>CAWGJU010000018.1:0-145955 GCA_963822985.1 uncultured Alphaproteobacteria bacterium | reverse complement strand
TGGCCGAGTGCCCGCCGCCCGGCAACACCGGCGGCAAGCCGCTATCGTCCGAGCGATCGAGCGCCTCGCCGGCCATCACCTTGCGGATCTCGTCGCCCGTCAGCGTCTCGTATTCCAGAAGACCCCGCGCCAGCCGCTCGAACCCCTCGGCTTGCTCGGTGAGGATCTGCTTGGCCGTCACATAGCCCTCGTCGACCAGGCGACGGACCTCCTCGTCGATGATCTGCTGGGTGGTGCCGGCATGGCTCGACTGGCCCTGCCAGGCGCCCAGATAGCTCTGGTTCTCGTTGGCGTAGTCTATGTTGCCGAGCTTGTCGGACATGCCGAACTGCGTCACCATCGACCGCGCCAGCTGCGTCACGTGCTTGATGTCGCCCGCCGCGCCCGAGGTCACGTTCTCCTCGCCGAACTTCAGCACCTCGGCCGCCTTGCCGCCCATGCCCATCGCGATGCGCGAGGTGAACCAGACGCGCGGGCGAGTCAGGTGGTCGCGCTCCGGCAGGCTCATCACCATGCCCAGCGCCCGGCCGCGCGGGATGATCGTCGCCTTGTGGATCGGGTCGTGGCTGGGCACGTTCAGGCCGACGATGGCGTGGCCGGCCTCGTGATAGGCCGTCAGCGCCTTTTCCTCCTCGGTCATGATCATACTGCGCCGCTCGGCGCCCATCATGACCTTGTCCTTGGCGTACTCGAAATCGTCCATGGTGACGAGCCGCTTGTCCGCGCGCGCCGCCGCCAGCGCCGCCTCGTTGACGAGGTTGGCAAGATCGGCGCCCGAGAAGCCCGGCGTGCCGCGCGCGATGACGCGCAGGTCGACATTCGGCGCCAGCGGCACCTTGCGCGCATGTACCTGCAGGATCTTCTCGCGCCCCTTCACGTCTGGGTTCGGCACCGTGACCTGCCGGTCGAACCGGCCCGGGCGCAGCAGCGCCGGGTCGAGCACGTCAGGCCGGTTGGTCGCCGCAATCAGGATCACGCCCTCGTTCGCCTCGAAGCCGTCCATCTCGACCAGCAACTGGTTCAGCGTCTGCTCGCGCTCGTCATTGCCGCCGCCGTAGCCTACTCCGCGATGGCGCCCGACGGCGTCGATCTCGTCGATGAAGACGATGCAGGGCGCGTTCTTCTTGGCCTGGTCGAACATGTCGCGGACACGGGAGGCGCCGACGCCGACGAACATCTCGACGAAGTCCGAGCCGGAAATCGTGAAGAACGGAACGCCCGCCTCGCCGGCGATGGCGCGCGCCAGCAGCGTCTTGCCGGTGCCCGGAGGGCCGACGAGCAGCGCGCCCTTCGGGATCTTGCCGCCCAGGCGCGAATATTTCTGCGGGTCCTTGAGGAACTCGACAATCTCCTCGAGCTCCTCCTTGGCCTCATCGATGCCGGCGACGTCGTCGAACGTCACCTTGCCCGAGCGCTCGGTCAGCAGCTTGGCCTTGGACTTGCCAAAGCCCATGGCGCCGCGCCCGCCGCCCTGCATCCGGTTCAGCATGAAGAACCAGAAGCCGATCAGCAGCAGCATCGGCAGCAGGTAGAAGCTCATCGCGCTGAGGAAGCTGCGCTCCTGCGGCTCGACATTGATCTCGACATTGTGCTGGCGCAGGTCTTGGACCACATCGGCGCCTGCCGGCTGCACGGTGGTGAAGCGCCGGTTGTCGCGGGTGTGGATCTCGATCTTCTCGCCGTCGATCGTGACGTCCTGGACCTCGTTGTTCTCGACCTTCGCCATGAAGTCCGAGAACGACAGCCGGCCGTTGCGCCCAGCGCCCGAGCCATCCTGCAGCACGCTGAACAGCGTGACCATCAACAGGATCAGAATTGCCCAGAAGACGAGGTTCTTAGCGTTTCCCAATGTGGTGCCTCTCAGATCAGAGGGATGGCGGCCCCTAAGGCGCCGCTTCGCACACTAACATAGGGCGAACGGCGCGCCAGTTAAGATGTTCAACCGCGCAAGAGCGCCCTCTTAGGGCATCGCTTCCGGCGGCCGAACGAGCTCTGCCGTGATGTCCACCACCCAAGCGGGCGCCGCGGTAGCGACAAAGGCCGCCGCCGGCACGGCGAGCAGGTCCTCGGCCGCCCCCGTGGGCGCGGCGTAAACGGCCGGGACCGTCTCGCGCAACGGCCGCGGCGCCGCGCTCCAGGCGGCCGGCGGCCGCCAGCCGCCAGCCAACGCATCCCGCGACAGCCGGTCGCAGCCGGACCCCCGCAGGGCGCCGACGTGCAGCCCACCCGGCGCTTCCGGTGCCGTGACACGCCAGCGGCCATCCCAGACGATCGCCGGCGGCGCCAGCGGCACCGGCCCTGCCACGGCGGCGGGCTCGCGGCAGATCAGCACTGTGTCGCCCTGAAGATCCGGCGCGACGAGACAGCCGCCCAGCGTCATCCCGGCCGCCTGCCCCCCGAGCAACCGCGCCAGCGCCGGCTCCAGGCTCCGGAAGCGCGGCCGATAGCTGCGCGCGCCCACCCGCACGAGCGCCTCGGCGAAGACGCGCAGGCCCGTGTCGCGCTCGGTCGCGCGCAAGGGCGCCAGCGCCAGCCGGGCCTCGCCGAACTCGCCCCAGCGCAGCGCCGCCGCGGCCGTGTCCGAGGCGGCCCGCAACAGCACCCGGCGCTGGCGATGCAGCCGCGCCGCCGTCTCGGCCAGCCCCTCGACCGTCAGCCCCAGCGGCTCGAGCAGTTCCAGCGCCCGGCGCGCCTTGACCCGGTCATAGCCAGGGTCCTCGTTCGTCGGGTCGTCGACCCAGGCGATCCCGCGGCCACGCAGCCAGTCGCGCAAGGGCGCGCGCCGGACGCCCAGCATCGGCCGCAGCCAGGCGACGCCCCCCCAATCGCGCCGCGGCGCCATGCCCGACAACCCCTCGACGCCCGAGCCGCGCGCCAGCCGCATCAGCAGTGTCTCGGCCTGATCGTCCATGGTGTGGCCGAGAAGAACGGAGGTCGCCCGGCCGGCCCGCGCCCAGTCGGCGAGCAGCCGATACCGCGCATCCCGCGCCGCCGCGGCCACGTTGCCCGGCGCCATAGGCCCGGCCCGCAACACCGCGTGCCGCACGCCCAGCCGCTTGCAGAAGGCGGCGACAAATGCCGCCTCGTCGGCGCTGGCCTCGCGCAGCCCATGATCGACCGTCGCGGCCGACAGCTCGCGCCTATGCCGGCGCGCCCATGTCGCGGCGATGGCGAGCAGCGCCATCGAATCGCCCCCGCCAGAGACGGCCACGCCGAGGCGGCCTTGGGGCACCAGCCAGTCCAGAATGGCCGCAACCTCGGCGGCCAGGTCGGGTGCGCCGCCCTCAGGCGCCTCACCCACAGGACAGAGCGTCGGCCTCGGTCTCGGCCTTGTCGACCAGATTGTCCGGCGCCGACGGGAACTGCGCACCCACCTCGCGCAGCGTCAGGCAGGCCTCGTTGACCTGCCCAAGCCGGCCTAGCGCCACGCCAAGCCGATAAAGATTATGCGCCGCCCGCGCACCCCGCCGGTCGGCATTATAGCCGCTGAGGTAGCTGCGCGCCGCCGCGCCGCTATTGCCGCGCACCAGCTGGCTCTCGCCCAGCCAGTACCAGGCATCGCCCGTCAGCGGGCTCGCCGGATAGTCGCTCAGGAACCGTCGCAGCCGGTCCTCGGCCTGGTCGTAGCGGCCCTGCTGGACATCCGCCGCCGCCCGGTCGAGATCGCCTTGCTCGGCCACCGAAACGGCGGCAATTTGCGCGCCCTGCCGGGCCTGGCTCTGACCTGTGCCGGAGGCCTGTCCGCCGCCCAGATCGGCGCCGACGCCGCCCAGCGGCGGCACCGGCTGCAGCCCGCCGACGTCGCCGCCTTCCAGTTCGGTCAGCCGGAACTCGATGTCCGAGAAGCGTCGCGCCGCCTCCTCGGCGATGCGCCGCTGCGTGTTCTGCAGCTCCTCGACCATCGCGGTGAGCCGGCGGACCTCGCCTTCCAAGTCGTTGAGGCGCGCGCCGAACAGCGCCTCGGCCGAACTGCCCTGCTGCGCCTCGGCCGCCTTGCCGCCGCCGACGAGCGCGGCGACCGCGATGCCGGTCGCCAGCGCCGCCGCCACTCCGATGCCGCTCTGCCGGTTATGGACGCGCATCGCTGCCTCCGTGCTGGGGTTCTCCGCCGTGCCGGGTGATGGGCCGGGCAATGGGCCGGGTCGTGGACCGGGTCGCGGGCGGCGCGGACAGGCCGCGCCGCCTTCGTTCCGGTCAGGTCAGCGGCGCGCCCGTCACCACCGTGACGGCCCGGCGGTTCTGCGACCAGCAGCTCTCGTCCGAGCAGAGCGCCACCGGGCGCTCCTTGCCGAAAGACACGGCCTGCAGGCGCGCCGGCGAGACGCCCTGGCTGATCAGGAACTCGCGCGCCGAGTTGGCGCGGCGGGCGCCCAGCGCCAGGTTGTACTCGCGCGTGCCACGCTCGTCGGCATGCCCCTCGACGGTGGCGTTGCTGCCGGGGTTCGCCTGCAGCCACTCGGCCTGTCGGCGCAGCGTGGCCTGGTCCTCGCCGTCCAGCGTGTACTCGTCGGTGCCGAAGAACACGCGGTCGCCCACGACCTGGTTAAAGTACTCGACCGTGTTCGGCGCGGGTTGGCCGGCGCCATAGCCGGTTCCCGCCCCGCCGGCGGCGGCCGACGCGTCAGGCGGCGTCTCGTCGGCGCAGCCGGCCATTGCGACCACCGCGATGACCGCGAAGATCGGTGAAAATTTCATCAAATGGAGCTCCTCTTGTCCCTCAAGCCCCGTGCCCAGGCGGGGCACACGCTCCCCCCATTCGGGAGTATCCCAGCGCATCGGGCGCGGCGCAAGAGGCGGAAAATCCGCTTTGATGCCATGCGCATCGGCGTCGCACCCGTCGTTTCCTCCGATCAGTCGCGCAGCGGCGACCAGGCCGGGTCGGACGCCGCCCCCGGCGTCTCGACCCGGCGCAGGTTGCGCCCGGTCACGTCGATGCTCATCACCTGCGCGGTGCCGCTCGCCCCCGGCGTCTCGCGGGAGAACATCAGCACCCGGCCGTTGGGCGAGAAGGTCGGCCCCTCGTCGAGAAAGCTCGTCGTCAACAGCCGCTCTTCCGACCCGTCGGGCCGCATGACGCCGATATGAAACCGCCCGCTCAGGATCTTGGTGAAGGCGATCAGATCCCCCTTGGGCGACCAGACCGGCGCGCCATAGCTGCCGGCGCCGAAGCTGATCCGCGTGCCCTCGCCGCCGCCCGCCGGCATGACATAAAGCTGCTGCTTGCCGCCGCGGTCCGACTCGAAGACGATCCGGCTGCCGTCGGGCGAGAATGACGGCGAGGTCTCGATCGACGCGCCACTCGTCAGCCGGCGCTTCGAGCGATTGGCCAGGTTCATCGCCCAGATGTCGACATTGCCCCCCTCGGCGACGCTGAACACCACCTCGTTGCCATTGGGCGAGAACTGCGGCGAGAAGCTCATGCCCGGAAAGGCGCCCAGCCGCTCGCGCTGATTGGTGTCGAGGTTGGTGAGGTAGAGCTCGGGCTGGCCCGATTGATAGGAGGTGTAGAGCACCAGCTGGTCGTTCGGCGAGAACCGCGGTCCCAGTACCAGCCCCGAGGCGTCCGGCAGGAAGCGCACGTTCGCGCCGTCCTGGTCCATCACCGCCAGCCGCTTGGTGCGGTCGCCCTTCGGCCCGCTCTCGGCGACGAAGACGACGCGGCTGTCGAAATATGGTCCCTCGCCCGTCAGCCGGCTGTAGACGCCGTCGGCCAGCTTGTGCCCGACGCGGCGCCAATCGGCCGGGGCGGCAAGGATCTGCTGCCCTTCGAGCTGCTCCTCGGCCTGGGTGTCGAAGACCCGGTACTGCGCAACCAGCCGGCCATCGGCCGAACGCCCGATCTGCCCCGTCACCAGCGCCTGGGCATTGATCGTCCGCCAGTCGGCATAGGTCGGCACCTGGTTGAAGTCGGTGACGCGCGCAATGTGCGCGCTGCGCGGGACGATCCGGAACAGCCCCGAGCGCTCCAGATCCGCCTCGACGACCCCGCGGATGTTCTCCGCCTCGCCGGCCAGCTCCGAGGGCGCGACGAAGTCCGCGACGGCGATCGGCATCGGCTGGAAGTTCGGGTCGCCGACGACGATCGTCGTGCCCTCGGAGGCGGCTTGCGCCCGTGCGGCCGTCGGCACCGCGAGCGCCATCACCAGCAGCATCAGGATCGCCAGGGCAACCAGAGGGGCGCCCAGCGGGCCAGCCGGTTGGGCGGCGAGACGGGCAAGGCTTGGGCGGTGCGCTGTCATGACGAGAAGTCGATCCCTTTCTCGGTGGTGAAGACGACGTTCAGCACCTTCCAGGCGCCGTATTTGTCGGGCGGCAGCTTCTTGAACTCGCCGGCGTTCTGCGCCTGCAGCAGCGCCCGGCGGCCAGAGTCGAACAGCGACTTCTGCGAACCCGCGTCGCCGCCCTCGGCCCGCAGCAGCTCCGGCTTGCCCTCGATCTCGGCCTGCTCGTTCAAGCGGACGCGGATGGTTACGCGCAGGCTCGGATCCTGCCGACCGCTATATGTGTAGAAGTTCTTGATGCCCAGCCGCAGGGCGTTCTTCTCGCCCTCGTTCAGCGGCGCCGTCGGCCGGCTCGAGCCGCCGGCGGGCTTGGCGGGCTTGGTCTCGGCCTGGGCGACGCGCTGCTCGGGCTTGTCGGGCTTGGCCTCGGCCGCCTGCTGCGGCTCGGGGCGGGAAGCGGCGCGCGCCGCGCGCGCGAGCTCCGCCGGCTTGGCGACGGGCAGCTTCGCCTGCTGCGGCGCCAGGCTCGGCGGCGCTTCGGGCTCGGCGGCCGCCAACGCCTCGGGCTCGGGTTCGGCGGCGGGCGCGGGTTCGGGCTTGGGCGGTTCGGGCGCCGTCGGCTGCGGCACGGTGGCCTCGGCGGGTTCGGGCGTGCGCTCGGCCTCGGGCTCCGGCTCGGGCGGCGGCAGCGGCCGCGGCGAGGGGGCGGGAGGCTTCATCGAGGCCAGCGGCTGCACCGGCTCGGTCGAGGCCGGGCTCTCGGGCTCGGCGGCTTGCTGGTCGAGCGGGTCCGGCGAGGGGATCTCGGCGATGGACGGCGCCGGCGCTTCCGAGGGCACGTCCGTCGGAGGCGGCGGAAAGGTGATCTTCGGCGCGTCCGGCCGCGGCTCGGGCGCGGGCGCACTTTCCAGCGCCGCCACCGCCGCGGCCTCGGCAGCCGCGTCGGGCGCCTCGGCGCTGGCCGGCGCGCTGTCGCCCGGCGATGGCGGGCTCATCTCGGCCGGCCCCGCGCTCTGCACCACGGGCGCCGTCGAGAGCCGGGCGTCCAGCTCGGCGCCGTCCACCATCTCGATCTCGGTCAGGTCAAGCGGGATCGGCTCGCGGTCGCTGAACCAATCGGCGCCGAACAGGGCGAGCCCCAGCACGCCCAGATGCATCGCCCCGGAAATGGCCGCGCCGCGCCGCAAGGGCTACTCCGTCTGCTTTGGCTGATCGTGGACCATGCTGATCGAGGCAAAGTTAGCGTTCCGCACCATCGCCAGCACCTGCTGAACATAGCCATAGCTCAGCCCGTTATCGGCGCGCAGATAGATCTTGCCGCCGTCCTGCCCGCGCGCCTCGCGCACGGCGACCAGCTTCTCGGGCAGCGTCGCGATCTCCTGCGGCTCCTTCTGCAGGTAGATGACCCCCTCCGAGTCGATCGTCAGCATCAGCGGCTCCTCCTGCTCGGTCGGCAGCGCCGCGGCATTCGTCTTCGGCAGGTTGACGGGCACGCCGGTCGTCAGCAGCGGCGCCGCCACCATGAAGATGATCAGCAGCACCAGCATGACGTCGACAAAGGGCGTGACGTTGATCTCGGACATCGGCCGCGCCGCCGCGCCGCGCCGCCGGCCGCCGCCGCGCCCTGCCTGCTGCACCGATGCGCCCATCATGCGTCCTCCATGACGTGGTGCCGGTCGATCTGCCGGGCGAGGATCGTCGAGAACTCGTCGGCGAAGTTCTCGAGCGCACCCGTCAGGCTGCCCGCCTCGCCGATCAGCCGGTTGTAGGCCAGCACCGCCGGGATCGCCGCCAGGAGACCCAGCGCGGTCGCCAGCAGCGCCTCGGCGATGCCGGGCGCCACGACCGCCAGGTTCGTGTTCTGCTGCGTCGCGATCAACTCGAAGCTGTGCTTGATGCCCCAGACGGTGCCGAAGAGACCGACGAACGGCGCCGTCGAGCCGACCGAGGCCAGGAACGGCAGCCGCCGGTTGATCACCTCGGACTCCCGCGCAATGGCCACCTGCATCGCCCGCTCGACCCGCTGCTGGGTGCCGGGGATCAGCCCGCCATCGCCGAAGGACCGCCGCCATTCGGTCATGCCGGCGACGAAGACCCGCTCGATCGGGCTCCCGGGCTTGCCCGAGATCCGGTCGAAGAGGTCGTCGAGGGGCCGCCCCGACCAGAACGCCTCCTCGAAGTTCGCCGACTGGCGGCGCAGCCGCGCGAAGACCATCACCTTTTCGATGATGATCGCCCACGACCAGAAAGAGGCGAGCAACAGCACGATCATCACGAGCTTGACCGTGAAAGTCGCCCGCGCGAACATCGCCCAGACCGAGAAATCCACCTCGCCGACCGCGGCGGGGATGGTGCCGTCGCCCAGCGCCGCCTGAGCGCCCAGGGCCACGCTCAACCCGATCGCGGCAATACTGCCCGTCATGTCTGCCCTACCCAATTCGCGCGCGCCCGGCCGATTTCGGCTCTTCCGCGCGGCCGCCTCTCGTCCTCAATACGCGATCCCGCGCGAAATTGCGATGGTCTCGCGCGGCCCGTAGCGTGCTCGTGAACTTGCCGGCGAAATCGGCGCGTCACCTCCGCTGGAATGATCCATTGGTCAAGCCCTGTCGCCTAGGACGAGAAGTCGCGCCCGCACCTCTTCCGGCAGCCGGCGCGGCCGCCCGGCCTCGTCCATGCAGGCGATCTGCACCGCCGCGCGGAACAGCGTCGTCCCGCCCCGGCGGACCTCCTGACCCATGCGCACCGACGCCCCGCCGATCTCCGTCAGCTCGGTCAGCACGTCGAGCAAATCGTCGAACCTCGCAGGCGCCAGCCAGTCGGCCGTGACACGGCGAACGACGAAGACCAATCCCGCCGCCTTCAGCGCCACCTGGTCGACGCCCAGCGCCCGCAGCGCCTCGGTCCGACCCCGCTCGATGAACTTCAGGTAATTGGCGTAATAGACGACGCCGCCGAAATCGGTGTCCTCGTAATAGACGCGGACGCAGAGGCGGTGAGCCCCGGCCTCGACCTGCCTGCCTGGCATCCTGCTCGCCATCACCTCGTGCCCACAACGCTTCCGAGACTGTTCATATCTTCTGCCTCGGTCCTAGGCTAACCCGGGCCGGGGCGTACAGCACCCGGCCGAAACGGGGGAGATCGGGCGATGGATTTTGGCGCGGCGTTTCACCCGGTGATCTTCGCCAAGTTCTTTGCGGCGCTGTTCGCGCTGGTGAACCCAGCCTATGGCATCCCGATCTTCCTCAGCCTGACCGACGGCTATTCGCCGGGCGAGCGGCGCAAGACCGCCCTGGTCGTGATGGGCACCGTCATCGTCGCCGGGCTTATCGCATGTACCACCCTTCCTGGACAATATTTGCACTACGCGCCGCCTTGAGTTGGCCGCCATCCAGGTCTTCGCGGCCGTGGGCTACGAGGCCGTTCTTCTCGACCAGCCACTCAGTATTGTAGCGGGCGACGAACGCGCGAACGCGTCGCGGACCTCCTTGATCGTCTGAAAGATCCGTCCGTACACGACCTGCTCCTTGAAGGTGCGGAAGAGGCGCTCGATGACGCCGTTCGTCTCGAGCTGGGCGACGAAGGCGTAGCTCGACGTCATGCCCCAGGCCTTCACCTGGCGCTGGAAGTCCTCGGACATGAAGGCGCTGCCGTGGTCGTGCCGCAGAGCGAGACCTCGGCGGCGTCGCGGCCGAGGTGCCCGAACTGCTCGGACACCGCCATGCTCATCGCCTGCAGAGCCTCGTGCCGGGTGCCGTGCTTCGTCACATGCCAACCGACGAGCTCGGCGTTCCAGTGCTCGGCGACGCCGAAGAGCCAGACCTTGCCGTCGCGGGCGGTGGTGATCTGCGTCGCGTCGATCGCCCACATCACGTTCGGCGCCTCCGTGACGATCCTGCGATCGTGCGTCTGCTCCGGGCGCGGCGTGCCCGATGCGGCGAGAGAGCGCGTTCTCCCGCATGAGGCGAAGCACGCGCTTTCGCGCGACGCGCAGGCCGTCGAGCACACGCAAGCGCGCCCACACCTTGCGATGCCCTTCGCCCGACCAGGGCAGCGCACCAGGTCGTCCCGGATCGCTGCGAGGAGATCCGCGTCCGAGATCGCGGGCTTCGGTCCGCGCCGGCCGCGCGTCCGCTGCGGCCGCTCCTCGGCGACGGTGGCCCTCGCGGCGTAGAACGACGAGCGCGCCACGCCCCAGCACACGCGGCAGACGCGGCAGACGCGCGCGACGCCGTAGCGGCGGCCGGTCGTGGGAGAGATCGCCCCGGCCGTCACCGCGACCTCCTCCGGGCCAAAGGGCCGCTCGGGCGCTCCATCCTCGCTGATGATCGGCGAGGAGATCCTCGCGGCCTTCTCGATCAGCGTCCCGTCGCTCAGGATCGCCGGCGGCATCATCATCCTCGGCATCGCGCTCTCGATGCTGCGCGACGAAGGCCCCTCGGCCGGCGACGCCAAGGCGGTGGCCGAGGGCAGCAGGCGGCCGAAGAACATCGCGGTGGTGCCGCTGGCGATCCCGCTGACCTTCGGGCCGGGCGCCATCGTCACGACGATCATCTTCGCCTATCAGCTCGACTATGCCGGCGAGATCGCCACGCTTGCCACCGTCATGCTCGCCGTCGCCGCCATCCTCGGCGTCAGCCTGCTCTTCGCCGCGTCGATCGCCCGCGCCGTCGGCCCGACCGTCATCAGCGTCGTCAGCCGGACCATGGCGATCATCCTCGCCGCGGTCGCCATCGAGATGATCCTCGGCGGCGCCTTCGACGCGTTCGAGCACCGCTATCCGACCCTGCCCTCGCTCCTGGCCACCTGAACGCTGGCAGTCACCCCGGCCTGAAGCCCCGGACGGCCCACCCGCGAGGCGTCGCGAGTGTCGGCGCGTTTGCAATTCCGAGCCATACGCCTGCGGCCCGCTCGGCTCCCCGTCGCTACTTGCCCTCGAACAGCTCCGACTGCCCGGCGCGGCGCGGCGGCTCGAGCCCCAAATGCCGCCAGGCGCCGGCCGTCAGGACGCGGCCGCGCGGGGTGCGGGCGATCATGCCGGCCTGCATCAGATAGGGCTCGATCACCTCCTCGATGGCGTCGCGCGCCTCGGACAGCGCCGCCGCCATGGTCTCGACCCCGACAGGGCCGCCGCCGTAATGTTCGGCGATCTGCCTCAGATAGCGTCGGTCGGCACTGTCGAGCCCCAGCCCGTCCACGCCCAGCCGCTCGAGCGCCCGGGCGGCCAGCCCCCGCGTCAGCCGGCCGCCGGCCTCGACGACGGCGAAGTCGGCCACCCGCCGCAGCAGCCGGTTGGCGATGCGCGGCGTGCCTCGTGCCCGCCGGGCGATCTCGGCCAGCCCGTCAGGCTCGGCCTCCAGCGCCATCAGCCGGGCGGCACGGGCGACGATCTCGCGCAGCTCCGCCTGCGTATAGAATTCCAGCCGCAGCGGGATGCCGAAGCGGTCCCTCAGCGGCGTGGTCAGCAGCCCCAGCCGGGTCGTCGCCCCGATCAGCGTGAAGGGCGAGAGGTCGATGCGCACCGTGCGCGCCGCCGGCCCCTCGCCGATCACCAGGTCCAGCTCGAAATCCTCCATCGCCGGGTAGAGGATCTCCTCCACCACGGGGCTCAGGCGATGGATCTCGTCGATGAACAGCACGTCGCGCGGCTCGAGATTGGTCAGCACGGCGGCCAGATCGCCCGGCCGGGCGATGACGGGGCCCGAGGTCATGCGGAAATTCACGCCCAGCTCGCGCGAGACGATCTGCGCCAGCGTCGTCTTGCCGAGGCCCGGCGGGCCGTGGAACAGCAGATGGTCCATGGCCTCGCCGCGCCGGCGCGCCGCCTCGATGAAGACGGACAGGTTGCCGCGCGCCTCGGCCTGGCCGATGAACTCGTCCAGCCGCTGGGGCCGCAGCGCCCGCTCGGGCGCGTCGTCGGCCAGCGGATCGGGCCGCAGGCTTGGATCGGGCGCCGGGTCCGGCACGGAGCCAGGCACGGAGCCAGGCGCGGGGTCGGGCGTCGCCACTTAGAGGTTCCTCCCCAGCGCGCGCAGCGCCGACTTGATCAGCGCCGCCTCGCCCATGGCGCCGGCGGCGCCGGCCTCGGCAATGGCGGCCGCCGCCTCCATCCGGTCATAGCCGAGGTTCACCAGGGCCGAGAGCGCATCGGCGCTGGCCGCGAGCTCGCCCTCCTCCGGCGCGGCCACCGGGACGGCCCGCCGGCCACCCGCCGCCTCGGTCGGGCGCGGCGCGTGCTTTGGCCCGGCACCCAGCGCCATCATCGCGGGGGCCTTGCCCTTCAACTCGCTGGCGATGCGCGTGGCCAGCTTCGGCCCCACCCCGGGCGCCCGGCGCAGCGCCACAGCGTCGCCCGCGGCCAGCGCCCGACCGAGGCCGCCGACGCCCAGCGCGTCGATCAGCCCCAAAGAGACACGCGAGCCGACGCCCTGCACCGAGGTCAGCAGCCGGTGCCACTCCCGCTCGGCCAGCGTGCGGAAGCCGTAGAGGTGCATGGCGTCCTCGCGAACCACATGCTCGGTGTAGAGCGCCGCCACCTCGCCGGGACCCGGCATCGCGGCGACCGTCCCCGGCGCGCAATGCACCACATAGCCGACGCCGCCCGCCTCGATCAGCACATGATCGTCGGCCTTGTAGTCGATCGTGCCCGTCACTTTCCCGATCATCTCGCCCGATCATCTCGCTGTGCCGATCACCGTGCCGATCGCCGGCCCGATCCCCGCGCCCCTCACCGCCCGGCCCCGACTGCCGCGGCCAGCCGCGCGCCCGTTCCCGCCATCCAGGCATGGCAGATCGCCACGGCCAGCGCGTCGGCGGCGTCCGCCCCGCTCAGCCGCACGCCCGGCAGCAGCCGTGCCACCATGTGCTGGATCTGCCGCTTGTCCGCATGGCCGACGCCGACCACCGCCTTCTTGACGGCGTTCGGGGCGTATTCGGCCACGGCAAGCCCGCGCTGCGCCGGCACCAGCAGCGCGATCGCGCGCGCCTGGCCCAGCTTCAGCGTCGCCACCGCATCCTTGCTGACGAATGTCATCTCCACCGCCGCCGCATCGGGCGCGTGGGCAACCAGCACTGTGTCTATCTGCGCGTGCAGCGCCGCGAGCCGGCCCGCCAGCTCGCCGCCATCGGTTGCGCAGACGCCGTTCGCGACATGGGCCAGCCGGCCGTCGCGCCAGTCGACGACGCCCCAGCCGGTGCGCCGGAGCCCCGGATCGAAGCCGATGACCCGCACTGCTGCCCCTCACATCTTTCCGTCGTGCTAGCACGAAGCAGGAACGCGGGCCAGCGCCCCGATCGTGTTCTGCTCGTGCCCGCGGCAGGGGACGCGCAAATCTGTGACGAAAGCTTCAACGGATCCTTGCTCGGCGCGCATATCGATCATGCGTACGCGGCATTTGTGTACCACACTCACACGGCCTAGATGCCGCTCAACCCGGCAGCGGGTCGCGCTGCCAGATAGTTTCGGAATTGGAGTCCGGCTATGTCCTATATGGAACCCCGCCGCACCGCGCCCTTCGGCGCGATCACGATTTACCGCGCCAGCTCGGCGCTGACCGGCGCGTTCGACGCGATCTTCGGCGCGCGACGCGCGACGCCGCTCGACCGGTTCAGCCCGTCCGAGCTCGAGGATCTCGGGCTCAGCATCGCCGACCTGCCGCGAGAGTTCCGCCCCGGCCTGCTGGAACAGGCCGTCGGCCTCTTTGGCGCCTGGAACGCCCGGCGTCGGACGATCTCCGAGCTCAGCCGGCTCAACGATGCGCAGCTCGACGATATCGGCCTGACCCGCTGGGACGTCGCAGAGCTGAGCGCCGGCCGCGTCACGTTCTGACATGCGCGGGGCTGGCCCCCGCGCTCCGGCCGGAACGCAAAGGGCGGGCTGTCAGCCCGCCCTCTTGCGTGGCGGGACGCCGCCTCAGGCCGCCGTGCCCATCGGGCAGGTGACGCCGGTGCCGCCCACGCCGCAATAGCCGCCCGGGTTCTTCGCCAGATACTGCTGGTGATAGTCCTCGGCGAAATAGAACTCGGGCGCGGCGACGATCTCGGTCGTGATCGGCCCGTAGCCGGCCGCCGTCAGCCGCGGCTGGAACGCCGCCAGGCTCGCCTTGGCCGCCGTCTCCTGCTCGGGTCCATAGACGTAGATGCCGCTGCGGTACTGCGTGCCGACATCGTTGCCCTGGCGCATGCCCTGGGTCGGGTCGTGCCCCTCCCAGAACCGGCGCAGCAGCTCGTCATAGCCGACCCTCGACGGGTCGAATACGACCCGGACCACCTCGTTGTGCCCGGTGCGGCCCGAGCACACCTCCCCATAGGTCGGGTTCGGCGTGAAGCCTCCGGCATAACCCGCCATCGTCACCCAGACGCCCGGCAGCTTCCAGAACACCCGCTCGATGCCCCAGAAGCAGCCCATGCCGAACATCGCCATCTGGCTGCCCTCGGGGTAAGGCCCCTCCAGCGGCCGGCCGTTGACGAAATGCGCCTCGGCGGTCGGGATGGCGTAAGCGCGCCCCTCCAGCGCCGCCTCGCGGCTGGGCATCGCCGTCTTCTTCAGCAAGCCGAACATCGTCCGTCTCCCCTTGTTGTCTTTGCGCGTAAGATGGCGCGATCCAGCGCACGCGCAAGCCGCCGTCCCGCCGCTCGCCCGCCGCGCTGTTCGTGGCGCTTGGTTCGCTGCGCGTAACCTGACGAACAATGCGCGAACGGCACTTTGCAATTCCCGTCGCGCGGGTTAGGGTAACCACAATGAGCAGGCAGGAATTCGACGAGGGCGCCTTCGAGGCGTTCGACGTGCCGCTGTCGCAGCGCGCCGCCGCGCCGCCGCCCTATATGCAGGGGCTAAATCCGCCGCAGATGCAGGCGGTGGAGGCGCTCGACGGTCCCGTGCTGGTGCTGGCAGGCGCCGGCACGGGCAAGACGCGGGCGCTGACCACCCGGCTCGCGCACCTGATCCACACGCGACGCGCCTGGCCCAGCCAGATCCTGGCCGTCACCTTCACCAACAAGGCAGCGCGCGAGATGAAGCTGCGCGTGGCCGACCTGATCGGCGGCGCCGTCGAGGGTATGCCCTGGCTCGGCACTTTCCACTCGATCTGCGTGAAGATGCTGCGCCGCCACGCCGAACTGGTCGACCTGAAGAGCACCTTCACGATCCTCGACACGGACGACCAGATCCGGGTGATCAAGCAGATCCTCGACGCCGAGAACATCGACGCCAAGCGCTGGCCGCCGCGCCTCTTCGCCTCGATGCTCGACCGCTGGAAGAACAAGGCGCTGGGGCCGCGGCGCGTGCCGCCGGACGAGACCGGCTTTGCCAACGGCCGCGGCGCCGAGCTCTACCAGGCCTATCAGGAACGGCTCCGGGTCCTGAACGCCGTCGATTTCGGCGACCTGCTGCTGCACGTCGTCACGATCCTGCAGACCAACCGCGACGTGCTGGCGGACTATCAGAACCGTTTCCGATACATCCTCGTCGACGAGTACCAGGACACCAACGTCGCGCAGTACCTGTTCCTGCGCCTGCTCGCGGCGGGTCACAGGAACATCTGCTGCGTCGGCGACGACGACCAGTCGATCTATGGCTGGCGCGGCGCCGAGGTCGGCAACATCCTGAAGTTCGAAAAGGATTTCGAGGGCGCCCAGGTCATCCGGCTCGAGCAGAACTACCGCTCGACGCCGCACATTTTGGCGGCCGCCTCCGGCGTCATCGCCGCCAACAAGGATCGCCTGGGCAAGACCCTGTGGACCGAGGTGAACACCGGCGAGAAGGTGCGGCTGATCGGCCACTGGGACGGCGAGGAGGAGGCCCGCTGGATCGCCGACGAGGTCGAGGCCTACCAGCGCGGCACCCGCGGCCACGAGCCCTGCGGGCTCGATGCCCAGGCCATTCTGGTCCGTGCCAGCTTCCAGATGCGCGCCTTCGAGGACCGGTTCTTGACGATCGGCCTGCCCTATCGCGTGATCGGCGGCCCGCGCTTCTACGAGCGCATGGAGATCCGCGACGCGATGGCCTATTTCCGCGTCGCCGTCAGCCCCGACGACGGGCTGGCGCTGGAGCGGATCATCAACACGCCAAAGCGCGGCATCGGCGACAAGGCGCTGCAGACGCTGAACACCCTGGCGCGCCAGCATGGCGTGGGGCTGCTCGACGCCTGCCGGCTCGCGGTCGACGAAGGCGCGCTGTCGGGCCGCGCGGGCAGGGAGCTGGCCAAGCTGGTCGACGATTTCGACCGCTGGAACGCCGCGCTCCGCGAGGACGGCGCCAACCACGTCACGATCGCCGAGTCGATCCTCGACGAGAGCGGCTATACGGGGCTGTGGCTCGACGACAAATCGCCCGAGGCCCCGGGCCGGCTGGAGAACCTGAAGGAGCTGGTCAAGGCGCTGGAGGAGTTCGAGAACCTGCAGGGGTTCCTCGAGCACGTGGCGCTGATCATGGACAATGATTCCGAGGATGGCGGCGAGAAGGTCTCGATCATGACGCTGCATGCCGCCAAGGGCCTGGAATTCCCCGTCGTCTTTCTCCCGGGATGGGAGGACGGCCTGTTCCCCTCGCAGCGCAGCATGGACGAGAGCGGGCAGAAGGGCCTCGAGGAGGAGCGGCGCCTGGCCTATGTCGGCCTCACCCGCGCCCGCGCGCACGCCACGATCAGCTTCGCCGCCAACCGGCACATGTACGGCCGCTGGCAGTCCGGCATGCCCAGCCGCTTCATCGACGAGCTGCCCCCAGCGCATGTCGAGGTGCTGACCCCGCCGGGCCTGTATGGCGGCAACTACGGCGCCGCGGCGGCCACGCCGCGCGGCAGCGTTCTGGAGGAGCGCGCCGTCGCCGCGTCGACCTACAACTCGCCCGGCTGGCGCCGCATGAGCGAGCGGCGCGGCATGAAGGGCGTGGGCCAGCCGCGCGAGGCGCGCAACCTGGTGATCGACGCCGATGCGATCAGCCGGTTCGAGACCGGTGACCGCGTCTTCCACCAGAAGTTCGGCTACGGCGTCATCACGAGCATCGAGGGCGACAAGCTGACCATCGCCTTCGACAAGGCCGGCGAGAAGCGCGTCGTCGCCTCCTATGTCACCGACGCGGCCGGGGCTGCCGAGGACGTGCCTTTCTGAGCCCCCCACCCCCCCCCGCTCGGAAAACCGGCGCAGATGGCGCGCAAACCTCCCGACCCAGAGAGCCTCAGCGGCGCCGACGCCCTGCTCGGCGGCGCGACACGGCTCCGCCGCCATGTAACGCACCGCTTCCAGCCCGTCGGCGACATCATCGGCCGGCTCAGCGTCGTCTTCGGCGCCAGCATGTTGCTCCCGGCTCTGATTGACTTCGTGGACGGGAACCCGAATTGGAACGGGCTGGTGATCGCCGCGTTCCTGACGATGGCGGCCGGGGCGGCGCTGGCCCAGGCAAATGTCGGCGCGCGGCACGGGCTCAGCCGCCAGCAGGCCTTCCTGCTGACGGTGCTGATATGGGTGGTGGGCCCGCTCTTCGGCGCATTTCCCTTCGTCTTCGGCGCGCCGAACGCCAGCTACACCGATGCGTTTTTCGAGGCCATGTCGGGCGTCACCACGACGGGCGCCACGGTCTTCACCGAGCTCGAGCAGCAGCCGCGTGGGATGCTGCTCTGGCGCGCCATGATGCAGTGGTATGGCGGACTGGGGATCGTCATCGTCGCCATGGTGTTCCTGCCGGCGATGAAGATCGGCGGGATGCAGTTCTTCCAGTCCGAGGCCTTCGACATCTCGGGCGACATCCTGCCGCGTGCCTCCGAGGTGGCGAGCCAGCTGATCTGGATCTATCTGGCGCTGACGCTCGGCTGCTTCGTCGGTTACGGCGCGGCGGGGATGAGCCCGTTTGAAGCCATCTGCCACACGATGACGACCGTCTCGACCGGCGGTATGGGCACGCGGGACAGCGGCTTCGCCGAGTTCTCGCCGGCCGCGCACTATGTCGGGATCGTGTTCATGTGGCTTGCAGCCTGGCCCTTCGTCCGCTTCATCCAGCTGGGGCGGGGCAATGTCCGCGGCCTGGCGCGCGACAGCCAGATCCGCGCCTTCCTGGCGATCATCCTGGGCGTCAGCGGCGCGATCGCTGCCTGGCTCGTCCTCGGCCATCGCGTCCCGGCCGAGGAGGCCATTCGCGAGGCGCTCTTCAACGTCACCTCGGTGATGACGGGCACCGGCTATGCCTCGGACGACTACAATGCCTGGGGCGGCTTCCCCGTGGCGCTGTTCTTCATCATTCCGCTGATCGGCGGGTGCGCCGGCTCGACCTCGTGCTCGGCCAAGGTTTTTCGCTACCAGATCCTGCTCGAGACCCTGCGCACGCAACTCGGCCGCATGCGATCGCCGCACGGCGTGTTCACCCTGCGCTACCAGGGCCGCCCGGTCGAGCCCGACATCGTCTCGTCCATCATGGCCTTCTTCTTCGTGTTCCTCTGCTCGATCGGAATCTGGGCGATCCTGCTGTCGCTGATGGGGCTCGACTTCATCACCGCGCTTTCGGGATCGATCGCGGCGCTCTGCAATGTCGGCCCCGGGCTCGGGCCCATTATCGGGCCGGCCGGCAACTATGCCCCACTGTCGCCCGAAGCGAAGTGGCTGCTGTCGGCTGGCATGCTGCTCGGGCGCCTGGAGTTCCTCAGCGTGCTGGTGCTGCTCGCCCCGGTCTTCTGGCGCCGCTGACGTGAACCGCGCCTCGCCGTCCGAGCCGTTGCGCCTGCGCGAGCAGGGGCCCGCTTTGGCCGAGGGCGGGCGCGACCGCGTGGGCTATCGGCTGCAGCCCGTGACGCGGCTGATTGGCCTGCATGTCGCCGTGCTGGGCGCCACCATGCTCGTGCCCTTCGCCATCGACATGATCGACGGCAACGGAAACGCCGAGGGGATGCTGATCGCGGCGCTGCTGACGATCGCGGCCGGCGCCGCGCTGACGCTGCTGACCCGGCAGCACTGGATGGGCGGGCTGGCGCGGCCGCAGGCCTTCATGCTGACGGTCGCCGTCTGGGCGATCCTGCCGGCCTTCGGCGCGCTGCCCTTCGTGTTCGGCGCGCCGCAGGCGGGCTTTACCGATGCCTATTTCGAGGCGATGTCGGGCATGACGACGACGGGGTCGACGGTCTTCTCGGGGCTCGACGCGATGCCGCGCGGCATGCTGCTCTGGCGGGCGATGCTGCAATGGTTCGGCGGGCTCGGCATCGTCATCGTGGCGATCATCTTCCTGCCCGCCATGCGCGTCGGCGGCATGCAGTTCTTCCACGCCGTCAGCCTCGACATCTCGGGCGAGGTGATCCCGCGGGCGACCCAGATCGCTGGCGACCTGCTCGTGCTCTACGTCACCCTGACCGTCCTCTGCGCGCTGGCCTATTCGGCCACGGGCATGTGGACCTTCGACGCCATCTGCCACGCGATGACGACGCTCTCGACCGGCGGCTATGCGAACTACGACGCCTCCTTCGGCGCCTTCGGGCCGCCGGCGCAGTACGCCGCCATCCTGTTCATGGCGCTCGGCGGCCTGCCCTTCATCCGCTTCGTCGAGCTCAGCCATGGGCGGCATCGGCCGCTGCTGCGCGACACGCAGATCCGGTCCTTTGTCGGCATCGTGCTGGTCGCGGCCGGCATCGCGGCGGCGGCCGAGATCTGGCACGGCGGGGCGGTCGAGCCGGCGATTCGCGCGGCGCTGTTCCACGTGACCTCGGTGATCACGACCACAGGGTATGCCACCCTCGACTATGGCAAGTGGACCAGCCTCGGGGTGGCCGTCATCTTCATCGTCGCCATGATCGGCGGCTGCTCCGGCTCGACCGCCGGCGGCGCCAAGGTGTTCCGGCTGCAGGTGCTGTTCAGCACGCTGGTCGTGCAGATGCGCCGCATGCGCAGCCCGCACGGCGTCTTCACCATGCGTTACCAGGGCCGGCCCGTCGGCCCTGAGATCGTCTCGTCGATCATGGCGTTCCTGTTCATCTACCTGGTCTCGATCGGCATCGTGGCCATCCTGCTCTCGCTGATGGGCCTCGACTTCGTCACGGCGCTGACCGCGCCGGTGGCGACAGTGACCAATGTCGGCCCCGGGCTGGGGCCGGTGATCGGCCCCGCCGGCAACTTCTCGTCGCTGCCCGACGCCGCGAAGTGGCTGCTGTCGCTCGCCATGCTGCTCGGCCGGCTCGAGTTCCTCAGCGTGCTGGTGCTGCTGACCCCCGCCTTCTGGCGGTGAGAGGCGGTGCGCGGAGGCGCACGCCGGATGGCTTGCACGCGTCCAAGCCACGTTAAGTCATTGATCGACATAGTTTCCCCAAAATGCCTTCAAATGTTGCCGCCTATCTCGATGTCTGCGTGCAGCGCAGCATGAATGTGACGCGAGCGTCCGCGCTGCGTTCGGCCAAAATGCGGACGAATCGGACTCGCCCGTCTCGGTCGAACCACTCGCTACTTCACGAGTAACGTCACCCGATTGTGGCGCGCCGCTTTCCGGTCGAAGGTGTAGAGCGTGTCGCAGCCGGCGCGCATGGCGGCCGCCGCGATCATATGGTCGGCGAAGTCCGTCATGCCGCTGCCATAGGCGACAGCGGCCGCGGCAACGTCGTCGGCGTCCTCGACGACCAATTCCTCGGCCTCGAGCAGGCCGATCAGCGCGGACGAGATGTCCGGGGCCGCCCGGCCATAGGCGCGCTCGAGCACCCAGACCAGTTCGACAAGGACTTCCCTGCCGACGAAACCCGGCTCCCTCGCGGAACAGCGGCTCAGGAGCGACCGTGCCATGGCGGACTGCGCGGGATCGTCCTGCACCAGAAACCGGACCAGAATGTTGCTGTCGAGCCCGATCACCGGTCGCGTGTCACCTGTCGGGACGCTGCCGGGCGGCGGCCATCTCGCGAACCGCCCGGTCCATTTCGTCCAGTCCGACGGCCTCGCCATGATGCGGAAGACTTCCGCACAGGGTCATCACCTTTCTCGGGCGGACGAGACGGATCTCGTCACCGATGATGAGGTAGCGCACCTTGTCGCCCGGCGCGAGACCGAGGCGGTCCCTCACATCCTTCGGCAGGGTGGTCTGCCCTTTCGATGTCACGGTCGATTCCAGCGTCATCCGAGCTCCAGTCATTACATAAGGACATATGGTAAGGCGTCGAGCGGATCCGCAAGGGGTTTCTACACGTCATCTCATCGAAAATCCTGTCGCAGAAGATCGGCGGCGGCGTTGCGGTGCGGGCGGGCAGCGCTGTCTGGCGGGCGGGGAGGCGGCGGGCTGCCGGCCCGGCGACCGGCCCGGCTCCGGGCCGGCATCGCGCTTGACCGCGCGCCCGACCGGCCTTATTCCGCGCCTCCATCGGGCGGCTGGGTAGCTCAGCTGGTTAGAGCGCGGAACTCATAATCCCGAGGTCGTGGGTTCGAGTCCCACCCCCGCCACCAAGACCTCCAGCGAGAGTCGAGCGTGGGAAACCGTCTAGGGCGCCGGCCGTTGACAGCGCCGGGCGGGCGCCCGACTTTGCCGGCCAAGCACGGGAGCACGCCATGAACAAGCCGGATGTTCGGGTCACGCCATTCAGCACGCATTGGGGCACTTATTGGGCCGAGGTCGAGGGCGGCAAGCTGACCGGCATCCGCGACTATGCCGAGGATCCGGACCCGGCCGTCATCGGCCCCGGCATCATCGACATGGTCGACCACCCGACGCGCGTGCGCCGGCCAGCCATCCGCCGCGATTACCTGAAGCGCGGCCCCGGCGGCGACCGCACCGGCCGGGGCCGCGAGCCCTTCGTCGCCGTGCCCTGGGACGAGGCATTGGACATCGCCGCCGCCGCGCTCGACCGCGTGCGCCGCGAGCACGGGCCCCAGGCGGTCTTCGGCGGCAGCTATGGCTGGGCGAGCGCCGGGCGCTTTCACCATGCGCAGAGCCACATCCACCGCTTTCTCAACTGCGCCGGCGGCTACACCGCCTCGATCGCCAACTATTCCTATGCCGCGGCCTATGCGATTGCGCCGCACGTCGTCGGCCCGTTCGCCGAATTGGTGCTGAACACGGCCACGTCCTGGCCGGTGATCGCCGAGCACAGCCGGCTGATCATAGCCTTCGGCGGGCTGGCGCAGAAGAACTCGCAGGTCACCTCCGGCGGGGTCGGGCGTCACACGATGCGCGAAGGGTTGCTGTCGGCCCGCGCGAACGGCGCCGAGTTCGTCAGCGTCTCGCCGCTGCGCTCGGACATGATGGCCGAGCTCGGCGCCGAATGGCTGCCGGCCCGGCCGAATACGGATGTTGCGCTGATGCTGGGCCTCGCGCACACGCTGGCGGCCGAAGGGTTGCACGACCGCGCCTTCCTCGACCGCTACTGCACCGGGTGGGAGCGCTTCGAGCCGTATCTGATGGGCGCCGACGGCCAGCCGAAGGACGCCGACTGGGCCGCCGCGATCACCGAGATCCCGGCCGACACGATCCGGGCGCTGGCCCGCCGCATGGCGGCGACGCGCACGATGGTCACCGTCTCGTGGTCGGTCCAGCGCGCCGATCATGGCGAGCAGCCGGTCTGGATGGCCGTGGTGCTGGCCGCCATGCTGGGCCAGATCGGGCTGCCGGGCGGCGGCTTCGGCATCGGCTATTCGTCCGAGAACGGCATCGGCAACCCGGTCCTGCCCTTCAAGTTCCCGGCGGTGCCGCAGGGCCGGAACCCGGTCGCCACCGCGATCCCGGTCGCCCGCATCTCGGACATGCTGCTGAACCCCGGGGCGGAGTACGAGTTCGACGGCCAGCGCCGCAGCTATCCCGACATACGGCTCGTCTATTGGACGGGCGGCAATCCCTTTCACCACCATCAGGAGCTGCACCGGCTGGTCCAGGCACTGCACCGGCCCGAGACCGTGATCGTCAACGAGATCTGGTGGACGCCGATGGCGCGGCACGCCGACATCGTCTTCCCCGCGACGACGGCGCTCGAGCGCGAGGACATCGCGATGACGCATTGGGAGCCGCTGATCGTCGCCATGCGCCAGGCCGTCGACCCGGTCGGCGAGGCGCGCAGCGACTTTGAGATCTTTTCCGGCCTGGCCCGCCGCATGGGGCTCGAGGCCGCCTATACCGAGGGCCGCAGCCCCGAGGACTGGATCCGCCACCTCTGGGACCAGGCGCGCCAGCGCGCCGGCGAGGTGGGCTTTTCGCTGCCGACGCTCGACGCCCTGCGCGAGACCGGGACGGCCCAGCTGCCGCCCAACCCGTCCGAGCCAGTCCTGCTCTCGGCCTTCCGCGACGACCCGCAGCGCAACCCGCTGACGACCCCGACGGGCCGCATCGAGATCTTCTCCGAGCGGATCGCCGGCTTCGGCTATGACGACTGCCCGGGCCATCCCGTCTGGATCGAGCCTGCGGAATGGCTGGGCCACGCCGCCCCCGGACAGCTGCACCTGATCTCGAACCAGCCGCGCACGCGGCTGCACAGCCAGTTCGACCCCGGCCGGGTGTCGAAGGCCTCCAAGGTCGCGGACCGCGAGCCGATTACGATCAACCCCGGCGACGCCGCGGCGCGCGGCATCGCCGCGGGCGACGTCGTCCGGGTCTGGAACGAGCGCGGCGCCTGCCTGGCCGGCGCGGTCCTGTCGGACGCGGTGCGGCCCGGCGTCGTCCAGCTCTCGACGGGCGCGTGGTTCGACCCGGCCGAGCCCGGGCGGCCCGGCACATTGTGCAAGCACGGCAACCCGAACGTGCTGACGCGCGACCGGGGCACCTCGCGGCTCGGCCAGGGACCGTCCGCCCACACGGCGCTGGTCGAGATCGAATTCTTCCAGGGCGAGCCGCCGCCCGTCACGGCGCACCAACCGCCCGAGATCGTGCCGCGCGACGCGGGTGCAGGCAAAGAAAGACGACCCGCCCCTCGGCGCGCAGCCGGCGGAAAAAGTCGAGCATGAAGCCGATATAGCCGTCCTGCGTGTTGAACTGCGGCTCGTCGAAGAGGTGGACGACGGGATAGTCACTGCCGGCGCGCTGCATCAGGAAGCCGGGCGTCAGGCTGCGGAAGTGCCGGACCTGATAGGACTGGTGATAGTGGATCGCCAGCCGGTCGCGCTCGGAGGGGCGCACGCGGTGGATGTCGCGGCCGAGCACGCTGACGCGGCCGGCGGTCGGGCGATTTGAGCCGGTGATCAGCTCGAAGAGCGTCGTCTTGCCCGAGCCGTTCGGGCCCATCAGGCCGATGACGCCTGGCTTGTCGACGCGGAAGTCCGCGGCCAGCCGAAAGGTCGGGCGGGGCGGGAAGCCGCGCCTGTAGACCTTTTCGAGACGCTCGACGGCGAGAATGGGCGCAGCAGCCTGGTCCATGCGTCAGATCCCGACGAGCGCGCGGCGGCGCTCGGGCTCGGCGAAGAGGACGAGGCCCGGGGCGCCCAGCAGCGCGCGGCCGATGGCGACCATCTGCATCTCGCCGCCCGAGAGGTTCTCGCATTCGCGCGGCATCAGGTGCTCGAGCGCGCTGAAGCCATCGAGTGGCTGACGGGCGCCGGTTTCGTCACGGGGCAGACGATCGTCGTCGACGGCGGGATGCAGAAGCGGATGATCTACGAGGCCTGATCTCTGCCGAACCAGGGCGGCGCCTTGAGCTCCCGCATGCTTCTTGTCCGCCCGCCCTTCCCGGTCTCATCGTCGCAATCCGTAGGTTGGGACCCGCCGTTTCTGGCCTGGTGGTTCGATGCCTTCTTGTGGAGCCTCCTTCTGCAATGGGATGTCCATTGATGGCGCATCATGAGCGTCGCGGGGACCGACTACCGGCAGCCGTTGTTCCATCAATGATGGTCATTCACCGCCGGCGGCGCTGGCCCTATGGTGCGCCAGCGTCGATTGCCAACAGGGGCTCCTCGGCGCTGCCGACAAACCTGCCGGCTGCTGAGCAACGCGAGTTGCTCAGCATGTCGAGGGGCGGCAAAGCATCGCCGAGACGCGGATCATGGTCCTCGATCATGCGGTGCAGGATCTTGCGCGCCTCTTCGTAGCTTTCGGCGAGCGGGTAATAGCCGGCGAAGCGTCCGGAACGCACCGTCATGCCGTCCCACCGGCCCAGCGTGTCTCGGTAGACCAGCGGAGCAGCGAGCGGCCCGTGACGAGCAGCGAGCTCCGACACGACGTCACTCGCCGCGTTCGTGACGGTGCGGCCGATGTCAAGATCGACGACGACAAATACTCCGTAGTGGATTTCCCAGACGTAGTTCGGCTGCGGCGCTCCCCTTTCGTGGTGCGGTTGCGTGCCCCACGAGCCGTAGCACCTCATTTTCGTGGAGATGTCCATGGGTGTCTCCGATGCCCAGGTTCCAGGCAAGCGGCCCGCCCGCTCGCCTGTCACAGAAGATTGGTTCAATCCGTGCGACACAGAAAATCGATGGAGTGGCGAGAGCCGCGGAGTTGCCCCGAGATGGAGAGCCGGTGAGCGGGTCGATAATGTCCGGCTCGGTGTCCGAGACCTTCGCTGCTTGCGAACGCCGCTTCCACGGTTCTGCGACGCGCGCGCCTGAGGCTCGAAGAGAAGTTAAGGGCTGTGAGCGACGGTCTTCCGTCGACCGGACGGCTGAGCCACATCAAGGGCGGTCGACTTCAACGCGTGGCGCCATTGGGCTGCCTGAGCCATCGGGTTGCGTGCACCACCTGATCGCAACCCGACAGCCGTGCGAGCCGCAAGAACTCGGCGTCGAGCCGATCCAACCGCTGCTTCGGCACAGTTACTCCAGGCTCCGGCCAGAATGCCGCAACATGCAGAATGCCTTCGGCTCGCCGGGCCCTGGCATCGAGACGCCCGATCAGGCGATCGCCCTCCAGAACCGGAAAAACGCAGTAACCATACTTGCGACGCGCTTCCGGCACGAAGACCTCGATCCGATAATGGAAGCCGAAGAGCCGCTCCGTGCGATTGCGGTCGCGGAGCACCGGATCGAACGGCGAAAGCACGCGCAGCTGCTTCGTCGGGGCGGGAACGTCAGCCGCCGCCTTGGCGAGACCCGGTCGGGCGAAGTTCCGCCGTGGCGTGCCATCCGCGGACTCCACCTCCACCGGCTCGATCTGACCCTGCTTCAGGGCCGCGTCGGCCCACGCCTTGGCCTCCTCGGGGCGGACCATGCCCCAGAACGCGGCGATCTCGCCCGACGTGGCGAAGCCGAGGCGGTCGAGCGCCGCGTTGCAGGCCCAGTCGATGGTCCGCTCCGGCGGCGAGGGATCGACGTCGGGGTAAACCCGCTCGGCAAGATCGTAGACCTTGGCGAAGCCGTCGCGCCGTCTGACCGCAAGACGACCGGACCGCCACAGGTACTCCAGGGCAGTCTTGGAGGGGTGCCACTCCCACCATCCAGTCCGACGCGGCTCGTCACGCTCGCCGACGTCGCCGCTGCGCACCGGGCCATGCTGGGCGACGTGCCGGATCACGTTCTCCAGTATCGCTTCGAACTCCGGGCCCTGCCACTTGCGGTAGCGGCTGCGCAGGCGCTCGGCGTCGCGAGCAAAGCGAAAGCGCCAATACGGCAGGAACTCCATCGGGATGATCGAGGCGTCGTGCGTCCAGTGCTCGAAGACGGCCCGGTCCCGCTGGTGCAACAGACGCAGCGCCTTCGGCCGGTAGGATCGCCGCCGCGACCAGAGGATCATGTGGTGCGCCCGCTCGACCGTGTTGACGCTGTCGACCTGGACGAACCCGAGCCGGCGGATCAGCGCCAGCAGGTCCGCGCCCCGGGCGGGACCGACAGGCGGTTCCGCCAACGCGTGGCGATCCAGGAAGATGCGTCGTGCGGCGCCGTTGCCGATGCGCGGGCGGCTCATCGTGATGCGTCGGCGTGCGGTGAGAGGATCCGGGGGAAGGGAGACATCAACGGTGGGATCCGGGATCTGTAGCGATGCTTGCCTTCCGATGCCGATGTGAGGCGGACGCAAGGCACGCGCCCTGCGCCGCGTACCTGGGGCGGCCAGCATCGTATTGCCGCGTCGCTTGGCGTTCGAACGTCCCATAGGCCGTTCGCGGGCGGGCTGGGGATCACGCGCCCACCGCCCTCAGCAGCAGATCGACATTGGCAGCCCCCTCGCGGCCATCGACTTCCGGCCGTCGGCCGTCGCGGATGGCGTCAGCGAAGTCCTCGATCTCGCCGACATATGGATTGGCCGGGGTGTAGTCGAAGCTGCCGTCCTGCGTCTCGATCCGGCCTTGCCCATGCGGACCGAGGGTGTCCGTGCAGATCGCATACCCGTCGGGGCCATAGAGCTCCATGACCCGGGGGCCCCTGTAGAGGACCGAGGCACAGAGCTCGGCGGTCGAGCCGTTCTCGAACTGGTAGGTCAGCAGCGCGGTCTCGTCGTGCGGGCCGTTGTAGACCTTGCGGTTGATGATGCTTTCGGCGCGCGTGATCTCTCCGCATTGCGGGACCATGAACCAGCGGATCTGGTCGAGGCAGTGCGTGCCGACGCCTGCCAGCGCCCACCAGCGGCCGACCTCGGATCTGGCCCGCCAGCCGTCGGCGTTTCGCGCGGGTGTCGGCCAGTGGACGCGCATGTGGCGGAGCGTACCGAAGGCGCCGTCCCGGGCGGCCTCGAAGAGCTTCCGATGCCCCATGTGCCAGCGCAGATGATAGGCTACGGCCAGCACGACACCGGCTTTGTCCGCCGCGTCGACCATCGCGGCGGCGCCCTCGCGATCGGTTGCCATCGGCTTCTCTGTCAGGACGTGCTTACCGGCCTTCGCCGCGCGGACGGCCTGATCGGCGTGCAGCTTGTCGGGCGAGGCGATGAGGACGGCATCCAGCTCCGGATCCGCCAGCAGCGCGTCCAGATCCTCGTGCGCCGCATCCGGTGACGCGGCGCCATGCTTGGCGGCGAACGCGTTCGCGCGGCCCTTGTCGCGGCTGTACACGCTCCAGAGCTGCGCGCTGGGTGCCTGGGTCAGCGCCGGAGCCAGCTGGGTGTCGGCGATTCCACCGGTGGCGATCATGGCGACCTTCAGGGTCATGGGGTGGGCTCCTTACGAGGGAGGGGTCGGCGGCGAGGGGTCGGCGGCCGGGATGCTGTCGTCTGTCGGTGCAGAGCACGATCGATTGGCTCGGCACTATTTCCAACTCGGCGACGGTCGAGCACGCAAGCGGTTACTGCCTGCGGTTGAGTTGATGGGACTGCTGAGGACTCGGCGCGGCGCTCCGCTCTGCCTCGAAGGTATCCGCTATCTGCCGCTCGTGCACGACCTGGCGAGGTGGTGGAGGGTCTGAAGATGGCGCTTCACGGAAGCCGGCGCGATGGCTGCGCAGCGCCCTGTCCTCCGCCAGCTTCGGACCTGGACGGCGCGGATCGCATGATCTCCAGGTGAGCCCTTGCGAACTGGTCCCTTAGGATCGCTCCGAGAGCAGGACCTCGTGTATCATAATCGACGATGACCGGAGCAGCTGGGTGCTCGACCAGCTGCGGAGTGTCACTGATGGACGTGAAGCCGCCATCTCTGATCGCCGATCTGGCACCCGGCCTTCATAGGCGGACCGGCGATCGTTCAGCGGTGGCTACCATCACCAGTTCGCCGGCAGCGTCTGGAACAGTCGCCGCGCCGGGATGCGTCCGAAAGGGCTGGCCGGCCTCGACAGGTTGAGAACTTCCGCCTTCGAGTAGCTCGCCAGCGCGCCGAGCCGTGGCCGGCGCCGCCGGTAACGGGCGGTGCAAGGACGGAGAGCCTACGATGGCGACGCCCTTCGACGCCGAAGTTCTGCAGGAACCTCCGACAAGACCGATGTAGAACGGCAGCGGCGGCGGCAACGCATCCTGCGTCGCGCCGCGGAGAGAGCCGGTGCAGGCGCATGGCGGCGACGTGCTGAAGTTCCTCGGCGACGGCGTGCTCGCGATCTTTCCGGTCGAGAAGCTGGGCGAGGGGCAAGCCGCCGCCGCGGCGCTCCGAGCGGCCGGCGAGACGCTGAGCGGGCTGCGCGCCGTCCGCGGCCAGACCGACGGCTCGGGTCGCGAGCCGCTGCGGGCCGGCATCGGGTTGCACATCGGAGATGTATTCTACGGCAATGTGGGCGCACCCAGCCGCCTCGATTTCACGGTCATCGGCCCTGCCGTCAACCTGGCCTTCCGCATCGAGAGCATGACGAAGGAACTCGGCCGGCCGCTGCTCGCGTCCCGGGCCTTCGCCGATGCCGTCCCGATCCCGTTGGTCTCCGTCGGTACGCACCTGCTGCGTGGCGTCGTGAAACCGGAGGAGCTGTTCGCTCCATCGGACGCGTCCTAACATATGGACGCACGGAGGATCCAGAACCGCCGCCCCAGGGCGCTTGAGAACCGATGCGAGCCAGCGGGCGGGTCGTGGCCTCGCGGCCGAACATCTCTCCGAAGAGCTCGGACCCGATGACGAATGCCGGCATGATGTCGCCTCCAGGTCTCTCGCCGACCCTGCGACTTCCTCGCACGACCAACCTGCACGGGGAAGGCGCACCGCGTGCCTCTCACGCTGCCAATTCTCCGGTTTCCTCCGGATCGAATTTGCTCACCGCCCGAAGGTGATCCCCTCGTCCCGGTACATCTGCTTGATCAGCTTCAGGATAAGCAGGAGCTCCGGCGAGGGGTCGTCCTTGCGCGTGCTCATGATGATCGGCGAGACGGCGTCGGGGGCGTCGAGGGGCATGTAGACCACGTTGTCGCGGCGCAGGCGCTCGACGGAGGCCGG
Organism: uncultured Alphaproteobacteria bacterium; assembly: GCA_963822985.1. Taxonomy (GTDB): domain Bacteria; phylum Pseudomonadota; class Alphaproteobacteria; order Rhodobacterales; family Rhodobacteraceae; genus Thermohalobaculum. Next base: position 116,104 of record CAWGJU010000018.1, on the reverse strand, counting down.
CACGAGGCAGGCGCCGGTCTCGGCCGCAACGAGGCCGAGTGCGGTCTGGAGCTCGCGCACCTCGTGGATCGCGGGCGGCCTCAGCCCATGGTCGCGGAAGAGGCCGATCGCCTGGTCGGCGAAGCTCGGCCGCGGCGCCTTGGGATAGACGACGAGGGGTAGGCCGGCGAGCGCGTCGAGCGTCACGGGCTCGGCCGTTCCGGCGAGGGGATGCGCGGTGGGCAATGCCGCCACGAGGCGCTCGTTGCGCATGAGGACGCGGTCGACCTGCGGGTCGTCATGGCGGATCCGGCCGAAGCCGACATCGATCCGGCCTTCCTTGAGCGCGACGATCTGCTCGAGCGAGGTAAGCTCGGTCAGGATCACCTCCACCTCCGGACGGGCGTGGCGGTAGCGGCGAATCACCTCCGGCAGATAGCCGTAGAGTGTGGAGGCCACGAAGCCGACCGAGAGGCGGGTGCGGGCAGTCGCGACCAGCCGGCGCGTCATGTCGACCATCTGCTCGACGCGATCGAGCAGCTGCGCGGCCTGGTCGTAGAACATCTTGCCCGCCTCCGTCAGGCGGACAGGGCGCGTGCCCCGCTCGATGAGGCGGACACCCACCTCGTGCTCGAGCTGCTGGATCTGCCGGCTGAGCGGCGGCTGCGCGATGCTCAGGGCCTCGGCGGCGCGCGTGAAGTTCCGCTCGCGGGCGACGGCGACGAAGTAGCGGATCTGGCGGAGCTCCATCCATACCCTCCGGGTATCGTGGCGACCCACTCAGTATTGGGAATCGCGCCGTGCCGCAAGTACCCCCTGCGTCAACAGCAAGCGCCCGGTAACCGACGCCACCCTGGCGGTATCGAGCGACAGAACCGGCCCCCGGGCCGCCATGACGGAGGAGAAAGCCCGATGCTCGACAGCGCCGAGACCCCCATCGAGACCCGGATCGACAGCGCGATCGAGGACGACGCCGATCGCGGCGTCTTCCGGGTCGCCCGCGACATCTTCACCGACCCGGAGATCTTCGAGCTCGAGATGAAGCACATCTTCGAGGGCAACTGGATCTACCTCGCGCATGAGAGCCAGGTCGCGAACCCCAACGACTACTTCACGACCTGGATGGGGCGGCAGCCGATCGTCATCGCGCGCAACCGCCAGGGCGAGCTCAACGCCTTCGTCAACGCCTGCTCGCATCGCGGCGCCATGCTCTGCCGGTTCAAGCGGGGCAACAAGGCGACCTATACCTGCCCGTTCCACGGCTGGACCTTCAACAACTCGGGCAAGCTGCTCAAGGTCAAGGACCCGGAGGGCGCGGGGTACCCGTCCTCGTTCAACTGCGACGGCTCGCACAACCTCACCAAAGTCGCGCGGTTCGAGAGCTATCGCGGGTTCCTGTTCGGCAGCCTGAACCCGAACGTGGCGCCGCTGACGGAGCATCTCGGCGAGGCGGCGAAGATCATCGACCTCATGGTCGACCAGTCGCCGGACGGGCTCGAGGTGCTGCGCGGCGCGTCGACCTACGTCTACGACGGCAACTGGAAGCTGCAGACCGAGAACGGCGCCGACGGCTACCACGTCACGGCGACGCACTGGAACTACGCGGCGACGACCTCGCGGCGGAAGGAGACCGAGAAGGGCGACACCGTCCGGGCGATGAGCGCCGGCGGCTGGGCCAAGCAGGGTGGCGGGTTCTACTCGTTCGAGAACGGCCACCTGCTGCTCTGGTCGAACTGGCAGAACCCGGAGGACCGGCCGAACTGGGAGCGGCGCGAGGAGCTGGCCGCCGAGTTCGGGCCGGAGCGGGCGGACTGGATGGTGCACCGCTCGCGCAATCTCTGCCTCTACCCGAACGTCTACCTGATGGACCAGTTCTCGAGCCAGATCCGCCACTACCGGCCGATCGCCGTCGATAAGACCGAGGTGACGATCTACTGCATCGCGCCGAAGGGCGAACTGGCGGCGCAGCGCGCCCATCGCATCCGGCAGTACGAGGACTTCTTCAACGCCTCCGGCATGGCGACGCCGGACGACCTGGAAGAGTTCCGGGCCTGCCAGTTCTCGTACCTCGCCACCGCGGCGCGATGGAACGACATGTGCCGCGGGTCCGAGCACTGGATCGAGGGCGCCGACGAGGGCGCCGCGGCGATCGGGCTGAAGCCGATCATGTCGGGGGCCAGGACCGAGGACGAGGGCCTGTTCGTCGTCCAGCACAAGCACTGGCAGGACGCAATGAAGGCCGCGCTCGCCAGGGAGGGCCTGGCGGCCCCCGAGAACAAGGCCTGAGAGGAGGACGCCCGATGAGCCTGGATACCCTGACCCCGACGCGCCCCGAGCTCAGCCTCGATGAGGTGACGCAGTTCCTCTACGCTGAGGCCCGCGCGCTCGACGACCGCGAGTTCGAGACCTGGCTGACCTTCTACCACAAGGACGCCGAGTTCTGGATGCCGGCCTGGGATGACGACGACACGCTGACGGAGGACCCGCAGTCGGAGATCTCGCTGATCTGGTACGGCGACCGCGGCGGGCTCGAGGACCGGGTGTTTCGCATCCGCACCGAGCGCTCCTCGGCGACCAGCCTGCCCGAGCCCAGGACCTCGCACAACATCTCGAACGTCGAGATCACCGGGCGGACGGGCGCCAGCGTAGAGCTGCGGTTCAACTGGGTGACGCTTAGCTACCGCTACAAGACGACCGACACCTATTTCGGGACGTCGTTCTACACGCTCGACGTGTCGGGAGAGCGGCCGCTGATCCGGCGGAAGAGGGTCGTGCTGAAGAACGACTACATCCACCACGTCGTCGACATCTACCAGATCTGAGGAGGGATCGCATGCCCCACACCATCGCGCTCAACTTCGAGGACGGGGTGACCCGCCTCATCGAGGCCCGGGACGGCGAGACCGTGGCGGACGCCTCATACCGGCTCGGCATCAATATCCCGCTCGACTGCCGCGACGGCGCCTGCGGCACCTGCAAGTGCCGCGTCGCCTGCGGCGCCTTCGAGCCAGGCTTCTACATCGAGGACGCGCTGACTGACGAGGAGGCGGCAGACGGCTTTGCGCTGGCCTGCCAGGCGGTGGCGAAGACCGATCTCGTGATCGACATCGCGGCGTCCTCGGCCATGTGCAAGACAAGGGCGGAGACCCGCCAGGCGACCGTCGCCTCGGTCAAGCGCTTGTCGGAGACGACACTCGCCTTCTCGCTGGAATGCGCGGGTCCGGTCGGCTTCCTGCCGGGGCAGTACGTCAACATCGGGGTGCCTGGGACGGGCGAGAGCCGGTCCTACTCCTTCGCCTCGGCGCCCTCCGACGAGCGGCTCGCCTTCCTGATCCGCGACATTCCCGGCGGCAGGATGAGCGGCTTCATCCGCGAGGCGCAGCCGGGCGCGGCGGTGGAGTTCAGCGGGCCGTCGGGCAGCTTCTATCTCCGCGACGTGACGCGGCCGCTCCTGTTCCTCGCGGGCGGCACCGGGCTTGCGCCGTTCATGTCGATGCTGCGCCAGCTCGCCCGCAAGGGCGCGAATAAGCAGCCGGTCCATCTCGTCTACGGCGTGACCCGCGACGAGGATCTCGTCGAGGTCGAGTCCCTTAAGGCGCTGGTGGCCGAGGTGCCGGGCTTCAGCTTCGAGACCGTCGTGGCGGACGAGGGCTCGGCGCATTGCCGCAAGGGCTACGTGACCGATCATCTCGCTGCCGCGCAGCTCAACGACGGCGACATCGACGTCTACCTCTGCGGGCCGCCAGCGATGGTGGACGCCGTGCGGGCCTGGCTAAGGGCCCAGGACGTCGAGCCGGCAGGCTTTCACACCGAGAAGTTCGCCGTGAGCGGCGCAGCCGCCCAGCCCCTCAAGCTCGCCAGCTGACCCAGCAGCAAGGAGTACCGAGATGACAGCTCCCGCCCGCATTCACGCCGCCGCCGGGCTCACGTCCGGACGCTTCGCTGACAAGGTGGCGATCGTCACCGGCGCCGCGCAGGGCATCGGCCGGGCGGTGGCCCTCAGGCTCGCCGCCGAGGGCGGTAGGCTGGTCGCGGTGGACCGCTCCGAGTTCGTCGCCGAGGTCGCCGAGGCGGCGGACGGCATCGCCGTCACCGCTGATCTCGAGACCTGGCAAGGGGCCGCGGCCGCGGTCGCGGCCGCGCTGGAGGCGCATGGCCGGCTCGACATCCTGATCAACAATGTCGGCGGCGCGATCTGGATGAAGCCGTTCGAGCGGTTCGAACCGGCCGAGATCGAGGCCGAGATCCGCCGCTCGCTGATGCCGACGCTCTGGTGCTGCCGCGCGGCGCTGCCGGCGATGAGCCAGGGCGGCGTCATCGTCAACGTCTCGTCGATCGCGACGCGCGGCATCCACCGCATCCCCTATTCGGCGGCAAAGGGCGGCGTGAACGCCCTGACCGCCTCGCTGGCCTGGGAGGCGGCCCCGCGCGGCATCCGCGTCGTCGCCACAGCGCCCGGCGGAACGCAAGCGCCGCCGCGACGCATCCCGCGCAACGCCGCTCTGCCCGACGCGGAGGACCACGCCTGGACCGAGGCGGTGGTGGCCCAGACAACGGCGTCGAGCCTTCTCGGCCGCTACGGCACGGTCGAGGAGCAGGCGGCACCCATCCTGTTCCTTGCATCCCACGAGGCCTCCTACGTCACCGGCGTCACCCTGCCGGTGTCCGGCGGCGACCTCGGCTGAGGCTCAACCCGATCGAAACCCGGCGCAGGACGCGCCCATTCCGGAGGAAATACCCCATGTCTCTCGTCGACAATGACCAGGTGCAGCAGCTTCTCGACCGCGTGGCGGGCCTCGACTCGACCGCCGGCAATCTGCGGGTGAAGGCGGTCGTCCGCCGCGCCGCCGAGGACATGTTCCGCGCCATCGAGGACCTCGACGTGCAGCCGGACGAGTTCTGGGCCGGCGTCGACTACATCACCAGGCTCGGCCAGGCGAACGAGGCGGGGCTGCTGGTGCCGGGCCTTGGCGTCGAGACCTTCCTCGACATCATGCTCGACGAGGCCGAGCGTCGGGCCGGCATCGAGGGCGGCACGCCGCGCACGATCGAGGGGCCGCTCTATGTCGCCGGGGCGCCGCTCGAGAAGGGCGTCGGCCGCCTCGACGACGGCACCGAGCAGGGCGAGGTCCTGATCATGGAAGGCGAGGTCCGCGACAAGGGCGGCAAGCCGGTAGCCGGCGCCATCGTCGACGTCTGGCACGCCAACACCAAGGGCGGGTACTCGTTCTTCGATCCGTCCCAGGCGAAGTACAATCTCCGCCGCCGGATCGAGACGGACGCGCAAGGGCGGTACAGGTTCCGCTCGATACTGCCCTCCGGCTATGCCTGCCCGCCCGACGGCGTGACGCAGGAGCTGCTCGACGGGCTCGGCAGGCATGGCCACCGGCCGGCGCATATCCACTTCTTCGTCTCGGCTGACGGCCATCGGCACCTGACGACGCAGATCAACATCGACGGCGACGAGTACCTGCACGACGACTTCGCCTTCGCGACCCGTGACGAGCTGATCCCGCCGGTCGAGAAGGTCACGGATGCCGAGCGCATCCGGGCGAACGGGCTGAACGACGCCTACACGGCGATCCGCTTCGACTTCGTCCTGCATCGCGAGACAGCCGACGCGCCGAAGACGGTGGTCGAGCGCGCCCATGCGATGGCCGACTGACGGCTCTGCGGCCGGCCCCGCCGGCCGCTTCCTCTCCAGCCGATCCTCCGCATCCCGCCGGCCGTCCGCTGCGGGCCCGGCCCCCTCATGTTCGAGTGAACCCGATGGAATACCGCCCGATCAACCTCCCAGGCGATCTTACCTCCGACTTCAGCATCGCGGAAATACGCGCCACGATCGTCGACGTGCCGACCGTGCGCCGGCACAAGCTCAGCCAGCTCTCGGTCTCGGCGCAGTCCTACGTGATCGTCGAGGTCCGGCTCGCCGGCGGCGTGACGGGGGTCGGCGAGGCGGCGACGCTCGGCGGCCCGCGCTGGTCGGAGGAAAGCGTCGAGGGCATCAAGGCGGTCATTGACGCGCATCTCGCCCCGGCCGTGCTCGGCGCCGATGCGCGCCGCCTCGAGGCCGCTGGCGCGCTGATGGACGCGGCGGCCAGGCGCAACAACGCCGCCAAGGGTGCCATCGAGAGCGCGCTCTTCGACGCGGTCGGCAAGGCGCTCGGGTTGCCGGCGGTGCAGCTCCTCAACGGCATCGTGCGCGAACGGATGCCGGTCTGGTGGACGCTCGCCTCGGGCGACCCGGCCCAGGAGATCGACGAGGCCGAGGCGAGGCTCGGCCAGCGCCTGCACGACCGCTTCAAGGTGAAGATCGGCGCGCAGCCCTTGGCCGACGACCTCGGCCGGCTCGCCCGGCTGGCGGCGGCGCTGGAGGGCCGGGCCACGCTGATCGTCGACGCCAACCAGGCCTGGGACGAGGCGACGGCCGTCCGTGCCATGCCGGCGCTCGCCGAGATGGGCGTGGCACTGATCGAGCAGCCGCTGCCGGCCTGGAACGTCGAGGGCCTGGCGCGCGTGCGCGCCCGTTCGGCGGTGCCGATCATGGCCGACGAATGCGTCTTTGACGCTCATGACATGGCCCGGGTCGCCGCGGCCGGGGCGGCGGATACGCTGTCGCTCAAGATCGTCAAGCATGGGGGCCTGCTCGGCACGCGCAGGGTCGCCTCCGTGGCCGAGGCGGCCGGGCTCTCGCTCTATGGCGGCTGCCTCCTCGAGAGCTCCATCGGGGCGGCGGCGCATCTCCAGGTCTTCGCGGCGCTCCGTCGCCTCGACTGGGGATGCGAGCACTTCGGTCCGCACATCCTCGTCGAGGACCTCGCCGAGAAGCCGTTGCGCATCGCCGATTTCGAGATCCACCTGCCGACCGGCCCCGGCCTCGGCGTCACCCTCGACCCCGACAAGATGAAGCGCTTCGCGCGCGCCTGAACCAAGCCCGCCGAACACGACGGAAAGGAGAACCCCCATGCTCTACCATGTCCGCATGGACGTGTGCCCGCCGCACGACATCGACCCGGACCGCTTCGAGGAGATCAAGGCCGCCGAGAAGGAGCGTGCCCAGGCACTCCAGCGCGAGGGCAAGTGGCGGCACCTTTGGCGCATCGCCGGCCATTACTCGAACTTCTCGATCTTCGACGTGGCCGACCATGACGAGCTGCACGGCATCCTCAGCTCCCTGCCGCTCTTCCCGTTCATGGAAATCGAGGTGACGCCGCTCGCGCGGCACCCATCCGCGATCTGACGCCAAGCAGAAATCCAAACACAGGGGAGGGAAACCCAAATGACTGCGCCCGGCCGAGTTCTCGACGTCCAGGAGGTGGTCGACGCCCATCCCCTGTCGCGCTTCCAGAAGAGCGTCATCGCGCTCTGCTTTCTCGTCGTCGCGATCGACGGCTTCGACACCGCCGCGATCGGATTCATCGCGCCGGCGCTCAAGGCGGAATGGGGCGTCACCCCGGCCGATCTCGCGCCGCTCTTTGCGGCGGGGCTCTTCGGGCTGATGGCCGGCGCGCTCGTCTTCGGGCCCCTCGCCGACCGGATCGGGCGCAAGCCCGTGCTCGTCGCCACGACCCTGTTCTTCGGTCTCGCCTCCCTGGCCTCGGCCTTCGCACCCGATGCGCAGACCCTGATCGCGCTGCGCTTCCTGACCGGGCTCGGGCTCGGCGGGGCCATGCCGGCGGCGATCACGCTGACGGCCGAGCTCTGCCCGTCGAGGCGCCGCTCCTCGCTCGTGACGCTGATGTTCTGCGGCTTCACCATCGGCTCGGCCTCGGCGGGGCTTGCCGCCTCGGGGATCGTCGCGGCCTGGGGCTGGCAGGGTCTCCTGGTCCTCGGCGGCGTCCTGCCCGTGCTGCTCGCGCCGGTGCTGCTGGCGCTCCTGCCGGAGTCGCCGCGCTACCTCGCCGCGCGGGGGACCGAGCCGGCCCGGATCAGGGCGGTGCTGCAGCGCATGGTCCCCGCGGCTGACCTGGGCGATGCACGCTTCGCCGTGCCGGCACGGGTGCCGGGCTCGCCCGTCGCCCAGCTCTTCCGGAACGGTCTCGGCCTCGGCACGGTGCTGATCTGGACGACCTTCTTCATGAGCCTGCTCGTCTTCTACCTGCTCGCCTCCTGGCTGCCGCTTCTCATCACCACGGCCGGCTTCAGCATGGAGCACGCCTCGCTGATGGGTGCGACGCTCGCCGCCGGCGGCACGGTCGGCGCGGTGCTGATCGGCCGGCTGATGGACCGCTTCGAGCCGCACCTCGTGCTGGCCGGCGCCTATCTCGTGGCGGGCGGCTTCGTCATTCTGCTCGGCTCGGCGGTCGCGACACCCTGGCTGCTGGTCCTCGCGATCTTCGGCGCGGGCTTCGGCGTCGCCGGGGCGCAGGTCGGCGTGAACGCGCTCGCCGCCGGCTACTACCCGACCGAGAGCCGCGCGACGGGCGTCAGCTGGGCGAACGCCGTCGGCCGCACCGGCTCCGTGCTCGGCTCGATGGTGGGCGGCGTGCTCATGTCCTTCGGCTGGGATCTCGCCACGGTCTTCGCGGCGGCGGCGCTGCCCGCTTTCCTCGCCGCAATGGCGATGCTCGGCAAGGCCTGGCTGGCCCGCGCGGTGGCGGCGAATGCCACCCCGGCGGCCGTTGCGATCGCAGCCGAGTGACCCGTCATCCCATGCACCTGCGGGCGGCTTGCTCGCAGGTCGCACCCCTCCCGCCTTGCCATACTCCCTGAGAGGCCCCCATGCGCGAACCCGCCATCATCGCCGTCGCCATCACCGGCTCGGTGCCCCGCAAGAAGGACAACCCGGCCGTGCCGATCTCGATCGCCGAGCAGATCGAGAGCACCCATGCGGCCTGCGAGGCGGGCGCGTCGCTCGTCCACGTCCATGTCCGCAATGCCGACGAGACGAGCTCGAGCGACCCGGACAGGTTCGCCGCCTTCCAGGACGGCATCCGCCGCGTCTGCCCGGACATCATCGTGGAGTTCTCGACCGGCGGGCGCGGCCGCGCCCTCGACCAGCGCGGGGCGATGCTGCACCTCAGGCCCGACATGGCCTCGCTCGCCACCGGCTCCTGCAACTTCCCGACCATCGTCTACGAGAACCCGCCCGATTTCGTGCGCGGCCTCGCCGGGCGGATGCGCGCGCTGGGGGTGAAGCCGGAGATCGAGGTCTTCGACCTCGCGATGCTGATCAATGCCGCCGACCTTGTCGCGGAAGGGCTGGTCGCGCCGAAGCCGCATGTCCAATTCGTGATGGGCGTGAAGCATGCCCTGCCGGCGCGGCGCGACATCCTTGCCTTCGAGGTCGCGATGCTGAAGGAGCTTCTCCCAGGCGCCACCTTCACCGCGGCCGGCATCGGGCGGCACCAGATGGAGGTCGCCCGCTGGTCGCTCGAGCTCGGCGGCCATGTACGGACCGGGCTCGAGGACAACATCCGGCTCGACCGCAGCACGCTTGCGCCGTCGAACGCGGCGCTGGTGCGGCTCGCGGCGGAGCTCTGCGAGGTGCACGGCCGCAGGGTTGCGAGCCCGGCCGAGGCGCGGCGCCTGCTCGGGCTCGGTCCGGTCGCCGCGCCGAAAGCGAAGCTGGCGTGATCGGATGGCGGGCAGATCACCTGGCCCGCCCATCTTGTTCTCGCGCCGGCTCCCGCGTCTACTCTCGCCCGGAACCGGAGCCGAGGGACAACCATGTCGCCCGCCGCAGCGCTCGATCTTGCCGCCGTCTTCGTGTTCGCGCTGACGGGCGGCCTCGTCGCCTCCCGCGCCCGGCTCGACATCGTCGGGTTCCTGTTCCTGGCCTGCCTCACCGGCATCGGCGGCGGCACGCTCCGGGACCTGGTGCTCGGGCGCGACCCGGTGTTCTGGATCGCAAGCCCGCATTATCTCGGCGTGGCCTGCGTCGCGGCGGTGCTGGTTTTCTTCACCGCGCACCGGCTTGAATCCCGCCATCGGGCCATTCTTTGGCTCGATGCAGTGGCTCTGTCGGTCGCCATGGCGGCGGGCGTGACGATCGCGCGGGAAGCCGGTGTGTCCTGGCCGATCGTGCTCGTGACGGGCATCGCGACCGGCACCTTCGGCGGCATGATGCGCGACGTCGTCGCCAACGAGATCCCGATGGTGCTGCGACAGGGCGAGCTCTATGTCAGCGCCTGCCTCGCCGGCGCACTCCTCGGCGTCATCCTCTTCGCGCTGTTTCCGTCGGGGCAGTTCATCTCACTGCTGGCCGGCTCCGCGCTCACCTTCGCCCTGAGGGCGGGCTCGCTGCACTTCGGGTGGCGGCTGCCGGTCTATCGGCCGCACCCGCCGCGAACGCCGGCCGGAGGCAAAGCGCCGCCTCGCCGGTCGACGCGAGATGGCGAAAGCCGCAACGCCGGGTCTCCATAACCACTTGAGCACGGTCGTGGTGCCGTCCGACATGCACGGCGGCAGCTATGACCGAATTTGGCGCAACCTTCGCGTCGGCCCGGCCAAGGACGAGCGCCCGCTGTTCCCTCTGCAACTGCCATACGACCGCCGGCGATCCGTAACCCGAACTTGTCATAGATCACGCTGGGGTCATGGAGGCTAATCGGTACGCTGCGTGAGCTTGCCTCGGCATGGACAACGCCACGGGCTGTCCCCTATGGCAGGTGCAGTGACATGATGCCTGCAGCCGGACGGCGGGGCAAAGCCCGTCCACTACCTCGATGTGGAGGTTTCTCTGCCCGATCTCGTCTTGCGACGCTGCCTTGAAGAGGTTTCCAGCGCATCGGATGACGATGAACGCTGGGATGCCGTGGCTGCGAGTTCTCGCGCGCTCCTGCAGCATCCGGAGGCCGCAGCCGAATTGGCCCGGCGCATCATTGCCGCGGAAGACGCGGAGGACGTGCCCGCGGAGCTTCTCCTCCTGGAGGCACTGCTCGACGGCGCGCGCATCGATGCCGAAGGCCGGGGCAGCAAGGGGCCTGCAGTTCTCGATGCGGCCGAGAGATCGATCGGCCGCCGGGCTGGCGAGGCCGGGCCTGGGCTCGCCCTCCTCGGGAGGTGCTATGTTCGCGCGAGTTTGAGGCCGCCGGAGCGACTCAAGAATTCCGTCAGAGAGGCCTCGATCGCGGCGAGCACGGGGGCTGCTGTGCCCGATCTGGACGACCTCATCAGCAGGATGCGCGGTGACGCCCGCGGCGACCCGTACGCCTTCCATGCCGCCTTGGGCGAGATGCTCGCGACCTATGATGCCGAGATCCAGGAGACGCTGGTTCGGGCCATCCTTGAACGCTTCGACCCGGCTTTTGCCCGGCTCGGCTGCTACTGGTTGCTGGACAAGTCGCCCGACCTGCGAAGCGTGGCGGCAGACGCGTTTCTCGGCCACGCCCGACAGGGGCGGCTCGATGCCACGATCCGGTCGCGTCTGACCAGGCTTCGCAACTGGATGCCGGCGGACGCAGCCCGGGCGACGATCGACAGCACGCTCAAGGCAGTGCTCCGGCAGGACCTGGCCGGCGAACCGATTGCCGGATCGTGGACACTGCACCGGACGGTGGCGAGCATTCCGGACGGGTCCGGCGGGCAGAGCTTCGCGGTCGCGGCGCGCCAGGGCGGAAGGCGCTGCATCGTGATGGTGCTCCTCAAGCAAGGCCATGGGGTGCGCGACGCCTATCTCGTACCGTGCTCGAGCGCGACGGAGCAGAAGCAGCGCCTCGGCTTCGTCGAGCGTGAGATGGACGCGTTCGAGGTGGAGCCGGGGTTCCTCTCGACGGCGCTCGCGGCGGCCCTCGCGGAGAATGCCGCGCGCGACGAGCCGCCGGCGCACGGCCTGCTCGACGTCGTCGAGATCTGTGGCATCGATCGGCTCGTGCCGAGGACGATGAGCGTGCAGGACTGGCTCGGTGAGATCGATCCCGAGGGGGCCCTCACGGGCCTGTCCAAGCAGCATTTCGGCCGGATGGTGAATGCCGGTGCAGACTGGCCAGCCCGGCACCGGCTGCTGACGAGCTGGTTCGAGGACGGTCCCGAGACCCGGGAGATCCTGACGAACAACATCACGCCGAGAAGCCGTGAGATCGCGCTGTGGCGCTATCTCGACCGGCGCCGCGAGTGGTGGGCGATGCTGACGATGCGCGCAGCAGCCGTTCTGGCGGCGCGGCCGGCGGCGAGTTCCGAAGAATGGCAACCGGTCGCGGCCATGGGTGTGGCACTGGCGGACGGGCGGCCGGCACGCAAGGTCCCGATCCTCGGCTGGGTCCATCAGCTGACGCTCATGGGCCCGGACGACCCCTGGACACCTCTCGCCGGAGACGATGCCGAGAGCATCGAAGGCCCGGAGTACCTGTCCGAGCCCCCCGAACCCGAGAAGCGCGGGGAGTTGCGGCGGCTCCTGAGAGATGCGGCGATGGACATCTCGCCGGCTTGGCTCGACGGCTATCTTGCTGCCGTTGTGGTGGCCCCGCGGATGTCGCCGCCGTCAGCCTGGGTTGGCGGGCTTTTGGACCGTGCACACGGCTTTCCCGATTACGCCCGGCTCCAGCGTTTCCTCGACCTCGTCATGCTCCGGTACAACACGGCCAACCGTGACCTGGCCGATGCCGCGGCCATTGGACGGCACCTCAAATCCAGCGCTGCCGAAGACCTTCGGCAGTGGGCGCGCGGGTTCATCGCGGGAACTGAAGCGGATCGCTCGGCTTGGCCAGGCCGCAGTCTTCGAAAGGATGATCGCGCTGTTCTGAAGCTGATCGCGGCCTTCGGTGACGGCAACGCCGAGCCGTCAGAGGTCACGCCGCTCCTCCCCGCCTGGCTCAGTCGCAGGCACGCTCTGCACCGGTAGGGATGTTTCGCAAGCCGACGCGCCGGTTCCGCACCGAAGACCTTGAGCGCCGACTGATCGAGTTTCTCCCAGCAAATAATTCGGCGCGCGTGCAGACGGCGATTGCCAGCTCTTCTTGACGAATTCGGCGGGCACGCGTAGGGGGCCGGCAATCCTGAGAGTCGCTGGGCCGGAGATACTCCGATGAAGAGTGATAGGCCGCGCCGCACACGCGCAGGCAAGCTGGCGGTGCACCGCAATTTCGGGTCGCCCGGCGTTGGCAAGGGCCGGCTGCGCTCGACCAAGCGCGAGCGCAAGCTCTCTGCGCAGGCCCACCAGACCTCAGAGACGGCGGATCGCGACGCAGAAGTCGCACCGGTCGATGTCGCGGAAGGCACGCTGCCCAAGAAGGCTGAAGCACCGACAGGCCATGGCGCCGTCGAGCGCCACCGAACCACGGCGGCAGAAGTGGCAAAGTCGCGCCGCCGACCCTTCCGACAGCAGAGCTTCGGACTCTGGGCCGAAGGGCGCGACGGGGAAGGCTTCCAATCGCCGGGCCCGTTCGAAGAAGGCGAACGCCGCTGTCGTGGGACGGGACGTCTCAGCCCAGCCGGGGACCGGGATGAAAGCCGAAGCCGCGCCTGCCGCAGCGCCGGCTGTGCGGAGCAGCCGGCGGATGGCCGAGAATGAGGCCGAGCATCCGCTACGGGGCGGAAATGCGGTAAGGACAGAGGGCGTGCCCGGAAGGAGAGGGATCGGGCGGCGGCCGCAGCGAGAGCAGCGTCGGATGACGTGCGTAAGACGGCAAAGGTGACTCCGTCGACGGAGCGGCGGCCTCGCGCGGCCGAAGGCGCTCGCGCGGCCAACACCCGATCGGCCGAGCCGTCCGCCGGCCCGTCGGCGGCAGCCGGCGACCCGCAGCCCGCGAAAGCGTTGAGTGGAGGTGGGGCTGAGTTTCCCGGGGATGCGGTGGCGGGGACCTCAGGCACAACCACGGCCGTTTCGTCGCCTACTGAATTTCTGTCTTTCTGCCGCACTCCCGATGCGTCTGCGCTCGCGCAGGAGGCTGCTGAGATCGGCGCGGCGGCGCTCCGCGATGTCGCCATGGCGCGCTCGCTGCCCGATCTCGTGCAAGCGCAACTGCACTGCGGCCGGGCCGCTTCGGAGATTTGGGTGCATCAGCTGCGGATCGCGGCCTCGATCTTCCTGGTTCCCACGGATCCCTGGTGGCCATCGCCTGATGCTTTCGCGGCTTGGTTGCCGGATTGATGGCAAGCGAAGGGATCGTTTCCGCCTGACGGCGATCCGGACCCGAAAGATCGGACCGCCTGAGTGTTCTGCACCGGAGAGGACCGGACGAGGAGCCGATGACACCTGAGGAAGTCGCACGCCTGCGCGCCGAGACGCCCTCCTGCGAGCGCATGATCCATTTCAACAACGCAGGCGCCTCGCTGATGCCCGACCCGGTCTACGAGGCGACTGTCGGCCACCTCCGGCTTGAGCGCGAAGCTCGGCGGCTACGAGGCGGCCGAGCGAGCGACGGGTGCGCTCGCCCGCTTCTACGACGCATTCGCCGAGCTGCTCGGCGCGCGGCCGGACGAGATCGCCTATGTCGAGAACGCGACCCGCGCCTGGGACATGGCGTTCTACGCCCTGCCGCTGCAGGAGGGCGACCGAATCCTGACGCATGCCAGCGAGTACGCGTCGAACTACCTCGCTTTCCTGCAACTCGCCCACCGCCGCGGGGTCGAGATCGACCTCGTCCCCTCCGACGACAGCGGGCAGATCGACGTCGACGCGCTGGCCGCCGCGATCCGGCCGCGGACGCGGCTGGTCGCGATCACGCACGGCCGACGCAGGGCGGCCTGGTGAACCCGGCCGAGGAGGTCGGCCGCGTCGCGCGCGAGCATGGCCTCTTCTACCTGCTCGACGCCTGCCAGTCGGTCGGCCAGATCGAGCTCGACGTTCGGCGCATCGGCTGCCATCTGCTGTCCGGCACGGGGCGCAAGTTCCTGCGCGGGCCGCGCGGCACGGGCTTCCTCTACGTCTCCCGCGAGATCGTCGATCAGCTCGACCCGCCCTTCGTCGACCTGCATGCCGCCAGCTGGACGTCGGACGACGCCTACGTCCTCGCCGAGGGAGCGCGCCGCTTCGAGAACTGGGAGAGCTTCGTCGCGGGCCGCATCGGGCTCGCCGCGGCGGTCGATTACGCGCTCGCCATCGGAGTGCCGGCGATCGAGGCCCGGGTGACGGCGCTCGCCGGCATGCTGCGCGAGCGGCTCGGCGACATTCCCGGCCTCGCGGTCCGCGACCAGGGCCGGCGCCGCTGCGGGCATCGTCACCTTCGACAAGGCGGACGAGGCGCCGGCCGACCTCGCCCGCCGCCTCGGCGCCGCCGGTGCCAACATCTCGGTCTCGACCCAGCCCTATGCGCGCCTCGACCTCGGCCCGCGAAGCTCCCCCCTCGCGCGCGCCTCCGTTCACTGCTTCAACACGGAGGATGAGGTGGGGCGTTTCGTCGATTTCGTTCGCGGACGCTGACCTGGGACGCGCCGCATGATGTCCGCAGCAGAGGAAGGACTCGTGTCCGACTGCCTGTCACTTCTCGGCGTGAAGGGCGGACCTGCAATCCGCCCGGGGTCCAACATGCCGACCTCGATGCTTCTGCGTCTCGCGGGACGGACGATCGTCATCGACGCCGGCCTGAGTGTGACGCGGGCGATCTGCGACCGGGGGGTGCCCCTGACGGAGATCGACCTCGTCTTCGTCACGCATCTCCACTCCGACCATTACCTCGAGCTCGGGCCGCTGATCCATACCGCCTGGACCGCGGGGCTGAGCCGGCCGGTAACGATCTTCGGCCCGCCTGGCCTCGCCGAGTACTGGCGCGGCTTTCTCGCCTCGATGGCATTCGACATCGCGATCCGGATCGATGACGAAGGGCGGCCCACCCTGTCCGATCTGGTCCACATCAACACCCTCGTGGAAGGCGAGGTGCTGTCGCAGGACGGGCTGACCGTGAACGCGCTGCGCAACGCTCATCCGCCGATAGAGGAGAGCTTCGCGCTCCGGTTCGAGGGCAACGGGAAGCGCATCGTCCTGTCGGGCGATACGGCCTTCCTTCCGGCCCTGATCCCGTTCGCGCGGGGTGCCGACCTCCTCGTTCATGAAGCGATGCTCACCGAAGGCGTCGATGCGCTGGTCGCACGCGTGCCGAACGGCGGAGAGCGGCTCCGCCAGCACATCCTGAGAAGCCACACGACCGCCAAGGATGCCGGCCGCATCGCGACCGAGGCGGGTGTCGGGCGGCTGGCCCTCAACCATCTCATCCCGGACGGGATTCCAGGCTACGGCGAGGAGAAGTGGGAGGAGGCGGTGCGCCGAACCTGGAGTGGGCCGCTTTCGATCGGTTTCGACGGGCTGACTATCGACCTCTGAGCCGCTCCATTCGTCGGGCCCGGTGCAGACGCACTGGAAGCATGCTCCTGCTGATATGGCGAATGCCTCGCGCACGGACGGAAGCCAGCGATCCCAGTGCCGGCGGCACTCCTCCGCAGGCCCGGATCTCGGCGGATCCGCTACGGCAGCTTGTGGCGCACCCTGCTCGCTGGCGGCCTGAACCAGCGATGACGGCAGTGCCTGCGATTGTCGCCATAGGGACATGGCAGGCCAGTACCCCGCAACAGCAGCGTTCGGGCACTTGCCGGCCGAGCAGATGTGCGATCGCACATTCCCGCTGAGCTTCCTGGGTCGCCGAGACCAGCGGCAGACCCGCGACTTCCCACCGGACACGTCCACAGCCTTTGTGTCCGGTACGAGGTGTGAACCTGAACCACTTCTCCTTCAGACACGCAGCCGGCGAGCTACTCTGGACAGGGGTTCACTGGAGGGACAATGTACTCGGTGAGGTTGTGGGGGAATGGGAACAGCGTGGAGAAAGCGTTCCCCTTCATCAGGTCGACGGGCTCCGACGGCGGTTTCGAGCCACCCTGCCGATCCCACCTGGCATGGGGCTAAGATCGCGTCCGACTGAATGACGAAGGGGGTTCCGGGAAGGGAGGAAACCTATGCTGGACACCACGAGTGAGGCGCGCGCAGCCGGCGTGTTGCAGACTTTCGGCGACGCTCTCGAAGCGGGAGATATCGAGAGCGCCGTCGCGCAGTTCGCCGACATCTGCTTCTGGCGCGACCTCGTCAGCTTCACCTGGAACATCAAGACGCTGGAGAGCCGGGACGCGATCCGCGACATGCTGCAGAGCCAGCTCGCGGCGGTGAAGCCCACATCCTGGGCGCTGGCGCCGAACGAGATCGTCACCGAGGAAGGCGGCGTGACCACCGCCTGGTTCACCTTCGAGACCGCCGTCGCGCGCGGCTACGGGCTGATGCGGCTGCAGGACGAGAAGATCTGGACGCTGCTGACCACCATGGTCGAGCTGAAGGGCCATGAGGAGCCACAGGGCTTTGCCCGGCCGCTCGGCGCCAAGCACGGGCAGGGCAAGCACCGCCCGACCTGGCAAGAGGAGCGTGAGGCCGAGGCGCGGGCGCTCGGTTACGGGACGCAACCCTACGCGCTGATCATCGGCGGCGGGCAGGGCGGTATCGCCCTCGGCGCGCGGCTACGCCAGCTCGGTGTGCCGACGATCATCGTCGAGAAGAACGACCGTCCAGGCGACAGCTGGCGCAACCGCTACAAGTCGCTCTGCCTGCACGACCCGGTCTGGTATGACCACCTGCCCTATCTGCCGTTCCCGCCGAACTGGCCGGTCTTCAGCCCGAAGGACAAGATCGGCGACTGGCTCGAGATGTACGTGCGGGTCATGGAGCTGAACTACTGGACCCGGACGACGGCCAAGTCGGCGAAGTATGACGAGGCGAAGAAGGAATGGACGGTCGTCGTCGACCGCGACGGCAAGGAAGTGACGCTGCGGCCGAAGCAGCTCGTCCTGGCGACCGGCATGTCGGGCAAGCCCAACGTCCCGAAATTCCCGGGCATGGAGAAGTTCAAGGGCGACCAGCACCATTCCTCGAAACACTCCGGCCCCGATGCCTACAGTGGCAAGAAATGCGTGGTCATCGGCTCAAATAACTCGGCGCACGACATCGCCGCGGCGCTGTGGGAGAACGACGCCGACGTGACGATGGTGCAGCGCTCGTCCACGCATATCGTGCGCTCGGACACGCTCATGGATATCGGCCTCGGCGCGCTCTACTCCGAGCAGGCCGTCAGATCGGGGATCGACCACAGCAAGGCCGATCTGATCTTCGCCTCGGTTCCCTACGCGATCCTGCACGAGTTCCAGATCCCGCTCTATGCGCAGATGAAGGAGCGCGACCAGGCGTTCTATGACGGGCTGGAGAAAGCCGGGTTCTGGCTCGACTGGGGCCCCGACGACTCCGGGCTTTTTATGAAATACCTGCGCCGCGGCTCCGGCTACTATATCGACATCGGGGCGAGCCAGCTGGTCATCGACGGCGAGGTCAAGCTCAGGCGCGGGCAGGTGACCGAGATCACCGCCACGGGCGTCATGCTCGACACCGGCGAGGATCTGCCGGCGGACCTGATCGTCTACGCCACGGGCTATGGCTCGATGAATGGCTGGGCGGCCGATCTCATCAGCCAGGACGTGGCCGACAGGGTCGGCAAAGTGTGGGGCCTCGGCTCGGACACGCCGAAGGACCCCGGCCCCTGGGAGGGCGAGCAGCGCAACATGTGGAAGCCCACCCAGCAGGAGGCGCTCTGGTTCCACGGCGGCAACCTGCACCAGTCACGCCACTACTCGCAGTTCCTCGCCCTTCAGCTGAAGGCGCGGATGGAGAGCATCCCGACGCCGGTCTACGGTCTCCAGACCGTGCACCATCTGAGCTGAACCGAAAGGATGGCCGGGGCGGCGTGGCGCTCCGGCCAGCATGTCGCAACCTCAACAGTGCTCAACGCTCGACTCCGACACCTGCCGGGCGGAGAATGAGGTCAGCCAGCCTTCTTCTGGCGCAGGCTCTCGTAGACGGCCGTCTCGAATTCGAGATAGCCGCCGACCGAGGCGGCATCCGCAAACGGCAGGATCTGGGTGGCCCAAAAGCCGCCGACGCCATTCCGGCGGTCGATCCAGTAGTAGAGGTTGGCGAGTCCCGCCCAGGCCAGCGATCCGGCCGGGCGCCCCGTCGGCGCGTCCTCGTCGTTGATCATGAAGGTCAGGCCCCAGGACTTCGGCATGCCGGGGAAGAACTCGGCATAGTTGGTCAAGGCGGGATTGACCGCCGGCAGGCCCTTGATCTTCATCCCGCCGAGGCCATCGGCGACAGCCATCTCGACCGTCGTCTCCTTCAGGACCGGCCCGTCCGGTCCCCGGCCGTCGTTCAGCCACATGCGGATGAAGCGGCAGGAGTCGCCGACGGTGGAGTAGAGCCCGTGGCCGCCCATGTGGATCTCCGGATCCTGCGGCAGCTCCCATCCCCGCAAAGCCTCGAGGCGGCCGTCCGCCTTGCGCGCATGCATGCCAGCGAGGCGGCCCCGCATGTCGGGTGTCAGCGTCCAGGCGGTGTCGGCCATGCCGAGCGGGTCGAGAATGCGCTCCTGCACGACGTCGCCGAGCCGCCGGCCGGTGAGGCCCTCGATGACCTGACCGACCCAGTCGATGTTCGAGCCGTACTCCCACGTCTCGCCAGGATCGAAGAGGAGCGGCGTCATCAGCGACGCCTTCCTCGCCTCGATGACGCTCGGCTGCCCGTGATCCCTGCTGAGCCGCGCGTAGGTCTCGTTGAAGAAGTCGTAGCCGAGCCCGGCGGTATGCAGCAGGAGCATCCGCGTCGTGATCTCCCGCTTCGGTGCCGTAGTTTCGGCTGACCCTTGTCGTCGAAACCCTCGAGAACCTGCAGCTTGCCGATATCGGGCGCATAGGTCCGGGCTGGCGCGTCGAGGTCGAGCCGGCCCTCTTCGAGAAGCTGCAGAGCGGCGGTGCCGGTGATCGCCTTCGTGGTCGAGAAGATCGCGAAGACCGTGTCGGTCGTCATCGGCGCCTCCTCGCCGAGCGTCCGCACGCCAGCCGCGCCCTCATAGAGCGTGCCGCCGCGGCCGGTGGCCATCGCGACGATACCAGGCACGCTCGGATTGCCGTTGGCCACGTTCTGCAGCACCGCATCCGCAGCGTGCTGAAGTTCATGTGTTGTCATGGTCTCCTCCCAAGGCGACCCCGTCATGCGGCAGGTGGCGTGTGCCGGGGCGCTGCACCATCATTATTGCAGCCGAGCAGAAGGCGCGAGATCGCGCCGTGCAAACTGGCCGTGGACGAAGCGAAGCTGCTTCTCCATCGGGAACCGCGGCAGCGACAGCTGGCGGTCACGCCAGCCGGGGGACCGGGCGAGCGCGACCGCGCATCGACAGCACGCTGGTTCAGGACACTTGGACGCTCGCCGGCAACGCAAGCCGCAAAGCTGGATGCGGCAGTGTCACCGCGCCGTCTCATGCACCACGCCGATGCCCGAGTGCCGCAAGAGGTTCCACTGCCCATAGGTATCATCCAGATCGAGCCGGATCGCCGCCGTTGCCTTGCTCGAGGCGCTGCCGATCTCGGCGGTCTCGAAATCGATGCCATCCGGGATCGAGATCTGAACGTGGTGCGGATCCCCCGTCGCGGCGACCGGATGGGCCGACCGGTCGCCTCGAGCACGTCCGGAATCGAAACCCCGGCAGTGCGGCCTTGCAGGTCCACTTCGAAGTCGATCGGCTTGAACAGCGTCGGGTGGACCGTGTCGGACATGGCATTATAGACCCACCAGTGGGTCTTCGCTTCCTCGGTTTCCTTTCCGTGCAGCACTTTCTCCAGCGCGACGCGCTGATCGGGGCTGGCACGTTCGTCGATGATAGCCTGCAACTCTCCCTTGCCCTCGAAGATCGGGCCCGGCCAAGCATACAGCACCGCGCAGCGGAGACCGTCGAGCTTGACGTCGCCGAAGTGCCCGCGCGCGATCTGCAGCACCTCGAACCCGCGGCAGTTCCCGTGCGTCGGCAGGTCCTCGAACTGGCAAGGGCAGCCATAGTTGCAGTTGCAGTTCCCGAACTCGATCCCCTCGATGTACCAGTCGATGTTGGGCATCCGGTTCTCCCCTCCTCGAAGAGCTTTTTGCGCAGACCGCGCCCGCTCAGAAGGCTCCCGCCGCCGAGCCGAACATGAGGCCGCTGCCGGCCAGCAGCGCCGCGCCGGTGGCGCGTCCGATCCAGGGGCCGTGGGGCAGAGCCTTCTCGGCCAGCACCAGCAGCGCCAAGCCGATGATCCAGTAGAGGTTCATGATCCCGCCGAAGAACAGGATCGCCATCAGGCCCCAGCAGCACCCGAGGCAAAAGGCGCCGTGGTGCAGCCCCATGAGGAAGGCACCGCTCGCCCCGGGACGCCAGTGCCGGGTCAGGAATTCTACCGGCCCGCGGCAGTGCTTCAGGCAGGCCTGCTTCAGCGGCGTCAGCTGGTAGATGCCCGCAAACAGCAGGATCGCCGCGGCAAACAGAGCGTTGGTGCTGTTCAGGGTCATCGGCGACAGCATGCCGGCCGCCTCGAAGCGCCACTGCAGGGTGACTGCGACGATGCTGAACGCCGCCCAGGCCGTAAGGTAGCCGAGCGTGAAGGTGGAGGTGGCCCAAGGCGCGTTAGACCCGGCCTGCATGGACGACTTCCGCGTGGCGGCGGCGTGCAACAGCACCATCGGCGCGGCGCTCGGCAGCATCATGGCGATCATCATGATCCACCACATGAAGAACATCAGCACCGCATATCCGGCGGTCCAGGCGACGGGAGTGGCCATCGCCTGCATCGCGCCGCCCATGCCACTCGCCACAGTCCTCATCCCCTCCGCCATCGGTATCGCAGCAAACTGCCCGAGCGCCATCGAGAGCGACGACATCTCGAAGGCCGACATGCCCATCCCTGCCCCGGCAAGGACATAGGCCCAGCTCGCGGCGATGATCACCGCCAGCGCCGCAATCACGACAAGTCGGTCGCGCTTCAGGATGCGCTCGATGCCTTCGGCGCTGGCCACATTCGCCCTCCGAAGGATGGGATCAGGCCGCGGCGCGGACGACGCCGTCATTGGTCAGGTGCAGCCGCGCGAACTGGGCATAGCTGCTCTGAGTCCTATCCAGCTCGATCACGCCCTGGGTGCGGGTGGTCCCGCTGCCGATCTCTGCGATGCTGTATTCGAAGCCATTCGGGAGATCGATCCGCACCCGGTGATCGGCGCCCGTCACCGGGTTCTTGATCGGCTCGGCCGTCGTCTCGAATACGTCCTTGACGACGACGCTGCCGCGCCGGCCATCCACGTCGACCGACATCTCGATCGGCTTGAAGAGGGTCTCGTGCCGGGTCGGGCACATAGCGGCGAAGATCCACCACATGGTGGCCATCTCCTTCGTGTCCTCGCCGGTCATGATCTTCTGCAGCGCATCGCGCTGCTCCGGCGACGAACGCTCGTCGATCACGAGCTGCATCTCGCCGTTGCCCTCGTGAACGGCGCCAGGCCACTTGTAGGTGGCAGCCATGCGGAGCCCGTCGAGTCGGACATCGCCAAAGCGGCCCTCCTCGACCTGATAGCCGACAGCGGCCTGGCACGTGCCGTCGGTCGGCAGTGCATTGAACTGGCATGGGCACGCATACGAGCAATTGCAGTTCGCCAGCTCGTGGCCTCTGATCTCCCAAGGGGTCATGTCTTCCTCCGTTCGTTTCGGACGCGCGCCTGCGCCTCATGCGCGGCCGCGGGCGGTCGGTCCTGCTGTCAGGCGGGATCAGCAGCTTGCGCCCGCGGCGCTTCCGGACGTCAGGTGCTGGGGCGGAAGCGGCGTCGCCGCTGGAGGTCGTCAATGCGCCGCGTTCGAACGGTCAAATAATCGCGGGCGATTTGCCCCCTTCTAGATCTTCGTCCGAGACAGGGCTCAGATTGAGTAGCGCAATATCGCAGCCAGACTACCACCGCCGGGCACCTCGCCGCGTCGCATGGCAATGACGCGGGCGCCTGACAAGAAAGCCCGCCTCACGATCTCGTCGACGATACCGTAGCTCGCCGCCGAGGGCGCATCGGCGAAGGTCACCGCGCCTTCCTCCGAAACGGTGCCCGGGACCACCTCGTCCATGTCGTAAATCAGCGTGTCGATCACGCCAAAAGTGGCTGCACGCGCCGCGCGGGCGATATCGCCGGTCGCGCGGTCCTCCTTGAAACGGTGGTCGTAGAGCGCGGCAAGTTCGGCGATCTGGCCGGCATAGAACTCGTCAAGGACCCGGTGCGCCGCCGCGACGAGCTCGTGATCGGGCGTTCGGTCGGGCGTACCGGCGATAGACCCGTCGAGCGTGTGCGGATAGCTGGAGACGGCGCGTGCATAGCTCGCCAAGGGTTCGCTGGCGGCGATGATCAGCGGCCGCTCCTGGCCGACGAGAACCGGCCGGATGGCTTGATCCACGCTCCGGGCATAGCGCCTGAGCAGGGCGCTCTCGCTGCTGCTCTCGCCGCTTTCCATGTTGCCGGATCGTTCGGTGTGGCTGCGGCGACCGATGGCGGCGCTCATGTCGCGCGGCAGGTCGGGTACACCGACCGTTCGTGCCTGGGTGCCGGCCGACACCTCGATGACGCGAACGCCGCCGACCGAGATGGCCAAGATGAAGGCCGTTCTGGGGAACGACACGGCGCGCATCAACGGCTTCAGGTGCAAGCGATCCGACACTTCAACGGCGGCGCCGAGCTTGTTGGGCAGGCGGTACGTCCGGAGGAGCTCGTCCGACGCGAAGATGGCAAGGCTATTCGCCTGGGTGGCCCAAAACTCCTGATCGTCGATCAGCGCACCGTTGTGCTCCTCGATCGTCCGGATGGCGCGCTTGGTGATACCGGCAGCCTCCATCTGCTCGACCGCAGCTTTCAGGTGGTTCTTCAGCGCGATCCGATCTGCCTGGGCATCCGCTGTCAGCGGCGTTGTCGGCAGGTAGATCGACACGCTCGGCCATGACCGGTGCCTGAACAGGTCCAGAAGCTCGGGCCGCGTTGGCAAATCGATATGAAGCATCAGTCCCCCCGTGTTGTCGACGCGAACCGAGACGGTCGCCGTCCTCAAAAGCTAAGTTCGTCGGATATTCCTGCGCTCCCTGGGACGCCGGCGGTCACTCCCGGCCGGGGCTGAGCAGGTCGAGGAAATCGCGGGGCCGTTCCAAGCGAGCGGCCGGCAAGCGTGTCCCGAGCGTGGTTCGAGGGCGCGAGGTCGTGCGCATATCTCTCGGCGTCATGCCGTACGTGCGCCGAAAAGCTCGGCTGAAGGAGGCCGCGCAGAAGAAACCGCGCCGCTCGGCAATTCGAGCGATCGGCTCGGAGGCGAGGTCCGGGTCGGCGAGGTCGGCTCGCACAAGCTCGAGGCGGCGCGACTGCACATACCTCATGACACCGCCTTCCGCACCGAACAGCTGATAAAGAGCATGTCGCGACAGTTCCGACAATGCGGCGATGCGGCCCACGTCCAGCCGGGCAGAGGCGATGTTCGCTTCGATCGCGCGGAGCGCCCGCGCCCGATCCCGCGTTGCCGCATCGCACTGCGCAACGGCCTCCGGATCGGCATCTCCGAAGGGCAGGCGGCCGCCATCACAGAGACCGCCCTTTCGATCCCCGAAAGTTCCGATAGCCGAGCATCGGGCGATCGCGCGGCGACGGATAGCAGGAAGTCAGCTAATACCCGCGCTCCCGCCCCGGTCTGCGGACCAGGAGCGAGCCTTTCCAGCCGCGCGCTCAGGACCGGGAAGGCATTGCGCGGCACCATAGCGGCAACCCAGTCACCTGCCGCGCAATCCTTCGCGTAGGATGCTGCATAGGACGAGACGACGAGCTCGCCAGGGCGGATGCAGTGGGTGGCTTCGCCGATCCGTGTTCGCTCTGTCCCGCGCCGCGAGACCTGAAGCACCCAATGATCGACGCCATCGGTCCGGCAACACCGCGCTGTGCGAACGACCTCGCGGGCTGGCGTGCTGTAAGAGCCGATCACGACGTTGCCGACCTGCCAGTGCTCGGCCCGCGCAACGAAACGGTTTCTCAGATCGGGCGCGATCCGAACGTCATGGACGCGCCCGAACATCGCCCGCCATGCCTCGTAGCGATGGCAGGCGCCGTAAGCGTCAGTCGAAAAGAAGTGGTGCGGCGCTGGTGCCTCGCCGAATGCCATCACACGGCCCCCCGAGTGTCATCACAACAGCCCTACTGCTCACGATGCTGAATGGTGCCGCGGTGACTTAGTCCAACTTCGGTAGACGTCGAATCCCTGCGATCGGCGAATTGCGGGAAACCTTCCAGGGCCGGTCGAGGTCGACCGACGGTCATCGACATCCGATCCTATGCGCAACATCTGCACTCCTTTGCGCGGCGTTCGCGGCCGTTGCGGCAATTCTAGCAGAATGTGAATAGCTCGGACGGGAGCGTCGGCTTTCGCAAGCAGTGGAGCAACGGCATTGGAGCATGGCCGGTCGCCTTGGACAGGAGAATATCTCAAAGGATGAGTGCTGAAGCATGGAAACACACCGGTATGAAAAGCTGCGCCTTCGAGGCCGTCGACGAGTATAGATCCGCGGCGACTGCACCATCTATGAAAGCACATCCAGGGAGAGCGGCTTGCGACGGCGCTGTGAAGCGAATGGCAGCGACCGCCCATACCTGCAGTCTCGATAGAAGAATACCAAGTGCGTAAGGCCGAATTGCATAGCGGATCATCCGGCTGGGCGTCGTCGACTTCCTGCATTAAGTTGGCTCGCATCCAAGGCAAGCGTGTGCGCGCTTCTGGCCGCCACTGGTATCGTATGGGCACAGGAACTGCCGGACGTCGAACTCGGAGAGGTCCCGGCGGGCGCCGTGCAGGCCAACAACCCGCTTGCAAGCCTCAGCTCTTACAACCTGCAGAACCAGTACATCGGCAACCTTACGACCGTCGATGAGCCGGCCAACGTCCTGAACCTGCGCACGGTCCAGCTGTTCGAATTCTTCCGGACCTGGGTGTCGCGCGCCACGCTGCCCATCGTCAGCCTGCCGGTCGGCCCCGGCTTCGACACGCGCAGCGGAACGGGCGATTTCAACGTCTTCGCCGGACGTCTTCTGGACGTTGGAAATCCGGGCATCACCTTCGCGGTCGGCCCCAGCGTTACGGTCCCGACTGCGAGCGACAGCCGGCTCGGCACCGGCTCGCTCAACCTCGGTCTCGCGAACGTGCTGTTCAACGCCACCAGCCGCCGCGTCCAGTGGGGCTATCTCGCCGTCTGGGAAGCGGACGTCTACCAGACGCACGGCAACGCGCAGGACGTGAACCGCCTGTTCTTGCAGCCTTTCGGGATCCTGCAACTCGGCGACGGCTGGGTGTTGCGGTCGACCGGCGTCTGGCAGTTCGACTTCGAGGAGGGGAACTACGCGACGCCGGTCGGCCTCGGCGTCGGGCGCGTCATCCCGTTGGAGAAGACGATCCTGAACGTCTTCGTCGAACCGCAATATTCCGTTCTGACCGAGGGACCCGGCCAGCCGGAATGAGGCGTCTTCTTTGGCGTCAACGTGCAGTTGCGCTGACCGCTGCGCAGTCGGGCACACGAAGAACGGAAGGAATGAGCGAGATGCAGACGACCCGCAGGGAGTTTCTCGGCACGACCGCCGCGGCCGCGGCCATCCCCGCCGCCGGCCCCTGGTCGAATTACGAGTTCACCAACTGGACCGGCTGGGCGGTCGAGGATCTCTTCCTTGAGCAGCGCTTCGGGGGCGACCTCCTGAACGTCCGTGTCGGCAATGTCGGCGCGCAGGCGGTGATGCGCGGCCAGACCGCCGCCGAGCGCGCCGGCGCCGAGCGAGCGGAGCGCGCCACGACGCGTGAGGCCGACGCCCCCCGGCTCGCCGACATCGTCCACGAGGCCGGCACGGGCTTTGCCTTTCCGAGCACTGTCAACTATCTCGCCCGCGATGCCGGGCTCGATGGAGAGCGGAAGGCCGCGGCCGAGGCGTGGGCGGAGCGGCTCCGGAACGAGGAACGCCTGCCCTTTCCCGACTTCGACGAGACTGAGTGGTGGGAGACCTACAACACCGGTGATTATCCGGCGCCCGGCTCGCCGCACAGCCGCCGCGCCCGCGAGCGCCGGTCGACGAAGACGCCGGCGGAGTAGACGGCCGTGCGCCAGCTCGCCGTCGCGCTGCGCGGCAAGGCTGGCGCGGACCAAAGGCGCGGCTCAGTCGCCCGGCACCAGCGCCGTCGAGCTGTCGAAGCTATTGACGTTCGTCCTGTCCACGATCTCGAGGGTCGGGCGCAGGTCGGCCACAAAGGGGCGACCCTCGAGCGCCCGAATGGCGATGTCCACCGCGATGCGGCCCTGCACCACCGGCTTGTCGTTGACAGCGGAGGCGATGTCGCCCGCCTTGATCGCAGCGACGATTTCCGGACTGACTCCGGTCGAAATTATGGTGATCCCACGCGCCAGCGGGCCGAGGGCACTTGCCGCCTCCAGGATGACAGGTCCGACCCCCGCCACGGCACCGAGCGCCGCGGCGTCGTCGAGCGCCTCGGTCAATGCCTCGCGCAGCTGCACAGGGTCGAGCGGCGAGAAGCCCCCCCGCTCGACGTTGATGGCGCTGTCTCGGATCGCATCACGGAACCCCTCATCGTAGCCGACGGCGAAGGCAGCGTCCTGCGGACCGGGGAACCAGGCCACTTCAAGGGTCTGATCGCCGAGGGGATGCCGCTCGACGAGGTCGTTGCCGACTGCGCGTCCGACCTGCTCGGGCTCGGCGGCGACATGCGCGGTGGCGGCCGAGGCGCCTGACCCTGTCACCATGTCGATGACGACCACCCCCGATGAAAGCGCACGCTGCCGGAGGCCGGCTAGCGCACCATCCTGGGCCGGGGCAACGAGGATCGCGCTGTAACCGTTGGCGAGGCAATCCTCGAGGGTGACGCGCTGGCTCTCCGCATGGAAGCCGCCCGCGTCGTCGATCCTTATCTCGACGCCCTGTCGCGCGGTCTCGGCCGACAGGCCGTGCGCCACAGCCGCAAAATACGGAAACTGAAGCCCCGGCAGCGTGGCACAGAGCCGCCATTTCCGGCGAGCCCCGTCACCAGGGAAATAATCGACGCGGGTGAGCGTTCCTTCCGCCGAGAACGGCGGCTCACGCGTCTCGACTCTGACGGGAAACCAGTCGGCTGTCCCCACTCCTCCCGTGAGAAGAGTTGCGCTTGCGGCGAGCAGTGCTGACGCCGCAGAAATCCGCAACTTTCCCGGCCCTCCTGATCGCAGCTCCATAAACCCTGCTCCTCGCGCTCTCCGACGAACATAGATGCACATATCAGTAGAACGCTTCTACTCCCGAGGCTCCGCTAGAGGCTTTGTACATCAACCTGCCCTGTGTTTCCGCAACTCGGCGACGGGGACACGGACAAACAGGGCGCCAGCGTCCACGCGCTTCTGCTCGCATCCTGCAAGGGCCGAGGGTGAAGCCGACGTTTGGCGGTCATCTGTGCTGCCAGTCCTGCTGCTCCTCCCACTCCACCGGAAACCCCTTCATCAGCGCCGGCAGCGTCATCCCCTCCGGTTGCCGCCCATCCATCATCGCCTCGACGATCTCCGGCGCGAGCAGCGTCAGCCGGAGCACGCGGCAGAGATATGACCGGTCGATCTTCTCGGCCGCGGGATGCTGGCGCACTCGCCGCCCTCCAGGATGCGCTGCCACCGGTGCGCGCGAGCAAGCGCCTTGACGAGCGCGTTGTCGGCGCGCGGCCGCGGGCGGTGCGTTTCACCGTCCGGCGTGATCACCAGCTTTCGCCCGCAGCGCTTCCGGACGTCAGCTCCTGTGAAGGATTTCGGACGCCGGTCGGTCGATGTCGGCCGGGCGCGCCGTGGCCGGCGTCCGAAAGCCGCCAGGGAACGAACCCGCGGGTGCTTGGCGCGGTGTTCTGCGTCTATGGAGATTTCGTTGTTTTAGGTGGCGCGGTGGCGCTGCGATGACGCGCTCGCCGCTGCGGTCCGTTGACGGTGAGACGGGCCGCGGGAGACGTTCGGGAGTGACGGCGGCTGGCGAAACGGCGCGGATCGGGCGCCTGCGCCGCGCTCGGAGGGATTTGCGACGGTAAGGACGCAGCCGCGTCCGGTCGCCGGCGCGGAGGATAGAGGTGGTATGTCGAGGGGCGGATCATGCGGCGGCTCTCCGGTTTGGCGGGCCGCGCGGAGACTGGCCGCGCTCGAAAGCCTCGACAACGATCATGCGCCCGCCGCAGCACGAGCAGGGCGGAGGATGCGAGGTGCGTGGGACGGGCTCGACGGCGCCGTCGGTCGGCGTATCGAGCACTGGTGCAGGCGTTGCGATGAGCTCGCGGGCGTGCGCGAGGTTGGCCTTGCGGTTCGCGCCGGCGAGGAGCCCGTAATGGCGGATGCGGTGGAAGCCGCCCGGCAGCACGTGGAGCAGGAAGCGCCGCATGAACTCGGTGGGCGGAAGGGTCATCGTGCGGTATCGCTCGCGCCCTGAGCGACGGTAGTCCTTGACGCGGAAGGTGACGTCGTCCTCGCCGATCGCAAGAAGCCTGCTGTTCGAGATCGCGACCCGGTGCGTGTAGCGCGCCAGATATGCGAGCACGGCGGCGGGTCCGGCGAAGGGGCGCTTGGCGTAGACGAACCAGTCCTTCCGCCGGAGGGGCGCGAGGCGCTCGGCGAGGGCCGTCGCATCGGCGAGGCCGGCGAGTTCGCCGAAGAAGTGCAGGCGGCCCGCCGCGTGGGCCATTGCCAGCCGCTCGAGCATGAGCCGGCGGAACAGGCGCGAGAGCGCCTTCACCGGCAGGAGGAAGCCGGTCCGGCAGCGGATCCAGCGCACACCGTCGAGCGATAGTCCGCCGCCCGGAACGATCATGTGGACGTGCGGGTGGTGCGTCATCGTGCCGGAGGCGCGTCTGCGACACGACGCGGAGCCCCATGTGTGGAGCACGGCGGTGAGGCCGACCCGCGCGCCGAGATGACGCGGATCGGCGGCGATCGTCAGCACCGTCTCCGAGGCCGCCTTGAAGAGCGCGTCGTAGACCACCGTCTTGTTTTGGTAGGCGATGGCGGCGATCTCGGCCGGCAGGGTGAACACGAGGTGGAAATACTCGACCGGCAGGAGGTCGGCCTCGCGCGCAGCGAGCCAGTCCCGCGCCGCCGCGCCCTGGCACTTCGGGCAGTGGCGGTTGCGGCAGCTGTTGTAGGCGATGCGCTCGCAGCCGCAGTCCTCGCAACGTTCGACATGGCCGCCGAGCGCTGCCGTGCGGCAGGTCTCGATCGCCGCCATGACCTTCAGCTGGCCGAGGCTCAGACGGCCTTTCTCCGCCCGACGCCAGGCGGCGCCGAAGCGGCGGAAGACGTCGGCGACCTCGAGCGTCGGGCGACCCACGGGCCGCACACGGGCCGGCGCGTCAGGCCTCCGGTCTCGGTCGCTCCGATCCAGGCAGGATCAGGCTGTCGAGCGGGCTCGCGACCGAGCGCAGCGTCTTCGTCGCCACTTGCGCATAGAGTGCCGTGCTCTCGAGCTTCGCATGACCGAGGAGGACCTGGATCACTCGGATGTCGGTCCGCTGTTCGAGGAGATGCGTCGCGAAGGAGTGGCGCAGTGTGTGCGGCGTCACCCGCTTCGTGATGCCGGCGGTCTCCGCCGCCATCGCCACCCCGCGACTGAACTGCCGGGTCGACAGCGGCTGGATGGGCGAACGGCCCGGGAAGAGCCAGCCGTTCGGCAGCATCTGGCCACGTCGCCGGCCCTCGCGCCACCAGATCCGCAGCAGGACGAGCAGCTGCGGCGAGAGCATGGCGTAGCGGTCGCGGCCGCCCTTGCCCCGCTCGATCCGCAGCGTCATGCGCGCGCTGTCGATGTCGGCGATCCTGAGCGAGACGACCTCCGCCACCCGCAGGCCGGCGGCGTAGGCCGTGCTCATCGCGGCTTTCAGCTTCAGGCTCGGCGCGGCCTCGAGCAGGCGCGCCACCTCCTCAGGGCTGAGAATTCTCGGGCAGCTTGCGCGGGTAGCGTGCCCGTGCCAGGCGCCGGGGGAGGTCGGGTCGATCGACCGTCACCGTGAAGAAGAAGCGGAGCGCGGTGACCGATGCGTTCATGCTCGGCTTGGCGCAGCCGCTCTCCACCTGGTGTATCTGGAAGCGGCGCACATCCTCGACCGTCGCCGTGTCCGGCGGGCGCCCGAGGAACGCGGAGAAGGTGGCGACGTGGCGCAGATACTGCCGCTGCGTCTCTTTCTGGAAGGCGCGCACGCGCATGTCCTCGATCATGCGGGCGCGCAGCGGGCTAACGGAGCCGGACGGCGTCTCGGTGGTCATCGGCGTGGTCCTTTCGAGCCGGAGGTTGCAAGACCTCCGATGCTCGGGACCTCACGCCCCCGCCGTCATGCCGATCACGCCGCCCCCGACGCCGGGATCATCGCGCAAACCTCCAAGTGCGCGCCCTCCCGCGGTAGCGGGTTCGTTCTATGGCGCAGAAGCGGTCGTGCAGACACGCCGCCGGACGGCGTAGGTGCGGACAAACTTGCCGTTTGTTCTTCCGCGCCAAACCGTGCAGTTAAAGGCGATCGCAAAGCCCCGCCCTAGCGCCTCTACCGCACCGCTCAACGCAGGCGTTCGGCGACTTGCTCAAGTATCTCCCGCTCCAGACTGCCGTTGGAGGCAATCGGCGAGCCGCCAAGGGGGGAGTATTCCTCTGTGGAGGCGATGAACATCGCGCTCGCTGCGATCTCCGTCGCGTCCTCAGTGATCGGCAAGATCTTGAATGACATGAGGAACCGCGCTTCCCGCTTCTCGGCAACCCCCTCGGCGCGTTCGCCCACTACCCGCTGCCGCAACTCGTCGACAGAGGTCCGGATGGATCCCGTGTTCACAAGCAGCTTCTCGCGGTTCGCAAGGCTGACCGGGTACTCGCGTTCGCGCAGCACCTCGAGCAGAGCCTCGAACACTTTCTCCGTCGGCGCGTCGAAGCTGCGTTTGACCTCGGGCAGCACGCCTCGCCCCTCCCGTTCCTCATCGCTGCCGCGCACGAGACGCACCGAGACGCCCCCCACGATCTCGTCGGCGACCTCGAAGTCGATGTCGGCGACAAGATCGCGTGCCGACGGCTCCCGTCGGTAATCCCTGTCGGTGGTGAACGCCAGCGTCGCCACGCGGATCTCCTCCGGCTTCAGGGTGAACGGCTTGCCGAACGTGCCGTCAAAATCCTTCAGGTCGATCCGGAAGCCTTCCGGCACCTTTCGAAGAAACAGCCGTGCCTCGACGCTGCGCTGGAACGGGTTGCCGATGAGAAACCGCGTGACAGAGGTTCCGCTCAGGGTCGGCACATCCGTGAAGTTGTTCTGCGCCGTGTTGTTGCCGATGTTTACGTCTCCCGCGAGCTCAACCTGTACCTTGACGCAGAAGTGGTCGAAGGCGCTGATCGGCATCGGCCAGAGGCCGCCGTTGTCATCGTTGAGGTCGGTGAGGTCCCAGACGATGGGCACGACCTTGAGGTCGTTGCCGAGGAGGTCGCCGCGCGCGGCGAAGGTCTCCGAAACAACCCCGATCTCTTTGAATGCCGCCGGCGTGATTCCGGCGAACCACGGCGCGTAGAGGAAGCGCACCGTTACCTCGGTCGCGGCATCGGTCCCGACATTGCGGACCCTGGCCTTCAAGGGGTTGAGCGCGCCCTTTGCGGCATTGGTCGGGACGCCGCCCACCTCGACGAATATGTCTGGCGTCTGCCAGGCGGGCCCCTCGCCGGTCACATGGCCCCAAGGCGTGATCGCAGGGTCGGGACCGGTGAGATCCTGATAGTGACGGTAGAATACGTCCTGATCGGATCGTCCGACCGGCGAGCATGGCGACGGCGCGCCCGTGGGCGGAGAGCAGGTGTTGCGAAGATCACCCCATGAAAGGTGAACGCCTGAGGCGGCACCCACCGCATCGTTGTAATCGCCCATGTAGGCGAATGCCGTCAGCGGATCGTAGCTGGTATTGGGGGTGAAGGCCGCCGTCGACACCTGATCGTTGGTGAACGTCAAGCCGCCATCCGTAGAGAATGCGCGGTACACTCGAATATTGGTGTTCGCAGGATCGTCGCGCCGGTCGTAGAAGCTGACGGTAACCTGTCCCGTGACGGGAGAGACGGCGATGGCAGGCTGCCAGTTGTCGCGTGTCGAGCTGTCGCCGCCGCTGGAAACTGCCGGACCGGCGTTGACGGTGCGCGGACGGCTCCACGTCGCGCCGCCGTCCGTCGACCGGGAAAAGTAGACGCTCGCGTTGTCCGTTCCCGCGTCGTCTGGATCGGCGTGCCACACCACGTAGACGTTGCCGCGGGTTGGACTTCCAAACGGCGTCCGGTCCGCCGCAATGCGGGGAAAGCCGCGGTTGCGGACTGCCGCGCTCCCGCTGCCAAATGTGTTCGGCGAGCGCGTCGACGTCGCGATCAGCTTCGTATCGGCCGGGTCGCCCGGATCGGGATTGTCGAAGGTAGCCCCGCCATCCGTCGACTTGAGGATGCGGATGTCCTGCGTCGTGCCGCCGAATGCGCCGTATACGACGTACACTTCGCCGCCAGGTCCCACGGCAGGCTCTGCGCCCTGGTTCAGGGTGTTGGCCGGAACGAGTTGCTGCGTCGCCGCAAAGGCGAGCGGGCTCGTCGACGTAGAGCGGGCGAACGCGATCGCGGCCGAACCGCCGACAAACTCCGACCAAGCGATATAGATGCGACCGCTGAATGGGCCGCCGGTGTTGTCGGCCGCTATGAACTGCTTGTCGGCTGACCCATTGGCGTTGATGTTCGCGACCAGGGTCGCGGCGCCGAATGTTACGTTCGGGCTCGTCGAGGTAGACGGGTAGACGGCGATGCGCTGGTCGCCCGTCATCGGATTCTGCGCGAGCGTCGCGAAAAAGATGTTGCCTGCGGCGTCGGTCGCGAAGGCAGGATCGCCAAGGCTGAAATAACCGGCGGCTGGCGCTGCAAGCAGCCCGGCGTCGGTGAAGGAGACGCCGTTGTTCTGCGAGAAGCCGTAACCGGTGATGCTGGTGAGGCCGCCGAGACCGGTGGACGCGAACTCACGAGTATCATTCCACCCGACGACCACCGTGCTGCCAACAACGGCGTTTTTGGTCTCACTCTGTGTGGTGCTGTTATCGTTGTTACCGAGATTGACGTCCGCCTGATTGACTTGGACATCCTGCGCGGAAGCAATCAATGCGATCGTCACGATCGGAAGAACCGCCGCACCGCTCGCTGCCACAGACAATGTATGCTTCGAGAACAGCCACATAGCCTCCTCCTTACGGAGCGAGCGCAAAATCTTGAAGAGCCGCCTCGCCCCCGATGGACAAAGTGTCAGTCATACATTCAGACTGCAGACAGGCTTTTGCCTGCGCCCCACTTAGCCGACAGTATTTTGGCCCCGAAGCGGAACATGCCGACTCAACTAGAAATTCTACTATGTGTTATCAGTGCGTGCAAGGATAACTGGAGCGCGTGTCGGAGATGGGTGAGTTGTCCGCTTTCGTAGCGCGTGAGTTGTCCGCCAGGTTCGCGTCCTGTTCGGGAGGGGGCGATGCGGCGGACAAGCGCGTTATGGGAGGTCTTCGTGCTCAGGTTCGAAGAAGCGATGGAGCGCTACCGCAAGCGGCGGCTGACGGCCGAGGATGCGGGCGAGCTGCTCGGCATGTCGGGCCGGCATTTCCGGCGGCTGTTGGTGCGCCATGACGCGGAGGGCGCCGAGGGTCTGCGCGACCGGCGGCTCGGCAAGCCGTCGCCGCGGCGGGCGCCGGCGGCCGAGCTGACGCGGATGCAGATGCTCTACCAGGAACGCTACCGCGATTTCACGGTGAAGCTTTTCCATGAGCAGCTGGTGCAGCGGCACGGCTACAAACTGTCCTACACGGTGACCCGGCTGGCGCTGCAATCGGCCGGGCTGGTGGCGGCGCAGAGCCGCCGCCTTACAACCGGCCGTTCCTCGAGAGCCGGCTCGCATACAGGATCCAGGAGCTCGCCTATGGCGGGCTGAAGCCGGAGACCCTGCGCCGGCTGGAACAGATGGGCGAGGAGCTAGACGGCGGCGACGTCGTGAAGCGGCGGGCGCGGCAAAACACCAAGCCTATCGTCGGCACCCGGCTCGTCCGCGAGTGGCAGGGCACTGAGTATGTCGTGACCGTACTCGCCGACGGCTTCGAGTGGCAGGGCCGGCCCTACCGCTCGCTGTCCGCCATCGCCCGCGCCATCACCGGCACGCGCTGGAACGGGCCCCTCTTCTTCGGCTTGGCCAACCATCGGCGGCGCGCATGACGAAGGTGGTCCGGAAGCTCCGCTGCGCCGTCTACACCCGGAAGAGCAGCGAGGAAGGGCTGGAGCAGGAGTTCAACTCGCTGCACGCCCAGCGCGAGGCCTGCGAGGCCTACATCGCCAGCCAGAAGCCGGAGGGCTGGGTGCTGGTGCGCGACGCCTACGACGACGGCGGGATCTCCGGTGCCACGCTGGAGCGGCCCGGACTGAAGCGGCTGCTCGCCGATATTCGAGGAGGGCCTCGTCGACGTCATCGTCTGCTACAAGATCGACCGGCTGTCGCGCTCGCTCGCCGACTTCGCCAAGCTCGTCGAGATCTTCGATCGGCACGAGGTGACCTTCGTCAGCGTCACGCAGTCGTTCAACACCACGACGTCCATGGGCCGGCTGATGCTGAACATCCTGCTCTCCTTCGCCCAATTCGAGCGGGAGGTGACGGCCGAGCGCATCCGCGACAAGATCGCTGCGAGCCGCCGCAAGGGCATGTGGATGGGCGGCAACGTGCCCTGGGGCTACGAGGTCCGCGACCGGAAGCTGGTCGTGAACGAGGCGGAGGCGGCGGTCGTCCGCTCGATCTTCGAGCGCTTCATCGCCACCGGCTCAGCCACGGTGCTGGCCCGAGAGCTCCGGCGGGAGGGCGTGCGCAGCAACCGCGGCAGCGTCATCCACAAGGGAGTCCTCTATCGGCTGCTGTCAAACCGGGTCTACATCGGCGAGGCCGTGCACAAGGGCACGGCATACCGGACGAGCCCGAGGGCGAGGAGTTGGCAGACTTCGGCCAGCCGCTCCTTCGGCGAGAGGTGGTCGGGGTGGATCGGGTTCGGGATCTGCATGGGCGAACGATGGTCGATGCAAAAGCGGGCGACCAGCAGAAGCGACGTCCCGGAGCAGCACTGCGGCGACGTTCGAAAGCGTGCGAAACCCGGGCAGGTCTGCGCCGCCATTCTCGGCCGCGGTTCGGGCGCCACGGTCGTGCGCCGATTCGGAGGCTCGGCGCGTCAGCATCACATCGGGAGAAGGCGAACTTCGGGGACATCAGGTAGGAAGGTGCGACGGGCCATCGTCAGCGCGTAAGCTGGCGCAGCCGTGGGCCAGTTCAGTAGGGGAGGCCTTCATGACGAGCGACAAGACGATCGACTACTATTTCACCGTCCCGTCCCCGTGGTCCTATCTGGGGCACGACCGCTTCATGAGGCTGGCCGCCGATACCGGTCTCGCGGTTCGCTTCCACCCGGTCGATTTCGGGGTGGTGTTCGCAGGCTCTGGTGGTCTGCCGCTGCCGAAGCGGGCGCCGCAGCGCCAGCGTTACCGGCTGTTCGAGCTGCAGCGCTGGCGCGACCGACTGGGGCTGCCGCTGACGCTCCACCCCAAGCACTTCCCGACAAATGCCGCACTCAGTGCACGCGTCCTCCTCGCCGCCTCGCAGATGAACCTGGACGTTGGCTCACTCGCAGGTGCCTTCATGCGCGCCTGCTGGGTCGAGGATCGAGACGTTGCCGATCCGGCGACGCTGAAGGCCGTCGCCGAGGATCTTGGCGCGGACGGAGATGCGCTCCTCGCAAAGGCGGAGGGGCCGGAGATTCATGCCCAGGCGAAGGCCGAGACCGAGGCGGCGGTGAAGGCGCAGGTGTTCGGGGCGCCCAGCTGGACCTATCGTGGTGAGCTGTTCTGGGGCCAGGATCGCCTCGATCTGCTGGAGGATCTGGTTCGCGGGCGCCGTGAGCCGATCAGTGTTCCGTAGGGGTTGGGTTGCTGCGCAGCCATCTCCTTCCTCGTCAGCGACGCCCCCGCCCGGCTCGGGGATACTCTTAAGCGGCGCACCTTCGCGGCAGGCACGGTTCGCCTCGCCTTGAAGTCGAAGCTGTCGAGGCTCTTGGTCACCGGGAACTTTGCCGCCTTGATCCGGCGCTCGATCATCCGGCGCTCGCGGTCGATCAGCTCGAGCTCCACCAGCCGGGCCAGGAACTGCACATGGTCCTGCCCCTCGGCGGCGCCCCGCGCGCGGATGCGCGCAGATCACGATCCTGGCGGCGTATGCCGCCGGGCGGGCGAGCTTGCCGTATTCCCGAAGGAAGGTTGGCAGCTTCAGCGTCTTGAGGTGGTGGTCGAGCAGCAGCTTCGGCGCGTCGCTCATGCCGAGCCACCGGCCGAGCTCCCGGCGATCAGGCACATGTAGCTCGCCGCCGAGGTGGTCCCGACGTTGGCGCGCGGCAGGTAGGGGTAGACGTCGAGGTCGAGCTTCGGCGGCCGCCTCTCGACCTGGCACGGGTGAGCCATGGCGTGCCACCGGTCCGAGCGCCATGGCGAACGGTGCTTGATGGCGTCGAAGCCGACGGCGCCCATCCTCAGCGCGGTCTTCACCGCCAAATGCAGCTCGCCGAGCTCGAACGTCTCCAGCAGCCGCAGCCGGCGCAGCGTCTGGAACTCGGCGGGCAGTTCCCAGCCCACCAGCGGTGCAGCCTGGTCGAAGGCGCCGATCTTTTTCTCCAGCAGCGGCAGGTAGTGGATCGGATCGAAGACCATGTCCTCGCGGCCGTAGCAGCGTGGATGGCGGGCGATGATCTCGCCGCCGCAGCCGATGACCACCTGGTCGACATAGCCCCGCACCCGGACGTCGCGGTGGCCGTAGGCGACCGGCACCGAGTAGTCGTTGGTCTTGTAGCGCACCAGCGCCTGCGAGCTCACCCGGCCCGTCGCCTGGTCGCAGGCCTCGAATGACGCCGGCGGCAGCGGAGCCATCGCCTTGAGATCGCGCTGGAGCCGCTCGCCGATCGTCTCGCTGTGGCCGCGCAGGACATCGGCGAGTTGTTTGCGACACTGCTCCTCGAGCCAGGCGTTGAAGTCGTTCCAGGTCGCAAACCGCGGCAGCGGCACCATGAAGTTCCGCCGCGACCAGCCGACGAGCCTTCGACGCTGCCCTTGTCGTTGCCCTTGCCCGGCCGGCCGGAGCGATCCTCGATGACGTAGTGCGACAGCAATCCGCTGGAAGAGCGCGGGCCCGCTTGGCGCGTCCCGTCCGGCAGGATGCGCGCCACCAGGCAGCGGTTCGTCGGGAAATCGATCCACTGGATCGATTTCTGATCCTCCTCACTGTCATAGAGCACCGACAGCGGCACCCGCCCGAAGAAGGCGAAGGCGTGCACGTGGCCGTCGGCCCACGCCTCGGCCGTCGCCGCCGGGTAGGCCCGGATATAACAGGCGTCGCTGTGCGGCAGGTCGAAGGCGAAGAAGTGCGCCATCTGCTCGACCCCCGCCGATCACCACCAGCGCTTCGCCGAAGTCCGCCTGCGCGTGCCCGGGCGCATGGTGCAGCGGCACGAACATCTCCCGGCCGCGCCGCTGATGCTCGCGCACATACGCCTTCACGATCGTGTAGCCGCCGGTGAACCCGTGCTCGTCACGGAGGCGGTCGAGAACCCGCTTTGCCGTGTGCCGCTGCTTGCGGGGGCGGTCCGCATCCTCGCACAGCCAGCGGTCGATGATCTCGGTGAACCCGTCGAGCTTCGGCCGCTTCACCGGCGCCGTCCGCCGGTAGCCCGGCGGCACCGAGTAGACGATCATCTTGTCCACGCTGTCGCGCGAGATCCCGAAGTGGCGCGCGATCCCCCGCTTGCTCATGCCCTGCCTGAAATAGGCACGGCGCACCTTCCGATACAACTCCACGCTGAAAATGCCCCCGCCCTCCCTGCCGTCAGAGAGGGCAAACCTGGCCGACTTTTACGCCGCCCGCCGCGGGATCATCCCGCCGCTACCGGGGCCGACTTTTGCACCGCCGTTCTCACCGGGAGGGCGGCCAACGGCTGAAAAGGGGAGCACGTCGTCCCGACCGCCCGCAAAAGCCGCTCGAGCGCATCGTCTGCCTCTGAAAGCCCAGCGCAGCAACTCGTCCGAGTCGACGGAACCACGCTAACGCAACCTCGACATCCTCACCGCCACGGCGACGCCGCTGCGGGGTTCCGAGGCGTCCTGATACTTCAATGCTCGATCCTATTATAGAAAACCAATACGCTTGGATCATCGCAGAGGAAGTATCCTGGCGTGTAGTAACCCGTGGTCGCAAAGTCGATGCGGCCGTCCCCGTCGAAGTCCCCGAGGGCGATACGCGCCGCCGATGCCGAAGAGATGCGGGTCTTGGTGAAGACAGCGTTCTCGACGTCGATACACTTGTAATAGAAGACACCCTGCCAGGGCCACGGTCCGCGCAGCGCGACGAGAAACTCGTCGTCGCCGTCGCCGTCGAAATCCGCCGCCATCACGTGATGGCCGGGACCCTCATCGGAGGCGTTCGGGTCGCCGTAAACATCGAGCACCGTGCGGCGCCAGCGCGCGTCGTCAAGGCGGCCGCCACCTTCCTTTGTGTAGACTGCCACCACGTTGCCGTGAAAGGGCTCGACGGTCGCGATATAGGCATGGGGATCGCCATCGACCTTGCCGAAGGCGAGATTGCCGGTGCCCTTGAAATGCGTCTTCGTGTACTCGGTCAGCTCGCCAGTGCCGAGCACGGATGTCTTCCAGGTACCGTTCTCGTAGCGGAACCAGCAGACGCCTTCCTCGGTCGCCAGCATGACCGAGTTGAGGGCGTCCGGGCCGCCCCATTTGCCGACCACGACGTCGTGGATGATCCGGAAGTTCTGGCCGTCGATCAGCTCGCCTTCCCATTTCTCGGCGCTCGCCACGTCGTCGGGGCGGCGGTAGAGCATGACCTGCACCGGTTCGTGGACGCCGGCCATGCCGCCTTCGGGCCCAACCACCGGGAGCCCCATCAGCTCGGGCTTCTCGCGCTGGGTGAAATAGCCGAAGCGCAACCGGTGCGTCGCCATCAGGTCGGCGACGAAGCGCTGCTCCCAAGGGCCGTGGGCGCCGTTGCCGGGATTGCGCAGCCACGAGATCTTACCGTCCTCGGGCTGGCAGTGATACATGCACTCGCCATAGTCGTGGCAGATAACGAGATCCTGGCGCCCGTCCCCGTCGATGTCGATGTGATCCATCGCCACCGGCTTCGAGAGCTGGCCGATAACGTGCTTCTTCCAGCCGGGATTCTCGTACCAGACGATCTCGCCGACAGCCAGGCCGGAGGCCACGAGATCCGGCCGCCCGTCGCCGTTCAGGTCGACGCTGTCGAGCCAGTAGCCGTCCTTGAGGCCGCCCTCGACCAGAGCCTGCTCGAACCTGGGTTGCGCGAATTTAACCTTCATTCGGAGTTCCTCGCCGCCGACTGGAATGGCTGCACGTTGCAGCAAATTGAACCGATCGGCACCTCACCGCCCAATCCTTAAAATTTCCTTCCGGCTATATGCATTCACGGTTCAGAATTGATTCTGATTGGCCTTTGTGAAGTCTCAACCATTCATCACCTCGAATTAAATAGAGGAGACTTTGCCGCCGACGGCCGCCATGACCGTCCAGTGACCGCGCGAACAGAAATCTGCCGCGACCAGCCGACCCGATGCCGCGGCGAAACGGATGGCAGTTTCGATTTCCAAGGAGATATCCATGCCGCTGACGCTGGCCTCGCCGGCCTTCGCCGCGAACTCCGAGCTTCCCGACAAGTACACCTGCCGGGGTGCCGGCCTTCTGCCGCCGCTCGCATGGTCTGGCGTGCCGGATGGGACGGTGGGATTCGCCCTGATTCTGGAAGACCCCGATGCGCCGGGCGGGGCATTCAGGCACTTCGGCGCCTATGCCATCCCGGCAGAGACGCGCGAACTGCCGGAGGGAACCGGCGACCTGGCCGACCCGGCTCGGCCGGTCCTGCACGATTTCGGCGCCGTGGGGCTGTTTCCGCCATGCCCGCCGCCGGGGTCTGGCGTTCATCATTACCGTTTCCGGCTCTTCGCCCTCTCCGCGATGCCCTCCTTCGACCGCTCGCCGACCTGCCAGGGGCTGATTGCTATGATGATGATGCGGGCCGGCCTGCTCGCAGAGGCAGCCCTCGTCGCCAGATGCGCCGGTTGACCGGAAGGCCAACGACCGGCCCGGCCGTCATGCCGGACGACGCTCCGGCCATTTAACCCTTCGGCAAGTCCTGCGGCCGAGGATGCGATAGGGATGAGGGTTGCACGCTCATCAACCGGGTGCCGACCTTGGCCTCGCACAGCGGCCGGGCGCCTGGATCGGGTCGAACGCACGCAAGAGCGGGCCGGAAGGAAAAGCCCTGAATGGCGAGCATCCGCTCCTTCGGGATCGAACGCATCGGAGCGCTTTCGGATGGCGTCGTCGCGATCGCGATCACGCTTCTCGTGCTGGATCTCAAGGTTCCCGGTGACGCCGCGAACGATGCCGTGCTCTGGGCGCAGCTGAGGAACCAGGCCCCCGAGCTGACGGCGTGGATGATCAGCTTCGTCGTCATCGGGCTTGTCTGGTACGACCAGCATTACCTGTTCGCGCACAGCGGCAGAACCGACAGCGGCTTCATCGTCATTAACATGCTGCAGCTCGGCGGCGTCACCCTGATTCCGCTCGGCGCCAATCTGGTCGGCGACTATCCTGAGGATTTGCTTTCGGCGGCCATCTTCTCGGTGATCATGCTGCTCAACGGCATGCTGATGGCGCTGAACGCCTGGTATCTGTCGCAGCATTCCGAGCTGCACGCGACATACGAGGCGCGGTTCCTGCGTCGCCGCGCCGCCTATCACGCCATCAGCTTTCCGCTCGCTGCGATCTTCGTCGCCGTGGTCGCCGAACTGCACCATCCGCTGATCGGCACCGCCGCCTGGGTAATGAAGCCTTTAGGTTATGCCGTCTACCACACGGCGCACAATAGATTTCTGGATAGCATCGGCGGCCGCCAGTCGACCGCCGAGGAGGGCAGATGGCATATCAGCCAATCGAGAGTTATGGACTGATCGGAGACATGCACACGCTGGCGCTCGTCTCCGAAGATGCCAGCATTGACTTCATGTGCATGCCGCATTTCGATTCGCCGACGGTCTTCGCGGCGCTGCTCGACGACGAGGAAGGGGGCCGTTTCCGGATCTCGGCGATCATGGAGAACCAGTGGACCCGGCGGTTCTATATTCCCGACACCAACATCCTGATGACGCGGTTCCTCGGCAAGGACGGCGTCGCCGAGATCGTCGACTTCATGCCGACGCCCGAGGAGCAGCACGCCCACAGGCTGGTGCGGCGGGTCAAGACCATCCGCGGCCGGGTCTCGTTCGAAATGCTGTGCGCGCCGCGGTTCGACTATGCGCGCGGCGAGCACAGCCTGGAGATTGACGGCAACCAGGCGCTGTTCCGGCCGCGGCACGCGCACAACCGCCCGCTGCGGCTGCACGCGCCGGTGCCCGTCGTCGCCGCGCATCGCGACGTGCGCGCGCACTTCACCCTGGAAGCCGGCGAGGAGGCCGATTTCGTGCTCGAGGTCGCGCAGGAGGACCACACCAGCGTCGTCGAGGGCCCGGGCTATGCCGAGCAGGCGTTCACGCGGACGCTGCGCTTCTGGCGCGACTGGATGGCCGGCTGCAATTACGACGGACGGTGGACGCAGGCGGTCAATCGCTCGGTGCTCGGCATGAAGCTGATGACCTCGGCGCCATGCGGCTCGCTGGCCGCGGCGGCGACCTTCGGCCTGCCGGAGAGCGTGGGCGGCGAGCGCAACTGGGACTACCGCTTCACCTGGATCCGGGACGCCTCGCTGACGGCGGCGACCCTGGTCGACGTCGGCTGTCACGACGAGGCGCGCAGCTTCGTCAACTGGATCCTCGACCGGTACCGCAAGTCGGGCGACGGCCAACTGCAGATCATGTACGGCATCGACGGCCGGAGCAAGCTGACCGAGCAGACGCTCGAGCACCTGGACGGCTACAAGGGCTCGCGGCCGGTCAGGATCGGCAATGGCGCCTATTCGCAGCTCCAGCTCGATATTTATGGCGAGCTGCTGCTGTTCCTCGAGCGCTACGATGCCAAGGTCGAGCCGATCTACAACGACCTGTGGACGCACATCCAGAAGACGGTCGGGTGGGTCTGCGAGAACTGGGACCGCGAGGACGAGGGCGTTTGGGAGGTCCGCGGCGGGCAGCGCCGGTTCCTCTACTCGCGGCTCATGGACTGGGTCGGCCTCGATCGCGCGGTGCGTATCGCCGAGCGGCGCTCGCTGCCGGCCCCGCTCGAGCGCTGGCGCGCGACGCGCGACGCGATCCACGACGAGATCTACCATCGTTTCTGGGACGCCGAGCGGAAGATCTTTGTCCAGTACCGCGGCAGCAAGATCCTGGACGCGTCGTGCCTGCTGATGCCGATCGCCGGCTTCATCGCGCCGCGCGATCCGAGATGGCTGTCGACGCTCGACGCGGTCGGGCGCGAGCTCGTCGACGACTCCCTCGTCTACCGGTACCGGACGGA
This sequence comes from uncultured Alphaproteobacteria bacterium, assembly GCA_963822985.1. Taxonomy (GTDB): domain Bacteria; phylum Pseudomonadota; class Alphaproteobacteria; order Rhodobacterales; family Rhodobacteraceae; genus Thermohalobaculum. Next base: position 72,741 of record CAWGJU010000018.1, on the reverse strand, counting down.
CCAGGCGGCGTCCGACGGGCTGGCCGGCTCGGAAGGCACCTTCAGCATGTGCACCTTCTGGTATGTCGACTGCCTGGCCCGCGCCGGGCGGGTCGAGGAGGCGCGGCTGATCTTCGAGAAGATGCTGCATTATGCCGGCACGCTCGGCCTCTACGCCGAGGAGCTCGGCCCGACCGGCGAGCATCTCGGCAACTACCCGCAGGCCTTCACGCATCTCGGCCTGGTCGGCGCCGCGCGCTCGCTCGATGCGGCGCTCGACCGGGCGGCCGAACTGGCGGGCGGTCTCTGATGGACGGGGCGCGACAGGTCGATGACGTCGTCACGCTGGAGACGGAACAGGCGAGCGCGCTCGTCCGGGTGACCGGGGCAGAGCTCGTCTCGTTCCGGCCGGCCGGCATGCCGGAGCTGATCTGGCAGGGCGCACCCGGCCGCTGGCCGGATCACGCGCCGGTGCTGTTCCCGCTGATCTCGCAGACGCCTGATCAGCACATCGAGGTTGAGGGGCGCAAGTTCCCGATGCCGCCGCACGGCTTCGCCCGAAGCGCGGCTTTTGCCGTCGACCGCCACGAGGCGGACGAGGTGCTGCTGCGCTTCGAGGACAGTGCCGAGACGCGCCGCTACTACCCGTTCGCATTCGCCTTCCAGGCGTACTATCGGCTGGTGGGCGCCGACCTGCATCTGACGCTTTCGGTCGAGAACCGCGGCGCGACGGAGATGCCGTGCGATGTCGGCATCCACCCGGGCTTCAACTGGCCGCTCGAGCCCGGACAGTCCAAGGACGCGTACACCGTCACGTTCGCGACCGAGGAGCCGGAGCCGATCCGCCGCGGCGTCGACGACCCGGTCATGCTGCTGCCCGAGCCGCAGCCGAGCCCGGTCGACGGACGACTCCTGCGGCCGCGCGACGAGCTCTTCGAGGGCGCGCAGCCGATCGTCTTCGACTGCCTCGAGAGCCGCAGCCTCACCTTCGCCCGCCAGGGCGGCGCAGGGCTCCGCCTCGATTTCCCCGACAGCCCGAACCTGGGGCTCTGGATGCAGCCCGGTGCGGCGTTCCTCGCGCTCGAGCCATGGCACGGCTACCCGGCGCAGGTCGACTTCACCGGTCCGCTGTCGGGAAAGCCGGGGATCGCGCATGTCGGGCCCGGGCAGAGCCGGTCCTGGCGCTTCGTGATCGCGCCGCTCTCGGCGTCCGCAGATCCGGATCCGGTTTGAGCACCACGCAGAACGAGGCCGCCGCCAATGCCCCTGGAGATCCGGGGGTGACGCTTCCCGATTCATCATCGGGTCGGGCCAGCCGATCCCGAGGCAGAGAAATGGAGATCGCCATGAACTCCTCACCAATCCGCTCCGCCGTCGCGGCGAGGGCCGGAACGAACGTCGCGGCGCACAGGGAGGCGCGCACCGTCGCGCCGCGGGGTTGCCGATGAGCGCCCGCGCGAACCCGACCTTCGAGGTCAGTCCCGAGCGTGCCGGAGAGACCGACTACGACGTCGTCATCGTCGGCTCCGGCGTCAGCGGCGCGATCATCGCCAAGCAGCTGAGCGCCGGCGGCGCGCGCGTCCTGGTCATGGAGGCGGGGTCCGGCAAGGACATCACGATCGGCGATTACGAGGAAAGCGTGCAGCGCTTCTACGCGGCCGTCTCCAAGGACAACAACGCCGCCTATGCCGAGAACCGCGAACGCGCCCATGCCGCGCGAGCTACGAGACGCAGAAGCTCCGCCCGGGCACGCCGAACGACGGCCGGCTATTTCGTCCAGAACGGCCCGTTCGAGATCGACAGCACCTATGCCCGCGTGCTCGGCGGCACGACCCGGCACTGGGAGGCCAAGGCGCTGCGCATGCTGCCGGACGACTTCGCGCTGCGCACGCCGCTTCGGCCGCGGGCGCGACTGGCCGCTCGGCTATGACGAGCTCGGCCCGTACTACCGCCAGGCGCCGAACGCGAGCTGGGCGTCTCGGGCGATGTCGAGGACCAGGACTATGGCGGGCTCGACTTTCGGCGACGGACTATGTCTTCCCGATGCGCGGCATGCCGCCCTCCTACCTCGACAAGGCTGATCGCGCGGGACCTGGACGGCATTCGAGGTCGGCGCTCGACGGCGACACCTATGCGCTGCAGCGTCCGCAGCACGCCGCAGGCGCGCAACGGCATCCCGAACCCGGACTACGACGGCGGCAGGGGCTACAAGCCGGTGGGCGCCGTCAGCATCCACCAGGCCGAGATGGGCGAGCGCTGCCAGGGCAACACGAACTGCGTGCCGATCTGCCCGGTCCAGGCCAAGTACGACGCCCGCCGCACGCTGGTCGCCGCGCTCGAGACCGGGCGCGTCCACCTGCTGCCGCAGACCGTCGCCTCGCAGGTTCTGATCGACCCGTCGACCGGCCGGGTCACCGGCATCGAGTTCCAGAGCTACGCCGACGCCAGGTTCACCCGAGCACACCACCGGCACGCGTGCGGGCGAAGATCTTCGTGCTCGCCGCCAACGCCGTCGAGAACGCCCGCCTGATGCTCGCCTCGACCTGCACGGCTCGAGCGGACTGGTCGGCCGCAACCTGATGGACCATGCCTACCTGCTGACCTGGGCGCTGATGCCGGAGATGGCCGGCGCCGATCGCGGGCCGCTCTGCACCTCGGGCATCGAGGACCTGCGCACGGGACCGTTCCGCGCGCCGCAGGCGGCCTTCCGCTTCAGCATCCACAATGACGGCTGGGGCTGGGCGACCGGCGGCACCCTATACCGATCTCGATCGCCTGGTCGACATGGAGAACCGCTTCGGCCGCGCGCTGCGCGAGGGGCTGGTCGACCGGGTCTCGCGCCAGGTGCTGCTCGACTGCATGATCGAGGTCCTGCCCGAGGAGAGCAACCGCGTCACGCGTCGATCCGCAGTTCACCGACCAGCTCGGCAACCCGCGCCCGGTCATCTCCTTCGGCGTCTCGCAATACACGCTCGAGGCGTGCCGCCTTCGCGCCGGCGCCTCTCGCGGCGCATCTTCCAGCGGCTCGGCGCCGAGGACCACACGGCCTACGACCCGTGCCGCCTACGGCTATGTCAACTACGAGGGCGAGGCCTACGTCCTGCGCGGCGGCAATCACTGGGCCGGGCACCCACCTGATGGGCGCGAGCGCGCACGACTCGGTCGTCGACGCACCGGCAGCGCTCCTGGGACCACGACAACCTCTACCTCGTCGGCGCCGGCAGCATGCCGAGCGTCGGCACGGCGAACACGACGCTGACGCTCGCCGCGCTCTGCTTCCGCAGCGCCGAGCACATCGCCAAAGACATCAGACGGGCCGCGGCCCCGATCCGGGCAGACGCCGAGGGAGCGACGGCATGAGCCTGCACCACATCAGCGACATCGACGAGCTGCAGCGAGCACCTGCACGCGGCGATGCAGCTCGAACACGCGACGATCCCGCCCTATCTGACGGCGCTGTACTCGATCCGGCCGGGGACGAACTCGGACGCCTTCCACGTCATCCGGGCGGTCGCGGTCGAGGAGATGCTGCACCTGACGCTGGCGGCGAACATCCTCAACGCCGTCGGCGGCGCACCGGACCTGACGCGGTCCGGGCTTCGTGCCGCGCTACCCGGCCTATCCTGCCGGACGGCGAGACCGACTTCCAGGTCGATCTGCCAGCCCTTCTCGAAGGCGGCGATCGAGACGCTTCCTCAAGATCGAGCGCCCGGCCGAGCGCCGCCGGCGAGGGCGGACGACCGTCACGCGCGAGCGCGCCGCGGACGGCGGTCGCTCGCGCGCCGCGCGCGTCCACGACGACTCCGAGGAGCACTTCTACAGCATCGGCGAATTCTACAAGGCCATCGAGCAGGGCCTCGACGCGTCTGCACGCGCGAGCATGGCGACGCGCTTTTCTGCGGCGACCCGCGCCCGGCAGATCACGCCGGACTACTACTATTCCGGCGGCGGCGAGGTCGTCCCCGTCACCGATCTGGCCTCGGCCAAGGCCGGCGATCGAGCTGATCTCGGAGCAGGGCGAGGGGTCGAGCGACGCGATCTTCGATCGACGAGGACGAGATCGCGCACTACTACCGGTTTCAGCAGCTGCTGCGCGGCCGCTACTACCGGCAAGGCGACGCGCGCGGGCAGCCCAGCGGCGGGCCGGTCGAGGTCGACTGGGACGCGGTCTATCCCGTCAGGACGAACGCGCGGCTCGCCGACTATCCCGAGGGCTCCGAGCTGCGGCCGCGGGCGCCGAGGCCTTCAACCGCGACGCTACGAGCAGTTCCTCGACCTGCTGACGCGCGCCTTCGGCGGCGCGCCCGAACCTGCTGCATCGAGGCGGTCGGCGGCATGTTCCACATCAAGGAGCTGTGCTGCCGCCTGATGCGCCAGCCGATCGAGGCCTGGGCGGGCGAGCACGCCGCCCCGACCTTCGAGATGCCGTGCATGATGGAGAGCCGACATCGCAGTCCGACAGCGCCTTGACCGACTTTCTCGCCCTGTCCGCGGCGCTGACCGGGTTTTCCGAGTTCCGCCTGCGCGGCACCGGCCAGAGCGAGCCTCTACCTCGACCGCCCTGCGGATCGTCGGGGAGAGGACCATCGCCGACCTGCTCGCCGCCTACCGCCGGGTCGCCGGCGAGGCGGATGGCGAGGAGGGCGCGATCGACCGCGGCCTGCGCCGCGAGATCCTCAGCGACGACCGGCTCGGGCCGGTCGCGCGCAACGTCATCAAGCTTTGGTACATCGGCACCTGGTACGGCATGCCGCGCGACTGGCGCGAGGCCTACGGGACCGGCGAAGGGGACCGGGACTTCGTCGTCTCGCCCGACTCCTACACCGAGGGCCTTGCTCTGGCCCGCCATCGGCGCCAATCCGTCCGGCGCCAAGCCCCTCGGATACGGCATGTGGGCGACCCCGCCCCGCATCGAGGCTTGAAAGGAGCACCCCAGTGTTCGACTGCGCGAAGGTATCTAGTCGGCATCACGCCGACCGGCTGGACGAACGACGACTTCCGGGCCTCGGCGACGACATTTCGTTCGGCCAATGCGTCAGCGAGATGGCGCTGGCGGGCTTCGAGGGCTGCAGCGTCGGCCACAAGTACCCCAAGGACCCGGAGGTGCTGCAAGCCGAGCTGTCGCGCCGCGGCCTGCGCGTCTCCGAGCCCTGGTCGAGCACCTTCTTCACCGTGCGCGACATGCGCGAGCGGACGATCGAGGGCTTCTGCAACTCGATGGCGCTTCATCAAGCGGATGGGCGGCACGTCGACGTCGTCGTCGCCGAGCTCGGCCACGCCGTGCACCAGCGCCCGTCCCGCCGATCTCGAACAAGCCGCTCTTCGACCGCGACCAGTGGAGGGCGATGACCGAGGGGCTGAACGAGCTGGGCCGGATGGCCGCCGAGAACGACATGCGTCTCTGCTATCACCATCACATGGGCACCGGCGTCATGACGCGCGCCGAGGTCGACCGGCTGATGAACGACACCGACCCCGAGGCCGTGCACCTGCTGCTCGACACCGGCCATCTCTACTGGGCCGGCGACGATCCGCTCGACATGGCCCGCGCCTATGCCGACCGGATCAAGCACGTCCATCTCAAGGACATCCGGCAGGACGTGATGGAAAGCTGCAACCGCCGCCATCGGACCTTCTACGAGTCGATGCTCGAGGGCATCTTCACCGTACCGGGCGACGGCTGCATCGACTTTCGCCCGATCTTCCAGGCGCTCGCCGACGCCGACTACGCAGGCTGGCTGATGGTCGAGGCCGAGCAGGACGCGGCGCAAGGCCAACCCGCTGGATTATGCCCGCAAGGCCCGAGGATACCTGCGCGAGGTCGCGGGCGTCTGACACTTCCCATCGAAGGCCCGGTCCCAGGCGCCGTCGGCCATCGGCCGGCGGCCGACTCATTCAGGTGTGCAAAGCATGGCGAACCCGCTCCGGTCGCAGACGGTCTACAAGTACCCGCAGCGGGCCTTCCCCTATGCCGAGATGATCGAGACGAACCGCGCGCGCTCGAAGACCGATCCGGAGTTCGAGCTGATCGACACCGGCATCTTCGACGACGACCGCTACTGGGACGTCGAGATCGCTTATGCAAAGGGCGGGCCCAACGACACGCTGCTGTGGATCACGGCGCACAATCGCGGTCCGGAGGCGGCCGAGATCGCGCTGGTCCCGCAGCTCTGGTTCCGCAACACTTGGTCATGGTGCGAAAAGGCGCCGAAGCCCGTACTGCGCGCCGAGGGCCCGGCCCGCATCCGCGCCAGCCATCCCGAGCTCCCCGACATGCTGCTGGTGGCCGAAGGCGAGCGCCAGCATAGGCTTGGCCTTCATGGCAATCACCGCCGCGCAGGCGGTAGCCAGCTCCTCTTCGACTTCAGGCGTCAGGGGCAGCGTCCCGATATTGGCCGAACGGGCGAGCTGGTTGAGGTTGTTGGCCAGCCTCATATTGCCGAGCATGCCGAGTAGCTGCGCCAGGGCGGCGTGATCTCGGACCGGGGTTTTGCTGCGGGCGCGGCGCGGGCTCAGATCGCCGTCAAAGAGCTTCGCCTTGATAAAGCTGCCGAGAGGCATCCCGCCTGCTGCACTTTCCAACTGCGCACGTTCTTCAGCACTCAGGCGCAGGGAGAAGGGCGGCGGTGTTTTCGTCCGACGTGCCGGGCGGGAAGGGCGTTCCGATCTCGCGGCATCGAAGCTGTCGCGGACCGTAAGGGCGGAGTTGCGGAGAGGCGCGCTCATGGCTCCATCTCTGGCGCTGCGAACTCACTGTGCTTGAGCTGATGCTCCCAGTCCTTCAAAGTCTCGAAAATCGCGTTCGAAGTTTCCCCGTCTGGGCCCGCAACACGCAGAGGTGGCTCGGTTCGTCTGAACACCTTCCCGGGCGTTTTTGAGTGGCTTCGCCGCCCATTTCAGGCCGCCGCCGGGATTGGCGTCGGCAGGTTGGTGTATGCCTGATCGGGAGTTTTCCCGCCAAGCGACGAATGCGGCCTCTTGCCGTTGTTGAAGCTCAGATACCGGCCGATCGAAGCTCTGGCTTGCGTGACACCGGCGTAAGCACGCAGATAGACTTCCTCGTATTTGACCGTCCGCCAGAGCCGCTCGACGAAGACACTGATCGCGATTTCGGCGTCCTTCAGTACCTTGGTGAAGTCGGTCGAGGTGAATTGACTGCCCTGGTCCGTGTTGAAGACCTCGGGATTGCCGTGCCGGGCGAGCGCCTCCTCCAGGGCCTCGACGCAGAAGTCCGCCGACAGCGTGATCGAGAGCCGCCAGGCCAGGACCTTGCGGCTGAACCAGTCGACGATGGCGACGAGGTAGACGAACCCCCGCGCCATCGGCACGTAGGTGATGTCGCTCGCCCAGACCTGGTTGGGCCGCGTCACCGCCAGGTTGCGCAGCAGGTATGGATAGATCTTGTGCCCGGGCGCCGGCTTCGAGGTGTTCGGCCGTCGGTAGATCGCCTCGACTCTCATCAGCGTCGCAACGTGCCGGCTGCCGACATGGCGGCCTTCCGCCTTCAGCATGTCCCGCAGCATCCGGCTGCCCGCGAACGGATGCTCGAGGTGCAGCTCATCGATCCGGCGCATCAGCACCAGGTCGGCGGCCGAGGTCGGCCGCGCCAGGTAGTAAACGCCGCCCCGGCTGATCCCGAGCGCCTTCGCCTGCCCAATCCCTGGCCGGTCAGCGGCAGTTCATGGGACCTGTCGATCATTTCCTTGCGCTCGCCAGCAGTCCGGCCTTGTCGAGCGCGCCCGCTAAAAAATCATTGGCCAGCGTCAGCTCGCCGATCTTCGCGTGCAGGACCTCGACGTCGATCGCCGGAGCGGCGTCGGCCTTGGCGCCCTCGCCGAACACCGCCGTCGCGCCCTCCAGGAGCTGGCCGCGCCATTGCGTGATCTGGTTCGGATGCACATCGATCTGCTGGGCCAGCTCGGCCAGCGTCTTCTCGCCCTTGAGGGCCGCTATCGCCACCTTCGCCTTGAAGGCCGGGCTGTGGTTCCGGCGCGGTCGTCTCGTCATGCCTCCTCGGTTCTCGGCAATCTTCTTGCCGATCTCGAGCGGCTTCACCACTCATAGCCCCTGTTCAGATTTCCCGAGCCACCTCTGTGACGGGATTGCCAATTCTATATAGAAATCCGAAAGTGGAAACGTTCAGAGCCACTTAGAGAACGTACCGGCTCAGATCCGCGCTCCGCGCCAGGTCGCCGAGGTGCTTCTCCACCATGGCGCCGTCCACCACCACCTTCTCGCCGCCGCGGTCGGGGGCGGTGAAGCTCAGCTCCTCGAAGACGCGTTCCAGCACCGTCTGCAGGCGACGGGCGCCAATGTTCTCGACGGTGGCGTTCACCTCGGCGGCTACGCGGGCCAGCGCCTCGACGCCATCGGAGGCGAACTCGACTTCGACGGCCTCGGTGCCCATCAGCGCGGCGTATTGCCGGGTCAGCGCGTTGTCGGTCTCGGTCAGGATGCGGCGGAAATCGTCCTCGGTCAGCGCCCGCAGCTCGACCCGGATCGGCAAGCGGCCCTGCAGCTCGGGCAGCAGATCGCTCGGCTTGGCGATGTGGAAGGCGCCCGATGCGATGAAGAGGACATGGTCGGTGTTCACCGCGCCGTGCTTGGTCGTGACGGTGGTGCCCTCGATCAGCGGCAGCAGGTCGCGCTGCACGCCCTCGCGGCTGACATCGGCGCCGCGGTGCTCTGAGCGGGCGCAGACCTTGTCAATCTCGTCGAGGAAGACGATGCCGTTCTGCTCGACCGCCTGGATCGCCTCGCGCTTGATCGCCTCGTCGTCGATCAGCTTGTCGGCCTCCTCGTCGATCAACAGCTTGTAGCTGTCGGCGACGGTGGTGCGAACGGATTTCTTGCGCCCCTTGAAGGCCTTGCCGAACAGGTCGCCCAGGTTCGCCATGCCGATCTGGCCGCCGCCGCCCGGTATGTCGAGGAACGGCATGGGGTTCGCGGTGTCTGCGATTTCCAGCTCGATCTCCTTGTCGTCGAGCTCGTTGGCGCGCAGCTTCTGCCGGAAGAAACGCCGCGTCGTCTCGCTCGAATCGCCCTTGACCAGCGCGTCGATCACCCTCTCCTCGGCCGCCTCGTGCGCCTGTGCACGCTTTTCAGCGCGCTGGCGGTCGCGGACCATGGCGATGGCGCTCTCTACCAGGTCGCGGACGATCTGCTCGACATCGCGGCCGACATAGCCGACCTCGGTGAACTTGGTCGCCTCGACCTTGATGAAGGGTGCGTTCGCCAGCTTGGCCAGCCGGCGCGAGATCTCGGTCTTGCCGACGCCCGTCGGGCCGATCATCAGGATGTTCTTCGGGTAAATCTCGGCCTGCATGGCGGGGTCGAGCTGCTGGCGCCGCCAGCGGTTGCGCAGCGCCACCGCGACGGCGCGCTTGGCGTCCTTCTGGCCGATGATGAAGCGGTCGAGCTCGGAGACGATCTCGCGGGGGGTCAGGTCGCTCATGGGTTTCCTGTTCGGGGCCGCGTCACGCGTCGATCACTTCGACGGTCGCGTTGCCGTTGGTGTAGACGCAGATGCCGGCGGCGATCTCCAGCGCCTTGCGGGCCAGCCGCTCGGCATCCGCTTCGTGGTCGGCCAGCGCCCGGGCGGCGGCCAGCGCGTAGTTGCCGCCCGAGCCGATCGCGGCGATGCCGCCCTCGGGCTCGAGCACGTCGCCATTGCCGGTCACCACCAGAAGCTCGCGCCCGTCGGTGACGATCAGCATTGCCTGCAGGTTGCGCAGATAGCGGTCCGTGCGCCAGTCCTTGGCAAGCTCGACGCAGGCGCGCATCAGGTTGCCGGGGCTCTTCTCCAGCTTGCCCTCCAGCCGCTCGAGCAGCGTGAAGGCATCGGCCGTCGCCCCGGCAAAGCCGCAGACGACGTCGTGCCCGCCGGGCGAGATCCGCCGTACTTTACGCGCGTTCGACTTGATGGTCGTCTTGTCGAGCGAGACCTGCCCGTCGCCCGCCACGGCGACCTTGTCGCCCTTCTTGATGGCAACGATCGTGGTGCCGTGCCAGCCCGATGCGTCTTTTTCCATGGCCGGGCAGATAGCCACGCCGCCCGGAAATTGCTAGGTGAGGCGCGCGCCGGCGGCTCGGCGCTGGCAGGACTGTGGGATGCGGCGGGCGATGCGGCAGGCGAAGAAGACGCGCAAGACGGCCGAGACCGAGGTGACGGTCGCGCTGGATCTCGACGGCACCGGCCGGTACGAGAACCAAACGGGCGTGGGCTTTTTCGACCACATGCTCGACCAGCTGGCCCGCCACGCGCTGTTCGACCTGACGGTGCATGCCAAGGGCGACCGGCACATCGACGATCATCACACCGTCGAGGATGTGGGCATCGTGCTCGGCCAGGCGCTGGACGAGGCGCTGGGGACCAAGCGCGGCATCCGCCGCTATGGGTCCTGCCTCCTGCCCATGGACGATGCTCTGGCGCGGGCGGCGCTGGACCTCTCCGGCCGGCCATACCTCGTCTGGAAGGTCGATTTCGCGGCGGCGAAGATCGGCAGCTTCGACACCGAGCTGGTGCGCGAGTTCTTCACCGCCTTCGCGATGAACGCGCGCATGACCCTGCATGTCGAGCGCCTGGACGGCGTGAACGCGCACCATGTCGCCGAGGCGGTCTTCAAGGCGGTGGCGCGCAGCTTGCGCGACGCGGTCGAGCCCGACCCGCGCCGGGCCGACGCCGTCCCCTCGACCAAGGGCGCGCTCTGATGGAGACGCATCTCTACACGGTCCATCGCAAGGGCGAGCGCCACATGCGCGTGGTGGCGGACTGTTTCTCGCTGCTGGCGCTGCTGTTCCTGCCGGGCTGGCTGGTCTGGCAGCGGCTGTGGATCGCCATGCTCGCCCTGGTGGTTCTGCTGGTCGCCTTGGCGCTGATAGCGCCGCTCGCCGCATGGCCCGCGCTTTCGGGCGCCGCGGCCATCTGCGCCTTCGAGGGCGCCTCGATCATCCGCGCCGAGCTGCGCCTGCGGGGCTGGCGCGAAGCCGCCGTCGTCGAGGCGCGCACGCCCGATGGCGCCGAGGAGCTATATCTGACCGGGCAGGCCGCATGACGACCGCGATTGTCGATTATGGCTCGGGCAATCTGCGCTCGGCCGAAAAGGCCTTCCAGCGCATGGCGGCCGAGGCCGGCGGCGATCCGGTCCTGGTGACGGCCGAGCCGGAGGCCGTCGCGCGCGCCGAGCGGATCGTGCTGCCGGGCGTCGGCGCCTTCGCCGCATGCCGGGAAGGGCTGATGGCCATCCCCGGGCTGACGGACGCGATTGTCGCCCGGGTGGAGGCCGGCTGCCCGTTTCTCGGCATCTGCGTCGGCATGCAGCTGATGGCGACGCGCGGGCTCGAGCATGGCGAGACGCCGGGTTTCGACTGGATCGGCGGCGAGGTGGTCCGTCTCGCGCCCCGCGACCCGGCGCTGAAGGTGCCGCATATGGGCTGGAACGAGCTGGTGGTCGACCGGGCGCACCCGCTGCTCGAGGGGATCGCCACGGGCGACCACGCCTATTTCGTCCATTCATACCATCTCCGCCCGCGCGACGCGGCAAATCGCCTGGCGCATGTCGACTATGGCGAGCCGGTGACGGCGCTGGTCGCCCGCGGCAATGTGGCGGGCACGCAGTTCCACCCGGAAAAGAGCCAGGCGACAGGCCTGCGCCTGATCGCCAACTTCCTGCGCTGGCGGCCCTGAAGCGGTCGGCGCACGCCCGGCGCGCGCCAGAGCCGGCCCTTCAGAGCGCGCCGGCGATGATCTCGGCCAGGCGCTCGGGGCCGAGGATCGGCGGCAGCAGCGTCACCAGCCGCCCCTCCCGGTCGAAAAGGTAGATGAAGCTGCCATGCGCATAGACCGGGCCTTCCGGGCCGTCGAAGACCTTCTGCGCCTCGACCTGGAAGACCGCCCGCGCCTCGGCCAGCGCCGCCTCCGGGCCGGTCAGGCCGATCAGGCGCGGGTGCCATCTCGGCAGCGCCGCGCGCATCGCCTCGGGCGTGTCGCGCGCCGGATCGACGGTGATGAGAATCGGCGCCAGCCCTGCCGCCTTGTCGCCCAGCAGGTCGAGCGCCGCGCCGAGTTGCGGCAGCGCGACTGAGCAGATCGCCTCGCAGCTCGCATAGCCAAAGAAGACGGCCATCGGCCGCCCGGCGAAATCGGCCTCGGTCACCTCGCGCCCCGCCTGGTCCGTCAGCCGGAAGCGCGGCTGGATGTCGGCGGGAAAGGCCGCCGCCGGCAGGGCGGCGCGAACCGCGTCGGCGCCCGGCGCCCCCTGCCCGGCGGAGCTGGCGGACGACCCGACGACGGCAAGGCAGATGCCGATCCCGAACAAAGTGGCCAGCCGTCGCGGCCGGGCGCCTCCCTCCCCCCTTGTGGGGTAGGGATGGGGAGGGGGCGCCGAGGCCGGGCGCCGCGCCGGCATCAGTAGAACTCCTCGATGAATGCCTCGTCCGCTTCGGCGCCGAGCCCGAGATAGCCGTTCCCCTCGATGGCCCGCTGGACGGTGGGATCGTGCCGGAACCAGGGGCCTTGCTTCTTCGCCAGGTCCTTGTGCTCGCGCTCCCAGAGGCGCGACCAGCGCTCGGCCTTGGCCGATCTGTCGGCCCCTTCGCGCCGGATCAGGAAGACCTGGTAGACCTTGGTCTCGGTCAGCTCCGGGTCGCCGACCAGCAGCCCGTCCACCGTGACCGTCTGTCCGCAATAGGGCGCGAGGTCCCGGGTGGCCCCGGTGAACAGCGGCTGGGCGTTCTTGGCGGCGAGGATCAGCGCGCCGTCGGCCTCGCGCAGCAGCGCCATCTGCCGCGCGCCGCCGCCGCAATCCTCGGGGCAATCGCCCGTCAGCGCGCAGACGACGTCGACGACCTTCGCCCGAAAGGTCGCGTTCTCGCGACCCTGCAGGTTGTCCCAGCCGGTGATCTCGCTTCCCTCGGCGAACTCTCCTTCTGCCCGCGCCGACGCGGCGAGCAGCATCGCGGCCAGGCCAATGGCAACGGCGGCGCCTCTCATTTGCCGGTCACCTCCGGCGGGACGGCGAAATCGGGCGTGACCCCGAATTCCTCGTGGCTGAGGTTCGTGATGCCGTTGTCGACGACCTCTTCGACCAGCAGGTAGTTGATGCCGTCCCGCTGGTGCAGGATGCCATCGGCGACCACGTCGTGGCTCTGCAGGTCCAGCAACGTGCCGCCCGTGACGTCCGGATCGCCCCGCCATTTGACGACCATGTAGACGGTCCCGTCCTCGGCGCGGATGCCGACCGGAATACCGCCCGCCGCGCACCAGATCGCGCATGTGTGGTGCGCCGTCCCCACGACCGCCTCGGGGCCGCCCATCACGCCGGAGAAATAGCACCAGGTGTCGATCATCTCGCCCTTGACCTGCACGCGCTCGCCCTGGGCGGCGGCGACGGGCCAAGCTGCGAGCACCGCCAGAACGGCGCCCGTAATGCCTCGCATGGCTTCCCCTCTTATTGCCCTTGCGGCAGCAAGGATGGGCGCGGCACGCGATCACGGTCCAATCACGATTTCCCAATCACGATTTCGGAGCATCGAGAGCGGGCGGCGCGCGGGGTTTTCGTCCGGTCTCGGGCGCGCTATGGCGGCGGGCCAGGACGGGAGCCGGTCATGATCCTCTACCCCGCGATCGATCTCAAGGATGGCAAGTGCGTCCGCCTGCTGCGCGGCGAGATGAACGCCGCGACCGTCTTCAACGACGACCCGGCCGCGCAGGCGCGCGCCTTCGCCGCGGCGGGCTGTCGCTGGTTGCACCTCGTCGACCTCGACGGCGCTTTCGCCGGGCGGGCGGTCAACGGCGCCGCGGTCGAGGCGATCCTGGCGACGGTCTCGATCCCCGCGCAGCTCGGCGGCGGTATACGCGAGATGGCCGCAATCGAGGCCTGGCTCGGCCGTGGCGTGGCGCGCGTCATCCTCGGCACGGCCGCCGTGCGCGAGCCGGCGCTGGTCCGCGAGGCCGCCCGCGCCTTCCCGGGCCGGGTCGCGGTCGGCATCGATGCGCGCGGCGGCCGGGTTGCCGTCGCCGGCTGGGCCGAGACGACCGAGCTCTCCGCCCTTGATCTCGCGTGCCGGGTGGAGGACGCAGGCGTTGCCGCGATCGTCTACACGGACATCGAGCGCGACGGGGCCATGGGAGGCCCGAACGTCGAGGCGACGGCGGCGCTCGCCCGCGCCGTCGCCATCCCGGTCATCGCCTCGGGCGGCGTCTCGTCGCTCGACGATCTGCGCGCCCTGCGCGATTGCGGCACGCCGCTCGATGGCGCGATCTCGGGCCGCGCGCTCTATGACGGCCGCATCGACCCGGCAGAGGCGCAGCGCTTGCTGGACGGCTCCTGACCTACTGCTCGCGGACGGCCTTGTCGGTCAGGGCCTCGAGCGAGCGGATGGCGCTCTCCACCTCCTCCATCCCATCCGGCACGCCATGCGCCTGGGCGATTTGTTGCAGGTCCGGATAGGCCACCTCCGTGCCGCCGTCGGAGGTCTGGTAGACCGCGATGCGCAGCGGCAGCGCCAGCGCCATCGACGGCGCCTGCTGCATGATCGGCGTGCCCAAGGCCGGATTGCCGAAGATGAGGAGGGTCGCCGGGTCGAGCTTCAACCCGGCCTTCTCGGCCGCGGCGCTGTGGTCGACCGTGGCGACGATCTTGGCGCCGCCCTGCTCGATGGCGCTCTGCAACCGTTCGACGGTCTCGCCGACCGGGTAGGGGCTCGACTTGCGAAGGTAGTCCTGGGCAAGCGCCGGCATCGCGACGAGCGCCGCCGCGGCGGTCAGAACGAGAAGGCGCATGGCTCGGTTCCTCCTTTGACGACGTCCGAACCTCCTTACCATGTGTAGCGCGTCTCGGTTGCACGCGAACCCCTGCGCTCTCACGGACGTGACCGGCACTTTCGCGGGGCTGACGACCGGCGCAGCCCGGCCGCAGGCATCGCTCTGTAAACGCTCCGTTAGTGTCCCTGCATCACCCGATACAGCGACGCCTTTGCCGGAAGTTCGACCGATAGGCACCCTCATCCCAGCGCCCATTGCCAAGAACCCATCTTCATCGCCCGGCTTGACCGCGCGATCTCCCGGTGCTCTGGGGAATGCCCCGGTCGAGCCAGCCTGGCCGGGGCGTGACGGGCCGCTGCCTTTGGGTGCTGATATCGGATGACCGTCGAGAGCGATCAGCGAGCGGGCGCGGCGGTGTCGGAGGTCTGGCGCCCGGGGACGCTCGAGGACGGGCTGCTCGCGCTGCGCGCGGGCGTGTGGGGCGCGGAACATCCGCACACCTCGCCGGCCTTCTTCTCCTGGCTGTTCGGCGAGGCCAATCCAGCGGGCACTGGCGGCGGCGTCGTGCTGCGCCGCGGCGAGCGCGTGCTCGGCTTTATGGGCCTGTGCGCCAGGCGCGTTCGCTTTCACCGGCGGGACATCGCCGTCGCCCACTGCCTGGACTACATGGTCGACCGCGAGATCGGCCCGGCGGCGTCGGCCCGCTATGCGCTCCGCCTCGCGCAAGCCTGGGAAAAGCTGGCGCGCGCCGAAGATTTCGTCTTCGGCATCGGCTTTCCGAACCAGAATTCCTATCGGATCGTCACCTCCGACCGCATCGGCTGGCGCGACATCCTGCGTCCCCGCCTGATGGTCCGGCCGCTGCGCGGCGTTTGGCGCGATGGCTCGCGCGGTGGCCCACAGGACGGCGCCACGGACGGGCTTGCCAAGCGGCTGGGCCTGGCGCTCGGCGGGACGGCCCTCGACCTCGCCGCCGCCTTTCGGCGACGCCCGCGGGGCGAGGTCCGTGCGCTCGCGACAGGGGCCGACGCGGATTCCATCGACGCGCTCTGGCAGCGCCGCCGCGACGACAGGCCGGCGAGCATCGTCCGCGACGCCGCGGCACTGGGCTGGCGGTACGAGCAGCATCCGTTCCGGCGCTACGAGCTCCTCGGCTGGCAGGCCGATGGCGCCCTGTCCGCGCTGATCGTCACCACCAGGCGCGATCTCGAGGGCGTGCCCGCCGTCCTGATCGTCGACGCCGTGATTGACCCCGCCGCGCTGCCGGCCGCGCGCGCGCTCGTCTCGGCGGCGCTGCGACGCGCCGCCGGCGAGGGCGACCGGCTCGCCGCCGCCGAGGCGCAGCCCGGTTCGCCCTTGGCCCGCGCGCTCGCCCAAGCGGGCTTCCTCGCCGTCCCGCAGCGGTTCGACCCCAAGCCGTTCACGCTTGTCGGTCTCCCGCTCGACACGCCGATGGCGGAGATCGCGGGGCCGTGGCAGTTCGCCTGGGGCGACATGGACGTCGTCTGAGGCCGCCGCTCGGACGCCGCGCGTGACTTCCGGCCACTTCGGTGACAGCATCCTTGCATCATCGGATCGGGAGGAGCCGCGGGAATGAGTGCCTATGTCATTGCCCATGTGAACGTCAGCAATCCGCAGGGCTATCCGGATTATGCCTGCCAGGTGCCGGCGAGCCTCGAGCCCTTTGGCGGCGAGTTCCTCGTGCGCGGCGGCGAAACCACGGTCGTCGAGGGCGACATGCCGCATGGCCGTCACGTCGTCATCCGCTTTCCCGACCGCGCCTCGGCCGAGGCCTGGTACAATTCGGCCGACTACCAGAGGATCCTCGCCATCCGGCGGGCCAATTCGCAGGGCGTCATGCTGATCGCGGACGGCTTCGACGGATGAGCGGGCCCGAGAGCGAGCACAGGAGCGAGCATCTGGCGCGCGCCTATGCACTGCGGACGCCCGCTGATTTGGCGCAGCTCTATCGCGACTGGGCCGAGAGCTATGACGAGACCTTCGTCCGCTCGCATGGCTATGTCGCCGCGCACGAGGCGGCCCGCGCCTTTCTGGCCGAGGCCGGCGCCGCGCCGGGGCCGGTGCTCGACGTCGGCGCCGGAACGGGACAGGTGGCCGAGCACCTGCGCGAGCTGACGGTCGACGGCATCGACATAAGCCGCGAGATGCTCGACGTCGCCGCCGCCAAGGGCCTCTACCGGCGCCGCATGGTCGCCGACCTGACGCAGAAGCTGCCGGTCGACGACGCCAGCTATGACGGTCTGGTCTCGTCCGGCACCTTCACGCACGGCCATGTCGGCCCCGTCTGCCTGCCCGAGCTGATGCGCGTCGCCCGCCCGCGGGCGCTCTTCGTGCTGTCGATCAAGCCCGAGGTCTTCGACGAGGCGGGCTTCGGCTCGGCCTTCGCGTCCCTGGTCGCGGAGCGCGCGATCACGCCCGTCGATTTCCGCCGGACGCGCATCTACGAGAACGCCAGCCACGACCACGCCGAGGACACGACGCTGCTGGCCCTCTTCCGCCGGACCTGAACCGGCTCGGACATACCGAGGGTGACAGGGGCCGGCATCTGGTGCGCGTGGCGCGGCCGGGCGCGCACTTCCTGCTTTCGATCAAACCCGAGGCCTTCGACGGCTTCGGCTTCGGCGCGGCCTTCGCCAACCTGGTCGCTGACGGCGCCATCACGCCCGTGCGCTTCGCCTAAATACGGCGCCGGCCACGACCACATCGACGACCTCAGCCTGCTCGCAACCTTCCAGCGCCGCCGACGGGCGAACCGACAACACTCAGGTCAGAGGCCGAAGGGTGGGTGCTCGCACCCACCCCTTCGCTCAATACCGGTAGGCGTCCGTCTTGAACGGCCCCTGCGGCGTCACGCCGATATAGTCGGCCTGGTCCGCGCTCAGCTCGGTCAGGCGCGCGCCGATCCGGCCGAGATGCAGCCGGGCCACCTTCTCGTCCAGGTGCTTGGGCAGCACGTAGACCTTGTCCTCGTACTGCTCCCCCTTGGTCCACAGCTCGACCTGCGCCAGCACCTGGTTGGTGAAGCTCGCCGACATGACGAAGCTGGGGTGCCCCGTCGCGTTGCCGAGATTGAGGAGCCGCCCCTCGGACAGCAGGATGATCCGGTTGCCGGACGGCATCTCGACCATGTCGACCTGGTCCTTGATGCTCGTCCACTTGTGGTTCTTCAGCGCGGCGATCTGGATCTCGTTGTCGAAGTGGCCGATGTTGCCGACGATCGCCATGTCCTTCATCTCGCGCATGTGGTCGATGCGGATGACGTCCTTGTTGCCGGTCGCCGTGATGAAGATGTCTGCCGTCTTGACCGCGTCCTCCAGCGTCAGCACCTCGAAGCCGTCCATCGCCGCCTGCAGCGCGCAGATCGGGTCGACCTCGGTCACCTTCACGCGCGCGCCGGCGCCGCGAAGCGAGGCGGCCGAGCCCTTGCCGACATCGCCATAGCCGCAGACCACGGCGACCTTGCCGGCCATCATCGTGTCGGTGGCGCGCCGGATGCCGTCGACGAGCGACTCCTTGCAGCCGTACTTGTTGTCGAACTTCGACTTGGTGACGCTGTCGTTGACGTTGATCGCCGGGAAGGGCAGGTGCCCCTTCTCCATCATCTTGTAAAGCCGGTGGACGCCCGTCGTCGTCTCCTCGGAGACGCCGCGGATCGCCTTGCGCTGCTTCACGAACCAACCGGGAGAGTCGGCCATGCGCTTGCGGATCTGGGCGAAGAGGTATTCCTCCTCCTCGGATTGCGGGTCCGCGATCAGCGCCGTCTCGCCTTCCTCGACGCGGGCGCCCATCAGGATGTAGAGGGTCGCGTCGCCGCCATCGTCGAGGATCATGTTCGCCGGCCCTTCCGGAAAGTGGAAGATCCGGTCGGCAAAGTCCCAGTATTCCTTCAGCGTCTCGCCCTTGTGGGCAAAGACCGGCACGCCGGCGGCCGCGATCGCCGACGCCGCATGGTCCTGGGTGGAAAAGATGTTGCACGACGCCCAGCGCACCTCGGCGCCCAGCGCCACCAGCGTCTCGATCAGCACCGCAGTCTGGATCGTCATGTGCAAGGACCCGGCGATCCGCGCGCCCTTCAGCGGCTGCGTCGCGCCGAACTCCTCGCGGCAGGCCATCAGCCCCGGCATCTCGGTTTCGGCGATCGCAATCTCCTTGCGACCGTAATCGGCGAGCTCGATGTTCCTGACGGCGTAGTCGTGCGCGGCGTCCTTCATGCGTGGTCCTCGGCTGATCTCATGCTGACGGGCCATCCCGCCGGTTTGCGCGCGCCTATACCAGTGGTTGACCCGCGCGGCAATGCGGGCTCGCCGGATCGCCGATCCGCGTCAAGGAAGGATGAAAGCGGTCGCCGCCGCTCGAATTGTCACCCGTCCGCGAACTCGGGGACAAGCTCGGCCATCAGCGCCGCCTGGTCGGCCAGCACCAAATCCTCGGCCGAGCCGCCGCGCAGCGGCACCCGCCCCATCTCGAGCAGCATCGGCGCCGCCAGCGGCGTGACCCGGCTCGCCCGCGTCAGGTCGATGCGCCCCTCGACGCGCGCCAGCATCTCCTCGATCCGGCCGAAGTCGACCAGGCCGCGCAGCGCCTCGTCCCGCGTGATGCGCAGCAGCAGATGGTCCGGGTCGAAGCGGCGCAGCGTGTCGTAGAGAATGTCGGAGGAAAAGCTCGTCTGGCGCCCCGTCCGCCGCCCACGCCCGATGACGTTGCGCTCGATCAGCCCGGCGACGATGGCGACGTTACGAAAGGTGCGCTTCATCACCGTGTTGCCGGCGAGCCAGTCCTCGAAGCCCCGTGTCAGCCCCTCGGCCGAAAGCAGCGGGACCGGGTCCGCGACCTCGCGCAATCCCCAGAGCAGCAGCGCGTAATCGTTGGTGACAAAGCCTTGCGGCGCAAGCCCCGCCTCCTCCATCCGCTGGCTGACCAGCAGGCCCAGCGTCTGGTTGGCGTTCTTGCCGGCGAAGGCGTAGATCGCGCAGAAATGCCGGCCGGCGCGGGGAAAGGTCTCGACCAGCAGCCGCCCAGGTCTGGGCAGCCGGGCATAGTGCTCCTGCAGCTCCAGCCACTCCCGCACGGGCGCCGGCAGGGCGGGCCAGCGCTTGGGCGACGCCATCAGCTCGACCATCCGGTGCGAGAGCAGCGTCGAGGTGGCCAGCTTCGTGCCGTAATAGACGGCGATTTTCGGCTCGCGCGAGGGCGAGGGGCTGACCTGCACGGTCATCTCGTGCGTCCGCTCGTAACGCACGACCTGGCCGCCGAAGAGGAACGAGTCGCCGGGCGTCAGCGTCGCCACGAACTCCTCCTCGATCTCGCCGAGATAGGCGCCGCCACTGCCTATGCCCCGGCCACTGACGCCGCCCCGCCCCATGCGCACCTTCATGTAGTCGGGCGCGACGATGGTGCCGACGTTCATGCGCAGCCGCCGCGCCACGCGCAGGTCGCGCAGGCCCCAGCGCCCGTCCGGCCGCCGCACCAGCCGGTGCCAGCGCTCATAGGCGCGCAGCGCATAGCCGCCGGTCGCGCAGAACTCGAGGCAGGCGTCGAAATCCGCCCGCGTCAGCATCCGGTAGGCGCCGGCCCGCCGCAGCTCGGCATAGAGCTCATCGGCGTCGAAATCCCCCGCGCAGGCGACCAGCGACAGGTGCTGGCAGAGCACGTCCAGCCCCCCCGGCGGCAGCGGCTCGCCGTCGAGCGCGCCCTCGGCCACCGCGTCGAGCGCCGCGTGGCACTCGAGCACCTCGAAGCGGTTCGCCGGCACCAGGAGCGCGCGCGAGGGCGCGTGGTAGGTGTGGTTCGCCCGGCCGATTCGCTGGACCAGGCGCTTGACGTTCTTGGGCGCGCCGACCTGGATCACCAGGGCGACATCGCCCCAGTCGAGGCCCAGGTCCAGCGAGCCCGTCGCCACCACGGCGCGCAGCTCGCCCGCCGCCATCGCCGCCTCGACCCGGCTCCGCGCCTCGCGGCCGAGCGAGCCGTGGTGCAGGCCGATGGGCAGGTTCTCGTCGTTCTCGGCCCAGAGCGCCTGGAAGAACAGCTCGGCCTGCGCCCGCGTGTTGATGAATACGATCGTCGTCCGGTTCGCGCGGATCTGCGCCATCACGGCGGCTGCGGCATAGCGACCGCCCATGCCCGCCCAGGGCGGCGTGCCGGCGGCGTTCAGGATGCCGACCTCGGCCGGTGGCCCCGGATCGGCGAAGTGGATGCGGCAGCCGGGCGCCAGCCATTCGGCGATCTCGCCGGGGTTCTCGACCGTCGCCGACAGCGCCGTCAGCCGATGTCCCGGCGCGAGCGAGCCCAGCCTAGCGAGGCAGAGCGAAAGCTGGTCGCCGCGCTTGCCGCCGGCCAGCGCGTGTATCTCGTCGAGCACGATCCGGGACAGCCCGGCGAAGATGCGCCCCGCATCGGGCTGCGACAGCAGCAGCGCCAGGCTCTCGGGCGTGGTGAGCAGGATGTCGGGGGGCTCGGCGCGCTGGCGGGCCTTGGCACCAGACGAGGTGTCGCCCGTCCGATCCTCGATGCGGATCGGTAGCTCCATCTCGGCGACCGGCGCGCGCAGGTTGCGGCCGATATCGGCGGCCAGCGCCTTCAGGGGCGAGACATAGAGCGTGTGGAGCCCGCCGGCCCGGCCTCGGCCCGCAGGGCGACCCTCGCCCAAGCGCGCCGCCAACTCGACCAGCGATGGCAGGAAGCCGGCCAGCGTCTTGCCCGCCCCGGTCGGGGCGATCAGCAAGACGGCGGGCGCCCGCTCGCGCAACAGCGCCAGCTGGTGCGGATGCGGCGTCCAGCCGCGCGCGGCAAACCAGCCGCCGAATGGCTCGGGAAGATGCATGGCACGGCATATAGCCCGCCGGCACGCCGCCGGCACGCGGGTTGCGCGTCGGCCGCCCGCCCTGCCATTCTGGGCGCGGCAATGCAGGCAGGAAGAGAGATGGGGGAGAGATGGTCGCGATCGTGCTTGTGCCGGGGCATCTCTGCGATGCCGCGCTCTACGCGCCGCAATTCGCGGGGCTGGCGGAGCACGACGTCAGGCTCGCCGACACGACGGCGGACGACACGGTCGGCGCCATGGCCGACCGGCTGCTCGGCCAGGCGCCCGAGCGGTTCGTCGTCGCCGGGCTCTCGATGGGCGGCATGGTCGCGATGGAGGTGATGGCGCGCGCACCCGATCGCCTGCTCGGCGCCTGCCTGATGGACACCGACCCGACATCCGCCCGCGAGCGCGAGATCGAATGGCGCAACGAGCTGCTCGACCGCAGCCTGGGCGAATACGTCGAAACCTTCGTCGGCCGCTTCTACCTGCACGATCCGCAGGTTGCGGCGCGCCTCGGCCCGGAGACGCGGGCCGCCATGCTGAGAACACCCGAACCCGTCGCCCGCGCACAGGCGCGCTCCCTCGACACGCGCCGCGACATGCTGCCCCTGATCGCGGGCTTCGCCGGCCCGGTCGAGATCCTCGTCGGCGCCGAGGACCGCGTTTGCCCGCCGAAGCTGCACGCCCCGATCGCTGCGGCGCTGCCGGCGGCCGAGCTGACCGAGATCCCCGGCTGCGGCCATATCGCGACGCTTGAACGCCCTTCGGAGGTCAACGCCCGCCTCGCGGCGCTGCTCGCCCGTCTCCAAAGCTAGCCCGTCTCACCCGTTGAGTTCCGTCCCGACCCGTGCGAGTCTGAGCGCTGCTCGGCCCGGAGAACCTATGATCCGAACTGTCCTCCTGGCGCTCGTCGCCAGCCTCGCCGCCGCGGCCGTCTCGTCATGCACGCCCACGGCCAGCTCGCCGCAGGACGATGGCCTTTTTGGGCAGCGAAACACGAACTCGCCCATCGCCGGGGCGACGCTGCGCTGCGCGCAGGATTTCCCGGATTCGATGCTGGTCTTCGCGCCGGATGGCACGCTGTCCGGCCGCTATGCCGGCCATGACGTCTCGGGGGAGTGGACGGCGCTGGGGCCCGGCCGCGTCGAGGTGATGGTCCGCGCCGGGGGCATCGCCGTGCGCGACACGATGCGCCAGACGGCGACGGGCTGGCGCGGCGAGAACACCGCCTGCGGCTGAGCCTTACGCGCCTGCAACAAATCCGCGCTTGAGGGGCGGCGCGGCCAGACCTATAAAGCGCCCTTGCGTTGCACGTTTCCGTCGGCGGAGGGGGTTCTATGGAAAAGGTCTACGCCACGGCGGCCGAGGCGCTGGATGGATTGCTTTTCGACGGGATGAGCATCGCCGCCGGCGGTTTCGGCCTTTGCGGGATCCCCGAGAACTTCATCGCCGCGATCCGCGATTCCGGCGTCAAGGAGCTGACCGTCGCCTCGAACAACGCCGGCGTCGACGATTTCGGCCTCGGCCTGCTGCTGCAGGGCAAGCAGGTGCGCAAGATGATCTCGTCCTATGTCGGCGAGAACGACCTCTTCATGCAGCAATACCTCTCGGGCGAGCTCGAGATCGAGTTCAACCCGCAGGGCACGCTGGCCGAGCGGATGCGCGCCGGCGGCGCCGGCATCCCGGGCTTCTACACCAAGACGGGCGTCGGCACGCAGATCGCCGAGGGCAAGGAGCACAAGGAGTTCGACGGCGAGACCTATATCCTCGAGCGGGCGATCCGCGCCGATCTCGGCATCGTCAAGGCCTGGAAGGGCGACCACCAAGGCAATTTGATTTACCGAAAGACCGCGCGGAACTTCAACCCGCTCTGCGCCAGCTGCGGCAAGGTCACGGTGGCCGAGGTCGAGGAGCTGGTGCCGACGGGAGAGCTCGATCCCGACCTGATCCACACGCCCGGCATCTTCGTGCAGCGTGTCATCAAGGGGAGCCACGAGAAGCGCATCGAGCAGCGCACGGTGCGCAAGGCCGCATAGGCTCTCGGGCGACTCTGGCCGGGACAGCGGGGCGGGGCGGGAGGACGCCGACATGAAAGACGTGAAGCAACTGGCCGAGGCGATCGAGCCCGACAGCGTGCCGACCGCCGCGCTGGCGCGGCTGCCTCTGGCGCTGACGCTCAGCAACCCCGGCCTGGACGACAATCCGCTGATCTTCGCCAACGAGGCCTTCGAGGAACTGAGCGGTTATCGCCGGCGCGACGTCATCGGCCGGAACTGCCGCTTTCTGCAGGGCGAGGCGACCGAGCCCGACCGCGTCGACGAGATGCGCCGCGCCATTGCGGCGGGCGAGGACGTCTCGGTCGAAATCACGAACTATCGCGCCGACGGCACGCCCTTCCGCAACCAGGTATCGATTGCGCCGATCCGGGACGATGCTGGAACGGTCGTCCTCTTTCTCGGCATCCAGCGTGACCTGACCAACGAGGATGTCCAGGCCGACCTGCTGGCGCAGTTGGCCGAGATCCAGCACAGGGTGAAGAACCACCTGGCGATGGTCGTCGGCCTGATCCGTCTGCAGGCCGGCGCCGAGGGCGCCGCGGCCGACTACGACATGCTGGCCCGCCGGGTCGAAGCGCTGCAACTCCTCTATCAGGAACTGAGCACGGGCGGCGTCTCCACCGCCGCCAACGACGAGGTTCCGCTCGGTGCCTATATCAGCCGCATCGCCGCCGCGATCGGCCATCTCGACGGCCGGCAGGGCGTGCGCATCAACGTCTCGGCCGAGGAGGTGACCGTCAGCGCCGAGATCGCTGGCCGCGTCGGCCTCCTGCTCTCCGAGGCGCTGACCAACGCCTTCCGGCACGCCTTCGACGGGCGCGACATCGGCATGGTCGAGACGCGCCTGCAGCTTCTCTCGAACGATGTCGTCCGGCTGCAGATCGCCGATGACGGCGTCGGCATGCCCGACGGCCAGAAATGGCCTGTATCCGAGGGGCTGGGCGGCCGCATCGTGCTCGCGCTGCTGCGCGGCCTCAGGGCGCGCCACTCGGTCGATTCCTCGGCCACCGGCACGATCGTGACGATCGACATCCCGCTCGCCGGCGACGGCGAATGAATCACCCGGCCGCGCTCGGGCTGAACTGACAGGAGAGACCGATGCCCTGGGACCGACATCAGATGGCCGCGCGCGCCGCGCAGGAGCTCGAGGACGGCTATTACGTCAACCTCGGCATCGGCATCCCGACGCTGGTGTCGAACTATATTCCGGACGGCGTCGACGTGACGCTGCAATCCGAGAACGGCATGCTCGGCATGGGCCCGTTCCCCACCGAGGACCAGCTCGACCCCGACCTCATCAACGCCGGCAAGCAGACGATAACCGAGCTGAACCGGACCAGCTACTTCAACTCGGCCGACAGTTTCGCGATGATCCGCGGCGGCCACATCAACCTGGCCATCCTCGGCGCCATGGAGGTGGCCGAGAACGGCGATTTGGCGAACTGGATGGTGCCGGGCAAGCTCGTCAAGGGGATGGGCGGCGCCATGGACCTCGTCGCCGGCGTCCGCCGCGTCGTGGTCATCATGGAGCACACCAACAGAGCGGGCGAGTCCAAGCTCCTGAAGAAGTGCACCCTGCCGCTGACCGGCGCCGCCGTCGTCGACCGCGTCATCACCAACCTCGGCGTCTTCGACGTCGTTGAAGGCGGGCTCAAGATCGTCGAGCTTGCCCCCGAGGTCAGCGAGGACGAGGTGCGCGCCAAGACCGAGGCGACGCTGGTCAACTGACGCAGCGCCTGTAACCATCGCCGCGATCCGAGGCGGCCCTAAGAAGCGGGCAGCCCGGAAGCGGGGCATCCCTCCGCACCACCAATCGTCCTTCTTCCCTCAGTCCGCCGCTGGCGGGCTCAGCTCCAGCAGGTGCACGGCCAGCCGCAGCGTGCCGCCGGTAAAGGCGCCGCCGCTTGCCGTGACCGTCAGCGGCGTCGCGCCGTAATAGGCCTGCGGCTGGCCAGTGACGCCATGCGCGTACGATCCCGCGCCGGTCCCATAGCCGGCACCGTAGCGGTCCGGGCTGCCGGCGACGCCCAGCGACCAGCCCGAGGCGCCGGTGATCGGGGCGAGGACCCGCCCGGTCACGCCGAGCACCACCGCCTTGTCGGGTATGACCGGCGCCGTCGTCGAGACCGCTC
Source organism: uncultured Alphaproteobacteria bacterium (assembly GCA_963822985.1). Taxonomy (GTDB): domain Bacteria; phylum Pseudomonadota; class Alphaproteobacteria; order Rhodobacterales; family Rhodobacteraceae; genus Thermohalobaculum. The sequence goes on along the minus strand of CAWGJU010000018.1, from coordinate 46,983 downwards.
CCGAAAGCACATGGTCGATCTCGGCCACCCGCGCTAGGGTCGCGGCACCTCCGGGCGAGCCGCCCAGATGACCTGCGACCCAGGCGCCGCCGTTCCAGGTCAGCCGGGCACCCTCGGCCGCGACCCAGACGGCGCAGCCGCCCCAAGGCGGGACAAAGACCCAGCCGCCGTTGAGATAGAGCGCCAGCTCGCCGTCGTGCCCCGCCCAGCCGCCGGTGGCGCCGGCGCCGACGATCTGCACCTCGCCATCAGCGGGCGCGGCCGGCGGCGCGGCCCGGCCGCGCTCCTCGACGCGCCCGGCGCCCAGCAGGTCGGCCCGCATCAGGGCCTCGTTGACCGTGACATGCTTCTGCGCCTGCGCCGCGTCCAGCAGCGGCATGGCGAATCTCGGCGTGTCAGACATTGGTTCTCCTCTCAGGGCCATAGCCATAGGACATCGAGAGCTGCGCGACCCCGATCGTCAGCGCGCCCGGCGCTGCCCCGGCAACCCCGTCCTCGGCCTGCATCGCGCCCGTGTAGTCGAAGGCGGGCTCCGTCACCTCGGCCCGCCGCAGCACCGCCGCGCCCTGCCGGACCGTCACCCGATAGGCCTCGCGCGCCTCGCCGAGCGGGACGTCGACGGCGGCGAAATCGCCCCCGCCGATCCGCGTCGTGCGCACCCAGCGGACCGCCAGGTCGACGCCCGCCCGACGTGCCCGCAGATGCGCCGGGGCGAAGGGCCTCAGCCCCGCGCCCGTCAGGGCGCGGCTCACCTCGACATAGGAAAGGCTCGAATGGTCGACGCTGGCCGGCCCAACCCGCCAGGTCCGCGCCAGCCCGCGCTCGGCCGTGCTGACCGGCAGCGGCACCAGCGCATCGTCCAGCAGAACGATGCGCGCACCGGGCGCGACCGGTGCCGTCGCCAGCATGTCCGTGCCGCGCTGCCCGCGCAGCAGGTGGCGCAGCCGGTAGGCATCCTGGCCGATCAGCTCGGCGTCGCGGAACTGCAAAAGCTCCCACTCCCCCGAGGGCAGCTCCACCGCCAGCCGGTTGGCGCCGTTCAGCACCGCCATCCGGCTCGCCGAGCTGATCGTGCCCGACGGCAGCAGCACGTCCCAATTCCCGCGCTGCCACCGCCCCGGCGCGCCCGGCGTCAACACGCTTGCCGAGGCGCCGATCACCGCGGGCTTTCGCGCCCGCGCGACCAAATCGATAGCTTTCGCCATCGGCCGAGGCGAAGACGGCCGCCTCGCCCGGCCAGGGCTCGGCCGTCGCCGCCAGCCAGGGCTGGCCGTCCACGGCCGAGCCATCCGCCAGGGCCAGGTCCATGACGATCGCGGTCATCGGCCCGGGCGGCGTCACCAGCTGCGGCTCGATCCGTCGCTCGGGCGCGCGCGTCGGCAGATAGAGGCTCGGCTCGATGCGCACCGCCTCGACCTCGCGCGCCGTCGAATCGACGATCCGGTCGATCCGGTACTCCTCGTCCTGGCCGGCGCCCGCCAGCTTCACCACGTCGCCGGGCTCCCAGCCCAGCGCCGAGAGCGGCAGGCGGAACCGCGCCTGCCCCTGCGCCCTGATCGCCTCGGCCAGCCACCGGTCGGCGACTGATTGGGCGCGCGAGCCCGGCAGCACCAGCTCGAACGATGTCTCCGAGATCCGCAGCTGCGATCCGCCCGGCAGCCGCGCCTCGGCGGCGCCCAGGCGATAGTCCGACTCGGCCTGCAGATAGGCCAGCCGCACCGCGTCGGGCGCCTCGGTCAGCCGCGCCGTCTCGCGCAGGACGGCGGGCTCCTCGCGCTCGCCCCTCACCAGCTCCTCGGGGCGCATGGCCGCGCCGCCCGCCGCCCTGCCGGGTCGCGAAGACGATCCGCCCGCCGCTCTCATAGGCGTCGAAGCTGAACGCCTGCATCAGCGGCTGCAGCGCCTCGCGCGCACTCGCCGTCCGCTCCACGACATAGCCATCGACCGTGCCGTAGAGCCGCGAGACGTCGAAATCCTGCGGGCTCAGGCCCGAGCGCAGGCAGATGTCGGCGACGATCAGCGCCAGCGACCCGCCGCTGACCCGCCCGGTCATCCAGTGACCCAGCCGGTGCGCCGGCCCGTCCGACCAGACGCTCTCGCGGACGGGGAAATCCGGCCACGGCCGGGCGTCCCAAGTCCAGACGAACATCTCCGGGATCATCGGCCCGCCATAGACCGGGCTGACCGGGTTCACGCCGGGTTCGAGCCAGTACCCCAGCTTGGCCTGCAGGAACCGCCGCTGCATCTCGTCGTCGCGCGCCCCGCGCGAAAAGGGCGGCAGCGCGCTCTCCGAGCTCTTGCGGTCGTAGAACAGGTTGGGCTTGTTGGCGCCCAGATCGGCCGCCGGGCACCCGACCTCGGTCAGCCAGACCGGCTTCGACCGCGGCACCCAAGCGGTCGGCGTCGCCGAGCGCACCCCGCCCAGCCGGTCGTGGTGCGGGTTCTCCCACCAGCTCCGGATGTCCTTGGCCCGATAGACCCAGGGCTCGCCATGCGCGCCATCGGTGATCGGCCGCCGCACCTGCTTCGCGCGGTCGGTCTCGTCGGCATAGTACCAGTCGTAGTACTCGCCGCCCTCGACGTTCGCCTTGAGATACGGCAGCGAATAGACCGACCGCGCCTCGACGTCCGCATGGGTCGACGTGTACCGCCAATCGCTCAGCGGCGTGTAGTCATCAATGCCGATCATGTCGATGTTCGGATCGGCCCAGAGCGGGTCCAGGTGGAACAGCACATCGCCCGATCCGTCCTGCGGATGGTGGCCGAAATACTCCGACCAATCCGCCGCATAGGTCAGCTTGGCCCCTGGCAGCAGCGTCCGAACCTCGGCCGCCAGCGCGCGAAACTGCTCGACCGCCGGAAAGGCGTTCGGTCCAGAGCGGATCGTCGTCAGCCCGCGGAACTCGCTGCCGATGCAGATCGCGTCGACGCCACCCGCCGCGGCGCCGAGCGCCGCCATGTGCAGCACAAAGCGCCGCCAGCTCCACTCGTTCGGCCCAGCATAGGTGACCGCCCCCGGCGTGACGGTGAAATCCGCGGCGCTGGCCGTGCCGAAGAAAGCGGCGACATCGTCCGCCGCCGCCGGCGTCTTGTCGGTCGAGCCCGGCCGTCCCGGCGCCGCATCCAGCGTGATGCGCCCGCGCCAAGGAAACGCCGCCTGCTCGGCCGCGCCATAGGGATCGGGCAGCCCGTTGCCGGGCGCCACGTCCATCAGCAGGAAGGGATAGAGCATGACCCGCTGGCCGCGCGCCCTCAGATCCTGCATGGCGCGGATCACCGAGCCGTCGGACGGCGTGCCGCCATAGATCGGCCGTCCCTCCGGGTCGCGAGACACCTCGGCCGCGATCCCGCCATTCAGGCCCGAGACATGCCAGGCCTCGGGCTCGGTCACGCGCCCGCGCTGCTCGACGCGTGGCTCGACCCGGCAGCGGCCGGCGCGCAGATCGTTGCCGAACCAGGCGACCACCAGCGAGGCGGCGCCGCAATTCGGCAGCTCGACGTTCAGCTGGTCCATCGCCACCAGCCAGTCCGGCTTGCCGAAACCGTTATTGATGTTGATGAACTTTCCGCCGCCGCCCGGATAGGCCACGCGCGCCGGCTGCGGGTCCAGCGCGAACTCGCCCGACCCAGGCGAGATGCAGACGCCGCGCACCAGCTCCGCCAGCGGCCGGCCGAACCCCGGCCCGACAAGCGTCACCGGCGGCGCGCGAAAGACCTCGACGTTCAGCTGGGGGATACGGTTGCCGAACGGCCCCAGATCCAGCTCGTCGAAGACGATGTAGGCCAGCCCGCGATAGGCCGGCACCCGGCCCGCGCCCTCGACGGCCTCGATCTTCGGGTCGGGCAGCTGCGTCTCGTGGCCATAATAGATCCGGTGGTTGATGCCCGCCAGATCCAGCAGCTTGCCGTCGGCCCAGATCCGGCCGACGCGCTCGATCGGCCCCTCGCCCAGCGCCACGGCGAACGAGATGGTGTAGGAGTACTCGCGCACCTCCTGGCCGCCGCCGCCACCACCGCCGCCGCCCATGACGCCGCCCTTGCCGCCCTGGGTGGTCGTCCGCACGTTCTCGCGGAAGCGCGTCGCCCAGATCACCTGGCCGCCGATGCGCATCCGGCCATAGCTCAGCGGGATCGGCGCGCCCTCGGTCGACGCCTGCAGGCGCAGCGCCCTGGCGCGGCCGACCTCGACCGCGGCCGTGCCGCTGCCCAGAATTGTCTGGTCGATCATCGAGCCGGCGATGGCGCCGGCCGCCTGGCCGATGCTGGCCGCGCCGACGCCCATCACCGTGCCGCCGATCGCGCCGCCAGCCGCCGAACCCGCGGCCGAGAGGAGAACAGTCGCCATACGCCCGCCCTGTCACATCTTTTGTGGAATGGTCCGGACACGTAGAGTGGGTGCTTGCACCCACCTCCGCGCGGTCGGCCGCCGCCGTAGGATGGGTGTCGACCCACCATCTCTCGGAATCGTCACCTCACGCCCCGGGGAAACGGAAGGCGCCAGCCAGCCGCCGCATCCAGGCATCGGTCAGCCGCGTCTCGCAGACCGCATGCCCCGAATAGGCGTGCACGATCGTCCCGTCCGCCAGCCAGGGCGAGACCAGGATCGCCGCGTGCTTGGCGGGCCCGCGCTCCAGCATCCGGAACAGCAGCACGTCGCCCGCCGAGGCCGCGTCGCGCGGCACCCGCGCCATGTGCCGGATGGCGGCGTCGAGCAGCCGCTCCTCGCCCGTCGCCTCGGCCCAGTCGGGCGTGTAGGCGGGCGGCCGCGCCGGCTCGGGGCCGATCACCTCGCGCCAGACGCCGCGCACCAGGCCCAGGCAGTCGGCGCCCACGCCCTTGCAGCTCGCCTGATGCCGATAAGGCGTCCCGATCCACGCCCGCGCGGCCGCGACGACCCCCGCCTGCAGCTTGGCCGGGCCGCTCGCCCCCGCTCCACGAGCCGCGAGGGTCGCGGCGGCGGGGTTTGCCTCACCCCCCGAAGAGTGATCCGCCATCATTGGCCCCTCCGCTGTTGGCATAGCTCGCGACCGCGTCGTCGCCCGGCATGTGCGGGAAACCCCTGAAGTTCAGCAGGTTGCCGAACTTGGCCGCGCAGGTCTCGGCGGTCCTGTCGCAGCCCGCCGTCACCTCGAAGGCGTCGCCCGCCGCGATCGCCATCGGCGGCGAGAGCCAGAGCTCGATCACCAGCCCGGCCCCGGCCCGCAGATGCGACTTCACATGGGCCTCCAGCCCGGTATTGGCACCCGTGGTCCAGACCAGCCGCCCGCCGGCGAACCAGTGCTGCGGATACCCCTCGAAGCCGGTCGCGACGAATTGCTGCGACCCTTGCAGATCGACCACATTCCCCTGCCCGCGATGCTGCGGCAGGCTCAGATCGACGCCGCACTTCGCATCGCCCAGGCGACAGGCGCAGCCGGCGAGATAGGCCCGCCCGAAGGGCTGCCCCAGCCGGTCCGACAGGCCCGTGATCTCGGCCTCGAACAGCCCGTTGTCGCCGCGCCGGATCTCGCCGATCAGCCCGCGCGAGACCAGCAACCGCGAGGCGGGATCCGCCCAATCGACCAGGTACAAAACCACCTCGGCGCCGTCATAGGCGCCCCTGGCGATGTCACGCTCGGTGATGCGCGCCGAACTCAGCGCCCCCGTCACCTCGTGCGTGTCGGCGGACAGCCCCGTCGTGCTCTCCAGCGCGCTCGGGCCAAAGCCCGCATCGGGCTCGTAGTCGACGCCCTCGAAGGCGAGCCCACCGTCATGATCGGTGAACCCCATCACCACGCCGTCGCGCCGCGTCAGCCGCCAACAGCGCGCCAGCCGGGTCGCGCCGCCATCCAGCGCCGCCCGCAGGGAAGCCGGTATCTCGCGCATCAGAGCCTGACCTCGACGACTGGGATCGACGGGATCTCGCCCGCCTGGAAGGCTGCCAGGTTCACTTCGATCAGGTCCGTGTCGAACCGCACGGCCACGTCGAACTCGAAGCCCGCTGTCACCGCCGCACCCTCCGGCGGTGCGCTCGCCAGCGTCACGACGCCCGTCGCGACATTGGCCGCGAACCTGTCCGGCGTGAGCTCGACGCCGTCGATCGCGACCCGCACGCTGCCCGGCGCCGGCTTGCTGATCGGCCGGACATAGGCACCGCCGCCGTCGCGATATGTCTTGGCCAGCGACCATGTCGTCGGGCCAGCGCCCGGCAGCATCGCCTGGTCGGTCGCCGACGGCACGCCCGACGGCGCGCAGGATTTGTGGTCCAGCCAATCCTTCCAACGAAACCCGTAGAGCCGCCCGTGCCGCGCCTCGAAGAACGCCAGCACCCGGTCCAGATCGTCCAGCGACCGGATGCCCAGCCCCGCATCATAGCGCCGGCGCGAATGCGCCCAGGGGCTGTTGCGCTCCTCGTGCCCGCTGACCAGTTCGACGATCTCGGTCCGCCGCTCGATGCCGCCGGACGAGCCGAACGAGATCGTGGCGGGAAACCGCACCTCGTGGAAATTCATCGCCGATCCCCGCTCACAGCCGGACCTGGCCGCGCCGGACGGCGCGCGCCAGCTGCGCCGAGACCTGGCCGCGCGAGCGCCTGAAGCCCTCGAGGTCCGGCGTCTGGATGTTCACCATCACGGGCGCGCCGCCGCCGCCACCACCCGAGGCGGCTACGCCAAGCCGCCCGTCGGGCCCGCGCTGCAGCGGCATGATCGCCTCGGGCCCCGCCTCGCCCATCAGGCCGGTGCCGCCCCGCATCGGGAACAGCGTCGGCCCGCCGACGACCCCGCCTTGCGCAAAGGCCCGCACGCGCCCCGCCGAGAAGGCGCCGCCATCCGCGAAGCCGAAGGCTTGGCCCAGGCCGCCGGTGAAGCTGCCGAGCAGGCCGCTGAACGACTTGGTCAGCCCGCCCGTCAGCGGCTTCAGCGCCGCGTCGACCACCTTGTCCGAGACCGACAACGCCAACTCGCGAAAGACGCCGCTCAGCTTCTCGCCGCCCAGCACGGCCTTGTCGAAGGCCGACCGCAGCGACGACGAAAGCGAGCGCGAAAGCCGCATCGCGTCCGCGTCCATGTCGCGCATCGCCTTGGATGCGCCCAGCAGCTCGCCCGAGAAGGCGGCCGCGACCCCGCGCATTTCGCCCAGCGCCCCGCCGAGTGCGCTCGCGCCGCCCGCGAACGGATCATCCGTGTTCATGTTCACCCCATCGGCCGTCCATCTGGCTCATTTCGGCCGGCGCCTTAGGGTGGGTGCGCGCACCCACCCTGTCCGGAAACGCCGCCATCAGCTCGGCCAGCCGCCCGCGGTCCATCGACCGCGCGCCGCCGCCGATCGGCACCAGCCCGGCCCCTTCCAGCGCCCGGCGGAACTCGCCGGGCGTCATCGACCAGAACGCCTCGGGCGGCAGCCTCAGCCCGCCCAGGCCCAGCCGCATCAGCGCCGGCCAGTCGACCGGCCCCGAATCTGGCCCCGAATCCGGCCCGAATCCGGCCCCGAGCCTGGTTCGGACCCGCGCCCAGCCATCAACTCAGCCATCGGCGCGGAAGGCCCGCGCCAACAGCGCCATGCCGGCCCGCATGGCGCCGACCGCGCCGCCCTCGATCTCCGCCTGCGACAGCGCCGCCTCGTCGACCGGCTCGCCCGCGCCGGCCAGCCCGGCCGCCAACAGCGCGATCAGGTCGGCCGTCGCCACCTTTCCGTCCTCGAAGCGCTCGGCCAGCCCCATCAGCGAGCCGGCCTGGAGCCGCGCCTCCAGCCCCGCCAACGCGCCCAGCGTCAGCCGCATGGTGCGCGCCCGGCCGTCGATCACCAGCGCCACTTCGCCGCGATGCGGGTTCATGTCGGGCCTCAGATCGCGGCGAAGCCGAGCGCGCCCGCCGAAGCCAGCGAGACCTCGAAGTTCGCCTCGCCGTCATGCGCGCCGGAATATTCCAGGCCGGTCACCTGGAACGCCCCGGTGATCGTGCCGAAATCGGGAATGACCACCTCGAAGGTCGCCGCCCCGCCGCCGAAGAACACGCGCTGCAGCGCCGCGTCCGACGCCGCGTCCTTGAAGACCCCCGACCCGCTGACGGACGCGCTGCGCGCGCCCGCGCCCGCCAGCAGCTCGCGCCACCGGCCGGCGCTCTCGGCGGTCGTCACGTCGACCGTCTCGGCGTTGAAGCTGATGCGGCTCGCGCGGATGCCGGCGACGGTCACGAACCCGCTGCCGTCCTCGTCCAGCTTCAGCAGGATGTCCTTGCCTCTCTGGGCGCCCATGCTCGTCTCCTCAAAGGGTGTCTTCCAGCGTGATGCTGAAGCGCATCTCGATCTGCCGCAGCGCGTCGTTCTCGGTCCGCCGGGTGCGCGCGCCGACGAAGCGCGCGTCGACGACCCTCCCACGCGACGGCGCCAGGGGCCCGTCCAGCAAGACGTCCGACACTTCCGCCGCCGCCTGCTTGGCCTCGGCAAAGCCATGCCTGGGCGCGTGCACGGTCAGCGTCACCTGGTGACGCGCGCCCCGGTCGCTCGCGGTGCTCCAATCGGCGACCGTCTCGTCGCCGATCGTCAGGTACAGGCCCTCGGCCGCGGCATCGCGCCCCGCAGGCGGCGCCCCGTCGAAGACGCGCGGCCCGAAGAACGCGGCGCAGCCGGCATCGCCTGCGATCGCCGCATGCAGCGCCTGCTGCAATGGCCAGCTCATCGCGCATGTCATGCGAGCCACCCGTCATTCGGTCTGACCATCACCGCCCGGCCTGACCGGGCGATCCCTCCCCGCCGGCTGAATGCCCCGGTCGAGCCGGGGCATGGCGGGGCCTTGCCGTCGGGCGCCGGTCTCATGACGCCAGCGCGTCCTCGACCGCCCAGCAGGTCAGGTACTTGTCCCGCCTGTCCGCCGGCGCGACGCCCCGGATCGCGAAGATCCGCTGGCCGCTGCGGAACCGGCATTCGGCGCGGGGCCGCCGCGGCGATTCCGGCGGCGCGTTGCGCACGGTGATGCGATAGGTCACCGTCGCGACCTCGCGCTCGCCCGCCTGGCGCTCGCCGGCCCGGATGCTCGCCACCTCGGCCCACAGCGTGCCGACAGGCTGCCACTCGACGGAAAAGCCCCCGCCGCCGTCGCCGATGCGCTCCGGCGCCTCGAGGACCAGTTCGGTGTTCAGGATCGGGTTCAGGATCAGGTTCATCGTCGCCTCCGCGCCAAAAGGGATCGCGCCGATCACATCCGCACCAGATGATGCGGCGCGAGGATCGCGCCGACGGCCGCCGGCAGCGTCGCCTCCTGCCCGAGCTCGCCATGCCGGTTCTCGTAATAATTCGCCGCCAGCAGCAGCACCGCCTGGTGCAGGTCGCCGGGCACGCCAGACCAGTCGGACCCGTGGCCCGCGTCGAACGCCACTTCGGCCAGCGCGCCATGCGGCACCTGCCGCAGCGCGCCGCCGCCCGGTCCCGTCACCCGCTGGCGGGCGCGCCCTGGCTCCAGCGCCCACTCCTCGGGCGCAAGCTCTATGGTCGCGCCCGCCCGGACGAAACGGATGCTGTCGATCGCGGTCACCGGCCCGACGGGCAGCACGAGGTGCCCGCGCGGATTCCAGCCGGCCACTTGCAGCAGATAGGGCCGGGCGATCAGCGCCTGGCCGGTGCGCGCCTCGACCACTGTCGCGGCATGGCGCAGGTAAAGCTCCAAAAGCGCGTCCTCGGCACCGTCATCGGAAAAGCCGAAGCCCAGCCGCAGATGCGCCGCGAACTCGGTCAGGGGCATGGGCGTCGGCGCCCCAGGCGCCGCTTCCTTCAGGAGCATCGTTCGTTCCCTCATGCGTCAGCTGTTGCCGATTGGATCTCGTCGCCGCGACGCCGCGCCGCGGCCCCTTCCCGCGCGGATCCAGGTCCGCCCGGAAATGCGGCCGGCGCGCAGCGGGCGCCGGCCTCTTTCGTCATCGAAATGAAGTCGCGCGCCAGAATGGCGGCGCGCGACGACGCTGGCGCCCGGATGAGAGAGCCGTCGGGCCCCGGCTATGGCCGGGGCATTCTCCCCAGGAAAGGGAGATCGCCGGTTGGTGGTCAGCCCCGGATTGGCTCCGGGGCGGGCGATGAGGACGGGGTTCGGGCACCGGCGTTCCGCGATGCCGGGTGACCGGAGCCTGTCATTCCCGCGCGACGGGACTTCTTCCCCGCGAGCGGCTGACGACGACATCGGCCTCCCGGCGCCGGCATCACGAGGCGCCGAACTTCAGCGTCTTGATCGCCGCATAGTCGGTGACGTCGCCGCCGACCCGCTTGGTCGCATAGAACATCACGTTCGGCTTGGCCGAGAACGGATCGCGCAGGATGCGCAGGTCCGGCCGCTCGGCGACCGTGTAGCCCTTCTCGAAATTGCCGAAGGCGATCGCGTGCGCGTCCGGCCCGATGTCCGGCATGTCCTCGGCGACCAGCACCGGATAGCCGCAAAGCAGCGGCGGCGCGGCGTTCTGCAGGCCCTCGGACCACAGGAAGCGGCCCTGCGCGTCCTTCATCTTGCGCACCTCGCCCGCCGTCTTCGAGTTCATCACGAAGGCGGCGCCGGCGCGGTACTGCGCGGGCAGGGCGTAGACCGTCTCGATCAGCGCGTCGGCTGGGTCGTTCGGGTCGAAATCGCCCGAGGTGCCGGTAGCGATATACCCAATGCTGCCCCAGCTCCACGCCCCGTTCGCGACGGCGGGCTTGGTCAGAAAGCCCTTCGGCTTGGCGACGCCGTCGCCCGCCACGAAGGCCGCCGCCTCGGCGCGCAGGAACCGATCGGCAATGCGCTCGGCCAGCCAGGCCTCGACGTCGAAGGCCGCGTCGTCCAGGATGCGCTGCGAGGCGGTCGGCGCCGCGCTCAGCTCGTGCAGCGCGATCGAGATCCGGTCGACCAGCGGCGCCGTCGTCTCGACGGCGGGCGCGACCTCGTCGATCCAGCCCGCGCCCAGATCGGCATGGTCGATCAGCACGTCATAGATGCCCGCCTCGACCTGCACCACGCGGGCCAGCGCCCGGATCGAACCGCCCGAGCGCAGCACGGTGCCGATCATCTCGGAGGTCTTGGGGTCGACCAGATAGCCGCCCTCGGCGGCGACCGCCGTGTTCAGCCCCTTGGCCTCGACGCCGAGCGAGCGAAGCGCTTCCTCGTCGCCGCGGCGCAGATATGCGGCGAAGGCCTTCTGGTGCGGCGCCTGCATCTCCGAGCCGGTCGCCAGCGCCGGGCGCCGGATCTCGGCGCTCTTGCGATCGATCGCGTCGATCGCCTTGCCCATCTCGGCCATCCGCTTGGCCGTCTCCTCGCGGAAGGTGCGGAAGCCCGCCAGGAACTCGGTCGCTGCCGCTTTCGCCTCGGCCGCGACGGACGGATTCGTATCGCTCATTTCGATATACCCTTGCCTCGGTTGCAGATTTGGGCGCTCACAGCGTCCCCGTCAGCGCCACGGCCAGTGCCGAGGCGATGTCGTCGTCGACCGACACGGGGCGCTGGGGGCGCTCGACATGCGCCCGCGCCGTCGGCAGCATCGGGAAGGTGACCAGCGACACCTCCCAAAGATCGATCTCCAGAAGGGTCCGCCCGCCGGTCTCGCGGTTAGGCGCCGAGCGCACCACACGGTAGCCGATCGACAGCCCGTCGACGGCGCCCGCCTTGATCAGGATCGCCGCCTCGCGCCCGAGCTGGAGATCGGTCAGCAGCCCGCCCGACACCCAGAGGCCCGTGGCGTTCTCGATCACCTGGCTCCAGACGCCGATCGGCCTGGCGGGATCGTGCTGCCAAAGGAACTTGACGCTGCGGCCCTCGGTCCGCAGCCGCTCGAGCGCCGCGCCAAAGGCGCCCGGCGCCACCACGTCGCCCGACCGGTCGGGCTCGTTGAAGCGCGAAGCATAGCCCTTGATGCGCCCGGCTTGGCCCCCCTCGCTCAGCGCCGCCAACGCGGTGAACTTCACTTCGAGCCCGTGCGGCCCGACCGGTTCGAAAATCATGAATGCCTCTCAATCGCCTCTGCCGGCCACCGCCGGCCAATGTCGGGCGCCACGGAGCCGCCGGGCGTCTCCCTCCCCCCCCTGTGGGGAGGGATGGGGAGGGGGGGAACGCGCCCGCGCCTACGCCCGCGGCCCAAGCCCCAGCAGCGCCCGCTTCTCCGCCTCGTCCAGGAAATCGGCCTCCGTCACGCGCTTCCACAGCGCATCCCGCTCGGCCGCCAGCGCCGGCACGGCGTCGAGGTCCGGCTCGATCGCCAGCCCGCCATCGGCCGCCAGCCACCCGGCCAACGCCGCCGCGGTCTTGCGCACCAGGGGCAGCACCGTCTGGCGGAAGAACGCCCGGTTCGCCTCCTGGTAGTTCGAATAGGTGTTGTCCCCCGGCAGCCCGAGCAGCTGCGGCGGCACGCCGAAGGCCAGCGCGATCTCGCGCGCCGCGGCGTTGCGCGTCTCCAGGAACTCCATATCGGCCGGGCTATAGCCCATCGGCTTCCAGTCGAGCCCGCCGTCGAGCAGCATCGGCCGGCCCGCATTGCGCGCCCCCGCGTGGTTCTCCTCGATCTCGCGCAGCAGCCGCTGATAGGCGTCCTCCGGCAGCGAGGCTCCGTCCTTGCCGGCGAAGACGATCGCGCCGGAAGGACGCGCCGCATTGTCCAGCAGCGCCTTCGCCCAGGCGGCCGCCGCGTTGTGGATGTCGACCGCCGAGGCCGCCGCCTCCAGCGGGCTCATGCCGTAATGGTCGTCCAGAGGATGGAAGGCCTTCAGATGCAGGATCGGCTTTTCGCCGCCTTCCATCGACCAGCGATGCTTCGCGCCGCCCACCACGTACTCATAGGCCATTGGCCAGCCATCCGGCCCCGGCACCACCCGCATCCGGTCGGGGCGCAGCGCATGCAGCTCGCGCGGCCAGCCCCGCGCGTCCCGCGCCACGCCCTCGACATAGGCGTTGCCGGCCAGCTGCAGCTGCCCATAGACCGTCTCGAGAAAGCTCCGCCCGTCCTGGCCCGGGTTCGGCCGGGCGAGCAGCCGCAGCACGGGGTGCTCGCCCATCCGATCGCCGCAATCGCGCAGCGTCAGCGGGATCGTGGCCGCGGCCTCCGCCACCATGCGCACGGCGCGAAAGCCGATGACGTTGCGCTCATAGCCGTTGCGCGCCAGGCTCACCTGGTCGCGCGGCGACCAGACAGCGCGGCCTGCGCTGTACCCCATCGATTGCAGCGCCATCAGCGGCGCCGCGGCCGACGCCTTCGCCTCGGCCGGCCGCTCGGCCCGGCGGAACAGTCGAAATGCCATTTCTGTCTCCATGTGACTGGCCGCGCGCGGCCGCATGGGCCGCAGCGCCGTAGGCTGGGTGCCCGCACCCGCCATGCCTGGCCGCGTTCTTAGGGTAGAGGCCCCGCCCATCCGCCATGGGGTGCGTGCTCGCACGCATATCGTCTCGGCGCCGAAACGGCCGATCCAGCAGGCTCAGAGCAATCGCACCCGCGGCCCCATCCCGTCAGGCGCCTCCAGCACCAAATCCGTCAGCGCCCAGACCAGCGCATCCAGCCTGTCCGGGCTCGCCCCTTGCCCGGCGACAAAGCCGCACATCTGGTCCTCCAGTGCCGAAAAGGGCTCGGCATGGTGCACGCGCCCCTGCTCGTAGAGCGCCGCCACGGGCTCGGCCCGCAACCGCTTGCCGATCCGCGCGTGCACCGGCCGATAGGCGATCTGCGGCGCCACCGTCCGCATCACCGCCTCGACCAGCGCGCCGCCCTGGTTGACCTCGGCCACCAGCCGGTCGGCCTTGAACTGCTCATAGGCACCCGCCGCGATCTCGGCCCAGCCCTGCGGGCTTCGCCCCTGACAGCTCAGATCGGCCAGCACCCAGGCCTGCCAGTCGCGCGGCCGCCCCTCGGCCTTGACGCCCGCGACCACGATCCCGCATTCGTCCGCGCCCGTCCCGGTCGAGACCGGCGGGTCCACCGCCACCACGACCCGCGTCAGGCTCCCGGGCGCCGGCGCCCGGCCCGCATCGATCATATCGCGCGTCCAGAGCGCACCCTGCCGCTCGCGGATCAGCTCGCCATCCAGCTCCTGGCGCCCCAGCCAGGTGCCGCCATAGCGCGCCTCCATCCGCTCGATGAAGCCTGGCGCCAGGTTGGCCCGGTTCGCCTCGGTCGAGGCGTGGCTGACGACGGTGCCGTTCTGGCCCAAGATCTCGACCAGCACCGGGTTGTCGCGCGGCGTCGTCGTCACCAGCTGGCGCGGGTCATTGCCCAGCCGCAGCGTGAACTGCAGCATGTCCCAGGCCTCGCGGGCGCGCCGCCATTTTCCCAGCTCGTCGGACCAGGCCGTGTCGAACTGCGGCCCGCGCAGGGCCTCGTAGCTCGTCGCCGAGACGATGGCCGCCTCGGCCCCGTTTGGCCAGACCAGCTTGTGCTGGCTGGCGATCAGCTTCGGCCGCCGGTCGGGCGGCGAGCAGGCCAACAGCCCGCTCTCCCCCTCGACCATGACGCCGCGCGCCTGCTCCAGCGTCTCGCCGACCAGGGCGACCCGTCGCGCGGCGCCGCGCGCCAAGGGCGTACTGCCCTCGACGCGCGACCGGATCCACTCGGCGCCGGCTCGGGTCTTGCCCGCGCCGCGTCCACCCAGAATTACCCAGGTCGTCCACTTACCGCTCGGCGGTCTTTGGTGCAGCGGGTTGGCCCAGATGTCCCAAAGCCAAGGCATCGCAGCGATGGCGCTTTCCGAAAGGCCCTCGACAAGCGCCCGCCGCTCGCCCTCAGGCAGCCGCGCGAGTGAGCCGGCCAAGTCGTTCGAGGATTTCGGCACGCGCCGCCTCCAGGTCCAGCTCGGTTCGGTTGTCATAGGGTGACAGCCCGTACTTCGCTTCCAGATCGAGAACCGTCTGCCAGGCGCGCTGGGCCTGACCGATCAACGTCTTGATCTGCTTTTCACGTTCGGTGTCGTTCTCGTCGAACTCGATCCCGAACAATCGATCAATCTCGAGTTCCAGCACGGCAGACAGATCGGCGAGAAGCTTTCGCGCACGATTGAGGACATTTTCCAATTCCTCGACCGAGTACGCGCCCCCCCGCCGACCGACCTTTGCGTCGATCGTCGTTCTCACAGGCCAAGCGCCTTTCGGATTGCGGATCGCGGGCGCCACCGGACGTGGCCGAAGCCCCGAACCCGCACCGGCGACCCTGTTACGAAAAAGGGCCGGCCCCCCGGCCAGCCCCGCCCAGGACCCACCGCACGGGTCCGCCGCCACTTTTGGTAGCGTGCTGAAAGAGATAGCGAGGAGCGCTCGCAGAGTCAACGGCTTTTTCGGAAAAAATCGCTTAATACCAGCGGCTTACATTAACATCTCATTTACTGCTGCAGCGCCGGGATAAGGGTCCGTTCACCCGTTCGCGCCGGGTTCATGATTCAGACCCGCGCAAACAGCGCGCCGACCTCTACCCCCAGTCCCGGCGGATCGAACCGAAGCGTTCTCTCGGTCGTCGCCCTCGTCTCGATCGCTCCGTCGGGGCGCCCCGGACGGCGCAACACCATCGCGTCGCCAGGGTCGTGGATTTGTACCGCCCAGACGCAGTGCGGTATCATCCCAGGCGGATGGCGGCCGGGGCCGTCGACCGACGGGCGCATCAGCAGCCGAAGGCGGCGACGTTCGCGACAGCGATCGAGCAGTCGCGCGCGCAACAGGATGGTCAGGCGTCAACCCGGCGGCGCTGCACGACTGGTTGCGGCGAGAGCATGGCTATGACGGCAGCCCGCGTTCCCGTGCAGCAATACTGGGCAGCGGCACGGGCGGCGCATCTATCCGGCGCCGGCGGTCCGGGCGCGGCGCCGGGTCGAGACGCCGCCCGGGGCGCAGGCCGAGGTGGACTGGGCGCGCTTTTCCGGCGGTGATCGTCAGCGACGAGGCGGTCGGCCCGGTGGCGCTGCACATGCCGCTGTCGTGGATCCGGCAGGAGGCGATCGTCTGGGCGCGGTCAAAGACCACGTGAACAAGCTCGAAGCCGAGACCAAGCCTGATATTGGTGCCGGTGAAGGGAATATTTCCCCTGCGGCGCCGGGCCAAGCCCATCAGCATAAACATCTGTTTTAGTCCGCATTTCCGCGCCGCTTAGAACGACACCAGTTCCTGCCTGCGCCCCGAAGGTGGGGCAGATTGTGGGGCAGTTCAGGCGGCGGATCATGGGCAAGAGAGGCGTCGAAAAATGCGGCATGGTCGCGCCGGGCATCGAGATCCGCGGCAATGCCTATTTCATGCGGTTCAGGGTGCCAGTTCGCTTTCATGTCGTCGAACCTCTGAGGGAGATCAACAGAACTCTCGGAACGGACAGTCTCAGGGAGGCGAAGGCCCGCTACGCGACGGAGCGCCGGGCGCTTGAGCGTCGGTGGGAGGCGCTGCTCCTCGGGGGCGCGGGACCGGGCTCGCGAGAGGCCTACGAAGGCGCCAAGAAGCTACTTGATGATGCGAACCTGCCCTACAGGCGGATCGACCAGCTGCTGACGGATCCGCTCAATGATATCCTCGTCCGCCTTGAGCGCCTTCCCCCGGTGTACGGTTGCTTGAGACATTCGATTGGTGAGAGCGGCCCCAGGTTAGGAGGGGCCATGACGAACGAATGGAGAGCCACGGCGGGCGCGTCGGAGCGCGCCCATTACGCTGGCGGAGACGCGCCCGCCGCGCCGCGCAAGCGGCGCATGTCGGCGCAGAGGAAGCAGGAAGCCGTGCTGAGACTGCTGCGCGGTGAAGATCTCGAGCTGGTGTCGCGGGAACTCGGCGTGACCGCCGCCGATCTGAGCAGCTGGCGGGACGGCTTTCTGGCAGGGGGCGCGGCGTCGCTGAAGAGCCGGGCCGAGGACGACAGGGACCGTCAGCTCCGCGCCATGAGAGAGAAGATCGGCGACCTGACCATGGCGAACGAGCTTCTGGAGGCGAAGATCGACCGGATGGAGGCCGGCGTCCCCGGCGCCCCTTTTGTGCGGCGGAGGTCGAGGAGATGAGCCGGACGGTCTCGCCCTCCGCGAAGCGCGCCTACGGGCCGGGCCGGGTTTGCCGGACGTGGGGCCTGAGCCGGGCCACGATCTGGCGCCACCGTCGGGCCGTTAACCTGCCGAAGGCACCCCGCCGCCGGCCCGGCCCGCAAGGCCCCATGCCCGACGACGCGCTGGCGTCCGAGATCCGGGCGCTGCTGGCGACGAGCCCCTTTCACGGCGAAGGCTATCGCAAGGTCTGGGCCCGGCTGCGTGTCTCCGGCACTCGGACCAGCCCGCGTCGCGTCCTCCGGGTGATGCGTGAGAACGCGCTCCTGGCCCATCAGCGCCCTGGCGCCGCACGTGGCCCGCGGGCGCATGACGGCACGATCACGACCGGAGTGGTCGACGAGATGTGGGGCACCGATCTGACGACGGTCATGACCGGCGAGGGGTCAGCCGCCGTCTTCGTCGCGGTCGATCACTGCTCGGCCGAGTGCGTCGGGATCCACGCCAGCCACCGCGCCACCCGCTTTGAGGCCCTCGAGCCGATCCGCCAGGCCGTGCGGAACAGCTTCGGCGCGATCGGCCAGGGCGTCGCCGCGGGGCTGAGCATCCGCCATGACCATGGCTCCCAGTACATGAGCGGCGACTTCCAACAGGAGCTCCGCTTCCTCGGCGCGACGAACTCGCCCGCCTTCGTCCGCGCACCCGAAGGCACGGCTGCGCCGAGCGCTTCATCAGGACGCTCAAGGAGAACCTGCTCTGGGTCCGGTGGTTCGAGACCATCGAAGACCTGGCGCGCCAAGCCCTCCTCGGCTTCCAGCGCACTTACAACGAGAATTGGATCATCCAGCGCCACGGATACCGCACACCAGCGCAGGTCAGACGGCCGGCCCATGGAGATGAACTCGGGGGATTCTCAAGCCGGCGGAAATGTGAGTCCCTGTCTTTGAGGACAGGGAGACAGGGATGGCGGTCGAGATCACGCGGAAGGACCTAACGCCGGCGCAGATGCGAGCGACGGCGGGAAAGACGAAGGATGCGCGCGCGGCGCGGCGGATGCTGGCGATCGCGCTGGTGCTGGAGGGCAGCGACCGTAAGGGCGCGGCCGAGACTTGCGGGATGGACCGGCAGACGCTGCGCGACTGGGTGCACCGTTACAATGCCGAAGGGCTGGCGGGCCTGACGAACCGTTCATCGCCCGGCCGCCGACCGCGCCTCACCCCCGAGCAGAAGGCGGAGCTCGCGGCGTGGGTGGAAGCCGGTCCCGATCCCGAGCGCGACGGGGTGGTGCGCTGGCGGCGGGTCGACCTGAAGCGGCGCATCCGGATGCGGTTTGCCATGATCTTGAGCGTCTTATCATTGGCCTGCTTGGCGTAGGACGCGAGGGTGCCAAGCCGGGGCGACTCTGTCAGTCGGTTCTCCTTTGGCGCGCCTTCCATCTTTGCCGCTGCGCCTCAGCAATCCGGGTCCGGCCCTCGGCCGTCTTTGGGCCGCTGGACAAGCCGCCGTGGACCCGACAGCGCGGCTTCCCGGGCTCCACGCGCATTCGGCAGGCCCCACCTGCGCGGGTTTGAGCCCCGCACCTGGGCCGCTTCGACCGCGGTAATGGCTGCCCATTGTCGCGCATCCCCAGCTCCGCAAGGCGGGCACATTGGCCGCTGTCGACGCACTCGGGCCTTGCGTACCTGCTCGGCAGATGCCGAACGGCAGGGGCAGGGACGCCAGGAGAGCTCCGCCTGCTCGGGCCAGACCTCCTCGCCGGGCCCGCAGGTGCCCGCTTGGGCGGATCCGGAGGAGGAGGGACGGGACGGGGGACGAGGATTGATCATGATGCCCAGCATGCTGACCGCGACCGCCTCTGTCTTACACCCCAAGAGGTGCGCCCGCAGAGCGCCTTCCAGTTAATCCATCCCGGCGAGCATCATCAGGTAGCGGGGAAAGGTACCGGCGGCTCCATCACTCGCACGCGCCAACCCAGCTTGTAGGCACGGGCGGCCAGCACATCAGCTGCGCTACGGCCGGGCGGATCGCCGTCCGGCGCGATAACCAGATCGCTCGGCCATGGCGGGGGCAGAAGGCCGCTCATCCCGCTGGCGCTGAGCGCTGCCCAGACCCGCGGCGCGTGGTCGGCGAGGCCGCCGAGGAGCGACAGGGCCGTCTCGATGCCTTCGGCTACGACCAGAGGCCCGGGTCCCCGGGAGAGCGGGACAGCGCCACCGCCAACCGGGCCGAGCATGGCCTTGTTCGGCTCGATGTTTGCCTTTGCTCCGGGTTCTGCCAGATACGTCCGGTGTACGGCCACGATCTCGCCCGTGTGCACGACCGCCCCAACCATGGCCGGCAGCTTGCTCGCGGTCGCCGCGTGCCAGCACGCCGGGTGGAAGCTCAGCGAACCGGGAAGAGCACAGCGGATGCCGCGACGGCGGAGGTAGCGCTCGGCGAGCGTGCCGCCGATCGGCACCGTCTCGGACCAGCAGGTGCGCGCAAGCCGGATCTGGCGCTCGCGCTTGAGCTTTTCGGTCGCCCGACGCGTAGCATCTCTGGCCGGATCCATCGGCGTGACCGACGGCGTCCCCGTCTCAAGGCCGCGAGCGCGCAGCGCGCCCATGACCTGAAGGAAGTCGCAGCCGGTGTGGCACCGCAGCAGCAGGCGTCCGTCACGCCCGGTCCCGAGCGACAGGGCGGGCGTCTGGGTATTGTCGTGGGCCGGGCAGAACGCCAGTCCGTATCCGCGGTACCAGCGGCCGCCCAAGGCCCTCGTCAGGATCTCCGCGTCAGCCATCGGCGGCCCCCACCACGAAATACTCGGGAAGGCCGTCGATTTCGGCGCTGTTCCCGCCGACGTGAGAGCGGTGGAGGCGCTGAAGGCCAACGCGCATCACACAACACCCAAGCGTATCCCAGGCCGGCCGACCGGCCGGAGATCCGGGCCGCTGGCGCTGGTAGAGCCATTGCAGCTGCTGGCGGCAGGCGACGACGCGGTAATGCCCCATCCGGAACAGTTCGCCGCGATAGCCGTCTGCCGTCTCGCGATGGCCGGAGCGTTCCGACGGCCGGGAGCTGGGCTTCGACCTTTCCTTCTGCAGGTCGATGTCGGCGTCAGATGTCGTCCCTGATTGGCGCTGAGATCGATCTTCGGCTATGTCGGAAAGGCCAGCCGCGCTCGCATAGCGGCCCTCCGGCCCGGCCCCTGTTCCCCCAGGTTCCGGGCCGCATCACTTTCGACCACAGCGTCACGTGCTCTTAGCGCGCTTCGCGGGCCGTACAGCCCGATCGGCCGTGCAAGAGCGAACCGGCTTGGCCCCGGCCGCATGCTCGGCGATGTCGAGGGCCTGGTCCTCGGGCCTATCCGGCTCAATGAGGTCGGATGGCGGCACGGGTAGATTGGCAGTTTCTTCACCTGCGGCGGACGTGCGGCTCTCGATCCACTGTACGACGTCGGGTGCCCGCCACCCCACCGCCCGCTTGCTCAGCTTGACCGGGCGCGGGAACCTGCCCTGCGATATGAGCGCGTAAATCGTGCTGCGGGACAGGCCGGTACGGGCCTCCACCTCGGGGCGCCTAAGGACGCGATCTGTCATAGCCTGCCTTCCTTCAGCCGCCGAGAATTACCTCAAAGGAAATTATCTCCCTTGCGCTCTGCGGCGGCAGTTGTGGATCCGGATGCCGCTGGGGCCCGGCAATGTCGGTCAGGTCTATGCCGTGGCGATCACGCCGGATGGTGCGACCATCGCCGCCGGGGGGTGGACGCGCGGCGTCGTGGGCGAGGAGCAGATCTACCTCTTCGACCGCGTGACCGGGGCCATGACCGGCCGTCTCGGCGGCCTGCCTACCTCGGTCTTTCATCTCGCCTTCTCGCCCGAAGGCGCGCGGCTCGCGGCGGTACTGTATGATGGACAGGGCCTCCGGGTCCATGATCGCGGCGGCGACGGGATATGGCATGAGGCCTGGGCCGACAGCGACTACGGCGATAGCAGCTACGGCGTGGCATTCGGGCCGGAGGGGCGGATCGCGACGACGAGCTCGGACGGCAAGCTGCGCCTCTATGGCGCCGACGGCGCCCTGCTGGCGGCAGTGGAGACTTCCGCGCCATTTCCCTACGGGCTCGCCTTCAACCCGGTGCACGGGCGCCTGGCGGTCGGGTTCGACAGAAGTCCCGAGGTGCGGATCTACCATGGCGAGACGCTGGCGGAGCTCTCGGCGCCCGCGACCGACGGGATCGACAACGGCGACCTGTCGAAGATCGCCTGGTCGGCGGACGGGGTGACGCTCTATGCCGGCGGGATGTACTATGACGGCAGCGGACAGCCCATCCTCGCCTGGGGCGAGGGCGGCGCCGGTGCGCGCCGGATCCTGCCGGCGGGCGACAACACGCTGATGAGCCTGAAGCCCCTGCCGAACGGCGCGCTCCTTGCCGCGGCAGGAGATCCGTGGCTCGGCGTGATCACGGTTGACGGCGCCTCGCGCTGGGTGGTCAAGCCGGCCCAGATTGATCCGCGCGGCCAGCGCCACAACCTCGCCGTTTCCGAAGACGGGATGCTGGTGGAGTTCGGGCTGAACTACGGGGGCGAGGATCGCCGTCGCTTTGACATGGCGGCGCTGAAGCTGCTGCCGCCGGCGGATGACAGTCAGGTCCGGCCGCCAGAGCAGGACAGCCTCAACATCGCCGATTGGGTCAACAGCTTCTCCCCGACTCTCGACGGCGCGCCGCTGCTGCTCAAGCGCTATGAGATGTCGCGCAGCCTCGCGATCCACCCGCAGGGTGAGAGCTTCGTGCTGGGCGCCGAATGGTATCTTCGCGCCTTCGACGCCGAAGGCACCGAGCTCTGGCGCCGCGAGGCGCCGGGCGTTGTCTGGGCGGTCAACGTCACCGGCGACGGCCGCTTCGCGCTCGCGGACTACGCCGACGGCACGCTCCGCTGGCACCGGATGGAGGACGGCACCGAGCTGCTCGCGCTCTTCCCTTTCGACGATAGCCGAAACTGGGTGGCCTGGGAGCCCGACGGCCGTTTCGCCGCGACGCCGGGCGCCATGGGGGCGCTGCGTTGGCACGTCAACAAGGGCTGGGACGAGGCGCCGGTCGCCCTGCCGGCGCGGCAGGTGCCGCACTCGTTTCGCCCAGAGGTGATCAAGCGCGTGACGTGACCCCTTGTTTCTCGTCCACAAGCTGCTGGAATCCGGACCACAGGAGAGGGACCGGAATGAAGCGGAACAGGTTTACCGAAGAGCAGATCATCGGGGTGCTGCGCGAGCAGGAAGCCGGCGCGTCGGTCGCGGATGTCTGCCGCAAGCACGGAATGTCGTCGGCGACGTTCTACGCCTGGAAGGCGAAGTACGGCGGGATGGACGTGTCGGAGGCGAAGCGGCTGAAGGCGCTCGAGGCCGAGAACGCGAAGCTGAAGCGGCTCTACGCCGACGCGATGCTCGACAATGCCGGGCTGAAGGATCTGCTGGCAAAAAAATGGTGACGCCCGCCGCCAGGCGGGAGGCGGTCGCGCACCTGAGGACGAGCCTCGAGGTGAGCGAGCGGCGGGCGTGCACCCTCCTTGCGGCGGACCGGAGCGTGATCCGCTACCGCGCCAGGCGCCCCGACGACGCTGCCTTGCGCGCCCGGTTGCGCGAGCTGGCGGAGCAGCGCCGGCGGTTCGGCTACCGACGGCTGCATGTTCTGCTCCGCGGCGAGGGCTGGACGATGAACCGCAAGAAGACCCAGCGGCTTTATCGCGAGGAGGGCCTGGCGGTACGCCGGCGTCGGTCGCGGCGCCGGATCGCGGTGGCGCGCACGCCGATCCCGACGCCCGAGGGCCGCAACAGCCGCTGGTCGACGGACTTCGTCCATGACCAGCTGGCCGACGGGCGCCGGTTCCGGGTGCTGACGATCATCGACGACGTGACCAAGGAGTGCCTCGCCGCGGTGCCGGAGAGATCGCTCACCGGCAAGCGCGTGGTGCGCGAGATGAGCGCGCTGATCGAGCGGCGCGGCCGGCCCGGCGTGATCGTCAGCGGTCGCCAGCGAAGTGCGCCACCGGTCCGAGCACCGCTGGCGACGGCACCGAATTCACCTCCTCAGCGGTGCTCGCCTTCACCCAGGCGGCCAAGCTCGACTGGCGCTACATCGCGCCCGGCAAGCCGACCCAGAACGCCTTCGCCGAGAGCTTCCAAGGGCGGATGCGGGACGAATGCCTCAACGAGCATCTGTTCTTCTCGATGAACCACGCCCGCGCCGTCGTTGCGGGCTGGGCTGACGACTTCAATACCGCGCGGCCGCACTCGGCGATCGGCTACATGACGCCCGCCGCCTATGCCGCGACCCTGAAGCCGCAACGATCACGCGCAATTCTCAACTCACGATTTCCAGTGGCCCCTGGATGAAGCAAGGGGGTCACGTCACGCGTGCTGCGCGAGGGCGGCACCATGCAGGCGGTCTACGCCGCCGAAGAGACCGAGCGCCGGGCCGCGATCAAGCGTCTGACCGGCGCCGCGTTCGCGCCCGGAGCGCAGCTGCACGTGCTGACCGTCGGCGTCTCGCAATATGGGAGCGGCGCGGCTGCGCTCGCGCTCGACTGGGCCGACGACGACGCGCGTGACGTTCACGCCGCACTCTCGGCGCAGAGCGACGACCTCTGGCCCTACCAGCAGGGCTTCAGCATGGTTCTGCGCGACGATGAGGCGACCGGGCTCAGCATCATCGGCCAGCTCGAGAACATCCGGGCGCGGGTGGCCGCGGCGCCCACCAAGTCCGATCTCGTCGTCGTGCACTTTTCCGGCCACGGCACAGTTTCGGGCGAGGGTCCCGACCGCGAGTTCTACCTCCTGCCACACGACGCGGACGTGCAGAGCCCGGCGCGGCTCAAGCGCACCGGCATCTCGAGCCAGGAGCTGCGCGCGGTCGTGGGCGCCATCGCCGAGCACGCCAAGGTGCTCCTGCTGCTCGACGCCTGCCGCTCGGGCGCCGTGGGCCAGCTTGATGCCGACCTGCTGCGCCGCAGCCTCAGCGGCACCAACGTCACCGTGATCACCTCGTCCTCGGCCGAGCAGTCCTCTTGGGAGGAGCCCGGCTGGCGGAACGGCGCCTTCACGGAGGTGGTCCTCGAGGCGCTAGGCAGCGCCGCCGACGCTGACGCCAACGGCATGATCAGCGTCGAGGAGCTGACCGGCTATGTCGCCGCCCACGTTCAGGCCCTGACCGGCGGCCGCCAGAAGCCGAGCGTCGAGACCCGCTTCTCGGGCGAGCTCTTCGCCAGCAGGATCTGAGGATGAGCATGCCGTCACTCTCAAGGTATGCCGCCTTGATGCTGCTTGCGTCGCCGATCGCGGCAATCGCCGAACCCATGACGATGATGGAGGCCACCGAGCGGCTGCAGCTCGAACGCGGCTCGGCCGTCACCTGCGCGCGCGTGATGAAGCGGCACCTGCCCGAGGGCGATGCCGGAGCGCTCAGCCGGGCGGAGCTCTCCTACGAGGAAGCGCGGACCGAGATGATGGCCGCCATCGCCTACCTCGAGGCGGCGCTGATCGAGGACCAGGAGGAGGAGGGCCTGACCGCAGTAACAAAGCGGCTCGAGCGCGGCAGCGAGCTCCGCGAGGCCTTCTGCGCCGACGCCTTGGCGCTGGTACCACCCGCGGACGACCAGAAGGACGTGATCGAGGCGGCGATCAAGCTGGCCGGTAGTCTGATCGAGGCGGCGACGACAATCTGGTCGAAGAGCGAAGACCTCGACGAGGCGCGGCGGACCAACCTGAGGACGGCGCTGGACGACGCGAAATGGCCGGCGTTCGAGGACATCTGAGGGCCGCTCTCGCAGGGTGCCAATCGGGCCGGGGAATTTGGGCAGGGCACCGTTGCGATCGCGCCAGAAGGCTCAACGATCGTCGCCCGGCGGTTCACGCGCTGCTCGGCAGCCGGACCACCTCGCCCCGCCGCACGCCAAGATACCCTGCCCAACTCTCCATCATCTTGCGGCGCTTTTCGAAGAGGTCAGAGCGCGCATAGGCCCGCTCCACCGCGTCTCCCACCTTGTGCCCCAGCGCAGCCTCGGCGACCTCGCGTGGGAAGTTCGTCTGTTCCTGCGCCCAGGTCCTAAAGGACGTGCGGAAGCCGTGCACGTCCGCATCGAAGCCGAGCTCTTTCACCAGCTTCGAGAGCGTCATGTCGGAAAGTGGGCGACCGCGCTTCGTACCGGGGAATACCAGCGCAGTTCTGTCGGACAGCGCCTCGGCTTCTCTCAGAATCGCCACCGCCCGCCCGGGAAGTGGGACGCGGTGCGGCCGCCCCATTTTGGTGCGCGAGGCCGGAATTTCCCAGGTCGCACGTGTAGCATGCTCGAGATTGTCCGCGCCGTGGAAGTCGAACTCTTCCCAGCAGGCCAGCCGCGCCTCGCTGGAGCGCACAGCCGTCAGGACGATGAACTCGAGGACGAGCTTGGTCGCCGCACCGGCCCGGGATGCCTTCACCGTCGCAATACAGCCCGCGACCTCGAAGTAGGGCAGAGCCTTGCGGTGGGTTGAGTTCTTCTCCGTACGCGGCAGGGCGAGGGCCTGCGCTGTCGCCGGATTCACATCGCACATGCCCTCGGCGATCCCCCACCTGAAAACGGCGGCGATGCGAAATACCAGCTTGCGCGCCACTTCCGGGGCTTTCTCACGCGCGGCCAGCACGGCGCGGCGTACGTCCGCGCTCGGCACCTCGGGCAGTGGGATGCGCCCGATCCGCGGGAATGCGTAGGTCTCAAGGCTGGAAAGAAAGGCCGCCCGATCCTTCGGGTTTTTCCAAGTTGGTGACAACTCGGCGTGCGCCTTGCGCGCGGCCTCTGCAAAGGTGAGCACGGCGGGCGCCTTGCGCTTCTCGGCCAGCGGGTCGCCGCCGGCCCGGGCGCGCCGCTTGTTGTCCAGTGCACGTTCCCGAGCTTCGGCCAGCGACACTGTCGGGGGGCTGCCCAGCCCCATTTCACGCCGCTTGCCGCGGATGGTGATGCGCTGGATCCAGAACCGTCGACCGCCGGGGTCGACGCGCAGAAAGAGGCCGGTGCCCTTTCCGTCGTGATACTTGCCAGGCAACTTCACCGACTGAACGAACGCCGCGGTCAGGTTCTTGCCCACCAGCGAAACCGATCCGTCCGCCATCCTCTTCCCCCGATTTTCCCCCCGCAAAATGGAGGAAACCCCGGGAACGTGCAAGACCTTTGCGGAATGGAAGGATGGAACCGGCCCTTGCAACTCAGCCGGTTAGAGAATGTGGCGGAACATCTCGGAAGGTAGTTTGGCGCAGGAAGCGGGTCTGGGATCGAACCGTCTCCGCGAGCTGAGGTGCACAAACCTCGACGCTACCGATCAAGGCAGTGAACAATCCGGCGTTTGGGTGCCGGACGACCTCAGACGCCATGTCCGGCTTTGTTGCCGCCAGGGTATTCAGTCAGGCCCCTTCTCTCGCTGCCCGCGTCCGAATTGGGACGCACCGAGACTTGCAGACCCTCCATGATAGCGCAGATCAGATCTGGGTGCAGGCTGCGACTCTGGAGGTCTTGCGCAATATGGTCAAAGTAGCCTGGGTCAATCGCAAGGATTACCTGCACGGCGGCTTCGGCAACTTTCTCGGCGCCAAGCGCCCGAGCCGCGGCCGCTTCGATGAGATGACCGTAGATCACATTTGGTGCATCAATCTTTCGTGCCTCCGCCAATGCTGCCGCATAGCGGCCATGAAAATAGTGGAAAAGGGCCAATCCGATCCGGTAGGTCCCGGGCTGCGCCGGATTGCGCGCATAGCTCTCTTCAAGCAAGGGCACCGCCTCATCCCACTGCGTGAGCATCGCATGGCGCAGGCCGAGATCTGCCATGATCTCGGTATCATTGGGGTTTAGTCGAAGACCGGTCTTGAGTGCCTCCAAACTGCCGTTGACGTCGCCACTGAACCAGCAGGCCAGACCGAGCGCGTGATGGCCGCGGCTGGAGCCGGGCGCGAGTGAGATGGCTCGGCGTGCGAGGTCCATTGCCCTTTGTAGCGGGTCCGCGACGGCGCCGCCGACGTCATACCCGAACCTTGCCGCGTTGGAGTACATTTGGGAGAGGCACGCATAGGCTTCCGCGTAGGTGGGATCCATGGCGACAACCTCTTCAAGCCCCGCGCGTACCGCCTCGAACTGATCGGCGTCATATGTCCGCCAGTAGAGGTGGAATCGGACGACTTCGTCGTAGGAACCCAGGCTGCCGGGATTAGGCCCATCCGTTTCGCGCGCCTTGCTGAACAGGATGCCATAGGGCTGGGCCAGCACGCGGACCACCCTCTCCGCAACCTCGTCACGGAGCGAGAAGATTTCGCCGGGATGAAGGGTCCGCTTGAAGCTCTCTCCCCAGAGACACCGGCCGGTCCTGGCATCAATCAGCAGCACCTCCACGCTGAAATGCGCCGCCGAGAGTGAGGTCCCGCCGGTCAGGATGAAATCTGCTCCGAGCTCGGAGAATATCCGCTCGCGATCCGACTGGCTCCCGGATCCGAAGGTCGTGCTTTGGCCGAACACGACCAACTCGGTGAATCTGGTGAGACCAACGATGATCTGCCGAACGAGCCCCCTGGTGAAATTGGGGAAGCCGGACTGATCGCCTTCCTCATCGAAGGGCGCGACGAAAATGGTCGGGCCGCGGCGATCGTGGAGAGCGCGTGCCGTCGACGCGCCGCTTGGCGATGCATTGCCGATTGGAGCTCTCGCGCTCGCGGGTTCGAACGCCGGAACGTATGAGCCCTTTGGAATCATGATCCGGATCGGATCGTCTGCGCCTTCCCTCAAGTAGTAGTTGTCCAGGGACCGGCGTAGGCGGCCTGCCTCGATGCGTACGATCGAATCCAGTTGCGGGTCGAAGTCCGGAGCACGCTCGAAGACTGACGTTGCGATCGCGTAGGCCTTGATTTGGTTGGAGCGGCCGGCAAGCGTCTCCTCGACGATATAGCGGAGAAATCGCCTATTTCGCTCGGGCGCATCGAAGTCCGCGGAATTCAGGATTCGCCGCAGCACCGCGAGGACCGCGTCCGCTTGTGGACTCATCTCAATATGTTCCATCGCGCGCCGGAGCGCGCCTGACACCGCTCGCGCGGCTTGCTTGTTCCCACCGGATTTCGACCACCCCTTTCAGGATAAGCATATCGGACGCTGCTGATCTTTGCAGCGGCATACCGCATCCAAAAAAGGGGGTGACGTCACGGTGACGTACTTCCGCGCGCGCCAATGACGCGGCCAAGAGGCTTCAAGGCCGAAGGCAGCTGTGCGGAGTTCGAGGGTGAACTAACCGCTGGCGCGTCGAACCCCACAAGAAGAAGCCACGAGAGCGGCGAAGGAGAGATACGAACAATGGCCAAGGACGGCAAAGCCGAGGCGCTCGCCTATGCCCGCGCCGCGGTCGAGTTCGGATCGCACGAGCAGCGCATCCTCGTGCTTCAGGGAGGCGGCGCCCTTGGAGCATACCAGGCCGGGGTCTACGAAGGCCTCGCCGCGGCCGGCTTCGTGCCGAACTGGATCGCAGGCACCTCCATCGGCGCGATCAACGCCGCGCTGATCGCGGGCAACCCGCCCGAGCGCCGTGTCGCACGCCTTACGGAGTTCTGGGAGCGCGTCTCCAGCCGCGCGCCTGGCTTCTCTCCGCTGGCCAGCATGGAGCTGTGGCGTCCGTGGCTCAATTGGATGAGCGCCGCGTCGGCCGCAGCATTTGGAATTCCGGGCTTCTACGTGCCTCGAATTCCGGCGCCAGCCTTCGCTCCCGAGGGAAGCATCGGAGCGCTCAGCTACTATGACACCGAGCCCTTGCGTGGGACGCTCAACGAGCTCGTGGACTTCGACCTGATCAACGCTGGCGAAACGCGGCTATCCCTCGGCGCGGTCAACGCCTGCACGGGAAAGGCGATCTACTTCGACAACACTTCCGACGTGATCGCGGCAAGTCATGTGATGGCAAGTGGAGCTCTACCGCCCGCGTTTCCCCCGATCGAAATCGACGGCGAATGGTACTGGGATGGCGGTATCATGTCCAACACGCCACTGTTGCACGTCGCCGAGGATCTCCGGATCAACGCGCTGATTGTTCAGGTCGATCTCTTCAGCGGAAGCGGTGAACTGCCGAGAAACCTCGAGCAGGTCAGCGAACGCGCCAAGGACATTCAGTATCAGAGCAAGCAGCGCTTCACCGCCGACAAGATCCGGCACATCGAGGAACTTCGGGCCGCGCTCGCCGAGGTTCTCGCGAAGTTGCCCGAGGACCAGCGATCGGACCCGCAGGTGCGGAAGCTTGCTGCGGTGAGCCGGCGCGGGCCGCTCTCGCTCGTTCATCTGGTGAACCGGCATGACACGCAATCCCGGAACTTCAAGGACTACGAATTCTCGCGCGCCACCGTCTCCGATCTGTGGCGGGCGGGCGAGGGCGACATCCGCCACGTCATGACCAATCCGATGGCTTGCCAGGTCACCGACCTCGGCAACGGCGTCCGATCCTTCGAACTTTGATCGCTTCCAGGAGCCCTTCATGGACGAAGCAGAAGTCAGGAAGAACGCATTCGCGATGCCGATCACGAGTTCGGCATTTCCGCCGGGGCCTTACCGGTTCGTCAATCGCGAGTTCTTCATCGTCACTTACCGTACCGACCCGGTGGCCCTGCGCGCGGTGATACCTGCGCCGCTCGAACTGACCGATCCGGTCGTCAAGTTCGAGTTCATCCGGATGCCGGATTCGACAGGGTTCGGCGACTACACCGAGAGCGGCCAGGTCATCCCGGTGAGTTTCCGGGGCGAGCACGGCGGATACGTCCATTCGATGTATCTCAACGATCACGCGCCGATCGCGGCAGGCCGCGAACTCTGGGGATTTCCCAAGAAGCTCGCATTCCCCGAGCTGCGGGTCGAGAAGGACACGCTCGGCGGCGTGCTGCGCTACGGTCCCGTGCCGGTCGCGGTCGCAACGATGGGCTACAAGCATCTGACTCTGGAGCACGAACCGATCCTGAGGTCGCTTCTTGCGCCGAGCTACCTGCTGAAGATCATCCCGCATGTCGATGGCAGCCCGCGGATCTGCGAGCTGGTTCGGTATTACCTCGAAGACGTGACGGTGAAGGGCGCCTGGTCCGGCCCCGCCGGGCTTCAGCTCTTCCATCATGCGCTCGCACCGGTGGCGTCGCTGCCGGTGATCGAGGTGCTCGGCGCCATTCACATCGTCAGCGATTTGACCCTGGGCCTCGGCGAGGTCGTCCACGACTATCTGGCCTGAGCGTTCGGATCAGGCCTTCTGTGCGCAAGGAAACGCCAATGCGTCTCGAGAACAAGGTTGCCCTGATCACCGGCTCTGCGAGCGGGATCGGCAAGGAGATCGCAATAATCTACGCCCGCGAGGGCGCGAAGGTTGCCATTGCCGACCTGAATCTCGAGGCGGCCGAGGCGACCGCGCGCGAGATCGACCCATCCGGCAGACGCGCGATCGGCGTCGCGATGGACGTGACCGACGAGGCGCAGGTCGATGCCGGGACCGCAAAGGTCATCGAGACCTTCGGCGTGCTCGACGTGCTGGTCAGCAACGCCGGCATCCAGATCGTCGCACCGCTTGTCAATTTCGAACTTGGCAAATGGAAGAAGCTGCTCGCTATCCATCTCGACGGAGCCTTCCTGACCACGCGCGCGGCGCTGCGCCAGATGTACAGGCAGGGAAGTGGCAGCGTCATCTATATAGGCTCGGTCCATTCCAAGGAGGCCTCCAAGCTCAAGGCGCCCTACGTCACCGCCAAGCACGGCCTGATCGGGCTCGCCAAGGTGGTGGCCAAGGAAGGCGCTGAGCATGGCGTCCGGGCCAACGTGATCTGTCCCGGCTTCGTGCGCACGCCGCTCGTCGACAAGCAAATCCCCGAGCAGGCCAAGGAACTCGGCATCACCGAGCAGGAAGTAATCGACACCGTCATGCTCAAGGAGACGGTCGACCATGAGTTCACCACCGTGGAGGACGTGGCCGAGGCGGCGGTCTTCTTTGCTTCCTTCGGCTCTAACGCCCTGACCGGCCAGTCCCTGATCGTGAGCCATGGCTGGTTCATGGAATAGGCCCAAACCGTGCAGCAGGAGCTACGGGCGGCGCGTGGTGGACGAATGACTTATAGAGCCGAACTCGCGCGGGTTCTCGAGCGCTTTCCAGAACGGGCTCTGGTGATCCGCGAAGCCTTCCTCAGAGACGAAAGCTTTCGAAGCGTTTGCGAAGACTATGTAATGGCGTGCGACTGCCTCACCCGCTTCGAAGCCCTCCCGAACGCCCAGCAAAGGCCGGAGATCTCCGACTATCGCTCCGTGATTACGGCGCTCGAGAACGAGATCGCGGCGTTCCTGGCGGGCCGAGGCGATAGTCACGGTCCGCGCAACCCATAGCTTACATCAAGAAATGGCAAGGAGAGAGTCGATGAAAATCATCATCGTTGGCGGCGTTGCCGGAGGCGCATCCTGCGCGGCAAGGCTTCGCAGATTGGACGAGACCGCGGAGATTCTTATGGTCGAGCGGGGTCCCTACGTTTCCTATGCCAACTGCGGCCTGCCTTATCACATCGGCGGCGTCATCGAGCGCGAGGCGAGTCTGCTCGTCGCGAGCGAACGCACTTTTCGCGAACAGTTCAACATCGACACCCGAACGAACTGCGAGGCGGTATCGATCGACGCCAAGGCGAGGACGATCGACTTGCGCAACGTTCTGACCGGCGAGGTCACGACAGAAGCCTATGACAAGCTGGTGCTTTCGCCCGGCGCCAAGACGGTGCGTCCGCCTTTGCCGGGGATCGACCTGCCCGGCATCTTCGAGGTTCGGACCGTGCCGGACGCGCGGGCAATCCGGGATTGGGTGCAAAAGGGGACAGCCTATCTGGCCGGCATGAACTCCTACTCCGGTATCCAGATGATGCGGCCGCCGACGCGCGCTGTCATCGTCGGCGGCGGCTTCATCGGGCTGGAGACGGCCGAGAACCTGCGGCACCTGGGTTTCGAGGTCACGGTCGTCGAGATGCTCGATCAAGTACTTGCCCCGCTCGACCCGGAATACGCCCGGCTGGTCGGCGGCCATCTGGAGATGCACGGGGTTCGGCTGGCGCTCGGCGACGGGGTCAAGGAGTTCCGCAAGGCTGAGAACGGTACCCTTGAGGTTGAGACCCAGTCGGGCAAGGTCCATCCGGCCGACGTTGTGATCATCTCGCTCGGTGTGCGGCCCGACACTGATCTGGCCAGGACAGCTGGACTGGAAATCGGCGAGCGCAAAGGTATCAGGGTCGATGATCAGATGCGCACCAGTGATCCCGACATCTTCGCGGTCGGCGACGCCATCGAGGTCAAGGACTTCGTCACCGGCGAATGGAGCCTGATCGCGCTGGCCGGTCCCGCCAACAGGCAGGGCCGCATCGCGGCAGACGTGATCGCCGGCCGCGACTCGCATTTCCGGGGCACGCAGGGATCGTCGATCTGCGGGCTCTTCGGCGGCGCGGTCGCCTGGACGGGCGCGAGCGAAAAGACGCTCAAGCGGCTCGGGATCACGGACTATGAGAAGGTGTATATCTACCCCAACAGCCACGCCGGCTACTACCCGGGCGCCAAGATGGTGGGCTTCAAGCTCATCTACCGCAAGTCCGACGGCAAGGTGCTCGGCGGCCAGGCGCTGAGTCTCGACGGGCCGGGGGCGGACAAGCGGATCAGCGCGCTCGCCGTGGCGATCCAGATGGGTGCGACCATCGACGATCTGGCGGAATCCGAGATCTGCTACGCGCCGCAATTCGGTAGTGCCAAGGACCCAGTAAACTTCGCCGGCATGGTCGCGCGCGACATCGAGGACGGCGACATGCCGGTGGCCCACTGGGACGCACCGTCCGACGCCTTCCTGCTCGACGTCCGCGAACCGGTCGAACTGGCGCTGGAGAGCGTGCCGAGGGCTGTCAACATCCCACTCAGCCAATTGCGCGCGCGGCTGGACGACCTGCCGAAGGACCGGGAGATCGACATCATCTGCCGCTCCGGTCAGCGCGCCTATTACGCGGCCCGCATGCTGCTGCAGAAGGGCTACAAGCCGCGCGTCCTTTCGGGCGGAATGCTCTCGCGGGCAATCCTTGTGAAGGCCTCGCCGGATCTCGAGCACGCGCTGACATGATCGGGCACCGGACCCAACGGACTGGCCCGGAACGGGCGCCGTAGAATGGCCGGGTTCCTCGACATCGCCCTGAAGATCTCGCTGGTGATCTTCATGGCGGGCTCGCTTCTGCAAATGGGGCTCGGCCTGAAGGTGCAGGACGCGTTGTCGGGGTTGCGCGACCTGCGCTTCCTCGGCTTCGGCGTGCTGTTCGGCTTTGTGATCAGCCCGATGCTGGCCATGGTTCTCACCCGCATCATTCCACTGGAGGGTCCCTATGCCATCGGACTCCTTCTGTTGGGCCTGACACCCTGTGCGCCGTTTCTTCCGGCAATGCTGACCCGCGCCGGCGGCGACATGGTCTACGCTCCGGCCATGATGCTTCTCGCGGCGGTCGGCACCGTGATCCTGCTTCCGGTGGCCGTGCCGTTCGTGGTGCCGGGGCTCATGGTCTCGCCATGGACCATCGCGAAGCCCCTAATCGCCGTCGTGCTTCTGCCGCTGATCGCCGGCATGGCGCTGTTTTACGCGAGGCCCGACACAGCGTCCGCGCTCCGCGACCCCGTCAAGCGCGCCACGGCGGTCGCGACGATCCTGATGATGTGTCTCTGCATCGTGATTTACGGAAAAGGATTCGTGGGTGCCGTCGGCAGCTACGCGATTGGCGCGCAGATCCTGTTCTTCAGCGGCGTGACGGTGGCTGCCTACACATTGAGCCTCGGAGTGTCACAGCCGCGGCGCAGCGTTCTCGGGCTCGGCATGTGCACCCGCAACGTCGGCGCGGCGCTTGCGCCATTGTTCTCCGTGGCGTCCATAGATGAACGCGCCGTCGTGATGGTGGTCCTCGGCGTGCCCATGCAGATAATCTTTGCGCTGATGGCCGCAGCCTGGTTCGCACGACAGGCCGGCAGTGCGTAGCACCGAAGTCCACCGTTCACACCGGAGTGCACATCCCGGTGCATGGCGTGGTGGGCGGCTCAACGACCGACTGAAACAGGACGCAGCCGCCGCAAGGGAGCGCACCGTATGAAATGGACTATCCGGGCATTCGCGCTTCTCTCATTGATGCTCTTCGTATGGTATCTCGCCGCCGACCGATTCACGCCCTACACGTCCAACGCGCGGGTCAAAGCCATCGTGATCGACGTCGTGCCCGAGGTGACTGGTTACGTCTTGGCGCTTGCCGTCACGAATGGGCAAATCGTCGAGGCTGGCGACCTCCTCGCTCGGATCGACCAGCGCCCGTTCCTGATCGACGTTGACCTTGCCCGCTCGGCCCTGCAATCGGCGACCCAGGCGGTGGGCGCCGGTTCCTCGGGGGTGGAAGTTGCGCAGGCAAACCTGACTCGAACTCAGGTTGAGCTTCAGAACGTCAGTGCACAGGGCGAGAGGATTTTCGAGCTCGAGAGAAAGGGCATCGTCGCCGGAGCGCGCGGAGACGACATGCGCTCAAAGATCGCCGCCGCAGAAAGTCAGGTGGAGGGGGCGACAGCCGACCTTGAACGCGCCCAGCGGGAACTTGGCGACGCGGGCACGGACAATCCACAGATTCGGACGGCCGTTGCCCAACTGAGCGCGGCGGAGCTCGCACTAGAATGGACCGAGTTGCGCGCCCCGGCGCGAGGTGTGGTCAATGACCTCACCATTGCCGAAGGTACCTTTGCCCAGCCGGGCAAGTCGCTGATAACATTCGTCTCTTTCGACGAGGTTTGGGTCGAAGCCTACCTCACCGAGAACAACCTCGGGCATGTGCAGGTCGGCCAGCCGGTCGAAATCACACTGGACGTTCAACCCGGACGCATCTTCGACGGAGTGGTCAGCAGCATCACGCTTGGCGCCGCGTCAGGCTTCGACGCACCCGGCGGCTTGCCCCAGGTCAAGGACCAGCAGGCCTGGATGCGGGACGCGCAGCGCTTCCCGGTTCGCATCAAAATGAGGGGCTATGAGAGCGGCAGCGAATTGGTGGACATCCGCAGGCAACTGAACGGACAGGCAGACGTCATCGTCTACACCAGCGACAACGCGCTGTTGAACGCGCTCGGGAGCGTTCTGGATCCGGCTCAACGCCTGGATCTCCTATGCCTACTGAAGCAGCGTCCGCGCGGCCGACGATTGAGACCGACACGTCCAGTGCCCGGCCGAGTGCGAACCAGGAGGAGATCGAAAGGCGAGCGCATGCCCGACGAACGCTCCGGCTGGGGCTGGGGGTCACCACCGCGTTCCTGATCGCGCTCCTCTACGGCTGGACCCTCGCTTACCTGGCGCCGATCTTCGTCGCGCCAATGTTGCAGGCGCCGGACGGGCCGTCGCCAGCCGCCGCGACCAAGGCGCTTCTCGGATCCTTCGCCGTCGGCGTCACCTGCCTCTACGCGGCAAGCCTGTCGCAGGTTTTTCCGGTGTTCTTTCTTATCGCCCTCTTTCCTGCGCTGTTCTTGGTCCTTCCGGTTCGGCCTGAGGGGCGGCTCCGGCCTGATCATGCTGGTCGCCCTGTGCGAACTCATGCTGGTGCCGATGGTCGCCAACACCACGACGGAGATCACCCGAAACGTCGCGACGATCCTTCGTGCAGAACATTGGCCTCTCGCTCGTCATCGCGATGATCATGTATGCGTGATCCCGCCCGGCCCGTGGAGCCGGCCACCAAGCCGAAACCAGTCCTGCCGCCTCAGGAAGTTAACCGGCGCGCGGCGCTTCTGGCAGCAATCACCGGATCCTACGCGGTCCTCTACTTCAGCTTCGCCTGGCAAATCGTCCACACGCCACTCTACGTTGCAGTCTTCGCCTTCAGCCTTGACCTGTCACGCGGCTCGAGCGCCGCCAGGGGCATCCTCCTGGCAAACGTCGCAGCAGGCCTCCTGACGATGGTCCTTTACCAGCTCACACGCATGACGCCGTATGTTCCATTTGTCGCGGCGATGATGCTCACGGTGAATCTGATCATTGCGCGGGCGATCACTTCCAAGGCGCCCTGGGCACCTTTGGCCGGCTTCGGGCTCAGCGTGCTAATGATCCTTTACGGCAATTCGCTCCTCCCGTTCAGCGACTCCGGCGGATCCAACTTCGCCTACCGCTTCGGGGAACTCACGCTTGCTGCGATCTGGGCGATTGGGGCGCTCTACGTGCTCGAAGCGTTCTTCCCGCCAACACGACCGGCAGCGAAGGTCGCAGCTCCATGACACGGACCAAAGTCGGCAGCCGCGGCGCACGGCCTCTGCCGGAAATCGCCAGCGGCCTTCCTCGTGCATCCGACGACCATGACCTGTGGACACCGGGCGGAGCACAGCCAAGCGAACGTGTCAGGAAGCCTGAGCGCATGTATTCCACCGCAGCGATCCTCGCCTGTCTCTCCCTTCTCTTCGCCCTCGTCTCCGGCCGCGTGGACCGCTCGAGGCTCAGCGCACCGATCGTGTTCGTCGCGAGCGGCTTCCTGCTCGGGCCCGCCGTTCTCGACGTCCTGCAACTCAGCATCAAGGCGGAAGGATTGCGGATTCTGGCCGAGCTCGCGTTGGCCATGGTGCTTTTCGTCGACGCCGCCAACGCGGACATCGCGCGCATCCGCAAGAACGTCAGTCTTCCCGAGCGGCTGTTGCTTGTCGGCCTGCCACTGACGATCCTGCTTGGTTTCATCATCGCCTGGCTGGTCTTTCCCGGACTTGGCCTCGTCGAACTCGGCCTGATCGCGGCGACCCTCGCCCCGACCGACGCGGCCCTCGGCAAGCCGGTCGTTACAAATCCCGCGGTGTCGCCAGACACCCGCGAGGCGTTGAATTTCGAGAGCGGTCTCAACGACGGGATCTGCGTGCCGGTCGTCGTTCTGCTCGTCGGCCTCGCAGTCGGAGCTGAGATCGAGGGGACGACGGCGAGCCACGCAATGAGCATTGTCGGCGAGGAGCTCGGAATCGGCCTTGCCACCGGCATCGCCCTGTCGCTCGCAGCGTCAGTCTTGCTGCGCCACGCCCTCGCCGCGCGCTGGATCGCCGACGCCTGGAGCGGTGTGACGGTCGTCGCCTTGGCGATCGCCTGCTTCACGGCGGCGCAGACGCTGGGAGGCAGCGGTTTCGTCGCCTGCTTCGTCGGCGGCCTGGCTTTCCGGCCCCCTCCGGGCGAGAAGCACCGTCTGCTGCGCGGAGCAGAAGGCACTGGCGACGCGCTCGCGCTGCTGACCTGGGTCGTGTTCGGTGCGGCTGTGGTCTGGCAGATGTCGGACCGGATCACCGGCGCGACGATCCTGTATGCCACGCTCAGCCTAACACTCATCCGAATGCTGCCCGTCTATCTCAGTCTGGCTGGCTCCTCAATCGCGCCAGCCGACAGGCTCTTCATAGGCTGGTTTGGCCCTCGCGGCCTTGCGAGCATCGTCTTCGGAATCATCATTCTCGACGCGCGCCTGTCGAACGCCGACGCCGTGCTCGGGACTATCGTCTGCACGGTCCTCATTAGTGTCATTGCCCACGGCGTCACAGCAAACCCGCTCGTCCGGGCTTTTGCTCCGAGATGGAACGATAAGACATGAGAACAGGCGCATCACGTCCCTCTGGGGGGGGGCATGGAGCGAAAGCTCGGTGCCGTCAGCCGACTCGACCCCGGAAAATACCGCCACCACCCCAAGACTAGACTAGATAAAACTAACGCGACGCCGGCCCTTGCTGCCAGACAGCCTGCATCACTCTAAACAGAAATGCGGTGGAGAGACCAAAAAGGAAGATGCCGGACGCGCCCTCGATCGCTGCAAGCAGTCGCCATTCATCTGACGGAATAATGTCGCCAAAACCAACGGTTGTAAATACCACCGCGGAGAAGTAAAGCGCGGATTCAAGGTCTACAAATTCACCGATGATTACATATACCACAGCCCAGAGCCATATTTGGACGACATGAGACAGGAATGCTGCCAGCGCGGCCGTGCACAGCAGAGTGTTTCTGAGCCATTTCGCGAGCGGATAGCCATGGGACCTTACGATTGAGAGCGCACGGCTGGCGACGAGGTCAAGCACCGTGGCGTGACACCACACCGCGGACGTGACGAGGACCGTTCCAAGGGCGATCTCAAGGAACACTGGGCCAGGCTATCTTCCTATCATCCCTGCGGACATTCAGGGCATGTCCCCTTTTTCGGCGAGGCGTCGTCATCATCCTGTCGCTGACACGAGACCGTCCTCTGCGCCGCCCGCGTCCTCCGGGGCAGGGAAGGAGGAAACGTTGAAGAAGATCGCATAGATGACGGGAACGACAATCAGGCTCAGCACGGTGCCCACGGCGAGACCGAAGGCGATCACGCAGGCCATCGAATAGAAAAGTGGATCTTTGACCAGAATGATCGGCATCACCCCCAGCATCGTAGTGATCGCCGACATCAGAATGGGACGGAAACGTGAGACGGTCCCCTCGACGAGGGCATCGTATCGGCTCGTCGGCGACTCGGAGCGCAGTTCTTCAATGCGGTCGATCAGAACAATCCCGTTGTTGATGATGACCCCGGCGAGGCTGAGGAGCCCGAGCATCGAGAAGAAGTCGAAAGGCGCTCCCAGCACCTTCAGCCCGACGAAGGCCCCACCGAAGGCCATGGGGATCGTAAGCATGATGATCGCCGGCCGGCGGAACGAGTTGAATTGCCAGACCAGAAGCAGGACGATGCCAAGTGCACAATAGGGCAAGTAGCGCAGCAGCTTTGCGGTCGACTTGGCCAATTCCTCGATCTCGCCACCCACCTCCCAGCGCATGCTCTCGTCGAAACGCAGCTCTGCCAGAATTGGGCGTAGCCTCTCGAGCATTTCTGGCGCCTTCAGGAACTCGTGATTCATCTCGACTGTCAGCGTGCGCTCCTGGTCCTGACGGACGATCTGGTAATAGTCCCAGCCGCCGCGGATCTCGGCGACCTGTGTGAGCGGGATCACCTCCCCCGTCTCGCGGGCGACGACGGTCGTATTCCAGAGATCACCCAGCACCGCGCGCTCTCCCGCTAAGGCCTGCAGCGTGACGGGGATGATATTGTCCCCCTCGCGGTAGTCGGTAATTTGCTGACCATCTGCAAAGGTCGCGAGCGAGAGCGCGACGTCACGTGTGGTTACGCCTGCCCGGCGCGCGCGCTCCTGGTCGATCACGACGTCGATCCGCCCCACCCGGTTCTGCCAGTCCTGGCGCACATACTGGATGCCGGGTATCGCCGCGACCTCGTTTACAAGGGCCTCACCCGCCTTGTAGAGGCGATCCGCATCGAGCCCGATGAGACGAATTTCGGTCAGGCCTGGCTCGTTCGCACCCATCCACATCTGCTTTATGCGCGAGGAAGCTTCAGGCACCGCGTCCGCGAAAAAGCGATTCATCCGGGCGATCACGGCCGGAACCTGGTTGCCCGTCTCGGTGTTGACCACAAGGAAGGCGACGTTCGGATCTGGGTCGAGTGGTGAGAGTGAAAGAAAGAACCGCGGCCCCCCGGTGCCGACATAGGCGATGTGACTGGTCACCTCCGGATTGGTCTCGCGGTCCTCGAGCCATTGCGAGATCCTCCGAGTAACGTCATCGGTCGCCTGGATGCGCGAGCCCGCCTGCATCTCGACATAAACGAGAAACTGATTGCGGTCCGAGGGCCCGAAGAACTCTCGAACCAGGCCCGAGGCAACCACGCCCGCGCCGACGAGGCCCGCCAGGGTGATCAGCACGACGAGATAACGCGCCCGGATCGCCGCCCTCAGCAACCCGCGATAGGCGCCGTAGATCCTGCCGGAAGCCGGTGCAATGTCCGCGTCGGTCTTTGGCGGCTTCATAAAATAGGCGCACATCGCCGGCGTCACGTACATTGACAGAAACCAAGAACCGAGAAGAAGGATCATGACGACGACGGGTAGAGAGAAGACGTACTCCCCCGTCTGTCCGTCGATCAGCAGAATGGGCATGAAAGCCAAGATCGTGGTCAACGTCGAGGTGAGCAGCGGGACGGCAAGCGCAGCGCCGGAGCTTCTGCAGGCTTCCTCCCTGTCCTGACCGCGCTCCATGCGCGCACGAATGTCCTCAGCGACGACGATGGCGTTGTCCACGAGCATTCCGAGCGCGACGATCGCCGAGATGATGGAGACGCGCTCGAGCTCGATGCCGAGGAGGCTCATCCAGATCAGGCCGAACAGCATCGTCAATGGGACGAAGGCGCCGACGATCAGCCCCGTTCGCACCCCGAGGAACAGGATCACGACGACTGCCACGATGGCGAGCGTCAGATACACGTTCGAGAGTGCGCCATTGACCGCCGCCGCGACCAGATCGGGCTGATAGGTCGCATACTCCAGAACATAGCCCCAAGGCAGCGAATTCTCGAGCGCGTCAATCTTGGCCGTCAGGCGCTCGCCGAAATCGACGCTGTTCACGCCGGGCACAATCGAGACCGAAAGGACGATGGCCGGGCGACCGTCAAAATAGGCGAAGTCCGCCGGAGTCTCCTCATAGGCGCGCTCGATCCCGACGATGTCATCGAGCCGGATCGAGCGGTCGAGCCCGGGGAGGCGTATCTGTGTCGCGGCGATTTCCGGGACACTGCGATAACGTCCTGTTGGCTGGATCAGGACGGATTGGTTGGCGAACTCGAAGCGTCCTGACGGGAGAACCACATTCTGGTCGACGAGTGTCGCAACCAGCTCGTTCGGCGTAATCCCCAGTTCGGCCAGCCGGGTGTTAGAGTATCGCAGATAGACGACTTCGTCCTGCTGGCCGTAAAGGTCGACACGGCGGATACCCTCAAGCTCGTAAAGCTGGTCGCGCACGCTTCTCGCGACGTCGCGCATCTCGGCCATGCTGAAGCCATCTGCCCAGAGCGCTATGGTGGCGACGGCTGTCAGGCCGAACTCATCATTGACGAAGGGGCCGATGACATCAGGCGGCAGCTGCGGGTCGAGGTCGCTCATCTTGTTGCGCAACCGCGTGAAGATCGCCTGCAGGTCATCGTATTCGTCCCGCAGCGTGGCGTGGATGACCACCGTGCCCGCCTTGCTGTCGGAGGTGATCTCGTCGATCTCCGGCATCGTGCGGATCTGCTCCTCGATCCGCCGGGTGACGAGCTGTTCCATCTCTATCGGTCCGAGGCCGGGATAGAAGGCGGTCACGACGGCCTCCCGGATCACAATTGGGGGATCCTCGGACCGCGGGAACTGGAAGAACAACGCCAGCCCTCCGGCCACGATCATCACCACGAGCGCGAGGGTCAGCCGGTTCTTGTCGAGCGCAAAGCGTGTGATCATCCGTCCTGACCTCTTTCGGCAGCGCGCATCCTCATGGACGGAGCAGCTTGACCTTCTGACCGTCGCGAAGGAACGACACACCGGCGACGGCAATGACGTCGCCGGCAGAGATCCCGTCCGTTATGACAACCATATCGTCGCGCACCCCTACGCCGGTCAGCGCAA
The DNA here is from genome assembly GCA_963822985.1 of uncultured Alphaproteobacteria bacterium. Lineage (GTDB taxonomy): Bacteria > Pseudomonadota > Alphaproteobacteria > Rhodobacterales > Rhodobacteraceae > Thermohalobaculum. The sequence continues at coordinate 5,575 of CAWGJU010000018.1, read as the reverse complement.
CGCGTTCGAGGGTCGAAGACGCCTCGTCGTAGCGGAACGTGAAGCCCTCGCCCTTTCGCTCGCCTGGCACGATTGCCGATAGGGGGACGAGGAAGCCATCGGTTCCGCCGAGATCAAGACTGATCGCCACGCTCGCAGTCATACCGGGGAGCAGCCCCTCGCCGCCGCCGCTAAGCGCGACCTTGATGGGGTAGGTGTTGCCCGACTGCGTCGCGGTGCCGATTTCGGATATCTCACCCTCCAGGACCTCTTCGGCGCTCGGTAGCGTAATAGTGGCAGGCATGCCCAGGGCCAGCGCCTTGACTGTCGTCTCCGGGACGTTGACCTGCACCTCCATCGCCTCCGAGGCATAGATCGCGTACACGGGCTGGCCGTGAGCAACCTCCTCGTAGGGCTCGCGCTTGCGCTCGGAGATCACCCCGTCATAGGGGGCTCTGAGCTCCGTCTTTTCGAGGTCGCGGAGGGCGAGGTTTAGCTCGGAGTGAGCATATTTCAGTTCGTTGTTCGCCTTCTCGGCCCCCGACTTGGCGGACTGAAGGGCCGCCTCGCTTACGAAATCCTTGGCGTAGAGCCGTTCCTGACGCGAGAGCTCATTGCGCTGCTCCTCGTCTGCCGCCGCTGCGCGGGCTACGTTCGCTTCGGCGGCCTCGACCGACAACTCGAAGCGGTCGCGGTTGAGCGAGGCGAGAACATCGCCTCGCTGCACGGCGTCACCCGCCTCTACCAACAGCGTGGCCAAGTTTCCGCCGACCTCGAAACTGAGATCCGAAGTCTTGGCCGCCTGAACGGTGCCGGAAAAGGAACGCGTCGTGCCCCCGGCGCGCTCGGTTACCGCGATTGTCTTGATCGCACGGATGAGTTCCTCGGGCTCGGGCTCGGGCTCGTCACACCCGGACAACCCGGCGAGCAGGGTGCCAAGGATGGCGATGCGTGTCAGATGGTTCATGCGTCCTCTACCTCGGCCAGAGAGTTCCCCTCTGCCTGCCCAAGCCGCTGCCACGTCGGCCGTGCCGAACGGCGATGCGCCCCGGGTGCAGACGCGGAGCCTTGGAGAAATAACATCTCGAACGCAAGCTGCACGAAATCGAGCTGGAGCCATGATAGCCAAGGACAGTAGCTCTCGACCGAGTCACGAAAGCGAGCAATGGGCGCGGCAGCGGCGCAGTGGGTGTAGTAGGCGAAGGCCCGGTCGTGCGCGTCGAACACCATCTCCTGCGTCTCGCGTGGACAGCCCGTCGAAAAACGCGCTGCCGTCGGTCGAGACCGAGAGACGGAACCTGTCGGAGCCGAAAACGCCCGCCAGAGCCTTGGTCACGAAGCCGGTCTGGAGCGTCAGCCCCAGATCATCGCCCGCGGCCTCCTTGTTCATCTTGAAGAAGAGATCGCCGGACCCGCCCTCGGCCACCGTCTTCGCCGTCCAGAGCGCGGCGTTCAGCTTCGCGGAGAACGCGTTCGCAGCCTCCGCCGTTCGTGCCGAGACTGAGTAGCGAGAGGCTCTGCAGCGCGGCAGAACGTCGTAAGGCTCCCTGGCGCGTGACCTGACAGCGGAGCGATCTTATGGTGATTGCGACTCGATTTGAGCGCCATGCCTGAGCTAACGGGGACCCGGACCCGAGAAGCGCGGGGACCGCGGGAGACGCCGTACTGTGGGGCGGATCGAGCGCGGCGGTGGGGATGGCGGCGACCCCGCTCGGAGCCCACCAGGCCAGCCGTCATCGGGCTGGCTGCGCGGCAGGCCGCCCCATGGCCTGCCGCGTCCTGAAAGGGGCGTGCCGAGGCTCGAGTGGCGGGGACGAGCGTCATTCGCTTTGGCACGCCCGGCACGGTCGCGCGCCACCTCGGACGAGCGCTCGCTGGGGCGCCGCTTACGACCCGCACGGCTCACGGGCTCGGCCCGAACCACCTGAGCTTCATGGCGACGCCGGTCAGCAGTGCAATGAGAACACCGGTAGTGATGACGTGCACCGCAGTCTGCACGGCGGTGCGCCGCACGAAGCTGATGCACTCGAGCAGAGAGCGCATGTCGTGGATCGTGAGGACGGCGTCCTTGCCGCCGAGCCCGACGTCCGCGAGGGCGCGGCGGGCTCCCTCCTCGGCGGCCCGCGCGAGCAGGGTCTCGAGATCGGGATTGGGCATGCGGGCGCTGCCCGCGGTGTCGTTCCGTGACGTCATGGCGCGGTCTTTCTCTGGGACGCTGTCGGGCATGCGGGTCTGCGCGCCACTGCGGCGGGTCAAAGATGCTGGAACGTCGGCGTGTGGTCCTCGCCGACGATCGGGATGCTGATCCGCATCCGCTTCTCATTGGTGGAGACGGTGATCGCCTCCTCGTGTTCGGCGAGCAAGCCGACATGGCCGTCCCGGCGGTACTGGAAGGCCGTCCGGACCGTGTCGACGCTGGTCCCGAGCGCGGCGAAGATGTCGTCGGGGTCGAGATGCGCGATGACCTCGGCCAGGAGTGGTCCGCGGTAGATCTCGCAGCGCAGGTAGCCCGACCGCCCGTTGAACGACACGAAGAAGATGTCGAACTCCAGGTGCGTCCGCTCCTCGTCCGGATTGTCCGCGAGCGCCTTGCCGATGTTGACGAAGTTCAGCGAGGCGAAGGCCGTTGAGGCGTTGTTGCCGGAGGTCACATGGTAGCCGTAGGCCGAGGCGGGATCCGCACCGGCCGGCAAAAACCAGTCGTCTCCCGAGAGACCGAAGTCGCCCAAGTCCGGATCCACGAACTCGATCCGGTTAACGACGGAGGTGGTGCCCGACTGCATGATGATGCTGATCAGCGCAAAGTAGCCCCCGTCGAGGAAGTCGACTACGGTCCGGAACGGGCTCAGGTCGATTGGCGGCGGGGTGCTCATACGTCGTCCTCGTCATCAGGGGAGGGTGGCGGATGGGGCTCGCCGCGAGCGCCGCTGAAGGCGAGGACGGGGAAGTTGAACTTCACGTAGTCGTGGATCAGGTTGGTGAAGATGACGCCGCGGACGTTCCGCCGCTCCTTTCTGCTCCCCGTGTAGAAGGTCACGCTCCGGATGCCCTCGGGCTCGGTCTCGCCGGCCGCGACGCGGCTGTACTCCCGGTGCGTCTCAGCGCCCTTGAAGACGCGATAGGTGTCGACCCAATCGACCGAGAAGCCGACCGGCTCGTCGGACGCGCGCGGACGCGACGCCTGGTCAAACACGGAGGGCTGGCCCCAGCGGGCGCCGGCTTGCGCGTCCGGTTCGACCGGCAGCTCCGGCGTGCGCTCGACGGTCTGCGACTCGACCGCCACGACGAAGCAGCGGCGGATGGCGCTCGCGAGCCTCACACCTCCGCCTCCTTGTCCGGCGACGGATGCAGGTCGAAGGACAGATCGAAGTATGTGGTCCGGGTCGGCGTTAGGCCGCTCGGGCTCGATTTCGGGGGGTGCTCGGTGTAGCGGAAGACCATCCGGCGCAGGCGGTCGATCTCGACCCAGACGCTCGGATCGGCGGGCGACTGCACCCGCACCCTCTGCGACGCCACCAGCAGGTCAGCGGCGACGATCCGCATGTACTCGGCCGGGCGGCCGGCCGGGGTGGTGTTGGTGATGGACTGCTCGTCCTCGCTCTGCTTGGCGGCCTCGTTCGACCAGGAGAAAGCCGAGGGGCGGCCCCAGCGGGTGCCGCTCTCCGGATCGGTCTCGGCGAGCGGGATCGCGCGGGAGCGCGGCTGCGCCTTCGCGGTGACCGGCGTGTAGAGCCGCGCGAGATCGGACCACCTCATCGTGTCCAGGGCCCCGGCAACGGCGCGGTGGGCGAGTACGCACCGGGCGAGAACGCCTCGGTCGGGTAGCTCGGCCACTCGCCCTCGACGCCGCTATCGACTACCTCGGCGTCCGGCAGCGGCGACGGGATGGTCAGCAGGACATAGGTATGGATCGTCCGCTCCTCGTAGCCGTAGCCGCGCGGATCCTCGACGTAGCCGATCCCGCCGCCGACGTACTTCTGCGTGCTCGAGCCGACCGGGATCAGCATCTGCCGCGTCACGGTCGCCTCCATGGTCTGGCTCGGATCCTCGCTCGGAAGGCACCTCCACGACGTCGTAGGCCCGCCAGACCGGCGAGAGGTTCCAGAGCTTGATGCGCGACGGGCTTGAGGACCGCTTGACCGTGTTGAAGCCGCCGCGCGCCTCGTTCTCGGCCTCGGCGTCGGTCTGGTCGAAGCCGTACTCCGAAGCCTTGCCCCAGCGGGCGCCGCACTCGGGCGCGCTGATCTCCGGCGGGCGCGGCGCGCGCGCCCGCTCATGCGACTCGATGAGGACGATCACAGCGTCAGCGTGCTCGGAACAGCGAGGGGAGAGACGGCGATGTCGTAGCTGGTCTCGAAGGGACCGCCGACGAGCGGCATGAGCTCGAGCACGACCTCGGTGTGGACGGCATTCAGCGCCTCGATGGCCGCCGGGATGTCCTCGAAGCGGCCGTTGAGCACCGCGGCCTGCGCGCTCTCGCCGTTCAGCACCATCAGCATCTCGATCACGTGCCGCGGGTCGCAGGTCCATCAGGTCGAGCCCGTCGTCGTCGATCTCGGCTTCGGTCAGGTCGGCATAGGTGACCTCGCCGGCGATCGCCTCGTAGGTCTGGCCGGTCCGAAGCTGGTAGCCGTCGTCGACATAGCCGTCCTCGACGTAAGTCGGCGTGCCGGCCGTCGCTGTCTGGGTGGCTCCGTTCCCGATGGTGCAGCCGATGATGACGTGGCAGAGCCGCGAGCCATCGCCGCTGGCGCGGAGCGTATAGGCGATCACCTTGCCCGCCGCGGAGCCGCCCGGAAGCCGGCTGTCGGTGATGGTCGCGTTCATCCGGCACGACAATCCGATTCCGGTGGCGAACGGGATGGTGCACTCGATCTCGACGGCGCGGGCGCGCGCCAGCAGGCGGGAGCGGGCTAGAGCGATCAGGTAGTCGAGCGACCGCCGGCCGCGGTCGGTGTTGAGGTACGAGGGCCGCGCGCAGATCGCCGAGCGGGACCGCGCCGTCGATCGTCTCGCTGACCCTGCGAGAGCCAAGCGAGACGACGATCTCCTCGTCCTCGCCGGCATCGGTGAAGACGCGCTGCCACGTCGCCGACAGCTCGAAGGAGACGCGCTCGAACCGCTGGCGCGAGACGGCGTAATCGAGCGTGAAGGTCGGACGGAACTCCCAGACATAGAAGCGCGCCGTGACGGGCGGGGTCATGAACGCTTCGGAGGCGCGTCGCGCGCCGGTCAGGGAGCCGGCGCCCGTGAGGTCGACGCGGAGCCCGGCAGGCAGGACGCGAGCCGTCGGCGCCGTGATGCGCGCATCCTTGTAGCGGACCTTCTTCCAGACGCCATCGGCGCGGGTCAGCTTGACCTCGCCGACGCGCCAGCCGCCCCGCAGATCGGCGCCTGGCTCAGGCCAGTCCGCCTCGAGGCCCTGGCCGGTGTAGGAGGAGACGATGCCGGCCGGTGAGCCCGCCGCGGCGAAGGCGGCGAGCAGCTCGGCCGTGATGTCGAGCGAGCCCTCGGCGATCTGATCCCAGGAGATCTCGGCGTCGACCTTCACGCTGCGGACCGGTGGCGCCCCATAGCGGACGGAGAGCGACGAGTA
>CAWGJU010000017.1:0-387367 GCA_963822985.1 uncultured Alphaproteobacteria bacterium | reverse complement strand
ATTGGTCCTATAGCGCACCAGCGCCTGCGAGCTCACCCGGCCCGTCGCCTGATCGCAGGCCTCGAACGGCGCTGCCGGCAACGGCGCCATCGCCTCGAGATCGCGCTCGAGCCGCTCGCCGATTGTCTCGCTGTGGCCGCGCAGGATCTCCGCCTGCCGCTTGCGGCACTGCTCCTCCAACCAGGCGTTGAAGTCGTCCCAGGTCGCAAAGCGCGGCAGCGGCACCATGAAGTTCCGCCGCGACCAGCCGACGATCCCTTCGACGCTGCCCTTGTCGTTGCCCTTGCCCGGCCGGCCGTAGCGGTCCTCAATCACGTAGTGCGACAGCAACCCGCTGAACAGCGTCGCCCGCATGCGCGTCCCGTCAGGCAGGGATGCGCGCCACCAGGCAGCGGTCGTTATCGTAGAGCACCGACAGCGGCACCCGCCCGAAGAAGGCGAAGGCATGGACATGGCCATCGGCCCATGCCTCGGCGGTCGCCGCCGGGTAGGCCCGCACGTAACAGGCATCGCTGTGCGGCAGGTCGAGCACAAAGCAGTGCGCCTTCTGCTCGACCCCGCCGATCACCACCAGCGACTCGCCGAAGTCCGCCTGGGCATGCCCGGGCGCGTGGTGCAGCGGCACGAACATCTCCCGGCCGCGCCGCTGGTGCTCGCGCAGATACGACTTCACGATCGTGTAGCCGCCGGTGAACCCATGCTCTTCCCGAAGTCGGTCAAGGACCCGCTTCGCCGTGTGGCGCTGCTTGCGAGGGCGGTCCGCGTCCTCGAGCAGCCACTGGTCGATGATCTCGGTGAACCCGTCCAGCTTCGGCCGCTTGATCGGCGCCGTCCGTCGATACCCCGGCGGCGCCGAATAGACGATCATCTTGTCCACGCTGTCGCGCGAGATCCCGAAGTGGCGCGCGCTCGCCCGCTTGCTCAGACCCCGCCTGAAGTAGGCGTGGCGCACCTTCCGATACAGCTCCACGGTGAAAATGCCCCCGCCCTCCCTGCCGCCAGAGAGGGCAAACGTGGCCGACCTTTACGCCGCCCGCCGCAGGATTATCCCGCCCCTACCGTGGCCGACTTTTGCACCGCCGTTCTCAGACTGCCTTTGCTCCGCCGTTGACACCATGCGATGAATGCGGTCGCCTGCCGTTGTAGAAGCTCAGATACCGGCCGATCGAGGCGCGGGCCTCGGGGACGGAGGCATAGGCACGCAGGTAGACTTCCTCGTACTTGATGGTTCGCCAGAGCCGCTCGACGAAGATGTTGTCGCGCCAGGCGCCTCTGCCGTCCATGCTGATCGCGATCTCGGCGGCCTGCAGCATGTCGATGAAGGCTGTCGAGGTGAACTGGCTGCCCTGGCCGGTGTTGAAGATCTGGGCCGGCCGTTGCGGGCCAGCGCCTCCTCCAGCGCCTCGATGCAGAAGTCGGCCGACAGCGTGATCGACAGCCGCCAGGCCAGAACCTTGCGGCTGAACCGGTCGACGACGGCGGCGAGGTAGACGAAACCACGCGCCATCGGCACGTAGGTGATGTTCATCGCCCAGACCTGGTTCGGCCGGGTCACCGCCATGTTCCGGAGCAGGTGTGGATAGACCTGGTGTCCTGGGGCCGACTTCGACGTCTTCGGGCGGCGATACAGCGCCTCGATGCCCATCTTCTTCATCAGCGTCGAGACGTGGAGTCGGCCGACCTCATGGCCTTCCGCCTTCAGCAGGCCCTGCAGCATCCGGCTGCCGGCGAAGTCGAGGTGCAGCTCATCGATCCGGCGCATCAGCGCGAGATCGGCCTCAGTCATCGGCCGCGGCAGGTAGTAGACGCTGCCCCGGCTGATCCCGAGCGCCTTCGCCTGACGGGCGACGCCGAGCTGATGGGTGCGGTCGATCATCGCCTTGCGCTCGCCAACAGACCGGCCTCGGCCCGAGCGCACCGGATAAAAAATCGTTCTCGAGCGTCAGCTCGCCAATCTCTTCGCATGCAGCGTCTTCACGTCCACGGCCGGAGACGCGTCGGCCTTCGCTGCATCACCGAAGACCGCCGACGCGCCCTCCAGGAGCTGCGTGCGCCATTGCGCGATCTGGTTCGGATGCACGTCGAACTGCTGAGCCAGCTCGGCCAGCGTCTTCTCGCCCTGGATGGCGGCCACCGCCACCTTCGCCTTGAAGGCCGGGCTGTGGTTCCGGCGTGGTCGTCTCGTCATGGTCTCTCCTCGCTTCTCGGCAATCATGCCGATCTGGCGCGGACCTTCCACTCAAAGCCCCTGTTCAGATTCTCCGAGCCATCTCTCTTCTCACCGGCTGAGACGACCGGATCATCGGATCATCCCTGACAAGTTCGGGCAGGTGCCACGCTTCAGCAAACCCCTCGACGTGCGGTGACATCGTCACTTCTGTTTTGATCGGGAGAGCAATCGTCGCCGTGCCGGCACGGCGTTCGTGGCGGGCATCGATCAACGAGCAGGAAGACGGGCATCTGCGAACGTCCAAGAAGCTCAAGGGCATCGGGAAGGCCTATGTCAGCCAGATCCTTCGGCTCACGTTGCTCGCGCCGGAACTCGTCGAGGCGATCCTCGATGGCCGGCAGCCGGCGGAGATGCAGCTGGATGATCTGCTGCAGGTATTTCCGCTGGATTGGGTGGCGCATCCCCATTCGGCTGGGGGTCCGTTTTCAGACCAAGTCCAAGCGCCCCGCAGCCCTTGCTTGATCCAGATCAACGCATCTACCCTGATGACACGTCCTTTTGTATTGACTTCAAATAAGCAAATGGGGCGAACGGAATGGACGATCAGGATGTGGACAAGTCTCTCCCGCCCCCGACCCCGGCCCTGGCACTCACCGCAGTGCCCTCGTCGGGCGCCGAGGACGCCACAACCGGTCCGCGTCACTTTCCGGCAGTAGGCGAGAACGCGATCCGTCAGGCCTTCGAATCCGGACACTATCCCTACTCGCGCCGTCTGGGCCGCAAGGCTTATGAGTCTGAGAAAGCCCAGCTGCAGGCCGAACTTCTCAAGCTGCAGATATGGGCGCAGCAGACCGGCCAGAAGTTCGTGATCCTGATGGAGGGCCGCGACGCCGCCGGCAAGGGCGGCACGATCAAGCGATTCATGGAGCATCTGAATCCGCGGTACGCGCGGGTCGTCGCGCTCACGAAACCGTCGGACACCGAAAAGGGCCAGTGGTTCTTTCAGCGCTACATCCAGCACTTGCCGACCACGGGCGAGATCGTGTTTTTCGATCGCAGCTGGTACAACCGAGCAGGCGTGGAACGGGTGATGGCTTTTTGTACCGCGTCCGAATATCTCGAATTCATGCGCCAAGTGCCAGAACTGGAACGAATGCTCGTACGCTCCGGAATTAATCTGCGTAAATACTGGTTCTCGGTGACGCGGTCTGAACAACTTGTTCGCTTCAAGGCGAGAGAAACGAATCCCCTCAAGATGTGGAAGCTGTCACCCATCGACAAGGCGTCGCTCGACCGGTGGGATGACTATACCGAAGCGAAAGAGGCGATGTTTTTTTACACAGACACCGCGGATGCTCCTTGGGTGATCGTGAAATCCAATGACAAAAAACGTGCCCGGCTGAACTGCATGCGCCATTTCCTGTCTTCGGTGGATTATCCCGATAAGAATACAGAAGTAGTCGGGATTTACGATCCTCTGATCGTAAGCCGCGCGGCGCAGGTCCTGGGCGGGGCAAATGGCATTCTGGACACAGCGCTGCACCCAGCCGCCCGACGATAATTCCGTCTGCGGGACCTGTCGGCGAAGGGCACGACCTCGAGCTGGTGGACTCTGAGGCGTTCTGGCCGGAGGCCGAGCGGACAGTGCCGCGTTCGGATCGCTGATCCGGGGCTTCAACCAAACGCCCGGTCGCGGCCAGCGCAATAGCCTCGCCTTGATCCATGTCATGTCACCCGCCTCGAACTCCTGCTCCAGGTGTCATATTACCGTCATCTATCTGTCACGCTTTCGCGCGCGTCGGCAGCCTCTTGTCAAGGCAGGGAGAGCCGATGGAGGGCCGCATCTGGAACGTACGCAAGCTCGAGAAGGGCTTGCTGGTAAACCGGGGCGAGCTGTTCAGGCTCGGCTCGGCGATCCTGTTCATCGTGCTGATCATGCTCTTCGCCCTGTCGCGCGGACTCGACGGTCCTAGTGGATCTCTTCTTGTGATGGCCGCCATGATCGGTGGCTACATGGCTCTCAACATTGGCGCCAACGACGTGGCGAACAACGTGGGCCCTGCGGTCGGCTCGCGCGCCATCACCCTGACCGGGGCGATCATGATCGCGGCGATCTTCGAGGCGGCGGGCGCGCTGATCGCGGGCGGGGACGTGGTCGGCACGATCAAGAGCGGCATCATTGACCCGGAGATGATCGCGGACTCGACCACCTTCATCTGGCTGATGATGGCGGGACTTCTGGCTGCGGCGCTCTGGCTGAACTTCGCGACCGCGGTGGGCGCGCCAGTCTCCACGACGCACTCCATCGTCGGAGGTGTGCTGGGAGCCGGCATCGCAGCAGGCGGTTGGGGCATCGCCGACTGGGCGGAGGTCGGGCGGATCGCGGCGTCCTGGGTCATCTCGCCGGTTCTGGGCGGCATCATCGCAGCTGCGTTTCTCTACGTCATCAAGCGGACGATCACCTACCAGCCCGACCTGCTGATGGCCGCGCGGCGAATGGCGCCGATCCTGATCGCGGTCATGGCCTGGTCCTTCACAACGTATCTGATGGTCAAGGGGCTGTCGAAGATCTGGCCGGTCGGCTTCATGACGGCAAGCGCTTTCGGCATCGCTGCCGCCGCCGCCTTCTGGGCTCTGATGCGCAGGCACGTCGCCCGGGTGGCGACGGATCTTCCCAACGACAGGGATGGCGTCAACGCGCTCTTCACCGTGCCGCTGATCTTGGCGGCGGCGCTGCTGAGCTTCGCGCACGGCGCCAATGATGTTGCCAACGCCGTGGGCCCGCTGGCTGGCATTAGCGAGGCAGTGGTGCATGGTGCCGTCACGGGCGAGGCTCTGATCCCGCTCTGGGTGATGCTGGTCGGCGCCATGGGCATTGCGCTCGGGCTGGCGCTCTACGGTCCCAAGCTGATCCGCACAGTGGGATCGGAGATCACCGAACTCGACAAGGCGAGGGCCTTCTGTGTGGCGCTGGCCGCTGCGATCACCGTGATCATCGCCTCCCAGCTGGGGTTGCCGGTCAGCTCGACGCACATCGCCGTCGGCGGCGTGTTCGGCGTCGGATTTCTGCGGGAATACCTCAAGGTGAGCTATTCGCGGAAGATCGAAGAGATCCGCATGCATCACCAGGACAGCAATGGCGAGACGGTAGAAGAATTCCTGGCGCGGTTCGAGGCGGCCGGTGTCCAGGAAAAGGGCGAAATGCTGCGAAGGCTGAAGTCGGCAGGTGAAGCCGGCACGCTCTACAAGGCAGAACGCAAGGAGCTGCGGAAGATCCAGCGGGTGGAGCTGGTCAAGCGAACGCTGCTGCTCCGAACCGCAGCGGCCTGGGTGGTCACGGTGCCCGCGGCGGCGCTTCTGGCCGCGATGATCTTCTTCACGATCCGTGGAGCGTTGCTGCCATGACCGCCAAGCCAGCGGTCATCCTGTGCGCCGTGGATTTCTCCGCGGATTCCGAGGCGGCACTGCTTTGGGCGGCACGACAGGCTGAGCGGGAAAGCGCGCGGCTGGTGGTGCTGCACGTGGTGCATGACCCCGCGGCGAGCCCCGGGTTCTACCGCAAGCCCGACGGCGACTGGCTGCGGCCGATGGAGGATGTCGCCGAGGAGATGTTCGCCGCGTTCGTGACGGGGGTCCGGGGGCGACATCCAGAGGCGGTCGGGCTGCGGCGGATCGAGACGATGCTGGTGACCGGTCTGCCCGCCGGCCGCGTTGCAGAGGTCGCGCGAGAGGTCGACGCCGACTTGATCGTGGTCGGCAGCCGCGGTCGAACCGGCCTTCCACATGTCTTGCTCGGGTCGGTCGCCGAGCGCGTCGTTCAGATCGCGCACGCCCCGGTCACAGTCGTGAAGGCCGCGCGCGAGGCGCAGGAGTGACCGAGGAGCTGGATCCGTTCGGTCTGGTCACCGGGCTCTTCGGCGGCCTGGCGCTGTTCCTGTTCGGCATGGACCTCATGACCGCGGCGCTAAAGCGCGTGGCGGGCGAGCAGCTCAAGGACCTGCTGGGCAAGGTGACAAGCAATCGCTTCATGGGCGCCGGCATGGGTGCGCTGGTTACCGGCCTGGTCAATTCATCGTCGGTCACGACGGTGATCCTCGTGGGTTTCATCTCGGCGGGACTGATGTCGATGGCGCAGAGCGTCAGCGTCATTATGGGGGCCAACATCGGCAGCACCGTGACGGCGCAGATCCTGGCGTTCAACGTGACGCGCTTCGCGCTCCCGATGGTCACGCTGGGGTTCGTTGCCGCATTCCTGTCCAGGAGGCAGGACTGGCAGGACTACGGGCGGATGCTGCTGGGCGTCGGGCTGGTTTTCTACGGCATGGGGCTGATGAGCTCGGCGATGGTGCCGCTCCGGACCAGCGAGACATTCATCGACTTCATCGCGAAGCTGGAGAACCCGCTTCTGGCGGTGCTGACCGGGATGGTGTTCACGGCGATCATCCAGTCCTCGGCCGCAACGACGGGCATCGTCATCGTGCTGGCGGGCCAGGGAATGATGACGCTGGAGACGGCGATCGCAGTGGCGATGGGTGCCAACATCGGCACTTGCGCGACGGCGGCGCTGGCCTCGATCGGCAAGCCGCGCGAGGCGGTTCGGGCGGCGGTGGTCCACGTGCTCTTCAACGTCGCCGGCGTGGTCGTCTGGATCGCCTTCATTGATCAGCTTGCCGCCTTCTCGCGCCTCATCTCGTCGGAAGGCGACGTGCCGAGGGAAGTCGCGAACGCCCACACCCTGTTCAACGTGGCCAACACGGCGCTCTTCATCGGCTTCACCGCCCAGGTTGCGCAGTTCGTGGAGTGGCTGGTGCCAGACAAGCCGCTTTCGGAGGAGGCGCCGCCGACGCCGAAGTATCTCGACGATCTCCTGATCTCGACGCCGGCCTTCGCATTGCAGAGCGCGCGGCGCGAGATCGGACGGATGGGCGATCACGTGGACGACATGCTGGCGAAGGCGCTGCCGGCCGCGTTGTCAGCGTCGCGTCAGAAACTGATTGAGCTCGAGCAGATGGATCCGCCTGTTGACCGGCTCCACAGGGCCATCATCGACTATCTGGGGCGCATATCGCTCTCCCGACTGTCGGACGAGCAGTCCCGCGACCTGATGCAGCTGGTCAGCGTCGCCAACGATCTTGAGCACGTGGCGGATCGGATCGCCACGGACATCACGACGTCGGCGCGCAAGCGAATTGACGAGCGGGCGCCGATCGACTCGGAGGCGGCGCGCCGCATCAGCCTCTATCATGCTGAGGTGGCGCGGGCGCTGGACCAGGCGGTAGAGGCGGTCGTGACAGAGAACGCGACGCTCGCTGCGACGGTCAGAAACATGAAGCGCGAGGTCGTGGGCATGTCCCGGGACATCGGTCGGGAGAGGTTCGGGCATGTCCACGACGGGGCCAAGGGAGCGCTGATGGCCTACGTTCGGGAGGTGGAGCTGGTTGAAATCCTCGACGGCATCTTCAAGACCGCACGGCGGATCGCGCGCAGCGAGCTGGAGCCGGGCGAGACGCCGGCAGCAGCCTGAAGCGTCGCCCTCGCGTCGGAGCGTCGAGGGAGAGTTCTCGAGAGGGTCCCGGTGGCGGATGGCGAGGGGTTCTTCCCGCTTGGTTAGAAGCGCCCGCAAAAACTGCGAGGTGCGGCCAGCTGCGTCCGCACATACCCTCACTGGCACGACATGATGATTCCTTCGTTGGGGCGAGGCCTCCGGCATTACGCGGGGGCCTCCTTCCGGCGCTGGATCGGCCACGTGCCGAACCTTTCTCTGCTGCTGCAGGCCTTCCTCGTCGGCATGATCTACCGGATTGTCCTGGCGTTCGGCTTGATGGTCGTGCTCTCGGCGCTCGGCATCGACATGTCGCCTGTGTTCGCTCTGATCGGCGGTGCCACGTTCATCCTGGTATTCGCCTTCCAGGACACGCTCGGCAACCTCGCCAGCGGCCTGATGATCATGGTCGATTGAACCGCGCCGTGTGTGGATGCCCCCTTCGATGCAAGCGGTTTTTGGCGGTTGAGGACGTGCGGTCAGGTGCGGTCGTGTGTCCGGCCTCGTGATGCGGCCGTCGATTCGCCGCGGGCCTGTATGGAGATGTGCGGGTCGCGTCCCTATCGGGTTTGCGTGCTCTGCGGCGCGCGGCGCGGTACAGGTTCCTGCGACCCCGTCTCATCGACCGATGTCCCTTACCCCTCCTTCGACCTGCTCACATCGCCGGCGCACCCGCCCCCCGCCGGGTCAGGCGGCGACGGGATCTCTGTAGGTCTCTTCGCGAACCGTCAGCGCCCAGACGGTCCGCGCCATCTTGTTGGCGAGCGCGACGACGACGACCATGCGGGGCTTGCGCGCCATCATGCGGGCGAGCCACGAGCCCTTCGGCGGTCCCTTCCGAGCCGCCCACGTGACGACCGCCGAGGCGCCGATGATCAGCAGGCGCCGGATGTCGCGCTGCCCCATCTTCGAGGTGCTGCCGAGCCGGGTCTTGCCGCCGGTCGAGTTCTGTCTCGGCGTCAGGCCGACCCAGGCGGCGAAGTCGCGCCCGCTGCGGAACGTGGTCATGGACGGGCAGAACGCCTGCACCGCGGTCGCGCAGATTGCGCCGACACCGGGGATTGTCATCAGTCGCGCGATCTGCGCGTCCTTCGGCGCCCTTCGCCTGATGTCCTTCTCGAGGGCGCCGATCTTCGCGCCGAGCGCGGCGATCTGGTCGAGCAGGAGCTGGGCGAGATCGCGCACCGTCTCCGGCAGCAGGACCGTCTCGTCGCCGACGGCCTGCGCCAGCCGATCAATGCGCGCGGGACCTTGGGGCGCGACGACGCCATGCTCGGCGAGATGCCCCCTGAGCGCGTTGATCGACTGGGTTCGCTGACGCACCAGAAGGTCCCGCGTCCGGAACAGCATTCCCTGGCCCTGTTGGTCTGCCGTCTTGACCTCCACGAAGCGCATGGTCGGGCGCGACGCGGCTTCGGCGATGGCCTCTGCGTCGGCGGCGTCGTTCTTCTGTCGTTTCACGAAGGGCTTTACGTAGATCGGCGGCACGAGCTTCACCTCATGGCCGAGCGCCGCGATCTCCCGGCCCCAGTGATGAGCGCTCGCGCAGGCCTCCATGGCGACGAGCGCCGACGGCTGCGCGGCGAGAAACGACAGAACCATGTCCCGCGGAAGCTTTTTGCGGAACACGATTGCGCCGTCCGCGGCCGCGCCGTGCAACTGGAACGTAGACTTGGCGAGATCGATGCCGATGATGGTAGCTTGCGCCATGGATACCTCCTCCTTCAGGTGATCGTCAGCACAACCACCGTGGTACATCGCGATGCCGCCGGGCGGGGGCATCCACTCCATCGGGTTTACCGGAGGCCGGTCTGTGTTATATTTAGTCACGCCACCATAGCGAGCTCGTTCGATTGAGCATAGAAGCGGGCTTCCGCTTCGGCCGGCGGGATGTTCCCGATGGGCTCGAGCAGCCGCCGGTTGTTGAACCAATCGACCCATTCGAGCGTCGCGAACTCGACGGCCTCGCAGCTGCGCCAGGGGCCGCGCCGATGGATGCCGCCGAAGGCGATGCAGGTCTGCGTCCCGTGATTGATGTGCGCGCCGCGGCAGGAATAGCGCACGCAGAAACCGTCGGTGCCGCTGTAGGAGACGTGCAGCCGGCGACCGCAATGGCCGCAGCGCAGGAGCCCCGCGAGCAGCGCGTCGGCGCGCGTGGTGGGCGGAACAGCGGGACGCGCGGGAACGTCGTTCAGGTCGCGCAGGCGCGACGCTGCTCTTGCTGCCGCCCTACAGCCCCGATCTCAATCCGATCGAGCAGGCCTTCGCCAGGCTCAAGGCTCTGCTACGCAAGGCTGCCGCTCGCACCCTGGACTCCCTCGAAGCCGCGATCGCCGATGCGCTCGACGCCTTCACGCACGCCGAATGCGCAAACTACTTCACGAACTCCGGATACGAACCGGATTGATCCGAAAATGCTCTAGTGGTGCGCCATCAGCAGCTTCGCGCCTGCTCCCGCATCACGGCATGGTCGCTTAGCATTTCCGCGACCGCCGATCGCGTTGGCAAGAAGCGTTAGGTCCTCCGCAGGATCAACAACGTTGCCCCTCATACGATAAATTATTGCACCGTCGTTGGCGGCCTTTGCGCCCGCTTCCAGCGCCCAACCGCTCAGCATGCGCGCCTCTCCATCGAGGATGAAGATGGTCTCATCGCCTGGCTCGACACGGAGCAGCCCCGACACCGGGACCGGTGTGTAGAGCGACCCGACCTGTTGATCCGCCCGCAGCCTGACCCGAACAAGCTGATTTGGCGGCGGTGGCGGAAGGTGGCTGCACATCCCCACTTGAGGAACCAGATAGCCGAACCCGCTGCCATCCGCAGCCCGCGGCGCGGGGATCGTGTAGCCAGAGATCGAAACCTCGACCCCATCGAAAATGGGATTTTGAGCCATGCGGGCAGTCTGCCGCTTCTTGGCGACGTCCCAGCGTTGCTCCAGCAACACATCTACATCGTGACCATTCGCTTCGAGCTTGTCCTGCGCAGCAGCGTGGCGGGCCTCCAGACGCGTACGTGTCTCCTCATCAAGATCAGTGCCGGCGAGCTTCTTGTCCGACTGGACCAACAGCTTCAATTCGTTCAGCAAAACGTATGTTCCCGCCTCCTTGCTTGGGCGAGTCACGATCAGTTTCCGACTTTCTGGGGAAAGGCACCCGTGAAGGTAACTGGCATCCCGGTCGAGAATTCGGCATTCTAGGACTCTACCGAGATCGGCTCGAAGCGCGGCTTGTCTTCGGGTTCAAACCGGATCGGCTGACCGGCGAAAACAGGAAGCAGCACATCGTCACGCACGGTCACCTGACCGTTGACGATCACGGCTTTCATGCCCGTCGAGGGGATAGCGCCCTTTTCGTAGGTTGAATTGTCCGTGAAGAGTTCGGGGTCAAACACCACGATATCGGCAACCATGCCCGTCTGCATGCGGCCGCGCTCTTGCATGGCCTTCAGACCGGTATCGCCCATATGCTTGGCAGCGGTGTAGCTGAGGATCGACATCAGCTGCATCATCGGGATGTTGTTTTCCCGCCCGAGCCGCACAGTCGCGCCTCGGGCGCCAGCCGTGCGGGGGTGGGTGCCGCCCAGTCGGTCCATCGGGTAATCCCACGGGGCGAGGTACGGCTCGGCACCAACCGCATCGCTGGCCATGGTCACGCCCTTCAGCGTCAGCCACTTCGCCTGGTCTTCGGCCCGCCGAGGCCGAGCACGTCCTGACGATCTTCCGCCTCTATGCTCGCTCCAGTTTTACCGCGCAGGTGCTGAAGGAATTGCACGCCCGCGGGATCCGCACCAAGCGCGGCGCAGTGTTCGACCGGGGCTACCTGCTGAAGTTCCTGCACAACAAGGTCTACCTCGGCCTCGCCGTGCACAACGACGAGGTCCATCCCGGCGAGCACAAGGCGATCATCGACAAGAAGCTGTGGGACGAGGTCCACGAGGTCATCGCCAACAACCGCGTCGCGCGGGCGGCGGTGGCGCGCACGGCGCAGCCTGCGCTCCTGCGCGGGCTGATCTTCACCGAGACCGGTGCCGCCATGACGCCGCACCACACCAAGCGGAAGGGCAAGCGTTACTGCTACTACACGTCCATGGACGTGATCCGGAAACGCCCTGCAGCCGAGTTGCGCGGGCCGCAGCGGCTGCCGGGTGCCATGGTCGAGGAGGCCGTCATCGGCGAAATCCGCCGGATGCTGCGCACGCCCGAGGTCGCGGCGCGCACCGCGCGGGCGGTCAGGAAGGACCGGCCCGATCTCGACGAGACCACCGTCGTCGCCGCGCTGGCGCAGTTCGACGACCTCTGGAAGGCGCTGATCCCGGCCGAGCAGGCTCGCATCGTCCAGCTGCTGGTCGCGCGGATCACGGTGAGCGAGGCGGGTCTCGCCATCGACCTGCGCCACGATGGCCTCGGCGCCATCGCCGCACTGATGGCCCCGCCGAAGAAGGAGGTCGCCTGATGCCCGCAGCCCGAGACCCTGCGCGTCCACATCCCGCTCGAACTCCGCCGTCGCGGCGGTCGCCCGCGGATCCTTCCGCCGAAGCATGTCGAGGCCGCCATGGGTCGTGGGAAGGATCCTCACCTGCTGCGCGCCATTGGCCGGGCATGGGGCTGGCGGCAGCGGTTGGAACGCGGCGACGTCGCCACGCTCGCCGATCTCGCCGCCGACGAGGGCCTGTCCGACCGCTACGTCAGCCGCCTCCTGCGCCTCGCCTGGCTCGCGCCTGACGTCCTCGAGCGGCTGGTGATCCACCGAGAACCCTCGACGATCAGCATCTACGACCTGTGCTTCGTGGCCTCCCTGCCGTGGGACGAGCAACCGGGCCAAGTGTTCGACTGAGGCAACATCCGAGGATCGAGCCATCCAAATATGAACTGAAACGCGAGTCTCAAATTATTGTCCGAAGCCGAGACAAGATATCTGACACGAGCTTGTCGCATCCCTCCTGATTATTGAGATATGTAATGCAGCGGAGGGACCGTAGATCAAACGGAACATCATCCATATTTTGCGTGATGAGTATCACTTCCTTACCCACTGTATGTGCGATGCCGGATTCATAGAAGACGTTCGCGTTTTTCCCCGATAGATCACAGATTACTACCTGAGAAGTGCAGATTAACTCAATGTATCCTGCATGATATGAGCATGCATCCAGAAGTCGTCAGCTCGGCGGCATTCGAAGCCCTCTGGCTCTATCGCCGCCTTCACGGTCCGATGCACCCTATCGAATGCCCCCGAAAACGGCATCATCATGGAAACCAGCTTCGGCTTGACCGGATTGCTGCTTAACTTGAAGACGGCCGGAATCGGCCGTTGGGCGACCTTTTGTCGATACAGAACCTGAAACAGCTCAACGTCTTTGATTGCCCAATGATTCCGATGAAACTCGAAGTCGTCGATGTGCAATTCCGATGCCAGAGAGTATATGTCCGCATTGGTCAATCTCGGGACATCCGGATCTACGGCGTATTGTAGAAGGTACTCACGACCACGCTTCTGCACCCGAGTTAGCCATCCAAAATATGCGACCTCGTCGGCGACGCCTTCTCCCATCAGAATTGTCGGCAGTTCAAGGACAGCGCTGATGTCCAACTCGCCTGTGGGCATGAACCTTTCTGAAAGGGGATCGCTTGTGTATTCGAGTACACGCTCCGCTATGATCGATCCACGGCGATCACTCTCGAGGCCCCCCGAAACTATTAGATTGAACATGCAGCACTCCTGTCCTCACCCAAGCGTGATATCCAAGGCCGGGTACACCTTTAACGCGAAGTGCGAGTCTCAGTGCGGCTAACCCTCACTGAAAACTCGCCCGATACGACGTCGCCGTCAGCGAGACATCGAGCATCGAGCGGCGGTCGCAGTTCGAAGGCCTTCGGCTCGCGTGAGAAGTTCCACAGCCGAACAGGCACCATTCCCCGCGCCGCTCCTCGGCAACGGTAAGTTCGTTCCGCGTGATGTGGAATGGCGTCCGGTCCCAGCCGTTTGTCGTCTTCACCTCGATCAGCCGCGACCGCCCATCCCGCTCGAAGCTGGCAATGTCGTAGCCGGCACCGTCCCCGTCTTCCTCAGACACCCAGCGAACCTTGCGCGCCAGGTCATCGCGCCCGGCTGACCGCAGCACCGACCGCTCGTAGGCCAGAACGCGTTCCTCGCCGGCACGGCCGAGGGCGCGGTTGCGCTCGTCGCGGCCAGCCACGTCGGACTTCCTGGCGATCCGCAACATCAGGTCCAGCTCCTGCGGTGCCGGCTGGTTGGATAGCGTCGGCGGCGGCCCAACCCAGATCTGCGCCGCATCGTGAAGGCC
Source organism: uncultured Alphaproteobacteria bacterium (assembly GCA_963822985.1). Taxonomy (GTDB): domain Bacteria; phylum Pseudomonadota; class Alphaproteobacteria; order Rhodobacterales; family Rhodobacteraceae; genus Thermohalobaculum. Next base: position 373,352 of record CAWGJU010000017.1, on the reverse strand, counting down.
GGTGGGTGATCGGTTGCCGGGGGCCCGCAGGACCCATTCCGGATGCGAGTTCATCCATCGCAGAACGGCATCCTCAAGCGAGCTCTGGAAGTTGAAGGCGGGTGCGAGGCCAGTCAGCCAAGTCTCACCCAGCGCCTTGAGCACGGCACTGATGTTCTGGTGCTTGTATTCGATTGCCTTTGCGGACCGATCGATCCGGTCTGCAGGCTGTCGATATGATGCCGCCTTGTTCAGGGGTTTCCCCGCGAGATCATCGACCAGCATCGCGAAGTAATCCGCGACGATTAGATCGTTCTCTTCGTCCGTCCAGGGCCCGTTCGACATTGCGCCAGGCTACGGACGGGAAGTCCTTTTGTCATCAAGGCTTTCCAGCTTGAACCCGGCAAATCACCGTCATCGCTACGCGCCATTCGGCCAGCGCACCCAACGGCTGCGCCTCCCGTGCGTTGCGGTTCCGTTCCCCTCGAAGGCGATGGAAACAGGGGGCGAAGTTTTTGGCGGGGTTGAAACTCAGGCTGTTGGAAAGACGACGAAAAATCCGACCGAACCGAATTCGGCGGGGTTCGCCCGAACAGAGACGGAGAGCCGTTCAGAGCCCGAAACAGGCCTGGCGCGCAGCCTCGAAGGTTCGCATGGGGGAGGCAAAGCCCTTTGAAAACACGAATATTTCCGCGCCGCGATGGGCGCCTGTCCGTGTTCGCAACAGGGATGATGGCGGAGAGAGCGGGATTCGAACCCGCGATACCGTTGCCGGTATACACGCTTTCCAGGCGTGCGCCTTCGACCGCTCGGCCATCTCTCCGCGTGCGCGGGGACAGTAGTAGCGGGGCGGGGCGGGTGCAAGGGCGCGACTCGCGGTTGCTGGGCGGGGCGGGCTGATCGGCTTGGGCTCAAGATCGGACCGAGGGGCGGCGCGAGCCGTCCATGCGCCCTCAGCGCGCGGTGGCGAGCAGCTGCCGCCACATATAGGCGCGGCCGTCGGGATAGACGGCGATCAGCCGCTCCGTGTCCGTGAACTCGCGCTCGGCCGCGACCACCGCGCGGGCCTCGCCTGCCTCGAGATCTGCCGTCAGCCGGCCGGCGTCGAAGCAGTCGAACCAGCCGGGCGCCACCAGCGGCACCGGAGCTTCGGCCGTCGGCGCCTCCGCCAGCGCGCCCGGCGCGACGCGGAAGCAGGCGCGCAGCTTAATCGGGCTCGATGGCGCGTCGATGCCCCGGAAGTCGCTGATCGGCACGGCGCGACCGGCGACGTCGACCGCAGCCTGCGCCGGCAGCTCCTCGTAGAAGGCGCGCGTCTGGAACCACCAGAGCGCCGCGGCGAAGATGACGAGCGCCACCCCCATGCCCACGAGCAGGGCGCGCCCGCGCAGCCGGCCGGTCATGCGGGCGCGCCCCGGCCACCCGCCTCGGTCGACAGCCAGGCGTCGGCGCAGGCGCGCGCCAGCGCCCGCACCCGGGCGATGTAGGCCTGCCGCTCGGTGGGCGAGATGACGCCGCGCGCGTCGAGCAGGTTGAAGAGGTGGCTCGCCTTGATGCACTGGTCATAGGCCGGCTGCGCCATGACGATCCGCCGCCCGGTCTTCGGGTCGCGCTCTGGCTCGGCCAGAATGGCCGCGCATTCGCGCTCGGCGTCCTCGAAATGGCGCATCAGCATCTCGGTGTTCGCGACGTCGAAGTTCCAGCGGGCGTACTGCGCCTCGGCCTCGCGGAAGACGTCGCCATAGGTCAGCGGGATCGGGGCGTCCGGCGGGTTGAACGGCATCTCGTTGCCGTCGTCATAGCCGAGCACATACATCGCCAGGCGCTCGAGCCCATAGGTCAGCTCGCCCGAGACCGGGGTGCAATCATGGCCGCCCACCTGCTGGAAGTAGGTGTACTGGCTGACCTCCATGCCATCGCACCAGACCTCCCACCCCAGCCCCCAGGCGCCGAGCGTCGGGCTCTCCCAATCGTCCTCGACGAAGCGGATGTCGTGCAGGCCCATGTCGATGCCGATGGCTGCCAGCGAGCCGAGATAGATGTCCTGCAGGTCCGGCGGCGAGGGCTTTATGATGACCTGGTACTGGTAGTAGTGCTGCCAGCGGTTCGGGCTGTCGCCATAGCGCCCGTCGGTCGGCCGGCGCGACGGTTGCACATAGGCCGCCGCCCAGGGGCGCGGCCCGAGCGCGCGCAGGGTCGTCGCCGGGTGAAAGGTGCCGGCGCCCACCTCCATATCGTAGGGTTGCAGCACGGCGCAGCCCCGCTCGCCCCAATATGTCGATAGCCGGAGGAGGATGTCCTGGAAGCATGTCGGTCGCATGGCGGCTCCGGGCAGGTCGGACCGGCCGGGGCCGGGTCGCGCCGGTGTGTATGGGCGGCCGCCCGCCCGGTCAATGCGTGCAGGCCAGCCGATGCGCGCCGCGAGGCTGGCTGTCGCTGTCGGTAGCGCGTGAAGATGTCCGCCTTCGTAGCGCATCAAATGTCCGCTGCTGTGATTGTAGCGCCTGTGGGGTTGTGGGCAACGCGCAGCGTTGTCCACAAATCCATCAGGCCCGGGCCCGGCCGCCGAGCGGAGTTAAGCGGCCAGGGCATCGATGGGCTTGCCGGCTGGATCGAAGCGGACCAGGCAGCTCGGCCCGTCGAAGATGGCGAGCCGGCCGTCCGGGTACTCGTGCACCCGCACGCTCGCCTTGACGTAGTGATGGCGGTGAGGTTGCGGCGGGATTTGCAGCGCGATCCCCTTCCAGGTGACGCAGTTGTCGAACCCGACCTGGCGGCTTTCCTGGACGCACAGGACGTCCTCGAGCGGCCGGCCGGCATAGGGGATGAAGGCCGAGCCCGGCTCGGCCGCAGGCACCGCGAAGCGGACGTTGTAGTCGGGCACGAACTGCTCTTCGAGATAGCGGTTGGCGGCCTCGACCGTGGCGATCCCGGCGAGCCGCAACTCGGGCGGCAGGCGGCTCTGCAGCGTGCCGAACGCCCGCTCCATGCGGCCGCGCGCCTCCGGCGAGTAGGACGGGATGTGGGTGATGCCGAGCTGCGAGAGCGCCCGGCCGACCTGCGTCGGCCTGGTCTTGTCGACCTTGCCGCCGGACCTCGGCGTATAGAAATAGTGCGAGCCGCGATCGGTGTAGAGCGCGCGGAACAGGCCGTGCGCGGCGATCGTCTCGGCCAGGCCGACAAAGCTCGAGGCGGTGCCTTCTTCTGCCACCAGGACCGCCGAGTAGATCGCCCCCGTCGCGTCGTCGAGGGTGACGACGAGATCGAGATCACGGTCGAGCGCGCCGATCCAGCGATGCGTCGAGCCGTCCTGGAACAGCAGCATGCCGGGCAGCGGCCGGCGCTCGCGCTTCTTGCGGTGGCTGCCGCCGCGCCGCTTCTGCGCCGCCACCAGCCCGGCCGATTGCAGCGCCAGCCGGGTCACCGTGTAGGACAGTTTGTAGCCGTGCCGCTGCACCAGCTGCTCATGGAAATGCTTCACCGTGAAATCGCGGTAGCGTTCCTGGTAGAGCATCTGCATCCGCGTCAGCTCGGCCGCCGGCGCCCGCCGCGGCGACGGCTTGCCGAGCCGTCGGTCGCGCAGCCCCTCGGCGCCCTCCGCGTCATGGCGCACCAACAGCCGCCGGAAATGCCGGCCCGACATGCCGAGCAGCTCGCCCGCATCCTCGGCCGTCAGCCGCCGCTTGCGGTAGCGCTCCATCGCTTCTTCGAACCTGAGCACGAAGACCTCCCATAACGCGCTTGTCCGCCGCATCGCCCCCTCCCGAACAGGACGCGAACCTGGCGGACAACTCACGCGCTACGAAAGCGGACAACTCACCCATCTCCGACACGAGGCTGGCTGTCGCTTGCGCCGGGCCGATGGTCGCGGCATGCTGCGGCAGGAGAGAGTGGGATGACCGAGATCGAGCAGCGCATTCCCGGCTCGACCGCCGAGCGGCTGACGGCGGCGCAGATGGCGGCGCTGAGCGGCATCGATTTCTTGCGCGGCATGGCGACGGGGCGGCTGCCCGCGGCACCGATCGCCGCGCCCGCTAATATGAGGCTCGTCGAGGTCGATGACGGCCGCGTGGTGTTCGAGGGCGTGCCGCGCTTGACCCACTACAATCCCATTGGGTCGGTGCATGGCGGCTGGTTCGGCATCCTGCTCGACAGCGCCATGGGCTGCGCGGTGATGAGCCGGTTGCCGCGCGGGCGGGGCTATACGACGCTGGAGTATAAGATCAGCATCCTGCGCCCGGCCTTCGAGAGCACGGGACCGCTGCGCGCGACCGGCCGCTCGGTTCATGCGGGCCGGCGCACGGCGACGGCCGAGGGGCGCCTCGAGGATGCGGAGGGCAAGCTCTACGCCACCGGATCGACCACGTGCCTGATCGTGGAGCTCGCCGCGGGATGAGCGACGCAGTCGCCATCGAGGTCTGCATCAGCGGCCGCGTCCAGGGTGTCTTCTTTCGCGCCTGGACCGAGCAGCAGGCGACCCGCCATGGGCTTTCGGGCTGGGTGCGCAACAATCCGGACGGCACCGTCTCGGCGCTTTTCGTCGGCCCGCGCGCCGTCGTCGACGAGATGGTCGAGGCCTGCCGCGAGGGCCCGCCTACAGCCCGGGTCGACAAGGTCGAAACCACTTCCGTCGAGCCCCCGCGAGAGGGTCGAGCCTTCCGGACGCTCCGCTGAGGTTCCGAGCGGGCCAGGAGACTTCGCGTCGATCCAGCCCTTGAGAGGCTTTCAAGCGGACACGCAGCGTGATCAGCAGTCGCATTTGAGACCCGAACGGCAATGCGGGGAGCGCGGTCGGGCACGGCCGCTTTAGCGGCCGCCCTCGACAAGCCGGGCCTGAACATAGCCCTTCACGATGTCGATCATCTCGGGCAGGCCGTTCTCGAAGAAGTGGTTGGCGCCCGGCACCGTGGTGTGGGTGATCGTGATGCCGCGTTGCGCCTTGAGCTTGGCCGAGAGCTTCTCGACGTCCTCCATGGGCACGATGCGATCGGCATCGCCGTGAATGATGAGGCCCGATGAGGGGCAGGGGGCGAGGAACGAAAAGTCGTACATGTTGGCGGGTGGCGCCACCGAGATGAAGCCGGTGATCTCGGGTCGGCGCATAAGCAGCTGCATGCCGATCCAGGCGCCGAAGGAGAAGCCCGCCACCCAGCAGGCCTTGGAGCCCTCGTGCATCGACTGCAGATAGTCGAGCGCCGAGGCGGCGTCGGAAAGCTCGCCGATGCCGTGGTCGAACTCGCCCTGGCTGCGGCCCACCCCGCGGAAGTTGAAGCGGAGTACGGTGAAGCCGAGGTCCCGGAACGCATAGTGCAGCGCATAGGTCACCGGGTTGTTCATCGTCCCGCCGTATTGCGGGTGCGGATGGAGGATCAGCGCGATCGGCGCGTCCTTCTTGAGCTGGGGATGGTACCGGCCTTCGAGACGACCCTCGGGGCCGGGGAAGTTAACCTCGGGCATGTGGGTACTGACGGTCCTGATGGGCGTCCGAGGATTCCTTGACTTCTTTAGTCGGGGAACCTAGAACAATTCTAAACTCACTCGGCGGAGGCCCGCCATCGCGCCAGACCGAGGTAGCGATCGCGTGCCTGAAGGTCAACGGCGCTCTGACGGAGGATGGCGTTGAAACTCAGCACAAAGGGACGCTACGCGGTCACAGCGCTCGCCGACATTGCGCTGAACGGCGCCGCTTCGCCCGTGACTCTGGGCGACATTTCGGCCCGGCAGGGCATCTCGCTCGCCTATCTGGAGCAGCTTTTCGTCAAGCTGCGCCGGCGCGGGCTGGTCGTCTCGGTGCGCGGCCCGGGCGGCGGCTACCGGCTGGCCCACGCGCCCGATGCCACGCGCATCTCGGAGATCATGGCGGCGGTCGACGAGCGGCTGAATGCCATGGGCTGCGAAAGCCGCGGCGAGGGCGAGCACTGCGGCAACTCTAAGGAGGCGTGCCTGACGCACGCGCTGTGGGAGCAGCTCTCGGCGCATGTCCACGTCTTCCTCAGCCAGACGACGATCGCCGACGTCATCGCCGACCGGCTGGTGCCGTGCCCGGCGGTTCCGGACTTCATCGCTGTCGTCGACGAGCCGGAGGCCGTGCGCCCGTGAAGGATGCCTTGATTCCCGGCACCGGCCCGATGTTGCGCCGCGAGCACGGCAGGGTGCGCGGGGCCATAGGCCGCGACGCGCTGGGGTCTTGCGCATGACCGCCCGCGGCGCAGCGCGCGTCTATCTCGACTGGAATGCCTCGGCGCCGCTTCGGCCCGAGGCGCGATCGGCCATGCTGGCCGCCATGGACGCTGTCGGGAACCCGTCGAGCGTGCATGCCGAGGGCCGCGAGGCGCGGGCGCTGGTCGAGCGGGCGCGCGGCCAGGTGGCGACGCTGCTCGGCGGCGACTCCTCCGATGTCGTGTTCACCAGCGGCGCGACCGAGGCGGCGGCGCTGGCGCTTGGCGGACATGCACGCATCTACGGATCGCCCGTCGAGCACGAGGCGGTGGACGCCTGGTTGACCGACCGGTTCAGGGTGACTGCAACAGGCGAGATCGATCGCCGCTCGATCGGAGAGGGCTATGGCGGTGACGGCCCGATCTGTCTGCAGGCGGCGAACAGCGAAACCGGCGTCCTGCAGCGATGGCTGCCGGAACTCCCGCCCGAGACGCCGGTCTTGCGCGACCTTTCCCAATCGGCGGGCAAGGTGGTCTTCCCGTTGGACGGCGACTTCGCGCTGGTCTCGGCGCACAAGATCGGCGGGCCGAAGGGCGTCGGCGCGCTGATCGCGCTTCGGCCCGTCGCGGCGGCGCTGCGCGGCGGCGGGCAGGAGCGGGGCCGACGGTCGGGGACCGAGAACGTCGTCGGCATCGCGGGCTTCGGCGCCGCGGCCGAGGCGGCACGCCGCGATCTTGACGACGGGGACTGTGACGGGGCCCGAGATGGCGCCCCAGATGGCGCCTGGGCGGGCGTCGCGCGGCTCCGGGACATGCTCGAGGCACGGCTTTGTGCGGTGGCGCCGGAGCTGGTCGTCTTCGGCCACGCGGCCGAGCGGCTGCCGAACACGAGCTGCTTTGCGGTTCCGGGCTGGGCGGGCGAGACCCAGGTCATGCAGATGGACCTCGCGGGCTTCGCGGTCAGCGCCGGGAGCGCCTGCTCGTCAGGCAAGGTCAGGCGGGCGAGCCGCGTGCTGCTCGCCATGGGGTTTGACGAGATGACCGCGTCGAGCGCCATCCGCGTTTCGCTGGGTCCAACGACGACCGAGTCCGAGGTGACAGGCTTCGTCGAGGCTTGGTCCGCTTTCTATTGCCGCCGGAACAGCCGGGCGGCCTGACGAGTTCGCAGGTTGTTCCGGCCACTGCCAGGGACCACCTAATCAGACGGCACCCGGCCCCGCCGGGAACGACAAGGAGAAGGCTATGAGCGCAGTCGATGTCGACGTCAGGGAAGGGGTCGAGCGGGAAACCGTGGACCTCGTGCGCTCGGTCGGCGAGCGCTACAAATACGGCTGGCAATCCGAGATCGAGACCGAGTTCGCCCCCAAGGGGCTGAACGAGGATATCGTCCGGCTGATCAGCGCGAAGAAGGGCGAGCCCGAGTGGATGCTGGAATGGCGGCTCGGCGCCTATCGCCGATGGCTGCAGATGGAAGAGCCGGAATGGGCGATGGTCCACTATCCGAAGATCGACTTCCAGGAGCAGTACTACTACGCCCAGCCGAAGAGCTTTGCCAACAAGCCCAAGAGCCTCGACGAGGTCGATCCGGAGCTGCTGCGCACCTATGAGAAGCTCGGCATCCCGCTGAAGGAGCAGATGATCCTGGCGGGCGTCGAGGGCGCGGGCTCGGCCGCGGCCGAGGGCCGGCTTGAAGGCGAGGGCCAGGGCGATGGCCAGCCCGGGCAGCGGCGCGTCGCGGTCGACGCGGTGTTCGAACTCGGTCTCGGTGGGCACGACGTTCAAGAAGGAGCTGGCCAAGGCCGGCGTCATCTTCTGCTCGATCTCGGAGGCGGTGCAGGAGCATCCCGAGCTGGTGAAGAAGTACCTGGGCTCGGTCGTGCCGCAATCGGACAATTTCTATGCCACGCTGAACTCGGCGGTGTTCTCGGACGGCTCGTTCGTCTACGTGCCGCCTGGCGTGCGCTGCCCGATGGAGCTCAGCACCTATTTCCGCATCAACGCCGAGAACACCGGCCAGTTCGAGCGGACGCTGATCATCGCAGACAAGGGGGCATACGTCTCCTATCTCGAGGGCTGCACGGCGCCGATGCGCGACGTCAACCAGCTGCACGCGGCGGTGGTCGAGCTGGTCGCGCTCGATGACGCCGAGATCAAGTACTCGACCGTGCAGAACTGGTATCCCGGCGACGAGAACGGCAAGGGCGGCATCTACAATTTCGTCACCAAGCGGGCCGATTGCCGGGGCGCGCGCTCCAAGGTCATGTGGACGCAGGTCGAGACCGGCAGCGCGATCACCTGGAAGTACCCGTCCTGCATCCTGCGCGGCGACGAGAGCCAGGGCGAGTTCTACTCGATCGCCATCGCCAACAACGCCCAGCAGGCCGACACGGGCACCAAGATGGTGCATCTGGGCAAGAATACGCGCAGCCGCATCGTCTCCAAGGGCATCAGCGCCGGGCGGGCGCAGAACACCTATCGCGGGCTGGTCAGCATGCATCCGCGGGCGGCGAACAGCCGCAACTACACGCAGTGCGACAGTTTGCTGATCGGATCGACGTGCGGCGCGCACACCGTGCCCTATATCGAGGTGAAGAACATGACCTCGCGCTGCGAGCACGAGGCGACGACGTCCAAGGTCGATGACGACCAGCTGTTCTACTGCCGCAGCCGCGGGCTGGACGAGGAGGAGGCGGTCGCGCTGATCGTCAACGGCTTCTGCAAGGAGGTGCTGCAGGAGCTGCCGATGGAGTTCGCCGTCGAGGCGCAGAAGCTGGTGGCGATTTCGCTCGAGGGCTCGGTCGGCTGACCGGACCATACTTCCACAAAGAACAAGAAGGAGAAATCCATGCTTACCCACACCAAGGCAGGTGACGATCTGATGACGCTCGCGGTCAGCGCCGAGAGCCATCTGCGCGACAACGGGCACGACGTGAAGATCGCGCCGAACGAGACGACGACGGCCTTCGATATCGTGCCGGCCGAGGGCGGCAACATGCTGTGCCGCGTCCAGGCAGTCGGCGCCGAGACCTGGGAGGTGGTGCGCCCGGGCGGCGACACGCTGACCGGCCTCGGCGACGAGAGGGCCTTTCTGCATATGCTCGAGCGCGTCGTCACCGACGCCGAGCGCAAGGCGGCCTGACGAGGCGGGGCGGGGCACCAGATGCCTCGCCATCGCTGACGGCAGCGACGCGTCGAAACCGGGAGCGTGCCGCTCCGAACTGGCCGGGCGGGGCCGAGAGGATGGAGGCTGAGACGTGATCCTGACGACCACCGGCACCGTCGAAGGGCACCGGGTCACCGGCTATCACGGCATCGTCGTCGGCGAGGCGATCATGGGCGCGAACTTCGTGCGCGACTTCTTCGCCTCGATCACCGACGTCGTCGGCGGTCGCTCGGGTGCCTATGAATCGAAATTGCAGGACGCGCGCGGGACGGCGCTGCGCGAGCTCGAGGAGCGGGCGAGGCGAGCCGGCGCGAACGCGGTCATCGGGATCGACCTCGATTACGAGGTTGTGGGCGAATCCATGCTGATGGTGTCGGCCTCGGGCACCGCCGTCAGCCTCGCGCCTGGCTGAGCCAGCCCGCATGGGCGATCGGCTCGGTCCGGCGCCGCGGAACAGGAGTTTTCTTTATGCTGAAGATCGACGACCTCCGGGTGAAGCTGGAGGAGGAGGACAAGCAGATCCTGAAGGGCCTGAGCCTGGAGGTGCCGGCGGGCAAGGTGCACGCCATCATGGGCCCGAACGGCTCGGGCAAGAGCACGCTCTCCTATGTGCTTGCCGGCCGCGAGGGCTATGAGGTCACCGGCGGGACGGTGTCGCTCGACGGCGAGGATCTGCTGGAGATGGAGCCGGAGGAGCGGGCGGCGCACGGGCTGTTCCTGGCCTTCCAGTACCCCGTCGAGATCCCGGGCGTCGGCAACATGACCTTCCTGCGCACCGCGCTGAACGCGCAGCGCAAGGCGCGCGGCGAGGAGGAGGTCTCGGCGCCCGAGTTCCTCAAGCTGATCCGCGCCAAGGCCAAGGACCTTGAGATCCCGGCCGAGATGCTGAAGCGGCCCGTGAACGTCGGCTTTTCCGGCGGCGAGAAGAAGCGGGCCGAGATCCTGCAGATGGCCATCCTCGAGCCGCGCATGTGCATCATGGACGAGACGGATTCCGGGCTCGACGTCGACGCGCTGAAGCTGGTGGCGAACGGCGTGAACGCGCTGCGTGACGGTAGCCGGGGCTTCCTGGTCATCACGCACTACCAGCGGCTCCTGAACTATATCGAGCCCGATGTGGTGCATGTGATGGTCGATGGGCGGATCGCCGCCACCGGCGGCCCCGAGCTCGCGCTCAAGGTCGAGAACGAGGGCTATTCCGAGCTGACGAGCCAGGTGGCGTGAAATGGCAGCCCTGACCCATGATCGGCGCCTCGCCGTGCAGGACGGCAAGCGCCGCGCGGCCGAGGCGATGCTCTCGGCCCTGCCGATGCCCCAGGGCGAGGCCGGCTGGGCCCGCGAGGTGCGCGCCCGCGCCCGCGCCCGGCTGCTCGACGCCGGCGCGCCGGCCAGGCGCGACGAGTACTGGAAGTACACCGATCCGGCGCCGCTGACCGCGCCCCTGCGGATCGCCTCGGCGGAGGAGGGCCAGGACGGCGCCTCGCCCTTCGACGCGGTCGACGCGGCGACGGCCCGCTTCGTGAACGGCCGGTTGCGCCATGATTTGTCGGACCTCTCCGCCGGTCCGGGCTGTGCGGTCGCGACGCTCTCCGAGACGCTGGCGCAGGACATCAGCATCGCCCGCGAGCTCTATGCCGTGCTCGAGACGGCCGGGCAGGAAAAGGTCGCCCGTCCGCTTGCGATGCTGAACACGGCCGCGGCGACCGAGGGCCTCGTCATTCAGGCGACCGCGCGCGTGGCGCGCCCCCTGCACATCCGTTATGATCGGGTCGGCGATGGCGCGAGCATGGTGCGCCACCTCGTCCGGGTGGAGAACGGGGCCGAGCTGACGCTTTTCGAAAGCGGCTCGGCCAGCAACACGGTGCTCGAGGTCGAAGTCGGCGACGGCGCGACGCTCCACCACATACGCACGCAGACGGCGCCGCGCGCGCCGCACGCGACGCACCTCTTCGCCCGGCTGGGCGCCGAAAGCCAGCTCAAGACATTCACGATGACCGCGGATGGCGAGCTGACCCGCAACGAGGTTGTCCTTGACCTGGCGGGCGACGGCGGCTCGGGCCACATCGCCGGCGCGGTGCTGGCGGGCGACAGCGCCCATGTCGACAACACCGTCTTCGTGACGCATGCCGGCCAGGGCTGCGAGAGCCGGCAGGTGTTCAAGAACGTGCTGGCCGACAAAGCGCGCGGCATCTTCCAGGGCAAGATCTTCGTCCGCGAAAGCGCGCAGAAGACGGACGGCTACCAGATCAGCCAGGCGGTGCTGCTGACCGACGGCGCCGAGTTCTCGGCCAAGCCCGAGCTCGAGATCTATGCCGACGACGTCGCCTGCTCGCATGGCTCGACGACGGGCGCGCTCGACCGGAACCTGATGTTCTACCTGCGCTCGCGCGGCGTCTCGCGGGGCGAGGCTGAAGCGATGCTGATCGCCGCCTTCGCGGACGAGGCCATCACGGAGATCGCCGACGAGGGCCTGGCCGATCTCATGCGCGAGGAAGTGGCCCGCTGGATGGCGGCGCGGCGGTGACATGGCCGACGAAACGCTCCGTAACCATGGCCGCAACCCTGGCCTGATCCTCGGCTTCGCGCGGTTCTTTCATGACCCGCGCGGCTCGATGCGAGGTGTGCTCGACAGCCGGCCGACCGAGGGACGGCTGCTCGCCTACGCCTTTCTCGCGGCCGCTATTCTGCTGGCCGGGCGCGTCGGTGCGCTGGCCGTGGCGGCGGCCGGCACCGAGCTCGACCTCGCGCCACAGATCGCCGCGCAGACGGCGTCCATGCTGTTCTTCGTGCCGCTCGTCTACTACGGGCTCGCCGCCCTCGGCACGGCGCTGGCCAAGGCGGCGGGCGGGCGGGGCGGCTGGCGCGACGGGCGCGCCGCCTTTTTCTGGGCGGCGCTGGTCACCGCGCCGATCGGCGCGCTGTCCGGCCTCGCCGCCCTGGCGCTGCACGGCGCGCCGCCGGCGGTGACGGTCGGCGTCGCGCAGATCGGGCCGGTGTTCTTCGCCTGGGCGATGGCGCAATGCTATGCCGAGGCATTCGCTTTCCGGCGCGCCTGGACGGTCTTCGCAGCGATCGGCGGCAGCGTGCTGGTGATCCTGTTGGCGGCCCGCCTGGCCTCGCTCTGAACGAGGTTGTGGTGCAGCGCAGTTCTATATACCCGGAGACGTGCCGGTTGCTGCGGGGTCGGTCGATGGCGAAGACATTGGGAACGGGGGCGCCCGCGTCATGAGCGCTTCCGAGCTGCTTCGCCTGATCGTCGAGGGCTACACGGCACCGCGACACTCGATCCGCCGGCTGCTTGACGGCGGGAACGGCCTCGAGGCGGCGCTGGCCTGCCTTGCGCTCGCCTTCCTGATCGAAGCCATGCTCTCGATCGCGTTCGGCGGGCGCGGCGGCGCCTCGCTCAGCGTCTACCTGATCAACATCGCAATGCAACTCGCCGTCTTCTTCCTGCTTTCCGGGCTGATCTACGCCATCGGGCGCGCGGCGGGCGGCAAGGGGACGTTGCCCGGATCGCAGCTGGTCGTCGGCTGGCACGCCCTCGTCACGAGCCCGATGACGCCGCTGACGGTGCCGATCGCGCAGGCCTTCCGGGCGCCGCCCGAGGCCGCGGCGGACACCGCCGCCCAGCTGCAGGTCCCTGCCGGCGGTGTGTTTCTCGCCTTTATCTATGCGGCGATCTCGTTCTGGCTGATGGCGAACTATATTGCCGAGTTGCACCAGTTCAGGAACACGTGGGGCGTGCTCGGCACGCTCGTTGGCGTGACTTTCGCCTGCGGCGTGGTGCTGGCCTCGTTCGCCGGCGCGCTGGCTGATTGAGTTTCGGAGAAGCCGAAAATGTATGACGTCGAGACCGTCCGCGCCGATTTCCCGATCCTGTCGCGGCAGGTGAACGGAACCGATCTGATCTATCTGGACAATGCCGCGAGCGCGCAGAAGCCGCGCGCCGTGATCGATACGATGGCGCGGATATACGAGAACGAATACGCCAACGTCCACCGCGGCTTGCACTTCTTGTCCAATGCCGCGACCGAGAGATACGAGGCGGTGAGGGGCAAGGTGGCGCGCTTCCTCGGCGCCCCGTCTGAGGAGGAGATCGTCTTCGCGAGCAACGGCACGGACGCGATCAACCTTGTCGCGTATTCCTGGGCCATGCCGCGCTTCGAGCCGGGAGACGAGATCGTGCTCTCGGTCATGGAGCACCACGCCAACATCGTGCCCTGGAACCTCGTTCGCGAGCGCTGCGGCGCCGTGCTGCGCTGGGTCGAGGTTGACGCCAACGGCGATCTCGACCCGCAGGCGGTGATCGACGCGATCGGGCCGCGGACCAAGCTGGTCGCGGTGACGCATATGTCGAACGTGCTCGGCACGGTCGTCGACGTCGCGGCCATTGCCCATGCGGCGCGCGAGCGCGGCGTGGTGACGCTGGTCGACGGCTGCCAGGCGGCGGTGCACATGCCGGTCAACGTCGCCGAGCTCGGCTGCGACTTCTATGTCGTGACCGGCCACAAGCTCTATGGCCCGACGGGATCGGGCGTGCTGTGGGGGCGGATGGAGCTCTTGCGGCAGATGCGCCCCTTCAAGGGCGGCGGCGACATGATCCGCACGGTCGGCCGCGACGAGGTCACCTATGCCGACCCGCCGATGCGTTTCGAGGCCGGAACGCCCAACATCGTGCCGATCATCGGCCTCGGCGCCGCCATCGACTATGTCGGCGAGCTGGGGATGGAGAACATCGCCGCGCACGAGCATGGGCTTCGCGATTATGCGCGCGAGCGGCTCGAGGGGATCAACTGGCTGCAGCTCTACGGCAAGTCGGCGGACAAGGGCGCGATCTTCTCCTTCAACCTGGAGGGCGGCGCCCACCCGCACGACATCTCGACCATCGTCGATCGCAAGGGCGTGGCCGTGCGCGCGGGGCATCATTGCGCCCAGCCGCTGATGGCGCATCTGGGTGTGACCGCGACCTGCCGCGCCTCGTTCGGCCTCTACAACACGAGGTCAGAGGTCGACCGCCTCGTCGAGGCGCTCGAGCTGTGCCGCGAACTCTTTGGCTGATCGGCGGGAACATGGTGCGCCTCAGCGCACGATGCCGAGGGTACGCTGAAGCGGCACCCTGCGCACCTTCACCCGAGGCGCGGCCGGCCTGACGCCGTGACCCGGGCCTCGGCCTCGACGAAGACGGGCTGCCCCTCGACGGTCGCGATCGTCTCGTCCCAATCCTCGGTCAGCTCCGTCTCGTCGGCGCCGGCGGCGCGCGCCTCGGCGCGGGCGAGGTCGGCGAGTTCGGCCAGCGCGCCCTTGCGCGCTGCCTCGGCCGAGCGGAAGTCGCGCGTGCCCTCCGGCATATGGGCGCGGAAAATGCCGGGCTCGGGCTCGGTGACCGCGGCGGTGCGGGCGATCCTGACCCGGCCGACGACGGCGCCGACAGCGTTGGCCACGTCGGCATCGGGCGGCACGACGGCGCGGGTGCCGAGCAGGGCGGCGATCTCTGGATAATAGAGCGGTGCCGCCGCGCCGAGGCCGACCAGCGGCAGGGCGAGACCGATCTCGACCCGCGCGACGCCACGATGGCCCTGCAGCGCCGCCTGTGCCAGCGGCGCCTGCACCGCACTCGCGGGCAAGCCGTCGCGCTGGAGCGCCGCGTCCAGGATCAACTCGGCCGAGCGCCGGACCAGGGTGCGGCGGACGAGGTCGGCAAGGGCCTCCGGCGTCCGCGCGACGGGGCGGCCCCCGGCGTCGCGCTTGCGCGCCATCAGCGTCGCGGCCTGAACGGCGGCCGCGCCGTCCCAGCCCGATTGCCGGCCGAGCACGTGCGCGGCGTCCGAGGGGGTGAATCCGGCGACCCGGGCGAGGCCCCGCGCCACCAGGCGGGCGAGCGCCGTCTCCTGGGCACGGCTCCGCAGGACGGCGTCGGCCGGGATCGGCGCGGCGCCGAGCAAGTCGAGAAGCGCGCGCTCGGCGGGGCGGAGGTCCGCCGTCCGCCCGCCCGGGCCGGGCAGGAGAAAGCGCGCGTCATGCATGCCGGGCGTCGCGGACTGGAGCTGGCGCTCGAAGGCCGCATGGACGATGCCGGGATGCTCGGCCGCCAGCAGGCTGACGGGCACGAGGCGGCGGGGACCCAGCACCAGGCGCGGATCCAGGCTCCGCTCGTCCACCGCGACCTCGCTGTCGCCGCCCAGCCCATGCGTCGCCATGTCGACCGCCTGGACCATGGTCTGATGGCCGCCGACGCGCGCGCCATCGGCCGCGACGGCGGGCCGGGCGCCGCCGATCAGCCCGATATCGGTCGTCGTGCCGCCGATATCCGAGACCACGGCGTCGGGCAGGCCGGTCAGGTGCGCGGCGCCGACCAGGCTCGCCGCCGGGCCGCTGAGGATCGTCTCGATCGGCCGAGCGCGCGCGAAGGCGGCCGCGACGAGCGATCCGTCGCCTCTGACCAGCATGAGAGGAGCAGAGAGTCCTCTCTCCAGCAGAATGCCTTGCGTGGCGTCGATCAGATCGGAGATCATGGCCGTGAGGCGGGCGTTCAGCGCCGCGGTGACCGCTCGCCTTGGCGCGTTCAGCGCCGCCGAGAGGTCGTGCCCGCAGGTGACGGGCAGGCCGCTGATCTGCCCGACGATCTCGCGCGCGGCGATCTCGTCCTCGGGGTTGCGGGTGCCGAACCAGGCGACGACGGCGAAGGCGTCGACGGCGGCCGAATGTGCCTCGACCGCCGCGGCTAGGCCGGCGCGGTCGAACGCGGCCTGTCGCGTGCCGGTGGCGTCGTGGCCGCCGGCGACAAAGACGACCGGGTCGCGCCCGAGCGTCTCGGCGAGGCCGGCGCGCGCCAGCGCCGCCTGCTCGAAACCGATGAGGATCAGGCAGATCCGGCCGCCGCGGCCCTCGACCAGCGCGTTGGTCGCCAGCGTCGTCGAGAGCGAAACCAGGCCAATCGGCCTGTCCGGCCCGCGCGCCAGAACGGCGTCGATCGCCCCGGCGATGCCGGTGGCGAGGTCGTGATGGGTGGTCAGCGCCTTGGCCTTGGCGATGATGCCGGGCGGCGGCGCCTCCTCGTCGTGGAGCACGGCGTCCGTGTAGGTGCCGCCGGTGTCGATGCCGAGCAGGATGGCCATGGCGCCCCGTTTGCAAGCGCGCCGTGATGCGCGGGCGCGCGGCGGGCGTCAAGCGCGAAGGGGGGCGCGTGCCAAGCGTGCCGAGGGCGCGGTAGGGCGGCGGCGGCGGCCAAGCGGTTGCGCCACCTTGTCGGCCGGTGCGTACCCCCCTTCCCTCCCCACAAGGGGGGGGTCGCCTGATTCCGAGGTGAGGCCGGCGAGGCCGCTCAGGCCTGGCGGGTCGCGGCTTCGCCGACGTTCTCGACGCCGCGGGCCTCGAGGAGGCGGGTCAGCCAGTCGGGGTCCATTTCGGGGACCGAGCTGAGGAGGAGATCGGTGTAGGGGTGGTGCGGGGGCTCGAACATCTGGTCCTTGGGACCGGCTTCGACCACGCGGCCGTCCTTCATCACCACCACTTCGTCAGCGATGGCGCGCACGGTGGCGAGGTCGTGCGTGATAAACATGTAGGCCAGCCCGCGCTCGTCCTGCAGCCGGGCCAGTAGCTTGAGGATGCCCTCGGCGACGAGCTGGTCCAGCGCCGAGGTGACCTCGTCGCAGATGATGAAGTCCGGCTCGGCGGCGAGCGCGCGGGCAATGCCGATGCGCTGCTTCTGGCCGCCCGAGAGCTCGGACGGATAGCGGTGGTAGAACTGCGCCGGATCGAGCTCGATGTCTTCCAGGATCTGCTCGACGCGGCGGCGGCGCTCGCGGCCATGCAAGCCAGTGTAGAACTGGACCGGGCGGCCGATGATGTCGCTGATGCGGATCTTGGGGTTCAGCGCGGTGTCGGCCATCTGGTAGATCATCTGCGCCTGGCGGAGTTCGTTCTTCGACCGCCTGCGGTAATCGGCGCGGAGCGGCTCGCCATTCGCCAGGATGCGGCCGCGCGACGGCGGCAGAAGCCCGGTGATGACGCGAGCGGCGGTCGACTTGCCGGAGCCGGATTCGCCGACCACGGCGACGGTGCGGCCCTTGTGGACGTCGAAGCTGACCTCGTGCAGCACGGGGATCTTGCCATAGGCGGCGCTGACGCGCTCGACGCGGATCACCGGCGTCTCGCCGCGCGGGGCGGGCGGCTTTTGCGGGCGCTGAAAGGAGCGGACCGCCCAGAGCGACCGGGTGTAGTCCTGCCTGGGCGCGGTCAGCATGGTGCGGGTGTCGGCCTCCTCGACCTCGTCGCCCTTGAGCAGCACCTTTATGCGATCGGCCATCTGCGCGACGACGGCGAGGTCGTGGGTGATGTAGATAGCGGCCGTGTCGAACTGCTCGACGATGTCGCGGATCGCCGCCAGCACCTCGATCTGGGTGGTGACGTCAAGCGCGGTGGTCGGCTCGTCGAAGATGATGAGGTCCGGCCGGCAGCTCATCGCCATGGCGGTCATGGCGCGCTGCAGCTGGCCGCCCGAGACCTGGTGCGGATAGCGAAAGCCGATCTCGTCGGGGTTCGGCAGGCGCAGGCGGCGGTAGAGCTCGATCGCGTCTTTCTCGGCCTCGCGCCGGCCCTTGACCCCGTGCTGGACGGGCGCCTCGGTGTACTGGTCGATCAGCTTGTGGGCCGGGTTGAAACTGGCCGCCGCCGATTGGGCGACATAGGCGATGCGCCGG
Organism: uncultured Alphaproteobacteria bacterium; assembly: GCA_963822985.1. GTDB lineage: Bacteria > Pseudomonadota > Alphaproteobacteria > Rhodobacterales > Rhodobacteraceae > Thermohalobaculum. The sequence continues at coordinate 355,353 of CAWGJU010000017.1, read as the reverse complement.
CCGAGCAGGTCGCGCTTGGTCGCCGCCGAGGCGCGGACGAGGTCCATGCCGTCGAACTCGACCGTGCCGCGCGCGATCCGCGTGCCGTCGCGCGTGAAGCCCATCGCGGCGAGGCCGATGGTGGACTTGCCGGCGCCCGACTCGCCGATCAGGCCCAGCACTTCGCCGCGCCGCAGGTCGAGGTCGACGCCCTTGACGATCGGGGTCCAGGTCTCGTCGGCGCGGCCCTCGATGTGCAGGTCGCGGATGCGGACCAGCAGCTCGCGGTTGCCGAGGTCCTTGGGGTTCATGCGCTCACTCCTTCAGCCCCGACGAGCGGTGCAGCATCCAGTCGACGACGAAGTTGACCCCGACGGTCAGGAGCGCGATGGCGCCCGCCGCCATCAGCGGCAGCGAGGCCGTCAGCGGGTCCCATTGCGCATAAGCGATGAAGCGGGCGAGTTCGGAGACCATCGAGCCCCAATCGGCGAGCGGCGGCTGGATGCCGAGGCCGAGAAAGGACAGCGCCGCGATCAGCAGGAAGACGAAGCAGAAGCGCAGCCCGAATTCCGCCAACAGCGGCGCCGTGGCGTTCGGCAGCACCTCGCGGAAGATGAGATAGGGCAGGCCTTCGCCGCGCAGCTTGGCGGCCTCGATATAGTCCATGACGACGATGTTGACGCCGACGGCGCGGGCGAGGCGGAAGACGCGCGTCGAGTTCGAGCACGGAGATCACCAGGATCATGTTCAGCGTCGACTGGCCGACGACCGTGATGATCAGGAGCGCGAAGATCAGCTGCGGGATCGACATCATGACGTCGACGATGCGGCTGAGCAGCTGGTCCAGCCAGCCGCCGACGGTCGCGGCGAGGAAGCCGAGCGTCGCCCCGAGCACGAAGGCCAGGATCGTCGTGATCAGCGCGATGCCGACCGTGTTCTGCGCGCCGTAGATCAGCCTCGTCATGATGTCGCGGCCGATCTGATCGGTGCCGAGCGGGTGCGCGGAGTCCGAGCCGGGCGGCAGGTTGACGGCGTCGAAGATCTCGGCCTGGCCATAGGGCGCGAGCACGCCGGCGAAGATCGAGAAGATCGCGTAGACCAGGATGACCAGGATGCCGAAAGACGCCGTCAACGGCGCCTGGCGCATCGGCTTGGCGATGAACTCGGGCATCGTCCGGCGCAGAAGCTCGCGAAAGATCCAGGCCGCGGCGATCGCGCCGGCGATGACCAGCGCCGCCCAGAACAGCCAAGTGAGCGCACCGGTCAACGCGGATGCCTCAGCCGCGGATTGGAGAGGATCGCCATCACGTCGGCGGCGAGGTTCAGCAGGATGTAGGCGCCGGCGAAGATCAGGCAGCAGGCCTGCACCACGGGGATGTCGCGCACCTTGACCGAGGCGACGAAGAGCTGGCCGATGCCCGGATAGACGAACACCGCCTCGACGACGACGACGCCGGTGATCAGGTAGGCGAGGTTCAGCGCGACGACGTTGATGATCGGCGCCAGCGCGTTCGGCAGCGCGTGCACGGTGATGATGCGCCAGGGCTTCAGCCCCTTGAGCCGCGCCATCTCGATATAGGGCGAGGCCAGCAGGTTGATGATCGCCGCCCGGGTCATGCGCATCATGTGCGCGGTGACGACCAGCGTCAGCGTCAGCGCCGGCAGCATCGCCGCCCAGACCCTGTCCACGAAAGGCATGGCGGGCGAGACGCTGGCAAGCGACGGGAAGACCGGATACATGACGGCCAGGAACAGGACGAGCACATAAGCGACGAAGAATTCGGGGCTCGATATCGAGGTCAGCGTCGCGACATTGGCGACCCGGTCGAAGAGCGAGTTCCGCCAGAGCGCGGCCAGCACGCCGATGGTCAGCGACAGCGGTATCGAGATCGCGGCCGCGAGCAGCGCCAGGAACAGCGTGTTGGCGAAGCGCGTCTCGAGCTGCTCGGCAATCGGCCGCTTGTTGCCGAAGGAGACGCCGAAATCACCCTGCAGCGCGCCCCAGAGCCAGTCGAGGTAGCGGATGTAGCCGGGCTGGTCGAGGCCGAGCTCGCGCTCGATGGCGGCCACCGCCTCGGGAGTGGCACCCTGGCCGAGGATCTCCTGCGCGAAGTTGCCGGGCAGCATCTCGACGGCGACGAAGATAACGAGCGAGACGACGATCAGCGTCACGAGACCCAGAGCGAGCCGCTTCGCCAGCAGGGACGCGATATCGTATCTGGCGGCCATCGAAGGCTCCGCGGCGCCGCTCCCCCGCCGGGCGGCATCTGGCTTATTCTTCGGTCGCTTGGGCGACGAGCGCAAGCGGGAACTGGAAGCGGGCGAAGGGAGAGCGAAGGGAGGCCCGCGCCTTGACGCGGCCGGGCCTGGCGTCGATCAATCCGGCAGCAGAAGAAACGGAGGGCGTCGGCGTGGTCGAGATTCGCAATGTGCTAAGGGAAAAGCTGGACGCGGGCGGCCTGGCGCTCGGCGCCGGGCTGCGCGGGGCGCGCTCGGTCGAGATCGGCAAGGCGATGAAGACGGCCGGGTTCGACTGGCTGTTCATCGACATGGAGCACACGGCGATCGACATCGCGACCGCCAGCGACATCTCGGTCGCGGCGCAGGATGCCGGGATCACGCCGATCGTGCGCGTGCCGGGCTTCGAGCACCACCACGCGACGCGCGTGCTCGACGGCGGCGCGCAGGGCATCGTGGTGCCGCATGTCGACGATGCCGAGACGGCGCGGCGCATGGTGCGCAACGTCCGGTACCCGCCGCTCGGCAAGCGCTCGCTCTATGGCGCGCTGCCGCAGGTCGACTTCGAGGCGCATCCGGTGGGCGAGTTGCTCGAGGCGCTGAACCGCGCGACCTTCCTGGTGCTGATGATCGAGAGCGCCGAGGGCGCCGAGGCGGCCGACGAGATCGCCGCTGTCGAGGGCGTGGACGCGCTGTTGATCGGCACCTCGGACCTGACGGCCGAGCTCGGCATCCCCGGGCAGGTCGAGCACCCCAGGGTCGTCGAGGTCTACGAAAAGGTGCTGGCCGCCTGCAGGAAGCACGGCAAGTACCCGGGCATGGGCGGCGTCTACAACCCAGCCATGATGAAGCGCTATGTCGAGATGGGCATGCGGCTGATCCTGGCAGGGTCCGAGTTCAGCTTCATGATGGCGGGCGCCCGGGCGCAGACCCAGGCCGTGCGCGCGCTGCTCGGATGACCGAGACCGCGACTCCGGGCCGCGCCAACGGTCCAGGCTCCGGCCCCACCACCGGCCCGACTGCCGGCCCAACTACCGTGCCGGCGCCGGCGCCGGCCGACTTGGCAAAGCCGGCCGCGGATCGGGCGGCGGCCGCCACGGACCGCCCCGGCACGTCCCCGGCCAGGGGCGCTGCCCTTATGCGCGACTTCTTCCGGCCGCGCACGGACGACCAGAGGTTCCCCTCGATTGCGGCGCTGGAGCGGACGGCGCGGGCGCGGATCCCGGCCTTTGTGCATGACTACATGGCGGGCGGCATCGGCCGCGAGGACGGGCTGGCTCGCAACCGCTCCGAGCTCGACCGGGTGCGGCTGGTGCCGCGCTACCTGGCCGAGGTGCCGGCGCCCGAGCTTGCCACCACGATCCTGGGCCAGAAGGTCGCCGCTCCCTTCGGCACGGCGCCCGTCGGGCTGACCGGGCTGATGTGGCCGGACGCGCCGAAGCACGTCGCGCGCGCCGCTGCCGCCCGCAACCTGCCGACCTGTCTGTCCACATATGCGACTGCCTCGATCGAGGAGATCGGCGCCATCGCCGGGCCGCGCATGTGGTTCCAGCTCTATCCGCTCAAGGACGAGGCGATCGAGCAGGACCTGCTCGCCCGCTTCGCCGCGGTCGGCGGCGAGGTGCTGGTCGTCACCGTCGACATTCCCGGCCCGACGCGGCGCGAGCGCGACCTGGCCAACGGCCTCTCGGTGCCGCCGCGGCGCGACTGGCGGACCTATCTGCAATGCGCGCTGCGGCCCGGTTGGGCGCTCTCGACGCTGCGCACCGGCGTGCCGGAGTTCCGCAACGTCATCCGCTATGTGCCTGCGGGCGCGGACGCGACGACCGCGCTCGAGTTCCTGGGCAGCATCATGGCCGCGCATGTGTCGCCCGACCGGCTGCGCCGCTATCGCGATCTCTGGAAGGGCAAGCTGGTCGTCAAGGGCGTGCTCGACGTGCGCGACGCGCGGGTCGCCGCCGAGTGCGGGGCGGACGGGATCGTCGTCTCGAACCATGGCGGGCGGCAGCTCGATGCCGCGCCGACCGCGCCCGAGGTGCTGCCGGCGATCGCCCAGGCCGCCGGCGGCAACATGGCGGTGCTGGCGGATGGCGGGGCGCGGTCGGGCCTCGACATCGCGCGCCTGATGGCCAAGGGGGCCGATTTCGTGCTGCTGGGCCGGGCGATGACCTTCGCGGTAGCGGCGATGGGGGCGGCCGGCCCGGCGCACGCGTTTCACGTGCTGAACGAGGAGCTGCGCGGCACGCTGGTGCAGCTCGGTTGCGCCGAGCCGCGGCAGCTGGCAGGGTTTCTGCAGGCGTGAATGGGGAGGGCGTCGGTGGGTGCGAGCACGCACCCTACGGGTCCACCTCGAAATCGACCAGCAGCGTGTGCTGGAGGAACAGGAAGTTGTCGTCCGAGGCGATGGCGAGGCGGGTCTGGCCGGCATCGTCGCGCCAGAGGGCGATGGCCTCCATGTTGTCGATGCCGCTGCCGCCGCCGAAGCTGGCCAGCACCTCGCGGGTCTCGGGCAAGGGCAGGCCGTCGGCGGCGAGCCGGTAGCGCTCGACGCCGATCGAAAAGCCGCCGAGCAGCGAGAATGCGCGGCGCAGCAGATAGAGCCGCCCGTCCGGGCCGACCTCGGCATCGGTCACGGGCATCTCGCCCGGCAAGGCGAGCCGGCCGGACCGCACCGTGCCGCCCGCGGGGTCGATGAGGAAGACCGGAAAGCCGCCCCGCGCCCCGCCCGCCCGAGCCTCGGCGATGGCGAGAAGCCGGCCGTCGGGCAGGGTGGCGAGCGCTTCGAGCCCCGCATTGTAGCCCAGCTGCTCGAAGCGCCGGTCGCGGATCGTCCGGCCATGCCCGTCACGATCGAGGATCTCGACGCGGTGGTCGCGCTCGAACGAGACGGCGAGCCCGTCCTTGGTGCGCGCGAGCCCTTCGGCGTCGCGGCCGGCTTCCTCCAGCGGCCGTCCCTGCGCGTCGGAAAGGGCATGGATGTCGCCCCCCATCGGCCGCAGGCCCGACACGTCGTCGGCCAGCGGGCTGCGGATCAGCCAGCCATGATCGGTGACGGCGATCAGCTCGCGCCCATCGATCAACAGCCCCGAAATGCCGCCGAACTGCGGATGGGGCGAGGTCAGCTCGAAAGCGCCGCGCAAACGGAGCCCGTGCAGCTCGGCCGGCGCGATCTCGACCGGGGCGGCGGAGACGCGCAGCTCGGCGGGGTCTGACGGGGCCTCGCGGGACGCGCCGCCGAAGGCGAGCGCGCCGCCCGCCGCGGCGAGCGCCGCGGCGGCGGCAAGTAGCCTCATCGAGCCAGGACGGCGGCGCAGGCCGGCGGCAGGTCGGCCAGGGTCAGGTCGCGGGCGGCGGGTCCGGGCGGTGGGTTCAGCGCCTCGTCCGTGAACCACCATGCGAGCGAGGCGTCGCAGCCGTCACCGGGCGGCACCGGATCCTGCGGCACGCAGCCGGCGGCGCCGGCCGGGCATTTCAGCCGGACGTGGAAGTGCGAATCATGCCCGTACCAGGGGCGGATCTTGCCCAGCCAGCCGCGCCCCGCGCCCGGCGGCTCGGAATTGCACAGCTCGCGCTTGATCGCGGCGTTGACGAAGATGCGCTCGACCGCGGTGTCCTCCGCCGCCGCCTTCAGCAGCGCCTGGTGCGAGGCCGTCCAGGCGCCGTTGACCGAGCGGCGGTCGGCGGCCACCACCATTGAGCTGCCGATCGCCTCGCGCTCGGCCGCGTCGAGCGTCCGCGCCTCGGGCTTGCGCAGCCAGATGTCGACGTCGAGGCCGATCTGGTGCGAGCGATGGCCCGAGGGCATCGGCCCGCCACGCGGCTGGCTTATGTCGCCGATATAGAGCCGCGGCCAGCCGATGGTTTGCGCGCGCGCGCTCAGCCGCTCGATCAGGGCGATGACGTTCGGATGCCCCCAGTTGCGGTTTCGGCTGAGCCGCATGGCCTGCCAGCCGGACCCGGTCTCGGGCAGGGCAATCGCGCCGGCGATGCAACCCTTGGCATAGCTGCCGATCGGCGCCGAGGCCATGTCGGCCGGCGTCGGCTTGGCGGCGAACAGCGTCTTGGCGGGCTCGGCCGCGCCGGCAGGCAGGGCACTCAACGCCGCCGCGACGGCGAGCGCGGCGATGGACAGGCGAAACGGCATCGGACCTCCAGGCTGCGGGCTGTGCCTTATGCCGTCTCACCGGATTTGGCGAAAGCCGCGTCCGGCACAGCGCGCAGGGATACTCCAGGCGCCTCCCTCCCCACTTGGGGACGGATGTGGAGGAGTCGCGAGACCTGCCGAGCGGGCCATGCCCGGGCTCACTTGTTCATGCGGTTCTGCACTAGATCGTCGACGACCGCCGGCTCGGCCAGGGTCGAGGTGTCGCCGAGCGCGCCGTAATCGTTCTCGGCTATCTTGCGCAGGATGCGCCGCATGATCTTGCCGGACCGGGTCTTGGGCAGGCCGGGCGCGAACTGGATCAGGTCGGGGCTGGCGATCGGGCCGATCTCTTGGCGCACCCAGTCGCGCAGCTCTTTCCTAAGCTCTTCGGTCGGCTCCTCGCCCGACATAAGAGTGACGTAGCAGTAGATGCCCTGGCCTTTCATGTCGTGCGGATAGCCGACGACCGCGGCCTCCGAGACCTTGGGGTGGGCGACGAGCGCCGACTCGACCTCGGCCGTGCCGAGCCGGTGGCCCGAGACGTTGATCACGTCGTCGACGCGGCCGGTAATCCAGTAATAGCCGTCGGCATCGCGCCGACAGCCATCGCCGGTGAAGTAATAGCCCTTGTATTGCGAGAAGTAGGTGTCGGTAAAGCGCTGGTGGTCGCCATAGACGGTGCGCATCTGGCCCGGCCAGCTGTCCGAGATGCAGAGCACGCCGGTGGCCTCGGTCGTGCTGATCTCGCGGCCCGATTCGGCCTCCAGCACAACGGGCTGCACGCCGAAGAAGGGCAGCGTCGCCGAGCCCGGCTTCATCGGGACGGCGCCCGGCAGCGAGGTGATCATGTGCCCGCCCGTCTCGGTCTGCCACCAGGTGTCGACGATCGGCAGCTTCCCCTTGCCGATGGTGCGGTGGTACCAGGTCCAGGCCTCGGGGTTGATCGGCTCGCCGACCGTGCCGAGCAGGCGCAGCGAGGAGAGGTCGCTTCCCTCGACGAATTTCTCGCCCTGGCCCATCAGCGCGCGGATGGCGGTCGGCGCCGTGTAGAACTGGTTGACCTTGTGCTTGTCGCAGACCTGCCAGAAGCGCGAGGCGTCGGGATAGGTCGGCACGCCCTCGAACATCAGCGTGGTCGCGCCGTTCGCCAGCGGCCCGTAGACGATGTAGCTGTGCCCCGTGACCCAGCCGACATCGGCGGTGCACCAGTAGATGTCGCCGTCATGGTAGTCGAAGACCAGCTCGTGCGTCATGGCGACATAGACGAGGTAGCCGCCGGAGCTGTGCAGCACGCCCTTGGGGCTGCCCGTCGAGCCGGAGGTGTAGAGGATGAAGAGCGGGTCCTCGGCATTCACCGGCACGGGCGCGCACTCGGCCGAGGCCTTCTCCATCAGAGCCGTGTAGGAGTGGTCGCGCCCGTCCTTCATGGGCACGTTGCCGCCGGTGCGCTCGACCACCAGGACGGGGACATCGCCCGTCGCCTCCAGCGCCTTGTCGACATTGGCCTTCAGCGGCACCTTCCGGCCGCCGCGCGGCCCCTCGTCGGCGGTGACGATCAGACTGGCGCCGCAATCCTTGACGCGGCTGGCGAGCGAATCCGGGCTGAAACCGCCGAAGACCACCGAATGGACGGCGCCGATCCGGGCGCAGGCCAGCATGGCATAGGCGGTCTCGGGGATCATCGGCATGTAGATGACGACGCGGTCGCCCTTGTTGACGCCGAGATCCTTCAGCACGTTGGCGAGCTTGCAGACCTGCGCGTGGAGCTCGCGATAGGTGATGTGCTTGGCGTGGTCGGGGTCGTCGCCTTCCCAGAGGATGGCGGTCTGGTCGCCGCGCTTTTCCAGGTGCCGGTCGATGCAGTTGTAGCTGACGTTCAGCTCACCGTCCTCGAACCATTTGATCGAGACGTTGTGGTAGTCGAACGAGGTGTTCTTGACCTTGGTGTACGGCCGCGTCCAGTGCAGCCGCTGGCCGTGCTCGCCCCAGAACTTGTCCGGGTCGGCGATCGACGCCTCGTACATGGCGCGATACCGGTCTGCATCGATCAACGCACGCGCGGCCGTTTCGGACGGAACCGGGACCAGATCGGACATTCACCTTCCTCCATCTTTGCGCCGGGAAGTCTGTGCCCCCCGTTGTTGCCCCACAGGGGCTCGCGCCGGATACTCCCGCCGCCGGCAGGTCTTGTCGAGAGTTTCCTGAACCCCCCGTCGCCGCGCCAGGAGCGAATGCCCCGGCGCGCGGCCCCGGCGCTCGCCGGCGAGCTCTGCCCCCGGGCGCCGACCGCCGCTTTGATCCCGATCCATCGGCCAGCGGGACGAAGCGCGGCCCGGCCGGCTGCTGTGCGCGGAGGGCGTCAAGGGCGGTGCCCGCGCTCCTTCCGCGGTTTTTCATAGAGCTTGACCAACAGCTGCCCGATGGCCCCGATCATCATCAGCCCCGAGCCGAATATAAACAGCCAGACACCGATCGTCTGCACCGGCTCGAACGTCGGCAGGAAGAGAATGCTGCCGACGAAGAACATGACGTTGCCGAAAAGCCCGAGCGAGAGGTGAATCCAGCCATAGTCCCTGACGACCGTTTTGATCGGATTGCTCATGTCGCCTCGCCATGCTGTTCGATAAAGGAAATCTGCGGGGCTTGCCAAAGTTCCGGCCGATCAGGCTGGCGATAGCTGGCGATAGCCCGAGTTGAACCCGTGTTGAACCCGTCCGGGGCCTTCACCCAGGGCCCGAGTCGTGGCAGATGGTCGGCCGAGGATCAGGAGGACGCGATGGCCGACGGGCAGGGGAATGCGATCCGCGAGGGCAGGGCGGCCGTGCCGGACCACGCCGATGTCGTGATCGTCGGCGCGGGCTTTGCCGGCATGTATCTGCTGCACCTGATGCGCCAGGCCGGCATCGACGCCGTCGTGCTCGAACAGGGTAGCGGCGTCGGCGGCACCTGGTACTGGAACCGCTATCCGGGCGCGCGCTGCGATGTGGAGTCGGTCCAATACAGCCATAAATACCTGCCCGAGCTGGAGCAGCAGTGGAACTGGTCCGAGCGCTATGCGCCGCAGCCCGAGATACTGGCCTATGCCGAGGCGATCGCCGATCGGCTGAACATATGGCCCGATGTCTGCTTCGGCCGGCGCGTCGTCCGGGCGGACTGGGACGACGGGGCGCGCAGCTGGACGCTGGCCATCGAGACGGGCGAGAGCATCACCGCGCCTTTCTACATCATGGCGACCGGCTGTCTCTCGGTGCCGAACGAGGTCGCCTTCCCCGGCATGGAGCTGTTCGGGGGCGCGAGCTACCACACGGGCCGCTGGCCGCACGAGGGCGTCGACTTCAGCGGCCAGCGCGTCGCCGTGATCGGCACCGGCTCGTCAGCGATCCAGTCGATCCCGACCATCGCGCGACAGGCCTCTGAGCTTTGGGTCTTCCAGCGCACGCCCAACTATGCGGTGCCCGCGCATAATCGCGAGCTCGACGAGATCTACCTGGAGGAGATCAAGGCGCGGTACCCGGAGCTCCGCGCCGCGCAGGCGAGGTCGATCAACAACATCGCCGGGCGCCCGCCGCAGGGCAAGGCCGCCGAGCAGACGCCGGAGCAGGTCGAGGCCGAGCTCGAGCGGCGTTGGCAGGAGGGCGGGCTGCTGTTCATGGGCGCCTTCGCCGACATGATGCTGGACCGCCGGTCGAACGAGGCCGCCGCCGAGTTCGTGCGCAAGAAGATCCGCCAGACGGTCAAGGACCCGGCGACGGCCGAGCTTCTCTGCCCGCAGAACACGATCGGCGCCAAGCGGCTCTGCGTCGATATCGGCTACTTCGAGACCTACAACCTGCCGCACGTCCACCTGGTCGATATCTCGAAGGACCCGATCGCGATCTCGGAGGCCGGGGTGGTGACGGGCGGCCGGGCCTATGCGGTCGATGCCATCGTCTATGCGACGGGGTTCGACGCGATGACGGGCGCGATCCTGCGCGTGGACATTCGCGGCCGCGGCGGCAAGCTGTTGCGCGACCACTGGAAGGACGGGCCGCGCAGCTATCTGGGGCTGGCGATCTCGGGCTTTCCCAACCTCTTCACGGTAACGGGGCCGCAAAGCCCCTCGGTCTTCACCAACATGATCCCGACCATCGAGCAGCACTGCGAATGGATCACCGACTGCATCATGGCGCTGCGCGAGGGCAACGCCCGGGTGATCGAGGCCGAGAAGGAGGCCGAGGACGCCTGGGTCGCGCACAACCAGGAGGTCGCCGACACGCATCTGCGCTCGTCGGTCGCGTCCTGGTACACGGGCCAGAACATTCAGGGCAAGCCGGTGATCTTCATGCCCTATATCGGCGGCTTCCCGCGCTATGTCGAACGCTGCAACCAGGTCGCCGCGAACGGCTATGAGGGGTTTCGCACGGCCTGAGCCTCCCGCGGCCCCCGGTGGAGGGCAGAGCCGTCGGTGTCAGGCTAGGTCAGGCGGCTCCAGCCCGGGTCAGGCGTGCTTCATAATGACACGGAAGCTGTCCGAATTCCGCTCGCCGGTGCACTGGAGCTCGTCCAACATGCCTTCGATGTTCTGCGGCAGGGCGTCGCCCAGCGCCGGGCGCTCGATCCAGCGCAGCGCTTCCCCGAAATCGCGGAAGACCTCCGTGGTCTGAACGTCGTGCTCGCGCATGGTGGCGAGCACGCGCAACATGCTGTGGCCGAAGGGCGAACCGGCCACGAAGGCGACCCGGCGGCGGACCGTGGCGTCGACCACGTCATGGGGTACGTCCCTGATGGCCATGACCTCCGACATGGGTACGTTGAAGTCGACGAAGCGCATGTCGTTGATGACCGGCGCGCCTGACTTCACCAGATCCATGCTGCCGCTGATCTGCATCATGCGACGGATGTCGTCCGTCCGGTAAAGACCGAACGAGCGAGAGAAAATACACTGCAGCTTGCGCGATTGGACGATGCAGAACTTCACGGCGGGTATCTCGGACCAATCGGGACCACATCTGGTCGATGACGCACGGCGGGAGTAACCAGCCCTCGGTCCCTCCGCAACCGGATGTTGCAAAAACCGCGCCAGCCGGGCCGAGCGCGCTCCCTCGGCGCAAGCGATGGACCCCGCGGGAGACCGGCGCCGCACCGGCCGCAATCGGATGGACCGAAGCGCACTCGTGCGCGTTGAGGAGACGCCGGCGGATCGGCCGGCGGGTTTTGGTGTCGTGGAGGTGCCCCCATGCGTGACATGCACAATCTCTCGGTCGTGATCACCGGCGCGTCGAGCGGCGTCGGGCGGTGCATCGCCCATGCCTTCGCACGGCGCGGCGCCCGGGCGGCCCTCGCCGCCCGCAATGCCGAAGCGCTGGAGGAGGTGGCGCGCGAATGCCGGGACCTCGGCGGCGAGGCGGCGCCCATCCCGACGGACGTGACCGACGACGGCGCGATGCGCCGGCTGGCCGAGGCGGCGGCGGATCGCTTCGGCGGGATCGATGTCTGGGTGAACAATGCGGGCGTCGGCGCGATCGGGCGCTTCGACGAGGTGCCGATCGAGGCACACCGCCGCACGATCGAGACGAACCTCCTCGGCTATATGTACGGCGCCCATGCCGTGCTGCCGCACTTCATCCGGCAGAGGCATGGCGTGCTGGTCAACAACATCTCGGTCGGCGGCTATATCCCGACCGCCTATGCCGCCGCCTATGGGGCCAGCAAGTTCGGCCTGCGCGCCTTCTCGAACGCGCTGCGCCAGGAGGTGCGGGCCTGGCCCGACATCCACGTCTGCGCGGTCTACCCGTTCTTCATGGACACACCCGGCGTGCAGCATGCGGCGAACTATACCGGCCGGGAGATCAAGCCCGCCCCGCCCGTCTTCGCGCCCGAGCGGACGGCCGAGGCCATCGTCCGCCTCGTCCGCTACCCGCGCAAGACGGTGCTGGTCGGGACCGTGACCAAGCTCGCCGTGGCCGGCTACCAGCTGGCGCCCGGCCTCTACGAATGGGGCATGGCCCGGATGATCGAGGCCTGGCTCGGCGTCGCCAAGCCGAGCGCCGACACAGAGGGCGCCGTCTTCAAGCCTATGCCGGGCACCGCAGGCGTGCATGGCGACTGGCGCTGGGACCTGCCGCGCGGCCGCAGCGGCGGACTCATGGCGCTGGGCCTGGCGGCCGGCCTTGTCGGCGCCGGGCTGGCCATCGCCGGAAGCCGCCGGCGCAGCGGGCCCGATGACCGTAGACGCTATCGCCAGCACCCATCCGGCGGGGGCATGCCGGGCTAACGAGGCGACCCGGTCAGGCGGTCAGCCCCACGCGGCGCCTGAACTCCTCCTCGCGCAGCTTCACCTCCTGGCCGGCGAAGGCGCGGCCCTCGGGGCCGCATAGCCAGACCACTGCGCGGGCCGGCCATTCGGGCGGGATGTGCGCCGACCAGTCGAGCTGGCTGACCGGGTTCATGCCGCTGCCCTTGATCGCCTCCTGCATGTGGGTCGCGACCGTACCGGGGCTGAGGCCGACCACCGTGACGCCGTTCGGCCGGCATTCCAGGTCGGCGGCGCGCGTCAGCATATGCGCCGCCGCCTTGGCCGCGCAGTAATGCGACCAGCCCTCGAGCGGGCTGTGCGCCGCGCCCGACGAGATGTTGACGACCGTGCCGGAGCCTTGCGCCTTCATGTGCGGCAGCACGGCGCGCAAGCCATGATAGACGCCCTTGAAGTTGATGTCGGTCGCATGGCCCCAGGTCTCGGGGTCCGACTCGGCCAGATGCCCGATCGGGTCGATGACGCCGGCATTGTTGACCAGGATGTCGATCCGGGCAAAGCGCTCGAGGCAGATGGCGACGGCGCGCTCGACATCCTCCCACCGGCTGACATCGCAGCGCACCGTCGCCGCGCGACCGCCGGCGCCGTCGATCTCGCGCGCGACCGCCTCGATCTCGTCCATCGCGCGCGCCGCCAGCACGACGGCCGCCCCGGCCTCGGCCAGGGCCCGCGCGGTCGCGGCCCCGATGCCCCGGCTCGCGCCGGTGACGACCGCCGCCTGTCCCTGAAGCTCGCTCATCCCAAGTCCTCCGACATCCCCTGCGCCAAATCCACCGCGCCCTCCCAGATCAGCCGCGCCGCCAGGACCACCAGGATCGCGTTCAGCACGAACGCGAAGCGCTTCTCGTCGATGCGCATCAGCACCTGCCGGCCGGCCAGCGTGCCGAGAAAGCCGAACGCCACCATGCCGGCGATCAGCCCCAGATACTCGCCGAAGGCAAAGCCGAGCAAGCCGAAGACGATCACCTTGAGCAGATGCTGCATCGTCATGCAGGCGGCGTTCGTGGCGACATAGGCCACGCGTCCCAGCTGCTGCGTCTTGACGTAGGCGGCAACGAAGGGGCCGGTTGCGCCGAAGAACATGGTCAGAAAGCTGGAGGCGCCCCCGGCCAGCCATGCCGAGCGGCGCAGAAAGGCCGGCGGCACCGCGAGGACGGACCAAAGGATGAACGCGCCCACCGCGATCCGGACGCCGGCCGGCGGCAGCTCGACGGCCAGCAGCCCGCCCGCCGTGATCCCGACGACGCTGCCAACCAGGAACGGCAGCAGGATACCGCTGACGACCTCGGCGCGCAGGACCAGCGCCCGCCCGGCATTGGAGCCGAGCTGCACAAGGCCGTGCACCGGGATCAGCGCCGCCGGCGGCAGCACCGTCGCCAAGATGGCCAGCAGCGTGACGCCACCGCCGAGTCCGAAGGCGGCGGTCAGCGTCGAGGTGCCGAAGCTGGCCGCAATCAGCGCGAGCGCGACGGGCCAGCCGATCTCGGGCGGCAGGAAGTGGTCGAGCAAGGCGGGGTCCCCGGGGATTGTGCGGCGCGGCGCCCGTATGTGGCGGCGACGCCGGGCGACGGTCAAGCCGGCCCGGCTGATGACGCCCCGGCATGCTCGAGGTGAAGAGCAGCCGCCGACGTCGCGGCCGAGCTCCTTGCGCAACACCACGGGCTCGCCCTGTCGATGGGAGTCGACCGCCGCCCTGATCCGGTCGTCCTGATCCATCCCAGCCTGTCGGCGCCCGGCGCCGGTTGCAAGCGCGCCGTCGATCGCGACCGTGCCCGCGGAGCGCCCCCGAGTGCCCCCGCTTCGGCTCGACTTGCGCGACAAATCGCCGTTGGCGCTGGGCTCGGCGGCGCCCGCGCGCTAAGCCCCTTCCGGAGCCCGTTTCTACAGGGCGCGGGGGGGGGGCTCGGGCCGATTGACGCGCCCATCGAGCTGAAGGGGATTGTCCATGTCTGCAAGATCGTTGGCCTCGGGTCTCCTTGTCCTTTTGCCTGCCATGGCCGTCGCCCAATCGCTGCCGGAAAGCTTTGGGCAGTGCCGCAACGCCGAGGACCCCGCCGCGGGCATCGCGGCTTGCGAGGCAACGCTCCGGAACCAGACCCTTCTCAAGGCCGAGCGAGCGCGCACCTACGCCACCCTCAGCACCTATCAGCGCGACACCGGGGATTACCGCGCGGCGATGGCGAGCCTCGACCAGGCGGCCAGGATCGCGCCGAACGCGCCCGCCATTCCGGCTGCGCGGGCCATCGTCCTTCATCTCAGCGGCGACCTCGCCCGGGCGATGAAGGCCTATGAGCAAGCCATCGCCCTTGGCGGACGTTCACCGGCGACGCTTAATAACCGCGCCGTCACCGAGCTGGCGCTAGGCAACACCGCGGCGGCGATCGCCGATTTAGACGAGGCGCTGGAAATGTTGGCCCGCGACGGGATCATCCTCGACAACCGGGCGGAGGCGAAGTGTCGCGCCGGCGACGTCGAGGGCTCGGTCGCCGACCGGCTCGCCGCCCTCAGGACGGGCGGCCCGGACGTCGAGGCGCTGAACGAGGCGCTGACGGCGGCGGGCATCACGGGCGGGCTCGGCACCGGCCCAGGCGAGCCGGGGGCAGGCGAGAGCGCCGAGGCGCTGGAGCAGTGGACCGCCGCCGGCTGCCCGGGCGCGCTTGCGCCCGCTTTTCTCTAGATCAGGCTCGCCTGAGTCATCGTGCCCGCGTGAGAGGAACGTGAGACGCGTCCCGTGTCGGTACGGCTCCGGTGCTCGAGTCATAGCTTTCAGCCACGGTTCAGCCGCGCCTTCTCAGCGCCGCGCGGTCGCAGCATCGGCCGTCGACGTCTCGTCGAGGTTGCTCGCCACCGCCTTCAGCGCCCGTTCCCGCGCCGCCGAGGCGTTGTCCTCGCCCGGATCTATCCGGACCTTGACGTCGCGGCTGGCGAACTCGATCCCCTCGCGCTCGAAAAGCTCGTGCAGCTTGGTGTAGACGACCCGTCGGACGACGAACTGCTCGCCCGGCCGGGTCTTGAACTTGACGCGGATCGTCATGCCCCAATTGTCGATCTTCAGCACGCCCTGCGATTTCAGCGGATCGAGAAACTTGTTCCCGACAATCGGGTCCTCGAGCAGCTCCTGCCCCAGCCGCTTTACCAGTTTGCGCACCCGCTCGACATCTGTGTCGAGCGTCACGACGATGGGCAGCTTCATGATTACCCAATCACGCGAATAGTTCGTCAGCTCGCTGATGCTGCCGAACGCGATGGTGTTCAGCGGCCCGTTCTGGTGGCGCAACTGCATCGACCGGATCGAAATCCGCTCGACCGTTCCCTTGAGCCCGCCGGTCTCGATATATTCGCCGACGCGGAAAGCATCGTCGAGCAAGTAGAATAGGCCAGAGATGATGTCCTTGACCAGGCTCTGCGCACCAAACCCGATGGCCAGCCCGACGATCCCGGCGCTGGCAAAGATCGGCGTCGTGTTGATCCCGGCCTCGTTCAACAGCACGAGAGCGACCACGAAGACGATCGTGATCTGCAGGGCGCCGCGCAGGATCGGCAAAAGCGTCGCCAGGCGCGAGCGGCCCGGACCGCCCTCGGCCTCGCCGTCCTGGTCGGGCTCGGGGCCCGCCTCCATCGCCAGCCTGCGGTCGATCGCCTCGTTGACATAGGCCCAGAGGCTGTACGCGAGCAGCAGCACGATCGCGGTGGCCGGTACGGCGGCGAGCGCGCCGGTCGCCTTCTCCATACGAAACCCGAGCCTCTCGAAGGCGAGGATCAGGCCCGCGGCCAGGCCGATCGCCTTGGCGATGCGCATCGGCCAGCGCGCGACACCGCCGTGCCCCGACGCGGCAGCGGCGCTGGCGGGCACAGGGTCGACCTCGCGCCTCAGCAGGAGCGAGAAGATCCAGAGCGCGACATGATAGGCGGCGATGCCGCCGAGCAACGCGGCCGCCGGGGCGAGGACGACATCCGTCGCATCCGGCACCCGCAGCAGGATCCGCACGCATGCGAGCGCCCAGGCGGCCGCCACATAGCCCGCGAGCAGCGCCCAGGCGGAACTCGAGATTGGCCTGAGGCGCCCGCCCAGGGCGGTCGAGGCCAGGATGGCGATGTCGGCGCGATGCCGGGCGGCAAGGAAGATCGCCGCCCCCGCCAGCAGCGTCGCGTAGCCGAGCCGCGCCAGCGTATCGAGTGCGGGATCGGGGTACATGAAGCTCAGCGTCAGCGCCGCGGCGGCGAACAGAAAGACGATGATCAGAGCGGTCCGCAGGTGGCGCGCGATGCGGCCCGGTTGAAATCCCGGCCCGGTGGCGCCGACCCGCTCCCTGGCCCGCTCGAGCAGCGGCACCAGGACCAGCAAGACGATGGCGAAGCGCAGGAACATCTCGGTGATCAGGCCGACGAGCTCGATCGTCTTCGAGCCCGGGCCGGAGACGGCGAACGGAAGCACCATCGCGGCGACGGCGGCGATCGCCACCCCGGCTGCCCCGCGCGCGATGCGCAGCGGCCGCTCCTCGAACGCGCTCTGCCCGGGCGAAGCCGCGGCAAGGCGCGGCCGATACCACAGCCCCAGGCGCCGGGCGAGAAACAGGCCCGCAAAGATGCCGACCACGGTCAGGACGCCGTTCAGCAGCGGCTTGGTCGGATCGCTGGAGGGCTCCGGCCAGCCCGGCGTCCCGGCGGCCGCATTGATGGCCTGAATCCGCTTCGTCACGTTTCCGCCGAGCTCGGCCAGGCTCAGGCCGCCGGTCTCCAGCGGGACGACAGGCTCGGGCGCGGCGTGCGGCGGAGCGATGATGACGATGTTCAGGCCCTTGGCCTGGGCCGCGTCGATCAGCGGCTGGAGCACTGCGGCATCCGCCGCCGGCTGCTGCGCCGCGCCGGCCAGCGGCAGGGCGAGAAGGGCGAAAAGCGTCAGCGTCGCCAGCACGATCCGCTGCGAGGCTCGCGACATCGGTGAACCGAGCAAGCAGTTTCTCCCCACGGCATCGGCCGGGCGCTGTCGCCACTGGCCCCGGTCGGCGCGCGCCGAGCAAGGGCGCGCGCCTTGATCGAAAGTAACATAGCCTGGAATTCTCAGGATCATTGCATGCACGATTCCCGTCGCGCCAATCGCGTCTCGGGCCGATGTCGGCCCGTCACTGAGTTGACACCGGTCAATGCCAGGAATTGGCGGGTCACGCTTGGGTACGCCGCGGCCGAAGTGGCGCCGGCGGCACAGGCGCAGCGGACGCACCCGTTCCGCGCGCGCTCGCGGAAAGAGGCTCTGCGGAGGCGGTCGGAATGCAGCTGGTTCCGCCGCCGGTCTGCTTGATAAGGGGTGACCCATGCTGACGCCCGGATCAGGAGAGGTGATGAAGGACGTGCAAGCCGCGCCCGTGGCCCATTCGAAATACGAGCAGTTGATCGCCGCCGCGCAAGCCGAGGCGCCGGCGCGCACCTGCGTCGTCCATCCCTGCGACGAAGCCTCGCTGCGCAGCGCGGTCGAGGCGGGCGCCCTGGGGCTGATCGTTCCCGTCCTGGTCGGGCCGGAGGCAAAGATCCGTGCGGTGGCCGGCGAGTTCGCGCTCGACCTCGACGGCTACGAGATCGTCGACGCGCCGCACAGCCATGCGGCGGCCGCCCGCGCGGTCGAGATCGTCCGGCAGGGCAAATGCGAGCTGTTGATGAAGGGCAGCCTGCACACCGACGAGCTGATGCACGAGATCGCGGATCCGGAGACCGGCCTCAGGACCGAGCGCCGCATCAGCCATGTCTTCATAATGGACGTGCCGGGGCACCCGGAGACGCTGTTCATCACCGACGCGGCGATCAACATCTTCCCCGATCTCGGCGCCAAGCGCGACATCGTCCAGAACGCGATCGACCTCTGGCGCGCGATCGGTCTCGGCGAGCCGCGCGTCGCGATCCTCTCGGCGGTCGAGACCGTCACGCCCAAGCTTCCGTCGACGATCGACGCGGCGGCGCTCTGCAAGATGGCCGAGCGCGGGCAGATCACCGGCGGCCTCGTCGACGGGCCGCTGGCCTTCGACAACGCCATCGACCCCGAGGCCGCGCGCATCAAGGGCATCGGCTCTCCGGTCGCGGGTCGCGCGCAAATCCTGGTCGTGCCCGACCTCGAAGCCGGCAACATGCTGGCCAAGAACCTGTCCTTCCTGACCCATGCCGACGCGGCCGGCATCGTGCTGGGCGCCCGGGTGCCGGTGGTCCTGACATCGCGCGCGGATTTGGTGCGCACGCGTCTGGCCTCGTGCGCGGTGGCGGCGCTCTATGCGGCCGCCCGGCGCAAGACGCCCCAGGTCGTGGTCTGACGCGATGGATGCCATCCTGTGCCTGAATGCCGGCTCGTCGAGCCTCAAGTTCCAGCTGTTCGCCGTCTACGGGCGAGACCTCGAACGCCGCGTCCGCGGTCAGCTCGACGGGATCGGCACGCGGCCCCGGCTTGCGGCCAAGGGGGCGGAGGGGGCGGTGCTGGTCGAGCGCAGCTGGGAACCCGACGAGGTAGCCGACCTGCCGGCGGCGATGGCCGAGGTCCGGCGCTTCCTCGACAGCTTGGCCGATGTCACCCTTCGCGCCATCGGCCACCGCGTGGTGCATGGCGGGCCTGATTTCGAACGACCGGTCCGGATCGACGCGGCCGTGCTCGACAAGCTGTCGGGCTATCAGGAGTTCGCGCCGCTGCATCAGCCGAACAATCTGGCGCCGATCCGGCTGGCTATGGAGCACAGCCCGAACATCCCGCAGGTGGCTTGCTTCGACACGGGCTTTCACCGCGGCCATCCGGCCCAGTCGGACTGGTACGCCTTGCCGCGCGCCTTCTATGCCGAAGGGGTCCGGCGCTATGGATTCCATGGCCTGTCCTACGAGTACATCGCCTGGCGGCTGCGCGAGGTGGCGCCGGAGATCGCCGCCGGCCGGGTCATCGTCGCGCATCTGGGCAGCGGGTCGTCCATGTGCGCTCTCCACGAGGGGCGCAGCATCGACAGCACCATGGGCTTCACGGCGCTCGACGGTCTGCCGATGGGCACGCGCCCCGGCCAGCTCGATCCGGGCGTCGTGCTCTATCTCTTCGAGCACAAGGGGATGAGCCCGAAGCAGGTCTCGGAACTCCTCTACAGGGAATCTGGGCTCAAAGGGCTTTCCGGCATTTCGAGCGACATGCGCGATCTGCTCGAGAGCGGCGATCCGCGCGCTGCCTTCGCCATTGATCATTTCGTGCATCGCTCGGCGCTGACCGCCGGCATGCTCGCCGCGGCGCTCGGCGGCCTCGACGCCTTCGTCTTCACCGCGGGCGTCGGCGAGAACTCGCCGCCGATCCGCGCCCGGATCGCCGAACGCCTGGCCTGGTTGGGCGCCGAGCTCAACTCGGACGCGAACGCGACGGGCGCCACGCGCATTTCGACGCCCGAGAGCCGGGTCGCGCTCCACGTCGTCCCGACGGACGAGGAGCTGATGATCGCGCGGCATACGCTCGCGTGCGTCGGCTCCGGGACCCTGACCTGATCCGGCCGCTCGGAAACGCGGCGCGCGATCAGCGGACGAGTTGCGCGACGTAGCGGCGGTGGTCCAAAAGCTCGGTCAC
This sequence comes from uncultured Alphaproteobacteria bacterium, assembly GCA_963822985.1. GTDB lineage: Bacteria > Pseudomonadota > Alphaproteobacteria > Rhodobacterales > Rhodobacteraceae > Thermohalobaculum. The sequence continues at coordinate 335,133 of CAWGJU010000017.1, read as the reverse complement.
GTCGTCGATCAGCTCGACATAGAGCCGCGTCTCGCGCGCCGCATCGAGGTCGCAGCCCACGGTGCCCGGTCCGCAAAAAGTGCCCGGAGGCGCTGGCAGATAGAGGTCGACCAGACGGACGTCGTCAGGGTCGACCGCATACCCGCCGGGCCCGTCGGGACCGTCCGCGACGGTGGCCTGGCAGTTCACCATGGCACTTTGCAGCCGGCGCCGCTCATAGCCTGGGTTCAACAGCCCGCCGTTGCCGGAGACGTTCAGGTATTCGTCCGGCCCGTGCTTGACGTATTCCTCGTCCGGCGAGCCCAGGCCATAGCGTGCCACATTGGCGTCGCTGAACTGGACGATGCGCGAGTTCGTGTCGTCGGTGTCGAGCGCGCCGAACATCTCCCTCTCGTACACATAGAGCTTGTACCATGTGGTCACCCAACCGGGCAGCGTGTCCGGTTCGAGGTCGTACATGGTCGACCAGTAATGCTCGAGGGCGGCCCTGACCGCCCCGGCACCGGCCGCCCCGCCCTCGTGATAGTCGCCGACGAAATCCTGCGTGCAGGCGCCGCCCCCGCCGGTGCCTGCGTATTTGTCGTAGGTCGCGTCGTGGCATGGGTCATAGCCGACGCCAGCCGCGTGCACGGGCTCGAGCGCGGCGAAGCCCGGCATCGGGACCGTGTCGTACAAAGGACGAAACGCGTCGATGTTCGGGGGAACGTTGTAGTCGGGGATGCCGTCCTGCTGCGGCTGGGTGTCGGGGTCCAGCCCGTGCCGGTCGGCGCTCTCATAAGTGGTCGTCGCCAGCGCGTCGGGTTCGAAGTACTGGGTCCGCATCAGTCCGGTCGATCCGATGACGAGATCGGCGCTCAGCGCCTGGTCGAAGGGCTCCAGCCAGTTGTCGAAGATGAGATTGAGCGCGCGCGTTACCGTGTCGCCATCGACCGGCGCGATCGTCAGGGGCGCGCCCGGGCCCCAGCAGACCGTCTCGGCGTGCGCCCGCGCCATCAGGCAGCGGTCCCGCGCCGCCAAGTAGTCGGGCGCGCCCTCGCTGGTCGCGTCCTCGGCGGCCAGCGCCAGCAGGTAGTCCGGCGAACAGAGCCCGGCCGAAATCGGCGACGGGGCTGACCAGGCGAAAGAGCTGGTTGCGCACGTCCCACGGGAAGATGGATGCGCCGTTCGGCACTACCTGCGGAGCCTCGGGCACGTCCTGCGCCGCGAAGTTCGGGGCGAAATAGGCGACGGAGCGGCCCGGCACGGACCAGGCGGGGTCGTCCTTGGGCACGCCAAGCGGGCTGTCGGCCGCGCCTTCCCAAGGGTTGCAGAGGACGAGGCTCGACAGCGCGGCGCAGCTCCGCCGCTCCATCGACGCCGCGGCGATGGCGGCAATTCGCAGCCCGGCGGCGAAGAGCTCGTCCCCGCTGCCGATGCCGGTCGCGACGGCGATCTTCGTCACGGCCGCAGTCATGTGCGCGACGGCGCTGCGAACCTCCTTCTCGGCGACGCTGACGACGGCGACGGTCGCGTCGTTCGCCGCGTCGACGGGATCGCCAGTGACCTCGATCGTGCCGTCCACCGCCCGCGCGACCCTGTTCTCGTCCGGGAAGGCCTCGCTCGTGTCGTTCTGCGGCAGGTTCGACGGCAGGACTCCGTTATAGAAGTCGACGCTCGCGACCTTGAAGACGCCGACCTCGATGCCGGCTTTGGCGAGGAAGGACCGGCCGTCGATGCCGAAGACCGCCGCGCTCGCCCGCTCGAGCGCGTCGTCGCGCCCGTCGAGCTCGTTCGCCGCGGCGATCGCCATCTGGTCGGCAAAGGCCTGCATCTGCGAATGCGCGACATAGACGCGGCCGGTGTCGAGCACGAGCCCTGCCGAGCCGAAGAGCAGCACCGAGAAGATCAGCGTCTGGATCGCCACGGTGCCGCGCTGGTCGCGGTCGAAAGCGAGAACCGAGCGCCAGATGCGCGGTCCCGCACGGATACGGCCGAAGCCTTGCAGCCTAATCATCTTCCGTAAATCGCGCGCCCGCTACCCCGATCAACGATTCGTTGTTAACTCAAACCGCGAAGCGTTGCACGCGGTGGTGCTGTGGCGCGGTCATTCTTCTCTTCCGCAGGTTGCCGGTGGCCGCTGCGGTCCGTCAGAAAGCTAGGAGGCGCGTGGTGCCGAGCTGGAGCGCATTGACCACAGTCGCGGGTGCCGCGAGGGCCGAGGCGCTCGGCGAAGCGCTCGAGCGGCTCGATCCCGCGCCGGGCGGCATCGGCGTCTTCGAGATCGAGGACGGCTCGGGCCGCTGGGAGGTGGGCGGCTATTTCGACGCGGCGCCGGACATCGCCGGGCTGGCGTTGCTGGCCGCCGTGCACGGGGCGACCGATTTCGCCGTCAGCCGCGTCGAGGACCGGGACTGGGTGGCCCAGGTGCGCCGCGAGCTGCACCCGGTGCATGCCGGGCGCTTCACCGTCTACGGCGCGCATGACGCGCATCGCGTCGGGCCCGAGCGGATCGGCCTGCGCATCGAGGCGGCCATGGCTTTCGGCACCGGGCACCATGCGACGACGCGCGGCTGCCTGCTGCTGATCGATCGCCTGGCGCGGCGGGGAGTGCGGCCGCGGCGGGTCGCCGATATCGGCTGCGGCACGGGCGTGCTCGCCATGGGCGCGGCGCGGGCCTGGCGGGCGCGCTGTATCGCCACGGATATCGACGCGATCGCCGCGGCCACCGCGCGGGAGAACGTGCGGGCGAACGGTCTCGCGCCCTGGGTCACGACTGGCCGGGCGACCGGTTTCCGGCACGCCGGGCTGCGCGCCGGGGCGCCCTTCGACCTGGTCTGCGCGAACATTCTGGCGGGGCCGCTGAAGCGGCTCGCGCCCGACATCGCCCGGCACCTGGCGCCGGGCGGCCGGGCGATCCTGTCCGGCATCCTGCGCGGCCAGGCGGCCGGCGTCGAGGCGGTGTTTCGCGGGCACGGCATGCCGCGGGTCGACCGCGTCATCCTCGACGACTGGGTCAGCCTGATGCTGCGGCGGCGCTGAGATGCCAGCTTGGCCGCTCAGCGCCCGGCATCGACCGGGCCGAGCGCGGCGGCGAACGCGGATAGCCGCGCGAGCGGGTCCGGACCGTCCCAGAAGCGGCGATCGGGAACGATGAAATCCGCTACGGCGGAGAGCCGGGCGGCGTCGGCCTCGACGAGGCCGCCCTCGGCGACGCAGGGCGTCTCGATCATCTCGCTCCACCAGGCGAACAGCTCGTCGGGAGCGCGGTCGGCATCCCCGAGAAACCCCGTCTCGCCGACGGGTCCGAAGACGACATAGTCGGCGCCGGCTTCGGCCAGCGTCATGCCCAGATGGCGCGAGGTGCCGGCGAAGGCGCCGACGATCCGGTCGGGGCCAAGCGCCTTGCGCACCTCGCGGATCGGCGTGCGGCCCGAGCCCAGATGCACGCCGTCGAGCCCGAGAGGCGCGACGAGCCGCCAATGCTCGGCCACGATCAGCGGCACGTCGGCCGCGTGGCAGACCGGCAGGAGATGGTTCGCGGCGGCGCGCCAGTCCGCCTCGGGCGCGGCGTCGAGGTCCAGCCGGACGCAAGCGACGCTGCCGGTCGCAAGCGCGCGGCCCAGCAGGGGCACGAATGTCTCGGGCTCGATCTGGCTCGGGGTGACCAGATAGAGCCGCTCGCCGGGGCTTTCGCTCATCCGCTGCCGCCCGCAATGTCCCCCGCACTGCCGCCGGCACGCGGCATCGGGCGCCAGTCGGGCGGCGCCAGCTCGAACCGGGCGAAATCGAAGCCGGGGCTGACCGTGCAGCCGCAGAGCGTCCATGCCCCGAGCGAGACGGCCGTCTGCCAGTGCATCGGCGGGACCAGCCGCTGCGGCCGCTGGCCCGCGCCGAGCTCGGGCCCGAGCACCATCGCCTCGGCATCGTGGCCGTCGGGCGAGAGCGTCAGCGAGAGCGGCGCGCCGGCATACCAGTGCCAGAGCTCGGCCGCGTCAACGCGGTGCCAATGGCTGACCTCGCCCACCTCGAGCAGATAATAGATAGCGGTGCCGGCCGCGCGCTGGCCCCCGGCCGCCGGGGCGCGCCAGGTCTCGCGGTACCAGCCGCCCTCCGGGTGGCGCGAGAGGCTCAGGAGGGCGATGACGTCGCAGGCGTGCATGATCCGCGCAGGATGGCGGCGGAGCGCCCGGCTGGCAAGCCGCAGCGGCGGGACGCTGGCGGGACGCGCCGCCCGTAGTCGCACCGCCCGTAGCCGGAACGCTGGCCGCAATCTTACCGTTACGTCAGCAGCAATAATCAAGGGAGCACCTCATGAAACCCGTTCTGACGCTTGGTATCGCCTTGCTGGCGAGCACGGCATTGGCCCAGCAGATGCAGCAGGGGGTGGAGGATCCGAGCGCCCGGATGATCCAAGGCTCGACCGTCATCCCGGACACGACCGAGCTGCCGGGGATCGAGCCGGGCGAGCAGGCCGTCGAGGTCGAGACCGCGGCGCCGCGCGTCGAGAAGCCGCGCACGGCAGCCGATGGCTCCGCCGAGCCGGCGGGCGCGGAGCTGTCGACCAAAAAAGTCAAGGAAATGGTCGAGGACACGCAGGTCGACCCCGAGACCGGCGACATCGAGGCGAGCGTCGGCGGCGCCGAACCGGACGAGAGCTGGGTCAGCGGCATGCCCTGCGACGAGCGCCAGGCCGATCCCTGCCCGGAACCTGGGAACCAGACCGACACCAACTTCTCCGACCGCCAGGGCGTGGACACGACGGCCGTCAGGAACGGCGGCGATGGAAGCACGGTAAGGCCGCCGGCGCCGGGCAATGACGCGGTCGATAACCTGACGACGGGTGCTCCGGCCGCGCCGCCGAAGGCGAACGAGCCCGGCAACCTGACGGCGACGGTCCCGTCCGAGACGACCCGGCCGGAGCGGCCGCAGGAGCTGGAAAACGAACCGCAAAGGGTCCTGACCGAGGAAGGGGGCAAGATCGACCTGGAAGCCGATGCCCGGGTCACCCCCGAAAGCGCCACGGTGGCCGAACCGGGATCCGGCGGCTGAGACGGCCATCGCGCTGGGCCTGACCTGGGGGAACCCCGGCCTCCAGGTGGCGTTGGCAAAGGGGTTATCGGAAAGGAGTGGCGAATGAAGCGCGCGACGACGGCTATTTCTCTTGCACTGGCAGCGGCGCTCGGTGGCGCCGCGTTGGCGCAGCAAGCGACCGAGGTCGATCGGGCTGGGACGGATGTGGGCGCGCCTGCCTCGGGCGAGACCGGTGTCAAGGGCGTCTACTCGCTCAAGAGCACGATGGGCATCTCGACCGGCTCCACGACTGAGTCGATGTCCAAGGACGGTGGCGCGTCCTCTCAGGACGAGGAGGGAAGCGTCGAAAACCGGGGCGAGGCGTCGACTTCGGACTGATTTGGGCTGTGTTCTCGGGGACACAGGCTCGCATCGGGGTTGCTGCCGCGCGCAGTGGCGCGGAACCGCGCAGGGATCAGCCGGTTGCGTTGATCAATAAGCAGGCAGGAATCGACAATGCGTATCAGTCACTACGTCCTGGCCGCCGCGCTGGTCGGCGCCGTTGCCGCCGCGCAGGTGCCGATGTCCGACCCGGCACCCCGCGAGGTTGCGCCCACCGCTACGCCATCCGACGCGGCCCCGACGAACATCCCCGATATCCCGGCCGGCACCGAGCCCATGGACCGCGAACCGGATCCCGCCGAGGGAACCGCGGCGGCAATCAGCCCTCCGCGCGGTTCCGACAGCCGCTCGGACGACACCAGGTGCCGGGTCGAGCGGGCCGATACCGACACGGGATTCGTGGTCGTCTGCGAATAACCGGGCGCCGTTCCGAGGGCGGCCGGGCTGGCAACAGCCCAGCGAAGCCTCGGTAGGAACGCCGCTACGGGAGCGGCGCCGAGGAGAGGGCCAGTCAGTCGCGGCCCTGATAGATGTCGACCAGCTTTGCGAGCATCGCGAGCGCCTCCTCGCGCGGCCGCTGGAAGGTATTGCGGCCGATGATCGAGCCGTTGCCGCCGCCATCCCGGATGGCGCGGGCGTTCTCGTAGATCGAATCCTCGCTGGACTTGGCGCCGCCCGAGAAGACCACGATGCGCCGGCCGTCGAAGGCGGCGCGCATGCAGTCGGCGACGCGCGCGGCCTGCGACGAGATGTCGATCCGGTTCTCTTCGTAGACCTTCTTGGCTTCCTTCTGCTCCAGATGGTCGGTCGAGAGTTTGACCTTGATGATATGCGCGCCGAGCAGCGCCGCGATCTGCGTGGCATAGGCCGAGACGTCCATCGCGGTCTCGCCGTCCTTGGACAGCGCTTCGCCGCGCGGATAGGACCAGATGACGGTCGCGAGCCCGACCGAGGCCGCCTCGTTGCGCATCTCGGCGATCTCCTCGAACATGTCGAGGCCGGCCAACGAGCCGGGATAGATCGTGAAGCCGATGGCGGCGCAGCCGAGCCTCAGCGCGTCGTCAACGGAGGCCGTGATTGCCTGGTCCTTGGGCGCCTCGTTCGGCATCAGCGAGTTGGCCGAGTTCACCTTCAGGATGGTCGGGATCTGGCCGGCATAGCTGCCGGCGCCGGCCTCGAGCATGCCGAGAGGGGCGGCATAGGCGTTCAACCCAGCCTCGATGGCGAGCTGGTAATGGTAATGCGGGTCGTAGGCCGCGGGGTTCGGCGCGAACGAGCGGGCCGGCCCGTGCTCGAAGCCCTGGTCGACGGGCAGGATGACCACCTTGCCGGTGCCGCCGAGCTTGCCCTCCATCAGGATGCGGCAGAGATTGCCGCGGACGCCGGGATTGTCGGCCTCGTAGTTCGCCAGGATCTTCTGGACGGCTTCGCTTGCGCGCATAGGGCTCCTCCATTCGGTTTGCGGCCTCTTCTGCCGAGGGCGGGCGAACCGGTCAAGGCCGGGGCGCAGGGCCGGTGCAGAGCCGGTGCGCGGGCGGCCGCGTTGCGCGCGCGCCCCGGCATGGCTCAGCGGATGCGTGCGGCGATCGTCTGGCCAAGCCCGCCCGTCCAGGTCTCGAGCGCGGCCGCGGCGCGCCCCTCGGCCACCTCGCGCCAGCCCTCCTGGCCGGCGAAGCGGTTGTCGAGGCGCTGGCGCAGGCTGGCCGCGCCCCGGTCGCCGGCCGCCGCGGCGAGCGAGGCCCAGAAGTAGGCGTCGGCATAGTCGCGCGGCCGGTCCCGCCCGGTGGCGGCGTCATAGGCGCGCCGGCGCATCCCCGCGACGTCGCCCGCGGCGATCAGCTGGTCGGCCGCCGCCTGCGCGTCGGCGGCGCCGGGCCAAGCGCCGGTCGTCTCGGCCTGCGCGGCCAGCACGGCGATCAGCGGCAGCGCCGGCTCGAGCTCGTCGGCCAGCGCGATCGCGCCCGGCTCGCCGCCGCTCGCCATCGCGCGGAGCGCCATCGCATAGGCCGTCTGCGGGTCGCCGGCGTCTTGCGAGGCCTGGCCGGCGAGCAGGGCGGCCGAGGCGTTCCACTGGTCGGCGAGCGGCGCCAGCAGCGCCCAGCCGGCGTCGATCGAGCGCGGCGCGCCGATGCCGGTGACGAGCGCTCGGCCGACGCGCAGGCGCAGCTCGGGATCGAGCGCGTCGCCGCCGGCGAGCGCCGCCTCGAGATCGGCGGGCGCGATCATCTCGCGATAGGCGCGCGGCGCCGCCGAAACCGCGGGGTCGAGCGCCGCGATCAGGTCGCCTGGGGAACTCCATCATCTCCTGGGTGAGGAGCACGCTGCCATCCTGCGGCGCGGCGTTGATGACAATGCGGTCGCGGTTCTGCAGAAAGCGGCCGATCTCGGTGGCGAGGTTCTCGACAAAGGCGGCTTCCTCGGGGGTGGGCGTCCGCGTGCCGCCCTGGGTGAAGAGCTCGCCGATGCCCATCTGCACCATCTGCGGCAGCGCCGAGAGGTCGCCGCCAAACTGCGCCGCGACCATCGGCTCGAGCGCCTGCCAGAGGCCGGCGTTCTCGATCACGAGCTCGGCCGAGCCGAGGCGCGCGACGGGGATGACGTCAGCCTCGGGCATCTCGGGATCGCTGACCTCCGAGGCCGGGAAGCGGAACCAGAGATAATCGAAATGCGCCGTGAGCGAGACCTCGGCCGCCTTTTCGACTGAAGCCTGCACCACCATGTCCGCGGCCGAGCTCGGCAGGTGGTAGGCGAGGTCGATCGCCATCGAGTTCGGCGGTCAGCCCGTCATAGCCAAAGCCCGCCATCGCGCCGGCGATCTCGGGCTGGAAGCAGGCGGGCGGCAGCGAAAGGCCGCTGAGCTCGAGGGTGGTGCGCAGCGTGTCGAAGCTGTTCGAGTTCGGCGATGACCGCGCGGTCGACGGCGATCTCGCAGCGGCCGTCCTGGTCCCAGTCGAGCTCCGGGTAGAGCCGCAGGCCCGTGACGATCAGATCGTTCGTGCCGCCCTCGACGGCGATGCTGTCATAGGTCATGTCGACGAACATGCGCGTCAGCAGGATCGTGTACTGCGTCGCGACCCGCTGCAGGACGCGCAGGGATGCCTCCAGGCCGGTCTCCTGCGCGCGGGCGGGGCCGGCGACCGTGGCAGCCATGGAAATGGCCGCCGCGGCCACGAGCGGTTTGCCGAAATGCATGAAGGGGGCTCCTGAAAAGTGGCGGCGAGACCCTAGCATGGCAGGCGGCGTCGCGACAGCGGCGCCGCGCGGGTGCGCTTGCGGCACCCGCGCGTGCAGCTTGTCCCGGGCGTACCGGGGCCGAGGTTTCGGCGGGGCGGCGGCCGCCGGCGTCAGCCCAGCGCCGCGACGCCCGGCAGCGTCTTGCCCTCGAGCCATTCCAGAAAGGCCCCGCCGGCGGTCGAGACGTAGGAGAAATCATCCGCCACACCAGCACTGTGGAGCGCCGACACCGTGTCGCCGCCGCCCGCCACGCTGAGCAGCCGCCCGGCTCGGGTCAGCTCGGCGACCTTGCGCGCGCAGGCGGTGGTGGCGGCGTCGAAGGGCGGCGTCTCGAAGGCGCCGAGCGGGCCATTCCAGACGACCGTCTTGGCGCGCTCGAAGCGCGCCGAGACATCGGCGACCGTCGCCGGGCCGGCGTCGAGGATCATCATGTCGTGGGGGCACCGGTGAGCGGGCACCGTCTGGCTCTCGACGCCCTCGCGCAGCTCGGTCGCGACGACGACGTCGCGGGGCAGCACGAGCGTGCAGCCGCGCGACTCCGCGGTGGTGGAGATGCGCCGCGCCGTGTCGACGAGGTCACGCTCGACAAGCGACTTGCCGACATCGACCCCACGCGCCGCCAGGAAGGTGTTCGCCATCGCCCCGCCGATGACGACCGCGTCGACCTTGAGGATTAGGTTGCCCAGAAGGTCTAGCTTGGTCGAGACCTTCGCGCCGCCGACGATGGCGATGACGGGGCGCTGCGGGCTGGTCAGCGCCTTTCCAAGCGCCTCGAGCTCGGCCTGCATCAGCCGGCCGGCGGCCGAGGGCAGGAGATGCGCCAGCCCCTCGGTCGAGGCATGCGCCCGGTGCGCGGCCGAAAACGCGTCGTTGACGTAGAGCTCGCCGATCCGCGAGAGTTCGTCGGCGAACTCGGGGTCGTTCGCCTCCTCGCCCGGGTGAAAGCGGGTGTTCTCGAGCAACAGAACCGAGCCGTGCGGCAGGGTCTCGGCAAAGGTCTTGGTCTCGGCGCCGACGCAGTCGGGGGAGAACTCGACGGGCAGATCGAGCACCTCCGAGAGGGGGCGCGCCAGCGGCCCGAGCGACATCGCCGGGTCGGGCTTGCCCTTGGGCCGGCCGAAATGCGCCAGCAGGATCGGGTAGCCGCCCCTTGTCGACGATCTCGCGCACCGTCGGGCGGATCGCCTCCATCCGGGTGGTGTCGGTGACGCGGCCGTCGCGGACGGGGACGTTGATGTCGACGCGCACCAGCACGCGCTTGTCCGCGATGTCGAGGTCGTCGAGGGTGCGGAAGGGCATCTCAGCTCTCCTGTGCCGGTGCGGGATGATCGTGCTCGATCTCGATCGTCGCGTGACCGATTCCATGGCGAGAGTCCAGACGATCACGGATCGCCCGGCGGGCGGCCGCGGCGTCGGCGCCGGCGCCGAGCCGCGCCTGCAGCGTGATCATCGGCCGCGTTTCGCTGATCGACCAGAGATGGACGTGATGGACGCGCTCGACGCCGTCCAGGCCCGTGAGATCGGCCGCGATCGCGCGGATGTCGTGTTCGGCCGGCGCGGCCTCGAGCAGGATGCGGCCGGAGTCGCGCACGACGCGCCAGGCGGCCCCGAGGATCAGCACGACGACGAGGATCGAGAGCAGCGGGTCGATGGGCGTCCAACCGGTGAACATGATGACGAGGGCCGCCGTGATCGCGGCGACCGAGCCGAGCAGGTCGCCGAGGACATGCAGCGCAGCCCCGCGGATGTTGAGATCGTGCGCATCTTCGCCCGAATGGAGGACCAGGAAGGCGGCGATGTTCACCACAAGACCCAGGCTGGCGATGACCAGCATGGTCGTGCCCGCGACGGGGACCGGAGCGATGAAGCGCCCGAGCGCCTCGACGGTGATCCAGATGGCGATGGCGAAGAGCGCGACGCCGTTGACGAAGGCGGCGAGAACGGAAAAGCGGTCGAAGCCATAGGTCCGCCGCCAGTCGGCCGGCCGGCGGGCGATCCGCGCCGCGCCCCAGGCCAGCGCCAGCGAGGCGAAGTCGGTCAGCATGTGCCCGGAATCGGCGATGAGCGCGAGCGAGCCCGACAGGACGCCGCCGATCGCCTCGGCGACCATGAAGCCGCCGGTCAGGGCCGCAACGATGGCGAGGCGGCGCTCCTTGCCCGGACCTGCGGCGTCGTGCTTGTGATCGTGCCTGTGACCCTGCGTATGATTGGGGGCGTGTTCGTGGGGCATTCGGACCGAACCCTCGGCGTCGTCAGCGCGGGTCGAGGGTCTTGATGAGCAGCACCCACTCGGCCCCGTCCGACTGCCAGCCGTCCTTGACCATGCGGCGGCGGTCGACCTCGCGGTAGCCCTGACGTTCATAGAGGCGGCGGGCGCCGGCATTGTTGTCGGCGACGATGATCGAAAGGCGGGCGAGGCCCTGGGCGCGGGCGATCTCGTCGGCCAGCCCAAGCAGGCGCGTGCCGAGGCCGCGGCCGCGCGCCTCGGGCAGCGCGGCGAGCACGTTGACGTACCAGCTGTCGGGGGCGAGGTTCTCGAGCTCCTGCAGCGGCACGAAGAGCGCGGGAAGCTCGTCGACCGGCTCGGGGCCCGGGCCGATCTGGTAGCCGGTCAAGCCGGCCAGGGGGCCCGCGCCTTCGTCGACGACGACGACCTTGCCTTCCTCCGCCTTCTGCGCCTGTCGCCGCGCGCCGACGGCCCATGGATCCTCGCCGGGCTCGGCTATCTGCGTCCAAAGGTGCAGCGGCAAGCCCTCGCCCGCATAGTTCACCAGCCGCGCCAGCACGGAAGCGTCGTCCGTGCGGGCGAGCCGTAGGGGCGGGGCGAGGGCGATCATAGCGTCAGAGCAGCTTGCCCATGGCGACGGCGGTGTCGGCCATGCGGTTCGAGAAGCCCCATTCGTTGTCGTACCAGGCCAGCACGCGTACGAGGTTGCCTTCCAGCACCTTGGTCTGCGGCGCGGCGAAGGTCGAGCTGGCCGGGTCGTGGTTGAAGTCGATGGAGACGAGCGGCCCGGTCGAATAGGCGAGGATACCCTTGAGCTCCTGGCCTGCGGCGCGCTCCGCCGCGGCGTTGACCGCGTCGGCGTCGACTTGTCTCGCGGCGACGAACTTCAGGTCCACCACCGAGACGTTCGGCGTCGGCACGCGGATGGCCGAGCCGTCGAGCTTGCCCTTGAGCTCGGGCAGGACGAGGCCCACGGCCTTGGCGGCGCCCGTCGAGGTCGGGATCATGCTCATCGCCGCGGCGCGGCCGCGGTAGAGGTCCTTGTGCATCGTGTCGAGGGTCGGCTGGTCGCCCGTATAGGCGTGGATGGTCGTCATATAGCCTTTTTCGATGCCGAAATTGTCGTGCATCACCTTGGCCACGGGCGCCAGGCAGTTCGTCGTGCACGAGGCGTTCGAGACCACCTTGTCGTCGGCGGTCAGCGCCTCGTGGTTGACGCCGTAGACGACCGTACGGTCGGCGCCGTCCGACGGCGCCGAGACGAGCACGCGCTTGCAGCCGTTCTGCAGGTGCAGGCTGGCCTTTTCCTTCGACGTAAAGATGCCCGTGCACTCGAGCGCGATGTCGACGTCCTTCCAGGGCAGCTTGGCCGGGTCGCGCTCGGCCGAGACGCGGATCGGGCCGCGGCCGACATCGATCGTGTCGCCATCCACGGTGACTTCGCCAGGAAAGCGCCCATGCACCGAGTTGTAGCGAAGCAGGTGCGCGTTCGTCTCGACCGGGCCCAGATCGTTGATGGCGATGACCTCGATGTCGGTCCGCCCGCTCTCGACGATGGCGCGCAGCACGTTGCGGCCGATCCGCCCGAAGCCGTTGATGCCGACCTTGACCGTCATGGGTGTCTCCTTCGCGTGCCGGGAATGGGTCGCAGCCGAGTTAGGCTTGGGCGGTTGAAAGATCAATGCGTCCCTGCGAGGCTGCGGCAACAGCAGGGGCGGACTGGCACGGACCGGCCAGGGACTGGCAAGGGAGAAGCGGATGATCGTCGTCACCGGGGAGTTCCGGTTCCAGCCGGGCAAGGACGAGGCGCTGCGCGCCGCCATGGCCGACATGATGAACGAGACGGCCAAGGAGGCGGGCTGCCTGCACTATCGCTTCTACCGCGATGTCGAGCACGCCGACCATTACCGCGTCTACGAGGAGTGGGAGACCGAGGCGCATCTCGCCGACCACGCGGCCTCGGCGCACATGAAGGTCTTTCGCGATCGGCTGAAGGAGATCGGCGTCATCAGCCGCAAGGTGAAGAAGATGGAGGCGGGGCCGGCGACCGACCTCTGAACCCCGGATCCGGACGGCGCCCAGACGTTCGCCCGGTCGACCGCTGGATTTAAGGAGAACGCGAATGGCCAAGATCCGCATCCAATTCACGCTGTTCTCGGCCTTCTATTCGCCGCTGATCGCGACGATGGCGGGCGGGTTCCTGCGCGACGAGGGGCTCGAGGCCGACTGGTCGGTGGCGCCGAAAGGCGTCTCGGCCATCAAGTCGGTCGAGGCGGGCGAGGCGGACCTCTGCCAATCGGCGCCGAGCCAGGGCTTTGCCGCGGCGCAGAAGGGCGAGCCGAACCCGGTGCTGCACTTCGCCCAGATCAACGAGATGGACGGCTTCTTCCTCACGGGCCGCGAGCCGGACCCGAAGTTCGACTGGAAGAAGCTGGAGGGGGCGGAGGTCGTGCTCTTCGGCGGCGGCCAGCCGCTCGCCATGTTCAAATACGCCTGCCACAAGGCGGGGATCGATTTCGACCGGATCAGGCCGATCAGCCCGGGCGGCGCGGCCGACATGGACTCCGCCTTCCGCGCCGGGCAGGGCGCCTATGTCCAGCAGCAGGGGCCGTTCCCGCAGCAGCTGGAGGCCGATGGTGCCGGGCACATCGTCGCGCAGGTGGGCCCGCTGATCGGACCGAACGCCTTCTCGTCGCTGGCGGCAACGCCGGAATGGCTGGCGACCGACGCGGCCAAAGCGTTCACGCGCGCCTACGCCAAGACGCGGGTCTGGATGAACGAGACGCCGGCCGCCGAGATCGCGCGGGCAGAGAAGGAGTTTTTCCCCAACACCGACGCGGCCGTGCTGACGCGCTGCATCGAGGCCTATCAGAAGCTCGGCTGCTGGACGCCGCATGTCGAGATCACGAAATCCGCCTTCGAGGTGGCGCAGGACGTGTTCCAGCATTTCGGTACGCTGAAGAACCGCGTGCACTGGGAGCAGGTCTGTTGCGATCCGCCCCGGTGACGGGCGGAGCGGCGCCGTTCTAGACTTCGCGCAAGAAGGGCACGCGAAAGGGCGCGTCAGATGCTGTGTCGCGTCAAGGGCGCAGGGCAAGAACGATTAGGAGGCGCTCACCGTCTGCTTGTCGTAACTTACAGCAGTGATTTAGCTTCCCCGGCAACGGCTTGCGCCGTGATGCCGAAGTGCCGGTAGAGATCCTGGTGCGGGGCCGAGGCGCCGAAGGAGGACATGCCGACGAACGCGGCCTTGGCCTCGCGCCCGCGCTCGGCGCACAGCCAGCGGTCCCAGCCCTGTCGCACGGCGGCCTCGATGCCGACGCGGATGGGGCCGGCGGGCAGGACGCGGCGGCGATAGGCCTCGTCCTGAGCGGCGAACAGCTCCCATGACGGCATCGAGACGACGCGGGTGCCGATGCCCTCGGCCTGCAGCTGGTCGCGCGCCGCAAGCGCGATCTCGACCTCCGAGCCGGTGGCGAGCAGGATGGCCTGACGGCGGCCCTCGGCCTCGGCGAGCACATAGGCGCCCTGGGCGGTGAGGTTGCGGCTGGAATGCCGGGTACGCGCGGTGGGCAGGTTCTGCCGGGTCAGCGCGAGCACGCTCGGCCCCTCATGCCTCATGGCCAGCTCCCACGCCTCGGCCGTCTCGACGGCGCAGGCCGGGCGGAAGACCCACAGGCCGGGCGTCGCGCGCAGCATCGCGAGGTGCTCGACCGGCTGGTGCGTCGGCCCGTCCTCGCCCAGCCCGATGGAATCGTGCGTCATGACATAGACGACCCGCACGCCCATCAGTGCCGAGAGGCGGATCGACGGCCGGCAATAATCGGCAAAGCACAGGAACGTGCCGCCATAGGGCACGACGCCGCCATGGATGGCCATGCCGTTCATCGCCGCCGCCATGCCGTGCTCGCGAATGCCGTAATAGATGTAGCGGCCCTTGGGGTTCTCGGCCGTGAAGGGCTCGATGCCGCCGGCCTTGGTGTTGTTCGAGCCGGTCAGGTCGGCCGAGCCGCCCATCGTCTCGGGCATGACGGGGTTGATGGCGGCCAGCGCCATCTCGGAGGCTTTGCGCGTCGCGACCGAGGGCGCCTCCTCCGACAATTGGCGCTTGAGCTTGCGCACCGCGGAGGCGAGGCGGCGCGGCGGTTCGCCGGCCATGACGCGGATGAACTCGGCGCGCCGCGCCTCCGGCAGCGCGGCCAGCCGCTCGCCCCATTCGCGCCGCGCCCCGGCGCCGCGGCCGCCGGCCTCGGCCCAGGCGTCGCGGGCGGCTTCCGAGACCTCGAACGCCGCGCCGGTGATGCCGAGCGCCTTGCGGGCCGCGGCCACCTCGTCGGGCCCAAGCGGCGAGCCATGCGTGGCGGCCGTGCCCTGTTTCGTGGGCGCGCCGAAGCCGATCACGGTGCGGCAGGCGACGAGCACCGGCCGCGCCGCCTTCTTGGCCGCATCGAGCGCTTCGCCGATCGCGGCCGTGTCGTGCCCGTCGACCTCGATCGTCTCCCAGCCGGCTGCGCGGAAGCGGCCGATCTGGTCGGTCGAATTGGCCAGCGACAGCTTGCCGTCAATGGTGATGCCGTTGTTGTCCCAGAGCACGATCAGCTTGTTGAGCCCCAGATGGCCGGCAAGCGTGATCGATTCCTGGCTGATTCCCTCCATCAGGCAGCCGTCGCCGGCAATGGCCCAGGTCCGATGATCGACGATCTTCGGCCCGAAGCGCGCCGCCAGCGCCCGCTCGGCGATGGCGAGGCCGACCGCGTTGCCGAGGCCCTGGCCGAGCGGCCCCGTGGTGGTCTCGAGCCCCGTCGCGTGGCCCCGCTCGGGGTGGCCCGCCGTCCGCGCGCCCAGCTGGCGAAAGTTCCGGATTTCGTCCAGCGTCATGTCGGCGTGCCCGGTGAGGTGCAGCACGGCATAGAGCAGCATCGAGCCGTGCCCGGCCGACAGGATGAAGCGGTCGCGGTCGGGCCAGGCGGGGTCGCTCGCATCGTATCTTAGGTGCCCGTCGAACAGCACGGCGGCGACGTCGGCCATGCCCATCGGCATGCCGGGGTGCCCCGATTTCGCCGCCTGCACGGCGTCCATGGCCAGCAGGCGGATGGCGTTTGCCATCTCCCAGCGGCGCGGATCGGCCGTCCTCATGCGCTCGATATCCAAGCCTTGCCCTCCGATCGCGCGGCGCGCCCGCGAATCCTGGCGCGCGGGCCGCGCGACCATGCGGAGCGGCCCGGCAGGGGTCAAGACCGGCTGGCGAGCGAAAGCACCGGAGGAGAGCGGCGGCGCATTGGCCGAGAGATTTGCGCCGAAGCAGGAGTTCCGGGTAGCATTTCACATAGCGCGCGAAGCAGACGCGATTCGAAAGCGCGGCGCGCAGTCGGCCGATGGGAGGTCGTCCGGGATGTGGAGGCCGGAGAGGGCATGAGCCAGCTCGAGGTGGCGCTGCGGCGCCTGCAGGGTGCGGTGGCGCGGCTGGAGACGGCTGTCGGCGATGGCGCGGCGCTGCCGGCGGGCCACGACGCCGAGCGCGAGCGGCTGATCGAGGAGGTGGAGCGGCTGCGCGAGCAGACGGCCGAGGATGCGCGGCTGCGGGTCGAGGCCGCCCAAGCCGTGCGCTCGGCGCTGCATGATTTGCGTGGCGCGATCGGCCGGGGGGACGCTTGATGCCCGAGGTGGACGTCGAGGTCGCGGGGCGCAGCTATCGACTCGGCTGCGGCGAAGGCGAGGAGCAGCACCTGCGCGCACTGGCGGCGCGGGTCGACGGCGAGGCCGCGCGCCTCGGCACCTCGATCGGCCAGGTGAACGAGGGGCGGCTCATGCTGATGAGCGCGCTGATGTTGGCCGACCGCCTGAGCGAGACCGAGGCGGCGCTGCAGGCCGCCGAGCGCCGGGCGGCCAAGGCGGAGGGCGAGGCGCGAAAGCTGCTCGGCGCCGAGCAGGAACGCGAGATCGTCTCGAGCATCGAGGCGGTGGCCGAGCGCGTCGAGGCGCTCGCCGCCCAGATCGAGGCCGGCTGAGCCAAGCGACGGGCGCTTTCGCGGCCGGCCTTTTCAGCGGCCCCGGGCATCGCTATGTTAGCAGCCGGCGGGTGCTGTCCTTCCCGTGGGGAGCAGTTTCCTGGTGGCCTATTCATGCTCGCGGGAGCTGGCTCTGTGCTTGACCGTGGTCTTGCGCACCTGGCGCCCACCTGGTTATCCAGGCTCGCGAGGATCTGAGACCCACGGTTGCGATGGGCCCGCCACCCATGCTTCCCGCGAAACCCCGCCCCGCGAATCCGGGCGTTGAAGAAGCTCGCGCGTCGCGCTAGGCAGCGGCCCATGAACATCCGGGAACACAAGGCGGCGCTGCGCGAGGCGGCAGCGGCGCGGCGCAAGGCCGCCCACCAGGCCGCCGATGGCGCGGCCGAGGCGGCGCGCGAGCATTTTGTGTCGGCCGCCCTGCATCGCGACCTCGCGGGCGGCAGCGGCGCCGAGGCGCCAATCGCCTCGGCCTATTGCCGCATCCGCAGCGAGATCGATCCGATGCCGCTGATGCTGGCCCTGGTCGAGGCAGGCTTCCGGCTCTGCGTGCCCGTCATCGACGCCAGGGAGATGCCGCTCCGCTTCCGCGAATGGACGCCGGCCACGCAGCTGGTGCCGGGTCCCTTCGGCGCGCGGGTGCCCGCCGAGGGCGATTGGCTCGAGCCCGAGCTCTTGATCGTGCCGCTGCTCGCCTTCGACGCCGCTGGCCGGCGCCTGGGCTATGGCGGCGGCTATTACGACCGCACGCTGGCGCGCCTGCGCGGCCGGCCCGGCATGGTGCGAGCCGTCGGCCTCGCCTATGCCGCGCAGGAGATGCAGGCGGTTCCGGCGGACGAGACCGACCAGCGCCTCGACGCGATCGTGACGGAGGCGGGCGTGATCCGCCCGCGCGGCTCGGCGGGATGAGGCTGCTCTTTCTCGGCGACGTCGTCGGACGGGCAGGGCGCGCCGCGGTGATCGAGGCGCTGCCGCGGCTGCGCAGCGAGTGGAAGCTCGACTTCATCGCCGTCAATGCCGAGAACTCGGCCTCGGGTTTTGGCATGACGCCCAAGATCGCCGACGAGATCTTCGCCGCCGGCGCGGATGTCATCACGCTGGGCGACCACGCCTTCGACCAGAAGGAGATGCTGTCGCATATCGAGGGCGTGCCCCGCATCCTGCGGCCCCTGAACTTCGCGCCTGGCGCGCCGGGCCGCGGGCACGGCGTCTTTCCGGCGACGCGCGGGCGCCGCGTCATGGTCGCCGTGGCGTTGGGGCGCGTCTTCATGAATTGGCCCTTCGACGACCCATTCTCTGCACTCGACGCCGCGCTGAAGACGGCGCCGCTCGGCGGTCCCGCGGGCGCCGCGCAGGCGGCGCTCGTCGAGATCCACGCCGAAGCGACCTCCGAGAAGATGGCCATCGGCCATTGGTGCGACGGCCGCGCCTCGCTGGTGGTCGGCACCCACACGCATGTGCCGACTGCCGATGCCATGCTGCTGCGCAAGGGCACGGCCTACCAGTCCGACGCCGGCATGTGCGGCGACTATGACTCGGTCATCGGCATGGACAAGGCCGAGCCGCTGAAGCGCTTCGTCACCGGCATGGGGGGCGAGCGCTTCCAGCCGGCGCTGGGCGAGGTGACGCTGTGCGGCACGCTGGTCGAGACGGATGACGCGACCGGGCTCGCGCGCGCCGTGACCGCCATCCGGCTGGGCGGCCGGCTGGTCGAGGGCCGGCCGGTCTGACGGTCTCGGCCCCGGTTGCCCCTGCAACGGGTGTCGTGGCACGAAGGTGAGCGGACGTGGCGTAGACCCTCCATGGCGACGTCTGCGCGCTGCGCGCCCGAGCGGATGCCTGGAACCCCGGCAGGAGCAGAGATGTTGCACTGCAGCGCCAAACCGGGTTGCATGCTGTGTCCCGCGCGGGAGGCCCCTTGTTCGATTTCCCCGAGCCTGTCCCGGCGATCGTCACGCTCTGCGTGCTGGCAGCGATGTTCGTCTTTTTCGTGCGCGAGCAGTACCCGCCCGAGGTGACGGCGATCGCCGGCGCGGGCACGCTGATGGCGCTGGGCGTGCTGCCGGTCGACAAGGCGCTGGCCGTCCTCGCCAATCCCGCGCCGCTGACCATCGGCGCCATGTTCATCCTCAGCCGGGCGCTGGTCAGGACGGGCGCGCTCGATCCGGTAATGAAGGCGCTGTCGGTCGGCGTGCGGCACCATCCGAAGCGCACGCTGAGCGGCTTTGCCGGCTTTGTCGCCGGTGCCTCGGCCATCATGAACAACACGCCGGTGGTCGTGATGCTGATCCCATTGGTCGTGCGCCTGGGCAAGCTGATCGACATGCCGGCGTCGCAGCTGCTGATCCCGCTCAGCTATTGCGCCATTCTCGGCGGCACGTTGACGCTGATCGGCACGTCGACGAACCTTCTGGTCGACGGCGTGGCGCGCGCCTATGGGCTCGCCCCCTTTGGCCTGTTCGAGGTGACGCCGGTGGCCGCGGTCGTCGTGCTGGCCGGGCTGGCGCTCATCCTGCTGGTCGCGCCGCGCGTCCTGCCGCGCCGGGAGGCGCTGGTCGATTTCCTCGGCACAAGGCGCGAGCTGAAATACTTCACCGAGGTGGTGATCCCCGACGGCTCGGGCCTGATCGGCCGCAAGGTGCTCGAGGTCGAGACCTTCAGTCGCTCGGACATGCGGGTGATCGACGTCATCCGGGGCGACATGTCGCTGCGCCGCAACCTGCGCGGCGTGACGCTCGAGGCCGGCGACCGGGTCGTCGTCCGCTCCAGCGTCGCCGAGGTGATCGGGCTGCGCGAGGACGATTCCGTCATCACGCCGGGCCAGATCGCGCCCATGGGCCAGAAGCAGACGCTGACCGTCGAGGCGCTGATCTCGCCCGGCTCGCGGATGATTGGCAAGGTGCTGGGCGACCTGCGCATCCGCCGGCGCTATGGCGTCTATCCGCTTGGCGTGCACCGGCGCGAGGGCCGCATCGACGCCAGCCTCGACAATGTGCGCATCCGGGTCGGCGACACGATCCTGCTCGAGGGCGATCCCGACGACATCCGCCGCCTGGCCGAGGAGCAGCGGCTGGACGAGCTGACGCGGCCCGTCGAGCGCCCCTATCGGCGGCGGCGCGCGCCGATCGTCATCGCCATGCTGGGCTTCGTCGTGATCGGCGGCGCCACGGGCCTGATGCCGATCGCCGGGCTGGCGGTGATCGCCGTCGCGGTCACGCTGATCACGCGCTGCATCGATGCGGACGAAGCGTTCGACGCCATCGAGGGGCGGATCCTCGCGCTGATCTTCGCCATGCTGGCGATCGGCGCGGCGCTGGAATCGACGGGGGCGGTCGAACTGATCGTCCGGCCGCTGGCGCCGCTGCTCGCCGGGCTGCCGCCCTGGGCGGTGCTCATCGTCATCTACGCCATCGCCAGCGCGCTGACCGAGATCGTCTCGAACAACGCCGTCGCCGTCGTGGTGACGCCGGTGGCGATAACGCTGGCGCTCAGCCTCGACGCCGACCCGCGGCCCTTCGCGGTCATCGTCATGATCGCCGCCTCGGCCAGCTTCGCCACGCCGATCGGCTACCAGACGAACACACTGGTCTATGCGCCGGGCGGCTATCGCTTCACCGACTACATGCGGCTCGGCATCCCGATGAACATCATGGTGGGCCTGGTCGCCTCGTTCCTCGTGCCGCTCTGGTGGCCGCTCTGAGCTTGCGCCGCCAAGCCGTTTTGGTGTATGAAATAAAAGGGGGAGAAAGAGGGATCTCATGCGCCGCCTTCTGCCGCTCGCGGTCATGGCACTCGCCGCCTGCGACCCGCCGATGACCGAGCTGACGCCGCCGCGCTTCTACACCTTCGACCGCGAAGGGGTCAGCTATGACATGCGCGCGCAGTTCGACCCCTTTGTCTGGGGCTGGTCCGTGCGCGTCTGGTCGATCGAGGTGCCGATGGACGCCCGCGATGTGGCGGTCGCCATGCAGCTGGTCGAGCAGGATCTCGGGCCGCGGCTCTGCGGCGGCGAGCCGATGCGGATCAATCCCGGTGCCGACTGGGACGGGCTGACCGGCGATCACATCCAGTTCCTGCCCACCTTCCCCGGCTACCAGTTCCGCGCTCGCTGCGCCTGAGCATCCAAGCGGCTGATCGCGCACGGCATTGCGGCCGATGCCGGAGCCGCGCTTGAGGCCGCCCTGCGGCCCGCGTATATCTCCGCCGATACGCATCCGAGTCGGGGTTTTTCCATGGCCGGCCATTCGAAATGGGCCAACATCCAGCATCGCAAGGGGCGCCAGGACGCCGCGCGGTCCAAGCTGTTCTCCAAGTTGGCAAAGGAGATAACGGTCGCCGCCAAGATGGGCGATCCGGATCCGGACAAGAATCCGCGCCTGCGGCTCGCCGTCAAGGAGGCCAAGACCGCCTCGGTACCCAAGGACGTCATCGAGCGCGCCATCAAGAAATCCCAGGGCGGCGACGCCGAGAGCTATGACGAGATCCGCTACGAGGGCTATGGCCCGGGCGGGGTCGCGATGATCGTCGAGGTCATGACGGACAACCGGAACCGCACGGCGGGCAATGTCCGCTCGCTCTTCGGCAAGCATGGCGGGAACATGGGCGAGACGGGCGCCGTCAGCTTCATGTTCGACCGCAAGGGCCAGATCCTGTACGCGCCCAACGCCGGCAGCGAGGATGCGGTGATGGAGGCCGCCATCGAGGCCGGCGCCGAGGACGTCGAATCCTCCGAGGACGGGCACGCCATCTGGACCGAGGCGACCGACCTGGCCGAGGTCGCGGCGGCGCTGGAGGAAAAGCTGGGCGAGGCCGAATCGGCCAAGCTGGTCTGGAAGCCTCAGACGCTGACCCCCGTCGACGAGGACACCGCCGGCACCCTGATGAAGCTGATCGCGGCGCTGGAGGACGATGACGACGTGCAGACCGTGACCGCCAATTTCGAGATCTCCGACGAGGTCATGGAGCGCCTCGCCTCGTGAGGCCAGCCGGCGGCGGGCGCGGGTGACTGCCGTACCGCACCGGCCTGGCTCGACCAGGCACCGGGTGCTCGACGCGGCGGTGGCTGCGGCCTATGGCTGGGGCGAGGACTGGCGCGCGGGGCGGCTGGACGACGAGGCGAACCTCGCCCGGCGGTTCGCGCTGGACCAGGCGCGGGCTGCGGGGGAGCGGAAATGACCGACCGGATCGAGCGGATCGCCGAACAGGTGGCGGCGGACTGGACGGCGCGGGCGGCTTACGCGGCGCTGGGGGGTGAGCTGCGGCCGGCGGATCTGGACGAGGCTTATGCCGTGCAGGGGGCGGTGCAGGCGCGCCTGGCGCTGTCGCGCGGGCCGGTGGTGGGGCGCAAGATCGCGCTGAGCAGCCGGGCGATGCAGCAGATGGTGGGGATCGGCCATCCGGTCGCCGGGGCGATCTTCGGGGGCGACCTGCGGCGGTCGCCGGCCAGCGTGGCGCTTTCGGGGTTCCGGCATCTGGGCGTGGAGTTCGAGCTGGCCTTCGAACTGGCGGCGGACGCAGGCCCTGGAGCCCGGCCGCAGGACGCCGCGAGCGTGCGTGAGCTGATCGCCGCGGTCCGCCCGGCCTTCGAGCTGGTCGACGATCTGGGCGCCGACTACGCCGCCATCGACGCGCTGTCGCTGGTGGCGGCGAATGCCTGGTGCGGCGGGGCGGTGCTGGGCGAGCCGATCCCGGGCTGGCAGCGGCTCGACCTGGGCGCGCTGCCGGCGACCGTCTACCAGGAGGGGCAGGTGCCCGAGCGCACCAGCACGGGCGCCGCGGCGCCGCTGGCTTCGCTTGCCTGGGTGCTGAACCATTTCGCCGCGCAGGGGCAGACGGTGCGCAGGGGCGAGCAAATCATCACCGGCTCGGCGGTCAGGACGCGCTTCCCGGCGGCCGGCGACCGGCTGCGCTACGAGATCGACGGGCTGGCCGCGGTCGAGATGGCGGTCGTCTAAAGACTGAGGGGGCGCGCGAGCAGTCCTCCCCGCTGGCTAAACCAGCGCTTGGAACGCTTGCACGCGTGCAAGCCCGGCAGGGCTGCCGATTCCGGCCGCTCGGCAGCCCTGCGACAGGGTCGACCGGGCTTCAGCGCAGGCTGCCCTCGAGGTTGGCGGTGTCGACGCCGAGCTTTTCCAGCCCCTCCTCCAGATAGTCGCCGAGCCTGGGCGTGCCGAGCAGGTAGCCGGCCGTGCGCCGCCCATGCTGCTGGCTGGCGCGCGCCTGCTCGACCAGGCCGGGATAGGTGCTGGCATCCTCGTCGTCGCCGCGGCCCAGCCACATGAGGGCGACCAGCTCGGCCTGCGCGTCGTCGTCGAGGTCCTCGATCCAGGCGCGCAGCTCGGCGGCCGTGGGGTCGTCGGCCCGGTCCTCGAGCACGCCGAGCGGGTTGTCGCCGTCCTCCTCCTCGGTCGCGATGTCGGTCGGCTCCTTCATGTCGTATTCGCGCGCCTTGAGGATGATCCAGGCGACGGTGTCGACGGGGATCGTCAGCTCCGGGGCGTCGGCGTCCGGCGTCGTGTTGCGCGGCAGCTCGGGGCGCTGGGTCAGGGGCTGGGCCGGCTCGGGCTGCGGCGCGCGCGTCTCGGGCGCCTCGGTCGCTGGCGCCGCGCCCTCTGGCTGCCGTGTCTTGTTGTCTGGCATCGATTTTCCTCTCGGGTCCCGTGCGGGGCATTGAGCCTCTGGCCGGGTGAACGTCCGCGTCGCTGACCCGTTGCCCGGCGTCTCGGCGATAAGCTAATGCGGGGGCATGACGGATGCCACCCGCCTCTATGACCCGCGCGAGCTGATCCGCGAAGCCTATCGCATCGAGGGCATCGGCCCGGCGGATTGCCGGTCGATCTTCCTCGACTGGGCGCTGGGGCTGCCGGCGGGCACCCCGCCCGCCGAGGCGGCGGCGGCGCTCCTGGCGCATCACGCGCCGCCGGCCGACCACCCGATGACCGCGCTGCTGCGCGAGGCGGCCGGGGGTCCGGCAGGGCGGGGACGGCGGCGGGGCGGGCCGCGGGGCCGCGACCGGCCGGCCGGGTAGGGCGGGCGGCGCCACGCACCGCGCCGGCGGCTCAGGCGGCCAGCGCGCCCAGCACCCGGGCCCAGGACCGGGCGCCCTTGTGGAAGCTGGTCAGTTCGTATTTCTCGTTCGGCGAGTGGATGCGGTCGTCCTCCAGCCCGAAGCCGATCAGCAGCGAGTCCATGCCCAGGCGGTCCTTGAGCAGCCCGACCACCGGGATCGAGCCGCCGCAGCCGATGAAGGCGGCCTCGCGGCCCCATTCCTCCGTCAGCGCCCGGCGCGCCTTCTCGAAGGCCGGGGCGGCCGTCGGCATGACGGTGGCGACCCCGCCGCCGCGCGCCTTGAACTCGGCCCGGCAGTCGGGCGGCAGCCGGTCGCGCACGAAGGCGCGGAAGAGCTCGCGGATGCGCTCGGGGTCCTGGTCGCCGACCAGGCGGAAGCTGATCTTGGCGTGCGCCTCGGCCGGGATCACCGTCTTGAAGCCCGCGCCGGTGTAGCCGCCCCAGATGCCGTTGACCTCGGCCGTCGGCCGCGACCAGAGGTGCTCGAGCGCCGAGTAGCCGTGGCTGCCCGCCGGCTCTGCCAGGCCGACCTCGCCGAGAAAGGCCCGCGGGTCGAAGCCGAGACGGTCCCATTGGGCCTTTATCTCGGCCGGCAGCTCGGGGACGCCGTCATAGAAGCCGGGAATGGCGATGCGGCCGTTATCGTCGTGCATGGCGGCGAGGATGCGCGTCAGCACATGGATCGGGTTCTGCGCCGCGCCGCCATACATGCCGGAATGTAGGTCGCGCGAGGCGGCATGGATCGTCACCTGGTCGGCGACGTTGCCGCGCAGCATCGTGGTGATGGACGGCGTCCTGGCGTCGAACATGCCGGTGTCGCAGATCAGCGCGATGTCGGCGGACAGCTCGTCGCGGTGGGCGTCGAGGAAGGGCGGCAGGCTTTCGCCGCCCGATTCCTCCTCGCCCTCGAGCAGCATGGTGACGCGGCAGGGCAGCGTGCCCGTCGCCGCCTTCCAGGCGCGGCAGGCCTCGACGAAGGTCATCAGCTGGCCCTTGTCGTCCGAGGCACCGCGGCCGTGGATAAAGCGGCTGCCATCGTCGCGCGTGCGCAACTCGGGCGCGAACGGGTCGCCCTGCCAGAGCTCGATCGGATCGACGGGCTGGACGTCGTAATGGCCGTAGAAGAGCAGGTGTGGCGCGCCAGCCTCCGGGGCGTCCGGGCCGGGATGGTGGCCGACGACGATGGGGTGGCCCTTGGTATCGCGCCGACTCGCGCGTCAAAGCCGATCTCGGCGAGGTCGCCAGCGAGCCATTCGGCGGCCTTACGGCATTCCGGCGCATAGGCGGGGTCGGTCGAGACGGACTGGAAGCGCACGAGCCGGAACAGCCGGCCGAGCGCCGCGTCAAGGTCGGCGTCGATCTGCGCCAGGACGGCGTCCGTCGAGGTGGTCGGGGGCATGCGCGAGGCTCCGAGGGCTGCTTTCGGCGAGTGTCTAGCAGCGCTCGGCACCGGGTGCCAGCCACTGGCGCATGGCGCTCCGGTGACAGCAGTGGGCGCGGCGCCGCGCGCCCGGGGGGTCAGGCGAGCATCCGCGCGATCTCGTCCTTCAGCTTCAGGCGCTGCTTGCGCAGCTCTTCCTCGCGAAAATCGTCGACGGGCTCGACGCGCGTCTCGGCCCGGTGGATGGCGCGGTTCACGTCGTGGTACTCGTCGGAGAGCCGGCGGAAGTGCGGGTTCGTCTCCCTCAACTCGTGGATGCGGGCGGCTTGCCCGGGGAACTCCTCGACCAGTTCGTGCGGCGTGTGCGACATCTTGTTCCTACTTGTTCCGGGCCCGAGGCGACTGCACGGAGGCTAGGCGCTGCCCGCGCGAGTTCCTTGATCTGGCGCAATCGCTGGCGGCTCAGGCGCGATCTCAGGCACGATCTCAGGCGGAGCGGTAGGTGAAGGTCGCGCAGGCGCCCTCGGCCTGCAGCACATCGGCCGGCGGCGGCGCAGGCGGCTCGGCCCAATCGCCGGCGTTGATCGCGATCAGCCCGTCCGCTGTCCGGTGCACGGTCAGATAGCTGACCGGCTGGCCTGAGCAGAAATCCGCCCCGTTCGGCAGCCGCACCGGACGCGATGGCAGTGCGTAGACGCCCTCGGCCACGCGGATGACGGGCAGCCGCGAGCCGTCGTCGAGCTGGAGAGAGCCGTCAAGCAGCACCAGGTCGCCGATCCCTTCGGAGGCCATCTTCAGCGGCACGCCGATCGGGTCGACGCCCGCGCCAGCGGCGCAGCCGGCCAGCAGCAGGAGGGCAGGAGCAAGGCGCATCGAGATCTCCCGCGCGAACCCAGGGTTGACGGTGGTTGACGGTGGCCGACGGTGGCGCCGACCCTAGCGCGGGGGTCGGCCCAGGCCAAGGCATGAACTCCCGCGAGCACTCCGGCAGCGGCGTCGTCAGATGCTGTAGCGGTCGAGCACGGCGGGGTCCGGGTCGAGGCCGAGCCCCGGGCCGTCCGGGATCGCGACCCGCCCCGTTCGGGGCACGGGCAGGCCCGGGAAGATGTCGGCCTCGCGCTCGATGTAGAGGTACTCGAAGAGCTCCTCCTCCTCGGCCGCGGCGAGGAGCTGCAGCGACGCCAGGTAGCCCGGCCCGAAATAGGGCGAGTGCTGCGCCACGCTTCGACGCCCGCCTCGCGGGCGCGCCGGCGCGTCGCCAGCGTCTCGGAGATGCCGCCGATCTTGGTCACCGAGGGCTGGATCCAATCGGCGGCGCCGGCCCGCAGCATCTCGGCGAACTGGTACTCGGTGCAGGCGTTCTCGCCCGTGGCGATCGCCAGGCCCGTCTCGCGGCGGATGCGCGCCAGCCCCTCGAAGTCCTCGGGCGGGAAGATCGGCTCCTCGACCCAGAGCAGGTCGAGCGCGCGGAGCTCGGGCGCCCAGTCCGAAGCGTCTGCTGCATGCTCCAGTTGCAGTTGACGTCGACCGTCAGCGTCGACGTCCAGGCCCGGCGGCCTCGCGCCCGGCGCGGATATGGCCGAGCTCGATCTCGTGCAGCTTGATCGTGCGATAGCCCTCGCCGACGGCCTTCGCGGTCATCTCGCCGATCAGCCGGTCGTCGGCATAGCGCACCAGGCTGGCATAGGCCGGGCACCTCGGCGCGGCGCCGGCCGCCGATGCGCTCGGCCAGCGACACGCCCTCGGCCTTGGCGGCGAGGTCCCAGAGCGCGATGTCGGCGGCCGAGATGCAGAACATGGTGATGCCATAGCGCCCGGTGATGTGCAGCGCATGGCGCAGCTCGGCCAGGATGAGCTCGGGCTCGCGCGGGTCGCGGCCGATCAGGTGCGGCACGACGGCCGAGCGGGTCAGCGCCTTGACGCGCCTTGCCGCAGATGATAGCTGAACGCCTCGCCCCAGCCGACCAGCCCGGCATCGGTCGCCGAGGCGCAGCAGCACGAAGTCGAGGCGTGCGCCAGCGATCGTGGAACAGGCCCTTCGCCCTTGCCGCCATCGCTGAAGGGGATGCTCAGCCGAATGACTTCGGCCTCGGTGATCTGCATGCGCTTCCTCCCGCTGCTGCTCGGGCGGCACTGTCGCCGCGATCGGCGGACGCGATCAAGGCACTGGAACGATGCGCGCAGGCGTGGCGAGGCCGCGCAAGCGCGGGTTACCCCGGGCGCCGCGGGCGGCCTATGTTGCGGCCGGATGTCCCCGATCCGAGTTCTCCGCGCTTGGCGGCCTTTTCGGCACCGCTTTCGGCGCGGCGACCGTGCTGCCGTTCCAGTCCGAGATCGTTTTCGCCGCGGTCGAGCGGACGACGGATATCCCGCTCTGGCTGCTCGTCGCCGTCGCCAGCGTCGGCAACACGCTGGGCTCGGTGCTGAACTGGTGGATGGGGCTCTTCGTCGAGCGCTGGAAGGGCTCGCGCTGGTTTCCGGTCAGCGCAGAAGCAGATGGACCGGGCCGAGCGGCTCTATGCGCGCTGGGGCGTCTGGACGCTGCTGTTGAGCTGGGCGCCCTTCGGCGACGGCTTCACGGTGATCTCCGGGCTGATGCGCACGCCGCTGTGGCTGTTCGTGGCGCTGGTCGGGCCGGTGAAGACGGTGCGCTATGTCCTTGCTCGCCTGGGCATTGTCCTGAGCGGGCATCGCTCTCGAACTTGAACCGGCGGGCCGGGCTTGCTAGCTATTCCAACCATGTCCGACTGAATAAGTCAGGAAGGCCGTGGGGACCGTCACACGATTGCAGACCGCCATGCCGCCGCGCCTGTCGCTGCAGGCGCTGCGCTGCGCGTTTCCCGGGATCGTGGCGGTCGACGAGCTCGAGCCTCGACGTCGCCGCGGGCGAGATCGTCTGCCTGCTCGGGTCCCTCCGGCTGCGGCAAGACGACGACCCTGCGCATCGCCGCGGGCGTCGAGCGCCAGCAAGGGGGCCGCGTGCTGGTCGATGGCGAGGTGGTCTCGGACGGGCGCGTCCACCGGCCGCCGGAGGCGCGGCATCATCGGGCTGATGTTCCAGGACTTCGCGCTCTTCCCGCATCTGACGGTGGCCGAGAACGTCGCCTTCGGGCTGCGCCGGCTGGCAGCGCGGCCGAGCGCCGCGCCATCGTCGCCGACTATCTGCGCCGCGTCGGGCTGGCGGGCTTCGAGGGCAAGTACCCGCACCAGCTCTCGGGCGGCGAGCAGCAGCGCGTGGCGCTGGCCCGCGCGCTGGCGCCAAAGCCGCGCATCATGCTGATGGACGAGCCGTTCTCCGGGCCTCGACAACCGCCTGCGCGACGAGGTGCGCGACGAGGCGCTGTCGATCCTGAAGGAGGAGGGCACCGCCGTCCTGCTGGTGACGCACGAGCCGGACGAGGCGATGCGCATGGCCGACCGCATCGCGCTGATGCGCGCCGGCCGGATCGTGCAGGTCGGCGCGCCCTACCATGTCTACAACTATCCGGTCGACCGCGAGGCGGCGGCGTTCTTCTCGGACCTCAACGTCGTGCACGGCGTCGTGCACAACCGCCAGACCGACACGCCCTTCGGCCTGTTCCTGACGCCCGGGCTGGTCGACGATGCCGATGTCGAGATCATCATCCGGCCGCAGCACCTGAAGATCCACGCCGACAAGGGCGAGCGGCCGCAGACCGAGCCCGAAGACGGCATTCCGGCGCGCGGCGTGGTCGAGCGGGCGCGCTTCATCGGCGCGCAGAGCCTGATCGAGGTCCGCATGGACCATGGCGACGTGCTGCGCGCCACGGTGCCGCATGCCTTCCTGCCGGCGCCCGGCACGCCGATCTGGCTGAGCCTGCGCCGCGACCGCTGCTTTGTCTTCCCGTGCCGGCACCAGCGCCGGGTCGCCTCGCCCTTCGCCGCGGAATAAAGCGGCGGGCGGGGCTTCCCGCGCCGCGGCCCATCCAATATGTAGAGGCCAGACAAGGGCGGCCCCGGCAGGGGCCGGGAGAGACGCGGGAGAGAGATGGATGGCGCCGAGTTTTTGGCAGATCCTGATCGTCGTGGTCCTGCTGGTCCTGCTTTTCGGACGTGGCAAGATCTCGGCGCTGATGGGCGATGTCGCAAAGGGCATCAAGAGCTTCAAGAAGGGCATGGCGGAGGACGACAGCTCCGAGCCGGCGCGGGTCGAGCATGCGCATAGCCACGAGGCGGGCGCGATCGACGTCACCCCAGACACCGCCCATGCGGCTAAGAAGGACCGCGCCTGACCGGGCGCGGGGCTGCGGCCCATGCTTGACATCGGTTGGACCGAGCTGCTGGTGATCGGCGCGCTGGCGCTGATCGTCGTCGGCCCGCGCGATCTGCCGCAGCTGCTGAACCAGGTCGGACGCTGGGTCGGGCAGATCAAGCGAATGGCGCGCGAGTTTCAACGATCGTTGGAGGATGCCGCGCGCGACAGCGATCTGGGCAACCTCAAGGAGCTGCGCGACCTGCGCAAGGACCTGACCAGCCTCGACTTCAAGCAGCAGGCGGCAAAGGCGCAGTCCTACCTCAAGCAACCGGTGAAGGTCGAGCCTTCGGCCGGTGCCAAGCCGGCCCAGCCGGCGGCAAGCCAGGGTGGCGCAGGGGCGGGGACTACGTCGCCCGGCGCCGGTGCGACTGCCCCGGCGGCCGGCGCTGGGGCGGCCGGGTCGGGCGGCTCGACGCCCGGTGTCGCGGCCACGCCGCCGCCGGCCACGGCGGCCGGCGAGGAGCAGCGCGCCGCCGGCGCTGCGTCCTCCGGGGCCGCTTCTGGGGCCACCCCCGGACCCGCCCCAGGGGCCAAGGTCTCCGAGGGATGAGCGAGAAGCACATCGAGGCCAGTTCCGCGCCACTGATCGAACATCTGATCGAGTTGCGGCGCCGGCTGATCTGGTCGCTGGTGGCGCTGGGCGTGGCGACGGCCCTCTGCTTTGTTTTCCGTTTCGAGATGTGGCAGCTGCTGTCCGGCCCGCTGCTGCGCGCCGACCCGGAGGCGACGGTCCAGTCGCTGAGCCCGCAGGAGACTTTCCTGACCGTCATGAACCTGGCGGTCTGGGGCGGGTTCTTCATCAGCTTCCCGATCATCGCGGTCCAGCTCTGGCTGTTCGTGGCGCCGGGGCTCTACAAGAACGAGCAGACGGCGTTCCTGCCGTTCCTGATCGCGACGCCGTTCCTGTTCATGCTGGGGGCGGCGCTCGCCTATTACCTGGTCATTCCGCTGGCGCTGAATTTCCTCATCGAGTTTGCCGAGAACACTTCGCTCGGCGGCGGCGTCAAGATCGAGAACGAGAACCGGTTTTCGGAATATGTCGGCTTTATTAAGGTGATGCTGCTGGCCTTTGGCGTGTGTTTCGAGCTGCCCGTGCTGTTGACGCTGCTCGGGCGGGTCGGGATCGTCACCTCGGACGGGCTGGCCCGCGCCCGCAAATACGCAATTGTCGCCATCGCCGCGGGGGCGGCCTTGCTGACGCCGCCCGATGTGATGAGCCAGTTCCTGCTCGGCGTGCCGGTCTTTCTGCTCTACGAGATCTCGATCTGGCTCGTGCGGATCTTCGAGCGGCGCCGGGCGGCCGAGGAGGCAGAGCTGGACGAGGAGCTGTCGGACTGGAAGGAGCCCGAGTCCCGGGCGGAGGGCGGCGGGTGAGCTCGCGCCGCCAAGCCGCGCTGTCGGAGGCCGTGCGCGACGCCGGCAGCCCGGCGGACGGCGATCCGCTGTCCGAGCGGTTGGCGGGCGCCATGGAGCGGATCGCCGCGGCGCTGGAGCGGATCAGCCCGGCGCCCGCGCCGGCGCCGGATTTCGGCATGGCCGAGGCCTGGCTGTGGGCGGTCGACCCTGACCGGCTGGTGCCGATCGCGCGCGTCAATCGCGTCGAGATGGACTTGCTGGTCGGCATCGACCGGGCGCGCGACACGCTGCTCGACAACACGCGGCGCTTCGCGCTGGGGCTGCCGGCCAACAACGCGTTGCTCTGGGGCGCGCGGGGCATGGGCAAGTCGTCGCTGGTCAAGGCGGTGCATGCAGCCGCCGCCCGCGAGGGCGAGGCGGTGCTGCACCTGGTCGAGATCCACCGCGAGGACATACCCTCGATCGGACGGCTCATGGACCTGGTGCGGCCGCTCGGGGACCAGCGCTTCCTGGTCTTCTGCGATGACCTCAGCTTCGACCGCGACGACCAGCACTATAAGTCGTTGAAGGCCGTGCTGGACGGCGGCGTCGCCGGGCGGCCTGACAACGTGCTGTTCTATGCCACCTCGAACCGCCGGCACCTGATGCCGCGCGACATGATCGAGAACGAGCGGTCATCGGCCATCAACCCGTCCGAGGCGACCGAGGAGAAGGTCTCGCTGTCCGACCGGTTCGGGCTGTGGCTCGGCTTCCATCCCTGCGGCCAGGACGAATTTCTGCGCATGATCCGCGGCTATTGCGACGCCTTCGGGATCGAGATCGGCGAGGACGAGCTGCGCGCCGGGGCCATCGAGTGGCGCCAGACGCGGGGCGCCATCTCCGGCCGCGTCGCCTGGCAGTTCGTCCAGGATCTGGCTGGGCGCAGGGGCGTGCGCATCAGCCTGTGATACGCCCGTAAGCGATCACCGTGATCGCCAGCGAGAGCACGACTGCTTTATAGCTCTTTATCATTTTCACTCTCCTCGCAGCCAACGCTTTGGCCAGTCGATTCCTTGAGGTTAATTAAGGGTCTCCGGGGAATGTTTGATCTTCTCTGTCTGACTCCCGGCACCGCAACATAGCGGAGGAGCAGCTGCCGAGGCTTAGGTCGGCCTGCGCGCGCGCAGATGGTGCGGGCAGTGCTCGCCCGTATCGAGCACCACGATCATGGCGCGCCAGGTGCGAATCTGGCGGGCGATCTCGGCCTCGCCCATGATCGCCTCGAACTCGGGGCGCTCGGGGCCCTCCAGTCGGGCGAGCTCGTTGCGCGCCTGGCCGCGATACCATTCGTTGCGGTTCGTCAGCCGGATGTCGGTGAAGCCGGCTGCCTCGAGCTCCGCGCGATAGCGCGCTGGCGAGGCCATGCCGAAACCGAGGTTCTCCGAGAGCAGATAGGCCTCCATCTCGGGCGAGGGCGGGCCGTCATGGCCGATCAGCCAGTCCGAGGCGGCGAACCAGCCGCCGGGGCGAAGCACGCGCAAGACGTCGCGGGCCAGCGCGTCCTTGTCCTTGATGTGGACGATCGAGTCCTTGGAGAAGACCACGTCCGCCGAGCCGTCGGGCAGCGGCATCGGCCCTGGCGCGACCTGGGCTATCTCGACCCGGTCCGAGAGGCCGGCCGCCTCGGCGCGGGCGCGCGCGGCGGCGCAGACCGGCGCCTCGACGTCGAGGCCGATCACGCGCGCGGCGCCGAAATCTCGGGCGAGGCCCACGGTGATGCCGCCCGCGCCGCAGCCGATGTCCACGACCGTCTTGCCGGCGAGCTCGAGGCCCTCGAGCACGCGCGCGACCTCGTCGGCGCCGCCGGGTGAGAGGTACCCCTCGCCCCAGAGCTTTTCGAGGAAGGCGATATGGGCCGCGTCGTAGAGGTCGCCGTCTTGCGTCCCGTCATGCGTCATCATTGCCTCCCGTCAACATCTGCGCGACCCGCGCCCCCGCCGGGGCCGGCAACAGGCGGTCGACCGCGCACGACGTCAGCCGCAGCGGCTCGTCCGCGCCGCGCCAGCTCTGCGAGAGGTGGGCGCGCAGCCAGAGGCCGTCGGTCAGCGCGTCGATGGCGGTCGCGATCTCGCGGCCTTGGTCCGGCCCGCAGCCGGCAAGCTCGATGCAGATGGCGCTGACCGCCTGGTTGCGCTCGCCGTCGAATTCCTCCGCGATCTCGGCATAGATCGGCCGGGCGGTCGCCTCGCCCCAATAGGCGTGCCAGACGGCCAGCGCCTCGCGGTTGAAGACGACCGGGCTGAAATCGGCGCGGATCACCGCGGCGAGCCGGGCCGCCGGATCGCCGTCCGCCGTCTCGATCGCCTCCTGCCAGTTGTGGCGATAGACCTCGTAATGGTGGCGGAAGGCGGCGGCGAGCAGCCGGTCCTTGCTCTCGAAATAGAAGACGGCGACGCCCTGGCTGAGCCCAGCCTCGCGGCTGACGCTGGCGAGCGTCGTCTCGTTCAGCCCGTGCCGCGCCACCGAGCGCAGCGTCGCCTCGACCATCTGCAGGCTGCGGCGGGCGGCGTTCTCCGCGCGCTGCTTCCTGGGTTTGAGTGCCATTACCCCTCGCTCGTGCTGCCCGCCTCGGGAGCAAGGCTACACTCAGAACCGGCCGAGGTGCAAAATTTATTTGAGCGCTCAAACTTATTGCGGGCCGATCCCGCTCCGGTTAGGTTGAACGCGCAGCCGGAGTCGCGAACATGGTCCAGAGCTACGATGTCATCATCGCGGGGGGCGGGCACAACGGCCTGACCGCCGGCGCCTACCTGGCGCGCGCCGGCCTGCGCGTGCTGGTGCTCGAGCGCAGCGACATCGTCGGCGGCGCCGCCGTCAGTCGCGAGCTCTACCCGGGCTGGACCTACTCGAACTGTTCCTATGTCTGCTCGCTACTGCGGCCCGAGATCGTGCGCGACCTCGACTTGGCCGGGCACGGGCTGCAGGTGATCCCCTATACGGGCGGGGCCAGCTTCACGCGGGGCGGCGAGTACTTTGCCTATTCCGCCGACCACCACATGCTGGAACGCGAGATCGCGCGGCTGAGCCCCCGCGATGTCGACGGCTACGAGCGTTACATGCGCGCCGTCATGCGGCAGTGCCGCTTTGTCCGGCCGCTGCTGCTGCGCACGGCGCCCGACCCGGTCGCGGCGCGCCCGCGCGATGTGGGCGAGCTGCTGTTCCTGCTGCGCCGGTTCAACGATCTGGGCGCGCGCGAGATGAACGAGGCGATCCGCTTCTGGACGATCTCGATCGGCGACTATCTCGACAGCTTCATCGAGCACCCGCTGATCAAGGCGCATCTGGCGGGAAGCGGCATCATAGGCACCGGGCTCGGCGTCTATTCGCCCGGCACGGCCTATGTGCTGCTGCACCACTATATGGGCGACATCGACGGAGCGACCGGCTCGTGGGGGTTCGCGCGGGGCGGCATGGGCGCGGTGTCGCGCGCGCTGGCCGGCGCCTTGCAGGCGGCCGGCGGCGAGATCCGCACGGGCACGCAGGTCGAGCGCTTCCTGGTGCGCGGCGGCCGGGTTGAGGGCGTGGTGCTGGGCACGGGCGAGGAGATCCGCGCCCGCACGGTCGCCTCGAACATGGACGTGAAGCGGACCTTCCTCGGCTGCACGGATGCGGCCGATCTGCCGGACGATTTCCTGGCGGCCGTGCGCCGGTTCCGCATCCGCGGCTCGTCGGCAAAGATCAACCTGGCGCTCGACGGGCTGCCGGAGTTTCCGGCTGCGCCGCCGGGCGCCTCGTTCCTGGCGGGCGACCTGCACGCGTCGGAGTTGCTGCTCGAGCTCGAGCGCGCCTATGACGACTGGAAGCGCGGAAGCTGGTCGGCCGAGCCCTATTTCGACATGCTGATCCCCAGCCTGATCGACCCGACGATGGCGCCGCCGGGCCGGCAAATGATGACGCTGTTCATCCAGTACGCGCCTTATGCGCTGGAGCGGGACGGGGTGGCCGCCGCCGAGCACTGGGACGATGCGGCGCGCGATGCGCTGCGCGACACCGTGTTCGACAAGATCGAGGCGGTCTCGCCCGGCTTTCGCTCGCGCGTTCTGCATGCCGAGGTGCGCACGCCGCTCGACATCGAGCGCGAGGTCGGGCTGACCGAGGGCAACATTTTCCAGGGCGAGCTGACCTTCGACCAGCTGCTGTTCAACCGGCCGGTGCCGGGCTGGGCGCAGTACCGCTCGCCCATCCGGGGGCTTTATCTCGTCGGCTCGTCGGCGCATCCGGGCGGCGGCGTCATGGCGGCGCCGGGCGCCAACGCGGCGCGCGAGATCCTGCGCGACCTCAAGCTGGCGCGGCGCCCCGAGCGCGCCTTCCGGGCCGCCTGATGGCGCTCGACCGCAACAGGGGCTGCGCGGCCGCGGTGATCGGTGCCGGCGTGAACGGCCTCGTCGCGGCGGCGGCGCTGGCGCGGCGGGGCTGGCCCGTGACGGTGCTGGAGCGCGCGCCCGTGCCGGGCGGCATGGCGACAGGCGCCGGCGGGCCCGTCGAGCTGGCGCAGTTCGTGCGGGGTCCGCACGCGGCCGTGCTGGCCGAGCTCGGGCTGTCGCGCGACGATCTGCGGCTCGGGCCGCCGCTGCCGACCGTGGCGCTCGATCCGGCCGGGCGGCACGTCGTCGTCGCGCCGGGCCGGCTGCGGTTCGCTGACGGCACGCCGCATCCCGACGCGGCGGCGTTCGCGGCCCTGACCGACCGGCTGGCCCGGTTCGGCCGCGTGCTGGCGCCGCTGCTCGCCACGGCTCCGCCGCGCCTCGGCGGCTGGCGGTCGCGCGCCGCCGTCGCGCAGCTCTCGCGGCTGGGCCGGCTGGGGTTCGACCTGCGCCGGCTCGGGGCTCGCGACATGCGCGAGTTCCTGCGCATCGCGCTCTCAAACGTCGCGGACGTGATCTTGGACGCGGTGCCTGACGGGCCGGCGTCCGGCGCGCTGGCCCTCGACGCCGTGCTCGGCTGCCGCATGGGGCCGCGCTCGCCGGGCACGGTGGTCACGCTGCTCTATCGGACGATGCAGGGCGTGCTGCACCGGCCGGAGGGCGGCATGGCGGCGCTCGCGGCGCGGCTCGCCGCGGCGGCGGAGGCGCGCGGCGCCGAGCTGCGCTGCCGCGCCGAGGTGGCGGGGATCGAGGTCGAGGCCGACCGCGTCGCCGGCCTGGCGCTGGCCGATGGCGGCCGGGTCGCGGCGACGACGGTCCTGTCGAGCCTGGGCGCGCTGCCGACGCTGCGCCTGGCCGGGCCGGAGCATTTCGATGCCGAGACCTGCCGCCGGGTGCGCAAGATCAGAGCCGAGGGCGTGACCGCCCGGATCGAGATCCCGCTTGGCCGCAGGCCCAATGTGCCTGGGCTTGGTCCGTCGCTGCAGGCGGCGCGGTTCGTGCTGGCGCCGTCGGTCGATGCGGTCGAGCGCGCCTTCGACCCGGTGAAATATGGTGCCGCGTCGCGCGTGCCGGTGATCGAGGCCTCGCTTACGGGGACGGCGCAGGGCGCCAGCCTGTCCGCCACGGTGCAATACGTGCCGGGCGGGGCGAATCGGGCGGAGGTCGCCCGCGCCGTGCTGGCGGCGCTCGCGCCGGTCATGCCGGGGCTGGAGCCTGCGGGCGAGCCGGTCGTGATGACCCCCGCAGATATCGAGCGGGCGACGGGCGCGCCGGGCGGGCACTGGCACCATGGCGAGATCGCGCTCGACCAGCTTCTGACGCTGCGGCCGGCGAACGGGCTCGCGCAGTACGCGACGGGGCTGCCCGGGCTTTATCTCTGCGGCGCCGGCGCGCATCCGGGTGGCGACGTCACCGGCCTGCCGGGCCGGAACGCCGCGCTCGCCGCGTTGGCGGGGGTGGCGGCATGAACCGCGCGACACGCTTCGAGACCGTCACGGCGCGCGAGCCGCAGGCCAAGGGGCTGCTGCCGACGCCCTTCGGGCCTCGCTTACGCGCGCTGTCGCGGCTCGAGGACTGGCAGGGCTGGGGCGGTTGGCTGGCGCCGCGCGCGCTCGAGGATGCGGGGCAGGAGTATTTCGCCATCCGCAACACAGCGGCGCTGATCGACATCTCGCCCATGCGCAAGTACCGCATCGAGGGGTCGGACGCCGCCCGCGTCGCCGACCGGCTCATTACCCGCAAGGTGGCGGACCTGGCGCCCGGCCGCGTCGCCTATTGCCTCTGGTGCGACGAGGACGGCTTGGTCATCGACGACGGGACGCTGTTCCGCGTCTCGCCTGACTGCTTCCGGCTCTGCTGCCAGGAGCGGATGCTCGGCTGGCTGCACGACGTCGCCTGGGGCTTCGACGCCCAGATCCTCGACGAGACCGAGCACGTCGCCGCGCTGGCGCTGCAGGGGCCCACCTCCTTCTCCGTGCTCAAGGCGGCGGGGCTCGACGTGGCGTCGCTCCGCCCCTTCGACATTGGGGAGGTCGAGCCCGGGCTGATGGTCTCGCGCACCGGATTCACCGGCGACCTCGGCTACGAGCTATGGACGGATGCCGAGGATGCGCTCGCCCTCTGGGACCGGCTGTGGGAGGCGGGGCGGCTGCACGGCCTGCGCGCCGCCGGCATGGCGGCGCTCGACATCGCCCGGATCGAGGCGGGCTTCCCGCAGACGGGCGCCGAGTTCCAGCCGATCCACGCCGCCGATCGGCCGACGCGCGGGCGCACGCCCTACGAGCTCGGCCTCGGTCGGCTGGTGCATCTCGACAAGCCGCATTTCAACGGCCGGCGGGCGCTGCTGCGCCTGAGCCAGCAGCCGCCCCGCCGCCGCCTCGTCATGCTCGACATCGAGGGCTCGCGCGCGGCGACGAACGCGCTCGTCTATGCCCGTGCCTTCGGTCGCTGGCGCGAGGTCGGGCACGTCACCTCCGCCTGCTGGGCGCCGACGGCCAAGCGCAACATCGCGTTCGCCGAGATCGCGGCGGCCGCGGCCGACGGCGCCGTCCGCCTCGGCGCCGAGATCTACCTCAACAAGGAGGGCAAGTG
Source organism: uncultured Alphaproteobacteria bacterium (assembly GCA_963822985.1). Taxonomy (GTDB): domain Bacteria; phylum Pseudomonadota; class Alphaproteobacteria; order Rhodobacterales; family Rhodobacteraceae; genus Thermohalobaculum. The sequence goes on along the minus strand of CAWGJU010000017.1, from coordinate 297,200 downwards.
GGAGCGGCGCATGGCCGCCGCCCGGCCCACCGAGCGCGCCGTCTTCCGACCGGCGCGCGCCCGCGCAACCCCGCCCGGCCGGCTCTGAGCCGGGCGCAGCTTTGAACGAGGACGAGATGAATCGGGAGAACAACGCCCCCACGCCCGCCAGCGCCGAGACCGTGCGCCGCTGGGACCAGGAGCATTTCCTCCATCCATGGGAGGGCATGGGGCCGGAGCCGACCGATCGGCTGGTCGCCGCCGAGGGTGATGGAATCTACCTGATCGATGCCCAGGGCCGGCGGTTCATCGACGGGCCGGGCGGCATGTGGAACGTGCAGATCGGCTATGGCCGGCGCGAGATGGGCGAGGCGATCGCCGAGCAGGTGGGGCGGCTGGCCTACCACTCGCCCTGGAGCTTTGCCTCCGAGCCCTCGGCGAAACTGGCCCGCAAGCTGGCCGAGCTGGCGCCCGGCGACCTCAACACGGTCTTCTTCTCGACCGGCGGCTCGTCGGCGGTGGATAGCGCGCTGCGCTTTGCCCAGTTCTACAACAATCTGCGGGGCCGGCCGGAGAAGAAGCTCTTCCTCAGCCGCGAGAAGAGCTATCACGGCTCGACCTACCTCACGGCCAGCGTCTCGGGCAAGGAGCGCGACGGCGACATCCTCGACATCGAGAAGCGGCTGGTGCGCATCTTGCCCAACATCAACCCTTACGTCCGGCCCGAGGGCATGCCGCTCGACGACTGGTGCGACGCCAAGGTCGCCGACCTCGAGGACGCGATCGCCGAGCTCGGCCCCGAGCGGATCGCCGCCTACCTGTCCGAGCCGATCATGGCCTCGGGCGGCGTCATCGTGCCGCCGCCCGGCTATCACCAGCGCTGCCGCGAGATCTGCCGGCGCCACGAGATCCTCTACATCGCTGACGAGGTGGTGACGGGCTTCGGCCGGCTCGGCCACTGGTTCGCCTCCGAGAGCGTCTTCGGCACCGTGCCGGACATCATCACCTGCGCCAAGGGGCTGACCTCGGGCTATCTGCCGCTCGGCGCCACGATCATATCGGACCGGCTGTTCGAGGAGATCGTCGCCGACGATCGCGCCGCGGTCACCTTCAAGAACGGCTACACCTATTCCGGCCACCCGGTCTGCTGCGCCGCGGCGCTCAAGAACATCGAGATCATCGAGAACGAGGGACTGCTCGAGCATGTCCGCGAGATCAGCCCGCAGTTCCAGGCGCGGCTGCGCGACCTCGCCCGACACTCCATCGTCGGCGACGCCCGCGGCATGGGGCTGGTCGGCTGCATCGAGGGCCGGCCCGCGCCCGGCATGTCCGAGGCCGACCGGCTGAAGATCGACTTCGAGTTCGGCGCCCGCGTCGATGCCAAATGCGAGGAAATGGGGCTGATCGTCCGGCCGCTGATCAACATGTGCGTGTTCTCGCCGCCGCTGATCATCACGCCCGCCCAGATCGACCTGATGTTCGACATCCTCGACCGCGCCATCGGGCAGGTCGAGGCCGAAATGATGTGAGCCCGAGCCCGAGCCGGGCGGCGGGATGTCGCCCCAGGCCCGCCAGGGGCCCCGCTAGCGGGCGACCATGAGTTTCTGCATCCAATAGATGGCCGGCTCTGCCAGGTTGGCGCCATAGGCCGGCGCGGCTTGGCCGAGACGGGCGCGGCGCCGGCCCGCCCCGTTCCCGGCCTGCGCACTCTGGCGCTTCTCGTCCTGCTCGGTGTTCGCCAGCTATGTGACCATCGCGACGGGCGTGTTTGCCTGCGTCTTCGCCTTTGGCGAGCGGCCGGGCCCCGCGCTTGGCGCGGCGGCGGTGCTGACCGGGCTCGCGCTGTGGCTGCTGAATCGGGACAGGGCCGCGGCGCTGGCCGGATCACGAAATTTGCTTGAGCGCTCAAACATTTTCCTTGAGCCTGCCGCGCAACCCGCCTAGCCTGAATGCCAGGAAACCAGAGCGGGCGCCCGCGGCGCATGGCTCCGTGCCGCGGGTGTGCCTGCCGACAGGAGAGGTACGACCGCATGAACAAGCTACTGACGCTGTCCATCGCCGCGGTGGCGCTTGCCGCCGCCCTGCCGGCGGCCGCCGCCGACCCCGAGCTCAACGTCTTCACCTGGGCGGGCTATGACGACCAGGAGCTCTTCAAGCCCTATGTCGAGAAATACGGCGACATGCCGACCTACGCCTATTTCGGCGACGAGGAGGAGGCGTTCCAGAAGCTGCGCGCCGGGTTCACCGCCGACGTCTCGCACCCCTGCTCGCAATCGGTGACCAAGTGGACGAAGGCCGGGCTGCTGGAGCCGATCGACACGTCCAAGCTTTCGCACTGGCCCGAGCTGATGCCCAAGCTGAAGAACATGCCGGGCTTCCAGTCGGACGGAAAGGTCTGGATGGTGCCGGCCGAATGGGGCGCCACCGGCCTGACCTACAACACCGAGGAAGTGCCGGCCGAAGACGCCGCGACGCTGCAATCCTTTGCCGACCCCAAATACCAGGGCCGCGTCACCATCGGCGACAATGTCGACGATGCCTATGCGCTGGCCTTCCTCGCCACTGGCGTCAAGGACTGGAGCAACGTCACCGACGAGCAGTTCGAGGCGGCGTCCGAGTACCTGCGCAAGGTGCACCCGAACGTGCTCTCCTATTGGCAGGACGCCAACCAGCTGGTGCAGATGATGGGCTCGGGCCAGGTTCTGCTCGCCTGGGCCTGGAACGACGGCGCCGCGCGGCTGCAGTCGGAAGGCTATCCGGTCGAGTTCAACCGCGACACCGAGGAGGGCTCGTCGACCTGGGTCTGCGGCATGGTCCGGCTGAAGGGCGGCAGCGCGCCGGAGGAGAAGGTCTATGCCTTCATCGACGCCTGGCTGGCGCCCAGCACCTCGGATTATCTCGTCAACTCGTGGTGGTACGGCCACTCGAACGAGAAGGGGATGAGCGCGATCCCCGAGGAGACGATGGAGACGGCGGGCCTCGAGAAGTTCGGGCAGTATACGGCCGACAGCTTGGTCCAGGGGCCGATGGACTCCGACCTGCGCGAGCGCATGATCGCCGAGTTCGAGAAGATCAAGGCGGGGTTCTAGGCCCGGCGGCAGCGCCGGTCGGGCGTCTTGTCGGGAGATCCCTGCCTTCGCGGGGTGCCGCCCGTCCGGCCGGCGATGGCGTCGATGGCGACGAGGGCGCCCTGGAGATCGAGGGGTGGCGGCAGGACGGCAGCAGCGCTGCCGCTCCCGGCGGGGGCGGGCGCGGCGCGGGCGCGGCGCTGCTCCGGTTGCCAGACCGGGGCAACCCGGCGCATTCTGCGCTACGGCCGACGCGGCGATAGGTGCCCCAGCATGATCGACGACCCGAAAGCGTTCTTGCGGTCCTTGTTCGATGCCGCCGTCGCCGCGGCTGATCCGATCCTGCGCGTCCCCGCCTTTTTGCCGGAACGCCCGCCGGGCCGCGTCCTCGTCGTCGGCGGCGGCAAGGCCTCGGCGCGCATGGCCGAGGCGGTCGAGGCCGCCTGGGGGCCTTGCGAGGGGCTCGTCGTCACGCGCTATGGCCATGCGCGGCCCTGCCGCGGCATCGAGATCGTCGAGGCGGCGCACCCCGTGCCGGACGCGGCCGGCGTGTCGGCGACCCGGCGGATGCTCGACATGGTGGGCCAAGCCGGCGAGGGCGACCTCGTGCTGGCGCTGATCTCGGGCGGCGGCTCGGCGCTTCTCTGCGCGCCGGGCAGGGGCCTGTCGCTCGAGGACAAGCAGGCGCTGGTGCGCAGTCTGCTGGCCAGCGGCGCGCCGATCGGCGAGATCAACACGGTCCGCAAGCAGCTGAGCGCGGTCAAGGGCGGCCGGCTCGCGGCCGCCGCCTTCCCGGCGCGGACGCTGGCGCTGCTGATCTCGGACGTGCCGGGCGACGACCCGGCCGACATCGCCAGCGGGCCGACGGTGGGGGACACCGGCACCGCCGAGCGTGCGCTCGCCATTCTGCGCCGCCGCAACGTCGAGCTGCCGCCGGCGGTCGCGTCCTTCCTGGCCAAGGGCGGCATGCCCGTGCTGCCGGACGAGCCGCGGCTGGCGCGCACCGAGAACGTCATCATCGCGGCGCCCATCCAGTCGCTGGAGGCTGCGGCCGAGGTGGCTCGCCGCGCCGGCGTCTTGTCGGTGATCCTCGGTGACGCGATCGAGGGCGAGGCGCGCGAGGTCGCGGCCGAGCACGTGGCCGAAGTTCTGCGCCGGCAGTCGGCACGCAGGCCTGACGATCCGCCCGTCGTGCTGCTGAGCGGCGGCGAGGTCACGGTCACCAGTTCGGCGACCCGCTCGGGCAGCGGCACGGGTGGCCCGAACGCTGAATACGCGCTTGCTGCAGCGCTGGCGCTGGCGGATGGCGCCGAAGGGCGGCCCGGCATCCACCTGATCGCCTGCGACACGGACGGCGTCGACGGCGCGGCCGAGATCGCCGGCGCGCGGACCGGCCCCGATACGCTTGCGCGCGCCCGCGCCGCCGGCCGCGACCCTGCATCGGCACTGGCCGAGCACGACAGCCACGGCTTCTTCGCGGCGCTGGGCGACGGCATCGTCACCGGCCCGACCCTGACCAACGTCAACGACTTCCGCGCCGTTCTCATCACCTGATCGCCCGCGCATCGCGTTCGCCAGGAACAGGCCCTACTTGGATCGCGACGCCCGCCCTGCTATGTCCAGCCCCGTGTGCGGGCGTGGCGGAACCGGTAGACGCAACGGACTTGAGGCACTGAGTGCGCCCGGGGAAACCCGGGACGTAGAACCGCTCAAAGTCGGGGAACCCTTGGCTGGGAATCCCGAGCCAAGCCGGGGTCGGAGAGCCCCGGAAGGTGTAGAGACTAGACGGGCGGCACCTGTGGCGCGCATCGCCGGATCGGGCGGGGCGCTATGGTGAAGGGATAGTCCAGACCACGAACCGGGCCGCGTGGCTTCGGGCGGCGAAAGCCGTAGCTGGTATGAAAATCCGTTTCCCGAACGGGAGTGGGGGTTCGAGTCCCCCCGCCCGCACCAATCCTTCTTGAAATTTCGGTTTTTCGTCTATTTGCTTGACGATCGGCCGACATATTAACAATGTGCCGAAAGTGAAAAAGACGATTCTTCGATGTACGCACAACTGTGGGCGGTAGCTGATGCTTGAGTTCAACTTGCGATTGTTCACGGCTGCTCTGGCGGTCGCTCTTGCAACTGGCGTCGCGCCGCAGGCCAGCGCGTCGCTGGTCGGCGACACCGTCTCCTGCACGGCGGAGTTCGCCTCGGACGAATTTCCTCTGTTTTGCTCGCCCGGTTCCGCCGTGGTGACCCAGGATGGCGTCGAGTTCGTCCTGCAGTCGGTCGAAGGTCCGATGACCTTCAATCTCGTCGACGTCGATCCCGGCGCAGCATCGATAACGATTGAGAACGTGCTGCCGGGCGCGATCGACTTTTTCGCTGGCGATGGGGTAACGCTGTCAGACTTGGATTGGGTGGATGATCCCTCGGCAGTCATCCTGGGGATCAGCAACTTCACCTCGAACATCGGCGCTGTTTCATCGATCGTTTCCTCCGGTCCCCACAGGGTCACTGTCGATCTAAGCGATCTGAGATTTACAGAGAATGGTTTCCTGTCGTTCGACCTCGTCACCGGGGCGAGCGCGATCCCGCTGCCTCCGACGGCTTTGCTGCTGGTCGGCGGCCTGGCCGGGATCGGATGGGTGAAACGGCGCAGGCGGGCCTGAACGCGGCGGCCCGCAGGCGGGCGGGCATTCAGTCGACTTGCTTCGGACGCCTTCGGAGTGAACCCGTTCTGCCACCGGCGGCGCGATGCCACGCTCATCCGTCCGATCCCGCGTCAATCCGCCGTTTACCGATCGTCGCTTCCATCCGCATCGGGTGCAGCCCCGGGGCGGGGGAATTAAGTGACAGGCGACCAGCCGGACCGGCCAAGCAAGCGTGGTGCCACTGGCCGGGGATTTCGCGAGCAGATCGGGCTCGACCTGTCCCCCAGGCCATCTCCATCTCCGCTCGCCCAGGTGGCGCGTGACGGCGCGCAAGGCCACCGTGCGCGCCTCCGCCAGCGCTTCCTCGAAGCGGGCCCCCAGGGCGTGGCCGATCACGAGATGCTGGAACTGGTCCTCTTCCGCGCCATCCCGCAGCGCGATGTGAAACCGCTCGCCAAGCGCCTGATCGCTACCTTCGGCGATTTCAACGGCGCGCTCTCGGCCCCGCCGGCGCGGCTGGCCGAGGTGCAGGGCGTCGGCCCGGCGGTCATCTGCGAGCTGAAGATCGTCGAGGCCGCTGCGCACCGCCTCGCCCGGGCCCGTGTGATGAACCGGCCCGCGCTCTCGTCCTGGGCCGCGCTGATGGACTATTGCAAGACGGTGATGGCGCATGAGCACAACGAGCGGTTCCGGATCCTGTTTCTCGACCGCAAGAACGTGCTGATCGCCGACGAGGAGCAGGCGCGCGGCACGGTCGACCATGTGCCCGTCTATCCGCGCGAGGTGGTCAAGCGCGCGCTCGAGCTGAACGCGTCGGCGATCATCCTGGTGCACAACCACCCCTCGGGCGACCCGACGCCCGTCCCAGGCCGACATCGACATGACACTGGCGATCGACCGGGCGCTGAAATCGGTCGGCATCGTGCTGCACGACCACGTTGTCGTCGGGCATGCGAGCGATACGAGCTTCCGCAGCCAAGGGCTGCTCTGACCCGCCGCTGCGCCCAAGGTGCCGGGCGGCTCACGCGAATCTTGAGCGACCGGGTCTCCCGCGAACAAATCGGCAGGTTAAGCAGGCTCGACGGTCAAACAAACCCGAGGAACGCCGATGCCCTTTCTCGAACCCTGGTCCTCTCAAGCTGCTCTCGGTCCTGCGCATCATGTCTGGGCTGCTGCTACTGCAGCATGGCACGATGAAGTACCTGTATCTCCCCGAAGGGCCGATGAGCGGCGCCTCGCCCTTCACGATGGGCGGCTTCGCCGGCGTGCTCGAGCTGATCGGCGGCGTCGCTCATCGTCATCGGCCTCTTCACCCGGCCGGTCGCCTTCGTGCTGTCGGGCATGACTGGCCGTCGCCTATTTCTACGCGCATGCGCCGCAGGGCTTTTTCCCGATCCTCAACGGCGGCGAGCTCGCGGTGCTCTACTGCTTCGTCTTTCTCTATCTGGCGGCGGTCGGCGGCGGGGCGTGGAGCGTCGACAGGATGCGCGGCGCCGATGCGTCGACGCAGCCGGCCGGGGTCAGCACTCGGGGACATTGACGGCCAGGCCGCCGAGCGAGGTCTCCTTGTACTTCTCGCTCATGTCGCGCCCAGTCTCCTTCATCGTCTTTATGCAGGCGTCGAGCGAGACCAGGTGCTCGCCGTCGCCCCGCAACGCCAGCGAGGCGGCGGAGACGGCCTTGATCGCGCCGAGCCCGTTGCGCTCGATGCAGGGCACCTGCACCAGCCCGCGGATCGGGTCGCAGGTCATGCCCAGATGGTGCTCGAGCGCGATCTCGGCCGCGTTCTCGACCTGGGCGGGGCTGCCGCCCAGCGCGCCGCAGAGCGCGCCCGCCGCCATCGCCGAGGCCGAGCCCACCTCGGCCTGGCAGCCGCACTCGGCGCCCGAAATCGAGGCGTTGTGCTTGACAAGGCCGCCGATCGCCGCGGCGGTCAGCAGCATGTCGCGCAGCCCCTCGGACGTCGCTCCCACGATGTGGTCGCGGTAATAGCGCAGCACGGCCGGCAGCACGCCCGCAGCACCGTTGGTCGGCGCGGTCACGACCTGGCCGCCCGCCGCGTTCTCCTCGTTGACCGCCATGGCATAGACCGAGAGCCAGTCGTTCGCCACATGCGGCACGACGAGGTTGCGGCCCCGCTCCTCGACCAATTGGCGGTGGATGTTCGGCGCCCGCCTCCGCACGTTCAGCCCGCCCGGCAGGATGCCCGCCGCCGCGATGCCCCGGTCGATCGTCGCATCCATCACGGCCAGCAGGCGGTCGAGCCCCGCGTCGAGCTCCGCCCGCGGCATCCGCGCCTCCTCGTTGGCCCGCTTCATCGCGGCGACCGACAGGCCCGAGCGGCGGGCCATGGCCAGCATCTCGGCCGCCGAGGCGAAAGGGATAGGGGACGGCGCCGCCCTCGGGCTCGACGATGCGGTCAGAGGAGCGCATCTCGGCCTCGGTCCGGACGAACCCGCCGCCGATGGAGAAATAGACCTGCCGGTGCGCCAGGTTGCCCCGCGCGTCATCCGCCTCGAGCACCAGCGCATTGCTGTGCTGCGGCAGCGGCGGCCCATAGTCGAAGACGAGGTCGCGACCGGGGTCGAAGCCGAGCTCCAGCCCCTCGGGCCGCACGACCCTCTCCTCGGCGATCCGCGCCAGAGCCGCCTCGGCCTCGCCCGCGTCCAGCGTGTCGGGCCGGAAGCCCGCCAGCCCCAGCACCACCGCCCGGTCGGTCGCATGCCCCCGGCCGGTGAAGGCCAGCGAGCCGTGCAGGCGGCAGCGCACGGCAGCCGGCGCCCCCGCGCCAGGGATGCGCTCGCCAGCTTTCAGCTCGTCCAGGAACCGCGCCGCCGCGATCATGGGGCCCATGGTGTGGCTGCTCGACGGGCCGACGCCGATCTTGAAGATGTCGAAGACACTGAGGAACACCGTCGCCCTCCCAAACCTGTCAGTGCAATCTATGTCGGATGCGCGGCCGGCGCGACCCGTCGCTGGCGCGCCGTGATCTCGCGGCTATAGTGGCGCCGATTCTGCCGGGAGATCCATGACCGACCTGTCGCCAGCCGATCGCGCCAAGCGCGCCGCCGCCGCCCGCGCCGTCGAGCTGGTCGAGGACGGGATGCGTCTCGGCCTCGGCACCGGCTCGACTGCCCGATGGTTCGTCGAGCTGCTGGCCGCGCGCCTGGCCGCAACCGGCGGGAGGATCGTCGCCGTGCCGACCTCGGCGGCCACCCGCGCCCAGGCCGAGAACCTGGGGATCCCGCTCGCCACGCTCGACGAACTCGGCGCGCTCGACCTCGCCGTCGACGGCGCCGACGAGATCGACGGGCGGCTGAACCTCATCAAGGGCGGCGGCGGTGCGCTTCTGCAGGAGAAGATCGTCGCCGCCGCCAGCCGGCGTTTGGTCGTCATCGCCGACGCCTCCAAGCGGGTCGAGACCCTCGGCGCCTTCGACCTGCCCGTCGAGATCGTGCGCTTCGGCTGGCGCACCACCGCCGGCCACATCGCCCGCTGCCTCGAGGTCCAGGAGGTCGGCGGCCATGCCTGGCGCCTGCGCGAGCGGGACGGCGCCCCTATGTTGACCGAGGAGGGACACCACATCATCGACCTCGCGCTCGGCCGGATCGCCGATCCGGGCGGGCTCGACCGCGCGCTCCGGGCCATCCCGGGCGTGGTCGAGACCGGGCTCTTCGTCGGCATGGCGGCGCAGGCGATCCTGGGCGCGCCCGACGGCTCGACGCGCATCATGGAGGGCCCCTGGTGAGCGGCGCTATGCAAGACTTCGACTACGACCTCTTCGTCATCGGCGGCGGCTCGGGCGGGGTGCGCGCAGCCCGGATCGCGGCCCAGCACGGCGCCCGCGTCGCCATCGCCGAGGAATACCGCTATGGCGGCACCTGCGTGATCCGCGGCTGCGTGCCGAAAAAGCTGCTGGTCTACGCCTCGCTCTACAAGGAGCATTTCGAAGACGCCCGCGGCTTCGGCTGGAGGGTCGAGGAGCCACGCTTCGACTGGAAGACGCTGATCGCCAACAAGGACCGCGAGATCGACCGGCTCGAGAGCATCTATGTCCGAAACCTCGAGGCGCCCGGCGTCGAGGTCCTGCGCAGCCGCGCGACGGTCGCCGACCCGCACACGGTTCGCCTCGCCGCCGACGGGCGCGAGCGTCTCGGCCAAGCACATCCTGGTCGCCACCGGCGCTTACCCCTTCGTGCCCGTCTTCGAAGGCTCCGAGCTCGCCATCACCTCGAACGAGGTGTTCCACCTCGACGAGCTGCCGCAGGCGCGTCGTGATCGTCGGCGGCGGCTACATCGCCTGCGAATTTGGCTGCATCATGAACGGGCTGGGCGCGGAGGTGACGCAGCTCTATCGCGGCGAGATGATCCTGCGCGGCTTCGACGACGAGGTCCGCCGCCACGTCGCCGCCGAGGCCGGCAAGAAGGGCGTCGCCATCCACTGCAACGCCGATGTCTCGGCCATCCGCCGGATCGAGAGCGGGCTCAGGGTCATCTGCACCGACCTCACCGAGATCGCCGCCGACTGCGTTCTCTACGCCACGGGGCGGATTCCGAACACCGAGGCGCTTGGCCTCGAGGAAGCCGGCGTCAGGCTGGGCGATCGCGGCGAGGTGATCGTCGACGAATGGTCGCAGTCGAGCGTCCCCTCGATCTACGCGGTCGGCGACGTGACCGACCGGATGGCGCTGACGCCAGTTGCCATCCGCGAGGGTCACGCCTTCGCCGACACCGTCTTCGCGGCGACCCCGACAAAGGCCGACCATGCGCTGGTGCCGACGGCGGTGTTCACCCAGCCCGAGATCGGCACGATCGGCCCGACCGAGACACAGGCGCGCGAGCGCCACGACATCCAGGTCTATGCCTCGACATTCCGCCCGATGCAGGCCACGATCAGCGGCCGGGACGAGCGCATGCTGATGAAGATGATCGTCGAGAAGGGCAGCCAGCGCGTGCTCGCCGTCCACGTCGTCGGGCATGGTGCAGCCGAGATGATCCAGATGGCCGCCATCGCCGTGAAGATGGGCGCAACCAAGTCGGACTTCGACCGCACCGTCGCGGTGCATCCGACGGCCGCCGAGGAGTTGGTGACCCTGCGCTCGCCTCGTCCTTAAACTATGTCCGACACTTGAAAACACGGCTGTGACGCCCACCTGATGCTGGCGAGCAACGCCCCCGAAATAAGTGGCCGACAGGCGGAACGCGGGGCGGTATACAATCGCGAACTTCCTGATCCAGCGCGAGGCGTGAATGCCATTCAACAGCAATAACGGCTCCGGCGGACCCTGGGGTGGCGGCAACCGCGGCGATCGCGGCAAAAGCCCCTGGGGCGGCGGTGGAGGCGGCGGCGGAGGAAACCAGCAGGGGCCCGATCTCGACGATCTGATCCGCCGTGGGCGCGATCAGCTGCGCGTCGTGCTCGGCGGCAAGGGCAACCGGGGGACCGGCGGCGGCGGCGGACGCGGTGGCGGCGGCGGTGGCGGCTTCGAGCGCGTCCTGCCGATCGCCATTCCGGTGCTGCTGCTGGGTGTCTGGCTGTTCCAGTCGGTCTACTCGGTCAAGCCCGAGGAACGCTCGGTCGAGCTCTTTCTCGGCGAGTTCTCCTCGATCGGCGAGCCGGGCCTGAACTTCGCGCCCTGGCCGATCGTGACCTACGACATCCTGCCGGTGACCCGCGAGAACACGATCGACGTCGGCACCGCGAAAGGCGCCAATGCCAGCCGCGGCGACCAGGGTCTGATGCTCACGGGCGACGAGAACATCGTCGACATCGATTTCCAGGTCGTCTGGAACATCAACGATCCCGCCAAGTACCTGTTCAACCTGGCCGATCCCGAGCAGTCGATCCGCGCCGTCTCCGAATCGGCGATGCGCGAAGTGATCGCCCGGTCCCAGCTGAAGCCGATCCTCAGCCGCGACCGCGCGGTCATCAGCCAGGAGGTTCAGGATCTGATCCAGTCGACGCTCGAAAGCTATGACTTCTGGCGTCAACATCGTCCGCGTGAACTTCGACGGCGCCGACCCGCCGCGCGAGGTCATCGATTCCTTCCGCGACGTCCAGGCGGCCGAACAGGACCGCGACACCGAGGAGAAGCGCGCCGAGGCCTATGCCAACCAGAAGCTCGCCGGCGCGCGCGGTAACGTGGCCGAGATCCTGCAGGCGGCCGAAGGCTACCGCGCCCAGGTCGTCAATCAGGCCAAGGGCGAGGCGTCGCGCTTCGAGTCGATCTACGATCAGTATGCGCTCGCGCCCGAAGTCACGCGCAAGCGGCTCTACCTCGAGACCATCGAAAGCGTCCTCGGCGACGTTAACAAGGTCATCATCGACGAGGACGCGGGTGGCGCGGGCGGCCAGGGCGTCGTGCCCTACCTGCCGCTGAACGAGCTCCGCCGAAACACGGAAAATCCCAGAGAGGCCCAGTAATGCGGCGTCTGCCAATCCTTATCGGCGTCATCGTCGTCCTGATGATCGTCGCGCTTTCGGCGGTCTTCATCGTCGACGAGCGCAAGCAGGCCCTGGTGCTGCAGTTCGGCCAGGTCAAGCAGGTCAAGACCGAGCCGGGCATGGGCTTCAAGCTGCCCTTCATCCAGGACGTCATCTACTACGAGGGGCGCATCCTGCCGCTCGACACGGCGCCGCTCGAGGTCACGCCGCTCGACGAGCGCCGGCTGGTCGTCGACGCGTTCGCGCGCTGGCGCATCGTCGACCCGGTCGAGTTCCGCCAGGCGGTGCAGACCGAGGACGCGGCCGAGCAGCGGCTCGAGCGCATCCTGAACGCCAGCCTGCGCGAGGTGCTGGGCTCGGTCCCGTCAGAGGACGTGCTCAGCCCCGAGCGAACGGTGCTGATGACGCGCATCCGCGACTCGGCGCGCCAGGCCGCGCGCGGGCTCGGCGTCGAGATCATCGACGTCCGCATCCGCCGCGCCGACCTGCCCGAGCAGAACCTGAACGCCACCTTCGAGCGCATGAACGCCGAGCGCGAGCGCGAGGCCGCGGACGAGCGGGCGCGCGGCAAGGAACGGGCGCAGGAGATCCGCGCCACGGCCGACCGCCAGGCGCTCGAGCTCGTCTCGGACGCCGATCGCCAGGGCGCCATCATCCGCGGCGAGGCCGACGCCGAGCGCAACGGCATCTATGCCTCGGCCTTCGGTCGTGACCAGGAGTTCTTTGCCTTCTACCGTTCGCTCGAGGCCTATCGCCGGGCGCTGAAGGGCGGACAACTCGACCCTGGTGATGACGCCGAACTCGGAGTTCTTCGAGTACCTCAAGTCGGTGTCGCCGAACACGCCGGCAGCGGCGCCGCAGACGGCGAACGGGCAGGCGGCCGAGGGCGCGGCGCCCCAGCAGCAGGCCCTGCCCGCCCCGGGCGGCGCCACGCCCGAGCGACAGGCGCTGCCCGCGCCCGAGCGGCAGCTCCCGGTGCAGGGCGAAGTCATCGGGGCCGACGAGGTCGCCATCGAGCCGGCGGCCGCCAGCCCCGGCGCCCCGGCGGCGGTCCGGGAATAGCGGTGGGGTAGCGGGTCGAGGCGGCGCGGGCAGAGATGGACCTGATCGCGGCGCTCGCGCTCATGCTGATCCTCGAGGGGCTGGTGCTGGCGATCTTCGCGCGCTCGGTGCCGGCCCTTCTCGCTGAGATGGAGCGGATTGATCCGCGCGCGCTGCGCCGCGCCGGCGTCGTGAGCATCGTCGCCGGCGCTGCGATATATCTGCTGGTCCGGGGTGCGGGCGGCTGAAAATGCGGGCGGCTGACAAGCGGATGCGCCTCTGCCAGAATGCGGCGGACGCGGTTGTGCCAGGGCCGCGAACACAACCGTCGCGCGACGCGCCGGAGAGGTGAAGGAGGGACGATGCTGACGAAACTCGCGTGCCCGGCGCTGCCGCCATCAGGGTCAATCCGGCGCCTGCACGCCTGGACCGCCCGGGCCGCCCGGGCCGCAGCAGCGGCCATGCTGGCGGCGGCGCTGCTGTCCGGCGCGCCATCCTTTTCGCCCGCCACCGCCGCCATCCCCGGCAGCTTTGCCGACCTGACGGACCGGCTTAGCCCCGCCGTCGTCAACATCTCGACCGCGCAGTTGCTGGACGGGCAGCCGAGCCCGGGCGATGGCTCGCCGCTCGAGGATCTGTTCCGCGACCTCTACCCCGAGGGCGGCCCGGGCCCGCGCCGCGTGCAGTCGCTCGGCTCGGGGTTCGTCATCAGCCCCGACGGCATCGTGGTCACGAACAACCACGTCATCGAGGACGCCGACGAGGTCACCGTCAACTTCCCGAACGGCCTCTCGCTCAAGGCCGAGGTGATCGGCAGCGACACGCAGACGGACCTTGCCCTGCTGAAGGTCACACACAGCGCGCCCCTGCCGTTCGTCGTCTTCGGCGACAGCGACGCCGCGCGCGTCGGCGATTGGGTTCTCGCCATCGGCAATCCGTTCGGCTTCGCCGGCTCGGTCTCGGCCGGCATCATCTCGGCGCGCAACCGCGACATCAACGCCGGGCGCTATGACGACTTCATCCAAACCGACGCCGCCATCAACCGCGGCAACTCGGGCGGGCCGCTCTTCAACATGAACGGCGAGGTCATCGGCGTGAACACCGCCATCATCTCGCCGACCGGCGGCTCGATCGGAATCGGCTTCGCGGTGCCCTCCAACCTCGCCCGCAAGGTCGTCGAGCAACTGCAGGAGTTCGGCATCACGCGGCGCGGCTGGCTCGGCGTGCGCATCCAGACGGTAAACGACGAACTCGCCGAGGCGCTCGGCCTCGAAAAGCCGACCGGCGCGCTGGTCGCCGAGGTGACACCGGGCGGCCCCGCCGCAGAGGCCGGCGTCGAGGCCGGCGACGTGGTCCTCAGCTTTGACGGCAAGGACGTGACTGAGATGCGCGAGTTGCCGCGCCTGGTCGCCGACACCGAGGTCGGCAAGGCCGTTCGCATGACGGTCTTCCGCCAGGGCAAGACGCAGACGCTGAAGGTCACCGTGGGCCTGCTGAACGAGGACGACGAAGCCGCCGCCGCCGTACCCGCGCCCGAGGATGGCGGGGCCGAGGCGACCGAGCTGCCGCGCATCGGCCTCTCCTTGCGCGCGCTCTCGCAGTCCGCCCGGGTCGAATACGGCATCGCCGACGATGTCGATGGCGTGCTGGTCGCCTCGGTCGCCGACACCGGGCCCGCGGCCGAGAAGGGCGTTCGCCCCGGCGATGTCATCGTCGAGGTCGGGCAGGAGCCTGTCAGCACCCCGGCCGAAGTCGAGGCGCAGGTGGCCAAGGCCGCCGATGCCGGGCGCAAATCGGTGCTGTTTCTGATCCACAGCAATGGCGACCTGCGCTTCGTGCCGCTGACCCTGGCCGACAAGCCGTAGCGGCGCGCGGGGCAGGTCGACGGAGAACGCATGCCAGAGCTTTCGCGACGCATCCGGGCGCTCGTGCCGGAGGCCGGGGACGGCTGGGAGATCTACTATGCCGCCCGCCGCCTGCAGGCGACCGGGCGGCAGGTGACGATGCTCTGCATCGGCGACCACGACATCCCGACCGCGCCCGGCATTCTGGGCGAGATGAAGCGCAGCATGGATGCGGGTCACCTCGGCTACACGGCCCTGCCGGGCATCCCGGCGCTGCGCCGCGCTATCGCCGCCCGGGTCGGTGCGCGCGTCGGCTCCCGGTCGCATGTGCCTGTCGAGCCGGAGAACGTCATCGTCACCGCCGGCGGGCAGGGCGCGCTCTTCGCCGCGATGATGGCAGCCCTCGATCCGGGAGAGGCCTGCGTCGTCCTCGACCCCTATTATCCCAGCTTTTGCGTCACCGTCCGCGCCGTCTCGGCCGAACCGGTGGTCGTCGCGACCCGCCCCGAGGACGGTTTCCAGCCGGATGCCGCCGCCATCGAGGCGGCGCTCACGCCGGCGACGCGGGCGATCCTGGTCAACACGCCCAACAACCCGACGGGCGCCGTCTATGCGCGCGACCGGCTCGAGCGGCTGGCCGAGCTCTGCATCCGGGGCGACCTCTGGCTGATCTCGGACGAGCTCTACGACAGCCAGGTGCATGATGGCGCGCATCTCAGCCCCCGCGACCTGCCCGGCATGGCCGAGCGCACGATGCTGATCGGCTCGATGTCCAAGGGCTTTGCCATGACCGGCGCCCGGATCGGCTGGCTGATAGCGCCGGCGCAGGCTGTCGCCCGCCTGACCGATCTCGCGCTCGCCACCACCTACGGGCTACCGGGCTTTATCCAGGATGCCGCGGTGCATGCGCTGACCGACTGCGCCGCCCAGGAGGCCGAGGTCGCCGCGCGCTATCGCCGCCGCCGGGACGCGGGCGTCGCGGCGCTCGGCAATGGCGCGACGCTCAGGGCGGTGCCGTCCCGGGGCGGCATGTATCTGATGCTCGACGTGCGCGGCACCGGGCTCGACGGGATCGGCTTCGCGCACCGGCTGCTCGAGGAGGAGGGCATCGCCGTGCTGCCCGGCGAGAGCTTTGGCGCGGCCGCCGCCGGTCACGTCCGCGTTGCGCTGACCGTGCCCGAGGCGGCGCTCGGCGACGCGGTCGCGCGCATGGCCGCGTTGGCCGACCGCATTGCGCAAGAGCCATCCCTGCGCAAGACAGCGGCATCGGGCTGACCCCGGGGTCTGGCCGCCCGCGCCGGCCTCGCCGATCCGTTGAGCGGCCCATGGAATTTGCTATTGTTGAGGCGTTTAGGAGGGGAGCTTCCCGACCGGACGCCCGAGGTGGCAAACGCCACCCGCTTGACGCGGGTGGCCCTCCAAGGAAGCCTCGACTTCGCCCTGGTCATACACGAGCTCGCGACCAATGCCGCGAAATATGGCGCCTGGTCGGGCGCGGACGGCGTCGTCGAGGTCAGCTGGTCGCTCGAGAGCCGCGAGGGCGGTCCGCGCGTACGCGTGCTTTGGCGCGAGCGGGGCGGCCCGCCTGTCCAGAGGCCAGAACGCGCCGGCTTCGGCACGACGCTGATCCGCAGCGCCTTCCAGAGCCTGGATTCGGGCGTCGAGCTCCGCTACGAGCTCGTTGGCGTCGTCTGCGAGATTGTTTTGCCGCTGCGCGGCGGGCCGGTCTGGCGCCCGTTGACCGCGGCCGAGCCGACGGTCCTGCCGCAGACCGCGCGAAGCTCGCTCGCCGGCCTCTCGGTCCTGCTGGTCGAGGACGAGCCGATCGTGCGCCTCGAGGTGGCAACCCAGCTCGAGGAGGCCGGTGCGCGCGTCGGTCGGCCCCGCCGCCACCCTGGCCGAGGGCATGGCGGCGATCGCCGAGACCCGCCCGCACGCGGCGGTGCTCGACAATAGATGTCGCCGGCGAGAGAACGTCAGCCCGCTGGCCGAGACGCTGCTTGCCCGCAGCGTACCCGTGATCTTCGTGAGCGGCTATCGCGACCTCGAGCTGCTCTCGCCCAAGCTGCGCCACCTGCCGCTGGTCCAGAAGCCCCTCCGGCCCGGCGAGCTCGTCGCGGCCCTCGCCGCCGTCACCGCGGAACACTCCGAGGCAATCTGAGCATCGAGGGCCTCCGCGACAACGTCGCTCAGGACGGACGATCGCTGCTCTAGCGGCCGCCGTCAGTCGGGCTGAGTTCGGATCGAAGGTGCATTCGAGGCATGTGCCTCGCCGAACCGGGGAAAACCGCAGATTGCCGCCGATCTCGCGGGCCAGCGCCTCGATCACGCGCGGCTTGCGGGCACGGCCGTCGACCGGCGCCAGTCCGATTCCGTCATCCGAGACGGCCAGGCGGGCCCCCCTCCCGAACCGCTCGAGCGTCACGCGGACCATGCCGCGACGATCATCGGGAAAAGCGTGCTTCAGGGCGTTCGTCACGGCCTCGACCGCGATGAGCGACACGGCCTTCGCAACGCGAGCGGACAGGGCGATCGGCTCGGCCGCGACGTCGATGTCGACATCGCGACCCGACCGGAAGGCATATTTCATCTCGCCGATCACCAGGCTCAGCCGTTCGGAGATCTCGACCCGATCCGGGCCGCAGAGATCCAGGGCATCGTGCAGATGCGCGACCGCGTGCACCCGCGCGGCGCAACCGGCGCAGCTCTCCGCGGCCACGCTGTTCGGCATCGAACGCGCCTGGGCCCGCATCAGGCAGGACAGCATTTGGAGCTCGTTCTTCGTGCGGTGGTGGAGTTCGCCCGCGCTGATGCGGGCGAACCGCAGCGCCCTGGTCTTGGCTCTCAAAAGTTCTTCGAGGGTCTCGATCCTGCGGAGTGCCTCATCCAACCGCGCCTCGCATGCGTGGAGATCGGCTTCGGCGAAGCCTATCTCCGAGAAGCTTCCCGTGCAGCTTGTCCGTCCCGTGCAGTTTGGTTGTGTCGCATGCATCGGCGTTCTCCCCGTGCAGTTGCGTGCCCCTACCATCGTTGCTACGCTAATTCTTCCAATCCTGCCTTGATCTGGTTCGTCTTGACGTTGAGGAGGGTGCGACCCTTTGGCCTTGGCGCGCGCAAGTCCTCCGAGCAGTTGCTTGGCTTGCCCATTGCGGCGGCTGCAACTGTTCAACAAAGTTGACACCGACACCATTCTTGAAATTCAGGCTGCGCGCCGGGGAACCCGCGAGTTCGACGACCGCGCAGCGATCTGCCGGGCCGGGGAACCCGTCCTGATGGCTTTCACGATGTTCCACGGGTTCGCGATCGAATTCCGCGACCTGGCGGATGGCGGCCGGCAGATCACGCGCTTCCTGCTTCCGGGCGACACCATCGTCCATCTCGACCGCGATCGCGGGTCCTGGCCGTTCTCGGTCGAGGCGGTCGGGTCCAGCGTGACCTGCGCGCTGTCCCCCGATGCGCTCAACCGGTGCTTTCGTGACCGGACATGGACGTCCGATTGGCTGGTGCGGATCTGGGAAGCCGAGGAGCAGGTCCTGAAAGAGCACATCGTCGACCTCGGACGCCGCCCGGCCAGGGAGCGCGTGGTGAGGCAGCTCCTCGAGCTCTTCCAGCGCAGCCGGGTCCGCGGCCGGACGGTCGGCGATCGCTGCCGCATGCCGTTCAAGCAGCAGCACATTGCGGATGCCGTGGGGCTCACCCCCGAATACGTCAGCCGCGTGCTGCTTCCGTTCAGGCAGTCGGGAGCTCTGACGCTGCAGCGGGGCTGGCTGCGGGTCAGCGATTTCGACGCGATCGCGGCCGAATTCGGCTACGATCCGGGCTACATCCAGCCGCGCCCGCTGATCTAGCCGGCCGGGGATGGGCGCGGCGACCTCCAGAGTGGGCGCCGGCCGTCAGTCCAGATCCTTGCGCATCGTCGCCATGTCGTTGCGCCGCCCCAGCTCCTCGAAGCCCGCGCCTTCGTAGAGGCGCATGGCGGGCGCGTTGTCCGTCTCGGCCTTCAGCGTGATCGACAGCGCGCCGAGCTCGCGGGCCGCCCGCTCGGCCAGCTCGGTCAGCCGCTTGCCGGCGCCGCCCCGCGCCGCCTCCTCGACGAAGACATAGACCAGGTGCCGAACCTCCGGTCCGATCCCGATGCGCAGCGCAAAGAACCCGACCTCGCGCCCCGTCGCGTCCACGAGGTAGAACGAGGCGTCGTCGGGCTCGTTCAGCCATTTCTCCTGCCATTCGAGCGGGTCGAACGGATGCTTGGCGCTGGGGTTCACCCGCGCCAGATCCTCGGGGTCCGCCAGCAACCGGGCCAGCGGGCGCAGATCGAACGGCGCGTTCGGCCGCAGCGTCAGGTCGGGATCGGGCATGGCCTCCTTGCTCCTGCTGTTGGACCCCAACCCCGCCACTCGGCGAGAGTTCCCGGCAGTGCGAGCGCGCCAAGCTCTGCCTCGATGGCGTGAATGCGGGGCCGACCGGGCGCATTTACCCTCTCCGGCAGCGCCCGTGCTAGACAGGTGCGATCACATGTCGCCGGTGCCCGGAATAGACCCGGGGCCATACCGGCCCGATATGCATTCGCACGTCCACGGGATCGGGAGATTATCATGTTCCTCTTCGGCGACATCGCCAAGACTGCGCAGCTTTTGCATTCCTCGGACATCGGCGAGCTGATGGCCGAGCCGCCGGTCTTGGCCCGTGCCTGCAGGCAGGCGCGCGACGCCGCCGGCATCGCCCGCCTCGTTCCGTCCCCGGAACCGTCCCTCGAGGACGCCGCGCCCGTGGCCGCGACGCCGGCGGCCGCCGCGCCACCGGCTGCCCACAACGAGCTTCCCGGCGACGGCGAGCGCGCGGCCGCCTGACGCCGACAGGCGGGGCGGGCCCCCCCGCCCCGCTGGCCTAGAGGCCCTTGGCCTGGTACGTCTCGGCGACCCGCGTGATCGCCATGATGTAGGCCGCCGTGCGCATGTCCGGCACGTCTGCGCGGTCGCGCCAGACGGCGGCGATGTTCTGGTAGGCGATGCGCATGGTGTCGTCCAACCCCGAGCGCACCAGCTCCAGCTCGTCGGCGCCCTTCAGGTAACGATCGCGGAAATCCTGGCTGACCGAGTTGCCGGTCAGCCGCTCGAGCTCGTCGACCACCAGCTGGTGGCGCGCCTCCTCCTGCCGTCGCTGCATGCGGCCGAAGCGGATGTGGCTGAGGTTCTTCACCCACTCGAAATAGCTGACGGTCACGCCGCCGGCATTGGCGTACATGTCCGGAATGATCACGCAGCCCGCCTCGCGCAGGATGTCGTTGGCGCCCGCCGTCACCGGCCCGTTCGCGGCCTCGATGATCAACGGCGCCTTGATCCGCCGGGCGTTGCCGAGATTGATCACACCCTCCAGCGCCGCCGGCACCAGGATGTCGCACTCCTGCTCCAGCACTGCCTGGCCGCTCTCGTTGTATTCGGCGCCCGGGAATCCGCGCACGCCGCCATGCTCGGCCATATGCGCGCGCACCGCCTCCACATTCAGCCCCTCGGGGTTGATGATCGCGCCGTCGCGCTCGCCGATGCCGACGATGCGGCAGCCGTCCTCCTCCTCGAGGAACTTGGCGGCGTGGTAGCCGACATTGCCGAGCCCCTGGACGATCACCCGCTTGCCCGCGAGATCGCCCGAGAGGTTGGCGCGCGCCACGTCGCCGCGGTGCCGGAAGAATTCGCGCAGCGCGAACTGGACGCCGCGCCCCGTGGCCTCGACGCGCCCCGCGATGCCGCCAGAATTGCGTGGCTTGCCCGTGACGCAGGCATTGCCGTCGATATCGGTCGTGTGCATGCGCTTGTACTGGTCGGCGATCCAGGCCATCTCGCGCTCGCCCGTCCCCATGTCCGGGGCGGGGACGTTCTGGCTGGGGTTGATCAGGTCCCGCTTGATCAGCTCGTAGGCGAAGCGGCGCGTGATTCGCTCCAGCTCGTCTGCCGACCATTCGCGCGGGTTGATGCGCAGCCCGCCTTTCGAGCCGCCGAACGGCACCTCCACGACGGCGCATTTATAGGTCATCAGCGCGGCGAGCGCCTCGACCTCGTCCTGGTGCACCGTCTCGGCATAGCGGATGCCGCCCTTCACGGGCTCCATGTGCTCGGAATGCACGCTGCGATAGCCGGTGAAGGTGAAGATCCGGCCGCGCAGCTTGACGCCGAAGCGCACAGTGTATGTCGAGTTGCAGACCCTGATCTTCTCCTCCAGCCCCTCGGGCATGTCGATCAGCTTGGCCGCCTGCCCGAACATCATGTCGACGCTGTCGCGGAAGCTCGGCTCCGTGTGGCTTTGGTACACCGTGACGCTCATGGGACGTCCTCTCCCTGTTTGTCTGGGACGACCCTGCGCCCGGCCGGCCACCAGGGTCAACATGCCGCGAGCGCGCAACTCGTTCCGAAACCGTCGGAATGGCGCCGCCAGCGCTCAGTCGCCGGCGCGCTTGGTGCGCCGCGTCGGCTGCGCGGCGGCCGGATCCTCGGGCCAGGGATGCTTGGGATAGCGCGCCCGCATATCGCGGCGGACCTCGGCATAGGAGCCCGCCCAAAAGCCCGGCAGGTCGGCCGTTGCCTGCACGGGGCGCATGGCCGGCGACAGCAGCTCGACCAGCAGCGGCACGGGCGGGGCGCCGACCGTGGGGTGGCGCGTGACGCCGAAGAGCACCTGCACGCGCACCGATATGGCCGGCCGCTCGCCCGAATAGTCGATCTCGGCCGAGCCGAGCGGCAGCTCGGCGCGCGCCGGCGCCCGCCGGTCGATCTCCCCCAGCACCGCCCAGTCGAGCGTCCCGCGCAGGATCGCGGTCAGGTCGAGTCGGCCGATCTCGTCGACGTGCCGCAGGCCCGCCAGATGCGGCGTCAGCCACTCGTCGAGGCTCGCCAGCAGCCCGGCATCCGACCAGTCGGGCAGGGTGGCGGCGAACTCTCCGCCTCGGCCTCGCAGCCAACCGAGCCGGGCGCGCAGCGCCTGCGCCGTCTTGGGCCAGGGCAGGGCGGCGATGCCGGCCGCGCGCACGCCGTCGGCCAGGGCGGCGCCGAGCCGCTCGGGCGGCGCTTCCCAAGCCTCCTCCGAGAGCGCGATGGCGCCCAGCATCTCGCGCCGGCGCGCCTCGACCCGCTTCGTGCGGGCCGACCATTTGACAGTCTCGACGGCGTCGATGCGGTCGCCCAGCACCTCGCGCAGCTCGGTCTCGGCGATCGGCGCCGCCAGCCGGATGCGCGCCTCGGGCCCATCCTCGAGATCGGTCGCGACCAGCAGCCGCTCATTGCCCAGCGGATCGCCCGCCTCGATCCAGGCGCCGCGTCCGCCAGAGAGCAGATACCGCGCTTCCCGCCCGGCACGCCGCAACGCAATCCTGTCCGGATACGCCGCCGCCGCCAGCTCGCCCACCGCGGCGCGGCCTTCACCGCCCTGCTGCGCGGGCGCCGGGGAGAGCCCAGCGCGGCCGACAATCCGCGCCGCCTCGGCCCTGATCCGCGCCACCGTCGCCGCATCGGCGGCAGCATCGCCGGAGGCGACTGACCGCACGCGGTCGCGCAGATCGGCGCCCGTCCCGCGCAGCGGGTCGCGCTCGGACATCAGCGCCGCCAGCAGCGCCGCCTCCGCGCCCTCGCCGCGCGCCCGCGCGCCCACGACCATGTGGGCGAGCCGCGGATGCAACGGCTCGGCCGCCATTTCCCGGCCGTGCGCCGTGATCCTCCCGTCGGCCTCAAGCGCGCCCAGATCCGTCAGCAATGCCCGCGCGGCCTCGAAAGCCGGGGCCGGCGGCGGATCGAGCCAGCGCAAGCCGCCCGGCGCCGCCCCCCATAGCGCCAGCTCCAGCGCCAGCGGCGCGAGGTCCGCCTCGACGATCTCGGGCGGCGCATAGGCCGGCAGCCCGCCCTCCTCGCCCTTGGTCCACATCCGGTAGCAGATCCCGGGCCCGAGCCGCCCGGCCCGGCCCCGCCGCTGCTCGGCCTCGGCCCGGCTGACCGGCACCGTCACCAGCCGCGACAGGCCCGTGCCCGGATCCACGCGCGCGCGCCGGGCCAGCCCGGTGTCGATCACCACGCGCACGCCCGGCACCGTCAGCGAGGTCTCGGCAATCGAGGTCGCCAGCACCACCCGGCGCGGACCCGCGCCACATTCCCCAGTGCGGCGCTCGAGCACCGACCGCTGCCGCGCGAAGGGCAGCGAGCCATGCAGCTCGGCGACCTCCAGCCCCGGCCGCTCGGCCCGCAGCCGCGCCGCCGCCCGGCCGATCTCGCCTGCGCCGGGCAGGAAGGCCAGAACGTCGGCCCAATCGTCGCCGCCCGCCTCTCCTCCCGCCATGCCGGCGCCGGTGCGTCCGGTCTCGTCCACCGCCCGCCCGATCAGCGCGACCGCCGCCTCCAGGTGCCCGCGCCGGCCCTCGCCGGGCCGGCGCCAGGGGCGGTCGAGCCAACGCGTCTCGACGGGATGCAGGCGGCCCGCGCTCTCGATCACCGGCGCATCGCGCAGCAGCCGGGCGAAGCCGGCCACGTCCAGCGTGGCCGACATGGCGAGGAGGCGCAGCTCGGGTCGCAGCGCCTCCTGGACCTCCAGCGCCAGCGCCAGCCCAAGGTCGCTGTGGATCGAGCGCTCGTGCACCTCGTCGAATAGGACCGCGCCGATGCCTGGCAGGTCCGGTGCAGATTGCAGCATCCGCGTCAGGACGCCTTCCGTGACGACCTCGATCCGGCTGCCGGGCCGGCTCTCGCCCCGGATCCGATAGCCGACCTGTCGCCCGACGCGCTCGCCCAAGCCAGCCGCCAGCCGCTCGGCCGCCGCCCGCGCCGCGACCCGGCGGGGCTCCAGCATCAGCACCCGGCCCGTCAGCCAGGGTGCGCCCAGCAGCGCCAGCGGCACCCGCGTGGTCTTGCCGGCGCCGGGCGGCGCCGAGAGCACCGCCGAGGGCCGGGCCGCCAGCGCCTCGAGCAGCAGGGGCAGCACCGCGTCGATCGGCAGGGCGTCCACGGGCTCCTGTCAGCCCGGCCGAGTCGCGTCGGCAGGTTTTCGGCGGGAGGCCTGCGGTGCGCGGGTCATAGGCGTGTCACCGGCTCCCCGCATCCGCCACGCTCCAGGGCGCGGTTCACTCCCGCAGCAGCACGACGGCGAGCCCCAGCGCGCTCTCCCCGGCCATGCGCACCACATGCGCAAGCCCGTCGGGCCGCTCCTCGAACCAGACGCTGAAGTCGATCGTCTCCTTCAGCTCCTTGGGCTTGTAGCCGGCCACCCGGCGATAATGCGCCGGGCACCTGATCCGCTCGCCATCGGCCTCCGGCGCGCCGAGGTCCAGCGCATAGCGCCTTCTCCCATCGTAAATTTCCACGCTGCGGTTGCAGATCGTGCCGACCGGCGCCGGAGCCATCGCAGTCAGCGCCCCCGAGATCGGGTCGAGCGTGCCGCTCTGTTCGGTCGGCTCGATCTGCCAGGGCTTTGGGTCGAAGGCCGGCTCGGCGCTCACGGCTGCCGGCGCCGCGCCGGAATAGGTCATCTCGACGTTCTGCGTCTTTCTGTACATGCGGCCAACGGCCTCGAAAACGCTCGGGCTCAAGGCCTCCGGACGCCAGCCGCCCCTCGGTCTCGGCCTCGAAGCTCGCCGCATAGATCGCGCCGACGATCCCCGCCGTCCGCATCACCGAGCTCGCCATGTAATGGTCGCCCTGAACATTCGCGCTAAGCGCGAGCTCGCCGGCCAGAACGCCGCCGAGATAGAGGTCGTAGATCGTACTGAGCGGCCGGTGCAGGGTCACGGACGCCGCCGAGGCAGCGGAGACCCAGCAAAGCACAACTATGGCAGTCAGATACGCCCAGAACTCTCATGCCTCACTCCGTTCCTGTCGCGCTCGCGTCGGCGGTTGCGGCGGCCCATCATGCATCCTACCAGACATAACCGCCAGCGCTCGAGAGACCATGCCCGAAACGACCGTGCACATCGATGACCTCGCCCGCCGCATCGTCGCCGGCGAGCGACGGGCGCTCGGCCGCGCCATCACGCTGGTCGAATCGACGAGACCCGACCACCGGTCGGCGGCGGCCGCGCTGCTTGAACGGCTTGGCAGCGCGCCGTCCGTCGCCCGTCGCATCGGCCTGTCCGGCACGCCCGGCGTCGGCAAGTCGACCTTCATCGAGGCGATGGGCATGCGCCTCGTCGACGCCGGCCACCGCATCGCCGTGCTGGCGGTCGACCCCAGCTCGGCGCGGTCCGGCGGCTCGATCCTCGGCGACAAGACACGCATGGAAAAGCTCTCGCGGCAGCCCGGCGCCTTCGTCCGGCCGTCGCCCGCCCGCGGCGCGCTCGGCGGCGTCACCCGGCGCACGCGCGAGACCATCCGCCTGGTCGAGGCGGCGGGCCACGACATCGTGCTGGTCGAGACCGTGGGCGTCGGCCAGTCCGAGACGATGGTCGCCGAGATGACGGACATCTTCCTCCTGCTGATCGCGCCGGGCGGAGGCGACGAGCTCCAGGGCGTCAAGCGCGGCATCATGGAGATCGCCGACGTCGTCGTCGTCAACAAGGCCGATGGCGAGCTCGTGCCCGTCGCCGAGGCGACGCGCGCCGAATACGCCTCGGCGCTCGGCCTGCTCCGCCGACGCGACGGCGACCCGGAGGGCGTGCCGACCGCGCTGACGGTCTCGGCGCGCACCGGCGCCGGCCTCGACCGGCTCTGGCAGGCGGTCGACCGGCTCTGGCGCTGGCGCGAGGCCGAAGAGTGGCTCGCCCGGCGCCGCGGCGAGCAGGCGGTGCAGGCCATGCGCCGCGCGGCGGAGCAGGGGGCGCTCGACCTGTTCTACCGGCACCCCGCCATCAGGCCGCGCCTCGCCGAGCTGACCGAAGGCGTCGCGGCCGGAACGCTCGCTCCGGAAGCCGCCGCCGAGGAGCTCCTGGCGCTGTTCCGCGGCGATTGAGGGGGTGCCCGCCAAGAGCGGCCGGGCGGCGAACGAACGCGGGCCGGGAAGGCCGGCTGATCGCCTCTGATCGCCTCGCGCGGGGTTGACGGCTGGCAAGCGAACGCGTAGCTAGCGCGTCTTCGGATTTCCGGGCCTGCGCGCGCCTGCCCTGGTGCGTGGCCTTACTCTCGGGAGACTGTGATGTCGCGGCGTTGCGAACTGACCGGCAAGGGTGTGCTGACGGGCCACCGGGTCAGCCATTCGAACATCAAGACCAACCGGCGCTATCTGCCGAACCTGCAGCGCGTCACGCTGGAGAGCGAGGCGCTGAAGCGCTCGTTCCGCTTCCAAATCGCGACCTCGGCGCTGCGCACGGTGGACCATCGCGGCGGGCTCGACGCCTTCCTGATGGCCGCCCGCGACGAGCATCTCTCGCCGCGCGCGCTGAAGGTGAAGAAGGACGTCCAGGCGGCCTCGGCGGGCGCCGAAGCCTGACCGGTCCGCGGGGGCCTTATCCGGCCCCGCCCAGCACCTCGTCCACCCAGCGGGGCACGACCTCCGAGGCGGGCCCGAGCACGTGCCTGTCGAAGCGACCCGCGCTGTCGGTCCGCTCGAGGTTGATCTCGACCGTCTCCACGCCGGCCAGCTTCGCGTCCGTGACGAAACCCGCTGCCGGATAGACCTGCCCCGAGGTGCCGATGGCGGCGAAAAGGTCCGCGCCGGCGACCGCCTCGTAGATCTCGTCCATGCGGTAGGGCATCTCGCCGAACCAGACGACGTCCGGCCGCACGTGCCCCGACACAGCGCAGGCAGGGCAGGCGTCTTCGAGCCGCATCGGGCCTGGCCAGGGCCAGCGATGCGCGCAGGCCGCGCAGAGGGCCGAGAGCAGTTCGCCATGCATGTGAACGACCCTTTGCGAGCCGGACCGCTCGTGCAGGTCGTCGACATTCTGGGTGACGAGCGTCAGGCCGTCGCCCAGGTGCTTCTCCAGCCGGGCCAGCGCCCGGTGCGCGGCGTTCGGCTGCGCCCCGAGCACGCCCTGCCGGCGCATGTTGTAGAACTCGAGCACTTTTGCCGGGTCGCGGGCATAGCCCTCGGGCGTCGCCACCTCACTGAGGTCCACCCGGGTCCACAGCCCGTCCTTGTCGCGGAAGGTGCCGAGCCCTGACTCGGCCGAAATTCCCGCTCCGGTCAGGACGACGATCCGCATGCCTCGATTTCCGTGCCCGTCCAGTCACTTGCGCGTGTGCCCAGGGCCGCCTTGACGGCCTGCGGGCGCGGCCCCATAAGCCGCCCCATGACAGACCTCGGCCACATCCGCAACTTCTCCATCGTCGCGCATATCGACCACGGCAAGTCGACACTCGCCGACCGGCTGATCCAGTCGACCGGCACCGTGACCGATCGCGAGATGAAGGAGCAGATGCTCGATACGATGGATATCGAGCGCGAGCGGGGCATCACCATCAAGGCGCAGACCGTGCGGCTGCTCTACACCGCGCGCGACGGCAAGCGGTACACGCTGAACCTGATCGACACGCCGGGCCATGTCGACTTCGCCTACGAAGTCAGCCGGTCGATGCGCGCCGTCGAGGGCTCGCTGCTGGTCGTCGACGTGACCCAAGGGGTCGAGGCGCAGACGCTGGCCAATGTCTACCAGGCGATCGACGCCAACCACGAGATCGTGCCCGTTCTCAACAAGATCGACCTACCGGCGGCCGAGCCCGAGCGCGTCAAGCAGCAGATCGAGGACGTCATCGGCATCGACGCCTCCGAGGCCGTGCTGATCTCGGCCAAGACGGGGCGGGGGATCGATGACGTGCTGGAAGCGATCGTGCGTCGCCTGCCGCCGCCGGCGGGCGAGCGCGACGCGCCGCTCAAGGCCAT
Organism: uncultured Alphaproteobacteria bacterium; assembly: GCA_963822985.1. GTDB lineage: Bacteria > Pseudomonadota > Alphaproteobacteria > Rhodobacterales > Rhodobacteraceae > Thermohalobaculum. Next base: position 269,401 of record CAWGJU010000017.1, on the reverse strand, counting down.
GCTGGTCGACAGCTGGTACGACGCCTATCTTGGCGTCGTCGTGCTGGTGCGCGTCATGGACGGGGTGCTGAAAAAGGGCGACCGCATCCGCATGATGCAGACGGGCGCCGTCTATCCGGTCGACCGGGTCGGCGTCTTCACGCCCAAGATGCTGCCAACCGATGCGCTGGGCCCGGGCGAGATCGGCTTTCTCACGGCCTCGATCAAGCAGGTGCGCGACACCCGCGTCGGCGACACGATCACCACGGAAAAGCGCGGCACGGACAACCCCCTGCCGGGCTTCAAGCCGGCTCAACCGGTCGTCTTCTGTGGCCTGTTCCCCGTCGACAACGCCGATTTCGAGGATCTGCGCGACGCCATCGACAAGCTGGCGCTGAACGACGCCTCGTTCAGCCACGAGATGGAAACCTCGGCGGCGCTGGGCTTCGGCTTTCGCTGCGGGTTTTTGGGCCTCCTGCACCTCGAGGTCGTGCGCGACCGGCTGGAGCGGGAATACGACATCGACCTGATCACCACCGCGCCGTCGGTGGTCTATCACCTGCACCTGACGGACGGCGAGATGCGCGAGATGCACAACCCGGCCGATATGCCGGAGCTGGTCAAGATCGACCGTATCGAGGAGCCGTGGATCAAGGCGACCATCCTCGTCCCTGACGATTTCCTGGGCGACATCCTCAAGCTGTGCCAGGATCGGCGCGGCGTGCAGCTGGACCTGACCTATGCCGGCAGCCGCGCCATGGTGGTCTATCGCCTGCCGCTGAACGAGGTGGTCTTCGACTTCTACGACCGGTTGAAGTCTGTCTCGAAGGGCTATGCCAGCTTCGACTACCAGATGGACGGCTACGAGGCCGGCCATCTGGTGAAGATGCAGATCCTGGTGAACGAGGAGCCGGTCGACGCGCTCAGCGTCATCGTGCACCGCGACAAGGCCGAAAGCCGCGGCCGCACCATGTGCGAAAAGCTCAAGGAGCTGATCCCGCAGCACCTTTTCAAGATCCCCATCCAGGCGGCGATCGGCGGCCGGGTGATCGCGCGGGAGACGATCAGCGCGCTGCGCAAGGACGTGACGGCCAAATGCTATGGCGGCGACATCACCCGCAAGCGCAAGCTGCTCGACAAGCAGAAGGCCGGCAAGAAGCGCATGCGCCAGTTCGGCAAGGTCGATATCCCGCAGGAGGCGTTCATCAACGCGCTGAAGATGGATGGGTGAGTGGACGCGTTAAGCGGAAGTTTCCGTACGCGGTTAACGCCATGTTAATCCCCGGGGTGCGAGCCTCTGGTTGGGCGGACCTCCTGCTCTCGCATTCGGGCGGTCGTCCATGGTGTCTCTCCTCCTCGACCCTCCCCCAGAAGGGGGAGGGTCTCCAGCGATGCGCGAGAGCGATCGGGATTGCCGAGAATCGCCGGCTGGGTTAATTCTGCACGCGTCCGTCCCGGTGGGGCGGATGCCTGGCCTGGCATTATACTTCCTGCGCACGTCTAAGAAGGCGCGGACAGTCCACCAGTCCACGCCTAAAGCAATCGGGGGTCTCGCCCGCGAGTCTAGGACCCGGCCTGAGACGACGTGCAAGGGGAACGACATGCCGACAGGCACCGTGAAGTGGTTCAACACCACCAAGGGTTATGGCTTCATTGCGCCGGACGACGGCGGCAAGGACATCTTCGTCCACATCACGGCCGTGCAGAGGGCCGGGCTCGAAATCGCTGGCCGACAACCAGAAGGTGGCCTACGAGCTGCGCGCCGGCCGCGACGGGCGCGAGTCCGCCAGCGATCTCGAACTGCTCTGAGCCGTACCGTCCGCAAGCAACCGATCAGAGGGTGGAGTTTGCCCACCCTCTAGCGTCTCCGACAAAGCGAAACGGGGGCGAATCTGCCGGCTCCGAACCCGTTTCGATCTACGCGCGCGCCTCGACGATCCAGGCCGAGGCGAGCAGCCTGACCGCGCCGTCATCGACGTGGCGAGCGGCGTGCCGGCGCAGCCGCTTGCGCAGGAATTCGGTCGCCTCGTGCCGGGCGCTCTCGGGCGCCTCGCGCAGGCGGCGGGCCAGCGGGCCGATCCGCGTCATGAACTGCACCGCCCGCTCGACGGGGTCGGGGTCGTCGCCATCGGCGATCTCGGCCATGAACTCGTGGTCGCTCGCGCGCACGTCGCGGAAGCCCGCGCCCTCCAGCAGCGGCCGGAAGGTGACCGGGTCGGCCCAGGCGAACGGGCCCGGGCCGCCGGTGGAGACGGCAGCGCCCAAGCCCTCCTGCGCATAGGTCATCGGCACCGCGGCCCATTGGTTGCGCGACACCTCGCGCCAGGCGACGAAGACGGCGCGGGCGCCGGGCTGCAACGCGCGGCGCAGGTTCTCGAAGGCGGCCGGCGGATCGTCGAAGAACATCGCGCCAAAGCGCGAGAACAGCGCGTCATGCCGCTCGGCAAATGAATGGCGCTGCGCGTCAGCCTCGACGAGCTCGACATTGGCCCGGCCGCCCAGCCGGTCGCGGGCCAGCGCCACGAGGTCGGGCGAGACGTCGATCCCGGTGACGCGTCCCTCGGGGCCGACCGCATCGGCGAGAGCGAGGGTGGTGGAGCCGCCGCCGCAGCCGAGATCGAGCACGCGCTCGCCCTGGACGGCGCCGAGCGCCGCAAGGCCCGCCGCGCCCGCCGGCCCGAGCAGCCTTTCGAGCGCCGCGCCCCGCCGCGCCCATTCCTGCCCGACGGGACCGATCCATTCTTCGCGCGTCGCCATCTTGATTCACCTGCAGGCCAGGGCCGCTCGGCCCATTCTAGCCGATCGCGCAGTCACCGGGAAATGTGTTCAGCGCCCGCCACCGATGGCGGCGAGATAGCGCTCGACCGAGCGCCCGACCACCGCCTTGGCGCCGCCGGGAATGCTTCGCCCGGGAAAGGCGCCGTGAATCCGGTCGAAGGCGAAGGGCTCGACCGAGGCGGCGACGCGGCGCAGGGTCGGCGCGTCCACCGGGATCAGGTTGGGATAGCTCCACATCACGCTGACCATGCGGTCGGGCGTGACCTGCAGTATGTCGCCCGATAACAGCGTGCCGCCGCCGCCGGACCCGTCCGCCCCGTCCGCCCCGTCCGCCCCGTTCGCCCCGTTCGCCGCGTCCGCCCCGTCCGCATAGTGCAGCATCGTGCCTCCGGGGAAATGCCCGCCGGCCCGGATCAGCGTCAGCGCCGAGCCGAGCTCCATCGTCTCGCCATCCCAGTGCCGGAGCCGCGGGTGCGGCCGCTGCACCCATTCGGCATCATCGGCATGCAGCCAGACAGGGCAGTCGAAGGCCTCGGCCCATGCGCGGTTCGTCGTGTAGTAGTGCGGATGCGAGATGGCGATGGCGGCCAGCCCGCCCATCGCCCGGATACGCTCCCGCGTCGCCGCGTCGAGGAGCGCGACCAGGTCCCAGAGGACGTTGCCTCGCGGCGTCTCGATCAGCAACGCGCGCTGCCCGATCGCGAAGTGCGGCGCGACGACGAGCTGGTGGAGCCCAGGCTCGAGCTCGGTCCATTCGACGCGGTGATCGCGTTCGAGCGCGTCGAGTGACGTCCAGCGCTGGCCTGCAGGCGGCACGAACTGACGCGCATCCTCGCAGATCGGGCACGCTGGGGGCGGCGGCCCCGGCGGGTACTCCGTACCGCAGGCGACGCAGATCGGGCCCCTGGCCGCCACCGTGCCTACCGCCACCTTCTTACCACCACCGCTCCGGCCGGGCCGTGAAGCCGGCCCGCGCCTCGAGCGCGCCGGCCAGCGCCAGGAGCTCGCCCTCCTCCCAGGGCCGGCCGATCAGCTGCAGCCCGAGCGGCAGCCGGTTGCCGGCCAGCCCGATCGGCACCGAGATGCCGGGCAGCCCCGCCAGGTTCACCGTCACCGTGTAGATGTCGTTGAGGTACATGGCGACGGGGTCCGACACCTCGCCGAGGCCGAAGCCGGGCTCGGGCGTCGTCGGCGTCAGGATGGCGTCGCAGCGCCCCCACGCCTCCTCGAAGTCGCGCAGGATCAGGCGCCGCACCTTTTGCGCGCGCAGGTAGTAGGCGTCGTAATAGCCGGCGCTCAGCACATAGGTGCCGATGAGAATCCGCCGGCGGACCTCGGGGCCGAAGCCTTCGGCGCGCGTCTTCTCGTACATCTCGACGATGCCGTCGCCCTGGGAAAGCTTGGCCCGGTGGCCATAGCGCACGCCGTCATAGCGGGCGAGATTCGACGACGCCTCGGCGGGCGCGATGATGTAATAGGCCGGCAGCGCGTATTTGGTGTGCGGCAGGCTGATCTCGACGATCTCGCAGCCCGCGTCGCGCAGCATGGCGATGCCGTCCTGCCAGTAGCCGGCCATCTCCTCGCCCAAGCCCTCGCGGTACTCGGCCGGCACGCCGATGCGCTTGCCGCGGAGATCCTGCTCGAGCAGCGCCTCGAAATCCGGCACCTCGCGCTCGGCCGAGGTCGAGTCCATCGGGTCGTGCCCGGCGATGGCGCCGAGCAGGATGGCGGTGTCTCGCACCGTGCGCGTGAGCGGCCCGGCCTGGTCGAGCGACGAGGCGAATGCGACGATGCCCCAGCGCGAGCAGCGGCCATAGGTGGGCTTGAGCCCGACGATGCCGGTCACAGCCGCCGGCTGGCGGATGGAACCGCCCGTGTCGGTGCCGAGCGCGCAGGGCACCAGCGCCGCCGATACGACGGCCGAGGAGCCGCCGGAGGAGCCGCCCGGCGTGATCGCCACATCGCTGCCCTGCCGCCGCCAGGGGCTGACGCACGGCCCGTAGCACGCCGTCTCGGTCGAGCTGCCCATGGCGAACTCGTCCATCGAGAGCTTGGCCGCCAGCACGGCGCCCTGCTCCCAAAGCTTGCGCGTGACGGTCGATTCATAGGGCGGGCGGAAGCCCTGGAGGATGCGCGAGGCGGCCTGCGTCTCGACGCCCTCGGTGCAGAACAGGTCCTTGACGCCGACGGGGATGCCCAGCATGGGCGCGCGTTCGCCGGCGGCCAGCCGGCGGTCGGCGGCATCGGCCATTTCGAGCGCGCGCTCGTCCGTCCGGTGGCAGACGGCGTTCAGTGCCCCGGCGCCGGCCAGCGCCTCGAGGCAGGCCTCGGTCAGCCGGCGCGAGGTCAGCTCGCCCGCCGCCAGCCGGCCGCGCGCCTCGGCGATCGTCAGCCCGGCCAGATCGCTGGCCGGCTCGGCGGCGCTCACTCGACCACCTTCGGCACGGTGTAGAAGCCGCTGCGCGCATCGGGCGCGTTCAGCAGGACGTCGTCGCGTCGGTTGCCGTCGGTCACCTCATCCGGCCGGCGCCGCAGCCGCATGGGGGTCACCGAAGTCATCGGCTCGACGTTCTCGACATCGACCTCGTTCAGCTGCTCGATCCAGCCGAGAATGCCGTTCAGCTCGCCCGCCAGCGGCGCCAGCTCGTCCTCGTCGACGGCAATGCGGGCGAGCCGCGCGACGCGGCGGACGGTCTCGGTATCGACGGCCATGGCGCTCCAAGCCTCGCATACGGGGGATCGGGCGCCGGTTTAGCGACGGGGCCGGTTTGCCGCAAGGCCCGAGCGGGCGCTCGCCCGGCGGAGCGCCTCAGGTCGATCGCTGCGCCCGCTTCGCCGACAGGAGTTGGCCGAGAACGCCGATCAAGTCGCGGCGCCGCAGCGGTTTCGGCAGGATCGGCGTCCCGCGCAGCCCCGCATCATCGAGCAGCTCGCGCGTATAACCCGTCACGAGCACGACCGGCACGGCCAGCGACCGCAGCGCGTCGGCGATCGGCGCCGAGCTCGCATTCCTGAGGTTGACGTCCAGCACCGCCGCATCGGGCGTTTCGTCATCGATCGCCGCCAAAGCGGCGCCCACGGTTGGCACAGGCCCCAGGACGCGGGCACCTTCGCGGGCCAGGGCGTCGCGCAATTCGGCGGCGATGAACGGATCGTCCTCGGCGATCAGCACCTTCCTGCCCATCAGCTGGCGCATGTCACCCATAGGACGAACACCCATAGAGCCGGTATCGATGAAGCCGACGTCAGCCCCTCACCCGAACCGGCTGGAAAACTTCAACTCGTAGTGCAAACCGCTCGACCTGTGGTCGAGTTCCGCGTGGCCGTCAAATTCGTACTCGGCCAGCGACGTCAGCAGCTTGGTCCCGAAGCCCTGCCGCTCCGACGGCCCGACCTGCGGCCCGCCGCTCTCCTGCCACCGCAGGGCTACCTTGACTTCCGATCCCTCCGACGGCGCCTCGGCGGGCTCAGCCGTCCAGGCAAGCCGCGCGGTGCCGCCGGGCACCGAGAGGGCACCATACTTCGTCGCGTTCGCGGCGAGCTCGTGCAGCACCAGCGCCAGCATCCGCCCGTTGCGCGCGGGCAGGTGCACGGGCGGACCCTCGATCAGCAGACTTCCGGCGCCGCCCTCGAAGGGTTCGAGCGCGCGCCGTGCCAGCTCGCCCAGCTCGACCACCTGGCCGTGGTCGCGGAACAGCAGCTCCTCGGCGCCGGCGAGCGCCTGCAGCCGGCCCAGCAGGCTGTCGCGCAACGCCCGCGCCGCCGGGTCCTCGGCCGCCGACTGCATCGTCAACGCCTGGACCAGGCCCAGCATGTTCTTCATGCGATGCGCCATTTCCTGGGCGAGCACGCGCTGTTCGCGCGCGGATTGCTCCAACGCCTTGTGCGCCTCGTGCCGGTCGATCGCGGCAGCGAGCAGGTTGGCGTAGTTGCGCAGGAAGACGATGTCGTCCTCGTCGAAGTCGCGGTGGCGCGGCTCATCCACCTCGAGCACACCGAACGGCCCGTGCTCGCCGGCGATGATGACGTTGACCATGCTCTCGACACCGTGGTCGATCAGCACGTCGGGAATCCGAAATCGCGTCTCGGTCGTCGGTATCCGGCGAGATCACCGGCTCGTCCTGCGCGAGCGCATGGCCCGCCGGAGACTCCGCGTCGACGCCGAGCTTGGCCGTTCCGACGACACCCGGCCTTCCAGCCGGTGCCGGCACGCACCAGCAGCTCCGTGCCGCCCGGCAGCAGCTCGAGCACCTTCGTGAGCTTGACGTCCATGCTGTGTGCGACCAGCTCGCAGGCCCGGTGCAGGATCTCCTGGAGGTCGGTCGAGCGGAACGCGTCTAGGCCGAACTCGGCAAGCGCTTTCTGCTGTCTGCGCAGCCGATCCGCCGCAGTCCCGTTTTGGCCCCGTTCTGGCATCGCATCGCGCCTCACCCGTCCGTCGCGACGCACCCTCCCTGCTTGCGCGCCTGCTTTCACCCTGCTCCGGCCATAGCCATGGGCCGAGAACCATTCCTGTAACGCGGCAACCGGCCATCAGTGCCCCGACATCGCGCAGATGACGTGACCGGCGCGCCGGCAGGCGGTCGCCGGATGCTCGCCGGGGCATGGACGGCGCGGCGTCTTGGCTGCATGGTGGCCATGGGAATCTCAGCGGGAGAATGGCGATGCGCGTCACCTGGATGGGCCATGGCAGCTTTCGGATCGAGGTCGCCGGCCAGGTGCTGCTGCTCGATCCCTGGATCACCGGAAATCCGTCGTTTCCGGAGGAGCGCGCGGCCGAGGCGCTGGACGGCGGCACGGCGATCCTGCTGACGCATGGCCATTTCGACCACACCCAGGACTGCGCCGACATCGCCAAGCAGCGCAGCCTGCAGCTCTATGGCATGTACGAGCTCGTGAACTGGTTCACGGCGATCCCGGGCGTCGAGGGCACGGGCTTCAACCGCGGCGGGCGCGTCATGATCGGCGATGTCGGGGTGACGCTGGTGCAGGCCTCGCACTCTTCATCGGTGCAGAGCAATGGCGGGCCGGCCTATGTCGGCCAGGAATGCGGCTTCATGATCGAGGGCGAGGGCAAGACCCTCTACGCCATGGGCGACACCGACATCATGGCCGACTGGTCGTGGATGGCCGAGCTGCACAAGCCCGATTTCGCCATCGTGCCGATCGGCGGGTTCTACACCATGGACGGCAAGCGGGCCGGCTGGGGGTGCCGCAAGTATTTCGACCTGAAGGCCGCGATCCCGGGCCACTACAAGACCTTCCCGCTGCTCGCGCAGTCGGCCGACGATTTCGTCGAGGCGATGAAGCCGGTGAAGGTGCACGTCCTCGATGTGCTCGAGGGCGTGGACCTCTAGACGGGGCCGCGCCGCGTCTGGCGCGCCTCGGCCCGTGCGCGCCTATTTCTCCGGCCCGTCCTGCGGCTCGAAGTCCAGCGCCACGCCGTTCAGGCAGTAGCGCAGACCCGTCGGCTGCGGACCGTCGGGAAAGACGTGGCCGAGATGGGCCTCGCAGCGGGCGCAGTGCACCTCGGTGCGTCGCATCAGCCAACTGCGGTCTTCCTGTTCCTCGACAGCCCCTTCGATGGGCCTGTAGAAGCTCGGCCAGCCGGTGCCCGACTCGAATTTCGTCGCCTGATCGAAGAGCGGCGCGCCGCAGCAGATGCAGGTGAAGGTCCCCGGCGCCTTCGGAAATTTGTCATGTGTCGTCCACGGCCGCTCGGTTCCGTGCTTTCGCGTAACGCGGTATGCCTCGGGCGAGAGCTGCGCCTTCCACTCGGCGTCCGGCTTGACAACTTTGCTGGTGTTTGCGCTTTCGGCGATTTTCTCGGCCATTCCACATCCTCCAAGTACCTGCTGCCGCGGATGACCCTCGCTTCTCAAAACCTTGCGGGATCGTCATCGCGGCGTAGCGCGTTGCGCGATATATAGCGCCGCAGTCGCGGCGGCCAATGCGTCGCGGGGCGGAGTTGCGGGGCGGGTTCGGCGGGACGAACATGCTGATCGGTGCGCGTTACGGAACCAGGCTGGCCGAGACGGACGACGACGTGGTGGCCTGCCAGCGGCTGCGCTACATGGCCTTTATCGAGGCGCGAGGGCTCGCGACCTCGGCGCAGGCCGAGCCGCGCGACGAGGACGAGTTCGACGCGCATTGCCGTCACATGATGGTCGAGGACGCGCGCACGGGCCAGCTCGTCTGCTGCTTCCGCATGATGGAGCTTCAGAGCGGCGCCGAGATCGCGCGCACCTATTCGGCCAAGTGGTACGAGCTCGACCGGCTCAAGGAGTACCCGGGCAGGCTGGTGGAGATGGGGCGGTTCTGCATCCATCCCGCCTACAAGGACCCGGCGATCCTGCGCGTTGCCTGGAACGCCATGACGCGCCATGTCGACCAGCAGGGCATTGGGCTGCTTTTCGGTTGCTCGAGCTTCTACGGCGTCGACGCCGAGGCCTATGCGGATGCCTTCGCGCTGCTGAAGGAGCGGCATCTGGCGCCCAAGCGCTGGCTGCCGCGCGTGAAGGCGCCCAAGGTCTTCCGTTTCGCCCGCGCCCTTCGCCTGCGCCGGCCCGACATGTCGGTCGCGCTGCGCCGCATGCCGCCGCTGCTGCGCACCTACCTCATGATGGGCGGCTGGGTCTCGGACCACGCCGTCATCGACGAGAAGCTGAACACGCTGCACGTCTTCACCGGCATCGAGATCGCCCGCGTGCCCGAGTTGCGCGCCCGCCTGCTGCGGCGGGGCTGACGCAGTCGCGGCCTCGGGCAGTCCGGGCGGAGCGCATGTGGAGCGCATGGGCGGGCTTGCCCCTGCGGCGGCGGTGGCTAAGGTGGCGCCGTCCCGAAACGGGAGGTGCGCATGACCGCCGATCTGTCAGGACTTTTCGATCCGCGCGCCGTCAGCGACGAGACCGCGGCGTTCAATGCGCGGCTGGAGGCGCAGCTGGCCGAGTTGCCGCGCCCTTACACCTTCCCGCCGGAGGTCGTCCGCGCCGCACGGGCCGAGGGCAAGGGGGCGCTGCCGCTGCTGGGCCCACGCGAGGGCTCGTGCTGGCAGGAGACAGGTACCCGCATTGGGCCGGGTCGCGTCCGCGTCTCGGAGCCGGAGGCGAGCCCGCGCGGAACCTATCTGCACATCCATGGCGGCGGCTGGGTGATCGGCGCGCCGGACCAGTATGACGAGCCGAACCAGGCGCTGGCGCGTCGCACGGGCCTGCGCGTCGTCTCGGCGCAGTATCGGCTGGCGCCGGAGCATCCGTGGCCGGCGGCGAAGGAGGACTGCGTCGCCGCCGCGCGCTGGGCGCTCGAGGCGTTCGAGGGGCCGCTCTTCATCGGCGGCGAATTGGCGGGCGGGCATCTGGCGGTGGTGACGGCCATCGGCTTGCGCGATGCCGGCTTGCACGGGCGCGTCGCCGGGCTGGTGCCGACCTATGGCGTCTTCGACCTGGCCGGCACGCCGTCCTGCCTGAATTGGGGCGAGCGCTATCTGGTGCTCTCGACGCCGCTGATGCGCTGGTTCTTCGACCATCTCGACCCGGACGGCAGTGCGCGGCAGACGGCCGACGCCTCGCCGCTCAAGGCCGATCTGCGCGACCTGCCGCCGGCGCTGTTTTCGGTCGGCACCGCGGACCCGCTGCTCGACGACACGCTGTTCATGGCGCAGCGCTGGCACGCGGCCGGCAATGCGGCGCGGCTCGCGGTCTATCCGGGTGGCGTGCACGGGTTTGACATGTTCGACCTGCAGATCGCGCGCGATTACCGCGACGAGGTCGATCGCTTCATCTCCGAGCGCCTCTGAGATATTCCACGGCGCAGCCGGCGGTCGGGACGCACCGTCAGGTGCCGCGGCTGCGCAGGGCTGCCTGGCCGATCTGCACGACGATATTGACGGGGATCGTCACCTCGGCATCGCCGAAGTCCAGATGGTGCTCGGTCGCGCCGCCATTCGTGCGCGCCGGCCGTTGCCGCGCCTCGTGGAAGGCGTCGAGCGGGCGTTGCGGCGCCTTCCAGGTCTCGAGGATGCTCGTTCGCACGGCGTCGAACTCGGTGCTCAGCTCCAACTCGCGGAAGCGCTTGACCAGGCGCGAGGTGCGGATGCCCTCGTTGGCGACCCAGACGATCTCCTGCGGGTTCTCGCGCGCCCGGTCGACGCTGAGCACCCGCCCGTTGCGGTCGATCAGCTCGCCCGAGGTGTTTGTCTTCGGCACGGCCGAGTGGTGCAAGGCGATCACCTCCCAGTGGTTGTTGAAAACGGGCGCGCCCGAGCTGCCCTCGTTGGTGTCCGAGGTGTAGTAGCAGAACTCGTCGGCCTTGATCTCGTTCGACAGGAAGATCAGCTTGGAGTTGTGCACCACGACCGATTTCGGCCCGCCGGCCGGGTGCTGGACGATGTTCACGCTGAGGCCGACCAGGATCTTGCCCTCGCCGGCGATGAGCGGGTGGCAGCCAAACTCCTTGATGGGCGTGCCGTCCTCGGCCTGCGGGTGCACGGCGACGAAGGTAAAGTCGAGCGGACAGTCGGTCGCGAAGAACCGGCCAGGGTCCAGCCGGAAGGTTCGGATCGCCTTGGGCGTGCCGATGCGGTTCTCCTCGGCGTCCATTTCGAGCACGGCGCCCTCGGCGGTCACCTCGTCGGGCAGGACGTGGTTGTTGGTCAGCAGGATGTCGGGCGCGATCAGGAAGCCGGTCCCGAGCGAGAACGGCGTCTGCAGCCGGCCGACCGCGCGCGCCGCGGCGAGCCCCGCCTCGAAGAACTCGATCGACAGGAAATCGTTTTGCCCGCCCAGCATCCGCTCGAGCCCGAAGCGGGCCATGTCTGGCGTCGCGACGCCGGTCGCCGTGTCGGGCAGCCGCCCCCTGGTGACCGCGATCTGCACCTCGCGCGCCATGAATTTCTTCTGCCGCTCGGACGTCTCGATCCTGTCGAGGCGGCCCTTGTCGATCTCGTTGCGCACCTTTCGGATCTGGTCCGAATTGTCGGCATATCGCTCCGCCGCAGCGGCAATGCGCTCGATCTGCGGCTTGATGGTTGGCCGGAGCTCGGCCAGGTCCTCGATCCGCATGGTCATGCTTCTCCCAAGTCGGCCATCATTTCGCTGAACCCCGCATAATGCTATCAACGAAAAGGCGAGTGGCGTAGCATTATTCGCTGCAGCCACGACCCGGGGGAAACGATGCAAAAGATCACCTACGACCAGTATCTCGCGATGTTGCGCAACCCCGACATCAGCGACGCCGAGATCATGCGCTACTCGATCGTGCGCAAGGGCGACGAGGGCGCCTTCGCGCCCGAGATCGCGCCCGATCCGACCAAGGTCGCGATGACCTTCGAAGATGTCGAGGCCGAAAGCGCGCTGAAGATCGGCAACGTGCTCGCTCGATTTCGCCGGCATCTGCGGTTTCGGCGCCGGATCGGCGCGGGCGAGATGCTGCCGGTTCTGGTTTCCGAGGGCGACAGCTGGTTCCAGTTCCCGCTGGTCATCGACGAAGTCATCGACCAGCTGGAGCCCGATTTCCTGATCCACGACCTTTCGGCCGCCGGCGACACGGCGGGGAACATGCTGCTGGGCCAGCCGGGGGCGAAGAGGAACGAGTTCCTCAAGGCGCTGCGCGAGGAGAAGGGCCGGGCCAAGGCGTTTCTGCTGTCGGCCGCCGGCAACGACGTGATCGGCGAGGACGAGAACGGCATCCCCGTCCTGTTGCATCTGCTGAAGGAATTCCAGCCCGGCGCCGACGCGGCGGCGCATGTGAACCAGTCGCGCCTGGGCGAGACGCTGGCCTTCCTCAAGCGCGCCTATTCGAAGGTGATCACCGAGGTTCGGGCCGAGCCCGGGCTCGAGCGGCTGCCGATCCTGGTGCACGGCTACGACTATCCGTTCCCCTATCCCTGGGGGGCGAACGACCCGCGAAACCCCAGCTATGCGGCGCAGGACGAGTGGCTGGGCCAGCCGCTGGCGCAGCGCGGCATCATGGACCAGGACCTGCGGCGCAACATCATCAAGCTGCTGCTCGACGCGCTCTACGACCTGATGAACGAGCTCGCCGGCGATTCGAACGCGACGCGGGTCTATGTCGTCGACTGCCGCAACGCGATGCCCGATGTGAGCGACTGGAACGACGAGATCCACGGCACCTCGGCGGGCTTCGCCAAGGTCGCCGTGCGGTTCAGGGAGGTTCTCGCTCGGGCCATCTGACGCGCCGGAGCAAAGGAGGCCGAGTGTGAAGACGGACATGCCGATCCTGGAGCGGCGCCGGCTCGAGGCGTCGATCCTGAAGGTGGTCTACGAGGAGATGGCGGCCGAACTCGGCCAGGCGCGGGCGCGCGACATCCTGGGCAACGCGATCCGCAAGGACGCGATCGCGCAGGGCCGCGCCTATGCCGACGCTGAAGGGGGCGAGACGAGCCTCGCCGGCTTTCACGCGCTCTTGCCGCAGTGGAAGGCGAACGGCGCGCTTGAGGTCGAGATGCTGAAGGAGACCGAGCGCGAGGTGCACTATAATGTCACCCGCTGCCGCTATGCCGAGATGTACCGCGCGATGGGGCTGGCCGAGATCGGCCATCTGCTCAGCTGCGGGCGCGACGGCACGTTCTGCACCGGCTATGACCCGCGGATCAGGCTCGAGCGGACCCAGACGATCATGCAGGGCGCCTCGCATTGCGACTTTCGCTATCGTTGGGAGGAGCACCCAGAGGACGGGGCAGGCGAGCCGCCTCACTCGAGCACGAGATAGCCGAGCGGACGCCTCCTGTCAGGCGCCGTCGCCGAGCAGCCGGTCGAGCCAGGCATCCGCCTCGCCCAGCGCCGGCGCGGGGCCGCTCCGGTCAGGGCGGGCGCCCTCGAGACGCAGCGGCAGGCCGAAGAAGTCGAGGCCGTTCTCGCGCCGGGCGATGCCGACGGCCCGCGTCTGCGCATGCGCCAGCACCTCGGCGGTGTCCTGCACGGGCGCATGCGGCACGCCAGCGGCGTCGAGCGCGGCGGCGAGCTCGGCGATCGGGCGCTGTACGGTCCGGCCCTCGAGCAGCGGGATCAGGATGCGCCGGTTCTGCACGCGCTCGGGGTTATGCAGGAAGCGCGGGTCCTCGGCCCAATCGGGCTGGCCGAGCACGCGGCAGAGCTTGGCGAAGAGCGTGTCGTTGCCCGCGGCGATCATCAGCTCGCCATCGGCGCATTGAAAGATCTGGTAGGGGCAGATCATCACCGTGCCCGACCCGGCCCTGGCCGGCGGCCGGCCGGTCGCGGACAGGATGGTGACGAAGTAGACCATCCAGCCGAGCGCCGTCTCGAAAAGCGCCGTGTCGACCGTCGCTCCCTCGCCGGTCTCGGCGCGGCGCAGCAGCGCGGCGAGCACGCCGATGACCACCCACATGCCGGTGCCGCAGTCGATGATCGAGGGGCCGATCCGGATCGAGGGTTGGTCCGGGTGGCCGGTGACGCTCATGAGCCCGCCGAAGGCCTGCATCAGCGGGTCGTAGCCCGGCTTCTGCGCCAGCGGCCCGCGGTCGCCGAAGGCGTGGATGTTGGCGTAGATCAGGCGCGGGTTCAGTGCGCGAAGCGCGGCGGCGTCGAAGCCGAGCTGGGCGGCCAGACCCGGCTTCTGGTTCTGGATGACGACATCCGAGACGGCGGCGAGGCGGCGGAGCTTTTCCCGGTGCTCGGGCGACTTCAGGTCGAGGGTGACCGAGCGCTTGAGCCGGTTGAGCGCATGGAAGGTGGGCGAGGCGCCGTCGATGGGATCGCCCCAGAGGCGCGCGTCGTCGCCGGCGCCGGGACGCTCGATCTTGATCACCTCGGCGCCGAGCTCGGCCAGCACCAGCGCCGCATAGGGCGCCGCGACCGAATGCCCGATCTCGATGACCCGTATGCCGTCAAGCGGTAGCTGCATGGGGCCCCCCGAGGTCGATCCTGCGCACCCGCGTTCTCGGCAGCGGTGGGGCGAGCGTCAAGCCGCGGACGTGATGAGGCCCGGCGCGGCAGCTGAACGCGTGGGACCGGCTGTCCACATGTCAGGTCGCTCCGCGGGCCTTGGCCGCCCGCGACCCCGCATCCCGCATGGGATGAGGTGACGGAGCATCGACACCGTCGCTTGCCCCGAGGGAAGTCGGCGCCATAGTCTGGCGCCGACAACGAGCAGGGAGGATGCCCATGACACCGCGCGCGCGGTTTGCCCATGCGATCACCGGCGGCGAGATGGTCATAGCGCCGGGCTGCCATGACGCCATGACGGCCAAGCTGATCGAGCGCGCCGGCTTTGGGGCCTGCTATATGACGGGGGCGGGGACGGCTGCCTCGCACGGCCTGCCCGATTACGGGCTGCTGACCATGAGCGAGATGGTCGCGAACGCGGCGCGGATCGCCAGCGCCGTCGGCATTCCCGTGATCGCCGATGCCGATACCGGGTTCGGCAACGAACTGAACGTCACGCGCGCCGTCCGGGAATACGAGCGCGCCGGGGTCGCGGCGATCCACATCGAGGACCAGGGCTTTCCAAAGAAGTGCGGCCATCTCGACGGCAAGGTGATCGTGCCGGCGCCGGAATGGCTGGCCAAGATCAGGGCGGCGGCCGCGGCGCGGCGTGACCCTGACTTCAAGGTCATCGCGCGGACGGACGCGAATGCGGACCAGGGCTTTGGCGAGGCCGTGGCGCGCGCCAACGCGGCGCTGGAGGCCGGGGCCGACATCGCCTTCCTCGAGGCGCCGAAGACGCCCGAGGAGATCGCCGCCGTGCCCCGCCGGGTCAAGGGCCCGTGCCTCTTCAACCTGGTGGTGCGCGGCAAGTCGCCGCCGGTCGAACTCGATCGGCTGGCCGCCGCGGGCTATGCGCTGACCATCCTTCCGGACGTGCTCTGGCGCGAGATGGTGGCGGCGGCGGAAGGCATGCTGACGCGGCTGGCCGCGGGTGGGTTGCCCGATCAGGGCGCCGGCCTGACCGTGCGCGACCTCTTCGACCGGGTGGGCGCCGAGGATTGGGACCGGCTGCGCGATGCGTTCGCCGCGCCGGCCCGGGCGGCCGAGTGAGCGGCCGAGTGAGCGGCCCGGTTCACCGCGCTGCGCTGGTCACCGGCGCCGGCCAGAACATCGGCCGCGCCATTGCGCTGGCCCTGGCGGGCGAGGGCCTGAACATCGTCGTCAATGGCCGGAGCAACCGGGCCGCCTGCGACGAGACGGCCGCGATGGTCGCCGAGGCGGGGCGCGAGGCGCTGGTCGCGATGGGCGATGTCGGGGAGGCGGACGCATGCCGGGCGGTCGCCCAGGCCGGCATCGACCGGTTCGGCCGCATCGACGTGCTGGTGCACAATGCGGCGATTCGGCCCTCGGCGCCCTTCCTGGAGATGGACGAGGCCGAATGGCGCGAGGTCATGGACGTCAACCTGACCGCGTCTTTCTGGCTGGCGCGCGCCTGCCTGCCCGGCATGGTGGAGGCCGGCTGGGGGCGGATTGTGCTCTTCGCCGGCATGAACGCCATCCACGGCTATAGCGGGCGGGCGCATGTCTCGGTCTCGAAGCACGGCAATTGGGGGCTGGCCAAGGCGTTGGCCAAGGAGTTCGGGCCCAAGGGCGTGACCGCGAACATCGTCTCGCCGGGGCCGATCGCCTCGGAGCACGCCGACCGGACGATGACCGAGCACATCAAGGCGCAGGCCGGACGCATTCCCGTCGGCCGGCTCGGGCGCCCCGAGGAGGTGGCTGCCGTCGTGGCGCTGCTGGCCTCGGAGCGCGGCGCGTTCCTCAATGGCCAACTGATCCAGGTGAACGGCGGCGCCGAGACCTGATACGATCTCCAGAAGATCGATGGCCCTGAAAGGCTTGCCGAGTTTCGGGCTTTTCCGCAGGGTGTGACGCCAGGCCTTGCACGCACTTGCACGCGTGCACACCCGCGTAAGTCATTGATCTGCAAAAGAACTGGAGAGCAGGGCACCGGCGCCCGGCGCCACCTCTATTGCGAGCGGAGGCGGGGGTCGAGCGCGTCGCGGACGGCATCGCCGAAGAGGTTGAAGCCGAAGACGCCGAGCGAGATGGCGACGCCCGGCCAGATGGCGATCCACGGCTCGGTCCGGATGAACTCCTGCGCGTTCCTCAGCATCAGGCCCCAGGCCGGCAGCGGGTCCTGCACGCCGAGGCCGAGGAACGAGAGCGACGCCTCGAGCAGGATCGCCTGGCCGACGAACGCCGTGATCATGATGAGATAGGGCGCCATCACGTTCGGCACCATGTGGCGCAGGATGATGCGCGTGTCGGAATAACCGTTCGCGCGGGCGGCGTCGATGTAGGGGATCTCGCGGATCGAGAGCGCGGACGAACGCACGACGCGGGCGCAGCGCGGGATGAACGGGATGGTGATGGCGATGATCACAAAATAGACCGAGTCCTCGGCCGAGACCTGGTAGGCGCGGCTGATCGAGACGATGGCAAGCGCCAGCACGATCAGCGGGAACGCCAGGAAGACGTCCATGACGCGCTGGAAGACCAGGTCGGTCGTGCCGCCCCAATAGGCGCTGGCGACGCCGAGAACGAGGCCGGCGGTGGCGCCGACGATGGCGCAGGTGAAGCCGACGAACAGCGCCGTGCGCGAGCCGGCGATGACGCGGCTGAGGATGTCGCGACCGTATTCATCCGTGCCAAAGATGTAAGGCAAGCCCGGCGGGGTGAACATCGCCGAATAGTCGGTGTCGAGCGGCGGGAAGGGCGTGAGCCACGGCGCGAAGATGGCCAGCACGATGTAGACCAGCACCACGGCGCCGCCGGCGGTGCCGAGCGGTTGCTTGCGCATGAAGGCGCGAAAGCGCTTCCAGACCGACGGGCGATCGCGCAGCTCCTCGAGCTCGCCGAAGGCGGCCTCGGTCCGGACCTCGGATGTCGTCACCATGGCCTGGCCCTCAGCTGTAGCGGATACGCGGGTCGAGCCACGCGTAGAGGATGTCGACGAGGAAGTTCGTGAAGACGAAGACCAGCACGATGATCATCACAATGGCCTGCGTCAGCGTGTAGTCGTTGAGCGTCACCGCCTGCACCAGCAGGCGCCCGAGGCCGTTGAGGTTGAAGACCTGCTCGGTGACGACGAGGCCGCCCATCAGAAAGGCGAACTCGATGCCGATGATGGTGATGACGGGCAGCAGCGCGTTGCCGAGCGCGTGGCGGTTGATGATCAGCTTTTCCATCAGCCCCTTGGCGCGGGCGGTGCGGACATAGTCCTCGCGCAGCACCTCGAGCAGCGACGAGCGCGTCATGCGGGTGGCGACGGCGGAATAGCGATAGCCGGTGGCCAGCGCCGGCCAGATCAGCATGGAGAGGTTGTGCCAGGGATTTTCCCAGATCGGCACGTATTCGATCGGCGGCGACCAGCGCGTGCCGGTCAGCATCTCGGAGACCGAGAGGATGGCCATGATGATCAGGATGCCGAGCCAGAAGGACGGTATGGCGATGCCGGCGATGGAGACGGTTCGGACGACGAGGTCGATCCATGTGTTCTGATAGACCGCCGAGAGCGTGCCGAGCGGGATGGCGAGCGCGATCGACACGACGGTCGCCATCAGCGCGATCTGCAAGGAGAGCTCGAAGCGCAAGCCGATCTCGTGCGTGATCGGCCGCCCGGTCCACATCGAATTGCCATAGTCGAAAGTCGCGATGCCGACGAGGAACTCGCCGAACTGCACGAAGATCGGCCGGTCGAGACCGAGGTTCTTCTGGCAGAGCGCGACCGCGGCCGGATCGTAATTGCCGCCATCGGCGCCGACCTTCATCTCGCAGACGTCGCCCGGCATCATGCGGAGCAGAAAGAAGATAACGATCGCCGCGCCGATCACGGTCGGGATCATCATCACCAGGCGCTTGAAGACGTACTGCCACATGGACCGGGTTCTCGATGGCGGCGGTCGGATGCGGGGACGGCCCGAAGGCCGCCCCTATGATCTCGGCGTGGTGGGCTCAGCCCGGCTTGCCGTCGAGCCAGATCTGGTCGAGCTGCTGCGCCAGATAGTGGCTGGGCGGGATCTTCCAGCCCTTCACGTAGGAGCGATACGGGTTGATCTTGTACCACCACAACGTGATCTGCTGGCTGGCATCCTCGTCCAGGATCAGCTTCTCGTATTCGCGCATGATCTTGCGCTGCTCGTCCTCGGTCGGCGCCGCGGCGAGCTGCTCGTAGAGCTGGCGCGCCTCCTCGCTCTCATAGCCCGAATGCTGCGAGCCGCCGCCGGGCACGAAGAACGAGACGTCGGCGATCGGGTTGATCAGCGACTGGCAGTTGAAGTCGATCGAGACGTCGTATTCGTGCGTGTTGCGCAGGATGTCGTAGAACAGCGGCGTCGGGTTGACCTGCTGCTCGGCATTGATGCCGACCGATTTCCACTGGTCCACCAGCCAGGTGCCGACGACCTTGTAGGGCTGGTCGACGCCGCGGTTGTTGAAGACGATGTCGACGCCGTCGGGGTAGCCGGCCTCGGCGAGCAGCTTGCGCGCCTCCTCTCGGCTGGCCTCGAGGTCCTTGGAGTAGCCGGCCATCTGTTCCAGCTCCTCCGGCGTCGCCGCCAGCGGATGGCCGGGGAAGACGATGCCGCCCACGGTCTTCACGATGGCGATGCGCGACAGGTACTCCGAGCCGCCCCAGCGGTCGACCGCCAGCGTCAGCGCCTTGCGCACGCGCGGGTCGTTCATCGGCGCGCGGCGGTGGTTCGGCGTGGTGATCAGCACGCAGTTCCAGTCGCTCTCCTGCACGGTGATCTTGTCGCCGAGGCTGGAGACGAGCTCGTCGCGCTGCTTGGGCGGGAAGCCGCGGAACTCGATGTCGGCCTGGCCGCCCTCTATCGCCTGGACGCGGGCCGACATGTCGGTCGCGACGATGGCCTTGAAGCCGTCGAGGTAGGGTTTGCCCTCGTGATGGTAGTTCTCGTACTTCACGCCGCTGACGGACGCGCCCGGATCATAGGAGTTGAACTTGAACGGTCCGGTGCCGTTGACGTTCGTCCGGTGCCACTCATAGCCGTGCTCGTCGAGATCCTTCTTCGAATAGATGAAGTTGAAGGGGTTAGCGAGCGCCGGCAGGAACGCGCCCGACGGATATTTGAGCTGGAACACAACCGTCTTGTCGTCCGGGGCCGTGACGGAATTGACCATCACGTAGAAGTCCTTGTAGGCGGACGGGATGCCTTCGGGCGGGTTGATGATCTTGTCGTAGGTCGCCTTGACGTCCTGCGCCGTCAGGTTCTGGCCGTCATGGAACTGGATGTCGTCGCGGATGTGGAAGGTCCAGGTCTTGCCGTCGTCGCTGGTCTCCCAGCTCGAGCAGACGTCGCATTGGATCGCCGTCGGGTCGCCCGGGTTCTCGGGGTCGACGCGCACCAGCAGGCTGTAGAAGGGCGCGATCGGGTGGATCGTGCCGAAGGTCGTCTCGATATGGCCGTCCCAGGACGGCGCCTCCGAGGCGACGACATAGGTCAGCGTGCCGCCGTATTTCGGCTCGCCGTCCTGTGCCAGAGCGCCCGTGGCGATGGCGGCCGCCGCCACCGTGCCGAGCGCGAATTTCCAGAACTTCATGTGCATCACGTGATATACCTCCCTTGCTTTGGTCGTGATCGAGTGCCGCGTTTCTCGCGTGTCTCCCCGTCTCCCCGTCTCAGGCGTCTCAGGCGTCGCGGGCCATCGCCGCTGCCGCGGCTTCGGCCTCGGCGATCTCGTAGGCGCGGCGAGTCTCCGCGCGCATCTCGGCGGCCATCCGCGCGGACCTGTCGGTCTCGGTGCAGGCGACCCAGTGGCCGGGCCTGATCTCGCGGAAGGCGGGGAACTCGCGCTTGCAGCTATCGACGGCGAGCGGACAGCGCGGATGGAAGACGCATCCCGGCGGCGGGTTCATTGGCGAGGGGATCTCGCCGGTGATGATCTTGTGCGCGCGCTCCGCCTCGACGATCGGGTCGGGGATGGGCACGGCCTCGAGCAGCGCCTGGGTATAGGGGTGGAGCGGGTTGCGGAACAGCTCCTCGGTCTCGGCCAGCTCGACGATGTGGCCGAGATACATGACCGCCACGCGGTTGCAGAGGTGGTGCACGACGCTCAGGTCGTGGCTGATGAACAGGTAGGTCAGCCCGAACTCGTCGCGCAGATCCTCGAGCAGATTGATGACCTGCGCCTGGATCGAGACGTCGAGCGCCGAGACCGCCTCGTCGCAGATGATGAACTCCGGGTTCACCGCCAGCGCGCGGGCGATGCCGACGCGCTGGCGCTGGCCGCCCGACATCTCGTGCGGGTAGCGGTCGGCGAACTTGCCCGGCAGGCCGCATTTCTCCAGCAGCTCGCGCACGCGGAGGGTGCGGCCGGCGGAATCGTTGATGATGCGGTGCACCATCATCGGCTCGGCGATGATGTCGCCGATCTTCATGCGCGGGTTCAGGCTGGAATAGGGGTCCTGAAAGATCACCTGGATCTGCTGGCGCAGCGGCCGCATCTCCTTTTTCGAAAGTTTGGTGAGGTCGCGCCCCTCGAAGAGGATCTCGCCTTCGGTTGGCCGCTCGAGCTGCAGGATGCAGCGCCCGGTGGTGGTCTTGCCGCAGCCGGATTCGCCGACGAGCCCCAGCGTCTCGCCCCGCCGGATCGAAAAGCTGATCCCGTCCACCGCTTTGACGTTCGCCACGACGCGGGGCACCAGCGCGCCCTCGGTGACGGGAAAGTGCATCTTGAGGTTCTTGACCTCGACGAGCGTATCGTTTCGGGACAGGGGCGCGTTCATGCGGCCGTCTCCGCCAGGCCGACGCGCTCCTTCTCCCAGCAGGCCGAGACGTGGCCGGGCCCGCCCGCCGCCATCAGGGGCGGCATCTCCTCGGCGCAGCGCTGAACGGCGAACGGGCAGCGCGGCCGGAACGGACACCCGCCGTCGAGCTTGGTCAGGTCGGGCGGCTGGCCGTGCACGGGGCGCAGCTTGCGGCCGCGCGCATCCATGCGCGGCACGGATTGCAGCAGCGCCAGCGTGTAAGGGTGCCGCGGGTTGTGGTATATTTCGCGCGCCGTGCCGCTCTCGACGATGTAGCCCGCATACATCACGTTGACCCGGTCCGCATAGCGCGCCACCACGCCCAGATTGTGCGTGATGATGATCATCGCGACGCCGAGCTCGCGCGTGAGATTCTTCATCAGCTCGAGGATCTGCGCCTGGATCGTCACGTCGAGCGCGGTCGTCGGCTCGTCGGCGATGATCAGCTTGGGATTGCAGGCCAGCGCCATGGCGATCATCACGCGCTGGCGCATGCCGCCCGAGAGGTGGTGCGGATATTGCTTCAGCCGCCGCTCGGGTTCGGAAATGCCGACGAGGCCGAGCAGTTCGATCGCCCGCTCGTGGTTCTTTTCGCGGGGCGTGCCGAGATGCTCCTCCAGCGTCTCGGTCAGCTGGCGCTCGATCGTCAGCACCGGGTTCAGCGAGGTCATCGGCTCCTGGAAGATCATGCCGATGTCCCGGCCGCGCACCTCGCGCATCTGCTCCATCGGAAGCTTCAGCAGGTCGCGCCCGCCGAAGGTGATGGAGCCGTCGACGATCTTGCCCGGCGGATCGGGGATCAGCCGCAGGATCGACATGGCGCCGACCGACTTGCCGCAGCCCGACTCGCCGACGATGGCGACCGTCTCGCCCTCGGCGACGTCATACGAGATCCCGTTGACCGCCTGGACCACGCCGGACGAGGTAAAGAACTGAGTCCCGAAGATTTTGGATCTCGATGACGTTCGCCAATCGCTCGGCCCGCGCGGGATTTGGCCCCGCGCCCCCTTGCTGTGTGTTTCCTCCGCCCCCGTCCTCGTCCGCTTTAGCAGATCGATCCGGTTCCATGCCGGACGGGTAATTATGCTGTCTTCTTGGCCGAGATTCTTACGCTGCGCAAGCGTTAAGCGCCGGCTCTTCGCGCAAGCGGGGGTCACAACTGCGAATGGATTTTCCCCCTTGGCCGCCCTAGGGTTGCACGCTGAACCTGGGGAGAGAGCACAATGGCCGATAACATCGTCGAGAGCGCCGTCGACCGCCGCGGGGTGGCCACGGTCACCCTGTCGCGACCCGAGAAGAACAACGCCTATGACGGCGAGATGATCGGCCAGCTCGCGGCGGCCCTGGGCGATCTCGCCGCCGACGATCGGGCGCGCGTGATCGTACTGCGCGGCGCCGGGCGGCACTTCCAGGCGGGGGCGGACCTCGCCTGGGTGCAGTCGATCAGGAGCGAAAGCGCCGCTGCGAACATCGCCATCTCGGAGCGGACGGCGCGCGCCATCCACGCGCTGACGGCGCTGCCCAAGCCGACGATCGCGCTGGTGCATGGCGGCTGCTTCGGCGGCGGCACGGGCATCGCCTCGGCCTGCGACATCGTGCTGGCGGATGCGAGCGCGATCTTCTCGATCTCGGAGGCGCGCTGGGGGCTGACGGCCGTACCGATCGTGCCGCAGCTGCTCAGCCGCATCGGTCCGGGGCGGCTTACGGCGTTATGCGCTGTCCTGCGAGCGCTTCGGCGCGCAGCGCGCCTTCGAGATCGGCCTCGTCGACGAGGTCTGCGAGGAGGGCGGCCTCGACGCGCTTGCGGCGCCCATCGTCGACGCGCTGCTGCATGTGCCGCCGCGGGCGCTGGCCGAGTCGAAGGAGTTGATCCTCAAATATGCGGGGCTCTACTGCACGGAGCAGGAGCTGCTCGAGATGGCGCGGCCGCACGGGCTGAAGCGCCTGTCCGACGAGGCGGGCGAGGGGCTCGCGAGCTTTCTCGAGAAACGCGAGCCCGCCTGGTATCCGGGCGCCCATCCGAGTGCCGGCGGCCGCAAGAAGACCGCCGCGAAGGCGCCGAAGGGCAAGGCCGGCAAGAAGGCCGCCAAGAAGCCGGGCGAGAAGGCGGGAAAGAAGAAGTAAGCGCCGGGCGATATAAATCGGGTTCGCGCTCGCGCCCCCCCTTCCCACGAGGAGGGGAGGCGTTCGGTTGCGCCGTCCCGGATAGGCTCGGAAATATAAATATGGAGGGCGTATCAGGGCGATAGAGGCCCATGCACGCGTGCAAGCTCGCCTGTTGCACGTTTTCCGGCAGCGTAGGAAGCGGCTCCTTTGCCGGGTCGGTATGCCGGTAGGCGTATGGTACCCTCGAGCGTCGGTCAGCAGAGGAAGTCGCGGATCGCGTCGAACGCCCCGAGCGTGAGACGCTCGCCGCTCGCGTCGCTCGGGCTCGCCGCCGAGGCGTGCTTGGCGATCACCAGCTCGGTGCCGCGGTCGACCAGCAGGTTCTGGCCATGGATACCCGCCGCCATCAGGAGCGGCCCGCGGTCGCGGACGACGTACCATTGCGAACGGTAGTGCATCGGCTGGCCCGGATAGTCCGGGGCGAAGTCGCCGGCGTTCCACGCCCCGGCGTCGCCCATGGTGGCGATGTCCTCGATCCAGTCGGTCGAGACGATGGCGCGCCCGCCCTCGACGATCATCTGGCCGATGCGCGCGAGGTCGCGGGTCGTCACGCACATGCCCCCGGCGGCGCGCGGCGCGCCCAGCCGGTCGACGGTGATGTAGGCGGGCGTCTCGGCGCCGAGCGGCTTCCAGAGCAGCTCGCTCATCAGGTCGGCATAGCGGGTGCCGGTGGCGCGCTCCATGATCCATGCCAGCAGGTCGGTGTTGGGCGAGATGTAGCGGAAGGGACCGCGATGGCGGCTCTCCGCCTCGGTCATCAGCCCGTAGAACGACCGCAGGTCCGAGGGCTCTTCGCCGGGGGCGCGCGGGTTCCAGCCGGTCGCCTTGCGGTACTGGACGTAGAGGCCCTCGGTCTCGGTGTAGTCCTCCGGAAAGTGCACGCCGACCCGCATGTCGAGCAGGTCGCGCACCGTCGCGCCCTTGTAGGCGGTCGCCGCCAGTTCGGGCACGTAATGCGTGGCCACGGCGTCCAGGTCGAGCAGGTCGCGCTCGACCAGGATGCCGGCGAGCAGCCCCAGCAGCGATTTCGACACCGACATGCAGATGTGCTGCCGCCGGCCGTTCATGCCGTTGAAATAGCTCTCGTGGATCAGCTCGCCGCGAAACAGCACGACGAAGCCGTCGACCTCGGCCTTCTCGAAGAAGGCGGGCAGGTCGAGCCGGCCCGCCTCGCTCTTGATCCTGACGCTCGAGAGATCGCGCGGCTCGACCGCAAGCGGCTTGGCCCGGCGCGGATCGTTGGGGATCTCGGCCGTCGGCAACAACTCGCGGACATGGTGGAAGGCCCAGCGATTGAACGGCGCGGTCCGCCAGTTGGCCAGCGTCACCTGGGCGTCGGGCGCCGGCGGAAAGTCGTTCATCAGCTCTGACATGGGCCCGTACTGCTTCTTGCGCGTCAGTTCTCGTAGCCGGGATTTAACCGGTCGAGGCGGCGCAGCAGCGCCGGCCATTCGTGCACGCCGATGGGGCGGTGGCCCTCCGGCGAATTGGCCTTGCGGTTGCGCTCGATGGTGACGCGCTGCACCTCGTCGGGGATTTCGACCGGCGCCTCGCCCGTCGCCTCGAAGGCCACCTGCATACGGCAGGCGCGCTCGGCGCGGTACATCCAGACGAAGGCCTCGGCGATCGTCCGCCCGACCGTCAGCAGCCCGTGGTTGCGCAGCACCAGCACGTTCGCGTCGCCGAGGTCCGCGACCAGCCGCTCGCGCTCGCTCAGGTCGGTCGCGATGCCCTCGTAGCCGTGATAGGCGACATGCGCGATGATGGCGAGCGCGTGCTGGGTCAGCGGCTTGAGCCCCGCCTTCGATGTCGCGACCGCCGTGCCGGCGGGCGTGTGCGTGTGCAGCGCGCAGGCGAGCTCGGGCTTGGCCATGTGGATCGCCGAGTGGATGACGAAGCCCGCCGGGTTGATGTGCCGCTCGGTCGGCGAGAGGATGGTGCCCGCCTCGTCCACCTTGACCAGCGAGGAGGCGGTGATCTCGTCGAAAAGCAGTCCGTACGGGTTGATCAGGAACGTGTCCTCTTCGCCCGGCACGCGGGCCGAGATGTGCGTCCCCAGCAGGTCCGACCAGCCGAAGAGGTCGACCAGCCGGTAGGCGGCGGCCAGATCGGCACGGGTCCGCCACTCGGCCTCGGTGCATTGCTCGCGGATCGTCGATTGCAGGTTCATGCGCTGCTTGCCTCCGCGAGCGTGACCAGGGCGTCGACGGCGACGACGCCGCCGACGCTGTCGGCGCGCACCATGACGGGATTCGCCTCGGCTTCCAAGACCGTCGCTGCGTGGACCGCGAGCCGCGACAGCGCCGCGATGGCGCGGGCCAGCGCGTCGAGGTCGCCCCGCGGCAGCCCGCGATGGCCGCGCAGGGGCGCCAGGCCCGTCACCTCGTCGATCATCTCGCGCGCCATGGCCTCGTCGACCGGCGCGAGGCGGATCGCCTTGTCGTCGTAGAGGCCGACCAGCACGCCGCCCGGCGCCAGCGTCACCACGGGGCCGACCTGGCCGTCCAGCCGGTAGCCGATCAGAACCTCGCCGAGCGCCGGGATCATCGGCGCGACCAGCAGCCGGTCGACGGCCACGCCGGTGCGCTGCCGCACGGCCTCGACGATCCGGCGCCCGGCTTCGGCCAGCGCCTTCGGCCCGGCGATGCCGGTGACGACGCCGCCCGCCTCGGTCTTGTGCGGCACGGCGTCGGACAGGACCTTGGCGGCCACGGGATAGGGGAAGGGCAGGGCGGGCGCCGCGCCGGCCCTGATTGCCACCGTCTCCACCACCGGCACGCCGGCGCCGGCCAGCAAAGCGAGCGAGTCCGCCTCGTCGAGCGTGCGGCCCGTGGTGGTGGCGACGGGCGGGCGAGCGAGCGCGCGCACCCGCGGGAGTTGCCAGCGGCAGAAGGCGCCGACGGCATCGGCGCAACTCTCGGGCGTGCGGAAGACCGGCACGCCGGCTTGCGCCAGGCCCTGGAGCGCCTCGGGCGCGTCGGGCGTGAGGAAGGCGGCGAGCGGCTTTGCCCCGCGCGCCGCCTCGGCCAGCGGCGGCACGGTGCGTTCGGGCGCGGCGCGGGCCGACGAGCCGGTGACCGAGACGATGAGATCCACGTCCGGGTCGGCGGCCAGCGCGGCCAGCGCCGGGCCGACAAAATCCGGGCCGGCGCCCGCCATGGTCAGGTCGAGGATCGGCCCGGCGACCGGGGCCAGGCCCGTGGCGCGCACGGCCGCCAGCGTCGCCTCGGAGGGCGGCCGGATCGCCACGCCCTCCATCGCCAGCCGGTCGGCGACGACCGCCCCGCCGCCGCCCGTCGTCGTCACCACGCCGATGGCCGGCCGCCGCCCCATCGGCGCGCGGCCGCGGAACAGCGGCGGCGCCTCGATCAGCCCCTCGAGCGTCGAGACCCGCGCGATGCCGACCTCCCGCAGATAGGCGTCGACGACCGCATCCTCGGCCAGGAGCGCGCCCGTGTGCGCCACCGCCATCTGCGCCCCCAGCGCCGAGCGCCCGAGCTTGAGCGCGATCACGGGCTTGGCCCGCGCCTGCGCCGCGGCGGCGAAGCGCGCCAGGGCGTCGGCGTCGCGGATCGTCTCTAGGAACAGCGCGACCACGTCGGTGTTCGGGTCGTCGAGGCAGGCCAGGCCGATCTCGGCGATGCCGAGGTCCGCCTCGTTGCCGACGGCCGCCACCCGGCTGAACCCGGAGCCGAGCGCCCGCGCCCGGCTGATGAGCCCGCCCATCATCGAGCCCGACTGCGAGAGAAGCGCCGTGCGCCCCTTCGGCTGGTCGGGCTCGTCATAGACGGCGTTCACCGTCAGCCAGCAGCCGCCGTGCAGGTCGGCGACGCCCATCGAGTTCGGGCCGAGCAGCCGCGTGCCCCCGGCGCGCGCCACCGCCACGAGCCGCGCCTGGCGCGCCCGGCCTTCGGCCCCGGCCTCGGCGAAACCGTCGGCCAGCACCGTCACCACGGGCACGCCGCGCGCGGCGCAGTCGGCCACCGCCTGCTGGGCCAACTCGGTGCCGAGCAGCACATAGGCGTGCTCGGGCACCTCGGGCAGGGCGGCGACCGAGGGCGCCGCCGGCATTCCCTGCACGGTGTCGCGCCGCGGATTGACCACATGCACCCGGCCGCGGAACCCGCCGTGCCGGAGATAGCGCAGCACCCGGCCGGTCGGCCGCGACGGGTCGTTCGACAGCCCGATCAACGCCACCGAGCGCGGCGCGAACAGCGCCCGCGCCAGCCCGGCTTCCGGCTCGATCTCGAGGTCCATCACAAATCCCATAGGCGATGCGGCAGCCTTGGGAAACCCCGGCCTCGCTTGATAGAACGCGGGCCGGGACGCGCCAGGCGCGCGCCGTGATGGGAAGAAGCGATGGCCGCC
This sequence comes from uncultured Alphaproteobacteria bacterium, assembly GCA_963822985.1. Taxonomy (GTDB): domain Bacteria; phylum Pseudomonadota; class Alphaproteobacteria; order Rhodobacterales; family Rhodobacteraceae; genus Thermohalobaculum. The sequence continues at coordinate 241,375 of CAWGJU010000017.1, read as the reverse complement.
ATCCAGGACAGCAACCCCGCGACGGGCGACCAGGCCATCAAGGTCTACTGGCAGCCGGGCTGCAGCAGTTGCCTGCGCACCAAGGAGTTCCTGTCCGAGCACGGAGTGCCCTTCACCTCCATCGACGTTCTGGCCGACCCGCAGGGCTTCCGCGACCTGCAGGCGCTGGGCGTCAGGATGATCCCGCTGGTGGTCAAGGGGCGCGAGTGGGTGTCGGGCCAAATTCTCTCGGACGTCGCCCGCATCGCCGGCATCGACTATGGCCGCAAGGTGCTGCCGCCCGAGGAGCTGAAGGCGCGCATCGACACGATCCTGGCCGCGGCGCTGCGCCATTCGGCGCAGCTGCCGGATGACGACGCGGTCCTCTCGACCATGCTGCCGAACCGGCCGCGCAGCTATCGTGACCTCGCCTGCCACATCTTCATGATCGTCGAGGCCTTCGTCGCCGAGACGGAGGGCGACCCGCTGACGGAGGACAAGTACCTCGCGCCGGCGCCGGACGGTGTCCGCCGGCCCGCCGAGATCGTCGCCTTCGGCCAGCGCATCCGCGACCGCTTTCAGGCTTGGTGGCAGGCGGGTGGGCACGACTGGCAGCGCCCGGCGCAGGTCTATTACGGCCGGCAGACGCTGCACGACTATCTCGAGCGCACCGCCTGGCATTCCGGCCAGCACACGCGCCAGCTGGCGCTGCTGCTGGAAAAGCTGGGGCGCGCCCCCGAGGGCAAGCTGACCGAGGCCGACTTCGCCGGGCTGCCGATGCCGACAAACGTCTGGGACGACGAGAAGCGCTGGGACTGATGGACCAGGTCGCCGATCGCCGGCCCGACGGAACCCTGGTCGAGCCGCCCTGCCGCCGGACCTCGGCCGGCGTCGCCTACCGCATGTTCGGGCCGGACAAGCCCGCCGCCGAGCCGCTGGTCCTGCTGCATGGCGGCGCTGGGTCGTGGCTGCATTGGGTGCGCAATGTCGATGCGCTGGCGACGCGCTTCCGCGTGCTGGCCGTCGATGCGCCGGCCTATGGCGACTCGGGCCCGGTGTCGGGCGACATCACTGACGAGGAATACCTCGAGCTCTTTCGCGCGGCGGTTGAGGAGATGGCCGGCGAGGCGCGGCGCATCCACCTGGCCGGCTTCTCCTTCGGCGGCTATGTCGCGGCGCAGCTCGCCGTCCGCCTGGGTCAGCTCACCGGCTCGCTCTCGATGACGGGCGGCGCCGGCTATGGCGCGCCCGAGGGGCGGCCCTTCACGCTCGACTCCAAGCGCCGGCTGGCCCGGCGGCTGGGCCGACAGCCGGCCGAGGCCGAGCTGCGCGCCATGCATGCCGGGAACCTGGCCAAGCTGATGATCTGGGACCGCTCCAAGATCGACGACTGGGCGGTCGGCATGCAGCACCGCAACGTCGCGCGCACGCGCTTCGACTCGCGCCGGCTCAGCTGGGCGGACGGCACGCCCGAGTTGATCGGCCGGCTGAGTTGCCCGGTCCTGGTCGTCTATGGCGAGCACGATGCCGCCGCGATCCCGCCGATCGCCGAGCGGATCGAGCGCTGTCGGGCGGCGCGCCCGGATCTGGAAAGCCGAATCATCCCGGATTGCGGCCACTGGGCGATGTACGAGGCGCCGGAGGTCGTTAATCCCCTGCTGCTCGATTTCCACGGCCGGGCCTGACACCCATGCGCATCACCCGCGTCACCAGCCACGTGCTGTCCGACGAACTCGACGAGGAGCTCGGCTACTCGCAGCAGTACTATCGGCGCCGCACGGCGCATCTGGTCGAGGTCGAGACGGACGAGGGCGTCACCGGCTGGGGCGAATGCTTCGGCCCCGGCCCGGTCGCGCTCGGCAACAAGGCGATCGTTGAGCGGGTGCTGCAGCCGATGGTGCTGGGCCGCGACCCGCTGGCGCGCGAGGCGATCTGGCAGCATTGCTACAACGCGCTGCGCGACCACGGGCAGAAGGGGATGCCGATCCAGGCTCTCTCGGGCCTCGACATCGCGCTCTGGGACATTGCCGGCAAGGTCGCTGGGCTGCCGCTCTATCGCCTGCTCGGCGGGCCGACGCGCGAGCGCATCCCGGTCTACGGCTACGGCATGATGCTGCGCCGCGTGCCGCACCTGGCCGGCGCCTTCCGCGAGGAGGCGGCGGCGATCCGCGAAGCGGGCTTCGCGGCGACCAAGATGAAGGTCGGGTTGGGGCCGGAGCAAGACATCCGCCTGGCGACGGCCGTCCGCGAGGGCGTGGGCGACGGCTTCCGCTTCGCCGTCGACGCCAACCACTGCTACACGCTGGCGGATGCGATGCGCGTCGGACGCGCGCTCGACGAGCTCGGCGCCTATTGGTTCGAGGAGCCGGTCGCGCCCGAGGACCGCGCCGGCTATGCCGAGCTGCGCCGCGCGCTGCGCACCACCATCGCCGGCGGCGAGGCCGAGTTCACCCGGTGGGGCTGGCGCGACCTGCTGGCGGCTCGCGCCGTCGGGCTGGCCCAGCCGGAGGTTTGCGGGCTCGGCGGCATCTCAGAGTACCTGAAGGTGCTGGCGCTCTGCCATGCGGACTTTGTGCCGGTCATCAACCATGTCTGGGGCTCGGCGGTCGCGGTCGCGGCCAACATGCACCTGCTCGCCGCGATGCCCGACCTGCCGGGCGGGCTGCACCCTTGGGAGCCGATGCTGGAATTCGACACGACGCCGAACCGCTTCCGCGACGAGATGTTGCAGGAGCCGCTGGGCATCGCCGCGCAAGTGCGCGCCAGCGGCGGCACTGTCGGCCTGCCGCCGGGGACGGGGCTCGGGGTTGCGCCTGACCGGGAATTCCTCGACCACTATCGGATCGAGTGAAGGGGACAACCATGCGGATCGCCGTTCTCGACGATTACCAGAACGTCGCGCGCGACATGGCCGACTGGTCGCGGCTGGAAGACGGGCACGAGGTCACGTTCTTCCACGACGCCTATGAGGGGCTGGAGGGCTTCGCCGGGCGCCTGCAGGGCTTCGACGTGCTCGGCGTCATGCGCGAGCGCTCGCCGATCGGGCGCGACCTGCTCGAGCGGCTGCCGGAGCTGAAGATGATCGCCACGGCGGGCATGCGCAACGCCGCGATCGACCTCGATCATGCCAAGGCGCGCGGCATCGCCGTCTGCGGCACGGACAATTCGGCCGACGCCACGCCCGAGCTCGCCTGGGGCCACATCATCTCGCTCGCCCGCAACATCCACACCGAGAACCAGCGCATGCGCGAGGGGCGGTGGATCACGACGCTGGGCCTCGACCTCAGCGGCAAGACGCTGGGCATCCTGGGCCTCGGCCGGCTGGGCCGGCGCATGGCCGAGATCGCGCGCGCCTTCCGCATGGAGGTGATCGCCTGGAGCCACAACCTGACGGCCAAGGCCGCTGCCGAGGTGGGCGCCGAGCGCGTCGAGAAGGACGAGCTCTTCCGCCGGGCGGACTTCCTGACCATCCACTACAAGCTGGGCGAGCGCTCGCGCGGGCTGGTCGGCGAGCGCGAGCTTGGCCTGATGAAGCGGACGGCGTACCTGGTGAACACCTCGCGCGGGCCGATCGTCGACACCAACGCGCTGATTGCGGCGCTCGGTCGGGCCCAGATCGCCGGCGCCGGCATCGACGTCTATGACGAGGAGCCGCTGCCGATGGACCATCCGCTGCGTCATATGCCGCGGACGCTGCTGACGCCGCATCTGGGCTATGTGACGGACGGTTGCTACCACGCCTTCTACGGCCAGATGGTCGAGTCGATCGAGCGCTGGCTGGACGGCGACCCCGTCCGGGTGCTGGCGTGAGCGACGCGCCCGAGAGCCCGCGCCCCGATTATCCGCGCGAGGACGCGCTGTGGGAGGCGGGGCTTGCCACCCGGCGCGCGGTGGTGGGCGAGGAGTACGTCGCCGATGCGCTGGCGCGCATGGACGATCTCACCGCGCCCTTGCAGGACTGGGTGACGCGCTATGCCTGGGGCGATGTCTGGAACCGGCCGGGGCTGGCGCGGCGCGACCGGTCGATCCTGAACATCGGCATGCTGGTGGCGCTGAACCGGCCGCACGAGCTGCGGCTGCATTTGCGGGGCGCGCTGAGGAACGGCGTGACGCGCGACGAGATCCGCGAATGCCTGCTGCAGACGGCCGTCTACTGCGGCGCGCCGGCGGCGCTGGACGCCTTCAAAATCGCCAGCGAGGTGCTCGCTGAAATCGACGCAAAGAGGGCTGCAGATGCCGGAACGCACGGGATTTGACATGTCCAAGCTCAGTCCGGAGGACAGGCAACGTCTGGCGGAGCTGAAGGAAAGGCTCCGCCCCGACGACCGGGAACGCCTTGCGGAACTGACCGCACGATTCAAGGAGAGATGGCGCGAGCTGGGTTTCGACCGGACGATGACGACCAGGGAGTTGCTGCTGAAATTTCCGGGGATCGCGGCGGTCCGTTCCGGCCCGGCCGGCCCCGTCGATGAGCAACCGCCCGTCCGCAAGGCGAAAGGCCAAGAGGTTCTCGGCTGATGCGTCCGCTCGACGGCGTCCGGGTCCTCGACCTGTCGACTTTCATCGCCGGCCCCTATGCCGCGGCCATCCTTGGAGAATTCGGCGCCGAGGTGATCAAGGTCGAGCAGCCCGCGGGCGGCGATCCGGGGCGGCGCTTCGGGACGCCGACGGAGATCCCCGAGCTGTCGCTCAGCTTCCAGAACGACAACCGCAACAAGGTCTCGGTCACGCTGGACCTCAAGGCGCCGGAGGACCGGGCCAAGCTGATCGAGCTCGCCCGCCGCTCGGACGCGCTGATCGAGAATTTTCGCCCCGGCACACTGGAGAAGTGGGAGCTTGGCCCCGACGTGCTGCATGGCGCCAACCCCGCGCTCGTCATCTGCCGGATCACCGGCTATGGCCAGGATGGGCCCTATCGCGACCGGCCGGGCTTTGCCCGCATCGCCCATGCGATCGGCGGGCTGACGCATCTGGCAGGCATGGCTGACGGGCCGCCGGTGACGCCGGGCTCGTCGTCGCTCGCCGACTATTTCTCCGGCATGTACGGCGCGCTTGGCGTGCTGCTGGCGCTGCGCGTCGCCGAGCGCACGGGCGAGGGGCAGTCCATCGACGTCGCGCTCTACGAGTCGATCTTCAGGATCCTCGACGAGGCGGCGCCGGCCTATGCCAAGTTCGGCGTGGTGCGGGGCCGCGAGGGGCGGATGACCCGGCACGTTTGCCCGCACGGCCATTTCGAGTGCGGCGACGGCAAATGGGTCGCCATCGCCTGCACCAGCGACCGCATGTGGGACAGGCTGGCGCGCCGGGTGCTGCACCGCCCAGATCTTGCCGACAGCCATCCGCGCACGGCCGACAGGGTGGCCGATCGCGACCTGATCGACGGGGTGGTCGAGGTGTTCACGCTGGCCCATCCGATGGGGGAGGTGGTGCGGCTCTGCAGCGAGGGCGACGTGCCTTGCGGGCCGGTCAACTCGATCGCCGACATCTTCGCCGACCCGCATTTCGCGGCGCGCGGCACGATCGAGCGGGTCGAGCACCCCAAGCTCGGCGAGATCGCCGTGCCCACGACCTTGCCGCGGCTGAGCCGCACGCCCGGGCGGATTGATCGGCTGGGGCCGGAGCTCGGCGACTGGAACGACAGGCTCGCCGCGCTGCTGGCGGAGGAGAGCGAGGTGAGGGGGCGATGAAAACCTATAAGCTGGCCTGCATCCCTGGCGACGGCATTGGCAACGAGGTGATGCCCGAGGGGCTGCGGGCGCTGCAGGCGGCCGCCGCGGCCGGCCAGTTCCGCATCGAGACCACCGACTACGACTGGTCCTGCGAGCGCTACAAGGCGACGGGTTCGATGATGCCCGAGGACGGCATCGCCCAGCTGTCGCAATCGGACGCGGTGTTTCTCGGCGCGGTCGGGTTCCCCGGCGTCCCGGACCACATCTCGCTCTGGGGGCTGCTGGTGCCGATCCGGCGCGAGTTCGACCAGTACGTCAACCTGCGCCCCGTGCGCCTGCTGCCCGGCGTGCCGTGCCCGCTCGCCGGCAAGAAGCCGGGCGACATCGACTTCTGGGTGGTGCGCGAGAACACCGAGGGCGAGTACAGCCAGATCGGCGGCACCATGTTCGCCGGCACCGAGCGCGAATTCGTCAGCCAGGTCGCCGTGTTCAGCCGGCATGGCTGCGACCGGATCAGTCGCTATGCCTTCGAGCTGGCGCGCAAGCTCGGCGCCTCCCGCGTCGACATGGCGACCAAGTCCAACGGCATCTTCGTCTCAATGCCCTATTGGGACCGCCGCTTCCGCGAGGTGGCCAAGGAGTACCCCGGCATCGAGACGCGCGAGCACCACATCGATATCCTGTGCGCGCGGCTGGTGATGGCGCCCGAGCAGTTCCGGGTGGTCGTGGCCACCAACCTCTTCGGCGACATCCTCTCCGATCTCGGCCCCGGCGTGACGGGCACGATCGCCGTCGCGCCATCGGCGAACATCAACCCGGAAGGCAAGTTCCCGAGCATGTTCGAGCCGGTGCACGGAAGCGCGCCCGACATCGCCGGGCAGGGCATCGCCAACCCGGTGGGCCAGATCTGGTCGGGGGCCATGCTGCTGGAGCACCTGGGCGAAGCGGAGGCGGCCGGGCTGATCGTGCGCGCGATCGAGCGCGTGCTGGGCGACCCGGATGGCCCGAAGACCCGCGACCTGGGCGGCCGGGCGAGCACCGAGGAGCTTGGCCGGGCCGTTGCCGACGCGATCGCCGTCGGCGGCTGAACGGCAACCAACCGGCGCCGGTCGCGTTTCACCGGCCGTTGTTCCTGGAAGGATTGCAAGGAGGTAGGCTCGTGCTTGAGTGGATTCTCGATTCTGGTCATCGTCGCCGCTATCGCCGGTTTGCTCGGGTTCCCGAAAATCGCCGGGGCCGCCTGGACGGGCGCCTCGGTGCTGGCGATCATCGTGCTGATCGGCATCGCGCTCCTGGTGCTGTTCGGGGTGCTGGCCTTCGCCTGAGCGGCGTAGGTCGTCGCGGCCTGACGCTGACCACAGCGCGAGGTCGGCGTCAGCCACGCAGGTGCCTCCCCGTCAGGCCGGGCGTGTCTCTGGCGGGGTGCCGAACCGGTCCTGCAGCGCCTGCAAGCCTATTTCGTAGAAGGCGCCGACGATCTCGGTGGCGAGGTGCTCGTCCGGGCCGGTGGGCACGAAATAGGCCGACCAGTGGACGTGGCAGCCGCCTGCCTCGGCGACGCAGCTGAGGGTCGCGCGGTGGTCGGAGACGGGCAGCGGGCCGTCGACGGTCTCGTAGGTCAGATGGTGCGGGCCCGTCTCGATCAGGCGCTCGAGGAAGAGGTCGCCCTCCGTGGTCCGCAGGTGGCGATAAATCTCGCCCTCGATCTCGGTCGGCTCGCTGCTTTCGAATCAGCGGGTGCCAGTCGGCGACGCTGCCGAAGCCGCCGATCACCGCCCAGACCGCGTCGCGGTCGGCGGGCAGCGATACCAGGCGCCGGACCTGGTCGTGGTCGCCGCTGTCGCGCGATCTGTCAGACATGCCTCGACCCCTTGGCCCCCTTGTGACGCGCACGCTAGCCGATCGGCGCCGCCCCGTCCACGCCGCCCCGTGCACGGCCACGGCGCCCCCATCCACCGCCGCCCCGGCCGCGTCGCGCCGCCCGTCACTCGTTCGGCTGGCGCCTCGGGGCCCGGAACTCGGCGGGCGCGACCCGCTCGATGATAAAGCCTGTCGCCCCGTGCAGCACCGTCGAGGCGAAGATCGTGAAGGCGACGAGCGCCCAGAGCTGGTCCTTGTTGATGAACTCGACATGGATCGAGGCGTAAGCGAGATAATAGACCGAGCCGACGCCGCGCACGCCGAAGAACGCCACCGCCCAGCGCTCGCGCGCGGCCAGATTGGTGCCGATCAGCCCGATCCAGCCGGCCAGGGGCCGGATGACGAAGAGCAGGCCGAAGCCGATCACCGTGTGCCGCCAGTCGAGCGCCGGCCAGAGCAAAGGCAGCGTGCTGCCGAGCATGACGAGCAGCACCGCGGTGACGGCGTGCTCGATCGACTCGCTGAAGCTGTGCAGCCGGCGATGGAACTGGTGGCGCTCCTCGATGCGACGGCAGACGAGGCCGGCGACGAAGACGGCGATGAAGCCATAGCCCTCGGCCAGCTCGACCAGGCCATAGCAGAGCAGCACCGCGGCCAGCGCGATGACGCCGGGGCCGGAACGGGCCAGCGTCTCGCCGCCCCGCATGTGAAAGAGGCTCTTGCCGAGCACCCAGCCGACGCCGGCGCCCAGCAGCGCGCCGACCGAGATGCGATAGAGGACGTCGCGCACCAGCCAGTCGGCGAACCAGCCGGAGGAGTCGGGCGCGAGCGCGGCGATCAGGAGCCCGAGATAGACGAAGGGGAAGGCCAGCCCGTCGTTCAACCCCGCCTCGGCCGTCAGCGCAAAGCGGACCGGGTGCTCGCCGCCCTCGAGCGGCGGGCCGATCTGGGTGTCGCCGGCGAGCACGGGGTCGGTCGGGGCGAGCGCCGCGCCGAGCAGCACCGAGCCGGCCAGCGTCATGCCGGCCAGGCCCCAGCCGAGCAGGGCGACGGCGGCGATCGTCAGCGGCATGGTGACCAGCAGCAGGCGCGCGGCCGGCTGCCAGAGACGCCAGGTGCCGACGCTGTCGATTTGCAAGCCGGTGGCGAACAGCACGACGATCAGCACGATCTCGCTCGTCACCTCCCAGAGCCGCGGCGAGGCGCGCGGGTCGAGGACGTCGGGCATTCCCGGGATCAGCGCGAAGGCCACGAGACCGAACAGCATGAGGAGCGGCGCCGACGAGACCGCGCGGCGAAACACCAGCCGCGGCGCCCAGTGCGCCAGGAAGATGGCGCCACCGACCGCCGCCATGAAGACATGCGTGGGCGAGAGCTCGAAGAGCGTTTCCGTCATGACCCCTTCCGGTGGAGCCCGTCAGGCTTGCGCGCAGTCGCAGGCCCCGCCCGTCATCGAGCGCCAGGATCGGAACAACCGCGCAGCGCGCCGACCGTTCCGCCTGGCCCGAACTGCACGGCCCGAACTGCACGGCCCGAACTGCACGGCCCGAACTGCACGGCCCGAACTGCACGGCCGGATCTGCACGGCCGGATCTGCACGGCCAGATCTGCACGGACCGGCGCGTCAGGGTCCAGGGAGCTTTCGATTCCGGTCGGCCCGTCGGCCCCCTTCGTCATTCCCGCGCACACAAGACTTCGCCAGCCGCTCAAACCAGATCCCCGCTTCCGCCGCAAGCGGGCATCCGTCTGGTCCAGCTGGCAGGGTCGCGGCTGGGCTTGTCCGGGAGTGACGACGCAGTTCGGACGATTCGGTCGGCCTCGAGACGCTCTTACTAGGCTGATTCTGCCGTTTCGCGCTCCGCAAGCAGCTCCATCAGGCGGAGCTCGGATTCGCGCGCGCGGTCGAAGTGGGCCACGTTGTCGCGCAATGCCTCGGCAAGGCTCGCCTCCAGTTGCGCAATCCTGATTCGCGCGCGGCGCAGCTCGGCGCGCAGGGCCTGGTCATCCGCCGCCGGGTCGTCGCGCGAAGCAGGCGGCTGTCGGCGGCTGGGCAGGCTGATGACGGTGGCGGTCATGGTCAGAAGTCTCCGGACTGTCGTCGCCTATGTAGGCACGCTGAACCCCGATCGTTAACAAGAGGTTTACGATCGACCCCGAGGCGGCCTCGATGCGGCCCCGAGGCGCCGAAGGCCAGCTACCAGCGGCGCGGCCGTATACATCAGAATCTGGCGGGAACAACCCCAATGTCGACGTCTTACTGCCACTCACCGACGCTGCTCTGGCTCCGGCGCGACCTCCGATTGACTGACCATCCCGGCTTGCACGCGGCGCTGGAAGGCGGCGGGCCGGTCATACCGCTCTTCGTGCTCGACCCGATCTTCGAATCCTATGGCGCCGCGCCGAAATGGCGGCTGGGCGAGAGCCTGAGTGCCCTCGGCCGCAGGCTCGACCAGCGGGGCAGCCGGCTGATTCTGCGCCGTGGCGATGCGGGCGAGAGCCTCGAGGCGCTGGCCGGCGAGACCGGCGCGCGGCGGATCGTCTGGTCGCGCCTCTACGACCCTCGCTCGCTCGAGCGCGACCGCAAGATCGAGGAGCGGCTCCGGACGAAGGGGATGGCGGTGGAGACGGTCAACGCCTCGCTGCTGTTCGAGCCGGAGACCGTCGAGACGGGAAGCGGCGGCGGGTATAAGGTCTACTCGCCCTTCTGGCGCGCGGTGCGCGGCCGCGACGTGCCCTCGTCGCTGCCGGAGCCCGGCGACCTCCGCCCGCCGCAGGCGTGGCCGCGCTCGGATCGGCTGGAAGACTGGGACGTCGGCGCCGCCATGAACCGCGGCGCCGCGGTCGTGGCGGCCCATGCCCGTGTCGGCGAGGCGGCGGCGCGCGAGCGGCTCGACGCCTTCCTGCAGGACGGCATCGGCCGCTATCGGGCGGACCGGAACGTTCCGGCGCTGGGCGGCACGTCGCGGCTGTCGGAGAACCTGGCCTATGGCGAGATCTCGCCGCGCATCCCCTGGCATGCCGCCTGGCGGGCGATGGATCAGCCGGGTCACTCGGCGGAAGCCGAGCACTTCGTGAAGGAGCTGGCCTGGCGAGAATTCGCCTACCATCTGCTCTGGCACAGCCCGCGCCTCGAGACGTCGAACTGGCGGCCCGAATGGGACAGCTTTCCCTGGCGCGCCGACAACGACGAGGCCGAGCGGTGGCGAAGGGGCATGACCGGCTACGAGATGGTCGATGCCGCCATGCGCGAAATGTACGTCACGGGGACGATGCACAACCGCACGCGCATGCTGGCCGCCAGCTTCCTGACCAAGCACCTGTTGACGGATTGGCGCGTCGGCGACGCCTGGTTCCGCGACTGCCTAATCGACTGGGACGTCGCCTCGAACGCGCTCGGCTGGCAATGGACGGCCGGCTCGGGGCCGGATGCGGCTCCGTACTTCCGTGTCTACAATCCCGAGACCCAGGCGGAGAAATTCGACCCCGAGCGCCGCTATCGCGATCGCTTCATCGCCGAGGGCCGCAAGCGCCCGCACGCCGACGCCTTGAGCTATTTCGAGGCGATCCCGCGCTCGTGGAGGCTCTCGCCCGACCAGCCCTACCCGCCGCCGGTGATCGGTCTGGCCGAGGGCCGCGGCAGGGCGCTTGCGGCCTACGCGCAACGCGGCGCCGAATGAGCCGGCGGCGCGCGGCGGCGCTGTCGCTCTCGACGATCTCGAAAGCCAGCCCGTCGGGGCGAGGCGGCATAGGCGTCCGCGTGGGCCATACCCGCTCAGGCGGGCCACCGCGCATGATGCGGCGCGGCTTGCCGGGGCCGCGCCGGCCTCGGGGCGTCAGAGCTCGCCGCGTGCCGCGAGATCCCTGATCCGGTCGGCGATCCTGCATGCCATCGCCTGGATCGTCAGCGAGGGGTTCACGCCCGTGCTGGTCGGGAACAGCGAGCCGTCGCAGACCCACAGGTTCGGGATGTCCCAGCTGCGGCCATCGGGGTCGACGACGCTGGTGCGCGGATCGTCGCCCATCCGGCAGGTGCCCATCAGATGCGCGGTCGAGCTGTCGGAGAAGACGTCGCGCGCCCCGATCGCCTGCAGCGCGTCGGTCATGAAGCGGATCGAGTGCTCGATCAGGCGCTTGTCCTCCTCGGCATAGCTGAAGATCGCCTTGGGAATGGACAGGCCGTACTGGTCGACCTCGTCCGTCAGTTCGACGCGGTTCGAGTTCCTGCGGCAGCACCTCGCCGACGATCTTGAGCCCGGCCTGGCGGTTGTACTTCGTCATCTCCTGGCGCAGCTTCATGCCCCAGAAGCCGCGCCCCGTCGCCATGCTGTTCGCCCATTCGCCGGGCAGCGGGCCCTGGCTCATGAACGAATAGCCGCCGGGGAAATCCTTGTTGTCGTCATAGTTCCAATGCTCGCAGACGCCCAGCGAGGGCGGCGACTTGTACCAGCGGATCTCGTCGTCCATCAGCCCGTAGACGCCATGGTTGCTGTTCGGCATCAGGTACTTGCCGACTAGCCCGCTGGAGTTCGCCAGCCCGTCCGGAAACTGCTCGTTGGCCGACATCAGCAGCAGGCGCGGCGTCTCGATGGCATAGCCGGCGACGACGACGTTGCGGGCGCGCTGGCGGCGCCATTCGCCGTCGCGATGGTAGAGCACGCCGGTCGCGCGCCCGCCGCGATCCATCTCGACCCGGCCGACCATCGCCATGTCGCGGATCTCGGCGCCCGCCGCGATGGCGCGCGGGATCCACGTCACCAGCGCGCTTTGCTTGGCGTTGGTCGAGCAGCCGATCTTGCAAAAGCCGCGGTAAACGCAAGGGTGCGCCAGGCCCCGCGGCGCCGAGAGCGTGGCGATGGGCGTCGGCGCCCAGGCGACGCCCATCGCCTCGCAGGCCTGCGCCAGCACGTCGGCCGCCGCGTTCATCTCGTGCGCGCGGTAGGGGTAGGCGCCGCGCGGCGGGCCCCAAGGGTAGCTGTCGGGGCCGGCGATCTTCAGCGCGTCCTCGACCTCGTCGTAATAGTGCCACATCTCGCGCCACGAGACCGGCCAGTCGGCGCCGTATCCCAGTTTGGAGCGCGCCTTGAACCAATCGGGGCGCATGCGCAGCGACACCATCTGGAAATGGACGGTCGAGCCGCCGACGGCCTTGCCGCTGTTGTTGCTGCCGAACGAGATCGGGTTGTCGCCGCCGGTGATGCGGTCGTCCGTCCAATAGAGCTTGTGCTGCTCGCTCTCGTCCGAGGCGAACTCCTCCAGCGGCCGGAAATAGGGGCCGGCGTCCAGGGCCACGACGGAGAAGCCGGCCTCGGCCAGCCGGCAGGCCAGCGTGCCGCCGCCGGCGCCGGTGCCGACGATGGCGAAATCGACCTCGTCGGCGTCGGGATACGTGCGCATCGGCACCCAGCCGTCGCGGCGGAAGACGTCGGGCGCGCGGCCGTCGACCGCGCGCGGGCGTTCAGGCAGTGGCATCGTCGATCTCGCTCCAGCGATCGGACAGCGGCGCCTCCCAGCCGTCGCGCAGATTGGCGCGGCGCCTTGCATAGCCGCGCGGCGAGGCGGGGCCGCCGAAGCCGATCTCGCTCCAGGCGGCGGGGTGGGCGTAGTAGATGGCGACGCATCCGCTCAGCAGGTGCTCGCTGAAGAATTTCTCCGCGGGCAGCTGCTCCCAGACGGAAGAGCGGGTCTCGCCCTGCTGGATGCAGGAGAGAACCTCGTCCTGGCGGCCGGCATCCAGCGCGCGGAAGGCCGCGCCATGCCGGCTCCGTGCCTCGTCGTCGATGCCGCGCAGCCCCAGCTTCCAGGCATCGCGCATCGGCGGCATGCCGTCGAAGCGAAAGCCGTCCTTGCGGTCGGCATGGAGCTTGTCGTCGATCCAGGGGGCGATGGGCACGGGGTGCTCGCGGTCGGGCTGCGGGATCAGGCGGTGGCAGACGGCCTCGAGTGTCAGGTAGTCGTCCGGCTCGAGGAAACGGCGCGGCGGCACCTCGTCGAGCCGCAGGGCTATGACCTCGCGGGTGAAGTCGTCCCAGGAGGGCGTGTCCCGTTTGTCGAGCACGTCGTAGCCGGGATAGGGGGGGATGAAGTCCTTGCTCATCGCTCCGCTTCCAGCAGGTCGAGGGCGCCGAGCCCGGCCAGCGCCACGCCGACGAAGCCCGGCGGCGCCGGCAAGGGCGGGCCCTGCAGGATCATCTGGCTCCAGTTCCGCCAGCCGCCCATGTTGCGGTGGATGCCATAAGCGTGGAAGGCTGTGCCCATCGCGCCCAGCACCGCCGTGGCGCCGCACATCGTCCGCGCGGCGGCGATGCGGCGGCGCGATGGTCGCGCGGCTGCCGCCAGGAGCGCGGCGGCGGCGAGCGGCGGGATCGTCACGGGCAGGAGCATGTAGGGGTTTTGATACGCGCCCCGGTAATGCAGCAGGCCGACCTCGACGACGGTGCCGAGCATCGCCCCGGCCGTGCCGGCTGCCACCGCTGGGCCCGAGAAGCCGGTCGTTTCGCCGCGCAGCCGCCCGCCCGCGCCCTCGGCCGCCAGCCCCGCGGCGCCGGCGCCCAGCAGCGTGCCCGGCGCCACCAGCGGCGCGGCGTACATCAGGTTCATCAGGTCGAACCCGCCGATCCGCTTGCCGATGTTGTAGAGGTGGAAGCCGAAGCCCGCGAGCCCGGCCGCGCCGGCCAGCAGATAGACGGTGCGCCCGGGCGCCTCCTGGCCGGCCTCGCGCATCGCCTGGAGCGAGGCCCTGCCGAGCGCCACGGCCGACACCGTCGGCGCCGCGTACATGAACGGGTCATTGTAGCGCGCCTTGTTGTGCTCGAGGCCGCTGTCGGCGACCGCGCTGAACGAGAGCGCCGCGGACCCGGAGAACAGCAGCTTGCGCGACCGCTCGAGCCGGTCGTGCCGCTGCCGCTCCGTCGCCGGGCCGGCCCGTCGCTGCGGACGGCCGCCGCCCAGCGACCGGCCGATCAGATAGCCGAGCCCGACGCTCAGCGCCGCGGCCGCCGCCACCTTGGCGGGGCTGCCGAAGAGCGGCCCCTGCCGGCGGCTCGGCTCGGGCGGCAGCGGGCCTGGGCGGAAGGGCGCGAGCGGGCCGGCCCGGCGCCGCGGTGCCGGCTGCGGTGCCGGCTGCCAGCTCTTAGTCACGGTCGGGCAGGATCGGCGCGAGCGCATCCTTGATCGTCTGGCGGATCATGTGGACGTTCTCGGGATCGCCGCCCCACACCGTCGAGACGAAGGCCGCGGCGTTCTTCAGCTTGATGTGCGGCGGCAGCGGCGGCACCTCGGGGTCGGTCATCGCCTCGACCAGCACCGGCCGGTCGGCGGCGAACGCCCGGTCGAAGGCCGGGCCGATCTGGTCCGGGTTATCGACGCGGACGCCCTCCAGACCCAGCATCCGGGCGTATTCTGCAAAGGGGAAGGCGGGCACCACCTGGCTGTCCTCGAATTTCGGCTCGCCGTCCTGGGCGCGCATCTCCCAGGTCACCTGGTTGAGGTCGCCATTGTTCAGCACCAGCACGACCAGGCGCGGATCGGCCCACTCCTTCCAGCGATCGGCGACGCTGATGAAGGCGTTGATGCCGTTCATCAGCATCGCGCCGTCGCCGACGCAGGCGATCACCGGCCTGTCCGGGAAGTTCATCTTCGCCGCAATCGCATAGGGCATGGCCGGCCCCATCGTCGCCAGCCCGCCCGACAGCGACGACATCATGCCCTCGCGGATCTTGATGTCGCGGGCGTACCAGTTGGTGCCGGAGCCGGAATCGGCCGTGATGATGACATCTTGGGGCAGCCGCGGCGACAGCTCCCAGAAGACGCGCTGCGGGTTGATCGGCTTGGCGTCCTGCATGGCGCGCTCTTCGAGCTTGTCCCACCAGGCGGCGACGCCCTTCTCGATCCCGTCGCGCCAGCTGCGGTCCGACTTCTGCTCGACCAGCGGCAGCAGCGCCTGCAGCGTCTCACGCGCATTGCCGCAGAGCGGCACTTCCATCGGATAGCGCAGGCTCAGCATCCTGGGGTCGATGTCGATCTGCACGCCGCGCGCCTTGCCGACCTCGGGCAGCCACTCGGAATAGGGGAAGCCCGAGCCGATCATCAGCAGCGTGTCGCAGCCCTCCATCAAATCATAGCTCGGCCGGGTGCCGAGCAGGCCGATGGAGCCCGTCACCCAAGGAAGATGATCCGGCAGCACGTCCTTGCCGAGCAGCGCCTTGGCGACGCCGGCGCCCAGCTTGTCGGCCATCTGCGTCACCTCGGGCGCGGCGGCCTTGGCGCCCTGGCCGATCAGGATGGCGACCTTCTTGCCCTCGTTCAGCACCTGGGCCGCCCGGCGCAAATCGTCGTCGGCCGGCACGACGCGCGGCGCCGAGTAGCCGAGGCCGGAGTGCACCGCGCCGTGCGCGTGCGGGGGAACCTCGACGGCGTTCTGCTGCTGCACATCCTTGGGCATGATGATGGTGGTGACGACCCGCTCGGAGATGGCGATCCGCATGGCGCGGTCGATCAGGTGCCGCACCTGCGCCGGCGAGGACGCCATGTGCACGTATTCGCTGACATCCTTGAAGAGCGAAATTAGGTCGATCTCCTGCTGATAATGGCCGCCCAGCGACGAGCGCGCCTGCTGGCCGACGATGGCGACGACCGGCTGGTGGTCGAGCCGCGCATCATAGAGGCCGTTGAGCAGGTGCACCGCGCCCGGGCCCGAGGTGGCGAGGCACACGCCGACCTCGCCGGTGAACTTGGCGTGCGCCGTCGCCATGAAGGCGGCGAGCTCCTCGTGGCGCGTCGGCACGAACTCGATCTTGTCGGTGAATCCCGCCAGCGCGCCGATCAGCTCGTTGATGCCGTCGCCGGCATAGCCATAGATGCGGCGCACCCCCCAGCCATGCATCCGCTCCCAGAAAAACTCGCTGACTGTCTTCGCCACTTTCGGATCCTCCTCGACAACTGAGCTGGTGGGGCTTGGAGTGGCGCGTCCCGACCGGGGTGACCCGCGCTCTACCGCACGGCCTTTGCTCTCCCATCGGAACGGCACCGCGCTTTGGTGGTTCCCTGACTCGCGGTATTTGCTTCGGCCGGGGCGGGCGCCTTCCCCAGTCCGCCGCGCCGCGGTCGACGAGTGTCTGCAAGGGCGGCCAGGGCGTATCGCGCCTCTGCCTGCTCGAGTTCATCTGACGGGAGCCAAGCGCATGCCGACTGTCATGATCACTGGCGCATCGGCCGGCGTCGGCCGCGCCATCACGCGTCGTTTCGCCAGGCCGGGCGTGACGCTCGGCCTGATCGCCCGCGGCACCGAGCGGCTCGAGGCCGCCGCAAGCGAGGTGCGGGCGCGCGGCGGCGAGGCCGTCGTTCTGCCCGCCGACGTCTCCGACCCCGCCGCCGTCGAGGCCGCCGCCGACCGGCTCGAGCGCGAGGCGGGACCGATCGACATCTGGATCAACGGGGCGATGGTGACGATCTTCGCGCCGTTCTGGGAGATCGCGCCCGACGAGTTCCGCCGCCAGACCGAGGTCACCTATCTGGGCTGCGTCTACGGCACCATGGCGGCGCTCAAGCGCATGAAGCCGCGCGACCGGGGCGTGATCGTGCAGATCAGCTCGGCGCTGGCCTTCCGGTCGATCCCGCTGCAGTCCGCCTATTGCGGCGCCAAGCATGCCATCATCGGCTTCACCGACTCGATCCGCTCCGAGCTGATCCACGAGCGGTCGAACGTGGCGCTGACCGCGGTGCACCTGCCGGGCGTGAACACGCCCCAGTTCGACTGGGCGCTGAACAAGATGCCGCACCGGGTGCAGCCGGTGGCGCCGATCTTCCAGCCCGAGACCATCGCCGATGCCGTCCATCACGCGGCGCACCACCCGCGGCGCGACTTCTTCCTCGGCCGTTCGTCACAGGAGATCGTGCTCGCCCAGAAGGTCGCGCCGGGGACGCTGGACCGGTACCTCGCCAACAGCGCCTGGAGCGGCCAGATGACCGGCGAGCCGAAGGAGCCGCGCCCGGACAATCTGTTCGAGCCGGTCGAGGGCGACTACGAGGCGCGCGGCCGGTTCAGCGGTCAGGTCACCCGCTACACGCCGGGCGTCTGGCTCAGCCTGCACCGCGACGAGGTCGCCTGGGCGGCGACGGCCGTCCTGGGCCTGGCGGCGGTCGGCATGGCCGCGGCGATGCTGTCCGGGCGCCGGCGGTGAGCCCCATGGCTGAGGACGTGGCTGACGACGTGGCTGACGACGTGGCTGAATACGTATCGGAGGTTTCGGGCGTCGAGGAGACGCCCGAAACGCCGGGCGGCTTCACCCCCATCCGCGACTACGCGCTGATCGGCGACACGCGCACCGGCGCGCTCGTCTCCAAGTCGGGGTCGATCGACTGGCTGTGCCTGCCCGATTTCCACAGCGAGGCGCTGTTCTCGGGCCTACTCGACCCGATGCGCGGCGGGGTGCTCCACACCGGGCCGCAACGGTGCGGCCGAGTGACGCGCCGCTATGTCGAGAACGCGCCCGTGCTGGAGACGCGGTTCGAGACCGATGGCGGCGTGGTGACGGTCAAGGACTTCATGACGGTGCCGAGCGACCGGCGGCCCCGCCCCTTCCACCCGGCGCGCCGGCTGGTCAGGATCGTCGCGGCCGAGCGCGGCAATCCCGAGGTGAGCCTGCGCTTCGCGCCGCGGCCGGGCTATGGCCGGACCGTGCCCCTGCTCGAGCGGCGCGGCGAGCTCGGCTGGGTCCTCTCGGACGGCAAGCACTTCCTGCTGTTCCAGAGCGACCTCGATCACGAGGCGAGCGAGCGGGGCGTCGTCTCGGGCGTGACCCGGCTGCGCGAGGGAGAGCGGCGCACCGTCTCGCTTTCCTTTTGCGGCCGTGACGTCGGCGTCGTTCCGCAGATCGGCGTCGAGGCCTGCACCTCCGAGCTCGAAGCGACGCTTGGCTGGTGGAAGGACTGGCTCGGCCGGCTGGACTATGACGGCCCCTTCCGGGCCGAGGTCTTCCGCAGCGCGATGGCGCTGCGCCTCATCACCTACAGCCAGTCGGGCGCCGTGCTGGCGTCGGCGACTTCGTCGCTGCCGGAAAGCATCGGCGCGCCGCGCAATTACGACTACCGGTACTGCTGGCTGCGCGACAGCTCGTTCATCCTGCGCTCGTTCCTCGGCCTGGGCTATCTCGGCGAGGCGCAGGGCTTTTTCCAGTGGCTGATGCATGCCACGCAGCTTACGGCGCCGCGGCTGCAGACGCTGTACAACGTCTTCGGCCGGACCGATGTCGCCGAGAGGAAGGTCCCCTGGCTGCAGGGCTATCGCGGCTCGACGCCGGTCAACATCGGCAACGCCGCCGAGAGCCAGCTTCAGCTCGACATCTACGGCGCCGTGCTGACCGCCGCGCTGCTTTTCGTCTCGCATGGTGGCGAGATCGGCCGGTCCGAGCGAAAGCGGCTCGAAGGTCTCGCCCGCGTCGTCTGCAGCGACTGGACGCTGCCCGATAACGGCATCTGGGAGATGCCGGGCGGGCGCAAGCACAACACCTATTCCAAGGCGATGTGCTGGGCGGCGCTCGACGCCGCGGTCAGGCTGAAGGAGCGGGGGCTGATCCGCGATCGGGGCGACCGCTTCGCGCGCGAGCGCGACGAGATCCGACGCGTGACGCTCGAGCAGGGCTGGAACGAGCGCAAGGGCGCTTTCGTCGGCGCCTTCGGCCATGATTGGCTGGATGCGAGCGTGCTGCTGCTGCCGCGCATCGGCTTCATCGAGCCGGACCATCCGCGCATGGTCGCGACCTATCAGCGGATCGAGGAGGTGCTGGGCGAGGGGGCGCAGATCCGCCGCTATGCCGAGGGGGTCGACGGCCTGCCGGGCCGCGAGGGCGCGTTCGTCGCCTGCGGCTTCTGGGCGGCCGAATACCTGGCGCGGCGTGGCGAGACTCAGGCCGCGAGAGACCGGGTCGCGCGCGTGCTCGAGGCGGCGAACGATGTCGGCCTGATGAGCGAGGAGATCGACTGCAGGACCGGCGAGGCGCTCGGCAACATGCCGCAGGGCTATTCGCACACCAGCCTCATCAACGCGGCGCTGGCCATCAAGGAGGCGGAAGAGGGCAGGGAGCCCGAGCAGACATGACGCTCTTCGACGCAGTCGCGCAGCATTGGCAGGCGGTCCTCTTCTGGGGCCTGGTGGCGACGGGCGCCATGTCGACCGCGCAGGAGGGCGCGCAGCTGATGGGCTTTTCCCGCATGAGCCTGCCCTTCCTGTTCGGGGCGTTCGTGACGGCCGACCGGCATCGGGCGATCGTGCTGGGCTATTTCCTTTATCTGCTCGGCGGGTGGCTGTTCGCGCTTGTCTATGCGCTGGCGCTGCAGGGCCTGGGCACCAGCGCCTGGTGGGTGGGCCTGGTCATCGGCTTTTGCCACGGCGCGTTCCTGGTGGCGGTGCTGCTGCCGCTGCTGCCCTATATCCACCCGCGGCTGGCGAGCGAATACGACGGCCCCTCGGCGCTGAGGCGGCTGGAGCCGCCCGGCCCGTTCGGCCTGAACTATGGCCGGGCGACGCCTGCGACGACGATCCTGTCGCAGACGGTCTACGGCCTGGTCTTCGCTCTCGGCTACCCGCTTACTTGATGGACAGGGTCTCGCGCGGCTGAAACCATCGGGGTCATCGGACGTTCGTAATGGCAAGCATGCCCGGGAAAAGCTCCGTTTCATCGCGCGCTCGCAGGATGGCGATCATGGCACTCTCTGCCGCACGGGCGCCCCTCGTCGCCGTGGTGCTGGCCGCGACCTCGGCGGCGGCGGCGGGCGCGCCCGCTGCCGGTGACCTGCCGGCGGGCTTGCGCCTCTTCCTGGCCACGGGGTGCGGCGCCTGCCACCGGATCGCCGGGACCGAGGCCGATGGCGAGATCGGGCCCGACCTGACGCAGTTCGCCGCGCGCAAGACGATCGCCGCCAACCTGCTGCCGATGAGCCGGGAGAACCTGTTCGACTGGATCCGGCACACGCAGGCGCTGAAGCCGGGCGCGCGCATGCCCTCGTTCGACATGCTGCCCGAGGCCGAAACCGTCCAGATCGTGGACTATCTGATGACCCTTCGATAATGCCTTCGTCCGCGAATGAGCCCGAACAGGTCGGGCGCGTCAGGCGCCTCCTGCGCCGCCATCCCATCGCCGCGCTCGCGACCGCGGCCGTCCTCGCCGGCGTCGTCTTCTTTGTCGCCGCGCCGCTGAACGTCGCGGCGCGGATCGGGCCCTTTCCGGGCGTCGCCTGGGTGATCCACACCTATATGCAGCACTGGACGCGGAGCTGGTCGATGGGCATCGAGCAGCCCGGCTTCGTCGACCTCTCCGACCCCGAGCTGATCCGGCTGGGGGCCGGTCACTTCGAGAGCGGCTGCGCGCCCTGCCACGGCGCGCCGGGCCGCGAGCGGAACCCGCTGGTCAAGCTGATGGAACCGGCCCCGCCCGATCTGGAGGAGCACCTGCCGGAATACGACGCCAGGCAGCTCTACTGGATCGTCTGGAACGGCATCAGGTACACAGGGATGCCCGGCTGGGCAGGCGACCACCGGCAGGACGAGGTCTGGGCGGTGGTGGCGTTCCTCGAGAAATACCGCGACCTCGACGCGCCAGGCTATGACAGGCTCGCCTATGGCGAGGTGCAGCCGCACGACGTGCCCGGCGGCCGGGTCAGCTTTGGCGGGCTCGCCGGCCGGCTCGAAAAGGCCGTGCAGAACTGCGCGCGATGCCATGGCAAGGACGGGATGGGCCGTGACGGGACGGCGCCGAAGATCGCCGGACAGTCGCGGGCGTACCTGCTGGCCACGCTGCGCGGCTATGCCACGGGCGAGCGGTCGAGCGGGATCATGCAGCCGATCGCGGCGCCGCTGTCGGAGGGCGAGCTGAGGGAGCTTGCCGGGCACTATGCCCTTCTGCGGACAACGGCAGAGGGCGGCCCCGCCGAAGCCGTGCAGATGGACGAGGAGCTTCTGGATCTGGGGCGCCGCCTGGCGGCCAAAGGCGATCCGTCGCGCTTCGTGCCGCCCTGCAGCACCTGCCACGAGGACGAGGGCAGCGTCTCGCCCCGCCCGATCTATCCGCGCATCGCCGGGCAGGAGCGGCGGTTCCTCGAGGCCTGGCTCCACCTCTACCGCGAGCGCCCCTTCGGCGGCACCGACTTTGCCAACGTCATGCACTTCGCCGCGATGGGGCTGACCGACCACCAGATCGAGGCGCTGGCCGCGTGGTACGCCTCGCTGCCCTATGGCGGCACGCGGGCGGTCAGCGGTGCCGCGCGGGCGCGTTCAGGGCGCGCGCTGGCGAGCGATGCCGACGTCCCGGCGCCGCGGCGGAACTGAGCGCCCGCAAGGCCCAGCCCTCAAGGCGCGGCGTCGCGCAGCAGGCGGGCGGCGAAGACGAGGCCGGCGACCAGGTAGACCGATCCCGCGCCCAGCGCCATCATCGCGCCGCCG
This sequence comes from uncultured Alphaproteobacteria bacterium, assembly GCA_963822985.1. Lineage (GTDB taxonomy): Bacteria > Pseudomonadota > Alphaproteobacteria > Rhodobacterales > Rhodobacteraceae > Thermohalobaculum. The sequence continues at coordinate 219,433 of CAWGJU010000017.1, read as the reverse complement.
ACCCGCTGGTCGGCGAGCGCGTCGAGCCCGAAGGCGCCGCCGCAGAGGCCGGCCGGGTAGACCAGCCCCGGCGCCAACGCCAGCAGGACGCCCAGCATCGTCATATGCGTGAAGCTGCCGAACATGGCGAGCGTGCCGGCGGCCGCCGCGCCCCGGCTGCGGTCCGCGACGCCGGGCAGCCAGACCAGCATCCCGGCAAGCAGGAAGCTCGCCTGCTGGAGGGCGAAGGCGGCGTCGTTCAGCGCCGCCGCCTCGTGCAGCGCGGGCGCGTGCCAGGACCAGACGACCAGCATCTCGACGCCGGTGAAGGCCAGCGCGGTGCCCGCCCCGAAGCGCACGCGCCCCAGCGCGCCGGCCCGGACGAGCGCAAGCCCGGCGAGCGGGGCCGCGACCAGCACCAAAGCGAGGTGCAGCCCCATATGCGCCGTGAACGACACGGTGGCGAGGCGGGGCAGCGGCCCGGCCCACAGCGCCAGCAGCAGAGCGGTGAGGGCTGCCGCCGGCCAGAGGCGATGGACGGCCCCGGGCCGCACTGGAACCAGGGCGTTCAGAGCGGGCAAAATGATCCCCAGAAAATCGAAATCGTGTTGAACAATATGGAGAAAATAAAGAGCAGGGCGGAGAAGAACCCGCCCACCGCCATCCAGTGCGCGCGGCCTTCGCCGGCGTTCAGTACGCCGCCGCGCGGCGTATCAGCTGCCTGCCATGTCCGCCTCATGTTGACGAGCGAAATGAGCATTCCGCCGATCGCGACCGCCAGGGCACCGAGGTTGATCAGGATGATCGCAGGCTCCGCCCAGCCGATCGCCGGCCACACCATCGACCGCCCGCTTTCCCCGATGCACAGCCCTCCGAGCGCGGTGATCGCCCCGATCTGCACGCTCCAGGCGATGGGCGCGAGCGAGAAGGCGACGATCAGCCGGATCGCGCCGACGCGCTCGCGGCCCGGCGCCGGATGGCCGATGTCGAAGCCCGCGACCTCGTCCCTGGTCGTCACTTGAAGAGCGCCTCCTGGTGGAAGAGGTAGGGCGTCAGGTAGATCGTCGTGAAGACGGCGATCCAGACGACGTCGACGAAGTGCCAGTAGAAGGCGACGATGCTGACGGGGTCGCGCCTGTGCTGGTCGAACTTGCCCAGCGCCGTCCAGATCGACGCCGCCATCAGCATCAGGACGCCGCCGACGACGTGCGCCATATGAAAGCCCGTGATGGTGAAGAACAGCGACGAGTAGGAATCGGTGCCGAAGGAGAAGGGCTTGTCGTGCCACTCCTTGGCCTCGAGGGCGACGAAGTTCAGCCCCATCACCGCGGCGCCGGTCAGCGCGGTGACGCACAGCCAGCGCTTGCCCTTCTTGATCGCCCGCTCGCCGATATAGACGACGACGCTGCTGCTGAGCAGGATGCCCGTCATCGGCAGCGAGAGCTTGAAGCCGGGCAGCTCGTCCGGCAGCCACTCCCGCCCGAAGTGGAATGACATGTAATAATAGCTGAACAGCAGATAGACGAACAGGCACGCCTCGGTGACAACCAGCGTCGCCATGCCGTACCAGCCGTTGCTGCGCGCATCCGTGGCGCCGAGCGCGAGGCGGCCGAAGGTCAGTTCGACGGGCTCCTTCGACATCGGTCGGGTCGTCGTGTCAGCCATGTCAGCCATGTCCCGGCCTCACGACCTGCTCCAGCGTCCTGCGCGGCCAGTTCCACAAAAAGGCGCAGAGCAGCATGCTCACGGCCATGATGCCGGCGAGGTAGCCCCAATGGCCCAGCAGGGCCGCGAAGAAGCCGGTCATCGCCACCGTCGTGAAGAAGGGCCAGAGCGAATCCTGGGGCATCTTGGCGACCAACAGAGGCTCGGCGTCCAGCATGCTGGTGACCAGCATCTGCTTGCCCTTGTCGAGGATCGGCCCGCGGCGGATCTCGCTCCGGCCGGTGCCTTCGTGGATCCGGTCCTCCCAAAGCGGGTGGCGGCTCGCCACGACCGGCTGCACGGCGAAGTTGTAGTCCGGCGGCGGCGAGGATGTGGACCATTCGAGCGTCGGCGCGTCCCAGGGGTTGTCGCCGGCGCGCTCGCCGAACAGCCGGCCATGCAGCAGGTTGATCAGGATGAGCACGAACCCGAACGCCGTGACGAAGGCGCCGATCGTCGTCGCCATGTTCATCCAGTCCCAGCCGGCGCCCTCGGGGTAGGTGTAGATGCGTCGCGGCATCCCCATCAGCCCGGTCCAGTGCATCGGCATGAAGGTCAGGTTCATGCCGAGGAAGACAAACCAGAACGCGACCGCGCCCAGGCGCTCGTCCATCATCCGCCCGGTCATCTTCGGGAACCAGAAGTAGAGCGCCGCCAGGACGGCCAGCACGTTGATGCCGAAAAGCGTGTAGTGCAGGTGGGCGACCACGAAATAGGTGTCGTGGAACTGCAGGTCGGCGGGAACCGCGGCCGTCATCACGCCCGAGACCCCGGCCACCACGAACATCACGATGAAGGCGGCGCAGTAGCGGAACGCCGTCTTGATCACCGGCCTGCCGTACCAGATCGTGGCGATCCAGAAGAAGACGGTGACGCCGCTCGGCACGGTGATGATGAAGGAGGCGCCGCTGAAGAAGGACAGCGACAGGAACGGGATGCCGGTCGCGAACATGTGGTGCACCCAGACCCCGAAGCCGAGGATCATCGTCGTCACGGTGGCGAGCACGACCAGCGTGTAGCCGACCAGCGGCTGCCGGCAGAAGGTCGGCAGGATGTCCGACACCATGCCCATCGCCGGCAGCACGATGATGTAGACCCAAGGATGGGCGAAGATCCAGAACAGGTGCTGCCAGAGCAGCGGCTTGCCGCCGCCGCCGACGTCGTAGAAATGCGTGCCGAACTGGCGGTCGAGGTACAGGAAGAAGAAGGCGAGGCTGACCGCCGGCACCGCGAGCAGGTTGCCGACCGAGGCCGTCAACGTTCCCCAGAGCATCACCGGGGTCCGGTTGAGCGACATCCCCGGCGCGCGCGTGCGCAGGAAGGTGATCAGGAAGTTCATCGCCCCGGTCGTGTTCGAGATGCCGAGGAAGACCATCCCGAGCGCGTAGAAATCCATGTTGAGCCCGGGGTTGTAGGGCTCGAGCGCATAGGGCGCATAGTTGAACCAGCCGTTGTTCGGCACGGCCGAGGCCAGGAAGCTGGAGTAGATGAACAGCCCGGCGAACAGGAACACCCAATAGGACAAGGCGTTGAGGCGCGGGAACGCCATGTCCCGCGCGCCGATCAGCAGGGGGAACAGAAAGATCGAGAAGCCCGACAGGATCGGCAGCGCATAGAGAAAGATCATCGAGATGCCGTGGATCGAGAACAGCTCGTTGTACTGTTCGGGCGTCAGCACGGTCATGCCCGGCTGGGCGAGTTGCAGGCGCAGGAACAGCGCCTCTATGCCGCCGAGAAAGAGGAAGAGGAACGCGGTGGCGATATAGCGCTTGCCGATCGTCTTGTGATCGACAGTGCCGAGCCAGCCATAGAGGCCGGGATCGCGCACCCAGATCTTCTCCATGCGATCGCGCAGTTCCTGGGTGACGGGCCCGATCTCCGGGTCCTGTGTATAGCGCCGCGGCAGATCGTTCACGTTCGGCCCCCTGTCCCTGCGTCGCCGTCCTGTCCGTCGCGCCGGGCGCGCTGGCGGTCCAACCAGGCTTGGAATTCGTCCGGCGGCACGGCGAGCAGAAGGAACGACATATGCGCGTGCTGCCGCCCGCAATACTCCAGGCATTGCCCGCGATAGACGCCGGGCGTGTCGGCGCGCAGCCAAGCGGTGTTCTCCTGGCCCGGGATCATGTCGGTCTTGCCGGCAAGCAGGGGCACCCAGAACGAGTGGATGACGTCGGGCGAGCGCAGGACGAACCTGACAGGCCGGCCCACCGGGATGTGGATCTCGTTCGCCGTCTCGAAGATCGTCGAGCCATCCTCGTCCTTGTAGGCGATCTCCCACCACCACTGGTGCGCGGTGACATCGATCGTCGCGGCGGGCGCCTCGTCAGGGGCCTGGATGGCGGCCATGCTGCCGACCGTCCAGGTTGTGAAGAAGGCGAGCGCGGCGACCGTCGCGATGATGCCGGCATAGATCCAGGGAAGCGCCCTCTCGTCGCGCGCCCGGGTGACCGAATGGGCATCGGTGCGCATGTCCGCGACCCGCCGCGCCCGCAGGGCAACGCCCAGCACGACCAGTGCCGTGATGATCAGGACGACGCCAAGCGAAAGCCACGTCACGCCCCAGGCGAGCTCGGTGATCTCGTTTCCGGGAGATCCGAAGGTGCGGAGGTAGTACATCGGCGCGCCGCCGCCCGGTGCCTCCACGACCGCCGCGGGCGTCGCGCGAACGGGCAGGAGTGTCGGCACGAGGAAAGCTGCGACGGCCCCGAACGGCGCTCGGGCCAAGCCGAGCGCACTGCCCAACGCTTTGCCCAGCGCTTTGCCCTCGTTGATTTTCCTGTCGAGATCCTGCTCCCGATCGCCCGGACGCGGCAAGTTCGGGCTCCCTCTTCGCCGACGCCCCAAGGTTGACTGGCGCCACTGAACACTGCGGATCATCGCGAGAGAGGCTTCGGCCGGGACAAGGCGCGGGTCCCCGCGCGGGGTATCCGATGCGTCAGGCAGATCCGACCGGCAGACCTCTCGAAGTGTCGATTATCCGCTTCACCGCACTAACCGCGAGGGCCGTGATCGGTTCCCATCCCGGATCGGCGGGGACAGGGCAGGCGGGCTGCCCTGATCCGGCTCGGAGGAAGAGGCCCGCTTGCCGCGGGGGCCAATCGGCCCCGCGCGGCTCAGCGCCAGACGGCGCGCCGCCAGGCGCGGCGGCGGACGCCGGCGAAGGAGAGCGGCGTCAGCGGCATGCCGATGATGTCGATGAACAGCGAGGCGTTGTCGCCGAGCTCGGGCATGTCTCCGTCGATGATCTGCACCGTGTAGTGCAGATCCTCGCCCTCGATGACGGGGTCACGCAGCACCACCACCGCCTGGATCAGCTTGCCCTTGTCGTCGAGCACGGACAGATCGGCATTTGGCGGGTCGGACAGGAAGCTGTCCTTGCCCTCGCTCCAGAACGCGTCTGCGAAGTGCGCGGTCTGCATGTTGCCGGCGATGCGATCCGGCCGGTCGGTGAAGAACAGCGTGACCGGGCTGACGCCGCGCAGCGTCAGGCGGTTCTGGTGGGCGTCGAACGCCATGCCGTTCGAGGTCTGCACGAACAGGAAGTCGGCGTTGCCGTCTTGGCTGGGCTGATCGCCACTCGCCTGCTGCGCGCCGGCGCGCGCGGCGAAGGCCAGCGTGGGCAACAGCGCCGCTGCCGCGACGAGGCGGCGGCGCATGGGCGAGGCAGGCCGCCGCAAGTCCGAGGAACTGCGCATTGCTATTCTCTCCATGATGACGAGCCGAGCGCGCGGCTCCTGGGCCCTGCGGCGGAGGTTTGACGCCTGCGCCTGCCGGGCGTGGGCGGCTGCTCAGCCCTCGAGCAGCTGGTGGACCTGCTTGTTGATGCTGAAGAGCTCGGTCAGCGCGTTGGCGGTCTGGTCGCTGTCGAGGACCTTGTTCAGCTCGTCGAGATTGCCGCTGGCGACGATCGAATTGAGCTCGTTCTCGACCTGGGCCGTCAGCTTGGCGAGCTGCGGCGCCAGCTCCTTGGCGGTCGCGTTGCTGCCCTCGGCCTGGACTTCGGTGTTCAGCACCGCCGCCAGCAGAGCGGCTTCGCTGCTCGCCGCCGCCATCTCGGAGGCGGCGATCTGCATCGCCGTCCGGTCATTGTGCGCCCGGGCGATGTTGTAGGCGGTGTTCGCCTGCAGAAGGTCGTTGATGGCGCCGGAGGTCGCGAAGTAGAGCTGGCTGCGCTGCTGCATCGCCTCGTCGGTCGAGGTGAACTGGGCCATCGCCGACTGCGGCACCGACGTTGCGAGCAAGGCGGCCGACAGGGCCGAGGCGAGCGCGAGAGTGAAGCGGGTCATTGAATGTCTCCGTCTGCTTTGTTGGTTTATTCGGATGAAGCGGGTCCGGCGCACGCAGGGGGGTCGCCGGTGTCGATCCGGGCATCGGATCGGCTTTTCCACAAACTCGGCCCGACCGGCGCTCCGGACGCGTGCCCCCGGCGTTTCCGGCTGGCCGAAGACTGCATGCGTGGCCCCCTTGCGCCTGCCACCCGTGCGGTCGTCGTGGTGATCCGGCGCATCCGCGGCCTTGCGCCAAAGCGCCCGACCGCGGCAAAACCTATGCTGCGGCATGCGGGAGTTCTGCCCATTGCGCGCCATGCGCGCTCCCGTGATCTGGATGTCGCGCGCCATGCGGGCCCCCGCGATCTTGATGTCGACGCGGATCCCGGCAAGCCGATTCGGGCCCGGGCCTTCAACCGACCGGCTCGATCTCGCTCGGCCGCCCCTCGGCGACGCCGTCGGGCTTTTCGGGCGCAACCAAACCGAGGTCGAGCCGTCCTCCGGGCGAAGCGTCGCCGCCGCGCGGGCCGACGAACCTTCGACCGGACCTCGAGCGGGAAGGGCCTCGCTGCTCTGCCCATTTCGCGCCATGCGCGATCCTCAGCCGTTCGCGTGCGTGTCCTCGGCCTTCCGGTAGGCGCGCGGCGTGGTGCCCGTCCACCGCGCGAAGGCGCGCGCGAAGCTGCCGGGCGTGCGATAGCCGAGGCGTGTGGCGATCTCCTGCACCGGCAGGGGCGTGGTCTTCAGCATGGCCCGGGCGGTTTCGCTGCGCACGCTCTGGACCAGTTCGGAATAGGTCACCCGGCGTCCCGCCAGATATCTTTGCAGCGACCGGGGGCTCGTGCCCAGCTGCGACGCGGCACGCGCGAGCGAGGGAGTGCCGGAGATCGCGAGCTGTCCGATGACGGACCGCAATCTGGTAAGATCGAAGTCTCGACCGTCGGCTTGCGATGGCATGCGTGCTACGCTCGTCATTAGAAGAGCGAATCGCCTTGCTTTACGTTGTCGGCTCCTGTGCGGCCAATCCGACCTTTTCGCGCCGTGCAGTTGCCCGTTGGCGTGTCAGTGATCAAAAAATTAGCGGTGTGGAGCGACCGGGTCTGACACGATCTCCGATTGCAGGTGCGCGCAATGGTGAAACTCGCCCTCGCGAGGGCCGCCCATCTACTGCTCTACGTTGAACTTCTCCGCGAGCTGGGCGCGCCGGTCGATCAGGAGCTCGCCCGGTCGAAACTGCCGAGCTCGATCGAGAACCATCGGGACGAATTCGTCAGCGTGCACTTCGCGCTCGACTTCATCGCGCGTTGCGCGCGCGGCATCTCGGTCGCCGAGCTCGGCTTTCTGGGCGCGCAGCGGAGCACACTGGCCGTCCTGCACGGCGACTTCCAGCTCTCGCTCGTCCAGGCGCCCACGGGGCTGGCGAAATACAACGCCCTCGTCCATCATGCCGAGCGCGAGAACACCGTGCTCGCGGCGGCGATCGCGCGCGAGAGGTCGGGGCTCCGCGTGATTTGCGACCTCGAGCCGTTGCGGCACCATCCCGCCCTGGCCTGCGCCGAATGGCTGATCCAGCAGGTCATGGTCGCCATCGGCCGCAGCGCCGCCGGGCCGCGCTGGTCTCCGCTGGAGATGACCTTCATGTCGCGCCATGCGCTGTGCGAGGCGGCGCTCGAGGCCTTCGGCAGCTGCCGCATCCTCGAGGGGCAGGCGCACACGTCGATCCTCATCCCGATGGATCGCGGCGCCGCGCAGCCGGCCGAGTGCCCCCTCGATGGCGACGGCGAGCTGGTGGCGCGCAGCCCCGTCGTCACCGGAGACGGCTTCGTCCCGACGCTGCGGCTGGCGATCAGGCCCTATCTGGGCGATGGCTGTCCCGACATTGGGCTGGCGGCCGAGATCGCGGGTCTCAGCAAGCGGACCCTGCAGCGCGAGCTGGCGCGCCGGGGCCAGACCTATTCGGACGTGGTGCGCGCGGCGCGCTTCGACGCGGCCTGCAGGCTGCTCGGCGACCCGGGCGTCAAGATCATCGATGTCGCCTTCGAGACGGGCTATGCGCACCCGCAGCACTTCTCGCGCGCCTTCCGCCAGCTGGCCGGGATGAGCCCGCGCGCCTATCGCAAGCGAAAGGTCGCGGGCGGCCGCATCGGCGTGGCGTGAAATGGTTAGAATCCGCGACGGTTATCCAGCATCTTCGGCGCGCTCCACAGTGCAAGGTGGCCCGGAGCTGAAGAACCTGCGACTGCCCACATCGCTGCCGGTCGCATTTGCCATAAAAGAGGAGACGACGATGTCTGCAACGAAAATGACCGGCCTGGCGGCGCTGATCTGCGCCGGGATGTTCTGCACCGGCACCGCCTGGGCGCAGTCCGCCGGCGACAACGCCGTGCAGGCCGCGATGGACGCGTGCGAGAACGCCAAGGAGATGAACGACGAGACGATGAATTGCTGGATGGGCGCCATGTCGATGCAACAGTCGATGCAGCACGCCAGCAAGGGCTCGGAAGGGATGATGCACTTCGATTTCGACTCGTCCAACGACACCCCGGAGCAGAAGGCCGCCAAGGAGGCGCTGGCCAGCTCGATGAACGATTGCCAGACCTCCGGCGACAAGGGCAGCGAGATCCAGAACTGCCGGATGGAAGCGTTCCACCAGTACCAGGAGGCCATGGGCCAGTAAGAGGTCCGATGGTGGCGCGGCACGCATCGACGCGATCGGTGCTGGCGCGTTGAAAAGCAATCGCCCGGGTCGTGCCGGGCGATGATTGCAGGGCGGACAGGCACCGCGGGCTCGCTGCCGGTGCGGTACGGTGCGCGGGTGCGCCGGGGGAAACGAATGAAGCGCATGGATCGCGGCGTTGCGGCGGTCGCTCTCGCCGCGGCGCTGGCGTGCCTGCTCCCCGCGGGGGGCCGGGCGCAGGAACTGCATGGCAGCGCGACCCTCTACGGCTGGCTGCCATGGATCGACATGGACGTCACGACCCGGCGCGGACAGACCGTGTCGACCTCGGTCGATGCCGAAAACGTGCTCGAGTCGCTCAACTTCGCGGTCTTCGCGGCGGGCGAGCTGCACTATGGCAGGTTCGGTGTGCTGCAGGACTTCGTCTATTCCGACCTCGGCAGCAGCGGCACCCTGTCCGGACCGCTGAGGTCCAAGGCCAATGTCGACATCAGCATGTTCCTGTCGACGACGGTGCTCGGCTACAAGGCCTACGAGCAGGATCGCTGGCTGGTCGAGCCCTATGCCGGCGCGCGCTATGTCAGCCTTGACACCGACGTCAAGATCGTCGGCGGCGGCCCGCTCGGCCTCGAGCGGCAGGCGAGCGTCGACCTCGACTGGTGGGACCCCGTCATCGGCGTGCGCGGCGCGGCGCCGATCACGGAAAAGCTGAGCGCGAGCGGCTTCGCCGACATCGGCGGCTTTGGCGCGGGCTCGCAGTTCAGCTGGGAGATCTATGCCGGGCTGGACTATGCCTTCACCCAGCATGTCAGCGCGAACATGGGGTTCCGCTATCTGTCGATCAGCTATGACGACAGCGGCGCCGAGTTGGACCTGAGCACATACGGCCCCCTCATCGGCGCGACGGTGCGGTTCTAGATGGAACTCGGCCGGCGCGGGCCTGGGCTCGCGCCGGCACCAAGATGCAACGCAATCACCAGCGGGAGAAAAGTCGATGCGGAAGATCCTGATGGCGTCGGCGCTTGCCGTCGCGCCGGCCCTGGCCCTGGCGGAAGGTGCCGATGGCGTCTGGAAGACCCAGGCGACCGATTCCGGCGGGTATCTCGAGATCATGGTTGGCCCTTGCGCGGCCGACGCCTCGAAGACCTGCGGCGTCGTCAGCAAGGCGTTCAAGGCGCCCGGCGAGGCGGACCCGGCCTATCACTATCTGGGAAAGCCGATCGTCGAGAACATGGCCAGCGATGGCGATGGCCGCTATTCGGGCGGCACCGTGTTCGATCCCGAAAGCGGCAAGACCTACGATTCCAAGATGTCGCTCAAGGGCGACGCCTTGGATGTCGAGGGCTGCGTCGCCTTCATCTGTGACGGCGAGACCTGGAGCCGCGTCAAATAGGCCGGCGGGGCTCCGTCCCCGCCGGCAGCTCGCGTTCCGGCGCCGCCGATTGTACGTTCCCGGCCATTTTCGCCGATCTGGGACTGATATCATCTGGCCCTCGGCCGTCGCCGGGCGGGCCTCATCGGGGAAGGACACTCGACATGCAGAACTTTACGCGTCGCGCAGCCACGCGCATCGTGGCGGCGCTTGCGCTCGCCGCTCTGGTCACGCCCGTCTGGGCCGAGAGCGCCGGGGAAATCGACGCCTCCGCCGAGCAGACGCTGAAGCGGCTGAAGGAAACCGCGCCGGTCAGCGAGAAGATGGTCAAGGAGGCGAAGGGCATCCTGGTCTTCCCGCAGATCGTCAAGGGCGGCTTTCTCGTCGGCGGCTCGGGCGGCGAGGGGGTCTTGCTCGACCGCGGCAAGGCCGAAGGGTATTACCGCTCGCTTTCGGTCTCGTTCGGCCTGCAGGCCGGCCTGACCGAGTACGCCTACGTCGTCTTCCTCATGGACGACACGGCGATGAGCTACCTCAAGCAATCGGATGGCTGGGATCTGGGCTCGAGCCCGAACGTCACGATCCTCGACAAGGGCGCAGCGGCGCAACTGTCAGCGGCGAGCGTGCAGAAGGGCGTGTACGTCTTCTTCCTCGACCAGAAGGGCCTTTTCGGCGGCCTCAGCCTCGAAGGCACGAAGATCTCCAAGATCTCCGAATGAGGGCGGGAGCGGTCGCCGTGCTGACGTGCCGGATCGCGCAGGTCGCCGGGATCCTGTCGGCCGTTGCCTTTGGCTTCGGCGCCGATCCCGTCGCCGCGCAATCCGGCGGCAGCCTGCAGGAGGCGGCGCAGAACCCGATCGCCGACCTGATCAGCCTGCCCTTCCAGAACAACTTCAACTTCGGGACCGGCGAACGCGACGTCACCCAATATGTGCTGAACGTGCAGCCGGTCTATCCGGCGACGCTGACGCCGGACTGGAACCTGATCGTCCGGCCGATCGTGCCGGTCATCAATCAGCCAAAAGCGTTCGACAACCCCACCTCGCACAGCGCCTTCGGGCTCGGCGACATCTCCCTGCAGACCTACTTCTCGCCCAAGAACTCGGTCGCGACGCCGATCGGCACCGTGACCTGGGGTGTCGGCCCGACGCTGGTCTTTCCCAGCGCCACGGATGATGTGCTCGGCAGCAGCAAGTGGTCGGCCGGCCCCGGCGTCGTCGCGTTCGTCTCCAAGCCGCCCTTCACCTATGGCGCGCTCGTCAACAATGTCTGGTCCTATGCCGGCGACGAAGATGCGTCGGACGTCAACCAGATGCTGGTGCAGCCGTTCCTCAACTACAACCTGCCCGACGGCTGGTCGATCGGCACGGCGCCGGTCATCACCGCCAACTGGGAGGCGGATGACGGCGACACCTGGACGCTGCCGGTCGGCGGCGGCGTCGGCAAGCTGACCAGGATCGGCAAGGTGCCCGTGCAGACGAACCTGCGCGCCTATTGGAACGCCGTCACGCCCGAATACGGCCCCGATTGGCAGCTGCAGCTCCAGCTGACATTCCTGTTTCCGAGACAACAATGACCCTCAAGAGGATTGACGCATGCGCTACCCCCGCGCGCTGACCGGACTGGCCCTGACGCTCTCGCTGCTTCTCGCCGCCTGCGGGGAGACCGTCACCAGGAACGCGCTGCCGGAGGCATTGGTCGACAAGGCGTATCCGCTGGGCATTCCCGGCCTGCGGACCTGGGGGGACGCGCTCAACAAGCAGGAGCTCGAGGCCTATCTTGTCGCCAATACCAAGCGGCTGAGGGCGACCTATGGTCGCGAGCTTGCCGAGGGGAAGACGCCGGAGCTGTATTTCCTGGGCCTCTCCGGCGGCGGACAGTGGGGGGCCTTCGGCGCGGGCATCCTCAAGGCCTGGACCGAAAGCGGCACGCGGCCCGAATTCACCGGCGTGTCGGGCGTATCGACGGGGGCGATCATCGCGCCCTTCGCCTTTCTCGGCCCGAAATACGATCCCGTCTTGGAGGAGGTCTACACGACCTACAGCACCGATCAGCTGGTGGAGGAGCGCGTCCTCTCCGGCCTGGTCAGCGGCGACTCGCTGTTCGACACGGCGAAGCTCGAGGCCATCATCGAGTCCAAGGTGACGCCCGAGTTTCTTGCCGAGATCGCCGAGGAGTACCGCAAGGGGCGGCTCCTGCTCGTCGGCACCACCGACCTCGATGCCGGACGCCCGCGGATCTGGAATATGGGCGCGATCGCTGCCTCCGGCGATCCGGATGCGCCGCATCTGTTTCGGCAGGTGATCCTCGCCTCGGCCTCGATCCCGGTCGCCTTTCCGCCAGCGCTGATCGATGTCGTGGCGCCCGACGGGACGATCTATGACGAGATGCACGTCGACGGCGGCGCGACCTCGCAGGTCACCTTCGTCTCGCCCGACATCCCGATCCGTATGGCGACCATCGAGGCGCTTGGCCGAAATCTCGACCGGCACCTCTACTTGATCATGAACAACGACCTGTCGCCGCCATACCAGCAGATCAACCCACGGATCGGCGACATCGGCAGCGCCGCGGTCAGCTCGCTGATCCGCGGCAGCGGCATTGGCGATCTCTACAAGCTCTATCTCATCTCGCAGCGCGACGACATCGCGTTCGACGTCGGCTGGATTCCGGCCCAGGTTCCCTGCCCGGACCCGGCCCCGGCGGCTATCTTCGATCGAGCCTTTATGAAGTGCCTGTTCGACTTCGGCGGCGAGCTCTTCCGCGAGGGCAAGCTGTGGCGCGACCTTCCGCCCTTCTACGCGACCGAGACGGAAATAGCGTCCAAGTCGGGGCGGTGATGGAGAAGACGGGCGGCGATCAAGGCGGAGGATGGGGCGCGTCCCGGCGCGGCGGCTCGGGATCGCCGTCGATCCGCCCCCCGTTCCGACTGTCGCCCGGTCCACCTCGCCCGTTCGGCGGCAAGAGCAAGACGCAATCCGAAGAATGGAGGAGAAGATGGCAGACTCGGTGCAAACCGGCCGCGCGAGCAGGCAGCGGAGAACGTGCTTCTTCAGGGCTTTGCTGCTGTCGAGTTTCGCGATCGGTCTCGGGGCGCTTGGTTCCGCGCCGGAAGCGCAGGCCCAGTCCGCCGCCGACAAGAGGCCCAACATCCTGCTGATCGTCTCGGACGACACCGGCTGGGGCGATCTGGGGCCCTATCTCGGCGGCGAGGCGCGGGGCATGCCGACGCCGAACTTCGACAAGCTGGCCGACGAGGGCATGTTCTTCACGAACTTTTACGGCCAGCCGAGCTGCACGCCGGGCCGTGCCGCGATCCAGACCGGGCGCATCCCGAACCGCTCCGGCATGACGACGGTCGCCTTCCAGGGGCAGGGCGGCGGCCTGCCGGCGGCGGAGTGGACGCTGGCCTCGGTGCTGAAGGAGGCGGGCTACAAGACCTATTTCACCGGCAAATGGCACCTGGGCGAGGCGGACTACGCGCTGCCGAACGCCCAGGGCTATGACGTGATGAAGCATGCCTTCCTCTATCACCTGAACGCCTACACCTATCCCGACCCGAACTGGTTCCCGGAGATGGACCCCGAACTGCGCGCGATGTTCGAGAAGGTCACGACGGGCTCGCTGTCCGGCAATGCCGGCGAGAAGGCGCGCGAGGACTGGAAGGTCAATGGCGAATATGTCGACACGCCGGACAAGGGCGTCGTCGGCATCCCCTTCCTCGACGCCTATGTCGAGAAGGCCGGCATCGAGTTCCTCGAGGACGCGGCGAAGGACCCCGACACGCCGTTCTTCATCAACATCAACTTCATGAAGAACCACCAGCCGAACCTGCCGGCGCCGGAGTTCGAGCACAAGTCGATCTCGAAATCCAAATATGCCGACTCGGTCGTCGAGCTGGACACGCGGGTCGGCCGCGTGCTCGACAAGCTGGACGAGCTGGGTCTCGCCGAGGACACGGTGGTCTTCTACACCGTCGACAACGGCGCCTGGCAGGACGTCTATCCCGACGCCGGCTACACGCCGTTCCGCGGCACCAAGGGCACGGTGCGCGAGGGCGGCAGCCGCGTGCCCTCGATGGTGCGCTGGCCGGGGCAGGTGAAGCCCGGCAGCAAGAGCGACGACATCGTCGGCGGGCTCGACCTGATGGCGACCTTCGCGGCGATCGCCGGCCAGCGAGCTGCCGAAGAACGACCGCGACGGCAAGCCGATCATCTTCGACAGCCATGACATGACCCCGGTCATGACGGGCGAGGGCGAGCCCACGCGCAAGAACTGGTTCTACTTCACCGAGGACGAGCTCAGCCCCGGGCGCGATCCGCATCGGCAACTTCAAATTCGTCTTCAACCTGCGCGGCGATGACGGCGCGCGAGACCGGCGGCCTGTCCGTCGACACCAACCTCGGCTGGAAGGGCGCCTCGCAATACGTGGCCACGGTGCCGCAGGTCTTCGACCTGCTGGCCGATCCGCAGGAGCGCTACGACATCTTCATGACCACCTTCAAGGAGAGCACCTGGGCGGCCGTTCCCGGTCAACCAGATGATCGAGGAGCTGATGAAGACCTACGTCCAGTACCCGCCGCGCAAGCTGCAGAGCGAGACCTATACCGGCCCGATCACCATCAGCCGGTACCAGCGGTTCCAGTACGTCCGCGAACAGCTGGAGAAGGAGGGCTTCAAGATCGGTCTGCCGGCCGGCAACTGATCGCCCGATCCGCGACCTGGCCGGGCTCGTCTCGGGGCCCGGCTCTCCCGCATTCGCCCGAGCCGCCGCCGAGCCGAGCGGCGCGAGAGGAGATCCGACGATGAACCTGCCAGTTCCCCTCGCCGCAGCGCTGGATCATCGGTGCAGGCGTGCTTGCGGCCGCCACTGTCGCCCAGGCGCAGCAGGACCCGCTGCCGTCCTGGAACGACGGCGGCGCCAAAGAGGCGATCATCGAGTTCGTGCGAGGACGTGACCGACGAGGCGAGCGAGGTGTTCGTGGCCCCGCCCGAGCGCATCGCCACCTTCGACAATGACGGCACGCTCTGGGTCGAGCACCCGATCTACACCCAGCTCGCCTTCGCGCTCGACCGCGTCAAGGCGCTGGCGCCGCAGCACCCGGAATGGAAGACGACGCAGCCCTTCCAGGCGGTGCTGGAGGGCGACATGCAGGCGCTCGCCGCCTCGGGCGTGAAGGGGCTGACCGAGATCATCGCGGCCACGCATGCCGGCATGACCACGGCCGAGTTCGAGACGATCGTCACCGACTGGATGGCGACCGCCAGGCATCCGAAATTCGACCGGCCCTATACCGAGCTGGTCTACCAGCCGATGCTCGAGCTGTTGGCCTATCTGCGGGCCAACGGCTTCAAGACCTTCATCGTCTCCGGCGGCGGCATCGAGTTCATGCGGCCCTGGACGGAGAAGGTCTATGGCATCCCGCCCGAGCAGGTCGTCGGCTCGTCGCATCGAGACGAAGTTCGAGATGCAGGACGGCAAGCCCGTGCTGATGCGGCTGCCGCAGGTCGACTTCGTCGACGACAAGGCGGGCAAGCCGGTCGGCATCAACTCGCATATCGGGCGCCGGCCCGATCATCGCCTTCGGCAACTCGGCCGGCGACCGCGAGATGCTGGAATGGACCGATGCGGGCGACGGCGCGCGGCTGATGGGCCTCGTCTTCCACGACGATGCGGCGCGCGAATACGCCTATGGCCCGGCGGCAGGCGAGCCCGACACCCATTTCGGCGCCTTCCCGCAGGACCTGATGGACGAGGCCAGGCAAAAGGGCTGGATCGTCATCAGCATGAAGGACGACTGGGCGCCGATCTTCCCGCCCGAATAGGCCTGCGCTCGAGACCGACGGCTGCCAGCCTTGTCCGGGCGACGGCAGCCTTCCCGCTCACCGGCTGGCGCGCCGCAGCTCGTCGACCAGCGCCTGCACCTGCGCGTCCTCCGGCGCGACTTCCAGCAGCTGCTCGGCATAGCCGAGGGCGCCGGCGACGTCCCCCGCCTCGCGGCGATAGCTGACCAGCGCGACCAGCGTGTCCGCGTCGCCGGGGTGCCGGCTGGCGTTCTCCTGCAGCAGGCCGATGGCCTGCTCCACGTCGCCCACCGAGTGGAGCGCGACGGCGTGGACATAGGCATAGCGCGCGCTGCCGGGCTCGAGCTCGGTCGCCCGCCGGAGCTCGTCGATCGCCTCGTCGTAGCGCTGCGCCCGCGCCAGCGCCAGGCCGAGCGCGTGGTGAAGGCTGGCCTGCCTCGGCGCGACGGCGACCGCCGAGCGCAGCACGTCTTGGGCCCGGTCATCCGCGCCCAGGCGCCGGTAGTGATCGGCGAGGTTGACGGCCGCCGGCGGATAGCCGGGGCTGAGGCGCAGCGCCGCCTGGAACTCGGCCTCGGCCTCCGCCGCCATGCCGCGGCGGGCGTAGAACGTGCCGAGCGCCGTGCGCGAGGCCGGCCGGTCGGCATCTTCCGTCTGGAAGCCCACGAACTCGGCCGCGGCCCTCTCGAAGCGGCCGCGAAGCGCGGCCGGACAGCTGGGCGAAGGGGATGTCGGCCAGCAGCTCGGCCGCGCGCACCCGCACGCCGCGCACCGGATCGGCGAGCAGCGGCGCGGCCAGCGCCAGCCGGTCGGGCCCCTGCAGGGCCTCGATCATGTCGAGCGCGCCGATCCGGACCATCGGGTCGGGGTCGCCCAGGCACTCGCGGGCGAGGCCGATCTCGGCGGCGGTCAGGCGCGGGGCCAGTTCGCCTAGCGCGCTGGCGCGGGCGATCGACGGCACGCGCTCGTCGGCGGCGATCGCGGCCAGCCGCGCGCGCGCGTCTGTCTGGTCGGTCCAGGCGGCATGGAAGGCGGGCGCATAGGTCTGGAAGCCCGTCGCGCTCGGGCCCGAACCAGTCCTCGACCGCGGCTGCCGCCCACTCGGCGGTCTGGTCCTTGTGGCAGTCGTTGCAGGCGTTCGGCGTGCCGAGCGCGACGCTCTGGTCGGGCCGGGGCACGCGGAAGCTGTGATCGTGCCGCGGGTCGACGACCATATAGGTGCGCACCGGCATGTGGCAGGCGGGGCAGCCGGAAGCGGCCGAGCCCTCGGCGTGCTGGTGATGGGCGGTGCTGTCGAACTTCTCGGCCTCGTGGCATTGCAGGCAGACGCCGTTGCCCGGCAGCACGGTCTTGCCGCTGTGCGGGTCGTGGCAGTCGCTGCAGGTGACGCCGGCGGCGAACATCTTGCTCTGCTTGAAGGAGCCGTAATTGTAGACCTCGTCAAGCATCTGGCCGTCGGCGTGGTAGAGGCCCCGGTCCAGCGGCGCGACGACATGCGTCTGCGACAGCCAGCGGCCGGGCTTCCAGTCCTCGGCGGTGCCGCCGCGCCGGGCATGGCAGAGGCCGCAGGTCTCGACCTCCTTGCGCAGCGTCGCGGGCGCGGCGCTGCGGCGCGGGCTGCCGGTCTCGGGGTCGGGCGTCCAGGCGATGTCGCGCCGCTCGTCGAGCAGCGTCAGCAGTCCCTTCATCGGATCGTCGATCTCGCCGGACGGCCACCAGCTTGCCTGGTCCTCGGCCCAGGCGACGTGGCGCGAGCCCTGGCCGTGGCAGGTCTCGCAGCCGACGCTGACCTCGGCCCAAGTGCTCTGTGAAGCTGTCCGTTGCGGCATCGTAGTTCTTGGCGACGCCGGTCGAGTGGCACTCGGCGCACATGTAGTTCCAGTTCTGGTTCAGCTTGGTCCAGTGCAGCTCGTCGTCGGAGCGGATCGGCTCGTCAGGGTAGAGGTGGAACCAGCGCTGGCCGCCCGCGGCCTCGGGGCGGCTGTCCCAGGCGATCGACAGCGCCTGCAGGCGTCCGTCGGGGAACTCGATCAGGTATTGCTGCAGCGGCTCGACCCCGAAGGTGTATTTCACCTCGAAGGTGGCGAGCCCGCCATCCGGCCCGTCCGTCTCGACCAGGAACCTGTCGCCGTCGCGGAAGAAGCGCGACCGCACGCCGAAATGGTCGAAGGTTGCGCCGGAGAAGTCGCCGAGCACCGTTCCCTCGGTCGCGTGGTCCATCGCCATTCGGTGCTGCGAGCCGGACCACGCCTCGAACTCGGCCGCGTGGCAGCCGGCGCAGGTCTCGCTGCCGACATAGATCGCGGGCGACGCGGCGCTTGCAGCCGCCGCCTGACCGCTGGCTCCGAAGACAGCAAAGCCCGCGCTCGAAAGCACGCCGAGCAGCGCGACGCCGCCAGCGGCGAGCCAGGCGGCATGGCGGTGCACAGGGCGCGGCGGCGGCCGGTCGTGCTGTGTTCGTCTGAATTCGGGTCATCGTTCGCCTGGTCCGCCGAAGGGAGTCACGCCAAAGCCATAGCGCAGTTCCAGCGGTTTGCGAGCCTGGCGTTCGCTGGCACCGCTCCTGGCCACGCATCCATAGGTGGTCGACTGCACCCGCGGCACCGCGACCGGTGGCGCGGACCAGACGAATGAGTCATATGACAACGACGTCAGTCGGCACCTTGCCGACCCTGATTCCAAGGGGGACTTTCATGCGAAACACCGCCATCGCGGTGATGGCTGCGGGCGTCGTTGCGTGCGCGCTTGCTGTGCCGGCGACCGCCCAGCAGATCCACGGCACGCCCGGCGCGCCCGATGCGACCGTCACGCTCGACGGCCGCCAACTGCCGCCACCGGTGCCGCATTTCGGCGGCGTCATCGAGAACGATGCGCTGCAGTCGACGCCCTGGTGGCCGCCGCGCGTGGTGCCGCCCGAGGGTGCGCCGAACGTGCTGCTGATCATCACCGACGATGCGGGCTTTGCCGTGCCCAGCACCTTCGGCGGCGTCATCCCGACGCCGACGCTCGACCGGATCGCCGATGACGGGCTGCGCTACAACCGGGTGTTCTCGACGGCGCTCTGCTCGCCGACGCGCGCCGCGCTGATCACCGGGCGCAACCACCATACGGCGGGCTTTGGCGTCATCGCCGAGCAGTCGACCGGCTTTCCCGGCTATGACAGCATCATTCAGAAGGACAAGGCGACGATCGGCCGGATCCTGCTCGACAACGGCTACAACACCTCGTGGTTCGGCAAGGACCACAATACGCCGGCCTTCGAGGCGAGCCAGTCGGGCCCGTTCGACCAGTGGCCGACCGGCATGGGGTTCGAATACTTCTACGGCTTCGTCGGCGGCGACGCCAACCAGTGGCAGCCGAACCTCTTCCGCAACACGACGCAGATCTATCCCTTCGACGGGGCGGCGCCGGAGAGCTGGAACCTGGTGACGGCGATGGCGGACGACGCGATCGACTGGATCACGCGGATGCACCAGACCAATCCGAAAAAGCCTTTCCTCGTCAAATACGCGCCGGGCGCGACGCACGCGCCGCATCACCCGACCAAGGAGTGGGTCGACAAGATCAGCGCGATGCACCTGTTCGACGAGGGCTGGAACAAGCTGCGCGAGACGATCTTCGCCAACCAGAAGCGCCTCGGCGTCGTCCCGCAGGACGCCGTGCTGACGCCCTGGCCGAAGGAGGTGCTGAAGGAGTGGGACCAGCTGACGGATGCGGAGAAGAAGCTCTTCATCCGGCAGGTTGATGTCTTCGCCGCCTACGCCGCCTATAACGACCACGAGATCGGCCGCGTCGTCCAGGCGATCGAGGATCTGGGCGAGCTCGACAACACGCTGATCATCTACATCAACGGCGACAACGGCACGAGCGCCGAGGGCGGCCCGCTCGGCACGCCGAACGAGGTGGCGTTCTTCAACGGCGTCAACATGATGCCCGTCGAGGAGCAGATGAAGTTTTATGACGTCTGGGGCACCGAGGCGACCTATCCCCACATGTCGGCCGGCTGGTCCTGGGCCTTCGACACGCCGTTCCCCTGGTTCAAGCAGAACGCCTCGCAGCTCGGCGGCATCAATCAGAACATGGCGGTGTCCTGGCCGGCGCGCATCAAGGACACGGGCGGGCTGCGCCAGCAGTTCGTCCATGTCATCGACGTCGTGCCGACGATCCTCGAGGTCGCCGGCATCCGCGCGCCGGAGACGGTCGACGGCATCACGCAGAAGCCGATCGAGGGGACGAGCTTTGCCTACACCTTCGACGCGGCCAACGCCGACGAGCCGTCGCGGCACAAGACGCAGTATTTCGAGATGATGGGCCAGTGGGCGCTCTACCAGGACGGCTGGTTCCTCAGCACCGAGGTGAACCGGGCGCCGTGGGAGGCGTTCGGCGCCGCCAATCCCGACCCGCTGAACAACCAGGTGCTCGAGCTCTACGACCTGAACTCGGATTTCAGCCAGAGCGCCAACGTCGCCGACAAGCACCCCGACAAGGTGCGGGCGATGAAGGACAGCTTCATCCGCGAAGCGCAGAAATACGGCGTCTTCCCGCTGGACGCCTCGGTGGCGGCGCGCGTGATCGCGCCGCGGCCGAACATCACTGCCGGCCGGTCGGAGTTCGTCTACACGCGGCCGATGACCGGGCTGCCACAGGGCGACTCGCCGCTGCTGCTCAACACCTCCTACACGATCACCGCCGAGATCGAGGTGCCCGAGGGCGGCGCCGAGGGCATGATGCTGACCTCGGGCGGGCGGTTCGCCGGGTACGGGTTCTATCTGCTCGATTCCAGGCCCGTCTTCCTGTGGAACCTCCTCGACCTGAAGCGGATCAAGTGGGAGGGCGAGGCGCTGGCGCCCGGCAAGCATACGGTCGAGTTCGATTTCGCCTATGACGGGCTGGGCGTCGGCACGCTGCGCTACAACAACATGAGCGGGCTCGGCGCCTCGGGCACCGGCACGCTCAAGGTCGACGGCAAGGTGGTCGACAGCAAGAAGATGGAGAAGACGCTGCCCGTCATCCTGCAATGGGACGAGAGCTTCGACATCGGCTCGGACACGCTGACGGGCGTGAACGACGCGGACTACACGCCGCCCTTCGCGCTGACCGCCAAGCTGGAGAAGCTGACGGTGAAGATGGACCGGCCGGAACTCACGCCCGAGGCCGTCAAGAAGCTGCAGGAGGAGATGGCGAAGGCCGCCGCCGCGCGGCAGTGAGCCCACCGTGAAGATGGCGGGCCCGGCGCCGGGCCCGCCGACGCTCTGATCAGGGCGGCCGGAGATTGGCCCGCGGCCCGCCGCTCCGGGCGAGGTCGCGGGCCGCGAAACCGGAGGCTCAGATGCCCGTCACCCTGGAAGGCTCGTGCCGTTGCGGCGCCGTCCGCTTCTCGGTCCAGAGCCACACGCCGCATCCCTACCAGCTCTGCTATTGCTCGATCTGCCGCAAGGCCGGCGGCTCGGGCTATTCCATCAACATCATGGGCGACCACGGCAGCTTGCAGGTCGAAGGCCGCGAGGCGATTGGCTTCTTCCGCGCTCCGATCGACGGGGGCGACGGCAGTTATCTCGGGCCGGCCAAGCGGCATTTCTGCACGCGCTGCGGCACGATGCTGTGGGTCCATGACGAGGACTGGCCCGAGCTGGTGCACCCCTTCGCCTCCGCCATCGACACCGAGCTGCCGGTGCCGCCCGAGCGCGTGCACATGATGCTGGACTTCAAGCCCGACTGGGTGCCGGTGGCGGCGGGGCCGGGCGACAAGCTCTACGACCGCTATTGCGAGCAGTCGATCGAGGACTGGCACCGCGCGCGCGGCTTGTGGATCGACTGATTTGAGGCGCGTCCGGCGTGCGCCAAAGAGCGGCTCGCCAGGTCCTGGGCGGCGTCCGTCTGGTGCAAGGTCTCTTGCGGGGAGGGAGCCTCGAGCGCATTCGCGCACGCCCCTCGGTCCTTCGTCCCCGGCCCGCGCGTCGCGCAGGGACAGGGAAGCCAAGAGCACGGCCGGCCGGCCGCGACTGCCCCTTGCGGGGCCTTGGTGGCGCCTCCGATGGTTGCCAGCCATCCGGCGCCCGGCGATTTGCAAACCGGGAGGGCCGTCTCTCACCCGGCCGCCCTGCGCGGGGGTGATACGCCGGCTTGGTTGACGTTCGGTATAGGCCTGCCGGCGGCGGTGCGTTCGCTTTGTGACGCTCGCGGCACCGACCGCGCTCCGATGAAGTGATGACCAAAAGCCGTGCGACGTCTCGGCGCGGGCGAGCGCGCGGGCCCCGTCATGCCCGCGACTGCGGGCAACTTCTGAGGTCAACGAGATCCTCGCTTGCGAGGAGATGACGGGCCGAGAGGCGGCTACAGGAACAGCATCGGGTCGAGGCTTTCGGCGCCGCGGCGCACCTCGAAATGCATGCGCGGCTCGCCCGAGGCGGTGCCGGCGACGACGCCGATCTGCTGGCCGCGCTGCACCTTGTCGCCCTTGGCGACGGTGACGCTGTCGATCCGGCCGTAGACGGTCAGGATCTCGTTCGGGTGGCGAACCAGGACGATGGTGCCGAGCCCGCCGAGCGACTGCGAGACGAGCGCGACCTCGCCATCGGCGGCGGCGACCACGGGGGCGCCGGCGGGCGCGGCAAAGTCGACGCCGTCGTTGCGCGCCGGGCCTGCGCCCTTGTTGAAGGCGATGGCGACGGGACCGTCGACCGGCTTTTGCATGCTGACATTGGGCGGAGCGACGGAGGCGACCTGCGTTCCCGCGTCGGCCGGGGCCGGGGCCGGCGCCGGCGAGGCCTCGGGGCGGATGGGCGGCGGACCATGGCGTCGGTGCCGCCGGCGCCGGTCTGGTACTGGCCCAGCTCGGGCGAGGCGAGCTCGCGGCGCGGCTCGGGCTCGGGCGGCACCGGCTCGGCCGAGCTCGGCGGCGCGCCGAGCGCTGCCGTCGGGGTTGAGGCCGGTCGAGCGGTCGATGGCTGCCTCGGCCAGCGCCGGGCTCCAGCCACCGGAGGCCGCGGCGGGCTGGTGGCAGCGGCGGCGTGGCCGCGGGCTGGGCGGTGACGGGCTGGCCGGCGGGCCTGGCAGGCGCGGGCGCAGCGATCCCCGGCCCGGTGCCCGCCGGCAGCGGGCCTGCTCGATCCCGCCATAGGGCGCGGCCGGCGCGGCGGCGACCGCCGTGCCATAGCCGCCCGGACGGGGCGGCAGCACCAGCTCGTCGCCGTCCTGCATCTGGTGCGAGGGCGTCAGCCCGTTATAGGCGGCGAGCTCGGAGGCCGAGAGGTCGACCCGCTCGGCCAGCTGGGCGACCGTTTCGCCCTCGCTGGCGACGACCGTCTGATAGCTCTCGTAGCTGACGATGCCGCCCTGATGCCGCCGGCGCCGACGGCCCGCCGGGCGCCGTGGCCACGGCGGCGGGGCGCGCCGCGTGCGGGTTGGTGCCGCGGATATCGACCTCGGCCGGCGGCCCGCTGCGCTGGCTGCACGCGGCCGCGGCGACCAGCAGCAGCATGGGACCGGCGCGCCGCAAGCACGCTTTGAAGCAAAGCGTCATGACTGCTCTCTCCTGCCCTAGCGCCCGCCGCCCTGGCCGGCCTCGTCCGGCATCCCGGCCAGCAGCGGCACGAAGCGCACCGCCATCAGCTCGCGATATGCTCGGGCCCTCGTCGGTCTTCTCGACACGGATCAGCTGCTGGACCTCGTCCGACTGGCCGACCGGCAGCACCATGATGCCACCGGTGCGCAGCTGTTCCAACAGCAGTGCGGGCGCGTCCTCGGCGGCGGCCGAGACGATGATCCGGTCGAAGGGCGCCTGCTCGGGCCAGCCGCGGGTGCCGTCGCCCGTGCGGATCGTGACATTGGCGAGCCCCAGCTTCTCGATGCGCGCGCGCGCCGCCAGCGCCAGCTCGCGATAGCGCTCGATGGCATAGACCCGGCGCGCCAGCCGCGCCAGGATCGCCGCCTGGTAGCCCGAGCCGGCGCCGACCTCCAGCACCTTGCAGCGCGGCGTCACGTCCAGCGCCTGGGTCATGATGCCGACGACCGAGGGCTGCGAGATCGTCTGGCCGCAGCTGATCGGCAGCGCGCTGTCGGCATAGGCGCGGTCGCTCGAAGGTCGGCTCGACGAAAAGCTCGCGCGGCGTCTGCTCGAAGGCCGAGAGCACGCGCGCATCCGTCACGCCGTGGCGGCGCAGCGAGAGCATGAGCTGCATGATGTCTTCGTCGCGCGCCGTCGGCATCGGCGCCTCAGTCCGACGCGCGCTGGCTCGGCGGCGCTGCCCGTGCCCGCGTCGGCGCCGAGCGCGGCGCGCGCCCCTCCAGCAGGTCGTCGGCGGTCAGCTGCGGGCGCAGCGGCGTGATCGTCACCCAGTCGTCGATCAGCAGCCGCGCATCCGAGCCGCGCGGCGACGAGTGGTTGGCGATCATGTGGCGCAGGAACTGGAATTCCCGACCGTTCGGCGCCGTGTAGTCGACGACCTCGAAGGTCGCCTCCTCGCGCATGCCCTGCGGGCAGACGGTGACGCCCTTGACGCCCGTCGGCCGCGCAGCCCGGAAAGTTGACGTTGTAGAAGACGGTGCCGTCGAAGGGCATGCGCAGCACGGCGCGCATCACCTCGGCCGCCCATGGCGCGGGCCGAGGCCCACATGTCCTCGGGCCCGTGCGGCGGCTTGCGGAAGAACTGGCTGAGCGCCACGGAGGGGACGCGGTTCAGCCCGCCCTCCATGGCGCCGCCGACGGTGCCCGAATAGACGACGTCCTCGGCGACGTTGTGGCCGCGGTTGACGCCCGAGATGACCAGGTCGGGCGGGTGGTCGCGCATCAGCTTGGTCAGCCCGACCAGCACGCAGTCGGCCGGGAAGCCGTCGAGCATGTAGCGGCGCGGCGCCGATCTCGGCCAGCCGGGTCGGCTGGACATAGGAGATGCAGTGCGAGACGCCCGAGCGCTCGGACATCCGGGGCGACGACCCAGACCTCGCCCTCGGGGCCGGCGAGCTCGGCGGCGATCGCCTCGGCGACCGCCAGGCCGGGAGCGTTGATGCCGTCGTCATTGGTCAGGAGAATGCGCATCGAGTCCCTTCCGGCCCGGTCTCGGTAAGCCGGTCTCGGTCGGCGGGCCTCGGTCAGCGGGCCCCGCCCATCTGGCACCGTTCTTATGCGCGGCCGCCGGAGAGGTCCAGCGCCGATGCGGCCGCCGGCCCAGTGAACCGGCCGCCTCAGAGGCGCAGCGACTGGACGCGCGCCAGCGCCGCGCGGTGCGCCTGGGCGAGGCTCTCGGTCGAGTAGGTCCCGGCCTTGAGCGTCGCGTCGACGATCAGGCCGCCAGGCAGCCTCGTCGACGATGTTGCAGCTGCGGATCCCCGCGGGCGCCTGGCCGTCGGCCGGCTGCTGGGCACCCTGCAGGACGCAGCGCGCGGCGAGCGGGCCGCCGGTGTTGAGGTTCCGACTGGTATCCGTGGTGATGACGTACATGACCGGCGTCTCGCGCTGGCCGACCGTCTCGGTGCCGACGCAGGTCAAGCAGCCCGCCATTCAGCGGCCGGCAGTTCTGCGTCGGATTGCGCTGCAGGTCGCGGGTGATCTTGGCGAACTGCGTCGGTGATCGCGCCGGGCGGCGAGCGCAGGATGCCGATCGTGCCCTCGAGCAGCGGGTCGGCCGTGGCGCCGCCGACCAGCGACCAGAACCGCCTCCATCGGCTTTTCGGGGCAGCCGGCGCCCTCGGCGGCGCGCGAGCGCGATGCGCGGACGTCACCGCCTCCTCGCTGATGCGGCGCCTGCATGCCGGTCGGGATAGACCTCGCGGACATCGTCCGCCGGCACGGCGAGCACGGAATTGCCGACGCTGAAGTACACCCGTCCCTCCGCCGGCGTCGCGCACTCGGCCATCGAGATGCGCTCCTGGGGCGCGCCGCCTGCCGGGGCGGCCGCGGCCGTGCCGGCCGGTGCGGCCGCGGC
Source organism: uncultured Alphaproteobacteria bacterium (assembly GCA_963822985.1). Taxonomy (GTDB): domain Bacteria; phylum Pseudomonadota; class Alphaproteobacteria; order Rhodobacterales; family Rhodobacteraceae; genus Thermohalobaculum. Next base: position 193,705 of record CAWGJU010000017.1, on the reverse strand, counting down.
GCCCGGCGCCTCGTCCGGCGTCGCTCTCGCAGCCGGCGAGCGCGCCAAGGGCGAGTGCTGCCAGCGCGGCGCGGCCGAGGGGCGACCGGCCAGCCTGGCGGCCCGGGCGGTGGTTCTGGCGGGGGCTCTGGCAGTTGCTCGGGCGGTGGCTCTGGGCGTTCTCGGTCATCATGCGTCCTTCGTGACTTGCTGCGGCGCTAACGTGAAGCGGCGCCGCGATGGTTCCGTTTCCGGCGGCGGCGCCGGGGCGGTCGCCTATTCCAACCCGCCCGCGGGCGAGATCCGGCCGCGCGCCGCGCAGATAGGGCGCGAGCGCCGGCCGGCAAGGTCGATGCGCGCCGTCCTGGCGCTGGCCGTTCTCCATCACGGCGATCAGCGTGCGCCCGACCGCGAGGCCCGAGCCGTTCAGCGTGTGGACGTAGTCCGGCCGGCCGCCTGCCGTCGCGCCGGAACCGCGCGTTCATTCGCCGCGCCTGGAAGTCCCCGCAGACCGAGCACGAGCTGATCTCGCGATAGGCGTCCTGGCCGGGCAGCCAGACCTCGATGTCATGCGTCTTGCGCGCGCCGAAGCCCATGTCGCCGGTCGAGAGCACGATCGCGGCGATAGGGCAGCTCCAGCCGCTCGAGGATGCCCTCGGCGCAGCGCGTCATCCGCTCGTGCTCGCCCAGCGCGAGTCCTCGGGCCGGGTGATCGAGACCATCTCGACCTTCTCGAACTGGTGCTGGCGCAGCATGCCGCGCGTGTCCTTGCCGGCGCTGCCGGCCTCGGAGCGGAAGCACTGCGTCCAGGCGGTGTAGCGGCGGGGCAGGGTGCCCTCGTCGACGATCTCGCCGGCGGGGATGTTGGTCAGCGCCACCTCGGCGGTCGGGATCAGCCACCAGCCGTTCGTCGTGCGATAGCTGTCGTCGGCGAATTTCGGCAGCTGGCCGGTGCCGAGCATCGCCTCGTCCTTGACCAGCACGGGCGTCCAGACCTCGGTCAGCCCGTTCTCGTCGACATGGGTGTCGAGCATGAACTGGCCGAGCGCCCGCTGCAGGCGGGCCAGCGCGCCGGTCAGCACGACGAAGCGGCTGCCCGAGAGCTTGGCGGCGGTCTCGAAGTCCATGCAGCCCATCGCCTCGCCGAGCTCGTAGTGCTCGCGCGGGCGGAAGCCGAACTCGCGCGGCGTGCCCCAGCGCTTCAGCTCGACATTCGCGGTCTCGTCGGCGCCTTCGGGCACGTCGTCGAGCGGCGCGTTCGGGATCGTCGAGCAGCAGCCCCTCGAGCCGCTTGTCCTGCTCGCTGCGCCTCGTCCTCGAGCCGGGCGATCTCGTCCTTCTTCTCGGCGAGCACGGCGCGCAGCCGCTCGAACTCGGCCTCGTCGCCCGCGGCCTTGGCCTGGCCCGACCTGCTTGGAGGCGGCGTTGCGCTCGGCCAGCGCCGCCTCGGCCGCGGCGATCCCGCGCCCGCCGCTCGGCGTCGATGCGCCAGGATCTCGGCCGACATCGGCGACAGCCCGCGGCGCGCCAGCATGGCGTCGAAGCCCTGCGGGTCGTCGCGGACGAGGCGGATGTCGTGCATTGGATCGGGCTTCTCCCGGCGCGTGAATTGGCCGGGTTATGCCCGATCGTCGCTGGGTTGGCCAGACGGGCGCATGCCCGACGAAGGGCCGAGGCGCGTCGGGCCTGCGGTCTCGCGGCCAGACGCGGCCTCCCGGCGGCTATTTCGTCGGCGCGACGACGACGGACGGCGACGTCGAGACGTTGCCGAGCTGCCTTCGTTGGCGCGATAGCGTCTCGAATGCCAGCAGCGCCCGCTCGGCGTCCATCGGCCCCGGGATCGGCCGTCGAGGGCGTCGGGTCGATGATCATGCGCCGCCATGTTGTTGCGGACGGCGGCGCCGTGCGGGGCGTAGGCGATCGGCTCCTTGTAGCGCTCGCAGCCGGCGAGGGCGACGATGGCGGCGAGCGCGAGCAGCGGCAGGGTTCTTACCATGACGAATATCCGTGCGGGCCGGAGAAGCCGGAGTTTCGGTGAAGCTGCGGGTCGATGTCGGACTGCCCGTCGATCTTGCCCGACAGGAACAGGTCCCGCTCGCTCGGCGGCACGAAACCGGGCGTGCGCAGGCGCGAGCCGTCGACCGGGCGGACGAGCCAGGGCGTGACGATCATCACGAGCTCGGTCTGGCCGGTGGCGTATTCGGTGCTGCGCGTCAGCGCGCCGATGACGGGCAGGTCGCCGAAGAAGGGCAGCTGCTTGACGTTGTCGACGAAGCGCTCGCTCAGCAGGCCGGCGATGGCGAAGCTCTGGCCGCTGCGCAGCTCGACGGTCGTCGTCGCGCGGCGCACGACCAGACCCGGGATGCGGATGCCGAGAGCTCGAAGTCGCTCGCCTCGTCCGGCTCGCTGACCTCCATGAAGAGCTGGATGTTCATCAGGTCGCCGTTGAGCACGGTCGGCGTGAAGGTGAGGCCGACGCCGATAGTTCTTGAACTCGATCTGGACCTCGCCGTTGTCGGCGCCGACGGGGACGGGAAACTCGCCGCCGGCCAGGAAGTCGGCGGTGTCGCCCGAGAGCGCGACGAGCGTCGGCTCGGCCAGCGTGCGCGCGACGCCCTTCTGCTCGAGAAGGTCGAGGAAGGCGGTGAAGTCGACGGCTGCCCGTCAGCACGTTGAAGCCGAACTGGGCGAGCGAGGGCGGCGAGGCGACGACCGCGGCGACGCTGCCGAACAGCGTCAGACGGCGCCGCCGCCGGCGGTGCCGGAGATGTTGACGCCGAGCCGCTTGAGCGTGTCGCGGCGCATCTCGACGAAGCGCACGGCCAGCATCACCTGCTGGCTGCCGCCGACGCTGCAGCAGGTTCGAGACGGCATCGGGCGCGAAGCGCTCGGCGATCGTCATCGCGCTGGACGCGGCGGAGGCGCTCGAGACCTCGCCCGACAGCACGATGCCGTCATTGGCGGCGCGCACGGCGATCCGCTCGTTCGGCAGCAGCGCGTGCAGCATCTGCTTCAGCTGGCCGATGTCGTGGGTGACGTTGACGTCGACGACGGCGATGATGCCGCCGCCCTCGTCGCTCAGCGTCACCGAGGTGGCGCCGAACTTGCGCCCGAAGATATAGAGCGCGCGGTCGCCCAGTACCTGGACGTCGGCGATCTCGGGATTGCCGACGGCGACCTCGTAGAACGGCGCCTCCGAGCGCAGGACGTCGCTCTTGTTGATCGGGATGTCGATCGAGAGGCCGCCGGAGCGGCCATGCGAGGAGATGCCCGAGACGGCGATCTGCGCCGACGCCTCGCGCAGGCGCCAGGACAAGCATGACGCAGCGCCGCGAGGGTGCAGCGCAGGGCGGTCGAGAGAACTCGCGGTCGTGACAGCATAACGGGCGCGACTCGCTTCACTGATGCGGTTGACGCTTGATACCTCGGTCGGCCGAAGAAGCGTAGACGTGGAGTCTTAGCGAAAGGTGATGACCGGGCGGCGGACGTCGCGGGGTCTTATCCGGGGGGTCTTATCCGGCGGGGTCTTATCCGGCGGCGCCCTCATCCGGCGGGGACGCGCCGCGTGACGCTGAGCGAGACGGCGTTGGAGCTCAGCCCCGGGATGAAGAGCGTCATCGGGTAGCCGACCGTGACGATGCGATAGCTAATCCCGTCCACCGTCTCGCTGGTGACGTCGAAGGTGAGGTCGTCCGCGTTGCCGGCGTAGAAGCCGTCGCGCAGCTCGGATTCGAGCGTCGCGCCCGAGATCGACGGATCGAGCAGCACCTTGCGGACCGCCTGGTCGGCCAGCGAGGAGATCTGGTTCTTGACGTAGAGGGTCCGGCCGAAGTCGATGGTGGCGACCAGGAGGCCGATCAGCACCGTGCTGATGATCGCGAACTCGACGGCGGCCGCGCCGCGCGTGCAGCCGCGGATGCTCTGGCGCGGCTACCCGCTCATTGCTGCATCACCTCGAGCGAGCCCGACAGCGTGAACTCGGGGAGAATGACGCCCTGATAGGCCTTGCTGGCGGTCAGCCGATAGAGGCGCAGCGCCACCGATCCGGACCCGCAGGTCGTGCCGCAGCGCGACGCCGACCGTCGCGTCGCCGGGGCAGGCGCAGTGGCTGCTGACATCGACGCGCCAGCTCGTCGCCGGTCGCCTCGCCATCGGCCACGGTGAAGTTCTCGGTCGCGGTTTCCTGCAGGACGATTCAGAACGACGCTGTCGTTCAAGCCCTGGAAGGCGGGCTGCGCCCCGGCGCGCAGCACCTGGTTGATCATCATCCGCTCGTAGACCGCCATGCCGGTATCGGCCATGCCGAAGCAGCAGAGCACCAGAACGGGCGACATGATCGCGAACTCGACGGCCGAAACGCCGGCGGTCGAACGGAGCAGATCGCACGAGCGGGCGGCGTTGACGGCGCTGGCGGCGGGCGCCGGGCCGGATCGCAAGCCGTGGCCATCTCAGCGCCCCTTCCTGCGCAGCATCGTCCAGCGGCTGGCGCGTCCGCGGGCGACGGTCTCGACCGCCGGGCTGATCAGCTCGGCCAGTTTGGCGTACGAGCGCGCGACCGGGCCGCGCCGCGCGACCTCGGCCGACCGCCTTGCCGCGCGCGGCGGCGAGGCTGAAGCACTTGGAATCGAACGGCACGGACAGCGCCGGCTGCACCTTCAGGATGGCGGCGACGTCCTTGGCCGTGATCTCCTGCCGGCGCGGCACGCCGACCTGGTTGAGCACCAGCTTCGGCGCCGGATCGTTCGGCCTCAGGCCCGTCGCCCGCTCGACCAGCGCCATCGCGTTGCGCAGGCGCCGAGCTCGGGTGTCGCGACCACCACCACCTCGTCGGCGGCCGAGAGCGCGCGCTCGACCCAGCCGGCACCAGACATGCGGGATGTCGAGGACGATGTGGCGCAGATGCGTCTGGGCGACCTCGAGGATCCGCTCGACGACGAACTCGTCGAGCTCGCGCCCGGCGTCGAGCCGGGCGGCGCCGCCCAGCAGGTTGAGATGCAGCCCGCGCCGGAGCAGCACCCGGTCGAGCATCGTCACGTCGATGCGGTCGGCCTGGCCGATCAAGCTCGGCGAGGCCGCGGTTCGGCTCGACGCCCAGATCGATGCACGACGTGCCGAAGCAGAGGTCGAGATCGACCAGCAGCACGTCCGAATCGCGCCGCTCGGCCAGCTCGAGCGCCAGCCCCTGGGCGACGGTCGAGGCGCCGACGCCGCCCTTGGCGCCGATCACCGCATAGACGCGGCCGATCTTCTCCTTGCCGGGCTCGGCATAGATGTCCGAGATCGCCGAGATGACGCTGGCGATGCTTGCCGGCGCGACGAGGTAGTTCGACACGCCCATGTTCACGAGCTTGCGGTAGAGCAGGATGTCGTTTTCGTGGCCGATGATGATGACCCGCGTCTCGGGATCGCAGAGCTCGGCGAGCGAATCGGCGGCCAGGACGAGCTTCGTCGCCCGTCGCCAGCAACTCGACGATGATCAGGTCGGGCGTCTTGCGCCGGCCATAGGTCTGCAGCGCCGCCGAGAATCCGCCCGCGTGGCTCTCGCGCGTCGTGGTGGCGAGCCGGCGGTCGGCCGAGGCGCCGAGCCAGACGTTCTCGAAGTCGTCCGATCTCGCAGAAGGCGTGGATCGTGACGTGCGGTATCGACGCCCGGGCGAGCTCGGAAAGCTCGTCCGGCTCGATCGCCTGCGGCAGCGACTGGCTGCTCAGATCGTCGAATTGCTCGATGACAGCGGACACGGGCGGTTCTCTCCGATGTTCGGGGCTCCTCGATCCGTCGTTCGGCCTGCGGCGGCCTATTTGACGGTCACGGTCGAGGTCTGGGTGGCGCGGTGGATGCGGACCGTCCGGGTCCGATCGAGCAGCGCCGTTTCGCTCTGGTAGTGATCGGCCACGGCGCGAAGCGCCAGGGACAGCATGCCGGACGCCTCGGCGGCGATGATCTCCTCGGCATCGCTCCGGCGCGAGCTCGAGCGTCGCCGTCTTGCCGAGCGACGGTGCCCTCCGGCCGTCTGCGCGGCCGTCTGGTCGACGGCGAGGACGCGGGCGTTCGTGATGATGATCTGGCTCTCGCTGCGCGACTTCCCGTCGCCGCTGCTGCGCGTCGAGGTGCGGATCACGTCCACCCGGTCGCCCGGCAGGATGAAGCCGCCCGCCGTGCTCTCGGCCGTCACCTTGACCGCGACGGCGCGCTTGCCGGGCGCCAGCTTGTTGGACAGCAGGTTCACGTTCGTGGCCGCCAGCCGCGCTTCGCGGATCGGCTCGCCGGCGACGAAGGGCGTGTTGACGAAGGTGCCGCTCAGCTCGGCAACGGCCTCCGGCCGGCCGTCCCGGGTGATGAATGTCTCGTTCAGGTTCGGCTGCGGCCAGGCTTCCCAGCGCACGTTCTCGGGCGAGAGGACCGCGCCGCTGGTGATGTGCTCGAAGCGACCAGCACGTCGCTCGTCGGCATCTTCTCGGTCGCCACGACGACCTGCGGCGCCTCCGGCACGGACTGCATGCTGAGCCAGGCGGCCGCGCCGGCAGCGCCGGCGGCCAGAAGGAAAATCGCGAGCCGCAAAACCATCATGCTCGACACTCCACAATCAACTCACACGGGCGACAGGCGCCCGAGATTACAGCGCGCTGGCCATTGGCGACTGGCTCAGGAGGACCATGCCGGCCATCGCCAGCGCCGGGCCGTAGGGCAGCGCCAGGCGGCGCGGCCCGGACGCTTGCGCATCTCCGGGCGCAGCTCCGGCCGCGTCGCTTGGCAGCAGCGCCTGGCCGCCAGCACCGCGAGCGCCAGCGCGCCGCCGAAAAGGGACGCGTAGATCAGGAACGGCAGCGCCTGCTCGGCGCCGAGCCAGAGCACGCACGACGGCGGCGAGCTTGACGTCGCCGCCGCCGACCCAGCCGGCGGCGAAGGCGCCGAAGCCAGCCGCAAAGACCAGCAGCGCGGCGACCGACGCCGCAGGACGATCTCGGCGCCGGGCAGTGCCGGCAGCCGAGCGCCAGCGGCAGATAGACCGCGGCGAGCCGGCGACCAGCCAGTTCCTGATGCGCCGATGCCGCAGATCGGTGACGATGACGTGCAGCATCGCCGAAAGGAAAAGCACGCAGGCAGTCAGACTCGCGACGCTCGCCATGGTCTCCTCCTTCTCGCACGTCAGAGCTGGCTTGCGACCAGCTGGAAACTTGCGCAGCATCGGATCCCCGAGCAGCGCCCATGCCGTGATGATCACCACAGGAGATGATGCTGGCGATGAGGGCGTATTCGATGGCCGTTGCACCCGCATCGTTCCGGAGGTCTGAGCAGAGCAGCTTCGGCATCGCTCGACCTCCAGCCGTGGTTCCGTCTCGCCCGGCTCTGGTCAGAGCCGGGCGAGAACGAGATCTTGGGATTACATCGCCGCCGGCGATGTCGTGAACGTGGCCTGAACGGCGGGTCCAAAGACCGCGAAGGCCGCAATGATGATGATCGCCATGATGCCGACGATCAGGCCGTACTCGATGGCCGTCGCGCCGTCTTCATTGCGCAGGCAGGTCAAAAGCTTGGACATCTCGACTCCTTCCTACTGTATCGGCCGCTTACCGGGCGAGCCGCGCAGCCGGCTTTCGACTGCCCTATTGCTCGCTGTTAGCCTTCGATATCGGAGGACTTTAGGAATCAGACTTTAATCGGCCATCAACGACTCTGGTTAAGCCGGATTAGGCGTGAAAATGCAGGAGGACCGCCGAATGGAAATGTTGCCGGAGCGGCGGCGGGGCCCGGCAAAGCGGCGGGCCGGGGGCTGGATGCGTCGAAAGCGGTCCGGCCGGAGGCAGCTGAAGCGACGGGCGACCCCGGTCGAGGCGATGGTCAGGCGGCGTCCGCCAGCGTGATGCGGTTGCGCCCGCCATTCTTCGAGGCGTAGAGCGCGCGGTCGGCGCGCTTGAGCAGCTCGAACACGCTCTCGCTCGGCTGCAGGCCGGCAAAGCCGATCGACACGGTGATGCCCCGCGTCTCGCCCGTCTCCGAGATCAGGAAGGGCGGCTCGGCGGTGGCCGAGCGGACGCGTTCGGCGATCTCGGCGGCCATGCTCGGGATCGGTGTCCGGCAGGACCACCATGAACTCCTCGCCGCCGACGCGCGCGACCAGGTCGATGCTACGCACGTTCAGCTGCAACCGGCGGGTGAACTCGCTCAGCACCATGTCGCCCGCGGCATGGCCGTGCTCGTCGTTGATCCGCTTGAAGCGGTCGAGATCGAGCATCATCACCGTCAGCTGCGAGCGACGCCGCTGGCAGCGCTCGATCATCGCCTCGAGATGCATGTCAGCGTAACGCCGGTTGTAGAGACCGGTCAGCGGATCGGTCTGCGCCTCGACGACGCTGTTGCGCATGTTCTCGCGCAGCTGGTCGGCATAGTGCTTGCGGCGGAGTTGCAGCCGCATCCGGGCGACCAGCTCGACGAGGTCGACGGGTGCCGAGATATAGTCGTTGAAGCCGATCTCGAGCGCCTTGGCCGCCAGCGCCGAATCGTTGCCGCGAACCACCAGCAGCGTCGCGGTCTGCCGGGTCTCGGGCCGCGTGCGAACGCGCGAGCCGAGGCGCAGCGGGTCGGCGTTGCCCAAATCGTGATCGATCAGAACGGCGTCGAAGACGTTGCGGTCGACGAGCGCGATCGCCTCCTCGGCCGAGCAAGCCGTCTGAATGTGACAGCCGATCTCGTCGACCAGCGCGGCGCGCATGCGTTCCGTCGACGCGGCCGACGCGCTGACGATCAGCGCCTCGCTGTGCGGGAACAGCCTTGCGCGGACGATTTCGGTCTCGCGCTCGAAGTTCGCCCGCGCCGAGGTCTCGCCGCGCAGCATGAGCTCGTCGACCATCATCTTCATGCGCGTCAGCGAGGCGACGCGGCTGAGCAGGGCAAGCTCGTCGAACGGCTTGGAGAGAAATCGTCGGCGCCCATCTCTAGGCCCTTGACGCGGTCCGCCCGGTTGTCGAGCGCGGTCACGATCACCACCGGGATATGCGCGGTCGCCGGCGAGTCCTTCAGGCGGCGGCAGACCTCGAAGCCGTCGATGCCCGGCAGCATGACGTCGAGGAGCACCAGATCCGGGCTCTCGGTCGCGGCGAGCCGGATCGCTTCCTCGCCGCTGGCGGCTTCGATCACATGGTAATACGCGTTCGCGAGCCGGGTCCGGATCACGAGCCGGATCGTTTCGGTGTCTTCGACGATGAGCACGCGTGCCGACACTAGGCACCTCCCGGGCGCGTTTCGGAACCTTCCGCCGGCCCATGCGGGCAGGGCTGCGAGATGGCGGGCGGACAGGTCAGGGCCGGGCACCGCGCCGAGCCGGCGGTATCGCGCAACCCTGCTGAAGGATCGGTAAAGCGCGGGGGTCGCGGCTGCCCTCTGCGGTCGAGCGATGACTGAGCCATATGGACCACCCGATGCCCCGAGCTTGGGCGCGCCAGAGACCACCGGCCTGCGGCGCGCAGGCAGATCTCGGCGCCGGGGCGGGTGCCTTGATCACGAGGGTATTGTCGGCCAGATGCGTTAATCGAATCTTTCCGACGATCGGAAACCGTCCGCTCGGGCATCGGCCGGGCACGAATTCATCGAGGGAGTGACGCCGTTGCAAAGCAGTGCGGGCGCTCGGCCACTGTCGCGCGAGGCCGCCGAGCTGGTCGGTCTGCAGGCGCTCGGCTGGATTGCGGCACAGCCGGAGCTGGCCGCGGGTTTCCTGGCAGCGGCCGGCGCTGCCCCTGGCGACCTGCGCGCCCGGGCGGCCGATCCCGAATTTCTCGGCTTCGTGCTCGACTTCCTGCTGGCCGACGAAGCGGCGCTTCTGGCGTTCGCGGCCGAGGCGGGCGTCGCGGCCGACGGTCCTCTGCGCGCACGCGACGCGCTGCCGGGCGGCGCGCTGCCGCATTGGACGTGAGCGGCGTCGTGAGCGCCGGAAAAGCCCAAGGCATCGCGCCGCGCACGCTCGAGCAGCTCGAGGCGCTCGAGATCCTTCGCGGCAGGCCCTTGATCGCCGTCGACGTCGACGATTGCCTCGCGGTCTTCGTCGAGCACCTGCAACGCTACCTCGTCACGCTGGGCTACGAGATGCGGCTCGACCGCTACGAGCTGGAAGGGTCGATGTTCCCGACCGGCTCGGACGCGCCCCTGCCGTTCGAGGCGTGCATCGGCCTCATCAATCGCTTCTTCGAGGAGGAATGCGTCCGGCAGGAGGCGGTCCCCGGCGGCGCGGAGGCGCTGAGAGTCTGTCGGCGGATGCGCAGATCGTCATCCTGACGAACGTGCCCGCCTTCGCCGGCGAGTCGCGGCGGCAGAACCTCGCCGGTCTCGGCATCCCCTGGCCGGTCGTCGTCAACGCGGGCGGCAAAGGCAGGGCGATGGCCTGGCTGGCGGGGCCGCCGACTGCGCCGGCAGCCTTCGTCGACGAATTCGGTGCGCCAGATCGAGAGCGTCGCCAGGCACGCCCCGGACGTGGTCCGCCTGCACTTCGCCGCCGCCGAATCGGTCCGCCGGCTGTTCCCCGAATGCGCCGACGCCACCTGCCAGGTGCATGACTGGGCGCAGGCCGAGCGGGTGCTGCGCGCCGAGCTGCGTCTCGGCGGCGGCGAGAGTTGACGCTGTCCCGCGCGCTTATCCACCGCGGCGTGTGGACAGCCGAAAGCCAGCGGTGATAAGCGGCTGCGGCGCATGCTTCGGTGTTTTCGCCGCGCGCCCGGTGGCGCATAAGACGTCATGTCACTCCCCCCGGGCTTCCTCGACGAGCTGCGCAGCCGGCTGACGCTCAGCGACGTCGCCGGACGCAAGGTCACCTGGGACCGGCGCCGGTCGAACCCCGCGCGAGGCGATTGGTGGGCGCCGTGCCCCTTCCATCAGGAGAAGACGGCGTCGTTCCACGTCGACGATCGCAAGGGCTTTTACTACTGCTTCGGCTGCCAGGCGAAGGGCGACCTGATCGGCTTCGTGCGCGAGACCGAGAACCTCGATTTCGTCGAGGCGGTCGAGTTCCTTGCCCGCGAGGCCGGGCTCGAGATGCCGGCCTCGGTCAGGGACCCGCACGCGGGCGAACGGCGCGACCGTCGCGCCCGGCTCGCCGAGGTGATGGAGGAGGCGGTCCGCGCTTATGGCCGCGCCTTCCGCTCGGCCGGGGGGCAGGGCGCGCGCGACTATGTTCGCAGCCGGGGCCTGAGCGAGGCGACGCTCAAGCGCTTCGAGATCGGCTTCGCGCCGGCGGATCGGCACTTCCTGTCGGGGCCGTTTCGCGAGAAGGGGTTGCTCGACGACGCCGTCGCCGCGGGGCTGGTCATCGTGCCCGAGGATGGCGGCGCGCCCTTCGACCGCTTTCGCAACCGGCTGATGTTCCCGATCCGCGATCCCTCGGGCCGCTGCATCGCTTTCGGCGGGCGGGCGATGTCGCCGAGGCGCGGGCAAAGTACCTGAACTCGCCCGAGACCGAGCTCTTCCACAAGGGGCGCACGCTCTACAATCACGGCCCCGCGCGCGAGGCGGCCGGCAAGGCCGGCAGCCTGATCGTCGCCGAGGGCTATATGGACGTGATCGCGCTCGTCCAGGCGGGGTTCGAGCACGCGGTGGCGCCGCTCGGCACGGCGGTGACCGAGGAGCAGCTCGGCCTGATCTGGCGCATGGCGGACGAGCCGGTCATCGCGCTCGACGGCGACCGTGCCGGCCTCGAAGCCGCCGAGCGGCTGGTCGACATGGCGCTGCCGATGCTGGCGCCTGGGCGCTCGCTCGGCTTCTGCCTGATGCCAGAAGGGCAGGATCCCGACGACCTGATCCGGGCCGGCGGGCGCGCCGGCGATGGCGGCGGCGCTCGCCTCCGCCGTGCCGCTCGTGGAGCTGCTTTGGCGGCGCGAGACGGCGCGGGCGGCGCTCGACACGCCCGAGCGGCGCGCCGCGCTCGACAAGCGCCTGAAGGAAGGCGCTCGCCCGGATCGCCGATCCGGGCGTGCGCAACCATTACGCGGCCGAGCTGCGCACCCGCCGGGCGGCGCTGCTGCGGCCGCCCTCGCCGCGCCCCTTCCGCGGCGGTGGACCGAGGCGTGCCCCGGAGCGGTCGGGCGGACGCGGTGGTTCACGCCGCCCGAGCCGTCCCACTCCCGAAGCGTTGGGCTCGGATCTCGCCCGCCGGCGCCGCGCGCGATGCGGCCCGCATCCGCGAGAGCGCCATCCTGCTGATCGCGCTGCGCAACCCGCAGGCGATCCGCAGCGTCGAAGCGCCGCTGGAGGCGATGACGTGCACCGTGCCGGAGATGCAGCGCATCCGCGATGCGTCTGCTCGACGCGCTGCACCATGGCGCAGCGAGAGCGACATCGCCGGCGCCGTCGCGACGCGCCTCGGCGCCGATCCCGTGGCGGCGCTCGAGAAGGTGCCGCAGGCGCGCGCGCATCCGATGGCGCGACCGGGCCGCGACCCGGACGCCGTCGCGCTCGTGCTGCAGGAGGCGATCCATCGCCATCAGAGCCAGCTCGGCCATGCGCTGGAGCTGGCCGAGGCGCGCCGGGACCTTGCGGACGCCGAGGACGAGGCGTGGACCGCGCGTCTGCGCCAGGCGAACATCGAGCGGATCACCGCCGACAGCGAGGCCGTGGCGAGCAGCGCCGAGGCTTCGGACAATGCGGAGGAGAGCGTGTTTCAGCGGATGCTCGACTCCGAGCTTTGGCGCCGGCGAAAAAAACCGTGAGAATTCCGTGCCGAACGGGTGAAGAGCGGCCCGAATCGGGTATTTCTCGCCCATCGGCAAATCACCTTGCCGAGATTCGTCCCCTGCGCTTGATCGCCTGGGGGCGCCGGACCATATCAGCGGCCACGCCGGTGCCGGCCGGAGCGGCCGCGGCCGCCGTCCGCGCCGCCGACCGCGCCAATGACCCACGAGGCTGATTGCATGGCTCCTAAGGACGAGACCACGACCGAGGAAACGGACGCCGGCGAAGCGCACGCGCCGATGCTCGACATGAGCCAGGCCGACGTCAAGAAGATGATCGCCCGGGCCAAGGCGCGCGGCTATATCACCTATGACGAGCTCAATCGCGTTCTGCCCTCGGACCAGTATTCGTCCGAGCAGATCGAAGACGTGATGAGCCTGCTCTCCGAGATGGGCGTCAACGTCGTCGAATCGGACGACGAGGGCGACGGCGAGGGCGAGGCGGCGGCGCCGGCCAAGGAAGCCGGGCGCGAGGTCGTCGTCGTGTCCTCGAGCACGGCCGAGGTCGACCGCACGGACGACCCCGTCCGCATGTACCTGCGCGAGATGGGCACGGTCGAGCTGCTCTCGCGCGAGGGCGAGATCGCCATCGCCAAGCGCATCGAGGCGGGCCGCGCCACCATGATCGGCGGCCTCTGCGAGAGCCCGCTGACCTTCCAGGCGATCACGATCTGGCGCGACGAGCTGCTCGAGGAGCAGATCCTGCTGCGCGACGTCATCGACCTCGAGACCACCTTCGGCCGCGCCACCGAGTCGGACGTGCTGGCCGAGGTGGCGCCGGCCGCGCCCGCCGAGGCCGCAAGGGACGGCGCAGGGGACGGCGCGGCCCCGACCGGCGAAGCCGCAGCTGCTGCCGCCTCCACCGCGTCGGCCATGCCGCCGCGCGACCCCGAGGAGGCGGAGACAGAGGCGCGCAAGGAAGAGCAGGCCGAGCCCGGCAGCGCCGAGGCCATCGCCGAGGATGTCGACGCCGAGGACGAGCAGGCGAACCTGTCGCTCGCCGCGATGGAGGCGGCGCTCAAGCCGCAGGTGCTGCAGACGCTCGAGGAGATCGCCGGCGCCTATCTCGAGCTGCAGACGATGCAGTCGGCGCGCCTCGGCGCGGCGCTGAGCGACGCCCGCTTTTCCGCGACGCAGGAGCGCGACTATCAGCGGCTGCGCAACACCATCGTCGAGCAGGTCAACGAGCTGCACCTCCACAACAACCGCATCGAGACGCTGGTTGACCAGCTCTACGGCATCAACCGGCGGCTGATGACGCTCGAGAGCCAGCTCGTGAAGCTGGCCGACAAGTACCGCGTCGACCGCCGTGAGTTCATCGAGGAATATCGCGGCTCCGAGCTCGATCCGGGCTGGGTCGACCGCGTCGGCCGCCTTAGGGGCAAGGGCTGGGCGCAGCTGGTTGATCGCGAGCGTGACCAGATCGAGGCGGTCCGCGCCGAAATCGGCGAGATCGGCCGCATCGTCGGCGTCGACATTCCCGAGTTCCGCCGCATCGTCCACACCGTCCAGAAGGGCGAAAAGGAGGCGCGCATCGCCAAGACCGAGATGGTCGAGGCGAACCTGCGCCTGGTGATCTCGATCGCCAAGAAGTACACGAACCGCGGCCTGCAATTCCTTGATCTCATTCAGGAAGGCAATATCGGCCTGATGAAGGCCGTCGACAAGTTCGAGTACCGCCGCGGCTATAAGTTCTCGACCTATGCCACCTGGTGGATCCGGCAGGCGATCACCCGGTCGATCGCCGACCAGGCGCGCACGATCCGCATCCCTGTCCACATGATCGAGACGATCAACAAGCTGGTGCGCACCGGAAGGCAGATGCTGCACGAGATCGGCCGCGAGCCGACCCCGGAGGAGCTGGCGCAAAAGCTGCAGATGCCGCTGGAGAAAGTCCGCAAGGTGATGAAGATCGCCAAGGAGCCGATCAGCCTCGAGACGCCGATCGGCGACGAGGAGGACAGCCAGCTCGGCGATTTCATCGAGGACAAGAACGCCGTCCTGCCTCTCGATTCGGCCATCCAGTCGAACCTCAAGGACACGACGACGCGCGTGCTCGCCTCGCTGACGCCGCGCGAGGAGCGGGTGCTGCGGATGCGCTTCGGCATCGGCATGAACACCGACCACACGCTGGAGGAGGTCGGCCAGCAGTTCAGCGTGACGCGCGAGCGCATCCGCCAGATCGAGGCCAAGGCGCTGCGCAAGCTGAAGCATCCGAGCCGCAGCCGCAAGCTGCGGAGCTTCCTCGACAACTGAGGCCCCGCCGCAGCGGTCCGCGCAGCGCCGCAGCCCGTTGGCAGGCATCGGCGCCTGCGTAAGAGATTGCGTTATCGAAGTGTAGCGTTCGCCACAGCGCCGCGCACGTCGCAGTGGCAGAACTTGCACGTCTGCAACCTCGATACGGGATCATTTGAATGAGCACGCTTTCCAGAAGGATTATAGCCGCGACCGTGGTCGCGGTGGTAGCGGCGAGCGGCATGGCCGCCTTCGCCGGCGATGGCGGCCAGCACTCGGCCCAGCGCGCAAAGCTCAAGGCCGAATGGGCCGAGGCGCGGGCGCGCAACGCCGCCGACCCCGACGCCACGTTCGTCGACCGCCTGCTCGGCACGGGGAGCAAGGATCAGAGCGTCGCGGCGGCCCCGGCCACGCAGCAGCCGAAAAAGAACTGACGCAAACGGCGCCCGCCCTGCGTCAGCGGCGGGCTCCACGAGGGTTGGCGATGCTCTGCGCCTCGGGATAGTATCGTCCGCGAGTTGTGGCGCAGGGAGGAAACATGCCAACGGCGCTTATCGCCGGCGCCGGTATCGCCGGAACGGCGGCGGCGCTCGGCCTCGCCCGCGCCGGCTGGCAGGTCGAGATGTCCGAGCAGGCAGCCGCGCTCGGCGAGGTCGGCGCCGGCCTGCAGCTGAGCCCGAACGCCTGCAAGGTCCTCGACCGCCTCGGTCTTTCTGCCGGACATCCGCGGCCGCGCGACCGCGCCCGAAGCGGCCGAGATGCGCGACGGGATGACCGGCGAGCTCATCTATCGCGCGGCGCTCGGCGCCGATGCCGAGGCGCGCTGGGGCGCGCCCTATCTGCACATCCACCGCGCCGACCTGCTCGACGTGCTCGCCGGGGCGGCGTCGCAGGCGGGCGTCGGCCTCCAGCTCGGCCAGACCGCGACGGGCGCCGCCTCGCGGCCCGACGGCGCGGCCCTGCATTTCGGTGGCGGCACGGTCCGCCAGGGCGACGTGGTGATCGGCGCCGACGGCATCCGCTCGGCCTTGCGCGCCGTGGTCAGCCCGGCCGAGCAGCCGCGCTTTTCCGGGCAGGTCGCCTGGCGCGGCCTCGTCCCGGCCGATGCGCTGCCCGAGGCCGCGCTCGCGCCCAACGTCACCGTCTGGGTCGGGCCGGGCCGGCATGTCGTGACCTATCGCGTGCGCGGCGGCCAGCGGATCAATTTCGTCGCGGTCCTCGAGCGCGCGGAATGGGCCGAGGAGGGCTGGTCCGCGCCCGGCGATCCGGACGAGCTGCGCGCCGCCTTCGCCGGCTGGACCGCCCCCGTCGCGGCGGTGCTGGAGGCCGTCGAGGACTGCTTCCTGTGGGGCCTCTTCGACCGCCCCGAGCAGGTGCGCTGGACGCGCGAGCGCGTCGCGCTGATCGGCGACGCGGCGCATCCGATGCTGCCCTTCCTCGCCCAGGGCGCGGCGATGGGCATCGAGGACGGCGCGGCCCTGGTCCGGCATCTCGGGAACGGCGAAGACGTCCCCTCCGCGCTCTCGGCCTATGAGGAAGAGCGCTGGCCGCGCGTCACCCGCGTGCTGCAGCGCAGCCGCGCCAATGGCCGGCTGTTCCACCAGCCGGCCGGGGTCGCGCGCAGCGTCGTGCACGGGCTGATGGGCGCCTTCACGCGCAGCACGCCGCAGCTGGCGGTCGGGCAGCTCGACTGGCTCTACGGTTACGACGCGACCTGTCCGCCCTGAGCTCACTCGACGGTGATACGACCGTCGACCTGCGGCGCATAGGGTCCATGCGCGGCCAGGTACTCGGCGACGACATCCGCGAGGTCGGGCCCGTAATCATAGGCGTCCTGCGCCTTCTCGGCAAAGACGACATAACCATCGCCGCCGCCGCGCACATAGTTGTTGGCGACGACGCCGTAGAGCTTTTCGGGGTCGATCGGCGCGAAGCCACCGTCCTGCGCCACCTCGACGGTGGTGATGCGGCTGCCCGCCGGCGCCAACGGGTCGAAGCTGTAGCGCAGGCCCGCCACCTGCGGAAAGCGGCCGGCGCCTTCGTCGACCTGGCTCACGCCGTTCTCCAGCGCCGCTAGCACGTCCGACCCCTTTAGCCGGAAGGTCGAGAGGGTGTTCTGGAACGGCAGGACGCCCAGCACCTCGCCCATGGTGACGGGACCGGCGTCGATCGAGGCGCGCAGCCCGCCGCCGTTCACGATCGAGATCTGGATGCCCTGATTCTTGACGCGGTCGAGCTGCGCGTCGGCCACGAGGTTGCCCATCTCGCACTCCGCGGCACGGCAGCTCTCGCGCGAGCCGTCGATCGGCGCGGTGGTCTCGGCGACGACCTTGCGGCGGACCTCCTCCAGCGGCCGGGCCAGGTCCACGATCCGCGCCTTCAGCGCAGGATCCTCGGCGACGGAGGCGTCCATCAGGACGGGGCCGCCCTTGGCGTCGGTGAGCATGCCCTCGTCGTCGAAGGTGACGTCCAGCCGTCCGAGATAGCGGCCATAGGCGCCGGCTTGGACGATCGCGGTCGGCGTCCCGTCGGGCGAGGGCACCCATGTCGGGTAAGGTCCGGCTGCCCCGTCGATGTCGTTCGCCAACAAGGTGTGGCTGTGGCCGCCGACGATGACGTCGATGCCGTCGACCGAGGCGGCGAGCGCCTGGTCCTGCAGATAGCCCGAATGACTGAGAACGATGATCCGCTTCACGCCATCGGCCGAGAGCGTCCCGACCTCGCGCTTCACCGCCTCGACCGGATCCGAGAACGTCACGTTGGGCCCGGGCGAGGCCAGCTCGGCCGTGTCCGCGGGCGTCAGCCCGATCAGCCCGATTTTCTCGCCGCCGCGCTCGATGACGATCGAAGGCCTGATGACGTCCTCCAGCTGCGGCTCGGCCGAGACCTCGGCGTTCGCCATCAGCACCGGGAAGTCGACGGCGTCCATAAAACCGCGCAACACTTCGGGGCCGTCGTCGAATTCGTGGTTCCCCACGGTCATCGCGTCGTAGCCGAGCCTGTTCATCATCTCGGCCGCGGCCTTGCCCTTGTAGTAGGTGTAGAAGAGCGAGCCCTGGAACTGGTCGCCGCCGTCGACCAGGATCCAGTTGTTCGTCTCGGCCTGCTGGCCGCGGATGGCGGTCGCGAGCCGGGCCGAGCCGCCGAAGCACTTGCCCTCGGCATCGTCCTCGGCCGAGCAGGTGCTGTCGTATTTGTTGATCGGCTCGATCCGGCTGTGGAAATCGTTCGTGTGCAGGATCGTCAGCGTCTCGGCGCGCGCCGTCAGGGCGCCAAGCGCGGTGGCGAGGACAAGGATGGTGGTGCCTCGCATCTTCAGAACTCCCGAGCGGTGACTCGACGGAATGGCGGCGTCGGCTCACCTTACGCTGGGCCGTCCGCGTGGCAAGCCGTCGCAGCCGCCGGGCTCAGCCCGTCTGCCGCCGTGTCGCGTCGGGCCTGTCCCAGACCTCCGGCCTCAGCTCGGCGATCATGCCGGTGCCGTCGGGCAGGCGAATGTGACCGTCCTCGACAATCGGCAGGTTGCGGGCGAGCTCGCCGTACCAGCCGGAATAGAAGGCGCGCACGCTCTCCTGCACCAGCGCGTTGGGCGCGTTGATCGAGAGGTTGGTGCAGGCGGCCCAGGCCAGCGGCCCGGTGCAGTCATGTGGCGCGATTGGCAAGTGGAACGCCTCGGCCATCGAGGCGATCGCCTTGGCCTCGGTCAGCCCGCCGCACCAGCCGAGATCCATGATGACGACGTCGAGCGCGCCGGCCTCCATCATCGCGCGGAAGGCGGCGCGCCCGGCCATGGTCTCGGACCCGGCGATCTTTGGGCGGACCCGGGCGCGCAGATCGGCCCAGCTCGATGGCGCCGTCGCCGGCATCGGGTCCTCGATCCAGTAGAGGTCGAAGGGCTCGAGCGCGCGGGCGATCTCGGCCACCACATGCGGCTGCCAGAGGAGGTGAAGCTCGAGCATGATCTGCATCGCGCCGCCGACCGCCTCGCGGATCTTGGCGAACGGCTCGACGGCGCGGGCCATCTGCTCGGGCGTGATCGCGGCGCCGTGGCTGGCCTCGGCGGCGGGGTCGAAGGGCCAGATCTTCATGCCCGTGATACCCTCCGACAGCAGGCTTTCGGCCAGCTTGCCGGCATCGGTGAGGAAGCCCTCCAGATCCTCATACGGTCCCTCGGCGCTGCCGAGGCCCCAGTTCTCGCTCGCCTGGCCGACCGCGCCGCGCACATAGCGGTACCCGGCGCAGGTGTTGTAGGTCCTGACCCGTTCGCGCGACCGTCCGCCGAGCAGGCGCCAGACCGGTTGGCCAAGGTGCCGCCCCCAGAGATCCCACAGCGCCATGTCGACGGCCGAGGCACCGCGCACCTCGGCGCCGGCGCCGTTGTAGCCGACATAGGGCTGCAGGCGCCGCCGGATCGCCTCGCGGTCGCGCGCGTCCTGGCCGATCAGCAGCGGCGCCGCCGTCTCGTGGATGTAGGCGTCCGTCGCACCGGCGAGGTAATAGCTCTCGCCTGTGCCCCGATTTCCCTCGGCGTCCTCCACCGTGACCCAGAGCAGATTCGGGAACTCCGCCAGCCGCAATGTCTCTACCGACCTGATGATCATCGGCGTCCTCCCGGCCTCTCGATAAGTCCGGGCAAGTCGCCCGGCATTGATTTCGGAACGGCCTTCGCATAGTTCCGCGGCCATGTTGCGCCCAATCCTCATCCATCCCGATCCGCGCCTGAAGAAGGCCTGCGACCCGGTCGGCACGATCGACGACGGGGTGCGCGAGCTTGCCCGCGACATGTTCGACACGATGTATCATGCGCCGGGCATCGGGCTCGCGGCGCCGCAGGTCGGGGTCAATGCGCGGCTGATCGTGATGGACTGCGCACGGCGCGAGGACGACACGGCGACGCCGCAGCCGATCGCCATGGTCAACCCGGAGATCGCCTGGGCCTCGGACGAGCTCAACGAGCATGAGGAGGGATGCCTCTCGATCCCGGAGATCTATGCGCCCGTCACCCGGCCCGAGGCCGTCACGGTGCGCTGGACCGACCTGGACGGCGAGGGGCGGGAGGCAACGATGCGCGGCATCTGGTCGGTCTGCGTGCAGCACGAGATCGACCACCTGAACGGCAAGCTGTTCATCGACTATCTGGGCCCGATGCGTCGACAGATGATCACCTCGCGGATGAAGAAGCTGAAGCGCGAGCGGGCGCGGGCCTGAGCGCCGCCCGAGCGCTGGCCCGAGCGCTGGCAAGGGGAGCCCGGATGCGCCTCGCCTTCATGGGAACGCCGGATTTCGCGGTACCGACGCTGCGCGCGCTGATCGCGGCCGGGCATGAGGTCGCCCGGGTCTACACCCAGCCGCCGCGGCCTGCGGGACGGGGCAAGTCCCTCCGGCCCTCGCCCGTGCAGCTTGCGGCCGAGGCCGCCGCGATCCCGGTCGAGACCCCGGCGCGGTTTCGCGAGCCCGGCGTGCTGGAGGGCTTCGCCGCGCTCGGCCTGGATGCGGCGGTCGTCGTCGCTTACGGCCAGATCCTGCCGCAGGCGGCGCTCGACGCGCCTCGGCTCGGCTGCCTCAACCTGCACGCCTCGCTGCTGCCCCGCTGGCGGGGCGCCGCGCCGATCCAGCGCGCGATCATGGCGTGCGACGCCGAGACGGGTATTGCCGTGATGCAGATGGAGCAGGGGCTCGACACGGGGCCCGTGCTGGCCGAGGCGCGGACGCCGATCGGGCCCGAGGACACGGCGGGCAGTTTGCACGACAGGCTGGCGACCCTGGGGGCGGAGCTGATGGTCGAGACGCTGGCGGCGCTGCGGTCGGGCGGCGTCAGGGGGCGGCCGCAGCCAGCCGAGGGCGTGACCTATGCCACGAAGATCGACAAGGCCGAGGCGCGGATCGACTGGGCCCGGCCGGCCGCCGAGCTCGACCGCCACATTCGCGGCCTGTCACCCAGCCCCGGCGCCTGGACCGAGATCGCGGGCGGGCGGCTCCGCGTGCTGATGTGCCGCCCTGAGCCTGGCCCTGAGCGTGGCCCGTTGCATGAGCAAGAGGCACCCGGCGCCGTGCTCGACGACGCCCTGCTCGTCCGCTGTGGCGGGGGGGCGCTGCGCCTGACGCGCCTCCAGCGCCCCGGCCGTGCCGCCGCCGACGCCGCCGAACTGCTCCGCGGCTTTCCGGTTCCGGCCGGGTCGCGCCTGGGCTGACGCGTCGCGGGTCGCTTCAGGGGCGTTCGCCTTGACGGGCCGCCGGCCGGCTTGATCGGTGCGCGCCGATGCCATAGGTCGGATCAGCGACCGATCGCCGGGCGTTGCACGGCGGAGGGGCAAGGAGCGGACGTCCCGCAGATGCACCCGACAATTCCCGTCACCGAGGGCCGGCTGGCCCAGAACATCCTGCATTTCGCGCGGGCGCTGCGTGCCGCGGGCGTGCCCGTCGGCACGGGGCGCGCAGTTCTGGCGGTGGAGGCGGTGGCGGCCGGCGGCTTCGAGCGGCGCGAGGACTTCTACCACATGCTGGCCGCCTGCTTCCTTTCGCGCCCCGAGCACCGCGCGGTCTTCGACCAGTGCTTTCACATGTTCTGGCGCGACCCGCAGATCCTGGAAAAGATGATGGGCATGCTGTTGCCCGAGATGCGCGTGCCCCCCCGGGAGCGCGAGCGGCGCCCGGGCGAGCAGCGCGCAGCCGAGGCGCTGACCGCGGGCGCCGAGCGGCCGGCACCGGAGGTGGCCGAGCGCGAGCCGGACGAGATCGAGATCGACGCTAGGCTGACCTTTTCGGAGCAGGAGCGGCTGCGCCGGCGGGACTTCGAGCAGATGACGGCCGCCGAGGTGGCCGAGGCGCGGCGCGCCATCGCCCGGCTGGCGCTGCCCGTCCGTCCGTTCGAGTCGCGCCGGACGCAGGCGTCGCCGCGTGGGCGGCTCGCCGACTGGCGCCGGACGATGCGCGCCTCGCTGCGCGGCGGCGGGGTGCCCGTGCTGGCGCGGCGCGAGCGGCGCGAGCGCTGGCCGGCCTTGGTGGCGCTGTGCGACATCTCGGGGTCGATGGCCGCCTATAGCCGTATGCTGCTGCACTTTCTCCACGCGGCGGCGAACGCCAAGGGCGCGGGCTGGTCCAAGGTGCACGTCTTCACCTTCGCGACGCGGCTGACCAACATCACCCGGCACTTTGCCGAGCGCGACGTCGACGAGGCGCTGCGCCGCGCCGGGCACGAGGCGCGCGACTGGGAGGGCGGAACCCGGATCGGCGCCTGCCTCGAGGCGTTCAACCGCGACTGGTCGCGCCGGGTGCTGGGCCAGGGGGCAGTGGTGCTGCTGATCACCGACGGGCTCGACCGTGACGATCCGGGGCGGCTGGCGCGCGAGGCCGAGCGGCTGCACCTCAGCTGCCGCCGGCTGATCTGGCTGAACCCGCTGCTGCGCTGGGAAGGGTTCGAGGCGCGCGCGCAAGGCGTGCGCGCGCTGCTGCCGCATGTCGACGCCTTTGTCGCGGCGCACAGTATCGCGAGCCTGGAGGATCTGGCGCGGACCATCGCGCAGGCCGAGGGGCAGGGCGAGAAGCCGCGCCTGCTGCAGCAGATGCGCGCCGCTTGAGCCGGGTGAGGCGGCCCGAGGCGACTTGAGACTGGGCTCGGCGCCGATTACCTCTGGGTCAACAGGCGGAGGAGGCCGACATGCTCGCCGAACACGACCGCATCCCCGAAATCGCGCTGGAATGGCACCGGGCCGGGAAGGGCGCAGTGCTGGCGACGGTGGTCGAGACCTGGGGCTCGGCGCCGCGCCCCGTGGGCTCGCAGCTGGCCGTCTCGGGCGAGGCCGATATCATGGGATCGGTCTCGGGCGGCTGTGTCGAAGGGGCGGTGGTCGCCGAGGCTCTGGAGGCGCTGGGCGACGGCCGCTGCCGCATCCTCGAGTTCGGCGTCAGCGACGACGATGCCTTCGCGGTGGGCCTCGCCTGCGGCGGGCGCATCCGGGTGATGGTCGAGCCGATCGGGCTGGGGCAGGGTCCTGGCGAGGACCTGGTGCTGCGGATCGTCGAGGCGCGGGCCGAGCGCACGGCGCTGGGCGTCGAGACCGATACCGGCGACTGGTCGCGCCGGGTGCTCGGCTATGCCGACCTGCCCGGCGCCTTCGATTCCGATCGCTCGGGCTTTGCCGAAGACGGCGCGCGGTTCGTCTGGGTCTCGAACCCGCCGCTGCGGCTGGCCATCATCGGCGCCGTCCACATCGCCCAGCCGCTGGCCGAGATTGCCCGGCTGACGGGCTATGACGTGACGCTGATCGACCCGCGCGAGGCTTTTGCAAGCAAAGGCCGCTTCCCCGGCCAGCAGCTGGTGCACGACTGGCCGGATGCGGCGCTGGCGGCGCACGGGCTCGATCACCGCACCGCGGTGGTGGCGCTGACGCACGACCCCAAGCTGGACGATCCGGCGCTGCTCGCCGCGCTGCGGGCGCCCGTCTTCTATATTGGCGCGCTCGGCTCGACGCGGACGCACGCCAAGCGCGCCGCGCGGCTGGGGGAGGCGGGACTGTCCGAGGCCGAGATCGCCCGCATCGACGCGCCGATCGGCCTCGACATCGGCGCCCGCTCGCCGGCCGAGATCGCCATCGCGGTCATGGCCGAGATGACCGAGCGGCTGCGCCGGCCGGAGAGCCGCCCCGGCGCGCGGCAGGTCGGCGAGGCGGCGTGAAGTTCGGCCCGGTTCCGCTGGCCGAGGCCGAGGGCGCGATCCTCGCCCATACGATCGGCTTGACCAAGGGCCGGCTGAAGAAGGGGCGCCGGCTCTCGGCCGGTGACATGGCAGCGTTGGCCGATGCCGGCATCGAGCGGGTGACGGTCGCGCGGCCCGAGCCGGGCGACGTGCTCGAGGACGAGGCGGCCAAGCGGATCGCCATCGCGCTGGCACCTGATGCTGCGGGGCGGCACATCAGCGTCGCGGCGCCCTTCACCGGGCGGGCCAACCTCTATGCGGAGGCGGCCGGCGTGCTGCGCGTGGACGCATCGGCGGTGCGCGAGCTGAACGCGATCGACGAGGCGATCACACTGGCCACCCTGCCGGATTACGACCGGGTGACGCGCCGGCAGATGCTCGGCACGGTCAAGATCATCCCCTATGGCGTCGCCGGCGCGGCGGTCGAGCGTGCCGAAGCGCTGCTGCGCGGCCGCACAGTCCTGCGGGTCCACCCGTTGGCGGCGCAGTCCGTGCGCCTGATCCTGACGCGCACGCCGGGAATGAAGCAGAGCGTGCTCGATAAGGGCGCCGAGGCGGTGCGCACCCGGTTGCGCGCGCTGGGCGTCGAGAAGGTTGCCGAGACGGTGGTCGAGCACGAGACGGCGGCACTCGCCCAGGCGATCCAGCCCGGGGCGGACCTGACGCTGATCCTGACGGGGTCGGCCACCTCGGACCGGGGCGATGTCGGCCCGGCGGCGCTGGTGAGGGCCGGCGGGCGGCTGACGCGCTTCGGCATGCCGGTCGATCCCGGCAACCTGCTGTTCCTCGGCGAGTTTGACGGCCGGCCGGTGATGGGGCTGCCGGGCTGCGCCCGCTCGCCAAAGCTCAACGGCGCCGACTGGGTGCTCGAGCGGCTGGCCTGCGGCCTTTCGGTCGGCTCGGAGGACATCGCCGCCATGGGCGTCGGCGGGCTTCTGAAGGAGATCCCGTCGCGGCCCGAGCCGCGCGGCGGCGGCGCGACGGCGCCGCAGCGCCCCACCGTCGCGGCGGTGCTGCTGGCGGCGGGCTCGGCCCGGCGCATGGGCGGGCGCGACAAGCTGCTGGAGACGGTCGACGGCGCGCCGCTGCTGCGGACGCTGGCGCTGCGCCTGGGTGCCAGCGCGGTCGACGAGGTGGTGTGCGTGCTGCGGCCGGACGATCCGGCGCGGCAGGCGGCGCTCGCCGACACGCGCGCCCGGATCGTCACGAACCCGCGCGCGACCGAGGGGATGGGTACCTCGATCGCCGCCGGGATCGGCGCGCTGGGGCGCGAGGTCGACGCCGCCGCGATCCTGCCGGCCGACATGCCCGAGATCACGGCCGCCGATGTCGACCGGCTGGTCGCGGCTTTCGACCCGGAGGAGGGGCGCGCCATCGTCCGCGCCGTCAATCCCGAGGGCACGGGCGGCCACCCCGTGCTGTTCGGCCGGCGCTTCTTCGAGGCGCTGCGCGGGCTCGAGGGTGATCGCGGCGCCCGGGCGATCGTGGACGAGCACCCGGAATTCGTCGTCGACGTCACGCTGCACGGGCGCGCGGCCGAGACCGACCTCGACACGCCCGAGGCATGGGAGCGCTGGCGGAGCGAGCAGCCGGCCTGAACCCTCAGCGAGTGACGAGCAGCAGTGTCCGGCTCTCGCCGCCGCGGGTCAGGCGCATTGTGTCCTGGCCGATGGCACTGACCCGCCAGCCCGCGACCGTGTCGCCGAGCGTGACCTTGCGGAAGTCGCCCGACGACAAGCGCAGCAGCGCCTCGCGCCCCGACCGCGCGTCGATGACGCCGATGAGGCTGGTCGTATCCAGCGTCAGGCCGGCCTGGCTTGCGGCGCTGCCGACGCGGGGAGGCGTCGTCCCCGCCCGATGCGCCAGCTTCGAACCGCTCGCCCGCTCGGGGCGCGCGGCCGGTCGCGGCGCGCTGGCCACGGCCAGCCGCGAGTTGCTGGCGGGCTCGATCGCCGGGGTGTCCGAGCCCTCGGTCTCGACCGGCTCGTCCTCGACCGAGGCACCAGTGGACGCGGCGGGCCGCGGCACCGGGCGGCCCGGCACGCGCAGGGGCGCCATGTCGCCCGCGGCCAGCAGGATCTCCTCCTGGGGCTCCTCCGGCCGCTCGGCAGGGCTTCGCTCGATCCCGACCAATCGGGGCGCGAGATCGGCCGGAAGATTGGCCGGCGCGTCGGCCTCCGGCGGGGCTGTCCGCGCGGGCGCTGTGGGCAAAGGCTCGGCGCTGAGCCGAGCGACGGTCGGCGAGGCCGCGCCCTCGTTGGCGGGACGCTCGACAGCCGGGCGCGGCTGGTCTCGCATCGCCATCGCGGCTGTCGCGGACACCTCCGCCTTGGCCGCTGCCGGTTCGTCCGGCGGCATCAGGTCCTGTGCGAGGTCTTGTGCGCCCCAGGCGCCAAGGCCGACCGCCAGCACCGCGACGCCAGCGGCGGCGGCCCGCCACCAGCCAAAGCGCCGCGGAGCCGCTCGCGGCGGCGCGAAGACCGGGCCCGCGGCGCCGAAGTGGTCGGCCGCGACCCGGGTCGAGACCGCCACGGGCCGGAACCCCCAGCGCCGGGCATAGTCGAGCGCCTCGTCCACGGTGCGGCGCAACGTGGCGAGCACGGTGACGAGCTCGCCCTCGCCGGCGGGCGAGAGCGCGAGCAGGAGCTCGCCCGCGCGGTGGTCCGTATCCTCGACGAGCCGGCGCAGCGCCTCGTCGCCGTCGCCGCTGTCGCGGCCCAGCACATAGCGGCCGACGATGACCTGCTCGGGCGGCAGCCAGATCGTCACGGGCGGCGAGCCCCGATCCTCGGCCGCCCGGCGCAGCGCGTCGATGCGGGCGCGGAAATCGCCACCGGCGAGCGGCGCGCGGCCGAGCTCCGCCCAGTCGCCGCCATCGCGCTCGAGGAGGCGGACGGCCTCGCTCGTCAGGTCGAGCGCCAGCGCCGCGTCTTCGGGCGGGACCACCTCCCGCGGGGTCACGGGGTCTTGAGGCACGGGAACCTCCCCGGCGAAGTACGCCATCACGCTGGTCGTTCGATGCAACCGCTTGCCTGTCGGCCGCACGCGTCTGCTCACTTTTGTTAACATCCTGCCACCCCCGGCGCGCGATTGCCAGCGCCGATGCGGGGGTGTGACCCTGGTGTGACCTGTGGCGCGCCCGTCTCGCGCCGGCTTGACCCGCGGCGGGCGGAAGGCATCTCTGGCGCTATGCTGCCGATCGTGCACCACCCCGACTACATCGCGCCGCTGCGGCCGGGGCATCGGTTCCCCATGTCGAAATACGGCTATCTGCGCCGCGCGCTCGAGCGGCGCGGCCTGCTCGGCGCCGGGCGCGGCCTGTCGCCCGGGCCGGCCGGGGCGGCGCAGATCGCGCTCGCGCATGCGCCGGCCTATGTCGAGCGGGTGTTCGCGGGCGCGCTCGGGCCCGACGAGGTGCGGCGCATCGGCCTGCCGCAGAACGAGGCGGTGCTGCGGCGCGTCCGGCTCTCGGCGGCGGGGACGACGCTGGCCGCGTGGCTGGCGCTGGAGCACGGGCTCGCCTGCAACGCGGCGGGCGGCTCGCACCATGCGGGGCCCGATTACGGCGCCGGCTATTGCGTCTTCAACGACGTCGCCGTCGCCGTGCGCAACGTGCTGGCGCATGGGCTGGCCGGCCCGGTGCTGGTGGTGGACGCGGACGTCCACCAGGGCGACGGCACCGCGCGGATCTTCGAGGCTGACGTGCGGGTCTTCACCTTCTCGATCCATGCCGAGAAGAACTTCCCCGCGCGCAAGGCACGGTCCGACATCGACATCGGCCTGCCCGATCGGATGGACGACGCCAGCTACCTGGGCGCGCTTCGCGGCGGGCTGGCGCAGGCGCTGGATGCGGCGCGGCCGGCGCTGGTCTTCTACAATGCGGGCGTCGACGTGCATGGGGCAGACCGGCTGGGCCGGCTGGCGTTGAGCGACGACGGCATCCGCGCGCGCGACGCGGCCGTCATCGCCGCGGTGCGCGGCAGGGGCGTGCCGCTGGTGGGCGTCCTCGGCGGCGGCTACTCCGACGACCCGCTGGCGCTGGCCGAGCGCCACGCCATCCTGTTCGAGGAGGCGGCCAAGGCGGCAGAGGCGGCCTAGGCGGTCGCCGCCGCGGCGGCGCGGTCGCGCCGGGCGAGCGCGCGCTTCAGCGTCAGCGACCAGACCAGCGCGCCGGTGGCGACCAGGCCGACCAGGATGGTCGCGACCGCATTGATCTCGGGCGTCACGCCCAGCCGGACTGAGGAGAAGATCTCCATCGGCAGGGTGGTCGAGCCGGGGCCGGAGACGAAGCTGGCGATGACGAGATCGTCGAAGGACAGCGTGAAGCTGAGCAGCCAGCCGGCGACCACGCCCGGCATGATCAACGGCAGGGTGACGCGCCAGAAGACCGTCGCCGGCCGCGCGCCGAGATCGGCCGCCGCCTCCTCGACCGAGGTGTCGAAGCCCGCGAGCCGGGCCTGCACGACGATGGCCACATAGGCCATCGAGAAGGTCGCGTGGGCGATGATGATGGTGCCGAGGCCGCGCGCGAGGTCCATGGTGATGAAGGTCAGCAGCAGCGAGAGCCCGGTTATGATCTCGGGCATCACGAGCGGCGCCAGGATCATGCCGGAGAAAAGCGTCCGCCCCAGGAACCGGGGCACCCGCGCCAGCGAAAACCCGGCCATGACGCCGAGCACGGTGGCGATGGTCGACGAGCCGAGCGCGATGAGGATCGAGTTCCAGGCGGCGTCCATCAGCCCGCGGTTCGACCACAGCTGCGAATACCAGCGCGTCGTCCACCCGCCCCAGACGGTGACGAGCTTGCTATCGTTGAAGCTGTAGATCACCAGGATGATGATCGGCACGTAGAGGAAGGCGAACCCCAGCGCCATCGCGCTGCGGACGAACCACCCCCCGGCCGTCATGCGTCCGTCATCCTGCGCCCTCGCGCTTGGCGAAGCGCTGGAAGATCATGATCGGCACGACCAAAATCAGCAGCAACAGCACCGCCACGGCCGAGGCCAGCGGCCAGTCGCGGTTCTGGAAGAACTCGGCCCAGAGGGTGCGCCCGATCGTCTGCGTCGACGAGCCGCCGAGCAGCTCGGGGATGACGAACTCGCCGACCGCCGGGATGAAGACGAGAAAGCAGCCGGCGACCACGCCCGGCAAGGAAAGCGGCACGGTGATGCGCCAGAACGCCGTGACCGGGCGCGCGCCGAGATCGGCCGCGGCCTCGAGATACGACTCGTCCAGCTTTTCGAGGCTGGCGTAGAGCGGCATGATCATGAAGGGCAGGTAGCTGTAGACGATGCCGATATAGACGGCCGTCGGCGTGAAGTAGATGATCAGCGGCTGGTCGATCAGCCCCAGCCACAGCAACAGCCCGTTCAGCAGGCCCTCGGGTTTGAGGATGCCGATCCAAGCATAGACCCGGATCAGGAACGACGTCCAGAACGGCAGGATCACGAGCATCAGCAGCAGCCCGCGCCAGGCGGGCGCGGCGCGGGCGATGCCATAGGCCATCGGATAGCCGACCAGCAGCGCGATCAGCGTCGAAATGCCAGCGATCTCGATGCTGATGAGGTAGGAATCCGTGTAGAGGCAATCGGTCGCCGGCGGCGGCAGCTCGACGGCGAGCTCGACCACCCGACCCACCAGCGTGCCCTTGAGGCAGCCGATGCTGGGCCGGACGAACTCGTAGTTCTCGAGCGATGGCGCGCTCAGGTGACCGATCGCGTCGCCCAGGCTGTTCCAGACGGGCGTGTAAGGCGGCAGCGCCAGCGCCGGCTCGGAGATCGAGATCTTCAGCACGATCAGGAAGGGCGCGAGGAAGAAGCAGAGCAGCCAAAGGTACGGCACCAGGATCACAGCCCGGCGCCCCCAGCTCATCGATCGCGAGCCAACCGCCAAATCGCCGTCCCCTCCACCGCTGGCGCTCGAAGCTATACATGGAGCATTATGCACTGCAACAAGCCGTTGCGTGCGCGCGCTGAGCCGTTACATTGGCTGGCTACAGCAGTCCGGCGTCACCCGTGCGTCGGCAGCAAGGAGTACGGAGGATCGCATGCCCCCTCGCAATTCATCAGGGCTAGCGCTCGGCGCTCTGGCCGCCGTCGCGCTTTCGGCCGGCGCCGCTGCGGCCCAGGACAAAGTCGTCAACGTCTACAACTGGTCGGACTATATCGACGAGAGCATCCTGGCCGAGTTCGAGAAGGAGACCGGCATCAAGGTCGTCTACGACGTCTTCGACTCCAACGACATCCTCGAGACCAAGATGCTGGCCGGCAACTCCGGTTACGACGTCGTGGTCCCGTCGGGCACGTTCCTGCAGCGCCAGATCCAGGCCGGCGTCTTCCAGCCGCTCGACAAGTCCAAGCTGCCCAATCTCGAGAACATGTGGCCGATGATCATGGAGCGGACGCAGAAGTTCGATCCGGGCAACGAGCACGCCGTGAACTACATGTGGGGCACGACGGGCATCGGCTATGATGTCGATGCGGTCCAGGAGCGGCTCGGGACGGACACGATCGACAGCTGGTCGGTGGTCTTCGACCCGGAGCAGATCTCCAAGTTCGCGGATTGCGGCGTGCACATTCTGGACGCGGCCGACGAGATGATCCCGGCCGCGCTGAACTACCTGGGCAAGGACCCCGATTCCAAGGAGACCGCCGACATCGAAGAAGCCGGCGCGTTGCTGGAGAAGATCCGGCCCTATGTCACCGACTTCAACTCGTCCGCCTACATCAACGCGCTCGCCGATGGCGATGCCTGCCTGGCGGTGGGCTGGTCGGGCGACATCCTGCAGGCGCGCGACCGGGCCGAGGAGGCGGGCAACGGCGTCAACGTTGCCTACGCCATCCCCGAGGAGGGCGCGCTGATGTGGTTCGACATGCTGGCCATCCCCAAGGATGCGCCCCATCCCGAGAACGCGCTGACGTTCGTCAACTACATGATGGACCCCGAGGTGATCGCAAAGGCGTCGAACTATGTCTACTACGCCAACGGCAACCAGGCCTCGCAGCCGCTGCTGAACGAGGACGTCGTCGGCGACCCGGCCATCTACCCCTCGGCCGAGGCGCGCGAGAACCTCTATGTCACCTCGCCCTATGGTCCGCGGGAGCAGCGCGTCGTCACGCGGCTCTGGACCAAGATCAAGACGGGGTCGTGACGGACGCCGGGGCGATCGCCGCTCCGGCCGGCTCCGGCCCGCCGCCGAAACCCGCGTCGGCGGGACCACAGACCGCCGCGCCCTGGCAGCAGCCCGGGGCGCAGCCACATCTGCGGCTCGTCGACGTCGTCAAGCGCTTCGGCGACACGGTGGCCGTCGACGGGGTCTCGCTCGACATCCATCGCGGCGAGTTCTTCGCGCTGCTCGGCCCCTCGGGATGCGGCAAGACGACGATCCTGCGCATGCTGGCCGGCTTCGAGACGCCGGACTCGGGCCAGATCCTGCTCGACGGCGACGACTTGGCGCGGATCCCGCCCTATGAGCGGCCGGTGAACATGATGTTCCAGGCCTATGCGCTTTTCCCGCACATGACGGTGGAAAAGAACATCGCCTTCGGCCTGCAGATGGAGGGGATGCCGCGCGCCGACGTCAAGCGGCGCGTCGACGAGATGCTGGCGCTGACACATCTCGAGCGGCAGGCCCGGCGCCGGCCCGACCAGCTTTCGGGCGGCCAGCGCCAGCGCGTGGCGCTCGCCCGCGCGCTCGCCAAGAAGCCCAAGCTCGTGCTGCTGGACGAGCCGCTGGCGGCGCTCGACCGCAAGCTGCGCGAGGCGACACAGCTGGAACTCGTCAACATACAGGAGACGCTGGGCCTGACCTTCGTCATCGTCACGCACGACCAGGAGGAGGCGATGACGGTGTCGACCCGGCTGGCCGTCATGCGCGAGGGGCGCATCGCCCAGCTCGGGCCGCCGCGCGAGGTCTACGAGGCGCCGCGGACACGCTATGTGGCCGAGTTCATCGGCGACATGAACATCCTGACCGGGAGCGTCGCCGACCGGGCGGCGGGGCGCATCGCGCTCGACCACGGGGGCGAGGCCGATCTCGGCCATGCCGCCGAGGCGCCCGAAGGCGGGGCGGTCGAGCTCGGCATCCGGCCCGAGAAGATCCTGGTCGAGCGCGCCGATGGCGAGGAGCCGGCGCCCAACCGGCTCTATGGCCGCATCGAGGATATCGCCTATCTGGGGAATACCTCCGTCTTCCACGTCAGGCTGGCGGGCGGCGGCCTGGTCCAGGTCCAGCGGACGAACCGCTTTCGCGCCGTCGCCGAATCGGTCACCTGGGAGGATGCGGTCCGGCTCAGCTGGGACGGCGAGGCGCTGGTCGAGCTCGAGCCGGAATAGCGCCGGAATCCTGGCGCGCCGTCGTGCAACAGGGCGCCGCGGTCGCGGCCGGCACGCTTTACGGCATGATAAGCCTTCTGTTGTTTTCATCTGCCGGCAGCCGATGCGCGCCGCGCGGCGGGAGGAAGGCGGAGCTCTGACCGAGGAGACCGACCCGACCCCGGCGCCGGCCCATCGGCAAGCTCGCCCGGGATCCCCGCGCGCGGCAAGAGGAAACGAACCGGGAAGGACCCCGAATGGCGGGCCTGATTCTGAAACTGCGCGCGCACGAGCAGATCCTTGTCAACGGGGTCGTCATGCAGAACGGCGACCGCAACACGCGGCTGATCATCAAGACGCCGGATGCGCGCATTCTGCGCCTGCGCGACGCGATCAGCCCGGAGGAGGCGACGACGCCCGTCAAGCATGCCTGCTATCTGGCGCAGCTTGCCGTGTCCGGGGAACTGGCGCCGGAGAGCGCCTCGGGCCAGCTCTCCGATGCGCTCGACCGGCTCGCCGGCGCCTCGCCCGGCTTGAACGGCGACGGGCATCTCGACGAGGCTCGGTCAGCGTTGGCCGAGGGAAACCATTACGCCGTGTTGCGCGCGTTGCGCCGGCTGCTGCCGATCGAGGGCGAGCATCGCACCTGCGCCGACGAGTCCCAGAGCTGTGTCAAGGTCACGCGGGGAGCGGGAACTCCTGCCTGATGCGCGCGAGGAGCTGGTCGCGCGTCTGCCGGTAGGCGGCCAGCCTTTCCTCGCGATGCCCGCCGAGGCCCGTCGGATCGAGCGTCGGCCAGTAGCTGATTTCGACATGGTAGTCGGCCGTCGATTCGAGCGCACGGCGCTGGGCGCCGGGGCTGAGCGCGATGATCCGGTCATAGGCGTGGATGTCGTCGCCCCAGCTCTCCATATCGTCGAAGCTGCGCACACGGTGGCGCGAGATGTCGACGCCGATCTCTGCCGCGACCGCGACCATGAAGCCGTCGACCTCCATCTCGTTGTAGACCCCGGCCGACTGGACGAAGACGCGCCGCCCGTGCAGCGCCTTCATGATCCCCTCGGCCATGGGCGAGCGGACCGCGTTGTGGTCGCAGCAGAACAGCACGGAGCCGGGAAGCGGTCCGGGCAACGGGCGGGGCAGGGGCCGCGCCACCCCGCCGGGCGACGCGGGAAGCGGCTCAGCCACGGTATTGCAGGGCGCATATCAGCGTGAAGAGGCGCCGCGCCGTGGCGCTGTCGGTCTCGATCTTTCCCGCCAGCCGCTCGGACAGGATCGCCGCGCCCTCGTCGTGCACGCCCCGCCGGCCCATGTCGATCGCCTCGATGCGCGAGGGCGGCAGCCGTTTGACGGCGTCGAAATAGCTCTCGCAGATCACAAAATAGTCCTTGATGACGCCGCGCAGCGGCGACAGCGACAGGTGAAGCTCGGCCACCCTCTCTTCCGACTCGGTCTGAACGTCCATCAGCAGCATTCGCTCGGCCATCCCCATGCCGAGAATATAGGGGCCCGCCGGCATCGATTCGCCGGCGCGCGGCATCGGCTTGAAGCGGTTCTCCTCGATCAGGTCGAAGATGGCGACATCGAGCTCCTGCTGGATCTCGGGCGTGCGCAGGCGCGGCCGATCCTCGATCAGCCGGATCTTGACCAGCCGGTCGGTGGCGGAGAACTCGGTCAATTGAGCCGCTCCAGCCGGGCCGCGACCGACAGCGCGTGCGCCTCGAGCCCCTCGGCGCGGGCGAGGCGCTCGGCGGCCGGACCCGCGCTGCGCAGCGTGCCCGGCGCCAGGCCGGCGATCGTCGTGCGCTTCATGAAATCGAGAACCGACAGGCCCGAGGAGAAGCGCGCCGATCCCGCGGTGGGCAGCACGTGGCTGGGGCCGGCGACATAGTCGCCGATCGCCTCGGGCGTCATGGCGCCGAGGAAGATGGCGCCCGCGTTCCGGACCTGCATGGCCACCGGCTCCGGGTCGGCGACGCACAGCTGCAGATGCTCGGGCGCGATCCGGTCGGCGAGCGCCACTGCCTCGTCCAGCGCGCCGACGACGATCACCGCGCCGTGGTCGCGCCAGCTCGCCCCGGCGATGGCCGCGCGCGCCAGCGTCGCGAGCCGGCGCTCGACCGCTTGGGCCACGGCCCTGCCGAAGGCCGGATCGTCGGTGATCAGGATGGCCTGCGCCTCGGCGTCGTGTTCGGCCTGGGCCAGCAGGTCGAGCGCGATCCAGTTCGGGTCGTTGTCCCGGTCGGCGATCACCAGCACTTCGGAGGGGCCGGCGATCATGTCGATGCCGACGGCGCCGAAGACCCGCGCCTTGGCGGCCGCGACATAGGCGTTGCCGGGCCCGACGATCTTGTCGACGGCCGGGATGGGCGGCGCGCCATAGGCGAGCGCCGCGATCGCCTGCGCGCCGCCGACGCGAAACACGGTCTCGACACCGGCCATGCGCGCGGCCAGCAGCACCAGCGGGTTCGCTTCGCCGCGCGGGGTGGGCGCGCAGACGACCAGACGCTCGACCCCGGCGACCCGGGCCGGGATGGCGTTCATCAGCACCGACGAGGGATAGCTCGCCTGCCCGCCCGGCACGTAGAGGCCCGCCGTCGCGATGGCGGTCCAGCGCCAGCCGAGCACGCTGCCCTCGGCGTCCGTCCAGCGCGCATCCTCGGGCAGCTGGCGCCGATGATAGTCGTGGATGCGCTCGGCTGCCAGCTCCAGGGCGGCGCGCTGCTCTGCCGGCACGCTGGCGCAGGCGGCGTCGATCTCGGCCTCGCTGAAGGCAACCGTCCGGGGCGTCAGCTCCAGACGGTCGAAGCGCTCCGTCAGCTCCAGCACGGCCCCGATGCCGCGCTGGCGCACGTCGGCGATGATCCGGGCGACCGTCTCCTCGACGGCAGGGTCGGCGCCCTGCGCGCGCGCCAGCAGACGCCCGAATGCTTCGTCGAAGCCGGGATCGCGCTGATCGAGGAATTGCGGCATCCAAGGGCTCCGCGGCAGGTGACCCGGACCTAATAGGCAGGCGCGGCCCGCCTGGCAACGCTGCGTCCAGGCGCCCTTGAAGCAGAGCCGTTCTCATCTCACATCTCTGGTTGGAACGCCCGAGAGGGTTCCGATGGAGATGGCTGATCCGGCAGAAGATGCGGATCAGACGCGGTTCGCCGAAAGGGGATCGCAGACTGCCGTTTCAGGACCGCCGCGAGGCGGCCCTGGCCCGTTCTCGACGGGCCGGCCGATTGGCCATTCCGTCCCCTCGCGGGCGAGCCCGCACGGTGCGCTTTGCGCCATGCGCGTGCATCAAGAGAGGAGACGAGGATGCTTTTCTCACCTATGGGGCCTGACCCCTTCGCGCTGATGCGCAGCCTGACCCGGGATGCCGACCGCTGGCGGCCGGCCTCCGCGCGCGGCTTCCCCTCCGTCAACATCTGGCAGGGCGCCGACAGCACGGCCGTGACCGCCGAGCTGCCGGGGGTGCAGCCCACCGACATAGACATCCAGGTCAAGGAGGATTTGCTGACGATCTCGGGCGAGCGCAAGCCGCCGGAGGGCGAGGGCGAGACCGTCTGGCACCGGCGCGAGCGCGGCTTCGGCCGGTTCAGCCGCGTGATCCGGCTACCCTATCGCGTCGACGCCGAGACGGTCGAGGCGCGCTACGAGGACGGCGTGCTGCAGGTCGAGCTGCACCGCCCGGAGCAGGACAAGCCGCGGCGCATCGAGATCAAGGCGGCCTGAGAGGAGAGAGCGATGAGCAACCAGATGACCAGCAGCGAGACCATGGACCAGGCGCCGCAGCTCCAGCAGCAGGGCGCCGAGACGACGCGGGGCGCGACGCTCTACCGTCCGATGGCCGATATCTTCGAGGGCGAGAACGGCGTCGTCGTGCAGATCGAGATGCCGGGCGTCCGCTCGGACGATGTCGAGATCTCGGTCGAGCGGCGCGTCCTGACCGTGCGCGGGCGCGGCAAGCTGACGGCGCCCGAGGGCTTCCGCCTGGTCCATGCCGAATATGGCGAGGGCGATTACGAGCGCGCCTTCACGCTCAGCCAGGACATCGACGAGGGCCGGATCGCCGCCGAGATGAAGAACGGCGTGCTGACGCTGACCCTGCCGCGCGCCGAGGCGGCCAAGCCGCGCAAGATCGAGGTCAAGGCGGCATGATCGCCGCCTCGCCACAAGCGCATTGGAGGAGGACGCAAGATGCATATCAAGGACCTGATCCCCTGGGCGCGCAACGACCAGGCCACGCAGCCGAAAGGCACGACCGAGCACCCGCTGGCCGAGCTGCAGCGGCAGATGAACCAGGTGTTCGAGAGCTTCTGGGGCAAGGCGGACCGGCCGCTCGCCGGCTTCGACGGGCCCTTCGGCGAGCAGGCGCCGCGCTCGGACGTGGTCGAGACGGCCGACGGCGTCGAGGTGACGGTCGAGCTGCCCGGTATGGAGCAGCAGGACGTCGAGCTCTCGCTGTCTGGCGACACGCTGACCGTGAAGGGTGAGAAGAAGATCGAGAAGCAGGAGGAGAAGATGGGATATTACGTCTCCGAGCGCTCCTACGGCTCGGTCTACCGGACGATCCCGCTGCCCTCGGGCGTCGACACTGAAAAGGCGGATGCCTCGTTCAAGAACGGCGTGCTGACCGTCAAGATCCCGCATTCGCCCGAAGCCAAGGCCAAGACCAAGCGTATCGAGGTCAAGGCGGCCTGACCGGGCCGCCCCGTTCGGCGGGGCGGGCCCTGTGCCCGCCTCGCCATGCCCGTCCCGCCTCGCTCCGCCGCCGCGTGCGGCCGGTCAGGGCGTGATAGCCACCTTCAGCACGCCGTCGCGCTGGTGCGAGAAAAGCTCGTAGGCCTCCTCGATCTGCTCCAGCTTGAAGCGATGCGTGACCAGCGGGCGGGTATCGAGCCGGCCTGACGCGATCGTCTCCATCAGCCGGCGCATGCGTTCCTTGCCGCCCGGGCAGAGCGTGGTGACGATCGTGTGGTCGCCGAGCCCGGCCAGGAAGGCGCCGAGCGGCAGCCTCAGATCGTCCGAATAGACGCCGAGCGAGGACAGCGTTCCGCCCGGCCGCAGGACGCGCAGCGCGCCCTCGAACGTCTCCTGCCGGCCGAGCGCCTCGATCGCCACGTCGACGCCGCGCCCGTCGGTGATCCGCATGATCTCCTCGACCGGGTCGCCCTTGGTGAAGTCGACGATATGGTCGGCGCCCAGCCGGCGGGCGATCTCCTGGCGCGCCGGCACGGCCTCGACGCCGATGATCGTCGTCGCCCCCATAAGCCGCGCGCCCGCGGTGGCGCAGAGCCCGATCGGCCCTTGCGCGAAGACCGCGACCGTGTCGCCGATGCGCACCCGGCCGCTCTCGGCGCCGGAGAAGCCCGTCGACATGATGTCCGGGCACATCAGCACCTGCTCGTCCTCGAGCCCGTCGGGGATGGGCGAGAGGTTCGCCATCGCGTCAGGCACCAGCAGGTATTCGGCCTGCGCGCCGTCGATGGTGTTGCCGAAGCGCCAGCCGCCGAGCGGCTTGAAGCCGTGCTTGGTGCCGGCGCCGTCCTGGCTGTGCAGCCCGCACAGGCAGGCGTTGCTGTGCCCGCTGGGGCAGATGGCGCCGGCGATGACGCGCTGGCCCTCCTCATAGCCCTGGACCGCCGAGCCGAGCTTTTCGATCACGCCCACGGGCTCGTGGCCGATCGTCAGCCCGCGCTCGACCGGGTACTCGCCCTTGAGGATGTGCACGTCGGTGCCGCAGATCGTGGTCGTGGTGATTCGGATCAGCGCGTCGAGCGGGCCGACCTCGGGAACCGGCTTCTCGTCGAGCACGATCCGGTTCTTGTCGACGAAAACCGCCGCTTTCATCTTGCCTGCCATGATGGCGCTTCCCTTCATGATGACTGTCGGGGCGGATATCGAACTCCATGGACGCGGGCGTTGATGCGTATCAAGTCCCGGTGGGAGACGACCGCATGGCCGAGCTCGGCCCGAAGGGAGGTGCGCGATGGACTTCGAGCTGACGGATGACCAGAGGGGCCTGGTCGAGGGCCTGGCGGCCACGCTGGCGCGGTTCGGCGACGACTACTGGCTCGGCTGCGACCGCGAGGCGCGGTTTCCCGAGGCGTTCGTCGCCGCGATGGCCGAAGGCGGCTGGCTCGGTATCGCGCTGCCCGAGGCGCATGGCGGCGCGGGACTGGGCGTCACCGAGGCGGCGCTGATGATGCTGGAGGTGGCGAAGGCCGGCGGCATGTCGGCGGCCTCGGCTATCCACATGAACATTTTCGGGCCCCAGACGATCGTCAGGAACGGCACGCTCCGAGCAGCACGCAAGCTGGCTGCCCGGCATCGTCGCCGGCCGCACGCGCATGTGCTTTTCGGTGACCGAGCCCGATGCCGGCCTCGACACGACCCGGCTGAAGACCCGGGCCGTGCTACGCGGCGATCGCTACGTCGTGAACGGGCGCAAGATCTGGTGCTCGACCGCGCAGCGCGCCGAAAAGATCATGCTGCTCGCGCGCACGGCCGAGTTCGATCCGGCCGACCCGACGGCGGGGCTCTCACTGTTCTTCACCGATCTCGACCGGCGTGCCGTCGAGGTGCGGGCGATCGAGAAGATGGGCCGCGCGGCGGTCGATTTCGAACGAGCTTTTCATCGACGATTTCGAGATCCCGGCCGAGGATCTGGTCGGCGAGGAGGGCAAGGGGTTCCGCTATATCCTGCAGAGCCTGAACCCCGAGCGGATTCTCATCGGCGCCGAGGCGGTGGGTATCGGCATGGGGGCGCTCGACCGCGCCGTCCGCTATGCGCAGGAGCGCGAGGTCTTCGGCCGGCCGATCGGCCAGAACCAGGCGATCCAGCACCCGCTGGCCGCCGGCTGGGCCCGGCTGCAGGCGGCCCGGCTGATGGTTCTGCGCGCCGCCGCGCTCTACGATGCCGGGCAGCCCTGCGGCGTGGAGGCGAACGCCGCAAAATGGCTGGCGGCCGAGACTGGGCTCGACATCTGCCGTCAGGCGGTGGAGACGCATGGCGGCATGGGCTATGCGCGCGAGTACCATGTCGAGCGGTTGTTCCGCGAGGTCATGATCCCCTATCTGGCGCCGGTCAGCCAACAGCTCGCGCTCTGCTACGTGGCCGAGCGTGGTCTCGGTCTGCCGAAAAGCTACTGACCGACGGCAACGGTCGACGCCGCGACGCCGTCACCCACGTGGCGAGGGTTGACCGCATCCGGAGGAAAGCATGGCGATCCTGTTCTCGGTGCTGGCGACCGTCGCCCTGGTCGCTGTCCTGATCGGCCGACCCTGGACCATCCTTCCGGCCAAGCGGATGACGGACCCGGCCGATTGGGACCACCCGCTGTTCCGCGAGACCAACATGGTGATCTCGCTCGCCTGGGCGGCGCTGTTCGCGCTCGCTGCGGCCGTCGCGGCTTGGGGCGGCGGCTGGGCGGCGGCCGGGATGGGGTGCCTGACGACGCTGCTGGGCATCGCCTCTGCGGATCGCCCAGCGCTGTGCGAGCTGGAGAGCGGGAGGCGGGGTCTGACTGTAGACGGGGCGGGTGCCCGTCCGCCGAAGCGGACGGGCAGGTCTGGTCAATCTTCCTTTTTAAGGCTGTCGCGGACGCCCTTGGCGCCCTCCTTGACCTGATGGGCTGCGTCCTTGGCGCCGCCCTTCGCCTTGTCGGCTTTGCCTTCATCCTTCATCCGCTCGTCGCCCGTCAGCTCGCCGAAGCCTTCCTTGGCCGAGCCCTTGGCCTTGTCCTTCTCGCCAGCCATTGGATCCTCCTATCTAATGCGCAGCGAGCAAACGGCGTCGCGGCCGTCCGGGTTCCGCGGTGTTCACGACTTGCGCCCTGCCGGACCGCATGGCTTCCGGCGCACGCGAGCGACGGGCGAGACTGGGGATGCGCAATCCGCCCATGCACGCGGGCCGCCGAAAGCCTATCGACGGGAACGGCGCCTCGGCCGCCCGCGAGTCGATGAGTGCCGATCGCCTTCCGGTTTCAGCCGCGCGCAGGATCACCGTTGGAGGACAAGAACGTTGTTCTGCCGAAGCGCCTCGCCGACTTCTGGGTCGAGAGGCGTCGGCGGATGACCGTGCCGCCATCGGCCTGCGTTTTCGTAGGCGAAGGTGCACGGCCGTTGAGGACCGAAGGTGGCGAAAATTCCCAACCGGTCGATCTGCTTCACAAACCGGCCGCGCTGCCGCGCCGCGGTGAACAAATCCTCCGGCGATCGGCGGGTGCAGAAGCCGAGGCCGAACATCGCCCGATGCATCGCCCGCTCGGTGAGCGTGGGTTGCTGGCCCGCATGGTCGAGGCGAACGTCGAAGACGATTGCATCGCCTGCCCGGACCGCGACTTCCCTTTTCGGCAGCCGGCTCCCGTCTGGGTGACGATGCGAGCCCGCCTTCACCTTGAAAACTTCGCGCGAGTCCGCTCTTTGATCCTGCAGGTAAAAGGCGATCTTGTAGACTTTGAAGTCATCCTCGGCGTAGATGCCGGTTCCGAGCAGCATCTCCTCGATGATGTCCTTGTGCCAGCCTGCGAGCGAATTGAGACTCAAGTCGCATTCGCCCGTCAATGCCGGCTCGTCCGGGAAGGTTGAAGCCTTGAGGGCCCGGATCACCGAGTCCTGTGTGAAGATCTCCGCAACCTGGGGCAGTGCGTGCATTCCGCGCAGCGCGATCTTGCCGCCATGCACAGAATTGCCCTTCATCCTAAGGTAGCGGCAGAGAATCACGCGTAGACTCAAAATCTTTTCCTGGCTGAGGACGTTCCGAAATAATTGATATCCGTCGGCCTGCAATGTCGTGCTGCATGCAGCCGGCGTCCTCGCGGACGCAGGAGCACTGGAGGTAATCATCTGCCCTCATGACGCGGTCTTTTCCGCAGCCGACGTTATTGCTGCTCGTGTAATCTCTAGCTATGCTATTCGGCTATCAGGCCCCTGTAAAAGCAGTAGAAGCCTCGGGCGATGGGCTAGGGTGAGCCTACGTCGATGCCCCCAGCGCCTCCGCCGCGGCGGCGAGCGCAGCGTCGACCCGGTCGAGGTCGTCATCGGTCAGCGCGAGGTGGGTGTAGACCTTACCGGCTGGCTTGAGCACGCCGTGCTCGCGGCAGATGGCGCCGATCCGCGCCTCCTCGGCGCGGTCGCCGGCGAACCATTCGCGATAGTTCCTGACCGGGCCGTCGACGACGACGATGTCGAAGAGCACGGGGTCGCCCGGCAGCTGGATCGGCACGCCGGCGCGGCCGAAGGCCTCGGTCGCCGAGCGCATCATGCGCCGGCCATTGGCGCGGATGCGGTCATAGGCGCCGGGGCGGCGCAGGATCTCCATCGTCTTGAGGCCGGCGACGGCGGCGATCGGATTGCCCGAGAGCGTGCCGACCTGGAAGGTGAACCCCTCCTCGCCGACGCGCTCCTTGTCGAAATGCGCCATGATGTCGTCGCTGCCGGCGATGGCCGCCAGCGCGAAGCCGCCGCCGATGATCTTGCCGAGCGTGCAGAGGTCGGGCGTCACGCCATAGTCCTCCTGCGCGCCGCCATAGGCGAGCCGGAATCCGGTGACGACCTCGTCGAAGATCAACACGATGCCGCGGCGGGTGCACTCGGCGCGCAGGTGTTCGAGGAAGCCCGGCGCGGGCTGGATCAGCCGCTGGAGGGGCTCGACGATGATGCCGGCGACCTCGCCCTCGTGCTCGTCGAGCAGGCGGGTGACGGCCTCCGCGTCGTTGAAGGGCGCGACGAGGGTCGCGTCGCGCACCGCCTGCAGGATGCCGGCGCGAGTCGGGCACCGCCATGGGGAAGTTCACCAGCCGCTTTGGCGCCAGGCTCATCAGACTGCTGTCGGACATGCCGTGATAGCCGCCCTCGAACTTCAGGATCTTTTCCCGCCCGGTGTGCGCGCGGGCCAGCCGCATGGCGTACATGTCGGCCTCGGAGCCCGACGAGACGAAGCGCACCTTCTCGGCGCAGGCCACCGCCTCGCAGATCGCCTCGGCGAGCTCGATGCCGCGCGCGTTCATGGCGAAGAAGGTCTGGCCGAGCGGCAGCTGCTCGCGCACGGCCTCGACCACCTCGGGGTGCGAGTGGCCGACAAGCATGGGGCCGGAGCCGATCAGCAGGTCGACATAGTCGCGCCCGTTCTCGTCCCAGACGCGGCCGCCCTCGCCGCGGGCAATGACGATGTCGGCGGCGTAGTTGCCGAAGCCGCCGGCGGGCAGGACATGGCGGGCCCGGTCGAGCCAGGCGGATTGCGGGTTCGACTGGTCGTCCGGCATGGCGGTCCCTCCTCAGGCCTTGAGCGCCGCGCGGCCGGCATAGATGGCCTCGGGCCCCAGCTCCTCCTCGATGCGGATCAGCTGGTTGTACTTGGCCGTCCGGTCCGAGCGGGCGAGCGATCCCGTCTTGATCTGACCGCAATTCGTGGCGACCGCAAGATCGGCGATGGTCGCGTCCTCGGTCTCGCCCGACCGGTGCGACATGACCGCCCGGTAGGCGGCGCGGTGCGCCATGTCGACGGCGTCGAGCGTCTCGGAGAGCGTGCCGATCTGGTTGACCTTGACCAGGATGGCGTTGGCCGCGCCCCCGTCGATGCCGCGGGCCAGCCGTTCGGGGTTGGTGACGAAGAGGTCGTCGCCGACCAGCTGGCAGCGGGCGCCGATCTTCTCGGTCAGCAGGCGCCAGCCCTCCCAATCGTCCTCGGCCATACCGTCCTCGATCGAGGCGATGGGGTAGTCGTCGACGAGGCGGGCCAGATAGTCGGCCATGCCGGCGCTGTCGAGGCGAAGGTTCTCGCCCACCATGTTGTAGCTGCCGGCGTCGTAGAACTCGGTCGCGGCGGCGTCGAGCGCCAGGCGGACGTCGTCGCCGGGCGTGTAGCCGGCCTTCTCGACCGCGCGCATGATGAAGTCGAGGGCGTCACGGGTCGATGCGATGTCGGGCGCGAAGCCGCCCTCGTCGCCGACATTCGTGCCGTGCCCGGCGGCCTTCAGCTCGGCCTTCAGCGTGTGGAAGATCTCCGAGCCCATCCGCACCGCCTCGCGCAGCGTTGCCGCGCCGACGGGCATGATCATGAATTCCTGTATGTCGATCGGGTTGTCGGCGTGCTGGCCGCCGTTGATGATGTTCATCATCGGCACGGGCAGC
This sequence comes from uncultured Alphaproteobacteria bacterium, assembly GCA_963822985.1. Taxonomy (GTDB): domain Bacteria; phylum Pseudomonadota; class Alphaproteobacteria; order Rhodobacterales; family Rhodobacteraceae; genus Thermohalobaculum. The sequence continues at coordinate 150,648 of CAWGJU010000017.1, read as the reverse complement.
ACCCGCGCCGAGATGCCGCCGACATAGCGGTAGAGCGGCAGGCCGACCGACTCGGCGGCGGCCTTGGCGGTGGCGAGGCTGACGCCGAGGATGGCGTTGGCGCCGAGCCGGCCCTTGTTGGCCGTGCCGTCGAGCTCGATCAGCCGGTCGTCTATCATGCGCTGGGCGAGCGCGTCGCAGCCGGCCAGCGCCTCGTTGATCTCGCCGTTGACCGCGTCGACGGCGGTCAGCACGCCCTTGCCCTTGTAGCGATCGCCGCCGTCGCGCAGCTCGACCGCCTCGTGCGCGCCCGTCGAGGCGCCTGAGGGCACGGCGGCGCGGCCGAGCGTGCCGTCCTCGAGCACGACGTCGACCTCGACGGTCGGGTTGCCGCGGCTGTCGAGGATCTCGCGGCCGATGATGTCGATGATCGCGGGCATGGGCGGTTCCTCTGCGGCGTCTCTCGTTCGGCGCCTCCTGCGGCGTCGCCGGCTCCATAGCCGATGGCGGGCGGGCGGTAAACGGCGCGGGCCCGATCGAGGCCCGTCCGACCCGGCCCGGCCCGGCGCTTGGGCGCAGGCGCGCGGTCACGCGGGCGCGCGCTCCTGTCAGATGACAGGCGGGCGGGTTCCGCTTATCCGGGGTGTGGATTTGCGGGAGAGCATGATGCTGCAGGACAGGTACGGCAACACGGTCTCGACGGGGTCGCCGGCGGCGCGCGACGCCTATGTCGATGGCGTCGACCGGTTTATCTCGGCAGGCGCCGGGGCCGACGCGGCGTTCGCCCGGGCGATCGACGAGGATCCGGGCTTCGTGCTGGCCCATGTCGGGCTGGCCCGCACCCGCCAGGTGCAGGGCCGTGGCGCCGAGGCGCAGGCCGCCATGGCCGAGGCGGGGCGGGTGGCGAACGGCATGGACGCGCGCGAGGCGGCGCATCTCCATGCCTTCGAGCTGCTGATCGGCGGCAAGGGGGCCGAGGCCTATCGCGCCATCCGGGCGCATGCCGCGGAGTTCCCGCGCGACGCCTTGATCGTGCAGACCTGCACGGGCGTCTTCGGGCTGATCGGCTTCTCCGGCCAGCCGGGGCGCGAGGCCGAGCAGCTGGCCTTCACCACGGCGCTGCTGCCGCATTACGGGGAGGACTGGTGGTTCCTCGGCCAGCACGCCTTTTCCCAGGTCGAGGCCGGGCAGACCGGGCCGGCGGGCGCCACGATCGAGCGGGCGCTGGCCGGCAATCCGCGGAACGCGAATGCGGCGCACATCAAGGCGCACATCTGCTACGAGGCCGGCGAGACCAGCGCCGGCTACGCATACCTGACCGACTGGATGCGCGGCTATGACCGCGAAGGGCAGCTGCACTGCCACAATTCGTGGCACATGGCGCTGTGGGCGCTCGAGCGGGGCGAGGTCGAGACGATGTGGCGGGTGGTCGACGCCGCGGTGGCGCCCGGCGCCGCCTGGGGGCCGCCGTTGAACGTGCTGACCGATGCGGCGGCGATCCTCTACCGCACCGAGCTCGCCGGGGTCGAGGTGCCGCCGGCGCGCTGGCAGGCGGTCAGCGACTATGCCGCCCGGTTCTTCCCCAAGCCGGGGCTGGCCTTCGCCGATGTCCATGCGGCGCTGGCGCACGCCATGGCGGGGCGGGGGGAGGCGCTCGAGCGGATCGTCTCTGACGCGACCGGGCCGGCGGGCGACGTCGTCCGCACGCTGGCCGAGGCCTTCCGCGCGGTCGCGGCCGAGCGCTGGGACGAAGCCGTCCGGCACCTGTCCCGTGCCGCGTCGGATCATGCGCGCATCGGCGGCAGCCGGGCGCAGCGCGACCTGGTCGAGTACGCCCTGCTCGGCGCGCTGCTGAAGCAGGGCAAGGAGGAGGAGGCGCGCTTGCTGCTGGCGCTGCGCCGGCCGCTGAAGGCGGATGCGCACGCGGTGCGCGGGCTCTGAGCGCACAGCGGCTTGTCACGAGGCAATCGGAATGCGGGCGTGCGCCCGCATGCGACATGCCCTCGGCCTTCCGCTCCGCTGCAGGCCGAGGACGCGCAACGGCGGCCGTGACGCGCATTCGTCCAGAGCGGCGCTGGCTGGGGCGCGGCGGCGAATGTGCCGGGGAAGATGGCGCCGGGCGACCGGACCGTGCGCGACGCCCCGTTTTCGGTTCAGGCAGATGGGTGGTCAGGCGCCGGAAGCCCGGCGGGAGCGGTGTAGCGCAGGATGGGGCGGCGAGGCAGGCGGCGGGCGACGTCGACGAAACCCGCCTCTCGGAAGGCATGACCCGCAAGGGTATCGTCATTCTGATGCCGCCGCCAGCCATGCCGCCGCCAGTGGCGCCGGGCGCGCCGGCCCGTTATGGTTCGGCGCATGGAATTTCGCACCCTGCAGATCGCCGATGCGGATGGCGGCGTCACGGTCGTGACGCTGAACCGGCCCGAGGTCCTCAATGCCATGAACACGGGCATGATGGAGGACCTGCGCTCGCTCTTCACCCTGCTCTATGTCGAGCCCGACCGGGCGCGCGTCGTCGTGCTCACGGGCGCGGGCGAGCGCGGCTTCTGCCCGGGCGCCGACCTCAAGGAGCGCGACGGCATGACGGACGCCGTCTGGCGCCGCCAGCACGCCATCGTCGAGCAGTTCATCCGGGCGATGCATGTCTGCCCGGTGCCGCTGATCGCCGCCGTCAACGGGGTTGCCATGGGCGGCGGCGCCGAGATTGCGCTGGCCTGCGACTTTATCTACGCGGCCGACCATGCCCGCTTCGCCTTTCCCGAGGTGACGCGCGGCATCATGCCGGGCGCCGCCGGGCCGCAGAACCTGCCGCGCGCCGTCGGCGTGCGCCGGGCCAAGGAGATCGTCCTGACCGGTCGGCCGTTCTCGGCGCAGGAGGCATTCGAGTGGGGCATGGTCAACCGCATCCTGCCGCTGGCCGAGCTGATGCCGGCGGCGCTGGAGACGGCGCGGACCATCGCCGCCAACGCGCCGATCGGCGTGCGCTCGGCCAAGGCGGCGCTCGACAAGGCGACCGAGCTCGACCGGGCGACTGGCTATGATTTCGAGATCGCCGCCTATGGCGCGACGATCCCGACCGAGGACCGGCTCGAGGGCGTGCGCGCCTTCAACGAAAAGCGCAAGCCCGTCTTCAAGGGACGTTGAAGCGCCCGCGAACGAACGGCAAGGGAGATGAGCATGGAGCGCGACGTTCTGGTCCGCGATGTCGGCCCGCGCGACGGGCTGCAACAGGTCAAGACGGTGCTGCCGACCGCGGTGAAGCTCGACTGGATCCGCGCGGACGTGGCCGCGGGCGTGCCCGAGATCGAGGTCTGCAGCTTCGTGCCGGCGCATGTCATCGCCCAGTTCGCCGATGCGGTCGAGGTCGCGACCGCGGCGGCCGGGATCGCGGGCTATGTGCCATCGGCGCTGACGCCGAACCTCAAGGGCGCCGAGATCGGCTTTGGCACCGGCCTGCCCAAGATCAACTACGTCATGTCGGTGAGCGAGAGCCACAACCGGCAGAACGTGCGCCGCAGCCGGGCCGAGTTGCTCGACGGCTTCCGCGCCATCGTCGCGGCGCGCGACGCGCGGGCGCCGGGGGTCAAGATCGGCATCGGGCTGGCGACCGCGCTCGGCTGCACCATCGAGGGCAGGGTGCCCGAGACCGAGACCCTGCGGCTGCTCGAGCGGGTTCTGCAGGCCGGGGCCGACGAGGTGATGCTGCCGGATACGGTCGGCTATGCCTCGCCATCCCAGGTGCGCGCGCTGTTCCGGCAGGCAATCGAGCTGGCCGGCTCGGTGCCCGTCTGGTCGCATTTCCACGACACGCGAGGGCTGGGGCTCGCCAACGCGCTGGCGGCGCTGGAAGTGGGGTGCACGCGGTTCGACGCCTCGCTCGCCGGGCTCGGCGGCTGCCCTTTCGCGCCGGGGGCGACCGGCAACATCGTGCTCGAGGATCTGGTCTTCCTGTTGGAATCGGAGGGGCTGCGCACGGGCGTCGACCTGGAGAAGCTCGGCGTCGCGCGCGCGATCGTCGAGCGGGCGCTGCCCGACGAGCCGAAATACGGCCAGGTGCTGCGCGCCGGCCTGCCCAAGGGCTTTGCGCCGGCAACCAGGGTGGCCTGATCGGTGCCGGATTTGCCCTCGATCCCGCTCGACGACCCGTGGGCCGATATCCGCGACGGCGTGGCCAAGCTGTGCGAGCCCTTTGACAACGCCTATTGGAACCGGCTCGACGCGGCGTCGGAGTATCCGCACGAATTCGTCGACGCGCTGACCGAGGCCGGCTACCTTGCGGCCCTGATCCCGGAGGAGTTTGGCGGCGCGGGCCTGCCGATCGCGGCCGCGGGCGCCATCCTCGAGACCATCCACGGCGCCGGCTGCAACGCCGCGGCGTGCCACGCACAGATGTACACGATGGGCACGCTGCTGCGGCACGGCTCGGCCGAGCAGAAGCGCAACTGGCTGCCGGGGATCGCGAGCGGGGCGCTGCGCATGCAGGCCTTTGGCGTGACCGAGCCGACGACGGGCTCGGACACGACCCAGCTGAGGACGCGCGCCGAGCTGCGCGGCAACAAATATGTCGTCACCGGCCAGAAGGTCTGGACCAGCCGGGCCATGCAATCCGACCTGATGCTGCTGCTGGCGCGGACGACGCCGGCCGACCAGGTGAAGCGGCGCTCCGACGGCATCTCGTGCTTTCTCGTCGACCTGCGTGAGGCGGTGGGCCGGGGCATCGAGCTGCGCAAGCTCGACGCCATGGTCAACCACAACAGCTGCGAGGTGTTCATCGACGGGCTGGAGGTGCCGCCCGAGAACCTGATCGGCGAGGAGGGCCGGGGGTTCCACTACATCCTCGACGGCATGAACGCCGAGCGGATTCTCGATTGCCCACGAATTGCTCGGCGATGCCGGCTACTTCCTGCGCCGCGCGACGGAGTACGCCAACGAGCGCGTCGTCTTCGGCCGGCCGATCGGCCAGAACCAGGGCGTGCAGTTCCCGATCGCGCGCGCCTGGGCGCAAGCGGAAGCGGCCCGGCTGGTGGTGCTGAAGGCGGCGGCGCTGTTCGACGGCGCCCGCCCTTGCGGGGCCGAGGCGAACACGGGGAAGATGCTTGCCTCCGAGGCGGCCTGGGCGGCCGGCGAGGCGGCGATGCAGACTTTCGGCGGCTTCGCCTTCGCCCGCGAATACGGCATCGAGCGGAAATGGCGCGAGGCGCGGCTCTACCAGACGGCGCCGATCTCGACGAACATGATCCTCGCCTATATCGGCCAGCACGTGCTGGGCCTGCCGCGCAGCTATTGAGCGTGCGGGGTTAGTCTAGCGGAATGCGGGCTGGTCGCCCGCATGAGACTTTGCGCTCGGGCAGGCGACGCCGAGCCCGCCCCGAACCGACCGGCCCCCAAACCAATCAACATCGCCGCCCCGACCTGCCCGTCCGCCGCAAGCGAAAGCGCAAGCGGCTGGTCCGACGCCTTCGCCCGATCCATCATCGGCCAATTGCGACACCCCCGCAGCCTCTCCCCGGGGCGCTTGCATTCCGTGTGGCGCGCCGCCAAAACGGAAGCCGGCAGAATGGCGGTGCAGGCGATGCGGCTCAAAGGCAAGCGTGTTCTCATCACGGCGGCGGGGCAGGGGATCGGGCGCTCGAGCGCCGAGGCCTGCATCCGAGAGGGCGCCGACGTGCTGGCCACCGACCGCGACGAGGGTCTTCTGGCCGGCCTCGACTGCGAGACGCGGCGGCTCGACGTAATGGACCCGGACTCGATCGCGGAGGTCGCGGACAAGGCGGAAACCGACGTTCTCTTCAACTGCGCCGGCTATGTTCACAACGGCACGATCCTCGATGCGAGGGACGAGGATTGGGATCTCGCCTTCAACCTCAACGTCAAGTCGATGTTCAGGACCATCCGCGCCGTGCTGCCGGGGATGCTCTCCCGCGGCGGTGGGTCGGTCATCAACATGTCGTCGGCCGCCTCGAGCATCATGGGGGCGCCCAACCGGTGCGTCTATGGTTGCACGAAGGCTGCCGTCATCGGGCTGACGAAGTCGGTCGCCAAGGACTTCATCGACAAGGGGATCAGGGCGAACGCGATCTGCCCCGGCACCGTCGACACGCCGAGCCTGCACGACCGGCTGCGCGCGACGGGCGATTACGAGAATGCCAAGCGCGAGTTCATCGCCCGGCAGAAGATGGGCCGGCTGGCCACGCCCGGCGAGATCGCGGCGCTGGTCGTCTATCTTGCCTCGGACGAAAGCGCCTTCGTCACGGCGCAGACTTTCGTCATCGATGGCGGCTGGTCGGCCTGAAGGCGAATGGCCGGCCTGGACGGGCGGGCCGCCCAATTCATGAGAACGCGAGGGAGGTCACGGACATGAAACTGCTGCGCGTCGGCCCGAAGGGCCAGGAAAAGCCGGCGATGCTGGACAAGAACGGGGTGCTGCGCGATCTGAGCTCGGTCGTCCATGACATTGACGGGTCAACGCTTTCCGACCGGAGCCTCGACCAGATCCGGGCGCACGACCCAGAACAGTTCCCGCATCTGGACCCCAGCCTGCGCATCGGCCCGTGCGTCGGCAGCATCGGCAAGGCGATCTGCGTCGGCCTGAACTATTCCGACCACGCCGCCGAGACGGGAAACCCGATCCCGTCCGAGCCGATCATCTTCAACAAGGCGATCACCTCGATCTGCGGGCCGAACGACGACGTCGAAAAGCCGCGCGGCTCGGAAAAGCTGGACTGGGAGATCGAGCTCGCGATCGTGATCGGCACGCGGGCGAAATACGTTTCGGAAGCCAATGCCATGAACCACGTGGCCGGCTTCGCCGTCTTCAATGACGTCTCGGAGCGCGTGTTCCAGATCGAGCGCCTCGGCCAGTGGGTCAAGGGCAAGAGCCACGACACGTTCGGACCGCTCGGCCCCTGGCTGGTGACGCGCGACGAGATCGAGGAACCGGGCGACCTCGACATGAAGCTGACGGTCAACGGCGAGACGCGCCAGCAGGGCTCGACGCGCACGCTGATCTTCAGCGTGCCGCATGTGGTGAGCTATATCAGCCAGTTCATGACCCTGATGCCGGGCGATATCATCCCGACGGGCACGCCGCCGGGCGTCGGCGCCGGCATGAAGCCGCCGACGTTCCTGGAGGTCGGCGACGTCATGGAGCTCGAGATCGCGGGCCTCGGCAAGCAGCGCCAGAGGGTCGTCGCGGCCTGAGCCGGGTCGCTCCTGCGCAACAAGGGCGCGCGCGCGGGTTCTTTCGCGCGCTGCACCCCGGCGTCGTCCCGCTCGGCAGCGATGCCGCGCCTGACTTGTGGCCAATGCGATAGGGCATCGGGCAATCGCCGGCGTTTGTCGACCAACGCCCCGCTCGACCGAGGAGTTGGTCCTCTGGTTTGAGGATCTCTCCCTCGATCTGCCGGGAAGGCGTCGAGGCGCGGTGGCGCCGACACTCGACGATGATCTGCGGAGGAGCAACGTGCCGCCGAGGTCGGCGTAAATCGGTCGTTCGTCTTTGGCATCTTATACGATGCCATGTGCGTTGAGGGGCGGAACGGATAATCTGATCGACGAGGCGGTGAGCATGGGGACGGGGCGCAATCGCCTGATCGCCGAGCCGGGGCTGCAGGTCTCGCAGGTGACACGCGCCGACATAGAGGCGCTGCGCGCCTCGGATCGCCTGCAGCAGATCTTCGACTCGGGCGTCCGCTCGCAGGCCGGCGCCCGGCCCGCCTTGGCGGCCGATGACATCGTCGCGGATGGCGAGGATGAGCCCGTGCCGGACGGGCGGCAGCCGCGCGGCCGACGGCGCGTGCGCTTCGTCGTCGGGCTGGCCGCTGCCTGCCTCGGCGCTTTTGTCCTGGCCGATGATCTCGCGCGCTTGACCGAGACGGTGCCGATGGCGGTCATCGCAGGGTCCGAGGTCGCTGAAACGCAAGCCGCTGCGGGAGCCGGCAGCATCGTCGCGACGACGCCGGCGGCCGCGCCGCGGGAGCAGGGCGGGGGAGCGGAGGGCACGGGTGAGGCTTCTCCGGCGCCAAGGGGTGTGGCGAAGGCCTCGGGAGAGCTGATCAAGAGGATAGGCTCGGCCGCGATGATCCGGCGGGCGATCAGGGGCGACGCCGGCCCGTGGGTGGCCGCAGGCGGCACGGCCGAGCCCGTGGAGCCCCGCACCCTGCCGCAGCCGAGTTGGCCGGCGGAGGCGGCCCTGCCGGTTCCGAGGCCGGTCGGGCCGGTCGAGCCGGTGGCGCCGCAAGGCGAGCGTGATCTCTCGCCTGCCGGAGCCGCGCCCGCCGCGCCGCCGAGCGCCACGCCGGTGGCAGCGGCGCCGATCAGGGCGTCAGAGCTGCCGCACCCGATACTGGGTCCGCTGCGGATCGTGCTGCATTATCGCGGCGCGGATGGCCAGGCATTGGCCCGGCGGCTAGCCAGCGCGCTGCAGGCGCAGGGCGCGACGGACACGGAGTTGCGCGAGGTGTCCATCGGTGTCGCCGACGCGAACGTCCGCTTTTTCCACGACGAGAACCAAGCCGAGGCCATGCAGGTCCGAGATCTGATTCGTTCTCTCGGCTACAGTTCCAAAATATCCGACTTCACGCATTTTTCTCCGTCTCCGTCGTTCGGAACAATCGAGGTCTGGCTACCCGGCTGATCCCGGACGAACCGAACCGGGCTTCGCGTCAACGCCTGCGCGCTGGTGATCGTGCTGTGCGTCTCGCAGCAATTCGCCCCGCCGGCGGGACTGTGGGCCCTGTTGGTCGTAGCGCCGCCGGGGTGGACGCTGTGGCGCACGCACCGGCGCCCGCGGCCGGCGCTGGCGACAATGCGGGCCCAGACCTGCCACGAGGTGGTGCGCAGGTGGCGCATACGCGCTGGAGCCAGGCGACCGAGCGGGTGCTGGGACGAGGGCGACCGGCTGTAGCGATGACGTCGGCTTTGCAGCGCAAAAAAAAGCCGGGCGAGACGCCCGGCCAGTTCAACAGGGAGGTATCACAACCTGGGGCGCCGAAGCGCCACCACAACGCGAGTTATTGCGCCATGAGTATTGCGGCAAGTGCAAGGGCGCATTCTCGTGAACAAAGCAGGTATGCATCCGGCGCATGGCCTCGCGATGACTTCTCAAGCGCGCTCGGGCACGGGGTCGGACTCGTCAGAAACGCCCGGCGGCAGCTCGGCCTCTCGATTGAAGATATCAACCTCTGCGAGCAGCCAGTCCCGGAATGCCAGCACACGTCGGGCCCGGCGCAGCTCCTGCGGGTAGCAGAAGTAAGCGTTGAAGCTGGGGCTCGTGTCGTGCGGCAGCACGTTGACGAGCTCGGGATAGCCGCGCGTGACGTAATCGGGCAGGGCGGCGATGCCGAGCCCGGCGACCGCCGCCTTGAGCACGCCGAAATAGCTGTTCATCGTCAGATGCGACTGGCGCTGCCGCGAGAACTTGGAGTGAACCCAGACCCGCGAGGCCATCGGCTGCGGCGCGTTCGGGCTGAAGCTGATGAAGCGCCGCTTGATCAGGTCGGCCTCGTCCAGCGGCGCGCCCCATTTCGCGATGTACTCCTCCGACGCGTAGAGCCGCATCCTGATCTCCATCAGCGGTCGCCGGATCAGATCGGCCTGCGTCGGATCGCCGAAACGGATCGCCACGTCCGCTTCGCGCATGCCGAGGTCGAGCATGTTCTCCGTCAGCACGAGGTTGACGCTGAGATCGGGGTGCGCCTCGAACAGCGTCGGCAGCCGCGGCGCCAGCCACGACGTGCCGAAGCCCGCCGTCGTCGTCACGCGCAGGTCGCCGAAGACCTCGTCCTTGGTGTCGCGGATCTGCGCCGCCGCCTGGGTGAGGCGCTTGGACATCTCGCAGGTGGCATTATACAGGAGCTCGCCCTGCTCGGTCAGCAGCAGACCGCGGGCATGCCGGTGGAACAAGGTCGCGCCGAGCTGCTCCTCGAGTCCTCTGATCTGCCGACTTATGGCCGACTGGCTGAGGCGCAGCTCGTCGCCGGCATGGGTCAGCGACCCGGCATCGGCGACGGCATGAAAGACGCGCAGTTTATCCCAATCCATGATCCAATCCTCCCCGACCCCGCGGGGCATACCTCTGTCAACATCGCAGATAATATGCGAAGGGGTCCTTCGTCGAGGTGACAAACAGAGGACGCGAATGAGACGTTTGTTGCTTGCCCTGCTGGCATGGGTGCTGGCGACAACCCTGGCGGCAGCGCAGGACACGCTCGACGGCACTTATCTCGGCATCGACGAGGCAAGTGGCGCGCGGATCGAGATCGAATCCGATTCCGAAGGCTTCACGGGCACTTTCGTGGATTCGCGGGGCGCGAGCCAGAGCTTCAAGGCCGACCGGGTCGACGACGCCGCCGAGGCGGTGCTCGACATGGACGGCCAGACCGTCCTGATGCGGGTCGCGCCGCTGCCGTTCGGCGCGCAGGTCTCGATCGTGCCAGTCCGTCCCGACGGCACGCTGGCGATCGACGCCTCGCGGGCGCTCGCCTTCGTCCGCAAGGGCGTGCAGCTGCCGGAAAGACCGGAAGGATTCGTCGACGCGCCGCAGCATTCCGGCGAGCGCGTCGCCGGCAATGCGTTCATCGAGAGCTATCAGTTCTGGCCGCCCGAGGGCGTCGTCAATGGCTACCTGGCCATTCCGGACCGCTTCCGGACGCTGATGCGGATGTTCCCGGCTGTCCAGCTGGACGTGATCTGGAAGCTTTGTCTCGCGCCCGATGGCGACCGGGCGCTTGGCGTCGCGCTGCGCGGTCAGGACGTTTCCTGCCGCGAGGTGGTCGACACCATCGCCGATGTTCAGCGGAGGAACCGGTTCGACGACTACAAGGCCGAGGTCGAAGTGGACCGCCAGGCGCTGCAGACGTCGATCAGGTGCGCCGACGGCTATGTGGTCAGCCGGGCGACTTGCGATGCGGCGTCACGGCGGCTCGCCGAGGCGGCCGTCTCGATGCGGACGGCCGGCATGGTGCTGTCGAAATACCGCTGACATTGCCTGAAGCTTCCGGGGGAGGACCCAATGTCGCTCGCCAACATGAAGATCCTGGTCACCGGCGCGTCGAGCGGCATCGGCGCGCACGTCGCGCGTTTTCTCGCGGGGCAGGGGGCGCAAGTCGTCGCGGCGGCGCGCCGGGCAGAGGCGCTGTCGGCGCTGGCCGAGGGATCGGATGGCCGCATCAGCGCGCTGGCGCTCGATGTCGGCGAGCCCGATGCGATCCGGGCCGGGGTCGCCGAGGCGGCCGCGCGCATGGACGGCCTGAACGGCGTCTTCAACAACGCCGGCACCGCCTGGGGCGGCCGGGCGCTCGAGATGCCCGACGAGGACTGGGACCGCGTCATCGAGATCAACCTGAACGCCGTTTTTCGCGTCGGCCAGGCGGCGGCGCGGATCATGGCGCAGTCGGGCGGCGGCTCGATCCTGAACACGGCGTCCGTGCTGGGCTACGGCACCGGGTCGGGGGTCGCCGCCTATTCGGCGTCGAAGGCGGCCGTCATCCACCTGACGCGCAGCCTGGCGCTGGAATGGGCGCGGCACGGCATCCGCGTCAACGCGCTGGCGCCGGGATACTTCCTGACCGAGATGACGGCGGACTGGCTGGGGAGCGACAAGGGCGGCGACATGGTCAAGGCGGTGCCGATGCACCGGCATGGCGAGCTGCACGAGTTGGAGGGCCCGGTCGAGCTGCTGCTCGGGCCGAGGGGGTCCTACATCACCGGCGCGACGCTGGTCGTCGATGGCGGGCACCTTTGCCGGTCGCTCTGAGGCAGGGGTGATCCGCTACTCGAAGGTGATCTTGCCGCCGCAGATGGTCATCGCCGCGCGCGCCTGGTCGAGCGCTTGCGGGTCCATCGCCGCCAGGTCCTGCGCCATGACCACGATGTCGGCGAGATAGCCCGGGGCAAGGCGGCCCTTGCGGTCCTCGGTGAACTCGGCATGGGCGGCCTGCGCGATGTAGCTCGCCAGCGTGTCGGTCAGGGTCTGCCGTTGGTTCGTCCAGCCAGGCGCCGGCTGGGGCGCGACGGCCGCCTTCAGCGTCCGGCCGACCTCGATCGGCGCGACCGGCCAGTCGGTGGAGAAAACCAGATGCGCGCCGCTCTCGCGGATGCGCTGCCAGGCATAGGCAAGCGGCAACTGGTCGGCGCGCAGGATCGTGTCCGGCGCGGGCGGCGGGAAGAACCCGCCCGAGGGCGCGTGGATCGGCTGCATCGAGGCGATGACGCCCAGTTCCGCGAAGCGCGGCAGGTCGGCGGGATGGAGGCACTCGATGTGCTCGATCCGGTGGCGCGAGTCGCGCGCGCCGTTGGCGCGCCGCGCGGCCTCGAAGCCGTCGAGCGTCCGGCGCACGGCCGCATCGCCGATCGCGTGCACGCTGATCTGCAGGCCCATCGCGTCCGCTCGGATGCAGGCCTGGTCGAAATGCTCGGCCTCGAAAAGCGCAGTGCCGGTGTGCGGCGTGTCGGGATAGGGCGCCAGCATGAAGCCGGTGCGCGATTCCATCACGCCGTCCATGAACATCTTGATCCGGCCGGACCAGAGCCGGTCCGACTGCCAGCGCCGGCGCATCTGGTCCGCCTCGGCCAGCCGATCGAGCGAATGATGCGGCTTGAGGTGAAACGGCACCTGAGTGCGGCAGATGAGCTCTCCGGCGGCCTCGAGCTCGGCCAGGAGCTCGAGCTGGTAGAAGTTGCCGTCCATGTTGTGCAGCGTCGTGATGCCGTTGCTGGCGGCATGGCGCAGGCCGCGGGCGAGTACCTGCCTGTCGGTCGCGCGCTGCGCCGCCGTCGCCGGCGGGTCGGGATCCTCGCCCGTGACATAGCCGAGCAGCTCGCGGCCGCCGAGCGGGGTCAGCGCGAGCACGGCGCCGAAGGCGGGCGACTCGCGGAGCTCGCCGGAGGCGTGGCCGTCCGGGCCGGCGACGACTTCGCCGCCGGGGCGCGGTCCGGCAGCGTCGAGAAGGCCCGCCCTCCGGAGTGCCGCGGTGTTGGCCCAGACGGTGTGGTGGTCCGCCCCCATCATCGCGAAGGGGCGGTCGGGAAGGATGCGGTCGAGATCCCGGCGCGTCGTCGACCGTCCGAGCCCGAGCATTCCGTAGAAAGCCCCGTTCGCATAGACGAGCGCATCGTCCGGGCGGGCAGCCGCGTAGTCGCGGACGGCGTGCGTCAGCGCGGCCTCTCCCGAGAGCGTCGAGACGTTCAGCTGGTCGAGCTCGGCCGCGCCGACGAACAGGTGCACATGTGCGTCGGTGAAGCCCGGCAGCACCGTGGCGCCGCCCGCATCGACGACCCGCGTCGCCGCGCCCCGGAGTTCCAGCACCTCGCGCTCGTCGTCGACGGCCAGGATACGTCCGTCGGCGGTCGCCAGCGCCGCGGCGGCGGGGCGGTTAGGGTCGAAGGTGACGCACTTGGCGTTGCAGATGATGAGCTCGGCCGTCGCCATGGTCCTCGTCCTGAAGGCTGCCCGGGCTGCAGCTTAGGCCGAGCCGCGCGCTGCAGTCGAGCCGCCGGAAGCGCGTGTCGAGGCGATGATCAGATGGCGCCCTCTTCGTTCTGCGGCGCCTCGCTTTCGGGCCTGAGCGCCTGTTCGGCGGGCTCCGATGGCTGGCGGGTGAACCCTTTGAGGTCGGCGATCGGCTCGCGGTCCCTGGTGATCGCGACCTCGCTGCGCGCATAGCAGGTCAGGAGCTCGGCCAGCGACCGCAGCGCATGGACATGAATGCGCTCATAGCCATGGCTGGCGTCGACGCCGAACGTCGCCAGCGCCGTGCGCACATCGGCGCCGGCCTCGATCGCCGAGGCGATGTCCGAGCGGTAATGGCGGAAAACGTCCTTCTGGTAGCGGATGTCGTTGTCCCGGCAGAGCGTGGCGAGCTTGCGCGTCAGGTGCCAGTCGAAGGGGCCGCTCATATCCGCCATGCAGAGCGTGACGCCAAACTCGGACGAGTTCTGGCCGGGCGCGGTCGTGCCGTTGTCGACGGCGACCAGTGAGGCGATGGCGGGCAGCAGCACGGCCGCGGCGCCGTGGCCGACTTCCTCGGAGATCGTGAACAGCCACCAGACGTCGACCGGCGGCGGATCGGCATCGCGCATCGCCTTCATCGCCGCGAGCATCACGGCGACGCCCGCCTTGTTGTCGAGATGGCGCGAGACGATGTAGCCGTTGTCGAGGAACTCGGGCTGCGGGTCGACGGCGACCATGTCGCCGATCTCTATGCCGAGCTTGTGCAGATGATCGATGCTCGATGCATAGGCATCGACGCGGAGCTCGACATTCTCCCAGGCGACAGGCTGGGTGTCGATCTCCTCGCCGAAGGTGTGGCCGGAAGCCTTCAGCGGCACGATTGTGCCGCGATAGGTGCCGCTCTCGCTGAAGATCGTCGTGCGGGCGCCCTCGGCAAAGCGCGACGACCAGGTGCCGATCGGAACGAGGCCGAGCCGACCGTTCGGCTTGAGCGACCTCACCTGCGCGCCCAGCGTGTCCAGATGGCTGACCACGGCTCGCGCGCCGGCGTGCTCGAGGCCGGGCAGGCAGGCACGGATCGCGCCGCGCCTCGTCAGCTCGAAGGTCAGGCCCAGCCGGTCGATCTCGTTGCTGACATGGCGCACGATTGTGTCCGTGTAGCCGGTCGGGCTGGGGATCTTGAACAGCGCCGACAGCTGATCGCGCAGATAGTCGGTGTCGATGGCCAATCGCAGATCCTCGCTTGTCATCGACCTAATCCCTGCCAGGCGCTGCGTGCCGCCGCGGGCATCGAGTGCGGGAAGAGCATGTCGACAAAGCGCTCGGCCGTCGGCTGCGGCTCGTGATTGGCGAGGCCGGGGCGCTCGTTCGCCTCGATGAAGACATAGTCCGGCCGGTGGGGACTCTTCACCATCAAATCGATGCCGGTCACCGGGATCTCGATGGCGCGGGCCGCCGCGACGGCCGCGTCGACCAGACCCTTGTGCGTCTCCTCGGTGACGTCGTGGATCGTGCCGCCGGTGTGCAAATTGGCGGTCTTGCGCACGTTGAACTCGCGCCCGGCGGGGGGGACGTCGTCGAGCGAGAAGCCCGCCTCGGCGACGCAGCGCTCGGTCTCGCCGTCGACCGGGATGCGGCTTTCTCCGCCGGTCGCCGCGGACCGCCGGCGGCTCTGCGCCTCGATCAGCTTGCGGACCGGCGAGCTGCCGTCGCCGACCACGCGCGCCGGGCGCCGGATCGCGACCGCCACGACACGATAGTCGATGACGACGAGGCGCAGGTCCTCGCCTTCGAAATAGGATTCGAGGATGACCTCGGACGAGACGGTGCGCGCATGCTCCACCGCTCGATCGACCTGCTCGGGGGTCGTCAGCCCGACGGCGATGCCCTTGCCCTGCTCGCCGCGCGCCGGCTTGACGACGACGCTGCCATGCTCCTCGAGGAAGGCGCGGCGCGCCTCGTCGTCGCCGTCAGCCAGTTGCGCCGGCACGCGCACCCCGGCCGCCTCGACGATGCGCCGGGTGACGCGCTTGTCGTCGCAGATCGACATGGCGACGGCCGAGGTGAACTCCGACAGCGACTCGCGGCAACGGACCGAGCGGCCGCCATAGGTCAGCCGGAAGAAGCCGCCCTCGGCGTCGATCACGTCGACGGCGATGCCGCGACGGCGCGCCTCGTCGACGATGATGCGGGCATAGGGGTTCAGGCCGGCATCCGGCGCGACGCCGGTGAAGAGCCGCTCGTTGATCGGGTTCTTGCGCTTGATCGCGAAGACCGGCACGCGGCGAAAGCCGAGCTTCTCGTAGAGCGCGATCGCGCTCTCGTTGTCGTGCAGGACCGAGAGGTCCATCCAGGCGGCGCCGCGGGCCTTGAAGTGCTCGGCCAGCCGGCGCACCAGCGCCTCGCCGACGCCGCCATGCGGCGCCTGCGGCGCGACGGCGAGGCACCAGAGCGACGAGCCGCGCTCGGGGTCGTTGATGGCGCGGCGGTGGTCGAGCCCCATGACGGTGCCGAGGATCTCGCCGGTCTCGACGTCCTCGGCGACCAGCACGGTCATCGCGCGGGCGTCGCGGTGCGCCCAGAAGAAGTCCGGCGGCACCGGCACCATCTGGCGCGCGGCATAGATGGCGTTGACCGCCTCGGCGTCCTGGCGGGTCGAGAGGCGGCGGATCGAGAACGCCTGATGGCGCCGGCGGGCCGGCCGGTAGGTGGCGAGCTCGAGCCGGTAAGTGTGCGAGGGGTCGAGGAACAGTTCCTGCGGCGCCGCGGCCAGCACGACGTGCGGGTCGCGGACATAGATGGCGATGTCGCGCCGGTCCGGCGCCTCGGTGCGCAGCGCCTCGGCGATGCCCGCGGCCGTCTCGAAGGTGTGGGCGAAGATCAACCGCCCCCAGCCGCAGTCGACGCAGGCGTCGGCTTCCGGGGTGCCAGCGGCCGGGTCACCGGGCTGGAGCCCCTGCTGATGCAGGCGGCGCAGACGGTGCGCCTGCGCGCCCCTCGGCGCTCCCTTG
Source organism: uncultured Alphaproteobacteria bacterium (assembly GCA_963822985.1). GTDB lineage: Bacteria > Pseudomonadota > Alphaproteobacteria > Rhodobacterales > Rhodobacteraceae > Thermohalobaculum. Next base: position 134,208 of record CAWGJU010000017.1, on the reverse strand, counting down.
TGGCGCTGCGTCTCGCGGTCGGCCATGAGGCTCAGATCCCCTGTTCCTGGAGCCATAGCTCGAGCAACGCGACCTGCCAAAGTTCCGATCCGCGGAGCCTGGTGATGTGCTCGGCCGGGGCGTCGAAGAGGCGGTCGAGATAGTCCTTGCGGAAGAGCCCGCGCTCGCGCGCGGCCTGGCTGGTCAACGCGTCGCGGACCATGTCGAGATAGGGGCCTTGAATGTACTTCAGCGCCGGCACCGGGAAATAGCCCTTGGGCCGGTCGATGACCTCGCTGGGGATCACCCGGCGCGCGGCGTGCTTCAGCACGCCCTTGCCGCCGTCGGCCAGCTTCAGCTCGGCCGGCACGCGGGCGGCGAGCTCGACCAGCTCGTGGTCGAGGAAGGGGACGCGCGCCTCGAGCCCCCAGGCCATCGTCATGTTGTCGACGCGCTTCACCGGGTCGTCGACCAGCATGACATTGGTGTCGAGCCGCAGGGCCTTGTCGACGGGATCGTCGGCGCCGGCCTGCGCGAAGTGCGCGCGGACAAAGTCGAGGCTTTCGTCGCGCCCGGCCATGTGCTGGGGGTTCAGGTGCTCGGCCAGGCGCGCGTGCGTGCGGTCGAAGAAGGCAGCCGCATAGTCGCCGACCGGGTCGTTCGAGGATTGGAGCGGCGGGTACCAGTGATAGCCGCCGAAGACCTCGTCGGCGCCCTGGCCGGATTGGACGACCTTGATCGTCTTCGCCACCTCGCGGCTGAGCAGGTAGAAGCCGATGTTGTCGTAGGAGACCATCGGCTCGGACATGGCGCGGATCGCGGCCGGCAGGTTCGCGCGCATCTCCTCGGAGGGGATGAAGATCTTGTGGTGGTCGGTGCCATAGCGCTCGGCGATCAGGTCGGAATAGACGAACTCGTCGCCGCGCTCGCCATGCGCCTCCTCGAAGCCGATCGAGTAGGTGGAAAGGCCCGATTGGCCGCTCTCGGCCAAGAGCCCGACGATCAGCGAAGAGTCGACACCGCCTGACAGGAGAACGCCGACGGGGACGTCAGCGACCATGCGGCGGCGGACGGCGGTGCGCAGCGACTCGAGCACCATCTCGGACCATTCGTCCATGCCGCGCGTCGCGTCCTCCGGGCTGCGCTCGAAGCTCGGGGCCCAGTAGGTCGTGTCGGCCGAGGTGCCGTCAGGCTGGTAGATGCGGATGGTCGCCGCCGGTAGCTTGCGGACGCCCTTTAGGATGGTGCGGGGCGCGGGCACGACGGCATGCCAGCTCATGTAATGGTTCAGCGCCACCGGGTCGATGGAGGTGTCGACCCCGTTCCCTGGGCCGTTCGCCCGCAGGAGCGCCGGCAGGGTCGATGCGAAGCGCAGCGTGCCGCTCGAACTCGGCGAGGTAGAGCGGCTTGATGCCGAAGCGGTCGCGAACCAGCGCCAGCCGGCCGCTGTCGCGCTCGTGGAGCGCGAAGGCGAACATGCCGTGGAAGCGCTGCACGCAGCGCGGCCCCCATTCCGCCCAGGCCTTGACGATCACCTCGGTGTCGCCGGTGGACGCGAAGCGGTGGCCCTTGGCCTCGAGCTCGGCGCGGAGCTCGGGATAATTGTAGATGCAGCCGTTGAAGGCGATGGTCAGCCCCAGCTGGGTGTCGACGAAGGGCTGCGCCGAGGCTTCGGACAGGTCGATGATCTTCAGCCGCCGGTGGGCGAACCCGACCGGGCCGCGAACGATCGTGCCGGCGCCGTCCGGGCCGCGGGGCGCCATCGCGTCAGCCATGCGCTCGAGCCGCGCGGCCGAGACAGCGCGGCCGGTGAAGTCGATCTCTCCGCAGATGCCGCACATATGCGCGCCGGCCCCCTTCTTCGTTTCGTAGAACTCAATCGATTTGACAGCGAACAGTTAGGGGATTAACGATTTGGGATCAACCGGGAGAAATGCTTGAGCCCGAACGTTGAGCTACGCGCACTGTTCAAATCGATGCGGCGAATCGCCCGCGCCATCGAGATCCATTCGCGGCGTCTCGACCGCGAGCTGGATCTGACGCTGCCGCAGCACGTCGTGCTGGCTTGCGTCCGCGATCTCGGCGAGGTGACCGGCCGAGCCATCTCGCACGAGGCCGATGTCAGCCCGGCGACGGTGGTCGGCATCCTCGACAAGCTGGAGGCGAAGGGCCTGATCGAACGCTATCGGTCGACCAAGGACCGGCGGATCGTCCATACGCGGATCACGCGCAAGGGCGACGACATGCTGGCGCGCGCACCGGCGCCGCTCGGCGCTCGCTTCGAGGGCGAGTTCCTGGCGCTCGACCCCGAAAGTCGCCGGCATGTGCTCGCGTCGTTCCGGCGGATCGCCGACATCGCCGCGCCGCATGGCCTCGAGGAGGTCGACGAACTGCCCGCGCGAGGGACGCTGTGAGGGGTCGGGCCACCGATGCTGCCCTCCGAAAGACAGGGTTCGCCATGTGCCAGAAGCGTGGCGCATGGCGATCGCGGGGTCCCGCTCGCGGGAGCCTGTGCCGGTCCTCCAGATCGGTTGACATGCTCCGAATCGGGATGATTAGCTCGCCACGAATGAGAACGGGAGAGATGCAATGAGACACGTTGGCCTGATCACGGCAGCGTTCACCCTGGCCGTCGGGACCTCTGCGGTATCGGCGCAGGAGAACTTCATCACCATCGGCACCGGCGGCCAGACGGGCGTCTACTACGTCGTCGGGCAGTCGATCTGCAAACTGGTGAACCGCGGCACGGACCTGAAGTGCACCGCGCCCTCGACGGGCGGCTCGGTCGCCAACATCAACGCGATCGAGGCGGGCGACCAGGACATGGGCGTCGCCCAGTCCGACATGCAGTACAAGGCGCTGAACGGCGAGGATCCCTGGTCGGGCAAGCCCTATGACAAGCTACGCGCGGTCTTTTCGGTGCATCCCGAGCCGGTCACGGTGGTGGCGCGGGCGGATTCCGGCATCAGCAGCTTCGAAGACCTGAAGGGCAAGCGGGTCAATGTCGGCAATCCCGGCTCCGGTCAGCGCGAGACCATGCAGGTCATCCTGGACGCCAAGGGCTGGACCATGAACGACTTTTCGCTCGCGTCCGAGCTGAAGTCCGCCGAGCAGTCCGCGGCGCTCTGCGACAACAAGGTGGACGCCATCGTCTTCACCGTCGGCCACCCGAACGGCTCGATCCAGGAGGCGACAACCAGCTGCGACGCCAAGCTGATCTCGATCACGGGGCCCGAGATCGACCAGCTGGTCGAGCAGAACCCGTACTACTCGAAGGCGACGATCCCGGGCGGCATGTATGCCGGCAATCCGGACCCGACGGACACGTTCGGCGTGCGGGCCACCTTCGTGACCTCGGCCGACGTGCCGGACGACACCGTCTACAAGGTCGTCAAGTCGGTCTTCGACAACTTCGACCGCTTCAAGGGGCTGCACCCGGCGTTTTCGAACCTGACGCCCGAGGACATGGTCAGCCAGGGCCTGAGCGCGCCGCTGCATCCGGGTGCCGAGCAGTACTACAAGGAGCAGGGTTGGTTGCCGGCGTCGTAATCACCTGAGGCGACCGGGCCGGCCCCACGGGGCCGGCCCTCGGGGCAGCGAGGGAGGCGGCGATGGCAGACCGAAAAACCGACCGTGACGACCAGTTCCAGGCGGCAGAGGTCGAGATGGCCGCGGCTGGCCGCGGCGGCCTCAGTCAGAGCGAGCTCGACGAGCTCGTCGCCTCGAGCGACACGGGCGCGCGGAACCCCGCCGGCTTTGCCGGCAAGCTGATCCTCGGGGTCGCGCTCGCCTGGTCGCTGTTCCAGCTCTGGTATGCGTCGCCGCTGCCGTTCATCTTCGGCTTCGGCGTCTTCAACGACACGGATGCGCGCGCCATCCATCTGGCCTTCGCGCTGTTCCTCGCCTTCGCGGCTTATCCGGCGGCCCGGACGCCGACGCAGCTCGTGCTGGGCGTCGGCATTCCGGCGCTGCTGTGCTTCCTCTTCATTTATGGTGCCGACGCCGACGTGACGGTCTGGTGGATTCCGCTCGTCGGCGCCGCCGTGATCGCTGCCGTCCTGGCCGGGTCGCCGAAGGACCATGTCCCGTTCTGGGAATGGGGCCTCGGCATCGCCGGTGCGGCCGCGTCGCTCTATATCCTTGTCTATTACAACGACATCGCCGAGCGCATCGGCGCGCCGATCCTGCAGGACTTCGTCGTCTCGGTGATCGGTCTGATGGTGCTGCTCGAGGCCACACGTCGGTCGCTCGGGCCGGCGCTGATGGTGGTGGCGTCGCTCTTCCTCGTCTACACTTTCCTCGGGCCGCTGATGCCGGCAATCATCGCCCACAAGGGCAACTCGCTGGCCGAGGTGGTCAACCATCACTGGATCACGACCGAGGGCGTCTTCGGCATCGCGCTGGGCGTCTCGACCTCGTTCGTCTTCCTGTTCGTGCTGTTCGGCTCGCTGTTGGACAAGGCAGGCGCCGGCAATTACTTCATCCAGGTCGCGTTCAGCCTGATGGGGCACATGCGCGGCGGGCCGGCGAAGGCCGCCGTGGTGTCGTCCGCGATGACGGGCCTGATCTCGGGCTCGTCGATCGCCAACGTCGTCACGACGGGCACCTTCACAATCCCGCTGATGAAAAAGGTCGGCTTCTCGGCCGAGAAGGCCGGCGCGGTCGAGGTCGCCTCGTCGGTCAACGGCCAGATCATGCCGCCCGTGATGGGCGCCGCCGCCTTCCTGATGGTCGAATATGTCGGCATCCCGTATTTCGAAGTGGTCAAGCACGCCTTCCTGCCGGCGACGATCAGCTACATAGCGCTGGTCTACATCGTCCACCTCGAGGCGATGAAGGCCGGCATGATGGGCATGGAGCGCGCCTACACGCCGAAGCCGATCATCCAGCGCCTTTTGGGCATCGCGGTTGGCATCGTGGCGATCTGCGCGATCAGCTTTGCCGTCTATTACGGCATGGGCTGGATCAGGCCGACATTCCCCGAGACCGCCGGCTACATCATCTTCGCGCTGCTGACGCTCGCCTATCTGGCGCTGCTCTGGCTGTCGACGCGGTACCCGACGCCGGAGATGTCGGACCTCGACAAGCCCGGTGCCAAGCTGCCGCTGCCCGGACCCACGGCGAAGTCCGGCCTGCACTTCATCCTGCCGGTCGTCGTCCTCGTCTGGGCGCTGATGGTCGACCGGCTCAGCCCCGGGCTCTCCGCCTTCTGGGCATCGGCCTATATGATCTTCATCCTGCTGACGCAACGCCCGCTCGCGGCACTGATGACCGGGCGCGGCGGCGAGCTCGCCTCGCAGGCGGTCGCCGGCTTCCGCGACCTGATCGACGGGCTGATCGCCGGTGCCCGCAACATGATCGGGATCGGCATCGCGACCGCGACGGCCGGCATCATCGTCGGCGCGGTCAGCCAGACGGGCGTCGGCTCGGCGCTGGCCGAGGTCGTCGAGGTGCTGAGCCAGGGCAATTTGCTGGCCATACTGTTCCTGACGGCCATCCTCAGCCTGATCCTCGGGATGGGGCTGCCGACGACGGCGAACTACATCGTCGTCTCGGCGCTTCTGGCGCCTGTCATCGTCACGCTGGGCCAGCAGAACGGCCTGATCGTGCCGCTGATCGCCGTCCACCTCTTCGTCTTCTACTTCGGCATCATGGCGGACGTGACGCCGCCGGTCGGGCTTGCCAGCTTCGCCGCGGCGGCCGTCTCCGGCGGCGACCCGATCCGCACGGGCGTGGTCGCGTTCTTCTACTCGCTGCGCACGGCGGCCTTGCCGTTCCTGTTCATCTTCAACACCGATCTGCTGCTGATCGATGTGGACTGGTTTCATGGCATCTTCATCTTCGTGATCGCGACTGTCGCCATGCTGTTGTTCGCGGCCGCGACACAGGGCTGGTTCATCACCCGCAACAGGATCTGGGAGGGCGCGCTGCTTTTGCTGGTCGCGTTCACCTTCTTCCGGCCGGGCTTCTGGATGGATATGGTTTCGCCGCCTTACGTCGAGCGGGCGCCTGTCGAGATCGTCGATGCCGCGATGAACACGCCAGCCGGCCAGGATCTGCGTCTGCGCGTCGCGGGGCTCGATCAGTATGGCTCGCCGATCGCGTTCGTCGCCATTCTGCCGATCGGCGACCAGCCGACGGGGGAGGAGCGGTTGACTGCCGCGGGGCTGACGCTTGCCGAGCGCGACGGCAAGATGTTCATCGACGATGTCGCCTTCGACAGCCCTGCCGCCGGCGCGGGCTTCGACTGGGACCAGGAGGTGCTGCAGGTACTTCGCCCGGTAGATCAGCCGAACAAGTACCTGATGTACATTCCGGCACTGCTGATCCTGGCGCTGGTCTACTATTTGCAGCGCCGCCGCGCAGGTGGCGAGGAGACGCCGAGGCGGTCCTCCGCCCCGGCGGATGCAGGCCCGGCTCGTGCGGGTTCGGCGCGTGCGGGTTCGGCGCATGACGCACCGGCGAGGGAGGGCCGTGCATGAGCAAGAAGATCCTTGTTCCGGTCGATCTGGCGCACGAGGAGTCCTGGCGCCGGGTCTTGCCAGAGGCGCTGGCCGAGGCGCGCCTCCGCCAGGCCGAGCTGCATCTGCTCGCCATCGTGCCGGATTTCGGCTCGGTCCTGGTCGGCGATCACTTCCCGCACAGCTTCGAGAAGGAGATGCTGGAAAAGGCGCAGGCCCGGCTGATTGAGCTGAAGGCCGAGAGCGTTCCCGCCGAGGTTGCGTGTCAGGCGCACATCGCGCTCGGTCACGCCGCCGAGCAGATCATCGCCTGGGCGGACAAGCTAGCCGTCGACCTGATCATCCTTTCCTCGCATCGGCCGGATTCGCTGCGAACGCTTTTCGTCGGTTCGGTCGCCGACAAGATCGTGCACAACGCCAATCACTCGGTGCTCGTGGTCAGGGGGTGACGTGCGTCAGCCGACTTTGCGACTTGTAGAATCCCGGTGCGGACCAGATATCCCGGGGCTGTTCGCCTGTTTCGGAGCTCCCCGATGACCCCCTTCGCGATCGCCGGCGTGCAGATGCACGTGGCGGCCCTGCACAGCAATGTCGAAGCCATGCGCCACCGCCTCGAAGTGTTGATGGCGCGCTTTCCCTGGACGCAGATGGTGCTGTTCAGCGAGCTCGCGCCCTACGGGCCGCTACCCCGCTTCGCCCAGCCGCTGCAGAACGAGGCGATCGACCAGTTCCGCGCCGACGCGGCACGGCACAACATCTGGTTGATTCCGGGCTCGATGTTCGAGAAGACGGCGGACGGCCGGACCTACAACACCTCGACCGTGATCGCGCCCGACGGCTCGATCGTCGCCAACTATCGCAAGATGTTTCCCTTCCGGCCCTACGAGGCCGAGATCGAGGCGGGGAGCGAGTTCTGCGTCTTCGACGTGCCCGAGGTCGGTCGGTTCGGATTGTCGATCTGCTATGACATCTGGTTCCCCGAGACGACGCGCCAGCTGACCGCCCAAGGGGTCGAGGTCTTGCTGCACCCCGTGCTGACGGGAACGACGGATCGTGATGCCGAGCTTGCCATCGCCCGGGCAACGGCGGCGCAGTTCCAGTGCTATGTTTTCGACGTGAACGGCCTCGGGGCCGGCGGGGTGGGGCGGTCCTGCGTGGTCGATCCGTCCGCCGTCGTCCTGCACCAGTCGGCGGGCCAGGAAGACATGTTCCCGATGGAGATCGATCTCGACCTCGTGCGCCGCCAGCGCGAGACCGGGATCAGGGGATTGGGACAGGTGCTGAAGAGCTTTCGCGATCGCCCGGTCGACTTCTCTGTCTATGACCGGGCCTCGGGGGCGGATGGTTATCTGCAGAGCCTCGGGCCGTTGACGATGCCGGGGCAGGGATCGAAGGCTGGGCTCGGGGCCGCGGATCCGCGCGCCGCGCTGCAGGCAAGCGATGGCGAACCGGCGCTGCAGCACGCGCCGAACATTCGGCAGATTGCATCCGGGTGATGGGCGCATCGCGCAGGAGCGGTGCGCGGATGCGCGTCGCCGGCTGACTGGAGGGGAGGAATGCCAGACAACGGGGACCGCGCCTCGGCGCATTCGATCGGCGACTACTACAGCGCCGTTCAGCTGCGTTTTGACCGGTGGAGCGCGCTTCGCGAGGTGACGGACGCGCTGTGCGCGATCGGGCCGGACGGGCGCGGGCTCGGACGGCAGATCCGCAAGGCCGAGGGTCTTTTCGATGCGCTCTATCCGATCGAGATGTACTGGGCGTTCCCGGGGCTCGGGGCCTTCGACCAGCTTCGCCGGCAGCTCGAGCACCGCAACCTGGACGATCTGGCGTTCTCGGTGCGCCGCGTCGTCAGGGCGCTGACCTCGGGCGCCTATCGGCGCCGGCAGGTCACGCTGGCGCGCGATGCCGCGGATCATGAGGAGGTCGAGGATGACTCGACCGTGCCGATCGAGGCGCGCACGCTGGCCCGGCCCTATTTCGAGGTCTTGGTCGTCGACACGCTGAACGAGCAGCAGGAGCGCTGGCTGCGGCACAGCCTGCAGCGGATGCGCCGGCCGGAGGATGCGTGCGTCTACGAGCCCGTGATGGTGTCGAGCGTCGAGGACGCGCTGATCGCCATCCTGTTCAACCACAACATCCAGGCGGTCGTCATACGGCCAGGGCTGTCGCTGAAATCGCACAACACCCTGCCGATCCTGAAGCAGTACCTGAACCGCATCAGCAACGAGCATGTCGACGCGCTCGAGCCATCCGACTACGGCCCCGAGCTTTGCCGGCTGATGTCGAAGGTGCGGCCCGAACTCGACGCCTACCTCATCACCGATCGCTCGGTCGAGGAGATCGCCGGGCGCGACCTCGGCCAGTGCCGGCGCGTCTTCTACAATCAGGAGGATTTTCTCGAGCTGCACCTGAACGTGCTGCGCGGCGTCAACGCGCGCTATAAGACGCCCTTCTTCTCGGCGCTGAAGGAATACTCCAAGCAGCCGACGGGCGTCTTCCACGCCATGCCGATCAGCCGCGGCAAGTCGATCACTCGCTCGCACTGGATTCAGGACATGGGCGCCTTCTACGGCTCCAACATCTTCCTGGCCGAAACGTCGGCGACCAGCGGCGGGCTCGATTCGCTCCTCGAGCCGCACGGGCCGATCAAGGAGGCGCAGGAGCTGGCGGCGCGCGCCTTCGGCGCCAAGCAGACCTATTTTTCGACGAACGGCACCTCGACCTGCAACAAGATCGTCGTGCAGGCGCTGGTGCGCCCCGGCGACATCGTCCTGATCGACCACGACTGCCACAAATCGCATCATTACGGGATGGTGCTGGCCGGCGCCGAGGTGGTCTATCTCGACAGCTATCCGCTCGACGAGTTCTCGATGTACGGCGCCGTGCCGATGCGCGAGATCAAGCACAAGCTGCTGGCGCTCAAGGCCGCCGGCAAGCTCGACCGCGTGCGCATGCTGCTGCTGACGAACTGCACCTTCGACGGTGTGGTCTACAACGTCGAGCGCGTGATGGAGGAATGCCTGGCGATCAAGCCGGACCTCGTCTTTCTCTGGGACGAGGCCTGGTTCGCCTTCGCGCGGTTCAACCCGACCTATCGCTACCGCACCGCGATGAACACGGCCAACGAGATGCGCGCCAAGCTGCGGACGCCCGAGCATCGCGCGGCGTGGGAAAAGCAGCAGAAGGCGCTGGAGCTGGCCGACGACGCGACGCTGCTGAAGACGCGGCTGATCCCGCCGCCGACCGCGCGGGTGCGCGTCTATGCCTGCCAGTCGACGCACAAGACGCTGACGGCGCTGCGCCAGGGCAGCATGATCCACGTCTACGACCAGGACTTCAAAGGCGAGGTCGAGCAGGCCTTCCACGAAGCCTATATGACGCACACCTCGACCAGCCCGAACTACCAGATCATCGCCTCGCTCGATGTCGGCCGGCGGCAGGTAGAGCTGGAAGGGTTCGAGTTCGTCCAGCGTCAGGTCGAGGCGGCGATGTCGATGCGCAAGGCGATCGGCACGCATCCGCTGCTGCAGAAGTATTTCCGCGTTCTGACCTCGGGCGAGATGATCCCGGCCGAGTATCGGCAGAGCGGCATCAACAGCTATTTCGATGCCGAGCAGGGCTGGTCGGACGTCTGGGAGGCCTGGAGCCAGGACGAGTTCGTGCTCGACCCGACCCGGGTGACGCTGGCCGTCGGCGGCACCGGCTGGGACGGCGACACGTTCAAGACCCAGATCCTGATGGACAAGTACGGGATCCAGATCAACAAGACCTCGCGCAACACCGTGCTGTTCATGACGAACATCGGCACGACGCGCTCGTCCGTTGCCTATCTGATCGAGGTGCTGGTCAAGATCGCCAACGACCTCGACGAGTTGCTGGACGACGCCTCGAAGATGGAGCGGCGCAGCTTCGAGCACCGCGTCCGCAGCCTGACCGAGGACCTGCCGCCGCTGCCCGATTTCAGCCGGTTCCACGACGCCTTCCGGCCGAACGACGGCACCGACACGCCCGAGGGCGACATCCGCGCCGCCTTCTTCCTCGCCTATGACGAGGACAAGTGCGATTACCTGATGCTCGACGGCGCGCTGAAGGACGAGATGGCCAAGGGGCGCGAGATCGTCTCGTCGAGCTTCATCATTCCCTATCCGCCCGGCTTCCCGATCCTGGTGCCGGGCCAGGTGATCTCGGAAGAAATCCTGGCCTTCATGCGGGCGCTCGACGTCAACGAGATCCATGGCTACCGCCCGGATCTGGGCTTGCGCGTATTCACGGACGAAGCTTTGGCCAACCACGCATCACGGGCGCTTCCCAAGGCGGCCGAATAACATCAGGAGAGGGCAACCATGGCGACGAAGACTGCTGCAAAGACAGGCGCGGCCCCCAAGGCGCCCGCCAGGGCCCGCAAGAAGCTCAACAACATCTCGGAAATCCGGCGGTTCTTCCACCGTAACGAGCATCCGATCTATTTCATTTCCGCGACGAATTTTAACCTGCTCGGCCTCGACGAGTGGGTGAAGAACTTCAAGTACATCTGCTATCTCGATTGCTATGACGGCCGGCACCCGAACGTCTTCTCGCCCTCGGAGATGCCGCATCACGAGTTCCAGTCGATCGAGGACATCAACAACTACCTCCTGCAGCACAAGGAGGTGGTCGACTATGTGAAAGGCCGCGGCGGCAAGCCGAAGTTCGCCTTCCTGATGTTTGACGAGGAGACGGAGAAGCTCTCGCGCGAGCTGGGCGCCGATGTCTGGTTTCCCAAGGCCAAGCTGCGCCAGCAATGCGACAACAAGATCGAGACCGTGCGCATCGGCAACAAGGCTGGCGTGCCTTCGGTGCCGAACGTGCTGGCCGAGGTGAAGAGCTACGCTGACCTGCAGAAGACCTGCGAAGGTGCCGGGATCGGCCACGATCTGGTGCTGCAGTCGGCCTTCGGCGACAGCGGCCACACCACCTTTTTCATCAAGTCCGAGGCCGATTTCCGCAAGCACGAGCACGAGATCGTCGGCCAGGGCGAAATCAAGATCATGAAGCGGATCGACTGCCGCGGCAGCGCGATCGAGGCCTGCGCCACCAAGCAGGGGACGATCGTCGGCCCGCTGATGACCGAACTGGTCGGCTTCAAGGAGCTGACGCCCTATCGCGGCGGCTGGTGCGGCAACGAGATCTTCGCCACCGCCTTCCCGCCCAAGACGCGGCAGATGGCCCGCGACCTGACCTTCAAATTCGGCGAGCAGCTGAAGAAGGAAGGTTATCGGGGGTATTTCGAGCTCGATTTCTTGATCGAGAAGAAATCGGGCGACATCTGGCTGGGCGAGCTGAACCCGCGCATCACGGGCGCGAGCTCGATGACGAACCACGCAGCCTTCGCGCATGCGGACGCGCCGCTGTTCCTCTTCCACCTGCTCGAGTTCTCGGGTGTTGACTTCGACCTCGACGTCGAGGAGCTGAACGCCCGCTGGGCCAATCCGGACATGATCGATTCCTGGTCGCAGATGGTGATCAAGCACACCGAGGACTCGGTCGACATCCTGACGGAGGCGCCCGAGACCGGCATCTACCGGATGCTGGACGACGGCCGTGTCGTCTTCGACCGCTTCGACTATCACCGGCGCGCGGTCGAGTCCGAGAAGGAAGCGTTTTTCCTGCGCATCCTCAAGCCCGGCGACTATCGCTACGAGGGCGCCGATCTCGGCATTCTGGTGACGCGCGGCCGCTCGATGACGACGGGCTTCCAGCTGACCGATCGCTCGAAGAAGTGGATCGACGGCATCAAGCGAGCGTTCACGGCGCGGCCGCTGCCCTCGGCTGCGGCGCTGGCAGAGCCGGCGTTCAAAATCCTATAGCATGGAGCTGACCTTCCGCGCCGTGTCGGAAGCCGAGCCCGGCCCGCAATGGGCCGGGCTCTTCCGCTCCTACTGGCCGCACTATCGCCGCTGGTGGGCGCGCGAGGGCGTGTCCACCCGGCCGGGCTATCTCGCCTGCCGCCGCGCGCTCGCGCAGCACATGCCGGAGATGGTCGACCTCTACGACCGCCTGTGCGAGCTCGCCGGCGGCGGGGACGAGGCCGCACGGTTCCTCTCTTTCTGGCGGCCGCCGCCCTACCTTGCCGCGTGCAGCCAGGCGATCTGGCCCGGGCCCGAGCCGCTGCTGGTGCGCAACTACGATTACAATGCGCACGCCTTCGACGCGCTGGTCCTGCGCACCGAATGGGACGGTCGCCGCGTGATCGGCTGCTCGGACGGGATGTGGGGTCTCGTCGACGGCATGAACGATGCCGGTCTCGCCGCTTCGCTGACGTTCGGCGGCCGGCGCGAGGTCGGCGAGGGCTTTGGCGTCCCCCTCATCCTGCGCTACGTGCTCCAGACCTGCGAAACGGCCGAACAGGCGGGCAGGGTGCTCGCGCGCCTTCCGACGCATATGAGCTACAACGTCACGGTCATCGACGCCGGCAGGCGATTCCTCACCGCATATATGTCGCCGGACCGCGGCACCGCGGTGACGCATGCGGCGGTGGCGACGAATCATCAGGAGCGGGTCGAGTGGTCGAGCCACGCCCGCTTCACCGCCACGGTAGAACGCGAGCGCTATCTCCTCCAGCGCCTGACATTGCACGTCGACCCTGCCGAGAAATTCATCGGCGCGTTCCTGAAACCGCCGCTGTACTCGATCGCCTTCGGGGCGGGATTTGGGACGCTCTATACCGCAGTATACAGGCCGCGCGACCACGTGGTCGAACTCCGCTGGCCTGGGACAACTTGGCCGCTGCCGCTCGGTGCCGCCGTGGCTGGAAGCCGCACAGTCAGATATCCGGCGGACGCGACGTCTTTCGCCGGGATTTGAGCCACGACGGCGGCTCCTGCGAGATTTGACCCACGCGCGAAACCTATCAGGGGATCCGTATGCCAACTCGTTCTTAAGTATTCAGTTTATTGACGCACAGAATCTCTCGCCGAGCCATTGGAGATCGATCCGCGCCCAGCTGCGAAGCGGCCGACCGATGCCTGCATCCAGAGCGGGTCGATACAAGTGACGGTGTAGAACGATAGCAGATATTCGCGGGATGATAGAAAACATCGGCGCTGACGCGCTGTCCAGTTCGCGTTTTTGTTAAATTCGGCACAGTTGCCGCCGGCCTCCGTTGGAAGATAGCTATTCTTTAACCATTGGACAGCGTATCCTTTAGACGGGCACTGCCCCTTGGTGGGAGGTTATCATGCAGGTTGGCACCGCGGGCGTTCCGTACGATCTCGCGACGCAGATGGATTTCGACGCCATCTTCGCGCAGATGAAAGCGGCGGGGCAGAGCTTGATCATGCCCTACTCCATCTACGAGCAGATCCCCGAGGTGAAGGCGACCGGGCTCGAGGCGGCGTTTTTCCCGCCGCCATGGGGAACTGCGGGCCCGGAATTCTACGACGCGATGGACAGGCACGGCATCAAGATGATCGTGCCGGCCTCGCTCCTCTACCCCGACGGCAAGATTCCGTCGGCACAGACCGCGACCAATCCGATCATCGAATCGCTGATTGCGCTCGGCCGACCGGATCTGGTCGCCCGGTTCTATCCGGACGCTGTTGCGCCGCCCCAGCCAGATCCGCTCGTCGACCTGCTCGAGGCAGTCGGTGGTCGAGACGTCATCGCGGGCTTCTACACCTATGACGAGCCTGTCCTGCATGAAGTCCCGAATGAGTGGCTGAAGGCGTTCTATGGACACGTGAAGTCGCTGGCACCTGAGCTTCCGGTCATGCAGGTGCACGCCCCCATCGAGGCAGGTTGGGACGCGAACGCCTACCTGGCGCAGGTGCATCTTGCCGCCAAATGGGCCGATCAGGTGGGCTTCGCCGTCTATGGAAGCGACCTGCCCGGGGCGGGTCACCAGACGCCCTACTCGAACGGCGCGGTGGTCGATCGCGTCACCGCGGTCGGCGACTATATGCGCTGGATGGAACAGGCGATGCCGGACAAGCTGACCCTAGGCGTGCTGCAGGGTTTCGGCCTCAAGCACGTCTATTCGGACGAAGCGCTGGCCCAGCTCGATCCGGCGATGGTCGAGGCCGCCGACGCGCCCAGCATCTTCGTCATGTCCGAGATGGCGCGCGCGCTCGGAAACGCCGACACCGTGATCTGGTTCGGTCCGAGCTATCTCGATGGCAGCTCCGGCGCCACCTGGCAGAATGTGCTCGACATCTCCGAGAGCATCGAGCGGCCGATCGGGCAGCTCGGTGACGAGGATCCGGCAGCCAATTCGCTGCTGGAGACGGCCGGCGCGGACAGCTCGGTCGGGATCGACCTCGGACTTGACGGCGATCTCGGCGCAAACGCCACCTATTCTGTCGATGACGACCGGTTCGGAGTGACGGCGGATGGCAGCGTCTATCTCAAGCAGGCCGGCACGATCGACCACCAGACCGAGCCCGAGATCACTCTGATCGGCTCGGCACGTCTCGACGACGGGCGCATTGCCACCCAGGCCTTCAAGGTCACGGTCGTCGACGTCGCGGATCAGATTTCCGGCACATCGCAGAGCGAGGAACTGATCGGCACCGGCGGAGGCGACTCCCTCTTCGGGCTCGGAGGTGACGACTACATCTGGGGCCGGGGCGGGAACGACAGGCTCGACGGCGGCTCGGGCGCGGACGTGCTGCTCGGCGAGGCGGGCCGGGACACGCTCAGCGGTGGATCCGGCGACGACAACCTGCTGGGCGGCGCAGACAACGACACGCTGACCGGCGGTGACGGGGCGGATACCTTCATCTTCAGCCGCAACGAGGGCTTCGACACCATCACGGATTTCGTGCTGGGCGTGGACAAGATCGCGCTTGTCGGAAAGGCATCGTACGGGATCTCGGCCTTCGAGGGTTCCGCCCTGGTGCAGTTCGACGGCACCGAGATCCTCGTCCAAGGTGTCCCGGCCGTTCAGCTTTCAGAAGCCGACTTCTACCTGCTCGATAGCTTGGTCTGATCGGTTCCTGATCAGTGCCGCACGTCGCGTGCTCGCCGGTCCACTCTCCCCGGATTGGTCTAGACTGTGTAGAACGGACGTGCCCATCATGCGCCCGCTCGTTCCAGGGCAAGAACGGGTGGGCGATGATGGCCGAGGATGGGGCATGTTGACTCCTTCCGCAGGTTGAGGTGCCCGAAAATTCGGGACGCGGTGGGCTTCGCGCGCATCGGCACGGTCGCCCCAAGCCCGCACGGCGCGCCCGCGAAATCGACGGGGCGGAGGAGAGGGAGGAAGCTGAATGAAAATCAGACGCAAAGGGCTGCTCGCCGCGGCGGCGGCATCGGCGGCGATGCTTGCCTGGACCGCGGAAGCGGAAACCAAGATCCGCGTCCAGTCGGTCATCCCGACGACCGCGGACGAGGTCACGATGCTCAAGGACTTCGCCCAGGACGTCAGTGACCTGACGAATGGCGAGGTCACCTTCGAGATCCTGCCCGCCGGCGCCATCGTCGGCGTGCAGGAGACGCTCGACGCCGTCGACAAGGGCCTGATCGAGGGCGGCTTCGCCTGGACGCACTACTGGTCGGGCAAGCATCCGGCGGCCATGCTGTTCGGCTCGCCCGTCGCCGGCGCCGGTACCGGCCTCGACAACTTCTCCTGGCTCGCCTGGTTTCTCAGCGGCGATGGCAAGGAGCTCTACGACCAGCTCTGGAAGGAGATGGGCGTCAATGTGAAGGGCTTCATGCTGCAGCCTGTCGGCCCCGAGGCGCTCGGCTGGTTCAAGGAGCCGATCAACAGCATGGCCGACATGCAGGGCCTGCGCTTCCGCACGCCGCCGGGAATTCCGGGCCAGATCTACAATGACATCGGCGTCGCGGCGGTGGCCATGGGCGGCGGCGACATCCTGCCGGCGCTGGAGCGCGGCGTCATCGACGCCGCCGAATGGTGCTGCCCAAAGCCGGACAGCGTCTTCGGCTTCCAGAACGTGCTCAAGCACTATTATCTGCAGGGGCTGCACCAGGTCATTGTCAATGCCGACCTTTACCTGAACGGCGACGTCTGGCGGAGCCTGACGCCGCAGCAGCAGAAGGCGATCGAGGTCGCGGCCAATGCCTCGCTGATGAAGTCCGTCGCCTACCGCATCGACGAGAACGGCAAGGCGCTGCAGGACCTGGTGCAGAACCACGGCGTGCAGCTGCACGACACGCCCGCCGAATATTTCGAGCAGTATTCGGCAGCGGCTGCGGCAAACCTCGAGAAGAACGCAGCCGAGAACGAGTTCTTCCGCACCGTCTGGGAGAGCCAGAAGGCCTTCGCGCAAACGGCCGTGCCGTTCTGGGCGCAGGCGCAGACCACGAACGCCAACCTCGGCAACGCTTATGTCAAGGCGATGGCGGCTGGCCAGGACGGCGGCGAGGCCGCGAAGCAATAGGCGGGCGGAGCGGCCGGCCCGACGTCGGCCGCTCTCTTGCCGGCCCGCGGCCTAGGGAGCCCGGGCGTGCCGAGCCCGCCGGCCAGGCGGGCCTCTCCGGCATCAGCGACGAGGGGGGAACGCGGAGATGGCGGACCGCGCGGGGGACGACGCGCACGATCTCGGCGACGAGCTGATCGCCGGGCGGCGCGGCGACATAGGCCGGCTGCCGCCCGACATGCCGAGGTGGATGGCGCATACGATCACGCTGATCGACCGCACCTCCTATGCGATCGGCTGGCTGGTCGCCTTCCTGGTCGTGCCGATCTTCGTCGCCATGGTGTGGGAGATCGTCGCCCGCTATGCCTTCCGGGCGCCGACCATGTGGGCCTACGACATCTCGAGGATGCTCTATGGCGCGCTGTTCATGCTGGGCGCGGGCTATGCGCTGTCGCGCGGGCTGCACATCCGCGCCGATTTCCTCTACCGCACGCTGCCGGTGCGCGCCCAGGGCTGGATCGACTTCGCGCTCTACGTCGTCTTCTACTTCCCGGGCCTGCTTGTGCTGCTCTGGGCGTCGTCGGATTTCGCCTGGACGGCGATCGAGCGCGGCGAGCGCGGCATGGACACGGCCTGGATGCCCCTGCTCGGCCCGATCAAGGCCGCCCTGCCGGTCGGCGTGGCGCTCCTGCTTTTCCAGGGCGTCTCCGAGGTGCTCAAGTCCTGGTACGCCGCCACGCGCGGCCGGTGGCCCCAGTGAAGCCGCAGTGAAGCCGCAGTGAAGACGCAGTGAGGCCGCTATGAGCCCCGAATACATTGGCTTCGCGATGATCGCGGTCATGCTGTTCGCGATCTTCATCGGCTTCCCGATCTCGTTCACGCTGATCTTCCTCGGCATGGTATTCGGCTATTGGGGCTTTGGCGACCTCGTCTTCTACCTGATGACGCTGCAGTTCTACGGCGCGATGATGGAGCAGACGCTGACCGCCGTGCCGCTCTTCGTCTTCATGGGCATCCTGATGGAGCAGGCCGGGCTGATGGAGCGGCTGTTCGAGGCGGTGCAGAAGATGCTCTCGCGCGTCCGCGGCGCGCTCTACCTCGCCGTGCTCTTCGTCTCGACGATCTTCGCGGCGGCGACCGGCATCGTCGGCGCCTCGGTGACGATCCTCGGCATCATGGCCGCCAAGACGATGAACCGGTCGGGCTATGACGTGCAGCTGTCGGCCGGCAGCGATCACGGCGGGCGGCACGCTCGGCATCCTGATCCCGCCCTCGATCATGCTGATCGTCATGGGCCCGATCCTGCAGGTGCCCGTCACCAACCTGTTCGCCGCCGCGATCGTGCCGGGCTTCATGCTGGCGCTGCTCTATGCCCTCTACGCGCTGGGGCGCTGCCTGATGAACCCGGCGCTCGGCCCCGCCTTGCCGCCGGAGGAGCGTCCGGAGTCGATGGGCCAGGTCGCCTACGAGTTCTTCATGGGGCTGGTGCCGCCGACGGCGCTGATCTTTTTCGCGCTGGGCTCGATCCTCTTCGGCCTCGCCACGCCGACCGAGGGCGCCGGCTGCGGCGCCGCCGGCGCGCTGCTGCTGGCGCTGGCCTATCGGCGGCTGACCTGGGCGCGGTTCTGCGAGGCGCTGATCAAGACGCTGGAGATCTCGGTCCTGATCCTGTTCCTGGTGGCGGCGTCGAATTTCTTCGGCGCCGTCTTCTCCCGCCTCGGCACGCCGACCATGCTGACCGAGTGGCTGCTCCAGCTCGAGCTGCCGCGCATGGGCGTCCTGCTGATCATCATGGCGCTGATCTTCGTGCTGGGCTGGCCGCTCGAATGGGTACCGATCGTTCTGATCATCGTGCCCATCCTGATCCCGGCGCTGGTCAAGCTCGACATCGACCTGACCTGGTTCGGCATCCTGGTCGCCGTCAACCTGCAGACCGCCTGGCTGTCGCCGCCGGTCGCGCTCTCGGCCTATTTCCTGAAGGGCGTGGTGCCCGAATGGGACCTCAAGGACATCTACCTCGGCATGATGCAGTTCATGGTCATCCAGCTGATCGGCCTGGCGCTGATCCTGGCGTTCCCGCAGATCGCGCTGTGGCTGCCGGGGCTGATCTACGGACCCTGAGAACGCTTCCAGCGCAGCTTTGCACGCGCGTCGCTGCAGACGGCGCCGCATCGCCCTCACCCCGGCGGTTCGCGGGCACGACAGGCGCGATATCTGGCTGGACATGTGCCGCGCCTGTGCCGAGTATCCCCGGCAGACGCTGACAAAGAAGCAGATCGCGTCGTGATGGGAGGAAAACATGACCATGAAGAAGCCGCTCGCCCTTGGCTGCGCGCTTGTCGCGCTGACGCTGATGCCGGCGCGGGCCGAGACGACGCTGGTCGGCGCCGTGCAGTTCGGCGACGAGCACGCCTTCACCAAGGCGCTGCAGAAGTTCGCCGAGGAGGCCGAGGCCTGCTCGAACGGCTCGCTCCAGTTCGACCTGCACAAGAATTCCGAGTTGGGGCTCGAGAAGGACTATTTCGAGAACATGAGCCAGGGGATCGCGGTCGACTACGCGATCGTCAGCCCGTCGCACATGTCCACCTTCAGCCAGAAGGCGCCGCTGATGGACATGCCGTTCCTGTTCCGCGACCTCGACCACTGGAACGCGGTGATGGAGCAGGACGCGCTGGCGCCGCTGGCCCAGGACGTGCTGGAGCAGGCGAATGTGCGCATCATCGGCTATGCCGGCGGCGGCACGCGGCAGCTGATCGTCAACCACCCCGTCACCAACATGTCCGAGCTCCAGGGCCTGCCGATGCGGGTCATGGGCGCGCCCATCCAGACGCGGATCTTCGAGGCGGTCAACGCGGCGCCCTCGGTCATCGCCTATGACGAGGTCTACAACGCCATCCAGACGGGCGTGATCGACGCGGCCGAGAACGAGGCCGCCGGCATTGAGCAGATGAAGTTCTACGAGGTCGGCCCCGACATCTCGCTGACCGCGCACGCCATCACGGTGCGCCCGCTCGCCTTCTCCGAGGCCACCTTCCAGCGGCTGACCCCGGAGGAGCAGGAGTGCGTCCTGAAGGCCGGCAAGATCGCAGGCAAGCACGGCCGCGACATCGAATCGAGCCAGGACTCCGAGAAGCTGAAGGCGATGGAGGAGGCGGGCCTGCTGACCACGCACCCGTTCACCGAGCGCGAAAAGCTGCTCGAGCTCGCCGCGCCCGTCCAGAAGGCCTATGCCGAGGAACTGGGCGCCAGCGACGTGCTGGAGTTGATCCAGGCCGTGAAATAGCCTCGCGGCCGCCGGTGGGACCCTCGTCCCACCGGTGCCGAACCCCTCCGACCGACTGCCGGGGACCGCCATGCGCAGGCTGCTGGACGGGTATTACCGTCTGCTCAAGGTGCTGCTGACCGTGCTGATGGGGGCGCTGGTCGTCCCCGTCGCGATGCAGATCCTCAGCCGGTACACCGGGATCATCCCGCGCTTCATCTGGACCGAGGAGATCGCGCGCTTCTGCTTTGTCTGGATCATCCTGATCGGCTCGATGATCGCGGTGCGCGACGGGTCGCATTTCGATGTCGACCTGCTGCCGCACAGCGCCAGCCCGGAGCTGGAGCTGGCGATGGGCCTTTTCGGCAACCTGGCGATCCTGACGGTCGCACTGACCTTCCTCTGGTATGGCTGGGACTTCGCCATCCTCGGCTCGCGGCAGCAATCCGAGATCTCCGGGCTGCCGATGCTGTCGATCTACATGGCCTGGCCGATCGCGGGGGCTACCTGGCTGCTGTTCGTCGCCGAGCGGGTCTGGGATGCGCTCGCCCTCTACCGCCGCGGGGGCACCTATGGGGCCCGGTGAGGTCGCGGCGATCCTGTTCGGCGTCTTCGCGATCCTGGTCGTCCTGCGCGTGCCGGTGGCCTTCGCCCTGGCGCTGGCGGTCGTGCCCGTCTTCTTCATCGAGGAGCGGCTGACGCCTGTCCTGCTGCTCCGCGAGATGTTCAAGAGCTACAACGCCTTTGTGCTGCTGGCGGTGCCGTTCTTCCTGCTGGCGGCCAATTTGATGAACGCGGCCGGCATCACCGACCGGCTGATCCGGCTGGCCAGCGCGCTGGTCGGGCACCTGCCGGGTGGCCTGGGGCACGTCAACGTCGTCGTCTCGATGCTGTTCGCCGGCATCTCGGGATCGTCGACCGCGGATGCGGCGGGCATCGGCTCGCTGCTGATCCCGCAGATGAAGAAGCAGGGCTACGACGCCTCCTTCGCCGTCGCCATCACCGCCTGCTCGTCGGTGATGGGCGTCATCATCCCGCCATCGATCCTGATGGTCGTCTGGGGCGGGCTGATGTCGATCTCGATCGGCGGGCTGTTCCTGGCGGGGGTGCTGCCCGGCATCCTGATCGCCGGCTCGCAGATGCTGACCGTCTACATCTACGCCAAGCGGCGCGGCTATCCGGTCTACGAGCGCTCGACCTTCATCCAGCTGATGATCGCCGCCGCCAGCGCCTCGCTGGCGCTGATGACGCCGCTGATCATCGTCGGCGGCATCGTCGGCGGCCTCTTCACGCCGACCGAGGCCTCCGTCGTCGCCGTCATCTACTCGCTGGCCGTGGGCGTGCTGGTCTACCGCACGGTCGGGCTCAAGAACCTGCCGCGCATCTTCTACGACAGCGCGCGCTTCGCCTCGATCTCGCTTTTCTGCATCGGCACGGCCTCGGCCTTCGGCTGGTGCCTGGCCTATTTCAAGATCCCGGCGGCGCTGGTCGCCGAAATCGAGGCCATGGGGCTTGGGGTGGTCGGCACGGGGCTGATGGTGGCGGCGGCGTTCCTGCTGATCGGCATGTTCATCGACGCCATTCCGGCGATCATCATCCTCGGCACCGTGCTCTTTCCGGTGACCGAGCATGTCGGCATGCATCCGATCCACTTCGCCATCATCGGCATCATCAGCCTGGCCTTCGGCCTCGTCACCCCGCCCTATGGGCTGTGCCTGCTGATCGCCGCGGCGATCGGGCAGATCAGGCTGGTCGACGCGCTGCGCGATGTCGTCGTCATCCTGCTGCCCATGCTGGCCGTATTGCTGTTTGTGATCCTGGTGCCTGACGCGATCCTGGCGCTGCCGCGCCTGATCATGCCCAATTTCATCGACTGACCATGGACTGGCCATGGACTGGCCAGAGAGACTGGCCGGAAAGGAGGCGGAGATGGCGGACTACGATGTGCAGCCACTGGACGGGGCCTTCGGCGCGGATGTGACCGGGATCGATCTCGGCGGAGAGGTCGGTTCCGACGTCCTAGCCGACCTGCGGCAGCTGTTTCACGAGCGCCAGCTGATGGTGATCCGCGACCAGGAGATCACGCCGGAACGCTTCCTGTGGTTCGCCAAGGCCTTCGGCGTCCCGCAACTGCACATCCTGGCGCATCTGCGGCACCGGCAGGTGCCCGAGATCCTGCCGCTGTCGAACATCTTCGAGAACGGCCAGCCGATCGGCGTCTATGACGGCGCGGCCTTCTGGCACCAGGACATGGCGTTCGAGGAGGTGCCGTCCAACGTCACGATCGTTCATGCGCTCGAGGTGCCCGAGGCGGGCGGCGAGACGCTGTTCGCCGACATGTGGGCCGCCTATGACGCGCTCGACACCGAGACGAAGGCGCTGATCGACGGCAAGCGGGCGCGGCACCGCTATGGCAACCGCGCCGACGAGGATTATCGGACGCGAACCAAGGCGATGGAGCTGACCGAGGAGGAGCAGGCCCAGGTCCGCGACGTCTTCCACCCGCTGGTGCTGGCGCACCCGGCCACCGGACGGCGCGGCCTCTACGGCGTCGCCTCGACCTCGCGTGGCATCGAGGGGATGGAGGACGAGGCGGCGCGGGCGCTGCTCGACCGCCTCGCCGAGCATGCCGGGCAGGACCGCTTCGTCCACGCCTACCGCTACCGCGTCGGCGACATCGTGCTCTGGGACAATTTCTCGCTGATGCACAGGGCGACGCTGATCGACCGTGCCTCCGGCCCCGGCACGCGGCGATACATGCACCGCATCAGCACAAAGGATCTCGCGGCCTGAGCGGCCAGCTATCGCGGCCCAATGGGCGTGGCGCGGCCGCTCTCCGCCGCGGCGAGCAACGCATCGATCAGGCGGTGCACCTCCAGCGCGGCGCGGCCGCTGGCGTAAGGCTGGCGTCCGGTTTCGACAGCGTCGAGGAAGTCCGCGATCGCGGCACGGTGGTAATCGCTCGGGAAATCCATCGGGTCGGCCCCGGCGCCGCCGGCGCTCTCCTGCCCGAAAGTGTCGCGGCGGCCGTCCTGCCGGGTGACGGTCAGGGCCAGACCCTTGATCTCGGCCGTGGCGCGTTCGCAGAACAGCGTTATGACCTCCGGGAAACCGGGATACGCGGCCGTGCTGGCGATGAGCGAGACCTGGGCGCCCGACGGATAGCGCAGGCTGCCGGTGACGAGGTCCTCGGTCTCCATCCGGTGCACGGGCGTCGTCCCGGCATGGGCGACGGCCTCGGCCGGCACGCCCGTCAGCGTCAGGAGCAGGTCCAGCGTGTGGATGCCCTGCGTGATCAGCACGCCGCCGCCGTCGCGCGCCAGCGTGCCGCGGCCCGGCTGGTCGTAATACCCCTGCTCGCGCCAGTTCAGCACCGAGACGTGCCCCCCGACGATCTGGCCGAGTTCGCCCTCGGCCAGCAAGTCGCGCAGCCGGATGGCCGATGGGCGAAACCGGTGCTGCAGCATGACGCCCAGCGTCACGCCGGCCGCCTCGCATGCCTCCACCAGCGCCACGGCCCGCTCGGTCGTGATCTCCAGCGGCTTCTCGAGCAGCACGTGCTTGCCCGCTTCCGCCGCGCGGCGAACGAGGTCCAGATGCGTGTTCGGCGGCGTCTGGATGCCCACCGCGGTGACGCTGTCGTCGGCGAAGATCTGGTCGAGGCCGGCCGCGATCGGAAACGGGTAGTGCTCGGCGAAGGCGTCGCGTCGTGCCTCGGACGGGCTCCAGGCCCAGGCGACCTCGGCGCGCTCGGCGAGCGCCAGCCAGCTCTCGGCGTGCGGGCGAATCGCCATGCCGAGACCGATCAGCGCGATGCGGTGGCGGGCGCGGGTCACTGCGCGCGGAATCGGGCGAGACGTGTCGCGTGCTCGGGGTTCAGCGCGTTGTGCGGCATGCGGCCGGCGAGCACGGCGCGGACCTGCTCGACGGTCTCGAGCGCCTGCGCCCGGGTGGCTTGGGGCGTCACGCCACCGATATGCGGCGTCGCGATGACGTTGGGCAGGCGCCCGAGCTCGACGGGCGGCATCATTTCCGGTGCGGATCCGACGTCGAGCGCCGCTCCGGCGATCCGGCCGGACCGAAGCGCCTCGACCAGCGCCGCCTCGTCGACCAGCATGGGCCGTGCGACGTTGACGAAGAAGGCCGTCGGTTTCATGGCGGCGAAACGCTCGGCGTTCATCAAGTGGCGCGTCTCCTCCGTGGCGACGGCCAGGCAGACGACGAAATCCGAGGCGGAGAGGAGCTCGTCGAGGCCCGTCTGGCGGATCCCCGGCTCGTTCGCCGTCCTATGCGGATCGCTCGCCAGGACGGTCATGCCGAAGGCGCGGCCGAGCGAGGCCACGCGGGTGCCGATGCTGCCATAGCCGATGACGCCGAGCGTCGCGCCGGCAAGCTGCACGCCCATGCGCTGGGCCGGCACGCGACCGGCGCGATACGCCGCCACGGCCTCGCTGACGCCGCGGGCGAGGTCGACCATCAGGCCGAAGACCAGTTCCGCCACCGAGTTGACGAAACCCGGGCTGGCATTCGTCACCAGCACGCCGTTGCGAGAGGCGGCAGCGAGGTCGATCGTGCGCCGGTCGACGGCGCAGCGGTGAAAGGCGACGAGCTCGGGCAGGGCGTCGAAAAGCGCGCCCTCGGCCGGCGTGTTGACGTCGCCGACGATCAGCTCGCAGCCCCTGGCGGCCTCGATGAGCGCCTCGGTTCCGAGCGTGCCGCCGGTGGGGTTCAGGCGAACCTCGGCCATCTCGCGCAGGCCGGCGATGGCAGCGTCGCCGTAGTAGACGGCCAATGCGCCGGGCTCGTGCGTCAGAAAGACCGTCGGGCGCCGGCTCACGCGTCAAAACCGTAGAGGCGCGCCGGGTTGTCGACCAGGATGCGGCGCGTCGTGGCCTCGTCCTCGGCCCAGTGCAACAGCGTGTCGAGCAGCATGACGTCGTCCGGCGGGTTCGGCTGCGCGGAAGGGTGCGGCCAGTTCGAAGCCCAGACCATGCGCTCGGGCGCGGCGCGGATCAGCTCGCGCGCGAGTCGGCCGACATCCATGAAGTGCGGCGCCCCCTCCTGGGAGGTCTCGTAGGGCGCCGACAGCTTGACCCAGACCCGTCCGCTCTCGACCAGCGAGACGAGCGCGCGGAACGCCGGATGGTCGGTGCCGACGGGCTCGAGAAACTTGCCCGTGTGGTCGATGACCAAATCGCATGGCAGGCGGCGCAGCATGGGGATGTGCCGCTCGATGTCGCGGCCATCGAGCTGGAGCTGGACGTGCCAGCCATGCTCGTGCACCCGCGCGGCCATGTCCGGCAGCGATTCCCAAGACAGGACGCCGCCGGGCAGCATGAAATAGCGGATGCCGACGGCGCCGGCCCTGGTCAGGCGCTCGAGCTCGGCGTCCGGGGTCTCCGGCGGGACGACGACGACGGCGCGGGCTCGCTCCTCGCCCAGCGCCGACACTGCGTCCATCGTGCAGCGGTTGTCGGCGCCATAGGTCGACGGCTGCACGACGACGCAGCGGGCGAGGTTCAGCCGCTGCATCAGCGCCTGGTAGGCTTCGAGCGAGGCGCCGGGCGGCGCCGGCACGACGGCGGTCGGTGCGGCCGGGTACCGGTCGGCCGGACCATAGATGTGGATGTGCGTATCGACGGTGCCGTCAGGCGCCCGCGTGCCGCGAGCGGACTGGGTCTCGGCTGCCGGCATACTCCCCCCTCTGGTCTCGGACCGGGCCCATGGCGTGCTTGAGCCAAGCTCGAGGCTACCGCAGGGCCAAGTGCCCATACAAGCACCTTAGCGCCCGCGCTCCCTCACCCGCGACTCAACCGCGACCCGACAAATCGGGCGAGGTTCGGAGACACGCTCGATCCGGTCGAACCAGCAGCTCGGTCGCGCGCGCCTGCAGGCTCAGGCGCGCGGCTCGGCGACCTTGACGAGCGCCTTGCCGAGATTGCCGCCCTTCAGGAGCTCGAGGAAGGCGCGCGGCGCGTTCTCGAGCCCCTCGGTGATCCACTCGCGGTATTTGACGCGGCCGTCGCGGATATAGCCCGAGACGTCGCGCTGGAAGTCCTGAAAGCGGTCGTAGTGGTCGGTGATGATGAAGCCCCGCACGGTCAGCCGCTGCACCAGGATCGTCCGCCAGAGCCGCGGCAACCGGTCCGGTCCCTCGCCGCCGGCCATGCCGAGGCCGCCCAGATTGTATTGCGATATCATGCCGCAGACCGGGATCCGGCCCCAGACGTTCATCAGCCCGATCACGGCGTCGAGCGTCTTGCCGCCGACGTTCTCGTAGTAGATGTCGATGCCGTCGGGGCAGGCCCGCGCCAGCTCCTCGCGCAGCGCATCGGCGTCCGGCGCGGCCCGATGGTCGACGCAGGCGTCATAGCCGAGCTCGTCCACAGCATAGGCGCATTTCTCCGGCCCGCCGGCGACGCCGACGGTGCGCAGGCCGTGGAGCCTGCCCAGCTGGCCGACCAGCGAGCCGACGGCGCCCGTCGCCGCCGAGACCACCAGCGTCTCGCCTTCCTTGGGGCGGCCATGGTCGGTCAGCCCGACATAGGCCGTCAGCCCCGGCATGCCGAGCACGCCCAGCGCCGTCTGGATCGGCGCGATCGACGGGTCCACCTTGCGCACGCCCTGGCCGTCCGAGGCGGCATGCGTGCACCAGCCGAAGCGGCTTTCGACGATGTCGCCGGCCCGGAACTTGCCGTTCTGCGACTTCGATCACCTCGCCGACGCAGCCGGCTTCCATCGTGCCGCCGACCGGCACGGCCGCGGCATAGGATTTCGACTCGTCCATGCGCCCGCGCATATAGGGGTCGAGCGACTGCCAGAGCACGCGCACGAGGATGCCGCCCTCCGGGCAGCTAGGCACGGCGTCCTCCTCGAGCCGGAAGTCGTCGAGCGTGGGCTCGCCCTTCGGCCGCTGGGCCAGAACGATCCGCCTCATGATCTCTGCCATCCGCGTCCTCCTTGTCCGGAGCCGCAAGCTTGCGCGCAGAGTTTCCCCCCTCGCAAGTCGGAATTCCGCTGCTAGGATGGTGCCGGCTTGAAAGCGGGGGCGCGATGCTGACCGGCCTGATGATGCACCGGCCGCTTCTGGTGACCGACATCCTCGACTATGCCGCCGAGATCCATCCGGACCAGGAGGTCGTCTCGTCGACGGTCGAGGGCGGTCTGCACCGCGCGACCTATCCGCAGCTGCGCGGCCGGGTCGCCCAGCTCGCGCAGGCGCTGCGCGGCCTGGGCGTCCGCCAGGGCGACCGGGTCGCGACTCTCGCCTGGAACGGATACCGGCATGTCGAGCTCTACTATGCCATCGCCGGCATCGGCGCGGTCTGCCATACGCTCAACCCGCGGCTCTCGGCCGAGCAGTTCGCCTATGTCGTCAATCACGCCTCCGACCGGTTGCTGTTCTTCGACGTGACCTTCGCGCCGCTGCTCGCCGCCTTCAGGGACCACCTGCCGGCGGGGCTGCGGACGGTCGCGATGTGTGCGCCCGATGCGGTGCCTGATACGGGCCCCGATGGCGGGCACGCGAGCTATGAGGCGCTGATCGAGGGGCAGCCCGAGGCGACCGGACCTGGCGACTGGCCCGAGCTGCCGGAGGAGACCGCCTGCGCGCTCTGCTACACGTCCGGCACGACCGGCGAGCCCAAGGGCGTGCTCTATTCGCACCGCGCCATGGTGCTGCACTCGCTCTTCCTCGCCGCCAGCCTGCAGCAGGTCTATGGCGAGGGCCGGCGCATCCTGCCCGTGGTGCCGCTGTTCCACGCCAATGCCTGGGGCATCCCTTATGTCGCGCCGCTGACGGGCGCCTCCATCGTCATGCCGGGGCCGCGGCTCGACGGGCCCAGCCTCTGGGAGCTGATGGAGGACGAGCGCGTCACCTGCGCCTTCGGCGTGCCGACCGTGTGGCTCGGGCTGTTGGCCGAGATGGAGGCAAGGGGGCGCAAGCCCGCGGCGCTCGACACTGTCATCATCGGCGGCTCGGCCGCGCCGCGCCGGATGATCGAGCGCTTCATGGCCGATTTCGGCGTCGACGTGATCCATGGCTGGGGCATGACCGAGATGTCGCCCGTCGGCACGCTCTCGCGCCTCACGCCGGCGATGGACGCCCAGTCGCTGCCCCGGCGCATCGACCTGAAGGCGCGCCAGGGCCGGCGCATGTTCGGCGTCGAGATGAAGATCGTCGACGAGCACGGCGCGCCGCTGCCGCATGACGGGGCGGCGACGGGCGAGCTGCTGGTGCGCGGCAATGCCGTCGCCTCGGGCTATTTCGAGAATGCCGCCGCCAGCCAGGCGGCGCTGGCGCCGGACGGCTGGTTCCGCACTGGCGACGTCGCGGCGATCGACCCGGAGGGATTCCTCCACATCGCCGACCGCACCAAGGACCTGATCAAGTCCGGCGGCGAGTGGATCAGCTCGATCGACGTCGAGAACATCGCCATCGCCCATCCGGGCGTCGCGAATTGCGCGGTCGTCGCCGTGCCGCACCCGAAATGGGACGAGCGCCCGCTGCTGATCGTGCAGAAGGCCAAGGGCGCCGACCCGGAGCCGGAGGAGCTGCGCGCCCATGTCGCCCGCCACCTGGCCAGCTGGCAGGTGCCCGACGACGTCGTCTTCCTCGACGAGCTGCCGCTGACGGCGACCGGCAAGGTCTCGAAGAAGAGCTTGCGCGAGCGCTTTGCCGACCACCCGCTGAAGCACGCGCCGAAATGAGGCGGGCATGACCCAGGGAACGACAAAGGGCGTCTGCCTCGTCATCGGTGCCGGCGACGCGACCGGCGGCGCCATCGCCCGCCGCTTCGCCGCCGAGGGCTACACCGCCTGCATCACCCGCCGCCCGCGTCACCTCGACAGGCTCGAGGCGTTGGCCGAGCGCATCCGCGCCGATGGCGGGCAGGCGGTCCCCTATGGCGTCGATGCCCGCGACGAGGACGACACGGCCGGCCTTTTCGAGGAGATCGAGCGCGACATCGGCCCGGTCGAGGTCTGCGTCTTCAACATCGGCGGCAATGTCCGTCACCCGATCGGCGAGACGACCGCGCGCGTCTTCCGCAAGGTCTGGGAGATGTGCTGCTTCGCCGGCTTCCTGGCGGGGCGCGAGGCGGCGCGCCGCATGGTGCCGCGCGGCCGGGGCACGATCCTCTTCACGGGCGCAACGGCGTCCATGCGGGGCGGCAGCGGCTTCGCCGCCTTCGCCGCGGCCAAGCACGGGCTGCGCGCGGTCGCCCAGTCGATGGCGCGCGAGCTGGGTCCCAAGGGCATCCACGTCGCCCATCTGGTGGTCGACGCCGCGATCGACACCGAGTGGATCCGGACGAACTTTCCCGAGCGCCTGGAGCGCGGCCCCGACGCCGTCGTCGATCCCGATCGGATCGCGGAGACCTATTGGCAGTTACACTGCCAGCACCGCTCGGCCTGGACCTTCGAGACCGAGCTCCGCCCCTGGACCGAGACCTGGTGATCAACATGTCAGAGAAGACCGTCGAATTCCTGTTCGATTTCGTCAGCCCGACCTCGTACCTCGCCTATATCGGTGCTGCCGAAGATCATCGACCGCGCCGACGTCAGGGTGACGTGGACGCCCATCTTCCTGGGCGGGATCATGCAGGCGACCGGCAACCGGCCGCCCGGCACCGTCGAGAACAAGCGCCGGTGGATGGCGGACGACATGGCCCGCTGGCTCGCGCATTACGGCATACCGTTCAGCCGGAACTCCGCACTTTCCGTTCAACAGCCTGGTCGCCTTGCGCGGCGCCGTGGCGTACATGGACGACCCGGTCATCAGGCCCTATTGCGACGCCATGTTTCGCGCGGCCTGGGTCGAGGGCCGCGACCTCGGCGACCGGGAGGAGATCGCCAAGGTCTGCGACGAAGTCGTGCATCGAGCCCGACTTCTTCCGCGAGCGGATCGCCGACCAGGCGATCAAGGACCAGCTCAAGGCCAACACCGACGACGCGGTCGCCCGCGGCGTGTTCGGCGCGCCGACCTTCTTCGTCGACGGCAGCATGCATTTCGGCCAGGACCGGATGTGGATGGTCGCCGAGGACCTCGGCATCCCGGTCGCCGAGGCGTTCTCGATCATGTTCTCCGGCGGCGAGCACACCTCGCTCGATGGCCAAACGGGAACGGCCGCATGAGCTTTCTCGACGAGCTCTTCGGCGTTTCCGGCAAGACCGCGCTGGTGACCGGGGCCGCGACCGGCATCGGTCGCATGATGGCCGAGGCGCTGGTGCAGGCCGGCGCGCGCGTGCTGATCGCCTCGCGCAAGGGCGAGGCCTGCGAGGCGGTCGCGGCCGAGCTGAACGCGCTGGGCGCGGAGGGTTCCGCCGAGGGCTTCGCCGGCGACGTCTCGACGGCCGAAGGGCTGCGCCGCGCTGGCAGAGGCCGTCAGGGCGCGCACCGACCGGCTGCACATCCTCGTCAACAATGCCGGCAAGAGCTGGGGCGCCGCTTACGAGGACTTCCCCTTCGACGCCTGGGACAAGGTGATGAGCGTCAACGTCGCCGGCCTCTTCACGCTCACGCGCGACATGACGCCCCTGCTCAAGGCCGCCGCCACCGCCGAGGACCCGGCCAGGATCGTCAACATCGGCTCGGTCGCCGGCGAGACGCCGACGGGCGACCTCGTCTATTCCTACTCGGCGTCGAAGGCCGCCGTGCACCACCTGACCAAGATCCTCGCCAAGGAGCTCGCCAGGTCGCACATCACGGTCAACGCGCTCGCCCCCGGCCCCTTCGTCTCGAACATGACCAGGCACTTCATGCGGTCCGAGGAGACGCGGGCGCAGATCGCGCATGACTGCCCGATGGGCCGGATAGGCCAGCCCTCGGACATCCAGGGCTGCGTGCTGTTCCTCTGCGGCAAGTCCGGCGCCTATGTCACGGGCGGCGTCATCCCCGTCTCGGGCGGCATCAACGTCAACCACGGCCACGAGCTGTTCGGGGGCGTGAAGTGACGGACTATTTCCGCGCCGCGGTGCCGCTGGAGGAGCTGGCGGCACGCGAGGGGCAGGAAATGGTCTCG
The DNA here is from genome assembly GCA_963822985.1 of uncultured Alphaproteobacteria bacterium. Classification (GTDB taxonomy): domain Bacteria; phylum Pseudomonadota; class Alphaproteobacteria; order Rhodobacterales; family Rhodobacteraceae; genus Thermohalobaculum. The sequence goes on along the minus strand of CAWGJU010000017.1, from coordinate 103,124 downwards.
CGCTGGTTCCCGATCACCCAGGACCGCATCGACGCCTTCGCCGAGGCGACCGAGGACCGCTACTTCATCCACACCGACCCGGCGCGTGCCAAGGCCGAGACGCCCTGGGGCGGCACCATCGCGCACGGCTTTCTCACGGCCAGCCTCCTCTCCGCCATGGCCTATGACGCCGTGCCGCGCGTCGAGGAGGCCAGGCACGGCGTGAACTACGGCTTCGACCGGCTCCGCTTCGTCTCGCCGGTGCCCACGGGCTCGAACGTCCGTGGCCGCTTCCGGCTCGACAAGGTCGACCGAGCCAGGCCCGGCGAGGTGACGCTGCGCTGGACCGTCACCGTCGAGATCGACGGCGCCGAGCGCCCCGCCATCGCCGCCGAGTGGCTCACCCGGCAATTCCTGTGATGTCGCGGCCACCCGCCGCCGAGCGCGCCGCCCAAGGTGAGCGCCTCCCCCTTTGTGGACCCTGGGGAGGGGTAGCCGACGCGCGGCGCGGCCTCGCCGATCAGGCCCCGTAGCCGAAGGGCACCACCTGCACCTCGTCGTGCACCGCGCGCACGCCCTCCACGCCGCGGACGATGTCGAGGATGTGCCCGATGCTCTCATTGGCGACCAGCGCGCCCTGCACGGTGACGACGCCGTCCTCGGCGCGGAGCTCGAGCCCCATATCCGGCACGCTGCGCTCGCCCAGCGCCTCGCGGACGCGCGCGACCAGCAACAGGTCGGCGAGCCGCCGGCGGCTTTGCTCCGTCTCGGCGAAGCCGGGCTCGCGCGCCAGCCGCAGCACCAGTTCGGCCGCCGCCTCGACCGACATCCGGCCCGTGTTCAGCACCAGGGCATAGCTCGTGGCGTCGCGCCAGTCGGCGTCGACGATGGCGCGGACGGCGCGCTCCTGCGCCTCGTCGCTGCGCTCGATCTCGCGTTCCGCGGCGTCGTCCCCGGCGAGCTTCAGCCGCCCCTTGACCACCTCGATGCGCAAGGACATGGGCGCGCAGACCCTGATGCAGATCACGTGCCCGACATCGCGCAAGAGCTGGGGCGCGCCCCAGCCCCTGATCAGCACGCGTCCCTTGTGCGCCATCTCCAGGATCTGGGCCGAGGTGAAGTGCGAGACGCGGCGCCGGTCGATCCGCCAGCGCTCCCACAGCGACGCCTCGCCCTCCAGGTAGCGGCGCATCACGTCTTCGTCGATCCGCAGCCGTTCGGACAGGTGCCGCTCGATCAGCTCGTCATGCACGACGTCGAGCCCCAGCTCGCCCGCGACCAGCGCGGCCACGTCGTTGCCGCGCGCCCCGAGCTCGCGCGTGGTGGCGATTACCGTCATCCCGTCACCCCCTTTGCGCTGGGCGGGCCAGAGGTGCCCGCCGGACGTTCCGCGCCATCCGCGCCCCGGACCGCAGCGGATCCTCGAAACATAGCGCCAAATGCGGCCGGCGTCTCTTGAAACCGGCCCGGCGATCGCCCGTGCAGGCGCCCATGCCGCAGCCTGCTCACTGGCAGGGCCCGCGACATGTTGCTAAACATTTCGGTACCGCCGCCGGCAACACGCAGGCAGCGATGGTAGGGGGAGATATGCTTTGAGAAGACTTGCCTGCATGGCCGCCGTCGTTGCCGCGATAGCGCTGCCCGCCGCTGCCTCCGAAAAGGAGGACTTCCTGCTCGAGACTGCCGGGGACCTGGCCGATCTCTGCGACGAGCCGGAGAACGCCGCGGCCATCCACATGTGCCAGGGATACATCGTCGGGGTCCACCAGATGCACGCGGCGATCTCGGCGGCGCTCGGCATCTCGGTCTACTGCATTCCGGAGGATGCGGGCGTCACCCGCAACTCGGTGATGGCGGATTTCTCGGCTTGGGTGAAGGCGCACCCGGACATGGCCGAGTTGAGTGCGCGCGAGGGGCTGCTGACCTGGGCCCGTGAGACATATCCGTGCAAGTGAGGCCGGGAAGGGAGATTCGGAACATGAAGAAGTACGTTCTCGGCGTCGCGCTCGGCCTTGCGCTGGCGGGCTGCGCCGACATGACCGACACGCAGCAGCGGGCGCTGACCGGCTCGGCCGGCGGCGCGGCCGGTGGCGCCCTGATAGGCGCGATCGCCGGCAATGCCGGGATGGGCGCCGCGATCGGTGCCGGCGCGGGGCTCGTCGGCGGGCTGCTCGTCGATCACTCGAAAAAGCAGCAGGAGGCGGCGTACCAGCAGGGCGTCGCCACCGGGCGCAGCGGGGGCTGAGGCCCCCCGCGAAGCGGCCGTCCGTCAGGCATCAAGGGCCGGAGGCCGTCACCTACCTGATCGCGCAACCGACAGGCGTCGCGGCGTTTGACAACGCCGCGACGCTGGTGGGAGAGAGACCCCGAGCCAAGGAGGTCCCCCAATGAGAGAAGCCGTCATCGTCTCGACCGCGCGCACGCCGATCGGCAAGGCCTATCGCGGCGCCTTCAACGACACCCAGGCGCAGGAGCTGGCGGGCCACGCCATCCGCCACGCCGTCGAGCGGGCAGGGGTCGAGCCGGCAGAGATCGAGGACGTGGTGATCGGCTGCGCGCTGCAGCAGGGCTCGACGGGGTCGAACATCGGCCGCCAGGCGGCGATGCGCGCCGGCCTGCCGACCTCGGTCGCCGGCATGTCGGTCGACCGGCAATGCGCCAGCGGCATGATGGCCATCGCCACCGCCGCCAAGCAGGTCATGCATGACGGGATGCGGATCGTCGTCGGCGGCGGCGTCGAGTCGGTCAGCCTGGTGCAGAACCAGAAGATGCGCACGGACCGGCTGCGCGACCCCTGGCTGGTGGAGCATCTGCCGGCGCTCTACATGACGATGATCGAGACGGCCGAGACCGTGGCCGAGCGCTACAAGATCAGCCGCGAGGCGCAGGACGAATACGGCCTGCAGTCGCAGCAGCGCACCGCCACCGCCCAGCAGGCCGGCCGCCTTCAGCACGAGATCGTCCCGCTGCCTTCGGTCATGAAGGTGCAGGACAAGCAAACTGGCGAGATCTCGGAGAAGAAGGTCACGCTCGAGCGCGACGAGGGCAACCGGCCGACGACGACGCTGGAAGGGCTGCAGGGCCTCGCCCCCGTCTTCAAGGACGGCATGACCATCAAGGAAGGCCGCTACATCACCGCCGGCAACGCGTCGCAGCTCTCCGACGGCGCCTCGGCCTCGGTCGTGATGGAGGCGGGTGAGGCCGAGCGCCGTGGGCTCCAGCCGCTCGGCTATTATCGCGGTATGGCGGTCGCCGGCTGCGACCCCGACGAGATGGGCATCGGCCCGGTCTTCGCCGTGCCCAAGCTGCTCGAGGCGCATGGGCTGACCATGGACGACATCGACCTGTGGGAGCTGAACGAGGCCTTCGCGGTCCAGGTCCTCTATTGCCGCGACAGGCTCGGCATCCCGAACGACATCCTGAACGTCGATGGCGGCGCCATCTCCATCGGCCACCCATACGGCATGTCCGGCGCTCGCATGGTCGGCCACGCGCTGATCGAGGGCAAGCGCCGCGGCGCCCGCCACGTCGTCTGCACCATGTGCGTCGGCGGCGGCATGGGCGCCGCCGGCCTCTTCGAGGTGGCCTGACGCCCGTCGGTTTTCCTGACTTCTCCGCCGGCGTCCCTCCCCCCCGCCGGGGGAAGGCCAGGGAGGGGGCTGAACCGGGAGATGAGCTTGGACGACGCGCGCAACCTGCAGACCGAGTTCCTGACGCTGCACGAATTCGTCGCGGCGGCGCGGGCGCGGCTCGACCCGAACGGCTGGGACTACCTCGTCGGCGGCACCGAGACCGAGACGACGCTCGCCCGCAACCGCGCGGCGCTCGACGCAATTGCGCTGCGCCCCCGCGTTCTGGTCGACGTCTCCGAGATCGACACGACCGCCGATTTCCTGGGCGCGCCCGTCCGCCTCCCGGTGCTGCTCGCCCCCGTCGGCGGGCTCGAGACGTTCGACGCGCAAGGCGCCGTGGCCGCCGCCGAGGGCGCCGGCGGCTTCGGCGTGCCGATGATGATGAGCTCGGTGTCGAAGCGGGCCAAGCGCGAGGTGCGCGCAGCGACCAAGGCTCCCGCCACCTTCCAGCTCTATGTCCGCGGCACCGGGCGGTTCATCGAGGACGAGGTCGAGCAGGCCGTCGACGCCGGCTTGGACGCGTTCTGCCTCACGGTCGACTCGGCGCTCTACTCCCGGCGCGAGCGCGACATCGTCAAGCGGTTCGACAAGCCCTGGCGTCAGGGCGTGGATTTGGGTGCGGTGCGGGCCCAAGCCGCGCTCAGCTGGAAGGATGTCGAGCGCGTCCGGCGAGCCTGTGACATGCCCCTGATCCTCAAGGGCATCATGACGGCCGAGGACGCCCGGATCGCGGCCGACCTGGGCGTCGCGGCGATCTACGTCTCGAACCATGGCGGCCGGCAGCTCGACCACGGGATGGGCGCCATGGACGTGCTGCCCGAGATCGCCGAGGCGATCGGCGCGCGCACCCGGCTGATCGTCGATGGCGGCTTTTGCCGGGGCACCGACATCGTCAAGGCCATGGCGCTCGGCGCGCAGTGCGTCGGGCTCGGCCGGCTCTATTGCTATGGCCTCGCCGCCGCCGGCCCGGCGGGCGTCGTCCGCCTGCTCGAGATCCTCGAGGAGGAGGTCCGCTCGGCCCTCGGCCTCGTCGGCGTCACGCGCTTTGCCGAGCTGACGCCCGCGCATGTCCGCGGCGCGGCGCCGCTCGTGGCGCCGCCCGGCGCGCTGTCGGCCTTCCCGCTGCTCGGCTGAGCCGGTGCGCCGCCCGCTGGCCAGCCTGCTGGCGATCCTGGCGCTGGCCGCCTTGCCCGTTCAGGCGCAGGAGACGTCTTCGGGGCAGCCGGAGGTCGCCCCGCCCGAGCAGGCCGTCTCGGTCCAGCCGACGGCGCGCGACGAGGCGATCGAGGCGCGGATCGCCCGCATCCTGCTGGCGACCGGCTGGTACAAGGACACCGCCGTCGCGGTCGACCAGGGGGTGGTCTTCCTGGACGGCGTCACGACCAGCGAGGATCACCGCGTCTGGGCGCGCGAGCTCGCCGCGCGCACCGAGGACGTCGTCGCCGTGGTCAACCGCCTGCAGGTCGAGGAGGAGGTCAGCTGGGATTTCAGCCCCGGCACTGAACGAGACGGTGGCGCTGGCCCGCAGCTTCATCGTCGCGCTGCCGCTGATCGTGCTCGCGCTCTTCATCCTGCCGCTCGCCTGGTGGCTGTCCGGCGTCGTCGCGCGACTCGCCCGGCGGCTGCTGGCGCCGCGCGTCGATTCGGCGTTTCTGGGCGACGTGATCGCGCGGGCAGTGGCGATCCCGGTCTTCCTGGTCGGGCTCTACCTCGTCCTGCAGGTCGCGGGGCTGACGGGGCTGGCGGTTTCGCTGCTGGGCGGCGCGGGCGTCATCGGCATCGTCGTCGGCTTCGCCTTCCGCGACATTGCCGAGAACTTTCTGGCCAGCCTGCTGCTCAGCATCCGCCGGCCCTTCCGCAGCGGCGACTACATCGCCGTCGCCGAGCACGAGGGCGTCGTCCAGACGATGAACACCCGCTCGACGGTCCTGCTGACCATCGACGGCAACCACGTCCAGATTCCCAACGCCACGATCTTCAAGAACACCATCGTCAACTACACGGCGGCGCCCGCCCGGCGCGTCACGGCCGATGTCGGCATCGGCTATGACGCCTCGGTCGCCGAGGCGCAGGCGGTGATCGCCCAAGTGCTGCGCGGGCACGAGGCGGTGCTGAACGACCCCGAGCCCATGGTGCTGGTCGACGCGCTCGGCGCGGCGACGGTGAACCTCAAGGCGCATTTCTGGATCGACGGCCGAACCTATTCGGTCGACCGCGTCCGCTCGGCCGCGCTGCGCCTCATCAAGCGGGCGCTGGTCGAGCACGGCATCTCGATGCCCGACGAATCGCGCGAGGTGATTTTCCCGCAGGGTGTGCCGATCGTCGGGCTGGACGCGTCCGCCCGTCCGCCCACCAGCGTGGCAGAGCTCGTGCCTCCCAGGCCGGAACCGGAGGACGCCGCGACCGCCGCCGAGGGCGGGCTCGGCAACGAGGCGGCCGACATGACCGCCGAGGTCGCCGACGCGACGATCCCCGAGGCGGCGTCAGAGAACCTGCTGAAACGGTAGGCCGCAGGCAAAAGGGCGGCCCGAAGGCCGCCCTGAGCTGTACTGCCGGCCTTGCGCCGGTAGGCGCGACCGTCACCACATTGCGACGGGGTTGATCATGCTCTGCACCGCGCCCTTGAATCTGGCCTGGCCGAGAACGAACATGAACTCCTTGACGCCCTGTTCGGCGAGCGGTCCGGTGTCCATCGTCTCGAGGATGTAGATGCCGTTGTCCTTGAGAAAGACGACGTGGTCGTAGAAGACCTTGTCGCCCTCGACGGGCGGCACGGCGCCCACGGTCCAGGAATCCAGTCCGATCGCCATGATGTTCTGCGAGGCGAGGTACTCTGCCGCCTCGGTGGTCACGCCGGGCTGGCCGCTGACCCAGGCTTGCGGGTCGCTGTCCAGCATGGAATCCGTCCAGCCCGTGTAGAACATGACGACGTCGCCCTCGCGGATCTCGACGCCCTGCTCCTCGGCTGCGGCCTTGATGTCGTCCGCGGTGATACCCTGGCCGGCGTCCATGTGGTCGACGCCGAAGTGCTTTGTCATGTCGAGAAGCACGCCGCGGCCCACCAGCGGCGGGATGTTGTGGATGCCGAGCTTGGTCAGCCCGGTGATCTTCGCAAAGTCCGCGCCCTTGTTGCAGTTGTAGAAAAGCGCGTTGTCGCCATGACCTTCGCCGAGATGGCCGAGCCCGTCGATCTGGGGCCCGATGCCCAGCCAGGTCTCGACGAGGTCGTCGTTGTAGGTCATGTCCCAGCCGACGCCGCCCTCCAGGGTCTGCCCGAACTGCTGGTTCGGCTGGACGACCTGCAGCATCATCTTGCGCGGCGGGAAGGCGGGCATGGCCGGGTCGATGACGACGCCGAGCGGGTGGGTCTTACCTTCCTTGACCAAGCTCGCCGCCATTTTCACCTGATCAGCGTCGACGTAATTCGCGGCGCCGATCTCGTCGTCCGCGCCCCATTTCGACGGCTGGCACTCTTGCGCCGAGGCGCCGAAGGCCAGCATCGACAAGATCGCGGCGCCCGTCACCGAGCGCGCTACGGATACCCTCATTTCTTCCTCCCAGGAATTGCCGGGTCTTTGCCCGAGGCGAACGCTTCCACAACTTGCGAGCGTTGGGAAGGCCCCTCGGCTCGCCGTCCGATCACCACTCGGATAAGCTCGGCCGGGCACCGGCGGGGCTAGCGAAGGGGCGTCGCCTTGCGCCATAACGATGGACGAGGACAGCAGCGGGAGGATGGCCATGGACCTCGGGATGACAGAGCGGGTCAAGCCGCTGGTGGAGCAGGTCCGCCGCATGGTCGATGAGGAGATCGCGCCCCTCGACGCCGAGTTCCACGCCGAGGTGGGCCGCGGCGGCGACCGCTTTGCCTACACGCCGCGGATGACCGAGATCCTGGAGGGGCTGAAGGCCAAGGCCAGGGAGCGCGGCCTTTGGAATTTCTGGCTGACCAATTCCGACAAGGGGCACGGGCTGAGCACCGTCGAATACGCTTATCTGGCCGAGGAGATGGGCAAGGTCCGGATCGCCGCCGAAGTGTTCAACTGCTCGGCGCCCGATACGGGCAACATGGAGGTCTTCGAGCGCTATGGCACCGAGGCGCACAAGGAGCGCTGGCTGAAGCCGCTGCTGGAGGGGCAGATCCGCTCGGCCTATGCCATGACCGAGCCGGACGTGGCATCGTCGGACGCCACCAACATCGCGCTCAAGGCCGAGCGGGACGGCGACCATTGGGTTCTGAACGGCGAGAAATGGTGGATCAGCGGCGCCGGCGACCCGCGCTGCAAAGTCTATATCACCATGACCAAGACCGACCCGCAGGCCGACAAGCACCACCAGCACAGCCAGTTCGTCGTGCCGGCCGACACGCCCGGCATCGAGATCCTGCGCCCGATGGAGGTCTACGGCCACGACGACGCACCGCACGGCCACATGCACATGCGCTTCACGAACGTCCGCGTGCCGCAGGAGGATCTAATTCTCGGCGAGGGGCGGGGCTTCGAGGTGGCGCAGGGGCGCCTGGGCCCGGGCCGCATCCACCACTGCATGCGGGCGATCGGCCAGGCCGAGCGGGCGCTGGAGCTGATGTGCCGCCGCTCGCTCGATCGCAGCGCGTTCGGCAAGCCGCTGGCCCAGCTCGGCGCCAATTACGACATCATCGCCACCGCGCGGATGGAGATCGAGCAGGCGCGGCTGCTGTGCCTCAAGGCTGCCCACATGATGGACACCGTCGGCGTGCGCGAAGCTCAACCCTGGATCAGCATGATCAAGGTCGTCGCCCCGAACACGGCGCTGAGGGTCATCGACGAATCGGTGCAGATGCAGGGCGCGCGCGGCATCAGCCAGGACGCGCCGCTCGCGCATATGTGGACGCATGTCCGCACGCTGCGCTTTGCCGACGGGCCCGACGCCGTGCACCGCCGCCAGGTCGCCCGCCGCGAGCTGCGCCAATACACCAACGAGAGGGTTTGACGCGCGAGGGCCTGGCCGTCGGCGGCGGCCGTCGGTTGCGTTCTGCGAGGAGGGGGCTCTGGCTGGGGAACGGGCCGGTTCGGCTGTCGGGCGGCGCCATTCCGGGAGGCCCGCGCGGTTGGCGCGGGGGAGCTTAAAATGTGGCTGCGCAGCCACGGGTAGTCCGTTTCGGCTCGGAGAGCCGCGACGCCTCGGCGGGTCGCTACGCCGCCATCCGCACCGCTCGCCCGGACTCGGGTCGCTGTCGCTTTCGCTGGACCCGGCTTGCGCGGGCGCTTCTACGCGGGCTTGGTTGAGACGCGGTAAATCGCGGTGAATCGGGGTGAGTCGGACGGGAGATCGGGATGGCCGTCGAGCTCTGGCTGGTCCGGCACGGGCAGGCCGCCTTCGCGACCGACGACTATGACCGGCTGACCGAGCTCGGCCGGCAGCAGGCCGTCTGGCTGGGCGAGCACCTGCGCGAGATGGGGATCGCCTTCGACCGGATCGCCGCGGGCCGGCTGCGCCGCCAGCAGGAGACGGCGCGGGCGCTTACCGAGGTTCTGGGCGGCACGCTCGAGACGGTGCCGGAGCTCGAGGAATACGATTCGGACCGGCTGCTCGAGGCGCATGCCTACGTCGCCGGGCCGGCCGGCGGCCAGGGCGGCGGCCGGCGCGAGCATTTTCAGCGGCTGCGCGCGGCGCTGATCGCCTGGGCGGCCGGGCACATCGAGGGTGCCGAGACATGGGGCCAGTTCGACGCCCGCGTCCGCGCCGCCATCGCGGAGTTGACCCGCAGCGGCCGAACCAAGGACGGGGGCCGCGTCATCGCCGCGTCATCCGGCGGGGCGATCGCCATGGCGTTGACGCAGGTGCTGGGCATCGGCCCCGACAAGATGGTCGAGTTCAACCTGCAGGCCCGCAACACCGGCATCACGCGTCTGGTCTTCACGAAGCGGACCGTCTACTTCAACATGTTCAACGCGATCCCGCATCTGGAACGCCCGGAGCGCGCCCATGCAGAAACCTACAGCTGAGCAGCACGCCGCCGCGCGGCTGGACCCGGAGGTCGTGGAAAAATATCTGGCCCGGCACGTGCCCGGTTTTCGCGGGCCGCTGCAGGTCCAGAAGACGCCGACGGGGCAGTCGAACCCGACCTTCATCCTCTCCTCGCCCTCGGGCCGCTATGTCCTGCGCCGCAAGCCGCCGGGGCAGCTGCTGAAATCGGCGCACGCCGTCGACCGCGAGTTCCGCGTGCAGCGGGCGCTGGCCGAGACGGACGTGCCGGTCGCGAAGATGCACGTCCTCTGCGAGGACGAGGGCGTCATCGGAGCCATGTTCTACGTCATGGAATGCGTCGACGGCGAGGTGCACTTCGATCCGCGCTTGGCCGGCAAGGACAACGCGACGCGGGCCGCCATGTACGACGACATGAACCGCGTGCTCGCCGCCCTGCACGATGTCGACTACAAGGCCGTCGGGCTGGAGGATTTCGGGCGGCCGGGCAGCTATTTCGCCCGCCAGTTGTCGCGCTGGACGCAGCAGTACCGGGCGTCCGAGACCGAGACGATCGCCGAGATGGACGCGCTCATCGCCTGGCTCGAGGCCAACATGCCGGCGGATGACGGCATCACCACGCTGGTGCATGGCGACTATCGCATCGACAACATGATCTATGGTCGCGACCGGCCGGTCGTGCTGGCGGTGCTGGACTGGGAGCTCTCGACGCTCGGCCACCCCTATTCCGACCTCGCCTATCAGTGCATGCAGTGGCGCATGCCGCCCGGCGAGGAGACGCGCGGGCTGGAAGGCTTCGACCGCAAGGCGCATGGGGTGCCGACCGAGGAGGAATATGTCGCGCGTTATTGCGAGCGGCGGGGCCTGTCGGGCATCCCGATCTTCGACTTCTGCGTCGCCTTCAGCTTTTTCCGCATGGCGGCGATCGTGCAGGGCGTGAAGAGGCGCGGGCTGGACGGCAACGCGTCGAATCCGGAGCGGGCGCTGAGGATGGGCACCTTCGTGCCGGTCTTCGCGCGCAAGGGGGTGGAGGCCGCTGGCGGTGGCTGAGCGATCGGGGCCCGAAGGGCGGTTCGAAGGCAAGACGGTCCTGATCACGGGGGCCGGCAGCGGCTTTGGCCGGCTGGCCGCCGAGCGCTTCGCCGCCGAGGGCGCGCGGCTGGCGCTGGCCGATATCGACGAGGACGCAATGGCCGACACGGCCTGGCGTCTGGAGGAGTGGCCGCACATCGCCATCCGTACGGATGTCAGCCGCGAGGAGGACCAGCGCCGGCTGGTCGACGAGACCCTGGCGCATTTCGGCCGGCTCGACATCGCGTTGAACAACGCCGGGGTCGGGGCGCCGCTGGCGCGCCTGCCGGAGACGTCCGTCGAAAGCTTCGACCGGATCATGGCGATCAACGCCCGCGGCGTCTTCCTGGGCATGAAATTCCAGCTGCCCGCCATGGCCGAGGCCGGCGGCGGCTGCATCCTGAACACCGCCTCGGCGGCGGGCCTGGTCGGCGCCGGGATGCTGTCGGCATATGCCGCCTCGAAGCACGCCGTCATCGGGCTGACCCGGGCGGCGGCCGATGAGTATGCGCGGTTCAATGTGCGGGTGAACGCCATCTGCCCGTCCTTCGCCGTCACGCCGCTTTTCGACGAGATGGCGGACATGGTCGCCGGCGCCCGGAACGAGAGCCGCGAGGCCGCCTACAAGCGGATCGCCGGCCGCATCCCGATGCGCCGCGTCGCCGAGCCGGGCGAGATCGTCGCCGTGATGCTGATGCTGTGCGATCCGTCGAACACCTTCATGACCGGCCAGGCGATCGCGGTCGACGGGGGGCTGACCGCGGTATGAAGGGGTTCTTCGCCGAGGAGCAGAAGCGGCACGAGCCGCAGAAGTTCATGGTCGCCGGCGTCTTCCGCGCCTCGGCCGAGCAGGCCGAGCGCGCTGACCGGCTGCTCGCCGGCGCGCGGGCCGCCGGGCTGGAGATCGAGCGCCCGGCCGAGCGGGGCCTCTCGGGCATAGCCGCGATCCACACGCCGGCCTATCTGCGCTTTCTGGAGACCATCCACGGCCGCTGGCAGGCGGTCGATGGCGCCTCGGACGAGGTGCTGCCGAACGTTCATCTCGACCGCTCGCTCGGCGGCTATCCCACCGCTCCGGTCGGCCTCGCCGCCTTTCACCAGGCGGACACGGCCTGTCCGATCGGCCAGCACACCTGGGAGGCGGCCTGCTGGTCCGCCCACAGCGCCGTGGCGGCCGCCGAGGCCGTGCTGTCGGGCGAGCGCGCGGCCTATGCGCTGTGCCGGCCGCCGGGGCACCACGCCTATGCGGATCTGGCGGGCGGCTTCTGTTTCCTGAACAATACGGCCATTGCCGCCCAGCTTCTGCGCCGGGCGTATGACCGTGTGGCGATCCTCGACGTCGACGTGCACCACGGCAACGGCACGCAAGGGATCTTTTACGCGCGCGCCGATGTGCTGACGGTGTCGCTGCACGCCGATCCGGCCGACTACTATCCCTTTCTCTGCGGCTATGCGCACGAGCGCGGGGCGGGGTCGGGCGATGGCTACAACCGCAACCTGCCGCTGCCGCGCACGACCGAGGACGACGGCTACATGGCGGCGCTCGACGAGGCGCTGGCGACGGTGCGCGCCTACCGGCCCGGTGCGCTGGTGCTGGCGCTGGGGCTCGACGCCCATCGCGACGACCCGCTGAAGGGGATGCGCCTGTCGACGACGGCCCTCGAGCGCATCGGTGGCGCCGTCGCGCGCCTGGGCCTGCCGACCGTTCTGGTACAGGAGGGGGGCTACCTCTCCGGTGCGCTCGGGCGTAACCTGACGGCCTGCCTTTCCGGCTATCGACAGGCGGCGGGCATCTGAGGCGGATCGGCGAGAGGCGTATGAACCAAGAGCTGCACCCCGAGGTGGCGTGGGCCGGCGACCGCGTGCTGCATTGGGCCGCCGATCGGCCCGATGCGATCGCGCTGACGGACCCGCTGGGGCGGCTGAGCTATGCCGAGCTCGGCGCCGCGGTCGAGGCGGCGGTGGCGCTCTACCGCTCGCTGGGCGTGCAGCCGGGCGACCGTGTGCTGGTCGTCTGCGAGAACTCGCGCGCGGCGGCGGTGGCGATCAGCGCCGCGCAGCGGATGCGGGCCTGGGCGGTGCCGCTGAACGCGCGCCTGACGGGGCCGGAGGTCGACAAGCTGGCGGCGCACTGCCGGCCGCGCGTCGTCGTCTGCACCGACGCCGTGTCGGAGGCGGCGGCGCGGCATGCCGAGCGGCTGGGCGCCGCGCGGCCGTTCCTTGACCTCGGCGCCCGGATCGGGGCCTTTGCCGATCCGGGCGAGCCGGAGGCGATGACGGGCGATCCGGCCCGCGACGTCGCCGCGCTGATCTATACGACCGGCACGACGGGCACGCCCAAGGGGGTGATGCTGACGCATGACAACCTGACCTCGGTCGCCGCGGCCTTGACGGCGCAGCGGCCCGAGGGTTCCGGCGCGCATGTCTGGTGCCCGCTGCCGATCAGCCATATCTTCGGGCTGGGCGCCGTGCTGGGGACCGCGCTCTACCAGGGCAATCGCGTCGACTTCGTCCCGCGCTTCGACCCGGCCGAGGCGCTGCGGGCCTTTGCCGAGGACGGCGTGACCTCGTTCTCGGGCGTGCCGGCCATGCATGCGGGGATCGCCGCCGTCGCCGAGTCACGGGGCGCCGATCCGCGGCGGCGGGGCGCAGGGCGGCGTCAGCGCGCCGACCCTGCGCTTCATCGGCTCGGGCGGCGCGCCGCTCGATCCCGGGCTGAAGGCGCGCATCGAGCGGCTTGTTCGGCCTGCCGCTCAGCAATGGCTGGGGGCTGACCGAAACGGCGCCGCTGGGCGCCGTCACGCCGCAGGGGCGGTATGTCGAGGGCACGAGCGTCGGCCCCGCCTGCCTGGGCGTCGAGCTGCGCATCGCCGGGCCCGAGGGCGAGCCGTTGCCGGCCGGCGAGGTGGGCGAGGTCTGGGTGCGCGGCCGCTGCATCATGCGCGGCTACTACAAGGCGCCCGAGCTGACGGCGCAGGCGATCACGCCCGAAGGCTGGTTCCGCTCGGGCGATCTCGGCCGGATGGACGAGCGCGGCTGGCTGACCATCGCCGGGCGGCTGAAGGAGCTGATCATCCGCTCGGGCTTCAACGTCTATCCGCCCGAGATCGAGGGCGTGCTGACCAAGCACCCGGCGGTCGCCATCGCCGCCGTGGTCGGCCGGCCGGCCGAAGCGGGCAACGAGGAGATCGTCGCCTTCCTGCAGCTGGTGCCGGGGGGGCGGATCGACCCGGCCGAGCTCGACGCGCTGGCCCGGGCCGAGCTCGCGGCCTATAAGCGGCCGGCGGCCTATCATGTCCTGCCCGCCCTGCCGGCGGCCGCGACGGGCAAGATCCTCAAGCACAAGCTGCTCGAGTCGCTGAAGGAGACCGCGTCGTGAGCCTTGCTCCCGGCCGACGAAAGGGGACCGCAGTGCCCAGGCCCTTGGCTCTGGCGCTTTTGCTTGCGCTGCCCGCCGCGGCCCAGGATGTCCCCGAAGGGCTCTCCCGGACCTATGATTGCATGGCCGGCAAGGTGGTGAAGGCCGTCTACATCAACCCGCAAGGCAGCAACTCCTATGCCGTGTTGGACTTCGACGGGAGGTTGATCCCGATGAAGGCCGGGCCGACGGGTTCGGGCGTGCGCTACGTCTCGCTCGACCAGGCGGAGACGCTGGTCTGGCACAGCAAGGGCGACGAGGCCTTCCTCGCCCGCGACGCCGACATGTCGATGCTGGCGGAGGACTGCGTCGCCCGCCAAAGCTAGGGCGGGTGCAACCCACCACAGACCACTACGGACCGGGAGGAGCCATGCTCGAGCTGAGGCCGAATTGCGAGCGCTGCGACCGCGACCTGCCGCCCGAAAGCGCGCAGGCGCGCATCTGCTCGTATGAGTGCACGTTCTGCGCCGAGTGCGTCGAGACCCACCTGCACGATGTCTGCCCGAACTGCGGCGGCGGCTTTGTGCCGCGTCCGATCCGGCCGCGCACCGAATGGCGCAAGGGCGTCAGCCGCGTGCACCAGCCGCGCGTCGACCGAGCGCCGGCGGCTGAAATACGACGACCACGACATCGCCGCGCATGTCGCGCGGATCAGGTCGATCCCGCCCGCCGAGCGCTGAGCGCCCTCAGGCAGGCGCCAAGCGTCCCTGCCGCCAGGCATAGGCCAGCGGCAGCAGCGCGACGACGAAGCCGCCGACGGTCAGCTCGAGATGGCCGATCCCGAGGGCGCCGCCGGCGGGCGCGGCGATGGCGAGCGCCGAGAGCGCGAGGATCGCGCGCATCAGGTAGCCCATCGGCGAATAGGGGAAGGGGCCGGCCCAAGCGACATAGGCCTGCATGGCGGCCGACAGGAACCAGACGCCGATCAGCGCGCAGGCGAGCACGGTGACGACCTCGAGCCACGGGCCCTCGCCGATCAGCGCCGGGTTCAGCACGAAGAAGAAGGGCGCGATGTAGATGACGCCGCCGAGCCGCATCGCCTCGAGCCCCGTCTTCATCGGCGAGGCACCTGCCATAGACGCCGCCGCGAAGGCGCCGAGCGCCACCGGCGGCGTGATATAGCTGACCATGCCCCAGTAGAGGATGAAGAGGTGCACGGCCAGCACGTTCAGCCCGCCCTGCACCAGCGCCGGCGCCAGCACGACGGCGAGGAAGATGTAGCAGGCCGTGACCGTCATCCCCATGCCGAAGATGAACGATGTCAGCGCCCCCATCAGCAGCAGCATGACGACCGAATCGCCCGCCATGAAGATCAGCTCGGTCGCCAGCGGCCCGGTCAGCCCGGTCGCCTGGAAGGCGCCGACGATCATGCCGATGCCGAGCAGCACGGCGGTGAGTTCCGCCAGCGTACGCCCGACCGAGACGATCATGTCGAGGAAGCTTTTGAGCGTGAACCGCGAGCCGCGCATGATCTGGTTGGCGATCAGCAAGAGCACGATGGCGTAGAACGGCGCCCGCGTCTCCCAGCGGAACGCCACCATCAGAAAGATGAGGACGGCGAAGACCAGGATGTAGATCCAGCCGGTCTTGAGCGTCGCCAAGACGCGGGGCAGGGTTCCGCGCGCCATGCCCTTGAGCCCGCGGCGCGCCGCATAGGCGTCGATCTGGGCGAAGAGGCCGAAATAATAGAGCAGCGACGGAATCGCCGCCGCCAGCATGATCTCGACATAAGGCCGCGCCAGCCACGAGGCCATGACGAAGGCGGTCGCCCCCATGATCGGCGGCATCAGCACGCCGCCCGTCGACGCGCAGGCCTCGGTCGCCGCCGCATAGCGCGGCGAGAAGCCGGTGTTCTTCATCGCCGGGATCGAGACGGCGCCCGTCGTCAGCACGTTCGAGATGACCGAGCCCGACATCGAGCCCATGAAGCCGCTGGCGAAGATCGCCACCTTGGCGGCGCCGCCGCGATATTGGCCGACGAGCGCGAGGGCCAGATCGTTGAAGAACCGGCCGCCGCCCGTGAACTGCAGGATCGCGCCGAACAGGATGAATCCGATCACCAGCGTGCCGAAGGCATTCATCGGGATGCCGAAGGACGCCTCGGACGAGATCATGAAGAAGGGGATGACGTCCAGGAACGGGCTCTGGAAGCCGCTGAGCGGGTCGGGCACGTGGCTGGCGAAGGTCGGGTAGAGCGAGAACAGCAGCACGATCAGGAAGAGCACGAGCCCGCCGGCCCGCCGGGTCGCCTCGAGGATCATCAGGTAGAGCGCGACCGAGAACCAGACCGCCTCCTGCGGGGCGGCGTATTCCCAGCCGCCCTCGAGGCTGTCGTCGGCCGTCCAGGCGAAGAAGCCGCAGACGATCAGCGCCAGCCCGGCGAGCATCCAGTCGAACCAGGGCACGGTGCTGGGGGCGACCGCCCGGCCGCGCAGTGACAGCGCGAGCCAGATGGCGAAAGTGGCGAACAGCACCAGGAACACGAGCTGCAGCCAGCTCTCGGCCGTCTCGAATGTGGGGACGGCGAAGATCCGCGTCGTCGCCACCGCCTCGGGCAGCCAGCCGAGTACCGAGAGGTAGCGGATCACCGACACCGTGGAATAGGACAGCACCGCCGCGATCATCACGCCGGCGAGGAACGCCTCCAGGGCCGGCGTCCGCGCCGCCTGGCTGTGGCGGAAGCACACGAAGGTGAGCGACAGAAAGATCCCGGCCAGCACGTAGAGATACATGCCCGAGATCAGCACATAGCCGCCGAGCTGCAGGTTGAAGAGCTGGTTCACCGCCAGCGCGATCGCCACGACGGTGCCGAGGATGATCAGCCCCCGCGCCGCCCCGGAATAGCTGGCGCGCTCGGCCGCAAGCTCGCGCTGCAGCGCCGACGGGCCGCCGCCGAGCTTGTCGACATCGCCCGGCACGCCTGGGGCCACCAGCGGTGGCTGACCCTCGCCGGGGTGCGGATCGGGCTGGTCGCGGCGATCGTCGTCAGGTTGGTTCATGGCGTGGACCGGAACGCGACCATAGAAGCGCCGCCCGGGATCGCTGCGGGCAGGGTGGCTGCGGGCAGGGTTGTGACAGCCGACCTCGCCGCGAGAAGGGCGTCTTGCCCAGTGGCGCCGCCCAAGGCTCGTCCCGCGACGCTTCGCGGCTGGGCGCATGCCGGCGAAAGTGCGCCGGCTTGGGCCGCGGGCGCTCCCTCCCCCTGCAGGGGGAAGGGTCGGGGAGGGGGTCCGGCCACTGGCCGGCTATCGGGCGGGGATCAGAACACCACCTCGAAGCCGCCGGCCTCCAGCGCCTCGCGGCGCTTCTGGTTCCAGGCCTCTTCCCAGTTGTCCGGGTTCTCGGCCTTCAGCTCGTCCCAGGCCTTCTTCAGGGCCTCCTGCCGGGCGATCAGCTTGTCGTTGTGCGCCTGCGCCTCGTCCGACCAGACGCCGATCTCCTTGAAGTAGCGGATGGCGCCCTCGTGATAGGGCGCGACCCAGGTGAAGTCCTGGTTGTTCACGTCCCAGCCCTTGATGCCCGGCACGTCCGAGGCGGCATAGTCCGGGTACAGCTCGACCATCGCCTTGGTCATGTTGTAGACGACGTCCTCGTCCTGGTCGGCATAGGTCATCAGCACCGGATAGGCATAGCCGGCGGTCTGCCGTCCGCCCTCGACATCGTCGATGTTGGCGCCGACGGTCGCGGTCATCGGCGTGAAGAAGGGCGCGATGGCCTGCATGCGCTTCAGCCCCTCCTCGTTCGTCGGGTCGACCGGCGGCCAGTAGAGGCCGCGGGGCGACGAGGCCGCCTCGTAGGCCTTGCCCGAGTTGGTCGAGGCGAAGGCGGCGTCGACCGAGCCGTCGACCATGCCGGTCCAGCTGTCGCCAAAGCCGCCGAACTCGACGCTCTCGACATCGTCCCAGGTCAGCCCGCCATAGGCGAGATAAGCCTCGTTGTTGACGTTGAGCGAGGGCGAGCCCTTGACCCAGGCGACGCGCCGGCCCTTGAGGTCGGAATACTCGAAGCCCTCGCAATTCGGCTTGCCGACCTCATCGCAGACCGCGGCGGCAACGCCGAGCGCGAGGCCGACATCCGCCGTTGTTGGCGAGCAGCACGCGCACCGGCTGCGGCCCCCAGTTCTTGTCGCCGAACTCGTAGACGCCCTCCTGCGCCATGAAGCTGCCGCCGACGCCGTTGGCCGAGAACTGCACCTTGCCCTGGCGCAGCGGTTCGTTACGGCTGACGTCGTTCTTGCCGGGCAGCACGCGCAAATTCGTGCCCAGCGCCCCCTGCAGGGCCGAGCCGATGGCGACCGCCTGGTTGTAGCCGGCGCTGCCCGTGTCATAGGCGGTCCAGGCCAGCTGGTCCGGCAGCTTTGCGTCGGTCTCGGCGGCCATCGCCGTGCCGAGGATTGTGCTGGCGATCAGGCAGGCGGTGACGGAGACGGTCACAACGCGCATGATGTCCTCCCTTTGGTGATTTCTCGTTGAGGCCCTTTTTGCGGAATGCCCCGCCGCATTCAAGCACGAACGCGCGGCGCGCTGGAATCGCGGTGGGTCCGGGGGAGGCGGTGTCCGCCGCGCGATCCGGCGGCATGAGCTGGCGCCGCCGCCGCGCGCGAATCTGCAATGTGAAGTCGCAGGCGACCGCTGCGCAACTAGCGCGCTGCGTGTCGGCAAGTATGGTGAAGGATCGCGTTCTGGTCGTCCCTGGGACAAGACGCCCTGCATGGTGCGTGTGTTCTTGCGGGAAACCAGGGACATTTTGAGACAATAGGCTAAAAACTTCTGGAATTTGCGTGTTCCTTACGGAAGTCTGAAGGGGAGCAGGGCGTCGGGTGGCCGCCAGCGCCACAGGTGTTTGGGGTCGCGCAAATGGACCATGTCAGATTCTTCGAGACGGTCGCCGAGCCGGCGACCGAGCGGCTGCGGCTCTTCGGGCTGGCGCAGCAAGAGGTGGTCGAGGGGCGCGCCGTCATCATCTCGCATCTCGTGTCGAAGAACGTCTTCACTTCCTTTGACATGCGCATTGTCGCGCTACCTCGCGGCGGTGACGGGCAAAGGCCTGCCGCAAGCGACCGTCGAGGCGCGGCTGCGCGACCCGGCGACCGGGCGCTCGGTGGCGCACGGCGCGCCGCGGCACGCGGCCTCGGCGCCGGCTGCGCTGGCGATCGCCGCGCGGCTCGCGCTCGGCAGCGGGCAGCGGACCGTCGCCCGGCTCGGCAACTGGTGCGCCGGCGAGGAAGGGCTCGGCCGCGAGCAGGTTATCACCGCCTACATGGTCGAGGCACTCGAGCACGCGCTCGGCATCTGCGCGCGCATCGGCGCCGCGGATTTTCTCGAGATCTCGGGCGATCTGGAGCGGGTCGCTGGTCAGGCCGGCCGGTGCGCGAGCTCGACGTCATGACGATGGACCTGGCAGCGCGGCACCGTGGCCGTGCCGGCGGCACCCGGCCAGGGCGGCACGGTCCAGGCGCCGCTTTTCGGCTTCGACGAGGCGGCGCAGACCAGTGCCGGCCGTCGGCGCCTATCTGGGGCGGGCGCGGCACGCCGTCGCCGCCGCGAGGGAGGCCGCCATCGCCGATTTCCGCGAGGCGGCTGAGGCGCGCATCATGGCGCTCGACGCAACGCTGGCCAACCGGCCGCTGACGGGCTATCGGCTCGAGGCCGCGAGCGCGCTGGTCGCGCGGCTTCAGGCGGTGCTGGGCGAAGCGCTGCTCGGCCTGTCCGAGGCGGCGCGCGTCACGGCGCTCGACTGGGCGGCGCTGATGCCGTGCCCGGCCGACCCGGCGGCGGCGCATACCGAAGCGATCGCTGCGTCGCGCGGCAAGTCATCTCGTCTGATAGACGCTCGCCCGGCGTGCTCCGCCTGCCGCGGGCGGGGGCGGCATGCCGTGCCGGGGTGCTGCCGGCAAGGCATGGCGTCATGCGCCGAGCGCGAGCCAGACGCAGGCGGGCGCCGTCCGGCCGCTCGGGTCGATGACGTAGCACGCCCCGGGCCATCTGGCAGGCTTCTGCGGTCACGCCCCAGGCGCGAGCGGCGGCCGCGGCCAGCGCCTCCCGCCCGGCGGTGATCGCTTGGGCCGGGGTCGCCGCGACGCCGCCGGCCCGGTCGTGGACCGGCCGATAGTCCGCCGCCCCTGGTGGGCGATGGCCGATCACGACGCGCGTTGGCTTGCCCGGCGACCAGCGGACCCAAGCGGCCAGCGCCCCGTCGAAATCGGACGCCAGCCGCGGCAGGGCCGAGGCCAAGCGTCGGCGGCGCCGCGGCGGCTGCCGCCAGCGCGCCGGCCGCCGCCATAAAGCGGCGCCGGTCGATCTCGATGGCCCTGATGAAATTCGTCCATGATCCGGCTCCCTGCTCAGCCCTTGTTGGTCAGCTTCTCGACCGGGTTCGCGACGTATTTGAACGCCGGGTCGGTGTTCCACGGACCGCGCTCGCTGTCGCCCGAAACCTGGTGGCTGAGGTTGTAATAGACGTCGACCGTATCGTCGGGCTGCAATTCGCCGAACAGCGGCTCGGTCAGCTTGTCCATCGAACGCAGCGCCTCCATGAACATCGTGCGTGTGCGCGACCTCGCGCGTCGCCAGATGGTTCAGCGCCTTCTTCGTCCCATCATCCTGCGCGTATTTCAGCAGCGTCTCGTAGGTCTGCAGCGCGCCCGCCTCGGCGGCGACGTCGGCGCGCAGGTCGCGAACGGGGCTGCCGCCCTCGTTGACATAGCGGCTGTCCCAGTTCGAGCCCTGGCTGTCCAGCAGGTGCGGACCCATGCCGCGGACGGCTGAAGAGCGTGCTGGCATAGGCGCGTGTCCTGCAGGTCCTTCGACGCCTTCTTCGTGTGCTGCTCGATCAGCATGCCGACCATCTCGAGATGGCCGAGCTCCTCGGTCGCGATGTCGAGCAGCATGTCGCGGATCCCCGCATCGTCCTGGTGGAACGACTGGGTGAAGTAGGTCAGCGCCGCCGTCAGCTCGCCGGTCGCGCCGCCGAACTGCTCGAGCAGCTTTTCGGCAAACAGCGGATCGGGCTCGCCGACTTTCACTTCATGGAGGGGCTGCTTGATGTGGACGAACATCGCGAATCAACCTACATTCCGGTCGAGACGCGGCACTCACGTCCACGCGAGCACCTGGACGAACGAATAGCAACTCTGCGCCTGCGTTCCGGCCGCACGTCGAATTAACCTTCCGCCCACGCTGCAGGACGGGGCGGCGGGATCGGGCGGCAGATGGGGCGGCGATCAGCCGCGGCGTTGGCGCGGCCGTTTCAATTCGCGCTGTGGGTGCTAATGTGGCGCCGACTCCGGCATTGAACCCGGCGCGGAGACCGGGGCCAGGCGGCCGGGCAGGGAGGCGACATGCGACGAGCCGGACGATCCTGCTTACATCGGTCGGCGTCGCCGGCTGCGGCGCCATGGGGCAGGGTATCGCCCAGGTTGCAGCCCAGGGCGGCATGCGCACGATCCTGTTCGACGCGCGCGAGGGCGGCGCCGCGGCGGCGCAGCGAGCAGATCGGCGGCCACATCGACCGCATGGCCGAGAAGGGCCGCGTCAGCGCCGACGAGGCCGAGGCGGCCAAGGGGCGGCTCGAGGTCGGCGCGACGGGCTCGCCGGGCTCGCCGACTGCGACGCCGTCGTCGAGGCGATCTTCGAGGACCTCGATGCCAAGCAACAAGCTGTTCCGCGAGCTGGAAGCGCGTGGTCCGCCCGGACTGCCTGATCGCGTCGAACACCTCGTCGATCCCGATCGCCTCGATCGCGCGCGCCTGCGAGCATCGCGGCCGCATCGGCGGACTTGCACTTCTTCAACCCGGTGCCGCTGATGAAGCTCGTCGAGGTGATCCGCGCCGCCGAGACCTCCGACGAGACGGTCGAGCGACCTGATGGCGCTCGGCCGGCGCATGACCCGCACGCCGGTCGAGGTCAAGGACAGCCCCGGCTTCCTCGTCAACATGGGCGGGCGCGCCTACACGACCGAGGGCCTGCGCATCGCGCACGAGGGCGTCGCCACGCCCGCGCAGATCGACGCCGTCATGCGCGATTGCTGGCACTTCCGCATGGGGCCGTTCGAGCTGATGGACCTGACCGGCATCGACGTGAACTATCCGGTCAGCAGGATCATCGCCGGCGGCTATATGGACGACCCGCGGCTCAAGACCTCGGCCAACCACATGGCGATGTTCGATGCCGGGCTCTATCGGCCGCAAGGCCGGCAAGGGCTGGTTCGAGTATCGCGGACGGCAAGCCGCACGGACCGACCCTCGCCCGACTTCGTCACCGACGCGCCGCCCGCGCCGGCAAGGTGGCGCTGGCCAGCGAGGGCGCCGAGTCGATGGCGCTGCTCGACGCGCTCGCCGAGGACAGCCTCGAGGTGGCCGATCTCGCCGGCCTGCGCGACGAGATGACGGGCGACGACCTGCTGCAGGCCTTTCTGCGCCGAGATCGGGCTCGAGATCGTCGAGGACGACGGCGACTGCCCGATCCTGGCGGCGCCCGATCGGCAAGGACGCGACGTCGCATCGCCGTCGGACGGCGCCGACCATCGGCGGCTGCTCTGCGTCGACCTGCTCGGCGACGCGTCGAAGCGCGTCACCGTCATGGCCGCGCCCGGCGCCGACCGCGAGCGGCTGGCGCCCGGTCGCGGCCGCCATCGCCGCCTCGGGCCGCGCCGTCACCTGGATCAACGACAGCCCCGGCTTCGTCGGCCAGCGCATGGCGGCGATGGTGGCCAACCTCGGCTGCTACATGGCCGAGATCGGCCTGGCGAGCCCGGAGGACATCGACACCGCCATGGAGCTCGGCCTCAACTATCCGCGCGGCTCGATCGCGCTCGGCGAGGAGATGGGCGCGCAGACCTGCTACCAGGCGCTGAGCGTCGATCCAGGAGATCACCGGCGAGGACCGCTATCGCCCGACATCAGTGGTTGCGCCGCCGCGCGCTGCTCGGCCTCAGCCTCTACACGCCGAACTGACGGGGGCGCAGAAATGGCGGATCCGGTGACAAAGCAGACGACGGCGCGCTGGAAGAACCGGCCCGAGGGGTCGAACTGGGGCGATTTCGGCCCGGACGACCAGATCGGCCGGCTGAACTGGCTGGGGCCGGAGCAGGTGCTGAAGGGCATGGCCGAGGTGCGCGAGGGGCGCAGCCTTCTGCCTCTCGATGCCGCTCGACTATCCGGGCGGCAACGTGCTGAACCCGGCGCGCCATCCGCCGCAGCGGTTTCGCCACGCGCACGCCCGACGGCACCGACCGCTTCGT
Organism: uncultured Alphaproteobacteria bacterium; assembly: GCA_963822985.1. Taxonomy (GTDB): domain Bacteria; phylum Pseudomonadota; class Alphaproteobacteria; order Rhodobacterales; family Rhodobacteraceae; genus Thermohalobaculum. The sequence goes on along the minus strand of CAWGJU010000017.1, from coordinate 79,820 downwards.
GCTGCGCATGGCGCGACGCCATGGGCAACCCGGACCTGACGGACGTCGTCAACGACGACCGGGTGATGATCCACACCCAGTATTCGACCCAGTGGGACGCCTTCGCGCATGTCGGTTCCTGGTTCGACGCCGACGGCGACGGCCAGCCCGAGGCCGTCTTCTACAATGGCTGGCGCGGCGGCGAGCACATCGCGACGGCCGGCGACATGCCCCGATCATGGCGGGCTGACGGCCAGCGAGGCCAAACGCCTCGGCATCGAGACGATCGCCGAGACCTGCGTGCAGGGCAGGGCGGTGATGATCGACCTGCACGCCGTCCATGGCGACAGCGCATCTCGACATCGACATGGCGGGCCTGGAAGAGGCCATGCGCGACGCAGAAGGTCGACGGTCGAGAAGGGCGACATGGTGCTGTTCCACACCGGCTGGACGAAGCTGATGCTGGACGCCGGACCGCGCAGCCGACCAAGGAGATGCTGCACGGCAGCTGCACGGCGCTGGAGGGCCGCGACCCGCGCCTGCAGGAATGGGTGCGCGACTCCGGCCTCGTGGCGCTGATCGCCGACAACTATGCCGTCGAGCGGGCGCCGTCGCGCACCGGCCAGGGCCAGGCGCGCCGGCCTGCCGCTGCACGAGCTCTGCCTCTTCAAGCTCGGCATTCCCCTGGGCGAGATCTGGTGGCTGGGCGACCTCGCCGCACTGGTTCCGCGACAACGGCCGCAACCGGTGCCTGCTGACGGCGCCGCCGCTCCGCCTGCCCGGCGCCGTCGGCTCGCCCGCCACGCCGGTGGCGACCGTATGAGACGTCTCGTAGCGCGGTGCACCCACCGCCGGAGGCGGGTGCGCCCTCGCCACGGCGAGGGAGGCGCTGCCGCCACGCGACCACGCTCGACGACCTGCTCAGCCCGCGCCACGTCGCGGTCGTCGGCGCCTCCGACAACCCGCGCCGCATCGGCGGCCGGCCGCTCGCCTATTTCATCGAGCAGGGCTTCGAGGGCGCCGTCTACCCGGTCAACCCGAACCGCGACAAGGTCCAGGGCCTCGACGCCTTCCCGTCGCTCTCCGACGTCCCCGGCCCGTCGATTTCGTGCTGGTCGCTGTGCCCGCCGCGCAGGTCGTCGAGGTGATGCGCCAGGCCGTCGCGAAGCAGGCCAAGACGGTGATGATCTTCTCGTCCGGCTTTGCCGAGGCGGGCGAGGAGGGCGCGGCATGGCAGGACGAGCTGACCGCGATCGCCGCCGAGACGGGCGTCCGCGTCGTCGGCCCGAACTGCCTCGGCGTTTCAACGCGGCCAAGAAGTTCTACCCGACCTTCACGCAACACGATCAGCTATTCGACGCCCCTGCCGGGCGGGCTGGCCATCGCCTCGCAGTCGGGCGCCTATGGCAGCCACATCTACTACGTCGCCCGCAAGAAGGGCCTCGGCATGAACTACTGGGTCACCAGCGGCAACGAGTGCGACCTGCACACGGCCGAGGTGATCCGGCTGCTGGCCGAGCACGACGATGTGCACACGATCTGCGCCTATGCCGAATCGATCAAGGACGGCGCCGTGCTGGTCGACGCGCTCGAGACGGCGCGGGCGGCGCGCAAGCCCGTCATCTTCATGAAGGTCGGCCGCTCGGATGTCGGCGCGCAGGCGGCGTCCTCGCACACCGCCTCGCTGGCCGGCGAGGACAAGATCTATGACGCGGTGCTCCGGCAGTGCGGCGCGCTACCGCGCGCGCACGACCGAGGAGATGCTGGACGTGGCGCTCGCCTGCCGGCCGCGCATCTACCCGGCCGGCCGCAAGGATCGGCCTCGTCACGATCTCGGGCGGCGCCGGCGTGCTGATGGCCGACGCCGCTGCCGACCACGGGCTCGACGTCGCGCCGATGCCGGCGGACGCGCAGGCGCGGCTGAAGGAGCTCGTGCCCTTCGCCGGCGCCGCGCAACCCGGTCGACGTGACCGCCCAGTTCTTCAACGATCTCAGCCTCGTCGAGACCTTCACGACGCATGATGCTCGACCGCGGCGGCTATGACGCGCTGATCGGCTTCTGGACGACGGTCGCCGGCAACCCGGCGATCGCCAAGGACGTGATCGACGGACTGCGCCGGGCCATGAAGGGCCGCGACCGCACGCTCTTCATCCAGTCGCTGATCGCGCAGCGACGAGATCGTCGCCGAGTACGAGGCCGAGGGCTTCCCCTGCTACGAGGACCCGACACGCGCCGTCGCCGCCATGGCGGCCGTCTGCTGCTTCGGCCGTGCCTTCGACCGTGGCGTGCCCGAGGTGCCGCCGGTGCCGGAGTGCGGCCCGCTGCCCGACGGCGCCACTGGGCGAGCAGCGCGGCCAAGCGCCTCCTGAAGCAAGTCCGGCCTCGAGGTGGTCGAGGACACGCTGGTGCGCTCGTCCAAGGAGGCGCGCGACACGGTGGCCAAGATGCACGGGCCGGCGGCCATGAAGATCGCCTCGCCCGACATAATCCACAAGACCGAGGCGGGCGGCGTCGCGTTGCACGTCACCGAGGACATCGCCGGCCAGACTTACAACCAGCTGACGAACAACGCCTCGCACTACAAGCCCGACGCGCATATCGACGGCGTGCTCGTCTCGCCGATGGTCAGTGGCGGGATCGAGTTGATCCTCGGCGCCAAGATCGACCCGGTCTTCGGCCCCGTGGTGATGGCGGGCCTCGGTGGCGTCTTCACCGAGGTCCTGGGCGACGTCGCCTTCCGCCGCGCGCCGATCAGCGAGGACACGGCGCGCGAGATGGTCGAGGAGCTGCATGGGCGCGCCATGCTGAACGGCGCGCGCGGCAAGCGTCCCGGTCGACATGGGCGCGCTCGGTCAGGCGATCTCGAAGCTCTCGGTCTTCGCCGCGCCGCATGCCGCGCGAGATCGAAGTCGGTCGAGATGAACCCGGTGCGCGCCCGCGAGCACGACTGCATCGCGCTCGACGCGCTGATCGTGCGGAGGTCGCTGATGGCCCTGCCGCCGATCCTGCAGAACCTGCGCATCCCGGCCTTCGGGGCGCCGCTCTTCATCGTGCAGAACCCGGACCTGGTCATCGCCCAGTGCAAGGCGGGCATCCCCGGCTGCTTCCCCGCGCTGAACGCGCGCGAGGAGCCGGGCGAGCCGCCGCTGCTCGACGCCTGGCTGACGCGCATCCGCGAGGAGCTCGACGCCTGGCAACCGGGCGCACCCGGACCGCCCGGCCGCGCCCTTTGGCGTCAACCAGATCGTCCACCGCTCGAACGCCAGGCTCGAGCGCGACATGGAGATCATGGTGCGCCACCAGGTGCCGATCTGCGTCAGCTCGCTCGGCGCCCGGACCGAGGTCTACGAGGCGGTGCGGCAGCTATGGCGGCATCACGCTGCACGACGTGATCAACGACCGCTTCGCGCGCAAGGCGATCGAGAAGGGCGCCGACGGGCTGATCGCCGTCGCGGCCGGCGCCGGCGGCCATGCCGGCGCCGTCTCGCCCTTCGCGCTGATGAGGAGATCCGCGAATGGTTCGACGGGCCGCTGCTGCTCTCGGGCTCGATCTCGACGCGGCAACCAGCTGCTGGCGGCCGAGGCCATGGGCGCCGATCTCGGCTATATCGGCACCGCCTTCATCGCGACGAATGAGGCGAACGCCGACCCCGACTACAAGCAGATGCTGGTCGACGGCACGGCCGATGACATCGTCTATTCGTCCCTGTTTACAGGAGTTTACGGCAACTACCTCAAGCCAAGCATCAAGCCGCGCCGGCATGGATCCCGACAATCTGCCCGAGAGCGACCCGTCGAAGATGGACTTTTCCTCCGGCTCGTCCAAGCCCAAGAGCTGGAAGGAGATCTGGGGCTCGCGGCCAGGGCATCAACGCGATCAAGGGCGTGATCGGCGCCGGCCGAGCTGATCGACAAGGCTCGAGGCCGAGTACCTGGCCGCCCGCCAGCGCCTCGGGCTCGCGACTGCAGGGAGGCCGCCGAATGATAGGCACCGATAATGGGCACTGCGCAAGCCATCGTGCACGTCGACAACGACAAGACCCGTGTCACCGAGTATCGCTTCGCCCCCGGCGACGCGACGGGCTGGCATCGGCACGAATTCGACTATGTCATCACCCCTGTGACAGACGGCCGCCTGCGGATGGTCGGCCCGGGCGGCGCCGAGAGCCATGCCGATCTGGTCGCCGGCAGGTCCTATTTCCGCGAGGCTGGCGTCGAGCACGACGTCATCAACGCGGGCGACGAAGAGCTGCGATTCGTGGAGGTGGAGTGGAAGCGATGAGCAAGCGGGCCCGAAGCCCAGTTCCAGGCCTATCTAGACGAGGGCCGGTTCATGATCCAGCGCTCGCGCTCGACGGGCGCGCACGTCTTCTACCCGCGACCCTTCGTGCCGGGCACGGGCGAGACCGATCTCGACTGGGTCGAGGCCAGCGGGCAGGGCACCGTCTATGCCACCACCGTGAACCGCCGCTCGCCGGACAAGGGCGGCAGCTTCAACGTGGCGCTGATCGACCTGGCCGAAGGGCCGCGCATGATGAGCCGGGTCGTCGACATCGCGCCGGAGGAGGTCACGATCGGCATGAAGGTTCGCGCGAAGATCGAAGAGCTGAACGGCGCCCCCGCCGTGGTCTGGGTGCCGGCATGACGGATCTCTCGCACCTGCGCGGCAAGGCCGCCTGCGTCGGCATCGCCACCCACGGCACGGGCGAGTCGCCCGGCTGGAACTCGACCGAGCTGATGGGCGTGGCGGTGCTCAAGGCGCTGGACGATGCCGGGCTGACGCTCGACCAGGTCGACGGCATCTGGGCCGCGACGGCCGTGCACTCGATGGCGGCGATGTCGCTGGCCGAATATCTCGGGATCCAGCCGAAATTCTCGTCCGGCTCGAACATCGGCGGCTCGTCCTTCCTCGCGCATGCGCTCGACGCGGCGATGGCGCTGGAGGCCGGGCTCGTCGACGTCGCGGTCATCGCCTATGGCTCGAACCAGCGCACGGCCGGCGGCTTCCGCTCGCGTCTCCGAGCCCATGCCCTTCGAGGCGCAGTATACCAGCCGCGCAACCCGATCACCGCCTATGCGCTGGCCGCGAGCCGCTACATGCACGAGTACGGCGCCACGCGCGAGCACCTGGCCGAGGTGGCGGTCGCCGCCCGCGCCTGGGCGAGCCACAACCCGGAGGCGTTCACCCGCGACCCGATCACCGTCGACGACGTGCTCGCCGCGCGGCCCGATCTCGGACCCGCTCGGCAAGCTCGACTGCTGCCTCGTGACCGACGGCGCCGCCGCCGCCGTGATGGTGCGCGCCGACCGGGCGAAGGACTCAGCGAAGCCCGTCTACCTGCTCGGCGCCGCCATGGCGCACGACCACCGGATGATCAGCCAGATGCCGTCGCTGACCACGACCTGCGCCGCCGACTCCGGCAAGCGCGCCTTCGCCATGGCGGGCTATGGCCCGGCCGGACATGAAGACGGTGCAGCTCTACGACGCCTTCACCATCAACACGATCCTGTTCCTCGAGGACCTCGGCTTCTGCGCCAAGGGCGAGGGCAAGGACTTCGTTTCGGCGGCGGCCGCATCGCGCCGGGCGGCGAATTGCCGGTCAACACGAACGGCGGCGGGCTCTCCTGCGTTCATCCCGGCATGTACGGCCTCTTCGTCATGGCCGAGGCGATCCGCCAGGCGCGCGGCGACGCGCCGGGCATGCAGATCCCCGACGCCGACCTCTGCCTCGCGCATGGCAATGGCGGCGTGCTCTCGTCCCAGGTCACGACGATCTGGGGCACCGACCGAGACCCTCTGAACGGACCCTTTGAGGAGGCCGCGATGGACCTTTCCTACAATGCCGAAGAAAAGGCGTTCCAGGCCGACGTCCGCGACTGGCTGCGGCGCGAGATGCCGAAGGACCTGGCCGAGAAGGTCCGCAAGGGCCAGCGGCTGAAGAAGGAGGATTTCCTCCGTGGCACGCGCTGCTGCGCTCGCGCGGCTTCCTCGCCTGGCACTGGCCCGAGGAATACGGCGGCACCGGCTGGGGGCCGGCCGAGAAGAACATCTTCGAGGAGGAGATGGTCGCCGCCGGCGCGCCGCGCATCGTCCCCTTCGGCCTCAACATGCTCGGCCCGTGCTGATCAAGTTCGGCACCGAGGAGCAGAAGGCAGAGTACCTGCCCAAGATCCTGAACGACGAGCAGTTCTGGTGCCAGGGCTATTCCGAGCCGGGCGCCGGCTCGGACCTCGCCAGCGTGCGCACCACCGCCGTGCGCGAGGGCGACCACTACGTCGTCAACGGCCAGAAGACCTGGACGACCTATGGCCACTTCGCCGACTGGATCTTCCTGCTGGCGCGCACCGACCCCAAGGCCGCGAAGCCGCAGGAGGGCATCAGCTTCCTGCTCTGCGACATGGCGACGCCCGGCATCGAGGTGCGGCCGATCTACACGCTGGAAGGCGAGCACGAGGTCAACGAAGTCTACCTGACCGACGTGAAGATCCCGGTCGAGAACCTCGTCGGCGAGGAGAACAAGGGCTGGACGGTCGCCAAGTACCTGCTGACCTTCGAGCGCACCGGCATCGCCGGCGTCGGCTATTCCAAGCAGGCGCATCAAGGGCGTCAAGCAGGCCGCGCGCGACCAGAAGGCGAACGGCCGGTCGCTGCTCGACGACCCGCTCTTCGCGGCTCGGCTGGCCGAGGTCGAGATCGACCTCAAGGCGCTCGAGGTCTTCAACAACCGCGTGGTCGCGGCCGCGGGCGCCGGCAAGGCGCCGGGCGCCGAGAGCTCGCTGCTCAAGATCAAGGGCACGCAGATCCGCCAGGAGACGACCGACCTGTTGCGCCGCGCCGCCGGACCTTACGCCCTGCCGGACGTGCCCGAAGCGTTCGACCCGGGCTGGAACGGCGAGCCGCCGGGCCCGGACTTTCGCGCTGCAGGGCCGCGCGCAGCTATTTCAACATGCGCAAGCAGTCGATCTATGGCGGCTCGAACGAGATCCAGCGCAACATCGTCGCCAAGGCGCTGCTCGGCCTTTGAGCCCCGGGGTGGGGTTCAACACCCACCCTACCGCCATCCCGTAGGGTGGGTGCTCGCACCCCACCGCCAACCTGCCCGACCGAGGTACGCCAATGGACTTCGCGCTTTCCGAAGAACGCCAGATGCTCAAGGACACGGCCGAGCGCTTTGTCCGCGAGAGTTATCCGATCGAGAAGCGCCACGCCTCGGTCAAGTCCGAGACGGGCTTCGATCGCCGCGCTCTGGACCGATTTCTGCGGGCTCGGCCTCGTCGGCGCGCTGATCGCGCCGGAGCATGGCGGCTTCGGCGGCACCGGCGAGGACATCGCGCTGATCTTCGAGGCGGTCGGCCGCGGCCTGGTCGTCGAGCCCTTCCTGCCGACGCTGCTGGCCTCGGTGCCGCTGGCCGAGCATGGCATGACGCACGCCCTCGAGGCGGCGAGCGAGGGCAAGACGCTGCTCGCCTTCGCGCATTACGAGCCCGAGAGCCGCTACGACGCGGCCCGCATCGCCACCCGCGCCGTCCAGCGCGACGGCAACTGGGAGCTGACGGGGCGCAAGGCCGTTGTCGTCAACGGCGCCACGGCGGAGCTGATCATCGTCTCGGCCCGCATCGCCGGCGAGCCGGGCGACGAGGACGGCATCGCCCTCTTCAACCTCTCGCCGAACTCGACGGGGGTCGAGGTGCGCGACTATGCCGGCATCGACGGCCCGCACGTCGCCGAAGCTGATCCTCGACGGCGCCAACTGCCATACGCTGGGCGGGCCCCGCGGCGACGCCTTCCCGCTGATCGAGAAGACGCTCGCCGCCGGCACGCTTGCCGTCTGCGCCGAGGCGATCGGCATCATGGATATCTGTCGCGACGGCACGCTCTCCTATCTCAAGGAGCGCAAGCAGTTCGGCCGCCCGATCGGCGCCAACCAGGCGCTGCAGCACCGCATGGTGGACATGATGCTGGAGATCGAGCAGGCGCGCTCGGCCGTTATGCTGGCGGCCAACACGCTCGAGGCGCCGCGGGCCGAGCGCGAGCTCAATATCTCGGCGGCCAAGAACCTGGTCGGCCGCACCGGCCGCCTGGTCGCGGAGGAGACGATCCAGATGCAGGGCGGCGTCGCCATGACGTGGGAATGGCCGCTTGCCCACTACGCCAAGCGCCTGGTCATGATCGACCACCTCTTCGGCGACACCGATCACCATCTGCAGCGCTACATCGCGCTCAGCCGAGACGAGGCCGCCCCCAAGGTCGAAAGCTCGACGCCCGGAAGCGATCCCTCCCCGGCTTGAGTTTCGGGGGAGCGACAATGTTCGGACGGGTTTTCACCGTGCTCGCCTTGCCCTCCGCGCTGGCCTGCGGAGCGGCGCGGCAGTGGCCTCGGACGGAAAGAGGGCGGCCCCGCAGGGCCGCCCGATTTTTCGGATACGATCGATCGGCTCAGCTGCCGTAGCCGTAGATGTCGCCGACGTTGTTGTAGTATCCGGTGTCCATCTCGCTGTAGCCGGTGCTCCAGAAGTCGCCGTAGACGCCGCCATAGGGATCGTAGTTCTTGATCATCTCCTCGGTCACGCCTGGCAGCATCAGCTCGTCGTCAACCCAGGTGAAGCGCTGCATCGGCACGATGGCGGTGCCGCCGCTGCTGAACCAGCCGGTGTCGATCTGCATCACGACATAGGCGTTGTTCGAACGATAGAGGTTGTCGATCTGGCCGATCTGCTGGCCGTTCGCCGAATAGACGCTCGACCCGCGCAGCGCGTCGACCCGGAACTCGAGCGTGTTGCTGCCCTGCTGGGCCATGCCCTGGCCGCCGCCGGCGGTCTGGCTGGCGGCCGTGCCGATGCTCATGCCCGCCCCGGTATCGCCAGCGCCGGCCCCGACGCCCGCGCCGCTGGTGCCAAGACCGGTATTCACGCCGACGCCACCGTTGCCGATTTCGGCGCCGACCCCCGTGCCGAAGCCCGACGCGCCGCTGACGCCCGTGCCGCTGAACTGCTGGCAGGCGCTCCAGCCCTGCGTCGCGCCATACATGCCGCCGTTTCCGGCGCCGGCCGTCGTGTCGTTGGCACCCATGCTGGCGCTGGTGTACTCGACCAGGTTCATGCCGGCGCGATAGGTCGGAAATTGGTCGACATTGTTGGCGGTGATGTTCTGGATAATCACGCCCTTCTCGGTGACGACGAGATTGCTGATCGGCACGACGATGTCCTTCTGGACGCCCTGCATCCAGTCGGGGTTCAGGCTGACGACGGCATAGATGTTGCAGTTGCGGATGACGTTGAGAACGTCGCCGATCTTCTCGCCGCCGGCACCCTGGATCTCGGCGTTGTAGAGATCGTTCGTGCTGACGCCGTAAAGGCTCTGGTCGATCGTGCCGCCCAGCAGCCCGCTGCCATAGCCGTAGCCATAGCCCAGATCGGTGCCATATCCGCCGCCGATGCCGGCGCCGTAATAGTCGTTGCCATAGCCGTAACCGCTGCCGGCGTACTGGGCCATGGCGCCGCCGGTGCCGAGGGCGGTTGTGACGGCCAGGGCCGTGATGAGCTTTTTCATGGTTCTTCCCGTTTGCAGGTTGCACACTCTGGCGGCCGATGGGGGAGCGGCCGCCTCTACCTTCACGCGACTGGCGCCAACCGTTCTCGGCAGACGCCTGCCTGCGAGCGGGCAACGCCCGTCTGCCCGGCGACGTTCCGGTTTTCCCATGTGTCTTGGCGTGCGGCACGCGCTTCGCAGCAGAAGCGCGATGGAGCCCCGATCGAGCCATCCCGCCACTTGCGCCGCCGGACCCATCCGCTAGACCGTCCCGTGCCGTTGAGCCTGGGCCGCTGAGCCTGGGCCGAAGAGCTCGGGTCGATGAGCCGGGGCGATGGAGAGTGAGCATGGCCGACCAGGGTACCGGACAGCAGGAGCGGATCCTTCTCGAACGCCACGGCCGCGTGCTGAAGGCGGTCAACAACGACCCCAAGACGCTGAACGCGCTCAGCTGGGATTTCTACGACGGCTTCCGCACGGCCGTGGAGGAGGCCGGGGCCGATCCCCGGATCGGCGCCATCGTGCTGACGGGCGCGGGGGGCTTCTTCTGCTCGGGCGGCAACATTCGCGGTCTGAAGGAGCGCGCCCAGGCCGACTACGCCACGCGCCGCAGTTCGGTCGACAAGCTGCACGACATGATCCTGGCCATGCGCGCCTGCCCCAAGCCCATCATCGCCGCCGTCGACGGTGGGGCGGCGGGGGCAGGGGCCTCGATCATGGCCGCCTGCGACCTGATCATAGCTGCCCGCGACGCCTATGTCTCGGTCGCCTACATCCGCATCGGGCTGACGCCCGACGGCGGCTCGACCGCCTTTTTCGGCGCCGCCCTGCCGCGCCAGCTGGTCTCCGAGATGGTCTTCACCGGCGACCGCATCGCGGTCGAGCGGCTGCATGCCGCCGGCATGATCAACCGGCTGGCCGAGCCCGGCGGCGCGCTCGACGCCGCCATGGACTGGGCCGAGCAGATCGCGGCGCAGCCGTCCCGCGCGCTGGCCAACGGCAAGAAGCTGGTCGAGGCGGCCCGCCTCAACGGCCTGAAGGCGCAGCTCGACGCCGAGGCGGACGGCATCGCCGAGGCGCTGGCCGGGCCCGAGGGGCAGGAGGGCATAGACGCCTTCCTGTCGAAACGCCGCCCCGACTGGGACCGGATGCGATGACGGAGACGATGGGGACGATGGCATGAGCCGCCTGCAGGAAATCCCGTACGACCGGATGACCCCCGAGCAGCAGCGCGTCCACGACGACATCGTCGGCGGCCCGCGCGGCACGATTCGCGGGCCGTTTCCGGTCTGGCTGACCAACCCGGCCTTCGCCGACGCGGCGCAGAAGCTCGGGCAATATTGCCGGTTCAACACCACCCTGCCGCGCGATCTCGCCGAGCTCGCCATCTGCGTGACCGCCGCGCACTACCGGGCCGAGTTCGAGTGGTGGGCGCATGAGCGAATGGCGCGCGACGCGGGCGTGGCCCCGGCCGTCACCGACGCCATTCGCCGCGGCCGCGAGCCGCAGCTCGACACGGTTGCGGCCCGCGCCGTCTATCGGACGGCCGTCGCGCTGAACAAGCGGCACCGGCTGAGCGAGCCCGAGTTCGCCGAGGCGCGCGAGGTGCTGGGCGAGCGGGGCCTCGTCGACGTCGTCGGGCTCTGCGGCTATTACGCGCTCGTCTCGCTGACCTTGAACACCTTCGAGGTGCCGGTGCCGGATAGCAGCCGGGCGTTCGACTAGTCGGTGGGTGCAAGCACCCGCCGCCACCAACACCGCCCCTAGGGGCGCCCATCCGCTTTCCGACGTCCGCAATTTCGACAGGGATTCGACCGATGCCGAAGACCACCCTCTTTGACCCGATCACGCTGCGCGAGCTCGAGATCCCGAACCGCATCGTCGTGGCGCCCATGTGCCAGTACAGCGCGAAAGACGGCGTGCCGGGCAACTGGCACCTCGTCCATCTCGGCCAGTTCGCGATCTCCGGGCCCGGCCTCACCTTCGTCGAGGCGACGGGCGTCGAGCCCGAGGGCCGCATCTCGCCGGGCGACACCGGCCTCTGGTCGGACGAGCAGGAGGCCGCCTTCCGCCCGATCGTCGACTTCTTCCGGGCTTACGGCTCGGGCAAGATCGGCATGCAGCTCGCCCATGCCGGGCGCAAGGCGTCGGTCGACGTGCCCTGGCGCGGCGGCGCGCCGCTGAAGCCCGAGAACGGCGCCTGGCAGACCGTCGCCCCATCGGCGGTGCCCTACGCCGATGGCTGGCACACGCCCGAGGCGCTGGGCGGCAACTCGCTGAAGCGCGTGCGCGACGCCTTCGCCTCGGCGGCACGGCGGTGCCTGCGCCTCGACTTCGACGTCATCGAGATCCACTCGGCGCATGGCTACCTGCTGCACCAGTTCCTGTCGCCCATCTCGAACAGGCGCGAGGACGCCTATGGCGGCAGCCTCGAGAACCGCATGCGCTTTCCGCTCGAGATCTTCGAGGCGGTGCGCGAGGTCTGGCCCGCCGAGCGCCCGCTGGGCGTCCGCTTCTCGGCGAGCGACTGGGTCGAGGGCTCGGGCTGGGGCCTGCCCGAGGCGATCGAGTACGCGCGGGCGCTGCATGCCCGCGGCTGCGACTTCGTCGACGTCTCGTCGGGCGGCAACTCTCCGCTCCAGGAAATCCGCGTTGGCCCCGGCTATCAGACCCGCTTTGCCGGGGAGATCAAACGTGCCGTACCCGGCCTGACCGTCATCGCCGTGGGCAAGATCACCGACCCGATCCAGGCCGAGCATATCCTGACGAGCGGCCAGGCCGACATGGTGGCGCTCGCGCGCGGCATCACCTACGATTCGCGCTGGGCCTGGCACGCGGCCGAGCGGCTTGGCGACAACCGCGCCGCCTTCCCGGCGCAATACGCCCGATCGCACCCGACGATGCAGGCGCTGCCGATCCCCGGCAATCCGCCGCCGGCGAAATAGCCCGGCGCTCGCAGTTCGCGCCATGCGAACAGTCCGAGAGTGGGGAGCGCATCGCCCATCCCACTCCGACGAACCGTTCAGTCCCGCTCGGGATAAAGCTCGTACTGCCGGTCGCCGATCCAGAGCCGCTCGGCCTTGACCCGGCGATCCGAGATGTCGGCCGCGGGCTCGCCCTCGATCCGCACTTCGACGCCGGGCGCGAGGTCGCCGTCCCGCAGCCCGGCGCGCTCGTTCCGCCAGGGCTGGCCGACCTCGACCTGCCAGACATCGCCCTCGACGGCGAGCGTCAGGACGCCGTGCGGCATGCCGAGATCGACCTCCTGGACGATCCCGGTGACCTCGACGTTCTCGCCGGACGTCCACGACCAGCCATGATGCGCCAGCGCCAGGCTGGGCGATAGGGCGAGCAGCAGCGCGGGGAGCAAGCGTCGCATCGGTGACCTCCGGTTTCCGATCACCCGAGAGATCGTGCCCCGCGCGACAAAGTCCAGCCCCCCGACCACCCCCGGCCTAGGCCCAGCCGAGCGCCCTCAACGAGTGGTGATCGTTCCAGACCTTGGTTTTTGCCTCGCGCAGGACCTCGACCCCCGGCAGCGGCTTGCCCGAGAGCCAGTGCAGGAACGCGCCGCCGGCCAGCGAGACGTCGAGAACATCTCGCGCAGCGCGTGTCTCTGCAGGAATGCCACCGTGTCGCCGCCCGGCTTTCATCAGCAACCCTGCCGTCCGCGAGCGGCACGTTCAGGTCCGAGCGGACGAGAACCCTTTTGCCGCGTACATCCATGTCATCGATCCTGGGCAGATCCATTCGGGACGCCTTCCGCGCTACTGCATCCCTGGGGCTCAGAGCGGCTGCGGCTCTCCGCATTCGCCGACGAGCCGCTCGACATCTTCCTTGCGGCAGAGTTCGGTGCCGGGCGTCAGCAGGGTGGCCGCCGCCGCCGCGACGCCGAGCCGCAGCGCGTCCGCAGGCGGCCTTTCCTGCGCCAGCCCGAGGCACAGGCCGGCAACGAAGCTGTCACCCGCGCCGATGGCGCTGTTCACCCGCACATGCGGTGGAGCGATCGCCAAGCGCGCGTCCCCCGTGACCAGGAGCGCGCCCTGCTCGGCCTGGGTGACGACGATCATCTCGGCCGCGCCCCGCTCGATCTGCGCGGCGGCCCAGTCGGCGATCTCCTGCGGCCAGGCGAGCTTACGGCCGATCAAGTCATCGATCTCGTCCTTGTTCTCGCGCAGCAGCCAGATGCCGGCCTCAAGCGCGGTCTTCGCCTGGCTCGACGAGTTGAGCAGGAACTTCGAGCCCGCGTCGCGCACGCGCCTGGCGGCTTCCGCCCAGAAGGACTCGCGCGTCTCGGGCGGCAGGCTGCCGCTGCCGACGACCATGGCGCTGTCGGCGGCCAGCGCGGACACGCGGTCGAGGATCGCCGTCTGCTCCTCGTCGGTCAGGGACGGGCCGGGCATGACGATCCGGAAGACCTTCTCCGTCTCCTCCTCCATGATCGAGATGTTGCGCCGGCTGTCGCCCGCGATGCCGACGCGCTCGGCCGGCACCCCGTCACGCTCGAGCGCGCCGGCGATCTGGTCGCCGGTGCAGCCGCCCGCGGCGTAGAGCGCGAGCGTGTCGCCGCCGAGCCGCTGGAGCACGCGCGAGACATTGATGCCGCCGCCGCCCGGATCGAGCCGCGGCACCGAGCTGCGCAGCTTCGGGCCGGCGCGTAGACGCCTGGTCGTCGTCCAGAGGTCCAGCGCGGCGTTCGGCGTGACCGCGACGACCCTGCCCATGCTCACCCGCTCTCGTTGACGATGTTGACCGGCGCGCCGCGGGCGAAGCCGGCGATGTTCTCGTGCGTGGTGTCGAGGATGCGCTGCACGGCCTCGCGTGTGTTGAAGGCGCTGTGCGGCGTGATGATCACGTTCTTCAGCCTGAGCAGGATGTGGTCCGCCAGCAGGGTGTCGAGGTTGTGCTTGCGGTCGAACCAGCTGCGCAGCAGCTCGGCCTCCTCGCGCACGGTCGGCTCTTCGGGCAGCACGTCGAGGCCCGCCGCCCTGACCTTGCCGCTGCCGAGCGCGCGCAGAAGCGCGTCGACGTCGACGACCGATCCGCGGGCGGTGTTGATGAGGACGACGCCGTCCTTCATCCTGTCGAACTCGGCATCCGATATCAGGTGCTTCGTCTTCTCGCTGCCGGGGACGTGCAGAGTGACGATGTCTGCGGTGGCGAGCAGCTCGTCCATCCCGGCGTAGCGGAAGCCGATCTCCTCCGCGATCTCGTCCTTCGGGTTCACGTCGAAGGCGACGACGTCCATGTCGTAGCCCCTGGCGATCTTCGCCGCGTGGGCGCCGATGTGCCCGGTGCCGATCACGCCAATCGTCTTGCCCTTGAGGTCGAAGCCCTGCAGGCCCTGCTGCGAGAAGTCGCCGCGCCGCGTCCGGTCGGCCGCGTCGACGATGTTGTGGCTGATCGCGCCGAGCAGCGCGAACACGTGCTCGGCCACCGTGTTCTCGCCATAGGTGGGTACGTTGGCGACCTTGATGCCATGCTCGTTGCAGTGCTCCATCGCGATGTGGTCGAAGCCGGTCGAGCGGGTGGCGATGAGCTTCAGGCGCTCGAACTTGTCCAGCACCGACCGGTCCATCTCCGAATAGATGAACGCCGACAGGATCTCCGCATCAGCCACGTCGGCGGCGTTCCCGGCGCTCAGCGTCTCCTCGTGGTAGACGACCTCATGCTCGTCCTCGAGATCTGCGAAGGTTGCGCGCTCCCACGCCTCGACCTCGAAGATCGCGATCTTCATGCCGTCGCCTCGATCTCCTTCGAGGACGCTTCCGCCGCCGCGATCTGCTGCTTGACGCGCAGGAAGCTGTCGGGGCTGACCGAGATGGAGTCGATGCCGTGCTCCACAAGAAAACGCGCGAACTCGGGATGGTCGCTCGGCGCCTGGCCGCAGATGCCGGTATGCGTGCCGGTGCGCCGGGCGGCGGCGAGCAGGTCGGCGATGGTGCCCGTCACCGCCTCGTGCCGCTCGTCGAAGAGCTTGCCGAGCCGGTCGCTGTCGCGGTCGACGCCCAGCACGAGCTGCGTCAGGTCGTTCGAGCCGATGGAGAACCCGTCGAAGCGGGCCGCGAACTTCTCGGCCAGCCGCACGTTCGATGGCAGCTCGGCCATGACATAGACCTCGAGCCCCGCCTTGCCGCGCATCAGGCCGTGCTTCGCCATCTCCTCGAGCACGCGGTCCGCCTCCTCGGGCGTGCGGCAGAACGGAATCATCATGACGATGTTGTCGAGCCCGATCTCCTCGCGCGCCTGCCGGATCGCCCGGCACTCGAGCGCAAAGCCCTCGCGATAGTCGGGGTGGTAGTAGCGGCTGGCGCCGCGCCAGCCGAGCATCGGGTTCTCCTCGTCCGGCTCGAAGCCGGCGCCGCCGAGCAGCTCGGCATATTCGTTGGTCTTGAAATCGCTCATCCGGACGATGACGGGGTTCGGATGGTGCGCCGCCGCGATCCGGGCGATGCCGCGGGCGAGCGTGTCGACGAAGAACTCCTCCCTGGTCTCGAAGCCCTGCGTCAGCTCCTCGATGGCCGCACGGGCCTCCTGGTCCTCGACCGCGTCGAAGCGAACGAGCGCCATCGGGTGCACCTTGATGTGGTTGGAGATGATGAACTCCATGCGCGCGAGCCCGACGCCGTCGGTCGGCAGGCGCCACCAGCGGAAGGCGGCGGATGGGTTGGCGAGGTTGACCATCGTCTTGGTGCGGGTCCTGGGGATGTCGTCGATGTCGATCTCGGTGACGTCGAAGTCGAGCGTGCCGTCATAGACGCGGCCCTCGTCGCCCTCGGCGCAGGAGGCGGTGATCTCCTGGCCATCCTTCAGCTTGGACGTAGCGTCCCCGGTGCCGACAATGGCGGGCAGGCCGAGTTCGCGGCTGACGATGGCGGCATGGCTGGTGCGCCCGCCATGGTCGGTGATGATGGCATGCGCGCGCTTCATGATCGGCACCCAGTCGGGATCGGTCATGCCGGTGACGAGCACGGCGCCCGTCTCGAACCGCTCGATCTCGTCGGGGCTGTCCAGCCGGATCACGCGGCCGGCGGCGATCGCGTCGCCGATGGCGACGCCGGAGACCAGCACCCTTCCCTTCTCGTTGAGGCTGTAGGCTCTGAGCTGGCTCGCCTCGCGCCGCGACTGCACGGTCTCGGGCCGCGCCTGGACGATGAAGAGCTCGCCCGTCTCGCCGTCCTTGGCCCACTCCATGTCCATGGGCTGGCCGTAATGCCGCTCGATGGTGGCGGCCCAGCGGGCGAGCGTCAGCACCTCGTCGTCGTCGAGGACGAGCCGGCGGCGGTCCTCCGGGTCGGTGTCGACCAGCTCGGTCGCGGACTTCTTGCCGTAGATCATCTTCCTGCTTTTGGCGCCGATCTTCTTCTCGATGATCGGCTTCAGGTCGGCCCGGTCGAGCAGCGGCTTAAAGACCTGGAACTCGTCGGGGTCGACCATGCCCTGCACCACCGTCTCGCCGAGGCCCCAGGCGCCGGTGATCAGCACCGAGCGCGGAAAGCCCGTCTCGGTGTCGATCGAGAACATGACGCCCGACGACGCGATGTCCGAGCGGACCATCCGCTGCACGCCGACCGAGAGCGCGATCTTCAGATGGTCGAAGCCGTGGTTCTCGCGATAGCTGATGGCGCGGTCGGTGAAGAGCGAGGCATAGCACTTGCGGCACGCCTCGAGCAGCGCCTCCTCGCCCTCGATATTGAGGAAGGTCTCGAGCTGGCCGGCGAAGCTCGCCTCGGGCAGGTCCTCGGCGGTGGCGCTCGAGCGGACGGCGACCTTGGTCTGCCCCTTCTCGCCCATCGCCCGGTAGGACGAGCGGATCGCCTCCTCCAATTCGGGCGGGAACGTGCCCTTGAGGATCGCCTTGCGGATCGCCTCGCCGACCTTGTGGAGGTTGCTCATGTCGTCCTTGAGCCGGCCGATCTGCTCGGCGATCGGCGCCTGCAGCCCGTTCGCCTCGACAAAGCGCCAATAGGCCGCCGCCGTGGTGGCGAACCCGCCGGGCACCCGGATGCCGGACTCGCGCAGGTTTCGGATCATCTCGCCGAGCGAGGCGTTCTTGCCGCCGACCCGGTCGCCGTCGCGCCTGCCGATCTCGGTAAGTTGCAGCACCAGTTCCGCGTCGGTCATGCGACCTCCTCCTTGTTCTCCGCCGGTGCGCCTTCCTGGTGGACGCGCTTCTGCTCGCGGGCGCGCTGCAGCCGGTCGGGCTTGGTCTCGGGGACGAGCCTGAACGTGAAGCACTGCCCGGGGCTCATCTCGCGGAACTGGCCGCGATAGCCGACCGTGATCGGGTGAGCCGTCATCACTCGGCTCTCGATGGTCAGCCGGGCTTGCGTGATTTCGAAGTCGAGGATCTGGCGCCGGTAGCGGACAGTGCCCTTCAGGCAATGGAGCTCGTCGGGCAGGCGCGGATTGAACATCAGCGCGCCTGCGCGCATCTCGATCCCGGTATAGCAGCGCTGGACGACGTCGACCGTGCCGGCCATCGCGCCCAGATGGATGCCTTCTGGCGTGGTGCCGCCCTGGATGTCGGCGATGTCGCTGTCGAGCGCCTTCAGCATCAGCTGCCAGGACCGCTGCCGGTCGGCGCGCGCCAGCACCCAGGCATGCGCGATCCAGCTGAGCGTCGAGCCGTGCGAGGTGCGGCGCATGTAGTAGCGGATGTTATCGAAGATCATGTCGGGCGTGAAGTCGTATCCGAGCTGGTCGAAGATCCGTTCGACCTCCTCGCGGCTGAACAGGTAAAAGATCATCAGCACGTCGGCTTGCTTCGAGACCTTGTAGTCGTTCGGGTCCTCGCCCTGGGCCTCGAGAATCCGGTCGAGCCGCTGCAGGTTGCCATACTTCTCGCGGAAGCCGTCCCAGTCGAACTCCTTCAGCTTCTCGTAACCCTCGAACTGGCTGATGATGCCTTCATCGTTGAAGGGCACGAACAGCTTGCGGCTGATCTCGCCCCAGCGCGCGAGCTCCTCGTCGTCGAGGTTGAGCTTCTCGCAGAGCCGCCGCCGCTGGTCGCTGGGGATCAGGTCGAGGACGTCGAAGGCGCGCGCCAGCAGCCACGAGACCATGACGTTGGTGTAGGCGTTGTTGT
The DNA here is from genome assembly GCA_963822985.1 of uncultured Alphaproteobacteria bacterium. Taxonomy (GTDB): domain Bacteria; phylum Pseudomonadota; class Alphaproteobacteria; order Rhodobacterales; family Rhodobacteraceae; genus Thermohalobaculum. Next base: position 61,223 of record CAWGJU010000017.1, on the reverse strand, counting down.
CGAGGCCGCCCTCGGCCGCCGGATCGGCCCCCGGATAGGCGGTGTGGAACTCGTCGGGCCCCATGACGCCGCGGATGCCATAGCGCCCGTCCGGCCGCTTCTGCGCCATGCTGCAGAAGAAGCGGGCGATCTCGAAGAACAGCTCGGCGCCATAGTCGCGCAGGAAGTCGCGATCGTCGGTCGCCTGCACGTACTGCCAGACATTGTAGGCGACGGCCGCCCCGATATGGCGCTGGCGCCACGTGTTGTCCGGAATCCACCGGCCGGACTTCGGGTTCAGGTGGATGCGCTGGCTCTCGTCGCGGCCGTCCGAGCCGCTCATCCACGGGAACATCGCGCCCCTGAGGCCCGCCTCGCGGGCCATGCGGCGCGCCTCGTCGAGCCGGCGGTAGCGGTAGAGCAGGAAGGCGCGCGTCAGCACCGGCATGCGCAGCGTCAGATAGGGGAAGATGAAGAGCTCGTCCCACATGATGTGGCCGCGATAGGCCTCGCCATGCCAGCCGCGCGGCGGCACACCGACATCCATGTCGACCGAGTGCACCGACGCCGTCTGCAGCAGGTGGAAGATTTGCACGCGCAGCTTGAGCTGGGCGTCCTGGTCCGCCTCGCTGTCGATGGCCAGGTCGAACTGTTCCCAGAGATGCCCCCACGCCTCGACGTGGTCCTCGGCAAGCTCGCGAAAGCCGCGCGCATGCTGGACGTGCCTGACCGCCTCGAGCAGCGGCTCGGCGATGGCGCTGTCACGGGAGTTGAAGTAGGCGGCGATCTTTTCGACCCGGATCGGCCGGCCCTGGCGCGCGTCGATGTCGAACTCCTGGGCCGCGATGTCGGCGAGCGCCTCGGTGCGGGCCGGCAGCACCGGGCCGCCGTCGATCTCGACAAACGTCCGGGCCGCCAGCGCGATCTCGCGGCGCGCCTGCACCATGCGGGCGCGCACGGCCAGGACGCCGCCGTCCTCGCCACGGCAGTCGAGCGTCTCGAGATGGCGCCCCTCGAGCGCGCGGTAGCGCGGGACGCCCCAGTTCGTGACGCTGGAGTCGACGGCCGATCGCAGCGTCAGCGGCCCCGACCAGTTCTCGGGCGTCAGCGTCACGGACAGCGCGGCGAGGTGCGGGTCGTGCATCGAGACGATCCGCCGCTCGTCCCAGCGCGTCACGCGCCCGTCGGGCCCGCGGAACCGCAGCATGCGGGAAAGGACGCCGGCGCGCAGATCGAGCTCCTGACGATAGTCGAGGTATTCGACCATCTCGGGCCTGATCCAGTCGCCGTCCTCGGCCTTCAGAACCAGCGGCAGCCAGTTTGGGATGTTGACCAGGTCCTCGTTCTCGATCTCGTGCCCGTCGATGGCCGAGACGAGTCGGTTGTAGCCTCCGGCCAGATAGGTGCCGGGATAGTGCGTGTCATCCGCCACCGCGTCGGGCGCGCAGGCGCGCGAGACGAAGTGGCCGTTGCCGAGCGCGCAGAGCGTCTCGCGCAAGCCCTCCTTGCCCGGCTCATAGCCGGTATGGATCAGCGACCAGGCGGTCATTGCGCCGGCTCCGCGACGCGCTCGGTCAGCCAGACCAGGAACCGGCGGACATCCTCCATGTCGTCGAGCGCGTAGTCCGCCGTCGTAACCCGGTCGCCGCCGCGGACGACGATGGAGATGCCGCGCCCCGCGAGCGCCGCGAACGCATCCTCGTCGGTCAGGTCGTCGCCGACATAGATCGGCAGCGCGTCGCCCGCGCCCAGCCGAGCGTGGTCGAGCAGCCACTCGACCGCCCGTCCCTTGTCCCAGTCGGCGCGCGGCTGGATCTCGAAGACCTTCTTCCCGCGCCCCTTATGCAGCTTCGGTTGCCGGCCGACGACCTCGTCGACCGCCTGCTCGACCTTCTCGACATCAGGTTCGGCGACGTTGCGGAAATGCACGGCGACGGAGAAGGTCTTGCGCTCGATCTCCGCCCCCGCGATGCCGGCAACCGCCTCGCGCAACTCGCCATCGGCCGCCTCGATCGGCTGCAGGAACTGTTCCGCCTCGTCGGGCCTATCGTGCAGCCCGCCCGGACCCGCAATGTCGAAGCCGTGGCTCCCGGCGTAGAACACCCGGTCAAGCCCGACCCGGCGGCGCACATCGTCGAGGTCGCGCCCGCTGATGATGGCGGTGGGCAGGCGCCCGGCGAGCTGCGCGACGGCCTCGACCATCTCGGGCGCGATGTCCGCCTTGCGATAGTCGCGCACGATCGGCGACAGCGTGCCGTCATAGTCGAGGAAGACGGCGAGCCGCCGCGCGCCGATCCGCTCGCGCAGTTCATCCGCAAGGTCGAACGCCGATGGCAGCCGCTCGACCGTCCTCAGGCCGGCGCCGTCATCCGTCAGCAGCCGGCGCAGGTCGCGCACAACCAGGTCGGCGCCGTGCGCACGCAGCGCATGGCCCTGCCTGCGGGCATTCTTATCCTGCCGGTTGGCCCCGACGACGAGCGAGAACCGCCCCCTGGCGCCAGCTTCAACACCCGACGCCGCGTCCTCGACCACAGCGGCCCTGTCGGGCCGGCAGCCGAGCCGGCGCGCGGTCTCGACCAGCACCGCGGGGTCGGGCTTGCCCGGCAGCCCCAGCTCATCAGCATCGACGCCATCGACCGTCGCGTCGAACAGGTCGCGTACGCTCGCGCTGTCGAGCACGCGCCGCGCGTTGCGGCTGGCCGAAAAGATTCCGGTCTTCACGCCGCCCTCGCGGAGCCTTCCGATCAGCGCGCGCGCATCGTCGAAGACGGGCACGCGGTTGTCGCGCAGCCACTCGTGAAAACGTCTGTTCTTCAGATTGCCGATCCCGCGGATGGTCTCCTCGCCCTCGGCCCCGGGATCGCCCTCGGGCAGGTCGATGCCGCGGGACGCGAGGAACCGACGGACCCCCTCGTAGCGGGGAACGCCGTCGACATGCTCGAGGTAATCCATGCGCGTGAACGGTTTGAGATCGCTACCGCTCGACCGGCGCTGCAGAAATCCGTCAAACACCTTCTTCCAAGCCGCGAAATGCGCCTCGGCTGTGTCGGTGACCACGCCGTCCATGTCGAAGATGAACGCCTCGAGTTCCCGCGGGCGGGTCGGCACTGCCATTCATCGGGCACCTGTTCGTCTGCTGGCCGAACCGAGATCTGACGTCTCCGCGCCGCGGATTCCTTGATCTCGCTCAACGAGCCGGCAACAAGGCTGGCCATCGCTCGGGCCGAAACTTGGGCGAGCCCGATGCGTTTCCCGAAAGCGCGCAACCGCGATGGGGGTCACGCGTTCGGGGACTCGAGTCCGACAGGTCCGGGCAGGGACACCAATTCGAAGGCGCGCCCATCATGCCGACCCTCATCCTGCTGCGACATGGCGAGAGCGTCTGGAACCGCGACAACCTGTTCACCGGTTGGACGGATGTCGACCTATCCGAGCACGGCATGGCCGAAGCGAGGCAGGCGGCGCGGATGCTCGCCGCAAGTCAAATCGCTTTCGACTGCTGCTTCACCTCGGTCCTGAAGCGGTCGATCCGGACGCTGTGGATCGTGCTGGACGAACTGGACCTGATGTGGATGCCGGTCGCGCGCAGCTGGCGGCTTAACGAGCGTCATTACGGCGCGCTGCAGGGCGAGAACAAGGACGAGAAGCGCAATGAGGTCGGCGAGGAACAGGTGCATCGCTGGCGCCGCAGCTACGCGACCAGGCCGCCGGCGCTGGAAGAGTCGGACGAACGCTATCCGGGTCGCGAGCGCAAGTACGCGCAGGTGCCGCATGCGCAGATCCCTCGGGCCGAGAGCCTGGAGGATACCGTCGCGCGCGTGCTGCCCTACTGGTACGAGCATGTCGAGCCGGCGCTGATGCGGGGCCGCACGCCGCTGGTCGTCGCGCACGGCAACAGCATTCGCGGCATCGTCAAACACCTCGATGGCATTCCGGACGACGAGATCCCGGGGCTGGAAATCCCGACCGGCAAGCCGCTGGTCTATGAGTTCGACGAGGGGCTGCGACCCCGAACCGGCCGCTACCTGGAAGCGGCCGCGGACGGTCCGGGGGTGGGCTGACCATCGCGGCCCGAGTTTGATCCAGATCATCGACACGGCGCCGGGCCTGCCGCAGTCAGCGCGCGGGGGCTTCTTGCTCGAAAGACGACCGGGGGAACGGGAGGAGACATCGAGAGCGCCCTGGTCGGGCAGAAAGCTGAGACGGAAATGGCAGTTCGCGTGGCGGGCGACGCTGAAGATCGTGCACGAGACCCGCACATGCGCCGCGCCGGCGGCGGCAGCATCGTCAACCTGTCCTCGATCTATGGCATCATCAGCTCGGAGGACATCCCGCCCTACCATGCATTGAAAGGCGCGGTGCGGCTGATGACCAAGACCGACGCGCTGCTCTACGCGTGAGAAGATCCGGGTGAACTGGGTGCATCCGGGCTTCATCTGGACGCCGCTGGTTGAGGACCTGGCGCGCCGGACGGGCGAGGATGTCGAGGCGTTCCGGCGCGAGCTCGACGAGCGCCACCCGATCGGCCATGTCGGCGAGCCGGACGATATCGCGGCGGGGATCGTCTACCTCGCCTCGGACGAGGCGAAGTTCGTCACCGGCAGCGAGCTCGTGATCGACGGCGGCTACACGGCGCGGTGAGGGCATCGCGGCGCAGAGAGTTCGCACCCATGCTCCGGCACGAGCCGGGCTCGCCCGGTCGGCCCTGGTGCCCGGTGCCGGGCGTGCGTCTGACCGAGCCACCGAGGGGGTCTGCAGAGGACCTGCGCGGTCGGAGAACTGCATATGAAGATGACAACACGCAGCGGCGCGACCGAAAGCAGCCTTCCGGCAAGGACGTTGCGCGGGCCAGGATCGGGGCGGAGCACGCCGAAGCCGAAGCCGACCGCGCCGAGGCAGAGGCCGAGCGGGCGCATTCGCGCTGGCTGAGTTCGATCTTGGGCGAGGACGACGAGCGTACCAAGACAGCGGACGCGCGCGCCGACCAGGCGGAGGCCCGCGCGCGCCGCGCCGAGGCCAGGGCAAGGCGCGGGCACGAGCGGGCGGAGCTCGGGGAGCGTTCGGACCAAGAAGCAGCGGAGACTTCCGGAGCAAGAAAGCAAGAGCGAGACAGGAAAGACGAGCAGCAGGAGGCCAGGAAGGCGAAAGCCGAGCGCCGAGAGGGGGAGACCCACGCCCCGGCGAAGAAGATCGAGCGCGGGAAGAAAGAAGGCGCGGGCGCCGATGGCCGCGAGGACGGCGAGAGGCATCGGGGCGAGAAGGCGCGGAACGCCCCCAAAGCGGAGCGGCCCGAACGCGAAGAGCAGGAAACGGAACAGAAGACGGCCGAGAGAGCGCGGGAGAGGCGCGCGCGGGGAGAGCGTGGAGAGCGTGGAGAGGAGGATGGCCCGTCGCAGAAGCGCACCGACGATACGCAGGAGAACGGGCGGCGCGGCGAACAGCCGAGCAAGCGCGGAAAGCGCGGCGGTCAGGGCGCGCGCGGGGCCGACGAAACCCTGCGCAAGCTCTCGACCGACCCCGATCAGGGCCTGAGCGAGCAGGAGGCGAAGAAGCGCCTCGACGAGCATTGGCCGAACACGATCGAGGAGGAGAAGCAGAGCTTCCTCATGCGCCTCCTCTCGCATTTCTGGGGGCCGATCCCATGGATGCTCGAGGTCGCCGTCATCCTGTCGGCCATTGTCGGGCACTGGACCGAGCTGGCCGTCATATTCACCATGCTGCTGATCAATGGCGGTGTCGGCTTCTGGCACGAGAACGAGGCGCAGAAGGCCATCCAGGCGCTGAAGAAGCGCCTGGCGCCGAAGGCCAGCGTGATCCGCGACGGCCAGCAGAAGGACATCGAGGCGCGCAAGCTCGTCCCCGGCGACATCGTGTCGGTCCGGATGGGCGACCTGGTGCCGGCGGACGTCATGCTGCTGCGCGGTGAGCACCTCAGCATCGACGAGTCCGCCCTCACCGGCGAGTCGCTGCCGGTCGACAAGGAGGGCGGCGTGCTCGCGACGCTCGGGCTCTACTGGTACCTCGAAAGCGAAATGCGGCTGTCCCAGGAGGCGATCCGGACGGCGATGTTCCTCAAGCTGCTCGTCGCCGGGCACTTCACGCTCTACCTCACGCGCAACGAGGGCTGGGCCTGGCAGCAGCCGTGGCCGAGCTGGCAGCTCTTCGCCGCGCTCGAGGCGACCCAGGTGATGGGCACGCTGATCTGCGGCTTCGGGATCCTCGTCTATCCGATCAGCTGGACCCTGGTGCTGGGGATCTGGGGGTACTGCGTCGCCGAGATGCTGATCCTGAACGCCGTCAAGATCGCGACCTACAAATGGGTGATCGGCCATTCCGGGCACGGTCGGGCGGCCGCTGAGAAGCCGCAAAGAGAGCAGAGAGAACAGCCCGCCTGAGCTCGGGCGGCAGCAAGCCGGGGAGCTTCCGAATGCGCCAGAAAGATCGAACCGTCCGCGGCAGGTTTTCATGCGGCCCGGATCTGTCTTCTGACCGCCCGGCCGGCGGCGAAGCGGCGGTGTCCTGATGGACGCGCACTGGGATCGGGTGAGGGCGGAGGCGGCGCGGCTGCGCGGCCGTCACCTCCGCGACCTCTTCTCCGAGGACGCGAAAAGGTTCGATCGATTCAGTTTCGCGCTGGACGACCTGACGCTCGACATCTCGAAGGAAAAGATCGACGGGCCTGCCCTCGACGCGCTGCTGGCGCTCGCCCGCGCGGCAGGGCTCGAAGACAGGCGACGCGCCCTGTTCGCCGGCGAGCATGTCAACACCACCGAAGATCGGGCGGCGCTGCACATGGCGCTGCGCGGTGGCGCCGCGGCGCCGGCCGACGATGACGTGGCCGCCGTCCGGGACAGGTTCCTCGGCTTTGCCGAGGCGGTCCGCACGGGCGAGTATTCCGCCGCCGGCCAGCCCTTCACGGATATCATCAACATCGGCATCGGCGGCTCGGATCTCGGGCCGGAGATGGTCTCCCGGGCGCTGGCGCCCAACCGGGACGGCCCGAGGCTGCATTTCGTCTCGAATGTCGATGGCGCCGAGATCGCCGATGTCACCCGCGATCTCGATCCGGCGCGGACGCTGGTGGTCGTCGCCTCGAAGAGCTTCACCACGCTCGAGACGATGACCAATGCGCGCAGCGCCCGCGATTGGCTGAAGGGTGCCGTGGACGAGCCCGGCCGGCACGTGGTCGCCGTCTCGACGAACGTACGCGGCGCGGAGGAATTCGGGATCGACCGCTCGCGCGTCTTCGGGTTCTGGACTGGGTCGGCGGCCGCTATTCCGTATGGTCCGCGATCGGCCTGCCGGTCGCCATCGGCATCGGGGAGGACCGCTTTCGCGAGTTCCTCGCCGGCGCGGCGGCCATGGACGCGCATTTTCGCGAGACCCCGTTCGAGCGGAACCTGCCCGTTCTCCTGGGCCTGGTCGCCGTGTGGCGCCGAAGTGGCGGCTGGCACGCCGAAACGCGCTCATCGAGCGACTGAACGCCGTCGAGACGCTGGGCGCCACGACCGTCATCTGCTCGGACAAGACGGGCACGCTCACCGAGAACCAGATGGCGCTGGCCCGCCTGCGGCTGCCCGGGGGCGAGGTCGCCGTCGAGGATGGCGGCGAGCGCTTCGAGCTGGACGGCGAGCCGGTCGATCCGCAGGAGAACGCCGCGCTCGGGGCGGCCCTGCAGGTCGGCGTTCTCTGCAACGGCGCCAGCCTGCAAGGCGGCGATGAGGGGCGCGGCACGGGCGACCCGATGGAGGTTGCGCTGCTGGCGGCGGGGCAGCGCGCGGGCTTCGATCGTGACTCGCTGGTCGACGAGATGGACGAGGTCCGGCGCGAGGAGTTCGATCCGGACGTCAAGATGATGGCCACCTTCCACCGCAGCGACGACGGCGTCCGCGTGGCGGTCAAGGGCGCGCCCGAGGCCGTGCTCGACGTCTGCTCGCGGGTGATCGGCGGCGATGGCGCGTCAGCGCCGCTGGACGAGGACGGGCGCGCGCGCTGGCTGGAGCTGAACGACGCGCTCGCCGGCCGCGGCCTGCGCGCCTTGGCGCTCGCGCAGAAGACGGCGCGAAGCGAGGATGACGAGCCTTACGGGGACCTGACGCTGATCGGCCTGGTCGGCCTGCTCGACCCGCCGCGACGCGAGGTCCGCGACGCCGTTCTCGAATGTCGGCAAGCCGGCATTCGCGTGGCGATGGTCACGGGCGACCAGCCCAGCACCGCACGCGCCATTCGCCGAGCAGGTCGGTCTGGTCGACGACGCCGAGGAGGCGCGCGTCGTCGAGGGCAAGGACATGCCGGGCGCCGAGGACCTGTCCGAGGAGGAGCGGCGGCGTCTGCTGAAGACGCCCGTCTTCGCCCGGTTCAGCCCGGCGCAGAAGCTCGATCTCATCCAGATTTACCAGGACGCCGGCTATGTGGTGGCCATGACGGGCGACGGCGTGAACGATGCGCCGGCGCTGAAGAAGGCTGATATCGGCGTCGCCATGGGCCAGCGCGGCACGGAAGTCGCGCGGGACGCGGCCGACATGGTGCTGCTCGACGATTCCTTCGCGACGATCGTCGCGGCTGTGCGGCAGGGCCGCAGCATCTTCGGCAACATCCGGCGCTTCGTGCTCTACATGCTCTCGGGCAACACGGGCGAGATCTTCGCGGTGTCGCTGGTCGCCTTCCTGAACGCGCCACTGCCGCTGCTGCCCCTGCAGATCCTCTACATCAACATCGTCTCGGACGTCTTTCCGGCGCTCGCCCTCGGCGTCGGCGAGAGCTCCGGCGACGTGATGAAGCGGCCGCCGCGGGACCCGAGGGAGCCGATCCTGACGCGACGCATCTGGGGCGTCATCGGCGGCTACGGCGCGCTGATCGGCGGGTCGGTCCTGGCTGTCTTCTTCTATGCCTTCGAATTGGGGATGAGCACCTATGAGGCGGTGACCGTGTCGTTCCTGACCTTCGGCTTCGCCCGGCTCTGGCACGTCTTCAACATGCGCGACGCGAGCTCGCCTGTGTTCCGCAACGAGATCACGACGAACAGATACGTCTGGCTGGCCGTCGGCATCGGCGTCGCGCTGATGCTCGCCGCGGTCTACTTGCCCGTCCTCGGCCCCGTGCTGGGCACCGTGCCGCCCGATGCCGAGGGCTGGGCGCTGATCGCGGGCGGCAGCCTGGCGCCGCTGATCGTGGCGCAGGTGCTGAAGCTGCCGGGCCTGCGCCGGCTGATATCCCGGCTGCTCGAACTCGTGAGAGGGGGCGGACCATCGGCCCGTCTGTCCCGTGACGCGGAGGGCGACGGGACGAAAGTCGGCCGGGGCATCGCCGCATCCGTGCTGGCCAAGTTGCTTTTCGCCGGCGCCGCGGTCCTCGCCTGGCCTGCCGATGCAGTTTCGGCCGTGGATGGCTCGGCGGGCAGCCTCGGTGCCACGCCCCCTGAACTCAATGTGATGCTGGCATCCGAGGTCAATCTCGCCGCGCTGGCGATCGGCGCCACGGTGCTGGTGGCATCCATGTTCAGCTCGTGGCTCAGGCAACGCTGGATCACCGACCCCATGGCTTGCATGAGCATAGGCGTGCTGATCGGCCCGGTCGGGCTGCAGGTCTTCGAGCCGGTTCAGTGGCCGGATCAGGCGAAGCTGATCGAGGTGATCGCGCGTGCGACGCTGGTGTTGTCGCTGATGGCCGTCGCGTTGCACCTGCCGCGGCGCTGGATCGTCGAGAGGTGGCGTCCGACCGTGATCTTCCTGCTCGCGGCGATGACCCTGATGTGGGGCGCGAGCACGGCCGTGATTGCGCTCGTGCTGAAGGTCGACCTGACGACGGCGCTGCTGCTCGGCGCCATTGTGACGCCGACCGATCCCGTCCTCGCCACCGCCATCGTGACCGGCCCGGTTGCGGAACGATCGATCCCGGCGCGGTTGCGCAACCTGCTGCACATGGAATCCGCGGCCAATGACGGCCCGGCTCTCGCCTTCGTCATGCTTCCCGTGCTGCTGCTCACCGCCTCGGGCGGAAGCGCCATGCGGGAGTGGCTGCTCGGCGTGATCGGCTGGCAGGTGCTGGCGGCCTCCATCATCGGTGCTGCCGCCGGCTGGCTCGCCGGCCGCTTGCAGCGATTGAGCGAGCGCTACGCGCTGGCGCAGTACGAGTCGCTGGTCGCGATTACGCTCTCGCTCGCAATCGCGATCGGCGGCGGAATCCGCGCGCTGGACGGCGACGGTTTCCTCGCCGTCTTCGTCGCGGCCCTCTGCTTTCGGCTGATAATCCCGGAGGACAGCCTTCTCCGTGCGGAAGAGCATGTGCAGCAGGCGGTGCAGCGCCTGGCCCAGCTGCCGATCTTCATCCTGTTCGGCATGATGCTGCCCTGGACTGATTGGGCAGAGCTGGGCTGGCGGGCGCCGGCCGTGGTTGCCGGCCTGCTCGTGTTGCGGCGGATGCCGGCCCTGCTGCTGCTCAAGCCCGCCGTTGAACCCATCCGGCACTGGTCCGAAGCGCTGTTCTGCGGTTGGTTCGGTCCGATCGGCATCTCAGCGCTGTTCTATGCCGCGCTGGCGCAAGGCCACCTCGCGATCCCGGAGGTTTGGGACCCTGACGAGCCTCATCGTCGCCTCCTCGACCGTCCTCCACGGGCTGAGCGCCACTCCCTTGGCCGGCCGGCTGAAGGCGCACAATGTCGGCGAGCGCGAGCCCGGCGCCGCCGTCCACGACCAGAGCGAAGGCTGCGACGCCCATCAATGAACCATCGAGAGCGCAGGCATCAGAACCAATACCTGCTCGACCGGGTTTCAGATCGATCACCTGGCCCGACTCGGTCGGTCTGGGGCAGGATCAGCTTCGCAGACACCAGTATTGACCCGGACGACCATCGCTGCGGCCACTTCAGCCGTATCGTGCAGCTGCCCTTCCGCGTCGATCGGCGGAAGGTCTCGGCTACACCCGACGTGCCATCGACGTCGCCATACGGCATGGGCGGGGCGTGGACCCCATACTGGACAGCCTCCAGGGTAGCCCGATGCGCGGCGCGGGCGGCTCCGAGTGCGCCGACACCTCCCCGGGGTCGCCCGGGCCGTCCTTTCTGCGATGTCAGCCCAACTCTGCGCTGTTAGCCCAGCGCTAACCCCTGTACCGCAACTTGCGCCAAGCGAGTTAGAGGGCGACGCCCAGCCTCGGCGTGGGCGCCAGCCTGCAGCCGGGCCGGGCCGCCCAGTCATCATGATCAGGGCGGGGCCCGGTGGCGCGCAAAAAATGCGCGTCGCCGGCACTCGTGGTGGGCGTCCTCAGCCGGCGTCCCCGATCAGCTCGGCCTGGCGGACGATGACCTGCGCCTGGCGGATCGAGGCGAGGTCGATCAGCTTGCCGTCCAGCGTCACCGCGCCCTGGCCGGCCTTCTCCGCCTCGTCCATGGCGGCGAGGATCCGGCGGGCGCGCCCGACCAGCGCCTCGGACGGCGTGAAGAGCTCGTTGGCCAGCGTGACCTGGCTGGGGTGGATCGCCCATTTGCCGACGCAGCCGAGCGTGCGCGACCGCATCGCCTGCGCCCGGAAGCCGTCCGGGTCGGAGTAGTCCCCGAACGGGCCGTCTACCGGCAGGAGCCCGTGCTGCCGGCAGGCCGCGACCATGCGCACGATCGGCCAGTGCCAGGGGTCGGGGTAGCCGAGGGCGCGCTGGCTGCCCGGCTCGCCCGGCGCCAGCGTGTAATAGCTCTCCTGTTCGCCGCCGATGCCGGTGACCTGCATCCCCATGCTGGCGGCATAGTCGGCGACGCCGAAGCTCATCGATTGCAGCCTGGGGCTCGCCGCCGCGATCTCGTCGACCCTGGCCGCGCCCTGCGCCGTCTCGATGATGACCTCGAGCCCGATCCTTTTCTTGCGCCCGACCTTGGCCTCGGCCGCCGAGAGCAGGCAGTCGACCGCGTAAATGTCGCGCGCGTTGCCGGCCTTCGGGATCATGATCAGGTCGAGCCGGTCGCCGGCCTGCTCGACGAGCGCGATGACGTCGTCGTACCACCACTGCGTGTCGAGGCCGTTGATCCGGACCGACAGGGTCTTGGCGCCGAAATCGAGCGTGTTCAGCGCCTCGACGATGTTGGCGCGGGCCGCCGGCTTGTCGGCGGGCGCGACCGCGTCCTCGAGGTCGAGGTTAATCACGTCGGCGGCGCTCGCCGCCATCTTCTCGAAGAGCTCCGGGCGCGAGCCCGGCCCGAACAACTGGCAGCGATTCGGCCGGGCCGGCGCCGCCGGCTGGACGTTGAAGGACATGGGCGCGCTCCCCTCTGATGCTGCGGCGCAGCCTAGGGGGCACGCCGGCAGGCGGTCAATCGCGGCTGCGCCGCAGCGTCCCTGAACCCGGGGTTGTGCGCCGCCCGGCCGGTCCCTAGGGTGCGCGCAACCCCTGCCGGAGACCGCCCTTGGCCGACACCATCTCGCATCTCCTCTGTCGCGGCATGCTGGACGCCGGCATCGACGCGCTGTTCTGTCTGCCTGGCGTGCAGAACGACGATTTCTTCAACGTTCTGGTCGATTTCCCGCAGCTCCGGCCGTTCGTCACGCGGCACGAGCAGGGAGCGGCCTATATGGCGGCAGGTGCTGCCCAGGCGACCGGCCGGCCTGCGGCCTATTGCACCGTTCCGGGGCAGGGCGTGCTGAATGCCGCTGCCGGGCACTCGACGGCGCTGGCGACGGCGTGCCGCGTCTTCGCGCTGATCGGGCAGAACCGCACCAACTTGCTGGGGCAGGGGCACGGGCTTTTGCACGAGATCCCGGACCAGCTTTCGGTGCTGGCGCAGATCTCCAAGCACGCCGTGGCGCTCCGCGACGCGGGCCAGGCGCCCGGCCAGATCGCCCGGGCCTTCCACGCACTTCTCAGCGACCGGCCGGCCCCCGTGACGGTGGAATGCCCGCTCGACCTCTGGACCGCCGAGGCGGCGGAGCAGCCGGTGCCCGCGCCGGACTTCCCGCCGGTCGACACGGACGCCATCGAGCGCGCGGCCAAGCTGCTGGCGGGCGCCGAGCGGCCGCTGATCATGCTCGGCGGCGGCGCGCATGGCGCGGCCGAGGCAATCGCCGAGCTGGCCGAGATGCTCGGCGCCCCTGTCGGCGCGCTCCGCCAGGGCAAGGGCGCCTATGACGAGCGCAAGCCCCTCGCCGTGCCGGGGCCGATCGCGCACAAGTTGTGGAAGACGACCGACGTCGTGCTCGGCATCGGCACGCGCATGCAGACGCAGGAGATGAGCTGGGGGGTCGACAATGACCTCAAGCTCATCCGCATCAACGCCGATCCCGGCGAGGTCAACCGGCGCGGCCACACCACCGTGCCGATCGCGGCGCTGGCCGAGCACGCGGTTCCCGCCTTGGTCGCGGCGCTGGACGGCAAGATCTCCAGGCGCGCTGACCGCACGGCCGAGCTGACCGAGATGAAGGCCGTGCTGGCCCGCGAGATCGAGCACCTGCCGCAGGTCGCCCAACTCAAGGTGCTGCGCGAGGAGATGGGCGAGGACGACGTCTTTCTGGATGACCTGACGCAGGTCGCCTTCGTCGCGCGCTATGCCTTCGCGGTCTGCCGCCCGCGCGGCTATCTCTCGGCCGGCTATGCCGGGACGCTCGGCTGGGGGCTGCCTGGCGGCCTCGGCGCCCAGGTCGCCCGGCCGGACGTGCACGTCGTCAACGTGCAGGGCGATGGCGGCTTCCTCTATGCCGCGAACGAGCTGGCGACGGCCGTCAAATACAACGTGCCGCTGGTGACGATCGTCTACAACGACAACGCCTATGGCAACGTCCAGCGCATCCAGGAGGAGCGCTTCGGCCATAACCGCCGCATCGCATCGGACCTGACGAACCCCGACATCGTCAAGTACACCGAGAGCTTCGGCGCGATGGGACTGCGCGCAAAAACGCCGGACGCGCTGCGCACCGCACTGCGCGCCGCCTTCAAGGCAGGCGGCCCGGCGGTGATCGAGGTGCCGGTGCCCGAACGCTACCCGAGCCCCTGGCCTTGGATCCAGCTGCCGACCGCCCGCGGCAAGGCCGCCGGCCCGCTCTGGCGGTCGAAGTAATCACGCAACGGAGACTGACATGGCTCGACCGAACACCAGGCATGGCGGCAAGCTGCTGGTCGAGTGCCTGCAGGCCCAAGGCGTGCGCCGGGTCTTCGCGGTGCCTGGCGAGAGCTATCTGGCCGTGCTCGACGGCCTCTATGACGCCGACGACATCGAGCTGGTGCTCGCCCGGCACGAGGGCGGCGCGGCCTTCATGGCGGAGGCGCACGGCAAGCTGACCGGCCAGCCCGGCATCGCCATGGTGACGCGGGGGCCTGGAGCGACCAACGCCTCCATCGGCGTGCACACGGCGATGCAGGACTCGTCGCCGATGATCCTCTTCGTCGGCCAGATCGCCACCTGGATGCGCGACCGCGAGGCGTTCCAGGAGATTGACTACCGCGCCTTCTACGGCACAGTCGCCAAGTGGGTGACCGAGGTCGAGGACACCGACCGCCTGCCCGAGATCGTCTCCCGCGCCTTTGCCACCGCGCTGTCGGGCCGCCCTGGCCCGGTGGTCGTTGCACTGCCGGAAGACATGCTGTCAGCCGCCGTCGAGGCCGAGCCCTGCCGGCCCGTCCGCGTCGCCCGGCCGGGCGCCGACCAGGCGGCGGTCGACGAGGCCATGGCAATGCTCGCCGGGGCCTCTCGCCCGCTGGTGCTGGCCGGCGGCGGGGGCTGGACCGACGGGGGCAGGGCGCTGCTGAAAGGGTTCGCCGAGCGCAACGGCCTGCCCGTCGCCTGCGTCTTCCGCTTCCAGGACCTGATGGATAATCATTCCGACGCCTATGTCGGCGATGCCGGGGTCGGCATGTCGTCGCACATGAAGGAGCTGATCGGGCAGGCCGACGTCATCCTGGCCCTCGGGCCCCGCTTCGGCGAGGCCACCACCGACGGCTACAGCCTGTTCCGCGCGCCCAACCCCAAGCAGCGGCTGATCCACGTGCACGCCTCGGACCGCGAGCTCGGCAAGATCTACGCCGCCGAGCTGCCGATCCATGCGCATCCCGAGAGCTTCCTCGCCGCCGTCGAGACGACCTGGCTGCCGGCCTCTGACGGCCGCGCCGGCTGGACGGCGCATGGCCGCGCCGGCTGGCTCGCCACGCACGAGCTGCCGCCCCAGCCGGGGAGCCTCGACATGGGCGAGGTCATGGCGCACCTGCAGGAGGTGCTGCCCGAGGACGCCATCCTGACCAACGGCGCCGGCAACTTCGCCATCTGGCCGAACAAGCATTTCCGCTTCGGCCCGGGCCAGCGCCTGCTGGGCCCGCAATCGGGCGCCATGGGCGCGGGCATCCCCGCCGCCGTCGCCGCCAAGGCCGAGTGCCCCGACCGCACCGTCATAGCCTTTGCCGGCGACGGCGACTTCCAGATGACTGGCATGGAGCTCGGCACGGGGATGCAAGCGGGCTGCCAGCCGATCGTGCTGGTGCTGAACAACGGCATGTACGGCACGATCCGCATGCACCAGGAGCGCGAATACCCGAGCCGCGTCTCGGGCACCTCGCTGGTCAACCCCGACTTTGTCGGGCTCGCCCGCGCCTTCGGCTATCATGCCGAGCGGGTCGAGACGACGGCCGAGTTCGGCCCGGCCTTCGCCCGCGCCCGCGAAAGCGCTGCGGGCGCCCTGCTGGAGCTGGTCCTCGACCCCGAGGCGATCACGCCGCGCCGCACGCTCGGCCAGATCCGTGGCGGCTGATGACGGCTGCGCCCTTGTCGCCCCTCCAGCCGAAGGGGCTTGATCCCGCGGCGCCGGTGGTCCGGTCGGTTGCGCGCGGCTGTAAAGGATTGAAGCATGGCCGATAATGCACAGGGCATGGACCGCGGCCTGACGAGCTATGGCGACACCGAGTTCTCGCGCTTTCTCCGTCGGGCCTTCATCAAGGGCATGGGCTACTCCGAGGACGCGCTGTCGCGCCCGGTGGTCGGCATCGCCGACACAGGCTCGGGCTACAACGCCTGCCACGGCAACATGCCCGACCTGGTCGAGGCGGTGAAGCGGGGCGTGATGCTAGCCGGCGGCCTGGCCGTGCCGTTCCCGACCATTTCGCTGCACGAGAGCTTTGCGCACCCGACGTCGATGTATCTGCGCAACCTCATGGCGATCGACACCGAGGAGATGCTGCGCGCGCTGCCGATGGACGCCGTGGTCCTGATCGGCGGCTGTGACAAGACCGTGCCGGCGCAGCTGATGGGGGCGATGTCGGCGGATGTGCCGGCGGTCCAGCTGGTGACGGGACCCATGCTGACGGGCTCGCACCGCGGCAGCGTCGTCGGCGCCTGCACGGACTGCCGCCGCTTCTGGGCCGCCTATCGCGCCGAGGAGATCGACGCCGACGAAGTCGCGGCCGTCAACGAGCAGCTGGTGCCCGGCGTAGGCACCTGCTCGGTGATGGGCACCGCCTCGACCATGGCGCTGATCGCCGAGGGCCTGGGCATGGCGCTGCCGGGCTCGGCCACGGCGCCCGCCGTCTCGGCCGAGCGGCGGCGCATCGCCGAGGCCTCTGGCACGGCGGCGGTGCGGTTGGCGGCCGAGCGCTTGCGGCCCTCGGCCATCGTGACGCCGCAGGCGGTGGAGAACGCGCTGCGCGTGCTGCTGGCGGTCGGCGGCTCCACCAACGGCATCATTCACCTGACGGCGATCGCGGGCCGGCGCGGCATCCGCGTCGACCTGGCGCAAGTCGACCGCATGGCGCGGGAGACGCCGGTGCTGGTCGACCTCAAGCCGTCGGGCCAGCATTACATGGAGCATTTGAACGCGGCGGGCGGCCTGCCCCGCATCCTGCGCGAGATCAGGCACCTGCTGCATCTCGACGCCTTGACGGTCACCGGCCGAACGCTGGGCGAGGAACTGGAGGGCCTGCCCGATTGGCCGCAGACGGTCGTGCGCAGCGCCGCCGAGCCGATCTATCCCGAGGGCGGGCTGGCGCTCCTGACCGGCAATCTCGCGCCGAATGGCAGTATCATCAAGCAATCTGCGGCGAGCCCCAAGCTGATGGTCCACGAGGGCCGGGCCGTCGTCTTTGCCGGGCTCGAGGACCTCGCCGCCCGCATCGACGACCCCGGGCTCGACGTCACGGCCGACGACGTGCTGGTCCTGCAGAACATCGGCCCCAGGGGCGCGCCCGGCATGCCGGAAGCCGGGCTGATCCCGATTCCGCGCAAGCTGGCGCGCCAGGGCGTGAAGGACATGGTGCGCATCTCGGACGGGCGCATGAGCGGCACGGCCGCCGGCACGATCGTGCTGCATGTCAGCCCGGAGAGCGCCGCCGGCGGCCCGCTCGGCCTCGTCCGGACGGGCGACCGCATCCGGCTCGACGTGCCGGCGCGCACGCTGGAGCTTTTGGTCGACGAGCCCGAGCTGCGGGAGAGGCGCGCTACCCTGCCCGAACACCTGCAGGGCGAGGCGCGCGGCTACCGCCGGCTCTGGCTCGACGAGGTGCTGCAGGCCGAGGACGGGGTCGACTTCGCTTTCTGCCGGCCGGCGCAGACCATTGGCGTGCCGGTCGGCGGTCAGTCGTGAGCCGAGACCCTAACTGACCCTTCGAGAGAACCACATGCTGACGGATGCGCAGGTCGCTGACTACCACGAGCGGGGCTATATCGTGCCCGATTATCGGCTGTCGGAGCCGGAGCTCGAGGACATCCGCGTGCGGCACGCGCGGCTGCTCGAGCGCCATCCGGAGTTCCGCGACAACGCCTCGGTCCTGCTGACCCATGATCTCGGCTTCCTGAACTATGCCCGCGACCCGGTCATCCTCGACATGGTCGCGCAGCTGATCGGGCCCGATATCTGCCTTTGGAACATGAGCTTTTTCGCCAAGCCTGCGCTGAACGGCAAGAAGACGCCCTGGCACCAGGACGGGCAATATTGGCCGATCCGGCCGCTCGCCACCTGCACGGTCTGGATCGCCGTTGACGCCGCCACGCGCGAGAACGGCTGCCTGCGCTACATCCCGGGCAGCCACCGCCGCAACCGGCTGATGCGGCACGAGCGCAAGGACGATCCGGGCTATACGCTGAACCAGGAGCTGACGCGCGACGAGTACAACGAGGACGAGGCCCAGGACCTGATCCTCGAAGCCGGGCAGATGGCGCTGCACGACGTGTATATCGCGCATGGCTCCGAGGAGAACCGGAGCCCGCATCCGCGCCGCGGCATGACCATGCGCTTCATGCCGACGACCAGCGTCTATGATCGCGAAATCGCCCGCGCCATGCGCGCCGAGCGCGGCGGGCTCGACATGTCGCACCACTCCATCTTCCTGATGCGCGGCCGGGATGCGAGCGGCCGCAACGATTTTCGCCTGCGTCCGCAGCCCTGGGGCAACTGACCGAATGCGCGAGCAGCCGGCTGCAGTCGGCGGGGCGCCGATCCAAGCACGAGGAGAGACAATGAAAACAGCGAGATTGGCGGCGCTCGGTGCCGCCCTCTGGCTCGGGTCGACGACGCTCGTCTGGTCGGAGGCCCAGACAGCCGCCGGCTGCGAGGCGCTGCGCGGCACCGTACTCACCGCGGGCTTCGTCACCTCGGCGCGGGTCGTCCCCGCAGCCGGCGACGTGCCGGAATACTGCGAGGTGCGCGCGATCGCCCTGCCGCAGATCCAGATCGAGGTCCGCCTGCCGATGCAGGGCTGGAACGGCAAGCTCTACCAGACGGGTTGCGGCGGGTTCTGCGGCGTGCTCGGCCGCGACGAGGCGGGGACGGGCTTCGTCAACAACATGGTGCCGGGGCTGCGGCGCGGCTATGCGACGGCGTCCTCCGACAGCGGCCATGTCGGCGCCAGCATCCTCGACACCAGCTGGGCCGACCGGAACCCGCAAGCCGAGCGCGACTGGGGCTGGCGCTCGATCGGCGAGACGAACGGGGTGGCGACGGCCCTGATCGGCGCCTTCTACGGCCGGGCGGCCGAGCGGGCCTATTTCCAAGGCTGCTCGACGGGCGGCCGCATGGCGAACAGGGCGGCGCTGCAATACCCCGACATGTTCGACGGCATCATCTCCGGCGCGCCGGCCCTGGATTATCCAGGCCTCGTCGCGCTGGCGATGGCCTGGGTCGAGCAGGCCAATACCGACGAGCAAGGCAACGCCATCCTCGGGCGCGGCAAGGACAAGCTGATCGGCGACGAGGTGATGCAGCAGTGCGACGCGGCGGATGGCGCCGAGGACGGCGTGATCGCCGACCCGCGCGCCTGCGAGGTCGACCTCTCGGTGCTGAGATGCGGCGGTGAGGGCGCCGGCAACCAGTGCCTGACCGAAGCCGAGCTCGATGTCATCGATAAATGGCGGCAGGGGCCGCGCAACGCCGCGGGCGAGCAGCTCTATCCGGGCGGCATCCCGGAGGGGTCCGAGCCGTTCTGGGCCGTCTGGCTGACCGGCAAGCCCGAGGGCGGCGGCAGGCTGGTGCCGCTGTTTGCGCAGGCCTTCGGCGAGTACATGGCGTTCCCCGAGGACCGGCCGGGCTACAAGGCGACCGATTTCGACTTCGAGGCGGACCCGCCCGAGCTCGCGGCCGCCAAGAAGGTCTACAATGCCGACAGCCCGGACCTCTCGGCCTTCATCGGCGCCGGCGGCAAGATGATCGTCTGGCACGGCTGGGCCGACGCCATCGTCACGCCCTACAAGACCGTCGAGTGGTATGATCAGGTCGCGGCGATGAGCGGTGGCGCAAAGAAGCTGGCCGAGAACGTGCGGCTCTTTATGATACCCGGCATGGACCATTGTGGCATCGCCCCGGGACCGGGCGGAATCGACCAGTCGAAGCTCGACCTGCTGACCAAGCTCGAACGGTGGGTCGAGGCTGGCACGCCGCCGGAGACAGTTCTGAAGGAGTAGGCGCCTGGCGAGCATGGGCTCGCCCGCCCGCCAGCGAGCGCCGCGATTCAGTCCTCGAGCGTGCGGGCCTCGTCGACCAGCATGATCGGGATGCCCTGCCGGATCGGATAGGCGAGCCGGGCGCTCTTGGACACCAGCTCCTGGCGCTCGGCGTCATAGGTCAGCCGCCCGCCGGTGGCGGGGCACACCAGCGTCTCGAGCAGCCTGGGGCTGACGGGGTGCGTCTCGGATGGTTCGCTCATTGCGCCCTCACTGCACCTGGCCGTCGCCGCCGCCCGAGACAATGGCGAAGCGCATGAGCTGGCGCAGCGTGTCGGCGCGATCGGCCAGGTCCGGCGCCTCGAGCAGCGCCTGCTTTTCCTCGACCGCGAAGGGGCACATCATCGACAGCGAGTTGACCAGCATCTCGGGCTCGGCCTCGCGCATGCTGTCCCAGTCCGAGGAGAGGTTCTGCATCTCGAAATAGCGCTGCAGCAGCGCCAGGAAGGCGTCCTTGTCGAAATCGTAGGCCGCCGGCTTTTCCAGATCGACGGCGAAGTCGCTCCAGTCGACGCTCACCCGGCGATAGGGCGTGAAGCCCTCCACCTCCTCGCGGATGCGGAAGCGCGAGATGCCGGTGAGCACGATCAGGTACCGGCCGTCCTCGGTCTCGCTGAGCGATGTGATCCGACCGGCGCAGCCGATCGTGTGAAGCTTCGGCGGCTGCTCGCGGCCGTCATAGGGCTGCGCCATGCCGATCAGCCGGTGCTCGGATTTCAGCGCATCGTCGAGCATGGCCAGATAGCGCGGCTCGAAGATGTTCAGAGGCAGCCGGCCGCGCGGCAGCAGCAGCGCACCGGGCAGGGGAAAGACGGGAACCGCCTCGGGCAGGTCGGCTTGTGAGAACCGCCGGGCCATCCTTACGAGAAGATCATCGACGAAAGCCGTCGACGCCCCTTGAGCGCAAGGGGGTCCTTGGGTCCGAGCGTGTCGAACAGCTTCATCAGCTGGGTCTTGGCGGCGCCGTCGTTCCACTCGCGGTCGCGTCGGAAAAGCTCGAGCAGCTCGTCGACGGCGCCCTCGCGGTCGCGCTTGGCAAGCAGCGCCGTGGCGAGGTCGAAGCGCGCCTGATGGTCGTCCGGGTCGGCCACGATGCGGGCGCGAAGGTCCCGGGTCTCGCCGGCGTCCTGCGTCTGAACGGCGAGGTCGACCGCGGCGCGAGCGGCCACGATGGCGGCGTGGTCGGCGATCCCGGCGGGCACGGCGTCCAGCATCTGGGTCGCGCGCTCGACCTCGCCGGCGGCGAGCGTGGCGCGAATGATGCCCCCGACCGCACGCGGGTTCTCCGGCTCCTGTTGCAGCACCGCGGCGTAGGTCTGCGCCGCCTCGGCCGCAGCGCCCTGCTCGAGCATCTGGTCCGCCGCGTCGAGCGCCTCGCCGATCGTGTCGGCATCGGCGTCGCGGACAAGCCGCTCGACGAACTGCGTGATCTCGGCCGGGTTGACCGCGCCCATGAAGCCGTCCACCGGCTGCCCGTCGACGAAAGCGTAGACGGTCGGGATCGACTGGACGCGCAATTGCTGCGCGATCATCTGGTTCTGGTCGACATTGACCTTGACCATCTTGACCTTGCCGCCGGTCGCGGCGACCGCTTGCTCGAGCAGCGGGCCCAGCGTCTTGCAGGGCCCGCACCACGGCGCCCAGAAGTCGACGATCACCGGCTGCTCGCGCGAAGCCTGGATGACGTCGGCCATGAAGGTCGCGTCGGTCGTGTCCTTGACGGCGGGAGGATCGCCCGCCGATGGCTTGTTGCTCTTGCCGAAACCTAGCATCTCGTTTCCCTGGCCATTGATCGGCCTCCAGATAGAGCCCGTGCCGCCATTCCGCAATCGCCTCAGGCTGCGCTGCGTGCCCGCTCCTTGGCTTCGAGCGCGTCGAAGTCGACCAGGACAGGAGCGTGCCCGGTAATCTCGAAGAAGCGCCGGAAATCGGCGGCCGAGATGGCGGTCGTCGCCTCGTTGTGCAGCGGGTGCGCGTTGATCGGATCGTGCTCCAGCATCTGTGCGTCGAGGACCGCCGTGACCCGGTGACCCGGATCGTTGATCAGCCCGAAGGGCGAGACCGCGCCCGGCAGAAGCCCGAGCGCCTCCCAGAGCAGCTCGGGTCGCCCGAAGCTGCACTTCTGCGCGCCGAGTTCCTTTTCCAGGTCGCGGATGCGGATCTGACGATGCTCGAGGCATGTGACCAGCCAGAGCCGATCCTTCCTGTCCTTGAGGAACATGTTCTTGACATGCGCGCCCGGCAGGTCGCCGCGCAGCGCCCGGCTCTCCTCCACGGTGTGGAGCGGCGGGTGAGTGTGGTGCGTCCAGCCCAGCCCTTGCGCCCGGAACAGCGCGTAGAGCTCGGCCTCGCCGTTCTTGTCCGTCATGGGGTCCTCCGCGGCCGGGAAGGGTAACGCGGGGTCGGTGCATTGCAAGGGCACGCTCGCCGGGCTCTCGCCAGGCTTTGGGCGGGCACGGCACATCCGGCGGGCATTTGCGGGCATTCGGTGCGCATTTCGGCGGGCTTGCCAGAGGGCGTGGCGCTCGGGCAAACCAATAAACGGGAGGGACCGTCATGCCATTGGCCATGAACCAGGAGGTGTTCGTCACCTGCGCCGTCACCGGCTCGGGGGGTACTCAGGACAAGAGCCGGCACGTGCCGCGCAACCCCGCCGAGATCGCGGCCAGCGCGCTCGAGGCGGCGCGCGCCGGGGCGGCCATCGTGCACTGCCATGTCCGGGACCCCGAGACGGGCAGGCCGGCCCGCGACCCCAGGCTCTATCGCGAGGTGGTGGAGCGCATCCGGGACGCCGAGACGGACGTGGTGATCAACCTGACCGCCGGCATGGGCGGCGACATCGTCACAGGGCCGTCCTCGTCGCCGCTGCCGCTCGCCGCCGGCACCGACTTCATCGGCGCCGCCGAGCGGGTGGCGCATGTCGTCGACTCCAGGCCGGAAATCTGCACGCTCGACTGCGGCACGATGAACTTCGCCGAGGCCGACTACATCATGGCTAACACGCCGGGCATGCTCGAGGACATGGCCCGGCGCATGGTCGAATTGGGCGTGCGCATCGAGATCGAGGCCTTCGACACCGGGCATCTGTGGCTGGCCAAGGAGCTGGTGCGGCGCGGTGTGATCCCCGAGCCCGTGCTGGTCCAGCTGTGCATGGGCGTTCCCTGGGGCGCGCCGGACGACCTCAACACGTTCCTGGCGATGGCCAATAACGTGCCGAGTGGCTGGACCTTCTCGGCCTTTTCGATCGGGCGGCACGAGATGGCCTATGTCGCGGCGGCGGTGCTGGCTGGCGGCAACGTCCGGGTCGGGCTGGAGGACAACCTCTATCTCGGCCGCGGCGTGCTGGCGACGAACGCCCAGCTGGTCGAGCGGGCGGTGACCATCATCGAGGCGATGGGGGCGCGCGTAATCGGGCCGGCCGAGGTCCGCGAGCGGCTGAGGCTGGAAAAGCGGGCGCCCGCCTGATCGGCGGGCCGACGCGCATGGCACCCGTATCGCAACAACCGTGCCGAAAGCGTGCCGCAAGCGTGCCGACGCGCGCTGCACGGCGCGGCCGTCGTTTGGCGATGCTGTGGCTTGTGCTCGCCTGCCTCGTCGCGGCGCTGGCTGGCGGCGAGGCGACCGGGCAGAGCCCGGTCGATGGCTCGCGCGCCCCGGCCGGGGCGATCCGGTCCGACGAAGCCGCGTCCTATCTGCCACCGACCCGCACCGACAGCCCGCGCCAGACGCTGACGAGCTTCATCCGCCTGCGCGATGCGCTGGAGAAGGCGCTTCGCGACTATGGCGAGAGCCACACGGCGAAGAACGCCGAGCGCGTCTCGATCCTGGTCGACGAGATGCGCACGCTGTTCGACACGTCGCAGGTGCCCATCGCCGCGCGCCGCGAGGTCAGCGGCGACACGGTGGCCTATGTCCTGGACATCCTCGGGCGCGTCGGGCTGCCCAATCTGGACACTGTCCCTGACCTGACCGAGGTGGAGGCCGACAATATCCAGCACTACGCCGTTCCGGAAGCGCCCTTCCGCATCGTGCGGATCGACGAGGGCCCGCGGACCGGCGAATTCGTGTTCAGCGCCGAGACCATCCAGACGGCCCCGCGCTTTTTCCGCGGCATCGAGCGTCTGCCGCTGCAATCGTCGGTGCCGATGAAGAGCTGGATCGACACGTCGCGACAGCTGACCGGCCCGTTGATCCCGGCGTCCCTGGTGCTGGCGCTGCCCGAAAGCCTGAAGCAACCAGCGTTCGGCACGCCGATCTGGAAGATCGCCTCGGCGGTTCTCATCTTCGCCGTGGCGGCGCTGGTGCTGGCGGGTGTGCACCGAGCGGTGACGTCGCGCAGATCGGCAGCGCACGGGCCGATCTTCTGGCGCAGGTCTCTGACGCCCATCGCCATTCTCGCCTGCACGTTCGGGGTCTGGAGCTTCGTGACGCGGCAGATGAACGTCTCGGGGCAGTTCGCCTTGGCGGTCGACGTGGCGGCGGCGATCCTCGGCTATATGGCGTTGGCCTGGATGACCTGGCTCGGATCGCTGGCGATCTTCGAGTCGATCGTGCGGCGCAGCGATTTCCCGGAGGAGAACCTCGACGCCAACCTGCTGCGGCTGGTGGCACGGATCATCGGCGTCATCGGTGTCGTCATCGTGCTCGCGACCGGGGCGCAGGCGATGGGGCTGCCGGTCGTCAGCGTGCTGGCCGGCCTCGGCATCGGTGGCCTGGCCGTGGCGCTGGCCATCCGGCCGACGCTCGAGAACCTGATCGGCGGCTTTATCCTTTATCTCGACAAGCCCATCCGCGTCGGCGACTTCTGCAGCTTCGGGACGCAGAGCGGGACGATCGAGAGCATCGGCGTGCGCTCGACGCAGATCCGGGCGCTCGACCGGACGCTGATTACCGTACCGAACGCCCAGTTCGCCGACATGCAGATCGTCAACTGGGCGCAATGCGACCAGATGCTGATCCAGCAGACCATCGGCCTGCGCTATGAGACCGATGGCGACCAGCTGCGCTATGTTCTCGGCAAGATGCGCGAGATGTTCCACGCCCATCCGCGCGTCGATTCCGACACCATCCGGGTTCGGTTCGCGGGCTATGGCGCGTCGTCGCTCGACATAATGATCCGCGTCTATGCCAGGACGCGCGAATGGAACGACTTCTTCGCCATCAAGGAGGACCTTCTCTTCCGCATAAAGGAGATCGTCGAGCAGTCAGGAACCGGCTTCGCCTTCCCATCGCAGACGCTCTATCTCGGGCGCGACGCGGGGATCGACGCGGCGCTGAGCGACAAGGCGCAGAAGGAGGTGGCGGCTTGGCGGCGCGCCGGCCGCCTGCCCTTCCCGCGCTTTCCCGCCGGCATCCTCGAGCGGATCACCGGAACGCTGGCCTATCCGCCGCGCGGCTCGCCCGACTTCCACGCCGGCGAGGAGGAGGAGGAGATCGCCCGCCCCGGCAGCGAGCCCTTGTCGGCCATCCCGCCGGAGCCCGTGCCGAAACCCGAGCAGCCGTCCCGGGAGGACGCGGCGAAGGCCGGCGAGCCCGAGCGCGCATGACCGAGGGCTGGCGGGCCGGCCGGGCTGGGATCCGGGCTGGCGGGGCCGCACGTCCCGGCGTAAGGAATGGCTCGGCAGGCGGTAGAGGCATCATGGAGATCGGGCGCGCGGCCATTCTGGGCGGTGGGGTGATCGGTGCGGGTGGCTCGCCCGGCTGATCGAGAACGGCCTCGAGGTCCGCGTCTTCGACCCCGACGCCGAGGCCGGGCGCAAGATGGGCGCGGTGCTGGAGAACGCCGAGCGCGCCTATGCCAAGCTGACCCAGGCACCCCGGCCGGCGAAGGGGGACTGGCGGCTGGCGGGGTCGGTCGCCGAGGCGGTCGAAGGCGCCGGGCTGATCGTCGAGGCCGTGCCTGAGCGGATCGAGCTGAAGCACCGCGTCTATGCCGAGCTCGAGGCGGCCAATGCTGACGCAATCGTCGCCTCGTCGACCTCGGGCTATAAGCCGACGGACCTGCAGGCGAAGATGACGCGGCCCCAGCGCCTGATCGTCGCCCATCCCTTCAACCCGGTCTATCTGCTGCCGCTGGTCGAGATCGTCGCGGGCGAGCGCACCGACTCAGGCGTTGTCGAACGGGCGATGGCCTTCTACCCGACGATCGGCATGAAGCCCGTCCGGGTTCGGCGCGAGATCGACGCCTTTATCGCCGACCGGTTCCTCGAGGCTGTCTGGCGCGAGGGGCTGTGGCTGGTCAAGGACGGCATCGGCACGACCGAGGAGATCGACGACTGCATCCGCTACGGCTTCGGCCTGCGCTGGGCGCAGATGGGGCTGTTCGAGACCTATCGCCTGGCCGGCGGCGAGGCGGGGATGCGGCACTTCCTGAGCCAGTTCGGGCCGGCGCTGAAATGGCCCTGGACCAAGCTGATGGACGTGCCGGAGTTGACGGACGAGCTGGTCGACACGCATCGCCGCGCAGTCCGATGCGCAGTCCGGCGCGCGCTCGATCCGCGAGCTGGAACGCATCCGCGACGACAATCTCGTCGCCATCATGCAGGCGCTGAAGGCGAATGGCTGGGGTGCCGGCCAGGTGCTGGCCGACTGGGAGCGGCGGCTGTTCGACCGAGGGGCGGCGACGCCCGGCGGGGACCTCTCGCAACCGATCCGCACGGTGGAGCGCACGGTGCCGCCCGACTGGACCGACTACAACAACCACATGAACGAGGCGAAATATTTGCAGGCGTTCTGCGACGCGACGGACGCCTTCATGCGCCTGATCGGCGCTGACGCCGCGTACATCGCGGGCGGCCTGAGCTATTTCACCGTCGAGACGCACATCCGGCATCTGGACGAGGCGCGGGCGGGCGAGCCGATCACCGTCGACACGACCGTACTGGCGGGCGCCGGCAAGAAGATGCACCTCTGGCACGAGCTGCGCCATGCCGACGGGCGCCTGCTGGCGACGGGCGAGCACATGCTGCTGCATGTCAGCCTGGAGAGCCGCGCCAGTTGCGAGCCGGCGCCCGCGGTGGTGCAGAAGCTTGGCGAGATCGCGGCGCTGCACGCCAAGCTGCCACGACGGGAGGGCGCGGGACGGAGTGTCGGGCAAAAGCGGTGAGGCGCAGCCTGCGCCAGACTGCCGAAGGCTGCGAATTGTAACATTTGTCGGCGCGGCGGCCTCGGCGCGGCCATATGGCCTCGTCCGCGCAGAGCGCGTATTGGGGAGGCAAGATGATAAGGACTTTGACGACCATCGGTGCGATCGCGGTCGCATGCAGCGCGTTCGCCGCCGGCGATGGCGCGGGCGATGCCCAGCGCGGCGCCTATCTGGCGCGGATCATGGACTGTCAGGGCTGCCATTCCGGCCGCACGCCGCAGGGCGCGCTCGATCCGGCCCAGACCCTGACGGGCGGGACGGTCGGGTTCGAGCTGCCGGGCCTGGGCATCTTCTGGCCGCCCAACCTGACGCCCTCGCCGGAGGCGCTGGGCGGCTGGACGGATGAGCAGGTAGACGCCGCCCTCCGCAAGGGCCAGCGGCCGGATGGCCGGCAGCTCGCGCCGATCATGCCCTGGGAGTCCGATGCGGCGCTGACGGATGCCGACGTAGCGGATCTGGTCGCGTACTTGCGTACGCTGCCGCCCTCGGCCAATCGGATGCCGGCGCCAATGCCGGCCGGCGGCAACGGGCCCGCGCCGTTCTTCCGGGTGGTGCCGCCGAGCGGCGCGCCGAAAAGCTAGCCCGGCGACCGTCAGGGGCCCGGGCCCGCCGGGTGCGAAGGAGGTGAGATGCGTTTCGGACTGACCGAAGAGCAGGAGATGATCGTCTCGACGGTGCGCCGCTTCGTCGAGGACGAGATCTATCCGCACGAGGACGAGGTCGAGCGCACGGGCGAGGTCCCTCCCGAGCTGGCCGAGCGCATCAAGGCCAAGACAATCGAGCTGGGGTTTTATGCCTGCAACTTTCCCGAGGAGGTCGGCGGCGCGGGGCTGAGCCATCTCGACTTCGCGCTGGTCGAGCGCGAGCTCGGCCGCGGCTCGATGGCGCTGACGCATTTCTTCGGCCGGCCGCAGAACATCCTGATGGCCTGCAATGCCGAGCAGCGCGAGCGCTACCTGCTGCCGGCGGTGCGCGGCGAGCGGATGGACGCGCTGGCCATGACCGAGCCCGATGCCGGCTCGGACGTGCGCGCGATGAAGTGCTTCGCCCGGCGGGCCGGACCCAATGGAACCGGCGATTGGGTGGTGAACGGCACCAAGCACTTCATCAGCGGCGCCGAGCATGCCGATTTCGTCATCGTCTTCGTGGCGACGGGCGAGGACGCGACGCCGAAAGGTCCGAAGAAGCGGATCACGACGTTCCTGGTCGACCGGAGCACGCCGGGCTTTGAGATCGCCGAAGGGTATCGGTCGGTCAGCCACCGCGGCTATAAGAACTGCATCCTGCGCTTCGATGACTGCCGTCTTTCCGAACGCGCAGGTGCTGGGCGAGGTCGATGGCGGCTTCGAGGTGATGAACGAGTGGCTCTACGCCACGCGGATCACCGTCGCGACGATGGCCGTCGGCCGGGCGCGGCGGGTGTTCGACTATGCGCTAGGCTACAGCGCCGAGCGCAAGCAGTTCGGCCAGCAGATCGGCAAGTTCCAGGGCGTCAGCTTCCAGCTCGCCGACATGGTCACCGAGATCGACGCCGCCGACTGGCTGACGCTGGCGGCCGCCTGGCGGCTGGACGAGGGCCTGCCGGCGAACCGCGAGATCGCCTCGGCCAAGCTCTATGCGACCGAGATGCTGGCACGCGTCACCGACGCGGCGATCCAGATCTATGGCGGCATGGGGCTGATGGACGATCTGCCGCTCGAGCGCTTCTGGCGCGATGCGCGGGTCGAGCGCATCTGGGACGGCACCTCCGAGATCCAGCGCCACATCATCAGCCGCGACCTGTTGCGGCCGCTGGGCGCCTGACGCCGCGACACTGATGCCGGGCGCCGAATGGGCAGGCCTCGCACGCTGGCGGCGGCCATCCGCGCTGAGCCGATGGCCAGGCTGATCCGACGCCTGGTTTCACATGTTCCAGATGTCGCGGTGAAGGCGCCAGGTGCCGTCCGGGCCGCGCTGCCAGACGACGATGTACTTGCCGGCGAGGTCGGTGCGGCCGCCGCCCTCGGCCGGCGCGGTCATGGTGAGGGTGCCGACATCGACCGCCAAATCGCCCGATTCACTCACCTCGACGATTTGGAGGTCGAGATCGCCGATGCCGGTCTCGATGGCGCCGGCCCAGAAGTCTCGGATGGCGTCGCGGCCGTCGATCCTGGCGGAACCCGGCGGGAAGACCGCCGCATCTTCGGTGTAGAACGAGGCGACCTTCTCGGCGTCGCCGGCATTGAAGGCCTGCTCGAAGGCGGCCGCCTGGTTCTCGATCGCGTCCTTCGCCGCCACCTCGGCGGCAAGCCCGGGGACGGTGGACATCAAGGCGAGGGCGCAGGCGCCGGCGGCGAGGATGCGATTCATACGCGGGTTCTCCTGGATGGCTGCCGCCGTCGGCGCTTGGCGACCGCAGTTATTGTACACGACAGGCCTGCAATTCGCAGTCGCGCGGGCGGGACGGGCGGGCACGGGCGCGGGAATGGCCGCGCCGCGCCGGCGCTGCTATACGACCCCGGATCGATGACGGCCGGGTGGTTGAGGGGCGATGCTGTGGGAGCGGTAGAGAACGAGCGGGCGGCGGCGCTGATCTGGCGACACTGGCAGGCGGGCACGCTGATGGATGCGCTGCCGCCGGAGCTGGCGCCGGCGAGCCGGACCGACGGGTATGCCATCCAGGCCGGCCTCGAGATGTTCTCGGCCGAGCCTCGCGCCGGATGGAAGATCGCCGCCACCAGCATCGGCGGACAGCGCCATATCGGCGTTGACGGGCCGCTGGCCGGGCGGCTGCTGGCCGAAAACGTGCATGCCGACGGGGCGACCCTGTCGCTTGGGGGCAACCACATGCGCGTGGCCGAGCCCGAGTTCGCCTTTCGGCTGGGGACAGCGCTGGCCCCGCGCGCGGCGCCGTGGACGGTGGCGGAGGTGCTGGGGGCGGTGGATGCGCTGCACCTGGCAATCGAGCTGCCTGATTCGCGCCTTGCGGATTTCGCCCGTGCCGGCGGCCCGGCGCTGATCGCCGACTGCGCCTGCGCGCGCGACCTCGTCGTCGGGCCGCCCGTGACCGCGCCCTGGGCAAAGACCGACCTCGTCGCGCACCAGGTGCGTATCAGGGCAGGGGATCGCCCGGGCTATGAAGGCTCGGGCGCCGCGGTGCTGGGCGACCCGCGGCTGGCGCTCGCCTGGCTGGTCAACGAGGTGACGGGGCTCGGGGTCACGATTTGCCCGGGCGAGCTCGTCACCACTGGCGTCTGCACGGTTCCCCTCCCGGTCGAGCCGGGCGACCGGGTCGAGGCGGATTTCGGAAGCTTCGGCACGATCGCGGTCAGCCTCTAGTCGCAGGCGGCGCGGATCGCCCGGTGCCGCCCGGATGCCGTCGAGCGTGCAACGGTCCGGCGATCAAGCGCGGACGGCTCGCACCGCGCGCAGATAGCTCTCGACCCCAGCATGCGCCTTGTTGTTGCCGACGTCAGCGTAGAAGCTGAAGCCGCGGCGGCCGGCGCGCCCTTGGTGGTCGCGGAAATCGTCCGTGACGATCGGCAGGGCCGCCCATTCGCGGGACACCGAATTGGCAAAGCCCTCGGGCGACAGCTCGCCCGACAGGTACTTCTTCAGCCCGCGACCCTCCAGCAGCTTGGTCGCCAGCCGGTCCTGCACCTGCTCGTCGAAGCGCAGCGTCGGAGGGTCGAGGTTCAGCCCGTCGATCAGCGTCTGCAGCGTCTTGCGGATGATCTGATAGCGGCCGACCGCCGATGACGGGCTGCCCTTGCGCTGGACGAAATCCCTCTGCCAGTCCAGCACGTCGCGCAGCGTCATCTCGGTGAAGCGCGGATCCTGGTTGCCGGCGGCGGCGAAGCGGGCGTTGTAATTCCCGGCCGACTCGAACTGGGCGATGAAGTCGAGCAGGGCCTTGACCCCGCGCGGCGGCGCGGTCGTCGACGGCAGCAGCACGACCGGACCGGCGACCGAGGGATTGGTCGGCGTGGGCTTGGTTGGCGCGGGCTTGGTTGGCGCGGACTTCGTCGGCGCGGTTGGCGGCGGCCCGGGATTCACGGGCGGCATCGGCGAGACCGTCGGGGCACCGCCGACCGGCGCCGAGCTGTCGCCCGGCGAAACGGCGGGCGAGATCTCGCCGGTGGCAGGCACGGTGGGTTCTGCAGGCCCGGCAGGTTCTGCGGGGTCGGAGGGCTGCGCGGGCCCGGCGCCGTCCGCTGGTCCGGCCGGCGGGGTCGCGCCGGCGCCCGGCCCGTCATCCAGCGGCGGCGGCTCGCGCCCGGCGGGCTCGACGCCTTCGTTCGAGGCGGGATCGTGCGGGCCAGACCCCGGCGGGAAGGCCCGGATCGTGAAGCTGCCGTCGCGTTCGCGCAGCACCACCGCGTCCCAACCGTCGATGCGGAACTGCCGGGCGATCTGCTCGGCTTCCATGCGGTCGCGGAAGTCGCAGCGTTCGAAGATCGTCGGCTCTGCCATCGCCATCTCCCGTCAGAGGATGCCCGCGTCGAAGCGGGTGTTCAGGCAGTCGACCAGCTGCTTCTCGAGCAGCGGAAAGCTCAGCGCGTCGGTGAGATAGAGGGCGAAGATCGGCGGCTTTTCCGCGGTCGCCGCGTCGAAGCAGATGCGGGCGTTCCGGTTTCGCTGGGCGGCGGCCTCGTCGCTCAGGCCGGGCTCGTTCAGCCAGCCGAGCACGCTGCGCGCCTGCGGCGTCAGCGCCTGGGACCGGCGGTCGAGCACATAGGCTTCGGTCACGCGCAGCTGGTCGGTGGCGGCCGCCTCGCGCAGCGCCGCGGCCTCGGCGATGCCGACCAGCGCCGTCGTCAGCGTGCCGGCATGGCGGTAGAGTTCGAGATCCGAGATGGCCGCCTGCAGCGGGTAGAGCGTGGTGTCGGCGTCGAGCTTGACCAGGATGGACTGGCGCACCTTGGCGCGGTTGGCGCGCATCTCGGAGATGAACGCCTGGACGGTGCGCTCGACGAGTATTTCCTTCTGATAGGCCTGCTGGGCGCCAGCGACCGCGCCGGATGCGGCCGAGAGCGCCTGCGAGGCGATCTCGCCCGCGAAGGCGCCGGCGCTGCCGAGGCCGAGGCCGAGCAGTGCGAAGGCGAAGTCCAATTCGCGCTGCTGCCGCGCGAAGCGGGTCTCGTAGTCGGTGTAGAGGATGTCGATCTCGGCCATCCTGGCGAAGATGATCTCGTTGCGGCGCTCCACGCCGATGCTGGGGATCGTGCCGTCCTGCCTGACGACGCCGTTAAGCGTGGCGGCGATGACGGAGGCGGCGAGGTCGCGGTTCGCGTCGAGCGACGACTCGGGCTCGGACTGAAAAGCCGCAGTACAACCCGGCATTGCCAGCCAGATACAGAAGATCAGCCTGGACGAATCCATGCCGCTTTCCCCCGCCCGGTCCCCATCCGGCTGAATCTCTGTTGAGAATCATACGCGTGCCGCGAAGCTTGCACAAGGTAAGCAGTGCAGCCTTGGCGTGCGCCCTACGTGCGCCCTTGGGGCCTGCGCCGCGAGAGGGTCGTCAGGGCGCGCGCGGCGTCGGGATATGGACGGGCGCGTCGAGTGCCGCGAGCGCGCGGCGGACGCGACGTCGCTCGGCGAGCAGGTGGTTGTACTGCGCATCGCAGCCCGAGATCGGCGTCGGATAGAGGTGGATCTCGGCGTCGAGCTCGGCGGCGGCCTTGGCGAGGGCGGAGCGGGCGCGGGCGGTTGGCGAGGCGGTGTCGAGCATGTCAAACCTCCTTCGGGTCGAGCTTGCTCCGACTGTATACACTCGTATACAGCCGGCAAAAGGACAGGCACAAGGTGGCGCGCGTGGACCTCGGGCGATACGATCTGCTGATCGCTGGCGGCGGCAATGCCGCGCTCTGCGCAGCGATCTCGGCGGCGGAGCGGGGCCTGCGCGTCGTCATCTGCGAGGCCGCGCCGCACGGGGTTTCGCGGCGGCAATTCGCGGCACACGCGCAACATGCGGGTGGCGCATGACGCGCCGACGGCGGTGCTGACCGAGAGCCTATCCGGTCGACGAATTCTTCGACGACCTGATGCGGGTGACGGCCGGCAAGACAAACGAGCGGCTGGCGCGCATCGCCATCGGCGAAAGCGACCATGTCTCGCGCTGGATGGAGACGCGCGGCGTGCGGTTCCAGAAGGCGCTGGGCGGCACGCTGTCGCTCGAGCGGACGAACGCGTTCTTCCTCGGCGGCGGCAGGGCGCTGCTGAACGGCCTCTACCGCACGGCGGAACGGCCTGGGCGTGCGGGTGCACTACGACACCGAGGTCACGGCGCTGGAGCTGGAGGACGGGTTCTTCGCGGGCGCGCGGCTGCGCCATCGCGGCTTCGAGGCGCGGATCGCCGCGCGCGGCGTCGTTGTGGCCTCGGGCGGGTTCCAGGCCAATCTCGACTGGCTGGAGGAGGCCTGGGGGCCGGCCGCGCGCAACTTCACCGTGCGCGGGACCGAATACGCGCAAGGCACGCTGCTGCGCCAGATGCTGGACGCGGGCATGGAGCCGGTCGCCGAGGCCGACCAGTGCCACGCCATCGCGCTCGACGCGCGGGCGCCCAAGTTCGACGCCGGCATCGTCAGCCGCGTCGAACTCGGTGCCGTTCTCGATCATGGTCAACCGCGACGCCGAGCGGTTCTATGACGAGGGCGAGGATTTCTGGCCCAAGCGCTATGCGATCTGGGGGCGGCTGATCGCCCGGCAGCCGGAGCAGATCGCCTATTCCATCATCGACGCCAAGGCGCTGCCGCTGTTCATGCCGGCGCTGTTCCCGCCGGTCAAGTCCGAGACGGTGGAGGGGCTGGCCGGCGCGCTGGGGCTCGATCCGGGCCGGCTGGCGCGCACCGTGGCGGACTACAACGCCGCCTGCACGGGCGGGCGGTTCGACCCCAAGGTGCACGATGGCTGCGGCACGCGCGGGCTCTCGCCAGAGAAGACGAATTGGGCGCGGCCGCTCGACACCGCCCCCTTCATGGCCTGGCCGATGCGGCCGGGGATCACCTTCACCTATCTGGGCGTCGGCGTCGGCGAGGACGCCAAGGTGCGAATGGCCGATGGCCGGCCCGCCGCCAACATCTGGGCGGCGGGCGAGGTGATGGCCGGCAACGTGCTGGGGCAGGGATACCTCGCGGGTACCGGCATGACGATCGGCGCCGTGTTCGGCCGGCGGGCCGGCGAGAGTGCGGCCGCCACACTGAGGAACTGACGATGCTCGACCTGCGCGGCGAGGCGCCGCTTTCCGAGACGCTGCAGGAGGCGCGGCGCGCCTCCGAGATCTGCAATGCCTGCCGCTATTGCGAGGGGTACTGCCCGGTCTTTCCGGCGATGTTCGCGCGGCGGTCGTTCGCTGACGGCGACCTCGGCCACCTCGCGCATCTCTGCCACAACTGCAAGGGCTGCTACCACGCCTGCCAGTACGCGCCGCCGCACGAGTTCGGGCTGAACCTGCCGGCGACGCTGGCCGATCTGCGCGCCGAGGACTATGCGCGCTTTGCCTGGCCGGCGGGCGCTGGGCGGCTGTTCCGGCGGAACGGCACGGCGGTGGCGCTGGCGACCGCGGCGGCGCTCTCGGCCGTGCTGATCCTGTCGATGCTGCTGGCCGGCGATGCGCTCGGGGTCGTGCATCGCGGCGAGGGGGCGTTCTACGCCGTGATTCCGCACGGGGTAATGGCGTGGACGGCCGGGCTGACCTTTGGCTGGGCCGTGCTGGCGATCGGCATGGGGCTGTGGCGCTATTGGCGCGCATGCGGCGGCGGCGCGGGTCAAATGGCATGCGGCGCGCGCCGCGCTGGCAGATGCGGCGGTGACCCGGCACCTGAGCGGGCATGGCGCGGGCGGCTGCAACGATCTCGACGACCGCTATTCGCAGGCGCGGCGGCATCTGCACCTGGCGACCATGTGGGGGTTCCTGCTCTGCTTCGCCGCGACCAGCGCGGCCGCCTTCATGGCCTATGCCTTTGGCTGGGAGGCGCCCTATTCGTGGTACTCGGCTCCGGTGGTGCTGGGGACCGTCGGAGGGTTGGGGCTGGTCGTGGGCACCGCCGGGCTGTTCGCCGTGAAGCTCGCCACCGACCGGGCGCCCGAGGCGGTGCACCTCTGGGGGATGGAGACGGGCTTTCTGGCGCTGCTGTTCTTCACTGCGATGACGGGGCTCGCGCTGCTGTTCTGGCGGCACACGGGCGCGATGGGCTGGCTGCTGGCGATCCATCTCGGCTTCGTGCTGGCGCTGTTCCTGACGCTGCCGTATGGCAAGTTCGTGCACGGCGCCTATCGGCTCGCGGCGTTGATGCGCCATCACGCGGAGCGGTCATGACGGCCGCGAGAGGCGAGCGCCGTATCAGAGTTTGCCAGGCGCCTACGTGTGGACACCCGCGCGGCTGGCGATCCGGTGGGCTTGAAAGGCGCCTAGAAAAGAGGGCCCGGGCGCGAGCCCGAGCCCAGTCTGGCGGCGCCGAAGATGCGCCCGCCGGGGAGACACCAAGGCACTCCGTAGCGCTGCGGCGCCGCCCCCGCCGCACCGCTGGGGCGGGCGGGGGCGGCAAGGGTCAGGGCATGCTCTTCTGCGCTGGCTTGGGCTCGGGGCGATAAGCCGCGTGGTCGCCGTCGTCGCCGCCCGCGTAAGAAGGGACAGCGCGCGCGAGCAGCGAGGGGCCATAGGCGTTCTCGCCATGGCTGCTGAGGTCGAGGCCCTCGCGCTCGTCCGCCTCGCTGACGCGCAGCCCGATCGTCGCCTTGATCAGCAGCAGGGCGACGAAGGACACGACCGCCGTCCAGACGATGCAGACCGCCACGGCCTGCGCCTGGATGACGACCTGGCCGACAATGTCGTCAAAGCCGCCGAAGCCGCCCAGCGCCGTGGCGCCGACCACGCCCGTGCCGATGGCGCCGACGATGCCGGCGACGCCATGGATGCCGAAGACATCGAGGCTGTCGTCATAGCGGAACATCGGCTTCAGCGACACGACCGCCCAGTAGCTGACGATCGAGGCGATCGCGCCCAGGAAGACGGCGCCGATGAAGCCCGAGAGGCCCGCCGCCGGCGTGATGGCGACGAGACCCGCGACGGCGCCCGAGGCGGCACCCAGCAGCGAGGCATGGCCGCGCATGATCTGCTCGGCCGCCGACCAGGCGATCGCCGCGGCGGCGGTCGCGAGGATGGTGTTCAGGACCGCGGCCGCCGTCAGCCCGTTCGCCTCGAGGTTCGAGCCGGCGTTGAAGCCGAACCAGCCGACCCACAGCAGGCAGGCGCCGATCAGCGTCAACGGCAGGTTGTGCGGCGCCATGTTCTCGCGGCCATAGCCGATGCGCCGGCCCAGCATGATGCAGGCGACCAGCGCGGCGACGCCGGCATTGATGTGGACGACCGTGCCGCCGGCGAAGTCGAGCGCGCCGAGCTCGAACAGGAAGCCGCCCGACCACCAGACCATATGCGCCATCGGCAGATAGGCGAAGGTGAACCACAGGGCGATGAAGGCCAGCGTCGCCGAGAACTTCATGCGCTCGGCCGTGGCGCCAATGATCAGCGCCGGCGTGATGGCGGCGAAGGTCAGCTGGAAGATGACGAAGCTGAGCTCCGGTATGACGACGCCGGGCGTGAAGGTGTCGACGTTCGAATTGAGCCCAATTCCGACCAGGAACGCCCTCGAGAGCCCGCCGAAGAAGGGCGTGATCCAGCTGGCATCGTCGCCCGTCGCACCGGTGAAGGCGACGCTGTAGCCATAGACCATCCACAGGATCGAGATCATCGAGAAGCCGATGAAGACCTGCATCAGCACCGAAAGGATGTTCTTGGCGCGCACCAGCCCGCCATAGAAGAGCGCGAGCCCCGGGATCGTCATCATCACGACGAGGATGGTCGAGAGCAGCATCCAGGTGGTGTCACCCTTGTCGGGGATGGGTGCGGCGGCTTCGGCGACCTGCACGACGGCTTCCGTCGTGGTCGCGTCGGTCGACTGGGCCAGCGCGTGGCTGGCGGCGAGCGCCGCCAGGATCGCGGCCGATGTGAATGTCAGTTTCCTCATAGTCTCCCTCTCGTTGATCTCTGCGGGTCGGAGTGCCCCTTGGCGGGCACCTGTCGGCCCGTCCCCGGTTAGACGGCCTCCATGTCGCGCTCGCCGGTCCGGACCCGGACCGCCTGCTCGACGGGCAGGACGAAGATCTTGCCGTCGCCGATCTTGCCGGTATGGGCGTGCCGGCGGATCGTCTCGACGACGCTGTCGCACTCCTCGTCGTTGACGACGATGTCGAGGCGGAGCTTGGGCACGAACTGGACGACGTATTCGGCCCCCCGATAGATCTCGGTATGGCCGCTCTGCCGGCCGAAACCCTTGATCTCCGACACCATCAGGCCCTGGACGCCCACGCCGGACAACGCCGTCCGGACTTCCTCGAGCTTGTATGGTTTGACCACCGCAATGATCAGTTTCATGGATTTCCCCGCGCTGTCGTCGGCCTTGCCCGGAGACAGTTATTCAAGGAGCGTGCCACGATCCGCGGCAGGCAAATTTACCTATTTGCTCCAGATGTTTGGGGCGGAGATAGGTGCTCGATTGTGGCTAAGGGGAGCGGTCCCGTGCACAATGTATAGGCAGATGAATGGGATGATTAAAGATTTGGCAATCGTGCTGCGTGCCAGGCCCTTTCGATATCGGCAGCAATCATCCGGTGCAGGTCGACCGTTGCCGGAATCTGTGCATCATGCCCATGGGTGCGGTGCTGGGGGGCGGCCATGACCGACATCGCGACGCGCGTCTACGATCATACCTGGAAGATCGACCCGATCGTCCGGTCGGTGATCGACACCGATTTCTACAAGCTGCTGATGGCGCAGAGCATCCTGCGCCATAATCCGCAGACACACGTCACCTTCAGCCTGATCAATCGCTCGGACCGGGTGCCGCTGGCGCGGCTGATCGACGAGGGCGAGCTTCGCGAGCAGCTCGACCACATCCGCACCCTGCGCCTCAGCCGCGGCGAGTCCACCTGGCTGCGCGGCAATACCTTCTACGGCAAGCGCTGGATGTTCGATCCAGACTTCATCGAATGGCTCGAGGCGTTCCGGTTCCCCGAATACCACCTCGAGCGCAAGGGCGAGCAGTACGAGCTGACCTTTGCCGGGCGCTGGGTCGAGAGCATGATGTGGGAGATCCCGGCGCTTGGCCGTCATCATGGAGCTGCGGTCGCGCGCGGTGCTGCGCCATATGGGGCGCTTCGAGCTGCAGGTGCTGTATGCGCGCGCGATGACGCGGGTCTGGGAGAAGGTGACCGAGCTGCGCCAGCTCGACGGGCTGCGCCTCGCCGATTTCGGCACGCGGCGCCGGCACGGCTTTCTGTGGCAGGATTGGTGCGTGCAGGCGCTGATCGAGGGGTTGGGGCCGAAATTCGCCGGTACCTCGAACTGCCTGATCGCCATGCGCCGCGAGGTCGAGGCGGTCGGCACCAACGCGCACGAGCTGCCCATGGTCTATGCCGCGCTGGCCAAGACCGACGAGGAGCTGGCGCGCGCGCCCTACGACGTGCTGGAGAACTGGCAGCGCGACTATGGCGGCAATCTGCTGATCATGCTGCCGGACACGTTCACGACCGAGGCGTTCCTGCGCGGCGCGCCCGACTGGATGGCTCGCTGGACGGGCGTGCGCATCGACTCGGGCGATCCGCTCGCCGGCGGCGAGATGGTGATCAATTGGTGGCGCGCCCGCGGCCAGGACCCGTCGGGCAAGCTGATGATCTTCTCCGACGCCCTAGACGTCGAGACGATGCTCCAGCTGCACCGCCGCTTTTCGGGCCGCGTCAACGTCAGCTTTGGCTGGGGCACGCTGCTGACGAACGATTTCCGCAGCCTAGCGCCCGACCGCGGCCTCGACCCGTTCTCGCTGGTCTGCAAGGTGGTCTCGGCCGATGGCCGGCCGGCGGTGAAGCTGTCCGACAACCCGTCGAAGGCGGTCGGGCCGGCTGACGAGGTCTCCCGCTATAAGCGGGTCTTCGGCGTCGGAGAGCAGGCGGCTCTCGGTGTCATCGTTTGAATGATTGACGCGCGAACGATCAGTAGATCGCCTGCGGAGAGGACCGAGCGAGCGCTCGATGGCGGCTACTTGTCCGAGGGTGAAATCGATTTAAAGCGACGCCAGATTTCTCCGGCGCCGCGTAGTTTTTATTTCCTGGAGATGTTAGGCAGCGCGACGTTTGCGCGTCATCATGCCGAGGCCCCCAAGAGCAGCCAAGAAGAGTGGCAAAGTTGCGGGAAGAGGAACAACAGACGCGGCTGCGACAAGATAGTCATTGTTGCTATTCCCACAGTAGCTGTTTTCGCCGACGTCTATTGTGGCGCTACCACAGCCAGCTCCGAAGGTGGCCATAGTAAAGCTTAGCGGGCTCATATTGACATCCGTGATCCTAAGGAAGGCCACGTTAGCCGCATACGCATTACCGGGCGCGTTATCCAAGGTGCCGATCTCCGCCTTGAGACCGAGGCCACTTAGCTGTGTATCATTAAAAATGCCAAAGCTGCCGTTGGTGCCAGTGTTACCAAACACGACAGTGGCCCCGCTTATACCAGTGTTTATGTCCACATACCCTGTTTCATTCTGGCTCGTGTCGAGAGATGACAGGATAAAGTACCCTGTAAGAAATTGACTTGAAGCTGTGGTGTCAAGCTTCATCGTCTCACTCGTACCGGCATTATCAAGCTCAGAAATGTCGCCATTCCAATTGTTCGAGAAGCTCTGCGGTGTGGTGCTCTGCGAGCTACACAGACCGTTCCCGCTGACCATCTCACCGGAGGAGCAGACACCGAATCCCAGCTCGGCAGCATTCGAAGCCTTTTCATACACAAGACTTAGGCTGCTGCCAGCTGGCTTACTTGTGACCGTTATACCACCAACCACTGCGGTATCGTTGCCGAGCCTCTGCATCTGGCCTGCAGCAAGCTGCTTGTAAAATTCAACCAAGGTTGGCGCTGCGTTGGCCGCCCCCGGCAGCGCACCGAACGCCAGTGTGGCGACCACGGCACCGCCGAGCAGTTTCTTTCCGATTGACATATCCAGACTCCTCCTAGTTCCCCACGAACTACGTTGGCACCACGCGGCGCGTCCCGAAAGTTTAATTCTATGTCCAAGAGGAAGTCCAGACGAAATAGAAATTCATAAGAGAATCACGCGCTGCGTGTATTTCCTTTTCCTAATGCATGTGTATATTTCCCGCTATGCTTGCAAATGCGTCGTGCGACTCCACTGGAGGCGGGGGCTGAGGCCAAGCCACTGCAAAAATTGGTTTGCCGCCGGCGAAGTTTCCGGTCTTGATGCCGGGGAAAACAAATAGGGCGTCGTGCTTGCCCCCGGCTGTGCGCAGAGGCTCCTGTCATGACTTAACGCCTGCTCATGATCCGTCCGCCTCGTCTAAAGAGCCGCGCGGCAAGCCTTGCCGGACGTGCCATGAGGCGTTCGCGATTAATACCCCAGGTCTGCCGGCGCCCGCGAGCAGAGAACGACCGCCGAGCGGTAATAGGCCTGCACC
Organism: uncultured Alphaproteobacteria bacterium; assembly: GCA_963822985.1. Classification (GTDB taxonomy): domain Bacteria; phylum Pseudomonadota; class Alphaproteobacteria; order Rhodobacterales; family Rhodobacteraceae; genus Thermohalobaculum. Next base: position 20,712 of record CAWGJU010000017.1, on the reverse strand, counting down.
GGCTCCTCGAGGTGGTCGTTGTCGGTATAGAGCGCGAAGGCCTGGATCGGCTCGGGCGGTGCAACGCCGAAGGCCAGTCGGTAGTCCTCGCGCAGGTCGCGCTGCTCGCTCACCCAGGTGCCGAGGGCGTCGGCGCCGCTGCGCACGACGATGCTGCGCAGCGTGCCGGGGAAATAGGGGCTGTCGATCACCTCGCCGACCGGATTGGCCGCCGTCGCCCAGACATAGCGGATGGTCGGCACAGGCTTTGGGCTAGACAGGCTGCCGGGATCGCCGAAGGCCAGGAAGAGCGAGGCCGCGACGTCCTCGCGGTCGCGGGTGGCCAGGTCGGCGCGCTCGGGCAGGGCGTCGACGCGCCAGGACCAGTCGATCGTCGGGCAATCGTCCGGGTCGATCTCGACCCAGCGCGCGAGGCCCGAGGACGAGCCCTCGCCGGTGGCGGAGATGACGATTTCGTCGTCGAGCGGCACCAGCTTCCACTCGGTCTCGTGCCAGACCCTGAAGTGCAGCCAGCCCTTGTCCAGTGCATCGGCGGCCGTGAAGATGGGATAGGGCTGAAGGGCTCCGGCGGCGTCGGGGTTGCGCGCCGCCGGCGTCTGGCCGGCGCAGCCGCCGAGCGCGAGGGCGCTGCCGATGGCGAGCCCGATGAGTGGACGCCGCATATCACCTCCGCGAAATCGCGTGCTGTTTCGTGGGACGTAGCCGTTCCGCAGTTGCGCCTCCATACTGCTCGCCCTCGGAGAGCGGAAGCCGCAGCCGTCCCAGCGGGGTGGCGGCGGCCGAGGGGCCACCCTGCGGCTCGGGCGGATCAGATCGCGACGGAGACCCCCGTCAGGACAGAGTAGAGCTGTCGGTTCAATGACCGCAGCAGGTCGATGTCGATAAAGCCGAGCAGCACCAGGAACGCGGCGGCGAAGCCGAGATAGGCGAGGGGCAGCAACAGCTGTGCCGGGCCGAAATCCTCGAGCAGCGACGGCAGGAGGATCCAGCCGGCGATGTAGATCGGCACCGGCATGATCAGATAGGTCCAGCCGATCGTCCAGAGCAGGTACGAATGGATCACCACCTCGAAGAACATCGCCGCCGGCAGGAAGAGGTAGACGAAGGCCACCGCCTTGGGCTGGCCCCGGTCGAGCGGCGAGATGCCGTAGCGCTGCCGGCTCATCTGGCAGAGGCGCACAAAGCAGTAGAGCGCCGACGAGAAGATCAGCGGCCATGCCACGGTCGGCCAGAACATCAATCCGTCGTAGAACCCGCGTGAGAGCATGACTGGTTGGCTCCCGTCGGCCGGGCCGGCGCCCAGCGTCGGGCAAGCTGCACCGGAGGCGTTAAGGAATCGTGGACGCCGGGGGACGCCGGGCCGGCCGCGCGCGCCGGTCCGCTGGTCTTTGCGTGGCGGGTCCGCCCGCATGGCATGGACCGCTGTGGGTTGGCGGGAGCGCGTCCGCCGAGGCGCCACCGCGGCGCGACCCGGCCTGCCACCGCGGCGCCGAGCCCCTTGCAATGCAGCAAGTTCCGCGATCTTCTCGGCGGTCATGGACGGACGGGCCTCCAACGGACACGCGGCGCTGATCGCCGAGGACATCCACAAGAGCTTTGGCGAGCTCGATGTGCTGAAGGGCATTTCGCTCAGCGCCGAGACGGGCGACGTGATCTCGATCATCGGCTCGTCGGGCTCGGGAAAGTCGACCTTCCTGCGCTGCATCAACTTTCTCGAGACGCCCGACCGCGGGCGGATCGTCGTCGGTGGCGAGGAGGTGCGCGTCACCGCCGATCGGCACGGCGGGTTGGCCCGCGTCGATCAGAAGCAGATCAACCGCATCCGGACGCAGCTGGGCTTCGTCTTCCAGAGCTTCAATCTCTGGTCGCACATGACTGTGCTGCAGAACGTCATGGAGGGGCCGGTCCACGTCCTGCACCGCCCCAAGGACGAGGTGCGCGAGGAGGCGATGGAGGTGCTCGCCAAGGTCGGCATCGCCGAGAAGCACGCCGCCTATCCGGCCCAGCTCTCTGGCGGGCAGCAGCAGCGGGTGGCCATCGCGCGCGCGCTGGCCATGCGGCCCAAGGTTCTGCTGTTCGACGAGCCGACCTCGTCGCTCGACCCCGAGCTGGTCGGCGAGGTGCTGCGCGTGATGCGGGACCTGGCCGAGGAGGGCCGCACCATGGTGGTCGTCACACACGAGATGGGCTTTGCGCGGGAGGTGTCGACGCGGACGATCTTCCTCCATCGCGGCCGGGTGGAGGAGGAGGGCACCCCCGCCGAGGTCTTCGGGGCCACGCGATCCGAGCGCTGCCGCGCCTTTCTGGCCAGCGCGCTCTGAGACGGAAAGGCAAGGAAGGAGAACATAGAATGCAAGGTATCCTGATCGGCGCGCTGGCGCTGGGACTGACGGCCGGCACGGCGTTTGGGCAGACAAAGACGGTTCGCATGGGCACCGAGGGCGCCTATCCGCCGTACAACTTCATCAACGACAAGGGCGAGGTCGATGGCTTCGAGCGCCAGCTCGGCGACGAGCTCTGCGGCCGGGCCAAGCTCGACTGCACCTGGGTGACGAACGAGTGGGACAGCATCATCCCGAACCTCGTCAGCGGCAACTACGACACGATCATCGCCGGCATGTCGATCACCGACGAGCGCGACGAGGTGATCGATTTCACCCAGGCCTATTTCCCGCCGGCGGCATCCGCCTACATGGGGCTGGCTGGCAGCGACCCGGATCTCGAGGGCGGCGTCATCGCCGCGCAGGTCAACACCATCCAGGCCGGCCACGTCGCCGAGTCGGGCGCGACGCTGGTCGAGTTCGCCAGCCCTGACGAGACGATCGCCGCGGTTCGCAACGGCGAGGCCGACGCCGTCTTCGCCGACAAGGACTATCTGGCGCCCATCGTCGAGCAGTCGGGCGGTCAGTTCGAGTTCGTCGGCGAGGACGTCGCGCTCGGCGGCGGGATCGGCATGGGGGTGCGCGAGAGCGACCCGGAGCTGAAGGCCACCTTCGACGAGGCTATCACCGCGATGAAAGAGGACGGCACGCTGAACGAGATGCTGACGAAGTGGTTCGGCGAGGAAACCCCGACCTGGTGACCAACGGGCCCGGGCTTTGGGCCGGGCCGCGCCGCCCGGCCTGAGGTCCGGCCCGAGGCCCGCTCTCGGGCGGGGGAGGGGCGATGTTCGAGTTCTGTACCGATCCGGCGACCCTCGACGGTCCCGCCTGGCTCGCCTGCTATCTGACGACCGGCAAGCATTTCGCCTTTTATCAGAGCTTTGGCACGGTCGTCGCGCTGCTCGTGCTGGCCGTGCCGCTGATCATGGCGCTGGGCCTGCTCGGCGCCTTCGCCCGCCAATCGCGCATCATGCCGGTGCATGCGATCGGCTGGGCCTATACGACGATGGTCCGCGGCATTCCGGACATCGTCTTCTTTCTCTTCGTGCCGATCGCGCTCGACCAGGGCATCGAATGGGTGCGCAGCCAGTTCCTGTGCCCCGCCTCGGACGGGCCGGTCTGGCGCGGCAACGACTTTGTCGTCTGCGCCGCCGCCAAGATGCCGGTCAGCACGGCGCCGTACTGGGTGCACGACGGCTATGGCTTCGCGTTGGCGCTGATCGCCTATTCCATCGTCTTCGGCGCCTTTGCCGCCAACGTCATCGACGGCGCCATGCGCGCCGTGCCGAAGGGCCAGCTCGAGGCCGGCGCGGCGATCGGCATGTCCCCCCTCCAGATCCTGCGCCGGATCCACGTCCCCCAGATGTGGGTCTACGCGCTGCCCGGCCTGTCGAACCTGTGGATGATCCTGATCAAGGCGACGCCGCTGCTGTTCCTGCTGGGGGTCGAGGACATCGTCTACTGGGCGCGCGAGCTCGGTGGCATGAAGACGCAAGCCTTCGAGTACCCGCACCCCGATTGGCGCGTCTGGTACTTTGGCGCGCTGCTCGTCTTCTATCTCGGGCTCACCTGGGTCAGCGAGATCGGCTTCGGCCGGCTGATGGCGCGCGTCGGGCGCGGCCATGCCAGGGCGGCCGGCAGCGTATGAGCTGCGCCGAGACCTTCGCCGGCTATGCGCTGCGCGCCATCGGCATCGGCGAGCGGCTGCTGCCGCGCGCCGACATCACGCTCTGCGAGCAGATGGTGCTGATCGGCTCGGGCATGATCTGGAACGTCTATTTCGCGACGCTCTCGATCATCCTCGGCTTCTGCTTCGCGACCGTGCTGGCGCTCGGCAAGGCCAGCCGGAATCCGTGGGTATGGGTGCCGACGTCGGGGTTCATCTACCTCTTCCGGGGCACGCCGCTTTTCATCCAGTTCTTCTTTGTCTACGAATGCTTTGTGCTGCTGCCGCGGGTCGGCGTCGAGATCGAGCTCGGCTTGTTCAGCATCGACGCGAGCACGCGATGGCTGACGCGCGCCTGGGCCGGGGCGCTGTTCGTGCTGTTCCTCAACACGTCGGCCTATTCAGCGCAGATCTTCTACGGCGCGCTCCAGGCCGTGCCCAAGGGCGACATCGAGGCGGCGGCCTCCATCGGGCTCTCGGGCTGGCGGCGCTTTCGGCGCATCGTCTGGCCGACCATGCTACGGCTGGCGTGGCCGAGCTACACCAACGAGGCGATCTTCCTCTTCCACGCCACCACGCTGGTCTTCTTCTCGAGCTTCCCGGCCTGGCAGCAGCGGGGCGACGCGCTCTACTACGCCAACTATTTCGCCGAGAAGACCTTCAACCCCTTCGTCGCCTATCCGATCGTGGGCGCCTACTTCATTCTCGGAACGGTCGGCATCATCCTGGTGTTCGGCCGCGTGAACGCCTCGCTCAACCGGCACCTCGCGCCCACCGAACGCGCCCGCTTCCGGCTGCGCCCGCAATACATCAGATAGTCGCGCGCGGCCCGACGCCGCAGGCGACAATCCTGACCGTTTCGGTTAACTGGCGCCCCATGAGCGAGACGACAGGCTTCCGACCCGTGCTCCGGGTCGACTTCTGGACGATGGGCGCGCTGGCGCTGGCGGCGCTGCTGCTGATGCCGGTCGCGGCCGTGGCGTGGCTGGCGCTTTTCCCGACCGAGAACGTCTGGCCGCATCTGCTGCGACACGCGCTGCCGATCTATCTTGGCAACACGGTCGCGCTGATGCTGATGGTCGGGACTGGCGCCGCCGCGATCGGCACGGGCGCCGCCTGGCTCGTCAGCATGACCGAGTTTCCCGGGCGGCGCTGGCTCGAATGGGCGCTGCTCGCGCCGCTGGCGGTGCCGGCCTATATCGGCGCCTACGCGCTCGTCGACATGCTGGAATATGCCGGCCCCGTGCAGACCGCCCTGCGTGCGCTCTTCGGCTGGCGCGATGCGCGCGACTACTGGTTTCCCGAGATCCGCTCGATCGGCGCCGCGGCCTTTGTTCTGACGATGGCGCTTTACCCATACGTCTACCTGCTGGCGCGCGCCGCGTTCCGCGAGCAATCGGTCTGCGCGCTCGAGGTCGGCCGCGCGCTCGGCTGCGGCCCATGGGGCGTCTTCTGGCGCGTCGGCCTGCCGCTCGCCCGGCCCGCCGTCGTGGCGGGAACCGCGATCGTCTGCATGGAGACGATCGCCGACTTCGGCGCCGTGGACTATTTCGCCGTGCCGACATTGACGCGCGGCATCTTCTCGATCTGGCTCGAGACCTACAATGCCGGCGGTGCCGCGCAGATCGCGCTCGTCATGCTGGCCTTCGTGATGGCGCTGCTCGCGCTTGAAAGGGTCGGGCGCCGCGGCAAGCGCTTCCATCACATGTCGCGCCGCTATCGACCCATCCGCCGGGCCGAATCCAGGACGCTGCGCCGCTGGGTGCCGAGCGTGCTCTGCTTTCTGCCCGTGCTCTTCGGTTTCCTGCTGCCGGCCGGCATCATCAGCTGGCACGCCACCAACCATCTCGGCCAGTGGAGCGACCCGGCCTTCTGGCGCGCCGCGCTCCACACCGCCGCGCTCGCCGGTGCCGCGGCGGTGACGGCCTGCCTCGTCGGGCTCTTCATGGTCTATGGCGCGCGCGCTTCGGTCAGCCGGCTGCCGCGGCTGATCGCCCAGGCGACGGCGCTCGGCTATGCCGTGCCGGGCGCGGTGCTGGCGGTCGGCGTGCTGATCCCGCTCGCCGCCTTCGACCATTGGCTGGCCGACGCCATCGAGGCGCGGACGGGCATCGACATCGGCCTGCTCGTGACCGGCTCGGCCGCCGCCATCGTCTTCGCCTATGTCGTGCGCTTCGTCGCCATCGCTCACGGCGCGGTCGATGGCGCGCTCGGCCGCGTGACGCCGTCGATGGAGCTGGCCGCCCGCACGCTGGGATCCAGCCGCAGGCGCGTGCTGGCGCGCATCCACGTGCCGATGATCCGCGGCTCGATGCTGACGGCGGCGCTGCTGATATTCGTCGACTCCGCCAAGGAGCTGCCGGCGACGCTGATCCTGCGGCCGTTCAACTTCGAGACCCTCGCCACCTCGCTCTTCAACGCCGCGTCTCTCGAGAAGCTGGCCCAATCCGGTCCGGCGGCGCTGGCCATCGTCGCCGTCGGGCTCGCCCCCGTCATCCTGCTGGCGCGCACGCTGAACCGCTCGCGCCCCGGCGAGACGATGGTCCCGTGAGTGAACCGCCCCGTGTGTGGATGCCCCCCTTGAATGCAAGCAGTTTTCGGCGGCATGAGGACATGCGGTCAGGTGCGGTCGTGTGTCCGGCCTCATGATGCGGCCGTCGATTGCCGCGGGCCTTTATGGAGATGTGCGGGTCGCGTCCCTATCGGGTTTGCGCGCTCTGTGGCGCGCGGCGCGGTACAGGTTTCTGCGATCCCGTCTCTTCGACCCCGTCTCTTCGACCGATGTCCCTTATCCTCCTTCGACCTGTTCACATCGCCGGCGCACCCGCCGGCCGCCATCGACCGCGAGCTGCGCCGCAAGGGCGTGACGCGGGCGCCGGTCTGGGAAGAGTACCGCGCCGCCCACCCCGACGGCTACAGCTACGCCTGGTTCTGCGAGCGCTACGACGCCTGGAAGGGCCGGGCCCGGCCGACGTCGCACCGAAGGTGCGCCTCCGGAGCGGGGCGCCAGACCCATGTCGGCGGCGACAAGGTGTTCATCGACTTCTCCGGCGACGGCATCCCCTGCGTCGACCGGCTGACCGGAGAGGTCCGCGAGGCCAGGCTGTTCGTCGCGGCCATGGGCGCGTCGAGCTACACCTTCGCCGAGGCGCGGCCCGCGGAGACGCTGGAGGACTGGATCGGCGCACAGGTCAACCCTTCCTCGGTGGCGTGCCGCGCCTGGTCGTGCCCGACAATCCCCGCGCCGTCATCCTCGCCCCGGACCGCTACGAGCCGGGGCTCAACCGCACCATGGCCGCCATGGCCGAGCATTACGGCGTCGCCGTGCTGCCCGCCCGGTCGCGCAACCGGTCGCGCAAGCCGAGAGACAAGGCCAAGGTCGAGGCGGCGGTGCTGGTCGCCCAGCGCTGGATCATCGCGCGGCTCCGCAACCGCCGCTTCTTCTCGATCGAGGAGATCAGAGGTGGCTCGGTTCGTCTGAACACCTTCCCGGGCGTTTTTGAGTGGCTTCGCCGCCCATTTCAGGCCGCCGCCGGGATTGGCGTCGGCAGGTTGGTGTATGCCTGATCGGGAGTTTGCCCGCCAAGCGACGAATGCGGCCTCTTGCCGTTGTTGAAGCTCAGATACCGGCCGATCGAAGCTCTGGCTTGCGTGACACCGGCGTAAGCACGCAGATAGACTTCCTCGTATTTGACCGTCCGCCAGAGCCGCTCGACGAAGACACTGATCGCGATTTCGGCGTCCTTCAGTACCTTGGTGAAGTCGGTCGAGGTGAATTGACTGCCCTGGTCCGTGTTGAAGACCTCGGGATTGCCGTGCCGGGCGAGCGCCTCCTCCAGGGCCTCGACGCAGAAGTCCGCCGACAGCGTGATCGAGAGCCGCCAGGCCAGGACCTTGCGGCTGAACCAGTCGACGATGGCGACGAGGTAGACGAACCCCCGCGCCATCGGCACGTAGGTGATGTCGCTCGCCCAGACCTGGTTGGGCCGCGTCACCGCCAGGTTGCGCAGCAGGTATGGATAGATCTTGTGCCCGGGCGCCGGCTTCGAGGTGTTCGGCCGTCGGTAGATCGCCTCGACTCTTCATCAGCGTCGCAACGTGCCGGCTGCCGACATGGCGGCCTTCCGCCTTCAGCATGTCCCGCAGCATCCGGCTGCCCGCGAACGGATGCTCGAGGTGCAGCTCATCGATCCGGCGCATCAGCACCAGGTCGGCGGCCGAGGGCGGCCGCGCCAGGTAGTAAACGCCGCCCCGGCTGATCCCGAGCGCCTTCGCCTGCCCAATCCCTGGCCGGTCAGCGGCAGTTCATGGGACCTGTCGATCATTTCCTTGCGCTCGCCAGCAGTCCGGCCTTGTCGAGCGCGCCCGCTAAAAAATCATTGGCCAGCGTCAGCTCGCCGATCTTCGCGTGCAGGACCTCGACGTCGACCGCCGGAGCGGGGTCGGCCTTGGCGCCCTCGCCGAACACCGCCGTCGCGCCCTCCAGGAGCTGGCCGCGCCATTGCGTGATCTGGTTCGGATGCACATCGATCTGCTGGGCCAGCTCGGCCAGCGTCTTCTCGCCCTTGAGGGCCGCTATCGCCACCTTCGCCTTGAAGGCCGGGCTGTGGTTCCGGCGCGGTCGTCTCGTCATGCCTCCTCGGTTCTCGGCAATCTTCTTGCCGATCTCGAGCGGCTTCACCACTCATAGCCCCTGTTCAGATTTCCCGAGCCACCTCTATCAACGCCGCGATCCGGCCGCTGCTCGACGAGATCAACGCGCGCGTCATGCGCGACTATGGCGCCAGCCACGCCGACCTCTTCGCCACCCTCGACCGGCCGGCCCTGTCGCCGCTGCCAGACGAGGCCTACGTCTTCGCCCGCTGGAGCCGTCCCCACGTCGCGCCCGACTACCATGTCGAGATCAAGGGCTTCTTCTACTCCGTGCCGTTCGGCCTCATCCGCGAGACGGTGGACGCCCGCGCCACCGAGCGCACCGTGGAGATCTTCCACCGCGGCCGGCGCGGCGCCAGCCACGCGCGCGGCGTTGGCCGTCGCGGCGGCCATGTCACCGATCCCGCCCACATGCCCGAGCCGCGCATCGCCGCTACGCCGAATGGACCCCGGCGCGCATTCTGGCCTCCGCCGAGAGGGTCGGCCCCTCGGTCGCGGCGTTCTGCCAGGCCGCCATGGCCGCGGGCCCACCCCGAGCAGGGCTTCCGCACCTGTCTCGGCGTGCTGGCCCTGGAGAAGGGCCACGGTGCCGCCCGTCTCGACGCCGCCTGTCGGCGCGGCCTGCAGATCGGCGCGCGCTCGGTCAGCTCGATCCGCTCGATCCTCAGGACCGGCCTCAGGACCGGCCTCGACAGGCCTTCCTCGAGCCCGCCCCCGACACCGAACCCCTGCGCCAACCCCTGCGCCACGCCAACATCCGCGGCCAGCGCTACTATCACTGAAGAAGGAGATGGATCCCGTGCTCGCCCACCCCACCAGCGACCGCCTGCTCGCCCTCGGCCTGACCGGCATGGCCAGGGCGCTCGACGAGCAGCGCCGCATCGCGGCCTGCGAGGCCATGACCTTCGAGGAGCGCCTCGGCCTGCTCGTCGACCGCGAGGCCGCCGAACGCGACAGCCGCCGTCTCGCCACCCGGCTGAAGTTCGCGGCTCTCCGCCACGCCGCCTGCGTCGAGGACGCCGACCTGCGCACGCCCCGCGGCATCGACCGCGCCGTCTTCGCCCACCTCGCCGACGGCGGTTGGATCGGGCGAGCCGAGAACCTGCTCATCACCGGCGACACCGGCCTTAAAAAGCTGGATCGCCTGCGCCCTCGTCCGCGCGGCCTCGAAGAAATGGCTGCGGCTGAACGGCGCCAACCAGTTGCCAAGGATCGTCAATGGCATCAAGTTCAACGACGGCATCGCTCTCAGCAATGCCGCAACCCGCGCCGCCTGATCAGGTCGCGTCACCCAGATTCAGCCATAGCTCCGCCAGCGCCACCTTGCACCGCCGGCCCGCCGATCTTACAAGTCCGACCGCGCCGGTTTAGCTCAGCTGGTAGAGCAGCGGTTTTGTAAACCGAAGGCCGGGGGTTCGAATCCCTCAACCGGCGCCACACGCCTTCCCGAACAGTTTCTTCGCGGCCGCTGACGGCGGAAAATTCACGTTGTTCCCAAAGGTTATACCCGAAGGCCTGGGACCGCCTCGGCGGCTCAGGTGCCCGAAACGGCGTTCTCAGGGCCGATATTCTCCGAACCTTGTGACTTGGCCAATTCGGTCCTCAGCTTAGTAAGTCATTGAAATGCTTGGGCTTGCTTGTTGGCAAGGCTGGGGACCTTTGCATCTTCCTGACGGCATCCGAGAAGAACCGGGATCTAACAACTCCTCGGCCGAGCATGGCGGAATACCGATCAGGCCCTCATAGACCAGCCTGGCCGTCCTCGGGAAATCTCGGGAGGAGACGGGCCGGCCGCCGGCTCCGGCACTTCACGCCAAGCCGGGCGCACCTCAACACGCTCGTCGCTGCGGCCGGCGCCGACATCACCGCGCGGGCCCGCTGGCTGGCGCGCAACAACGGCTATGCCGCGAACGCGATCGAGAGCTGGGCCGGCGATGTCGTCGGCGCCGGCATCAAGCCGTCCTCGTTGATCCAGGACGCCGGCCTGAAAGCGGAGGTCCAGCGGCTCTGGCTCGACTGGACGGACGAGGCCGATGCCGAGGTCAACGCCGCCGGCCCGTCGGCCCCGCCAGAACCTCCATCCGGCAGCCGGACTCCATCCGGCGCTCCCTTTGGACTCCCAAGGCGATCCTCCCGTCTGAACATGACGGCCATGGATCGCAGCTCAGCCGGTCCCGCAGAAGACGGGGGCTGCGCACCGCTTACCCTCGGGAGCGACGCCGCGCTTCATGGCGTCGACAGCGTCCACGGTGACGCCAAGCCGGGCCGCCTGCGCCGCCGGATCAGGCTGCACAGCCGGAGCAACGGCCGGGGCCGCGGCCGGCGCGGGCTGCGCCGGAGGCGATTTGCGCGGCGTTGCCCGCAATGCGCTCGCGGGCGGATCGGTGACGGCGGGCTGCTCGGTGCTAGCGGTGGTAGTCTGCTCGGTCATGTTGGTTCCCTGCATCGGTCGGGTGGTGAAGTGCCGGGCTGCGCGCCCGGGCGGCGGATCGAGACTGCTGGCGAGGTCGACAGCCCATCCAGCGCCCGCGGCGCAAGCCATCGGCCGGCCGGAGAGCCGGGCGAGCAGTGCAGCATTCATTAGAGCCTCAGAGGTTGGTGCTGGGCGGTTCGCCCGCAGGCGCGGTCTGCTCGCCGTCGCCGTCGCCGTCGCCGGCAGGCGGCACCGCAACCGGTGCGGCCGTGCCGAAGTCCAGCCCCAGCCGATCCTCGCGAGCCCGGTCCGCGGCGATCTCGGCATCGACCTGCTCGGCGTCGTAGCCGCGCTCGGCCAGCGCCTGCGTCCGGCTCTTCAGCCCAGCCTCGATCTGCTCGATCTCGGCCCGGGCATCCTTCAGCGGATCGACCCAGTCCCATTTCGGGGGCAGCCAGGCGCAGGCGGCGAAGGCACGGCGCTGCCGATCGTAGCCCGGCAGATCGAGCGCGCCGGAGACCGCAGCGACATCGAGCCAGCGCTGCCAGACGCGCCGGCAGAGCTGCCAGACCATCACGGCGTGCTGGTAGGCTTCGACCCGACGGCGGAACTCGAGCAGCGCCAGCCGCGAGTTCGAGTAGTTCGCCTTCAGCATGTCGTTCGAGAGATAGGCGTACGGAATGCCGAGCGCCGCCGAGACCTGCAGCAGCGTCCGGTACTGGAAGGGCTCGTAGGTGCCGCCCGAGTCGGCCGGCGCCGAGGTCTGGATCTCCTCGCCGGGCTCGAGCATGACGACCTGGCCGGGCTCGAGGTCCAGCGTGCGGTCGCCGGCGGCGCTCTCGCTCTCGGCGGCATCGAACGGCTCGGAAGGCGCCGGCGTCGTGATGAAGAGCGCGTGCATCGCCGCGACCTTCTTTCGGTCGAGCTCGGCGTCGTCGTACTGGTCGAGCAGGAAGAGCTTCACGATGCCCGGCGCGGAGCGCGAGACCTGCCGCACAGCGATGCCTGTTACGTGCGGGCCTACCCGGCGGCGACCGCCGAGGCATGGGCCGATGGCCATGTCCATGCCTTCGCCTTCTTCGGGCGGGTGCCGCTGTCGGTGCTCTACGATAACGACCGCTGCCTGGTGGCGCGCATCCTACCTGACGGGACGCGCAAGCGGGCGACGCTGTTCAGCGGGTTGCTGTCGCACTACGTGATTGAGGACCGCTACGGCCGGCCGGGCAAGGGGAACGACAAGGGCAGCGTCGAAGGGATCGTCGGCTGGTCGCGGCGGAACTTCATGGTGCCGCTGCCGCGCTTTGCGACCTGGGACGACTTCAACGCCTGGTTGGAGGAGCAGTGCCGCAAGCGGCAGGCGGAGATCCTGCGCGGCCACAGCGAGACAATCGGCGAGCGGCTCGAGCGCGATCTCGAGGCGATGGCGCCGTTGCCGGCAGCGCCGTTCGAGGCCTGCGATCAGGCGACGGGCCGGGTGAGCTCGCAGGCGCTGGTGCGCTATAGGACCAATGACTACTCGGTGCCCGTCGCCTATGGCCACCGCGACGTCTGGATCAGGGCCTATGTCGACCGGGTCATCATTGGCTGCGGCGGCGAGGGTGAGCCGCCGTAGGCGCCACCGGTTCGAGCCCGGCGGCGAACGCCCGCCATGCCCGATGCTACGGCCGCGAGGACATGGTCTTCGATCCGATCCACTACCTGCCGCTGCTGGAGCAGAAGATCGGAGCCCTGGACCAGGCGGCGCCGCTGGTGGGCTGGGAGCTGAGCTCGCGCGCTGCGAGTGGATCGAGCGCCGCGAGAACGTCATCGCCCTCGGCCCGAGCGGCACGGGAAAGACCCACGCCGCGCTCGGCCTCGGCCTCGCTGCTTGCCAGAGCGCGCGTGCCAAGGCGCGCGCCATCTCCCAGCAACAGTTCCCGATCCCGAGATGGCGGACTTTTGCGCCGCCCATTGGCCTGCTTTTGCTCCGCCGTTGACAGCTCTGGCTGAAGCAGGCGCGCGCCTCCGCGAAATCCCGCTTGGGCGAAAAGCTCGGCTACATCGCCCGGAACTGGGCCGGGCTGGAGATCTTCCTGACCGACGGCCGGGTCGAGATCGACTACAATGCCGTCGAGAATAAAATCCGCCCGCTGGTCGACGTCGAGTCATTATGCCCCTCTTATTCAACTGCCTGGAAACATTGAAAGTTGCCCTTGCGCAGGCGCGTGACGCGGGCGGGCTTTGCGCGCGAGGGCGGCGACGACGGGCTCCGTCTCGAGGTCGTTGGCTTGTATCTGCCATGGCGCGCCCGCGACGACCTGTTCGGCCGGCAGGACGTGGTCCTGGATCAGGCGGCGGATCACATGGCTGGTGACGCCATCCTTATCGGCGGAGCGGAAGGCGTGCATGCCATGGACCTTGCGGATGGAGCCAGCGCGGTGCGCTGTCCAGGTCTTGCCCTGGCCTGTGCGCACGCCCATGCGGTTCAGGGTCGCCGCGATGTCGGCATCGGAGAAGCGCGTCGCCATACGCGCCATGACGGCGAGGGCGGCCTCGGGTGTCCGGCGGCGCGCCATACTGCTCATCTGCCGATCCTATTATAAATGAAGGGCATTTTGACGCGGATCGCGAGGCGGCGGGCCTCGTCGCGACCGTCTGGCATCGGCCTCGTGGCGCACAGCTTCGGTCTGGATATCCAATTCGCGGATAATCCAGGGAGCGCCTTTGCACAGCTGATCCGCCGGCAGGGCGCCGGATGCGATCATGCGGCGGATGGTCGAGGGGCTGACTTCCAGAATGGCGGCTGCTTCAAGCAACGTCGCTTCACCGCGCGCGGCGCGCTCGCCTTCACGGTAGGGCGCGATATCGTTATTGTTGCGCAGGCTGCAGACCTTCGCCCGCGTCCAGCTGTTGCCTCTTCCCGTTACCTTGCCGGCTCGGTTCAGCACAGCAGCGATCGACAGGTCGGGCATTTGCCGAGCCAGCACGCGCACGAGATCCACGACGTCACCAGCGACAGCCCAGCGCGTCCGGCCGACCTTGTTCTTCTTCACCGTCAGCCGGGTGTGGTCGCCACCTTGCCAGTGGATGACCAGGGCCAGCATGTCGTCCACGACATCGACGATGATCTCTTTGATCAGCAGGCGGATGATCTTCTTGCGTGTCTCGGCCGAGGCTCCGGGGCTGTCCCACGCCCTGGCGAGATCCTCGCCCAGAGCCATCAGTCTCGTGCGATCCTCGGCAGAGATCGTAGGCGCCTGCTGGACGTCCAGGCTCTCGAGCGCCTGGTCGAGGTCTCGCAGGCGCGTCAGCCTCTCGTTCCAGCGTCGCTCGAGCTCGCCGGCGACCAGCCGATTTTCGGGGTCGACCGCATCGTATTGCCGGCGGGCCCGTTCCGCCTCGTATCGGGCCTGCACTCGCGCGTTCTCGAGCTGCTTTCGCTTGTCGCAATGCTCCTGGCCGCGCGCTTCCATCGCGGCCAGCGCTGCCTCGATCCCAAGCGGCTGCAGGCGGTCGAGAACCTCCTGGGCAACCGCGCGGTCAATGCGCATGCCGCCAAAGCGGATGCAGTTGTCTGCCGCCGTGATATTGAACTCCCCGCGGCAGACATAGCGCTGCGTATTGCCGCCCTTGCCGCCGTAGGCGACGCGCAGCTTGCGACCGCAGCGCGCGCACCGGAAAAGACCGGCCAGCAAAGCCTGGCCGCGCCGGACCGCGCCCCGCCCCAGGTAGCTCTTGCCGTTGGCATTGTCGGCGATCAGGTGCTGGTTCCTTTCGAACTCGGCCCACGAAATGTACGCCTCGTGGTGGTCACGGATCAAAACCTCCCAGTCCCTCCAATCAAGGCGCACGCAGTCGCGCACGACCCGCTTTCGTCCGCCCTCGATCGTCGCCCGGCTGCCACGCCGGCCAAAGGCGTAGGCGCCGGCGTAGATCGGATTGGTCAGCATGTGATGGAGCGTGTGATAGACTGGCGCCTTCCACTCAATGGTTTGCTTGCCGCGGCCCGCCACGGCGGCAGGAACAAGAACGCCCTCCTGGCGGAACCAGAGCAGGACCTGGCGTACCGTCTGTGAGCTGGCCCCGATTTCCTTGGACACCATTTTGTCCGAGGAGAAATCGAGATGAGCGAGACGAGGGACACCAGTATGAACTCGCGCGAAGGAGCGTCTGCTGTTGATGCGCCTGTGGGCAGGGTGGGCGGGTGCAGCCCGTCCACGCTGTCCACGGGCGAGGCAGCAAGCGAGGGCGGTCGGCTGGAGGTCGGGCCGCTCGGCCACGGGCAGCGCTGGAGCTTGGCGCGCAAGCGGGCGGTGGTGATGCGGATGCTCCGGGGCGAGTTGGTCGAGCTGCTCTCGCGCGCGCTCGGGGTGCCGGTCCACAAGCTCGAGCGCTGGCGCGACAAGGCCGAGGCGGCGCTCGACGGGGCGCTGAAGGAGCGCGAGAGCGACACCGCCGACGCCGATCTCGCCGCGGCCATGCAGCGCATCGGCGAGCTCACCATGGAGAACGAGCTCCTGCGCGCGAGGATGGAGCGCCCGAGCGGCCCTTTGGCCCGGAGGAGGTCGCGGTGACGGCCGGGGCGATCTCTCCCACGACCGGCCGCCGCTACGGCGTCGCGCGCGTCTGCCGCGTCTGGGGCGTGGCGCGCTCGTCGTTCTACGCCGCGAGGGCCGCCGTCGCCGAGGAGCGGCCGCAGCGGACGCCCGGCCGGCGCGGACCGAAGCCCGCGATCTCCGACGCCGATCTCCTCGCCGCGATCCGGGCCGACCTCGTGCGCTCGCCCTGGTCGGGCGAAGGGCATCGCAAGGTGTGGGCGCGCTTGCGTGTGCTCGACGGCCTGCGCGTCGCGCGAAAGCGCGTGCTTCGCCTCATGCGGGAGAACGCGCTCCTCTCGCCGCATCGGGCACGCCCGCGCCCGGAGCAGACGCACGATCGCAGGATCGTCACCGAGGCGCCGAACGTGATGTGGGCGATCGACGCGACGCAGATCACCACCGCCCGCGACGGCAAGGTCTGGCTCTTCGGCGTCGCCGAGCACTGGAACGCCGAGCTCGTCGGTTGGCATGTGACGAAGCACGGCACCCGGCACGAGGCCCTGCAGGCGATGAGCATGGCGGTGTCCGAGCAGTTCGGGCACCTCGGCCGCGACGCCGCCCGAGGTCTCGCCCTGCGGCACGACCACGGCAGCGCCTTCATGTCCGAGGACTTCCAGCGCCAGGTGAAGGCCTGGGGCATGACGCCGAGCTACGCCTTCGTCGCCCAGCCCGAGACGAACGGCGTCATCGAGCGCCTCTTCCGCACCTTCAAGGAGCAGGTCGTGTACGGACGGATCTTTCAGACGATCAAGGAGGTCCGCGACGCCGTTCGCGCGTTCGTCGCCCGCTACAATACTGAGTGGCTGGTCGAGAAGAACGGCCTCGTCAGCCCCACGGCCGCGAGAGAGCGCTGGATGGCGGCCAACCTCAAGGCGGCCGCGTAGTGCAAACTATTGTCCAGGGAACCGGGTGCGGTACATGGCGTACCGTCTGGAGCTTGACGTGACCCCCTTGCTTCATCCAGGGGCCACTGGAATCGTGAGTTGAGAATTGCGCGTGATCGCGACGGTAGCAACGGGCATCGGTGCGGAGCTTTCAATATGGCGTAGCGCCGATGCCCGTTGCGGCTTCAGGGTCGCGGCATAGGCGGCGGGCGTCATGTAGCCGATCGCCGAGTGCGGCCGCGCGGTATTGAAGTCGTCAGCCCAGCCCGCAACGACGGCGCGGGCGTGGTTCATCGAGAAGAACAGATGCTCGTTGAGGCATTCGTCCCGCATCCGCCCTTGGAAGCTCTCTGCGAAGGCGTTCTGGGTCGGCTTGCCGGGCGCGATGTAGCGCCAGTCGAGCTTGGCCGCCTGGGTGAAGGCGAGCACCGCTGAGGAGGTGAATTCGGTGCCGTCGCCAGCGGTGCTCGGACCGGTGGCGCACTTCGCTGGCGACCGCTGACGATCACGCCGGGCCGGCCGCGCCGCTCGATCAGCGCGCTCATCTCGCGCACCACGCGCTTGCCGGTGAGCGATCTCTCCGGCACCGCGGCGAGGCACTCCTTGGTCACGTCGTCGATGATCGTCAGCACCCGGAACCGGCGCCCGTCGGCCAGCTGGTCATGGACGAAGTCCGTCGACCAGCGGCTGTTGCGGCCCTCGGGCGTCGGGATCGGCGTGCGCGCCACCGCGATCCGGCGCCGCGACCGACGCCGGCGTACCGCCAGGCCCTCCTCGCGATAAAGCCGCTGGGTCTTCTTGCGGTTCATCGTCCAGCCCTCGCCGCGGAGCAGAACATGCAGCCGTCGGTAGCCGAACCGCCGGCGCTGCTCCGCCAGCTCGCGCAACCGGGCGCGCAAGGCAGCGTCGTCGGGGCGCCTGGCGCGGTAGCGGATCACGCTCCGGTCCGCCGCAAGGAGGGTGCACGCCCGCCGCTCGCTCACCTCGAGGCTCGTCCTCAGGTGCGCGACCGCCTCCCGCCCGGCGGCGGGCGTCACCATTTTTTTGCCAGCAGATCCTTCAGCCCGGCATTGTCGAGCATCGCGTCGGCGTAGAGCCGCTTCAGCTTCGCGTTCTCGGCCTCGAGCGCCTTCAGCCGCTTCGCCTCCGACACGTCCATCCCGCCGTACTTCGCCTTCCAGGCGTAGAACGTCGCCGACGACATTCCGTGCTTGCGGCAGACATCCGCGACCGACGCGCCGGCTTCCTGCTCGCGCAGCACCCCGATGATCTGCTCTTCGGTAAACCTGTTCCGCTTCATTCCGGTCCCTCTCCTGTGGTCCGGATTCCAGCAGCTTGTGGACGAGAAACAAGGGGTCACGTCATTTCCTGCAAAGACTTCATCGGCTGAGCCGCTGTCGATGTTCGTCCCATTGGCGCTTCCTCCCTCCCATGAATAGCACGGAAAGAAGGCTAAGAGGACATGTCGTTGATGTGGTGGTCGTCTACAAGATCGACCGCCTGTCGCGGTCGCTGATGGATTTCTCGAAGCTGGTCGAGGTCTTCGACCGCAACGGCGTGACCTTCGTGTCGGTCACGCAGTCCTTCAACACGACCACGTCCATGGGGCGGCTGACGCTGAACATCCTGCTCAGCTTCGCCCAGTTCGAGCGCGAGGTCACAGCCGAGCGCATCCGCGACAAGGTCCGCGCCTCCCGCATGAAGGGCATGTGGATGGGCGGCTATGTCCCGCTCGGGTACGATGTGAAGGACCGCAAACTCGTGGTGAACGAGGACGAGGCTGCCACCGTGCGGGGCATCTTCGAAAGGTTCGTCGAGGTCGGATCAGCGACCGTGCTGGCCCGCGAACTGCGCCGCAAAGGGCTCCGCAACAAGCAGGGCACCTTGGTCGACAAGGGATATCTCTACAGGGTGCTGGTGAACCGCGTCTATCGCGGCGACGCGGTCCACAAGGGCAAGGCCTATCCCGGCGAGCATCAGGCCATCATCGACGAGCAGCTGTGGGATCAGGTCCATGCCATCTTGCGGCAGAACCCGCGAAAGCGCGCCAACAACACCCGCGCGCAGGCGCCTGCGCTGCTCAAGGGGCTGATCTTTACGGCCACGGGCGCCGCCATGACCCCGAGCAGCACGAAGAAGGGCGCGCGGCGATACCGGTATTACGTCTCGATGGACGTCATCAAGAATCGCGAACCCAGCGATGAGGGCATCCCGCGCCGCCTTCCTGCCGACCTCGTGGAAGCGGCCGTGGTGACCGAGTTGCGGCGGGTGATGCGCGCCCCGTCGATCACGGCACAGGTCATTGCCCACTTGGCGCGCGAGGGTCACGCCTTCGCCGAGGCCGACGTGATCTCCGCGCTGCAGACGTTCGAGGACGTCTGGGGCCAGCTGTTCCCTGCGGAGCAGACCCGGATCGTGCAGTTGCTGGTGCGCCGGGTCACCGTGACGTCCGAGGGGCTGGTCATCGATGTCCGGACCGACGGCGTCTCGGGCGTCATGCGCGACATGATGGCGCCACGAAAGAAGGTGGCGGCGGAATGATGAAACCCGACGAGTCCATCCAGATCTTCGTGCCGCTCAAGGTCCGCAAGCAGAACGGGCGGCCGAAGATCATGCCGCCCGCCACCTATCTGCCCAGCGAAGACCGGACGCAGGATCCGCATATCCTGCGCGCCATCGGCCGGGCGTGGGGCTGGCGGCGGCGCATGGAGGCTGGCGAGTTCAACACGGTCACCGATCTGGCGAAAGCCGTGGGGCTTGCCGAACGCCATGTCAGCCGACAGCTGCGGCTCGCCTATCTCGCGCCGGGGGTCCTCAAGCGCTTGGTCTACAAGCGCGAGGTGCCCGCCGTGACCCTGTTGAAACTGACCGATGTCGCGGCCCTGCCGTGGCACGAACAGCCGGAGCGGGTGTTCGACTGAGCCTCAGTGAAAGCTCGCCTGAAACGTCGTCGCGGTCAGCGAGACATGCGCGTCCAGCGGCGGGTGCAGTTCGAACGCCTTCGGCTCGCGTGAGAAATTCCAGAGCCGGAACAGGCGCCATTCCGACCGGCGCTCCTCGGCCACGGCCAGTTCGTTGCGGGTGATGTGGAAGGGCGTGCGCTCCCAGCCGTTCGTCGTCTTGACCTCGATCAGCCGCGGGAGCCCGTCCGGGGCGAAACTCGCGATGTCGTAGCCCGCGCCGTCGCCATCCTCCTCCGACACCCAGCGCACCTTGCGCGCCAGATCGTCCCGTCCTGCCGTCCGCAAGGCCGCGCGCTCATGCGCCAGCACGCGCTCCTCGCCCGCGCGGCCGAGGGCCCGGTTGCGCTCGTCCCGGCCCGCCACGTCGAACTTGCGGGCGATGTGCAGCATCTGGTCCAGCTCCTGCGGCGGCGGCTGGTTCGACAGCGTCGGCGGCGGCCCGATCCAGATCTGCGCCGCCTCGCGTAGGCCAGCGGCGGGTTGCAGCCCCGGTTGGCGCCCGAGCCAGGCCGGGTTCAGCGCCAGCCACCGCGCCACGGCATCCACCAAGGTCATCTGAAAGTTGAACGCGGGCTTGTAGCCGGGGATCCAGTCCTCGCCGAGCCCCTTCAGCACCGCGCTGATGTTCTGGTGCTTGAACTCGACGGACCCCTCGGACCGGTCGTTCAGCAGCGGCAGCAGCGCGCGGCGATGCTCGGCCTTGCTGTAGCGGCGCGCGGAGATGTCGTCGGCCAGCATCGCGAAGTAATCCGCGACGATCAGGTCGTTCTCTTCATCCGTCCAGGGCCCGTTCGACATTGCGCCAGGCTATGGGCGCGAAGTCTGTTTGTCATCAGAGACTTCCGGCAGGGTCCTGGCTCGCTTCGGACGCTTCCGCCGGACTTGGGGATCGGCCGCCACGGAGCCGTCCTTCTGACCGCCCTGCGCCTTCGTGTCGGTCTCCGTCACCGGATTATCTCGCGAACGGGGCGAACCCATGAACGCGGCAACCCATTGGAAATGCGAGGATGTTTTGCGCCGTCCCGTGGCCGTCGAGGGGCGCTCGAAGAGAGACGCAGGCCATTCGGAGACCCATTCCGCGTCAAGCGCCCAGTCTCCGAAGGGCGGATGGCCC
This sequence comes from uncultured Alphaproteobacteria bacterium, assembly GCA_963822985.1. Taxonomy (GTDB): domain Bacteria; phylum Pseudomonadota; class Alphaproteobacteria; order Rhodobacterales; family Rhodobacteraceae; genus Thermohalobaculum. Next base: position 61 of record CAWGJU010000017.1, on the reverse strand, counting down.
TGCCAACGCCCTTTGAAACAAAAAGAAAAAAGGCCCCAATCGGGGCCCTTGGACGGATTCA
>CAWGJU010000016.1:0-197785 GCA_963822985.1 uncultured Alphaproteobacteria bacterium | reverse complement strand
GGCCGCCCATTGCCCTCATTGCCTGAGGCGAAGCGCTGTCCGAGATGACGCCAGTAGTCGCGGAGGCGTCGATGGATAGTGATGTTCAAAGTTACGTAAGTTCTAACGGTCGTGAGCCAGGGTATGCTGGGCGTATCGAAGTTGTGACGGGTCCGACCGGCCGTCGGCGGTGGCCGGAGCATGTGAAAGCCGCGATGGTTGTGGAGACCTTCCGCGACGGGGTGTCGGTGGCGGATGTCGCGCGGATGCATGGTGTCTCGGCGCCGCAGCTGCATGCCTGGCGGCGGGCGGCGCGCGAGGGGCTGTTGCCGATGCCGGGGGACGAGGCGCTGGGGCTCGTGCCGATCGTGGTGGGCGGCGGCAGTCGGGGTGGCAGTCGGGGTGGCGGCCGGGGTGGCGGCGAGCTGGCTGCGGGTGGCACCCTGACGCTGGAGATCGGGGGTGTCCGGATCCTCGTGCCGGCCGAGTTCGACCCCGGACACCTCGGCCGGGTGATCGCCGCCCTCCGGGGCGCCTCGTGATCCTGCCGGGCGGGATCACCCGTGCTTATCTCGCGACGCGGCCTGTCGACTTCCGGAAAGGTCATGCGGGCCTCGCGCTGATCGTCCAGAGCGTCCTCGGGCACGATCCCTACAGCGGCGCAGTGTACCTCTTCCGGTCGAAACGCGGCGACCGGTTGAAGTGCCTCGTCTGGGACCAGACGGGCCTCGTCCTGATCTATAAGAAGCTGGAAGGTGGCGCCTTTTATTGGCCGAAGCCGGCGGGCGGGGTGATCCGGCTGTCATCGGCGCAGGCCGCCGCGCTCTTCGAAGGCGTTGATTGGCGAGCGGTCCGGGCCGAGCGACGACAGCGGCCCCGATTGGCCGGATAGCCGCGGCAGGATGACTCGGGCGGCAGTTTCGGCAAGCCTGGCAAGGCGGTGTGGCGTAGTCTGGCCGCATGGCATCGAGCAGGACCAGCGCGGCCCGCGTGGCGGATCTCGAGCGGCGGCTGGCCGAGGCGCACGCCGCGCGGACCGCGGCGGAGGCCCGTCTGGCCGAGGTCGAGCAAGCCCATGCCCGGCTGGAGCGGCTGCTGTCCCAGATGCGGCGCGACAGCTTCGGCGCGAAGTCCGAGAAGCTCGACCCCGACCAGCGTCACCTGCCGTTCGAGGATCTGGAAGGCGCCGCGGGAATGCTGGCCGCCGCGAGCGAAGCGGCCGAAAAGGCCCTCGGGACCCGGAAGGCAGCGGCCCCGCCGCCGCACCGAAACAAGGGCAACCTGCCGGCGCATCTGCCGCGCATCGAGCGGGTGATCGAGCCTGACAGCATCCTTTGTCCCTGCGGCTGCGGCGAGATGCAGAGGGTGGGCGAGAGCAGGACCGAGCGGCTCGATGTCATCCCCGCAAAGGTCCGCGTGCTGGTGACGGTCCGCCCGAAATACGTCTGCCGGGCCTGCGCCGGGGCGCAACATGCCCAGGCTCCGGCGCCGGAATGGCTGGTGCCGCGCGGCCTGCCGACCGAGGCGCTGGTCGCCCCCCGGGGTCGCCCACAGCATGGTGGCCAAGTTCGGGGACTATCTTCCCTTCTACCGCCAGGCCGACATCTACAGGCGCCAGGGCATCGATCTCGACCGCACCATGCTGGCGGAGTGGTCGGGTCGGGCGGCGCAGCTCCTGGCGCCCGTGATCGACGCGATGATGGCCGAACTCCGACGCAGCGACCGGTTGCAGATGGACGAAACCGTCGTGCCGGTGCTCGCGCCCGGGACCGGCGCGGTGCGCAAGGACTGGCTCTGGGTGGTATTGCGCGACCAGCGGGGATGGGGCGGCACCGACCCTCCCATCGTGGTCTTTCACCATTCCCAAAGCCGCGGCGGCAAGGTCGCGCAGGAGATCCTGAAGGGGTTCGCCGGCGGCACGCTCCTGGTCGACGGCCATGCGGGCTATGACGTTCTTGCGGACCCGAAGAGCACCGCGAAGCCGTGGGCCGTCGCCTATTGCTGGACCCATTGGAGGCGGCGTTTTGTCAAGTTCAGCCAGGACACACCCTCGCCGATCTGCGACGAGATGATCGCGCGCATCGCGCAGCTCTACGCCATCGAGAAGCAGATCCGCGGCCGCGACCCGGCCACGCGCCTGGCCATCCGCCAGAAGGTCTCGAAGCCGATCGTCGAGGCCCTGCGGCCCTGGCTCGAGGGCTGCCTGCAGGATCTGTCCTCGGCCAACGAGCTGGCACGGCACATCAGGTATGGTCTCAAGCGCTGGGACGGCATGACCCGCTTCCTCGAGGACGGCCGGCTCGAGATGGACACGAACGGAGTGGAGAACGCGATCCGTCCGATTCCGCTCACAAGAAAGAATGCCCTGTTTGCCGGCTCCATCGATGGGGCGGAAACTTGGGCCCGCATCGCCTCGCTGATCGGCACCTGCCGGCTGAACGGGGTGAACCCCGAGGCCTATATTGCCGCGACGCTCCGCAAGATCATCGACCAGCACATGCAGCGCGACATCGCCAAGCTGATGCCCTGGAACTTCGGCGAATAGTCAAGCCGCCAGCCGAGGGGGCGGTCAGCCGGCGCTTACGGCTGATAATGGAGTCGACGAGTTGCGCGACATGCTCGCCGATGCGCGGCGTTCCCCCGAAAACTGGCGCAACTTCCTCGAGGACTTCGTCTCCGACCCCAACATCATCGCGCGCGTCAACGGGAAACAGCCGCGGTAGCTATCGGGCGGTTACGTTCCAGGTCATGCAACCCGAACCTTCTCCGAAGACCGGCGATGGCCGCCAGCGTCACCGCGGCCGCGCGCTACGCTACGCCGGGGGCTCCGCGCGCGGCCTCCTACACCACCAGCAGGGACACGACCCTTCAAGAACCGCGCCTGACCCCGCCAGCTCGCTCCGGAGCCGGACCTGATCCGGTTCCGCAACCCCGACCAGCTCCACCGGATCAGGTCCGGCTCCTCACCCCAAACGGGGGTCAATATTCGACGCTTATCGGGGGTCAATTTCCGGCGCCGATTGACACTGAACAGGAAGAATGCGCTCTTCGCAGGCCATGACGGCGGCGCGCCATACTGCTCATCTGCCGATCCTATTATAAATGAAGGGCATTTTGACGCGGATCGCGAGGCGGCGGGCCTCGTCGCGACCGTCTGGCATCGGCCTCGTGGCGCACAGCTTCGGTCTGGATATCCAATTCGCGGATAATCCAGGGAGCGCCTTTGCACAGCTGATCCGCCGGCAGGGCGCCGGATGCGATCATGCGGCGGATGGTCGAGGGGCTGACTTCCAGAATGGCGGCTGCTTCAAGCAACGTCGCTTCACCGCGCGCGGCGCGCTCGCCTTCACGGTAGGGCGCGATATCGTTATTGTTGCGCAGGCTGCAGACCTTCGCCCGCGTCCAGCTGTTGCCTCTTCCCGTTACCTTGCCGGCTCGGTTCAGCACAGCAGCGATCGACAGGTCGGGCATTTGCCGAGCCAGCACGCGCACGAGATCCACGACGTCACCAGCGACAGCCCAGCGCGTCCGGCCGACCTTGTTCTTCTTCACCGTCAGCCGGGTGTGGTCGCCACCTTGCCAGTGGATGACCAGGGCCAGCATGTCGTCCACGACATCGACGATGATCTCTTTGATCAGCAGGCGGATGATCTTCTTGCGTGTCTCGGCCGAGGCTCCGGGGCTGTCCCACGCCCTGGCGAGATCCTCGCCCAGAGCCATCAGTCTCGTGCGATCCTCGGCAGAGATCGTAGGCGCCTGCTGGACGTCCAGGCTCTCGAGCGCCTGGTCGAGGTCTCGCAGGCGCGTCAGCCTCTCGTTCCAGCGTCGCTCGAGCTCGCCGGCGACCAGCCGATTTTCGGGGTCGACCGCATCGTATTGCCGGCGGGCCCGTTCCGCCTCGTATCGGGCCTGCACTCGCGCGTTCTCGAGCTGCTTTCGCTTGTCGCAATGCTCCTGGCCGCGCGCTTCCATCGCGGCCAGCGCTGCCTCGATCCCAAGCGGCTGCAGGCGGTCGAGAACCTCCTGGGCAACCGCGCGGTCAATGCGCATGCCGCCAAAGCGGATGCAGTTGTCTGCCGCCGTGATATTGAACTCCCCGCGGCAGACATAGCGCTGCGTATTGCCGCCCTTGCCGCCGTAGGCGACGCGCAGCTTGCGACCGCAGCGCGCGCACCGGAAAAGACCGGCCAGCAAAGCCTGGCCGCGCCGGACCGCGCCCCGCCCCAGGTAGCTCTTGCCGTTGGCATTGTCGGCGATCAGGTGCTGGTTCCTTTCGAACTCGGCCCACGAAATGTACGCCTCGTGGTGGTCACGGATCAAAACCTCCCAGTCCCTCCAATCAAGGCGCACGCAGTCGCGCACGACCCGCTTTCGTCCGCCCTCGATCGTCGCCCGGCTGCCACGCCGGCCAAAGGCGTAGGCGCCGGCGTAGATCGGATTGGTCAGCATGTGATGGAGCGTGTGATAGACTGGCGCCTTCCACTCAATGGTTTGCTTGCCGCGGCCCGCCACGGCGGCAGGAACAAGAACGCCCTCCTGGCGGAACCAGAGCAGGACCTGGCGTACCGTCTGGAGCTCTGCGAACTTGCGAAACACGATCGCGATGCCGTCCTGGACACCAAGGTCCGGATCCTTCTCGATCCGCGCGTCCTCGGCCTTGACGTAGCCGACAGCCAGGGTCAGCAGGAGCTCTCCGCGATGCGCCTTCTGTTTGAGCGCCTCGGCCGAGCGCTGACGGAACATCGACAACTCCATCTCGCTCATCGTGCCCTTCATGCCGAGGAGCAGGCGGTCGTTGGTCAGGCGCGGATCGTAGACACCGTCCTCGTCCACGATCAGCGTGCCGACCAGGCCGCAGAACTCGAGCAGGGTATGCCAATCCCGGCCGTTGCGCGCGAGTCGCGACGCTTCGAGCGACACCACGGCTCCCACGCGGCCCTCGCAGATCGCCGCCAGAAGCTTCTCGAAACCCGGCCTGGCCGTGCCGGCGCCCGAGCGGCCGAGATCGTCATCGACAATCTCCACATCGCTCCAGCCCAGCTGCCGAGCCCGATCGACCAGGCCATACTGGCGCCGCTGGCTCTCGAGGTTGTTGACTACCTGATAGACCGAAGACTGCCGGACGTAGACAATCGCGCTGCGCGACAGGTGCTCAGGCAAGATCTTGGTCATTGCCCGCCTCCTTCGCACTCGGGGTCATTGGCTCGGCGGCCTGCACGGATACCACCTCGACGAGCAGCGACTGCAGCAGAGCTACAGCCTTCATCCGATTGTCGGCCGACAGCGCCGGAGCCAGGGCGGCGCCGGCGAACAAATTCAGTTGCGTTTCCTGCAAAGACTTCATCGGCTGATCCTCCTGCGGAGATCGAACACCCCCGGCAAGAGGCTACGAGACGGTCGACGAGCCCGCGAAGCTCAAGGAGGTGGCCAACAGGAAAACGTGGAACGGCTATGAGAATCTGTCCTGAAACTCCTTGAGTCTCTGGAATCGTTTGTGATTCTGTGTCCGGCGCCGGGGAGCGATGGAGGCGTCGGATGTGGAGTGGGGAAGATCGCCAGAGATATGGTCGGCGGGGGCTGCGCTACCCGAGCGATCTGAGCGATGCGGAGTGGGCGCTGATCGAGCCGCACATCCCGCCCGCGAAGCGCGGCGGGCGGCGACGCGAGGTCGATGTGCGCGAGGTTCTGCAGGGCGTGCTTTACGTGCTCGAGACCGGCTGTCAGTGGCGGCATCTTCCCAAGGACTTTCCGCCGCGCAGCACGGTCTGGGCGTATTTTGACCTGTGGCGCTACGACGGGACGCTCGATCGCATCCATGAGACGCTCTACGCGGCCCTGCGCGAGGCGGAGGGCCGCGCGCCCCAGCCCAGTGCGGCGATCGTCGACAGCCAGACGGTCAAATCGGCGGAAAAAGGGGGCGCAAACCGCAGGAAACGGGCTTTGACGCGGGCAAGAAGACCAAGGGCGTCAAGCGCCATGTGCTCGTCGACACGCTCGGCCTGATGCTGCGCGTCGTGATCCACCCCGCCAATTTGCAGGATCGCGACGGCGCCGCGCTGGTGCTCGACAAGCGCACGCGGCGGCGCTTTCCCTTCATCGAGACCGTGTTCGCCGATCAGGGCTACCAGGGGCCGAAGGCCGCCGAGACCATCGCGTCGGCCGGCAGATGGCGTCTGGAGATCGTGCGCCGCGAACCCGGAACGAAGGGCTTCGCCGTGCTGCCAAAACGCTGGATCGTCGAGCGCACCCTGTCTTGGATCAGGCGCAACCGCCGCCTCGCGCGCGACTACGAGCACCTCGCCCGAACGGCGGAAGCCCTCGTCAAGCTCGCCATGATCAAGATCATGCTACGCCGCTTGGCACGCTGAGAAACTTCCAGGACAGGTTCTGATGTCGGCCGAACCCACCGCTGGAGACAGCATCCAATCGGGGATGTAGAATCGACCGTGCGAGCGCCGGATCAGGAAATGGCGAACGCCGTCATGTTCTTGCTCGCCAACCACCAGGACGGTCTGGCCAGCTAACGGGTGATACGGATAGGTGACGAGGGCCTCGAATGCCAAATTCCCGGCATCATGAAGCTGCTTCCGACGAGGGCGGCCGCGCCTGGGGCCGCATCGCCTCGCTGATCGAGACCGCCAAGATGAACGGCGTCGAGCCCTTCGCCTACATCAAGGCCACCCTCGAGGCCATCGCCGGCGGACACCCGGCGTCGAAGATCGACGACCTCCTCCCCTGGGCGTTCAGCACACTCCGATAGCGTAGAGTTCTGGTCACCTGGAAACCCGACCTTCCCCAAAGTCGAAGGAACCGCAGGATCATTTAGCCAAGAGGCCCCTTCGAGGCTCAAGGTTTCGACGTGAGTCTCTCTCTGCCATCGGAATCCAGCCGAACAGTCAAGAGGTACGATTTCAAAAATGCTGGCCGCTTCAGGGACTTGAGGCTCTAGACCGGAATGGCCCAAGTCAACAGGTCCGGAGAATATCGGCCCAGAGAACGCTATTTTGGCGCCCTCGGCTGGTCGGGCAGTCAACAGCCCTGCGGCTACAATCTTCGGAAACAATTGGAATTTCCCCCCGTCAGCGGCCGCGGAGAAACTGTTCGGGAAAGCGTGTGGCGGAGGGAGCAGAATTCGAACTCGCGGTACCGTCGGGCCAGGCAGGTGGAACACACGAGGTTGTCGTTGTGCGTGAGGTCTTCGCCGGCGGCTTGACCTTCATAGTCCGCCACTTTACCTCCCCGGGGCAGCGCGGGCATGGTGTAATGGTAGCGCTCTAGCCTTCCAAGCTAGCCGTGCGGGTTCGATTCCCGCTGCCCGCTCCAGAAAATCTTTTCCGACAAAGCACCTGCAAAGCTAGCTTACGTTTCGCCTTAGCGCGTTGATGAAAAATAGAAATATGGTTTTTGCTGCCATGTCTTCCAAGCTAGCCGTGCGGGTTCGAATTCCCGCTGCCCGCTCCAGCCCTTGGTCCCAAGGTCATCGCCAGGTCTTCGACTTGCGCGCCCGCGTGATCTGTCCTATCCGGCGCGCGCCGGGCGATCCGGCAGCGGCGGCCAGAACACGCGGATCCACGGCCGCAGTCCGGAAGGGTGAGCAGCGATGGGCAAGCAGAAGTTCGAGCGGAACAAGCCACACGTCAATGTCGGTACGATCGGCCATGTCGACCACGGCAAGACGACGCTGACGGCGGCGATCACCAAGTATTTCGGCGAGTTCAAGGCGTACGACCAGATCGACGCGGCGCCCGAAGAGAAGGCGCGCGGCATCACGATCTCGACGGCGCATGTCGAATACGAGAGCCCGAACCGGCACTATGCGCATGTCGACTGCCCGGGCCATGCCGACTATGTGAAGAACATGATCACGGGCGCGGCGCAGATGGACGGCGCCATCCTGGTCTGCTCGGCCGCCGACGGGCCGATGCCGCAGACGCGCGAGCACATCCTGCTGGCCCGCCAGGTCGGCGTGCCGTCGCTGGTCGTCTACCTCAACAAGGTCGACCAGGTCGATGACGAGGAGCTGCTCGAGCTCGTCGAGATGGAGGTGCGCGAACTGCTCTCCTCCTACGAGTTCCCCGGCGACGACATCCCGATCATCAAGGGCTCGGCCCTGGCCGCGCTCGAGGGCCGCGACGAGGAGATCGGCGAGAAGTCGATCCGCGCGCTGATCGAGGCCGTGGACGAATACATCCCCACCCCCGATCGGCCGATCGACCAGCCGTTCCTGATGCCGATCGAGGACGTCTTCTCGATCTCGGGCCGCGGCACGGTGGTGACGGGCCGCGTCGAGCGCGGCGTCATCACGGTCGGCGAGGAGGTCGAGATCGTCGGCATCCGCAACTCCAGGAAGACGACCTGCACGGGCGTGGAGATGTTCCGCAAGCTGCTCGACCGCGGCGAGGCGGGCGACAACATCGGCGCGCTGCTGCGCGGCATCGGCCGCGAGGACGTCGAGCGTGGCCAGGTGCTGTGCAAGCCGGGCTCGGTCAAGCCGCACACCAAGTTTGAGGCCGAGGCCTATATCCTGACCAAGGAAGAGGGCGGCCGGCACACGCCGTTCTTCTCGAACTACCGGCCGCAGTTCTACTTCCGGACGACGGACGTGACGGGCACGGTCGAGCTGCCCTCGGGCACCGAGATGGTCATGCCTGGCGACAACATCAGCTTCGTCGTCAACCTGATCCAGCCGATCGCCATGGAGGAGAAGCTGCGCTTCGCCATCCGCGAGGGCGGCCGGACGGTCGGCGCCGGCGTCGTCTCCAAGATCATCGAGTAGCAGCACGACGACGAGAGGGTCGGGACATGCCCCGGCCCCGTCGCAGCCGCGCGTCTTGGCCTCGGCGGATCTTCGCGACTTGAGGCCGGCGGCTGAACGGATAGTATTCCCGGCATTGCGCTCGATCCCGGGGGTTCGCCGTGCGCCGTCATCCGTACTGCCGCCTCGACATGGCATTGCTCGCCGCCCTGCCCTTCCTTTTCGCCTGCGCCACGATCCCCCAGCCGATCGGCACCGAGGCCGTGACGACCGCCTACTCGGCCGCCGGCGGACGGTTCGACGACGGCGCCTCGGTCATCCTGCTGGTCCGCGCCTTCGAGCAGCAGGGTCGCGTCGCCTATTGCGGCCTGCGCACGGCTCAGGGCCCGACCGGGCGGACGCTCCTGCTGAACGACCTGGTCCCGGGCGCCGCCGTGCTCTATCTCGCCGGCGACCGCATCGACCAGGGCTTCGACCGCCTGCCCGAGGCGCGGTATCGCGACGACATGACGGGTGCAACCGCGCGCTGCTTCGTCACCGACCGCGCCTGGCGCCCGGACTATGCCGATGCCGAACCGAGATTGCGCATCACGCGGATGCAGTTCGACGCCGACGAAGAAGACGGCGACGTGGTGATCTTCCGGCAGGAGCCGGTGTTCCGGCCGCTGCCCGGCCCGCCCCCGGAGTTCCGGCACTGAGGTGCGGCAAGGATTGATCCCACCGGCCGCTCCGGGGCCGTTCGGGGCCGCTCGCCCCATGAAGGAGATCGCGCCCGGTCGGAGGCGCCGCTGCGAGGAGCAAATGACGCAAGCCCCGCCCGACCCCGACTCCGCCGCGCTGGCCGGGTTCGAAGCCTTGGCCGCCGAGTTCGCCCGCCTGGCCGGTGCCGAGATCGCCGCCGCCCGCAGCAAATCGATCGCCGTCCGCTACAAGGAGAACCCGGGTGCCCCGGACCGCGCATGGCGCGACCCCGTCACCCAAGTCGACCACGATGTCGAGGTGCTGATCCGCGCTCGACTCGCCGAACGCTGCCCCGATCACGACATCATCGGAGAGGAGATCGAGACAAAGCGGCCCGACGCCGATCAATCCGATTTCCTTTGGGTCATCGACCCGATCGACGGCACGGCGAATTTCGTCAACGGTTTCCCGCTCTATGCCGCCTCGGTCGGTCTCCTGCATCGCGGCCGCCCCGTGGCCGGCGCCATCTGGTGCTCGGCGACCCATATCCTCGGCCCCGGCGTCTACCATGCACATATCTGTGGTGGGCTCTCGCTCGATGGCCGGCCGGCCGACCGTGCGCCGGTCGAGGGCCTGCGTCGGCGGATCGCCGGCGTGCCGGGAGATGTGACGGCCGCCGGACCCTACGACGCCCGCTGGACCGGCTCGGCCGCCATCGAGTGCGCCTTCGTCGCGGCGGGGCTGATGGCGGCGGCCCGCTTCGGCCGGCCACGGGTCTGGGACGTGGCCGCCGGCGTCGCGCTCGTGCTTGCCGCGGGCGGAACGGTGCTCGAGCCGCGCGACGACGGCTGGGTGCCGTTCGAAGGCTTCGGCCACGCCGGCGACGCCTCGCGGTGGAGCGGCCCCCTGATCCTTGCCGGAAGCGACGATGCCGCGAGGGCTCTCGCCCAGCGACCGTGACCGTGCGCCTTGAGAAACGGAAGGCTGGATGACTCCTGCTGTCGCGCACGTGCTCGCGCGCAGGCGTCTCTGCGCGCCAGCGAGCCCGCTCTATCCGCCCTGCGCCCGGATCGCAGCTCGACGAGGCTCTCATGGCTGACCTTGACCAGCCTGCGGCGCGGCCGGTCGAGGTCGATGACATCGTGCATGAAGCCCTGCATCCATCCTCGGTCTGATCCTGAGTTTCTCCACTCAGAACTTGGTGTATTCACCGATCAGCATGTCGACGACCTGCCGGCAGGCCTCCGGCGCATTGGCGCCCTGCTCCATCGCCTGGCGGTAGACGGCGCGCTGGCGCTCGGCCGAGGTGTTGCCGGCGGCCATCTCGCGCGCATGCGCCAGCTGCGCGGTCGAGCCCAGCCGCTCGGCATCCGGCCCGACAAGCTCGAGGATCTCGTCGATCAGATCGCCCAGCGGCACCTGCTGGCCCTTGCCGTGATCGACCAACAGCCCCGCCGCGCCATAGCGCTGTGCCCGCCAGCGATTCTCGCGGATCAGCGTCGAGGGGTAGAGCCGCCAGCGCTGGTTCTGCGTCCGCAGCCGCCAGAGAAAGCCCAAGACCGCCTGGAACATCGCCGCGATCGTCGCCGCGTCGTCGACAGTGGCGCACACGTCCGTGACCCGCTGCTCCAGCGTCGGGAACTTGGCCGAGGGGCGGATGTCCCACCAGATCTTGGTCGCGTCCTCGATGCAGCCGGCGCCGGTCAGCGCGTCGACCAGCCGCCGGAACTCGCCAAAGCTCGTCATCTGGTCGGGCAGGCCGGTGCGCGGCAGGGCATCGAAGATCGTCAGCCGGTACGAGGCCAGCCCGGTGTCCTCGCCTTCCCAGAAGGGCGACGAGCAGCTGAGCGCCAGCATATGCGGCAGGAAATAGGCCGCCTGGTTCATCAGGTCGATGCGCAGATCCTCGTCCTCGATGGCGACGTGGACATGGCAGCCGCAGATCAGCAGTCGACGGACGGCGGCGCCCAGGCTGATCGACAGCTCGTCATAGCGCGGCTTCTTCGTGTGCGTCTGGCGCCGCCAGTCGGCGAAGGGGTGCGTCGAGGCGGCGATCGGCGCATAGCCGAACTCGGCCGCGGCCTCGGCCACCGCGCGGCGCAGCTGGGCCAGATCCTCGCGCGCCTCGGCCACGGTCGCGTGCGGCCGAGTGCCGACCTCGACCTGGCACTGCAGGAACTCCGGCGTCGACCGTTCGCTCGTCAGCTCCGAGCAGCGCTCGAGGAACTTCGGATCAGGCTGGTTCACGAGATCCCGCGTCTCGCGGTCGACGATCAGGTATTCCTCCTCGATCCCGACGGTCAGGCTCGGCGGCTGGGTCATGCATGGCTCCCTCGGTCGCTGGCACAAGCATTGCCGCCCGCGCCGCGCCCGCGCAATGGCGCAGCAATGGACTGACCGCAAACGGACCACAGACTGGCCGGCGCGCTGCCGGTCCCAATGCGCGGCGAGGGTCAAGCTGTTGGTCATCCGCTGCAGCTATGCCGCCTTGCGATGGGGCACGCCCTGTGCCACCGGGCACCGGCGCAACGAGAGGACGGTGGAGCAATGGCAAAGAGCTGGTCCGGCAACTTCTTCGAGCATTTCTACGTCGGGCAGATGCTGCGCCACGCCACGCCACGGACGCTGACCGAGGGGGACCGGGCGCTCTATATGGCGCTCTACGGCCCGCGTTTTGCCCTGACATCTTCGGACGAGTTCGCCCGCGCCTGCGGCCTGCCGCGCGCGCCCCTGGACGAACTCATCGTCTTCCACACGGTCTTCGGCAAGACGGTGCCCGACATCTCGCTGAACGCGGTGGCCAATCTGGGCTATGCCGAAGGACGCCTGCTGGCGCCCTGCTACCCCGGCGACACGCTGACCGCCACCTCCGAGGTGATCGGGCTGCGCCAGACTTCGAACGGCCGCGCCGGCGTCGTCTGGGTGCGCACCCGCGGGCAGAACCAGCGCGGGCAGGCCGTGCTCGACTATGTGCGCTGGGTGATGGTCAACCGGCGCGAACCCGGTGGGGCCGCGCCGGCCACGGTCGTCCCCGAATTGGCCGAGGTGGTAGGCTCGGCCGATCTGGTGGTGCCGGCCGGCCTCACTTTCTCCCAATTGGACAAGGAGATATCTGGCAGCTCTTTGATGTGGGATGACCTTGCCCAGGGCGAACGCATCGACCATCTCGACGGCGTCACGCTGGAAGAGGCCGAGCACATGATGGCGACCCGCCTCTGGCAGAACACCGCCCGCGTCCACTTCTCGATGATGGCGCGGCCCGAGGGGCGGCTGATCTATGGCGGGCACGTCATCAGCCATGCCCGCGCGCTCAGCTTCAACGGGCTGGGCAATGCGCATCTGATCGCGGCGATCAACGCCGGCACGCACGCCGCCCCGGCCCAGGCCGGCGACACGGTGCACGCCTGGTCCGAGGTGTTGGACAAGGCCCGGACCCCTGCCCCTTCGGTCGGCGCGCTGCGCCTGCGCACCGTCGCCGTCAAGAACCGCACGGCCGACGACTTCCCGCTGCGCGGCGCTGACGGCAGGTACGCCGAAGGCGTGATCCTCGACCTCGACTATTGGGTTCTGATGCCGCGCGGAACTTGACGCCCGCCGCGAACATCGTCGCTATGGTCGAAACATCAGAGGAGGCCGCCCATGCCGATCGAAGCGCCTTATGTCCTGGTCGTCTCGATGGACGTCGAGCGCGGTCACGAGGACGAGTTCAACGAGATCTACGACACCGAGCACGTTCCCTATCTGCTCGAGGTGCCGGGCGTCCGCGCGGCCAAGCGCATGAAGGGCCAGGCCTTCTCTATGTTCCTGGGGGGAGAGGTGAAGGAAATGCCGGCGCCCCGCCCCGTCTACTCCGCGATCTACGAGATCGATTCGCCCGACGTCCTCACCTCCGACCCCTGGAAGGCGGCCGTGGAGCGCGGCCGCTGGCCGCACATCAGGGCGCATACCTCGAACCGCAGCGCCGTTGTCTACAAGGTCAGGTAGCCGGCGCAGCCTGGTTGAAATCATGGAAAACCGTCGATGACCGGCAAGCTCGCTGACAAGGTGGCGATCGTCACCGGCGCCGCGCGCGGCATCGGCCGCGCCATCGCCGCGCGGCTGCACGCCGATGGCGCGCACGTGACCTTCGCGGACCTCGACCGTGCCGCCGCCGAGGCGGCCGTCAGCGCCGTCGATCCGGACGGCGCGCGCGCCGCTGCCGCCTCGGTCGACGTCGCCGATCGCGGCTCGGTCGAGTGCCTGGTCGACCAGGTGGCGAGTGCGCGCGGCGGGCTCGACATCCTGGTCGCCAATGCGGGGATCATGGACCGGATGCCGTTCCTCGAGATGACGGACGGCTTCTGGCATCGGGTGCTCGGGACCAATCTCTACGGCACGTTCCTGTGCGGCCAGTGCGCCGCCCGGCGGATGGTGGCGGGCGGCCGGGGCGGCCGGATCGTCAACGTAGCCTCGAATTCCGGGCTGTTCGGCGGGCGCGGCCGTGCCGCCTATGGCGCGTCCAAGGCCGGCATCATCAACCTGACCCAGACCATGGCGATCGAGCTCGCCGAGCATGGCATCTGCGTCAACGCGGTGGCGCCCGGACCGACCAAGACGCGCGAAGACCAGCCGCCGGAGCCCTGGCCCAGCGTCAAGGCGCGCATGCCGCTCGCCCGCTGGGGCCGCCCAGAGGAGGTCGCCGCCGTCGCCGCCTTTCTCGCCTCGGACGAGGCGAGCTTCGTCACGGGTCACGTCTACGCGGCGGATGGCGGCTACACGGTCGCCGGCATCATGGAGGGATAGAGGGCTTCCGAGCGATCGAGCACACCTGTCTCACGCGCCAAAAGCGCAGCTCTCCAACTTGCGCTGCGATCTACACGACTTGTAAGCCTTGCACGCGTGCAAGGCCTGAGCCGTGTCGGTTCTGCCCAGTCGAAAGCCGCTCTCAGGCCCAGCCGGTCACAGAGTCCGTCACTCCGCCGCGTGCTGCGTCTGCCGGTTCATGCCCTCCGTCAGTTCCGCGATCTCACGCTCGTCAAGCGTCTCGCGCTCGAGCAGCGCCTCGGCGGTGCGGTCGAGGAATTCGCGGCGCTCCTGCAGCAGCGCGACGCTCCGCTCGAACGCCCCGGCGACCAGGTTGCGGACCTCCTCGTCGACCGCATCGTTGGTCGCGTCGCCATGTTCGCGCGACGTCGTCTGCTCGGGTCCGAGAAAGCCGCGGCGGTCCCGCTCGTAGGCGACGTGGCCCAGACGCTCGCTCATGCCATAGCGCGTCACCATGGCGCGGGCGATGTCCGTCACCTTCTGCAGATCGTCCGCGGCGCCCGTCGAGAGATGCCCGAAGACGATACGCTCGGCCGCGCGGCCGCCGAGCAGCACGATCATCTTGTTCGTCAACTCCTCGGCCGTCATCAGGAAGCGGTCCTCGGTCGGGCGCTGGATCGTGTAGCCGAGCGCGCCGACGCCGCGCGGGATGATCGAGACCTTGTGCACGGGGTCCACCCCCGGCGTCACCAGGGCGGCCAGCGCATGCCCCATCTCGTGATAGGCGACGATCCGGCGCTCGCGCGCGTTGATCAGGCGGTTGCGCTTCTCCAGCCCCGCGACGATGCGCTCGACGGCGTTCGAGAAGTCGTCCATGCTGACCGCATCCGCGCCCCGGCGGGTGGCGAGCAGCGCCGCCTCGTTGACGAGGTTGGCCAGGTCGGCGCCCGTGAAGCCCGGGGTCAGCGCCGCGACCTTGTCGGGCTCGACATCATCGGCCAGCGTCACCTTGCGCATGTGCACCTTCAGGATGGCGATGCGGCCCGTCTTGTCGGGCCGATCCACCAACACCTGGCGGTCGAAGCGGCCGGCGCGGAGCAGCGCGGGGTCCAGCACCTCGGGCCGGTTCGTGGCCCCGAGCAGCACGAGGCCCGCCTCCTTGGTGTCGAACCCGTCCAGCTCGACCAGCAGCTGGTTCAGCGTCTGCTCCTTCTCGTCGTGCCCGCCATAGGTGCCGCCGGGCGCCCGGGCGCGGCCGAGCGCATCGAGCTCGTCGATGAAGATGATGGCCGGCGCCTTCTCGCGCGCCTGCTGGAAGAGGTCCCGCACCCGCGCGGCGCCGACGCCGACGAACATCTCGACGAACTCCGAGCCCGAGATCGACAGGAACGGCACCTCGGCCTCGCCCGCCACCGCCTTGGCGAGCATGGTCTTGCCCGTCCCCGGCGGACCGACGAGCAGGATGCCCTTGGGCATCCGCCCGCCCAGCCGGCCATAGCGGTCGGGGTCCTTGAGGAAATCGACCACCTCGACCAGCTCGGCCTTGGCCTCGTCGACGCCGGCGACGTTTTCGAAGGTGACCCCGGTGTCGTTCTGGACGTAGATCTTGGCCTTGGACTTGCCGATCTGCATCAGCCCGCCGCCCAATCCGCCAGACTGCGCCAGACGGCGCGAGAGGAAGAACCACAGGCCGACGAAGAGCAGGACGGGAATCACCCAGGACAGCAGCGTCGGGAGGATATTGCTCTCGACCGTGCCCTCGACCTCGATGCCGAGCGCGGAAAGCTTGTCGACCAGCTCGGGATCGACCCGCGTCGTGACGAAGGGGCGCGGGGCGTCCGTCGCCGGCGGCTCGGGCAGCAAGTTGCCCTGGATGTAGTTATCCGAAATTTGGACGTGCTCGATCCGGCCGGCTTCGGCCAGCCGGAGGAACTCGGTATACGAGAGCTGCTCGGTGCGCAGCCCGGTGACAAGCGCCTGCACGATCAGGAAAACGCCGAACGCGATCAGCCAGAACCAGACGTTGAAGCGGCCCTGCGGCGTCCTCGTGCCGTCGAGAAGACGTCGGTAGCCAGGCTTCGCCGGACGGCCCGCCGCCCGATCCACGGAGCGCCTGTCGGTGCCTTTGGCCTCGTAGCGCATCAGATACCTCCCCGTCATGGGTCCAAATCCGGCCGGCCCGCCCGGGTTCCCCGGGACCGGCGCATCGCCTTCCGCCCGCCCTGCGGGAGGTTGTCCCGGCTGCTGGCCGGCCGGTGGCCCGCGCGCTTGCAGGTGCGCAACCATGGCGATATAGGCGCGCGGTGCGCCGCGCGGGCCGGCGGCGCCGCCAGAGGGTTAACATGCCGCGCCTGGTAATGAAATTCGGCGGGACCTCGCTCGCCGATGTCGAGCGCATCCGCAAGGCGGCGGCCAAGGTCAAGCGCGAGGTCGAGCGCGGCTACGACGTCGCCGTCGTCGTCTCGGCCATGGCGGGCACCACCAACCAGCTCGTCGCCTGGGTGCGCGAGGCAGCCTCGTCGCCGGGCTCCAACGGCCGCGGCCTCTATGACGCCCGAGAATACGACGCGGTGGTCGCCAGCGGCGAACAGGTCAATTCGGGGCTCATGGCGCTCGCTCTGCAGCAGATCGGCGTGCCGGCGCGCTCGTGGCAGGGCTGGCAGATCCCCATCCGCACCTCGGGCGCGCACGGCGCGGCGCGCATCCTCGAGATCGACACGGGCAACCTCGACAGGAAATTCGCCGAGGGCCTGCACGCCGTCGTCTCGGGCTTCCAGGGGCTCGGTCCCGACGGGCGCATCTCCACGCTCGGCCGCGGCGGCTCGGACACCTCGGCCGTCGCGCTCGCGGCGGCGCTGAAGGCCGAGCGCTGCGACATCTACACCGATGTCGACGGCGTCTACACCACGGACCCGCGCATCGAGCGGCGCGCCCGCAAAATCGACAAAATCTCGTACGAGGAGATGCTCGAGCTCGCCTCGCTCGGCGCCAAGGTGCTGCAGACGCGCTCGGTCGAGCTCGCCATGCAGCGCAGGGTGCGGCTGCAGGTGCTGTCTAGTCTGGCGGACGTGCCCGGCACGCTCGTCTGCGGCGAGGAGGAAATTGTGGAACAACATGTCGTCAGCGGCATCGCCTATTCGCGCGACGAGGCCAAGGTCACGCTGCTGCAGGTACCTGACCGGCCGGGTGTCGCCGCATCGGTCTTCGGACCGCTGGCGGAGGCGGGCGTCAACGTCGACATGATCGTGCAGAACATCGGCATGGATGGCATGACCGACATGACCTTCAGCCTGGCGACCGACGAGATCGGCCTCGCCCAGGCGACGCTGGAAGGCGCGCGCGGCGCGATCGGCTATCGCGACATGGTCGTCGACGACGACACGGCCAAGGTCTCGATCGTCGGCATCGGCATGCGCAGCCATGCCGGCGTCGCGCAGAAGATGTTCTCGGCCCTGGCCGCCGAAGGCATCAACATCAAGGTCATCACCACGTCGGAGATCAAGGTCAGCGTGCTGATCGACCGCCGCTACCTGGAACTCGCGGTCCAGGCGCTGCATAAGGCTTTCGGCCTAGACAAGGCGTGACGGAGGGGCCCTGCTCCCGTTACATTGGCGGGCGCGGCACGAGGGAAGGAGGGCGGCGATGCCCGCCACCAAGGGAGGCTCGCGGGCGCTCCTGAGAACGCTGCGCACGGTGATGGCCGGCGCGGGCGACGGCCAGCAGCGCCTCGACAAGATCGTCGGCCTCGTCGCCTCGAGCATGGTGGCCGAGGTCTGCTCGGTCTATCTCAAGCGGGACGAGAACACGCTGGAGTTGTGCGCCACCCAGGGCCTCCATCCCGATTCGGTGCATTCGGCGCGGCTGCGCGTCGGCCAGGGGCTTGTCGGGCGCATTGCCGAGCGCGCCGAGCCGTTGGCCACCGACGACGCGCCGAACGAGCCCGGTTTCCGCTACCTGCCCGAGACGGGTGAGGAACGCTATCGCTCGTTCGTCGGCGTGCCGATCCAGCGCCTCGGCGAGGTGATGGGTGTGCTGGTCGTGCAGAACGAGGCGGCGCGTACCTACGAGGAGGACGATATCGAGGCGCTAGAGACCGTCGCCATGGTCATCGCCGAGATGACCGAATCGGGCGCCTTCCTCGGTTCCGGCGGGGTCGCCGCAGGCCCCGGCCGGCGGCGCGGCCCCGTCCGCATCCAGGGCTCGGCCGCCAGCGACGGCACGGCGGTCGGCCCAGTCCATCTGCACGAGCCCCGCATGGTCGTCTTCCGCCCCATCGCCGAGGACACGGACACCGAGCGCCATCGCCTCGCCGAGGCGATGGCGGCGCTGCGCGGCGACGCCGATCGGCTGACCGAGCGCACGGGGGCGCGCGGCGGCGAGGAGCGCGACATCTTCGTGGCCTACAGGATGGTCGCCTACGACAAGGGGTGGGCACGCCGGCTGCACGAGGCGATCGAATCGGGCCTCTCCGCCGAGCTCGCCGTCGAGAAGGTCCAGTCCGACATCCGCTCGCGCATGGAGCGGGCGCCCGATCCCTATCTGCGCGAGCGACTGCACGACCTCGACGATGTCGCCAACCGCCTGCTGCGCTATCTGGTGCAGCCGGGCGACGGCCCGCCCGAGGAGATCCCTCAGGGCGCCGTGCTCGTCGCACGCAATCTCGGCCCGGGCGCGCTGATGGACCACGCGCCGCACATCTCGGCCGTGGTGCTCGAAGAGGGCTCGCTCTCCTCGCATTGCGCCATCGTCGCCCGCGCGCTGGCCATCCCGATGGTCGTCCAGGCCGACCGGATCACCCGCGATGCCAATCCGGGCGACGAGATCGTCGTCGACGGCGACTCGGGCCATGTCCACCTGCGCCCGGACCCGGCGATCCTCGAGCACTTCCGCGGCAAGATAGCCCACGCCGCCCAGGAGCGGGCCGCGCACCGCGCGCTGGTCGGCCGGCCGGCGACCACGCGCTGCGGAGCGACGGTCGCGCTCAAGATGAACGCCGGCATCATCGCCGACCTGCCGTCGCTCGCCCGTTCGGGCGCCGAGGGCGTCGGGCTCTACCGCACCGAGCTGCAGTTCATGATCCGCGACCGCATGCCCGGCCGCACCGCGCAGTCCGAGCTCTACGCGAGCATCATGGACGCGGCCGGCGGCGCTGAGGTCATTTTCCGCACCCTCGACATCGGCTCGGACAAGGTGCTGCCCTACATGCGCCGCACGCGCGAGCCGAACCCGGCGCTCGGCTGGCGGGCGATCCGGGTCGGGCTCGACCGCCCGTTCCTGTTCCGCATGCAAATCCAGGCGCTGATCCGGGCGGCAGCAGGACGCCCGCTCGCGGTCATGTTCCCGATGATCGCCGAAGCCGCCGAGTTCTTCGAGGCGCGCGCCATGGTCGAGGCCGAGGTGGCGCGCTTCGCCCGCCATGGCCACCCGCCGCCGCGCGCGCTGAAGGTGGGGCTGATGTTCGAGGTGCCGTCGCTGGTGCACGCGCCCGACCGGCTGTTCCAGGCCGCCGACTTCGTCTCGGTCGGCGGCAACGACCTGCTGCAGTTCTACTACGCCGCCGACCGCGAGAACGAGCGCGTGCGCCGGCGCTATGACACGCTGAACCTGTCCTTTCTCGACTTCCTCGGCCAGATCGTCGCGCGCTGCACCCGCCTCGGCACCCTTGTCTGCTTCTGCGGCGAGTCAGCGGGCCGGACGGTGGACGCGCTGGCGCTGGCGGGCATCGGCTTCCGCGAGCTCTCGATGCGCTCCGCCTCGATCGGACCGGTGAAGCACGCGCTCATCAATGCCGATCTCGATGAGGTTCGCGCCGCGATCGAGCAGGCCCGCGCCAAGGGCGCTCCCTGCGCCCGCGCCGAGCTGCAGGCCCTGGCCGCCGCCCTGCCCGCGCTGGTCTGATGAGTGCGCGCTGACGCTGTGTTGGCCGGCTGCATGGCCGGGCGGCGCGGCTGTTTGAGAGGGACGCGCCGAGCACGCCTTGCGGCGCCGCGACCGAAGGCGCAAATTGACGAATGAAACTCTCCGCGACGGAGGTCGCCCCATGGAAATGCCCGTTCCCGACGCGCGCGTCATGCAGCGCAAGGCCCAGATCGTCGCCCGGCTCGAGGCGCTGCTCGGCCCCGACGCCGTGATCTCGGCGCCCGAGGAGGTGCGCGCCTATGAATGCGACGCGCTGACCGCCTATCGCTGCCCGCCGCTCGCCGTCCTCCTGCCCCGCACGACCGACGAGATCGCTGATGCCGTCCGCGTCTGCGCCGAGGAGGGCGTGCCGATCGTGCCGCGCGGCGCCGGCACATCGCTGGCCGGCGGCTCGCTGCCGACCGCCGATAGCGTATTGCTCGGCGTCGCTCGCCTCAACCAGGTGCTGGATGTCGACTATGCCAACCGCGTCGTCCACGTGCAGTCCGGCATCACCAATCTCGCCGTCACCGGCGCCGTCCAGGGCGATGGCTTCTTCTACGCGCCCGATCCCTCGAGCCAGCTCGCCTGCGCTATCGCCGGCAACATCGCCATGAACTCGGGCGGCGCGCACTGCCTGAAGTACGGGGTCACCACCAACAACCTGCTCGGCGTCCGCATGGTGATGGCGGACGGCCACATCGTGCAGATCGGCGGCCCGCATCTCGACGCGCCCGGCTACGACCTGCTGGGCCTGATCTGCGGCTCGGAGGGCCAGCTCGGCATCGTCACCGAGGCCTGGCTGCGCATCCTGGCGAAACCCGAGGGCGCGCGCCCCGTTCTGATGGGCTTCGACAGCTCCGAGACCGCCGGCGCCTGCGTCGCCGACATCATTAAGTCGGGCGTGATTCCCGTCGCCATCGAGTTCATGGACAAGCCCTGCATCGACGCGACCGAGGCGCACGCCCATGCCGGCTATCCGATGGACGTCGAGGCACTGCTGATCGTCGAGGTCGAAGGCGCCGAGACCGAGATCGAGGAACAGCTGACCGCCATCAAGGCGGTCGCCGACCGCCACTCGCCCAAGGTCATGCGCGAGGCGCAGTCCGAGGCCGAGGCCGCCGCAATCTGGCTCGGCCGCAAATCGGCCTTCGGCGCCATGGGCCAGCTCGGCGACTATATATGCCTCGACGGCACGGTGCCGACCTCGGCCTTGCCCGAGGTGCTGCGCCGCACGGCCGAGCTCTCGCGCCGGTACGGGCTGAAGGTCGCCAATGTCTTCCACGCCGGCGACGGCAACATGCACCCGCTGATCGTCTTCGATGCGAACAAGGGCGAGCTCGAGCGCGCCGAGGCGCTCGGCGCCGACATCCTCCGGCTGTGCGTCGAGGTCGGCGGATGTCTCACCGGCGAGCACGGCGTCGGCGTGGAAAAGCGCGACCTGATGGGCCACCAGTACCGCCCGGCGGACCTGGCCGCGCAGATGGACGTCAAGGACGTGTTCGACCCGCGCTGGATGCTGAACCCGGCCAAGGTCTTCCCGCTCGCCACCTCCGAGGCGCGGCGGAGCGCCGCGTGACGGACGCGCCCACCGCGCCGGGCACCGAGGCGGAGCTGGCACAGGCGATCGCCGACGCCGCCGCGTCCCGCACGCCGCTCGAGATCGCTGGCGGCGCCACGCGCGCCGGCCTCGGCCGTCCGGTGCAGGCCGAGCGCACGCTCTCAACGCGCGGCCTCTCCGGCATCCGCCTCTACGAGCCGGGCGCGCTGACGCTCGTCGTCGGCGCCGGAACGCCTATGGCCGAGGTCGAGGCCGCGCTCGCCGTCGAGGGCCAGATGCTGCCCTTCGAGCCGATGGACCACCGCGCGCTCATGGGGACGCGAGGCGAGCCGACCGTCGGCGGCGCGGTCGCCACCGGTGCCTCCGGCCCGCGCCGCATCCAGCGCGGCGCCTGCCGCGACTCGATGATCGGCGTCCGCTTCGTCGACGGCAGCGGTCAGCCCGTCGCCAATGGCGGCCGCGTGATGAAGAACGTCACCGGCCTCGACCTTGTCAAGCTGATGGCGGGTAGCCACGGCACGCTGGGCGTGCTGAGCGAGATCGGCTTCAAGGTGCTGCCCGCCCCCGAGGCGTCGGCCACGGTGCTGCTGCGCGGGCTCGACGACCGAGCGGCGGTCGAGGCCATGTCGGACGCGCTCGGCTCGCCCTTCGACATCGCCGGCGCCGCGCATCTGCCGGACGAGGACGGCGTCCTGACGATGATCCGAGTCGAGGGCCTGGAGCGCTCGGTCGCCTACCGGGCCGATAGGCTGAAGGACCGCCTTTCCCGCTTCCGCGGCGAGGCGATCGAGGTGACGCCCGACGCCGCCGCCCTCTGGCGCCGCGTCCGCGACGTCGAACCGTTCGGCGGGCGGCCCGGCGCCGTCTGGCGCGTCTCGGTCAAACCCTCCGACGGGCCGGCGCTGGTCGAAGCCGTCCGGCGGACCCCGCTTCTCGGCGCCTTCTACGACTGGGGCGGCGGGCTCGTCTGGCTGCTGGTGGGCGAAGACGGCGACGCCGGCGCCGCCGCGATCCGCGCGCAAACGCGGCGGTTCGGCGGGCACGCCACGCTGCTCCGTTCCTCGGGCGCGACGCGCGCCGCGGTCGATGTCTTCGAGCCCGAACCCGCGCCGCTCGCCCGCCTTTCCGCCGGGTTGCGGGGCAAGTTCGACCCGCACGGCATCCTGAACCCCGGCCGCATGAGAGCCTGAATGCAGACCAACTTCACCGAGGCGCAGCTGCAGGACCCGGGGATCGCCCGGGCCAACCAGATCCTGCGCGCCTGCGTCCATTGCGGTTTTTGCACCGCGACCTGCCCCAGCTACCAGGTGCTGGGCGACGAGCTCGATAGCCCGCGCGGCCGCATTTATCTCATCAAGGACATGCTCGAGAACGACCGGCCTGCCGACGAGCGGACCGTCAAGCATCTCGACCGCTGCCTGTCCTGCCTAGCCTGCATGACGACCTGCCCCTCGGGCGTGCACTACATGCATCTGGTCGACCATGCCCGCGCCCATATCGAGCGCACCTATCGCCGGCCCCTGCCCGATCGCGCGCTGCGCCGGCTGCTGGCACTGATCCTGCCCTATCCCGGCCGTTTTCGCTTCGCGCTGGCCGGCGCCAAGCTGGCGCGGCCCTTCCGCCGCGCCTTTCCCCCGCGGCTGCGCGCCATGCTGGAGATGGCTCGCGCGCCGATCGCCGCTCCCGCCCGGCACGACGACCCGCAGGTCCACCCCGCCCAGGGCGAGCGCAGGCACCGCGTCGCGCTGATGACCGGCTGTGCCCAGCGGGCGCTGAACGCCGACATCAACGCGGCGACGATCCGCCTGCTGACCCGGCATGGCTGCGACGTCGTGATCGCCCGCGGCATGGGCTGCTGCGGCGCACTGGTCCACCACATGGGCAAGACCGACGAGGCGCACGGTTTCGCCGCGCCCAACATCCGCGCCTGGGCGGCCGAGGCCGATGGCGAGGGCCTCGACGCCATCATCATCAACACCTCGGGCTGCGGCACGACCGTGAAGGACTACGGCCACCTCTTCGAGCGCGAGCCGCTGGCCGAGGACGCGGTCCGGATCTCGGCGCTCGCCAAGGACGTCACCGAATTCATGACGGGCATCGGCCTCAGGGAACCCGCCGCGCCGCGCCTGCGCGTGGCCTACCACGCCGCCTGCTCGCTGCAGCACGGCCAGAAGGTGACGCGGGCACCCAAGCAACTCCTGACCGCCGCCGGTTTCGAGGTCGTCGAGCCGCGCGACGCGCATCTCTGCTGCGGCTCGGCCGGCACCTACAACCTGCTTCAGCCCGAGATCTCGGCCGAGCTCGGGCACCGCAAGGTGGCGACCCTCGAAGCCACCCGGCCGCAGGTGATCGCCGCCGGCAACATCGGCTGCATGATGCAGATCGGTGCCGCCACCGGCGTGCCAGTCGTCCACACGGTCGAGCTTCTCGACTGGGCGACCGGCGGGCCCGTGCCCCCGGCGCTGGCGGAGACGGCGCTTGCGGCCGCTTAGGCGTGCCGCCTGCCTGGCCGCCCTGCTCGCCGCGACGGCGGGCGCCGCCGAGGTCGACCGCTCGACGCTCCTCTCGCGCGAAGCGGCGCAGGCATGGCGCGCCGTCGGCCGCGTGAACGTCGCCGGCATGCGCGACCGAGCGCTCTGCAGCGGCGCGCTCATCGCGCCGGACGTGGTGCTGACGGCGGCGCACTGCCTCGTCCATCCGCGCACCGGACAGCCCCGGCCGCTGGGCAATGTCACCTTTGTCGCCGGCTGGTATGGCGGTGACAGCGCCGGCCACAGCCGCGCCGCCGCGGTGGCGCTCCACCCGGACTACCACCCCGGCCACCCCGGCGCGCGCTCGCGCGAGGCGCTCGGCACCGACATCGCCCTGATCAGGCTCGAGACCCCGTTTCGGCCCCAGGACGTGCCGCCTTTCGCGATCGGACAGGCGCCGCTGCCCGGAGCGGCGCTGACGCTCGTCAGCTACCGGCGCGACCGGGCGCACGCCCCGACGCTGCAGGACGACTGCCCTTATGAGACGGTGACGGGACCCCTCCTGCTCTTCGGCTGCCGCGTCACCTTCGGCGCCTCGGGCGCTCCGGTCTTTGCGCATGAGGATGGCGAGTGGCGTCTCGTCGGCGTCCTCGCCGCGATGGGCACCGGGACGGGCCCGCTGGCCATCGCCGTCCGGGCCGATCTCGCCGTCCCCATGCTGCTGGAATCGCTCGCGAAGTCCACCGATCGGGAAATCCCGCCATCTTGACGCGCCGCACGCGCGTTCCCACATCTGCTAGGCCGGAGGCCGATCACGGCTCTGGCGACCATGAGGCCCGCCCGCAAAGGGGGCCACATCGCATGCATCGCTCATCGGAGGATCAAGATGCGCAATTTCGATCTCAGCCCGCTTTACCGCTCGACCGTCGGCTTTGACCGTCTCGCGGGCATGCTCGACCAGCTGATGGCCGGCGACGCGCCGGCGCCGACCTACCCGCCCTACAACATCGAGAAGACCGGCGAGAACGCCTACCGCATCACGGTGGCCGTGGCCGGCTTTAGCGAGGGCGATCTGAACGTCGAGGTTAAGGACCAGCAGCTTACGATCACCGCGACAAAGCGCGAGGTCGAGGGCGAGAGCAAGCCCGTCTATCTGCACCGCGGCATCGCCGAGCGCGGCTTCGAGCGCCGCTTCCAGCTGGCCGACCACGTCCGCGTCAGCGGCGCCGAGCTGGTCAACGGCCTGCTGCATGTCGACCTGCTCCGCGAGGTGCCCGAGGCGCTGAAGCCCCGCACCATCGCCATCAAGTCGACCGGCGAGCGGGCGACCATCGAGGCCTGAGCGGCCTTTCGCGCGGCCTTCGTCCGTGGCATGACCCGAGCCCGTCCCGCTCCCGGGGCGGGCTCTCGCATTCGGGGACTTGCCCATGCCGCGCGCGCTGACCGATTTTCAGATCCTGACCTTCGACTGCTACGGAACGCTGATCGACTGGGAGACGGGGATCTGGGACGCGCTCCAGCCGGTCCTGGCGGCGAACGGCGCCGACGCGCCAAGGCGCGAGGAGGCGTTGTTCGCCTTCGCCGAGATCCAGTCGGCGCAGGAGGCGGCGACGCCCGACATGCTCTACTCCCGGCTGCTGGCGCATGTGCACAGTGCCTTTGCCCGGCGCTATGAGCTGACCACGACCATCGACCTCGACCGCGCCTTCGGCGCCTCGATCCCGCACTGGCCGGCATTTCCCGACACGGCCGACGCGCTGCGCGTGCTCAAGCGGCATTTCCGCCTGGTCATCCTCTCGAACGTCCACCGCGATGGCTTCGCCGCCTCCAGTCGCAAGCTCGGCGTCGATTTCGACGCCGTCTACACCGCCGAGGACATCGGCTCCTACAAGCCCGATCCGCGCAATTTCGAGTACCTGCTCGATCGCCTTCCCAAGGATCTCGGGGTGGAGAAATCAGGCGTGCTGCACACCGCGCAGAGCCTTTTCCACGACCACGTCCAGGCCCGCGCCTTCGGGCTGGCGAACGCCTGGATCGACCGGCGGCGCCTGGCCGAGGGCGGCGCCTGGGGGGCGACGCTGGCGGTGGACCAGCGTCCGCAGGTCGACTTCCGTTTCCCGACCCTCGCTGCAATGGCCGAGACACTTTAGTAGGCTGCCGCCTGCCCCGGAACAGGAACAGGAACAGGAACAGGAATCGAACGCCCGTTCAGTTCCCGCTTGACCCTGCGACGCATCGTCCGCTTAGTGAAGCTCTGATCGCGGGTAAACTGGCGCGCCGACAAACGAGCACGAAGATGCCGGCGGTCCGCGCGATCTCGTGCGTCAGGGAGGGTAGACCGTTGGGCGACAACAGGTGGGTAGCCGCCGGCCGAGACACGTTTCCCAAGCTGCTCGCGCTGAACGCCACGCGCTTTGCCGATCGCCCCGCCAGCCGGGAGAAGATGTTCGGCATATGGCAGGCCTGGAATTGGGCACAGGTGCAGGACGAGACGCGCGTGCTCGCCCTCGGCCTGATGGAACTCGGCCTCGGCCGCGGCGAGCGGATGGCGATCATCGGCACCAACCGCCCGCCGCTCTACTGGTCGATGGTGGCAGCGCAGATGGTCGGCGCCGTGCCTGTCCCCATCTACCAGGACTCGGTCGCCGAGGAGATGGTCTTCGTGCTCCAGCACGCCGAGGTGACGTTCATCGTCGCCGAGGACCAGGAGCAGGTCGACAAGGTTCTGTCGCTCAAGGACCGGCTGCCGGCGCTGCGCCACATCGTCTATCGCGACCCGCGCGGCTTGCGTAACTACGACCACACCGCACTGCACGCGATGTCGGACGTGCAGCGGCTCGGCCGCGAGAACGCCGAGCGCCACGGGCCCGAACTCGACCGCCGTATCGCGGCGGCGACGGCCGAGGACACATGCGTCGTCCTCTACACCTCTGGCACCACCGGCAAGCCCAAGGGCGTGGTGCTGACGAACGGCAATGTTATTTTCGCCGCCGCCTCGTCCTGCGAGTTCGACAAGCTGACCGAAAAAGACGAGATCTTGGCATATCTGCCAATGGCTTGGGTGGGCGACTTCATCTTCTCTGTCGGCCAGGCGCACTGGTCTGGCTTTTGCGTCTCCTGCCCCGAAAGCCCCGATACGATGCTTGCCGACCTGAAGGAGATCGGCCCGACCTATTTCTTCTCGCCGCCAAGGATTTACGAAAATCTCCTGACCACAGTCATGATCCGCATGGAGGACGCGCCCGGCTGGATGCGGCGGCTTTTCCATCGCTATATCGGCTTCGCGCGCAAGGTCGGCGGCGACATCCTCGACGGCAAATCCGTCGGCTTCGGCACCCGCCTCAACTATGCGCTCGGCGACCTGCTGATCTACGCCCCCTTGCGCAACACGCTGGGGATGAGCCGCATCAGGCTGGCCTACACCGCCGGCGAGGCGATCGGCCCGGAGATCTTCAGCTTCTACCGCTCGATCGGCGTCAACCTCAAGCAGCTCTACGGCCAGACTGAGGCCTCGGTCTTCATCACCGCTCAGCCGGACGGCCAGGTGCGCGACGACACCGTCGGCGTGCCCTCGCCGGGCGTCGAGATCCGCATCGACGATGACGGGCGCGTCTGGTACCGCAGCCCCGGCGTCTTCCGCGAGTACTACAAGGAGCCGGAGAAGACCGCCGAGACCAAGGACCCGCAGGGCTGGGTCGACACCGGCGATGCCGGCTTTATCGAGGAAGGCACCGGCCATCTGCGCATCATTGACCGCGCCAAGGATGTCGGCAAGATGGCCGATGGCAGCCTGTTCGCGCCGAAATACGTCGAGAACAAGCTCAAGTTCTACCCGAACATCCTCGAGGCCGTCATCTTCGGCGATGGCCGCGACCAATGCACCGCCTTCGTCAACATCGACCTCGGCGCCGTCGGCTCGTGGGCCGAGCGCAACAACGTCTCCTACGCCTCCTATCAGGAGCTCGCCGCGCATCCGCGCGTCTACGAGATGATCCAGTCACATGTCGAGGAGGTCAACGCGTCGCTAGCGCAGGACCAGATGCTCTCCGGCTGCCAGATCCACCGCTTCCTCGTGCTGCACAAGGAGCTCGACGCCGATGACGGCGAGCTGACGCGCACCCGCAAGGTTCGCCGCTCGACGATCTCCGAGCGCTACAAGCCGCTGATCGACGCCCTCTACGACGGCTTGCCCTCCGTCTATGCCGAGACCGAGGTCACCTACGAGGACGGCCGCAAAGGCAAGATCGCGGCAACGCTCGAGATCCGCGACGTCAAGACGTTCGCGCGCACCCCGGCCGCGCACGCGCCAACGGCGCAAGCGGCCTGAGGAGACCCGCCATGAGCCAGGCCGCCGCCACCGAGCTCGACTATATCCGGCAGGAGGAGCAGCACGGCGTCCAGCCCCGCCGCATCGGCGGCATCATGATGGACGTCCGCAACATCACGCTGCGCTTTGGCGGCGTGACGGCGCTGAAGGACGTCAGCTTCGACATCCGCGAGGGCGAAATCCGCGCCATCATTGGCCCGAACGGCGCGGGCAAGTCGTCCATGCTGAACTGCATCAACGGCTTCTACCACCCGCAGGAGGGCGAGATCTGGTTCCGCGGCGAGAAGCGCGGCAACCTCAAGCCCTACCAGATCGCCAAGCATGGCATCGCCCGCACATTCCAGAACATCGCGCTGTTCAAGGGCATGACGACGCTCGACAACATCATGACCGGGCGGCTCATCCACATGCGCAGCAACATGCTGCTGCAGGCGCTCTGGCGGGGTCCGGCCGAGCGCGAGGAGGTCGAGCACCGCGCCTTTGTCGAGAAGATCATCGACTTCCTCGAGATCCAGGCGATCCGCAAGACGCCCGTCGGCGCCCTGCCCTACGGCCTGCAAAAGCGCGTCGAGCTCGGCCGGGCGCTCGCCGCCGAGCCAAAGCTCCTGCTGCTCGACGAGCCGATGGCCGGCATGAACGTCGAGGAGAAGGAGGACATGTGCCGCTTCGTCCTCGACGTGAACGACGAGTTCGGCACCACCCTCGCGCTGATTGAGCACGACATGGGCGTGGTCATGGACCTCGCCGACCGCGTCGTCGTGCTCGACTACGGCCGCAAGATCGGCGACGGCACGCCCGACGAGGTGCGCGCCAACCAGGACGTCATCGACGCCTATCTGGGGGTCGCGCATGAGTGAGCCCGGCATTCCAGCCGAACGTCGCGTAAGTCCCGCGCAGGCGGGTTTCACTGCCGGCGTCGAACTCATCGAAAGGGATACACGCTTGCGCAGGGATGACCTTCGCGGACGGGTGGGTTCGGGGTCGAGCGCAGTTCGCTTCAGGAGGGTCGCATGGTCGATTTCCTGATCCTGCTCGAGGTTATCCTCAACGGCATCATGGCCGGCGTCCTCTATTCCCTCGTCGCCCTCGGCTTCGTGCTGATCTTCAAGGCCAGCGGCGTCTTCAACTACGCTCAAGGCGTGATGGCCCTCTTCGCGGCGATGACGTTGGTCGGCCTGCAATCGGGCCAGGTGCCGTTTTCACACCTGATCCGCGCGCTTTTTGGGGTCGAGCTTGACCATTTCGGCTGGACGCTGCCCTCGGTCGTCGCGATCGTCCTCACGGTCGCCGTCATGGTGGGATTCGCCTTCCTGGTCGAGAAATACGTCCTCCGCCATCTGGTGAACCAGGAGCCGATCATCCTCTTCATGGCCACTATCGGGCTCGCCTTGTTCATGGAAGGCTTCGGCGACCTGATGTGGACGTCGCAGATCAAGACCCTCGACATCGGCATCCAGCAGGGCATCGTCGAGTTGCTCGATGCCTGGACGTTCGAGAATTTCGGCTACGGCATGTATATCGACCGGCTGGACGTGACAGCGACCATCGTCGCCGTCGCACTGGTGATCGGGCTAACGCTGTTCAGCCAGTACACGCGGACCGGCCGCGCGCTCCGCGCCGTGGCCGACGACCACCAGGCGGCGCTGTCGGTCGGCATCTCGCTGCGCTCGATCTGGGTCATTGTCTGGGCGATCGCCGGCTTCGTCGCGCTGGTCGCCGGGGTTATGTGGGGCGCCAAGTCCGGCGTGCAGTTCTCGCTCTCGCTGATCGCGCTCAAGGCCCTGCCCGTGCTGATGCTGGGCGGATTCACCTCCATCCCAGGGGCCATCGTCGGCGGGCTGATCATCGGCGTCGGCGAAAAGCTTTTCGAGTATACAATCGGCCCGATGATCGGCGGCGCCACCGAGAATTGGTTCGCCTACATGCTGGCGCTCCTGTTCCTCGTCTTTCGCCCGCAGGGCTTGTTCGGCGAGCGGATCATCGAGAGGGTCTGATGCTCTATCGCGAGGCGGGCGACTTCAAGACGAGCTACCGCGCCGACAGCGCGACCTTCCCGATCGCCTTCGACCGGTACCGCTACTGGGCGGTGCTGGCGGTCGCCTTCCTGGTGATCCCGTTCTTCATCGACGACTACTGGTCGAAATCGATCCTGCTGCCCTTCCTGATCTACTCGATCGCCGCGATCGGGCTGAACATCCTGACCGGCTACACCGGCCTCGTCTCGCTCGGCACCGGCGGCTTCATGGCCGTCGGCGCCTATGCCTGCTACAAGCTGATGACCGGCTTCCAGTGGCTCGACATCTCGCTCTGCATCGTCCTTTCGGGTCTCGTCACCGCCGCCGTCGGCATCATCTTCGGCCTGCCGTCCTTGCGCATCAAGGGCTTCTATCTCGCCGTTGCCACGCTCGCTGCGCAGTTCTTCCTGGTCTGGCTCTTCAACAAGGTGCCCTGGTTCTACAACTACTCGGCCTCGGGCCAGATCACGACCACGGCACGCGACTTCCTCGGCGTCGTTCAGGTCACCGGCCCGCGCTCGACGCCCGAGGCGCAGTACATCTTCACGCTCTGCTTCGTTGTCGTGCTCGCCTGGGTCGCGCGCAACCTCACGCGCGGCCGCCTGGGGCGCGAGTGGATGGCGATCCGCGACATGGACATCGCCGCCGAGATCATCGGCGTGAACCCGCTCAAGGCCAAGCTCACCTCCTTCGCCGTGTCGTCGTTCTTCATCGGCATTGCCGGGGCGCTCTACTTCTCGGTCTGGTTCGGCGCCGTCGAGGTCACCGAGGCCTTCGGCATCAACCAGTCCTTCCGCGTGCTGTTCATGATCATCATCGGCGGGCTCGGCTCGATCTTCGGCTCGTTCATAGGCGCCGCCTTCATCGCGCTCCTGCCGGTCGCGCTGAAGACGCTGATGGTGGACAATATGGGCTGGCCGACCGACCTCGCGGCGCATTTCGAGCTGGTGATCGTCGGCACGCTGATCGTCCTCTTCCTGATCGTCGAGCCGCACGGGCTGGCGCGGCTCTGGGCGATTGCCAAGCAGAAGCTTCGCGTCTGGCCGTTCCCGTATTAGGCTGACCGTACCGAAAGCCCCGGAGAACGGGTCGTAGATGTTCCAAATGGGAGGGAAATCATGAACTTCAGCAAGGTGGTGGCCATGGCGGCCGCCGGCATGATCGCAGCCGGCCCGGCGATGGCCGAGCTGGTGGTGCCGCTGCTCAGCTATCGCACCGGGCCCTATGCGCCGAGCGGCATCCCCTATGCCGACGGCGTCACCGACTACTTCACGCTGCTGAACGAGCGCGACGGCGGCATCGGCGGCGAGAAGATCAAACTCGTCGAATGCGAGACGGCCTACAACACCGAGAAGGGCGTCGAGTGCTATGAGTTGATCAAAGCTCAGAACCCGATTGTCTTCTACCCGCTCTCGACCGGCATCACCTACCAGCTGATCCCCAAGGCGACCGCCGACAAGATCCCCGTGCACTCGATGGGTTATGGCCGCACCTCGGCCGCCGACGGCACGGTCTTCCCCTGGATCTTCAACTTCCCCGGCACGTACTGGGACGCCGCCTCGGTCATCATCAAGCACATCATGGACCAGGAGGGCGGCAGTCTCGAGGGCAAGAAGATCGCGCTCGTCTACCACAACTCGGCCTATGGCAAGGAACCGATCCGCACGCTCGAGGAGCTCTCGAAAAAGCACGGCTACGAGTTCACCGCCATCCCGGTCGACCATCCCGGCCAGGAGCAGAAATCGCAATGGCTGCAGATCCGTCGCGACCGGCCGGACTATGTCATCCTCTGGGGCTGGGGCGTGATGAACCAGGTCTCGATCCAGGAGGCCGCCAACATCCGCTTTCCGATGGATCACCTGATCGGCGTCTGGTGGTCGGCATCCGAGGCCGACGTGCTGCCCGCCGGCGCCGCCGCCGACGGCTACAAGGCGATCGCCTTCCACAACACTGGCAAGGACTTCCCGCTCTACCAGGACCTGCAGACGAACGTCGTCGACAAGGGGCTCGCCGCCGGCGACGGCAGCCATCTCGGCGAGGTGCTCTACAATCGCGGCATGTACCAGGCGATCAGCGTCGCCGAGGCGATCCGCAAGGCGCAGGAGATGACAGGCACCGCGCAGATCAACGCCGAGCAGATGCGCGACGGGCTCGAGAACCTGGAGATCTCCGAGGACCGCTGGGCCGAGATCGGGCTGCCGGGCTTCGCGCCGGCCGTCAAGATCACCTGCGCCGATCACGGCGCGCCGCATCTGGGCGCCATCTCCCAATGGGATGCCGACTCCAAGACCTGGACCCTGATCACCGATTTCGTCGAGTCCGATCAGGAGGTCATCCAGCCGCTGATCAAGGAAGATGCCATGGCCTATGCCAAGGAGAACAACATCACGCCGCGCGAATGCCCGTGACGTGACCGCAACCTGACTCTGGGGCGGCGCCCGACCTGTCCCGGGCGCCGTCGCTCGCGTCCCCTCCGAGGCCGACCAATGCTCGACACCCGCAAGGCCGAGATCCTGCTTCAGGTCAACAACATCGAGGTGATCTACAACCACGTGATCCTCGTGCTGAAGGGCGTCAGCCTCGGCGTGCCCAAGGGCGGCATCACGGCGCTGCTCGGCGGCAATGGCGCCGGCAAGACGACGACGCTCAAGGCGATCTCGAACCTGCTGCACTCCGAGCGCGGCGAGGTCACCAAGGGCGACATCCTCTACCGCGGCGAGCCGATCGCCGAGCTGAACCCCTCCGCGCTGGTCGCGCGCGGCGTCATCCAGGTCATGGAGGGGCGGCACTGCTTCGAGCACCTGACGATAGAGGAAAACCTGCTGACCGGCGCCTATACGCGCAAGGACGGGCGGGCCGAGGTCGAGAAGGACCTCGACATGGTCTACAACTACTTCCCGCGGCTGCGCGAGCGCCGCAAGTCCCAGGCCGGCTATACCTCGGGCGGCGAGCAGCAGATGTGCGCCATCGGCCGCGCGCTGATGAGCCGGCCCGAAACGATCCTGCTCGACGAGCCCTCGATGGGCCTCGCGCCCCAGCTGGTCGAGCAGATCTTCCAGATCGTCAAACGCCTCAACGAGGAGCAGGGCGTCAGCTTCCTGCTGGCCGAGCAGAACACCAATATCGCGCTCCGCTACGCGCATTACGGCTATATCCTCGAATCGGGCCGTGTCGTCATGGACGGCCCCGCCGACCGGCTGCGCGAGAACTCGGACGTCAAGGAGTTCTACCTCGGCATGTCCGATCAGGGCCGCAAATCCTTCCGCGAGGTGCGCTCCTATCGCCGCCGCAAACGCTGGTTGAGCTGATCGCGCCTGCCGCCAGGGTTTGGGTGCAGCCCACCCAACGCGCTCCTGCCGGCGACGTTGATGCGCTCCGCGGGAGCGTTGCGGGGCTTGCTCCAAGGCGCACAACCGGCGCCGCGCAGGGCGCCCCTCAAATGACGAGGTGGTGGACCTGCGCCGCCACCGCGTCGCCCGCGACCTCCATCGTCGCCAGCGTCACGGGCAGGCTGAACCGACGCCGCCCCGCGCTACCGGGGTTGAGGTAAAGCACGCCGCCCAGCCGCTCGACCTTCGGCCGGTGCGAGTGCCCGGAGATCACGACCGAGACGCCGTCCGCCGCCGGATCGAAGTCGAGCGCGCCCAGATCGTGCAGCACGTGGATCGCGCGCCCCTTCAGCGTCACATCTGCCGTCTCGGCGAACGCCAGCGCCCATGCCTGCGCGTCGACATTCCCTCGGATCGCCGTCACCGGCGCGATCTTTCGTAACCTCGGCACGATTTCTGGATTGCCGATGTCGCCCGCATGGATGATGTGGGCTACGCCCGCCAAGGCGGCCTCCGCCTCCGGGCGCAGCAGCCCGTGCGTGTCCGATATCACGCCAACCCGCACACCGCCTCCGCGAGCGATCCACCAGAATGGGAGAATGTACGGCACACGCCCGCCCCGGCAATGCCCCGGCGGTCCCCGAAAAGCCGCGCTTGCAATCGCGCCGCGCGCTGCGGCACCCTCTCTGGCATGAGCCGCTTGATCCCTCGTCCCGCCGACATTCCCGCGTCATGCTCCGGCTCGATGGTGGCGTCTCCCCGCGCAACGGGCGATCGCCCGGTCAGGCCGTTCGTTGATGCGGGGCCGAAATTGTGACCCGCCGGCGCGGCGTGATCCGACGCACCCTTCTGATGTTGGTGCTTTGATGTTCGTTCTCTGCGGCGAGGCGCTCTGGGACCTCTTCGCCGTCGAGGGCGAGCGCCTCGCCTTCGATGCGCGCCCGGGCGGCTCGCCCTTCAACGTGGCGATCGGCTTGGCCCGCCTCGGCCAGCCTGCGGCGCTGCTGACCGGCATCTCGACCGACCGGCTCGGCGAGCGGCTCCTTGCCCGACTGCGGTCCGAGGGCGTCGACACGCGGCTTCTCGTCCGCACGCCGCGGCCGACCGCCATCAGCCTGATCGACGTCGGCGCCGGCGGGCTGCCGACCTACGCCATCTATGGCGAGGGCGCCGCCGACCGGGCGGTCGCCCCCGCCGACCTGCCCGAGCTCGGGGTTGAAATCTGGGGCTTGCACGCCGCCTCCTTCGCCCTGATGGTCCAGCCGATCGGCGACAGCCTGCTCGAGCTTTTCCGGCGCGAGAAGGGGCGGCGGTTGCTGTCGCTCGACCCGAACGTCCGCCTCGGCGTGCAGCCCGATGCCGCGCTTTGGCGCCGCCGGCTCGACGCCTTCTGCCGGCTCGCCGACCTCGTCAAGGTCAGCCTCGAGGACCTGCGCCATCTCTATCCCGCGGCGGACCCGGCCAGCATCGCCGAACGCTGGCTCGAGGCCGGAGCCGGCCTCGTCGTCGTCACGCAAGGTCCCGACGGGGCCGAGGCGTTCGGCCCCGCCGGCTGCGTCTCGGTCGCCGGGCTCGAGGTCGCGGTCGCCGACACGGTCGGCGCCGGCGACGCCTTCCAGGCGGCGCTGATCGCCGGGCTCGCCCGACGCGGCGTCCGCGACCGCCGCGCCCTCGACCGTCTCGGCCGCGGGGAACTGGCGGGGCTGCTCGGCCATGCCAACAGCGCCGCGGCCATCGCCTGCACCCGGCGCGGCGCCGATCTCGCCTTCCCGGCCGAGCTGCCGCCCCTGTCCATGGAGGTCACATGACCGCGACCCTGCGTCCAGCCGGCCAGGAGCGGCCAGGCGCCGAGGCACGCCCGATGAGCGCCCGATGAGCGGCACGGAGCGGCAAACCGCCTGGGCCGCCATCGACGCGCAGGCGGCGCGGCTGAAGCCCGCCTGCCTGCGCGAGCTCTTCGCCGGCGATCCCGGCCGCGTCGGGACGCTCACCTTCCGGCTCGAGGACCTGACCGTCGACCTCTCCAAGGAAAGGCTCGACGGCCAGGCGCTTGGCGCCCTCCTCGCCCTCGCCCGCGCAACTGGGGTCGAGGCGCGCCGCGACGCGATGGCGGCGGGCCAGCCGATCAACCTGACCGAGGGCCGCGCCGTCCTGCACATGGCGCTGCGCGGCGGCGCCCCGGCCCCCGCCGGCGACGACGTCCAGGCCACCCTCGACCGCTTTCTCGCCTTCGCCGAGAAGGTGCGCGCCGGCCGCGTCGCCGGTGCCGGCGGCCCGTTCGCCGACGTCGTCAACATCGGCATTGGCGGCTCGGATCTCGGCCCCGCCATGGCCGCCCGCGCGCTCAGCCCCGACATCGACGGCCCCGCACTCCACTTTGTCTCGAATGTCGACGGCGCGCATTTCGCCGACACAGTGACGCGCTTGGACCCGGCGCGCACGCTCGTCATCGTTTCGTCCAAGACCTTCACCACGCTTGAGACCATGGCGAACGCCCGGCTCGCGCGCGACTGGCTCGGGGCCCACGCCGCCGGCCAGATGGCGGCCGTCTCGACCAACCTGCCCGGTTGCGCCGAGTTCGGCATTCCCGAAGCGCGCGTCTTCGGCTTTTGGGACTGGGTCGGCGGGCGCTATTCGATGTGGTCGGCGATCAGCCTCTCGCTCGCCATCGGAATTGGCGCCGGGCGGTTCCGTGCGCTGCTGGCCGGCGCCGCCGCCATGGACCGCCACTTCTGCGAGGCGCCGCTCGAACGCAACCTGCCCGTTCTGCTGGCGCTGGCCGGTATCTGGCGGCGCAACGCCATGGGCTGGCCGACTGTCGCCCTGATCCCTTACGACCAGCGGCTCGAGCGCCTGCCAGCCTATGTCCAGCAGCTCGACATGGAATCGAACGGCAAGCGCGTGACGCTCGACGGCCAGCCGGTCGCCACCGCCACAGGTCCCGTCATCTGGGGCGAGCCCGGCACCAACGCCCAGCACTCGTTCTTCCAGCTGCTGCACCAGGGCACGGACGTCGTGCCCGTCGACTTCATCGCAGCCGCCCGCCCCCGCGCCGCCGACCCGGGGCACCACGCGCTCCTGCTCGCCAACTGCTTCGCGCAAGCGCAGGCGCTCGCCTTCGGCCGTACCGCCGACGAAGTCCGGGCCGAGATGCGGGCCGCAGGCCGAGCGCCCGACGAGATCGCCCGCCTCGTTCCCCACCGGACCTTTCCCGGCAACCGGCCCTCGACGACAATCCTCTTCCGCGAGCTCGACGCTTACGCCCTCGGCCGCCTCGTCGCGCTCTTCGAGCACAAGGTCTTCGTCCAGGGCGCCATCTGGGGCGTGAACTCTTTCGACCAATGGGGCGTCGAGCTCGGCAAGGCGCTGGCGGGCGCGCTGATCCCCGCCCTCAGGGACGGCCAGCCTGTCGCCGCCGATCCGTCAACCACGGCGTTGATCGCCCGTGCCAAGGAGCTCAGCCGATGAACACGACCAGCATCGCCGAGATCTGCCGCCTCGCCCCCGTCATCCCCGTGCTGATCGTCGATGACGTTGCGCACGCGGCCCCCCTGGCCCGCGCACTCGTCGATGGCGGGCTGAAGGCGCTGGAGGTGACGCTTCGCACGCCTGCCGCGCTGGACGCCATTCGCGCCATGGCTGACGCGGCCCCGGACGCCGTGGTCGGCGCCGGCACGCTGCGCACCCCCGCCGACGTTCGTGCCGCGGTCGCCGCAGGCGCCCGCTTCGGCGTCTCGCCGGGCCTCTCGGCGCGCGTCCTCGACGCGGCCGACGACGCAGGGCTGCCGATGCTGCCCGGCGTCGCCACGCCAACCGAGGCGATGGCCGGCGCCGAGCGCGGGCTCGACATCCTGAAATTCTTCCCGGCCGAGGCCAATGGCGGCGCCCCTGTGCTGCGCGCCTGGGAGAGCCCGCTCGCCGGCCTCGCCTTCTGCCCGACGGGCGGCGTCGGCCTCGACAATGCGCGCGAATATCTGGGTCTTCGCAACGTCGTCTGCGTCGGCGGCTCGTGGGTCGCGCCGAAATCCATGGTCGCCGCGGGCGACTGGCAGGGCGTCACCCGCCTCGCCCGCCAGGCGGCCGCCCTGCCCCGCCCCTGACCGCGCCGACCTGCCCCGGCGCCGCACCGCGGCATGGGCTTTTGCCATGCGGCACGCTGCGCGTGGGGTGGGCGCACGAGCGCTGGCTCGACAGCGTGCTGATGCAGCGCCCGCTCGGGCCAGGCGACGACACCCCGCCCGACCGCTGACGGCCGGGCCGCGACCGGTGCAACGCGGGCCGGGCTGGCGCGTTCATGTATTTAAATTCTTTCGTAACCGACGGAAAAGCCCATGCAAGATTCCCGCAGCCTGCTTCGCGCCACGACGGCCATCATGGTCTCGCTGTCCTTTGTCGCGGCGCATGCGGCAGCCGGCGCCGCCGAGCTTCGGCTCGCCCAGGCCGAGCAGCCCGGCGCTCCGGCCGACGCGCCGCAGCCTGCGGCGATCGACGACACGCAGGCGCCCGATCCCGCCGGCGATCCGAGCGTCACCGAAGTTCCTCCGGCAGAGGAAGACGCCGCTCCGGCGGGTGCCGAGACGGCGCCCGAGGCGCAGCCTGCCGCGACAGCCGCGCAGGCCGGCACCGAGGCGGAGGGCGAAGCGAGCACCGAGGGCGCGGATGCCGTACAGCCCGCGGCAGATGCTCCCGATGCGTCGGCCGCCGGCGCACAGGAGCCGGAGGCATCAACGGCCGAAGGCGCGGCGCCCGCGGTCGAGGCCGAGCCCTCGCCCGACGCCGCGCCGACGGCCACTGCAGCCGAGCCCGCCGCCGCGGCGGCCGAAGCCCCGCCGGCGGCCCCGACGGAGGCAGGCCCGGAGACGCCCGCCCCGGCTGACATGGAGCCCGCGTCCCCCGCCGCGGCCGAGGCCGCCCCTGCGGCGCAGCCTGCAAGCACGCAGGCACAGCAGCCTGCAGCAGCGGAGCCCGCGACCACCGAGGCACAGCAGCCTGCAGCAGCGGAGCCCGCGACCACCGAGGCACAGCAGCCTGCAGCAGCGGAACCCGCGACCACCGAGGCGCAGCAGCCCGCGGCAGCGGAGCCCGCGACCACCGAGGCGCAGGCCCCCGCGGCCGAGGAGGCCGCAGCCTCCGAGGCGAAGCAGCCTGCGGAAACCGAGCCCGCAACGACGACCGAAGCGCAAGCCCCCGCGGCCGAGGAAGCGGCAACCACCGAGGCACAGCAGTCCGCCGCACCCACGGAGGCGGCTGCGGCCGCAACGGTCCCGGCGCCTGCCACCGTGCCGGTCAGCGAGGCGGCCGTCGAGCAGGCCGCCGCGGCCGGCCAGGATGTCGTCGTCGAGGACAAGACCAGCACGGAGGAGTTGCAGCGCCAGCTCGATACGCTTCGTCAGCAGAACGCCGATCTCCAGACCCAGCTGCAGCAGACCGAGCCCGTCCAGGTGCAGGAGGAGGTGGTCACCGAGGAGACCTCGCGCCGCGCCACCGAAGAGGCGCAGGCCGCCGACGATGACAACGGCAATCTCTGGAAATATCTCGGCGCCGCGGCCGGCGGTGCCGTGGTGGGCGCGCTGGTGCCGACGCTGGGCGGCAGGCTGGTCCAGGACCAGGGCGACCGCGTGATCGTCGAGCGCGACGGCGAGTTCTACGTCCGCAAGGACGAGAGCCAGCTGCTGCGCCAGCCGGGCGCGCGAGTCCAGACCGAGACCTTTGACGGCGGCATCACGCGCGAGACGGTGACGCGCGAGGATGGCAGCCAGGTCGTCACGGTCCGCAACCAGGGCGGCTTCATCCTGCGCCGAACGCGGATCACGCCCGACGGCCAGGAGATCGTGCTGATCGAGCAGACGCCGGAGGAGGTCTACGACTACGCCGAATGGCAGGCCGACCTGCCGCCCGCCACCGCGCACCGCGGCGAGACGCTCGACTACGGCACCGCCGACCAGAGCGCGCTGCGCGAGGCGATGCAGGCCCAGCCGGTCTATGATCTCCAGCGCAGCTATCCGCTGCAGGCGGTCCGGGAAGTCGAGCGCGTGCGCGAGCTGGTGCCGGCGATCGACTTGCCGATCAACTTTGCCAGCGGCTCGGCGGCCATCCAGCGGGGCGAGATCGACGAGCTGACGCAGCTCGGCCGGACCATGTCGGAGGTGATCGAGCGGAACCCGCGCGAAATCTTCCTCGTCGAAGGCCACACCGACGCGGTCGGCTCGAACCTGATGAACCTCGCACTGTCGGATCGGCGGGCCGAGGCCGTCGCGCTCGCCCTGACCGAGTATTTTGACATCCCGCCCGAGAATCTGGTCGTGCAGGGCTATGGCGAGCGCTTCCTTAAGGAGCAGACCGAGGCCGCGAGCGAGGTCAACCGGCGCGCCACCGTCCGGCGCATCACGCCGCTGATCGACCAGATGGCGTCGAACTGAGGCACGCCAAGGCGATCCGCCGGGGGCGGTGCGTGCCTGCGCGCACCGATTCCGGGGCTGGGGCGCGGGATTTGCTTTGCCACATTCGCGGCGCCGACCTCGCGGAGTGGTTGACCGAAAATCGTATGACCTCCGATCTGCCGGGACCGCTAGCGACGCCGTTCCCGGCCGACATGTCGCGCCCCGGCGCGCATAGCTGACAGCGCCCTCGCCGGGGTCGACCCGGCGAGCCGCCGCGCGATCAGCCCCGAGAAATGCGCCGCCGCGACGCTCGCGCCCGCCACCGCTTCGCCCTCCAGGCGCGGGCAGGCACCGAAAGTGGCCCTTGGCAGGTCGAGCAGCGACCACTCGCCCGGCCCGCAGCGAGCGTCGCCCTGGACCGAGGCAACTCCTGGAAAGCCCGCCGGCCAGGCGGGCCCGCCACGCGCCGGCGCGGCCGCGACGACGAGCCGCCCTGCCCCGATTAGGGCCTCGACCGCCCGTCGCACGGCCTCGTCCGGCCGGGCGAGGCCCAGCGAGCAGTGGACGAGCTCGGCCTCGGCCGCCGCCTCGAGGGCCTGCGCCAGCCCGGATGCGTCGGTGACGAGCCGCGCGCCGAAGACCGGCAGCGACACGAAGCGCGCGCCCGGACACCCCGCCAGGATCGCTCGCGCGATCGCCGCCGCGTGGCGCGCGCCCGGGCTCTGCCCTGCGCCCGGCGATGCCAGCAGATCGCCCGGATTGGCCGGGCGATCTGCCGCTCCTTTTGGAGAGGCCGCGATCAGGCCGCGCCTCGGCGTCTCGGCGGACGTGGGCAGCGCGACACCGGAAGGGCCCGGTACGGTCGCGCTCCCCGCAAGCGCCGGGTGATCCGGCGCCAGCGGCCCGTCGATCAGGGCGATCAGCGGGCCCATTCGGCCTGCGGCGCGGCCAGGTCGAGCACCAGGTCGAAAGGCCCGTGCGCCTGCTCGGCCCCATGCGTCACGATCAGCCGCGTGCGCGGGCGCCCCGAGCTCGTCTCCGCGTCCATGCCCGCCACCACGCGGCTGATCGTCTGCGGGTCCACCTCTGACAGCGCCTCGTCCAGTAGCAACACCCGCGCCGGCGCCAGCAGCGCTCGCGCCAGGCACAGCCGCTGGCGCTCGCCGCCCGAAAGCGTCAGCCCGTCCTCGCCGAGCCATGCCTCCGGCGGGCAGCGCCCCGACAAGCCAACGCGCTCCAGCACCGCGGCCAGCTCGCTGTCAAGCGCCTGGGCGTTGGTCAGCCGCAGATTGTCGGCGACCGTGCCGCGCAGCAGGAACGGACGCTGCGGCACCAGGGCGACGGCGCCGCGCAGCGCGTCGCGCGACAGGCTTTGCAGGTGAACGCCGTCGAGCAGGATTCGCC
Organism: uncultured Alphaproteobacteria bacterium; assembly: GCA_963822985.1. Classification (GTDB taxonomy): domain Bacteria; phylum Pseudomonadota; class Alphaproteobacteria; order Rhodobacterales; family Rhodobacteraceae; genus Thermohalobaculum. The sequence continues at coordinate 156,242 of CAWGJU010000016.1, read as the reverse complement.
CGCCCGCCGGGTCAGCGTGCCGCTGGATTGCCGCGAGCAGGGTCGACTTGCCCGCCCCGCTCGGCCCGGCGATCCGTACCTTTGCGCCCGCCGGGATCTCGACCGACAGTCCTTCGACCAGCTCCCGCCCGGCGACCCGCAAGGTAACGCCACGCAAGGACAGCGCGCCGCCGCCCGGCGCCAACGGGACCGGCCGCGCCGGCCAGGCCAGCGGCTCGCGCTCCATCACGGCCCCGATCCGTTCCAGCGCCGCGCGCACCCGCGCCTGGGCGTGCCAGAGCCCGATCAGCGACTGCGTCGGCCCTGTCAGGAACCCCAGATAGGCGAGGAAGGCGATCAGCGATCCGAGCGGCCATTCCTCGCGAATGACCATCAGGCCCCCCAGGATGAAGATGGCCGACCGCACCAGCGCCGAGAGGATCGCCGGCGCCCCGCGCGTCACCTCGCCCCAGAGCTGGGCGCGGACCAGCGCCGCGTTCAGCCGTGTCTGCGCCTCGGCCAGCCCCGTGGCCACCGTCGCCTCGCCGCGCGCCGCCTGGATGGGGAACAGCCCGGCCAGCATCTCGGCCAGCCGCCCGGCAAAGGCGCCACGCTCGGCCCGGCTCGCGCGCGCCAGGGCCTCCGTGCGCGGCCGCGCCCAGGCGAAGAAGACCAGCTCGGCCGGGGCCAGCGCCAGCGCCACCAGCGCCAGCCGCCACTCCAGCACGAACAGCATCGCCGCCCCGCCCAAAAGCCGCAGCGCCGAGCCCGTGCCCGTCAGCAGCACGTTGAAGGCGAACTGCTGCACCTCGCCCGCGTCGCCGTCGAGCCGCGCCATCAACTCGCCCGTCTGCCGATCGGCCCGCCAGGCGGGCGAGCGCTCCAGCACTGCGCGCGACAGCACCGCGCGCAGCTCGGCCAGCATTCCGACGGAGGCGCGCATGTGCAGCACCGAGGACAGCGCGCCGAGACCGAGGCTGACCAGCCCCGCGGCGAACAGCACGCCCGACCACAGAATCAAAGCCCCCGGGTCACCCGCCACCAGTCCCCGGTCGATCACTAGCTTGACTAGATAAGGCGGCACCAGCGCCGCCGCCGCCGCGACGAGCCCCAGCCCGATCAGCAGCGCCACCACACTCCGCCGGCGCATCAGCAGCGGCAGCAGCCACGCCGCCGCGCCCTCGTCAAAGAGCCAGGCCCCGAGCCGGGCCATCAGCCGAGCCCCAAACCGGGCCATCAGCCAAGCCCCTGTCCGCGCGGTCAGCGGGCGGGGCTCGGCCGTCGACGTCACTCGGCCCTTACCAGCTGCAGCGTCGCCGTGAACATGTCGCCGCCCGAGGGGATCTTCATCTCGCCGATCCGCTCCAGCGTCTCGGCGTTATAGACGCCTATGTCGTCCATCGTGCCGCCGACATAGATCTCCTTGCCGTCGGTCGAGATGTTGAGGTTGTAATAGGTGTGCGGCAGGTCCACCCGCTTGATCAGCTCGCCCTTGGCCAGGTCGTGCTTCGACAGCTGAGTATAGACGCCATAGAGCAGGTCCTCGTCGTTCGGGTCGCGCACCGCCGAGAACATGATCACCTCGAAGGGCGCGAAGTCTCTAATCTCGGCCTCGCCGGTTTTGAGGTCGACGCTGGAAAAGCCCCAGACGAAATCGGTCATCTCCGATTGCGTCGCGTCGGCGAAGACGGCCGCCGAATAGAGCAGCAGGAACTCGTCGTTCTGCGTCCCCACCGGCCAGAAGGCCAGAACGTCCGGCCCCCCATAGGTCGGCCGGTCCCAGCCGCGATTGGCGATCTTGACGCTGAACTCACCCGTTTTAGGGTCAACCGCATAGATGTCGTGCCCGGCGACATAGACCGTGCCGTCCTCGCCCGTCTGCATGACCGAGGACCGCCGCGGCGCCGGATGCGTCTCGACCGGCTGGGCCGCCGTCCCGGCGCTCGCGTCGAAAACGGCGAATTCGGGCTCCATCACCTCGTAGCGATCGGGCAGGTGCCGCACCGGGTTGCGCACCGTGTAGACCTTGGCCCCGTCCTTGGAGACCGCGAGCGAGCCGATCGAGCGGCGCTGGACATCGTCCTCGGACTGCTTGGCGTAGAACACCCGCTCGCAGCTCTCGATGTCGATGCCGATCACGTCCTGCCAGCGGTTGACCAGCGCATAGGCGACCTTGCCGTCCGGCGACATCTGGATGACGCCGGGCGAGGGATTGACCCCCAGCTCGCATTGCTTGACGAGCTCGCGCTTGGCCGCGTCGAAGACATAGAGCACGCCCGGATTGGCGATCGTCACCAGCAGGTCGCGCGCCGTGGCAGGCGCGGCCACCGCAGTTGCCGCGGCGGCGACGAGGATGATGCGTCTCATGCCGCCCTCACGTCCCTGCGTCCTCGGGGAAGACCGTGCCGAGCGAGCGCCAATCCTTGCCGGCATTCGGCGCGCTGGCGTTCCACTCCGGATATGTCACCATCGTGTCGGGCACCTGCGCGGGCCACCAGCACGGGTCCGAGCAGCCGTAGAGGTCCGCCTCCATTGGCTGGCACAGCGAGGCCACGCCCCCGAACGGGTCGACCTCCCACCCCGGGTCCAGCGTCGAGGCGCAGCCGGCCGTCACCGTCTGCATGGCGCGCACCTCGTCCATCTTGTCCTCGGCCACGGCCCGCTGCACGCGGGTGGCCTTTTCGTTCAGCGGCTTCATTTGTGGTTGGCCCTCCTCGGTGCGATGTGGTCGCGGAAGAACGCGGGCGCGCGGTCGATCAGCTCGCCATAGACGCCGATGCCGAAATCCACCCAGTCTCGCATCAGCTCGCAATAGTGATAGGTGGGCGACAGCGGGTCCGAGAACCGCGCATAGCTCTCGTGATAGCACCCCCCGGCGCACAGGTTGCGGATGCGGCAGGTGGCGCAGCCCTTGTCGGCCCGGTCGAGCCGGCTTTGCAGGAACGCGCCCAGCCGGTCCTTGGCGATCCCCGTCTCGACCGAGCCATAGGTCTCGTGCTCGGACCCCGTGAAGCGGTGGCAGAGGTTCAGCCCGCCCGCGTGGTCGACGGCCAGCATGCCGATGCCCGCACCGCAGGGCAGCGCCTTGGAGCGGCCCTCCCATAGATCCTGCATCAGCTGGTGCATGTTGGAAAAGCCGATGTTGCGCTCCGCCAGCGCCGCGTCGCGATACCGCCGCCCCAGCGACTTCATGCCCGCAAACACCTGCGCCAGCGCGGTGCCATCGAGGTTGAAGACGGCCATGTCTCCGCTGGTCACCGGCGAGACGCCGACCTCGGCAAAGCCGATGTCGTTCTTCAGATGGTCCCAGATCGCCTCGACATCGGTCACGCCCGCCGTCAGCGTCGCCCGGGCGCCGACGGGTCGCGAGCGGTAGCGCTCGAGCAGCATCCGCGCCTTGGCCGACACCGCATCATAGGAGCCCTTGCCGCCCACCGTCAGGCGTCGCCGGTCGTGCAGCGCCTTCGGCCCGTCCATCGACACGGTCAGCCCGAAGCGGTGCGCGTCCAGCCAGTCGACGATCTCCGGCGTCAGCAGCGTCGCATTGGTCGTCAGCGTGAAGTTGACCGCCTTGCCCACCTCGCCGAAGCGCCGCTCGGCAAAGGCCACCACCTCGCGGATCAGGACCAGGTTCGACAGCGGCTCGCCGCCGAAGAAGACGACGTTGTAGGCGTCGCGGTCAGGGCTCTCGCGCAGCAGCAGTTCGATCGAAGCCACCGCCGTCTCGAGCGCCATCTTCCGCCCCTTGGACGGCGCCTCGAGATCCTCCTTGTAGCAATAGCTGCAGGAAAGGTTGCACCCGGTGTTGACGTTCAGCACGATCGTCGAGAGCGGAAAGTTCTCGACCCTGATCGCCGGCCGCTCGGCCGCGGGCGCTCGCCCGTCCGTCAGGATGTCGAGATCGACAAGGCCGCGCAGCCGCTCGGCCAGCAGGCCCGGGTCCGCATCCGCGAACCGCTCGCGCACCGTCGCCTGGTCGGCCCGCCCCGCCTCGGCGAAGAAGGACAGCACCGCCCCGTCCAGCGCGTCGATCTCGAACAGCGCCGTCGTCGGCACGTGGAACAGCAGGTCGCGCCCCTCCACCGCCACCCGATGCGCGTTCTGCGGCTGATACTGCAAGTACCCCATGATCGTCACCCTCGGCGATGCCCTCAGCGGATCGGCGGATCGTTCCAGCGCTGCACGGTCACGATCAGATGCGCCGTACCCGTCAACCCCTGCGCCGTGCCCGTCACCGTCAGGTCGCCGGCATTGTTCGTCGAAAACGGCCGCTCGGGGTTCGGGCCGGCTACTGCCGGCGTGAAGATGCCGTCCTCGCCCATGGAGCCGGCGAAGGCCGCGTCGTCGAGCTCGGCCGCGATCTCGTTGAACCCCGTGACGCTCCAGGTCGCGGGCACCGTGCCGATGCGGATGTCGTCCTCGGTGTCGGGCAGCGCGTCCGGGCCGTTCTGCCACGCCACCGCGCGGAATTCGGCCGGCACGGGCGCCGGGCCCACCTCCGACCCGCCGCCGACCCGCGCGATGGTGAAGGCCGGCTCGACCGAGATCCGGTCGGCGCCGCTGAAGAAGACGAACCGCCCCTCGGCGTCGCCCGCATGCAGCGTTACGACCGCGTCCTCGTCCGACGAGATCTCGACATGCGAGCCGAAAGCGTTGGGCGTGATGGCATCGACAATGCCGCCATCGGCGCGCATCTCCCCTAGCCCGGTGCCGACGACCTGGACGCGCGTCACCTCGAGGTCGCCGTTTGCCGGCACCGTGCCCAGGATCATCGCCGGCGCATCCGCGCGCACGCCCGTCAGCCTGGCGCCCAGGCTGTCGGCATTGCGGCGGAACTGCCGCCCCTCCAGCTTGGCACCGTCCTCCGAGAGCGCCAGCACCTGACGATAGCGCTGGCCGCCGATGTCCAGATCGGCGCGCCATTCGTAGCCGGTATAGAGGTTCATCGACCCGCTGACCTCGAACGGCGTGTCGTCCTCCAGTCGCAACTCGCCCGTGACCTCATAGGCCGAGCTCTCGCCCGCCACCGTCAGCCGGCCATAGGCATCGCCCTTGCCCGGAATGTTCGTCAGCACCACCCAGTCGCCCTGCGGGTCGGGCCACTCCGCATCCTTCCAGTCCGTCCATTCCGGCGTCTTCAGCGGATAGGCCTCGGCCAGCATCGGCGCGATCTCGTCCTTGGCCAGCCGGAACCAATCGCGGTCGCGCCCCAGCGCCTGGTACTCGACCGTGGGGAACTGCCCGACATGGAAGTGCATGTGCTCCACCCACTCCTCGGGCGTGCGCCGCTGCAGCCCGACGCGCGCGAAGGTGTGGCAGCGCCCGCACATCGAGGCGAGCGGCTCGCCCGTCGTCTCGATCGCGGAAGGGTCGCGCTCCAGCGCATAGCGGAAGGGCGCCGCCTCGGCCGGCGCCAGCCCTTGGTCGTCGGCCAGGTGGAAGACCAGCGCCGACTGCTCCTCGGGCGTCAGCTCGACGTCGTGCGCGATGCGCATTCGCACGATCGTCATCAGCCAGCCTTCGGGCGTCTTTCGCTGGCCCGCGATGCGGCTCAGGCCGTCGTCCGTTTTGGAATGACAGCCGCCGCACTTCTCGGCCAGCAACGCCTCGCCTGCCCGGTCCTGCGCACCCGTTGGCAGCCCCCCCGCCAGCGCCAGCGCCAGGCCCATGCCGATCGTCCACCTCATGCCCGAACCTCCCTCCCTTGCTCGCAGATCGTCGGGGGCAGCGCCCGAACTCCCCGGTCGCTCAGCCAGTCATGAATTAACCCTGCCTCGGCCAGCGGCGCTTCCGGCAGCACGCGCGCGCAGAACTCCGCCCGGGCCGGCAGCGGCGCGCCGGCCAGCCGCCGCAGCACCGGCCCGATCTCGCGCCCGGCCACGAAGGCGACGCCGTCGGGATCGCGCGGCGTGACCAGTGCCTCGGCCACGACCAGCCGCCCTTCGCGCACGACAACCTGCCGGCGCAGCGCGACGCCGGACGCATGGCCATGCGCCGGCGCCCCATCCGAGGGCGCGTCAGGCCATTCGGCGCGGTCCCGCCAAAAGGGCGTGTCGAAGCCCGTCGCCCGGTGAAAATCCCGCCCGATTCGCGCCTGCCGCCAGAACTGCGCCGCGACCCTGGCGCGGTGGAACGCCCGCGCGAGCTCCGCCTCGCCATCGAGGATCGCCCGCAGCATCGGAACGGCGGCCAGCGCATGCGACAGCGCCCAGAAGACGCCGTGGCCGGAGAGCGGATCCATCGCCACCGCCGCGTCCCCGATGCGCGGCAGGTCCGGGTCGAGCTCGGGCGCGAGCAGCCGCAGCTCCGCCGCGCGCGCCGTCAGCCGCCGCGGCGGTTCGCTCCCCAGCATGGTGCGCCAGGCCGCCGCCAATCCCGGCGCCCCGGGCGCGACCCCGCGCGCCTCGCGGACGATCTGCACATAGCTCGGGGTTCCACCCCGCCCGTTCCCATGCGCCACGCCATCGGGCGCCGCGATCCGCCAGGTCCACCCGTCCGGCCGCGCCTCGATCGCCGCGCCCTCGTCGCCCCGCGCGTCCCAGCCGCAGATCGCGACCGTTCCCGGCCCGCGCAGTCGCGTGCGCCGCGCGCCAGACCCGGCCGGAGCGGCCCTGCCCCGCGCCTCGACGACCAGCCCGGCAGCGAGCATGCGCCCAGGCAGCGCGACGCGCCCTGCCGATAGGCGGCCCGCGCGGGCGCGGACGACCGTGAGGCCCTCGCGCGTCGCCTGCGCCCTCAGGCCTTGGTCGAAGGCGGCGCGCTCGACCGGATGCTCGCGGTTCGGCGCCTGGTCGAACGCGCCCCAGCGCGTCTCGCGCGCGACAGCCGGACCGACGCCGAGCGCGTCGAGGCCCTGGGCCGCCATCACCTGAAGAACGCGCGGCGAGAGCCCCTCGAGCCGCGGCGCCGCCCGGTCCCCTTCCGGCCGAGCCCGGTCGATCAGCGCCACCCGCGCGCCGGCCCGCACCAGCAGAATGGCCGCGGCTGCTCCGGCCGGGCCTCCGCCGACGATCGCAATGTCATGGATCATGACGCATCCCCCGGAGGCGAGAGTAACCGCACCCGGTGGTTGCGCAAGAGATTCGCAGGGCTACTCCGTCGCTACTGCGCCGGCCGCAGCCGCTTCACCGCGGCAACAGGCGTGCGCACGGGTGCGGTACGCGGGGCATACGCTTGCAGTGTCATACCGCCCGCGCGGCCGTCAGCCGAGCGCCTCGCGCGCGTCCTCGACGGTCCGCAGCCCCGTCGTCGGCGCCGAGACCAGCACGGCCATGTTGCCCGGCTTGTGCTCGTTCTTCCACATCTTGGTGTGCGCCCGCGGAATGTCGCGCCACTCGAAAACCTCGGACATGCAGGGGTCTAGCCGCTGTTCCAGCATCAGCTTGTTGGCTTGGGCGGCTTGCATCAGATTGGCGAAGTGGCTGCCCTGCACCCGCTTCTGGTGCATCCAGAGATAACGTGCGTCCATGGTCAGCTTGTAGCCGGTCGTGCCGGCGCAAATGACCACCATGCCGCCGCGCTTCACGACAAAGACGCTTACCGGAAACGTCGCCTCGCCCGGGTGCTCGAAGACCAGGTCGACGTTCACGCCCTTGCCGGTGATGTCCCAGATCGCCTTGCCGAACTTGCGCGTTTCGGCAAACCACTCCTTGTATTCGGGCGTACCGACCTGCGGCATCTCGCCCCAGCATTTGAACTCCTTGCGGTTGATGACGCCCTTTGCGCCGAGCCCCAGCACGAAATCGCGCTTCGCCTCGTCCGAGATGACAGCGATCGCATTGCCGCCCGCCGTGTTCACCAGCTGGATCGCATAGGAGCCGAGTCCGCCGCTCGCGCCCCAGACCAGCACATTCTGCCCCGGCTTCAAGGTATGCGGCCTGTGCCCGAACAGCATCCTATACGCAGTGGCGAGCGTCAGCGTGTAGCAGGCCGACTCCTCCCAGGTCAGGTGCTTGGGCCGTGGCATCAGCTGGCGCGCCTGCACCCGGCAGAACTGGGCGAAGGACCCGTCCGGCGTCTCGTACCCCCAGATGCGCTGGCTGGGCGAGAACATCGGGTCGCCGCCATTGCACTCCTCGTCGTCGCCATCGTCCTGGTTGCAGTGGATGACGACCTCGTCGCCGACCTTCCAGCGCTTGACCTTCTCGCCGACTTTCCAAACGATTCCAGAGGCATCCGAGCCGGCGATGTGATAGTCTGCGCCGTGAATGTCGAAGGGCGAGACCGGCTGGCCCAATCCCGCCCAGACGCCGTTGTAGTTGACGCCCGCGGCCATCACCAGGACCAGAACCTCCTGGCTGTCGACCTCGGGCGTGTCCACCACCTCCAGCTGCATGGCCTGCTCGGGCTCGCCATGCCGCTCGCGCCGGATCGCCCAGGCATGCATCTTCGCCGGCACATGGCCGAGCGGCGGGATCTCGCCGACGTCGTAGAGGTCCTTCGGCTCAGTCGTCACCACCGCGTCCATACTGCCCTCCATGCGAAACGATCTTGCGCAACTTAAATGCGCAACCGGGGTCGGTGCCTTTCATGACATTGCCCGCCGCGGCGGGCAAGCCGATTTTGTGCATATGCGAGCAAGCATGAAAAATCCCGCGAAGCGAAGCTTCGCGGGACCCGATCGGCTCGGCCTTTGCGGCAGGGTCAGATGTATTCGACGTTCCCGGCCGAGGTGCGGCCGTCGCGGCCGGTCTCGAGCTCGTAGTTCACCTTCTGGCCATCGGCCGGCGGCTGCAGCCCGGCGCGCTCGATGGCCGAGACGTGCAGGAACACGTCCTTGCCACCGGCGTCAGGCTGGATGAAGCCGAAACCCTTGGTCGAATTGAACCATTTTACGGTGCCCTTGGGCATGTCCGTTCTCCTTCGGTGCGCCGCGCGCCCTGTGCCGCGGCTTTGGCTGTCGATGCAGTAGACCGCAGCCCCGAGAGAGACAGACAGTCAGGCAGATCGCGATAGCGGCCGATATGTGGCGCATTCGCCGTCGGAATGCAAGCCGTCCGGCGAAGCGCTCGGTGCCGCCTACCGGATCCTATGCGCAAATCTGTTTCAAGAACGACATAGCCCGCAGAAAGCATAGCTCGGCCGTCATTCGCGCAGCATGGCGACGAACTCGTCGACATCGGCGTCAGTCGTACGAAAGCTCGCGACCAGACGGATCTTGATGCGCTGCTCGGCTGACCCGTCTTTGTCGAAGGGCGTCATGGTATAGTAACGCGCGCCCGCGGATTCGAGGCGGCGATGCTGGGCAAGCGTGATCTCGGCGAACAGGATATTCGCTCCGATCGCGTTCAGCACGGGCGCGCCCGCCTGCGCCAGCCCCGCCGCCAGGCGGTCGGCCATGGCGTTCGCGTGGCCGGCCAGGCGCAGCCACAGCCCGTCGGCGAGATAGGCCTCCATCTGCGCCGAGACAAAGCGCATCTTGGAAAAGAGATGGCCGCCCCGCTTGCGGCGCAGCTCGAACTCCCACGACCTGTCCGGGTCGAACAGGATCACCGCCTCGGCCGCCATCGCGCCGTTCTTGGTGGCGCCCAGGCAAAGCACGTCGACCCCGGCCTTCCATGTCATCTCGGCGGGGCTGACGCCCGTCCGCGCCAGCGCGTTGGCCAGCCGCGTGCCGTCCATGTGCACCGGCAGCCCGGTGTCGCGCGCGATGCCGGCCAACCGGCGCACCTCGTCGAGCGTATAGGCGGCGCCGGCCTCGGTCGCCTGGGTCAGCGACAGCGCGCCGGCCTGGGCGTTGTGCACGCCATGCGGCGCGGTGCGGGCGATAGCGGCGCGCAGCTCGGCCTCGCCGATCCTTGCGTCCTCGCCGCCCAGCAGCGTCAGCTTGGCGCCGCCAGTGAAGAACTCCGGAGCGCAGCACTCGTCCTCCTCGATATGGCTGCCGCGGTGGCAGAAGATGGTCGCCCAGGGCGGGCACAGGCAGGCCAGCGCCAGCGCGTTCGCCGCCGTCCCCGTGGCAACGAAGTGGACGGCCGCGTCGGGCGCCTCGAACACCTCGCGCACCAGCGACTGGGCGCGCGCCGTCACCGGGTCGTTGCCATAGGGCATGGCATAACCGGCCTCGGCCCGCACCAGCGCGTCGAGGATCTCGGGCGCGGCGCCCGAGGCGTTGTCGGATGTGAAGATCACTCGTCCGTTTCCTCCAGCAAGTCTTCGTCGAGGACGTGGTCCTCGAGATCCTCCTCGGCGACCTCCCATTCGGGCACGGTCGCGACCTGCAGTGCCTGCCCCGCGCGGACGACCGAGCCTGGATCGCCCGAGACGAGCGGGTGCCAGTCGGCCAGGCCACGCCCCTCGTGCAGGCGGCGATAGGCGCAGCTCGCCGGCATCCACCCCGCCGCATCTTCAAGGTTTTCGGGCGTCAGCACGACGCAGCCCGGCACGAACATGCGCCGAAGCGCATATTGGCCGCAGCGCCGCGTGTCGCAGTCGAACAGCCGGCAGGCCACGTCGGTGTAGTGCACCCGGCCGGTCTCCGCATCCTCGAGCTTCAGCAAGCAACATTTGCCGCAGCCGTCGCACAGCGCCTCCCATTCGGCGCCGGTCATCTCGGCGAGCGGCACCGTCTCCCAGAAGCGCGGGCGTAGGGTGGGCGGGCTGCGACTTTGCGCGGGCGGGCTGCCCCTGGCGGCGGGCCTGGCCCACACCTTCCCCTTGGCCTCCCTCCGACGCGGAGGGGGCAACGCGCACTGTGGGCGATGCGCCCTCGGCCTGCCGAGGGGCGCGCGCGGCGATGCTGCGCGACCGGCGCCGGCTCATCGCGGGCCCCGCGGCCAGACGGCCAGCACCAGCCGTCCGAGCGGCGACTCTGGCGCATGGCGCGCGATGGCGAGCCCCATCGGCAGCCCGCTCAGCGTCAGCCAGCACCAGCACCGCGGCCGTCGGAAGCCCGACCGCCACCAGCACCGCGACGATGGCCGCCGATGCCGACGATGAAGCACGCATCGATCACGTTCGACGCGGCGATATAGCTGGCGCGCGAGCCCTCGGGCGCGAGGTCCTGCAGGACGGCGTTCAGCGGCGTGACATAGAGCCCGGCGAAGGCTGCGAGCAGCACGAAATCGACCAAGATGCGCCAGCCGGTGGCGGTGTCGAAGAACGCCGCGCGATCGAGCAGCGCGCGCTTCGCCGCCCATCGGCCCCGCCGGCGTCGCCATCCAGAGCTCGACGGCCATGATCGCCAGGCCGAAAGCGCCGATCGGCGGCACGCGGACGCTGACCTGACCGCGGCTCAGCGCCTCGGAGGCGACGGCGCCTATGCGCGACACCGATCGAGAAGCCGGCCAGCAGCGCCGTCAGCACGCCTTCATCGACGCCGAGCTCGAGCCTGGCATAGGCCGGCAGCAGCGAGAGGAAGGTGGCGCCGAGAAACCAGAACCACGAGATCGCAGATGATCGTTCGCAGCGCCGGCCGGTCGGCCGCGACCATGCGCAGCAAATCCCAGATGGCGCGGGGAAAGAACCAGTCGACCGGCGCATGCCGCCGGGTCGGCGGCGCCGGCGGGGCGAACAGGCTGGCGACAAGGCCGGCCAGCGCGACACCCACCACGACGGTCGAGATCAGCGTGACGCCGTCGAAGGGCAGCCGGAACGCGACCACGTAGAGGTCGACGAGCTCGCCATTGCCACGCAGGATCAGCTCGTTGCCCAGAATCGTGCCGAAGATGATGGCGAGAAAGGTCGATCCCTGCACCAACCCGTTGCCGCCCATCAGCTCGTCGCGGTGAAGATATTGCGGGATGATCGAGTACTTGATTGGCGCGAACATCGCCGACTGCGCCCCCATCAGGAACAGCACGAAATAGAGGAACCAGATGTTCTCGATATGGTAGCCGATCACGGCCAGCACCATGACCACGATCTCCCAAGCCTTGACCCAGCGCATCATCACGGCCTTGTCCATCCGGTCGGCGATCTGCCCGGCCGTGGGGGTGACGACCGCGAACGGCAGAATGAACAGCGCCGATGCGATGACGCCCAACATGGGGATCGGGATGCCGGCCTTGTCGGCCAGCCGATAGGTGACCAGCGCGACGAAGGCCTTCTGATAGACCTGGTCGTTGAACGCGCCCAGGAACTGCGTCAGGAACAGCGGCAGGAAGCGCCGGGTGCCGAGCAGTGCGAACTGATTCGAGGCGGACGCACTCGGCTCGGGCAGATCGGTGGGGTGCGGCATCGGCGCTCCGGCGGCGGGACGCGGCGGACCCTAGCACGCCGGGTCGGCGTTTCCAGCGGCTTTGCCCGGCTGCGCCGGCTCACAGGCGTGCAGCGCTGCTTGCGCTCCAGCCCGACAAGAGCCGATTCAGCTCTCGGGCGGCGCCCCGCCCTTGGCGGCGCGCCGGGCGACGAAGGTGTCGAGCGCCTCGAGCCGCCCTCGGTCGGGGCGAAAGCTCGGCGGCTCGGCCAGGATCCGCTTCCACAGCGCATTGGCACGCTCGGTCGCGTCCTTGGCGCCACGCTCGGCCCAGGTGCCGAAGTTCGACCAGTCCGCCACCAGCGGCGGGTAGAACGCCGTGCGATAGCGCTCCATCGTGTGGGCGCAGCCGAAGAAATGGCCGCCCGGCTGAACCTCGGCCAGCGCCTCCCAGGCGAGCGCGGCATCGTCGGCGGGCGTCTCGGCGCAAAGCTCGGCGAAGATCTGCATCGCCTCGAGATCGGTGATCAGCTTCTCATAGCCGACCGTCAGGCCGCCTTCGAGCCATCCCGCGCCGTGCAGCAGCAGGGTGCACCCGGCCAGCACGGCGCCCCAGGCGCTCATCACCGTCTCCTGCGCGCCTTGCGCGTCGCTGGTGTTCGCCGCGCAGCCGGCGGCGCAGCGCCAGGGCAGGCCGATCCGCCGCGCCAGCTGGCCCGCGCCAAGGTTGGCCTTAACCTGCTCGGGCGTGCCGAAGGCCGGCGCGCCGGACTTCATGTCGACGTTCGAGGCAAACGCGCCGTAGAGTACCGGCGCGCCCGGCCGCGCCAGCTGGGTCAGCGCGATGCCGGCCAGCGCCTCGGCATGGCTTAAGACCAGCGCGCCCGCAACCGTCACCGGCGCCATGGCGCCCATCATGCAGAAGGGTGTCACCACCGACAGCTGCCCGGCCTCGGCGAAGTCGATCAGCGCCTGCGCCATCGGCACGTCGATCTGGCGCGGCGAGTTCGTGTTGATGACGGTGTAGACCCAGGGCGCCGCCACGAACTCGGCGTCCGAGAGGCCGCGAAAGTCGCGGATCATCTCGAAGGCGTCCAGCACCTGCGGCGTGCCGCGGCCGAAGACGAAGGGCAGCTTGTCCGACAGCGCCAGCTGCGCCCGCATGGTCGCATAATGGCGCAAATGAACGGGCACATCCTGTGGCTCGACCGACGAGGCGATCATGTGCAGCACGTCGAAGGCCTGGGTCAGCCGGGTGATCTCCTCGAAGTCGGCGATGGTCGCCGGTCGCCGGCCGCGGTCGAGGTCCGCCGCATGCGGCGCGCCCGCGCCGCTGAGGATCGTCAGCGTGCCGAGCTCGAGCGTCAGGTCGCGGGCCCGGCTGCCGCCGCGCGTCACGATGCTGCGCGGCGCACTCGCCAGCGCCGCCTCGACGATGTCCTCGCCGATGCGCACCATCTGGCTCTCTTCGTCGACCAGCGCGCCGGCGGCGGCGAAGCGGGCCCGCGCGTCGGGCAGCAGCACCTTCAGCCCCAGCTCCTGCAGCACGCGCAGCGCCGCCCGGTGCATCGCCTCGATGCGGTCCTCGCTGAAGACGGGGACGGGCGGGAACGGGTTGCGCAGGTTCCAATAGTCGACCCGGCGCCCGCCCGTCGGGTCGCCCTCCTCTTGCCGGGCCCTGCCGCGCCGCCGCTGCGCCCCGGCCGGCTCGGCACTCATGCGCCCCTCCCCGACTGTCGACGGGACGCTAGTCCGGGGGCGAGCTCGGGTCCAGAGGGCTTCGCCGCTCAGATCCGAGGCGTCGAACCCGAGAGCTCAGACATTGTCCAGCAGAAGGTCGTTGGTCGCACCCCGCCGGTGGCGCTCGCGCGCCGCATCGAGCCGCTTGCCGGAGGCGTGCTCCTCGATCAGCTCCATGGTGCGCGCCTCGATCCGGCGCTCGACCTCGGCCAGGAAGTCGTCCGGCGGCATGCCGGGCGGGATCGGCTCCATGAACTCCATGGCGCCGGTCACGCCCGAATGTTTCCGCCAATAGCGCCGCGGCCAGATCACGCCCAGTGAGACGGCGACCGGGACCGCCTCGACGCCCATGGCCTCGTAGATATGGGCGGCGCCCCGGCGATACCGCTCCTTGGCGCCGAGCTTCATCATCTCGCCCTCCGGGTAGATGATCATCGACCGCCCCTGCGCTTTCATGCGCTGCGCGCCTTCGATCGCCTGCTGCGTCCGGCCCTGCGGCCCCCCCTCGACCGAGATCATCACGACGTCGAGCTTGCGCAGGATGGTGCCGAAGAAGGGCGTCCGCTCGAGCTCCTGCATCGCGACCGCCGAAATGCCATTCATCAACGCGCCCAGCATGATGATGTCGAGCTCGGACTGGTGCTTCGAGACGAAGACCTGCGGCCGCGACGGGTCGAGGCGCTCGCGCCCGCGCACCTCGATGCGCGAGCCCAGCACATCGAGCCACCAGCCAGACGACGCCCCGCCCCCAGACGTTCAGCACGCGCCATATGGCGTCGCGGGTCGCGACATGCGCCAGCACCCAGCATGTCAGGGCGATGAAGAACGTGAAGGTGTAGAAGATCACGTTGAAGATGGTCGAACGGATCAACGGCTACTCCGGCAGCGTCGCGGTCGGAAGCACCGCCCGCGCCGCGGCGGCATCGCGATGCATCTGCGCGATCAAGGCCTCGGCCGTGTCGAAGCGTTCCTCGTCGCGCAGCCTCTGCACCAGGCCGGCCGAGATCTCGCGCGCCGTAGAGGTCGCCCGAGAAGTCGAAGAGATGCACCTCGAAGTTCGGCCGGTGGGTGCCGAAGGTCGGCCGCTCGCCGATCGAGGCGACGCCCCCATAGCGCCCGGCATGCGGCCCGTCATGCACGGTCACCTGCGCCGCATAGATGCCGAAGCGCGGCACCAGCTGCTCGCCGAAGTCTAGGTTCGCCGTCGAATAGCCAAGCTCCCTGCCCCGCCGGTCGCCCTCGACCACCCGGCCGCAGACGGTGTGCCAGCGGCCGAGCTGGCGCGCCGCCTCGCGGCAGCGGCCGTCCTCGATCAGCACGCGCAGCGCCGTCGAGGCGAACTCGCCCGCCTCGTCGCCGATCATCTCGTGGATCGTCAGGCCGAAGCCCAGCTCGGCGCCCATGCGGCGCAGCAGCACGGCGTCGCCCTTGCGGCCCTTGCCGAAGTGAAAGTCGGCTCCGACGACCAGATGCGAGATGCCGAGCCCCGCCACCAGCACGCCCAGGACGAAATCCTCGGCCTGCATGCCGGCGAGCGCGGCGTCGAAGCGCAGCTGATACAGCCGCTCGACGCCCAGCGTCTGAAGCACGCGCGCCTTCTCGGCCGGCAGCGTCAGGCGGAATGGCGGCGCGTCGGGCTGGAAATGCCGGCGCGGATGCGGCTCGAAGGTGATGACGCCCAATGGTGCGCCGCTCGCCCGCCGCGCCTTGTCCGCATCGCCCACCAGCACCTGGTGGCCGCGGTGCACGCCGTCGAAATTGCCGATCGCGGCGGATGCGCCGCGGTCGCCCGGTGCAAGGTCGCGGTAGCCGTCGATGCGTCGCATGGCCTCCAGCGCCTGGCCGGGCGCTGGGCCCCGGTCGATCGGTCAGTCGAACTTCTTGGATGGCGCCAGCACCAGCGCCTCGCCCGACAGCACCGTTCTGTTGCCGACGCGACAGGCGCAGTCAAGCGTGACGCGGCGCTTGGCATAGTCGATCTCGCGCACGCCGACCTCGGCCACAACGGTGTCGCCGGGCCGGACGGGGGCCATGAACTTGAGCGACTGGCCGAGATAGATGGTGCCGTGGCCCGGCAGCTGCTCGCCGATCACGGCCGAGATCAGCGCCGCGGTCAGCATGCCATGCGCGATCCGCCCCTCGAAGATCGTCTGCTGCGCATATTCCTCGTCGAGATGGACCGGGTTGTGGTCGGTCGAGATCTCGGCGAAGGCGCGGATGTCGTAATCCTCGATCGTCTTCTGCAGCCGGCGGCGCATGCCGATCTCGAGATCCTCTATGCAGATCGTCCCCCGCGCGACGTCCATGTTGTCCAGCATGCCGCCCTCCGATTGCTGCAGAGCAGCGTAGCCGGGTCCGATCCAGCGCGCAACAAACTTGCGCAAGATCGTTTCGTTTCGGTAAGGGAAAACTGCCGGAGAATTGCCGATGCAGCGTGACCCCGGCGCTGGTCGAAATGTGCGGTTTCCCGCATCTCGTGTTGTTTTGTGGCCTTCTCTCCGAAAGATGCCGGCTCGGCGCCCGGGTTCTACCAGACCGGCGCGAGGAATAGGCATGTTAAAGCAATTGGTCGGGGCCACCATGTTGCTCGGCGCGCTCTCCACCGCGGCAGCCTGAAGGCCACCCTCACCGACGTCGCCGACGCTTTCTCCCGGGACCATGGGGTGCCAATTGAGCGTACGTTCGGGCCTCCGGCCTGCTGCGCGAGCGCATCGCCGGCGGCGAGCCGGCGATGCTTTTCGCCTCGGCCAACATGTTCCACCCGCAGGCGCGGGCCGAGGCCGGCCGATCGGGGCCGGTGGCGCTTTTCGCTCGCAACCGGCTCTGCGCGCTGGCGCAGCCGGAGGTGGACGTCACGACGGATACGCTCCTCGACACGCTGCTGGATCAGGGCACCCGGCTCGGCACCTCCACGCCCAAGGCCGACCCGTCCGGCGACTATGCGTGGGGGAGATGTTCGCGCGGGCCGAGACCGTCCGGCCCGGCGCGCAGGCAAAGCTGCAGGGCAAGGCGATGCAACTGACCGGCGGCCCGGACAGCCCGGCGCCGCCGGAAGGACGGAACACCTACGCTTAGGTGATGCAGGAGGACGAGGCCGACATCTTCCTCACCTACTGCACCAACGCCGTGCTGGCGCGCCGCGAAGTCCCGGGACTGCAAATTATCGCGCTGCCGCAGGCGCTGGCAGTCGGCGCCGATTACGGCCTGACGGTGATGAACGACGCCCCCGCCGACGCCTGGCGGTTGGCGTTCTACATCCTCTCTCCCGATGGCCAGCAGAGTTTGTCCGACTATGGCTTCGAGGCGCCAGGACTGCCCGCGGCAAAGTAGGAGGCGACCCAATGCGGCTGGTCCTCGCGCTGTTGATCGTCCTGCTCGCAGGACCCGCTTCGGCGCGGCAGATCACCGATTCGGCCGGGCGCGTGGTCGAGATCCCCGAGCGGATCGAACGTGTCTTCGCCGCGGGCCTGCCCGCCTCGGTCCTGGTCTATGCGCTGAAGCCCGAGAGCCTGCTCGGCTGGCCGCGCGCGCTGCGGCCCGAGGAGCGGCCCTATGTCGCCGTACCGTACCGCGACCTGCCCGAGACCGGCCGGCTGACCGGGCGGGGCGGCGAGGCGAACCTCGAGCGCGTGCTGGCGCTGCAGCCCGACCTCATCCTCGATTTCGGCTCGGTGCGCGACACCTATACCGATCTCGCGGACCGCGTGCAGGCGCAGACGGGCATCCCCTACATCCTCGTCGACGGCCGCTTCGAGGCGACGCCCGACTCGCTCCGCCTGGTCGGCGAGGCGCTCGGCGTGCCCCAGCGCGGCGAGGCGCTGGCCGCCGATGCCGAGGCGACCTTCGCCGCCCTCGACGCCGCGCTGGGTGCCGTGCCCGAGAACCAGCGCCCGCGCGTCTACCTTGCGTGCGGACCCGACGGGCTCGAGACCGGGCTCCGCGGCTCGATCAACACCGAGAGCATCGAGCGCGCCGGCGGGGTCAACGTCGCGCACGCGGCTGGCCAGCATGGGCTGGTGCAGGCCTCGCCACGCCTGGGCACCGTAGATCCGCGCCTCAACGCTCCCGCAGCGCCCTCTCGAGCGCGGCTTGCTCATCCGGCGTCAGCGCCTCGGGCGCATCCGGCCGGCGCCGCCGCAAATAGACCACGGCGACGGCCAGCCCGACCAGAAAGACTGCCGGCCCCGCCAGCCAGAGCGCGGCGTTTGCCGCCGAGAACGTCGGCTTCAGCAGCACGAACTCGCCATAGCGGTCGACCAGGAACTGCTTGACCTGCATGTCGCTGTCGCCGGCGACCAGCCGCTCGCGCACCAGGATGCGCAGATCGCGGGCGAGATCAGCGTTCGAATCGTCGATCAATTCGTTGCGGCAGACAAGGCAGCGCAGCTCCTTGGAGATCTCGCGGGCCCGCGTTTCGAGGCCCGGATCCGGCAGCATCTCGTCGGGCTGCACGGCGACCGCCGGCCATGCCAGGAACGCCAGGAACAGTAGGGTGGGTGCTTGCACCCACCACCGAGGCAAACGGTGGGTGCAAGCACCCACCCTACGGAGCACCCGCATCACTCAGCCGGCACCGCCGCGGCGCGCCGGGCCGCGGCGCCGACGCGATAGCGCCGATCGGTCAGGCTGACGAGCCCCCCAGCGGCCATCACCAGCGCCCCGAGCCAGATCCAGACGGCGAAGGGCTTCAGGTAGCTTCGCACCGCCCAGGCGCCCTCGGCGTTCTGGTCGCCCAGCACCAGGTAGACGTCGCGCGTGAACCCCTCGTCGATCGCCGCCTCGGTGGTCGGCATGCGCGCCACCGGGTAGACGCGCTTCTCGGGGCAGAGATGCGAGACGACCTCGCCATCCTTCATCAGCCGGAACCGGCCGAAGACGGTCTCGAAGTTCCGCGGCTCGCCGCCCTTCAGCACGGTCTCGGCCGTCGTACCGCACGCGGCCGCCGCGAAGTCGGCGCCGAGCGGCAGCCGTTCGACCGCGTCGAAATGCACCTCGTAGCTCCCCAGCGGGAACACGTCGCCGGGACGGGCCAGCCGGATGTCCTCGATCTCCCAGGCGCTGACCGCGGCGATCCCGAGCACGCTGAGGCCCAGCCCGGCATGGGCCAGCGCCTTGCCCCAGTCGGCGCGCGGCAGCCCGCCCAGCCGCCGGAGCGCCGCGCCGGCCGGCACGCGGCCGAAGCCCGCGCGCTCGGCCAGCTCGACCAGCACGCCGAGGATCAGCCAGGCGGCCAGCGCGATGCCCACCGGCGCCAGCAGCGCCGTGCCCGTCTGCAGCCCCCAGACGACCCCGCCGATCGCCAGGGCCGCCGCCGCCGCCCACCAGAGCCGCGCCAGCACCGCGCCAGCATCGCCGCGCTTCCAGGGCAGCAGCGCGCCGATGGGCAAGGCGAGGAACAAAAGCACCATGAAGGGGGTGAAGGTCAGGTCGAAGAACGGCGCGCCGACCGAGATCTTGGCGCCATCGACGAACTCCCGCGCCAGCGGCGCGAGCGTGCCGACGAACACCACCGCGCAAGCCACGACCAGCAACAAATTGTTGAGGATCAGCGCGCCCTCGCGGCTGACCGGCTGAAAGACGCCCTCCGAGCGCATGGCGCTGGCCCGCCAAGCGAACAGCGTCAGCGGCCCGATGATGGCAACGGCAAGGATCGCCAGGATGAAGACGCCGCGCGTCGGATCATTGGCGAAGGCGTGAACGGAGGTGATGACGCCCGAGCGCACGATGAAGGTGCCGATCAGCGAGAGCGAAAAGGCGAAAATGGCCAGCAGGATGGTCCACGCCTTGAGCGACGAGCGCTTCTCGACGACGATCGCGGAATGCAGCAGCGCCGCGGCGATCAGCCAGGGCATGAAGCTGGCGTTCTCGACCGGGTCCCAGAACCACCAGCCGCCCCAGCCGAGCTCGTAATAGGCCCAGTAGGACCCCAGCGCGATGCCGATCGTCAGCGCGATCCAGGCGGCCAGCGTCCAGGGCCGCACCCAGCGCGCCCAGGCGGCATCGACCCGCCCCTCGATCAACGCGGCGACGGCGAAGGAGAACGCCATCGAGAGCCCGACATAGCCGAGATAGAGGAAGGGCGGGTGGACGGCCAACCCGATGTCCTGCAAAAGCGGGTTCAGGTCGCTGCCGTCGGCGGCCGGCGGCCACAGCCGCTCGAACGGGTTCGAGGTGAAAAGGATGAAGGCGAAGAACGCGGCCCCGATCATCGCCTGCACGGCCAGCGCCCGCGCCTTGAGGCCCAGCGGCAGGTCGCGCCCGAACGCCGCCACCATCGCCCCGAACAGCGTCAGGATCAGCACCCAGAGCAGCATCGAGCCCTCGTGGTTGCCCCAGGTCGCCGTCACCTTGTAGAGCGTCGGCATCAGCGAGTTCGAGTGCTCCGCCGCCAGCAGGACGGAGAAGTCCGAGGTCACGAAGGCGTGCACCAGCGCGGCAAAGCTGAAGCCGACGAGCCCGAACTGCATCAGCGCCGCTGGCGACGCGACGCGCATCCAGTCCGACCAGCCGCGGGCTGCTCCGACCAGCGGCACGCTCATCTGCACCAGCGCCACCGCAAAGGCCAGGATGAGCGCGAAATGTCCAAGCTCGGCGATCATGGTCCGTCCGTCCGTTGCCGCTCCCAAGGTGGCGCGCAATGAAGGATGGCGCAAGCGCGCGCGGCGTCACGGGGGCTCATTGGCAGCGTTCATCGCGGCGCACTGGCGGGCGCACCCGCCCTGCCCCGATCGAGCTGATCCGCAAGATCCCGCTCAAGGATATCGGCAGCTTGATGACGGAGGAGATCGAGCGGACGACGGCGCTGCCCGTGCTCGAGGTTGACCCGCGTCGCGCCGGCAACATGGCGGCTCTGCCACATGGGATGACGGTTGCGCGCCTTGGCGCGCAGGCCGAATGGGATTAGGTGGCGGCCAGCGCACGCACGGGCCAGCGAGCGCACGCACGGGAATGCCATGAGCGAGCAAGAGCCTCTCGTCATCTTCACCCCCTCGGGCAAGCGCGGGCGCTTTCCCGTTGGCACGCCGATCCTGACGGTCGCCCGCCAGCTCGGCGTCGACCTCGACTCGGTCTGCGGCGGGCGCGGCATCTGCTCGCGCTGCCAGATCACGCCCGCCTATGGCGAGTTTCCCAAACACGGGCTGCACGTCGAGGCGGACGCGCTCAGCGCGTGGAACCAGGTCGAGGAACGCTACAAGTCCAAGCGCGGCCTGATCGAAGGCCGGCGCCTCGGCTGCCAGGCGACCGTGCAGCGCGACGTCGTCATCGACGTGCCGCCCGAGAGCCAGGTCCACAAGCAGCTCGTCCGCAAGCGCGTCGAGGCGCGCGAGATCGTCATGGATCCGGCCACCCGCCTCTACTACGTCGAGGTGGCCGAGCCCGACATGGCCAATCCCAAGGGCGACCTCGAGCGCCTGCTCGACGCACTCTGGGAACAGTGGCAGCTCGCCAATGTGATCGGTGACCTGCGCACGCTGCAGATGCTCCAGCCGGCGCTGCGCGACGGCGACTGGAAGGTGACGGTCGCGGTCTATATCGGCCGCGGCCGATCGGATGCGCGCATCGTGCAGGTCTGGCCCGGCTTCTACGAGGGGCACATCTACGGCGTCGCCATCGACGTCGGCTCGACGACGATCGCCTGCCATCTCTGCGACCTCGTCTCGGGCCAGGTCGTCGCCTCGAACGGGCTGATGAACCCGCAGATCCGCTTCGGCGAGGATCTGATGAGCCGGGTCAGCTATTCCATGATGAACCCGGGCGGCGCCGCCGAGATGACCCGCGCCGTGCGCGAGGCGATCAACGCGCTGATCGGCCAGTCCGCCGCCGAGGCGCGCATCGACCGGACCGAAGTTCTGGAGGGCGTGCTCGTCGGCAACCCCGTGATGCACCACCTCTTCCTCGGCATCGACCCCAAGGAACTCGGCTGGGCGCCCTTCGCGCTCGCAAGCTCGGACAGCCTGACGCTCTGGGCGACCGAAATTAACCTGCACATGCATCCCGATGCGCGGCTCTACGTGCTGCCCTGCATCGCCGGCCATGTCGGCGCAGATGCCGCCGCGGTGGCGCTGAGCGAGGCGCCGCACCGCCAGGACGAGATGATGCTGGTGGTCGATGTCGGCACCAACGCCGAGATCCTGCTCGGCAACCGCGAAAGGGTGCTGGCCTGCTCCTCGCCGACCGGTCCCGCCTTCGAGGGGGCGCAAATCTCGTCCGGCCAGCGCGCCGCGCCCGGCGCCATCGAGCGCGTCCGCATCGACCCGCAGACGCACGAGCCCCGCTTCCGCGTCATCGGCTCGGATCTGTGGTCCAGCGATCCCGAATTCGGCGCCGAGAGCGCCCGCGGCGTCACCGGCATCTGTGGCTCGGGCATCATCGAGGTCATCGCCGAGATGCGCCTCGCGGGCTTGATCAACGAGGACGGCGTGATCCTCCCGCGCGATGCCACTGGCTCCGAGCGCGTCATCGAGGATGGCCGAACCTGGTCCTACATCGTCCATGACGGGCGGCCTAAGGGCGGCCCGCTCATCACCGTGACGCAAGCCGACGTCCGCGCCATCCAGCTCGCCAAGGCAGCGCTTTACGCCGGCGCCCGGCTGCTCATGGACAAGATGGGCGTTGAGGCGGTCGACCGGATCGTGCTGGCCGGCGCGTTCGGCGCGCACATCTCGCCCTTGCACGCGATGGTGCTGGGCATGATCCCCGACTGCCCGCTGGACAAGGTCTCCTCGGCCGGAAACGCCGCGGGCACGGGCGCCCGCATCGCGCTGCTCAACTCGGCCGCCCGCCGCGAGATCGAGCACATCGTACGCACCGTCGAGAAGGTCGAGACCGCCGTCGAGGCCAAGTTCCAGCAGCACTTCGTCGAGGCCATCGCCGTGCCGCACAAGACTGCGAAACACCCGCACCTCGAGGGCCACGTCACCCTGCCCGACACGCCGCCCGCCCACGCCGGGAACGAGGGCGAAGGCCGCCGGCGCCGCCGGCGGCGCGGCTGAGCCGGCGGACAGGCTCGGCCGAGGCAAGTGGCCGCACGCCTGCAGATCGAGCACCGGCTCGGCGCCCAATGCGTCAGCTTTGCAGCATCAGGTCCTCGATGCGGATCGGCGTCTTGCGGACGCGGATGCCTGTCGCATGGTGGACGGCGTTGGCGACCGCCGCCGCGGTGCCGACGATGCCGATCTCGCCGATGCCCTTGACGCCGGCGGGGTTCACCTTCTCGTCCACCTCGGGCACCAGGATCGCCTCGATCTGCTGGATGTCGGCGTTCACCGGCACGAGATATTCCGAGATGTTGTCGTTCATGTAGGCGCCGGTGCGCGGGTCGACCTCCGAGACCTCGAGCAGCGCGTGGCCGATGCCCCAGACCATGCCGCCCAGATACTGCGACCGCGCGGTCTTCTCGTTCATGATCCGCCCCGCGGCGAAGGCGCCGACGATGCGCGGCACGCGGATCTCGCGCGTCCAGCGGTTGACCCGCACCTCGACGAACTCGGCGCCGAAGGCGAAGGCGGCGTACTGCTCCTCGGGCCCGCCGACGATCTGCACCGCGCCGTTGCGGAGCGAGCCGCTTTCCTGGCCCTTGAGAAGGTCGGGAATGTACTCGGCATACTCCTCGATCGAGGATTGGCCGAAGCCGTCGAGCGCTGCCTTCGCGTCGAGCGGGCCGCCCTGCGCCTTCAGCCGCTCGCGGATGCGGTCGCAGGCGATGCCGATGGCCGAGACGTTCGAGGCGGTCGAGATCGAGCCGCCGGCGATGGTGCCGGGCGGCAGCCGGCTGTCGCCGAGCTCGACGCGGACGCGCTCGACCGGCACGCCCAGCTTGTCATGCACGGCCTGGGCCAGCACGGTATAGGCGCCGGTGCCGAGGTCGTGGCTCGCCACCTGCACGCGCGCCTCGCCGTTCGCGTCGAGCGAGACGCGCACGGCGCAGGGCGCCATCTGCGTCGGGTAGGTCGCGGTCGCCACGCCCCAGCCGACCAGCTCGTCGCCATCGGTCATCGAGCCGACCGCGGGCGTGTAGTCGGACCAGCCGAAGGCATCGCCCGCCTGGCGGAAGCATTCGACCAGCGAGCGCGAGGTGAAGGGCACGCCGTGGACGGGGTCGTGGTCGACATCGTTGCGGATGCGCAGCTCGACCGGGTCCATGTCCAGCTCGCGCGCCAGCTCGTCGACCGCTGATTCGAGCGCGAAGAAGTACGGCGTCTCCGGCGGCGCGCGCATGAAGCCGGGCGTCTGCCGGTCGGCGTGCACGACCGCGAGGCCCGTCCGGATGTTGTCGGCGTGGTACATGCGGGTCGTGTTCTCGGCGCCGTTGACGAAGTAGGTGTCCGGCCGCGAGCTGAGCTCGCGCCCTTCGTGCACGAAGGTCGTGATCAGGCCGTCGGCGCCTGCGCCGAGCTGCACGTCCTGCCGCGTCTCGGCGCGGAACGAGGCGACCGTGAAGCCCTGCTCGCGCGTGACGTAGAGCTTGACCGGCCGCTTCAGGTCGCGCGCCGCGGCGGCGACGAGGCCGGTGAAGGTGAACAGGCGTGCCCTTGCCGCCGAAGCCGCCGCCGACGTAGGGACAGCGCACGCGCACCCGCTGCGGCGTCGATGCCCAGGTTCCGTGGCGATGCCGATCTGGAAGCCCTTCACCCACTGGGTGGGCACGTAGACCGTCAGCTCCTCGCCTTCCCACTGCGCGGTGGTGGCGAACAGCTCCATGGCGTTGTGGGTGTTCGGCGCCGTCGCGTAGGATTGCGCGACGGTGTGCGCCGCCTCGGCCAAGCCGGTCTCGACGTCGCCGACCGAGATGGCCTTGTCCGGCAGCTCCTCGACGCTCGACGCCAGGCGCGTCCATCGTCGGCCGCAGGCTCCTCGGCCTCGTACTCGAAGGTCAGCGCGGCGGCCGCCTCGCGCGCGGCGAGGATCGACTCGGCCACCACCAGGCCGACGATCTCGCCATAGAACTTGACGTCCGGCCCTGCCAGCGGGCGCCAGCCCTGCTGCGCCTGACCCTGCCCGGCGCCGAAGAAGCCGGCCGACTGGATGTTCGGCTGGTTCGCGGTGCGTGTAGATCGCCCGGACGCCCGGCACGGCGCGCGCCGCCGCGTCGTCGACGCCGGTGATCCGCCCCCGCCCGATCGTCGAGATCACGAGGTGGCCATAGAGCGGGTTCGGCACGGCGAAATCGGCGGCATAGCGCGCGTCGCCGGTGACCTTGAGCCGGCCGTCGATGCGGTCGTGCGGGTTTCCGATGTTGTCGGCCATCACTGCGTCCCTCCGCCGGTCTCGCCGGGCTCCATTGCGGCGACCTCGAGGAGCGCCTTGGCGACGGTCCTCTGCCCGAGCGGGATCTTGAAGGCGTTGTGCTCGTAGCCCTGCGCGCCCTCGATAGGCGATGCGTCCGGCTTCCATGGCGACCTCCTCGTCCAGCGTCTTGCCGGCGAGGAAGTCCTCGGCGGCCTCGGGCCCGCCATGGCACGGTGGCGGCGCCGCCGATGCCGACCCGCGCCTCGCGCACGGTGTCGCCGTCCATGTCGAGCGCGACGGCGGCCGAGGTCAGCGCGAAGGCGTAGGACTCGCGGTCGCGCACCTTGACGTAGAGCGACCGGCGCGCCCACTCCGGGACCGTCAGGCGGAAGCCGGTGATCAGCTCGTCGTCCTCCAGCACAGTCTCGCGCTCGGGGTGGTCCCGCGGCAGCAGGTGCAGCTCGTCGAAGGCGATGTCGCGCCCGCCATCCGGCCGCTCGGTCTCGACCACCGCGTCGAAGAGGATCAGCGCGTTGGCGAAGTCGCCGGCATAGTTGGCGATGCAGTCGCTCGGACGTGCCGAGCACCGCGAGCAGCCGGTTGATGCCGCCGATCGCGGCGCAGCCCGATCCGGGGTCGCGCTTGTTGCAGGGGCTGACATTGTCGCGGAAATAGGGGCAGCGCGTGCGCTGCAGCACGTTGCCGCCCAGCGTCGCCACGTTGCGGAGCTGCGGGCTCGCCGCCTTCCAGAGCGCGTCCGACAGGACGGGCGCGCGCTCCCTGAAAGCCGGGATGCTCCGCCGCCTCGGCCATCGTCACGCGGGCGCCGACATGCACCTGGTCGCCGTCCCGGCTGATCCCGTTCGAGCCCGAGCTTCTGGATGTCGGTCAGCGAGGGCGGGCTGACGACGGTGAGCTTCATCAGGTCGAGGATGGTGGTGCCGCCGGCGAGAAAGGCGCCGCCCTGCCCCGCCGGGCCCATCGGCTCGACGATCGCGACCGCATCGTCGACGCTGCCGGGCGCGTGGTAGGCGAAGGGCTTCATCGCGTGCCTCCCGTCAGTTCGGTCAGCTCGATGTCGCGCGTCTCGTCGCGGGCCCGCTCGACCGCCTCGACGATGCCCTTGTAGGCGCCGCAGCGGCAGAGATTGCCGGACATGTACTCGCGGATCTCGGCCTCCGAGCCCGCATGGCCCTCCTTCACGCAGCCGATCGCCGAGACGATCTGGCCGGGCGTGCAATAGCCGCACTGGAAGCCGTCCTCCTCGATGAAGGCCGCCTGCATCGGGTGCAGCTCGCCATCCGACCCCGGCAAGCCCCTCGACGGTGACGACGGACTTGCCGTCGGCCGCGGCCGCGAGCACGAAGCACGAGTTCACCCGCACGCCGTCGAGCAGCACGGTGCAGGCGCCGCACTGGCCGTGATTGCAGCCGACCTTCGTGCCGGTCAGATCCAGCTGCTCGCGCAGCAGATCGAGCACGGTCGTGCGCGGGTCGAGGGCGAGCGCGTGCTCGGTGCCGTTGATGGTGATGCTGGTGCGCACCAGGCCGCCCTCGGCGGGCGCGGCAGATTGCGCGGCGGCCTCGCGGAGCTGGGCGGCGAGGCTCCCCAGCGCCGCGGCGCCTGCCGGCAGCCGAGCCCTTGAGCAGGTTCCGGCGGGTGATGCCTCCGCGCGCTCTCGCTGGTAGGTCGTCTCCCGATTTGCCGGAGGAAAATGCCATCTGGGTGCCTCGCTCGATGCTGGGGGCTTGGAGCCAGTGGGGTCGGCGTGCTTCCCCAACCGCAGCGCGTCCGAGAGGTTCCTTCCTCCCTTTTTCTCTTCTCCGTTGGAGGCCTTGATCGAGCGCTCGAGGCCACTCGGCAGCCGGAGGCAAGTGGGCCACTGTCGGCCCTGCCAGGCGCAGCACCGGCCGAAGGCTGCAGGCCCCAGGGATGTCAATCAAAGTGTCGGAGATGGGTGATTTGTCCGCTTTCGTAGCGCGTGAGTTGTCCGCCAGGTTCGCGTCCTGTTCGGGAGGGGGCGATGCGGCGGACAAGCGCGTTATGGGAGGTCTTCGTGCTCAGGTTCGAAGAAGCGATGGAGCGCTACCGCAAGCGGCGCCTGACGGCCGAGGATGCGGGCGAGCTGCTCGGCATGTCGGGCCGGCATTTCCGGCGGCTGTTGGTGCGCCATGACGCGGAGGGCGCCGAGGGTCTGCGCGACCGACGGCTCGGCAAGCCGTCGCCGCGGCGGGCGCCGGCGGCCGAGCTGACGCGGATGCAGATGCTCTACCAGGAACGCTACCGCGATTTCACGGTGAAGCATTTCCATGAGCAGCTGGTGCAGCGGCACGGCTACAAACTGTCCTACACGGTGACCCGGCTGGCGCTGCAATCGGCCGGGCTGGTGGCGGCGCAGAAGCGGCGCGGCGGCAGCCACCGCAAGAAGCGCGAGCGCCGGCCGCTGCCCGGCATGCTGCTGTTCCAGGATGGCTCGACGCATCGCTGGCTCGGCGCGCTCGACCGTGATCTCGATCTCGTCGTCACCCTCGACGACGCGACGGGGGCGATCTATTCGGCGGTCCTGGTGGCAGAAGAAGGCACCGCCTCGAGCTTTGTCGGCCTGGCCGAGACGATCGCCGCGCACGGCCTGTTCCGCGCGCTCTACACCGATCGCGGCTCGCACTATTTCTATACGCCGAGGTCCGGCGGCAAGGTCGACAAGACCAGGCCGACGCAGGTCGGCCGGGCGCTCTCGCAGCTCGGCATCACCCACATCCCGTCCTACTCGCCGGAGGCGCGCGGCCGCATGGAGCGGGCGTTCGGCACGCTGCAGAGCCGCCTGCCGCCCGAGTTGCGGCTCGCCGGGATCGCCACGGTCGAGGCCGCCAACCGCTATCTGAGCGAGGTCTTCGTGCCCGACTACAACGCCCGCTTCGCGGTGCCGGCGGCCGAGCACGGCTCGGCTTTCATCCCCTATGCCGGCCGGCCGCTCGAGGACGTCCTGTGCGTCCAGGAGAGCCGCCAGGTCGGCCGCGACAACTGCGCCATCTGGAAGGGCATCTCGCTGCAGATCCCGGCGCAGCGCCACCGCCATCACTACGTGAAGGCGAGCGTGCGGGTGCACGAGTACCCCGATGGCCGGCTCGCCATCTTCGACGGGCCGAGCTGCCTGGTCCGCTTCGATCCAGCCGGCAAGCCCATCGATGCCTCCCTGGCCGCTTAACTCCGCTCGGCGGCCGGGGCTTGGGCCTGATGGATTTGTGGACAACGCTGCGCGTTGCCCACAACCCCACAGGCTCTACAATCACAGCGGCGGACATTTGATGCGCTACGAAGGCGGACATCTTCACGCGCTACCGACACTGTGAACGGAAAGACGGTGAGCGCCCGCTTCGATGGCGGGTCGCTGTCGTCGGACGCCGGGCTCCTGGCGCTGCGGGAGGTGGAGCGGCGGCTCGACGTGGCAGGGCGGCTCGCCGACTGCGTCGATGATCCCCGCGATCCCGCCCGCACCGTGCACAATGTCGCGGACATCCTGCGCTTCCGGATGCTGATGATCGCCGCCGGCTACGAGGACGGCATCGACGCCAACGCGCTGCGGAGCGACCCGGTGTTCAAGATGGCGCTCGAGCGCCTGCCGGGCGAGCGCGACCTCTGCTTGCAGTCGACCATCAGCCGATTGGAGAACCTGCCCGACCGGCGCATGCTGCTGAGGATGGCGCGCGGCATGGTCGAACTCTACTGCGCCTCCTTCGCCCAGGTCCCGCAGCGGATCGTCCTCGACATCGACGACACCTTCGACGCCGTCCATGGTGGCCAGCAGCTGCGGCTCTTCAACGCCCACTACGACGAGTACGGCTTCCAGCCGATCGTCGTCTCCGACGGCGCCGGCCGGTTCGTGACCGCGGTGCTGCGCCCGGCGAAGCGGCCGAAGGGCCGCGAGATCGCCGCGCATCTGCGCCGCCTGATCGGCGCGATCCGCAAGCATTGGCCGCGCGTGGAAATCCTGCTTCGCGGCGACGGCCACTACTGCGCGCCCGAGGTGCTCGATCTCTGTCGCGCGAGGGGCGTCGACTTCGTCTTCGGCCTGCCGACCACAAGCGTGCTGCGCCGCCATGTGACGACCCTCGAGGCAGCCACCACGGCGCGCGCCGCGGCCGTCGACGGTACCGTCCGCCGGTTCAAGGAGTTCCACGACGCCGCCGCGTCCTGGAGCCGGGTGGAGCGCATCGTCGCTCGCGTCGAGGCCGGCCCGCTCGGCTGCGACACCCGCTTCGTCGTCACCAGCCTGACCAGGGGCGCCGGCAAGGCGATCTACGAACGCCTTTACTGCGCCCGCGGCCAAGCCGAAAACCACATCAAGGCGTGGAAGGCACACCTCGCCGCCGACCGCACCTCCTGCACCAAGGCTGCCGCCAATCAGCTCCGCCTGTGCCTGCATGCCGGCGCCTATTGGCTGATGTGGACCCTGCGCGCCGCCCTGCCGCGCCGATCGCCCTGGCGGCGCGCCCAGGTCGACACGCTCCGACTGCGGCTCATCAAGATCGCCGCCCGGGTCGTCGAGATAAAGACCCGCATCACCGTCCACCTGCCGAGCGCCTGTCTCGCAGCGCCCGTCATGCGCCTGCTGTTCGAACGGCTGCCGCGCATGGCGCCGATATGACGACCGCGCCGACCGACGCCCCGCCCGCCCACCAACCGCAACCTCAGAACTCAAACCGCCCCCACCGCGCCGCAGAGCCGAGCGCGCACAGCGGGATGCGCCCGAGCCCGCTTCACCGCCAAAGCCCGCGCAGTCCCACCATCTCAGCGCGCCCTGGTGCATAATGCGGGCTAGTCATGTTAGCTGCACGACTACGACAGCAACTAGAACGGGGATCGTCATGAAAATACTACACCAGTTTTGCGCCGTCGCCCTCGTCGGGGTTCTTGCGGCCTGCGCGACGCAGACGGAGGAGCAAAAGGACGTCGAGCGGACGACGCTGGATCAGCAGGCGCGCGCTTCGCTAAACGAGCTCTACGGGATCAACCAAACCGCCCAGACGCTTTCCAACGATGCGGAGGGCATTCTCGTCTTCCCGTCGATCGTCCAGGGCAGCTTGGTGGTCGGCGCGCAGACGGGCGATGGCGTTCTCTTCGTCGACGACCAGCCGGTCGGCTACTACAACACCTCCGGCCTGTCGTTCGGCCTGCAGGCTGGTGGCCAGGCCTACAGCCAGGTGATGATGTTCATGACGCCCGAAGCGCTCGAGAACTTCCGCAACAGCGCCGGATTCGAGGTCGGCGTAGATGGCGGCGTCACCGTCGTCGAGGCGGGCGCCGCGGGGACGCTCAACACCAGCAACCTGCAGAACGACATCGTCGCCTTCGTCTTCAGTGGCCAGGGCCTCGCCGGCGGCGTCGCGCTCGACGGCGCCAAGTACACTAAGAAGGACCTCTGAGGGCGGCGAGCTGCGAACCCCGCGCGAGACGGGACAGTGAAGAGCGGACTTACGTGACGGAGTCATCCAGCGCGCTGGCAGGCGAACCTCTTGATGAGCGGTGCCGTTCCCGGCATCCGCGGCCGCCCCGGTGATCTGGGCTATGATGCAGTTCGCCTGCACGCTCCGCGACGAAGGGCGCTCTGCGCAGCGATGGACGCTGGGGATCCGGCCCCGGTACGAAGGCGTTGGCTAGCTGTCGGGAAACTGCCTCTGGTAGGCGCTGATCGTGGCAAATGCCCTGATCATGGAATCGCTCGCTTCCTCCGCCTTCCCGCCCGCAAGTGCCATCACCCGAACTGCAATTTTCTAGCCAGAATGCCATTCTCTGGACAATTGCCGCGGTGCGCCATGCATATTGAGTATCGATGTGGGCCGCGAGCGAATCGGTGGCCAGTGAGACGGGGAAACTGCTATGAACCCATGCACCAGGATGCGGTCGACCGCGCTTGCGCTTCTGGTCGGCACCGCGCTCTCCGGCACGCTGGTCCTCGGGGCGATAGCGCAGACGCTCGCGCCCGAAAGCTCGCCGGTGCCCGCCGCCGCCGCGACAGGCGCACCTCCCGACACGGCCGGCGAAATCGCCGCAGCTGCCGACACGGCCGATGACGTCGCCATGCCCGTCGACGTCGAGGAGGCGTCGGTCCTGACCGACGACGAGCTCGACGATTTGGTTGCGCCGATCGCGCTCTATCCGGACGCGCTGCTGGCGCAGGTCTTCGTCGCCTCGACCTACCCGCTCGATGTCGTCAAGGCGTCCCGCTGGGCCGATCAAAACAAGGACATGCCCGAAGGCGAGCGCTCCGACGCCGCCGCGGCCGAGGATTGGGACGCGAGCATCGCCGTGCTGGCCGCGGGCTTCCCCGACGTCATCGACCGAATGGCCGATGATCTCGACGAGACCGAGTTGCTCGGCGACGCGCTGCTGGCCCAGTCCGACGACGTGCTGGCCGCCGTGCAGCGCCAGCGCGCCCGCGCCGATGCCATGGGCAATCTGACGTCGAACGATGCCCAGACGGTGACTTTGGAAAGGGAGAACATCGCCATCGCGCCGGCCACCCCGGAGGTCGTCTACGTGCCGACATACACAGAGGCCGTCTACACGACACCCGCGCCGGCGCCAGCGGTGGTGGATACGACGGCCACGAGCTATCCGACCACACCATATCCGCCCTATCCGACCACAACGACGGTGGTCGAGGACGACGACAACACCGGCGCGCTGATCGCGACCGGCCTGCTCTCTTTCGGCGCGGGCATGGTGGTCAACGAGATCTTCGATGATGACGACGACTGGGGCGGCTATTGGGGCCCCTCCCACGCTCCCATCGGCTGGGGCGGCGGGTATGTCCGGCCTTATCCGTCCGGCTGGGGCGACCGGGTCGGCAACGAAGTCAACATCGACATCGATCGCAGCCGGGAGCGCAATGTCAACCGCGAGCGCAATATCGACCGCGACGGCAACTGGCGGCCGGACCGCGACCCGCGCCGGAACGATGCGCGCAACAACATCGCCGAGCGCCGAGGCGTCCGTGAGGGTGCGCGTCAGCGGCCGGCGGGCGATCGCCAGCGGCCAGCGGCGGGCGGCGACCGCCAGCGGGCCGAGCTGCGCCAGAAGCTCGACGCAAAGGGCGGCGGCGCGCGTTCGCGCGAGCAGCTGCTGGCCCATCGCGGCGCGGCATCCGCGGCGACCCGACCGGCAGGCGCCCGGCAGGGCAAACGACAGGCCGGCGCCAAGCTTCCCGCTCGCCAGGGCGGGGGCAAGCAGACGGCGCTGAGCGGCAAGAAGGGCAATCTGACCTCGGCGAACCGGGCGCGCGACCGGGGACACAACAGCGCGCAGCGGGCGAGTCTCAAGAAGCCGAGCGCGGCACGGCCGGCGGCGCGGAAAGAGAGCGCGGCGCGGCCCGCCGGTGGCGGCCACAGGAACGTCGGCCAGAGCGGCAAGCGGCCCGCGGCGGCCAAGCGAAACCCGGGCGGCGGCTCGGCCTTCGCCAAGCGCGGCGGCGGCGGTGGACGGCACGCGAGCGCCGCCAAGTCGCGCGGCGCCAAGAGCCGAGGCGGCGGCGGTCGCGCAGGCGGGGGCGGCGGCGGCCGACGCCGCTGAGCCGATGCGCGCCAAGCTCATGCTACCCGGCCGGAGCGCGCGGGCGCCCCGGTTAATGAGGAAGATGAGAACCAGGAGAGGCCCGGGCGCGGCGGCGCGAACGGCGTGAAGGGGGAGACGACATGTCGACATTCCGTCTGAGCTGCGTGCTCGCGGCGGCGCTCGGCGCCTCGGCCGCGCTGGCCGAGCCCGAGTCCTTCGAGACGTCCGAGGCGGCGGTCGCCGCAGTCGTCGAGGCGCTGAAGGCGCATGACCGCGAAGCCCTGCTCGCCGTCTTTGGGCCCGAGAACGAGGACGTGATCATCTCGGGCAATGACGAGCGCGACAGGGAGGACCGCGACGACTTCATTGCGGCCTACGACCAGATGCACCGCGTCGCGGTCGACGAGGACGGCGTCGCCACGCTATATGTCGGCCGCGACCAATGGCCGTTCCCGATCCGCCTGGCCAGAGAGCGATGCCGGTTGGGCGTTCGACGCCGAGGCCGGGCGCGAAGAAATGCTGGACCGGCGGATCGGGCGCAACGAGCTCGACGTCATCGACCTGATGCGCGCCTATGTCCGCGTGCAGTACCGCTTCCGCCAGTCGGATTACGACGAGGACGGCATCATGGAGTTCGCGCCGATCGCTTCCTCAGCTCGGCCGGCAAGCGCGACGGCCTGTACTGGCCGCCCGAGCTCGGCGAGCCGGCAAGCCCGGTCGGCGACGTCGTCGCCGAGGCGGCGGCCGAGGGCTATGTCGTCCGCGGCGTCGACGAGCCGCCGAAGCCCTATCTCGGCTACTACTTTCAGATCCTCGACGCGCAGGGGACGAACGCGCCCGGCGGCGCCATGGACTACATGGTCAACGGCAACATGGTGGCGGGCCACGCGCTGCTGGCGTTCCCCGCCGACTATGGCGAGACCGGCATCATGAGCTTCATGGTCGGCGAGAACGGCATCGTCTACGAGGCCGATCTCGGCGAGAACACGATCGAGCTCGCGAGCGACATCGAGAGCTTTGATCCCGTCCCGCCATGGAGCCCCGTCGATGAAGAGTGACATCGGCCGCTCAACGCGGCCCGCATCGCGGGCCGAGACCAAGTTCGCCCGCGTAGGCTTGTGGGACTGCAGGAAATCGCCGCCCGCAAGCCGACGCAAGCCTTCGCTGGTGTTGAAAGATTGTTCCTGAAGCTGCCTGGGTCCTAAGGGAAAAGGTGCTCTATGGAACGCGATCGCCTCGCTTCGGTCGCCGGGCGGATGGCGACCCGCCTTGAGTGCGGCCGCCGTCTGCTTGCAGAGCGGCAGCACGCGCTTGCGCCGCCCTTTGCCCATCGCGTGGATGCTCGCCCAGTCTCGCTGGTCGCGCCGATGCACACGATGGCAACTGCCGACTGGCGCGGCACTCACCTGGACACCTCCGATGACCGTTGCCTCGCCCGCTCTGGACAGCTTTTTTGACCCTGATCTGGCGGCGGTTGTCGGTGGGGTTTCGTCGGCTGGCGGCCGGGCGGAAGCGGCGCCTTTCACCCACGTTCGGGCGTCAGGCAGGCAGACTCGCCCTGTCGAGCCAGCACCATCGCTTCATGTTGTAGCCTATGTTCGCGAGCGTGACAGTCGCTGTGGCGCGAACGATGCCGATGGTGCGGACGACCAGCCGCATCGGCCCCTTCTGATGTGCGAAGGGATGCTCGACATGCGCACGCACCGCCGACTTCGCCGCGTTGGCCCGGGCGGTGCGCCTCGGCATCGGCTTTCCCTTCGGCTTGCGGCGGTGGATGCGGCTAAGCTTGCCGATGCCGGCAAGGAACTTCTCGTTCTCCGCCGACCGATAGGCGCTGTCGGCCCAGACCTCCGAGCCGGTGTTGCTTGGGTCAATCAGGCCCTCGCGCAACCTTGCGCCGTCATGCGCCGTCGCATCGGTGACCTTCTGCCGGCGGATGATGCCGTGCCGGCGGTCGATCGAGATATGCGACTTGTAGCCGAAGGCCGGAACGGCGATGTCCACCTGCGGTCGGCCCTCGGCCGCCGGCTTCGCCTTCGAGAATTTGATCGTCCAGCGCGCGTCGACGTCCTTCTGGCGCGCTCTGGCCGGCTTGTCGGGCCAGATCTCGTCGGCGCTCTCGCCTGCCTTGATGCGCGCCTTCTCGCCCTCGGTGTTGCGCTGGCGGGGCGCCGCGACCAGCGTCGCATCCATGATCTGGCCGGCCATCGGCAGATACCCCGCTTCCGTGATCGCCTGACCATGATCATCAGGCCGCTGGCGAGGTTACCGAGCGTGTCCTGGAATGCGAACGCCAGGATGAACGAGGCGCCGCCGATCAGGGCGAACACCGGCGATATGTCAACGCCGAGCCCCGAGAGCACCACCATCAGCCCGAAGGCGAGAACGACCCAGTAGATCGCGGCGACAACGAAAGCCTGCAGCAGCAGCGACAGGTTCGGCACGTGGCCGATCCAGCGCCTGAAGAAACTGCGGAGCAGGCGGGCTAGGAAGATCAGGCCGATTAGCGATGCGACGATGACGAGGATGTCGATCGCGAGCTCGACGCCGCCATCTGGCGCGGTCAGCCAGGTCAGCGCCTGCGCCACGAGCGTCTCGAAGTCGGCTGTCCTGGTCTCCTCGACGATGATCGCGTTTTGGTATGCTCGGTATCCGGCGATCTCTGCCTCGTCCCCGCCCTTCTTCTCCAAGGCCGAGACCATGTTGCCGTATTTATCGAACAGTCTAGAAGACGATCAGCGACTTCGCCGCCTTCAGCAGCTCCTTCAGCGGCAGAAGCGTCGCGCCCGCGATAAGCAGCGGCACCAGCGCGGCGGCGCCGAGCGGGAGCAGCGCCCGGCGCGAGACCGGCATGGTCGAGAGCGACTTCGCCGCCTTGCGGAACGCCGTCGGATCGGGCGGCGCGTCGCCTTCGTCGCTGTCGCCCGGCACGAGGATGTTGTCGCCGAAGACGCCGCGCTCCTTGGCCCGCTCGATCCGGGTCGCCAGCCGGTCTGCCCTTGTCAGCGTCCGGTCGCGCAGTTCGGTCAGCGGACCGCAAAAGACCAGCAGCGGCAGAGAAAAGCAGATTAGCACCACCGCCAGCCAAGCCGTCATCAGCTGGCCATAGAGCTGCGGGGCGATCTGCCCGGCGGCCAGCTGATGGTAGAGCGCCGCCGCCACGACGGCGCTGATCGCGAAAACCAGGGGCGAAAACGCGTTCGGATAGGCGATCAGAAAGCCGATGCCGCCATAGCCGTCCGGATGCGTCGCCACGAGCCGGAGATCGAGCCGCGCCAGACGGCGGAGCAGCATCCCCCAAATAGTGACCCGCCAGATCCAGCGGAAGAACAGGAACCAGAAGAGGCCGTTCGAAACGGTCAGCACCCACCAGCCGGCGGGAGTGGGGCGGCCCGTGCCGTCCTCGCCGGCGTACATCCAACTGGCTGCTGATTGACCGTGATGGGCTATGCCGAGATACAGAGAGAGCGCCGCCGCGAGCGCGATGCAGACGCCCTCGGCGGCCGCGCTGTCGCGACGGGCCAGCGCCTTTGCGACGAGGCGCATGCCCCTCTCCCGCCCCTGGGGCGTCAGCAGCCCGGACTGGCCGAAGGTGACCAGATAGTCGCGGATCTGCTCCTCGACGCGGCTCTCCATCAGAAAGCAGATGGCGACGAAGAGGACGAAGCGCGTCATGAACCCGGCATGGCCAATCATCGCGAGGAATGCGCCGGTCCCCGCCGTCGCTAGCGCGACCAGCAGCGGGACCCCCGCCGCCAGCGCGATGAAGATGCCCGCCCGCGGCTTCAGGTTCTGCCGATCCTCCGCCAGCAGGCCGAGCTGCCGCTGGAGCTCGTAGAACGGCGCGCCGCGCCCGATCAGGAATTTGTCGCCGAGAACGGACTGCCGCATCGAAGCCGGCCCCCATGCTTCCTCGCATCCGAGAAAGCATGAGATCGCAGCAAAAATCTACAGGCGGGTCGGGCGATCAGCCCTCGCCATGCCACAAAAGGCGGCGTCTGCGGCCGGTGTGAGCGATACGATCGTGAGGGGAAAAATTTTCGCGTCGAAGCACAGGCGGGCACGTTCCAGGGTGTCGTGCCATCTTAATGCACGAGGCGGCGTCATCCGCGTTGAACGCGCGATCCCAATACTCTGCCGTCATGCGAGTTTGCATATCGTTATCCGCCCGATCCCAAGCGCCCGATCGTGCGCAGGGCTATGCCTGTGCTCGGACCGCGCAGGAGGCGCGCAAATGCGCCAGTTCTCCGACCTTCCGGGAAATTGCCGAGCAGCTTTCCGCCCACCACGATGATAATCACGATCGGCAGGAGGAACACCAGCCCGCCGACATCATCGCCTTCACAAAAGCTAGCCCGGATTATGCATCAGGATTGGCGGGCGTAGCCTAAGCTTCTGATCCGGCGTAGGATTTGGGTACTGACACCGAAACCTGCGGATCGGAAGGACCATGCCCGCCATGACCGAGCCTACGCTGCCGCTGCCGGGCCTGTCACCTGTGAACGGAAAGACGTGTCGGAGATGGGTGAGTTGTCCGCTTTCGTATCGCGTGAGTTGTCCGCCAGGTTCGCGTCCTGTTCGGGAGGGGGCGATGCGGCGGACAAGCGCGTTATGGGAGGTCTTCGTGCTCAGGTTCGAAGAAGCGATGGAGCGCTACCGCAAGCGGCGGCTGACGGCCGAGGATGCGGGCGAGCTGCTCGGCATGTCGGGCCGGCATTTCCGGCGGCTGTTGGTGCGCCATGACGCGGAGGGCGCCGAGGGGCTGCGCGACCGACGGCTCGGCAAGCCGTCGCCGCGGCGGGCGCCGGCGGCCGAGCTGACGCGGATGCAGATGCTCTACCAGGAACGCTACCGCGACTTCACGGTGAAGCATTTCCATGAGCAGCTGGTGCAGCGGCACGGCTACAAACTGTCCTACACGGTGACCCGGCTGGCGCTGCAATCGGCCGGGCTGGTGGCGGCGCAGAAGCGGCGCGGCGGCAGCCACCGCACGAAGCGCGAGCGCCGGCCACTGCCCGGCATGCTGCTGTTCCAGGACGGCTCGACGCATCGCTGGATCGGCGCGCTCGACCGTGATCTCGATCTCGTCGTCACCCTCGACGACGCGACGGGGGCGATCTATTCGGCGGTCCTGGTGGCAGAGGAAGGCACCGCCTCGAGCTTTGTCGGCCTGGCCGAGACGATCGCCCGGCAGGGCCTGTTCCGCGCACTCTACACCGATCGCGGCTCGCACTATTTCTAAACGCCGACATCCGGCGGCAAGGTCGACAAGACCAGGCCGACGCAGGTCGGCCGGGCGCTCTCGCAGCTCGGCATCACCCACATCCCGTCCTACTCGCCGGAGGCGCGCGGCCGCATGGAGCGGGCGTTCGGCACGCTGCAGAGCCGCCTGCCGCCCGAGTTGCGGCTCGCCGGGATCGCCACGGTCGAGGCCGCCAACCGCTTTCTCGAAGAGCAGTTCGTGCCCGACTACAACGTCCGTTTCGCGGTGCCTGCGGCCGAGCCGGGCTCGGCCTTCATCCCCTATGCCGGCCGCCCGCTCGAAGAGATCCTGTGCGTCCAGGAAAGCCGCCAGGTCGGGTTCGACAACTGCGTCACCTGGAAGGGGATCGCGCTGCAAATCCCGCCGCAACCTCACCGCCACCACTACGTCAAGGCGAGCGTGCGGGTGCACGAGTCCCGGACGGCCGGCTCGCCATCTTCGACGGGCCGAGCTGCCTGGTCCGCTTCGATCCAGCCGGCAAGCCCATCGATGCCCTGGCCGCTTAACTCCGCTCGGCGGCCGGGGCTTGGGCCTGATGGATTTGTGGACAACGCTGCGCGTTGCCCACAACCCCAGAGGCCCTACAACAACAGCAGCGGACATTTGATGCGCTGCGATAGGCGGACATCTTCACGCGCTACCGACACGGAATGGCGTCGGCGGCTTTTGGGCCACCCAGATCCTGCCGTTTGCGGATGCCGCCTCGGTCGGCGGCTATCTCGAATTCGAGACGGCCGTCTACGAGAGCCTGCGCCAGAAGGCTGGCTGACCTCATTCTCCGCCCGGCAGGTGTCGGAGTCGAGCGTTGAGCACTGTTGAGGTTGCGACATGCTGGCCGGAGCGCCACGCCGCCCCGGCCATCCTTTCGGTTCAGCTCAGATGGTGCACGGTCTGGAGACCGTAGACCGGCGTCGGGATGCTCTCCATCCGCGCCTTCAGCTGAAGGGCGAGGAACTGCGAGTAGTGGCGTGACTGGTGCAGGTTGCCGCCGTGGAACCAGAGCGCCTCCTGCTGGGTGGGCTTCCACATGTTGCGCTGCTCGCCCTCCCAGGGGCCGGGGTCCTTCGGCGTGTCCGAGCCGAGGCCCCACACTTTGCCGACCCTGTCGGCCACGTCCTGGCTGATGAGATCGGCCGCCCAGCCATTCATCGCGCTGCGCCCGGCGCTCCAGGGTAGGTGCTTGACGAAGTCGCGGCGCGGCGGATGGTTGAGGTTCGAGAACCGGCAGCAGGGCGGCATGCCCTCGGGCCGGTCCTCCTCATAGCTGAGGAAATAGGCGATGTTGCCGAGCGAGATGAACGCACAGGTATAGTTCGCGTCGCGCGGGAAGATCGGCAGGCAGTGGTCGCGATAGAACTCCATCATCGCGCCGGTGCCATTCTCGTCGCGGTAGGTCGAGTTGTAGTAGGTGGTGCCGTGCGATACGGCGTAGTCCTCGCCTTCGACCAGCCCCTCGGGCGGCGAGGCGTAGGGCGGCGGGTGGTGCTCGTAACCGCGGAAGACGCGATACATGATCCAATCGCTGACCCAGGTCAGGGGCAGGAGCGGATCGGACGGCGCGTCGGGCCCCCGTTGCACGAGACAGTCGGGCGCCGCGCAGGCGTCGGTGTATTCCGGCGGGTTGTGCACGCCGAAGGTGGGATAGACCGGAGCCTCGTTCGGCTGGTCCTCGATCTCGAGCCCGGCCGCGTGCGCTGCCCCGATGCCGAGCGATAGCGCACCGCCGAGCGCCCAGGCCGCCCTCACGCGTTCACCGCCTGGTACTCGAAGGACAGGCCCGTCGCCTTGCCGTTGGGGTTGGCCGATCCGTCCGCATACTCCGCCGCGACCGCAAGCACCTGCTGGGCCAGCAGCCTCAACTCGTACATGACGCCCATGGCGTGGTCGATCTGCTCCTTCTCGCCGTTGAAGGCGAGGTGGAGCGCGTTGAGGGCGCGCGTGTAGGAATAGCTGAACTGGGTCGCCATCCGGTGCGAGTCAGATCCGGGCCGGTACTTCTCGATGGACGGGTCGTCGTCCATGTCCCACACTTGTCGCTCGTCGAGCGTCACGGGCAGGCCGCCGAAGGCGTAGGGCGGCGTCGCGCCGGGCCGGCGGACCAGCCGGCGCCCCTCGACGATCTCCTTGAAGCGGTAGTAGTGCGCGGGTCGTCCGTCCGCGTCGAAGGGATCGGTGTGCGTTCCCTCGCCCTGGTCGACGACGACGTGGATGGCGGCAACCGCGCTTTCGACGCTGTCGATCAGGAACATCTCGTCCGGATCGGTGAACCACTGGCGCGCCACGTTCTGCTGCTCGGTGTGCCAGGCGATCGGCGTGCGGGCGTCGATCTCGCGAATTTTCTCGGCGAGGAACTCATAGAACAGTCCGATTGTCGCGAACTCCTCCGGCACGTCCGCGGCGGCGAGCTGCATCAGCCGGAACTGGTCGGTCGGGATGTCGATGATCTCGTCGGGCTCCTCAATCTTCATGAAGACGTCGCGCACCTGCGCCGTCGTGCATTTGCGCAGATGCACCGAAAAGTGGTCGCCGATCCCGAACGGCAGCTCGCCGGGATATTTCGGCACGAAATCGGGGCGATCGATCCTGGGCGCGCCGCCAAGCGCCAGCAACAGGTTCGAGGCGATGGTAAAATGGAGCATCTCCTCGACCACCACGGAGCGGATGATCTGGGCCACGTCCTCGTTGGTGCCGATCCTGAGGGTGAACAGGCCGCACAGATATGGCGGGATCGTCGCGTGCTCGAGCTCGATTGCCTTTTGCACCAGCGGGTAAAGATCGCTGGCCGTCGCGGCGGCCCTGATCTGGTCGATGTAGTGCCGGGAAATGCGCATGCGGCGTCTCCCTCAACCGGTTCGCTGCGCGTTGAGGAAGTCGCGTATGGCATTGGTCTTGCCGTCGTTGCCGTCGTCGAGCCGGGCGAGCGCAGCGTCGATGGCCGCATTCGACAGCGGTGCGAGCCGGCCGACACGCGGGGGACCGGGTACGTCGGGGGGCGCGACGACCTGCGCCGGCGGCGCAATGGCCGCGCTGTAGCCCGGAATCTTCGCGGCGAGCCACCTGACCACCGCGTTGCGCTTGGCCACCGACATGTCGCGCGTTGCGGGCATGTGGTTCGGGTCGTCCTCGGGCCGCTCGAAGGCGAAGACAAGAAGCCGCGCATGCTGCGCTGCGACGGCAGGATCGCAGAGGCTGAAGAGGTTCCGGCTCATGACCGGATAGAGGTTGTCGTATTGCTGCATGAAGGGCTTGATATCAGGCTCCCAATCGGGGTGCTCCGGCGCCTCGAAGGCGTCGCGGACATGCAGGAAGACCGCATCAAGCATCGGCTGCGGCGACACCCCGGCGACGTCCAGCGCGTAGTCCACTTCATAGATCTGGCCATCCAGATAGCCGCGAGGATTGCCCGGGTCGGTGCCGTAGAGGGTCACCGTCGCGGTCCCGTCGGCACCCGTCGTCGCCTGCTTCGAGAGGGTCACCGCCGGCTGCCCCACGCTCGGAGGCCCGATCGCCGGGATCTGCGCCTGCGGCGGCGCCGCGTCCCGACTGTCATTGCCGCCGCCGGCGCCCTCGGCGGGCGGCGCGAGTGACAGGACGATTGGCATACCGGCGGCCGGGCGGCCCCACCGGGTGGCGTAGAGCGTCCGTTCTGCCGTGACCGCCCCTTCCTTGTGGGTGTCGAGCCGGATGACGAAGTCATCGGCTCTGAGCATCAGCCCGTCCACCGTCTCCCGGATCAGCACCTCGAGCCCGCCGCCCGACTTGGATGTCCGGACGAGGGCGAGCGGATGATTGCGCACCAGCGCACGCGCGCCCTCGGCCACGTCGAAGTCCAGCAGCCCGGCCGTCTTCTGCAACCAACCCGGCGCCGCGTAGTCGCCGATATCGCCCAGGATGACGGCGTCGGTCTCGGCGATCGTCGCGCCCTGTTCGACACCTGCCCGGAGGCCCGTGCCGGCGGAGCCGGTGTCGGGCGACTTGAGGATGGCGAGGCTCAGCGAGCCTATGCCCTGCAAGGTGCCGTCGCCCTTGGCGATGGGGAGGGCATTGCTCAGATCGAGCGATACCGTGCTCGCGTCGCCGGCGACCTCGCCGTCGAAGAACCCTATGCCGTCGGGCGTGGACGGCGCGCCCGCCTGCGCGACCGCGAAGCGCCGGCCGGCGACGAAGCTCTTCGGCGAGCCGGCCGTCCAGGTGCCGATCGAGCCCGTCAGAAGGCCGAGGAAGTGCCCGGCATGACCAAAGACGGTGGTCATGAAGTTGACCGCGAGCATGTCGCCGTTCGCAGCCGAGGCGTCGCGCAGCCGCGTGAGGACCTCGAGGTCGGGCATGTCGGCCGCCCAGTCCACGCTCGTCATCACGGAGGTGAACTTCGCCGATGCGCCGGCGCTGTTCCCGCTTCCCACCAGGCGGCCGAAGAAGAGATCCCGGAAGGCCGAGGGACGATAGTCCGCGCGCATGATTTCGGTGCCGTCTTGGCTCAGCACCAGCCGCATGCCGAAGATCATCGACGCCATCTGCATCTGCGGATCGAGATCGACGAGCTTGGCCGCCGAGCGCTCCGCCTGTGCATCGAGATCGAGCCCAACCGCGCCCGCATCCAGGTGTCCGGGGGCGAGCACAGCCTGCACGACCTTGACGTCGACCAGCCTGAAGGCGCCGGTGCCGGAAGGGTTCCACCAGCCGTTCTGCAGCGCCTTGCCATCGACGACGGGCCCGGTCGCGTCCTGGAAGCGTGGCTCGAAGAAGTCATTGGCGTAGTGCCGGACATCGTTGTTCACGGTCGACACGTCGGCCTGGAACCGTCCGGCGAAGGACAGTCGCGGCATTGAAAGATAGCTCAAGAGGTGCTCCCCGGACCTCCGCAATTAGACCAAGGTGCTCGACCAGAGGTTGATTTGGCAACGAAATTGTTCCTGGATCGACAGCGAGGCGGAGGTGCGGAGGCGGCGATGGGAAATTCTGCGGGCGGGGGAAATCGACACCCGGCGGTGATGTTCGAGATCATGGCGCGGGATCAGGCGGCGATGAAGCGCTTTTATGCCTCCGTGTTCGGCTGGGAATTCCAGGCCGGCTCTGAAGGCTTCGCCTATGTGCATTTCGGAGCTCGCGGGACGCCCCTTCTGGGGGGCATCGGGCAGTCCCAGCCGGGTGTCGCGGGGCTCGAGCCCGGGCACAGCTTCTATTTCCTTGTCGACGACATCGATGCCGTACTCGACCGCGTGGTCGACGCCGGAGGCGAGCGGCACATGCCGCCGACCTCGGTCGATTCCTATTGCTTCGCCATGGCGAAGGACCCCGAAGGAAATCTCTTCGGTCTGGTCAAACCGTTCGAACGGTGAGCTCTCCATGGATCGGCGGACCGCGGTGACAAGATGCTTGCCGATCGACTTCGGGACTGGACAACCCGCTCAGCCTCGCCCGCCGGCAGCAATGCTCAATGCTCGCGCACCCGCGAGTGCCAGCGCCACCGCGACCATCCAGAAGGGCTGGCCGTACGGCATGGCGGAGAGGACGATCGTCATGATCTCGGCAGACAGGATGAAGTCGGTCTTGATCGCGCCATGGACCTTCTTCTCCTCGAGATGAGCGTCGGCGAGCTTTTCCCGATAGAGTTCCTGGTCGTGATGGTCGGCCGGATCCACCGCGTGCCAGATCTTTTCCGTGCCTTCGAAGCAGAGATAGCCGCCCCCGAGCATGAGGAGGGGCGCGATGGCCCATGGTGCGAACGCGGAGAGCAGCAAGGCTGCCGGCAGCAAGATGATGAGCTTGTTGAAGAGCGAGCCCTTGGCGATCTTCCACACGATGGCGAGTTCGCGAGCGGCGGAGAAGCCATGCACATATTTCGGCGTCACGGCGGCGTCGTCTATGACGGCGACCGCCGCCTTGGAGGACGCCTTCACCGCCTGACCGAAAATGTCGTCCACGGACGCAGCAGCGACCTTTGCGATGGCGGCTATGTCGTCGAGAAGGGC
The DNA here is from genome assembly GCA_963822985.1 of uncultured Alphaproteobacteria bacterium. GTDB lineage: Bacteria > Pseudomonadota > Alphaproteobacteria > Rhodobacterales > Rhodobacteraceae > Thermohalobaculum. Next base: position 112,372 of record CAWGJU010000016.1, on the reverse strand, counting down.
GAGAAGTCCGCTCATTCAATGCCCCGTCGCCGAATGATCTAAGCCCGAGCCTGCGCAGCAGGGCGCCGAGACATACCACCGGCAGCTGGCTCAAGCGACCTCATGGTCGGTGCATCGACAACCCGCTCGTATGAGCGACCGCCCGAGTTCACTCCTGGCAATAATGCTGGAGAGCAGCGGTGCGCCAGCATCTCCGAGCTCGCGGCCTGAGAAGATCGCCAATTTGAAGCGGCCGGCCTGTGCTGGACCCTCTCGGCCTGCCACTCGGCCACATCAAGTCGCGGCGCGAGAGCTTAGCCGACGTCATCGCAGGCAAACGAGCCATCGGCGCGATGGTGCCCTCACGTCCACGAAAGTGAACGGCCGCTGTCCCCACCGCGATGCCGCGGGTCGTCCGGCTGCTTCATCTGGGCTTATGCGCAGCGAGCGTGGCGATACGACGGTGCGCCGGGCATCGTGCGCTGGAACATTGAAGACTGGTTCCACGTAGAGGCGCAGCGGCGTGAAGCGCCGGGGTAAGCTTCAACTGCCGGCCGCGTCGCGCCCCTGCTCGATCCTCTCTTGCGCCTCGTCGTGATCGTCAGCGTCTGCCTCCGGCGCTTCTTGCCGCGCCTCCGCCTTCGGCTCGAACTGGAGCGCCGCGAACACCGGGAAATGATCCGAGCCGATGCTTCTGAGCCGCTCCAGCCGGCCCAGCGTAAAGGAGGCCTCGTGGAAGATGTGGTCCAGCGGCCAGCGGAAGATCGGGTAGCGCGCGTGAAAGGTGCTGAATGTGCCGCGGCCGCGGCGGGGGTCGAGCGTTCCGCTGATCCGCTGGAAGAGGCGGGTCGAGTGCGACCACGCCACATCATTGAGGTCGCCAGCCACGTCGAGGGTCGGCCATCTGCCGCGATCTGCTGTCCGACGATCAGGATCTCGGCGTCCCGCTCCTCGGTGTCCTCCTGCACCTCCGGCGGCCGCGGGTGCATGCCGTAGAACTCGATCCAGTGCCCCGAGCGCAGACGCACTCCCGCGCGCACGGAGGGGACGTCATCCTCGACGAGGAACCGAACCTCCGGCGCGCGGAGCTCCAGCTTGGAGAAGAGATGCATGCCGTAGTAGTTGCCCTGCGGATGCTTCAGGCTGGCGGGGTAGTCCCGATCAAGTATTTCCAGCTGCTCGTACCACCAATCGTCGGTTTCCACCACGAGCAGCACGTCCGGCTCCTTTTCCCGCACCAGGGCCAGAAGGTCGTCGACACGCCTGTTTCCATCATGACGTTGGAGATCAGAATCCTGATCGAAGTCGCGCTGCTTCGGAGCCGGGCCTCGGCGACCTCCTTCGGCGCGAGCGGCGTAAAGGGAAAGATCCTGATGCCCTGGTCGACGAGGGCGCCAGCGATCGCCAGGGCGAACAGGGCATCCCGCGCGCCGGAGAATCCATGGAGCGCCACGTAGGTTGCCAGGACGCTGGCAAGGCCGAAGGCAATCTGCACTCGGGGAAAATCGGCGTAACGGATCCACCATTTCGCACTGCGCACGTGCGAGAGGATCGTCGGCCCTACCAGAAAGGAGCCGAGCACCAGGAGGACGAGTTTCATCAGAGCCCCCGCCGAAGCACCGCCTAAGTCTTCTCGCCTCTGGCACCGCGGCACCACCCGCCGTCCACGTCGCCGACTGGGACGCGATGGTCCGCTTCCACTATCGTGACGGCCAGACCGAGGCAAGCGGGCCGCCTACCCGGCTTCGGGTCGACGGGTACGAGGCCGCGCAGGATATTGGCTCGGCTCACAATCCCGACGATTCAACCGTCCCGCAGAATAACACGTCGCGCGGTCTTGATCTTCGGACTGCGTATTTCCGTCGGCCCTACTGAGGATCGGCGGAGACATCATTGCCGTGCGGACCGGACATGGCCGAGGCGCGGAGAGAAGAGGTCGCCACCTGCGAAGATGTCAGTCCTTCCGCTTTGACCGGGACGCGAAGCCTGTACTCGAGCCCGGTCGGAGCGAAGACGAGTTCGGCCTCGCCCCGCAGTTCGCTGGGCGCGATCTCGCCGAGCATCCGGGTGCCGAAGCTTTGCCGCCGGGGGACGACGACTGGAGGACCGCCCGCCTCGCGCCAGGTCAAGACCAGCGTGTCGGTCTCGCCGCGGTCGATCCACCATCTGACCTCGATGGTGCCGCTCTCGGCCGACAAGGCGCCGTGCTTTGCGGCATTCGTCGCAAGCTCGTGCAATGCCATCGCCAGCGTGAGGGCGTCCTTGGGCCATAACGGCACCTTCGGACCCGACAGACCGACGTTCGATCGATTGCCGTTGAGGAACGGCGCAAGGGCCTCCTCGGCGACCTGCAGAAGGGTCATCTGGCGATCGCGATCGCCCGCCAGCGTGTCATGGGCGCGGACGAGGGCTTCGATGCGGTTGGCGAAGGTGTCCCGGAACTCGGCGACATCGACGGCGTCGCCGCTGAGCCGCGTGATCCCGATCACCTTCGCCAAGGTATTCTTCACCCGGTGGTCAAGCTCGGCGAGGAGGAACTGAAGATGCTGCCTGCGGTCGTCCAGCTCGGCGATCTGATCGCGCACGACATACTGTCGCTCGCGCGCGGCGAGCAGCACCTTCAGCGCCGAGGCGATGCTGCGCGCTCGGGCGGGGCGCTGCAGGATCATCAGCTCCAGCCTCGGTTCGATCGCCCGCAGGCGCAACAGCCCCGCCGGCGGGCGATCGACGTCGGCGAGAAGCACCATCACCGGTGCCGCCGACCAGGACGGCTGCTCGCGCAGGACATCGGCCAGGGCCGCGCCGTCGGCATCGGAGAGTGCCTCCTGCGTCAGCACAAGGGCGCCGAACCCCGCCGCGACCGAGCCGCGCAGCGCTCGGCCCGACCGGCAATCTTCCGCGTCCAGTCCGAAGGTGCGCGCGGTCGAGACCAGCGTGGCGCCATCGCGGCCGAACGGCGCGTGAACGAGCAGGCGAAGCTCCCGGCCCCGCCCGGCCGTGTCGCTCGTGCCGGCGGCCTGCACCCCGTGCCCGTCAGACGACCGACAGGAGCGGCCGCCGCCGCGTCTCGGGAGACCGGACATCCACCTGGCGGTCGCCGATCAGCAGCTCCCGGACCGCCTTCTCGTGATCGCCATGGCGCTTCTTGAGCACGGTCACGGTCCGCCGGAGATCCGCCCCATCCCTCTCGTGGGAAAGAAGGATCGCGGAGTTGGCCAGGAAGCTCGCGTCCACGACCGACCGCGTATCGCCGCCGAGCAGGCCGTGCTGGGTCATGGTCAGGATCGTCAGGACGTTGCGACGCGACAGATAGGACAGCAGCGAGTGCATCTGCACGACCAGGTTGCGTCCGTTCGGCAGCGCCCCCAGGAAGCCGCTGAGGCTGTCGATCACGACGACGCGCACGCCCTGCTCCTCGACCGCCGCGACGACGGCCTGCGCCACCTCGCCGGGCGAGACCTCTGCCGGGTTGTAATGCTCCAGCCGGAGCTGGCCCTTGTCCTCCGCCTCTCCGAGAGCGAAGCCGAGATCCTCGCATCGGGACCGGAAGATCTCCGGGCGCTCCTCGAACAGGAACATGGCTGCGCGCTTGCCGCAGCGCGACGCGGCCTCGGCATAGGCCGTGCTCAGCGTGGACTTGCCCGTGCCCGACTGGCCGACGATGAGGCAGGTCGTCCCCGGCTGGAGACCGCCGCCGAGCATCTCGTCGAGCTCGTCGATCCCGCTGGTGATCTGCTCGTGCGACAGGTGCTCGGACGTCATCTCCGGGACCACGCGCGGAAACACCGCGATCCCGCCCGACCGGATCGTGAGATCGTGATGACCGCCGATGAACTCGTGCCCCCGCATCTTGCTGAAATGCATGCGCCGCACGACGGCGCCATAGTCCGGCACCTCCTGTTCGAGATACAGCGCTCCGTTCGCCAGTCCCTCGAGCTGCCGGTCCCCCGACGTGCCTTCGCCATAGTCGAGGAACAACGCCGTGGCGCCGCTCCGCCCGACGAGATCGCGCAGCACGAGCAGCTCGCGGCGGTAGGAGAGAGAGTCGCCGGAGAGGAGCCGCAGCTCGAACAGGGAATCGACCACGATCCGGTCGGCGCCCGAGCCGCCGACCGCGTCGGATATGCGACCCATGAGCGAGGACAGCTCGACATCCGCCGGGTCGAGCACCGACTGCCGCTCCCCGGCAAACCGAGCGAGCTGCAGGGGCGAGACTTCCTCTACGTGCATTCCTGCCAGGTCGAAGCCATGCGACGCGGCGATCCGGTCGAGGCCGCGCCGGTCCTGCGAGATCGTCAGGAACAGGCAGCGCTCGCCGCGCCGGCAACCCTCGAGCAGGAACTGGAGAGCGAGCGTCGTCTTGCCCGTTCCCGGCTCGCCGCTCACCAGATAGGCGCCGCCCCGCGGCAGTCCGCCGAAGAGCACGTCGTCGAGTTCCGGGAACCCCGGTGGGGACAAGCCCGCCATCGGCCTGCTGCGCCATGTCTCTCCTCGCTCGCATGGGAACAGAGTTGCGTAGATGTGGTGAAAGCGGCGCGCCTGTCAATCAAACATACGTAATCTTCTGCCTTCTGGTGTCAAATTTACGTAGGAGGTGCCTTGCCAATGCACCACCCGTGCTCTACACGCATGTTGCCCGTTGGAGGGCCTCACGAGGATGCCGCGATGGCCGCAAGGCCCGAACGAACCTACACGGCCTTCGAGGCGAACAGGAGTTTCGGGCGCATCCAGGAGGAAGCCGCGCAATCGCCGGTCATCCTCACCCATCATGGGCGGCCGCGCACGGTCATCCTCTCGATCGAGGAATACGACCGGCTCATTGAAGGTCGGGCCGAGCCTCGCGACGAGTCAGCGCGCGCGCAGCGCCGAAAGCTGCTGATGATCCTCGACACTATCCAGGAGGCCTATCTCTCGCTCGATCGCGAGTGGCGCTACGTCACCATCAACAGGGCCGCCGAGCTCTACCTCGGGCAGCCGCGCGACGATCTCGTCGGCCAGGTCTGGACAGACGCCTTTCCCGCGCTGCGCGGGTCGGAGGCGGAGGAGCAGCTGGCGCGCGCCATGCATCAGGGCGAGGCGGTCAGCTTCATCTGGAGTTCCGCCGTTCACCCCGCCCGGCGCGTCGAAGTGAGGGCCTTCCCGCTGCCGCTGCCCGAGGGCGGGATCGGAGTGCTGTTCCGAAACGTCAGCGAGCGCGAGCGCCTCGAGCGCCGGCTCCGCGAGGTCGAGGCCAGGCTGAAGGCGATCGAAAGCGAGGTAGACGACCGTGCGATCATCGCCTTCGACGCAGACGGCGCCGTCCGGAGCTGGAGCCGCGGAGCCGAGCACATGCTCGGATGGAACGCCGGAGAGATCCTCGGGCAGTCGATCGAGCGGATCGTCACGCCCGAGCAACGAGAGGCCGGCGCCATCTGGAGCGATATTGCAAAGGCGCACCGCGACGGGCGCCTCGAGAGCACCGCCATCCGGCAGACGAAAGACGGGGCGACAATCCGGCTTCGCTGCATGCTGGCGCCCCTGCAGGCGAACAGCGACAGCTATCTCAGCATCCTCCGGCGCGATGCCGATGGCGACGCGCTGCATGCATCCTGAGCGCCGCTACCCCTTGCTGCCGGCGGCCGTCACATTGATCACCGCATCGGCCAGCCCGTCTTGCGGGCGAGATCGGCGATGGCCGCGCTAAAGAGATGCCGCGGCAGGTTCACAAGGGCGATCCGCCGGGCGTCGTGTACTTCTATGCCGACGGCCGTGGCGGCGAGCATGCCGAGCGCTTCCTCGACGGCTTCGGCGGCACCCTGCAGGTGGATGCCTATCCCGGCTACAACAGGCTGACGCGTGCCGACCGGCCGGGCGGCCCGCTGGTGCTGGCGAACTGCTGGGCGCACGCCCGGCGCAAGCTGCGCGAGATCTACGAGCGCGACGGCTCGACGATCGCGGCAGAAGGTCTGCGGCACATCGCCGAGTTCTACCGGATCGAGGCCGAGATCCACGGCCGGTCGCCCGAGGTCCGTCTCGCCGCGCGGCGGCAGCGGACGGCGCCACTGCTGGAAGCGTTCAAGCTCTGGCTGAAGCAGGTGCGGGCGCGCGTCTCCGCGAAATCCCGCCTCGGCGAGAAGCTCGGCTACATCGCCCGGAACTGGGCCGGGCTGGAGATCTTCCTGACCGACGGCCGGGTCGAGATCGACTCCAATGCCGTCGAGAATAAAATCCGCCCGCTGGTCGACGTCTCGCGCAGCCTGGTCTCGATCCCGACGCGTTCCGTAATGTCCTTCGCCGTGCCGACGAGGCGTACCGGCACGCCGTCCTCGAAGGTGACATCTCCGTCGGCGCGCACCCAGCGGACGGCACCGCTGCGCCGGTTTGTCACGCGGTAGACCGCCTGGTATCGACCCGGTCCCGTCGGGTCGAGCGCGGCATCGACGGCCGCCTGAGTCGGCGCCAGGTCCTCGGGGTGAATGCCGCCGGCGAACGTTTCGTACGTCACCGTCTCATCCGCCGGAACGCCCCAGATCTCGCGCACGGTGTCGTCCCAGAAGATCTTTCCCGTCTTCGGGTGAAATTCGTGCACGCCGAGGCGACCGGCCTTCACGGCCGTGGCCAGCCGCGCCTCGCTCTCGCGCAGGGCGGCCTCCTGCCGGTGTCGCACGGTCACATCCCGCGTGATGCCGCGCATGCGAACGGCGATACGTGCCGCGCCTTCGCCCTCGAAGACCGTTCTGCCCAGCACCGAAACCCAGCGCGTCTCGCCCGAGGGCATGACGACGCGATGCTCGACGACGTAACGGCCATCTCCCGCGGGGTCCATCGCGGCGCGCGCGGCGGCGTCGACCCGCTCGCGATCGTCAGGATGGACGATCTCCCCGACCACGCGGGCGTAGGAGAGCAATTCTCCAGGTGGCTGGCCGAACAGACGGTAGGTGGTGTCGTCCCAGACCGGAACGTCGGCCGCGATGTCGTAATCCCATGCGCCCTGCTCGGCGGCCTCGAGCGCCAGCTTCAGGAGGTCCGACTCGCGGTCCGCGATAACCGGTTCGGCTTGCCGCTGATCGGTCATGTCTATGTTCACGCCACGGATGCGCAGAGCGGCGCCGTTGCTCCCCCGCTCGATGACGCCGCGATCGTGGATCCACCGGACCTCGCCATTGGGACGCACGATGCGGAAATCGTGCTGGTAGCTGTCGCCGGCCGCCAAAAACCCGGTCGTCTCCGCCTCCACCCGAGTGCGGTCGCTTGGGTGGACCAGCGCCACAAAGCCACTCTCGGAGGTCGGGGCCCGCTTCAGACCGTATAGGCCGAGAAGCTCGGGCGACCATTCGACCCGGTCCTCGGCGACGAGCCATTCATAGGTGCCGATCCCGGGATACTCGATGAGTCTGTGCCTGAGCTGCCTCTTCTCCGAATTCGCCATAGCGCACCTCTCGCAGCTCGGTCTTGACTCGCCCTGCAGCGCGGACGGTACCAGATGCAGCGCCGGTGATGAACCGGCCACGGTCGGTCGGTACTCGCGCACAAGTCTCATAGGCAAGTATCGCTCGGCGCGGCCGGAAGTGGTTCGGTCGCATAGCGGCGCGGCCCGGGTTCGGTGCGCATGGTGCCCGCACTGCCCGGCTTTCCGTCTTTCGAACGAAGGACATGGCAAGGCGCGGCCTGAACGCGCCCGAGTCTACCATCGTCGAGCGCCGCGTCGGCGCTGGCGGTCCTTCGGCGAACATCGCTGCCCCGCCCGGAATCGTGCGCGTCTGACGTCTGGCGCCGGCTGCCAATGGGACAAGGCAGAGGCCGTCGGTCTTTACCGACTTGGCCGCCGATGAGAGGGGTACAGCGTGGACCGGCCCCTTCGTGGTCGAGGTCCCGCCGGGGCTGATCGCCGGCATGATCCTCGACAACTGGCAGAGGGTGCTGGCCGATCTCGGCGTAGTCGGCCACGACAAGGGCAAGGGCGGCAAGTACCTGATTATGCCGCCGGGATACGGACCGGTCGAGGCGCACGGCTACTATGTAGTGGAGGCGACGAGCCGAGACGTTCTCGCGGGGTTCCGGCTCCTGGGCGATGACAAGGAGGCGGCGATCGCCGAGATCATCCCGCAGATCAGGACCTACTCCTGGACGGTGGAGGGCACCGGCGAGCCGATGTCGGCGCGCGCCGCCGGCGACAAGGCGTGGAGCCAGATGCCACCGCGCGGCATGGCCTATTGGGACAGCCTTAACGAGACCATCCAGCGCAATCCCGTCGACGAGCGCGACCGGCTGATCTTGGCGCAGCTCCGGTTCCTCGGCGTCGCGCGGGGGCAGCCGTTCGAGCCCGACGAGCGGCAGACGCGGCTGCTCGAGGAAGGCGCGCTCGTCGGCGAGGCGATGGCGAAGGCCAACACCACAGACAAGCGCGTCGAGCCGCCATTCTGGGAGGGCACCAACTGGAAGCACGCGCTGGTCGTCTCCGTCGACCAGAAGAGCCTGACCTACGACCAGCTCGACGAGCGCGCCGCCTGGTTCTACGAGGCGGTCGTCGTCTCCAAGGCAATGCTGACCGAGACGCCCGGTGTCGGCCGGCGCTACATCGCCTCCTACAAGGACGCGGACGGCAACTGGCTCTCGGGCGAGAACACCTACCGCCTCCACGTCCCGGCGGATCCGCCGGCCGCCGGGTTCTGGTCCGTGACCGCCTATGACGAGGGCACCCGGCAGATGCCGGTGACCGAGCAGGGCCGGCCGGACATCTCGTCGCGCAAGGAGGACATCGTCGCGAACGAGGACGGGTCTATCGACGTCTATTTCGGCCCCGAGGCGCCCGAGGGGCACGAGGCGAACTGGGTGCAAACCAACCCCGACCAAGGCTGGTTCGCCTACTTCCGTTTCTATGGACCGACGGAGCCGTTCTTCGACAAATCTTGGGCGCTGCCGGATATCAAAAAGGTGGAGTGATCCCGGACCGGGCGGGTGCTTCCTGCCCCGTCCGTCCACACCTGCAGGCGAAAGGAAACATCGTGATACATTCCAACGACCGCCTCGGCGAAGGCGGCTGGCCAACGATGAGCGACAAGCCCCGGCATGGTCCAGCCGAACTCGGCAATGCTGGCGGCGATGCGCGCGACTTGGTCCGGCCCGTGCGTCTTCGCGTTCTGCGCGTAGGGGCACAGCCGCTCGAGCGGCCACAGCTCGATCAACTCTGGCGCGAAGCCGAGGGTCGTGCATGTCACTTCCAGAATGAGCAGCTTCTACCCGACAATCGGGGCAGCCGAGCACGCGTATATGGCGCGTTCCATCGAGGGGGCGACTTTCGGCCGGACGGCGGTTCTCCCCATGAGATGACCGAAACCCGCCCTGCCTTGGAACCGGAGCGAAGCGCTGCTGGTTCATCGTCGATGAAAGCCGGCAACAGAGACCTCGTGGTGATCGGCGGGTCAGCCGGGTCCAGTGGTCCTCTTAGGACTCTCCTCTCCTCGCTTCCGAAGGATCTGCCCGCTTCGATCCTCATCGTTGTCCATCTGCCATCCAGCAGCGCGGGCATGCTCCCGAGTCTATCCACTTCGGGCTCGATCGCACTTCCGTTGCAGAATGCCGTCGATGGCGCAGAGCTGCGCACCGGGCACGTCTATCTCGCGCCGCCGAACCGTCACCTGCTGGTCGTCGACGGTCGCCTGAAGCTTGGAACGGGCCCTCGCGAGAACCTCTCGCGGCCGGCCATCGATCCGCTTTTCCGCTCGGCGGCGATTTCGCACGGGCCGCGAGCGATCGGACTCATCCTGAGCGGGCTGCTGAACGACGGCGCCTCGGGACTTGCGGCGATCAAGCGCCGCGGCGGAATCGCGCTCGTCCAGGCGCCGAGCGATGCCGAAGCGCCCGATATGCCGATCGCCGCCCTGGAGGCGACGCCGGTCGATCTGAGCGTGCCGCGCCATGACCTCCCGGCAGCCGTGCTACGCTTCGTTTCCGAGGCGCCCGGCCCCGCCCGGGAAGTGACTCGCGATCTCCTGCTCGACGTGGACATCGCGGCTGGCGGTCCCATCGATCACGACAGGCTCCGCGCAATCGCCGACCCAGCCACCATCACCTGCCCTGACTGCGGCGGCGTGCTATCTGAGATCAGGGAAGGCCGGCCGCTCCAATTCCGCTGCCAGGTCGGCCATGCCTTCACCGGGAAGACGTTGCTGGAGCGCCAGGAGGGGTTGGTCGACGAGGCGATGCGCGTGGCCCTCCGCATCGTCGAGGAGCGCGCCGCGCTGGTCGCGAAGATGGGGCAGGAAGCCAGGCAGGCCGGACGCCTGTCGATGGCGGAGATGCACGAAAATCGGGCCATCGGGTACAAGGAGCAGGCGGAGATCCTGCGCAGGGCGATCCTGAGCAGCATGGATCTCGCCGATCTGCCGGACCCGGCCGAGAACGTCTTCAAGGCACAAGTGCTGCGAAGCGAGGCCGGTGGTGACCATATGGCAGAGGATGGCGGGTGATTGCCAGCACGACCGTCTGCTCATGGCGCAACCTTCCTGTCGGCGGACTGCCCAGGCTACGGCGGCAACGCCTTCAACAGTTGCCGTAGGAGCATGGGCAGGCCGTGACCCATACCGGGCACTCCCGCAGACCGTGATTGACGTCCGAGAGAGGGCCGGAAGCGGGATCACGTTGACCGCGACGAAGCTTAACTCGGCGAATCCGAATGCGGCCGGACCATCCCTGCAGCCAGCTTTAATTACCGGACGCCTCGCGCGCGATCTCGTCGAGCAACGCTCCGACGTACTGCATTGGCCCTTCAGGCATTTTCCGATAGCCGACGTAGACGGCCTCCGGATTCTCCGCCAGGGTATAGACGAAGACCCCATAGGGGCAGTGCGCGATGTTCGTTGGGTCGGCCTCCATCATCCTGCGCGAAAGCGTGGCCGAGCAGAAGAGGTAGACGTCGGCCTTGTCATAGACCCGCACCGTGGCGCCGACGTCCCCGGCCGTTCGGTTCAACATGTCGCCGACATGGCTCACGTGGTCGACGACGAGGCCCCGATCGACGATCGCGCTCTCCAGGGCGAAGGCCGTATCGTCGAACGCCCCCTCCGCCTCGTAAGTCGTGACCCCGTCGGCCTGGGCGGCGGCGATATCACCCAGGAAAAGGGTTACAATGATCGGGGCGATGAGTGCTCTCATGTCAACCTCCGCCACCGTCACTCGAACTGCCCAAGGAAGGCGGCGACCGCGGCGCGGTCCTCGGGCGAATCCAGCCCGGCGAAGCTCATCCGGGTGCCGGGCACGAAATCCTTCGGGTTCGCGAGGAAGTCGTCGATCGTCTCGGCGGACCAGACCAGGCCCTCCTGGCCCTTCGCCTCCATGGCGCTCGAATAGTTGAAGCCGTCGACTCCGCCGGCCGTTCGCCCGATGAGGCCGTTGAGCTGCGGGCCGACGCGGTTCGTGGCCTCCGGACCAACCTCGTGGCATGCTTTGCACTTGCCGAAAACGGTTTCGCCGGCCGCGGCCAGTTCCGGGTGCGCCTGCGCGGCACCATCGCTCGTCGATGTTCCCGATTCTGCCTGGCCGGTTGCGGCGACCTTCTGGTCACCACCCCCCTCGGCCGAGCCGGCCGAGACCGATCCGTCCTCCGAAACAGTCACGCCGGACGCGCCGTCCTCGTCCGGCGTCACGTCCAGCACCGCGGCGCGCATGCTGATCTCGACCTCGTCGCTGCAGTTCTGCATGCAGAGGGCGCCGTCCGCCAGCGTCGGCGTGTCGGGGCGCGGATCCTCGACGAAGTTCCCCTCGTTCGGCAGGTGGATCTCGATGAAGTTTCCGCGCGACAGGACGAAGTCTTCGTCCGTGACGACGTCGTTCAGGTACAGCAGGTACGCCGTCAGCGCGTACGTCTCGTCCGGCGTCAGCGACTGGGGGTCGCCGAACGGCATGGCGCGGTGGACATAGTCGAAGACGGTCGAGAGATAGGGCCAGTAGGAGCCGATCGTCTTCACCGGCCGGCTGCGGGTCAGCGAGCCCTGGCCACCGGCCAGCACCGGCCAACGCCCGACGCCCTCGCCGAAATCGCCGTGGCACATCGCGCAGCGGTTGGTGAAGATCTCCTCGCCCTCTGACACGCTGCCCTGGCCCGGCGGAAGGCCGAGGCCGTCCGGCCGCACGTCAATGTTCCACGCGGCGATCTCGGCCTCCGTCGCCGGCCGGCCGAGGCCCAGGCCCTCTGCGGCGGCCGGCCCGGCGGCGGCGATCAGGGCGACGATGGCGAGCGCCTCAGGACACCTCGACATTTTCAACCTCACCATTGCCCCGGACATGCCAGGTCTGGATGCCGTTGTTGTGGTAGATCGAACTCGACGCCGCGCACCGCGCGGAGCTGGTCCTTGGTCGGCTGGACATTGCCCTCGCTGTCGATCGCGCGGGACTGCAGGAGCAGCGGCTGGCCGTCCCAATCGAAGTCGTAGTAGAAACGGTGCGCCGAGCGCTCGAGGCTCGGCCCGTCGATGCGCGCCTTCTGCCAGTTGCGCCCGCCGTCGAGCGTGACGTGCACCTCGGCGATCCTGCCCCGCCCCGACCAGGCGAGCCCCGTCAGTACCGTTTGCCCGCGCGCGTGATTGATCGGCGCCTGCGGGCTGGGATTTGTGATGACCGACTTGACGTCCATGACGAAGGTGAAGCGCCGCGCCGTGCCGTCCGGCAGCAGGTCGGTGTATTTCGAGGTCTCCTCGCGCTGCTGCCATGGCGCGTCGCCGAGCTCGATGCGGCGGATCCATTTGATCCACATATTGCCTTCCCAGCCCGGCACGACCAGGCGGGCGGGATAACCCTGTTCGGGGCGCAGCATCTCGCCGTTCATGCGGAAGGCGACCATGCAGTCGTCGAGCACTTTCGCCAGCGGGATGGAGCGGGTCATCACCGCGGCGTCGCCGCCCTCGGCCAGGAGCCAGCTGGCGCCGGGCTTCACGCCCGCCTCCTGCAGGATCGCCCTGAGCGGCACGCCCGTGTACATGACGTTGTGGATCATGCCGTGCGTGAACTGGCAGCCGTTCAGCTGCGCGCCGCGCCACTCCATGCCCGAGTTGGCGGCGCATTCCAGAAAATAGATCCGGTTCTCGCGCGGGAAGCGCTTGAGGTCCTGCAGGTCGAAGACCAGCGGCGTGTCGACCAGCCCGTGCACCATCAGCCGCCATTTCGCCGGGTCGACCTCGGCCCGCCCGGCATGGTGGCGCTCGAAGCAGAGGCCGTTCGGCGTGATGATGCCGTCGAGCTCGTGCAGCGGCGTGAAGTTCACCGAGCTCACCGGGTCGGCGGTCAGCCAGGGCACGTCGCGCCGAACGACGTCGGCCTCGTAGGGCGAAGGGATACCGTAGGGCCGCGCGTCGACGCCTTCGCCGAGCTGGGTCGTCCAGGGCTGCAGCTCGACGATGGCCGGATCGTCGGCCCGTGCCGCGCCCGACAGCGCACCGCCGCCGAGCGCCAACCCTCCCGCGAGAAATGCGCGGCGTGATGCGATCTTCTGCTCGCTCATGCTCTCCTCGTTCTTGTCAGGCCCCGGTGATCCGGACCGATCTGTTGGGCTCGAGGCGGACGGTGCCGGCCTCGCGGATGTGGCTCTCGCAGACCTCCCAGATCGGCGGGCCTTGCGTTTCGGGGTTCACCGAGGCCCAGCCGGCGACGATGTATTCCTTAGCGGGGTCGATGGCCTCGCCCGTCGCCAGCAGGGTCATGTCCGAGATGCGGCTGCCGATCGGCTGCGTGATGTCGATCGCGTAGCCCATGCCGCCGACCCGGACCATGTCGCCGCCCTGCTGGTAATATGGGTCGGGGTTGAACAGATTGTCCGCCACATCTTCCAGGATGGCGTGCAGCATCTCGCCCTTGATGGGCGTACGGTAGGCGGCCGGATAGGTGATCGCCGTCTGGTTCCACAGATCGTCGCGCGTGATGTCGTGGCCGGCCGGCAGCGACGTGCCCCAGCGAAAGCCCGGCGACAGCGCGATCTGGGCGTCGCGCTGGGTGAGCAGCGCCTGGCAGATCAGGTCGTCCCAGGTGCCGTTGAAGTTGCCGCGCCGGAACAGCAGGCCCTCGGTCTGGCCCAGCACCTCGGCCAGTTCGCCCGCGTAGGGCGCGCGGACCTTGTCGATCAGCGCCGCAACCTCGGGCGCGGGCGAGATCGCGTCGGCGAAGACGGGGATCAGGCGATAGGCGAAATCCTGCACGCCGCCATCGCGCACGTCGAGGTCGAGGCGGCTGACGAACTTGCCGTTCGAGCCCGAGGCGATGATGAGCGTCTTGCCGACCCGCACCGGCTCGGGCAGCGCGTCGTGCGTATGGCCGCTCAGGATCACGTCTATGCCCTCGACGCTGGCCGCCATCTTACGGTCGACGTCGAAGCCGTTGTGCGACAGGAGTACCACCAGCCCGGCGCCCTCGTCGCGCGCCACACCCACCAGCTCAGCGATCCGCTCCTCGCGGATGCCGAAGGAGAGGTCCGGGAACATCCAGCCCGGATTGGCCACGGGCAGGTAGGGGAAGGCCTGCCCGATCACGGCGGTCTTGACGCCGCCGCGCTCGAAATAGCTGACACCGTCGAAGGCGGGCTCGTCCCACTCGGCGTCGAAGATGTTGGCGCCCAGGAATGGGAAGGGCAAGGCCTCCGCCGCCTCGCGCACCCGGTCGCCGCCATAGGTGAACTCCCAATGCGAGGTCATCGCATCCGGGCCGATCGCGTTCATCACGTCGATCATGTCCTGGCCCTTGGTCTGCAGCGACGTCCACGAGCCCTGCCATGTGTCGCCGCCGTCAAGCAGCAGCGCGTCCGGCCGATCGTCGCGGATCCGGGCCACAACGCGCGCCACACGGTCGAGCCCGCCCATCCGGCCGTACTCCAGCGCCAGCGAACTCGAAGCCTTCGGAGGTCAGCGCATAGGCTCGCACCGATCCCGGCTCGATTCCGTAGAGCTTCAGGAACTCCGCCCCGGTGATGTGCGGCGGCCGTCCGGCGTTCTCGCCGACGCCGATATTGATCGACGGCTCCCTGAAGAACACCGGTTTCAGCTGCGCGTGGATGTCCGTGACGTGGATCAGGGTGACGTTGCCGAGCGTCCGGAACTCGGTCAGCGCCTCCTCGGTCAGCGCCTGCGCTCGGGCGAGCCGGGGCATCGCGCCGCCGAAAAGCGCCGAGGCTGCCAGTGAGGCCTGGAGAAAGTCACGCCGCGAGATCATGCTTATTCCTCACCCCGTGCCCGCCGGGCACACCCAACCCTCCGGCGGCGCCACGCGCAGCCGCCGTTCGTGCCGGGCCGATCCTCGGTCCCTGGTATTGCTACTGCCGGACCGCCGGCGTCTCGACCGAGAGCCCCGTGCCGCGCCAAGCGACGTAGAGCTCGAGCGCCCGGAACTCGGGCGAGCCGACGTCGAATGTCTCGGCCCGCGTGTCGCGTATGCAGCCCTTGAACCGCCCGTGGATCGAGTTGAGCTTGCTGTTCTTCAGCCGGTAGGTCGGGAAACCGTTGGTCTGGCCCTGGCTGAGGTGATCCGCCCGGATCATGTCGCCCCAGTGGTCCTCGTGGCAGTTCGCGCAAGCGAGCTCGAGCTGCCCGAAGCGGGTATAGTACAACTCCTTGCCCTTCTCGAACCACTCGGCGGCCGGGCCGGTGATCGCGACGTTGACCGGCATGCCGCGCGACTGCAGCCCGATGAGCGCGACCATGCCGTTCATGGGCTCCTTGTCCCATTTCCACGGTTCCGCGCCCATCCGGTTCACGCGGCAGTCATTGATGAAGTTCTCGACCGACCAGAGGTCTTTGGCCTGCTCGTTCCAGCGCGGCATGCCGGCGCGCACGCCGTTCATGCTGGCCTCGACCTCGCCATGGCAGGTCTCGCAGGACTTGCCCGCGGCGCCGTCGACCTTGCTCCACAGATCGCGCGCGGCTTCGACATAGGCGAAGGCCGGGTTTTCGAAGTTGTCGGTCTCAAGCGCCTGAGTCTCGTTGGTCCGGAACAGCCAGCCTGACATGAGGACGGGCAGCGGATGCCCTTCGGGCGGGTCGACCTTGGTGACCATCGGCTGGCCCTCGATCACCAGCTCGGCGGTCTCGTCGGCGAGCACCGCGCCCGTTGCAAGTGCAACCAGGGCGCAGCCGGCCAGCATCGTCGCTGTTGTTCTCATTGTCTCCTCCCCTGCGCAGCGCCTTCAGCTGACGGTGATTTCCTCATCGTGCTGATAGATCGTCCCGTCGTCGTCGACCCATTCGAAATGCAGCGTGCCGGATTCGGGGAAGGCAGCCGTGAACTCGAAGAACGGGTTCGCCGAGATCGCCGGCTCCATATCGACCGAGATCACCTCCTGGCCGTTGAAGGTGGCGGTGAACTTATTGATGATCTTGCGCGGGATGACGTTGCCGGCATCGTCCTTGCGCTGGCCCGACTCCATTGTGTGGGTGATCAGTGTCTTGATCGTGGTCGGCTCGCCAGCCTTGGGATTGTTGTCGACCTTCACGCGGGGCTTCACGTTCGCCATTCTCGGTCTCCTGTTTGGCTCAGCCGCCGCAGCCGCCGATCGTGACCTTCACGGTTTTCGATGTCTTCGCAAAGCTGCCGTCCTGCATTTTCGCGACCGCCACGACTTCCTGGGTCTTGGCCAGGCGGATGCGCGTCGAGGCGGCCGACTTGGCCGCGAGCGGGCCGAAGTTGAACGTCGCCAAATCCGGTCGCGGGTTGCCGGTTGCCAGCAGCATGATCGCGCTCGCGCCGTCGGCCGCGACCTCGACGGGTACGGTGTTGCCGTTCTCGGCAATCTCTGGGGTGGTCAGGTCGACGCCGCCCTCCTTGACCTCGGCGCCGCCGGTGAACGCGTCGATCGCGGACTGCATGTCGGTGGCGGCCCAGGCACCCAGCGGCAGCGCCGCGATTGCCGCCCCCGCCATGCCGAGCGCCAACGCCTCGCGTCTGGTCAATCTCATCTGTCTCTCCATGCTGTGCACCTCCACCCGCATCACTGCTTCAGCGTTTTGAGGAAGGCGACTACGTCCTCGACCTGCTGCGCCGTCAGAATGGGGTGCACCTCTTTCGCGGCCTCGCCGGTGAAGCCGTCGCCCGGCCGGATATACCCGTCCACCCGGTAGAAGGAGGGCATCATCGAGCCCGGGAACATCTGCTTGGCGTTGGCGACGATGCCGCGCAGCTCGGCCTCGGACCAGCGGTCGCCGGCGCCGTCGAGCGGCGGCGCGACGGTGCCCTGCCAGGGCGCATTCACGGCCGAGACCTGATGGCAGGCGACGCAGTTGCCCTTCTTCTTGTTGCCGATGATGTCGGCGCCTTCGGCGGGATCGCCGGACGTGGCGGTCAGCGGCTGCGCCACGGCGCCGTTCTCGAAGTTTACGGCGGTCGGGCCCACTTCGGCCGAGCCAGCGCTTGCCAGCAATGCGATCATCGCCCCCGTGGCCAGGGGCATGGCACGCCTCATCGCATTCCCTCCCGGTCTGATTCTTTCGCCGTTGCGTTCGATCCTGCACCAAAACTGCCGCACAAACAACATCGAATTCATATTCTTGAATTCGAGCTTATGGCATCCGCGAAGGCGCGACGTCAGAGCCGCCCCTCCTGGCGCAGCCGCTCGATCGTGCGCGCGTGGTACTTTTGAAAGTGCTCGTTGCCCTCGTAGCCTTTCTCGCTTACCCAGCGGAACAGGTCGAGCACGGTCCATTTGCCGAAGGCGCCGGGCACGATCTCGACCGCGGCCTCGCGGACGGTGCCCCCTTCCGGCGCCTCCTCTGGCAGAAAGATCAGCGTCGGCGTCATGATCACGCCCCAGCGCCGGATTGCGTCCTTCTCGCTCAGCACCTCGCCGTCCAAATCGGTGATCTCCTCGTCACCGAACATGTTGAGCTGAACGACCATGAAGTTGTCGCGGATGTAGTCCCGCACTTCTGGGTCCGAGAGAACCTCCTCGTGCAGCTTGCGGCAGTAGGCGCAGCCATGCTGCTCAACGATCAGCGCCAGGCGCTTACCCTCATCGCGCGCCGTCTCCATGTCCTCGCGCACGTCCTTGAAGGTCACGGCGAACCAGTCCTCGTGGTGCAGCCCGCCCGGCGCCGCTTCCTCGGCAAAGCCGGGTGTCAGCGCCGGAACAGCGGCCAGCGCGGCCGCAAGCAGCAATCCTCTCAGCATTCTCGCCTCCTCAGCCTGTCACGGGCACATAGTCGATCATCCAATCGGCGATGTCCGGAATGAAATTGCCGATGAACAGCACACCGGTCACGACCAGCGCCGCGCCCATGACCTTCTCGACCGTGCCGAGATGCCGGCGCGTCCGGCGCATCAGCCCCATGAAGGCGCCGGCGAACCCGGCAGCCAGCACGAAGGGTGCTCCCATCCCCAGCGCATAGCTGCCGAGCAGCGCCGCACCTTGTGTCGTCGAACTCCTCGGTCCCGGCGATGAACAGGATGGCGGCCAGCACCGGCCCGACACAGGGCGTCCAGCCGAAGCCGAACGCGAGCCCGACCAGATAGGCCCCGGCCAACGTCGCCGGCCGCCGCTCGACCTCGACGCGCGCTTGGCGGAAGAGGAGCGGGATACGCAGCACGCCCAGGAAGTGCAGGCCCATGACCAGGATCAGCGCGCCAGCGACCCATCGCAGCGTGTCGAAATGCCGGCTGACCGCCTGGCCGATCGTCGAGGCGGTCGCCCCTAGGATCACGAAGACGGTGGCGAAGCCGAGGGCGAAGACCAGCGCCGTCAGCACGATCCGCCATCGCGCACCGGGGGCCAGGCCGCCCGTCGCCGTCAGTTGCTCGAGGCTCACGCCCGTCAGGAAGCACAAATAGGCCGGCACGATCGGCAGCACGCAGGGCGAGAAGAACGAGGCCAGACCCGCGAGCAGGGCGCCGCCGTAGCCGATGTCGAACTCCATCACCGCCCCGTTGACTTTCACATCCTGATATTCATAACTTTATATGTGTAATCGGGATGGGTCAATCGCATGCTGCGCGTCCTCGCGATCCTGCTCGCAGCGGCGGTCCCCGTCGACGTCCCTCTGCGCGCGGAAACAGTGCTCCTGATGCTGGACCAGGCGGGGTGCGAATGGTGCGCCCGCTGGGACAAGGAAGTCGGTCGGGTCTATCCGCGCACGGAGGAAGGCCGCCGCGCGCCGCTGAGGCGGCAGCGCGTATCGGCGCCGATCCCCAAGGGCATCACCCTCGACCGTCCGGCGCGCTACACGCCGACTTTCGTCCTACTGCGGGACGGCGCCGAGGTCGGCCGGATCGAGGGCTATCCCGGCGAGGATTTCTTCTACGGCATGCTGCAATCGCTTTTCGAGAGGGCCGATGCGCCCGCAACCCGAGGGGAGGAAGACATGAAGGCAAACCTGTTCGCCGCCGCGGCCGTTCTTGCCGCCACGCCGGTGCTGGCCCAGGACGAGCCGGCGGTCGTCGAGTTCGGCATGCTCCGGCCGTCGCTCGCGCTCGAGCTGGCCCAGGCGGCGCTCGAGAACTGCCGCGAGCAGGGCTATCAGGTCGCCGTCGCCGTCGTCGACCGCGCGGGCCTGCCGCAGGTGATCCTGCGCGACCGCTTCGCCGGGCCGCATACGATCGACACGGCCAGCGGCAAGGCCTGGACGGCCGTCAGCTTCCGCGCGGCGACGCTCGAGCTCGACCGGTCCATAAAGGAGGGCAGCCTCAGCCAGGGGCTGCGCGACATTCCGGGCGCGCTCGTCCTCGGGGGAGGGCTGCCGGTCGAATCGGCAGGGTCGATCGTAGGCGGCATCGGCGTCTCCGGCGCGCCGGGCCCCGAGATAGACGAGACCTGTGCAAAGGCGGGCATCGACGCTATCTCTGACCGGTTGGATTTCTGACCGGCAAAGAAGCGAGCGGGCGTCGCATGAGCCTTCCGGCACTGGACGAGACGGATTCTGCCGAGCTCGAACGCATCATGGAGAAAGCGCGCCACGCGGCCGATTTCCTGAAGGCGCTCGGCCATGAGGGGCGGCTAATGATTCTGTGCTCGCTGGCCGCCGGCGAACGCTCGGTCACCGAGCTCGAACAGCTGCTGGGGCAGCGTCAGGCCGCCGTCAGCCAGCAGCTCGCGCGGCTGCGGCTCGAGGGGCTGGTCGAGACCCGGCGCGACGGCAAGGCGATCTATTACCGGCTCAGCGACGGCCGGGCCCGGCGAATGCTGGACTTGATCTACGACATGTTCTGTGCCGAGGTAGCTGGGGAGAACTCCACGGGCGACTGACGTCCGGATTCCAGCGCCGCCGAGCGGTGTTCGCCAATGATCGAGCTTTCCGATTTGCAGCTTGCCGCGCTCGCCGGCTTCGGCGGCGGCGTGATGCTGGGACTGGCGGCACGCGTCGGGCGCTTCTGCATGATGGGCGCCGTCGAGGACGCGGTCTATGGCGGCGACCTCGGCCGAATGCGCATGCTGGCGATGGCGGCCGCCATGGCGATCGCCGGCTCTTTCGGGCTGATCGAGGCCGGCCTGCTCGACCCCGATGCGACCCGCTATTTCCGCGGCCCGTGGTCGCCGTCGGGGTCGGTTGTCGGAGGACTGATGTTCGGCATGGGCATGTCGCTGGTCGGCACCTGCGCCTTCGGCGCGCTGGCCCGGGCCGGCGGCGGCGATCTCCGTGGCCTCGTGATGGCCGTCGTGGTCGGCATCGCCGCACTCGCCACCGCGGGCGGGCCGTTGCAGCCGCTCAGGCTGGCGCTCGAGCATCCAATCCCCGAGACGGAGAATGTTGCCGGACAGGGGCTTGCGCATCTGGCGGGCGCCGCCTTCGGTCTGCCGCCCGTTCTGCTGGCGTTCGCCGTCGCCGCGGCGCTGGCTGGCTGGGCGCTCCGCGATCGCCGCTTCCGGCGGGCCGGCGGTCACCTCATCTGGTCGCTCTTGGCGGGCGCCGCAATCGTGTCCGCCTGGGCAGCGACCGCCTGGCTGGCACGCTCCGGCTTCGGCGCGGTCGAGGTCGAATCCTTCAGCTTCGTCGCGCCGACCGGCCAGAGTTCTCATCTACCTGATGACGGCAGCAACCACCGAGCCGGATTTCGCCGTCGGCGGCGTCGCAGGCGTGCTGGCCGGAGCCGCGCTCGGCTCGATCGCCAAGGGGGAGTTCAGGTGGGAAGCCTGTGATGATGCGCGCGAGCTGCGCCGCCAGATGCTGGGCGCCGTGCTCATGGGCGTCGGCGGCATGCTGGCCATCGGTTGCACCATCGGCCAAGGCCTGTCGGCGATGTCGCTCCTGGCGGTCGGCGCCCCGGTCACCGTCTTGTGCATCCTGGCCGGCGCCCGGCTCGGGCTAATGCTTCTCGTCGAGGGTATCGTGGCACGCGGCTGACGACGAGTTGGCACGCGGAGCAAAGGATCGATTCTTGCGCATGGTCCGCGCTCATGGAGCCAAGGGTGAATTGCCGGGATGCCCTCTAAAACGTGCCACTGGGTTGCCACGAAGGTATGACCCGAACCTGTCATTCCGGCAGACCCGGCCCGGCGCAGCCCGTCGAGCAACCGCTCCAAGACCTGCTTGTCCGCGTCTGCAGATGGTGCTGCATGGCGCTGACCGCCGCCAGCCCGCCGGCCGGCGGGGGACGGAAGGCGATCTGCCCGCCCACGGCGAAGGCCACGGAGCGGACGATCTCGTCCTGCACGGCGAAGAGGTCGGCGAGCTTGCTGTCATAAGTTTCGGACCAGATGTGGGTGCCGGCAAGCGCATCGATCAGCTGGACCGTGACCCGCAGGCGGTCGCCCTGCTTCTGCTGGCTGCCTTCGAGGACGTAATGAACGCCCAGCTCCTTCGGGATGGTCCGGACGTCTGTCGGCTCGTCCCGATATTCGAAGCTGGAGTCCCGGGCGATGACGAAGAACTCCGAGAAGCGCGAAGGCTCGGTGATGATCCCTTCGCTGATGGCGTCGCTCAGATACCGGCATCATCGGCTGCGCTGTTGTCATTCAGCGCAAGCACGGCGATCGAGGGCTTCTGCGGCAGAACCTGCGTGAGCGCCGTGCTGGGCGGCCTTCGGGTCGATCACCTCGCGCCGATGCGCCTTGAGCCTTTCGAGCGTCCCGGCCTCGTCCTCGCCCATGGCGCGGCTGTAGCCGACGACGTCATAGTAGAGGATCGCGAAGGCGGCGTTCCATCGGAAACCTCCCCGTGCCGAAATCCTACGCCCGAGGGTCGGTGAAATCCATCGGCGTCGTGCGAACGGGAACGTCACGTGCTGGCGCATCGGCGACTTACATCTCGGCGAGCCGCTTGTCCGATGAGCGACCGTCACCGGACATCCGGCCAGCGGCCAGTCGCGTGCGCCTGCGTGTACGTTCGGCTCCAGCATGAGGGTTGGCCGTGGTCGGCTGTCAGGCCTCCGCCGGCTTCCTCTGCTGCTGCCGGCCGCGGTCAAACCAGTCCGCCCACCGATCCGGCGCATACCCGGACACCTTGATCTTGACCCACGAACCCGAGCGCCGCCCCGGCGCGTAGCGGCTGCCGAGCCGCTTGGCGACGATGCCCTCCATTCCGCGGGCCTTCACCCGCTCGAAGAGCGCGCGTTTCTCGCCAACCATCCAGTCCGTGTTCTGCACACCCGGACCCGCGAGGCCGGAGAGCATGTCGGTCAGCCGGCGCTTACGGTCCTCGATCGGCTCGGCGCAAAGGTCCCGGTCATCGAGCCCCAGCAGATCGAAGGCCAGCATGCAGGGCGCACCTTGGCCGCGCATCAGGGCCGCGACGTCTGGGTACCCGCCGCTGTCGAGCACAACGAGTTCGCCGTCGATCACGGTCCCGTCCGGCAGCTGACGGAGGGCGTCGGCGACCCTATGGAAGCGCGCCGTCAGGTCATTGCCGTTCCGGCTGAGCAGCCGGACCCGCCCTTCCCGCACGACAGCGATGCAGCGCCAGCCGTCCCACTTCGGCTCGAACAGTCAGCCCTCGCAGTCGAAGGGCTCGCGGCGCTGGCTGAGGAGCATGGGGCTGAGGCGGAAGCCTGGGACGGTCACCGCGCGCAAATATGTCGGGCCGACGGCTATTGGTACACGCGGACCCTGAAACGCGACAACCAGACGTGTGGCTGACGATCGCCGCCTGCACACCTGCCCATGCGCGAACGACTACGCGCAACCATCCGCGCGCGAGCGGCGAGGGCGGTTGCTCACCGGCTACTTCGAATGCCGATCTGCCCGCCGAGGATCGCGACCGCGGCACGGGTGCTCATCGAAATGACCGTCGTGGCGCAGACCCCGGGTCGGTCGCTCTCGGCCCGGCAGACCAGAGCGCGTAGAAGCCGTCGCACGGCGACCTTGGCGCATCAGGAGGCTCGGGGCAGCTGCACCGGCGGACCGCGCTCTGCGACGCCTCTCCGGCGCAGTGAGGACCCGCTGGCTCCCTGCCGATGCTGCGCTGGACCCATCCGCGGCGCCGTCCCCAGGCGCGGCCCGCGGCGAGCAATTGTCGCACCTCGAAGGCGTGACTTCAGGCGCGGTGGTCGGCCAGATGGACGACCTGCCCTTTCCCGGCGCCAGTCAGGTACTCGGCCCACTGGCCCATCAGCCGGCGGCGCTTCTCGACCATCGTTGCGCGGTCGTACGCCTTCTGCACGTCGCCCCGCACGGGCATGCCCAAGGGCCCGCTCGGCCAGCGCTGGGTCGACCTCGGTGTGGTCCTGGCACCAGGTCTTGAAACCCGCGCGCAGGCCGTGAGGAACCGCATCGCGTCCGTCGGCGTCCTTGAAGGCGAGCGCCTTCATGCGCTTCGACAGTGTCATATCCGACAGCGGCTGTCTGTTGCGGCTGCCGGGGAAGATCAGGCCCTCGCCGCCGGTCAGCTCGCGGGCCCGCCCGAGCACCGCCAGCGCCTCCTCGGTCAGCGGCACGATGTGCGGCTGCCCGGTCTTCGTGCGTTCGGCCGGGATGCGCCAGAGCCTGCCCTCGACCTCGGCCCAGGTCGCCAGCCGCACCTCGCCGCTACGGGCCGCCGTCAGCGCGACGAGCCGCAGGGCCAGCGCGCAGAGCTCGCCGCGTCCCTGCGATGCTTCAACCAGGGCCGCGGAGAAGTCGGGCAGATCCGCGATCGGTACCATGGGGTGCGCCTTCTTAGCGCGTGACCCGAAGTCCCGGGGCAGCGCCGCCCGCGCCGCCTCGAGCGGGTTCGCCTCGACGTAACCGCGACCTAGGGCGAAGCGGAAGACCCGCGACAGCGCCTGGGCGATCTTGTCCGACGTGCCCGGCGCCCGCCCATGGATGTCGAGCAATAGGCGCGAGAGCACGTCCCGGTCGATTTGGTCGATGCGCCGGTCGGCGAGCCGGCGCCAGACGTTGACCTTCAGGCGGCCATACCAGCGGTCAGCATCCCGGACCTCGCGCCGGTACCCCTTCATGAACTCGTCGACCACCGCTGCGAAAGTCGGGACCGCCGCTTGTTCCGCTCGGCCCGTCGTGTGGCGATGGGATCAATGCCGTCCGCCACAAGCCGCCGCGCCGCAAGGGCCCGCTCGCGCACCATGGCGAGCGACACGTCAGGGTAAGAGCTGAGCCCCATGCGCCGGCGCCGACCGTGGAGCCAGAAGCGCAGGATCCACGACCGCGCCGTGTGTGGATGCCCCCTTCGATGCAAGCGGTTTTTGGCGGTTGAGGACGTGCGGTCAGGTGCGGTCGTGTGTCCGGCCTCGTGATGCGGCCGTCGATTCGCCGCGGGCCTGTATGGAGATGTGCGGGTCGCGTCCCTATCGGGTTTGCGTGCTCTGCGGCGCGCGGCGCGGTACAGGTTCCTGCGACCCCGTCTCATCGACCGATGTCCCTTACCCCTCCTTCGACCTGCTCACATCGCCGGCGCACCCGCCCCCCGCCGGGTCAGGCGGCGACGGGATCTCTGTAGGTCTCTTCGCGAACCGTCAGCGCCCAGACGGTCCGCGCCATCTTGTTGGCGAGCGCGACGACGACGACCATGCGGGGCTTGCGCGCCATCATGCGGGCGAGCCACGAGCCCTTCGGCGGTCCCTTCCGAGCCGCCCACGTGACGACCGCCGAGGCGCCGATGATCAGCAGGCGCCGGATGTCGCGCTGCCCCATCTTCGAGGTGCTGCCGAGCCGGGTCTTGCCGCCGGTCGAGTTCTGTCTCGGCGTCAGGCCGACCCAGGCGGCGAAGTCGCGCCCGCTGCGGAACGTGGTCATGGACGGGCAGAACGCCTGCACCGCGGTCGCGCAGATTGCGCCGACACCGGGGATTGTCATCAGTCGCGCGATCTGCGCGTCCTTCGGCGCCCTTCGCCTGATGTCCTTCTCGAGGGCGCCGATCTTCGCGCCGAGCGCGGCGATCTGGTCGAGCAGGAGCTGGGCGAGATCGCGCACCGTCTCCGGCAGCAGGACCGTCTCGTCGCCGACGGCCTGCGCCAGCCGATCAATGCGCGCGGGACCTTGGGGCGCGACGACGCCATGCTCGGCGAGATGCCCCCTGAGCGCGTTGATCGACTGGGTTCGCTGACGCACCAGAAGGTCCCGCGTCCGGAACAGCATTCCCTGGCCCTGTTGGTCTGCCGTCTTGACCTCCACGAAGCGCATGGTCGGGCGCGACGCGGCTTCGGCGATGGCCTCTGCGTCGGCGGCGTCGTTCTTCTGTCGTTTCACGAAGGGCTTTACGTAGATCGGCGGCACGAGCTTCACCTCATGGCCGAGCGCCGCGATCTCCCGGCCCCAGTGATGAGCGCTCGCGCAGGCCTCCATGGCGACGAGCGCCGACGGCTGCGCGGCGAGAAACGACAGAACCATGTCCCGCGGAAGCTTTTTGCGGAACACGATTGCGCCGTCCGCGGCCGCGCCGTGCAACTGGAACGTAGACTTGGCGAGATCGATGCCGATGATGGTAGCTTGCGCCATGGATACCTCCTCCTTCAGGTGATCGTCAGCACAACCACCGTGGTACATCGCGATGCCGCCGGGCGGGGGCATCCACTCCATCGGGTTTTACGACCTTCAGGCTGAGTCCGCGCCCGTCCAGGTGTTCGCCGTCGGGCAGCGACCAATGGCTCGGTCGGTTAGGCGATTTTCCACAATCTTCGGCACCGCGCCCATCCTCCTGATTGTACCAAAGGTTTGGCGCAATACGCTGCGCTTGTTTGCGTTAGGATGATACTGGATGGAGCACCCGGCCGCCAGTCAGAACTGCAGGGGACGGGGCCAACCAGCTGAAGTCAGAGGAATTTGTCGATCGCCCTGCTACGCCCTGAGAAAGCGTGCGTCAGGCACAAAGGCGGAGGTTCGAAGTCCTACTACACCCACCATTAAACCTCCTCTTCGACGAAGGGTGACGGGTGCGGCGTCTCGGTGCGATCCCGCGGCTGGCTGCCAGGGGGCTGGACGCGGATTGACCGCGATCAAGGTGATGCGAGGCCGAGCGCCGCAAGGCTGTTCGCGACTTCCCTGAGCCCCCGACCGCCGCCTGGCGCGGCATCAGAGGTGCCAGCCCACCGCCACACCGTCCGCGAGGCAGACAATGACCACAGCAGGCACCGCCCTCGTCCCGTCGATCGACTTGCCGGTGTCGCCCCAGGCGCAGGGTACCCGACCGCCCGACGAAGATCCCGCGCAGGCGCGTACCAACGAGACGCTCGACCGTGCCGTGAGGGCGATGGTGGCGCGCTTCACCGCCGGCGTCTCTCCGCAGGCCGCGGCTGCCGCCTGGGCGGACTGGGCGCTCCATCTGGCGCGCGCGCCGGGGCGCCAGATCGACCTTGTCGAGCATGACCAGACCAATGCGCTGAGGCTGATGTTCGCCCTGAGCGGCGCGCCTGGGCCCGACCTTGCGCCCGACCTTGCGCCCGACCGCGCCGGCATGGGTTTCGAGCCGGAGGCGCGCGACCATCGTTTCGACCATCGCGGCTGGCAGCTGCCGCCGTTCGCGGTGCTGAAGCAGCTGTTTCTCGCGACGGAGGACTGGTGGGCGTTCGCGACGCGCGAGATCCGCGGCATGCGCGGGCAGGACGCCCAGCGCGTCGCCTTCATGGCGCGCCAGATGCTGGACATGGCCTCGCCGTCCAATTCGGCCTGGGCCAATCCCGAGATCATCGAGCGGACCCTGAGCTCGGGTGGCATGAACCTGCAGCAGGGCTTGCGTCATTTCGCCGAGGACGTCGAGCGACGCGTGACCGGCAGGCGCGGCAAGCCGGGTGGCGAGTATACGGTCGGCCGCAATCTCGCCTGCACGCCCGGCGAGGTGGTCTTCCGCAACGACATCTTCGAGCTGATCCGCTACGCGCCGCAGACCGAGCAGGTCCAGGCCGAGCCCATCCTGATCGTGCCGGCCTGGATCATGAAGTACTATATTCTTGATCTGAGCCCGAACAACTCGCTGATCCGCTATCTGGTCGGCCAGGGCTTCACGGTCTTTGCCATGTCGTGGTGCAACCCCACGGCGGAGCAGCGCAATCTGACGCTCGACGACTATCGGCGGCGGGGCGTCATGGCGGCGCTGGACGCGGTCTGCCGGCTCGTGCCCGGCCTTAAGGTGCACGCCTGCGGCTATTGCCTCGGCGGCACGATCCTGGCGATCGCGGCGGCCACGATGGCGCGCGACGGCGACGACCGGCTCGCCTCGATCACGCTTCTGGCCGGCCAGACCGACTTCACCGAGGCGGGCGAGCTGACCCTTTTCCTCGACGAAAGCCAGGTGGCCTTCCTCGAGGACATGATGTGGGACCAGGGATTTCTCGACCAGGAGCAGATGGCCGGCGCCTTCCGCATGCTGCGCGCCCGCGAGCTGGTCTGGTCGCGGGCGGTGCGCCGCTACCTCCTCGGCGAAGACGAGGAGCAGTTCGACATGGGCGTCTGGAACCGCGATGCGACGCGGATGCCGTACCGGATGCACTCGCAATACCTGCGCGGGCTTTTTCTCGAAAATCGGCTGACCGCCGGCCGCTTCGCCGTCGAGGGCAGCGTCATCGCGCTGAAGGACATTGACGCGCCCTTCTTCGTGCTGGCGGCCGAGGCTGACCACATCGCGCCCTGGCGATCGGTCTACAAGACGACGCTGTTCACGGATTCCGATCTGGTCTTCGTGCTGACGAGCGGCGGCCACAATGGCGGCATCGTCAGCGAGCCGGGGCATCGTCACCGGCAGTACCGCATCGGCGTCCGCCCGAAGGGCGCGCGGTATGTCGACCCGCAGAGCTGGTGGGCCGCGCACGCTCCGGTGGCGGGATCCTGGTGGCCCGAATGGGTCGCCTGGCTGCGCGCCCGGTCCTCGGCCGAGCTCGTCCCGCCGCCGCGCCTGTCGGCGCCCGAAGAAGGGCTGCCGTCCCTCGGCCCGGCGCCCGGGACCTATGTTTTCCAGCGATGAGGGTCGGCTTGACGTGAATCAACGGGCGGCCTCGGCGGCCGGGATATCTTGCACGCCGCCGAAGCTTTCGAGGAGGATTTTGGAATGATCGCGCACGAGGACATTATCGGAATGTGCGGGCTGACCGAGGCTGAAGTCGACGCGATCGCCGAGCACGAGCATATCCCCGAGACGGCGGCGGCGGCGCTCGCGAGCTATCTGATGCACCGGCATCACGGACCGGCGCATGTGCAGGGGATGATCTGCGACGATATCCGCACTGCGATCCGGGCTGACGATGTCGAGCACGCCAAGGCCTTGTTCATGGCGCTGCGCAGCTTCGTGTCCGAGCACCCGGAGGCGGTCCGTGGCTCGGATTAGGCTGGCTGACTCTTCGGGCCTCCGGCCCGAGCGGTGTCGGCCGGGCGCATTCCGGGCCTTGACTGCGCCGACGGCGCTTGATCTGAACTTGCGCGCGACAGCCATGCGATCCGGTTTGCTGCAGGTCAAAGCGCGAGACGACGCCGCATGCAAGACCATGGCCATGACCAACGATTTGCCGGTGATTGTCGTCGACTCCGAAGACGGCGCGCTGCGCCGGCGACGACGCCAACCCGCATGACCCTGTGGAGATCGTGCTGGCCGGGAGGCGGGTTGCCGCCTGCCCCGGCTGCGGCCGACAGTTTCAACGCGCCGATACCGCGGGCAGCGTCAGCCCGGCCGCCTGGCCTAAGGACAGGTGAGGAGCCCCGGCTCCGGGCCGAGGCTCCAATGACGGAGTTTGGATCGACGAGCTGGTGAAGACTTCGGAGGTCTGTCGACGATCAGGCAGCCTCGGC
Source organism: uncultured Alphaproteobacteria bacterium (assembly GCA_963822985.1). Taxonomy (GTDB): domain Bacteria; phylum Pseudomonadota; class Alphaproteobacteria; order Rhodobacterales; family Rhodobacteraceae; genus Thermohalobaculum. The sequence goes on along the minus strand of CAWGJU010000016.1, from coordinate 83,310 downwards.
GACGGCTTCAAGTCGGTCGAAGTCCGGAACCCGGACGCGGGAGGGGGTGGCAAGCTCGATCGCGCCCATCCGCTTCAGGGCGTTCATCTTGCGGCTGACCGTCTCGAGCGTCAGGCCGAGATAATCCGCGATGTCGCCCCGGCTCATCGACAGATGGATGCAGCCGTCGTCGTTTCGCGACCTCTTCGAAAGTTCGCGCAGGAAGGCGACGATCCTCTCCGTCGCGCTCATGCGGCCCAGCAGCATCATCTGCGTGCGGACGGCGGCGAGCTCGTCCCGGAGAGCTTGGACGACGCGGCCGCGCAGCCGGTCGTCGCTGGCCATCGCCGCTTCGAGGCCCGAGAGCCGGTGGCGGCGGACCGTGACCTTGGTCACGGCCTCGGCCGAATGACTGTAGCACTCGTCGCCGCCCAGCCCAAGCATCTCGGCCTCGGTGGCGAAGCGATAGATCTGCCGCCGACCGTCCTCGGTGAGGCCGCAGCACCGCACGGTTCCGGAGAGAACCTCAAAGTAGAACTCGGCGTCGTCGCCTTCCAGAAAAATTGTCTGTCCTGGGGCGAAAGTCTCGGGCTTCGCGATCAGAGTGTTCTGGCCCTGAACAGCCGCCTTTGAAAAAAGAATGGCTGGCTGTGGTGAAACGTTTCCGTTCAATTGTACTTCGGCGTACATGTTTCTCCTCCTTTACCCCCGTTTCCCGGAGGTCGCTCGCGTTGGAGAAGTCAGTACCTCGACGATTGATCGAGAACAGTCAGGTATGCTCCGTATAAGGAGATCACCTTATGCACGTGATGGCGCAGGGACCGTGGCATCGGCGATGGCCTGCAGCAACGCGTCGCCGGGAATTGGCTTCACCAAGAATAGCTTGGCGCCGAGTGCCAGCGCTTGCTCGCGGAGCTCGGCATCGCGCCGTGCTGTGAGAACGAGCACGGGATGCCGGCGCGCCGACCCGTTGAGGCGCCCGAGCAGGTCGAGCCCGCTCATGCCCGGCATGTTCACGTCGAGCAGCAGGCATCCGCCGTCATCGGGCGCACGCGCAAGAAAATCTTCCGCCGAAGCATAGATGCTGACATCATAGCCCGCGACGAACAACAGGGCCTCGAGCGACTCGCGCACCGCCTCGTCGTCGTCGATCACATGAACGATACTAGCCATTTGCGCTCGTCTGCGTTCCTGCCGCAAACTGGTCCAACCCCGCCTGAATGCGGTTTTTCCCCCGGAGGCGAAAGTGCGTAAAAGACCTTACATCGGGGCATCGGGATCGTAGCCGGCCTTGATGGCCATCCTGACGAGGTGCGACAGGCTTTCGGCGCCGGTCTTTTCCATGACGCGGCCGCGATGGATTTCGACCGTGCGCGGGCTCATGCCGAGATTGTGGCCTATGATCTTGTTCGGATGGCCGATCACCAGCTGGCGCATGACGTCGATCTCGCGTGGCGTCAGCTGCGCGAAGCGCTGGCGCAGCTCGGGGTCCACCGTGATCGGGGCCGGCGGAGCGGCGGCGAGCGCACGCTCTATGCTCGAGAGCAGGTGGTCCGGTTCGAAGGGCTTCTCGACGAAGTCGACGGCACCGGCCTGCATCGCCCTGACGGCGACTGGCACATCGGCGTGGCCTGTCACCATGATGACGGGAACCCCTGCCCGCGCGGCCCCCATTCGCTCCAGGACCGCAAGCCCGTCCAGCCCGGGCATGCGCACGTCGAGCAGGACGCAGGCGGCGGCAGAGGGCTCGAACCGCCCGAGAAAATCGTCAGCGGATGTGAATGCCGCCGTCCGATAGCCGAAAGCCGAAACCAAGGCCTCGATCGAACTCGCAGACCGCCGGATCGTCGTCGACGACAAAGATCGTCTTCTCGCGGCTCATCACGGCTTTGGCGCGGCCGCCGGTCCGGTCGGCACGGAGAACACGAACCTGCTGCCGCGTGCGTCGTTCGGCTCGACCCAAATGCGGCCGCCATGCGCCTCGACAATGGACTTGCTGACCGAGAGGCCGATCCCCATGCCGGATTTCTTGGTCGTCGAGAACGGGGTGAACAGCTCGTTGCGGATCTCTGGCCCGATACCGGGCCCCGTGTCGGCGACGGCGATCTGAACGGTGCCGTCTTGGGCCAGCCGCGTCTCGATTCTCAGCTGGCGGGCGCCGCCCTGGCTGGTGCTCTCCACCATCGCCTCGATGCCGTTCCGGATCAGGTTCACGACGACCTGCTGGATCTGGATGCGGTCGGCCTCGATCTCGGGAAGTCCATCGGCCAGGTCGAAGCGCGTGCGGACATGCTGGTCGGCCGAGCCTACCAGCGCGAGACGCGCGGCCTCCTGCACCACCTCGTTGACTGCAATCCGCTCCATCCCGTCCGGGGCGCGCGAGACGAAGCTGCGCAGCCTGCGAATCATGTCGCTCGCCCGGTGCGCCTGGGCGATGGATTTCTCGACGAAGCCGAGCGCCCGCGCCGAGTCGTCGCCGCGCTCGATCAGCCGCTTGGCCGCCTCGCCGAAATTGGCGATGGCGGTCAGCGGCTGGTTCAGCTCGTGCACGATCATCGAGGCGATCTCGCCCATCGCGGTCAGCCGCCCGATATGGTTGAGCTCGTGCTGCAGCTTGTTGGCGCGGGCCTGCGCCGCCACTCGATCGGAAATGTCGCGGATGAAGCCCGTAAAGACATGATCGCTGCCGGTGCGGACCTCGCCCACGGCCAGCTCCATCGGGAAGATCGACCCCGATTTGTGCCTGGCGATGACGGTTCGGCCGATGCCGATGATGCGCTTCTCGCCGGTCGCGAGATAGCGGGCGACATAGGCGTCGTGCTCCGAGACATAAGGTTCGGGCATCAGCATGTTGACGTTGTGCCCGATCACCTCGTCCGCCCGGTAGCCGAACATCCGCTCGGCGGCGGGGCTAAAGCTGCCGATCCGGCCGCCCGTGTCGATCGTCACAATCGCGTCCGGCGCGGTGTCGATGATCGAGCGCAGCAGGGCGGCGTCCAGCCGCGGCCCCGCCTCGGTCTGCGCGACACCGCAGGACGGGTCCAATCTCGCCTGGAAGAGCACCTCGCGGTCGTCGTCGAGCCGCTCGATGTCGATCCAGACGGGCATGTCGCTGCCGTCCCGGTGCCGGGCCGCAGCTTCGATCCGGCAGGTCTTGTCTGGATCGCCATCGATCCGCCGCAAGACCTGGCGCAACTCCGCCTCGCTTGTTTCGGGGAAAAGCTCCACGAGCGCGGCGGCGCGAAGCTCGCCCGGAGCATAGCCCAGGAGGCGCCGTGTTCCAAGATTGGCGGACCGAACTGAGAGCGTGCCGCCCTCGAAAAGCACAACGGCCGGCCGACCCGCTGCGGAGGCCCCGAGGGGATCGTGATCGCGTTCGTCGATCGAGGGCCGGGCCATTATCTCGCCTTGGAGAAGCCGTAGGCAATCTAGAGCCTCGGAAGGGGTCCGTCCACCGCGGCAAAGCCGGGCGTGGGCCGGCAATCGCGATGCCGTCACGAACCGCCGCCGCAGCCCGGATTGACGCGGATCAAGGCCGCGGGGCTGCGACAGACGCTATCAAGCGCTTGGAGCTGCGGCGTGCCAAGGACGAGTTCCTGACGCGGGTCCACTGGACGCGGGTCGCCGAGTGACCGCATACCTGTCTGGCGACCGGGCGTCCACGATCTCGGCCTGGTGCCGGACCAGAGGAGAGACGAGCATGGCGATCAAGACAATTCTCACCTACGCTGACGGTTCACCCGGCACCGACAACCGGCTCGCTGCGGCAATCGAGACGGCGGCGAAGATGGATGCGCATCTCACGGTGCTGGCCTTCGGGTTTCAGACCGACATCCCACCCTATGTCGACGGCATGGCCGCCGGGACGCTCGCGATGCCGCCGGACAACGCCCAGCCGGAAGCCGAAGACCGCGCGCGCGCCGCGGGCGAGCTGATCGCGCGCGCCGGAATTCGCGGCGACCCGGTGCCGGTGGTCTGCACCTACGGGCAATTCGCCCGCGAGCTCGGCGATGTCGCGCAGTTCTCGGACCTCGTGGTCCTGGGTCGCCCCTATGGAGACGGCGTTGGCAGCTCGTCCGCCAGCGCCCTCGAGGGAGCGCTGTTCGACGGCGACGGCGCCGTGCTGGTCTTTCCCGACAAGGTCGAGAGCCTCGACGCCCGCAGGATCCTGATCGCCTGGAACGGCAGCCGAGAGGCGTTGCGCGCCGTGCGCCGGGCCATGCCGCTGCTGGTCGCCGCGGACCGGGTCGAGATCGCGATCTTCGGAGCGACGCCGGCCGAACCCATGCCGGGCGAGCGGCTGGCCACCATGCTGTCGCGGCAGGGCGTAAAGGCAGAGGTGACGGCCCAGGTCCCATCCGACGACGGCATCACCGCATCGCTCCGCCGCCGGATCGTCGAAAGCGAGGCCGGCCTGGTCGTCATGGGCGCATACAGCCATTCACGGTTCCGGGAATACGTCGTCGGCGGGGTCACTCGGGATTTTCTCACCGACTTCGCCAAGCCCGTGTTGATGGCGCACTGAGGACGAGGCCCGTCTCGGCGGGTCCGAGCGGCAATGCGGCGAGCCCGTGCGGTCGAAAGCCGCCCTAGATCGCCAGGTACTCCTCGCGCAGTTCCTTGTTGTCGAGCACCTCCTGCGCGGTGCCATCGAAGACGATGTGGCCCATGTCGAGGATGATCGCGCGGTCGGCGAGGTGCAGCGCGGCGACGACGTTCTGCTCGACGATGATCGTCGTCATGCCGTGCAACTTGATCTCCTCCAGGGTCTTCTCGATCTCGCGGACTATCACGGGCGCGAGGCCCTCATATGGCTCGTCGAGCAGCAGGAGCTTGACGTCGCGCGCCAGCGCGCGGGCGACGGCCAGCATCTGCTGCTCGCCGCCGGACATGGTGACGGCGTCCTGGCGGCGGCGCTCGCCCAGGCGCGGGAAGAGCTCGTAGAGCCGTTCGATCGACCAGCCATGCGGCTCGACGATCTGCGCCAGCTGGAGGTTTTCCTCGACCGTCAGCCCGGAGATGATGCGCCGGTCCTCGGGGACCAGGCCGATGCCGTTGCGCGCCGCCTGATGCGCCCGCATCTCGTGCAGCGGCTTATGGTCAAGCCAGATCTCGCCTTGACGCAGGGCCGGGCTGTCGAGCCGGGCGATGGTGCGCAGGGTCGACGTCTTGCCGGCGCCGTTCCGGCCGAGGAGCGCGACGATCTCGCCCTCGCTGACGTCGAAGCTGATGCCCTGAACGATGTAGCTGTCGCCGTAATAGGCGTGGACTTCGTGGCAGGAGAAATAGGCGGGCGCGCCGCCGAGCGTGCGGCGCGGCGCGGCGGCGGGCGCGCGCCGCCGGTAGACCTCGTCGCTGATGATGTCGCCGTCGGTGCTCATAGATGCGCCCCTCCGAGGTAGGCCTCCTGGACGCGCTTGTCGCCCTTGATGCGGGCGGGCTCGTCCTCGACGATAACCGTGCCCTGCGCCATGACGCTGATCCGCTCGGCCAGCGAGAAGACGACGTGCATGTCGTGCTCGATCACCACCATTGTGATGCCGCGGCCGCCGATCTCCTTGAGCAGGTCGATCGTCCGGTTCGTGTCGGCGCGGCTCATCCCCGCGGTGGGCTCGTCCAGCAAGAGGAGCTTTGGGTTCTGCACCAGGCACATGCCGAGCTCGAGCCGGCGCTTGTCGCCGCGCGACAGGTGGCCCGATATCTCCCGCGCCTTGTGGTCGAGGCGGAGCTCGGCGAGCGTTTCCATCGCCTGCTGCATGACCGAGCGCTGGCCGAGCGCCGATCCCCAGGCGTTCATCATGAAGGCGCCGTCGCGCCGTGCGAAGGCCGGGATCATGACGTTCTCGAGCAGCGTCAGCTCGCCGAAGATCTCGGGCGTCTGAAAGACGCGGCTGATGCCCGCCTGGTTGATCTCGTGCGGGCGAACGCCCACCAGCGAGCGCCCGTCGAAGGTGATGGTGCCCGTGTCCGGGGCGAGCCGGCCGACCAGGCAGTTCAGCAGCGTCGACTTGCCGGCGCCGTTCGGGCCGATGATGGCGTGCACCGTGCCGGGTTCGACCGACAGATTGACCTCGTTCAGCGCACGCAGCCCGCCGAAGCTCTTGTTGACGTTGCGAATCTCGAGAATGGCCATTCGCCGCTACTCCGCCGCTTTGGGCTTGGCGTTGAACTGGTCCGCGTCGCGACTGTCGCGTCGCCAGGCGCCGCCCGCGAGGCGACCCAGCCGGCTGACGCCTTCCATCAGTCCGCCGGGCAGGAAGGTGACGATCAGGACGAAGATCAGCCCGAGCGTCAGATGCCAGCCTTCGCCGACGAAGATCGAGGCGACCCCGACCACGCCCTCGCGCAGCTGATCGGGCACGAAGGCGAAGAAGTTGGTCAGGATGCCTTCGTTAAACGAGCTGAAGATGTTCTCCATGTACTTGATGATGCCGGCGCCGAGCACCGGCCCGAGCAGCGTGCCGGTGCCGCCGAGGATGGTCATCAGCACGACCTCGCCCGAGGCGGTCCACTGCATGCGCTCGGCGCCCGCCAGCGGGTCGTTCATCGCCAGAAGACCGCCGGCCAGCCCGGCATACATGCCCGAGACCACGAAGGCCGCCAGCGCATAGGGGCGGGTGTTGATGCCGGTGAAGTTCAGCCGGTTCTGGTTGGTGCGCACGGCCCGAAGCATCATGCCGAAGGGCGAGCGGAAGATGCGCATGGCGACGTAGAAGCCGAGCACCAGGACGAGCCCACAGACATAATACCCGGCGGAGAACTGGAAAGTGTAGCCGCCCGCGCTCCACAACCAGGTATCGTTCATCTTCAGTCCGAAGAGCTCGGGGTAAGGCAGGCTGGTGATCGGCCCCTCGACGCCGTCGAGGATGCGCGGGTCGTCGAGCGTGAGCTGCAGCCCCGTCTCGCCGTTCGTCAGCGGCGTCAGCACCGAATAGGCGAGATTATAAGACATCTGCGCGAAGGCGAGCGTCAGGATCGAAAAGTAGATGCCCGTCCGCCGCAGCGACACGAAGCCGATGACGAGCGCAAAGACGCCGCCGATGATGATGGCGAGGATCAGCGCCGGGATGACGTTCATGCTGAGCAGCTTGAACATCCACACGGCGGAGTACGAGCCGGCGCCGAGGAAGGCGGCGTGACCGAAAGAGAGATAGCCGGTCAGCCCGAACAGGATGTTGAAGCCGATGGCGAAGAGCCCGTAGATCGCGAAGCGCTGCAGCAGGTCCGGATAGCCTGCGCCGAAGGGGGCGAGGATGATCGGGCCCAGCAGCACGCCGAGGATCACGAAGAGCAGCAACATGCGGTCGCGGCCGGGCGAGACGATGGTTTGCGACATGGCTCAGGCCTCCATCACGCCCTTGCGGCCCATCAGCCCGCGCGGGCGGACGAGCAGGATGACGACGGCGACGAGGTAGATGATGATCTGGTCGATGCCGGGGATCAGCGACTTGACCTCGGTCATCGAGGCGAAGCTCTGCAGGATGCCGAGGATGAAGCCCGCGGCGACGGCGCCCGGCAGGCTGCCCATGCCGCCGACGACGACCACGACGAAGCTCAGCACCAGGAAATCCATGCCGAGGTGATAGTTCGGCGGCAGGATGGGAGTGTACATCGCCCCGGCCATGCCGGCGACGACGGCCGCGAGCCCGAAGACGATCGTGAACCGCCGGTCGATGTCGATGCCGAGCAGGCCCACCGTCTCGCGGTCGGCCATGCCGGCGCGCACGACCATGCCGAAGGTGGTGAACTGCAGGAAGGCAAAGACGGCGGCGATCACCAGCATCGAGAAGCCGAAATAGGCGAAGCGCCAGAGCGGATAGGAGACCGCGCCCGGATCGAAACCGAGCCAGACGCCGATATCGGCAGCGCCCGACATGGCGGGCGGGATCGGCTGCGGGATCGGGTTGGCGCCGAAGGCTGCCTTGATGATCTCCTGGATGACGATGGCGAGGCCGAAGGTGACCAGGATCTGCTCGGCATGAGGGCGTTTGTAGAAGTGCCGGATCAGCCCGCGCTCCATGGCGACGCCGACCAGCAGCATCAGGGGAACGGTGAGCCCGAGCGAGATGACGACCGACCATTCGACCAGCGCCCCGCCTAAATCGCCCAGCCAGTATTCGAGATAGGGCGTGCGCACCTCGACGGGGGTGCCCCAGGGCGTGGTCTGATTCGGGTCGAGCGCGATGTGCTCGGTCGACAGCAGCTTGTTCATCACCACGGCGCAGAAGGCGCCGAGCATGAAGAGCGCGCCATGCGCGAAGTTGACGACACCGAGGGTGCCGAAGATCAGCGTCAATCCCAGCGCGATCAGCGCATAGGCGCTGCCCTTGTCGAGGCCGTTCAGGAACTGGAGGAGGATGGCGTCCACGTCTCGCTCTCCCGCGGCTCGGTTTGCGGCGCCGGCGCCCCCGCACGGGGCCGCCGGCCTTCAAATGCGCGGCGGCCGGAGGGCCCGCGCGTCGGGATCAGGCCCCTGGGTTACACGAGCCGAGATTGCCGCCGGCGAACATCGGGTTGTCCGGCTCGTACATGATCTGCTCGGTCGGCACGACGTCGACGATCTCGAGCAGGTCGAACTGGTTCGTCGGATTGGCGGCGCCGCGCATCACCAGCACCGGCTTGAAGCACTGGTGGTCGGCGGCGCGGTAGAGCGTCGACCCGTTCCCCATCCCGTCGAACTCGTAGCCCTCGAGCGCCGAGACGATTTCGCAGGGATTGAAGGTGCCGGCCCGCGCCACCGCATCGGCATAGAGCAGCGTCTGGACATAGCAGGTCTGCGCCGCCTGGCTGGGCGGCCGGCCATACTTCTTGCCGAAGGATTCGGTGAACGCCTTGGTGCCCGGATTGTCGAGCCGCCAATCCCAGTTGGCCGAGCCGAGGATGCCCTTCACCGCCGCACCGGCGCCCTGGGCCATCAGCTCGGAGTAGAGCGGCACGACGATCTCGAACTGCTTGCCGTTGACCGTCTTGTCCTTCATGCCGAACTGCACGGCCTGGGTCAGCGAGTTGACCATGTCCTGGCCGTAGTGGTTCAGCACCAGCACGTCGGCATCGGTGTTGAGCACGGGCGTCAGGTATTGCGAGAAGTCGCCGGCGCCGAGCGGCGTGCGCACCTTGTTGACCGTGTTCCAGCCCAGCGCCTCGGTGGCGGCCGCGATCGACTCCTCCTGCGTCCAGCCCCAGGTATAGTCGGCCGTCAGGTGATAGGCGTTCCGGTCAGAGCCCATCTCGGACTTCAGCACCGGGGCCAGCGCCGCGGCAGACATGTAGGCGTTGAAGAAGTGGCGGAAGCCGTTCGCCTTCTTGTCCTTGCCCGTCGTGTCGTTGGAATGGGTGAGGCCGGCCATGAAGATGATGCCCGCCTCCTGGCAGTAGGACTGCACGGCGATCGCCACGCCCGAAGACGAGCCGCCCGTGATCATCAGCACGCCATCGGCCTCGACCATGCGCTTGGCGCTGGCGCGCGCCGCGTCGGATTTGGTCTGCGTGTCGCCGGTGACGTACTCGACCTTCTTGCCGAGAATGCCGTTGCCCTGCAGCGCCTTCGAGCTGAAGGTCTGCAGCATGCCGCCATCACCGCCGCCGTTCAGGTGCTCGACCGCAAGCTCGAGCGCGCGCAGCTCGTCGGCGCCCTCGTCGGCATAGGCGCCGCTGAGCGGCACGTTGAAGCCGAGCTTCACGGTGTCGCCGGTCGGCGCGTTGGTGAACTCGGCGCCCCAGGCATGGCGGTGGAAAAATGTCGGCGCGGCGAGGCCGGCGCCCAGCACCGCCCCGCTCTTGAGCAGGCCGCGGCGGCTGATCTTCAGGTCGCTCATTCGTTTCCTCCCATAGTTTTCCCGTCCGGCGCGCGACGTTCGCTGCGCGAGCGCGGACGGGCAGCACTTGGTCGTGCTCTGTCAGTCATGGTCCAGATTTGTCAGGAGCACAACAAGCCGTTGACGTAGCGAGAAATTATTGTAAATGTATCGACAACTCTAGGTGCAGGCTTGTCAATGATTTACAAACCCGCCCTGCTGAACGGGGGATGAGAAGCATGTCGAGGGCGGCCGTCGGCACGCGAATTCGCGAACGGCGGCGCGTCCTCGGCCTGACGCAGGCCGAGCTCGCCCGGCGCGTCGGGATCTCGCCCTCCTACATGAACCTGATCGAGCGCAACCGGCGGGCCATCGCCGGCCCCCTGCTTCGCCGCACGGCCGAGGCGCTGACGCTGCGCCTGGAAGAGCTCGACGGCGCGGCCGAGCGTCGCCTGCTCGAGCGGCTCGACGAGATCGCGCACGCCCCGGAACTCGCCGCGATCGGCATCGAGACGGGCGCGGCCGCCGACCTGGTCGCCCGCTACCCCGGCTGGGCGCGGGCCATGGCCGCCCTCGCCCGGTCCGAGCGCGAGGCGAGCGCGGCGGCGCGCGCCCTCGCCGACCGGCTGACGCATGATCCCTTCCTCGGCGAGACCGTGCACCGGATGCTGACGCGCATCGCCACGATCCGCTCGGCCGCCGAAATCCTGCACGAGAGCCCGGAGGTCGCGGCGGACCAGCGCGGCCGCTTTCACCGAATGATCCACGATGAAAGCCGGGCGCTGTCGCAGGTGGGCGAAGCGCTGGCCTCGTATTTCGACCGAATCGACGCGCCGCGGCGCACGCTGACGCCGCTGGACGAGGTCGAGGCCCTGTTCGACGCGCGCGACAACCGCATCGCCGAGCTGGAGACGGCCGCGGGCGAGCTGTCCGGCCTGATCGTCGACCAAACGCCGGCGGCGCGACGGGCCGCGGCGCGGGCGATCGCCGAGGAGCGCCTGGGCCCGGTGATTGACGCGATCCTCGATGCCCAGGACGAGGTCGAGACGGCGCCTGGCCGCAGCCGTGCGCGCCAGGCGCTCGTTGTCTATGGCGCGGCCGCCCTTCTGCTGCCGGCGGAGACGCTGGCGCCGCGGGCTGCTGCGCTCGGCTATGACCTCGAGGCGCTGGCCGATGCCTTTGCCGTCGGGGTCGAGACGGTGTGCCAGCGGCTGACCGCCCTGCCCGCCGGCCCCGAGGTTCCGCGCTTTGGCTATTTCCGCGCCAATGCGGCGGGGACGATCATCGAGCGGCGCGGCCTCGCGGGCCTGATCGCGCCGCGCTATGCCCCCGCTTGCCCCCTCTGGGTCCTTTATCGCGCGCAGCAATCGCCTGAAGCGGTGATCAGGCAGCGGGCCGTTTTCCCGTCCGGGATGCGCTTTGTCTTCGTCGCCCGCGCACGGAACACCGGGCCGACCGGCTTTGGCCGTCCGCGGCACTACCTGACGGACATGCTGGCGATGAGCGACGTCGATGCGCGCCTGACCGTCTATGCGCCGGAACCTGCGGTGCCGGCCGAGGAGGTCGGCCCCGCCTGCCGGATCTGCCCGCGCCAGAGCTGCCCGCACAGGGTCGAGGACCCGATTGCCGGCTGAAATCGACAGCGCGCGGCGCTTGGCGTAGTCTCGCCTCCGGAGGGCCCGCGCGAGACGGGGACCGGGGGAGGAGATCTGCGCCGTGCCGAAGCGCGTGCTCCTGGCCGAGGACGAGCCGAACATCGCCGAACTCCTGTCGTTCCTGCTCGGCAGGGCCGGCTTCGAGGTCGCGGTGGAGACGGATGGCAGGGCCGCGCTGGCCGCGGCGCTGGCGAACCTGCCCGAGGTCGTCATCCTCGACGTCATGCTGCCCGGTCTCGACGGGCTCGAGGTGCTGCGCCGCCTCCGCGCCGATCCCCGCGGCAAGCCGCTGCGCGTCATCGTGCTGACCGCCAAGGGGCAGCGGGTCGACCGCGAGGCCGCCTTGGAGGGCGGCGCCGACCTGTTCATGTCCAAGCCCTTCTCGAATTCCGAGCTGCTCGACGCAGTGCGACGGCTGGCGGCGGACTAGGTCGATGCGGCAAAGCGAACGCCCGCTTCGGCATCGAAAGGCGCGCGACCGCGCGCTGATCCTCCCGGCGGTTGGAACCATGCTGTTCCTGCCGCCGATCGCGCAGATCTTCGAGATAAATGCACGGGTCGGCGGCGTGCCGGTCGTCGTCCTCTCGATCTTCGCCATCTGGGCGGCGCTCGTCCTCGGCGCCGCGATCCTGTCGCGGAGCTTGGGCGAGCCCGAGCTGCCGGCCAACGATGCCGACGAAGAGCCCGGGAAGGCCGACTGATGCTGTCGACCGATCTTCTGCTCGGCGTCTGCCTCGGCTATGTCGCGCTGCTGTTCGGACTGGCCTTCTGGGTCGACCGGCGGGCGCGCCTCGGCGGGCTGCGCTGGCTGCGCTCGCCCGTCGTCTATACGCTCTCGATCTCGATCTACTGCACCTCGTGGACGTTCTACGGCGCCGTCGGGTCGGCGGCCCGCAACGGGCTGGAGTTCGCGACGATCTATATCGGCCCGACCCTCGTCTTCGTCGGCTGGTGGTGGCTGCTGCGCAAGCTGGTCCGGATCGGCCGGGCGCACCGCATCACCTCGATCGCCGACCTGATCTCGTCGCGCTATGGCAAGAGCCCGAGCCTCGCAGTGCTCGTGACGCTTATCGCGGTGATGGCGACCACGCCCTATATCGCGCTGCAGCTGCAGTCGGTGACATCGAGCTACCAGGCGATCGCGGGCCGGGCGGGTGGCGCGGCCACGGCGTTCTGGGTCGCGTCGGGCCTGGCCGCCTTCGCGGTGCTTTTCGGCACGCGCAATCTCGACGCCAACGAGCGGCACCACGGCGTCGTCGCCGCCATCGCGGTTGAGGCCATCGTCAAACTGGTCGCGCTGCTCGCCGTGGGGGTCTTCGTGGTCTGGGGGCTGGCGGGCGGGATAGGTCCGATCTTCGAGGGCGCGCCGGCGCGGCTCTTCGACGATACCGACATTTTCGGCCCGCGCTGGGTGGCCCTGACATTCCTCTCGGCGACGGCCATCATCTGCCTGCCGCGCCAGTTCCAGGTGACGGTCGTCGAGAACATCGACGAGCGCCACCTCGCAACGGCGTCGTGGCTGTTCCCGCTGTATCTCCTCGGAATGAGCCTCTTCATCCTGCCGATCGCGATCGCGGGCCTGAAATACCTGCCCGCCGGGTCGAACCCCGACCTTTTCGTCCTAAGCCTGCCGCTCGCCGAGGGGCGGAACGAGCTTGCCCTGCTCGCCTTCCTCGGCGGCTTCTCCTCGGCGACCTCCATGGTCATCGTCGCTGCGATCGCCGTCTCGACCATGGTCTCGAACCACATCGTCGCACCGATCGCCTTGCGGGCGCTCGACCGCCGCAACGAGGTCTCGGGCGACGTCCGCAGCCTGCTGCTGACGACGCGCCGGATCAGCATCGCCGTGATCCTGCTGCTGGGCTTCCTCTACTTCCAGCTGACCGGCGGGTCCGAGGCGCTGGCGGCGATCGGGCTGATCGCCTTCGTCGGCGTCGCGCAGTTCCTGCCCAGCCTGCTCGGCGCCCTTTTCTGGCGCGGCGCCACGCGGACAGGGGCCCTTGCCGGCCTCTCGGCAGGGTTCCTGCTGTGGGGCTATACGCTGTTTCTACCGAGCTTCGAGGATGGCTTGTTCCTCGGCTCCTCCGTGATCAACCATGGCCCCTGGGGACTCGAGGCGCTGCGACCGCGCGCACTGCTGGGGCTGCAGGGCAGCGATCCGCTGATCCATGCGCTCGTCTGGAGCCTCGGGGTCAACAGCCTGCTGTTCCTTGTCGTGTCGGGCTGCACCGAGGCGCAGCCGCTGGAGCGCCTGCAGGGCGCGCTCTTCGTCGACGTCTTCCGCGGGACGGGCGGCGAACCGCCCCGCTTTCTCGAGGTCTCGGCCACGTCCGAGGACCTGTTCGTTCTTGCCCAGCGCATCCTCGGCGCCGATCCCGCGCGGGCGCTCTTCGACCAGATGGCCCGCGAGCAGGGGCGGCAGCGGCGCTTGCCGGTACCGACCGATGCGGTGATCGCGCGGCTCGAGCGCGAGCTCTCCGGCTCCGTCGGCGCGGCCTCGGCGCACGCGATGGTCCGGCGGATCGCCGGCGGCGAGAGCGTCGGCATCCCGGCGTTGATCGACATCGCCGACGAGACCCAGCGCCTGATCGAGACCACCCGCCGGCTGGTGGAGAAATCGGACGAGCTCGAGCGCGCCGCCCGCCAGCTGCGCGAGGCGAACACGCGCCTGCGCACGCTCGACGCCCAGAAGGATGCGTTCCTCAGCCAGGTCAGTCACGAGCTGCGTACCCCGATGACCTCCATCCGGTCGTTTTCGGAGATACTGCTGGGCGAGGAGCCCGTCTCGGAAGCCGAGCGGCGCCGGTTCCTCGCCATCATCCTCGACGAGAGCCAACGGCTGACGCGGCTGCTGGACGAGATCCTCGATGTCAGTCGGCTCGAGGCAGGCACGTTCGAACTGCCGGTCGGTCCGATCGACCCCGAGCCGACGGTGGCGGCGGCGCTCGAAACGGTTGCCGGCCTCGCCCACAAGAGCGGCGTCACCATTCGGCGCGAGCCGATGCCGGCCGGCGGCATGGCTCTGGCCAACGAGGACCGGCTCCGGCAGGTGCTGATCAACCTGCTTTCGAACGCGCTGAAATACAACGAGGCGCCCTGCCCCGAGATCCTGGTCCAATCGGGGCTGGTCGGCGGCGCCATCAGCATCGACGTCATCGACAATGGTGGTGGCGTCGGCCGCGACGAGGCCGTCGACATCTTCGAGAACTTCAAGCGGGGCAGCCGGGCTAGCCGCGTTCAGGGCGCCGGGCTCGGCCTGCCGATCAGCCGGGCGCTGATGCGACGGATGGGCGGCGATCTGACGGTCCACTTCGCCCCGACGGGAGCGAGCTTCTTCCGAATCACGCTTGCCGTCGCAGAGGAGGAGGCCCTGGCGAGTGCCCGCCGCGCCGCCTCGGGCTGACCGCCGCATCCGCCTGATTGCGGGCCTCGGCGCTACTCGGCCGGCGACGCCTTTCGCCGAGAACGAAGCGCGACGACCACCGGCAGGAGCCAGACCGCGATGGTGAGCACGCCCAGCCCGGCGGCGATCGGGCGCTCGAAGAAGGCGAGCAGCTCGCCATCCGCCTTGATCATCGAGGTGATGAAGTTCTGCTCCAGCATCGGCCCGAGGACCAGCCCCAGGATCGCGGGGGCGACCGGGTATCCGTTCTCCTCCATCAGGAAGCCGAGCACGCCCAGGCTCAGCATGATGCCGATGCCGAAGACCGAGTTGTTGATGGCGAACGAGCCGACGATGCAGAACATCAGAATGACAGGCATCAGGATGTTCGTCGGCACGCGCAGCACTTGGCGCGCCACCTTGATCAGCGCCCAGCCGAGCGGCAGCATGATCAGATTGGCCAGGAAGAAGACGATGAAGACGGCGTAGATCAGCTCGGGCGTGTGGATGAAGATCATCGGCCCCGGATTCATGCCCTTGACGTAGAGCACGCCGATGACGATCGCCGTGATCGAGTCGCCAGGGATGCCGAAGACCAGCGCCGGGATCCAGGCGCCGCTGACCGCGCCGTTGTTCGCCGCCCCGCTCTCGATGATGCCCTCGACATGGCCGGTGCCGAACTTCTCCGGCTCGCGCGAGAACTTCTTGCTGACGGCGTAGGCGATCCAGGCGGCGATGTCGGCGCCGGCGCCCGGCAGCGCGCCGATCAGCGTGCCGAGCGTGCTGCCGCGCAGGACCTGCAGCGGATAACGTTTGAAGAGGCGCCACTGCCCGGAGAAGATGCCGGTCAGCGCCCCGCCCTCGGGCGCCGCCGCCTTGCGCGTCGCCGCCATCGAGCGGAGCACCTCGGAGACGGCGAAGAGGCCGATCATCGCCGGGATGAAGCTGACGCCGCCCATCAGCTCGGTGCTGCCGAAGGTGAACCGCGGCTGGCCGGCCGGGTTGTCGAGCCCGATCGTGCCGATGAAGAGGCCGATCAGCAGCGCGACGAGCCCCTTGACCGGCGAGCCGGCCGAGATGAACACCGCGCAGCTGAGCCCCAGGCAGACCAGCCAGAAATACTCGAAAGAGCTGAACTTCAGCGCCACCTCGGCCAGGGCCGGCGCGGCGGTGACGAGCACGACGGTGCCGAAGAGGCCGCCGATCGCCGAGAAGACAAGCCCGGCGCCCAGCGCCACCTCGGACTGGCCCTTGCGCGTCATCGCATAGGCCTCGTCCGTGTAGGCGGCCGAGGCGGGCGTGCCCGGAATGCGCAGCAGGCAGCCGGGAATGTCGCCCGAAAAGATAGCCATGGCCGTCGCCGTCACGATCGCGGCGATCGCCGGCACCGGGTCCATGAAGAATGTCACCGGCACCAGCAGCGCCGTCGCCATCGTCGCCGTCAGCCCCGGGATCGCCCCGACGAACAGACCGAACGCCGCCGAGGCGAAGATGACGAGCAACACGTAAGGGTCGAAGACCAGGCCGAAGGCCGTTGCGAGAACGTCAGTGCTCACGAGGGTCAGCGCTCACCAGAGGAACCCGAAATAGTCGCTGCGCGGCAGAGGCACGCGCAGGAGCACGCCGAAGGCCTGCTGCGTGACCAGCGTGGCGATCACGGCCACCACGACCGCCGTCACCGGCCGCACCTGCATGGCGAGGAACAATGTCAGCAGCACGAGAAACGAGCTGAGGGTGAACCCCAGCCAGTCGGAGAAGGCGATGTAGAGGATGACGAGCAGAACCGTCAGCGCCATCCGCAGCCAAGTCCGGGGCGACCGGCCCCAATCCGAGAGCAGGACGCCAGGCAGGCTGTGCCAGTCGGTGACACCCCTGACGATCAGCGCCAGCGAGACAAGAACGAAGCCGGCGCCGATCAGCAGGGGAAACGTGGCGGCGCCGTAGGGCTGGCCCGGCATGGCCGGCAGCTGCATCGCTATCGCCATGACGGCAACGCCGAAGGCGAGGAAGAGAGCGCCCGCGATTGCGTCGCTGATCTTCACGTCGCCTCGCCTTCGAGCTGCGGTTTACTGCTGCACCAGCCCGGCTTCGCGCATGACGTTGCCAGAGTCCTCGTCGGAGCCGCCGATGAACTCCACCGCCTCGTCGGTGGGCATCCACAGGACGCCGAAGCCCCGCTCCTTCATGAAGTCCTGGAACTCGCCACTGTTCCAGGCGGCCTCGATCGCCGAGACGAGCGTTTGCTGGACGTCCTCCGGCAGGCCGGCCGGCCCGACCAGCGCTCGCCAGGCGGCGATCGTCCAGTCAGAGCCGGTCGCCTCCTTCAGCGTCGGCACGTCAGGGAAGACGGCCGAGCGCTCGGTGCCCATGTGGGCGAGCGGCCGCACCTTGCCGGCCTCGATCAGCGCCCTGCCCTCGGCCAACGACGCCGTGACGATGTCGACGCCGCCCGCCACCATGTCGGTCAGGCCCGGAGCGGCGCCCTGGCTGGGCACCCAAGTGACCTTGTTGGGATCGACGCCCTCCGACAGCAGCCAGCCGGCGAGGCCCAGATGCCAGATGCCGCCCTGCCCCGTGCCGGATGCCTTGAACGTCCCGGCCGGCTGTTCCTTGATGGCCGCCAGCAGGTCTTCGAGCGTCTGGTACTCGGAATCGGCCGACACCATCACGCCGCCCGGATCGGCATTGACCAGCGCCAGGACCGTGTAGTCCTCGAAGGTCAGCTCGGTCAGACCTTGGTGGTGCATCATGGCGATCTCGACCGTCATGACGCCGAGGGTGTAGCCGTCGGGCTGCGCGGTCGCGATGGCGCTGTGGCCGACCACGCCCGATCCGCCGGTGCGGTTCACGACGTTGACGGGCTCGCCCAGCTCCTTTTCGAGCAGGCTCGCGAAGATGCGCCCGACGGCATCGGTGCCGCCGCCGGCGCCCCAGGGCACGATCAGCTCGATGGGGCGCTCGGGGTATTCCGCCTGCGCAGCGGGCGCGCCAAGCACCCCGACAAGGCCAAAGGCCGCGGCAGACAGAATCAGAGCGGTCTTCTTGAACATCCTTCCTCCCTTTGGGCGCTGCAGAGCGCGCCGCTTCTCATTGGACGGGCCGACTTACGCATATCGCCCGGGCGCTTACAACTGCCCACGGCGCGGGGCCAGACGGCGCGCCCGCTTTTATCGCATGGCTGAAGACCGGTGGCGCGACAGTCGGAGGCCCGCCCGGCTCTCAGCCCTTCACAGCGCCGGCTGTCAGCCCGCCGACGATCCGGCGCTGGAACACCAGCACCAGCAGGACCAGCGGCACCGTGACGATGACCGATGCCGCCATGATCCGCCCCCAGGGCAGCTCGTGCTCCGAGGCGCCGGTCATCAGCGCGATGGCGACCGGCACCGTGCGCATGTCGTCTGTGATCGTGAAGGTCAGCGCGAACAGGAACTCGTTCCAGGCGACGATGAGAGCGAGCAGGCCCGTGGCCGCCATCGCCGGACGCAGCAGCGGCAGGAAGACGTGCCAGACCATCTGGGCGTGCGAGGCGCCGTCGATCAGCGCCGCCTCTTCCAGCTCGGCAGGCAGCTCGCGCATGAAGGTCGTCAGCACCCAGACCGTAAACGGCAGCGTCAGCATCATGTTGGCGAAGACCAGCGCCGGCAGCGAGTTGAAGAGGCCGAACCAGCGGATCAGCTCGAACATGCCCGAGAGCACCGCGACCTGTGGGAACATCGAGACCGAGAGGATCGTGACGAGCAGGACGCCGCGCCCGCGAAACCGCAGCCGGCCGAGCGCATAGGCGGCCGACACCGCGAGCGCGAGCGACAGGGCCACGACGGCAAAGGCGACGAGCACCGAGTTCAGGATGTTCCGTCCGAACGGCTGGCCGGCAAAGACGGCCGCGTAATTCGAGAACTCCGGCACCGGCAGGTAGGCCGGCTTGAAGAGCTCCGAGCCATGGCGGAAGCTCGAGACCACCGCGTAGTAGAACGGAAAGACCGACCAGAGGACGATGAGCGCGACAAGCGCCCAAAAACCGACGCGGGCGAGCCTCACCGCGGCTCGTCCGCCAGCCGGACCCGGCCGAGCGTCAGCAGGCAGGCGACGACGACCGCGACCATCAGGAACAGCAAGGTCGATGCCGCCGAGCCATAGCCGACGTCCTGGAACTCGACCAGCTGCTGGCGGGCGAAGACCGACATCGTCATCGTGTCCTCGGAGGTGCCAGTCATCGCATAGACCACGTCGAACATGCGCAGCGCGTCGAGGCTGCGAAAGACGACCGCGACCATCAGCGCCGGCCGGATCAGCGGCAGGGTGATGCGGAAGAATCGCGTGACGGGTCCGGCGCCGTCGATCCGCGCCGCCTCGTAGATGTCGTCCGGCAGCACCTGCAGCGCCGCCAGCACCAGCAGCGCCATGAAGGGCGTCGTCTTCCAGACATCGACCAGCACCACGGCAGCCAGCGCAGTGTCGGGATCGGCGAGCCAGGCGACCGGCTCGCCGATCATCCCGGCGCGCAGCAACAGGTCGTTTACGACGCCGAACTGGTCATGCAGCATCCAGGCCCACATCTTCGCCGAGACGATCGTCGGGATCGCCCAGGGGATCAGCACGATTGCCCGCACCACGCCGCGCCCCCGGAAACTTCGGTCAAGCACGAGCGCGATGACGACCCCCAGCACCGTCTCGGCCCCGACCGAGGCGGTGGCGAACAGCAGCGTGTTGCCGCCCGCGTTCCACCAAGCCGGATCGGCCAGCAATCCGCCCCAGACGCTGTTCCAGAAATTCTCGAGACCAACGAATCGAGGCGCCTCCAAGCCGGACAGCCGGGCGTCGGTGAGCGCGAAGTAGATCGTGCGGCCGAGCGGCCAGCCGGCCGATACCGCCAGCACGACGAGCATCGGCGCAAGGAACAGCAGGGCCGTCCCGGCGGAGGCGCCCGCCCCGCCCCTACCAGCCACGCCGACGGATCACAGACAGTTTGTCGGCGAGCCCGGCCAGCGCCGCAGCGGCGTCGGTCTTGCCCGCAAGCACATCGTGCGCCGCCCCCCAGAAGGCGGCGGACACGCGGTTGTAATCCTCGCCGGTGGCCCGCGATGGCCGGGCGAGCGCGCCTTCGACGATCGGGAGCAACTCGCGCATGAAGGGCACCGCCGCCAACACCTCCGGATCATCGTAGAGCGCAGGAATGGTCGGGTTGTAGGCACCGATGATCGCGCGACGCTTCTGCTCGGCGCGCGAGGTCAGAAACATGACGAGGTCGGCCGCCAACTCGGGATGCTCGGAAAACCTCGAGACCGCCAGGTTCCAGCCGCCGAGCGTGCCGGTCGGCGCCCCATTGGGTCCATGCGGCAGGGCGGCGACGCCGACGCGTCCGCGCACGGGGCTGCCCTCCGACTGCGCCAGCGCCCATGCATAGGGCCAGTTGCGCATGAAGACCGCATTGCCGGACTGAAAGACGCCGCGCGCCTCCTCCTCGGTGTAGTTCAAGACGCCGGGCGGCGCGACCGTGCCCACCCAGGAGGCCGCCTGGTCGAGTGCCGCCGCGGCGGCCGGGTTGTCGACGGTGATCTCGCCCGCATCATCGACGATGGTGCCGCCGCCATGGCTGGCCACCCATTCGAGCGCATCGCAGGTCAGCCCCTCATAGGCCCGCGCCTGGAAGACGAAGCCCCACACCCGGCCACCGCCCCCGGCGCGCTCGGCCCGCATGATCGCGGCCGCCGTCTCGGCCAGCTCGGCCCATGTCTCGGGGACGGGCTTGCCGTGTTTCTCCAGCAGGTCCGCGCGATAATAGAGCAGGCCCGCATCGGTGTACCACGGCATGGCCTTGAGCTCGCCATCCACCGTGTTGTTGGCGATGATCGCCGGAAAATGCTCGGTCTCGCGTCCCGCCGCATAGGGCGCGAGGTCGATGAAGTATGCGCCCAGAATGCCTGGCCAGACGATGTCGATGTTGAAGACGTCGATGTCCGGGGCGTGCGCGGCCAGCAGCTGCTGGTAGAGCGCCAGGCGCTCGGTCGTCGAGTTCGGGGTCGAGACGATCCGGGCGGAGTGACCGGTCAGCCCCTCCCATTCCGCCACCGCGTCGACGCAGAGCTCGCGCTCGATGCCGATCGCACCGCAAGAGATCGAGATCTCCGCCGCACCCGCCGATTGCGCCGCCAGCAGCCCGCAAGCAAGCAACCAAGCTGGCGGGAGCGGTCTCAATACGGGGTGTCTCCTTCGCGACGGGCGGGAGCCGGAGCGGCGGGCGGTCCCGATCATCGGTTCCGGGCAGCGTCGATGTCAACGCCCGCTCGCTTCCCCCAGTGCCCTGACAGTACCCTGGTGTTGCCCTGGTGCCTGCGCTTGACGTAAGGGCAGAATAAAACTAGAGAGAGAAATTGACCGCGTTTTGGGAGAACCGCCGCGAGTGGGCAAGCTCGCCATCATAACGCACCGGGATCAGTGCGGACCCGCCGGGAAGACCGGCGCCGCGCGCGTTCCGGCTTATCCGGTCGATCTGCCCCCGCCCGAGCCCACCGACCCGATGCCGCGCGGCACGCTGTTCGTTTGGATCGCCGCCTTCCTGGCATCCTGGGCCCCCATTGCCGCTGTTATCTGGTGGGCGCTGAGCTGAGTTGGCCGCCGCCCGGCTCACCCGCCCTTTTGCGATTTCACCCTCGACCGGCAAGCGACGCGACCATCTGGACCAGCTCGCGCGCGTTCACCGGCTTTTCCAGCCGCGGGGCGTCCGCCACCGACGAATCGCGCGCCATCTCCTCGGCATAGCCCGAGACGACGACGAAGGGCACGCCGCGCTCGGCCAGCGCCTCGGCGATCAGCGTCGAGCGCTCGCCCGCCAGATTCATGTCCAGCACCACCGCGTCGGGCAGCTCGTGCTCGAGCAGCGACAGCGCGCCGGCCTGGCGGGCGACGGGGCCCAGCACCGTACAGCCGGCATCGCCAAGGATCTCCTCGTAATCCATGGCCAGCAGCAGCTCGTCCTCGACAACCAGCACGCGCAGGCCGGTCAGCGCCGCGGCCTGGCTGCTATGCGGATCTGACATCGGGTGCCTCCACGCTCACTCCAACGGAAACTCGAATTCGCAGGTCAGCCCCCCGGGCGCCCAGTCGATGCTGGCCGCGCCCGACAGCTCGAACTCGGCGGTGCGCTGGATCAGCTGCGAGCCGAAGCCATCGTCGCTCGGCGGCGTCACCGGCGGCCCGCCGCGCTCGCGCCAGCGAAAGCGCAGCCGGCGCTTGCCGCCGTCGTCCGCGACCTGCCACGAGACGTGCACCCGTCCCTCGGGCGTCGAGAGCGCGCCGTATTTCATTGCGTTCGTGCCCAGCTCGTGCAGCACCAGGCTGATGCTCAGCACCTGCCGGGCGGACAGCGCAAGCGCCTCGCCCTCGACCTCGAGGCGCCCGCCGCCGTCCGAGGCATAGGGCGCCAGGGCCCGGCGCGTCAGCTCGGCCAGATCGGCGCTGCGCCAATCGTCGGCCAGCAGCATCGAATGCGCCTGCGCCAGCGCGTTCAGCCGCCCGCAGAACGTCTCGCGGAATTCCTCGACCGTCTTGCCGCCGGTCCGCCGCGCCATCGCCTGCACGACCGCCAGCGTGTTCTTCACCCGGTGGCTCAGCTCGTGCGCCAGGAGCTCGCGCTCGGCCTCGGCGCGCTTGCGGTCGCTGATGTCGATGGCGTACTCGGCAATCAGGTCGGGCTCGATGCGTCGCCCGGCGAACAGGATCCAGCGCTGCGAGCCGTCGGCGAGGATGTATTCCTTCTCATAAGGACCGATGCGGCCGGTCTCCTCCAGCCCGACGAGTTCCCGCTTGCTCGCCTCGGCATAATCCGGCGGCGTCATGCCCTGCCAGCTCAGCTCTTGCCGGTCGATCTGCTCCCGCGTGTAGCCGGACATCTTCAGGAACGCTTCGTTCGCGTTAACGAGAACGCCCGACATGTTGAAGAACAGCACGGCAACAGCCTCGGTCTCCAGCACCTTGCGCAGCCGCTCCTCGCTCTCGCGCAGCCGGCGCTCGGCGTCGCGCCGCTCGGTCACGTCGACGAAGGTCACGACGACGCCGGCGATGCGGTCGTCGACCGTGCGATAGGGCCGCAGCCGCATCATCATCCAGCGGCCGTCGACGGTGCCGACCTCGTTCTCGACCGGCACCAGGTCGCGCAGCACGCGGCGCGCCTGTTTCTCCAGCCCGTCCTCGGCCAGCCGGTGCGTGAAGTCGGTGATCGGCCGGCCGATATCCGCATCGGTCACGTTGAACAGCTGCGTCACCACCGGCGTCAGCATCCGGATGCGCAGCTCGGTGTCGAGG
The DNA here is from genome assembly GCA_963822985.1 of uncultured Alphaproteobacteria bacterium. Classification (GTDB taxonomy): domain Bacteria; phylum Pseudomonadota; class Alphaproteobacteria; order Rhodobacterales; family Rhodobacteraceae; genus Thermohalobaculum. The sequence continues at coordinate 60,199 of CAWGJU010000016.1, read as the reverse complement.
AACAGCGTGCCGATCTCGGTCGAGGTGACCAGGTTCCTCAGGTCACTATGCGCCGTCGATATGCTCTCGAGCTTGGCCTTCAGCTCGGCGTTCACCGTCTGCAGCTCCTCGTTCATCGACTGGAGCTCTTCCTTCGAGGTCTCGAGCTCCTCCGATGTCGAGCGGTATTCCTCGTTGATCGACTGCAGTTCCTCGTTGGCGACGCGCAGGTCCTGGATGGCGCCCTCGTGCTCCTGGCGCGAGGCGACGAGCCGCTCCTCGAGCGCGCGCAGCTCCTCGCGCAGCCGCCGCGCCTCCTCGCCCTCGCCCTCGGGGCCCTCGCCCTCGGGCGCCTCCGAGCGCTCGTCGCTGACCGGCCCGCCGTCCAGGAACAGGACCAGCGCCCGGCTCGGCGGCACGTCCTGGGCGTCGCGCACCGGCGACACCTGCAGCAGCACGCGCCGTCGGCTGCCGTTGAACTGCACGGGCAGCGGCAGGGTCAGCGTCGTCTCGGCATGGTCGAACGCCCGGCGCAGCGATCCACGCAGGTCGAGCCGCAGCTCGGAGCGCACCAGCGTGGTGATGTCGGCGCTGAACGCCCCGCCGCCCGGCAGCAGGAAGCGCCCGGCCGCGGGCGACAGGTGCAGCAGCCGGTGCTCGTGATCGACCAGCGCGCTCGGCGGCGCCGCCGCCTCGAGCGCCGACAGATGGAGGGCGCCGGCACCCTGCTCGATCTTCGGCCCTTCAAGCGGCGCGCGATGGTGCCGCGCGTGCGGTTCCTCCAGCCCCGGCTCCTTCAGCCCAGGCGGCCGGTGCCCGGGCGGCAGGTTGCTCAGGACGGGCAGGCTGCGCCGCGCCACCGGCCGCGCCCGGTAGAGCCGCGCCTCGCGATCGACGGGAAAGAAGAAGTCGGGCGCCGCGTCGACGGTCTCGGCCGAGCCGAGGAACAGGAAGCCGTGCGGCTTCAACCCGTAGTGGAAAAGGGTGCACACCTGCCGCTGCAGCTCGCGTTCCAGATAGATCAGCAGGTTGCGGCAGCTGACCAGGTCGATGTGCATGAAGGGCGGGTCCTTCAGCACGCTGTGCGTCGCGAACAGCACGCAGTCGCGCACCTCCTTCTTGACGCGATAGTGCGGCCCCTCGCGCACGAACCAGCGATGCAGCCGCTCGTCGCTGACATCCCCCTCGATGCTCGCCGGATAGCGGCCCTCGCGCGCGGTCCCCAGCGCGCCTTCGTCCAGGTCGGTCGCGAAGATCTGGATGGGCACCGCCTTGTGTTGCCGCTCGGCCTCCTCCAGCATCAGGATCGCCAGGCTATAGGCCTCCTCGCCGGTGGCGCAGCCGACGACCCAGGCGCGGACCCCGTCCTGCCGCGCGCCCTCGATCGCTGGCGGGGTCGCGTCCCCACGCAGGGCGCCCTCGATGACCGCAGGGATCGCCTGCTTGGCCAGCGCGCAATAGGCGTCCGGGTCGCGGAAGAACTGCGTCACCGAGATCAGCAGGTCGCCGAACAGCTCCTGCGCCTCCTCGGGGTTCTCGACGAGATAGCGGGAATAGCCTGCGAGGTCCGGCCGCCGCGTCACCTGCATGCGCCGGCCGACGCGCCGCATCACGGTGGCGCGCTTGTAGTGCGAAAAGTCGTGCCCGGTGCGCGCCCGCAGAAAGGCGACGATGCGGCGCAGATCCTGCTCGGCGCCGTCGGCGTCGAGCTTGCGCACCGCCTCCTTGCTGCGCGCCACCTCGACCATGCGCTCGATCATGCGCGGGATCGGCGCGACGAAGTCGGCGGCGCCGGTCGCCAGCGCGCTGCGCGGCATCATCGGATACTCGGCATCGGCCGGCTCCTGCACGAAGATGACGCCGCCCGCCTCCTTGACCGCGCGCACGCCCTGCGACCCGTCCGAGCCGGCGCCCGACAGGATCACCGACAGCCCGTCGCCGCGGCCCGCCGCGACCGAGCGGAAGAACATGTCGATCGGCGCCCGCTGGCCGCGCGGCTCGGTGAAGGGGCGGGCTCGGACATCGTCGCCCTCGATCACCAGCTCGCGGTCGGGCGGGATGACGAAGACGCAGTTCGGCGAGAGCCGCGATCCCGCCTCGGAGACGTCCTGCACCTGCATGCGCGTGACGCCGGCCAGGATCTCGCTCAGGGCGCTCGGATGGTCCGGCGCCAGGTGGATGATGACGACATAGGCCATGCCGAGATCGTCCGGCAGGTGGCGAAAGAACTCGCGCAGCGCCTGCACCCCGCCCGCCGAGGCGCCGATCGCGCAGACCGGTGTGAACTTCGATGCGTCCACCAAGGGCTCGGGCTCTACTGACAGCGGGGTTCTCCCCAAAAGACCACCGTAGCCAGCACTTAACGCGCCCACAACCTTTTGGGTACGACAAAGTGGCGGGGGCGCGGGCCTCCGCTGCCCCGGCCGGCATCGCCATCCCGCGCAGGCGCATGCGAGGGCCCGTCGTCCTGCCCAGGCGACGTCACACCCGCGCAAAGCCTTGCGCGGGCATGACGGCGGTGGGTCGGCAAAGCCGCTCCGGACGCAAATGCTCTAGTCGCGCAGGGGCTCGAGCCAGAGCTCGAGGGTGCCGGGGCGTGGCTTCTGGCCCGGGAAGTCGGTCAGGTCGCGGACCCTCACCTCGGCACGATAGCCCTGCCGGCGCAGGATGTCATTGGTGGCGTCGGCCAGCTGCCCGGCGCGCGCCCCGTCGCCCTCGAAGAAATAGCGAACCTCGTGCATCCCCGCCGCGGTCTTGATCCGCTCCTCGCCGGGCACCTCGAAGCCGAGCGGCGCAAGCTGCGCCGAGATGTCCTCGGCCACCTCGCGCGGCACGCCGGCAAACTGCAGGTAGACGGTGTTGCTGGGCTCATCCCCCGGTTGTTCCTCGGGCTCCGCCCTGAGCTCTTCCCCGGCGGTGGCGCCGTCGATGGCGGCGCCGCTTTCAGGTGCGGCGGGCAGCGGGATCGGCGCGACCGCCTCCGCCGGCCCGACGCCGACCGCCTGGGCCTGCGCGGTCGCCATGCGCTGGATCGAACTCGATGCGGCCCGTGTCTGCGAGCGGCGCGTCATAGCCCTGCGGGCCCGCCGTGCGGTCGCGGATCTCGCGCAGCTGCTCGTCGAGCAGCGCGACCTGCCGGGACAGCTCGGCCAGGCTGGCGGCCAGTTCGGCGAAGTTGCCGATCCCGGCGGTCTCGCGCACGCGGGCCTGCTGCGCCGAGAGCTCGGAGCGCGCGTCCTGCAGCTGGTCGCGGGTCGCCTCCACCTGCGTCTGCGTCTCCTGCAGGCGGTCGACGATCTCCTGCAGGCGCTGCTCGATCTCGTCGGCGAGATGGTTGACCCGGCTCTGATTGCGCTGCACCTGCCGCTCGCCCTCGAGCAGGGCCTCTTCGCGGCGGCCCTGGAAATCCTCGAGCGCGTCGAGCCGGGCGGCGATCTCGGCGGCACGGGCGCGCGCCTCGTCGGCCGCGGCGTTGGCCTCCTTCACCGAGGGCCCGACCGCCTGCTCGGCATAGCCTTGCGCCCGGCCCTCGAGCCCGCTGACGACGTTGTAGCCGAAGAAGCCGATGACGGCGAGCGCGACGGTCCCGACGGCGGCGTAGTACGCGAAGAGCCGCCCGCGCACGCGGGTCTCGATCCGTTCGGCCAGCCGGCGCTCGATCAGTTCGAGCGTGTCCTCGTCCATGCCGGCCTCCCCCGAACGCTGCCTGGTCGCAGTATTCGGCATCGCCCGGTTGCCCGCAAGCCGCCCGCAATGCCGCTTGCGCCGCGGCGCGCCACCCGGCAGTCTCCCGCTCGTTTGGAGGGGATCCAATGACCCATACCACCCCGCTCGGCGAGCCGATCGGCGCGCCCGTGCCCGACTGGGCTCCGCCACCGGCGCCGACCCGGATGAGCTTCGCGGGGCGGTACTGCCGGCTCGAGCCGCTGGTGCTGGACCATGCCGCGGCGCTTTTCGAGGCGTTCTCGGCCGACGCCGAGGGGCGGATCTGGACCTATATGCCGCACGGGCCGTTCGCGACGCGCCAGGCCTACGAGGCCTGGGTCTGGGGCGCGGCGCAGGGGCCCGACCCGCTGCACTATACGATCATGGTCGAGGACCGCCCGGTCGGCACGGCGAGCTTTCTGCGCATCGCGCCCGCGGCCGGTTCCATCGAGGTCGGCTGGATCACCTATTCGCCGGCGCTGCAGCGCACCCGGGCGGCGACGGAAGCCATGTATCTGATGATGGCCTGGGCCTTCGAGGCCGGCTATCGCCGGTACGAGTGGAAGTGTCACGCGCTGAACGCCGCGTCGAGGCGGGCGGCGCAGCGGCTGGGGCTGAGTTACGAGGGGGTGTTCCGGCAGGCGGTGGTCGTCAAGGGGCGAAACCGCGACACCGCCTGGTATGCGGCGGTCGACGGCGAATGGCCGGCCATCCGGGCGGCGATGGACACCTGGCTGCATCCCACGAATTTCGACGCCGAGGGCGAGCAGCAGCAGAGCTTGAGCGCGCTGACGCGGCCGGTGCTGGTGGCGACGGGGTGAGGGGCGGCCGGCGGCTGGTTCCCGCCGCCGCACCTTCCCTGCCCGGCATTGTCGAAGGGATCAGCGCCTTGCAGATCTCCATCGACCAGATCGAAACGGAGGAACAGGTCGACGCTGTGCGCAGCCTGGTCCGCGAGTTCACCGATTTCGCATCGACCCAGGATCCCGAAGCGAAGAGCGGCCATGCCTTCAAGGGGCTGGAAGAACAGCTTGCTGCATTGCCGGGCATCTTCGGTCCGCCGGACGGCGCATTCCTGCTCGCCACGGTGAACGGCGCGCCGGCCGGGTGCGTCGCTTTCTTCAGCCGCGGAGACGGCGTCTGCGAGGTGAAGCGGATGTATGTGCGGCCGGAGTTGCGCGGCCTGGGGCTGGGCAAGCGGCTGACCCGGTCGCTGATCGAGCTGGCGCGTGCCCGCGGCTATCGCAAGATGGTGCTCGACACGTTCCACACGTTCAAGGCGGCGCAGGGTATCTATGCCAGCGCCGGCTTCGTGGAGTGTGCGCCGACCATGGACCTGCCGGCGCATTACGAGGGAAAGGTCGTGTTCATGGAACTCGTCCTCTGACCCGGACCTTCCGCCACGCTCGCTGCACCGGGCGGTGGCAATGAGGCGCCCGGTTGCGTGGGGGCGCCGCGGCATCTAGAGAACCTGCGTCCCTTCCGCGCGCCGGAGCCCTTGCCCATGCCAAAGAATCGCCCCGAGGTGCTCGATTTCCTGCTGACGCGGCGCTCGCGGCCGGCCAAGACGCTGGGCGACCGGGCGCCGGACCGGGCCGAGCTGCAGACGCTGCTGACGGCCGCCTCGCGCACGCCCGATCATGGCAAGCTGGTACCCTGGCGGTTCGTCGTCCTGGCGGACGGCGGCCGGCGCCGCGCGCTGGCCGAGCTGGCGGCGCGTCGGCTGGCCCAGATCGGGCACGATCCGGCCAAGATCGACAAGGATGCCGGCGCCTTCCTGCAGGGTGGGGTCATCGTCGCGGTCATCTCCTCCCCGCGCGACGCGCATATCCCGCGCTGGGAGCAGGAGTTCGCCGCGCCCTGCGTGTGCCTGTCGCTGCTGAACGCGGCGCTGGCCTCGGGCTGGGGCGCCAACTGGCTGACCGGGCCGCTGGCGCGCGACGAGGCATTCCTGGCCGAGGCGTTCGGCTGCGCGCCCGGCGAGACGGTGGCGGGCTTTGTCCACATCGGCGACGAGACGGTCGCGCCCGCCGACCGCGACCGGCCGGATGTGGGCGCCATCACGACCTGGGTGTAACGGGCGGATGGGCCTGATCGGGGACGTGGCGCTGGCGCTGGGCCAGATCGGCGACCGGCGCTTTCTCTGGGTGGTGCTGAAGGCGGTGGCGCTGACCGTGCTTCTGCTGGCGGGGCTCAGCTGGCTGGCCGGCTGGGCGGCGAGCTTCCTGCCGACCGATCTCGGCGACTGGCCGTGGGTCGGCCAGGTAATGCTGCCGGTCAGCGGCCTCGAAGGGCTGGCGGTGGGCGCCGTGCTGGTCGCCTCCATCTTCCTGATGATCCCGGTCGCGGCGGTCTTTGTCGGCTTTTTCCTCGACGACGTCGCCGAGGCGGTCGAGGCGCGCCACTATGCCGGCCTGCCGCCGGCGCGGCCGCAGGGCTTCCTCGCCAACCTGCTGAACGCCGGGCGGTTCCTGCTGGTGGTGATCGGCGCCAACCTGCTGGCGCTGGTGCTCTATCTCATCTCCGGGCCGGCGGCGCCGCTGGTTTTCTACGCGGTCAACGGTTACCTGCTGGGGCGGGAGTATTTCGAGCTGGTCGCGGCGCGGCACATGCCGTTCGCGCAGGCGATCGCGCTGCGCAAGCGGCATTGGCTGCGCGCCTGGGCGGCCGGCATCCTGATGGCCATCCCGCTGACGATTCCCATAATGAACCTGATTGTCCCGGTCCTGGGCGTCGCGGCGGTGACGCACCAGTTCCACCGTCTCTGGCGCCCCGGCGCGGCGCGCTAGCGGAACCCGGCCGCGCGGCGCGGCGTTCGCGATGGCACAAAAGCGGGGCGAGTGGAGCTCATCGGATGAGAAGGGGTGTTCTGGCCGCGCCGGCGGGCGTCTCGCTCGGCGCCAGGGCGACGCGCGCCGGTCTGCTGGCGGCCAGCCTGCTCGGGACGGCCGCGTTCGGACAGAGCCCGCTCGCGCCAGGCAGCGCTGCGGCTCCGGCCGAACGGCCCGAGGCGCCGGCGGCCGCTCCCATCGCCGAGCAGACGCCCGAGGCGCCGGCCGCCTCGCCGCTGCCGCCCAAGGACCCGGACGCGGGCGCCGAGGCCCCGGCGCAGGCGCCGGCGCCGGCCGAGCCGCCGGTGCCGGAGCAGCTGGCCGAGGACGATGCCGGGCTCGCCGCCTGCCTCGGCCGACTGCGGGCGTTCGGGACCGCCTTCGAGCGGGTCGACACCGTCAGCGACCAGGGCGGCGCCTGCGGCATCGTCAACCCCGTCAGCGTCGCGGAGATCTTGCCTGGCGTGGCGCTCGAGCCTGCCGGCGTGATGCGCTGCGCCACCGCCGCGGCGCTGGCCGAGTGGGTGTCGACCTTCGTCCTGCCGGCCAGCCGCCTGCTGCCCGAGCGCGGCCCGCTGACCGCCATCGGGCACGCCTCGACCTATGTGTGCCGGGGGGTAGGCGGGGACGGCGGCGACCTTTCGCAGCACGCTTTCGGCAATGCCGTCGACGTCATGGGCTTACACTTCGCCGAGGGGCCGCCGATCCCGGTCGAGCCGCGCCAGGACGAGGGGAGCATGGCCGAGGCCTTCCAGCGCACCGCGCGGGCCTCGGCCTGCTTGGCCTTCACCACCGTGCTGGGGCCCGGGGAGGAGGACCATAACGACCATCTGCACCTCGACATCGAGTCGCGCCAGTCCGGCTATCGGCTGTGCCAGTAGCCGTGGCCGCCGGAGGGCGGCGTCAGGAACGGGATGTCGTCGAGCGTGAAGAGGTGGAAGGTGATCACCGTCCAGACGGCGGCGAAGACCAAAGCCGAGATCGCCGAGGTGATCACCACCTTGCGGCCGACCATCGCCTCGGTCGGCGCGCTGGCAGGCGTGCCGGGCTCGACCTCGCCCGCCTCGTGCTGGCTGACGATGCCCTGCGGCAGCACCATGAAGAAGACGACCGCCCAGATCGAGCAGTAGAGCACGACGCCCGAGGCCCAGCTCATCAGGCCTGCTCCAACTCGACAAGCGTGCCGGTAAAATCCTTGGGGTGCAGGAACAGCACCGGCTTGCCGTGCGCGCCGATCTTGGGCTGACCGTCGCCCAGCACGCGCGCGCCCGTCGCCGCCAGCCGGTCGCGGGCGGCGAGTATGTCGTCGACCTCGTAGCAGATGTGGTGGATGCCGCCGGAAGGCGATTTCTCGAGGAAGCCCGCAATCGGCGAGCCCTGCCCAAGCGGCTCGAGCAGCTCGACCTTGGTGTTCGGCAATTCGACGAAGACCACTGTCACGCCGTGCGCCGGCTCGGGCTGCGGCGCCGACACGCGCGCGCCGAGCGTGTCACGATACAGCGTGGCGGCTGCCCCCAGATCTGGCACGGCGATTGCAACGTGGTTCAGGCGGCCGATCATTTCTGCGCCTCCGGCTGTGTCTTGGACAGGTAGAGGAGGGTCGGCCGCGTGACAAGATGAGCCTCCGTTCGAACGGGGGGTGAAACATTAATCAGCCTGTGGCAGAAGGTTGAACCTGCGGATTCAACCTGCGGGCTGGTTTTGCGGCGATGGGGATCGTCGTCCGATGGGGAGGTGAGGCGATGCTGGCGCGCGGTCCGCTCCACCGCCGGTCAGTCCGACCATCGCGCGTTGCCGCGATCACAGCGGTTTACCTGGCGCTCGTCGTCGCCGCCATCGGACTGATCCTGCACCATCCGGCTCGGGACGAAATCGACGACAACCTTGCCCCGATGCTGCGGACCGTCCACAGCCAGTACATCGGAACGATGTCGGCGCTGGCCGTGCACACCACGCTCTACAACGACCAGTCCGAGCGGCACGCTGCCGAGGCGTATCAAAGGCTTCTGGCCTCGACGCTCGCCTTCGACGAGTCATTGGGCACGACGGTCCTGCCCGAGCCCCTGACGGTGCGGCTGAAGGAGGTGATCAAGGAGATCGCGCTGGCGCAGCCGGTGATCGACCAGATCGGCGCCAGCCTGATCGAGGCAAGCTCGGGCTTCAGCGCGCTCTACGGGCTCGAGCCGGAGCTGGGCGCGCTGACGACGCAGCTGGACACGCTCTACGAGGACAGGCATCGGGAGGCCGTCGCCGCCCAGCGGGCCTTTGCGGTCGAGGTGATGGGCCTGCTGATTGGCGCCATCGTCTTTTCAGGCATGATCGTCGGCCTGTTCTGGCGCGACTATCTGAGACTGCAGGCGCGCTATGCCAAGCTGGCCGACGACAGCCAGGCGCTGCAGGCGGCAAAGCGCCGCGCCGAGGCGACGAGCGAGGCCAAGTCACGCTTTCTGGCGACCATGAGCCACGAGGTACGCACGCCGCTGAACGGCGTGATCGGGCTGGCGCAGCTTTTGATGCGCGAGCCGCTCACGCCCAGGGCGCAGCAGTTCGCGGGCAATATCTATGAATGCGCCACCGCGTTGCTCCAGATCATAAACGAGGTCCTCGACATCAGCTCGATCGATGCCGGCACGGTCCGCGTCGCGGCGCGGGTCTTCTCGGTGCACGAGTTGCTGAAGGCCGCTTGCGCGCCTTTCAGCGGGCTGGCGCAGCAGAAGGGCGTGGAATTCGAGGCAACCATCCGCCCCGACGTCACCTACGAGCGCTTCGTCGGCGACGACCTGCGGCTGCGCCAGGTGCTGCACAATTTGATCGGCAATGCCGTCAAGTTCACGCAGGCCGGCACGATCAGCGTCGACGTCTTCTGTGGCGGGCCGGGATACCTGTGTTTTGGAGTGAGAGACTTCGGTATCGGCATCCCTGAGGACCAGCTCTCGCTGATCTTCGAGCGCTTTCACCAGGTGGACAATGCCGAGACGCGGGGGCAGGTCGGCACCGGCTTGGGCCTCGCGATCAGCCGCGAGCTGACCGGCATGATGGGCGGCACAATCACCGTCGAGAGCACGCCCGGCGAAGGGGCGGCCTTCATCGTGAAGGTGCCGCTCTCGCCGGTGCCTGAGGAGGGCGAGGCGGAGGAGGCCGAGGCGGAGGGTTCGGGCGCCGCGGGCGAGACCGACCAGCAGCCGCTCCCGCGCAGCGCCTGAACGTCAGATCAGTCGCACGGCCTGGACGCCCTGCACCGATTTGATCGCGCCGCGGATCTCGGCCGAGACGGCGTAGCGCCCGGGCAGGTCGACCTCGATCTCCTGGCCGAGCTCGGGCACCGGCAGGATCAGCTTCACCGGGCCCTCGCCGCGCCGGCGCCGCGCCGCCGCCGAGCCCATGCCCGCGACGAGCTCGAGCCGGTTGCGGATCGACTCCAGCGCGGCGGCGTCGATGACGTGCACTTCCAGTCCGACGGCGGCCGCATCCTCGGTGACCTGCTCGACGGGCTGCACGGCTCGCATCGTCAGCCGGACCTGCTCGTCCGTCACCTCGGCGCTGATGTGGCAGATCAGGTTGCGGCCGGGCTGCAGCAGCTCGTCGTTCTCGGCCAGCAGATCCGAGAAGGCCGAGGCTTCCCAGAGGCCGTCGGGGTCCGAGAACTGGATGAAGGCATAGCGGTTGCCGCGCGCCGATTTGCGGTCGCGCCGGCCGGCCAGGGTGCCCGCCACGCGGGCGGCGCCCCCTGCCCGGCCCGGGCCCGCCATGAACTCGGCGCCCGTCATGATCTTGCGCCGGCGGAGCGCCGGCAAGTGGTCGTCGAGCGGGTGGCCCGACAGGTAGAAGCCGATGGCGCCCAGCTCCTCGCCCAAGCGCGCGGTCGGCAGCCAGTCCTCGGTACGGGCGAGCCGCGGCGGCGGCAGCGCGTCGTCGCCTGCGCCGAAGAGCGACACCTGCGCCGAGGCACGATCGGCGTGCGAGGTGGCAGAATAATCGACCAGCGCGTCGAGCGATTCGAGCACGCGGCGGCGGTTGCGGTCGAGCATGTCGAAGGCGCCGGCCCGCGCCAGGTTCTCGAGCGGCCGCTTGCCAATCTGCTTGAGGTCGACGCGTCGCGCGAGGTGGAAGAGGTCCGCGTATGGGCCCTCGGCCCGGCCGGCGACGATCGCCCGCATCGCCTCGACGCCGACATTGCGCAGGGCGCCGAGCGCGTAGAGGATGCGTCCCTCGCTGACCGTGAAGGTCGCGTCCGAGCGGTTGACGCAGGGCGGCACGACCTCGATGCCGGTTCGCCGGCATTCCTGCACATAGACGTTGAGCTTCTCGGTCTGGTGCAGGTCGAGATTCATGACGGCGGCCATGAACTCGACAGGGTGGTTCGCCTTGAGCCAGGCCGTCTGGTAGCTGACGACGGCGTAGGCGGCGGCGTGCGATTTGTTGAAGCCGTAGTTCGCGAACTTGTCGAGCAGGTTCCAGACCTCGAGCGCCTTGGCCTCGGGCACGCCGTTCGCCTTGGCGCCCTCGAGGAATTTCGGGCGCTGGGCATCCATCTCGGCCTGGATTTTCTTGCCCATGGCGCGGCGCAGCATGTCGGCGCCGCCGAGGGAGTAGCCCGCCATCTTGCGGGCGATCTCCATCACCTGTTCCTGGTAGACGATGATGCCTTGGTCTCGTCCAGCAGGGGGTCGATCAGCGGGTGGATCGACTCGCGCTGCTCGCGGCCGTTCTTGACGTTGCAGAACTTGGGGATGTTCTCCATCGGGCCGGGGCGGTAGAGCGCCACAAGCGCCACGATGTCCTCGATGCAGGTGGGCCGCAGCTGGCGCAGCGCATCGCGCATCCCCGCCGATTCCACCTGGAAGACGCCGACGACATCGGCCCGGGCATAGAGCTCGTACGTCCTGGCGTCGTCGAGCGGGATGGCGCCGATGTCGATCTCGATGCCGCGCTGCTTCAGCAGGTCGAGGCAGTTGCGGATGACCGTCAGCGTTTTCAGGCCCAGGAAGTCGAACTTGACCAGACCCGCCGGCTCGACCCACTTCATGTTGAATTGCGTCGCCGGCATGTCCGAGCGTGGGTCGCGGTAGAGCGGCACCAGTTCCACCAGCGGCCGGTCGCCGATCACGACGCCCGCCGCATGGGTCGAGGCGTTGCGGTAGAGGCCCTCGAGCTTTTGCGCGTAGTCCAATAGGGTTGCGACGTTTTCCTCGCGCCGAGCCTCTTCCGCCAGGCGCGGCTCCTCCTTGCGGGCGCGGGCGACGGACATCGGCTTGACGCCCTCCACAGGGATCAGCTTGGCGATGCGGTCGCACTGGCCATAGGGCATCTGGAGCACGCGGCCGATGTCGCGGACGGCCATCTTAGAGAGTAATTGGCCGAAGGTGATGATCTGGGCGACGCGGTCGCGGCCGTATCTGCCCTGGACGTAAGTGATGACCTCCTCGCGCCGGTCCTGACAGAAGTCGATGTCGAAATCCGGCATCGAGATGCGCTCTGGGTTCAGGAACCTCTCGAAGAGCAGGCCGTAACGCAATGGATCCAAGTCAGTAATCGTCAACGCATAGGCGACGAGCGAGCCGGCACCCGAGCCCCGACCGGGGCCGACGGGAATGTCGCGCGCCTTGGCCCATTTGATGAAGTCGGCGACGATCAGGAAATAGCCGGGGAAGCCCATAGCCTCGATGACGCCGAGCTCGAAGTCGAGCCGCTTCTCATAAGCCTCGACCGGGGCGGCGTGCGGAATGACGGCGAGGCGCGCGGCCAGCCCCTCGCGCGCCTGGGCGCGCAGCTCGTCGACCTCGTCCTCGGCAAAGCGTGGCAGGATGGGGTCATGGACGCGCGGGCGATAGGCGCAGCGCATGGCTACCTCGACGGTGTTCTCCGTCGCTTCGGGCAGGTCGGCAAACCGCGCGACCATCTCGTCCTCGGACTTGAGGTGGTGCTCGGGGCTGAGCCGGTCGCGGTCCGGCTGGTTGAGATACGCGCCCTGCCCGATGCAGCGGAAGGCGTCATGCGCCTCGGCCATGTCGGGGGTGGCGTAGAAGACCTCGTTCGTCGCCACCAGCGGCAGGTCGAGCTCGTGGGCGAGCCGGACCAGGCCGGGCTCGGTCGCGTCCTCGAGGTCGGTGCGCGGCCGCCCGCCGGTGCCGTGGCGCTGGAGCTCGACATAGAGGCGGTCGGGGAAGAGATCGGCGAGGCGCCGGGTAAGCGGCTCGGCGGGCCGCCCGGCGGCGATCAGCTGGCCGAGGGGGCCGCGCGAGCCGCCCGTCAGGCAGATGACGCCCTGCGCGTGCTCGGCCAGGCGCTCGAGCTCCACCTGGGGTGTGCGCGAGAGGTCCGTCTCCATGAAGGCCGCGGTCGAGAGAGCCATGAGGTTGCGATAGCCGGCCTCGTCCTGTGCGTAGAGCGCGATGGGCGCAGGCTCGGGCGGCTTCTTGCCGGCCTCTGGTGTCAGGTAAGCGAGCGCGAGCTGCAGGCCAATGATCGGCTGCAGCCCGGTCTTGACGGCGCCCTCGGAGAATTCCAGCGCACCGAAGAGGTTGTTCGTGTCGGTGACGGCGACCGCTGGGAAGTCGGCGCTGGCCACGAGCCCCGGTAGCGCCTTCATCGGAATCGCGCCTTCCAGCAGCGAATAGGCCGAGTGCACGCGGAGGTGGATGAATCGGGGAGATGACATGCTCGCAGACTATGCCGGCGGGCGGCCGTGCGCCAGCATCGCTCTTGCCCAGCGTGCTAGAGAGCTCAGAGTTCGAGGGGCGGCCCGATGAAGGCGTGTCCGTTTCTGTCGGCCGACCTCCTGCAGCACCGTCGCCATCGTTGCCCCCCACATGCCCCCCCGCCTATATTCCGCAGTCGGGCGGGAATGCCTAGCATTCGCCGATGGAGCGGTCGGCCCGCGCAGGCTGAGGCGGCTGTTGGCGCTCGGCAGGGCGCCGGAGGTGTCCCGCCGAGCGAATAGGCCTCAGTAGTAGGCGCGCCAGCCGAAGCAGCGGTCGAGCAGGTCGGTCCGCTTCATGTCCATGCGGGCGAGTTGCGCGTCCTCGAGCGCGTTCATGCGACGATAGGCTTCCGCCTGCCGCGCCATCGCCGAGCGCTCGCCCATTCGGGCCAGCCAGGCCAGTATGGTCTCGCCAAGGCCGCGGCGCTCTCCGCCCTTGGGGTATATGCTGCCCGGCCTGAAATGTGTCTGCTCGTATGTTGTCGTCGAATTCATGGTGTCGCTCCTTGAGAGTTTCACCCGATCCGCGCGCTTCCTCTGGACAGGAAGGTCAGCGAAGCTGACGGGGTTTTCAACCGCGACCGGCGCAAAGGCGCCGTGCGCCAGACGCATGGCCGCGTTCGCCGGATCTTTACCTCGCCATGCGGCGCGGTGCTTTATGGCCAGAGTTGAGCGGAGGAGCCGACCCATGCCTGACACGGAAGCACTCGAGTTCGACGACCCGATGCAGCGGCCGCGCTATACCGGGCTCGCCACCTTCTTTCGCCTGCCCTACCTCGAGGACTGCGGGGCGAACCCGCCCGAGATCGGCGTCTGCGGCGTGCCCTATGATGGCGGCGTCACGAACCGGCCGGGACCGCGGCACGGGCCGCGCGAGGTGCGCAACCAGTCGAGCCTGATCCGCCGCATCAACCAGGCGACGGGCGCGAGCCCGTTCGAGGCGGCGCGGACCGCCGATATTGGCGATGCGTGGGTGCAGAGGCCTTACGAGCTGGAAGGGGCGCTGGCCGAGATCGAGGCGTTCTTCGCCCGTGCGCGGGCCGCCGGCATCCGCGTGCTGGCCTGCGGCGGCGACCATTCGATCAGCCTCGCGATCCTGCGCGGGCTGCGGCCGGAGCGGCCGCTGGGGCTGATCCACATCGACGCCCATTGCGACACGGGCGACAACTATCTGGGCTCGAAGTTTCACCACGGGGCGCCGTTCAAGATCGCCGTCGACGAGGGGCTGCTGGACCCCAAGCGCGTCGTGCAGATCGGCATCCGCGGCTCGCTCTTCCATCTCGGGATGCAGGCGTTCAGTTTCCAGTCCGGCATGCGGGTGATGCGCATCGAGGAGGTCGAGGAGCGCGGCTGGCGCCGCCTGCATCGACGAGGCGCGCGAGATCGCCGGCGGCGGGCCGGTCTATGTCTCGTTCGACATCGACTCGCCTCGACCCGGCCTTCGCGCCCGGCACCGGCACGCCCGAGGCCGGCGGCCTGAGCATGCGCGAGGCGCAGGGCATGGTGCGCCGGCTGGCGGGGCTCGACATCGTGGGCGCCGACATGGTCGAGGTCTCGCCGCCCTTCGACGTTGGCGGCATGACCGCCTTCAACGGCGCGACGATCATGTTCGAGCTGCTCTGCGTGATGGCGGGCGGCAAGCCGGCGGCCCTGCCAGGGTGAGGTGCGGCCGGGTGCGAGCACCTGCCGCGCCGGCGCCCGAAGCGCAACCTACGAGACGACGCGGCCGTGCTCCAGCCGAACGACGCGGTCCATGCGGGCGGCGATGTCGTGGTTGTGGGTGGCGATCAGCGCGGCGAGGCCGGTCTCGCGCACCAGCCCCAGCAGCATGTCGAAGACCCGGCCCGCGGTTTCGGGGTCGAGGTTGCCGGTCGGCTCGTCGGCCAGCAGCACGGCGGGCTGGTTGGCGAGCGCCCGGCAGATGGCGACGCGCTGCTGCTCGCCGCCCGAGAGCTCGGCCGGACGGTGGCCGAGCCGCTCGGCGAGGCCGACGCGGGCGAGCAGGCCCCCTGCCCGCTCGAGCCCCTCGGCGCGGCGGCGGCCTGCGGCCCACATCGGGATGGCGACGTTCTCGACGGCCGAGAACTCGGGCAGCAGATGGTGGAACTGGTAGACGAAGCCGAGCAGGTCGCGCCGCGCCCGCGTCCGCTCGTTATCGCCAAGAGTGCTGAGGTCGCGGCCGTCGATGGTGACGGTCCCGGCCGTCGCCGTGTCGAGCAGGCCCGCGATCTGCAGCAGCGTCGACTTGCCGGCGCCGGAGGGCGCGACCAGCGCCACGATCTCGCCCCGGGCGATGCCGAGGTCGACGCCGCGCAAGACCTCCAGCGTCTTCCTGCCCTGTCGGAAATGACGCGTGATGCCGGTGAGGCGCAACGCCCGTCACTCATAGACGGGCTCACTCATAGCGGAGCGCTTCGACCGGGTCCATTCGGGCGGCCCGACTGGCCGGATACCAGGTGGCCAGCAGCGAAAGGACCAGCGCCACGGCGGCGGTCGTGACCACGTCCGGCAGTTGCATGTCGGCCGGGATCTGGCTGAGGCCGCGCACCTGGACGGGCCAGAGCGGCACGCCGATCACCGCCTCGATCGCCGCCTGGATGTCGCGGATGTAAGTCACGAAAAGGACGCCCGCGACGACGCCCAGCAGCGTGCCGATCACGCCGATCGAGGCGCCGCAGATGAAGAAGACGCGCAGGATCGCGCCCCGGGTCATGCCGAAGGTGCGCATGATGCCGATGTTCTGGCCCTTCTCCTTCACCAGCATGATCAAGCCGGAGATGATGTTGAGCGCGGCGACCAGGATGATCAGCGAGAGGATGACGAACATCGCCGCCCTCTCCGTGTCGAGCGCGGCGATGAAGGCGCCGTTCTGCGCCTTCCAGTTCCACAGCGCGAGCGGGCGGCCGAGGGCGCGCTCGAGCGCCTGGCTGACGGCGTCCGAGTTGTCCACGGCGAGCGCGTCCGGTTGGGCCACGTGCAGCTCGATCCGGTCGACCGCGTCGCGCTGGTTGAGCAACCCTTGCGCCTCGTCCAGCGGCAGGAAGACGAGTTGGCTGTCGTAAGGATAATAGCCGACGCGGAAGATATAGGTGACGGGATAGCTGCGCCGCGTCGGGATGCGGCCGAAGGGCGTGTTCTTGTTGGGCGGCGTGATGACGCTGAGCATGTCGCCGACGCGCAGGCGCAGCTTCTCGGCGACGCCCGCGCCGATGGTGATGCCGGCGCGCGAAGTCCTCGAGGCTGCCCGCCGACCATTCGGGGTCAGCGATGGCAGGCGCCAAGTCCTCGCGCCGCATCCCGCGCAGCAGCACGCCCGTCGCCTCGCCGCTGGGCGCCGAGATCATCACGGTCTGCTCCATCTGTGGCGCGGCGCGGGTGACGCCGGGCACCGTCGCCAGGCGTGCGGCCAGCGCGTCGTAATCGGTAACGCCGCCGGCCGCCGGGTCATAGGCGATGACGTGCGGCTGGGCGCCGACGATCTGGTTCACGAGCTCGATGCGAAAGCCGTTCATCACCGACATGACGACGATCAGCGTGCCGACGCCGAGCAGGATGCCGACGAGGGAGAAGCCGGCTATGACCGAGATCGCGCCTTCCTTGCGCCGGGCGCGCAAATAGCGGCCGGCGATCATCCATTCGAGGCGGGAGAACACTCTCCCCCTCCCTAGCCCTCCCCCCCGAGGGGGGAGGGGACGCGTTGCGCCCGGAGGCGAAGGTGCGGCCGAACGGCGTCATGTCTCGGCTCGACCGGGGCATCCCCTTCAATAGACGGAGATCGCCCGGGCAGGCCGAGCGATGAAAAGTTCTGCGGCGCGGCCTTGAGTGAGGTCACGCGAACTCGGCGAAGATCTGCAGCATCCGGTCGGTGGCGGCCTGGGGGCTGACCTCCTCGGTCTCGCCGGTGCGGCGGCAGGTGACCTCGACCGTGCCCTTCCGCAGGCCGCGCGGGCCGACGGTGATGCGCCAGGGGCAGCCGATCAGGTCCATTGTGGCGAACTTGTCGCCGGCGCGCGCGTCCCGGTCGTCGTAGAGCACCTCGAGGCCCGAGCGCGTCAGCTCGGAGTGGATCTCGCCGCAGGCGGCGTCCGACGCGCTGTCGCCCTGGCGCAGGTTGACGAGCCCGACCTGGAAGGGGGCGACGCCCTCGGGCCAGACGATGCCGCTCTCGTCATGGCTGGCCTCGATGATGGCGCCGACGAGGCGGCTGACGCCGACGCCGTAGGACCCCATGTGCACGGGCACCTTCTCGCCATCCGGCGCGGTGACCAGCGCCTTGAGCGGCTCGGAGTACTTGGTGCCGAAGTAGAAGATCTGGCCGACCTCGATGCCGCGGCCGGAGACGCGGCGCTCCTCGGGCACCTCGGCCTCGAAGGCGGCCGTGTCGTGCATGTCGCCGGTGCGGGCATAAGCGCCCGTCCACTCGTCGAAGATGCCCTGCAGCTCGTCGCGGCTGTCCCAGTCGATGCGCCGGTGCCCGAGCTTCTTCTCGACGATGGCGCGGTCGTAGTGCACCTCGGATTCGCCCGTCTCGGCCAGCACCAGGAACTCGTGGGAGAGGTCGCCGCCGATCGGCCCCGTCTCGGCGCGCATCGGGATGGCGCTCAACCCCATGCGCTCATAGGTTCGCAGATAGGCGGCCATCTGCTGGTTGTAGCTGTGCACGGCACCGTCGCGGTCGAGGTCGAAGCTGTAGGCGTCCTTCATCAAGAACTCGCGGCCCGCGCATGACGCCGAAGCGGGGCCGGACCTCGTCGCGGAACTTCCACTGGATGTGGTAGAGCATCTTCGGCACGTCGCGGTAGCTGCCGCAATAGGCGCGGAAGATCTCGGTGATCAGCTCCTCGTTGGTCGGACCGTAGAGCATGTCGCGCTCGTGCCGATCGCGGATGCGCAGCATCTCGGCGCCGTAATCGTCATAGCGCCCGCTCTCGCGCCAGAGATCGGCGGACTGGATCGTCGGCATCAGCATCGGGATGGCGCCGGCGCGCTGCTGCTCCTCGTGGACGATCGCCTCGATGCGGCGCAGCACCTTGTAGCCGAGCGGCAGCCAGGAATAGATGCCGGCCGAGGCCTGCCGGATCATGCCGGCGCGCAGCATCAGCCGGTGCGAGACGATCTGCGCCTCGGCCGGCGTCTCCTTCAGCACGGGCAGGAAATAGCGGGTCAGGCGCATCGCGGGTCTCCGGGCGGCTCGCGGCCGGTGGTGTAGGGGCAAAGCCGGGGCGGGGCAAGCTGCGGTTGCTGGCCCACGCGGGCGGTTGCTGGTACCCTGGCGCGCAGGCAGCAAAGCGCGAGGCCCTCATGTTCGATCTGGGAAACTTCGTCGAGGATTGCCGCGCCGCCGTCAGGCAGGATCCCGGCCATCTCGCGGTGGCCGAGGTCGTCAGGCGGGCGATGCGCGACCCGGCCGCCGTCCTCGCCGCGCTCGGCGAGCCGGCCCGCAGCGGCATCACGCCGATCTACCACTCGCCAGAGCTGACGATCCTGAACCTGGTCTGGAAGCCGATGATGACCGTGATGCCGCACAATCACCAGATGTGGGCCGTCATCGGCATCTATGGCGGGCGCGAGGACAACATCTTCTGGCGCCGCGTCAAGGACGCGCCCGACGGCCGCATCGAGGCGGCCGGCGCCAAGGCGCTGTCGACCGGGGACGTCACGCCGATGGGCAAGGACATCATCCACTCGGTGACCAACCCGATCCCCAAGCTGACGGCGGCATTGCACGTCTATGGCGGCGACTTCTTCGCCGCCGAGCGCAGCGAATGGGAGGCCGAGCGCCTGACCGAGCGGCCCTACGACGCCGAGCGGGTCAAGGCGATGTTCGCCAACTGCTAGTCGTTCAGGGTTTGCCCCGGCCGAAATGGCCGCGGCCGCGGGTCACATCGGCGTGACCGCGGCCGCGACGCCGAGCGCCTTGGCTGCCTGACCGAGGCGCTTGTCGACCTCCTCGCCCATCAGCGGCAGTGCCTCGGGCGCTGGCGCGAGTTGCAGCACGCCGTGGCCCAGCGCCACGCGGCAGAGCGGCAGGAAGCCCGGCGTCGCACCCGCCAGCGCGCAGCCGAGCCGCATCAGCGCGCCGACATGCGCCGCCCGCTCGGCCGCTTCGGGCGAGAGCAGCAGCAGGATCGGCTCGTTCTCGAGCCGCTTGGGGCCGCGATAGCGCGCGAGCAGCGCCGCCGCCATGAAGGCGCGGCCGGCGTGGCCGATGCTGGAGACGTTGTTGCGGGTGACCACCTCGACGCAGGCCTGGTCGCGATAGTCCGGATGCGTCCGCCAGCTGACGTCCGCCAGATGGCAGGCGGCGCGGACCAGCCGCTCTTCCTCCGGGTCGCGGGCCGGCAGCGCGCCGAAGAGCCAGTCGGCGAGCTCGACGCCGAAGCCAGGCCCGCGCGCGCGCGTCCGCTCGTGGCCGGCGGCGGTCGAGATCAGCGGGTCCTGCCGGCGGATGTGGGCCGGCAGGTACTCCCAGGCCAGCCCCTCGCGCAGACCGAAGCCCGAGAGCACGATCTCGCCCGGGTCCAGGTGATCGATCAGCGCCTCGAGCAGCAGGGCGGCGTGCGGCAGCGTCGCCACCCGGTCGGACGAGACGCCCGGGATCGTGGCGAGGGCCGCGTCGTCGGCGCCGAGGATCCAGCGCGCCACGAGGTGCCCATCCTCGGGCGAGAACGCGTGCTCGTGCAGCACCATCAGCGGATGGCCCGTGCGGTGGATCTCGACGCGTCCGAGCGTGCGCCATGCGCCGCCGACGAGGTAGAGCCGCTGCGAGCTGCGCGAGAACTCGGGGACGAGCGGAGCGAGGTGCCGGTCGATCAGCCTGCGCGCCCTGTCGGTGCCCTTGGAGAGATTGCCGAGGCGCTGGGGCCCCAGCGGTGTCGTCACCCCGCGCCCCGGACGGTCGCGCCCGACGGGGCAGAGCTCCATCGAGGCGCCGCCCAGATCGACGACCAGCCCGCGCGCGGTGGGATTGCCGAAGAGTACGCCCTGCGCCGCCAGCCGGGCCTCGTCCTCGCCCGTCGCGATCTGCAGTCGGATGCCGGTCTCGCGCGCCACCGTGTCGCGGAACTCGCGCCCGTCCGCCGCCTCGCGCACGGCGGCGGTGGCGACGGCCGCGAGGGCGCCGACGCGCAGGCCCGGGGCCAGCGTCACGAAGCGGTTCAGCGCGCGCATGGCGCGCTCGCGGCCCTTGGCGCCCAGCCGCCCGGTCTCGGCCAGCTCGGCCCCGAGTCCGCACATGATCTTTTCGTTGAAGACCATGGCCGGGCAGCGGCGGCCGCCCTCGAAGACCACCATGCGCACCGAATTCGAGCCGACATCGACGACGCCGATCCGGTCGTCGTCCGGGCGCGGCAGCGCGAACGAGCGCGGCTCGCCGGCGAAGAGGTCGCCCTGCCCCGCACCCGGCCCCGCGCCCGGCCGGCCGGCGCCCGGGCGGGCGCGCGTCGCGGTCTTGGCCTCGTCGCTCAGGATACCTCTCCCCGGCCTGGCCGCGCTACTCGGCGGCCTCGGCGACGCGCGCCAGCCGCGGCGCGTCCTCGGCGCCGCTGCGGCCGCGGCCCGAGAGCGACGGATAGCGCATGAAGAAGTCGTGACAGCTGAACAGCTCCTCGCCAGGCGCCCCCTCGGCGCGCACATAGCTACCATCGGGCATCAGCACCCAGCTCTGCGCCTCGTCGCGCAGATTGGCGGCCATGATCTGGTCAATGATCTGCGCATGCACGGTAGGGTTGATGACCTCGACCAGTGTCTCAACGCGGCGGTTGAGGTTGCGATCCATCCAATCGGCCGAGCTGATGAAGACGCGCGCGCCATCGGAGGGCAGGCCGTGGCCATTGCCGAAGCAGACGACGCGTCCATGCTCCAGGAACCGACCGACGATTGATTTCACCCGAATATTGTCGCTCAAGCCGGGAATGCCGGGCCTGAGCCCGCAAATGCCGCGCACCACCAGGTCGATGCGCACGCCCGCCTGGCTCGCGCGGTAGAGCGCCTCGATGACGTCGCCCTCGATCAGCGAGTTCAGCTTGGCCCAGACATGCGCCGGCCGCCCCGCCTTGGCGTGCGCGCACTCCGCCTCGAGGTATTCGAGTATCTTCTTTTTCAAATAGAGCGGCGCGACATGGACGAGGTGCAGCCCGCTCGGCTCGGCATAGCCGGTGATGTAGTTGAAGATCTTGGCCGCGTCGTACCCATAGGCGCGGTTGCACGCGAAGAGCGAGAGGTCCGTGTAGAAGCGCGCCGTGATCGGGTGATAGTTGCCGGTGCCGAAATGCGTGTAGGAGACGAGCTCGCCGGCCTCGCGCCGGACCACCAGCGACATTTTGGCGTGCGTCTTCCAGTCGACGAAGCCGAAGACCACCTGCGCGCCGGCGCGCTCGAGCTGGCGGGCGAGCTGGATGTTCGCGGCTTCGTCGAAGCGCGCCTTGAGCTCGACCAGTGCCGTGACGGACTTGCCCTCCTCGGCCGCCTCGCAGAGCGCCCTGACGATCGGGCTGTCCTTCGACGTGCGGTAGAGCGTCTGCTTGATGGCGACGACGTTGGGGTCGCGGGCCGCCTGCTGCAGGAACTGGACCACCACCTCGAAGCTCTCATAGGGGTGGTGCAGCAGCATGTCCTTTTGGCGGATGGCGGCGAAGATGTCGCCGTCATGGTCGCGCACCCGCTCGGGCAGCCGCGGCAGATAGGGCTTCCACTGCAGCTCGGACCGGTCGTCGGTGATCAGCAGCCTGAGGTCGCCGATGCCGACCACGCCATCGACCTCGATCAGCTCGTCGCGGCCGACCTCGAGGCGAGCGGCGATCAGCCGCTTGAGCTCGTCGGGCGCGTCGGTGTTCAGCTTCAGCCGGATGGCGCGGCCCTTGCGGCGGCGCTTCAGCGCCGTCTCGAACTCGCGCATCAGGTCCTCGGCCTCTTCCTCGACCTCGAGGTCGCTGTCGCGCAGCACGCGGAAGATGCATCGGCCACGCGCCTCGTAACCCGGGAACAGCTGGTCGAGATAGACCTCGAGCAGCTCCTCCATCGGCAGGAAGCGGATCGCGCCCTCGGGCCCGTCGGCGAGGCGCAGATAACGGTCGAGCTGCGGCGGCACGAGCAGGAGCGCGATCAGCGGCTCGCCATCCCGCGTCCGCGTCATCTGCAGGCCGAGCGCCAGCCCCATGTTCGGGATGAAGGGGAACGGGTGCGCCGGGTCGACCGCCATGGGCGTCAGCATGGGGAACACTTGATTCATGAAGTGCTCGTCCAGCCGCTCGCGGTCCTCGCTGGTGAGCTCGTCCCGCCCGATGACGAAGATGCCGTTCTCGCCCAGCAACGACTGCAGCTCGTTCCAGGTCGCCTGCTGCGCCTTTTGCAGGCTCATCGCCTGCTCGTCGACCACCGCCAGCTGCTGTGCCGGCGAGCGGCCGTCGAGCGAGCGCTGCTCGACGCCGGCGCGCATCTGGGCGCGCAGGCCGGCGACGCGTACATTGTAGAACTCGTCGAGGTTGGATCCCGAGATCGACAGGAACTTGACGCGCTCGAGCAGCGGGTTGCGCGGGTTGTCGGCCTCCTCCAGCACGCGCCTGTTGAAGGCCAGCCAGCTTAACTCCCGGTTGAAAAAGCGATCGGGTGACTCGGCGTCGATGCTGAGAAGATGCGCCTCGGGGATCGAGGTCGTCGCGGTGTTGAGAAAATCGGCGCGCATGCTCAGTCTCCCTCCCCTTCGCGGCCCCCGTCGGGACCACCGTCGGAACCCCCGTCGGAACCCCCGTCGACGTTCCCCGCGGGGCCCATTTCGCCGGCCCCGCCGTGCGCTCCCCCGCCATCACTCCGGTCGCGTCCGAGGTTCTGCGCGGCGAAGTGCTCGATCGCAAGGGGGCGCGTGATCCGTCGCCGCTCGGCGAGCGCCCTGTGGTCGAGCGCGGCCACCAGCTCGCGCGCCGCGGCAAAGGACCGCTCCATGCGCTTGACCAGGAACTCGACCAGATCGTCGCCCACCTCCTGACGGCGGTCGCGGAAGAGCTTATGCAGCAGGCGTGACAGAATTGCGTCGTCGGGCGGCATGATCGTCACTTGCGGCATGGCGGCGACGCGCGAGGCGAGGTCCGGCTGCTCGATCCGCCAATGCCCCGCCGCCGTGCGCCCCGTCAGCAGCAGGGGCACGCCCTCGGCCGCGGTGAAGTTCATCAGGTGGAACAGCTGCGTCTCGATCGCCTGGCGCACCGGCGCGGGCAGACCGGCGACGCGGTCGACGTTCTCGACGATGACGGCCGGCGCCTCCATCAGCCGGCGCAGGCGCGCCTCGGTCAACTCGGCGGCGTGCAGGCGCGTGGCGCCGGCGCGCTGGCCCCAGATCGCGGCGAGGTGCGTCTTGCCCGATCCCTCGGGCCCGATCAGCGCCAGGCGCCGGTCGGGCCAGCGCTCCCACCCCTCGATTGCGGCCCAGGCCGTGCGGTTGCAGTCCGACAGCAGGAATTCCTCGGCGGCCAGGTCCGGCCGGTAGACCAGGTCGAAGGCGAGCTGGCGCCGGCGCATCATGGCTCGCGCCGCCGCGAAAGCTCTGCCGTGAACTCTGCGGGGGGCGGCCCGGAGGACGGCCCGGAGGAATGTTCGGAGGACGGACCCTGGTAGAGCGGTCCCTCCCTGTATCGTTCGAGCAGAAAGCGGCCGATGACGCCGATGGCGGCGGCGGCCGGCACGGCGACCAGCAGGCCGACGAAGCCGAAGACGACGCCGAAGGCGCTCAGCGCGAACATCAGCCAGACCGGGTGCAGCCCCACCTTGTCGCCGACCAGCTTGGGCGTGAGGAAGTTGCCCTCGACCGCTTGGCCGGCGACGAAGATCAGGGCGACCGCGGCGATCCAGAGCCAGTCGCCCCAGAATTGGGCGAGCGCGACGCCGATCGACAGCGCGCCGCCGAGGATGGAGCCGACGAAGGGAATGAAGCTGATCAACCCGGCGAAGACGCCGATCAGCAGGCCGAAGTTCAGCCCCACCGCCATCAGCGCGACCGCGTAGAAGGTGCCGAGGATCAGGCAGACGGTCAGCTGGCCGCGCACGAAGCCGGCCAGCACCCGGTCGAGATCGCCGGCGATCTCGTGGATCGTCGCCCGGTGCGGGCGCGGCAGGTAATCGTCTATGCTGGCCACCACCCGGTCCCAGTCGAGCAGCAGGTAGAAGGCGACGACCGGCGTCACCAGGACGACGGCGAGAAAGTTGACGACCGCGATCCCGCCCGACCAGACGCGCTTCAGCACCTCGCCGCCCCAGCTCTGGGCCGTGTCGCGCAGATCGCCGAGCGCCCGGTTCAGCATCGTGGTCTCGCCCGGCACATCGTGGATCCACTGCACCGCCAGATCGCGCGCGCGGTCGACCCAGACCGGCAGCACGGCGACGAGCTGGCGCAGCTGCTCGGCCAGCAGCGGCACCAGGAGCAGGATCGCCAGCACGACGAGCCCGAGCGAGGCGATCGTGATGGCGACCGTCGCCAGAACGCGGCCGAGCCCGTGGCTCTCGAGCCAGTCGGCGAGCGGGTCCGTCAGATAGGCGATGGCGGCGCCCAGCACGAACGGCAACAGCGCGTCCGACAACAGCCAGAGCAACAAGATAAAGAGGAGCAAACCGACGCCCCACCAGCGCATTTGCTCGTTGACGGTCAATCCAGCCCTCCCTTTTCGCGCTGAACGTGCGCGCGCGGCCCCGCTGACGTCAAGGATGATGGGTCCAGGTTGAACTCAGGACGCCCTCAGACGGTGAACTGCTCGCGCAGCAGTCGCTCTTCCAGCCCCTGGCCGGGGTCGTAGAGCAGGCGCAGCTCGATCTCGGGCGCCGAGGCGACCTCGACGCGGGCGACGTCGCGCACCTCGAAATGGTCGGCGGTCGCCGCGATCGGCCGCTTCTGCTGCTCGCGCACCTGGAACTCGACCCGGTTCTCGAGCATCAGGATCGCGCCCCGCCAGCGCCGCGGCCGGAAGGCCGAGATCGGCGTCAGGGCCATCATCTTGGAGCGGATCGGCAGGATCGGCCCATGCGCGCTGAGGTTATAGGCGGTCGACCCCGCCGGCGTCGCCGCCAGGATGCCGTCGCAGATCAGCTCGTCCAGCATCACCATGTCGTCGACGACGACGCGGATCTTGGCGGCCTGGTGCGTCTGGCGGAACAACGCCACCTCGTTGATGGCCAGCGCAACGTGCTTGCGCTCCATGGCGTCGGTGGCGACCATGCGCAGCGGGTTGATGATGGCCGAGCGGGCGTGTTCCAGCTTCTCGGGCAGATTCGGCGTCGACATAGTCGTTCATCAGGAAGCCGACGCTGCCCCGGTTCATGCCATAGACCGGAACGTTCAGGTCCATCACCGCGTGCAGCGTCTGGAGCATGAAGCCGTCGCCGCCCAGCGCCACGATCACCTCGGCCTCGTCGGGGGCGACATGGCCATGGCGCCGACGCAGGTCCTGCACCGCTGCCTGGGCGTCGGGCGTCTGACTGCCCAGGACACAGATCTGCTGCATCGATTTCCCCGACCCGAACGCAGGCGATCATAGTCATGCCGCCGGCCGAGGGCAAACAGCCGCATACGGGATGCGAGCTACTGGCCGCGCCCTATAATCGTGCTAGAGCGTGCCGCAACGTCAGGCGCCCCAGCTGGAGGGAGGAAACATTATGGATGCCGCAACCCGCGATCGCGGATTCTTCACCGAAACACTGGCCGAGCGCGACCCCGAGCTCGCCGCCGCCGTCGCCGACGAGCTGCACCGCCAGCAGGACGAGATCGAGCTGATCGCGTCCGAGAACATCGTCAGCCGCGCCGTGCTCGAGGCGCAAGGATCGGTGCTCACCAACAAATACGCCGAGGGCTATCCCGGCAGGCGCTATTACGGCGGCTGCCAATATGTCGACGTCGCCGAGCAGCTGGCGATCGACCGCGCCTGCAGGCTGTTCGCCTGCGGCTTCGCCAACGTCCAGCCGCATTCGGGCGCCCAGGCGAACCAGGCGGTCAACCAGGCGCTGCTGCAGCCGGGCGACACGATCCTGGGCATGGAGCTGGCCAGCGGCGGGCACCTGACGCATGGCGCCAAGGTCAACCAGTCGGGCAAATGGTTCAACGCCGTGCAGTACGGCGTGACGCGCGAGACGAACCGCATCGACTATGACCAGGTGGCGCGGCTCGCCGACGAGCACAAGCCCAAGCTGATCATCGCCGGCGGCTCGGCCATCCCGCGCCAGATCGACTTCGCGCGCTTCCGGCAGATCGCCGACGGCGTCGGCGCCGTCTTCCACGTCGACATGGCGCATTTCGCCGGGCTGGTCGCCGGCGGCGTCCACCCGAACCCGCTCGACCACTGCCACGTGGCCACGACCACGACGCACAAGACGCTGCGCGGGCCGCGCGGCGGCATGGTGCTGACCAATGACGAGGCGATCGCCAAGAAGATCAACTCGGCCGTCTTCCCCGGCCTGCAGGGCGGGCCGCTGATGCACGTCATCGCCGCCAAGGCGGTCGCCTTCGGCGAGGCGCTGCGGCCGGAGTTCCGCGCCTATTCGGCGGCCGTGGTCGAGAACGCCCGCGTGCTGGCCGAGACGCTGATCGAGGGCGGCCTCGCCTGCGTCACCGGCGGCACCGACACGCATGTGGTGTTGGTCGACCTGCGGCCGAAGGGCGTGACGGGGGTCGCCGCCGAGAAGGCGCTGGGCCGGGCCAAGATCACCTGCAACAAGAACGGCATCCCCTTCGACCCGGAAAAGCCGATGGTGACCTCGGGGATCCGCCTCGGGTCGCCGGCCGGCACGACGCGCGGCTTTGGCGCGGCGGAGTTCGCCCAGGTCGGCCAGATGATCGTCGAGGTGATCGACGGGCTGGCCGAGAACGGCGAGAGCAACGGCGAGGTCAAGTCCGCGGTCGCCGAGCGCGTGGCCGAGCTCTGCGGGCGGTTCCCGATCTACCGCCACTGATCCTTGCGATGCGCGGGCGTCCTTCGCCCGCGCACCGCAGGCGCCGGCAAGTCATGGTGGTTCCTTCTGACCCAGTGCGGGGCGAGCGTCACAGACGGGAGGAATGGAAAATGAGCTATGCAAGCATCATCGACGGTCTGCTGCGGCAGGGCATGGCCAGCCAGTCGCACCAGCGGCTGCGGACCGGCGCCGAGACTGCCGACCGAAGCGGCGGCATCGAGGAGCTTCTGGGCTCGCTGCTCGGCGGCCGCACAGGGACAGCGGGCGGCACGGGCGGCGGAGGCGGCGGCGGCTTTGCCGACATGGCGCGCGACTTCCTGACCAAACCCCAGGCGGGCGGAATGAGCGGCGGAAAGATCGGCGGGCTGGGCGCGATCGCCGGCGCGGTGCTGGGCCGAGGGGTCGGCGGCGCGGCCAAGGGCGGCGCAATGGCGATCCTGGGGACGCTGGCCCTGAACGCCTGGCGCGACTACCAGGCGCAGTCGAGCGGTGCCGCGGGGACGGGCGCGCCGGGCGAGGCCGGCGGCCAGCCGACGCAGTCCGCCCAGGCCCCGTTGCCGCCGACGGCGGAGCAGGTCGAGGCGCTGACCGATCCCCGGACGGAGCGCCTGATGCTGCGCGCCATGATCGGCGCTGCCCAGGTTGACGGCCGTATCACCGGACCCGAGCTCGAGAAGATCCTCGGTCAGATGGGCGACACCGAGGTGACCGAGGAGGAGCGCCGCGCCGCGCTGCAGGAGGTCGCCAGGCCTGTCGCCGTCGAGGACATCGGCCGCGAGGTGTCGCGTCCCGAGGTGGCGATGCAGATCTATCTCGCCGCGCTGATGGCGGTCGACATCGACACCGAGGCCGAGCGCGACTATTTTCGCCGTCTGGCCAGAGCTCTGCGTCTCGATCCCGCCGCCGCGCAGCGGCTGCGCCGAATGACCGGCGCCCCGGCCGTCTGAGATCGGCGCGGCAGGCGGGGGGCGCACGCAGGCGCCCCCTCGCGTCAGGACAGCGGGGAGTCCAACCAACCCGCCTATAGGTGATGCGCGGGTCGGTCGCATCGCATGGCGGTTTGCGCCCGCACGCGCGCCGGAATTGGTGCCGACACTCGCGCCGAAACTGGCGCCGACGCACTCCTTTGACATGACGGCCCTCCAGAGTACGGTCGCCTCCCGCGGCAAAGCCGGAGAGCGCGATGGAGACAACCCAGCCGTTTCAGCCGTTCGACCTGCATCGAATGTTCCTCGGCGAGCACACCGATCTCCTCTTCCTGGCGGAGATCGCCTTCGCACCCTTGTGATGTACGGCTTTGCGCTGGTCTTCGCCCGGTTCGTCGGAAAGCGCGCCGTCGGCCAGGTGACGCCGTTCGAATTCATCGTCATCATCATCATCGGGTCGGCGGCGGGGGACCCGATGCTCTATCCGCATTTGCCCATGGTGCACGGCATCCTGGTCCTGGCGGTGGTGATGCTGCTCGAGCAGGCGATGTCCGCGCTGACGGACATGAGCACGCGTGCCGAAGACATCCTCGAGAGCGACCCCGTCCTCGTCATCAGAGAACGGCACCGTCATCGATGCAGCACTCACCGCCCGGCGGCTCTCGCGCCGAGAGCTGATGATGCTGCTCAGGCAACAATCGGTCCGCAACGTCGGCGAGTTGGAACGCGCTTTCCTCGAGCCGGACGGGGGCCCTCAGCCTCTTCCAGGCCGACCCGGACAAGCAGCGAGAGACGGAATCGACTCTACCGGAGGATCGCCACCCGCAGGATCTCTGACCGAGACGGAGGCTCGCGATGGGCCGCTGCCGAAGCAGCGCGCGCCGAAGGCGCCTCCCGCCCATGATCACTTCAGCGGGTCGTGGCCCCAGTTCATCAGGCTATAGCGCCAGCGGGTATCGCTGACATCGCCCGAAGGCCGCTGCGCGGCATGACGGTGCACGTACCCGATGACTTTGCGCATGTGCGCGTAGTCCTCTTCGGTCAGCTCCGCCACGTTCTTGCGCTTGATCTCGACGAGGTGTCGGCCGGATTTGTGACCGACCGCCTCGGACTCGCCCTCGCGCGTCCAGCCGACCTCCTGGCTCTGCTCGGTCCCCAGCCAGTCCTCCAGCTCCTTGGGGCTCATGTTGACCGCGTCGCGGAAGTCGTCGCGGGTCGCCTTCTTCTCGTCCTCGTCCACGCTGCCTCCTTGCCGCCTCAGACCCGCAGGGCCCGCACCAGCTCATCCTTGCTCATCTTCGAGCGTCCCTCGACGCCCTGGTTCCTGGCCCTCTCGTAGAGCTGGGCCTTGCTCATGTCGCTCAGCCGAGAGCCGGCGCCCCTGCCAGACTGCCTCAGCCTGCCCTCGCCATTCGTCGCCTTCTCGATCGCCTTCAGGAGCTCGCCCTTCGACATCCGCGACCGCCCGTCGATGCCGAGCTCGCCAGCCCGCGCGTCGAGCATTGCCTTGGTCGGCCCGTCCGACTTGATCCGCGACAGCTTCTCGCGGATGTCGCGCGGCTGATCCGAGAACTGCTCGCCCTTGGCCCCGCTGTCGCGGCGCTTCTTGGCCGTCGTCCGCGCATATTCGTCCTCGGTCAGCAGCATGCGAACCTTCTTCGGCAAATAGCGCTCGCCCGAGTTGCCGCTCTGCCGGCCGGACCGCGTGCCCCAGTCGGCCTCGGTCCATTCGTGCAGGCTGGTCTCGTCCTTGGCCGCGCCCCTCTCGGAATAGCCACCGCCGCGCTTCTTATAGGCCTGCACGGCCATCTGCGCCTTGCGCGCCGACCATTGGCCGGGCTCGCCGCCCTTGTCGCCGCGGGTCACCTCGGCCTTCACCTCTCCCAGAGCTTTGGGTCCTTCCTCTCGGCACGCGCCATCATCCGTCCTTAATCCCACTCGTTTTTGGTGCAGATATCCCGGACGCAGGCCTCGGCAAGCATGCGAACCCTTCGTCACGGGCGTTGACGACGGCACCGGCCGGCAGCGTACATCTAGCGGGATGGCGCGAAAGGCTACACAACGGCTTGACTTGCGGCTATGGTGCGCCGCGCGGCATTGACGGAGGCTCTGGATGCGCTGCCCGTTTTGCGGAAACATCGGACACGCAGGTGAAGGATTCGCGCCCCGCCGAGGACCATGTATCGATCCGGCGGCGCCGCTTCTGCCCGGCCTGCGGCGGCCGATTCACCACCTACGAGCGGGTGCAGCTGCGCGACCTGGTCGTCATCAAGACCAATCGGCCGGCGCGAGGATTTCGACCGCGACAAGCTCGAACGCTCGATCCGCATCGCGCTGCAGAAACGCCCGGTCGAGCCGGAGCGGATCGAGCAGATGATCTCGGGCATCGTGCGCCGGCTGGAGAGCATGGGCGAGACCGACATTCCTTCGCAAGCAGATCGGCGAGATCGTGATGGAAAGCGCTCGCCCGCATCGACACGGTCGCCTATGTCCGCTTCGCCAGCGTCTACAAGAATTTCCAGGCGGCCGGACGATTTCGACAGAGTTCGTCGAGCGAGCTGCGCCCCGCGCCACGGCGGAAAAGTGAGCTGGCGGCCGAGCCGCTCGAATGACGGCGGCGCCACATCGCCCATGCGCTGCGCTGGGCGGCGGCGCTGGGGCAAACCTGGCCGAACCCCGCCGGTCGGCTGCGTGATCGTCAGGGATGGACGCGTCGTCGGCCGCGGGCTGGACCCCGCCGGGCGGGCGGCCGCATGCCGAGACGATGCCCTCGCGCTGGCGCGAGGCGCAGGCGCCGCGGCGCGCGCGGCGCCACCGCCTATGTCACGCTCGAGCCTTGCGCGCATCACGGCCGGACGCCGCCCTGCGCCGGGGCGCTGATCGAGGCCGGCATCGGCCGCGTCGTCTGCGGCCGATGATCGACCCCGACCCGCGCGTCTCCGGCCGCGGCATTGGAGGCCTGCGCGCGGCGGGCGTCGAGGTACGCACCGGCGTGCTGGCGCGAGGAGGCGGCGCGGATCAACGCCGGGTTCCTGTCGCGCATCGCGCGCGGCCGGCCGCATGTGCTGCTGAAGCTCGCGGCGACGCTTCGACGGCCGCATCGCGACGGCAGGCGGGCGAGAGCCGCTGGATCACCGGGCCGGCGGCGCGCCGGCGCGTGCACTGCTGCGCGCGACCCACGACGCGGTGCTGGTCGGCGCGGGCACGGCGCGCGCCGACGATCCGATGCTGGACGTGCGCGCGCTCGGCCTCGCCGCGCGCGCAGCCGGTTCGCATCGTGGCCGATGGCGGGCTCTCTCTGCCGCTGACCGGGCGGCTTGCGCGGACGGCGCGCGACCAGCCGCTCTGGGTCCTGCACAGGGCTGAGGTCGACGCCGAGCGACGCGACGCGTTGGAAGGCCTTGGCGCCCTGCCGATCGAGACAGCGGCGAGCGGGGGCGTCATCTCGATGCCCGCGGTGATGTCGCTGCTGGCCGAGCGCGGGATCACGCGGCTGCTGTGCGAGGGCGGCGGGCGGCTCGCGGCGAGCTTGCTGGCCGCCCGGCTCGTGGACGAGCTCGCGCTTTTTACCGCGGGCAAGGCGGTTGGCGGCGACGGTATCGCCGCGGTGCACGGCTTCGGCCTCGAGCGGCTGGCGGAGGCGCCGGGGTTCCATCTCGACCAGGTCGAGAGAGTGGGCGAGGACGTGCTGAGCTGCTGGCGCGGAGCCTGACGCCCCTGATGCCTTGTCCGCCTTGTCCGGGGCTGGCACCGCGACTACACCAAAGCACAGCCCGAGAGGAGCCGAGCGATGTTTACAGGCATCATCCGCGAGGTCGGCCGCGTGCTGCGGATCAGCCGGTCCGGCGACACCAAGATCCGCATCGGCTGCGCGCGCCCGGCGGAGTCGATCGAGATCGGCGCCTCGATCGCCTGCTCGGGCGTCTGCCTGACCGTCGTCGCACGCGGCCACGAGGGCGGCAGCAGCTGGTTCGAGGTCGATGCCTCGAACGAGACGCGGTCGAAGACGACGCTCGGCGAGTGGCGTGAAGGCACGCTGGTCAATCTCGAGCCGTCGCTGCGGGTCGGCGACGAGCTCGGCGGGCACATCGTCTCGGGGCACATCGACGGCACGGGCGAGATCGTCGCCATCCGGCCCGAGGGCGGGTCGCGGCGCATCACCATCGCGGCCCCTGCCGGCCTGGGCAGGTTCATCGCGCCCAAGGGCTCGGTCGCCCTCGACGGCATCTCGCTGACGGTCAACGAGGTGGCCGACGCGGATGGCGCGACGAGGTTCGGCGTCAACATAATCCCACACACCTGGGAGGTGACGAGCCTGTCCGGTGCCAGCGAAGGCAGCCGCGTCAACCTCGAGGTGGACACCCTTGCGCGCTATGTCGCGAGGCTCGCCGAGACGGGATGACCGAACTCCGCGCAACGATGAGAACGGCGCGGCTGCTGTTTCGGCCGTTCCGGGCCGACGACCTGCCCGCCTACACCGCGATCCGCGCCGATCCCGAGACGGTGCGCTACCTGCCGGGCGGCACCGCCATGGCCGCCGAGGCGCCGGAGCGCGCGCGCCGGACGATCGAGGCCTGGGGCGCCGGCGCCTGGGAGGATGGCGGCTACGCGCCCTGGGCGGTGGAACACGGAGGCCGGCTGATCGGCCATCTGGGACTGCGCTATCTGCCCGAGATCGGCGAGACCGAGCTTGCCTACCTGTTTGAGCGGCCCGCCTGGGGCAAGGGCTTCGCCACCGAAGGCGGCCGCGCCGCGGCGGACTTCGCCCGCGACCGGCTGGGGCTCGATTACCTCGTCGCGCTTGCCATGCCGAAAAACACCGCGTCGATCGCCGTCATGCGCCGCTGCGGCTTTGCCCTCGAGGGGCCGATCCACATCTTCGGCATCGACGGCGTCCGCTATGGGCGGCACCTGCGGCAGCCGCTCACTCCGGCTTGAGGCTGAGGATATAGGAGATCACGTTGTCGCGGTCCTGGTCCGAGAGGATCAGGTTCGGCATGTTCTCGTGCGGCGAGCGGAGAAACACCTTCAGGCTCATCTCGGTCGTCGACGGCAGGGCCGCGATGTCGACGAAGGGCGGCCCGTAGAACGCGGCGAGATCCTCCCATTCGCGCTCGACATCATGGCAGTCGGCGCAGATCGCGCGGGCGTACTCCAGCCCTGCCGCCGGATCTCCCGGCAAATTCTCGGCCGCGGCTCCGACGGCCTGCGCCGCGAGGGCCAGCGCGGCGGCGAAGAGAAGGCGCATTCGTGTTCTCCCGGTCTGCTGAGACTGTCTGCTCGGCCGCTCGACTCTGCCCGCCCGACGCCGCAGCCGACATGATCTGGATCAACGCAACCGGGGAGCGGCGGCCCCGATCGAGCCTTCGCCTCTGGCAATCGGCGCCCGCGCGCGTTATCTCGCGCGGCGAGAGCGGGGCCCGGCCATGCACGACACCGAGTACACAGACGCCATCTCGTCCGTCGCCGAGATCATCGACGAGGCGCGCAACGGCCGCATTTTCATTCTGATCGACCACGAGGACCGCGAGAACGAGGGCGACCTGGTGATCCCGGCGCAGATGGCGACGCCGAACGTGGTCAACTTCATGGCGACGCATGGCCGTGGCCTCATTTGCCTCGCCATGCCCGGCGAGCGGATCGACCGGCTGGGCCTGCCGCTGATGGCGCGCACCAACCAGTCGCGGCACGAGACCGCCTTCACCGTCTCGATCGAGGCGCGCGACGGGGTCACGACCGGTATCTCGGCGCATGACCGGGCGCGCACGGTCGCGGTGGCCATCGACCCGAACTCCGGGCCCGCCGACATCGTGACGCCGGGCCATGTCTTTCCGCTGCGCGCCCGCGAGGGCGGCGTGCTGGTCCGCGCCGGGCACACCGAGGCGGCGGTGGATATCGCGCGGCTGGCCGGCATGAACCCCTCGGGCGTGATCTGCGAGATCATGAACGAGGACGGCAGCATGGCGCGCCTGCCGGATCTCGTGGCCATCGCGCAGCGCCATGCGCTCAAGATCGGCACGATCTCGGACCTGATCGCCTATCGCCGCAAGCACGACAATTTGATCCGCGAGGTCGAGCAGGCGACGATCACCTCGCTGTTCGGTGGCGAGTGGCAGTTGCGCGTGTTCCGCGACGAACCGGGCCGGATGGAGCACTATGCGCTGACCAAGGGCGACGTTGCCGATGGCCGGCCCGTGCTGGTGCGCATGCATGTGCTCGACCCGCTCGAGGACGTGCTCTGCCTCAACGAGGATCGCTGGCAGCAGGTGCCGAACGCCATGCTGGCGATCGCCGAGGAGGGCCGCGGCGCCGTCGTGATCCTGCGCGATGCCTCGCCCAACGCCATCTCCGAGCGCCTGAGCGCGCGGGCGGGATCCGGGCCCAAGCAGCTGCGGCAATACGGCGTTGGCGCGCAGATCCTGGCCAATCTGGGCATCCACGAGCTCGTGCTGCTGACGAACTCGCCGACGCCGAAAGTGGTGGGCATCGAGGGCTTCGACATCACGATCCTGGACACCCGCCCCATCCCGGACCGGAGAGGCCGATGACTGCCACCGAAGGCACGCTCGCGCTGCCCCGTCTCGACCCGGCGCCGACACTGTTGATCGTCGCGGCGCCCTTTTACCGCGCGATCGCCGACGATCTGATCGCCGGCGCGCGCGCCGTGCTCGACTGGGCCGGCGCCCGGCACGAGCTGATCGAGGTGCCCGGGGCGCTGGAAATCCCGACGGCCATCCGGCTGGCCTCGCGCGCGCGGGTCCATGACGGCTTCGTCGCGCTCGGCTGCGTGATCCGGGGCGAGACCACGCATTATGAGATCGTCAGCACCGACAGCTCGCGCGGGCTGATGCATCTGGGGCTGGACGGGCTGTGCATCGGCAACGGGATCCTGACCTGCGAGACGATGGAGCAGGCGCACGCCCGTGGCGCGGGCGCAGAGGCTGGCGGCCAGGACAAGGGCGGCGGCGCGGCGGCAGCGGCGCTGCACCTGATCGGGCTCGCCCGCCGCTTCCAGGCGCCGGGCTCCGGCGGCGGCCCACGGCGGGCGCCGGACGATGCCGAGTTCCTCCTGGCCGGCTCGACCGGCCCGACGCGGACGGCCTGATGCCCGAAGCCACGAAATCCGGCGGCAAGCATCTCGACCGGCGGCTCGCCCGCTCGGCCGCGCGGCTCGCCGCCGTGCAGGCGCTTTACCAGATGGAGATGACGGGGGCGGACTGGCGGGCCGTCGTCCGCGAGTTCGACGAGCATCGGCTGGGCGCCGAGATCGAGGGCGTGCTGTATCGCGCGGCCGATGCCAAACATTTCCGCGCGACCGTCGAAGGCGCGGTCGAGAATCAGGCGGCCATCGACCAGCTGACCGACCGGGCGCTCGTCCGCGGCTGGCCGCTCGGGCGCATCGAACTCGATCCTGCGGGCGCTGTTCCGGGCCGCGGGCGCCGAGATTACCGGCCGGCCGGACATACCGCCGCGCGTCGTCATCGGCGAGTACCTGGACGTGGCGCAGGCCTTCTTCGGTGCCGGCAAGGTCAGCAACTTCGTCAACGCGGTGCTGGACCACATGGTCCGCGAGGCGCGCCCGCAGACGCTTCCGGACGACCCGCGCCGGTGAACTCCGGCCCTGTCCTTACCGTTAGGAGAGCGAGGAGGGCTGCCCGTGTCATACACTCTCGATCCGGCGATGCCGCTGATCGACACCGTCCGCGACGTCGCCCGCGACCAGATCGAGGCCGCGATCGACTCGCTCGAGGGGGCCGAGGCCGATATGGAGGAGGCGGTCCATGACGCGCGCAAGCGCTGCAAGAAGGTGCGCGCCCTGCTGCGCCTGGTGCGCCCCGGCATGGGCGACAGCTATGCCAGCGAGAACGCCGCCTTCCGCGACCTCGCGCGGCCGCTGTCCGGGCCGCGCGACGCCCAGGTGCTGCTAGAGACGATCGACATGCTGGAGGAGCATGCCGAGACCGGCGCGGCCACCAAGGTGCTTCGCCCCGTACGGGACTGGGCCTCGCGGCGGCGCGAGGCGATGCAAGGCGAGAACACCCTCGCCGATCGCGTCGACGGCGCCCTGTCGGCATTGGGGCAGGCCCGCAAACGTGCCGCGGGCTGGGAGATCGGCGATCCCGAGGCGGCGCTCGAAGGCGGGCTGAGGCGCAGCTATGCGCGCGCCCGCGGCGGCTGGCAGGAGGCTCGGCGCTCGGACGACCCCGGCCTGATGCACGAGTGGCGCAAGCGCGTGAAGTACCATTGGTATCATTGCCGGCTGCTGCGCCGTGCCTGGCCGGACGCCATGAAGGCCCGTGCCGCGGCGTTCGACGAGCTGGGCGACGCCCTTGGCACCGATCACGACCTGACCGTGGCGGTGGACACGCTGCGCCGCGCGGCCGGCGATCTGCCGGCCGAGACGCGCGGCGCCGTCGAGGCACTGGCGCGCGAACGCTCGCGCGCGCTGCGCGCCGACGCGCTGCAAAAGGCGCCGAGACTGTTTGTCGAGAAGCCGAAGGCGCTCTCGCGCCGGTTGCTCGGGCAGTGGTCGCTCGCCGCCTGAGCGGCAAACCAGCGTCAGGTGCTCTTGAGCACCTCGATGCGGACGCGGCCGACACCCTTCGCCTTGATGCCGATGAGCTCGGCCGCCTTGCGGGAGAGATCGATGATGCGCTGACCGGCGTATGGGCCCCGATCGTTGATGCGGACGACGACCGACCTGCCATTACCGGGGTTTATGACCCTGACATGCGTCCCGAAGGGCAGCGTGGGGTGCGCAGCCGTCAGCTCGGTCATATCGAACGGCTCGCCGCTTGCCGTCAGTTTCCCCTGGAATTTCGCACCGTACCACGAGGCCTGGCCGACCACCTCCTTGACCACCGAAAAGGATTGCTGCGATGAAGCGTGCGGCGCGGCGATAACATTGATGGCCATCAGCGCGGCAGTGACTGCCACGATCTTCAGAGTTGCCACTGGGTGTCCCTCGTCGATTGCTCGGTCGACTTTTTGTGCTCGGCTTTATTGCCATCCTGTTGACGGCAACACCAACCGCGAATCTCGTCGCAGGACACTTTGTCGCATTCAGTTCAAGGTAGAGCGGCAAAAGAGCCGGCTAAGCGACTGATTCTAGGTGCTGTGCAACATTGTCGGCGATGTCACGGACGCCGTCTCGCCAGGCTCAGAGCCGCTTGGCGACCTCGTCGAGCATCACCTCGGTCGCCCCGCCGCCGATGGCGTGGACGCGGACGTCGCGGTAGAGGCGCTCGATCTCCATGCCGCGCATATAGCCGCTGCCGCCGTGCAGCTGCTGGCACTCCCAGACGACCTTCTGCACCACCTCGGCGGCAAACGCCTTGAGCATCGAGACTTCGCGCACGCAATCCCGGCCTTGCGCGTCCGCCCATGCCACATGGTGCGTCATCCGCTTCAGCGCCTCGGCGCGCATGGCGCAGTCCGCCAGCTTGTGGCGCACGACCTGCTTGTCCCACAGCGTGCCGCCAAAGGCTTGGCGCTGGCGCACATGGTCCAGCGTGATCTCGATCGCCCGCTCGGCCTCGCCCGTCATCATGGCCGCGGCGACCAGGCGCTCGTTCTGAAAGTTGTCCATGATCTGGTAGAAACCGCGCCCCTCGGCGCCGAGCAGCGCGTCGGCGGTCAGCTCGACATCATCGAGGGCGAGCTCGGCCGTGTCCGAGCAGCGCCAGCCCATCTTGTCGAGCTTGGCGGCGACGGTGAACCCGGGCGTGCCCTTCTCGACGATGAAGATCGAGAGCCCGCGCGAGGGCTTCGCGGCCGGATCGGTGCGCGCGGCGATGAAGTAGAGATCGGCCAGCACGCCATTGGTGATGAACATCTTGGCGCCGTTCAGCAGCCAGCCATTGCCGCGCCGCTCGGCGCGGGTGCGCAGCGACGCGACGTCCGAGCCGGCGCCCGGCTCGGTCACGCCGATGGCCGTGACCGTCTCGCCGGCGACGATCCCCGGCATAAGCCGCGCCTTCTGCTCGGGCGTGCCATAGCGTGCCAGATGCGGCGAGGCCATGTCGGTGTGCACAAGGGTCGCCACGGCGAAGCCGGAAAGGCCGGCGCGCCCCAGCTCCTCGCCCAGGACCACCGAGCCAAAGGTGTCCATGCCGGCGCCGCCGTACTCCTCGCCGTAGCGGACGCCCAGGAAACCGAGCTCGCCCATGCGGCGGAACACCGCCCGCGGGATCTCGCCGGCCTCCTCCCAGGCGTCGGCGTTCGGGCGCACCTCCTCGGTCACGAAGCGCCGGAGCTGGTCGCGGAAGGCAGCATGCTCCTGCGAGAAGTGGATCGACTCCACTCAGATCTTCCTGAACTTGGCCATCGCCTCGGAAAAGCTCAGCCCCTGCTCGATCTCGCGCACGGCCTGGGCGTCGTCGGCCGCCAGCGATTGCGCAATCTCCAGAACCTGCTCGGCCTGGTCCTGCGGAATGCAGACGATGCCCGTGCCGTCAGCGACGATCACGTCGCCGGTGACGACCCTCTGGCCGGAGATCGCGACCGTGCCGCCGATCTCGACGACGCGGATGCGGCTGCGTCCCGTCCGGGGCACCATGTGCCTGGCGAAGACCGGAAAGCCGAGCTCGATCATCTCCTCGCGATCGCGGACACCGCCGTCGACGACCAGGCCGCCGATCCCCTTGACCTTGGCGGCGAGCGACGCCGTCCCGCCCCAGGACGAGACGCAGTGCCCGCTGTTGGCGACGACGACGACGTCGCCCGGCGCCGCCGCGTCGATCATCGCGCCGACCTTGAAGTCCGAGCCGGGGAAGGCCCCGGCCTCGCCGGTGATCTGCAGCACGCACATCGCCCGCCCGGCGAGACGCATGCCGGGCGCGACCGGCGGCAGCCCCGGGATGACGCCGTCCTGCCCAATGTCCTCCAGCGCGTTCGACAATGTAGACGTGTAGAGCGCGCCGAGACGCGCGACGATCTCGTCCCCGACCATCCTAGCCCTCCAATGCGGTGTCGATCACCGCCTTGAGATGCGCCTCGTCCCACTGCCTTGGGCCGGACGACGCCGACGGCGAGGCCGGGCGCGTCACCAGCCGCCAGCGCCGCCCGGCGATCGCCTCGAGCCGCCGGTCGAGCCAGCCGAAACAGCCCATGTTCTCCGGTTCCTCCTGCGCCCAGACCAGCTCGGCGTCGCGATAGGGCGCGAGCGCCTGCTTCAGCGCGCCGGCGTCCAGGGGGTAGAGTTGCTCGAGCCGGAGGAGCGCCACGTCGGAGTGCCCGCCCTCCCTGCGGGCCCGCTCGAGCAGCACGGCAAGCTTGCCCGTCGCCATCACGACCCGCCGGGCCGAACGCCGCTCGCCGATCACGCTGCGAAAGCCGGAGGCCAAATCCGCCAATGGCGAGACGCAGCCCTTGTCACGCAAAAGCGCCTTGGGCGCGAGCACCACAAGGGGTTTCGGCAGCGGCGACAGCACCTGCCGGCGCAGCGCGTGGAAATAGTTCGCAGGCGTCGAGAGGTTCACGACCTGCAGATTGCCGTTGGCGCAGGCCGCCAGCAAGCGCTCCGGATGCGCGGTCGCGTGATCGGGTCCGCCGCCGTCCAGCCCGTGCGGCAACAGCATCGTCAGGGTCGAGGTGAAGTGCCAGCGGTCCTCGCCGCAGATGATGAACTGGTCGAAGACCGGCTGGCAAACATTGAGAAAATCGCCGAATTGCGCCTCCCAGACCGTCAGCCCGTCCGGCTCGCCGACGCTGTAGCCGTACTCGAAGCCTAGCACGGCGTTCTCGGTCAGCGGCGTGTTGAAGACCTCGGCCGCGCCGAAGCCGTCGAGCAGCCCGTGGCGCGCCCCCGTTTCCTGGCAGTGCAGGTCGAGATGGCGCTGGGTGAAGGCGCCACGGACCGAATCCTGGCCGGAGAGGCGCACTGGGACGCCCTCGTCGAGCAGCGATGCCAGCGCCAGCGCCTCGGCCGTCGCCCAGTCGATCGCCGCGCCCGACTCGATCGCGGCGCGGCGCCGGTCGAGGAAATCGACGACACGCGAATGCGGCGTGATGCCCTCCGGCAGCGCGGTCAGCCGCGCTCCCAGCGCGCGAAGCCGCGCCTCTGGCACGCCCGTGGCGACGGGACCGAGCATCCGCGCTTCGGCATCTGGCGCCAGGCCCTGCGCCGTCCGGCGCAGGTTCGGCCGCCACGACTTCGCCGCCTCGAAGGCCGCGTCGACCGCGGCGCGAAAGCCGTCGAGCTCCGGGACGGCGCCGATCCGCTCGGCATAGCGCGCGGAGAGCGGCGGCAGGGCGTCGACGGCGCGGTACATTTCCGGCTGGGTGAAGCGCGGCTGGTCGATCTCGTTGTGGCCCTTGCGCCGGCAGGCGATCAGGTCGACGACGATATCCGCGCCAAAGGCCGCGCGGTAGGCCACGGCCGCCTCGGCCACGCGCATCACGGCGTCGGGGTCGTCGCCGTTGACGTGCAGGATGGGCGCCTCGATCAGCTTGGCGACATCGGCGCAGCTGCGCGCCGTGCGCGCCTCGCCGGCACCGGTCGTGAAGCCCAGCTGGTTGTTCAGGATCAGGTGGATCGTGCCGCCGACCGTATAGGGGGCGAGCCCCGACAGCTGCAGCGTCTCGGCGTTCACCCCCTGCCCCGCGAAGGCGGCATCCGTGTGCAGCGCCAGCGGCAGCGGTGCGGAATTGCGCTCGCGGATCGCCCGCGCCCGGCCCATCGCAACCGGCGCGACGATGGACAGATGCGAGGGATGCGGCGCGACCCAGATGCCGACCGTGCGGCCGTCGATATCGACCGTGCCGTCGAAGCCCAGGTGATAAGGCGAATCGGACGAGCCCATCCCCTCCGGCACTGCCGGCATGCCTTGCGCTTCGGCGATGACCGCGGCCATCGGCTTGCCGAAGACCAGCGCCATCTGCGTCATGCGCCCGCGATGCATGCCGCCGATGACGACGTGGCGTGCGCCGGCCGCCACGGCGCGGGCGATGACCCGGTGCAGCAGCACCAGGAAGCCCTCGGCGCCGGACAGCCCGAAAGTCTTGGCGCCCGGCAGCCGGCGGTCGAGCGCGCCCTCGAAGTGCTCGCCCCGGGCGATGAGGTCGAGCGCCTCGCGCCGCTCGGTGTCGCCGAGGTGCCGCTGGCCCTCCGCCTGGCGCGCCAGCCAGGCCCGGCGGCTCCCGTCCTGCACATGGCCGAACTCCCAGCCGATCGTCCCGCAATAGGCGCGCACCAGCGGCGCCGCGTCCGCAGGCGTCAGCCCGTAGGCGCTCGGGTCGAGCTCCGGCACCTCGTCCGGCGCGACCAGCCCGAGAGGGTCGAGCCGCGCCGCCCGCCAGCCCCAGCGGCGATACGCCTCGGCAAGCGCAGTCAGCGCGCCCGCCTCGGTCGGCCCTGCCCAGAGCGCGTCGAGTGCCCCCGGATCGCCGGCGCCGAGCGCCTCGGTATCGCGCATATGATCCCCGTTCCCGTCCCGACGTGGCGGTTTGCCCGGTCGGCCGCGAGCTGTTAATAGCGGCCATCCGTAGCCCAACAATGGTTCGCAAAGCGAGGGCGCCGATGTCGGACGTCGATCACATCAGTGTTGAAGACGTTGCAAGCGCCGTACCGGACGGGGCGCTGCTTGGCATCCCGGCGGATTATTCTGGCGCGCCGATGGCGGTCACTCGCGCGTTGATTGCGCGGGGCGCGCGCGGGTTGCGCCTCTACTGCCTGCCGCAGACGACGATCCAGGGCGACATGCTGATCGGCGCTGGCTGCGTGGCCGAGGTCGAGGCCGCGGCCGTCACGCTCGGCGAATACGGGCTCGCGCCCTGCTTCGGCCGGGCCGTCGAGGGCGGCGCCATCGCCATGCGCGACTCGACCTGCCCGGCGCTGCACACGCAGTTGCAGGCGGTCGAGAAGGGCGTGCCCTTCATGCCGATGCGCGGCCTGATCGGATCGGACATCGCCCGGTTCCGGCCGGACTGGCGGACGATGCAGAACCCGTTCTCGGACGCGCCGGACGAGATCGTGCTGCTGCCCGCGACGCCGCTCGACGTCACGGTCTTCCACGCCCCCTTCGCCGACAGACGCGGCAACGTCTTCATCGGGCGGCGGCGCGAGCTGGCGACGCTGGTGCATGCCTCGCGCGAGGTCTTCGTGACGGTGGAGAAGATCGTCGACACCGACCTTTTCGAGAGCGAGGCGACGGCGGCCGGCGCCCTGCCCGCCTTTTACGTCACCGCGCTCGCGGTTGCCGAGAACGGCGCCTGGCCGGTGGGGCTGACGGACGTCTACCCGCCCGACGGCGCGGAGCTGCGCCGCTATGCGCAGATGGCCCGCACCGAGGCGGGATTTGCCGATTACCTCGCAGGCCTGCGCCGCGCCACCCGACCAGCCGCATGACCGGACCTGCCTCTCGCGAGGAGCTGCTGATCTCGGTCCTCGCCGACATGCTTGCCGGGGACCGGCACGTCGCCATCGGCGCGGCATCGCCCATCCCTGGCGCGGCGGCGCTGCTGGCCAAGGCCGAGAAGGCCGGGCATGGCGGGCGCATGCAGGTCTCGATCCTGCACTCGCGCCGCGACAACCCGTTCACCGAGGGCTCGCGCGAGCTGTTCGACTTGGCCGGGCGCGGCGCCATCGACTCCTTCTTTCTCGGCGGCGTGCAGATCGACGGGCAGGCGAACATCAATCTCGTGGGCACCGGCGAGTACCCGCGCGTGGCAAAGCGCTTCCCAGGCTCGTTCGGCTCGGCGCTCATGTACTATGTCGTGCCGAAGGTGATCCTCTTTCGCGAGGAGCATTCGCCACGCACGCTGGTCGAGCGGGTCGACTTCGTCTCCGCCCCGGGCATAAGCCCGCCCGGCGTGCACCGCCCGGGCGGCCCGCGGGCGCTGGTGACCGGGCGCGCCGTCTTCGACTTCGATCGGGCCACGGCGCGCTTTCGGCTGGTCACCGTCCATCCCGGCGAGACGATCGAGACGATCGGCGCGGCCACCGGCTTTGCCTTCGACATCGGCGAGGTCACCGAGACCCCCGCGCCTTCAAAGACGCGGCTCGCCCGCATCAGGGCCGAGATTGCGCCCAAGCTGATGACCTTCTATCCCGAGTTCGCCGGCCGCGTCTGGGGCCTGGCGGCGTAGCGGAAGCATTCATTCGACGGAGGCAGAGATGGGCGCGCTCGACGGCGTTAGGGTGATCGACCTGACCAGGGTTCTCGGCGGGCCCTTCTGCACGCAATGGCTCGGCGATCATGGCGCCGAGGTCATCAAGATCGAGCCGCCGCACGGCGACGATGTCCGCCATTGGGGCCCGCCCTTCGACGAAGAGGTCGGCGCCGCCAGCTATTTCCTCGGCATCAACCGCAACAAGCGCGGCATGGCGCTGGACCTCGGCCAGGAGAAGGGGCGCGAGGTGCTGTTGCGGCTGCTCGAGACCGCCGACGTGCTGATCGAGAACTTCAAGCCCGGCGGCATGGAGAAATGGGGCCTCGGCTACGACGCGCTCGGCGCGCAGGTTTCCCGCGGCTGATCCACTGCCGCATCTCGGGCTTCGGCGCCGACGGCCCGCTCGGCGGCCTGCCGGGCTATGACGCCGTCATCCAGGCGCAGGCCGGGCTGATGAGCGTCAACGGCGTCGCCGGCGGCGAGCCGACGCGGCTCGGCATCCCGATCGTCGACATCGGCACCGGCATGGCCGCCGGGCTTCGGCATCGCCATGGCGCTCTACGAGCGCGAGAAATCGGGCAAGGGCCAGTATCATCGACGTGACGCTCTACGACACGGCCATCTCCGTGCTGTTCCCGCATTACGCGAATTACTTCCTCAGCGGCCGGCATCCGGTGCTCACCGGCAACAACCACTCCGAACCTTCGCCCTATGACGTCTACCCGACCGGACCTGCGACGTCTTCATCGCGGGCGGCAACCAGGGCCAGTTCCGCCGGATCTGCGAGGTGCTGGGCGTGCCGGAAGCCGTCGAGGACCCGCGCTTCAAGGACAATGGCGCCAGGCTGAAGCAACCAGGCGGCGCTGCGCTCGCTGTTCGAGCCGCTGATGGCCAGCTGGGACGGCGAGGAGCTGGCGAGGACGCTGATGGCGGCGGGCGCGCCGGCCGGCGCCGTGCTCGAGACGCACGAGGTCGTGGCGCGCCGCACACGCTGCACCGGCAAGATGACGGTCGAGATCGACGGCTTCCGCACCACGGGCAACCCGATCAAGATGAGCCGGACGCCGGCCGGCCCGACCGCCCGGAAGAAGCCACCGAGGTTCGGCGAGGAGACCCGCGCCGTGCTGGCCGAGATCGGCTATTCGCAGGACGAGATCGAGGCGATGATCGCGGCTGGCGCCGCGCTCGACCGGCCCAGGACCTGAGTTCGGGGCCCGGTTTGCGGCCGGCGTCGAGCCGGGCTCGGTCCGCGGGCGGGCGGTTGCCGGTCCGACGGGCCTTGGCTTGTCAATGACGTGACGCAGCCGTCACGGGAGGGGAGCAATGAAGTCTATCCTGGTCACGGGCGCCGGCACCGGCATCGGCCGCGCGACGGCGCTTGCGTTCCTTGACGCGGGTTGGGGCGTGGCGCTGGTCGGGCGACGCCGCGACGCGCTGGAGGAGACGGCCGCGCTGGCCGGCCGCGCGCCACAGGCACTGGCCCTGCCGACGGATATCGGCGATCCCGACG
This sequence comes from uncultured Alphaproteobacteria bacterium, assembly GCA_963822985.1. Classification (GTDB taxonomy): domain Bacteria; phylum Pseudomonadota; class Alphaproteobacteria; order Rhodobacterales; family Rhodobacteraceae; genus Thermohalobaculum. The sequence goes on along the minus strand of CAWGJU010000016.1, from coordinate 15,511 downwards.
CGGTCGAAAGCGCGTTCGCGCAAGCCGCCGCACGGTTCGATCGGCTGGATGCGCTGTTCAACAATGCCGGCGCCGGAACGCCCGCGAAGACCATCGACGAGATGGCCGTCGAGGATTGGCGCCGCGTCGTCGACGTCAACCTGAACGGCGCGTTCTATTGCGCCCGCGCAGCATTCCGCCAGATGCGCGCGCAGCGGCCGCAGGGCGGGCGGATCATCAACAACGGCTCGATCTCGGCGCATGTCCCGCGGCCGGGCAGCGCGCCCTACACCGCGACCAAGCACGCCGATCACCGGGCTGACGCGGACGCATCTCGCTCGACGGCCGGCCCTTCGACATCGCCTGCGGCCAGATCGACATCGGCAATGCGGAGACGCCGATGACCGAGCGCATGACGCAGGGCGTGCCGCAGGCAGACGGCTCGATCGGCGGTCGAGCCGCGCATGGATGTCGAGCATGTCGCGCGAGGCCGTGCTGTGATGGCCGAGCTGCCGCTCGAGACCAATGTCCAGTTCATGACCATCATGGCGACGAAGATGCCGTTCGTCGGTCGCGGCTGAGCGTGTCCGACCGTGCCGGCAGGCACGGTCGGGGACGTGAAGATCCGCGGCATGGCTGCCGCGGATCCTGTTTCAGCTCCAGCCCCTTCGGGTCAGGCTGCCACCGAGCGACGGCGGGACACGAACCCGAGGCCGCCGAGCGCTCCGAAAAGCATCAGCAGCGACGCCGGCAGCGGAACCGGCTGCGGAGTCGTGGTCGACGAGAACGAAGCCATGACCTGGTCCAGAGTGTTCCTCTGCGTGCTGAAGGTCAGCAGGCCGGGCGTGGCTTCGAAGCCGTTCCGGTGAGGATGCCCCTGGCCGAGAAGCCGCGCTTGTTGTCAGGCAGCGGATTGTCGTCGTAGTTGAAGAACTGCGTGGCGGTGAAGGTGAACCCACCGACCGAGTAGACGTCGACCGGCGTGGTGAAAGTCAGATCACTCACCGTGACCGCGTCGAACTTGTTGATGTACGTGTCGAAATCGCCGGTCGCGATGACGACGAACGCATCGCCTTCAAAGTCCAGATTGCCGCCGGGCAGGAAGGTGGACGATGCCACGTTGACCGTGCCACCGATGTCCAACTGGCCGTTGATCATCGCCGCCTGCGAGGCGAAGGGCAGGGCGGCGGGGAGGGCGGCGATGGCTGCCGCAGCAACTAACGATTTCAGGTTCATGATGCACTCCTAACGCAGATTGAGGTGAGAGTATCAGACGCAACACCGGTCGCTGCCGCGGGCAGCGACCGGCTCGCCATCGGGCGATCGTCAGGCTGTCGCGGTCTTGCGCTGGCGCGAGATGACGCCGAGGCCGCCGAGCGCGCCGAACAGCAGGAGCGCAGAGGCCGGCAGCGGCACGCGGCGCGAGCGCGAACTCGAACGCGGCCTGCCCCGAGGTGAACTTGACGCTGGTCAGACCGTCAGTGCCGAAGTTGCCGAAGTTCAGCAGAGCCACCTGCTCATAGTTGATCGGCGTGCCGCCGAGCGCGAACTCGTTGATGATGTCGGTGCCGGTGAAGGCCGCCAGCGACGCGGCGCCATTGAAGAACTCGATCGTATTGTACGAGTCGATCGAGCCCCACAGGATGCTGAAGTTGTCGACCGGGCTGCCGAAGGTCAGCGTCAGCGGCGAGGTGGTGCCACCGCCAAGGCCGCCAACGAACACAGAGAAAAATCTGTTGTCGTTCCCAGCCTCCCGAGGGGCGTGTTGTTGAACGGCGACTGGTAAGCGTCGATATCGTTGGCCGGCGGCGGGGTGACCAGTGGATTCGTGTCGAACGAAGCGCCCGTAGGCGTGTTGCCAGCGTAGCCGGCCGCATACTGATCGGCATCGTTACCAATTCCCTGTGGCGATGAGTCGATCAGGTGACCGAAACTGCCTGCGCGGTGAACGCGAGCGTGCTGAACGCAACTGCCAGCACTGTCATGCGAGAGACGTGCATTAAAATGACCTCATTACCTCTAGCGCACCACTGCGGTGCACGTGGACCGTGAGGTATCAGGTCCTAGCCAGTTGAAAAGAATTCTTTCAAAAAGTTCAATATTAACGACTTTGCTCTCCCACGGGTTGAAATCCTGGGAGTGAGAACCCGCTAAACGTGTGCACTCCCTTCGGAGAATTGTTGTTTTTATGACAGCGAAGCAACCCTTCGGCAACGGTGGCCGCCGCGGCGGTGCGCAACGGCAACGGTGTCGAAAGTCCGTCCGAATCATTGGGATATGGTTAACGCCGCCGGTCACCGTCCCCTGAGCGCCGTCAGCCTCGCCGGGCGCGGCCCTGCCTGGCCTACAGGCCCAGCAAGGACGAATAGACCAGCGCGCGCAGCTCCTTGCGCAGCGGATAGGACGAGGACGGGACCAGCTGGGTCAGGAACACGGTCGAGAGCTCGATCGCCGGGTCGACCCAGAAGACCGTCGACGCCATGCCGCCCCAGCCGAAGTCGCCGCGGCTGCCGAGCGTCTTGGCGCGGGCCGGGTCGAGTGTCACGGCACGCCGAGGCCGAAGCCGATGCCGTCGAAGGGCACCTCGGAGAAGACCGGCTGGCCCATCGAGGCGATGTCGCCCGGCAGCGCGTTCGAGGTCATCACCTCGACCGTCTTCGGCGCCAGCAGGCGCACGCCGGCGCCCGCAAGCGCGCCCCCGCCGCGCAGCATCTCGGCGAAGCGGAGATAGTCCTCGGCCGTCGAGACGAGCCCGCCGCCGCCGGAGAACTGGCGGACGTCGAGGAACCGGCTGCCGCGCCCGGGATCGGCCAGCGCCATGCCGTCGCTCTCGGTCCGGCTGTAGCAGCTGGCAAGCCGCTCGGCCCGGTCGGCCGGCACGGAGAAGAAAGTGTCGTGCATCCCGAGCGGCGCGAAGATCCGCTCGGCGAGGAACCGGTCGAGCGGCTGGCCCGAGACCACCTCGACGACGCGGCCCAGCACGTCGGTCGAGACGCCATAATTCCAGCGGCTGCCCGGCTCGAAGCCGAGCGGCAGCTCGGCCAGCCGCCGGACCGTGTCGGCCAGCACGCCGCCTGGCGCGCCGAACTCGATGCGCGCGCTCGCGCATCGCCGCGGCGAGCACGCCCGCGTTGAAGCCGTAGGTCATGCCGGAGGTGTGCGTCAGCAGATGGTGCAGCGTCAGCCGGACGCGTCGCCGGCGTCCGCGTCGTCGATGCGCTCCGGGCATCGGCGCGCAGCACCCGCGCGATCCCGGCGAACTCCGGCAACGTAGAGGTCGACCGGGTCGTCCAGCCGGCAGAGCCCGTCCTCGTAGAGCATCAGCAGCGCCACCGAGGTTGCGGGCTTGGTCATCGAATAGATGCGGGCCAGCGTGTCGCGCGCCCAGGGCCGGCCGCCCTCGACATCCATTCAGCCCCGTCCATTCGTGCAGGACGACGCGGCCGCGACGGGCGACGAGGACCTGCGCGCCGGGCAGTCGCCCGGCATCGACATGGCGCTGCATCCAGGGGCGGAGGCGGCGCGAGCCGGTCGGCGTCGAAGCCAAGCTCGGCGGGATCGGAGGTGTCGTCGAGCATCGGGTCCTCTGCGGTTGGGCGTGCGACCCGCCCGGCGGGCAGGTCGCAACGCCGGCCTATGGTGCGGGGCGCGCCGCTCAGCGTTGCGGCTCAGCGTCTGCGGCTCGACGATCGAGCTTGCCGATGGCGCGGCGCTCGGCGATGTGGCGGATCGCGGCGCCACCCTCGGCGAGCGGATAGCTGGCCGGAAATGACCGGCTTGATCCGGCCCTCGCGGATCCAGTCCATCAGCGTGCGCAGGTCGCGCAGGTTGTTCTCGGGCTCGCGCCGCGTGTAGTCGCCCCAGAAGACGCCGACCAGCGACGCGAATTTCAGCAGCGGCAGGTTCATCGGGATGCGCGGGATCTCGCCGCTGGCAAAGCCGATGATCAGGTGCCGGCCGCGCGGCGCGATCGAGCGGAACGCCTTTTCGGTCAGCTCGCCGCCGACGGGGTCGTAGACGATCGTCGGCCCCTCCGGGCAGACCTCCTTCAGGCGCGCGCGCAGATCGTCCTTGGCATAGTCGATCAGGTGGTCCGCGCCGTGCTGGCGGCAGACCTCGAGCTTTTCGGGCGACGAGGCGGCGGCGATCACCGTCGCGCCGGCGGCATGGGCGATCTCGACCGCGGCGAGGCCGACGCCGCCGGCGGCGCCCAGCACCAGAACGCAGTCCTCGGCCGTCATCTGGCCGCGGTCGAAGAGGCCGTGCCAGGTCGTGCCATAGGCGATGACGATGGCGGCGGCGATCTTCGGGTCGAACTCGGGCGGCAGCTTGATCGTCTTGGCGGCCTCGGCCAGGCACTGCTCGGCAAACCCGCCATAGAGCGTCGAGGCGACGACGCGGTCGCCGACGGCGAACCCCTCGACGCCGGACCCCACCGCATCGACCGTGCCGGCCACCTCGCCGCCGGGCGAGAAGGGCAGGTCGGGCTTGAACTGGTATTTGTTCTCGATGATCAGCGCGTCGGGGAAGTTGACGCCCGCCGCCTCGACGCGGATGCGGACCTGGCCCGGCCCCGGCTCGGGCGCGGCGACCTCGTCGACGACCAGCGCTCTCGGGCGGGCCATAGGCCTTGCAGAGCAGCGCGCGCATTCTTCTCCGCTTCCGGCCGTCAGGTCTGGCCCGCTGCCGCGGTGGAAGCCGACATACATGCGGTTCCAGGTCGGGCTGATGATGATCTGGTTCAGGCACACATGCGCCGGCATGGCGACGACGAACTGGATCGTCTCGCCCATGTCCTCGGGCTGCACCATGCGGGCGCGCTCCTCGGCGCGGCACCGGCACGGGGCGCTTGTCCATGATGTCGGTCGAGACCTCGCCCGGGCAGATGGCGCAGGCGCGGACGCCGTTGACGCCCTCCTCCATGTTGAGGTTCTCGGTCAGCGCGTTCACCGCGTGCTTGGCGGCGGTGTAGGCCGGGCCGGTGAGGAAGCTGACCCGGGCGCCCGCCCAGGACGAGATGTTGACGATCAGCCCCTCGCCGCCGCTCGCGCATCGCCGGCAGCACGGCCTGCGTGCAATAGTAGAGGCCGTCGACGTTGATCCGGAAGATCGCGTCCCAATCGTCGTGGCTGACGTCCGGCCAGTGGCGCTTCGGCACGTTGATCCCGGCATTGTTGACCAGCGTGTCGACGGGGCCGTGCTCGGCCGCGATCCGCTCGCCGGCGGCGAACACCGCCGCGCGGTCCGACGACGTCCAGCGGCAATACGTGCGCGCGCCCGCCGATCTCGTCGGCCACCGCCTGCAGGGGCTCGGCGCCGCCGGCCGGACAGCACCAGGCGGCAGCCCGCGCGCGCCAGCCGCCGCGCCGCGGCGGCGCCGATCCCGGTCCCGGCGCCGGTGATCCAGACCAGCCTGTCCGCGAGATCCCGCATCACGCGCGCCCTTGTCATGGTCGGAAAAGCCCTTGCCCTCGGCGGCGAGCCTCTCGATCAGCGCGGCCGGCTGCCAGACATCGCCATAGCCTGCCGCGTGGAAGCCCCGGATCTTCTCCAGCACCTTGCCAAGCCCCTGGCTCTCGGCCCAGAACATCGGGCCGCCGCGATAGACCGGGTAGCCATAGCCGTAGACATAGACGACGTCGATGTCCGAGGCGCGCAGCGCGATGCCCTCGTCGAGGATCTTGGCGCCCTCGTTGACCAGCGCCAGCATGGTGCGGTCGATGATCTCGTCGGCGCCGATCCGGCGGCGCTGGTTGTGCTTCTTGCGCCCCTCCTCCTCGACGATCCGCGGCAACCTCCGGGTCGGGGATCGGCGTCCGGCGAGCCCTCATCATAGCGGTAGTAGCCGGCCTGCGTCTTCTGGCCGAAGCGGCCCATCTCGCAGAGCCGGTCGGCGATCGGGTTCTTCTGCCCGGTCTCCTGCCGGATGCGCCACGAGACGTCGAGGCCCGGCCAGGTCCGACATCGCGAACGGCCCCATCGCCATGCCGAAATCGTAGAGCGCGCGGTCGACCTCCTCCGGCTGCGCGCCCTCGTAGAGCAGCGCGAAGGCCTGGTCGAAATAGGCGTGCAGCATGCGGTTGCCGACGAAGCCGTGGCAGACGCCGACCAGCACCGGCACCTTGCCGATGCGTTTGGCCATGTCCATGCAGGTGGCGATGACGTCCTTGGCCGTCTTCTCGCCCCGCACCTCCTCCAGCAGGCGCATGACATTGGCCGGGCTGAAGAAGTGCAGGCCGATCACGTCCTCGCGGCCGCGAGGTCGAGGCGGCGATCTCGTCGACGTCGAGCGTCGAGGTGTTGGTGGCGAGGATCGCGCCCGGCTTGGCCAGCGCGTCGAGCTTGCCGAAGATCTCCTTCTTGATCGGCCATGTTCTCGAACACCGCCTCGATGACGATGTCGGCGTCGGCGACGTCCTCGATCTTCAGGCTGGGCGTCAGCAGGCCCATGCGCGTCTCGACGTCCGCCATGCCTTGATGCGGCCGCGCTTGGCGCTGCCCTCGTAGTTCCTGCGGATGACGCCCATGCCGCGGTCGAGCGCGTCCTGCTTCTGCTCGACGATCGTCACGGGGATGCCGGCATTGGGAAGTTCATGGCGATGCCGCCGCCCATCGTGCCGGCGCCGAGCACGGCCGCCTTGCTGATCTCGCGCTTCGGCGTGTCCTTCGGCACGTCGGGGATCTTCGCCGCCTCGCGCTCGGCGAAGAAGAAGTGGCGCTGCGCCTTGGACTGGTCGCTAGTGCAGCAGCTCCTCGAAGAGCTCGCGCTCGCGCTTCATGCCCTTCGCTCGAAGGGCAGCTCCGGCCGCCGCCTGGATCGCCGCGATGCAGTTCTGCGGCGCCATGAAGCCGCGCTTCTTCCTGGCCCACTCGGCGCGCGCCTTGTCGAAGACGTCCGGGTCGACGCCGCTGACCTTCTCGTTGCGGTCGCGCTGACCGGGATCGAGCGCGCTCGGCCCGCGCTGCGAGACCTCGCGGGCGAAAGCGATCGTCTCGGCGCGCAGGTCGCCCGTCGACGATCCGGTCGACGATGCCGAGCCTCGTGCGCCTCCTCGCGCGCCGATCGGGTCGCCCGCGCAGATCATCTCGATCGCCTTCTCGACGCCGACGAGGCGCGGCAGGCGCTGCGTGCCGCCCGCGCCCGGCAGGATGCCGAGCTTGACCTCGGGCAGACCGACCTTGGCCGAGGGCACGGCGACGCGGTAGTGGCAGGCGAGCGCCGTCTCGAGCCCGCCGCCGAGCGCCGTGCCGTGGATGCCGGCGACGATGGGCTTCGGGCAGCTTCTCCTGGATGGCGTTGACCGCGCGCAGGCCCGGCTCCTTCGGCGGCTTGCCGAATTCGGTGATGTCGGCGCCGGCGATGAAGGTGCGCCCGTCGCAGACCAGCGCCACGGCCTTGACGGCCGGGTCGGCGGCGGCGCGCTCGACGCCTTGCTTGATGCCGGCGCGCACGGCCTGGCTGAGCGCGTTGACGGGCGGATTGTTCACGGTGATGACGGCGACGTCGCCGTCCGTCTCGTAGCGCACGACTTCGGCCATCGCATCCTCCCGTTCCGTTCGCGCCGTTCTCCCCGGATCGCCGGAGCGATGCAAGCGGGGCGCGATCAGCATGGAGATAGGCACGCCGGGCCCGCCCGCTCCCGAGCAGAAGGGCGATTCGTGCGAAATGGACGGTCGCGCCGGCAACCCGGGAGGGGGAAAAGCGTTCTTTGCCTCGCGACACCGGCACAGGCGCCCTCGCCAGAGAGGCAGGTCGCATTCCGGTGGCAACAAACAAGTTGGAGATTGAAATGAAACGTCTGTTCGTGGCTACCACCGCCCTCGGCCTCGCCGTCGCAGGCCCGGCCTTCGCCCAGTCCTCGACCGCGAGCGGCAGTGCCGATCTCTGGGCATCGATGACCTGCAGCAAATTCATCGGAACCTCAGCGGCCGAACAGCGCGAGATCGTCGCTTCGATCGAGGCGCACCGGCAGAGCGTGGACGAGAACTCCTCCGCAGAGGCGGAAGCCGAGGAGAACGATGCGATCAACTCTGGCGCCGATGTCACCATGGGCACGCGCGGCGTGGACCAGAGCGGCACGGCAGCGCTGACCGCGGAGGGGGCGACGGAGGGCAATCCGGCCGGCACGAACTACGAGACGGTCTCGCTCGATGACCTGGTGGAAGCCTGCCAGTCCTCGCCCGACAGTCAGGTCTCGGAAGTGGCCGACCAGCAGATGACCCGCTGACCCGGCGACGCCGGATCGCCTAGAAGTCAGGCCGGTCGGAGCGATCCGGCCGGCCGATCAGCGCCTGTGCTATCGCACCGGGCGCCGGCGCAGCAGGTAATTGTCTCGCCCTCCAGCACCAGCCGCACCCAGTCTTGCGTCCGATGGCAAGGGCCCGTCGCCGGCAAGCTCGGTCGGCGCCTTCCCCAACGCGGAGCGTCCGGTCGAGCCGGACGGCGGAGGCGCCCCGGCCGGCCTCGGCAAGCTCGGGCGTCGAGCGGGGCCCCGGCATGGCGCCTTGGCGCAGGAGCATCGGGCCGGCGGCATAGGCCGCCGACGGTCGAAAACGCAGGTGACCCGCGCGTTCGCGCGCGGACGCGGGCGCGACTGGCTGCGCGGCCGCCGCGGTCGGCGCCTCCACGGGGCCGCCGATGAGGGCGCCCGTGTGGGCGCCCGTGGGGCCGCCCGTCTGGGGCGATCGATCGATCGGCGCCGTCCCGGCGACGACGAACGTGTCGGTTCCGCCGTTCGGCACGGCCTCGGGCACGGACCGCGACAGCAGCAGCGCCGCGCAGAGGGCGGCGGCGGCGGTGCCAAGGCTGATGTCGACGGCCATCGTACCGAAACCACGCCGCGACCTGCGTCGCGCCTTCGCGCTCGAGAGCGCTCCGCGCCGCGGCATTGCCTGCGCTGCTGCAGCAGCGTCCGAAGCTGCGCTGTCCGTCGGCCCCGCCCCTCCGGCTTCCTGGGGCGGAGGTGCCGCTGGCGCCGCCTCGACCCTGCTCCTGGCCTCGTCCAGCAGCCGCGCGGACGCGTCCCCCGCGGCGTCGCGCACCTTTGCCATGAACAGGCGCGTCTCGGGGTCGATCCGCGTCCCGTGCGTCATCAGGTGCTGATCGATCTGGAACTCGATGCTGCCGAGCAGCAGAAATCCCTTCTCGATCAGCAGATCGACGTCGCGGTCCTTGCCGCCCTCCGGACGGCTTCTGTCCATGACCGTTTGCATGCGGGGAAATCCATGCTTGGATCGGCTGCTTATGGTGCATGATCATCGCTTAATCACGGTAAAGAAAGGGTTACCGCCGGCCATTCCAGCGCCTTCAGACGCTCAAGCTTTCGAAGGAGCCGTGACGCCGCTTCAGAGAAAGCTCTGCGGGTCGATGTCGATCGCGACCATCACCGAGGCGGGACAGCGGACGCCCCCGCGCCATTCGGCCAGCAGCGCCTGCAGCGCCACGCCCTTGGGCGCCTTGACCAGCAGGCGCACGCGCGTCCGGCCGCGCAGCCGGGCAAAGGGCGCGGGCGCCGGGCCGAAGACCTCGGCGCCGGCGCGCGCCAGCAGCGGGCTTGTCCGGCCGAGCGCGTTCGCAACCTCCCAGACCTTGGCCTCGTCCGGCCCCGAGACGATCACCGCCGCGAACCGGCCATAGGGCGGCGCGCCCGCCGCGTGGCGGATCTCGGCCTCCTGCTCCCAGAACGCCTGCGGATCGCCCGAGACGATCGCGCGCAGCACCGGGTGTTCGGGCGAAACCGTCTGGATCAGCGCCAGCCCCCGGCCGCCGACGCGCCCCGCCCGGCCCGCTACCTGGTGCAGCACCTGGAAGGTGCGCTCGGCGGCGCGCAAATCGCCACCCTGCAGGCCCATGTCGGCATCGATGGCGCCGACCAGCGTCAGCTTGGGGAAATTGTGCCCCTTGGCGACCATCTGCGTGCCGACGACGATGTCGGCCTCGCCCGCGGCGATCGCCGCCAGCCTGGCGCGCAGCTCGGCCGGGCCGGCCGTGAGGTCCGAGGACAGCACCTCGATGCGCGCCCGCGGGAAGCGCGCCGCCGCCTCCTCGGCCAGCCGCTCGACGCCGGGGCCGACGATCGCCAGCCGGTCGTCGCGCCCGCAGGACGGGCAGGTCCGTGGCAGCGGCTCGGTATGGCCGCATTGGTGGCAGAGCAGCTCGGCGCGATAGCGATGCGTCACCATCCAGGCATCGCAGTCGGGACAGCCGAAGCGGTGCGCGCAGGCCCGGCACAGCGTCAGCGGCGCATAGCCGCGACGGTTGAGGAAATAGAGCGCCTGCTCGCCCGCCGCCAGCCGGACGCGTGTCGCCTCGACCAGCGGCTCGGATATCCAGCGGTCGCGGCCGGGGTTGTTGGCGCGCAGATCCACCAGGCGGATCTCGGGCAGCACCGCGGCGCCATAGCGCTCGGGCAGGTCCAGCCGCTTGTACTTGCCGGCGCGTGCATTCGCCCAGGTCTCGAGGGAGGGCGTGGCCGAGGCTAGCACCGCCGTCGCCCCCTCGATCTGCGCCCGCAGCACGGCCATGTCGCGGGCGTTGTAATAGACGACCTCCTCCTGCTTGAAGCTCGCCTCGTGCTCCTCGTCGACGACGATCAGCCCCAGCTTCGCTGAACGGCAGGAACAGCGCCGAGCGCGCGCCCACCACCAGCTGCACGTCGCCCGCCGCCACGCCGTGCCAGAGCCGGCGGCGCTCGTTGCCCGTGACCCCATGGTGCCATTCGGCCGGCCGCGCGCCGAAGCGCGCCTCGACACGGTCGAGAAACCCCCCGGTCAGCGCCACCTCGGGCAGCAGCACCAGCGCCTGGCCGTCGCGGGCGATGCACTCGGCGACGGCCTCGAGATAGACCTCGGTCTTGCCCGAGCCGGTGACGCCGTAGACCAGCATCGCCGAAAAGCCGCCGGCCGCCACCTCGGCCCGCAGCGCCGCGGCCGCCGCCTCCTGGTCGGCGCTCAGATGCCCGCCCATCGGCTGGCCCCAGAGCGGCGGATAGGGCGCGTCGGCCGGCACCTCGGCGCGGACCAGCGCGCCGCCATCGGCCAGCGCCTTGACCACGGCAGGCGTCACGCCGGCCTCGCGCGCCAGCTCGGCCGTGGCCAGCCCCGCGCCGCCATGCGCCTGCGCCGCCTCGAGCACGCGCGCCCGCGCCGGCGTCATGCGGGCGGGCGCCTCGGGCCCCGGCCGCCAGACGGCACGGGTCCGCGCCGGCCGTCCCAGCTCGGGCACCCGGGTCGCCAGCCGCAGCATCAGCCCCGGCGGCGTCAGCGTGTAGGCCGCGGCGCGGTCGAGAAACGCCCGCATCTCGGCGCGCATCGGCGTGACGTCCAGCCGCGGCCCGGCCAGCTTCAGCTTGGCCGCCGGCACGGCGCCGTCGCCGGGGCCCCAGACCACCCCGACCACCGGCCGGGTGCCGAGCTCGACGACGACGAAGTCGCCTTCGGCCAGCGCGACGCCCTCGGGCACCGCGTAGTCGAGCGGCCCGAGCGGCATCGGCAGCAACACGCCGACCCGGCCCGTCATGCCCCCGCCGTCACGGCCTTGAAAGCCCATCTCCGGGCTGGCACCGCCCGCACCGCTCGGATAGGTTGCGGCCATGAGATTTCGGGGGGCGGGGGATCAGGGAGGCGGCGCATGAAATTCTTTATCGACACGGCCGAAATAGCCGAAATTCGCGAGCTGGCGGCGACGGGCCTCGTCGACGGCGTGACGACCAACCCGTCGCTGGTGATGAAGTCCGGCCGCGACTTTGCCGAGGTGGTGCGCGAGATCTGCGCCATCGTCGACGGCCCGGTCAGCGCCGAGACGGTCGCCGCCGACGCCGAGGAGATGATCGCCGAGGGCCGCGAGCTGGCCAAGCTGGCGCCGAACATCGCCGTCAAGGTGCCGCTGACCTGGGCGGGGCTGAAGGCCTGCCGGCGGCTTTCCGATGACGGGCACATGGTCAATGTGACGCTCTGCTTCTCGGCCAACCAGGCGCTGCTCGCGGCCAAGGCGGGGGCGACCTTCATCTCGCCCTTTATCGGCCGGCTCGACGACACCGGGCTCGACGGCATGGAGTTGATCGCTGACATCCGGCAGATCTATGACAACTACCGTTACCCGACGCAAATCCTCGCCGCCTCGATCCGCACCGTGAACCATGTGACCCAGGCCGCCAAGATCGGCGCGGACGTCGCGACCATGCCGGCCGCGATCCTGCGCAAGCTCGCCGACCACCCGCTGACCGACAAGGGTTTGGAAACCTTCCTGGCCGATTGGGCGCGCACGGGGCAGAAGATCCTGAAGGGCTGACATGGACGCATTCCGCATGACCGATGACGAGCGTGACCTCATCCGTTCGCTGATCGTCGCCGACCCCGACCTGGTGCTGGAGGACGACCAGGTCATGCGCCGGCTGATCGGCGAGCGGAGTGGCGAGCGCCAGGTCGTGGACCTGCGCGACCGCCTTGTCGAGCGGCTCGAGCAGCGGCTGGAGAAGATGGTCGCGCACCACCGCACCGTCGTCGCCGCCGCCTATGAGAACGTCGCCGGCACGCAGCAGCTGCACCGCGCCGTGCTGGCGCTGATCGAGCCGCCGGACTTGCCCTCCTTCCTTTATCGCCTGATCCATGAGGTGCCGCAGACGCTGGGGCTCGACGAGGCGCGGCTCTGCCTCGAGGCGGATGTCGACGCGGTCGGTCCCGCCGAAGGCATCGGCGCCGACCAGCACGGCCGCGTGCTCGCGCTGCCCGAGGGCACCGTCGCCGACTATATGGCGCTCGACGGCGCCGCGTCCGATCCGGTCGTGCTGCGCGAGGCGGGCTCGGAGGCCGAGCTCATCTTCGGCGACTCGAACCCGGTGCAGTCGGAGGCGCTGATGCGCCTCGACCTGGCCGGCACGCCCGCCATGCTGGCCCTCGGCTCCTCCGACCGGCGCAAGTTCGACCCGGGCCATGGGACGGACTTGCTGGTCTTCTTCGCCGCCGCCGTCGAGCGCCTGCTGGTCCAGCGCCTCTCCGAGAACGACGGGTGACCCGGACGGGGCGAACGCCTCCCCCTCGATCCCCCTCTGAAACGGAGGGGGAGGCGCCAGCGGCCGCCGCTGCGTCCACGCCAGAGGCCGGCGCAGGCGGCGACGGTCCGCGTCGCTCCCTCCGCATCGGAGGGGGGTCAGGGTGGAGGTGGAGCGGGTCAGCGCGGAGCTGCGTCGTGGACGCCCCCGCACGAGCCGCATGACCGACGCCTCCGCCGGCGCGACCGATCTGCTCGAGCGCTGGCTCGCGCATCTCGGCGCCGTCCGCGGCCGCTCGGCCAAGACGCTCGAGGCCTATCGCGGCGACGTCGCCGGCTTCCTCGGCTTCATGGGCGGCCACACCGGCGGGCCGATGGGATGCGAGGCGCTTGGGCTCGTCACCATCACCGACCTGCGCGCCTGGATGGCGGCCCGCCGTCGCGACGGCCTCTCGGCTCGCTCGATGGCCCGCGAGCTCTCGGCGGTGCGCGGCTTCTACACCTGGCTCGACCGCGCGCACGGCATCTCCTGCGCCGCCATCCACAACATCCGCAGCCCGAGAGTGTCCGCCCGCCTGCCGCGGCCCGTCGCCGTCCCGGACGCCCGCCGGCTGATCGAGGCGACCGGCCACCATCTCGAGCCCTGGATCGCCGCCCGCGACATCGCGGCGCTGACGCTGCTCTGGGGCGCCGGCCTGCGGATCGCCGAGGCGCTGTCCCTGCGCCAGCGCGACGCGCCGCTGCCGGACGTGCTGCGCGTCACCGGCAAGGGTTCCAAGCAGCGCGAGGTGCCCGTCCTGCCCGCCGCCCGCGTCGCCGTCGAGCGCTATCGCGCGCTCTGCCCCTTCGGCGCGCTGCCCGACGAGCCGCTGTTCATTGGGGCGCGCGGCGGCCCGCTGAACGCGACCGTGCTGCAAAAGGCGATGCGCACCGCCCGCCACGCGCTCGGCCTGCCGGCCAGCGCCACGCCGCACGCGCTGCGCCACAGCTTTGCCACGCACCTGCTCGAGGCCGGCGGCGACCTGCGCGCCATCCAACAGCTCCTCGGGCACGCCTCGCTCTCGACGACGCAGGTCTACACCGCCGTCGACCAGTCGCGGCTGCTCGAGGTCTATGACAGGGCGCACCCGCGAAGCCGCGGCTGAGCCCGGAAGCCGCCGCCCCGCTTGCCCGTCACTTGCCGGTCGTGGGCACCATGATGTGCGCGTAGGGCGTGCCCTTCCACATGACGTAAGGACCGCCGTTCTCCGGATCGGTCGGCACCCCCTCCATCGCGGCCGGGTCGGGCACCAGGATCATCAGGTGCGGTCCCTCCTCGACCCATTGGTTGTCGGGCGTCGGCTCCTCGGCATAGGGGTCGATGTTGCTGGTCCCGGCATCGCCGGCCAGCATATAGGCCGTGCCGACCCTGTCGGCCTCGAACGGCTTCTTGTTCATCCAGGCGTCCGCCCAGGCGAGCCAGGGCTCGTCCAGGCACATCGGCGCCGTGCCGTCCATATTGGGCGGCGTCGGGAAGCAGGTGTAGCCGTTGCTGCCCTCCTGCAGCGTGTTGCCGTCCCAGTCCTCGATGGTCGCGTTCCTGGCGATCTCGTCCGGCGCCGCGCTCGATGCCTCGTCGATGATGGCCTGCCTATCGGCGGCCACACCGGTCACGGGCATGCTCACGGCCATGCCGAACATCATCGCTGTCGTTGCGGCGGCTGCGAATGCTCGTCTCATCGGAGGCTCCCTTGATGATCTGCGATCTCGGAGCCTCGAGGACGGCGCGCCATCCTTCGAGGCCCCGCCGCGGCAAGAATATAGCGCGTTTCGGCCGCCGCATGAAGCCGTGCGGGGGGCGGGATGGGGACGAGATAGGCCGGCCCTCCTGCGGCGATCGGTCCGCGGCCGCAGGAGAGGCCGCCGCGCCGGAACCGTGCCACCCGCGCCCTGCGGGCATTGCGGGGCCGGGAAAGCCATGCTACCGGGTGCGCGGCCGGCGGGAGGCCCGCCTGGCGCCAATGATCAATTGCCCGGATCAACCGGGTCGGGAGAGGGTAATTTGGCAGCGACGTCACTCACGTCAGGGGCCGCGGGCCGGTATTCCACCGCTCTCTTCGAGCTCGCGCGCGAGGCCGGCGAGCTCGACCGTGTCGAGACGGACCTGAACCAGCTGTCCGAGGCGCTGGCCGAGAGCCCGGAGCTGCAGGATCTGATCCGCAATCCCATCTACACGCGCGACCAGCAGGGCCGGGCCATGGCGGCGGTCGCCGAGCGGATGGGGCTCTCGACGCTGGTGCGCAACGTCGTCGGTCTGATGGCGCAGAAGCGGCGGCTGTTCGCCGTGCCGCAGATGGTCGCCATGTTCCGCGCGCTGCTCGCCGAGCACCGCGGCGAGGTGACGGCCGACGTGACGGCGGCGCACCCGCTCTCGGACGCGCAGCGCAACGCCCTGGCCGAGAAGATCAAGGGCTCGGTCGGCCGCGACGTGAAGCTGAACGTGAACGTCGACCAGAACATCATCGGCGGGCTCGTCGTCCGCGTCGGCTCGAGGATGATCGACTC
>CAWGJU010000015.1:0-350262 GCA_963822985.1 uncultured Alphaproteobacteria bacterium | reverse complement strand
CTCGATCCGCGCCAAGCTCGCCAGGCTGCAGAACGCAATGAAAGAGGTCGGGTGATGAACATCCAGGCGTCCGAAATCTCCGCCATCCTCAAGGAGCAGATCAGAAACTTCGGCGAGGACACCGAGGTCGCCGAGATCGGCCGGGTGCTGAGCGTCGGCGACGGCATCGCCCGCATCTACGGGCTCGACCAGTGCCAGGCCGGCGAGATGGTCGAGTTCCCGGGCGGCATCCGCGGCATGGCGCTGAACCTCGAGATCGACAATGTCGGCGTCGTCATCTTCGGCGACGACCGCGACATCAAGGAAGGCGACACGGTCAAGCGCACCGGCTCGATCGTCGACGTGCCGGTCGGCAAGGCGATGCTCGGCCGCGTCGTCGACGCGCTCGGCAACCCGATCGACGGCAAGGGCGCGATCGAGACCAGCGAGCGCCGCGTCTCCGACGTCAAGGCGCCCGGCATCATCCCGCGCAAGTCGGTGCACGAGCCGATGGCGACGGGCCTGAAGGCCATCGACGCGCTGATCCCGATCGGCCGCGGCCAGCGCGAGCTGATCATCGGCGACCGGCAGACCGGCAAGTCCGCCGTGGCGCTGGACGCCATCCTCAACCAGAAGGTCTATAACGAGCGCGCCGGCGAGGAGGAGAGCAAGAAGCTCTACTGCGTCTATGTCGCCGTCGGCCAGAAGCGCTCGACCGTCGCCCAGCTGGTCCGCCGGCTGGAGGAGGCCGGCGCGATGGAGTATTGCATCGTCGTCGCCGCGACCGCGTCCGAGCCGGCGCCGATGCAGTTCCTGGCGCCCTATTCGGCCTGCGCCATGGCCGAGTACTTCCGCGACAACGGCATGCACGGGCTGATCATCTATGACGACCTGTCGAAGCAGGCCGTCGCCTATCGCCAGATGTCGCTGCTGCTGCGCCGCCCGCCGGGCCGCGAGGCCTATCCGGGCGACGTCTTCTACCTGCACTCGCGCCTGCTCGAGCGGGCGGCCAAGCTGAACGCCGACCACGGCTCGGGCTCGCTGACGGCGCTGCCGATCATCGAGACGCAGGCCGGCGACGTCTCGGCCTATATCCCGACCAACGTCATCTCGATCACCGACGGGCAGATCTTCCTCGAGACCGAGCTCTTCTACCAGGGCATCCGGCCGGCGGTGAACGTCGGCCTCTCGGTCAGCCGCGTCGGCTCGGCCGCGCAGACCAAGGCGATGAAGTCGGTCGCCGGCTCGATCAAGCTCGAGCTCGCGCAGTACCGCGAGATGGCGGCCTTCGCGCAGTTCGGCTCGGACCTCGACGCGGCGACGCAGCGCCTGCTGAACCGCGGCGCCCGCCTGACCGAGCTGCTGAAGCAGCCGCAGTACTCGCCGCTGACCAATGCCGAGCAGGTCTGCGTCATCTTCGCCGGGCACGCAGGGCTATCTCGACGACATGAAGGTCGTCGGAGGTCGGCCCCTTCGAGAAGGCGCTGCTGACCGAGCTGCGCGGCAACAAGCAGGACCTGCTCGACGACATCACCAACAACGACCGCAAGGTCGAGGGCGAGCTCGCGGACAAGATCAAGGCCGTGATCGAGAGCGTCAAGAAGACGTTCGCCGGCTGACGGAAGCGCGACGATGCCGAGCCTCAAGGACCTCAAGAACCGGATCAACTCGGTCAAATCGACCCGGAAGATCACCTCGGCCATGAAGATGGTGGCCGCCGCCAAGCTGCGCCGGGCGCAGGACCAGGCAGAAGCGGCGCGTCCCTTCGCCGAGCGCATGGAGGCGGTGCTCGGCAATCTCAGCCGCGCCGCCTCCGGCAAGCCGAACGCGCCGCGCGCTGCTGCGCGGCACCGGCTCGGACGAGACGCATCTGCTGATCGTCGCCACCGCCGAGCGCGGGCTGTGCGGCGCCTTCAACAGCTCGATCGTCCGGCGCGCCCGCAGCCGACATCAACCAGCTGACGCGCGAGGGCAAGACGGTCAAGATCCTGACCGTCGGCAAGAAGGGCCGCGAGCAGCTGCGCCGCGACCACCGCGACAAGTTCGTCCACCATGTCGACCTCAGCCAGGCCAAGCGGCTGGGCTTCCAGCATGCGCGCGAGATCGCCGACGACGTCCTGCACGCGCTTCGACGAGGGCGAGTTCGACGTCGCCACGCTCTACTTCGCCCGCTTCCAGACCGTGCTGACCCAGGTGCCGACCGCGCAGCAGCTGATCCCGGCCGTCTTCGAGGAGGCCGAGGATTCCGGCGGCGACCATCTACGAATACGAGCCCGACGAGGAGGAGATCCTCGCCGACCTGCTGCCGCGCAACATCGCGACGCAGATCTTCCGGGCGCTGCTGGAGAACGGCGCCTCGGAGCAGGGCTCGCGCATGACGGCCATGGACAGCGCCACGCGCAATGCCGGCGAGATGATCGACAAGCTGACGATCGTCAGTACAACCGCACGCGCCAGGCGACGATCACCAAGGAGCTGATCGAGATCATCTCGGGCGCCGAGGCGCTCTGACGGAGGAGACCGACATGAACGACGCTGACACCGATGACCGGCGCGCCCGTGAGCCACCAGACCGAGGGCGGCGAGCGGGTCGGCGGGTCACCCAGGTGATCGGCGCCGTCGTCGACGTGCATTTCGACGAGCCACCTGCCGGCGATCCTGAACGCGCTCGAGACGGACAATCACGGCAACCGCCTGGTGCTCGAGGTGGCGCAGCATCTGGGCGAGAACACGGTGCGCTGCATCGCCATGGACGCGACCGAGGGCCTGGTGCGCGGCCAGGAGGTGACCGACACCGGCGGCCCGATCGCCGTGCCGGTCGGCGACGCCACGCTCGGGCGCATCCTCAACGTCATCGGCGAGCCGGTGGACGAGAAGGGCCCGGTCGACGCGAACGAGACGGCGCGCCGATCCACCAGCCGGCGCCGGAATACGTCGCCCAGTCGACCGAGACCGAGATCCTGGTCACCGGCATCAAGGTCGTCGACCTGCTGGCCCCCTATTCCAAGGGCGGCAAGATCGGCCTCTTCGGCGGCGCCGGCGTCGGCAAGACCGTGCTGATCATGGAGCTGATCAACAACATCGCCAAGGTGCACTCGGGCTATTCGGTGTTCGCCGGTGTCGGCGAGCGCACGCGCGAGGGCAACGACCTCTACCACGAGATGATCGAGTTCGGGCGTCATCAAGCCCGACGATCTCGGCGAGAGCCAGGTGGCGCTGGTCTATGGCCAGATGAACGAGCCGCCGGGCGCCCGCGCCCGCGTCGGCCTGACCGGCCTGACGCTGGCCGAGCAGTTCCGCGACCATGTCGGGCACGGACGTGCTGTTCTTCGTCGACAACATCTTCCGCTTCACCCAGGCCGGGTCCGAGGTGTCGGCGCTGCTCGGCCGCATCCCCTCGGCGGTCGGCTACCAGCCGACGCTCGCGACCGACATGGGCGCAGCTGCAGGAGCGGATCACCTCGACCAAGGGCGGCTCGATCACCTCGGTCCAGGCGATCTACGTGCCGGCGGACGACCTGACCGACCCGGCGCCGGCGACCTCGTTCGCGCACCTCGACGCCACCACGGTTCTCAGCCGCTCGATCTCCGAGCTCGGCATCTATCCCGGCGGTCGACCCGCTCGAACTCGACCTCGCGCATCCTCGACCCGGCCGTCGTCGGCGAAGAGCACTACCAGGTCGCGCGCGACGTCCAGGGCGTGCTGCAGCGCTATCAAGCCAGCTGCAGGACATCATCGCCATCCTCGGCATGGACGAGCTCTCGGAAGAGGACAAGCTGGCGGTCTCGCGCGCGCGCAAGATCCAGCGCTTCCTCTGCCAGCCCTTCGACGTGGCGCAGGTCTTCACCGGCTTCCCGGGCGATCCAGGTGCCGCTCGAGAAGACGATCGACAGCTTCAAGCGCGTGGTCGCCGGCGAGTTCGACCACCTGCCCGAGTCCGCCTTCTACATGGTCGGCGACATCGACGAGGTGGTCGCCAAGGCGCAGAAGATGGCCGAGGCCGCCTAAGCGGTCACGCTCCATCACAAGAGCCGTCATGCTCCGGCCCGACCGGGGCATCTCGCTCACGAGACCGCCCGGTCAGGCCGGGCGGTGACGAACACGGAACAGACGGCGGACCTCGCGAACCGCCCCGGCGGGAGACCCACATGGCCCTGACATTCGAGCTGGTCAGCCCCGAGCGCAAGCTCGCCTCGGAGGAGGCCGACGCGGTGACGATCCCCGGCATGGAGGGCGACCTGACCGCCATGGCGGGCCACGCGCCCTTCCTGACGACGCTGCGCCCCGGCTTTGTCGCCGTGCGCAGCGGCAATTCCGAGACGCGCTACTTCGTCACCGGCGGCTTTGCCGAGATCAGCCAGGACGTCGTCTCGGTGCTGGCCGAGCGCGGGATCGAGGCCGACCAGGCCGACGCCGCCTTCCTCGACGAGCGGATCGCCGAGGCCGAGAAGGCGCTGGAGGAGGCGCCGGCCGACCGCCGCCGCGCCGCCCAGCAGCGCGTGCACGACTTCTCGGCGCTGCGCGCCCGGGTCTGACGGACGCCGCTCGGCAACAGGGTCTCTGCTGGCGGCACCCTGCCCCGGCCACCCGATCTTAACCCCTGCGGCGTATGGATCGCGCCCCAGGAGGGCCCGGGTGACAGACGGGCCTCCCGGTTTGCAAACTGCCGGGCGCCGGATGGCTGGCAACCATCGGCGGCGCCACCAAGACCCCGCAAGGGGCAGACGCGGCCGGCCGGCCGTGCTCTTGGCTCCCGGTCCCTCCAAAAGCTCGGGGGCGCGTACCGGGCACGATCGACCCAAGGGGAACTGGCGCGCACGCGCCTGAGCTTCCCTCCCCGCACGAGACCTCCGGCCAACGGACGCTGAAACCCAGTCGTGCCGCGCATCGGCGCGCGCTCATGTCCGGTGACAGCTCATATCAGGCGAGCAAGTCGGCGAACTCGTCGAAGACGCGCGCATAGATGTCGCGCTTGAAGGGCACGATCTTGTCCATCAGCTCGTCGTGCCGCATCCAGGTCCAGGCGCGGAACTCCGGCTGCTCGGTCTCGATGTCGATCGCCTCGTCCGAACCCTCGAAGCGCATGGCGAACCAGCGCTGGCTCTGCCCGCGATAGCGTCCCTTCCACAGCCGCGGCACCAGCGTGCGCGGCAGGTCGTAGGGCAGCCAGACGGCGCTCTCGCGCAGCACCTCGACCCGGCCGGCCCCGAGTCCGACCTCCTCGCCCAGCTCGCGCAGCGCCGCCTCGCGCGGGCTCTCGCCCGCGTCGATCCCGCCCTGCGGCATCTGCCAGGCATCGGCCGGGTTGTCGACGCGCTGCCCGGCGAAGATCTTGCCCGCCGCGGTTCAGCAGCATGACGCCGACGCAAGGACGGTAGGGCAGCGCCTCGATCTCGCTGTCGGTCAGGGTCATCGGGGCGCCCGGACGGGCCCGGCCCCGCCCGAGGCAGGGCCGGCGCCCGCTCGCCTCACTGCTTCTTGGCGACGTCGTAGATCGCCATGCCGGTCAGCAGGTCGAGCGCATAGGCGAGCTGGAAGTCCTCGGACCGCAGCGCCGCCGTCTTCTCGTGCCGGCTGCGCTCGGCCTCGAGCTGCTTCTCCTCGTCATCGGTCAGCTCGTTGACCAGGCTGCCGCGCAGATCGGCCTCCGAGCGGGCCTCGCGCTGGGCCTCGGTCTCGTTCGGCGTCCGTGACGCGCGCGCTCCTCGACCAGGATGTCGGGCTCGATGCCCAGCGCCTGGATCGACCGGCCCGACGGCGTGAAGTAGCGCGCCGTCGTCAGCTTCATCGCGCCGCTTGTCGCCCAGCCGCATCACGGTCTGGACCGAGCCCTTGCCGAAGCTCTTGGCGCCCAGGATGATCGCCCGGCGCTGGTCCTGCAGGGCGCCGGCGACGATCTCGGACGCCGAGGCCGAGCCCTCGTTGATCAGCACGACCATCGGCTTGCCGCCGGTCAGGTCGCCGGGCCGGGCGTTGACCCGATCGGCCTCCTCGAGATCGCGGCCGCGTGTCGAGACGATCTCGCCCGAATCGAGGAACGCGTCCGAGACGGCGATCGCCTGGCTGAGCAGCCCGCCAGGATTGTTGCGCAGGTCGAGCACATAGCCCTGGATCTTGTCCTCGCCGATCTCGCTCCTTCAGCTTGTTGATCGCCTCCTCGAGATTGTCGTAGGTCTGCTCGTTGAAGGTCGTGATGCGGATCACGCCGATATCGCCCTCGGCGCGGGCGCGGACGGCGCGGATCTTGATCATCTCGCGCGTCAGGTTGACGTCGAAGGGCTCCTCGACGCCCTCGCGCGTCAGCGTGATGTTGATCTCCGAGCCGACGGGGCCGCGCATCTTGTCGACCGCGTCCGCACAGCGTCAGGCCCAGCACCGATTCGCCGTTGATGTGGGTGATGAAGTCGCCGGCCTGCAGCCCGGCCTTGGAGGCGGGCGTCTCGTCGATCGGCGACACCACCTTGACGAAGCCGTTCTCCATGGTGACCTCGATGCCGAGGCCGCCGAACTCGCCCTTGGTCTGCTCGCGCATGTCCTGGAAGGATTTCGGGCGGCAGATAGGTCGAGTGCGGGTCGAGCGAGGCCAGCATGCCGTCGATCGCCGACTCGATCAGCTTTTGCTCGTCGACCGGCTCGACATAGCTCGTGCGCACGCGCTCGAAGATCTCGCCGAAGAGGTCGAGGTACTCGTAGGTCGTCTTGGCCGAGTTGTCCTGCGCCGTGGATTGCGTCACCAGCATACGGCAGCATCGCCCCGATGGCCACGCCCGCCAGCATCGCGCTCAACGTCTTCCGCATTATCCGTCAGCTTCCCTGCATCGCCAGATCGAACCATAGCGCCGGATCGACCGGCTCTCCGGCGCGCCGGAGCTCTATATACAAGCTCTCGTACGGGATCGCATCACGATCCGTTGTGGGGCCAAGCAAAAACTCGTCCGAGGCGGGCACCGGCCCGCCCAGATCGCCCAGCCGCTCGCCGGCGAGCACCGTCTCGCCCACCCGCCGATCGACCGTAGCCAAGCCCGGCCAGGACGATGAGCGTCCCCTCTTCCGGCTCGAGCACCACCACCTGGCCATAGTCGATCAGCGGCCCGGCATAGCGCACGGTGGCGTCCCAGGGCGCCGAGACCTGCGCATAGGCGGGCGCGCGCAGCGTCACGCCCTGCCCCGGCCGGCCCCAGGGGTCGCGCTCGCCAAAG
The DNA here is from genome assembly GCA_963822985.1 of uncultured Alphaproteobacteria bacterium. Classification (GTDB taxonomy): domain Bacteria; phylum Pseudomonadota; class Alphaproteobacteria; order Rhodobacterales; family Rhodobacteraceae; genus Thermohalobaculum. The sequence goes on along the minus strand of CAWGJU010000015.1, from coordinate 343,083 downwards.
CCCGCCACGGCTAGGCCCTGCACGGGCGAGGGCACCAGCCCGCGCGCCTCGGTGAACGCAGACGAGCTGACCCGTCGCGGCGGCGCCCTCGGGCGCCAGCGCCGCCGCCAGCCCGTCGAGGCCTCGGCGCCTGGCGGGCCGCCGCCTCGGCCTGGGCCCGCAGCGCATCGCGACCCGGCAGGTCGCGCGCGCGGCGCTCGCGCAGCGCCTCGTCGGTGTCGGCGCGCAGCTCCTGCAGCGCCGCGAGCGTCGCGCGCGCCTCGGTCCGCGCCGCTTCCTGCTCGGCGCGCAGCCGCGCCATCCCGTCAAGGCGCTCGTTCAGCTCGACGACCCGCGCCTCGAGCTCGGGCGTGACGGCCTCCATCAGCATGGCGCCGCGGGCCGCGCCGGACGGCCCGCCCGGCACGGCGAACAGGGCCGAGCGGGGCGCCTCGCCGAGCGCCTGCAGCGCCACCAGCAGCTGCTCGAGCCGTTCGCCGTCGCGCTCCAGATCGCCGCGCAGCATCGCCTCGCGCGCCGCCATGGCGCGCAGGCCCTCGCGATAGGCGGCGAGCGCCACCTCGTGCGCCGCGACCGCGCGCCCCAGCGCCACCAGGCTCGCCCGCCCGCCTTGCGCCTCGTCGAGCGCGCCGGCGGCCTGCTCGAGCGCGTGCCGGGCCCGGCCGATGGAAGGAGAATCGGGCAACGGGTCGGCAGCCGCGCCCATTCCCGTGGCCAGCACCGCGCCGAGCAGCAGCCCGACGAGCCTCACGGGCAGCTCACGCCGGGCGCCGCAACAGCGACCGCCCGGTCATCTCGGCCGGCTGGTCGACGTCCATCAGCTGCAGGATCGTCGGCGCGATGTCGCCGAGCCGCCCGTCGGCCAGCACGCAGTCCAGCGCCTCGGCCCCCTCCTGCACCAGGATCAGCGGCACGCGGTTCGTCGTGTGCGCCGTGTGCGGGCCGCCCGTTTCGGGGTCGACCATCATCTCGCAATTGCCGTGGTCGGCGGTCAGCAGCATGGCGCCGCCCTTCTCGCGCAACGCCTCGAGCACCCGGCCGAGCCCCTGGTCGACGGCCTCGCAGGCCTTGACCGCGGCCTCGATCGATCCGGTATGGCCGACCATGTCGGGGTTGGCATAGTTGACGACGATCAGGTCGTAGTCGCCGCGGATCGCCTCGACGAGCTTGTCGGTCACCTCGGGCGCCGACATCTCGGGCTGAAGGTCATAGGTGCGCACCTTGGGAGAGGGTGGCATCGAGCGGTCCTCGCCAGGGTCCGGGTCCTCGACCCCGCCGTTCAGGAAATAGGTGACGTGCGGGTACTTCTCGGTCTCGGCCAGCCGGAACTGGCGCTTGCCGTTCGCGGCGAGCCATTCGCCCAGCGTGTTGACGATCTCTTCGGGCGGGAACATCGCCGGCATGAAGCGGTCGAGTTCGCTTCGGAATAGGTTGACCATCCCCAGTGTCGCGGCGAACCGCGGCGCGGCCGAGGTGTCGAAGGCGTCGAAAGCCGGATCGAGCAAGGCGCCCAGGATCTCGCGCATCCGGTCGGCGCGGAAATTCGCCGAGATCAGGCCGTCGCCGTCCATCATGCCGGGATAGTCGCCGATCACCGCCGGCTCGACGAACTCGTCCGTCGTGCCCGCGGCATAGGCCGCGTCGATGACCGCAAGCGGATCGGCGAACCTCGCCCCCTCGCCATCGGCCAGCAGCCGGAACGCGCGTTCGACCCGGTCCCAGCGCTTGTCGCGGTCCATGGCGTAGAAGCGGCCGCAGACGGTCGCCACCCGCACGCCCGGCATCTCGCCGACATCGCCGAGAAAGCGCTCCATGGCGGCCCGGCCGGATTTCGGCGACACGTCGCGGCCGTCGAGAAAGGCGTGGACGGCCACGCGGATGCCGGCGCCCGAAAGCACGCGCGCCAGCATCGCCATGTGGCGCTGGTGCGAATGCACGCCGCCGGGGCTGAGCAGTCCGAGCAGATGCGCCGTGCCGCCGGTCTCGCGCAGCCTGGCCATGAACTGCCATCAGCGCCGGGTTCGAGAAGAAGCTGCCGTCCTCGATCGCCTTGTCGATCTTGGGCAGCTCCATCAAGACGACGCGGCCCGCGCCGATATTGGTGTGGCCGACCTCGGAATTGCCGATCTGGCCCGGCGGCACGCCGACATCCTCGCCGCTGGCCGACAGCGTCGAATGCGGCTCGTTGCGCCCAGATGCGGTCGAAATTTGGCGTGTTCGCCTGCGCCGGCGCATTGCCCTCGCGCTCCTCGCGCAGTCCCCAGCCGTCGAGGATGCACAGAACAACGGGTTTCAGCGGCATGTCGGCTCCATCCCTAGGATTGTCGCCCCTCTATCCCTTCGCGTCCGGCGCGGCAACAGTCGCCCGCGCTTGGGGCATCTCCTCGCACGAGGCAGCTCACGACCGCAGATTGCCTGGTCGGGCAGGTTGAGCCGGGCGAAGGCGTCGCCGGTCAGGCGCGGTGATAGGGGTGGCCGGCGAGGATCGAGACGGCCCGCCAGAGCTGCTCGGCCAGCATGACGCGGGCCAGCATGTGCGGCCAGACCATCGGGCCGAAGGAGAGGCGGTAGCCGGTCGTCGCCCGCACGCGTTCGGTCAGCCCGTCGGGGCCGCCGATCAGGAACACCATCTGCGGGCAGCCGCCGTCGCGCTCGCGCGCCATCAGCTTGGCGAAGGCGTCGGACGACAGCGCCTCGCCGCGCTGGTCGAGCGCCACCGCGGTGGCGCCCGCCGGGATCGCGGCGACCAGCCGCTCGGCCTGGGCCTCGCTGTCCGTGAACTTGCGCTCGTCGATCTCGACGACCTCGGCGGGGCCGAGGCCGATCGGTCGGCCCGACGGCCCCTGCCCGGCCGAGCCAGTCGTCGATCAGCGCCCGCTCGGGGCCGGCCTTCAGCCGGCCGACGGCGGCGATCGTCAGGCGCAACTCAGCCGATTGCGGCGGAGCTGGCGGCCGGGCTCGCGGCGGGGCTGATAGCGGGGCGCGCCATGGCGTCCGGTACGGCCATCCACATCTTCTCGAGCTGGTAGAAGTCGCGCACCTCGGGCCGGAAGACGTGGACGATGACGTCGCCCGCGTCGATCAGCACCCAGTCGGCCGCTTCCTTGCCCTCGGCCCGCGGCACCACGCCCGATCCCTTCAGCCGCTCGATCAGCTTTTCGGCGATCGAGGCGACGTGCCGGGTCGAGCGCCCTGAGGCGACGACCATCATGTCGGCCTCGGACGACTTGCCGAGCAGGCTGATCGACACGACGTCGAGCGCGCCGTCATCGTCGAGCGAATCGAGGATGAGGGAGTGGAGCGCCGTGGTCTCGGCCTGGCTCCGGGGCTGGTCGCCGTGGCGAAACTCGCCGGCGACCGGGGTCCGAGTGGTTTGCACACTCGCAGCGAACTGATCGCTCAGAACTCTTTCCTCCGTTGGTCGGGCCGCCAATAGCCCACCATGGGCGCGATCCTGCTTTCCGACCGATGCTAACGGTAGTTGGGAACGACGAACTTCTCAAGACGCCCGCTTGGATCGCCCAAAGGTGGGTGCAAGCACTCACCGTTGGCCCGGCGGTGTCACCGGTTGCCGCGCACCAGCTTCTCGTAACCGGTGGCAGATGTCGCGGGTCATGGCGCCGACCTCGAAGCTGTAGGGGCCGATCTCGCCCACGGGCGTCACCTCGGCCGCCGTGCCGGTCAGCCAGCACTGCTGGAAGCTCTCGAGCTCGTCCGGCATGATGTGGCGCTCGTTCACGCCCACGCCGCGCTGCTTCAGCATGCCGATCACCGTCTGGCGCGTGATGCCGTCGAGGAAGCAGTCGGGCAGCGGCGTGTGCACCTCGCCGTCGCGGACAAAGAAGATGTTGGCCCCCGTCGCCTCGGCGACATAGCCGCGATAGTCCATCATCAGGCTGTCCGAGCAGCCCTTCTGCTCGGCGGCGTGCTTGGACATGGTGCAGATCATGTAGAGGCCGGCCGCCTTGGCGTGGCTCGGGATCGTCTCCGGGCTCGGCCGCTTCCACTTGGAGATGTCGAGCTTGGCGCCCTTCATCTTGGCGTCGCCGTAATAGGCGCCCCACTCCCAGGTGGCGACCGCCATGTGGATGGGGTTGCGGTGCGAGGCGACGCCCATGTCGAGTCCCGGCGCCGCGCCAGGCGAGCACACGGACATAGGCGTCCGTCAGGTCGTTCGCCTTCATGGTCACCGCCTTGGCGGCCTCGATCTCCTCGACCGTGTAGGGGATCGGCATGTCCATCGCCTTGCCCGAGGCGAGCAGTCGCGCCGAGTGCTTCTCGGATTCGAAGATACTGCCACCATAGGCGCGCTCGCCCTCGAAGACGCTCGAGGCGTAGTGCAGCGCATGCGTCAGCAGGTGCACCTTGGCGTTGCGCCAGTCGACCAGGTCGCCATCCATCCAGATAAACCCGTCGCGATCGTCATAGCCGCTGCCAGGTGCCATCGTTTCCTCCTGAGGCGCGTGCGAAAGTTGCGCGCGAGGGCGTGCGCCGGATCGAATCTTACCCCCTTTGTCCGGACCCGCTAACATTCCCCTTGAGATCAGTCAACAAGGCTGACATACTTCGTGAGACCAAGTCAGCGGAGGATCGGATGCAATCTCGCTCGCCAGGTGGGGCGCACTCCGTCTCGCGCGCCGACCAGCTGCTGTTCCTGACGGACGAGCAGCTGCGGCAGGGCATCGAGCTCCTGTTCTTCGCCTATCGCGACTTCACCGCCGACCCCGACGCCGTGCTGGCGGGCCGCGGCCTCGGGCGGGCGCACCACCGGGCCATCCACTTCGTCAAGCGGCGGCCGGGGATCACGGTGGCGGGGCTGCTCGACATCCTGCAGGTGACCAAGCAGTCGTTGAACCGCGTCCTGCGCCAGCTGCTGGAGGAGGAGCTGGTGCTCAGCGTCACCGGCAAGGAGGACCGCCGGCAGCGCAATCTCTATCTGACCCCGGCCGGCGATGCGCTGGAGCGCGAGCTTTCCCAGCTGCAGCGCGAGCGGGTCCGCCGTGCCTATCGCGCCGCGGGGCCGGAGGCGGTGGCTGGCTTTCGCCGCGTGCTCGAGCAGATGATCGACGACGCCGAGCGCGACGCCGTCCTCAGCCTCGTCGACCAGGCGGGCCCATGACCCCGGGCCCAGCCACTCCGGGCGGCTTGGCAGGCGGCGGCGCAGGCGGCGGCGCAGTCGGCGGCGCTTCGGGCGGCGGGCCGCACATCCTGGTCGTCGATGACGACCAGCGGATCCGCGACCTGCTGAAGCGCTTTCTCGGGCGGCATGGCTATCTCGTCACCACGGCGCGCGACGCCGGGCACGCCTCGCGGCTGATCGAGAGCCTGGCCTTCGACCTGATGATCGTCGACGTCATGATGCCCGGCGAGGACGGCGTCGCCTTCACGCGCCGCATCCGCGACGACATCGCGACGCCGATCCTGCTCCTGACCGCGCGCAGCGAGACCGACGAGCGCATCACCGGCCTCGAGGCCGGTGCCGACGACTATCTGGCCAAGCCCTTCGAGCCGCGCGAGCTTTTGCTGCGCGTCGCCGCGATCCTGCGCCGCGCCGCGCCGGTCGCCGTGCCCGCCAGCGCGCCCAAGACGCTGACGCTGGGCGAGACGTGCTACGACATCGTGCGCGGCGAGCTCCGCCGCGGCGGACGGGCGGTGCGGCTGACCTCGACCGAGCAGGCGCTGATGCGCGTCTTCTCGCGCCAGCCGAACGAGCCCGTCAGCCGCATCCGGCTGGCCGAGGAGCTGGGCGGCGCGAACGGTGACGTGCAGGAGCGCGCCGTCGACGTGCAGATCACCCGGCTGCGCCGCAAGATCGAGCGCGACCCCAAAAACCCGCGCTATCTGCAGACGGTGCGCGGCGCCGGCTACATGCTGACGCCTGATTGAGCGCGCCGATCGAACTCCGCGCGCCAGCGCCGGTCCCGCCCGTGCCCGCCCGTGCCCGCAAGAGGCACATTTACCTTCGGCCCGCCGACGCGCTAGGGTCGGGGCATGTTGAGAGTCTACAACCACCCGTCCTCGCATCGGCACGTCACCCCGCCGGGGCACCCCGAGCGCGTGGCGCGCATCCAGGCGATCGACCGGCTGCTGCTGCGCTGCCCCTATGACGCGCTCGAGCGCATCGAGGCGCCGGCGGCGACGGACGAGCAGCTGCTGCGCGCGCACACGCAGCGCTATCTCGACATGATCCTCCAGAACGTGCCGGAGGAGGGCTGGGTCAGCCTGGACCCCGACACCCATATGTGCCCCGACAGCGTGACCGCCGCCCGCCACGCCGCCGGGCTCGATCGTCGCCGCGGTCGAGGCGGTGATGGCGGGCGAGGTCGGCGCCGCCTTCTGCGCCGTGCGCCCCTGCGGCCACCATGCCGAGCGCGAGCGCGCCATGGGGTTCTGCCTGTTCTCCAACGTCGCCGTCGGCGCGTTGCCACGCGCTCGACGCGCTGGGGCTCGACCGCGTCGCCATCGTCGACTTCGACGTCCACCACGGCAACGGCACGCAGGATGTGTTCTACGAGGATGCCCGCGTGCTCTTCGCCTCGACGCACCAGATGCCGCTCTATCCCGGAACGGGCCACCCCAGCGAGACGGGCGTCGGCAACATCGTCAATGTCGCCGCTCGCGCCGATGACGGGCGGCGCCGAGATGCGCGCGGCCTTCGAGAACCGCGTCCTGCCCTCCGTGCGCGCCCATGCGCCGCAACTGGTGATGATCTCGGCCGGCTTCGACGCGCATCGCGACGACCCGCTGGCCAGCCTGCAGTGGACCGCGCAGGACTTCCGCTGGGCGACGGAGCGGATCTGCGAGGTCGCCGCCGATTGCTGCGAGGGAAGGGTGGTCTCGACGCTCGAAGGCGGCTACGACCTCGACGCGCTGGCCGAGAGCGTCGCGGCGCATCTCGACGTGTTGGACGTGCATGCCCGCAAATGAGGCCAAAGGGCCCGCCGAGGGACAGGAGATGAACGACAAGACCGACCAGCCACCGGGCCAGCCGACGGGCCGGCAGACGGGCCCGCAGAGTGGGACGCCCGTCGCCGAGCTGAGCTTCGAGGAGGCGTTGGCCGAGCTCGAGCGCGTCGTCGATGCGCTCGAGCGGGGCGACGTGCCGCTCGAGCGGTCGATCGACCTCTACGAGCGCGGCGAGGCGCTGCGCGTCGTTTGCGAGAAGCGGCTCAAGGACGCGCAGATGCGCGTCGACAAGATCGTCGCCGGCCCCGATGGCGAGGCCAAGTCGGAACCGTCCCCCTCGACAAGCAGAGCGGGCGCAGCGACGACATTCCGTTCTGATCGCCGGCGCCTGACGAGCGCGCGCAGCTTCGGCGAACATCTGCAGGGCGTCGCCGGCGAGGTGGAGGGGCTGCTCGACCGCCTTCTCGCGCCGGGACGGGCGCCGGGTCGCGACCTCGCCCCTGGCGAGGCGCGGCTGTGGGAGGCGATGGCCTATGCGACGCTTGGCGGCGGCAAGCGGCTGCGCGCCTTCCTGGCGGTGGAATCGGCCGCGATCTTCGACGTCGACCGTGGCGCGGCCCTGCGGGCCGGCGCCGCCGCCGAGTGCCTGCACGCCTATTCGCTGGTGCATGACGACCTGCCCTGCATGGACGACGACGATCTGCGCCGCGGCAAGCCGACGGCGCACCGCGCCTTTGACGAGGCGACGGCCGTGCTGGCCGGCGACGCGCTGCAGACGCTGGCCTTCGAGATCCTCGCTGATCCCGCGACGCATGCCGAGCCTGCCGTGCGGGCGGAGCTTTGCCTCGGCCTCGCCCGCGCGGCCGGCGCGCCCGGCATGGTCGGCGGCCAGGCCGTGGACATCGCGGCCGAGACGGCGGCCGAGCCCTTCGACCTCGCAACCATCACGCGGCTCCAGGCATTGAAGACCGGCGCGCTGATCCGCTTCTCGGCGGAGGCGGGCGCCATTCTCGGCCAGGACAAGGACGCGCGCATGCGGCTAGCCGACTATGCCGGGCACCTCGGCCTGGCCTTCCAGATCCGCGACGACCTGCTGGACGTCGAGGGCGACCCGCAGGCGGTCGGCAAGGGCGTCCGCAAGGACGCCGGCGCCGGCAAGGCCACCTTCGTCTCGCTGCTCGGCGTCGAAGGCGCCCGCCGGGCGGCCGCCGACGAGGTCGGCGCGGCAACAGCCGCGCTCGCGCCTTTCGGTCCGGCCGCGCGATGGTTGCGCGAGGCAGCCGAATTTGCGATCCAGCGCGCCAATTGAGAACGGAGAACCGTGCGTTGACCGATAGCTTGCCCGATCGCCCGCACACGCCGACGCTCGATCGCGTGCGCGTCCCCGCCGATCTGCGCGCAGATGAGCGAGGCCGAGCTCAAGCGCGTCGCCGACGAGCTGCGCGCCGAGACGATCTCGGCCGTGTCGGTGACCGGCGGGCATCTGGGCGCCGGCCTCGGCGTCGTCGAGCTGACGGTGGCGATCCACGCCGTCTTCGACACGCCGCACGACAAGCTGGTCTGGGATGTCGGCCACCAGTGCTATCCGCACAAGATTCTCACCGGCCGGCGTGACCGGATCCGGACGCTGCGGCAGGGCGGCGGGCTCTCGGGCTTCACCAAGCGCGCCGAGAGCGAGTACGACCCGTTCGGCGCCGCGCATTCCTCGACCTCGATCTCCTCGGCGCTGGGGTTCGCCACCGCGCGCGAGCTCGGCGCCGATACCGGCGACGCGATCGCCGTGATCGGCGACGGGGCGATGACCGCCGGCCTCGCCTACGAGGCGATGAACAATGCCGGCTGGCTGAAGAACCGCCTGATCGTCATCCTGAACGACAACGAGATGTCGATCGCGCCGCCCGTCGGCGCCATGTCGCGCTATCTCGGCCGGCTCTATGCGCAGGGGCCGCTCTATGACCTGAAGTCGCTCGCCAAGGGCATGGTCGACACGATCCCCGGCGCCGTCGGCAAGATCCTGCGCGAGAGCGCGCATCGCGCCGAGCAGCTGATGAAGGGCGCGACCGTCGGCGGCACGATGTTCGAGGAGCTGGGCTTCGACTATATCGGCCCGATCGACGGGCACGACATGCACCAGCTGCTGCCCGTGCTGCGCGCCGTCAGGGCGCATGCGCGCGGGCCCGTGCTGGTGCACTGCATCACCAAGAAGGGCAAGGGCTATGCGCCGGCCGAGGTCTCGGCCGACAAGTATCATGGCGTCAGCAAGTTCGACGTGGTCACCGGCGCGCAGGCCAAGGGCAAGTCGAACGCCCCTTCCTACACCAAGGTGTTCGCGAACGCGCTGATCCGCGAGGCCGATGCCGACGACCGGATCGTCGCCGTCAACGCCGCCATGCCGTCGGGAACCGGGCTCGACCTGTTCGAGAAGGCGCATCCCTGCGCGCTGCTTCGACGTCGGCCTGGCCGAGCAGCACGCCGTCTGCTTCTCGGCGGGGCTGGCGGCGGCCGGCATGAAGCCCTTTGCGACGATCTACTCCACCTTCCTGCAGCGCGCCTATGACCAGGTCGTGCACGACGTCGCCGTCCAGAAGCTGCCGGTGCGCTTTGCCATAGACCGGGCCGGGCTGGTCGGCGCCGACGGGCCGACGCATGCCGGCGCCTTCGACGTGGCCTATCTCTCGTGCCTGCCGAACTTCGTGGTCATGGCGGCGGCCGACGAGGCCGAGCTCGTCCATATGGTGCGCACCGCCGTCGAGATCGACGACCGGCCCTGCGCCTTCCGCTATCCGCGCGGCGAGGGCGTCGGCGTCGAGATGCCCGAGCGCGGCGTGGCGCTGGAGGTGGGCAAGGGCCGCATCGTCAAGGAAGGGACCAAGATCGCGCTCCTCTCGCTTCGGCACGCGGCTTGCGGAATGCCTGAAGGCGGCGGAAGAGCTCGACGCCCGCGGCCTGCCGACGACCGTTGCCGACGCCCGCTTCGCCAAGCCGCTCGACCGCGAGCTGATCCTGCGCCTGGCGCGCGAGCACCAGGCGCTGATCACGATCGAGGAGGGATCGGTCGGCGGCTTCGGCAGCCACGTGCTGCATCTTCTGGCGACCGAGGGCGCGCTCGACATGGGCCTGCGCGTCCGCCCGATGGTGCTGCCCGACATCTTCATCGACCAGGACAGCCCGGCGAAGATGTACGACGTCGCCGGCCTGAACGCCCCCCAGATCGTCGCGACGGCGCTGAACGCCCTCGGCCAGGCAGAGGCCGCGGCCCGGGCGTAATCGCGGCCTGAGCAGAGGGCGGCGGGTGCGCGGCCGTTCGAGTACGGGGCATCCGTCGCTGTGGCGGCGCCTAAGGCGCATCGAGCGCACGGGGCCGCTTGCCGCCGCGCTGCTGGCACTCGCGGCCTGCGCGGTCGACCCGGCGCCCGGCACTGCCCGGGCGCCCCTGCCAGCGGCCGACTATCGCACCCAGACCGAGCAGTTCGCCCAGCTGCAGCGCGCGGCGCTGGCGGCCGACTATGCCGCTTTCGCCCAGGCGTTGGGCGGGCGGGGCGCGGACGAACTGGTGGCCGAGCTGACCGACGCCTTCGGCGGCGCTCCGTTCGACGTCTACACGGCCGAGGCCCGCACCGACAATTGGGGACACCGCCGCCTGCTCGAGCTGCGCGGCACCGCGGCGCGCCTCTATCTGTGACGGCGCTCAACCCGACGCCGGGCGGCTGGGACATTGCCGGCTACCAGCTCGGCCGTGACCGGGACGCCCTCGCCCGCCAGCTTTGACGCCAGCTTTGACGCCAGCTGCGGCCGCCCCAAATCCGTTTACAGCAAGGCGGCGGGCCAACGATACTCGGCCCTGGCGACCGGCGGTGACTCGATGACTGCGTTCCTCGGCCTCCTGGCCATCCTCTGCGTTGCGGCGGTCTGGTATTGGCGCGTCAAGGGCGCGCGCGGCGGCAGGCGGGTAACTCGCGCGCCAAGAAGGGGCGCGCGTGCGTCCTCGCGCCAGCTGCGCAGCGCCGGAACAACGCCCATCCGGCGGACACGATCGACGACCCGCGGCTCGCCGCCTCGGGCATCATTGTCGCGGTCGCGACCATGGACGGGCCGATCAGCGCCGGCGAGATCGCACGGCTGAAGCGCAGCGCGCAGGAGACGTTCGAAGTCACCGAGCGCGAGGCGCTCGACATCCTCTCCTTGGCCGCTGGGTCGCCAGCCAGTGCGCCACCGATGCCGAGGCTGTCCGCCGGCTCTCGAAGATCGTGATGAAGACGGCGGGGTCGGCCGCGGGGCCCGACCTCGTGCGCATGATCGAGGAGGTCGCGACCGCCGATGGCGGCGATCTCGGCGAGGAGGAGCGCGACGCGCTCGAGACCGTGCGCCGCACGCTCGGCATCGAGCCGGCCGGCCGCCGGGGGACGTGAGCGGCCCCGGCACCGCCGCCGGCGGCGCGTCGGGTGACACGGCAGAAGATGTGCCGCGCCTCGACCAGCGCCTGGTCGAGCTCGGCCTGGCGCCGAGCCGCACGCGCGCGCGCGCGCTGATCGAGGCGGGCGCCGTCAGCGTCGACGGCCGGCGCGTGACCCGGGCCTCGGCGCGGGCGGCGGGCGAGATCGAGGTCAGCAGCGACCACCCCGGGGTCGGGCCTTGGGTCGGCAGGGGCGCGCTGAAGCTGATCCATGCGCTCGACCATTTCGGCCTGGCGCCCGCGGGCGAGGCGCTCGACATCGGCGCGTCGACCGGCGGCTTCACGCAGGTCCTGCTGGCGCGCGGCGCCGCCCGCGTCCACGCGATCGACGTCGGCCACGGCCAGCTCGACGCCGGGCTTGCCGCCGACCCGCGCGTCGTCAGCCTCGAGGGCGTCAATGCCCGCGCGCTGCCGCCCGACATCGTGGCGCGCCTGCCGCCGCCCGACTGGATCACGGCCGACGTGTCGTTCATTTCGCTGAGGCTGGCCCTGCCGCCGGCGCTGGCGCTGGCCGCGCCCGGCGCGCATCTGGTGGCGCTGGTGAAGCCGCAATTCGAGGCCGGCCCCGAGCATGTGCGGAAGGGCATCGTCCGCGCCCCGGCCGTGCACGCGCGGGTCTGCGGCGAGATCGCCACCTTCCTCGCGGCCAAGAACTGGCAGGTGCTGGGCGTCACCGAGAGCCCCGTCACCGGCGGCGACGGCAACCGCGAGTTCCTCCTCGCGGCGCGCCTGCCCGGTTAGAGCGAAGCAGTATCGCGCGGGCGCCGCGCCCAGTATGTGTGCCGCGCATGGTGGTCGAGTTGGTGATCGAGGCGCTGGGCGCGCAGGGCGATGGGGTGACGGCGGAGGGCGTCTTCGTCCCCTTCGCCCTGCCGGGGGAGCGCGTGCGCTATGTGCCCTCGGGCCACCAGGCCAGCCACCGGGCCCGGCTCGAAGCCGTGCTCTCCCGCGCGCCGGGGCGCGCCGAGCCGCCCTGCCCGCATTTCGGCCGCTGCGGCGGCTGCGCCTTGCAGCACGCCAGCGACGAGCTGGTCGCCGAATGGAAGCGCGATCTCGTCCGGCGCGCGCTGGCCAGCCGCGGCATCGAGGGGGTGGAGATCCGCCCGACGGTGACCTCGCCGCCGGGCAGCCGCCGGCGGGCGACCTTCGCCGCGCGGCGGACGCGCAAGGGCACGCTCGTCGGCTTTCACGCCGCGGGATCGGACGAGATCGTGCCGATCGCCACCTGCCCGGTCAGCGAGCCCGCGCTGGTCGCCGCGCTGCCCATCCTGGCCGAGCTGGCCGAGATCGGCGCCAGCCGCAAGGGAACGCTGCGCCTCACGGTCACCGCCAGCGAGCGCGGGCTCGACGTGGCGGCCGAGGGCGGCAAGCCCGTCGAGGGGCCGCTCTACGGCCAGCTTGTCGCCGTCGCGGCGACGCGCGATCTCGCTCGCCTCTCGTGGGAGGGCGAGGCGCTGGTCACCCGGCGCCAGCCCGTGCAGCGCATGGGGTCCGCCTGGGTCGCGCCGCCGCCCGGCGGCTTCCTGCAGGCGACCGCGCACGGCGAGGCGGCGCTGGTCGCCGCCATGCGCGAGGCGGCCGGCGGAACGGCGGCCGGGCCCACCCGCATCGCCGACCTGTTCGCGGGGTCGGGCACCTTCGCGCTGCCGCTGGCCGAAGGGGCGGAGGTCTTCGCCGCCGATGCCGACCCGGGCGCGCTGGCGGCGCTCGACGCCGGCAGGCGCGGGGCGGAGGGCCTGCGCCGGATCGAGACCGAGCGGCGCGACCTCTGGCACCGGCCGCTGCTGGCGCGCGAGCTCGACGGCTTCGGCGCGGTCGTCTTCGACCCGCCGCGCGCCGGCGCGCGGGGCCAGGCCGAGCAGCTGGCGCGCTCGACCGTGCCGCTGGTCGGCGCGGTCAGCTGCAACCCGGCGACCATTGCCCGCGACGCGCGGACGCTGATCGACGGCGGCTACCGGCTGGACTGGGTGCTGCCCGTCGACCAGTTCCGCTGGAGCCCACATGTCGAGCTCGCCGCCGCCTTCTCGCGCCCGGACCGTCGCTGAGGGCGGATCAGCCGGATGATGAGGCCCCGGCCGAAGCCGGGGCCTGACTTCTCGGAAGACCTTGCCTCCGGGCGCCGGTCAGTTCGCGCCCTCGATCGACACGGCAACGGCCTCGGTCATCGTCAGGTCCACCCGGTCGCCCGGTTGCAGTCCGGCGGCGAAGTCGCGCATCGCCGGATTGACCTGCGCCGTCCTGACGCTGCCGCCCGGTCCCCTGAAGGTCGCGACCGCCGTCTGCGGATTGTACGAGATGAAGTCGACGATCATCCGGACCGAGGAGCCGGCTGCGGCGCCTGGCTGGCCGCCCTCCGGCGCGCGTCCGGCAACGACGGCGCCCTCGGGCGGGCTGTTGTCCGAAGGATCGGCCATGCTGACCGAGACCGATTTGTAATAGTCCGTGCGCACGACATCGCCGACCGCGAGCTGGTCGAGGTTGCGCACCTCGGGCCCGGCGACGATGCTGAGCATCCGGCCGTCCTCGCCGCGCAGCAGGACCTGGCGGCTCTGGGTGTTGACGCTCTCGACGACCGCCCGGCTGGTGACCAGCGTCTCGCGCTCGGCGCTCTGCGGTGGGGCGGGCTGGGTCGAACAGGCGGCAATCGATAGGACAAGCAAAAGGGCGGCTGCGGCTCGGGTCATCTCGGTCTCCCCTCGTTCTGAGTTGCTTTGGGTTTCGTAGCGGGAAAGTCGTCCGAGGGCGACGGAATTCCTGAACCTATGCCGAAGGGCCCCTATGGCGCCCTCTATGGAGTAGGCCCCCAGGGCGCCGAAAGCATCAGCTTGTTCTCCTGCGCCATGACCAGCGGCCGGAACTTGGCGGCGAAGGCCATGAAGCCCTGATCGGCGAACACCGCCTTCCAGAAGGCCCGCCGGTCGGCATCGTCCTCGAACTTCCAGACATGGATGATCTGGTTCATGGCGCCGATATCGCCGGTGAAATAGCCGACGAGCCGCCCGCCGGCATGCTTCTCCAGCGCCGGCCAGCCGATCCCCCTGTAGAGTTCGACCGCCTCGGCCAGCTTGCCGACCTGCAGCGTGTATGTGCGCAACTCGTAGATCATCGTCCCCTCCCATCGGCCGCGATGCGGCGGCGCGACGCCACCATGCCACGGGACCGGCGGCCGGCAAGGCACTTTGCCCGGGCGACAGGTCCGATGCGGCGAGAGGGAGTTGGCGAGTTGGCGATCGAATGGTGGGGTGGCACCCACCCTTGTCCTCTGCGTGGTCGCGAGGGGGCGCGGCGGACCCGCCCTGCGTGGGCTGCCCCGGCGATACGGCCGGGGCAGGCGCGGCGCTCAGTTGACCGGGACCAGCTCGTCGACCTCGGCCTTGAAGGCGTCCATGTCGTAGGCGTTGCCGTTGAGCACGGTGCTCCAACTCCGATTCGCGTGGTTGCTGGTCGCAGGAGGCTAATGAAGAAACGTACTTTTCAGCCTCCATCCCCCGCTGACCCAGGATCAATGCGCCGCCGCCCAGCTGTCGCCCTGCCCCGCCTCGACGATGAGGGGGACGGAAAGGTGAACGGCCGGGTGGGCGGCGCGTTGCATGGCGTCGCGGACCGTCTCGATGGTGGCCTCGGCCTCGGCCTGCGGCACCTCGAAGAGGAGTTCGTCGTGGACCTGGAGGAGCATCTGGCCCGTCAGCTTCGCTGAGGCCATGGCGGCGGGGATGCGGATCATGGCGCGGCGGATGATGTCGGCGGCCGACCCTTGGATGGGCGCGTTGATCGCGGCGCGCTCGGCAAAGCCGCGGTGCGGGCCGCGGTTCTGGATGCCGGGGGTGTGGATGCGACGGCCGAACAGCGTCTCGACATAGCCCTGCGCGCGGGCGGCCTCCTTGGTGGTCTCGATATAGTCGCGGATGCCGGGGAAGCGCTCGAAATAGGCGTCGATGAAGGCCTGGGCGTCGCCGCGCGGGATGCGCAGGTTGTTCGACAGCCCGAAGGCCGAGATGCCGTAGATGATGCCGAAGTTGATCGCCTTGGCGCGGCGGCGGATCTCGGGCGTCATCTGCGGCAGCGGCACGCCGAAGACCTCCGACGCCGTCATGGCGTGGATGTCGAGGCCCTCGCGGAACGCCGTCTTCAGCGCCGGGATATCGGCCATGTGGGCGAGGATGCGCAGCTCGATCTGGCTGTAGTCGAGGCTGACCAGCACATGGCCCG
This sequence comes from uncultured Alphaproteobacteria bacterium, assembly GCA_963822985.1. Lineage (GTDB taxonomy): Bacteria > Pseudomonadota > Alphaproteobacteria > Rhodobacterales > Rhodobacteraceae > Thermohalobaculum. Next base: position 327,515 of record CAWGJU010000015.1, on the reverse strand, counting down.
GCGCGGCGACGAACGCGGTGCGGATGGCGCGGCCTTCCTCGGTGCGGATCGGGATGTTCTGCAGATTGGGGTCGTTCGACGACAGGCGCCCCGTCGAGGTGGCGGCGAGCGCGAAGGTGGTGTGGACGCGCCCCGTCTGCGGGTGGATGTAGGTCGGCAGCGCATCGGTGTAGGTGGATTTGAGCTTCGAGAGCTGGCGCCAGTCGAGCACGCGCGCGGGCAGGTCGTGGCCCTCGGCGGCGAGCTGTTCCAGCAGGTCGGCGGGCGTGCCCCAGGCGCCGGTCTTGGTCTTCTTGCCGCCGGCGAGGCCGAGCTCGTCGAACAGCACCTCGCCCAGCTGCTTGGGGCTGCCGATGTGGAAGCGGCGGCCGGCCAGGCGGAAGATATCGTCCTCGAGCTCGGCCATCTTCTGCTCGAAGCGGGAGGAAAACCGGCGCAGCACGTCGGCGTCGATGCGTATGCCTGTGCGCTCCATGGCGGCGAGCACGGGGATCAGCGGGCGCTCGAGCGTGTGGTAGACGGCGGAAATCGGTCGCGGGCGAGCGCCGGGCGCAGCCGGGTCCAGAGGCGCAGGGCGAGATCCGCCTGCTCGGCGGCGAAGGGCGCGGCGCGGTCGAGGGCGACGCGGTCGAAGGCGATGGCGGCGCGGCCGGTGCCGGTCAGCTCCTCGATGGCAGGCGGGCGGTGGTTCAGGTGCCGCTCGGCCAGTTCGGTGAGCGTGTGGCCGCCGAGGCCGGACTCCACCGCATAGGACAGCAGCATGGCGTCGTCGGCCGGGGCGAGCGCCACGCCCTGACGGGCCAGCAGCTTGGCCGCGTGCTTGACGTCGTGGCCGACTTTCAGGATCGACGGGTCGGCCAGCACGGGGGCGAGGACGCCGAGAACGGTGTCGAGGCCGAGCTGGTCGGGCGCGCGGCCCGAGCCGAGCAGGTCGGTCTCGCCGGCGGCGTGGCTGACGGGGACATAGGCCGCCTGGCCGGGCGCGGGAGCGAGCGCGATGCCGCAGATGCCGGCCTGCATCGGGTCGGGCCCGTCGGCGGCGACGTGGAGGGCGAGCGTGCCGGTCTCGTAGGCGGCGGCGACCAGCGTGGCCAGCGCGTCCGCGTCGCGGATCGTGGCATAGGGCGTCGCGTGCATCGGCGCGCATGTCGCGGACGGCGCCGGGGCGTCCAGCCCTCGCGCGGGCCTCTCGGCATGGGCGGGCGGCGCGCGCCAAATGGGCCGCGCGCACGGGCGGGCGTGGCGCCGAGCGATTGCGCGACGCGGTCGGTCAGCGTGCGGAACTCCATCGCGACGAGAAAGCCCAGCAGCTTGTCCTTGTCGGGCGGGTGGAGCTCGAACTCGTCCAGCGCCATGCTCGACGGGGACGTCCTGCTTCAGCGTGACGAGGTCGCGGCTGAGGCGGATCTGGCCGGCGTGCTCGATCAGCGTCTGGCGGCGCTTGGGCTGCTTGATCTCGTCCGCGCGGGCGAGCAGCGTGTCGAGGTCGCCATACTCGCCGATCAGCTGGGCGGCGGTCTTGACCCCGATGCCGGGGGCGCCGGGGATGTTGTCGACCGAGTCGCCGGCCAGCGCCTGGACGTCGATCATCTTGTCGGGAAAGACGCCGAACTTGGCGAAGACGTCGTCGGGGCCGATGGTCAGGTTCTTCATCGGGTCGAGCATTTCGATGCCCGGGCCGACAAGCTGCATCAGGTCCTTGTCCGAGCTGACGATCGTGACCTCGGCGCCGGCGTCGCGCGCCTGGGCCGCATAGGTGGCGATCAGGTCGTCGGCCTCGAAGCCCTCCATCTCGATGCAGGGCAGGCTCCAGGCGCGCACGGCGTCGCGCACGAGGGCGAACTGCGGGATCAGGTCGTCCGGCGGCTCGGAGCGGTTCGCCTTGTAGTTGTCGAACATCTCGTTGCGGAACGAGTGCGCCGAGGCGTCGAAGATCACGGCGAGATGCGTCGGCCCCTTGGTGCCGAAGCCCGACACCATCTTGTGCAGCATGCCGCAGAAGCCAGCGACGGCACCGACCGGCAGCCCGTCCGAGGTGCGCGTCAGCGGCGGCAGCGCGTGATAGGCCCGGAAGATATAGGCCGAGCCGTCGATCAGATAGAGATGGTGGCCCTTGCCGATGCCCATATGCGCCTCCCGCTCCCCGGACCGCCGAGGGGCCTCTAGATATCCGAGGGGGCGCGGATTGCCAGAGGGGTTGCCGCCGCTCGCCCGCCGCTTGGGGCCGCGCGCCACTGCTGCGCGTGCAGCGCCGCATCGACCAGAGCGCGAGGGCGAGCTGGATCGCTCAGGCCGCCCCTCGGGCGGCGCCGACCTTGCCTTGGCGGCCGAGGAGGTCGGCCAGGGCGGCGCCGAAGCGGTCGAGGTCGATTGGCTTGGCCAGCACTTCGTCGGCGCCGCAGGCCAGAGCCTTGGCGGCGGTCGACGCGGCGGCGTCGGCCGAGAGCGCCAGCACCGGCACCCGCCGCGCCGCCGCGGCGCCCTCGCGGCGCCGCAGCGCCTGCAGCGCCTGGAAGCCGTCGACGAGCGGCATGTGCAGGTCCATCACGACGAGGTCGAACTGCTCCGCCGACAGCGCGTCGAGCGCCCGCTGGCCGTCGGCGGCGACGACGCATCTGGCGCCAAGCTTCTTCAGGAAAGCGGAAAGCACGATCTGCGAGGTCTCGTTGTCCTCGACGAGCAGGACCAGGAGATCCTCCGGCGCGAGCCGCCCGGCGACCGCGGGCGCATCGAGGCCGATCGGCTCGGCCGCGTCGAGCGCGACCGGAATGGTCACGGTGAAGGCCGAGCCGCGCCCGGGCGAACTGCCGACGGTGATCGAGCCCTCCATCTGGTCGATCAGCCGCTTGGTGATCGCCAGCCCGAGTCCCGTGCCGCCGAACCGGCGCGTGGTGGAGGTGTCGGCCTGCATGAAGGGCTCGAAGAGCCGCCGGACCGTCGGCTCGTCCATGCCGATCCCTGAATCGCGGACCTCGAGCATCAGCAGGGCCGGCGCCCGCCGGATGTCCATGGCGATGTCGATCGCGACCGAGCCGCTTTCGGTGAACTTGACGGCGTTCGAGACGAGATTGTCGAGGATCTGCCGCAGGCGCACCGGATCGCCGAGAATCCGCGTGCCCTCGGGGGCGCGGACCGTCAGGTGCAGATCGAACTGCTTGCGCGAGGCCGTGGCGGCGTGCAGCGCCCGGACCGAGCCGGCGAGGCCGGCGATGTCGATCGGCGTCACCTCGAGGTGCAGCCGGCCGGCGTCGATCTTGGAGAGGTCGAGGATGTCGTCGAGGATCCGCATCAGCGATGCGCCGGAATCGCTGACCACCTGCAGCCAGCGCCGCTGCTGCTCGGTCAGCTCGGTGGTGGCGAGCAGCGAGGCCATGCCGAGCACGCCGTTCATCGGCGTGCGGATCTCGTGGCTCATGCAGGCGAGGAATTCGCTGCGCGCGGCCATGGCCCGCTCGGCCACGCGCTTCTCTCGCTCGAGCGCGGTCGTCAGCGCCTGCGACTCGTCGAGCAGCGTCTTGCGCATCTCGGCCGCGAGCAGCATGTCGAGCGTGCCGTCGGTGGGGGAAAAGTCGCCGAACTTCAGCGGCGGTCCGACGTCGAGGCCGTCGAGGCTGGGGATGTGGCCGAGCAGGAGCAGCACGTCGTCGCCGCGCGCCAGGGCGACGCCGCGCAGGCGGCAGATCCTCCCGCCGTGGTGCAGCCGGACGATCAGCTGGCGCCGCTGATCGCGCAGCGCCGCCACGGTCGCGATGCCGATCGGCCGCTCGACGGTCGCGACATCGAAGAAGCCGCGCCCGAGCAGGCTTTCGTCGCTTATGCGCGCGAGCGACGGCCCGACGCAGTTGATCTGGCCGCTCGCGTCGACGCACAGCGCCGCCGGAAAGAGGCCTGCGGCTTCCTCGGCATCGAATGTCACCGATATCATGCGGCGCAGGTCTCCGCCTGCGGCCGGCGCTCGCTGATGCGGAAGATCACGCCCGAGCACGTCGGCTGCATCTCGATCCGACCGGTCTCGCCGAAGCGCTCGAGCAGCGCGGCCAGTATGCCGCGGACGAACATGCCGAGCCCGCTGCGCTCGGACTGGTAGAGCAGGCTGATCGCCTGACGCTCGCATTGCAGGAGCTCGAACGAGGGCATCGAGGCGGCCGGCATCGACGAGGTGACGCTGGCATGCATCCGGTCGAGGTTCTCGAGGAACGTCTCGAGGTCGTCGCCGGCCATCGAGAGCACGGTTCCGAAGGGCGAGGCGGCCGCATGACGGATCCAGTGGCGGCCGAGCGCCTCGAGCAGCGCGTCATGCGGGAGGCCGAGCCGGGCGCCGATCGCGTCGAGCAGGCGCGCCGTCACCTCGTCGTCGTAGGGATTGGCGCTTATGAAATGATCCTCGCCGAGCCCTCGCTGGGCCAGCAGCGCCTCCCACTCCTCCATTGTCAGCGTCTGCAGCGCCAGCTCGCGCGCCGCACGGTGAATCATTCCGTACATATACCCCGCTCCCGCCCTTCCGGACGGTTCTGATGCCAGCGGCGACGCTTGGCTGGCGGCCGATAATAAATCGTGAATTTCCGCCGAGACGTGTTCGACAGCCGTCGATAATTTTCGACTGAAACGCATGGAACTAAAGGAATCTTAGGGGATTGCCGTTCTTCTCCCCCGGGCCGCAGCCATGACGAGCGAACGAAGCCGCGCCACAGCGGCAGGGGAACCGGGAGAGACGCTCGATGACCGCCTTCAGGCCGCTCGTCAGACTCGAGGCGCCGGCGGCGGGCGGCGGGCCCGACGGCGCCGACAAGCGCGAGACGGTCGGCCGGATCGAGCGCGCGCTCGTGCGGGACGCCTGGAACAAGATCCTGCCGATGGCAGAGATGATGGTCGAGATGTTCTTCGAGCGCCTGCTGCTCGACAGGCCCCATCTGGTCGAGCGCTTCGGTCCGGCGGCGACTCAGGCGCGGCGCGAGTTCCTGGGACTGTTCGACCTCGCTGCCCGCAGCCTCGACCCGGCGACCGAGCGACATCTGAGGGAGGGCTTCGCCGCCGCGCCGGGAAGCGAGGACCGCCTCTGCCGCACGCAGGAGGAGTTCGGCGCCTTTTTCTCGACCTATGGCCTCGACGCCTCGGACTGGCGCGCCGGGCGCGACGCTTTCGTCTGGATGGTGGGCTCGGCGCCCTTTCTGGAGCAGATGGACTGCGACGAGCTGGCGAAAGGGCCCGACAGCGCGCACGCCCGCTTCTTCGAGATCCACGTCGCCGAGCCGATGCTGGAAGTGGCGAGCGCCGAGCGCGCGATCCTGACGCCGGCCGTCGTCTCGGAGATGAAGCGCGACGCCGACGCGATGCTGGGCGCGGCGCGCGACGTCGGCGCGTTCTTTTACCGCAGGCTGTTCGAGCGGCACCCCGAGCTGATGCCGCTGTTCGGCACCTCGGACATGAACGCGCTGTCGCGCCACCTGGTGCAGTCGATCGCCTTCCTCGCCAACCAGGTCGACGCCTGGGAGGCGACGCGCGGCGAGCTGGCCGAGCTGGCCGCCATCCACCGGGCGCGCCGGATCCCGCCCGACGCCTATCCCAAGCTGGCGGCGCCGCTGATCGAGACGATCGAGGCCTTCCGCCCGGCGCTGTCGCCGCGCGCGCGGGCGGGCTGGGCGCTCATGCTGGCCCGGGCGACGCAGGTGATCGCGCACCCTGCGCGCGAGGATTTCCGCCTGCTCGGCAAGGCCCGCGAGTTCCTGGCGCAGATGGCCGAGGAGTGCGGCTGGCCGGAAGAGGCGCTGAAGCGCCGGCTGGCCGGGGTGGAGCACGAGATCGTCGCCACAGGCACCTACACGCACAGCTTCGAGGAGCTCGACTTCGGCGCGAAGGTCGCCTGGAGGAACGCGCCGAAATGCATCGGCCGCTATTCGTGGCGCAACATGCTGGTGCGCGACTGCCGGCACGTCGAGGATCCTGACGAGATCTTCGCGGAGTGCGTCGAGCACCTGCGGGTCGCGAGCGGCGGCGGCACGATCGAGACGGTGATGACCGTCTTCCGGCCGAAGCGGCCCGGCGAGCGCTGGGGGCCGCGCATCTGGAACTCGCAGCTGTTGCGCTATGCCGGCTACGAGCTCGAAGACAACGGCGTCCTCGGCGACCGGGCCAATGTCGGGCTGACCAATGCGATCCGCCGGCTTGGATGGCGGCCGCCGAAGGCGCGCGGCCGTTTCGACGTGCTGCCGCTGGTGATCGACGTTCCCGACATCGGGCCGAAGGTCTACGAGATCCCGCGGGAGGTGATCCTCGAGGTTCCGGTCGCGCACCCCTCCGAGCCGAAGATCGCCGAGCTGGACCTCAGATGGTTCGCGGTGCCGGCGATCTCGAACTTCCGCATGGAGATCGGCGGGATCGAATATGGCTGCCTGCCGTTCAACGGCTGGTTCATGGAGACCGAGATCGCGCGCAACCTGTTCGAGGAGACGCGCTACAGCGAGGCGCTGAATATCGCGCACGCGCTGGGGCTCGACGTCGCGACCGACGCGACGCTCTGGCGCGACCGCGCCTTCCACGAGCTGAACGTGGCGATCCTGCACAGCTTTGCCGAGAACCGCGTCACGGTCGTCGACCATCACACGGCGGCGCGTCAGTTCCTCGCTCATGACGCGCGCGAGAAGCGCGCGGGGCGCGAGTGCCCGGCGCAGTGGTCCTGGATCACGCCCGCCGCCGGCGGCTCGACCTGCCCGACCTGGCATCACGAGATGCGCGAGTTCCACCTGACGCCGACGATCGGCTACGCCGCCGACCGCTGGGCCGTGGTCGACCGGATGCGGCCGGCCGCCGCCGATGCCGTGCCCGAGAAGGCGAACGGCGGCGCGCTGATCCTGTTCGCGTCCGAGACCGGCACCGCCGAGGACTATGCCTGGCGGATCAGCCGCAGATTCGGTGCCGCGGCGTCCTGTGTCGCCTCGATGGACACGGTCGAGCCCGAGCAGCTGGTGGAAGAAAGCCTGGTGCTGGTCGTCTGCTCGACCTTCCGGGACGGCGAGGTGCCGCAGACCGGACGCGCCCTGCTGAGCTGGCTTGAGCGGCGGGAGCCCGACACCCTGCAGGGGCTCCGCTTCGCCGTGCTGGGGCTGGGTAATCGCGTCTATCCGAAGTTCTGCGCGGCGGCAGAGGCGTTCGACCGCGCCTTGGCCCGCGCGGGCGCCGAGCGTCTCGCCGCGATCGAGCGGGCCGACGAGCTGTCGGGGCAGGCCGAGACCGCCCGGCTCTGGATCGAGATGATGGCCAAGCGCGTCAGCGCCGATGCGCCCGACGTCTCGGGCAAGGGCCGGCTGGCCGCGCCATTGGGCGAGTTCGCGTGGGTCGAGCCGCCGGTCGAGGCGTCAGAGCCGGCGCCGGAGGCGGGATGGGCCTGGGCCCGGCTGATCTCGAGCGAAGAGCTGCTGAGGAACGCCAAGCCGCCGCGATCGACGCGCCAGCTCGTCTTCGCGGCCGGCGAGGCGGGCCTGACCTATCGGACCGGCGACCATCTGGCGATCCAGCCGACGAATCCGGTGGAGGTCGTCGAGGCGATGGGCCGCCGGCTCGACGTCGATCTCGACAGCTGGTTCCGCTATGATCGCGGCGCGCGCGAGGGCGGGCGCGACGGGCGCTATGCCCGGGGCTGCTCGGTGCGGGCGCTGCTGACGCGCGACCTCGACCTGTCGCTGGCGGAGTCGCCCGACGACCTGCTGCGGGCCATGCGGGACGGTGCCGAGCTTTCGTCGGAGCGGACGCGGCTCGACGAGTGGCTCGCGGCGCTGTCGCTCGACCCCGACGCCGAGGCGCGGCGCGCGCTCGAAGCGCGCCTTCGCGCCGACTTCTTCACCGTGCCCGAGCTTTTGGACGCCTTCCCGGCCGTCGAGCTCGATCTGGCGGGCCTGATCGAGGCCCTGCCGCGGCTGAAGCCGCGCTTCTACTCGATCAGCTCGTCGCACCGGGTCCGGCCGGGCGAGATCGCGCTGACGGTCGGCGCGCTGAGCATCGAGATGGCGGATGGACGGTGCCGGCTGGGGCTGTGCTCGTCCATGCTGCACCGGCTGCGGCCCGGCGATCGGGCGCTGGTCTCGGTCAAGGCGCCGCCGCGGCGCCTGCCCGACAGCCCTGGCGCGCCCCTTCTGCTGATCGGGGCGGGGACCGGCATCGCCCCGCTCTATGCGGTGCTGGAGGACCGGGCGGCCCGGCACGAGGATTTGCTGGGCGAGACCGCGCTGTTCTTCGGCTGCCGCAACGCCGGCGAGGTGCTCTACGAGGAAGACCTGCTGCGCTGGCGGCGCGAGGGCGTGCTGATCCACTTCAACACGGCCTTCTCTCGGGCGTCGCGCCGCCGCGTGCTGGTCCAGGACGCGCTGGAGGCCGAGCGCGAGACCGTGTGGGCGGCGCTGTGCGACCCCCGGTCGGTGGTCTTCGTCAGCGGCGACGCGCGCATGGCGGACGGCGTCCTCGAACAGCTGGTCGAGATCGCGCAGAGTGTGGGCAAGCTCGATGCGCTCGAGGCGGTCGATCATCTGGACCGGATGCGGCAGGAAGGGCGCTATGTCGCCGACGTCTGGAGCGTGCACCTGCATCACACCGAGGCAATCGGCCAGCTTCGCCGCGGGCGCCACAGCCGGGCCGAGCACTGGCTCCAGCGCCTGCAGCGGGCGGGCTCGCGCGTCAGCTCGCGCTTCGCCCGCTCCTAGGATGCTGAGACGGAGCGATGGCCGGCGTTGCGGCACCTGGCGACGGAGACGATGTGGTTGTCCCAGGCGAGCGGGCACGAGGTGGATCCCCTCACTGACAGGTCCGGGCCGAGGGCCGTGACGCCGCCGAGACCGTCCGTCGCCGTCCAGCCCTCGGCCGCCGCGGCGATGCCGCAGACGTCGGCGCGCCGCCACTCGCCGGCCGGGGCGCCCTCGCCGTCCCAGGCCATCAGCAGGCCGCCGCGCGGGCCGGTGATCGCCGCCCGCAGGCCCGCGCCGTCGAAGGCGACGCTGCCGGCATAGCCGCGCATCGCCCTGAGCGAGAGCGGGTCGGCCTCGGCGAAGCCCAGCGCGGCGGCGCCGGGGCGGTGCAGCGCGAGCAGCGGCACGCCGTCCTCCGGCGCGCCCTCCCATTGCGCGGCGATGGCGACGAGACCGTCCGGCGCGACGGCGAGGTGGCGGAGCGAGTTCAGATGCAGCTCGGCCGGCGGCTCGACGGTTGCGAGCGGTGCGCCGTCGGCGGCGCGCAGATAGCTCAGGTTCGGCGCCATGGTCGGGATGTTCAGCTTCTCGCGCCCGCTCGCGGGATGCGTGCGGAGGCCACCATTGGCAATGGCGAGCGTCTCGCCGTCCGGCATCAGCGCGATCTCGTGCGGGCCGATGCCGCAGGAGGCGACCTCGCCCAGCCGGACGTAGCCGTAAGCCGCGTCCCAGACGCCGATCCGGCCTTCGCCGGCCTCGTAGTCGTTCTCGCAGGTGTAGAGCGTCTTGCCATTGGCCGAGAAGGCGCCGTGGCCGTAGAAGTGCCGGCCCCTGGGCGAGCTCAGCTCGGCCGCGACCCGGCCGGCGCCGCAATCGACCACCAGCGCGAAGGTGCCGGGGCGGCGGGCGAAGAAGACGGCCTCGGCCCGGGCCGGATGCGCGGCCCCCGCATGGCCGCGGCCGGGCAAGGGCAGGTCGAAGACCCGCCCGCCCGCGCGGTCGAGACCGACCAGACGATAGGCGCCGGCGGCGTCCCTGGCCGCCGCCAGATAGGCCGGGTCGCCGATCTCGGCCCAGCTCGCGCCAGGCGCCAGCGTGGCGGCGAGGCCCGTCCCCGCGCCGGCGAGAAAGCCGCGCCGCGTGATCCCGAATTCAGTCGCCATCCGCCGCATTGAAGCCCTCCGCAACACCTATCCCCGGTCCCAGGTTCTCGCGCAACTGCACGATCAGCCGCTCGATCGACTGCATCAGCACCTCGACCCTGATGCGGTCCGGTCCGGCAACGGCCTGGGGGATGCCATCGGCCTCGGCAACCCGGTCGAGGCTTTCATGCACGGTGTCGAGGGCGCTCGCGATCTCCGCCTGCGCCTCCGGGTCCAGCGCTGGGAAGAAGACCTGCCGCAGCTCGGTCTCGGCGGCATCGACCACGCCTCCGACCTGCGCGAGACTGCGGCCCGAGCGCCACGCCTCGGCCAGCCGCGGCTTCGGCGCGTCGAAGGTGCCGAGCGGCGGGCCGAGGCGCTGCGCCGCCGTCTCTTCCAGCATGGCGATCAGCGAGGAGTAGAGCCGCGCCGTCACCTCGCGGGGCGCGAGGAAGGCGTCGTTGCCGGTCGCGCCGGCCGTTGTCATCCAGCCGGCCCACGGGTCGCTCCAGCGCGCGGCGATCTCCTGGGCCCGCCGGGCGAGGTCGCCGGTCGCGGCGGCGAGATAGGCGCAGCGGAAGGCATCGTCGAGCGTCACAGGGCCGGCGTCGTCATAGAGCAGGCGCTCGAGTGCCGGCAGGCCGCGGCCGGCGACCGAGACCTGGGCAAAGGCGGCCGGATCGTCGACGGGCGCCGACCGCGTCGCCAGCAGGCGATCGACGGTGCGGCCGGTGAGCCCGCGCGGGTCGGGCCAGAAGGCGATCTGCAGCGCGCGCTGCTCCTCCTCCAGCGGGCCGAAGCGATAGGGCTGCAGCGCCAGCCAGGCGTCCCAGGCCCCGTTGAAGCGCGCCCGGACGAGGTCGCCATCGGTTCCGGCGCAGTCGCCCGGCGCGGCTTCGGCCAGCGCCGCGGTGGCTCCGGCGAAGTGCTCGGCCGCCGGCAGGATGACCTCGACGGCACGCTTGGCGATCGCCTGATGGTCGGCTTGTGCGGCCGCCTGCATCGGCATGGCGAGCGCCAGGATCAGTGCAGCAGCCCGGCGCATCAGAGGGACTCCAGGAAGCGAAGCAGCGCCGCGCGGTCCGCAGGCGGCATGTCGACGACGCTGTCGCGCGCAGCCTGCGCCTCGCCGCCATGCCAGAGGATCGCCTCCAACGGGCCGCGCGCCCGGCCGTCGTGCAGGAGGCGCGTGTGCCCGCTGACCGTCTCGGTCAGGCCGATCCCCCAGAGCGGCGGCGTGCGCCATTCGGTGCCGGTCGCCGTCGCCTCGGGGCGGTGGTCGGCCAGCCCCTCGCCCATATCGTGCAGCAGGAAGTCGCTGTAGGGCCAGACGAGCTGGAAGCTCTGTTCCGGCTGGCCCTCAAGCCGGTGCGTGACGAATTTCGGCGTGTGGCAGGCGATGCAGCCCGTGTCGTAGAGCACCTGCTTGCCCCGCAACACCTCGCGGTCATCGACGTCGCGGCGCGCCGGCACGGCCAGGTTGCGGGCATAGAAGACGACGCGGTCGAGCGCGTCGTCGCCGACCTCGACGGGGTCGCCGCCGTCGAGCGCGGCGCGGCAGTCGGCCTGCATGGTGGTGCACTCGCCGGAGCCCTCGGCGAGCAGCGCCGTGGAGAGGCCCATATCGCCGGAGAAGGCTTCGGCCGATTGCTGCCGGATCGTCGGCGTGCCCGCCTTCCAGCCGAAGCGGCCGAGCATCGGGCGGTCGTGCTCGAGCGACCAGACGACCCCCGGGCGCCCGGAGATGCCGTCGCCGTCCGCGTCCCCGGGGTCGGCATGCGCCAGTATGTCGGCCGCCGGGATCGCCTCGACCAGCCCCAGCCCGACCATCGGCGGCGCCACGCGCGGCGAGATCATGACGTCCTCCGACAGCGGGCCATAGGCGGGATCGGCGACGTTCCAGATCGGCCGGCGCAGCGTCGCCGTCTCGCCGCCGGAGAGCGCGACCTCGGTCTCTTCATGCGCGACCGCGACCCGCCCTTCCGCCGGGAAGCCCTGGATCGACCGGTCCTGCAGCTGGCTGCCATAGACGGGGTCCGGCGCGACGGGCAGGTAGCCGGGGATCGCCTGCCGGTAGGGGTGGCTCTCTGCCGGGACCGAGAGGCGGAGCAGGAACGAGGTCGCATCGTCCTGCGGCCCGTCCGGCGGATGGCCGCGCCCGTCCTTGAGGTGGCAGTGCTGGCACGCCCGGGCGTTGTAGAGCGGGCCGAGTCCGTCCGACGCCTTGGTCGAGGACGGCGCCGAGACCCAGAGCTTGCGGAAGAGGCCGTTGCCGACCTTGAAGTCGAGCTCGCGCTCGAAGGGCATGTTGGCCGAGGCATTGCTGAAGGCGTCGCGGTTGACGTGCTTGGTCGAGGTCGCCGCACCGCCCTGGTTCAGCTCGAACGGCTCGGCCGCGTCGAAGCTCGCGGCCGGCTCGGTGGCGCGGGCGATTTGGGCCGCCTCCTCGGTCGTGCGCGGCACGATCCGAAGGTGCAGGTCGTCGAGCGGCGGCAGCGCGCCCGTGCCGATCGCCGTCGCGACCGATGCGCCGAAGGCGCCGGCGGCGAGCGCCAGCGCCGGGAGGAGCCTTGTTCCGGGTCTCACGGCGTCATCCACGCGGCCCTCGGGCCGGGCCGCGCAACCGGGTCGCGCAGCGGGGCCATGCCGCTCACTGGAACACTGCCGAGGGATTGTCGAGGCTCTCCGAGCCCTCGAAGGCGATCGGCTGCAGTTCCAGCGCCGCGACCGCCCGCTCGATGTCGCGCGTCTGGGCGATCAGCGCGTCGATCGCCGCCTGGATCAGCGCCTCGCCCGCCGCATTGCCGGGCGCCAGCAGGCGGTCATAGGCCGTGCCCGCCTCGGCCACGGTCTTGATCGCGCCCAGCGCCATCATGGTGGCGTCGAGGCCGTCGCGCAGCCGCGCATCGACCTGCGGGTCGGCCTCGGCGACCAGCCGCGAGACCGACGGTCCCTCGACGACCGAGCCGTCGGCGCGGACATAGCGGCCGAGATAGACGTTTCGCATGCCGAGGCCGTCGTAATAGTGGCTGTTGTGCGTGTTGTCCGAGAAGCAGTCTTGCTCCTCCTCCGGGTCGTTCAGCAGCAGGCCGAGCTTCATGCGCTCGCCCGCCTGCTCGCCATAGGCGAGCGAGCCCATGCCGTTCAGGATCGCCTGGATGCCGGCGTCGATGCCCTTGGCCTCGAGCTCGGCCCGCGCCGCGCCGCCCGGCGCCCAGGCTTCAGACATCTCCTGAAGGTCCGAGAGCAGCAAATCGGTCGCGGCGCTGAGGTACTGCGCGCGCCGGTCGCAATTGCCGCCCGTGCAGTTCGCCTGGTCGAAGTCGGTGGCCGGCCGGTCGCCCTTGCCGGCATCGGTGCCGCCGAGATCCTGCCCCCAGAGCAGGAACTCGATGGCGTGATAGCCGGACGAGACGTTCGCCTCGATCCCGTCCAGCTCGTGCAGGTCTCGGATCAGCTCGGGCGTGATCGTCGAGGCGTCGATCTCGCGGCCGGAGATGGACAGGGTCGGGCTCGCCACGATGTCGAGCGCGCCATAGGGGTTCTCGTCCGTCTCGCCGCCATAGGCGACATAGTCGATCAGCCCCTCGTCGAGCGGCCAGGAGTTCACCCTGCCCTCCCAATCGTCGACGATCGGGTTGCCGAAGCGGAAGACCTCGGTCTGCTGGTAGGGCACGCGCGCGGCGATCCAGGCGTCGCGCGCCTCGTCCAGCGTCTTGGCGGAGGGCTCGGCGATCAGCCGGTCGATGGCCGCGGCCATGCTCCGGGCGGTCCCCAGGCTATCGCCATAGCCCGCCGCGGCGATGTCCATATAGGTGTCGAGCACCGCCTGCTTGTCCGCCGCCGCCGCCGGCTCTGCGAGCGCTGCCACGGCCGTGGCGACCACGAGAGTCCTACGCAGCATGTCGATCCCTCCGTCCTTGTCCATGCATCCCGCCCTTGCCCGACCCTTGCCCGACCCTAGCCCGGTGCGCCGCCGGCAAGCAGCGGCGTCCGTCCGACGGCTGCGTCCATAACATACTATTTTTGTCGGGAACAAGCGCCATTCCGACCCGATCCACCGGACACGATGCGCGACGCGCTTCGCATTTATCCAGGTCCGGCGCCCTCCGGTGGTTTCGACCATCAGGCTGGCGCTTCGGCAAGCGCGTCAACTGCGCGGCCGAAATACACGGCGTCGCGCCGGCCCGATCGAACGACCCCGCGCGCCTGGTGCAAAGGTGAATTCTGGCTGCTGGCGAGTATTTGGGAGCCCCGGTTTGCGTCGGCAGTCAGTTGCTTTAAGGTAATCAGCGAATTGTGACGGGGCGACCGGTTGGGGCCAGCGCCACGCTTTGAATACCGCGTCTGGCGGCAACACCAGGAGGTGCGCCATGAACCATGGAATTACTCGCCCGGAGTTGGCGCCCGGGTCGGCGCCCGATAAAACGCGCGACGCCATTCGCCAGCGATACGCCGCAGACGAGGCCGCTGTGATCGGGACTCTCGCCGGTCGGATCCGTCTAGACGCTGGCGAGCGCGAGCGCATCGCCGCGAATGGAGCGCGCATCGTCGAGCGCGTCCGCCGCGAGACGTCGCCGAGCATGATGGAGAGCTTTCTGGCCGAATACGGCCTCTCGACGGAGGAAGGGGTGGGGCTGATGTGCCTCGCAGAGGCGCTGCTCCGCGTTCCCGACGCCGAGACGATCGACGAGCTGATCCACGACAAGATCGAGCCATCCAACTGGGGCGCGCATCTCGGCCGCTCGGCCTCGCCGCTGGTGAACGCGTCGACTTGGGCGCTGATGCTGACGGGACGCGTGCTCGACGACGACCCGGCGCGGCCCGCACAGGCGCTGCGCGGGCTGGTCCGGCGCATGGGCGAACCGGTGGTCCGCACGGCGGTCGGCCAGGCGATGAGGCATCTCGGCCGCCAGTTCGTGCTGGGCGAGACCATCAAGGAGGGCATGCGCAACGCGCGCGAGCTGGAGAAGAAGGGCTACACCTACTCCTACGACATGCTGGGCGAGGCGGCGCGCACCGAGGCGGACGCCAAGCGCTATCACAAGGCCTATGCCGATGCGATCTCGGCCATAGCCGGCGCCGCCAAGGGCGATGTTCGCTCGAGCCCCGGTATCTCGGTCAAGCTCTCGGCCCTGCACCCGCGCTATGAGCAGACGCACCGCGAGGCGGTGATGGCCGAGCTGGTGCCGCGCGCGCTCGACCTCGCCAAGCAGGCGGCGAAGGCCGGGATCGGTTTCAACATCGACGCCGAGGAGCAGGACCGGCTGGAGATCTCGCTCGACGTGATCGAGGCGCTGCTGGCCGATCCCGCGCTCGCCGGCTGGGACGGATTCGGCATCGTCGTGCAGGCCTATGGCCGCCGCGCCGGCCCGGTGATCGAGCACCTCTACGCGCTGGCCGAGCGCCTGGACCGGCGCATCATGGTCCGGCTGGTCAAGGGCGCCTACTGGGACACCGAGATCAAGCTGGCGCAGGAATTGGGTGTCGAGACGTTCCCTGTGTTCACGCGCAAGGCGAACACCGATCTCAGCTACATCGCCTGCGCCCAGATGCTGCTCGAGCGGCGCGACCGGATCTATCCGCAGTTCGCCACGCACAACGCCCATACCTGCGCGGCCGTGCTGGCGATTGGCGGGCAATGACCGCGACAGCTTCGAGTTCCAGCGCCTGCACGGGATGGGCGAATCGCTCCACCAGATCGTCAAGTCGTCGGAGGGCAACGCGCTGCCGGATCTATGCCCCGGTGGGCGCGCATCGCGACCTCTTGGCCTATCTGGTGCGGCGGCTGCTCGAGAACGGCGCCAACAGCTCGTTCGTCAACCAGATCGTCGACGAGAGCATCCCGCCCGAGCGCGTGGCCCACGATCCGATCGCCGATGTCGAGGCGCATGCCAATCAGGTCGCCAACCCGGCGATCCGATCGCCTCTGGAATTGTTCGGGGGGCGCCGCAATTCGCGTGGCTTCCGGATCAACGAGCCGGCCTCGGCCCTGCCCCTGCTCAGCGCGCGGGAGGCGTTCTCCGAGACGACCTGGACCGCCCGCCCGATGATCGTCGGCGGCGGCGAGCCCGCCGGGCCGGCGCGGGAGGCGCGCTCGCCGGCGGATCGCGACCGCTTGGTCGGGCATGTGCACGACGCCACGGCCGAAGAGGTCGAGGCCGCGCTGGCAGGGGCCGAGGCGGGCTTCCGCGCCTGGTCCGGAACGCCGGTCGCTGAGCGCGCCGCCATCCTCCGCCGCGCCGCCGACCTCTACGAGGAGAACGTCGCCGAGCTGACCGCGCTGGCCTGCCGCGAGGCCGGCAAGATCCTGCTCGACGGCATTGCCGAGGTGCGCGAGGCGGTCGATTTCCTGCGCTATTATGCCGACGAGGCCGAACGGCTGGAGGAGGAGGAGCCGGGCTCCGGCCGGGGGGCCTTCGTCTGCATCAGCCCCTGGAACTTCCCGCTCGCGATCTTCTCGGGCCAGGTCGCGGCGGCGCTGGCCGCCGGCAACGCCGTGCTCGCCAAGCCGGCCGAGCAGACGCCGCTGATCGCCGCCCGCGCCGTCGAGCTGATGCGCGAGGCGGGGCTGCCGGAGGCGGCGCTGCAGCTTCTGCCGGGCGACGGGCCGAGCGTCGGCGGGCCGCTGACCTCCGATCCGCGCATCGCCGGCGTCTGCTTCACCGGCTCGACCGAGGTGGCGCAGATCATCCACCGCGCGCTGGCGGCGAACGCAGGGCCCGACGCCGTGCTGATCGCCGAGACAGGCGGGTTGAACGCGATGATCGTCGACTCGACGGCGCTGGTCGAGCAGGCCGTGCGCGACATCGTGGCCTCGTCCTTCCAGAGCGCCGGGCAGCGCTGCTCGGCGCTGCGAATGCTCTATGTTCAGGAGGAGGCGCGCGAGCGCCTGCTGGAGATGCTCTACGGGGCACTGGACGCGCTGAC
Organism: uncultured Alphaproteobacteria bacterium; assembly: GCA_963822985.1. Classification (GTDB taxonomy): domain Bacteria; phylum Pseudomonadota; class Alphaproteobacteria; order Rhodobacterales; family Rhodobacteraceae; genus Thermohalobaculum. The sequence goes on along the minus strand of CAWGJU010000015.1, from coordinate 310,771 downwards.
GGTCGGCGATCCGTGGGACGCCGCGACCGACGTCGCCCCCGTCATCGACGAGGAGGCGCAACGCGACATCTCGGCCTATGTCGACAAGGCGCGGCAGGCCGGGAACGTGCTCAAGACCCTGCCGACGCCCTCGACGGGGTGCTATGTGACACCGGCGGTCGTGCAGGTGGGGGGGATCGGCGAGCTCGAGCGCGAGGTCTTCGGCCCCGTGCTGCACGTCGCGAGCTTCAAGGCGCGCGACATCGACAAGGTCGTCGATGCGATCAACGCCCGCGGATACGGGCTGACCTTCGGATTGCACACCCGCATCGACGACAGGGTGCAGCAGATCGTCGAGCGCATCCATGTCGGCAACGCCTATGTCAATCGCAACCAGATCGGCGCGATCGTCGGCTCGCAGCCCTTCGGCGGCGAGGGCCTGTCGGGCACGGGCCCAAAGGCGGGCGGGCCGCTCTATGTCAATCGCTTCCGGCGCACCGAGCCGGCGTCGGAGCATCCGGCGCCGCAGGGTCCGGCGGTCGACCGCGAGGCGCTGCAGCGCGCGCTCTCGGGCCTCGACGCGCGCAATTGGGCGGCGCGGCCGGACAGGGTCGGCATCCTGCGCCGCGCCCTGTCGGGCCGCGGTGGCGCCGTGCGCAAGGCGCTGCTGGCCGCCGCTGCCTTCGATCCGGGACCGTTCACGCTGCCCGGCCCGACGGGCGAGAGCAACCGGCTGAGCCTGCATCCGCGGGGGACCGTGCTCTGCCTCGGCCCGACGGCCGAGCTCGCACTCGCCCAGGCCGCGCAGGCGTTGGCGGCCGGCTGCGGCGTCGTCGTCGTCGTGCCGGAGGCCAGGCAAGCGGTCCAGCCGCTCGCGGCGATCGGGGCGCCCGTGGCCGCCTTGGACGGCACCGTCGAGGCGTCGGCGCTGACGGCGGTGGACGGCTTGGCGGCGGTCGCGGCCGCCGGGCGCTCGGAGTGGACTTCCGGGCTGCGCCGCGCGCTGGCGACCCGGTCCGGGCCCATCGTTCCGCTCGAGACGCAGGTCGTCGGGCCATCGCGCTTTGTGCTCGAGCGGCATCTCTGCATCGACACGACCGCGGCGGGGGGCAATGCCAGCCTTCTCGCGGCTGTCGCCTGAGACCAGTCGAGAGAGCGGGCGCCCAAATTGCCGCTTAGAATGGGGCGCTTGGGACAGCGAGCCTAGACGAAGGGCCAGATCAAGGCCTGGAACAGGAGAGACGGCATGCAGACCGGCGTATGGATCAGCCTGGCACTCTACTTCGCGGCGATGCTGGGCATCGGCTTCTATGCCTGGCGGAAATCGACCTCGAACAACGAGGAGTACATGCTGGGCGGGCGCGACCTTCCGCCGGCGGTGGCCGCCCTCTCGGCCGGCGCGTCCGACATGTCGGGATGGCTGCTTCTCGGCCTGCCCGGCGCGCTCTACGCGGCGGGCCTTGTCGAGGCCTGGATCGGCATCGGCCTGTTCATCGGCGCGCTGATCAACTGGATCGTCGTGGCGCCCCGGCTACGCGAGCAGACCGAGCGCTACGACAACTCGCTGACCATCCCCGAATTCCTCGGCAACCGTTTTCCGACGCCAGGCAATCACGCTGCGCGTCGTCTCGGCGGTGATCGTCGTCGTCTTCTTCTCGGTCTACACCGCCTCGGGCCTCGTCGCCGGCGGCAAGCTGTTTTCGTCGGCCTTCGAGGGCAGCTACGGGACGGGCGTCTGGCTGACGCTCGGCATCGTGCTCGCCTATACGGTGGTCGGCGGCTTCCTCGCCGTCTGCCTGACGGATTTCGTCCAGGGCGTCATCATGATGCTGGCGCTCGTGATCATGCCGCATCATCGTGCTCTATGCGGGCGATGGCGGCGGCTTCGGCCAGGCGGGCGACACGCTCGCCGGCGTCGAGGGCTTCTCGCTCTCCTGGTGGATCCGACAGCATGACCTTCATCGGCTGGCTCTCGCTGATGGCCTGGGGACTCGGCTATTTCGGCCAGCCGCACATCATCGTCCGCTTCATGGCGGTCCGCAGCGTCGCCGAGGTCGCGACCGCGCGCAATATCGGCATGACCTGGATGGCGATCTCGCTCGCCGGCGCGATCGGCGTCGGCATCTTCGGCCGCGCCTATGTCGAGCGCAGCGGGCTGACGCTCGAGGATCCCGAGACGATCTTCATCCTGCTGGCCGAGACGCTCTTCCCGGCGCTGATCACCGGCTTCCTGTTCGCCGCGCTGCTGGCGGCGATCATGTCGACGGTGTCGAGCCAGTTGCTGGTCTCGTCCTCGTCGCTGACCGAGGACTTCTACAAGCTGTTCCTGAACAGGCAGGCGAGCGACAAGGCGCTCGTCACCGTCGGCCGCGTCGCCGTGGTGGCGGTCGGCGCCGTCGCGGCGGTGATCGCCGGCGATCCCGACAGCGAGGTTCTGGGGCTGGTCTCGAACGCCTGGGCCGGGTTCGGCGCCGCCTTCGGACCGCTGATGATCCTGTCGCTGACCTGGCAGCGGATGACCGGGCTCGGCGCCGTCGCCGGCCTCGTCGTCGGGGCGCTGACGGTGATCATCTGGATCGCGCTCGGCTTGAACGCCAGCTTCCTCGGTGGCCCGGGGATCTACGAGATCATCCCCGGCTTCATCCTCTCAATGGCCGCCATCGTCATCGTCAGCCTCGCGACCGAGGCGAAGGGCGAGTACCGGCCGATGACCGCAGAACTGGCCGGCGAGTGAGCTGACGCGGCCGGCCAGCCGGCCCGCGCGAAAGGGCCCTGCTAGGCGCCTCGATCAGAGAGTGCGGCAGCAGCCGGATGCCTGCTCTGCCGGCGCCAGCCACCCGATATGCTGCCGGTAATGGCCCGGTGCGAAGCCGCCCGCCGCGTCGAAGTCGTCTGACAAGTTGGCCACGACGTCAGTCGCCGCGCAACAGCCGGCGATAGCGCGCCTCGCTGCCCTTGAGGTGGACGCGCATCGCCTCGCGCGCCGCCGCCTCGTCCTGCCGGGCGATCGCCTCCGCGATCGTGCGGTGCTCGACCTGAATCTGCGAGAGATAGTCGCCTGGCGCGATCTGGTCCTCGGCCTCGCGCAGCGCCCGGCGCGGGATCAGGCTGTCGCCGAGCATGGTCAGGATCTCGCGGAACCGCGCATTGTTCGTCGCGGCGGCGATGGCGGTGTGGAAGGCGTAATCGGCCTCGATCGTCGGCGTGCCGGCGCCGATGCCGGCCTCGATGGCCTCGCACGCCTCGTTGATCGCCTCGGCCTGCGCGGGCGAGCGGCGTTGACTCGCGAGGCCGGCCGCCTCGATCTCGATCGCCGCGCGAAGCTCGAGCATCTCGATCACCGAAGAGATGCGCGACGAGTTCGAGCCGCTCGAAGCCATGTGCCTTCTGGACATCGGCCGCCGTGACGAAGACGCCCGCGCCTTGCCGCGCCTCGACCAGCCCGTCGGCGCGGAGCGAGGCGATGGCCTCGCGCACGACCGTCCGGCTGACCCCATGCTCGGCCGCCAGCGCAAGCTCGCTCGGCAGCTTGCCTCCCACCGGAACCGCGCCGGACAGGATCATCCGGCGTAGCGCCTCGCCGACCATGGCGACGCGCGAGCCAAGACCGCCTGCCCCTCGTCGCTTGCCGTCCGTGCCGTCCACCGCCACACCCACTTGACGAGTTGTCAGACAAGTGCATGATGCGCGAAGGAAGCGTCGCTGGCAAGCCGCTGACAAGCCGTCGGCGCGCGCAAGGGAGGAAAGACAAAGAATGACCAGGTTTCTTCGCATCGGCCTTCTCGCGGGCGTCGCATCGATCGCGCTGACGGCCGCCGCCGACGCCGCGAACTGGCGCGGCTGGAACATTCATCCCGAGGGGTATCCGAACACCGTCGCGCTCGAGCAGTTCGCCGAGGAAGTGACCGAAAAGACCGATGGCCGCGTCACCCCCGAGGTCTACAACAACGGCGTCCTCGGCACCCAGCCGGACGCGATCGACCAGGTGCGGAACGGCGCGCTCGACTTCGCCAACTTCAACCTCGGGCCGATGGGCGAGTTCGTGCCCTCGATCAACGTGCTGTCGCTGCCGTTCCTGTTCACGGGCATCGACCAGATGCACGCCGTGATGGATGGCGAGATCGGACAGCGGCTTTCCGAAGACATGAGCGAGCAAGGGGTCGTCGCGCTGTCCTGGTTCGATGCGGGCGCGCGGTCGTTCTACAACACCAAGCACCCGATCCAGACCCCCGCCGACCTCGACGGGCTGAAGATCCGCGTGATGAACAACCAGCTCTACGTCAACATGGTCGACGAGATGGGCGGCAACGCCACGCCGATGGCCTTCGCGGAAGTGTACCAGTCGCTGAAGACCGGCGTCATCGACGGGGCCGAGAACAACTATCCCTCGTTCGAAGTCGACGAACCACTATGAGGTGGCGCCGTACTACTCGCTGACCCAGCACCTGATCATCCCCGAATGCATCTGCGTCGCCAAGACCAGCTGGGACGCGCTGTCGCCCGAGGACCAGGAGATCGTCCGCCAGGCCGCGATCAACGCCGCCAAAAAGCAGCGCGAGCTCTGGGCGGCGCGCGAGGAGGAATTGAAGGCCAAGGTCGAGAAGGCCGGCGTCAAGATAAACGAGGTCGCCGACAAGGCGGCGTTCCAGAAGGACATGGCCCCGGTCTACGACAGCTTCTACGAGTTCGAACCCGGACCTGAAGGCGCTGGTGGAGGAGATCCAGGCCACCAAGGCCGACTGAAGGGGACGCCGCCGCTCCCGGTTTGCATCGAGCTGCCCCGGCCTGCCTGGCCGGGGCAGCTTTGCCCCCACGTCGTCGCGCTCGGGCCGCGCGGCGACGCCTCGCCGGAACCCGCCCGATCAGGACACCACGTCGATGTCGTTCGCTCCGTCGCCGGATCCCGGAGAACACCCTTCTCGTGCAGCGCCGCGCTGGCTCGCGGTCGCGGTGGCCGTGCTCGACCGGGTCGCGTCTGCCGCGATGCTGATCTCGGGCGTGATGATGGTGACGCTGATCGCCATCTTCGGCTGGCTCGTCTTTGGCCGGTACGTGCTCAACGACACGCCGACCTGGGTCGAGCAGCTGGCGCTGCTGCTCATCGTCTGGATCACTTTCATCGGCGCCGCGGTGGGCGTCTGGCGCTCGTCGCATCTGTCGATCGACTTCATTCGCGAGGCGATGCCGTCGCGGCCGCGCCGCGCGTTGCGGCTCGCCGCCGACCTGCTGCTCGCCGTGTTCGGCGGCTTCATGGCCTGGTTCGGAATGAAGCTCACGATCGGCACGGCGCAGCGCATCGTGCCGATGCTCGGGCTGTCCGAGGGCTGGCGCGCCGCGCCGCTGGCGATCTGCGGCGCGCTTATCGTCCTCTTCTCGCTGACGAGCCTCGCCTTGCGGCTCGCCGGCCAGCGCCGCGGGGCGGAGATCTGAGATGGGCCTGCTGATCCTCTTCGGAATCTTCATCGGCGCGATGCTGGCCGGCGTTCCCGTCGCCTTCGCACTCGGCCTCGCGACAGTCGGCGGCTTTCTCTACGAGGGCCTCCCGCTCTTCGTCGCCTTCCAGCGGATCATGGCGGGCGTCTCGGTCTTCTCGCTCCTCGCGATCCCCTTTTTCATCTTCGCGGGCGACCTGATGATGCAGGGCGGCATCGCCGCCAGGCTCGTCCGCCTCGCGGCCGCCGCCGTCGGCTCGCTGCGCGGCGGGCTCGGCCTCGTCAACGTCTTCGCCTCGATGCTGTTCGGCGGCATCTCCGGATCGGCCGTCGCCGACACCTCGGCGCTCGGCTCGATCCTGATGCCGGTCATGAAGGAAAAGGGCTATGACGGCGACTATGCGGTCAACGTGACCGTCACATCCTCCATCGCCGGCGTCGTCATCCCGCCCAGCCACAACATGATCCTGTTCTCGGTGGCGGCCGGCGGCGTCTCGGTGTCGTCGCTGTTCATCGCCGGCATCGTTCCGGGGGTGCTGATGTGCCTCTGCCTGGGGGTCGCGGCCTATGTGGTCGCCGTCCGGCGCGGCTATGGCGCCGAGCCGTTCCCGGGTTTCCGGGCGCTCGCGACGTCGTTCCTAATCGCGATCCCGGGGCTGCTCACCGCGGTCATCATCGTCGGCGGCGTGCTGTCGGGGATCATGACGGTGACGGAGTTGGGCGCCTTCGGGGCGATCTATGCGCTCGTCGTGACGACGCTCGTCTACCGAGAGTTGTCGTGGCAGGCCTTCAAGGCCGCGGTGCTCGGCGCGGTCCGCACCACCAGCCTGGTGATGGTCCTGGTCGCGACGGCCTCGGCTTTTGCCTACCTGCTCGCGCTCTACCGCGTTCCCGAGGCGCTGGCCGGGACGCTAACGGCGATCTCGGAGAACCCTGTCGTCATCCTGCTGATGCTGAATGTCATCCTGCTGGCGCTCGGCTGCATCATGGACATGGCGGCGCTGATCCTGATCACCACGCCCATCTTTCTGCCCGTGGTGCGCGACCTGGGGATGGACCCGATCCAGTTCGGCATCATCATGATGATGAACCTGGGCCTCGGCCTGTGCACGCCTCCCGTGGGCGCCTGCCTCTTCGTCGGCTGCGTCATCGGCGGCGTGAAGATCGAACAGGCGGTGAAGACGATCTGGCCGTTCTACCTCGCGATCCTGGTCGCGCTGATGCTGACCACCTACGTGCCGGCAATCTCGCTGACGCTGCCGGCTCTCTTCGCCGACAAGTGAAAGCATGGGCGGCGGGAGGTCGCGGCCTGTCCGCCTTGCCCGGAGGAGATGACCCGGCGCGGCCTTAAGGCGCCCGATCGGCCAGGCGGATCCTCTCCAATGAAGTCCGCAAATCCCAAGCCGAATCGGAACACTCGCCGACAGCGCGACAGAGCGGGTGTGACGCGCGCACGGGCCTCCGTGCTCTCGGATCAGGGCATCGGGATGTCGGTCGTCGGCTTGGGCACGTCATAACCGCGCCTGGTCGCCGGTCGCTCGGCGATCCGCAGATACCAGTCGCGGACGGCGGGAAATTCGTTGAGGTCGATCTCCTGCCACTCGAAGCGGCTGATCCAGGGCCAGCACGCCATGTCGGCGATCGTGTACTCGCCCGTGATGAAGTCGCGGCCGGTCAGCCGCTCGTTCAGCACGCTTATAGAGCCGCCGCGTCTCCTTGCCATAGCGCTCCTCGGCATAGGGCGCCTTGCCCTTGTTGAACTTCAGGAAATGGTGCGCCTGGCCCGCCATCGGCCCGAGGCCGCCCATCTGCCACATCAGCCATTCGATGGCGCGCAGCCGGTCCTCGCCCTGGCCGAGGAACCGCCCGTGCTTCTCGGCGAGGTAGAGCATGATGGCGCCCGACTCCATCAGCTTCACGCCCGTGTCGTGGTCGTGGATCGCCGGGATCTTGTTGTTCGGCGAGACGTCGAGGAAATGCGGCTGGAACTGCTCGTCCTTGGTGATGTCGATCGGCATGGGCGGTGTACGGCACCCCGAGCTCCTCGAGCAGTATCGAGACCTTGCGGCCGTTCGGCGTGGTCCAGGTGTAAAGGTCGATCATCGGGGCGATCCTCCGGTTCGGGCGTTGCGTGGCCGGCGCACTGAAGCATGGCTGTCGCGCCCGGCGGAACCCCGCAGGCGCGTCAGACGTGCTGGCCGCCGTTGATCTCGATCTCGACGCCGTTCACGTACGAGCTCTCGGAGGTGCAGAGGTAATAGATCGTGCGCGCCACCTCCTCGGGCTTGCCGAGCCGGCGCATCGGGATCGCCTCGGCCAGCTTTTCGGTGCCGGCGCTGAGGATCGCCGTCTCGATCTCGCCCGGCGCGATGGCGTTCACGCGGACGCCGAGCGGCCCGAAATCATGCGCCATCTCGCGCGTCAGGGCGGCCAGCGCGGCCTTGGACGTCGCATAGGCGGCGCCGGCGAATGGATGGACGCGCGCGCCCGCGATCGAGGTGACGTTGACGACCGCGCCCTTGGCGGCGGCAAGCTCGTCGATCAGCCCTCGCGCCAGCACGACGGGGGCGAAGAAGTTGACGTGGAACACCTGCCCCCAGGTTCGCAGGTCCGTCGTCACCGTGTTCAGCCGCTCGCCCTTCGGCCCCTTCGGCGAGATGCCGGCATTGTTGACCAGCGCCTCGAGCCGTCCGGTCGGCCAGCCGGCGCCTGATCTCGGCCACCGCCTCGATCGTCGATTCCGGGTCGGCGAGGTCCAGCTGGATGTGGTCCTCGGGCCCCGCCTCCCAGGGACAGTCCTCGGGGAACGGGTGGCGCGAGCAGGTGATCACCCGCCAGCCGGCCGACGAGAACCGCTTCACCGTGGCGTGGCCGATGCCGCGGCTCGCGCCGGTCAGCAGCAGCGTCTTGCGGTCGTTGGTCGGCATTGCTCGCGCCGTGATCCCGATCTGCGGCGCCGCGCTCCGGCGCCGCAGCTCCGTGGTGCCACGGAACGCGCATCGCCGTCCATAAGCGGGCGGCCCCTGGTCGCCCCGGTTGACCTCGGCCGATCAGGGGTTCAGCCGCTGCACCGTCCAGGCGTCGGTGTCAGGCTTCATCCGCGTCCAGCGAAAGCGGTCGTGCAGCCGGAAGTCGCCGTTCGCCCAGAACTCGATCTCGACGGGCCGGATGCGGAAGCCGCCCCAATGCGGCGGACGCGGCGGCTTGTTCGGGTACTTGGCCGCCAGCTTGGCCACCTCGGCCAGCAGCGCGCGCCGCGACGAGAGCGGGCGCGACTGCTTCGACGCCCAGGCGCCGATCCGGCTTTGATAAGCGCGGGTGTTGTAGTATTCGTCCGCCTGCTTGTCGGAGACGCGTTCCACAACCCCGCGCAGCCGCAGCTGCCGGTCGAGCGACTTCCAGTGCAGCACCATCGCCGCCTTCATGCTGCCCTCGAGCTCGCGGCCCTTGGCGCTCTCGAAATTGGTGAAGAAGACAAAGCCGCCGCGCGTCTGGCTGGCCTCGATCTCCTTCAGCAGCACCATGCGGACATTCGGCAGGCCGGTCCGGTCGACGGTGGCCAGCGCCGCCGGCGTTCGCGTCCTTGGGCTCGCTCGCCACCGCGTCGGCCAGCCAGGCGCGCGCCAGCGCGTAAGGGTCCTCGCCGGCGAAGATGCCGCTGCGCTTCGTCGCTTCCGAAATCGTGGCCATCGCCTCGCTCCGATGCCCCTGTGCAACAGGCCGCGACGGTCGGCCCCGTCGCCTTGCCTGTGCCACAGATTTCACCTATAGCCCGACGAAACAAGGGCGCGCGAGGAGGGGACACATGCCGGCGGGGCTGATGGCGGGCAAGCGCGGCCTGATCATGGGGGTGGCGAACGAGAAGTCGATCGCCTGGGGCATCGCGCAGGCCTGCCGCGAGCAGGGCGCCGAGCTCGCCTTCACCTATCAGGGCGACGCGCTGAAGAAGCGGGTCGAGCCGCTTGCCGCCAGCCTGGGGTCGGAGTTCGTGCTGCCCTGCGACGTCGGCGACCCTGACTCGATCGACGCGGTCTTCGCCGAGGTCGGACGGCGCTGGGGCCGGCTCGACTTCCTGCTGCACGCGATCGCCTATGCCGACAAGAACGAGCTGAAAGGCCGTTATGTCGACACCTCGGCCGAGAACTTCGCCCGGTCGCTGAACATCTCCTGCTATTCGTTCACGGCGGTGGCCCAACGCGCCGAGAAGATGATGCCCGAGGGAGGCTCGCTGCTGACGCTGACCTATTACGGCGCCGAGAAGGTGATGCCGCACTACAACGTCATGGGCGTCGCCAAGGCGGCGCTGGAGACCAGCGTTCGCTACATGGCGATGGACCTCGGGCCGAAGGCGATCCGCGTCAACGCGCTGTCGGCCGGGCCGATCCGCACGCTGGCGGCGTCGGGCATCGGCGACTTCCGCTATATTCTCAAATGGAACGAGCTCAACTCGCCGCTGCGCCGCAACGTCACGCAGGACGAGATCGGCCGGGCGGGGATGTATCTGCTCTCGGACCTCTCCTCCGGCGTCACTGGCGAGTGCCACCATGTCGATTGCGGCTACCACGTCGTCGGCATGAAGGCCGAGGACGCGCCCGACATCGATGTCACTGTCGGCAGGGCCAAATCCGAGGGCGGCTGACCTGAGGCTGGTCGCTCGTTTGGCCCAGAAGGCGTCTTTGGGGGAACCGATGGCATCCAACCAGTCGACCGGCGCCGAGGCGATGGTCCGCCTGCTGGCGGGGCATGGCGTGCGCCACATCTTCGGGCTTTGCGGCGACACCTCGCTGCCCTTCTATGACGCGCTCGCCCGGCTCGACCACGGCATGACGCATGTGCTGACGCGCGACGAGCGGCACGCCGCCTATATGGCCGACGCCTATGCGCGGCTGACGCACCGGGTCGGCATCTGCGAGGGACCGTCCGGAGGCGGCGCCACCTATATCGCGCCGGGCCTTGTCGAGGCGAACGAGAGCTCGGTGCCGATCCTCGCCATCACCTCGGACGTGGCGACCACATCGGCCGGCCGCTATCCGCTGACCGAGCTCGACCAGGGCGCGCTGTTCCGGCCGCTGACCAAGTGGAACGGCGTGCTCGACCAGGCGGCCGCCCTGCCCCGGCAGGTCCGCCGCGCCTTCCGCGAGATGACGACGGGCCGGCCCGGCTCGGCGCATCTGTCGCTGCCCTTCGACGTGCAGAAGGCGCCCGTGCCCGAGGAGGAGATCTGGGCCGACCCACGCTTTGGCACGCTATCCGGCCCTGCCTGCTCATCCCGACCCGGCCGAGGCCGAGCGGCTGGCCGAGTCGCTGCTGGCGGCCGAGCGCCCCGTCATCATCTGCGGCGGCGGCGTCGTGCTGGCCGGCGCCGAGGCGGAGCTCGCCCGAGCTCGCCGAGCGGCTCGAGATCCCGGTGGCCACCACCGTCTGCGGCCAGGGCGCCATCGCCGAGACGCATCCGCTTGCCGTCGGCGTCGTCGGCTCGAATGGCGGCCGGCCGTCGACGCGCGCCGTCGTCGACGCCGCCGACTGCGTCCTCTTCATCGGCTGCCGCGCCGGCTCGGTCACGACCGAGCGCTGGCGCTCGCCTGCCGCCCGGCACCACCATCCTGCACCTCGACAACGACCCGGGCGTGCTCGGCGCCAGCTATGCGACGCGGGCGGCGCTGCTGGCCGATGCCAGGCTCGGCCTCGCCGCCGTCAACGCGGCGCTCGACGGCGTGCGGCCGCGCCGCTTCGACGGCGCGCGCATCGCGGCGGAGGCGCGCGCCGGCAAGGAGGCGGGCTTCCGCCCGCTGGCGGACAGTCGACCGAGCGCCCGATCCGGCCCGAGCGCGTCATCGACGCGCTGAACCGGCTGCTGCCGCCGCAGGCGGTCGTCTGCGCCGACCCCGGCACCCCCTGCCCCTATTTCTCGGCCTACTGGACGATCCGCCAGCCCGGCCGGCACTTCATCACCAACCGCGCGCATGGCGCGCTCGGCTATGCGCTGGGCGCCGCCATCGGCGCGCAGTTCGCCCGGCCCGAGGCCAAGGTGCTCTGCGCCATGGGCGACGGCAGCTTCGGCATGTCGGTGGGCGAGCTCGAGACCGTCACGCGCTATGGGCTGCCGATCACCTTTCTGGTCTTCTCGAACAGCGTCTATGGCTGGATCAAGGCCGGGCAGAAATCGGGCTTCGGCGAGCGCTATTTCTCGGTCGACTTCACCCGCACCGACCACGCCGCCGTCGCCGCCGCCTATGGCCTGAAGTCCTGGCGCGTCGAGGACCCGAGCGAGCTCGACGGCGCGCTCAAGGCCGCCATCGCGCATGACGGCCCCACCCTCGTCGACGTCATCGCCCAGCCGCTGCAGGACGCGGCCGCGCCCGTCTCGGAGTGGGTGGCATGAGGATCGCCGTCATCGGCGCCGGCATCGTCGGCGTGTCGACGGCCGAGTGGCTGCGCCGCGACGGCCACGAGGTCACGCTGATCGACCGGATCGAACCCGGGCAGCCGGAGCAGACCTCCTACGGCAATGCCGGCATCCTCGCCTCGTCGGGCATCGTGCAGGTCGCGGTGCCCGGCCTGCCAGCCAAGGCGCCGAAGATGCTTTTCGACCCGCTCGGGCCGCTGCACCTGCGCTGGAGCTATCTGCCGCGGCTGATGCCCTGGCTGGTCCCCTTCCTGCGCCGCGCCAACAAGGCGGAGGTCGAGCGGACCGCGCAGGCGCTGGCGAACCTGCTCGGCGACAGCGTCGACCAGCACAAGGCGCTGGCGCGCGGCACGCCCGCCGAGCGCTACATCGCGGACGGCATCTATGCCCATCTCTACCGCAGCCGCGCCGAGTTCGAGGCCGACGCCTGGTACCACCAACTGCGCCTCGCGCATGGTTTTCGCATGGAGGAGCGCGACCGCGCCCGGCTGCTGCAGGACGACCCGCATCTCGGCCCGCACTATAATCTCGCCGCCTGCTGGCTCGACCATGGCTGGATCACCGATCCGGGCGCCTATGTCGCGGCGCTGGCCGAGCATTTCCGGCGCAATGGCGGCGACCTTCCTGCAGGGCGAGGTGGCGGACCTGGCACCCGCCGAGGACGGCGCGACGCTCACCGTCGCTGGCGAGGCGCACCGCTTCGACCGCGCCGTGCTCTCCGCCGGCGCCTGGTCGGCGCACGCTCGCCCGGCGGCTCGGCCACGAGCCGGGGCTCGAGTCCGAGCGCGGCTATCACGTCGTGCTGCGCGGGCCCAACCGCCGGCCGCCCTTCCCCTACAGCCTCACCGACGGCAAGTTCGTCGTGACGCCCATGGATGCCGGCCTGCGCGCCGCCGGCCAGGTCGAGTTCGGCGGCTTCGACCCGCGCCTGTCGGAAAAGCCGTTCCGCGTCTTTCGCGCGCGGCTCGCGCAGCTCTATCCCGACCTCGAATGGGAGGGCGAGGAGCGCTGGCTCGGCCACCGCCCCTCGACGATCGACGCGGTGCCCTTCATCGGCGCCTCGCCCAAGGCGCCGGCCATCCACTTCGCCTTCGGCGCCCAGCATGTCGGCCTGACCAGCGGGCCGCGCACCGGCCGGCTGATCGCCGACCTGATCGCCGGGCGCACGCCCAACATTGACATGTCGCCGTTCCGCGTAGGACGGTTCGACCGCACCGCAGCATGAGGGACGGAGGGGACATGATGAAAACGCTTCTGGCGACAACCGCGGCGCTGGCGCTCGCCGCATCGGTCACGCATCGGCCATTGCGGCCGAGACCTGGGACATGCCGGTCGCCTATGCCGACACGAACTACCACACCGACGTCGCCAAGCAGTTCGCCGCAATGCGTCGGCACCGGCACCGGCGGCGAGATCGAGATCACCGTCCACCCGGCCGGCTCGCTCTTCAAGGGAAACGAGATCAAGCGCGCCGTGCAGACCGGCCAGGCGCCGATCGGCGAGCGGCTGCTCTCGGCGCACGAGAACGAGAACCCGGTCTTCGGCATCGACTCCGTGCCCTTCCTTGCCACGACGTTCGACCAGTCACAGGCGCTGTGGGACGCGGCGAAGCCCACCTTCGAGAAGATCCTCGACGAGCAGAACCTGGTGCTGCTGTACTCGACGCCCTGGCCGCCGCAGGGCCTCTACACCAAGAAGCCGATCGAGTCGGCCGAGGACCTGCAGGGGCTGAAGTTCCGCTCCTACAACACGATGACGGCGCGCATCGCCGAGCTGACCGGCATGGTGCCGGTGCAGATCGAGGCGGCCGAGCTCAGCCAGGCGCTCGCCACCGGCGTCGCCGAGAGCATGTTCACCTCGGGCGCCACCGGCTATGACCAGAAGGTCTGGGAGAACCTGAGCCACTTCTACTCAGGTCAACGCCTGGATGCCGCGCAACTACGTCTTCGTGAACAAGGACACCTGGGACGACGTCAGCGACGCGCAACAAGAACGCGGTCCAGGCCTGCGCCGACTTCGCCGCCTATGCCGGCTTCTGGCGCGCCGAACAGTACACCGACTTCACGCTGCAACAGCTTGCCGCGAACGGCATGGAGGTGCAGCCGCCGAGCGAACAGCTCAGGGCCGACCTGACCGAGGTCGGCAGACCAGATCGTCCAGGAGTGGACCGACAAGGCCGGCGACCAGGGACAGGCGATCATCGACGAATACAAGGCCGGCCAGAACTGACCGAGCCGCGCACAGAGCCCGGGGCGGGACTGCCGCCTCGCCCGCCGGCCGCGCCCGCAAGGCGCGGCCGGCCGCGCGAGGAGGCCGGGCCTTGGCTCGCCTCGCTGCGGCGCGGGCTCGACGGGCTCTATCTCGGCGGCGGCGCGCTCGCCGCCGTCTTCATGGTCGGCATCCTCGCGCTGATCGTCGCGCAGATGGTCGCCCGCTGGAGCGGGCTCGTCTTCCCCGGCGGGACCGATTATGCCGGCTACTGCATGGCGGGCGCGAGCTTTCTGGCGCTTCGCCTATGCGATGGACCGCGGCGCGCACATCCGGGTCAACCTCGTGCTGATCCGGTTCGGCCGCTGGCGGCGCTATGCCGAGCTCTGGTGCTATGGCGTCGCCGCCGTCACGGCGGTCTTCTTCGCCCGCAACGCGATCCAGACGAATATCGGCTCGGCCAGGTGGAACGACATCAGCCAGGGGCTGGACGCGACGCCGCTCTGGATCCCGCAGATCGTCATGTCCGTCGGCACGGTGATGCTGGCGATCTGCCTGGTCGACCACTTCGTCCGGCTGCTCCTGACCGGGCACGAGGGCGTCGAGGGCGAGGGCGGCTGGGGCGAGCTCGACCACAGCCGCCTGCAGGCTCGCATCGTCGCCGCTCTGCTGGTCGCGGCGCTTCATCGCGATGCCCGGTTGCTGGTCGCGCACGATTTCGAGGCGAGCATCCTGTGGAAGACCGCGCTCTTCCTGTTCGATCCTGTTCTTCCTGCTCGGCTCGGGCGTCTGGGTCGGGCTGGCGCTGATCGCGCGTCGCCTATTTCGGCATGGCCGGCTTCACCTCGCGGCCCGCCCGGGCCGTCGATGATCACGACGATCTGGACGACCTCGTCGTCATGGACGCTGACGGCCTTGCCGCTTTTCGTCTGGATGGGCGAGATCCTGTTCCGCACGCGGCTCTCCGAGGACATGTTCCGCGGCCTCGCGCCCTGGATGGCGCGGCTGCCGGGCGGGCTGCTGCACACCAACGTCGTCGGCTGCACGATCTTCGCCGCCGTCTCGGGCTCGTCGGCCGCGACGCTGACGACGATCGGCAAGATGACGGTGCCCGAGCTGCGCAAGCGCGGCTACCCCGAGTTCATGACGGTCGGCACGCTGGCCGGCGCGGCGACGCTCGGGCTGATGATCCCGCCCTCGCTGATCCTGATCGTCTACGGCGTCACCATCAATGAGTCGATCACCCAGCTTTTCATGGCGGGCGTGCTGCCGGGCCTCGTGCTGGCCGCGCTCTTCATGGCTCTATGTCGTCGGCTGGCATTTCCTCCGCGCCCGACCAGCGGCCCGGCCTCGGCCGAGATGCGCATGCCGCTCGGCGCGATGCTCTGGAACTCGCGCTACCTGATCCCGGTGATCCTGCTCGTCGTCTTCGTCATCGGCTCGATGTATCTCGGCTTTGCCACGGCGACCGAGGCGGCGGCCTTCGGCGTGCTCGGCGCGCTGGTGCTGGCCGGCGCGCAGGGCTCGCTCGCACTGGGCCAGTTTCTCCGAGAGCCTGATGGGCGCGGTGCGCACCTCGGCGATGATCATGCTGATCCTGATGGGCGCGGCCTTCCTCAGCCTCTCGATGGGCTTCACGGGCCTGCCGCGCACGCTGGCCGAGTGGATCGGCGGCCTCGAGCTCTCGCCCGTGATGCTGATCGCGGCGCTGACCGTCTTCTACATCATCGTCGGCATGTTCCTCGACGGCATCTCGGCCGTCGTGCTGACCATGCCGGTCGTCGAGACGATGGTGCGGATGGCGGGCATCGACCTGATCTGGTTCGGCATCTTCGTCGTCGTCGTCGTCGAGATGGCGCAGATCACGCCGCCGATCGGCTTCAACCTCTTCGTGCTGCAGGGCATGACGGGGCACCACATCGGCTATATCTCGCGCACGGCGCTGCCGATGTTCCTGCTGATGTGCCTGATGGTGGCGATCCTCGTCGCCTTCCCGGACCTCGCCACCTGGCTGCCCGAGAACCTGCGCCAGCGCACCACCGGCGGCTGAGATGGGCCTCGTCGCCGCGCGTCCAGCCTTTCGCCGCGGAGGAGGACCAGCGGGGCGCCGTCGGGTTCCCGCCATGCCGCGCCGATGCTGAAAGCGCTCGCCTGGCTCGGCGCGCGGGCGCAATGGGTGCTCGTCCGTCGGCGTCGTCTCGGCGCTGGTCGCTGCCGGGGCCCGGGCGCGCTTGCTGGCCGGCACCCTGCCCTTCTTCGTGACGCTGCTGTTCGGGCTCGCCATGACGCGGATCGACCTGGCCGCCGTGGCCCGCCGGGCGCTCGCGCCGCGGCGCCTCGCCCGGAACCTGGCGCTCCTGCGCGCCCTGATGGCCGCGACGCCCGCCCTCTTCTGGGCGGCCGGCCGCGCGATCGGGCTGGACGCCGCGCATGTCGAGGCGGTGGTCTACACCAGCGCCGGGCCGCCGCTGGGCTCGGCGGCGGCCTTCTGCCTGATCCTCGGACTCGACGCCGCCTTCGCGCTCGAGATCACCGTGCTCGGCTCGTTCCTCGCGCCCTTCACCATGCCGATCGTTGCCCGAGTTCTGCTGGCCGAGGCCGTCCCGCTCGACGCGGTCCAGATGACGGCACGCCTCGGCCTGATGATCGGGATCGCGACGCTCGGCGCGCTGGTTCTCCGCCCCCTGATCGGCCCCGCGAGGATCGCCACGCACGCCCGCGCCTTCGACGGGCTCTCGTCGGTCATCCTGGTGCTTTTCCTGTTTCCGCTGTTCCACGGCATGCCCGAGCTCATCGCCGCCATGCCGGGCTTTGCCATCGGTACGCTGGCCGTGGCCGTGACCGTCAACCTCGGCGCTCAGATGGCGGCGTTCCCGCTCGGCCTGCTCGCCACCACGCGCGAGACCGCCGGCGCCACGGCGCTGATCTGGGGCAACCGCAATGCAGCGCTGGCGCTCGCGGCGCTGCCCCCAGATCCGCTCTTCACCCTCTACGTCGCGCTCTATCAGTTCCCCATGTACTTCACGCCGCTGGTGATGCGCCCGCTCGTCGCCGCGCGCGCCTGAAGGATCGGTCGCGGCCCTGGTTCCGGCGCTCGGCATGGCCCTGCTGCCGGGCTGGACCGCCCGAGACCTTTCCGATACCGATCCGAACTCGAAACAGGCGTGACGGGGCGGCATGGCGAACGGGGCCAAAGCGGGCGGGGCCGGGGACGGGAACGGGGCCGACGCGGTCAAGGTCGGCGTCGACATCGGCGGAACATTCACCGACGTCGTCCTGGAGCACGGGACGGCGAGACATTCGGTCAAGGTCCTGACAACCGCCCGCGAACCCGAGCAGGCGATCCTTGACGGCCTGCAACAGGTGTGCGCCACCGCTGACGTCGCGCCCGGCGACGTGACCATGATCATCCACGGCACGACGCTCGCCACCAATGCGCTGATCGAGCGGCGCGGCGCCAGGACGGCGCTGGTCACCACCAAAGGGTTCCGCGACGTCATCGAGATGCGGACCGAGAGCCGCTTCGAGCAATATGATCTGAACCTCGTCCTGCCCGAGCCGCTGATCGCGCGGAACCACCGCTATGTGCTCGACGAGCGGATCGGCGCCCAGGGCCAGGTGCTGCGCCCGCTCGACCGCGCCGAGGTCGAGGCGCTGGCCGACGGGCTGGCGGGCTATGAATTCGATCGCCGTCGGGCTGCTGCACGCCTATGCCAACGACGCGCACGAAAAGCTGGTGGCCGAGGTGCTGGCCGAACGCCTGCCCGGGGTGACGGTCTCGCTGTCCTCTCAGGTCTCGCCGCAGATGCGCGAATACGAGCGCTTCAACACCGTCTGCGCCAATGCCTATGTCAAGCCGCTGATGCGCGCCTATCTCGGCCGTCTGCGCGAGCGGCTGGCCGGCATCGGCGTCACCGCGCCGGTCTTCCTCATGCATTCGGGCGGCGGCATCATCGGGCTGGAGAGCGCCGCCGAGTTCCCCGTGCGCCTGGTCGAATCCGGCCCCGCCGGCGGCGCCATTTTCGCCGCGCACATCGCCGCCCGGCACGGGCTGCCGCGCGTGCTCAGCTTCGACATGGGCGGCACGACGGCCAAGATCTGCCTGATCCGCGACATGACGCCCAAGACCAGCCGCGTCTTCGAGGTCGCCCGCACCTATCGCTTCAAGAAGGGCTCGGGCATGCCGATCTCGGTGCCCGTGATCGACATGGTCGAGATCGGCGCCGGCGGCGGCTCGCTCGCCCATGTCGACGTGCTGCGCCAGATCCGCGTCGGCCCCGAGAGCGCGGGCTCGGACCCAGGCCCCGCCTGCTACGGGCGCGGCGGCACGCGGCCTGCCGTGACCGATGCCGACCTGGTCCTTGGCCGGCTCGACCCGGCCTATTTCGCCGGCGGCACGATCGCCCTCTCGCCCGACGCCTCGGCGCAGGCGCTGCACGAGGCAGTCGGCGCGAAGCTCGGCATGGACGCGATCACGGCCGCCTTCGCGGTGTCGGAGGTCGTCGACGAGAACATGGCCAACGCCGCGCGCGCCCACGCCGTCGAGAACGGCGAGGACCTGGCCGGCTACACCATGATCGCCTTCGGCGGCGCCGCGCCCATCCATGCCGGGCGGCTGGCGGAAAAGCTCGGCGTCGGCCGCATCCTCGTGCCGCCCGGCGCCGGCGTCGGCTCGGCCATCGGCTTCCTGCGCGCCCCCTTCAGCTTCGAGGCGACGCGGTCGACCTATCTGCGGCTGTCCGAGTTCAGCGCCAAATTCGTCGCCGACGTGCTGGCCGAGCTCCGCCGCGAAGCCGCCGACTTCGTGCGCGACTGCGACCCCGACGCGCCGCTCGCCTTCGAGACCAGGGGGTATTTCCGCTATGTCGGCCAGGGCTGGGAGATCCCGGTCGACCTGCCGGAAGCGGCGGCCGAGGCGCCGGACCCGGCCCGCTTCAAGGAGCTGTTCGAGGCAGCCTACCAGACCCTCTTCGGGCGCATCGTGCACGGCCTCGACATCGAGATCACCTCGTGGTCGGTGCGCGCCTCCACCCCCGCGGTGCCCGCGCCGACGGTCGAGGACGCGGCCGGCGGCGCACAAGCGGCGCATGAGGGGACCCGCGCGCTCTATGATCCCGGTTCGGGCCGCCATGCCGACGCAGCCCTGATCCGGCGGGAACGCTTCGAGACCGGGCACTCGCTCGCCGGCCCGGCCGTCGTGACCGAGCGCGAGACCACCGTTATCGTGCCGGCGGGCTTCACCGCCACCATGCAGCCCGATGGTTGCATCGACCTCCGCCGCGACGCGGCGTCGGCTGCCAGCGCCGCCGCATGAGGCACACGGCAATGGCCAGCGCTGGCGTCCCCTTCCCCAGTCGCGGGGAGGGCCAGGGAGGGGGCTGCCCCCCGCAGGAGACGAGATGAGCCACACCGACATCGCCCTGCAAGTCATGTGGAACCGCCTGATCAGCGTCGTCGAGGAACAGGCGCTGGCGCTGGTGCGCACCGCCTTCTCGACCAGCGTCCGCGAGGCGGGCGACCTTTCGGCCGGCGTCTACGACCCCGAGGGCCGAATGCTCGCCCAGGCCGTCACCGGCACGCCCGGCCACGTCAACGCGATGGCGGAGTCGCGTCAAGCACTTCATGCGCGAGATCGGCACAGACACCATGGTCGAGGGCGACGTCTACATCACCAACGACCCCTGGATGGGCACCGGCCACCTGCATGACATTACCGTCGTAACACCCTCGTTTCACGAGGGAAAACACGTCGGTTACTTCGCCTGCACAGCGCATGTGGTCGATATCGGCGGGCGCGGCTTCACCGCCGATGGCGAGAGCGTCTACGAGGAGGGTCTGAGGATCCCCATCATGCACTTCGCCCGCGCCGGCGAGGTGAATTTCGACCTGGTCAAATTCGTTCGCGCCAATGTCCGCGAGGCCGACCAGGTGGTGGGCGACATCTATGCGCTCGCCGCCTGCAACGAGACCGGTCACCGGCGCCTCGTCGCCATGCTGGACGAGTTCGCGCTGCCCGACCTGACCGAGATCGCCGGCTTCATCCTGGAGAATTCGCGCCGCGCGACGATCGAGAAGATCGCGGCCCTACCCCGCGGCTCGATGACGAACTCGATGACGATTGACGGCTATGACGAGCCGATCACGCTGCAGGTGCGGCTCGACGTGAACGAGGACCACGTGGTCGCCGACTTCGCCGGCACCTCGCAGACCTCGCGCAAGGGCATCAACGTGCCGCATGTCTACACGCAGGCCTATGCGTGCTTTGGCCTGAAATGCGCGATCGCGCCCGAGATCCCGAACAATGCGGCCAGCCTCGCGCCTTTCCGCATCACGGCGCCCGCCGGCTCGATCCTGAACGCCGAGGATCCGGCGCCAGTGTGCCTCCGGCACATCCTCGGCCACATGATCCCCGACACCGTCCTGGGTGCGCTGCACAAAATCAGGCCGGGGACGGTGCCCGCCGAGGGCTGCGGCGCGCTCTGCAACTTCCAGCTGTCGTTCCGGCCGCGGCGCGACGGCAATTTCGGGCCCGAGGCGCGGGAAGACCTGGTGCGGCGCGCCGAGGTGCTGATGTTCAACTGCGGCGGGTCCGGCGCGCGCCCGACGCTCGACGGCATGTCGGCCACGGCCTTCCCGTCGGGCGTCATGACGATGCCGGTCGAGGCGACCGAGCACACCGGGCCCATCATCGTCTGGCGCAAGGAGCTGAGGCCCGATTCCGGGGGCGCCGGCGAGTTCCGCGGCGGGCTCGGCCAACACATGGAGATCGGCGCCACCCCGGGGCACGAGTTCGACTTCTCCGCCATGTTCGACCGGATGCAGCACCCGGCGCGAGGCCGCGAGGGCGGCAAGGAAGGCGGCCGGACGCAGTTCCGGCTCGACGACGGCACGGCCATGCGCGGCAAGGGCAAGCAGTTGGTGCCGGCGGACCGGATCGCCGTGCTCGACCTGCCGGGCGGCGCCGGCTATGGCGACCCGCGCGAGCGCGACCCGGCGCTGGTCCGCCGCGATGTCGAGCGCGGCTATATCAGCCGCGAGGCGGCCCGGCGCGACTACGGTTTTGAAGAATAGCATGACCGGGCCCATGACCGGGCTCATGACCGGGCGCTGCGGCCGCGGCCAGGCGCAACAGGCCCCCTCCCCCCTTGTGGGGGAGGGATGGGGAGGGGGGTGATCCATGGCGCCTGCGCCGATCGGCGATCGTCCGCGGCACGGCTCCTACGACGTCGTCATCGTCGGCGGCGCGATGATCGGCTCGTCGGTCGCCTGGTGGTTGTCGCGCGACCCAGGGTTCGACGGCCGCATCCTGGTGATCGAGCGCGACCCGAGCTACGAGCACGCCTCGACGACCGGCACCGCGAGCTGCATCCGTCACCAATACTCGAACGCCGTCAACGTGCGCATCGGCATGTTCGGCTCGGATTTCATCAAGAACTTCCGTCGCTTCGCGGGCGAGGATGCGCCGGAGGTTCGGCTGATCGAGCATGGCTATCTCTATCTCTCGAACGGCGCCTATGACGCGACGCACCGAGAGAACCAGGCGACCCAGGCGGCGCTTGGGGGCGGCCACGCGGATCCTGGCGCCTGAGGAGATCGCCGGGATCTGGCCGTTCTACAATCTCGAGGGGATCACGCTGGGATCTTGGAACCCCGTCGGCGAGGGCTGGTTCGACGGCGCCACCATGTTCGAGACGTTCCGCCGCCAGGCGCGCGAGCGCGGGGTCGAATACGTCACGAACGAGGCCGTCGGCATGACCGTGGCCGGCCGTCACGTCACCGAGGTGTCCCTTGGAACCGGCGAGCGGGTGGCCTGCGGCCGGGTCGTCAACGCCTCGGGCCCGCGGGCGGCGCTGACGGCGCGGATGGCGGGGCTGGAGGTGCCGGTCGAGCCGCGCAAGCGGTGCCTCTTTGTCTTCGACGCGGCGCGGCCGCTGGAGACAACGCTGCCGCTGACGATCACGCCCGAGGGCGTACATGTCCGGTCGGAGCGGCAGTGGTATCTATGCGGGACCACGCCGGCTCCTGACAGTCCGGCCGATTTCAATGACTTCGACTGTGTATATGAGGAATTCGACGAAGGCTGCTGGCCGATCCTGGCGCGCTACATTCCCGCCTTCGAGGCGATCAAGATGGTCCGCGGCTGGGCGTGCCACTATGCGATGAACACGCTCGACCACAACGCCATCATCGGGCCGCATCCCGAGCTGCCGAACTTCCTGTTCTGCAACGGTTTTTCTGGTCACGGGCTGCAGCAGGCGCCGGCGATGGGGCGGGGCATGGCCGAGCTGATCGTGCATGGGGGGTACCGGACCCTGGACCTTTCCGAGCTCGGCTATGAGCGAATGGTCGAGGGGCGGCCGTTTTTGGAAAAGGCAGTCATATAGGCGGGTTGGCACCCACCCTGCGGCTCGAGAACGGCGGTGTGACTCTCGGACCGCAAGCGTGCCGGCAGTGCGGCGACCGCCGCGCCGGCCGGCCCTCGAGCGAGCCCCTGGCCCGGCCCTAGGCAGTCGGGGCGAGCTGCCGTGCGGAGAGGCCCACGGCGCTGCCGGATTGGGCGCGCCGGAAGCCGCGCAGCACGGCCGCCGAATGGGCGAGCGCAAAGACGCGTCCGGCCCGGATGCGCCGCTCGGCCAGTCTGGCGAGCTGCGTCCATATCAGCGAATCGAAAGGGGGCGAGGCGACGAGCTCGAACAGCACGCGGCGGACCCGCCGCTCTGGCTCGAACAGCCCGCCAGTCACCCGCCGGAAATTTTCCGGCGAGATTTCGCGCAGCTTTAGAAGCTGGGCTCCGATGCTTTCGGCGCGCCGAAGCGATTGCTCGAGGTCCATCGGATGCAGATGCTCGGCGACCGCCGTCGCGTCATGGTGCAGCACCATGCCGGCGCTGGTGAGGCGCAGCGCGAACTCGCCGTCCTCATAGGCAAAGGGGAGCTGCTCGTTGAATCGGATGCCGGTCTGCTGGAGGAAGGCGCGCTTGAGCGACGCATTGCTGGTGTAGAATTTCCCGTAGTCGACGATCGCGCCATGCGCCATCGATCCGTAGGCGAACTGGGCGCCGTTCATCTCGAGCCAGGAGAGGAAGGGCGTCTGCCCCATCTCCGCGGCCCAGCGGATCTTGCCGACCATCGCCGCGTGCGGCTCGGGGTGCAGCTCGTCGTGCCAGCGGCGGTGCGCCGCGAGAAAGCCCGGCTCGGGAAATATGTCGTCATTGGCGAAGATCAGGATGCGGCCGCGTGCGAGGTCGACCGCCCGGTTCCGGGCGACTGCCGGGCCGGAGTTGCTGGCCAGGCGTTCGAGCCGGACCGGAAAGCGCGCGGCGCGGGCAAAGATCTCGACCGCGTCGGCGGTGCCGTCGGTCGATGAGTTGTCGACGACGATGACCTCGAAGCTGCCGCCGACATCGCGTTGCCTGTCGTAGAGAGCGAGCGCGCGCAGCAGCAATTCGCGCCGCTGGTAGCTTGCTATGATGACCGAGATGTTCACGCCGCCGTCCACTCCCGACCCTACTCTGTCACTCCCAGCCGAGGCGCCGCGGCGGTCCGCCCCGGATCCGATTTGTAAGCGCGGCGGCAAATTCGTTCAAACCCTTTCAAACTGCGTTGACTGTCCTTGCCTGCGCGAGTTGTGCCGCTGTCTTGATCGGTAGATGACGTCTTTTTCTCTTTTAGCGGGGACGCCGAAGAAAGCCGCGCTTGTATTCGTTGGCACCGCCCCGCTCTTCAAGCGAGTGCCAGCAGCCCCAGCGCGACTGCGACCGCAAGGGTAGCGGCCCAGGCGCGCCAGATCAGGGTGATCGCCCTGCGGATGTCGTCGGGCGTCGCGTCCCGATGGCCCTGCCGGTTCAGATAGGGATCGTCGGTGATCACGCCGCCATAGATGCGCGGGCCGGCCAGCGCGAGGCCGAGCACGGCGGCGGTCGCCGCTTCGGGCCAGCCCGCATTGGGCGAACGGTGCAGGCGGGCATCGCGCCACATGACGCGAAAGGCGCCAGCAGCCCTGCCGATGCCCGATGACGAAAGCTGGCTGCGCCCCGGCGCGGCAGAAGGATGCTGTCGACCGGCAATCCCCGTCCGTCCGGGCGGCGACGCTGCCGAGCCAGGCGGGATCAGCCCGGCCAGGCAGATGAGCAGGCCGGCGAGGCGCGCCGGGATCCAGTTCAGCACGTCGTCGAGCCGGGCGGCGGCCCAGCCGAACTCGGCATACCGCTCCGAGCGATGGCCGATCATCGAATCGGCGGTGTTCACGGCCTTGTAGAGCACGATGCCGGGCAGGCCGCCGAGCAGCAACCAGAAGGCCGGGGCGACCACCCCGTCCGAGAAGTTTTCGGCGATGGATTCGATCGCGGCGCGGGCGACGCCGGCACGGTCGAGCGTGTCGGGATCGCGCCCGACGATCTGGCTGACGGCGGCGCGACCTTCGCCGAGCGAGCAATCGAGCGCGTCGGCGACGGCGCCGACATGGCCGACGAGCGAGCGCTGGGCGAGGAGCGCCGCCGCGCCGAGGATCTCGACGACCCAGCCGAAGGGAAGCGCCGCGACCAGCACTGGCACCGGCAGGACGACGGCGAGCAGAAGGCACAGGGCGATCACGCCCTTGCGGCGTCGGTCGGCGCCGCTGTTGAGGCGCGCATCGAGCCAGGCGATCAGGCGGCCGAAGAGCACGACCGGGTGCGGAACACGCGACCAGAGGGCGTCTGGCTCGCCGATGAGCGCGTCGAGGATCAGCGCGGCGGCAAGCATCAGCCGCCCGCCGGGCCAGACGCGCCCGGCGCGCCCGCCGCGCCCGCCGCGGCCGCGAGGCGCTGCCAGCCGGCATCGTCCGCCGGCAGGCCGAGCCGGAGCCAGCCGTTCGAATAGGGGAAGATGCGGCTCCAGATGCGCGCCTTGGCGAGCCTGTCGCGGGCCTCGACGGCATCCGGCGTCTCGAACGTCCGGAAAAGCGCGGTGCCGCCGACCTCGCGCCAGCCGGCGGCGCGGCCCAGTGTCGAGAGCCGCCTCGCATCGGCGGCGAGGCGGGCGCGCTCGGCCTGGGTCCAGCCGGCATCGGCGAGCGCCTGGCGGCCGATCTCGAGGGCCGGGCCCGAGACGGCCCAGGGGCCGAGCAGCTCGGCGATGCGGCCGATGGCGGCGGGCGCGCCGATGGCAAAGCCGAGCCGCAGGCCGGCGAGGCCGAAGAACTTGCCGAAGGAGCGCAGCACGACGAGGCCGTCGCGACCGGTGTCGGGGACGAGCGAGGCCGCCGGGTCGGCGTCGGCGAAGCTCTCGTCAACGACCAGGAGGTCGAGCGCCTGGGCCAGCAGCAGGAGGTCGCGGCGGGACCAGAGCCTGCCGTCCGGATTGTTGGGGTTGACGATGGCGGCGGCGGTGACGCCGGGGCCGGGGCGGTCGGTGACGCGCCAGCCCTCGGCGGCGAAAGCGGGGCGAAGTTCGTTATAGGTGGGACCGGGGATGGCGACGGCGACCGGCCGCGCGAGCCTCGGCACGGCCCGAATCAGCGCCGAGGCGCCGGGCGCGGCGACGATGGCGGCGGTCGGCGGCACGCCATAGGCGCGCCGGGCGGCGGCGAGGAGCGCCTCGAGCGCGTGCGCGTCGGGCAGCCGCGCCCAGGCGGCGGCGGGCAGCTGGGGCAGCGGCCGGGGATGCGGCCAGGCGCGCGGGTTGATGCCGGTCGAGAGGTCGAGCCAGTCGGCGGGCGCCCCGCCATGCCGGGAGATCGCGCGCGCAAGGTCGCCGCCATGGTCGCGCGGCGCGCCCGGCTCGTCTGGGCC
The DNA here is from genome assembly GCA_963822985.1 of uncultured Alphaproteobacteria bacterium. Taxonomy (GTDB): domain Bacteria; phylum Pseudomonadota; class Alphaproteobacteria; order Rhodobacterales; family Rhodobacteraceae; genus Thermohalobaculum. Next base: position 284,976 of record CAWGJU010000015.1, on the reverse strand, counting down.
CGCTTCGTCCGGAGAGCCCGGTCCGTGGGAGAAACCTGGTGCCATCGCCTTTCCGCAGCGGCTGGTGTACGCCCGGTCCATGGACCAGATCGGCGCCTCGACCGTCAACGGGCCTGACCCCGCCAGGGACTGCGGCCGAGCCGCGCGGCCGCGTCCGGCGCTTGCGCGCGTGGCGGGCCATTTTGGCGAGCTGGCGCAGGGGCGGCTCGGCCCCGGAGGGCCGGTGGCGCTGGTGACGCTGCCCTGCCCGGCGCTGGTGACCGAGGTGCGGTACCGGCCGGCGCCCGGCGCGCTGGTGGCGGATGTTGGCGAGGCGGCGAAGCTCTCGGCCGCCGCGGCGCTGGTGCTGGCGCGGGTCGCGCCGCCCGGCTGGGGCGGCCGGCTGGAGGTGCGGCGCGCGGCACCGCCCGGCGGCGGTGCCGGCCAGTCGACGGCGGATGTGCTCGGCACGGTGCGCGCCGTGGCGGCGGCCTTCGGCCGGCGGTTCGCGGCGGAGGAGGAGGCGCGGCTCTGCCTGGCGGCCGAAGGCGCGGTCGACCCGCTGATGCATGGCGGCCCAGGCGCACCCGTGCTCTTCGCCTCGCGCGAGGCGCGGGTGGTGCGCAGCCTCGCTCCCCTGCCCCGGCTGCGCGTCGTCGGCGGCTTTGCCGGGCCGGGGGCGGCGACCGAACCGGGCGACGACGATTTTCCGCCGATGGAGCGGGTGTTCGAGCGCCTGGTCGCCGCCCTGGCGGCGGGCGACGCTCGGGCCCTGGCGCAGGCCGCCCGCGCCTCGGCCGAGGCGAACCAAGCGCGCAACCCCAACCCTGTCTGGGGCGCCGTGCTGGCGGCGGGGCGGCGCGCCGGCGCGCTCGGGCCCGTCGTCGCGCATACAGGCAGCGCGATCGGCCTCCTTCTGCCGGCGGACGCGCCGGCCGAGCCCTTGCGGGCCGAGCTGGCGGCGCTGGGGCTCGCGCAGGTGGTCGCCTTCAAACCCATGCGGCGCGGGTTTCGCGTGGCGGCCGGCCTATGCTAGGCTGTCGCCGCAATGGCCGCGGGGTTGGCGCCAGCCCGCACGGCCGATCAACGAGAGGGCTGGGCCGGGGACAATGGTCATTCGTCTGCTGCGCATCGCCTTGATCGCCGGCTTCGCGCTGGCGCTGCCGCCGCCGATCTTGGCGCTGCCGGCGGTGGCGGGCGATTTGCAGGTGGCCTCGCGCGTGTTGGCGCTGCCCAAGGGGCGGCTGGTCGCGCGCAAGCGGCTGGTCGACCCGTCCATGCCGGCGCCCGCCCGGTCGAATGGCGGCGGCCGCAGCTATAGCCCCGAGGCGTTCAAGTGGTTCTGGTCCGAGGTCTCGTCGGCGCGCGCCGATGCCCGCGCCGGGCGCTGGGGCGAGGTGCTGGCCGTCGTCGAAACCGCCCGGGCGAGTGGCCGGGCCGTCTATGGCTCGCGCTCGGCGGCGGAGCAAATCCTGGCGCAGTACGGACCTTTCCTCAAGCGCGAGGCGGCGCGGCACAACGTTTCGCTGCCGCTGCTGGTCGCGGTGATCGCGGTCGAATCGGGCGGCAACCCGCAGGCGGTCAGCGCCAAGGGCGCGGGCGGGCTGATGCAGCTGATGCCGGCGACGGCGACGCGCTTTGGCGTGGGCGACGCCTATGCGCCGGGCGAGAACATCCGCGGCGGCGCCAAGTATCTCGACTGGCTGCTGCGCGCTTTCCGCGACGACGCCGTGCTGGCGCTGGCGGGCTACAATGCCGGCGAGGGCGCGGTGGCGGCCCATGCCGGCGTGCCGCCCTATGGCGAGACGCGCGACTATGTCGCCAAGGTGGCCGGCGCCTGGGCCGCGGCGCGGACGCTGTGCGCGACGCCGCCGCAAAGCGCCCGGGACGCCTGCGAGCTGAGGTAGCCGGGTCTCGGCTGGTGGGGTGGAAGTCCGGCCTACGGGACGCAACCGCCTGGATCAGCCCCTGAGCATGAAGAAGGCGAGCGCGAGCGAGGCCTGGCCGCCGCGCCGCCCCCAGCAGGTCGTCGAGGCGGGCGTTCGGCGCGAGGCGGGCGGCGCCGTGCGGCCTGGCGGCGATCAGGACCTGCGGGCCCTTGGCGGTGATCGGGAAGGCGAAGCCGGCCTGCCCGTCGCCGGCCTTCACGAAGTCCGACAGGTCGGTCACCTCGCGGGCGTGATCGAGCAGATAGAGCCTCGCTCCGTCGGCGCCCCTGATCGTGCCGGAGAGGGTCGCGCCCGAGGCGAGCTCTTCCTGGCCGGGGGCGATCATCAGCGAATTGTCGAGCGCCTGTGGCGCGGTCCTGTCGAGGTGCACGTCGAGGCGCAGGCCTGCCGTCCCCTCCTCGTCGGCGAAGGCGCCGAGGCGGATGTCGATCGGCTCGCCCTACACCGCCTGAGGCTTGCCGTCGAGCGGGTCCATCAGCGCCGGCGGCTGGTTCTGGGGCGGCGGGATGGCGGCGACGGCGTCGTCCGGCTTGAGAGCCCTGCGGCTGGCCGGTGTTCGGGCCGAGGGACGACCCGCCGCCCGCCGCGGCGGCCGCCCGGCAGCGAGGCGAGGACAGGACGATCCCGAGCGAGTAGATGTCGGATTTGGGCGTCACCTTGCCCCCACCAGGGCGAGCTGTTCAGGCGAGACGTAGTTCAGCTTTCCGGCGAACCCCGATCCGCTCAGCGTCGCGTCGTTCGCCTTTGATTTGGCGATGGAGAAGTCGATGATCTTGGCCTTGTCGACCTCGCCATCGACGAAGATGACGTTTTCGGGCGAGATATCACGGTGGATGACGCCGAGCTTGTGCGCGGCGTGCAGCCCTCCGGCAACGCGCCGGCGGAGCACCGTCAGGCGGGCTTCCTTAAGCGGCGCCTCGCGCAGGCGGTCGGCCAGCGACGGGCCACCGGCATATTCCATGACCAGATAGGGGCGGTTCTCGTGCAGGATCGTCTTGATGGCGACGCGGTCGCCGGTCTCGATCAGCCGGCCGATACAGACCTCGCCCATGCCGCCCATGGCGGAGCGCCGCTCGATTTCGTAGATGTCGTGAGCTGGGTTCCCGCCGCGAGCCCATCGCCATGCGTCATGCGTCACCCCGCTCTGTCGGCGTCGCTTGCGAACGGACCGCCGTCACCTCGCGGCAGGCCACCATCACGACGGTCACGTTGTCCTTGGCGCCGCGCTCGAGCGTGGTGGCGATCATCTGCTCGACGGCCACGCGAAGCGGGCGGAGGTTGGCCAGGCGGCAGATCTCCTCGTCGCCGAGATGTTGCGTCAGCCCGTCTGAACAGATCACGAAGACGTCGCCATCCTCGAGGCGTCCCTGCGCCATTTCGAGCTCGGGCTCGTCGAAGACGCCGATCGCCCGGGTCAGGACGTTGCGGCGCGGCCAGTTCTGCGCCTCCTCGGGCGTCAACGTGCCGCGATCGACCAGCTCCTGCGCCTCGGTGTGGTCGCGCGAGACCTGAACGATCGCGCCCTGCCGGATGCGGTAGATCCGGCTGTCGCCCGACCAGACGCAGGCATAGGCGCCCTCGAAGATCACGAGCGCCGCTAGCGTGCAGCCGAGGACCGCGCGGGCGCCCCGCGCGCGGGCGGCCTCGCGCAGCCGGGCGTTCGCGTGGATCACGCGGCCCTCGAGCGCAGTCAGCAGCGCCGGCGCGCTGGCGGCCGGCCCGAGCCCGTCGAGCTCCTCGACAAGCGCGCGGCTGGCGAAGTCACCGGCCTCGTGACCGCCCATGCCCTCCGCGACGGCCCAGACGCCGAGGTCCGACCGAACGAGGAAGCTGCCGTCTTTCAATTCGCGGACCATGCCAGTGCCGGTCGCAGCCTCGCATTCGACGCGGAAGGTGGCCGTCATGGTGCCGCCCCGAGCGCCGCGGCGCATGCAGGGCCAGCCTCCGGCGCCAGCATGAAGGCGAAATCGCCCGGGTCCGGCAGCCCGCGGCGGAGCAGCGCGCGGGGCGGGCAGGCCCCGTCGGGCGCGGACACCCACCAGCAGGCCGTGCGGGTGTAGAATCCGCCGAGCGCCCCGTCGCGGCGCGCCGCGAAGGTGGCGCTTACGCCGATGCTGCCCTCGTTGGGCGCGAGCTTGGGCGCGACGCCGGTGAACATCGGCGCGTGGCAGGCGCCGCAGACCTTCGAGATGTCGCGCAGCAGCTGCACGTCCATCGGCGAGTGGTCGAAGCAATGGTCCATGACGAGCGAACCATAGGGCTCGCCGCCCAGCTGGCCAAATCTCGGCGAGGAAGTTCATGAAGTCCATGTCGGAACTCCATGTCAAGATCGGGGCCGCAGGGCTGCTCGCCGCAGTTACCGCCTCGAGCTCGATCCTCGCCGTCCCCTTGCGCCTCCGGATGCATCAGCTACCACTCGGCGCCGTCTTGGCTGCGGCTTGCGCCGCGACCGGAGCCGCAACCGTGGCGGCGCTCGGGGCCGTCCCGTCGAGGCGCAGCGGCCGCGCGCCGTCGCCGATGATCGCGAAGGGCGCCCAGAAGAAGGGATGCGAGAGCTCGCCGCTCTCGATCAGCGCCACCTCGCTCTGGCGCAGCGCCTCGGCGATCGTCGCGGCCTCGCCGCCGGCCAGGCCCTTGTAGAAGCCGACCATCAGCTCCTGCGTCGCCCGGTCGTCGACCGACCAGTGCGTCGAGAGAACGTTGCGCGCCCCGGCGAAGAAAAAGCTGCGGGCCAGCCCGTTCAGGCTTTCGCCGCCGGCGGCATAGCTGCCGCCGGCGCCGCGGAAGCCGATCAGCTCCGACCCAGCCTGCCCCGCGCCGGCGCCCGTGTCGCAGGCCGACATGACGACGAGCTCGGCGTCGAGCTCGAGGGCCACGATCTCGCTCGCCTCGAGCAGGCCGTCGCCCTGGGCGCCGAGCGACGTGACGAGCCCCGGCTCGGGCAGGCATTCGGGATCCTGGGCGAGCAAACCATGCGTTGCGAAATGCAAAACCTTGAACCGGTCGAGCGCCATTCTCTCCACGGCGGCGTCGGTGAAGTCCGGCCCCAGGACGATGTCCTCGTCCGGCACCCCGAGGACCGCCTGCACCTTCTTCAGCTCGTCCCGCGTTCCCGGCAGCGGGTTCAACAGGCCGAGCGCCCGGACAGACACCAAGCAGCTGTCCGGAAGCCCGCGCTCCTCGGCGATGCGGGCGATCACCCCGGCATCGTCGCCAAAGCGAACGAAGTCGCCAAAGCCGCGGAACGGCTCTGGCGCGGTCGAGGCCGGCGTCTTGCGGCCGAGGAAGAAGGACGAGATCGAGACCCCGGTGGTGATGCCGGTCTGCGCTCCCAGCCAGTTGACCTTGGAATAGTCGAAATAGGCCGAGAACGGATCAGTGCCGACGATCTGGATGTCCTGATTGTAGGGCTTAGTGACCAGCACGTTGAACGGCAGGCTCAGCAGCGGGCCGCTGGGCACGACGATCAGATGGCCCGCCGCGGCGATCTTCGACGCGACCGGCCCGAAGATCGTCTCGTAGACCTCGTGGCCGCGCGCCAGGTCGAAGGCAAGGAGGAAGTCGCCATCCATCGGCGCGCGCAGCTCGCGCACGGTGCGTTCCGCCGAGGCGATGGACAGTGGGATCTCGTAGGCGTCGAAGCTGGTGCGGGTCAGCACGCCGACCAGCCCGTTCTCGACGCCGAGCTGGATCACCGCCATGACCTCGCCGTCGCCGAGCGCCGCCTGCGCGTCCTGAAGCGAGATCACGGAATCGATCAGCTGATCGTAGTTCGGCGCGATTTCGCCCAGCTGCGCTCGCCGTGCCTGGATGCCGGTGCGCGCCTCGCCGAGCTTGGCCTCGGTGACACGCTTGTAGTGCACGTCGGCGTTCGGATCGGCCTCGAGCCGATCGAAGCGCGCGGCCAGCACGTTGGCCTCGCGCTCGAGGTCCTGCAGCTCGCGAATCGCCTGGGCGCGCGCATCGTCGCCCGAGGACAGGCGCGCCGAAAGCTGGGCGACCGTCTGTGCGGTCGCCGACGAGCGCACCTTCTGCATCAGCAGGAAGAGCTCGCGCTTGGCCTCGGCGTCGCCGGCTTGCGCGTCATCGAGCAGCTTCCTGACCAATGGCGCGGCCTGCTCGACCTCGATGCCTTGCGGGTCTTCGCGGATGATGTCGAGCGCCCGGCGATAGGCGGCCTGGCCGTCGGCGGCGCGGCCGAGCTCGATCTCGAGCTCGCCCTTCTTGAAGAGCAGCAGCGCCTCGGGCCGCGAATCGACCTCGTACTTCCGCAGGATGTCGATGGCGCCGTCGAGCTCGACGATCGCCTGGGCGGCCTGGCCCTCCTCCTGCAACCGCTCGGCGCGCAGCGATGCCATCTCGGCGCGCAGCCAGCGGCCGAACGCCTCCGGGACCTTGCCCAGTTCGGCATCCGCCTGGCGGATCAAGCTTTCGACTTCCTCGGCCGAGGCGCCCTGCGCCCTGCGCGCGCGCGCCGTCACATAGATTGCCTGGACGCGCTGGAGCTCGAGCCGCTGCAGTTCCGTGAGCCGGGCGCCGCTGTCCTCGAACTCGGTGTCACGCACGGGGCGCGCATTGACGATGTTGGCGCGCGCCTGGTCGATCAGCAGCGTGCCGTCGTCGCTCTGGGCCAGGCCGACCCGGTCGAGCTCGGCTGTCGCGCCGCGCGCATCCACTTCCGCGATCAGCCTGTCCAGCATGGCCTCGGAATCGCGTGCCAATCTCTCCGCCTCGGCGAAGCGGTTGAGGTTCATCAGATGCTGGGCGTAGAAGAGGTCGGGCTTGGCGCGGTCCGACGGGGCGCCGAGTTCCTCGACGATCTCGCGCGAGCGCTCGAACAGGCTTTCGGCCGATTCGAACTGGCCCAGATTGCTCTTGTTGAGCGCCAGATGCAGCCGGAGGTTCGATGCCCGCGCCGGGTCCGTGGGAAAGAGCTCGCGGGCCAGCGACAGCGTCTCGCGATAGTCCTGCTCGGCGGCCGAGAACTGGAGCAGCGTGTTTCGTTGATAGGCCTGCTGCTCGAGATCGGAAAGCCGCGAGGCCTTGTCGGCGACCGTCCTCAATTCCTCGCGCGTCGCGCTGTCGATGCCTTCCTCCGTGCCGGCGAGGCCACAGGCCGCCAGCCCGGCGAGCACCACCACCGCGCCAGCGACCCCGACGCGCCCTGTCCAGGTCACTCCCATCCTTCCTCGTCACCACGATTGGTGAACGGATCGTCAAGATCCTCGGCCGGATCGACGAAGCGGATGCCGAGCAGGAGCCCCTCCTTGTAGCCGAGGTTCGGCAGCAGCGAGCCGATCGGCTGGCAGGCCGTGGGCACGAGGATCGGGCATCCATTGACGGTGTTGCTCTCATCAACGACGTAGGGCAGCTCGCCGATGAAGGCCGCATCGCGGAAGCTTTTGATCGAGGCGAGCTCGCCCTCCGCGCCGCCGAAGGTGCCGAACATGCTGATCGCGTCGAAGCGGCCACCAAGATAGGTCGTGCCGTCGATGATCGTGCCCGCCCCGGTGGACGCGACGGCTTGGCTGTTCTGGATGCGCACGGTCAGCGGCGCGCGTGCGATCAGACCGAAATCGCCCGTCACCCTGAAGAGCTCCGGATCACCGGGCGCGATCAGGCTGAAGAAGGGGTTGAAGCCCGGCGTCTGCGCCTCCTTCAGGAAAGCGGCCGTGCCGATGCCGAGGAACTGCCTCTGGCCCCCCTCGCCGCCCTCGCCGATCCTGATCCGCGAGATGCCGTTCGGCGCATCGAGCGTGAAGGGCGCCGTGCCCCGCACGTCCTCGATGACAAAGCCGTCCTGCAGGTCGAGCGTGATGTTGCCGTCAGTGCTCCGGAACGTCAGGCCGTCAGGCATCCTCTGGTCGACGACGGCCGGGTCCGGGTTGGCGTCGAAGGAGCCGTTCGGCGCGAAGAGCGCGACGTCGCGCACCGCGTTCAGCGGCACCGTCCGGCCGGGCGCGAAGGCGAATCCCCCCTGGCTAACCTCGAGGTGGATGCCGTCGGCGGGCAGCGTCGCATCGGGCGAGCCGTCGCCGAGCGATTCGATGCCGATGATCGTCAGGTCGCGCCGGTCGAGCAGGCGGACGCCCTCGCCGGTCAGCCTCACGCTGGCGACATCGTGCAGCCCCGGGTTGTCGAGAGCGATGTCGAAAAAGTCGGACCCGCGTCGAGCCTCGATATCCGTCGTTCCGCTGACCAGGATCGCCTCGCCAGGCGTGTCCGTGACGCTGCCACCGGCGCCGATGGTCAGGTTCGATGCCCTGATCGTGCCAAGCGCGAGAGCGTTCAGGTCGACCAGCACCATGCCCGCGCCGACGGCATCGATTTCGTGCCCGGCGTCGGGCCCCGGAGAATTCGAATCGAAATCGTTCGGTCCGTCGAGCGCGATGCCGAAGAGCGCGGCGCCCTGCCGGGCTTCCAGCCGGGTACGCCCCTCGACATCGATGCCCGCGCCGGTGTCGGTGATCGCACCGCCGGCGCGCACCGTCAGGTCGCCCGCGGCCGGCGGATCGAGGGGGCCGGGCAGACCGTCGCCATCATTGTCATAGCGGGCGATCGTCGCATCCGGCAGGCCGGTCGCGCCTTCCTGCCCGCTCTCGTTCGCGTCGATTGCGGCCAGCACGATGCCATTGCGGTCATGCAGGACGATGTCCTCGCCCCGGGCGCTCACGACGCCGAAATCATGGGCGAGGTCGAACGGCACCGCGCCGTTCCCGTCGAGCGCTATGTCGAAGAATTCCGAGCCGCTCTGCGCGACCAACACCGCCGTCCCGGTCACGATCGCCTCGCCAGGCGTGTCGGTGATGCTGCCGCCTGCGCTCACGACCAGACCGGAGGCGCTGATCGCGCCGAGCGCGATGGCGTCTCGGTCGACAAGCACGACGTTCGCCCCCGCGGCGTCGATCTCGTGCACCGCATCGGGTCCGACGGCGTTCGAGTCGAAATCGTTGCGGCCCGTCGAGCACGATGTCGAAGCGCGCATTCCTATCGCGCGCCTCGAGCCGCGTCCGCCCTTCGACGTCGATGCCGGCGCTGTTGTCGGTGATCGCGCCCCCGGCGCGCACCGTCAGATCCCCCGCCGCCGCGGGCTCCGAGGCGCCTCGCAGGCCGTCGCCGTCATTGTCGAAGCGTGCGATCGTGGCGTCCGGCGCGCCCGTGGCGGCTTCCTGCCCGCTTTCGTTGGCATCGATCGCACCCAGCACGATCGCGTTCCGGTCGTGCAGGACGATGTCCTCGCCCCGGGCGTTCACCAGGCCGAAATCATGGGCGAGGTCGAACAGCAGCGCGCCGTCACCGTCGAGCGCTATGTCGAAGAACTCGGCGCCCGTCTGCGCGACGAGGTCTGTCGTGCCGCCGACCTCGATCGCCGCGCCGGGCGTGTCGACGATCGCGCCGCCGGCGCTGACCGCCAGGTTCGAGGCGCCGATCGCGCCGAGCGCGATCGCGTTCGCATCGTGCAGAACGACAGTCGCGCCCCGCGCGCTCACCATCCCGAAATCATGCGGCCGGTCAAAGAGAGCCGCCGTCCCGTCGAGCGCTATGTCGAAGAGCGCGCCGCCGCGCTCTGCCGTCAGAGTGGTGAGCCCGGGAACCCTGATAGCCCCGCCGGGCGCGTCGACGATCGGGCCGCCAGCGCCGACCACCAGGTTCAAGGCATCGATGCCGCCAAGCGCGATGCCGCTCACATCGTTCAGGACGACATCGGCGCCGCGCGCGTTCACGGTGCCGAAGAAATCGTGCGTCGCCGGATTGTCGAGCGCGATGTCGAAGAACGCGGCGGGGGATTGCGCCGTCAGATCGGTCGCCCCGCCGACGAGGATCGCCATGCCCGGCGTGTCGGAGATGCCGCCCCCGGCGCGGACGGTCAGGTTCGCCCCGGCCAGGACCGAGCCGAGCGTGATCGCATCCGCTTCGTGCAGGACGATGCTCGCGCCCCTCGCGCTCACTGTCCCGAAATCGTGCGGCCGGTCCAAGGGCGCGCCGCTGGCGTCAAGCGCGATGTCGAAGAGCGCACCGCCGCTCTGTGCCGTCAGGCCGGTGAATCCTGGAACCCTGATGGCCGCGCCGGGCACGTCGTTGATCGGCCCGCCGGCACTGACCGCCAGGTTCGAGGCGTCGATGGAGCCGAGAGACATGGCGTTCGCATCGTGCAGAACGACGTTGCCGCCGCGCGCATTCACGGGGCCGGAAAAATCATGTGTCGCCGGGGTGCCGAGGGCGATGTCGAAGAACGACCCGCCGGACTGCGCCGTCAGATCGGTGGTCCCGCCGACGATGATTGCCGCGCCGGGCGTGTCGGCGATGCCGCTGGCGCGCACCGTCAGGCCCGCACCGGCCGAAACTGCCCCGAGCGTTAGTGCGTTCGGATCGTGCAGCACGATGTTGGCGCCCCGGGCGCTGACCGTTGCCAGGTCGTGCGGCCGGCTGGACGGTGTGCCGTCGCCATCGAGCGCTATATCGAAGAGTGCGCCGCCGCTCTGGGCCGCGAGAGCGCTCGGCGCCCGTGACGCGGATCGCCTTGCCCGCCGTGTCGGTGATCCGGCCGCCGGCGCCGACCGTCAGGGTCGACGCGTCGATGGCGCCCAGCGCGATCGCGTCGCGGTCGACCAGCGTCACGGCGGTGCCCGTCGCGTTCACCTCGTCCGTCGCGGCGGCCGCGGGCGCGTTTGCGTCGAAATTGTTGTCTGGGTGTCCGAGCGCGACCGTTCCACTGGCGGACAGCGTCGTCCTGCCGGCGACCGCGATGGCCCCGCTCGCATCCTGGCCGATGGAGGCGGCCGTCACGTCGAGGTCTCCGGCAAAGGAAGAAGCGGCCGTCGTGAAGGTCGTCGGACCGGTGCCCGACTGCAGCGTCAGGCCCTCGGCATCGAGCACGCCGCCGCGGACTTCGATGCCCTGCCCCCCGGCGGTGACGACGGCGATCCGCTGGGACTGGATCCGCGCCAGTTCGGCGTTCGACACCTCGAAGGTGGTTCCGTCGGCGTCGGCTGCAACGGCGCCGACGACGACCAAATCGCCGGCGCCGTTCGTCAGCGTGACGCTGCTGCCGAAGTCCAACACCCCTGGAATTGCGATGTCGGTGGCTGTCACGCGCAGGCTCGCGCCCGAGGACGCGCCGAGCGCGATCGAGCTGACGTCGGTCACGCTGATGGCCCCCGGCGCCGTCAGCAGCACCGAGTGGCCGCTGCCCGCATCGGCGAAGTCGTTGGTCGGGCGAGAGAGCGTGATGCCGCCGGCGCTTGCGGTGATGCTGCTGTCGCCCGGCACGCTGATCCTGGTGCCCGCGCGCTGGCTGATCGCTCCGCCCGCGGTGACGGTCAGGTCGCTCGCCGTGACATTGCCCAGCTGGACGGCATTGCCGTCGCGCAGCGCCACGCTCTGGCCGGCGAGGTCGACGCTGGCGAAATTGTTCGAGGCGAGGCCGAGCGCGATGTCGCCCGCCGCGTTCAGGAACGTCGTCCCGCTGACGGTCAGTGCGCCGGCGGCGGTCTGCCTGATCGACCCTGCATTCTCGACCCGAAGGCTGGCGAGGCTGGACCCGGCGCCGGCGAAGGTCAGAGCGCCGCCCGCATCGACGACGACCTGCGTCCCGCTCAAGCCCGCGACACTGACATCGCCCGCCCCTGCAAAGACCGCCATGGGCCGGCCGAGCGTGGCCGAGGCGATCGCGACGTCCCCGTTGCCGCTGTCGACGACGATCCGCCCCGCGCCGACCCGGCCGAGCTCGGCATTGTCGAGCCTGAAGGCGCCGGCGCCGCTGCCGATGCCGACCGCCCCGCCCGACCCGTTATCGAACGTGGCGTCGCCAGCGATGTCGAGCGGGGCGAGCACGCTGATGTCCGCGGCGGTGACCTGCAGCGCCGCCACGGCAAGGGCGTTGAGCGTCACGTCGCCGCCCGCCTCGAGCGTCAGCGCGTTGCCCGGGCCGGTCAGCGCGGCGTCGAGCGTGATGTCGCCGGTCAGCGTGCGGTAGGTCAGCGAATTGCTGCCCGAAAGCGTGACGTCCGCCTCCTGCGTGATCGTGTCCTTCGCTTCAATCAGCGTGTCCGCGGTGGCGACGGAAGCCGCGACCGCGCCGGCCGAGATCTCGGCGCTCGGCGGCGGGTCGTCGGCGTCGATCACGTGGTTAAGGATCAGTTCGGGGTCCTGCGCCCCCACGCCCGCGGCGCCGGCGACGATCGTCACGCTGTCGGGGTCGAGCAGCAGCGTGCCCGTCGCGCCCCTGGCCGCTGTCAGGTCGACCGTGCCGTCGAAGACGAGGCCCTGCCGGCCCGACACCTCAGCAAATCCGCCGTCGCCAGACCGCGCGCCGCCACGCGCCTCGATGGCGCCGCGAAAGCCCGTCGCCTCCTCGGCCCAGACGAAGACGGTGCCGCCATCACCCTCGGCTCCGGCATTCGCAATGATCCGGGCGCCCTCGCGCACGACGGTGCGCCTTGCCGTCGGCAGGGGCGCGGTGGCCGGCGCGCCCGCCCGGGCGAGCACGGGCGAGGCGATCGGCGCCCCGCGCAAGCCGCCGCCGATCTCGACGCCGCCGCCCGCCGCACCGGAGGCGTCGAGGACCGCCGTCGAGGCGATGTCGACCCGGTCGCCCGTCACGGCGATCCGCCCGCCCTCGCCCGCGGCCTGCGCGGCGTCCAGCGTGCCCGCGACCTCGGTCACGCCGCTGCCGCCGCCCGAGATCACGATGACGCCGCCCCGGTTCTCGGCGCGCGTCGCCTCGACCCGGCCGCCGATCGAGACCACCGAAGTCCGCACGGCGTCCGCCGAGGCGGCCGAGATATAGGCGGCGCCGCCCTCGGCCGAGATCGTGCCCGCATTGGTCACGCTGACATCGCTGCCGGGCGAGACCTCGAAGCGCGTCAGCCCGTCGCCGTCGAAATCGACGGTGAAGCCCGAGCCGGCGCCGAGCGCCACGTCCGACCCGTTCGTCCTTATGCTGCCGGTGTTCGAGACGACGGGCGCCACCAGCACGACGCCGCCCTGCCCCGCCTCGATCGTGCCGGCATTCGTCACGGCCGAGCCCGGCGGCGCGCCCGCGAAGCTGCGCTTGCCGGCAAGGATGTCCTCGTCGCTGATCGTGGCGGTCGTCGCCAGGAGCCCGCCGAGATTGATCTGCGCCGTGCCCCTGATCGCAACGCCTGACGGGTTCAGCACCCAGACATTGCCGTTCGCCGTCAGCTTGCCGGCGATGCTGGTCGGTAGGTCGGTGCCGACGACGCGGTTGACCGCCAGCGCGCTGGCCGATGGCTGAGCGAAGTTGACCGACTCGTTCACCCCTATGTCGAAGGAGCGGTGGTTCAGCAGCGCCGTCTGCGAATGCTGGGTGAACTCGGTGTGCGTGCCGTTCCGGCTGATATCGACCGCGCCGCCGACCACGACCGTGCCCTGCGGCTCCGCCCTTGCGCCCTGCGGCAAGACGCCGGCGGCAACCAGCGCCAGCACCCCGCCGAGCCCCGTCCAAAGCCCCGTGCACAGCGCCGTGCGACTGCGCAGGCGCGACCGGCACCGCCTCGGGACGCATCCACCCGCATCGCGATCAAGGCCGGATCCGGCAGGCAACACGGGGCTCAGCTCCCATCCCGACGCCGGACCGACGCTTCGGCGCGACTTTTACCCATTCTAGAGGATATCTTTGGCCAAGAAACGTCTCATTTGCGTCAGAAATACTTCGTCAAGGCGAAGCGCACACCGCCATTCGGCGCGCGCTCGGCGGTCGACAGCGCCTTGGTCAGCGGCTGCGCATAGTAGATCTCGCCATAGATCGAATCGAGCGCCTGCAGGCGGAAGCCGAAGCCCGCCGAGGCGAGGTCCTCGAAGCCCGAGGGACTCAACGTCGGGTTGCCCTGATCGTCGACCAGCCCGTAGTCGACGAAGGTGAACGCCTCGAAGCTGTTCAGCCACCAGGCCTCGAGCCCCGGCGGGTAAAAGCGCAGCTCGAGCGTGCCCCCGATCCCGCTGTCGCCGAGCAGCACGCCAGCGTCATAGCCACGGCCGACGGTGAGATCGCCCAGCGAGAACTCCTCTAGGTTGGGCAGCGGCTCGTTCGAGCGCTGCCCGGTGACCTGGGCGTAGAGCTCGAACGACGCCGGCAGCGGCTGGCGGTGCCGCACCGTGCCCCGGAACAGCGTGAAGTCGACGCTGGCGTCCGGCTTCGAATCCGCCCGGGCGCCGAAATCGTCCACGCCCTGCCGGATCTCGACATCGAATTCAGTGACGCCGCCGAAGGGCGGTTGCCAGACGCCGGCAATGCCTGCGTGCAGGACGGCGAGCTGGTCGTCGAAGAGCTTTTCGGCGTCTTCGCCAAAGCTCGTCCGCTGGTCCTCGTAGTCGAAGCCGCCGCGGATCCAGAAGCTGAACTGGCGCGAGCGCACCAGCGGGTATTCGAGGGCGGCGGTCGCCAGCGTCGTGTTCGAGGTGAGCTGCAGATCCTCCAGCAGATCGCCCGGCTCGGAATAGCTCTGGAGGGCGTTGAACCGCACCCTCAGCCCGTCATTGCCCAGACTCTGGTCATAGGTCACGTAGACGCTGATCTCCTCGGGCACGTCCAGCGCCGTCAGCGCCGCCACGCCCGCGCGCTCGGCGAAGCGCGTCGCCGAGTTCAGCGCGGCGCCGCCTGCGATGGTGAAGGGCCCGGTCGACTCGGCGTTCTTGTTCTGCGAGCCGACGAAGCCATCGACGGCGATCCGCGCCGTGTCGACGACCAGGATGACGCCGCCCGGCGCCGTCTCGCCGGCCGAGCGCAGCGTCCCCGTAAGCGAGATGCCGGGCAGGTCGCGCGCGAGGAGCAGATAGCGCTCGAGATCCCTCCAGCGCGCCGGCTCGCCCGTCAGCAGGTTGTCGAGCAGGCTCGCGATCCGCTGCTTCACCGGGCCGATCTCGCCGTTGATCTCGTAGTAGATGATCTGGCCCTCATAGATCTCGAGCGTGGCGACGCCGTCGTCGATGACCTGCGGCGGGATGATGACGCGGGTCGCGACATAGCCGTCGTCGCGATACTTGTTCTCGATCCTGTTCGCGATCTCGCGCAGGCCGCCAAGGGTGACTTCCGTGCCGATGAAGGGCTCGAAGATCGGCCGGAGCTGGTCCTCGGAATAGATCGTCGAGCCCTGGACGGTCAGGTCGCGCAAGACGAAGGACAGGGTCGAGGGGCCGAGCAGCGGGGCGGCCGATGGCTCGGCTTCGTCCTCGATCAGCCCGGGCAGCCCCGCCTGCGGCAGCCGGTCGGTGCGGGGGAGCTGGTCCAGCAGATCCTGGCGCGTGGGCGCCGCGCCGGGCGGGGTGGCCGGCACCGGCGGCGGCCCGACCTGCGCCCGCGCCGGCGACAGCAGCAGGAGGGCCAGGACGACGCCGGCGCATGACCGGAGTTTGCCGACACGATGCGGCATCGCGCCCCCCAAAGCGATCAACATCCGCGCCCGCCACGCCGGGCGTACACAACCACGAACTTGCCCGTCCGGCGGTGCTGCGGCGGTCCCTTGCGCCGCGCGCCGCTCAGCGGGTCCGACATCCTCGGGCGAGACGACGGTCGCCCGCGCCGGGCGCTGTGCGGGCGGGAAGGCCGGATGCCTTGCGCGCCGTCACCCGGCGCAAAGCCAGGGCGGGACCGCCGCATACCGACGCCAGCCCGTGCCGTCCCAGCCTGTGCCGCCGCGATCAGGGGCGCGCCCATCGGCCTGCCCGTCAACGTTGCACTCCGCACCCGCCGCTGGCCCACGGCCTCCCGCTGTGCGCGAGGGAGGGAAAAGCGAGAAAACCTTGCAGGATGAGAGCACTCGCTCGGCTCCTCCATGCGGGAAATCAACTCTGGAACATCCTCATCCGCAGACGTAAAGTCAAGCGACGGTTGGACCGATTGTCGCTCGAAAGAGCCCCGCAGACGCAAGAAAGGACTCACGCAAGGTGATCGGTTCGTACGTCTTGTGAGGGCGACGCCATGCTGATGCTGCAGGGCAGGCTCGTGAAGATCAACTGGCCGCCGGCCGTAGCATCCAAGCCTCGCCGGCGACGCCTGGGGCGACCCGTGAACGGCCGATCGCCCGCCGGACCGCCCGCCGGACCGCGCACCAGGCCCGCACCGGGGCCCGCATTGGGCCCGCACCTGCGGGGCTTGTGCCGCGCTGCCCAGCCGTTATCTGTGGCTTGACCCGCGCGTCGGCCGCGGGATCTGGAGAGGTGCATGTCCGAGCCCAGCGTCCTGCTCTGCAGCTGCCTCGGCACCATGGCGCCGAATGCCCGTGCGATCGCCCGCGGAACCGGTGCGCCGTGCTCGCGGGTGCACGACTGCCTCTGCGGCGACGAGATCGGCTCCGTGCAGGCGGCGCTGGAGCGCGGCGGCGAGGTGGTGGTCGCCTGCGGGCAGGAGACGGCCGCCTTTGGCGAGCTCGCCGAGGCGCTGGGCGCCGCCGACCGGCTGACCACCGCCGACATCCGCGACCGGGCCGGCTGGTCCGACGACCGCGACGCCGGGCCGAAGATGGCGGCGCTGGTCGCCGAGGCGCGGCTGCCCGCCCCGTCAGTGCCGTCGGTCGATGTCTCGTCGGCCGGCGTCTGCCTCGTCTGGGGTCCGGCCGAGTCGGCCGTTCCCGCGGCGGCCAGGCTCGCCTCTGCGCTCTCCATCACCTGCATGCTGACCGAGCCCGAGGAGGTGATCGTCCCCGCCGGCGCCGCGATCGACATCGTCGCCGGCCGCATCCGCAACGCGACGGGCGCGCTCGGCCGCTTCGCCGTCGAGGTGGACGCCTTCCGCGCCTATCTGCCGGGCGGCCGGGCGCGCGCGTTCTCCCCGCCGCGCGATGGCGGTCGCTCGGAGTGCGACATCATCGTCGACCTCTCGGGCCGCCGGCCGCTCTTCCCCGCGCATGAGAAGCGCGACGGCTATCTGCGCGCCGATCCGGGCGACCCGATCGCCGTCGAGCGCGTGCTCTTCGACGCCGTGCAGATGGTCGGCACCTTCGAGAAGCCGCTGCACATCCGCTTCGAGGGCTCGCTCTGCGCCCATAGCCGGGCGGGGCAGGTCGGCTGCACGCGCTGCCTCGACCTCTGCCCGACCGGCGCGATCACCCCCGCCGGCGACACGGTCGCCATCGACCCTTACATCTGCGCCGGCTGCGGCGCCTGCGCGGCCGTCTGCCCGACGGGCGCGGCCAGCAGCGACGACCCGCCCGTCGAGCACCTCTTCGCCCGGATGCGCACAATGGCCGAGGCGTTCGCCAAGGCGGGCGGCAAGGCGCCCCGCCTGCTGGTGCACGACGAGCATGGCGCCGAGATGATCCGGCTCGGCGCCCGCTATGGCCGCGGGCTGCCCGCCGACGTGGTGCCGCTTCAGGTGCGCGCGCTCGCGGCCTTCGGCCATGCCGAGATGCTGGCCGGGCTGGCACTCGGCTTCGCTTCGGTCGGCATCCTGCCGGCGCCGCGCACCGAGCGCGAGGTCATCGGCCGCGAGTTGCGGCTCGCCGAGGCCATCGCCGCCGGTTGCGGCGCCGCCGGCCGCATCGCCCTTGTCGAAGCCGACGACCCCGACGCGCTCTCGGACGTGCTCTATGCTGCCCGCCCCGCCCCGCTGCGGGTCGAGCCGATCATGGCGCTCGGCGGCCGGCGCGACGTCACCCGGCTGGCCGCGACGGCGCTGGCCGGCGGCAACAGCCCCGACGCGCCGCTCGCGCTGCCCGAGGGCGCACCCTATGGGGCGATCGTGGTCGACACCGAGGCCTGCACGCTCTGCCTCGCCTGCGTCGGCCTCTGCCCGCCGGGCGCGCTCGGCGACGGCGGCGACCGCCGGCCGGAGGTCAACTTCCGCGAGACGGCTTGCGTCCAGTGCGGCCTCTGCGCAACGGCCTGCCCGGAGAACGCCATCGCGCTCCTGCCCCGGCTCGACCTGTCCCCGGCCGCGCTGGCGCCGCGCGTGCTGAACCACGAGGAGCCCTTCTGCTGCATCGAATGCGGCAAGCCCTTTGGGACCAAGAAGACCATCGACCGGATCACGGCCAAGCTCTCTGGCGTCCATGCAATGTTCACCAACTCGGACAATGTGCGGCTGATCCAGATGTGCGACGACTGCCGCGTGCGCGCCCAGTTCCGGGGCGACGCGCCCTTCGCCGGGGCTGCGCGCCCGCGCGTGCGCACAACTGACGACTACAAGGACCGATAGGGCGGCTTTCGAACGGCTGTCGGCGTTCTGGGGCTGCCTTGACAAGCCGCAGGGCCGGCCCCACTCCACAAGACAAACCCGCAGGGAGTTCCCCAGATGGACAACGACGCCTTCAACATGTCGATGCGCAAGTTCCTCAAGCAGGTCGGCGTGACCTCGCAGCAGCAGATCGAGGAAGCGGTGCGCGCGCAGAACCCGTCCGGGCCGCTGCGCGCCCGCGTCGTGCTGACCGTCCCCGAGCTCGGCCTCGAGCACGTCATCGAGGGCGAGATCAAGGCCGGCCCCGGGGTCGAGGAGGCCGGATGACCGTCACCCGCGAGGACGTCGTCGAGGCGCTCTCCAAGATCGTCGACCCGAGCTCGGGCCGCGACCTGATAGCCGCCGACATCGCCAAGGCGATCAGCGTCGGCGATGGCGGCGGCGTCAGCTTCGTCATCGAGGTCGACCCGGGGCTGGGTCCGCAGGCCGAGCCGCTGCGCGCCGCCGCGCAGCAGGCGGTCGAGGCGGTGCCGGGCGTCGCCCGGGTCAACGCCGTGCTGACGGCGCATTCTGCGGATCCGACCCCCTCGCGGCGCTCGACGCCCGCCGGGCCGCCGCCGGATCTCGGAATCGGCGGGCGCAAGAAACCGGACGAGCCGGCCGACAAGCGCATCCCCGGCGTCGACCGCGTCATCGCCATCGCGTCCGGCAAGGGCGGGGTCGGCAAGTCGACGGTCTCGGCCAACCTCGCGGTCGCGCTCGCCGCCGCCGGCAAGCGGATCGGGCTGCTCGACGCCGACGTCTACGGGCCCAGCCAGCCGCGCATGATGGGCATATCGGGGCGCCCCTCCTCGCCCGACGGCAAGACGATCCTGCCGCTCCGCAACCACGGCGTCACCTGCATGTCGATCGGCTTCATGGTGCCCGAGGGCGAGGCGGTGATCTGGCGCGGGCCGATGCTGATGGGCGCGCTGCAGCAGCTGCTCGGCCAGGTCGCCTGGGGGCGGCTCGACGCGCTGCTCGTCGACCTGCCGCCCGGCACGGGCGACGTGCAGCTGACGCTCAGCCAGAAGGCCGAGGTGGCGGGTGCGATCGTCGTCTCGACGCCGCAGGACATCGCGCTGCTCGACGTGCGCAAGTCGCTCGACATGTTCCGCAAGACGGGCACGCCCGTGCTGGGGCTGATCGAGAACATGTCGACGCATATCTGCTCGAACTGCGGGCACGAGGAGCACATCTTCGGCCATGGCGGGGCGGAGAGGGAGGCCGAGCGCATCGGCGTACCCTTCCTCGGCGCGGTGCCGCTCGACCGGGCGATCCGCGAGGCGGGCGATGGCGGCGCGCCGATCGTCGCGGCCCGGCCGAACACGCCGCAGGCCGGCGCTTTTCGCGACATCGCCGAGGCGCTGATCCGCAGCGGCGCCATCTGAGGTGCGCCCGGAGGTGCGCCCGGTGGTGCTCGACCCGGCCGATCCGCCGACCTTCCCGCCGCGCCTGCGCGGCGAGGAAGCGGCGGCCGGCGACCCGTTCGGGCGCGCCGTCGCGCGGGCGCGCGAGGGGGCCGATCCGGGGCTCGTCCTCTGGTCCTGTCCGCCCGAGGCGCTGCGGGCTGCGGTGGTCCTCGCGCCCGAGGAACCGCTCGGCCGCGCCATCGGCATTTTCCTCGCGGCACCGCTGGCGCTCGGCGACGCGCTCGCCTCCCTCGCCCCGCCCGAGGTGGCGATCCATTACCGGTGGCCGGGCGGCGTTTTGGTGAACGGCGCCTCCTGCGGCCGCGCCTGCGCGGCCGCAGCGACTACCGATCCTGTCGCCGTTCCCGACTGGCTGGTGCTGGGGGTCGAGATGCCCTTCCTGCCGCCGCCCGGCCGCGAAGGCGGCGAGCGGCCCGGCGAGACCTTCCTCCATGCCGAGGGCTGCGGCGAGGTCACGCCTCCCGCGCTGCTCGAGAGCTGGTCGCGCCACCTGCTCCTCTGGATCAGCCGTTTCGTCGATGACGGGCTCACGCCGCTGCATGCCGCCTGGAGCGCCCAGGCCGAGCGCATCGGCGCCTCGCGCCCCGACGACACGGGCACCTTCATCGGCCTCGACGAGCACGGCGGCATGCTGGTCAACCGAAGGGGCGGCACGGAGCTGCGCCCTCTGACCGAGGCGCTGGAGCCGTGACGGCCGGCCGATCCCTGGCTCGCATACGATCCGAGGTGGCCGGACCTGCCGGCCTTACCCAGCATTTCCTACACAGCCCGCGACCTGCCCCGCCGCTGGCCGCTCTGAAGCGCCGGTCGTCAGCTGCGCACGGGCCCCGCTCGCGCGCGCAGGCGCGTGTGCGGGGGTTTGTCATGGCGCCGCAGGCGTCGCCGCTTGGTTCCCCCGCATGAGGCTGGCGCGCACGATCCGTTTCGATCGCTCGGACGAGAACGTCTTCGAGTACCCGGCCGAGGAAGGCGAATGGGCCGTTTCCGGCGCCTTTGAGTTTTCGAATTGGACCGAGGCCGATCTCGTTGCCAAGCGCCGCCAGGCCTTCAGCAATGGCTGGCTCGGTCTCGGCAGCTTCGGTCGCTCCACCTTCGTGGCGGTCGCCGAGATCGCGCCGGCCGAGTACGGGGCGGCGGTCGACGCGCTCGCCCGCCACTTCGTCCAGCGCTATGGCGCGCCCTCGCTCGAGGCGGCGCGTCCCGTGGCGGCCGAGGAGCTCGCCGACATGCGCGCGATGTGCGAGGACCACGATCCGAACACGCTGCTCGTCGTCTCGCGCGAGCTGGTGCCGGCGGGCGTGTCCGAGGCCTTTCGGGCGATCCGGCCGCAGGACGCCTCGCTCGAGATCGTCGCCATCCACGGCGACCGGGGCGACATCTGACGCCCGCGTCAGGTGGGTGGGTGCTCGCCCCCACCCATCACGCGATCCCAGTGCCCTCCGCCTCGGCCGCGTCGAAATCGATGTGGATGTGGTTCCCGTCAGGATCCCAGAGATTGACCTGGACGATCGGGAAGTTCGGCACTCTGCGCACCTCGCAGCGCTCGCCGGCGGCCTTGGCGCGCTCGACCAGCTCGGCCAGCCCCGCGGCCGAGATGGCGAAGTGCTCGAGCCGCAGGTCCGCATCCGCGGCGCCCGGCTGCGCCTCGCGCCCGACCAGGTGCACGATCGGGTGGTCGCCGGCATAGAGCCAGGCGCCCGGGAACGAGAAGCCGGGCCGCGGGCCCGGTTCCATTCCCAGCATCCGCCCGTACCAGTCGATCATCGCCTCGAGGTTTGCGGTCCGGACGTTGACATGGTCCAGCCGCTTCATCTTGACCGCCATGGTCCCCTCCCGCTCAGGCGGCGCCGTCGACGCGCAGCACCCAGCTGCGGATCAGCGCCCGCTCGAATTCCTTGGCGCGGCCCATCCAGGCCTTGTCGACCCGCTCCGGGCCCGGGCCCCGCCGGTCGAGATCGTTCGAGAAGATCGCGAAGGCGAGCCTCCGGCCGCCCGGTGTCGCGACATAGCCGGCGAGCCCGCGCACATAGCTCATCGTCCCGGTCTTGGCCACGATCTGAAGCCGCTTGTAGTCGAGCGGCACCGACTTGGCCGAGACGTTGTGCGGCCTGAGATACCCGGCGATGCCGCCCGGCAGCCGGCCGTTCGCGCTCGTGCCGGCACCCGCCTCGCGGCGCGCCAGCGCGGCCAGCAGCGCCACCATGCGCCGGGGCGAGACGCGGCTTTCGAGCGTCAGCCCAGAATGGTTGACCAGCCGGAACTCGGGGTCGTCGGGCGCAAAGCCCGCAACGCCCCCCGCCCAGGCGTTCATGACGGCGGCCGACTCGGCCAGCGTCCGGGCGGGCCGCCCGACGGCTCGCGACGCGGCCGCTCCGGTGACCTCGGCCGTCAGGTTGGTCGAGTGCTTCAGCATCTCGCGCAGGATCTCGGCGAGCGGCCGGCTGCGGTGAACGGCCAGGGGCTCGGCTGCCTCCAGCGCCTGTCCAAGCTGCGGCGCCCCCAGCGCCAGTCCCTGCGCCGCCGCGAGCGTGGCCAGCACCTCGCCGGCATAGAGCTCGGGACGCTTCACCGGCAACCAGCGCGCCGCCCGGCCCCGATAGGCCTCGCGCGCCATCTGCCAGAGCTCGTGCCCGCCAGCCTCGCGATAGGCGAAGAGCGGCGCGCCGGCGCCGGGCGCCAGCGCGACCTGCACGATCTCGACCGCGGGGCTGAGCCGCGCCGCGGCGGCCTCGACCGACAGCCGCTCGCCTCCCTTGCGCGCGTCCCATTTCACGTGCACGCGGTTGAAGTTGAGGTTCAGCCCCGAAACCGAGGGGTTGTAGGCAGCATCGACCTCCTGCGCGCGGGTGATCTCGCTGACCTGGGGCAAGCCCGTGCCGTCGACCAGGAACCCGCGCGCGCCGGTGATGCCGCTGGCGCCGAGCTCGGCCACCAGCGGCACCAGCGCGTCGGTGTCGAGCTCCGGGTCGCCGCCGCCCTGCAGGATCAGCGCGCCCTCGATCCGGCCCTGGCGGACGGGGCCGCCGGCCAGCACGCGCGTCTCGAACCGGTGGTCGGGCCCGAGTGCGTCGAGCGCGAAGGCGGCCGTCGGCAGCTTGGCGACCGAGGCCGGCGCGAAGGGATAGCCCGGGTTGCCTTGGTCGATGATCGCGCCGCTGTCGAGGTCGACCGCCATCCAGCCCGAGATGCCGGTCGGCCCGAGCGCGGCACGGATCTCCTCGCCCGCCTTCGGCTTTGGCAGCTGTTTCGCCGCCGCCGGCCCGGCCAGCGCGCAGGCGAACGCCGCTGCGCCCAAGGCTAGAAAGAGGCGACGGCCGAGACGCATGCCCCTCATCGTGCAAGCTCCATCGGCCCAGAGTCTCACGGCCGGGCGCGCTGCGCAAGTCACGGCCAGGCGCCGCGCCCGCGGATCGCCGTCGACGAGGCGGGCGACATCGGCCCCGGCAGCATCACCCAGCGCGACTCGCGCCCCCGCCCAAGCAGCCGCGCGGCGCCCGGCGGCAGCCGCCGCCGCGCGAAGCGCCGGGCCATGGGCGAGAGCCCGGCGCGCAGCTGCTC
Source organism: uncultured Alphaproteobacteria bacterium (assembly GCA_963822985.1). GTDB lineage: Bacteria > Pseudomonadota > Alphaproteobacteria > Rhodobacterales > Rhodobacteraceae > Thermohalobaculum. The sequence continues at coordinate 261,886 of CAWGJU010000015.1, read as the reverse complement.
GCCGGGCCGGGCGAAGACGGCGATGGGATAGTTCTCGGCCAGCCATTCCCAGCGCTCCCAGCGGTGGAAGGTCGCCAAATTGTCGGCGCCCATCAGCCAGATGAATCGCACGCCGGGGTAAAGCTGCGACAAACGCGCCAGCGTGTCGGCCGTGTAGGGCGAGCCGAGCCGGCGCTCGATATCGGTGACCGCGACCCTGGGGTGGTGTATCAGTCGCCGGCAGGCGGCGACGCGGCGCTCCATGCCGGCCGGTCCGCGCGCCTTCAGCGGGTTGCCCGGCGAGACCAGCCACCACACCCGGTCGAGCCCGAGCGCCCGCAGCGCCCACAGCGTGACGTGCACATGGCCGGCATGCGGCGGATCGAACGATCCGCCGAGCAGACCGATCCTTTGGCCCGGCAAGGCGACAGGTCCGCCGATGCGCTCCCCCATGCTGGGCGCATGGACCGCGGATCTTGCTGTCCTGTCAATGATCCTTGTGCGGGTCCGGTGCCGGCGCTGTGCGGGCGCAAGGCCCTGCCGGAAGCATTGCCGCCCGGAACCCTTGCCAACCATCAGCGGCGGCCCGATCATCGCCAAGGCGGGGGCGATGGTTGGAAGCTCGACGATGACCGCTGCGAACAAGCGCAAGACCACACTCGACGCGCTCGACATGGGCCGGTGCCTGTCGCGCGAAGACTACGAGCGCCGGCTGGCCAAGCTGCAGACCGAGCTCAGCCGCATCCAGCAGGCGTATCTGTTCTCCGGCAACTCGGCCGTGCTGGTCTTCGAGGGCTGGGATGCCGCGGGCAAGGGCGGCGTCATCCGGCGCATCTCGGCGGCGATGGACCCGCGCGGCTTCAAGGTCTGGCCGATCGGCGCGCCGGCGCCGCACGACAAGCAGCGCCATTTCCTCGCGCGCTTCATGGAGCGGCTGCCGGTCGACGGCGCGATCGCCGCCTTCGACCGCTCGTGGTACGGCCGCGTGCTGGTCGAGCGTGTCGAGGCGCTCACGCCGCCACAGCGCTGGCGCGCCGCCTTTCGCGAGATCAACGACTTCGAGCGCATGCTGCGCGACGACAACACCCGGGTGCTCAAGTTCTTCATGCACATCACCCCGGACGAGCAGCTCCGCCGGTTCGAGCGGCGCCTGAACAACCCGCTGAAGCTCTGGAAGCTCTCCTACGAGGACTTTCGCAACCGCCGGCGCTGGGCCGACTATGTCGAGGCGATCGAGGAGATGTTCCAGCGCACCTCCGAGACCGGCGCGCCATGGCACGTCGTCGCGGGCAACGACAAGAAGCACGCGCGCATCGAGATCATCGAGACGATCGTCAAGGCGCTGTCGAAGGGCGTCGATCTCTCGCCGCCGCGGATCGACGCGCGGACGCTGGCCGCCGCCGGCGAGGAGCTGGAAATCCCGCCGGAGCTGCAGCGCCAGCTCGGCTCCGGCCGGCTCTGAGCCGCCGCGATCCTCGCGGGCCGCATATCGGGGCCGCGCGCCCCGCCGATTGCGCGCCGGGGGAGGCTTGGCTAGAAGGCCCGCGACAAACCCCTCACCCTGAGCGAGCGCATGGCATCCTATCAGTACGTCTATCACATGGACGGAGTCTCCAAGACCTGGCCCGGCGGCAAGAAGGTCTTCGAGAACATCCGCCTGAGCTTTCTGCCCGGCGTGAAGATCGGCGTCGTTGGCGTCAACGGCTCGGGCAAATCGACGCTGATGCGCATCATGGCGGGCCAGGACAAGGAGTTCTCGGGCGAGGCCTGGGCGGCCCAGGGCGCGCATGTCGGCTATCTGCCGCAGGAGCCGGAACTGGACCCCGCGCTGAATGTGCGCGGCAATGTCATGGAGGGGGTCAAGGCCAAGCAGGCCAAGCTCGACCGCTTCAACGAGATCGCCATGAACTACTCGGACGAGACGGCCGACGAGATGGCGCGGCTGCAGGACGAGATCGACGCCCAGAACCTCTGGGACCTCGACGCCCAGGTCGACGTCGCCATGGAGGCGCTGCGCTGCCCGCCGGACACAGCGACCGTCGACTCGCTCTCGGGCGGCGAGCGGCGGCGCGTCGCGCTCTGCAAGCTGCTGCTGCAGGCGCCCGAGATGCTGCTGCTCGACGAGCCGACGAACCATCTCGACGCCGAGACCATCGCCTGGCTGCAAAAGCACCTGATCGAGTACAAGGGCACGATCCTGATCGTCACGCACGACCGCTATTTCCTCGACGAGATCACCGGCTGGATCCTCGAGCTCGACCGCGGCCGCGGCGTGCCCTGGGAGGGCAACTATTCGAGCTGGCTCGAGCAGAAGGCGAAGCGGCTGGAGCAGGAGGCGCGCGAGGACAAGGCGCGCCAGCGCACGCTCTCGCGCGAGCTGGAGTGGATCCGGCAGAGCCCGCGCGCCCGGCAGGCGAAATCCAAGGCGCGCATCAACGCCTATGAGGAGATGGCCGGCCAGTCCGAGCGCGAGCGCGTCGGCCGCGCCCAGATCATCATCCCGAACGGCCCGCGCCTCGGCGGCAAGGTCATCGAGGTCGAGGTCCTTGCGCAAGGCCTATGGCGACAACCTGTTGATCGAGGATTTGTCCTTCGCCCTGCCCCCCGGCGGCATCGTCGGCGTCATCGGCCCGAACGGCGCCGGCAAGTCGACGCTGTTCCGGATGCATGACGGGCCAGGAGCAGCCGGACGCCGGCCGCATCGACTATGGCGACACCGTGAAGCTCTCCTATCGTCGACCAGAGCGCGCGACACGCTCGACGGCGAGAAGACGGTGTTCGAGGAGATCTCCGGCGGCACCGACATGCTGGTGCTGGGCGATGCCGAGGTGAACTCCCGCGCCTATTGCGGCGCCTTCAACTTCCGCGGCTCGGACCAGCAGAAGAAGGTCAAGCTGCTCTCGGGCGGCGAGCGCAACCGCGTCCACATGGCCAAGCTGCTGAAATCGGGCGGCAACGTCCTGCTGCTCGACGAGCCGACCAACGACCTCGACGTCGAGACCTTGCGCGCGCTCGAGGACGCCATCGAGGCCTTCGCCGGCTGCGCCGTCATCATCAGCCACGACCGCTTTTTCCTCGACCGCCTGTGCACCCACATCCTGTCCTTCGAGGGCGACGCCCACGTCGAATGGTTCGAGGGCAATTTCGAGAGCTATGAGGAAGACAAGATCCGCAGGCTTGGGCCGGACGCGGTCGAGCCGAAGCGGATCAAGTACAAGAAGTTTGTGAGGTAGTCGAAGAGTTTTATGAAAATTTTCGATTTTCAGCCCGAAACCTGCGATTGATCGAGACCGCGCTCGATTGGTTCAGTTGATAGGGCAACTTCTTCAAGAGCGCCTCACCAGCAAAAATCCGAACCTTCCTGCTGACGAGCTTGTCCTTTCGGAGTCAGAGCGCATAGAGATACAAGAGCTCGTTGAGAAAATCTCTTCGGAGAGGTCGTTTTACATTTCACTAACTTTTGTAGATGGACTCCTCGGAAGCAAAAAGGTCTCGGACGATGCTCTCCGTGAGATTTATTTATCAGAGAGGAAACGGCGCGGCTACTCGCGAGCCCTTTCATCGGGAGCTTGGCACCAGTTTAAGACAAGGCTCGGCGGTCTTTCGCAGGATCTTTCCCTATATTTACGAGCTGCACGCCGAATGCCTCACGAGCACTTCACCCGCATGGAGCGCCGACTTCTGGACCAATTTCGGCTTTCAGAGGAAGTTCGCTCCTATATAATAAGCACGATTGAGAAAGAAAGAAGTCGTGTTGAGGCCATTCGTGAGACTCTGTTCACACGATCACCCGAAGTCTACCACAGCGTGCGACAAAATACGAAAAATCTTTTGGATCAGGTGCAACAGCGAGGAGAGACCATGCCAGCGCAGAAGCTCGCAGGCTTGACAACCGTTGTAGCGGACACCTCTGTTCTATTCTCTACTCGCGATTGGAGCGTCACTGGAACGATCTCGACCATTGCCGGGGGGCTCGTACTTGCGCTAGCGAACCCTTGACCGAGGCAACACCTTAACAAGTGGAGGGTGGGTACCTACCCACCCACTTTTTCGATGGCGATGCCGCCGGATGGTGGGTTGCACCCACCCTACTCTCCGGGCTCGCCCGGCGGCGCTCAAGCGCAGCGTGCTCTCTCCGTGGGCCCGCTCCGCCGGCCACCGACGGCGCCGAGCAGCCAGCAAGCGTAGGGTGGGTGCCAACCCACCCTTTCGCATGGCCGGCGGCGGGGAATGAACGGGGCAAGGCACCGGCGCTCCGGAGCTTCCGGGACCCCGGGCGGGTTCGGCTCAGGTCGCCGCAGAGTGTCCCATGTTCGTCTTCTTATCCAGCCGGCCGGCTGTCTCGGATCGATCCTTGTCTCGCTGGTGCTGACGCTGGTGCTGCTGGCGGTGCTGGGCGTGTTCTGACCAGGCGCAGGGCACGCCTCGGCTGAGATGCCGCCAAGCCGCGCCGGTGCGCGTAGGGCGCACCCTCTCACACTGGCCTGTTCCGTGGCCCGCCACGGGCGCGGCGCCGGCAATCCGCGTAAAGGACCCGCCGGCCAGGCCGACGGATCCGCATCAGCGTCGCGGCACGGCGCGCGCCTCAGGCCGGCGCCGCAGAGGCCGGGGCCACCGTCGACGGCGTCGCCACCATCCGCCAGACCATGGCGCCCAGAACGGCACCGGCCAGCGGCGTGACCCAGAAGAACCAGAGCTGCGCCAGCGCCGGGGCATCGGCGAACAACGCCACACCCGTCGAGCGCGCCGGGTTGACCGAGGCATTGGTCACCGGGACCGAGAACAGATGCACCAGCGTCAGCCCCAGCCCGATGGCGATCGGCGCAAAGCCGGCCGGCACCTTGTCCGACGTCGCGCCGAGAATGATGATCAGGAAGCCCGCGGTCATCACCACCTCGGTGAGCAGGCAGGCTACGAAGCCATAGCCGCCGGGCGACGCAGCGCCAAAACCGTTCGAGGCGAAGCTGCCCACCCCGGTGAAGCCCGCCTTGCCCGAGACGATCGCGTAGAGCACGATGGCCGCCATGATCGAGCCCGCCACCTGCGCCGCCCAGTACCAGGGCAGGCGCGCGGCGTCAAACTTGCCGGCGACGACCAGCCCGAGCGTGACCGCCGGGTTGAAGTGCGCGCCGGAGATCCCACCGAACGCATACGCCATTGTCAGCACGGTCAGGCCGAACGCGAACGCCACCCCTACGAAGCCGATGCCAAGCTCGGGAAAGCCCGCGGCGATCACCGCACTGCCGCAGCCCCCGAAGACCAGCCAGAACGTTCCGATGAATTCGGCCGCGAGACTTCTCTCCATGGCCATACCCCTTTCTGAGGCGGACGGAAATGTCCGTGCAAGAAGGATTAACATGATTCTTCAAACTTGCCTGCCGGTCGATGAGGGCTGATGGCGCGCAACGAAGCCGCAGGCCGCCCGACGGAAACGGCCCCCTCCTTGTTCAGCGACAGCTGCCCCTGATGGTCACCGAAGAGGCGCAAGTCGTCCCGAGGCCGCCGGTGCCCGCCGCCGACGCCCGCACCGTCACGCCGCCGGCGCGCCGAAGCGCCTCCTACAGCACGCAGGCGGCCCGGCCCTCCGCCCGCAACGTCTCGGCGCCGGCCCGGGCCGCCCGGGCGCGGCGCTGGACGAAGTTCGTGGGATGCGTGGCGCTCCGCTCCTTGGGGTTGGGCAGCACGGCCGCCAGCCGCGCCGCCTGCGCCGCCGCTCAGCGCGTCGGCGCCGCGCCCGAAGGCGTGCCGCGCCGCCGCCTCGGCGCCGAAGACGCCCTCGGCGAATTCGGCGGTGTTGAGGTAGACCTCGAGGATCCGGCGCTTGGGCCACATCGCCTCGACCAGCACGGTGAAGCCGGCCTCGAGCCCCTTCCGCAGCCCAGCCCCCGCCATGCCAGAGGAAGACGTTCTTCGCCACCTGCTGGCTGATCGTCGAGGCGCCGCGGAAGCGGCCGCGCCCGCGTTCCTCGATGGCGTGCTGGATCGCCTGGAAGTCAAAGCCGAGATGGTCGCAGAAACGCGCATCCTCGGCCGCCATCACCGAGCGCAGCAGCGCCGGCGCCATGTCGTCCAGATCACGCCACTCGCGCTCGACGCCGCCGAGCCGCAGCGCCTCGGACGCCATATAGATCCCGCCCGGCGGGTTCGACCCAGCGATAGGCCGCGACCCAGAGCAGCACGGCCACCAGCAGATAGCCGAGCCAGACCAGCGGCCGCAGCCACAGCCGTCGCCGCGAGCGCCGGCCGGCCCTGCCCCTGATGGCGCCGCCCTTTTCGGCGCCCCCCTTGTCGGCCTTGCGCCTTCCGGAAGTTTTTGTCGCCATCGGCTCCGCGCAGGCCATTGTCGGGCGCCCGCTTAGCATCACGCGGGCCCTGCTTCCAGCCGCGCGCATCAGGCCGGGCCCGGCTCTCCGGACGCAGGCTGGGCGAACCAGTCGACGATTGCCGGCATGTCGCGCTCGAAGCCGCCCGGGTGACGGCGGTCAACAGCCCGGCGCACCATTTGCCGACCCCTCGCGCATCTGCGCCACCTCCGCCCCGGCCACCTCCGCCCGGCCATCGCTGCCGGAGGATACGCCGGCGGCCGGCGCGGGCGCTAGGCCCGCGCCTCGGCGAGGTGTTCGCTCAGCGGTTGCTCGAGCCGCCCGACCATCTCCTTCGGGCAGACCTGCCAGAACCGGCCGAGCTCGGCGTCCCAGTTGCGCAGGAGCTCGCGGCCGAGCGGGCTGCCGGTCTGGCGGACATGCTCCTCGACCAGCGCGTGCAGCACGCCCTCCCAGTGCCGGCTCTCGACCCGCTGCACGACGATCGTGTCGGGGTTGAAGCGCGCCGCGAACCCGTCGGCCTCGTCCCAGACGAAGGCCATGCCGCCCGTCATGCCGGCGCCGAAATTGTCGCCGACGCGGCCGAGGATCACCGCGGTGCCGCCCGTCATGTACTCGCAGCCGTTCGAGCCGCAGCCCTCCACAACGACGACGGCGCCCGAGTTGCGGACGCCGAACCGCTCGCCCGCCTGGCCGTTGGCGAACAGCTTGCCGCCCGTCGCGCCATAGAGCACCGTGTTGCCGATGATGGTGTTCTCGTGCGGCACCAGGGCGAGCTCAGCGGCGGGCGCAGCGTGATGACGCCGCCGGACAAGCCCTTGCCGACATAGTCGTTGGCGTCGCCGAAGACCTCGAGCTTCAGCCCGTGCGCCGCGAAGGCGCCGAGCGACTGGCCGGCGGTGCCGTTCAGCCGCACCGTCAGGTGCCCCTCCTGCAGCTTGGCCTTGTCCTCGCCGTTGCGGAAGCGCCGGACGATGTGGCTCGATACCCGGGCGCCGATGGTGCGCTGCGTGTTCTGCACGGTGTAGTCCAGGTGCATCTTCTCGCCCACCTTGAAGAACGGCCCGGCATCGGCGACGATCTGCGCGTCCAGCGTGTCGAGCACGTCGTTGCGCGGCCGGTCGAGGCGGTAGTGGATGTGGTGCCCCTCGTCGACGCGCACCAGCATCGGGTTGAGGTCGAGATCGTCGAGATGCGCCGCCCCCCGGCTGACCTGCGCCAGCAGGTCGGTGCGCCCGATGATCTCCTCGATCGAGCGCGCGCCCAGCCGCGCCAGGATCTCGCGCACCTCGGCCGCCAGCAGGCTGAAGAGGTTCACCACCTTGTCGGCGGTGCCGGTGAACTTCTCGCGCAGGCGCGGGTCCTGGGTGCAGACGCCGACGGGACAGGTGTTGGTCTGGCACTGGCGCACCATGATGCAGCCCATGGCGATCAGCGCCGCCGTGCCGATGCCGTACTCCTCGGCGCCCATCATGGCGGCGATGACGATGTCGCGCCCGGTGCGCAAGCCCGCCATCGGTGCGCAGCGTGATCCGGTCGCGCAGGTCGTTCAGCGCCAGCACCTGGTGCGCCTCGGTCAGCCCCATCTCCCAGGGCAGCCCGGCATATTTGATGCTGGTCTGCGGGCGACGCCCCGGTGCCGCCGTTGTGCCCGGCGATCAGGATGACGTCGGCCTTGGCCTTGGCGACGCCGGCCGCGATCGTGCCGACGCCGGTCGAGCTGACCAGCTTCACGCAGACCTTGGCGTCGGGGTTGATCTGCTTCAGGTCATAGATCAGCTGCGCCAGGTCCTCGATCGAATAGATGTCGTGGTGCGGCGGCGGGCTGATCAGCGTGACCCCGGGCGTCGAGTGCCGCAGCTTGGCGATCATCTCGGTCACCTTGAAGCCCGGCAGCTGGCCGCCCTCGCCGGGCTTGGCCCCTTGCGCGATCTTGATCTCCAGCTCCGCGCAATGGTTCAGGTACTCGGCCGTCACGCCGAAGCGGCCCGACGCCACCTGCTTGATCTTGGCCGACGGGTTGTCGCCGTTCGGCATCGGCGAATAGTGCTTGGGGTCCTCGCCGCCCTCGCCCGAATCCGACTTCGCGCCGATCCGGTTCATCGCGATGTTCAGCGTCTGGTGCGCCTCGGGGCTCAGCGCGCCCAGCGACATGCCGGGCGTCACGAACCGCTTGCGGATCGAGGTGATCGAACTCGACCTCGTCCACCGGCACCTGGCGCCCCGCCGGCTTGAAGTCGAGCAGGTCGCGCAGATGGATCGGCGCGCGGCTCGCCATGCCGTCGGAGTACTTCTTCCACAGGCCGTAGGAGTTCTGCGTCACCGCGGCCTGCAGCATGTGCATCAGCTGCGCCTCCCAGGCATGGCTCTCGCCCCGCCTGCGCGCCTTGTAGAGCCCGCCGATCGGCAGCACGTCCGCCCCGCCGAGATAGGCCTGCTCGTGCAGCGCCCGCAGCTTCTTCTCCAGCCCCGAGACGCCGATGCCCGAGATGCGCGAATGCATGCCGGGGAAGAACTCCGCCACCACGGCGCGGCGAAAGGCCCACCGCCTCGAAATTGCAGCCGCCGCGATAGGACGAGATCACCGAGATGCCCATCTTCGACATGATCTTCAGCAGGCCCTGGTCGACGGCGAACTTGAAGTTCGCCACCCCCTGCTCGTGGCTCATGTCGAGCAGCCCGCGGTCGATCCGGTCGAGGATCGAGTCCTGCGCCAGATAGGCGTTCGACCGTCGTCGCGCCGACCCCGATCAGCACGGCGAAGTAGTGCGGGTCGAGGCACTCCGCCGAGCGCACGTTCAGCGAGCAGAAGGTCCGCAACCCCTGCCGGATCAGCCAGGAATGCACGGCGGACGTCGCCAGGATCATCGGCATGGCGATGCGCTCGGGCCCCTGCCCCTCATCCGTCAGGACCAGGTGGCCGGCGCCCTCGCGCACGGCCTCCTCGGCCTGCTGGCGGATCTTCATCAGCGCCTGGCGCAGCCGCCCGACGCGGCCCTCGGCCGGGAAGGTCGCGTCGATCACCCGGTGCGTGCCGGCGAACGCCTCGACCATCACGTCGAACTGCCGGTTCGAGATGACCGGGCTTTCCAGCGTCAGGATCTCGGTCTGGCTCGAATCCTGGTCGAGCACGTTCTTCAGATTGCCGAAGCGCGTCTTCAGGCTCATCACCCGGTGCTCGCGCAAGCTGTCGATCGGCGGGTTCGTCACCTGGGTGAAGTTCTGCCGGAAGAAGTGGCTGAGCGGCCGGTAGCGGTCGACTGAGCACCGCCGGCGGCGTGTCGTCGCCCATGCTGCCGATCGCCTCCTTGGCGTCCTCGGCCATCGGGTGCAGGATCGTCTCCAGCTCCTCGATCGGAATAGCCCGCCGCGATCTGCCGCCGCCGCAGCGCCGCCCCCTGGAAGAGCCGCGCCTCGCCCAGACCCGCGACGCGCCGGTCGAGATCGGTGATCTTGCCGATCCAGTCGGAATAGGGCTGCTCGGCCGCCATCTCGTCCTTGATCTCGCGGTCGTGCAGCAGCCGGCCCTCGGCCATGTCGACCGCCAGCATCTCGCCGGGGCCGAGCCGCCCCTTCTCGACAACGCCCGCCTCGTCGGTCGGCACCATGCCGACCTCGGAGCCCGCGATCACCAGCCCGTCGCCCGTCACCACATAGCGCAGCGGCCGCAGCCCGTTGCGGTCCATGCCGGCGCAGACCCAGCGCCCATCCGTCATGGCCAGCGCCGCCGGCCCGTCCCAGGGCTCCATCACGGCGTTCGAATAGGCGTACATCGCCCGCCAGGCGTCCGGCATCGAGCCGTCGTTCGCCCATGCCTCGGGCACCAGCATGGTCTTGGCCATCGGCGCCGAGCGCCCGGCGCGCACCAGCACCTCGAAGACCGCGTCCAGCGCCGCCGAGTCCGAGGACCCCATCGCCACGATCGGCTTGATGTCCTCGGCCAGCTCGCCGAAATAGTTCGACGCCATGCGGATCTCGTGGCTCCGCATCCAGTTGAGATTGCCCTTCAGCGTGTTGATCTCGCCGTTGTGCGCCAGCATCCGGAAGGGCTGCGCCAGCCACCATTGCGGGAAGGTGTTGGTCGAATAGCGCTGGTGATAGATGGCGAAGGCGGAAACGAAGCGCTCGTCCTTCAGGTCCGGATAGAACTCGTGGACCTGCTCGGCCAGCATCATGCCCTTGTAGATGATCGACCGGCACGACAGCGAGCAGAGGTAGAGCGAGGGCACCTGCGCCGCCTGCGCCGCCTTCTCGATCCGCCGCCGGATGACGTAGAGCTCGCGCTCGAAGGTCTCGACGTCCACGCCCTTGCGGTTGGCGATCAGGATCTGCTCGATCTCGGGCCGCGTGGCGTTCGCCTTGACGCCCAGCACCGAGATGTTCACCGGCACCTGCCGCCAGCCATAGATGTAATAGCCGAGCCGCAGGATCTCGGACTCGACGATGGTGCGGCAGACCTCCTGCGCGCCGAAATCGTTGCGCGGCAGGAAGACCTGGCCGACGGCGATCAGCTCGCCTTCCTTCGGCTCGTGCCCGGTGCGCCGGATCTGGTCGAAGAAGAAGCCGGGCGGGATCTGCACATGGATGCCGGCGCCGTCGCCGGTCTTGCCGTCGGCATCGACGGCGCCCCTGTGCCAGACCGACTGCAGCGCGGTGATGCCGTACTCGACGACCTCGCGCCGCGGCTTGCCGTCGATGGCGGCGACGAAGCCCGACGCCGCAGGAGGCGTGCTCCTCATCGGCCAGGTACATGCCATCGCGGGCCAGCAGGTCGCGCCGCGCCTCGTAGGTGGCGATCCGGTGAAGGGGCATATCAATGCGTCTCCCATGTCTCGGAGGCGGCGATCACCTCGGCCTCGGTCATCTTCGTCGTCAGGTTGGCAAAGGCATAGTGGCAGGGCCGGCGGTCGATGAAGATCTCCTTGGCCATCTGCCAGCCGGTCTGCTCGTCAAAGGCGCCGAGCGCCACGAAGTGCTCATCGGTCGGCTTCAGCCGGTAGAACAGGGCAGAGCCGCATCGCGCACAGTTCGCGCGCTCGGCCCATTCGGACGAGGCGTGGATCAGCAGCTCGCCGTCCAGCCGCACGGCGCTGCCGCAATTGACCGCCATCAGAGGCCCGCCCGTCCAGCGCCGGCACATGTCGCAGTGGCATACATTAAAGCTGTCCGGCGTCGTCGCCGTGAACGTCACCGCGCCGCACAGGCATCTGCCGGTCCGCTCGCTCATCGGGGCCCGCTCGAACACCTCATCCCGGCCTCGCCATCGCCTGCTCGGCCGTCAGCCGCGGCCGGTCGTCGGCGAAGTCGTAGAAGCCGGGCTTGTCCTCCACCCAGATATGCGCGCCGATCTCGACGCCGTGGTCTCCGGGCAGCGTCGCGACCGAGGCCGAGACGTCGGTCCCCTGCCCCGGCGCGCGCCAGAACAGCGAGCTGCCGCAGCGCGCGCAGAAGCCCCGCTCGCCATGGTCGGACGAGCGGAACCAGACCAGCGCTTCGTCGGCGTCGAAGGTCACGCCGCCCTCGAAGCGGACGGCGATGAACGGGCCGCCGCCGCCCCAGCGCCGGCACTGCCCGCAATGGCAGACGCTGGCGCCGCGCTCGCGCTTGGGCTCGCCATGAAAGCGCACGGCGCCGCAGAGACACTGTCCGTCCATGTTTCCTCCGTCGAACTCAGCCTGTCACCCGTCCGGACGCCTGCGGCTACTCCGCGGCGATCCGGGCGACGCCGGCGCCCAGCCGGCCGATGATCGCGTCGGCCGCCTCGCGCCCGTCGCGGATCGCCCAGACGACCAGCGAGGCGCCGCGCACGATGTCGCCCACCGCATAGACGCCTGGCAGCCCGGTCTCGTGCGTCCGGAAGTCCGCCTTGATCGTCCCCCAGCGGGTGACCGGCAGGTCCTCGCAGCCCCACAGGCCCGGCAGCTCCTCGGGCTCGAAGCCCAGCGCCTTGATGGCCAGCTCGCAGGGCTCGGTGAAGTCCGAGCCGGGCACCTCCTGCGGCGACTGGCGGCCCGTCGCGTCGGGCGGCCCCAGCCGCATCCGCACGGCGCGCACGCCCGCGACCGAGCGGTCGCCGGTGAACCCCTTGGGCGCCGTCAGCCACTCGAAGACGACCCCCTCCTCCTCGGCGTTCGAGACCTCGCGCATCGACCCCGGCATGTTCGCCCGGTCGCGCCGGTAGAGGCATTTGACGCTGATGGCGCCTTGGCGGACGGCGGTGCGGACGCAGTCCATCGCGGTGTCGCCGCCGCCGATCACGACGACGCGCTTGCCATTGGCGTCGAGCGTGCCGTCGTCGAAGGCGGGCACGGCATCGCCGAACCCCTTGCGGTTGCTGGCCGTCAGATAGTCGATCGCCTGGACGATTCCGGCCTGCCCCGATCCGGGGCCGCCGATATCTCGCGGCTTGTAGACGCCAGTGGCGATGACCACAGCATCATGCGCCTGCGCGCAGCTCGTCAAAGCCGATGTCGCGCCCGACCGCGCAGCCGAGCCGGAAGGTGACGCCCGACTCCTCCAGCCGCCGGTTGTGGCGCGTGACCACCTCCTTCTCCAGCTTGAAGCTGGGGATGCCATAGACCATCAGCCCGCCCGAGCGGTCGTAGCGGTCATAGACCGTCACCTGGATGCCGGCATGGCGCAGCCGCTCGGCGGCGGCCAGCCCGCCGGGGCCGGCGCCGACGATGCCGACGGATTCGGGGCGTTCCTCGGCGGGCCGAATCGGCTCGACCCAGCCCTGCTCCCAGGCATGGTCGGCGATGTACTTCTCGATGGCGCCGATCGTCACCGTGCCGTGGCCCGACTGCTCGATGACGCAGGACCCCTCGCACAGCCGGTCCTGCGGGCAGATCCGCCCGCAGATCTCAGGGAAGGTGTTCGTCAGCTGCGCCACCTCCCAGGCCTCGCGCAGCCGGCCCTCGGCCGTCAGCTTCAGCCAGTCGGGGATGTTGTTGTGCAGCGGGCAGTGCGACTGGCAGAACGGCACGCCGCACTGGCTGCACCGGCCCGACTGGACCGCGGCCTCCGGATCGGCGAAGTCGCCGTAGATCTCGCCGAAATCCGCGCGCCGCACCTGCGCCGCCCGCTTCTCCGGCATGGACCGCCGCACCTCGACGAATTTCAGCATCCTCTGGGGCATGGCCGCACATCCCGACGCGGAGCTCCACCGCGCAGCGCGGCGGACACTTCCTACCATTTACGCCAAAGCGACCGGCAATGAAAAGACCCTGCGAGGCAGAAACGTCACCCTTCCTTCCCTAACTATCCTCGGCAACGGCGCCGAGCGGTGGCGGCGCTGCCCGAACCGCCAAAACCCGTCAGCCCTGCTGACCTGTCTCACGACAGCATGCCCCTGCATGATTCCCGCACCACAACGCATCGTTTGCGTTTCGGCAAGACACAGCCCCTCTGGTCCCGGCGCACGCGAACCCGTAAGGGAAGCGGCCGCCAGCCGGAGGGGACCTTGCAGCAGAACGACCTGATCATCGGCGCGCTTCTCGGCGTGCTCGAAGGGCTGACCGAGTTCATCCCGGTGTCGTCCACGGGACACCTGCTCCTGGCCGGGCACTTTCTCGGCTTCCGCTCGACGGGCCGGGCCTTCGAAGTGCTGATCCAGCTGGGCGCCATCCTCGCCATCCTGTCGGTCTATGCGACGAGGCTGATCGAGATCGCCCGCGCCCTGCCCCATGACCCCAAGGCCCGGCGCTTTGTTGCGGCCATCCTGATCGCCTTCGCGCCGGCCGTCGTCATCGGCGTGCTGGCGCACGACTTCATCAAGACGGTGCTGTTCGAGACGCCCATGGTCATCGCCATCGCTTTGATCCTCGGCGGCATCGTGCTGCTGTTCGCCGACCGGCTGGCCCGTGATCGCTATCACGAGGCGATGGACCTGCCCCTATGGCCGGCGCTCGGCATCGGCTTCCTCCAGTGCCTCGCGATGATCCCCGGCGTCTCGCGATCGGGGGCCACGATCGTCGGCGGGCTGCTCTTCGGGGCGAGCAAGCGCGCGGCGGCCGAGTTCTCGTTCTTCCTGGCGATGCCGACCATGGCGGGCGCCTTCGCCTACGACCTCTACAAGACCCATGCCGAGCTCGAGGTTTCGGACGTCTCGGTCATCGCCGTAGGCTTCGTGACGGCGTTCATCTGCGCCGTGCTGGTCGTGCGCACCCTGCTCGATTTCGTCTCGCGGCACGGCTATGCGGTCTTCGGCTGGTGGCGGATCGTCGTCGGCGGGATCGCCCTCGTCGCGCTCCTCGCCGGCGGGTGAGCCCTGCGTTGCCGAGCTCGCCTAGCGGATGAAGTGCAGCCCTTGGAACCGGTCACGGAAGGCCGAAACCTCGGGCGCCAACTCCTCCGGCTCGGCGTGGAGCGCCCGCGCGATCAGCTGGGCGAGCTCGGCCATGTGCTCGTGCGTCATGCCGCGCCGGACGATCTCGGGCGTGCCCAGCCGCAGCCCGTTCAGGTCGCCCGGCACCGGCGCGATCGGCAGGCCGATGCCGCAGGCGAGGATGTTCGCCCGCCGCAGCCGCCGGGCCATGGCCTGGCCGCCGCCCCATTCGGCCGCCAGCACGGCGAACTGGTGCGAGCGCGTCACCACCTCCTCCGGCAAATAGGCGCGCACCCGCTCAACCGTCAGGGACGCCGCCAGCGTCCGCGCCGTCGCCACCATCTCGCGCGCATAGGCCGCCCCATGCTCGCGCCAGTCGAGCAGCGTGCGCGCGAGCGCTGCCACCCGGCCGGCGTCGAAATTCGCCGTCAGCCCGGGATAGGCGATATGGTCGACGCGCTCGGCAAGCTCGGCATCGTTGGTGACCAGCAGCCCGCCGGCCGGCCCGCCCAGCGACTTGTAGGTCGACATCGTCATCAGATGCGCGCCCTGGTCGAGCGGGTTCTCCCAGGCACGCCCGGCGATCATGCCGCACAGATGCGCGGCGTCGAACATCAGCTTGGCGCCGACCTCGTCGGCGATGGCGCGCGCCTCGGCCACCGGATGCGGCTCGAGGTTCAGGCTGCCGCCCAGCGTGATGAGCCCTGGCCGCACCTCGCGCGCCAGCCGCGCCAACCCGTCGATGTCGACGGAATAGTACATGTCGCGCACGGGCGCGGGGTGGCTCGCCAACCCGTAGAGGCCCGCCGCGCCGGCCGCGTGGTGCGTGACATGCCCGCCGATCTCGGCCGGCGGCACGATGATGGCGTCGCCCGGCCGGCAGGTCGCCATGAAGGCGTAAAGGTTTGCCACGGCGCCCGACGAGACCCGCACCTCGGCGTATTTCGCGCCGAAGACCTCGGCGGCCAGCTCGGCCGTCAGGATCTCGATCCGCTCGATCGCCTCGAGGCCCGTCTCGTACTTGTCGCCCGGATAGCCGAGCGACGGCCGCGGGCCGAGGCCGCGCGCCAGCAGCGCCTCGGCGGCGGGGTTCATCACGTTGGTCGCCGGGTTCAGGTTGACGCAGTCGCGGTCGATCGCTTCGTTCCAGGCGACCAGCCGCTCGAGCTCGGCGTCGACCGCGTCCGAGGGCGCCGCCGCGACCTCGGACGCGACCCGCTGGACCAGGTCCTCGGAGCCTGGGGGAACCCAGCCGCGCCGGGCGAGCCCGCTCATAGGTGGCGCCGATGCCACGGCGAGCCTGCGCCGCTCGACCGCGCTGCGGGCACCTCCGGCTCGTCGGCTGGCAGGCCATCAATCAGGTACGAGAACATCCGGAAACTCATACCACCGGCGACCTGATCCGCCAGAACATTTCCTCGACCCCGGAGGCATCCGAGCCGGCGCGGGGCCGATGCGCCTATGCGCCTCGCCTCGCGCGCCTGTTGCAGAATCTCGTCTTATCGCGTGATAGGGATCATGCCCTCCGGACCACCTATGCATGAAGCGAGCGCGGCCAAACGGAAAACCGGCTTGCAACCGCTCCCAATCCTCGTGGCTCTCCTCGCTCTCCTCGCGATCGGTCATTCACTGTGGCGGGTCGAGGCGGGGAAATCCGGGCTGGCGATCGAGAACCGCACGGTCGGCAGCACGCCCGTCACGGTCTACCGGCCGCTCGACGGCGAGCCCGCGCCGGCCCTCGTCATCGCGCATGGCTTTTCCGGCTCGCGCCAGATGATGGCGCCGTTCGCCATCACCCTGGCCCGGAACGGCTATGTAGCGGTCACCTTCGACTTCCTCGGCCATGGCCGCAACCCGGAGCCGCTGGTCGGGGACGTCACGCAGGAGACAGGCGCCACGGCAGCGCTGCTCGCCCAGCTGGGAGAGGTGATCGCCTTTGCGCGGCAGCTCGGCCAGGCCGATGGCAGGGTGGCGCTGATCGGGCATTCCATGGCGTCCGACATCGTCGTGCGGGCCGCGGTCGGCGATCCAGCGATCGCGGCCACGGTCGCGGTCTCGATGTTCTCGCGCGAGGTGACCGCCTATGCGCCCGCCAACCTGCTCGTCGTGACCGGCGAATGGGAGAGCTTCCTGCGCGAGGAGGCGCTCAGGGCGATCAAGCGCGGACGCGAGGCGCCTGTGGCCGAGGGCGTGACCTACGGTGCGCCGCAGGAGGGAACGGCGCGCCGGGCCGTGGTCGCCGACAATGTCGAGCACATCGGCGTCCTCTACAGCCGCGAAAGCATGGCCGAGACGCTCGCCTGGCTCAACGCGGTGTTCGCGCGCAAGGGCGGCGGCTATCTCGAGGTCCGCGGGCCCTGGCTCGGCCTGCTCTTCGCCGGCGTCGTCGCCCTGGCATGGCCGCTCTCGCGCCTCATGCCGTGCTGCGAACGGCGTGGGACCGAGCAAATCTCCCGCCGCCGGCTGCTTGCAATCGGCGCCGTCCCGGCGATCGCCACGCCGCTGATCCTGTGGCCGCTGCCCACGGACATCCTTCCGGTTCTGGTCGCCGGCTATCTGGCCCTGCATTTCGCCCTCTACGGCGCGATCACCGGGCTCCTGCTCTGGTGGGCCGGCGGCCTGCGCGCGCAGCCCCCGACGATGCGGCTGGCGCTGGTGACGACCGCCGCGACGCTCTTCGCGATCTTCGCGATCGGGCTGCCGCTCGACGCCTATGTGACGTCGTTCATGCCGACCGTCGCGCGGGCGCCGGTGATGCTGGCGATCGGCGCGGGCACCATCATCTACGCGCTGGCCGACGAGTGGCTGGTGCGCCGGCCCGGCGCGCCTTGGTGGGCCTATGGCTTCACCAAGCTTTGCCTGCTCGGATCGCTGGCGCTGGCCGTCGCGCTCGATCTCGAGGAGCTGTTCTTCCTGATCATCATCCTTCCGGTCGTTCTCGTCTTCTTCCTGCTCTACGGCGTGCTCAGCCTGTGGCTGAACCGCGCGACCGGGCACCCGACGGTCGCCGGCGTGGCCGTCGGCTGCGCGTTCGGCTGGGCGCTGGGCGTGACCTTCCCGCTGATTGCGACCTGAGCCCGGCCCCCCGGACAGCGATGAGCAGCAGGCGTTGACCCGCTTGCGCGGCAATTTGAGATAGGTTTTTCTGCAACTAGGGGATGCAAGGGTTCCAGCGTTTGATGGTCGTTCGAGATCAAACGAGCTATTTTTTCGGGGTGCTGTCCCGGCTGATGCAGGAGACGCGAAAGACGCCGCGCCAGCTCTCGATCGACATAGGCCGCCGCCCCGATTACCTCGGCGAAATCCTCGACCGCAACGAGGCGCCGGATCTCGCGGCGGTCTATGGCCTGGCCGGCGCGCTGAACGTCGACGTCGCCGACATGCTCCGCCCCGGCTCGACCTTTGGTTTCACCTCGAGGCCGCCCGGCAAGCACTGGGCCGCGCAGGTCGCGGAGAAGGCGCTGGCAGGCGCGCTCGAGGCCAGCCGCCAGCCGCCCGCCTTCGCGGCACCCTCCTTCGACGACGTGCTGAGCTGGTGGCACGCCTCCGGCGGAGTGCTGTCCACCGCGGGCAAGCTCGACGACCATGTCGAGGTCTTCGGCCCTCCCGACAGCGAACTGGACTGCCCGACGCCCCGCAAGCTCGGCCGGCAGAGCCTCGCGGCGCGCGAATTGCACATCAGCACCGCCGAACAGCTCGACCGCGCCTTCCGGAACTCGGACCCAGCCGTCGCCCGGTCGGTCTCGCGCGCCCATGCCGAGGTCCTCGGCGGTCAGACCAAGCTGTCGTTCCACTCCATCCTGATCGACCTCTCGACCGACCAGCTGGTCAAGCCTGCTCCTGCCCGTCCGGGACGGCGACGGGCAGCGGTTCGTCATGAACTACTCGAAGTCGGTGCGCCGCAGCGAGATCGGCCGGGAGACCGTCGACGACATCGCGCCCGGCCATCACGACGGCCCGGTCTTCGCCGGCCTGAACTGACGGCGGCGGCTCGGCGGCGGCCGGGTGTGCCCGCGCGTCAGCCGTTGATCAGGCCGGCATGCACCATCGCATCGCGGATGCGGCCGCGCACCGGCTCGGTGACGGGCAGCAGCGGCAGGCGCACCTCCTCGCCGCAGCGCCCGAGGATCGAAAGCCCGTGCTTCGCCCCGGCCAGCCCCGGCTCGAGGAAGATCGCCGTGTGCAGCGGCATCAGCCGGTCCTGCAGCTCGAGCGCCCGGGCGTGGTCGCCGCCGAGCGACGCCTCCTGGAACTCGGCGCAGAGCCGGGGCGCGATGTTCGCGGTCACCGAGATGCAGCCGTGCCCGCCATGCGCGTTGAAGCCCAGCGCCGAGGCGTCCTCGCCCGAGAGCTGGACAAAGTCGGCCCCGCAGGTCTCGCGCTGCTTCGAGACGCGCACCACGTCGCCCGTCGCGTCCTTCACGCCGATGACGCGCGGCAGGCGGGCGAGCTCGCCCATGGTCTCGGGACTCATGTCGACGACCGAGCGGCCGGGGATGTTGTAAATGATGATCGGCAGCTCGCAGCAATCGTGCAGCGCCTTGAAATGCGCGTAGAGCCCGGCCTGGGTCGGCTTGTTGTAATAGGGCGTCACCACGAGGGCGGCGTCCGCGCCGACCCGCGCGGCGTGGCGCATCAGCCGGATGCCCTCGGCCGTGTTGTTCGAGCCGGCGCCGGCCACAACCGGCACCCGGCCCGCCGCCTGGTCGACGACGACCTCGACGACGCGCTCGTGCTCGTCATGGCTCAGCGTCGGGCTCTCGCCCGTCGTGCCGACGGGGACGAGGCCGTGGCTGCCCTCGGCGATGTGCCAGTCGACGAGCGCGCGCAAGCCCGCCTCGTCCACCCGTCCGTCCTTGAAGGGGGTGACGAGCGCCGGGAGCGACCCCCTGATGGCCTTGCCGTTCGCCTGTCCCATCCCCGCCTCCGTCGGCTCGCCCCGAACCTTTGCAAGGGGCCTCGTATAGGCGGGGCCGAGCGAGCCCGCAAGGCATGCGGGACACTGGGTTTGCACTGGGTGGGCACTGGGTCGAATGGGCCCCGGGCAGCAGCCCGGAAAGGCTGCACGCAGCCGAAAAGCGGACACGTTTGCTTAATCATTTATGCTATCTTGCGCTGCAGCTGATTTGGCCAACCTGGGGGAGAAACCACTTGGTAGCGACCGGTCCGTGCCTTGCCCGCCTCTGCCTCGTCTTCGGCCTCGTTCTCGCAGCGTTTCCGGCCCGCGCCCTGGATCTCGACCAGGCGGCGCAAGACGGCCGCAAGGTCGCCGAGGCGCTGTCGATCGGCGCCAGGGGCAACTGGAACGCGGCCCAGGCCGCCGTCGCCACCTCCGATCCGCTGATCCGCGACATCATCCTTTGGCGCAAGGTCCGGCGCGGCGCCGGCACCTCTGCGGAATATACCGACTTCGTCAACCGTCGCAGCGGATGGCCCGGCCTGCAATTCCTCGACGGCTCGGGCGGCGAGGAGGCCGGGGTGATCGCCCAGCCTGCCGTCACGGGCGACGCCGCGGTGCACTGGCGCGACTTCTCCGGGGCGATCAGCCGGCGCGACTACCCCGCCGCCGAGAGCATCCTGCTGTCCGTCACGGGCAGCCCGGCGACGCTCGGCGCCCCAGGCGCCTGGGCGAACCGCCGGCTCGACCTCGCGCGCCGCGCCATGCGCGAGGGCCGGGCGCAGGCCGCCTACACGCTCGCCAGCCAGCACTTCCTGACGCCCGCGGACGGCTATGTCTATTCGGACGCCGAATGGGTCGCCGGCTGGGTGGCGCTGACCAGGCTCAATGACCCGGGCCGGGCCGTCGAGCATTTCCGCCGGTTCCGCGATTCGGTCGACACGCCGATCAGCATCGGCCGCGGCGGCTATTGGCTCGGCCGCGCCTACGAGGCCGCCGGCAACAAGGCCGAGGCCCGGCGCTGGTACGCCGACGGCGCGCTCTACCAGACCTCGTTCTACGGCCAGCTCGCCGCTGCCAGCATCGGCGCGCCCGGCGACGTCCAGCTGACGCAGGCCGAGCTGCCCGACTGGCGCACGCATCCCGGGACGCAGACCGACGAGGTCCGCCTCGCCGCGGTGCTGCACTTCGCCGGCGAGGACAGCCTGGCGATGCAGACCTTCTCGCATCTGGGCGACACCATGCCGGCCGGGGCACTGGCGCCGCTGACGCAGCTGACGCTCGACCTCGGCCAGCCGCACTATGCCGTGCGCATCGCCAAGAAGGCGGCGGGCCGCGGCGTGCTGATCTATCCTGCCTATTATCCCGTCCACGAGATCGGCACCTACGCCACCAAGGTCGAGCCCGCCTTCGCGCTCTCGATCGCGCGCCAGGAGACCGAGCTCAACCCGCGCGCCGTCAGCCGGGCCGGCGCGCGCGGCCTGATGCAGCTGATGCCGGGGACGGCGCAGAAGGTCGCCGGCTGGATCGGCGAGCCATATGACCAGAACCGGCTGCTGACCGACTGGCGCTACAACGTGCGCCTGGGCGAGACCTATCTCGCGCGCCGCACCGCGCAATATGGCGGCTCCTACATCATGGCGGCCGCCGCCTACAATGCCGGGGCCGGCCGCGTCGACCAGTGGGTGGGCGAGTTCGGCGATCCGCGCCTGCCCGGCGTCGACGTCATCGACTGGATCGAAAACATCCCCTTCGAGGAAACGCGCAACTACGTCCAGCGGGTCATCGAAGGCCTCTACGTCTACCGCACAAGGCTTTCCGGCCAGGCAGGGCCGATGACCATCGAGCAGGATTTGGCGCGCGGCCGCAGCTGAGCGCCGCGAGGGTGGATCCACCCTCGCCCGTTCTCAAAGGCGCCGCGGCAGGAAACGCCAGCTGAAGGCGGCGCAGACCAGCAACAGCGCCCCCATCGTCACGAAGACGACGCCCAGGTCGAAGAAGGCGAGCAGGACGCCATAGGCGAGCGGCGGGAGCAGTTCGCCGAAATCCATGTACGAGCGATAGACCGCCGTCATCTCGGCCCGCTCGCCCCGGTGCACGGCGCGATAGAAGGGGACGCCGCCGACCGCGTCGAGCGGCACGATGAAGACGGTGGCGACCAGCAGCAGCCCGGCCGTGACCCAGGGCGCCGACGAGCCGACGAAGCCGGCGATGAACAGCATCGCCGCGGCGCCGCAGAAGGCGAAGGCCACCAGCCAGCGCACGCCTGTGCGCGCCGACAGCCGGCCCCACCAGATCGTGGTGATCAGCATGACATTGCCGAGCGAGACCAGGATGCCGCCCGCCTCCTTGCCCTGCCCCGTCGCCACCATCAGGATCGGCCCATAGACGAAAAAGGTCGACCAGAAGCTCGACCGGCCGAAGGCGATCAGCCAGGCGAGGCGCAGCCGGGGCTGGGCGAGGAACCGCCCGACATAGCCGATGGGTCTCGCGGGCCGCGACTTGCCCTTGGCAATGATCGGCGTCGCCGAGAGCCGCAGATACCAGAAGACCGCCAGCAGCAGCAGCGCCGCCCCGGCACTCACCGCATAGACCGGCCAGATGCCATGGTTCGCATAGAGCCAGACGCCGAGATAAGGCGCGACCGTCCAGCCGACCGTCGCATAGGCGAGGCGGATCGAATCGTAGGGGACGAAGTCATCGCGCCGAACATGGTCGAGCACGTAGAGGTTCAGCGTCACGTTCAGGCAGGCGGTGCCGATGACGCGCATCACCATGCCCCCGACCTGCCCCGTCACCGTATAGGTCGCCAAAAGCCCCGCCGCGCCGACCAGCAGCAGCGCGCCGAGCGTGTAGACCCATTTGCGGGTCAGCCGGCCGATCAGCAGCGGGATGATCAGGCTGAAGCCGAGCGCCGTCATCGCCACGCCGGTGTAGAGAAAGCTGACCGTCTGCTTGTCCTGCAGCAGGTCGAACGCCTGCACCGGGATCACCGTCGCCAGCGAGGCACGGGCGAATGTCTCGAGCATATAGAGGAAGGCAAAGACGCGGATGCTGGGCGCCGGTGCCGCCGGAAGCCACACCGGATGCCTGACGTTCAGCGCCATTCTTGCCGCCCCTCGCGCGTGCGGCTCGCTGCCCGACGCACGGGGTGGGCGGCCGCATCTCCGCGCTGCTGTCGCAGAGCGGCCCGGCCGGCGCAACGGGGCCTTGCTCGACGGCAGTTCAACCCGGTGATTGAACGGGGGCGCCTCGGCGTGCATGCTCTGCCGAGCAATCCCGCGGGGGGCGTCCATGCCGATCACGACCTGCGTCTTCGATGCCTATGGCACGCTCTTCGACGTCGCGGCGGCGGCGCGCGAGGCGGCGGCCGAGCCCGGCAACGAAGCCCTGGCCGAGCACTGGGTCGAGCTGGCCCGGACCTGGCGGCTGAAGCAGCTGCAATATACCTGGCTGCGCGCCGCCGCCGGCGTGCACCAGGATTTCTGGTCGGTGACGCAGGACGGGCTCGATTATGCGATGGAGGAGCGCGAGCTCGACGACCCCCGGCTGCGCCAGCGCTTGCTCGACCTCTATTGGCGGCTCTCGGCCTATCCCGAGGTTCCCGAGATGCTGCGCGCGCTGAAAACCGCCGGCATGGCGACGGCGATCCTCTCGAACGGCACCCCCGACATGCTGGACGGCGCCGTCAGGGCCGCCGGCATCGGCGACGCGCTCGACGCCTGCCTCTCGGTCCAGTCGGTCGGCGTCTTCAAGCCGGCGCGGCCCGTCTACGCGTTGGTGGGCGAGCACTTCGGCTGCCCGGCGCGCGAGGTGCTGTTCGTCTCGTCGAACTGCTGGGACGCCTGCGCCGGCGCGGGCTTTGGCTTCACCTCGGTCTGGGTCAACCGGGCGGGCGAGCCGATGGACCGCCTGCCCTGGCGCCCGGCCCATGTGCTGGGCGACCTGCGCCGCATCCCCGAGCTGGCGGCCGCCGCATGACCGAGGCCGTCACCATCGCCGACATCCGCGCGGCGCGCGAGCGCATGGCAGGCCGCGCCGTCGTGACCCCGCTTCTGGAAAGCCCGCTCCTCAACCGCGCCGCCGGGCGCCGGGTGCTGGTCAAGGCCGAATGCCTGCAGAAGACCGGCAGCTTCAAGTTCCGCGGCGGCTGGTCGGCCGTCTCGGCCCTGCCCGAGCAGGTGCGCCGGCGCGGCGTCATCGCCTATTCCTCCGGCAACCACGCTCAGGGTGTCGCCCACGCCGCCGAGCTGATGGGCGTGCCCTGCGTCATCCTGATGCCGAACGACGCGCCGGCGCTGAAGATCGCGAACACCCGCGCGCACGGGGCCGAGGTCGTGCTCTACGACCGGCCCGGCGGCGAGAACCGCGAGGCGATCGGCGCCCGGCTGGCCGCCGACCGCGGCCTGACGCTGATCAAGCCCTATGACGAGCCGATGGTGATCGCCGGCCAGGGCACCTGCGGCCTCGAGATCGCCGCCCAGGCCCGCGCGGCGGGCGTCGAGCGCGCCGAGGTGCTGGTCTGCTGCGGTGGGGGCGGCCTCACCTCCGGCATCGCGCTGGCGCTCGAGGCCGAGGCGCCATCCTTGCGCGTCCGCCCAGTGGAGCCGGAGGTCTCCGACGACGTCCGCCGCTCGCTCGCCGCCGGCCGCCGCATCGCCAACGAAGGCCCCAGCCGCTCGATCTGCGACGCCATCGTCACGCCCAGCCCCGGCGAGTTGACTTTCCCGATCATGCAGCGCCTCGCCGGCCCCGGCCTCGCCGTCTCGGACGACGAGGCGCTTCGCGCCATGGCGACGGCCTTCCTGCGCCTGAAGATCGTCGCCGAGCCCGGCGGCGCCGTCGGGCTGGCGGCCGCCCTCTTCCGCGGAAGCGAGATCGATGGCGACGCCGTCATCTGCACCGTCTCGGGAGGCAACACCGACCCGGCGATGTTCGCCCGCGCGCTGGCGACGCTCGACGCGCCCGCCGCCGCGATCTGAGGCGCCGATGTCGAACGACCCGCTGCTCCGGCCCTACCAGCTGCGCCATCTGCGGCTGAAGAACCGCATCATGTCGACGGCGCACGAGCCGAACTATGCCGAGGACGGCCTGCCGACCGACCGCTACCGCCTCTACCATGTCGAGAAGGCCAAGGGCGGCATCGCCATGACCATGACGGCGGGCTCGGCCATCGTCGCCGAGGACAGCCCCGCCGCCTTCGGCAACCTCCACGCCTATCGCGACGAGATCGTCCCCTGGCTGCGCCGCCTGGCCGACGACTGCCACGCGCACGACTGCGCCGTGATGATCCAGCTGACCCATCTCGGCCGGCGTACGATGTGGAACCACTCCGACTGGCTGCCCGTCGTCGCGGCAAGCCGGGTGCGCGAGCCCGCCCACCGCGCCTTCCCCAAGGAGGCCGAGGACTGGGACATCGCCCGCATCACCGGCCGCTATGCCGACGCCGCCGAGCGCATGGCTGCGGCCGGCCTCGATGGCGTCGAGATCGAGTGCTACGGCCATCTGCTCGACGGCTTCTGGTCGCCGCTGACCAATCGGCGCGAGGATGGCTATGGCGGCAGCCTGGAGAACCGCCTGCGCTTCACGCGCGAGGTGCTGGCCGCAATCCGCGACCGCACCGGTCCGGACTTCATCGTCGGCCTGCGCATGGTCGCCGACGAGGACAGGCCCGGCGGCATCACGCGCGAGGAAGGCATCGAGATCGCGCGGCGCATGGTCGCGACCGGCCATGTCGACTTCCTCAACATTATTCGCGGCATGGTCGACAGCGACAACCATTTGGCCGATGTCATCCCGCTGCAGGGGATGCGCGCCAGCCCGCATCTCGACTTCGCCGGCGAGGTGCGGGCCGAGACCAGGTTCCCCGTCTTTCACGCCGCGCGCATCAACGACGTCGCCACCGCCCGGCACGCCATCGCCGCCGGCAAGCTCGACATGGTTGGCATGACGCGCGCCCACATCGCCGACCCGCACATCGCGGCCAAGATCGCGTCGGGCCGCGAGGACCGCATCCGCCCCTGCGTCGGCGCGACCTACTGCCTCGGCCGCATCTACGAGGGGCACGAGGCGCTCTGCATCCACAATGCCGCGACCAGCCGCGAGGCGACCATGCCGCACGCGATTCCGCGCGCCGAGGCGCGGCGGCGCGTCGTCATCGTCGGCGCCGGCCCTGGCGGGCTCGAGGCGGCGCGGGTCTCGGCCGAACGCGGCCACCACGTCACGGTCGTCGAGGCGCAGGACCGCCCCGGCGGGCAGGTCCGCCTGATCGCCCGCTCGCGCCGGCGCGCCGAGATGATCGGCATCGTCGACTGGCGCGTCGCCGAGCTGCAGCGCCTGGGCGTCGAGTTGCGGCTGAACAGCCTCGCCGACCCCGACGACGTGCTGGCCCAAGCGCCGGACATCGTGGTTGTTGCCACCGGCGGTCTGCCGGACACCGAAATCTGCCCCGGCGCCGAGCTCGCGACCTCGACCTGGGACGTGCTGACCGGCGACACCAAGCCCGGCGGCGAGGTGCTGGTCTTCGACGACCACGGGCAGGAGAACGCGCTGCAGGCGGCCGAATACCTCGCCGAGGCCGGCAGCCAGGTCGAACTCGTCACGCCCGAACGCACGCTCGCCCCCGATGTCAGCGGCCTGAACCACGTCCCTTACGCCCGCGCCTTCGCGGCCCGGGGCGCGCGCGTGACGATCAACACCCGGCTCATCGGCATCGCCCGGCGCGGCAACCGACTGATCGCCACGCTCGGGTCCGACTATGGCGGCGGCGCGCAGGAGCGCGAGGTCGACCAGGTCGTCGTGGAGCACGGCACCGTGCCGGCGGACGAGCTCTACTTCGCCCTGCGCCCGCTCTCGCGCAATCTGGGCGAGGTCGACCAGCGCGCCCTCGTTGCCGGCCGCCCACAGGCGGTCGGGACGAACCCTGACGGCGCCTTCCGCCTCTTCCGCATCGGCGACGCGGTCGCCAGCCGCAACATCCACGCCGCCATCTATGACGGCCTGCGGTACGCCAAGGACTTCTGACCCCCGCGCGGCTCTTCCTGACGGACGCAGAGCCGGCGTTGCGGACGCGCTCAGCGGCGCGGCCGCCACGTCAACTTGCCGCTTTCATTCGCGCCGCGGCGTCTCTATATAGCCGGCTAACTTCCCATCGAAACCGTGAGGATGCGCGCCGCGCCCCGGTCTTCGGACCCTGGGAAAGCTATTGCGCGAAAGGAGCGATCATGGCCGAGAAACTGCCGCTGATGCCCAAGGCGACCGCCGTCTGGCTGGTCGACAACACCACCCTCACCTTCCGGCAGATCGCGGACTTCGTCGGCATGCACGAGCTCGAGGTCGCCGGCATCGCCGACGGCGAGGTGGCGCAGGGGATCAAGGGCTTCGACCCGATCGTCAACAACCAGCTGACCGCCGACGAGATCAAGCGCGCCGAGGCCGACCCGGCCGCCCGGCTGAAGCTGAAGGCGCGCCAGCTCGCGCCCGAGCCAAAGCGCAAGGGACCGCGCTACACGCCCGTCTCCAAGCGCCAGGACAGGCCGGCCGCCATCGCCTGGCTGGTGCGCTATCATCCGGAGATGGAGGACAGCCAGATCTCCAAGCTGATCGGCACCACCAAGCCGACGATCCAGGCGATCCGCAACCGCACGCACTGGAACAGCAGCAACATCCAGCCGGTCGACCCCGTCGCGCTGGGGCTCTGCACGCAGATCGCGCTCGACGACGCGGTCCGCGTCGCCGCCGAGAAGAAGGCCCAGAAGCAGGAGGCCGTGCCGACCGCCGAGGAGCGCATCAGCCTGATGCCCGTGCAGAAGAGCCTGGGCGAGCCCGCCCGCGCCTCGGCGCAGCCGCTGCCGAGCCATGTCGAGGGCTTCGAGAGCTTCAGCCTCGACGACCCTCGCGGGCGCGACGAGGACGAGGACGACAAGCGGCCGATCGATCCAGACTTGATCTTCAACCTGCCCAAGTCGAAGAAGGGCGCGGATGAGGACTGAGCCTGTCGAGCGCCGTGAGGAGCGCCCCGATCGCCCGCCCGGCTTTCTCGGAGGTCTGAAGCGCCTGTTTCGGCCACGCACGCCGCTGGTCACCGTCGTGCCCCTGCACGGTGCCATCATGTCGGGCGGCCGGATCGGCCGCGCCTTCGACGACGAGCAGATGGCGTCCGTCATCGAGCGTGCCTTTTCGGCCCGTGGCGTCAAGGCCGTGGCGCTGGCGATCAACTGCCCCGGCGGCTCGGCGACGCAAAGCGCGATGATCGCCGGGCGCATCCGCCGGCTCTCGGCCGAGAAGAAGGTCCCCGTCGTCGCCTTCTGCGCCGACCTCGCGGCGTCCGGCGGCTATTGGCTCGCCTGCGCGGCCGACGAGATCTATGCGGACGCCAGCTCCATCGTCGGCTCGATCGGCGTCATCGCGGCGAGCTTTGGGCTGCAGGACGCGCTGCACCGGCTGGGCGTCGAGCGGCGCGTCCACACCGCCGGCGAGATGAAGTCGTTCTGGGACCCGTTCCGGCCCGAGCAGGAACAGGACGTCACCCGGCTGCGCCGGCTGCAGGACCGCATCCACCAACAGTTCATCGATTGGGTGAAGGAACGCCGCGGCAGCCGGCTCGCCGGGGATCGCGACCTCTTCAACGGCGAGTTCTGGGTCGGCGAGGAAGCGCTCGGGCTTGGGTTGATCGACGGCATCGGGCATCTGGCGCCCACAATGCGCGCCCGCTTCGGCGACAAGACGCGCTTCCGCGTCTATACGCGCAAGCGGCGGTTGGCCGACCGGCTGGGTCTGCCGGGAGCCGATGCCGTGGCCGACGAGATCGCGGCGCGCGCCCTCTTTGCCCGTTTCGGCGTCTGACCGTCTCCAGCGATGCACCACGTCATCCCCGCGGAAGCGGGGATCAGCTTTGCCCAGGCGGGTTCCCGCCTCGTGGGAAAGACCCGGTCCGGACGGGTCGGCCGTAGGCGCTCTAGCGGACCGGTGAGCCGAGCGGGTCGAGCAGCGTCCGGCCGCCATCCACCGTGATCACCTGGCCCGTGATGTAGCTGGCATGCTCCGAGGCGACGAACAGCGCCGCATCGGCCGCCTCGTCGAGATCGGCCAGCCGGCCGAGCGGCGTCACCCGGATCATGTCGTCGCGCAGCGCCTCGTCCTCGCGAAAGGCGGTGCGCAGCCGGTCGCTCATTACGCCGCCCAGCGCAATCGCGTTCACGCGTATGCCGTGGGAGGCGAGGCTCGCGGCCATTGACCGGGTCAGCTGGTCGAGCGCGGCCGACGAGACGGAGAGCGTCAGAAGCTCGGGCACCGTCCGGATCGAGGCGATGGACGAGACGTTGACGATCACGCACGTCGCGCGCTGGTCGGGGTTCTCCTGCTGGATCATCCGCTTGGCGACGGCCTGGCTCAGCTGGAACACGGCCCTGACATTGTCGCCGAAGGCCGCATCGAAGCTCCCGGTGTCGAGATCGAGGAACGCGCCGGGCGCCATGATCGTCTGCGCGCCGTTCACGAGGATGTCGATCCGGTCGAACCGGTCGATGGTCGCGGCGATCAGGTTCGCGATCGAGAGCCGGTCCTGCGCCACATAGGGGAAGCGGGCGAGCCGGTCCTCCTCGGCGGCGAGCTCCTCCAGCGCGCCGTCCAGCGCCTTCTCGTCGGCATCGGCCAGCATGACGCGGGCGCCCGCCTCGAGGAAGCGCCGGGCCATGGCGAGCCCCACATCCTGCGCCGCGCTGGTGATGATCGCGGTCTTGGTCCCGAGCGAGATCGGCATGGGTCGGGCCTCTTGGTGCCGGTGATAGCCGAAGTACTACGCTTGCCGGGCCGAGGCGGTTTCTCGCCATCGGCCGGTCGGACCTGCGGCATCGTCACCGCCCGGCCTGACCGGGCGATCCGCCCTCGTCGAAGATGCCCCGGTCGAGCCTAACCGGGCCGGGGCAGTTTCTCTCGGCGTCCTCAATTCGTCGCGGCGGCCTTGTCGACGAACCGGCTGTCGAAGGTCTTGGACAGGTCCACCTTGTCGAGGTCGAGCTCGGGGTCGAACGAGAGCAGCGCGGTCGCGCCCTTCATGCCCTCCTCGGTGATCTTGCCGGTGCGCGAATAGGTCGGCAGCGAGCTGGCCACGGCGTTCGTGTACATCTCCTCGTCGCCCAGATAGTACTCCTCGGGCATGATGGCCGCGACCTCCTCGGGCGTGGCGGTCTCCAGCCACTTCAGGCCCTTGTAGAGCGCGTTGACCAGCGCCTGCACCGTCTCGGGGTTCTCATCGGCGAAGGCGGGCTTCATGTAGAGCACGGCCGCCGGCGACGGCGCGCCCAGCAGCTCGATCGTGTCCTTCTCGGTGCGGGTGTCGACGATCGGCTTCAGCCCGACCTTCTTGTCGATCATCGAGATCGCCGGGTCGATGTTAGAGATGGCGTCGATCTCGCCATTCACCATCGCGGCCACCGCCGTCGAGCCGGCGCCGACGCCGATGATTGCGACATCGCGCGGATCGAGACCCGCCTTGTTGAGCGCGAAGTTGACGATGTTGTTGGTCGACGAGCCCGGCGCCGTCACGCCGATTTTCATGCCCTTGAGATCCTTCACCGAGTTCACCTTGTCGGCCAGATCCTCGCGCACCGCCAGCACAATGCCGGGGAACCGACCGAGCTCGATCACCGAGACCAGCGGCTGGCCCTTGGCCTGCATGCGGATGGTGTGCTCGTAGGCGCCGGTGACGACGTCGACCGAGCCGCCCATCAGCGCCTGCAGGCTTTTCGAGCCGCCCTGGAAATCCTGGATGGTGACGTTCAGCCCCTCCTCCTCGAAGAAGCCCTTCTTCTCGGTCACGGTCAGCGGCAGGTAGTAGAGCGCCGGCTTGCCGCCGACGCCGAGCGTGACGTCCTTCTGCTCGGGCTCGGCCCGCGCCGCGCCCGAGATGGCCAGCGCCGCGACCACCGCGCCGGTCAGCAGCTTTGCGAAAGAACTCATTTGCGTCTCCTCCTTGTTTTTCCAGTCAGGTCGTTCCGGTCGTGGCCGCCGCCGGGCGCCAGACCAGCAGGCGCCGCTCGGCCAGCGTCACCACGCTATCGATCAGGATGACGAAAATCATCAGGATCAGCATACCGCTGAAGACGCCGGTCACGTCGAAGACGCCCTCGGCCTGCGCGATGCGGTAGCCGAGGCCGGCAGCCGAGCCGAGATATTCGCCGACCACCGCCCCGATCAGCGCGAAGCCGACCGAGGTGTGCAGCGACGAGAACACCCACGACATCGCCGAGGGCAAATAGACGTGGCGCAAAAGCTGCCGGTCGTTCATGCCGAGCATCCGGGCGTTGGCGAGCACGGTCGGGCTGACCTCCTTCACGCCCTGATAGACGTTGAAGAAGACGATGAAGAAGACGAGCGTGACGCCAAGCGCCACCTTGGACCAGATGCCGAGTCCGAACCACAGCGCGAAGATCGGCGCCAGCACGACGCGCGGCAGCGCGTTCGCCGCCTGCACGTAAGGGTCCATGACGGCGGCGAGCAGCGCGCGCCGGGCGAACCAGAAGCCGAAGCCGATCCCGGCGACCACGCCGATGACGAAGGCCAGCGCCGTCTCCAGCAGCGTGATCGACAGGTCGTACCAGAGCTGGGCGGTGAAGATGTCCCGCGCCGTGCGCTGCAGCACGTCGACCGGCGTCGAGAAGAAGAACGGGTCGAGCAGCGGCTTTTCCGGCGCCGGCACGGTGGTCAGCAGGTGCCAGGCGACCAGCGCCCCCAGCGCGGTCAGCACCCGCAGGACGATGATGCGCGTCCGGCTCATGCCTGGTCCTCGGTCACATAGGCCTTGATGACCTCGCCTTTCAGCGTGTGCCAGATCTCCTTGTGGATCTCGGCGAACTCGGCGGTGTGCCGGATCTCGGCGGGGTCGCGGGGCCTCTCCAGCGTCACATCGTACCGGCCGATGATGCGCGATCCGGGGCCGGCGGCCATCACGACGACCCGGTCCGAGAGCGAGATCGCCTCGTCGAGGTCGTGCGTGACGAACATCACCGCCTTGCGGTCGCGCGACCAAAGGTCGAGCAAAAGCTCGCCCATCAGCACGCGGGTCTGCGCGTCGAGTGGGCCGAAGGGCTCGTCCATCAGCAGGATCTTCGGGTCGAGGATCAGCGTCTGCGCCAGCGCGACGCGCTTGCGCTGCCCGCCCGAGAGCTGGTGCGGATAGCGGTCGCCGAAGGCGGACAACCCGACGCGACCGAGCCAGCCCTGCGCCCGCTCGCGCGCTTCCGTCCCGCGCGTCCCGTTGACCTCGAGCGAGATCGCGACGTTCTCGATGGCCGTCTTCCAGGGCATCAGCGCGTCGGACTGGAAAAGATAGCCGGCCTCGCGGTTCAAGCCCGCAAGCTCCTGCCCGAAGATGGCGCAGCGTCCTGCCGAGGGCTTGAGCAGCCCGGCGGCGACGTTCAGCAGCGTGGACTTACCGCAGCCCGTGGGACCCACGATCGCCACGAACTCGCCATCGGCCACGTCGAGGCTGGCATCGGTCACGGCCGTGTAGCCCTGCCCCGTCCGGTCGACGAAGGTGATCCGGATGTCGCCCAATGAGACGGCCGGCCCGGCGGTCGCGGCGTCCCGCAAGGCACTCATCCCTGCCGCGGCGGGCGCGGCGTTTCCCACGCCGCCCAGTCGCCATAGCCGACGATCGCCTTGAAAGCCTCGAAATCGACCCCCTCGCCCTCCAGCGAGAGCCGCCCCGCCGCGAGGTCGCCGAGTGCCTTTTGCATGGTCAGCGCCACGCGAAAAAGCAGCGTCGTCGGATAGGCGACCATCGAGAAGCCCATCGCGTGCAGCTCGCCAGGCGGCAGCAGCGGCGTGCGCCCGCCCTCGAGCATGTTGGCGAGCTGGGGCACGCCCCCGAAATGGCGGCCGATCCGCTCGAGCTCGTCGGCGCTCTCGGGCGCCTCGATGAACAGGCCGTCGGCGCCGGCCTCGAGGTACTTCTCGCCGCGCCGCAGCGCCTCGTCGAGCCCGTGCACGGCGCGCGCGTCCGTCCGGGCCAGGATGAACGTGTCAGGGTCGCGCCGGGCGCGCGCCGCGATCGCGATCTTCTCCGCCATCACCGCCGCGGGCACCACGTCCTTGCCGGCCATGTGCCCGCAGCGCTTGGGCGCCACCTGGTCCTCGAAGAAGATCGCCGAGACGCCCATCTCCTCATAGGTCCGCAGCGTGCGGGCCACGTTCTTTGTGTCGCCATAGCCGTCGTCGGCGTCGACCAGCACCGGCAGCGACGAGGCGGCGACGATGTCGCGCATGCCGGCCGCCATCTCGCCGAGGCCGACCAGACCGACATCGGGCAGCCCGTAGCGCGACCCGACCAGCGGAAAGCCGCCGATCGAATAGGCGGCGAAGCCCGCCTGCTCGATCAGCCGCGCCGAGAGCGCGTCGTGCGCGCAGGGCAGCAGCAGCGGCTCGGGGCGCGAGACGAGCTCTTTCCAGGTCGGTGGCCTCATGCGGACCTTTCGTTCAGGAAGATCCGGGGCGCGGCGCCGGAGTGGCGCGCCCCGAAGCTGTCGATGGCAGAAGCGCAATCGAGCGTCAGGCCGACTTCGTCAAGCCCCTCGAGTCACATGCGCCGGCGATGCGGTCCGGCGAACAGGCACTGGCCGAAGCCGGTCGTCTCCAGCGTCCTTGCGAACTGCGGCGTCGCCCCCTGGCGCCCTGGCCCCCAGGCTCAGCGCAGCCGGCCTATGGCATAGCGCGGGCCGAGATCGTGCTCGGACAGGAACGCCTCCAGCCGATCCTGCTCCGGGTGCTCGGGATCGGCGCCGAGTTCGCCCGCCGCGAGTCCGCCGGTGACGAAGCAGACGTCGAGCCCGGCCCTGATGCCGCCAGCGACGTCCGTGGCGATGCCGTCGCCGATGGCGAGGACCCGGCCCCGCGGCACCGGCCGCCCGGCCAGCCGCTCCAGCACCTCGAAGCAGCGCCCGTAGATCGGCTGATGCGGCTTGCCGTACCAGACCACGCGGCCGCCGGCCGCCTCGTAGTCGCGCGCGATGGCGCCGGCGCACCAGAGCCGCTCCTCGCCCCTGTCGACGATGATGTCCGGGTTTGCGCACAGCATCGGCAGGCCGCGCGCCGCCCAGCCGGCGATCTCGTCGGCATAGTCCGCCGGCGTCTCGACGCTGTCGTCGCGCAGCCCGGCGACGAGCACCCCCTCGGCCTCTCCAGCGCTTGCCGGCTCGAGGCCGATGTCGGTCAGCATGTGCAGGTCGCGCTCCGGCCCGACATACTGGATCCGGTGCCCGAAGGCCCCGCTCTGCAGCGCCGCCTGGCAGGCGCCGCCCGAGGAGACGATCTCGTCATAGCTGTCGCTGGGAGCGCCAATGTGGTCGAGGAATTTCCGGACCGAGGCGGCGGGCCGGGGGGCGTTGGTCAAAAGGACGACCAGGCCACCGGAAGCGCGAAAGCCGCGGCAGGCGTCGACGGCCGCCCGATACGGGGTGATGCCGTCGTGATAGC
This sequence comes from uncultured Alphaproteobacteria bacterium, assembly GCA_963822985.1. Lineage (GTDB taxonomy): Bacteria > Pseudomonadota > Alphaproteobacteria > Rhodobacterales > Rhodobacteraceae > Thermohalobaculum. The sequence goes on along the minus strand of CAWGJU010000015.1, from coordinate 227,889 downwards.
AGCCCCAAAGGTCGCAGAGGACGGCGTCGTACTCGCCCGAGACCTCCGACAGGCTCTGAATGATGCGGCAGCCCATCGATCCTCCGGTTCTGGCGCGCGACCGGATAAGGGGACCAAGGGGACTTCGTCAACCGGCTGCCCCGCTTTGGCACCCTGCGCCCTCGTCTCTTCGCGGCCCTGCCCTACTCTGGAAGGCGCGAGCAACGAAGGAGAGAGCCAGATGAGCGACCGGACCGAGCGATGGATGCCCGGCGTTCCCGCGGCGGCGCGCTGGCTCGGGCTCGCGGGGCTCGTCCCGTTCTTTGCGCTCGCCCTTCTCGCCTGGCTGCCGGACGTTTCGCTGAAGGCGCTGGCCGTCCGCCTGCTCGCCGGCTATGGCGCGATCATTCTCTCGTTCATGGGCGGCTGCCGCTGGGGGCTGGCCGCCGCCGGCCTGGCCGATGGCCCGAGCTGGCGGCTGCTCGGCGCCTCGGTCGTCCCCGCGCTCTATGCCTGGGGTGCCGCCGCGCTGCCGTCTCCGCTGGCGCTGCTGATGCTGGGGATCGGCTTTCTCGGCCTGCTTCTGGCCGACCTGTCGCTCACCCGCGCCGGGGGTGCGCCGCTCTGGTGGCCGACGCTGCGCTGGCCGCTCTCGCTCGGCGCCGCGGCGAGCCTGGCCGCCGCGGCTCCAGCAGCAGCATCGGCTTCGTCGGCTGCGGCCGCCGCGGCGGCGGCGGCGGCGGGGTGACCAATCCCGACAATCTCGATCAGGATTGACAATGCGTTTTACTCAGGTACTCACGGCGGTGCACCCAGAAACCCCGGGAGGAGGTACCGTGAACCGTGCGCTCAGCCTTGCCGCCATCGTCGCGGCGACAGTCACCGCGGCGAACGCCGCGGAAGTCGTCACCGCGGCGAACGCCGCGGAAGTCAACGTCTACTCCTATCGGCAACCCGAGCTGATCAAGCCCCTCATCGATGCCTTCGAGGAGCAGTCCGGGCACACGGTCAACACCGTCTTCCTCGAGGAAGGCATGCTCGAGCGCCTGAAGGCCGAGGGCAAGCGCAGCCCCGCCGACCTCGTCTTCACCGTCGACATCTCGCGGCTGACGGAACTCAAGGATGCCGGCCTGACACAGCCCGTCGAGTTCGGCGGCCCTGCTGGACCACATCCCGGCCGAGATGCGCGACGACCAGAACCACTGGTTCGGCGTGACGGCGCGCGCCCGCCTGATCTACGCCTCGAAGGAGCGTGTCGATCCGTCCGAGATCACCACCTACGAGGATCTCGCCAACGACAAGTGGAAGGGCCGCATCTGCACCCGCCCGGGCGCGCATTCCTACACGCTGGGCCTGATCGGCGCGATGATCGCCCATCATGGCGAGGACTACACGCGCGACTGGCTCAAGGCCCTGAAGGCGAACCTGGCGCGCAAGCCGCAGGGCAACGACCGGGCGCAGGTCAAGGCCATCTGGGCCGGCGAATGCGACATCTCGCTCGGCAACAACTATTACATGGCGGCGATGCTCGGCGACCCCGAACAAAAGGAGTGGGCCGAGAGCGTCAACGTCGTCTTCCCGCAATTCGAGAACGGCGGCACGCACATGAACATCTCCGGCATGGCGATGACCAAGGCGGCGCCGCACCGCACCGCGGCGGTCGAGCTGATGGAGTTCCTCGCCTCGCCCGAGGGCCAGGAGATCTATGCCGAGATCAACTCGGAATACCCGGTGCTGGCCTCGGTCGATCCCTCCGATCTCGTGAAGAGCTGGGGCGCGATGGAGCCTGACGCGCTGCCCCTGACCGACATCGCCGCCAACCGCGCAGCCGCGCTCAGGCTGGTCGAGGAAGTCGGCTTCGACAACTGAGCCTCGACCGACAACCCCGCGGGCCGTCGGCGGCCCGCGTCAGTCCCCGCCTCAGTCCGCGGCTCAGTCCTGGCTCAGTCATCCCGGCGCGAGAGCCAGGGCAGCGGCGCGACTGGAATGCCCTCCTCCTCGAGCGACTTCGCCTCCTCGGCGCTCGCCTCTCCCCAGATCGACCGCGCATCCGCCTCGCCCAGATGGATGCGCCGCGCCTCGTCGGCGAACGTCTTGCCGACATAGTCGGAGGTCTCGCTCAGATGGCGCCGCAATTCGGCCAGAGCGCGCTCGGCCGGCGAGCCTGGCTCGGCCAGCTTCGCCGGCGGCGCGGCCTCGGCAGTCGCAGCAGTCGCAGCACGCCGCGCGCCGCGACGCTCCTCGCCCCGCACGGCAGGCGCCATCAGCGCCTTCTCGACCGTTCTGGCCCCGCAGAGCGCACAGGCAACGTGCCCCTCGCCGGCCAGCGCGTCGAACGACGCCGAGTCGCGGAACCACGAACTCGAACACATGGCCCGACGGGCATTTCAGCGTGTAACGGATCATCCAGCCATCGCCCTGCCCCAGCCAGCCTTCCACCATATGACGGTGGGATGAACGCCTTTCCAGTACGTTGCACGAGTCGAGCTGTGCTAGTTTGCGGCACGATTGGCCTTTTCGACCGACTGATGGGTCCTCAGCGCTTGATTGCCGCACTTCTCCCCGCCTTGGCGGCAACCCTGGCAGGGGCGGTCGCGCTGGTCGCGACCGGCGACGCGCTCGGCACGCTGGCGGCGGCCGCCCTGGGCGCGGCCGCGGCGTCGCTCGCCACCTCTTTCCTGCCGCGCGCCGACCAGCCCCGGATCCGGCCGGCGAACGCCATCGCCACCTCCCGGCCGGCGACGGCGGTCGACGGGGCCGAGGCGCCGCGCCTGCTCGACGCGCTGCCCGTCGGCCTGATGGTCGTCTCGGCGGAGGGCGCGATCAGCTTCGCAAACCGCCATGCCGCCGAGCTCTTCGGGCTTCCGGCCACCGGCGGGCTCGCCGTCGCGACGATCCGCGCGCGGCGGCTGCTCGACGGGATCGAGGCGGCGCTCGCGGACCGGACGCCCGGCACGATCGAGTTCCGGCTGGCGCGCAGCGGCGAGGCGCATCTGCGCGCGCATATCCGGCCGGTCGAAAGCGGCGGGGGCGAGGTCGTCGTCGCCATCGAGGACCAGACCGCGGCGCGCCGGGCCGGCGAGCTCCACCGCGACTTCGTCGCCAACGCCAGCCACGAGCTGAAGACGCCGCTCGCCGCCGTCTCCGCCATCATCGAGACGCTGCTCGGCCATGCCCGCGAGGACCCCGCGGCGACCGAACGCTTCCTCGGCATGCTCGCCGCCCAGACCCAGCGCATGACGCGGCTCGTCGAGGACCTCCTGTCGCTCAACCGGATCGAGCTGAACGAGCGCGTGACGCCGCGCGAGCCGCAGGATCTGGCGGGCGTGATCGGCGAGGTCGTCGACGCGCTGCGCGCCAGCGCCGAGGCGGCCGGCGTGCGCCTCGACTATGTTCCGCCCGAGGGCCGGCCGCTGGTGCGCGGCGAGCGCAACGAGCTGTCGCAGCTGTTCCGCAACCTGATCGACAACGCGATCAAATATGGCGGTCCGGGCACCGAGGTCAGCGTGGCGGCCGTGCTGCCGCAGGCCGACGCGGCCGGGCTGGTAGGCATCGCCGTGCGCGACACCGGCCCCGGCATCGCCCGCCAGCACATCCCGCGCCTGACCGAGCGGTTCTACCGCGTCTCGGTAAAGCGCTCGCGCGAGAAGGGCGGCACGGGCCTCGGCCTCGCCATCGTCAAGCACATCGTCAACCGTCACCGCGGCAGGCTCGAGATCGAGAGCGAGCTCGGCAAGGGCTCGAGCTTCACGGTTTGGCTGCCGCTCGCCGGGGCCGCGGCACAGCGGGACGGGGCACAGCGGGACGGGGCACAGCGGGACGGGGGGGCACCCCCGCTCGCCCGCGCGGGCAGCCGAGGCACTCAGCGCGTCGGCACCGGCACGTCGCCGCGATAATCGTAGAAGCCGCGCCCGGCCTTCCGGCCGAGCCACCCCGCTTCGACGTATTTCACGAGCAGCGGGCACGGCCGGTATTTGGTGTCGGCCAGGCCGTCATGCAGCACGTTCATGATGGCGAGGCAGGTGTCGAGCCCGATGAAGTCGGCAAGCTCGAGCGGCCCCATCGGGTGCCGCGTGCCGAGCTTCATCGCCGTGTCGATCGACTCGACCGTGCCGACGCCCTCGTAGAGCGTGTAGACCGCCTCGTTGATCATCGGCAGCAGGATGCGGTTGACGATGAAGGCCGGAAAGTCCTCGGCCACGGCCACCGTCTTGCCCAGTGACGCCACCACGCCCTTCATGGTGTTGAACGTCTCATCGTCGGTCGCGATGCCGCGGATCAGCTCGACCAGATTCATCACCGGCACGGGGTTCATAAAGTGCAGCCCCATGAACCGCTCGGGCCTGTCGGTGGTCGACGCCAGCCGCGTGATCGAGATCGACGAGGTGTTGGTGGTCAGGATCGTGTGCGGCGCGAGAGTCGCCGCCAGATCGGCGAAGATCTGCACCTTCACCGCCTCCTTCTCGACCGCCGATTCGACGATCAGGTCGCTCTGCCCCAATCGCGCGATCTCGGGCTCGAGCCTCAGCCGCTCCATCGCCGCTTGGGCCTCCGCCGCGGTGACGCGGTCCTTCTCGACCAGCCGGTCGATCGCCTGCCCGATCGACTCGCGGGCCGAGTCCAGCCGGCGCGCATCCACGTCGTTCAGCCAAACCTCGTAGCCCGACTGCGCAAAGACCTGCGCGATGCCGACACCCATCTGCCCGGCGCCGATGACGCCCACTTTGCGGATTTCCATTCTTTTCCCCGGCATTCCGGCCACGTCCCGGGCCAGTTCGCTCGCGCTCTCAGGCGCATGGTGCACTGCAGCGAAGTACACTATGGCCGCAGCTTCGCGATTGGCAAGAAGGCTCGACCAAGATTCGGCGCAACAATATTTCTTTGTCATCGAACCGCTCTCGTCAGCCCGCGGTTTCGCTCTCCCGCCTGCCCATGTAAGGTCCGCCGAGCCTTTCGAGCGGAGAACGCGCCAATGGAGAGCGGAACGCGGCGCGTCGCCGTCCTGATCGACGCTGACAACGCCAGCGCGGCGCATGCCGGGGCCGTCTTCGAGGAGGTCGCCAAGCATGGCGAGGCCAATGTCCGGCGCCTCTACGGCGACGTGACCAGTTCGCGGCTGGGTGGCTGGGTCAGGCGCCTGCAGGAGCTGGCCATCCTGCCGCAGCAGCAGTTTCCCTATGTCACCGGCAAGAACACGTCGGACATTGCGCTGGTCATCGATGCCATGGACCTCATGCACACGGGCGCGGTCGACACCTTCTGCCTGGTCAGCTCGGACAGCGACTTCACCCGCCTCGCCCAGCGGCTCCGCGAGAGCGGCAAGACGGTGATCGGCTTTGGCGAGCGCAAGACGCCGCCGGCCTTCCGCAACGCCTGCAACCGGTTCATCTACTTCGACAATCTCGGCCCGGCCGAGAGCACGGCCGCGGCGGCCGCCCCGTCGGCGCCGGACGCCGCAGGAGCCGTTCCGGCGGCCGCCGCGGGGCAGAAGGCCGAGGCTCAGCCGGCCGAGGAGCCGGAGAAGGAGCCGCCCTCCAAGGCGACCCCGCTCATCCTGCGCGCGATGGCCGACCTCGAGGACGACGAAGGCTGGGTCACCCTCTCGGCGCTCGGCAACCGGCTGCAGAACATCGCGCCCGATTTCGACCCGCGCAGTTTCGGCCAGGGCAAGCTGTCCGACGTCGTTCGCAAGGCCGGCGCCTTCGACCTCGAGAAAGCCGAGGGCGGCCATCTTCGCGTGCGCCAGCGCCGGCGCCCGGCGCGTCAGCGATCCTGAAGGATCGTCGGCCGCGCGCGCTTCTTCAGCCCCCTGTCGAGCCCGACGAGGCTATGTCGGCGGCGGATGGCAGAACCCCCTCTTCCGCCGCGATCCGCAGGATCAGCGTGGCCATCACGGCGGGCCGCGCCTCGTGCACGATGTGGCCGCCCGCCATCTCGTGCAGCCGGATGAAGCCATGCCGCGCCGCGAGCTGCCGTGCCTCGCCGGGCGACACCGAGCCGTCATCCGGGCTGACGACCAGGTGCAGCGGCACGGCCAGCCGCGGCAGGTCGGCGAGCAGCGGCGCCAGGTCCCAGCTCGCCATCATCGACAGCGCGCCCGCCACATGGTCCGGCCGCGCCAGCAGCCGCGCATAGAGCGCGATGCCCCGCTCGTCGATGCGCGAGCCTGTCGTCTCGATCAGCCGCCGCGTGTCGCCCCAGCGCGACAGATGCGCGAAGGCCCAGGGCGTCAGCGGGTTCAGCGCCAGCAGCTTTGCCAGCGTCGGGAAGACCGCCCCGGCAACGCCGCCAAAGGGCCGCAGCGCCGCGTTGATGCCGACGATCGCCGCCGGCGCGATCGTGCCGTCCAGCGTCATGCGCAGGCCGATCGCCGCCCCGGCCGAATGCGCGACGACCAGCGCCGGGCGGATCTCCAGCGCCCGCACCAGCTCGCCCAGTCGCGCCGCCATCGCCGGCAGGCTGTGCGCCCCCGGCGCCCGCGTGAACCCATGCCCCGGCAGGTCGGGCGCGACCACGTCGAACGCCGGCGCCAGCGCCGGCATCAGGTCGCGCCAGCTGTGCGTCGAGGCGCCGGCGCCGTGCAGCAGCAGCGCCACCGGGGCGCCGCGATCTCGCTCACACATGCGCTGATAGTGCCAGGCCGTCGCGCCGATCCGGGCAAAGCGGCTGGCCTCGCGATTGGGCCAGTCGCGCCCCTCGCGCCGCCAGTCTGGGTGCTCCGTCACGCGGCCGTTCCGGGGGCGGCCCCGGCCAGCGCCCGCGCCGATCATCCGGCCCATCGCCGCCGCGTCGGCGCGCGGCAGCGGCAGATAGCGCGCCGCCATCTCGCGCGGCCAGCGCCGCCGCCGCGGCCTGCGGCCGGTTGGCCGTGTCGATCACCACCGCGCCGACGCCGTCGGCGGCCAACCGCCGGGCCAGCGCCGCGGCATCCTCGGCCGCCTGCGCCCGGCCGGGCGTGCCGTCCAGCGCGACATTGCCGCGCCCGTCCGTCAGCAGCGCGAGATAGGGCGTGGCGCCGCGCCGCCTGATCTGCGCCGCCAGCGCCGCGGCCGCCGCCAGCCCCGCCGCCAGCGGCGTGCCGCCGCCGCCGGGCAGCACGGCGAGCCGCCGCCGCGCCTGCACCAGCGAGCGCGTCGGCGGCAGCAACAGCTCGGCCGCCGCGCCGCGAAAGGCGATCAGCGCCACCTTCTCGCGCCGCGCATAGGCCCGGCCCAGCATCAGCTCGACGGCGCCCTTGGCCTCGGCCAGCCGCGCCGCGGCCGCCGAGCCCGAGGCGTCGACGACAAAGATCAGCACGCTCTCGGCCGGCCGGACAAAGCGGCGGATGCGGAAATCCTCGGGCAGCACGACGACGCGCCGCGGCGCGGGCCCCGCGCCCGGGTCGGCATCGCGCCCGGCGATTTGCGGCTCCGCTCGGCCGGCCGCCCCGTGGGCCGCCGCCCCGGCTTGGGGTCGCTGCGCGGGCGCCGTGCGCAGCGGCTGCCAGGGCGCCGCCGCCCGCAAGGTCGCGATCAGGTCCAGCCGCCCGCCCTCGGGCCTGCCCCGCCGGCTTGGCGCCGGGCGGCCGCGCCGCGCCAGGCTGCGCGCGCCGGACCCCGCCTCGCCGGCGCCCCGGCGCCGCACCCCGCCCGCCGCGAACAGCGTCTCGGGCAGCGCCGCCTTGACCGCGTCGAGCACCCGATCCTCCAGCGTCCCCTGCCGCCGCTCCTGCGCCTCGCCGGCCTCGCGTCCGTCCTCCGGCGCCGGCGCCTCGGCCGGCACATCGCTCTCGGGCGCGGCCGGAAACCGCGTCGCCCGGGGACCGAGAACCAGCCGGGCGGCCTGCGCCACATCCTCCTCCACGGCGCGGGCGCGGCCCGCCAGCGCCGCGAGCACGCGCGCCGCCCGCAACGCCAGCAAGGGCGCGCGCAGCGAGTCGATGCCAAGCATGGTCGCCGCCTCGGTCAGCGCCGCCGCGGCGCCATCGTCCGTGACGACATCGCCAAGGCGCGCTCGCGCTCCTGCAATCGAGGCCTCCGCAATCGAGGCGCCCGCGATCAGGACTTCCGCGACCGGCCGCTCCGCCGCCAAGTCGAGGTCGCCCGCCGCAAGCCCTTCGAGGTCGAGGTGCAAGGCCAGCCGGTCGCCCAGCGCCGCCGGCACGCGCTCGTCCGGCTCGGCGCCCTCGTCCAGCGCCACCAGGCCGAAGCGCCCGCGCCCGCCGTCCAGCGCCAGCGCCAGCCGCCCGGCCAGCGCCGCCGGCGTCCGCTCGGCCGAGGGCAGCACCAGGATTGCCCCCTCGGCCTCGGCCAGCAGCCCCGCGGCGCGTGACCGGGCGGCCGGCCCGCAGCGTCGCCGCCAGGTCCAGCCCGCCCAGCAGCCGGTCGTCGGCGATGCCGGGCGGCAGGCGGCGCAGCGGCACGCCCTGCCCCGCCAAGCGCCGCAACAGAGCCAGCCAGCCGTCGCGCACCGGCCCCGCCCGCGCCCGCAGCACGACGCCACCCAAGCCGCCTGGGTCGACCGCCAGCGCCGCAGCCGCCAGGGCGGCCTCGCGCCAGCGCTCGCTCCGCTCCCGGAGCCTCGCTCACCCCAGCACCTCGGCGACCGCGCGCTCGATCCGCGCCGTCGAGCCGGTCTCGTCCAGCGGATCGCGGCGCAGCCGGTGGCGCAGCGCCGAGGGCGCGACCAGCATCACGTCCGCCGACCGCCGCCGCCCTGCGTCCCTCCAGCGCGGCCAGCGCCCGCGCCGCCCGGATCAGCGTCAGCTCGCCCCGCAGCCCGTCGGCGCCCAGCGCCGCGCACAGCCGCGCCGCCGCCTCCAGCACCGCGTCGGGCGTCGTCACCCGGCCCAGCCGCTTGCGGGCCGCGACGATCGCCCGCCGCTCGGCCGCCTCGGGCCTGGCCCAGCGCTTGGCGAACCGCACCGGGTCGCGGTCATAGGCGTCCCGCCGGCGCACCACCTCGACCCGGTCGGCGATCTCGCGCGGCGAGCCCACCTCGACCGACAGCCCGAAGCGGTCGAGCAGCTGCGGCCGCAGCTCGCCCTCCTCCGGATTGCCCGACCCGACCAGCACGAAGCGCGCCGGATGGCGCACGCTCAGGCCCTCGCGCTCCACGACGTTCTCGCCCGAGGCGGCGACGTCGAGCAGCAGGTCGACCAGATGGTCCTCCAGCAGGTTGACCTCGTCGATATAGAGGAACCCGCGATGGGCGCGGGCCAGCAGCCCCGGCTCGAACCGCTTCTCGCCGCTCGCCAGCGCCCGCTCCAGATCGAGCGCGCCGACGACCCGGTCCTCGGTCGCGCCGAGCGGCAGGTCGACGACCGGCGCCGGCACCTCCACCACCGGCGCACCGCCGGCGCAGACCCGGCAGATCGGCGCCGGCCGGTCCGGCGGGCAGTTGTAGGCGCAGCCCTCGCGCGACGCGATCGGCGGCAGCAGCGCCGCCAGCGCGCGCACCGCCGTGGACTTGCCGGTGCCCCGGTCGCCAAAGACCAGCACGCCGCCGACCGACGGGTCGACCGCCGCGATGCGCAGCGCGCGCTTCATCTCGTCCTGCCCGACGATCGCCGTGAACGGAAACATTGACCCTCGCCCGCTCGCCCCAACGCACTCTGACCGCTTGACGGGCCGCCCCGCAACCATCGAGGGGCGGAAGGTCGTTGGCAAGTCATTTGGACAGTGCTACCGTCAATTCATGTTGACACTCTCGACGACCCGATGAGCCCCCGCGACGACGCTGCCTTCCCCGACCCGCGGCCCGGTCCGCGGCCCGACCCGCGGCCGCGCGCCGTGGTGATCGGCGCCGGCTTCGGCGGGCTCGCCGCGGCGGTCCGCCTCGGCGGCGCGGGGCTGCCACGTCACGCTGATCGACCGGCTCGACGCGCCCGGCGGCCGGGCGACGGCGCTGCGCCAAGACGGCTAGCGCTTCGATCTCGGCCCCACCATCGTCACCGCCCCGCACCTGTTCGAAGAGCTCTGGACGCTGGCCGGCCGCCGCATGGCCGACGACGTCGCGCTGGTGCCCCTCGATCCCTTCTACGAGATCCGCTTCGACGACGGCGCCCGCTTCCGCGCCTTCGCCGACACCGAGGCCGCGCGCCGCGAAGTCGGCCGCCTCGCCCCCGGCGACCTCGCCGGCTACGACCGCTTCATGGCCGAGGCCGAGGCCATCTTCCGCACCGGCTTCGAGGAGCTCGGCGCCGAGCCCTTCGGCAGCCTGCGCGACATGCTCCGCGCCCTGCCGGGTCTCGCCCGCATCCGCGCCGACCGCTCGGTCCACGCCCATGTCGCGGCGCGCATCCGCGACCCGCGCCTGCGCGCCGCGCTCAGCTTCCACCCGCTCTTCATCGGCGGCAACCCGTTCCGCGTCACCGCCGTCTACAGCCTGATCGCGCTATCTCGAGCGCAAATGGGGCGTGCACGCCGCCATCGGCGGCGCCGCGGCGCTGGCCGAGGGCTTGGCCCGCCTCGTGCGGCGCACCGGCGGCACGCTCCGCCTCGGCACGCAGGCCGACGAGATCCTGGTCCGCGACGGCCGCGCCGCCGGCGTACGTCTCGCCGACGGGCGAGACGCTGCCCGCCGACATCGTCGTCTCGAACGCCGACGCCGGTGCACACCTACCGCCATCTGCTCCGCCGCGCGCCGCGCCGCCGCTGGACCGACCGGCGCCTCGACCGGCTGCAAGACTTCCATGTCGCTCTTCGTCTGGCATTTCGGCACGCGCGGCACGCGCCGGGCGCTGGCCAGATGTCGGCCACCACACCATCCTGATGGGGCCGCGCTATCGAGGGCCTGATCGACGACATCTTCGCCGGCCGCCTCGCCCCCGACATGAGCCTCTATCTGCACCGCCCCTCGGTCACCGACCCGACGGCGGCGCCGCCCGGGCTGCGACGCCTTCTACGTGCTGTCGCCCGTGCCGCATCTCGGCCACGGCGCCGACTGGTCCGACCCCGCGCCCTATCGCCGCGCCATCGCCGCCCGTCTCGAGGCCACGCTGCCGGGCTTCGCCGCAAACGATCGAGACCAGCCACGCTGATGACGCCCGCCGGATTTCCGCGACCGCTACCTCTCGCCGCTCGGCGCAGGCTTCTCCATCGAGCCGCGCCTGACGCAGAGCGCCTGGTTCCGCCCGCACAACCGCTCGGAGGAGGTCGCCGGCCTCTACATCGTCGGCGCCGGCACGCATCCCGGCGCCGGGCCTGCCCGGCGTCCTCTCCTCGGCCGCCATCCTCGACAAGGTCGTCGATGTTCCCGCCCTCGCCTGAGATCCCGCGCGCCGAGCTCGCCGCCTGCGCCGCGGCGATCCGCACCGGCTCCTATTCCTTCCACGCCGCCTCGCGCCTGCTGCCCGCCGCCGTCCGCGACCCGGCCCTCGCGCTCTACGCCTTCTGCCGCCTCGCCGACGACGCCGTCGACCTGGAGGCCCACGACGCCGCCGGGCCCGCCGCCACCCCCTCCCTCCTCGTGGGGGAGGGTGGGGGAGGGGGCGCCGCCAGGCCCCACGCCGAGAGCAGCGAGCAAGCACATGGAGCCCGCGCGCTCGCCGTCGCCGGCCTGCGCCGCCGCCTCGAGCGCATCTATGCCGGCCGCCCCGAAAGCCGCGCCGCCGACCGCGCGCTCGCCTGGGTGGTCGAGCGCCACGCGCTGCCCCGCGCGCTGCCCGAGGCGCTGCTCGAGGGCCTGGCCTGGGACGCCGCCGGGCCGCCGCTATGCCACGCTTGCCGAGCTGCGCGGCTACGCGGCCCGCGTCGCCGGCAGCGTCGGCGCCATGATGGCCGTGCTGATGGGCGCGCGCTCGGCCGCCCAGCTCGCCCGGGCGACCGATCTCGGCATCGCCATGCAGCTGACCAACATCGCCCGCGACATCGGCGAGGACGCCCGCGCCGGGCGCATCTACCTGCCGCTCGACTGGCTGGCCGCGGCGGGCGTCGACCCCGACCGGCTTCTCGCAGACCCGCGCCCCACCCCGGCTCTCGCCTCCCTGACCGCGAGCCTCCTGGCCGAGGCCGGCCGGCTCTACGCCCGCGCCGACCCCGGCATCGCCCGCCTGCCGCTCGCCTGCCGGCCCGCCATCTTCGCCGCCAGCCTCATCTACGCCGCGATCGGCGACGAGATCGCCCGCGCCGGCCATGACAGCGTCACGCCGCCGCGCCAGCACCTCGGCCCGCACCAAGGCGGCCCTCGCCGCCCTGGCGCTCGGCCGGGCCGCCCTGCCGGCCGGCCGCGCCGACGCGGCGCCCCTGCCGGAATGCGCCTTCCTCGTCGAGGCCGCCGCCCGCCCTGAGCCCCGACGCCGACCGCGCGAGCAGGCCGAGTGGCTGATCGATCTTTTCACCGAGCTCGAGAAACGTGACAGGATGCGGCGGAGTTCTATGTCCGAAGCCTGAGGAGAAGGCCCCATGGACCAGAGCTGGCTGTCGCTCATTCCCTTCGTCATCGCCTGCGCCGCGGCGGCGGTCTCCGGCTCGGTCTTCCCGCCGGGCGACTGGTACCGCCGGCTCGACCTGCCCAGCTGGACGCCGCCCGACTGGGTCTTTCCGATCGTTTGGACCACGCTTTACATCCTGATCGCCTGGGCCGGCTGGCGCGTGGGCCTGCGCGCGCCGATGGGCGAGGCGGCGCTGCCGCTCGGCCTCTGGGCCTGCCAGATCGCGCTCAACGTGCTCTGGACGCCGATCTTCTTCGGCCTGCGCCGGCCCGACGCGGCCGTGCCCGTGGTGGTGCTGCTCTGGATCTCGGTCGCCGCCATGGTCGGCAGCTTCATGTCGATCGACGCCTGGGCGGGCTTCGCCATGCTGCCCTACCTCGTCTGGGTGACGATCGCCGCCGCGCTGAACATCTCCGTCTGGCGCCGCAACCCCGGGGCGCACCGCATCCCGGCGGAATAGCGGGTGCAGGCCATCCGTCCCTGGCTGCCGCTGATCGGCGAGGCGCTGCCCGTCGCTGTCTTGATGCTCCTCGCCTGGCGCGAGCTCCGCATCCTCAAACGCCTCCGCCTCGAACGCGAGGCCAAGGCAGCATCAGCCGACAGCGCCGAGGGTCGAGGCTCGTAGGGTGCCCGCAGGGTGGATGCTTGCACCCACCGCCGCTCTCCGCACGCCTGCTCAGCGCGCCGACACTCCCGCCCGCCTTGGCATCCGGAAGGGCAGCATCAGCCGGCACCACCAGCTGTCCAGCCGGTCGCAGTCCAGAATCTCGTGCACGCCCTCGGCCGCCTCGCCCCAGAGGCGGGCGCGCAGCGCCGAGCGGGCATAGAACGGCGCATCCTCCATCCTCGCGCCGCACCTGCGCGCGCGTTCCGGCGTCGCCCCGGGCCGCGCGGTGGATGCCCCACAGCGTCCGGGGCAGCGCCGAGCGGGGCAGAGGCTCGACCGCCTCGGCGCCGCCGTCGCGCCGGAAGCGCAGCGCCAGCGCGCCCGCGCCGCCGTCACGCGTCTCGGTGTCGAAGAAGACCGCGGCGCCATCGGCCAGGCTCGCCCGCTGCCAGGTCCAGCACCGGAAATCGGCCTCGAGCGGCCGCGGCCCGAAATTGCCATCGAAATAGCCCCGCCCCGACCAGCGCAGGCCCGGCCGCTCGAATGCCGCCTCGATCCGCGCCGCCGGCGCGAAAGGCCGCCAGAGATGGCCGCCGCTCGGCACGCTCGCGATGCGCGAGTCTATGCATCTGCGTCACGTTTGCGTGGGCCTCGCTTTCGGCCAGGCCGCGCCCGTCGGCCGCCGGCGCGCCGTCCAGCCGGTACGACACCTGCGTCCAGGCCTCCGGCATCACCCGCACCCGGCCGCGCAGCGGCGAAAGATGCGGCACCGTCGTCTCGTTGATATCGATCGTCAGCCCGGCGCCGTCCCAGGCCAGCGCGCTCGGCCCGATCGCCAGGTGGTCGGCGCCGCGCGCCACCGCGCCGCGACCCCGCTCGGTCATCGCCCAGCGCGCGGGCGCCCCGTAGAGCGCCACGTTCAGCACGGCATGATTCAGCGGCTCGCGCCGTCCGGCCCAGTGATACCAGGACGAGAAGGCCGAGCCGAGAAAGGCGATGATCGTCAGCCCGTGCCGGCCGTCGTCCGAGAGCGCGTCGACATACCACCAGGCATAGCCGCCGGCCGGGACCGCGCGGTCGAAGCGCGGATGCTGGTCAGATCCCGCAGAATCGCCGCCGCCGCGAACCGGCCCGACAGCGTCGCCATCGGGATCCCCGGCCCCGGATGCACCCCGCCCCCCGCCAGATACAGCCCCGGCAACGGGCTGGTCGCCACCGGCCGGGCGAAGGTGCCGAGCGCCCCGTGCGGCGCCCGGCCGTAGATCGCCCCGCCCGAGCCCGGAAACGCCCGGTCGAAATCCGCCGGCGTCGTCAGCGCCGCCCGGTCCGGGGGCGGCGTCACCTCCAGGCCCGCGGTCCTCAGCCGGCGGAAGGCGCGCGTCGTGCATCTCTCGATCTCCTCATCACTGGGCTGGCCGCGGTCGCCATCGGCCGGCGCGTTGGTCAGCACCAGCAGGCGCTCGGCCACCGGGCGCAGCGCGGCGTCGCGCCCCGGCCGGTCCTGCGCGCAGACATAGACGGTCGGCTCCTCCGGGTGGCGGCGGCGCCGGAAGATGGCGCCGAACTCGTCCCGGCTCGGGCCGCCGAAGAACACCGTGTGCCGTACCAGCGGAAAGCCCGCGGCGGGCGCGGCGAAGGTCCACACATTGGCGGAAAGCGAGCGCCGCCCGCGGCTCACCGGCGCGCGCCGCCGCCCGAGCGCGGCCTGCCCAGCAGCCCGGCGCCGAGCGCCGCCGGGTCGCCGTTGAAGAGCACGGCGTCGGCCGCGAGCCGCTCGCCGCCGGCCAGCCGCACGCCCGCGGCGCGCCCGCCCTCGACGCACGATCTCGGCCACGCGCGCGCCGAAGCGGAAGCGCGCGCCGCGCGCCTCGGCCAGCCGCTGCATGACGCGGGCCAGCCGGTTCATGCCGCCGCCGACGGTCCAGACGCCCGCCGCCTCGGCCTGCCAGACCAGCATCAGCGTCGCCGGCGTCAGCAAGGGCGAGCCGCCGACATAGGTCGCGTACCGCCCGAAGAGCTGCCGCAGGCGCGGGTCGCGGAACTGCCGGCCGAGCGCGCCCCACAGCGTCGAGAGCGGCGCCATGGCGCGGACCATAGCCGGCGCGCCGGCCGGCGGTGGCGGCGGACCAAGCCCGGCCAGGCGCGGCCGTTCGGCGCGCATGAAGGGCGTCTCGAAGGCGTCGAAGAGCAGCCGCGCCCGGTCGCAGAAGGCCGCGAAGGCGCGCGCGTCCTCGGCCCCGGCGAAGTCGGCGATCGCCTCCGTGCCTGGTCGCGCCGCTCGCCGGCAGGTCGAGCCGCGCGCCGTCCGGCCAGTGATGCCGCGCCAGGATGTCGACCCGGCTCCAGGTCGAGGTGGGCGGCGAGCTCCTCGCCGACCTCGTCGAACAGCTCCTCGAAGAGGAGCGCATGGTGAAGACGGTCGGCCCCATGTCGATCGGCCCGGCGGGCGAGGGCCGGGTGCGCATCTTGCCGCCCGGCCCCGCCGCCGCCTCCACCACCGTCACGTCGAGCCCGCGATGCGCCAGCAGCAGCGCCGCCGCGAGCCCGCCCATGCCCGCGCCGACGACAACGACTTTGTCCCGGTCCGCAGCTTCTCGCCGCCCATCCACACTGGTCCCTGCCGCTTCGCTCGTTGACAAGGACGCTAGCATCTGTCCAGTTTGATTGACACCAGGATATGACAACCGTGTTGGACATCGGAAGGGGAAGCCGCCAGTGGACGCTCCGACGCGGGTCGACCGCGCGCTCAGGTCGACGCTCTCCCGCGCCGCCGGCCCGGGCGCGCCGCCAAGGCTCGCCGCCGCGCTCGAGCACGTGCTGTTCCCGGGCGGCGCCCGAGTGCGCCCGCAGCTGACGCTCGCGGTCGCGTCGGCCTGCGGCGACGACGCGCCGGCGCTGGCCGACGCGGCCGCGGCGGCGCTCGAGCTGATGCACTGCGCCTCGCTGGTGCATGACGACCTGCCCTGCTTCGACGACGCCGCGCTGCGCCGGGGCAAGGCGACGCTGCACGTCGCTCTATCGGCGAGCCGCTCGCGCGTGCTGGCCGGCGACGCGCTGATCGTGCTGGCCTTCGAGACGCTGGCGCGCGCCGGCGCGGGCGCAGCCGCAGCGGCTGGTCGCGCTGATCCGCGCGCTCGCGCCGGCGACGGGCATGCCGTCCGGCATCTGCGCCGGCCAGGGCTGGGAGAGCGAGCCGGACGTGCCGCTCGACCGCTATCACCGCGCCAAGACCGGCGCGCTCTTCGTCGCGGCGACCACCATGGGCGCCATGGCGGCGGGCGGCGACCCCGGGCCCTGGCGGGCGCTCGGCGAGCGGCTGGGCGAGGCCTATCAGGTGGCCGACGACCTGCGCGACATGCTGCTGACGCCGGACGAGCTCGGCAAGCCGGCCGGCCAGGACGCGGCGCACGCCCGGCCGAACGCCGCGGCGGCGCTGGGCGTCGCCGGCGCCATGGCACGGCTCGACTGCTGCTGGCCGAGGCGGCGCGCCTCCATCCCCTCCTGCCCCGGCGAAGGCGCGCTGCGCGAACTCGTCCGGCCCTGCAGGCCCGCCGGCTGACGCCGCGGCGGCCCGCCGCCGAGGTCGCCTGAGCGACCATGCCGGCCTTTCTCGAGCGCTGGCGCCGCTGGCGCGACCGGCTGCTGGGCGACCCGCGCTTCCACCGCCTTCGCCGCCGCCTTCCCGCTGACGCGGCCGGTCGCGCGGCGCCATGTCGCAGCGCCTGTTCGACCTGTGCGCCGGCTTCGTCTACTCGCAGACGCTCGCGGCCTGCGTCCGGCTGGAGCTGTTCGACATGCTGGCCGACGGCCGCAGCCGCTCGACGCGCCTGCGCCGAGCGCACCGGCCTCGCGCCCGAACGGCTCGAGCGGCTGCTGCTCGCCGCCGCCGCGCTCGGCCTGGTCGAGCGGCGGCGCGAGGCGCTGGGGCCTCGGCTCGCTCGGCGCGGCGCTGCGCGGCGTGCCGGGGCTGCCCGAGATGATCCGCCACCACGCGATGTTCTACGCCGACTTGGCCGACCCCGTCGCGCTGCTGCGCGGCAAGTCGGCGAAACCGCAGCTCGCGCGGTTCTGGGGCTATGCCGGCGGCGCCCGCACGCATCGAGCTCGGCCCCGACGAGGCGGCCCCCTACTCGGCGCTGATGGCGGCCAGCCAGGCGCTGGTCGCCGAGGAGACGCTCGCCGCCTATCCGCTCGGCAGCCACCGCTGCCTGATGGACGTCGGCGGCGGCGAGGGCGCGTTCGTCGCCGCCGCGGCCGGGCGTGCACGCCGGCGCCTCGCGCTGCGGCTCTTCGACCTGCCGGCGGTCGCCGCGCGGGCGCGCGAGCGATTCGCGGCGCTCGGCCTCGCCGAGCGGGCCGAGGCCATCGCCGGCGACTTCCTGCGCGACCCGCTGCCCGAGCGGCGCCGACGTGATCTCGCTCGTCCGCGTGCTGCACGACCATGACGACGCGGCGGCGGCGGCCATCCTGGCCCGCGTCCGGGCTGCGCTGCGCCCGGGCGGCGACGCTGCTTCTGTCCGAGCCGATGGCGGGCGGCAGCCGGCCGAACCGCGCCGGCGACGCCTATTTCGGCCTCTATCTGCTGGCGATGGGCGCCGGCCGCGCGCGGTCGCCGGCGCCGAGATCGCCGCCATGCTGACCGCGAGGCCGGCTTTCGCCGCGTCCGGCAGCCGGCCGCACGCGCCGGCCGCTCCTGACCAGCGTCCTGACCGCCGAAGGCGGCATGACAATCAAAGTGTCAGACTATACTTGACACCGGCAAATGTCAATGATAACCTGACGATCAGTAAGAGCTGACGCCCTCCGCCCCACGGACGAGAGCCGCTGCACCCGGAGGGAGGGCCGGTATGGACGCCGACTGGCCGTCGTGCTGCAGCAGCCCGAGAGCGCTGACGCTCGAGACGCTCGCCCTCGTCGAGCCGATGCCCGTCGGACGTCGTCGTCGAGATCCGCTGGAGCGGCATCTCCACCGGCACCGAGAAGCTGCTCTGGTCCGGCCGCATGCCGCCCTTCCCGGGCATGGGCTACCCGCTGGTCCCCGGCTACGAATCGGTGGGCGAGATCGTCGAGGCCGGGCGCCGCCTCCGGCCGCCGCGTCGGCGAGCGCGTCTTCGTGCCCGGCGCCAACTGCTTCGGCCCGGTGCGCGGCCTGTTCGGCGGCGCGGCCTCGCGGCTGGTCGTGCCCGGCGCGCGCGTCTGCCCCGTCGAGCGAGCCGCGGGCCCGAGGTCGGCGCTGCTGGCGCTGGCCGCCACCGCGCGCCACGCCCTCGCCGGCCCCGTCGCCAACCCCGAGCTGATCGTCGGCCATGGCGTGCTCGGCCGCCTGCTCGCCCGCATGATCGGCG
The DNA here is from genome assembly GCA_963822985.1 of uncultured Alphaproteobacteria bacterium. GTDB lineage: Bacteria > Pseudomonadota > Alphaproteobacteria > Rhodobacterales > Rhodobacteraceae > Thermohalobaculum. Next base: position 209,546 of record CAWGJU010000015.1, on the reverse strand, counting down.
ACCATCGCCGCGCCGCCCACGGTCTGGGAGGTCGACGCCGCCCGCATGTCCGGCGCGCGCGGCTATCCGGTCGCTGCACCCTGACGACGACCCGCGCCGCGACTATCGCGCCATCTACGACGTCTCGGGCGACCCGTCGCTGCTCGACAAGCTGGTCGAGCGGCTGGCGCCCGGCGGCGAGATCGTGCTCGCCGGCTTCTATGCCGGCCCGCGTCGGCTTCGCCTTCCCGCCAGCCTTCATGAAGGAGGCCCGGCTGCGCATCAGCGCCGAGTGGAAGCCCGCCGACCTCGTCGCCGTCCGAGCGCTGATCGCCGAGGGCCTGCTCGACCTCGGCGGCCTCATCACCCACCGCGCGCCCGGCGGCCGAGGCCGCAAACGGCCTACCCCACGGCCTTCGACGACCCTGCCTGCCTGAAAATGATCCTCGACTGGAGAGCCTCATGACCCCTGACGGCGGCGACGCCCCGATCCTTACGGACAAGGGCTACGCGATGCTCCGCGCCGAGGCGGCCATCGAGCCCGACCCGGTGCCGACCAAGGCCACGAAAGAGACGCAGATCATCGCCATCTACGGCAAGGGCGGCATCGGCAAATCGTTCACGCTGGCCAATCTCAGCCACAAGATGGCCGAGCAGGGCCTGCGCGTCCTGCTGATCGGCTGCGACCCGAAATCGGACACCACCTCGCTGCTCTTCGGCGGCAAGGCCTGCCCGACGATCATCGAGACCAGCACGAAGAAGAAGCTCGCCGGCGAGGAGGTCGCCATCGGCGACGTCTGCTTCAAGCGCGGCGGCGTCTTCGCCATGGAGCTCGGCGGGCCCGAGGTCGGCCGCGGCTGCGGCGGGCGCGGCATCATCCACGGCTTCGAGCTGCTGGAAAAGCTCGGCTTCCACGACTGGGATTTCGACTACGTCCTGCTCGACTTCCTCGGCGACGTCGTCTGCGGCGGCTTCGGCCTGCCGATCGCCCGCGACATGTGCCAGAAGGTGATCGTCGTCGGCACGCAACGACCTGCAGTCGCTCTACGTCGCCAACAACGTCTGCTCGGCGGTCCAGTACTTCCGCAAGCTCGGCGGCAATGTCGGCGTCGCCGGCATGGTGATCAACAAGGACGACGGCACGGGCGAGGCCGCGGCCTTCGCCGAGGCGGTCGGCATTCCCGTGCTGGCCGCCATCCCGGCCGATGACGACATCCGGCGCAAATCGGCGAACTACCAGATCGTCGGCACGTCCGAGAGCCGCTGGGGCGCGCTGTTCGCCGGGCTGGCCGAAAACGTCGCCGGCGCGGCGCCGCAGCACCCGACGCCGCTCAGCCAGGACGGCCTGCTCGCGCTCTTCTCGGCGGATGTGACGGGCGCGAACTTCCGCCTCGAGCCGGCCACCGACGCCGATATGCGCGGCAAGAACTGGGTGCCCGCGGCATCGCTGGAAGTGGTGTACGACGATGTTTGACCTCGCCGCCCTCGCCCGCCTCGACGCCGGCCTCGCCAGGCTGAACCGTGCACCGGCGCCACGCCGCGACGACATATCGGCCGAGCGCAAGCGGCAGCCGACCCGGCATGAGCGTGCCACCGTCTCCGCGCCCGGTCGCGCGCCGACCAGCGACGCCGAGCCGCGCTGCCCCTTCCTGCACGGTACCGCCCTGAACGGAGCCGCCGCATGACCGACGATGCCCGGGAAGTCCGCTACGACGCGGCCGACGAGGCCGAGGTCATCGCCGCCGCCGCCCGAGGCGTCCCGGCCGAAGTGCGCCCGCCGGCGAAGGCCTCGGCTGCCACTCGGGCGGCGAGCTGAAGAAGGCGGCGCAGACGGCCTCGGCCGACCTGATGGCCCGATACGCCGCCGACTACCCGCAGGGGCCGCACGACAAGCCGCAGATCGATGTGCCCGGCCTTCGGCAGTCCTCCGCGTCGGCCTGCGGATGCGGCGCGTCGCGACGATCCTCATCGGGCTCGGCCTGCTGCGTCTACGGCCTGACCTTCGTCAGCCATTTCTACGGCGCCCGCCGCTCGGTCGGCTATGTCCCCTTCAGCTCCGAGACGCTGGTCACCGGCAAGCTCTTCGAGGACATCCGCGAGGCGGTGCACGCCATCGCCGACCCGGCAAAGCTCGACGCCATCGTGGTCACGAACCTCTGCGTGCCGACCGCCTCGGGCGTGCCGCTCCGCCTGCTGCCGAAAGAGATCGACGGCGTCCGCGTCATCGGCATCGACGTGCCGGGCTTCGGCGTGCCGACCCATGCCGAGGCGAAGGACGTGCTGGCCGGCGCGATGCTCGCCTATGCCCGCAAGGAGGCCGAGGCCGGCCCCGTGCAGGCGCCCGATGGCGGGCGCGGCGACCGGCCGACCGTCACGCTGCTCGGCGAGATGTTCCCGGCCGACCCCGTCACCATCGGCCGGCTGCTGGCGCCGATGGACCTGGCCGCCGGCCCGGTCGTGCCCTGCCGCGAATGGCGCGAGCTCTACGGCGCGCTCGACGGCGCCGCCGTCGCCGCCATCCACCCCTTCTACACGGCCTCGATCCGCGAGTTCGAACGGGCGGGACGCCCCGTCATCGGCTCGGCGCCGGTCGGCCGGGACGGAACCGTCGCCTGGCTCCGGGCGATCGCCGACGCACTGGCCGTGTCCAGGGCGAAGACGGATGCGGCCGAGAACGCGTTTCTCCCCGCCATCGACGGCGCCCTGGCGGCGGTACGCCGATCAAGGGGCGGATCACCGTCTCGGGCTATGAGGGCTCGCGAGCTGCTGGTCGCCCGCCTGCTGGTCGAGAGCGGCGCCACCGTGCCTTATGTCGGCACCGCCTGCCCGCGCACTCGCTGGTCCGAGCCCGACCGCGACTGGCTCGAGGCGAAGGGCACGGTCGTCAAGCTACCGCGCCTCGCTCGAGGACGACCTCGCCGCCATGCAGGCCGAGCAGCCGGACCTCGCCATCGGCACGACGCCCGTCGTGCAGAAGGCCAAGGAGCTCGGCGTCCCGGCGCTCTACTTCACCAACCTCATCTCCGCCCGCCCGCTGATGGGGCCGGCCGGCGCCGGGCGCGCTCGCCGAGATCGTCAATGCCGCCATCGCCAACCGCGACCGCATGGACCGGATGCGCGCCTTCTTCGAGGGAACGTGGCACGGGCGACACCGCCGGCATCTGGCAGGACACGCCCGCCGACCACTCGGCCTTCCGCACCCGCTTCGAGAAGAAGCTGGAAAAGCAGCGCAAGGCCGCCAAGGCGGCGGAGATGATCTGATGCTGATCCAGGACCACGACCGGGCCGGCGGCTATTGGGGGGCGGTCTACGCCTTCACCGCGATCAAGGGCCTGCAGGTGGTGATCGACGGCCCGGTCGGCTGCGAGAACCTGCCCGTCACCTCGCGTGCTGCACTACACTGACGCGCTGCCGCCGCACGAGCTGCCGATCGTCGTCACCGGCCTCGGCGAGGAGGAGCTGGGGCGCGAGGGCACCGAGGGCTGCGATGAAGCGCGCCTGGGGCACGCTCGACCCGGCCCTGCCGGCCGTCGTCGTCACCGGCTCGATCGCCGAGATGATCGGCGGCGGCGTGACGCCCGAGGGCACCTCGATCCAGCGCTTCCTGCCGCGCACCATCGACGAGGACCAGTGGCAGGCCGGCCGACCGGGCGCTGCTGTGGCTGTTCACCGAGTTCGGCATGACCAAGGGCCGGATGCCGAAGGAGAGCGCCGCGGCCGGAGGGCGCCCGCCCCCGCGTCAACATCATCGGCCCGGCCTATGGCACCTTCAACATGCCGTCCGACCTCGCCGAGATCCGGCGGCTGGTCGAGGGCATCGGCGCCGAGGTCAACCTGACCTTCCCGCTCGGCGCGCATCTCGAGGACGCCCGCCGCCTCGTCGACGCCGACGTCAACATCTGCCTCTACCGCGAGTTCGGCCGCGCGCTCTGCGAGGCGCTCGGGCAAGCCCTACCTGCAGGCGCCGATCGGCCTCGAATTCGACCACCCGCTTCCTGCGCACGCTGGGCGAGCTGACGGGCCTCGACCCCGAGCCCTTCATCGCGCGCGAGAAGCACACGACGATCAAGCCGCTCTGGGACCTCTGGCGCTCGGTGACGCAGGACTTCTTCGCCACGGCGTCGCTTCGCCGTCGTCGCCAACGAGACCTATGCCCGGGGCCTGCGCCACTTCCTCGAGACGGATATGGGCCTGCCCTGCGCCTTCGCGGTCGCCCGGCGCGCCGGCGCCAAGACCGACAATGACGAGGTGCGCCGGCTGATCGCCGAGAAACGCCCGCTGGTCGTCTTCGGCTCGATCAACGAGAAGATGTACCTGGCCGAGACCGCAGCCGGTCACGGGCCGCGGCCCGCCTTCATCGCCGCCGAGCTTCCCCGGCGCCGCCATCCGGCGCGCCACGGGCACGCCCTTCATGGGCTATGCCGGCGCGACCTGGGTCGTGCAGGAGGTCTGCAACGCCCTTTTCGACGCGCTCTTCCACATCCTGCCGCTCGGCGCCGACCTCGACCGCGCCGCGGCGACGCCATCCCGGCTGCGCCGCGACTTGCCCTGGGACGCCGAGGCCGAGGCCGGGCTCGACCGGCTGATCGCCCACCACCCCGTGCTGACGCGGATCTCGGCCGCCAAGCGGCTGCGCGACGCCGCCGAGTCCGACGGCCCTGGCCCGCGGCGAGGCCGCGGGTCAGCCTGCGCGCGCTGGAGGAGGCGGGCGCATGACCGACGACATACACCAAGGAGGCAGCCATGACCGCTCATGCCGAGGCGCGGAGCAGCACCGCAAGCCGCACAGGCTCGAATACCGCGCCTACTACGCGATCATCTTTCTCGCCGCCCTGCCGGTCGCCTGCCTGAAATGGCTGAGCGAACTGCCCGAAGGCAAGGCGGCGCGCCCATGCCACGCCGATCGGCGCGGCGCGCGCGCTGACCGCCACCGTGCTGCCCTACATCTTCATGGCCTGAGGCCATGCGGCGGCACGCATCCGTTTCCGTCCGGACGTGTCCGGAAGGGAAGGCCCGGCGGGAAACCGCGAAGGCAACCCCGCCGCGGGGGTCATCGCGGCTGAGGCCAAGCTATCCGGAGGATTTGGATATGGCTGATACCCACGGCACCCATACGGGTGCCACCGGGTCCCTCACGGGGCTGACGGACGCGCAAGCTCAAGAGTTCCACGCGATCTTCACCAAGAGCTTCATGATCTTCGTCGCCGTCGCCGTGGTGGCCCACATCCTGGTGTGGTTCTGGCGTCCCTGGCTGCCCAGCGTCAACGGCTATGACGACGCCTCGTTGGACTGGCCGATCAGGCCACCAGGCTCGCCCAGTACGCAACCAGTCTGATCGTCTAGGGAGGGCAGACCATGTGGAAAATCTGGCATCTGTTCGACCCGCGGCGCACGCTGGTGGCGCTCTTTACCTTCCTGTTCATCCTGGCGCTGCTGATCCACTTCATCCTGCTCAGCACCAACAGGTTCAACTGGCTGGAAGGCCCGCGGGAGATCATGCCCCGCCGTCTCGAGCATCGAGGCGACGGTACGGACTTCGCCTGAGTCACCGACAGGTCCGGCGGCGCCGGCAACGCGCCGCCGGACAACCATCCTGAAGACCGGCCCCGTGCCGGGCGACCTGGAGTCATGCACCATGGCTATGCTCAGTTTCGAGAAAAAATACCGGGTACGCGGCGGGACGCTGATCGGCGGCGACCTCTTCGATTTCTGGGTCGGCCCGTTCTTCGTCGGCTTCTTCGGCGTGACCACCCTGTTCTTCGCCATCCTCGGCACGCTCCTGATCCTGTGGGGCGCGCATCTCGGCGGCACCTGGAACATCTGGAAGATCAACATCGCGCCGCCGGCGATCGAACTATGGCCTGACACTTCGCGCCGCTCGCCGAGGGCGGGCTCTGGCAGCTCATCACCATCTGCGCCATCGGCGCCTTCGTCTCGTGGGCGCTGCGCGAGGTCGAGATCTGCCGAAAGCTCGGCATCGGCTATCATGTGCCGATCGCCTTCGGCTTCGCGATCCTGGCCTATGTCACGCTGGTCGTCATCCGGCCGCTGCTGATCGGCGCCTGGGGGCATGGCTTTCCTTACGGCATCTTCAGCCATCTCGATTGGGTGTCGAACGTCGGCTACCAGTACCTGCACTTCCACTACAACCCGGCGCACATGCTGGCGGTCAGCTTCTTCTTCGCCTGCACCTTCGCGCTGGCGCTGCATGCCGGATTGGTGCTCTCGGCGGCGAACCCGCGCGATGGCGGCCCGATCCGCCAGCCGGACGACGAGGACACCTTCTTCCGCGACTTCATCGGCTACTCGATCGGCACCATCGGCATCCACCGGCTCGGCCTGCTGCTGGCGCTGAACGCCGGCTTCTGGAGCGCCGTCTGCATCGTCATCTCGGGGCCCTTCTGGGTGAAGGGCTGGCCCGAATGGTGGACCTGGTGGCTCGACCTGCCGATCTGGGCCAACTGAGCCGGGGGAGCGAACAAATGGCCGAATACGCGAACATCTTCACGCAGATCCAGGTCCGCGGCCCGGTCGAGTACGGCGCGCCCGAACTCGCCGACGGCGGACGACGGGTCGGCACGCCGGGCTTCTCAAGCCTGCTCGGCTTGATCGGCAACGCCCAGGTCGGGCCGATCCATCTCGGCTACTGCGGGCGTGCTGTCGATCATCTTCTTCTTCATCGCCTTCGAGATCGTCGGCCTCAACATGATGGCCTCGGTCGACTGGCAGCTGGATGAGTTCGTGCGCCAGCTCTTCTGGCTGGCGCTCGAGCCGCCGGCGCCGAAATACGGGCTGACGATCATGCCGCCGCTCAGCGAGGGCGGCTGGTGGCTGATCGCCGGCTTCTTCCTGACCTCGTCCGTGCTGCTCTGGTGGTACCGCACCTACATGCTGGCGGTGCGGCGCGGCATGGGCACGCATATCGCCTGGGCCTTCGCCTCGGCGATCTTCCTGTTCCTGTCGCTCGGCTTCATCCGGCCGATCCTGATGGGGTCCTGGTCCGAGGCGGTGCCCTTCGGGATCTTCCCGCACCTCGACTGGACGGCCGCCTTCTCCATCCGCTACGGCAACCTCTTCTACAACCCCTTCCACTGCCTCTCGATCGTCTTCCTGTATGGCTCGACGCTGCTCTTCGCCATGCACGGGGCGACCATCCTCGCCGTGTCGCGCCTCGGCGGCGACCGCGAGCTCGAGCAGATCGCCGATCGCGGCACGGCGACCGAGCGGGCGGCGCTGTTCTGGCGCTGGACCATGGGGTTCAACGCCACCATGGAGGGCGTCCACCGCTGGGCATGGTGGTTTGCGGTGCTAACTACCCTGACGGGCGGCATCGGCATCCTGCTGACCGGCACGGTGGTCGACAACTGGTTCCTCTGGGCCGTCGAGCACAACTACGCGCCGGAGTACCCCAACTGGCTACGGCGTCCAGACCGTCGACCCGAGCCTGGGAGAGCTGAGATGAGGAACGTCGCAACTGCCTTGCTGCTCTGCGCGGCCACCCTCGTCCTGGTCGGCTGGGTGGTGGTGACCGATACGCCCAGGCTGGTCGAGACGGTGCCGACCGGCTATCGCGGCCTGGGCATGGCGGTCGTCGCCGATGTCGACGATTTGGCGATGCGGGACCGGGCGAACACCATCCCCGAGCCGCAGACCTACGATATCGAGCCGCTGCCGCCGGCGCCGGACGAGCCGACGATGAGCGAGCTCGACTACTACGAGAACGTCGCCGTGCTCGGCGACCTGACCGAGGCGAACTTCCTGCGCTTCATGGCGGCGATCACCGAATGGGTCGCGCCCGAGCAGGGCTGCGTCTACTGCCACAACGAGGAGGGCAACTTCGCCTCCGAGGACAACTACGCCAAGCGCGTCTCGCGGCGCATGATCCAGATGACGCGCGACCTGAACGTCAACTGGCAGAACCACCTCGCCCAGACCGGGGTCACCTGCTACACCTGCCATCGCGGCAACCCGGTGCCCCGCTACATCTGGTTCCGCGATCCCGCGGCCGCGCGAGGGCATGATGGCCGGCGCCGACCGCTCGGTGCCAGAACCGGCCCACCTTCCTCAACGGCTGGAGCTCGCTGCCGACGACGGCCGTCGAGGACTTCCTCACGGCGATCCCCGTCGCCAACCCCGACGAGCCGAACATCACGGCGCAGGATGCGATCCGCGTCCAGGCGCGGGTGCCGCGCGAGCCCGGCGGCGTCGGCACCAAGGCGGCCGAGCACACCTATGGGCTGATGATGTACATCTCCCAGTCGCTCGGCACGAACTGCACCTACTGCCACAACACGCGCGGCTTCCAGTCATGGGACCAGGGCCCGCCGCGGCGCACCACGGCCTTTTACGGCATCGACATGACCCGCTACATCAATGCCGAGTACCTGGTGCCGCTCGCGCCCGTCTATCCGCCGTAGCGCTTCGGCCCGATGGGCGACCCGCCCAAGGCCGCCTGCCAGACCTGCCACCAGGGCGCGCCGCTGCCGCTCGGGGGCATGACGATGCTGACCCACTGGCCCGAGCTGCGCACGCAAGGGGCGCCGGTCTACGAGTGAGCCCATGCGGGCGCCGGAGCACTCCGGCGCCCGTTTCGTCCAAAGGGGGACATCATGGCTGCAGGCACGCTCACCTTTCCGCGCCCCAGCGGCGTCTGCGCCGTCCTCGGCTTCGGGCTGGCGGCGATCGGCTCGTTCGTGCTCGGCATCCTGCTCGGCACCGCCTGGAGCTTCGGCCTCGTGCTCCACCTGCTCCTTGTCGCGCTGGTCGGCTACATGCTCGCGATGCGCTGCACCGGGAACGGCAACGAACTCTTCGGCCTCGTCGGGCTCCTCTACGTGCCGCAGAAGCGCGAGGAGCTGGCCGAGACGATCGCCCGCCTGCCCGAGCGGGCCGCCGAGGCCACCCGCAACGTCGCCGAGCGGGTCGAGCAGGCGATCGGCGGGCAGGAAGCGGCAGAACCGGCGCCAGCGCCCGGCAGCCCCGAGAAGGTCAGGGAAGGCACCCGACCGCCGCTGCTCGATGCGCCTGCGCCCGGGGGCGGCGACGATTTGACGGCGATCAGCGGCGTCGGGCCCAAGCTGGCCGGCGCGCTGAACGAGATCGGCATCTACCACTTCTCGCAGATCGCCAACTGGAACGAGGACGAGCTCGACTGGATCGACCACAACCTCGTCAGCTTCCGCGGTCGCGCCCGCCGTGACGACTGGATCGGGCAGGCGGCGGCGCTGATGCGCGGCGAGCAACCCTCGCAGGACGCGCGCGACGACAGCCCGGCCGAGAGGACCTGACCACCTCGCCCGCAGGACCCGCCCGCGGGCCCCCTACCCGACCTTAACCTTTCAGGCCTATGACCCGGCCCAGGCGGGCCGGGTGACAGACGGGCCTCCCGGTTTGCAAACTGCCGAGGCGCCGGATGGCTGGCAACCATTGGCGGCGCCAAAGCGTCCCGCAAGGGACAGTCGCGGCCGGCCGGCCGTGCTCTTGCGTCTCCCGGTCCCTCCGCCAGGCGGGGGTGCGTGCCGGGCACGTAAAGGCCCGAGGGAAATGGCGCGAATGCGCCTGCCCTCCCTCCCCTCACGAGCTCGCCCCGTAAGCGCCGGCCCGCTGCAAGGGCAGCCGCACCATCTGGCGCGCCCGTCGCTCTTCACGGAGTCCTTCATTCGGTCGCCTAAGGAGGTGAGGCGCCCGGCCCGGACGTTCAGTGCGGAGGACGCTGTCAGGCGGCGGGCTGAATCGCCGGGATCAGCCGCGCCAGGTGCAGCACGTTCTTGGCGAAGATCCGCAGATGCGCCAGCGGCCGGGCGTGCACCAGCTTCTTGTTCATATAGGCCTCGAAGGTCAGCCGCTGGACGTCCATGTCGCGGCAGATCGAGACGAAGCGCTCGCGCCGGTCGTCGGAGGCGTACCAGGTGCGCTGCATCATGCCGAGCACGCGAAAGACCTGGCCGTGCTCGCGCAGGAACCGCTTGCGGGCGCCGGCCAGCGCGCCGGCGCGGCCCGTGGCCAGCGCGCGCTCCGCAGCCTCGGCGGCGTACTGGCCACCGATCATCGCGTAGTAGATCCCCTCGCCCGAGGCCGGGGCGACGACGCCGGCCGCATCGCCGGCCAGCACCACGTCCCGGCCATTGTCCCAGCGCGACAGCGGCTTGAGCGGAATTGGCGCGCCCTCGCGCCGTATCGTGCGGCAGCCCTCGAGCCCCGCCGCGCGGCGCAGCGCCGCCGTCGCGCCCTTGAGGTCGAAGCCGTCGATCCCGGTGCCCATGCCGACCGAGGCCTGGCGCCCGTGCGGAAACACCCAGCCATAGAAGTCGGGCGAGATCCGCCCGTCATAGACGACGTCGCAGCGTGTCGGGTCATAGTCGCCGGGGCCGCCCCGCGCCTCGGATGCCTCGGGCGCCTCGATGATCTCGTGATAGGCGATGACGTAAGGGATGGTGTCGCCGCCGTCGACCTCGGCCCGCGCCACCTTGGAGCGCGCGCCGTCCGCCCCGATGACCAGCCGGGTGCACAGCGTCCGCAGCTCGCCCGCCTCGTTCCGGTAGCGCACGGCGGGCGCGCCGTCGCCGTCGCGCTCGATCGCGACGAAGGTCCCGGTCTGCCGCTCGGCGCCCGCCGCGGCGGCCCTGTCGCGCAGGAACTCGTCGAAATGCTCGCGGTCGACCATGCCGACGAAGCCGCCCTCGATGCGGATGTCGACCCGGTTGTCGCTGGGCGAGACCATGCGCGCCGTGCCGATCCGGGCGACGAGCTGGCCGTCGGGAATGGCGAAGTCGCGGATCAGCCGCGGCGGGATCGCGCCGCCGCAGGGCTTGATGCGCCCCGCCCGGTCGAGCAGCGCGACGCGCCGCCCCGCCCGGGCCAGCGCCTCGGCGGCCGTCGCCCCCGCCGGTCCGCCGCCCACCACCACGACGTCGTAGCGCGCCGTCACCATCGTCATTCTCCCGGAACCGCGAACGCCGAGGGCGCCGAGGGCGCCGGTTGGGCCCCGATCGCGCGCACCGCCAGCAGCGCCGCGAGGAGGAACAGGACGCCCTCGAGCGCGAAGATCGTCGCATAGGCCTCGGCCAGCAGGCCGAGCAGGCCGCGCAACACGTCGAGGGCGGCAGCACCCGCCGAGGCGCCGAGCGCGAAGCCGATCGACTGCGCGGCGCCGAAGACGCCCATGCGCGTGCCTTCGCGGGCGCGCGTGCCCTCGCTGGCGAGGCCCATCATCGCGCCGATGGCGGCGACGGCGAAGACGCCGTTGCAAAGCCGAGCGCCAGCACGTTCGCCGTCAGCGGCCAGTCGCCCGTCAGCCCGCCCGCCGCGAGCGCCAGCAGGCAGAGCCCCGAGCCGACGCAGCCGCCGACGACGAAGGCGCGCGTCAGCCACTCGGCACGGCCGAACGCCAGCCCGGCGACGAAGACCAGCGCCATGCCGGCGAGCGCCCCGGCGTGCAGCGTGCCGCCGAGCGCCGTCGACTGGCCGGGCGTCATGCCGAAGACGTGGCCGCCGTAAGGCTCGAGGATCAGGTCCTGCGTGTTGTAGGCCAGCATGGCGACGAAGACGAAAACCGCGAAGGCCCGCGCGCGCGGGTCGTGCCAGACTTCGAGCGCCGCCTCGCGGAAGCCGGCCTGGGTTCGCGCCGGCGTGGCGCGGCCGGCGGGCTCGACGCCCCAGAGGGCGAGGACGGCGACGGTGAAGGAGATGGCCGCTACGACGCAGCTGACCTGCACCAGCCGGGCGCCGGAATAAGGGTCGAGGAACTGGCCGACGGTGATGCCGCTGGCGGCGAGCCCCGCGATCATCAGGATCCACACGAGGCTGCCGGCCGCCGCCTTGCGCTCGGGCGCGACGTGCGTGGCCAGCATCGCCAGCAGGTTGGTCGCCGACGCGCCGAGGCCGAGGCCGAGCGCCGCGAAGGCGACGACCGCCAGGGCCAGGCCGGGCCCGCGCGCCGTCTCCATCCAGGCGGTGGCGACCGCCGCGGCGACGGTGCCGGCGGCCAGCAGCGCCATGCCGCCGATGACCCACGGCGTGCGCCGCGCGCCCTGGTCGGCGCCGTGCCCCCATTTCGGGCGCAGCAGCTGGAAGCCGTGATACATGCCGACCAGCGCGGCCGGCACCACCGCCATCAGCGCCAGCTCGACGATCATCACCCGGTTTATCGTCGCCGTGCTGAGCACCACCGCGGCGCCGAGCGCGGTCTGCACCAGGCCGATCCGGATGATGGAGAGCCAGCCGAGCGTCATGCCGCGCCCCCCGTGATCCCGGCCAGCGCCAGCGCCGCCGCCATCATGCCGGCGACATAGAGGCTGACGCCCGTCGCCGCGTACCAGGGCGCGAGCCGGCGCGGGTCGGTCAGGAGCCGGCGCATCAGCACGAGCTGGACCAACAGGACCAGCGCCACGACGGCGGCGTGCCAGGGCCGCTCCCATCCCATCAGGAGCGCCATGACGGCCAGCTGCGGCAGCGCCATGGTCCAGCAGGCGAGCCGGGCCGCCCGCTCCGGCCCGAGCCGCGCCGGCAGCGAGCCCAGGCCCATGGCCCGGTCGCCCTCCAGCGACTTGAAGTCGTTCAGCGTCATGATGCCGTGGCAGCCGACGCTGTAGAGCAGCGCCACGGCGATGATCCGGGCGTCGGGCAGCGCCGCCGCGATGACGGCCGCCCCGGTGAACCAGGGCACGCCTTCATAGCAGAGGCCGCAGACGGCGTTGCTCCACCAGCCGTTGCGCTTGAGCCGGAAGGGCTCGGCCGAGTAGGCCCAGGCGCAGGCACGGCCAGGACCGTCGCGCCGAAGCCCCAGGGGCCGAGCATGGCGCCAGCGCCGAGTGACAGCGCCGTCCAGACCAGCGCGATCCAGAGGCCCCAGCGGCCCGGCAGCCGTCCGGAGGGGATCGGGCCGGCCGGGCTCGTTCAGGGCATCAACGTGCCGGTCGCACCAGTCGTTCGCCGCCTGGCTCATGCCGCAGACCAGCGGTCCGGCCAGCACCAGGCCGAGCACGACCAGCCCCCAGTCGGCGCGCGCCGGCCCCGCCGAGACGACGCCGCAGAGATAGGCCCACATTGGCGCGAACCACGTGACGGGCTTGAGCAGCTCCAGCACCGTTGCGGGGCCGAAGCGCGGGACCGACGGGATTCGAAACATCGCCGACATGGGCGTCAATCAAGCATGACATGCGGCCGAAGCCAACTGTAAACTTGTGGAGACAGTCGGGCGCTCGACGCATCGGGCACGAACGCGGCGCCTGGGACCCTGACGGCAGCTCCTCGCCACCAGCCAAGTTGCAGGAAGCTCGTCGACGGGGCCAAGCACCGGCACGACGTGCGGCGCCCCCTGGGTTGGAGCACAAATCCCTCCGATCTACAGTTCTTAATCTTTTGTTAATACTTATTAACAGACTGAAGTTTTGTTCAAGAGAATCTCTTTAAGGTTGCGTTTATTATTGAGCGACTCAGCCGATGGGTGTTAGTAGGTCTTCAGGGGAACGGCGTGGAGGCATCTAAACCGATCCCGGCCGCTTCGAGCGCGGCGCCCACCCTGGACGGGGGTCCAGGGCTTGCGAAGCAGAAAGGCTGGAGGATTCGATCATGATCAGTAAGTTCTGGCGCGATGATTCAGGCGCGGTGACTATCGATTGGGTCGCGTTGACCGCAGGCATCCTGTTGCTGGGGATCGCGGTCGTGTACGGGGTCTATCAGGGCGGCGTCTCGCCGCTGACCGGCAGCATCAACGGGAACCTGGCGGACGCAGGGAGAGTTCCGGCGTCGGTCGCGTTGGGTCCGCCCGACGATTTCGCCGCCCAGACGACACCCTGATAGGTCCAACGTAAGGACGGGCTAGAAGCCGAGACATTCCGAGCGAGCGGCAGACCGGTCCGGTCTCGCGCGCACTCCAAAGGCCGGGCGGTGCGACCAGGCAGGGGTCCACCGACCGGCCTTTTCTTTGCAGCGGTCTCGGGCGGTCTCGGGCGGTCTCGGGCGGCCTCGGCCCGGCGGGGGTCAGGCGTGGCCGCGCGGCGCCGCGAGCTCCTGTTCGACGAGCGCGGCCAGATCGCGCAGGATCTCGACCTGATCGGCATCGATCTCGCGCGGCGAGGAATCGACGACGCAGAGCGTTCCGACGGGCAGGCCGCGCGGCGACCTGATCGGACAGCCCGCATAGAAGCGGATGCGCGGCCCGCCGATCACGGCCGGGTTGTCGGCGAACCGGTCATCCTCCAGCGCATCGGGGATGATCATGGGCTTGGGCTCGAGGATCGCGTGGGCGCAGAACGCTTCCTCGCGCGTCGTCTCGCTGGCCTCGATGCCGACGCAGGACTTGAACCACTGCCGGTCGTCATCGATCAGCGTGATCAGGGCCGCGGGCGCGGCGAAGGTCCGCGCGGCAATGCGCGTGATGCGGTCGAAGCGCTCCTCGCGCGCGCTGTCGAGGATCCCGAGCGCCCGCAGCTGCTCGAGCCGCGCCGCCTCGTTGGCGGGCCGCGGCGCGCTCTGCCAGCGGCACTCGGCGCGCAAGACCGCGGCACGGATCCGCGCCCGGACGTAGTGCTCGCTGAACGGCCAGACGAGGCGCTCGGCGGCGAAATCCTCGTCAGCGGCATCCGCCGGCTCGCCCTCGCTCACCGCGACCAGCCGCGCCGAGCCCGTCGGCCGCGTCGCGGCCTCGCGCTGCACATGGGCGATCTCGCCGGCGTGCTCGGCGGCGACGCCGGCATCGATCAGCACGGTCGAGCGGCCGTCCGCCATCGCGGCGCGGACCGAGTTCGCCGAACGCGCTGCGGACCCGAAGGGACAGCTTCTCGGCCCGCGCCGCGGCGCGGACGGCTTCGAGCGCCGACGGCCGCAGCCCGCACGCGACCAGCGGGTGATCCGCGAGCGCCAGCGTGACGGCACGCGTCGCCGAACGCCCGGGCTGCACGTGGGTCGACGACCGGGCGCGGTTGCCGAGTTCGATCGCCTGCCCTTCCGCCGCGACGAAGACGTCCAGGCGCGCTTCGCCCGGACCGCCCTGCCTGACCGCGCCCGCCATGGCGTCGAGTTCCTCGTCGCTTCGCGCCGGGTCGTGATGCGTCAAAGCCAGCCTGCTCGCGCCGGCCTCGCGGCAGACCGCCACCGCGTAGTCCGGCGTGCCATGTCCCCAGCCGATCTTCGAGGGGTACTCCGAGGCGGTGAACTGCGCGTCGTGGATGACCAGATCGGCGGCGCGCAAGAACGCGACGTGGCTGCGCTCGGCCCCCAGCAGGTCGGCGGCGCTTGGCACGGCCTTGCGCGCGATCGGCTCGTGATCACTGGCGTAGACGACGGTCGCGCCGTCGCTTTCCAGCCGATAGCCCAGCGTCAGCGCCGGATGGTCCAGGTAATGCGTCGAGATCCTGACGTCCTGGTGCGCGAATTCGCCCTCGACCAGCTCGTGGAAACGGATCGTGGCGGCGAAGGCGTCGAGCGTGATCGGGAAGTAGGCGTGCTGCATCTGACCGGCCAGCGTCTCGCGGATGGAGCGGTCGAGCCCGCGCGGCGCGTAGATGTCCCATTCGGCGCCGGGCACGAACAGCGGCGCGAAGAAGGGCAGGCCCTGGATATGGTCCCAATGCGTGTGGCTGATCAGCAGGGCGCCGCGCCGGGCGCGGCCGTCCCGGCAGAGCGCCGCGCCGAGATCGACCGCGCCCGTCCCACAGTCGAGCACAAGGGTCGTGCCACCGGCGGACAGGACCTCGACGCAGGCCGTGTTGCCGCCGTATCGCAGCACGCGCTCTCCCGATCTCGGGATCGAGCCGCGCGTTCCCCAAAAGCGGACCTTCATTTTACCGCCGCGCTCCTGCCTGACGGAATCATAGACCCTGATGGTCAGATCGCGAAAGCAGATCCTTCAGCATTCGCCTGCCGCGCCGCCAGTGGTCAGGGCATCGTCGGGGCTTCGCCAATCGGAGAATCGCCCGAAGGGTGATAGGTTCACGCGTCGCCGCAAAAGAGGAAAGCCATGAGCGAGAAGACGGCAAGCCGCCAGACGAGCGGGCGCGGGCGCCTGTTCGAGAGTGTGCTCGAGACGATCGGCGACACGCCCTGCATCCGCGTCAACAATCTCGGCCCCGAGGGCGTGACGATCTATGTGAAGGCCGAGGCGTTCAACCCGGCCGCGTCGGTCAAGGACAGGCTGGCCGTCGGCATCATCGAGGCCGCCGAGCGCAACGGCACGCTGAAGCCCGGCCAGACCGTCGTCGAGGCCACCAGCGGCAACACCGGCATTGGGCTGGCCATGGTCTGCGCCCAGAAGGGCTATTCGCTGGTCGTCACCATGGCCGACAGCTTTTCCATCGAGCGGCGCAAGCTGATGCGGATGCTGGGCGCCAAGGTCGTGCTGACGCCGCGCGCGGCCAAGGGGTTCGGCATGTACCGCAAGGCGGTCGAGCTGGCCGAGGCGAACGGCTGGTTCCTCGCGCGCCAGTTCGAGTCGGAGGCCAATGCCGACATCCACGAGGCGACGACGGCGCGCGAGATCATCGGCGATTTCGCCGGCCAACGGCTGGATTATTTCGTCACCGGCTATGGCACGGGCGGCACGGTCACGGGCGTCGGCCGCGTGCTGCGCCGCGAGCGGCCCGAGACGAAGATCGTCCTGTCCGAGCCCGCCAACGCCCAGCTGGTCGCCAGCGGCACGCCGACCGAGCGGGGGGCGGACGGATCGCCGAACGCCAGCCACCCGGCCTTCGAGCCGCACCCGATCCAGGGCTGGACGCCCGACTTCATCCCCCTGGTGCTGCAGGAGGCCATCGACAAGAGCTTGTACGACGAGCTGATCCCGGTGGCGGGCGCGGACGGAATCAAATGGGCCAAGGCGCTGGCCCAGAAGGAGGGCATCTTCACCGGCGTCTCGGGCGGGTCGACCTTTGCGGTGTCCGTCCAGCTGGCCGAGCGGGCGGCGCCCGGCTCGGTCATCCTGTGCATGCTGCCCGACACCGGCGAGCGCTATCTGACGACGCCGCTCTTCGAGGGGATCGGCGACGACATGGACGAGGCGGAACGCGCGCTGTCGCTGTCGACGCCCGGCTATCAGATGGGCTGATGCGGATAGGCTGATAGCGGCGCCGTGCTAGGATGGCCGCCCAATGATGAGTTGGGGAGGATCCGTGCCGATGGCCAAGGACAAGAAGGCGAAGAACGCGTCCGAAAAGGATGCGAAGCGCAAAACGGCGGACGCCGGGCCGTCCGCCCGCAAGGGCGGCTCTGCCGAGCGTCCTCCGGAGAGCGCCGAGGATTTCGGGCACGTGCTGCGCCGCCTGATCGGCGCGAGAGACGCCCAGCGCGCGTGAGGCGTGCCTTCGGGCGGCGACGCCTGAACTCGGCGCCCGGCCGCTTGCCGGCGCCGGGCGCTGCTTCGTCAAAGCCCGGCTTGGCGTCGATCGGATGAAGCGGCGGGGCCCGGTGTCCTGCCAGGCCGCGCGTGGAGGCCCGGATCATGACCTATACCCTCGAGCGGATGGCGGACGATCTTCGCGCCGAGCTTTCGAGAAGCGCGCCGCGGGACTGCGCGGCGGCGCTCTGCGCCATCGTCGGGCGCGCGCTGAACGACCGGGCGTTCGTCGAGGCGCATCTGCCCGATCGCGCGCCCGGCGAGCCTGTCCGCGAGGTGCTCTACGAGGACCCGGGGCTGGGGTTCTGCATCTGCGGGCACGTCAACGAGGGCGCCGCCGCGACGGGGCCGCATGACCACGGCTCGAGCTGGGCGATCTATGGCCAGGCCGAGGGCGCGACCGAGATGATGGATTGGAAGATCGTCAGGCCGGCCGCCGGCGACGAGCCCGCGCTGGTCGAGCCGGTGCGGACCTACACGCTGGCGCGGGGCGACGCGCATTTCTACGATGTGGGCGACGTGCATTCGCCAAAGCGCGACGGCGCGACGCGGCTGATCCGCGTCGAGGGGGCGAACCTCGACCGGGTGCAGCGCTCGAACATCAAGGCG
This sequence comes from uncultured Alphaproteobacteria bacterium, assembly GCA_963822985.1. Lineage (GTDB taxonomy): Bacteria > Pseudomonadota > Alphaproteobacteria > Rhodobacterales > Rhodobacteraceae > Thermohalobaculum. The sequence continues at coordinate 191,629 of CAWGJU010000015.1, read as the reverse complement.
GCCTGAGCCGGGCCGGGACCGGAGTCAGATCCGGAAGACGGCACGCTCCTGCGCGTCGAGCTGGTCGACGAGGCCGATCTCCCAGGCGAGGTACTGGCGGGATGCGGCGGCATCGCCGTCATGGCGGCCATGCGTGAACGCGATGAAGTCGATCCTCTCGCCGTCGGGCGGCAGATCGGAGGTCGTCTCTAGGGGCAAGCCGGCGGCCCGCCAGGCGGCCATGCCGCCATCCAGCAGCGACATCTCCCCTGCCCCGGCCTCCGCAAGGTCGACAGCGGCGAGGGCCGCGATGCCCGGATCGTCAGCGACGAGGACGCAGGCGCCCTGCCCGGCGAGGCGGCCGATCCGCGGCCTGACGGTCCAGACGGCGCCGGGAATATGGCCGGCGCGATAGTCGGCGGACGGCCGAAGGTCGAGGATGGCGACGCCACCATCGCCGCGCCGGCGGTTCAGCTCGGGCGTCGAGATGCCGGCGAGGCGAGGCAAGGCTCGCTGCGCGATGGGCGGCCGCGGCGCCAGCGGCGCGAGCGCGTCAAGGCCGCCGGCCAGCACCGAGGCGTCGTGCCCCATGCGGCGGAGCCACGCGCCGACGACGGGGGCGCGGACCTCCTCGGCGTCGAGGACGACGACGCGGGCGCGCCGCACCCCGACCCACTGGTCGGTGGTCTGGATCAACTGGCCGCCGGGCGCGTGCACGACGCCGTGGCGGTCCAACAGCTGGCGCCGATCCCGCGCGTCAGCCGACCGCTCGTCCGCGGTGCGAATGTCGAGCAGGTAAAGCGTGTGCGCGCTCTCGCCAAGCCAGCTCTGCAGCGCGTCGGGCGCCAGGCGGCGCACGCCGTGACGCTCCGCCAGGGCCTGCGCTGCCTGCCGCCGGGGGGCGAGGTCGCGGCCCGGCACCGGCAGCACGGGCTCGGCGCCGTGTTCGAGCGACAGGCCCGCGAGCGTCCACCCCTGCGTGCCGTTCTCGAGCGCGACGATTTGGTTCGGCAGCCCGAGGTCGATCAGCGTCTGCGCGCCGATGATCGAGCGGGTCCGGCCGGCGCAGTTCACGACGATCGTCTTCTCGGGCTCGGCCACGACTTCGTCGATCCGCAAAGCGAGCTCGCCGTTCGGGCACCACTGCGCGCCGGGGATGTTCATCCGGCCGAACTCCGCGCCGGTCCGACCGTCGACGATGACGAGATCGCTCCGCCCGGACCGAAGCTGCGCCAGTTCCTGCGGGCCGATATGCGGCGTCCCGCAGACATGCTCGACCAGCTCGCCGAAGGCTTTGCTGGGCACGTTCACGCCCTGGTAGAGCGTGTGGCCGGCGCGGGCCCATTCGGCGACGCCGCCGGCGAGGCAGGCGACGCGAGTGTAGCCGAGCGCCCGCGCGCGCGCCGCCGCTCGCCCGGCCACGCCGTCGCCAGCGTCGCAGAGGACCGTCCGGACGCAAGGGTTCGGCACGAGCCGTGGCAGGTCGAGCTCGAGCCGGCTGTAGGGCAGCGGCGCCGAGAAAAGGATGTGCCCATCGGCGATCTGCCCTGGCTCGCGCACGTCGAGAAGCGCGAGCTCGGCACCGTCATAGAGCCAGGCGCGCAGCTGCCCAGCCGAGATATCGTTGCCCAATTCGCCCTCCCCTCGAGCCCCAGCTTCCAGCCGCCCCCGACCGGGGCGGCCTAAGGCTCTTTTCCTCGCGCGTACCTTCGCCAGGACCGTCTCCCTTCCTCGCCTAAGCCTGACGCCTGGTTCGAGGAGGAATGCCGTGAACTGGGCGATGAGAGAAAAGCATCATTCTCCCGGCCAGGCCAGAGGGCAGAACGCTGACAAGAGGCTGCGCGAGATGGCGAAGGCGCGCCGCGTCGAGCGCGCTTTCGTTGGCGCTGTGCGCAAGCAGGCGATCCTGGCGGATGGGGAACCGCTCCGGTGGCCGACCGGCGAGTGGCGGGGCGTCCGTCAGCCGGCCTGTCCTTCTGCTCGGGGCTCGCGCACGGGAATGATCAGCGCAAGCCCGAGCGCCAGCAGGACGGCGACGATCGCGATTCCGGCCTTCTGGCTGCCCGTCTCGAGCGTCGCCCAGCCGACCAGCGCCGTGGCGAAGGGGCCCGTCGCGCGACCTGCCAGCGCGTAGAGGCCGAACAGCTTGGTCTGCATCTCGGCCGGCGAGAGCCGGGCCATCAGGCTGCGGCTGGAGGCCTGGATCGGGCCGAAGAACAGCGCGAGGCAGCACGAGACGACCCACATAGCGGTCTTCGACTGGAGGAACGCGATCGAGACCGTCAGCACGGCAAGCGCGACGATCGAGAGCACGATGACGGGCTTTGCCCCGGTGCGGTCCTCGACCCAGCCGAAGCCGATCGCGCCCACCCCGGCGATGGCCATGATCGTGACGCCATAGCCGAGCATCTCGGCGTCGGTGAAGCCGAATGCGCCCTTGGCGACGAGGGGACCGAAAACGAAGAGCGCGTTGACGGCATCGATGTAGAGCATGTGCGAGGCCAGGTACCAGGCGATCGACGGCATGCGCGGCAGGTCCCTCAGCGTCGACCAGAGGTCGCGCATGCCCTGGGCGACGATCCGGCGCGACGGCTCGTGCGAGGGCCTCTCGCGCGGTCCGAAGAACACAATGGGCGCGGCGAAGACGAGAAACCAGAGTGCCGCCACGGGAGCGGCAAGGCGCAGCGGCTCGGCCAGGTTCCGGTCCAGGCCGAAGAGCGGCGGGTCCGGCGCTGCCAGCAAGGCATAGACGACCCCGAGCGAGGCGAGCGAGCCGAAATAGCCCGCGCCCCAGCCGAGGCCCGAGACGCGGCCTGTTCGCCCCGGCGGCGCGACAACCGGCAGTAAGGCGTTGTAGAACACATAGCCGATCTCGAAGGCGGTGTTGCCGATGGCGAGCAGCGTGAGGGCCGCGATCAGCGACCCGGCGCCGGGCACGACCCACCAAAGGCCGAAGGTGGCGAGGATTGCCGCGGCGCTGCATCCGCCCAGCCAAAGGCGCCGGCGGCCGCCGCGATCGGCGAAGGCGCCCAGTATGGGGCTGAGCAGCGCGACGGCGGCGGCCGAGCCCGAGATGGCGAAGCCCCATTGCGCCTGTCCGAGCACCGGGTCGATCGCGACCCGGTCGAGGAAATAGGGCGCGAAGACGAAGGACAGCACGATCGCCGCGAAGGCGGAGTTCGCCCAGTCGTAGAGGCACCAGTAGACGATCTGCCGATTGCGCTCGCTCGGCGCCGCCGCGTGCGTCTCGGCCGATCGCGGCGCAGTGCCGTATTCGCCGGTCTCGTTGGATCGGATTATGGGGCGGTCCTCCGGGCACGCGGCTTGCTGCCCGACCGATTTCCGCCGGAGAACGCGGCCCAGTCAATGTCAGGGCGACGCACGGGCCGCTTTGCGCGGCGAGGCCGCGGGAACGCACGGCGGTTCGGATCACTGTGACGCCGGTTACGCCCACCCCGGCAGCGCTTGCCTATCGGGCCGTGCCCGCGTCGATGGCTCAGCAATCGAGCGTGTTGGCGCGCTCCCAAGCCGTGAAATGGCGCATGTAGTCCGTCCACTCGGCTCGTTTGAGCTTCACGTAGGCGTCCACCGTCGGACGACCCAGGGCCGCGGCGAGCACGTCGTCCTGCTCCAGCTCGCGGACGGCGTCGAGCATGTTCAGAGGAAGCGACCGCGCCTCGGGCACCTTGTGGGCTTCGGCATACATGTCGATGTCGAGGCGCTTGCCGGGGTCGCGCTTCTCGGCGATGCCGTCGAGGCCCGCCGCGATCAGCGCGGCGGCAAAGAGGTACGGGTTGGTGGCGCCGTCCGCGAGCCGCACCTCGAGCCGGCCGGCATCGGGGATGCGGATCATATGCGTGCGGTTGTTGCCGCCATAGGTGACGGTGTTCGGCGCCCAGGTCGCGCCCGAGGCGGTGCGCGGCGCGTTCAACCGCTTGAAGCTGTTCACCGTCGGCTTGGCGATCGCCGAGAGCGCCGGGGCATGATGCAGCAGCCCGCCGAGGAAGCTGTAGGCGAGCGCGGAGAGGCCGAGCTCGCCGCCCTCGTCATGGAAGAGATTCGCGCCCCCCTCGGCATCCCAGACGCTGACGTGGAAATGACAGCCATTGCCGGTCAGCTGCGGGAATGGTTTCGGCATGAAGGTCGCGCGCAGCCCGTGATTTTCGGCGATCGACTTGACCATGTACTTGAAGAAGGCATGGCGGTCGGCGGTGCGCAGCACGTCGTCATACTGCCAGTTCATCTCGAACTGGCCGTTCGCGTCCTCGTGGTCGTTCTGGTAGGGGCCCCAGCCCAGCGCCTGCATCGCGTCGCAGATCTCGCGGATCACGTCATAGCGGCGCATCAGCGCGCTGACGTCGTAGCAGGGCTTGGACTGGGTGTCGCGCGCGTCCGAGATCGCCTCGCCATCCGGCGCGATCAGCATGAACTCGCACTCGACGCCGGTCTTGACCCGGTAGCCCTGCGCCTCGGCGGCGGCGATCATCCGGCGCAGCGTGTCGCGCGGGCCCTGCTCGACCGCGCGCCCGTCCATGCGCAGATCGGCGGCGAGCCAGCCGACCTCGGGCTTCCAGGGCAGCTGAATCAGGCTATCGGGATCGGGGATGGCGAAGAGGTCGGGATAGGCGGGGTTCATGTCGAGCCAGGTGGCGAAGCCGGCGAAGCCGGCGCCGTCCCGCGCCATCGCGCCGATCGCCGAGGCGGGGGCGAGCTTGGCCCGCATCACGCCGAAGAGATCGGTGAACGAGATCAGGAAATAGTCGATGCCGCGCGCTTTCGCGGCTTTCTCCAGGTCGGTCGCCATCGCCCCCACACTCCTCCCCTGCCGGCCGCCCGCCTCGCCGGCCCTCCCGGCTGGGTCCGGGGGCGGCCTACCCGCCCGGACCTCGTGGTTCAGTTTCTCATCCCGCAATCGCGGCCGCGCGTCAGCCCCCCTGGCCCGGTATCCAGCTGGTCCCCGCCAGCGGCACGCGGGCCATGGCGGCGGCCTCGACGGTCAGCGCGACGAGATCCTCGGGCTCGAGGTTGTGGACGTGGCTCTTGCCGCAGGCGCGCGCGACCGTCTGCGCCTCGAGCGTCATCACCTTGAGGTAGTTCGACAGGCGCCGCCCCGCCTTCACGGGGTCGAGCCGCCGGGCAAGCTCCGGGTCCTGCGTCGAGATGCCGGCCGGGTCGCGGCCCTCGTGCCAGTCGTCATAGGCGCCCGCCGTGGTGCCGAGCGCCCGGTACTCTTCCTCCCAGTGCGGGATCGTTGTCGCCGAGCGCCACCAGCGCCGCCGTGCCGATCGAGACCGCGTCGGCGCCGAGCGCCAGCGCCTTGGCGACGTCGGCGCCGCTGCGGATGCCGCCCGAGACGATCAGCTGCACCTTGCGGTGCATGTCGAGCTCCACCAGCGCGTCGCACCGCCGGGCGGATGCAGGCCAGCGTCGGGCTGGCCGACATGCTCGATGAACACCTCCTGCGTCGCCGCCGTGCCGCCCTGCATGCCGTCGACGACGATCACGTCGGCGCCGGACTTCACGGCCAGCGCCGTGTCGTAGTAGGGCCGCGCCCCGCCGACCTTGACGTAGATCGGCTTCTCCCAGTCGGTGATCTCGCGCAGTTCCAGGATCTTGATCTCGAGGTCGTCCGGGCCCCGTCCAGTCCGGATGCCGGCAGGCCGAGCGCTGGTCGATGCCCTTGGGCAGCGAGCGCATCGCGGCGACCCGCTCGGTGATCTTCTGGCCGAGCAGCATGCCGCCGCCGCCGGGCTTGGCGCCCTGGCCGACGACCACCTCGATGGCGTCGGCCCGGCGCAGATCGTCCGGGTTCATGCCATAGCGCGACGGCAGGTACTGGTAGACGAGGATGCGTCGAATGCGTCGCGCTCCTCGTCCGTCATGCCGCCGTCGCCGGTGGTGGTGGAGGTGCCGGCGATGCGCTGGCGCCGCGCCCCAGCGCCTCCTTGGCCTGGGCCGACAGCGAGCCGAAGCTCATGCCGGCGATGGTGATCGGGATCTTCAGCTCGATCGGCTTCTTGGCGAAGCGGGTGCCGAGCACCACGTCCGTGCCGCAGCGCTCGCGATAGCCTTCCAGCGGATAGCGCGAGATCGAGGCGCCGAGGAACAGCAGGTCGTCGAAATGCGGCAGCCGCCGCTTCGCGCCACCGCCGCGGATGTCGTAGATGCCGGTGCTGGCGGCGCGGCGGATCTCGGACAGCGTGTAGTCGTCGAAGGTCGCGATCTGCGCGGGCGTGCGTGCGGGGGATGTTCGGGGATCCGATAGTCGGCCCTCAATACGCGTCCGCGTGATCGACGTCGAAATTATAGAGCTTGCGCGCCGAGCCATAGCGGCGGAACGCGGCCGGGTCGGCGTCGAAGTCCGGCGCGCGCCAGCAGCCCGCCAAGATCTCGACATGCTCGGGCCGCATCTCCTTCTCGATGCAGTCGGCGCCGAGCGCCGCGACCGTGCCGCGCACGAAGAGCCGCGCCTCGTAGATCGAGTCGCCCAGCGCCTCGCCGCGTCGCCCAGCACGACGAGGTTGCCGGCCTGCGCCATGAAGGCCGACATGTGCCCGACCGAGCCGCCGACGACGATGTCGATGCCCTTCATCGAAATGCCGCAGCGCGACGAGGCGTCGCCCTCGATCACCAGGAGCCCGCCATGCCCGGTTGCCCCGGCCGACTGCGAGGCGTTGCCTTTGACGCGCACCGCGCCCGACATCATGTTCTCGGCCACGCCGACCCCGGCGTGGCCGTGCACCGTGATCTGCGCCGCTTGTTCATGCCGCCGCAGTAGAAGCCGACATGGCCGCGGATCTCGACGTCGAGCGGCGCCTGCAGCCCGCAGGCGATGGCGTGCTGGCCCATCGGGTTGGTGATGGCGAAGTGCCGCGCATTGCCCGGCTCGGTGACGCCGTTCAGGCGGCCATTGATCTCGCGCAGCCCCAACGCCCGCAGGTCGAGCTCGATCATGCCGCAGCCTTCTGGCCCCAGGCATAGACGGTGGCGGGCTTGGGCTCCCAGATTGTCGCCCGCTCCGAGCCCGGCAGTGTCGCGATGGCGCGGTACTCGGTCGCCATGGCGACCCAGTCGTCGGTCTCGGCCAGCACCGCGTGCTTGCAGGCGATCGGGTCGCGCAGCACGGCAAAGCCGTCCCGCGTGCCGACGCAGAAGGTGTAGAAGCCGTCGAGGTCGCGCATGGCGTCCTCCAGCGTCTCGGTCAGCGTGGCGCCCTGGCGCAGCTTCCAGGTCATGTAGGCCGCGGCCACCTCGGTGTCGTTCTCGGTCTGGAACTCCAGCCCCACGCGGCGGAGCTTGTCGCGCAGCCGGTTGTGGTTCGAGAGCGACCCGTTATGGACCAGGCAAAGATCGGCCCCGGTCGCGAAGGGGTGCGAGCCGGCCGTCGTCACCGCGCTTTCGGTCGCCATCCGGGTGTGCCCGATCGCGTGGCTTCCGCCGGCGCGGCCCAAGCCGAACCTCTCGTACACGGCGTCGGGCCGGCCGACCTCCTTGAAGATCTCGACGCTGGTGCCGCTGCCGACGATGCGGATATGCGGATCGTGCGCGCGGAGCCAGGCGCGGACGGCAGCCTCCGGCGCATCAGTCACCAGGATGCAATGTGTGTCGACGTGCCGGATGGCGGCGTCGCAGCCGAGCGCCGCCTCGAGGCCGGTATCGACTGCCTTCCAGTCGAAGCCTGGATCGTCGTGGGCGAGCGAGAGCTTCGCCGAGCCCTGCCTCACCGCGTCGGAATAGAGCGCCACCCCGGCGGAATCGGGGCCCCGGCTGGCCATCTGCGCCAGCATCGGCCCGAACAACCGGCCAAGTTGCGGCTCGAGGTCAGGGTTTTTCAAATAGAGGCCGACGATCCCGCACATGGCACGCTCCTGGCGAGTTACCGGATGGGGCGAAGGTTAGCCGGCGTCGCCGCCTCGTTCAATCGGGTAAATGAAGTTTCCTGATAGGAAACTAGCTCTCGCGCGCATAGCTGATGACCGAGATCAGCCGGATCGGCAGCCGGCGCAGCTCCTCGGGCCCGTGCGGCGCGTCGGCGTCGAAGAAGAGCGCGTCGCCGGGTTCGAGGAGGTAGGTGTCGCTGCCATGCCGGTAGAGCACCTCGCCCTGAAGCATGAAGATGAACTCGAGCCCGGCATGCTGGAACAGGGGGAAGACATCCAACTCTTCGGTCAGCGTCACCAGATAGGGCTCGACGCCGACCGGCCCGTGCGGAACATGGCCCAGCAGCTCGTACTGGTGCCCCGCCCGCGTGCCGCGCCGCTCGATCTTGAGCCCGCTGCCGGCCTTGACGAAGGTCGCGTCGCGGCTCTCCTCGAAGCTGCGGAAGAGCGCGGTGACCGGGACGCTCAGCGCGCGAGACAGCGCCTGCAGCGTCGAGAGCGATGGCGAAGTCGTGCCGTTCTCGATCTTGGACAGCATGCCGGCCGAGATGCCCGAGGCCACCGACAGATCCTGGATCGTCAACCCGGCCTTGACACGGAACTGGCGCACCGCCCGGCCGATCGCCGCCTCGAGCAGGCGCGGGCCAGAGCTGCCGTGCGGATCCTGATCCAACCGCGCCGCGGCGGCATGCCCGCGCCTGGCCCTGCCCCGCTTTCTCTCGTCCATCCAGCGCAGCTCCTCGCCGGGGGCGGAAGGTCTCTCCACCAGTTACACATAGTCTGGCATCGTCACGGACGTCTTGGCCAGGGGAACACCCCATCTTCCCTGCCGGACGGGCAGTCCAGGACGGCGGCAGCGAGGCGCCTGGACCAGCCGAGGCCGAAGAGGACCAGCCAGATCGGGCTCGCGGCGGGGGGCGCGTTCGAGCAACCCTGCGGGCCTCGTCGGCGTTTGCCAAGAGGCAGCGAGAGGATACCTGTGGGTACCGAACGCTCGGGCCGGCCGGACGGGTTCGCAGACTTGGTCCTGACCGCCTCCCGGGCCGGGAGGAGTGGGCGATGAATGGCGACGCGTCGAAGGCCCGCGGATCCGCGCACCCAAACGCTCCGGATATCGACCAGTCGGACCGAACGGTGCCGATCAACCTGCGCCAGAGCGGCCCGACGCCCGTTCAGATGCTGGTCTCGACGCGCGTCCGAAAGTCGCCGTTCTGGCATCTCTCGATCGAGGCCGGCGCCTGGCGCGCCACGGTCTACAACCGCATGTACCATCCGCGCGGCTATGTCCGTCCGGAGGATGGCGGCGCGATGGCCGAGTACCGGGCCCTTGTCGACCGCGTCACGCTCTGGGACGTCGCGGTCGAACGCCAGATCCAGGTCAAGGGTCCGGATGCAGAGGCGTTCGTGAACTTCGTCATCACGCGCGACGCCACCGGGATCCAGCCGATGCGCGGCAAATATTGCATCCTCTGCAACGAGGCCGGCGGCATATTGAACGACCCGGTGCTGCTCCGGCTCTCGAACGACGAGTTCTGGTTCTCCATCTCGGATTCCGACCTGATGCTGTGGCTGCAGGGCGTCAATGTCGGCCGACGGTTCGATGTCGAGATCACCGAGATCGACGTCGCGCCCCTGCAGGTCCAGGGCCCGCTTTCCGAGGAACTGATGCCCGATCTCGTGGGCAGTGCCGTTCGAGAGGTGCCGTATTACGGGATGATGGAGGCCGAGATCGGCGGCGCGCCGGTGATGGTCAGCCAGACCGGCTTCAGCGGCGAGAAGGGGTACGAGGTCTATGTTAGGGATGCGAGCTGCAATGCCGAAGCCGTCTGGTACGCGATCCGCGGCGCCGGTGCGCGCTACGGGCTGCGCGTCACCGCGCCGTCGCATCACCGCCGCATCGCGGCAGGGATCCTCTCCTGGGGCCAGGACATGGACGCGGAGACATCGCCCTTCCAGGTGAACCTCGCCTATCAGATCCCCCGCGAGAAGGACGCCGACTACATCGGCAAGGCGGCTCTGGAGCGCCAGCGTGCCAGGATCGACGCCGGGGACCATCCGTTCCGTATGACGCTGGTCGGCCTGAAGCTCGGTGGCCAGCCGATCACCGACCATGCGCCCGACTTCTGGCTTGTGCAGACCGAAGATGGGCGGCGCATCGGCTACGTCACCTCGCCGTGGTGGTCACCCGAGCTCGGGCACAACATCGCGCTGGCCCATGTGCCATGGGAAAGCGCGGCCGTCGGAACGCCGCTGAAGGTGGAACTGCCCGAGGCGTTCTGCGAAGCATCGGGCCAGCCGGTCGACGCCGAGGTCTGCGACGTTCCCTTCCGGCCCTCCGCACACCCAAGCGCCCGCGAGCAAGCCATGCAGGCCGGCCACGATCCAAGCGATTGATGGCTCGCTTTAGCCTCGTGCTCCAGTACGGGCATAAGTGGTGCACCCCGTGCGTCGACGAGGGCGACCACCAACAGCCGCTTCTCAGCGACCATGTCGGCAATGTCGTCGAGGGTGACCACGCGGTGAACCGCGCCGGCTTCGTACTGCATGCCGGCGTGCACGAGGCGCACCCCGACATCGTCGCCATGTGGTCCCCGCCGGAGTGGCCCACTCGGAGCGTCATGACCCGGAAGGCGGCGTTCTGCTGGTCGGCCGCAGAGCCATCCAGGTCGGCGGCTGACCCGAGCGCCTTCGGGTCAGCGAGCAGCGCCCTCAGGCCGGCTCGGGTATCAGCCCCCTGCCCTGCAGCAACGCCTCGACGCCTGGCATCCGGCCGCGGAAGGCCAGCCACGCCTCCTCGGGCTTTTGGCGGCCGCCGGCCGAGAGGATGTGCATGGCGAGCCGCTCGGCGGTGACCCGGTCGAAGGGATCTCCCGTCTCCTCGAAGGCGCGGAAGGCATCGGCGTCCAGAACCTCGGACCACATGTAGCTGTAGTAGCCTGCCGAATAGCCGTCTCCGGAGAAGACGTGCTGGAAGTGCGGCGTACGGTGCCGCATGGCGATGGCATCAGGCATGCCGATCCTCGCCAGCACCGCGGCCTCGAAGGCGGCCGGGTCGAACTCCGCGGGATCCTCGATCTCGTGCATGTCGAGGTCGACGAGCGCCGAGGCGACGTACTCGACCGTCTTGAAGCCCTGGTTGAACGTCGCGGCCGCGCGGAGGCGCTCGACCAGCGCCGGCGGCATCGGCTGGCTCGTCCGGTAATGCCGGGCATGCGTCTCCAGCACCTCCGGCAGCGCCAGCCAATGCTCGAAAAGCTGGCTCGGCAGCTCGACGAAATCGCGCGCGACCGAGGTGCCGGCAATCGACGGATAGGTCACGTCGGAGAGCAGCCCGTGCAGGGCGTGGCCGAACTCGTGGAACAATGTCTGCGCATCGTCCCAGCCAAGCAGGGGCGGCTTGCCTTGCGCGAAGTTGCAGGTGTTGAGGATCACCGGGCGACCCGGTTCCCACAGGCCTTGCTGGCCGCGCAACCCGCTCGCCCAGGCGCCGGAACGCTTCGAGGGCCTGGCGAAATAGTCGCCGATGAAGAGCCCGACATGCTTGTCACCCCGGCGCACCTCCCAGGCGCGCGCGTCCGGATGCGGCACGGCCGCGTCGACAGGCGCGAAGGTCAGGCCGAACAGGCGCCCGGCCACGTCGAAGGCGGCCGCGATGACGTTGTCGAGCGCCAAATACGGCTTGATTTCGCCCTCGTCGAGATCGTGCAGCCGCTTGCGCTGCTTCTCGGCGTAGAAGCGCCAATCCCACGGCGCGAGCTCGATATTGGCACCCTCCTCGGCGGCGAGCGCCTGGAGCGCCTCAGCCTCCTCGGCCGCGCGCCGGCGGGCGGGGCTCCAGACGGCCATCAACAGCTCGCGGGCGCGCTCGGGCGAGGCGGCCATCTCGGTGTCGAGCTTGAAGGCGGCGAAGGTCGGAAAGCCCAACAGCCGCGCCCGCTCGGCGCGCAGCCGGACGGCCTCGGCCACCAGCGGCCAGTTCGCGCCCTCGCCGCGCGCCGCCCAGGCGCGGAACGCCGCCTCGCGCAGGTCGCGCCGGGCCGACAAGGTCAGGAACGGCTCGACGGAGGATCTGGCGAGCGTGACGACATAGCCGTCCTTGCCGCGGCGCTCGGCCTCGGCCCGGGCGGCATCGACGAAGCTGTCGGGCAGGCCCGCGAGATCGTCGGCCCCGAGCTCCAGCGTCCAGCCAGCCTCGTCCTTCAGCACGTTCTGCGAGAACGCCGTTCCGAGCTCGGACAGTCGCCGCATGATCGCCTGCATCCGCGCTCGCCCGGCCTCGTCGAGCCGCGCGCCGGCGCGGACAAAGCGTCTCTCCGTCAGCTCCAGCACGCGCGCCTGCTCGGGCGTCAGCCGGGCCGGTTCGGCGACGATCGCCTCGATGCGGCCGAACATGCGCTGGTCCGTCAGCTGGCGCGAAAAATGCTGGCTGAGCCGCGGGCTGACCTCGCGCTCGATCGCCTGGATCGCCTCGTTCGTGTCGCTGCCAGCGCGGTTCCAGAAGACCGCGCCGACGCGCGAGAGCAGCCGCCCGGAACGCTCGAGCGCCTCGATCGTGTTGGCAAAGGTGGGCGCGTCGGGGTTCGTGGCGATCGCCTCGAACTCGGCCGCCAGCTCGTCGAGCGCGGCGTCGAAGGCGGGCCGAAAGTGCTCGGGCTCGATCAGGTCGAAGCGGGGCAGGCCGAAAGCTCCGTCCCAGGGCGCAAGAAGGGGATTGGTCACTGGCGCGCCCTCACATGCTGGCCGACGGCCGCGCGCGCATGCGTGCGTGCCATTCGCGGAGCGCCGTCATCTCCTCGGGCACCTCGCGCTTCAGGATCCGCAGGAAATCGACGGCGACGAGGCCGGTGATGTCGGCGATCGTCATCCGCTCGGCGGCGATCCACTCGCGCCCTTGCAGGCGGCGGTCGAGCTCGACCAGCCGCTCATCGATGCGACCCTCGTTCACCGCGCCCCAATCGGCGCACTGGCTCTCCATCGCGGCCATGTGCGGGTTGGTGTGCCGGAAGCAGAAGGCGATCGTCATCATCAGCCGCAGCTCGACACGGCGCTGCCACATCTCGATGACGGCGGTCTCGAGAGGATCACGGCCGATCATGTTCGGCTCGGGGTAGAGCGCCTCGACATAGCGGCAGATGGCCGGCGCCTCGACCAGCACGGTGCCGTCCGACAGCTCGAGCGCCGGCACCTGCGGCACGCCGATCCGGGCGAGATAGTCGGCCTGCTTGTGCGCGCCGTCGAGCAGGTTGACCGGCACGCGCTCGACCTCCAGGCCCTTCTCGGCGAAGAAGATGTCGGTCCGTCGCGGATTGGGCGCGCGCGGCGTGTGATAGTAGCGGACGGGCTGCGGCAGATCCATGCAGGCGACTCCCTCGGGCTTTCGTCGCGCAAGCTATGCGCGGCGGGCCGGCGCGCCAAGGGCGACGGAGCGGCCCGGCACGGGCGTGGAACGAAGAGGCAGCCACGCGTATATCACGCTGGACGGCGATCAGGCCAATTCGACAGGAGACCCGACCTATGCTGCGCACCCCCCTTGTCCTCGCCCTCGTCGCGTCCCTGTCGATCACGGGCTGCGAGCCGACCGCGCAGAACACGCCCCAGTCGCTCGCCCAGGAGCGAGCGCAGAGCCAGCAGCTGGTCCGGCAGCTGCGGTCGCAGGACATGCTGGTCGAGGATCCGGGGCTGAACGCCTATCTCGACCAGGTCGTGGCCCGGATCGCCCAGACCCGGCCGCCCGGCGCGGTGCCGATCGAGTCCTTCATTGTCAAGGACGCCGACGTGAACGCCTTCACGCCGGGCGGCGGGTACCTTTTCGTCAATGCGGGGCTGATGGCCGCGATGGAGAACGAGGCGCAGCTCGCGACCGTCGTGGCGCACGAGATCGGGCACATCGACCGCGGCCACATCCAGGCCGGCCAGGCGACGCGCTCGGGCGTGCAGCTCGGCGCCGCCGCGGCGACCATCGGCGGGGCGCTGCTCGGCATCGACCCGAACCTGACGCAACTCGGGGTGGGGCTGGGCGCCAACGCGGCGGTCAGCGGCTTCACCCGGACGCAGGAGCGCGACGCGGATGCGACGGGCGTGCAGTACGTCGCTGCGGCGGGGTACGACGTCGACGAGGGCGCGCGCTCCTTCGAGGTGCTGCGCCGGCTCTATGGCGATGGCGGCATCCCCTTCTTCAACTCGCACCCGCCGACAGCCGAGCGGCAGCAGTCGCTGACCCAGGCGGCGGTCGAGCTGAACGCGACCGAGGGCTATATCGGCGAGCAGGAGTACGACCGCGAGACGCAGGCGCTGCGCCAGGAGGTGCTGCAGTACTACGAGCGCGCCGGCCGTTCGCGCGAGGCGGCGCAGATCCGGCAGAACCTGCGCGGTTGAGGGCTTTCGGCGCCAAGCTTCGGCTTGCGGCGACAGGGGCGAGGGCTCTAATAGCGGCGCCGAGCCGAGGGGGCCCCGCATTGTTTCAACACCGCCATCTGCTGGGGATCGCCGCGCTGACGGCCGAGGATATCCGCAAGATCCTGGCCCGAGCCAATCATTACGTCGAGGTGAACCGGCGGCGCGAGAAGCGCTCCGAGAAACATGGCGACGTGCTGCGCGGCCTGACCCAGATCAACCTCTTTTTCGAGGCCTCGACCCGAACGATGGCGAGCTTCGAGCTGGCCGGCAAGCGGCTGGGCGCCGATGTCATGAACATGGCCGTGCAGGCCTCATCGATGCAGAAGGGCGAGACGCTGATCGACACGGCGGTGACGCTGAACGCCATGCGCCCGGACCTGCTGGTCGTGCGCCACCCCAGCTCGGGCGCCGTCGCGCTGCTGGCCCAGAAGGTGAACTGCTCGGTGCTGAACGCCGGCGACGGGCGCCACGAGCACCCGACCCAGGCGCTGCTCGACGCGCTGACGATCCGCCGCGCCAAGAAGCACGTGCACCGGCGCACGGTCGCCATCTGCGGCGACATCGCCAACAGCCGGGTGGCGCGATCGAACATCCTGTGCCTGAACGCCCTCGACGCGCGCGTCCGCGTGATCGCGCCGCCGACGCTGTTGCCGGCGGGCATCGAGCGCTTCGGCGTCGAGGTCTTCACGGACATGGAGAAAGGGCTGAAGGGCGTCGACGTCGTCATGATGCTGCGCATCCAGAACGAGCGGCTGGCCGGCGCCGCCATCCCCTCGACGCGGGAATACTTCCACCTCTACGGGCTCACGCGCGAGAAGCTGGCGCTGGCGAACCCGGAGGCCATCGTCATGCACCCGGGGCCGATGAACCGCGGCGTCGAGATCGATGCCGAAGTCGCCGACGACGTGCAGCGCAGTGCTATCCGCGACCAGGTCGAGATCGGGGTCGCCGTGCGCATGGCCTGCATGGAGCTGCTGGCCGGCAGCTGCGTGGCCGCATGACCGCGAGGCTGGGACCACGCATCCGCTGCCGGGGCGAGCCTGGCGCATGACGCTGCACCTCGTCAACGCGCGGCTGATCGACCCGGAGGGCTATGACGGCCCGGGCGCACTGCGCGTCGTCGAC
Source organism: uncultured Alphaproteobacteria bacterium (assembly GCA_963822985.1). Lineage (GTDB taxonomy): Bacteria > Pseudomonadota > Alphaproteobacteria > Rhodobacterales > Rhodobacteraceae > Thermohalobaculum. Next base: position 176,249 of record CAWGJU010000015.1, on the reverse strand, counting down.
GGGGTGATCGACGACGTGGTGCGCGGCACCTCGCCCGACACAGGCGACAATCCGGTCATCGACTGCGGCGGGCTGCCGCTCGCGCCCGGCATCGTCGACATGCGCGTCTTCGTCGGCGAGCCCGGCGCGCGCCACCGCGAATCCTTCCGCTCGGCCGGCGCCGCCGCGGCGGCGGGCGGCGTCACCACGATCGTGGCGCAGCCCGACACGGGCCCGCCGCTCGACGACCCGGCGCTGGTCCAGTTCGTGCTGGCCCGCGCCCGCGAGGTCTCGCCCGTGCGCGTCCACGTCATGGCGGCCCTGACCCGCGGCCTCGCCGGCGCCGAGATGACCGAGCAGCGCTTTCTGCTGGACGCCGGCGCCGTGGCGCTGACCGATGCAGACCGCGCGCTGGCCGATACGCGGCTGATGCGCGCCATCATGACCTATGCGCAGGGCCAGGATGCGCTCGTCGTGCACCACTGCCAGGAACCCGCATTGTCGCGCGGCGCCTGCACGACGACGGGCGAGTTCGCCTCGCGGCTCGGCCTGCCGGCGGTGCCCGCGATCGCCGAGCGCATCATGCTCGAGCGTGACCTCGCCTTGGCCGAGGCGACGCGCGTGCACTATCACGCCGACCAGGTCACGACCGGGGCGGCGCTGGCCCCGCTGCGCCGCGCCAAGGAGGCGGGGCTCGCCGTCACCGCGGCGACCTCGATCCACCACCTGACGCTGAACGAGTTCGACATCGCCGACTACCGCACTTTCTTCAAGCTGACCCCGCCGCTCAGGGCCGAGACCGACCGCGAGGCGGTGGTCGAGGCGCTGGCCGAGGGGCTGGTCGACATCATCGTCTCGTCGCACCTGCCGCAGGACGAGGAGGCGAAACGCCTGCCCTTCGAGGAGGCGGCGACGGGCGCCGTCGGGCTAGAGACGTTCCTGCCGGCCTGCTTGCGGCTGGTGCATGCCGGGCAGCTCGACCTGCCGACCCTGTTCAGCCGCGCCTCATTGGCCCCATCACGGCTCCTCGGCCTGCCCGGCGGGCGGCTCGCGCCGGGCGCACCGGCCGACCTGGTGCTGTTCGACCCGGACGCGCCCTTCGTGCTCGACCGCGACCGGTTGCGCTCGCGCTCCAAGAACACGCCCTTTGACCGGCGGCGGATGCAGGGGCGCGTACTCGGCACCTGGGTGGGCGGCCGGCTCGTCCATGAAAGCGGCGAGGGCGCTGATGCTGCATGACGTCATGGCCTGGGACCGGGCGCTGCCCTGGCTGGCGCTCGCTTTCGCCTGCGGCTACCTGATCGGCTCGATCCCGATCGGGCTGCTGGCGGCGCGCGCCTTCGGCACGGTCGACCCGCGCAAGATCGGCTCGCACAATATCGGCGCAACCAACGTGCTGCGCACGGGCAACAAGCGCGCGGCCGCCGTCACGCTGCTGCTCGACATGGCGAAGGGCGCCGTCCCCGTGCTGCTCTTCCTGCGCTGGGGCGACCTGGCGGCGCAGGCCGCCGCGATCGGCGCCGTGATCGGCCACACCCTGCCCGTCTGGCTCGGCTTTCGCGGCGGCAAGGGGGTGGCGAGCTTTCTGGGCGTGACGCTCGGCCTCTACTGGCCAGCGGGCGCGCTGGTCTGCGCCACCTGGCTGGCGGCGGCCTTCGTCAGCCGGATCTCGTCGGTCGGCGCGCTGGCCGCCACCGCCTCGGCGCCGCTCTGGTTCTATCTGCTCGGCCGGATCGAGGCGGTGCTGGTGGTGGCCGCGCTCGCCGCCTGGGTCTGGCTGCGGCACGCCGAGAACATCGGCCGGCTGGCCCGCGGGCACGAGCCGCGCATCGGCGCCGGCGGGCACCGCAAGGACATTTAACTGCCCCTTAACCGCGCGCGCCGCTGATTGGCGCGATCCGAACAAGGGGGCAGCATGTCCGTCGCCGAGCCGTTCTCGCATCCGCACACGCAGCTTGCGCCGCGACCCGATCGCGTCCCGCCCGCCTTCGCACCGTCGACGGACGAGGCCGAGCGGCTGGCGCGCCTGCGTCTCGCGCGCAGCGGCAATGTCGGCCCGCGCACCTATGCCCATCTGATGCGCCGCTTCGGCAGCGCCGCGCGGGCCCTCGGCGCCCTGCCCGAGCTGGCATCGCGCGGCGGCAAGCCCGATTACCGCACCTGCCCGCCCGAGCTCGCCGAGGCCGAGCTGGCATCGGCCGAGAAGGCGGGCGCCGTCTTGCTGCTGGTCGGCGACCCCGGCTATCCGTCCCTGCTGGCCGCCATCGATCCCGCGCCGCCCGTCCTCTGGATCATCGGCGATGCCGAGCTCTTCAAGCGCTCGGCCGTCGCCATCGTCGGCGCCCGCAACGCCTCGGCGCTGGGCATGCGCACGGCGCGGCGCCTGGCGCGCGAGCTCGGCGCCCTCGAGCATGTCGTCGTCTCGGGCCTCGCGCGCGGCATCGACGCGGCGGCGCACGAGGCGAGCCTCGCCACCGGCACCATCGCCGTGCTGGCCGGCGGGCTGGACGAGCCCTATCCGCCCGAGAACGTGGATCTCGCCAAGCGCATCGCCGAGAAGGGCCTGCTGCTCTCCGAGCTGCCCTTCGGCACCGTGCCGACCGCCCAGCACTTCCCGCGCCGCAACCGGCTGATCTCGGGCCTCGCCCGCGGCGTCGTGCTGGTCGAAGCCGCCGCTCGCTCCGGCAGCCTGATCACCGCGCGCTTCGCCCTGGAACAAGGGCGCGAGGCCATGGCCTGCCCGGGCGCGCCCGAAGACCCGCGCGCCGCCGGCTGCAACGCGCTGATCCGCGAGGGCGCGGCCCTGATCCGGCATGGCGGCGACGTCGAGGAGGCGCTGGCCGCTCCCCGCACGCTGGCGCTGTCCGAGGGCGGGCGGGAGTTCGACTTCGACGTGGACCTCTTTGACGGCGATGGCCTGCGCGACGATTACGATGCGCTGGCCGATTTCGACGAGGAGGGCGCCGCCGGCGACCGGGCGCTCGCCGAGCAGATCATGGAGCTGCTGGGCCCGTCCGCCGTCGACATGGACGAGCTCGCGCGCGCCTGCGGCGCCAGCCCGGCCGAGCTGTCGCTGGCCATCCTCGAGCTCGACCTTGCGGGCCGCATCGAGCTGCGCCCCGGCGGGGTCGTGGCCGCGGCCCCCGGCTGAGCGTGCGCCAAACGCGCCGTTGACAGCGGCGCTGGCGCGGCCCATCTACCCTCGCTGCGCCGAGAGAAGCGCGAACGAGCACCAATCAGCCGATCGGCGCCGGGGCGACGAGGAGAGCAGTATGGCGGTCGTGGTGGTCGAGTCCCCGGCCAAGGCGAAGACGATCAACAGCTATCTGGGCAGCGGATACACGGTGCTGGCCTCGTACGGCCATGTCCGGGACCTGCCGTCCAAGGACGGCTCGGTCGACCCCGATGCCGGCTTCGAGATGAAGTGGGAGATCGACGCCAAATCGCAGAAACACGTCCGCGCCATCGCCGAGGCGCTGGCCGAGGACGACCGGCTGATCCTTGCCACCGACCCCGACCGCGAGGGCGAGGCGATCTCCTGGCACCTGCTCGAAGCGCTGCGCAAGCGCCGGGCGGTGAAAAAGGACACCGACGTCAAGCGCGTCGTCTTCAACGCCATCACCAAGGCGGCCGTCAGCAAGGCGATGGAGACGCCGCGCGACATCGACGCCGCGCTGGTCGAGGCGTATCTCGCCCGCCGGGCGCTCGACTATCTGGTCGGCTTCACGCTGTCGCCCGTGCTCTGGCGCAAGCTGCCGGGCGCGCGCTCGGCCGGCCGCGTCCAGTCCGTCGCGCTCCGCCTGATCGTCGAGCGCGAGATGGAGATCGAGGCCTTCCGCCCGCGCGAGTACTGGACCGTGAAGGCGGTGCTGACGACGCCCGCCGGCGCCGAGTTCGAAGCGCGCCTGGTGACGCTGGACGGCGCCAAGCTCGACCGCTTCGACCTCGCCGACGAGGCGGCGGCACAGGCGGCCGTCGCCGCCGTCCGCGCCGCCGCCCTGCAAGTCGTCTCGGTCGAGGCCAAGCCGCAGACGCGCAACCCCGCGCCGCCTTTCATGACCTCGACACTCCAGCAGGAGGCGAGCCGCAAGCTCGGCTTCGGCGCGCAACAGACCATGCGCGCGGCCCAGCGGCTCTACGAGGCAGGGCACATCACATATATGCGGACCGACGGCATCGACATGGCGCCCGAGGCCGTGACGGCCGCCCGCGATGCGATCGGCGCGCGCTATGGCCGCGACTACCTGCCGGAAAAGCCGCGCTACTACAAGAACAAGGCCAAGAACGCTCAGGAAGCGCACGAGTGCATCCGTCCCACGCAGATGAACGTGGCGCCGGGCGAACTGCGCGGGCCGGAGCGTGACGAGGCGCGCCTCTACGAGCTGATCTGGAAGCGCGCCATCGCCAGCCAGATGGAGGCCGCACGCTTCCGGCGCACCACCGTCGAGATCGCCGACGAGAGCGGCCGCACGGGCCTGCGCGCCACCGGCCAGGTCGTCACCTTCGACGGCTTCCTGCGCGTCTACGAGGAAGGCCGCGACGACGTCGAAAGCGATGACGACCGCCGCCTGCCCGAGATCCCGGAGGGCGCGGCGCTCGCGCAGCGCGGCGTTACGCCCGAGCAGCACTTCACCCAGCCGCCGCCGCGCTACACCGAGGCGACGTTGGTCAAGCGCATGGAAGAGCTCGGCATTGGCCGCCCGTCGACCTATGCCTCGATCATCACGACGATCCAAGACCGCGAATATGTCCGCAAGGACAAGAACCGGCTGATCCCGGAGGACAAGGGGCGGCTGGTGACGGCCTTCCTGGAAAACTACTTCCGCAAATACGTCGCCTACGACTTCACGGCCGAGCTCGAGGAGGAGCTGGACGAGGTCTCCGCCGGCAAGATCGACTGGAAGAAGGTGCTGGACGACTTCTGGAAGGATTTCCGCGCCGCCGTCGACCAGACGCAGGACCTGCGCATCAGCGAGGTGCTGGAGACGATCAACGAGGTGCTGGCGCCGCACCTCTTCCCCGACAAGGGCGACGGCAGCGACCCGCGCGCCTGCCCGAACTGCCAGGGCGGGCGGCTCGCGATGAAGACGGCGCGCTCGGGCGGCGCCTTCATCGGCTGCTCGAACTATCCCGCCTGCCGCTACACGCGCCCGCTCGCCGGCGAGCAGAGCGGCGACGATGGCGTCCCGCCCGAGGGCAAGCTGCTCGGCCATGACGAGAACGGCGTGCCGGTCTCGCTGCGCACCGGCCGGTTCGGACCTTACGTCCAGCTGGGCGAGGAGGACACCGCCTCGGGCGCCAAGCCCAAGCGCAGCTCGCTGCTCCCCGAGCTGCCGGCCGAGGATGTGACGCTCGAGATCGCGCTCGCGCTGCTCGCCCTGCCCCGCGAGGTCGGCCAGCACCCGGAGGACGGTCAGCCCGTCGAGGCCGGCATCGGCCGCTATGGCCCATATGTCCGGCACGGCCGCACCTATGCCAGTCTCGAAAAGGGCGACGATGTGCTCAAGGTCGGCATGAACCGCGCCATGGAGCTGATCGCCCGCAAGGCGACGCGCGGCGGCCGGGGTGCCGGGCAGGAGCCGCTGCGCGATCTCGGCGAGCACCCGGATGGCGGCCCGGTCACCGTCATGAAAGGCCGCTACGGGCCTTACGTCAAATGGGGCAAGGTGAACGCCACCCTGCCCAAGGACCGCGACCCGCAGGCGATCGGGCTCGACGAGGCGCTGGCGCTGGTCGAGGCCAAGGCCGGCGCGAAGAAGTCGCGCAAAAAGCCAGCGGCCAAGTCTGCGACAACGGCAGCGCAGAAGAAGCCTGCGAAAAAGACGACCAAAACGTCCAAGGCGAAGACGGCCGGACAGAAGGTTCGCGCCGGGCGCGATGCCACCGGCCCTGCTCGGAACCAGGGATTCGCTCATCGAGGACTAGCCGGAAGCTGCCGGGGCGTTGGCGTGGCGTGCCGCAGGAAGAGACCCGCCGATGAGACTGCTCGCCCTCGTGGTGATGCTGCTGCCCGCGCTGGCCCCCGCTCTTGGCTGCGCGGCCGAGGACCGGACGCTTCGCGTCAACGGTCTGGACCGGCATTACGTCGTCGAGTTCCCCGACGCATCGGGGCCGCGGCCGGCGATCATCGTCCTGCATGGCACGGGCGGCACGGCCGAGCGCCTGCGCCGCTCGACGGGCTTCGGCCTCGACAAGCATGGATGGGTCGAGGTCTACCCGGACGCGATCGGCAAGATGTGGAGCCAGGGGCTCTCGCTGCTTTCGGTCGGCGGCGTGGGGATCGGCAACGATCTCGATTTCATCCGCGCGCTGGTCGCCGCGCTGGCGGCCGAGGGCAGGGTAGATCCCGACCGCGTCTTCTTCGTGGGCCTCTCCAACGGGGGCGCGATGACGCTCCTGCTGATCTGCGAGGCGCCAGAGCTGGTGGCCGGGGCCGCCGTCCATATCATGACGCTGCCGGTCGGGCTCGACTGCCCGGCGACCGGGCCCCCCGTGCCGATGATGTTTGTCTTGGGGACGCACGACCTGCTGATCCCCTTTGGCGGCGGAAGGATACGGTGGGGCGGGCAGGACCGCATCGGTGTCCGCTCTGCCGCCGAGACGCTGGCCTTCTTCGCCCGGCGCAACCATTGCGATGGCAGGTCCGAGCGCCCGCTGGCCGACCGGGATCCCCACGACGGTACCCGCGTCTGGCTGGTCGACTACCAGGGCTGCACCGCGCCGCTCCGGTCCTTCATCGTCAAGGGCGGCGGGCACAGCTGGGCGGGCGGGACAGCGTCGCCGCCGCTCGGTCAACTGTTCGGCAGCACCAGCCAGGACATCTCGGCCACCGAGGAGACAGAAGGTTTCTTCCGCCGGCTCGCCGGCGAAAGGTGAATGACCGGCGCACGGCCGCGTGCTAGGGCGCGACGATGACGCGCTTCCCCTCCAAGGACGAGCTGCTCGACTGGATCCGCGAGAACCCCGCGGCCGCGAACAAGCGCGAGATCGCCCGCGCCTTCGGCATCAAGGGCGCCGAGCGCACCGAGCTGAAGCGCCTCCTGCGCGAGCTGCAGGACGAGGGCCATGTCGCCAAGGAGCGCAAGCGCATGCGCCCCGCCGGCACGCTGCCGCCCGTCACCGTGCTCGAGGTGCTGGGCCCGGACGCCGATGGCGACCTCGCCGCCGTCCCGGCCGTCTGGGAGGGCGAGGGACCGCCGCCCCGCATCCTGATGGCGCCCCGCAAGAAGGGCGAACCGGCGCTCGGCCCCCGCGACCGGGTGCTCGCCAAGCTGCGTCGAATCTCGGACGGCGACTATGCCTACGGCGCGCGGCCGATCAAGAAGCTGGAATCGGGGGGCGCGCCGGATCCTCGGCATCTACCGCGCCGGGCCGCAGGGCGGCCGGCTCGTGCCGATCGACAAGCGCGCGAACCGCGAATGGACCATCCCGCCCGGGCACACCGGCGGCGCCGAGGACGGCGAACTGGTCGAGGCCGAGAGCATCGGCGGCCCCCGCCTCGGCCTGCCCAAGGGGCACATCTACGAGCGGCACGGTCGGCCCGGCGATGCGCGGCAGGTCTCGCTCATCGCCATGGTCGAGCACCAGATCCCCTACGAGTTCCCCGACGCGGTGCTGGACGAGGCCGGCAAGGCCCGCGCCGTCCGCACCCTGGGACAGCGCGAAGACCTGCGCGACCTCGCCCTCATCACCATCGACCCGGCCGATGCGCGCGACCATGACGACGCCGTCTGCGCCATGCCCGACGAGGACGCCAGCAACCCTGGAGGACATGTCGTCTGGGTCGCCATCGCCGATGTGGCGCACTACGTCCGCTCGGGCAACGCGCTCGACCGCGAGGCGCTGAACCGTGGGAACTCGACCTATTTCCCCGACCGCGTCAGCCCGATGCTGCCCGAAAGGCTCTCGGCCGATCTCTGCTCGCTGGTCGAGGGCGTTGACCGCCCCTGCCTGGCCGTCCGCATGGTGCTGGACGCGCAGGGCAACAAGATCGGCCACCGCTTTGCGCGCGGGCTGATGCGCTCGCCTGCCTCGCTCGCCTACGAGGCTGTGCAGGACGCAATCGATGGCCGGGCCGACCTCGACGCCGAGCTGATGGAACGCGCCGTCCGCCCGCTCTACGCCGCCTACCGCGCCGCCGCCGCGGCCCGCGAGCGGCGCCAGCCGCTGGATCTCGACCTGCCCGAGCGGCGGATCATCCTCGACGCGGCGGGCGACGTCACCGACATCCGGTTTCGCGAACGGCTCGACGCTCATCGGCTGATCGAGGAGTTCATGATCCTCGCCAACGTCGCCGCGGCCGAGACGCTGGAAGCCGCGCGCACGCCGCTGATCTACCGGGTGCACGAGGAGCCGGCGCCCGAGCGGCTCGATTCGCTGCGCGAGATCGTCGAGCCGCTGGGCATGCGGCTGGCCAAGGGCCAGGTGCTGCAGACCCGCCATTTCAACCAGCTGCTCGCCCAGGCGCGCGGCACCGAGGCCGCCGAGACGGTCGGCATGTCCGTGCTGCGCTCCCAGACCCAGGCCTTCTATTCTCAGCAGAACCTCGGCCATTTCGGGCTGAACCTGCCGCGCTACGCGCATTTCACCTCGCCCATCCGGCGCTATGCGGACCTGGTCGTCCACCGCGCCCTGATCCGCGCCTGCAAGCTCGGCAAGGACGGCCTCGCGCCGGACGAGATCGAGCGCTTAAGCGAGACGGCCGAGCACATCTCGATGACCGAGCGCCGCTCGATGGAGGCCGAACGCGACACGGTCGACCGCTATGTCGCCGCTTATCTGTCGGACCGGATCGGCGCCGAGTTCACCGGCCGGGTGGCGGGCGTGAGCCGGGCCGGCGCCTTCGTCAAGCTCGACGAGACCGGCGCCGACGGCCTCGTGCCCATCTCGACGCTCGGCAACGACTATTTTCGCCTCGAGGCCGAGCGCCACAGGCTGGTCGGCGAGCGCACCGGCCGTATCATCGGCCTCGGCCAGCCGGTCACCGTCAGGCTGCGCGAGGCCGCGCCCATCACGGGCGGGCTGATCCTCGAGCTCCTTTCCGTCGAGGGAGCCAAGATGGCCGCGCCCCGGCGCGACGGCGGCCGCAAGGCCGGGCGCGAGCGCATCCGCAAGGCCAAGGCGGCGCGCGCCCGGCGGCGCGGCTGAGCGCCGCCCGCTACGGTCTCGAGGCTGGTCGGGAACGATCCCCGATCCCGGCCGTTCCGGGCGGGACAATGGAGACGTTCTACGAACTGATCGGCCGGGACACCGACCCGATCACCTGGTGGCAGATGTGCATTCGCGCGTGCATCATCTTCGGCTGGGCCGTCTTCCTCTACCGCCTCCTGCCGCGGCGCGCCTTCGGCAGCAGCGCCACGCTCGACATCGTCGCCGTCGTCATCCTCGGCTCCACCCTCAGCCGCGCCTTGACGGGTAACGCGCCGCTTCTGCCCGCGCTGGCGGCGACGGCGACCTTCGCCGCGCTCTACACCGCCTTGGCGTCGCTCGCCTGGCGCTCCAAGCCGTTGTCGCGGCTCGTCAAAGGCCGGCCGGTCCGGGTGATCTACGACGGCAAGATCGATCGCCGCGCGATGCACGAGGCCCGGCTCGGCGAGCACGACCTGATGGAGAACCTGCGCCTCAAGGGGATCACGGACTACGCCCAGGTGGCCGAAGGCTGTCTCGAGAGAAACGGCGAGTTCAGCGTCATCCGGAAGGGGTGACAGCGTGTCGCGAACGGCCGGCTCGGCCCGGTCGATTCGCGGAGTATAAACAAGTTGAAAGTTCTCTTGCCGATGATGCCCCGATGATCACCTGGTCGCGCGTTCTGGAAATCCTGCGGACATCGACGCCGCTCGGCTATTTCATGGCGGCGCCGGACCCGCGCGACTCCGTCACCTTCACGATCGCGATGATCGCGCTGGCCGCCAAGCTGGCAAAATCGGACGGCCGGGTGAAGCGCAGCGAGATCAACGCGTTTCGCCAGATCTTCACCTTCGAGCCCGGCCAGGAGGAGGCGGTCGGCCGCGTCTTCGACCTCTGCCGCCAGGATGTCGCCGGCTACAGCGACTATGCGCGGCAGGTCGTCCGGCTGTTCGGCCGAGGCGCGCCGATCCTCGAGGACATCATGGATGCGCTGTTCCATATCGCCATTTCCGATGGCGGCTACCATCCCAACGAGGACGATTACCTCGACGCCGTGGCCGGCATCTTCGAGCTGTTGCCGGCCAGCATGGGGCGGCTCAAGGCCCGCTACGTGCCGGAGCGGTGGGACCCGTGGAGCGTGCTCGGCATCGAGCATTCGGCCGAACCGGACGCGATCCGGGCGCAATACCGCCTGCTCGTGCGGCAGAACCACCCCGACGTGTTGATCGCGAACGGCCTGCCCGAGGAGATGCTCGAGCTCGCCAACCGCCGCCTCGCCGACATCAACCGCGCCTACTCCGAGATCACCGCCAAGGCGGCGTGACTCAGCCGCCCGCCTGTTCCGGCTCGAACCAGAGCTCGCAGGCATAGCGGCGGGTCAGCTCCTCGCCGGCGCCGATGCCACGCAGCGCCCGCAGCTCGACCAGCCAGCCGAGGCCCTCCTCCTGCCGGGCCTCGGTCTCGGCATTCGGCGCGTCCGAGTGGTTCAGCAGCGAGCTGACGCCAAGCACCAGCAGCCCTCCCTCCGGATCGCGCGGGTGCGCGAAATAGTAGTTGTCGAGCGTCGTGCCGACGATCGTGTCTGTGTCGTGCCGGTCGAGCACGACGGTCGGCGCCGTCTCGAGCACCTCTCCGGCGGCGATCGGGCCAGTGGCGAAGACGCCCCGCCCCTTGCCGCCGACGGCGCGCAGCTGCAACTTGGACGCGGCGACGGTGTCCGATGTCACGCGGTCAGCTCCTTGCGGAAAAGCGCCTTGCCGTCGCCCGGCCGGTAGAAGTCCGCGAGGTCCGCGGCCAGGGTGAAGCCATGGCCGGTGTAGAAGGCCCGCGTCTGAGCATAGGACGGCCGCGACGAGGTGTCGGCCCACAGCGTCCGGCCGCCGGCGCGGCGGACGGCGCCCTCGGTCCGCTCCAGCAGCCGGCCGCCCAGCCCCTTGCCCTGCTGGTCGGGCGCGACCGCGATCCAATAGAGATCCCAACCGAGCTCGGAGCCGGGGATCGGGCCATAGCAGGTGTAGCCGATCAGCCGCTCGCCCTCGAAGGCCAGGATGAAATCATAGCCCGAGACACGGCCGCGCTCGATGCGCTCCGCGGCCAGTTCCTCGGCGATCTTCTCCTCCTCGGCGGAGAACATGCCCGTGGCGACGACCAGCGCCCGGATCTTGGGCGGGTCCTCCGGGCGGACCGCGCTGCGCCAGGTCCGCCGGCCACCGTTGGCCTTGGGCTTCGAATGGCGCACCCGGGGCGCCTGCCTCAGGCCATCCGCCAAGCCCTCGAAGAAGCTGCGCGCATTCAGCCCCAAGGTGCGCACGCGGTACCCGCCCTCCTGGATCACGGCCGTCGGATAGCCCGCCTGGCCGATCCGCCGGCCGATCAGCTTGAAATCCGCCGGCCGGTTCGCCCAGGTCCCGGTCGGGTCGCCGCGGCCGGTGTCGAAGCCGACCGAGACGACCAGATAGTCCGGCTCGTACTCGTCGATGCGGCGAAAGGCGCGCTCGAGCGCTTCGCGGTATTGCTCGGGGGTCAGCACCTCGGGCAAGGGCAAGTTGAGGTTGTAGCCCGCGCCTGCGCCGCGCCCGTGCTCTTCGCGAAACCCGGTGAAATAGGGGTAGGCAAAACTCGGATCGCCATGCAGCGAGACGGTCAGCACGTCGTCGCGCTCGTAGAAGATGTCCTGCTGCCCATTGCCGTGATGATAATCGATGTCGAGGATCGCCACCGTGCCGTAATGCGACAGGTAGTTGGCCGCCACGGCGCCGTTGCAGATATAGCAGAAGCCGCCGAAATTCCGCCGCTCGGCATGGTGGCCCGGCGGCCGGATCAGCGCATAGGCGGCGCTTGCGCCGTTCAGCACCGCGTCGGCCGCCGTGATCGCGCAGTCGGCCGCGCGCCGCGCCGCCGGCCAGGCGTTCCGGTTGATCGGCGTGAAGGTGTCGATGCACCAATAGCCGGCCAGCACGGAGCGCTCCTTGGGCTTGCGGGCCGCGTTGCGCACCGGGAAGACGTAAGGGTACACGGAGGTCTTCTCCGGCGCCTCGGCGCAGGCGGTCCGGACATAGTCGATCAGCCGGCCGTCATGGACCTCGCGGATCCATCTGTCGGGATAGCGCCGCGGCTCCCGGCGGGCGAAGAGGCCCGTCTTGTCGATCTCGGACAGGATCGCCGAGATGCGGACCGGCGCTTCGACATAGCCGCGCTCGCGGATGTGATGGATGTCGTGCTTGTCGTTGACGATCAGCGGGATCGGCTTTTGCAGCGGATCCACCGCCACGGCGCGCGGGTCGGGCTTGGCATAGCGCAGCGGGCGCAGCGCATAGCCGCCGTCGCGGATCGAGTTCGACCACCTTCCGGACATAGTCCTTCGAGACCAGATGCCCGTATTTGCGCTCGAGAATCGCCGCCACAATCCTGCGCAGCCGCTCGGCGCCCGGCAGATCGAACCGGCCGAGGCCGTCAAAGACCAGATGCGGCATCCCCAGATCGCCGGGAGTGATCGGCGCCTGGTATTCGGTGCCCTCGATCGGCCGCGCGCCGAAACGCTCGTAGAACCGCAGCCGGGCGATGTTCTGCCTGCGGTGGGCCGCGTCGGGGGCCAGCTCGGGCTGGTCCGGCAAGCATTCGAAATAGATGCCCTTGGCGCCGAGCTCGACCGCCTCCTGGCGCAAGCGCTCGTAGAGCGCGCCGCCGGTGCCCGAGCCTGCGCCGACCGAGGGCGCCGTCGCGATCACGTCGAGGAAGGCGAACTCCAGCGTCGGGTCGTAGAGCATCAGCGCCACGCCGCGGACATGCCCGCGCCGCTCGGCGATGAAGAGCTCGGCGACGAAACGATGCGCGAACGGGTCGGTCAGCCGGTCCGGCAGCTTGTCGATCTCGGCCCGGTCCATGCCCGGGAACTGCGCGCGGATGATCTCCTGCGCCTCGGCCACCGCCTTGCGGTTCGCCACGGTGCGCACGTCGCTGACCTTGCGGATGCGGAACATCAGGCGGCTTCGGTCCGCGCGACGAGCCCCGCGTCGACGATCCGGCCGATCATCGCGTCATAGCTCAGGCCGGCCCGCTCGGCGGCGGCGAAGAAGCCCGCATCCGGCGCGATGCAGGGATTGGTGTTCACCTCGAGGATCCAGGGCCGCCCGGCCGCGTCGACGCGAAAGTCCACCCGCGCATAGCCGCCGAGCCGGAAGAGGTTCCAGGCGCGCAGCGTCAGCCCCTCCAGCTCCTCGACCAGGCCCCGGTCCTCGGGGCCGAACTCGAAGCGGCGCGGCGTGTTGTTGTAGGCATAGGATGCCTCGGCCCACTTCGCCTCGTAGTCGACGATCTGCGGCCGGTCGCCATAGCCTATGAACAGCGTCTCCGCCGGCGGCAGCACCTCCGGCCCCGCCCGCCCGTCGAGCACGGCCAGGTTGAACTCGCGCCCCTCGATGAATTCCTCGGCGAAGTGCGGCGCGCCCAGGCGCTCGGCCCGGCGCGCCAGCTCGGCTTCGGCCCGCGCGCCCGGCACGACCGAGCCTGCATCGATCCCGAGCGAGGCGTGCTCGGCCACCGCCTTGACGATGACCCTGGGCAAATCCGCGAGTTCGGCACCCGACATCGACCAGGCCGGCGTCGGCAGGCCGGCCGCCGCCATCGCGCGCTTCGATTCGGGCTTCGACAGACAGCGCCGGGTCGCCAGCGCCCCGCAACCGGTATAGGCCAGCCCCAGCCGCTCCAGATGGCCGGGCACCTCGCCGGCCAGCGCGCCGTCGCCGCCGATCGCCTCGACCAGGTTGAAGACCAGGTCGGGCCGCCGCGACGGCAAAGCGTCCAGCTCGGCCAGCTCCGGGCCCAGGTGCACCAGCTCGGACGCATGCCCCAGCCGCTCGAGCGCCCCGCACACCGCCTCGGCCGTTCGCAGCGTGTCGATCTCGTCGGGCCGATCGAGCGTCGCGCCATGCAGCACGGCAATTCTCAGCACGCATCTCCTCCAGTCTCGGCCCGGCGCACACACGGCGCACGCACGGCGCATCGGGGCGCCAGGACCACGCTAGGGCACCGGGATCGGCAGGAAAACCCCGCGCGGGACCCGGCCGCTGATATGCGCCGCCGGCCCGGCCGCGCAAGAGCGCACGCGCCCGTTCTTCCGCGGGATTGCGCGCCCCGCCCGGAACGCTAGGCTGGAGACCTCCCCGTGGAGAGGAACCGATGATCATCAGCGACATCCGCACGCATCTGCTCTCGGTGCCATTCGTCGATCCGCCGAAGACCGGCTTCCTGACGCTCCCCACCATCGACCTGCTGGTCGTCGAGGTCGAGACGCAGGACGGCGTGATCGGCACCGGCCATCTCCACCCGCTGGCGGGCGGCATGCGCACGCTCGCCACCTGCATTCACGAGATGCTTAAGCCGCTGCTGATCGGCCAGGACGCCTCCGACCCCGCCGCCCTCTGGCGCCGCATGTGGATCGCGACCTTCATCCAGGGCCGCATGGGGATCACGGTGATGGCCATGTCGGCGCTCGACATCGCGCTCTGGGACGCGGTCGGGCGGTCCAAGGGCCAGCCGCTCTGGCGGCTCTGGGGCGGCAAGGGCGACCCGCTGCCCACCTATGGCTCGGGCTGCTTCCGCGGTCTCGGCCATGACGGCATGATCGACAAGGCGCAGCGCTTCGTCGCGCAGGGCTTCGGCGCCATCAAGATGCAGGTCGCCCACCTCTTCACGCACGACCAGGACGTGGAGAACGTCCGCGACATGCGCCAGGCGATGGGCGACGGCATCGAGATCATGGTCGACGTCAACCAGGGCTGGACCGCCGACGAGGCGATCGAGGTCGGACGCCGCCTCGACGCGTACCGGCTGCACTGGCTGGAAGAGCCCGTCATGGCCGACGACTTCGAGGGCTACGCCCGCATCGCGGCGGCGCTGCAAACGCCAGTGGTCGGCGGCGAGAACAATTTCTGCCTGCACGACTGCAAGCACTTCTTCGGGACGGGCGTGAAGACGCTGCAGCCCGACATCATGCGCGGCGGCTATACCGGCCTCTTCGAGATCGCGCACGCGGCCCATCGCGAGGGCATCAGCATCGCGCCGCACATGTTCCCCGAGTTGTCCTCGCACCTCGTCGCCGCGATCCCGAACCCCTCCTGGCTCGAATACATGGGCTGGTACGATCATCTCTGGGTCGAGCCGCTGCTCCCCAAGGACGGCACGATCACGCCACCCGACCGGCCCGGCCACGGCATGGACTTCCGCCCCGAGCTGTTCCGCGAACATCCCTACCGCGCCTGACCGCCCATGCCCGAGGCTCCCGCCCCACCCGCCTTCCTCACCACCCGCGAGGTCGCCGAGCTCCTCCGCGTCCGCGAGCGCAAGGTCTACGAGATGGCGGCCGAGGGCGAGATCCCCTGCCGCCGCGTCACCGGCAAGCTGCTCTTCCCGCGCGCCGAGATCGAGGCCTGGCTCGCCGGCGGCGGCACCGGCGCGACCGAGGTCCCGCCCAATGTCGTCGCGGGCAGCCACGACCCGCTGCTGGACTGGGCGATCCGCGAATCGGGCTCGGGGCTCGCCACCTTCTTCGACGGCTCGCTCGACGGGCTCGCGCGCGTGGCCTCGCGCCAGGCGATTGCCGGCGGGATGCACGTCTTCGAGGCCGAGCGCGACGATTGGAACATCGGCCACGCGGCGGCCGGGTCGGGCAACGCCCACGTCGCGCTGGTCGAATGGGCCATGCGCCAGCAGGGGCTGATCGTCGCGCCCGCCCTCGCCACCGCGATCCGCTCGGTCGCCGACCTTTCCGGCCGGCGCGTCGCCCAGCGCCAGCCCAGCGCCGGGGCGGGCCTGCTTCTTTCCCACCTGCTCGAGCGGGCGGGCGTCGGCGATGTCACGCTCCTGCCCGAGATCGCCCGCACCGAGACCGAGGCCGCGGCCGCCGTCGCCTCGGGCAAGGCCGACGCCGCGCCCGGGCTCGAGGCGGTGGCCCGGCAGTTCGGCCTGCCCTTCGTGCCGACGGTGCGCGAGCGCTTCGACCTGCTGGTCGAGCGCCGCGCTTGGTTCGAGCCGCCGATGCAGGCGCTGCTCGCCTTCACCCGCACCGACGCCTTCGCCGCCAAGGCGCGCGACCTCGGCGGCTACGACATCTCGGGGCTCGGCACCGCGCGCTGGAACGCCGCCTGACGGGCGCGCCGAAGCGAAGCCGCCGCCCGGAACGCCCTCAGTTCGTCTTCGCCTGCTCCGGCGCACTGGGGAAGAACAGCTGCTGGCCGTTCACCTCATAGCCGGCGATCGCCTCCTGCCCCTCGTCCGAGAGCAGCCAGTCGGCGAAGGTCTGCGCCATATCGGCCTTGACGCTGGGGCAGCGCTCCTGGCTGACCGGGATCACGCCGTACTGGTTGAACAGCGCCTCGTCGCCCTCGACCATGACGCCGAAATCGCCCTTGTTCTCGAAGCTGATCCAGGTCGCCCGGTCCGTCAGCGTATAGGCGTCCATGCCGACGGCGGTGTTCAGCGTCTGGCCCATCCCCGAGCCCGTCTCGCGGTACCAGTCGCCGCTCGCCTGCGTCGGGTCGACGCCGGCTTGGCCCCACAGCCGCATCTCGGCCCTGTGCGTGCCGCTGTCGTCGCCGCGGCTGGCGAAGGGCGCCCCGGCCTCGGCGATCTTCTTCAGCGCCGCCCGGACGTCCATCATGCCCGCGACCCCGGCCGGGTCGCCGGCCGGCCCGACGATGACGAAGTCGTTGTACATCAGATCCGTGCGCTCGGTGCCATAGCCCGCCTCGACGAACTTCTGCTCGGCCGGCTTGGCATGCACCAGGAGCAAGTCGCCATCGCAGTTCTCGGCGTTCTTGATCGCCTGCCCGGTGCCGACGGCGACCACCCGCACCTCGATACCGGTCTCGTCGGTGAACCTGGGCAGCAGGTGATCGTAAAGGCCCGAGGCCTGCGTCGACGTCGTCGACTGCACGGTGATGAACTTGTCCGCGGCGCCGGCGGCACCCACCGTTGCCGTCAGCAGCACCGCGGCGGCCGCCAGTATCGCGCGGCCGTTGGTTTTCATCGGCATCTTATCTCCCCCTGTTGCATTCTAGATCAACAGCTCACCGTTCAGGTAGCTGCGCGCTTGCGCCGATTCTGGTGCCTCGAAGAACCGGCGGGCGGGCGCCGCCTCGGCCAGCCGCCCCCGGTGCAGGAACAGCACGTCCCGCGCCAGGCGTGCCGCCTGGCCGCGGTCATGCGTGACGATCACCACCCTGACGCCTGCGTCGGCGGCCTGGCGGACCAGCGCCTCGATCGCCGCCGTCGCCTGCGGGTCGAGGCTCGCCGTCGGCTCGTCGAGCATCAGGAAGCGCGGCTCCGCCGCCAGCGCCCGCGCCGTGGCGAGCCGCTGCTGCTCGCCACCCGAAAGCCGCCGCGCCGGCGCGTCGGCCAATGCCGCCAGATCGGTCCGCTGCAGAAGCGCCTCGATCCTGGCGGCACGGTCCCGCCGTGACACCCCATAGATGGCGAGCGCGTGGTCGAGATTGGCACGCACCGATCGGCGCAGCAGCACTGGCTTCTGGAAGACGAGGGCCAGCTCGCAGGGCCGCGGCCGCCCGCCGGCAAAGCGGACGGCGCCCCCGGTCGGCTCGATCAGCCCGGCCAGCAGCCGCAATGTCAGGCTCTTGCCGGCGCCGTTCGGCCCCATCAGCGCCGTGATCCCCCTGGGCGCCAGCTCGAATCTCAGCCCGTCGAGCAGCCTCCGCCCGTTCGCCACCAGCGACACGTCCTCGAAGGCAACGATCGGCGACGGCTCCGCCGCCCGGGCTGCGCTCCGGGCCGTCGCGGGCGCGGGCGCGGGCGGGGGCGGGGGCGCCAGCTGGATCACCGCCGCCTCAGGCATAGGCCATGCGCTCGGCGGTGCGGCGCAGCGAGGTCAGCCCGGCCGTGATCAGGATCGACAGCGCCACCAGCACGATGCCGAGCCCCAGGGCGAGGGCGAGCTGGCCCTTGGCCGTCTCGAGCGCGATCGACGTCGTCATCACGCGGGTGACGTGATTGATGTTGCCGCCCACGATCATCACCGCGCCGACCTCGGCGAGCGCCCGGCCGAGGCCCGCCAGCGCCGCGGTCAGCAACGAATAGCGCGCGTCCCAAAGCAGCGTGCCGACGACGCGCGCACGGCTCGCCCCCATCGAGCGCAACAGCTCGTCATACTCGTAGTGCATGTCCTCGACAACCTGGCGGGTCAGCGAGGCGACGATCGGCACCACCAGGATGACCTGCGCGATCACCATCGCCGTCGGCGTGTAGAGCAGCCCCAGCACGCCCAAGGGCCCGGCCCGGGAAAGCATGAGATAGACGAGCAGCCCGACCACGACCGGCGGCAGGCCCATCATGGCGGTAACCAGCACCGTCAGCGCCCGCCGCCCGGTAAAGCGGCCCACCGCCAGCACGGCGCCGAGCGGCATGCCGATCAGGCAGGCGATGGCGACGGCGCTGAACGTCACCTGCAACGACAGCAGCACGATCTCGAGAAAGTCCGGGTCGAGCCCGGCGATCAGCCCGAACGCCTGCCCGAAGGCCGCCGCGAAATCCTGCATCGCCGTTCACGCTCGCCGATCCTGTGCATTTGGGCGCGAACTATGTCGTCCTTTACGGCGTGGCGCAAGACTTGCAGCCAAGCGCGGGTTTCGTCAGCCGCTCTTGCGCAGAGGTCCCGTTGCGGGGTGTGTCTGCCACAGCCGCAGGAAGCTTTCGAATTCCGCCGCGCACATCGGCCGTCCGAAATGGTATCCTTGCAGCGCATCGCAGCCGAGCTCGTGCAGCAGCGTGGCCTGGTCGCCGGTCTCGACGCCCTCGGCGATGATGCGCGTCTCCAGCGACCGGCCCATGTCGATGATCGAGCTGATCAGGCCGCGCCGCTTCTGGTCCACCGTGATCGTCGAGATCAGCTGGCGGTCGATCTTGATCGCGTCGGGCCCGAGCTTCACCAGGCTGATGATCGAGGCATGGCCGCTGCCGAAATCGTCGAGCTCGATCTCGATGCCCATCTCCTTCAGCATGTCGATGTTCCAGGCGATCGTTTCGTTCACCTCGTCCAGGAAGACCGTCTCGAGCAGCTCGAAGGAGATGCCGCTTTGCGGCAGCCTCAGCTCTCCGACGCTTCGGATCAGGTCGCGCTCAAGCAGCCGACGGGCCGAGACGTTGACGGACAGCTTGGGCACGGTCACGCCCGCACGGCGCCACCGCGCCAGATCCGAAACGGCGACTTCCATGATCGTCCGGTCGAGCGCTGCGACGACACCCAGATCCTCGGCGATGGGCAGGAAATGCGCGGGAGCGAGCACGCCCTCTTGCGGGTGGTGCCACCGCGCCAGCGCCTCGACGCCGACGATCCGCAAGCCGTCGGCGCTGATCTGTGGCTGATAGTGGGGGAGGAACTCTCCACGCTTGAGCCCGGCCAGCACGCCGTCGGCGGTCGCCTTGTAGTGGACGACCTGGCGCTGGATCTCGCCGCTGAAGAACTCGTGGCTGCCTCTGCCCTGCTTCTTGGCCCGGTCGAGCGCGATGTCCGCATTGACCAGCAACTCTCCGGCCTTGATCTCGCCGCCCTCCATGGTCGAGATGCCGATGCTGGCGCCGCACCAGCATTCCTTGCCGTCGACGATGATCGGACGCTCGAGCTCGGCGATGAGCCGGCGCGCGAGCTCGCCCAGCGCGAACGCGTCGCGCCCCGAGGAGAGCACGACGAACTCGTCGCCACCGACGCGCGCGACGACATCCGCGGCGGTGACGCTGCGCAGCAGCACGAACGCCACATGGCGCAGCACCGCGTCGCCCGCGGCGTGCCCGAGCGTGTCGTTGATCTGCTTGAAGCGATCCAGATCGACGCTCAGCACGCCGAGCGGCGTGGCCTCGCGGCGGCAGGCCTCGACCAAGGCCGCGAACAGGTCGTCGAGATGGCGCCGGTTCGGCAACCCGGTCAGCGCATCGTGCAGCGCCGCGTGATGGATGTCGGCATGCGCCTTGGCCATCTCGGCATTGCGCTGGGCCAGCAGCGCGTTGGCCCGCCGCAAGGCGACCAGCGTGGTCTCGACCCGGTGATTGGCGACCCGCAAGTGGCGGTTGCTCTCGAGCAGCTCTTCGCGGACGAACTGCTGCGCGGTCAGGTTGCTCCCAACGCCACGATACCCGACAAAGGCGCCGGTGGCATCGAAGAGCGGCTTGCCGACCGTCGAGATATAGTGCTCGACGCCGCTGGCATCCGGCCGCCAGTAGCACAGCTCGAAGGGCTCGTGCCGTTCCATCTGGGCAATGTTCGCCTCGACTTCGGGCGGAACCTCCCTGTCGCCGAACAGCTCGACTCGCGTCTTGCCGATATGGGCCGCCGCGCTGATGCCCAGCAGCCGCTCGACCTGCTCCGAGATGTAGGTGAAGCGCAGGTCAGGGCCCATTTCCCAGAACCAGTGCGAGCAGAGCTCGGCGAAATCGGCCTGGCGCTGCTCGGCCGCGGCCAGCACCTGCGCGGCATCGGATCGTCGCTCGGCCCGAGCCGGCTGCCCAGACTCTGCGCGTGCGCCGTCAATGCCGACGCGAGGCTCGAACATACTGCACATTCACGCCACCGAACCAAAAACCCTGCTCGGCAAGACGATCCGGCAAAAGCGTCAAATTTTCCTTATGCCCGCCGAGGGCGGCGGGCGCGGCGACGAAGTGCAGCGTCCTCCCGGCGAGTCCCGTCACTCCGATGCCCCGGATGCCGTTCCCGCGCCCGCGCCCCGCGTTGGCGCGGTTACCGAGTGATTAGGCTTGCCTCCGTCCTATGGGACAAAACAAGAACAGTGAAGAGATCTTTGAATTGGTTGCTGTGCTTGCACGCTTGCAAGGCCCCCCGAGCGTGGCGATTCCGTCCGTTCAGCAGACGCGCTAGCCTGCGCCCGCCCCAGCAGATTCGCAGGCTCCAACATGACCAGCAGCAGCGAGCGCGCCGCGTGACCGTGACCGTGACCACCGGCGAGGCGACGATTCGCCTGCTCGCCGGCTATGGCGTCGACACCGTCTTCGGCATCCCGGGCGTGCACACGCTCGATTTCTACCGCGGGCTCGGCACCGGCTCGGCCGTGCGCCACATCCAGACCCGTCACGAGCAGGGCGCCGGCCTCATGGCCGACGGCTATGCCAGGGCGACCAGCCGGCCCGGCGTGGCGCTGACAATCTCCGGCCCCGGCGTCACCAACGCCGCGACCGCACTGGGGCAGGCCTGGGCCGATTCCGTCCCGCTGCTGCTGCTTTCATCGGACGCCGCCAGCCCCAGTTTGGGCAAGGGCTGGGGGCTTCTGCACGAGGTGACGGATCTCACCGCCGTGACGCGCCCGATGACCGCCTTCTCGGCCACCGCGCGCCGGCCCGAGGACGTGCCCGAGCTCATGGCGCAGGCCTTCGCGGTCTTCGCCGCGCGGCGCCCGCGCCCAGTCCACATCGCGATCCCGACGGACGTCCTCGCGGCGCACACCAGGGGCGACTGGCAGCCCGCCGCCCTGCCCGCGCCGCCCCACCCCGCCCCGGAGGCGATCGCCGCCGCCGCGCGCCTGCTCGCCGGAGCGCAGCGCCCGGTGATGCTGCTCGGCGGCGGCGCCACCGCTGCCTCCGAGGGCGCGGTGGCGCTGGCCGAGCGCCTCGGCGCGGTGGTCATCGCGTCGAACGCCGGCAAGGGCGTCGTGCCCGACAGCCACCCGCTCTGCCTCTCGGCGGCGATCCCGTGCCAACCGGCGCACCGGATCCTGGCCGAGGCCGATGTGATCCTCGCCATCGGCACCGAGCTTGCCGAGACCGACAGCTATGCCGACCGGCTCGCGCTCGGCGGCCGGCTGGTCCGGGTCGACATCGATGCGGGCAAGCTGAACGACCTATACCCGGCCGATGCGGCCGTGCTCGGCGACGCCGCGGCCGCCCTCCGGGCGTTGGCCGCTGCGCTCGGCGAGGCCGCCCCGGCGCGCGACGGTGCCGAGCGGGCCGCGCGCACGCGGCAGACGATCACCGAGGGCCTCGCCCCTTCCGAGCGGGTGCATCTGCGCCTGCTCGCCGCCTTGCGCGAGGCCCTGCCGCCCGAGAGCATCCTCTTCGGCGATGCCTGCCAGCTGGGCTATACCGCCACTTTCGCCTGGCCGGTCGACCGCCCCCGCCTCTGGCACCATGCCGCCGGGTTCTTGACGCTCGGCCCCGCGCTGCCGGGCGCCATCGGCGCCAAGTTTGCACGGGCCGACACGCCCGTCGCCGCGCTGATCGGCGATGGCGGCCTGATGTTCACGGTGGCCGAGCTGCTGACCGCAGCCGAGCACCGCCTCGCCCTGCCGGTCATCATCTGGGAGAATGGCGGCTTCAAGCAGATCCGCGACGGCATGCGCGAGTCGAACGTGCCGCGCATCGGCGTCGACGGCATCAATCCGGATTTCGTGATGCTCGCCCGGGCCATGCGCTGCGCCAGCGCCGAGCCCACCTCGCGCGAGGCCTTTGTCCGGGCGGTCGGCGACGCCCTGGTCGCCGACCGCCCGACATTGATCCTGGTTCACGAAGCGGCGGACTGGCTCGCCTGAGCGGCCAAAGCGGGCTCGCCCGCCTCAGCCTGTTGCGCCTCCGCCGGCTGCGGCCGCTGCCCGACCGGATAGCTCGTCACGAAGCCGGCATTCGCCTTGCGGATCTCGGCCGCCGCATCGTCATAGAGGAAGGGCAGGAACGCGTAGCGCCGCCCGCGCGTCACCTTCGAGACCGCGTGCAGCAGCGAGCACGAGAAGACGACCGCGCCCCCCGCCGGCGCCTTGAAGCTGCGCGGCCCGTATTCGGGGAAGCTGACCTCGCCGCCGTCGAAATCGGCGTTCAGATTGACCGATACGGCAAAGCGGCGGTGCGCCGTGCCCCGCGTCGTGTTGTCCCGATGCTGGCGAAAATGCGCTTCGTCCTCGGCCGCATAGCACGAGACGATGTAGCGCTCCATCCGCGTCGCGGCGAACTGATGCGCGCGCTGGATCATCGGCACGACCCGACGATGGAAGACCGCCTGGCACCGCTTGATCAGCTCCTGGTCCTCGATCGTGTAGTCCTTGCGCCGCTTGTGGCGCTGGTCGTGCACGCCGACCGTCTTGCCGCCGACCTGGCGCATGAACCCCAACTCCACCCCGCCATGGGCCTCGTAGAGATCGATCAGCTGCCGGCAGAACTCGGGCTCGAAGACGTTGGGCAGCACCAGAATCGGCGCCTGCACCTCGAAGCCGGCGAAATGCGTGACCGGCGGCAGCTGGGCCAGCCGCGCCTTGAGCCGCGCGATGTCGCTCTGGTCGGGCTGGAAGTCGATGATTTCGATGACGCGCAGCGTCGGATCGGCGATCACCCATTTGCGGCGGATCGGCGGCCGCTCCTCGCCGGGCTGAAGCTCCTTCGGCACGACGCCATAGAGCCGCCCGATCTTCCCGTCGAAATCCCAGAGGAAACGGTGGCCCGGCATGATGTTCTCGACCCGCTTCTCGGCCTCGTCGGCCGGGTCGAAGCTGACGCCGAAAAAGCACCCCCGCTTATCGTCGAAGAAGCGGTCCTGGGCTCGCACGGCCTCGAGCGCCGCCTGGGCATGCTGATCGCTCGCCGAGCCGAAGAAGCAGAAAACGACGTACCGCCCGCCGGCAGTCTCGATCTGGTATTCGGGATTCGAGTACGACCTCTGGATGAACCAAGGTGCCGGATCACCCACCGACAGTAGCGAATAAAACGCCATACTCCAACTCCACTAATCTGCGGAGCGGCGACAATACTGCAAAACCGCGGAGGAATCGAGCTCTGTCACGGGTCGGCAGCGCACGGCGAGAGACCTTAACCCGACGCGCTCGCGTTGCGGCAGTCGCGCGGCTTGTCGACTTCCTTGAAGACCTGTACAGCACGCCGAGGCTCTCGCCCGTTCTGTCGCAAGCACCACGCAGGCTTGGTATCCGCGACTGCGGTAGGTTTCAGATCCTGACGGAGAAAGAGGCACGCTCCTCAATCGGCTGGACGCGCCGGCAATCTCCGCGCTCGCGCGCCTAGCCGAGGCGGCTCCGCGAGGCACCCCAACTCAGGCCGAGCTCTCCGGCCCTTCTCCCCGCTCCCCAGGCCCCGCAGGCACACGGCTCGCCAGGAACTTCCAAATGCCGCTGGCGCGCAAGCACCGCCGCCCGCCGGCTGTCAGCTCGCACTCCATGAAGGCGAGGCCGCCGACCAGCCGGCCGAGGCGCGCCGCCGCCAGCAGCGTCTGGCCCTGCTTGGCGGCCGCCAGGAAATGCGCCTGGAAGTCGATGGTCGCGCAGGGGTGGCTGCCGCCCGCCTCGTAGGCGGCGGCGCCCATCGCCACGTCGGCCAGCGTCATGTAGACGCCGCCATGGCAGACGCCGCCCATGTTCATGTGCCGCGCGTCGAGGTCGAGCGCGGCGTACCACAGCCCCTCGCCCGCGCACGCAAAGCGCATCGGCCCGACATAGGCGTTGAAGCCAGTCGGCCTCAGATCGCGCCATTCCAGCTCGGCGATGTCCATGCGCTCCCCATTTTTTCCCGGCCCTTTCTCTCCGGGCGGTGCCCGTCTAGCATGCCGCCATGCGACAGCGCATCGGCGAAATCGAGATTGCGACCAGGGGCCCGGGCCTCGTCCCGATCCAGGCCGAGGTCGCGCGGTGGCTGGACGAGGACGCGGTCGCGCAAGGCCTGCTGACGATGCTCGTCCAGCACACCTCGGCCTCGCTGACGATCCAGGAGAACGCCGACGCGGACGTGCTGCGCGACCTGCAGGACGCGGTCGCCGCCATCGCCCCGCATGGCGGGCGCGAGCGCTACCGCCACCACCAGGAGGGGCCGGACGACATGGCCTCGCACATCCGCACCGTGCTGACGGGCGTCAACCTGGCCATACCCGTTCGCGGCGGCCGGATGATGCTCGGCACCTGGCAGGGCCTCTACCTGTGGGAGCATCGCGATTGCGGCCGCCGCCGCCGCATCGCGCTGCATCTGATCGGCGACTGAGAGGCCTCTGCCGGTCTGCGTGAGCCGGCGGAGGCTCCCCGGACGCGGCATGGCCTTGCCTCGCGCCGGCCATGCGAGCATGCGCCGCGCCTCGCATTCCTGGCCGTTAGGCTCCGGTTAGGCTCGCGCGGCCACTTGATCGCTGCCGCGCGAAGCCGATACTGCCGCCGATGGGCGCGCCCGGGGGAGCGCTTGGAGGTCGAATGGACCCGCGGTTCCTGTCCTTTGTCTGGCGCTATTCCAAACGCGACCAGCTGATCATCCTCGCGCTCACGATCTCGTCGTTCCCCCTCGTCTACGTCTCGCTGGAAATTCCCAAGATCATCGTCAACGAGGCGATCAGCGGCACCGATTTTCCCAAGGACGTCCTCGGCTTCCAATTGGGCCAGGTGCCTTATCTGTTTGCTCTCTCCTTCGCCTTCCTTTTCCTTGTCGTTGCGATCAACGGCATCAAGTGGATCATGAACGTGCGCATCGGCATCACCGGCGAGCGGATGCTGCGCCGGATGCGCTACATGCTGTTCGAGCGCGTCATGCTGTTCCGCGCCGAGCGCTTCCGCTCGACCAAGTCGGGCGAGGTGATCCAGTCGCTGCTGGGCGAGATCGAGCCGCTCGGCGGCTTCATCGGCGAGGTGATCTCCACCCCCTGCTTCCAGGGCGGGCTGCTCGTCGTCTATGTCACCTTCATCTTCGTGCAGGACTGGGTGCTCGGCCTCGCCGCCATGTCGCTCTATCCGCTGCAGGCGTTCTTCATCCCCAAGCTGCAGGCCAAGGTCGTCCGCCTCAACCGCGAGCGTGCCCAGAACACCCGCAGGCTCGCCGACGCCATCGGCGAGACCGTCAACATCATTCCCGAGATCCACACCAACAACACCGCGCGCTGGCACATGGCCCAGGTCGCCGCGCGCCTGTACGAGAACACCAAGATCCGGATCGAGATCTTCGAGCGCAAGTTCACCATCAAGATCATCAACAACTTCCTGAACCAACTGACGCCGTTCTTCTTTTATTCGGTCGGCGGTTACCTCGTGATCAAGGGCGAGCTGGACTTCGGCTCGCTGGTGGCCGTCCTGGCAGCCTACAAGGAGGTGGCGGCGCCGTGGAAAGAGGTGTTGAACTACTTCCAGCGCTGGTCGGACTTCAACAGCCGCTACTCGTTCGTGGTCGAGAACTACTCGGGCGACGATGTTCGGCCCGCTTCGCGGCTCTACGCACCGGCGGCGGACGCGGTGCCGCTCCAGGGGGCGCTCGTCTTCACCGATGTCGAGGGCGGCCCTGGCACGGGCGGGCTGAGCGTCGGCCGGCTCGAAATCCCCCCTGGCGAGATGGTCGCGGTGGCGGGCGGCTCGACCGGCGGGCGCGAGGCGCTGCTGAGGCTCGCCGCGGGCCTGCAGCCACCTGCCGCCGGACAGGTCACCTTCGGCGGCAAGGCCCTGGTCGAGTGCTCGATGCCGAAGGTCGGGGCGACGGTCGGTTTCGTCGGCGCCGAGCCCGGCATCGTCGCCCGCTCGATGCGCGAGAACCTGCTCTACGGCCTGATGCGCGGCCATCCCGAGCTGGCCGACCAGAAAGACGCCCGCCTGGCCGACATGCTGCGCGAGGCCCAGCTGACCGGCAACACCACGGCCTGGCCGGAGGGCGACTGGATCGACTATGCCGCGGCCGGCGTGGACGGCCCGGCCGAGCTCGACGCGCGGCTTCTGCATCTGATCGAGATCTGCGGCCTCGCGGGCGAGCTCTATTCCAGCGCCCTCGACATGCGGCTCGACCACGCGAACGCCGCCGTCTGGGGCGAGGCGATCCTGAAGGCCCGCGCGAACCTGCATGCGGCTGGCACGGACCTCTCGGATCTCGTCGAGGACTGGAACCCCGAGACCCTGAACACCAATGGCCGGCTGCTCGGCAACGTGCTCTACGCGCTGCCCGTCGATGCGCCGGCCGACGTCGCGGGCTATGCCGACGACGCGCGCGTCATGGAGGTGCTCGACCGCTCTGGCGCGACCAGCGAGCTTCTGGCGATCGGCTGGGACATCGCCCGCGAATTCGCCCAGCTGGTGGACACGGTCGAGGGCGAGTCGACCGTGCTCGACAGCTTCCAGGGCTACAGCCGCGCCGAGATCCGCGCCGCCCACGAGCTCGCCTCAACCGGCACGGGCAAGGCGCCGGGCGATCTCGGCGACGAGCAGCGCAGGCTCCTGCTGACGCTCGCCTTCTCCTTTGTCCCCGTCCGCGACCGCCTCGACGTGCTCGACGGCGACCGGATCGCCAGGCTGCTGGCCTGCCGCGCCAAGGCGCGCGCGCTTCTGCGCGGCCGCGCGGACTTCGTCGGCTTCGATGAGGAGCGCTTCATCCCGGCGCGCCGCGTCGCCGACAACATCCTGCATGGCCAGCGACGCTATGACCGCAAGACGCAATGGAAGAAGCTCGAGGAACTGATCGAGAAGACAATCGAAGAGACCGGACTGCGCGACGACCTGATCCGGCTGGGCCTCAGCACGCATCTCGGCTCGGGCAGCGGCTTGTCCACCACCTCGCGGCGGCGCATCTCGCTGGTGCGGGCGCTGATCAAGCGGCCGGTCCTGCTGGTGCTCGACGGCATGGCCGGGACCGATACGCCCGGCGATGCGGCGCTGCGTCGGGCCGTGCGCGCCGAGCTGCCCGAGGCGACGATCCTCTACGCGGCGCTCGAGGCGGGTGCCGTCACCGGCGCCGAGAAGGTCGCGCGCATCACCGAAACGGGCGCCGTGACCTACGAGGACGTAGCTGATACCGACGACCCTGCCGCATCCCCTGAGCGGACCCGCCCCGAACGGAGCCGGAGGAGCGCCTCATGAGCCTCAACCAAGCCGTCGAAGTGATGATGGAAATCCCCATGTTCCGCAACGTCGACCCCAAGCGGCTGCGGCTCTTCGCCTTCATGGGCGAGACGCTGACCTACCGCGCCGGCGAGCGGCTGTTCGAGAAGGGCGAGGAAGGCAACGCCGCCTACATCATCATGGAGGGCAAGGTCGACGTCCTGCTGCCGGTGGATGACGGCGAGACGGCGGTGGCGACGCTCGGCGCAAGGGAGATCTTCGGCGAAATGGCGGTGCTCTGCGACCAGCCGCGCTCGACGGCCATCGCCGCGAAGACCAACCTGACCGTGCTGCGGCTGCAGCGCTCGGCCTTTCTCAACCTGCTCCGCGAGTTTCCCGACATCGCGCTCGAGGTCATCCGCGTGCTCGCCTCGCGCCTCGAGGCCACGACACGCGAGCTCGCCACCGCCCGCGCGGTACACTGAACGCCAGACGCCCCGCATATCACCCATCTGCGTCCCGCCCCGCCGCGATGCATGGTATGAGCGCCCACATGAAGGAGAGCCAGAGCACGCTCGTCCCGGATGCCGGGGCCCGCGTCCACCTCGCCCGCTACGGCCGGGATCTGGAGGATTTCGCCGTCGGCGACGTCTACGAACACCGGCCGGGCCGGACGGTCACGCAGGCCGACAACATCCACTTCTCGCTGCTCACCATGAACCGGCACCCGGCGCATTGCGACGCCGCCTATGCCGCCGGCACCGAGTTCGGGCGCGAGCTCGTCAACTCCACGCTGACGCTGGCCATCGTCACGGGGCTGACCGTCGACGACGTCTCGGCCCGGGCCATCGCCAATCTCGGCTGGGACGAGGTGCGGCTCACGGCCCCGGTCTTCGCCGGCGACACGCTCTACGCCCGCACCAAGGTGCTGGCCGTGCGCCTGTCGCGCTCGCGGCCCGGCCAGGGCATCGTCACGACCGAGACGCAAGGCTACAAGCAGGACGGCACGGTCGTCCTGAGCTTCAAGCGCAATTCGCTGGTGCCCGCCCGCCGACAGGAGGAAGCATGAACGTCCAGACCGACATAAGCCTGCCCTTGGCCGAGCGCCTCGCCGCCTTCGCCCTCGGCCTGCAGCACGGCGAGATCCCAGCCGAGGTGCGCACCCGCGCCGTCCACCACATGCTCGACGCCGCCGGCATCGCGCTCGCCTCGACGACGTATCCATTCGCCGAGCCGGTGCTGCGCGGGCTGAAAGCGCTCGGCGATAGGGGGCAGGTCCCCGTCTTCGGCTATCCCGACCCCCTCTCGCCGCGCGACGCCGCGACGATCAACGGCTATCTCTGCCACGGCCTCGACTATGACGACACGCATGTCGCGGGCATCATCCACGCGACCGCAAGCGTGCTGCCCGCCGTGCTTTCCGCCGCCGCGATGACGGGCGCCTCGGGCCGCGAGGCGGTCACGGCCTATATCGTGGGCATGGAGACGGCGACGCGCATCGGGATGTGCGCCAAGGGCGCCTTCCACCAGGTCGGCTTCCACCCGACGGGCATCGTCGGCATCTTTGGTTGCACGCTCGCCGCCGGCCGCCTGATGGGCCTCTCGGCCGAGCAGCTGGCGCACGCGCAAGGCCTTGCCGTCTCGATGGCCGCCGGCTCGATGGAGTTCCTCGAGGACGGCGCCTGGAACAAGCGCTTCCATCCCGGCTGGGCCGCCTCCTCGGCGCTAACCGCCTGCGCGCTGGCCTGCGAAGGCTTCGTCGGCGCGACGCGGCCTTATGACGGTCGCTTCGGCCTCTTCAACATCTATGGCGGCAAGTTCACCGACTGGATCGACCTCGCCCGGATGACCGCCGGGCTCGGCCAGGACTGGGAGCTGATGCTGACCGCCATCAAGCCCTACCCGACCTGCCATTTCACGCATGGCGTCATCGACTGCGCGCTGGCGCTGCGGGACCGCGCGCCCCTCGACCGCATTGCCGCCATCGAGGCGGCCGTACCGATGGAGGTGCACAAGACGATCTGCGAGCCCGAGGCCAACAAGCGCCGGCCGCGCAACGACTACGACGCCAAGTTCTCGACCCATTTCCTGGTGGCGACGGCGCTGAAGCACGGCCGCCTCGGCCTGGCCGAACTCGAGCCCGGCTACCTCGCCGACCCGGAGGTCCACGCGCTGATGGACCGCACCACCTGCGCCGCGTACGGCGACGGCCCCTTCCCCGCCGCCTATTCCGGCCGCCTGACAATCGAGCTCGACGACGGCACGCGGCTCACCCATGACGAGCCCGTCAACCGCGGCGCCGCCGACCGGCCGCTGGCGAACGCAGAGATCGTCGACAAATACCGCCAGAACGCCGGCCTCGCCGCCGGCGCGGACCGTGTCGCGGCGATGGAGGAGGCGATGCTCTCGCTCGACCGAGCACCCCGCGCCGCCGACGCGCTGGCGGTCTTCGGGGCCGGCTGATGCTCGACGACGAGACCGGGGCGGAGGAGCGCGCCGAGCAGGAGCGCATGATCCTCGATACCGTCGACCGCTTCCTCGCCCGCGAGGTGGCGCCGCACGCCCACCGGCTCGAGGCCGCCGACGAGTACCCCGAGGACATCGTCGCCGCGATGAAGGCGCTCGGCCTCTTCGGCGCCATCATCCCCGAGGAGTATGGCGGGCTCGGCCTTGGCCCCGTCACCTATGCCAAAATCATCGAGCGCATCGCGCGCGTTTGGATGTCGGTCTCGGGCATCATCAACTCGCACCTCATCATGGCGCACATCGTCGCCCGGATGGGCAGCGAGGAGCAAAAGCGCCACTTCCTCCCCAGCTTCGCGAGCGGGCAGACGCGCGGTGGCCTGGCGCTGACCGAGCCCGATTGCGGCACCGACCTGCAGGCCATCCGCACCCAGGCCCGCCGCGACGGCAACGAATACGTCATCAACGGCACCAAGACCTGGATCTCGAACGGCATCCACGGAACCGCCTTCGCCGTTCTGGTCAAGACCGACCCGAAAGCGCAGCCGCGCCACAAGGGCATGTCGCTCTTCATCGCCGAGAAGGGCGAAGGCTTCCGCGCGTCCAAAAAGCTGGAAAAGCTCGGCTACAAGGGCATCGATTCCGCCGAGCTCATCTTCGACGAGTTCCGCCTGCCCGGCTTCAACCTGATCGGCGGCGAGGGCAACGGCATGAAGGCCGCCATCGCCGGTCTGGAACTCGGCCGCGTCAACGTCGCCGCACGGGGCGTCGGCGTCGCCCAGGCGGCGCTCGACGAGGCCGTGCGCTACGCCCAGACGCGCCGCACCTTCGGCAAGCCGATCGCCGAGCACCAGGCGATCGCGCTGAAACTCGGCGACATGGCGACGCGGGTCGAGGCCGCCCGCCTTCTGACCGAGAAGGCGGCGCGCGCCCTCGAACGCGGCGAGCGGGCCGACATGGAAGCCGGCATGGCCAAGCTCTTCGCCACCGAGGCGGCGCTCGAGAACGCCACCGAGGCCATGCGCATCCATGGCGGCTATGGCTACTCCAAGGAGTTCCTCGTCGAGCGCCTGTACCGCGACGCGCCGCTGCTCTGCATCGGCGAGGGCACCAACGAGATGCAGCGCCTGCTGATCGCCAAGCGGCTGATCGAGAAGAACCCGGTGTGAGCCGGATGCGAGCGCCGACCCCTCCCGACGTCATTCCCGCGAAAACGGGAATCCCCGCGAACTTCCCGTGGTGATCCCCGCTTTTGCGGGGATGACACTCCTTGTCGGAGCAAGATGATCATGCCCCTCCCCCTGACCGGCGTGCGCGTCCTCGCCGTCGAGCAGTACGGCGCCGGCCCCTTCGGCACCATGCTGCTGGCCGACATGGGCGCCGAGGTCATCAAGGTCGAGAACCCGGCCGATGGCGGCGACATGGCGCGCGGCGTCGGCCCGCACTTCATGCCGGACGGTAGCTCGCAGTTCTTCCACAGCTTCAACCGCAACAAGCGCTCGCTGACGCTGGACCTCAAGGCACCCGAGGGCCGGGCGCTGTTCCTACGCCTCGTCGAGACCGCCGACGCCGTCCTGAACAACTTGCGCGGCAACCAGACGGCCAAGCTCGGCCTCGACTATGCCGCGCTCGGGGCGGTCAACCCGCGCATCGTCTGCGCCCACCTCTCGGCCTATGGGCGGGACGGCCCCCGCGCCTCTTGGCCCGGCTTCGACTATCTAATGCAGGCCGAGGCCGGGTACCTCTCCGTCACCGGCGAGCCCGACGGCCCCCCTGCCCGCTTTGGCCTCTCGGTCGTCGACATGATGACGGGTCTGATGGCCGCCTTCGGTCTCGCCTCGGCCGTGATCGGCGCGCAGGCGACGGGCAAGGGCATGGACGTCGACACCTCGCTGTTCGACACAGGCCTGCACAACCTCGGCTATCTCGCGACCTGGTACCTGCAGACCGGCCATGCCCAGGGGCGCGAGCCGCGCGGCGCGCATCCCTCGCTGGTACCCTCGCAGCTTTACCCGACCGCAGATGGCTGGCTGTTCGTCATGTGCAACAAGGAGGTGTTCTGGCCCGTGCTGGCTGAGAAGCTCGGGCATCCAGAATGGGGCACCGAGCCGCGCTTTGCCCGCTTCCGCGACCGGCTGGCCAACCGCGACGAACTCAACGGCCTGCTCGACGCCGAGTTCCGGACACGCACCACCGCCGACTGGCTGGCGCATCTCGGCGGCGCGGTCCCCTGCGCGCCCGTCCTCGACGTGGCGCAGGCGCTGCAGAGCCCCTTTGTCGCCCAATCCGACCGCATCGCCGATCACGCGAGCAACTCCGGCCCGGTCCGCATGCTCGGCGGCCCGCTCCGCATCGGGGGCGCCGAGCCGCCCCGCCGCGCCGGCCCCGCCCTCGGCGCCGACACGGACGCCCTCCTGGCCGAGCTGGGGCTGCCCGCCAGCGAGATCGCCGGCCTCCGCCAGCGCCGGGTCATCTGACGGGGCGCCCGGGCGGCATCCCGCCTCAAAATCCTCTCGAGTAGACGGTTTCGACGACCTTTGCCCTTACACTGCGCGGCGCCGTTCGGGGGCGGCCAGCAGCACCACCATCACCACCGCGTTCAGCGCCGCCACGCCCAGCAGCGGCACGACATAACCGCCCGTCAGCTCGATCAGCGCCCAGATCAGCGGCGGCGAGGCCATCCAGCCGAGCGACAGGAAGCCGAACGCCCGGCCGTTCAGCTCGGCCAGATCACCCGCCTCGACACGAAAGCTCATCGCCGTCACGAAGACCGAATTCCAGCACTGACCCGAGATTCCGCAGGCGACCGCCAGCGGCACCAGCACCCAGCCCGGCGTCTCCGGCCCAACCTGTACCAGCGCCAGCATGGCCGCGACCGTGACCAGAGCGATGCCCGCCAGCACCCATTGCGGGTTGCCGACCCGGTCGGTCAGCCAGCCGAGGAATGGACGCCCGAAAAGCGCCGTCAGGTGCAGGTTGGACACGAAAACCCCGGCGACCAGCGGCGAAACCTGCGCCACTTCGAGCAAATAGAGGTAGGAGAAGGTCGTCACCGCCGTCTGCGTGAGCGCAAAGCCCATGCCCGCCGTCCAGAGAAAGCGCAAGGTCGGCGGCACGACGAACAGCGTCCGGAACCGCGCGATCGTGCCGGCATGCCGGGGCGGCGAGGCCTCGATGCGGAAGAGCGGCGCCGCCAGCAGAACGAAGACCAGCGCGCCGAGGCAGAATCCTGCGACCGACAACACCCCCGCCTGCCATCCCGCCCACAGCATCAGCGGCGGCAGCACGCGCCCCAGCACGGCGGCGGCCAACGGCACCGCCGAATGCCGAAGCGCCAGCGCCAGCCCGCGCCTTGCCTGCGGTGCGTTCTGCGTCACCAGCGTCATCCCCACCGGGCCCTGCGGCGCATAGCCGAGCCCGAAGAGGAAGGCCGCAATCATCGTCGTCGTCCAGCTGCCGCCCAGCACCAGCAGCATGGTCCCCGCCATCACGGCGAACAGCCGCGCAAGGGTGCCGGGCCCGCCCCAGCGGCGCACCATCGCGCCCGTGAACGGGCTGGCGACGAAGGCGCCAAGGAAGATGAAGGTGAAGGCGAGCCCGAAATCCCGTTCGTTCAACCCGGTCACGACCGAGAGCTCGGGTGCGTAGAAGCCGAAAGACCAGAAGCCGACCGCCGCCGCGACCTGGGTAGTCGAGGCGGCCAGCAACACCGGAATCGCTCGGTTTCGGCCGGTCATCGCGCCCGACCCTATGGGCCGGACGCCCGCGCCGCGACGGCCGGCCTCGCCCCTCGGCCGTTTATCACCCCAATGATGCCCATCGATGCCCGTCGCGGCTTGACCGCGCCGGGAGCGCGCGCCTTGATGCGCGCATGACCGAGCTGTCCGGACCGCTGAGAGGCCTGCGCATCGTCGAGTTCGGCCACTTCATTGCCGCCCCCTTTGCCACGCGGGTGCTGGCCGACTTGGGCGCCGAGGTGATCAAGGTCGAGCCGCCCGAGGGCGACCCCGTGCGCTCCTGGGGGGCCCAGATCGACGGCCGGTCGCTGTGGTGGTCCGTGCACGGCCGCAACAAGCGCTCGGTCACGCTGAACCTCAAGGCGCCGGAAGCCCCCGAGGTGGCGCTCGGCCTGGTCGCGCGGGCCGACGCGGTGGTCGAGAACTTCCGCCCGGGGCTGATGGAGAAGTTCGGCCTGGGGCCCGAGGATCTCGCCCGCGCGAAGCCTGGCTGCATCCTCGTGCGCATCTCGGGCTTCGGCCAGACCGGCCCCCGCCGGCTCGACCCCTCCTTCGGCATGATCGGCGAGGCGATCGGCGGCATCCGGCATCTCACGGGCCACCCGCCGGAGGTCACCGACCTGCCGCCGGTCCGCACCGGGGTCAGCCTGGGCGACAGCGTCGCCGGCCTCTACGGCGCGATCGGCCTGCTCGCCGCGCTCTACGAGCAGCGCGCCGAGGCGCAAGGGCCCGGCACGCCCGCCCGCATCGTGGATGTCGCGCTGACCGAGAGCGTGCTGAGCCTGCTCGAAGGCATGCTGCCGGAATACGGCGCGCTCGGCCGCATCCGCGGCCCGAACGGCGCGCGCATCCCGACGGCGGCACCCTCGAGCGCCTATCGCTGCGCCGACGGCGCCTGGGTCGTCATCGGCGGCAATTCGCAGCCGCTCTACGAAAAGCTCTGCAAGCTCATGGAGCGTCCAGATCTCGCCAGCGACCCGCGCTTCGCCGACAACCCCTCGCGCGTGCAGAACGTCGACGCGCTCGACGCCGAGATCGGCGGCTGGGCGGCACGGCGGCCCTCGGACGAGATCGTCGCCGATCTCGATCGCAGCGGCATCCCGGCGTCGAAGATCTACACGGTGGCCGACATCGTCGCCGATGCCCAATATCGCTCGCGCGAGGCCGTCCGCGCCATCCCCGACCCCGTGCTCGACCGGGAGATCCTGCACCCCGCGCCGGTGCCCCGATTCGAGGGCCGGGTCCCCGCGAGAGCGTCGCCTGGACGGGGCCGGCCATCGGCGCCGACAATGACGAGGTTTATGGCGGGCTTCTGGGGCTCTCGCCCGACCGGATCGCGGCGCTGCGGAACGCCGGGACCATCTGAGGGGATGCAATGACCGCAACCGGCTGGACCGGCAGGCTCGACTTCATCCACGTCACCGAGGCGAAGTCGCGCCCGATGCGGCGCTTGGACCAAGCCCGGCTGATCGCCGGCCAAGGAATCGAGGGCGACCGCTACATGCTCGGCACCGGCACCTATTCGGTGAAGCCGGGCGAGGACCGGCAGGTGACGCTGATCGAATTGGAGATGCTGGCGCGGGTCGCCGCCGATTGCGGGCACGAGATCGGCGTCGACGAGCACCGGCGCAACCTGACCGTCACGGGCGTGCCGCTGCAGCATCTGGTCGGGCTGCGGTTCCGCGTCGGCGAGTGCCTGCTCGAAGGCATGCGCATCAACCAGCCGTGCAAGTACCTGAACCTGATGCTGAAGCGCGATGTCTATATGGCGCTGTGGAACCGCTCGGGCCTGAACTGCCGGATCCTCCAGGGCGGGACGATCCGACCCGGCGACGAGGTGCTGGCATGAGGATCGCCGACATAGATGCCGACCGGCTCTGGGCGCGGCAGGTGGCGACCGACCGGATCGGCGCCACGTCCGCGGGCGGCGTCCATCGCATGGCGCTGACGCCCGAAGACATAGAGAGCCACCGGCTGATTGCGGAGTGGGCAGCGGCGCGCGGCTTTTCGGTCGAGCTCGACGACATCGGCAACATGTTCGTGACCCGCGCCGGCACCGATCCCGCGCTGCCCCCCGTCGCCGCGGGCTCGCACACCGACAGCCAGCCGATGGCGGGGCGCTTCGACGGGATGCAGGGCGTGCTCGCGGCCTTCGAGGCGCTCGAGGCGATCGACGACGGCGGGATCGCCACGCGCCACCCGCTGATGCTCGCCATCTGGAACAACGAGGAGGGACCGCGGTTCTCGCCCGCCTGCATGGGCTCGGCCGTCTATGCGGGGGTGCGCCGGCTCGACGAGGTGATCGGCCAGCGCGGTTCCGACGGGATGGCGCTGGCGGACTGCATCGCGGCGCTGGTCCAGGCGATCCCGGGCGCCGGGCGGCGCGAGCTGGGCGCGCCCCTGGCGGCGTTCCTCGAGAGCCATATCGAGCAGGGGATCGAGCTCCAGACCTCGGGCCACGTCATCGGCATCGTCACCGGCATGCAGGGCTATCGACGCTGGCGCGTCGACGTGACCGGCGAGGACGCGCATTCCGGCACGATGCCGCTCAGCCGCCGCCGCGACGCCTTTGTCGCCGCGACCGACATTGCCGTGGCGCTGCGCCACGCCTTTGCCGACGAGACGGACGAGATGCGCTTCACCATCGGCCGCTTTGAAGTGCGGCCGGGCGGCATCTCCGTCGTGCCCGGCCATGTGCACTTCACCATCGACATGCGCCATCCCTCGTCGGGGACGCTGAAGCAGCAGGGCAACCGCGTGGCCGAGATCTGCCGCGAGAATGCCGGACCCTGCGAGGTCGCGGTCGAGGAGTTCATCACCTCCGAGACGCTGGAGTTTCCGAAGGAAATCCGGGCCCGGTTGCGGGCGGCGGCGGACCGGCGCGGCTATGGCAACCAGCCGATCTTCAGCCGCGCCAGCCACGATGCGCGGCATATCTCGCGGCTCTGCCCGGCCGGCATGATCTTCATCCCCTGCAAGGACGGCATCAGCCACAACGAGGCCGAGAGCGCGGAACCGGAGCACTGCGCAGCCGCCGCGCAAGTGCTCGCCGACGTCATGCTGGAGCTCGCCGGCGTGGAGTGAGCGCGCGCCGCGGGCAAGCGGCGCGCCTTTCCGTCATTTCCGCGCGGACTTGCGACCGCCCGGACCGGCGCTGTCTTTGGCCTCGGCGGGCTCGTCGTCCTCCTCCAGCTCGATAAGCACCTCGTCGAAATCTTCCTTCTCGGCCCGCTCGATGGCCTCGTCGAGCCGCTCGTCGACCTCGTCCTCGTCGACCTCCTCCAATGCCTCGTCGATCTCGGTCTCGATGTCCTCGAGATCGCGATCGTCCCGCTGGTCGGTCGCCTTCGCGTTCTGCTGCTTTGCCATGGTCACTCTCCGAACTCGGCCGAACGCCGTCGGCCGCATTGGCAAACGGACGACTCCGGGCCCGTGTTCCTACCCAGCGCGTCTGAAATTTCCGCACGGGACGGGAACCCTCGACGGGGCACGGCAGCGTCGGTCAGCCGAACTTGTTCAGCGGGATTTTAAGGTATCGCCCGCCATCCGCCTCGGGCTCGGGCAGCCGGCCGCCGCGCAGGTTGACCTGCAAGGCGGCGAGCATTCGCGCGGGCAGCGGCAGCCCGCGGTCCCGCTCGGTCCGGGTGCGGACGAACTCGTCCTTGGTGGTCCCATCCTTGAGGTGGAAATTGCGGGCGCGATGCTCGGCGACGGTCGCCTCCCACATCGGTTCGCGCCCGCCCTTGCAGTAGTCGTGCCCGACGAGGAGCCGCGTCTCGGCAGGCAGCGCGAGAATGCGCTGCAGGCTCTCCCACAGTTGGTGGACATCGGCGCCGGGGAAATCGGCGCGGGAAGAGCCGCTGTCCGGGTACATCAGCGTGTCGTGCACGAAGGCCGCGTCGCCCACCAGATAGCTGATCGACCCGAGCGTGTGCCCGGGGCTGAGCCAGACCCGCGTCTCCAGCTCGCCGATGCGGAACGCGTCGCCCTCGGCGAACAGCCGATCGAAAGCCGACTGCACGTCGAATGCGTCCGGCATGTTGTAGATGCCCCGCCAGAGTTCGGCGATCTCGGCCACCTTCGTGCCGATGGCGCTGGGCGCGCCCGTCTTCTCGCGCAGCCAGGCGGAGGCCATCATGTGGTCGGCATGCGGGTGCGTGTCGAGCACCCAGGCGACCTCCAGCCCCTCTCGCGCAACGAGGTCGAGGACGGCCTCCGCCGATGCGGTCGACGTCTTGGCCGAGGCGGGATCGAAGTTCAGCACGACGTCGATCAGCGCCGCCTGGCGGGTGCGCGGGCAGGCGCAGACATACTGGATCGACCCGGTGTCTGGCTCGTAGAGGCCCCAGACATCCGGGCTGCCAGGCCCGGCCGAGGGGCTGTGCCGCATGGTCATGATTTCGCCTTTCGCAATCGGGTCGGCGGGAGCCTAGCTGAGCCGTGCGGACGGTTCTACCCCGCGCGATTGTGAAAACGGCCGTGGCGCAAACGGCAGACAACTCGAGCGTCAGCTTGCCGCCTCCTTCGATCCTGCCCCGCCGCGAAGCCCACAGACATCGCCTCCCTGATCGCGCCCCCCGGACCCGCTATGGAGCACGCCGAAAGCGGCGTGCTATGGAATTCCAGCCGCGCCCAGGGAGCCCCGCCGGGAATGGAACTGCTGTGGATCCCGATCAGCATGCTCGCGGCGCTGATGCAGGCCGTCCGCACGGCGGCGCAGAAGACGCTGAACGCGCAGCTCTCGACCTGGATGACCACCTATGTGCGCTCGCTCTACGGGCTGCCGTTCCTGCTGGCCTATCTGTGGGTGATGACGCGGATCGAGGGCCGCGGCGCGCCGCATTTCGACCTGGAATATGTCGGCTTCTGCGCGGCGGCGGCGACCAGCCAGGTAGTGGCGACGTTTCTTCTGATCCTGCTGTTCCGGCTGTCGAACTTCGCGGTCGGAACGATGCTGTCGAAGACCGATGTCATGCAGACGGCGATCATCGGCTCGATCCTGTTTTCCGAGGCGATCTCGACTGTCGGATGGGTGGCGATCATCCTGACGGTGCTGGGCGTGCTGCTGATCTCGGCCGGGCGCGCCCGCGCCGCGCTGCCGGGCGCCGAGCGGCTGCCGCGCGCGCTTGTCTCGCCCGCGACGCTCGTCGGGATCGCGACCGGGTTCCTGTTCTGTCTGAGCTATCTCTTCCTGCGCGAAGCCTCGCTGGTGCTGGAGGAAGGCAGCCGGCCCTGGCGCGCCGCCTGGACGGTGGTGATCGTCACGGGGATGCAGGTGATCGGCCTCGGCCTCTGGCTCGCCGTGACCGAGATACGCGAGTTCGCCCGGCTGCCGGGGCTGCTGCGGCCCTCGCTCTTCATCGGCGTGACCTCGGCGATCGGCTCGGTCGGCTGGTTCACGGCCATGGCGCTGCAGAATGCCAGCTACGTCAAGGCGGTGGGCCAGGTCGAGGTCATCTTCACCGTGCTGATCTCGACCCTCTATTTCCGCGAGCGCATCTCGGCGCCGGAATATGTCGGCATCGGCACGATCGTGCTAGGCGTTCTGCTGTTCCTGCTGTGACGGATCAGGAGAAGACATGAGCGAAATCGACCTGAGGCGCCGCGAGAGCTATCGGCACTGGTCGCCGGTAACGATCCGATTCTCGGACCAGGATTTGCTTTCCCACGTCAACAACGTGGCCCTGGCGCAGTATTTCGAGGTCGGGCGCACGGCCTATGTCTACGACGTGATCCGCGCAGCCGGCTGCGATGGACGGATCGAGTTCATCCTCGCGCGCGTGGTGATCGATTTCCACCGCGAGCTGCACTATCCCGGCGCGGTCGAGGTCGGCGCCCGGCTGACGCGGCTGGGCCGCAAATCGCTGACAACGGGCTATGGTATCTTCAAGGGCGACGCCTGCATCGCGACGTCGGAGGCCGTCAACGTCTTCTACGACATGGCGACCAGGCGCTCGACCGAGCCGCCGGCGGATGTGCGCGCCCTGCTCGAGCGCGAGCTGGAGAGCCCGGGAGTGGTCTGAGCCCCGGTGGGTTCGAGCACTCACCCTACGGTCGATTGCCCGGCGGGAAACCCGAACCCTACTGCGCCGCCAGGCGAGGGCGATCGGGCGGCGCCGCGACGTCCGGGAATTCCTTGCGGAACTGGAAGTATTCGCGCTCGGTCAGTTCGACCGTCAGCCGGCTCGCCTCGTCCTGCTCCTCGCGCGAGACGACCTCGCCGTGATCGTAGAGCCATGCGACGGCGCGGCCCTGCGCATGCGCCAGGCTGAGCGTGATCCGGTGCCGCCGCGGATAGAGGCGCGCCTCGACGGCCTGAAGCAATGCGTCGCAGCCTTCGCCGGTCACGGCCGAGACCGCGAGCACCGCATCCTTGCGCTCGGCCTGGTTCATCGCGGCCAGCCGTGCCTCGGGCGGCACGAGGTCGATCTTGTTCAGCACTTCGAGCATCGCGTCCCGCGCCGCCTCGTCGACGCCGAGGTCGGCCAGCACCGCCTCGACATCGGCCTTCTGCCGCTCGGTCTCGGCGCTCGAGACGTCGCGCACGTGGACCACCAAATCGGCCTCGAGCACCTCCTCGAGCGTCGCGCGGAAGGCGGCGACCAGCTGGGTCGGCAGGTCCGAGATGAAGCCGACCGTGTCCGAAAG
This sequence comes from uncultured Alphaproteobacteria bacterium, assembly GCA_963822985.1. GTDB lineage: Bacteria > Pseudomonadota > Alphaproteobacteria > Rhodobacterales > Rhodobacteraceae > Thermohalobaculum. The sequence goes on along the minus strand of CAWGJU010000015.1, from coordinate 135,520 downwards.
GATCGCGACCCGCCCCGAGGGCAGCCTGATCTGCCGCATGGTGGGGTCGAGCGTGGCGAAGAGCATGTCCTCGGCCCTGACCTCGGCCGCGGTCAGCCGGTTGAAGAGCGTCGACTTCCCGGCATTGGTGTAGCCGACCAGCGCGACCACGGGGTGCGGCACCTTCTTGCGGGCCTTGCGGTGCAGGGTGCGCGTGTTGACGACCTTTTCGAGCTGCCGGCGCAGGCGCGTGATCTTCTCGTCGATCTGGCGGCGGTCGGATTCGATCTGCCGCTCGCCCGGCCCGCCCATGAAGCCAGCGCCGCCGCGCTGGCGCTCGAGGTGCGTCCAGGACCGCACGAGGCGCGACTTCTGGTATTCCAGATGCGCCAGGTCGACCTGCAGCACGCCTTCGCGCGTCTGCGCCCGCTCGCCGAAGATCTCGAGGATCAGCCCGGTCCGGTCGAGCACCTTGGCCTTCCAAGCGCGCTCGAGATTGCGCTGCTGCACCGGCGAAAGCGGGCCATTGACGATGACGAGCGCGATCTCCTCGGCGGCGATCCTCGCGCCGAACTCCTCGACCTTGCCCGGACCGATGAAAGTCGCGGGATGGGGACGGGCCAGCCACACCAGCTCGCCTGCCACAAGATCGAGCTGAAGCGCACGCGTCAGCGCCTCGCCCTCGGCTAGCCGGGCGGCGGCCTCCTCAGGCTTGTCGCCCCTGATCGCGGGATGGAGGACCAGCGTCCTCGTCAAGCGCGCCCGTCCGATGTCAGGATGGCGGTCATGCCACTCAATGTTCGCCATCTCCTTCGTACAGGCTGAAGGGCTGCGACGGCATGACGGTCGAGATCGCATGCTTGTAGACGAGCTGGCTCTGCCCATCGCGCCGCAGCAACACGCAAAAATTGTCGAACCAGGTGATCACGCCCTGCAGCTTCACCCCGTTCACCAGGAAGACAGTGACGGGGATCTTCTGTTTGCGGACGTGATTTAGGAAGGTGTCTTGGAGGTTTTGCTTCGCTTCGCCGGCCATTCGGTCCGCCTTGTTTTTCTTGCCCTGAATTTGTCAGGTTTCGCCGACGAGCCGGGCGAGATGCCGGCTCACCACTTTGAGAGTGGGGTTTCGGTCGAGGTTTTTCCAGTCCTTTTTGCACCTGCGACATGGCGGGACCAGCTTTCTGGGTGCAGCAGCACAATCGCCGCCAGCGTCTCGATGCGCCCCAGCACCATCGCGGCGGCGAGCACGACCTGGTGCACGCCGCTGAGCAAGGCAAAGCTGCGCTGGCCGCCGTCGGCGATCAGCGCATAGGCCGGGCCGGTGTTCGACAGCGCCGCCGTCGCCGCGACGAGCGCCTCCATCATGTCCATGCCGGTGAGCGTCAGCAGCAGGATCGTCACGACGAAAGCCAGCGAGAAGAGCATCATGAAGGCCCAGGCGATCATGGCGCCTTCGCGCCGCAGGCCGCGCGAGCCGAGGCCGGCGCCGGCGACGCTGTGCGGCTTGGCGATTTGCTCGAGCTCGCGGCCGGCGTGCCGCAGCATGGCGAAGGCGCGGATGAGCTTGACGCCGCCCGCCGTGGTCGCCGCGCCACCACCGACGGCGCACAGCGCCAAAAGGATCAGGCCGGGATTTGCCAGCCCACTCCAGTCGCGCGCGCTCTCCCAGGCGGCGCTGTGGAAGCCGGTGGTCGTCAGGAACGAGAGGCTGGTGAAGGCCGCGCCCCAAAGCGCGGCGAACCCGTCCAGCACCTCCGATTCGATGCTCTCGCCGCCCTGCATCATCAGCACGCCAAGCCAATGCCGTAGGAAAAGGGCGAGCGTCGCCAGCCCGACGAGAATAGCCATCAGCCGCAGCTCGGGGTCGGTGCGCGGGTCGACGCGCTGACCGACCGGGCTCGCGCCGCTGTAGAACAGCCGCGTCGTCGCGAGCACGAGGAAGACGGCGGCCGCCGCCTCGGCAAAGAAATTGTTCGCCCCCGCCAGCCCCGCGCGCGTGCTCGAGATGCCGCTCGTCGAGATGATGGCCATCGCGTGCAGCGCGGCGTCGAGCCCGGGCTCGGCAAGCCCGTTGAGCGCGATGGCGAGCGCCGCCGTCATTAGCAGATAGGCCGGGACGATCGTGCGCAGCGCGCGATAGAGCCGGTGATCAAAGCTCGCCGTCGGCAGGCGCAGGTCGACCGCCCGCCCCTCGCCGAACACCTCGGCGCTGGCCGACATCACCTCGAAGCCGCCCAGCCGCCGCGGCGCCAGGATGACATAGGCGCCCAGCAGCGTCAGGAAGCCGCCGAACCAGCCCACCAGCCCACGCCAAAGGTGGATGGGTTCGGGCACTGTCGAGAGATCGCGGAAGATGCTGCCGCCCGTCGTCGTCAGCGCCGCGACCATCTCGAACCAGGCGCCGAGCACGCCGATCTGCGGCGTGAGCAGGATCAGCGGCAGCGCGGCGAAAGCCGGGAGCAGCACCCAGGCGAGCAGGAGCGTGGAGAGCTCCTGGCCTGCCACCTCGCGCGCCGACATCGGCCGCAGCAGAACGGCGAGGGCGGCCGCCGCGAACAGGCAGAAGATCGCGGAATAGAGAAAGCCGCGCCCCTGCTCCCAATCGCTCTCGCTGGCGGCCTTGATCGCGGGCACCAGCATGCCGAGGGCCAGCATCCCGATGAGCGTGGCGAGGACCGGGATCCGGGCCAGCATGGCTCAGAAGAAGTCCATGCTGACGCGGAACATCTGCTCGAGCTGGCGGACGCTGGCGCGCACCGCGAAGACGACCAGGATGTCGCCCACCCTGATGACCAGATCGCCCTTCGGCATCCTGAGCCCCTCCGCCGTCAAGACCGCGCCGACGATCGATCCCGTCGGGAAGCCGATGTCCCTGATCCGCTTGCCGGCGACCGGCGAGGTCGCCATGACCTGCGCCTCGATGACTTCCGCCTCGCCGCCGCCGACCGAATAGACGGCGCGGACCTTGCCGCGGCGGACATGCCGCAGGATGGACGACACCGTCGTCGCACGGGGGTTGATCAGGGCGTCGACGCCCAGCGGTTCGGCGATACGCTGGTAGATCGGGTCCTTGGCCAGCGCGATGCCGATCGGGCAGCCGGCCTCGTGCGCCAGCGCGCAGGACAGCAGGTTCGCCCGGTCGTCATCCGTCAGCGCCACCAGCGCATCGGCCTCGGCGACGCCCGCCTCCTCCATGATCTCGGCGTCGAGCACGTCGCCGTTCAGGACGATCGTCCGGTTGAGGTGATCGGCCGCGAACTCGGCGCGCCCCCGGTCGAGCTCGATGATCTTGGCGCGGAGATTGCTCGTCTCCTCGATCTGGCGCGCGACCCGCAGCCCGATATTCCCGGCGCCGACGAGGACGATACGCTCGGCGACCAGGTTCTCGCGGCCGAAGATCCCGAAGGCGCGCTGGACGTCCTCGCGCGCCGCGATGAAATAGACCTCGTCATGGGCGAAGATCTGGTCGTCGGCGCGGGTCACATGAATTTTCCCCTCGCGCCGGATGGCGACCACCGTGCAGCGCAGCGTCGAGAACAGCTCGGTCAGCTGCCGCAGCGGTGTGTTCACCGTCGGGCAGTCCTCGGGGATGCTGACGCCGACGAAGTCGACCTTGCCGTCGAGAAAGGGCTCGATGTCGAAGGCGGCGGTGGCGGCGAGGCGGCGCATGGTCACCTTCGCCACCTCGGTCTCGGGCGAGATGATGACGTCGATCGGCATGTGCTCGCGGCGGAAGAGGTCGCTCCACTCGGGCTCGAGATAGCTCTCGGTGCGGACCCGCGCGATCTTGACCGGGACCTCGAAGACCGAGTGCGCCACCTGGCAGGCGACCATGTTGACCTCGTCGAGCGAGGTCGCGGCGATCAGCATCTCGGTGTCCTGCGCGCCGGCCCGCGCCAGCACGTCGGGGTGCGAGGCGAAGCCGACGACGCCCGAGACGTCGAGCGAATCCGTCACCTGCCGCACCAGGTTGGGGTTGGTGTCGATCACGGTGACCGAATTGCCCTCGTCCGACAGATGGCGGGCGATCTGGTGCCCGACCTGGCCCGCGCCGCAGACAATGAGTTTCATCGACACTCCACGGGGCCGACCGGCGGCCGAGGTGCGGAAGCTATGTCTTGGTCAAGTCCGCGTCAAACCGGCGCCGCCGACCGCTGCCGACCACCCGTGTCGCGGCAGAGGCAATCCGGCCGAGGCGCGGTGCTCCGATGCAGGGGCGGCTCAGCCTTCGTGCGCGGCGTCGTGGGCGATCCGCACGGTCGTCGCCAGGGGGCCCTTGTCGCCCATCTCCTCCTCGAAATAGACGCGCGTGCCGATCTGCAGCTCGCCGAAGCCGTTGTGCTTCACCTTCTTGCGACTGAAGAAGACTTCGTGGCCCGAGGGCGTGACGATGAAGCCATAGCCGTCCTCGGGGAAGATCCGGATCACCTGCCCGATCTGCTCGACTCCGGCGACATGGGCCTTGACCTTGCCCTCCATCAGCCGGACTTCGTCCTGCAGCTGGCGGCGGGCAACGTCGAAGGCGTCCTGGACCGAGGTGTACAGGTCATGCTCGGCCCGGCCGGATTGGGGATTGTGGCTGACGGCCACCTCCCGCCCGCCAGGCAACACCAGATGAATGTTCGTGCGGTAAAGATAACCCTTCTTGTGCTCGCGCGGCGGCGCACTCATCGAGACGCGGGCCGAAATGATCCGGTCGAAGATCTGCTCGAGGCCCTCGAGCTCCTGCAGCACGCGCTGGCGCAGCGCATCGGACGAATCCATGTGCTCGAAGACGATTTGCGGATCGGTTTCCATGCGCTTGCCCCCAGGCTTGACCATGCAGTTATAGCGGCAACGCGACCTCGTCGCACGGGTTCCTGCGCGCGAGGCAAGCATCCCGGGGTGCGGTGGCCGCCGCCGACGGCCTGATAAAGACAGGCCCGCACTGGCCGTTGCTCCCTCACCGGCGTCACAGGCGCAGGCCGCATGGGGCCCGCGCCCGACGCAGCGGCAATCGGCGTCAATCGGCCTTTCTTTTGGTTCGACCCGACTTCTTGACGTCCGAGCCTGCAGCCTTTTGCGCCGCGGCAGCCTTTGTCTTCTTCTCGCCGGCCTCGTCCGCCTTCTTGGACCCGGCGCGCGAAGCCTTTTTTTCGCCCGCGGCCGCAGACTTCTTGGCGGCGGTACCGGTCGATGCGGTTCCGGTCGATGCGGTTCCGGTCGATTTGCCGGCCGTGCTGCCGCCGCCCGTGCCGATGCTGCCGGCGCCGGCGGCGGGGCTGCCGCCCGGCACCGTGCCGCTGGGCGACCAGCCAGAGGACGAGCCAACGCTCGAGACCGGCGCGTCGACCTGGCCACCGGCCGGCTTGCCCTCGGCGGCCAACTCGCGCGCCGCCTGGTCCCAGTGCTCGCGCTCCTTGCCCTCCGGGCGCCCTTCGCGCTCCCAGATCGCGTAGGCACGCTCTCTGATTCTACGGCTATCGTCGTCCATAAGCTGCCTCCACAGGTGAGAGTTGCGCGCGGCTCGCCTCGGCGGTCCGCTCAACGTCCTTCGCTCGTGCCGACCCGGATCTCAGCCTCGTGGACTGTGCGCACGAAGCCCCGCCTGCCCCTTCGCAGGGCGGCGAACGGCCGCACCGCCGATCCGCTTTGGCTGGCATCGTTTCGCGTGTTCCACAGAGCACCCCGAGATCGAGGGCGACCCGCATAACGCGAGCCAGGGTTGGACGCTACCACAGATGACGCATTGTCCCGGCCCGCGGATCGGCGCCGCGGCAAGCAGGTCAACTCCCGCTCGGTACGCCCGCTCGGGGGCCTCCTGTCTCCAGCCCGTGGAGCACCTTGTCGAGCGTTGCCGGCAGGTCGCGGACACGGACGCCGCACGCATTGTAGATCGCGTTCAAGACCGCCGCGCCGGCGCCGCAGATGCTGAGCTCGCCGATGCCCTTGGCCTGCAGCGGGTTCGCCCAAGGGTCGCGCTCCTCGAGCAGGATCGCGTCGAGCTTGGGCACGTCGGCATTCACGGCGATGTGGTACTCGGCCAAATCGTGGTTGACGATGTTGCCCCAGCGCGGGTCGTGCAGCAGCTCTTCCGTCAGCGCCATGCCGATGCCCCAGACCATGCCGCCGATGCACTGCGAGCGCGCCGTCTTGTGGTTGAGGATCCGCCCGGCCGAATAGACGCCCAGCATCCGGCGCAGGCGCGTCTCGCCGGTGACGGCGCTGACGCCCACCTCGGCGAAATGCGCGCCCCAGCTCGACTGGCGGGTCCGGTCCTCGGAGTTGCCGGGCTCCATGCTGCCCTGCCCCACCAGCTTCTGGCCGTCCAGGGCCTCGGGCAGCGGGACGGCGCGGTTTCCAAAGACCGCGCGGGCGTCCTTCAGCGTCAGATCGTCGTCCTCGCAGCCGAGCCGCTCGCACAACTGCCGTCGAAGCTCCTCGCAGGCGAGGAACACCGCCGTTCCGGTCGAGCCCGCGCCCATCGAGCCGCCCGAGCCCGAGCCCGGCGGGAGGTCGGTGTCGCCGAGCCGGGTCTCCACCGCGCCAGGATCGAGCCCCAGCATCTCGGCCGCGATCTGCGTCAGGATCGCATATGTTCCCGTGCCGATATCGGTCATGTCGGTCTCGACCACCGCCCGCCCGTCCGGCGAGAGGGTCACGCGCGCCTCGGCTGGTCCCAGCATGTGGACGCGCACGGCGCTCGCCATGCCGATGCCGACCAGCCACTCACCATCGCGGACGGCGCCGGGCGTGGGATTGCGCTTGTCCCAGCCGAACTCGGCGGCGCCGTGATCGAGCGCCGCGCGCAGGGTGTGCGAGGAGAAGGGGATGTCCTTCGTCGGATCGCGCTCGGGAATGTTGCGCCGCCGCAGCTCGACCGGGTCGAGGCCGGTCGCCTCGGCCAGCTCGTCCATCGCGCATTCCAGCACGGTGATTCCGACCGCCTCGCCCGGCGCGCGGACCGAGCCGGCGCAGGTCCGGTTCACCCGTGCGATCGCGTGACCGATCAGGCGATTCTCGCCGCGATAGACATAGGGCGTCGCCTGGGTGACGGGTTCCGAGAACTTCTCTCCAGGCAGGTTGCTGACCAGCGCCTCGTGCCCGATGCCGGTCAGCCGGCCCTGGGCGTCAGCCGCCAGCCTGAGGCGCTGCCGCGTCTCCGAACGACGCATCACCATCTCGAAGACCTGCGGCCGCGTCAGCGGCACCAAGACCGGACGGCCCAGCTGGCGCGCCGCGATCGCCGCGGTCACCGCCTCGTGCGAGATGCCGAGCTTCGAGCCGAAGCCGCCGCCGATATAGGGCGAGAGGATGCGGACCTTGTCCGTCTCGATTCCAAGGGCGTCCGCCAGCTCCTTCTGGTTGAAGGACAGCATTTGATAGCTGCCGCGCACCGTCAGCCGGTCGCCGTCCCATTCGGCGATCGCGGCGTGCGGCTCCATCGGCGCGCTGTTGTGGCCGGGGGTGGTATAGGTGACGTCGATGGCGTGGGCCGCCTCGGCCATCGCCCGATCGAGGTCGCCCTGGGCTTGCTGCTTGCCCTCGGGCCGGTCGACCGTCGCGCCGGGCGCCTCAGGGTCGAGCACCGCCTCGGCTGCCTCCACGGCGACGCCGAGGTTCAGCGCGGCGTGATAGGCCGCCTCGAGCGACCGGGCGACGACGAGGGCGACCGGCTGTCCGAAATAGGCGAGCTCGTCCGGCCCCTGCTCGGGCGCTTGCCCCGCGGTGCCCTGCGCCGGGTTCCGCAGGAAGCGCGGGTCGCGCACGACCGCCAGGACGCCCGGCATGGCCTCGGCCTCGGCCTGCCCGACCAAGCCTTGCACCCGGCCCTTGGTCGCCGTGCCGCGCACCAGCACGCCATAGGCGAGGTTCGGCACCTGCCACTCGGCCGCATAGGTGGCGCGGCCCGAGACCTTGAGCGGGCCCTCCGGCCGGTCGAGCGGCGCACCGACGACGCCCTGCGCCATGTGGTCGAGCCGACAGCGCTCGTCGGGCCCGTCGATCTTCATGTGCCGGGTCATCGCGGGCCCTCCGTGACGTCGGTCGCCTCGGCCAGCACGGCGGCGAGCGTGCGGCGCATCAGCGGGATCTTGAAGTCGTTGTGGCCGTGCCCCCGCGCGCCTTCGAGCAGGATGTCCGCGGCGCGGCCGAAGAGCTCGGCCGAGGGCGCCTGTCCGACCAGCGCCGCCTCGACCCGCCTGTCGCGCCAGGGACGGGGCGCCACCCCGCCGAAAGCCAGCGCGGCATGTGCGATGCGACCGTCCTCGACGCCGACGATTGCCGCGACCGAGACCAAAGCGAAGGCGTAGGAGGCGCGGTCGCGCACCTTGCGGTAGATCTGCGCCGCCTGGACCGGCCGGGGCAGCACGACATGCGTGATCAGCTCGCCGGGTTCGAGCTCCGTCTCGACCTCGGGCGTGTCGCCCGGCAGGCAATAGAGGTCGTCGAGCGCGATGGTGCGGCCACCCGCCGCCCCCTCGGTCTCGACGGCGGCGTCGAGCGCGAGGAGCGCCACGGCCATGTCGCTCGGATGGGTCGCGATGCAGCGCTCGCTGCCGCCGAGGATCGCGTGGATGCGGTTGACGCCCTCGAACGCGCCGCAGCCCGAGCCCGGCACGCGCTTGTTGCACGGCATCGCGCGGTCGTAGAAATAGTAGCAGCGCGTCCGCTGCAGCAGGTTGCCGCCCGTGGTCGCCTTGTTGCGCAGCTGCCCGCTGGCCCCCGCCAGCAGCGCCCGCGACAGCACCGGATAGCCCGTGCGCACCCGCATATCGCCGGCGAGCTCGCTGTTCGTCACCAGCGCGCCGATACGCAAGCCCTGCTCCGTCGCCTCGATGCCGTCGAGGTCGAGGCGCGTGATATCGACCAGCCGGTCGGGCGCCATCACCTCGATCTTCATCAGGTCGAGCAGGTTGGTGCCGCCGGCGATGAAGGTCGCGCCTTCCGACCCGGCCGTCACCGCCTCGAGCTGCGAGCCGGCGCGCGAAAACTGGAAGGGTCTCATGCCGCGCCACTCCCTTCCTGCCCGGCCGCGTCCAGGATCGCGGCGACGATGTTCGGATAGGCCGCGCAGCGGCAGAGATTGCCGCTCATGCGCTCGGCGATCTCGTCATGCGTCAGCTGCGGCGTGCCGGAGAGGTCGTCGGTGACGTGGCTGGGCCAGCCTTCGACGACCTCGACCAGCATCGCGGTGGCCGAGCAGATCTGCCCGGGCGTGCAATAGCCGCACTGGTATCCGTCATGGCTGACGAAGGCCTGCTGCAGCGCCGACAGCTTCGCCGGCTCGCCGAGTCCCTCGATGGTGGTGATCTCGTCGCCTTCGTGCATGCAGGCGAGCGTCAGGCAGGCGTTGATCCGGCGGCCGTTGACCAGGATCGTGCAGGCGCCGCACTGGCCGTGGTCGCAGCCCTTCTTGGTGCCGGTCAGCCCGAGATGGTGGCGCAGCGCGTCAAGCAGCGTCGTGCGCGGATCGAGCTCCAGCGCATGCCGCGCGCCATTGATGCTCAGCTCGGTCTTAATCGCTTTCTGCTCGGGGGAGTTTTGCAAGGGGAAAGCCTCCGCTTGGCGGCGGTTCCGCACCGCCTGCACGGAGAACGGGAACGCTCCACCGCCGTTCCCGGCGCCGGACAAGAAAGCTGCTGGATTTCGAGCGGGGCGCCTGGCCGCCGGCCCGGAGGCGCGCTGCGCCCCGGTCAGCCCAGCGCGACGGCGGCCGCCATGCCGTCGGCGGACGGGTCGGCGCCGCCGTCGAGCCGGCCTGCGACGATGCGGATCGCGTGCACGTTCGGGCTCATGTAGCTGAATGCGTGGCGCTTGGTCGGGTAGCCGCGCGCCTGCAGCTCGCGCTCGGTGCGCGCGCAGGATCCGGTTGGTCAGCTCGATCGTGTCCGAGGTCGCCGTGAAGCGCGGCGCGGAGACGGCCTCCTGCGCGTCCATGCCGAAGTCGACGGCGTTCAGGATGGCCTGCAGATTGCCCATGGTGATGGTCGTGCCGCCCGGCGCGCCGACCAGGAAGAACGGCTCGTCGCCGCGGAAGACGATCGTCGGCGACATCGCCGTGAACCGCGCCTTGCCCGGCGCCAGCGAGCCGGCGCGGCCCGGCCGCGGGTCGAACACCATCATGCAGTTGTTGTACATGAAGCCGAGCCCTTCGGTGACGAAGCCCGAGGACGAGCCGAGCGAATGGGTCATGGTCACGCAATTGCCGGCCTCGTCGGCGACGCAGATGTGCGTCGTCTCCTTGGGATCGGCGCCGCCGTTCAGCCGCGGCACGCGGGTCTTCTCGCCGCGCCGGATGCGGTCGGCCATGCGGTCGGCATAGTCGTTCGGAGAGCAGCTCCTCGACGGGGATGTCGACGAAGGCGGGATCGCCCATCCGCGTGTCCTTCTCGACGGTCGCGATCTTCATCGCCTCGGAGACGGTGGCGATGTAGTCGGGCGAGTTGTGACCCATGGCGGCGAGGTCGAAGCGCTCGAGGATGCGCAGCATCACGGCGACGACCAGGCCGCCGCCCGGCGGCTGGTTCGTCGGCGACGCGGTGGCCGCGATAGCTCGAGCCACAGCGGCTCGCGTCTCCTTCGAGCGGCACTCCGCGAGGTCCTGCAGCGTGATCAGCCCGCCATTCGCGGCCATGTCTTCGGCGATGCGCGCGGGCGATCTCGCCCGAGTAGAAATCCTCGACCCCGTGCTCGGCGATCCGGCGGTAGGTGCGGCCCATATCCGGATTGCGCACGATCTCGCCCACGCCATAGGGCTGGCCGTCCGGCTTGATGTAGATCGCGCGGGTCGCGGGATCCTCTGTCAGCCCGCGGATGCGGGCGATCCGTCCGGCCTGCGGCCCGCGCGTCCAGAAGGCGTGGACATGCGGCCTGACCGCGAACCCCTCCTCGCAATAGCGCGATGGCGGGCTCCAGCAGCCGCGCGAGCGACCGCGTCCCGAACCGCCGCAGGATGTCGTCGAAGGCGCGCAGCGTCATCGGCGTCGTCGCCGACTGGTAGCCGAGCTCGTTCACCCTGCCCTTCAGCACAAAGCCGAAGCCGTCATCGCATTCGCGAACGATCAGGTCCTGCCACATGTCGGGGCGGACCGCGGCCGGCGCGCGGCCGTGGAAGTCGATCAGCAAATGCGGGCCGCCCGCCAGGCGGATATGGCACGATCCGAAGCCGGCGATGCCGCACATCTGCGGGTCGACCGCGGTCTGCACCAGCGCGGCACCGATCGCCGCGTCGACGACGTTTCCGCCATCGGCCAGGACGTCGAGCCCCGCCTCGACCGCCTCCGGCTGCGGTGCCGAAACCATGCCTCTCATTCGATATTCTCCGCCTTCCGCTCGCGCCGGCACCATGCGCCGCCGGGCGAGACCACTAGATCTAGGTCAGTTTTCCGCCGGTACGCTTTCCCGGGGGCAATGCGGCGAGCCCGGTCGGCCGGACGCCGCCCGTAGCGGCTTTCCGACAATCCCGCACAGGTCGCGGAGATCCTCGGCGGCTTTCAGGCGAGAAACGGCCTCGCGGATGCGATGCTGATCCTCCGGGTCGAGAAGGCCGCGCGTCGTGCCTTGGAAGAGCGATGCCACCGGCGTACCGCCCTCGCCGAGGACCAACTCCTGGACCATCCGGCTCCAGGGCAGCGTCGAGCCGTGCAGGCAGACGCCGATGCCGTCGAGCAGGCACAGCTCGATCCGATCGACCACGCCCGGCGAAATGTCCTCGTAGACGAGCGTGCTGGCGAACTCGGCACTGGCCGTGGCGTCGGGCAACAGCGGCGGCAGGGAAGCGCTCACCGTCCTTGCTCCTGTGCTCCTGTCCAGTTCACCGGGATGAAGGGCGGCTTCACCTCGGGCCTCGCGGGAGAGCCCGCGCCTACGGCCAGCACTCGCCGCCGCTGGCCACGCTGACGCCCGCAGCGGCGGCGTCGCAGGAGGTGGGGTATGTCAGGCTGTCGCAGCCGCAGATCGGGTTGTACCGGACGAGGGCGCAGCTTTCCGGTCGAGGCATGCAGACGCCGGTCTGGCCCGCCACGCCGCAGAAACCGGTCGGCGGGAAGGCGCAGTATTCCCCCGCCCCGCAGGCCAACCCCTGCGCCCCGCCGCAGATCACCGGCTCGGCCGTCGACTGCGTCCTGCGACCGCGACCCGCAGGCCGCGACCGTCAGGACAAAAAGCATCACGAGGCAAGCGCGCATCCGATCCTCCCAACCCCTTGTCGGCCGACAGCCTAGCGCAACTGTTCCGGCGTATCGAGACGGCATTCGCGGGGGGCATGACCACCCTGGGTGGTCAGACCTCCTCGAACACCGTCGGGACCTCGCGATGGCCCTCGGGCGTCAGCCAGTCGGGGACCGGCAGGCCCTTCTCGGCCAGGAACATCGGGTTGAACAGCTTGGACTTGTACCGGCTGCCATAGTCGCAGAGGATCGGTCACGATCGTCTTGCCCGGACCCAGGTCGTGCGCCAGCCGGATGGCGCCGGCGACGTTGATGCCGGTCGACAGGCCCATGCACAGCCCCTCGTGGCGGAGCAAGTCGAAAACGACCGGGATCGCCTCCGTCGTCCGGGATCCGGTAGGGAAAGTCGACGGTCAGGTCCTTGATGTTCTCGGTGATCCGGCCCTGGCCGATGCCCTCCGAGATCGACGACCCCTCGGCCTTCAGCTCGCCATGCGCGATAGTACTCGTAGAGCGCGGCACCCATCGGGTCGGCCAGGCCGATCTTGACGTCGCGGCTTGCGCTCGCGCAGCGCGATCTCGACCCCGGCCAGCGTGCCGCCCGAGCCGACGGCGCAGATGAAGCCGTCGATCCTGCCGCCCGTCTGCTCCCAGATCTCGGGCCCCGTCGAGTCGATGTGCGCCTGGCGGTTGGCCACGTTGTCGAACTGGTTCGCCCAGATCGCGCCCTGCGGCTCGGATCGGGCAAGCTTTTCAGCGAGACGGCCGGAATACTTCACATAGTTGTTCGGGTTCTTGTACGGGACTGCCGGCACCTCGACAAGCTGGGCGCCGGCCAGGCGCAGCATGTCCTTCTTCTCCTGGCTCTGCGTCTCGGGGATAACGATGACCGTGCGGAAGCCCATGGCCGCGCCGACCAGTGCCAGGCCGATGCCGGTGTTGCCGGCCGTGCCCTCGACGATCGTGCCGCCGGGGCGCAGCTGCCCCTTCTCGACGGCGTCCCGGATGATCCACAGCGCCGCCCGGTCCTTGACCGACTGCCCCGGATTCAGGAACTCCGCCTTGCCATAGATCTCGCATCCCGTCAGCTGCGACGCCTTGCGGAGCCGGATCAGCGGTGTCCCGCCGACCGCATCGGGCAGGTCCTTGTAGACGCGCATGCGTGATGTTCCTCGAGGGTGCGCGGTCCGTGACCCTACGCGCGCCCGGCGCCGGCCTCAACCCCCGCCGGCTCGGCCCACGCCCCGCGCAGCCTCTCGCGGTTCTGCGCCAGCCAGTAGAGCGACATGATGGCCGGCGCGTTGTCGATCTCGCCCCGGGCGATCACCCCGCCAGCGCCTCATCGAGCGGCACGATGAAGGCGCGGATGTCCTCGTTCTCGTGCGCCAAGCCGAAGAGACCGCCGGCGCCGCCGAGATCCGCCTCGCCCACCAGCGACGTGATCTGCTCGGCGGCATAGCCGGGGGTGGCGTAATAGGCGGCGACGGTCTCGACGCGGCCGAGCGCGATGCCGGCCTCCTCGCGGGCCTCGCGCCGCGCCGCCGTCTCGGCGTCCATCTCCCTGTCGATCCGGCCGGCCACCGCCTCGACACCCCAGGGGCAACGGTCGCCGCGGGCGAACATGGCCGGCCTGAACTGCTCGATCAGCAGAACCGCGTCCCGGCGCGCATCATAGGGCACCACGGTCACGGCGTCGCCGACGCAGACGACGGTGCGGCTGAACCTCGTCGGACCAGCTACCGTCGAACAGCCGATGGCGCAGCCGGTGCTCTTCCAATGCAAAGAAGGCAGTGTAAGGCCGCTCGATCGCCAGGATTCCACATCCTCTGGACCGTGCGCGCGGCGCAGCCGTCCGGCAGGCGGGCCTCGGCGCCGGCGCGCGCACGCATCCGCGCGCGGATCATGATGCCGCCCCAGATGTCGTCGATCTCCTCGGCGGGCAGGCTGCCATAGTGTGCCATCAGCTCGCGCGCCGCCTCGATGGCGACCGCGCGTGCCTCGCGCCGCCATGCGCCGTATTCCCAGATGCCCCTCGCCGGCGCCGACCTTGCCCGTCGAGCGGTAGTACCGCGCCTCGACGGGCCCCGCATCGGTCTCGACCCGGATCGGCGTCAGGCCGTACTCGGCTTCCTCGAAGTAGTCGAGGCGATCCAGCTCGGCCGGTCTGGCGATGAAGACGACCCCCTCGGCGACCGCCCCGGGCTCCTCGACCAGGTGGGGATAGTCCTGTCCGGCCAGCCAGCGCGCGGCATAGCCGTCCGCCCTGGCCGGGCGCAGCTCGTCGGCCGCGACCGGTCGATCCAGCACGATCTCGAGCAGCTCGCGGTCGCGCAGCGTGCCAAAGAAGAAAAGCGCCGTCATGCGCCTGACCTCCGCCGATCTGCCCTGCCGCGCCCACCCCCGGGAGCGGCGGGGGTCTACACACCCTGGCGCCGGGTGGCGAGCCCCGGCAGATCGGTTCGACGATCGGTGGAGAACTGGGCGGTCGCGAGGCCTGGGAGAACGATCAGTTTGACCGCTGACGCCTGCTCCGCGACCCGCACCAGCACCCAGTGGATCAACTCGGTCGCCAAGCCGGCCGCCGGCCGTCGCCGCGAGCGCCAGCGTCAGCAGCGTCGCGTCGCCCAGCGCGGCGAACAGCGAATCCACCGTATCGCCAAAGCGTTCGAAAAAGCTGCCGAGGCTCGAAATTTCGCCCGCGCCGACGGCGCGCGCCATTTCGACAGCCGTGTACAGCACGCCCGCAGCCGCGATCGACAGAATACCCGCCCAGACGCCGTTGGCGAGCGCGACGACCAATCCCCAGCCCTGCCGGACGGCCAGGTTGAAGGCGCCGACATAGATCCCGGCGACGGGAGCGAGCACGCCCATCTGGGGCTGCGACCGCATCAAGGCGGCCGCCTCGGGCTGCGAGAGCACCCAGATCACCGCCAGGCTTACGGCGACGGCGCAGACGATTCGGAAAACCAGCATCGTCACAGGATATATCGAATGCTGCGGCAGATGGTCGGGGCCGCGCCTCGAACTCGCCGATCGTCTTTCAAATGCGCAACGCTATGCCGGTCGACGCAAGCTGATCTGGGTCACGTCGGTCGTCCCGGCGGCGAAGCATGCGGCGCAGCTCGTCAGATACATGTTCCACATGCGCCGGAACCGGTCGTCGAAGCCGAGCCGCGCGATGTCGTCCCAGCGATCGTTGAAGCTGCGGCACCACTCGCGCAGCGTCCGGGAATAGCTCTCGCCGAACTCCACCGACCCGGCATGGACCAGGCCGGCCGCGCTCGGCGCCGCGCAGCGCGACCGACGGTGCGGCGAGCATTCCGCCCGGGAAGATGAATTTCTGGATGAAGTCGGTGCTCCGCCGATAGCTCTCGAAGAGGTTCTCGGCGATCGTGATCATCTGGATCGAGGCCGCGCCGCCCCGGGCGCAGTCGCTGAAAGACGGTACGGAAATAGGTCGGCCAGTAACGCTCGCCGACCGCCTCGAACATCTCGATCGAGGCGACGCCGTCATAGCAGCCGGCTTCCTCGCGATAGTCGCGGATGACGATCTCGGCGCGGTCGGCGAGCCGGCCTCGAACAGTCGCCGCTGGGCGAATTCCTGCTGCTCGCGGCTGAGCGTCAGGCCCGTCACGCTGCGCACCGCGTTCGCGGATCGCGTATTCGGCGAACCCGCCCCAGCCGCAGCCGATCTCGAGCACGTGGTCGCCGGACTTCAGCCGCATGCGGTCACAGATCGACGCGTACTTGTTTCGCTGCGCCTGCTCGAGCGTCTCGCCCTGCCCGGAGTACAGCGCCGAGGAATAGGTCATCGAAGGGTCGAGCCACAGGCTGTAGAACTCGTTGCCGATGTCGTAGTGATAGGCATATGTTGCGCTTGGCGCCGCGCCGGGTGTTGGCGCGCAGCCAGTGCCGCACCCGCTCGTAGGTGCGCACGAGCCCTGATCCGGGAAAGCTGTAGCCGATCTGGTCGTTGTTCAGCAGCGCGACGTCCATCAGCGCCTGCAGGTCCGGCGTGTCCCACCAGCCGTCGACATAGGCCTCGGTGAAGCCGAGGTCGCCCTCGCGGACCACGCGGGCGAAGAGCTGCGGATTGCGAACGTCGAAATGGCCATTCGCCCCCGGATGCCGCCCCCGAGCGATGAAGGTGCGCCCGTCGGGCAACGTAAAGGAAACGCTGCCGATTCTCGATCCGGCGCAGCAACGCAAAAACCGTTTCGCACCAGCGCGGCAGGTCCGCCTGCCCTGTCATGCTTTGGGCTATCACGCGTGTCCCCGTCTATTCTCACCCCCGAGGCAACTAAGCCGATCTTTTCGGCTCTTTCCAGGAAAAGCAACTGTGGCGCCCGCGCCAGAGTTCCGCAGTTGCCGCTCGACCGTCAACACTGCCGGCGTTGACCACGACACCGACCAGAGCGCGATGGGCGTCGATCTCGCGCGCGTCCGGCAGATCTTTGAAACGAACCTCTTCGGCGCCTGGGGCGTGGCGCAGGCGCAGGCGTGGCGCAGGCGCAGGCGTGGCGCAGGCCCTGGCGCCCGGCATGCGCGCGCGGCGCTGGGGCGGCATCGTCAACGTCGGCAGCGGATCGGGCAGCCTGGCCGAGATGGGCGCCCGCCCGCCGAGCCAAAGCGCGTCGGAGGCCGCGCTGAACCCGCTGAGCCGCCTGCTGGCGGCCGAGCTCGCCGCTGGTGGGATCCTCTGTCAACAGCGTCGGCCCGGGCCCGGGTCGCGGCCGATATGGGCGGCAGCGGCGGGCGGCCGGTCAGCGACGGGGCGGCGGGCGCGGTCAGGCCGACTGCGCGCGCCCCGCGAGCAGATCGTCGAAATAGGCGACGGTCTTCACCAGGCCGTCGTCCAGCCGGACGGTCGGCTCCCAGCCGAGCAGCTCGCGCGCCTTGGTGATGTCCGGCTGGCGCTGCATCGGGTCGTTCTCCGGCAGCGGCTTGTGGACGAGCTCGGACTTCGAGCCGGTGATCGCCAGCACCTTCTCGGCCAGCTCGCGGATGGTGAACTCCCCCGGATTGCCGATGTTGATCGGCCCGGTGATCTCGTCGGCGCTCTGCATCAGCCGGATCATGCCCTCGATGAGGTCATCGACATAGCAGAACGACCGCGTCTGCGAGCCCTCGCCATAGATCGTGATCGGCTCGCCGCGCAGCGCCTGGACGATGAAGTTCGAGACCACCCGCCCGTCGTTGGGGTGCATCCGCGGCCCATAGGTGTTGAAGATCCGCATCACCTTGATGCGCAGCCGGTGCTGTCGATGATAGTCGAAGAACAGCGTCTCGGCGCAGCGCTTGCCCTCGTCATAGCACGAGCGCGGCCCGATCGGGTTGACATTGCCCCAATAGCCCTCGGTCTGCGGGTGGATGGTCGGATCGCCATAGACCTCCGAGGTCGAGGCCTGGAGGATTTTGCCGCGGAGCCGCTTGGCGAGCCCCAGCATGTTGATCGCGCCATGCACGGAGGTCTTGGTCGTCTGCACCGGGTCGTGCTGGTAATGGATGGGCGAGGCGGGGCAGGCCAGATTGTAGATCTCGTCTGCCTCGACATAGAGCGGGAACGTCACGTCGTGCCGCATCAGCTCGAAGCGCGGATGCTCGAGGAGCCGGCCAAGCGTCGCCCGCCGGCCGGTGAAGAAATTGTCGACGCACAGCACCTCGTGCCCGGCGTCGATCAGACGCTCGCACAGATGGCTCCCGAGAAACCCGGCGCCCCCCGTCACCAGAATGCGTTTCGCAGGCATAGGATGAGAGGCCATTCGCGCGCGTCCTCCATTTTCGAGCGAACCAGAAAGCACACAGCCCCCGGTGGGCGCCAGTACCAATCGGCAGCAGCAGGCAGACAACCCAGAAGGAACCCCTTGACGAAGATCTCGGCGGCAGACGGCGCCCGTTCCGGCCTGGACCTGAACGGCGAATGGGAGCCTGGTGGCGCATCCTAGCTCCGGAGCGACCTGGCGTTATCGCACATCGCGACCGCGCCCGGCGAAACCCGCTGCCGCCGCACACGCGACCGGCGAGCGCCCGGGCTGTCCGTCCGCCTCCGGCCCTCCCCAGCTGATGGTGCTCCCCGTCGGGGCTCCTCTCGGCATTGGCTTCGTTTCGGGAAGCGCTCCTGTTTGGGTTCGTCTCGGCGACCCTCCGGTTGGGTTCGTTCCGGGAAAAAGCCCGTCGGTGGGTTCGTTCCGGGAAATCCCCCATCACTCGGTCCGTTTCGGGAAATCTCCCCGAATGGCTTCGTTTCGGGAAAACGCCTCTTCGGTCGTGAGCCAGTGTCGGAACGCGGTGCGGCGTGCCGACTCCGCCTCGGCGCGGTAGCGGGTCAGCAGGCGCGTCTCTCGCTGGTCGAGCGAGACGATCGCCCGCAGGAGCCGAAGCGGCGGGGACATGCCGGGGTTCTCCCGGAGCACCTCCATGATCATCTCCGCCTCCCTGCAATCGGGCAGGTTCCGGCCGGCCGCCGCGCGCTCGATCTGCGCCTTGAGCGCCGCTTCCTCGGCGCGCCGCGCCCGCAGCAGCTTCGCCTCCGCCTCGGCGAGCGCCAGCGCGGCGCGCCGCCGCGGGCAACGCTCGAAGGGGTCGATCTCGGCCGTCGGGTCATCGAGGATCACCCGGAACCAGCCGCGCACCGCCTCCGCGGCCGGCTTCGTCGTCAGCCCGTGCCTGGCGCTGTTGGCGGCCGATCGCCGCCGGCCCGCCGCCGTCTTCGGCCCGGTGCTCCGCGCCGCATTGGCGCGATTGGCGGCGATCCGGCGCGCGCTCGCCATCAGCTCCCCTCGACGATCTCGGCGTCCTCGACCGCGCGCTGCCGCGACCTCGCCTGCAGGCGCCCGTAGTCGTCGAGCAGCCGGCGCCGGCGCCCCTCGAGTTCGGCGAGCTTGCGTTCATGCGGCTCGAGCTCTCGCTGTGCATGATTGTACGCGCACGCCGCGATCTCCGATCGAGACCACCGCACCTCGTCGAGCGCCGCCTCGGCATTCGCCCGCTCGGAGCCGTCCTTCGACTCCAGGTCCCATTCAAGTCCACCTGTCCTTCCCGTCCAATGGTCCGCCGGATCCTTACCCGCGAGCGCCTTCGCGGCGCTCTCGCGAAAGGCGCGGTTCACGACGGCGTCGCGCAGCTGCCGGTGCCGCACGATCTCCCATTCGATGGCGACGAGGTTCTCGGCGAGCGTCTTCTCATAGGCGCTGCGCGGCGCGAGGTCGGCCAGCAGGCTGCTGCGGAACGCCTGGAACATCGCCGCGTCCTCGTTGCCGAACAGCGCGGGCCGGAGATCGAGCTCCGCGCGGACATCGATGGCGGCTGGAGCAAGCGCCTTCTTCATAACGCCTCCACATATAGCGACAGTTCTCCGTCTGTTCGCCGACATAGCGATGCGAAACGTGAAAAAGCTCCTAAAATGAGTGGAACCGGACAAGAACCGAACAGCGGGCAATCCCTCAGGAGAATGGGGTCTCGATGTGGCGCCGGTTGCCATTCCCGTGCTAAATCGCTGATGCGGAAAGGAGGCGATGCCATGAACCTGCGCGCGCCGATCGCGAAGGCCAGAGCGACGTATCAGGATGTCCTCGACGCGCCCGAGAACATGGTCGCCGAGCTTATCAATGGAGCGCTCCATCTTCATCCGCGCCCGGCCATGCGGCATGCGCGCGCCGCGTTCCGGCTGGCCGGCCGTCTCGACGATCCATTCGAGAACGGGGTCGGCGGCCCCGGCGGATGGTGGTTCGCGATCGAGCCCGAGCTGCATCTCGAAGAGGACGTTCTCGTCCCGGATATCGCCGGCTGGCGACGGGACCGTGTCCCGACCTTTCCGGACACGACGGCCTGCAGCATCGCGCCGGATTGGGTGTGCGAGATCCTGTCGCCCCGAACCCGCGAGTACGACCTCACGGAGAAGCGAGCGAGATACGCAAGCTGCGGCGTCGGACACCTCTGGTTGGTCGACCCGGACGCGCGAACGTTGGAAGGCTTCGCGCTCGAAGCGGGGCGGTGGGTGCTGCTGGCCGCGATCCATGGCGCCGCCGAAGCACGGGTCGCCCCCTTCGAAGCGGCTGCCTTCCCGCTCTCGGCGCTCTGGCCGCCCGAGGTCGAGCAGAAAGGCGGGCTTTAGGCGTGCATCTGCGCAACAGCGACGGTCAAGTGATCAGCGACGCAGGCGCATGCCAGGACCGTCTTCCGGCGTCCCTATGAATTCGACCCCGGCGGCCTCGAGAGCATTCTTAATCTTCTGAAGGGTCGCCGAGTGGCTAGGCGGCACCCCATCGTGCTGCTCAAGGCGCTTCACTGTTCGGGCGCTCACATGCGCGCGCTGCGCGAGCATCTCGGTCGACCATCTCAAGGCCGTTCGTGCCGCGCGCAGCTGAATGCCGGTCAGCATGATCCGACTTGCTTTGAGTCCCCTAGGGTGACATATTTGGCCCTCAGACGCACCTTCTCCTCAGACTTGGTTGCTAGCAGTAGAAGAGGCTCATCGTGGATTGGCAGCTCGTAATCAACCGGCTTGAAGGCGCCTACGCTCCGGCAACGCTGCGCGGCTACCGAAACGATTTCTGCGTTTTCGCCGATTGGTGCGCTACGCGCGGTATTGATCCCGTGCCGGCGGATGCGCCGCTGGTGGCGGAGTTTATCGAAGACCACGCGCGGAACGCCAGCCCGGCGACCGTCAAACGCCGCCTCGCCGGGATCCGAAAGGTTCACGCCCTGTTCTTGAAGCCGGATCCGACAGACGACGAGTATGTCAGGATCGCGCTTCGCCGCATCCTGAGAGCGAAGCCTATAAGGCCAGCGCAAGCACTCGGATTAACTCAAGCGCGACGCGACGCGTTAATGGCGGCCTGCAGCGACGACATCATCGGGCTGCGGAACCGCGCTATGATTGCCGTAGGCTACGATACGCTCTGCCGCCGTTCGGAGCTCGTGGCGCTGCGCGCGGACGATCTCGTACCACGGCCCCGCGGCGGCTTCAGCGTCCTCGTGCGCCGCGCCAAGAACGATCCCTTCGGGATGGGCCGCACTGCGTGGATTTCTCGAATGGCGCGGCGACACTGAAGGCGTGGCTCGATGCTGCCGGGATCGTTGCCGGTCCCATGCTTCGCCCGGTCATCAACGGCGTTGTCTTTCGAACGCTTCCTGAATGCTCACACCGTCACGCGCGTCCTCAAGCGGCTCGCGGAGAGCGCCAGCCTCCCGCCCGAGGAGCCGAGCGCATCTCCGGCCATTCGATGCGCGTCGGCGCCGCACAGGATCTGATGAGCGCCGGTCGCGACATCCTCACGATCATGCGCGCCGGCGGCTGGAAATCGTTCAACGTGGTCGCGCGCTATGTCGAGGCGGCCGATCTGCAGATCTGGGATTGATACAGAGCTTCGAGAACGTTGGCGACGTGGCGACGATGCATTTTCCGAGGAACATCCAGGCCGAACTCGGGCTCCACAATTTCCACGCGGCATGCCAGCGGCTCCGAGCAGCGATTGACGACAAACCGGCTGACCGAAGAAGCGCGCAAAAAGGCGGCGCTGGTAGTCTCGGGCGGCGTCAGCTCCTCTCGGTGAGGAGTTCGGCGGCTTTGTGGCTTTGTGCGAAACCAGAAGTGGGGTCACGTGTGGATCATTGCTCTACCGACTTTTTAGGCCGGCGCCGCCCGGCCGCACTCGCCGTGCTGCGGAGAGCCAGCCCCGCATTCACTCGGGTATGAATTGCGGTAGACGATCGAGGATAGGCTCCATCAAGCGCAGGATCCTTGCGTCCGCGACGGCCTCGTCTTCGCCATCGATTATGGGCGTCGTAAAGCGGACGAGCGCCCCATCAGTTCTTCCTTTGATCACACCATCGTACTTGGAGAGCATCTTGGATTCGCGTTCGTTCGCCAATGTGCGCCCGCGGCCCTCGAACCAGTAATAAATCAAAGATTTTTCCGACGCCTTGGAGATGATGGCTCTGTTGATGATCATAGTCTCTTCGCCGTGAAGTCCCATCTGCAGTTCCACGGGGCGAAGCGATAGAATGTTCCAGCCGTCTCCCGGGAGGCACGCTTCCGGCGAGTGGATCTGTGCGCGGTTTACCCCCGTCGTGTCGTAATAGGCACTCCAGAAATTCACAGGAGCGGGCTCCTCAGCATGGTAGTAGTCGATCAGAACATAATCATCTGCCTGCAGCACATTGGCGATCCCCGGCTGGATTTCTTTGGCCGATCCGGACCAGCCCGCGATTTCCGGCGGAAACATTCGGAAGGGTGTTCGCTCCAGCTCGACTTTCGAGCTGCCAGGATTGGCGAGGAAGACCGCTGAGATGGCCGCACTCAACAAGGTCGCCGAGATCAGCTGAGGCGTTGGTCTCGTTGCGAACACTTTGGCGGCCTGCGACAACATCTCCCCAAAGTGCACGTCCACCCGGCTGGAGAACGCTTCCCTGGTGCCGAGCAGGCGCTCGGCACAGAGAACGAGGCCAAGCAACAGAGAGGCGCCGACAACCAACTCAACCCACTCGCCGGTCAATCTCAGGACCGTCTCCGCCGCGTCCGCGCCGAAGCGGTCGGCGGCGACGCCAAGCACAACGATCCGCAATGCGCTGAGCAGGACGAGGGCCGGCGCTGCAAGGAGCATAGGCAGCACCCTGCTCCACAGGGGCCCACGATAAAAGGTCGCGAAGATGCAGAGGACCAGAACCAGCGGAAGGAAGTTCAAAAGTCCCGTGGTCGCCTCACGGATCTGGAAATCGATCACTCCAAAGTCGAGGAGTTCGGCCCTCGAGCAGGGCAGGTACTTTGAGGATCCGCAGCAGATCCAGCCCCACCAGCGAGGTCAGGTCCGCGAGATACTTCTGAATGGGATCGACTATGAAGTGCGGCAGCGGCAGCATAAGGAAGAGGCTCGCGACCGGTGCCCAGAAGAGCAGACCGCGGCGCACTCCGAACGTCGTCAAGATCAGCCCGGCGATCCAGGGCACAAGCGGGACGAAGACCAGGTCGTCGATGTCGACCAGATTTCCGATGGCCGCTATCATGATCGAGCCGGCGATGAGGGCGACGCCGAGCCACCGAGTTCGATCCGACTCGGTTGCCGGAGGGACAGACCGCGAGACCTGAAGGAAGAGCAGGAGCGAGACGAACGGGACAATCGGCTTGAGCCGGAACTCCGGCCGCATCCACTCCTCGGGAAGCTTCTCCAGGCCGAACCAGAACACAGGGAACGCACTCAGAACGGCGAGCGCGAGCCACAACACCCCCCACGGATTCGTTTCGTGATCTCGCACGTGGGCAGAATTATTAGCAGCGGTCTCTCGCGCTGCTGCCTGGCCCTGAACGGAAGGCAAATCGGTGGTGAGGGTCATCGAGCGCGCAACTCCTCTAATCAACCACGCTGAGCACTGCCAATACACATCTCACTCTGACATGGTCGCGCCGGCAAATCTCCAGCGCGGCCGGCAGCGCGCTGGCCTTCCTACGATTATAGCAATCGTCGGTCGGGGGGAAGGCAGGAGCAAACCGCTCTCGCCGCAGCACCCCGGTCGAGTCGGTAGGCCGAGGTGCAACTTGCAACGTGCGCACCTCAATGCTGACGCGCAACACCCGCGCGAGTTCTGCTAAGGCTCGTGGGCATGTCGCGGCGTATCTATTTCGCCGGAAGCCGAGACGGGCAGCTGCGGACCGTACGGCCCCTATTCGAGAAATTCAGTCTCTGACTCCGGTGCTGGCGTCCCGCGTCGTAACGAGCGACGCGCCGGCTGCACTGGATTGGCCTATTGGAGCCCTGCAGAATGAAGACAAAATCTCCGCCCGTTATCTCATCGATATCGGTTTCGCCGCAATCCGGGCCAGGTGGAACGACCTTCACCGCCAGCGTGGCGGCAAGTGGATTTCCACCATTGAAGTACCGCTATCAGTGGAAACTCAATGGCGTCGAGATCCTCGGGGCGACAGGTGCGAGTTATGTCGCCTCATCGGCCGGAACCCTGACCGTCGTCGTACGCGCGTCCAATAACGAGGGCGAAACCGTCCGCGAAAGCGCGGCCGTCCAGGTCACACCTTCACTTGCTTCACCGTCTGTCGCCGAGGCGGAGATCTCGCCCAGTTCCGGTACTGTCGGGAACCTGTTCACGGCGGTCGTCGCGGCGTCGGGCGTTCCCGTTCCGCAACTGAGATTTCAATGGCTGATGGATGGTGTCGAGATCGGTGGGGCGACCTCATTCAGCTACGCGGCAATCGTCGCCGGGAACCTCTCGGTTCGAGTCACGGCGACCAACTCAGAAGGAACCGACAGTCTCGAGAGCGCCGCCGTCACCGTCGGGAACATCTCGACGCGGCCGGTGATCACGGAGGCGAGCATATCGCCGGCGACGGGCCGCGTGAATGACGTGTTTACTGCGAACGCCACGGTGACGGGCGACCCGGCGCCGGTGCTGAGCTATCAATGGTCTCTCGACGGCGTTGCAATCGACGGCGCGACATCGGCGACCTACAGGGCTGGAGCGCAAGGCACGCTCGCCCTTTTGATCACGGCCAGCAACTCTGCGGGCAACGCCAGTGCGACCGCACCGGCCGTGCTTGTCGAGCCCGCGCTTTCGGCGCCGGCGATCTCGGCGGCGAGCATCGCGCCGACCTCGGGCCGGGTCGGCGACGTGTTCACGGCGAGCGCCACAGCAACGGGCAACCCTACGCCCGTTCTAAGCTATCAGTGGTATCTCGATGACGCTGCGATAGCCGGTGCGATAGCCGCGACCTACACGGCTGGAGGAAAGGGATCTCTGTCCGTGGCGGTGACGGCCAGCAACTCGGAGGGGAGCGCCACCGCGACCGCGCCCGGCTTGATCGTTGAGCCCGCCCTGGCGGTTCCGGTCATCTCGGAGCCAAGCATATCGCCAGCCTCCGGCTATGTCGGCGACGTCTTCGCCGTGAGCGCCACCGCCACGGGCAATCCTGCGCCGGCCGTGACCTACCAGTGGACGCTGGATGGAATGGCGATCGGCGGCGCCACTGAGGCAAGTTACACGGCCGGGGCGCAGGGAACGCTCGCGGTGGTCGTGACCGCGAGCAACTCGCAGGGCAGCGACAGTGAGATGGCGCCGGGCATTCCCGTCGCTCCCGCGCTGACAGGGCCGACGTTCTGGAGCGCAAACGTGGCGCCAACAGCGGGCCATGTGGGCGACATCTTCACGGCGAACGCAACGGTGACGGGCAACCCGCCACCGGCCCTGAGCTATCAATGGATGCTCAACGGCGGGGCGATCGACGGGGCGACCGAGTTGAGCTACGAGGCCGCGTCCGAAGGGACGCTGGCCGTCGTGATCACGGCGAGCAACTCGGAGGGGATGGAGACCGCGACCTCGCCGGCCGTTCTCGTAAAGGCCGCTCTGGCGGCGCCGGTGATTTCCGGGGCCATCATCTCTCCGAGCACGGGAAATGTCGGAGACGTCTTCACCGCAAGCGCATCGGTCGCCGGTAACCCGACACCGACGGTAAGCTTTCAATGGACGCTGAATGGGTTGGCGATTGACGGCGCGGTGGCGAAGAGCTTCACCGCCGCTGCCGAAGGCGCGTTGGCGGTCACGGTGAGGGCCACCAACTCCGTCGGCACCGCCAGCACGACGGCGCCGGGCGTTGTCGTCAAGCCCGCCCTGACGGCACCGTTGATCTCGGCGGCGAGCATCTCGCCGGCGACAGGCCACGTGGGCGACACTTTCGCCGCCAGCGCCGAGGTCACGGGCAATCCGGTCCCCGAATTGAGCTACCGGTGGTTTTTGGACGGGACGGCGATCGACGGCGCGATGGCCGGCAGCTATGTCGCCGAGGCGGTAGGCTCCCTCATGGTAGCGGTGACCGCCGCGAACAGCGAGGGCACGATCAGCGCCACGAGCCCTGCCGTGGCGGTTGCCGAGGCCTTGGTGGCGCCCAGCGTGGCCAGCGTCAGCATCGTCCCGAGTTCGGGGCGAGTTGGCGACACCTTCACCGCGAGCGCCGAGGCGACAGGAAACCCCGCGCCGGCACTGGCCTATCAGTGGGCGCTCGACGGCGTAACGATCCCTGGCGCGACTTCTGCGAGCTACCTCGCCGAGGCGGTTGGGTCCCTCACCATGACGGTCAGCGCGGCCAACAGCGAGGGAGCGAGCAGCGCGACGAGCGCGGCCGTCGAGGTCCTCGCAAGCGAGCGGAGCGTAATCACGGGCGGCAACGAGGCGATCATCGTCGAGCGGCTCGCCACGATCTCGCCTCTAGTCGCGACCCTTAGCAACGGCGTGATCAACATCAACAACTCGGTGCAGCAATGACAGAACGTGACGTTTTCTTTCAGCCCGCCAGCTCGGATCCGGAGACCGGGGATTGGGAGCGCGCCGCCGGAACCCCGCCGTTCCGGATCGAGGGCCTGAAGAACGGGACGCAGTATCGGGTGAAGGATGGTACAGGAGCCACCTTTGTGGTGACCCCCGGGACAGATAGCGGAGCCAAGCAAAATGTCTGAGCGCGACACTTTTTGGCGAGAAGACACGAAGTCGCGCTGGAGCCTCGCTCGGGGAACTCCGCCGTTCTCGATTGTGCCGTCCTCGGTGGCCGCTGCCTATGTGGTAAGGGACGGCTCTGGGAACGAATATGTCCTGGACAACGACAGCTATCTCGTCCGCAACATCGTCACCGACTTCGGCGCGGTAGGCGACGGCACGACGAACAACTCGGCGGCGTTCACCGCATTCCGGACGTGGGCTCAACAGCAAACGCAACCCGTAAAGCTCGTCGTGCCGCCGGGTGCCTACAACCAGGGCGTCGCCTGGATGCAGGGGATCGGGAGGCTGTTCGTCGAAGGTGGCCCGGCGACGTTTACCGACAACCGCCGCGTCGGGACATCGGCGTGGCAGCGCCAGACCGCGATGCACTCGCTGCGCCTCGGGGCGGTTGCTCAGGGCGCGACCGTGCTGCAGGTCAAGACCGTGGACCCCGGCCGCCTGCCGGCGTTCATGGGCGATCCCAAAGGCAACCCGAATCGCTCGCTTGGGACGCTGATGGGCCTCGTCTCGCCCGGCCAGTGGGTGATCCTCTCGGCGCTCGACAACCAGGCGTTCGGCTATCCGACCAACCCGCAGCTCTTCGAGTACAACCGGGTGATGGCGGTCGGGGCCGACACGATCACGCTCGAATGGCCGACCCAGAACGCCTATCCCGACACATATCCGGTCTACTGGAACGGCGCCGCGATCCAGCAGGCGACCAGTATCGCCAACATTACGGGCAGGTTCCTGCCGGGGGAAAGGGTCACGACGTCCAACGGGCACAAACTCGTAGTCGAGCAGTACCCATCGACGTTCCAAGGATCGGCGAACGGCGGGAAACACCGGTCTGAAGTTCACGCTCGCGAGCATCATCGGCAAGGACGGTGCCCGCCGGCACAACCCTTACGGGCCCATCAGGCAGTGCGACGGTGGTCCTCACTGGCCCGAACGGCGGGCTCGGCGGTTATCGCAACTTCGAGGCCGACCAGGGCGGTCCGGCGACGCTCTACGCGCTCGATCCCGCATGGGATTGCGAGCAGGAGGTCAGGGACATCACCTGGCCGAGCCAGCGGCTCCGAGCTTCGCCGTCCTTCGCGGGCCGGAAGCTGACGCTGACGCGCTGCGACTTCTCCGGGCTCACGAGCGTTGCCGGCGGCGTCTGGCCCTCGGCTGCGAAGGAGCTTCTCTACGCCGACTGCACGCTGCCGAGCACCGAGATCGACAAGCTCGTCGAGCGTCTGGAGTTCCGTGGCGGGACGGCTCTGACGCATGTCGTGCAGTCGGCGAGCGTGAAGTCGTCTGATCCTCGACGGGCATAGCTGCAACAACCTGATGGGTACGCCGCGCAGCGCAGAAATCCGGAACAGCACGATCAAGGGCAATCTTGCGCCTCGGCCCCTTCGCCTATGGCGTGACAGAGAGCGTGCTGATCGAGAACAGCTCCGCCGGCGCGCTTGATGCACCACGGCCCCAACCGTCACGCGCTTCTCTCCGGCGTCAGCTTCGCGAAGGGCGTGTTTTCCAAAAGCGATGCCGAACCCGCAGGGCGTGGCTCTCTTTGGCCAAGGCTGGGCCATCCCCGGCGCGGCAATCGTTCTTTCCAACGCGGCCGGCCAGGCGCTCGCCATTGCGCGGGTACTTGACGTTTCGGAGGTGGACGGCACTTCTTACGTCAAGACGGACCTCGATGCGATTCCCGGCTGGGGCCGACCGGCTTTGGCCGCATCCCTGCCTGGACGTGACGGCGACCGGCAACACGGGCGCCGCTCGCTGTCCTGAACGGGCAGGAGGGCACGCCGCTCTTCTCGTTATGCCCGGATGACAGCGCCCGGCTCCATGACGCTCTGGGGCGAGCTGACGGAACTGCGGATCAAGGTCATCGGCACCCATGCCGGCAACCTCACGATCTCGGGCCCGGCGCGGGCGGGACGTGGACAGGCGACGTCAACCTCAACTTCGCGGGCGAGCGCGTCATCACCGCATCGGGCGCGAGCGGCGCGCAGGCGGGCGACACGCTTGCCCGCGGCCGACTGGTTCCGCGGCGCCTTCACCGTCTCGGCGGCGGCGGAACCTTCACGATCACCGCCAAGACGGAGCAATTCCCCGAGTCGCCGCGTCGGTCACGTCAAGCACCATCGGCTACTATCCGATGGACGAGGCGAGCGGCAATTTCGCCAATGCGCTTTATCCCACCGCCTATCTGCGCCGGGACGGGACGGTGACGCAGCAGACGAGAAGCGAGCGGCCTTGTCCTGGCGCGCACTGGCAGTATCGGCAAGCGGCGCGACCGCGAACAGCGCGGACGGCTTCGTTCTGACCGGCGAGCGCCCCTGGTGCGTGCATGGCTTCATCCGCTGGCGCAACAACTTCAACACCAAGTGCACAATGCGGGCGGGAACCGCCGGCGTCAGCGCGTGGTGGCGGCGGCCTGACTCGCTGGGTGACGGACACCGGCCCCGGCTGACCTGCTACGACGGGAGCTCGCACGACGGTGACGGCAACAGCGACTGGCACTACAGTCGGTGCCGCCGCACCTCTATTACATCGCCTTCGGCTGGGACGGCGACGAACATCTTCATCAAGCGATCTCGGACGGCGTGAACTGGACGACGTTCAACCGCGATGGCGCACACCAGCATGGAACTCCGAGCCGCATATCACTACTTCAGCGTCGTGGCGCCGGAGTCGATCTCGGGCAAGTCTGCATCGACCCGCGACATGCCTACCGACGCCGACCTGACGTGGTTCGCCAACGGCATGGCCGGGCGCGCGACGAGGCCGATGTCTGGCCAGGCTCGGCACATGGCCTGCGCCGCGGCAGCTCCCCGCGACGGTGCAGGTAGGACGGCGGCACGACATGGAGCGGCACGACGCTGCTCGCGCATACTGGCTGGCTGCGGAACAGCGACACGCCGGTCAACGACCTCTACTGGTGCAAGCCGTACTAACCTGCGCGAGCATGAGCCGAGCTTGGCCGACCAGCATGGCGATTACGTCTGGTTCATCTCGTCCGACCACGAGGGCGGAGGCATCGCACGTCGGATTCAGCAACAGCCCCGCCCGGCCTCCTGCTTCTTGGCAGCGCATCTGGGCGGCGGGCGTTTCCGGTCAGCCAGGGGCGACGAACGCCGACATCGCCGGCTTCCACGCCTCCTCCGAAACGCCTTGGCTGGTCTACAATCCCGACGACATGAACGGCCGTCCGTTCTGGCTGTACTATCACGACCTCGGCCGCTCGATCGCGCAGAACGATGGATCTACCGGCTACAATGCGTCCCCAGGAGACGCGCCTGATCACGAGCGCGACGCCTGGCGCGGGACAGCTGGGTGTACGAGCAGGACGGTGCTTCCCGTCCGCAACTACGGCGACAACCAGGTTCTCAACCATCGGGGCTATGCGGTCGTGCAGCGGCACGGCGCGGGGAACTGGGAGGCATGGCACCTCGGCTCCGACCGATCGGACCACACCTATACGCGATCGCTTCCGACAGACGGCAAGTCGTGGACGCTCGACTGGTTCCAGACCGAAGCGTTGTACCGCCGCTGGGAAGAGCAGCAGTGGTCGCCGCCGGGGTGGCGGCTTGAAGTTCGTGCAGATGTTTTCACCTCGAAGGGGGGCGGTTACGCAATCGGACACATGGATCG
Organism: uncultured Alphaproteobacteria bacterium; assembly: GCA_963822985.1. GTDB lineage: Bacteria > Pseudomonadota > Alphaproteobacteria > Rhodobacterales > Rhodobacteraceae > Thermohalobaculum. The sequence continues at coordinate 105,269 of CAWGJU010000015.1, read as the reverse complement.
TTGCGAAATCGCGACGCTTCGAATGGAGGCGCGAGGGCTTCCCGAACCCTCGGGACGAGGATCGCGCGCGGTCTACATCGCGCCGATTGAGGTTCGGGCCCCTCGTTTCCGGCCCGCCGCTCATCCTCTATACGACGGCCGGACCATATTACAATTAGGCCGATGTCGACTACAATGATCTGGCTCGCTCGCCTCCCACGATGGGTATATCCAAAGCACGAAGTGCCATCTGGAGGGAAGGACATTGCATCTCTACATCAAGCATCGATTTAAGCCGCCGTGCCACATCGTCTATGCCACAGCGGACTTATCGCAGTTAGAGCGGAAGCCTAGCTGAGTAAAGGGGATCCCGCGCCGGGCGTGGGTTTGGATATAAGTGTGCCTCCGGACGGGAGGCCGGCAGGCCAGCATCATCTGCTGAAGCACCCGGGCGACGACCGGGATGTGGGTGAAATCCACGCCTTGGTGGAGAGGTGGCTCGGCAAACTGAACAGGGGCGCTAGAGTGGTCAAGCGGCTCGAGATCGGCAAGAAGATTGCTGAGGACCGAGGAGCGGCCACGCCCCCAAGCTCTTGCATGGCGAGCCGACGGAGGACTACCGCGACATGATCTACGCCGAGACCACCGCCGAGGTTGAGACCCGCCGCAAGGCTTTCCTGCGGAAATGGCGCCTGAAGTGCCGGGCCGTCGCCGACAGCCTCGAAGAAGCCGGGGAGCGGCTCTTCGCCTTCACTCGCCCGATCCGTCTCAATGGAAATCGGCGCGCACCACCAACGCAATCGAGCGCCTGAACGAGGAGTTCCGCCGCCGCATCAAGACGCAGACCGTCCTGCTCTGCGCCGACACCTTGCCCATGCTGCTCTGGGCCCTGCTGCCGCCGGCCAGATCACCATGCGCAAAGTCGACGGATGGGAGACCCTCTCCTAGCTCATCGGGCCCTTCGCCCTTGACCACGCCGCCTGATCAGGCCGAAATCGCCATGCTCGGAGAACGCCGACCGAGAATTTCCACCAACTCCCGGACGCGACCCGGTCGTTTCGTCATGGTCGAGAGCGTCCGGCTCCGTTTCCTCAACTCCGCCGCGCAAAAGGGGCGCCGGCCCCCCATCCGGTCGATCTTCGCCTCCAGAAGCTCGTTCGCCATGGTCAGCTCGCCGATCTTCTCCTTCATGGCCAGTCACCGCGGTGATCTTGGGACGGCACCTCAGCGATGCCGCTCCCCCGGCCAGGAAGCTGTTCCCGCCAGCCGCTCAGATCGGCGGCGGTCACGCCGAGTTCCCACAGACGCCAGCCGATCTTCACCAAGCAGCAGTCTCAGCACGAATTTCTGCTTCCTCTGCGCCGACATGCGCCGCTTTCGCGGCGCGGCGGGCCAGTCCTCCGCCAGCGTAATGGGCGCGCTCCGACGCCGCCCGCCGTAGGCTCTACATTCGTCCGTCAAGGCCCCTCCTGTCCTGGGCCGCTCTCACCCCAATCGGCTGTCTTCGAGAACCGACACGAGGGACACCCGCCTTCGAGATGACCGTATCGATCTTGTCGCAGCTGAAGGCCGAGGTCGAGCACCATCGAAAGAAGGTCCGCTTCTTCTCGACCGCCGAGCTCGTCGTCACGCTGGAACAGGAGAAGGCCGAAATGGAAGGCCGGCCGATCGCCGAGAGCCGGCTGATCCGGTGTATACCTCGAAGCCGATAGCGGCTGAGCTTCTAACGGAATTCCGTGGTGGTGTGCGGCGGTGGAGGGGCGGATGTCGCGAATGATGACCTTCCGCTAAACTTACGCTGACAAAAGGCGCTTTCCCCACTACCCTCCGTTCCGTGAGTAACTGAAATTTAAATATTTGATACATCGAACCAATTCTCCTCTCTCGTGTGGTTAAAATCCCTCTTAGCGAGTTGATGGCATACTTCGAGATAGTCTTAAGCGAGCCCTGCTTCGAGATTGACTTGAGAGTAGAATTTTCGATGAAAGCGCCTCCTGATAGAAATGAAGAGACGGATCTTCAGCTCTTGAAATCGCGTCCTCTATACTGTTCTTGTTCCAATGTGTATTGCTTGCGTGGGTGCGATGCAGTTCAGAACGGCGAAGCTCAACCCGGCGCTCGATCTGGGGTACATCGCGGTATTGGTAATGACGGAACGGAACCCGCCGATCGCACAGTTTGCTGAGATTTTCGGGATATGAGGTGTCGGCGTTCCATCGTAGCCAAGGCAGTTGCCGGAAGACCGAATCTGCTGCGTATGGTAGCGATAGTAGCGCCTCCGGTCGGCGATTGGCTTCCAGCAAACTCTCAAGCGTATCTCGTGCCCGTGGAGCCAATCCTGATAGTCTTTATCTGATAGTAGAGAGTTTATGTGCTCCCCATAAACATGGTCGGATTTGGTCAATGACGCATACTTGAGCACTTGCATCATTGATGCCGCATCTACAAATTCGTCGGCATCTGCGAAGACCCATCAGTCCCCCGGCCCCATGCGCCGGCGGTACATGCTCCAGATGTGACGTCTCACCTGCATCGCCGTCATTGGCGCAATCGAGCCGAGGAAATGGGGTTCCCTCGGTGCCGATGCGCGAAGTCTCGCAAGATCTCGGGCGCATTATCTTCGCTCCCACAGTCGACGCTAAGAATAACGTCGTATGCCTCGATTGCCGCTTTTCACCTTCGACTAGAATATCTTCTTCGTCCCGAACCGTCATCATTCCAACAATTTCCATCCAGCCTCTTCTGATTTGATTAGCCCGCATCGGCCGCCCTCGCGCCGCCGGCCCCGTAGCCGCCGCCGCGGTCGCGGTCGCGGGCGATGATCTCCACGCTCAATGCGCCGTCAGCCACGCGGCGACGGTTGGGGCCGCATCGCCTCGCTGATCGAGACCGCCAAGATGAACGGCGTCGAGCCCTTCGCCTACATCAAGGCCACCCTCGAGGCCATCGCCGGCGGACACCCGGCGTCGAAGATCGACGACCTCCTCCCCTGGGCGTTCAGCACAACGTCAAGCTGACCCGCCACGGCGCCTCCGCACGTTTACGCTGAGCGGGGAAAGGAGGGCTATGATGGAATTTGGTGGATGCGCGCGGGGGCGGCGAATTCTCGGTGATGTTCGACGTCACGGATGGTCCACCGCCGCACGCGCGCTTCCACGGGGCGGGCGGCGGCGCGGTGTTCATCGACAGTCCCGGTGGGTCCGATTTATCTGTGCGTAAACGTCCAACGTGGCATGAGCATACGCCCTCCAATCGAACAGTGCCCGGGCATGTTCCCTCCCCCTCCGTCCCATTATTACCAATTTTCCGGGATCTTCGAGGAGATCGCGCAGCGCGTCGCCAGCGCCGTCTCTTCATCGTGTTCATCAAGCGCGAGGCCCGCGCCGCGGAAACGACCTCCGGCCACAGGTTGACGCCGCGGGACAGCACAACCGGGAGCCCCGCCTGCATGGCCTCGGCAACCGCGATGCCGAAGTTCTCCTGCTGCGAGGGCAGCACGAAGAGGTCGGCGGCCGCCAAGGCCGACCATTTGTCGAGGCCGTCGAGATGGCCCGTCCTGTGCACGCGGTCGCGCACGCCGCCGGCCCGCGCCAGCCGGTCGAGCCGGGCGAGGTAGTCGGCCTCGCCCGCGCCGGCGAGCACCAGATGCACGTCCTCGTAGGCGCGGCCGAGGCGGGCGAGCGCTTCGATCGCCAGCTCCGGCCGCTTTTTCGGGTGCAGCCGGCCGAGGAAGAGGACGATGCGCCGCCCGGCCAGGCGGGGATGGCGGGCGAAGAAGCGCTGGGCCAGCATCGGCCGCTCGCCCGGCATCGGGTCGGCGCCGAGCGGCACGACCATCGGCCGCGGAAGCGAGAGCCCGCTCGCCTGCGCGAGATCCCGCTCGGGTTCGGTGGTGAACAGGATGGCGCTCGCGCCTTCGATGACGCGTCGCTCGACGAGCGCCATGTAGAGGCGCTTGCGCAGCCGTTTCTTCGAGAGCGACCACGGGTCGAGCATGCCGTGCGGCGAAAGAACGTAGGGCAGCCCGCGCCTTCGCGCGAGGGCTGCGGCGCGCGCGACGAGCGGGCTCCAGAGCGTGTGCAGGTGGAGAATGTCGGCCGAGCGGAGCGCCGCCTCGAGCTGCCGGGACGCGGACCCCGCCCATGCTGCCCGCTGCGATGGCAGGACGGTTACTTCGTACCGGCCCTGCGCGGCGGTCCGCAGCGCGAGGCCTCCATCGGTCGCCAGGGCCGGCGTGGTGACCACGCGGGCCGACCAGCCGAGCTGCCCGGACAGGCCCGCGAGCCTGTCCACCACGACCGGCGGGCCGCCGGCGGCCGCGGCCATGTAGGGGATTACGTGGATGACGGTGGGCATGTCAGGCCGACACCGGTGCCAGCGCGCGATAGAGCGCCAGCGTTTCCGCGCCATCGTCTCGACACTGAACCGCGCCTCGGCCGCCGCCTGGCCGCCGAGCCCCAGCCGGAGCCGGAGGTCGGGGTCGACCGCGAGCCGCCGGAGGCAATCGACCCAGTCGCGATCGCTCCGCGGCAGATAGCCCGTCCTGTTCGGCACGACCGCTTCGGGGATGCCGTCGACGGGACTGGCGACGACCGGCAGGGCCGCATGCATGGCTTCGAGCAGCGCCAGCGGCAAGCCCTCGAAGCGCGACGGCAGAGCGAAAACGTCGAAGCCGGCCATCCGCCGCGACGCGTCGTCTCGCCAGCCATCGACCCGCAAGGGGACGCCGAGGTCGATGGCCAGCGCCTCGAGCGCATGCCGCCCCGCGCCATCGCCGATCCAGACGATCTGCACGGGCAGGTTTTCCCTCAGCAGGGGCGCGGTCACCTGGAGCAAGGTTTCGGGCGCCTTCTGAGGTTCGATGCGCCCGACCGCGCCGATCACGACAGTGTCGGGACGGCAGTTCCAATCGTCTCTCGCAGCGGCTCGCGCCGCGCTCGAGGGCCTCCTGACGCTGCCTGAGCACCCCGTTGTGGACGACGTGAATGCGCCCGGCCGCATCGGCGCCGAGGCGATCCGCGAGTTGGTGCTTCGAGGCTTCGGAGACGACGATGTGACAGCCCTTCGCCCGCCGCAGCGCCAGGCAGGCGACGCGATCGCGAAGCGGCCCCATGAAGGCGCCCAGGCGTCGCCGCCGAGCCGGCCACGTGGATGGTCGAAATCCAGCGGCGACCGCAAGCGGCGGCGGCGGCCACAAGGTCGAGGCCATCTTCCGCGACCTGCTGGTTGACGTGGATGATGTCGGTTTCGAGGCCAAGGAACAGCGCCTGCAGCCGACGCTGCTGCGGTCGGTCCATGCGCAGCGCCCAGTGAGCGCAGCCGCCGGTCGAAGGTAGCTATTGCCGGATAGCGCGCGATCGACGCGGCCGCGGAAAGCCTGCAGGTCAGTTCCGCCATGCGCGGATGGTCGGGCACGACGGCAATGACGTCGCAGCCGAGCCGTCTGAGGCCAGTCGCGAGAAGGATCAGGTAGATTTCGCCGCCGCCCCGTGAACCGGAGCCGGATGAGACAAGGGCGACCTTCACGAGCGCTGCCGAGTGTTCGACGGGCGATCACCTCGTCGAACGCCGATCGCCAGCGTGCTACGCCTTGCTCGACGTCCCAGCGATCGGCGGCCGCGCTCGACGCGGCTGCGAAGCGGGCCCGCAGGGCGGCGTCGTCGATAAGGCGCGACAGGGCATCGGCCAAGGCCTGGCGTCCCCGCCGGAACGACGTAGCCGTTAGCCCCGTGCTGGACGAGGTCGTGGGCCGCGCCAACGCCGTCGCTCGCCACGATCGGCAGGCCGGCGCCGAGAGCCTCGTTGACGACCACGCCCCAGCCGTCGTGCCGGCTGGGCAGGCAAAAGATATCCGCCTCGGCAAAGACCGACGGGATTTCCGGCGGCTGTTTGTGTCCGAGAAAGCTCAACGCGCTGCCTCAGATGCGCCGGCAGCCTGGCCATGTAAACGGGCCGGTCAGGACCATCGCCAAGCAGGATCAGCCGGGCTTGCGGGCGCGTCTCGGCCAGGCGGGCGAAGGCGTCGAGGAGGATGTCGACGCCCTTGCGGGGGATCATCTGTCCGCTGAACAGGATGCGGCACTCCTCGACCTCCGCCGGCGCGCGGCGGCGAGCCGATAGGGCTCCAGGTCGCAGAAATAGGGGATGTTGTAGATCGGGGTTCTTGGGAAGCGGACGCGGTATGCAGCCGCCGCCCGCTCGCCGATAGCGGCTATGGCGGCCGCGAACCGAAGGGGGTCTTGCAGGCGCCGCCGGAGCCATCGGCCTGCGACGCCCCGTTCCGTGAAGCCCGGGATCTCGCCCCAGAAGATCCAGGGCGTGCCGCGGGGGTCAACCACCACATGAGCGCCTGCGATGTGATCGCGGAGTAATCGCTCACCACCGCAAGATCAGGCCGAAGCGATCGGAGTTTTCGGAACACGCCGGGATTGACATGAGCCGATGGTCCGAGGCGCGTCAGCGTCGCCCCTTTCGAGCACCTGCTCGTTCGGTCCGAGAGGCGAGACCGACCATTGCCGGTCGTGAGGCAAGCCGACATAGTAGAACAAATGACTTCCTCTGCGACGACGTTCTGAAACTCGCGTGCCAAATCTTGCTGATACGGCGAAGGGTTGACAGAAAAGAAGCAAGCGCGCTTGTTCATACCATACGCTGCACAGTATCGAAAACAGATTCTCAGTTTCGCCGCCCAGCTTTCCAATGAGAAGCGTTCGAGAGCCCTCTTCCGAGCATTTTTGCCTAATCCGATGAGGCAGTCCGGGTCCGAGATAACCCTCCTCATCATTTGTACAAAGGACGACTTAGACTGAATGGGAAATACATACCCGGTTACTCCGTCAATGATCTGGGCACCGGCGCCTCCGCTTCGTGAGCGAAGGCAGGGCACCCCGCATGAAGCAGCTTCTATCACAACGTAGGAGAAGACTTCTTCGGACCTACAGATCCAAAGAATCGGATCGGATCCCACGCGGCGACGGGATCAGCTAAAAATCCTGTAAAAACAACTTCATCCTCAATTCCCATCATATTAGCTTTTCTCATAACATGAGCCCTTAAAGGGCCGTCCCCTACAACCAAAAGTCTCATACGCCTGGGAAGTTGTTCCCCCGAATTTCTTGTAGGGCCTGTAGAACCCAGTCAACCCTTTTACCCCAATCGAGTCTTCCAACAGAGCCCAGGACAAAGTCTTCTGGATCCAGACCGAAGCGCTCTCTGGCGCTCTGCTTGCGACGAATATCTGCTGGAACGAATTTCTCTGTAACGACCCCGTGCTCAGCGATGAAAACGCGGCCAGCAACTTCAGGAACCATTTTGACGATCTCTTTGGCTGCCTCATCGGAGGGCACATGATTCAGACCGCAAGGCGAAACAATCAGCCCGTATTAAATTACGCAAACGACCACTTTCGGTTGTCCAGCGATACGTGAACACAATTGGCCGCTTCTTTCTTGCAATAAGGCAGGATAGCTTGGCTACGGCAAGGGATCGCGGACTGTGAGCATGAACAATGTCAAATCTCTCTATGTTCTTGAGAGCCTCAGAGAAGATCTTAGAAGGCCTATTAGTCCCGCTGCAAAACGGAGCTTCGACGACGTCCATGCCAGGGTAGCTGGCTAAATTTCCACCTGAATTGGTCGCTATTGTGACCTTGTACCCCCGATCAGTCATGACGCTCGTCAGGCATTGGACCATCGTAATGTCTCCACCCCTCCCGGCATGAGGAAGCAATATCAAGAGTTTTAGAACAGGGTGCGGACTATTCACGCGTATACTTTCTACAGCAAGGCTTGCTTAAGCGACCAAAAACAGGTTGCCTGAAGACGCACGGCAGCTGACCCTCAAAAAGATGGGTACTTCTCAATTCTCTTGCCCCTAATGCTGATCATCACGGCGAGGGCGATCGTTGGAAGGATCGCGGGAGCAACCGACATGAAGCTGCGCATGCAGAGGCCGGCGGCGAAGAAGCCGCTGGCGTAAAGGATCAGCATCGCGTTGGTGTCGGCCCTTGCTCCCACCCTGTTCCAGCTCGCGGCGGCCCAGCCGAGGAAGAGCGCGCAGAGGCCAACCGCGAGCAGGCCGCCCGCCATGTAGAACTCGCCCACGAACGTCGCGCTAAGGGTCATCTGCTGCCGGCACCGAGCGCATCCTCGATCGAGAAGCTCAAGCCTTCGGGCTTCCCCGGCCAGATCGCGCGGGGTATCGGTCTGATGATGGCCGTGTACGGGATCTCGAAGCCGAGATAGGGGGCGTAGTCGGGAAAGACCTCAGTCAGCAGGGACACGTTCACCACGTTCAGGTCGACGAAGAAGGAACTCGTCCGCGCCGATTCCAGATCGAAGCTGTCGAGGCCCTGCGTGCGAATCTCCGGCAAATAATAGATGGTAAACCAGGCGATCGCCAGAGCAGGCATCCCGAGCATCGCGCAGCGCCGCCAGGTGAGGCCCGGCGTGAGCAGGAGGTAGGCGGCGCCGAAGGTCGCGATGTAAACCAGGAGTACGCTGCGGGTCCCGCCTGCAAAGCCCTGGAAAAGTGTGAAGCCGAGGACAGCGGCGACGACCGCCTTCTGCACCATCGTGTAGCGGCGCGCCTCGGCGAAGACGGCGGCCGCCAAGGGCGGCAGCAGGTAGATGAGCAGCCCCAGCTCCGTGAGCAGGCTGGACCACCCCCCGAGCCTCCCTCGGCTCCATGGCTGGCTGAAGCGCGGCTGCACCATCCAATAGACTAGGTCGACCGGGTTGAATCGGACGGCCCACAGCATGTGAAAATATCCGACGAACGCCGCCATCAGGAATAGCGAGAACAGCTGCTTCGGCCTGAATTCCAAGGCACCCAGGTCGATGCGGGCCCGGATCGCCACGAGGTGTCGTCCGAGCGCGATGCCGGCGAAGCCAACGAGCACCGCGAGCACGCCGGTCTGCGCGCCTTGCAGGGTGACCCGCGCCGAAGCTCCGGCTGGGGAAACAGGAATTCGAGGAACGTCAGGACGTAGAGAACGGCCAGCATGAAGATGTCGGCCCGGATCAGGTTCCGCACCCCGGCGTCGCTTCCGTCCAGAAGGCGAGCGCGAGCGCGGGGCCAAGCACGGGGGCCGGCTCGGCGAAGACGTTGTCGACCGAGGTCGCCGCATCCGACAAGAGCGCGGAGATCACCGCGCCGGCGACGATGAAGACGGTCGAGCCGCCGCGGAGCATCGTCAGGCGCGCCTTCGACGGCTCGCGAATGCCGCGTCCGGCGGTCACAGTGCCTCGAGCCTGTCGGCGAGCTGGTCGATGCCGAAGCGGGCGGCCGCAGTCGGCGCCGCCACTGCCATGCGCGCCAGGGCGCAGGGATCGGCCAGGAGCCGCTCGACGGCCGCGGCGATCGTCTCAGGCGTGACTGGGTCCAGGATCAGCCCCGTGACCCCGTCCTCGACGACCGCGCCGCAATGTCGCGAGGCGATCACCGGAAGCCCGGCGGCCAGCGCCTCGAGCTGCGTCAGCCCGAAGCCGTCCGACAGGGTGGGAAACAGCATCACATCCGCCTCGGCATAGGCCGAAGCGACCGCGTCGCGCGGGACGGGCCCGGTGAAGCGCACCGACGGGTTGGCCTTGATCGCCGAAGGCACCGCCGACCTGCACCGGGCCCACCAAGGTCGTTCGGACCGGCGCCCCGGCCAGTCGCTCGAGCGCGGCGAAGAGCGCGGCCCAACCCCTTGCGGAGCGTGATCTGGCCGAGGAACAGCATCCGGAGCGGGCGGGCCTGCGTGAAAGCGTCGGGCATGTTCCTCGCCATGGGCGCCGCCACGCCCTCGTATGCGAGGGGAACGACGACGATCTTCTCCTCCGGAACACCTCCCTCGACGAGGCATTGCCGCGACCATCGGAGTTGGCCATCACGAGATCCGCCAGGGCAACCTCGCGACGCCACGAGCTTCCAGTATTCGGGCGGGATCGGCTCGTGCAGCGCCCCGGCCTCGGAATAGAGCCGGTCAACAAGCGCCGCCTCCACCGGTCCGGGATCAATCTGGCCGAGCACCGTGCGCCATCCCGCCGCCTTTGCCGCGCCGAAAAGACGGTCGGCGGCGTAGCTGTAGGCGAAGAGCGTGCGCTCGCCGCGGGCAGCGGGAAGCCGCGCGATGCGGGCCAGCGCCCGCCGCTGGAAGGACGCGTTCCGCGCCATGATGCGGCGCCAGCCCGTTCGCCCGCGCAGCCGGGCCAAGGGCGGCTCCAAACGGCCGCCAGAGTCGTGGCCTGCACGGATGCGCCCGCGAGCTCGGGATGGAAGCGCGCCGCCAAGCGCCGGTCGAGGCGCGCCGCCATCGAGCCGGGCGGCGCCCAGGCATCGGTGACGAGCCCTGCGAGCCGCCCCGCCTGGCCAGCGCCCGCGGCACGGCGTAGTGCTCGCGCGCTCCGATTTGGCAGCAGAGCCAGTCCTCGGGGCGCTTCATGCCGGCTCGGGCGCGCGTCGCAGCGCCCGCACCCGCCTTACTGTTTCGGCTGCACGGGAGAGCGAGCGTGCCGCTGACGCACCAGCGCCTTCGGTATTTCGGAAAGGCCCGCAACGACGCCGGCAGTCGACCGTTCCGCAACAGCCAAGCGACACGGTTGGCGATCTGGAGCCCGGCATAGGGCCAGAAAGAGCAAGGGTATCGCAGCATCGCCAGACGAGCCAGGTTGCTTACGCTTGCTGCGGTCACTTCCGGGGTCCGGTGGTGCTCGAGCGCGGTCGCATGGCGCACACGGAGAAGATCCGAACGCAGAATCCTCCAGCCGCGGCTGTGCAGTTGAAGCGTAAGGTCCGCCTCCTCAACGCCATAGGCAGAGGAAGAGGAAGTAGCCATCCGTCTCCATGAAAGCTGCGCGCCGATAGGCACAGCCGCATCCGACAAAATCCGCGACCCAAGCGGCAGTACCTCTGCGGTCCGGCACAACCTCTCCATCGTGTACGATCGCTCCCGCGGCGAGCATCCCTGCGGATGGATGCCGCTCGAACAGTTGCTCGACCTTATCGAAGAAGTCTGGATCGATGGGGTAGCTGTCGTCGTCAAAACTGACGACATATGGACAAGTAGCCTCGCGCAGCAGCCGGTTGCGCCCGCCGCTCGGACCGACGCGGCGCGCCGCCTCTATGACCACCAACGGTGGGAAAGCGTGAGCGGACAGTTGGCCCAGTCTCGTGGTCTCCGGCATCAACATGCACGAGCACCTCTGCGGGCAGGGAGGGAATGCCAAAATGATCCCTAGCGAGTGCAGCAGCTTTTCTGTCCTCCGGAATGTCGGGATCATCGCGCCCACTCCCCGAGTCATTCGCGCGACCCCGTCGAACACCTTCCTCCTAACGGGTCTAGTCACCGAGACTACGGTCTCCGCTCCTGAGACGCCTCGCTGACAACTGGTCGTCGCACGCGGCTTTAGAGAGACCTCGCCCAATGCCCTAGTGTAAGGGCCGGTAAGCCCACCAGGAACTTGATCCTTCTCTGCTTCGCCTGCCACCAGAACGTTTTACAATAAAGAGCCCCCCCTCAGTACGAAGTCCGCCCCGAACTGCTGCGACAATTGCCGGACGAACATGCCTGTTCAATGATCTTTGCCTTTCTGATGCCCTTGCCCCCTTGCCAGGATAGCAGCCGATCGCTCCTTTTTCAATGAGGCGGCGTACACCGGAAAAAAAGGCCGGCAACTGGTCAGTTAACCTTTCCTGAGTATGCATGCGAAGCAAGACAAGCGTCGGGCGTACGATTATTGCAAACCCGGCTCCGTCGCCAATACGTAGAACGAATCATGATCCTCCGCATGGTTCATACTTTCGTCGAAGCCTCCCGCCGAAAGGAAGAGATCTTTGCACGGCGATTATTCCACCGCCGGCATACACTCTTTCTTTTTCGTGGAGATATAGTCTGAGTAGCCTTCTCTCTTCACGCTTAATTGCTTAAGACTCCAGATCTTCTCTCTCTGATAGACAGTTTTGGTGCGAGAGAAATGCCCGTAAAACTGTCCTTTCGTCTGAGATAAAACTTGATAGATTGCTTCAATTGTCCATGGAAGCCACAGGTCATCGCTGTCTAGGAATATATGCCAGTCGCCCAGCGCAGCTCTGGCCCCTGCGTTCCGCGCGGCGCTTGGACCGCTGTTCGGCTGGAAGATCGGTCGAAGGCGGCCCGCCGCGGCCTCGATTCCAACCACTCGCGTGTGTCGTCCGTTGAGCCGTCTCGACCACGATGATTTCTTCCGCCGGCACTCTCTGTGCGTATACGGAGGCGAATGCCTCCTGGAGAAGGGAAGCCGATTGTACGTCGGGATCACGACCGAGATACCGGGGGACGGAGGGATCACGGCACTTTTGCCCCTGTTCGACAGTCGAGCCCGGCGTAGGCTGCCAGCGGCTCGGCGGCGGCGAATCCAAGCATCCATAGGTCGCGCGGAAGCCGGCAGGCGCCGCCGGACCCTAGGGCGGAAGCGCGGCCAACCGGGCCGGATCGTCGCGTAGGCGCGCCGGCCTTCCTGCGGATCGCTCGCCCACGCGCTCCGGGCCGTCTCGAAACGTCCGAGGTTGATGGCCTGAAGCCGCTCGGGCGTCAGTCTCCGCGTGGCGACGCAAGTGTGCCTCGGCGCGGTCCAGGATCTTGAGCCGCTCGCGGCGAGTCCGGCTGCGATCCCGCTTCCAGAGTGTGGCTTCACTCCACTGCCTGTAGAGGGCGCCGCCGGCGGGGGTATAGACGAACCGCTTGCCGGCCATCAGAAGCCGCAGGTAAAGCTCGTGCTCCTGGCAGCAGGGCTGGTCCGCCGCCCAGCCGCCGACGTCGACCAGGGCTTGCCGCCGCCAGAGCGGCGCTCCGGTCTGCGGCAGGTGCCAGCGCGCGGAGCAGGATCCAGGGATCGTGCGGCTCCGGGATCGGCACGACCTCTCGTCCTGTCTCGCCCCCGTCGCTCCAATCGAGCATGGTCACCGGACCGTAGAGCACGTCTACATTCGGGTGTCGCCGACAGTGCGGCCACTTGGCCGCTCGATCTTTTCCGGCTCGAGCAGGTCGTCGGCGTCGAGGTACTGGATCCACTCTCCCCTCGCCTTGCTCAGCAGGGCGTTCCTGGCCGCGGTCGCGCCGGAATGAGGGAGGGCGAGGACCTCGATCCGATCGCCGAAGGAACGGATCACGTCGAGGCTGCCGTCGGTGGACCCGTCGTCCGCCACGATCACCTCGCAGTGGGATGGCTTTGCGCGAGCGCGGAACCGATGGCCGCGCCTACCCACTGGCGGGCGTTGTGGCAGGGGATCAGAATCGAGATCACTCGGAAGCCCCAGTCCGGGCTACCGCTATGGCGTCGGTGGCTCTTATCGGCCGGGCAGACATGAGACCACGACCTTGGGCATAGGCTTCGGCGTGAAGGGCCGCCACATGGCTCCATTGCGGAGGCAAGGCCGGGCGCGCCGTTCGAGCGGCTCGGTCAACGATCGTTCCATCGCCTTTGTCAACCCGTTCGCGGCGGCGGGTTCGTAGAGGAACGGCGCTTCTTCGCCGGCGACCGCCGTAACGCAGGGCAGGCGCGGCGCCACGACCGGCATGCCATAGGTCGCCGCAAGGGCTACGCTTCCGGATGTCAGGCTACGGCGGAAGGGGAGAACAAGGAGTCCGCAGCTCCGAGATAATCCGGCAATTCCCCGTCAGGCACGAAACCCATCTCGAGGGTTACCCGCGGCACCCCCTTCGCCGCATCCTCTGAGCGCCGCCGCGTAGGTTCGGCCTCGGCGAGTTCCCGCGACAAGCAGGTGGCCATCCGGGTGGTCGTCCGCGAGCGACCGCCAGGCGGGGAGCAATTCCGGCACGCCCTTGTATGGCCGGAGCATGCCGAAAAACAGCAGCACCCGCCCATCCGCGGGCAGGTTCAGCCGTGCCCGCGCCGCGCTTTGGGGGGTCGGCGGACCGTAGGCATCCCGAAGGTGGCCATGAGGAACGACGCGCAGCTTGTCGGGCGCGACGCAGTAGGCCGGGATACCGCCGCGCGCGCTGCGGGGTCGTGCACGACGAGAACATCCGCCAACCGCGCCAGCCTTCGATAGACCCACAGGTCGAGCGCCGGCGTGCGCTCCTCATGCGCGGCGAGATTGTGTACCGTCCAGACGATGCGGACGCCGCGCAGCCGGAGGAGATGCAGGTCGGCGACGAGCTTGGCCGCATAGGCGGCGCGCCATATCGCGGAGTCCGCCCGAAGGTAGGGAGGCGTTGGCCCAGTGCAGGTGCAGCACGTTCGGGAGCGGCTTTCCCGCGGCGCGCGTCAGCGGCAGCACGCGGCGATAGCCGCTCGGGAATTCGGTGGAGACGCCGAGGCGGCACAGCGCATCCGCCAGCAGCTGCTGGTAGGGGTTGTCTGCCGGTAGTCGGGGGCCATCAGGACGCGGAGGCTCACCGCGACCTCGCGAGAAGATGCGGGTGCACGGCGCGGATGCCCTGGCCGTACATCAGATGGCGGATGGCGCCGACATAGTGGCGGAACGGCCGGGGGCCGAGCGGCACGTCGAGGTAGACCCTGTATTCCTCGGGCAGCAATTCCCCGCCCCAGCGCGCCGAGATGAGCGCGAAGATCGTCTGCTCGATCCGCCAGAAATGGCCGTCCAGCATGCCCGGCCACGGCGAGGAACTCCTCGATCCAGTCGAGCGAGAGGCTGTCGCGGTGCACGATCCCGAAGCCGCTGTTGAGGTCGGCCACCACGGGCAGCCCGGCCGCGGCGAGCGCATCGGCGTCGACGGCATAGGCGGTCGCGACATCGCGATTGAAGACGTTGGTGCGCCGCCCCTGCTCGAGATGGTCGAGGAAGGCCCGCGGCGGCCTAAAGAAGATCAGGTCGCTGTCGAACACCACCAAGCGGTCCGCGGAGAGGAATTGCCTGAAGTCGAAGACCTTGCGCGCCAACTGGTTGCTCGCGCGGAAGCGCCGGCAATGGTCGTGGGCAGCCAGTGTCGGCAGCACCGCGGCGTCCGCCTCGCCCGCCCGGATCAGCCGCGCGTCCGGAAACTGGCGCGCGAGCTCCGCCGCCGCTTCCTCGGGCAGCGTCGGATCGGCGTGAATGCAGAGCGCGAACCTGACGGGGCTGACGGCGTAGAAGCTGCGCAGGCTCCAGATCAGGTTCAGCCAGTCGTTCTTCGAGGTTAGCGCGTGAACTTCGGCGCTGCGATCCGTAAGGCCGGTCAGAGGTGCCAGCCTCAGCGCTCGGGGACGGACCACGTCGCGGTACCAGGCCACGCGCGGACCATGCCCGAAGGTCGAGCGGGCTCGCCAAAGGAGGGCCCCCGGCGTCGGCACTCCG
The DNA here is from genome assembly GCA_963822985.1 of uncultured Alphaproteobacteria bacterium. Lineage (GTDB taxonomy): Bacteria > Pseudomonadota > Alphaproteobacteria > Rhodobacterales > Rhodobacteraceae > Thermohalobaculum. The sequence continues at coordinate 90,011 of CAWGJU010000015.1, read as the reverse complement.
TCAAGCATGATCGTTCCGCTCATTCGGCGCTGCTCTGAGCGACAGGTCGACCGGGCAAGGGCGCATCACCCCCGGCCCGTGATCCAGCCGCCCGCCCGCTTTGCCCCATGCCGCCAGAACTTTCCGCCCCGAAGCAGCCCGGGATGCCGCGCGACCACGCCCGCCATCTTCATCCGGCGTCTCCATCGCGAGCTCTCCTGCGCTGCGATCCGGCCGCCGTCGATGAATACCCGCTCGTCGAACAGCCAGTCCGACCATTCGACGCCGGTGTGCTCGCGGAAGCTGGACGCGTCTGTCGATCAGGTAGCGGGCCGCGACCGCCGCAACTCGGCCGCGGCCCGCTCCGACTGCGACGATTTTTGCGCAGCCCAGATACGGAACGCGGCGACATCGGCGTCGACCCGCCGCACGCGCGCGCCTGCGGCGAGGGCGCGGCACCAGTAGTCGTAGTCCATCGCAAAGTGGCGCTTCTCGTCGATCGACCCGATGGCGGCCGCGACGCCCGCGGTCCAGAACACTTCCGGCTGTACGAAGTTGCGGCCGCGATACCAGACACGCCAGAGGTCCAGCGCATCGGGCAAGGTCTCGATATCGGAGGCGTAGGTCTTGGCGAGCCCCTCCCCCGCTTCATCGATCGTGATGCAATGTCCGGCATAGAGGCCGGCACCCGGAGCCTCCATCCATGCCTCGGCCACCCGGTGGAGGGCTCCCGGCAGATAGAGGTCGTCGCTGTTCAGATAGGCCCGGAGATCGCCGGTGGCCCGCGCCATCCCCTTGTTGATCGCGTGGCTCTGGCCCCGGTCCTTGCAACTCTCCCAGTAGGCGAGCCGGTCGGCGTACCGCCTGATGATCTCGACCGAGCGATCCGTCGAGCCGCCATCGATGACGATGTATTCGAGCTCCGGATAGCCTTGGTCGAGGACCGAGCGCATCGTCGCCTCGAGAAACCCGGCTTGGTTGAAGCTCGGCGTGACAACTGTGATCCTCCAGAGGTACGCATCTGGATGAATTCTGCATTATTCGTGCCATTGGTCCAGCTTAGGCTATAAGCTTTCTGTACCGGCGAGGATCAACGGCAAATCTCAGCCTTCGGTCTCTTGAAAAAATTGCGTGCCTGATCTCTCGCTCCATGGTTGCGGCTATCGACAAGTCTCAGCCGCCTCTACAATGCGCCGCGCTACACTTTCAGGACTTTTTCGAATTTGATGGAGCTTTTTGTAGGCCAACTCAATCTCATCAACCTCAAAGCACAGATCATCCAATCGAACAGATTCCAAAAATGACCTAACTTTTTCTGAATAATTGATAGCGATGAACGGCTTTCCTGCTTGCATCGCAAACAAAATAGCGTGAAGTCTACAAGAAAGCACTGCTCGGCTTGCTGCAAGTGGCGCCATAGAGAAATGTGCTGGATAATCTCGAATGCCGATCTCCTCTAACAGCTTCGTATCTTTCTCGCCATGATAATTACGCCAAGGCCTTATGCTGAATTCGGAAAAGGCTTCTAACCAAGCCTTTGGATTGAACCTCTTGCCGTGCCAGGGGCAGGCGCTAGTGCGAGGGCAATGTCGTACTCCGCAAATCCTGGGGGCAAATTGAGTGGAAGAGCAAATGATAAGTCCGTTGCCTCTGCTACTTTTGGCGAACCGATATATTCCGCCGTTTTCTTGTCACGAGTATAAAAGAAGGAGCTCCTATCTGCGAGCACCCTAATTGCTGCGCGACTTTCCTCACTCACGTTTCCAAGCCCGACTTCCGACCACTCCATATCTTTTCCACTCAAAAAGCCTCTGATAGTGCCTGCAGACAAAAAGAGGGCTTCCATCATGAATTAGGGCACCCCCGCCGATTCACAATCGCAATAAAGTGGCACAATGCTCGCACATCAAAGCCATGGAGAGGGAATACTGTCACAGAGCATCCGTCGAGGAGACGCAATATGCGCCCCTGAGCCGTTTCATCGCCCGCGTTGGCCACATTGTAGAAACCCACAAGTGCCACGGAAGGCCTCGTACTGCCCGCTCGATCACCCCCAAGCATGAGGAACGTACACTTTTCCAGAATGATTGTCGTTGATTTGACTGTATTCAGAACTCCTAACGTCCATACGGAGTATACCTGGGTAATGTTTAACGATTGTGCCGCCTCTATATATTGCCAAATTTATCGTGTACAGCCCGGGCCCGAGATTAAGCCTCTGTATCTTCAAAGCTGATTTACAGCCGCTACTCGGTCGAGTACCGATATCTCTACCTTGAAATTGGCACATCTTAACCCCGAACTCATCGTAGATAGCCATGCGTACTTCAGCGCCCACGCCGGCACTGTTCATCACGAAATTGAAATCTACCTTCCCGCCGGGGGTTAGCCAGTAACAATCAGTCGAAGGAGAATACTCAACTGTCTCAACAATCTCGTCAGCAACCCCAGCGACTCTGGACACTGTACGTAACGCGTCGCCCTCCTTCATATAGACTTTAGTAACTTCATGGCACGGACCTCTCTCAGCGAGGCAGCCGTTTTTGAGAAAAAACGCAATCTCGCACAGCCGCTGCACCGCGCGCCATGTTGTGGCTGACGAACAGCACGGTGCGCCCGTGCCCGGCGACGTCCTCCATCTTGCCGAGGCACTTGCGCTGGAACTCGGCGTCGCCGACGGCCAGCACCTCGTCGACGAGCAGGATCTCCGGCTCGAGGTGCGCGGCGACGGCGAAGGCCAGCCGCACGTACATGCCGCTCGAATAGCGCTTGACCGGCGTGTCGAGGAACCTCTCGACTCCGGCGAACTCGACGATCTCGTCGAACTTGCGCCGGATCTCGGCGCCGCGTCATGCCGAGGATCGCGCCGTTCAGGTAGATGTTCTCGCGGCCGGTGAGCTCGGGGTGAAAGCCGGTGCCGACCTCGAGCAGGCTGCCGACGCGGCCGCGGATCTCGACCCGGCCCTCGGTCGGCTCGGTGATCCGCGAGAGGATCTTCAGCAGCGTGGACTTGCCGGCCCCGTTGCGGCCGATGATGCCGACGACCTCGCCGCGCCGGACCTCGAAGTCGACGTCGCGCAGCGCCCAGAACTCCTCGAGGTCCTGCGCCGATGATGATCGGCCGGCCGCGCGCCATGTCGCGCGCGTTCCGGGCAAAGCGCTGCGCCGTGCGGGCGATCGAGTCGCGCAGCGTCGGCACCCGCTCGCGCTCGTGGCCGATCACGTATTTCTTGCCGAGCCCCTCTGCCCGGATCACGATGTCGCCCTTCACCACGCGGCCTCTCCTGCCGAACGAGGGCGGGCGGACCGTGCTGCATGCCTGGCGAGGGTTCGAAGCTGGACGTGCTCATCAGATCAGATCCGCGAAGGTTCGCTCGGTCCGGCGGAAGTAGCGGATGCCGAGCCACAGCGTCAGGGCCACGATACCAAGGCTGACGAAAAAGCCCGGCAGGTAGAGATCGCTCTCGCCGCCGAGCAGGGACCAGCGGAAGCCGTCGATCACGCCGACCATCGGGTTGAGGCTGTAAAGCAGCCGCCATTGCTCGGGCACGACGCTGCTTGAGAAGCCCACGGGCGAGACGTAGAGGCCGAACTGGACGACGAAGGGCACCAGGAAGCGGAAATCGCGGTATCTGACGTTCAGCGACGCCATCAGCAGCGCCGGCCCCAGCGCCGTCAGCACGGCGACGACGACGAAGACCGGCAGGAGCACGATCCGCCAGTCCGGCAGGACGCCGAACCAGACCATCATCGCGGCGAGCAGCGCGAACGAGATCGCGAAGTCGACCAGCGCCACGACCGAACTGGCCGAGGGCACGATCAGCCGAGGGAAATAGACCTTGCCGATCAGGCTGCTGTTGGTGACGAGGCTCTGCGAGGCGTCGTTCAGGATGGTGGAGAACAGGAACCAGGGCAGCATCCCCGCGAACACCATCACGGGGTACGGGACGTCGCCCTCGCTCGGCAGGCCGGCCAATTTCCCGAAGATCACGGTGAACACGATCATCGTGAGAAAGGGGCGGATCACGGCCCAGGCCGCGCCGATCACCGTCTGCTTGTAGCGGACGGCGACGTCGCGCCAGGCGAGGATGGCAAATAGCTCGCGGTAGTGCCAGAGGTCGTTCCAGTAGTTCCGCTCGGCCCGGCCGGCCTCCAGCACGAGCACGCGCTCACTTGCTGCGGAGGCGCCCGGATCCGGCGTCTCTGGCGGGGCGATCTTTTCAATGACGGTCATGCTTTGGAACTATGCTGACCTCTGAACCACGGCATGACCGGGCGGTATCGTCGTGCCTGGCCCAATCTTTTGGAAGGCGGTGATCCAGACACCGTCGCCGACCGTGATCTCTCGAGAGAAAAAAGCGAAGGCGGGATCGTTCCAGTCGTGGTTACCGGTGAAGAGATAGGCGCCTTGGCTGATGCAGACGTCCGAGCCGATCCGCACGGCGCAGTGGTTGTCGATCCACACCATCTCCCCTAGCCAGACGTCGTCCCCTAGCTCGAAGAACCAAGGATACTTGATCGTCACGCGCGGCTTGCAGACGAAGCCGCGGCCGACTGTTGCACCAAAGCAGCGTAGAATGGCAGCTTTCATGGAAGACGGCAGCAGCGATAGGATCGCGGACTGGAAGAAGAGCGCATTCACCAGATACCAGGCCGCGCGCCACAGCGCTCCGCGGTTCCCAGGAAGTTTCGGTCGCAGGAAGCGCGATAGATCCAGCTCCACAATCGGTTTCAGGTGCGCGCCAGGCGCGGAGACGGCGGGCTCCGATGGCCGAAAACGCGCTTGCAGATCGTGGCGCATTGCCATCACCGTCGGCCGGAGGCGAGAGGGGCTTCGAGCAAGACATTCCGGCGCCGCCAAACGTCCGGCCACTCAGCCGTGTCACTCAGACGGCCGCTGGGGAAACCGACGCCCCACTCATCCTTTGCGGCGACGATCAGAGCATCCTCTTGGCTCATGCCAGCGCCTCGATCTCTTCAATCCGCTGTTTGTCCGAGAATTCGGGTGCGCTCTGCCACAGCGCAAATTCGAGACATTCACCCCTGAGAAGCGCATAATGGGCAGCCTCGGTCATCTCCTCGCGCAGCACGCGGGCGATCCAGGCGTCCTCGAGCGGGGCAACGACGCCCGGCAAAGCATCGATCAGCTCTCCTCGATCGTCTGTTTCGACGAGGATCGCGCGTCCGCCGCCGGTCATCAGCGGCATGGCGCGGTATCCATCGTAGCGCCGGGTGCAACGTCGGCCATCGAGCTCGGCCGCGATCTGGGCGCCGATCACCCGCACCTGAACGCGCAGCGAGCCGACCGTGCCCCCTCGCTCGAGACCCGCCCCGTCACCGACGGCGTAGATCCCCGGCCAGGCTGGATGCCGCAACGTCGCCGGGTCCGCCGCCATCCAGGTCATGCCGGCCGCGGCAAGACCCGAGCGCCGGATCACCGCCGGCCCCCTCATCGGGGGGGCGACGACCAGAAAGTCGTAGCTGCGCGCGACATCGCCGCCAGCTGTCGCGAACACCGCCCGGCGCGCACCGGCATCGATCGCGCGAAGGCCGAGTCCCGGCGCGAGCGCGAGGCCGCGCGATCCGCAGAGCGCCGTGATGCGCTGCTCGGCCGCTTCAGGCTCGAACACTCGCTCGCCGTCGAACGCGACCGCGAGGTCGGCGGCCGCTCGCGTGCCCGTCCGGCGCATCCGGTGGTCGAGCAGGAGCATGAGTTCGAGCGTCGGCGCTGCGTGTCGCTCCGAAGCGCCGGCCATGGTGAAAATCGCAACGCCCCCCGCTTCGGCGTAGGCCGTCACCATTCGGGCAGTCCGTTCCGCCGCTTCCAATCCGGCGTAGAGGGACCCGATGCCGCCTTCGCCGATCCGGGCAGGATCGAGCCCAATTGCCTGCCAGGCGGGCTCGGCGCCGAGCGCCACGACGAGGATGTCGTAGCCGAGCGCGCGCCCGGCATCGGTCACGACCCGGCGCCGCTCGGGCTCGATTGCGACGACGGCCTCGCGCACCCAGGCCACGTCTTCCGGCACCCAGGCCGCAGTCTCGCTGACCAGGCTCTCCGCCCGTCGCAGGCCGCTCACGAAGAGCGAAAGACCCGGGGCGTAGACATGCCGCTCGCGCGCGTCGACGAGCGTTATGCGCGCCTCCGGCAATCTCCGTCGCAGATGCGCGGCGGTGGCAAGCCCGGCGGCACCGGCTCCGACGATCAGGATTTCCGGGAGGACGGCACATCCAGCCGACGGCGCGGCGAGAGCGACAACGCCAAGCGCCGCGCCCGAGCGCAGCACCGCCCGCCGTGACACCTTGCCGTCGGTTCCGAGCGACGCGCCCATGCTCATCACGCTATAATAGACCTTCGAAGCCGACCGCGGGTCTTGCGACACCAGTTCGGAATCGTGCGGATCGGAGCGCCTGGGCCGAACTCTTGCCGAATTGGCTCGGGCATGCCGTCGGACATCGCGACGACCGTCGGACGCACCAGCGCCACGCCAACCACTCCGCGACTCCCTGACACTCGCTTGCCGGAATGTCCGTAGATTTAGCTTCTCAATCGTCAGAAGCCGCTCCGTTCGGGCACGCTACCGCAGTTCGGGTGACCCGAGGCCTCCCGGCGCTTCTCGTGGCTGGCGCGTCGCGTCGCACCGGGCCGGCTGCACTCAGATGCGCGCCGGCAGAGAGGGTATCGGACGTGGCGAAGATGATCCGCGCCGCGCCCGTGATCAGAGCAGAACGGCAGCCCGTCCCGCGTCGTTCATCTCGCCATGGCGTCCGACCCGTTCGGGGAAGGGCCCGGCGAGGAAGCCGACCTCCTCGCCGGAGGTGCACCGCTGGCTGAAGTCAAAGCGCGATGTCCGTCGGATGCCGTCGCAAGCGCCTCGACTACGCCGCGCGGCACGGGCGTCGGCCGCTCGCCGTCCATGATCAGCATGGCGAACCCGGCGGTCCCGCGAACCGATGGCCGAGCACGGGCGATCCTTAAGGAACAGGTATCGAGGAAAGAGCGCCAAAGATTAGGAGGTGATTTCCTGAGGCGAAAAAGCCCGCCACCACGGCCAGAGCAGGAGCCCCGCGAATCAGCGCGGACGAAGCTGGTTTGATTTGCCGCGAAACACAAAATCTCCGAGCAGAACATTTTCACAGGCGTAGTCAGTCATCGCGCCACTCGACCGAGACCAAACGAACACCAACGTTCTTCCACACCGCTTTCAGGATTGCCCCGCCGACATCGCCAGCGGGGCTCCGAAAGGGTCCGACAGCTACGCCGTGATCGCCAGCTACGCCGTGGCTTCGGCGCGGCGACGACGGCTCACGAAGCCGAGCGCGCCGAGGCCGCCGAACAGCAACAGCCCGCTGGCAGGCAGCGGAACGACAGTGAAGTCGGATATGAAGCGTATGGGCTGAGCCGTATTAGCGTCAATGACCGCCGTGATAGAGGCGGTGTATGAATTACCGGCTGTAGGGAAGATTACGTTGTTAGTGTCCGTCTTTCTGTTCGTGTCAAGATCAATCGAGCCAAATGCAGTGGAGGCAAGATTTCCGGAGAGCGTAACCGTATTGCTCATCTGGAGAGGCACGTTCATGTTGCCTGACAGAGTGACCGGCGAGGTGCCGCCAGGAGAGACGAACGCGTCGTCCGTTGCCGTGAGCACGAGATCACCACTCGCTGAAATCAGGTCAACCTTATCGAGAGTGAGAATCATGCCGAACGAGCCCGCTGGCGCCGTCGACTGCGTCCGCACTGACACCGTTCCGGTAAAGCCGCCAGTCGTGCCATTAAAATTGATGATGCCGTCGTTATCTGTGTCGTTCCACGTATTACCGTTGATCGTCAACTGCAGCGCTGCACTGGCAGGACCGGCAGCCGAAGCAGCTATCACGAACGCGCCAACCCCGGCAGCCAAACACATCTTCGCTACGCGATTTATTATCGATTTCCCTCCTGCGACGACCGCCTCAACCTCGGCTGGCGATCCTGCACCAATTTGCAGCTAAACGCTAGCATCGCGGCCAGCCCCCTGCAACCACCTCCATGAGAAAGATGCGTTCATTTCCGAAATTTTGGGAGCCGTAACAGTACATAACCCAGAGGTTGTGCAGCCCATCCGGTCGATAGAGCCGCAGCGGTCGTCGCTCCGCCTGAACCCCCTGATTTCATCAAGCATGGCAGAAGTCTGCTGCGAATGAGGCGACCGCTTCTTTGTATGAATGACCGCGAAATGCGATCCGCCTAGAGCGACGCTTACCTCCCGGAGTGTCAGTTCGGCGCTGGCTCGGGTGATAACGGCGATTCAGCAGCCCGGGACAGCGCGGCCCTGTGGACCGGCTCGCAGTCAGCGGTGGCCACTGCCCGGAACTGCTGGAGGAGGTCCGGAACTGCTGGATGGCAAGCTAGATGCGGTCCGTTCATCGATCTGGGCGATCCGGCGGCGAGCGTCCTCTACTTGCGGGAGATCGCTCCCTCTTCAGCCACTTCGACAATCCGCGACAAGGCCGCGCGCACGATCCCGCAAGCCATGACCGGAGTCCGGTCGGCATGTCGGTACGCCACCGGCAAGATTCCCGCACCTTCAAGCCTCAGGACCATCTCCCCGGCCGCGAAGTCGACATTGCGGGGCGGCGCCGATGCACGATAACGCCTCATCGCGCGCGGGCCGCGGCCAGTGCCAGATCGGGTTCCGGCCGCGGCGTCGCCGGCGCCGCCCGCCCCGCCAGCACGTCGAGCCAGGCCACAAGGCGCGCCTCGGCCTGCCCCTCGCGCTCGAAGCAGGCCCGCGCGCGCGTCCCGAGCGCGTCGGCCGCCGCATGCGTGGCGAGCATCTCCAGCGTGGCGCGCCATCCCGCCGGGTGGCGAATGTCGAGCACGGCCCCGAATCCGCCAGTTCGAACGGCGCGCGCGAGATCGCCCTCCGGCGCCGCGAGCGCAAGCACGCCGCGACCGGCCGCCATGACGCCGACGAGCTTCGACGGCATGATCAGCCCCTCGCAGGCCGGGTCGAGGCTGACGAGGTGCAGGTCCGCGGCCGAGAGGCTCTCGGAGAGCCGCTCGCGCGGCTGGTAGGGCTGGAAGCGCGCATCGACGCCGGCCTCCGCCGCCGCGGCGCGCACCTCGGCGAGGCCGGCGCCGCCGCCGATGAACAGCCAGCCGAGGCGCGGGATGCCGGCACTCTGCCGGACCAGCTCGGCGATCGCGCCGGCGGCATGCGCCCGGCCGAGATTGCCCGAATAGCCGATGACGAACCGGTCCTCCAGACCCCAGTCGCGGCGCAGCCGATTGCGTGGCCGGGCGACCGGTCGGATCCGCTCGCAGGACCAGTTCGGGATCACGCGGACCGGCGCCGCGGGCCCGAGCGCCTGCCGCATCCGCCCCGCCATGCCGTCGGAGATCGCGACCACCGTCCGGGCCCGGGCCAGCGACCGATCGCGGAGCCGGCGAAGAACCCGGCCCGGCCGGCGCTCCGCCCAGCGCATGCCGAGCGCGCCCGCGACCTCGGGGAACACATCCTGCATCCAGGCGACCAGCCGCGCTCCCGTCAGCCGCGCCGCGAGCGCGGCCGGCACGGAAATCAGCGGCGGATCGGTCTTGGCGAGAATGACGTCGTCCCGACGCGCAAGCGTGAGCAGCGCGACAAAGGCCGAGACGTAGAAGCTCGCATAGTCGATGCCGCGCAGCGCCGCGCGGTCGCGACCGAAGCGCGTCGTCCAGACCCGCCGGATCTGCACGCCGGCGCTGACCTCGCGCGCGTCGAGGCGCTCCTTCGGCGCATCGTAGCGCATCCGGCTCGTGATCACGGTCACGCACAGCCCCTCGGCCGCCGCACGCTGGCAGAGGTCGGTCAGGATCTGGCTCGTCGCCGAATGGTCGGGCCAGTAGAACCGGTTCACGGCGATGAGCCGGCGCGCAGCCGACAGCTCGCGGCCCTGCTCAAGCGGCCTGCTCAAGCGGCCCCTGCTCACGCGGCATCCGCGAAGGGCGCGTCGGCATAGACGCCGCGGAGCCCCTCTTCGAACGGAATCGACGGCCGCCAGCCGAGCGCCCTGAGGCGAGAGATGTCGAGCAGCTTCCTGGGCGTCCCGTCGGGCTTGCTGCGATCCTTCAGGATCTCGCCGTCGAGCCCGACCACGCGCATCACCGCGCGCGCCAGTTCCTCGATCGTCAGCTCGTCCCCGGAGCCGACATTCACCGGCGGCGCATCCGAGTAGACCTTCACCAAGTGGACGACGGCATCGGCGCAGTCGTCGACATGCATGAACTCGCGCCGCGGCGTTCCCGTGCCCCAGATCCCCAGGTCGCGCCGCCCGTCCCGCTTCGCCTCGTGCGCCTTGCGCAACAGCGCTGCCACGACATGCGATGTCTCGAGGTCGTAATTGTCGCCAGGCCCGTAAAGGTTCGTCGGCATGGCCGATATGAAATCGTCGCCATGCTCGCGGCGATAGGCCTGCGCCAGCTTGACGCCGGCGATCTTGGCAATGGCGTACGCCTCATTGGTCGGCTCCAGCGGCCCGGTGAGCAGCGCGTCCTCCGAGATCGGCTGGGGCGCGTGCTTGGGGTAGATGCATGACGAACCGAGGAACAGCAGCTTCTCCACGCCGAACCGGTGCGCCGCATGGATGATGTTCGCCTCGATCGCCAGATTGTCGTAGAGAAACGTCGCGGGAGAGCTGTGGTTGGCGAGGATGCCGCCGACCTTCGCGGCCGCGAGGAAGATGGCCTGCGGCCGGTTCGCGGCGACCCAGGCCTCGACCTCGGCCTGCCGCCTCAGATCGAGCCCCGCCCGCCCGACCGTCAGGATGTCGCATGCCTCGCCCGCGAGACGGCGGACGATCGCCGCACCCACCATCCCGCGGTGGCCTGCGACCCAGACGCGCTTGGCCGTAAGGCTGTAGGTCTCGAGGACCACTCTTTCGTTTCTCCCGTTGCGGAACGCTACCGCACTCCGGGTGACCAGGGGGCCGCCCGGGGACTTCGCGAAACGGCGCACACCGGTGCGCCGGGCCGGTCGCTCAGATACGCGCCGGCAGCAGGTTGTCGGCCGTCGCGGAGATCACCCGCGCCGCGCCCATGATCTCGAGCAGGACCGAAACCCGCCCGGCCTCGTCCATCTCGACCAGGCGACCGATCCTGTCAGCGAACGGGCCCGCGAGAAAGCGGACCTCCTCTCCCAGGGCGAGCCTCTGACGGAAGTCGAAGCCGCCCCGGCCGTCGGCGGCCGCCGCGAGCGCCTCCACGACCCCGCGCGGCACCGGCCTCGGCCGGTCGCCCTGCATGATCACCATGGCCACGCCGAAGGCGCCTCGCGCCGATCGCCAGCGATCCCTGTCGAGATCGAGGGTGAAAAACAGGTAGCGCGGAAAGAGCGGTCGCAGAACGCGCTGCGTCTTGCGCGCATGTCGCACGGTGCGGGCGATCCGCGGCGTGAATGTCTCGAAGCCCAGGCGTTCGAGATTCTCCGCGGCATAGAGCTCCTTATGCGGCTGGCTCTGGGCCACGTACCAGCGCCGGCTCCCCTCGCGCAGAACCTCTTCAGTCATGGCAGCGGCCTCGCACCGCAGGCACGTTCAGGCGCTCCAGATCAGCCGCGACCATTTCGTGGACCAGATCCTCGACGGATCGCTCGGCCCGCCATCCAAGCCTTTCGCGCGCCTTCGTCGGGTCCCCGATCAAAAGGTCAACCTCCGTCGGCCGAAAGTAGCGAGGGTCGATCTGCACCAAGGTGCGTCCGGTTTCGGCGCAGCGCCCGATTTCGTCCACGCCCGCGCCAGACCATTCGAGCCTAACGCCCACGCGCTGGAACGCCATCTCCACGAATTGCCGCACGCTGCTCGTGCGGCCCGTCGCCAGGACATAATCATCCGCATCGTCCTGCTGGACGATGCGCCACATCCCCTCGACATAGTCGCGCGCGTGCCCCCAGTCGCGGCACGCGTCGAGATTGCCGAGCCACAGACAATCCTGCAGCTCCAGATGAATCGCCGCGACGCCGCGCGTGATCTTTCGAGTGACGAAGGTTTCACCCCGGATCGGGCTTTCATGATTGAAGAGAATCCCATTGGAGGCATGAATTCCGTAGGCTTCCCGATAGTTCACCGTAATCCAATAGGCGTAAAGCTTCGCGGCGGCATATGGACTGCGCGGATAGAAGGGCGTCGTCTCCCGCTGCGGCGTCTCTTGCACGAGCCCGAAGAGCTCCGATGTCGACGCCTGGTAAAACCGGGTCCGACGCTCGAGGCCGAGAATGCGGATCGCCTCGAGAAGCCTGAGCGTACCTATTGCGTCGGCATTGGCCGTGTACTCCGCCGTCTCGAAGCTTACCTGGACGTGGCTTTGCGCCGCGAGATTGTATATCTCGTCCGGCTGAACTTCCTGAACAATTCTGATCAAATTGGTCGAGTCGGTCATGTCCCCATAGTGGAGATGAAACCGAACGTTCTGTTCATGCGGATCTTGATAGAGGTGATCGACGCGCTCGGTATTCAGCGACGAAGCGCGGCGCTTCACGCCATGAACGACATACCCCTTCTCCAGCAGCAATTCCGAAAGATAGGCGCCGTCCTGCCCGGTCGCGCCAGTGATCAAAGCGACCTTGCTCATGACGCCTCTTCATCATTCATCGCCGGTCCCGTTTGCAGGTCGGTCCATGCCATCGGCCCAAGGGGCTCCACACCGTGGATCGGGACATCGTCTTGCGAATACGCTTCAGTCACATCATCGCCATCTGCAGAAACCATCACATCAGCACCAGCGATCTGAGCAGATCCTTTCGGATTCCCATTCAAGCTCGGCCCGATTGGAGTAGGACCCGACAATGCCGCCCTAGGAAAGGTAGCCCTTGTGCGCCCGCGTGTAGTAGAACTTGTTTTTCACCTGGTATGCAGCACGGCTCTCGCTGACCAGTGTCAGAGCGATGCCGGCGATCCTGGCGTTCACCGATTCCAGTTCTCCGATTCCATGGGCAACGGCGCCTTTCGCTGTCTTCTTCCAAGCCACGATATAGACGACAGCGTCCATCACCTGGGCAACCACGCGCGCATCCGTCACGGCGAGGACCGGAGGCGTATCAAACAGGATCAGATCATAAGCGTCCTTTAATTCCTCGACAAAATTCCGGAACCGCTGCGATGAAAGCAGGTCGGCGGGGTTCTTCGGCATGCGCTCACTCGCCTCCAAGGCGAGAACGTGGACCCCGCTTTCCGGATCGATCTTGATCGCCTCGTCGAGGGTGGCCGTGCCATCGAGCACGGCCAGCAGGCCGCCTCCCTTGCGGGCGGCTGACAACCCTTTCGCCAGCGTTCGCCGCCTCAGATCACAATCCACGATCAGGGTGCTCCGCCCCATCTGCCGGCTGAGCGCTCCCATCAGCAGCGCCGTCGTCGTTTTTCCCTCTCCCGGCAGCGACGAGGCGAACATGATCGTCTTCGGCGAGTGCTCCGCGGTATGGAGAAGCAGGCTTGTCCGGAGATTGCGGACAGATTCCGCGAGCGCATTGTCCGATGTGCGCAAAGCCCGCCTGATCAGCCGCGTCGGACGCTTTCGCGAGCCGGTCACCGGAATTGATGCCAGCACGGGCAGACCCGTCGCCGCCTGAATCTGATCTGGCTCGCGGAAGCCAGAGTTCAGCATCTCCAGGAGAAAGACGAGTGCGATCCCGGCCGCGAGACCGGCGAAGGATCCCAGCGCCACGGTGCGCAGACGCGACGCGTTGTCCGCGATCAAAGGAATATTCGCCTTCGTCAGGAAGCTCGCGTCGGGCGTCTGCAGATTGGCCTGCTCCCGCGTTTCCTGGAGGCGGTTGAGGAACGTTCCGTAAATCACCCGTGCAGCTTCGGCCTCGCGCTCGAGCCGGCTGATCCGCATCTCGCTGCGGGCGTGCTCGACCGCCCTGTCCTCCAGCTTGCGCAATTCCTCTTCGAACGACGCTTCGCGCTTCCTCGCGGCGTCGATGCCGATCGCCAGTGATTTCTCGACGTTCTCGGCCTCGAGCCGCATGTTCTGACGCACCCTGTCGAGACGTGCATTCAGACGGACCAATTGCGTGTTCTGCTCGTCCGCCACGATCACCCGGACGGCTGCGATTTCGTCCAGTATCGCTCGCTCATTGGCCATGTACGCGGAGACCGCCTCCGAGCCGCGAAGCTCTGGAACAAGCGCATACCGGTCCGGATCTTCCATCGCATCGGCAACCCGGGCGTGCTGCTCTTCAAGGTTCGACCGCTGGAACCGGGCCTCGCTCAGAGCTTCGTTCAAGGCCTCGAGCTGCTTAGTGATGAGTGTCGTTCCATACTTCGAGTTCGAGCGTCAATTCCAGCTGCGCCACGCGAACGGATTCCTCCGCGGAGGCGAGCCGGTTCTCCAGGTCCTTCACGCGTCCGCCTAATGTCTCGGCGGCGGCGGAGATGGCGTCACGCTTTCTCTCGGACTGTACGATGATGTACTGCTCGCCGACGGCGTTGGCGACGTTGGCGGCCAAGACAGGATCGCCCGATGTATATGCAATCTCGATGACCCTGGAATTCGGGAGAGGGCGTAGCCTGAGGTTCTGGTTCAGCACCTCCAACATATGCGCACGCAGCCGATCGGACTGCTGCTCGGGGGTCAGGTTCTCGGGCTCCGGAGTGCGGACAATACCGAATTCGGCCAGTCGCTTCAGGATCGGCGCCGGAAGTCCGAGTCTGTTGACCGTCCGTTCGAGATACGTCGGCGGAGACGGAACCAGCTTTGGATTGAATTCCGGCGATTTGTTCAGCCGCAGCATTTCGAGAACGCGGTCCAGAAGGGTCGCCGAACGAAGGATCTCCACCTGGTTCTGCAGCCCCTGATCGGCGCTGGCTATGACGCTGTCGAGGTCGATGATGCGCACACGCTCTGGCTCGAAAAGGACCCGAGCGGAAGCTGTGAAGCGCTCGTCGACATTGAGCGCCGCCAGAATGGCAAGCACCGCTCCGATCACCGTTATGAGCAGAACGAGCCATTTCCGCTGCCAAACCGACAGAAATTTCGCCCGTATATCGACCGACTCGTCGTCCGGCGCCGGATTTACCGGCGACCTCAGCCGGAGACCATGCGCGTCCAACCCACTCTCGCGCCGGTTCAGCGGGAAATTCATCTTTAACTCGCCACAATAAAAAGCAAAAGGATCGTATACACCGTGTCAGCCACACTTGCCCTTAACTAGCAGTGCCTTGATCAAGCACACTCGCTTGACCGGACGCGTCGTTTCCGGGGAGAGGCGCCTTGCATGGGTATTTCCCTCCACCTTCAATTGCGCTCCTTCCTCCCCGCCAGGCTATGGATGTCAATCATGTCCCGGACTAGCCTCGGCCTCCCGTCCGAAGGTAGCCCATTCTTGAGAACGCCTGGCCCGGGCACGAACTTTCTTACTCGCCGACGTACCTACCTCGCCCCATACCCAGTCATCATCACCGCGACCGTCCGCCAGATGATGTAGAGATCGAGCAGTGCGCGCGACTTGCGGACATAGAAGCGGTCCAGGCGGGCCTTGCGAACGACCGCACGCTCGGTGTCAGCATAGCCGCCGCAGACTTGGGCGAGACCGGTCACGCCTGGACGCACGCGGAACCGCTCCCTGTAGTTGGGCACGGTCGCGATGAAGGCGATCGCATGGCCGAACGCGTCCGGCCGCGGCCCGACGACGCTCATCTCGCCGATCAGCACATTGATCAGGTTCGGCAATTCGTCGATCCGCGTCCGCCGCAGGAAATAGCCGATCGGCGTAATGCGATCCTCTTCAAGTCGCTCATTCGCCGCCCGCGAAAGGCCTTCGCTGGGCGTCATCGAGCGGAACTTGATCATCCGGAAGCGGGCGCCGCCCATACCCATCCGATCCTGCACATAAAACACCGACCCAGGGTTGAAGAATGGATTCAGCACGAGGAGCACGGCAGAAATCAGAGCGACCATGGGCATTGCCGCGAGCGCAAAACCCTTGTCGAAAAGGAATTTAAAGGTGATGAACTTCAAGGATCGGTGACTGATCGGCGCCGGCAGCCGGCTGCACTCAATCTCTCCACGAAAAAGAAATGCCCCTGGCTGGAATGTCTTCAATTCCATTTACCCACCCCTCAAGCCCTCACCCAAATGGGTGATTCGACCCCTCTGAACACAGCTACCCTAAACTCCGAATTCCTAAAATTGAAGAAGAAATCGAACGTCTTAGAAATCGTGTGGCGATTGCGGAGCCATAATAACTTCAATCGCAGGTTGTAGGGTGCCGACGAGATAAAGAATTCCACTCGACTGAACCCGGCACATGCCAGCATCATGCCGCGGAATTGTGCCAAAAATTCAGCTCAGATAGGCCGAATACTGGGGTAATAGCACAGCACGCTGGCGCCCTGGCCTCAGGACATGAGGGTTACGGTCTTCACCGCCTCACTTGGCCGGGTCTGATTGGCGGTGGGCGTAGGAGGAGCCTACTGCCGCGTGCCGGTCGCACCCGGCGCAGTGTTCGCCTCCGCGGCGGCAATTTCGCCGATCCGCTCGCGGGCCTGCTTCATCTGCGGCAGGTCCGTATCCTCGCCCGCGATTTCCAGCGCGCGCGACAGTGCCTCGCGCGCTTCCTCCCAACGCTGCAGGTCGAAATAGGTGATCCCGAGATGGTACTGCGTCAGGGGATCGCCGCTCAGCGCCTTGGCCGCCGGCTCGAGATAGGCCACGGCCTGCTCCGGGTCGCCGCGGCGAGTTAGGATCCACCCATAGGTGTCCTGATAGAAGGGGTTCTCGCTGCCGCGGAGCCGCCGCGCCGCCTTGAACGCCTGCTCGAGGCTCTCGGCGTCGTCGCGATGCGTCGCGAGCAGCGTGGCCAGGTTGTTGGCGATCACCACGCTGGACGGATCCCGCGCGTAGAGCTCTTCGTAGAGCTTGATCGCCTCCTCGAACTTCTCCTGAAGGATGAGGAGTTCGGCCTTCATGTTCAGCAGGCTGGATGCCCTGTTCGTGCCTTCGATCCCCGCATCTAGTGCGGCGCTCGCCTCGTCCGCCCGCCCGGCGCGGTTCAGCATGGATGCGAGCCCTTCGTAGGGTGCCGGGAACCCTGGGATCTCGGCGATCAGGTCGCGATACATCTTCTCCGCTTCGGCGGTCTTCGCCTCGAGCGACAGGATGTTGGCGAGCAGCAGACGGGCGGCCTGGGCCTCCGGGAATTCCTCCAAAACCTTGCGCGCCTCGGCCTCGGCGCCGGGAAGATCGCCCGAATTGGCCATCGCCTCGACCACCGCGAGACGCGGCCGGATGTCGTCGCTCGACTGCGCCGCCGCTTCGCGCAGCTCGGTCAGCACTTCGTCCGTTTTGCCCTGGCGCTGAAGCGCGGCGAGCTCTAGCGCTCGCGCGACGTTCTTCGCGCGCGCGTCGTCGAGGCCGGCCATCGTCTGCGCCGTCTGCCGCGCCCGCGTCCAGTTCTGCTGCTGCAGATAGCTCTGGCCGAGAAGCGTGAGCAGGTCGATGTCGTTCGGCGAGCGGCCGAGCGCATCGAGAAGGACACCCTCCACGTCGCTGTATCTCTGGTCGGCGAGCAGAAAGCGGGCATATCGCGCGGATTCCTCTCGACCGAAATTCGAAGCCTGCACCGCCTGGGCAAGCCGCTGGCCGGCCTGCTCATGCGCACCCTCGCGCTGGTGCGCCGCCGCCATGATCGTGAAGGTCTCCGGGTCGTTTGGCTTTTCCTGGTCGGCGACGCTCAGATCGCGCAGCGCCTCCTCGGGCGCGTCTTCCTCGATCAACCGCCGTGCCCTGAGCTTCAGCGCCCCGGCGTGGCGGTTATCCGCCTTCAGCACGGCGTCGACCAGGGCGTTCGCTTCGTCCTGCTCCCCGGCCTGGAGCAGCATCCTCGCCAAAGTGATCTGCATGTTGCGCTTTTCCGGCGACGTCCCGTCGCCCTGCGCCAGCTTGCGCAGCGACTCGATCGCCGCGTCGCGATTGCCGAGCTCGAAATCGAGCTGGGCCAGCGCCTGGATGAACGGCGCAGACTCCTGTCGCGTCTCGACGAGCCGCTGAAGCTCCTGGCGCGCCGCCTCCGGGCCGGATGTCTGCAGGATCAGCTGCGCGACGTTGAGATAGCCGGTGGGGTCCTCCGGCGTCCGGTCGGCGATCTCGCGCATCAACGCGACCGCGCCCTCGACATCGTTCTGGTCCAGGTACCACTGGAGCAGTGCCCTGCGGAATCCCTCATTGTCGGGAAAGCGCTTGACCATGTCCTGCAGCTGGCGCCCGACCGCTTGGACGTCTCCCTCGCTCTCGAGCGAGGCCAGCCGCGCCAGATGCAGGTCGGCGCTGTCTGGCATCAGCGCGAGGCCGGCATCCGCGCTCTCCAGCGCCGTGGCGAAATCCTGGGCCTGCATCCGATCGGCGACGACGACCAGCCGCGCCACGACGCTTTCGGGCGCCTCGGCCAGCACGCCCTGCGCCATCTTGATGCCGGCGTTCTTGTCCCCCTCGCGGAACTCCACGCTGGCCATCAGGGCTCGCGCCGCGGGGTCCTCCGGCATGAGCTCGAAAGCCCGGCGCGCATAGGTCGCCGCCGACTGGAAATCGCCCGCGCCGACGGCAAGGCGCGCCAGCGCCAGGTAGGCGGGTCCGTTCTTGTCGTCCCGCTGCACCACGGCCATCAGCTGGCCGATCGCGCCCCGCGTGTCGCCCGTCTCCTCCAGCACCTGCGCGAACTCGAACCTTGCGGCCCCATGCCCTTCGTTCTCCTGCAGGGCGTTGCGAAACTCGATGCCGGCCTGCGCGAGCTTTCCCTCCTGCAGCAGCGCCAGACCATTCCGGTAGTGCTCTTCGGCCCGCTCTTCCGGACTGTCGCAACCGCTCAGGAAGACAGTGAATGCAATCGCCAGTAGAACGGGTTTAATCAGCGTACTCAAATCATGTCCTCTTGCGGCGGGCACGCCCGCCAGACCCAAAGCCAAAGGCATCGCAGTGCGAGAAATCATCAAGCGGGGCCGCGTGCACCCTGGTACCGCGTTCAGTGCCGCGACCCTGCGCCGCTCCAAGCCGTCGGCCGCATTCTCCACTCCCTACCCGATTGGACTATCTACCTAATATGGGCTAGAAGTCAAGGATCGCCCGGTTCCGGCGGGGGTCCGGCGCCGTTTCTGCGGGCGGTGCCGAGCGGCATGGCGGAACCGCCAATGTCCGCGAATGTGCCGACGAGCTCCGCTTTCCTCCCGAAGCGCGGGCGATCGCCAGGGCCTCACCGACGGATGCCCGCGAGGGTCTGAGAGGGCGCCGCCCGGGAACAGTTCCGAGCCCGTCAAAGCAGGCCGAGGCTCTTGAACGACGCATCGCGCTCCTTGCCGATCACGACATGGTCGTGGACGGTGATGCCCAGCGCCTTGCAGGCGCGCTCGATCTGCCCCGTCATGTCGATGTCCTGCTTGCTGGGCGTCGGGTCGCCCGAGGGGTGGTTGTGCACCAGGATGATCGCCGACGCGTTCAGCTCGAGCGCGCGCTTGGCCACCTCTCGCGGGTAGACGGGCACGTGGTCGACCGTGCCCTTGCCCTGCGCCTCGTCGGCAATCAGCACGTTCTTGCGGTCGAGGAAGAGCACGCGCACCTGCTCGGTGTCGCGATGCGCCATCACCGTCTTGCAATAGCCCATCAGCTCGGACCACGAGCTGATGACCTCGCGGTTCAGCACCTTGGCCCGCGCCATGCGCGCGGCCACCGCCTCGGCCAGCCGGAACTGCACCCAGACCTTCTCGGTCACGCCGGGCACCGCCAGCAGGCGCAGCCGCGGCGCGGCGATCACGCCGTTGAAATCGCCGAAGATCTCCAGCAGCTGCTTGGCCAGCGGCTTCACGTCTATCCGCGGAATGGCGTTGAAGAGCACCAGTTCCAGCAGCTCGTAATCCGGCACCGCGTCCGAGCCGCCGGCCAGGAACCGCTGGCGCAGCCGCTCGCGATGGCCCCAGTAATGCGGCCGGTGGTCGGGCACCGGCCGCCCGGTGCGGACATAGGCGCCCGCATCGTCGGCAAGCTGCCGCTCGTAGACGTCGGGCGGCGGCCGCTGCGCCTCGAAGTCGCGCAGCGCCCTCAGCGCCTCTTCGGAAAATCCGTACTGCGTGTCTTCGTCGGCCATCGGCGCGCCCCGCCATCGCTGCCCCGGATTGCTGGAGCATCGCGGTTGACGGCGCCTTAACGCCCGGCCCGGGCTCCGTCCGCGCGCCCCGGAATTCATCCTCGTGATGCGATCGGGCGCCGTAACGGGTGGCGCCGGCGCGCGCGCCATGCTGATCTGCGCCGGACTGCGGACGCGAGCGATGCGGGAGTGATGCGAATGAACGGTGCGGAAAGCCTGGTGCGGACGCTGCTCGCCGCCGATGTGGACGTCTGCTTCACCAATCCGGGGACGTCCGAGATGCACTTCGTCGCGGCGCTCGACCAGGTGCCGGGCATGCGCTGCGTGCTGGCGCTCTTCGAGGGCGTGGCGACCGGGGCGGCGGACGGCTATTGGCGGATGGCCGGGCGGCCGGCCTCGACGCTGCTGCACCTCGGGCCCGGGCTCGCCAACGGGCTGGCCAATCTGCACAACGCCAAGAAGGCGGGCTCGGGCATCGTCAACATCGTCGGCGAGCACGCGACCGACCACATCGCGCTCGACGCGCCGCTGACAGCCGACATCGCCGGGCATCGCGCGGCCCGTCTCGCACTGGGTGCACAGCTGCACCCGGGCCGAGGAGGTCGGCGCCGACGGCGCGCGGGCGGTGGCGGCCGCGATGGTCCCGCCGGGCCAGGTGGCGACGCTGATCCTGCCCGGCGATGCCGCCTGGAACCCGGGCGGCCGCGTGGCCGAGCCGCTGCCGGCCCCCTCGCGCACGCCGGTCGACCCCGACGCCGTCGAGGCGGCGGCGCGCACGCTCGGCGGGCCCGAGACGCTGATGCTGCTGGGCGGCGCGGCCTTGTCCGCCGACTGCCTGGCACTCGCCGGCAAGATCGCCGCCAAGTCGGGCTGCCGGCTGCTGACCGAGTGGTCGAACGCCCGGCTCGAGCGCGGCGCCGGACGGGTGTCGGTGAACCGCATCCCCTACCCCGTCGACCAGGCGCTGGACGTGCTCGCGCCCTATCGCCGCATCGTCCGGGTCGCGGCGCGCGAGCCCGTCGCCTTCTTCGCCTATCCCGACAAGCCCGGCCGGCTGACCGGCCAGGATGTCGAGTTCGTCGAGCTCGCGCCGGAGGACGCCGATATCCACGCGGCGCTCGACGCGCTCTGCCATGCCCTTGGCGCGCATGGCGAGCGGCCGGCGGGCGTGGCGCAGGCGCAGCGGCCCGAGATCGGGCCCGAGCCGCTGACGCCCGACAGCATCGCCCGCGTGCTCGGCGCGCTGATCCCGGAGAACGCCATCGTGGTCGACGAATCGGTCTCGACCGGCCGGTCGTTCTTCAGCCAGACCGCCGGCGCGCCACCGCATGACTGGCTGAACAACAGGGGCGGCTCGATCGGCTATGGCCTGCCGGTGGCGATCGGCGCGGCGATCGCCTGCCCGGACCGCAAGGTGCTGGCGCTCGAGGGCGACGGCAGCGGGATGTACACGGTGCAGTCGCTCTGGACCATGGCGCGCGAGGGGCTGGATGTCACCGTGGTGGTCTTCGCCAATCGCAGCTACCGGATCCTGCATGGCGAGCTGACCAATGTCGGCGTCGCCAACCCCGGGCCCCGCGCGGTCGACATGCTGACGCTCGACCGTCCCGAGCTGCGCTGGGTCGATCTCGCCCGCGGCATGGGCGTCGAGGGCTGCCGGGTCGAGGACACGGCGGATCTGGCCGATGCGCTGCGCGCCGGGCTGGCCAGCGGCGGACCCTATCTGATCGAGGCGATGCTTTAGCGCGGCTTTCAACCGATCGGCTTGCGCATTGCTGTCGCCATCATCGAGACCGCATCGTTCCGATGCTCGCGACGGCACGCAGCCTGTTTGACCGGTTCCAGGCAATGGTCCGACACCGCCAGGCCGACGCCCTGCCCCCTGGCTTGACGACGCGGCCGCCGGTCCGCTCGCAGAGTGATGGAGTCAGAAGAACGTCGCGCCGGATGCCCCTGTGACGGCCGTCACAGAATCGGCGGCGATTATCGCTAAGGTGGTTCTCATAGGGCGATGCCCGGAGTGAGCGTCAAGTCGAGTACCAGGAGGCAGGCGGGAACGGCGCCTACGGGGGCAATAAGGCCCGAGCCGGGTCGGACCGCCAGATTGAGAACAGGCATATTGAATGCATACTGTGCCATCGCACGGCCTCGCCAAGGCGGGGCCGTGTTTTTTTTGCATCTCCGGTCGTCCGCGGGTGCGCTGCCATCAGTCCAGCCTGGCGACGCTCCAGCCGCGCGCGCGGAGGAGCGCGACCAGGCCCTCCGGGCCCGGCAGATGCAGCGCGCCGATCGCCGCGAAGACGCGGCCCCGTGCGAGTTCAAGCTCGAGCGGGGCCAGCCAGGCGCGGTTGCGCGCATCGACCAGCGCGCCCATGAGCTCGTCATAGAGCGCGGCCGCGCCCGGCTCGGAACCGGGGCCGGTCGACAGCCACCGGCTGAAGGCGTCGATCTCGGCGATCCGCCCGGCGCCGTAGAGGTCGAGATTGGTCCGAAAGATGTCCTCCTCCTGGTCGAGCTGGGCGCTGGTTTGCACCAGCATGGACAGAAGGCGATCGGTCGGGATCTGGCGGAATGCGGCGAGCGCCTGCTCATAGGTCTCGAGGCCCGCCTGCGAAACCCCGGCGGATCTCGCCGATTCGGCCAGGACGGCGTCGAGCGCCGATCCGCCGGCCGCCATCGACTGCAGATGACAGGCCGGCAGCGCCAGCAGCGAGAACAGCATCCACGGCCGCATCTGTTCGGCATGCCCCAGCGGGATGCCGCGCGCCGCGAGTGCCCTGCGCAGGACGGCAAGCTGACCCATGTCCAGCCGGCGGCTGAGCGGCGGCGCGGCGCCGTCGAAGGCGAAGCTGCGGTCCCCGGCCAGCCTCGCCCGCATCGCGGCCTGCTCGGCCGCGCTCAGCTCGAAGATCGCGATGCGCGCCCGGCCGAGCGCCTGCCAGACGGGCGGCGGCACGGTCTCGACCGCCTGGTCCGTGTGAAACGTGCCGAACAGGTACGAGGCCGGCGTGCCGGACCGCTCGACCAGCCAGAACCGCCCCTCGCCGTTCGGCGTCGCCGCGGCGCGCGCGCGGATGGCGCCGCGGGCCGCCGGGTCGCTGCGCGCGAGCGCCTCGAGCATGTTCGTGCCGGCGCAGGCCGCCAGCCCGGCCGGTGCCAGCGCCCAGACCAGCAGGCCGACGCAGGCGGCGAGCAGACGCATCAATGTCCCCGCGAAAGCGGCGGCGGGCGCTCAGGCACCCCCATCGCCGGCGCCGACCCCCGTGGGCTCGGCCAGACGCGAATATTGGCCATAGCGCCGATAGGAGTAGAGATAGCTGTCGAGGATCGCCTCCATGGCCGTGGGCGCGATGCCGAGCTCGTGAAACCCGCTGGCACCGGACGAGACGACATTGTCTCGCTCGAGCAGCCTTACCTGATCGACCGTCAACATCGGCTTGACCCCGGCCAGGGCGGTCAGCTGCATGAACCGCGCCTGCAGCCGTGCCAACGGAAACGGAATGTTGGCGATCGCGCGCCGGCGGCGGATCACCTTCAGCATCAGCTGCATCAGCTCGCGGAACGTGGCGACGCGCGGGCCGCCGAGCTCGTAAAGACCGGGCTCGGTCTCGCCCGCGCAGACGCGGGCCGCGGCCTCGGCGACGTCCTCGACCCAGACCGGCTGGAACCGGGTGCCGGCGCCGACAAGGGGCAGCACCGGGGTGAACCGCGCCATTCCGGCGAACTGGTTGAAGAACTCATCCTCGGGCCCGAAGATGATCGAGGGGCGCAGGATGGCCGCCTGCGGAAAGGCCTCGAGCACCGCCTTCTCGCCAGCGGCCTTGGTGCGGCCATAGGCCGAGGGGCTGTCCGGATCGGCGCCGATGGCCGAGATCTGGACGAAGCGCGAGACGCCTTCCGCCGCGGCCAGCCGCGCGGTGCGACCGGCGCCCTCGGCCTGCACCGCGTCGAAGCGGTTCGGGCCGTCCTCCCAAAGCACGCCGACGCAGTTCACCACGGCGTCGGCGCCCATGATGACCCGCCGGGTCGACTCCTCGTCGCGGATGTTGCACTGGACGGGCAGGACCTGGCCGACGACGCCATAGGTCTGGACGAAGAGGGCCTCGTTCGGCCGGCGACAAGCGACGCGGACCCGCCAGCCACGATGGGCCATGCGCTGGGCGATATATCGCCCGACGAAGCCCGAGCCGCCGATGACGGTGACGAGGCCGTTCGAAAGAGTCGGTGCCCAAACCATGGTCCGCCGTTTAGGGCGCCTGGCGCGGCGCGGCAAGCCCGGATGGCCGTCACGTCGCCTTGGTGCCGGCGCGGAACGGCTGCAATGGCCGGCGTTGACAGCCCCGGGTACCGCCGCTAAATGCCGCCCTCACGCAGCCTGCCCAGGTGGCGGAATTGGTAGACGCGCTAGCTTCAGGTGCTAGTGCCCGTACGGGCGTGGAGGTTCGAGTCCTCTCCTGGGCACCACTGTCAACCCCGATCGGCTTCGATTTCAAAGGCTTCCCTGAGGTTTTCCGATCATCAGGCGTCGAATTCTGCCCCACAATCTTCCCCCAGCGCCGCAGCTCCGGGCCTCAGAGCAGGAGCCGTTCCGGGTCGGCAGCGGAGCGGGAACGAGCGGCCGAAGGTGCGTCCGATCAAGCTGCGTCTCTGCCTGAACCTCGCTGAGGCTTTATGCCGGATCACGAGGCACGCCGATCTTGGATCGTCCGTCGCCATCATCGGGGATGAACCTGCTGCGGGAGGCGCAAAGGGGAGGCGGATCTCGCAGCATGTCATCGGAGACGAGCGGACCCGAGGGAGCAGTGGTCGCGATAACCGGCTGTTTGTCGAGGCGGTCCTATGGCTCGTGCGCACCGGCGTAACCGCCGCGACCCTGTTGGGCGACGCGCAATGAGGGGTGGGTGCGAGCACCCACCCTACGGCGCCGGTCAGGGCGCGTGAAGGAATGTCAGCCGGCGGGCTGCAGTTCGGGGGTGCCGGCGTTGCCGTTGCCGCCATTGCCGTTGCTGCTGCCGCCATTGCCCCTGCGGCGGTCTTCCATGAACTGGTCGAACTCGGCCTTGTCCTTGGCCTTGCGCAGGCGGCCGAGGAAGTCCTCGAAGGCGCCCTGCTCTTCCTCGAGACGCCGCAGCGTCTGCTCGCGGTAATCGTCGAAGGCCGAGTTGCCGGTCGTACGCGCCCAGGGGCCGCGATGCCAGCGGGTCCGGTTGCGGGAACAGCCCATGCGTCCACTCCATATCATGTAGCCCAGAAGCAGCAGGCCGAGCGGCCAGAAGACGATGAAGCCCAGCACCATCGCGGCGATCCAGGCGCCCCTGCCCCATTCGTCGAGTTTCCGTTCGGCATCCGCCAGCAATCCAGCGATGCGTGACATGCTCGTCGTCTCCTTTCTGCTGATGTGAATGTTCATCACATTAACATAGATCGGAGGACGGGGTCGCGCCTTCAAGAGCCAGGGCGCGAAAAATCGGCGGCGCCGCCAAGGCGCAGTGACGGCGGGTCAGCCGGTCCGTGTTGGCGCCCCTGAAACCCCCCGGGTCTTCAGGCATTCGGAGCACCGGTCCCCCGGCCGGGGCCTGTCCGGCGGTCGGCGCGTCAGTCGTCCGGGATCAGGCCGAGGCCGCGCAGGTAGATGGCGGCGCCCGATTCCAGCAGGTCCCCGGCGCCGATCGGCGCGCGGCGGCGGCGCTCGGGGTCGTTGAAGAGCTCGGCAATGCCGTGGCTGAGCGCCCAGACATGGTAGCTCATCATGTGCAGCGGCGGCCGGCGCTCGGGCGGCAGATGGCGGACCAGCCCCTCGCAGGCGCGGCGCAGCACCGCGAAGGCGCGCTCGCCGGCCTCGGTCACCTCGGGCGTCCATGCGACCCCTGAGTTGAACATGGCGACGAACCAGGCGTGCTCGGCGCGGGCGAAGTCGAGATAGGCGGCGCCGACCGCCTCGAAGGCGCGGATGGGCGACGGGCCGCCCGATTCTATAGGCGCGCTGCAGGCGCTCGGCAAAGCGCTCGAAGCCGCGCCGGGCGAGCTCGGCCATCAGCGCGTCGCGGTCGCGGAAGTGGCGATAGGGCGCGGCCGGGCTGACGCCGGCGACGCGCGCCGCCTCGGCGAAGCTGAAGCCGGACGGGCCCTTCTCGGCGATCAGCGCCAGGGCCGCCTCGACCAGAGCCTCGCGCAGATTGCCGTGGTGATAGCCGCGCCGGGGCGGCGTGCCGTCGGTCGCGCCATCGGCGGCGCCATCGGCGTTCTGGGGGCTGCCGTCGGGACCGTTTTCGGGGCGGCTCTCGTCGCTCATTGCCACGGGCGTAGCCGAGCGCAGCCCCTGGCGGAAGCGGAAAGCCTCAGAACAGCCGGCGGAAGAAGGACCCGACCGAGGGGAAGGTGGGCTCGCCGCCGCTCGAGGCGAGGACCAGTTCGCCGTCGAGCAGGTGCGCGGTGCCGACCTGGGTGCGCACCCCGCCGGGCGGCGGCACGGCGTGCCAGTCGAGCGGGCCCAGCTGGAAGCTGACGGCGCCGATCCGGGGCACGTTGGTGGCCAGCGCCACCGGGCGGCCATCGAGGCTCGGCGGCGTCTCGAGGGTCTGGACGACGAGGTTGTCGCCGGCACGGTAGACCTGGCCGAGCAGCGGCGCTCGGCGGACGGTCGCGACGTCGAGCGTGCCCCGGAAAAGGCCGCCGACCAGCGGCGCGCCCGACAGGTCCACCCGGTCCTCGCCGCGGGTCTGGCGGGCGTTCTCGGGCACCCGCGCCGCCACCGCGCCGCGCGGCCCGGCGACGATGATCGAGCGCGGCCGGAAGGCGCCGCCGTTCGCATCGCGGAAGACCGGCGGCTCGCGCACCGCCGTGCGCTCCTGCAGGGTGGAATCGCGCTCGCCGGCCGCGGCCGGCGACGCCCCGGCCAGGGCGCCCGTCGTGCAGGCGGCGATCAGCAGGAACGTCGTGAGCAGCCTCGACATGGTGGCTCGCCTCTGGCGTTGGTCGCGCGTCACCGGTCGGGCCCGACCGGCAGGTGCCCGGCATCCTTTCGGAGGCTCCGGTCAGGCCCCTGGGCCATTCAGCGACCCGACCCCGGGTCTCCTCATCCTAGCACGCGCGGCGCCCGACGTCCCGTCGGCCGTGCGCCCGACTGTCGCATGAAGCAAAGGGCGGCGCCGCGGCGCCGCCCCGATCCTTGGTCGCGGCAGGGGCTCAGCCGCCCGCCGGCCCGATGTCGAGCACGCGGTTGCGCTGGTTGGTGTAGGCAATCTCGGCGATCGCCTGCCAGCTGCCCATCTCCCGCATCGCGGACCAATAGCTGTCGTGGATGCGCTTAGCGAGATCCGAGTGCTGCTGCACCTCTTCGAAGACCTCGAGAGACGCCTCGCCCAGCGCGTCGTAGACCTCGTCGTTGAAGCGCTTGAGCTCGACGCCGTGCTCGTTGATCAGCTTCTGCAGGTACTCGCCGTTGAAGGCGATCGTCTCCTCGTAGGAGTTGGCGTGCTCCTCCAGCGCGGCGGCGGTGAC
Organism: uncultured Alphaproteobacteria bacterium; assembly: GCA_963822985.1. Classification (GTDB taxonomy): domain Bacteria; phylum Pseudomonadota; class Alphaproteobacteria; order Rhodobacterales; family Rhodobacteraceae; genus Thermohalobaculum. Next base: position 62,445 of record CAWGJU010000015.1, on the reverse strand, counting down.
GATGTTCTTCTGGTGCTCGGTCAGCCCCTCCCAGACGGGGATGTTGAAGGCCAAGGCGATGCCGCCGCCCGGCTCGTGGAAGCCCGGCCAGTAGTAGTACTTGGCCGCCTCGTAGAACTTGAGGAAATAGTCGTTATAGGGACCGACCCACTCGGTTGCGTCGATGGCGCCCGAGACCAGGTTCTCGTAGATCTGGCCGCCCGGCAGCGAGACCGGGCTGGCGCCCAGCTTGGCCAGCACGTCGCCGCCCAGGCCCGGGATGCGCATCTTCAGGCCCTTCCAATCGTCGGCCGACTCGATCTCCTGGTTGAACCAGCCGCCCATCTGGGTGCCGTTGGCGCCGCAGGGCAGCGCCTTCAGGCCGAACTCCTGGCCGAGCTCGTCCCAGAGCGCCTGGCCGCCCTTGTACTTGATCCAGGCGGTCCACTCGTTGGTGGTCATGCCGAAGGGCACGGAGGTGAAGAAGGCATAGCCCGGATGCTTGCCCTTGAAGTAATAGTCCGCGCCGATATAGGCGGCGGCGTTGCCGCTGGCGACCTCGTCGAACACGTCAAAGGCGCCGACCCGCTCGCCGGCGGCGAAATACTGGGTGGTCAACTCGCCCTGGCTGAGCTCGGTGATCCGGTTGGCCAGGCGTTGAGCACTAAGGCCCAGCCCGGGAAAATCGCGCGGCCAAGTCGAAACGATGACAAGCTCCTTGGCGCCTTGCGCGATCGCCGGCGCGGCCAGGCCGCCCGCCGCGGCGCCCGCGCCTAGTACAGCGGCGCCTCCGAGAAACTTACGTCTTTGCATGTGATCCACTCCCTTAGCCAATTTGTTGCTATGGAGCGCTTAACCCACATCAGCGCGCCCGCGCAAATGAAATGGCCGCCATCATTTCGGAAGAGTTCACATTTCAATCCTGGCGGGTGACTTGCTCGGCGCGCTCGGCCGCCACAGTGCCGCACGGTTCGCCATTGTTCCGCCATCTTGCGCCATCCGGCCGGCTTGCCGGCCGAACGGGGATCGCGTACCTCGCGGGCCCATGTCCTTCAGCCTCGCCATTGTCGGGCGGCCGAATGTCGGCAAGTCGACGCTGTTCAACCGCCTGGTCGGCCGCCGGCTGGCGCTGGTCGACGACCAGCCCGGCGTGACGCGCGACCTGCGCGAGGGCGAGGCGCGGCTCGGCGACCTGACCTTCACGGCGATCGACACCGCGGGGCTGGAGGAGGCGACGGACGAGAGCCTGGCCGGCCGGATGCGCAAGCTGACCGAGCGGGCGGTCGCGGCGGCCGATGTCTGCCTCTTCGTCGTCGACGCGCGCACCGGGATCACGCCGGTGGACGAGCACTTTGCCGGCCTGTTGCGGCGCAGCGGGGCCGAGGTCGTGCTGGCCGTCAACAAGGCCGAGGGCCGGGCCGGCGAGGCGGGCGTGCTCGACGCCTGGTCGCTGGGCCTGGGCGAGCCGATCGCCATCTCGGCCGAGCACGCCGAAGGCATGGGCGAGCTCTACGCGGCGCTCCTGCCGCATGCCGAGCGGGTGGCGGCGGCGGCCGACGCCAGCGCCTTCGACACCGCCGCGGACGACGACCCGCTGGCCGAGCGCCGGCCGCTGCAGATCGCGGTGGTCGGCCGGCCGAACGCCGGCAAGTCGACGCTGGTCAACGCCATCCTGGGCGACGAGCGCATGCTGACCGGGCCCGAGGCCGGCATCACCCGCGATTCGATTGCCACCACGACGCGCTGGGGCGGACGCGACTTCCGCATATTCGACACGGCCGGCATGCGGCGCAAGGCGCGGATCGACGACAAGCTGGAAAAGCTCTCGGTCGGCGATGCGCTGCGCGCGATCCGCTTCGCCGAGGTCGTGATCGTGCTGCTCGACGTCGACCAGGCGCTCGAGACGCAGGATTTGCGCATCGCGGACCTGGCCGAGCGCGAGGGAAGGGCCGTCGTGGTCGCCGTCAACAAATGGGACACGGTCGAGGACAAGCAGGCCCGGCTGCGCGATCTGCGCGAGCGCTTCGAGCGGCTGCTGCCGCAGCTGCGCGGCGCGCCGCTGGTGCCCGTCTCGGCGCTGACGGGGCGCGGGCTCGACCGGCTGCGCGCGGCGGTGCTCGAGATGCACGAGATCTGGAACAAGCGCGTGCCCACGGCCAGGCTGAACGAATGGCTGGCCGGCGAGACCGCGGCGCACCCGCCGCCGGCGCCGGGCGGCCGGCGCATCCGCCTGCGCTACATGACGCAGGTCAAGGCCCGGCCGCCGAGCTTTGTCGTGATGTGCCAGCGCGCCGACGCGGTGCCCGAGAGCTATGTGCGGTTCCTGGTCAACGGCCTGCGCCGCGATTTCGGCTTTGCCGGCGTGCCGATCCGCCTGGCGCTGCGCAAGGGCAAGAACCCTTACGCCGGGCGCTGACCCGGGGCGAGGTCGAGCCGGGTCTGCTCTCCCGCCAGGCCCGCCAGCAAGGCGTCGGCGACCACGGCCGGTTGCGTCAGGCGGCTGCGCGGCTCGCCGGGGTAGAAGCGCAGGCGCAGCGCCGTGGGCATCGACGGCGGCGCCGCGAAGACGACGCGCAGCGCGGGCGTCGCCTCGACCTCACGCGCCCAGGCCGTGGCGATCTCGATCTGGCCCTGTTTGCTGGCGCGATAGGCGGCGTGGAAGCGCTGCCCTGCCGCAACCCCAGCCCCGGCCCCGGCCCCGTCGATGAAAAAGACCGCGCGGCCGCGCGCCGACTGGCGCAGCAGCGGGTCGAGCACGCGCACCAGGCGCTGCGTCGCGCGCAGGTTCACGGCCAGTGCCCGGTCGAGATCCCTGGCATCGATGTGGTTCGCCGGCGAGAGCGCCGGGGCGTGGATCGCCGCGTGCACCCAGAGGTCGAGCCGGCCCCAGCGCTGGTGGATGGCGGCGCCGAGGCGCTCGAGCGCCGGATCGTCGGTGACGTCGACCGGCACCAGCGTCGCCTTGCCGCCCGCCGCCTGGATCGCGTCGTCGAGCTCCTCGAGGCCGCCGACCGTGCGGGCAAGCGCGATGACATGCGCGCCGGCGGCGCCGAGCCCGCGCGCCACCGCATAGCCGAGCCCGCGCGAGGCGCCGGTGACCAGCGCGACCTTGTCCCGAAAGGCGTTCATGGCGCGCCTGTTAACCCCGGCCGGGCGGCTTGACCATCCCCAGCCCCCCATCACATGCGGCCGCAACGGGCCGCCTCGCCCCGCCGCGCGCGCCCAACCCCACCTTGACCCTCCTCGGGCGGCGGATCATCCTCGGGCGATGAAAGCGATCCTGCTTGCCTGGCAATTCTGGGCGCTGATGGCCGCGGTCTTCGCGGCGCTGACCGCGATCTTCGCAAAGGTTGGCGTCGAGGATGTCGGCTCGGATTTCGCCACCTTTGTGCGCACCGTGGTGGTATTGGCGGCGCTCGGGCTGATTGTCGTGGCCACGGGGCAGTGGCAGCCCCTCGCCTCGGTCTCGACGCGGAGCTATGCGTTCCTGGTGCTCTCCGGCCTGGCCACGGGGGCGTCTTGGCTGTGCTATTTCCGCGCGCTCAAGCTCGGCGATGCGTCAAGGGTGGCGCCGCTCGACAAGCTCAGCGTCGTGCTGGTCGCGGTCTTCGGCGCTGCCTTCCTCGGCGAGCGGCTGAGCGGCCCGAGCTGGGCCGGCATCGTCCTGATCGCCGCCGGGGCCTGGCTGGTCGCCACACGCTAGGGCGGCGGCCGGAACAGGGCTCCGCGACCGCGCGGATGAGGCGCTCAGTGATTGCGCAGCGCGTCGATCAGCTCGTCCTTGTTCATCTTGGAGCGGCCCTCGATGCCGATCTCCTTGGCCTTGTCCTGCAGGTCGTCGACCGTCCAGTCTTCGTACTTCGCCGACTTGCCGCCCTTCTCGGACGGGTGCATGTCCTTGTTCGCCTGCGCGTTGGCGATGCGCGCAGCCTTCTCCTTGCTGGCGCCTTGGTCGCGCAGCGCATCGTAGGTGTCGTCCTTCTTGACCTGCGGCCCGTGATCCTTGGAGCCGTGTTCCTTGGCCATGGCAGTCTCCCTTCGCGTCAGCCGGCCTTGCGCAGCTCGCTCTCGGATTTCAGCACGCGGTCGCCATCGTCCTGGCGCAGCAGGTAGGCCGGCTCGTCGTCGCTGGCGTCGCGCGTCACCTCGGTGCCCTTGATGATCCGCGTCACCTTGGAGGTGAAGACCTCCTCGACCTTGCCGGTGCCGACGCCCGAGCCCCAGTTCCACTCGACATTCGACCCGACGCCGAACTTCCTCGCCATGCCGTGCTCCATCCGCTCTCCCGACAGGAACCGGCGGGAGCCGCCAAGGGTTCCTCGCTGCTCAACCGGGCCTCTCAGCCGGCGACGGCGAAGTCTCCGGCCCGCGGCCGGGGCAGCGGAACCACCGCCGGGCGGGCGGTCTGCAGCGCGCCGACGAAGCTGCGCTGCCACCAGCCAGCGTCCTCGTAGCGCACGCAGGCATCGAGCGCCTCCCAGCGCCGACGGCGCTCGGCCAGCGGCATGTCGACGGCGCGGCGGATGGCGGCCGCCACCTCGTCGGGGTCGTGCGGGTTCACCAGCAGCGCCGCGTCCAGCTGGTCGGCCGCGCCGGCGAAGCGCGAGAGCACCAGCACGCCGGGGTCGTCCGCGTCCTGGGCCGCGACGTACTCCTTGGCCACCAGGTTCATGCCGTCGTGCAGCGACGTGACCAGCCCGACGCGCGACAGGCGGCAGAAGCCGCTGATGGCGTCGCGCGGATAGAAGCGGGCCAAGTGCTGCACCGGCGTCCAGTCGAGCTCTCCAAAGGCGCCGTTGATGCGGCCGGCAATGCGGTCGACCTCGGTCGCCAGCGCACGGTAGGCGGGCACCTCCGAGCGCGAGGGCGAGGCGATCTGCAGCAGGCTGACCCGGCCGTGCAGCTCGGGCGCGTCGCGCAGCAGCCGCTCGAAGCCGCGCAGGCGCTGGGCCAGCCCCTTGGTGTAGTCGAGCCGGTCGACGCCGAGCACCAGCGTGCGATCGGCGATGGCCTCGCCCAGCCGCGCCGCCGCGTCGCGCGCCGCCTCCGACCGGGCCAGGCCCGCGAAGTCGTCATGGTCGATGCCGACGGGGTAGGCGCCGACGCGCACGAACCGCCGGCGATAGCTCAGCAGGCCGTCGCCCTGCTCGGCGGCGCCGTGGAAGTCGATCATATAGCGCCGGAAATTCTCGGCATGGCCTTCCGTCTGGAAGCCGACCAGGTCGAACTCGGCCAACGCGCGCGCGATCTCGGCGTGCTGCGGCAGCGTCGCGAAGATCTCGGGCGCCGGGAAGGGGATGTGGAGAAAGAAGCCGGCCACCCCGCGCCAGCCGGCAAGGCGCAGCTCGCGGCCGAGCAGCATCAGGTGGTAGTCGTGCACCCAGACGAGGTCGTCCGTGCGCAGCTGGGGCGCGAGCAGGCGCGCGAAGCGGCGGTTGACGGCGGTGTAGCCGGCGAACGCCGCCTCGTCGAACTCGGCCAGGTCGACGCGATAGTGCAGCAGCGGCCAGAGCACCCGGTTGGAATAGCCGAGATAATAGCCCTCGTGCTCGGCCGGCGTCAGGTCGGTCAGCGCGTACTCGATCGCACCGTCCGAGGCGAGGCGGACGCCCGCCTCCTGAGAGAGCTCGCCCGACCACCCGAACCAGAGGCCGCCGCGCTCGCCCAAGGCGTCGCCCAAGGCCACGGCGAGCCCGCCCGCCCTGGCCTCGCCAGGGGCCGCTGTGCGGTTCGAGGCGACGACGAGGCGCCTCGGCGGCGCGGCGAATCTCGCTAGGGCTGCGGGCATATCGGGCATGCTCGAGAAACGTTGCAACTCGAGCGATAGTTCCGGAAGAGGCTCGGCTTTCCGGGCGGTGAGATGCCCCGGGATCCCCCGGAAGCGCGCTTCTGAAGCACGCTCCTGATGATTGGCGGCGCGGGGCCGCCACCGGTGACGAGGCCAATCCGCCGCGCTAGGATTGGCGGCACAAAGCCTCGCGAGGAGACGCCATGCGCCTGCAGAACAAGATCGCCGTGGTGACCGGCGGCACCAGCGGAATCGGCCGGCGGATCGTCGCGCGCTTCCGCGAGGAAGGGGCGGAGGTGATCTTCACCGGGCGCCGCGCCGCGCTCGGCGCCGAGGTCGAGGTCGAGACCGGGGCACGCTTCGTCGCGGCCGATGCCGCCAGCGAGGAGGACGCCCGCCGCGTCGTCGGCGACGCGCTCGACCGGCACGGGCGGCTGGACGTCCTCGTCAACAATGCCGGCGGGCCGGCGCCGGTCGGGCCGATCGAGGGGCTGCCGATGGAAGGGCTCGACCGCGCCATGGCGGTGCACGTCCGCGGCCCGCTCGCCCACATCAAGCACGCGGCCCCCGCGATGCGGGCGGCGCGGCAGGGCAGCATCGTCAACATCGGCTCGATCGCCGGCCACCGGGCGGGCTATTCGTCCTCGATGATCTACTCGGTCGCCAAGGCGGCCGTGATCCACCTGACGCGCTGCGCGGCGATGGAGCTGGGCGAGGAGGGCGTGCGCGTCAACTCGGTCTCGCCGGGCGTGATCGCGACGGGCATCTTCGGCAAGGCCATGGGTATGGCCGACGACGCGGCCGACGCTATCGTCGAGAAGGTCAAGGAACACATGGCGACAATGCAGGTGATCCCGCGCGCCGGGCTGACCGACGACATCGCCGCGGCCGTGCTGTTCCTGGCCAGCGACGAGGCCGGCTTCATCAATGGCGAGGACATCGTCGTCGACGGCGGCATCATCTGGGGCCGGCGCGCGTCCGAGGTGATGAAGGGCGGCCTCTGGTCCAAGCTCAAGGCTTGACCGCCCGGCAGGCTCCGTTTGGCAAACTCCGATCGGCGGGCACAGGAGAATCGCGATGCTGGACACGAACCCCGAACGGCTCTCCGGGCTGGCCGAGGACTGGCTCGGCCGCTTCGAGGCGGCGCTGAAGGACGGCCGGCCCGCGGCCATCTCCGCGCTGTTCCAGCCGGAGTGCTTCTGGCGGGACGTCGTCGCCTTCACCTGGCGGCTGCAGACGGTCGCGGGCCGCGAGGCCGTCGCCCAGGGGTTGGCGCAGCGCGCCGGGGGCGGATCCGGCTTCCGGCTCGACCCGCGCCGCACGGCGCCGGCCTCCGTTGTCAGGGCAGGCGCGGAGTGCGTCGAGGCGTTCTTCCGCTTCGAGACCGCGACGGGACGGGGCGAGGGTGTGCTGTGGCTGACGCCCGACGCCGACGGCGGCAGCCGGGCCTGGTCGCTGCTGACCGCGCTCGACGAGCTCAAGGGGCACGCGCCGCGCACCGGACGCAACCGGCCGCGCGGCCAATCCTACTCCCGCGACTTCTCGGGGCCGAACTGGGCCGACAAGCGACGCGCGGCGGCGGAGTATGCCGACCGCGATCCCGCGGTCCTGATCGTCGGCGGCGGTCAGGCGGGGCTGGCCATCGCGGCGCGCCTCGGCGTGCTGGAAGTCGACACCCTGATCGTCGACCGCGAGGCGCGGATCGGCGACAATTGGCGCCGCCGCTATCATGCGCTGACGCTGCACAACCAGGTGCACGTCAATCACATGCCCCTGATGCCGTTCCCGCCAAGCTGGCCCACCTACATTCCCAAGGACATGCTCGCCGACTGGTTCGAGGCCTATGTCGGCGCGTTCGAGCTAAACTTCTGGACCGGAACGGAGTTCCTCGGCGGCACGTATGACGAGGGCGAGGGCCGCTGGACGGTGCGGCTGCGGCGCCCCGACGGCTCGGAGCGCGTCATGCGCCCGCGCCACGTCGTCATGGCGACCGGCGTCAGCGGAATTCCGAACCGGCCGCGCATCCCGACGCTGGAGAGCTTCGCCGGCCGCGTCCTGCATTCGAGCGAGTACACCGACGGCGCCGAATGGGCGGGCCGGTCGGCCATCGTCATCGGCACGGGCAACAGCGGCCACGACATCGCCCAGGACCTCGCTTCGAGCGGCGCCCGGGTGACACTGGTCCAGCGCAGCCCGACGCTGGTCGTCAACATCGAGCCCAGCGCGCAGCTGCCCTATTCGCTCTATGACGAGGAGCGGCCGCTCGAGGAGCTCGACCTGATCGTCACCGGCACGCCCTTCCCGCTGGTCCGGCGCAGCCACATCGCCTTCACGGAGAAGGCGGCCGAGATCGACCGCCCGCTGCTGGAGCGTCTCGAGGCGCGCGGCTTCCAGCTCGACTTCGGCGCGGACGGCTCGGGCTGGCAGTTCAAGTACCTCGAACGCGGCGGCGGCTATTACTTCAACGTCGGCTGCTCGGACCTGATCGCCGAGGGCAAGGTCGGGCTGGTCAGCTTCGCCGACATCGAGCGCTTCGAGGCGCAGGGCGCGCGCCTGGCGGACGGCCGGACGATCCCCGCGGACGTCGTCGTCCTGGCGACCGGCTATCGCCCGCAGGAGGAGCTGGTCGCCCGGCTCTTCGGCAATCAGGTCGCCGGGCGGGTCGGCTCCATCTGGGGCTTTGGCGACGGCATCGAGCTGCGCAACATGTTCACGGCGACGCCGCAGCCGGGGCTCTGGTTCATCGCCGGCAGCCTGGCGCAATGCCGGATCTTTTCCAAACACCTGGCGCTGCAGATCAAGGCGCGCGAGGCCCGGCTTCTGCCTGCCTGACCACCAAGCCGGCTGCGGCGACGCCGCCGCGATCTGATCCGAAGCGCCGATTTGTCACTCGGCGGGAGCCACCTCACGCCCGCGACGTTCCTGACGGAGCCCGGCCCGAACGGAGCCCGGCCCGATTCGAATCCGGCAGTGCGGCCCCGTGGAGTTCGCGTGGATCTCGTCAATCAGAAGGACGTCGTCTACTTGGTCGCCGGCCTGGCGTTCTTCGGGCTGACCTTCCTGCCGACGATGCTCGGGCCGAAGCCGGTAGGAGTGCCAGTTCTCTATGTCGCGGCCGGCGCGGCATTGGCCCTGGTGCCGGTCGGCGTGCCCCTCGTCGACCCGCGCCAGGGCGAGTTCGCCCGCGCGCTCGTTGAGCACGCGGCCGAGCTCATCGTGATCGTCGCCCTGATGGGCGCAGGGCTTGCGGTCGACCGCAGGGAGGGCCTGTTCGCCTGGCGCCACGCCTGGCTGCTGCTGGGCGTCACCATGCCGTTCTCGATCGTCGCCGTCGCCGGCGCGGCGTGGTGGCTGGCCGGGCTGCCGCTGGCGAGCGCAGCGCTGCTGGCGGCGGCGCTCGCCCCGACCGACCCGGTCCTGGCGCGCTCGGTCCAGGTCGGCGCGCCGATGCAGGGCGGCGAGGACGACGTGCGCGTCGCGCTGACGACCGAGTCCGGCCTGAACGACGGGCTGGCCTTTCCCTTCGTCCACCTGGCGATCCTGCTGGCGGGCCTCGCCCTCACCAAGCCCCTGTCCGAACCGGGCGCGCCGCTGGCGAACGAGCTGCTGGCTTGGGCGGGCTTCGACCTCGTCTACCGGATCGCCGCGGCGCTGGCGCTGGGCTGGCTCGGCGGGCAGCTGATCTCGCGCTTCGTGCACGGGCCCTATGGCGATGCCGGGCTCGGCGGCGAAAACCCGGCGCTGGTGATGCTCGGCGCCACCTTCCTGCTCTACGGCGCGACCGAGGCCATCGACGGCTACGGCTTTCTCGCGGTCTTCGTCGGCGCGCGAGCGGCGCGGGCCTGGACCCGGGACGCGCCGGCCGCCGAATACGTGCCGCGGCCGCACCACTTCTCGGACCAGTTGGAGAAGATCCTGCTCGCGCTGATGCTGCTGTGGCTCGGGGCCTTCGCGGCCTCCGGCCTGCTCGACGCGACGAGTTGGGCCGAGATCGGCGTCGTCGCCGCGGTCGTGTTCGTGATCAGGCCGGTGGCGGGGGGCATCGCCATGCTGCCGGTCTCGGGCCCGCGGCTGCAGCGCGCCGCGATCGCCGTGCTGGGGATTCGCGGTTTCGGCACGGTCTTCTACATCGCCTATGCGCTCGGCGAGGCGAGCTTCGCCGGGGCGGACGCGATCTGGCGCATCGCTGTCCTGTGCATCCTGGCCTCGATCGTCGTGCACGGCGCCATCGCCCCGGCGCTGACGGCTAGGGCGGCCGCACTGGCCGCCCGCTAGGCCCACAGTGCGCGCGGCGTCAGTCCATCACGACCGGATGGCCCCACAGGTTCTGGACATGCGCCAGCGTCGCCTCGCGCGCCTTGGGCTCGAGCGGGATGCCGTCGCGCTCGTAGTGCTTCAGGTGTAGCACGCGGTCGCCCAGCAGGTCGACGTCGACCACCTGGATGTCCGGCTCGGAGATCGAGATGTCGCGGGTCCGCGCCATGTTTTCGCGGACCTCGCGATAGCCGCGCTCGTCATGGATGCCCGAGACCGTGTAGAACGGCTCCGCCGCCTCGTCCTCGAGCGAGAACATGCGGAAGCGCCGCATCACCTCGGGGCTGAGGAACTGCTGGATGAAGCTCTCGTCGCGATAGTTCGCCCAGGCATCCTTCAGCACGCCCCGCCAGTCGCGCGCGCCGGCGATCTCGGGGAACCATTCGCGGTCCTCGCTCGGTCGGCGCCTCGCAGATGCGGCGGATGTCCTGCATCATGGCGAAGCCCAGCGCATAGGGGTTGATGCCGCCAAAGCGCTGGTCGTCGAAATCGGGCTGGGTCAGCACGTTCGAGTGGTTGTGAAGCACCTCGAGCATGGCGCCGTCGTCGATCCGGCCCTGCTCGTGCAGCCGGTTCATGATGTAATAGTGCACGAAGCAGGCGCAGCCCTCGTTCATCACCTGCGTCTGCCGCTGCGGATAGAGGTACTGCCCGATGTTGCGCACGATGCGCAGGACCTCGCGCTGCCAGGGCTTCAGCGCCGGGCTGTTGCGCTGCACGAAGAACAGCAGGTTCTCCTCGGGCAGCCGCATCTGGCGCTTGCGCTCGGCGATCTCGCGGATCGTCGGGCGCCGCGCGGCCGGGCGACCGGCAGCGCGTCCCACAGGTAATGGACCGCGCGCTCCTCCTCCTCGATCCGCTTGCGGTCGCGCTCGCGCTCCTCGCGCAAGGACGGCTCGGGCGGGCGGCGGTGGCGGAAGACGCTGGTCGGCATCAGCGCATGCGCCGAGTCGAGCAGCCGCTCGACCTCGGCGTGGCCGTGCGCCTCCTCGCATTTCTGCACGAAACCCTTGGCGTATTCGAGATAGGGCGAGGATGCCCTCGGGGTCCGTCCACTGCCGGAACAGATGGTTGTTCTTGAAGAAGTGGTTGTGGCCGAAGGCGGCATGCGCGATCACCAGCGCCTGCAGCGCGATGGTGTTCTCTTCCATGCAATAGCTGATGCAGGGATTGGAGTTGATGACGATCTCGTAGGCCAGCCCGCGCAGCGCCCTTGCGGTACAGCCGCTCGTGATGGAGGAAGTGCTTGCCGAAGGACCAGTGCCGGTACATCAGCGGCATGCCGGTCGAGGAATAGGCGTCGAGCATCTGCTCGGACGAGATGATCTCGACCTGGTTGGGGTAGAAGTCGAGCTCGAGCTCGGTCCTGGCGATCCCGTCGATCGCGTCATAGGTCCGGCGCAGCGTGTCGAAGTCCCAGTCGGCGCCTTCGAACAGCAGCTGCGGACGCTTGCGCTTAGGCATTGGCGGCCTCCGCCTGGCGGCGCGCGAAGAGCTCGCGGAAGACCGGATAGATGTCGGCGGGCTTCGAGATGCGCTTCATGGCGAAGTTCGGCCAGTCGCGCGCGACGGTCGCGGTAGGCGAGCCAGAGCTCGGCGCCGCTGCCGTCGCTTTTCAGGAAGCGCGCCTCCTCCTCGCGGATGATCTCGACATAGGCGAAGTACTGGCAGAACTTCATCAGCTCCTCGTTAAGCAGGCCAGCGCACTTGGCCGAGTCGCCCGAATAGTTGTCGCCGTCCGAGGCCTGGGCGGCGTAGATGTTCCACTCCGACGGCGAATAGCGCGTCGTCGAGGATGCGCTTCATCTCGGTCAGCGCCGTGCTGACGACGGTGCCGCCGGTGTCGCGGGAGTGGAAGAAGGTGTCCTCGTCGACCTCGCTCGCATGGTGCGTGTGGCGGATGAAGACGAGCTCGACCTTGTCATAGCGCCGCTGCAGGAACAGGTGCAGCAGGATGAAGAAGCGCTTGGCGAGATCCTTCTCGCGCTGGCCCATCGAGGCCGAGACGTCCATCAGGCAGAACATCACCGCGTTCGAGTTCGGCTCGGGCTGAGGCTCGAAATGGCTGTAGCGCACGTCGAGCGGGTCCAACCAGGGGATCAGCTTCTGCCGGCGGAGCATCTCCTCGAGCTCGGCGCCGCAGCGCGAGCAGCTCGTCGCGCTGCTCGGCGTCGGGGTCGTGCACCGCCTCGAGCGCGAAGATGCGCGCCGCGCAGCTCGGCCGCCTGGCGGTCGCTTCGGCCGTTTCAGCGCGATCCGCCGGCCGAGCGCGTTGCGCATGGTGCGCCCGACATTGAGGTTGGCGGGCGCGCCGCTGACCGAGATTCCGGCGCGGCGCGGCATGGCTGCGGTGATCTCCTGCAGGCTTTTCTTGACCAGGTCCGGCAGTTCGAGGTCCTCGAAGAAGATATCGAGGAACTCGTCGCGCGAGAGGACGAAGACGAAATCGTCCTCGCCCTCGCCATCGGGCGAGCCCTCGCGGCCGCGCCCGCCGCCGGCGCCGCCCGGCGGCTTGGCGATCTGGTCGCCGGTGCGGAACTGCTTGTTGCCGGGCAGCACCCGCTCGCGCCTGCCACCCTCGGACGAGTGGTGGAAGTGCGGCTCCTGGATGCTGTCGGTCGGGACGGTGACCGTTTCGCTGCGGTCCACGTCGGCGATGCCGCGCTCGCGAACCGCCTCATCCACCGCCCGCTTCACATAGGAGCGGACCCGGCGGATGAAGCGGCGGCGATTCCCGAGGCTTTTGTCCTTCGGGTTGAGGCGGCGGTCTATGAAGTTGACCATGCCCTTGGACCACTCACCCCGCCTTGTTGACGCGCATGTACCACTCGACCAGCCGCCGGACCTGGCGCGGCGTGTAGCCCCGTTCGGCCATGCGATCGACGAACTCCATATGCTTGGCGTCGGTCTCCTTGTCGCGCTTGGCGCCGAAGCTGATCACCGGCAGCAGGTCCTCGACCTGGCTGAACATGCGCTTCTCGATGACGCGGCGCAGCTTCTCGTACTTGAACCAGTCGGGGTTCTTGCCCTCGTGCTCGGCCCGGGCGCGCAGCACGAACTTGACCACCTCGTTGCGGAAGTCCTTGGGGTTCGAGATGCCCGCCGGCTGCTCGATCTTGGCGAGCTCGGCCTCCAGGATCTTGCGGTCGAACATCTGGCCGGTGTCGGGATCCTTGTAGTCCTGTTCCTCGATCCAGGCATCGGCATAGGCGATGTACCGGTCGAACAGGTTCTGGCCATAGTCCGAGTAGGATTCCAGATAGGCCTTCTGGATCTCCTCGCCGATGAACTCGGCATAGCGCGGCGCCAGCTCGGTCGCGCACGAACTCCAGGTACCGGCTCTCGACCTCCTCGGGGAACTGCTCGCGCCGGATCGCCTGCTCGAGCGCGTAGAGCAGGTGCACCGGGATCGGCCGCCACCTCCTCGGTGTCGTGGTTGAAGGTCTCGGACAGCACCTTGAAGGCGAACCGGGTCGAGATGCCGGTCATGCCCTCGTCGACGCCAGCCGTGTCGCGGTACTCCTGCAGCGAGCGCGCCTTGGGGTCGGTGTGCTTCAGCGTCTCGCCGTCATAGACGCGCAGCTTGGAGTAGAGGTTCGAGTTCTCGTGCTCGCGCAGCCGCGTCAGCACGCTGAAGCGCGCGAGGATCGGCAGCGTTTCGGGCGCGCAGGGCGCCTCGCTGAGCGAGCTGCTGCGCATCAGCTTCTCGTAGATACAGGCCTCCTCGGTGGCGCGCAGGCAGTACGGAACCTTGACGACGCTGATCCGGTCGAGGAAGGCCTCGTTGTTCCGGTTCGTCTTGAACTGCTGCCATTCCGATTCGTTGGAGTGCGCGACGATGATCCCCTGATAGGGCATCGCGCCGATGTTTTCGGTGCCGGCGTAGGAGCCCTCCTGCGTCGCCGTCAGCAGCGGGTGCAGCACCTTGATCGGCGCCTTGAACATCTCGACGAACTCGAGCAGCCCCTGCGTCGTGCGGTTCAGCCCGCCCGAGTAGGAATAGGCGTCGGGGTCGTTCTGGCTCAGGTGCTCGAGCTTGCGGATGTCGAGCTTGCCGACCAGCGTCGAGACGTCCTGGTTGTTCTCGTCGCCGGGCTCGGTCTTGGCGACGCAAAGCTGGCGCAGCTTGGAGGGATGCGCCTTGACGACCGAGAACTTGGAGATGTCGCCGCCGAACTCCTCCAGCCGCTTGACCGCCCAGGGCGACATCAGCCCGGTCAGCAGCCGGCGCGGAATGTTGTACTTGTCCTCGAGCAATTCCCCGAAGCGCTCGCGGTCGAAAAGGCCGAGCGGCGATTCGAAGACGGGGCTGAGCTGATCTCCAGCCTTGAGGATGTAGACCGGCTCCTGTTCCATCAGCTGCTTGAGGATCTCGGCGAGGCTCGACTTGCCGCCGCCGACCGGCCCCAGAAGGTAGAGGATCTGCTTGCGCTCCTCGAGGCCCTGGCTCGCATGCCGGAAGAAGCCGACGATGCGCTCGATCGTCTCCTCGGCGCCGTAGAGTTCCTTGAAGGCGCTGTAGCGCTTGATCGTCCGGTTGAGAAAGATCCGACCGAGCCGCTGGTCCTGGCTGGTGTCGATCATTTCCGGCTCGCCGATCGCGGCGACCATGCGCTCGGCCGCCGTCGCCCGCATCATCGGGTCCTCGCGACAGCCCAGCAGGTAGTCCTGCAGGCTCAGTTCGTCGACTTTCAGGCGGTCATAAGCTTCCGCAAACCTGGTGAAGATCTCCATTTGCCCTTTTCCTGCTCTATCTCCTTTCGCCGCCTTGACCGGCGGACTCTTCGTATGTTTCTCCCGGCGTTCGTCCACAGTGGGACGATAAGACGTAACCATGGCGTGAAGGTGGCGCGCTTTCCGCTCGAATTCCACAAAAATTGCCTCGATCACGCCGGCCGTCTGCGGGGACGGCCACACATTGTTCAACGGCTCGAACCGCAAGCACGTTGCCCCTGGATTCTGGGAAGCGCGCGAGAGTCGCGCAAGCCACGTTTTGCGGGTGGGGCACGCATCGTGATCGCGGCTGGGCGGTACGTCACGAGGGCTTCAACGCCCCAGAAGATCGCTTCCGTCGCTCGCCATCGCCGCCGCCGGTGCTTCAAGGCCTGCCGGCGGGCGCCCGGGGCCGCTCGTCAGGGTTGCAGACCAATGCCGAGGGCGGCCGGAGTCGCTCGGTCCGCATCTTCGACTGGCGCGGGCGACCGGATCGGCTTGGGGCCGCTCGCCCCGGGCGTCCCGACCGACCGGGCGGAAAGGCCGGGATCGAGCGCCACCGCCGCCTCGTATTGCGACAGGAACACCCGGCCCGAGAGCTCGTCCAGGAAGTGGCCGCGCCGGAGTCGGTCCATTACCGGCCCCTTCACCTCGGACAGGTGCAGCGTCACGCCCATGTCCCGCACCCTGGCATTGATCGCCTCGAGCGATTCGAGGGCGCTCAGGTCGATCTCGTTCACCGCCGAGCACATCAGCACGACATGGCGGATCGAGCGGTCCGCCGCGACGCGGTCGATGACGAGATCCTGCAAGAAGCCGGCATTGGCGAAGTAGAGGCTTTCGTCGACGCGCAGCGTCAGCACGCCGGGGCTCGTCAGCACGCGGTGCCGCCGGATGTTACGGAAGTGCTCGGTGCCCGGCACCAGCCCGACCTCGGCCACATGCGGGCGGGATGTCTTCCACAGATGCAGCAGGATCGACAGGACGACGCCGGCCGAGACGCCCGCCTCGACCCCGGCCGCGAGCGTGATGCCGATCGTCGCGGCGACCGCGGCGAAATCCGCCTTCGAGTACCCCCAGGCGCGCCGTAGGATGGAGAAGTCGGCGAGCGACATGACGGCGACGACGATGGTGGCCGCCAGCGTCGCATTCGGCAGGAAGTAGAGCGCCGGGGTCAGCGCCAGCGTGGCGATCGCGATCCCGACCGCC
Organism: uncultured Alphaproteobacteria bacterium; assembly: GCA_963822985.1. Lineage (GTDB taxonomy): Bacteria > Pseudomonadota > Alphaproteobacteria > Rhodobacterales > Rhodobacteraceae > Thermohalobaculum. The sequence continues at coordinate 46,442 of CAWGJU010000015.1, read as the reverse complement.
GTGAAGGCGCCGGCCGCCGGCGTCTCGGCGCCTGCGTCGAAGTTCACGACCGAGCGCGCGAAGCCGCCCGTCACCGGATAGCCGCCCGAGACGGCGGCACCCAGATTGGCGGCGCCGAGGCCGATCAGCTCCTGGTCCGGCACGATGCGCTGCCGCCGCTTGGCCGCCAGCGTCTGCGCGACCGAGACCGATTCGACGAAGCCGATGATCGAGATCAGCAGCGCCGGGCCGACGAGCGCGGTCCAGAGCTCGAGGTCGACGCCGGGCAGCGACAGCGGCGGCAGGCCCTGCGGCACCTCGCCGACCGTCCGGATGCCCAAGGCGTGCAGGTCGAGGCCCCAGGCGGCGAGCGTGCTCGCCGCGACCGCCAGGATCGGCCCTGCCTTGGCGGCGAGATCGGCGGCCCGCGCGCCCAAGCCGAGACGGACCAGCACGGGCGCGCAGTCCCTTGCGCACCCAGTAGAGAAAGGCGAGCGCCGGGATGCCGACCGCCATCGTCGCGGCGTTGGCATCGCCGATGCCGTCGGCGAGCGACCGCCCGAGAGCCAGCAGCGTGTCGCCCGAGGCCGGTATGCCCAGCAGGTGCTTCGAGCTGGCTCGCCGCGATGATCATCGCCGAGGCCGTGATGAAGCCGGAAATCACCGGATGGCTGAGGAAATTCGCGACAAAGCCCAGCCGCAGCACCCCCAGCGCCAGGAGCATGAGGCCCGAGAGCACGGCCAGCGCCAGCGCCGCCGCGAGCATTCGGCCGAGCCCGGCGCGGCGAGCCGCCGATCGCCGCCGCCGTCATCAGCGAGACCACCGCCACCGGCCCCACCGCCAGCGCCGGCTGGTGCCGAACAGCGCGTAGACGACGAGCGGCAGGATCGAGGCGTAGAGCCCCACCTCCGGCGGCAGGCCGGCCAGCAGCGCATAGGCCAACGATTGCGGGATCAGCATGATCGTGACGATCACCGCCGCGACGAGGTCGCTCGGTCAGCGTGGCGCGGCCATAGCGCACGACCCCAGTCGAGGATCGGCAGATAGCGCGAGAGCTGGTGGGGGATCATCGGGAATGGCCGGTGAGGGAGAGGAGGCGGAGCGCCGCGGACCGGCGCCCGGTATTCCAGCCGCCTCAGGCGGCGGCTTTCGGCTTCTCGGCCGTCGCCGCCGCCGGCTCGGCAACCGGCTTGGCCGTGACGCGCTCGGGCCTGGCCAGCCATTCGCGGCCGCGCAGCATCGCCTTCCAGTAGACGGGCGGCAGCAGGCGCTCCTTCAGCAGCCAGGCGAGGCGGCTCGGGCGCGTGCCGTCGATCAGCCAGCTCGGGAAGCTCGGCAGCAGCTTGCCGCCGTAGCCGAACTCGGCCAGCACGATCTTGCCGCGCTCGACCGTCAGCGGGCACGAACCATAGCCGTCATAGGCCGCGTTCTGCCCCTGCCCGCGCAGGTCAGCGACCAGGTTCTCGGCCACCACCGGCGCCTGCTTGCGCGCCGCCGCCGCCGTCTTGGCGTTCGGCGCGTTGCAGCAGTCGCCCAGCGCCCAGACGTTCGGCCAGGTCTTGTGGCGCAGCGTCGACTGGTCGACGTCGACCCAGCCAGCGGCGTCCGCCAGCGGCGAGACGCGGACGAAATCCGGCGCCGTCTGCGGCGGGCAGACATGGATCATGTCGAAGGCGACCTCGACCGTCTCCGGCGCGGCGTCCGGCTTCTTGACCTCGAACCACGCCTTGCGGGTCGGCCCGTCGACGCGGACGAGGTTGTGGTGGAAGTTCAGCCGCGCACCATAGCGCTCGACATACTCCATCAGCGCCGGCACGTACTCCTTGACCCCGAACAGCACCGGCCCGGCATTGCAGAAATCGATCTCGGCGTCCTTGAGCACGCCCGCTCGCCGCCAATGGTCGGCCGAGAGGTACATCACCTTCTGCGGCGCGCCGGCGCATTTGATCGGCATCGGCGGCTGGCGTGAAGACGGCCCGCCCGCCGCGGAAGTTCCGCACAAGCTCCCAGGTATAGGGGGCGAGGTCGTAGCGATAGTTCGAGGTCACGCCGTTGCGGCCGAGCGTGTCGACCAACCCGTCGACCTTCTGCCAGTCGAGCTTCAGCCCCGGGCAGACGACCAGCCGACCGTACTCCACCACCCGGCAGCCATCGAGGATGACGCAATTGTCCTTGGGCTCGAAGGCCGCGACGGCCGACTTGATCCAGTGGACGCCGGCGCGGGATCAGCGACGCCATCGTCCGCGCCGTCACCGCGGCATCGAAGATACCGGCGCCGACCATGGTCCAGCCCGGTTGGTAATAGTGGATGTCGGCCGGGTCGATGATGGCGATCTCGAGGCCCGGGTCACGCGCGCGAAGGCTCGAGGCGACGGCGATCCCGGCGGCGCCGCCACCGACGATCACCACCTCGTAGCGCGCATCCGCCTGCGCCGTCGGCGTGCGCCCGCCGCTGGCGATGCGCCGGACGACGCCGCTCATGTCGTAGCCCGCGGCCTTGGCCGTCTCGAGGATCTCGGGCAGCGGCCGCTGCGCGCCCTGCGACAGCGCCCACAGCGTCACCGAGCGCGTGCCCGAGCGGCAATAGGCCAGCACGGGGTTCGGCAGCTCGCGCATGGCGGCGTCGAAGAACTCGGCCGCCTCGTCGGTCACCATGCCCGTGTTGACGGGCAGGTAGCGCACGGCCAGGCCGAGCGGCTTGGCCGCCACCTCGATCTCCTCGACGGTCGCCTGATCCGCGCCCTCGCCGTCGGGACGGTTGCAGATGATCGCTCGGAACCCCGCCTCGGCGATGGCGCCGACATCCGCCGGCGCGATTTGCGGGGTGACCGAAAGCTCCGGTGTGAGCCGCTTGATGTCCATGCTCATGCCCTCAGAGCGTGTTGACGGGGACTTTGAGGAAGGTCCGCCTGTCCTTGTCGGCCGGCGGCATCTGGCCCGCGCGCATGTTCACTTGCAACGACGGGATGATCAGCTTGGGCATCCCCAGCGTCGCGTCGCGCTCGGTGCGCATCCTGACGAACTCGTCCTTGCCGCGGCCCTCGCCCACATGGATGTTGTTGCGCTTCTCCTCGCCCACGGTCGTCTCCCAGCGGATTTCGCGGCCGCCCGGCGCATAGTCGTGGCACATAAAGAGGCGCATCTCGTCCGGCAGCGCCAGCACCTTCTGGATGGAATTGTAGAGCACGCCCGCATCACCGCCCGGAAAATCGGCCCGCGCGCTGCCGCCATCCGGCATGAAGAGCGTGTCGCCGACAAACGCCGCGTCGCCGATCACATGCGTCATGCAGGCCGGCGTGTGCCCGGGCGTGTGGATGGCGAACGCCGTCATCGAGCCGATCGCGTAGCTGTCGCCCTCGTCGAACAGCCGGTCGAACTGGCTGCCGTCGCGGCGGAATTCGGTCCCCTCGTTGAAGACCTTGCCGAAAGTGTCCTGCACGACCGTGATGTTCTTGCCGATGCCCAGCTTGCCGCCGAGCTTGCCTTGGATGTACGGCGCCGCCGACAGGTGGTCGGCGTGCACATGCGTCTCGATCAGCCACTCGACCGTCAGCCCGTTCTTGCGGACGAAGTCGATGATCTCGTCGGCATGCTCGAAGCTGATGCGGCCGGCCGCATAGTCGATGTCCATGACGCTGTCGACGATCGCGCAGGCCGCGGACGTCGGATCCTTGACGACATAGCTGATCGTGTTCGTCTGCGGGTCGAAGAAGCCCGTCACCTCGGGCTTAACCGAGAGGTCGACGGGGTACGGCTTCGCGGCAATGTTGGCGGCGTAGTCGTTCATGGCTTTCCTCCTTGTAGTTGCCCCTTGGATGGTTGCGCCCCGGCCGGCGGGGACTGGCGGGCGAAGATGTCGAGCGCCGCCCGCGTGCCGGCAATGCCGGCGATCAGCGCGAGGACGAAGACGATAACAGGGGTCAGCCCCGTGCCGAGCGCCGGGATGGCGCCGCCCGGGCAGAAGCCGGCGATGCCCCAGCCGATGCCGAAGATGGCGGCCCCGGCGATCAGGCGGGGATCGATCCGGCTGGCCTTCGGCAGCTGGAACTCCGCCTCGAGCACCGGCTTCGGCCGGCCGAGGACCAGCCGATATCCCAGCGCCGTGACGGCGAGCGCGCCGCCCATGACGAAGGCGAGGCTCGGGTCCCAGCTGCCGGCCAGGTCGAAGAAGTTCAGCACCTTGGCCGGGTTCGCCATGCCGGCGAGCACGATGCCGATGCCGAAGACGACCCCGATCGGAAAGGCGAGGACCGCACGCATCAGAGGCCCCCGTGCCGGATCAGGAAGACGGTCACGAGCGCCGTGGCCATGAAGGTCAGCGTCGCCGCGATCGACCGGCGCGAGCCGCGCGCCATGCCGCAGACGCCGTGCCCCGAGGTGCAGCCGTTCGCCAGCGTCACGCCGACGCCGACGAGCAAACCGCCGAGGATCAGCGCCGGGAAGCCAACCGGGACGGTGATATCCGGCCAGGCCCCCGTCGCGGCCAGCCACAGCGCCGGCGCCGAGACGGCCCCCGCCAGGAACGCCACGCGCCAGCCGCGCGGGCCGCCGCCCGAGCCTCCAGCGGGCCAGATCGCGCCCGAGAGGATGCCGGTCGCCCCCATGACGCGGCCATGCAGCAGCATCAGCAGCACGGCCGCGGCGCCGATCAGCAGCCCGCCGCCGAGCGACGCCAGGGTGTGAATGCAGTCTCTGTCATCATGTCCCTATCGCAGCGGGTAGGGGCGCGACGGCGAGTTCTTCACCGCCGCAGCGGCTCACGGCCGCGTGTCGCGTGAAGTCCGGCCACGGGCGCCGATCACGGGCGCCGATCACGGGCGCGTCGGGGCCCGGCAGGTCCGGATGCCGAGCATCGTGTAGGCCGGGCAGGACGCCAGCGCGGCGGTGCCGAGCGGGATCAGGCCGATCAATCCGACCCACCAGGGCAGCGCGCCGGCGAAGGCCAGCGCGATCAGCACAAGGCCGACGAGTGCGCGAATCGCCCGATCCACCGTTCCCATATTCGTCTGCATCTCCGCTCCTCCTCCGTGGCTTGTCGCGGGCCAACATGACCGATTCGGGGCGCCCTCGTCGGTGACTTGGTCACGCACCTTGAAAAAAGGCCTGGAGGGCGGCGCGGTCGGTCAGCCGGATCTCGCCGCGGCCCGCCGTCACCCAGCCGCGCCGCTGGAACTCGTGCAGCTGGCGCGAGACGACCTCGCGCGCCGTTCCGATCTCGTTCGCCAGAGCCTGGTGCGTGCGGGCGACGAGATCGCCAGGGCCGGCCAGCTCCAGCAGCTTTTGCGCCAGCCGCAGGTCGACGCGGCCGAACGCGACCTCCTGGATCACGACGAAGAGGTCGGTGATCCGCCGGGCATAGGCGGTGAAGACAAAGCGCCTGAACTCGGCCGACCGGGCGATCAGCCCGTCGAAGACGGCGCGCGGGATCGCCACGGCCACCAGCTCCGATCTCGGCGATGCCCTCGGCCGTGTAGTCCTCATAGGCCAGCAGGCAGGCCGTGGTCAGCACGCAGCTCTCGCCGGCATGGACGCGGTAGAGCACGATCTCGCGGCCGCCCTCGCCCACCTCCTGCACCCGCACCGTGCCCTCGATCAGCAGGAGCAGGTTCTCCGGCGCCTTGCCGGGACCGAAGATCACCGTGCCCGCGGGCACGCGCAGCACGCGGCTGCGCGCGACGAGTTCGCCCCTGAGCGCCGGGTCGAGCGCTGCCAGGCCCGGAAAGCGCTCGGTCCAGTCCGATGCCGAGGCGAGGTCAGTGGGCATCGCGCTCGCTGACCATGCGAAGAGGGCGCTCGGATGGGTTTGTCGGGATCATGCGTCCCCATCGCATTCCGCCGCGCCGTCGGGCCTTGATGTGGGTCAATTGCCGGGAAGGGGGCCGGTGAACGCTGACCGTCCTGCCGGGATGTCGGATTCGCGGTCTCTTTCGGCGGAAACGTTGACCGTGCGTTTCGGCTTTCCGCTAGGAAAAGGGCACACCACAGGGACAAGGCGACGATGGAAGACGATCGGATCGAGCGAGCATCGCGGCGCGGCCGGAGCGGCGGCGGGGGCGCGGCACGGCGGGCCGAACGCACGGCCCCGCGGCACGAGGCGGCGCGCTATATCGAGCGGCGCATCCCGAACTTCGAGATCCTCGACGAGGAAGCGCTCTCGATCATCGAGGCGAACGCCGAGACGGTGCTGTGGGAGATCGGCGTCAACTTCATCGAGAACCCGCATGCGCTCGATCTCTGGCGCGACGCCGGCGCCGAGATCAGGGACGAGCGGGTGCACATCCCGCCCGGCCTCGCCCGCCAGCTCTGCAGCACGGCGCCGAGCCGGTACACGCAGCACGCCCGCAACCCGGACCGCTCGGTCGAGATCGGCGGCAAGACGCTGGTCTGCGCGCCGGTCTACGGGCCGCCCTTCGTGCGCGACTACGAGGGCGGCCGGCGCTATGCGACGATGGCCGACTTCGAGCGCTTCGTGAAGCTCGGCTACATGTCGAAATGGCTGCATCATTCCGGCGGCACGGTCTGCGAGCCGACGGACATTCCGGTCAACAAGCGCCACCTCGACATGATCTACGCGCACATCCGCTGGTCGGACAAACCCTTCATGGGATCGGTCACCGAGCGCACACGCGCCGAGGACTCGGTCCGCCTGTGCGAGATCCTGTTCGGCGAGGCGTTCGTGCGCGAGAACACGGTGCTGACCTCGCTGGTCAACATCAACTCGCCGCTGACCTTCGACGCCACCATGATGGGGGCGCTCGAGGTCTATGCGGCGGCGAACCAGGCGGCGATCGTCTCGCCCTTCATCGTCGGCGGCGCCATGGCGCCCGTGTCGGTCGCGGGCACGCTGACCCAGGTGCTGGCCGAGGTGCTGGCGGGCGTCGCCTACTCCCAGCTCGTGCGCAAGGGCGCGCCGGCCATCTTCGGCGCCTTCGTCACCTCGATCGACATGAACTCGGGCGCGCCCACCTTCGGCACGCCCGAGGCGTCGAAGATCCTCTACGGCGCAGGCCAGCTCGCGCGGCGGCTGAACCTGCCCTTCCGGTCGGGCGGCGGGCTCTGCGGCTCCAAGCTGCCGGACGCCCAGGCGGCCTACGAGACCTCGAACACGCTGAACGCCGCGCTGCTCGGCGGCGTCAACTTCATGCTGCACTCCTGCGGCTGGCTCGAGGGCGGGCTGGTCTCGTCGATCGAGAAGTTCGTGCTCGACGCCGACCAGCTGGGCGTCCTCCATTCGATCGCCGAGGGCGTCGACGTGTCGGAGGACGCGCAGGCGATGGACGCGATCCGCGAGGTCGGCCCGGGCGGGCACTATCTCGGCTGCGCCCACACCCAGGCCAACTTCAAGTCCGCCTTCTGGCGGTCCTCGGTGCTCGACTACAAGCCGTTCGAGGCCTGGGCCGACGAGGGCGGGCGCGACAGCGCCCACCTGGCCCATCTGCGCGCCGAGCGCATGCTGGCCGAATACCAGGCCCCGCCGATCGACCCCGGCGTCGACGAGGCGCTGCAGGCCTATATCGCCGAGCGCAAGGCCTCCGAACCCGACGCTTTCGCCTGATTGGCCGCCAGGGTGGCGGCCTGAGTGGCGCCCGCCTCGGCCAGCAGGGCCGAGAGGATCTGGACGTGCTGTCCGGGCCGGTAGGCGGCGCTGCGGCAGCGGCGCGCCTCCTCGCAGCGGCGCTCCTCGTCGGCCAGCCGCGGCAGGATCGCGTCGGCGGCCCCCGCCAGCAGACCCGGCACAGCGCTCGGCAGGTCGCGGCCGCGGCGATAGCGGCGCGCGCCGATCTGTGCCGTGTCGGCCAGGATACGCGGCCGATTCAGTGGAAAGATCGTCACGATCAGGTCGCTGTTGGTCATTGCTCCCTCCGTTGAACCCGGCGGCAATGATGCTCAAGCTGCACAACCGTTGCGCGACAGTCACGCGGATCGCGCGCTTGCCTGTGGATAAGTTATCTTCTATTAATGCTTTGGTTTGATTTGAGAATTTCAGTTATCCCCTATTAACTAACCATTCAAGATTTAACTCTAATGAGAATTTCGCTCAAACTCTTCATAAGCAGGGCGTACCACGTGGACAACACACAGGATATACTCGCTAGCTGCACGGCCAAGGTGCGTGGCATGATGCCGACGGCCGGCGACAAGGGACCTGTCAGGGATGCAGCCCTCTATCTGGCGCACACCGCCTTCGGCGCGGGCATCCGGAAACTCGCCGAGGCCTCCGGCTCGCACCCCTCGACGGTGACCCGCGCCGTCCAGCGGGTCGAGAGTCGCCGCGACGACCCCCTCTTCGACCGCATCGTGACCGAGATCGAGACCATGCAGCACCGCGAGGACGTCCCGACCCCGACGGGCGACCGCGCCCCCGCCGAGCGGCCTGCCGCGCCGATCTCCGCCGACGAGCTGCGCCGCGCGGCCAAGCGCTTCCTGCGGCGCCTGTCCGAGCCCGGCGCCTTCCTGATCATCGCGCCGGGCGCCGAGAAGGCCGGTATCTTCTGCGCCGCCAACGGGCACCGGCGCCCGATCGCGCTGCTGCCGGTCGCGATCGCGGTCGAGTTCCTGCGCGAGGACTGGATCCGCGTCGTCTCGCGGGGGACCTCCTCGGTGCGCTACCGCATCACCGAGGCGGGCCGCGCCCATCTCAAGCGCGCGCTGCTCGAGGAGCAGGAGACGCGCCGCCCGGCGGGCCTCGCCGAGGCCTCGACGCCCTTCCTGGCCCAGCACCGCGAGATGGGCGAGCGGCTTTTCGCCGACGCGCTGACGGGCGAGCCCGAGGCCCTGTCCGTCAACATCGGCGAGAGCCCGATCGGCTGGCTCGCCCGGCGCAAGGGCCCGGACGGCCACCCCTTCCTGACGCCCGAGGAGGTCGACGCCGCCGAGAAGTTGCGCTCGGACTTCGAGGCCGCGCAGATCGGCCCCTCGGTGGCGCAGGACTGGCGCAAGTTCCTGACGCCGGGAGACCGGCTGTCCGGCTCGCCGCGCCCGTCCGGCCCGGCCGAGGGCCCGTCTCTGGCGCGCGAGCGCGTCACCCGGGCGCTGGCCGTGCTCGGCCCCGGCTTGTCCGACGTGGCATTGCGCACCTGCTGCTTTCTTGAGGGCCTCGAGGGCTGCGAGCGCCGGCTCGGCTGGTCGGCCCGCTCGGGCAAGGTCGTGCTGAAGCTTGCTCTGCAGCGGCTCGTCGAGCATTACGGGCTCGCGCCGTTCAAGAACTGAGCCGTTGACCCCTCATTGACGGGGACATCCGGCGCCGCCAAGAAGCGCCGAATGTCCGGCCGTATCATCGAAACCGAGCACGATCTCACCGAGGGCGCGGCCTGGCTCGCAGGCCGCGAACCTCGTTTCGCGCACGCGCTCGAGATCGTCGGCCCGCTGCCGCTGCGCAGGCGCGAGGGCGGCTACGCGGCGCTGCTCCGCACCATCTGCTCGCAACAGCTCTCGGTAGCCTCGGCCGACGCCGTCTGGAACCGGCTCGAGGCGGCGGGCGCCACCCTGCCCGACCGGCTGCTGGCGCTCGACGACGCGGGCCTCCGGGCCTGCGGGCTCTCCGGCCAGAAGATCCGCTACGCGCGGGCACTCGCCGAGGCGGGCATCGACTACCCCGCCTTGGTCGATCTGCCCGAGCCGGAGGCCATCGTGGCCCTGACCTCGGTCAAGGGCATCGGAATCTGGACGGCCGAGATCTACCTGATGTTCTCGGTCGGGCGGGCCGACGTGCTGGCGGCGGGCGACCTGGCGCTGCAGGAATCGACGCGCATCCTTTTCGACCTGCCCGCCCGCCCCGGCGACAAGGCGCTGCGCCTGCTGGCCGAGCCCTGGTCGCCCTGGCGCGCGGTTGCGGCGCGCATCCTGTGGGCCTATTACCGGGCCGCGAAGCAGCGCGAAGGCATCTCGGAGTAGGCCCCCCATGAGCACGAGCACGCTGAGCGGACCGCGGGCGGCGGCACGGTCCGGGCAGACCCGGTCGCTGGTGATCCTGCTGCACGGCTATGGCGCCGACGGCAACGACCTCTTCGGCCTGGCGGGGCCGCTGTCCGAGCATCTGCCGGACACCGCCTTCCGCGCCCCCAACGCGCCCGAGCGCAGCCGCGTCAATCCGATGGGCTACCAGTGGTTCCCCATCCCCTGGCTCGACGGCTCGAGCGAGGCCGAGCGCGACAGCTCGTTCCGCAGCTCGGTCGGCCTGCTCGACAGCTACATCACACAGTCGATCGAGGAGGAGGGCGTCACGCCGGCACGCACGGCGCTGGTCGGCTTCAGCCAGGGCACGATGATGAGCCTCTACGTGGCCCCCCGCCGCGACGCGGAGCTCGCCTGCGTCGTCGGCTTCTCCGGCCGACTGGTCGCGAATGACGACCTCGCGACCGCCGCCAAGGTCAGGCCGCCCGTCCTGCTGGTGCATGGCGACCAGGACCAGATGATCCCCGTCGCCGAGCTCTCGGCCGCCGAGACGGCGCTGCGCGCCGCCGGCTTCGAGGTGCAGAGCCATATCAGCCGCGGCGTCGGCCACGGCATCGCCCCCGACGGCCTGACCCTGGCGCTGCGGTTCCTGTCAGAGCACCTGAGCTGAGCGTCGGTTCCAGCGTGTTCTTCGCAGCGAAACTGCGCTAGACGGGCGGATCGAGAACCTCCACCGCAGGACGCGGCCTTGAGCTCAGCCCACGAACTCTGCCTGATCGTCGATTTCGGCAGCCAGGTGACGCAGCTGATCGCACGCCGGCTGCGCGAGAACCGCGTCTATTGCGAGATCCATCCCTTCGACCGGGTCGACGCCGCGCTGGTCGATCGCCTCAGGCCCCGCGCGATCATCCTCTCGGGCGGCCCCGCCAGCGTCGAGGACGAAGGCAGCCCCCGCGCCGCCGACGCCGTCTTCTCGGCCGGCGTGCCGGTGCTCGGCATCTGCTATGGCCAGATGGTGATGGTGCACCAGCTCGGCGGCCGCGCCGAGGGCGGGCACCATCGCGAGTTCGGCCGCGCCCAAATCCGGCTCGACGTCGATTCCGAGCTCTTCCACAGCGTCGCGCCCGCCGGCGGCGAGGCCGAGGTCTGGATGAGCCATGGCGACCGCGTCACCCGCCTGCCGCAGGGCTTCGAGGTGCAGGGCACCTCGCCGAACGCGCCCTATGCCATCATCGCCGACCCGGCGCGGCGTTTCTACGGGCTGATGTTCCACCCCGAGGTCGTGCACACCCCGCGCGGCGCCGAAATCCTGCGCAACTTCACGCACCGGATCGCCGGCTTCTCCGGCGACTGGACCATGACCGCCTATAAGGACCAGGCGATCGCGGCGATCCGGGCGCAGGTGGGCTCGGAACGCGTCATCTGCGGCCTGTCGGGCGGGGTCGACTCCTCCGTCGCCGCCGTGCTCATCCACGAGGCCATAGGCGAGCAGCTGACCTGCGTCTTCGTCGACACCGGCCTGATGCGCGCCGGCGAGGCCGAGCAGGTCACCGGCCTCTTCCGCGACCACTACAACATCCCGCTGATCGCCGCCGACGAGACCGGGCGTTTCCTGGGCGCGCTGGCGGGCGTCACTGACCCCGAGGCCAAGCGCAAGACCATCGGCCGCCTCTTCATCGACGTCTTCGAGCACCATGCGCGCGAGGCCGGCGGCGCCCGCTTCCTCGCCCAGGGCACGCTCTACCCCGACGTCATCGAATCGGTCTCGTTCTCCGGCGGCCCGTCGGTCACCATCAAGTCGCACCACAATGTCGGCGGCCTGCCTGCGCGCATGAACATGGCCCTGGTCGAGCCTCTGCGCGAGCTCTTCAAGGACGAGGTCCGCGCGCTCGGCCGCGAGCTCGGCCTGCCCGAGGCCTTCATCGGCCGCCACCCGTTTCCCGGCCCGGGCCTCGCCATCCGCTGCCCGGGCGAGGTGACGCGGACCAAGCTCGAGATCCTGCGCGCGGCCGACGTCATCTATCTCGATGAGATCCGCAAGGCCGGGCTCTACGACGCGATCTGGCAGGCCTTCGCCGTGCTGCTGCCTGTGCAGACCGTGGGCGTCATGGGCGATGCGCGCACCTACGACTTCGTCTGCGCGCTTCGCGCCGTCACCTCGGTCGACGGCATGACGGCCGACTACTATCCCTTCGGGCACGATTTCCTCGGCCGGACCGCGACACGGATCATCAACGAGGTTCGCGGCATCAACCGCGTCGTCTACGACGTCACCTCCAAGCCCCCCGGCACCATCGAGTGGGAGTAACCTGAGAGTATAGGTAGTCGGCGAGCCGACGCGGCTCCTAAGCGCGGCGCACGGACACCGGCGACATTTTTTGGAAGCAGCGAACGCCATGCCCTTCATCACGACCAATGACGGCACGCAGATCTTCTACAAGGACTGGGGATCGGGGCAGCCGATCGTGTTCCATCACGGCTGGCCGCTCAGCGGCGACGACTGGGACGCGCAGATGCTCTACTTCCTGGTCCGGGGCTATCGCGTCATCGCGCACGATCGCCGCGGCCACGGCCGCTCGTCGCAGGTCGCCGACGGCCACGACATGGACCACTACGCCTCGGACTTGGCCGAGCTCGTGACCCATCTCGGCCTGAAGGACGCCGTCCATATCGGCCACTCCACCGGCGGCGGCGAGGCGACCCGCTATGTCGCCCGCCACGCCAGGGGGCGCGTCGCCAAGCTGGCCATCATCGGCGCCGTGCCGCCGATCATGCTCAAGACGCCCGCCAACCCCGACGGCCTGCCGATCGAGGTCTTCGACGGGCTGCGCCAGCAACTCGCCGCCAACCGCGCCCAGTTCTACCTCGACCTGCCGAGCGGCCCTTTCTACGGCTACAATCGCCCGGGCGCGACCGCCCTGCCGGGCGTGATCCAGAACTGGTGGCGCCAGGGCATGATGGGCGGCGCCAAGGCGCATTACGACGGCATCAAGGCGTTCTCCGAGACCGACTTCACCGAGGACCTGAAGTCCATCAACGTCCCGACCTTGGTCATGCACGGCGACGACGACCAGATCGTGCCGATCGACGACTCGGCGCGCCTGTCGGCCAAGCTGCTGCCGAACGGCACGCTCAAGGTCTATCAGGGCTATCCGCACGGCATGTGCACGACGCATCCCGAGGTGATCAATCCTGACATACTGGCCTTCATCAAGGGGTGAGGCGCCGGAGGGCGCCAGCGCTCCGGTGACCGGAGGCGAGGCGGCCCGCCCAGCCGGCATCGCCCGCCCGGCACGTTGGCTCTGGCGCCTTTGCCTCGCCGGGCTCGCCCTCTGGGCCGCGACGGCGTTCGCCGTCGTGGCGGCGGCGGCCTGGATGCAGCACCTGCATGGGCAAGGCCGCTCGCTGGAGCAGCCGGTCGACGCCGCCATCGTGCTCGGCGCCGGCATCGACCCCGACCTGCTGGCGGCCTTTTCCAGCCGAAGGCGCGTGGCGGCCGGCGTCGCGCTGCTGCGCGAAGGCAAGGCGCGGCAGCTGATCATGTCGGGCGGCTCCTCCGATCCGCAGGGCCCGAGCTCGGCCGAGCTCATGCGCGACTACGCGCTGACGCTCGGCGCGCCGCCCGATGCGGTGCTGGTCGAGGGCCGCTCGGGCTCGACGCTGCAGAACCTGCTCTTCTCCTTTCCGCTGGCCGAGCAGCACGGCTGGCAGCGGCTGGCGCTCGTCACCGACCACGCCCACCTGCTGCGGGCCGAGCTGCTCGCCGCCTATTTCGGCCGGCCGGAGATCGGGCTCGTCGCCGCCTCGGGCCTGGAGCGCGAGGGCTGGGAGGATGTCGCCCAGACGATCGGCCGCGAGGCTCTGGCCTGGTGGTACAATCTCGGCAAGGTCGGCATGTGGACGCTGCTCGGCGCGCTCGGCGTGCCCGCCAGCGAGCGCGGCGAGATCGTCCAGTGAGCGACGGGCCCCATCCGCCTCGCGCGGCGTCGGACCGCCTGGTGCACGACCGCGCCGCCGGGATCGAGCGGCTGCTCGACATCATGCGCCGCTTGCGCGCGCCCGATGGCTGCCCCTGGGACCGAGAACAGAGCTTCCGCACCATCGCGCCCTACACCATCGAGGAGGCCTGCGAGGTGGCCGACGCGATCGAGCGCGGCGCGATGGACGAGCTCGCCGGCGAGCTTGGCGACCTTCTACTCCAGGTCGTCTACCACGCGCAGATGGCCGAGGAGACGGGCGCGTTCGGCTTCGACGATGTCGTCCGGGCGATCTCGGACAAGATGGTCCGGCGGCACCCGCACGTCTTCGGGGCGCGGCCCGGCGCGCCCCTGACCGACCCGGCCGAGGTCGACTGGGAGGGTATCAAGGCCGCCGAGCGGGCCGAGCGCGGCGAGACGCGCGCCAGCGTGCTCGACGGCGTGCCCGTGACGCTCTCGGCCCTGACGCGCGCCGCCGCGCTCACCAAGCGCGCCGCCCGCGTCGGCTTCGACTGGACCGACCCGACCGACGTCCTCGCCAAGCTGACCGAGGAGGCCGCCGAGCTGACCGCCGAGATCGCCCGCGCCGACCAGGACCGGACGGAGGAGGAGTATGGCGACCTGCTCTTCGTGATGGCCAATCTGGCGCGGCACCTGAAGGTCGACCCCGAAGCGGCGCTGCGCCGCGCCAACGCCAAGTTCGACCGCCGCTTCCGCGCCATCGAGGCGGCGCTGGCCGCCCAGGACCGCGGCCCGGACCAGGCCACGCTCGCCGAAATGGACGCGCTGTGGGACGCGGCGAAGGCGGCCGAAAAGGGCTGACGGGGCCTGTAGGTGTCCCCTTCCCTCAAACGGTATGTCGGCCCTGCTACGCCTGGTGCTGTCTGCGTTACGCCGCCAGTTCCATGCCATCCTCGCCCGCATGGGCTTCCAGGGGTGTCCGTCCGCGAGAGCCGAGCGCGGCCTCTCGGCATTGCAGCAGGTCATCCACCTGCCCTACTCGACGTCTCCCTTCACGTTCTGTCGTCCCCGTCTGTCTCCGTTCCGGCGGCGTGCCGAGGCCACGACAGCATCGCCACGAACACCGCCGTCAGCACCAGGAAGACGAGGCTGTCGGGGCTCGTCAGAAACACCGTCGGGTCGCCCTTGCTGAGAGCGAGCGAGCGGCGCAGATACTCCTCGAGGCTCGGCCCCAGGATGAAGCCGAGGAGCAGCGTCACGGTGGGGTAACCCGCCAGCCGAAGCACGTAGGCGAGCACGCCGAAGACGAGCGTCAGCACCATCTGTACGATCGAGGTGGTTGCGACATAGGCCCCCACGAGCGCGACCAGCGCGATCGCCGTGTAGAGCGGGGCACGGCTGATCGAGACGATGCGGATGAAGAAGGGGCCGAACAGGTACAACGACAGCGGGATCAGGATCAGCGCGCTCAGGAACAAGGAGCCGATCATCGGGCCGATCAGGTCGGCCTGGTTGGCAAGGAGCTGCGGCCCCGGCTGCAGCCCGTTGATGACAAGGACGCCGAGCACCACGGCGGTGGTCGGATCGCCCGGGATGCCGAACATCAGCATGGGCACGAACGCGCCGCCGCACATCGAGTTGTTCGCGCACTCCGCCGCGGCGATGCCCTCGCGCGAGCCCTTGCCGAACTCATCCGCGCGGCGCGAAACCCGCATCGCCTCGGCGTAGGAGACGAAGGCGGCCATCGAGCCCCCGGCGCCCGGCAGCACTCCTACCCCGTAGCCGATGAGAGCGCTCTTTACATAGGTGAGCAAGCCGATGCTGCGGACCTCGCGCCAGGAGGGGACGAAATCGCGCCGGCGCAGCGTTCGCGCCGCGGCGCTCGCCGCGGCCGCAACCGCCGGATCCTCGCGCGTCGACGCCTGGATCATGATCTCGCTGATCGCGAAGGTGCCGATGATGAGGGCCATCAGGTTGATCCCCTCCACCAGCGTCTCGGTACCGAAGGCAAACCGCGGCACCGGTTGCATGACGTCGATGCCGACCGTGGCGATCATCATGCCGAGGACCGCGGCCACCGCGCCCTTAGCGACCTGACCGCGCTGGGCGACGACGATCACGATGAGCGCGAAGAGGATGAGCGAGAACTTGCCGGGCGTCTTGATGAGGAGGGCAAGCTCGGCGGTGATCGGCATCGAGACGAGGAGCAGCACCGCGCCGACGGAGCCACCGATCATCGAGGCGAGCGCTGCGTGGCCCAGAGCGTTCGCGCCATGGCCCATTTGCATCAAGCGATAGCCCTCGATCGCGGTCATCACGGAGGAGGGCGCACCCGGAATGTTGATGGTCGTCGCCGTGATCGACCCTGCGTACATTCCGGCCATGAAGATCGAGGCGCACATGACGAGCGCCTCGACCGGATCGAGGCTGTAGGTGAACGGCAGAAGCAGCGCGATGGCGAGCACCGCCGTCAGCCCCGGCACGGCGCCGAAGAAGGTGCCGATCAAGAACCCGAGCACCATGAAGCCGAGGACGGTGGGCTGGAGGAGCCCCGCGCCGCCGGCAAGGACGTCTGCGAAAGAGCTCATCGGCCGCTCTCCTTCGGCGCGGGGCTGGTAGGCGACAGAAGGCTCTCGAAGACGGTCCCGTTCGGCAGGCGCACGTCAAACGCCACCTCGAACAGGATGTAGACTGCGGCGACGAGCGCGACCGTCTGCAGGACCGTGGCGAGCACGCCCATCTTGAGGCGCGAGAAGACGGCAAGGAGGATGACCGCGTAGACGGCGGTGGCCAGGAGGTAGCCAAAAGGGCGGAACAGCGCGACGTAAACCGCCGATGCCGCGATCACCAGCGCGGCGGACAGGAGGCCGCCCCGGTCGACGGTCGCGGGCTCGGTGCGCTTGCGGCGCAAGTCGCCTGCCACCGCGGCCGCAAGGGCGATCCCGAGCGCCACGGCGTACCATTTGGGAACGTCCCCCGGCCCGACGGGCCCCTGGCTGTAGAGCGAGCGGATCGCGCCTGCCTGCAGGAAGTAGACGACGCCGAACGCGGCGAGGCAGAGGGGGACGAAGAGGCGCAACAGCACGGACATGGCCAGCACCTGGCGAAACGGGTTGGGAGACGGCGCCGGCGTCGGCACGCGGGCGCCGGCAGTCCGACGCGCGGGTGAGGCTCCCCGCATCATTCACTTCGCCAGAGGCGGCGGGACCGACCGAGCGGTGGCGGCATCCGCCCAATCCGGCAATGCCGCCCCGCCCGCTTGCCCCCGCCCGCGCCGGCGTCCGGGTGAGCCCCTGGACGGGGCTACTTCCCTTCCATCTGGTCCATCAGCTCGAATAGCTCGGCCTGTGTCGCCTTGACCCAGCTGTCCGCCTCCGCGCCCGCGATCCAGCTCGGCGTCACGCCGATGTCGGAGACCCAGCTCTGGAACTCGTCGCTCTCGTACGCCGCCTTGTAGGCGTCGGTGAGCGCGGTTTTCGCGTTCTCCGGCGTTCCGGCCGGGACAGCGAGCAGGATGAAGCTGCCGATCTGCAGGTCGAGCCCCGCCTCCTTGGTCGTCGGAACATCCGAATAGGTCGGGTTCCGCGCCTCGGAAAACTCGATGACCCCCTTCGCCTCGCCCGACTGGATGAGCGGCGCGAAGTCGCCGAGACTGGTCACGACGACATCGACCTCGCCCGACAGGAGCGCCTCCTTCTGCGGCGCCGCGCCGCCCGGATAGGCGATGAGGTCGAACTCGGTATCGGTCAGCTCCTGCAGGCGCAGCATTGCGAGGTGGGTCCGCGAGCCGACGTTCTGAATGCCGACGCGCACCTCGCCCGGCCGCTCCTTCGCGGCCTTGATCATGTCGTCGAAGGTCTGGAAAGGGGCATTCTTGCCGACGATCACCGCGTCGGGCTCGGAGGTGATGCGGGCGATCGGGTCGAGCTTGTCCATCGAGTAGCTCTCGAGGATGCCCTGGCGCGGCACCGTGACGACGCTGTCGTAGGTAAGGGCGCCGACGGTATAGCCGTCCGGCTTCGCGTTCATCACCTCCATCACGCCGGTGGCGCTGGCCCCGCCTTCGACGTTCTCGACGTAGATTGTGCCCCCGAGTTCCTCCTCGGCGAGCGTCGTGATCTTGCGCGTGATGGCGTCGGTGCCGCCGCCTGCGCCCCAGGGCACGACCACACGCACATCCTTGACGGGATAGTCCTGCGCCGAGGCGGAGCCGACCGCGACGAGCGGCAGCATGCCGCCCACCATCAGCGTGGCGAGAGTTATCTTCATTGTTCCCTCCGTTGCGGCCGGTCCCTCGTGGCCGGCTCGTCGTCTTGCGGCGGCGAAAAGCGATCGCGCCGGACCGCAGCGAGGCGCCGCAGTCCGCTTCGTCCTACGGCGGCGGCGCCCCGCAGCACAAGAACCCCACTCATGAGCAGGGTGACGCCCAGGCACCAGGTGAGCGGCAGGTTTCGGGGAGTGGCAGCCCTCAAGGGGCTGTTCTGCTCGACGCGCAGGACCTGGAACTGACGGGGGGTGATGTCACGCCAGAGGGTGTCTCCGTGGCCGCTGAGGGTAGCTGATCCCCATTTCTCCACGCGAGGCCTGACGCGCGGCATGGTCTCTGCTTGCGGCAAAGACCGGCGTACGCTGAAAGCGGTCAGCGGCGAAGCCGCCGACGGGACAGGCAGGCGGGAGAGGGAGAGAATGCCGGACAGGGTCTTCACCATCGAATCGCTTCGGGCAGCTTATGCGGCCGGCACGCGGCCGGCCGAGGTGATCGGCGACGTCTATCGCCGGATCGGGGCCGTGGCCGATCCCGGCATCTTCCTGCACCTGCCGGGGCTCGACGCGGCATTGGACGAAGCCGAGGCGCTGGGCGCCTACGACGCCGCCCGGCCGCTCTGGGGCATTCCCTTTGCCGTGAAGGACAACATCGATGTCGCAGGTTGGCCGACCACGGCCGCCTGCCCGGCCCATGCCTACCTGGCGGAGCGGGACGCCTTCGTCGTGGCGCGCCTGAAGGCGGCCGGCGCCATCCCGGTCGGCAAGACGAACCTCGACCAGTTCGCGACCGGGCTCGTGGGCACGCGCACCCCCTACCCGGCTCCGCGCAATGCGCTGGACCCGGCGATCGTGCCGGGGGGCTCGTCCTCGGGCTCGGCCGTCGCGGTGGCGCATGGGATCGTGCCGTTCTCGCTCGGCACCGATACCGCCGGATCGGGCCGCGTCCCGGCAGCGCTGAACAACATCGTCGGGCTGAAGCCCACGCCCGGGGCGCTGTCGGCCAGCGGGTCGGTGCCGGCTTGCCGGACGCTCGACACACTCTCGATCCTGGCGCTGACGGTCGCCGACGCCTGGGAAGTGCTCGGCGTCGCCGCCGGCTTCGACTCGGCCGACGCCTTCTCGCGTGCCGTAAGCATGCCGCCGCTGGGCGCGCCGCCGCCGGCAATGCGGATCGGCGTGCCTGATGCCGCCGGGCGGCGCTTCCTGGGCGAGGCGCAGGAGGCCTCGTTCCATGCCAGCCTCGCCGCGCTGGCCGAGACGGGCGCGCGGATCGTCGAGCTGGATTTCCGGCCGCTCTTCGACATCGCCGCCATGCTCTACGAGGGTGCCTGGGTCGCCGAGCGGCACACGGTCGTCCAGGAGCTGCTCGAACGCGACCCTGACGCCATTCACCCGGTGACGCGCCGGGTCATCGGGACGGCGACCGGCCTCTCGGCAACCGATGCCTTCCGGGGCATCTACCGCCTGGCCGAGCTGAGGCGCGCAGCCGAGCCGATGCTGCAGGCCGTCGACCTGCTCTGCGTCCCCACCGTCCCGGGCTTCTGCACCTTGGCAGAGCTCGAGGCGGATCCGATCGGGCCGAACAGCCGGCTCGGCACCTACACGAACTTCGTCAACCTCGTGGGCATGTGCGGCATCGCCGTGCCGACCGCGCCGCGCCGGGACGGGCGGCCGGGCAGCGTCACCCTGCTGGCGCCCGGCGGACAGGAGGTTCTGGCCGCCGGCGTCGCGCTGGCGCTCGAGCGGCTGGGCACGCGGCGGCTGGGCGCGACCGACTGGCCCGTGCCGCCGCGGCCCGAGCTGGCCGCGGGCGCTGCACCCGGCGAAATCGAGATCGCCGTGTGCGGCGCGCACATGTCGGGCATGGCGCTGAACCGCGAGCTGACCTCGCGGGCCGGGCGCTTCTTGCGGACAGCCCGGACCGAGCCCGCCTACCGGCTCTATGCTCTGGGCGGGCAGCCGCCGCGGCCGGGCTTGCTGCGCGTCGCGCCGGCGCAGGGCGCGGCCATTCATGTCGAGGTCTGGGCATTGCCCGCGGCCGAGCTGGGCGGCTTCCTGGCCGGCATCCCGGCTCCGCTCGGCATTGGCACGATGCGCCTGGCCGACGGCACCGCGCCCAAAGGCTTTCTGTGCGAGCAGGTGGCGACGGCGGAGGCCGAGGACGTCACCGCGATCGGCGACTGGCGGCTGGTGCAGAGCCGCGAGGCTGGCTGAAGCGATGCCGGGCCGGGCGGCTCTGCGACCATCGCATTGCGCTGTTCGCGCATACGAGCGTGGCGGGCATCGCCTCGATCTCGACCGTGAGGAATTGTGATCACGACCCTCGCCCAGAGCGGCGCCGTCCGCGCGCCCGCGTTAACTTTTTGCGCCACAGAGCCGGCGCAGCCTGCAATTGCAATTGATCCTCGGGATTTCTGCCATTAGCCCCTTAGTCGAGGAGAGGGGTCAGCCATGCAAAGTCCGATTTTCGCAACCTTGATGTCGGCTGCTTGCGCGGCGATGCTCTGTGCGCCGCCGTCCCATGCTCAGACCTATGCGCAGACGGGATCGCCCGGTCAGACGGCGCAGAGCTCGCAGGGGCAGGATGGCGCAGCGCCGCAGGACGATGCGGCGAGCGTCGATGCGCTGTCGCGCAAAGCTGCGTCGCTCCGTCAGGTCATCGCGTCGCTCGAGGCGGATGTCGCGGCGCTCGAGGAGCGCAAGGCGGCGCTGGCGTCCGACGTCGCCTCGCTGGAGGAGGTGCTGACCGAGCGCCGCTCCGAGGCCTACAGCGCGGTCGAACGCCTCACATTGCTCGGCGCCCAGATCAGGGAGATGGAAACTAAGGCCGAGTCGTCCGAGCAGGCGGTCGAAGAAGCGGCCGCGGCGGAGGACGCGGCGAGGAGCAAGACCGACGGCCTGCAGAACCGGCAGGCGGAGATCGAGGCCGAGATCGCCCGCCTGGAGAAGGAGCGCGACGAGCTCAAGGGCGACGTGGCGTCCGTGGACGCCATGGTGTCGGAGCGCATGAAAGCCTCGCGCGCGGAGATCGCTGACGCCCAGTCGGAGCTCGACCGCCTGAACGCCGAGGTGGAACAGCGACGAGCGGAGCAAGCCCAGCTGACCGACCGACTGGAAGAGCTGCGCGGCCAAGCGGCCCCGATCGAGGCCGACATCGCCGAGCGGCGCGCGACGCTCGAGGAGCTGACTGACGAGGCGGAGGCGAAGCGCGCCGCCGCGGCCGAGGCCGAACAGCAGGTGGGCGAGTTGCAGCAGGCTCTCGCCGCTGCCCAAGGCGGAGCGGCCGAGGCCGAGGAACGGCGCGACGCTCTGGCGAGCGAGGCCGAGGCGCTGCAGGCGGAGCTGACCTCGCGCCAGAGCGCTGTCGCCGAGCTCGGGCAGCAGGAGGAGGCCCGCCGCGCCGCGCTGGCCGATCTCGAACGGCAGGCCGAGGCGGCACAGCAGCGGCTCGACGCCGGTCAAACCGAACTCGCCGCGCTGGCCGACAGGGAAGCCGAGCTGCGCAGCGCGGTGTCCTCGCTCGAGACCCAGGCGCAATCGGCCGAGAACCAAGAGCAGGTCGCAGCCGAGCTTGCTGCCGCCGAGCAAGAGCTCGCGGCCCGCCGGAGCACGATCGCCGAGTTGCAGCAGGAGGAAGATGAGCGCCGCGCCGATCTGGCGGAACTCGAGGACGAAGCGGCGGGCCTGCGCCAGCGCCTGAACACTGGCGAGGCCGAGATCGCCTCGCTGGCGGATCGCGGCGACGAGCTGCGCACGACGCTCGGCTCGCTGGAAAGGGAGCGGCAGTCCGCCGAGGCCGCAGCGCAGCGCCGGGCCGAGATTGCCGCCGAGATCCAAGCCGCCGAGTCCGAACTCGCGTCTCGGCGGAGCGCGCTCGACGAACTGGAGCGGCAGGAGCAGGCCCGCCGCGCCGCGATGACGACGCTGGATCAGCAAGTCGCGGCCTTGAAGGAACAGGCCAAGGGCCAGGGCCAAACCGCAGCGCAGGTGCAGGCGGCCGAGGCCGAGCTGGCCGACCGTCGGGGCGCCATCGCCGAGCTCGGCCAGCAGCAGGAGGCGCGGCGCGCCGAGCTGGCCGAGCTGGAGCAGCAGGTGGCGGCCGCAAGGCAACAGGCCGAGGCCCAGACCCAAGCGGCGGCGCAGGTGCAAGCGGCCGAAGCCGAGCTGGCCGACCGTCGGAGCGCCATCGCCGAGCTCGACCAGCAGCAGGAGGCGCGGCGCGCCGAGCTGGCCGAGCTGGAGCAGCAGGTGGCGGCCGCACGGCAGCAGGCCGAGGCCCAGACCCAAGCGGCGGCGCAGTTGCAAGCGGCCGAAGCCGAGCTGGCCGACCGTCGGGGCGCCATCGCCGAGCTCGACCAGCAGCAGGAGGCGCGGCGCGCCGAGCTGGCCGAGCTGGAGCAGCAGGTGGCGGCCGCAAGGCAGCAGGCCGAGGCCCAGACCGAGGCCGAGGCGCAGGTGCAGGCGGCCGAAGCCGAGCTGGCCGACCGTCGGGGCGCCATCGCCGAGCTCGACCAGCAGCAGGAGGCGCGGCGCGCCGAGCTGGCCGAGCTGGAGCAGCAGGTGGCGGCCGCAAGGCAGCAGGCCGAGGCACAGACCGAGGCCGAGGCGCAGGTGCAAGCGGCCGAAGCCGAGCTGGCCGACCGTCGGGGCGCCATCGCCGAGCTCGACCAGCAGCAGGAGGCGCGGCGCGCCGAGCTGGCCGAGCTGGAGCAGCAGGTGGCGGCCGCACGGCAGCAGGCCGAGGCCCAGACCCAGGCGGCGGCGCAGGTGCAAGCGGCCGAAGCCGAGCTGGCCGACAGGCGGAACGCCATGGCCGAGCTGGAGCGCGAGCTGGAGTCGCGTCGGGCCGAGCTGGCGGAGCTTGGGCAGCAGGCCGCCGCGATGCGAGACCGTCTCGAAGGCGGGCGGGCCGAGCTCGCCTCTCTGGAGACGCGCCAGGCCGCGCTGAACGAGAGGTTGCGATCCTTGGAACAAGCGGCCCCGACGACGGCTGCCAATCCGGCCGCCGCCCCGCCCGCGTCCTCGGTTCAGGGACAGACGTCGGCCCAATCGGCAAGTCTCGGCGGCGGCGCCGTCGGTCCGGCCGGCCTCCGGCCGCAAACCGATGTCGCGCGCGCGCTGCGCTACGCTCCGGGCCTCTCGTCGCAGTCGGCCGAGGATCTGGGCGAGCTCGGATCGCTTTTGCAGAATGGGGCCTGCGTCACCGATGCCCTGCACGAGGTTTTCGGCACCATTAACCGTCAGACCCTCATCTCGCTGCGGAACGAGCTCGGCGGCTGCTGAGCCCAGGCGAGCCTCGTACAATCAGGATCACAGATGACGACACCGACCGAATGCCTCCGCCGAGCCGCCTTCCTGCTGGGCGCGGTTCTATGTCTCGTGGCACCAGCCGAAGCGCAGGAGTTCGAGAAGAACATCCTGACCGGCGGCCCAACGGGCACCTACATCCAGATCGGCAACGACCTCAGCCGCGAGATGGCGCGCTGCGGTCGGACGTTGAACGTCCGTGAAAGCGCCGGATCGCTCGAGAACTTCCTGGGCGTCAGGACGCGCCGGCACACGCAGTTCGGCATCGTGCAAAGCGATGTGCTGGAGTACCTGAAGACCTTCGCGAACGAGGATCCCGCCATCGCGCGAGCCATCCACAACGTCCGCATCGCCTTCCCGCTCTACAACGAGGAAGTGCATGTCCTCGCCAAGCAGGACATAGCCAACCTCCAGGACCTGAACGGCAAGCGGGTGGCGATCGGAGCGGAAGAGAGCGGGACATTCCTGACCGCGTCGCTGGTGCTCGACCTTGTCGGGGTGAATCCCGCCGAGCGGGTACCGGCCAATCCGGGCGAAGCGCTGCCGATGCTGCTGGCCGGCGACATCGACGCGTTCTTCTACGTGGCCGGCGCGCCGACCAAGGCCTTCGAATCGTCGGAGATCGATCCGCAGAGGTTCCACCTGCTGCCGATCAAGGACGAAACGCTGAAGGCGGTCTACGTGCCATCGACGATCCCGGCAGGCACCTATCCCTTCCAGTCCGAGCCGGTGGACCTGATCGCCGTCAAGGCGGTGCTGATGACCTATGAGTACGACCCCCAGCTGAACGCCTATCATCGCGAAAGCTGCAGGGCGGTCTCGGATCTCTCGCACGTGATCATCAGCAGCTTCCAGGATCTGCAGGAAACCGGCCATCCCAAATGGAAGCAGGTCGACCTCAACGACCTGCCGCCGGGCTGGAACGTGTCGGAATGCGTCAATGCCGGGCTCGATGAAGCTTATGAATTGCCCTGCCAGGGTGAGCAGCCGGTCGTCGAGGGGCCAGGGAGCGAAGCGAACTCGGCCTACCGCCAACGCATTTGCGCGGTCATCGGCGGCTGCTGAGGGGGGCCTGCTGCGCGACCGGGCTTGGACAGCCGGCGGCCGCCCCCGGCCCGGCTGCGGGCGGGGGGGGCCGAGGGCGATCAGCGTGGCTCGTCAGGGACGGCCAGCGCTTCCTCCGCGGCGACGGGCTGCAGAACGACATCGGTCCGGCTCGGCCGCGGCAGCGCCCTTTTGCCCGGCTCGGCGGTCACGGTCGGAACGACCACGTTCCCCGCGATCCGCTGCCACCCCGACACCGATGAGCGCTCGCCGTTCGCAGCGACGGCCAGCACGCGCCAGTGGCTGGTCGTCGGCGCCAGCGGCAGGCGAGCGGCCGAGCCGCTGACCTGATAGGCGGTACGCGCCCCGGCCAGCGGATCGGCACTCAGCTCGACCACATAGGAGACGGGATCGGCGCCAAACCCGCTGGTCCAGACGAAATCGGCATGGCCGCCGTTGCCGCGCTGGGCGAGCAGTGGCAACGGTGGCGCCAGCGCGCCACCTTCGCCCGCGGGCAGCTGGGCCAGCCGTCGCTCTGCCCGGGAAATCTCGGCCGATGCGACTTCGTACCAATACGCGGCAAGTGCGAAATCGACGGGCACGCCGTCGCCGCTCTCGTAGATCTGGCCAAGATAGTAGGCGGCGCGCGCATGACCGGCGAGCGCCGCCCGAGCGTAGCCGATGGCGGCTGACCTCGGGTCTTCCATCGCGAGCTCGAGCGCGCGGAGGAAGAGGGCCTCGGCCTCGGAGCCATCCGGCGCGATTTCGCCCGGACTGGCCGCCTGCAGGCGCGCGGCGGCCTCGATGCGCGGCGGCTCGATCACGGCCCGCGCCCGATCCGAGCTCGGAGGCCCCATGCTCTCGGCGGCGCCGATGACAGCTTCACCGCGAATGCCTCCCGACGTCGCGGGCCCGGGAGCGACAGGTGGCTGGGCGAGGCTCAGCGGCCCGGCCGGCGCTCCGCTCCATCGCATCGCCTGCTTGGCACGTTCCGCCGGTTCTGGATCTTGGCCGTGCAGGAGCCCGACGGCAACCGCCGCGGCGATCGACCCGCCTGCGGCAAGCGCGGCGAGGCTGGCGGCGCGTCGCCATCTCCACCGCCTTCCCCCGCTCCGCGCATAGGCGCGGCGAAGCGCCGCCTCGCCGGCGCCGATTGCAGGCTCCGCGTCCATGTCGCCGGCTGAAGCGGCGCGCGCCGAGAGGCCCGCGTCCTGCGGCGCCGGATCGGCCTCCGGAGGAGTCGCCGAGGCCACCCGATCCGCCTCCTCCACGGGAGCGGCGGCCGGCGCGGCCCGGCGCGCAGCCCATCGCACGGGCTTGCCCGCTGGCGGTCGCACGGCAGGATCAAATTGAATGGCAGAGCGCGCGGCCCGGCGCTCGTATGCGCGGCTGACGGCATGGACCGTCGCTGACCCCGTCAAAGCGGCGTCGTGGCGTCCCGGCCGGGGCAAGGGCAACGGAATCCTCAGCGCCGGGCGCGATCGCGCTTCGGTCTCCTGTGCAGCATCCTCATCCAGCTTGTCGGCCGCGAGCCTTGAGGACGGGTCGTCGGGATCCTCGACGAAGTCCCATATGTCGTCCGACCACGAGGAGAAGCCGAAGATCTCGGGCGGGATGTCGGGGTGTTCAGTGCCGGCATCGGAGTTGCCGCCTTCCAGCTCCGGGCCATCTGCAGGCGGCTCGTCCGGTAATCCGGGACCGGCGGTGAAGGCGAGCGCGCGCCGGCGCGGGCGTTTTGGTGCAGGGCTTACGCCAGAGCCTGCGGCACCTGCCGGATCTTGCGCCGCCGCCGCATGCTCGCCCGAAATCGCCCGCTCGGCCGCACCCCGACGGGTTTCGTACCGGAGAGCGTCCTCCGCCGCGCTGCGCAGGATGCTTCGGCTCACCTGGCTGATGCCCTGGGCACAGGCCGCGATCAACGCGCCGTCGCACAGCTCGTCGACCTTCAGCGGAACTCCGCCCGAGAGGCGGTGAACCTCGCGCAGCGCCTCGGCGTCGAACAGGTCTTCGGATCCGCCGGCCTGCGCGAGCTTGTCGCGAACATAGCGCCCCGTCTCGTCGGGGGTCATGGGCTCGAGGTGATAGTCTGCGCCGATCACCTGACAGATGCGCCTGTTGTCGTTGCGCTTCAGCCCGGTCCTCAACTCGGGTCGGCCGACCAGGACCAGCAGCAGCAGAATGTCGGCGGTGTCCATGTGCCCAAGCCGCCGCAGCGTCTCAAGATCGCCGGGCGACAGGTTCTGCGCCTCGTCGATGACGAGGACGCAGCGACGGCCTTGCGCGAGCTGATCGACAAGGTGGCGCATCAGCCTGCGCTTCAGATCGGCTTCCGAAGCAGGAGAGACGTCGAGGCCAAACGCAGTGAGCACGCGTTGCAGCAGATCGCCGCGCCCGCCGGCCACGCCCGATGCCAGCCCGATCACATGATCTGGCCCAGCCGCCCGCATCAATCGCCGGATGAGAGTCGTCTTGCCGGTGCCGCTGGCGCCCGTCAGCACCGTCACCTGCGAGAGGCGATCCAGGCCGAATTCAATAACGGAAAGGGCGTTTCGGTGCCCATTGGTCCAGACAACGTCCTCGACGCCCGGCAGGAACACAAACGGCCGATACTCGAATGCGAAAAAACTCTCGTACATTCCCAGTCCGCTCGCCGGCAGACGATCCGCCACAAATGACGGCCTCATCACGTCAACTATCGAGCGCCCCGTCAAGGGATTTATAATCAACCGATGCGGCGCGCGCCCCGTTCAGTCTGCCCAGCAACTCTCCCTTTCGGGAGCAGAGCGCTCCGAGGCACAACCTATTGGCTAGTGATCGGCGCCGGGTTGGCGGGCGCCGGCCTTCGGATCCGCTCGAACAGATGCTGGCCGAGCGGCCGAGCCGTTCGGCTGGACCGCCGCGAGCGCCCGCATCCGTTGGAGCCAGATTGGGACCAGCCGCGAGCTCGTGGGCAATGAGGATGGACGTCGAAACGTCCTGATAGACTTGTACTCGGCGGGAAAGATGCTGTTTCGCTCACCACGGCAGGTCGAGAATGACCGGGTTCAGAAGAGGCTCGCGCTGGTTGAGCGCGGCCGAGGTCGGCGCATTCTCGAACTTCCAGAGCGAGGTCACAGCGAAAACTCGCTTGTGGACAGTGGCCTTGGAATCCTTAACGCTCGGGCCAGCCCCCAAGCGGGGCTCACGACAGGGCCCGGACTGCACCGGGGATGGGAGAGAATTTCATGAAGATGGTTCCGAAACGCGCAGGCGCCTGGCTCGCCGCAGCCGCGACCGCGCTAGCGCTCAACACCTCGGCAATCGCCGAGACGCCGCCCGACACTTTCGTCATGGCGATGAACATCGACGACATCATCACGCTCGATCCCGCCGAGACGTTCGAGTTCTCGGGCGGCGAGGTCATTGCCCAGCTCTACGACCGGGTGATGACCTACGAGCCGGACGACCTGAAAAATCTCGTCGGCGGCGTCGTCGACAAGTGGGAGGTTAGCGAGAACGGCAAGACGATCACCTTCACCATGAAGCCCGATCTGGAGTTCGCCTCGGGCAACCCCGTCACGGCCGAGGACGTGGTCTATTCGCTGCGCCGCGTGGTCAAGCTCGGCAAGACGCCGTCCTTCATCCTGACGCAGTTCGGCTGGACGCCCGAGAACGTCGACGATCTGGTCAAGGTGGTCGACGGCCAGCCGCAGATCACCATCACCGAGGACCTGTCGCCCGAGCTGGTGCTGAACGCGCTCTCGGCCGGCGTCGCCTCGGTCGTCGACATGAAGGTGGTCGAGGAGCACGCGGTTGACGGTGACATGGGCTATAACTGGCTCAAGTCGAACAGCGCCGGCTCCGGCCCCTTCACGCTGACCAGCTGGAAGGCCAACGAGCTCGTCTCGATGCAGGCCAACCCGACCTTCCGGGCTGGCGAGCCGACGATGAAGCGCGTCATCATCCGCCACGTGCCGGAGCCTTCGGCGCAGCGGCTGATGGTCGAGAAGGGCGATGTGGATCTGGCCCGTGACCTGACGCCCGACCAGATCCAGGGCCTCGAGGGAACCGCCGGCCTCGAGGTTCAAACGGATCCGAAAGCCGCCCTGATCTACCTGGCCGGCAACCAGGCGCACGAGATCCTCGGCAATCCCAAGGTGATGGAGGCGATCAGATATCTGGTCGACTACCAAGGCATGGCGGACAGCTTTCTGCGAGGCCAGTACATCGTTCACCAGGCCGCGTGGCCCGAGGGGCTCTGGGCCTCCTACGACGAGACGCCTTACTCGCTGAATGTTGAGAAGGCCAAGCAGCTGCTGGCCGAGGCCGGCTATCCGGACGGCTTCGAGATCACGCTCGATACGCTGAACGAGTCGCCGTACCCGGAGATCGCGCAGTCGATCCAGGCGAACCTGGCGCAGGCCGGGATCAAGGCCAACATCCAGACGGCCGAGGGCAAGACGCTCTGGCCGATGTATCGCGGCCGCAAGCACCAGCTGATCCTGGCCCAGTGGTCGCCGGACTATGTCGACCCGCACTCGAACCTGGACGCGTTCGCGCGCAACCCCGACAACTCGGAGGCGGCGCAGCTGACAGGCGTGCTGGCCTGGCGCAACTCCTGGCAGGACGAGGAGATGAACCAGATGGTCACCGCAGCGGCCCAGGAGCAGGACCGCGGCAAGCGCGAGCAGATGTACCAAGACATCCAGAAAAAGCTCCAGGAGGAAGGACCCTACGCCATCGTCTTCCAGAACGTCGAGCAGTCGGTGAAGCAGGCCGATGTCCAGAACTTCGTCTCCGGCCCGACTTTCGACCTGATCTTCTACCGCAACATCACGAAGTAGGCGACGGTTGGCCGATACCACCAACCAGGCGGCGCCGGGCAGCGGCCCGGCGCCGCCACGCTGGCTGAAGGCGGTGGCGCACGCGCTGGTGACGCTGGCGCTGACCTTTGTCGGGCTGACCGCGATCACCTTCACCATCGGGCGGATCATGCCGGCCGACCCGGTGCTGGCGATCGTCGGCGACCGGGCGAGCCAGGAAGTCTACGAGCGGGTCTATCAGGAGATGGGCCTCGACCAGCCCATATATGTCCAGTACCTGCGCTATCTCGGCGAGCTTGTGCAGGGCGATCTCGGCACTTCGATCATGACGACCCGGCCCGTGATCGAGGACATCGCACGCTTTTTTCCCGCCACGCTCGAGCTCGCCACGATCGCGACACTGCTGGGGATATGCCTCGGCGTGCCGATGGGTGTCTGGGCGGCGGTCAACCAGGGGCGAGTGGTCGACCACCTGGTGCGCGTGTTCGGGCTGGCCGGATACTCCATGCCGATCTTCTGGCTCGGCATGGTGGCGCTGCTGGTCTTCTACGGCAAGCTCGGCTGGGTCGGCGGCCCGGGGCGCATCGATGTTTATTACGACGGGATCGTCGATAGCGTGACGGGCGTGATCCTGATCGATTCTGCACTGCAGGGCGAGTGGGACATTTTCTGGAACGCCGTCTCGCACCTGATCCTGCCGGCCGCGGTGCTCGGCCTGTTCGCGCTCGCCTACATCGCGCGCATGACGCGCAGCTTCATGCTTGACCAGCTGAACCAGGAATACGTGCTGACGGCGCGCGTGAAAGGCGCGTCCGAGCGAGCGGTGATCTGGCGGCATGCCTTTCGCAACGTGCTGGTGCAGCTGATCACCATCATCGGGCTGACCTATGCCTCGCTGCTCGAGGGCTCGGTGCTGACCGAGACCGTGTTCTCGTGGCCCGGCATCGGCCAGTACATCACCACCTCGCTCTTCAACGCCGACATGAACGCGGTGCTGGGCGGGACCATCGTCGTCGGCACCTGCTTCGTCGGGATCAACATGCTGTCGGACCTGCTCTACCGTCTCGTCGACCCGAGGGCACGGGCTTGACGACGATCCCCGATCTCGAGCCGGTCGGCCTGCGCGCCTGGCTGCTCTCGCCCTCGCCGCAGTCGACGCATCAGGCGCGGTTGCAGCGCGCCTATATCGGCTGGCTGACTTTCCGCCGGAATCCGATTGCCATGGCGGGGCTGATCATCATCGCCGGCCTGGTGCTGGCCGCACTTTTTGCGCCGCTGCTGACGGCCAGTGACGGGCTGCAGCCGAACCTCGGCCAGCGGCTGCAGCCGGCGAGCTGGGAGCACTGGTTCGGCACGGATCAGCTGGGCCGCGACATCTATGACCGCATCGTATGGGGTTCGCGCATCACCCTCTACATCGTCGGGCTGGTCTCGATCATCGTCGTGCCGGTCGGATTGGCGATCGGCACGGTCGCCGGCTATGTCGGCGGCTGGGTGGACAATGTCCTGATGCGGCTGACGGATATCTTCCTGGCGTTTCCGCGGCTGATCCTGGCCCTGGCACTGGTCGCGGCGCTGGGTCCCGGGATCGAGAACGCCGTCCTTGCGATCGCGCTGACGACCTGGTCGCCTTACGCCCGGATCGCCCGGGCCGAGGTGCTGACGATCCGCCGGTCGGAGTTCATCCTTGCCGCGCAGGCGCAGGGGGCCTCGACGCTGCGGATCATCCGCCGGCACGTGCTGCCGCTCTGCCTCGCCTCGGTCATCGTGCGCCTGACGCTCGACATGGCGGGGATCATCCTGACCGCGGCGGGGTTGGGCTTCCTCGGGCTCGGCGCCCAGCCACCGACGCCGGAATGGGGAGCGATGATCTCCAACGGCCGGCAGCTTCTGCTCGACCAATGGTGGGTGCCGACTGTGCCCGGCATTGCGATCTTCACCGTATCGCTCGGCTTCTGCCTGCTCGGCGATGGCCTCCGCGACGTGCTCGACCCGAAGAGCGCCGCCTCGTGAGCGCCCTGCTGCGCGTCGAGGATCTGCGCGTCACCTTCACGACGCCGCGCGGCCCGGTCGAGGCGGTGCGTGGCGTCTCGTTCGAGCTCGGCCGCGAGCGGCTCGGCATCGTCGGCGAGTCCGGATCGGGCAAGTCACAGACCGGGCGCGCGCTCTTGCGCCTCTCGGCACGGAACGGCCGCATTCGGGCCAGGCGGATGGAGTTCGACGGCATCGACCTCATGTCCGCGTCCGAGCGTGACCTGCGCGACATCCGCGGCGCGCGCATCTCGATGATCATGCAGGACCCGCGCTATTCGCTGAACCCGGTCGTCACCGTCGGCGAGCAGATCAGCGAGGCCTTCCTGATCCACTCGGCCGCCAGCAGGCGCGAGGCGCGCGAGCGCACGCTTCAAATGCTGGCGACCGTGCAGATCCGCGACCCGGAGCGGGTCTACAACCTCTACCCGCACGAGGTCTCGGGCGGCATGGGCCAGCGCGTCATGATTGCGATGATGCTGATCCCGAGCCCCGACCTCATCATAGCGGACGAGCCGACCTCCGCCCTCGACGTCACCGTGCAGATGCAGGTGCTGGCGCTGCTCGACGACATGGTGCGCGAGCGCGGCATGGGGCTGATCCTGATCAGCCACGATCTGAACCTCGTCGCCACCTTCTGCGACCGCGTGCTCGTGATGTATGGCGGGCGCGTGATGGAGGTGCTCGAAGCCGGTCGG
This sequence comes from uncultured Alphaproteobacteria bacterium, assembly GCA_963822985.1. Lineage (GTDB taxonomy): Bacteria > Pseudomonadota > Alphaproteobacteria > Rhodobacterales > Rhodobacteraceae > Thermohalobaculum. Next base: position 14,482 of record CAWGJU010000015.1, on the reverse strand, counting down.
CTGCACGAGGCGCAGCACCCCTACACGCGAGGCCTGCTGAACTGCCTGCCGGATCTGAAGCACCCGCACCAGGTGCTGCCGGTGCTGCAACGCGACGCTGCCTGGCTCGACGCATGAACAGGGCGTTGACGCTTACGCCGATGATCGAGGTCGGCGGCCTGAACGTCACCTTCGGGCTGGGGCGCGGCGAGGTGCGCGCGGTGCGCGATGTCAGCTTTCGCGTGGCACGCGGCGAGGCCTATGGGCTGGTCGGCGAATCCGGCTCGGGCAAGTCGACCGTTCTGCGCGCCATGGCCCGGCTGACACCCGGATGGACGGGCACGATCCGCATCGACGGTGCCGAGCTGGGACACCGGGTTGACAAGGCAACGGCCCGGCGGATGCAGATGATCTTCCAGGACCCGTTCGGCTCGCTGCACCCGCGCCACACCGTCAACGACATACTGACCGAGCCGCTGGAGATCCATCGGATCGCCGACCGAGGAGCCCGCGTCCTCAAGGTCCTGGGCGAGGTCGGGCTCGGCAACGAGCTGCGGTTCCGCTATCCGCACCAGATCTCGGGCGGTCAGCGCCAGCGCGTGGCGATCGCGCGAGCGCTCATCCTCGAGCCCGAGATCCTTTTGCTCGACGAGCCGACATCAGCCCTCGATGTGTCCGTCCAGGCCGAGATCCTGAACCTGCTGAGCCGCCTCCGTCGCGAGCGGGGGCTGACCTACATCATGGTCAGCCACAACCTCGCCGTCGTCGCACATCTCTGCGAGCGCATCGCCGTCATGAATCGCGGTCGATTCGTCGAGGAACTGACGGCCGAGCAGCTGCGCAGCGCGACGGTGCGCGACGAGTATACCCGCCAGCTGATCGCTGCCAGCACCGGTTATGACCGAGAGGCTGCGCGCCGGATGGTCACCTACGAGTGACCTCGCCTGCGCTCGCGGACCTGATCCCGCCGCGCACGGCTCAGCAGGCGTCAGGCCGCCGCAAAGCTCGGCGTGACCAGCCACCTCGTCCGCCCGACTGATCCCGGAGCGCGCCGCCGCCCTAGCGCACAAAGGCCGCCCAGGTCGGGCGCCCCCTGCAAGGGCAATGCAATGTTTCCATGTAGTTGCGCTGCGTGAAACCACCGCGCTACTCGGAGGATGGGGGCGCCCCGTCGACGGGTTCCGACTCTTCGTCAAAGATGTCGGGCAGGTTTTCGATCGCGCCCCTTTCGCCCGCGGCCATGGCGCGGCGCCGCTGCAGATAAGCCGCGCGCAGCGTCACATACGGATCCTCGGTGTTGTAGAAGAGCTCGTCGATGAGGTCGAAGTTCTCGTTCCGCGTGTGCGTGATGTCCACGGCGTTCACGGCCGGGTTGAAGCCGTCCATGGGAGTCAGGACGCCGATATAGCTCGGCGGGTAGAAGGCACGGTCGACGACGAAACCCGGCAGGTCGCGAGCAGTCGAGGGGCCGAGAAGCGGCAGGACGAAATACGGCCCCTCTCCGACGCCCCAATCGGCCAGCGTGATGCCGAAATCCGTCTCCTGCCGCGGCAGGCCGAACTCGGTCGCCGGGTCCAGCATGCCGACGCCCAGCACCGTGTTGATGGTGAACCGCCCAAGCGTCTCGAGCGAGTTTTCGATGTCGCCCTGCATCAGGTAGTTGGCAAAATGGATTGGTGTCTCAAGATAATCGAGCCCGTTGCCGATCATGAACTTGAACGTTCGCGGCACGGCGAAATCGTAGGCCCTGGCGACCGGCCGCAGCGCATACCGGTCGAGGGTCCTGTTGACGTTCAACATCGTTCTGTTGAACGGCTCGTACGGATCGCTGGCCGCCAGGCCGTCGCGCGGAGTATCGCTCGCGCACCCGCCCAGAATGGCGGCGGCACAGGCGAAGGCCGCCCACTTGACGGCATGGCGAGATCTCATCATGTGCTCCCGGTCGAGGCGCGCAGCGGCAGCGAGTGCTCCCGGATCCCGGGATTTGCCGTCACGATAGCGCTCTAGCGTCGCAAGTTCCAGTGCGCACGCGGAAGGAGCATCATGACGAGCAGACCGAGTGGCGCGAGAATCGGACCGGTCGAGCGGTTCATCGGCGGCTGGATGCGCCTGGCGCATGCCTGGCCGCGGACGGCACTCGCGATTCTCGGAGCGCTCCTCGTTCTCTCCGGGCTCGTCATCCCGAGCATGGGGATCGACGCCGATTCGTCCAAGATGCTGGCGGCCGACCTGCCGGCGCAGCAGCGTGCCGCCGAGTTGAACGAGGCCTTCCCGGGATTGAAGAACGCGATCGTCGTGATCGTTCGGGCGCCGCAGGCCGATGTGGCGGACCTCGCCGCGGCGAATCTCGCGGCCCGGCTCGGCGAGAACTCGGAATGGATCGAGTCGATCTTCGCCCCGACCGTGGATCCGTTCTTCGCGGCGCATGGCTTCCTCTACCAGGACACCCAGCGCGTCGAGAGCACCTTTTCCCAGCTTTCGAAGTCGGCGAACCTGCTCGCAGGCCTGCGCACGGACCAGACGGTCGGCGGCTTTCTCGGCACGCTCGACGAGGCCGCGGCGCTGGCCGGTCGGGCCGAGGTGGGCCCCGAGGGTCTCGACCCACTGTTCGACGAAGCGGCCGCGGTGATCGAGGCGCGCAGCCAGGGGCAGGATCGGATCTTCGGCTGGGAGACGCTGATGGAGCCGGCGGGCAACGGCACCGCTGGTGGCGATGTGACCCGGATCATCACCGTAACGCCGCGACTTCGACCTGACGCGGCTGAGCCCGGCCCGGCCGGCGCTCGACGAGATCCGCGCGGCCGTCGCCGACCTGCCGCCCGCCCTCGCCCGGACCGTCGAGGTCGGGGTCACCGGCGAGCCGGCGCTGCGCGCCGAGGAGATGGAGAGCGTGTTCGGCACGATCGAGATCTCCACCGCGCTGTCGCTCCTGCTGGTCGCGGCCCTTCTGCGCACGGGGCTGCGCGCGTCCGGCCGCTCGGTCGTCGGCATGATCTCGCTCCTCGTCGGCATCGTTCTGACAACCGGCTTTGCCGCTGTCACGGTCGGCACGCTGAACCTGGTCTCGGTGGCGTTCGTGGTGCTGATGGTCGGGATGGGGGTGGACTTCGCCATCCACATACTCGCCCATATCGCCGAGATCCGGCGGCAGGGCGTACCGCCCGTCGACGCGGTCGTGCAGACCGGCACGCAGACAGGCATGGCACTGGGGCTGAACGTGGCCACGGCGGCGCTGGCCTTCCTTGCCTTTGCCACGACGGATTTTGTCGGCATGGCCCAGCTCGGCGTGATCGGCAGCGGTGGCGTCGTCATCGCGCTGGCCGTGGCGATCACGCTGATCCCTGCAGTGATTGCCTTCCGGCCGCGGACGGCCGGCACTGTCGATCCCCGGCAGGAGCCGATGGTGCTCGTGGGCCGGCGCTGGCGCGCCCTGCCCATCGTGGTCCTGGTGATCGGGGCGGCGGCGCTCTACCCTGCGATGCAGGTTCGCTTCGATCCCGATCCGATGGCGCTGCGCGATCCCGCGGCGCCATCCGTGGCGGCGTTCCGAATGCTGGAAGAAACGCCGCAGACCAATCCTTATCGCGCCAACGTGCTGGCCGGGTCCGCGGAAGAGGCGGCCGAAATCGCGGCGCGCTTCAAGGGCGTTCCCGAGGTCGCGGGCGCGGTGACGATCGAGAACCTGATCCCGCGCGACCAGGATGCCAAGCTGATGCTGCTCGACATCGCCGCCCCCTCGATCGAGCACGCCGTCTCGGGAGCGCCGACCCAGCTCGTGGCGGCGCAGGGCGACGGGCCGGTGATCGATCGCCTCCAGAGCCGCTTGGCCGAGTTGCCCGACAACACCGCGGCGCAGCGGCTGGCGACGGCGCTCGGCGCCTACGAGCAGTCGCGGACGCCCCGGACGGACGCGGCGCTGCAGCAGGACCTTTTCCGGTCCTTTCCGCTGCTGACCGGCCGGCTCGAGGCGATGCTGTCGGCCGACTACGTCACCGAGGAGACGCTGCCCGAGCAGATCCTCCGGCGCTATGTCTCGCCCGAGGGCGTCTATCGCGTGGAAGTCCTGCCGGCGGACAATCTCGACGATCCCGCCGCCCTCGCCCGCTTCGTCGAGACGGTGCAGGCGATCGCGCCGGAGGCCGCAGGCGGGCCGATGCAGCTGCAGGCGGCCGGACAGGCGATCGGCGAGTCTATGCTGTACGCGACCCTGCTTGCAGCCGCCGCCGTGGCGCTGCTCGCCTGGCTCGCGACGGGGCGCGTCGTCGACACGGCCGCCATCCTGTTGCCGCTTGTCGTCGGGGGAATCGTGACGGCGGCGGCGAGCGTGCTGCTCCACATGCCCTTCAACTACGCCAATGTCATCGTGCTGCCGCTGATGCTTGGCCTGGGTGTCGCCAGCGGCGTGCACATCGCGGTGCGCGAGCGGCGGGCGCCCGGCGCCGTCTTCGCCACCTCGACGCCCCGCGCGGTGCTGTTCTCGGCCCTGACCACTGTCGCGGCGTTCGGGACGCTTGCGATCAGCGACCATCGCGGCACGCAGAGCATGGGCGTGCTGCTCTCGGTGTCGGTGATCGCCGCCGTCGGCGCCGTGCTGGGGCTGACGCCGGCGCTGATGCGCTGGGCTGCGCGGTTGCGCCGCAAGGCGCCAGCTCGGCGATGAGGCCGTCGTGACGCGGCGGGGCGAAAGCGCGCAACCACTCGACGGCGCCGGACGTAGCCTCCATTCTAGGGAGCCCAGGCACGACCGGAGGAGCGGCCCGATGATGAAGTCCCTGACACGCCTCGTCACAGCCGGCATCGCCGCCATGGCAATGACGGCAACGGCGCTGGCGGCCGACAAGGAGGAGCAAGCGCTCGCGACGACGCAGCAGCTGCTCTCCGAGGCAAACAAGGCGTTGACCAGCAACAACAATGCCGGCTTGCGCCAGGCGATCGACAACGCGTTCGCCTTTGACGTGTGGGAGCGCTTCCTGATCGAGAACCGCGCCGACGCGTTCACGCCCGAGCAGCGGGCGAGGTTTCGCGAGCTGCTGCCCGGTTTCCTCGCTTATCTGTACCACAACCAGTTCGACAAGGGTCTGGACACGCCGCCCACGGTCGGCCAGGCGAAGCCGGCGCGCAACGACGTCCTGGTCAGCGCCACCTTCAAGCGGCCGAACGGCCAGGACCTGCCCGTCGACTGGCGTCTCCGCGAGTTCCCGAACACGGGGCCGCAGGTGATTGACGTGATGGTCGGGGGTACGTCGTTCCTGCTGCTCAAGCGCGATGAATTCGCCTCGATCATCGACAAGCGCGGCGCCGAGGGGCTGCTGGAGTACATGCAGCAACATTCCCTTTAATTCCGAGCGTATTCGTTGGGCGCTGCCTTGACGCGGGCGCGCCCTGTGTGCTGAAGCCGCGAAATGGCGCCCGCAGAGGCGCCGGCGACGGAGAGTGAGAATTATGGGCGTACCCCTGCGGCAGCAGTTCGCGATCGCGCAATACATCGCCGGGCAAAAGATCCGCGGAAACAAGCGATATCCGCTCGTGTTGATGCTCGAGCCTTTGTTCCGCTGCAATCTGGCGTGCAAGGGTTGCGGGAAAATCGACTATCCCGACGCCATCCTGAACCGCCGCCTGAGCCCCGAGGAGTGCTGGCAGGCAGCCGAGGAATGCGGCGCGCCCATGGTTGCCATACCGGGCGGAGAACCGTTGATCCACAAGGAGATCGACCAGATTGTTGCCGGCCTGGTTGAACGCAAGAAATACGTTTCGCTCTGCACCAACGCGCTGCTGCTTGAGAAGAAGCTGCCTCTCTTCGAGCCCTCGCCCTATCTGTTCTTCTCGGTCCATCTCGACGGGCTGAAGGGGCACCACGACAAGGCCGTCGACCAGCGTGGCGTCTTCGACCGCGCCGTCCGCGCCATCAAGGCGGCGCAGGCGGCCGGCCACCGCGTTAACGTCAACGCGACGATCTTCGACGGCTATCCGCCCGAGCAGATGGCCGATTTCCTCGATTTCGCGACCGCCATGGGCGTCGGCATCTCGCTCTCGCCGGGCTTCGCCTACGAGCGCGCCCCCGATCAGGACCATTTCCTGGCGCGCCGGCGCACCAAGGAGTTCTTCCGCAACCTCTGGTCGATCGGGCAGCGGCGCGGCGCGAAGTGGAGCCTCACGCACTCGTCGCTGTTCCTCGACTTCCTCATGGGCAATCAGGAGATGCGCTGCACGCCCTGGGGCATGCCGACGCGCAACGTGTTCGGCTGGCAAAAGCCCTGCTACCTGCTGGGCGAAGGCTATGCCCGGACCTATGCCGAGTTGATGGAGACGACGGACTGGGAACTCTACGGCACGGGCAACTATGCCAAGTGCAACGACTGCATGGCGCATTGCGGGTACGAGCCGACGGCTGCCGACCAAGCGTTCGGACGCCCGCTGGAGCTTTTGAAGCTCTCCTTTCGCGGTCTGCGCACGAAAGGTCCGTTCGCGCCGGAAATCGACTTGAGCGAGGCGCGCCCCGCCGAGGAGCATCACGCCCGCATCGTCGCCGAGCAGATGGCGCCCGAGAAGGCGGCCTGAAGCCGCCTCCGCTCAACTCCAGGCGGCGAGGAGCGCCAACCAGAGCGTCACTGTGCCGAGCGAGAGGATCGTGCCGATCAGCGCGGCGCTGGCCGCCGTGCCGACCGCCCGGTTGTAAAGCGTCGCGAAGATGTAGCCGTTGATCCCGGCCGGCATCGCCGCGAGCAGCACCACGGCGTGGACGAAGTCAGGCCCGAGCCCGAGCAGCGGCCCGGCGATGATCCAGCCAAGGGCCGGGTGCACGAAAAGCGAGAAGCCGGAAACCATCAGCGCCTCGGTCGCCTCGCGGCGCAAGCTATAGCGGGTCAGCACGCCGCCGAGCGAGAAAAGCGCGACCGGCAGCGCCGACCGGGCTACCATCTCGAGCGCGCCCGTGGCCATGGCGGGAATGTCGACACCGGCGACGTTGACCGCCATGCCGGCGACCAGGCCGATCATCAGCGGATTGCGAAAGGTCGTGACAAAGGCGCGGCCGAGCGCGACCACGATCCCGGCACGGTCCTGACGGACCAGCTCCATGGCGATGAAGCCGACGAAATAGTTGTAGATCGAATGAAAGGCGATGATCCCGAAGACCGCGCCCATAGCTTCGGCGCCGAAGGCGCGCTCGGAGATGGGGATGCCCAGCATGACCACATTCGGGAAAAACGTGGCGAAACCGACCGCGACGGCCTCGCCGGGCCGCCGCCGCCAGATCCGGCGCGAGCACACCATCGCGCCGAGGAAGCAGGCGGTGCCGGAGCCGAAGAAGGCGAGCAGCGCCAGAGGGTGGACCGAGCGGGCGAGGTCGATCCGGGTCATCGCGAGAAAGAGCAGGCAGGGCACCGCGACGGTCACGCCATAGCGCACGAGCGCATCGACCATCGCCTCGTGCACATAGCGCAACCGCACGCCGGCATATCCGGCGCCAACCACCAAAAAGACGGGCAAGACGATTTCGAGAAGCGTGAGCGCCGTGCCGATCACCGGCGCCCTGCCTCAGATCGGGTAGTCAAGCACCAGCCCGTCATAGGCCGGGTGGACGTTCGGCGGCGTCTCGGCCTCGAGCGTCGCGTAGTCGAGATCGACATGCATGTTGGTGAGATAGGCGGTCGGCACCCCTGCCCTGGCGATCCAGGCGAGCGCCTCCTCGACATTGACATGGCTCGGGTGCGGCCGGTGGCGGAGCGCGTCGAGCAGCCAGCACTCGGCGTCCTCGACCGCGGCCCAGGCCGAATCGCTCATCGCCGCGATGTCGGGCGTGTAGACGAGGGGCCCGATGCGAAAGCCGAGCGCCCGCGTCTCGCCATGCGGCACCTCGAACGGCGTGCAGGTCAGGCGGCCGCCGGCGCCCTCGATGTGGACCGGACCTTCGATGCGATGCGCATCGAGGATCGGCGGGTAGTTCGACCCGGGCGGCGTCTGGAAGATATAGCCGAAGCGGCGCATCAGCGTCGCCTCGGTCCGCGCATCCATCCAAGCCGGCAGCCGCTTGCGCCGGTTGAAGACCACCATGCGCAAATCGTCGATGCCGTGCACGTGATCGGCATGGTCGTGCGTCAGGACCAGCGCGTCGAGCCAGCCGGCACGGGCGTCGATCAGCTGCTCGCGCAGGTCGGGGCCGGCGTCCATCAGGACGGTGGTGGCGCCCCCTGCCCCGATGCGCTGCAGCAGCAGCGCGCAGCGGCGGCGCCGGTTCCTCGGGTTCGAGGGATCGCAAGCGCCCCAGCTTGGACCGTCGAGGCCGATGCGCGGCACCCCCCCGGACGAGCCGCAGCCGAGCACGGTCACACGCAGCGTATCGGTCATCCAGCCGCCTTGGCAAACAGCCGGTCGAAATTGGCCGTCGTGGCGGCGCAGAACGCGTCGTAGTCGAGGCCGCGCGCGTCGGCGCCGGCGCGGGCGGTCAGAGCCACATAGGCCGGCTCGCAGCGCTTGCCGCGATGCGGCGGCGGCGCAAGGTAGGGGCTGTCGGTCTCGACGAGGATCCGGTCGAGGGGCGCGGCCGCGAAGACGGCGCGCAAACCGTCAGATTTCGGGAACGCGGCGATGCCCGACATTGACAGGTAGAAGCCGAGGTCGAGCGCCGTCTCCGCCAGCTCAGGGCCGGACGAGTAACAGTGCATCACGCAGGCAAAGGGGCCGGCGCGGTGTTCCTGCGCCAGGATGCGCCCGACATCGTCGTCCGCGTCGCGGGCGTGGATGATCAGCGGCAGGCCCGTGCGGCGCGCCGCTTCGATATGGATGCGAAGCGACTGCTGCTGTTCGGCCTTGCTTTCGGCGGTGTAGTGGTAGTCGAGGCCTGTCTCGCCGATGCCGACGAATTTCGGGTGGGCGGCGAGGGCGACCAGCTCGTCGACGGCGGCCATTGGCACCTTGGCCGCGCTCATCGGGTGGGTGCCGGCGGCGTAGAAGACCTCCGGAAAACGCTCGGCGATGGCGCGGACACGTGGCTCGTCCCGAAGCGCGGTGCAGATCGTCACCATGCGGGTGACGCCGGCCGCCCGGGCGCGGGCGATCACGTCCGGCAGCTCGTCCCGCAGCTGGGGAAAGTCGAGATGGCAATGGCTGTCGACCAGCTGGGGAAGCATGCGGTGCCGTATGGATCGGGCCGTGGATTGCGGCCTGTGGGTCGGGGCCGGGCGATGTCAGGCAGCCGCCGCACGGACACGGCCGAGCGTGGCGTCGAACTCGAGGAACGTATCCAACACCGTCTGAGCAGGGTCAAGGTTCACCGCCAGAGCATGGGCGTGCATCGCGAGAACGCGCGAGAGCGCCTCGGCCCAGGGCGCGGCCTGGCCGGGATGGCGGCCGATGGCGCCGATCAGACGGCGCTCGCCCGGCGCCGCTTCTGGTGGGGTTTGGCCGGTCGCCGCGGCGCGGGCAAGGCGCGCGGCCAGCGTCTGCGTCAGCTGGAGGACCAGGCGATAGGTCTCGGCATTGGCGCGCCCGCCGCCGCACCGCTCGGCGAGATCCGCCATCGGGCCGCGCGCGACCGAGCGGCCGTCGCCCAAGAGCGACACGACGCGGGCATAGAGCGCGAGGCCGTCGCCGGCGATCAGCCGCAGCGCCTGCCCGGCCGAGCCGCCCGAGAGCTCGGCCAGCGGAACGGCGCCGCTGGCCGGCACCTCCGCCCCGGCCTGCGCGAGCGCGCGGGCGAGGTCGTCGGGGCCGAGCGGCTCGAGATCGAGCGTCCGGCAGCGCGAGCGGATGGTCGGCAGGAGGCCCGAGGGGGCGTGCGCGACCAGCAGGAACATCGTCTGCGACGGCGGCTCCTCCAGGAATTTGAGAAGCGCGTTCGACGAGGAGCGGTTCATCTCGTCGGCCGGATCGACGATGACGACGCGCCAGCCGCCATCCGCCGCGGTCAGGCCCAGGAAGCTGCGCAGACGCCGCACGTCGTCGACGGCGATCTGGGTGCGGTTGCGCTTCTTGCGCTCGCCGGTCGCGTCAGGATCGGGCGTCCGGCGCAGCACGAAGAGGCGCGGCTCGGAGCGGGCGACGATCCGGGCGCGCACGGGACAATCGGCGGGTGCCTCGAGGCTGGCCGGCGGTGGCGCCGCGCCAACCAGCCCACCTGGCGGCTGTGCGATCAGCGCACGGGCGATCCGGTAGGCCAGCGTCGCCTTTCCGATGCCAGCCGACCCGCGAAGCAGCCAGGCGTGATGCAGGCGTCCCGCGCCCCAGACGTCGAGAAAGCGCCGCTCGGCCGCCGCCTGGCCGAATAGCGTCGCCGGCTCGCGCGGGTGCGGAAACCCCTCGATGCGGTCAGGTTCGGGCGCGAACTCGTCCTCGGCCATCAGGCGCTAAGCCGCCGGCTGACCACCTGCCAGATCTCCTCGGCGACTACCTGGCGCGGGCGGCCGGTGTCGATCACGAGGCAGCGTCCGGGCTCGGCCGCGGCAATCGCTAGGAAGCCGGCCCGGAGCCGCGCCTGCGGGCCCTTGCGCTCGAAGCGATCTTCGCTCCCCGAGCGGCCGGCGGCCCGACGCAGCCCTTCCTCGGGATCGAGATCGAGCACCAGCGTCAGGTCCGGGTCGAGGCCGATCATCATCTCGTGCAGCCGGTCGACCGTCTCGCGCAAGCGTCCCTCCCCCTGATAGACCCGCGTTGAGTCGATGTAGCGGTCGCAGATGACGACGGCGCGGCGGGCCAGCGCCGGGCTGATCACCCGCTCGACATGGTCGCGTCTGGCCGCCGTGAAGAGCAGGATTTCGGTCTCGAAGGACCAGCGGCCGGGCGCGCCTTCGACCAGCAGGCGGCGGATCTCCTCGGCGCCCGGGCTGCCGCCCGGCTCGCGCGTCGTCACGACATCGCGGCCGGCGGCGCGCAGCCGCTCGACCAGCAGCCGCTCTTGCGTCGACTTGCCGGCCCCGTCGATCCCCTCGAGGGTGACGAACACCGGCGTCAGCCGGGCTGCATGCCCGAAGGCAGCAGGCTGGCGGGGATCAGCTCGGTCGGATTGACGTCGCCCGGGATCAGCTCGCCCAGCAGCAGCTCGGCCGCTGCTTGGACGCGCGTGATGAACCCGCCGCGCTCGATTGCGGCAGTCGCCACCAGCGGCACCGAGAAGGGGGGCAAGTCCGGCACGGCGATCTCGATCGATCCGATGCGCTGCCCGGCCTCGATCGGCGCCTCGACCGGCGCGTCGTAGCGGATCTTCAGCGCTGCCTTCTCGATGTTGCCATAGGGCGCCGTGACGATGACGTCGCGCTCTGGCGCCAGCGCGACGCGCGACGCCGCGCCGATCCAGACCGGCGCCTCGACCAGCCCCTCGCCCTTGGCATAGAGCCGGCGCGTCTCGAAGGCGCGGAAGGCCCAGTTGATCAGCCGCTCGGCCTCGTGGCTGCGCTCGCCGACGCCGGACAGCCCGGCGATGGCGACGACGATGCGCCGGTCGCCGCGCTTTGCCGAGCCGACGAGACCGTATCCCGCCTCCTCGGTGTGGCCGGTCTTCAGGCCGTCGGCGCCAATGCCAAGCGTCAGCAGCGGGTTCCGGTTGCGCTGATCGACACCGTCCCAGGTGAACTCGGTCTCGGCGAACATCGGGTAGTATTGCGGGAACTGCTCGATCAGCAGGCTGGCGAGCCGCACCAGATCGTGCACGCTCATGTACTGCTCGGGGTCAGGCCAACCCGTCGCGTTGCGGAAGTGCGATTGCGTAAGTCCGATGTCGGCCGCGCGCTCGTTCATCCGCTCGGCGAAGGCGTCCTCGGTACCGGCCAGCGCCTCGGCCAGCGCGACCGCCGCGTCGTTGCCGGACTGCACGATGATGCCGCGGAGCAGATTCTCGACGCTGACGAGCTCGCCTTCGCGGATGAACATCTTCGAGCCGCCCATCGCCGCGGCACCCGACGAGGTGCGGAACTCGTCCTCCATCGAGATCAGCCCTTTGTCGAGCGCCTCGAAGGCCATGTAGAGCGTCATCAGCTTCGACATCGAGGCGGGCGGCAGCGGCACCTCTGCCTGCTTCTCGAGCAGGGTCGCCCCGGAGCTGAGGTCGACGACCATCGCGGCGCCGGCCGGTGTGTCATGCGTTTGGCCGATGGCCGGGCTGACCGCCGGGCTGACTGCCGCGAGGCAGAGCATCAGGGTGGAAGCAAGCGATCTCGAGCGTCGCCTGCGCGGCTGCGAGAATGGGCGGCCGATTTGGGGCAATGCCGATTGTGTCCGGAACCGTTCGATCACGTGGTGTCCTTGCTGCTTACCTGTTGCCTCTGCTGGGCGGCGGTGCCGCCCCTTCTCGCCGTCATCGCGCGACCGGAACGGCGTCACGCAGCCCCATATCCTGAATCCGTCGCCGGGCCGAGTCACGCTCGACGGCGGCCGCGAAAGGCCCGGCGAGAACGCGGGTGGCCGGTCCGGTCGCCAGCTGCGCCGGCCGACCGACGGCCGGCACGCCCGCCGCCCGGAGCCGGCCGATCAGCCGCGCGGCATTCTCCGGAACGGAGAAGATCCCCGCCTGGACATATGGCTGGTCGAGCGAGGACGGCGGTCGGGTGCTCGCCGCGATCGGATCGCCTACCGCGAGCGCCTCGCCGGCGGCCGGGACGTTGGGCGCCGCGATCGTCGGTGCCGTCGGCACGCGCGCAGCGGCGGGCGCCTCGGCAGCCGTCGAGCCCTCACGCTCCGCATGAGAAACAATGCCCGATGCCGGCGCAGGCCCGGCCGCAGCATCGCGACGCGCGTCATCAGGGGCGGCGTCCGCGCCCCCCCCGGAGGCCCGCGCCTCGGTCGTGTCCTCGGCCTCTCCATTCAAGACCGCCAGCAGGCCCGCCGGGCTGCTCGCCGGGCCTGCGGCGACTGCAGCGGTCGGCGCAACAGCCGCCTCGATCGCGCCCTGCGAAGGCGGTGGGGGCGTCGGTGCCGGCGCAAGCACCGGTGGCACCGGATCGACTGGCTCCGCCGCAAGGCCAGGCGTTGCGGCTGCGGGCCGAGCGACGGCTCGCTCCGGCCGCCCGGCCATCGGGCGTTCTCCCGAAGAAGCTCGCGCGGTCGGCGCAGCAGCCGGTGCGGCTCCCGGTGCCGCTTCCGGGGCTGGTGGCGCGGCGCCGGGCGCCTGCGCCATCGCCTTCGGGCCGTTCTGCGCAGGCCGCGACAGCGCCACGATGCGCAGCTCGGTCTCGACGCCGGGCGCCATGCCCAGCAGCGTCGCCGCATCGGACGAGACGAGGACCGAGGGCCCGCTCAGCGTCGCCTGCCGGGTGAAGAGTGCGCCGTCGGCGGCCGCGCCGGTGGCGGTGTTGTAGATGCGCACCCGGCGCGCACCCTTCGCCTGCGGGTAGGCGACCCAGACCCCCTGCAGCGTGCGCCGGCCGTCCCAGCGCGCCGTCCCGGCCGCTCGCAGCACCGACGGATCGGGCACGAGGTCCGGCGAGACGTCCAAAGCCGTGTCGACCGCCCTCGGCTCGACCACCGGCGCAGTCCGGCTCCCGGGCTGCTCGGCCCCTGCGCCGAGACCGGCGCAAGCGGCGAGCGGCAAAAAACAGAGGCAGGCGCTCGAGAATGCCGCCCCCCGGCGCGTTTGCCGAAGGAACTGCGCTGCCGCCATGCTGCTCCCCAACTCTCCTTATGGTTGCCGGGAAAATACCGGACTCCGCGCGACTTGGAAAGACGCCCAACACCGGACCACCACCGATCCCACCACCACCCCACATCGGCCGGGCGCTGGACCTGACCGGCCACCCACCCTATCACTGCCCCCCAGGAAGGGTGGCCGAGCGGTCGAAGGCACTGGTCTTGAAAACCAGCAGGCGGGTGACCGCCTCGTGGGTTCGAATCCCACCCCTTCCGTAAAATGATCTGAATTTCCTGTTTTACATCAGATGGTTAGTTTTCGCCTCCGCAATCATCCCACCGATGCACCCACCTAACGCGATCTGCTGCCCTCAGTCGCCCCGAGGGGCGCGCAACGCGAGAATTGCCGCCACGCTCACGCCATAGCGGACTGCGAGCCTGGCGGGCGCTTCGCCCTCGGCGAGCGCGGTGCGCGCCTCGAGCACGTCGGCATCTGTAAGCTTCGCCAGTTCCCGAGCGCCGCTGCGGTTGCGCTCCCATCGCGCCAAGCCGGCGGACAAGTCTACCCGCCAGCCGAGCGCGACGAGCACGGCGGCCGCGTCCTCCACCGAGACAAAAGCGGGATCGCAGACGTCTTCGATGACTTGGATGCCGGGGTATCGGATCGCGCCTGTGTCGGGGTCGACCTCGTGGTCATGCGGAATGGAATGGTGCTCGGGGTTGGACGAGCTGCTGCCGTGGAACTGGGCGCCGATTCCGGCCCCATGCGCCGAGGCGGCCTGATGGCGACCGTCACACAGGTATACGGTCGCCTATGTCGCCACGATGCTCAGTGAGGACCCGGAGATGCTGGAGGCGATCGTCAGCAATGACGACAATCTCAGCTATGGCGCCATCATCAGCGTCTACATAGGCGCGGACGACACGATCACCGCCCTCACCGATAGTA
>CAWGJU010000014.1:0-344695 GCA_963822985.1 uncultured Alphaproteobacteria bacterium | reverse complement strand
GTATGAGAGGCTGAGGACGGTCATGTCCTCGAGCATGCGCCGGCGGCGAGCTGATCTCGGCCATCGGAAAATCTCCTGTCTGGAAGCGGTTGCAGCAACCCAGAGCTTCCAATCAGGAGCGCCAACCGCGAAGGGGCCCTACCGCGCAGCGGTTTCGTTCAATCTTGGTCCAGAGGTCACTCCTTCCGCCATCGCCATCGCCCTGACGTTCGAAGTGCGACGTGGGACTTCGCCGATCCCTTGGCCCCTCCTCGTCGAAGGAATGCGGCGCAGCAAGGTCGCCGCACTCGCCGGCGCCGCGCAGATCACCCAAGCCGGCCCACGATCGGCTCCACGATGAAGTTGATCGCCGCGACGAGGCAGAGTCCGAGCGCGAGCCCGACCGCGCCATCCAGCGCGGCGGTCACGATCCATTCGACCGTCGCATGGGCAGCGGGCGCCGCCGCGCTTGCAGCCACGGCGATCTCGTGGATCGCGTGATAGACGGCAGGGAACCCGAGTTCGCCGGCGCCATGCACGATAATCGAGCCGCCGACCCAGATCATCGCCGCCGTGCCGACCGCGACAAGAAGCCGCATGAACACGGGCATGCCCCGCACGATCCAGAAGCCCAGGCTGCGCGTCAGCATCAGCCGACCTTTCGCGGCCATCAGCAGGCCGAGGTCGTCCGCCTTAACGATCATCCCGACCGCGCCATAGACCGCGAGTGTGATCAGCGCTCCCGCCATCGCGAGCGCCGCCGCGACCATCCAGACGGATTCGTCAGCGGGAATGGCGGCAAGGATGATCGTCATGATCTCGGCAGACAGGATGAAGTCGGTCTTGATCGCGCCGCGCACCTTCTTCTCCTCGAGCTGGGCGTGAGCGAGCTTTTCCCGGTAGAGCTTGTGCTCGCTGTGATCGGCCGGATTCAGCGCGTGCCAGACCTTCTCGGCGCCTTCGAAGCACAGATAGGCGCCGCCGAGCATCAGAAGCGGCGCGATGGCCCATGGCGCGAATGTGGAGAGCAGCAGGGCGGCGGGCAGCAGGATGACCAGCTTGTTGAAGAGCGAGCCTTTGGCGATCTTCCATACGATCGGGATTTCGCGGTTGGCAGAAAAGCCGTGCACGTATTTCGGCGTGACCGCGGCGTCGTCGATGACGGCGCCGGCCGCCTTGGAGGACGCCTTTACCGCCTGGCCGAAGACGTCGTCCACGGACGCGGCGGCGACCTTCGCTATCGCGGCCACGTCGTCCAGAAGTGCGAGGAGCCCGCTCATTCAAAACCCGCCAAGATGACCCGCCCAAGCCCCAAGCCCCAAGCCCCGCGGCGCCGACGCATAGCATCGAAGCCGCGCAAGGGAAATTATCTGGGTGCGAGCCGGCTTGGTTCCCACCTGCCACTGCCGTTCAGCGGTTCGCGCAGCGAGACGTAGCCGACCCTGGAGCCTGCCGCCACCGGCCCGAGAGCCCCCCGCGGCCCCTGCGGAACACATTCGGGCGGCACGGCGTTTCCACCCGGTCGGGATGGAGGCGGTCCATGGCGCCCAGGGCTACGTGGAAGGGATACGTCAAGCTCGCCGAGCTCTCGGTGCCCGTCGCCCTCTACGCCGCGGCGACCACGTCCAAGCGCGTCTCGTTCCACGTCCTGAACCGCAAGACCGGCAACCGCGTGCACCGCGAGTACATTGACGAGGAGACGGAAAAGCCCGTCGACCGCGAACAGCAGGTCAAGGGCTACGAGGTCAGCAAAAGCCGGTACGTCCTCCTCGAGCCCGACGAGATCGCGGCCACCATCCCAGACAGCGACAAGACGATCCGCGTCGAATCCTTCATCGAGTGCCCCGAGGTCGACACGCTGCACTTCGACAAGCCGTATTTCCTCGCGCCTTCGGACGGGGTCTTCGCCAACTCCTTCGCCCTGCTCGTCGAAGGCATGCGGCGGAAGAAGGTCGCGGCACTCGCCAGCGCCGTGCTGTTCCGCCGGGCGCGCAAGCTGATGCTGCGGGCCGATGGCCCGGGCCTCGTCGCGCACACGCTGAACTTCGACTATCAGGTGCGCTCGGCCAAGGACGCCTTCGCCGGGCTGCCGGATATCAAGGTCGAGGGCGAGATGCTCGACCTCGCCCGCCACATTATCGAGACCAAGGCGGGGCATTTCGACCCGCGCGACTTCGACGACAGCTACGACCAGGCGCTGGCCGAGCTGGTCCGCGCCAAGCTCGAGGGCCGCAAGATCGAAGCGCCGAAACGGCGGGCCGAGCCCAAGGTGGCAAGCCTGATGGACGCGCTGCGCGAGAGCGCCCAGGCGGCCGGCAAGGCGCCGGCCGAGGCTGCCGCGAAGAAGGCGCCCACCCGCAAGAAGGCCGCCGCAGCCTCGAAATCCCGCAAGACGGCCGAGCCCGCCCAGCGCCGCAAGACGGGCTGACGCAAGGTCCGAGGATCAGGATCGTCACCGGGCTGGCTAGAAGCCGAAGGGCTCAGCGGCCCTTCTTCACGGCGCCTTCTCCTGCGAGATGGACTTGCGCAATGCGTCCATCATGCTGACGACGTTGGCTGCCGGCTCGGGCTCCGCGCCCTTCCGCGCCTTGGGCTTGGCCGGAACCTTGTTCTTCTGCTTGCTGGCGATGATCTTCTTCAGCTGCTCCTGTACCGGATCACGAACCATCGCGGGATCCCAGCTTTCGGTCATGTCGCCGATCAGTTTCTGCAGCATGGTGAGGAGCTTCGGCTCGGCCGTGGTCTCGCCGATCCGGCCAAAGACCTCGCCCGGATCGCGCACCTCGTCGCCATAGCGCAGCGTCCACAGGATGATGCCCTTGCCGCGCGGCTGCAGCAGCACGGCGCGCTCGCGGCGCGACAGAACCAGGCGCGAGATGCCGACAGTGCCGGTCGCGGCCATGGCCTCACGGATGACGGCAAAGGCCTCCTGCGCCACATCGTCGTCGGGCACCAGGAAATAGGGGCTGTCGTACCAGATCCACTCGATGCTGTCGGAGGGAACGAATTGCGAGATGTCGATTGTGCGCGTGCTCTCGGGCCCGACGGCCTCGATGTCCTCGTCCTCGATCAGGACGTGCCGCCCGCCTTCGGTCTCGTAGCCCTTGACCTCGTCCTCGTCTGATACGGGCTTGCCGGTCTCGG
This sequence comes from uncultured Alphaproteobacteria bacterium, assembly GCA_963822985.1. GTDB lineage: Bacteria > Pseudomonadota > Alphaproteobacteria > Rhodobacterales > Rhodobacteraceae > Thermohalobaculum. The sequence goes on along the minus strand of CAWGJU010000014.1, from coordinate 341,572 downwards.
CGTCGACATAGCGGCTGCGGACGCGGTGACCCGTCTGGGCGTTGATCGTGTGGAAGCGCACCTTCTCCCGCTCGGTCGTCGCCGGCGTCAGCGACACCGGGCACGTCACCAGCGACAGCTTCAGATAGCCTTTCCAATACGGCCTCAGCGCCATCCCGCCACTCCCCGGAATAATGGCAGGAATACGCGCCGTCGCTCGCGAAGGTTCCACTAGGGCGGCCCCGGCACCGCGCGGCGGTCGAGCGGCGCATCCATGTGGACGATCGTCCGCCCCCCTCGATCAGCACGACGGCGTAGATCGCCGGCTCGACCGTGAACGGGCCAGCCGCCGCCTCGACCAGCGGAATCTGGTGGCACGTTCCCGGCAGCGCCGTGCACGGGATGCCGCGCCAGCCCAGGTACATCGGCCGGTGCACATGGCCGAAAAAGATGTGCCGCACGTCCTGCCCGGCGATGATGCGCGCGAAGGCATCGGCCTCGGCCAGCTTGATCCGGTCCATCCGGTCGATGCCGATGTCGAAGGGCGGGTGGTGCATGAAGACATAGACGGGCCGGCCGGCCGCCTCGGCCAGCCGCGCGCGCAGCCAGCCCTGCCGCGCCGCACAGTACTCGCCGGCGGTGACGGTCTTGTCCCTCAGCGTGTCGAGGAACAGGAACACCCCCTCGGGCGTCGCGTGCACGCCCTGCACAAAGCCCTGCCCGTCGTCCATCACGCCCGGCAGTTCGGCGCGCAGCGCCGCACGGTAGTCATGGTTGCCGACCATAAGGAAGGTGCGAAGCGGAAACCCGGCCAGCCGCCCGGCCAGCCAGCGATAGGCGCGCGCGTCACCGTCATTGGCCAGATCGCCCGAGATGACGCAGAAAGACGCATCGCCATGCAGCCGCCCGATGTCGTCGAGCACGCGCCCCAGCCGCTCGCGCGGGTCGAGCCCCCAGACCGGCTCGCCCGGCGCCGACAAATGCGGGTCTGTCACATGGATGATCTTCATCGCCCCTCCCCGCTGTCCCTGCCCTGGTGGCGACTCACCCGCCGCGCATGGCCGCTCGGTCGAAACCTGCGTCGTCAGGAAGCGACAGCGCCAGCGCCAGCGCCGCAGGCAACCTCGTCGATAGTCCAGGGAACGCCCAATCCGAGCGACGCGCGCTCGCCATCGGCGACCTTTGCTGCCGGATAGGCGTGCTGCGCCCCGGCCAGTCTGATGGTCAGATTCGTTGCAAAGTCTTCCGGCGGCGGCCCCGCTTTCACCGCCGCGCCGCCTGGTCGGCCGTCGCGCGGAAGAACCAGTCGAGGCCGTCCTCCGTCCGCCCCGCCGGGCGATACTCGCAGCCGACCCACCCGTCATAGCCAAGCCGGTCGAGCGTCGCGAACAGATGCGCGATGTTCAGCTCGCCCTCGTCAGGCTCGTGCCTGTCCGGCACGCCCGCGATCTGGATGTGGCCGATCCGCCCGATCAGCTTCTCCAGCCGGCGCGTCAGGTCGCCCTCCATGATCTGCGCATGGTAGAGATCGAACTGCAGCCGCAGGTTCGGCGCGCCGACCGCCTCGATGATGCGCACGGCTTCGTCCGAGCGGTGCAGGAAATAGCCCGGAATGTCGCGGGTGTTGATCGGCTCGATCACCAGAACGCGGTCCGGCACGCGGTCGCAGGCCCAGCGCAGATTGTCGATGAAGGTGGCACGCGCCCAGGACCCGCTGGTGATCCCCGCCATGACGTGGATGCGCTCGGGCCCGATCGCCTCGGCATAGCGCACCGCCTGCTCGAAGGCCTCGCGGAAGACCCGGCCGCGGCCCGGGATGGCCGCCAGGCCGCGCTCGCCCGCCGCCCAGTCGCCGGGCGGAGCGTTGAAAAGGGCTTGCCGCAGGCCGGCCGCATCAAGCGCCCGGCGCAGCTCGAGCGCGTCGTGTTCGTAGGGAAAGAGGTATTCGACGGCCTCGAACCCCGCCGCCGCAGCGGCGGCAAAGCGGTCGAGGAACGGGCGCTCGGTGAACAGCATCGACAAGTTGGCGGCGAAACGTGGCATTCATGAACCTCCCGGCAACCGAGCCATGCTGACGGGCGATGCCGGCGAGGTAAAGGCCCCGCATACGCCGGCGGCCGCGACGCGCCCCGTCAGTGAACGCGATTTAACTTTGCGGCAATCCGGCCCAATAGCCGCGAGGCGCAAACTTTCGGCAGGCCACGGCCCCGGCGTCACCGGTGGCCGGCTGAGGCCAGATCCCGGAGCGGGCTCCCGCCCCCTCCGCGAAGCAAGGAGCGCACAATGCGACCCATTCTCATCCCGGCTCTTGTCGCGGCCATGCTGTCGGCCCCGGCTTTCGCGGCAACGACCGCGCAGCATGCGGCGACCGGCATGGTGAAGTCATGGGATGCCAACGCCCGCGTCCTCACTCTCGACAGCGGTGCGACCTACACGCTGCCAGTCGGCAACTGGACGGCGTTGCACGGTGGCGAAAAGATCAAGGTAATCTACCAGTTCAGGGACGGCAGAAACATCGCGAGCATGGCCACCGTCGTCAAGTGACCTTGCCATCGGCTTGCGGCTGCGCGCCCGCGTCGGCACCGCCGGCGTGCCAGGCCGCGGCCGCCCGCCCGCATGGATCGTGGAGTGGCGGGCCGCCCCTGGCGGCCCGTCCGGACGCTGGCTCGGCCGGCCGTGTTGTCGATCATGGTGACGTGCTGCCCCTCGGACTCGTCGACGACCTTGGCGCCGTCTTCGCGCGTGCTCTTCTCGATGAAGGTCGGCTGGAATCCCGCGAGGGTCTGCTCGAGCGCGGCCGAGACCTGTCCTAATAAAGCAAAATCTAGTGCACGGTTTCACCGCTGCGTGCCTGCGCGACGCAGGCCACGGTGCGCAGCGACATCCGCCGCAGCGCCGGGCCGAACTGGCCCGCCAGATCGTCGGCCTCGGGCGCCAGCCCCGGCGTCGCGATCGACTTCGGTTGCGGCGGCGACCAGCTGGGCGAAGGCCGCCTCGTCGCCGCCAACGCAGCGGCAGTCGAGCCCGTGGCGCATTAGCGGGCGCCGGCCGTGCAGCACGATCAGCCCCAGCAGCCGCTCCAGCGCCTTCAGCGCGTGGCTCACGCCACAGCTTCGCCACGCATCTGCTGGAGAGCGGCGTCGACATCCGCGTCATCCAGGTGCTGCTCGGCCATGCCCACCTGTCGACGACGGCGCGGTACACGCAGGTCTCGCAGGCCACCATCGGCCGGACCGCGAGCCCGCTCGAGCGGCTGACGCTGGAGGTGGTGCCGCCCGGCCGACGGCCGGCCGCCATGGCCGGCGGCCTGGAGGTGGCGGACGTCTTCCGGCGCCACGGTCCCCGATGGCGCGCCGAGCAGGCCGGTCATCTCGACCGGATGCAGCGCCGGGTGATGGGCGCGATCGAAGCCTGCCGCACCGCGGTGCTCGGCGGGCATGTTTGCCGTTGCCCGCGACTGCGGCCATGCCGCCATCGCCTATAACTCGTGCCGCAACCGCCACTGCCCCAAATGCCAGGCCAGGCGCGGGCGGCCTTCCCGACATGCCGGTGCCGGAGATGAACCGCGAGCATCCGGGCCGCTTCGTCGGCTTCGCCGTCGCCCTCGCGCACATGCGGCAGCGCAGCGTCGTTGTCGAGGAGGGAGACCGGGTGCGGGCCGGCGACCCAATCGGCGAGTGGGAAACTCCGGCAACAGCTCCGTGCCGCACCTGCACGTCCGCGCGCAGCGCGGCATTCCCGAAGGGCGCCATTCGGCGGCGAGCCGCTGGGCCTGACCGGACCTTCTCTGCCTCAGCGAAGTTACGGATCGAGTTCCCCTAATCTGCCAGTCCGAGGCAAGGCTTGAGGCTATCGCCGTACGACAGATCCGACCGCCCGACGGACCCGATCGAGCAGCAAATGCAGCGGCCCCTGCTGGGGTGTGGCATCTGCATGCGCTTGCGCGGATTGGTGTGAACGCGCGACGACACATCCAACCCGACGGTGCGTTTCGGCAGCCCGTCGGCACCGTGTCAGCGGTGCCGACCCCGCTCCGGCGTGGTCTCCGGTGCTTCCCGCCGGTCCTCGGGCGACGTTCGCTCGCCCTTCCGCTTGCCCTCCGGGCTCAGGTGCTCGAGGAGGGCGTTGATCTCAGATCCGACCAGGATGACGAGTCCGGCCATGTAGAGCCATAACATCAGCACGATCACCGCGCCGATGCTTCCGTAGGCCGCGCTGTAGTCCGCGAAGTTGGAGATGTAGAAAGTGAATGCCAGCGAGGCGAGGATCAGAGTTACGGTGCCGAAGAGGCTTCCCGGCAGAACGAAGCGGAGCCGCTGCCGGACGTTCGGCGCAAGGCCATAGACGAGGGCCAGGCCCGCCAGCATCGCGAGACAGATCACGATCCAGCGGAAAACGGCGAAGGCCGCAACGAGCGCGTCCGAGTAGCCGAGCTGCTCGCCGATCCAGTCCTCGATGACGCCGCCCAGCACGACGAGCGAGAAGGCCCCGATGACGAGGCCGCCGAAGAGCAGGCTAAGCAGGATCGCCGTCGCCCGCGCGCGGACGAAGCTGCGGGCCTCCTCAACGTCGTAGGTGATGTTGAGCTGCCGCATCACGCCATACATGCCGGCGGAGGCCGCCCAGAGCGTCGCGAGCAGCCCCAGAGAGAGCAGCCCGCCCCGACGCTCTCTCGTGACCTCGTCCACGATATCCTCGATCATGGCCGAGGACTGATCCGGCAAAGCTTGTCCGATGAGGTCCATGATGGCCTCGTCCACATCCTCGATCGGCAGATAGGGGATGACGCTCATCAGGACGATCAGGGCCGGGAAGATCGCCAACGTCAGGTAGAACGCGAGTGCGGCGGCGCCGTTGAAGACGTTGTCCTTGCCGATGCATGCGAAGAGCTCGCGAAGGAATTCCTTCGCCGGAAGACCCAGGATCTGCACCCGCTCGCGCCTCCTGTCCCGCGGCTCTCCAGGTATCGCCTCAGCGTCCCATGCCCGGAACGCGGCAGTCAAAGCGCCCGTTCCGCGGATCCCGGTGCATGCGGCGGTGGCCGAAGTTGGCCGATCTGGGGCCAGAAGTACGGCGCCGTGACTTCTGGATCGCCTTGCGCGAGGTGACGGCAAAGAAGCGCAAGAAACCGCGTAAGCTCGTCGCCTCTTTCCTGACGGGATATCCCGACAGGATGCAGGCCATGCCGAGCGCACCACCAAGAAGGACGCGCCAAATGAAGCTTCTCGCGATCAGGTCTGGCTGTATTGACCGCTGCTCGTGGCAGCTGGACTGCCGATCTCAGCCGTCAAGGTGCTGCGGCTCCCACGCGGCCGCTTTGGTTTCTGCGGCGGCGAACCAGTACCATGGCCGGACGCCGCACCGCGAGGTGGAAGCCGCGAAATTGTCGGAATAGGCTGAACCTGACGGCTTTCACTCTGCGGTGAGCGTTGATCGCCCCCACGCCGTCGCAAGACCGTTCATGGCGCATCCTGCGTGTCGGTAGCTACGAATGCCAGGAGCCGCATTGCCCCCGGATTCTGCTGGTGGGGGGAGGGCGAACCTCATCGAGCTCGACGTGCCGCCACTCATGCCCGGCGAATTAACACCTTGGTGTCGGCCCAGCATCGGACTCTTCCCAGATGACGAGCGGTTCGCGCGCGACGCTCGCGGCCTGCGGATGAGCGGCCCATTCGGAAAGTGAGCGCATGACGGCGGCGCAGCCGCCGCGCTCCACCACGGCGAACTCCAGCTCTTCGCCGCTCCAGCGCCTCACCGCCCCCGCAACGGATTCCCGATCCGCCCCGACGCCGAGCACGGCGAGCGCTGCCGCGCGATGATGCGGGGCATTCGTGTGCAGCTTGATCCAGCCGTCCTTCGTCTCGTAGTCGCCGGCGATCGCGTCCCAGGCCGGCGCCAGTTGCCAACCATCCGGCCTGAAACTCATGCCTAACCAGTAGCTCGCGAGCCGCCGGTCGACCCTGACTTCGCCGAGGCCGCCGCCGGCCTGTGCCTCGACAAGCTCGGCCGCGCGAGGCCGGCGGCGCCGATCGCCGCCGCCGCGAGGTCGCTGACGGAAAAGGCGGACGGCAGCGTGCCATCACCATCGAAGGCGACAGCCGACGCATACCCGGAGAGCCCGCCCAGCGAACGCCAGATCTGGTCGAGCATGAGGAGAGCCGCCGAGCCTTGGTCAAATGAACGCGCCGCAATGGCCGGACCGTCGTTGACATCATGCGCCATCGCTTCAGCCTGGGGACCACCACTTCGCCCAGGAGCATGATTGCCAGCACGAGTGTCTGCAACTGGCGCTTCTTTCGCGTCCGTCGGGTCAGGTATGGACGCCCGCTATCCGTCTGCACCTGCCGTACGCGACCGGCGTTGCGGGATCCCATGCGGTGACGAGCGGTTCCGACTTCAACGCCTGATGGTGGGGCACCTCAGAGCCCGGGCCGGGCGAGCCGTGGCAGGGCCAATTCGAGGGCTGCGCCGACCCTGAGCGCGACGGCCTCGTCTCCTCCGCGGGCGGCGACCTGCAGTCCGATCGGCAGGCCCTCGGTTGAGAGCGCGATCGGCAGCGCCAGCGCGCACATGCCGAGAAAGTTGAAGCCGCGCGTGAAATGGCCGGGCGAGACCGCTTGGTCAATCTCGGCGACCGGCGGGGCGGGCGTCATCGTCACCGGCGTCAGCACGGCGGCGACGCCGCGCAGCGCTTCGGTATAGGCGGCTCGCATGGCCTCGCGATCGGCCAGCACGCGCAGATACTCGGCCGCCGTCGCATTGCGCCCGGAGAGGAAGCGCGGCCGGACATCCTCGTCCATCGGCAGATCGGGGTCTCCGAAGAGATGGCCCTGGTGAAACCAGCCCTCGATGGCGATGAGCCGCCCGTTGGCCTCGCGCACCGCCTCGTAAGGGGTGGGCGGGACGAATTCGCGGAGGATCGCGCCGAGCAGGCGCAACCTGGCGAGAGCCGATCGCCTTTAGCAGCGTCAGCATCAGCTCTCATCGGGTTCTGATTCCAGCCGTCTCCAGCAGCTCCTTAATTCCCGCGCGAGTCTGGTCGAAGCGCTTGCGGTGCAGCCCGCTCAGCGGGAATTCCGCGCCGTAGGCAAGGCTGACGAGCGCGTTCGCGCGGTCGAGGCAACCCTCCGAGACGGCGCCCTCGCGGTGCTTCGCCACGGCGCGGTTGCGGAAGGCGACGACGGCGTTGACGGCGGCCTGGATCTCCGGGTGCCGAACGTCAGCGCCGCGATCGAGGACGTGACCGAGCCGGGCGACCGCCTCGTCCGCGTGCTCTCGCATCTCGGCGTCCATCATGCTGGGCCGCGCAGGCGGCGCCGCCGCTCGGTGCCGGCAAGCCGCGGCTGAGCGAGCCGGAAGGCCGCCTCGGGGCTTTGGGCGGCCCGCTTGCCAGCGTTAAGGATGCCATCGCGCATCAGCCAGCCGCCTGCCAGCACCGCGAGCGAACCGAGGACGGCCGCGGGGCCTGCGCGCCCGCCGCTTGCCCGGTTCAAGGCATAGAGGGCGAGCGGGGCGGCGCCGGCGATGACCTTGTCCGCCGTGGCTGATTCAAGGGCCGGTCCGCCGGACGACGGCCGCTCGACGCCGACGTCGCGGCGCCGACGCTCGGCCATCCAGCTCGCGCCCAGATGCAGCGTGCTCGCCAGCGCCGCCAGGTCCTCCAGCCGTTGCGCCGTGCGCCGCCGGCCGCCGGCCCGCTCGGCCAGCGCCAGCGACGCGGCACCTGAAGCGATGGCCGAAGTGGCAAACTGCGCGCCGAGCCAGCGCGGCGCGGCGGCCCAGTGCGGGTTCGAGGTCGCAGACATCAGGGCTGCCGTGTAGGTCGCGGCGCCCGCCCCGCTCAGCGCAGCGCCCGCCTGCGCCGTCTCGGCGATGGCGCGCAGCGCGGGGCGGCGTCGCGCCGCCGGCAGCTCGCCCAGCGCCGACGCGGCACTCGTCAGCCCGAACGTGCCGAGGATGTAGCTGCCGAACGACATCGGCGAGGTCGGGCGCAGGATGCGCAGCATGTTATAGAAGCGGCGCGGCGTCTTGAGATCGGCGATCAGCAGCGCCGCGCCGGCCGCGGTGCCGGCGAGAGCCATCATGCGCGCGTTTCGCTTCGCCGCCCGAAACCCCTCCGGATCCAGCAAGCCGCCGATCCAGGCCAGTGCCTGCGCCGCGCCGGAAGTGCCGGCGAGCTCGATATAGCCGCTGACCTTCCAGTCCCATTGCGGGTTCTTGAGCGGCGGCTGGCGGTAATAGCTCTCGCCGCGCCATGCGCGGGGCAGTTCGGGCCGGGTCATCGGCGGCTCCCGAGCAGGATCGCGGCGGCGGCGGCGAGGCCGGCGAAGGTGGCGAGACCGGTGCCCAGCGCCGGCCCGATCCGCTCGGCGGGCCGCCTCGGCGCCGCGGGGAAGTTGTAGACCTCGGGCCGGTCGAGCAGCAGGAAAAAGGCGTTCAGCTTCTCGATACCGCCGGTCGCCCCCGGATGGCCGGGCGCGCCGTAGAGGTAGGCGCCCTCGACGCCGCGCGCGCGCAGGCTCTCGACGCGCGCCTCGGCGCGCGGGATCAGCTCGTCGAGCGGGCCGAACTGGATCGAGTCCGTTGGGCAGACCTTTGAGCAGGCGGGCTCGAGACCGCCCTTCAACCGGTCGTAGCACATGGTGCATTTGTGCGCCTTGCCGTCGATTTCGTCGAGGTCGACGACCCCGAAAGGGCAGGCTGGCAGGCAATAGCCGCAGCCATTGCAGATGTCCTGCTGCACGACGACGGTGCCGAACTCGGTGCGGAAGATCGCGCCCGTGGGACAGGCCTCGAGGCAGGGCGCCGGGTCGCAATGCTTGCAGACGTCGCTCGACATCAGCCAGCGGCTCTGGAACTCGGGTAGTTCGCCGTCGGTGCCGCGACCCATCTGCTCGACGAAGGCGACGTGCCGCCAAGTGGTGGCCGAGAGATCGCGCGTGTTGTCGTAGCTCATGCCCGACAGGCCGTCCTCCTCGGCTGGCAGCTGGTTCCACTCCTTGCAGGCGACCTCGCAGGCCTTGCAGCCGATGCAGACGGACGTGTCGGTGAAAAAACCGTAATCGCGACCGGGCTCGATCCGGGTCCCGGCCGTGCGCTCGGCCTCGTGCGGCAGGTCGAAGCTCATTCAGCAGCCATCCCTCAGACCATGCGGCGGTTCAGGCGGCCTGCACGCACGGCGCAGGTCAGCGACTTGTTCTCGTGCATCGACGTGTTCGGGTCGCCGACCGCTGCGGTCAGCACGTTTGCGATGTCGCCGGTCGCCTCGCCCTCCCAGCCGAAATGCCAGGGCATGCCGACCTGGTAGACTTGGCCGCCGTCAAACCGCAGCGGGCGCAGACGCTCGGTGACCATCGCGCGGGTCTCGATCTCGCCCCGGGCCGTCGAGATGACGATCCAGTCGAGCGTGGCCACCCCGAGCTCGGCGGCCAGCTCCGGCGGCAGCTCGGCGAAGCCCTCCGGCTGGAGCTCGGCCGTGTGCGGCACGCCGCGCGTCGGCGTGCCGCCGCAATGGTGCTCGGTCAGGCGATAGGTCGTCAGCACGTGCGGAAAGCGCGGGTCGCCCGGCTCGTGCAGCGGGTTGTCGTCGCGGGCGAACATCTTGGCGACCGGGCTCTGGCGCTGCGGGTGGTGCAGCGGGTTGCGCCCGGGGCTCTCGACCGGCTCGTAATGCGCGGGCAACGGGCCGTCCTTGAGGCCCGAGGGCGAGTAGATCGCGCCCCGCCCGTCCGGCATCATGATGAAGGGCTCGTCGCCGCGGATCGCCGCCATGCCGGGCGCCCCCTTCTCCCAATCGGGGCGATAGTCCGGACGCTTCTTCGGCTCGAAGTCGATGGCGTCGGTGCCCTGCCACTCGCCCTTGGGCTCGTCCCACCAGACGAGGCGCTTCCTTTCGGACCATGGGCGGCCCTCGGGGTCGGCCGAGGCGCGGTTGTAGATGTTGCGCCGGTTGTCGGGCCAGGCGAAGGCCCAGCCGAGATGGCTGCCCGGCCCCTCCGGCCCGTCGGGCTTGCGCTCGCGGGTCTTGTTGAAGCCCGGGAAGGCGCCGGAATAGAGCCACGAGCCGCAGGCGGTCGACCCGTCGTCCTTGAGGTCCTGGAAGTTCTTGACCTGCTCGCAGCTCGGCCAAGTGTAGCCGCTGATCTCCTTCAGCACGGCCTCGGCGTCGATGTCGCCGCGCGCGTTCACCACCGGATAGCCCAGCGTCAGGTGCCGAATCGGGTGGTCGCGCCCGCGCCCGCTTTCAGCGTAGAGCTCCTTCAGCCGGCTGCCGAGCTGGTACATGAACCACAGCTCCGAGCGGCTGTCGCCGGGGCCGTCGACCAACTTGTCGTGCCACTGCACCAGGCGATGCGTGTTGGTGAAGGTGCCGGCCTTCTCGCCGGCAAGCTCGGCGGGCATGAGGAAGATTTCGGTGCCGATCTCCTCCGGACGGACCTCGCCGTTGCGGACGGGGTGACCCTTCTCCCAGAAGTTCGCCGCCTCGACCATGTCGGTGTCGCGCACGACCAGCCAGTCGAGCTTGGCGAGCCCACGCTGGATCATCTGGCTGTTCGATCCGCCCATTACGACGTTCTGGCCCATCAGGAACAGTCCCTTGATGATGCCGTCGTTCATCGCGAGCGTCAGCGCCAGCTGGCTGTGGTCGCCGACGATCTTGGGCAGCCAGTGAAAGCCCCACTCGTTCTGCGGGCCGACGGCGTCGCCGTACCAGGCGCGCAGCAGGCTGGTCATGTATTTCGGGAAATTGTGCCACCAGCCGGTCGGAATAGTCTCGTTGTCGAGGAATTTTTCATAGCTCGCCGCCTCGGGCTTGAATGCGTTCGGCTGAGGCAGGTAGCTCGGCAGCATGTTGTAGAGCGTCGGGATGTCGGTCGAGCCCTGGATCGAGCAGTGGCCGCGCAGCGCGATGATGCCCCCGCCCGGCCGCCCGACGTTCCCGAGCAGCAGCTGCACGAGCCCCGCGGTGCGGATCATCTGAACACCCACGGTGTGGTGGTTCCAGCCGACGGCGTAGCAGATGGCCCCGGTCTTCTCGGGCCCCGACGCGGCGGCGAGCGTGTCCGCGATCTGCAGGAAGACGTCCCTGGGGCAGCCGGTGACCTCCTCGACCATCTCGGGCGTGTAGGGGGCGTAATGCCGGCGCAGGATCTGGTAGACGCACATCGGATGCTGGAGGCTGGGGTCGCGCGGCGGCGGATGCTTCTCCAGCCGGGTCGCCATTTCGGAGAACAACTCGGCAGTGTTGAGGTAGTGCTCGGAGAGCGCCGAGGGGACGACCATGCCCTCGTACTGCCAGCTGTCGTAGTCGTAGGCGTTCTTCGCCTCGTTCCAACCCGAGAACCGGCCGTCCTCGCGCTCGGACGGGCTCTGGAAGCCGCCCTCGATGATCGTGGCCAGGTTCGTGTAGGGGATCGCCCAGTCGCGCCACCAGAGGTCGTTCTCCAGGAGATGCCGGATCACGCCGCCGAGGAAGGCGATGTCGGTGCCCGTTCGGATGCTCGCGTGAATGTCGGCCAGCGCCGAGGTGCGGGTAAAGCGCGGGTCGACATGGATGACCTTGGCGCCCCGCTCCTTGGCCTGCATGACGAAGCGGAAGGCGATCGGATGCGCCTCGGCCATGTTCGAGCCCATGATGAGCACGCAGTCCGAATTGGCCAGGTCCCACTGCGCCATGGTCGCCGCGCCCCGCCCGAACGAGGCGCCGAGCCCCGGGACGGAGTTCGAGTGGCAGACGCGCGCCTGGTTCTCGATGAAGACCATGCCGAGCCCACCGCCGAACACCTTCTTGATGAGGTAGTTCTCCTCGTTGTCGAGCGTTGCGCCCCCTAGCGAGGCGATCCCGAGCGTATGGTTCACCCTGGTGCCGTCCGGCAGCGCCTCGACGAAGGTCTCGTCGCGGGTCCGCTTGGCAAGCTGCGCGATCCGCTCCATGGCCCAGTCGAGCGGCCGTTCCTCCCACTCCGTCGAATAGGGGGCGCGGTACTTGACCTTGGTCAGGCGCGTCTGATTGGCGTGCAGGCTGAAGAGCGTCGCGCCCTTGGGGCAGAGGGTGCCCTGGTTCACGGGGCTTTCCGGATTGCCTTCGACATGGATCAGCCGGCCGTCTTTCGCATACATCAGCGTCGAGCAGCCGACGGCGCAATAGGGGCAGACGCTGACGCCGACAGCGTCGGCCTGCTCGAGACGGGGCCGCAGCCCTTCGGACATCTCGCTGCGCGCGGCCTCGGAGTGGTGGTTCGCGCCCAGCGCTTGCCGCGGCAGCGACCAGTTGCGGAGGAAATGGCGAACTCTTCGGCTGGGCCGGCCGGGGGCGGACCTGCGGCTCATCTCTCGCCCTCCACGCACACCCCATGCGCGACCAGCACGTTCCGCCCAGAAGCCGCCGAGCAAGAAACGCGCACGCGACCGTGGGCGAGGAACCGCTGAAGGTCCTGCGGCTCGATCGGAGAGCCATGTGCGAGCGTGAACAGAACGGATCGACCATCATCCGTGGCCACTCGGAACCGCCCTTCCTGGATGACGGTGACGATGCCCGAGACGTACCGCAAATGCCCTCCTGCGTTGCGCTCCAGAAAAGTCCGCAGCCCGCCGTTGGTTCCAATCGGCAAGCCGGAACTCTGACCGGAGGGCGCGAGGACGAGAGTCATGGAGGGCTGAGCCGCGTTGCTCTGCGATGCGCAGCACTGCGGATCTTCGGCATTGTCCCCGTGGCACCTTGATGCTCGGCAAATCGCAGGAAAGGCAGACGGAACGAGCCTTGAACCTCCCCGCGATCGATCGAGAACCACATGCCGGACGCCTCTGGAAAGAAGAGCCGCTCGAGCCGGGCGATATCGTGGTCGCCATCGGCCAGCCATAAAATGTTGATCGCGTCGGAATGTGGGTAGCGCTCGACTGAAGCGCCCCGGGTTTACCGGAGGGTGATTTGTTCAACGGTCAGGCGGCGCGGTCGAGGCTGTTGCGGTTGGCGAAGTATGCCTGCTCGGCCTCGGCCAGATCCGGGCATTTCGTTCGCGCGTAGCTCGGCCAAGATGATATAGCACGGACGAAGCTGCTGCCGCGCAATGAAAGCGTCCTCCGCAGGCCCTCAGCCGAGGCAATCCCTTGTCAGCGGGCGCAACACTCCGCACGATCCCGCCATGAGCGACGATGATTACAAGTTTTTCCGCCTGCGCCAGGCGGCCAAGACCTACATTTCGAAGATCTTCACCTACGGCGCCCATACCACGGAACGGTTGCGCAACGTCCGCATGGTCATGGAAGGCTCCGACGTCCTCCATGTCGGCGAGGTGGAGGGCGCTCTATGCCTCCGTCTGTCGGGTGAGAAGCGCAAAACACAGTTTACAGCCGTGGTCACGCAAGACGAGAAAGCTGTCCGCCGCCTCACCCTCCAGAGCTTTCGGTCCCGCAAGGGAGAATGGTATCAGGGCTACGATGAAAACAGCTTCACCTTTCGAAGCGACGAGTTCCGGCGTCTGCTGACTTTTCTCGACCGGATAGCGTTCATCGATCTGTCAGACGAAGACCGCTTGGACATCGAGGACATTTCAACCGGGACTGGGCACAAGGCCATCATTGATGCCGCCGACCGCGGGATCCTGGAGCGCATGCGGGCGATGAGCACCGATGACCGCAAGGCGCTCTTGAAGGCACTGCAGGGATCGCTCTCGACCGAGGAGGTCAACATCCTGCTCGGGCGGCGACAGGCGCTGGAGGCGTTCGAAAGGCGAATTGGGAACAGGGACTGGTCCGAGCGGGAATGGCAGGACTTCTTCGAGCGCGAGCCATGGATCTTCGGCTACGGGCTCGATTACCGCGTCATGCGAACCTTCGATCGGGAGATGACGGTCTCCGGCGGCGGCACCGACAATCGCGACAAGCCGGTCGTCGATTTTCTGATGAGTTTCACGGACTACACCGTGCTCGTGGAGATCAAGCGACCTGACACGCCAATCTTCCGGGCGAGGCAGGGCGGCGGGGGCAGTCGCGCGGGCACACGGGCGTTCAGCGCTGAGTTCACCGGCGCGGTGTCGCAGATCCTCGAGCAGAAGGCGGAGTGGCTGGCCTTCGCGACTAGCGGCGAGAACTTCACTCGCGACGGCAGTCGCCGGCTTGAGGCGCGCACGCGCAACGCGAAGACAATCCTCGTTATCGGCTCGCGTGCGGAGTTCGAAGCGGTTGGCGATCACGCAATGCGCAGGTGCTGCGAGACACCTTCGAGTTGTTCCGCCGAGAGACCCGGTCAATCGACATCGTGACCTTCGACGAGTTGCTCGAGCGGGCGCGGTTCATCACGCAAGACGGCGGGCAGCCCTCAGTCCAGTAGAATGGTACGGTGAACAGGAACCGATGTCTGCGCAAGCCGGCTGTGCTGCTCGACGCGGCGTCGGGCCGGCCGCCAGGCCGGCCGAGTAGACGTCGCTCGTGTATCCGGCACCGAACAAGGCGCTTGCCGCGACAACGGTGATACGTCCTCGGCTCGCTGCCCTCATCGCGCGCCTGCCGTCAGCCGATGGTTGCGGACGAGGAAACGGCCGTCGATGGTCAGGCCCAGCGGCTCGCCGCCGAACGGCGCGCCTTCGGGAATTCCGCGCTGCGCGTGGATGTGCAGGTGCGGCTCGGAGCTGTTGCCGGAGTTGCCCATCTCGCCGATCGGGTCGCCGACCCGCACCCGGTCTCCCTCCTCGACAACGACGCTGCCTTGCCGCATGTGCGCGAGCGCGACGGCGAAGCCGCCGCAGTCGATGACGACGAAGTTGCCCGGCATATGCTCGCGGTCCATCTCCGGCACCGACATGTCAGGGAGGCCGTCCACCGCGACCGCGACCGTGCCCGCGCATGGCGCCAGGAGCGGCATGCCGAAGGTCGCGTAGCGGGCGGGGTCCCTCGGGCGCCAACCCTCGGCGCGGAGCCCCGACGGCGTGATGCGGATGATGTCGAGCGCCAGGCTCTGCCCCCGCCAGGGACGGAACCGCTCGACGGAGCGGTCGAGCGTTTGCAGGTGCGCGTTGACGGTCTCGGTCGATCCCCCGTGCGCGACCAGATAGGTGCCGACGCCGAAGGGAGGGGCGACGTTCACCGTCTCCACGTCCGGCAGTCGGCGCCCGGCCAACGCCTGCGCGCTGAGATGCGCCCCGTAGACGCCGACGGCGGCGAGCAGGATCAAGCCGAAGGTGGCGGACCGATCCATAGACCAAAGCCCGGGACCGATCCGCCCGGTCGCCGCCTGCCACGCGACGATCGCGGCGAAGACCACGCCGTAGAGATAGGGTACCCACCACGGCGGCATCACCCAGATCGCAACAAGGCCGAGCGCAAGAAGGACCGAGGCGGTGGCGGCGCCATGCACCACGTATGCCGCTATGCCGGAGGCCGGATGTGCCGCCAGCCAGGCGAGCAGCAGCACCGGCAGTCCGATCTGGAGCGCAATGACGAGCATCGTCATGGGCGACTTGCCGGTGGAGAGGGGAACGTGATCTCCGACACATCCGCGATGAAGAACGGGAAGAATGCGTCCTCGCCGAAGTGATTGCCCGCCTCGACATGGGTCGGCAGGCGGAAGCCGTCGAAGTCCCTGAACTCGGAGAGAAAGCCGCCGAACGGCTGCAGCCTGTAGGTCTTGTCGGGGTTGGCATCGCTCCAGCGTTGGAAGACAACCCTGACGGGACGCCCCTCGGCATCGACCGTCACATCGACCGACTGCTGCAGCTCGTCGTGGGTTACCGTGACGCGGGCGGTCGTCTCGTCGACTTCCTCCCAGACCACGCCGGGGCCTGGCAGCAGGGCGGCGGGCGTCCAGAAGGTCGCCTCGGCGACGTAGCGCCCGAACGCCGAGCGCCGGTGGTCGACCGTGCCGCCGATGCGGGCCACGGGTATCAGGCCCATCAGCCAGAACCGCGTCCAGCTCCCGCCGTTTGCCGCGGCGTCGGAGCCTGAGACGCGCATCAACCCGCCCCTGGCCGACATGCTCCAGACGAAGCCCGCGGGCGCTGCCAAGAGCTGGTGCGCCCGCATTGCCATGTAGTTCGGCGCCTCCTTGCTCCCGAGACTGAACCGGCCGGTCATCTCGATCTCGGCCACCGTGTAGAGCGGCGTGCCTGGCCTGATCGCGAACCGGAAATACCGGCGTGCCGGGCGGGCAGATTGGCGACCATCGCCGGATCGAAGCGGCCGGGGCTCGCCGGCTGCGTGGCGGCAAGCCGCGCGCCCTTTCGTCGGTCTGCCCGATGATCGGACTTCCGCCACAGCCAAAGAGCGGCGACGACGAGCGCGGCGAAAAGCACGGCGGCGATGACAAGAACACTCATCAGATTGACGCGATCCTGATCGTAGCTCTCCTCGGGCTTAGGCCGGATCGCTGAGGATCACGTCCTCCAGCTCGCTCGTCGCCATTCCTGCCGCACTGCCCTAATGGATGCCCCGCTTTCCATGATCTCGATCAAGGCGCTCGTCCCGTCAGCATCGGGTTGCGGCACGACTTCGGCGGCGAGCTACATGTGCCTGGTCGCCGGCAGTTCGGCGTGAGCGACGCGCCGAAGCTGCTGCTCGACCACCATCTCATCGCGCCTTGGCACACGCCAGCTATTCGGGGGAGCGCGCGTGCCAAGGCGCGCGCTCATCTCTCAGCAAAAGTGCTTGATCTCCCAGATGGCGGACGTTTCTGCCGCCCGTTGGCCTGCTTTTGCTCCGCCGTTGATACCGTAGCCGGCTACTCCGGCAACGGGCGAGATGCGCCGCTCTCCGAACCATTCTTCTCGCAATCGACGGGTTCGCTGCGGTGGCTGACACACGCAGACCAGTCTTCGGCAGACCCGATGGAGTGGATGCCCCCGCCCGGCGGCATCGCGATGTACCACGGTGGTTGTGCTGACGATCACCTGAAGGAGGAGGTATCCATGGCGCAAGCTACCATCATCGGCATCGATCTCGCCAAGTCTACGTTCCAGTTGCACGGCGCGGCCGCGGACGGCGCAATCGTGTTCCGCAAAAAGCTTCCGCGGGACATGGTTCTGTCGTTTCTCGCCGCGCAGCCGTCGGCGCTCGTCGCCATGGAGGCCTGCGCGAGCGCTCATCACTGGGGCCGGGAGATCGCGGCGCTCGGCCATGAGGTGAAGCTCGTGCCGCCGATCTACGTAAAGCCCTTCGTGAAACGACAGAAGAACGACGCCGCCGACGCAGAGGCCATCGCCGAAGCCGCGTCGCGCCCGACCATGCGCTTCGTGGAGGTCAAGACGGCAGACCAACAGGGCCAGGGAATGCTGTTCCGGACGCGGGACCTTCTGGTGCGTCAGCGAACCCAGTCGATCAACGCGCTCAGGGGGCATCTCGCCGAGCATGGCGTCGTCGCGCCCCAAGGTCCCGCGCGCATTGATCGGCTGGCGCAGGCCGTCGGCGACGAGACGGTCCTGCTGCCGGAGACGGTGCGCGATCTCGCCCAGCTCCTGCTCGACCAGATCGCCGCGCTCGGCGCGAAGATCGGCGCCCTCGAGAAGGACATCAGGCGAAGGGCGCCGAAGGACGCGCAGATCGCGCGACTGATGACAATCCCCGGTGTCGGCGCAATCTGCGCGACCGCGGTGCAGGCGTTCTGCCCGTCCATGACCACGTTCCGCAGCGGGCGCGACTTCGCCGCCTGGGTCGGCCTGACGCCGAGACAGAACTCGACCGGCGGCAAGACCCGGCTCGGCAGCACCTCGAAGATGGGGCAGCGCGACATCCGGCGCCTGCTGATCATCGGCGCCTCGGCGGTCGTCACGTGGGCGGCTCGGAAGGGACCGCCGAAGGGCTCGTGGCTCGCCCGCATGATGGCGCGCAAGCCCCGCATGGTCGTCGTCGTCGCGCTCGCCAACAAGATGGCGCGGACCGTCTGGGCGCTGACGGTTCGCGAAGAGACCTACAGAGATCCCGTCGCCGCCTGACCCGGCGGGGGGCGGGTGCGCCGGCGATGTGAGCAGGTCGAAGGAGGGGTAAGGGACATCGGTCGATGAGACGGGGTCGCAGGAACCTGTACCGCGCCGCGCGCCGCAGAGCACGCAAACCCGATAGGGACGCGACCCGCACATCTCCATACAGGCCCGCGGCGAATCGACGGCCGCATCACGAGGCCGGACACACGACCGCACCTGACCGCACGTCCTCAACCGCCAAAAACCGCTTGCATCGAAGGGGGCATCCACACACGGGGCGGTTCAGAAGCACGAGTTCGTCGCCCGGAAATGAAGTCGCGTCTGGCGCCAATAGAGGCCAGCAGGTTCGCGTCCGAGGCGTGCAGAACCGTTCATCCCGGGTGACTGGAAAGCTGTCAACCGCTCGGCACTGGCCCGCGGGTCCGCACTGGTCGGCACAACGGCGCTCGATCCGGGCACTGCCCTCTTGGCTGAACGCTCAAATAGCTGCGCCGGCAACCGGTCCCTTGCTCCGAGCTGGCGCTGGTGGTCACCTAGACCGTAACTGGCGGCGGCTCGGATCCAACGAGAGACGATGCGCCAAACGATCTGACTGGGCGGTTCGCTCGCTACCGCGCCCGCGTGCCCTATGTCCTGCCGCGGATCACGCAGGACCGAGAGCATGGCCGTCACCCAGGGGAACGACCTCACGATCTATGACTCTGTCGCCGTCCGCTGGTGGAGCGGAGAGGTGCGGTGGCTTCGGGTACTCAGGAACATGGTCCCGGGCCGGCTGTACTGGTTTGACCGCCACATCGACTGGCGCGGCAAGCGGGTGCTCGACCTCGGCTGCGGCGGCGGATTCATGGCAGAGGCGATGGAGGATCGCGGTGCCCTGGTCACCGGGATTGACCCGTCGGCGGAGGCGATCACGGCCGCCCGTATCCACGCGGAGGCCGGCGGACGGGAGATCGCCTACGACGTCGGCGCCGGCGAGAACCTGCCCTATGCGGACGCGAGCTTCGACGCCGTCGTGTGCGTCGACGTGCTGGAGCATGTCGAGGATCTGCAGAGGGTCGTCGACGAGGTGGCACGCGTGCTGCGCCCCGGCGGCGTCTTCCTGTTCGACACGATCAACCGGACCGCGCTCTCGCGTTTCGTGACGATCACGCTGGCCGAGAGGGTGCTCGGCGTGCTGCCGCGCGGCACGCACGATCCGGCGCTGTTCGTCAGGCCCGGCGAACTGAAACAGGCGATGAAGCGCGCAGGCCTGTCGCCGGGCGCGATGACGGGCCTCGGGCCGCGCGGCATCGACCGCCGGGGCGACCCGGTCTTCGGCCACCTACCCTTGACGTCGGTCATCTACATGGGCGTGGCCGCCAAGGCGATCGCGCCATGACGACAATGGCGCTCCTCGTCACGGCTCTTCTGTTCGGCGGGATGGTTCTCTACGGCTTCGGCTTCGCGGCCTTTCTGTTCAGCGCCCTGCCGTCAGAGACCGCCGGCCCGACGATCCGTCGCGCGTTCCCGCAGTTCTACCTCTTCGTGATCGCCTCGGCGGGATTGGGTGCGGCGCTGCTGGCGGCGCAGGACGCCCTCGCGGCGGCGATCCTGGCGGCGGTGGCGCTCAGCACGATTCCGACGCGGCAGATCCTGATGCCGGCCATCAACCGGGCGACCGACGGAGGCGCGCTGCGCCGCTTCGCCTTGCTGCATAGCCTGTCGGTCGCGGTCACCCTCGTCCACATCGCCGCGGCCGGCGTTGTCCTGGCCCGATTCGTCGCGTGACCAAAGCGGGCGCAGTTGGAAGACACGGCATGAGAATCGACACCGATGACCGCCGCGCCGTCGAGGTTTTCTACGACGGCGCCTGCCCGGTCTGCCGCCGCGAGGTCGCTGCTTATCGCTGCGCGGTCCCCGGCGACGCGATCGCCTGGGTCGACGTCGCCGACGATGCGGCGCCTGCGCCGGCGGGAGTCGAGCGCGCAGCGTTGCTGGCGCGGTTCCATGTCCGCCGCGCGGATGGCGAACTGGCGAGCGGCGCGACCGCCTTCTTCGCCGTCTGGCGGACGATGCCGCGGCTGCGCCGGGTTGCCGCCCTGCTGGACCGCCCGGCATTCCTCTGGATCGCAGAGCAGGTCTACCGCGCCTTTCTGGCGGTGCGCCCGCTCTGGCGGCGCACGAGCCGTGCACGCGGCCAAGCGCGCGCCGGGCGCAGGGACGGGCAGGTTGCGCGAGGCCGCCGCGGCCGCCAAGATGACGCCTGCACCCGACCTCGCACAACCTGGCCCGCAACCTGATGACCACCGACCCGACAGATAGCGAGCTTCTCGACCTCCTCGCCGATGACGAGCGCGAGATGAGCGTCGTCGTCTCGAACCCCTTCCTGCCGGACAACCCGATGATCTTCGTCAGCGACGAGTTCGAGACGCAGACCGGCTACTCCGCCGAAGAGGCGATCGGGCGGAACTGCCGCTTCCTTCAGGGGCCCGGCACGGATCCGGACGCGGCCCAGGCGATCCGCCACGCACTGCGCGCTCAGACGACGTTCACGATCGACATTCTGAACTACCGCAAGGACGGGACACCGTTCATGAACAGGCTGCGGATCCGGCCGCTCTATGGCGACGATGGCGCGCTGATGTACTTCGTCGGCGCGCAGAACCCCGTCTGACGGCTACCAGTGCATCGTGCCCGGGGCGCCCTTCGGGACGCCCGTCAGGTTCGGCGTGACCCAGCCGCCGTAGAAGTCGCCCGGCTGCGGCAGGACCGGCAGCCCGCCGACGCGGCACGTCTCCATCAGCGAGGGATAGAAGGCGATATAGCCGGCAATCGGCGCGAACCGCTCGGTCGGCTCCTCGTAGCACCAGGCCGCGTGCCGGGCGGTCACGTCGCCGGCGGTCACGTCGAAATAGCGCGCTTGCCCCTTCCACTCGCAAAGGCTCCGGCCGGCCGCCGGGCTCATGGGCGCTGGCTCATGACCGCTCGCACTGAATAACCCTGCCTGGAGGCGAGGTCCGCTTGCCGGACTGCGACCGTTGCGCGACCATATCTCGGAGCTCTTCCCCCACCACCAGCGCCGAGCTCGCGATCCTTGGAGCGGCAGGTCGCACGAGGATGGCGGGCTGCTTGATTTCTATCGCATTGAGGATGAGGTTCGGCAGCAGATGCGAAAGAACGCCAGAACCTCGGTGCTGGTCGCCGACCGCTCGGACTTCGGCCGCGTAGCCACCGCGGCTGGCGCAAACCTGTGCCGAATTGCCGTCGACCTGCCCTCCGACGGACCTTTCGCGCCGCTGGTCGAGGCGGCGCAGGACAGGCTGATCTGCGCCGGAAACGCCGCATGATGGCCGACGCCTTCGTGGTCATTGACGATGTCGCCAAGCGCTGGAACGGACAGCTCGGCGTCGAGCACATCTCGCTGGCCATCCCTCGCGGCTCGTTCGTCGCTCTGCTTGGACCGTCCGGCTGCGGCAAGTCCACGACGCTGCGCCTGCTCTCGGGCCTCGAGCTGGCCGACGAGGGTCGAATCTGGATCGACGGCCGGGAGGTCACGACGGCCGCGCCGTCAGAGCGGAACCTGTCGATGGTCTTCCAGTCCTACGCGCTGTTCCCGCATCTCAGCGTCGCCGAAAACGTCGTCTTCGGCCTGAAGGTCCGGCGCGTTCCGCGCGGCGAGAGGCGCGAAAAGCTCCGCCGCGCGCTCGAGATCACCGGGCTGCTCGGGTACGAGAACCGCAGGCCAAGCGAGCTGTCCGGCGGCCAGCGCCAGCGCGTGGCGCTGGCCAGGGCGATCGTCGCGGGCCAGCCGCTCTGCCTGATGGACGAGCCGCTCTCGAACCTCGACGCCAAGCTGCGTGCATCGGTTCGCAAGGACATCAAGAAACTGCAACAGGACCTTGGCATTACCGTGGTCTACGTCACGCATGACCAGACCGAGGCGATGAGCATGGCCGACATCGTGGTGCTGATGGACGCTGGCCGCATCCAGCAGGCCGGCGCGCCCGAGGACCTGTACTACCGGCCGGTCAACACCTTCGTGGCCGAGTTCATAGGCGCGCCGCCCATGGCGCTGATCGACACCGCGGCGCTGCCCGGCTGCGAAGGCGCGGCGACCGTCGGCATCCGCGCCGAGAACATCGCGCTGGCAGAGCCCGGTGCCAGCCGGCTGCGGTGCCGTGTCGCGGAATGCGAGTTCCTGGGCTCAGAGACCTTCGTCGGGCTTGAGCACGAGGCAGCGACCGGGCTGACGGTCAGCATGCCGGGTCTCAGGCAGATCCCGGAGGGAAAGGAGCTCGAGATCACCTTCTCGGACGAAGATCTGCATTTCTTCGACGCAACCGGCCGCAGGATCGAGCGTGGGCGCCTTCGGCCGCGCCGCGGCTGAAGCGCACGAACCAGCATACAACCAGCAAGGGAGGATACGATGAAGACGCTCAGAAGCCTCGGCCTGTCCGTGGCCATCGCGGCATCGGTTGCGCTGCCGGCCGCCGCCCAGACCGAACTCACAATGTACTATCCCATCGCCGTCGGCGGTCCGCTGACCGATGTCGTCGACGGGCTGGTGGCCGAGTTCGAGGCCGCCAATCCCGACATCAAGGTCAACGCGATCTACTCAGGCAATTACGACGACACGCGGGTGCGCGCGCTCTCGGCGCTGGCCTCTGGCGAACCGGCCGAGCTGGCCGTCCTGTTCTCGATCGACGCCTACGACCTGATTGAGCAGGACCTGATCATACCGTTCGAGGAGGTGGTCTCGACCGAGGAGGAGCGCGAGTGGCTGAACAGCTTCTATCCCGCGCTGATGGAGAACAGCCTGATCGAGGGCCAGACCTGGGGCATCCCGTTCCAGCGCTCGACGATCGTCGCCTACTACAACAAGGACAAGTTCCGCGAGGCCGGCCTCGACCCGGAGCAGCCGCCGAAGACCTGGGACGAGATGGTCAGCATGGGCAAGGCGCTGACCAAGGACGGCACGTACGGGCTGATGATCCCGTCGACCGGCTATCCCTACTGGATGTTCCAGGCGCTGGCGATCCAGAACGGCCAGGAGCTGATGTCGGATGACGGGCTGACCACCTATTTCGACGACCCTGCCGTGGTCGAGGCGCTGGAGTTCTGGCGCTCGCTCTCGCAGGAGCACGGCATCATGCCCGAGGGCACGGTCGAGTGGGGCACGCTGCGCCAGGCCTTTCTCGAGGGCCAGGCCGCCATGATGTGGCACTCGACCGGCAACCTGACGGCGGTCAAGGACGCGGCGACCTTCGACTTCGGCGTGGCCGAGCTGCCGGCGAACGTGCGGCCGGGCTCGCCGACGGGCGG
Source organism: uncultured Alphaproteobacteria bacterium (assembly GCA_963822985.1). GTDB lineage: Bacteria > Pseudomonadota > Alphaproteobacteria > Rhodobacterales > Rhodobacteraceae > Thermohalobaculum. The sequence continues at coordinate 318,383 of CAWGJU010000014.1, read as the reverse complement.
CGGCAACTTCTACATCTTCAAGGACACGACAGAGGAGGAGCGCCAGGCCGCGCTCGACCTGATCATGTTCATGACCTCGCCCGAGCAGGCGGCGAAGTGGTCAATTGCGACGGGCTACATAGGCGTCTCGCCCGCGGCCTACGAGACCGAGGCGCTGAAGGAGTACACCGCCGAGTTCCCGCCGGCGCTGGTGGCGCGCAACCAGCTGGAGACCGCGGTCGCCGAGTTCTCGACCTTCGAGACGGCGCGCGTCCGTGAAGGCCTGAACAACGCCATCCAGGCGGCGCTGACCGGGGCCAAGGAGCCGGCCGAGGCGCTTTCCGAGGCGCAGGACGCAGCCGAGCGGCTGCTCCGGCCGTACCAGTAGCGGCATGGTCCGGGCGTCGGAGTTCTTCCGGCGCCCGGACCGATCAGAGGGGGAAACTGTGCGTCAGCACGCGAACATCGAGCGCCGCAGGCAGGCCATCTATGGCTGGCTCCTGCTGTCGCCGGCCGCGATCCTGCTGACGACCTTCGCGTTCTACCCGTCGTTCGCGACGCTCTGGACGAGCCTGTTCTCGCGCGGCACGCGCAGGCGCGATCCCGAGTTCGTCGGCGGCGAAAACTATGCCGACCTGTTCGCCGACCCGACCTTCTGGCTGGTCGTCGAGAACAACCTCATCTACGCGGCCGCGACCATCCCGATCTCGATTGCCATCGCGCTGGGAATGGCGTTGTGGGCGAACTCCAAGATCCCCGCGCGCGGCTTCGTCCGCACCGCCTACTTCACCCCGACAATGCTGCCGATGATCGCGGCGGCGAACCTGTGGCTGTTCTTCTACACGCCAGGGCTGGGCGTGCTCGACCAGATCGGCTCGCTGTTCGGCCTGCCCTCAGTCAACTGGCTGGGCCAGCCCGAGACCGCGCTCTGGGCCGTCATCATCGTGACGATCTGGAAGGAGGCGGGGTTCTTCATGATCTTCTACCTCGCCGCGCTGCAGACCATACCCGAGGACCTGAAGGAGGCCGCCGACATCGAGGGCGCGAGCCGCTGGACCTACACGCGGCGCATCGTCCTGCCGCTCCTGATGCCGACGACGCTGTTCGTGCTGGTCAACGCGCTGATCAACTCGGTGAAGCTGATCGACCACCTGTTCATCCTGACCAAGGGCGGGCCGTCCGACGCCTCGAAGCTGATCCTCTACTACATCTGGGAAATGGCCTTCGCCTTCTTCGACGCGCCGCACGCCGCGGCCATGACGATCCTGGTTCTGGTGGTCCTTGGCGTCGTCGCGGGCATCCAGTTCACTCTGCTGGACAGGCGGACCCATTACCAATGAGCGCGATGCTTCGGCATGTCGAGAGCGCGGGCGCCCTGCTGCTGGCGTTCTTCTGGGTCTCGCCCCTGCTGTTCGCGTTCTGGGCGGCGTTCCACTCCACTTCGGACGCCGTCAACCTGAACGTCGCCTCGCCCTGGACGCTCGACAACTTCCGCATCGCCTGGGCGGGCGCGCCGTGGCTCGGTACTTCCTCAACACCTTCCTGCTGGTGACGCTGGTCCTGGCCGGCCAGTTCATCATCACCACGCTTGCGGGCTTCGCCTTCGCCAAAGTCGAGTTTCCGGGCAAGGACATCGTCTTCATCCTGGTCCTGATGCAGCTCTTCATCCTGCCCGAGGTGCTGATCGTCGAGAACTACGTGATGGTGTCGCGGCTCGGCCTCTTCGACACGATCCTCGGGCGTCGGCATGCCCTACATGGCCAGCGCCTTCGGCATCTTCCTGATGCGCCAGGCCTTCAAGTCGCGTGCCGATCGAGCTGCACGAGGCGGCGCGGATCGAGGGATGCGGCTGGCTGGGGATCCTGCTGAGGGTCTACGTGCCGCTCGCCTGGCCGACCTACCTCGCCTATGCGCTGGTCTCGGTCTCGACCCACTGGAACAACTTCCTCTGGCCGCTGATCGTCACGAACTCGCCGGACACGCGACCGCTGACGGTCGGGCTGTCGATCTTCGCAGCGCCCGAGAACGGCGTCGACATCTCGGTGATCTCGGCCGCGACGATGATGACCGATCGCGCCGCTGCTGATCGCGTTCCTCGTCTTCCAGCGCCAGTTCGTGCAGGCCTTCCTGCGGGCGGGCATCAAGTGACGCTGCCGCGATGCCTGACCGACCGATGACGCGCATCCTGCATTTAAGCGACCTGCATGTCGTGGCGCCGCCGCGGCTCGTCTCGGGCCGCGCTGGACACCGCGGGGCTGCTGGAGAATGCGATCGGCCGCATCCTCGCAGACCTGCCCGCGCTCGCGCCCGTCGACGCGGTGCTGGTGACAGGCGACATCAGTGACGACGGAACTCCGGAGAGCTACGCCGTTGCGCGGCGCGAGCTCGACCGGCTCGGCCTGCCGCTCCTGGTGCTGCCCGGCAATCACGACAGGCGCGAGCCGTTGCGCGACGGCCTTCGCCGACACCCTCGCCATGCCGGAGACAGGTCATATCGACTGGGTGGTCGACATCGGCAAGCTGCGGGTCGTCGGACTCGACACGCTGGTCGAGGGGCAGAGCGGCGGGACCGTGATCGATGCGACGCTCGCTCACCTCTCCGCGACCATTCGCGGCGCTGCCGGACGTCCGGTGCTGGTCGCGATGCACCATCCTCCGTTCAGAACCGGCATTCACTTCATGGACCGGATCGGCCTGGATCGACCCGGCGAGATCTTGTCGGCGATCTCGGCCGCGGACGGTCCGCTCAGGATCGTCGCCGGTCACGTCCATGTGCCCATGACGGGCACGCTCGGGCCCTATGCCGTGTGCACTGCCCCTTCGGTCTGCAGCGGCTTCCCATTGGATCTAAGGGCCGAGGCAGCGGCCGGGTTCATGACGGGACCACGCGGGTACATGTTCCACGTCTGGGACGGGGCGTTCACAACGGCCTCTGCCGGCCTTCACACCGCCGAGGGTCCGTATCCTTTCTAACCTCGCGGGTGGAGCCGCCCGACTGGTCGTGCGAGGATAGCCCATTCAAAGGTTCGGCCCTCTTCGTTCGTCGGCCATGCGCAGCCATCATGCTTCCGCCTTGCCGGCCGGATCCGCCGCCGGGCGAGGCGCTGGCGAGTAGGGGCGTCAGGTCACGACCGAGATTGGCGCATCGTTCGCGTCGATTGCCACCGGAGCGCTTGCAACGTGCCGGTCTCGTCGTCACCCATCAGCCGGCTGTAGCCGCCCACATCGGCAGCTCAGACCGCGCCGGGGGAGCGACCAATGGAGCGCCGGCTCGCCGCAATCGTCGCTGCCGACGTGGTCGGCTTTTCGCGTCTCGTCCGGGATGACGAGGATGGCGCCCTCGCGGCCATGGCATCGGCGCGAAGAGAGCTCATCGAGCCGCTGGTCACGGAAAACCGCGGCCGGATCGTCAAGCTCATGGGCGACGGATTGTTGATCGAGTTCCACAGCGCGGTCGAGGCGGTGCGATGTGCGGTCGCCTGGCAAGAGAACATCGGTGATCGAGCCAAGGACGTCCCGATCTCCTTTCGGATCGGCATCAATCTGGGCGACATCGTCGTGGACACGGACGATATCCTCGGCGACGGCGTGAACACTGTGTCTCGTCTTGAAGGTCTTTCGCGGCCCAGCGGAATTTGTGTCTCCGGTCCTACTGAGACGCTCGCATTCCGGGGCCCCCGCTGGGGGCGCGCCTCGTCAGCCTCGTGGCCTCAGCCAGCGGACGATCTCGTATCGGCAGTAACGCCGGAGCGAGATGCAGGTCAGACGCCGCACGAGCGCTGCCCGAAGCAAAGCGGCAGCGTGCGCTGGCGGAGTGCGGGCGTCGTCAAATCGGAATAGATGGTGAACCGTAATCAGCTCGCCTCCAAGAACGAGGCGGGAGATGATGGCTTCGGCCAGTCTCCGGATCTCATCGGGCGGAAGGTAGTAGGCGAGCTCGGATACAAGAATGCGATGCCATCGTCCGCGTGGCAGTTCACCGGGCGCCCGAGCGTGCCAGAACCGGATACGTGCATCTCCGAGCAGCAATCGCGCAGACGCGAGCGCCGCCGCGGCACCGTCCGTGGCGTCAACGCGGAGCGCGCGAGCGGCGAGCGCCTGCGTTCCGGCACCGTCGCCACAGGCGACGTCGAGCGCCGTCGCGACGAGCGGCAGCCCGACAAGCGCCCGGCGGCGCTTAAACGCTTCGGAGCGGGAGTCACGGCAGCGCCAGGGATCGTCTTCAGAGCGGAACTTGGCCTCGAACCCGTCGAGCGTGATCGGCCGGCTCAAGACCGACCCTCGAAAAAGACCTCGTCGCCGCGCACCAGGCGATCGACCGTGTCGGCCGACAAGACGAAGCCTTGCGGGTCATCCATTACGACGAGACCGAGTTGCGATCGATGTACCCCGATCGCTGCGCACTTGCGCGACCGCCATGCGTCAATCCCGAGCCGGAGCATGCAGACCTCTCCCGGCTGCGGACGATCGGCCTCGGCGCCGAGCTCGTCGAGCCATATGGCGTATTCGAGGAGCCGCGCGCTGACGCCTGCTTGCCTCAGTGCTTCCACGGCAAGCACGTACGCATCGCGGTGGTCGCGGTGCGGGTCGCGACGCCAGGGAGCGACGACGAGTTCGGGGCGCAGGCCCGAGATCAGCGCCACCGTTGCGTCCAGCGCCGCAGTCCATTCGGCCGCGCCTCGATCGATGCCGGCGTCGGGCAAACCGAGATGGAGTCGTTCAGCGCTTGCGGCGCCGAGGGCCGCGAGCGATGCCTTCGCCTCTTCGGCGCGGAGTGCCGCAAGGCGTGAACGCGGCCAATCCCGCGAGCACGGATGCGAGGCCCCGCCATCGGTGACGAACACCACGCTGAGCCGCGCGCCGGCCTCCGCAAGTGCGGCCAGGAGACCCCCGCAGCCGAGCGCCTCGTCGTCCGGATGCGGCGCGACGATCAGCGCCGCGTCGGCCGGCAACAGGTCGCGGCTCATGCGAAGGGCCGCGGGAAGAGCCCGGCGGCGAAGGCGCGGCCCGCGGCCTCCTTGGCGCCATCGGGGTTCGGCTGGCGCACATAGGTCAGCGCGTCGCGCAGGCGGCGATTGAGGGGGTGGTTCTCCATCAGCGCAGAGAGCCCGACGATGCGCTGTGCGATGTCGGCGGCCTCCAGCAGTGCCCGCTCGGCGGCGACGCGGGCCAGGTGGCCGAAGGCGGCGGCGCGCTCTGCGGCACTGGGCGAGGCCCCAGGCGCGCAGCCGTCGTCCCACGCGGCGGCAGCCGCCTCCAACAGGCCTTCCAGGCCAGCCACCGCCGCCGCGGCGTCGGCGAGGCGAGCTGCCTGGTGCGGCGCCGCCTGGCGCTCGAGCCCCACAAGGTGCGCGGCGGCAGCCTCGGCGAGCCCGCGCGCGACGCCTGCCTGGACCGCGGCGAAGCGCATCGCTCCGCCCGAGAACCACGGCTCTGCGAGGTAAATTTTCGCGTCGCAGATGATCGAGTCCGGAGATACCGTGACGTCGTCGAAGTCGATCCGTGCACTGACGGAGGCACGCATCCCGAGAGGCGCCCAGGCGCTCCGGTCGATGCGCAGCCGCTCGTTGACCTGCACGAGCAGGAGCGCTCGTGCACCCTCCTCGCCGTCCTCGTCCTTAGCCAGGACCAACGCGGCATCGAGTCCGTCCGCACCCGAGCAGTAGAGCTTCGCGCCGGCGAGGCGTAGCCGCCCGCCGTCGCGGCGGAAGCGGAGCGCGCCTTCGGGTGGATCGGCCCCCCACACCCCGAGCAGAGCTGCACTGCGCGCGCAGCCGAGCCAATGCTCGCGGAGTGCACCAGGGCCAAGTCGGTCGATAAGCTCAAGCGCATTGGCGTGACCCTCATAGAGCCGCCCAACGCTCGCGTCGCCGCGGCCGATCTCTGCGAGCAGGCGTAGAAGGCGGCCCATGCCGCCGCGGCGCGGCGTCGGCAATGCCGCTTCAGGACGCGTCAGGCCCTCGCTGACCAGAAGCGTCATCGGCGAGGTCGGCCAAGCGTCGTCCTCGCCCGGCGGAGGCATCGCCGCCGCCAACCGCGCGGCGAGCGATGCTTGCGGCTCAGGCCGCGACGCGCGGAGCGGTGACGTCATTCACGAGGTCCTCCAGTTCGGTGCGAGCCTCCTCCGCCGGCTTGAAGCATCGCCAGTCCGCCGGATCGGGAAGACGGCGCGCTACCTCTGCCGCCACGACCCGCGCGTGAAGTGTGGGAGATAGCGCCGCGGCCGATGCCGCCGCCTCGGCGCGGAGGGTCGCACGAGCGCGCCAGTGGACGAGCTGGACCTGCGGGCACGGGACGACGAGCGGCTTGCCCGCCGCCACCATCTCCGCCCAGCGGCGCACCGTATCGGCCATGCCGCCGGGCGCGCGTCCGCGCAGCCGGGCGGATACCGTCACCCGGATGCCCGGGTCGCGGCGGAGGACGCCGCCGAGCCTGCGCACCGCGTCGACCATGGCGAGATCCTCACGGAAGGGCAGCGGCGGACAGCCTCCGACCGCGCGGTAGGTCAAGAGGCGAAGGGCGAGCCCGCCGCCCGAGCTGTCAGCGTGCCTTGGCGCTGGGTCGCCTGGTGTCGGGTCGATCCCGTCCTCGAGCGTGACCGCCAGTGCCTGCGCCGCCAGCACCTCGTCGATCGCCCGGCGAAGCGCGGGAGAGAACCAAGCCTCTTCGCGGGGATCGCCCATCAAGGCGGCCGCCGCCACGTCGGCACCCGCATCGAGCGCCGCGAGCGAGCGCACGACCCAGTCCTCGGCCGGGATGGCGTCGGCGTCTGTCGTGAGAAGAGCCCCGTCGGCTGCGCCGGCTGCGTCGAGCCAAGCTGCGCCCGCCTCCATCGCCACCCGCCGCGCCGATCCCGCGTGCGCGAGGCCGGGCGGAAACTGTCGCTCCAGGATGCGGACGTCGCAGCGCCCAGCTTTCGAGGCCGCCTGCTCCGCGACCTCCAAGGAGCGATCGTCGCAGTTGTTCAAAAAAAGGACGACGCGAAGCGGTCTTGTGAGGTCCCGCTGCTGATCGAGCGCCGCGACGAGTGCCGGCAGCCGGCGCGCCTCGGATCGCGCAGGGACGCACACCACGGGCTCTCCGCAGGGAGGAATTGGTTCAGATGGCAAGAGCAGCGTGCCGCCGGTCGTCTCACTCGGCGAGCTCGCCATTGCCACTGCCTCGGATGAATTGTTCAGGCGGCTGAACGACGGAAGGCGCGAGAGGTTCCTCCACGATGCGGCGCAGAGCACCAGGTTTTCGCGCAGCCCACTCGCCAACGTTTGGCGGACCGGCTGTCACCGCGGAGCGTCCGCCCCGATATCCTGCGCGCGCCACGGCACGATTGATAACATCGCCCGATCAGCGAGCGCGCAGCATAACGGCCGGCTCGGCGCCGTGGCGCAAGGAGCGGAGATGGGTGAAGGAATGGCGGATCGTTCATCCGTGGATCGGTTGGGCCCGCTGACCGCGGTCGGTGGCCCGCCAACCTGGTTCCTCGGCCTCGTTACCGCGGCTATCCTCCTGCCGGTCCTCTATTACCGGGCGCAGCTTTTTCATCCCGCTGGCCGTCGCGCAGCTGGTCTTCATCTCCTCGTCCTCGTCCTCGCACTCGGCGAGCAGACCCGGCGGATCGCGATCGGCGGTCGGCGCATTCCGCTATGGCTCGCGCGGCTGCTCAGCTTTCTGATCATCTTCGGGCTGATGACCGTGACGCTGCGCATCGTGTCCGACGAGGTCGGCCAGATCGGCGACGCGGCACCGGCCTATGCCGAGCATGCCGGGCAGCGCATCGATGGGCTGGCGCCGGTGATCGGCAAGGCGGCTGTCGGCCGGCTGAAGGCGAAGCTCGCCGGGTTCGATGTCGAGACGGTACCGCCCGATCTGCTGGCGCCGGCGGGCGCGCTCTTCGGCTCGGGGCTTCTCGTCCTCTTCTATGTGATCTTCATGGGCGCAGAGCGCGAGGCCTCACCCGCAAACTGCCCCAGATCGTCGGCTCGCCGCAGCGAGCCGAGACAATGTCGAGGCTCGGCCGGAGAATTTCGCTGCTCGTCCAGAAGTACATGTGGATCAACACGCTGACGAGCGTGCTCGCCGGATTCGTGACCTATGCCGTGCTGTGGGCCACCGGCACGGCCTTTGCCTCGCCCCTGGCGATCCTGATCTTCTTCACGGCGTTCATTTCGACGATCGGGACCGCCTTGGGCATCGCGGCACCAGCGGGCATCGCGCTCCAGTTCGGCTTTGCGCCGCAGTTCTGGATCGTGCTGCTCGTCGGTGGCGTGCTCCGGCTCTGCATCGACAATGTGGTGCAGCCGGCACTGGCCGGGCCGAGGCCTGAACCTCAGCCCGCTGATGGTCATGCTGTCCCTGGCGTTCTGGGGCGCGCTGTGGGGCATCGCGGGCGCCTTTCTCAGCGTGCCGTTGATGGTCGTCTTCATGATCGTCTGCGGCCAGATCCCAACGCTGCGACCGCTCGCCGCCCTGATGTCCGCCGATGGCACCGTACAGACCGGCGCGACGCTGGAGCGAGACGAAAAGTAGGGCAGGCCCGACCGGCGTATCTCAAGCTTAGCGGCCGGCGAGAAAGGCCAGTTCAACAGCCCTCTTCATCGATGCCTTGACGGGCATCGGCGTGATGGTGTCGCCTGCCGCGTCAGCGTCCGGAAGTGGCGCGCCTTCCCCGTTGGGGACCCGGTCCGCTACGTCGTGAATCCCCTCAACACTCCGCGCAGGCCGAAGCGGGGTTCTGCCCTTCCTCATCGAGACTGGCCCGGCCGAAGCGTGACAACTCCATCGACCAGGTGAGGGTCTGGGGCACAGGCGGCTGACGGGCAGGCGACCAGGCTACCCGCGTGGTCGCCGCCTGTCGCGTCACCGCGGAATCTCCAGGCAACCCAGCAGGATCGCGCCGCTCCAGCTCACCCGGAGAATTCACCTGAGGCCGGCAACGAATAGCGCTGTCGCGAGCCTGACCTGCCGCATCCAGATCTCGGAAGCTGCACGGCCGTATCGGAGCTGCGCCGCGAAGAGCTCCGGGAACGACCGGGCCGCCGTCAGCTCGCGCATCGCCGCGGCGCGGATCTCGACGGATTCGCGCGTGAGCGCCATGGCATCGGACCCTCTGTCAAAAGGCCGGGGAACAGTCTCCGCCGGGCGCGCAGCCGCGGCTCCCTGCGGGGCGGCGCCGTCACCCGATGCCCTCGTCCGTCGCGAGGCATCGGCGCGTGATTGCCTGACCTGCGAGGGCTCGTCGCGCAATACCTCGGCGCGCAACGATGCTGGCCGCGCCTTCTCGGCCCGCGTCTTCTCGGCATTGTCGGCCCGGGGCTGATCGGCCCTGGTCTGCTCGGCCCGGCCGTGGTTGGCCCGTGCCTCCGCGGCCGGCCGGGTATCGCCCGCCGCGGAGCGTCCCGCCGCACGGGCGGCCGCAGGACGCGCAGCCGGCGCCTTGCGCAATCGACGTCTTGATGCCGCCGGCGCGGCGTCCTGCTGCGTCTCTCCTCCAGGGGTGTTCTCCGCCCCCTTCGGATTAGCACTACCGGATTTCGCCGCCCTCCTGGTCGACGCACGCCCCGACGATGCGGGATTGCCTCGTGTCGCACGCGCGGCTTCCGTCCGGCGGTTCCTGTCGTGTTTGGCCGGCTCCGCCGGCGCGATGCCGGCCCCGGACTCCGTCCCGGCCCCTACGCCGGTCTCCGCCCCGGATGACGCCTGCGTCGCCAGCGTCGCCTCTGCCGTATCGCCCTTCTGCTTGCGTCGGCGGCTGGTGCGGGCCGACGAGGCGCGTTCAGGTTGGCTCTTGGTCTCCGCGCTGCCAACAGATCTCGACCTGGCGCTGCCGGACTGCTCCGCCTCCGGCGCTGCAGTGAGATCTTCCCTTTCGGCCCGATCGAGGGCCGCCCCGGAAGCTTTGCGGCCGGCACGCGTCCGCCGCGCCTTGCCGATATCAGGCGGGCGGACACCGTGATTGCTCGTGCGCTTGACGCGCGTACGGCGCGACTTGTCACTCCTCATGAAAATTTCTCCAGTTGACTAAGAGGATCGTCGGCCCTCTACGCAGGCCTGAGGCATCGATCAAGAACTGCCGGACCGGTACTGCTGCGGGACCGCCACTTCAGCGACAACACCGTCCGCGAGAAAGAGTTGCGAGACACGCAGCCGTGCCGCAGCGAAGATCCGCGTTTGGCCGGATCGGACGGAAGCGCGGGAAAGTCTTCGCGCCGCGCGGCACCGGGTGAATTTGCCGCCCCGGATTTTTGTGCCGGACGCCGGGCGGCGCACGGGTTCAATCGCATCAGCTTCGAGCCGGGCTGTGCAGGACGGCGACGGCACCGATTGCCGCCGCGGGCGCGGCAACGTCAGGCTGATCACCTCCGGCACGCTCTATTTCAGCTGGCCGCTCGGCTTCGATTTCCGGAGATGTGTATCGTGAGTGTCGCAGGGCCTCCTACTACTGCTACTCCCCGACCGAAGTTGCCCGGGACTGGACGTCCGTGACACTACCCGGTCAGAACTACTCATAGGCGACCCTGCGACCGTTGACCCGACCTGGTCATTCCGGCAAGACCCCGAGTTGCTGCTCCCCGTCCGACAAATCTGGGCTTGTCCTGGCCTGGGGCCGCAGGCACCGATAGCCCTGCGGGCGGCGGCGCGGAAAGGCAGGCGCGTCGGCATCCGCTGGACGATCGCCGCCAGGTTCTGCCCCAGGGAGGGCCGATGGAAACGGATCTTGAGGAAGCGGTGCGGGAGAACCTGATCCGCTACGGCGGCGACACTTTTCCGAGCCTCTTCACCGCGGCGCGCGGCACGATCGTCACCGACGACGAGGGCCGCGAGATCCTCGACTTCACCTCGGGCCAGATGTGCGCGACCGTCGGCCATAACCACCCGGCGATCGTGAGCGCGATCAAGGAGAGCTGCGACAGCGCGATCCACATGTTCTCGGGATGATCCCGGACAGCGTGGTCAAGCTCGCGCGCAAGCTCGGCGAATGGCTGCCGCCGCCGCTGAAGAAGTCGCTCTTTGTCAACACGGGCAGCGAGGCCAACGAAGCGGCGCTGCGCATCGCCAAGCTCGCGACCGGCGGCTACGAGGTGATCGCGCTCGGCGGCTCCTGGCACGGCACGACCGGCGCGTCGGCGGCCGCCTCCTACGCCAGCGACCGGCGCGGCTACGGCCCCAAGGTGCCGGGCGGGCACGTCATCCCGGAGCCGAACGCCTATCGCTGCCCGGTCGAGCACTGCCGCGACAGATGCGACATGACCTGCCTGAAGATCGGGCTCCGCATGTTCGACATGGCGTCGGACGGCGCGCCCGCGGCGCTGATCGCCGAGCCGGTGATCTCCGCCGGCGGCGTGATCGTGCCGCCCGAGGGGCTATTTCGCCGCGCTGCGGCCGAGGCCTGCGACGAGCGCGGCATGCTGCTGGTCTTCGACGAGGCGCAGACGGCCTTCGGCCGCATCGGCGACCGCTTCGCCGCGACCAAGCTGGGCGTGACGCCGGACATCCTGTCGGTCTCGAAGACGCTCGGGGGCGGCGTGCCGCTGGCCGCCACGTCACCAGCGAGGACCTCGAGGAGAAGGCGCACAGGAAAGGCGGTTCACATTTTACACCTGCCATGTCTCCGACCCGATGCCGGCCGCGGTCGGCCTTGCGGTGCTGGAGACGTCGAGAGCGAGGAGCTGATCCCGCGCGCGGTCGCAGATGGGCGCCTATCTGCGCAAGGGGCTCGAGACCTGCAGCAGCGCTACGAGGCGATCGGCGACGTGCGCGGCGAGGGCTGCTGCTCGGCGTCGAGCTGGTCAAGGACCGCGAAAGCCGCGCTGCCGTTCCACGCGCTGGGCGCCGCGACGACGGCGCGCTGCTTCGAGCTCGGCCTCTAGATGAACATCCGCCGCCGGCCGGAGCGCGGCTCGGTCTGGCGCATCGCGCCGCCGCTGACCGTCACGCACGAGGAAATAGACGAGGGTGTCGACATCATCGACCCGGCGCTCCGCGAAACGCTGGACGCCATGTCGCGGCCGCGCTGAACGGCCGGCTCACAGGATCTGCGACAGGAACTCCCGCGTCCGGGGGTCCTTCGCCTCGCGTGAAGAAGGTCGCGGGCGGGCCGTGCTCGACGATAACGCCGCGGTCGGTGAAGTAGATCTGGTCGGCGATCTCGCGGGCGAAGCCCATCTCGTGCGTCACCAGCATGCAGGTCATGCCCTCCTCCGCGAGCTCGCGGATGGTGACCAGCACCTCCTTCACCGTCTCCGGGTCGAGCGCCGCGGTGACCTCGTCGAACAGCATGATGTCCGGGTTCATGCCAGCGAGCGGGCGATGGCGACGCGCTGCTGCTGGCCGCCGGAGAGCTCGCCCGGATAGGCGTCCTCCTTGCCTTCGAGGCGGACCTTGGCGATCAGCTTGCGCGCCCGCGCCTCGACCTCGGCCTTCGGCTGCTTCAGCACCAGCACCGGCGCCATCATCACGTTCTCCAGCGCCGTCTTGTGCGGGAACAGATTGTACTGCTGGAACACCATGCCGACCTTCTGCGCAGCGCCAGCTTGTCGAGCTTGGGGTCGTGCACCTCCTGCCCCTCGACCTTGATCGAGCCCGAGTCTGGATGGCGTTCAGCGCGTTGATGCAGCGGATCAGCGTCGACTTGCCGGAGCCCGACGGCCCGATGATGCAGACCACCTCGCCCTTCATCACGTCGAAGAGATGCCCTTCAGCACCTCGAGCGGGCCGAAGGACTTGTGGACGTCGCGCAGCGATGACGATCGGCTGGTCGGGCGTCCAGGCGGATCGGCTCGTGTCGGCCATCTTTCGGGCCTCCCTTAGAGCTTCACCGTGAACCGCCGCTCGAGCGCGATGGTCCAGCGCGCGATCGGGTAGCAGTAGATGAAGAACATCAGCAGGACGAAGCCGTAAAACGGCACCAGCAGCTCCGGATGGTTGTTCTCCGCCTCGATCGCCTGGCGCGACAGCGTTGATGATCTCCTGGACGCCGAGGATCGAGCACAGCGGCGTCGCCATCGTCAGGATCGCGTACCAGTTCATCCAGGGCGGGATCATCCGCTTGACGACCTGCGGCAGGATGATCCGCCACAGGGTCTGCCGGCGCGTGAAGGCCGAGGCCTCCGCCGCCTCCCACTGGGCCGTCGGCACCGAGTTGACGGCGCCGCGGACGATTTCGGCGATGTTCGCCATGATCGGCAGCGACAGCCCGAATGACCGCCTTCATCCAGCCCGGGCACCGGGATCATCGTAGTGCCGATCTCGATCTCGAACGGGAAGGCCAGCATCACGATGAACAGCAGCACCAGCCACGGCGAGTTGCGGAAGAGCTGGGTGACGAACCAGGCGCCCGCGCGGATCAGCCGCGAGTGCGAGATCTGCGCCAGGCCGAGCAGCGCGCCGACCGCCGTGCCGATCACCATCGCACATGAACGAGATCAGCACGTTGAAGAGGAAACCCGCCGTGACCATGAACGGGATCCAGCGATAAAGCGCGTCGAACGCCTCGGCCATCCCGTAGAGGACCTGGGCATGCGCCAGCGTCGGCCAGAGCGGCCGCGGCCGCGAGCAGCGCCAGCGGCGTCCAGGGCGGCAGAGCGGCCAGCCAGCGGCGTCATCAGCGCCTCCGGCCCGCGGGCGCGCGGCCGGAAGCGGCAGCAGCACCGGGAGGTCCGTGGAAGCCGGCGCGGCGACGCCCGGGATGGCCACTGGCCTTCATCGCCGGCCCTCTCACTGGCCATAGCCCGGGATGCGCATGGCCCGCTCCCACCGGTGCATCGACAGCACCACGATGCCAACCAGGATGATGAAGACGGTGAACAACAGCAGCATCGTCGGGTTCTGCGCGCTCGGGTAGTCGTTCCAGATCGTGACCGACTGGTACAGAAGCTCCGGCACCGCGATGGCGAATGCCTGCGTCGTCGTCTTCACCAGGTTGACGAGGTTGTTGTTGAGCGCCGGCAGGCTGACCCGGAAGGCCAGCGGGAACACGATGTGGCGGTAGATCTGCAGCCGCGCTGAACCCGAGGATCTCCGCCGCCTCGACGGTCGATTCCGGCACCGCCTCGATGCCGGCGCGAAAGATCTCGACGTTGAAGGCGCCGGCGAAGAAGCGAGAGCGAGATGATCGCCCAGCCGACGTTCGAGATGATCGGCTGCTGCAACCAGCCGTCCGGCGAGTAGGTCGGCGTGAACTGGCCGAGCGCGAAGTAGAAGAACAGCAGCTGCACGAAGGGCGGCGTGTTGCGGAAGAACTGGATGTAGCCCTGCACCACCTCACGCACGACGCGCGACGCGCGCCCCCTGCAGCCGGCGCCGACCACGCCGATGACGATCGCGAACAGCACGCAGGCGACCGCCAGCTCGACGGTGACCCGGAGGCCGTTGAGCACCCGCGCGCCCTGTCTCGGGTCATACAGCCAGATGAAGTTCCAGCGCGGGTGCTCGTCCGCGAGCTGTCGGAAGAACTCGCGACGCCGTCCAGCATTCGTCACTCCTTTGTCGCGCGGCCGCGCCGGCGGCGGCCCCAGGGCTGCGGCGTCACTTCTGCAGGAAGTCCGCATACTTCGCGTGCATGCTCCTGAGATAGCCGCTCGGCTGGATGTTCCACTTCTTCTCCAGCTCGACGAGGTGCCCGCTCTGATGCCAGTTGAAGGTCATGCCCGACATGAAGCGGCCGAAGATGCAGTCGCGCTCATCGATCGGCACGGCGAGCGCCCAGGGGTTGTCGTCCTCGCACTTCAGCGGCATCTCGTAGTCGCCGAACTCGCCCGAGGCCAGATCGGCCGCGATCGAGCTATCGTCGTACACCCAGGCGACGCACTTCTTGTCGCGCAGCGCCTGCTTCGCCTCGGCATTGCCGGTGAAGGCGATGATCTGGGCGTCGTACCGGTCCTCGACGATCTTGTTGTAGAAGGCGCCCTGCAAACCGCAGACTGGCTTGCCGCGCAGGTCTTCCCAGCTCGTCAGGTGCAGCGCCTTGGGTGCCAGGATGTTGGTACCCGAGGCATAGTAGTTCGGCTGGATCGTGCCGACGATCTTGCGGCGGTCGGCCGTGTCCGACATCGTCGCGATCATCAGGTCGATCTTGCCCTGCTCGAGAAACTGCATGCGGTTCGAGGACTGCACGGGCACGAGCTCGAGGTCGACGTTCATGACGTCGGCGACCTCCTGGGCCATGTCCGGCTCCATGCCGACCAGATTGCCGTTCTCGTCCCGAAAACCCCAGGGCTTGTAGTCCGGCTTGACGCCGACGACCAGCTTGCCCCGGTCGCGCACCTTGTTCCAGGTCTCGTTCTTGCAGTCCTGCGCCATCGCTCCGGCGGTAACGGCGACGAGCGCGCATATGGCGACCCCGGCGACCAAGCGTCTCATGGCTTCCTCCCTTTCGTTATACGCCCGGTGCGGGTCATGCCCGGCCGGGTCACCGCACGATAACCGCCCGAACCCGGCTGTCCAGCTTCGCCGTGCCGTGCGGCTACAGCGCGGCCAAGTCGAGCGGCTGCGAGAGGTCGAGCTTGCGCGCGCGGACCGGCATCTCGGCGCGCAGGCCGATCGCGGTGTTGAAGATCACCGCGCGTTCGTCCGCTCGAGCGCGGCCGCTCTCGACCGCCATCCGCCACGCCGCGACGCAGGCCGCGCCCTCGGGCGAGAGCAGCACGCCGTCCGCCGCCGCGACCTCCAGCCTCGTCCGGTAGACCTCGGCGTCGTCGACGGCGGTCCCGAAGCCGCGGCTTTCGTCGATGACCCGCAGGATCAGGAAATCGCCGAGCGCCTTCGCGACGCGCACGCCGTGCACCGTCGTCCGGATGTCGGGCCAGGGTTCACGCACCTCGGCCTCGCCGCGCTCCCAGGCGCGCACGATTGGGCAGCAGCCGGTGGTCTGGACGGCGACCATGCGCGGCCGCTTGGCGCCGATCCAGCCCAGCGCCTGCATCTCGTCGAACGCCTTCCACATGCCGATGAACCCGGTGCCGCCCCCCGTGGGATAGAAGATCAGCTCGGGCAGCGCCCAGCCGAGCTGGTCGGCGAGCTCCAGCCCCATCGTCTTCTTGCCCTCGATACGATACGGCTCCTTCAGCGTCGAGAAGTTGAACCAGCCGCGTTCCGCGCAGGCCTGCGCCACCAGACGGCCGCAATCCTCGAGCGTGCCCTCGACGGTGTAGACCTGGGCGCCATAGGCTGAGGTCTCGCGCGCGGTCACCTCGGGGGAGTCGGCCGGGCAGAACACGTGCGCCTCAATCCCGGCTCGGGTGCAGTAGGCCGCGAGCGCGGCGCCGCCGCTTCCAACGGTTGGCATCGCAATCTGGCGGATCCCGAAGGCCCGCGCCATCGACACGGCGATCGCCAGGCCGCGCGCCTTGAAGGACCCCGTCGGCAGGCGGCCTTCGTCCTTCACGATCGGACCGGGCCCTCCGAACCGCCCACCTGTCGCGGGCAGCGGAACGAGGGGCGTTGCAATCTCGCCCAGGCTGACCGGCTCGGCATCGTCTGGCATTGGGAGAAGTTCGCGATACCGCCACATGCCAGGCTCACGTTCAGCCAGTGCGTCCCGGCGGACGACGCGAGCTATCTCGTCGAGATCATAGCGCACGAGAAGCGGCTTTCCGGTCGAAGAGACGTTCTGCGGTCGGCCGGCATTGTGCCGCTCGCCCGTGGCGCTGCATTCGAGATGGCTCACGCGAGCGGCCTCAGTTTCCGATCTGCTCATGATGTGCCTCTCCGTGCCCGCTCGATGCCTGCGGCGAGGCGGGCCGCAGCCCCGGCGAGTGATGGCAGGGAACCACCCAGGGCGACCAGGCTCAATGCCTTGCATCACCCTGCTGAGGCTATCACATTTGGCGAAAACAGGAAGCAAATGGGTGCTCGCTGCCCATTGGGAGATCGCCCCTGGGGCGATGCAACAGTGAATTCGTCAATTGGAATGGCAGGGCAGCTTGCGCCCTACGGCTCTCCTGTGCGAGCGTCTGTAGAGGGCGCATCCTTCGCGTAGAGGGAGGCGGCCTGCAGCAGCCGGTATACCGCCGACACCCGCTATTCGGCCGACACGAAGCTACGTCGCGAATCAGCGGGCCAGCGCGCCCTGTATTTCAACTGCTGATGTCATCGGCGAAGTTGCCGTTCCCAAGCTCTGTGCGGCGGCACGCAGACCCCGAGATCGACCAAGGATCAGGCTATCTGGTTTCGGACTATCTCGAGCGCTCGAGTAGCAATGTCCGGCAGCGCAGTTTCGCACTCGCTCATGCGCTTGCCTTCGGTGCAAAGGACAAGCGTGAACGGCGGGACACTCGGCACTTCGACGCGAGCGGCGTCGTGGCGGCGGTAGCTCGCGCGCGCATCCCCTGTCCAGCCGGTCCAGCCGGCCTTCGACCACAGTCGCGCCGCCGGCGGCAGGCCCGCGCCGAAATAGCCGCGGACCTGGGCGGCCGGGTGGGCGTCGACCCATTCGGGATCGTGCCGCCGCGCCAGCAGCCGCTGCATGCGGTCCCGGCTCGCCGCCGAGAACACGCGCCCCCCGAAGATCTCGTGCAGCAGGCGCGCCATCGCCTCGGTCGTCAGGCTGTTGTGGCCGAGGGTGTCGACCAGCTGCCGCTCGCGGCCGTAGCGGTCGTCGTCCATGTTCTTCTGGCAGACGTTGATGGCTTGGAACTCCGGGATCTCCAGCGAGCGCAGCCATTCATTCGCCCAGGAGCGCCGGGCGATCCAGTCCGCGAGTTCGTCGCCCTCGAGCAGGGTGTCGCCCGTCGTTCCGGTCACCTGGTCGATGACGTAGTTCGTCGCCGTGTTGCTCGACCACGCGATCATGTCGTGCAGGGCGCGGTCGAGCTCGTCATGCGGCCGAACCGCCCCCTGCTCGATGCGCGCGAGACACGCGGCCATCCAAAACATCTTGACCACGCTGCACGGATAGAACGGCCGGTCGCCATTGTGCGCAAAGCCCTCCGGTCCCGAACCGTCGCAATAGACGACCAGCGTTAGCCCGAACGCGTCCCGCCCGAGGTCTTGCGGCGCGCACGCGTGCAGGATCGCCTCGACCAGCCCGCGCCCGGCCGTGCCGGCGCGATTGGTTGTCTTGTAGAACGGCACGGATCGCCTCCTTGAACGATGCTGCGAGAGGGACGCACTCCGCTTGAGTTTGCAAGGGGCGACTGTCATCCTCGCCCCGCCTAACGGCGGAAGCGATGGCGCTTGCGAGCACAGGCCGTGAGCGACGCGGGGGAGGATCTTAATGAACATGACCATGCGCGGCCTCGGCCGCGCTGCAATTCTGGGCGTTATGCTGGCGGCGATGGCGCCACTCGCGGTCCCGGCTTCGGAACCGGGCGTGTTTCGGCTGGGCGTCACCACCGACGCGCAGTCGCTGGACCCGATCGCCACGAGCGACAATGGCTCGATCTGGGCGCAGCTGCTGATCTACGACCAGCTCATCCGGCCAGCCAAGGACGGCACGGGCCTTGAGCCCGGCCTGGCCGAGTCCTGGACGGCGAACGACGATGGGACGGAGTACACCTTCACGCTGCGCGACGCGAAGTTCTCGAATGGCACGCCTGTAACCGCCGACGACGTCATCGCCTCGCTCAAGCGCGCTCAGGGCGAGGGCTCGAACTGGCAGCGGTTCTTCAAGCCGATCACGCGGATGGAGAAGGTCGACGACCACACCGTCAGGCTCGGCCTCGACCAACCCTTTACGCCGCTCGTGAACAACCTGGCGCTGTTCAGCGCGTCGATCCTGCCCGCCAAGGCTTTGGAGGCGCAGGGCGAGGCCTTTTTCGAGCATCCGGTCGGCTCGGGACCCTTCGTGCTCAAGAGCTGGGACCGCGGCAGCCGCATGGTACTGGAGGCGAACCCGCAGTATTGGCAAAGCGGCAAGCCCGCCGTGAAACAGGCCGAGCTGATCGTCGTCGGTGAGGACAACAGCCGCGTGCTCCAGCTCCGGGCCGGCGACATCGACGCCATGATCGACGTGCCGCTGAACCAGATGCAATCGCTCGATTCTGCCGACGGAATCGCCGCCAAAACCGCTGACGTCTACCGCGTCGACTTCGTTCAGCTGAACACGCGCGAGAAACCGCTTGGCGATCAGAAGGTCCGCCAGGCGCTGAACCACGCCGTCGACAAGGAGGGCATCATAAAGGGCATCCTGTTCGGCAATGCGCAACCGGCCGTCTCTTCGATGCCGGTGATGCGCTATCACAATGAGGAGTTGACGCCCTATGCCTATGATCCAGGAAAGGCGAAGTCGCTGCTGGCCGAGGCGGGGCTGAAGGACGGCTTCAAAACTTCTATGCTCGTTTCTTCGGGCGACACAACGGCCCAGCAGGTCGCGGCGGCCATACAGGCCAATCTCCGGGACGTCGGCGTCGACGTGGACCTGCAGCTGATCGAGTCCGGCGCCCAGTGGGACACGACCAAGAGCGGCAAGTACCAGACCTCGCTCAGCTATGCGACGAGCGACACCGTCGACCCCGACCAGCTCATCGGCTTCACCGCCGTCAACCCGGAGCGGGCGAACGCCTATCACACCGAGTGGAAAAGCGAACGCCTCAACGCGCTCTACGAGCAGGAGCGCCAGACGCCGGACGGCCCGGAGCGCAGCGCGATGTTCAAGGAGATGGAGCAGCTGGTGCATGACGGAGCGCCCTACATCTTCCTCTACAATCCGGGTGCGACCTTCGCCTATCGGGACAATGTCGAGGGCTTCGAGGTACTGCCGACCTCGAACTGGCGCCTCGAGGATGTGGTGTTGAAATAATCCCGTGGTGGACGAGGTATTGCGCTCCGTCCGCCACACTCGAGCGACGGTGCCCGCTTACCGATGACGCTGATCCGCTTCCTGCTGCGCCGGCTGATCCAACTCGCACCGGCGCTGGTTGGGATCACGCTTGTCGCCTTCGTACTGCTCCGGATCCTACCCGGCGACCCTGCCTCGCTCATGATCGGCGCGCGCGGGTCCGAGGCGGAGGTGGCGGCGCTGCGCCACCAGCTCGGCCTTGATGCCCCGCTCTGGCAGCAATACGTGACCTTCCTGGGCGACATCCTGAACGGCTCCTTCGGTCAGTCGCTCGTGCAGCGCCGCCCGGTCTCGCTGGCGATCCTCGAGCGCATCGGGCCGACGGTCGCGCTGGTCGCCTACGCGACGGCGCTCGCCGTGATCATCACGCTGCCACTGGCGACGATCGCGGCGATCCGGCGCGGATCGTTCGCCGATCTGACGATCCAGGGCGTCTTCGTCGCGGTGATGTCGATGCCGCAGTTCTGGCTCGGCATCCTTCTGATCCTGCTGTTCGGCCTAAAGCTCGGGATCTTCCCGGTCTCTGGCTATGGCACCGGCTTCGTCGACCGGCTCTGGCACCTCTTCCTGCCGGCGCTGGTGATCGCGCTCGGCACCTCGGCGTTGACGATCCGCAGCCTGCGAAGCTCGCTGATCGCCGTCCGGTCCGCCGAGTTCGTCGACACGGCGCGCGCCAAGGGGCTGAGCGAGGGCGAGGTGCTGCGCCGGCACATCATGCGCAATTCGCTGATCAGCACCGTCTCGGTGCTGAGCGTCCACACAAGCTGGGTCATCGGCGGCACGGTCGTGATCGAGGCGGTCTTCGGGCTGCCCGGTCTCGGCAACCTGCTGGTCAGCTCGATTTTCGCCCGCGACTATCCCGTCGTTCAGGGGCTGACCGTCACCTTCGCAGTCATGGTCATGGCGATCAGCATCCTGACCGACCTCGCCTACGCGGCGATCGACCCGCGGATCCGCTTGCAATGACCGAGACGGCCATCACCGCCCCAGAGTTTTCCGCCGGCGCGGCGCGGCCGCGCCAGCGGATGAACAAGCCGCTGGCGGCCGGGCTCGCCATGCTTGCCCTGCTGCTCGCGGCCACCTTCTTGGCACCCCCGCTCCTGCCCTTCGACCCACTGCGCGTCGATTTCGGCAGCGCGCTCCAGTCGCCGAACCCGACGCACTGGTTCGGCACCGACAATCTCGGTCGCGATGTCATGGCCCGTGTGCTTGCTGCCGGGCGGGTCGACCTGCAGATCGCCCTTGTCTGCGTCGCGCTGCCCTTCCTGCTGGGCTCGGTCGCAGGCGCCGTCGCCGGCTATTTCGGCGGCGTCGTCGACCGGCTGATCTCGGGCGTGGTCGACATCCTTTGGGCATTCCCCTTCTATGTGCTGGTCATTGCCATCGTCGGCACGCTGGGCCCGTCGACGGGCAACCTCTACCTCGCCTTCACTTTGGTCGTCTGGATCTCCTTCGCCCGCATCGTGCGCGGCGAAGTGCTGGTCGTGCGCGAGATGGAGTACGTCCAGGCGGCGCGGATGCTCGGCTTCGGCCACGCCCGCATCATCCTCGGCCACGTGCTGCCGAACGCCATCGCGCCGGCGCTGGTCTTCGCCATGGCCGACGTCGTGCTGACCATTCTGGGCGTCACGGCGCTCAGCTTCCTCGGCCTCGGTGTGCAGCCGCCGACGCCTGAGTGGGGCATCATGATTGCCGACGGGCGGAACTTCATCTTTGATGCCTGGTGGATCTCCACCTTCCCCGGCCTTGCCATCGTCTACACCGGCATCGCCTTCACCCTGATCGGCGACGGTCTCGACACCCTGCTGCGCCCGAAGGGCTGAGGTGGAGACGCTCCTCGCCATTCGCGACCTGGTGACCGTCTACGGCCGCGGGCCCGGCGCCGTCACGGCCGTCGACGGCGTCTCGCTGGAAATCCGGCGCGGCGAGGCCTTCGGGCTGGTCGGCGAATCCGGCTGCGGCAAGAGCGCGACCTGCCGCTCGATCGTGCGTCTCTTCGGCGGCGCCCGGGCCCGAGTCTCGGGCGAGATCCTGTTCGGGGAATGCAACCTCGTCGCCCTCGACGATCGCGCTCTCGCCGGCATCCGCGGCTCGGGGATCGCGATGATCTTCCAGGACCCGATGAGCTCGCTGAACCCCACCATGCGGATCGGACGCCAGATCGACGAGGCCGTCCGGCGCAACCAGGGCCTCGCCGGAGCCGCCGTCCGCGCCGAGACGCTCCGGCTGCTCGACCGCGTCGGCGTGCCTTCGGCGCGCAGCCGGGCCGAGGCCTGGCCGCACGAGTTCTCGGGCGGCATGCGCCAGCGCGTGATGATTGCGATGGCGCTGGCCGGACGTCCCAGGCTGCTGATCGCCGACGAGCCGACCACGGCCCTCGACGTGACGATCCAGGACCAGATCCTGAAGCTGATCCTCGAACTCCGGCGCGAGTACGCGATGAGCGTCCTCCTGGTCACGCACGACCTCGGCGTCGTGGCGCAGACCTGCGACCGGATCGCCGTGATGTATGCCGGCCGGATCGCCGAGCTGGCCGAGACGCCCGCCCTCTTCGCCCGGCCGCGCCACCCCTATACCGAGGCCCTGCTGGCTGCCCTGCCGGCCCGGCACCGCCGGCGCGAGCCGCTGAGGGCGATCGCGGGCGCGCCGCCCGACCTATCGCGCCCGCCTCCGGGGTGCCGCTTTCACCCCCGCTGTTCACATGCGCTGCCGGTCTGTCGCCAATCCGTTCCGTCGCTCGACGCCGCCGCGCCGGATCACTGGACGGCCTGCCTCAGGCACCGCGAGCTTGCATGACCCCGCATCCGCTCCTCGAGGTACGCGAGATCGTCAAGACCTTCGAGCGCCCCCGCTCGCTGGCCGACCTGGTGCTCGGGGTCCCGGCGCACCGGCTGCAGGCTGTGCGTGGCGTCTCGCTGGAACTCCGCCGCGGCGAGACCCTCGGCCTCGTCGGCGAGAGCGGCTGTGGCAAGAGCACGCTCGGGCGCTGTATCGTGGGCTTTCACGCGCCGAGCTCGGGCGAAGTCCGCCTCGCCGGTCGTCCCGTTGCCAGCCTCGGCCGCGTCGCGCTGGCCCGGCAGGTCCAGATGATCTTTCAGGACCCATACGCTTCTCTGAACCCGCGCAAGACGGTCGGCCGGGCCCTTGCCGAGGTGCTGCGCGTGCACGGACTGCGGAGCGGTCCGGCTGTCGGACCGCGTGTGGCCGAGCTGCTCGATCTGGTCGGCCTGCCGGCGCAGGCGGCCGGCAGGCTGCCGCACGAGTTCAGTGGCGGCCAGCGCCAGCGCATCAGCATCGCCCGCGCGCTCGCCGCCGAGCCCGAGCTCGTCATCGCCGACGAGCCCGTCTCGGCGCTCGACGTCTCGATCCAGGCGCAGATCCTGAACCTCTTCGAGGAGTTGCAGAAGAGCCTCGGGCTGACGCTGCTGTTCATCGCGCACGACCTGAACGTGGTGCGCCATATCAGCGACCGCATAGCCGTTATGTATCTGGGCGAGGTCGTCGAACTGTCGAATGCCGACGCCATCTTCCGGGAGCCCCGCCATCCCTACACCCGCGCGCTGCTCTCGGCGATCGCTGTGCCGGATCCCGCGCAGCGGACCGAGGCGGTGAGCCTGGCCGGGGAACTGCCGGATCCCGCGGACCCACCGAGAGGCTGCGGATTCGTGACCCGATGTCCGATCGCCATTGATCGCTGCTCCAGCGAGCACCCGCCACTCGTGTGCCGAGACAATACCGAGGTGCGGTGCCTGCGCGTCTGACTCGGCGTCTTGGTGACGCAGTGAAGTCGAACAGCGCTTCTCGCTGATCGTCAAACTCGATTACCAGCCCGCGGTCAGGTTGAATGCGCAGCGTCCGGATCTGGCGCATCCTTCCCATCGGCGGACGGCCTCGGCTACGACGTAAGCGGTACGGACGCACCGTGGCGGATTTCAGCTTGACGGCGTGCTGAACGCCGAGGGGAGGAGGTCGTCGATCTTCGAGGTGTCAACGGCGGAGCAAAGGCAGGCCAATGGGCGGCGCAAAAGTCCGCCATCTCGGGATCGGGAACTGTTGCTGGGAGGTGGCGCGCGCCTTGGCACGCGCGCTCCCCAAATAGCTGGCGTGTGTCAAGGCGGGTTGGCCTGAAAGGCCAACCCGGTGACCTGGCGTCAGGGCTGGCTGAGGGTTGTCTGGTGCGGCTCTGGGCGAGCCGGTAGCTGTCGCCGTTCATCTCGAGGATGT
The DNA here is from genome assembly GCA_963822985.1 of uncultured Alphaproteobacteria bacterium. Lineage (GTDB taxonomy): Bacteria > Pseudomonadota > Alphaproteobacteria > Rhodobacterales > Rhodobacteraceae > Thermohalobaculum. The sequence goes on along the minus strand of CAWGJU010000014.1, from coordinate 294,409 downwards.
TGACGTGGTGGGTCAGCCGGTCGAGCAGCGCGCCGGTGAGGCGCTCGGAGCCAAAGACCTCGGTCCATTCGTCGAGCGGCAGGTTGCTGGTGATCAGCGTGGCGCCACGCTCGTAGCGCTGGGAGATCAGCTCGAACAGCAGCTCGGCGCCGGTCTTGCTCAGCGGTACGAATCCCAGTTCGTCGATGATCAGCAGCTTCTGGTTCGCCATCTGCTTCTGCAGGCGCAGGAGTTGGCGCTCGTCGCGGGCCTCCATCATCTCGTGCAGTCCGCCATGGATAGCCGCCATCGGTCCGAGGCCCATGGCGGACGCGGCGGCGGTGGTGAAGCCGACGGAGAGGCCCTTCTGGCAAGCAGCGAGGCCGAGGCCGAGCGCGGCGTGATCTTGTACCCATAGCGCAAGCCCTTTTTGGCGGATCACTCGGCGACCGGTGTGCGGTTCGTGCGGCGGCAGGCTCGGACGCCGTTTGGGACGGTGAAGCGCTGGAGAACGATGGCCTTGGCCTCTGCGACCGAGATTTCCCGTCCGTCGACGTCGCGCAGAACGTAGGGCCTGCCGCTGCGCAGAACGCTGAGGATGCGATTGACGAGACGGTTGGCGACGGCACAGAGCGCCTGTTTGTGGTGGTGACCCTTGGTGGTCATCAGGCGCCAGTAGACCTCGGCGAGGTCGGGATCGATCTTGCGGGCGGTATCGGCGGCGAGCACGAGGGCGCGCTTGATCCGGTCGTTGCCGCCCTGCGTGATCCTCTGGCCGGGCCGCTCTGCGCCGCCGCTGTCGGCGCGGCGGGGAAAGAGGCCGCAGAAGCCGCGGATGTGCCGTTCGGAGCGGAAGCGATCGGCGGTATGGAGCACGCCGAGCAGGACCGGGGCGAGGTGCTGGCCGACCCCGGGAATGGAGCGCAGCACGTCGTCGGGCTGGAGCTCTGCGTAGAGCGCGTCGATGCGGCGTTGCAGCACGGTCACCGCCTCGATGTCGGCGAGCATTGCGTCGACCTCGATGGCGACCTCCGCCTGGAGCTCGGCGAAGTCGACGTGGGTCCGGTGCAGGGCGCGCGCCTCTCGGGCGGCGTGGCGCAGGCCATCGACGAGAGCGTCGACGAAGGGGCCGCTGTGGGGATGATTGCCGCTGGCGTGCCGAGCGATGAAGCGGGCGATGACGGACTTGCGCGCGGCGAGCACCGCATCGGGATCGAGCCAGCGCCGCAGCAAGGCCAGGGCGAGGCGCGTCCTCAGGTCAGGCAGGACGCGCTCGAGAGCCGGCGAGGCCCAGCGGACGAGGTCGATCAGGCGGCGCTTGCTGGCGGCGATGCGGTCCTGGAAGCGGCCGCGTTGCTTCGTGAGCCGCTGGAGCGCGTGGCTCCTGGCGGCGGGAATGTGCACAGGATCGAGACGCGGTCCCCCGAAGCCGGGCATGGCGGCCAGCACCTGGGCGTCGGCGAGGTCGGTCTTGGCGTGCTCAGAGAGGTAACGGCGCAGCGCCTTGACGCGCTTGCCCTTGACGCGCGCGACCTCGACGCTTGCATCCGCGAGCCGATGGGCGACGGGGAACCAGCTCATGCCGGTGGGCTCCATCACCGCCTGCACGCTGTCGGTGTCGCCGAGCCCGGCGGTGGCGCGGGCAACGAAGGCGTCGAGGGACGCCGGGTCGTGCCGAAATCGCAACGGCGGGCCGAGGGGTCGGCCGTCGTCGAAAATCTGGGCGACATGATCGCCGCGAATGGCGAGATCGACACCGATGGTTCTGTGGGTCATCGCGAGGCTCCTTGGCTGGGAAAGAACCGCGCGCCGCTGGCACAGTCAGGTCCGTCATTCGTGGCCGTCGCGCCCGGCCAGGCCGCGCCGCCACAATCGTGTTACACTTGCCCCGGTCGGCGCGGCCGGGTGGGGCTGACTGCGTCACGGTCACGAGACGAGGTCTTTCCCGTGCCGCTCGGGCCGAGGGCGATGACGTTCTAGCGGCGCTCGATCCACTCGCAGCGCGCGAGCTCAAGCACCTGCATCTTGTTGAGGCTGGGGATCGCCTTGAAGTCGAAGCTGTCGAGGCTCTTGGTCACCGGGAACCGCGCGGCCTTGATCCGGCGCTCGATCATCCGGCGCTCGCGGTCGATCAGCTCGAGCTCCACCAGCCGGGCGAGGAACTGCACATGGTCCTGCCCCTCGGCGGCGCCCCGCGCGCGGACGCGCGCAGATCACGATCCTGGCGGCGTATGCCGCCGGGCGGGCGAGCTTGGCGTATTCCCGGAGGAAGGTCGGCAGCTTCAGCGTCTTCAGATGGTGGTCGAGCAGCAGCTTCGGCGCGTCGCTCACGGCGAGCCGCCGGCGATCAGGCACATGTAGCTGGACGCCGAGGTGGTCCCGACCCTGGCGCGCGGCAGGTAGGGATAGACGTCGAGGTTAAGCTTCGGCGGCCGCCTCTCGACATGGCACAGGACCAGGTGCTTGATCGCGTCGAAGCCGACGGCGCCCAGCCCGTCGACGTTCATGGTCGCGGCGCCGGTATTGCTGGCGTGCACCTTCACCGCGATCTTCAGGCCGTCGACATAAGCCGTCAGCGTCGGCGTCAGCGCCACCGCGTAGGCCGTGGCCGTGCCTGTCGAGGGGACGTAGGTCAGCCGGTCCTGCTGCAGCGGCAGCGGGTCGGGCAGCAGGTCGAAGGCGGCCTCGACGGCGGCGCGGTCGGTGTTGATCGCGCAGGCGCGCGCGCGGGTGCCCCAGACGACGGAGCCGTCGAGGAGCTTGAGGCCCGCATTGCCAAACATCTTCCATGCGCCAGCGGCCATGGGCGTATTCCTTTCAGCGGTTGCAGAGGGGGGTCAGGCGAGCGGGTCGCCCCATCTCAGGCGGGGGAGCTGCGTGCGCCGCAGCTCGTCCATGTGCGCGCTCAGGAAGCTCTGCCAGACCGGCAGTTGGTCGAAGGCCTCGTCATGCGTGGCCAGCCGGATCAGCGCCTGCCAGACGATGGCGTGGTGGTTGCGCGCCGGCATCTCGGGCACGTCGGCGTCGGCCGCGAGGATCTGCGGGCCTTCGAGACGGCGCGCCGGGCGCAGGGCTGCGCGCCGGGCACGATCCGGCGCGACCTGGCCTGCGCGTCGGCCGCCATCGAGTTCTACGCCGCCGTCCACGAGATCGAACTCGAGAACCCGGCGGGGCGCTACCTCAAGCGGCGCGCCAAGGACAAGGCGCTGGTCGAGGCCCCGCCGCGCACGCGCTACCTCATACGGACGGCCCTATTTGCTGACCGCTACCCAGCTTCGTGAGGTGATGGATTTGATGGCTGAGGGGTCTTGCGCGAAGAAGTTCCATGCCTCGCAGCACTTGGTGACAATGGCGTCGTAGCTGTCGAAGACGGTGATGGCGAGTTTGTTGCTCCGGAGGTAGGCCCAGACATTCTCGATCGGGTTGAGCTCCGGGGCATAGGGCGGCAGCGTGAGCAGTGAGAGGTTACCGGGCACGATCAGGCCATGCGCCCCATGCCAGCCAGCTCCGTCGAGGACGAGGATGGCGTGGGCGCCGGGCGCTACGGTGCGCCCGATCTCGGCCAGATGCGCGTTCATCGCCTCGGTGTCCGCGAAGGGCATGACGAGACCCGCGGCCGCCCCGCGCGCCGGGCAGGCCGCTCCAAAGATGTAGGCCCACTTGTAGCGAGTGTCGCGCACGGCGCGCGGGCGGCTGCCGCGGCGGGCCCAGACGCGGGTGAGCGTGCCCTGCTGGCCGACGCGCGCCTCGTCCTTACATGAGGGTTCGATCGTCAATGGGGTCTTACATGCTATCCTCCCGCTCGACTGCGTCGATCTGGTCTCATTCATAGCAATCTTGTTTGAAGGCCCGGAGCGATCGTTCCCCGCAGCCGCGGCTGCGTCACCTTACATGCGGTCGGGACGACGATGCGGTCCCGCACCATGATGCCTCATGCACGAGGCCTGGCTCCGGCGAGACGCGACCCACCTGAAACGCGGCGGCTCGAGCGCCGCCAATGACGAAGACGGTCGCGCTCCCCTCATCGCCGCCGGTCGGCGTCCCGCCGACGTCGATCTCTTTTCTACGCCTTGAAAGCGACGCCTTCCGGCACGACTCCCGCTTCGACGTAGCGCCAGAGCGCAACCAGGAGCTTCCGCGCCATGGCGACGATCGCGATCCGCCGGGTGCGACCGGCCAGCGCGCCGACACGTTCGCGGAACCACCGGGCGAGCGCACTTTCCGGCTGATAGCGCAGCCACAGCCAGGCGAGCTGGATGAGAGCCGTCCTCGCCCGAGGATTCCCGGCGCGCCCGATCCCTCGGTCCCGATCCATCGTCCCGCTCTGGTGCGGCATCGGGGCGATGCCGACATAGCTCGCGAGCTGCCGGCGGTTGTGGAAGCGGCGATAGAACACTTCGCGGGTCAGCACGGCGGCAAAGTTGTCGCCGACGCCCCGAATGCCGGAGAGCGCCACGATCTTGCGACCGGTCTCGTCTTGCGGCGCGTCCTCAAAGGCGGACGCGCGTTCCGCCTCGATCTCCCGGATCAGGTCTCTGGTGTGGACGAGCCGGCGCTTGAGGCGGCCGATCTCCGCACGCAGACACGGCGGTAGCGCGCGTCCATCGGCCGTGCGCAACACGGCGAGATCGCTGTCCCAGGTTCGCAGGGACGGCCGCTTGCGGATGCCTTGCGTGACCAGGAGCGCCTCGATGCGGTTCTCGATCCGGACCCGCTCGCGCACGAGGTGTTCGCGCTCGCGGTGCGGGCGCTTGGCATCCTCCTCCGCGGGCGTTGGCACGCGAAGGACGCTGCAGATCTGGTGATCGCCCTGATGACGCGCCGCCAGAACCCGAAGCAGGCCCTGCGCGTCGAGCCGATCGGTCTTGGCCCGCCGCGCCCTTCGGTTGACCAGGATGCTGGTCGGCTCGACGACATGGTTGATCACGTCGTTGGCGAGCAGGAGCCGGTGCAGCCAGAAGCCGTCGCGGCCCGCCTCATAGCAGGAGACGACTTCGACCGCGACGCCTGTCAGCGCCCGCGCCCGAGCGCGCTGGGTCGCGATGAAGGCGAGCAGCGCCGCGGTGTCGCCGGCCTCCATCTTGTGCAGCACGATTTTGTCGCGACCCGGCAGCCGGACGGCGGCAAGCCAACTCGAACAGCTCAGTTCAAGTGCGAGGTAGACGGTGGTCTCGGTGGCGGGAAGGATCGTCGACATCTGCGGCTCCATCGGTTGAGGGGCCGCCATCATCCGCAAGTCCCCGCCTCATAGCATCTGGAACCAGACCTCGATCTGCCTGCCGCGAGCGTGGCGGTCGCGGATCTCCGCGACGGCGGTCGGGAAGCTTTTTTAAACGCCTCCATGGCTTCCGGGTCCTGGCCGTGTGCCTGCGGGCGCGCCGAGAGGCTGCGGTAGCCCATCCGCCGGAGCTCGCGCCCGAGCGTCTGCCGGCTCGCGGTGATCCCGAACTCGTCTCGCAGCCAGGCCGCCAGATCGACCAGCCGCCAGCGTACCACACCGTCGCGCCACGGCACGGGGCCGCCCTCCACCGCCTGCGCCAGCGCCGACCGATGCTCGGATGTCAGCAGGGCCGCCTTGCCGGGCGCCTTCCGGTCGATCAGCCCCGCCGGCCCCGAGCTGTTAAACCGCAGCACCCAGTCGCGCACCACCTGCAAACCGACCCCGCCGGTCCGGGCGGCATCCGTCCGGCTTGCGCCATCGTAGATCGCCGCCAGCGCCAGCAGCCGACGCGTCTGCTTCGCGTCCCGGCTCGCCTTCGCCAGCCGCCGCAGGTCATCCGCCGTGTAGTCGCCCCTCAGTCCGATCGCCGCCGCCATGAAGAACCTCCCGCTGTTCTTCATGGTAAATCATGACGGCAGCCGTTTGGGAATCCCCTGCGAGAGTCCAGCTCACGGAGCGTTGGTATCACATTTCCGCCGGCTTGAGAATCCCCAGAGTCATCTCCATGGGCCGGCCGTATCAGTCATGCGGAGGAAGCCTTGCTGCTGGCGACCGCTGCGGCGCGCGTCGAGAAGGACAAGCGGGTGCACGGGCTGGCCGAGTCCATCACCTTCGCCATCGAGACCGGGATGCGCCTCGAGGAGCAGTTCTCCATGCGCTGGTCAGACGTCGACATGGCGCGCAAGCGCGTGACCGTGATCGGCAAGGGCGGCAAGAAACGTGAAGTGCCCCTGAGCGAGAAGGCGACACAAACAGTATCACAAATTCCGCGCCACCTCCGGGTCGCCGAAGGGCAGGACTGGGTGTGGGTGAAGGCGGACGGCGAGCTCAAGGCCTTCAAAACGGCGGCAAAGGCCGCAGGGCTGAAAGACGTGAAGTGGCATGATCTTAGGCGCACCTGCGGGTGCCGCTGCCTGCAGGATCGGGGCTGGTCGCACGCCCAGGTCCAGCTCCTTCTCGGGCATGAGAGCGTGACCGCGACGGAGCGGCACTACGCCTTCCGAGTCCGTCAAGCTGCTTGCCAGATAAAGATAAAATTGACCTCATGTTGCATCTATGTCGCGCTGAGCCCGGGAGAGAGGAGGTCGCGCTCGGCAGCAGCTAGTGATTCGGTGTCGTCCTGAGTTGGGAAGAGATGGCCATAGACGTCCATCGTCATCGTGATCGACGAGTGCCCCATCCGTTCCTGCACCATCTTCGGCGGGAGCTCGAGCCCGCCGTCCGCTCGCCGATTGATGCACCAGGAGGCATAGAAGTGCCGGAGCGCGTGCAGCCCGGTGTACTTGGCCCTGAGGACCGGCGCGTCGTCCTCGCGCTCTTCGCCGGTTTCCACCGCCACACCAGCCGCTAGCTGCGTCGGGATCCAGCCGCGAGTGACGATGTTGCCGTGGTACTCGATTTTGCCGGCGCCGCTCGGGAAAACGAAGTGCAACTCGCCCTTCAGGCGCGGGCAGACCGACTTCCACTCTCTCAGCGTGTTCAACACGAGCGGAGGCAGCGGCAGCGTGCGCTGGCCGGCGCCCGACTTGGGCATCCCGATCACGTGGTAGCGGTCAGCCCGCTGACGAACGTGCAGCCGGGCCTTGTCGAATTCCAAGTCAGACCAACGTAGGCCGCGCAGCTCTGAGGCGCGCAGGCCGGTGAAGATCGCCGTCACTATCACTGGTCGCCAGCGGCCCGCTGCGGCCGCGATGATGTTGCGGATCTCCTCGCGCGTGGGGATGTCTACGCCCACCTGAAGCTTGCGTTTCTGGCGCCGCTCGCCTTGCCGGGCCTGCCCCTTGGTTCGTCGCCGAGAGATTTCGCGCACCACGTTCCGCGCCACGAGCCCACGCTCCTGCGCATCTGCAAGGATGCTGCCCAGGCTGACGGTCACGCGCTTCACCATCGCCGCTGATCTGCCATTCTCCCGAAGTCGGTCCTGAAATTCGCGGACCATAGGGACTGTCAGCCGAGACAGCTTCTCGCGGCCGAGGAACGGCGCGATGTGGAGGTTGAGGTGCTGCCGGTACTGGTCAACCGTCGTGCGCTCCAGCTTCGCCTCGCCCGAGCTGGTGAGCCAGAGGTCGCCAGCCTCTCGCACGCTGAGGGTGGCGCTATCCGCCACGTGCTCGCCGCGGCGGACTTCGACGCTCGCGGTGGCCGCGAAGGCGTCGGCGTCCTTCTTGCGCTTGAACGTTTTCAGGCGGCGCACGCCCTTCTGGTCGATGTAGTCGACGATCCAGGCAGACCTCGCCTCGCCCTTGCCGGTGGTCCATGCGCGCTTCCGGACTGACATTTCGGCTCCATCGCCGCTGCAGCTTACTCGGGTCTATCGCGGCTGCAGCTTGCTCGGCTCACATCTATGTTGCGTAAAAGTCCGTTAGTCAACCAGTGTTGCAGTGGCACGCTCGACGGCCGACCCGTCGAGGGATCGCCTCACCCGTGACACATTCGAGTGTAGATGCTTCAATAAGGAAAGCCGGCGAGAACCGGCGGGGGCAGCGAGCGGGCAGGGAAATGTACGAGAACGCCTTCAACCAGATCGAGCGCGACCTGCGGGCGGAAGACGGGATCGCGAACGAGCTGGACTATGTGGAGCAGATCTCCTGGGTCCTGTTCCTCAAATACCTGCACGACCTGGAAACGGAGCGCCGCGACCGGGCGGAGCTGGACGGCAAGGACTACGAGCCGATCATCGACGGCGATTTCCGGTGGGACCTCTGGGCCGCGCCGAAGACGGACGACGGCCGCTTCGACCACAATGCCGCGATGGTCGGCGACGACCTGATCGCCTTCGTCAACAACGAGCTGTTCCCATACCTCGGCTCCTTCCGCCGCTCCGCCACCGGCCCGCAGACGATCCAGTACAAGATCGGCGAGGTCTTCACCGAGCTGCGCAACAAGTTCCGCTCGGGCTATATCCTCCGCGACGTGCTGGAGATCGTGGACGGGCTGTCCTTCAATACCCAGGCCCAGCGCCACGAGCTGTCCACCCTCTACGAAACGCGCATCCGCCGCATGGGCAACGCAGGCCGCAACGGGGGCGAGTACTACACGCCGCGGCCGCTCATCCGCGCCATGATCAAAGTAGTCGATCCCAATATCGGCGAGACGATCTATGATGGCGCCGTCGGCTCGGCGGGCTTCCTCTGCGAGGCTTAGGAGTACATGCGCCGGCCCGACCTGACCGCATCGCGAGTACGAGACCCTGCAGCGCGACACCTTCTTCGGGCAGGAGAAGAAGTCGCTCGCCTACGTCATCGGGGTCATGAACATGATCCTGCACGGGATCGAGGCGCCGAACATCGTCCACACCAACTCGCTGAACGAGAACGTGATGGACTTCCAGGAGAAGGACCGCTTCGACATCGTGCTGGCTAATCCGCCGTTTGGCGGCGGCGAACGTCGGGAAGTTCAGCAGAACTTCCCGATCCGCACGGGCGAGACGGCCTACCTTTTCCTGCAGCACTTCGTCCGCAAACTCCGGGCCGGCGGCCGCGGCGCGGTGGTCATCAAGAACACGTTCCTCAGCAACGCCGATGGCGCCAGCACAGCGCTCCGCAGGGAGCTGCTCGAGAGCTGCAACCTACACGCCGTGCTCGACTGCCCCGGCGGCACGTTCCAGGGCGCGGGCGTCAAGACGGTGGTGCTGTTTTTTGAGAAGGGGGCGAAGACCCGCTCCGTCTGGTACTACCAGCTCGACCCGGGACGCTCCCTTGGCAAGACCAATCCGCTGAACGATGACGACCTCGCGGAATTCGTGGCGCTCCAGTCCCGGCGGGCGGACAGCCCGAAGAGCTGGACGGTGGATGTCGCCGACCTCGACCGGGCGACCTGGGACCTCTCGGTGAAGAACCCCAACGCGCCCGAGGAGGCGCCGCTGCGCAGCCCCGAGGAGATTATTGACGCTATGCTGGCGCGCGACGCCGAGACGGCGCAGATCCTCGAAGACATCCGGGGGATGCTGTGAAGGATCAGAGTGAGCTTCCTGCGCCTGCCCGTGAGGTGAGGCCCCTCGGCGAAGCAATTTCGATTATCATGGGCCAAGCACCAGCCGGAAGGGACTGTAACAAGAGCGGGAAGGGCACACCATTCGTCAAGGCTGGCGAGTTCAGCGATGTGCGGCCGATTATTCGCGAGTGGACAATCGATCCGAAGAAGCTTGGCAAGCGCTCGGATGTGTTCGTGTGCGTAGTTGGAGCCACGTGCGGTAAGATCAATCTTGGCGAGGACTGCGCCATTGGACGCAGCGTCGCCGCCCTTAGAACCTGTCCTGGAAGTTTCTCAGCGTGCCAAGCGGCGTAGCATGATCTTGATCATGGCGAGCTTGACGAGGGCTTCCGCCGTTCGGGCGAGGTGCTCGTAGTCGCGCGCGAGGCGGCGGTTGCGCCTGATCCAAGACAGGGTGCGCTCGACGATCCAGCGTTTTGGCAGCACGGCGAAGCCCTTCGTTCCGGGTTCGCGGCGCACGATCTCCAGACGCCATCTGCCGGCCGACGCGATGGTCTCGGCGGCCTTCGGCCCCTGGTAGCCCTGATCGGCGAACACGGTCTCGATGAAGGGAAAGCGCCGCCGCGTGCGCTTGTCGAGCACCAGCGCGGCGCCGTCGCGATCCTGCAAATTGGCGGGGTGGATCACGACGCGCAGCATCAGGCCGAGCGTGTCGACGAGCACATGGCGCTTGACGCCCTTGGTCTTCTTGCCCGCGTCAAAGCCCGTTTCCTGCGGTTTGCGCCCCCTTTTTCCGCCGATTTGACCGTCTGGCTGTCGACGATCGCCGCACTGGGCTGGGGCGCGCGGCCCTCCGCCTCGCGCAGGGCCGCGTAGAGCGTCTCATGGATGCGATCGAGCGTCCCGTCGTAGCGCCACAGGTCAAAATACGCCCAGACCGTGCTGCGCGGCGGAAAGTCCTTGGGAAGATGCCGCCACTGACAGCCGGTCTCGAGCACGTAAAGCACGCCCTGCAGAACCTCGCGCACATCGACCTCGCGTCGCCGCCCGCCGCGCTTCGCGGGCGGGATGTGCGGCTCGATCAGCGCCCACTCCGCATCGCTCAGATCGCTCGGGTAGCGCAGCCCCCGCCGACCATATCTCTGGCGATCTTCCCCACTCCACATCCGACGCCTCCATCGCTCCCCGGCGCCGGACACAGAATCACAAACAATTCCAGAGACTCAAGGAGTTTCAGGACAGGTTCTTAGGCCAAAACCGAAGATTCTGGATCAGTTCTACCTCCATTACTACCTTCATGGCACTGTGGAGAGACTCCGCAGCGGCTCCCTCGGTTCAGCGCAAACGGTGATCTCGAAGGACATGCTTGCGAAGTTGCCGATCCGGCTGCCGCCGGTGGAGGAGCAGAAGCGGATCGTTGCGGTGCTCGATCAGGCCTTCGCCGCCCTCGACCGCGCCCGCGCCCATGCCAAGGCCAACATAGCGGATGCAGACGCGCTGTTCGAAGCCGGATTGGACCGCATCATGGAGCACGGTGATGCTGGAGTGCAGACCCGACTGGGCAACATCTGTCGGCTCGAGAACGGTGATCGAGGAAGGAACTACCCCGGTCGCAAGGCCTTCGTTCCTGAAGGGGTTCCCTTCATCAATGCGGGCCACCTCGAGAAAGGTGCGATAATCTGGAAGGAGATGAACTTCATTCCGGAACAGCACTACCATCGTCTATCGAAGGGTAAAGTAAATAAAGACGACCTTTTGTTCTGCCTACGCGGTTCGCTCGGGAAGTTCGGAAAAGTAGACAGAGACGGCTTAGGCGCAATAGCGTCATCGCTGGTGATTCTCAGGGCTGGCGATAGTATACTAACGGACTACCTTGGGATGTACTTGAAGTCGAAAACGTGCAGAGAGATGATCAAAACGCACGCCGGTGGAGCAGCTCAACCGAATTTATCGGCCAGAGATCTGAAACGATTTCAGATAAAACTTCCCGATTTGAGCAAGCAGACGCAAGCCGTTGAAACTCACGATCTGCTGTGGGACAGCACGACGGAGCTGCGCTTGAACTACGAGCGCAAGCTCGCCGACATTTCAGGCCTCCGGCAATCCCTTCTTCAGAAAGCCTTTGCAGGCGAACTGACCTGACCGCATGACCGAGACCGAAGCTGACACCCGCGCCAACCGCATCGACCCGGCGCTGGCGGCCGCCGGTTGGGGCGCGGTGGATGGTTCTCGCATCAGGCGCGAGGTGATCTGCCCGGGCCGCATCCAGACAGGCGGTAGGCGCGGGAAGGGCCTCTCCTGCGACTACGTCCTCTTCTACAAGGGTCACAAGCTGGCCGTGCTGGAGGCCAAGCGGGCAGGTCTCAGCCACCGGGACGGGGTCGGGCAGGCCAAGGACTATGCCGGCCGGCTTGGCGCCCGCTTCGCCTACGCCTCGAACGGGCTGCAGTGGTTCGAGTGCGACATGCAGACCGGAAAGGAGGACGACGACCTCGCGCTTCCCTTCCCGTCGCCGCAGGACCTCTGGGACCGTACTTTCGCCGATGACAACTTCTGGCGGGAGGCCTTCGGCGGCGTAGATTTCGAGACCGACGGCGGCAAGTGGGAGCCCCGCTACTACCAGCACAAGGCGATCACGGCAGTTCTCGAGGCGGTGGCCCGCGGCGACAGGCGCATCCTGCTGACGCTGGCGACCGGGACCGGCAAGACCTCAATCGCCTTTCAGGTCGCCTGGAAGCTTTTCCACGCCCAGTGGAGCCTCGCCGGCGAGCCCGTCCGCCGGCCGCGTATCCTGTTCCTGGCGGACCGCAACATACTCGCCGATCAGGCCTACAACGCCTTCTCCGCCTTTCCAGCCGATGCCGTTGCCCGGATCGATCCCGATCTGCTGCGCAAGCGCCGCGGCCGGGTGCCGACGAACGCCAGCATCTTCTTCACAATTTTCCAGACTTTCATGACCGGCGAGGGCGAGCCGATCTTCTACGACTACCCGCCCGACTTCTTCGACTTCATCGTGATCGACGAGTGCCACCGCGGCGGCGCCCAGGATGAGAGCACATGGCGGAGGATCCTGGAGCACTTCGCCCCCGCCGTGCAGCTCGGCCTGACGGCGACGCCCAAGCGCAAGCACAATGCCGACACCTACGCCTACTTCGGCGAGCCCGTGTACACCTATGCCCTGCGGGAGGGGATCGAGGACGGCTACCTGACGCCCTTCAAGGTCCGCCAGATGGCCAGCACCATCGACGAGTACGTCTATGATCCGACCGACGACGTGATCCGCGGCGAGGTCGAGGCGGGGCGCAAGTTCACCGAGGACGACTTCAACCGGATCATCGAGATCCCCGAGCGCGAGCTGAGCCGCGTGCGCGAGTTCATGAGCCAGATGGATCAGCGCCAGAAAACTCTGGTATTCTGCGCTACCCAAGCCCACGCCGCCCTGGTCCGGGATCTAATTAATCAGGTGAAAACGAGCGCCGACCCGCACTACTGCCACCGGGTCACCGCGAACGACGGCGACTTCGGGGAGGCATACCTGCGGGCTTTCCAGGACAACGACAAGACGATCCCGACCATATTGACGACCTCGCAGAAGCTCTCGACCGGCGTGGATGCGCGGAATATCCGGCATATCGTCCTTATGCGGCCGATCCGCTCAATGATCGAGTTCAAGCAGATCATCGGCCGCGGCACGCGCGTCTACGAGGGCAAGGACTTCTTCACCATCTGGGATTTCGTGCGAGCCCACGAGAACTTCAACGATCCCGAATGGGACGGTGAACCGGAAGATCCGGTTCAGCCCCCCGTCGCCGGACCGACCCCTCGACAACCGCAAGATGATCCCGACGAAGATGATGGAGAGGGCGGAATTATTTCCGATCCTGAACCGGCTCCGGCGAAGATTGTGGTGAAGCTCGCCGACGGCAAGGCGCGGAACATCCGCTACGTGGCAACAACAACCTACTGGGGCCCGGATGGTCGACCGATGTCCGCCATCGAGTTCCTGCAGCGACTCTTCGGCGACCTCTCCGCCTTTGTTGCTGACGAGGACCAGCTTCGCCGTGTTTGGAGCGACCCGGATAATCGAGAGAAGTTCCTCGAGCAGCTGTCGGACCGCGGCTATGATCACGACCGGCTGGACGACGTCCGCCGGCTCGTTGACGCGCCAGACAGCGACCTCTTCGACGTCCTGGCGTACGTGTTGTTCGTGCTGCCCCCGAAAACCAGGGAGGAGCGGGCGGAGCACGTCCGGGCGGGCGGGCTAGGTGACTGCGAGGATGAGCTACGGCAGCTCCTGTTCGGCATCCTCCGCGCCTACGTCGCGGACGGAGAAGGCGAACTCGCGACGCGGAAATTGGGCGAGTTCCTCAAGGCCCGCTACGGCAGCGTCAGCGAGGGCAAAGCGCGGCTCGGCGAATTGCCCGACATTCGAGCGGCCTTTAAGAAGATGCAGCAAGGCCTCTATGCGGGGTGAGACGGCATGGTCGCTGCCGGCGATTCTTCACGGGAATCGGAACGCCCATAGGATGACGTGGCGAACAGGGGCCGCATTCGTAGTCGGAACTGCTCAAGCGTATCGGGCCAAGGATTCGCAGAAGGAGCACGGCGAGACGTCCAACGAATCTCGCTCTCTCCTACAGTCATTCGGTCGCGGTTCCCCCGGTGGGACTGTCCACACCGCCCTCGATCTCCCTCATGATCCGGCGGAGCCGGCGTTTATTGAGCGCGTGCGACGCTTGGGGAATGGCTGTCGAGCGCGTAGATCCGGATGCTGGCGCGGGGATGAGGGCGACGCGGCGGAATAACGGAAAGTCCGACCTGCGGCTGTCAGGCCGGGGTTAAACGGCGGCGATATTCATGCTCCGTTCTTGACATCATCATTATTGTTGCATAGGTCGTTCCCGTGAAACGAACCGCGCAACACGGAGGGGCTCGCCCGGTGACCGCCCAGATTTTCCGCCTTCCGACCGCCGCGGCGGCGGTCCCTCCTGTCGCCCAGTTCATCCGATTGGGCGAGGCGCATCGGCGGATTGAGGCGCTGCTGGCGGAGAACCGGTTTCCGGCATCGCGCGTCGTTGTCGATGCCTCGCGCCTCGCCCGCCAGAAACGGCTTGTCGATGCGCTGCGTGAGGGCGGCGTTGAGATCGTGCTAGACACGCAAGCTGCCGAGCTTGGCTCGCTCGCCAAATTCAAGGGCCAGGCGCGCAACGCACCTTGGGGCCTTCGATGCGAGGAGCGGCCTCTTGGGCCGCAGTTCTTCAGCGGCCATCGACTGCAGGAGACAGTGAGCGAGATCGCGTGCTTCGCGGTGGAGCACACGGTCGATGTTGTGCTCGCGCCGACCCATTTTCTCGCCGATCCGACATTTAAGGGCTGGTTCGATCTGGACCGCGCGGCGTGCATCGCCTTGCGCCACGCGCTCGACCGCGAAGGCGGAACGTCGATCGCGATCGACTACCCGCTGCTGCATTCCCACGTGGCGCTCAGCAAGGGCGCTGAGCGCAGTGGCATCCTGGGAGGCCTCGCCGGGCTCCCGTTTGATTACCTGTGGGTGCGCGCCTCCGGCCTGGATGCGGATGCAGGCCCGCTGACCACCAAGCAATTCATTGTCTCGTTGAGTAGCCTGCACAATCTTGGGAAACCGATCATCATCGATTATCTGGGCGGCCTGATCGGCTCGGCGGCCCTGACGTTCGGCGCCGCGTCGGGCAAAGCGCATGGCATTGGCGAGCGCGAGCGATTTGACGCGCGGGGATGGCACAAGCCCGTACCTGAGAAGGATGAAACGGAAAAGTTCGGTCGCGCCGTGCGGATCCCGGTGCCTGGGCTCGGGCGCACGGTCACGCCGGACGAGCTCGAGGTACTCTCCAGCGCCCGCGGCGGGCGGAAGCTGGTCGCCTGCGGGGACCGCAACTGCTGTCCGAATGGCTTGAGCGATATGCTGCGCGATCCGCGCCGCCATCATGCATATCAGATATTTGCGGAACTCCGCGCGATGTCGGCTGTTCCGGAGCTGCACCGCGCTCAACACTTTCTCGACGGAACGCTCAATGAGGCAGTGCGCCAAGCGCGGAACATAAAGAGGCTTCGGCCGGCGGCAGGAATTGCGGAGCAGCGCAAAGTGGACGTCAGCAGCCTCATGCACCGTATGCACGAGCAGGCCCGCAAGCTGGAGTCGCTGCAAAGCACACTCGAGGGCCTGCACGAGAGTAGGGCAGGCGGTGCGCCGCGCTCTCGACCGGCCGGCTACGTCCGCACCAGACAGAACATGCAGAACCAGAACGAACGATAATGACGATGCAGGGTGCAGTTACACGATTCCTTGATGATCTCCAGACTGGTGGAGGGTTGACCGGCAGCGACATCGCGAATGTCGTCGACGTCTCGAAGGCGACGGTATCGCGCTGGCGCACCGGGCATTTCAAGCCGCAGCCTCGGCACGAGCTGATTCTTGCCGATCTGCATTACGTTGTCGGCCGGCTGAACGACTACTATTCAGCGGACGAGATTAGAAGCTGGTTGTATGCCCGTCATCCGCAGCTCAACGGTGAGCGAGCGATCGATCTGATTCATGACGACCGAACTATCGAGGTGCTCAAGGTGGTTGATCGTCTGGATAACGACGTGTTCTTGTGAGTTATGTCGCGCATCCTCAGACGTCGTGATAACGCATTAATAGACGCTATTGAGGCGATCGAGCCGTGTCGCTTCGAAGGAACTCTCTGGCGCGTGGTGAAGGACCACCGCGATCCGTTTCAGTGCAGCGCCTCGGGCGGACGCTGGGACGACGGGACCTTCGATGTACTCTACACGTCGCTGGAACGTAACGGTGCGATCGCCGAGATGCATTTCCACCTGGCGCGCGGGCAGCCTGTCTTTCCGTCCCGCGTAAGTTACCGCCTTCACGAGCTGGAAATCACAGTGGAGCGGGCGCTCAAGCTCCTCGACCTCGAGGCCCTCGCGCAGCTCGGCGTGTCCACGAAAGAGTTTGGCCGTCTTTCTTATGAAGAGCGCGAAACCGAGTACCCCCGCTCACAAGACGTCGCGGAGGTGGCGCATTTTCTTGAGTTCGACGGGTTGATTGTCCCCTGCGCCCGATGGGCTTGCCACAATGCGGTGCTGTTTTGCGATCGGGTCGAGTTGCTAGGCCGAGAAGCCATCGATCACGGTATCGTCGACTGGACTGGCTGGACCGCAGCGAACCGGTGATTCGGTCCGCTCGACGCACTCGGGCGGGCTTGCAGGTCATCGAGGCCGTCCGAAGCAGTAGCAACCTGGATGCGTCGGAGGAGCAGCCTAAGCTGGCGGCCGCGGAAGCAGAGATAGCGGCAGGGTGATGGTGCTCGCGGTCATGGACCGATGCCCTCCTCGAGATCGGCGGCGATGGCCGCGAGCGCGGCGCTGACTTGGCGGCCGGCGACGAGCTGGCCGGCCTTCACGTAATAGCGCTCGGTGGTCTGAAAGTATCTGTGGCCGAGGAGCGGGGCCGCCAGGCGTGCCGCTTCCGGCGCCTGCTCGACGAGCGTCGTCGCGCCGCAGCTCCGAAAGAGGTGCGGGTTGATCGGCGTGCCGAAGAGGCGCGTCGTCACCAGCACGATGCGGCCATAGATGGAGTGCGGTGTGAGGGGCCCGCCCTCGAAGCCGAGCCAGAGCGTCGCCTCGCCGGCCGCGGGCCGGAAGCTCGGCCGGACGAGATCCAGGTAGACCGCAATATAGCCGGCGAGATGGCGCGGCAGAAGGTAGCTCAGCCGCTGCCCGTTCTTCGTCTCCGCCTCATCGAGCCGGACAGTCCAGCGGTCGCCTTCCTGCCGAAGCTGCGTGCCGATGCGCAGGCCGCTCAGGTTGAGGAGCCGAATCGGGCAGGCGGAGAGCAGCAGGACCATGAGCGTGTCGCGGTAGGCCACGCGGTCGAGGCGCCGGCGGAGAGGCGTGGAAAGCAGCCGATCGAGTTCGCCTCGGGCGGCATAGTGGATCTCGTCCACGCCGCGCATGGACGGTGTGCGGTCGACGGACGGCTTGGCCCACGTGTTCAGGCGGTTGCTGAGGTCCATCAGCCAGCGCCAGTCGGTCTCCGGCGCCATGGCCTTCATCACCACCTTCAGCCCGACTACGATCGACGCGGCGGTACAGGGTGCCAGGGTCTCGATGAGGTTTGCGGCATACGCCTGGACGCGCTCGGGCGTGACCCGCGCGGCCGGCGCGACCTCCGGTTCGAGCTCGCCACGGCGGGCGTGCCAGCCCAGCCAGAGCGCATAGTGCCGGCAGTTCGTGCGCCGCGTCGCCGGGCGCCAGTGGCGAGCAAGCCCGGCATCGTCAAAGACGTCGCCCTCGGCGAACAGGCCCTCCCAGGCCCGCCTGTCGGCCTCGGGCCAGTCCGCGAAGCGCAGGTTCTTGCGCATCGGCTGATCTTTGTCCGGCATCGGCTCAGTCCTCCAGCTCGGGCTTGTCGCGCGCCTGGTCAAGGATCCGGTTGATCTGCCGGCTGGCGGCGCGGGTCTCGGTGCCGAGATACGAGCCGAGGGTCGTGTTGATTGATTTGTTCCCGAGGCGGCGCGAGACGGCGACGTACATCTCCGGATTGCGCTCAACGACGATCTTCGACGTCGCATGGCGAAAGAGATGCGGGTTCACCTCGATGCCGGCGTGCCGCTTCAGCGGATTTGAGATCGCCTGGCGCATGGCGCCATCCGAGCGCGGCCCGCCTGTTCTGCCGGGGAAGAGATAAGGCCCCTGTTGGCCTCCGAGCAGGGGCCGATGCTCGGCGAGGAATCCTTCCAGCAGCGCGACCGTATCGGGCGGCAGCTCGAGCGTCAGCTCGATCTCGTTCTTGGTCTCGGCGCTCCGGAGCTCGACGAAGACACGGCCGCCCACCCGGCGCAAGTTGTGGTCGAGCCGGAGGGTCCTGAGATTCTGGATGCGGAGGCCGGTCTGGATCAGGATCGAAATTGCCAGCGCCCGTTCCATGGCCTTGGCCCGCCGGATCGGGCTCCTGCAGGCGAGCGCACGCGCCTTCTCGGCCGCCGGGAAAGAGAGAAACCTACGGATCACCACCGGCTCGTCGAACTGCTCGAGCCGGTCGCGGTTGCGGCGGCCCATGCCGCGGGGCCGCTGCGGGTCAAGCCTGCCGACAATCGCCTGGAGCCGGGTCAGCTCGGGCTCGGGGACGCGGACGTAGTGCCGCGCAACGTGGACGAGCTGCGTTGCCGCTTTGTGAACATAGGGGGTGGTCTCCTTTGGGTTCGGCATGAGATGCCGCAGGCACTCCTCGAAGTGCTTGCCCTCGAAGAACACGGCCAGCCCGGTGATCCCCTCGAGCGGCAGGACCTCGCGCCGGACCAGCGCCGAGGCGAAACGCCGGAACATCATAACGTAGCCCTTCACCGTGGCCAGGCGGAGCTGCCTCTTCGGGCCCTCGAGGTCGAGTGGGTCGATCTCGGTGACTCGTAGGACCCAGCGGTCGACATCCGCCCTGAAGCTTGGGGGAAAGGTGTCGAGCGGCAGCGTGTCTGGTTCGCGCGTGAACGGGGACGCGAGCCGCACCTTCGGCCAGCCCTCGACGTTGCGCATGCAGTGGTTCCAGAGGGCGATCGTAAGCTTGATGATCTTGCGAGGGTGCTTGACGAAGCATTCCGCAACGAGGGCATCGTGGAAGCCGACCAGCGTCTGCGAGGAGACCTCGCCCGGCGCAAAACCCATGGCCGAGCAGTAGGCGGCGAAGCGGTTCAGGCCATTGCGATAGTATTTGGGCTCGGCGCGCGGGAGCAACTCGGCCCAGGCCGCGGAGAGCGGCACCGCCCGGGTCGCTACCCGCTGGCGCATGCCGAAGCGCTCGACCGCCCTAACGACCAGCGAGCGGAGGTTGGCGAGGCGCTTTGGCGAGACGCCAAGGGCGCCGGGCGTGAGGTCGCCTATTAGCGCGCGCACCGCGGCCGGCGTGGCCGGCACGGTAGCGAGATCGACGTCAAGCCGGGCCGCAAGCGAGCGGAAAGCCGAGCCGGTGTCGCGGCGCGCGATACCCGCCAGCTCCACACTGGCTTTTGCGGCGACATCGGCGAGCGTGACCGGACCCTCCGGGCGGAAGATGCGGGTCATGCCCTTGATCGGTGCTTGCATGTTCATTGTCGGGAGCCCTCTTTATGGTCAGGCATGGTCTCGGGAGGACACAAGTAGAATGACATGGTACTTCGGGAAAAGATACCAGTAAATCCTTTGCGCAGTTCTTCTGGTATATTTTCCCGATTCGAGAGAGTGGACGGACAGGACTGGACATGATTTGCCGCAACGGTCCACTCAGAGGTCCTCGTACAGGAAGCGGGGATGGATACGCAGAAGGCGGCCGGTGCGGATGACCGGCAGCTTTCCTTCGGCGATCAAGCGCCGCACCGTCTTCGTCGAGCAGTGCCTCGCCTGGGCAAATTCCTGGATTGTGAGGAGCCTTTCGGGGATGCCCGAGCCGGGGTTACTCTTGCGCGCCATCAGAGGTGCTCCGCATCGTCGGCATCGGTGCCCTCAAGCGGAAACTCCAGCTGCTCGGCCGGGTTGTACTTTGTACGCGCCGGCGAACCGAGGTTGCGGTTCTCCGCACTTTCGAGGTGAGCTATCAGACGGCTCTTGCGCGCGGTCCACGTGTTGCCGAGCTTGGCGGCTGGGATCAACCCACGTTCTGCCAAGTAGTAGAAACGGCGTCTCGAGACGCGCAAGAATCCAGCGATCTCGGCGGCGCCGTGCAAGAAGTCGTTGTCGGGATCAGTCATCTGTCCGTCCTCTTTAGTTGCGTCGGGACATCTGACCCTCCTTTTGGCGACTGCGTTTCTTGCAAGCATCACGATGAGACCCTCAATTGCCTACGGCTGACTGGCGGCCCCGTTGCAGACAATCCTCTACGACGGTCTGCCGCTCAGTGCAATGCAGTGCAGATCTAGGGCTAGTCTCGCCGGGAGCTACGAGATGTGGACTATACCCGCGGCGATTCCTCAGAGGGGCGCTTACTTAGAACCTGTCCTGAAACTCCTTGAGTTTCTGGAATCGTTTGTGATTCTGTGTCCGACGCCGGGGAGCGATGGAGGCGTCGGATGTGGAGTGGGGAAGATCGCCAGAGATATGATCGGCGGGTGCTGCGCTACCCGAGCGATCTGAGCGATGCGGAGTGGGCGCTGATCGAGCCGCACATCCCGCCCGCGAAGCGCGGCGGGCGGCGACGCGAGGTCGATGTGCGCGAGGTTCTGCAGGGCGTGCTTTACGTGCTCGAGACCGGCTGTCAGTGGCGGCATCTTCCCAAGGACTTTCCGCCGCGCAGCACGGTCTGGGCGTATTTTGACCTGTGGCGCTACGACGGGACGCTCGATCGCATCCATGAGACGCTCTACGCGGCCCTGCGCGAGGCGGAGGGCCGCGCGCCCCAGCCCAGTGCGGCGATCGTCGACAGCCAGACGGTCAAATCGGCGGAAAAAGGGGGCGCAAACCGCAGGAAACGGGCTTTGACGCGGGCAAGAAGACCAAGGGCGTCAAGCGCCATGTGCTCGTCGACACGCTCGGCCTGATGCTGCGCGTCGTGATCCACCCCGCCAATTTGCAGGATCGCGACGGCGCCGCGCTGGTGCTCGACAAGCGCACGCGGCGGCGCTTTCCCTTCATCGAGACCGTGTTCGCCGATCAGGGCTACCAGGGGCCGAAGGCCGCCGAGACCATCGCGTCGGCCGGCAGATGGCGTCTGGAGATCGTGCGCCGCGAACCCGGAACGAAGGGCTTCGCCGTGCTGCCGAAACGCTGGATCGTCGAGCGCACCCTGTCTTGGATCAGGCGCAACCGCCGCCTCGCGCGCGACTACGAGCACCTCGCCCGAACGGCGGAAGCCCTCGTCAAGCTCGCCATGATCAAGATCATGCTACGCCGCTTGGCACGCTGAGAAACTTCCAGGACAGGTCTTAGGCTTAGCGCCGGACCGTAGGCACGACATTAGTTATGTCGCGGCTATGTCGCATGGAGCGGCCGGGAGCCGTCGTAACTGATTGAAATTGCTTGGTAGCCGTTCGCACATGGCGCGATCTTAGATGATCGCTGGAGCGCTGCTAAGTTATTGCAGATGCGGGAATTTATTTGGCTGGGGGACCAGGATTTGAACCTGGATTAACGGATTCAGAGTCCGCGGTTCTACCGTTGAACTATCCCCCACGAGGGTGACCGCGAGATAGAGAGAGAGGCCGGACGCGTCAAGGCTTGCGAACCTGGTTCATCCTACGTCAGGCGTTGAACAGAAAGTGCAGCACGTCGCCGTCGGCCACCTGGTAGGTCTTGCCCTCGACGCGCATTCGGCCGGCCTCCTTGGCGCCTTGTTCACCGTTGCATTCGACGAAGGTCTCATAGGGGATCGTCTCGGCGCGGATGAAGCCGCGCTCGAAGTCGCCATGGATGACGCCGGCCGCCTGCGGCGCCAGCGTGCCTTCGGCGATCGTCCAGGAACGTGCCTCCTTCGGCCCGACGGTGAAATAGGTGATGAGCCCGAGGAGCTGGTAGCCTGCGCGGATCAGACGGTCGAGGCCCGGCTCTTCGAGCCCCAGATCGGCGAGGAACTCGGCGCGGTCGGCGTCCGGAAGCTGGGCGATCTCCTCTTCGATGGCGGCCGAGATGACGACATGCGCGGCACCCTGGGCGGCCGCCATCTCGGCGGCCCGCGCCGAGAAGGCATTGCCCGTCGCAGCCGCGGCCTCGTCGACGTTGCAGACATAGAGGACGGGCTTGGACGTCAGCAACCCAAGCGCGCGCCAGGCGCGGCGTTCGTCTTCCCCGACCTCGACCGTGCGCGCCGGCCGCCCGGCCTCGAGCGCCTCGCGCGCCGCCTTCAGCAGGCGCTCGTGCTGAACCGCCTCCTTGTCACCGCCCCGCACCTTGCGCGCGACGTTCTGCAGCCTGCGCTCGACCGAATTGAGGTCGGCGAGCATCAGCTCGGTCTCGACCGTCTCGGCGTCGGCGATCGGATCGACGCGTCCCTCGACATGGGTGATGTCGCCGGCCTCGAAGCAGCGCAGCACATGGGCGATCGCGTCGACCTCGCGGATGTTCGCCAGGAACTGGTTGCCCAGGCCCTCGCCTCGGGAGGCGCCCCTGACGAGCCCCGCAATGTCCACGAATGTCAGCCGCGCCGGGATCACCTGTTTCGACCTGGCGATTTCGGCCAGCCGCATCAGGCGCGGATCGGGCACGCCCACCTCACCGACATTCGGCTCTATGGTGCAGAAGGGGAAGTTTGCCGCCTGGGCCGCCGCGGTGCGCGTCAGCGCGTTGAAAAGCGTGGACTTGCCGACGTTCGGCAGCCCGACGATGCCGCATTTGAAGCCCATGGGACGCTCCCGATTTTAGGCGAGCCGCGCTTTGGCATGGGCGCCCGCACCGGTCAAGGCGGCGGAACCGCGTCGGGCGAGACGACGTTGCCAGACCGAACAGCATGGCCGCCAACGCGATGAACGAGCCCGACCCAAGCCGCGACGATACCGCCCGCGAGCGGGACGACGAGGCTATGGGCAGCATCCTCGAGGAGGAGCCGGAGGTTTCCGAGGCAGCGGAGAGCGGCGCGCTGGAAAACCTGATGGACGGCATCGAGGGATCGGGCGACGATCAGGTCTCGGTCGAGGATGTGCTTGCCACCTTCGAGCACCGTTCGGTCGGCGCGCTGGTCAGCGTGTTCGCGCTCTTGGCGGCCCTGCCAATCGTCGGCGGCATTCCCGGCATGTCCATCGGGACGGCGACGCTCATTCTGCTGATCCTTGGTCAATCGCTCATCCACAGGCGCGGAGGCATCTGGATCCCCGGCGTCATCGCGCGGCGCAAGATCAAGAAGGAGACGATTGAGAACGGTGTCGAGAAGGCGCGGCCCTATGTGCGGCGGGTGGATCGCTGGATGCACCCGCGCCTGGAGCCTCTGACCTGCGGTCGGCCGCAGCGGCTGGCGATGGTCGTGGCGATGGTCGTGATGACCCTCACGTTCTACCCGCTCGCCTTTATCCCATGGGGCGTCACGGCGCCCGCGCTCGGTGTGCTGGCGCTGGGGCTGGCCATGCTGACCGGCGACGGGTACCTGGCGCTGTTCGGCTACGCTATGATCGCGGCCACAGTTCTGACCGGGATCCTGCTGCTTTGAGGCTCAGCGCGAGAAGCGCGCCAGCAGGCGGGCGAGCGGGTTGTCCGGCTTGTCCGCCAGCTTCTCCTCGGCCCTGGCGCGCGCCTCGGCGCCGCGACGCTCGGCCGCCCGCGCCTGGTGCGGCGGCTTGGCGCCGGCCGGCTTAGGCGCTTTCGGCGGCTTGGCCCTGAGCGCGACGGCGTTCTGGAAGCCGGCATCGTCGCCCAAGACGAGCTTGGCCGCGCCGTCGGCGATGCCGTCGAGCACCGGGTCGAGAATGTCGCGCTCGGCCTTGGAGAAATCGTGCAGCACATGGCCAGAGACGGCGTCCTTGTGGCCGGGATGGCCGATGCCGACCCGCACCCGCGCATAGTCGGGTCCCAGATGCGCGTGGATCGAGCGCAGCCCATTATGGCCGGCGTGGCCGCCGCCGACCTTCACCCGGCACCGGCCGGGGGCGAGGTCGAGCTCGTCATGGATGACGATGACGTCGGCGGGCGGCGCCTTGAGGAAGCGCGCCGCCTCGGCCACCGAGCGCCCGGACTCGTTCATGTAGGTCAGGGGCTTGAGCAGCGTCACGCGCTTGGCCCCAATCCTGCCCTCGGCGATCTGGCCCTGGAACTTCTGGCGCCACGCGCCGAAGCCCTCGGCGCGTGCGATCGCGTCAAGGGCCATGAAGCCGACATTGTGCCGGTGCCCGGAATAAGACGGGCCGGGATTGCCCAGACCGACGATCAGGACGACGTCGCCCGTCGCGAAGGCCTGTGAGGCCTTGGCCTCAGCCGTTGGCTTCGCGGATGCGCTTGGCTGCGTCCTTGTCATAGGCGATGCCCTTGTCGTCGAACAGTTTGTCGAGTTCGCCCGACATGGTCATTTCGGTGACGATGTCGCAGCCGCCGATGAATTCCTGCTTCACGTAAAGCTGCGGCGTGGTCGGCCAATCGGAGAACTCCTTGATGCCCTGGCGCAACTCGGGGCTTTGCAGGATGTCCATGTCGTGGAAGTTAACGCCGAGATAGCCGAGGATCGAGGCGACGCGGCTGGAGAAGCCGCATTGCGGCATGGTCGCCGTGCCCTTCATGAACAGCACCACGTCGTGGCTGTCGACGGCTTGCTGGATCTGTTCCTTGGCGGTGGTGGTGTCGAGCATGTTGGAGGTCCTTTCGTCTCAATCCGGCGCGCTGGTCTGCAGCGCCAGCGCGTGCAGGGGCGCATTCGGCCCCTCGAGGATGTCCTTCAGCGCGGCGTTGACCATGCGCTGCTGCTGGACGCGGTTCTTGCCGCGAAAGCTCTCGTCGACGACGGTCGCGGCGTAGTGGTTGCCGTCGCCGGCGAGATCGCGGATCTCGACCCGGGCCTCGGGGAAGGTGGCCTTGATCAGGCGCTCGATCTCGGTGGCTTGGACGGGCATGGCGCTCGGCTCGCTGGTTCGGCCACTCATTTAGAGATTGCCGTCCGACGTGGCAAGCGGCCGTGCCCTGCGTTACCCTGCGGCTTACCTCGCGACGCGTCAGTCACCGGCCGCTGCGAGCAGCCGCTCGACGATCTCGCGCGTGTTGCGGGAGAGGTCGGGCAGGGCGGTCATGCGCTCCATCTCGGCGCGCATCAGCGCCTGCCGGCCCTGGTCGTAGCGCCGCCAGGTCTCGAAGACGCCCGCGACGCGCGCCGCCGTTTGCGGGTTGACCGCGTCGAGGCGGATCAACCAGTCGGTGACGAAGCGATAGCCCGAGCCATCGGCGGCATGGAACCGCGACGGATTGGCCGCGGCGAAGGCGCCGACCAGTGCCCGGAACTTGTTCGGGGTCTTCCATTCGAAGTCGGGCGCCTCGGCCAGCGCGCGGACGCGGGCGAGGGCGTCGGGCTGCGGCGAGGTCGCCTGCAGCGACAGCCATTTATCGACGACGAGCGCGTCCTGCTTCCAGCGGTAGTGAAACTCGGCCAGCCGCGCCTCGGCCGAGGGTGCGCCGCAGTGGACGAGCGCCGTCAGCGCCGGCAACGCCTCGGACATGTTGTCGGCGGCGGCGAACTGGCGGTCGGCGAGCGCCAGCCCCTCGTCCGAAGAGCGGGCGAGCAGCGCCATCGCCCGGCTGCGCAGCGCGCGACGTCCGGCGCTGGCCGCGTCGGGCGAAAAGGGGCCGGGTGTCGCCATGTCGTCATAGACCTGGCGCAGCTCTGCGTGCAGCGCGGAGCCGATGGCGCGCCGCATTGCCACAACGGCACCGTGCACGGCCTCGGGGTCGACCGGCTCGCCGCGCCCCGCGATCTCGGCGGCGAGCTCTTCCTCGCCCGGCGCGTCGAGCGCCATGGCCTTGAAGGCCGGGTCGAGCGCCTCGTCGGCCAGCAGGCGGCCGAGCCCTTGCGTCCACTCGGTCGGGATCTGGCCGCCGCGGAGAAGGCCGAGCGCGATGTCGATGCCATAGTCGCGCCCGGCCTCCCAGCGGGCGAAGGGGTCGGTGTCGTGCGCCAGCAGGAAGGCGCGCTCCTCGTCCGTGGTCTCGCGCTCGAGGATCACCGGCGCCGAGAATCCGCGCAGCAGCGACGCGACCGGGCGCTGGGCCGAACCTTCGCCGCGGCGGCCGGGCAGGGGCCCCGGCGGCAGGTCGGCGAGGTCGAAGTCGAAGCTCTGCTCGGCCTCGGTCATCTCGAGCACCGTCGTCGGCAGGATCTCGGTGCCGTCCGGTCCGAGCAGCCCGACCGCGATCGGCAGCACCTGCGCCAGCTTCGTCGGCTGGCCGGGCGTCGGCGGAGTCGTCTGGCGGAAATGCAACCGATAGGTGTTGCCGTGCAGCGCCTCGGTGACATGCAGCCGGGGCGTCCCGGCCTGCGTGTACCAGCGCTTGAACTGGGTCAGGTCGCGCCCGGTGGCGTCCTCGAAGACGCGGATCCAGTCCTCTATCGTGCAGGCCTGGCCGTCATGCCGCTCGAAGTAGAGATCGAGCGCCTTGCGGTATGCCTCCGCGCCGATCAGCGTTCGCAGCATGCGGATGACCTCGGCGCCCTTCTCGTAGACGGTCGCCGTGTAGAAGTTGTTGATCTCGATATACTCGTCCGGCCGGACGGGGTGCGCCAGCGGCCCCGCATCCTCGCGGAACTGGCGCGCGCGCAGCGCCTGGACGTCGCCGATCCGCTGCACGGCGGCCGAGCGCTCGTCCTCGGAGAACTGCTGGTCGCGGAAGACCGTCAGCCCCTCCTTGAGGCACAGCTGGAACCAGTCGCGGCAGGTGATCCGGTTGCCCGTCCAGTTGTGGAAATACTCGTGCGCGACGATGGATTCGATCAGCTCGTAGTCGCGGTCGGTGGCCGTCTCGGGGCTGGCGAGCACGTATTTGGAGTTGAAGATGTTCAGCCCCTTGTTCTCCATCGCCCCCATGTTGAAATCGTCCACCGCGACGATCATGAAGAGGTCGAGGTCGTATTCCCGGCCATACGCCTCCTCGTCCCAGCGCATCGAGCGCTTCAGGCTGTCCATGGCATAGGCGCAGCGGTCCTCGTCGCCGGGCCGAACCCAGACCTGCAACCGGACGTTGCGGCCGGACATGGTCGTGAAGCTGTCCTCGTGCGCGACGAGGTCGCCGGCGACCAGCGCGAAGAGATAGGACGGCTTAGGGAACGGGTCCTGCCATTCGGCGAAGTGCCGCCCGCCGGGCAGCTCGCCCGCCGCCACGGGGTTGCCGTTCGAGAGCAGCACCGGGCAGGCGGCGCGGTCCGCCTCGATCCGCACGTCGAAGACGGCCATCACGTCGGGGCGATCCGGATAGTAGGTGATCTTGCGGAAGCCCTCGGCCTCGCACTGGGTGCAGTACATGGCCTTGGAGTGATAGAGCCCCTCGAGCTCGGTGTTGGCCGAGGGGTCGATCTCGGTCTCGCACTCCCAGACGAACCGTTCGGGCAGCGGGCCGGCCAGCCGCAGCGACTCGCGCGTGACTTCGACCTCGCTCGTCACATCGCGCCCGTCGGCCGCCGCCGAGACCAGCGTCAGCCTGCGCCCGAACAGCACCAGATCGGCCGCGCCGGCACCATTGCGACAGAACTCGATCCGCGCCCGCACCCGCGTCGCCGCCGGCGCCAGGTCGAAGGTGAGGGCCACGCGCTCGACGAGCCACTCCGGCGGGCGATAGTCGACGAGCCGGGTCGGCGTCTCGGGCTTCTCGTGTCGCATGGGCGTCCTTCCTGTTTATGCGGCAGAGATAGACTGGCGCGGCCAGGGTTCCTAGTGGGGAACCCCGACGGGCAGGGTTCCTAGCGGCTCGGGCATTCGTTATGCAGCCGCGCCGGGCAGGGAGCGGTGATGGCGAAAGCGAAACAGGCGCCCGCGCGCCGCCGGAAGGGTGCGCAGACAAGCCGCGGGACGGGACGCGGGGCGAAGTCGGACACGCGTTCCTGGGCGCTCTGGGCATCGGTGCTGATCGTGGCTGTCGCCGCGCTGCGACTTGGCGTCAATGCCGCGGGGCTGGTGCCGGTTCATTTCGACGAGGCGCAGTACTGGGCTTACGGGCACGAGCTCGCCTGGGGGCACTTCTCCAAGCCGCCGCTGGTCGGCTGGGTGATCCTGGCAACCACCTGGTTCGGCGGCGACACGAACTTCTGGCTGCGCATCGGCGCCGTCCTGGCGCATGCCGTGATCGGGGGCTTGCTCTA
Organism: uncultured Alphaproteobacteria bacterium; assembly: GCA_963822985.1. Taxonomy (GTDB): domain Bacteria; phylum Pseudomonadota; class Alphaproteobacteria; order Rhodobacterales; family Rhodobacteraceae; genus Thermohalobaculum. Next base: position 266,306 of record CAWGJU010000014.1, on the reverse strand, counting down.
CCTGACCGGCGCCCGGCTCTGGGACGGGCGGACCGGGTTCTGGGCGGCGGCTGGTTACACGGCGGCGCCGGGTGTCACGGCCTCGGCCATGATCATGTCGACCGATCCCGTGATGATGGCGTTCTGGGCGGCCGCGCTCTACGCGTGGGTGCGCGCAACGGACGAGGGCGGCCGCTGGTGGGCGGTGATGGGTCTCGCCCTCGGCCTCGGGATGTTGGCGAAGTACACCGCCGTCGCCTTCGCCTTCGGAGCGCTCGGCTATGCCCTCTTCTCGGCACGAGGGCGCGACTGGCGCGGGGCGACGGTCGCGGGCCTGGTCGCCCTCGTCGTGCTCGCGCCGAACCTCTGGTGGCAGGCGCAGAACGGCTTCGTCACCGTGGAGCACGTCGCCGAGGACGCGGCGCCGCCGGGCGAGCGCTACACGCTTGCCGGGCTGGCCGAGTTCCTGGGCACGCAGTTCGGCGTGATCGGGCCGGTCTGGTTCCTCGCCATCCTGGCGGCGCTCTGGTGGCGGCGCGAGTGGCTGCCCGACTGGCGGATGCGGCTGCTTGCCTGGCAGACCTTCACGCTGCTGGGCGCCATGGCGGCGCTCGCCTTCTATGTGCGCGCCCAGCCGAACTGGGCGGCGCCGGCCTATGTCGCCGGAGCGCTGCTCGCTGCCCGCATCGTGCTGATGCGCGGCTGGTCCTGGGCCCTGCCGGCCCAGGCAGCGGTCGGCGTGCTCGGCGCGGCGGTGCTCTATGCGGCTGCCTGGGGCTATGCCGCCTTTCCGCTCGACCTGCCCCGCGCGGCCGATCCGTTCAAGAAGATGCGCCTGAGCGAGCCCTTCTGCGCGGCGGCGCTCGGCCAGATGGCCGAGGAGGGCGCCGAGATCCTGCTGTCGGACGACCGCCGGCGCCTGTCGGAGTGCATGTTCCACGGCGGTCTGACCTTCGACGAGATCGCCGTCTGGAACCCTGACCTGATCCCCCGGAACCATCACGAGCTGGTCGCGACGTTGCGCCAGGGCGACCAGCGGCCGATGCTGCTGGCCGTGCTGTCGCCGAAGCTGGCCCAGGACATCGCGCGCCATTTCGACGAGGCGCACGAGATCGAGGTGGGGTCGGTCGATACCCATTCGGACGCCGGGTTTTCCTACGCGCTCTGGTTCGTCCAGGGGTTCCGCGGCTATTGACCGAGCTCGGGTCGCCGGTCCGTCGACCGGTCAGTCGGCCAGCTCCTTGCGCAGCTCCTTGAGCTCGCGGTCGAGGAAGAAGCTGATGAGCGAGCGGATGACGACCAGCAGGCCGAGGAACAGCAGGTCGACGAAGGCGAGCGACAAGGCGGTGCGGATGATGTCCGCGACGATGAAGAGCTCGAGCCCCGCCAGGATGTAGCGACCGAGTTGGATGCGCTCGCGATTCGTTTGTTGGACGCGCTCGGTCCCGGAGCGTGCGACCTCGGCGGCTGCGACGCCGATGATGAACCGCATCGCTCCGAGCACCAGCAGCGCGATGGCGGCCATCTCGATGATCGCCGAGACCCATTCCAGCGCGTCGATCAGCCAGCCGAATTGGCCGTGCAGGACGCCTTCGCTGGCCCTGAAGTCGAGGACCGAGCCGTTCACGCCATCGATGCCATGAGCTCGCGACCGATGAGCATGCGACGGATCTCCTGCGTGCCGGCGCCGATCTCCATCAGCTTGGCGTCGCGCATGATGCGGGCGACGGGGTGGTCGTTGAGATAACCCGCGCCGCCCATTGCCTGGACGGCCTGGACGGATTGCTCCATCGCCTTCTCCGAGGCGTAGAGCACACAGGCGGCAGCGTCCTGGCGCGTGACCTCGCTCCGATCGCAGGCGCCGGCGACGGCATAGACATAAGCGCGCGCCGAGTTCATCGCGGCGTACATGTCGGCGATCTTGCCCTGCATCAGCTGAAAGCTGCCGATCGGCTGGCCGAACTGGTGGCGCTCTTTCAGGTAGGGCATGATGTGGTCGAGGCAGGCCGCCATGATGCCGAGGCCGATGCCGCTCAGCACCACGCGCTCGTAGTCGAGGCCCGACATCAGCACGCGGGCGCCGCGGCCCTCCTCGCCCAGGACGTTCTCGAAGGGCACCTCGCAATCCTCGAAGATGAGTTCCGAGGTGTTCGAGCCGCGCATACCGAGCTTGTCGAGCTTTTGCCCGGTGGAGAAGCCCGCGAACTCCTTCTCGATCAGGAAGGCGGTGACGCCGCGGCTGCCGGCCTCGGGGTCGGTCTTGGCGTAGACGACCAGCGTGTCGGCATCGGGCCCGTTGGTGATCCAGAACTTGGTGCCGTTCAGCCGGTAGTGGTCGTTCCGTTTTTCGGCGCGCAGCTTCATGCCGATGACGTCGGACCCCGCGCCGGCCTCGGACATCGCCAGCGCGCCGACATGCTCGCCCGAGACGAGGCGGGGCAGGTAGCGCGCCCGCTGCTCGGGCGTGCCGTTCAGCCGGATCTGGTTGACGCAGAGATTTGAATGCGCGCCGTAGGAGAGGCTGACCGAAGCCGAGGCCCGCGCGATCTCCTCGACCGCGACGACGTGGGCGAGATAGCCCATGCCGGACCCGCCATATTCCTCCTCGACGGTGATGCCGAGCAGGCCGAGCTCGCCCAGCTCGCGCCAGAGGCCGGCCGGGAAGGCGTTGGTGCGGTCGATCTCGACCGCCTGAGGCGCGATCCGCTCTTGCGCAAAGCGGTGCACCATGTCGCGCAGCGCCTCGATATCGTCGCCGAGGCCGAACTTCATGCTGGCTGTAAACACGGAAACCTCCATCGCATGTGCCGCTCCCGCGACCTGGATCACGCCGGCTGCAGCCGCCCGGCCGCCCGCGCCGCGCCGATGCCGGCGAGCCGCGCCACCATCCCCCAGTAGATGTCCTCGATTTCGGACCGGCCGATCGGGCCGTCGGGCCTGTACCAGTTCGTCAGCCCGTTCAGGAGGGCGATGATGCCGCGGGCGGTCACGGGCGCGTTCATCGGCACGAACGCACCTGCGGCCACGCCCGAGCGCAGGATCTCGACGAGTTCGCGCTCGTAGCGGGTTCGCAGGGCCTCGATCTTCTCGAAGTTCTCAGGGCTGAGGCTGCGCAGCTCGAAATGCGAGAGGCAGAGGCCGTCGCGCCTGGTCCAGTGGTGCCGGATGTGGAAGCGCGTGAAGGCCTCGAGCCATGCCGCGGGGCCAAAGGCTGGGCCGCCAGCGGTCCGGACTGCGCGCCAGGCCTCGATCGCCTCGCGCGCATGCGCCTCCATCAGGCTGGCGAGCATCGCCTGCTTGTTAGGATAGTAGCGATAGATCGCCGCGGCGCCGAGGCCGACCGCCTCGGCGAGGCGCCGCATGCTGAGCGCCTCGTAGCCGTGCCGCGCGATCAGGAGCGTCGCCGCCGCGCGGATCGCCGCCTCCGTGCGCGTGCCGTCCGAACCGATGCGCCGTGCCATGAGCACCTCCGGATTCGCGCGAAGCCTAGGCCCGCGCTGGCACCATGCAAGTGATGATTGCAGGGGCGCTGCGCTTGCGGTCGTCAGGCGGCCCGGCGCGTCATCTGCAGCACCGCGTCGACGGCGAGCTCGTAGCCCATCGAGCCGAAGCCCGCGATGATCGCGGTGGCCACCAGAGAGACATAGGAGTGATGCCGCCAGTCCTCGCGGCGGTGAATGTTCGAGAGGTGCAGCTCCACGACCGGGCAGTCGAGCATCTTGAGCGCATCGTGGATGACGACCGAGGTATGCGTGAAGCCGGCCGGGTTGATGATCAGGGCCGCGGCCTCGGTGCGGGCGTCCTGGATCCAGCCGACGAGGTCGCCCTCGTGATTGGACTGCCGGAAAACCAGCCCGCGTCCGGCGGCCTCGGCGCGCGCGGCGCAGCGCTTTTCTATGTCGGCCAGCGTGTCCTGCCCGTAGATGTGCGGCTCGCGCACGCCCAGCATGTTCAGGTTCGGGCCGTTGAGGATGTGGATGGGTTTCGGCATCGTCTCCGTTCCTTCGCCGTGTGGCGTTCCTCCTGCCCCTCCCGTCGCCGGGGGAGAAACGCCGGAGTCGCCGGCCTGCCCCCTTGGGCGTCGGCGCCTCGCCCTGCCACCGCCTATTGCGCGGCGACCGGCGGCTCGTCCTCGACCACGATCACCGGCTCCATACCGTTCAGCTGCTCGTCCGGCAGATGGCAGAATATCATATGGCCCGGCGACATCTCCTTGAAGGGCGGCGTCTCGACGTCGCATGTCCCCGGCATCATATAGGGGCAGCGCGTCTGGAAGGGGCAGCCCGGCAGGGGGTTCAGCGGGCTCGGCATCTCACCCTCGAGCACGACCTGACGCTTGCGCACGCGCGTGTCGGCGACCGGCACGGCCGAGAGCAGCGCCTCGGTATAGGGGTGGTAGGGCGGCGAGAAGACCTGTTCGGTCGTGCCCTGCTCCATGATCCGGCCGAGATACATCACGACGATGCGGTCGGCCAGATAGCGCACCACGCCCAGATCGTGGCTGATGAAGAGCATTGTCGTGCGGCTCTCGCGCTGGATGTCGGTCAGCAGCTTGGTCACCGCCGCCTGCACCGAGACGTCCAGCGCCGAGACGGGCTCGTCCGCGACCACCAGCCGCGGCCGCCCGGCAAAGGCGCGGGCGATGCCGATGCGCTGCTTCTGCCCGCCCGAGAGCTGGCGCGGCTTCCGCGCCGCGAACTCGCGCGGCAGTTTCACGAGATCGAGCAGGTCCAGCATGCGCTCGCGGCGATCGGCGTCCGAGTTCGCCCACCTCGAACTGCTCGAGCACGCGGACGATCTGGTCGCCCACCGTCATCGACGGGTTCAGCGTGTCGAACGGATTCTGGAAGACCATCTGCACCTGGCTGACGGTGCGCGCGTCGCGCCGCTCGACCGGCAGATGGGCGATGTCGAGATTGCCGAGCCGGACCGTCCCGTCCGTGGCGGTCTCGAGGCCCATCAGCACCTTGGCGAAGGTGGACTTGCCGCAGCCGGACTCCCCGACGATGGCGACCGTTTCGGCCTCGCGCGCGTTGAAGGTCAGGTCCTCGTTCGCCTTGACCGTGCGGGTGTCGCCGCCGCCGAACATGCCGGTCGAGACGGCGTAGTGCTTCTTCAGGTGATCGACGCTGACGACGACGTCGCCGACCTCGATCGGCTCGGCGACCTCGCCCTCGAACGCGTCGGCAGCCCAGTCGATCTCGCCGATGCGCGCGCAGCGGCTGCGGTGGCGCTGGCCGAGGTCGCGCATGGCGATCGGCCCGGCATCGCAGATCTCCGGCACGCAATGCGGGCAGCGCGGGCCGAAATTGCAGCCAAATGGCCGCTCGTGGGGCAGCGGCAACTGGCCGGGGATGGCGACCAGCGGGCGGGCGTATTTGTTCGTGCCCGGCACCGGGATCGAGCGCAGCAGGCCCTTGGTGTAAGGGTGGCGCATCCGATTGAAGACGGTGCCGATGTCGCCCTCCTCGACCGCCTCGCCCGAATACATGACGGTGATCCGGTCGCACGTCTCGAGGATCAGCCCGAGGTTGTGGCTGACGAAGATCATCGACGTGCCGAACTCGCGCGCGAGATCCTTGATCAGGTCGACGATCCCGGCCTCGACCGTCACGTCGAGCGCGGTCGTCGGCTCGTCGAGCAGCAGAAGCTGGGGCTTCGACAGCAGCGCCATCGAGATCACCACGCGCTGCTGCTGGCCGCCCGAGAGCTGGTGCGGATAGGCGCCCATGATGCGGTCAGGGTCGGGCAGGCGGACGGCGCCCATCATCTCGGCGGCGCGTCCGCGCGCCTCCTCTTCGCTGACACCCTCGTGCGCGGTCAGCACCTCGGTCAGCTGCCGGCCGATCTTCATGGCCGGGTTCAGCGAGGCCATAGGCTCCTGGTAGACCATCGAGATTTTCGAGCCGCGCAGGTCGCGCAGCTCGGCCTCGGACATGGTCGCCATGTCGCGGCCCATGAACTTGATGGTGCCGGACTTGATGCCTCCGTTGTTGCCGAGATAGCGCATGATGCCGAGGCTGACGGTGGACTTGCCGCAGCCCGACTCGCCGACCAGGCCCATGGACTCGCCCGGCATGACGGTCATGGAGAAATCCATCACCGCCGGGATCTCGCCCTTGCGCGTGTAGAAGCTGATGTTGAGATCCTCGATCTCGAGAATCGGGGTTGCGCCGGTCGCGGGTGTCGCCGCGCGCGTCGTCTCGGGGCTCATCGGCGCCTCCTCAATCCTTCAGGGATTCCTCGCGCAGGCCGTCGGCCAACAGGTTGAGGCCGAGCACGAGGCTCATCAGCGCGACCGCTGGGAAGAGCGACATGTGCGCCTGGTGCAGCAGCCGCACGAACTGCCGGCCGTGATTGATCATGCTGCCCCAGTCCGGGCTCTCGGGACTGAGGCCCAGCCCGAAGAAGCCGAGCGTGCCGAGCAGGATGGTCGTGTAGCCGACCCGCAGGCAGAAATCGACGATCAGCGGCCCCCGGGCATTCGGCAGGATCTCCCACAGCATGATGTACCACTGCCGCTCGCCACGGGTCTGGGCCGCGGCGACATAGTCGCGCGTCTTGATGTCCATGGTCAGTCCGCGCACGATGCGGAAGACGCCGGGCGACGAGGCGAAGACGACTGCGGCAAAGACGTTGAGCTCGTTCGGGTCGAGCTTGACCGGCCCGAAATCCCAGTCGAAGACCAGCCCGAGATAGAGCCAGAGGCCGACGACGACCGTCGTCCCCAGATAAAGCGCGAGCCGGGTCCCGCTCTTCTCGAAGCGGGTGAACCACATCAGGCACAGGAAGATGATCGGGAACAGGAAGAAGACGGCCGCGATCCCCCGCGGGATCGACCAGCCGACGCCGAGACTTCGCCCGAGCCAGGTGTTGTAGTCGAGCGTCCGGATTTCGGGCGTCACCAGCAGGTAGAAGAGCAGGATGACCGGGAAGGCCAGCACCAAATTGGCGATGAAGGAGAGAAACGCGTCGGTCCGCCCGGTGTGATAGCCGGCCGGCAGGCCGAGCGTGCTGCCCACCATATAGGCGATCAGCGTCGCCGCGGGCGCGATGATCAGCACGATCTGACTGCCCCAGACGACGCGGCTGAAGACGTCGCGGGCGTTGTTGTCGCCGCCCCAGAGATAGACGCCGCCCTCGGGGTTGATGATGCCGGGCGGGCTGCCCTTGACCGCCTTGAGCGCTATGAGGTCCGTCGGCACGTAGTTCGCGCCGTAGGGCGCGATCAGCGGGGCGAAGATCGCCGCGAACACCCAGAAGAGCACGATGCAGAGGCCCGCCATGCCGATGCGCGAGCCATAGAGGCGGCCAAAGCTGCCCATCCGGTGCCGGATGAACCAGCCGCCCCCGACCGTCACGATCAGCGCAATCCAGACCGGCCAGAACCGTATCAGCGTCTGAAGAACGATCTGTCCCCAGCCGAGATACTCCTTTTCCATGGTGCGCCCTCCCCCCTGCCGCGCCGCTCAGGCCACGCGAATGCGCGGGTTCAGATAGGCGTAGCCGACATCCGAGATCAGCTGCGTCAGCAGCACCACGGCGACGGCGACCACCGAGCAGGCCAGCAGCAGGTCGATGTCGTTGTTCGACGCCGCCTCGACCAGCGTCCAGCCGAAGCCCTTGTAGTTGAACATCGCCTCGACGATGACGACGCCGGTCAAGAGCCAGGGGAACTGAAGCATGATCACCGTGAAGGGCGCGATCAGCGCGTTCCTCAGCGCGTGCTTGAGCACGACGGTGCGGAAGGTCAGCCCCTTCAGCCGCGCCGTGCGGATGTATTGCGATGTCATCACCTCGGCCATCGAGGCGCGCGTCATCCTTGCGATATAGCCCATGCCGTAGATCGCCATGGTCATCACCGGCAAAGTGAAGTTCTCGACCGTGATGCTGTCGGTCGAGGCGATGCCCTTCAGCAGCCCCAGCGACGAGGCGAAGATCACGGTGAAGACGATGCCCGTGACGTATTCGGGCGCCGAGGTCGAGGTGATCGAGGCGACGCTGAGACTTCGGTCGAGCATCGATCCCTCGCGCATGCCGGCGAGCACGCCGATGATCAACGCGCCGGGCACCATGACCAGCATCACCCAGAACATCAGGATGGCGGTATAGCCCAGCCGCTCGGGCATGACCTCGTTGACCGGCGCCTGGAAGCGCAGCGACCAACCCATGTCGCCCTGGGCAAAGTTGCCGAGCCACTCGCCATAGCGCTCGAGGAAGGGCTCGCGATAGCCGTTCTTCTCGAGCCAGCTCTCGACCTCGGCATCGGTCATGCGCATGTCGCCCTGCGTCTTGGCGAGCTTCTCGAGGTTCGCGTCGAGATTGACCATGTAGAAGACGATCAGAGTCAGGCAGATCATGGTCAGCACCATGACGCCGAGCCGCCGCAGGACGAACATCAACATGGCCGGCACCTCCCCAGCGTGGACCCCGCCGCGCCTCTACCGTCGTGCGACCGCTGCGGCGGCGCCGCGACCCGCTCCGGCGACGTCCGTCGCAAGCCCCCGGGGCGCCCCCGGACGCGCGTCCCGGGCCAGGGACGCGCGCGTCGTCAGCTGCTGGCTCAGGACGCCAGCCAGACGTCCTCCATGTGGAATTCATAGGCCTGGTGCGGCTCGAAGCCCTGCACCTTGTCGTTGTAATGGCGGAAATTCGAGCGCCAGTACGGCTGGATGATGATCCCCGAATCGCGCAGCAGCGTCTCGACCTCCTCCATCTGCGCCTTGCGCAGCTCCGGATCGGCGATGCCGAGCGCCTTGTTCAGCGCCGCGTCGAATTCCGGGCTGCTCCAGCCGGCCTCGTTCCAGGCCTCGCCACTGCGATAGGCGAGCGCCAGCACCTGAACGCCCGAGCGGGCGGCCGTTCCAATTCGTCGTCGAGAACGGGTACTTCGTCCAGTCGTTCCAGAAGGTCGCGCCGGGAATGATCGTGCGCTTCACGTTCATGCCGGCGTCGCGCATCTGGGCCGCGATGGCGTCCGAGGTGGCCCGGCGCCAGTCGTCGTCCAGTGAGATCAGCTCGAACTCATAGCCGGATTGGCCGGCCTCCTCGAGCAGCTTCTTCGATTCCTCGACGTTGCGCTGGTGCGGCGCCAGCGGGAAGTGCTCGATGTGCATCGGCCCGACATGGTAGTTATCGGCCTTCAGTCCCGCCCCGTTAAAGCCGAGCGCCAGGACGATCTCATTGTCGACCGCGCTGGTCACGGCGCGGCGGACGCGCTCGTCGTCATATGGCTTGTTGTTGACGTTCATGCGCGCGACGATCGTATTGCCGGTCGCGATCTCGCCCTTGTTGAAGCCGAGCGCGTCGAGCGCCTCGATCGAATCGGCATTCGTCTCGTAGTTGGCATCGACCTCGCCCGCCTCCAGCGCCGCGATCATCGCCGTCGGGTCGGTGCCGTGGTCCGTGAACTCGATGCCGTCGAGATAGACTTCGCCGCCCCACCACGGCGTCTCGCGCCGCTTGACGGCCGCGGCGATGCCCGGATCCCAGCGGGTGATCTCGAACGGTCCGGTGCCGATGTTGAACTGCGCCATCAGGTCGCCGTTCGCCGGGTCAAAGCTGCGGTGCACGATCTGCGCCGGGTAGTCGGTCATCGCCGCGATCAGCGCGATGTCGGAGGACGCCGGCTTCACGAGGACGGTGTGGTCGTCGACCACCTCGACCGCGCCGTCGCGAAGCTGGCCGGTCGAGTCGTCGATCAGGACGCTGACGCGCGAGGCGACCGAGTTGCCCTCGACGCTCTTGTCCGCCCAGCGCCGGAAATTGTGCATCACGTCCTCGGCGGTGAAGTCGTCGCCGTTCGACCACTTCACGCCCTTGCGCAGGTTCAGCGTGTACTCGGTCGCGTCGTCGTTCACCTCCCAGCTCTCGAGCAGCCAGGGCTCGAAAGTGAAGTCGCGCGTCCAGCGCACCAGGTACTCGACCGATTGCCGCGAAACGTTCGCCATCTCGGACCAATCGAACAGCCGCGGGTCCTTCATCTCCTTGACGAGCATGGAGACGCGCAGCGTTCCGCCCTTGGTGGCCGTCTGCGCGAAGGCGCGGCTCGGCAGCGTGAACCCGCCGAGCGCGGCCGCGCCGGCGGCGGTCACGCCGACGCACATCATCGAGGCCAGGTATTCGCGCCGGTTCATGTAGCCGCGCTTCAGGCCGTCGACGAACTTGCTCCGCCATAGGATGCAGCGGTCGGTCCGTCATCATCAGTCGGGTCATCGATTTCTCTCCCTGCGGGTTGTTATCTACCCCTGCTTGCCAGCTAAACACGGCGGGGCCCTTTTCGCCAAGCAGTTAAGGCTCCACCCCCAGGATCAAGCGCGGCGGACAATGCGCGTGATGCGACAAGCGGGGCGAATCGAGACGCCGGCGCGAGCGGCTGGTTGCGCTTCCGATTTCCGAAGGATAGCTGTCGCCGCAGTCGCATTGGGCAACGGGCAGCATGGCGCATCCACTCGAAGGCGCGGATCTGGCACCCTCGTGCGGGCCTTCCGCGCGGGTGGCCGGCCCGACCGGCTGGGCGCGACCGCGAGGATCTGGGGCGCTGCGCTGGCCCGCTCGCCCGTGTCGGCGCTCGAGGCGCTGGCCATCGCGCCCAGGCTGCCGGCCACGGCGCGATCTGCCGCCGCCGGTCTTCATCCTCGGCCACTGGCGCTCGGGCACGACGCATCTCTACAACGTGATGAGCCGCGATCCCGGCTGGGCCATGTGCCGCCCCTCGCCGTCGGCCTGCCATGGGACATGTTCGGCATCGCCCGGGCGCTCCGCCCGATGCTCGAGCGGGCGCTGCCCGAGCACCGCTGGATCGATCGCATTCCGGTGACGCCGAGCTCAGCCCGCAGGAGGACGAGGTCGGCATCGCCTCGATGACCGAGCTCTCCTTCTACCACGGGCTCTACTTTCCCCGCCGCTTCGACGCGCTGATCGACCGGGGACTGTTCTTCGACGGCGCCTCCGAGGCCGAGATCGCCCGTTGGGAGAACCGCTTCACCTACTTGCTGCGCAAGCTGACGCTGCTGCAGTCGGCGCCGGCCGCTGCTGATCAAGAACCCGGTCTACACCGGCGCGCGTCGCCAGCTGCGGCGGCTGTTCCCGGGCGCAAGTTCATCCACATCCATCGCGACCCGCTGGACGTCTTCCTGTCGATGCGCAACTTCTACAAGCGGCTGCTCGAGGTTCTGGCGCTGCAGGACGTGCCCGAGGCGCTCGACATCGACGCCACCATCCTGCGCGTCTACGACCGCATGATGACCCGCTTCTGCGCGATGCGCGCGAGATCTGCCGCCGGGCGCGCTGGTCGAGCTGCCCTATGCCGAGCTCGACCGCGACCCGATGGGCGCGCTCGCGCACATCTACCGCGGGCTCGGCCTCGACGGGTTCGAGGCGGCGCGCGCCCGGCTTCGAGGCCTATCTCGAGTCGGTGCGCGGCTTTGCCAAGAACGCCTTCCGCGCCGATCCGGCGACGGTGGCGCTGGTCGAGCGCCACTGGGGCGGCTGGATCGAGCGTTGGGGACATGCCGCGCCGCGGCGCCGGCCGTGATGCTGCGCGGCTCGGCCGCTGCGCTGGCGGCTGGTCGCCGCGGCGGCCGTGCCCGCCTGGCTGCTTTCGGGGCTCGGAGGCGGCGAGCCGCTGCCGGCCCGGTTCGCTCCGCCGACTGCCGCCGCGTCGCGCTGGTCGATCCGCGCACCGGCTGGCGGATCGGCGGCGGCGAGGATCTGGCGCTGACGCCGGACGGCGCGACGCTGATCGTCTCGGCGCACGACCGGCTCGACCCGGCACGGCCCGATGGCGGCCTCTATGCCGTGCCCGTCGCCGATCTGGCCTCGGTCCGCCGAGACCATCGAGGCGCGGCCGCTGCTCGACCCGGCGGCCCGGCCGCATGCGGTTCCGCCCGCATGGCATCGCGCTCTCTGCCGGACGGCAGGCGGCTCGCGCTGGTCAACCGCGATCACGCCGCGACGAGGCGGTCGTCGAGATCGGCGCGCTCGACGGCGCCGGCTGGCACAGCGAGACGGTCGTTCGTGACCGACGGCTCTGCCGCGCCAACGACCTCGAATTCGAGGGCGAGGGCGACGCGCTGCTCGTGACGATCGACCGGGCCGACTGCCACAACTCGCTGCGCGACCTCGCGCCCGGCGCGCGCACCGGCAGCCTCGCCCGCATCGAGGGCGGCGAGGTGCGGATCGTGCGCGAGGGCCTGCGCTTCCCGAACGGCATCGCGCGCCAGGCACGATCGCCGAGACGCGCGGCCGCCGCCTGCTGCGGCCGGACGGGCGGACGGTGCCGCTGCCCGGCGCGCCCGACAATCTCGGCATCGACGGCGACGCGCTGATCGCCGCCGTGCACCCCAGCCTGCTCTCGCTCTGGTTCTACATCCAGGGTTGGGCCGACCGGGCCGCCATCGCGCATCCTGCGCGTCGGCCCGGACGACGCCATCGAGGTGCTGTTCGACGACCCTGCGGGCGCGCGCTTTTCGGCGCGCGACCGTGGGCGTGATGGCCGGCGGCCGGCTGATCGCCGGCTCGGCGCGCGATGCCGGGCTGCTCGTCTGCGGCACCGGTCGACGTCGCGTGACGACGCTCGTCACCGGCGCCGGCGGCTTCATCGGCGCGCCATGTCGTCCGCCGCCTGGTCGCCGCCGGCGAGCCGGTGCGCGCGCTCGACATCGCCTGGGCCACGCCGCCGCCGGCCGAGGCCGAGCGCGTCACCGCCTCGATCCTCGACCCCGACGCGCTGGCCGCCGCCATGGCGGGCGTCGCGCGCGGTGGTCCACGCCGCCGCCATCGCCCAGCTCTGGTCGCCGCGGCCGCTTCGACTACGACCGGGTCAACGGCGTCGGCACGGCGCGCGTGCTCGCCGCCGCCCGCCGCGCCCGCGCGCGGTCGTGCCACGTCTCGAGCTATGTCACGCTGGTCGGCCGCGACGCGGCGCGCGGCGCGATGCTCGACGAGACGGTCGAGGTGCCGCCCTCGCGGCTGCTCGGCGACTATCCGCGCACGAAGCGCCAGGCCGAGCTCTTCGCGCTCTCGGCCGCCGCGGCCGGCCAGCGCGTGACCATCGTCATGCCCTCGGCCCCGGTGGGCGCGGGCGACGCCAACCTGACGCCGCCGACGCGGATGCTGCGCGACCTCGCCGCCGGCCGAACGCCGGCGCTGCTCGACTGCCTACTGAACCTCGTCGATGTCGAGGCGGTCGCCGACGCCGATCATCGCCGCCGCGCGACCGGCGGCGCGCGCGGGCGAGCGCTATCTGCTGACGGGCGAGGACCTGACGATGCGCGAGGTCGCCGAGGCGGTCGGCGCGCCTGACCGGCCGGCCGGCGCCGCGGCGCACCGTGCCGGTCGGCGTCGCGCTCGCCGCGGCCCGCGCCGAGGCCGGGCTGGGCGCGGCTGACCGGCCGGCCACCGACGGCGCCGCTGACGGGCGTGCGCCTCGCCGAGAAATCCTGCCGCTTCGACAACGCCAAGGCGCGCGCGGCGCTCGGCTTCGCGCCGCGCCCTCTTCGAGACCTGCCTTGCCGAGGCGCTCGACTGGCTGCGCGCGGCCGGCCACCTTCGGGTCGACGATCAGATAGGTGCGCCCTTTCCAGGCCCCGCCGCGGCCGCGCGCAGTGGCGGAGCGCCGAGCTGACAGCGTCATCGCGCCGTAGAGCGCCGCCGCGACGGGCAGCGCCAGCCCCTGCCACCACGGCCGGCCATAGAGCGCAAGCGTCGGCGCATAGGCGCGACCATGGCGGCCCATGCCAAGCGCGCCGCGCCGACCATCGGCCACCAGCCCCGCGCCGGCCAGCCCCGCGACCAGCAGCGCCGGCGGCGCGACGAAGACCAGCGCCAGCCCTGCCAGCGTCCGCGCCAGCAGCAGCCAGGACTGGCGGAGCTGGGTGAACGCCGTCCGCGCCACCATGCTCCAGATCGTGCCGAGCCGCCGGTTGTCGCGCAGCGAGACGACCTCGTCCTCCGCCAGCCCCAGCCAGATCGGCCGCGCCGGCGGGCCGCGCTTGATCCTTCGCCGCCAGCGCGCAGTCGTCGATCAGCGCCCCCCGGATCGCCGCGATCCCGCCGATCGCCGCCAGCGCCTCGCGCCGGATCAGGACGCAGCCGCCAGCCGCCGCGGCGACGCGTTGACCCGGCCGGTTCACCCAGGGGAAACGGGTAGAGCATCTGGAAGAAGAAGACGAAGGCCGGCACCAGCAGCCCGCCCCAGAGGCCGCGGTCGTCCAGCCGCGCCATCAGCGAAACCATGGCCAGCCCGCGCCCCTCGGCCAGCGCCACCAGCCGGCGCAGCGTGCCCGGCGCATGGCGGATGTCGGCATCCGTCAGCAGCAGCCACTCGGCTTGCGCGTTCCAGCCGCCCCGCCGCCTCGACCCCCGCTCTGCCAGCGCCCAGAGCTTGCCGGACCAGCCGGAGGGCAGCGGCGGCGCGGCGACGACCTGCGCGCCCGCCGCCTGCGCCAGCGTCGCCCGTCCCGTCCTGCGAGCCGTCGTCGACCACGACGACCGGATAGCCTGCCCGGATAGTCCGAGGCCCGGTGCGCCGCCGACCACCTCGCCGATGGTCGCCGCCTCGTTCCGCGCCGGGATCACCGCCACCACGCGCGGCCAGGCCCGCGGCGCGGGCAGCTCGGCCGGCAGCCGCTGGTCGGCGCGCCAGAACCGCCCCCACAGGAACAGCAGGACGGCCCAGGCGGTGACGGTGGCGGCCCCGATCATGGTGGCGCGGATTAGGCGAGTGGCCGCGCGGCCACAAGGGAGCGCGCATGAGTTCTCGGCTGGATTACGCCCGCCCGGATTGAGTTTACGTTTCTGACACCTTATGCTGCGCCGCCGAAGGGGATGGCGGCAGAAAATGGACCAGCTTGTAGCGGCACGGCCCGGCACGGTCGAGACGCCGTCCGGCAAGGGCGCCGGCGACGAGAACTTCCCCGTCGCTTCGCTGCTCGTCTCGCGCCGGCTCCGCCCGCATGTGACGCGATTCTACGCCTTCGCGCGCGGCGCCGACGACATCGCCGACAATCCCGAGCTGGCTCCGCGAGGACAAGGTCCGCCGCCTCGACCGGTTCGAGGAGGGGCTCGACGGCCGTCCCGGCGTTGCCGCCGCCACCGCGCTGCGCGAAAGCCTGGCCGAGACCGGCGTCACCGACCGGCACGCCCGCGACCTGCTCGCCGCCTTTCGCCAGGACGCGACCAAGCTGCGCTATCGCGACTGGGACGACCTGCTCGGCTATTGCGAGCTCTCGGCCAATCCGGTCGGGCGCTACCTCATGGACCTGCACGGCGAGGACCGGGCGCTGTGGGCGCCTTCGGACGCGCTTTGCACGGTGCTGCAGATCCTGAACCACCTGCAGGACTGCCAGGCCGATTACCGCCGGCTCGACCGCGTCTATCTGCCGCAGGACTGGCTGGCGGGGCAGGGGCTCGACGTCACTGTCCTCGAGGCCCCCGCCGCCCCGCCGGGGCTGCCGCACCGTGCTCGACCTCTGCCTCGACGGTTGCGACGCCCTGATCGCCACCGCCCGCACCCGGCCCGCCCGCCCGCGCAGCCGCCGCCTGCATGCCGAGATGGCGCTGATCACCCGCCTTGCCGCGCGGCTCTCCGCCCGGTTGCGCGCGGAGGACCCGCTCGCCGGCCGCGTCGCGCTCTCGCGCGCCGATTTCGCCAGCGCCGGCCTCGCCGGGATCGCCGCGATGCCCTCGCGCTTCGCCGGGGATGAACGCCGGGGCCGACAACGCCGCGCTGGCGCCGGCGCCGCTCGATGCCGGCTGCTCGCCGCAGCAGGTCGTCGACCGCATCAACGGGCCAGGCGAAGTCCTCCTTCTCGCTCGGCATGAAGCTGCTGTCGCGGCGGCGGCGCGAGGCCATGCGGTCGGTCTATGCCTTCTGCCGGGTTGTCGACGACATCGCCGACGGGCCGATGCCGGCCGAGCAGAAGCGCACCATGCTCGCCGATTGGCGCGCCGAGATCGACCGGCTCTATGACGGCCGGCCGCGATCCGCCATCGGCCGGCGCTCGCCGGCCCGGTCGAGCGCTATGACCTGCCGCAAAGGCGAGTTCCTGATGATGATCGAGGGCATGGAGATGGACGCGAACGGTCCCATCGTCGCGCCCCCGTTGCGCGAGCTCTCGCGCTACAACCGCCGCGTGGCGGGCTGCGGTCGGACTCCTCTCCATGCGCATCTTCGGCGCCTGGCGCGGCGACCCCTCGCACCTCTTCGCGCTCGCGCTGGCCGACGCGCTGCAGTTGACCAACATCCTGCGCGACGTCGACGAAGATGCCGCGATCGGGCGGATCTATCTGCCCCGCGAGGCCCTCGCGCGCGCCGGCGTTGCCCCCGACTGCGCCACCATCGCGGACGATCCGGGCCTGCCCGCAGCCCGCGCCGAGCATCGGCAAGCTCGCCCGCGCCGCCTTCGTCCGGGCGCGCGGTGCCATTCCTCGCCACCCGCGCCTTCGTCTCGCCCCCGCGCTCGCCATGCTCGGGGTCTACGAGGGCTATCTCGACCGAATGGAGGCGCTGAGCCTTCCGCTTCCGCGGCCCGCTCGAGATGACGCGCGGGCATAAACTCCGCCTCGGCCTCGCCGCCGTCGCCCTGGCGGGCCCGCGATGAGCGGCCCGATGACCGGCACCGTCCACATCGTCGGCGCCGGGCCTGGCCGGGCTTTCCGCCGCCGTGCGGCTCGCCGCGGCGGGGCGCTCCGTCGCGCTCTACGAGGCTGCGAGGTTCGCCGGCGGCCGCTGCCGGACCTTTCGCGACCCGCGCCTCGAGCGCGACGTCGACAACGGCAACCATCTGCTGCTCAGCGGCAACATGTCTGCCCGCGCCTATCTCGACCTCATCGGCGCGCGGGGCGAGATGCGCGAAGCCGAGCCAGTTTTCCCTTTTGTCGACCTCGGCTCGGGCGCGCGCTGGCGCGTCGCGCTGACCGATGGCCGCGTCCCATGGTGGATCGCCGACCGCCACCGCCGCATCCCTGGCACCGGGCTGCTCGACTACCTTGCAGGCTGGCGCCTCGCTCTCGCCGGCCCCGCCCGCACCGTCGCCGAGGCCATCCCCGACCGCGGACCGCTCTGGCGCCGCTTTTGGGAGCCGCTGACGCTCGCCGCCCTCAACACCACGCCCGAGCGCGGCGCCGCGCCTCTGCTGCGCGCCGTCCTGGCCGAGACCTTCGCGCGGGGCGGCCGTGCCAGCCGGCCCATGCTCGCGCCGCGCGGCCTCGGCCGCGCCCTGGTCGAGCCTGCTGTTGCCTGGCTCGAGGGCCGGGGCGTGCCCATCGCCTTCGAGCACGCGCTGAGGGGCGTCACGAACGAAGGCGATCGGCTCGCCGCGCTGCACTTCGCCAATGGCCGCGACCGTCGCGCTCGGGGGCCGAGGACCGCGCCGTTCTCGCCCTGCCGCCGACGCGCCTCAAGGCCGTGCTGCCCTGGGTAGAGGTGCCGCCCGACGACGCCGCCATCCTGAACGCGCATTTCGTCGTCGACGATCCCGGCGCTGGCAGCCGCGCCGCACCGGTGACCGGCCTCGTCAACGCGACGACGCATTGGGTCTTCGTCCGCGGCGACGTCGTCAGCCTGACCGATCAGCGCCGCCGACCGGCTCGGGCTGATGGACCGCGCCCCCGACGAGCTGCTCCCCGTCCTCTGGGACGAGACGCGCCGCGCCCTGCGCCTCAAAACCGATTACCGCGCCGCCCGTATCAACAAGGAACGCCGCGCAACCTTCGACCAGTCGCCGTTCGGCATCAGCAAACGGCCAGATGCCCGCACGCCCCTTGCAAATCTCGTGCTGGCGGGCGATGCCACGCGGACGGGACTGCCCGCGACGATCGAGGGCGCCGTAAGGTCCGGAGAGACCGCGGCCAGGCTGACGGCCCAGCCGCCTGAGGGACGAGCATGAACGAGACGGCCACATTCAGCGACGCGCGACCGCTCGCGCCGCCTGAGGCGTGCGCGCTGGTCGAGGCCCAGGCCGAGGCGCTCTGGGCGATGCAGCGCCCGGACGGCCACATCGTCTTCGAGCTCGAGGCCGACTGCACGATCCCGGCCGAATACGTGCTGCTCCGCCACTTCCTCGGCGAGATCGACCCGCCCCGCGAGGCGCGAATCGCCCGCTATCTTGCGCGCGCTGCAGAACGCCGACGGCTCCTGGCCGCTGTTCCATGCGCGGCGCCGGCAACGTCTCGGCGAGCGTCAAGGCCTATTGGGCGCTGAAGCTGATCGGGCGACGACGCCGGACGCGCCGCACATGGCGCGTGCCGCGGGCCTGGGTGCTGGGGCAGGGCGGGGCGGCGAATGCCAACGTCTTCACCCGCATCGCCATGGCGCTGTTCGGCCAGGTGCCCTGGCGCGCCGTGCCGGTCATGCCGGTCGAGTGCATGCTGCTGCCGCGCTGGTTCCCGTTCCACATGTCCAAGATCGCCTACTGGTCGCGGACGGTGCTGACGCCGCTGCTGGTGCTCTATGCCAGGCGCGCCCGCGCCGCGAACCCGACCGGGCCGCGGCATCGCCGAGCTGTTCGTCGTGCCGCCGGAGCAGCAGCGCGTCTGGAACGTCAACCCGACCGGCAGCGCCATGGGCGAGTTCTTCCTGCAGCTCGACCAGGCGCTTCGCCTGGTCGAGCCGCGGCTGCCGAAGGGCGCGCGCGCAGAAGGCCATCGGCGCCGCCGAGGAGTTCACCATCGCGCACCTGAACGGCGAGGACGGGCTCGGCGCCATCTATCCCGGCCATGGCGAACGCCGTGATGATGTTGCGCACGCTCGGCTATGCCGACGACCATCCGCACATGGTGACCGCGCGGGCCGCGGTCGAAAAGCTGATGACCGAGCGCGGCGACGACCTCTATTTCCAGCCCTGCCTTTCGCCCGTCTGGGACACCGCGCTGGCGGCGCACGCGCTGCTCGAGTCCGGCCCGCGCGAGGACGCGCGGCTGACCCAGGCGCTCGACTGGCTGGCCGAGCGGCAGGTGCTCGACCATGTCGGCGACTGGGCGGTGCGCCGGCCGGGACTGCGCCCCGGCGGCTGGGCCTTCCAGTACGCCAACCCCGATTATCCGGACGTCGACGACACGGCCGTGGTCGCGCTCGCCATGCACCGCGCCGACGCGCGCCGCTATGCCGAGAACGTCGACCGCGCCTGCGAGTGGATCGAGGGCATGCAGTCGAAATCCGGCGGCTGGGGTGCCTTCGACCCGGAGAACGAGCACTACTACCTCAACTCGATCCCCTTCGCCGACCATGGCGCGCTGCTCGACCCGCCGACGGTCGACGTCACCGCGCGCTGCATCGGCTGCCTCGCCCAGGTCGATGCCGGGCGCTATGCCGGCGCCGATCCGCCGCGGCATCGCCTTCATCCGCCGCGAGCAGGAGGCGGACGGCTCGTGGTACGGCCGCTGGGGCGCGAACTACGTCTACGGCACCTGGTCGGCGCTGGTGGCGCTGAAGGGCGCGGGCGAGGACATGCGCGCAGCCCTACATCCGCCGCGCCGTCGACTGGCTGGTGGCGCACCAGCACGAGGATGGCGGCTGGGGCGAGGGGCTGGAGAGCTACGAGGGCGAGGGTCGACGGGTTCGGCTGCCCGTCGGTGCCGTCGCAGACGGCCTGGGCGCTGCTCGGCCTGATGTCGGCCGGCGAGGCCGAGAGCGAGGCGGTGCGCCGCGGCGTCGCCTGGCTCGAGGCCGCGCCGCGCGAGGGCGCGCGCTGGCGGAGGAGCAGTTCACGGGGACCGGCTTCCCGCGCGTGTTCTACCTGAAATACCATGGCTATCCGGCGTTCTTCCCGCTCTGGGCGCTCGCCCGGCACCGCAGGCTCATGGCCTCGAACGACCGCGAGGTCCGTTGGGGCATCTGATCTTTTCGGCGGCGACGGCAGCAGGGGACGTGTTCCCAACACCCTCCCGCGCTCTATCGTGAGCATCGGGGGCGCGACCGGCGCCCTCCGCCTCCCGGGAGGCGCCTTCGGTTCCCGGGGGAGAGCGCGCTCGGGCGGCGGCGGCCGAGGGCGATCTGGCATGACCCCGCCACGTCGGCATCGTCTGCGGCATGGAGGCCGAGGCGCGGGCGCTTGGCAGATGGCGTCAGGACCGACGCGTCGCGGTCGCCATCTCTGGCGGACGCCCCGCCCGCGCCGCAGCCGAGGCCCGGCGTCTCGTTGCAGCCGGCGTCCGGCGCTGCTCTCCTGGGGGCTCGCCGGCGGGCTCGACCCCCAGCTCGCGCCGGGCACGCTGGTCGTCGCCGACCGCGTCATCGGCCCCGAGTACGGTCCAGGCGCTTCCCGCTTGTCGGTGACCTCAGCGGCGTCGGGGTGCCCCGAGCGGACCCGCCCATCAGCTTCCGAACAGCCGACGCCGCCGGAAGCGACCTGCTCCCTCCTTCCGCGGGGAGGAGGGAGGGGGAGTGGGGGCTCGCACCGTCCCCATCCGCTCTGCCCCCGACCACTCTGCTCGCCGGCGCGAGACGGTCCTCCTCGACGCCGCCTCAAGGCGGCGCTGCGCGCGAGCACCGGCGCGGCGGCCGTCGACATGGAGACGCACCGCGTCGCCGCGGTCGCCGCGCGTGCGGGCTGCGCTGCGCTGCCGTGCGCGCCGTTTCCGACCCGCCCGGCCGGGCGCTGCCGGCGCTTGCGGCTGACGCGCTCGGTCGCGCATGGCCGGCCGCGCATCGGCGCCGTGCTTCGCCGGCCTTGTGCGGCGGCCCGGCGACCTGCCGGCGCTGCTCGCCGCGGCGCGCGACAGCCGGGCGGCGCTGGCGGCGCTCAGGCCGGCGCCGCCGACGCCTGCTACGAGGCGCTGCTGCGGCGCTGAGCCTCGGCCCTTAGGCTGGCGCCCGGGGCCGGGGCGCTCGCTGCGTCGGGCAGCGCGTCTGCGGCGACGCCCGTGTCGACCGGCTCGATCGGCGCCCAGCGCCTGCCGGCCTCGTCCGTCCAGGCGGCGATCAGCACCAGCCGCGGGTCGCCCTCGGGCAGTTCCACCTCGCTCGGGCACCTCGCTCTGGCTCGACGAAGACCGAGAGGCCGTTCTGGTCCATGAAGAAAGTGTGCTCGCCGAAGGCCTCCTTCAGCTGGCCCATGACCGGGTGGTCATCGGGCAGCGGCGTGGCGTTCATGGAACTCGCGGGTGGCCGCGATCTGCATCGGTGTCAGTTTCATGGGCATCTCGTCGGTTTCGGGTTCGGACCGCTGCCGCCGAGTTGTCCGGCGGTCCATCTCGCACGTGAACGACGACAGTCCAAAGGTTGCAGTGGCGGACCCGGAAGGCAACCCCCCGGCCCGCTCGATTCCCCCATTCGAGCAATTTCTCTCCGAGCCACGGACCTGAAGGCGACGACGGGGCGGGCCCGACCTTGCCGAATGCGCGGTCGCGTTGCTCAAGAGTTTGCGGAGGATCGTCACCGGCCGGCTTGCCGAACGGGTCGACGAACAGATCGGCGAACACCTCGCCAAAGCCGTTCGCTGCCTGTTCGCGCCCGGTAGGCAATGCCGCGGCTATTCGGCCGCCTGCGCGCGCGGCGCCTCCGGCGAGCGAAAGCGGGCGATCAGCGCCGCCTCCTCCTGCGCCACCGCCTCGGCATTGCGCCGCTTGACGTGGCCAAAGCCACGAACCTTCATCGGCAGGCGGGCGATCTCGGCGGCCAGCCCCAGCTTTTCCGGCGTCAGCCCGCGGATCAGCTCGTCCACCAGCCGCTCGTAGTCGCGGACCGCCTGGCGCTCGGCCCGCCGCTCGGCCGTATAGCCGAAGGGGTCGAGCGGCGTGCCCCGCAAGGGCTTCAGCCGGTTCAGCACCCTCAGCACGCGGAACATCCAGGGGCCGAACTTCTGCTTGACGGGCCGCCCCTCGCTGTCCTTCCGGCCGAGGATCGGCGGCGCCATGTGGAAATGGACCTTGCCCACATTGTCGAAGGCATCGCCAAGCTCCGCCTCGAGATGCTCGACATGCAGCCGGGCCACCTCATACTCGTCCTTGTAGGCCATCAGCTTGTAGTGGCCTTCGGCCACCGCCTCGGCGAAGCCCTCGCCGCCGACAGCCTTCTCGGCCGCCAGCGCCCGGTCGACCAAGGCGCGGTAGCGGCGGGCATAGCGGGCGCTCTGGTAGCGGGTCAGCGACTCCTCGCGCCGCGCGATCTTGCGCGGCAGGGTCTCGATGACCTCCGTCGGCGGCGTGAGGTACTGCTCCAGGCTCTTGGGCTCGGCGACCGCCCAGCGGCCGATCTCGAAGGCCGCCTTGTTGCCCTCGACCCCGGCGCCGTTCAGCTCGATCGCCTTCATGATCGCCTCGCGCGACAGCGGGATCATCCCGGCCTGCCAGGCGGCGCCCATCAGCATGACGTTGGAGAAGATGCTGTCGCCCAGCATCTCCTCGGCCAGCCCGTTCGCCTCGATCATCCGCACGGCCTCGGCGCCGACGCGGCGCTCCAGCGTCAGCCGCATCGTGTCGGTCGGCAGCTTGAACTCGGTGTTGCGGGTGAATTCGCCGGTGACGATCTCGTGCGCGTTGCACAGCACCCGCGTGCGCCCGCGCCGCATCAGGTCCAACACCTTCTTGCCGGCCGTGACGACAAGGTCGCCGCCGATCACCGCATCCGCCTCGCCGACCGAGACGCGCACGGCCGAGATGTCCTCCGGCCGCGCCGCGACGCGGCAATGGATCGAGACCGCGCCGCCCTTCTGCGCAAGCCCGGCCATCTGCATCTCGGCGGCACCCTTGCCCTCGAGATGCGCGGCCATCGAGATCAGCGCGCCCACCGTGACGACGCCCGTGCCGCCGACGCCCGTCACCAGCACGTTGAAGGTGCCGTCGATCGCTGGCAAGGTCGGGTCGGGCAGGGCGGGAACCTGGAACTCGGCCGTCGCCCTTTTCTTCGGCTCGGCGCCTTCGATCGTGACGAAGGAGGGGCAGAAGCCCTTGAGGCACGAGAAATCCTTGTTGCAGGCCGACTGGTCGATCTCGCGCTTGCGGCCGAAGGGCGTCTCCTTTGGCAGGATGGCGACGCAGTTCGACTGCACGCCGCAATCGCCGCAGCCCTCGCAGACGGCCGTGTTGATGTAGACGCGCTCGTTCGGATTCGGGAACTTGCCGCGCTTTCGGCGGCGGCGCTTTTCCGCGGCGCAGGTCTGGACATAGACGATCGCGGTGACGCCTTCCACTTCCTGCAGCTCGCGCTGAACCTTCATCAGGTCGGCGCGCGGGAAGACGGGCACCTCGGCCGGGAACTCGACCCAGCCCATTTCCTTCTCGTCGACGACCGCGACGACGCGCTTCAGGCCCATGCCCAGCAGCTCTTTCGCGATGCGGTCGGCCGTCAGATCGCTGTCGTGCCGCTGACCGCCCGTCATCGCGACCGCGTCGTTGTAAAGGATCTTGAAGGTGATGTTCACGCCCGCGCCGATCGCCGCGCGGATCGCCTGGATCCCCGAATGGTTGTAAGTGCCATCGCCGAGGTTCTGGAAGACGTGCTTGCGGTTCGAGAACGGCGCCTCGCCGATCCAGTTCGCCCCCTCGCCGCCCATATGCGTGTAGCCGAGCGTCGAGCGGTCCATCCACTGCACCATGTAGTGGCAGCCGATGCCGGCATAGGCGCGCGCGCCCTCCGGCACCTTGGTCGATGAATTGTGCGGGCAGCCGGCGCAGAACCAGGGCGTGCGGGTCGCGGCATCCGGCGCGTTGTCCGTGCGGCTGGCCTCGTCGAGCGCGCTCATGGCGTGGCGCATCGACTCGGTGGCGCAGCCCTCACCCACCAGCTGGCCGCCGATGCCGCGGGCGATGGTGACGGGGTCCAAGCCCTTCTTCACCGAGAACAGAACCTTGCCAGCCTCGTCCTTCCAGCCGATGACGCGCGGCTGGCGCGGAGAGCCGTAGAGGATCTCCTTCAGCTGCGTCTCGATCACGGCGCGCTTTTCCTCGACGACGATGACGAGGTCGAGCCCATCGGCCCATTCGCGCAGGCGCGACATCTCCAACGGCCAGACCAGGCCCACCTTGTAGACGGTCAGCCCCATACGCTGCGCCGCCTCGTCGTCGATGCCGAGCAGCTCGAGCGCGTGACAGACGTCGAGCCAGCTCTTGCCGGCCGAGACGACGCCGACGCGCGCGCCGGCCTGCCCGTGCGTTCGCTTGTCGAGATTGTTCGCCCGCGCGAAGGCCTGCGCGGCGAAGCGCTTGTGGTCGTGCAACCGGTCTTCGCCCTGGAAGGGCTCTTCGTAAAGCGGGATGTTCAGCCCGCCCTCGGGCATCTCGATGTCGGTGGGAAGCTGGATCTCCATCCGTTCCGGCCGACCGTCGACGACGGCGGTCGCCTCCACCGTGTCCTTCATCGACTTGATGCCGACCCACAGGCCGGAATAGCGGCTGAGCGCCCAGCCATAGATGCAGTAATCGAGCAGCTCCTGCACGCCGGCGGGCGACAGGATCGGCATCATCGCGTCCATCAGCGCCATTTCGGACTGGTGGAGCGTGGTCGAGCTCTCGCCGGTGTGGTCGTCGCCCATCGCCACCAGCACGCCGCCGAGCCGCGAGCTCCCTGCGATGTTGGCGTGCCGGAAGACGTCGCCGCTGCGGTCGACGCCCGGCCCCTTGCCGTACCAGAGGCCGAAGACGCCGTCGAACTTGCCCTCGCCGCGCAGCTCGGCCTGCTGCGAGCCCCAGAGCGCGGTCGCCGCCAGATCCTCGTTCAGCCCCGGATGGAACTTGACGTCGGCGGCCTCGAGGACCTTCTTCGCGCCCTGGAAGGTCGCGTCGACCGCACCGAGCGGCGAGCCGCGATACCCGGTGACGTAGCCCGCCGTGTTGTGCCCGGCCGCCTTGTCGCGCGCGTGCTGGATCAGCGTCGCTCGCACGAATGCCTGAGTGCCCGAGAGCAGCACGGGCGAACGGTCGAGATCGAAACGGTCGGAAAGCTTGACGTCGCGAAGGTCCATGGGGTCAGACTCGCTTCTGCAGGAGGTCGCAGGATAGGTAACGTATTTTGACCTATCTGTCCAGCCGACCGCGTCTCGCGCAGCCTCTTAGAGAGATATCAACTCTCCCTGCGGCCGGATCAAGTCCGGGCGGCCCGCCGAGCCGGTGCTGACGGCGACGCTGCAGCAGGACGGTCTCGACCTCGTCGAGGAGCGGCAGGACCTGCCGTGGTCGGTGCGCCTGCACGACCGGGCCGAGATGCATTATCGGCTGCATCTCGTCGCCTGCCGGAAAGGGATTGGGGCAGCGTGCGCAAGGGGCGGCCCTTCCGCGCGCTGCCGGCGCCGCTTACGAGCCGCCGCTGCTCTCGGCCGAAATGATGTCGCCGAACAGCTCCCAATTCTTGCCGTTGAACTTGGACAGCTGCATCGATTCGATTGGATAGAAGTCCGTCGGCGATGTGCTGACCGTGATCCCGGGCAGCAGCATCGGCACACGGACGTTCTGAAGGTTCGCCGCCTCCTTCATGATGTTTTCGCGGCTGAGGTCGTCGCCGGACTGCTCGAGCACCTTTTGTAGCGTCTTGCATGCGGCATAGCCATAGGCGGTGAAGCTCGACGTCTTGTCGCCCTGCGGATGGTACTTGTCCATGAAGGCAGTCCACTCCTGGTACTCTGGATTGTCCTGCCACTGGCTGTCTGTCGGATCCATCTGGTACTGCGCGCTGATCAGCCCGGTCGAGGCCTCGAGACCCGCAGGCTGGAGCACGGCGCCGACCGAGATGGAGACATTGTTGAGGAAGTGCGTCGGCTTCCAGCCGATCTCGTGCGCTTTCTTGATCGCCTGCGCCGCGAATTTCGGCGTGGTGATGTTGAAGAACACGTCCGCGCCCGATGCCTTTGCCGAGATGATCTGGCTGTCGACCGTCGGGTCGGCGACCTCGTAGGGCAGTTCGGCGACGATCTGGCTCGTCATATCACCGAGGCCTTCCTTGAAGCCGTTCAGATAATCCTTGCCGTAGTCGTCGTTCTGATAGAGGACGGCGATCTTCGCGTCTGGCATGTTGTCCTTGATGTATTGCGCGTAGATCTTCGCCTCGGTCTGATAGTTCGGCTGCCAGCCCATGGTCCACGGATAGTTCTCCGGGTCACCCCACTTGGTTGCGCCGGTGGCGACGAAAAGCTGCGGCACCTCTTTCTGGTTGTAGTACTTGTGGACGGAGCTGTTCGTCGGCGTGCCGAGGTTCTGGAAGCTAAAGAGGACATCCTCGCTCTCGACCAGCTTGCGGGTCTGCTCGACCGTCTTGGGCGGCGAGTAGCCGTCGTCGAGCGAGATGAACTCGATCTTGCGGCCGTTGATGCCGCCCTGCTCGTTGATCATGTCGAAGCACTTGGCCTCGGTCTCGCCGATCTGGCCATAGGCCGAGGCGGGGCCGGAATAGGGCATGGTCTGGCCGATCTTGATCGTCTCCTCGGCGGCGCCGAGCGAAGCCGTCGCCGCAAAGGCGAGCGCCGTCGTCGTCAGCATCACACTCCGTCTGGTCAGCATGGTCGTCTCGCTCCCTGTTGTTCGCCGGCTATCGTCTCAGCCGACCGATGCGATCCGCGATGCCGCGGATCAGGCCTCCTGCGCCTTGCGGCGCCAAGTAGATGACGATGATCAGGAACAGGCCGTAGAACGCGCCCGACAGCCCCTTGTGGATCTCCTCCGCGAAGTTCGGCAGGAAGATGATGGCCGCAGCCCCGATCAGGCAGCCTGGCAGCCAGCCGACCCCGCCGACGACGAGCCCCACCAGCAGGGCGACCGAGAGCGCGAAGGTGAAGCTGTCTGGGGCGACGAACATGACGACCATCGCGCCGAGCGCGCCCGCGATCCCCGTGATCATCGCGCTGATGCCGAAAGCGGTCGCCTTGTACATCGCCAGGTTGACGCCCATGGCGCGCGCCGCAATTGGATTGTCGCGGATCGCCATCAGCGCGCGGCCCGTGCGGCTGCGCACCAGGTTCATCGACGCCCAGTAGAGAAGAAGGCCGACGCCCAGCACGAAGTAGTAGGTCCAGAACGACGCCTGCAGGGGAATGAAGCCGGGCACCGGCATCTCGAACGTCGCCGAGAAGACCTGGATGCCTTGGACGCCCCCTGTAAGCCCCTCGAGCGGCGACAGCTTGAGGATCTGCGGCGTGGCGACGGCGAGCGCGAAGGTGGCCAGGGCGAGATAGACCCCTTCCAGCCGCAGCGCCGGGAATCCGAAAAGAAAGCCAGCAATGAAGCAGAAGAGGCCCGCCGCCGGCAAGGTCGCGGCATAGTGCCAGCCCGCCTGCTCGATCAGAATCGCGGCCGTATAGGCGCCGATCGCGTAGAAGGCGCCATGTCCCAGGGAAAACTGGCCATTGATGCCGGTCAGCATGTTCAGCCCCAGGATCGCGATGGCGTAGACCAGAAGCTGGGTCATCTGGTAGGTGAAAAAGCTCTCCGACGCCCAGGGGATGGCAGCAAGCCCCGCGATGACGAGCACGGTCGCAAGCGGTCCGATCCGGTCCGGGGCTGCGGCCCGCGGCGGAACGGCCGTCCGCTCCGGAGTGCGGTCCAGCTGGCCGGTCGCCGTGCGCTGGGTGCCCGGACGCTCGGGCGCCGGCCGGGTCTGGTCGAAGCCGGCCATCTCAGACCCTCTGCACGACGCGCCGACCCATCAAACCCTCGGGCTTTAAGACCAGCACCAGGACGATGAGGAAGAGCGCGATCGTCAGCTTCAGCTCGGCGCCGACGACGGGAATGTAGGTGCCGGCGAGGTTCTCGATCACGCCCACGGCAAAGCCGCCGAGCACGGCGCCGAGCGGGCTCGTCAACCCGCCCAGCACCGCGCCGGCGAAGCCGTAGAGCAGGATCGACAGCATCATGTTGGGCTCGAGGAACACCACAGGGGCGATCAGGATGCCGGCGACCGCCCCAATCGCTGTCGCCATGCCCCAGCCGAGCGCCGTCATGCGGGAGACCCGAATGCCGACGAGCCTCGCGCTTTCGGGGTTCGCCGCGGCGGCGCGCATCGCGAGGCCGACGCGGGTGAAGCTGAAGAAGGCCCAGAGCGCGACGAGCAGCACGAGCGTGACGCCGATCATGCCCGCCTGATGCGCGCTGAGCAGGGTCGAGCCGAAGACCGGGCCGTTGCCGAACGGGCTCTCGACCGCCTTGATGGTGAAATCCCAGATGAAGCCGGCGAGCGAGTTGAAGATCGAAAAGAGCGCGATGAAGACGACGATGTGGCTGAGCACCGGCGCGTTCTCGATCGGCTTGAAGACGACGCGCTCGAGCACGAAGCCGCCGACGAAGCTGACGGCGATCGTCAGGATGAAGGCCGCGCCCCAGGGCAGGCCCCACTGCATCATCTGCCAGGCGATAAAGGTCGAGAACATCGCCATCTCGCCCTGGGCGAAGTTCAGGTGATGGATCGCCTGGTAGATCATCACCACGCTCAGCGCCATGCAGGCATAGATGCCGCCCGTGGCGACCCCGGCAATCACCTGCTGCAGGAAAAGCTCCATCCGGCCTGTCCTCAATACCCCAGATAGGCTGCGCGCACGCTTTCGTCCTCGGCGATCGAGCGGGCCTCGCCCGACATGACGATGCGGCCGGTCTCGATGAGATATGCGTGATCTGCGAGCTCCAGCGCCAGCGACGCGTTCTGCTCGACGATCAGCATCGAGACGCCGGAGTCGCGCTTGAGCTCGGCTAGGATGTCGAAGATCTGCCGGACGATCATTGGCGCGAGGCCGAAGGACGGCTCGTCGAGCAGCATCAGCTTTGGCCGCAGCATCAGCGCGCGGGCGATGGCCAGCATCTGCTGCTCGCCGCCGGAGAGGGTGCCGGCCTGCTGGGTCCGGCGCTGCTTCAGGATTGGGAAGTAATGGTAGCAGCGATCGATGTCCGTCAAGATGTCGCCGTTCGACGGCCGCGTCATGGCGCCGAGATGCAGGTTCTCCTCGGTCGTCATCGAGCCGAAGGTGCCGCGCCCCTCGGGCACATGCGCGATGCCAAGCCGCACGATGTCCTCGGTGGCCATCCGGCCGATCTCGCGGCCTTCGAAGGTGATCTCGCCGCGCCGCCGGATCATGCCGCAGAGCGCCCGCAGCGTCGTCGTCTTGCCGGCGCCGTTGGCGCCGAGCAGCGTCGTCACTCCGCCCTGGTCGATCGTGAAGCCGACATCGCGCAGGACCTGCAGGTCGCCATAGGATGCTTCGAGGCCGCGCACCTGCAGGAGCGCGCTCAATGGTGCTCTCCCAGATAGGCTTGGATGACGTCCGGGTTGCGCTGCACCTCGGCGGGAGAGCCCTCGGCGATCTTCTTGCCGAAGTTCAGCACGACGACGCGGTCAGAGACCGACATGACCAGCGCCATGTGGTGCTCGACCAGCAGCACGGTGACGCCGCGATCGTCGCGAATGCGCCGGATAAGCTCGCCGAGCTCTTCGACCTCGTCATGGTTGAGGCCGCCGGCTGGCTCGTCGAGCAGCAGGAGCTTGGGCTTGGAGGCGAGCGCGCGGGCGAGCTCGACGCGCTTCTGCGTCCCGAAGGGCAGGCCCGCGACCGGCAGGTCGGCGACCTCGCCGAGCCTCAGCCATGCGATCAGGTCCTCGGTCGCCTCGTCTGTCCGCCGCTCGTGCCGCCGCACCCAGCCCAGGCGCAGCGCGTCCGAAAGCGGATCAGAGCGCGACGCGGAATGTGCGCCGACGCGGATGTTGTCGCGCACCGAAAGCTTCTTGAACGCCGCGACGTTCTGGAAGGTGCGCCCGATGCCCAGCCCGGCGATCCGGTGCGCCGGCTGGCGCAGGATGTCGCGGCCGCAGAACTCGATGGCCCCGGCCGAGGGCGTATAGAGGCGGCTCAGGCAGTTGAACAAAGTCGTCTTGCCGGCGCCGTTCGGGCCGATCAGCCCGAGGATCTCGCCCTCGCGGATCTCGAAGCCGACTCCGTCGAGCGCGACGATGCCGCCGAAGCGCACCGACACGTCTGTCACGGCGATAACGGGCGCCGCGGCGGCGCCGCTCATCCGCGCCCCGCCGGCAGGTCTTCTTGCATCCGGGGTCCTCCTCGCCGCCCCACTTCTTTTGGGGGGGATCTTCTCGAGAATGCAGCACATTCGCCGGCGCGCTGCAAGCGAGCGCGCTGGCTTGCCGCCGTCGATCAGGGGCGTGCCGTTTCGCCCTGCTGGCCGAGTTCGCGCCGAAGGTCGCGCAGAAGAAGGTCCACGTCGCCGCCGCGCGCTTCCAGCATCGCCCCCACCACTTCGCGTTGCGTGATGGCCATCGAAATGCCTTCCACGATGAGGTCTGCGACCTCCACCCGGCCCGATTGATCCGAAACGAGCCAATCGACCTCGATCGGGGCAATTCCGGGCGGGGTGATCTCGGTCCGGACAAGAACGCCTTTCCTGCCGACGTCCTCGGCGCCGCGCATGCGCACCTGCCGGCGGAGCTCGTCGGCCGAGCCTGTGACCTGGCCGAAGCCCTTCACATAGGTGCCCGCGAGATACCGAGAGAGCACATCGGTGAACGCCGCCCGCTCGGGCTCGGACATGCCGCGCCAGTACCGGCCGGCGGTGAACTGGGCGACCTGCCGGATCGAGGCGCGCCGCTCGACGATCTGCAGCAGTCGCGACGCCGCCTCCTCGGCCGCCGGATCGTCGACGACCAGCTGCACGATCTCGTCGATGGTCTCGTCGACATGCCGTTGCGCGGTCGCCGTGTCGAGCGCCGCCGCAGCGCCCGCCGTCAGGGCGAGGGCAAAACAGAAGGCGAGCACCGCTCGCCACCGCATCGCCATGCCGGCTGGGCTTGGACATGTCGTCAGGGTCATTGGGGTCGCCTCCTCCGCCGGCGATCGTCGCGCGGGACGGTTGCTCGACTCCCTAATCGGGACCGGAGCGCTCGGCAATCGCATCTTGCGGCAGGCGCCGGACGCCTGCCGCTCGAGCTGCCCGCGTCGGCGGGCAAGTGGCCTTCACTTCCTGCGGCAGACCATCAGCGTGCTGTTGCACCACCCCTGCAGGCCGGGGATGCGGCCGAGCAGCCGCGTCAGGCCGAGCTCGACCGGCTTGAGCGGCCCCCACTCGAACAGCTTGCCGCGCAGGTACCGGAACAGATCTCCGTGCGTCCCCTTTTCGTCATACCAAGGGCTGAGCATCGGCAGGTAGGGCAGGCAGGACAGGTAGCCGATGCCGCGGGTCCGCACGACGTCCATGCCCTGGACCACGAGCGAACGCCACTCGGCCAGCGTGAAGCGGACCTGGTGCTCGGGGTAGTGCAGGTGCGACAGCTTCAGCCGATCGAGGCGGTAGAGCTGGGGAACCACCACGAAGACGAGGCCCTCGGACGAGACCAGCTCGTTGCACTGGCGCATGACCGCCACGATGTCGTGCGCGCGCCCGGGCAGATGCTCCAGCACATCGAGCAGCAGGATGGCGTCCGGCTGCCAGGGCAGCTTGTCGCGCTGATTATAGACCTGGCGGACATCCATCACGATGTCGGGGTGGAAGTGCGCCTCGTAGTCGACGCCGCAGTACTCGAACTCGAGCCCGCCCATCTCGAGATAGTGCCGCGAGATCGAGGTCGAGCAGCCGAGGTCCAGCACCCGCGGCGGCCGGCCGAGCCGCTCGCCCAGCTCCTTGAGCTCGCGGACCACGGTGTCGAACTTGACCGTGCCATAGAGATTCGGGCGCTGCCCGCTGAGGCGAGCGACGAGATAGGGAGAGTGCGCCGAATCCGCGAGTGCGACGCGGGCATCGGCCAGGACATTGGAAACATGGGTGTTCATTACGCAACCTCGGAAGCAACGGCACGCAGCGTGCGGGTGGACGACATCGGTTCAGGCTGGACGCGCTCAGCTGTGGTCGCGTCACGGAGCGCGAGCCAAAGCGCGGCACATTCGCGCTCCTGCTCGAGCGAGATGCGGTGGATGCCGGCGGGAACCTCCGAGCGCATCAGGGTCAGCAGCAGGACGATAATCTCGGCGAGGATCATCTCGACGATCTCGTCGGCGACGCTGCCGGAGCCCGGCACGAAGTTCGCCGGATAGCCATTATTGACCAGCAGCACCTGGCGGCGCCCCGTCTGCCCAAGCGCGAACGCCTTGACCGCGTCGCCGAGCCGCCGGGACGGGTGCCTGTCCAGATACCGGACATCGATCTCGATCTGGCGCGAACTGCCGCTGGCGATCAGCGCGTAGTTGGGCAGGCGCTCGATCAACTCGGGCGTAATGGAGGTGTGGCCGGTCGCGCCGACGACCAGCTGGCACTCCTCGATGCGGTCCAGCGTCGAGCTGGCGGCGAAGCCGTCGAGACGGGCCTCGACGACCTTGACCGGGTCGCGGTCGACCAGTTGCGGGATCATGTCGAGCCGCCGGAGCGCCCGCGCCACGCCCGAGCCGATCCAGCCCGCGCCGAGCACGCAGGCACGCCGCCCGGCCAGCGAAAGCCCCAGCTCGCGCGCCACGCCGTCGAGGCAGCGCGCGATGGTCTCGCCGCAGCGCTGCGCCTCGAGCCGCTTCAGCTCGCTGTCGGCGCAATGCAGGACCGGAATGCCGAGCGTCAGCTTTTCGTCGCGCCAGACGCCCTGCTTGGTCAACTCGACGACGCCCTTCACCAGCCAGAGGTCGTCGGCGAAATATTTGTGCAGCAACGGGACGACGAAGCCGCCCACTTCCTGGACGATCAGCTTTTGACCGTTCGCCTTGCAGCTGGCGAGCGAGCGGGCGATCTGCTCGACCGCGATCCTCTCGAGGTCATCGAGATCCGCCGCCAGGTGCACGCGATCGCCGAAACGAGCGCGCCAGCGGGCCGCCAGGCCCTCGCGGTTGGAAGAATAAGAGATGCCGATGATGGCGTCCCATTCCGTCACAGGCTCGAGCGCCGCGAGCATCCGCATGGTGTCGTCGAAGAGGTGAGCGACCATCAGAAAGCGGTGCTTGGTGTCGCGCTCGATCCCCAGTCGCTGGACCAGCCGGGGCAATAGATCCTGCATTTCACCCCGGAAGGGCGCCGGTTCGATCGCTGACTGCGCCGTCGCGTCGTGGAAGAACTCGTCCTGCTTCATGACTTGACCTCTCAGAAAAACGCCACTCCGGTGGTTCTCTTGCAATTAAAATGCCAGAGCAAGCCAATAGTATTGATACTCTATTTCGCCGTTATTTTAACTAAAAATCATATTTAATTCATATGCAAACATTAGAGGAAATTTTACGGTGTGAGCGCGGGCCGGCCGGCAAGTTCGGCGAAGCTCGGTTGGCGTTTGCGGCTTGGTTACCGTAATCGTCGATTAACGGACTTTTGACAGGTTCCGACGCTTGAGCCGTTTGCCTGGGACGGATCCGAATGAGCGCGCAGAGCCAGCCAGACGCGGCAGCCCCGAGCCATGAGCTGATCGTCGATCGGCTGGAAACCGCGCTATGGGTCTATGACTTCACGCGCGGCACGATCATCTGGGCGAACCGCCGCGCGCTCGCGCTATGGACCGCGGCCAGCATTCCGGAGCTCGCGGCGCGGCGGCTCCACGAAGAGATGTCGCCATCGGTCAAGGCGCGGCTCTTCCAGCACTTGGAGGACTTCCGCATGTTTCCCGACCGCGAGATCCGCGAGTTCTGGACGCTCTACCCGGACGGCAAGCCCTTCCGCGTCCGTGCGCTCTTGCGGCGGCACGAGCTGCCGGGCGGGCGCCTCGGCATGCTCGTCGAGGCGCACAAGGAGGAGATCGCCGAGCCCGAGACGATCCGCAGCGCGGATGCCCTGCTTCACACCTCGGTCATCACCGCGCTGTTCGACGCGGATGGCTTCGAGCTCTATGCCAACCCGGCCTTCCGCGAGGCGTTCGGCCCGGGCCGGCATCGTTTCGGCAGCGATTTCGACGCCCCCGAGCTGGCCCAGGGGTTCCTCGCACAGCTTTCCGAGCTGGGAGAGCATCGCGAGACGGTTCTGGTCCGAACGGCCGCCGGAAAGCGCTGGCACGACATTTTGGCCAAGCGCTGCCGTGACGCGGTGACCGGCGGTTTCGCGGTCCTTGTCAGCGCGGTCGACGTGACCGTCGCGCGCGAGTACCAGGATCAGCTGATCGCGGCACGGAAGAACGCCGAAGCCGCCGACCGCGCGAAATCCGTCTTCCTGTCGACGATCAGCCACGAGATGCGCACGCCGCTGAACGGCGTTCTGGGCGTCTCGCATCTGCTCTCCCGAACCCAGCTCGACGCGCAGCAGCAGAAGATGCTGGCGCTCGTGATGCGGTCCGGCACCGACATGCTGGAGTTCATCGAGAATGCTCTCGACGTCGTCGATCTCGACTCCGACGGCGTCGAGGTCAGGCGCGAAGAATTCGACATCAACCTGCTCGTCAGCGCCGTGCTGGAGATGTTCGGCGAGAAGGCGCGGCAGAAGGGTCTGCTGCTGCTCAGTGACCTGCGGGGATTGCCGCACCGCAAATGGGTGCACGATCCGGTCAATATCCGGAAGGTTCTGAGACAGCTTGTCTCGAATGCGATCAAGTTCACCGAGACGGGCGAGGTCTCGGTGCGCGTGCTCAAGCTTGCCGACGGCGTGCTGCGCTTCGAAGTGACAGACACCGGCCCGGGCGTGCCGGTCGAGGAGCGCGAGAGGATCTTCGAGCGGTTCTACCAGATCGACGGATCATGGACGCGTCGCGGCGGCGGCTCGGGGCTCGGCCTCGCGATCTGCCGCCAGCTCGTCTCGTTATGGGGCGGAGAGCTGCAGGTCTCGACGAACGGGGAGGCGGGCTCGATCTTCTGGTTCACCGTGCCGGATGCGGTGCCCGCCCTGCCTTAGGGCGCGCGAAGTCATTCCCGCAGCGGGTCGCCGGCCCAGCGCCCCATTCCGGCCGCAGATGGTGCGAGCGGCAGGAGCAGCACGGCGGCTCCCATCACCAGCATGGCCGCGACCACCCCGGCCAGTTGGGCCGTCAGTCCGGCATCCGCCAGCGCCCACAGCGACAGCGCCCCGGCGGCCGCACCGATCAGCGCCGGCGCGCAGGCACGCGGCAGCACAAACCGGCGCGTCAGCCACAGGCGGACGGCGATCGAAGAGACGAGCGCCGCCAGCCCGGCCGAGATCGAAAGCGCCAGCGCCGCGCCCAGCCCCTGGCCCGACCCCTCGCCCGGCCCCGCGCTCTTCGCGATCAGCGCCACGGCGATTACGGTCTGAGCAGCCAGCAGGGCCGCCATCAGCAGTGCGGGGCGCCGCTGCGACGGGAGCGCCAGCATGCAGCTGACGTTGAGGAGGTGCAGCGAAACGAACGGATAGCCGACCAGCATGACGACGAGCAGCGGCTTGGCCGGCGCATAGTCCGCCGGCAGCAGGAGATCCACCGCAGGCCCGGCCAGCACCCATCCGGCCAGCGCCACGGCCGTCGTCGCGACAGCCGCGATCCGCGCGAAATGGCCATAAAGCAGCCCGTCCGTGCGCCCGTTGCCGGAAAACGCCTGCACCAGGCGCGGCGTGGCGACGGCGCCGAAGGCCAGCGGAGCCGTCAGCGCCGCCTCGAACAGCCGGGCCGCCGAGCCGAACCAGCCGATCTGCTCGGCGCTCGCCATCTGTCCCAGGACAAAGAACTCGACCCTCAGCGACAGCAGGAGGAGGGCAGAGACCGCTGCGAAGGGCAGTGCGCCGGCGACCGCGGCCACGCAGTCCTGCACCGAGAGCGAGACGGATAGGGGCACCCGGAGTTGCCGCAACCCAAAGAGGATAATGGCCAGATAGGCGACGCTGCCGCAGCAGAGCGCCGCCGCGAAGGCCGGGCCTCCGCCCCCGGCCGCGTAGAACACCCCGCCCGCAGCGAGCTGGACGACCGAGGGCACGAGATAGGCCGCCGCCGCCACGTCGAACCGGCCGCGCGCGTGCAGCACCTGCTCCAGCAGGATCGCCACACCCGTCGTGGCGACGCTGATCGTCAGCACGGCAAAGACCAGCGCCGCGCCGGGCTCGTCGAACCGCCCGGCGATGGCAACGGCCATCACGGCGTAGAGCGAAAGGCTGACCGCAAGCTTCGAGGGCACCATCACGCGGAACAGCCGCGCCGCGGCCTCCGGCGCGCGGGCGACCTCGCGCAGCATCACCCGGCCCATGCCGAGATCGGCGATCGTGTCGGCGAGCACGACGACCGTCGCGGCATAGGTCAGGATGCCGAACATGCCGACATCGACCCAGCGCGCGAGCAGGAGGAAGTAGACGAAGCTGACCAGCTTGGCGCCGATCTTGGCCCCGAGATAGAGGCTCGCGTTGCCGAGACTCCGGCGCAACAGGCCGCGCGTCGCCTCGGCCTGGTCGCTCACGCGCGGGATTCCGTCGGCATCAGCGC
The DNA here is from genome assembly GCA_963822985.1 of uncultured Alphaproteobacteria bacterium. Classification (GTDB taxonomy): domain Bacteria; phylum Pseudomonadota; class Alphaproteobacteria; order Rhodobacterales; family Rhodobacteraceae; genus Thermohalobaculum. Next base: position 230,098 of record CAWGJU010000014.1, on the reverse strand, counting down.
CCCATTGCCCCCGGTCTCCGCGGCGCCGGCCGGCGCGCCGACGGCCCGACGGATGACGGCGAGGAGGCGCGGGGCCACCGCGTTGAGGCAGTAGTGACTTTCGACGCGGGCGCGTCCCGCCAACCCCATGCGCCGGCGCAGGTCCGCGTCCGCGACCAGCCTCGCAAGCGCCTCGGTCCACTCCGCCGGCGAGGCGGCGAACAGGCCAGTGCGGCCGGGCTCGACGATGGAGAGGTTGGCGCCGACGGGGCTCGCGACGCAGGCCGCGCCGACGGCCATGTACTCGATCAGCTTGAACCCGCATTTGCCCCTGGCCTGCTCGTCATCCGCAAGCGGCATGATGCCGATGTCGAAGCTGCGGAGATCGTCGACCTCGCGGTCCAGCCGCCAGTCGCGGATGGTCGCCGGGGCGCTGCCGCAGTCGAACGGCTCGGCGCCTACGAAGACCAGGCGCACCTCCGGATGCGCGGCGGTGATCGCCTCGAAGGCTGACCGCAGCGGGCGAAGGTAGGACGTGTTCCGCGGCGTCCCGATCCAGCCGATCGTAACCCGCCCCGGATCGCGCGCCGCGAGGTCGGGTGTGAAGGCGTCGGCGTCCAGCACGGTCGGCAGTACCTGGACGCGTGCGCGATCGGTGAAGCGCCGCGCATAGCCGGCGAGCACATCGCTTCCCGGCACCACGGCATCCGCTCGCCGGATCAGCTCGGCGGGTTTGGACCAGTCGCGCAGCCGATCGAGCGGGTTGTCGTAATTCGTCGCCGGCGTGTAGATCGCGTCGTCGAAGTCGAAGACCATGCGGCCGGCGCGGCGGGCGAGCGCCCGTTCGAACCAGGGCGGGCCGAAAGGAAAGGCCTCCCGCAAGATATAGACGAGGTCGAAGCGGCGCGCATCGACCACGTCGCGCAGCCGGCGGAGCGCTGCCCGAAGCGTCAGCGAAGCCTTCTGCAGGGCTCGGCCGGACCCATAGATGACCTGCACCTCCTCCGAGGTGAACAGGGGCCGCAGTTCTGCCTCGACGCCGCAGGAGCGCAGGTAGGGGAGAAACTGGCTGATGCGAAAGCGCGTCGACGGGCCTTCCACCGGATGGGGCGCGACGAACAGGACCTTGATCGGCCGTCTCATGACGGGCTCTTGGCAAAGCGGCGGCGCAGCGCGGCGCTCTCGCCCACGAGCCTGACGAAGGCGACCGTCGACAGCTTGCGATGCGCCTGCGTCCGGCCACGCGTGGCAAGCATCGACGGCGCCTCGCGCGCCGCCGCCCGCATCCCGGAGATGACCGCGCCCATTCGCGGGCGCATCCAGCGCGGTCTGTCGAACAGGAGAGCGCCGATCATGCCGCCCCACAAGGTCGCGAGGCTCGCCAGGAGGACGAAGGGCGTGAGCGGCGCGGGAAGCGTCTTCAGGATCGTGGCGTAGACGTTCTTCGTCGTCAGCCGCACGGAAAAGTCCGAGGCGGTGCCGCCGCTGGTGCCCGCGCCTGCGTGCAGGACGACGGCCTTGGGCACGCAAATGCAGCCCCAGCCAGCAAGGCGCGCCCGGATGGCGAGATCCACATCTTCCATGTAGGCGAAGTAGCGCTCGTCAAAGAGGCCGATCTCGTCCAGCATCTTCCGGCGGTAGAGCGCCGCGCCGGCGCAGGCGCCGAAGACCGGGAACGGCGCATCGGGTATGTGCGAAGCGAGACCGCCATTGCCGATCTTGTAGGCGCGTCCGTCCCAGCGATAGCCATCGCCGATCGTGTCGATCCGGTCGGGTTCGGAGAGGTTCAGGATGGCCGAGGCGGCGGATCCCGCCGTCGAATTCGCGTCCAGCGCTTCGACCAGTGCCTCGAGCCAGCCAGCGCACGGCACCGTGTCGTTGTTGAGCGCGGCAATGTATTCCGCCGTGCATGTCGAGATCCCGGCATTGATCCCCGCCGCGAATCCGACGTTTCGAGGCAGATCCACGATCCGCAAATCCAGCGTGCCCGACCCGCGGCGCCGATTCAAAAGCTCCAGGGACGCATCCGTCGAGCCGTTGTCAACGACGACGACCTCGAAGTCGCGGAGCGTCTGGGACTCGAGGGCATCGAGGCACGGGTCGAGCCAGTGCGCGCCGTTCCAGTTCGGGATGATGACCGAGACACGCGGCATCGTCTATTCGCCGGGCAGGGCCATTCGCCCGAAAGTAGGCGCCGGCATCGCTGGCTGGCTCCGGTTCATGCGGCGCTTCTTTCGGGCGAAGAGGCATTCTCGATGCGCGCGCCGAGAAGGTCGCGATAGACCTTCGCCGTGTTCTGCGCCATGCGCCGGGCCGAGAAGACCGTCTCGACACGCTGGCGCGCTGCTGCGCCGAGCCGCCGACGCCGCGCCTCGTCGATCACGAGCGCGTCCAGCCGCTCGGCGAAATCGGCCGGCTCGCGCGTCCTGACGAGCAGGCCCACCTCGCCATCCGTCACCACCTCAGGGACGCCGTCGATGGCGGTCGAGACGATCGGCAGCCCGGAGGCCATCGCCTCGAGAACGGCGATCGGCATGCCCTCGGCGATCGAGGGCAGGGCGAAGATGTCCGCTGCGGCAAGGATCTCGGGCACGTCCCGCCGCACGCCGGCAAAGACGACGCGGTCGGTGACGCGCTTTGCAGCGGCTCGCTCCTCGAGTGCGGCACGCAGCGGCCCGTCACCGACGATCACCGTCCGAAGGTTCGGCCGCCCCGGCGCAAGGATCGCGAGCGCGTCGATCAGCATCTCGAGACCCTTCCAGGGCACCAGCCGCGCCACGTTGACGACCAGCACGTCGTCAGGCCCGGCACCGAACTCGGCGCGCCTGGCGGCGGCGCGGCCCGGCTCCACCTTTAAACGGTCGGTGAGGATTCCGTTCTGCACGGCGTGAATGCGGCTCGGCGGGATGACGCCCAGTCCGCATGCCTTGTCGCGGATCGCCTCGGAGACGACGATAACGGCGTCCGTCGCGCTGCCAAGCAGCACGCGGTCATAGACGCCGAAAAACCCGCGCACAACCGGGTTGGAGAAGGCGAGCGACCCCAGGATATGCGCCGTGTTCACCAGGCGAGGCCGAGGATTGACCAGCCGCGCTGCGACGGCTCCGGCAAGCGCCGCTTTGGACCTGTGCGTGTGCACGAGGTCGAAGCGCCGCTCGCGCATGAGCCTGGCCAGCGACAGGACCAGCTTGGCGTCGCGCGTCGGGTCTGGCAGGCGCCTGAAGGCCGGGAGGCGCACGATCTCGATGCCGAGCGCATCCAGTGCCGCCGCGTTGTGCTCGTCCACCTCGCCGGTCAACAGGGTGATCTCGTGGTCGCGCTTCAACTCGCCGATCAGCGTCAGCACGTGATCGGGAACGCCGCCCACATCCATGCGCGTCACGATCTGTGCGATCCGTGGCGAAGAGTTCGACATGGGACTCTCCTCGGCTAGGCGCGGCTGAAATCTGGCCGAGGTGCTCGGCACGGGTGCTCGGCGGGTTCATCCGCCGATTTCGGGGCGAACCCCGCGGGTCGCCACCGCGGCGGCGGGTGGGCCAGGCTCTCGGCGAAGACGCGATCCATGCGATCCCAGGCGAAATCGGCGAGCAGACGTTCCAGCTTGCCCTGCATCGCCTCGAGATTGACGTAGTGCCTGAACCTCGCCAGCGGCGGCGCCGGCAGCCTTGGCTGAGCCGGGTCGATCTCCCAAGGGTGGAAATAGAAGACCGGGCGCGCTCCCGACGCTGCGGCACGGGCAAGGCCGGCGCGCGAGAGCGCATAGGGCAACAGCCTGAACCAGCCGCCGCCGGAGACGGGCCAGCGACGCCCCAGTCCCTCGAGCGCCGTCATGGGAAGCTCAACGATTCCGGCATCGGTCATGAACGGCTGCCGCGGTGCATCGGGCAGCCCGTAATGGTCGTGACGGACCGGGTTCACGCTCGAGCTATAGCGATGCCCCGTCTCGGCGAGCGCCTCGTAGGCCCACCAGGTATGCGCATCGACGGAGAAGTTCGCTGCCCGATAGCCCGCCACCGCAACCCCGGCGGCATCCTCCAGCGCGGCCTTGGCGCGGGCGACGTCGTCGCGAAAGCTTTCGGGCGTCTGCTCGCCGACGCGGTAATGCGCCCAGCCATGGCTCGCCACCTCGTGACCGGCCTCGGCCATCTGTCGAACCAATCTCGGGAAACGCGCCGCGATGCAGCCGAGGACGAAGAAGGTCGCCTGCGCCCCTGCCGCCTCCAGCAGCGCGAGGATCCGATCGGTCGTGCTCACCACCCGACTTTCCATGCCGTCCCAGGACGCGCGCGGCGCGACGGACGAGAGCGCGGCGGCGTGGAACGCCTCCTCGACATCGATGGACATGGCGCCCATGGGGCCAGCTGGCATCGTCATCTCGCCTCTCTCATCCCGCCGCCGCTTGGCGCTACTGGCCGAGCAGCGCGGCCGCCACCGTTCGCCTGACCTCGATCAGGTCGCCGGCCTGTACCGGCGCGTTGAGGTCGGCGACACTCTCGAGCAGCTGGTCACCGCGCGTGATCGTGAAGGTCACATGGACCACGTCGGGCGTGACGGCACTCATAGCGCTCGCGTCGAGCAGCTGCGCCGATGCGGCCACGCTGCCCTCGAGCTGCCGGATCCGCTGCTGTGCCTCCGACAGCCCGTTCAACAGATCGATGCGCCGTTCGCTGGGCGCCTCGTCCAGCTGGATCTCGATCTGCACCTGCTCCTCGCGGGCCTGGTTCAGCATGACGCTCGTCTGCAGCACGTCGCTTTGCGTGCGGTCCTTCTCCCGGGTCAGGGACTGCAGCCGGTCCATCGTCGACAGCCCCCGCGCCCGCAGATCCTCGACCTCGGCGATGTCCTCGTCGAGCCGCCGGGCGTGCTCGGCGATCGTCTCGAGCCTCGCTTCGAGCGCCGCCATTTCATCGAGCCGCGTCTGCAGCAGGCGCTGCAGCAGCTCCATCCGGCTGTCGAACGCCTCCATCGAGGCTTGCTGGATCGCCCGTTCGCGTTCCTGCACGGCCGCGATCTTGTCCTTCGCGAGCCCCGCCGGCGGGGCAGGGGCGTCGAATTCCATTTGTCCTTGGAGCGTCGCCTCGATCCGCGCCGCCCGGATGCGCGCGGCGGCGAGTTCGAACAGCGAACCGGCGAACTCCTCGTTCGCGCGCACCGAGACCACGGTCGCCTGCAGTTCGTCGCCGAGCTTGCGTCGTGCGCCGCCGGCGATCGCCAGCGCCTTGCCCAGCGTCAGGCCGGCCTGCGCCGGGTAGGCGCCCGATTCGGCGACGTCGCCCATGATGTAGAAGGGCCGGCGTTCGGCGATCTCTACGCCGATCACCGGGTGCTGGATCGCGCTGGACAGCGCCTGCTTGATGGCGGCCGTGGCCTCGTCGAGCGTCATGCCGTGGAGCTGGACGCCGTGTTCGAGCGGAAGTGCGATCTGCCCCGCGGCGCCGAGCCTATAGACGCCGGCGAAATCCGGCGCGCCCGGTATGACGATCCGGATCTCGTCGCCTTCCGCCAGCCGATAGGCCTGTTCAGCCGGGGTCGCGCCCGCGAGCCCGGCTGCCAGCGCCATTGCCGCCGATGCGGCGGAGGCTGCCTTCGCTGTTCTCATAGGGTTAGCCTCCAGCTGTGCCGAGACATCCAACGTGTCGCGCCACTGCGGCGCGTCCTCGGACTTGGTGAAGCCGCCGCCGTACCAAATGACCAGGCCGGCACCGTTTCCGACGGCCTGGTGCAGCATGGCGTCGAGCTCGGCTCTCGAAGGTGGGCGTGCGCGCGACCGAAGCTCTTGCGGAATGCGCGCCAGCGCTTCGGGCGCGTACTGATCGGCGGGCGAGAAGTTCTGCAGCACGGCGAGATACGATTTGCCGGGAGCGGCCTCTGCGATGAAGTCGAGATAGGCTCCGACCACCGTCTCCGGGCCGAGGATCCGGTTCCCCGCATCCGGCGCCCCGACCCGCGCCATCGATTCCGGGATGGGATAGGTGTCGAACCCGACGATGTCGGCGGCGCGGCTGTGCTCTTGCACCTTCGCCAGGTATTCGAGGCCGGCCGGGTCTTCGCTCGGCGCGTCGAGGGGCACGCGCAGGGGCGCATGCACCATCAGGACCGGGGCGTCCGGGGCGACGGTCTTGATCCGGTCATAGAGCGCCTGCGTGGCGGCGGGCGCTATGCCGTTATGCGCGGGCTCGTCATAGGAAAGCACACCGAAGAGCGTGCCGTCGCCGGCGCAGGCGACCAGCGCGGCGAGGGGATCGCTCTCGATCGGCGGAAGCGGCTGCCCGGGATCGTAGAGCAGGCTGGCTGGAACGATCAGCCTGACGCCACTGTTGCGGAGCGCCAGGAAGGCCGGATCGTCCCATCGACAAGGCGGGACGAAATCGCTTTCAAACCCCAGGGAACGTGTCTGGGGTGCCTCTTCGTACTGAAAGGTCGGAAAGAACAGGTCGATTCCGCGACCGGCGAGCGTTCCGAAAATCTGGTCATAGTCGCGCGTGGCACCAAGGTCGTAAGGAACGCCAGCAACGCCGACCAGCGGCTCGGTACCGGCGGCGAGCTCCTCGGAGAGGCAAGGAGGCACCACTCCACTTACCGTCGAGACGGCCAACAGCCATGCGAGACGACTCACCTTTCGGCCCCCCATGGTCGCACGCTGTCCGGTACCAATCGCATCGCTACGCGGGAGCACAAGATTCGACAACCTTTCCGCACGAAGAGGCCGCCGGCATCGACGGCATGCCCAGAGATGTTGCCGCGCGAAATTAAACAATTCGTTGGGCCAATGACGGCATTTTCAAGGCGTCGCCTGCGGCGACATTCGCAAGAGTGGGGCGGGCGCGAAGGTGCAAGGCTGGATTTCCGCATGCGCGCGCAGCTCCTCGATCCGCCGGCGCCGCCGACCGGAGCCTCGGCCGGCGCGCGAGTTGTCGCTGGTCTGGTGTGAGAAATGCCCGTATCTTCGATGAGCATAGTGACCCTTCGCCATCTTGTGGGCCCGATGTTGAACGTTGCGTTCTTTTGTTCTGATTGGCTTGTTCTGCCGGCGGCGGAGTTTGCTCTCCGGCGCGGTACACGGCGAGACGAATGCCAGGCGGCGAGGTCCCCAAGGCGATACGCGTCCTGTCGGCGGGAGGGCTCGACGTGTCCGCGCTGACCGAGAGGCGCCGCGTCGGCCGAGCCACGCTCCTGCTGTCGCTGGTGCTCGCCATGCCGCTCGGGGGATTGCTTCTGGTCGTTCAGCCGGGGCTGGCGATGGTGCTGCTTGGGCTCGGATTCCTGCTGGTGGCCGTCGAGGCCCCCGTGATTGCCCTCGGCATCTTCCTCTTCGCTCATGTGGCCCTTCCGGCTTACGTTCGAGCGCCGATGCCGGGCGGGTTCTACGCCCCGCCGATCTCGACCACGCTCTTGCTGGCGCTCGTCGCGGCCGCAGCGCTGGCCTATGTCGCGCGGGCTCCGCTGCCCAAGCCGCTGGCCCCCGGAGGACGGCGGATTGTGCTGGCCTTCGCCGCATTCGCCCTTGTCACCGCGAGCTCGCTGATCGACCCGCGGACAGGAGCCGAAGCGCTCGCCATGTGGACCAAGATCTTCGTGCTTCCCGCGGCGGCGCTCGCCGTCATTGTCGCTGCCTGTCGCGGGCCGCGGGATCTCGAGCGCCTGACCAAGTTCCTCATGGCCGGTGGCGTCGCGGCCTCGGCCTATGCGGTCGTCGAATATGCCCTCGGGCACAATCCGCTGCTCGACATGTACAGCTCCGATGTCGAGGCCCGCTATTTCACCAGCGACGTTCTCGGCGACATCGCCTATCGCTGCTTCAGCGTGTACGGCAACCCGCTCGAGTTCGCGATGGTGATGGGAATGATCTTCCCCTTCGCGGCCATCCGCATGGCCGTTGCCGACGGCGCGCGGGAGCGCCTGGTCTACGGGGCGGTCGCCCTTGTCCTGGCGATCGGGGTGGCGCTGACCTTCTCGCGCGGACCCTTGCTCGCCTTGGTTTTCGGCTGCGTGCTGATGGGTGTCGTCTATCGCCAGCTGAGGCCTTGGCTCGCCGCCGCCGCCGTCGGCGTCGCGCTCGTTCTCCTCGCCGTCTGGCCGTTCATCGGCGCCGGCATCTCGGGCCGGATCAACGACGTCGACAACATGACCTTGCGCTTCAAGCTGTGGGAGACTGCGCTCGCCCTCTTTTCCGAGCACCCGTTGCGGGGCATCGGCATCGGGAACTTCCCGCAATATTATCTCGACGCGGCGCGCGCGCACCACATCGGCCCGTTCCACGAGTTCGGACCAGACCGGGTCGAGATAATCCGCGTCGCCGAGAACACCTATCTGCAGCTCGCAGCGGAGACGGGCGTCATCGGGGTCCTCTTCGGCTTCGCCGCGATCGTGGTGATGCTCTTCGTCGGCGTCCGCCTCTCGCTCCACGCGCGTGACCCCCGCTCGCGCGATCTGGCGACCGCGGTTGCCGTCAGCATCGTCATCTACGCCCTGAATGGCGCGTTCGTGACCGCGTATACGTTCTACTTCGGGACGCTGCTGCTGATCGGCTTCCTGTGCGGCTGCCTTCTCGTCATCGACAGAGCGGATGATCAATAGCGCGGCGGCGAGATCGCTCGGCGCGCCGCGCGGTCTCGCCGCCGGCTTCGGTCGGAGAAGCATTTTTCCGGGCCAGTATCCGTGACAGGAAAGGCTCAGTGCGATCCTTCCGCAAAGATCACCACGCGCATCGTCTGCAGCAGGATCAGCAGGTTGAGCATGGGGCTGCGGTTCTGAACGTAATAAAGGTCGTATCGGGTCTTTTCGGCCGCATCCTCGACACTGGCCCCGTAGGGAAAGTTGATCTGTGCCCAGCCGGTCAGGCCGGGTCGCACGCGGTGTCGGTGGTCGTAGAGAGAGATCTCGCGGCGAAGTGTCTCGACGATCTCCGGTCGCTCCGGCCGAGGTCCGACGATGCTCATCTCGCTGCGCAGGACATTGAAGAGCTGGGGCAGTTCATCCAGCCGGTGCGCCCGCAGGAAGGCGCCGAACGGCGTGGCGCGCGCGTCGTTCTTTTGCGCCCACTGCGCGGCGCCGCATGCCTCGGCGTCTATGCGCATGCTGCGAAACTTCAGCACGGTGAATGGCCGTCCGTTGAGGCCGACCCGCGTCTGCCGGTAAAGCACGGGACCGCCGTCCTGGAGCCTGATCGCGAGCGCGATCAGTGTCATCGCCGGGGCGGTGAGCACCAACAGGCAGACCACGAGGGCGATGTCGATGCTGCGCTCGAGCGCGCGGTCGAGCGGGTGTGGTTTGGTGCTGCTGACCAAAAGCCGCTGCAGGCTTTCTGTTTCGTCATTCGGTAGCCTGCCGAAATTCTCGGCGAGGAAGTCGGCCACCGTCTCCACCCGCCCGCCTGCGTCGACACAGCGGAACAGAGGCTCCGAGAGCCTCTGGTCGGCCAAGACGCCGCTCGACACGACGACCGTCCGGTTCGCATCGGCCTTGGCAACGAAATCCTCCAGGCGCGCCACGTCCGCTGCGCTGATCTTACCGTTCGCGTCCGTGACGGCTTCCCCGACAACGAAGACGCGGTTTGCCGCCCCGTGGCACTGCTGTCGTATGTAGCGCCGCATCCCCTCCGGCGCGATGACGAACAGCTGGCGGCCGAATTCGGCCGACGCCGACAGCGACCTTCGAACGGCACGAACGGCGATCATGATCGCGCCGCTCAGCGGGGCCCCGATAAGCAGACCCTGCCGCACGTCGTGGCTGACATCGAGAAACATTGCCCCGAGGATCCCGACAGCGAAGCAGAGCGCAACGGCGAGAGATCCGCGACCGAGAAGCTGGGCGTTCGAGGTCAGCCGTCCGCCGTAAAGTCCGGTCGCGAACCCGACGAGGATGATGCCGCCAGGCGCCATCATCGCGATGGCCACATCCTTGCCGGCTTCGACCGACATCGATGTCGCCCAGATCATGAGGCAAAAGATCAATGCTATGATGACTGAATCGACAGCCAATGACCGGCGCAACGCCTTTACAGATGAGTCCATAACCCCCGGCCCACCACACTTGTACTAATAATCGCCCGCACAACCTTCAGTTGCAGACCGTCTCAAAGGACTTTCAACGAATCTGCGACCAACTTAATACATTGGAATTCAGGGCGGTGTCGGTGTCAAGAGCGTCATCGGTCACTCGACATCCTTGGGTGGAGGCGATGATGTCGTGAACAACTTCTATTTGACTGTGGCACATCTCGGAGGCGAAATTGCTTTGACCGCGCTCGCCGAAAAGATGAGGGCGCGGCCCTCTCCTGCTAGGGATGTGCTTGAAAGGGCGCACCAAAGCGCGCGCGCGGTTTGGCCGCGAGCCAGAACGAAAGACTTTTGAAAGACTTGCTGCATGATAGACTTCTTTGATCGTTTGGGCTACCGGCGGCGACGCGCGAGGCTGAGTGGAGCGCCGCGGATCGTCAGCGGGCGGACCGAGCACGATGTCGGGGCAGCGGATGCCAACCCCGGCGCGTCTCTCTCGAATTCGTCGGGGGCCGCGCGGGATGGTGCTGTGCCGCGCGATCGTGCGCTCCCATGGGAGACGCATCGGCCGAAGGCGAAGGATATGAGTGTGACGTTCGAGCTGTTCCGAGCATTGAGGCGGCGCCGCTGGCTGATCACGGCGCTTTTTGTGCTGCTTGGCCTCGGGGTCCTGGCAGGGGCGTATCTGAAGCCGCCGAGCTACGTGGCTCACGCCAAGCTCCTGCTCAACCTGGGCGGGCGTCCTATCTCGGTCTCGCGGGCCGAGGTTCCGCCTGCGGGCGCGATGGTGCAGACCGTCGAGGCGGTGACCACCCTGTCCGAGATCTTCGCGTCGCGCGATCTGCTCGAGCAATTGGTCGACGAGCTCGGGCCGCGGGCCTTCCAGAGCGCGCCGCCGTCCAGCCCCGTCTTGCGCCGAGGGCTCGAGATCGTCGACGATCTCAAGGCCTGGACCCGTCAGCTGCTCATCCGAGCCCAACTCGTCGAGCCGCAGTCGCCAAGGAGCGCGCTCGTTTCCGAGTTGCAAAGCCGGCTGTCGATCTACCCCGTCCGGCAATCGCAGGTCATCGAGGTCTCGTTCAGCTGGAGCAACCCCTCGGTGCCCCCAGCGGTGCTGCGGCGCCTCCTCGACATATATGTCGAGCGGGTGAACGCCCTGAACGCGCAGACGGCCGAGCAGACGGTGCTGTCCGACCAGGCCGAGCGTGCCCGCCTGGAGCTCGACCAAGCGCAGACCCGGCTGCGCGAGCTGCGCAGGGATACCGACATCGTCGACCCCGCCGAGGAGCGCAAGGCGCTGAGCGAGCAAATCGAGAAGCTCGCGCCCCTGCTGGGCGGAGCGGCGCAGGGCGAGCCTGCCGGCCTGGCCGTCGACGGCAATGACGGTCCCGGTGCCGAGATCGCGGCGCTGCGCCGCCAGCTGAACGAGCTGCGCATCGAGCGCGCCGGCGCCGTCGCGCAATTCACGCCCGACAGTCCGAACGTCCGCGCGCTCGACGCGCAGATCCAAGCCGCGGAGCAGGCGCTCGGTGAACAGCGCGCACAGATCGAGGCCTCGCTCGACGCGGATCGCAAGAGGCTCGAGCAGGTCCTGGACGCCGAGAAGCTCTTTGCGGAGGCGTTCCGCCGTGTCGATCTCGCGGGCTTAGCATACCAGACTTACTCGCAGGCCGCGAGCGATCGCAACGTGATGCGCCTTGCCGACGAGGAGCTTCGGCTCAGGATCATCGACGTGCCGTCGGATCAGGCGCCGGCGAGCGGACCGAGCCGGCTCGTGATCCTGCTGGCCGGGCTGATCGCCGCCGCGATCCTGGCATGCCTGATCGGCCTTCTGATCGACCGCCTGTCGGTCGTGGCGGAGCCGACGCCGGACCGGCAGGAGCCCGATCGCGATGATGCCGCGCAGTCGCCGCAAGCAGCGAGGCTTTGGCGAGACGAGGAAGCGCCGGCGCTCAGGACCAGCGTCGCAAAGCGCTGAGGCGCCGAAAGGCACCAGCTGGGCCTGTCAAGGCGCGGCCCCTCCAGCCGCTGACAGCCGTGAGCGGGCGTCGGCGGCCAGGCTGGGGCAGGGCTGCGCGAACGCCTCTCGGTGCATCTTTTCCAATGGCAACTCGTCGGCGGGCTGGCTATCTCGGCCGGAGACCCGACTGCGGACCGCCGCAGCGTTCGGGGCTCACCGCGAGAGCGACCGAAGCATGTACGACGAGCATCCCGGCCCGGATCTTGCCGCCCGGATTGAACGATGCACCCTCTGCGCCGCACGGTTCGGCGCCACCAGGACCTCGCACGCGCCCCGGCCCGTTGTTTGGTTCAGGCGGCGGCCGAAGATCCTCATCGCGAGCCAGGCGCCCGGCCTTCAGGTGCACGAACGCGGCATGCCGTTCTGGGACCGTTCGGGCGACCGGCTCCGCGCGTGGATGGGCATCGATAGGCCGACGTTCTACGATCGCGCGATCATCTCGGTGCTGCCGACGTCGTTTTGCTTTCCGGGCTACGACGGCTCGGGCGCGGATCTGCCGCCGCCCGCAATCTGCTGGGAGACCTGGCACCGTCACTGCTTGGACGAAATCGAGCGCTGGGATTTGCGGCTGATCGTCGGCGGCCATGCCATCAGGCGGCATCTGGGTTTGCGCGGATCCGTCACCGCCGCGGTCGAGCAATGGCGCAGCCACGCGCCCTCGACCTTCCTCCTGCCGCATCCCTCCTGGCGGAACAATTCATGGTTGAAGACGAACCCCTGGTTCGAGGCCGACGTGCTGCCCGAGTTGCAGGCCGCGGTCACTCGAGCGTTGCGGGGCCCGGCTCGCTAAGGCGGCTTTCGGCCAACCGGGCCTGCCGCATCGTCGAGAATCACGGGGAATTCTGCTGATTGGTGCAAAGCGTCCACCTGTGGACATCCGCGCGATTGCCGATTGTGGGCGCCTGAAAGCCGCTCCAGCCGGTCGGTTCATACGACCTCCGGCGCGTCGACGCGGCGAAGAAGCCGGGTCTTATCCTGCCGGCGAAACGTGCAAAGGACGACCTTGCACGCATGCAAGGGTCGCTATGACATTGATATCGCAGACTTGCTCCGCACCCTCGACCCGCTTGCCGACTCGCGCCGAGAGCAGAGCGAGCCAGGTCCGACACGGGTGACGCTCGCCCAGCACCTCGGTGCCAGGCAGGCCCAAAGAGCCGAGCCCCACGCGCTTGCTCGGCCGGGCCCTGCCGTTATGATGCCGCGGCGTCGCGGGATGGGAGAGCGAGTTTGAGGAAAGAACGCGAAGGCTCCGAGGTGGATGTCCCGCCGACCGGCCGGTCGCCGGTCGAGCCGCCCGAGGTCGAGGTCGTGACCAAGCGGCACGTCTGGTGCGACGGCGGCGAGGGGGCCCTCGGCCACCCCCGCGTCTGGATGGAGATCCCCGAGGAGGGCTTCGTCGACTGCGGCTATTGCGACAAGCGCTTCGTGTTGGCCGAGGGGGCGGACGGGCATTGAGCGTGGGGACGCGACTTTGCCGGTCCGGCGCGGCCTGCCCCCTTGCCTCTTGCTGGGGAGGGTTGGGGAAGCGGTGCCGATGAGCACGACGCCCACCGGCGAGATCACGCTGCAGACGGTGCCGCTGCCGGCCGATTCTAATGCCAATGGCGACATCTTCGGCGGCTGGCTGATGAGCCAGATGGACCTTGGCGCCTCGGTCCTGGCGCGCCGGCGCGCCATGGGCCGGGTGGCCACCGTCGCCGCCGACGCCATGCAGTTCCACAAACCGGTCAAGATCGGCGACGTCGTCGCCATCCACGCCCGGATGGAGCGCGAGGGACGCACCTCAATGCGGATTGGCGTCGAGGTCTGGGTGACGCGCGTCCCCGAGGACAGGCGCATCAAGGTGACGCAGGCCGTCTTCACCTTCGTCGCCATCGACGACGAGGGGCGGAGCCGCCCCTTGCCCGCCGGGCCCGGCCGCACCGCCGAGGCGTGATCCGGCTCGCCTACAGGCATGTGCTCGCCCCGGCGCGACAGGTCTACTTCCGTATTTTCCGCCCGGAGACGACCGGGGTGAAGGTCGTCATCCAGGACGAGCGCTCGGGCGACGTCCTCGTCGTGCGCCACAGCTATGGCGATCGCGATGTCTGGCACGTGCCCGGTGGCGGCTATCGCGCGCGCGCCGAATCGCCCGAAGCGGCGGCGCGCCGCGAGATCCGCGAGGAGCTGGCGCTCGAGATCGGCGCGCTGAGCCATCTGGGCGAGTATTTCACCGACAGGTTTGGCAACCGCGACACCGCGCAGATCTTCGCGACCAAGGTGAGCGACACGACCGTTCGCCCGAGCGCCGAGATCGCCGAATACCGCTGGGCGTCGCCGCGGATCATCCTGCAGTCGCTGCGCACCTATGGCGTGACTCAGCACGCGCTGGGCTTGCTCCAGAGCCGCTGACCCCGGCGTCAGCTCTCCCTGCCGGCGCGCTCAAGGGCGCCGACCCAGTTCTCGCGGCAGATCCGGGCGATCAGCGCCTCGCCATAGCCCGCCTGGCGCATGGCGGCGACCAAGCGCGGCAGGCCCGTCACATCGCCGATCTCGGCCGGCAGCTTGCAGCCGTCGAAGTCCGAGCCGAGGGCCACGCCACGCTCGCCCAAGATCCCGAGCAGGTGATCGAGATGGCGCAGCAGCACGGTCATCGGCGTGTCGGCGTCGTCGCGGCAGTCCTCGCGCAGAAAGCCCACGTGGAAGTTCAGCCCGACAACGCCGCCCAATTCGGCGACGGCCGCAAGCTGCCTGTCGGTCAGGTTGCGAGCGCTGGGGCTGATCGCGTGGGCGTTCGAGTGCGTCGCGATCAGCGGGCGCGTGGCCATGCGCTGGACGTCCCAGAACCCCGCCTCGGTCAGGTGCGAGAGATCGACCATGATGCCCAGGCGCTCGCATTCGACGACGAGCGCGGCGGCCGGCATCGGTGAGCCCCACGCCCGGGTCGAGCTGCGGCTGGGCCAGCATCGGCGCGCCGTGACCGAAGGCGTTCGGCCGGGACCAGACGAGGCCGAGCGAGCGCAAGCCGGCGGCGTGCAGCACCTCGAGCGCGTCGAGATCCGTGTCGATGCACTCGGCGCCTTCGATATGCGGCAGGACAGCGATGCGTCCTTGTTCTATGGCGCGGCGAATGGCGGCGGCGTCGGCGCAGATCGCCAGGTCGGCCGGCAGCTCGCGGGCGAGCCGGCGCATCCGGGCGAACATGGCCAGCGTGAAGCCGATCGCGCGCTCCTGTGGCACGGCGGCGAAGTTCGCCGGGTCGCCGGGGTTGAAATCGTCCCCGCCCTCGATTCGGGCGGGCGTGAACATGGCGAAGAACCCGCCGGCAAACCCGCCGCGCCGCGCCCGCTGCAAGTCGATGTCCAGCCCCTCCGCGCCCGCTGCGAAGTCATGGGGCTGGCCGCGCCGGGCACGCAGCTCGAGCTTCAGCAACGTGTCGTTGTGGCCGTCGAAGACCGGCACGAGGTCCGTCATCAGGGAATCCTTCACATCGCAGCGGAGCGACGCTGGGCACGCGATCGGCCGGCGTCAAGCGCCCGAAGTCACGCCGCGGCGATGGGCGCGCCGACGGCGCCGTCGATCAGGCTCTCGCCCGGGCGGACGATGTCGAAGGCGACGGGCACCGAGCCCACGGCCAGGCCTTCCGCAGACCGGTGGACCCGGGTGTAGGCGCTGGTGGCGAGATCGCCTGTCTGGGGGAAGTCCTCGCGGAAGTGCGCGCCGCGGCTGTCCTCGCGGGCGAGCGCCGCCCTGGCGATGACCTCCGAGACATCGATCAGGCTGTTCAGGTTCATCCAGTCGTGCCAGGTCAGATTGAAGGCGCGGTCGCCATCGGCGAGGCCCGTTCGCCCGAGCTCCTCGCGAAAGCCGGCGATGTCGGCCAGCGCCTCGCCCAGGCCGGCGCGGTCGCGCAGGATGCCGACCTTGTCCCACATCATCCGCGCCAGCCGGTCGCGCAACCCGTGCAGGTCACCGGAGGGCTGCGCGAAGGGCGCCTCGGCGCGGGCAATGCCCTCGTCGACCGCGCCCTGGTCAGGCTCGGGCAGCGCGCGGCCGCGGACGAACCGGGCCATCTCCTCGCCCGCGATTCCGCCGAAGACGGTCGAGTTCGCCACCCCGTTGCCGCCGAGACGGTTGGCGCCGTGCACGCCGCCCGCATCCTCGCCGGCAATGAAGAGGCCGGGCAGCGCGGTCGTGCAGTCGACCTCGACCTCGACGCCGCCCATCATGTAGTGCGCCGTCGGCACCACTTCGACGAGCCCGCCGGCGAGGTCGAAGCCGCAATCGGCGCAGCGCTTGACCATACCGGGAAAGCGCCGGGCCACGTTCTCAGGGCCCAAATGCGCCATCGAGATGTAGACGCCACCCATCGGCGTCGTGCGCCCGGCACGCATCTCGGCATAGATGCCGCGGCTGACGACGTCGCGGGTGGCGCGCTCGCCGGCCGGGTCATAGGCCAGCATGAAGCGCTCGCGCGCACCGTTCAGCAAGTGGCCGCCGGCGCCGCGCAAGCCCTCCTCGAGAACGGTGCCGGTCATGCGCGTGTCGGGGCCGCCGAGCAGGCCGGTCGGGTGGAACTGCACCATCTCCATGTCGCGCAAGGCCAGCCTGCGACGGAGTGCCATGGCGAGCCCGTCGCACGCCTTGTCGCCCGAGGGTGTGTGGTAGAGGTACATCGTCGGCCCAGCACCCGTCGCCATCAGCACGGCGCGGGCGCGTACCAGCCGATAGCCGCCGGTGCGCATGTCGATCAGCAGGACGCCGGCCAGGCCCGAGCCATCGGCCGCGGGGATCAGCTCGATGGCGCGGTGCTCCTCCAGCCGGCGCACCGGGCGGGCCATCACCTGCTCCATCAGCCGGTTGATGATCTCGATGCCGGTCAGGTCGCCCTTGTGCACGGTGCGGTCGAAGCTCTGCCCGGCGAAGGCCTTCTGGTGCAGGCTGCCGTCCGGGTTGCGGTCGAAGAAGCAGCCGACCTCGTTTTCCAGCTCGCGGATGCGCTCGACGGCCTTGGTGACCAGCACCCAGGCGAGATCCTGGCGCGGCAGCCACTTGCCGCCGGCGATCGTGTCCATGAAGTGGCGCTCGATCGAATCACCGGGGCTGAGCGCGACATTGTAGCCGCCCTGCACCATTCGTGTGCAGCCGCATTTTCCGATCAGACCCTTCACGGCCAGGGTAACGTCGAGGTCGGGGTTCGCCTGCAGCGCGTGCAGCGCGGCGAACAGACCGGCGCCACCGGAGCCGAGGATCAGGATGTCGGTGTCGTGCCGCTCGGCCCGCATCAGCCGAGCGCTCCCAAAAGGAAGGCCGTGCCGGCCAGCGCCGACAGCACCACCGAGGGGATGATCCAACTCGCCCGCGCAGGATCCCGGTCACTCCACGGGCCGAGTTCGATAGCGAGCAGCCGCAGGCCAAAGCCGAGATGGAGCGCCAGGGCGACGACAAGGCCCCATTCGGCAACGCGCACCAACGGGTGCTCGGTCCAGACGATCAGCGCATCGAAGCGCGCGGCGCGCAGCACGGTGGCGAGCGCCAGGAAATGGAAGGGCAGAAACAGCGCCAGCGCCAACCCGGAGAGTCGGTGGCCGAGAAAGGCCCAATAGCCTGGATGGTTGCGGTGCCGGCGGACCCTCATGTGACGATCCAGACCGCGCGCAGCCCGAGCGCGAGCAGCGCGAGGCCGGCAAGTGAACAGGCGACACCGACCGCGCCGCGGGGCAGCGGGGTCCACTCGAGCAGCACGTTGCGCAGTCCGATCGGCGCGTGGATCGAGGCCGCCACGACGAAGATCGCGTAGAACGCTGCCCAGCCGGAGGCGCCTTGGGTGCGGCCGAGGATCTCCTGCGCCGACAGCCCGCCACGGATCGCGTAGATCACGATGCCAAGGTGAACGAGCACGAGCGGCGCCAGCACCAGAGCCGACAACCGCTGCAACAGGAACAGCCGGCGTTCCATGGCTCAGGCGGCGTCACGCGCGCTCCCCTCTCCCCTGGTGGCGGAGGGAGCTGCGCCGAGGCCGTCGAGGCCGAACATCCGGGCGAGCGACAGGCGCTTGAGGCCCGCCACGCCCTCGGCCGGGGCGAGGCCGACGGGGCAGTGCCGCACGCAGTTGCCCTGGCTGTGGCAGGTGCCGCAGCCGCCCGCGCCCGATGCACGGTCGAGCGTCGCCCGCCGGTCGGCATGGCGCTGGTCGTTGACCAGCGTCCAGGCGCGCAGCAGTGCGGCGGGGCCCAGATACTCCTCGTTCCAGGCGACGACGTCGCAGGCGGAATAGCAGACGGCGCAGTTGATGCACTCGATGCCGCGGTCGGCATTGCGGCGGGCGCGCGACGCGGGCGCCACCGCCGCCATCGGCTCGGCCCGCGTCGCCGTGCCCTCGAAGCGGCCGCCGGCCGCCTGCCACTTGTCGAAGAAGGGCGTCAGGTCGGCGACCAGATCCTTGATCCGGGGCAGGTTGCGCAAAGGCTCGACCGTCAGCGCGCCGTCGGCCGCGACCTTCGAGACATGCGTCCGGCAGGTCCAGCGCGGCACGCCGTTCACCGTCATGGCGCAAGAGCCGCAGACCCCGACCCGGCAGGCGAACCGATACGCCAGGTCCGGCGCGTGCCGGCGCTGCACCTCGGTCACCACGTCGAGCACCGTCTGGTTCTCGCGCGCCGGCACGTCATAGGTGCGGAACTCGCCCGTTTCGCGCCCGCGCCCGCGCCACAGACGCACGCTGAGACTCTTTTCCATGCGCGTCTTATGGCGCGGCGCGGCGGCGCTGTCAGCCCCCGCCGCCGATACCTACCAAGCCGAAAGCTATTCGGCGGCTGTCCGCATCGCCTCGGTCTCGAACGCGGTGCCTTCGAGCCAGCCTTGCGTCTCGCGCAGGACGATCCGCTCGATCATGTCGATATGCGCCTCGTCCGCGTTCAGGCAGGGGATGTAGTGGAAGTGCTCGCCGCCCGCGTGCTCGAAGGCCTCGCGGATCTCGCCGTTGATCTCCTCCAGCGTCTCGACGCAGTCGGCGGCGAAGCCCGGTGCCAGAACGGCGATGCGCTTATGACCCTGCCGGGCGAGCTCGGCCACGTACTCGACCGTGTAGGGCTGCAGCCATTCCTCCGGGCCAAAGCGCGATTGGAAGGTGGTGTGGATCTCGGACCGGGCCCAGCCCAGCCGCTCGGCCAGAAGACGCGAGGTCTTCTGGCACTGGCAGTGATAGGGGTCGCCCTTGCGGAAATAGCTCTGCGGCAGCCCGTGATACGAGGCGACGACCGCCGTCGGGCGCTCGGGCAGCCCGGCATAGGCGCGCTCGATCGATTGGGCGAGCGCGTCCGCATAGGCCGGCTCGTCGTAATAGGCCGGCACCGTGCGGACCGCGGGCTGCCAGCGCAGCTTCATCAGCGCGCGGAAGGCGTGGTCGTTGGCGGTGCCGGTCGTGGCCGCCGCGTATTGCGGGTAGAGCGGGAAGAACAGGATGCGCTCGCAGCCCTGCGCCTGCATGCGGCGGATCACGCTTTCGGTCGACGGGTTGCCATACCGCATGCAGAAATCGACCAGCACGCTCTGCCCGTACCTGTGCGGCCAGGCGGGCGCGCAGCTTTGCCGCTTGGCCGCGGGTGATCGTCAGCAGCGGGCTCTCGTCGAGCTCGTCGTTCCAGATGCCGCGATAGTTCTCGCCCGAGCTGAACGGCCGGCGCGACAGTACGATCAGCTTCAGGATCGGCTGCCACAGCCAGGGCGACCACTCGATGACCCGCCGGTCGGACAGGAACTCGTCGAGATAGCGTCGCATCGACCAGTAGTCGGTCCCGTCGGGCGTGCCCAGATTGCCGAGCAGCACGCCGATGCGCGCCGGCGGCACCGGCGGATGGTCTGCCGGCGCCTCGGCCAGCCGGCCGCGCCCCGGTCTCTGCATAGGACATTGATCGAGCATGTCAGCCTCCCCTTCGCCAACCGGAGATATTGCGGCGCAACAGGAGGTCAATCGGACAGCGCCTCCGGCTCGGCAGTTTACCGGATCTCAAGCCTTTCGCTCACAATGGGTGGATTGCAAGAAGAGTGATGATGGCGTGCTGATGTAGAAGACCGGCGAGCGATGCAGGACCGGGAGCGACTGCATGAATGGAATCGAAGGCGTTTCGCGAATCGCGGCCGTTCCGGGCGGCCCGCCGTCGTCAGCTGCCTTGCCGCACGCCAGCGCCGCGGGCCCGCCGGCGGCCGCTTCCGCAGGCGCCACCCGGGCGGCCAGAGCGGACAGAGACGGCGCGGTCAGAAACGGAGCGATCAGAGGCGGAGGGCGGCGCCGCCAACCAAGTGCGAGCCGCGGTAATCGGCGGCGATGGCCGTTTCGAGAAACTGATCCTCGCCGTTCAGGCGCTGCATCTCGACTATGGCATCGATGAAAACGCCGGCGAGCCGCGCATCCGGGAAATGCGCGAGGCGGCCAAGGAAATCTTCCAGATCGACGGTGTGCCGGCGCCGGTCGAGCCGGCAGTCAGGGGCGTGCCAGAACCCGACGTGCCTCCCGCGGACGCGGCGCCCGCGTCCGAGGCTCCGCCGAGGCCCAGCGCAACGGCCCCGGATGCGCCGGCGCCGGCGCCGGGGCAAGACACTGAACAGCCCGCCGCGAGCGCGCCCGAGAGCTAGGGCGTTCTTGCGGCCTGCGCTGCTCGAGCGGGCGAGTGCAGTCATCCTTGTGAAATGACAACAAACCCGTGGCGCCGCTGGCAAGCCTCTCGCTTGCGCGGGCGCGGAACCGCGCCGGTCGGGACGCGGTTGGGGATTGGCCGATCCCCGCCAAGCAGCCAAAGGAGAGACCCCGATGCTCTCGATCCTGCCGGACAATCTCGGCGACCTCGTCAACGTGCTCTTCGAGAGCGTGGTGATCCTGACGGTCGTGATCCTGCTGACGCGCCTGAACGGGCTGCGCTCGTTCTCGAAGCAATCCTCCTTCGACTTCCCGATCACGGTCGCCACCGGGTCGGTGATCGCCACCACGATCGCGGGCCAGAACACGCCGTTGATGATCGGCGTCCTGGCGCTGGTCGGGCTTTTCGCCGTGCAGGCGATCATCGCGGTCCTTCGCGTGCGCACGGACCTGTTCGAATCCGCCGTCGACAACAGGCCCCTCCTGCTGGTCGAGCGGGGGCAGGTCATCGAGGCGAACCTGCACAAGTCGAAGATGACGCGCGACGACCTGATGGCCAAGCTCCGCTCGTCGGGCGTGAGCAGCCTGGCCAAGGTCCGGGCGGTGATCTTCGAGACGACGGCCGAGATCAGCGTGATCCAGGGCGGTCCGGAGACCGAGATCGACCCCGAGATCATGCGCAACGTTCGACGTGGCGGGTGAGGCATGCCGGGCGACCCCGCTGCGCCGGTGCCGCGACTGGACGCGCTGCGATCGCGCCGCCGGCTCTTCGAAGCGGGTCAAGCCAGGTTGGAGACCTCGACGAGGTTGCCGTCCGGGTCGCGGAAATAGATCGAGGTGAGCGGCCCGGTGGCGCCGGTCTTGGCGACAGGCCCCTCCTCGATCGGGATGCCGAGCCCGCGCAGATGTGCCGCGACCTCGTCGATCGGCGTTTCTGACAGAAGGCAGAAGTCGCCCGAGCCGGCGGTCGCGACGCGCGCCCGGGGCGTGAACTCGCGGCCGACCTCGTGCAAATTGATCTTCTGGCTGCCGAAGGTCAGCGCGGTGCGCCCCTCGGGCCCGAACGTCTCCACCCCGAAGCCGAGGGCGCGGGCGTAGAACTCGCAGGTCGCCGGGATGCTGGCGACGGTCAGCACGAGATGGTCGATCGAGCGGATGACGGGCGTCGGCATGCGCCACACCCTATGCGGGGCGGGGCTGCCGCTGCAACCGCATGCTGCGTCGCGAACGCCCTTTGCCCGCCCGCGAAATCCGATTATCGCTCGCTTGGGATTCGGGGAGAGGATCATGCGCGGCTATGGCGCGCTGAGGGTCGTCTGGGAGGGCCTGCGCGGCAACACCGGCTGGCGCCGAGCCTGGCGCGATGCCCGGCCCCAGCCCCGTTACGACGTGATCATCATCGGCGGCGGCGGGCATGGGCTGTCGACGGCCTATTATCTCGCCAAGAACCATGGGCTGCGGCGCGTGGCCGTGCTCGAGCGCGGCTGGCTGGGCCTTGGCAATGCCGGGCGCAACACCACCATCGTGCGCTCGAACTACATGATGCCGGGCAACACCGAGCTCTACGAGCACTCGCTGAAGCTGTGGGAGAACCTCAGCCACGAGCTGAACTACAACGTCATGTTCAGCCAGCGGGCGCATGTAAATTTGGTCTTCTCGCCCAGCCATCGCGATGCGCTGGCGCGGCGCTACAACGTCATGCGCTGCAACGGCATCGACGGTGAGTGGTGGAGCCGCGAGCGGCTGCGGCGCGAAATCCCGACGCTGAACTACTCTGACGACGCGCGCTATCCGATCGAGGGCGCCTTCGTGCAGCCGCGCGCCGGCACGGCGCGGCACGACGCGGTGAACTGGGGCTATGCGCGGGCGGCGGACGCGCTGGGCGTCGACATCATCGAGCAGTGCGAGGTGACCGACTTCATCCACGAGGGCGGTGCGGTCACTGGCGTCAACACCACGCGCGGCGAGATCCGCGCCGACAAGATGGCGCTGGCGCTGGCGGGCTCGACCTCGACGCTGGCGGGCAAGGCGGGGCTCGGCCGGCTGCCGATCGAGAGCCACAAGCTGCAGGCCTTCGTCTCCGAGCCGCTGAAGCCGATCGTCGACCACGTCATCGTCTACGGGTATGGCCACGGGCACTATTACATCAGCCAGTCGGACAAGGGCGGGCTGGTGTTCGGCGGCGACCTCGACATGTACAATTCGTACGCGCAGAAGGGAAACTTGCCCGTCTACCAGGACGTGATGGGCTGCACGATGAACATCCTGCCGCTGGCGGGGCGCCTGCGCGTGCTGCGCCAATGGGCGGGCGTCGTCGACATGTCGATGGACGGCTCGCCTTTCATCACCAGGACGGAGGTGCCGGGGCTCTATCTGAATGCCGGCTGGTGCTATGGCGGCTTCAAGGCGATCCCGGGCTCGGGCTGGGCCTATGCGCACACCATCGCCAAGGACGAGCCGCACGAGACGAACAGGCTGCTGACGCTCGACCGCTACCGGCAGGGGCGCCTGATCGACGAGACGGGAGGTGGCCCCGTGCCGAAGCACCATTGATGCGGATGTCCTCCGCTCCCGCCGCCGCGCATCCCCATCCCCATCCCCTCCCCCCGACGGTTGAGGGGAGCTTTCCGGCTGAGCTGTCGGTCGCCTCTCCGGGCGCTGTCCACAGGCTGGCGCCCCCTCCCCCCTGGTGGGGGACGGTCGGGGAGGGTGGTGCCCTGCGCTTCGCGGGAGGATCTGGCATGATCCGGATTCCCTGCCCGTTCTGCGGCGTGCGCGATCATGCCGAGTTCACCTATGAGGGCGACGCAACGGTGATTTACCCGGCGCTGGATGGGTCGGAGGAGGCTTGGTTCGCCGCCGTGTTCCTGCGCGAGAACCCGCGCGGGGCGCATCGCGAATACTGGCGCCATTTGCATGGCTGCGGCGCCTTTCTCCTCGTCGAGCGGGACACGGTGACTCATGCCATCGGCGAGGTGCGGCTGGCGCATCCCGGCTGGGCTGCGACGGTGCGCGCCCGATGAGCGGCTATCGGCTCCCGAAGGGCGGGCGGATCGAGCGGGGCCGCTCGGTCAGCTTCAGCTGGGACGGCACGCGGCACATCGGCCATCCCGGCGACACGGTCGCCTCGGCGCTGATGGCACATGGCGAGCGGGTGCTGGGGCGGTCGTTCAAGTACCACCGGCCGCGCGGCGTCATGTCGGCCGGCATCGAGGAAGGCGGCGCGCTGGTGACGCTGGGCTCGGGCGCGGCGCGCATCCCCAACGTCAAGGCGACGCAGGCCGAGATCCACGAGGGGCTCGAGGTCTCGGGCCAGAACGCCTGGCCCTCGGTGCGCTGGGATCTGGGCGCGGTTAACAATTCGCTCGGCCGGTTCTTTGGCGCGGGGTTCTACTACAAGACCTTTTTCGGCGTGACCGGGCGCGGCACGCGCGAATGGATGTTCTTCGAGCGCTTCATCCGCCGCGCCGCCGGCATGGGGACGCCGAGCGACCGGCCCGACCCCGACCAATACGAGATCGTCAACGACCATTGCGACGTGCTGGTCGTGGGCTCGGGGCCGGCGGGGCTGGCTGCGGCCTCGGCGGCGGCCGATGCGGGCCAGGACGTTGTGCTGGCCGAGCAAGATTTCGAGCTCGGCGGCTCGATCCTTTCCGGGCTGACGGCCGAGGTCGATGGCGGACCGGCGGATGCCTGGTTGAAGGACCGGCTTTCGGCGCTCGGAGCCGCGGGCGTCCGGATCTGGACGCGCACCACCGCCTTCGGGCTCTATGACCACGGCGTCGTGGGGCTGCTCGAGCGCGTCACCGACCACGCGGCGAACCCCGGCCACCTGCCGCGCGAGCGCTTTCGCATTCTGCGGGCGGGGCGAATCGTGCTGGCCACGGGTGCGATCGAGCGCCCCTTTGTCTTTGGTGCCAACGACCGGCCGGGCGTGATGCTGGCCTCGGCGGCCGCGACCTATGTCGGCCGGTTCGCCGTTGCGCCTGGCCGCCGCGCGATCCTCGCCACCAACAACGATAGCGCCTATCGCGCGGCCGAGCTGCTGGCGCGGGCCGGCATCGAGACGATGCTGATCGACTGCCGCGAGCGGCTGCCCGAGGCGGCGGCCGCGGCGGCGCGGGCGGCGGGCGTCACGCTGCGCGCCGAGGCTGTGCCGGTCGAGGCCCGCGGGTCCAGGGGCGTGCGGGCGCTCGACATCGGGCGACGCGTTGGCGAGTGCTATGTTGCCGAGGACGGTATCGGCTGCGATTTCGTCGGTGTCTCGGGCGGCTGGACCCCCGTCCTCAATCTCGCCTCGCATCGCGGCCTGCGGCCGGTCTGGGACGACGCGCTCTCGGCGTTCCTGATCGACGACACGGGGGCCGAGCCCGTCGCGCTGGCCGGCGCGGCCGCCGGCCAGTTCACCGATGCGGCCGCGGTCGCCGGCGGTGCTGCGGCCGGCGGGGACGCGGCAAAGGCGCTGCGCGGCAAGCGGCGCAAGAAGCTGCCGGGGGCCGAGCCTGGCTGGGAGCGGCCGCTCAGCCCGCTGTGGGAGGTGCGCGACCCCGGCCGGCACCTCAAGGCCTTCGTCGACCCGCAGCACGACGTAACCGCCGATGACATCCGCCTGGCGCATCGGGAGGGCTTCGTCGCGGTCGAGCATCTCAAGCGCTACACGACCCTTGGGATGGCGACCGACCAGGGCAAGTTCGGAAACGTCGTGGGCCTGGCGCTGATGGCCGAGGCGACGCGGCGGTCGATCCCGCAGACGGGCACCACGACCTTCCGCCCGCCCTATACGCCCGTCTCGATCGGCGCCCTGGCGGGCGCGGAGCGCGGCCGGCACTGGCGCCCGACGCGCCACACGCCGATGCGCGCCGAGCACGACGCGCTGGGCGCCGCCTGGGTCGATGCCGGTTTCTGGCGGCGCCCCTGGTACTATCCGCGGGCGGGCGAGAGCATGGCGCTGGCGGCGCGGCGCGAGACGATCGCGGTGCGCAACACGGTCGGCATGGTCGACGTCTCGACGCTGGGCAAGATCATGGTGCAGGGGCCGGATGCGGCCGAGTTCCTGAACCGCGTCTACTCGAA
Organism: uncultured Alphaproteobacteria bacterium; assembly: GCA_963822985.1. GTDB lineage: Bacteria > Pseudomonadota > Alphaproteobacteria > Rhodobacterales > Rhodobacteraceae > Thermohalobaculum. Next base: position 204,414 of record CAWGJU010000014.1, on the reverse strand, counting down.
CGCCTTTGCCAAGCTGGCCGTCGGCAAGGCGCGCTATGGGATGATGCTGCGCGACGACGGGGTCGTCTTCGATGACGGCACGACCTGGCGGCTGTCCGAAACCGACTGGTTCATGACCACGACGACGGCAAATGCCGGGCCGGTGATGCTGCATCTGGCGAACCTGCTGCAGACCCGCTGGCCCGAGCTGCGCGTGCACATCACCTCGGTCTCGGATGCCTGGGGCGGGGTCGCGATCGCCGGGCCGCGCGCTCGGGCGGCGCTGGACGGCGCCTGTCTCGACATCAATTTCTCCGACGAGGCCTTCCCCTTTATGGGCGTGCGCCAGGGGCACATGCGCGTCGGCCAGGGCGACACCATCCCGGTGATGTCGGCGCGGCTGTCCTTCTCGGGCGAGATGGCCTGGGAGGTGATGTGTCCTGCGGACTTCGCGCCCGAGATGTGGCGGACGCTGATGACCCGCGTCCGGGCCGAGGGGGGCGTGCCCTATGGCCTCGAGGCGCTCGACTGCCTGCGCGTCGAGAAGGGGCATGTGACGGCGCGCGAGCTCGACGGGCGGACCACGGTGCACGATATCGGCCTCGGCGGGATGGCATCGACCAAGAAGGACTATGTCGGCCGGGTGCTGGCGGGCCGGCCGGAGATGGTGCGCGAGGATCGGCCGCGGCTCGTCGGCCTGCTCCCCGTCGTGCAGGGCGCACGCTTCAAGGCGGGCTCGGTGCTGCTGCGCGAGGGAGAGCGCACCGGACGAGGCCTCGGCCATGTCAGCTCGGTCGCCGACAGCCCGACGCTGAACAGTTGGATTGCTCTCGGCTTCGTCGCGGGCGGGCTCGAGGAATGGGAAGGCAAGACGATCGTCGCCGCCAGCCCCGTCGACGACCAGTACGTGTCCGTGCGCGTCGTCTCGCAGCATTTCTTCGATGCGCAGGGAGAGCGGATGCATGGCTGAGCGCGCCTCCCCCTTTGCTGCGGATGTGGCCGAGGCCCGGGCGGGCATCCGCCTGTCGCCCGTCCCGCCCGGCAGCGTTTGGCAGGTGGCCTGCTGGCCCGACACCTTCGACGAGATCGAGGGCGAGCTCGCCGCTGCTTTCCGCGCCGAGGCGCCGCGCCCGGGGCGCGTCGCGGTCGGGCATGACGACCGGCTGCTGATCCGGGTCGAGCCGCTGAAATGGTGGATTATCGGCGCTGACGGGGCGGACTGTCCGCTGGCGCCCGGCCCCGAGAGCGGCGCCATTCTGGACATGAGCCACGATCAGGCGGGCATCGCGGTCGAGGGCGCGGGCGCGGGCGAGCTGCTGAAGCGCCTCGTGCCCATCGACCTGCGCGAGCGCGCCTTTCCGAACCTCTCCTATGCCACGACGCTGGCGCATCACATGGTTATCCGGGTGCTGCGCCGCGACCGAGGCACGCCCTGCTACGAGGTGATGGTGATGCGCTCCTATGCCGACGATCTGCACGGCCTGCTGGCGCACCATTTGGCGCATTTCGGCTGAGCGCGGCGCCTGAAAGGGCGCGGGCGCCTTGGCAGGGCCGCCATCCCCCACTATAGCGGAGGCCCTGAACGGGGGCGGGCGGCGCATGGCGATCCTAACGAATTTCCTGGGCTTTCTCGCCGCGATCGGCGCCACGGTGGTCGGGCTCTGCCGGGCCACGGGCGGGCTGGCGATCTTCGCCGGCATGGGCACTGCGTCGATTTTCGTGCCGCCCTGGTACCCGGCCGAGTTCGGCCGCCAGCTGCTGCGCATCGGCTATTTCTCGCTGCCGGTCGTGGGCCTCACAACGCTGTTTACCGGCGGCGCGCTGGCGCTGCAGATCTATTCGGGCGGCACCCGCTTCAACGCCGAATCGGTCGTGCCGAACATCGTCGCGCTCGCCATGACGCGCGAACTCGGCCCCGTGCTCGGCGGGCTGATGGTGGCGGGCCGCATCTCGGCCGCGATCGCCGCCGAGCTCGGCACGATGCGCGTCACCGAGCAGATCGACGCGCTGACGACGCTGAGCACCGATCCGATGAAGTACCTGGTCGCACCGCGGCTGCTGGCCGCCACGCTGACGCTGCCGATGCTGGCCTTCGTCGGCGACATCATCGGCATCATGGGCGGGTTCCTGGTCAGCGTCACCCGGCTCGACTTCTCGCCCGGGGCTTATATCAACGCGACCTGGGACTTCCTGACCGCGGGCGACATCATCTCGGGGCTGATCAAGGCCGCGGTCTTCGGCTTCATCATCGCGCTGATGGGCTGTTACAACGGGTATCATTCCGCGCGCGGCGCGCAGGGGGTCGGCCGGGCGACGACGAACGCGGTCGTCACGGCCTCGATCTTGATACTCGCCTCGAACTACCTGCTGACCGAGGCGTTGTTCAGCACGTGACGGCGGCACCTCCCCCACGTTCTCCCTCCGCTGCGGAGGCGGCGACGCGCCCGACCGGCGCTCGTTCGGACGTGGCGAAGATCGAGATGCGCGGCGTCGCCAAGGCCTTCGGGTCGAAACGCGTGCTGCGCGGCGTCGACCTTGCGGTGGCGCGCGGCACGTCGGTGGTCGTCATCGGCGGCTCGGGCACGGGCAAATCCGTGACGTTGAAATGCGTCCTCGGCATCATCAGGCCGGACAGCGGCACGATCCGCGTCGACGGCGAGGACGTTGGGCGGTTGCGCGGCCGGCGCCGCGAGCGGCTGCTCGACAAGTTCGGCATGCTGTTCCAGGGGGGCGCGCTGTTCGACAGCCTGCCGGTCTGGCAGAACGTCGCTTTCCGCCTGCTGCAGGGCCGGCGGCGCAAGCCGCGGGACGAGGCGCGCGAGATCGCGATCGACAAGCTGCGTCGCGTCGGCCTGAACCCGGAGACGGCCGATCTCTTTCCGGCCGAGCTCTCGGGCGGGATGCAGAAGCGCGTCGGGCTGGCCCGCGCCATCGCCGCGGAACCGGAGATCATCTTCTTCGACGAGCCGACCACGGGGCTCGACCCGATCATGGCGGACGTCATCAACGACCTGATCCGCGAGATCGTCACCGAGCTCGGCGTCACCGCCATGACGATCACCCACGACATGACATCGGTGCGCAAGATCGCCGACCGGGTGGCCATGCTGCACGAGGGCGTGATCCAGTGGGAGGGGCCCGTGTCGGAGATCGACACGACCCCCAATCCTTACGTGCACCAGTTCGTCAACGGCCTGCCCGAGGGACCGATCGCAGCGGTGCGGTAGCCGCGCGACCGGCCCGGGCCTTGGTCAGCGCGACTTTGCGCCCGGTGGCGGGGTGGGCGACCGGAGAAAGGTCAGCAGGGCGAAGCGCACGCCTGTGGTGACCGGCAGCGCCTCGTGCAGCAGCGAGCACGAGAAGATCACCGCGCCGCCATTGCCCGGCTTGTAGCGGTCGGGCCCGTATTCCGGGAAAACAAGCTCGCCGCCCTCGTACTCGTCGCCGTTCAGGTTCAGCGTCATGGCGAATCGCCGATCCGCAGTGGCGGGCGAGACGTTATCGCGGTGGGTGCGAAAGCGGTCCTCGCGATCGGCGGCATAGCGGCAGACGAGGAAGCGGTCGAACTTGAAGCCGCGGAAATTAAACGCCTTGTCGACCTCGGGGGCGATCCGCCGGCCGAGGACGTTCTGCAGCGTCGCGTGCATCTGCGGATCCTCGACCTTGTAGTCGAGCCGCTTCTTGAGCTGGTGGTGGACCCGCTCGCCCTCCTTGCCGCTCAGCACGGAGCCGACCGCCCCCTCCTCGACTTTCCCGGACTCGAAGAGGCCGATCAGCGAGGCTGACATCTCGCGGTCGAGCAGGTCGGGCATGAGGAGGACGGGCGCGCTCTGCCGGCGCACCACCGGCGCCGGCTGCGCCGGGCGGCGGGCATAGACGTCGAGGACGCTGTCGGCGAGGTCGGCCCCGGCGCTGCGGAACGCGGCGAGCAGCCGCTGGTTGGCATCGAGGGCGAGCGCCACGACGGCGCCGCCGGCGAGGCCAGCCTGCCCGCCGTAGCCGGCCTGGCCAAGCAGGGCCTCGGTGATCTTGCGCTCGGGGTCGGCCCAGAGATTGAGGCGCGGCAGCATCATCCGGATGGCCGGGTTGGCCGCCGGCCCGATGCAGAAGAGATCGACGCCGAGGGCATCGAATCGCTCGGCGGCCGCTTGGAGCGCCGTGAGCGGGGCCGGCAGGTTCGCGGGCGAGACGACGCCGGTGAAGAGGATCACCAGCGGCCGGCCGGTCACCCGGTCGTAGAACATCCGGAACTTGCCCTCGTGGTCCGGCAGCACGAAGTTCGGCGCGCGGTCGCCCTGGGCCAGAAGCTGCTTCGGAGCATGCAGCACGGCTGTTCCTCCTCGTCCGCCACGTTCGCTATTGTCGAGCACCGCGGCCTTCGGCGTCTCCTGCAACGGCGGGACAATAGGGTCGCCGGACGCCGCCGTCGAGAAGCAGCGGGCGAGAACCGGCGCGGCCGCGCGGCGCCACCGAGCTCGCTTGCTCGACAGGCCCCCGCGCTGGCGGTATCGCTGCCGGTATCCTCGCCCAAGCCGGCCTCGGGAGACCCGCGATTCAGCTACGATCTCTCGTGCAGGGCGCTAACCTCGCCCTCCTGCTGCTCTACCCCATCGCCTGGGCCGCGCCGCTCGCTCGCGCGGGGTTCCTGCCTTGGTTCTCCGGCTCGGAGATCTCGATCCTCGGCGGCGTCGGCGATCTGTGGCAGGCGGATGCGGCGCTGGCCGTGCTGGTCGCGGCCTTCGCTGTCCTGATCCCCTATGCCAAGACCTGCGTGCTGGCGGCGGTGCATGCGGGCTGGCTGGGGACGCGCGCGCTGCCGCTGATCGAGGCGGTCGGCAAGCTCTCGATGGCCGACGTCTTCCTGGTGGCGCTCTACATCGTCGTGGTGAAAGGGGTCGGCATCGGCCATGTCTCGACCGCCTGGGGGCTCTGGCTCTTCACCGCTTGCGTACTCGCCTCGATGTGGATCGGCTGGGCGACGCGGGGGGCGATGTCGGCAGTTCCGCATCGGGACGGTCCTGCGGCTTTCTGAAGTTCAAGCGCCATGCTAGAGGGCCGCGCATGGCAAAGGTCGCAGCCCAGTTCGTCTGCCGCGAATGCGGCGCCGCGCATCGCAAATGGGCGGGGCAATGCGCCGATTGCGGCGCCTGGAACGCGGTCGAGGAGGATGCCGGGCTGTCGGTCGCGGGGCCGGCGGCGCGCACGCTGGGGCAATCGCGCGGGCGCGTGGTGACGCTCGGCACGCTGGCGGGCCACGAGGCGCCGCCGGCCCGCGGCCTATCCGGGATCGGCGAGCTCGACCAAGTGCTGGGCGGCGGGCTGGTGCCGGGCTCGGCCGTGCTGGTCGGCGGCGATCCGGGCATCGGTAAGTCGACGCTGCTGCTGCAGGCGACGGCGGCCTTTGCCGGGCAGGGGGCGAGCACGGTCTATGTGTCGGGCGAGGAGGCGCCAGCGCAGATCCGCATGCGCGCCGGGCGCCTGGGGCTGGGCGAGGCGCCGGTCAGGCTGGCCGCCGAGACCAATTTGCGCGACGTGCTGACAACGCTGGACGCCCAGCGGCCCGATCTGGTGGTGATCGATTCGATCCAGACCATGTGGGCCGACAATGTCGAACTCGGCGCCGGGCTCGGTCAGCCAGGTCAGGGCCTGCGCGCACGAGCTAGTCACCTTCGCCAAGCGGCGTGGCGTTTCGGTCGTGCTGGTCGGCCATGTGACCAAGGAGGGGCAGATCGCCGGGCCGCGAGTCGTCGAGCACATGGTGGACACGGTGCTCTACTTCGAGGGCGAGCGCAGCCACCGCTTCCGCATCCTGCGCGCCGTCAAGAACCGGTTCGGGCCGGCCGACGAGATCGGCGTCTTCGAGATGACGGGGGCGGGACTGGCCGAGGTCCTGAACCCCTCGGCGCTGTTCCTCGGCGAGCGGGGCGAGGGCAGCCCCGGCGCCGCCGTCTTCGCCGGCATGGAGGGCACGCGGCCCGTGCTGGTCGAGTTCCAGGCGCTGGTCGCGCCCTCGGCGCTCGGCACGCCGCGCCGCGCCGTCATCGGCTGGGACAGCGGGCGGCTGGCCATGGTGCTGGCCGTGCTCGACGCGCGCTGCGGCGTCTCGTTTGCGGGGCAGGACGTCTATCTCAACGTCGCCGGGGGCCTGCGCATCGCCGATCCGGCGGCGGATCTGGCCGCCGCCGCGGCCCTGGTCTCGGCACTGAAGGGCGAGGCCTTGCCGGCCGACACGGTGATCTTCGGCGAAATCAGCCTGTCTGGCGCGGTCAGGCCGGTCGCCCAGCCCGAGGCGCGGCTGCGCGAGGCTGGCAAGCTCGGCTTTCTGGCGGCCTTCGTTCCGGCGGGCCTGACGGACAGCGCGCTGACTCTCCGCAACGTTGTCAGCCTCGGCGAACTGGTCGAAGCGCTCGATGTCTGAAGGTGGGGCCGCGGCCCCACCAAGTGGGGCTCAGCCGCCGCTGCGACGGCGGACCAGTCCGAACGCGAACAGAGCGATCAGCATCAGCGGCGCCGCCGCGGGCAGCGGGATGACGGTGCTGCTGGTGTCATCGGTCGTGGTCAGGCGGAAGTTGTCGAAGGTGAAGGCGCCGCCGTTCGGCGCGCCGGAGATCTGCAGCCTGATGCCGAGCAATTCGTCTCCATTCATCACAGCCTCGTTGAAGATCGACGTGATCTCGAAGCTCAGGATCTGCCCGATGGAAAGGCCGGTCGTGTCGAAGTTGCCGACCGCGCCGACGCTCGGCGCCTCGTAGTCCGAAATATCCTCGGTATTGTTCCCCTCATAGGCCACGATGTCGATCGGGCCGAAGTAGGGGAAGTCGTTATCGCCCTCGAACAGCCCTGCGTCTGAGAAGACGTTGAACGTAACGAAGGCTGACGGTGCGGCGGCAAGACCGGCGAGGTTGTACTCCGACAGGCCCCGCACTTCTTCTTCGAAGAAGCTGCCGACCTCGGCTTTGCCAGCCGGGTTGCCGAATGCGCCACCAGTGTTCGAGTGGAAGTGCGTTCCCACGCTGGTTTCGCCAGAAGCGCTAGCGACCGCGAAGGTGAAGCCCTCGGTGATCGTGGCTGCGGCGACAGGGCCGGCAGCCAGTGTGATTATGGATGCGACCAACGCGGCATGAATTCGCATGAGTTTCGTCTCCTGTAATCGCTCTTCGGCATCACGAGATGATGTTCCATTGTGACACAGAATGCCGGCGCTCACAATCTGCACGAGTGGAAAAGCGCTCTCTTCAGCTCTTGGGCGGCAAAGCAGCGACGCAATTCGCGGTGGCAGGACCGAACCACGGCGGCGAGGCCTGGCTGCGGTGCCTGATCTCTCTTGCCGATTGCGCATCGCGATCCGTCTGCTAGAGACCGCGCGCGGACGCCGGGATGGCCTTGGGAAAACGTATGCAGTTCACCTATGTCGACGCCATCGTGGCGGCAGTCACGCTGTTGTCCGCGTTCCTCGCCTGGTCGCGGGGTTTTACGCGCGAGGTTTTTGCCATCGGCGGCTGGGTGCTGGCGGCGATCATCGCCTTCTACCTGGCGCCGCTGGTGGCCCCGCTGGTCGCCGAGATCCCGTGGCTGGGCGAGAAGCTGGCCAATTCCTGCCTGCTCCTGATGATCGCCGCCTTCTCGATCGTTGTGGCGGTGGCGCTGCTGGTCCTGGCGGTGTTCACGCCGATCTTTGCCTCGGTGGTGCTCGAATCGGCGCTGGGGCCGCTCGACCGGGCGCTCGGCTTCCTGTTCGGAATCGCTCGCGGCATCGTGCTGGTGGCCGTCGGCTACCTCGTCTACGCCAACTTTGCCGGGCAGGAGGAGTTTCCTGCCATCGACAACGCCGCCTCGCGCGGCCTCTTCGAGGAGGCGGCCGCGTTGATCGAGGCGAACCGGCCGCGCGAGATGCCCGATTGGCTGGCCGAGCGGGTGGCGGCGCTCACGGCCCCCTGCGAGGGCGAAGGGGTGCGGGCGCCGGCATCGCCTGAGTCGGCGCCGCCGGACGGCGAGCCCGCCGCCCCCGCCGGGCGGGGCTGAGGCGGGGGTGCGGCCTGGCCCTTCTGTCGCGGCGTGCAAGGGGCTATATCCGGGCGGTGGCGCCGAGGCGCCGATCGGACACAGAAAGGACGCCGACGAGATGGGGACGGACGCCGCGGACCGCCCCGCGCCAACCGGGCCAGCCGAAGACTCGACAGCTCGCGATGCGACACCCTGGGACGCGACACCCTGGGACGACAAGCTGCACGAGGAGTGCGGCGTCTACGGCGTCTATGGCGTCGAGGACGCCTCGACCTATGTGGCGCTGGGCCTGCACGCGCTGCAGCACCGCGGCCAGGAGGCGGCTGGCATCGTCTCCTACGAGGCCGAGGGCGGCTTCAACACCGTGCGCCGGATCGGCCATGTGCGCGACAACTTCACCAAGCAGGCGGTGATGGACCTGCTGCCGGGCCGCGCGGCGGTCGGGCACACTCGGTACTCGACGGCCGGGCAGAAGGGCATGACCGCGATTCGCGACGTCCAGCCGCTCTATGCCGAGTTCGTGATGGGCGGCTGCGCCATCGCGCATAACGGCAATGTCGTGAACGCCGACCCGCTGCGGGCGCAGCTGAAGGAGCGGGGCTCGATCTTCCAGTCCTCGTCCGACACCGAGACGATCGTGCACCTGATGGCGCGGTCGATCCAGAAGACGATCCCCGACCGCATGAAGGACGCGCTGCGCGCCATCGAGGGCGCCTATTCGCTGGTCGCGCTGACGCAGAACCAGATGATCGGCGTGCGCGATCCGCTGGGCGTGCGCCCGCTGATGCTGGGGCGGCTCGACGGCGGCTGGATCCTGTCGTCCGAGACCTGCGCGCTCGACATCGTCGGCGCCGAGTTCGTGCGCGAGATCGAGCCCGGCGAGATGGTCATCGTGACGGAGAAGGGCGTGCAGTCGATGCGGCCCTTCGAGAAGGCCGAGAGCCGGTTCTGCGTCTTTGAATACGTCTATTTCTCGCGGCCCGACAGCGTCATCGGCGGGCTGTCCGTCTACGAGGCGCGCCGGCGCATCGGGGTGGAGCTGGCGCGCGAGGCGCCGGTCGAGGCCGACATCGTCTGCCCCGTGCCCGACAGCGGCACGCCGGCCGCGATCGGCTTCGCGCAGGAGAGCGGCATCCCCTACGCGATGGGGATCATCCGCAACGCCTATGTCGGGCGCACCTTCATCGAGCCGACCCAGCAGATCCGCGACATGGGCGTGCGGCTGAAGCTGAACGTCAACCGCGCGGTGGTCGAGGGCAAGCGCGTGGTGCTGGTCGACGACAGCGTCGTGCGCGGCACGACCAGCCGCAAGATCAAGGAGATGATCCAGGCGGCCGGCGCCCGCGAGGTGCATTTCCGCATCGCCAGCCCGCCGACGCGCTGGTCCTGCTTTTACGGCGTCGACACGCCCGAGCGCGGCAAGCTGCTCGCGGCGCAGATGTCCGAGGATCAGATGCGCGACCATCTGGGCGTCGACTCGCTGCGCTTCGTCTCGCTCGACGGACTCTACCGCGCCTGCGGCCATCCCGAGGGACGCACCGCTGGGCTGGCGCCGAAGTTCTGCGACGCCTGCTTCTCCGGCGACTATCCGATCGAGCCGGCGGGCGAGCCCTCGGGCGGTGGCGCGCGCGACGTGGTCGAGGCCTGAGGGGCGGGGAGACCCGCCTGTCCAAACGGTGGCTCGAGCTCGTCGCGGGTGGGTCGTTGCTCTGGTATACCACGGTTGCGGAGCCGCCGAGGCTGGGCTAAAGCTGCGCGGGCAGGACCGGCCAGGCCCGGCGCCAGCAACGCGAACCGCGGCTTCGAGACCAGCCGTTCCGAGGAGGGGGTCGCCCGTGAACATCCACGAATACCAGGCCAAGGAAATCCTGCGCAGCTATGGCGCGCCGGTGGCGAAAGGCCATGCCGTGCTCGACGCCGACCATGCGCGCGAGGCGATCGACGAGCTCGGCGGGCCGGTGATGGTCGTCAAGGCGCAGATCCATGCCGGCGGCCGCGGCAAGGGCAGCTTCAAGGAATCCGAAGCGGGCGAGAAGGGCGGCGTGCGCGTCACCCGCGACCCGGAGGAGGCCGTGCAGCACGTCCGGCAGATGCTGGGCCACACGCTGGTCACCAAGCAGACGGGCCCCGCCGGCAAGCGGGTGAACCGGGTCTATGTCGAGCAGGGCGCGGCGATTGCGCGCGAGCTCTATCTGGCGCTGCTGGTCGACCGCACGACGAGCCGCATCGCCTTCATCGCCTCGACCGAGGGCGGGATGGACATCGAGGAGGTGGCGGCCAAGACGCCGGACAAGATCGTGACCTTCTCCATCGATCCGGCGACGGGCATCCAGCCCTATCACGGTCGCAAGCTCGCCCGCGCGCTGAAGCTCGAGGGCGAGGCCGTCAAGCAAGCCGGCAAGCTGGCCGGCACGCTCTACAAGGCGTTTCTCGAGAAGGACATGAGCCTGCTCGAGATCAACCCGCTGATCCTGACGGAGTCGGGCGACCTGGTCTGCCTCGACGCCAAGATGAACTTCGACTCTAACGCGCTCTACCGGCACCGCGACATCGTCGAGCTGCGCGACGAGACCGAGGAGGATCCCAAGGAGCTCGAGGCCAGCAAGCACGACCTCAACTACATCGCGCTCGATGGCGAGATCGGCTGCATGGTCAACGGCGCGGGCCTCGCCATGGCCACCATGGACATCATCAAGCTTTACGGCTCCGAGCCCGCGAACTTTCTCGACGTCGGCGGCGGCGCGACGAAGGACAAGGTGACCGAGGCGTTCAAGATCATCACCTCGGACCCCAAGGTGAAGGGCATCCTGGTCAACATCTTCGGCGGCATCATGCGCTGCGACGTCATCGCCGAGGGCGTCGTCGCGGCGGTGAAGGAGGTTGGGCTGCAGGTGCCGCTGGTGGTGCGCCTGGAGGGCACGAATGTCGAGCGCGGCAAGCAGATCCTGAACGAATCTGACGTGGCGGTGACGGCCGCCGACGATCTGGCCGATGCCGCGGAGAAGGTCGTCAAGGCGGTGCGGGGCTAGCGGTCGGACCGATGTACCTGAGCAAGCAGAGGACTTTGCCGAGCGAGCCGATGCGCGAGGCGCCGCTGGTCGCCGCCGTGGCGCTGGTCGTCGCGGGCGCTGTTCTGATGCGGCTGGGCCCCGAGCTGCTGGAGATGCCCCAGCCGCGCAAGGGGCGCGAAAGTGCGCTGGTGCGGTTCCGGCGCGGCGACCGGATGGGCGCGGCGGCTCAGCGGGCGCGCGACACGCTGGTCGAGATCCTGCCGGCCAACTTGCTCGGCGGCATCGGGCGGGGGCTGGTCTTCGCGGGGGCGGGCATCCTCGTCGTGCGCCTGCTCGATTTCCTCGCCGGCGATGACGGCCGGCGCGGGCGGTAGGGCGACGTGATCGTCAGCCACGCGCATCGGTTCATCTTTCTCCGGACGGAGAAGACAGGGGGCACGAGCCTGACCGAGGCGCTGGCGCGGCTGGTTGCCGGCGAAGGCGAGGTGGCGACGCTGGACCGGCCCGCTTGGGCGCGCTGGTCGCCGATCCATCACGGCGCGCTGAAGCGGACGTTTCCGGGCACTTTCGGCCTGCACCCGCACGCCACGGCGCGGCAGGCGCGGGCGGTGCTGGGCCGCCGGGTCTTCGACAGCTATTTCAAGTTCGCGGTCGAGCGGAATCCGTGGGACCGGCAGGTCTCGCTCTACTTCCATCGGGCGTGGAAGCGAGGCGACAAGGCGCCGGATTTCGACCGCGACATGCGCTCGGCCTGGTACCGCAACACTGAGTTCACGCGGCTGCGGAACTGGGACGTCTATGCCATCGGCGGCCGGGTCGCGGTCGACCGCGTGCTGCGCTATGAGAAGCTCGACGCCGAGCTGGAGCGGCTGAGCGCCGAGCTGGGCCTGCCGCCGCTCGACCTGCCGCGGGCGCGGTCGGAGTATCGGGCGGATCGGCCGCATTACTCGACCTATTACAGCGACCGGACGCGGGCGCTGGTGGGACGGTGGTACCGGCGCGAGATCGACGCGCTCGGCTACCGTTTCGAAAGACCGGAAGACACGGCAAAGCCGGCCGGCGCCGACAGGGTGCCGGCGGTCGCGCGCAATTAGGAGAGGGGCGATGGCGGTTCTCGTCGACGAAAACACCAAGGTCATCTGCCAGGGCCTGACCGGCGCGCAGGGGACGTTCCACACCGAGCAGGCGATCGCCTATGGCACGCAGATGGTCGGCGGCGTGACGCCGGGCAAAGGCGGGTCCGAGCACATCGGCCTGCCGGTATTCGACACGGTCGCCGAGGCCGTGGCGGCGACGGGGGCCACGGCCAGCGCCATCTACGTGCCGCCGCCCTTCGCGGCCGACGCGATCATGGAGGCGATCGACGCCGAGATGCCGCTGATTGTCTGCATCACCGAAGGTATCCCGGTGCTGGACATGATGAAGGTCAAGCGCATGCTCGACGGGTCGAGCTCGCGGCTGATCGGGCCGAACTGCCCAGGCGTCATCACGCCCGACGCCTGCAAGATCGGCATCATGCCGGGCCACATCCACCGGCGCGGCAATGTCGGCATCGTCAGCCGCTCGGGCACATTGACGTATGAGGCGGTGGGGCAGACCACCGCGGCGGGGCTGGGCCAGTCGACCTGCATCGGCATCGGCGGCGATCCGATCAAGGGGACCGAGTTCATCGACGCGCTCGAGCTGTTCCTCGGCGACGACGAGACGCAGGCCGTCATCATGATCGGCGAGATCGGCGGCAGCGCCGAGGAGGACGCGGCGCAGTTCCTTCGCGACGAGGCCAAGAAGGGGCGAAGCAAGCCGATCGCCGGCTTCATCGCCGGGCGCACCGCGCCGCCGGGCCGCCGCATGGGCCATGCCGGCGCCATCATCTCGGGCGGCAAGGGCGGCGCCGAGGACAAGATCGCCGCCATGAAGGCCGCGGGCATCACGGTCGCCGACAGCCCGGCGGGGCTCGGCGAGGCCTTGCTTCAGGCCGTGAATGCTTGAATGATGCACGCGACCGGATAAATGAGCACCCGGTGAGGCTCCGCGCCGCGCGGCGCCGTCAGCACAAGGGGGAAGGGCCGCCGCAACGCGCCCCTTCGAGCAAATGTCAGATGCCGCCAGCCCAGATGCCCGCAGCAACGAGCATTTCCACGCCTCGTCGTTCCTGCAGGGGCAGAACGCAAGCTATGTCGAGCAGCTCTACGCCGCCTATGCCCGCGACCCGGGATCGGTAGACCCGAGCTGGCAGCGCTATTTCGGCGATCTGGGCGATGCCGCCGGCGACGTCGCGGCGGAGGCCGAGGGCGCGCCATGGCGCCGGGCCGATTGGCCGCCCGCGCCCACCGACGAGCTGAGCACCGCGCTCGGCGCCTGGGACCGGCTGCCGGATGCGCGGCGCATCGAGACCGGCATTCGCCAGCGCGAAGCCGAGCGGAAGGGCAACGGCCAGACCGCGCTGGACGAAGCCGGCGTCCGCCAGGCGGTGCTCGATTCAATCCGAGCGATCATGTACATCCGCTCGTTCCGCTCGCGCGGGCACCTGGGCGCCAATCTCGACCCGCTGGGGCTGCAGGGGGCGCGCCAGCATCCGGAGTTCGACCCGCACTTCTTCGGCTTCACCGACGCGGATCTCGACCGTCCGATCTTCATCGACAACGTGCTCGGTCTCGAATCGGCGACCATGCGCGAGATCGAAGGCATCCTCAAGCGCACCTACCAGGGCACCTTCGCGCTGCAGTTCATGCATCTGCAGGACCCCGAGCCCAAGCGCTGGCTGCAGGAGCGCATCGAGGGCTATGGCAAGGAGATCACCTTCACCCAGGAGGGGCGCAAGGCGATCCTGAACAAGCTGGTCGAGACCGAGGGCTTCGAGAAGTTCCTGCACGTCAAGTACACCGGCACCAAGCGCTTCGGCCTCGACGGCGGCGAGGCGCTGATCCCGGCGATGGAGCAGATCATCAAGCGCGGCGGCGCGCTGGGCGCCCAGGAGATCATCTTCGGCATGCCGCATCGCGGCCGGCTGAACATCCTCGCCACCGTGCTCGCCAAGCCCTATCGGGCGATCTTCAACGAGTTCCAGGGCGGCAGCTTCAAGCCCGAGGATGTCGACGGCTCGGGCGATGTGAAGTACCACCTAGGTGCCTCGTCCGACCGCGAGTTCGACGGCAACAAGGTGCACTTGTCACTGACCGCCAACCCCAGCCATCTCGAGGCCGTCAACCCGGTCGTGCTCGGCAAGGTGCGCGCCAAGCAGGCGCAGCATGGCGACGACCGTACCAGCGTGATTCCGGTTCTGCTGCACGGCGACGCCGCCTTCGCGGGCCAGGGCGTCGTGGCCGAGTGCTTCGGCCTCAGCGGCCTGCGCGGCCACAGGACCGGCGGCACGATCCACATCATCGTGAACAACCAGATCGGCTTCACGACGGCGCCGCATCATTCGCGCAGCTCGCCCTATCCGACCGACATCGCCAAGATGGTCGATTGCCCGATCTTCCACGTCAACGGCGACGACCCGGAGGCCGTGGTGCACGCCGCCAAGGTCGCGACCGAGTTCCGCCAGATGTTCCAGCGCGACGTGGTGATCGACATCTTCTGCTATCGGCGCTTTGGCCACAACGAGGGCGACGAGCCGATGTTCACCCAGCCACTGATGTACAAGGCGATTAAGAAGCAGCCGACCACGCTGCAGATCTATGCCGACCGGCTGGTCGAGGACGGGCTGATCGAGAAGGGCGAGGTCGAGGCCGAGAAGGAGCGGTTCCAGGCGCTGCTGAACGAGGAGTTCGAGGCGTCGCGAAGCTATCGGCCGAACAAGGCCGACTGGCTCGACGGCCGCTGGGCCGGCTTCGAGACGTCCGAGGGCGAGTACCAGCGCGGCCAGACCGCGGTGCCGAAGGAGACGCTTTGCGAGGTCGGCCAGGCGCTGACCCGGCTGCCGGAGAACTTCACGCCGCACCGCACGGTGGCGCGGCTGCTCGACGCCAAGCGCGAGATGATCGAGAAGGGCGAGGGGCTGGACTGGGCGACCGCCGAGGCGCTGGCGTTCGGCTCGCTGCTGCTCGAGGGCTATCGCGTGCGGCTGAGCGGCCAGGACAGCGTGCGCGGCACCTTCAGCCAACGCCATGCGGCGCTGACCGACCAGGAGACCGAGGAGCGCTATTTCCCGCTCGACAACATCCGCGAGGGGCAGGCGAAGCTCGAGGTCATCGAACTCGATGCTCTCGGAATACGCGGTGCTGGGCTACGAGTACGGCTATTCGCTGGCCGAGCCGAACGCGCTGGTGCTGTGGGAGGCGCAGTTCGGCGACTTCGTCAACGGCGCCCAGATCATGATCGACCAGTTCATCTGCTGCGGCGAGCGCAAATGGCTGCGCATGTCGGGCCTGGTGATGCTGCTGCCGCACGGCTATGAGGGGCAGGGGCCCGAGCATTCGAGCGCCCGTATCGAGCGGTTCCTGCAGCTGAGCGCCGAGGACAACTGGATCGTCGCGAACTGTACGACGCCGGCGAACTATTTCCACATCCTGCGCCGGCAGCTGCATCGCAGCTTCCGCAAGCCGCTGATCCTGTTCACGCCGAAATCGCTGCTGCGCCACAAGCGCTGCGTCTCCAGGCTCGACGACATGGCCGAGGGGTCGAGCTTCCACCGCGTGCTGTGGGACGATGCCGAGATGGGCGGCTCGGATTTGAAGCTAAAGCCCGACGACCAGATCGGCCGGGTCGTCATGTGCTCGGGCAAGGTCTATTTCGACCTGCTCGAGGCGCGCGACGCGGCGGGGCTGGACGACGTCTACATCCTGCGGCTGGAGCAGTTCTACCCGTTCCCGGCGCTCTCGCTCACGCGCGAGCTCTCGCGGTTCAAGAATGCCGAGATGGTCTGGTGCCAGGAGGAGCCGAAGAACCAGGGCTCGTGGTTCTTTGTCGAGCCGAACATCGAATGGGTGTTGAGCCGCATCGGCGCGCGGATGACGCGGCCCTTTTATGCCGGGCGGCCGGCCTCGGCCTCGCCGGCGACGGGGCTCGCCTCGCAGCACAAGGCCGAGCAGGAGGCACTGGTCAACGCGGCCCTGGCGCTCTAAGCGGGGGGACGGCTCGGAGCGGAAGAGGGCAGTCAGATGACGGTGGAAGTGCGTGTCCCGACCCTGGGGGAGTCGGTGACCGAGGCGACGGTCGCCACCTGGTTCAAGCAACCGGGCGATGCCGTCGCGGCCGACGAGATGCTCTGCGAGCTCGAGACCGACAAGGTCACCGTCGAGGTGCCCTCGCCGGCCGCGGGCAAGATGGGCGAGCAGGTCGCCAAGGAAGGCGAGACGGTCGGCGTCGACGCGCTGCTGGCCACGATCGAGGAGGGCGCCGAGGCGGCGCCGGCGCCCGCCGAGAGCACGACGCCGGACGAGCCGCGGCTGAAGGCCGAGTCCTCGTCTGGAGCGGGGTCCAAGACCGGCCACGGCGGCAATGGCAAGGACGCC
Organism: uncultured Alphaproteobacteria bacterium; assembly: GCA_963822985.1. Taxonomy (GTDB): domain Bacteria; phylum Pseudomonadota; class Alphaproteobacteria; order Rhodobacterales; family Rhodobacteraceae; genus Thermohalobaculum. Next base: position 187,964 of record CAWGJU010000014.1, on the reverse strand, counting down.
CAGGCGCAGGCCGCCAAGCCGGCGCAGAAGGCCGCCCGCGGCGATGTCGAGGATGCGCCTTCGGCCAAGAAGGCCATGGCCGAGAAGGGGGTTTCGCGCGACGAGGTGCAGGGCACCGGGCGCGACGGCCGCGTCATGAAGGAAGACGTCGAGCGCGCCGGCAGCGCCGAGCCCCGCGGCGAGCCGCGCGCCGAGCCCTCGGTGCAGGACCGGTCGGGCTATGGCGGCGGCCAGCCGGTCGCCGCCCGGCCAGCGGCGCGGGACGAGGGCGCGCGCGAGAAGCGCGTGAAGATGACGCGCCTGCGCCAGACCATCGCCCGCCGGCTGAAAGAGGCGCAGAACACGGCCGCCATGCTGACCACCTTTAACGAGGTGGACCTGACTGAGGTCATGGCGATCCGCAACGACCTGAAGGACCTGTTCCAGAAAAAGCATGGCGTGAAGCTCGGCTTCATGTCGTTCTTCGTGAAGGCCTGCTGCCACGCGCTGCGCGAGGTGCCGGCCGTCAATGCCGAGATCGACGGCGATACGCTGGTCTACAAGGAATACGCGCATATCGGCGTCGCCGTCGGCACGCCGCAGGGCCTGGTCGTGCCGGTGGTGCGCGACGCCGACCGGATGGGCTTTGCCGAGATCGAGAAGACCATCGCCGAGCTGGGCGAGCGGGCGCGCGACGGCAAGCTGAGCATGGCCGACATGCAGGGCGGCACCTTTACCATCTCGAATGGCGGCGTCTATGGTTCGCTCATGTCGGCGCCCATACTGAACCCGCCGCAGTCGGGCATCCTCGGCATGCACAAGATCCAGGAACGTCCGATGGTGGTCGGCGGCGAGATCAAGATCCGGCCGATGATGTATCTGGCGCTGAGCTATGATCACCGCATCATCGACGGCAAGGAGGCGGTGACCTTCCTCGTCCGCGTTAAAGAGGCCCTGGAGGACCCGCGCAGGCTCCTCATGGACCTTTGATGGCCGAACACACCGAGCTCAATTGGCCCGCGATTTCGAGATCGTCCTGACCGCCATTCGGGAACAGAGGGAGTAGCCCAATGTCCGACTACGATGTCGTCGTCATCGGCGGCGGCCCCGGCGGCTACGTCTGCGCCATCCGCTGTGCGCAGCACGGGCTGAAGACGGCCTGCGTCGAGGGGCGGGGCGCGTTGGGCGGCACCTGCCTCAACGTCGGCTGCATACCCAGCAAGGCGCTTCTGCATGCCTCGGAGATGCTGCACGAGACGCAGCACACCTGGGGCAAGATGGGGATCGAGGCGAAGGGGGTCAGCTTCGACCTTGGCAAGATGCTGTCCTACAAGGACGACACCATCAAGGCGAACACGCAGGGCATCGAGTTTCTGTTCAAGAAGAACAAGGTCGACTGGGTGCAGGGCTGGGGCGAGATCGCCGGTCCCGGCGAGGTGAAGGTCGGCGACAAGACGCTCAAGACCAAGAACATCGTCATCGCCACCGGGTCGGAGCCCGCCAAGCTGCCGGGGGTGGAGGTCGACGAGGAACGGGTGGTCACCTCGACCGGCGCGCTGGACCTCAAGGAGGTGCCGAAGAAGCTGATCGTCATCGGCGCCGGCATCATCGGGCTCGAGCTCGGCTCGGTGTGGTCGAGGCTCGGCTCCGAGGTGACGGTGATCGAGTATCTCGACCAGATCACGCCCGGCCAGGACGCCGAGGTGCAGCGCAATTTCCAGCGGCTGCTGAAGAAGCAGGGGCTCGACTTCGTGCTGGGCGCCGCCGTCCAGGGGGTCGAGAAGGGCAACCGGCTGACCGTCAAGTACAAGCTGCGCAAGGATGACTCCGAGCATGACGCAGATGCGGACGTCGTGCTGGTAGCGACCGGCCGCCGGCCATTCACCGAAGGCCTCGGCCTCGAAAAGGCGGGCGTCGAGGTCGAGAAGGGCGTGGTCAAGACCGAGCACTGGCGCACCAATGTCGACGGCATCTGGGCGATCGGCGACGTGACTGCGGGGCCGATGCTGGCGCACAAGGCCGAGGACGAGGGCATGGCCGTCGCCGACGAGATCGCCGGCAAGCACGGCCACGTGAACTATGGCGTGATCCCGAGCGTCATCTACACCAGCCCCGAGGTCGCCGCCGTCGGCCTGACCGAGCAGGCGCTGAAGGAGCAGGGCCGCAAGTTCAAGGCCGGCAAGTTCCAGTTCATGGCGAATGCGCGGGCCAAGGCGAACTTCGCCGCCGAGGGCTTCGTCAAGATCTTGGCCGATGCCGAGACCGACCGCATCCTCGGCTGCCATATCGTCGGGCCGTCGGCGGGCGACCTGATCCACGAGGTCTGCGTCGCCATGGAGTTCGGCGCTTCGGCCGAGGATCTGGCGCTGACCTGCCACGCCCACCCGACCTATTCCGAGGCGGTGCGCGAGGCGGCGCTGGCCTGCGGTCTCGGGCCGATCCACGCGTGATTCGCGCGCGCCAGCCCGCGCCCCTCGCCCTGGGGGGTGCCTCGTCCTAGGTCCCGTTCATCGGATGGAGGACGGGCGATGACGAGGCTGCTCGGCATCTCGGGCTCGCTGCGGCGCGAAAGCTACAACACCATGCTCGTGCACGAGGCGGCGCGCGCCTTCGCTCCCGAGCAATTCGAGCTGGCCGACTTGAACCTGCCGCTGTTCAACGCCGACCTGGAAGCCGAGGGGCTGCCGGTTACGGTCTCGCGTCTCTGCGAGCAGATCGTCAGGGCCGATGCGATCATCATCTCCTGCCCGGAATACAACAAGGGGCCGTCCGGCGTGATGAAGAACGCGCTCGACTGGGTCTCGCGGCCGCGACCGGCGCCGATGTCCGGCAAGCCCGTCGCCATCGTCTCGGCGGCGGACGGCGAGGCGGGCGGCGAGCGGTCCAAGTCGGCGATGTATCTGTTCCTCGTGCCCTTCAAGGTGCGGCTCGTCCTGCACCCGGAGGTCAATGTCGGCAACGCCCGGCAGCAGTTCGATGCCGATGGCCGCCTGCTCAACGATCCCAAGCGCCGGGCGCTGGAACAGCTGATGGCGGCGCTGAAGGAGGCTGCGGCCGGCTGATCGACCCCCTCGACGCAGGGAGCGCAGGCGGCAGCTGGGCGGCTGATCGCCTCGATGCTGGAAGCCGGACGCGGCCGAAGCGGGCGATCGAGCGGGAGCATGCGGGGGTCGAGGTCGCTCGCTTGCCGGACGACTGCGTAGGAATCCGCCATCGGATAGAGCCGGGGATGGCATTTGGTCTTCGTCATGACCATGCTGGCAACCGAAGGCGAGGGGAGGCGGCTATGAGCGAATTCTGGAAGATGCCGGCGGCCGAGGTCGCGCGGCTGGTCAAGGCGGGCGAGGCGTCGGCGCGCGAGGTGACAGAGAGTGCGCTCGCCCGCCTGTCGGCGGCAAATCCGGCGATCAACGCCGTTGTGCAGGAGTTCCCCGAGGAGGCGCTGGCCGAGGCCGACAGGGTCGATGCTTGCCGCCGGGCGGGGGACGATCCGGGGCCGCTCGCCGGCGTGCCCGTGACGGTCAAGGTGAACGCCGACCAGAAGGGCCACGCCACCACGAACGGCGTGCGCATCCAGAAGGACCTGATCGCGGTCGAGGACAGCCCCGTCGTCGCCAACCTCCGCAAGGCAGGCGCGGTGATCGTGGGACGCACGAACACGCCCGCCTTCTCGCTCCGCTGGTTCTGCCGCAACGCGCTGCACGGCGCCACCAAGAACCCGCGCGATCCGTCGCTGACGCCCGGCGGCTCGTCGGGCGGCGCCGCGGCGGCGACGGCGGCGGGCATCGGCGCCATCGGCCACGGCACCGACATCGCCGGGTCGATCCGCTACCCGGCCTATGCCTGCGGCATCCACGGGCTGCGACCCACGCTCGGCCGCATCCCGGCCGTCAACTTCAGCGGCCCTGACCGGCTGCTGGGCGCGCAGATCATGGCCGTGTCCGGGCCGCTCGCCAGGACGGTCGAGGATCTGCGGCTCGGCTTTGAGGCGATGATCGCCGAGGATCTGCGCGACCCCTGGTGGGTGCCGGTGCCGGCGCGGCTTGGCGACTATCCGCGCCGCGCCGCGCTCTGCGTGAATCCCGAGGGGCTGAACACCGTCCCCGAGGTCGACCGGGCGCTGCGCGAGGCGGCGCGCGTGCTGACGCAAGCCGGCTGGGAGGTGGTCGAGACCGAGATGCCGCCGATCCGCGAGCCGGCCAGGCTCGACATCCAGCTCTGGATGGCCGAGATGCGTCGGGGCGGCGGCGCCATGGTGACGCGCGAGAACGACAGCGACGCCAACCACGTCTACCGGATGCTGGGCGAGGTCGCCGAGGCGCCCGACGTCAATGGCTTGCTCGACACGGTCCAGCGGCGGGCGGGCCTGCTTCGCGAGTGGCAGATGTTCCTGCGGCAGCACCCGGTCGTGCTCTGTCCGGTCTCGGCCGAGCTGCCGTTCCCGGACGGCCTCGACGTCGAAAGCGATGCGAGCTTCCGCCGCTGCTTCGAGGCGCAGATCATCCAAGTCGGGCTGCCTTTCATGGGGCTGCCCGGGCTGACCGTCACGACCGGGCTGGTCGGGCGCACCCCCGTCGGCGTGCAGCTGATCGCCGGGCGCTATCGCGAGGATGTGCTGCTCGACGCGGGCGCCGTGATTGAGGCCGCGGGCACGCCGCCGAGCCCGATCGACCCGGCCTGACGCCGGTGCCGCCCGGCCTCCGCCCTTACCCCTCCCGTGCTGGGGGAGGGGATGCAGACCGTGCCGCCGTGCTCGCTCGGCCGAGACGGTGCCGATGCCGCTGAGCGACAACGCCCAGGGGGCGCTCTGGATGATGCTCAGCATGGCGGGCTTCGTCCTGAACGACACGTTCATGAAGTCGCTCGCCGGCGAAGTGCCGCTCTTCCAGGCGATCTTTTTGCGTGGGCTGATCGCCACGGCCCTGATCGGCGCGTTGGCGTGGCAGCGAGGCGCGCTGGCGCATGTGCCGCGCGGGCCCGACCGGCGCATGATCCTCTACCGCATGGTGGGCGAGATCGGCGGCACCTCGTTGTTCCTGACGGCGCTCTTCAATATGCCGCTCGCCAACGCCACGGCGATCATCCAGGCGGCGCCGCTGACGGTCACCCTGGCCGCGGCGCTGTTCCTGCGTCATCCGGTCGGCTGGCGGCGGTACACGGCCATCGGGGTCGGGTTCGTCGGCGTGCTGCTGATCGTCCGGCCGGGCGGCGAGGGGTTCAACGCCTACTCGCTGGCGGCGCTCGGCTCGGTGCTGTTCATAACCTTGCGCGACGTGGCGACGCGGGGCCTCAGCGTCACGATGCCGGGCCTGTTCGTCACGGTGCTGACCTCGGTCGCCATCACCAGCTTCGCCGGCGCGGTCACGGCGTTCGAGGACTGGCAGCCGGTGCGCTGGGAAATCCTGGGCCGGCTCGCCTGTGCCTCGGTGCTGCTGCTGCTCGGCTATTATGCGGGCATCGCCGCGATGCGGATCGGCGAGATCGGCTTCGTCTCGCCGTTCCGCTACTCGAACCTGCTCTGGGCGCTTGCCCTCGGCTTCTTCGTCTTCGGCGACGTGCCGAGTTGGCTGACCATCGCGGGCGCGGCGATCGTGATGGGCACGGGGCTCTACACGCTGCACCGCGAGCGGGTCACCGCCCGCCAGCTTGCCCGGCAGGCGGCCGGTTAGACCGCCCCGCTGGACCGCCCTGCGCGGATTGCCCGCCAGATCTTCTCCGGCGTCAGCGGCATGTCGAGGTGACGAACGCCCAGCGGCGCCAGCGCGTCGAGAACGGCGTTGACGACCACGCCCGGCGCGCCGATCGAACCGAGCTCGCCCACGCCCTTGGCGCCGAGCTGCGCGTTCGGGCTCTCGGTCGGCCGCCACGAGATGTCGATCAGGGGCAGGTCCGCGGCGCGCGGCAGCGGATAGTCCATGAACGAGGCGTTGAGCGGCTGACCGTCGGCGTCGAGGCGGATGCCCTCCATCAGCGCCTCGCCGATCCCTTGCGCGACACCGCCCTGCAGCTGGCCCGCCGCCGCCGGCGGGTTCACAATCCGGCCGAGGTCGTCGACGCCGCAAAACCGGTCAACGCGGACGGCGCCCGTCTCGGGGTCGACCTCGACCTCGCAGGCGAATGCGCCGTTCGGCCAGGTGGTGTGGGTGCCAGCGAAGTCGAGCTGGGCCATGCAGCCGGTGCTGACGTCGTCTGCGCCGGACCCGGTGTCGGCGGCGAGCTCGGCGAGCGTCACCTGCCGGTCGGTGCCGGCGATCCGGAAGCGGCCAACGCCGTACTCGATGTCGGCCTCGGCCGCCTCGAGCCTCTCGCCGGCGAGCGTGCGGGCGCGGGCCAGCATCTCCTGCGCCGTCCGGTGCACCGTGTTGGCGGCGACCGGCAGCAGGTTCGAGCCGCCCGTGCCGCCGCCGATCGCCAGCCGGTCGCTGTCGCCCTGCTCGACGCGGATGCGCTGGGGCGGCAGGTCGAGTGCCTGCGCCGCGACGAGGGCCAGCGTCGCGCGGTGGCTCTGACCCGAATCCTGGCTGCCCGTGCGCACCAGCACGGTGCCGTCGGCCAGAACCCGCACCTCTGAGCGCTCGGCGATCGAGCCGCCGGTGGCATGCAGGTGAAAACCGATCGAGGCCCCGCGCAGAACGCCGCGCCCGCCGCTCTCGGCCTTGCGCGCCGGCACGCCCGGCCAGTCGGCCGCCGCGCGGATCGCGCTGGCGAGACCCGGGAAGTCGCCCGCGTCCATGGTCTCACCCATCGGCGTCGTCAGAGGCAGCTCGTCCGGGCAGATCAGGTTGCGCTCGCGCAAGGCCAGCGGGTCGACCCCGAGGTCGCGTGCCGCGATGTCGATCAGGCGCTCCAGAGTCGCGGTCGTCTCGGGTTTGCCCGCGCCGCGATAGGCGTCGGTCGGGTGCGCGTTCGTGAAGACCGCCTCCACGCGATAGTGCTGGCCAGGGATGCGGTAGAGCTGCGCGAACGGCCGCACCGCGCCCTGCGTCACGATACCGGGTGCGGCCGTGTTGAGGAAGGCGCCCATATCGGCCAGCGCGTCGATGCGAAAGGCGAGGAAGCGACCCGCCGCGTCGAGCGCCAGCTGGGCGCGATCGAGTCGCCCGCGGCCGGGCGCATCGCCCAGGAAGGCGTCCGTGCGCGTCGCCGTCCAGCGTACCGCCCGACCGGTCGCGCGGGCGGCGACGAGCGCCAGCACATGCTCGGGATAAGGCCAGATCTTCGCGGCAAAGCTGCCGCCGACGTCATGCGTCAGCACGCGCAGCCGGTCGGCCGGGATGCCGAGACAGGCCGATAGCGCAGTGCGCAGCGAGACGACGCCCTGGCTGGGCGTGGTCAGCATGAACCGGCCTGTCGCGGCATCGTACTCGGCCAAGCAGCCACGCGGCTCGATCGGCGCGATGGCGATCCGCGGATGCGCGACCGTCAGCTCAACCACATGCGCGGCGCTGGCGATCAGCCGCTCGGTCTCCTCGGCATTGCCGAGCGCCCAGGTAAAGGCCCGGTTGCCGGGCGCCTGGGGCCAGATCGGCTCGTCGGTGGCGGCGGTCTCGAGGTCGAGAACGGCAGGGCGCTCGGCGATATCGAGGACGATCGCGTCGAGTGCATCGAGCGCCGCCGCCTCGGTCTCGGCGATGACGCCCGCGACCGGCTGGCCGACATAGAGCACGCGGCCATCGGCCAGCACCGGGCGGCGCGGCTCGACCATGCCGTCGATGCGCGCACGGGCGACGAGGGGGCCGACATCGGCCAGCTCCGCCGCCGTCAGCACCAGGTGCACGCCCGGCATCGCGCGGGCGGCCTCGGTCTGCAGCGCGACGATGTCGCCATGCGCGACCGGCGCGCGCAGCACCGCCATGTGCAGCGCGCCCGCCCGTCGTTCGTCGTCGACATAGCGGCCGCCGCCGGCCAGCAGCCGGCCGTGCTCCGGGTCGATCATGCCTCAGGAGCGCCGTAGCCGCCGCCGGACGGCGTCTGCATCACGAAGACGTCGCCGGGATGGACCTCGTTCTGGTCGTTGCCCTTGTGCGGCGTCACGGTGCCGTCGGCGCGCTCGATCCATTCGCGGCCGACCTCGCCGGGCGCGCCGCCGTCGACGCCGAAGGGCGGCACGCGGCGGTGCGAGCAGAGGGTGGTGACGGTCATCTGCTCGAGGAACCGCATTCGCCGGGTGATGCCGTCGCCGCCCTTGTGGCGGCCGCGGCCGCCCGAGCCGCGGCGGATCGAGTATTCCTCCAGCCGCACGGGAAAGCGGAACTCCAGCACCTCGGGGTCGGTCGCCCGCGTGTTCGTCATATGCGTCTGGATGGCCGAGCAGCCGTCGAAATCGGGGCCGGCACCGGTGCCGCCGCAGATCGTCTCGTAGTTCTGCAGGCGGGCATTGCCCCAGACATAGTTGTTCATCGTCGCCTGGCTGCCGGCGATGACGCCGAGCGCGCCGAAGAGCGCGTTGCACATCAGCTGGCTGACCTCGGTGTTGCCGGCGATGACGGCGGCCGGGTACTCGGCGTTGATCATGATCCCTTGGGCGCGACGATCTTCAGCGCCTTGAAGCAGCCCTCGTTCAGCGGGATGTCGCTGCCCACCAGCGTGCGGAAGACGTACATGACCACCGCGTGGCAGACGGCCGAGCGGCGCGTTGTAGTTGTAGCGGTCCTTCTCGGCCGTGCCGGTGAAGTCGACGGTCGCCTCGCGCTTCTCGCGGTCGACGCGGATGGCGACCCGGATGAACTTGCCGTTGTCGAGCTCGTAGTCATAGGCCCCGTCCTTCAACGCGGTGACGACGCGGCGGACGCATTCCTCGGCATTGTCCTGGACGTGGCCCATATAGGCGTGGACGGTCTGCAGGCCGAAGGTGCGGATCATCTTGGCGACCTCGCGCACGCCCGTCTCGTTGGCGGCGACCTGGGCGGCCAGGTCGGCCATGTTCTCCTCGATGTTGCGGCACGGGTATGGGCCGGAGAGCAGGAGCGCGCGGGTCTCGTCCTCGCGGAAGTGGCCGCCGTCGATCATCTTGAAGTTGTCGATCAGCACGCCCTCCTCCTCGATGCGCTCGGAATTCGGGAGGCGCGGAGCCCGGCGTCTTGCCGCCGATATCGGCATGGTGGCCGCGCGAGGCGACGAAGAACAGGACCTCGCGGGCCTGCCTCGTCGAAGACGGGTGTGATGACGGTGACGTCGGGCAGGTGCGTGCCGCCGTTGAAGGGGGCGTTCAGCACGAAGACGTCGCCCTGCTTCATGTCGGGGTTGAGGCGGATGATGGTGCGGATCGACTCGGACATGCTGCCGAGGTGCACCGGCACGTGCGGCGCGTTCGCCACCAGCCCGCCGGTCGGATCGAACAGCGCGCAGGAAAAGTCCAGCCGCTCCTTGATGTTGACGCTGTAGGCGGTGTTGGCGAGCGTCGCGCCCATCTGCTCGGCGATCGACATGAAGAGGTTGTTGAAGACCTCGAGCATGATCGGGTCGACATGGGTGCCCACCGCCTCGGCGCGCTGCTTCTTTTCGGTGCGGCGCAGGATCAGGTGGCCCCAGGCGTTGATCTCCGCCCGCCAGCCGGGCTCGACGATGTTGGTGCCGGTCGGCTCCTTGATGATGGCCGGGCCGTCGACCGCCTGGCCGGGGCACATCTGCTCGCGGTCGTAGAGCGGCACCTCGCGGCGCGCGCCCTCGACGACCATCGCAACGCGGTCGACCGGCTCGGGCGTCGCGTCGGTCGTGGGCCGGCGGTCGTCCGGGATCTCGCCGGCGCCGCCGATCACCTCGACGGCCAGCGCCTCGATGACGAGCTGGCGCTCGCCGGCCGAGAAGCCATAGCGGGCCCGGTGCGCCGCGTCGAAGCGGTCGCGCATCTCGGCCTCGGGGCCGAACTCGACCTCCAAAGGCTGGTGCGAGCCCCTGTAGCGCAGATGGGCGCGCCGGACGGAGGTGATGGCTGCCTCGGCGATGCCCTGGGCGCGCACCTCGGCGAGCGCCTCGCCGGCGAGCTCGTCCAGCACGGCTTCGGCCCCTGATGTCTCCGCGACCGGCCGCTCGTACTGGCGCTCGCGAAGCGCGCGGACCTCGGCCAGCCCCATGCCATAGGCCGAGAGAACGCCGGCATAGGGGTGCACGAAGATCGTCTCCATCCCCAGCGCATCGGCGATGGCGCAGGCGTGCTGCCCGCCCGCCCCGCCGAAGCAGTTGAGCGTGTAGCGGGTGACGTCGTAGCCGCGCTGGACGGAGATCTTCTTGATCGCGTTCGCCATGTTCTCGACGGCGATGCGCAGGAAGCCTTCCGCGACCTCCTCCCGGCTCAGGCGCGGCTGGCCCGTGGCGGCGGCGATCTCCTCGGCCATCTCGTCGAACTTCTGCGCGACGATTTCCGGGTCGAGCGGCTGGTCGGCGTTCGGCCCGAAGACGGCAGGGAAATGCTGCGGCTGCAGCTTGCCGAGCATGACGTTGGCGTCCGTCACCGTCAGCGGCCCGCCGCGGCGATAGCAGGCGGGGCCGGGATTGGCGCCGGCGCTGTCGGGGCCGACCTGGAAGCGGCCGTCCCTGAAGTGCAGGATCGAGCCGCCGCCGGCCGCCACCGTGTGGATGTTCATCATCGGCGCGCGCATGCGCACGCCGGCGACCTCGGTCTCGAAGCTGCGCTCGTACTCGCCGGCGAAGTGGCAGACATCCGTGCTGGTGCCGCCCATGTCGAAGCCGATCAGCTGGTCATGGCCGGCGAGCCGGCCGGTCTTGACCATGCCGACGACGCCGCCGGCAGGCCCGGACAGGATCGCGTCCTTGCCCTGGAAGAGGCGAGCGTCGGTCAACCCGCCGTTCGACTGCATGAACATCAGGCGGGTGGGGCGGACGTCCCCCCCTTCCCGATCCTCGCCCCGGCGGGGAGAGGGGGTGGCGCCGCCCGCGGCGGCAGCGTCGTGCCGCGGGGACCCGCTCTCCGCGCCGGGCGAACCGTCACCGCCGGGAGCACCGAAGCCGCCTCCCCCCGCCGGGGGGAGGGATGGGGAGAGCGGCTCGGCGGCGGCAGGCAGCGGCGCATCGGCGGGCGCGGCCCCGAGCTCGTCCGCCACCTGGTTCACATAGCGGCGCAGGATGGGCGAGAGGTAGGCGTCGACGACCGTCGTGTCGCCGCGGCTGACCAGCTTCATCAACGGCGAAACCTGATGGCTGACCGAGATCTGACCGAAGCCAACCTCGGCCGCGATGGCCGCGACGCGCGCCTCGTGGTCGGGATTCTTGTAGCCATGCATGAAGGCGATTGCGACCGAGTTGATGCCGTCGGCCCTGGCCGCCTCCAGCGCCTGGCGCGCCGCGCCTTCGTCGAGCGGCGTCACGACCTCGCCGCCCGCGTCGAGCCGCTCGGGCACCTCGGCCACGCGCTCGTAGAGCAGCTCGGGCAGCACGATGTGCAGGTCGAACAGGCGCGGACGGTTCTGGTAGCCGATGCGCAGCAGGTCCCCGAAGCCTTGGGTGATCAGCAGCAGCGTCCGGTCGCCCTTGCGCTCGAGCAGCGCGTTCGTGGCCACCGTCGTGCCCATCTTGACCGAGTTGATGGCGTCGGCCGGGATCGCCTCTCCGGGCGCCAGGCCCAGCAGGTCGCGGATGCCCTGCACGGCGGCGTCACGATAGTGCTCGGCCTCGGACAGCAGCTTGTGCGTGACGATGCTGCCGTCCGGGCGCCGGCCGACGATGTCGGTGAAGGTGCCGCCGCGGTCGACCCAGAACTGCCACATCTCGCCCCTCTCGCTCGCGGCCCGCAGCCACTGGTTAGCCGAAATCGGCTGCGAGTAAACCGGCTGCGCCATCCAAGGGCCGATCAGGGGCCGATCTGGCCCCGCGATTGACGCAGGTCGGGCGATCTGGTGGGGTGCCGCCGCATCCCCCGAGGGCCTTCCCATGACCGACTCGATCCTGTTGACGGGCGCGGAGCTTTCCCCCGCCGCCGTTGCCGCCGTGGCGGCGGGCGCGGGCGTCCGGCTGGCGCCCGAGGGGCTCGAGCGGATGGCGCGCTGCCGCCGGCTGCTCGAGGCGGCGCTTGCCGAGGAGCGGCCGATCTATGGCGTGACCACGGGGCTCGGCTCGCGCGTCACCGAGCGGCTCGACCCTGAGGCCCGGCTGCGCATGTCGCTGAACACGGTCCGCGGGCGAGCGCATTCCGTGGGCGCGCCGATGCCGGCCGGCTGGGTGCGCGCGGCCATGTGCGTGCGCGCCAATACGCTGCTGCTCGGCGCGGCCGGTGCGCGGCCCGAGATGGCCGAGCTGATCGCCGGCTGCCTCGCCGCCGGGCTGACGCCAGTCGTGCGCGAGACGGGCTCGGTCGGCGCGGCCGACCTGATGTGGGGCGGATCGCTGGGCCTCGGCCTGATCGGCGAGGGCGCCATGGATACCCCGCGGGGCGCCCGTCCCGCCGCCGAGGCGCTGGCCGAGGCGGGGCTCGCGCCCTATCGGCCGGGCCCGCGCGAGGGGCTGGCGCTGGTCAGCCATTCGAGCTTCGTCGCCGGCATTGCGGCGATGGGCGTCGTCCGCGCCAGGCGGGCGCTCGAGAGCGCGCAGACGGCAGCGGCGGTGTCGCTCGAGGCCTTCCGCGCCAATCTCTCGCCGCTCGACCCGCGCGTGCTGGCGCTGCGGCCGCAGCCGGGCCAATTGGAGGCGGCCGCCGGCCTGATGCTGCGCCTCGACGGCTCGGAGCTGAGCCGGCCGGGCGCCGCGCGTCGCGTGCAGGACCCGCTGTCGCTGCGATGCGTCGCGCAGGTGCACGGCGCCGTGGCGGCGGCGCTGGCGACGGCGCAGGATGCGGTGAGGGCCGAGCTCAACGGCGCCTCGGACAACCCCGCCGTGCTGGCCGAGACGGGTGAGGTGGTCAGCCATGGCGGGTTCTTCACCCCCTATCTGGGTGTGGTGCTGAATGCGTTGGCGCAGGCCCTGGTCCACCTCTCGGCGGCGCAGGCGGCGCGCATGGTCAAGCTGATGATGCCGCGGCTGACGGATTTGCCCGAAGGCTTCGGCGTGCACGGGGTGGAGAGTGCCGGCATCTTCCCGGCGACGAAATCGGCCGAGGCGCTGGCCGCCGAGATCGTGCACCTGGCCCAGCCCATGCCGGTCGTCGCCAGCTATTCCGGCAGCGGCGTCGAGGACGTCTCGACGCATTCGGCCGTGCCGGCCAAGGCGCTGCTGGCGATCGTCGACCGGCTCGATCGCCTCACCGCGCTCGAGCTCGTCATCGCCTCGCAGGCGGTGGAGCTGCGGCACCTCCCCACCATCGCGCCGGCGGTCGCCGCGGCGGTGGCGCGGGTCCGCGAATTGGTGCCGGCCGTCACCGAGGACCGTTCGCTCGGCGACGAGATCGAGCAGCTGGCCGCGCAGGTCGCGGCGCGGCGCGTTCGAAGTGCCGGGCAGGTGACCGGGCGGGTGATGGCCAGAGCCATCTGGGTCGATCGGCCGACGCCGCCGGGCTGCATGCGCTGCATGTCGGCACGGCTGTCGCACATCTCGGCATCGAGTTCACCGGCGTCGGCGACGACTGGCTCTCTGCGCGGATGCCGGCCGACGACCGCACGGTGCAGCCCTATCGCATCGTGCATGGCGGCGCATCGGTGCTGCTGGCCGAGACGCTTGGCAGCTCTGGGCGGTGCACTGCATCGACCAGGCGCGCTTCATCTGCGTCGGCCAGGAGATCAACGCCAATCATCTGCGCGCAGCGCGCGCCGGTTGGGTCACGGGGACGGGGCGGCCGTTCCACCTCGGCCGGTCGAGCCAGGTCTGGGGCATCGAGCTGGCCGACGATGCCGGGCGTCTGACCTGCGTCGCCCGGCGGACGGTGGCCGTGCTGCCAGAGCTGACGCTCAGGCGTAGGGCAGCCGCGTCACCAGCCCCATCCGCCGCGCCTTCTCCAACATGAAGGCGCCGAGCGCGATGTCGGATGTAGCGAGCCCGCGATGCCAGAACAGGATCGTCTGCTCCGCCCGCTCGCGGCCGGGTTTGATCCCGGCGGCGATCTCGCCGATCTCGGCATAGAAGCTTTCGCGGCTGATCTTGCCCGCGTCGATGCTATCCCGGGCCGCAGATGCATGCGCGGCTCGATCACCGTCTGCCCGCGCCCGGCGGCGACCAGGCCCCGCTCGACGGCGTCGAGGATCTCGGCATCGGTCAGGCCGAGCGCCGCGACCGCCGGACCGCCCAGATAGTCGATCTCGATTGTCATTCGGTCCCCCTGCTTGAGATCTGCGTGGCGCTGGTGTTCACCGTCGGCAAGCTTGACGTCCTCGCCCGTCGCCGGCCGGATCGCCGTGGAGATATAGGTCCAGTCCTGGCCGATCTGCTGCAGGCCGGGCGACCGCTCGCCGCGCCGCTACCCGCGAAGGCAGATCCGTCCCTGGTCGTGCACCCCGGCCGGGCTCTCGGCTTTCTAGCCTCTCCGGTGGCACTCTCGACCGAATCCGTTCGGTGGCGGCATTAGCCCGGGCGATCGGGCATCAGGAAATTGCCGCGCAGCATGGCGATGGGCTTCGTGCGGGTGTCTTGCCAAGCCTCGACATGCAGGTTGGCGACGCGGCGGCCGGACTTCTGGACCTGGGCGCGGGCGAAGGTCTCGCGCGGGCGGCCCGAGCGCAGATAGTCGATGGTGATGTCGATGGTCTTCGGCATGGGCGGGAAGCGGCCCTCGAGCACGCGAGCGGCGGCGTCGCCGCCCTCCTCCATCAGCGACCAGACCTGGTCCCAGGCAAGCTGCATCAGCGCCGTCGTCTCGAGGAAGGCGCCCGTCACGCCGCCATGCAGCGCAGGCAGGAACGGGTTGCCGATCAGCGCCTCCTTGTAGGGCAGGCGCGCCGTCAGCTCGTCGCCCAGACGGTCGAAGCGCACGCCGATGAAGCGGTTGTATGGCACCGCTTCGGTCAGCGCCGCGAGCGCCGCGTCGCGCTCGACCTCGAGCTTGGCCTGGGCGTCGAGCATGCTCATCCCGGCACCCTCATTCCTTGGCGCGCTCGAGCATGAAGGCGCCGGCGGCCGAGGCGATCGGGTCGGCCGGATCGTCATGATAGGCGACGGCGCGGGCAAAGCCGATCGAGCGCGTCATGCGATAGCATTCGGCCGCGGCATAGACGGTCTGGCCGACGGAAGCCGGACGCATATAGTCGATGCGCAGGTCCAGCGTCGCCGTGCCGCGCAGCTTGCCCGGCATCGACATCACCGCCGAGCCGCAGGCCGTGTCCAGCAGCGCCGTGACCACGCCGCCGTGCAGCACGCCCGATTCAGGATCGCCGACCAGCTTCTCGTCATAGCGCACCGACAGCACCGCCTTGCCGCCCGACGAGCGGTGCAGCCGCATGCCGATCTCGCGCGAATGCGGGATACCGGCGAGCAGCTCGCCAGGATCATCCTCGGGCGCCTCGCGGACGTTTATGGCCTGCAGGTCGCGTTCTTCTGCCATGGCTCCTCCGATCCCCGGCTGTTACGCGCCGTGCCGCCGCGCGTCATCCGGAAAGTGCGGCGGCTTCCGCGAGGCGAGTGTGGGGCAAGGCGTCCGCTTGACGCGCGCGTCAGGCGCGCCCAGTTAAGCAGGCGATCCTCAAGCGATTCCGGATGCCACGATGCCCGAGACCAAGACCATCGGCGAGGTCTGCGCCGAATTCCAGGTGACCCCCC
This sequence comes from uncultured Alphaproteobacteria bacterium, assembly GCA_963822985.1. GTDB lineage: Bacteria > Pseudomonadota > Alphaproteobacteria > Rhodobacterales > Rhodobacteraceae > Thermohalobaculum. The sequence continues at coordinate 172,352 of CAWGJU010000014.1, read as the reverse complement.
GCGCGCTCCGCTTCTACGAGGCGAAGGGCTTGCTGTCGCCGATCCGCGAAGGGCAGAGGCGCCTCTTCACCAATCGGGATCGCGCTCGGCTGAAGCTGATCTTGCGCGGCAAGCGCTTCGGTTTCTCGCTGGCCGAGCTGAAGGACCTGCTCGACCTCTACCATTCCGGCGACGGGCAGGTGACGCAGCTCTCGGCGACGCTTGAGGCGGCCGGGCGGCACCATGCCGAGCTGGCCGCCCAGCGCGACGAGCTCGACCGGGCCCTTGCCGAGCTCGAGGAGCAGATGGAGCAGATCCGGCAGATGCTCGAGGCCAAGGGCGCGAGCCGCGCTGCCGAATAATTATCCCCAATAGCCAAACTCGACAGTGTCTTAGACCGGGGGCATGCCATGCCGCATTACGAGCCGCCGCTGCGCGACTATCGCTTCGTCCTGCACGAGGTTCTGAAGGTCCAGGAAGAGACGGCGATTCGCGGCTATGACGAGATGACCGAGGACGTCACCTCGGCCGTGCTCGCCGAGGCCGGCAAGATCGCCTCGGAGGTGCTGGCGCCGCTGAACCGCGTGGGCGACAGTCAAGGCTGCCGGCTCGAGAACGGCGTCGTCTATACGCCCGAGGGGTTCCGCGAGGCCTGGGCGCAGCTGGTCGAGGGTGGCTGGCCCTCGCTGGAATGCGATCCGGACTTTGGCGGCCAGGGCATGCCCTCGGTGCTGAACATCTCGGTCGGCACGATGCAGTCGGCCGCCAACATGGCCTTCATGATGTATCAGGGCCTGACGCACGGCGCCTATTCGGCGATCCATGCGCACGGCACCGAGGACCAGAAGCGCACCTATCTGCCCAAGCTGGTCTCGGGCGAATGGACGGGCACGATGAACCTGACCGAGCCGCATTGCGGCACGGATCTGGGGCTGCTGCGCACCCGCGCCGTGCCGGAAACCGACGGCAGCTACCGGATCAGCGGGCAGAAGATCTTTATCTCGTCGGGCGAGCACGACCTGGCCGAGAACATCGTCCACCTGGTGCTGGCCCGCCTGCCGGATGCGCCCGGGGGGACGCGCGGCATATCCCTTTTCGTCGTGCCTAAGTTCCTTGTGAACGACGACGGCAGCATCGGCCAGAGAAACGCGCTGTCCTGTGGCAAGCTCGAAGAGAAGATGGGCATCCACGGCAACGCGACCTGCGTGATGAACTATGATGGTGCCGTCGGTTTCTTGCTGGGCGAGCCGAACAGGGGCTTGCACGCGATGTTCACCATGATGAACGAGGCGCGGCTGCTGGTGGGCATGCAGGGGCTGGCGGTCGCCTCTGCCGCCTACCAGGCGGCGGCGGCCTATGCCAAGGAGCGGCTGCAGGGCCGCGCCGTCACGGGGGCGGCCAATCCCGGCGGGATGGCCGATCCGCTCATCGTGCATCCCGACGTGCGCCGCCTGCTGCTCGACCAGAAGAGCTTCGTCGAGGGCGGGATCGGGTTCCTCTCCTGGGCGACGCTGCTGCTCGACGCCGAGAAGCGCCACGCGGATGCGGCCGAGCGCGAGCGCGCGGCCGACGTGCTCGCCCTGCTGACGCCGGTGGTCAAGGGCTTCCTGACCGAGGAGGGCTATCGGCTGACGGCCGAGGCGCAGCAGGTCTTCGGCGGGCACGGCTATATTGAGGAGACGGGCATGTCGCAGCACGTGCGCGACGCCCGCATCACCATGATCTACGAGGGCACCACGGCGGTGCAGGCCCTCGACCTGGTTGGCCGCAAGCTGGGGCTGAAGGCCGGCAAGCCGATCATGGCCTTCTTCGACTATGTGAAGGGCTATATAAGGGACAACGAGGGCGACCTGGCGCTGATGCGCGACTTTCTCGACCCGCTGAAGGCGGCCTCCAAGGACCTGCAGGCGGCCGCGATGTATTTCATGCGCGCCGGCATGAAGAACCCGAACAACGCGCTGGCCGGCTCGGTCGATTTTCTCCACTTGTTCGGCCTCGTCTGCATGGCCTTGTCCTGGGCGCGGCAGGCCAAGGCGGCGCAGCGGGCGCTGGAGGCGGGCGAGGCCGGCGAGGCGGGCGCCGAGGACAAGCAGTACTATCTGAACAAGCTCGCGACCGGCCGCTATTACATGAGGCGCGTGCTGCCCGAGACGCAGCTGCGGCTCGCCCGCATCGAGACGGGCGCCGAGCCCGTCATGGACCTGCCGGCCGAGGCGTTCTGAAGGCGGGCTGGCGGCGGAGGTCTTGGCGATGGAGAAGAGACCGTCCTGATGCCGATACCACCTGCCCCAGACGGAAGACAGAGCGCTGCAGGTGTTTGAGCGCCGATACCCGTGCCTCGGACGGACCTTAAGGGCGATTTAAAACATGCCATGGAGAACGCTCAGAGAACGCCCATGGACCGGCGGCAGCTCTGATGAAAATTGTGTTGGACACCGAGCAGACCGAGCGGAACGGTCTCGGCGAGGCCGCGGCGAATGTCGCGCGCCAGCTGCGGCGGCCTGCGCTTGCGCCGGTGGTGATCGCCTGCCTCGCGAGCGGCGTCGATTTCGTCACGCTGTCGATTGCCTTCTGGTTCGCGCAGTACGCCGTTCTGGAACCGTTCAGCGCGTTGCCGGCCACCCTGCGCGCGATTCCGGCGGCGGCCACAACCGTCTTCATTCTCGCAATTGTCGGCGGTTACGGGGCGGCGACGCTGGGGCGGCCGGCACGGGGCGTCTTGCTGGCGCTCCTCGCGGCTCTCGCGCCGGCCTTCGTCGCGCTGACGGGCCAGGAGCGAGAGCTGGCGTTGGCGGTGTTGACAGCCGCAGCCGTGGTGACGCTGCCGCTGCGGATCCTCGCAGCCGCAGCCCTGCGTTGGGCCTTTGACGCCGGTCTGACCGGCCGGCGCGCTGTCCTCGCCGGGGGCGGCGAAAACGCGGCGCTGCTGATCCGGAGCCTCGCCAGGCGGCCGGACAGCAACATCCGCATCCATGGCCTGTTTGACGACCGCGATGATTCGCGCTCGCCCGAACAGATCCTGGGCGTTCCCAAGCTCGGCACCTTCAGGGAGGTCGTCGATTTCGCGCGCATCGCCGAGATCGACCTCGTCATCGTGACCCTGCCGCTCGAGGCCGAGGAGCGGATCAACTGGTTGCTGCGGCAGTTCCGGGTCTTGCCGATCGAGGTTCGCCTCTCGGCGTTCAGCCGCGATTACGCCTTCGCGGACGGGCCGCGCGATGGCCTGATCTCGGTCGTCTCGCGCAGCTTCTCGCCCGAGCGGCGGCTGGCCAAGCGCAGCTTCGATCTGGCCTTCGCGACGCTGGCTCTGATCGTCCTCTCGCCGGTCATGCTGCTCGCGGCCATCGCTGTGAAGCTCGACAGCCGCGGCCCCGTCTTCTTTCGCCAACGCCGGCACGGCTTCAACGACCGCGTGGTCGACGTGCTGAAGTTCCGGTCGATGTATGCCGACGCGTCCGACCCCGCGGCGCGCCGCATCGTGACCCGCGGCGATCCGCGCGTCACCCGCGTGGGGCGGATTCTCCGCAAGACCTCCGTCGACGAGCTCCCGCAACTCTTCAACGTGCTGCGTGGCGAGCTGTCGCTGGTTGGTCCCCGGCCGCACGCGATCGAGGCGCTGTCGTCGACTGAGATGCGGTTCAGCCAGATGGTCGATGGCTATTCAGCCCGGCATCGCTTGCCGCCGGGCATCACCGGCTGGGCGCAGGTCAATGGCTGGCGTGGCGAGATCGACGACCCGGAAAAGCTGCGTGCCCGCTTTACCTATGATCTGTGGTACATTGAGAACTGGTCGCTCTGGCTCGATCTGATGATCCTGCTGCGGACTCCGCTCAGCCTGCTCGACACGCGGTCCGCCTACTAAATCGCCGCGCGCTAGGCCGAGCTTGCGGCGCAGGGTCCCATCTGGCACGAACGGCCAAATCTTGTGATGGTTTCGGCGCCTGCCCATCATGCTCGACTTCCAGCGTCTCGTGCGATCCTTGCCCCAGCGGCCGCCTTCGCTCCTCGCGCAGGCTGCGATCGCCGTCGCCAGCATCGCGGGCGGAACGCTGGTGCACTTGCTGCTGGAACCAGCGCTGGTAGGCGTCCCCTTCGTCACGTTCTTTCCGGCGGTCCTGGTGGCGAGCGTCTTCGGCGGCGTGGTCGCCGGCTCGGCCGCTTTGGTGCTCGGAGCGGCTGTGGCCGGGTACCTTTGGCTCGAGCCGCAGGGAGAATTCGGCCTGACCAGGCTCAGCGCAACGACGCTGGTCGTCTTCCTCGCCATGGGCGCGATCGTCGTTTTCGGAGCGCACCTGCTGCAGGTGGCCGCGGCAATGGCGCGAGAGTCCGAGGCGCGCGCCGACCTCGTCTCGCGCGAGATGCAGCACAGGATCGGCAACAAGCTCGCGCTGGTTCAGGCCGTGGCGCGGCTGAGCGCCCGGCATGCGACGACCCTGGACGAGTTCCAGGAGCTTTTCTCGGCGCGGCTGCGCGCGCTCAGCGAGGCGCAGTCCGTGGTCGGGCCGGATCCCGATCTGCCGACCGGGCTCCGGGCGCTGCTGGAGGTGGTGCTGCGCCCGTTCGACGAGCAGCGCATCGACCTCTCCGGGCCGCTGGTCGGGATCGATCACAAGGATCGGCCGATGCTGGCGCTGCTGATGCACGAGCTCGCCACGAACGCGACCAAGCACGGCGCGCTGTCGGTGCCCACGGGGCGCGTTTCGGTGCGGTGGGTGGTGGCCCAGGACGGCATCAGCCTCGACTGGAACGAGATGGGCGGACCGGCCGTCGCCGAGCCCAGGCGCACCGGTTTCGGCACCAGCCTGGCGAACGCCGCCTTCCCGCAGGAGCGTGGCGAGGTCTCGTTCGACTATGACAGCAAGGGTGTGCGCTGCACGGTCAAGCTGCGCGTCGCGCATCCTCTGCGCACGTCGCAGCCCACAAGGGCCGCCGCCCATCCGATCGCGCCGCCGGCGCAACTCAACGGTTGAGAGCTCGCCTCTGGTTATCCTTCGGGCAGGGACCATTCGAACGTGATCCGGCGGTTCTGCGCACGCCCCTCCGGCGTATTGTTGCTGGCGACGGGCCGGCTTTCGCCATAGCCGTGCGCGGTGAGCGCGTCGGCGCGTACCCCTCGGTCGACCAGCGCCTCGCGGACCGCCTCGGCGCGGGCCTGGCTCAGCGCCTCGTTCCGGGCATCGTTGCCGACCGAATCCGTATGCCCGTCGATCGCCAGCCGCAGCGACGAGCTGTTGAGGCAGCGCGCGGCGATCGCGGCTAGCCGGTTCATCAGCGGCAGGCCGCTTGCCTCGATCTGCGCGGTTCCCTCGGCGAAGGGAAGGCCGCCAGCCAGCGCGGCGTCCGACTCGGCGCGACAGCGCGCGACCGAGACCGGGAACCCTACATCCGGCAACCAGTGGCCGCGCCGAAAGCTCTCCGGCTGGCCGGTTTCCAGGCTGATCCGGCGGTCGCCTTCGCTCGCCGCCGTCTCGTCCGCCGCGAGGCTGGCCGTCCAGCCGGCAGGCAGCCGGTCGACCAGCCGTTCGGCGATCGCCTGCGGCGGATAGCCGGGACGCAGTGCGCCCTCGACCGCGACGTGCCGCGCCGAGATCCGCGCCCTGGCTGCGGCAAAAAGGTCGATCGTCTCGCCCAGCGCGGCAAGCGCCTGCGACCACGCATCGGCGCTGCCGTCGCCGCCAGCGGCGAGACCGGCGTCGCCGGTCTCGGGACCCAGCCGCTCCACCGCATCGAGCGGGGCGAGACCCGCCGGCAGCAAGCCGCTGACGGCGATGCCCGCGTCGGATTTGACCAGGACGATCTCGGCGGCCGGCGCCGTTTCGGCAAGATCGAGCGCGAGCCGCCAGCCCGGGCCGAGCGCCACGCGGAGGGCGGCCTCGACGCCCTTCGCGCTCAGCCCGCTGCGGAGCGTGCCCTCGATCTGCAGCTGTTGCGGCGCCAGTTGCACCCTGGCGCTCTGGAAACGCGGCAGCACGATGGCCAGCGCGTCGAGGGCGGGTTGCCAGTCGGCCCGCGCACCGTCCCCGCTTTGCCGCGCCAGCGACAGGTCTATCCCGGGCAGAGCCGCCGCGAGCGCCTGGGCCGAGAGGCCGGACGGCAAGGCACCCTGCGCCGCCAGCGCGCCGTTCCCGGTCAGCTCGATCGCGATCCCTCCGGCTTGCCCTGGCGCAGCCGGCGCGTCCGCCTGCCGAGCCGCCGCCTGGCCAGCGAGGGTGATCACGACGGCAAGGACCAAGAGTGAGGGCACGCGCATACGCTGGCTCCGAAGGGTGAGAACCCGTGCGTCGCGGAAGTCGGACGCCGGCCGCGCGCTTCCAAAGCGTCGCGCGCGGGGCTATTTAGCACCAAAGCCGAGAAGGAGCGAGGCGATGCGACGGATGTTCATCTGCGGAGCCGCGGCGCTCGCCGTCTCGGCCGGGGTCTCGGGCGGGCCCGCTTCTGCGCAGCTCCACAATGCGGTCGAGGTGTGCGGCAATCCCAAGGCCGAGCCGCGCGACATCGTGCATTTCTGCCGCATGGCGCTCGACACCGGCAAGCTCGACACGCTTGCCGCGGCCCAGGTCAACGCCAATCTCGGCGTCGGCTATTTCGAGCTCGGGCGCTATGACGATGCGATCGCGGCCTACACGGCGGCGATCACCGGCGCGCCGGACATGGTCGCGGCCTATGTGAACCGCGCCCGTGCCTATGAGCGGCTCGGGCGGGCGGAGGATGCCGCCGCCGACTATTCCAGGGCCATCGAGCTCGACGGTCGGGCGGCCGACGCATATCTCGGCCGCGGCGTCATTATGCTGCGCCATGGCCGCACCGACCGGGCGATCCGCGATTTCACGGCGGCGGTGCGGGCCCAGCCCAACTGGCCCGCGGCCCGGTACAACCTGGGCGTCGCCTATTTGGAAACAGGGGCCTATGCCGACGCGGCGAACGAATTCGCCGAGGTGCTGCGGCACGACGAGAACGACGCCGCCGCCTGGATCAACCGCGGCCGGGCGCTGGCGGCGCTGGGCGACCCCGATGCCGCGGCGCATTTCGACGCGGCGATCCGCCTCGACCCCGAGCAGGGCGACGCCTGGTTCGCGCGGGGCAAGTTCCACGACGCGCGCGGCGAACGGGAGGCGGCGAACGCCGATTTCCTGCGCGCCTACGAGCTCGGCTACTCCGACCCGTGGTTGATCCAACGCGTGCGCGAAATCTCGGGCTAGACCAGAAAGCCGCCTAGCCGTTCTGCGCCAGCGGGTGCTTTTCCAGGACCAGCGACTTCAGCCGCTCGTCCAGCACGTGGGTGTAGATCTCGGTCGTCGAGATGTCGGCGTGGCCGAGCAGGGCTTGGATCGAGCGCAGATCGGCGCCGTTCGCCAGCAAATGCGTCGCGAAGGCGTGGCGTAGGGTGTGCGGCGAAATGCGGGCCGGGCTAATGCCGGCGCGGACCGCCAGCCCCTTCAGCATCTGGAAGACGGCAATGCGCGTCAGGCATCCCGACCGGCCGCGCGACGGAAAGAGATAGGGCGAGGCCCGGCCGCCCCGCCGCACACGCGCCGCCTCGGCGGCGTCGCGGTGCTGACACCACGCGGCCAGCGCCACGCGCGCGGGGCCCGAAAGCGGCACCATCCGCTCGCGCCCGCCCTTGCCCTTCACGAGGATCATCCTCGGATCGCCGCGCATCGCCGCGCGCGGCAGCGCGACGAGTTCGCTGACGCGCAATCCCGTGGCATAGAGCAGTTCGACGATGCAGGTGTCGCGGGCGCGCCGCTCGGGCGGTCCCTGGACCTGCGCCGCACTTTCGAGCAGCCGGTCGACATCCTCGGCGGTCAGCGTCTTGGGCAGGCGCCGAGCCTTTCCGGGGCCCGCGATCCCGGCGCCGGGATCGTCTGTCCGCCAGCCCTCGGAGAAGGCAAAGCGATAGAACTGCCGGATGGCCGAGAGTCGCCGCGCCCGCGTGGCCGACGACAGCCCCCTGGCCGCGAGCGATTCCAAATAGAGCTCGATCGTCGCCCGGTCGGCGCCGGCAAGCGCATCGCCCCTGGCGCCCAGCCACTCGAGGAAGTCGCCAAGATCGCGTCCATAGGCCGCCAGCGTGTTGCCGGCGGCGCCGCGCTCCGCGGCAAGCGCCTCGAGGAAGCTCTCGACCAGCCGCCGGTCAGAGCTCGCGCTCATTGGCCGGCGGGGTCGGGGGCAGGCGCAGGGACAGGCGCCGGCATGGGCAGATCCTGCTCGACCATGCGCGTCGGTGGCGGCAAATCGGCCACGATCGCGTAGACGACCAGGCCGATCGCCGCGAGAACGGCGATCCGCAACAGATATTTCAAAGCGCGGCCCATCGGCCCTGCCTTCCTGCCTCGTGGCGTCTCTTTCCTCGGGCGCGGCGCTGGTCTAAAAAGCGCCGTCGCCCGGCGAGCGGCCCGTTGTTCTGCGGCGCGACGATACCCCATTCGCCGGAGGAAACGCAACGCGGGGGAGAATGCCAAAGGATCGGACCGACGCCGCGACGCGCCCGGCCGCGCGCGCCGCCGTACTCGGTCGGCCGGTCGTGCTCGTCGGGCTGATGGGGGCCGGCAAGACATCCGTCGGGACCCGCCTGGCGCACCTGCTCGGCGCGCGCTTCCTGGATTCGGACGACGAGATCGAGCGGGCCGCCAATCTCAGCGTGCCCGAGATCTTCGAGCGCTATGGCGAGGCGCATTTCCGCAGCGGCGAGCGGCGCGTGCTGGCGCGGCTGCTGGCCGGTCCTCCCGCCGTGATCGCGACGGGCGGCGGCGCCTTCATGGACCCCGAGACGCGCGCGCTGGTGCGCGCCGGCGCCGTCAGCGTCTGGCTGCGCGCGGCGCTCGACGTGCTGCTGCAGCGCACGGCCGGGCGCACGCACCGGCCGCTGCTCAATCGCGGCAATCCGCGCGACATCCTCGCCCGGCTGATCGAGACGCGCTATCCTGTCTACGCTGAGGCCGATCTTGCGGTCGACAGCCTGGCCGATCAGAGCCACGAGCATATGGCCGTCCGTATCCTCGAGGCGCTGCAGGCGGATGGTCGGGCCTTCACGGCGCCACCAAGCGCTACGGAGGGCGACCGATGACGGAACGCGTGAGGGTCGATCTAGGACCGCGCAGCTATGACATCCTGATCGGCACCGGCCTGCTGGCGCTTTCGGGCGAGCTTGTCAGTCCGCTGCTGCCCCGACCGTTCGCCGTCATCGTGACCGACGAGACCGTGGCCGGGCTGCACCTGCCCGCGCTGCAGGACGGGTTGGCGCGGGCCGGGATCGAGACCCGGGCCGTCGTGCTGCCGCCCGGCGAGGCGAGCAAGAGCATGGCGCGCCTCTCCGAGCTGCTCGAGCGATTGCTGGAGCTCAAGGTCGAGCGGGACGATTTGGTGCTGGCCTTCGGCGGCGGCGTCATCGGCGACCTGGCCGGCTTCGCCGCCGCGGTGCTGCGCCGCGGCGTCGGTTTCGTCCAGATTCCGACGACGCTGCTGGCGCAGGTCGACAGCTCGGTCGGCGGCAAGACGGGCGTCAACGCGGCCAAGGGCAAGAACCTGATCGGCGCGTTCCACCAGCCGCGCCTGGTGCTGGCCGACACTGACGTGCTCGGCAGCTTGCGGCGGCGCGATCTTGTCGCCGGCTATGGCGAGGTGGTCAAGTACGGGCTGCTCGGCGACGAGGCATTCTTCGAGTGGCTCGAGGCGAACGGGCCGCGTCTCGCGGCCGGCGACGGGGCTGCGCGCGCCCATGCGGTGCGCCGATCGTGCGAGATGAAGGCCGCCATCGTCGCCCGCGACGAGACCGAGCGCGGCGACCGGGCGCTGCTGAACCTCGGGCATACCTTCGGGCACGCGCTCGAGGCGGCGACCGGCTATTCGGACCGGCTGCTGCATGGCGAGGCGGTGGCGATCGGCTGCGCGCTGGCCTTCGAGGTCTCGGCCCGCCTGGGCCTTTGCGCGCAGGAGGCGCCGAGCCGTGTCCGCGCGCATTTCGACATGATGGGGATGAAAAAGGATATGGGCGACATCCCGGGCCAGCTGCCCGACGCCGAAGCGCTGATCGAGCTCATGCGCCAGGACAAGAAGGTCCGGCAGGGCCGGCTGACCTTCATCCTGGCCCGCGGCATCGGCGAGGCCTTCGTCTGCCGCGACGCCGACCTAGGCGTGGTGCGGGGCGTGCTGGAGGACGCGCTGGCGCAGCGCTGAGCGGCGCAAACTCCCTCCCCGACCCTTCCCCACAAGGGGGGAGGGCGTTCCGTTTCGCCAAGCCGCGCCGATCGCGCCCGGGGCCGAGATGTGGCTGATCCGGGCGGCGCGGGCCTTTGCCTCTCTCCCCGTTGTTCGGGAGACGGGCGGCGCGAAACGTCGGCGTACGTCAGTCGCGGAAACTGCGGCTCTGCTTCAGGATGTCCCAGGCGCGGATGACGCGGGCGAGCCGCGCCTCTTCCTTGCGCGCGCCGTTGTTCATGTCGGGGTGCAGCGCCTTGACGAGTTCGCGATAGCGGGCCCTGACTTCGGCGCGAAGCTCGACCTCGTGCGCGAGCCCCAGCGTGTCCATCGCGCGCTGCTCGTCGCGCGTCAGCCGGCGGAAGCGGCGGGTCTTGACCGCCGTCTCGCCGGGGTTGAGCGTCGCCGCCTCGCCCAGCACCTCGAGCGGGTCCGCGAAGCCCCAGCGCGCCCAGGCCTTGCCCTCGGAATGCGGCCAGCCCTGAGCCCGTTGCGCGCCGTCGCGCAACGTCCAGGTGGGCCGCTCCCAGGTCCGGTCGGCCCGCAGCTGGGCGTCGAGCTCGGTCTCGCTCCAGCCCTCGAAGTAGTTCCAGGCGCGGTTGTACTCGCGGATGTGGTCGAGGCAGTACCAGCGGAACTCGTGCAGCCGCTCGGGCGACGAGGGCGCGCGGTAGGTACCCCGTCCGCTGCAGCCCGGCCATTCGCAACCGCGCTTCGAGCCCTCCACCGCGCCCGACATGCTGCGCAGGCGCGCCCGCCGGCGCTTGTCGGCGGTGACCGAGATGTCGTAGTCGAGCGGCGAACGCGGCATGCAGGTGGTCCCGAGACGTTGCGGGTTTGGTGAACGCGACCGATCCGGCGATCCTAGCCGAAGCTCGTTAATCGACAACAACAGAGATGGGCTTGACGATGTCGATGAGGACGCGGATCGAATCGAAGTTGCGCGATGCGTTCGCGCCGGAGTTGCTGGAGGTTTTCGACGAAAGCGAACAACACCGCGGCCATGCCGGCTGGCGCGAGGGCGGTGAAACTCATTTCCGGGTGCATATGGTGGCCTCGGCCATGGCCGGCAAGTCGCGGGTCGAACGCCAGCGGGCCGTCAACCGTTGCCTCGCCGACGAGCTGGCGACGAGCGTGCACGCGCTGGCCATGCAGCTGCGCGCGCCGGGCGAAGCCCGCGGCTGACGGTCAGTCGAGGCCCGAGGGCCGGGTGCGCCGGGGCTTGGGCGGCGCGCCGCGCTCGGCCGACAGCCGGATGCGCGCCTCGCGCTCGTCGCTGGACTCGCGGTGCTCTGCCCCGGGCGGCACGGGCAATTCGGTCGTTGCGGCGGCGCCCTGCGCGAAGGCCGGTCGGGCGAGGCGAGCGCCGGCGAGGTCGCGGCGGAAGATCAGCACGGCGCGGTGCACCACTTGCGACCGGCTGAAGAAGCCCGGCTTCTCGTCGACCGGCACGAGATCGGTCCGCAGGTATTCCCAGCCCTCGACCGCCTCGTCGGCGATGATCTCCTCCATGGCGAGCGCCACCCGGTCGGAGGGCGACACGCCGCGCTGCCGCTTGGGCCGTTCGGGACCGCCTATGCACTTGTACTCGAAGCTCATGATATCCTCTGCCGCGTCCCCGATTCGGGCGGACACGCCGATCCTTCCCGGTCGAGCAAGGGGGCACAAGGCCGGCCGCAACGAATCTCGGCCGGGCGCGTTCACTGCCGGCTCGACGGTCCGGACCATCGTTCGAGAACGCCCCCTCATCCTGTCAGGAACGCCATGCGCATCTTTCAGTGCCCTGTCTGCGGCGAGGCCCTGTTCTTCGAGAACGCCGCCTGCGCCTGCGGCGCCAGGGTCGCCTACGATCCCGAGCGGGCAGCCTTCGTCGGGCAGTTCACGCCCTGCGCAAATCGCGAGGTCATCGGCTGCAACTGGATCGCCGAGGGGGATGGCGGGCTCTGCCGCGCCTGCGCCATGACCGAGGTGATCCCTGACAGGTCGACGCCGCAGAATGTCGAGCTTTGGGCCGAGGCCGAGTTCGCCAAGCGCTGGGTGCTGGCGAATTTGGCGCGCTGGGGCTGGTTCACGGCGAGAGATCAGGGGTCCCGGCCGGTCTTCCGGCTGCTTTCGGAGCAGACCTCGACGGGCGAGACGTCCGTCACCATGGGCCATGCCGACGGCGTGGTCACCATCAACGTGATCGAGGCGGATCCCGCCGAGCGGGTGCGCCGGCGCGTCGAGCTGGGCGAGCCGATGCGCACCATGATCGGTCATTTCCGGCACGAGCTCGGCCATTTCTTCTTCACGCGCCTGGCCGGGGAGCCGGCGTTCCTCGACGCTTTCCGCGCCATGTTCGGCGACGAGCGGGCGGATTACGCGGCGGCGCTCCAGCGGCACTATTCGGAGGGGCCGCCGGCCTACTGGCGGACGACCTATGTCTCGGCCTATTCCTCGGCGCATCCGCACGAGGATTGGGCCGAGTGCTTTGCCCACCTGCTGCACCTCGCGGACATCGTCGACAGTTTCGTCGCGGCGGGGCTGGAATCCGACGCCGCGCCGGCGGCCGACTACGACCCCTATGCCGAGCGGGAGGCCGACCGGCTGATCACCTTCGGCGCCGAGCTCGGCATCGCGCTGAACCACGTGAACCGGTCCATGGGGCTGGCCGACATCTACCCTTTCGTGCTGACGCCGCAGATCCGCGAGAAGCTGGGCTTCGTGCACGCGCGCCTTCATGCGGCGCGTCCCGAGGCCGGGGCGGCCGACGGGCAGCAGACGGGCGCGCCGGCGTGATCGGCTAACGCCTTCCGTAACTTCCGAACTTCGCCGCCGTCTCGGCGATGGCGGCGTCTTCGAGAGTGACCGGATGGCCGATCTGCAGGGCCAGGATGTACTGCTTGGCCAGGGTCTCGAGCTCGTTCATCAGCCACATGGCGCGGCCGAGGTTCGGCCCGCAGGCAATGGCGCCGTGATTGGCGAGCAGGCAGGCATTGCGGCCCTCCATCGCCTGCAGCGCCATGCCGGAGAGTTCTTGCGTCCCGAAGATCGCGAAGTCCGAGCAGCGCACCGTGGGCCCGCCGAAGGCGGCAATCATGTAGTGCACGGCCGGGATCTCGTGCCGGCAGATCGCCAACGCCGTGCAATGCGTCGCGTGTGTGTGGACGATCGCCTGGAACTCTGGCCGCGCGGCCAGGATGTCGCGATGGAAGCGCCATTCCGACGAGGGTTTGTTCGGCCCCTGCCAGTTGTCCGGGTCGTCGAGCGGGACGGCGCAGATCATCTCGGGCGTCAGCTCGTCGTAAGGCACCGAGGAGGGCGTGATCAGCATCCCATCCCCGTGCCTGACCGAGATGTTGCCCGAGGTGCCCTGGTTCAGCCCGCTGGAGTTCATCCAGAGGCACTGGTCGATGATGGCCTGGCGGAGCGCCGTCTCGTCTGAGGTCATTCCGCAAAGCTAGGCGGCGACGTCCGCGAATGCCAGCCTTTCGAGCATGCGCTGCCCGGAGTGGCGCGCCCCTCTTCGGCCCCGACGCGGGAGGATGAGGCGCGCGAGGCGGGCGGGCCGCGATGGTCCGAGCCTTATCCCAGCGCCGGGGCGTTGGCGAGGCGGCGGCCGGGGGTGAGGCTCTCGGCGGCCTCGGCGATGGTGCCGGCGTCGATGCCGAAGTGGTGGTGGAGGTCGGCCACCGTGCCCGTCTGGCCGAAATGCTCGACACCGAGCGGCACCGTGCGGTGGCCGTGCACGGCGCCGAGCCAGCCGAGCGTCGCCGGGTGGCCGTCGATCACGGTGATCAGCGTGCAGTGCGGCGGCAGCTCGGCCAGCAGGCGCTCGACATGCGCCCGTGCCGTCTTGACGCCGCGCCGGCGGGCTCGCTGGGCGGCGGTCCAGCCGGCATTCAGCCGGTCGGCCGAGGTCACGGCCAGCACGCCGATGTCACGCCGGTCGTTGCCGATCAGGCCGGCGGCGGCGATCGCCTCGGGCGCGCAGGTGCCCTGGTAGGCGATGACGACTTCGGCGTTCGGGCCGGGGCGGCGCCACCAATAGGCGCCGTCGATGACGCCGCGCCGGAAGGCGGCGTCGGGCTCGCGCGCCGGCTGTTGCAGCGGGCGGGTCGAGAGGCGGAGGTAGACCGAGCCGCCCTGCTCGTCGCGGAGCCAGACGCGCTCGTCGGCGTGGCCCTTCGGGTCGGCCTCGCCCTCGCGCTGCAGGTAGTCGAAGGCCCAGTCCATGATCAAGGCGAGCTCGTCGGCATATGCCGGCTCGAAGCTGGCGAGGCCGTCCTGGCTCATGCCAATGAGCGGCGTGCCGATCGACTGGTGCGCGCCGCCCTCGGGCGCCAGCGTCACGCCCGAGGGCGTGCCGGCGAGCAGGAAGCGGGCGTCCTGGTAGCAGGCGTAGTTCAGGGCATCGAGCCCGCGGGCGATGAAGGGGTCGTAGAGCGTGCCGACGGGGATCAGCCGCTCGCCGAAGAGCGAATGCGAGAGGCCGGCGGCGCCGAGCAGCAGGAAGAGGTTCATTTCGGCGATGCCGAGCTCGATGTGCTGGCCCTGGGGGCTGAAGCGCCATTTCTGGGCGGACGGCACGCGCTCGTCGCGGAACGTGTCGGCCAGCTCGGCCCGGGCGAACAGACCGCGGCGGTTCACGAAGGCGCCGAGATTGGTCGAGACGGTGACGTCGGGCGAGGTGGTGAGCAGGCGCTCGGCGAGGGATGACTTGCCGCGGGCGAGCTCGTCCAGGACCTTGCCGAAGGCAGCCTGGGTGGAGATTTCGCTCTCCTTGAGCGTGACCGGGCCAGGCGTCTCGATGCGGGGCGCGGCGTAGCGGCGGGTGCCCTCGGCGAAGAAAGGCGCGCGCGCGAGGAAGCGCTTAAGGCCCTCCGCGTCGTCGACAGCGGCAAAGGGCTCCCATTCGGCGCCCTCCGGCACGCTCATCCGGGCCTGGAAGGCGGCCATCTGCGTCGGCGGTCATGAGGCCCGAGTGATTGTCCTTGTGGCCGGCGAGCGGTGTGCCCCAGCCCTTGATCGTGTAGGCCAGAAAGCAGGTCGGGCGGTCGTGGTCTATTGCGTCGAAGGCGTCGGCCAGCGTCTCGACGCAGTGCCCGCCGAGATTGGTCATCAGCTCCTGCAGCGCGTCGTCAGAGCGGCGCTCGAGCAGGGCCGTGACCGGGCCCTGGTCGCCGATCTCGTCCATCAGGCGACGGCGCCAGGCGGCGCCGCCCTGGAAGGTCAGCGCAGAGTAGAGCTGGTTGGGGCAGCGGTCGATCCAGTCGCGCAGGCGCTCGCCGCCCGGCTCGGCGAAGGCGGCGCGCTGGAGGGCGCCGAACTTCAGGCGGACGACCTCCCAGCCGAAGGCGCCGAAGATCGCCTCGATGCGTTGCCACAGGCCCTCGCGGACGACGCCGTCCAGCGACTGCCGATTGTAGTCGATGATCCACCAGACATTGCGCAGGTCGTGCTTCCAGCCCTCCTGCAGGCATTCGTAGATGTTGCCCTCGTCGAGCTCGGCATCGCCGACGGTGGCGACCATGCGGCCGAGGGGACGGTCCGAGGCGCGCCAGCCACGCGACGCGACGTAGTCCTGGACCAGCGAGGCGAATGCGGTGATGGCGACGCCGAGGCCGACCGAGCCGGTGGAGAAGTCGACGTCGTCGGCGTCCTTGGTGCGGCTGGGATAGGATTGCGCGCCGCCATAGGCGCGGAAGCGCTGCAGCTTATCCAGCGGCTCGTTGCCCATCAGGTACTGCATGGCGTGGAAGACGGGCGAGGCGTGCGGCTTGACCGCGACGCGGTCCTGGGGCTTCAGCGCGTGGAAGTAGAGCGCCGTCATGATCGAGACCATGGAGGCGGAGGACGCCTGATGGCCGCCGACCTTGACCTCGTCCCTGGGGCGAAGGTGGTTGGCGTTGTGGATCGTCCAGCAAGCGAGCCAGAGCAGGCGGCGCTCGACTTGCTTGAGATGGGCTAGATCGTTCGGGCTCATGGCGTCCCCCTCCCTAGCCCTCCCCCACAAAGGGGGGAGGGACTCTGCCGCGCCAGTGAAACCGGGTGCACCCGGAGCGGTCGCGGTCGTGTAAGCGCGCGCGCCGGCTCAACCGTTCCGGAAGGTGTAGCTGTAGCCGTTCAGCGCCGGGGCGCCGCCGAGGTGGACGTAGAGGATGCGGGCGCCGTCGGGGAAGAAGCCGCGGCGGACCAGGTCCATCATGCCTTGCATGGATTTGCCTTCGTAGACCGGGTCGGTGATCATCGCCTCGGTGCGGGCGGCGAAGCGGATCGCCTCGACGGTTTCCTTCGAGGGGACTCCGTAGGCGGGGTATGCATAGCCCGGGTTGATGTGGACGTCCTCGTCGGCGATCTCGGCGCCGAGGCCGATCAGCGCGGCCGTGTCGCGGGCGATCCGGGTCACCTGGGCGCGGGTCTGCTCGAGCGTCCCCGAGCCGTCGATGCCGATGACGCGGGGGGCGCGGCCGTCGGGCTTGAAGCCGACGATCATGCCCCCTTGCGTCGAGCCCGTCACCGTGCAGGTGACGATCCAGTCGAAGCGAAAGCCGAGCTCGGCCTCCTGCGCGCGCAGCTCCTCGGCGAAGCCGACATAGCCGAGGCCGCCGAGCTTGTGCACCGACGCGCCGGCGGGAATGGGGTAGGGCGTGCCGCCCGCCGCCCGGACCTCGGCGATGGCGTCCTCCCAGCTGGCGCGGATGCCGATGTCAAAGCCGTCCTCGGTGATGCGGCTGTCGGCGCCCATCAGCCGGGTCATGAGAACGTTGCCGACGCGGTCGTAGACGGCGTCCTCGTGCGGCACCCAGCTTTCCTGCACCAGCCGGCATTTCAGGCCCAGCTTCGCGGCGACGGCGGCGACCTGCCGGGTGTGGTTCGACTGCACGCCGCCGATCGAGACCAGCGTGTCGGCGCCCGAGGCGAGCACGTCGGGGACGATGTATTCGAGCTTGCGCAGCTTGTTGCCGCCCATGGCGAGGCCGGAGTTGCAGTCCTCGCGCTTGGCCCAGATCTCGACCTTGCCGCCGAGCGCCGCCGTCATGCGGCGGAGCGGCTCGACCGGGGTGGGGCCAAAGGTGAGCGGGTAGCGCTCGAACGACTGGAGCATCTGGGCCTCGGCTTTCGTGCGGCGGCGTGATTCGCGGGGCATTATAGCGAGGCCGCGCGCACGGTTCTTGCGACGGCGGACCGTTCTCGGCAGGAGATTCGCAGATCCTGCCAAGGAGAAGACGTTGGACGCAATAGACCGCCGCATCGTGCGTCTCCTGCAGCAGCAGGGGCGCATCTCGAACCAGGAGCTGGCCGAGCGCCTCTCGTCCTCGCCCTGCCTGCGGCGCGTGCGGGCGCTGGAGACGGCGGGCGTGCTGACCGGCTATGCGGCCGTCGTCGACCAGGAGCGCTATGGACTGCCGGTGGAGGTCTTCGTCTCTATCAGACTCGAGCGCCAGCGCGACGAGGCGCTGGCGGCCTTCGAGGGCGAGATCCAGCGGCTCGACGAGGTGATGGAGTGCTATCTGATGACGGGCACGCGGGACTATCTGCTGCGCGTCGTCTGCGACGGGCTGAATTCCTATGAGCGCTTTGCGCGCGAGCACCTGGCGCGGCTGCCCGGCATCCGCTCGATCGGGTCGAGCTTTGCGCTGAGCGTGGTGAAGAAGCGCACGATGCTGCCGGAGGTGTGAAAATTTCCCTCCCCCGGGCGGGGGAGGGAGGAGTTTCGCTCTGGCCGCGGGTCAGGAGGTCGGCGGCAGAATCACCTTGTCGATGACGTGGATGACGCCGTTCGAGGTCTCGATGTCCGCGGTCGTGACGGTCGCGCCCTCGACCATTACGGCGCCATTCGTCGCGTCGATCTCGACGGCCTCGCCCTGCACCGTCTCGGCCTCGACGGTCTTGCCGGCGAGATCCGACGACATGACCTTGCCGGGGACGACGTGGTAGGTCAGCACCTCGATCAGCTGGGCCTTGTTCTCGGGCTTCAGCAGGGTCTCGACCGTGCCCTCGGGCAGCGCCGCGAAGGCGGCATCGGTCGGCGCGAAGACCGTGAACGGCCCCTCGCCCTTCAGCGTCTCGATGAGGTCGGCGGCCTGCACCGCGGCGACGAGCGTCGAGAAGCCGTCGGCCGACGCGGCGGTGTCGACGATGTCCTTCTTCATGGCGCCGGCCATGGCCGGCGTGGCCACGAGCGCGGCGGTAGCGAGGCAGGCGGCGAGAAATTTCTTCATGCGTCGTCTCCTGTCGGATGTTGATCTCGCGGTGTTACGCGATGGTCGGGAACTAGGCCGATGCGGCGCCGATCAACGCTTGACGCGAGGTCAGGCCGCGCTAACCGGGGCGCCGCCGCGACGCCCTGCCGCACTTATTTGCCGGCGTTCGGCCGGCTGCCTTGGAGGGGGCGGTCTTCCGGGGCCGGTCTTTGGGGCCGACGGTGCAGAGCGACCTTGCAGGGCCGCGCTTGCGGGGCAGGGCGATCCGCCCTATCAGGCGCGCGGGCAAAGAAGGGGGAGCCGATGTCCAAGCCTCGCCGTGTCGTGCTGGCCTATTCGGGCGGGCTCGACACCTCGATCATCCTGAAATGGCTGCAGGTCGAGATGGGCTGCGAGGTGATCACCTTCACCGCCGATCTTGGCCAGGGCGAGGAGCTGGAGCCGGCGCGCCGCAAGGCCGAGATGAACGGCGCGCGCGGCATCTATGTCGAGGATCTGCGCGAGGAGTTCGTGCGCGACTTCGTCATGCCGATGTTCCGGGCGAATGCGCTCTACGAGGGGCAGTACCTGCTGGGGACGTCGATCGCCCGGCCGCTGATCGCCAAGCGGCTGGTCGAGATCGCCCGGACCGAGGAGGCCGACGCCATCGCGCACGGCGCGACCGGCAAGGGCAACGACCAGGTGCGCTTCGAGCTGGCTGCCTATGCGCTCGAGCCGAATATCCGCGTGGTTGCGCCCTGGCGGGAGTGGGATCTGACCAGCCGCACGCGGCTGATCGAATGGGCCGAGGCGCACCAGGTGCCGATCCCCAAGGACAAGCGCGGCGAGGCGCCGTTCTCGGTCGACGCCAACCTGCTGCATACGTCGAGCGAGGGCAAAATCCTGGAGAACCCGGCCGAGCCGGCGCCGGACTTCGTCTATCAGAGGACCGTCAACCCCGAGGATGCACCCGACAAGCCCGAGGTCATCGAGATCGGCTTCGAGGGCGGCGACCCTGTCAGCATCGACGGCGAGGATTTGTCACCCGCTGCGCTGCTGACGCGGCTGAACGAGCTCGGCGGCCGGCACGGGGTGGGGCGCCTCGACCTGGTCGAGGGGCGCTATGTCGGCATGAAGTCGCGCGGCATCTACGAGACGCCGGGCGGCACGATCTGGCAGGCGGCGCATCGCGGCATCGAGTTCGATCACGCTCGACCGCGGCGCGGCGCACCTGAAGGACGAGCTGATGCCGCGCTATGCCGAGCTGATCTACAACGGCTATTGGTTCGCGCCCGAGCGCGAGATGCTGCAGGCCTTGATCGACCGAAGCCAAGCCCATGTCGACGGCTGGGTGCGGGTGAAGCTCTACAAAGGGCAGGCAAGCGTGATCGCGCGCGGATCGCCGAAATCGCTCTACTCGGAGCAGCACGTCACCTTCGAGGAGGATGCCGGCGCCTATGACCAGAAGGACGCGGCGGGCTTCATCAAGCTGAACGCGCTCCGCCTGCGGCTGCTGGCGACGCGCGACCGGCGCTGAGGCTCCGGGGCGACGAGGGCAGTGCAGCGGGCTGCCGGCGCACCGCCACTTTGAGCGGCGGCCGGGCGGTCAAGCCGCCCGGCACTGCTCGATAGGAACCTTGGCCTGAAATGAACCTGCATCGACGCCAAAGGGGCGAGAGGCTGGCTTTCGCCCGGTGATCCCTCTGGAGTGCGCGTGTTCACCCGGCGTTGTCTGCAGCCGGCGCAATGGTTCGCATTTTCTGCCAGCCGCAGACCTTTGGCGCCCTCAGGAGAGGCCGAGTGTTGCGGCCGAAGGGCGAGGGATCTTCGAAGAATCAGGCAGAAAGTGTTAACGTCGGCCCGTCGCCAGCACCGGCGGCTTACGCGGGGGAAGAGCGATGCTGCAGACGATGGATTATTTCGATCTGGGCAGCTATCGGCGGACGATCACGACGAGCTCGCCCGAAGCGCAGACCTGGTTCGACCGCGGACTGAACTGGCTCTTTGGCTTCAACCACGGCGAGGCGGTTAAATGCTTTCGTCGGGCGCTGGAGCATGACGGCGGCTGCGCCATGGCGTATTGGGGCGTCAGCTATGCGTCGGGGCCGAACTATAACCTGCCCTGGTACCTTTACGACCCGCACGGCCGGCAGATGGCGCTGGAGGCGTCGTTCGACGCCATGCAGAGGGCGCTGGCCAATGTCGAGGGCACGACGCCGGTCGAGCAGGCGCTGATCCAGGCCCTGCCGGCGCGCTATCCGCAGCGCGAGGCGATCGAGGACCTGGCGCCCTGGGACAAGGCCTATACCAGGGAGATGCGCAAGGTCTTCGAGAGCTTCCGCGACGATCTCGACGTCCGGTCGGTCTTCGCCGAGGCGATCATGAACGAGACGCCATGGAAGATGTGGGACCTGAAGACCGGCAAGCCGGCGGAAGGCGCCGGCACCGATGAGGCCGTCGCCGTGCTCGAGCAGGCCTTCGCCGATAAACCCGCCGCCTGGGATCACCCCGGCCTCTTGCACCTCTACGTGCACCTGATGGAGATGTCGCCCGTCCCGCAGCGGGCGATGCGGGCCGGCGACCGGCTGCGCAACATCATGCCGGATTCGGGCCACCTCATCCACATGGCGACGCATCTCGACGTGCTGTGCGGCAACTATCACGACGTGCTGGTCTACAACCAGAAGGCGCTGGGGCCGGATCGGCGCTTTCTGGCCTTCTCGGACGATCCCGGCATCTACCTCATCTACATCATCCACAACTTCCACTTTGCGATCTATGGCGCGATGTTCCTCGGCCAGTACGGCCCTGCGCTGGCCGCCGCCGAGGAGCTTATCGCTACGCTGCCCGAGGCGGCGCTGCGCATCGAGTCGCCGCCGATGGCCGATTTCCTCGAGGCCTACCTGACGATGAAGCAGCACGTCCTGGTGCGCTTCGGCAAATGGGACGAGATCATCGCGCAGAAGCTGCCGGAGGACCAGGAGCTCTACTGCTCGAACGTGGCGATGATGCACTACGCCAAGGCGGTGGCGCATTCGGCGCTGGGGCAGGTCGACGCGGCCGAGAGGGAGAAGGCGCTGTTCATAGCCGCCAAGGCGCGGGTCCCCGACACCCGGCGCGTGCACAACAACACCGTCATCGACCTGCTGGGCGTCGCCGAGCAGATGCTGCTGGGCGAGCTCGAATACCGCAAGGGCAATCACGACGCGGCCTTCGCGCATCTGCGCCGCTCGGTCGAGCTGGACGACGAGCTGCCTTACGACGAGCCATGGGGCTGGATGCAGCCGACGCGGCACGCGCTGGGCGCGCTGCTGCTCGAGCAGGGGCGGGCCGAGGAGGCAGAGGCGGTCTATCGCTCGGATCTTGGCTTCGACGGCAAGCTCAGCCGGGCCTGTCAGCACCCCGATAACGTCTGGTCGCTGCACGGGCTGCATGAATGCCTGGTGCGGCGCGGCGAGACGATCGAGCGGCCGCTCGTCAAGCAGCGCCTGGACCTTGCGCTGGCGCGCTGCGAGGTGCCGGTGCGGGCGTCGTGCTACTGCCGGACGAAGGTGGCCGCTTGAGTGTTGATTTGCGCGGAGAACTGACCCGCGTTTCATCGCGAGGCTCCTTGGCTGGGGAAGAACCACGCGCCGTTGGCACAGTCAGGTGCGTCATCGGTGGCCGTCGCGCCTGACCAGGACGCGCCGCCACAATCGTGTTACACTTGCTCGGTCGGCGCGGCCGGGTGGAGCTGACCGCGTCACGGTCACGAGACGATCCTCGGATCTCTCAGGGTATTCAAAGCCCGAAGCGGCCTGGTTCGCGCTGACACCCTGACCCGGTTCCCGGCATGCCGGGAACCGGGTCCGATCCGCGATCACGTCGCCGAAGACTTCCCCGTGGCATCGAACCCGGCACCGCTATGGATACCTGCGTCTTTCCCGCGCCAGGTGAACCCGTCGCATACTGCCCGATATCGGGGCGAAGCGACGATCCACTATCCGTTTCATCCCCGTAGCGGCAAACGCGTCGAGGTCGTTCGCCGTCACCGCTTTCGCGGCGCGAGGATGTTCGTGGTGCGCCAGCCGGACGGGACGCTGGCGCAGGTTCCGATCTGGATGTGCGCGCCGGCGGCGGCGGCGATGGCGGTTCGGGTATGCCCGCGTCTGTCCGTCGACGGATTGCGCGACCTTCGTGTCGCGCTCGACGCGATCCTATCGTCGCTCTCCGAGATCGATGGAGGAGAGCGGGATGGCGCGAGCGCGACTGCTGCGACAAGGAGAGCTTCTGGCGCTGTTGGAGCCGGGGCCGGCGTTGCCGATGGCGGCGCGGGCGGCGGCGGTCCCGCTGCTGGCGGCGCTCCTGCTCGAGACGGTGGAGGCGGAGACCCAGGACGCCGGCCGATGGCGCCGCGACGACGGGAGGGCGCAATGAGCAGGATCGCGCCTGATCACCTCGGCCGGCAGGCCATCGTCTACGTGCGGCAGTCGACGCAGGACCAGCTGCTGCACAACCATGAGAGCCGGCGGCGGCAATACGGTCTCGCCGACCGTGCGCGTCAGCTCGGCTGGGCCGAGCCGGTGGTTATCGACGACGATCTCGGCCGGTCGGGCGGCGGCGTCGCGCGCCCGGGCTTCGAGCGGCTGCTGCTTGCGATCCGCCGGGCGTCGTCTACTTCTACGCCGACGGGCGTGGCGGCAATCATGCCGAGCGCTTTTTCGACGGCTTCTGCGGCACTCTCCAGGTCGATGCCTATCCCGGCTACAACCGGCTGACGCGCGCCGACCGTCCCGGCGGCCCGCTGGTGCTGGCGAACTGCTGGGCGCACGCCCGGCGCAAGCTGCGCGAGATCTACGAGCGCGACGGCTCGACGATCGCGGCAGAGGGTCTGCGGCGCATCGCCGAGTTCTACCGGATCGAGACCGAGATCCGCGGCCGGTCGCCCGAGGTCCGTCTCGCCGCGCGGCGGCAGCGGACGGCGCCACTGCTGGAAGCGTTCAAGCTCTGGCCCATCGGCTCGACCACGCGCAGTATCTCCGCCGCGATCGCGGCGTCCACGCGGGAGCCGCCGAAGCCGAGACAGCGCGGCAATCCGAGCATGAGGTTCGGCCGGTCGCAGCGATAGGTCGGGCGGCCAGGCGGGGCGCCGGTGTAGGCGACCGCCAGCCCACGGCCGCAGCGCCCGCAGGTCAGCATACCGGCGAGCAAGGCGCGCCCGCCGCGGCCAGACTTCTGCCCGCCGGCCCGGCCATAGGCGTTGGCGGCGAGCAGCGCCTGGTTGCGCTCGTACTCCGCCCAGTCGATGTAGCCCTCGTGGTGATCGCGGATCACAACATCCCAGTCCTCGGGCGGCTTGCCATGGCCGTAGGACTTGCGCGCCCGCCCGTCGACCATCGCGATCCGCTTCTCGCTTTTGCCGTAGACGTAGGCCCCTGCATGAGACAGGGGTCCTTCAGGAGCCCGATCACGTTGCGATAGCGGATCGGCGTCCAGTCAAAGGAGGTCAGCCGCTTGCCATCCGAGGGCCGAGGGAAGAACAAGCCTTCGGACGCCAGCGACAGGTGCGTCTGGCGCGCGCTGCCGAGCTGGCGGAACCGCTCGAACACCAGCCGGATCACCCGCTGCAGCCGGAGGTCGGGATCAAAGCCAAGCCCGATCTCGCGATGCCAGACATAGCCGATCGGCACGCCGATCCGCAGCTCGCCGCGGCGAGCCTTCGACCGGGCGGCGTCGAGCATGCGCGCACGAATCACGCCGAGCTCGAACTCGCTGATGCTGCCCTTCATGCCGAGCAGCAATCGGTCGTTCGGCCGGCAGGGATCGTAGACGCCGTCCAGGTCGATGACCCTCGCCTCGACCAGCCCGCACAGCTCGAGCAAATGATGCCAGTCCCGGCCGTTGCGGGCCAGCCGCGAGGCGTCGAAGCACAGCACCGCGCCGATCTCGCCGGCGCAGAGCGCGGCCACGAGCTTCTCGAACCCGGGCCGGGCGACCATGCCGCTCGCCGAGCGGCCGGGATCGTCGTCTATTACTTCGACCGTTCGGAAGCCGCGGCGTCGGGCGACGTCGACCAACTCGTACTGACGCCGCCGCCCCTCGGTGTTGGCCTCGACCTGGGTCTGCGTCGACTGCCGCACGTAGACCACAGCCTTGCGCTGCAGGATCGCCGGCGGGAGGATCTCACTGTTGGTCATCGTCCCGCTCCATCTCCGCGGCCCCGACCGCTTCCATCAGCAGCATCGCGAGGCGCGTCACGGCCTGGCGCCGGTCGAGCGGGCTCATTCCCCGCAGTCGCGCCGAGTCCAGCGCGATCAGCAGTTGTCGGGGTGGCGAGACGTTTGTCCGTGGATCTTGCATATGGCTGCTCCTCTCTGGCGGCGATGCCGCCCGAGCAGCTTCGACGGAATCCGCGTCGCTTCAGAAGATCGTCGAGAGCTTGCAGCGCCTGCAGCGACGCGCGCGGCGCACCAATCTCCGTGCCGGTGCACGCCGATGCGTCGAGCATCCAAGCCGGCACCACGGTCACGACGCCGGGCAGCGCCTCGACATGCACGAACCGCCCCGACGCACGATTATCGGCCCGCTCGATCCGGACGCGCCGACCGAACAGCGCATGCCAGCGGTAATGGACCACGGCATACTGCCCGACATGGGCAGAATGGACGGGTGATGGCCCTGAACAGGAAGAATGCGCTCTTCGCAGGCCATGACGAGGGCGGCCGCGCATGGGGCCGCATCGCCTCGCTCATCGAGACCGCCAAGATGGACGGCGTCGAGCCCTTCGCCTACATCAAGGCCAACCCCGTGATGCCCTTCCTCATATCCGTGACGCCGCAGGCCAAATAGACCCGTACGCCCACGCCCGGCGCGATCATGCCCCTTCCACCGCGCCGATAAGCCGCTGCAGCTCGGCAGTCGGCAGGCCGACAGGGACCAGCAGCAGGCGACCGCCGGCCAGCCCGATCTCCCCGTCGCGGACGGCGGCGAGGTTGTGCAGGCGGCGAGCGTCCCACTCTCGGGCGCCCCGACCATTGGCGCGGCCTCGTCCTCGACCGCAGGGTCGCTCGGCGCGGGCCGGCCCGGCGAGCACCTCCAAGAACCCGACCACGCCGCCCGGCGTCCCGAGTTCGCCCTGCCTGGCCGCGCGTCGCCAATCATGGACCTGCTGGCGCCTCACGTCGAACCGGCGCGCCACCCCGGAGACCACTGCGTCCGGCTCTAGCGAGCCATCACCATCGCCAGCTTCTCGTTGGCGCTCCACCGCCGACGTCGCTCGACCTTCCCCAGAACTTCGCCCCGCACCGACGCCTCCGATCTCTTTGGACGTCGTTGACGACGTCCTCAGCGACGTCTCATCGCAGATCAGCACAGGATCGTGCAGGCGGCCCTGAGCGGCCGTGTGTGGACGCCCCTTCGGATGCAAGCAGTTTCTTGGGTCACGGTTTGGGCATGTGGTCAGGCGCGCCATCCGGTTGGCCAGCGCGACCGCGACCAGCATGCGCGGTTTCTTCGCTAGCATCCGCGCCAGCCACGAGCCCTCGGGCGCCCCCTTGCGCGCTGCCCAGCGGACAGTGGCGACGGCGCCGATGATGAGCAGACGCCGGATGTCGCGCTGCCCCATTTTCGAGGTTCTGCCCAGCCGCTCCTTGCCACCGCTGGAATGCTGACGCGGCGTGAGCCCAACCCAGGCGGCGAAGTCGCGTCCCTTGGCGAAGGTCTCGGGCGGCGGCGCGAAGGTTGTCAGTGCCGTGGCGGCGATCACGCCGACGCCCGGGATCGTCATCAGGCGCCGGACGGTCTCATCGGTCGCAGCGCGTCGGCGGAGCTGCTTTTCCAGCGCATCGACCTGCGCACTCAGCGCTGCAATCTGCGCGAGCAGCACACGTGCCAAGGCCGCGATGGGTTCGGGCAGTGTTCCTTCCTCGCCGTCAACCACAGCAGTCAGCCTGCCCCGAGGCGGGCGAACCGAACGGTTCCGGCCGCGCGCCAGCTCTCTCGAGCCCTGGCTTTACCGGCGACACTCCAGCGCCCGGGCGTCCATGCCCGTGAATCAAACAGGTCGGCTCAGAGACCCGGCGGCATAATAGCCGCGGCAGCTACGACACACTGATTGCAACTCAAGGTTCTGGGCGCACCCTTATTCGCTTAGTACTAGCAGTCGTATTTCATCCGTCATGCGCGGTAGGAATCATACACTATTTTTGCTAAGAGCAATTAGATCAACAGCGAATCGGGGTCCAGGGTGGAATGGCAGCTGATCGGGCAAATGGGTGAGGTCTAGTCCAGACGGCAGGGGGGGCTTTCCATGATCCCAAGTGAGAATACCAATCGCGCTGCTTCCAGGAAAGCGCGGCATCAAAGCATTGTGATCGTCGACAGTCGCGCATTGGAACGCGAATGCTTCGTCAAGGCGATTGCAACGATTCAACCAAAGGTTTCTGTCGAGGCGTTCTCCAACGTAGGAGAATGCTTGGCAAAGAGCAGTGCCATGGAATTGGATTCGGTGCTCTACAACGTCGAGGGCAGACGGCTGCAAGACGCAAGGGTGAAGGAGGACATCGCGGCGCTTGTGGGAGCCGACCATTCCACGCCAGTGATTATACTGTCTCCGTATGAAGAACTCTCCGAGATGATCGCCGCGCTCGACGCAGGGGCTTCTGGCTACATACCGGCGAGCCTCGGAATCGAAGCAACGATAGTCGCGATTCGGCTGGCGTCAGCGAGCGCGATCTTTGTGCCGGCCAAGATGGTGCTGTCGCTGCGCGATCGCGCGTCCACGTCCAGCATCCCGAACGTGAAGGATTACTTCACGCCGAGACAGGCATCCGTCGCCGACGCCTTGCGACGGGGCAAATCCAACAAGGTCATCGCTTACGAACTCAACATGTGCGAGAGCACCGTCAAGGTACATATACGAAACATCATGAAGAAGCTTGGGGTTCGAAACAGGACAGAGGCTAGTTATAAACTCCATTCTCTGCTGGAAGGAGCGAAAGCGGGCGACCCCTGAGGCTTGAGACACGCCAGCGAAGACCGAGTCTCGCTTTCCCTGTCGAAGGCGCCGGCTATCTTACAACCAGCATGCCAGATAGACAACGAGCAGGAGCCCGATTATGGCCAGGGAGACAACGCCCCAGATAAAGGCTCCGGACACAGGCTCGGCGCGAGGTCGGTGCGAATCCGGGCCTCCAGCAATGGGCTTAGTGCCGATTAGCTCGTTTGACTCCGCCTCAGCGCCGGCGCAACAGATGGGGCACAGCGCAATCCCACGCGAGCACGTGGCGCACCGGTCGTCGACGATCATGTCCTTGGTTCCGAAACCCACAAGCCGCCGAATCCTATTGTCCCGACCTTTGCTCGATCGCCCCTTCTGACCGGGTGTTCTCCTAGGCCGCGTCGTAGGTGCATAAGACGGTTCGGGTTCAGCGGCATCGCGGCCGTCCGCTGCTGCCCATGACAGGCCAGAAGCCAGGCACGACCGCGCAACCGGCTTTCCCGCGCCATTCGGCGCGATCCGGCGCCGCGGTCGCCATTGGCTCTGGATCCGCAGTCGTCTGCGTTCTTCAGATGCATTCAGCGATGCCACCCGGTACTTCCGGCTCGCCACGCGCGATCAGTTCCGCCGCGCGCAGCCCGCCGGCCTGCAGCCGGACGATCGGTTCGGGGCCGAGCGCGCTCAATAGGATGGCCATATGACCCGGCCGCGGCTCGACCGGCGGCCAGACCGGCCCGAACCCCTGCCGCAGCGAGGCCGCGCGGTCGATGTCGCCCCAGAACTGCACCAGTCGGGTCGAGCGAGCGATCGTCGCGAGCCGAGCGAACTCGGCATCGCCCAGCGCCGGACGGGAGCTCGGGTCGAGGGCGATCACGACGACGTCGCAATCGCCGCGCTCGGGCATCGACGCGATACTCTCGAAGAGCTCGACCGACGCGCCGGCGCGGGTCAGGCCGGCCTGGATGAAGGACGCGAACGGATTGTCGCAGAGTAACGCAACCTTCAGTCCGCGCACGATGATGCCGCCGTCGTCGAGCAGGCGGACGCAGAGCGGTCCGAGAAAGGGGAACACACCCACGGCGGGATGCCGCTCGTTGACAGCGACAACTCGGACACCGCGTTCATGGCATGCAACGAGATCCAGGTCCGCTGCGCGGAACTCCCAAGCTTCGAACATCAGCGCGATGACCGCGGACGGACGCAGCCGCTCCACCATGGTGCGGGCAATCGGGCGCAGATGTCCCGAATTGGTGAGGATATCGCAGCCGGCCAGCACATGCGGCGCCGGTTCACGGGCGATCTCGATCCGTCCGGCGAGACCAGCCTTCGTGGCCAGGGACACGGTGGCTGCGACAGCATCCTCGAAGCTGCCGTGCCGTTCGGTATCGCGCGCAACCGCATGAACGCGCGCCCCGGCCATGGCGGCGATCACCGCTGTGACGGCATAAGCGCCGGTCGCGGCTTCCGTGACGACGGTCAGCCCCGTAAGATCGAGGCCCAGGACCGCAATGCGCCGGCGCATGCTGTCAAGGAGCGCCTCCGATCTGGCGGGCGGCACTTCGGATCCCGTCAGATGGCGCTGATCGTGCAGTCCCGCCGCAATGCTCATGCCTGAACAACGTCCCACGAGCGTGCCCGCGCCGCCGCGACGGCGGTGGCGAGCGCCTGGACCACGCGATCCTGCTCTGCATCCGTCATCTGGGCGTAAAGCGGCAGGAGGACTGACCGGTCCCGCGCGCATTCCGAGCGGTCGAGCGGATGTCGGTTCGCGAGATCGGCATGTGCCCGCTCCAGATGCGCGCACATGATGCCGCGCCGCGTCGCGACGCCGTCATCCAGCATCTGCTGCATCAGGGTCGCCTGATCGATCCCCTCGTCCAGCACGACGCAATAGCTCTGCCAGTTCGAGCGTGCCCAGGCCGGCTCGGTCGGCGTGCGGACGCCGTACAGGTCGCGCAGAAGGTGCCGATAGCGTTCCGCCAGCGCTCGCCGGCGTTGGAGTATGTGCGGAAGCCGCTTCAGCTGCTCGCGACCGATTGCCGCCTGCACGTCTGTCATTCGGTAGTTGTAGCCGTTAACCGGATAGTCCTCGAAGACCACGGTGGCGCTCCGATGCCGGTGCGTGTCAGGGACCGACATCCCATGCTGCCGCCAGAGCCGGCAGCGCGCGTCGAGCTCCGGATCGCGGGTCGTCAACATACCGCCCTCGCCGGTCGTTACGACCTTTCGGGGGTGGAACGAAAAGCACACGACGTCGCCATGCGCTCGCCCGATCTTGCTCCAGCCGCCGTCCGCCAGAACCTCGGAGCCGATCGCGCATGCAGCATCCTCTATCAGCGGCAGGCCGTGCGCCTCGGTGATCTCCAGCAGCGCCGGAAGATCGCAAGGCATGCCCATCTGGTGAACGCACAGCACCGCCCGGGTGCGCGGGGTAATAGCCGCAGCGACGGCGGCGGGATCCATGTTGAAGCCGTCGGGTTCGATGTCGACGAAGACCGGGACGGCGCCGCACTGCCGGACGACGTTCGCGGCCGCGATGAACGAGTGGCTGACGGTCACCACCTCGTCGTCGGCGCGGACGCCCATCCCCATCAGCGCGAGGTGAAGAGCCGTCGTGCAGTTCGACACCGCGCAGGCATGCGGCGCCCCGACCAGAGCCGCGAACTCGGATTCGAAGGCAGCTACCTGAGGGCCCTGACTCAGCCAGCCGGAAAGCACGGTGGCCTGGACGGCCATCGCTTCCTCCGTCCCGAGAAGGGGCATTGCGATCGGGATCACGACGCCTTCTCCGCGGCTGCGGCGGCGCCGGTGCGTTGTGCCCGCCACCAGGCGACGAGCTCGCGCAGTCCTTCCTCGCGCGAGATCGTTGTCTCGAAGCCCAAGCGCGCGGCGGCGGCGGCTGTCGAGGCGAGACGCCGCGGCACGGGGTTGACCGCGCGCGCCGCCTCGTGCACCGAGCGCAGCTGGCGCCGGCCCATCGCGGCGGCGAGCCCGTCTGCAAGCTCGAGCAGCGACGTCTCGGTGCCGCTGCCGACGTTGAACACCTCGTCGCTGGACGCGGCCCGCGCCGCGAGCACGTTCGCCCGGGCAACATCGACGACATGGACCATGTCCATCGTCTGCAGGCCGTCGCCGAAGACGATCGGCGGCTGGCCGGACTCGATCCGATCCATCCAGCGTACCATCACCTCGGTGTAGCGCCCGTGCGTGTCCATGCGTGGGCCATAGACGTTGAAGTAGCGCAGCGCGACGTATTCCAGGCCGTACATGTCCTTGAACGAGCGCAGCAGGCCCTCGCCGAACGATTTAGCCACGCCATAGAGCGTCCGATTGTCGTAGGGATGATGCGCCTCAGGGGTCGGGAACACCTCGGCCATGCCGTAAATCGAGGCGGAGGAGGCGAATATGACCTTGCGTACTTTCTCCTCGACGCACAGTCGAAGAAGCTGATAAGTCGCGTCCACCATCACTTCCATGGCGAGGTCGGGCTCGGCCGCACAGTGGGTGATCCGCAGTGCAGCTTGATGGAAGACGGTGTCGGTCCCCTTGACGAGGCGGCGCATCAGCTTGCCGTCCCGTATGTCGCCATGGACGAGTTCGACGCGCCCGCTGGCCAGGGCCGCGTGCAGATTGGCCACCCGTCCGCGGACCATGTTGTCGATGACGACGATCGGGCCCGCACCGAGCTCGAGCAACTGGTCGACGATGTGCGAGCCGACAAAGCCGGCGCCGCCGGTCACGAGGATACGCTTGTCTTTCAGATCATACACGAGAGATTACCTCATACGGTGGCGAAGCTGTCGACGGAGAGCCGATTGACCGCCTCCACCACTTCGGCGATCTGCGCCGCCGAGAGCTCGGGATAGAGCGGAAGGGAGAGCGTCTCGTCGGCGAACGCCTCGGATTGCGGAAAAGCGCCCCGGCGATAACCGAGACCTTCATAGGCCGGTTGCAGGTGCACCGGCCTTGGATAGTGGATGCCCGTGGCGATACCGGCAGCGGCCAGCCGGTCGCGCATGGCGTCTCGGTCGCGCACCCGGATCGCATAGACATGCGCGGCATGGTCGGCACCGAAGGGCCCTGCAGGCCGAGCGATCGTCTGGCCGAGCCCCGCGCCATATACGTTAGCGGTCCGCCGCCGCGCGGCATTCCAGCCGTCGAGCCGGCCGAGCTTCACGCCCAGCGCCGCGCCCTGGACGCCGTCCATGCGATAGTTGAAGCCGTGCCGGATATGATTGTAGCGCCCCTGCTGGCCCCAGTCGCGCAGCGACCGGATGGTCTCCGCCAGCGCCGTGTCGTTCGTCGTCACAGCGCCGCCTTCGCCGCAGGCCCCGAGATTCTTGCCGGGATAGAAGCTGAAGCAGCCGGCAGCGCCGAACGCCCCCGCCCTGACGCCGCCGCGCTCCGCCCCGTGCGCCTGGGCGGCATCCTCGATGAGCACGAGCCCGTGCCGCCGGGCGATCTGACCGAGGCCTTCCATGTCGGCCAGCCGTCCGTGCAGGTGCACGGGCATGATCGCACGCGTGCGCGGCGTGATCGCCGCCTCGATACCGGCTGCGTCCATCGTCCAGGTGGTCGGATCGATGTCGACGAAGACGGGGGTGGCACCCGAGTAGAGTATGGCGGCGACGGTCGCCACGAAGGTCATCGGCACGGTGATCACCTCGTCGCCGGGTCCGATGCCGGCGGCGAGGAGGGCGAGGTGCAGCGCGGCGGTGCCCGAACTCACCGCGATCGCGTGCTCGGTTCCGCAATAGGCGGCGAAGCGCTCCTCGAAGCGCTGCACGCTTTCGCCGAGCACGTAGCTCCCGCTGCGCAGCGTTGCCAGAACGGCCGCCTCGATCTCGGCGCCAACCAACTGGTACTGGGCGTTCAGGTCAAGCAAAGGGATCACGACGCGAGCCTCGCCGGAGAAAGGTCGACCGGCTGCCCGCGCAGCGCCATCGAGCGCGTGGCCGAAGTCAGCATCTCGACGACCCGCAAGCCACTCTCGCCGTCCGTCAGCGGCCGGGCCGCCGTCTCGACGCAGCGCGCGAACTCCTCAACCTCGGTAAGCAGCGCCTCCTTGGCCGAAATCGCCGGCGCGAACATGTCGCCAATCCGATAGGAGATCAGCTGTTCGTGCGAAGCTTTCTGCACGGAGGTCAGGGACACGCCGCGATCATAGACCCGCACCTTTTCGCTGGTCTCCATGTCGTCATAGATCACCATCCGCCGGCTTCCGCCGATCAGGGTCTGCCGGATCTTGACGGGTGCAAGCCAGTTCACATTGAGATGCGCCATGGCGCCGTCCTCGTAGAAGACGGAGAGATGCGCCATGTTCTCCGGGCTGCCGGGTACGAAGCCGGCGCCGCTCGCCGAGATGGCGACGGGGCGGGCCGGCAGAAGGTGATCCATGATCGAAAAATCGTGGACAGCCAGATCCCAGATAACGCTCACGTCGCGCTGGAAGAGACCGAGGTTCACCCTGGTCGAGTCGTAATAGTAGATGTTCCCGATCTCTCCCGACTCGACGAGGTTGGCGATGGTGCGAACCGCACCAGTGTACACAAAGGTGTGGTCCACCATCAGGACCAGCTTGCGCCGCGCCGCTTCCTCGATCAGGCGCGCGGAGGTCGCGACCTGGTCCGTCATCGGCTTTTCCACCAGAACGTGTTTGCCCGCCCTCAGCGCGGCGAGGGCGATATCGTAATGGGCGTGCACCGGCGTCGCCACCATCACGGCATCGACCTTGGGATCGGCGACGAGCTCGCTCCAGTTGTTCACAAGCCGAGTGGAGGGATGCCGCCGCGCGGCGCGCTCAAGCGCCGCCGCCGATAGATCGGCGATGCCTTCGACACTCGCCACGCCGGAATCCGCAACGGCGCGCGC
Organism: uncultured Alphaproteobacteria bacterium; assembly: GCA_963822985.1. Taxonomy (GTDB): domain Bacteria; phylum Pseudomonadota; class Alphaproteobacteria; order Rhodobacterales; family Rhodobacteraceae; genus Thermohalobaculum. The sequence goes on along the minus strand of CAWGJU010000014.1, from coordinate 139,163 downwards.
GAGGTTGGGGCCCCAGTAGCCATAGCCGACAATGCCTATGCGGATCATCGGGCGGCCGCGGCGACAAGCGGCGCAGATGGTAGGCGAAGCCGGTTAGGGTGCCCGTTGGAGGCGCGCGGCCGCCTGACGTCGCCCATCTTGCGCGCCGGGTTGCCGGCGACGATCGCATAGTCCGGCACGTCGCGCGTCACCACGGCGCCGGCGCCGACCAGCGCCCCCTGCCCGATCGTCACGCCACAAACGATTGTCGCGTTCGAGCCGATCGAGGCCTCCCGCCGCACCAGCGTCGGAGTGCATTCCCAGTCGCCGTCGCGCTTGAGGCTTCCGTCTCGGTTGGTCGCCCTTGGCAACAGCTCGTTCGTGAACATGACGCCATGCGCCACCATGACTTCGTCCTCTATGGTGACGCCTTCGCAGATGAAGGAGTGCGACGAGATCTTGCAACGCGCCCCGATGACCGCGCCTTTCTGAACCTCGACGAAGGGGCCGATGCGCGTGCCCTGCCCGATCTCGCACCCGTAAAGGTTCACGAGATCCGGATGCGTGATGACCACTTCGCCCGCGATCTTGCATGACTTCATCGGCATACTGGTCCCCCTCGAAAACAGCCGTCTGCACTGCGCGAAGATCACGAATTTTGTGCCGCAGCGCAGCCGGCCCAATCGGCTAGCGGGAGGCCGCGACATCAACCATTTGCCAGAGGGGTTGCAGTTGCCTACCCCGTTTGGCGGGCGGTACCTTCCGGACGTTAAGTAGGACAAATACGCTAGGAGGAGGCTCGGGCGGCGGCAGGAAGCTATCAAACTTCTGCCGCTACCGGCCATGAATGCGAGATGGGGGGCGATGCGCTCATGCGTGTCGGGGTGATCGGCCGGACGGAGATGCTCTTATCCGCGGCACGGGCCGTTGCTCATGCCGGCCACGAGATCTCTTTCGTCCAGACCTGTCGGGCTGAACCGCACTACTCGGCCTCGGCCGCCGACTTCGAGCGGTTGGCCGCAGAGGTCGGCGCGCCCTTCCTGTGCAGCCAGAACACCCGGCGTGCGACCGAACTTTGGACCCGGACCGCGACGGATGTCGCCATCTCGGCAAACTGGCCGGTCATGATCGACGACGGGGCCCTGCGGGCGCTCGAGTTCGGCATACTGAACGCGCATGCGGGCGATCTGCCCCGCTACCGTGGCAATGCATGCCCGAATTGGGCGATCCTAAGCTTCGACAGCAGGATCGGTTTGACCATTCACAGGATGGAAACGGAGCTAGACGCGGGGCCGGTTCTGTACAAGACCTTTCTTGAAATCGATGAGAAGACGTATGTCGGCGACATTTACAAATGGCTCGATGCCGCTGTTCCCCAGGCCTTCGTCTCGGCTCTGCGTCGGCTGCCGTCGCCCGGCTTCGTCGAGCAGGATGCCGGCGTCCGACCCCTCAGGGCGTTCCCACGTCGGCCCGAGGATGCTCGGATCGTCTGGAGCGCGTCCGTCCGCGACGTTCTCGCCCTGATTCGCGCGTCGTCGCATCCGTTCGACGGCGCGTTCACAACGCTCGAAGGAGACCAAATCATTCGCATATTCCGGGCGCGTCCGCATGAACCGGAGTACGATTTCCTAGCAGTTCCGGGGCAGGTCTGCACTCGTCTCGGTCGAAACCCCATAATGGCCACGGGCGATGGAATGATCGAAATCGAGAATTGTTCGACGCCAGATCGCGATGATGCTGCCACTAAAGCGCTGATACTGAGGTCAATGCGAAATCGCTTGGTCTGATCTCGACAGACCAGCCTCGCAATACTCACGGAGTCTCGATACCCTTCCGGCGGCGAGCTATGGGCAGGCGCATCCTCTCTGCCCCGAGCCGCAGGACCACGCTGATTTCTTTTCCAATCGGATGATTGGTCAGCCATATGGATGCGAGCCATCCGAGCGCGGCGCCGAAAACCGCCATGGCTGTTTCCACCCAATCAAGCTCGAAGCCGTTCGGCGACAGAGAGACGACGGCTGACGGCAGAATGACCGTTCCCAGGGTAATCACCACGCTATCGGCCGAGACGGCCAGGATCTCCCGTACACTCATCCCGATGGCACGGCGCACGTAGTACAGGGCCACCGCCATCTGCAGCGGCGCGGTGACCAGCAGGCTCGCCGCCACGGCTTCGAGGCTAACGGTCGCCGCGCCGACGACGATTGCCATCGACGGCGGCAGGCTGATCAGGCTCGAAGTGAGCGTATCTCTGATCCGCCCGGCGGCAACCAGGACGGGGAAGGTCATGAAGGCAGGCGCGAGGGCCATCATCGCGAGGGCCATCAAGCGGACGAGCGGCGGCACCTCGGTCCATTGCGAGCCCAACAGGACCTGAACCAAAGGATCGGCCAGTAGCGCGAGCATCGCGAGCGCCGGCCACTGGATAGCAGACATGAGCCGTTGCCCGCGCAGCCAGGCGTCCTTTAGATCGCCCCCCGCCCGCGCCCGCGCGGCCATTGCGGGCAGCACAACCGGCTGGAGCGCGGAGGTGATGGCGCGGTCCGGCAACTGGCAAACCGTGAAGGCACGTCCGTAAATGGCGACCGCGTCGAAACCGAGAAGCTTCCCAAAAGCGAGCTTCGGAAGCATGTCGCTGAACATATTGACGAGCGCGACAGCCGACGAGATGGAGCCGAATGACAGAAGGTGACGTGCATCTCTAAGGGACGGGCGAAACAGCCAAATCTCTGGTTTCAGGACGAAGCAGAGCACAGCGAGAGCGCTTCCCTGGGCGACAAAGCCCCAGACATAGCTCGATGCGCCGAGACCCGCCGCAGCCAGACCGATCGTCACCATCGAATTGACCGTCGCCGCTCCGACGTTAGCCATTGCAATCGATCGGAACGCCAGCTCGCGCTGCATGAGCGCAAGCAACGGGCTGGAGAAAGGGATCACGACGAAACCGAGCGACGCTATACGCAGAAGACCGGCAAGCTCAGGCTCACTATAGAAGCCAGCGATTTCTTCCGCGGCGGCGAAGATCCCGAGGGCGACCGCAAGAGACAGCAGCAGCGTGACCGTGAAAGCCGAGCGCACCGTCTCGCGCGGCAGATTGGTCGCTTGCACGATGTAGACGCTTGTCCCAAAACTTCTGAAGTTATCCGCCAGCATGATAAAGGCGTAGCTGACGATATATAGGCCCGTTTCGGCGGGCGTGAGCAGGCGCGCCATGATCGCCGTCGTCCCGATCAACAGGATTTGAGTCAGGTACCTGTCGACGACCGAGAAGAGGATCGACCGGCGGACCGCGCTCACCGCCCGCTCGTCGGCAAGCCGCAGCGCGCGCGGACGCCGCCCCGGCGGGTATGGCGGCCGGAGGCCGCATGCTGCCGAATTCCGATCACGGAGGCGACTCCTTCACGTCGGCGGCGCTGACCATACGGGCCGCGAATGCGGTGCGAATAGCGTCGCGGCTGCGACGCAGAAGGTTTGGTTCGCCGGCAAACCCCAGTCCGGCAAGTCCAAGCCGAAACCGTCCGGCCGTGGTCGCTCCAGCCAGCTCGGCGGCCGCGATCTTGTGCGGCAAATGATCCTCCAGGTTCAGGCGACCCGCGTTCCCACGGTCCCGCAAGAAGCGGTTGGTTGCATCGACGACCGTCTCCCAGTGAGCCATTCGGCGGCGCAACATGTCGACATCTTCGACCGGAGAGTACCAGTTGTTGTTGCTGTGGATGCGATAGAAGCCCAGCGATGCCGACAGCGCGGCTACACGGCCAAGAAACGGATAAATGCCGACGAGCCAGGCATCCGCAGAGATGCGCAAGGCTTCCGGGATGTCGCCGGCCAATTCCCATGACGACCGCCGCACCGCGATCGAGGAGGTCATCGGGAACGGCCACCATCCGGCGGTGCGCAGCAGGCGCGGCGCCAGGTCCCCGGCGCAGAGGCTCCGCGGCAGCGGCTTCAGAATCGGCGCCCCCTCGGCGTCAACCGGTTGCAAGCGGTGATAGACAAGAACGGCGGCCGGATCGACATCGAAGGCCGCCGCAACGGAGGCGAGCTTGTTTGGGGACCACCAGTCGTCGGAGTTGAGGAAGCAGAGGATTTCGCCACGGCTGGCGTGAACGCCCGCATTGATCGCGGCCGCCTGCCCGGAGTTTTCCTGAAAGACGAGACGAACGGTCCCACGATAGGCCTCTAGTATCTTCCTTGATTCATCCGTTGAACCATCGTCAACGACGATCACTTCTGTTGGCGGCGTCTCTTGACCGAACGCACTCGCCAACGCTTGCGATATGAAAGGTGCGTAGTTATAATTATTGATAATCACGCTGATCTTTGGTTGGTCGCCACGCTCCGCAGCGCGGGATTCCGACTGATCCTTGGACGCGTGCCTGCCCGCTGGTTCCGTGATCGTCATAGGAAGCGGCGCTCGCGAAGGTAGATCATTGCGGTCCGGATGGCTTCCCAGCTCGCGCCCCGTTTCAGCGGCTCGTCGATGCAGCCTCGGCAGATATCCGCCAGCTTCGCGCCCAGAACCTCGATGGAGTGTTCCTTGACGACGAAATCACGGCCGAACTTCCCGAGGCGCAGGCGTTGCTCGGGTTGCGCGATCAGCCCACCCAGCGAGTCCGCGAACGAGCAGGCTCCCGTTGCGGCGACACCAACTCCGTACATCCCAGAGCGGTGGAAGCATGCTGCGTTTTCGGGGGTGAATGGACGTGCGAAGCCATTCGCGCCGACCACGATGACCGGCTTGCCGAAGGCGAGGCCGCGAAGAGATGAGCCCCCCATACCGATGACGATGTCGGCGGCGGCGTATGCAGGCCGGGGATCCAGGAGAGGGCCCGTCAGGACGATGGCGCGCTGGGCCAGCGATGTGTTGATCTCCGTTGCCAAGGCCGCAAGTCGCGGCCGGGCCGGTCCATCACCGACGATCAGGAGCCTGATCGGGCGGGATTGGCCGAGCCTCCGCACCGCTTCCATGGCCCGGACGAGTGGCTCCGCCTTCATGTGCTCGGACAGCCGCGAGACCGATACCGCGACGACCTCGCCCTCCGAGACTCCATGCGATCGTCTGAACTCTGCTCCGCTAACGGCATCAGGAGCGTTCAGCCATATATCCACCGGCGGCAGCAGGACCTTTGCCTGTCGCCATCCGGCCGATTTCGCTTCCTCACACATCTGCGGCGTGCCGAAGGTCGTCGGAAGCTCCCGCGGAAGCATCTTCGTGAGCTCTAGCATCATGTCGCTCACGAGGAGCGGCACCCGCATAGGAAGGTAGACAGCGTAATATGCCTCGAGCGCCTGCCACCAGTCCCAAGCGTGTATGAGCGATGGTCGCTCTTGTTTCACCACTTCGCGCAGTCTTTGCATGCGCGTACGCGACGGATGAAAATGCGAGTCGGGCGAAGCGACGAAAGTGAGGCGCTTGCTCTTGACAACATCCAGCATCGGTCCTGGCGTCGCGTGCAGAACCACCTCAAATCCATGCCGATCCCGAAGCTCTTCTGCGAGCTCGATCGCGTTGTTCTGCGTTCCGCCGATCTCGAGCTCGTGCGCGAACACGAGCAGCTTCATCCGCCTCCGATCGGCGGGCATCACAGGATCGCCCACAGAAGATCGGGCCAGCGGACTGAGAATGGATCCTTCCGCCGACGGATCAGTCGCTTGTCGCGTATTCGCCCGCTGAGTGCAAATCGCCACTGCGGTCACGCTGGCAGGGCCGACCCGAGAAAGGCCGGCGCGGCGCGTAGTCCCGGCGCTTCATTGCTCCTTTTGGCCGCACCCGACAGCGTTCCCTCGAAATATGCGATCGTCCGCCGCAAGCCTTCGCGCAGCGCGACGGCAGGCTCCCACTCAAGCACTGCACGTGCCCGGCTGATGTCGGGGCGCCGCTGCATTGGATCGTCCTGCGGCAGTTGCTTGAAGACGAGGCGGGATTTCGAGCCGGTCAGGTCGACGACCATCTCCGCCAATTCGCGGATCTGGAACTCGCCCGGATTTCCGAGATTAATAGGCCCGGTCACCCCTTCGGCAGTTATCAGGCGGATAAATCCCTCGATCAGATCATCGACATAGCAAAAAGAGCGGGTCTGTTTGCCGTCGCCATAGAGCGTCAATGGTTCGCCCCTGAGCGCCTGCATTATGAAGTTCGAGACGACCCTGCCATCGTTCGGGTGCATCCTGGGACCATAGGTGTTGAAGATTCGGGCGACACGGATGTCGACCCCGTACTGCCGGTGGTAGTCGAAGAACAGAGTCTCGGCGCAGCGCTTGCCCTCGTCGTAGCAAGCGCGGGGGCCAATAGGATTGACCGACCCACGATAAGCCTCGACCTGAGGATGCACCGTGGGGTCTCCGTAGACTTCGCTGGTCGAGGCCTGGAAGATTTGCGCCTTGGTGCGCTTGGCAAGCCCCAGCATGTTTATCGTCCCGTGCACGTTGGTCTTGATCGTTTGCACGGGGTCGAACTGATAGTGGATCGGAGATGCGGGGCAGGCCAGATTGTAGATTTGATCGACCTCGACGTAGAGTGGGAACGTCACATCGTGCCTGATCAGCTCGAAACGATGATCATCGAGCAGATGTAAAATGTTGTCGCGTGAGCCTGTGAAGAAGTTGTCGACACATAGCACATCGTGACCAGCCGCGATCAATCGCTCGCAAAGGAACGAGCCGAGAAATCCGGCGCCGCCGGTGACTAGAATGCGCCTGCGAACGGGCATGAATCGTCTCCTTGCTACTTTGAATCCTCGTTACCGATTGCAGGCGCGCCTCGATCAATAGGCGCCATTGCCGCGAATGACGGCAGACGCCGTCTGGAGCATGACCTGAAGGTCAAGCCATAATGAACGATTGTCGATATAGAATTCGTCCAGCCGCTGCTGCCGCTCGAGATCCGCCGTGCTGCGATCCGAGATCTGCCACAGGCCGGTGAGCCCAGGCGTCACGCTGCCGCGCTTCGCGCGAAAGCCCGGATCCATCGCGGCGAGGTGATAATCTGGGAACGGACGCGGCCCGACAATGCGCATGTCGCCCGTAAGTACGTTGTACAACTGTGGCAGTTCGTCAACGCTCGTCGCCCGCAGGAACTCTCCGACAATGGGCAAGATGCGCGGATCGCGGCGCAGCTTGAAATGCGTAACCCACTCGGACCTGGCGGCGGGATCGCGTTCCAGCAGCGCATCCAGACGATACTCGGCGTCGCAATACATCGTACGGAGCTTGAAGATCTGGAACGGCCGCCCGCGGAAGCCCTCACGCTTTTGTCGGTAAAGCACGGGTCCCGGGTCGGAAGCGTAGATCATCAGTGCGGCAGCGCACATAAGCGGTGCGAATGCTGCGATCGCGCAGAGCGACACGACCACGTCCAGCGCGCGATCGACGAATTCGACATTGATGCGTCGCTCGGTCGAGGAGAGGCGCAACCCTATCTCGCCATGCGACTTCGTGGCGCGAAGCCCCGAGGTGCGGATGCCGGGAAGATCGGCAAGCAAGATCACCTCGGTATGCTCGCGGCGCAGCCGGGCAAGTTCTTCGCTGGAGGGAATCTGGAGGAGAAGAGCCAGCCCCGGTCCCACTGTCCGCGGCGCCGCGGGATCGCAGGGCGACACGCCACATTGCCAATTCTGCAGAAAATAGCTTCGAACCTCCTCGGCGGAGGCGGCGGGGCCCAGGATTTCGGCAAACTCGCCCCAGCTTCCCAGCCGGCGCAGCAGCCTCAATACCAGATAACGGATCGGCAACTGCAGAGCCCAGGCGAGCGCGAGAAAAGCGCCGACCAAAACAGGCGGTTGCCACGAACCGGTCAGGAGACCTGCCCCGGGACAAGCGATTGCGGCGGTCCGCAGCATCGCCGTGGTACGTCGGCGCAGAAGTTCGTGCGCGTGCACCCTGTATCCAGGGTAGAGCGAGGCGGTCAGAAAGAGCACCACGGCAACTGCCGACGACAGGGCCATGGTATGGGGAAGGACGCCTTCTGCGGCTCCGAAGGGGAGAAGCATGCACCAGGCAGTGAAAGACGCGGCCAGATCGCCAGCCATGAGCGCTGGCACGACGGAAGCCAGCGATCGCCTCGCTGCCCAGGTTCCATCTCGATGAAGTTCCGGCTGGAATGGAAGATGCAGAACATCGCGCAGCTCGACCACATTGCCTTCGGCGATTGCCTGGCGGACTGCGACCTTGCCCGTCGATCGGACGAGTGAAACCTCGGAAACCTCAGCCGGGTCGCCGTGGCGGGAAGGCGTGACGAGGTGCTCGGACATTCGTTGATCAGGAGATCGACGCCAAGGCGGCTACGCGAACGGCGCGCGAAGCAAACCCGGCCACTCAGCAACCATCGCACGCATACTCGTTCCCCCGGCTTTCTCACGACCCGTCTATCATCCTAGGTCGGTGGCGTTCCTCGAGGGGACTCATCCTTTAGAGGAGGCCGCTCGGTCCTCAGCCCGATTAGGAGAAGCAGGCATCAGCCGTTCGGGTACGGCAAGGCGGCGATGAAGCCGCCCAAGAGAAGAGGAGCGCGGAAATCTCTGCTGCAGAATGGCAGTGACGCACGGGGCGCCGCGACGACTCCGACGATCCGATCCGTTCCGGTCAGTCGGCGTTCGACTTAGTCCGTTGCCCGCTGGGCTCCCAATCGGATGATTTCTCGACCGATCTGCGGAAGGCCATGCCCGGATGGTCGAAGGGCGGCCGGCCCCGGTTTCCCGCAAAATGTGGGCGGCCCTGACGGGAGCGAGCGCTCGCGCGAGCCTCGGGGGTACCGGGAGCCGAGCAAAGCGTTTTTGTATGGACACACGTTTTTTCGACAGGGACATCGCCCAAACCGTCGCCTGCGACGCAGTGGCGGGTCGTCGGCCACATGTTCCCCAGCGTGAAACCGCCGCGCCAGCCAAAATGCAAACGTCCGGCGGGCGCGTCATCGCGCGGCACTTTCTCCCGGGTGGACGCGAGCACGGCGGCGGAATTGGCCGTCTTGTCGGCTACATAGTCGACGAGGGCGCCCGCCGAAGCCGGCCCCATGCGGTCACTGACACAAGAGGGCCGCGCCTGTCGGTCCTGGCCTCGCCATTACGCCTGGCAGGTGCCATCCTTGTGATGGTGCGCGACCGGATCGCCCAGCCCTCGTGTATCCAGCACATCCACTTGGCCGGCCGCGGCAGCACGATCCGGAAGCTGGTGCTCACAGCGGTGGCGCGTGCAATCGGATGCGTTCATGTGCTGCATCTGCACGATCCGGAGTACGGCGTCGATGTGGCCCGGCGGCCCAGCTGGATGCAGCGTGTCATCCGAGGGATGTTCCGCGAAGCAGATCACGTCATCACCCTCGGGGGCCGCGACCGCCAACTTATGCTCAATATGCTCGGGGTGTCGCCGGATCGCGTGACCGTCATGCACAATGCGGTTCCGGACCCGGGACCGCGAACCTCGCCCGAACGCCCTGAGGGCTCGCCGGTGCAGATCCTTTTCCTCGGTCGCCTCAGTGACCGAAAGGGCGTGCCGGAACTCATCGCCGCTCTCGCCAGTGACAAAATGCGCCGGCTCGGCTGGACGGCTGTGCTGGCCGGCGATGGGCCGGTTGACCGTTTTCGCGACCTCGTGACCGCCAACGGGCTCGGTTCGCGGGTCACCTTGCCGGGCTGGCTCGGCGAAGAGGAGGTCAAGAGGCTCTGCCGGCAATCGGACATCCTCGTCCTGCCCTCGCACGCCGAGGGTTTGGCGATGTCCGTTTTGGAGGGCATGGCGCACGGGCTCGCGGTGGTCGCGACGCGCGTCGGTGCACACGAAGAGGTCTTGTCCGATCGGGAAACGGGCTTGTTCGTGTCGCCCGGCGATCCGCTCGCCCTTGCCGATGCGCTGGCGCGCTTGATCATCGATGGCACGCAGCGAGCGCGGCTGGCAACCCGCGCTCGCGCGCGCTTTGAGGAACGTCTGTGCATCGACGCCTACATGGACGCGCTCGACATGATCTACGAGGCTGTCGAGAGAAGCGGTAGGCAGCCTCTATTGGCCACAAGATGAGCGTCCGCGCAGCTTCCGCAGTCGTGGCTGGCAATATGGCCAAGGTCTTGCTCGCGTGATGAGCAATCGCACCGCCGTACCTTTTATAGGCGCACAATTCGTTCACCAAAGAATCCAGAGGAAATCGACGTGAAGTCACGGGAAGATAGCATTGGTCTGTGGAGCGGGCGGCTTTATCGGAGGCCATCTAGTTCGGCGGCTCAAGTCAGAGGGCTTTTGGGTCCGCGGGGCCGATCTGAAGTACCCCCGCTTCGGCGAGACAGACGCGGATGATTTCGTGATCGGGGACCTCCGCGACCAGACCGTCGTCTCCCGGATCATAGATCGTTCGTTCGATGAGATCTACCAGTTAGCCGCGGACATGGGCGGCGCAGGATACATCTTCACGGGCGAGAACGACGCAAACGTGATGCACAACTCTGCCACGATCAACCTCAACATACTTGATGCGGCGTACAAGAGAAACAGCAGAAAGATCTTCTATTCTTCGTCGGCTTGCATGTATCCGGCCTACAATCAAGAAGATCCGAAAAACCCAAAGTGCTCGGAGGACAGCGCATACCCTGCAGCCCCAGACAGCGAGTACGGCTGGGAGAAGCTTTTCTCGGAGCGCTTGTATCTCGCCTACGCGCGCAATCACGGCATGCAGGTACGGATCGCACGCTATCACAACATTTTCGGTCCACAGGGCGCTTGGAACGACGGCAAGGAGAAGGCGCCGGCAGCGATCTGTCGCAAGGTTGCCGAGGCTACGCCGGGCGGGGAAGTCGAGATCTGGGGAGACGGTGATCAGAGCAGATCGTTCCTGTATGTCGATGAATGTCTCGAAGGAACCATCCGCTTGATGCGATCGAACTGGACCGGTCCTGTGAACATTGGTTCGGAGGAGATGGTCACGATAAATCAATTGGTGGATCTCGTCGCCGATATTGCCGGCAAGCCGGTCGTGAAGAAGCATGTCCCCGGTCCGACCGGCGTCCGCGGCCGGAATTCAGATAACGGACTGATCGCTGCCCGACTCGGCTGGAGGCCGACGACGCGGCTCACCGATGGCCTCCGGACCACCTACCGATGGATCGAGCAGCAGCTCTTCGCCAATCTCCGACGGGCGTCGTGAACACATGATGCGCGACGATGGTCAGTTGCCATGAGCCGAACGCACGCCGATCAGCCCATGTCGAAGGAGGGGGACGCCGAGACCTCGCGAGGCGAATACATCAACATCCTTGGGGTCAGGGTACCCGCGCTCAACCTGCCAACCGCAGTTGCAAGGATCGATGCTGCGATCGAGAACCGGACGCCGGGATACGTTTGTGTGACAGGCGTGCACGGCATCATCGAGAGCCGGAAAGATCCTGAACTCCTAGAAATCCACAACCGGGCGCTCCTGCTGACGCCGGATGGGATGCCGCTGGTTTGGGCGCTCAGATTGGCCGGGCATAGGCAAAGCGGTCGAGTTTACGGGCCTGATCTCATGCTTGCGGTGTTCGACGCCGCGCAGCAGTCACAGCGCCGTCACTTCCTCTACGGTTCAACGCCGGAAACGCTTTCCAAGCTTAAGAACCGGCTGCTGCAGCGTTTCCCGGACGCCGATATTGTCGGCACGTTCTCACCGCCGTTCCGGCCGCTGGATGCGGCCGAGCAAGCTGAAGTTGCCAAAATGATCAACGCAACTCAGCCGGACATCGTGTGGGTAGGGCTCAGCACGCCGCGGCAGGAGCACTGGATGGCGGGCATGCGAAGCAGGCTGACCGCGCCGGTCTTGATTGGCGTCGGCGCAGCTTTCGACTTCCATGCCGGTCTGAAGCGCCAGGCGCCGAGACTGATCCAGCGGTGCGGATTGGAATGGGCCTTTCGGCTCGCAACAGAACCAGGAAGGCTCTGGCGGCGATACGCAGTCATCGTCCCGACCTTCATGGGGCTCACCCTGCTTCAATTGCTCGGCCTGAAGAAGTTCCCGCTTTAGGTGGACGACGAGCCAAGCCGTTCAGACAATCAACTCGTGCCAGTCTGGTATCGTCGAACGGCGGCAGAGTAGATCTCGGAATCCTTGAAACCGTAGAGCGCGTGCCGGCGCGGGTTCACCCTGTTGATAACCACGAGCGGACCATCGCGCCGATCATTCTGCAGCCGCTCCGCGGCCGCCGCAACCGCGCTTGCCGTCGATTTTCCCCATCGAACGACAAGAAGTGTCCTTTCGGCAACGCTGGCAAGAATAGCCGTCTCGCTTTTCGCGAGGACCGGCGCACTATCGAAGATCACAATTTGCCGCCGCTGATGGGCAAACTGCATGATCCGGATCACCGAATTTCGATCGTGGAACGCATCATCAAAGGCCGCGCCGCGAGGTATATAGTTGAGACCACTCGCTGAATGGTGGTGAACAACATCAGGCAGCGGGCATTCTCCGGCAACGAAATCTGCCAGCCCGGGAGACTCAGGGCCGCACAAAATTTTGCCGACCCGGCCATGCCGAACATCCGCATCGACAAGAAGGACGTCGTGACCACCTGCCGCCAATTTGAGCGCCAGCGCCGCGGCGATGACGGATTTGCCGTCGCCCGGAAGAGGCGACGTTACGAGCGTACTGTGCGGCATGCTCCCGCCGTTCGACTTTTCAAGCTCAAAAGCGAGCCCGAATACCGCGTCGTCGAACATCCCTCCGGTGCCGCCGCTGAGATGCCCCCAGATGTCTCGCATGGCGCGCCTCGGTGCGGCAGGTACCATCCCTGCAGGAACGATGCCGGGGATCTTTCGAAGTTGCTGGTGGGTTCGGACCGAGCGATCCAGCAATTCAAGGAAGCAGGCAACGGTCAAGCCGATGACACTGGCGACAAGGACGGTTGCGATCCCATAGAACAGGCGCCCGCGCCCCTTGGGCCAAAGGGGAATCGTAGCAGGAGAAAGAACCTCGACATCCGCGATCGGAAGCTTGCCTTCCGCCAGCAGGGAACGTTGCCGCATCTCAAGACGATCGAGTTCGAGTTGTTCGGCATCGGCCGCACGCAGGAGTTCGCCGCGTCGAAGCTCTGCCGCCTCCTCGCGCGCCAGGGCAGTTCGCACGGCCTGCAGCTTGGCGGACGCCGAGGCCTCCTCACGATCGAGGGCGGCCGCATCGGTCCTGAGGGATTGTGCATACCTGTCGACTTCGATCTCGATACGCGCCTCTGTTTCTAAGATCTTCCGTTGAGCTTCGACGACCTTTTCGTTCTTGCTGCCGTATACCCGCGAGAGTTGATCAAGCTCCATGCGTTGAAGGAGAAGCTCACGGCTGAGCTCGGGGAGCATCGCATAATGGGCGAGGGCGAGTTTCTCCTCCGGCGTTTTCGCCGCGTTCAGCGACGCCAGTGCCTCAGAGATTTCGGAGCGCTTCTGCGCAAGTGCTTCGCGTTGAGCGGTCAGAGCGGCCATGGTATCCGCGGCGCTGGACGTCAGCGCAGACGCACCGGCTTTCGTCTCGTCGTCGAACTCTCGAACGCGGTCTCGGGCGACGAAGAGGCGTCTCGTCTGCTCCTCTATCCGATCGCGCAGCCAACCATCTGCCTCCTGGATCTGAACCCCTAGATGGTTTTCACGTTCATTCAGGTAGACTTTCAGAAGCGTCTGCGGAACGAGCGCCGCGAGTTCCGGGTCTCGCGATTCAAAACCGATCTGAATGACGTCCGAGTACGGATTGCGCGCGACGACCAGTGCACTTTGAAATGCCGGAATGATCCGATCGATGGTGTCGATTGGCAGAGGCTCCGCTTCCTCTTCGCCGAGGAAGAATCCGCGGACATATTGGCGCGCTTGGTCGAGGAGCGGCACGTCGCGCAGAGCTGCGTTGAACTCGGGAAGCTGCGCGAGATTCAGCTGCTCGATGACCCTCACGGCAGTCTCACGCGACAGGAGCCGTTCAACCTCCGTGGTCAGGTTCAGCTGGACGAGCCGGCTATCGTCGTCCCGGGTGAGCTTCGTCGCAAGAGCGCTTTGAATCAGCAGCCGCGATTCCGCATGGTAGACCGGCTCGATCGAAACGATCTGCGGCACCGCCGCCGCAGTGATCAGTATCGTGACAAAAACGATTTGCCAGATCCGGCGACGGAACAGTCGGAAGATGGCAAAGAGGTCAAGCTCGTCCTCGTCGAGGCTGATGGGGCTGGGCATAGCTGGCCGCAGCAGCGCACGGGACAGGTCGTCAGGTCTGTTTGTTTCCGGTTTCATCGAAGGACAAGGGCGTGTGGCGAAAATCCGCACGCTCCGATATGCGGGCTACGCAGCGGATGGAGAAGAGACGGATCGGACTGACTCTGCCCGCCGGGGTAAGCGTTCCGACCCGCAGCGGCGGCCACGCGAATCAGCAGGCCGAATGACCGCCGCATTCGCAACCCTCTGGGCTTGCCAAGTGGCGCCCGCACTTCACCTGTCCTCGATATGCATCGAGGCTTTGTCCATCGTGCCCGGCTGAGCCTTGCGCGCGAGAGGCGCTTTCGCCGGCGCCAAGACTCTCGCTCCGCTCACGATAGCGCTCGAGCGCGAAACAACAGTGCGATAGAGTGCGATTGCCGCCGTGGCAATTGCCTCAGGGCCGTTCGCGCCAACCGCCCATTCGCGGGCACTTGCACCGAATTCCGCAACGAGCCGGGGAGACTGGCCCAGGAGCGCGATCGCATCGGCAAGCCTCTGCGGCTCACCCGGCGGAACGATGAGGCCAAGCCGGTTGTGCTCGACCGTGGCGCGGAATTCGCCGACATCGGTCGCTATGATGGGGCGACCGAAAGCTGCCGCGATATTCAGCACGCCGCTTTGCGAAGCTTCGACATAGGGAAGTACAGCGACGTCGGCTTCCATGAAGAGCTGCGCCGCTTCTTGATCCTCGATGAACCGATTGCGAATGTCATAGCGAAGCGGATCGCCCATCAGGCCACGCAGCGCCCAGGGATCGTCGCCCCGGCCCGCGACAACCACTCTCAGGTTGGGCACGCGCGCTCCGACGATCGCTTCGGCCCGCACGAGATCCGCGAACCCCTTATAGGCCATTATCCGCCCAAAGAGCAGGAGCGTAAAGGCGCTCCTGTTGTCTCGGACCAAACCCTCACGCTGCGCCAGCGCCGCATATCGGTGATTTGGTGGATGCGAGAGTACGTGTACGCGCCCATGCGGCTTTGAATAGCGCTCAATGGCGCGCGTCCGCAGCCGCTCGCCGTGCACGACCAGGTCGTCGGCCAGCCGAGCTGCAAGCGTCGGCGCCCATTCCGGCAGAGCGCTCGTCTCGGTGTCGCCCGGATGCATGTCGACGTCGTGCACAGTCGTGACGAGCGGAATCCCGCGCCAGAGTGGCATCGCAAGGTTGAGCCAGAGCACCGTGTTGCTCAGTAGGTGGATGACATCAGGGCGCTCTCGCAAAATGAGGCGGGTCAACGAGAGCAGGAACAGAGGATTCCTGAGGCTGCGGTGACGCGGCCAATCCATCAGTCTCAGATCAACCGCTGGATCGAACCAGTGTTCCAGTCGCGCGAACTGACGTCGCGGCGCCACGACCAGCACCGATGCCTGGGCAGAAAGCGCGTTGGCGAAGGAGATCGTGTAATCCTCGTGCTCGGTGACGAGCAACAGCACCTTCAAGCGTGTCGACGCCTGCCTACGCTTTGGAATCATCCCTGAGGCGTCCTGGCGATGGCGACCTCGAGCACGTCTCCCGGTTGAATTGCAGTGTCCATTTCGGCATTCACGGTCTCGGTCTTCCCGTCGATGAGGCGGTGGATCGTCACCCACGGCTCGGGCCGAACCTCGACGGAATTGTACGTCAGAGCGAAACCGGTCTGCACCAGTGCCGCCGCCAGCACCTCGTTCTCGGCCTCCAAACCCGCCCGCTCGCGCAGGCGGTCGCGCAATTCGGTCTGTAGTTCCAGCCGGCGGTTGGTCACGGCCGCTTCGGCCTCGTATGTTTGTGTGGCCCTATTCTGTCGGGCTCTGGCTGCGTAGGCTCGCGTATCAAGCAGATCCCGAGACAGCCGTGAGGCCTCGCGCTCCAGTTCCTGCACCCGGGGCAGTGGAACGAGGCCCTTCTCGAACAGCTCCCTCGTTTTGGCGACCTGCTGCTCCTGCAGCGCCCGTTCTTGTTCCTCGAGGCGGCTCTGCTCGGAAAGCACGCCGATCTCGAGATCAAACAGAGTGAGCAGGTCCGCGATATGTGCTTTCTCTCTCTTCTGCTCGGTCATCCGATCATCGAAGACCGCAGTTTCGAGCTGCACGACGGCGTCCGCCTCTTTGCCCTGTACCAGACGCTTGTCGATAGCCGTGAAATCGGGCGTCGCCCTTGAGTTAAGCTCGGCCTGCAACCGCGAGATGCGGCTCTTTGCCAGCAGGAGCTCGTAGTTGTTGGTTCGCCACTTGGCCTTGAGCTCGGTCAGCTCGCCGATGGTCATCGGCGCCTTGTCTTCGGTTCGATCGAGGCCGCCCGCGAGAATCAACGCGTGCCGTACCGTCAGGCCGGGCTCGAACGTGATCGCGCCCGGTTGTGTCACGGAACCTCCCACATAGACCGGTCGATAGGCGGCGATTTCCACGACGACCGTTGGGTCTTTCAAAAGGTCCTGAGCGACCAGCGCGTCTGCAATTCTGTGCCGAACCGCTTCGAGATCCCGCCCCGCCACGGCGATCAAACCGAGCGTCGGCAGCACGATGTTTCCATCAACGTCCACCCGCGATTCGTGGTCGATCGTCGGGGCTTCCGCCACCGATACCTTCAGCACATCGCCAGGAGCGATCGCCATCCCCGCCCAGGCGTCGCCCACGAAGGCGCCGAGCAGCAAAACAGGCAAAAACTTCGTGGACCAAAGCCGCCTGGAGCGCCGATTATGCCCGGGAAATATCCTCGCCGGCGCTCCTGCGAACGCAGCGTTCAAGAATGATACACTCATATTTGCGCAGCACCCAAAAAGAAATCGTCTACCGACGGACAGGTGGACTTTAATAGTCCGGCCGCGCTCCTGGGACCGGACAATTCAGCCGGGACGCCGGCGAGAGCTCCACCTTTTGGGGCATGCTCCATCGCAGTGGGGTGCCGAGATTAGATCGTTCGGAGAGGGGCGTACAGCCTCTGCGCACTGCCCTCCGGCTTTTGGACCGGCCCGTCGCCGGCGGCGGACGCGCCGATGATCATGGCGCGTCGCCTCGATGAATTTGCGGCCCCGGGGAGTATCTTGTGCGGCGTTCGACGGGTCGGTGTGGACGTCTTTGCTTCAAGCCTGTCCAGCTCACACGCTCTATGACGAAGAACCTGTCCGCCCCCCAGAGGCGCCCATCTATCCAAACGGCCGATGCAGCTCCGGCACCTGACTGATCGGCTTACTGTTGGCAGGTTCCCGGCCGTGCCAACGTTCCACTCATGCAAGTGGCGCGACGGCAGTGGCGGGCAGGGATTAGAGCGCTGGTCCGCATATCCGTCGGCGCGGTTCGCATCGCCGCGGCTAGATTTCGCCGCTTTGGGCGGCGAGCAGCGTAGACGTTTGGAGGCTCGATCATGACAGTCCGCGAGCGGGCGTGGCGGGGCAGAGCGCCACTAAGGCTTGGAATTGCCGGCGGCGGCACCGACGTTTCGCCCTACTGCGATCAGTATGGTGGCGCTGTCCTCAATCTAGCCATCAATCGCTTCGCCCAGGCGGTGATAGAACCGCGTCGTGACGGAAGGGTGGTTTTCGTCTCAAAGGATCTCGGCGTAGTCGATGAAACCACGGCCGAGAGTGTGCTTGATGTGCGCGGTGGCCTTCCCCTTCACCGTGCGCTCTACAACCGCTTCGTGCGCGATTTCGGGCGGGGCAAACCGCTGTCGTTCACCATGACGACATCGGTGGATTGCCCGCGTGGCGCCGGTCTCGGTGCGTCCTCCGCGCTGATGGTGGCGATGATCGAGGTGCTTTGTGCATGGAAGGAGGTATCTCTCGAGCCCCTGGAGGTCGCGCATCTTGCCTATACGGTGGAGCGCTGCGACGTCGGCATGGCCGGCGGGCGGCAGGACCAGTACGCAGCGGCGTTCGGTGGCGTGAACTTCATGGAGTTCGCCTCTCGTGACCGCGTCCTCGTCAACCGGCTCGAACTGCCGCAGTGCTTTCTGAGCGAGCTCGAAAGCTCGCTGCTGCTGTGCTTCACCGGGGTGTCGCGCTTCTCCTCGGAAATCATAGAGCGCCAGGTCGAGGGCATGCGGCGCGCGAAGTCCGCGAGTATCGAGGCTTTGCACCAGCTCAAACGTGACGCGCTCGAAATGAAGGCTGCGCTGATCCACGGCGAGCTCGATCGGGTGGCCTCCCTAATCAACAACAGTTGGACGGCGAAGAAGGCCACAGCATCGGGCATAACGAGCCCGTTGATCGACGCGCTCTATAATCGCGCGCTGAGCGCCGGCGCACTGGGCGGCAAGATCTCTGGCGCGGGCGGCGGCGGATTTATGATGTTCCTCGTCGAGCCCGCGATCTGGATGGACGTGGCCGGGGAATTGCGGGCCGCGGGCGGGACGGTGACAAGTTGTACCTTTGCCTCTCACGGATCCTCGGGGTGGCCGGCACCGATCAGCCTAACGGCCGCACCGGAACAGGCAGCCTAATGATGGAAACCGCTCTGAGGACCGCCGCGTTGCGCGCGGGATCGACCGCGGCACTGCTCGCCGAGATACGCGACAGTTTCGCCGGAATTACGACGCTCGCTCCCGAGGTTGAACGAGCGAGCGCTCTTTTGATCTCCGCGCTGCGGGGGGGCCGACGCATTTTTTTATGTGGCAATGGCGGTTCGGCCGCAGACGCGCAGCACCTTGCTGCGGAATTCCTTGGTCGCTTCAAGCTGGAGCGGCAGGCCCTTCCTGCGATGGCGCTGACCGTGAATTCATCTGCCGTGACTGCGATCGGCAATGATTTCGGCTTCGAGGAAATATTTGCGCGCCAACTCCGAGGGCTTGCCGGAAAGGGAGATGTGCTGATCGGGATTTCGACCAGTGGGAGGAGTTGAAACGTCCTCGCCGCCTTCCGAGCGGCGGCAGAAATCGGCGCGATACGGATAGCGCTTACGGGTTCGGCTTCGAGCGAAATGGGCGAGATGGCGGAGCTGACCCTGGCGGTCCCATCGACACAAACGCCGCGAATTCAAGAGATGCACATCGCCCTCGGCCATGCGATCTGCGAGCAGGTCGAGGCCGCGCTGGCCTGAGCGACGGCCGATCCAGATGCAGTGCGTAATTCTCGTCGGTGGGCTCGGAACCCGTCTTGGGGCGCTGACCGCCTCGGTCCCGAAACCGATGCTGCCCGTTGCCGGCGTCCCCTTCTTGGACCGATTGGTCGAAAACGTCGTCAGGTTCGGTTTCGACGACATCTTGCTGCTTGCGGGCTATCGCGGCGACGTGGTCCAGCGCTATTTCTCGACATACCACCACCGTTCCCGCGTACGCGTACTCGTCGAGCAGCAGCCTTTGGGTACGGGCGGCGCGATCCGGGCCGCTGCGGCGGATCTCGCGCGGAACTTCCTCCTGCTCAACGGCGACACATGGTTTGACTTCAATCTGCTTGACCTGGCAATCGGACGCCACGCCGGCATGCGCATGGCACTCCGTCTCGTGCCCGACGCCAGCCGCTTCGACGTGGTCGATCTCGAGGCCGGGGGGCGGATCGCTGCAATGCGGACGCGCTCGCACGTCCATGCACCGGGATTGATCAATGGCGGAGCCTATTGGGTGGACCGCGACACGTTGCTCGGCGTGATACCCAGAGCAAATGCCTCTTCCCTCGAACGCGAGGCGCTCTCGGCGCTCGCCGCCGTTGGAATGCTCGACGGCCGGGTCTACGAGGGAGCATTCGTCGACATCGGGATTCCATCAGATCTGCTGCGGGCGCAGACGCAGTTCCCCGTTCGCAGAGGTGCCGTCTTTTTTGACCGCGACGGGACGCTGAATTACGATCCTGGATACACTTACCGCATTGACACGTTTCGATGGATCAGCGGAGCTCGAGAGGCCATCCGCGCCGTGAACGATGCGGGCCTATTCGCCTTTGTCGTTACCAACCAATCTGGCGTGGCGCGCGGCTTCTACCAGGAGGTCGACGTAGAGGCGCTGCACCGGTGGATGGGAGAGGATCTGCGCCGGATGGGCGCCCACGTCGATGCCTTCGCCTTTTGCCCGCATCATCCTGACGGCAACGTGACCGGCTACGACCGACCCTGTCGTCGCCGGAAGCCGGCTCCAGGCATGCTGGCGGATCTGATGGCGTCGTGGCCTGTCGATCCAGCCAGAAGCATCGTAATAGGAGACAGTGCCTGCGACCTCTCGGCGGCTTCTGCGGCCGGTATCCTTGGCGCTCTGTTCTCCGGCGGACGGCTCGACGAGTTTCTGCGTTGTGCGGCGGAAGATTTGCTTCGACCGTCTATTACCCGATCCCGAGAGGGCCTATTGGCGGCCGACGATCGGCATAACGAAGCTGCGGGTGGAGCGGGTCATTGACGCTCCTGGCGGGTTCCCACCACTCCACAACTGTTCGCTGGCGCAGCCTGGAATGGTGGGGTGCCGGGACGGCGCTATTCCTTCAGACCGGTGCTCTGTTTCAGTTGATGCTGGTCGACTCCAGCGGCGGTCTCGATGACGGAGCGCGCTCGGCGCTTCAACTCGTGCATCCGCCGGTATACTTCATCGCCCTCGTGCTTCTTGCGCGCCATCCCACGTCGCTGCTAATAGCGGTCCGCCATAATATCCCTCTCCTCCTTCTGCTTCTGATGCCGTTCTTGTCGGTGCTCTGGTCGATCTATCCTTCAGTGACCCTAAAGAGAGCGGTAGCGCTTTTCTTCTCCGTCGCGCTCTCGTTCCTCCTGGCGTCCCGCTTCACCCCACGGGAATTACTTGCTCTCTCCGGCGCCGTGCTCGGCACGTGCATCGGTCTGAGCTTGTTTTTAGCCATTGCCGCTCCGGGGCTCGCCTGGGATGATGATGCCATGCGAGGCGCCTTCCTGAACAAGAACGTCCTCGGCTGGTATGCAGCTTTTTCCACACTGGTCTTTTGCGCTCTGGCCGCCAAGGAGGGGCTCTGGCCGCGTCGGCCGGCGCTTCTGCTTCTCGCGGCCAGTATCCTTTGCCTCGTCGGCTCGCAGTCGGCCACTGCACTGCTGGCAGTTATCTCGAGCATTCTCTTCGCTGGTTTCTTCATTGCCTTCCGGCGGCTTGGCCCGCTGGCTCGAATCGCCTTGGTGTTGATCTTTCTGGAACTGTCCGCAGTCGTATTAATCGGCCTTGCGGAGTACATCGTGCCCCTGCTCGAGGCGCTGGGCAAGGACTTCGACCCTTACGGGACGTGTCCCGCTCTGGAGAATGGTCGATGAGGCGATCGGTCGGCAACCCCTTCTTGGCTATGGGTACCAGGCATTCTGGACCGAGGCCAGCAGCGGAGCGTGGTGGATCTGGTCGGCCGTCGGGTGGATGGCGCCGCACGCCCATAATGGTCTGCGCGATACGATGCTCAGCCTTGGGATGGCTGGCGTTGCCCTACTCTTGATCGTCATCGGCAGAGCGGTCTGCTTCGGCGCCGTCCTACTGCGGCGAGCGCGTGGAGACGGATGGCTGTGGCTCAACGTGCTGGTTGCCATGTTCCTTACGATGAATCTGACGGAGAGCTTGCTCCTGGTTCAGAACAATTTCTTTTTCACGCTCTTCGCCGCGGCGATCATCATGTTCGGCTTGCATCACGGCAACTCGAGGACTTCACTGGTCTATTCGTTATGATCAAACAGCGAGCCTCCGACGACGAGATCCCAGGCCTTGAATTGAAGCCCTTGCAAGACGTCGGGAGTGGAAGAATGTCCTGATCGGTTTTTGCAATAGACTTCTATTTTCAGGCGGCAGTCAGTTAATCTTGGGAGATGGGCAATGCGTATACATGGGATATGTGTGGTAAAGAACGAGTCGGATATCATCGAACAAGGCCTACTGGCGGCCGCAAAATGGTGTAACCATATCTATGTCCTTGACAATGGGAGCTCCGACGGCACTTGGGATATAGTCCGGGATTTGGCTGCAACAAACCCGACTATCGTCCCATGGAAGCAACTCGACGTTAAGTTCTCTGAGGGTCTTCGCTGCCACGTATATCGCAGATTTTCGTCAAAAGCACGAGCTGGTGACTGGTGGGCCCGAATTGACCCTGACGAGTTCTACGTTGATGACCCTGCGGCCTTCTTGTCTTCCGTGCCCGAATCTGACGGTTACGTCTGGTACGCCGCATTGACGTACTATTTTAGCACCGAAGAGGCTCGTCGTTTCGAGGCCAATCCGAGTCAATTCGACGATCAGGTCCCTATAGCAGAAAAGTGCCGGCACTATTTCAATCACTGGAGTGAGGTGCGGTTTGTTCGGCACGAGCACATGGAGCCATGGAAAGGCGAGGGAGCGTGTCCCTGGCCGGGCTGGCCCGAGCGCCTTCTGTATACGGCGAGATCGCACGACCGGCGCATACTCTGCCGGCATTTCTGTTATAGATCGCCGTCTCAGATCGAATGTCGCCTGCGTACGCGTGCGC
Organism: uncultured Alphaproteobacteria bacterium; assembly: GCA_963822985.1. Taxonomy (GTDB): domain Bacteria; phylum Pseudomonadota; class Alphaproteobacteria; order Rhodobacterales; family Rhodobacteraceae; genus Thermohalobaculum. Next base: position 116,652 of record CAWGJU010000014.1, on the reverse strand, counting down.
CGAACTCCATCGAAGGCGGAGTATGGTGGCATGAGGCGGTAAAAAACTGGGGTGAAACTTTCGATCCACTTGCAATCAGAAAAAACAGAACAAAGCGTCGTTGGAACAACCTCAAATTTCAGCAGCATGCGGGCGAAATGACGTTCGACTGGCGAAGCCGTGTCGTCGACGCGTCGAATCTTCACTATGATTCCCACGACGGTAATTTCGTGTTGAATGAAGACCTCATGCCTGCTCTGCCGCGATTCAACCCGAAATATTATGAGATGAGGGATAGGATCAAACAGGTGTTCGGCAAGAAGTACAACGCATGCTGATAGAAAATATCTGTTTCGGACCGGCGCAGGCTGTGAAGCATGCGCCGGCCCCTTGGGGGCTCGCGTTGATCGCGATAGTGCTCGTCTTTTACATATCGGCCTGGAGCAGAATGATCTCGACGGCGTTGATCAACGGGTTCTCGATGACGTGCTCGAAGTCGATATTCACCGTACCGTCTTGAACGGCGCCCTGCCATTCGAACATACCACCGACACGGTGACCGAGCGTTCCTGAAAGGTCGAGATCATCTAGCAAGAGCTGGTCCTCGACTGAAACGTCAAACACCCGCTCGCCCAGATCGCTCGTTCCGGAATAGCCATCGCCCATGTAGAGCCGCACGGCGTATGTGCCGCCCGGAAGCGATCCATTGCCAAATTCCAGCCCCATTTCCGAACGGGTGCTGCTGCCCCAATACTCCTGGGCGAAGATGCCTACGGGAGTTGTGCCGGGTACGGAATTGGCAAGAGTCCATGTCCCGCCATGGCTCGCTATCGTCGCGGATCCGACAGTGGTGTTGGCGCTGGCCACCCAGTCCGGCCCCCCATCGGTCGCCGCGACCGCGTTGGTGCCTGCGTTCCAGCGGTAGATGACCCCCAAGTCCGGAGCGGGGCTCGGGGCCGGCTCGGGCGCAGATTCTGTGGGCGCGAAGATCACGTCCGCCCAGTAGTTCGAGGCATTCCAGCTCTGCGTGGGGAAGTGGCCGGGACCGCTGTTCAAACCTTGTGCGCTGTAGACGCCGGATGCGCCCGCCGGAACCGCGAGGGTTCCGTCGGAATTGGTCATCTCTTTACCGAAGTAGTACTGTGAGTTCGGCGTAGTTCTGAGTCGTGCCGTAAGACACGACGTATGTGTTGTCCGCTGATACATGCACCGGAGACGAAAGCGTTACGACCTGCCACCCCTCCTCCCCGGGGGCCGATGAAATCGCGCCTGAAGCGAGCTTCGTGCCGTCACCGGTCCAGAAATTCATGGTCCGAACGTCCGTGTCGCTCGCGTCGGCCGTTCCGCGATAGTAACGGAGCGCCGTGATTTCGCCGTCCACGATCGGGGCGAACTTCATACCGAGCTCGTAGTCGGCAAAATCGCCGGTTTCCGTCTGCGCCGGCTTGGCTGTCGACGCAAAGAAGCTGGATCCACTGGCCGACGGAGGCGGCGTCGCTGTATCCGCGACGTCTTTGACGGTTATGCTGAGCGACTTCGTTACCGCCGCATGGCTGCCGTCGCTGACGCCAACCGTGAGTTCGTAGACATTGTTGCGGTCAGCATCGCCGGGATTCTCGAAGTCTGGCGCAGCTCCGAAAGAGATCGCCCCTGTTTTCGCATCTACGACGAAGAGGGCAGCATCGGCGCCGCCCGACTTCGAGAAAGCAATAGTGTCATTTTCTGCGTCGGTCGCCGCGACTGAACCGACTGCCTTCGAGTTCTCGTTCAGCGAGTACGACGATCCCGAGGTGATGACAGGAGCGGCGTTGGCTTCCGGACTCACCGACAGCAAAACCGTCGCCGAGTCGGAACCGCCGCGTCCGTCTGACACGCTGTAGGAAAAGTTTGCCGATCCCGTGTAGCCGGAGGCCGGCGTGAAGACCACATCTCCGCTCGAATTCAGCGCGACCGTCCCATGGGTCACGGATCCGACGCTGGAGACAGCAAGGCTGTCGCCGTCTGCATCGGTGTCGTTGGCGAGCAAATTGCTTGCAGCGATCTTCAAAATCGTGCCCGCCTGGGTGCCGAACCCGGAATCGTCATGGGCGACGGGCGGTGTATTGGCGGACGGCTCGGGCTGAGGCTTCGGATCCGGATCCGTCGCGCCTGACCCATAATCGTACCCGATGTCGGCCGCAGGAGACCCCGGTTCGAGGTGGAAGTCATTGTTTGCCGGATCGACAAACTTTGGGTTGACGCCCAGCAAATTTCCGTTCGCAGCACTCGGGACGGCGTTGCCGCCGTCCGTCCGCACAGAAGCCTGCCCAGCCGTTCCGTTGAACGTTAGGTTATCTGACCACGTCACGTTTTGGTTTCTATACCCGCCAAACGACGTGTTGTCGACCGCTGTATTGTCGCGATTCGCTGACGGATCGGCGACGCCAATGTTATCTGTCCAGGTGTTGTTGCTGGACTGAGCATTACTCAGCTCACCGCGCCATGTTCCAGTGTTCTGATCATCAAGATTGTTATGGTATGCCGTATTATCTTTAACTGTGACATAGTCGCTTAGAAACACTTGGATACCCTTGCCGCCATTATTGTAGGTGAGATTATTCTCGACGAGCGTCGGATAAGTATAGTTCGCGTACCCAGAGGTCTGGGAATTATGGAAGTCGTCTATAATGATACCATTTCCATCAGAGTGCCCGCCGCTCTGCGTAATATTCCCGTATGAAACGTTATCCTTGATGATCGTTCGAAAGCCGGTTGTTGTTGTATCTCCAGTTATGCTTCTATTCTCGTAGATTGAAATGCCTGAATACCATCCAGACGAGGCATTATTGTAGGTAGTGTTCCCCTCAACGGAGATGAACTCAGACCAATTGAATTGGATTCCGGATTCATCGTTATCGTGAACAATGTTGTTGAGGATCTTGATGTGGTGGACGTTGTTCGCCTCGATGCCGTCACCCCTGGCGCCACCGATCTTGAATCCGTCGACAACAATGTAGTTGGCATTGACGCTGACCGCGTTCCACGAGCCCGAAGGTGGCCGGATCTCCGCCCCGCCGGGCACCTCGGAACGAATGGTGATATATTTATTTTCCGAACCGTCGCGGTCTACGGAAATTGACTTGTTGTAAACGCCTGCCTTTACGATAATTTCGTCGCCGGGCTCTAGCTGGGGATAATTAGCTGCATGATTAATCGTCCTCCAGGGCGAAGTTGACGAACCTGAGGACTGATTATTGCCTGTCGTCGCCACGTAGTAGGCTGTCATCGTTTCTCTCCGACTTCCAGTTAGGGGATGTTTAGGCTGCTCGCCTTCTGACCATGTGAGAATTTAGAAAGCAAGCATTTGAACACGTTAAAGAAAACTTAACGCGAAATGCCGCGCGTGCCTGACAAAAGGGTCCTTCACGTACGCAGCACTGCAGAATTCCCATGTCTCTTGTTCGCGAGCCCCGTCTTTGTAGCCACGTCTGACCATGATTCAACCGCCGGGAGAGCGAGCAGGCGACAACTCTAGGATGTAATTGGAGGGGCGCTACGCGCTTCACGGCAATGCAGCGCTTTCAAATCCTCGAACCCGACCGGCCAAAGACCGCATCGACGCTAGCGCGGCGGTTGTCCGACTCCTCGCGGCCTAGCGTGCCTTCCATTCTCCTCCTAGGAACAGACAGTTAGGGAGCGAAGCCCTGCGCCTCAGGCGATGTTCCGCTCCAAGATCCAACGGGCGCAATCTGTAGGCGCCAGCTGCACCGTCTCGCCTTTCAGCTTGCTGAAGCGATCGTCTCGGGCTGGACCTGCGTCAATTCGACACTATCAAACGACACCCATTCTTTCGAGATAAGGCGACGCCGGCGTGTCAACGGCGGAGCAAAAGCAGGGCAATGGGCGGCGCAAAAGTCTGCCACTTCGGAGGTCGGGAACTACTGCTGGGCCATGGCGCGCGCCTTGGCACGCGCGCTTCCCAAAATAGCTGTCAAACGAACTGAGGATTTGACCCCTTTGAGGAACTGAGGAACTGACGCCTCACCAGAGAGACGGATGGAGCCTTGGGGGTTCAGAGCTTGGTTCACGGGGGCGGGGAGAAGAGATGCTTCAGTCGGAGGAGGTGACCGCGATGGTGCGGTTGCACGAGCTTGGCTGGGGATCCAAGCGGCTGTCGATGGAGTTCGGCTGCGCGCGGAACACGGTCGGCGCTGCCTTCGCGCCGGGGGCGCGGTGGCGTTCCGCAAGCCCGAGCGCCGGAGGGCGTTCGACGGTCTGGAGGATTGGCTGCGCGAGCGGTTCTTCCGGCACGGCGGGAATGCCGACGTCATTCGCCAGGAGCTGGAGAGCGAGCACGGGATCAAGGTCTGCCTGCGCTCGGTGGAGAAGCGGGTCCAGTGCTGGCGGACCTGGATCAGGGAGCCCGTCGGCCCAGTTCTTTGAGCGTGCCGAGCGCAAGGGTGAGGGAGCCATCGCCCACCTCAGGAGGTCAGCGGCATCATGACGGGCTCTCGTATCGTAGGTGCCGCCGCTCAGATTGCCCGGCCCGGCCTACTGATCAGCGCGATCGCCGTTTCCGTGTCAAGCGTCCGGCAGTAGCCGCCGAAGGCGCGCAGTGCCGCCCGGTGGCGCTCTTCGGTGTGGGTGGCGCAGCCGTCGGAGATGCAGACGGGATAAAAACCCCGATCCGCGGCATCGCGGATGGTGTGGTCGACGCACTGGTCGGTCAGGAACCCCGTCACGACCAGCGTGTCGATCCCGATGTTGCGGAGCAGGTACTCGACGATCGTGGAGTTGAAGAGGCCCGACGAGGTCTTCGGCAGCACGATCTCGTCCTCGCCGGGCGCGATCTCATCGAAGACCCGGGCCTCCAGGGATCCTTTTGCGACAAAGAAGCGCGAGAGCTTGTAGTCGAGGCTGCGGTCGCGCCCGTCCTTCGTCAGGTTCTCGATGACCGTGTACATCACCTCGGCGCCGGCGGCGCGGAAGGCGGCGATCAGGCGCTTGAGGTTCGGCAGCACGGTTTCGCGGATCGTGCGGTCGAACTCCGGATGGCGCTCGGCGACCGCTGGGTTCCAGACATGGTTCTGCGTGTCGACCATGAGCAGGCAGGTGCGCTTGGCGTCGAACGGGCGCTCGCGGGTGACGGCGGCGTCTTCTGGGCGTTCCATCGGCAATTCTCCGTGCGTGAGGCGTCAGACCATGATGTCGCCGCCGTTCGGGTTGAAGGTCGCGCCGACATAGAAGGCGGCCTCCTCGGTGGCGAGCAGGAGCGCGGTCGGGGCGATCTCCTCGACGCGGCCCTGGCGGCCGATCAGGAGCTCGGATTGCTTCTTCGCCGCCCAATCGGGCGGCAGCTTCATCTCAGTGTCGAGCGGGCCCGGGCAGATCGCGTTGACCGCGATGTTGTCGGCGGTGACCTCGTGCGCGAGCGAGCGCGTCAGCCCCAGGATGCCCGCCTTGGCGGCGGCGTAGTGCGCCATGCCTTCGCCGCCCTTGTGCGCGAGCTGCGAGCTGATGTTGATAATCCTGCCCCAGCGCCGCGCCCGCATCGCCGGCAGGACAGCGCGCGTGCAGAGAAACACGCTGCGCAGGTTGACGCGGATCATCTCGTCCCAGAGCGCGGCCGGCATGTCCTCGATCCGCGAGACTGTCGCGATCCCGGCATTGTTGACGAGGATGTCCGTCTCGCCCAGCGCCGCACGCAGGCGGGCGAAGGCGGCGGCGACCTCCGCCTCGTCGCCGACATCGGCGGGCGCGGCGGCCGATCGGCGGCCGAGCGCCTCAATTCGGCGGGCGACAGTCGTGGCGCCCTCGCCATTGCGGTCGATGACGCCGACATCGGCGCCCTCCTCGGCGTAGAGGAGGGCGATGGCGCGGCCGAGGCCGCTGGCCGCCCCGGTGATGACGGCGACGCGCCCGTCGAGCTTGCCCATCACTGGCCCTCAGTAGACCTCGGCATAGCGGCGGCAGATCTCCTCGGGCGTCCAGCCCCTCGTGAGCTCGAGCTCGGCGCGCTTGACGCCCAGATAGGCGGCCATCAGCGGACCGGGCAGGAAGGCGCGGGCGACCGGGTCGGATTCGAGTGCGGCGAGCGCGGCGTCGAGCGTCTCGGGCAGCCGTACGATACCGCGGCGGCGGCGCTCCTCCTCCGGCAGCGTTTCCGGGTCCAGCTCGACGGTCGGCTCCGGCATGGGCAGGCCCTCGCGCAGGCCGGCGAGGCCGGCGAGGATGATGCCGGCGAGCTGCAGATAGGGGTTCGCCGTGGCGTCCGCCGCGCGGTACTCGACGTTGAACTGGCGCGCGGTGGCGATTTCGGACGGGTCGAAGGTCGGGCAGATCCGCAGCCCCGCCTCGCGGTCGTGCACGCCAATATTCGACCAGACGCCGGTCCAGGTATGCGGTTTCAGGCGGAGATAGGAGACGGGCGTCGGCACGGTCAGCGCGCAGAGCGCCGGAAGGCTTCGCACGATGCCGGCGAGGAAGGCGCCCATCCGCTCGCCGATACCGTGCGGGCGGGCGGGGTCGTGGCTGACTGGCTCGCCATCCTCGGTCCAGAGCGAGAAGTGGATGTGGACGCCGCTGCCGAGCCCCTCGAGCGCGGGGCGCGGCGAGAAGGTGACGGCGTGCCCGAGCCGGGAGGCTGTGGCCCGCGCCATCTCCTTCAGGATCACGGCGCCGTCGCAGGCCCCCAGCGCCTCGGCCGGCGGCAGCGTCACCTCGAACTGGCCCGGGCCGAACTCGGCGATGTAGGCGTCGGCAGCGAGGCCGGCTGCGGTCAGCGCCGCCACGTACGTCTCGCCGAAGGCGCCGTGCCGGCGCACCGCGTCGAGCGCGTACATGTCGCCCGGGCGGCTGTTGGCGCCACCGTAGACGAACTCGTGCTCGAAGGAGGCGCGCAGGATCAGCCCGGTCTCGGCGCGCAGGGTGCGCGCGGCCTCCTTGAGCAGGCTGCGCGGGCAGCACTCCCACGGCTCGCCGGCGGTCGTGGTCACGTCGCAGAGATAGAAGCGCTCGGCCGGCGTGCCGTCCTGGAAATCGACCTCGAGGCCAGGTCCGTCGGGGCGGAGCATGATGTCGCCAAACGGCCCCCAGGGAGAGGGCGCGATCGTGCCGAGCGCGGTGAACATCAGGTTTGTCGGCGTCCAGCCGACGCCGCTTTTCACCCGCGTCTCGGCGAGGCGGGTCGGGAAGCCCTTGCCGCGGACCTGCCCGCCGAGGTCGACATAGACGAACTGGGTGAGGGGTTCGCTCAGCATCTCGGTTCCTCGTGCCGCGCGGGCTCGGCATCGAGCACGCCGGACGCGGCGACGGCGCGGGGCAGGACATCGGCCAGGAGCCGCGCCCAGTCTTGCTGGTCGGGCGCGTCCGCGATCAGATCCTGGCGGATCTCGATTTCGACATAGGGCAGTCCGTTCGCCTCGGCGTGCAGCGGTATGGTGTAGTCGTTCTCGGCATCGACCGTGTAGGGCTGGTTGCGGCCGACGCAGAGGCCGGTCTCGGCTTTCAGCAGCGCGATCAGCGCATCCCCGACCCGCCAGTCGCGGTCGGCGAGCACGCCGATCTCCCACGGCCGGATCTCCCATGTCCGGTCGGCGGGTGCGGAGCGCAGCCGCTGTGTGCAGCTGTGCATGGCGAATAGGACGGCAGGCTGCCCAGCCGCGCCACGCTCGGCGAAGACGCGCCCGACCTCCCGGTGATAGGGGCGGAGAATAGCTTCCTCGCGTGCGCGCCGGTCTTCGGGCGAGAGCCCCTCATTGCCGGGCACGCGCGTTCCATCGGCGACGGCCACGATCGAGCCGGGGCTCCCGGGCCGGCGGTTGCAGTCGATCACCAGGCGCGAATAGGGCTGGAAGACATAGACGGCGTCGAGCGCGCGGGCGAGCGCGGTCGTGACGCCGTAGATGCCGATATCCCAGCCGATGTGACGGGATCGTTCCGCCTCGTCGAGGCCGAGAACGCCGAGCGCCGCGGGAATGGCGCGGCCCGCATGGTCGGAGACGAAGACGAGCGGCGAGGATCCGTTCGGACTCTCGACCCCGACCGGATTGGCATCGCCTAGGCAAAGGAGCATTGGCCCTCCGACCGTTGTCTCTGGTCGGCCCCCGGCGAATTCCGGGAGCCGGGCTGCTCACGATTTCGGCGTGACGGTGGTCTCGAAGCTGATCTTCCCGTCCTCGACGTGCATGATCGCGACAGGCTTGCTCGGGACGTGGCTGTCGCCCGGATAGGCGATCGTGCCGGTCACGCCCTCGTAGCCCTGCGTCCCGGCGAGCGCCTTCTGGATGGCCGCGGGATCGGCCGAGCCGGCGCGCTCGATGGCGTCGGCGACCAGGCCCATCGCATCGTAGCCGAGCGCGGCGAAGGCGTTCTCGGGCGGGACACCATATTCGGCCTCGTAGGCGTTGCGGAACTCCTTGGCCGGGCCGCTCTCGACGCCGGCATAGGCGTGCGTCGTGAACCAGACCTTGTTGGCGAGATCCGGGCCCGGCACGCTGGTCACGAGATCGGTGTCGAAGCCGTCGCCCGCCAGGATGGGCAGCTCGATGCCGGCCTCGCGGATCTGCTTGACGATCGGCCCCGCGGTGTCCGGGCCGGAGGAGGCGAAGACGCCGTCGATGTCGCCCGCGGATTTCAGCCGCGCCACCTGCGCGGAGAAATCGGTGTCGGTGGTCATGTAGCTGTCTTCGAGCGCGACGTTGCCGCCGAGCTCGGTGAAGCGTTCCTGGAAGTATTTCGACAGGCCGGTTGTGTAGTCCATCGCCTGATCCGTCCAGACGGCGATGTTCCGGAGGCCGAGCGTGGTATAGGCATATTCCGCCATGGCGTGCGCCTGCACGTCGTCGCCGAAGGGGACGAGGAACATCTGATCGCCGACCATCTCCGGCAGCATCGGCGAGGTGGCGCCGGAGGTGACGAACGGAATCCCGGCATTCTGGAACAGCGGTGCGATCGCCAGGGCGAAGGTCGTGTCGCTCTGGCCGATGCCCGCCGCGAGGTTGTCGATGGCGACGGCGCGCTTGGCGGCGGTCGCCGCCTCGCTCGTGTCGTTCTTGGTGTCGATGGCGCTGATCTCGATTATCCGGCCATCGAGCAGGCCGCCGGCGTCGTTGATCATCTTGGCCTTGAGCTTGACGCCGTTCAGCGACGGCACATCGAGAGAGGCGAGGCCGCCGCTCGACACGTTGTAGAGCACGGCGATCGGGATCGGCTCGGCCGCCTTTGCACCGGCGGCGGAGAGCACTGCCGCGGCGGCGAAGATTAGTGTCCTGGCGAGGTCCAGCATGGTCGTCCTCCTTCACACTGTCGGTTCGGCATTCTTCTTGCCGCCCCGCCGGAACAGGCCTGTCCAGCGGAGAAGGTCCGGCTCGGCCGTGCCGAAAAGGCCCGCCGGACGGTAAATGAGCACGAGAAGGGTCGCGAGCGCCACCGTGATCTGGCTGGCGCCGAACAGGCCGGTCGCCTCCTCGACCGGCCGCAGCATCTCCTGGGCAAGCGTCAGCCCCGCAGCGACGAGCGCCACGCCGGTGATGCTGCCGGCTCCGCCAATCACGACCATAACCACGAGCTGGAAGGCCAGGAGGAACGAGAAGGAACTCGGACTGACCAACGTCACCAGATGCACCCACAACCCGCCCGCGACGCCCGCGAAAAAGGCGCCGAGGCCGAATGCGAAGATGCGAAGCCGGGCCACGCGCACGCCGAGGCAGGCGGCGGCGAGCTCGTTCTCGCGGATCGCCAGCATCGCCCGGCCCATCGAGGAATGCTTGAGGCGCCAGGCGACGAAGATCGTCAGCACGACGAAGAGGTAGACCCACCAGAGGCTGGTCGCCGCCGGCAGCCCGCTCAGACCGAGCGCGCCGCGGGTAATGCCGCGCAAATTCACGGCAAAGCTCTGCACGATGAAGATGAGCCCGAGCGTCGCCACCGCGAGATAATGCCCGCGCAGCCGCAGCACCGGGAACCCGACAAGGATCGCGACCGCCGCCGAGAGCACGCCCCCCGCGAGCAACGCGGGAAGAAAGCTCCATTCCTGCGCCGCGAGCATCGCGGGCAGGTCGGGCAGCATCAAGCCCTTCCGGGCCGCGGGCATCACCAGAATGGCGGTCATGTAGCCGCCGAGCGTCATGAACGCCGGATGCCCCAGCGAAAAAAGCCCGATGAAACCGTTGGTGATGTTCAGGCTGACGGCGAGCACGACATTCAGCCCCGCGAACTGCAGGACCGAGAGCGCGTAGGGGTCGAGACCGACCCGCGCCGCCGCGACCAGTGCCGCGCCCGCCCCAATCAAGGCGGCGGCCCGGAGGTAGGCCGCAGCACCGCTCACGCCCGCGTCTCGGTGCTGCGACCGAGCAGGCCGTTCGGCGCCACCAACAGCACGAGGATCAGCGTCCCGAAGACGAAAGCGTTGCGATAGCCCGAGTACTCGGGCGGCAGGAGCCCGACGAACAGCACCTCGGCGAGCCCGAGCAAATAGCCGCCGAGCATCGCGCCGGAGATCGAGCCGACGCCGCCGATCACCGCTGCGACGAAGGCTTTTAGCCCAGGCACGAGCCCCATCAGCGGGCTGATCTGGCCGTATTTCGCCCCCCACATCAGCCCCGCGGCGGCGGCCAGCGCGCTGCCGATCGCGAAGGCCAAGGCGATCGTACGGTCGATCTGGATGCCCATCAGCCGGGCGACATCGTAGTTCTCCGAGGTCGCCCGCATCGCCATGCCGAGCCGCGAATAGCGGACGAAGACCACGAGGCCGGCCATCAGCGCGAGCGAGAGCGCGACGATGGCGATATCGATCACCCGCACCGCGACACCGCCGCCGAACGGGACGAGGACGTTGAGCGCCTGCGGAACCAGGAATGTGCGCGGCTGGGCGGTGATCGTAATGACGGCGGCGTTCTCGATGATGATGGCAACGGCCAGCGAGGCGATGAACCCGGTCACCTGCGGCGCGCCGCGCATCGGTCGGAACGCCAGCCGCTCGATCATCATGCCGACGGCCGCGCCGGTCAGGAGGACGACCACGACGGTCAGCGGAAAGGGCAGATTCAGCCCGGCGAGGCAGGCCAGCGTGACAAAGGCGCCGATGGCGAAAATATCGCCGTGCGCGAAGTTGATGAGCTGGACGATGCCGTAGATCATCGAGAAGCCGATGGCGATCAACGCATACATGCTGCCGAGGATCAGCCCGTTGACGATTTGCGACAGGACATAGGCGCTCGTCATCACGCGGCTCCGAGATAAGCGCGGCGCACGTTGGGATCCTCGGCGAGGGCGCGGGCCGGGCCCGATTGCGTGACCATGCCGGTCTCGAGCACATAGGCGCGGTCGGCGAGGTCGAGCGCCATCGCGGCATTCTGCTCAACCAGCAGCACGGTGACGCCGTCCGCGCGGATCCGTTCGAGGATATCGAAGATCCGCTCGACGAGGCGCGGCGCGAGGCCGAGCGACGGCTCGTCGAGCAGCAGGAGCTTCGGCCGGCTCATCAGGGCGCGGCCGATGGCGAGCATCATCTGCTCGCCGCCCGAGAGACGATCGCCCGGCAGGTTGCCGCGCTCCTTCAGGATCGGGAAAAGATCGTGGATGTCGGCGATGTCGCGCTCGATGGCCGGCTGGTCGCGGTGGAGATAAGCGCCGACCCGGATGTTCTCCGCGACGGACAGTTTGCCGAAGATCTGCCGCCCCTCGGGACAGTGCGAGATGCCGGCGGCGACAATCCTGTCCGGCGCAGTTCGGACGAGGTCGAGCGGCTCGGCTCGCTCGTCCGGCTGGAAGCGGATGATGCCGCGCTCGGGCCGCAGCAGGCCCGAGATGGCGGCGAGCGTCGTGGTCTTGCCGGCGCCGTTGGCGCCGATCAGCGCGACGATCTCGCCGCGCTCGACCTCCAGGCTGACGCCGCGCAGGGCGTGCGTGCCGCCGCGGCGCAGTTGGACGTCCTCAAGCCGCAGCATGGCGCTTGCGGCCATGGCCGAGATAGGCCTCGATCACCCTTTCGTCCCGCTGGATGGTCCCCGGCGTCCCCTCGGCGAGAACGCTCCCCTGGTTGATGACGACGATACGCCGGCAAAGGCTCATGACCATCCGCATGTCGTGTTCGACGAGCATGATGGTCAGGCCCAGATCCGCGTGCAGCCGGCCGATGGTGGCGGACAGATCGGTCGTCTCGATCGGGTTCATGCCGGCCGTCGGCTCGTCGAGCAGGAGCAGCCGCGGCTCGGTCGCCAGCGCGCGCGCGAACTCGACCTTGCGCTGGTCACCATAGGGCAGATCGGAGACCCGCTGCCCCGCCCGGCTGCGCAGCCCGAGGAGATCGAGGATCTCGAGCGTGCGCCGGCGCGTCGCGGCCTCGGCCCGGCCGGCGGCCGGCAGGCCCAGCACGGTTGCCAGGAAGCCCGGCCCGTGCCGCATGTGCCGCCCCACCATGACGTTGTCGATCACCGGCAGGTCGCGGAACAGGCGGATGTTCTGGAAGGTGCGCGCGATCCCGGCGCGGGCGTTCTGCTCGGGCGTGTTGCCGGTGATGTTCTCGCCGGCGAAGCGGATCCGCCCGCCGCTCGGCCTCAGGACGCCCGAAATCAGGTTGAAGGCCGTCGTCTTGCCTGAACCGTTCGGGCCGATCAGGCCGACGAGCTCGCCCTCTGCGATGCGGAAGTCAACGCCGTCCAGCGCGCGCACGCCGCCGAAGCTCTTGCAGAGTTCCTCTACTTCCAGCAGAGCGGCGTCTCGCGCGAGGCGATCGTCCGTTCCTGGACGGGGCGCCCGGGTCATCTCTCTATCCCTGTCCTTCCGCTCCGGAAGCGTGCTCATCTGAAGGCGTTCACCTCAGGAGTGTCAAGCAGAGCGGCCCGGCGCGGGGCCAAGCGATTCAGCGCCTCGGGAGAGGAGTACCTCAGCTTGGCTCAATCTCGGCTCCTGAACGGCGCCTTCTGCGCATACGTCTCACGAGCCCCACGGCTGGCCTTCAGTTCCCACCGCAGTGGATCGGTTCCGATGATACGGTGTCGCTTGCCGGAACGACGGGTTCGGGTCACGTCCGGCCTGTGGGTGAACGGCGAGTTCCGCGGTACTTCGGCCGGTGGCAGCAGGCTCCTGCGATGCTCGCCATTCGCCAGAACCAGACGCTCGGCGGCCGAGCCCGCCGGTGCGCGGATCAGAAGAGGAGCACGTTCGGCGGCGGCCTCGCGAAAGGGGCTAAACCGGCCAAGACGATTGAACCTCCGGTAGCAGTCGAGCGCGCTCTCGCCGGGATTGGCGTAGCGGATGCAGCAGAGGTGCAGCACCTCCGGATCGAACGGCGCTCGGCGGAGATTGTCCTACAGATTCCGACGTAGCGCCAGGACGTCCCGATTGCGGTATACTCGTCCATGCTTGCGCGGTCGAGCGACGCGCTCTCGATGCCGGGCCGGCACCGACGGTCGCCGGGCAGAAGGCAGAAACGGGCAAGACGCGCAGATCGCCGGGATCAGCAGGCCCGGCAGATATGGGGAGCACGCCGTCCTCAGGCCGGCTTCCGGGCCGCAACGATCAGAGAGGGCATGTCGAAGCGCACCGTCCCGTCGGCCCGGCGGAAGGGGGTCAGCGTCGCTCCCGAGGCCTGCAGCAGCCGCTCGAACTGCGCGTCATCGAGGATGCCGCCGAGCGTCCAGACGCAGGCCCGCTCGGTCGAGACGAGCTCGGCGATGCTGCGGAAGCGGACGACGCCGGTGCGCTGCTCGACACGGGCGCCCCCGATGCCGGCGGCGGCTGCGAGGCGCATGAGCTCATCGTCGTTGCCGAGCGAGAAGGGCGCGCGGAAGGCGTCGCCGACCTCGCGGCCGAACAGCCGGTCGAGGAGCGCCGCGAAGGCGCCGTAGCCCGGCGAGCGCTCGACCGCGTCGCAGACGGCGACGGCGAGGCGTCCGCCGGGGCGCAGCACCCGCATCATCTCGGCGAGCGAGCGCGGCTTGTCGTCGAAGAACATGAAGGCGAATTGGCTGACCACGGCATCGAACCGCCCGTCCTCGAAGGGCAGCGCTTCGGCCCGGGCCTCGACCCAATCGACGGCGACGGGCTTGCGCCTCGCGACGGCCAGCATCTCCGGGTTCGCGTCGAGCCCGGTGACGTGGCCCTCGGGACCGACCGCCTCGGCCGCGGCGAGGGTCAGGGCGCCGGTCCCGCAGGCGACGTCGAGCACGGTCTGGCCGGGGGCGATCCCGGCGACCCCGGCGACCACGGGCCCCCACCCGGCGAACAGGGCCGGGACGAACCTCTCGTCGTAGATCTCGGCCGGCGGCCGCGCGGCGATAGTGCTTCCCATGGCGAAGATCCTTTCCGAGTCGCGTCCCGGCGGCTTACGCTCAAATCCGGGACAGACGGCGGAACTTTGGAGGAAGCCGTGCCCGGCGCCCATGACCAGCCGTCCGCGATGCTTGTCCGGCCGTCCGCGGCCGAGCCCGGCCCGATTGCGGATGGCGACCCGCTCTCGGACGTCCTGCGGACGGTGCGGCTGAAGGGGGCGCTGTTCTTCCTGGTCGACGCCACCCACCCGTGGTGCGTCGACGTACCCCGCGCGCAGGCCTTCGCCGGCATCATCCTGCCGTCGGCGCGCCATGTCGTTTCGTACTATATCGTGGTCGAGGGACGCGGGTTCGCCAGCGTGCCCGGGCTCGACCCCGTGCCGATCGAGGCCGGCGACATCGTCGTCTTCCCCCATGCCGACCCGTACGTGATGTGCAGCGCGCCCGGCGTGCCACCCGAGTTCGGGCCGGAGGAGACGATCGGCTTCTTCCGCGAGCTCGCGGCCGGGCGGCTGCCCTTCGTTGTGCCGGAGGGGGCGGGGGCGAGCCGCGCGCGCAGTTCATCTGCGGCTTCCTGGGTTGTGACCTCGCGCCCTTCAACCCTCTTCTCGCATCGCTTCCGCGGCTGCTGCTCGTTCGACGGCCTGGTGACGGCGGGGATCTGCTCGACAGCCTCATTCCGCTTGCCATGGCGGAGATGCAGGCGCCGCGTGCCGGCGGCGCGAGCATCCGGATGGGCCTGAGCGAGCTCATGTTCGTCGAAGTGCTGCGTCGGCACCTGTCGGTAGCGCGTGAAGATGTCCGCCTTCGTAGCGCATCAAATGTCCGCCGCTGTGATTGTAGAGCCTGTGGGGTTGTGGGCAACGCGCAGCGTTGTCCACAAATCCATCAGGCCCAAGCCCCGGCCGCCGAGCGGAGTTAAGCGGCCAGGGAGGCATCGATGGGCTTGCCGGCTGGATCGAAGCGGACCAGGCAGCTCGGCCCGTCGAAGATGGCGAGCCGGCCATCGGGGTACTCGTGCACCCGCACGCTCGCCTTCACGTAGTGATGGCGGTGGCGCTGCGCCGGGATCTGCAGCGAGATGCCCTTCCAGATGACGCAGTTGTCGCGGCCGACCTGGCGGCTCTCCTGGACGCACAGGACGTCCTCGAGCGGCCGGCCGGCATAGGGGATGAAAGCCGAGCCGTGCTCGGCCGCCGGCACCGCGAAGCGGGCGTTGTAGTCGGGCACGAAGACCTCGCTCAGATAGCGGTTGGCGGCCTCGACCGTGGCGATCCCGGCGAGCCGCAACTCGGGCGGCAGGCGGCTCTGCAGCGTGCCGAACGCCCGCTCCATGCGGCCGCGCGCCTCCGGCGAGTAGGACGGGATGTGGGTGATGCCGAGCTGCGAGAGCGCCCGGCCGACCTGCGTCGGCCTGGTCTTGTCGACCTTGCCGCCGGACCTCGGCGTATAGAAATAGTGCGAGCCGCGATCGGTGTAGAGCGCGCGGAACAGGCCGTGCGCGGCGATCGTCTCGGCCAGGCCGACAAAGCTCGAGGCGGTGCCTTCTTCTGCCACCAGGACCGCCGAGTAGATCGCCCCCGTCGCGTCGTCGAGGGTGACGACGAGATCGAGATCACGGTCGAGCGCGCCGAGCCAGCGATGCGTCGAGCCATCCTGGAACAGCAGCATGCCGGGCAGCGGCCGGCGCTCGCGCTTCTTGCGGTGGCTGCCGCCGCGCCGCTTCTGCGCCGCCACCAGCCCGGCCGATTGCAGCGCCAGCCGGGTCACCGTGTAGGACAGTTTGTAGCCGTGCCGCTGCACCAGCTGCTCATGGAAATGCTTCACCGTGAAATCGCGGTAGCGTTCCTGGTAGAGCATCTGCATCCGCGTCAGCTCGGCCGCCGGCGCCCGCCGCGGCGACGGCTTGCCGAGCCGTCGGTCGCGCAGCCCCTCGGCGCCCTCCGCGTCATGGCGCACCAACAGCCGCCGGAAATGCCGGCCCGACATGCCGAGCAGCTCGCCCGCATCCTCGGCCGTCAGCCGCCGCTTGCGGTAGCGCTCCATCGCTTCTTCGAACCTGAGCACGAAGACCTCCCATAACGCGCTTGTCCGCCGCATCGCCCCCTCCCGAACAGGACGCGAACCTGGCGGACAACTCACGCGCTACGAAGGCGGACAACTCACACGTCCCCGACAGTCTTTCCGTTCACAGGTGACAGGCCCGGCAGCGGCAGCGTAGGCTCGGTCATGGCGGGCATGGTCCTTCCGATCCGCAGGTTTCGGTGTCAGTACCCGAATCCTACGCCGGATCAGAAGCTTAGGCTACGCCCGCCAATCCTGGTGCATAATCCGGGCTAATTCGTTCTATCCAAGTGGCACCGCGACCCTTACGGGCTCGCCTTCAACCAGGTAGACGGGCGCCTGGCGGTCGGGTTCCTCGACGTCCCAGAGGTGCGGGTCTGCGACGGCGAGACCCTGGCGGAGCTCTCCGCGCCCGCGACCGACGGTATCGACAACGGCGACCTCGTCGAGCATTGCCTGGTCGATGGATGGGGCAACACTCTACGCTTGCGGGCAATACGATGACGGCACTGGCGGCAGCCCGGTGACCGTTTGGGCCGAAGGCGGCGCCGGCGCGCGCCGGGTGCTGCCGGCGGGGACCAACACGCTGATGAGCCTGAAGCCGCTGCCCGATGGTGCGCTCTTTGCCGCCGCGGCGGACCCCTGGCTCGGTGTGGTCGCGGCCGATGGCGCCGCGCGCTGGGAGGTGGCGCCGGCCCAGATCGAGCCGCGCGGGCAACGCCGAAACCTCGCCGTCTCAGAGGACGGGATGCTGGTGGAGTTCGGGCTGGACTACGGGGGCGAGGATCGCCGCCGCTTCGACATCGCGGCGCTGAAGCTGCTTCAACGGTGGGAGGACGGCCGGGTCCGGCCGGCCGGAGCAAGACAGCCTCGGCATCGCCGATTGGGAGGATCGCCACACGCCGACCCTCGACGGCGCGCCGCTGCCGCTCGAGCGCTACGAGTGGTCGCGCAGCCTTGCAATTCATCCGCCGGGCGAGAGCTTCGTGCTGGGCGCCGACTGGTCCCTCCGCGCCTTCGACGCTGCAGGCACCGAGCTCTGGCGCCGTGAGGTGCCGGGCGCGGTCTGGGCGGTCAACGTCACAGGCGACGGCCGCTTCGCGCTCGCGGCCTACGCCGACGGCACGATCCGCTGGCACCGGATGGAGGACGGCACCGAGCTCCTCGCCTTCTTCCCCTTCGCCGATGGCCGCAACTGGGTCGCCTGGGAGCCCGACGGCCGGTTCGCCGCCACGCCGGGCGCGCATGGGCGCGCTGCGCTGGCACGTCAACAAGGGCTGGGACGAGGCGCCGGCTACCCTGCCGGCGCGGCAGGTGCCGCACTCATTCCGCCCGGAGGTGATCAAGCGCGTACTGCGCGAGGGCGGCACCATGCAGGCGGTCTACGCCGCCGAGGAGACCGAGCGCCGGGCGGCCATCAAGCGCCTGACCGGCGCGAACTTCGCCCCCGGGGCCCAGCTGCACGTGCTGACCGTCGGCGTCTCGGATTACGGGCCCGGCGCGGCCACGCTTGCGCTCGACTGGGCCGACGACGACGCCCACGACCTCTACGCCGCGCTCTCGGCGCAGAGCGACGATCTCTGGCCCTACCAGCAAGGCCTCAGCGTGCTACTGCGGGACGACGAGGCGACCGGGCTAAGCATCATCGGCAAGCTCGAGAACATCCGCGCCCGGGTGGCCGCGGCGCCGACCAAGTCGGACCTCGTCGTCGTGCACTTCTCGGGGCACGGCACGGTCGCGGGCGAGGGCCCCGACCGCGAGTTCTACCTGCTGCCGTACGACGCGGACGTGCAGAGCCCGGCCGGGCTGAAGCGCACCGGCATCTCGAGCCAGGAGCTGCGCGCAGCCGTGGCCGCCATCGCCGAGCACGCCAAGGTGCTCCTGCTGCTCGACGCCTGCTGCTCCGGCGCCGTGGGTGAGCTCGACGCTGACCTGCTGCGCCGCAGCCTGGCCGGCACCAACGTCACCGTGATCACCTCGTCCTCGGCCGAGCAGTCCTTCTGGGAGGAGCCGGGCTGGCGCAACGGCGCCTTCACCGAGGTGGTGCTCGAGGCGCTCGGCCGGGCCGCCGACGCTGACGCCAACGGCATGATCAGCGTCGAGGAGCTGACCGGCTACGTCGCCGCCCATGTCCAAGCCCTGACCGGCGGGCGCCAGAAGCCGAGCGTCGAGACCCGCTTCACCGGCGAGCTCTTCGCCAGCAGGATTTGAGACTTCTGCCTCTTCTCGGC
The DNA here is from genome assembly GCA_963822985.1 of uncultured Alphaproteobacteria bacterium. Lineage (GTDB taxonomy): Bacteria > Pseudomonadota > Alphaproteobacteria > Rhodobacterales > Rhodobacteraceae > Thermohalobaculum. The sequence goes on along the minus strand of CAWGJU010000014.1, from coordinate 98,126 downwards.
GCGCAAAGGGGGAAGATCAGGGGGAAGGCAGTCGAGCTGGAACCGGAAAACTCAGTCAAATCAATCGGCTATTCTATATACATGGCGGAGGGAATGGGCCTGAAAGACAAGCTTCTCCACCCGCTAAGACATTGAATTGATTAAACTGTTCAAGGGTTCCGAAATCAGACCTGTGTCGCCAGGTTCATACCGCAAAGCCGACAGGCTGGATGTGAATACACTGCCTTTTCCGAGACCCCGCGCCGCACAGGTCTCGGACACCGAGACGATAGATATTGTGCCGACGACGTCCGGTAGTCGGCCTTGCGGCATCTGCTACTCGGTGCGCTTGATCGCCGGCGGAGACCACGAACCATTCAGAACCTCGTCCTTGGGCCAGTAGAGGCGCATGACCATGTAGATCGGCCCGTCCGGCGCCGGCAGCCAGTTTGCCTTCTGATCGGGGTCGGTCGGCTCATCCTTCTGGATGTAGAGAGTCAGGGACCCGTCGGCGTTTGTCTTCAGGTCTGGCAACATCGGCGAGTTGATCAAGTAGCGATCGATCGGGTTCTCGATGAGCAGCTGCGTCTTGCCGTCGTACATGGTCACCGACCAGAAGGCGTTGACCGGCGGGTACGCGTCCTTGGCAAAGGTGAGGGTGTAATTCGCCTTGCTGCCATCGAGCGGCTGGCCGTCGCCGTCATTCCGAGTGAACGGATAGGTTGCTTCGGCCGGGTCGTTGGCCAGAATGCCGGCCACTGCGACAGCGGCGCGCTGCGTCCAGTCGCCGGCATACAGGTCCCGGTCCCCGATGCCGGAGGTTACGACGATCCAGCCGTTGACCGGCTTGCCCATGGTTTCGATCTTGGTCTTGATCGCCGCGTCGGCCGCCGTGCCGGCCTCGGCCATCGCCGCCTTGTCGGCGTCGCTGAGCGCGACCGTCGGGAACGGTTTGCCGGCCTCGATGCCGATCGTGGCGAATTTCGCGCGGAGCGGGGCCTCGACAGCCGCCGGACCGGTCGGGGGGGCGAACTGGAGCAGGAAGGGCAGGTAGCTCAGGACATCCTTCTTCTCGGTCGACGCGTCGATCGCCGGCCAGTCGATGGCGGGCGCCGCGGTCGGGGCCGGTTCGCCGAGGAAGGCGGACAGCGGCTTGACCTCATACTTCGCCTGGATCGCCTTCACGTTGTCGATGTCGGCTGCGTTGAAGAGCTGGGTCCGATACGTGGCGAGCGCGAATGCGGTCTCCGACGTGAAAACCCTGGCGACGCCTTCGGGCGTCTCGTCCTTCCAGTCCGGGCCGGCGACGGCAAAACAGCCGGCGTCGTTGCCAGTAGCGCGGCTGCCGATATAGCCGAAGTTGAAGGTGTACAGGGAAGTCAGCATGATCGAGTAGTAGCGGTCCTTCTCGATCTCGGGGACGCACAGAACCACCGGTTCGGCGCGCAGATCGAGGAACAGCCACGAATAGGGCGTGTCGCTGTTCGGCGTGACGATCGCGGTGTCGGCGGGTGTGTAGACGCTGGCTTCGTTCGCGATCGTGTTGAACGGCGCCTTGTACTGGCCCGACTGCTCGTCGATCGCGTACTGGTACATGATCTTGTAGTACATCGACATCGGCAGGCCGTAGATGATGGCCTCTTCCGCGATGGACTTGATCTCGTCGGTCGTCGGCGCGGCCTGGGCCATTGCCGAGGTCGTCAACAATGCGGCTGCGACAGCGGCCGCCGCGCTTCGAGTGACTGTTCCGGACATATCTGTTGTCTCCGTCAGGTTCGGATGAGAAGGACTTTGCGTATCGTCGGGCCAGAGGCTCAGGTTCACTCAAGTCCTCCAGACCGGGATCGACTGCAGTGCACACCGTTTCCGGGCGTATTGATTTGAATCGTACTGCAGACTGGGGACTACCGCTTCGCTTTGGAGGACAAACCGATGCGCGTGAGATCGTGCTTCGCAAAGCGATGCTGCGGGTCAATCGACATGCGGGGGCCCCGGGCATGTCACGGTCGAACTTCGTCAAGCGGTTCGGTCTGGCGATGGGGCAGCAGCCCGGTGCCTGCCTGCGGGCATGGTGTCGTGACAGGGCTGCGGAAGCCCCGCACCATTCGGGCGGGACAATCGAAAAGAACGCGGCGAACGTCGGCTGGGATTATGGCACCCCGCCGGTCCGCCAGCGGGGAGAACGGTCGTCAGAATGGCGGGCCACTCGTTCGCCTCGCCCGTCGCCAATCCGAGGGCGTCGTTCCACTCCATCGTCGAAACGCCCTGCTGAAGACACCGGGGGTTTCGAACCCGAGGCAGGCGCCCACTTCCGCCACAGGGATCTCGGTCAGATCAAGCAATTCGCGCGCAACGGCAAAGCGGACGCTGTCGCGCAGGCGTTCAAACGTCTCTCCCTGCTCTGCCAGCCTGCGTCGCAGAGTTCGTGGGTGCAGGCCGAGTTCTTTGGCGACGGACGGCATCGTGGAGCCGTCGTAGTGGAGTTGTTGCCGGATCGTGTGGCTCACCCTGGCCGCGAGATCCGGTTTGGTCGTCCATACCGCGTCTTGAATGATCGCGAGCAGGCGCTGCCGCTCGACCGGATCGGCTCGTGGTGGCTTGCTCCCCATTGCGGTGGCTTCCACGATCACTCCACTGCGGGGTTGGTTGAACCGCACCGGCAACCTCAACAGTTTGCCGTAGATCGCCCTGTCATCATCGGCGCCGTGGGAGAAATGAGCCTCGATCGGTGCGGCGGTACCATTCGTGAGCTCTTGAACCATGCGCATGGCGATGCAGACGACCCCATCGTAGAGCACGCGCGTTCCCGGCGAAGATACGTCGTAGGTCGCGTATCCGAAGCCATAGTTGTCGCCCAGCTGGCTCAGATACACGATCGCGCCGCTCGAATACCCCGGCTGCCAAGTCACGAAGTCGACCAATGCCTGTTTGAGTGTCGGTGCCGAATGCATCAGCTCTCCGATAAGGCCATGATGCCTGACCACGTCGAAACGGAGCCCAAGCAGAAGGCCGGCGCAGACGGTATCGAGCGCGGTCGCGTGTATGCCACGTCGAAGCCGGGCACGATCGGCATGGGCGCGAGCCCGACACAGCGATCGTCCCGAGCATCAGCGGCAGCAGCGTTCCGGGGTCGCCAAGTACGCCGCTCGCTCGCGCAGATCGAACCTGAATTCAGCAGGCTGCATTGCCTTGCACAGTCGCCTTTCCTTCCGACAAGCTTAGGTCCCGGGCGGCGGCAGGTCGAAGAATGAGCAACTCTCTTATGCGGTTAGTCTGGCAAAGTGGGTGCCGTCGCGCAGCATTGCATGGAGGATAGTGAGGAGCTTGCGGGCGCAGGCGGTGATGGCGAACTTGATGGGCTTGCCGGCGAGCTGGAGCGGCGGCGGAATGCGCCGAGGCGCGGATCGTAGCGGCCGGCGATGAAGGCGGCGAGGTAGAGATGCGGCGGACCTCGGCGCGGCCGCCCCAGATGCGTCGTCGGCCGCGCATCTGGCCGCTGTCGCAAGGGTACGGCGCAAGGCCTGCGAGGCTGGCGATGGCGCGCACCCGGCCGAGTTCGGGCAGGCGGGCGACAAGACCGGCGGCGAGAGCCTGGCCGACGCCGGGCACGCTCTTCAGGCGCTCGGCCCGGGCGGCGAGCGCAGGCTGATCCTCGAGATGCGCGGCAACCTCGGCCTCAAGGCGCTCGAACTGACCGCGCAGGGTGCGCACTGCTTGCGGAGAGACGGGTCATGCGTCTGGCCGAGGCGCTGCGTCTCGGCCCGGCGCATGGCGACGAGCGCGTCGCGCCGGGCGACGAGTTCGGCCAGGCGGGCCTCGGACGGATCGGCTGGCGGCGTCGGTCTCGGCGCAACCGCCCGCCCGACGCCAACACCTCCGCATCGACCCGATCGTTTTCGCCAGCCGCCCGTTCGCCCGCGCGAAGTCGCGGGCCTGGCGCGCATTGCTGTGCCTATAGGCTACGCCGGCGGCATCGAGCGGCGCCGCGACCGGCCGGTCATAGCCGCCCGAAGCTTCGAAGACGACCAGCGCATCGCCGGCCTCCGCGGCGAACCGCCCGAGCTCGCGAGGGCTGGTCCCGAGGCGTCAGGCGACACCAGTCGACAGCCAGTGGCAGTCGACCAGTCCTTCAACACATCGACGCCGATCACATCCCGTTCCGGATCTGCCCTTCATCGTGCTGACCAGCCGCAGCGGCGGACCCGAGCGGAAGCCGACCACAAGCCCCCTCTCGGAGGTTCTCGGCAACGTGACATTCGTCGAGCGGCCTTTCCATCCGACCACCTTCGTCAGGGTCGCACGCGCGGCGCTAAGGGGCCGGCTGCGGCACGCGGTCTCGGTACGGCTCAACCGGTCAATTGGCAAACCCTGGGAAGCGGTCGGTGGCGTAGCGCGCATGGCAGGCGGTGCACGCCTCGAGCATCTGGCCGAAGCGCTCGTGCTGGAGCGGGAGGTCGCCGGCTCTTGCCGCCGCGGCCATGTCCGCCAGGGATTGGTGGAAGGCGGAGTCCATCTGCACGAACTCGTCGGGGACGGCCGCCATGAGGTCGGCGCGGTCCTGCTCCGTCATCTCCTGTTCCAGGATGAAGCTGTCGTGGATCTGCTGCGCCAGTTCTGCGACCCGCTGCTCGTCGCCGGAGATCAGAGCGGTCAGCATCTGCTGGCTCGCCTCGTTCACCGATATCATCTCGCGCTGCAGCATGTCCTGCAGCTTCGGCGTCAGCTGCGGATACACAGGTTTGGCCTCCTCCGCGCGCGGCTGCCGCGCCCATGGCGAGAGAGGCGGAAATTGCGAGCGCCGGCAAGAGGCGCCTTTCCGTAACGATCCACATGTCACGCTTCCTTTCAGCTGCTTTGCTTCGGATCCTTATGCCGATCCGCGTCGGCGGTCGTCCACGATGCGGCCCTCCTCCATGGTGACGATCCGGTCGGCCATGTCGAGAATGCGGTTGTCGTGCGTGACCGTCAGGACGGTCGTGCCGCGCAGGCGCGCGAGCCGCTTCAGGAGCGCGACCGCGTCGTGCCCGCTCGCCTTGTCGAGGGCGGCGGTAGGCTCGTCGGCGAAAACGATCTCCGGGTTGCCGACCACTGCGCGGGCGATCGCGACGCGCTGCTTCTGCCCGCCTGAGAGGTTGGCCGGCAGATAGTCCAGCCGGTCGCCGAGGCCGAGCATGTCGTGCATGTGGGCCCAGGCTTCGCGCCAGTCCCCCATCGATTGCGGTCCGTGCACCTCGAGGCGAAGGCGCACGTTCTGGATGGCTGTCAGGCTCTCGTGCAGGTTGTGCACCTGGAAGATGAAGCCGAGCCGGCGGCGGCTGTCGACGAGCAGGTTCTCGGACGCACCGTTGAGCTCGGCGCCCAGCAGGTGGATGCTGCCGGAGCGGGCAGGCGCGATCAGGCTCGAGCGAGCCCGCATCCGGATTGTAGACGTCGATGAGCTGGAGCGGTTCGCCGGCGCGGGCGAGGAAGAAACCTGAGGGTCGCCAAGGCCCGGAACAACTCGCGCCACAACTCATGCCTGCGGTCAGAAGACCAGCGCCCGGCCGTTTCTTGGCTGTTCGAGCTGCGAGCGTACCCGTGCGAGCTGGATGGCGGCAATTGGCCATCATACACAGGCGGATCGGCACCATTGCTCCGTGACACAGACGTCGGAGGCCGAAGGGTCGCGGCTCGGGACCGAGCCGGGCGGCGAGGTCGGCGGGAGCGGCTGGCCGATGACCCACTTCGAGCGCGAAAACGGACGCTTCGAATTGACCGCGATCAAGGAAAGCCGCCGCGCGTCGAGTCCAATCTGGATCTTGCAACCGCGAGGTCGCCCGTGTCGAGAAGCGCGGCCGTGCCGCTCCATGGCCGCTTTCGGGCGCCAACGACGTTCGCGCGCGGCTCGAATTGGAGGACCACGACGTCCTGAACTACGAACGCGAGCGCCGCCGCATCTGAGATCGGCGCCGGCCGTACGGCCGGCACGACGAACTCAAGATCGGCAGACGGCCTCGTCGCCGCGGTGGAAGGAGGAGGTATCATGACCGAGGTTACCGAGGGTTTGGCAGCCGAGACCGGGTCGCGCTGGGATCCGCTCGTCCGCATCACGCACTGGGGCGTGGCTGTCGCGGTGCTGCTGAACGGGCTCGTGACGACCGAGGGCGGGCAGGTCCATATCTGGATCGGCTATGCCGCCTTCGCGCTGCTCGCGTTGCGTCTGATCTGGGGATTTGTCGGCACCGAGGAGGCGCGCTTCACGAGCTTCGCGCCAAGCCTCTCGGCCGCCCGCGCCCATGTCTCAGACCTGATCACTGGGCGGCACCCGGCGCATCGCTCCCACAATCCGCTCGGGGCGCTCATGGCCTATGCGCTGGGGCACGCTGTTGGTCGTAATCGTCACCGGGATCGCCATGGCGGGCTCGCCATTCACGCCCCGTCCCGCCGGGGGCGAGACAACAATAGACGGCGGCGCCGGCCGAGTGGAGGACGGCGAGTACGCCGAACGCGGCGGGCAGGACGACGAGGGCGAGGAAGGCGGGGGCGAAGAGGCCCTGGAGGAGATCCACGAGGTGGCGGCCAATCTGCTCCTCGTCCTCGCGGCGCTCCACGTCGGCGGGGTCGCGCTGGAGAGCCGCCTCTCGGGACGGAATCTTGCGCGCGAGATGGTGACGGGCAAGCGCGGCGGTCAGCTCCGGTGAGACGCTTCCGCACGCCCGGTTCCGCCTGGGCCGCCATCGCGTTGCCTTTCGATCTCGTATCGGCGCCCGCCCCGACGCTATCCGCGCCGACGGAGAACTCCGGGCCTCAATGCCGAAGGCTGATGCTCGCCTCGAACCCGGACTCCCGGCCGGGCCGCGGTGAGGTCAGGACAAGCTGGCTACCGATCCGGTCGGCGATCGTGGCGACGATCGCGAGCCCGAGGCCGCTGCCGTCCGTGTTACCGTTTGCGCGCGCGAAGCGGTCGGTGAGGCGAGACAGTGCTCCAGGCGGCACGATCGGCCCCTCGTTCGCTACGACCAGCTCCCCATCCGCCCGCAGCGTCACCTCGACGGGCGCGGCCTCGCTGCCGTGGCGCAGAGCGTTGTCGACCAGGTTCCGGCAGAGGATGCCGACGGCATCGGGGTCGAGATCCGACATCACCGGCCGGTCGGGAAGCCGCAAGCTGATGCGGCCGGGATCGGCCATGCGGCCGATGTCCTCCACGACGACGCGGATCACGCCGCGCAGATCCGAGGGTCGATCCAGGCGGAGGCGACCGCCTTCGGCCCGCGCCATCTGCATCAGCCGCTCGGCGAGGCGCGTCAGCCGCTTGAGCGTCGCCTCGATCTCGGCGGCCCGTCTTCCGCGCGGCCGGATCGGCGGATTCCGTCTGCAGACGCTGCGCCTGCGCGATGGCGCCCGCGAGCGGGTTCCTGAGCTCGTGCGCCGCGTTGGCGGCGAAGCTGCGCTCGGCATCGAAGGCGGCCTTCGAGCCGGTCGAGAAGGCCATTGAGCGTCGTTGCCACCGGCGCGATTTCCGAGGGCAGGTCGTCTGCCGGGACCGGCGACAGATCCTGGGCCGAGCGTGCCTCCAGCCTCTCGCGGAAGCGCCGGAGGGGCGCGAGGCTTGTCCTTGCGGCGAGGACGATGACGCCGAGCGCGATCGGGATGACGACCAAGAAGCGGGAGCCCGAGGCCGATCTGGATCTCGCGGGCGACCGCTGCCCGGTGCTCCAGCGGCTCGGCCACGGTGATCCGCACGGTCCCCTGCAGGGCTTCCTCGTTGTAGAGGCGGTGGGTCGGGGTCTGCCCGAAGCCGGGTCCCGTGTACGCCGGGAAGACCGCGGGGTCCGCGGCATGCGACTGCAGCAGGATCCCGCCATCGGCGTCGCGCACGATGTAGGTGAAGAACTCGTCGTGCTCGCGGACGGTGGCGAGACGTTGCACGGATCCCCCTCTTCCTCGCGGCCGACGATGTCCATGACGGCGAGCGGCAGGAGGCGCTGCGCCGTCTCCTGCAGGGCGGAGTCGAAGACCTCGTCCATCTCGTGCCGCACGACGAGCGCCGTCACCGCCGCCGCGCCGATCCAGAGAAGCGTCAGCAGGATGCCGATCGACAGCCCCAGCCGGGCCTGAAGGCTCTGCGGCAGCCTCAAGGGGCGCCGAGCCGATAGCCGAGGCCGCGCTCCGTCTCGATCACCCCGGCCCCGAGCTTCTTGCGCAGCCGGCTGACATGGACCTCGATGGTGTTGCTCTCGATCTCGGTGTCGAAGGTGTAGAGCTTCTCCTCGAGCTGCGCCTTGGAGAGGAGCTGCCCGGGCCTGGCGAGGAAGGCTTCGAACAGGGCCCATTCCCGCGCGGTCAGCTGGACCGGCCTGCCGTCGCGCCGGATGGTGCGCGCGGCGATGTCGATCTCGAGCGGACCGTGGCTGATGATCGGGTTGGGGTTGCCGGTATAGCGCCGCGCGACCGACCCGATGCGCGCCGACAGCTCGGCCAGGTCGAAGGGCTTCACGAGATAGTCGTCGGCGCCGGCGTTCAGCCCCTCGATCCGGTCCGAGACCTGGTCGAGCGCCGTCAGGATAATGACCGGCGTCACGTCGCCCCGCGCGCGCAGCGTCTTAAGAAACCCGATCCCGCGCCCGTCGGGCAGCATCAGGTCGAGCAGGACGAGGTCGTAGGCCGCGCCGGCCATCGCGGAGCCCGCCGCGTCGAGCCGGGTCGACCCAGTCCACCGACTGGCCGCTGCCCGCGATCTGGTCACGCACGGCGGCGCCCAGAACGGTGTCGTCCTCGATCAGCAGGATGCGCATGGCCGTCCGTTTCCTCTGCCTTGCCGATCCCTCCTTGTCCGCTCGGGCTGACGGTTGGCTGACGGCCGCGGCGCCCGAGCTTCAGGATCCCGTCAGCTTGGCCGCGCATCGTCCGCGAAATGGCCGCATCACGGAGTTTGGCCCATGAAGAAGACGTTCACAATTCTTGGCTTTCTCGCGCGTCCTGCCGGCGGGCGCGGCGCTCGCCGACGACGACTGCTTCGTTCCGATGGCGGACTGGCAGCCGCGGGAGGCGGTCGCGCGCCTTGCGGAGGAGAACGGCTGGACCGTCCGCCGGATCAAGATCGACGACGGCTGCTACGAGATCGACGGCACGGACGCCGAGGGGCACCGCATCGAGGCGACCGTCCACCCGGCAACGCTCCAGGTGATCGAGATCGAATACGAGGACGACGACGGTCGTCCGCGCCGTGACCGGGAGGGCCGAAGCGATGAGTGACACCGCTGTCGGACCACGCCGTGCCGAGCGGCGGCCAGGCGGAGGCCAAGGTCCGGGTCTGGGACCCGCTCGTCCGCGGCTTCCACTGGAGCCTGGTCGGCGCCTTCGCGATCGCCTGGCTGACGGCCGAGGAGCTTCAGCCGGTCCACGAGATCGCCGGATACATGGTGGCGGGGCTCGTGGCGTTCCGGCTGGTCTGGGGCGTCATCGGCAGCCGCTACGCGCGCTTCGCCCAGTTCCTGCGCGGGCCCTCGGCCACGCTCGCCTATCTGGGCGATGTGGCGCGGGGGCGGGAGCGCCGCTATCTCGGCCACAACCCGGCCGGCGCGGCGATGGTCCTGGCGTTGCTCCTGACGCTGTCGGGCACCGCCTTCACCGGCTGGCTGATGGAGGAGCCGGCCCGGATCGCGATGCTGCCCGACCTGCCGCAGATCGTCGCCCCGGCATTCGCGGACGAAGATCGGGAAGACGAGGGCCATGGCGCGAGCACCGCGGCGGCGAGGAGCGCCGCTCGGAGGAGGTGCATGAGACGCTCGCCAACCTGATGCTCCTTCTCGTGGCCCTGCATGTCGGAGGGGTGGTGCTCGCCTCCTTCCGCCATCACGAGAACCTCGCCGCGCGCCATGATCACCGGCGAGAAGCGTGCGCCCGGACCGGGCGACATCGCCTGACCCGTCCCGGCCGACTGCCCTGTCGGCCGGACCGGCCCCGCCCTCCCGGCGGGGCCTTCCATTCTGACGACCAGCTGACGGTGAAACTGCCGCAGCGTCAGGAAGCCCTCAGCTCGCGTCTCCAGATTGATCTCATCGAAACGAGAGGAGGCTGTCATGCAGACGAAGTTCATCATTGCCGCCGCCGTCTCGGCGCTCGCCGCGTCGGCTTCGGCGGCTCCGCTTGGAACCCCGTATGCCCTGAGCGCGGTTCACGCGGACTTCCAGGCGCAACTCGAAGAGGTCGCCGGAACGCCGGGCGAGGTCGGCGCAGCCGCTCGCGGCGCGGCCGACCTCCTGCGTCGCCACAACGCGGCGCAGGAACGGCTCGTCCTGCCCCTGCTCGCGCGGGCGGATGCGGCCTCGACCGGGAGGGTCCTGGCGGACGCGGATCTGACCGGGCGCGCGCAGCAGCTGGAGTTGGAACTGCCGCATTTGTTCGAAGGCGACATGGAACTCCTCGGTGCGCTGGCCGAGCTCTATGCGCTGGCGGACGAGGCGGGGCAGCCCGAGATCTCGCGGCTCGCAGAGAGGTTGATCTGGCACCAGACGAGCGACGTCGAGGTGCTCTACCCCGCGGCGGTTCTCGTCGGCTCGGTCGTTCGGGAGCCGCGGATGGGGGCCGGGCCGGTCGACCTCCAGATCGGCCCGGGACCTCTCTATGGCCGGAACCCCATCCCGATGATGGGCGTCGGCAATCCCCATGCGACCAGGGCCCGTAACTGATGACGCTCCTGGGTCTTGATCGCGGGGCAAGACGCAGCTTCGGGACGGAGGCATCGCCAGGAGGGCCGGCTGCAACAGCCGGCCCTCGGCTTTTCCCTTCCTGACGGCTGGCTGAAGCGGAAACCGCCACTCCGTCAGGAACCCCTCAGGCGGCGGTCTCCAGAGTCCATGCACGAACTGGAAGGAGACCCTGTCATGAAAACGACCCTCGCCCTTCTTGTTGCCTCCACGGCGCTGACGGCCGCCATCGGCGTGCCGGCCTGGAGCGCCATGAGCGGCTCTGCCGCGCCGAAGACCGCTCTCTCGCGGCGCTTTTCGACGCGGGACGCGAGGCAGCGCTGCCGCTCGTCTTCGCCAGCGACGATGACGACGACGATGACGACCGCGATACCGCCGTTCGTCCGGCCGCGACGACGATGACGATGACGACGACGATGACGATGCGACGACGATGACGATGACGTGACGAGGGCCGCCGCGGCGCCGGCAATCCGGCGCCCGCCGGCACCGTCGCGCCGCCGGAGAACGGGCTCTTCGGCAACGGCGCGCCGCCGCAGGTCAAGGTGAACTGACCTCCGCCCCTCACGCTCCTCATTTCCGCGAAAGGTGAAACCATGAAATCCGTTCTCGCAGCGCTCGCGCTGACGACCGCGCTGACGCTTCCCGGCCTGGCGATGGCGCGCCCGGTCACGCTGACCACGACGCTCAACGACTATGGCGGCGATGGCGCCTATCTCGCGATCTACGTCGACCGATCCGCCAGGGCGCCTATGCCGGCACCCTCTGGATGGCCGGCGGCAAGTCGAAATACTACGAGCACCTGACCGACTGGTACCGCGCGACAGGCGGCGACCCGGCCCAGATCAACGGCATCACCGGCGCCAGCGTCGGCGCGGGCCGGACGCTCGAGATCACGCTCGACCTGGCCGACGCGCTGTTCGATGCGGGCTACACGCTGCACGTCGACGCCGCCGTCGAGGACATGCGCGACAGCCCGAACGAGGTCGCCGTGCCGCTGACGACGGCGGGCGCCGGCACGCCCGTGCGCGGCCGCCGCTACGTCGCCAGCTTCGGCTACGGCATGTGAGGGGCCGGGGCATGATCCGCGCTCTCCACCGCTGGCCGGGCCTGATCGCGCTGGCTCTCGTCACGGTGCTCGCGCTCAGCGGGGCGGCGCTGTCGGTCTTTCCGGCGGCGGAGCGCCTCGCCGCGCCGCAGGCGGAGAGGGGCTGAGCGTGGCCGATCTCGCCGCGCGCATCCAGTCGGTCTTCCCGGGCGTCGAGCAGATCCGCCGCGCGCCGTCGGGGCGGATCACCGCCTACTGGTTCGACGACGGCGTGCCCGGCGCCGCCGTCATCGACCCGGCAACGGGGCGGGGCGTCGCTTCCGCCGATCCCAACCCGGCCGAGCGCTGGCTGACGAACCTGCACCGCTCGCTCTTCCTGGGCGACGGCGGCCGCATCGCGACGGCGGTCGGGCGCGGCGGCGATGCTGGTCCTGTCGCTCTCCGGTGCGGCGCTCGTCGCGCGGCGGGCGGGCGGCTGGCGGCGCTGGTTCGCGCCCCTGCGCGGGCCGCTCGCCGGTCGGCTGCACGTGGAGATCGCGCGCGTGGCGGTGCTGGGGCTGACGCTGTCCTCCGCCACGGGCGCTCTGGATGACGGCCTCGACCTTCGATCTGCTGCCCGATGGCGGGTCCGCTCCGAGCTTCCCGGCCGAGGTGAGCGGCGAGACCGGGGTGGCGCCGGGCGCGATGGAGCTCCTGAAGGCGACGCCCGTCGCCGAACTGCGCGAGCTCGGCTTCCCCTATCCGGGCGACGCAACCGACGTCTTCACGCTGAAGACCGGAGCGCGGCACCGGGTACATCGACCAGGGCACCGGCGAACTCCTTGCCTGGGCCGACCTGACCGGCTGGGAGCGGGTCTCGGAGACGATCTACATGCTGCATACCGGCCAGGGCGCGGCGACGCTCGGGCTGGTGCTCGGGGCTCATGGCGCTCGGCGTGCCGGTGATGGGCGCAACGGGCGATCATGCTCTGGTCTCGCGGACGGCGCGGCCGGCCGCGCATCCGCGGCAACCTGCCCGCCGCCCGCGCCGAGACGATCCTGCTCGTCGGCAGCGAGGGCGGCAGCACCTGGGGCTTCGCGGCGACGCTGCACAGGGCGCTGACCGAGGCCGGGCAGAGCGTCCATGCCGCGCCGATGTCGGCCTTCGACCCGGACCGCTATGCGCGCGCGCGAGCGGATCATCGTCCTTGCCGCGACCTATGGCGATGGCGACGCGCCCGCATCGGCGAAGGGGTTTCTCGATCGGCTCGCCAGGCTCGACCGCGCGCCGGACGCCCCGCTCGCCGTGCTCGGCTTCGGCGACCGCAGCTTTCCCGCCTTCTGCGCCTTGCGCGGAAGGTGGCGCGAGACGGCGCGAGGCAAAGGGCTGGACGCTGCTCCTGCCCTTCGACACGGTGGACCGCCAGTCGCCGCAGGATTTCGCCCGCTGGGGGCGCGCGCTCGGGCGACGCGCTCGGGATCGAGCTGGAGCTCGCGCACCAGCCGGTCCTGCCCGCGACCGAGGCGCTGACCCTGATCTCGCGCCGCGACTACGGGGCGCGAGGTCCAGGCGCCGACCGCGATCCTGCGCTTCGCCCTCCCGCGCGCCTCGCTCTGGCAGCGCCTGACCGGCCGGGGCTTCGCGCGCTTCCGGGCGGGCGATCTTCTGGGCATCCTGCCCGAGGGCTCGCCCGTGCCGCGCTTCTATTCGCTCGCCTCGGCGCGCCGCGACGGCTTCGTCGAGATCGTCGTGAGGAAGCACCCCGGCGGCCTCTGCTCCGGCCAGCTCATGGCGCTCGAGCCGGGCGACAGACGGTCCGCGCCTTCCTGCGCCGCAATCCCGGCTTCCGTCCCGGGCGCGGGCGCGCGCGCCGCTGATCCTGATCGGCGCCGGCACCGGCATCGGCCCGCTGGCGGGCTTCGTCCGGGCCAACGCGCGGCGGCGGCCGATCCACCTCTTCTTCGGCATGCGCCACCCCGACAGCGATTTCCTCTATGGCGAGGAGATGGCGGCCTGGCAGGCCGACGGTCGCCTCGCGCGGCTGGTCACGGCGGTCTCGCGCGGCGCCAGGCCGCATTACGTGCAGGACGCGCTGCGCGCCGAGGCGCGCGAGGTCGCCCGGCTGATCCGGGACGGGGCGCGCGTGATGGTCTGCGGCGGGCGCGACATGGCCGCCGGCGTCGCCGACGCGCTCGCCGACATCCTCGCGCCGGTCGGGCTGACGCCGGCCGCGCTGAAGGCGGAGGGACGCTATGTCGAAGATGTCTACTGAGCTCGTCCGCCATGCGCTGAACGGCCCGACCATGGGCACGCGCTGGTCGGCGCTGTTCTTCGCCGCGCCCGGGTTCGACCCTGCGAGCCCTGTCCAGCGCGGCGCTGCAGGCGGCGGTGGACGAGGTGGACGCGCAGATGTCCACCTGGAAGCCCGACAGCGACCTGATGCGCCTGAACGCGGCGCCGGCCGGACGCTGGGTGGCGGTGCCGGCGCGGCTGATGGAGGTCTTGCGCCTCGGGCTCGAGATCGGGCGCGCCTCGGGCGGCGCCTTCGACATCGGCATGGGCGACGCGGTGACGCGCCTGGGGCTTCGGCCCGGAAGCGGCGACGCCCGACCGCATCCGGGCCGCGATGAATGCGCCACGCCGCGCGCGCGGCCACGAGGCGCTGGAGCTCGACACGGCAGCGCGGCGCGTGCGCAAGACGCGCCCCGATCGCGCTCGACCTGAACGGGATCGCCAAGGGCTACGGCGTCGACCGGCTGGCCGAGACGCTCGTGGCCTTCGGCATCGCTCCGGGCCTCGTCGGCATCGACGGCGAGATGCGCGCGCTCGGCCTGCGGCCCGACGGCGAGCCCTGGACCGTCGCGGTCGAGAGCGCCCGACTCCGGGCGCCGCGCGCCCCATTCGATCCTCGCGCTGCGAGGACGCCGCCGTCGCGACCTCGGGCGACTACCGCCACTGGGTCGAGGTGCGCGGGCGCCGCCTGTCGCACACCATGGACCCGCGCCGCGGCGCGCCGTTGCTCGCGCTCGCCCGCCTCGGTCACCGTCGTCGCGCGGACCTGCGCCGAGGCCGACGCCTGGGCGACCGCGCTATGGTTCTCGGGCCCGACCGAGGGCGCGAAGCTCGCGCGGAAACGCGGGCTCGACGCCCTGTTTCTGCTGCGCGATGATGACGGGAGCATCAAGCGAGCGCGGGCGTCGGGCGCCTGTTCTCCGGCGAACCAGCGGCGAGCGCCCCGACCGGGGTGAGTTGAGCCGCATGGAACATACAGGCACCGACCGGCTGAAGACGGCCCTCCTGCTGTTCGTCGCTGGCGGGCCTCCTGTCGGGACTTGTCCTCTACTTCCCCGGCAGAGGCCGAGCTGGCCGGCATCGCCTGGTTCGTCGGGGTCATCCCGGCCCTCGCCGCCCTTCTGGTCGAAATCCTGCGCAGCCTCGCGGCGGGGCGAAGTCGGCCTCGACATCGTCGCGGCGCTGTCCATGACGGCGGCGCTCGTGTTCGGCGAGACGCTGGCGGCCGCCGTCGTCGCGGTGATGTATTCCGGCGGCACGTTCCTCGAAAGCTTTGCCGAGGGCCGCGCGCGGCGCGAGATGCATGACCTGCTGTCGCGCGTTCCGCGAACGGCGACGCGCCACCGGAACGGCGGGCTCGAGGAAGTCGCCGCTCGACGAGATCGAGCCCGGCGACCGGCTGCTCATCCGGCAGGGCGATGTCGTGCCCGTGGACGGCACGGTCGACATCCGACGCCGCCTTTCTGGACACTTCGGCTCTGACCGGCGAAGTCGCTGCCTGCGCGCCTGCCCCGCGGGGCGCGACGCCATGAGCGGCTCGACCAATGCGGGCGAGGCCTTCGACCTCACGGCGACGCGTCGCGCCGCGGAAAGCACCTATGCCGGGATCGTCCGGCTGGTCGAGGAAGCGCAGCGGTCGAAGGCGCCGATGTCGCGGCTGGCGGACCGCTGGTCGCTGGGGTTTCTGGCCGTCACCGTCGCGATCGCCTTCGCCGCATGGTGGTTCACGGGCGACCCGATCCGGGCCGTCGCCGTGCTGGTCGTGGCGACGCCCTGTCCGCTGATCCTCGCCGTGCCGGTCGCGCTCGTCGCGGGCCTGTCGCGCGCCGCGCATTTCGGCGTTCTGATCAAGGGCGCCGGGCCGCTCGAGACCATGGCGCGCATCCGGACGCTGATCCTCGACAAGACCGGCACGCTGACGGACGGCCGGCCCGCAGATCGTCTCGATCGACAGCCGCGACGGCATGGCCGAGGACGACGTCCTGCGCCTCGCCGCGGCGCTCGATCAGGCATCGAAGCATCCGGTGGCGCAGGCCATCGTCGCGGCGGCGAAGGCGCGGGGCCTCGCGCTGCCGGTGCCCTCGGACGTCGACCGAGATCCCCGGCGAAGGGGTCGCCGGGCGCGTCGAGGGCCAGAGCGTCGTCGTCGGCGGCGACGACTTCGTCGCCCGCCGTGCCGGGCGAGGCATCCGGCGACCATCCGGCTCTGGCGGCCGGCTCGGTCCTCGTCGCCGTGGCGGTCGACGGCCAGCATGGCGGGCCATCTGGTCATGGCCGATCCCTTGCGGGAGGGCGCAGGCGCCATGCTCGGCGGGCTGCGCCGGGAGGGGATCGAGCGCATCCTGCTGGCCACGGGCGACCGGGCGGAAGTGGCCGAAGCGCGTGACCGAAGGTCTCGGCCTCGACGGGCTCCGGGCAGGGCTGACGCCCGATCAGAAGGTTCTGCTGGTTCTGACCGAGCGCAAGCACGGCCCGGTCATGATGGTGGGCGACGGCGTGAACGACGCGCCGGCGCTTGCCGCCGCCGATGTCGGCGTCGCCATGGGCGCCCGCGGCGCCGCCGCCTCGGCGGAGGCGGCCGACGTCGTGCTGCTGGTCGACCGGATCGACCGGCTCGGACCGGGGATCGAGATTGCCCGCGCGTCCCGCCGGATCGCCGTCGAAAGCGTCGTCGCCGGGATCGGCCTCTCGGTCCTCGGCATGATCGCTGCCGCCTTCGGTTACCTCACCCCGGTGCAGGGCGCGCTGCTTCAGGAGGTCGATCGACGTCGCCGTCATCCTGAACGCCCTGCGCGCCCTGCGCATCATGCCACGAGAGAGCGTTGCCCGCGGTCAGGGGCTCGCGACGATTTCCCCTCACGCCGAAATCCAGGGCAGCGCCGCGTGACCAAACGGCGGAACATCCACGCGCCGGCTCGTGCTGGGGAAGGACGGTGCGATGTCGCCCCGTGCCGGGGCGGACGTCGCACTGGATGTCTGGGGCCGTTCAGGGCTGCGGCGGCGGGGTGTCGGCCGTGCTTGGCGGCAAGATCGGGTATGTAACCTGCGGCTGATCGCCCGTCAGCGCTTCGAGGAATGCGGTGATCGCGGCGGCGTCGTCCTCGGTCAACGCGGCGCCGAGTTGCGAGGTGCCCATGATTTCGACCGCTGTCGCGAGGTCCCAGACCGCTCCGGAGTGGAAGTAGGGCGGCGTCAGCGACACATTGCGCAGCGTCGGCACCTTGAAGACGTAGGCGTCTTCCTCCGACCGGGTCACCTCGAAGCGGCCGCGGTCCTCGGGCGGCAGCACGGTCCATTCTGGCTTCTCGACCACGCCGAATGGCTGGTAGCTGTCGCCGCCGAGGTTGATGCCGTTGTGGCAGGCGGGGCAGCCAGCGTCCATGAAGAGCTGGAGCCCGGCCTTCTGCTTGTCGGTCATGGCGACGTCCTCGCCGCGCAGGAACCGGTCGAAGGGCGCGTTCGGCGTGATCAGCGTCTCCTCGAAGGCGGCGAGCGCCCGCTCGGCGTTGCCGAACGTCACCGGCTCATCCACCCCGGGGAAGGCCGCCTCGAAATGCTTCCGGTAACCGGGGATGCCGTTCAGCATCTCGACGACGTGCTCCTCCGTCGAGGCCATCTCCACGGGGTTGACCATCGGCCCGCCCGCCTGCTCGACGAGGTCGGCGGCGCGACCGTCCCAGAATTGCGCCGTGTTGTAGCGGGCGTTGAGCACGGTCGGGCTGTTCCGGCCGCCGTGCTGCCAGCGATGCCCGATCGAGACCCGGCTGAGGTCGGCACCGCCGGTGCCGAGGTTGTGGCAGGTGTTGCAGCTGATGTTGTGCGCCTCGGAGAGACGCGGCTCGAAGAACAGCATCTTACCGAGTTCCACCTGCGCCGGATCGGGCGCCGGGTCGAGTGCCTCGGGGATCGGCTCGAAAAGCCCGACGGCCTGCTCGCGCAGCGCGGCGTCGTCAGCAGCGGCGGGCACGGCAAGGGCCGTCGTCACCGCCAGCACAATATGAGGTCGGTTGCGCATGGAAACAGCTCCGAATAGGTGACTGGTGTCCTGTGCGCGCGCTGAGCGAAAGTACCACGGTTTATGATTCCACCAACATCCCAGATGCATGTTGCACGAAGGGAAAGCCGCTCCGGGGCGTGCCGTTGCTCTGGAGCGTCTTGTGGTCATTCCCGCCGTTTGCGCCCGCTCACCATCGCCGCGACGAGGTTTTCGTGGTGCGAGAGGCTCGCGGCTGCAAGGTAGAGAAAGTGCAGCACGACGCGGAGCGCACTTCGCGCATAGCGGCCGCTCGCACCGGAAGGGTCCGACTCGGCACCGGGTTCGGCAAGAACGGGTGTTCGCCGGGGATTGGGGCACCCCTTCAGAGTCCGCAATGAGGTGAAACATGAGATCAGCCGCCATCCTCATCATTGCCGCCGCGATGGCCGGCTCCGCCCTTGCACAGTCGGACGGGACGGAGGCCGGTGCCGAGGCATATGCACGGGCTTGCGCCGAGTGCCATCGTAGCGCCGAACGGCTCGTTCGGCGCCTGAACAACGATGACGGCGAACGACGCCAGCGTCTCGAATCCTTCCTCGCCGGACATCACCACGCGCCGGATAACGCCACGCGTAGTGCCATCATCGACTATCTCCTCGGCCTGTAGATCAGCGCAGGGCGAAGGCAGCGACCCCCGCCGCAAGCGCGATGCCAATCGCCGCAAACCGCCGGCTCCGGCGACGGTCGATCCTGGAGGCGGGGCCCGCGCCGTAGTCGAAGCGCTCGTAGACGACGTTGCGCATCGGCAGGCCGAGGTCGAGCAGGGTGTCCGTCACCGCGGTGATCATCGCGTCGGGGCCGCAGATCATGGCGAGCGTGTGATCGCGGTCCAAACCGCGGAGGGCCTCCTCGAGACACGCCCGATCGATCGTGCCGACCTGCCCGGTCCACCCCTCGGCCGGTGCCTCGCTGATGAGCTGTGCCCGAAGATCGACCACAGAACCCGCCTGCGCGATCTCCTGCTTCGCTATGATCTTGTCCGGGCCACCCGCGCCGTAGACGAGGCGGATCGGACGGGGTCGCCGCGCGCCGTCAGGTCGCGCAGAAGACCAAGCACCGGAGCTATGCCGGCGCCCCCCGCGACCAGAAGGATGGCGTCGGCATCGCGCCCTTCGATGATGAAGTTGCCGTGCGGCCCATCGATCCCGATCCTCGTCCCGTGCCCGATGCTCCCGATCCCTCTCGTGAAGTCGCCGACCTCCTTGACGACGAGCCGCAGCCCCGGCCTCAGCGGCGAGGACGCGATGGAGAATGGGTGATCGAACAGCGGGAACAGCCTCGGCGCGACCGTCATCCAGACGTACTGTCCGGCGCGGTATGGAAACGACCTGGTACCACTCTCCGGCGCCAACTCGAGCTCCCACAGCCCGGTGCCGACTCTGCGATTCGAGACGAGCCGCCAGGCCCGGCGGTGCAGACGCCACCACCTCAGCCCGTAGAGGATCGCGGTGCTCCCGGCGACGAGCAGGGCCGCGGCGAACCACCCGGTGGCGACGATCGGCTCGGCGGCGTAGGTTCCGACCGTCAGTGCGTGGTGAAGGCCGCCCGCCATTGCCAGGATCGCCAACAGTCCATGGCTGGCGCGCCACGTCTCGTAGGCGACCGGAAGGCGTCCACGGACGACGGCGAGGAGCATGAGAAGAATGGCCGCGAGCCATGCCACGAGCCCGGTGGACAGGCTGGGCGCCGACAGCATTCCGAGGATCCGCTGAAAGCCACGGGACGGGTTCTCGATCATCGTCGGCGCCACGTAGAGCAGCGGATGCAGGACGACTACCACGACGGTCCACCGCGCCGCCCGCTTATGGAAGGCCATGGTCACGTCGATGCCAAGCCGCCCCGCGAAGGTTTCGAAGCGACCCGATGTCAGGAACTGAACGGCCATGGCGGACAGCGCAATCGAGCCTGCGGCCGCGCCCGCCTCGCCCAATGCATCTGCGGGAGGCACGCCTGCCGCGGCGGCGAGCGCCATCGGCCCGAGCACCACCCCGAGGTAGCCCGCAGCAAGGCCCCAGCCAGTTAGCTCCCATCGAGTTCGACCACCAGGCCGCATCGCTTCCTGCGCTGTCGCCGCCCGCCCTGACCGATCAGGCGGCCGTATCCAGCGCAGCGATAACGCTTCAGACGAAGGACCGGAACGGGTCAGAGCTTCGCGTCGCCCGAACGGCAAGTTCCGAGGGCACTCCGGCAATTCGCCCGCGGCTCCGCGAGCGCGGACCATGCGCCAGAAAGCGACACTGTCGCCCGGCCGGAAACGGTCGAGCCCGGGCGCGTTTCGCTCCGGCACCTGCGCTGATCAACTCGCAACCATAGGGCGAGTGAGCGGGTGACGCCAAGCGCAGAGGTGGGCGCAGACCGGCAACCGCTCTCTGCCGGTTCTACTCGTCGCGATATCGCGCTCGAGCGCAGAACAGACCCGCGCAACCGATCGTCTTTCCGGCAGCACGCCTTGTTCCCTGGATAGGTGGTCAATTTCTTTGTTTTGGTTCTGCGGTGAGTGTTCCCATGTCCTTTTTAAGGGGCGGCGATAGTCGCCGGCCCAGAAAGCATGAAACACAGACATGACCTACGCCGACAAGAACACAGTCGAGATCGCCGAGACTCCGGGCGGCGCGGCAATCAGGTTTCCGTATGAGTACAAAGACATCTTCCGGCAGCAGTTTCCGACGGCTCGCTGGAACTCCGAGGAGAAGCAGTGGCAGGTCGGCGCAAAGAGCGTCGCCAGGCTCAAAGAGTTTGCAGAGCTGATGTCTAAGAACATGAGCATGCGCATCGACCGCGAGCAGCGCGAGATGACTGCTGAAGAGACCGAGAAGCTCGGCAAGAAGCTTGCAGAGGTTGATGCTCAGATCAGCGATGAGCGGAATGCGGTTGCGGACCTCGATGCAGCGCGTATCGCGATCGAAGAGATGAAGCGGAAGCTGACTGAGAAGGAGTTGGAACTCGCTGAAGTTCGCAAGCAGCGCGCCGCTGCCGCTGCGGCAGTTGAGGCGGAGAGGGCTGATATCGTCGCGCTCGTGTCGAGCGTCGTTGATGTCGACGAGATCGAGCATTGCCGTAGCGTGATGCGGCAGCACATGCGCATTCTGAAAGCGTGGGCGTCTGCGAAGTATGACGAAGCGACAGCGCGCCTTCGTGAGCTGAGTGATCAGCTCGAGGCCGCGGGCATCGAAAGTCCGGCGATCCATGCCGCTCTCAATGCTAACCGCAACCGCCCGGATCGCGATTTCGACGATCTGCTGAAGCCGCTCGATTTTATCGCGCTGTGAGTCCGGCGGGAGGCGGCGGCGTGATCGCTGCCCCATCTACATCACAAAGCGGGTGACCTTTCCCCCGCGATCAGAGCCGCGGTGAATTGGAATGCTCCGGTTGGAACTGGGCGATGAGCGGCAGCGCGGAGCCCGCAAGAGGCTCAAGCGTTGGAAGGCGGCATCAGAGTTGCCCGAGGCGTCGTTCGTGAAGCGCAAAACGCAAAGGGGCGGCTAACCGAAGAACAGGGCGCTGACCGACCAGGAGCATGAGAACCTCCGATCGACTTCGCGCCCATGTTTTCTGCGATCAGTCGGCCGCCGAGGGCTGATCGTGCAGGGCATGATCAGCGGTAGCAGCGCGCGCCATCGTCTGGAGTTTGACACGCTCGTGAGCGGCCTTGAGCATCGCGTCGAATTCGAGAAGGCGAGCGACGCGCCGGCTGCCGACATATGGCCATCGCGATCCTGGCGCTTATGCTCTTCATCGCAGTCGAGGCCCGGTCGGCATCGCCGCTGGTGCCCCTGTCGCTCCTGCGCGACCGGGCGACCGGCGCGTCGCTCGCGATGAACCTGCTGGTAAGCGCGGTCATGATGCCGACCCTGGTCGTCGGGCCGTTCTTCCTGTCCTTCGGCCTGGGCCTGAACGCGGCGCTGCTCGGCCTCGTCATGGCGGTCGGGCCGGTGACGGCGGCGCTCGCCGGGATTCCGGCCGGACGTGCGACCGACCGCTTCGGCTCGCGGCGCGTGCTGGCAGCCGGCCTGATCGAGATGACGGTCGGCCTGATCTGCCTGGCATTCCTGCCGAGGTTCTTCGGCGTCGTGGGATTTGTCGCCGCACTGATCGTCCTCACGCCGGGCTTTCAGCTGTTCCTGGCCGCGAACAACACACTCGTGATGGCCAACGCCGCGAACAAACAGCGGGGCGTACTGTCAGGATTCCTCGGGCTGTCGCGCAATCTGGGCTTCACCACCGGTGCTTCGGTGATGACGACGTTCTTCGCCGTTTCGGTCGGGACGGAGGAGATTACAGAAGCCTCAGCGCGGGTTGTCTGCGAGGGCTTTACGGCGACGTTTGCGGTCGCGACCGGCATGACACTGCTTGCTCTCGTGCTCACGTTTGTCAGCCGGGCAGAGGCTCGGCGCTGAGCGTACTCCCACGGAAAAGTTCGCTCGTCATCACGATGCACTCGACCGCGCTCGATGAAGTCGCAGGTGGCGTCAGGAGGCGGGCCGGCTGTTTGGAAGACGGCTCTGGAACAGGGTCTCGCCGTCGACGCAGATCTCGACGGTGCGGAGGTATCGGCCGACCGCCTCCTCGTCGACGACGATGCCGAGGCCGGGGGCATCCGGCGCGGCGACCTCCCCGTCCGCATCGCGGTGGAGGTGGTTGGCAGTGACCTCCACCGCGAGCGGCTTCGGCGCGGCGGGGTACTCGCAGATGCGGTGGTCGGCCAACCCAGCGAAGGGCTGGAGCGACGCCGAGAGCGCAAGGTGCGAGGTGAAGGTGTGGTTGACGTAGGTCACCCCCGCCGCGACCGCGTGCTCGGCCACCTTCTTGGCCGGGCCGATGCCGCCGATCCGGCCGCAGTCGATCTGCACGAAGCCGACCTTGCCGTAGTCGATGGCGTGACGGGCCATGTGGACGTTGTGCGCCGCCTCGCCGCCCGCGAGCTTCAGCCGCGCACCCCGGAGGCGGTCAGTCAGCGCGGCATAGGCCTGGTGCGCGCTGCCGTGGAACGGCTCCTCCAGCCACAGGGCGCCTGCCCGTTCGAGCACCGGGATGCGGGCGGCGGCGGCATCGACGTCCTCTCCGAAGATCTGGCCGACGTCGACGATCAACGTGGCATCGGGGCCGATCCCCTCGCGCGCCGCCATGACCTGGTCGGCGTCCTCGGCCACGGTGCCGCGGCCGACCGGTCCCCAGCCGAACTTCGCCGCGGCGAAGCCGCGGGCGCGGATGGCGCGGCCGCGCTCGAGCGTCTCGGCGGCCGTGTCGCCGAACAGCACAGATGCATAGGGGCGCTTCGGGTGCGATTGGTCGTAGCCGAGGAGACGCCAGACCGGCTCGCCGCGCGCCTTGCCGAGCAGGTCCCAGAGCGCGATCTCTATGCCCGAGAGCGTGTGCGGCGCCTGCAGCAGGTCCATGCTGTTCCAGGCGACCTCGGCGCCGATGCGGGCGACAACGTCGGGATGGTCGATCGCCTTGCCGAGCACCGCGTCGCGCACCGGGCGGCAGGCGCCGTGCGACATGGGCGCTACAAAGGCGGCGATGGAGACGAGCGGCGAGGCCTCGCACTCGCCCCAGCCGACATGACCGCCGGCCTCGACGCGGACGAGCAGCGCGTCCTGGCTGCCGTCGCTCTCGTCGGTGACGACCGGCATGGCGACGTAGAAGAAGTCGACGCCCTCGATCTTCATGGTGCCTCCGGGTCGATGAGTGATGTACAGCTTGCCTTACCGGCCAACAGCGCCGCCACGATGAGGCTCAGGTCACGGTGAGCAGCAGCATCACTACGATTGTGACGACGCACGCAAGGTAGGCGTGACTGGCCGGGCCGCGATAACGCTCGGCCGAGCGCCAGACGCCAACCGTAGACACGAAGTTGTAGGGCACCGACAGGGCATAGCCGAAAAATAGCGCCGCCAACGAACGGTCGACTGTGATCATCGCCAGGAACAGGACGCTGGTCGCGACGTTGACCAGGAGGCCGACGCTGATCGCCCAGGTCCAGAACGCCTCGTGGAGAGGCAGCTTGCCCGACCACAAGGAGCTGAGTTTCGCCATCCTCCATGCTTACCCAATTCCTTGGACCTGTTCGATCCGCCACAGCCTGAGACGAGCCCTGGACCCTCGCTCCGCTCTCCTCGAGCGGCCACTTCCCTTGCGTTGTAGCTCGGGACCGACCTGGCGAACGGCAGAAGAGGGCTGGCGATGGCGCAAGATTGTCTGAGGTCAGTGCCGACCCTTTGGACGACGGGCGCGGCGAGCCGCCGAGACCATTGCAGAGCCCCTCTGTTCGGACGCCAGCGGGCCCATTCCATGCAGGCTTGCGTCTCAGGAGCAGATCGATCGCGCGATTGGCATGACCGACCCTGCTCAACAACCGTCACGAGGAATCCCGTGCCATGACCAATGATCGCCGGCGGCTGGAGCGCTACGACGCGTCCACGTCCAGCTACATGATCATGCAGATCACCGACGAGGATCACGAATCCCAGGTAACGCTGGAGGACGGGGAAACCTACTTCATGGCGCGGCTGCGTCACGACCGGGTGCATCGCCACGTCGATGCCGGAGGTGCGGTGCGTTACAGCTTCGAGCACATCCCCGACGACGAGGGCGGGGAGGTGCATGTCTACTCCAAGTTCGGCGAGGTCGACACCGACACCTTTCGTGGCGGAGAGTTCTCCGAGCTGCTGAAATGGGACCGCCACATGCTCGTCTTCGACGATCGCACGGGGATCGTCGGCGAACTGCGCGGCCCCAACCACATGATCATCCCGCGCCAGATGCTGATGACCGGTTCCGGCGACGAGGCCCAGAAGGGTTTCAAGTGCGAGTGGGCGACGCTCTACGGATGCGCCACTTCCGGTCATGGCCCGACCTGTGAGAGAAGGCTTTGGCTACCAGAGAGAACCACCATCTTCGCGGGTAGCTGCGGAAGCGAATACTGCCCGCGCACGGTTGGCCTTGATCTGGCACGCAATCGCTCGGCGTGGCTGGGGGCGCAGCTGCACTCCGGGCGACGTGCGCCGTACGGTGCGCAAGGATGGACGGTGGAGGAGGCGATGACTGAGACCTGGCGTCACCCGGAGGCCATCGTCAGCGGCGACTGGCTCGAGGCGCACCTTCTCGATCCGGATCTGCGCATTTACGACTGCACGACATATCTCCGCTACGAGGAAGGCACGGGACGGCCTTACCGCGTCGAGAGCGGCCGCGCCGACTGGGAGGCGGGGCACCTCCCGGGCGCGGTGCATCTCGACCTGCAGGCGGAGTTCTCCGACGACGACGCGCCGACCCGGTTCATGCGGCTTTCACCGGAAGCGACCGCCGCCGCTTTCGCCCGCCATGGGGTCGGCGACGGCACGCGCGTGATCCTCTATTCTCGGAAGAGCCCACAATGGGCGACGCGGTTCTGGTGGATGCTGCGCTGGATGGGGTTCGACAATGCCGCCATCCTCGATGGCGGCATGGACAAATGGGAGGCAGAGGGGCGGCCCGTCACGACCGAACCGTCCAGCTACCCGCCGGGCACGCTCACGGCTCGGCCGCGCGCCGGTCTCTTCGTAGACAAGGAGGAGATGCTTGCGGCGATCGGCGGCGGCGCCGTCTGCTCGCTGAACGCACTGGATCCGGCACTGCACAGAGGAGAGAACCCGCGCTATGGCCGGCCGGGTCGCATTCCTGGCTCGACCAATGTCCCGGCGGCGTCGCTGCTCGATCCGGCGACGAAGGCCTTCCTGCCCCCCGAGAGCGTCGCCCGTGCCTTCCATGCGGCGGGAGCGACGCCCGGCAAGCGCATCCTCAACTACTGTGGCGGAGGGATCGCGGCAACGCTGGATGCCTTCCTGCAACATCAGCTCGGCTACGACGACATCGCCGTCTACGACGCCTCCATGTCCGAGTGGGCGAAGGATGAAGCTCTCCCGATCGAGAGAGACGAGAGCAGCGCATTGCCCCAATCGTGACGCCCGCCGCTTCACCGATCGCGTGAGAGAAAGACCGACGGCCTCTGCCTCGTCCCATTGGCAGCCGGCGCCAGACGTCAGAGGCGCGTTATTTTCGGGCAGGCAGCGATGGTTGCCAAAGGACCGCCAACGCCGACGCGGCGCTCGAAGATGATGAACTCGGCCACGTTCAGGCCGCGCCTTGCCATGTCTTTCTGTCCTTCGTTCGAAAGAAAGACAGAAAGTCGGGCAGTGCGGGGACCGTGCCCGGGCCGCGCCGCTATCGCAGCTGGCTGTCCTTTGAGCCGCGACGATTGATCCCGCCCCGAGCGACGGGGCGCCCGTCCCGCGCCGACTGGCATTCGATGCAGAGCTTCACCCCGGGGATCGCACGGCGGCGCCCTTCCGGGATCGGCTCCTCGCATGCGGCGCAATGCGTCAGGCTCTCGCCCTCAGGTGCGCGGCGCGCCTGCATGCGCTTCAACTCGTCTTCGATCGAAGCCTCGATCTGCTCGTGCACTGCGCCGTCGCGCGTCCAGCCGCCAGCCATCCGAGCCTCCTTGTTCGCCGCCGCTCAAGTTAGGGGCGGCGCACCGGCGGGAGAAGGTCCCGGCGGGCGATTGACGTATCACCGGGATGATCTGCGCAGGCGTCCAGCACCTCGGCGGCGGCTGCGACGGCTCGGTGGTCATTGTTCGGCGACCATTGCGCGCTGCATGATCTTTCTCGCCACCGGCTGCGTGACTGTCATGGCCAGCGTTCCGTAGTGCGACCCCCAGGCGCCTGATCCGACAGGGCTGCGCGTGCCGAGGAAGACGTCTACGACCTCCTCGGTGCTGTATCCCAGCAGTTCGGCGCCCTGGAGGACCCGAGCCACTGCCTCGGTCATCGGGCGCGCGAGGAATTCATCCTCCAGCGCTTCGCGCACCAGAGCCTCGGCGTGCCGAACCATCGCGTCGAAGCGCGCATCCTGACCCGCCATGGGCCTGACTTCGTCGAAGAGCGCGTCGACCGTGCGCGAGTCCTTCAGCATGGCGCGGCGGACGTCCATGCACATCATGTTCGCCGTACCTTCCCAGACGCTGTTGAGCGGGGCCTCGCGATAGAGACGCGCCATCGGGTTCTCCTCGATGAAGCCGTTGCCGCCATGGCATTGCAGCGCCTCAAACGCGATGGACGGCGCCCGCGAGCAGTTGAAGAACTTCGCTGCCGGCGTCGCAACGCGAGCGAGCAGGCGTTCATGCTCGACGCTGTCGAGATCGTCCGTGGCGCGCGCGACGCGCAGGGCGAGCAGCGTCGCCGCTTCGACCTCCACCGCCATGTCCGCCAGAACATTGGTCATCATCGGCCGGTCGGCGATCGTGGTGCCGAAGGCGTGGCGGGTGGTCGTGTGCCTCAGAGCGAGGGTCAGCGACTGGCGCATCAGCCCGGCGGAGCCGATGGCGAAGTCGAGCCGGGTCAGATGCGCATGCGACAGGATCTCACGAAGGCCTCTTCCCTCCTCGCCGACGCGGATCGCCAGCGTTCCGGCATACTCCACCTCGCTCGAGGCATTGGACCTGTTGCCGGCCTTGTCCTTGAGCCGCTGCACGAAGAAGCGGTTGAAGCTGCCGTCGGGCAGCGTACGCGGCAGGAAGAAGCACGTCACCTCGCCATCGACCTTGGCGAGCGTGAAGAAGCCGTCAGACTGCGGCACCGAGCAGAACCATTTGTGCCCGGTCAGCTCATACCAATGCGCCGTCTTGCCGTGGTAGTCGGCCGAGTGCGAGAAGCGCGCCGTGGTCTGCGTCTCGCGCAGATCCGAGCCGCCCTGCTTCTCGGTCATCGCATAGCCGATCACGACCGAGGGTTTCTCGGCGACTTCCTTGCGGCTGAACTCGTATTCCGTGCCCTTTGACCTTTTCGGCCCAGATCGCGAGCGCCGGCTCGGCCGCGAAGCCGGCATAGGCGGCATAGGCCATGCCCGTCGGGCAGGCCGTCCCGTGCTCGACCTGGTTCCAGACATAGGACAGCACGGCACGCGCGAAGTGGCCGTTCTTCTGGTTCGTGCGCCAGGCGAGGTTCGGTACCTCGTGCCTCCACGCCAGCGACATCAGCTCGTGCCAGCTCGGATGGAAATCGACCCAGTCGATCCGATTGCCGAAGCGGTCATGCGTCTTGAGCTCGGGGTGGTGCCGGTTCGCCAGGCGCGCCAGCTCCTGCACCTCCTCGTCGCCGGCAATCGCGCCGAGCGCAGCGCAGCGGTCCGCTGCCCAGGGCGCCTCGCGATCGATGGCGTCGCGAAGGACGACATCTCCCGTGAAGGCGTTGAACCCGGCGGGCTGGCTCGGCCTGGTTGCGGACCTCGTGCGTGCTGTAGCGATGGAGCACCCGCTTTCGGGCGTATCGGCGGAAAGGATTCGGTTCATGGGCACCTCAGGCCGGCTTGTCCGACCATGGTGGACGAAGCCACCACCGACGCCAATGGCCGATCGCAGAGCGGGAGCCTGCCGTGCTTTCCTGCCCCCGCGCCGGCGGCGAATACGAATTCAGATCCACATTTCCAGCTGCGTCGACCCGTTGTCTCGCATGAACCCTATTGCCGCCGCCCTCGTTTGGGCTCTGTCGGTCAGATGAGAGGAGGTTCCCATGCCGGAGATCCGTAGAGGGGGCGATGGCGTCACCCAAATCACCACCGCCGAGGTCGGCGACGGGCAGCACCAGGACGAGCTCCTGCGGCTGATGACGGAGCGGGCGCGCTTCATGGCGACGCAGCCGGGCTTCATCTCGATCAGCCTGCACCGAAGCCTCGATGGCAGACGCGTCGTCAACTACGTGCAATGGGAAAGCCGCGAGCAGCTTGCGGCGGCGCATCGCGCACCGGAGTTCCGCAGCAGATGGCCGGAGGTCGGCAAGGCGGCCGAAGACATCGAGCCGGCGCTCTACGAGATCGTCCACGTCGAGGCGTAGGCGATCGATCGTTTCTGGGGTCAGAAGCTGCGACAGCGCGACAGCGGCAGTCGGTCGCGAATGTCCTGCGGATAGGAACAAAGCGCCCGCGACTGTCCTCCGCCCATCGGCCGTTCCGGCATGATCATCCGCATCGGCGCCGGCTTCTCGCGATCCCATTCAAATTGAAGCCGGCACCGCAAGTGAAGGATCATTTGCAGGATGATCAGAGAGGCGGCGCGATTGCGGCGCCGACGGTCCGGCTCGCGTCGGCGGGCTTCGTCGCCACAGCGGTCGCCTTCGGCCCGGCGCGGATGGGGTTTGGGTTGTTCCTGCCCGACTTCCGCGAGGACTTCGCGCTGTCCACGACGCTCGCAGGCCTCGTTGCCAGCGGCGGTTTCCTCGCCTTCCTCCTGGCGCTGCCGGTCGCAGCATGGCTCGGCGCCCGCGTCGGCCAGCGCGCGCCTGTCGTCGCGGGCGCCCTGTCGGCCACGGCGGGATTCATGGTCGTGGCGGCGGCCTCGAGTGGCGCCGCTCTCGCGGTGGGGATCGCGCTGGCGGGGGCGAGCGCCGGCTTCTGCTGGGCTCCCTTCAATCGACGCCGCCGAGCGCGTCGTGCCTGCCAGCGCGCGCCCCGGCGCGCTGTCCGTCGTCTCGACGGGCACGACCACCGGCGTGGCCGGTGCGGGCGCCCTCGCCCTCAGCGTGAGCGCGGGCGTCCTCGACTGGCGCGCAGTCTGGGGCATCTTCGCCCTCGCCGGCCTCGTCGCCGCGCTCGCAGCCGCCGCCGGCGTGCCGGGCGGCCGCGGCGGGAAGAGTGAGAACGCCGCCACGCCGACTTTCTTGCGCCGCGAGACGCTGCCGCTCTACGGCGCGGCGCTTCTCTTCGGGGCGACGAACGCGGTCTATCTGTCCTTCGCCGCCGACCGAGTCGCCGCCGCGGGCGGCTTGCCCGGGCTGCCGGACAAAGCCGCTGCGGCCGCGATTTTTCTGGCCTATGGCGTCTGCGGCATCGTCGGGCTCGCGACCGGACGGATTGAAGCCCGCCTCGGCCTCGCGCCCCTACTCTCGGCGATCTTCGCCGCCTTCGCCGCCTCGCTGGCACTCGTCGCACTGGCGCCTGGCTCCTGGCCGGGCATCCTCGCCTCGGCCGGGCTGCACGGCGCAGCGGTCATGACGATCAGCGCGGTCCTCTCCTTCTGGAGCCTGCGACTGTTCCCGGGGCGCGGCTCGCTCGGGTTCACGGCCGCGCTCATCGCCGCCGCCGCCGGCAGCGCCATCGGCCCGGCCTTGGCGGGAGCGCTCGTCGCGGCCACCGGACCGGCGGCTGCCTTCCTCACGCTCGCGGTGCCACCGTTGCTGGTCGCGATCGTGTTGTCTGCTCGACGTTCCCGCCCACAGCCTTGAGGGTGGCTGGAGTGGCGAGGCTTGTCTCCCCCTGGGGCGCTGTGCGCCCGCGCCGATCCCAGCCGCCAGTTCCGGATCCCGCATCGCCGCTGGTGTACGGCAGGTGCAGAGGGACAGCGGGCGTCCATCCCTGGCGACGGACGCCGCGCATGCGCCATGGATGGACATTCCGCAGGGAAGGCAGCGCACGACCGCCGTGTAGTCCGGGGCCATCGAGGTCTCTATTCCCTCTCGGCTCCGGGAGCGTACGCGGCCTCGGCGAGCCGGGTCACAGGAGCTTCGCGCTTCTGCAGCAGCCGGCGCGTCATCTCCGGCGCGGCACCCAGATATTTCGCCGGGTCGACCAGGCGCTCGAGCGCCTTTCGATCGAGATTCCCGGCAACCCGAGGATCCGCTTCCAGCGCTTCCAACAGGTTGGTGCCCCGCGCCAGCGCGGCGCGGCAGCAGTCATAGACGATCTCGTGCGCAACCTGCCGGCCGAGCACGGGGGCGAGCCCCATCATCACCGACTCGGCGACGATCAGCCCGCCGCTCAGCCCAAGCACGCGGCGCATCG
This sequence comes from uncultured Alphaproteobacteria bacterium, assembly GCA_963822985.1. Classification (GTDB taxonomy): domain Bacteria; phylum Pseudomonadota; class Alphaproteobacteria; order Rhodobacterales; family Rhodobacteraceae; genus Thermohalobaculum. The sequence goes on along the minus strand of CAWGJU010000014.1, from coordinate 67,290 downwards.
CCTCCGGCCGGACCTCCAGCCCCTCGAGCGCCTCGCGCGCGGCCCTGAGCCCGGCGCTGGCGACGATGAAGGCCGTCGGGATCGCCTGCCACTCGACATGCCACTGCCCGGTCGCGCGCTCGTGATCCTGCACCATCGCGTCGAGCATGAGGCCGTGCTGCTCGCGCACGATCTTGGCCGCGGCGAGCATCATCTCCGACGAGATCGGGTTCCGCTTCTGCGGCATCGTCGACGAAGCGCCGCGCCCGGGGAAGAAGGGCTCGACCACCTCGCCCGTCTCGGTCTGCATCATCAGCATGACATCGTAGCCGATCTTGCCGATCGAGGCCGCCACCAGCGCGAGGAGCCCCGTCACCTCGGCGAAGCCGTCGCGGATGGTGTGCCAGGTGATGTCGGGCTGGCCCAGCCCCAGCTCGCGCGCCAGCGCGGCCTGGGTCGCCAGACCGTCGGCCGCCCCGAGCGAGGCGAGCGTGCCGGCGGCGCCGGAGAAGGAGACGACCTGGACGCGCGGGCGCAGCGCCGTCACCCGCGCGCGATGGCGGTCGATCGCCGAGAGCCAGGTCGCTGCCTTGTAGCCGAAGGTGATCGGCAGCGCGTGCTGCAGGTGGGTGCGCCCCGCCATCGGCAGGTCGGCGTGCTCGCGGGCGAGTGCCGCCAGCGCCTCGGCGACGGCATCGAGATCGTCAGCAACGAGGTCGAGCGCCGCGCGCATCTGCAGCACGTCGGCGGTGTCCATGATGTCCTGGGTCGTCGCGCCCCAGTGGCACCACTGGCCGAGGCCGTCCGGCGCCCAATCCGAGAGCTGCTCGACCAGCGGCAGGATCGGATAGCCGACGATCGCGGTCCTGGCGCACAGCCGCTCCCAGTCGATCCGGTCGATGTCGGCCGATGCCGCGATGGCCTCGGCGGCCGCCTGTGGGATGATGCCGAGGCCCGCCTGGGCGCGCGCGAGGGCCACCTCGACGTCAAGATAGCGCTGCACCATCGCCCGATCCGTGAAGAGCGCGCGCATCGCCTCGCGGCCGAACATCTCGCCGAAAAGCTCGGACCCGATGACGAATGCCGGCATGATATTCTCTCCAGGTCCGCGCGAACGCTGCAGGTCCTCGCACGGCCGGCCCGCAGAGGAAAGGGACGGCGCCCGCCGCTCGACGGCGTCGCTTGCCGGGTTCCCTGTCATTCCCGCGACCGCGCTCGACAGCGCGCTCGTGAACGCGATTGCGCGGGCGCACCCGCGATCGGCTCAGCACGCGCCGAGGAGGTCGGGCGCTACACGACCTATGACGACAGCGCGCTGGTCCAGCGGGGCCGCGCACCGCTCAAGGTCACGTCGCCTCGGATGTTGATCGGCGGCATGGCCGGTGACGATCAGATGAAGACACTTAGCCGAACGGCGAAGTTTTCCCTTGCCTCGGGGCAGGGCGAACGGATAGTTAGACGCATGGCTAAGCATGAACCTGAGCTCTCGCTCCTCTTCCATGCCCTGGCGGACCCGACCCGGCGGTCGATCCTGACGCGCCTCGCCGAGGGGCCGGCGCCGGTGACGGAGCTGGCCGGGCCCACGGGACTGCGTCTGCCGACGGTGATGCGGCACCTTTCGGTGCTGGAGGAGGCGGGGCTGATCGCGACGTCGAAGGACGGGCGGGTGCGCACCTGCGCCATCGTGCCGGAGGCGCTGGCCCCGGCGCGGACATGGCTCGATGAACAGCGCGCCATCTGGGAAGCCCGGCTCGACCGGCTGGACGACTACGTGATGAAGCTGATGAAGGACAGAACGCGATGATGCCGGACCTGGATCCGAACACCGACTTGAGCTTCACCCGCACGCTGGCGGCGCCGCGGCAGCTGATCTGGGAATGCTGGACGGAGCCGAAGCACATCCCGCACTTCTTCATTCCCGCGCCGCACAAGGTGACGTCGGTCGATATCGACCTGCGGGTCGGCGGGCGGTTCAACACGACCTTCGACGTGGACGGCAACGTGATGGACAACAAGGGCGTCTATCTGGAGGTGGTGCCGGGCGAGAAGCTCGTCTTCACCGATGCCTATACCGAAGGCTGGAAACCCGCGCCCGAGCCGTTCATGACCGCGATCCTGCTGCTGGCGGACGCGCCCGACGGCGGCACGACCTACACGGCGATCGCCCGCCACCGCAACGCCGACAGCCGCAAGGCGCATGAGGACATGGGCTTCTTCGACGGCTGGGGCACGGTGGCGACGCAGCTTGAGACCTATGCGAAGGGCCTGATGAGATGAGCGGCCGTTTCGCGACGCTGACCTTCGAGCGGAAGGTGACCGCGCCGGCATCGGTGCTGTGGCAGGCCTGGACGGCACCTGCCGCGCGGGCGGTCTGGGCCGCGCCCACGCCGTCGGTCACCGTGGAGTTCCTGGAGGCCGATACCACCGTGGGCGGGCGCGAGGTCTCGCTGTGCAAGGTCGAGGGCCAGCCCGACATCCGCTGCGAAGCCGGCTGGCTGGAGTTGCAGCCCGCGCTGCGCAGCGTGAACTACGAGGTGATCTCGTCGGAGGGCGCGACGCAATCGGCGGCGCTGGTGACGGCGGACTTCTCCGACTTGGGCGAGGGCAGCCGCGTGGTCGGTGACGGTGCAACTCTCCTCGCTGGCCGAGGATATGGAGGCGGGCTACCGGCAGGGCTTCGGCGCGGGCATGGACAATCTGGCGGGCGTGGCCGAGCGGACCATGGTACTGCAGCGGGTGATCCGGGCGCCGCGGGCCTTGGTCTGGGGCGCGTGGATGAATCCCGAGACGCTGCCGCAATGGTGGGGGCCGGAGGGGTTCTCCTGCCGGACGAAAAGGATCGACCTGCGGACGGGCGGGGAATGGGTGTTCGACATGATCGCGCCGGATGGCACGGTCTTTCCGAACCACCATCTCTATGGCGAGGTCCGGCCAGGCGACCGGATCGGCTATACGCTCCTCTGGGGCGAGAACGGGCCGAAACATGCCGATGCCTGGGCCTCGTTCGAGGATCAGGACGGGGCGACGAAGGTGACGCTCGGCATGGTCTTCAGCACGGCGGCCGAGTTCCAGGAGGCGAAGGGCTTCGGCGCGGTGGAGTTGGGGCTGCAGACCCTGGGCAAGCTGGAGCGCTTCATCGGGAACCGATGAGAGAGCTGCGGCTTCCCCCGGTGTACGGTTGCTTGAGACATTCGATTTGGTGAGAGCGGCCCCAGGTTAGGAGGGGCCATGACGAACGAATGGAGAGCCACGGCGGGCGCGTCGGAGCGCGCCCATTACGCTGGCGGAGACGCGCCCGCCGCGCCGCGCAAGCGGCGCATGTCGGCGCAGAGGAAGCAGGAAGCCGTGCTGAGACTGCTGCGCGGTGAAGATCTCGAGCTGGTGTCGCGGGAACTCGGCGTGACCGCCGCCGATCTGAGCAGCTGGCGGGACGGCTTTCTGGCAGGGGGCGCGGCGTCGCTGAAGAGCCGGCCCGAGGACGACAGGGACCGTCAGCTCCGCGCCATGAGAGAGAAGATCGGCGACCTGACCATGGCGAACGAGCTTCTGGAGGCGAAGATCGACCGGATGGAGGCCGGCGTCCCCGGCGCCCCTTTTGTGCGGCGGAGGTCGAGGAGATGAGCCGGACGGTCTCGCCCTCCGCGAAGCGCGCCTACGGGCTGGGCCGGGTTTGCCGGACGTGGGGCCTGAGCCGGGCCACGATCTGGCGCCACCGTCGGGCCGTTAACCTGCCGAAGGCACCCCGCCGCCGGCCCGGCCCGGCCCGCAAGGCCCCATGCCCGACGACGCGCTGGCGTCCGAGATCCGGGCGCTGCTGGCGACGAGCCCCTTTCACGGCGAAGGCTATCGCAAGGTCTGGGCCCGGCTGCGTGTCTCCGGCACTCGGACCAGCCCGCGTCGCGTCCTCCGGGTGATGCGTGAGAACGCGCTCCTGGCCCATCAGCGCCCTGGCGCCGCACGTGGCCCGCGGGCGCATGACGGCACGATCACGACCGGAGTGGTCGACGAGATGTGGGGCACCGATCTGACGACGGTCATGACCGGCGAGGGGTCAGCCGCCGTCTTCGTCGCGGTCGATCACTGCTCGGCCGAGTGCGTCGGGATCCACGCCAGCCACCGCGCCACCCGCTTTGAGGCCCTCGAGCCGATCCGCCAGGCCGTGCGGAACAGCTTCGGCGCGATCGGCCAGGGCGTCGCCGCGGGGCTGAGCATCCGCCATGACCATGGCTCCCAGTACATGAGCGGCGACTTCCAACAGGAGCTCCGCTTCCTCGGCGCGACGAACTCGCCCGCCTTCGTCCGCGCACCCGAAGGCAACGGCTGCGCCGAGCGCTTCATCAGGACGCTCAAGGAGAACCTGCTCTGGGTCCGGTGGTTCGAGACCATCGAAGACCTGCGCCAAGCCCTCCTCGGCTTCCAGCGCACTTACAACGAGAATTGGATCATCCAGCGCCACGGATACCGCACACCAGCGCAGGTCAGACGCGAGCAGACCACCATCATGCAGACAGCCGCTTAACCCCAGATCGCTGTCTCAAAACTGTGGACCGGTACAGGCTGTTGTTGATCTCCACAGGACCTGAGCCGGATGCGACATGCCCAGTTCACGTCGCGCCGCAAGCAGGAATTAGTCGCTTCCCGGAAGCGGGTCGCTATGGCTGAAGAGTGGGCAAGGGTCACGTCCTGCCCGTACTTCTGTGACGGGTTCCGAAGGCACTGACGACGTAGCGGACCGGCCCACCTACAGGCAACACGCGCCAAACAGCGACCTTCGCAGTGGGTGGCGACAGGAGATCGTGCACGGTCATATCCATTATATCAGATGCTCATTGATGGCCGACCCAATCATTCCGGAAATCCTGCCTTCCGGAGTCCATCCATGTACCTGCCCAACTCCGCCGGGTCGGCGTACCTCTGGGTCAGAGCCCATTCCGCAATCCGAAAGCCCGGGAGGATCTGCATGAAGGCGTCCGCTTCCTCGGATGCCTTTTCCAGATCGCCGAGCAGGGCCAGAACCGCGGACTTCAGCTTTCCAGCGTAGCCCGGTGTGCTCATTCGGCTAAGTTCGGCCAGCGCCATGTCGTATCCGCCCTGATGGAACAGCGCGAAGGCCTTCACCCAATGGTACCAGTCCGGGCAGTTCGGATTGATGCGCATCGCGCGGTCGCATCTCTCGACGGCGTCGCCCAGGAGACCCGCATAGGTCAGCGCCTCGGCAGACCAGGCGAGCAGGTTCGCATCATTGGGGTTGATCCGGAGCGCCTTGTCGAACTCGGCAATGCTGAGCGCGTGCTCGCCATCGTGGAGGTAGACGCCTCCCAGGACCCAGTGCGCCCGAAAATCCTGGTGGTCGAGTTCGAGCGCCCTCAGGGCGAGCAGCATCGCGGGCGGACGGATCTCGGCGAGAGTTCTTCTTCCTGAACAGCTTGAAGCGCACGAAGTGCAGCCAGGCCAGCGCGGAGCATGCCGGCGCGAAATCGGCGTCCACCTGCAGCGCCTTCAGGTAGCAGGCTTCCGCCTCGTCGATCCCGACGTCGCCATGCTTGTAGAAGTGGTGCCTGCCCTTGAGATACCAGTCGTAGGCGGAGCCCATGTCGGAGGAGCGTTCACTGCTCCTCTGGCGCGCCGATTTCTCGATGGCGCCATCGGCCGCACCGAGCCCATGAACGATCGAGGCGACGATGTCGTCCTGCAGCTTGAACAGGTCCTGCATCTCGCTGTCGAATTGGTCGGCCCAAATCTGATCGCCTGATCCGGCGTCCGTCAGCCTGGCCGCAACCCTTGTCCTGCCGCCCGATCGCCGAACACTCCCGTCGAGCACAAACGCCGCCGCGGAGCCTTCGGCACCCTTCGGCGCACCCGAACCGACGGTCCGGGAGAACACGCGGAGAGCGGAGTTCCTCGACAAGCCGGTGATCACGTCCTCGCAGATCCCCTCTGCGAAATAGGCTTGCTCCGGGTCGCCGGAGAGATTCCTGAACGGCAGCACCGAAACCGTCAGCAGATCGCTTCGGTCCCGCTTCTCGCGCAGTTCCGCGGCGCGCGGCGTCGCCCCAGCCATCCACATCCAGACCCTCACCGGCCTCTCGATGTTCTTGACCTGCCGCTCTCCCTCGTCGTCGAACCGGATATCCAGGCGGTCCCGCACCTGCTCGTGCACGGTGTCCGAGATACAGATCCCGCCGGGCCGAGAGAGACCTTCGAGACGGCACGCGACGTTCACGCCGTCGCCAAGGATATCGTCCCCGTCGACGACGATGTCGCCCAGATTGATGCCGATCCGAAACGAGATGGGGACGGCTTGGGCTCGAGCACCGATGCTCTCTTGCCAAGCGACCGCACACCGCACCGCGTCGACCGCGCTGTGGAACTCTATCAGCAACCCGTCGCCCATGAGCTTGACGATCCGGCCGCGGTTTTCTGCGACCAACGGCTCGATGAGCTCTCTTCGCAACGACGCCATGGCCGCGAGGGCGCCGTCCTCGTCATCCCGGACGAGACGCGAAAAGCCGACCACGTCGGCAGAGACGATTGCGGCGAGCCGGCGCTCCATCGGTCCCTCCCTTGGGCGCACCATGATAGCGGGGCGCGCCAGCGACGGCCATTCCTCTGGCGGGGGCGGCGTCGTCCTCGACGCTCGTTCGGAGTTCCGGACGCAGTCCCTGTCCGTGCGAGTGCTCCCCGGCGTCGGGTCGGCATGCGAAAGCCTGCCGTGGAGCGGTAAGGCGGCGTCGCGTTCCATCGGGCCGATTCAGGGTCCGTATAGGGTGACGCCCCGCCTGCGGGTGAACGACGACTTTCAAGGTACTTCGGCCGGCGGCAGCACGCTCCTGCGACGCTCACCATGCGCCACATCCGGTCATCAAAGCTCTCGAGTGATGCCCAGGCTCGGCTGGTGCGCGTCGATCCGCAGCAATCTGGCTTGAGATGGCGCGCGGAGCCGTTCGGGCTCCCTCCGCATTGCTCGCCGCCACCGGTTCGCCGCCCTTCTCGATCGGTGCGTCGATGGTCCGCGGGGTGAATGCGCAGACGACCGCCATGCACTCCTTGCCTGGCGCTGAGACGCGCGACCGAGATCGTGGAGTCGGACATGGTCGACCCGCTCACCGGCTGTCCATCTCGGCGCGAACTCCAAGGCTCTCGCCACTTCCATCGATTTTTCCGCGTCGCCCGGAGCGAACCAATCTCCTGCTATAGGCGAGCGGGCGGGCCGCTTGCCTTGCAATCTGGGCAAGGAGAGACCCATGGACATCTTCACGAGAATGAGGCGCTACGGCTCGTGGGGCACGCCACCGCACCACGACAGGCTTGCGCCGCAGGCGAACTACGTCTGGGGGTTCCACTATGGGGTCTTTGTCGTCGTCGATCTTGACGTCGGCCGCACCGTCACGAACGCGGCGAGTGACGTCGTGTCGGAGATCACTGCTCGTCACGGGCCGCTCGCTGCTCCGCTGATCTACCGAGACACGCAGGGCCGGTGGGATGGCATGACGGTGCGTTCCGGACGCTTCGCCGGCTATTACCCGCTCGCCGAAAGCTACGAAGACGCGCGTAAGGTCCTGCACCGCATGATCGAGGACCACGATCCGCGTCTCGGCGACGCATTGCCGCCCCTCGACATCTGCTCAGCGAGTCGCCCCGCTCAGCAGCCGGCAAGTCTGTCGGCAGCGAAGGAGCCCTTGTTGGCAATCCACGCTGGCGCAACATAGGTAAGACGCAGCTTTCGGTGAATGACCATCATCGATGGAACAACGGCTGCCGGTAGTCCTTCAACTCGACGCGCAGGATGCGCCATGTTCAGAAGTTCCTGAGAGGGCAGCCAGCCAACGAATTCCGCAAGCTGAACCAAGCGCCGCGGCACGGGCACTCGCGCACAAGCGTTCGCGCTTGTGGCAGTCGGCCTCGCTGTGAGCTAATCAACGATGATGGCTCGGGGGACGCAGCGCCGGTTGGCCGCGATCGTGGCGGCAGACGTAGTGGGCTATTCGCGCTTGATGGGCGCCGACGAGACCGCGACCATGGCGGCGCTGCGAAGCCACCGATCCGAGCTGATTGATCCGCTGATCGCAGAAAATGGCGGACGGATCGTCAAGACCATGGGTGACGGTCTGCTGCTCGAGTTTCCGTCGATCGTCGACGCGGTCAGATGCTCGATGGAACTCCAGAAGGGGATGGTCGACCGCAATGCGACGGTTGCGGACGACGCCGCGCTGCGATTCCGGATCGGCGTGCATCTGGGCGACATCGTCGTCGAGGACGCGGACATCTTCGGTGACGGCGTGAACATTGCTGCCCGGATCGAGGCGATGGCTGAGCCGGACGGCATCGCCATATCCGATGATGCCCACCGACACGTGCAGCGTCTGCTTGAAATTGCCTGGCGGCACGGTGGCACGCATCACCCCAAGAACATCACGCGGCCCATCTCGATCTGGCGCTGGTCACCCGCCGATGCCACGCCGGGCGCGGTTCCGGCGGCGCGCATGGAAGCGCTGGCGCCTCCGATCGGCCCTTCGATCGCCGTCCTGCCCTTCGACAACATGAGTGGGGAGCGCGATCAGGAATACTTCTCCGACGGCATCACCGAGGACATCATCACCGAAATCTCGCGACTTCCGGGTCTCCTCGTCATCTCGCGCAACTCGACCTTCACCTACAAGGGCAAGCCGGTGCGGCCGCGCGATGTCTGCCGCGAGCTCGGCGTGCGCTACATCCTGGAAGGCAGCGTCCGGAAAGCCGGCGACCGGGTGCGCATCACTGCACAGCTGATCGACGGGCAATCGGATGCGCACCTCTGGGCCGAGCGTTACGACCGAGATCTCGTCGATATCTTCGCCGTGCAGGACGACGTGACCGCCAGGATCGTCGAAGCGCTCGAGGTCAAGCTCTCCGATCAACCGTCCGCCGCCCGCAAGGAGACCGACAATCCCGAGGCGTATGACTGCGTGCTGCGGGGACGCGAACGGTTCCGCCTCTACTCAAGGGACAGCCATATCGAGGCGCGCCAACTCTTCGAGAGGGCGATCGAGCTCGACCCGAGCTATGCGGCGGCCTATGCCGGGCTCGCCCTGACGGCGCTGCACGAGTGGTTCGGGGGCTCGCGGAAGACGCTGGACCAGGCCTACGAGTTGGCGCTCAAGGCGCAGTCGCTCGAACCCTCGCTGCCGGCAGTGTACGAGGCGCTGGGCAATGTGTCCCTGTTCCGCCGAAAGCACGAGGAGGCCGTCGCCGCTGCCAGGCAGTGGGTGCGCGTCGAGCCGGGGAACGCGGATGCCTACGCCAACTTGGCCGGGGCCAAGCATTTCAGCGGCGAACACGCGGAGGTCATCCCGCTCGTCGAGAAGGCGATCCGCCTCAACCCGTTCTATCCGTTCTACTACGTGCTCTACCGCGGCCAGGCACTGCTGGCGATGGAGCGCTATGAGGAGGCGATCGAGGCAATCGACCGCAGCGTCTCGCGCAATCCCGACGCTCTCCCGCCGCATCTTTACCGCGCATCCTGCCTGGCCCACCTCGGCAGGGAGGCCGATGCCCGCGCTGCCTTGGCCGAGGTCAGACGCATGGTCCCCGAGATCTCGGCCGATTGGGTGAAGAGGTTTTTCGCCTACAAGGATACGATCGACCTGGAACGTCTCGTCACCGGGTTACGCCGAGCCGGGCTGCCCGTTACCGCTTCGCCGGCATCGACATGATGGTGAAGGACAGCAAGCGCTTCGCCGAGACGAACGGCTGGGGCTTCTTCAACTTCGGCCACCACGAGCCGCCCTTAGCCGAGACGGCGACCGCAGCACCGAACGAGGAATGCGCCTTCTGCCACACCGCGAACGCGACGACCGAGATGGTCTTCTCGACCTTCTACCCGATCCTCGGCGCGCGCTGACTTGCCGGCCGGGTCAAAGCCGACCTGACAGCCGGCGGAAACTGGGCCACGGCCACGGCGCGGCCCGCACAACCGTGCGATTGGCGGGCGCACATGCCGCCGGAGTGGGCGCGTCGAGACCAAAGCTCCTGGACGGAATGCATGGGCGTACAGTCGGCCTGTACGACGTCTTCCGGCAGACGGCCGCTCTGTGCCTCAGTTTGCGGCCGAGCACCGACACGACGCCGGCGCTGAGCGTGAAGTCATAGCCGAGAGGATTGCTGAACGCAGCCACCGCGGCCTCCGGCTTGGTTCACGCCGAGCCTTCAGGTGAATGGCAGGTTTCTGGGCACTCCGGCACGCTGTAGCAAGCTCTTGCGACGCTCACCATGCGCCATCAATGGACAACGGGACGGTCTCGGCGCTGCGCTTTCTCTTCACCAATACGCTGGACCGGCCGGATCTGGCCCGCCGCCTCACGGTGGTGCGCCAGCCGCGCAAGATCCCGGTGGTGCTGAGCGCCGAGGAGGTGGCGCGCCTGCTCGATGCCGCGCCGAGCGCCAAGTACAATGCCGCGCTCGCCACCGCCTATGGCGCCGGCCTGCGGGTGTCCGAGGTGGTGGCGCTCAAGGTCGGCGACGTCGACAGCGCCCGGATGATGCTGCGCATCGAGCGGGGCAAGGGCGGCAGGGACCGGCACGCCATGCTCTCGCCGCAGCTGCTGGCACTGCTGCGCGCCTGGTGGCGGGAGGGGCACCGCCAGGGCGTGATGCTGCCGAACGGCTGGCTCTTTCCCGGCCAGCCGCCGATCAACCCGCTGTCGACGCGCCAGTTCGCCCGCGCGGTCCATGCCGCGGCCGAGGAGGCCGGGATCGACAAGCGGGTCTCGCCGCACACGCTGCGGCACAGCTTCGCTACCCACCTGCTCGAGCAGGACATCGATATCCGGGTGATCCAGGTGCTGCTCGGCCATGGCCCGAGCTGGACACAACGGCGCTCTACACCCGGGTCGCCACCTCGACGATCCGCTCGGTGATGAGCCCGCTCGACCGGCTCGGAGTGCAGATGGCTCCCGTCGAGAGACCGGAGGCCTGAGGCCGGGCGGCCATGGGCCGCCCGCCGCTCGACACCGCCGACATCTTCCGCCGCCACGGCCCCGCCTGGCGCCGGGCGCAGGCCGGGCACCTCAGCCTCGGCCAGCTGAAGGTCATGGCGGCGATCGAGGCCTGTCGCACCGCCGCGCTCGGCGGCCATGTCGAGCGCTGCGAGGACTGCGGCCGCGAGCGCGTCGCCTACAACTCCTGCCGCAACCGGCACTGCCCGAAGTGCCAGGGCGCGGCGGCGAGGGACTGGCTGGCCGCCCGCGAGGCCGACCTTCTGCCGGCGCCGTACTTCCACGTGGTCTTCACGCTGCCGGCCGAGATCGCCGCCGTCGCCTACCAGAACAAGGCGGCGGTCTACGACCTCCTGTTCCGCGCCTCGTCCGAGGCGCTGCTGACCATCGCCGCCGACCCGAGGCACCTCGGCGCACGGGTCGGCATCACCGCCGTGCTCCACAGTTGGGGCTCCGCGATGACCCACCACCCGCATGTCCACATGATCGTGCCGGGCGGCGGCATCTCGCTCGACGGCGCGAGCTGGGTCCGCTGCCGGCCAGGCTTCCTCCTGCCGGTGCGCGTGCTCTCCCGCCTGTTCCGCCGGCTCATGCTCGACGGCATCGCCGCCGCCCATGCCGCCGGCCGGCTGGCCTTCTTCGGCGATCTGGCCGAGCTGAAAGATGCCCGCGCCTTCGCCCGGCATCTCGCACCCCTGCGCCGGAAGGACGGGTTCGTCTACGCCAAGCCGCCTTCGCCGGCCCGAAGGCGGTCCTCGCCTATCTCAGCCGCTACACCCACGCGTCGCCATCGCCAACAGCCGCCTGGTCGCCGCGACCAACGAGGGCGTCACCTTCCGCGTCAAGGACTACCGCCGCAACGGCCGCGAGCGCTACCGGACCATGACGCTGCCGCCGCACGAGTTCATCCGCCGCTTCCTCCTCCACGTTCTGCCGAAGGGCTGGCATCGCATCCGCCACTACGGCCTGCTCGCCGGCGCCTCCCGCAAGGCCAAGCTCGCCCGCGCGCGCGAGCTCCTGGCAATGCCCGAAGCAGAAGCGAGCACCTCCGCCGAAGCGGCCGCTCCGCCGCGAGACCACCGGCCAGCATGCCCATGCTGCGGCGGCCGCATGATCATCGTCGAGACCTTCGAGCACGGCCACCGTCCCCGGGCCCCGCCGGCGTGCGCTCCCGGCTTTCGAGCCGCGTCATGATCCGCAACGACACCCTCTCGGCCCGCCTCGCCACGACGCGGGGTTGTTCACGGAGCGGCCGGACGGAACCGCCCGGCGTCCTCGGATGGGAAGATCGAATACCTCTCGAGCTGTGGCACTACTCGGCCGGGCGGCTCTGGCGCGCGGGGTCGGCGCGCTCCAAACGAATGCGCGACCAGCGAGCGAACACGGCGCTTGCGACGCCGAAGGCGAGCGCGCCGCCGAGGATTAGAATGATCTCGATGCTCATGCGTCGATCTCTAATGGACCGGGGATGTAGTGGGCGAAGCCGTGCATGACCAGCCCTACTATGAGATGGATCACGCCCCCCCGGTCCGCCTACGAGCAGTTCTATGGGAACTTCCGCCGTAGCCGGCTCACTCTGGCAAAGCACAGCATGCGCCATGAGCGGAAGTTCGAAGCTGTGCTATCTGCAGCCGGCTCCATCGTGGGCTCGGCGGGTGAGGGCAGCCGCTGTGAAACGGCTGGCCTCGTTCGGCGGACAGCAGGAAGCGTCATTCAGAGACGGAGGAACCTCCGGCTCCGGCCTCGCCGGCGTTCGCCTGCGTCAACGGCGCGGTAATGATGGGCAGTATCAACCGGGAGGGATGCTCCGCGTCGTGCAGGATTGTCTGGCGCGCAGCGTGCATTTCCGACCCGAAGCCAGGCTGTTCGCCGGTGTTCAGGTTCCGATCGTAGTGCGGGAAGTTCGAGCTCGAGACCTCGAGCCGGATCTGGTGGCCTGCCTTGAACAAGTTGGAGGTTGGCTGGAGGGCGAAACGGTATTCGTAAACCTCCCCCGGCTCGATGGGCGTCCGCGTTCCGAGCCCCTCGCGCGAACTCGCCCGGATGATTCCGTTCGAGATATTGTAGGCCTTCCCATCCGGGTGGACGTCCACCAGCTTCGCGGTGAAATCCGTGTCGGGCGCGGTCGACTTGGCGTAGAGCACGATTTCGACCGGTCCCGTCACTTCCATGTCTTCCTCGAGCGGCGGCGTCGAGTAGACGAGCACATCCGCGCGATCCTCGATCTGCGCCTGATCGTATGGTCCGACAGGAGCCACGTCAGGCGTGCAGCAGGAGTGGCCGCCCCGGCTCGGGACGGGATTGGCGGGGTCGTAGGTGAACTCGTCAGAGGGCTGATCCGCCGGCGGCTGCTGGGTCGCGAGCGAGCCGTTGCCGTACCGGGTATTGGCTCCCCCAAGGCTTTGCAAGAAGTAGGGCCGGAACTCAGTCCCCTCGATGGGCCAGTTCTCCGCCTCGCGCCACCGGTTCGCTCCCATGACGAAGACGCGCACCGGCTTCTCGGTCGCAACGCCGTTCTGCTCCCCCTTCAGCCAATGATCGAACCATGCGAGATGGAGTTGGTCGATCGGGTTGTCCGCTTCGGGCCCGAAATCGAGCTCGCCGACTTCGCGCTTCCAGGGCAGGTGGATCCAAGGCCCGATCACGAGGTGCTGCCCGTCCCGCGCCTCCGGCGACCCGCCGCGCTCGCGCATCCCGGTGAAGTTCTCGGTGCCGCCGTTGAGGAAGATGTCGTACCAGCCGCCGAAATTGAGCGCCGGAACCTTCACGTTCTCGTAGCGCTCCCGGATGCTCCACTGCTTCCAGTAGTCGTCCCGCGTGTCGTGTTCGACCCAGTCGAAGTAATAGGGAGCCGACTCCCGGTCGGTGGTGGTGTCCGGCAGGTAGTCGATGAGCGGTAGGTGGGCGTAGAGCGCGGGAAGGTCCTCGACCGCCTCCGCAATGGCGTCGAGCTGCGCCTGCTCGCCGTGACGGCGGGCGCCCGAGAGGCCGATCGAGGTGAGCGGCCAGGACTGCTTGAAGGCCTGATGGAACGCTCCGCCCTGATAGGACCAGCCGTCATAGTAGTCGGACGAGGTGTGCGCCGGCGCGATGGCGACCAGCGAGGGCGGAGCCTCCGTCGCCGGCAGCCACTGTGTGGCGCCAACGTAGGAGAAGCCGTACATGCCCACCTTGCCGTTGGAGCCGGGGAGCTTGGCCGCCCATTCGATCGTGTCGTAGCCGTCCTGGGCCTCGTTGCGGAAGGGATAGAACTCGCCCTCGGACTTGTACTGCCCGCGCACGTCCTGGATGACCACGATGTAGCAGTGCGAGGCGTAGGTCTCGGGGCTCGCGTAGACATAGGTCTGCGCCGCCGTCTTGTTGTAGGGCAGACGCTGGAGCAAGACCGGGTAGGTGCCGTCCTCCTTCGGCCGATAGACATCGGCCATAAGGATCGTTCCGTCGCGCATCTCGACCGACACATCGGTCTGCTTTTCAACCGTGCACTCGCCCCTTTCGAGCTCGGCCAAAGCCTGTCCGGCCGGCAGTCCTGCGGCAAGCGCCGCGGCGGCCCACAGCGCACGGCGCGGCAGGACGTTCGTAAGCCACAACGACATTGAGCGTCTCCCGTTCTGGTTCAACGCCACCCGAAGACGGCTTCTCACAAGGTGGCCTTTGACACTTTCCGGCGACTCGACGCTGTCTTCAAGCACAACCACGAGGTGCAATCGGCCTGCCGGTCCAGCTGGCACGACATCGGTGGAGGTGGCCGCGTTAGGCTCGCGCTGCCTGTCACCCCAGGGGCAAATGCTGAGAGGTCAGAGTCGTTGGTACCGGGCCTGATTGATGCGCAAATTGCGCCACCTCCGGTCACCGGGTTTCTTTCTCCTGCAGCCGGGGTCCCTTCAGCACCATCCGCAACTCGGACGGCATCATCGAGGCGCAACCACGGCCGCAAGCATTGCCGAAGACTTGCTTTACCCACGTGTGCAGGGGGGGCTGTTTACAGCGTGCCGAGGTCCGTCGGCCCGCCCCCGCGTTCAGCCTCTCAGGCAGCCTCTCAACCACGTAACCATCCGTCAGACGTCGCCTCTCACACGCTGTGCCAGGCACAGCGCAGCCAAGAGGTCTATCGTTATCGCCTGCCGGCGGATGTTGCGACGATCAGCAATCCAGCGCACGGCACCTGACCTGATGGTTCGGCCCGATGCGGATCAGCTCCGACGGCGCCGGTGCCGCATGGACATCGGGACTGTCTATGTTCTCGGGGTGGAAGCGATAGCCCTGCGGCGGAGCAGGTGCCGCCGCCAGCGCTACGCGGCGCTCGGGGTGCAGCACGGCATCGGGATCGGGAATGGTGGAGATGAGCTTTCGGGTATAGGGATGCGTCGGGCTGGAAAAGATCGCGTCCCAATGGCCGATCTCGACGATCTGGCCGAAATACATCACCGCAACCCGGTCGCTCATGTGTTCGACCACGCCAAGGTCATGGCTGATCATCACATAGGACAGCGACAGATCCTCCTGCAGGTCCAGCAGCAGGTTGATGATCTGTGCCCGCACAGACACGTCCAGCGCCGAGACCGGCTCGTCCAGCACGATGATCCGCGGGTTCAGGATCAGCGCCCGCGCAATGCCGATCCGCTGCCGCTGACCGCCCGAGAATTCGTGCGGGAAGCGCGCCGCGTGCTCCGGCAGCAAGCCGACCTTCTGCAGGATTTCGGCAATCCTGTCGTCGATTTCGTTCTTGGCCCTGGCGCCGTGCAGCCTGAGCGGCGCCGCCAGCGTCCGGTACACGGTCTGCCGCGGGTTCAGCGAGGCATAAGGGTCCTGGAAGACCATCTGGGCGATGCGGGCGCGGTCCATCCGGCCCGGCTCGTTCTCGCCGATGATTGAGCGGCCCTCGAACAGGATATCGCCAGAGGTCGGCGACAGCAGGCCCATCACCGCCAGCGCCGTGGTGGATTTGCCGCAACCGGATTCGCCTACGATCGACAGGCATTCGCCGCGGTCCAGATGCAGATCCACGCCGCTGACGGCTCGAAGCAACCGCCGGTTGCGCGACAGGAACTGATTGCCAACGGGAAAATGGACATGCAGGTCACTGATCTGCAACAGCGGCTGGCGTTCGGTCACTGGCTGTCGCGCCCGGTCTGGATTGCGCGCAGGTGAGCATTGCGTTCGGGGTGGCGCGGCTCCGAAAAGAAGGAGTCGGTCAGCCGCGAGCGATCCTCGATCAGGCTGTCGATGTCGACCAGCCGCTGCCGGCCCTTGATCTGCCGCGACCCGAGGCGCGGCAATGCCCCCAACAGGCCTTTCGTATACGGATGACGCGGGTCCGAGAACAGGTCGTAGGTATCGCGCTCCTCGACCAGGCGGCCAGCATACATCACGCCGACGCGTTGGCAGATATTGGCAATCACGCCGAGGTCGTGGCTGATGAGCAGGACGGCGGTGCCGCGCTCGCTGCACAGTTCGGCGATGAGCCGCAGTACCTCGGCCTGCACCGTGACATCGAGCGCGGTCGTCGGCTCGTCCGCGATCAGAAGCGCCGGATCGCAGGCCAGCGCGATAGCGATCATCACCCGCTGGCGCATTCCGCCCGACATCTGGTGCGGATAGTTGTGGACCCGTTGCTCGGGTGCCGGGACCTTGACGCTGGCCAGCGCCTCGACCGCGCGGCTGTTGGCCTCGTCCCAGCCGGCGCCCTGATGCAGGACGAACATCTCGGCGATCTGCCGGCCGACCGTGGCGAGCGGATTGAGGGCCGTCATCGGCTCCTGGAAGATCATCGCGATCCGCTCGCCGCGCAGCCGTCGCATGGCGCGGTCCGACAGGCCGCGCAGGTCAGTGCCGTCGAACATGATGCTGTCCCGCCGTCACCTTCAGCGGCTTCTTCAGGAGGCGGATCAGCGACAGCGCCGTCAGGCTCTTGCCCGAGCCGGATTCGCCGACCAGCCCGAACATCTCGCCGCGCAGGATCGAGAAGCTGACATCGTCGACCAGGGTCACCGAGCTTGACCGGGCCGGCAGGCCGATCGACAGGTTCTTCAGCTCGAGAAGCGGGGCGCCGGTCACGGCGCCCGCGTCCGCATGTGCGGGTCCAGCATGTCGCGCAGCCCGTCGCCCAGAAGGTTGAACCCCAGCACCGCGAAGAAGATCGCCAGCCCCGGGAAGATCGCCGCCCAGGGCGCCAGCACGATCAGTTCGCGCGCATCCGTCAGCATGCTGCCCCAGCTGGGGAAGGGCGGCCGGATACCGAGGCCCAGGAAGGACAACGCCGCCTCGGCCAGCACCGCCGAGCCTGCGCCGAGGGTGCCGATCACCAGGATCGGACCCAGCATGTTCGGCACCAGCTGCGTCGCCATGATCCGCACGTCGCCATAGCCCAGCGTCTGCGCCGCCTGCACATAGCCCTGGCTTTTCATCGACAGCGCCGACGACCGGGCGATGCGGCAGGTCCATGACCAGTTGGTCAGCCCGAGCGCGATCAGCAGGCTGACGAGACCCGGCCCCAGCACCGCCATGATCGCCAGCGCGAAGATCAGCGACGGGATCGCCAGCATCATGTTCGTCAGCCCGTTGACCAGATCGTCCCACCAGCCGCCCCAGTAGGCGGCCGAGATGCCCAGAGCGAGCCCGATCACCGAGTTGATGAGTTGCGAGACGATGCCGACGGTCAGCGAGATGCGGGCGCCGTAGAGCACGCGGGTATAGATGTCGCGCCCCTGCGCATCGGTGCCGAACCAGAACTGCCAGTCCGGCGGCATCTCGGAGTTCATCAGATTGGCGTCCAGCACGGGGTCGTAGGGGGTCAGGAGCGGCGCGCAGGTGCCGGCGACGATCACGAGCAGGGTCAGGACGCCGCCGATGATTAGGTTGAGGTTCAGGTACCGCCGCATCTGTCCTCACACCTGCTTGATGCGCGGGTCGATGGCCGCATAGAGGATGTCGACTGCGGTGTTGATGATCAGGAACCAGAGCACGATCACCAGGATCGTCCCCTGCACGACGGGGATGTCGCGCAACGCCACGCTGTCGACCAGCAGCGAGCCGACGCCGGGCCACGAGAACAGCTTCTCGATCACCACCGCCTGCCCCATCATCGAGCCGAATTGCAGACCGATCGTGGTGACGACCAGCACCATGACGTTGCGCACCACGTGCCACTGCACGACGCGGCGGTTGCTCATCCCCTTGGATTGCGCGGTGCGGATGAAGTCGGCGCTCATCACGTCCAGCACGCCGGCCCGGGTGGTGCGCGCCAGCAGCGCCAGCGGCGTCACCCCCAGGGTGATCGCCGGCAGAACCAGATGTTTCGAGATCGCCGCCGCCATACCCGAAGCTGGGAAACCAGCCCAGCGTCAGCGAAAACAGGTACATCATCAAAAGGCCCAGCCAGAACTGCGGCAGCGACAGGCCGGACACCGCGCCGATCATCGTCGAGGTGTCGAGGATGCTGCCCGGCCTGAGCGCCGCGAGAAATCCCAGCGGCACGCCGATCAGCATGGCAAAGACCATCGCCGCCGCGGCCAGAAGCAGAGAGGCGCCGACGCGGTCCCATATGACGTCGGCGACCGGTTGCCGGCTGCGGAACGATGTGCCCAGGTCGAACGTGGCCAGATCGCCGATATAACTCAGGAACTGCTGATACATCGGCTTGTCGAGCCCGAATTCGCGGTTCAGCTGCTCGACATAGGCGGGGTCACTGGCGTTGCGGCCATCGGCCATCAGGCTGGAGGCGAAGCTGCCCGGCACGACGCTGAAGATGATGAAGATCAGCAGCGCGACCGCGATGACCGTCGGGATCATCTGGAGAATGCGCCGGACGGTAAATCGGATCACGAGGCTGCCCCTTGCCGGATCCGGCCCTGAGAGAGCGGGCCGGATCGCGTTGGTTCAGGTCTGTCGCACCGCCTGCACGCGATTACTTGCGCGAGGCCGGTGCGGTATCGTCGATCCAGATGTCGGCATAGTCCTGGATCGCCATTTCGGTGGCGTTCGCCTGCAATCCGTGCACCCAGGGCTGATAGGCCATCACCGCCTTGTTGTAGTTGAAGAACCACACCGGCGCGCCGTCCTGCAGCCGGTCGTTCGCTTGCCGCAGCAGATCGGTCCGCTTGGCCGGGTCGCGCTCGGCCACCGCGGCCTCGAAGAGCTTGTCGAACTCCGGGTCGTTGTAGGTGGTGTAGTTGCAGGCGCTCTGCGGGGTCTTGGAATAGAAGCAGCGCAAGGTCGACAGCGCGTCCGGGCCGCTGTTGTTCGACCACATGTAGGCCTGGAAGTCGCCGGCGGGGATCACCTCGGACAGCACCGAGCTTTCCACCGGCTTGGCGATCGCCTTGATGCCGACCTGGGCCAGCATCGGGATGATCGCCTCGACGATCGGGATGCCCCAGCTTTCGTTCTGGGTCGCGGTCACCTCGAACTGGAAGCCGTCGGGGTAGCCGGCATCGGCCAGAAGCTGCTTGGCCTTTTCCGGGTCGTACGGATAGGGCTTGGCGTCCTCGTCGAAGGCGGGCGAGGTCGTCGGCAGCCAGCTGACCGCGCGATAGGCCTTGTTCTTGACCAGCTTGTCGATGATCAGGTCGGCGTTGATCGCATAGTTGATCGCCTGCCGGACCCGCTTGTCAGAGAACGGCTTGTATTCCGGATCGAAGCCGATGTTTCGGGTGAACATCTCGGCCACTTCCAGAAGATGCTCCGACAGCTCGGGCTCGGCCTGATAGGCGACATATTGCGTCGCGCCGAGGACCGAGGTGTCGATTTCCTGATTGCGGAACGCCACGTCGCGGGCCGAGGCGTCGGGCATGATGACGATGTTCACCGCGTCCAGGTAGGGCTTGCCCTGTTCGTAGAACTTGTCCCATTTGACGGTCTTGACCATCGAGCCGGGGACGTGCTCGACGAACTTGAACGGCCCGAGCCCGACCGGATCGGTGGCGAAGTTGTGGTCGGCGGGCAGGTCGGACGGATAGATCGACGCCTGCCGGTTCAGCAGGTCGAAGGATGGATCGACCGGCGCGGTGAACTCGATTTCCAGCGTGTGGTCGTCGATCTTCTTCAGCCCGGAAATGTGCTCGGCGGCGCCGGACTTGTAGTCGTCGACGCCCTTGACCGCCGCGAAATAGCGCGCGCCGGGAAAGGCGTTGCTGGGCTTCGCGATGCGCTCGTAGGACCAGATGATGTCGTCGGCCGTCATCGGGCTGCCGTCGTGGAACAGCACTCCCTCGCGCAAATGATAGGTGTAGGTCAGCCCGTCATCGGACACTTCAACGCTGTCGGCGAGCTCGAGCTCGGGGACGTTCTTGTCGGGATTCCACCTGTACAGGCTGCGCTGGATCGCGATGGCCGCGATTTCGTCCTGCGTCTGCGGCGTCGCCTGCACATCCATCGTCGAAAAGCTGGACCCGTAGGGCGCGGTGAAGATCAGCGTGCCGCCGTGGCGCGGCTCGTCCGCCAGCGCCGCGGCGGCGGTGCCGATCAGGAGCAGGGATGAGAGCGTGAAGCTCTTGAGCATTCGGTTTCCTCCGGTTTGCTTGCTCTTGCGCCGCCCGTCAGGCGGCGTGTTCGTAGACGATCCGACCATCGAGGATCGTCATCGTGCAGTGGGTGTCGTGCAGGATGTCCTCTGGCGCGGCGGTCAGCAGGTTGCGCGAGAAGACCGCGATGTCCGCCAGCTGCCCCGGCACCAGCCGCCCCTTCACCGCCTCGGCCTTCTGCGAGAAGGCGCCATGCTCGGTATAGGCCTGCAGCGCCTGTGCCGGCGTGATCCGCTGGCCGGCATCCATCACCGTGCCCTTCCAGGTCTTGCGGGTGATCATCGCATAGAGGTTCGGCCAGGGCAGCGGCTTGCAGACCGGCGCATCCGATCCGGTGGCCGGCTTGAAGCCGAGATCTCGCCAGGTCTTCATTGGATAGCTGGGCAGCGCGCGCTCCTCGCCCAGCACCGAGACATAGCTGTCGCCGAAATCGTAGATGAACGCCTGTTGCGGCACCGGATAGATGCCGGCGGCCTTCATGCGGCGATGCTGCGCCTCGGTGGAGAACCCGCAATGCTCGATCCTATGCCGGCGGTCCGCGTCAGGCATCGCCTCCAGCGCCTTCTCATAGGCGGTGATGAGCTGCCCGATGGCCGCGTCGCCGATCGCGTGACACGCCAGCTGATAGCCCTTGCCGTGATACTCCCGGACCAGCCGTTCGAGCTCCTCGTCGGGCAGGATCTGCACGCCGGTATCGTCGTTCCTTTGGTCGGGCCCGGGCAGATAGGGCGCGCTCATCCAGGCGGTGCGGCCACCGGCCGAACCGTCGAGGAAGATCTTGACCGCACCCACCCGCAGCCAGTCGTCGCCGACGCCCGAGACCAGCCCGGCCGCGTGACACTCGGCGACGATCGATCGGTCGGGATCGCCCAGCAATACCTGCCAGACCCTGACCGGCAGCCGCCCGTCGCGTTTCGCCAGATGGTAGGCCCGGATCTCGCTGAACCCCGCCACCATGCCGACGGCGGCATCCATGCAACTGGTGATGCCCAGCGACAAAAGGTATCGCCCGGCCCGTTCGATGGCCGCGATCTGTTGCTCCACGCTCGGTTCCGGCAACTGGCCGCGCATCATGTCCTGCGCGGTCTCGGCGAACAGGCCGGTGAGGCGTCCGTTGACCTTCTCGATCACGCCGCCGGCGGGCACGGGCGTATTCTCGTCCACCCCGGCGCGTTTCATCGCCAGGCTGTTGGCCAGGGCGACATGGCCGCAGGCCCGCACCAGCAGCACCGGGTGGTCCGGCACCGCCGCGTCCAACTCGCTTCGGTCAGGGTGGCGGGCGATGTCCAGCTTCACCTGGTCATAGCCGCGCGCCATGATCCAGTCGCCTTCAGGCGTCTCGGCGGCGCGCCGGCGCAGCGCGTCCTGCAGCGCCGCCAGCGTCGGTGCGGCGTCCGGGCTGGCATCGACCCAGTCCATCGTCAGCCCCAGCGAGATCAGATGCAGATGGTCGTCGTTCAGGCCGGGACAGGCGAAGCGGCCCTCGAGGTCGACCACTGTCGTCTCCGGGCCACGCAGCGCCAGCATCTCGGCATCGCCGCCGGTCGCCAGGATCCGGCCCCGCCAGATCGCTGCCGCCTGGCATTGGCCTTCGTGCAGCCCGCGCCAGATCGTGCCGTTGTGCAGAATCAGCTCCGCTGCGCAGGCGCCCGAAGTCATCGTCATCCTGTCCCCTTGCCGGACCCTTGCCGAACCCTTGCCGGTGAGTCCTCTTGTCGCCGCGTAGACTTCGACCAGAATGGCCGAGAAAGCAATCCGCTGGACCGGGCAATTCCTCGCGCCGGGATGGTTCCGGAAATGATCCCGCCCGCCCCTGCAGGGGCCGGCGAATCCCGTAGGCAACGAGAGAGGGCAGAATGGCGCAACACGGGGTCGGCGCGCGGCGGGCCCGCGCATGGGGCATCGTGCCGGGTGTCTTCCCGCCCGGACCGCTCAACGCAATCACCGATCTGGCCGGTGTGCGGGTCGGGCATTGCACGTTGATCGAGGGCGAGCGCACCCGCACCGGCGCCACGGCGATCCTGCCGCATGGCGGCAACCTTTATCGCGACCGGGTTCCGGCGGCGCTGGCCGTGCTGAACGGCTATGGCAAGTTCGTCGGATCCACCCAGATCGAGGAACTGGGCGAGCTCGAGACCCCGATCCTGCTGACGAATACCCTTGCCACCGGCCGCGCCGTCGAGGCGCTCGTCGCCCATACCCTGGCGCAGCCCGGGAACGAGCGCGTCGTCTCGGTCAATGCGGTCGTGGGCGAGACCAACGATTCCAGGCTGAACGACATCCGCGCTCTGCGCCCCACGGTGGCAGAGATGCGCGCGGCGCTCGCTGCCGCCGCCGATGGCCCGGTGCTCGAGGGCGGGGTGGGTGCCGGCACCGGCACCGTCGCATTCGGGCTGAAGGGCGGGATCGGCACCGCCTCGCGCCGCGTCGCCCCCCTCGGAACCATCGGCGTGCTGGTGCAGTCGAACTATGGAGGGCGGTTGCGGATCGATGGCCGCCTCGCTCCCGAAGCGCCCGGCGCAGTGGATCAGGACGGCTCGATCGTCATCGTGCTGGCGACCGATGCGGCGCTCTGTGCGCGGAACCTCAAGCGGCTGGCGCAGCGCTGCTTTGCAGGGCTTGCCCGCACCGGCTCGTCGCTCGGCAACGGCTCCGGGGACTATGCACTGGCGTTCAGCACGGCGCCGGGCCTGCGGCGCGGCCCGGATGCGCCGCCCAGTGTCACTCGAAGCCTCGACAACGTCGAGATGTCGCCGCTGTTCGAGGCGGCAATCGAGGCCACCGAAGAGGCGATCCTGAATTCCCTGACCATGGCCGAGGCCATGACCGGCTACGACGCCAGGGCTCTTTGTCCATCCGGAGTCAGTGCCCTGCGGCCTGCAGGAGGAACCGGATTTCCATAACGGGATGCACTGAGAACCGGGGACGGCTCGGCTTGAAGCAGTCGCCCGCGCTCTGCGAGGCGCTCGACCACCCTCCGCGCCGCAGCCGGAAGGAGCACAAGCTGCTCATCGATGCGCAGGTGGAGTGCCTAAAAAATCGGCCCGAAGGAATCTGGCCCGGCCGGCGGCTGAACGTCGTCGGTTGGTTCGCAAACGCTGGTGCGGAACTCGCCGCCAGGGCGGCATGAGAAGGGCGGTGATAAAGTCTGCCACGGTACGACGCCGCTGAGGGCGCAGAGCGAACGGCGACCGCAGAATGCCGGCGCCATGCCGGGAGCCGAGTGGCGAGCGCCGACCGCGCGCGCGGACAGCCGGCTCCCATGCTTCCCGCACAGCGCGTGAACGGCGGCCTGACGAGCAACGTGCTCTTCGCACCAGACCCGAAGCCCGGCACTATATTATCTATCCCACGCTCTACTTGCGACGTTACGCCCGGCGTGCCTACGCGCACTGTTGAGGGTATTCCCGCCATTGCCGACGTGGTCCGGTGACGGGAAGACGCGCCAGATCTGGACGGTCATCGAGAGTGGTGGCTCGGACGCATACAGGGATCAGAGGCGGCGCGTACGCTCCGCGCGCTCTCCGGCGGGCAACACTTCGTTCGGAAAGGGTCGAGCGAACAAGGGCCCTTCTGCGCGAAGCCGGCTGCCACCAGCGCCGCCAGTTGCGTCTGCTTGTGAAGGCCCAGCTTCGCGTAGATCCGGCCGAGATGGACCTTGACCGTGTGCGCGCTGATCTGCAGCCGACGGGCGGCCTGCTTGCACCCGATGCCGGACGCGATGTGCACCGCGATCTCGAACTCGCGCGGGGAAAGAAGCGTCACGAGGTCCGGTGCGGGCTGGGCAGCGGCAGCTCCGGAACAGGGCTCCGTACGGATTACATAGCGGCGCTTGCCCAGCGAGAGGCTGCCCACCCGCGTGCCGAGCGGCCCTCGGCGATCCCCTCGGACGGCTCGCAACGCATCGAGGACACTGGCGCGCTCACGAAGAAGCGCATGGAGACGGTCGATGACGAGATCACCGACGCCGCGCTCCGCTTCATCGACGACGCGCATGCGGCGGACAAGCCGTTCTTCGTGTGGTGGAACGCCACGCGCATGCACATCTGGACGCATACCTGGCCGGACGGCGGCACCACGCCCTTCCGCGGCGAAAAGGGAACGAACTGGGAGGGCGGCTATCGCGTCCCCTCCCTTATCCGCTGGCCCGGCACAGTCGCGGCAGGGACGCGGTACAATGGTGTCTTCGCGCATGAGGACATGCTGCCGACGCTGCTCGCCGCTGCCGGGGCGTGGCTCCGAGGCGGGCGACAGCACGTACAAGGTTCACCTCGACGGCTACGATCTCGCGCCGTACTTCAGGGGCGAGACAAGCGAGCCGCCGCGGCACGAGTTTCTGTACTGGAGCGATGACGGCAAGCTGGTCGCGCTGCGCTACAATCGCTGGAAGCTCGTCTTCGCGGAGCAGCGCGGCCACCGCATAGGCATCTGGGAGGAGCCGTTCGTCGACCTCCGGCTTCCGGCGGTCTACGACTTGCGGGCGGATCCGTTCGAGCGTGCCAACCAGGAATCGATCGGGTACGCTGCGTGGCGGATCGAGCGCATGTACCTGCTGGTGCCGGCCCAAGCCTACGTCGCCAACTGGCTCGCGAGCTTCAAGGAGTTTCCGCCGCGGCAGAAGCCGGCGAGCTTCAGCCTCGACCAAGTCATGCAGAAGATGCAGGAGGGGGCGACCGGGTCCAATTAGCACGACGGGCGCCGTACTCTCGGTCAACTCAGTTGAGGCGAGAAGGGCCGACCCGCGCGATTTTGCGGAGACCTCGAGATCGTCCGGATTGGGTCATGCCTCGACGATCCGCCTACGAGTAGTCTTGAGGGCACTGCGGGCGTAGCCGGCTCAGCGCCGTCGACAAGGTCGAGGCGCCGGACCCGCAGACGGTCGTCTTCACGCTGAAGGAACCCTATGCGCCCTTCCTGTCCAATCTCGCCTACCCGACCGGCCTGATCGTCTCGCCGGCGGCGGTGACGCAGTACGGCAAGGACTTTGGCCGGCACCCCTCCGGCACCGGCCCCTTCCATTTCGTCGAGTGGGAGTCGAACAGCCGCGTCGTCATCGAGGCCAACCCCGATCACTGGGACGGCCCGCCCGAACTGCAGGCGGTGGTGTTCCGGCCGATCACCGACGCCAACACGCGCGTCGCCGAGATGATGTCGGGCGGCGTTGACGTGATGGTCGAGGTGCCGCCGGACATCCTGAAGAGCTTCGAGCAGGACCCGAGCTTCACGGTTTACGAGCAGGCCGGGCCGCATCTGTGGTTCCTGATCCTGAACACCAAGGACGGGCCCGATGGCCGACAAGCGGGTGCGCCAGGCGGTGAACTACGCGATCGACAAGAAGGCGCTGGTCGACAACGTGCTGCAGGGCACCGCCGAGATCGCCGCCGGCCCGACGCCGCCGGCCTTCGCCTGGGCGCACAATGACGAGTTGCAGCCCTATCCGCACGATCCTGACAAGGCGCGCGCCCTGCTGAAGGAGGCCGGCGCCGAGGGCGCGGAGCTGACCTTCTACGTCACGGACGGCGGGTCGGGGATGCTCAATCCGGTCGCCATGGGCGCGGCGATCCAGGCGGACCTCGCCGAGGTCGGGCTGGACGTGAAGATCGAGACCTATGAGTGGAACACCTTCCTGGGCAAGGTGAACCCGGGGCTCGAGGGCAAGGCCGACATGGCCGAGATGGCGTGGATGACGAACGATCCGGACACACTGCCCTATCTGGCGCTGCGCACCGCCGCCATGCCGGACGAGGGCGGGTTCAACTCGGGCTATTACTCGAACCCGAAGGTCGACGAGCTGCTGGAAAAGGCCCGGCGGTCGACCGACCAGGCCGAGCGGGCCAAGCTCTACAAGCAGATGCAGACCATCGTGCACGACGACGCGCCCTGGGCCTTCATCGCCAACTGGAAGCAGAACGCCGTGACCAGCGCGCGGGTCGAGAACTTCGGCTCGAGCCGTCCTTCTTCCTGCTGCTGCACGACGTGGTGAAAAACTGACGGCCGCCCATGTGGGCCTACATCGCCAGGCGGCTGCTCGCGGCTGTCCCCATCCTGATCGGGCTCAGCGTCATCGTCTTCGGCATGATGGCGCTGATCCCGGGCGACCCGGCGACCGCCATCCTCGGCGCCTATGCGACCCCCGAGAACGTCGAGCGGCTGAACCGGCAGCTCGGCCTCGACCAGCCGCTCGTCGCGCAGTACTTCACCTGGGCCGGCAACCTGCTGCAGGGCGACATGGGCCGGTCCTATTCGCTGAACCGGCCGGTGGCGGACGAGGTCTTCGAGCGTTTCGGCGCCACGCTGATCCTGGCGGGGGCGTCGCTGGTGCTCTGCTCGATCTTCGGGCTGGCGGCCGGCATCGCCTCGGCGGTGCGGCAGTTCGGCTGGACCGACCGGATCGTGACCTTCCTCGTGCTGATCGGCATCTCGACGCCGTCCTTCTGGCTGGGCCTGCTGCTCATCATGCTGTTTGCCGTGCAGCTGCAATGGCTGCCGGCCTCGGGCATGTACGCGATCTATGGCGGGGGTGGGCCGCTCGATTTGCTCTCGCACCTGGCGCTGCCCGCGCTGACGCTCGCCGTGGTGGCGACCGCGGTGATCGCCCGGCTGACGCGCGCGGCGATGCTCGAAGTGCTGCGCCAGGACTATATCCGGACGGCGCGGGCCAAGGGCGTCGCGGAACGGCGCGTGATCTGCCGCCACGCCTTCAAGGCGGCGCTGGTCGCCGTGATCCCGGTGATCGGCATCCAGGCGGGCTTCGTGCTGGGCGGCGCCGTCTATGTCGAGACGGTCTTCCAGTGGCCGGGCATCGGGCGGATGCTGGTCAACGCCATCGCGACGCGTGACCTGCTGCTGGTCCAGGGCGGCGTGCTGATCGTTGCGGCGAGCTATGTGATCTTCAACCTGCTGGCCGATGTCGCCCAGACGCTCGTCGACCCGAGGCTGCGCTGATGGCGACGCTGGCCCTGCCGCGCCTCGGCGCCTCCGATCGCGGCGGCCGGCCCTCGCCCTTCCGGCTGCTGATCGCCAACCGGCTCTCGGCCGCGGGCCTCGCGGTGCTGGCGGCGATCCTGATCGCAGCGCTGGCCACGCCCGTCCTGCCGCTGCCCGACCCCGACATCACCGACCCGGCCCAGCGGCTCCTGCGACCGGGGGCCGAGGGCCACCTGCTCGGCACCGACCATCTGGGGCGCGACCTGCTGGCGCGGCTGCTCTGGGGCACGCGCGTCGCGATCGCCGTCGGCGTCTCGGCGACGGCCATCGCCGCGCTGGTCGGCTCGCTGATCGGGCTGACGGCCGGCTATGCCGGCGGCCGGACGGACACTTTCTGATGCGGGCGATCGACCTCGTAATGGCGTTCCCGTACATCCTGCTGGCGCTCGGCATCGTCGCCGTGCTTGGCCCGGGGTTGATGAACGCGCTCTACGCCATCGCCGTCGTCAACATCCCTTTCTTCGCCCGCAACATCCGCGGGATTACGCTGGGACTGTCGCGGCGGGAATTCGTCGACGCGGCGCGGCTTTCCGGCGCCTCGCACCCGGCGATCCTGTTCAGCGAGGTGCTGCCGAACGTGCTGCCGACGATCGTCGTCACGATGTCGACGACGGTCGGCTGGATGATCCTCGAGACGGCGGGGCTCTCGTTCCTCGGGCTCGGCGCGCAGCCGCCGCAGGCCGATCTCGGCTCGATGCTGGGCGAGGGGCGGGAGCTGCTGTTCACCGCGCCGCATGTCTCGGTGATCCCCGGCCTGATGATCTTCGCGCTCGTCATGAGCATCAACCTGGTCGGCGACGGCGTGCGCGACGTGCTGGACCCGCGGCTGAAATCGGGCGCCCTGGCCGCCCCCGGCGCCGCGACCGCCGTGCGGCGCGAGCGGGTGCCCGCGGGCGCGCCGCCGGAGGGGCTGCTTGCCGTCGAGGATCTGCGCACCGAGTTCCGCATGGGCGAGCGGGTCTTCGCGGCCGTCGGCGGCGTCAGCCTGACGCTGGCGCCGGGCGAGCGGGTCGGGCTGGTCGGCAAGTCCGGCTCGGGCAAGTCGGTGACGGCGCTCTCGCTCTTCCGCCTGGTGCCCACGCCGCCCGGCGTCATCGCCGGCGGCCGCGTCACCTTCGACGGGCGTGACCAGCTGGCCGCCTCCACCGCCGATCTCCGCCGCGTGCGGGGCGGCAAGGCGGCCTATATCTTCCAGGATCCGCTGACGACGTTGCATCCGCTCTTCACCGTGGGCAAGCAGATCGTCGAGGCGCTGCAGGCCCACCAGCCGCTGTCGC
This sequence comes from uncultured Alphaproteobacteria bacterium, assembly GCA_963822985.1. Taxonomy (GTDB): domain Bacteria; phylum Pseudomonadota; class Alphaproteobacteria; order Rhodobacterales; family Rhodobacteraceae; genus Thermohalobaculum. The sequence goes on along the minus strand of CAWGJU010000014.1, from coordinate 38,553 downwards.
GGCGCGAAGCCGAGGCGAAGGCGATCGCCCTCCTCGAGCAGGTGCAGATCCCGTCGGCCAAGGCGCGCTTCTCGGCCTATCCGCACGAGCTCTCGGGCGGCATGCGCCAGCGCGTCTGCATCGCCATGGCGCTGGCCAACGACCCGGGCCTGATCATCGCCGACGAGCCGACGACGGCGCTCGACGTCACCGTCCAGGCGCAGGTCCTGAAGCTGATGCATCGTCTTTCGCGCGAGCGCGGCTCGGCCGTCCTGTTCATCACGCACGATTTCGGCGTCGTGTCCGAGCTCTGCGACCGGGTCGCGGTGATGTACGCCGGCCGCATCGTCGAGATCGGTCCGACCGAAGAGGTGCTGACGAGGCCGGCGCACCCCTACACCCGCAGACTGATCGACTGCGTGCCGGTGCTGGGCCGTCAGAAGCGGCGCCTCGACGTGATCGAGGGCATGCCGCCGCCGGTCGACCGGCTGCCCCGGGGCTGCGCCTTCGCCGACCGCTGCCCGCAGGTCGAGCCTGCCTGCCGCAGGGGCGAGATCGAGCTTGCGCCGCTGGACGAGGGCTGCAGCGGCGGCCGCGCGGTCCGCTGCACCAAGGCGCTCAAGGTCCGGTCATGAGAACCGCCCCCGAACCCGATGTCGGCGCCGCGGTCGAAACCGCCGGGCTGACCCGCACCTTTGGCGGCGGGCGCACGATCCTCGGCAGGCCGAGGCCCGCCATTCACGCCGTGCAAGGCGCTGACCTCGTCGTCCGCAAGGGCGAGACGCTCGGGATCGTCGGCGAGTCCGGATGCGGCAAATCCACGCTCGCCCGGCTGCTGGTCGGGCTGGACCGGCCAACGTCGGGCACGATCCGGCTCGATGGCGACGACGTCACCGAGATGGCCGGGCGCGACCCGCGCGCCTTGGCCCGGCACATCCAGTACGTCTTCCAGGACCCGGTCGCCTCGCTGAACCCGCGCAAGACGATCCGGCAGACGCTGGAGGCGCCGATGCGGCGCCTGCTCGGCCTCGACGCCGCGGAGCGCGGGCGCCGGCTCGCCGAGCTGATGCAGGCGGTCAGCCTGCGCGAGGAGTTCCTCGATCGCTACCCGCACGAGTTCTCCGGTGGCCAGGCGCAGCGGATCGGCATCGCCCGCGCGCTGGCAGCGGATGCCCGCATCATCGTGCTCGACGAGCCAGTCTCGGCGCTCGACGTCTCGGTGCAGGCGCAGGTGCTGAACCTGCTCGACCGGCTGAGGCGCGACTTCGGGCTGACCTACATCTTCATCAGCCATGATCTGAGCGTGATCGAGAGCATCTGCGACCGCGTGGCCGTCATGTATTTCGGCGACATCGTCGAGATCGGCACGGCGCGCGACATCTACGCCCGCCCGCGGCACCACTACACGGCGCTGCTGATGCGCTCGGCCCCGGCCCCCGGAGCGCGGCGGATCGAGGCCGAGGAGGAGCCGGCGGAGCTGCCCGACCCGCTGAAACCGCCGCCGGGCTGCGCCTTCGCCAGCCGCTGCCCGGCCGCCGACGCGAAATGCCGCGAGCAGCGCCCGCAGCTGAGGGCGATGGACGGCCAGCAGGCCGCCTGCTGGCATCCGCCCGGTCACGATCCGGGCGGCGATGGCTGAGCCGCGCAAACGCGGCGCGGTCCGCCGCCGGCGCGAGGAGACCATCGCCGACCGGATCAAGCAGATGATCGTTGAGCGGGGCCTCCGCGTCGGCGATCGGCTGCCGGGCGAGCGCGAGCTGATGGCGCTGTTCGGCGCCTCGAAGGGCTCGGTCCGCGAGTCGCTGAGCGCGCTGCGCAGCCAGGGGCTGATCCGCACCCGGACGGGGCCCGGTGGCGGCATCTTCCTGGCCGAGATCGACGCGCGCCGCGCCCGCGCGCTTCTGTCCAGCTATTTCCTGTTCCGGACGCCGACGATCGCCGACATCTACGATGTGCGGTGCGAGCTCGAGCCCGAGCTGGCGGCGTCCCTCGCCGGCCGCCTGACGCCCGAGGATTTCGCCCGGCTCGAACGCACCCTGCGGATCTATGATGCCCCGCCCGGAAGCGCCGCCGAGGAGTACGAGCAGCGCCTCGCCGAGCTCGACTTCCACACCGTGCTGGCCGAGCTCTGCCCGAACCCGGTGCTCGGCTTCTACTGCAGCTTTCTGCAGAAACTTCTGCGCGAGCTCTCGGTCTGTCGGCGCATCTACGATGCGCCGCACCCCGGCCTGCGCGACACAGCACTCGCCTACCAGATCCCGCTCATGCGGGCGCTGAAGGCGGGCGACAGGGACGCGGCGCGCGGGATCATGGCCGAACATATGGACGCCGCGCGGCGATACATGGTCCGGATGGAGGCGACTCTGGCGCCCGGGCTGCTGAGGCGCGACTCGCCGACCGAATAACGCCCTCGGCAGATTGAAGCCGTTGCCTACTGCAGAATTGCGGACTGATTGAAGCGCATGCCAAGTGGAATCGTACACTGACCGCTCGCCAGCGGCATCCGACACGTAGTGGCGGGTTCGGAGACACTCCCGACATAGCTGGTTCAGGCCGCCAGTGCGCGAGATGCGCCATGAATGGTCATTCCCGTCGCCGACGTGCGCTGCATGCCGATCGTCTTCCCGACGAAGAAGACCTGCAGCAATTGCTGCAGGAAGGGGCGGAGGTTCTCGCGGATTCCGAGGGCTTGGTCCGGTTGCGGGCTCGTCATGCGGCGCTCCGGCGCCAGCTTACCGGGATGCGCCCCGGCGGACAGCAGACTCCGGCGCACAGCAGATTCCGCCTTTCTGCCCCTGGTCATGAGCGGTCGAGGCCCCGCCCGCGCGGGCGCCTCGCCGCATCCCTACGCTCACATGCGCGGATCGTTGTCGTCCTGCACGTAGGTGATCGTCCAGGGGCCGGTGCTGTTGAGCTGTACCACCGTCTCGCCCTCGGCGTAGGCGTAGTGCGCCATGCCCGGCGGATAGGCGAAGAAGCCGCCCGGCTCGAGGGCCGTCGCATCGCCCCGGTCGGCCTCCTCGCCTATCCCGATCCGGAAGTTGCCGGAGATGACGGTGACGAGATGAAACCCTCAGGAAAAACCCACGGAACGCCCAAGCTCTGCGTGGGCACCCCGATATAGCTTCCTGATCAGCTGACCATCGCGAGAAGGAGACGACACATGGCATCGCTGAACCAGGTCGCTGCCCGGACCGCCGCCCCGCCAGAGGACACCGAGTTCGTGCAGTTCTGGAACGAGGTCCTGGCGCCCAAGTTCATCCGCTTCCGCCACGTTCTCGTCGACGGGCTCACCCGCCACAGCGAGGCGGTGTTTCCGAAACTGCCCGTCCGGCCGGGAGACCGCGTGCTCGACGTCGGCTGCGGGTTCGGCGATACGGCGATCAAGCTCGCGCGCATCGTCGGCCCCGAGGGAGAGGTCGTGGGGATCGACTGCTGCGACGCGTTCCTCACCGCGGCCGAGGCGGATCGCGAGCAGGCGGGGGTGCCAAATCTCAGCTTCATGCGCGGCGATGCCGAGATCGCATTGCCCGAGGCGGAGTTCGACTTCGTCTTCGCCCGCTTCGGCACGATGTTCTTCGCGAACCCGGTCGCGGGGCTGCGCAACATGCGCCGGGCGCTGCGCCCCGGCGGGCGGATGACGCACATCGTCTGGCGCGAGCGCGCTGACAACCCGTGGCTCTCAATGGCGAAGGACGTCGTGCTGCGCTTCCTGCCCGCGCCGGGCGAGGACGCGCGCACCTGCGGCCCCGGTCCGTTCTCGATGTCGGACGAGCCGATGGTGCGCAGGATGATGGAGGTCGCGGGCTACGAAGGCATCACCTTCGAGCGCGTCGATGCGCCGGTGCTGATCGGCCACGACGTGCGCGACGCGATCGAGTTCCAGCTGGCGATCGGCCCCGCCGGGGAAGTCTACCGCGAGGCCGGCGAGAAGGCCGAGGCCAGGCGCCGCGAGATCGAGGGAGCTCTGGCCGAGGCGATCCGGGCGCAGACCACGGCAGCCGACGGCATCATCATGCCCAGCTCGTCATGGGTGATCAGCGCAACGAACCCCAGCTGATCCAATAGGGGCCGGCCTTCCCTTGCGGCAGGCCATGCGCCTCTGTTACCCATTGGCGGCGTGCCGCCTTCCTACGGGCGGCCGCGGCTGCCGGAGGGTGAGCCGGCGGACGCGGGCCAAGCGACGGAAGGGCGGACGCCGCCAATCCGGCCCCCGATGGAGTGGGAGCTCCCGATGAGCCGCCCTGCGATCGAGCACTCCGAGCGAGGCGATCCGGACGGGTCCATCCGCTTCGGCTCGTTCGAGCTCGATCCCGCACGATTCGAATTGCGGCGCGAGGGCGATCTCGTGCCGGTCGAGCCGCGGACCTTCGATCTGCTCCAGCTCCTCGCGCGCAACATCGGCCACACCGTCACGCGGGACGAGATCTTCAGCACCGTCTGGCAAGACCGGATCGTCTCGGACGCGGCGCTGAGCAGCCAGATCCGCGCCGCACGCCGTGCGCTCGGCGACGACGGCAATGCCCAGCAGATGATCGCGACCGTGCACGGGCGCGGTTTCCGCCTGCGCGCCCAGGCGGCGGCCCCGGCCGAAACCGAAGCGGCGCCTGCCGCCGGACGCACCGGGATGCCGACGGTGGTCGTGCTGCCGTGCGCAAGCCTCGACCAGGACGGGCGCGGCACCGTTCTGGCTCAGGGCATCACCGAGGACATCATCACGGCGCTCTCGAAGACGCGGTGGCTTCGGGTGATCCCGCGCACGACGGCCTCCGCGCTCCAGCGGTCGGCGGAGGACGACGCCGACATCGTGCGCAAGACCGGCGCCGACTATCTCGTCTCCGGCACCGTGCGGCGCGACGGCAATCGCGTCCGGATCACCGTCCAGACGATCGATGCGCGCGACATGCGCTGCATCTGGAGCGAAGGCTTCGACCGCGAGATGACCGACATCTTCGAGCTCCAGGAGGAGATCTCGCGCCTGGTCTCGGCCCGCATCGCCACCGAACTCGGCATCACCGAGCAGTCGCGCGCCGCCCGGCAGCCCCGGAAGAATATGGGCGCCTGGGAGCTCTACCAGCTCGGCTCGATCGAGTTCGGCCGCTTCACTACCGACAGCAACCTCCGCTGCCAGCGCCTGATGCGCCAGGCGATCCAGCAGGACCCGGCCTTCGGCAGCCCCTATGCCCGGCTGGCCTACGCCATGATCCTCGAGATGGTCTACTTCGACGGCGAGATCCACCGCGGCCGCATGGACGAGGCGCTTGATCTCGCGCTCCGCGGCGTCGACTGCGACGACCACGACGCCAACGCGTTCTTCTCGCTCGGCCGGGTGCGCCTCGCCCGGTGCGAATACGAGCTCGCTATCGATGCGCTCGAGGAGGCGCTGCGCCTCAACCCCTGCCTCGCGGTCTGCCATTGCGGGCTCGGGGACTCGCTCGCCTATGAGGGGCGGCTCGACGAGGCGATCGGCTGGTTCCAGGCAGCCATCGACCTCAGCCCGCACGACCCGCTCCGCTGGGCGTTCATGTCCTACCGCTCGCTTGCGCATCTCTTTCGGCAGGAGTTCGACGAGGCAGCCCGCTGGGCGCGCCGCGCAACCCAGGTCCCGAACGCCCATTACTGGGCCAATGCCAACCTCGTCGCCGCCCTGGGCCACCTGGGCGATCGCCGCCAGGCTGACGATGCTGTCGAAGCATTGCTCCGCGCGCGCCCCGGCTTCACCCGACGCCTGGCCGAGGAGCGCCTCTTCTACCTCAAGGATCCCGCGCAACTCGAGATCGTCCTCGAGGGATTGCGGCGCGCGGGCATCGACTGACTGCAACGTGCCGCGGCCGGCCCCGGGTTCAGGTTCTCCACTCGATGGCGGCGCCGGCGACCTGTCGCGGCGTCAGGAAGTAGAGTTCGGGCTCCGGGGTGACCGGCCTGAGGGCGTCGCCGACCAGCACCCCGACCAGCGTGCCGCGGTACTTGACGAGCGGCAGCGCGGCGTCGCCGAGGGCGACGGGGCGGGCGATCAGGTACTCGATGCGGTCGACGTAGGTGCAGACCACGGCGTCGCGGTTCGCGAGGTCTGCGGCGCGACGCGGCGACACGCCGGCGGCGATGTCGACGAGCGCCTGGTCGATCTGGGCCTCGGTGTTGCAGAACAGGCCCTGGAGGCGCTGGGGCTCGTCGGCGAGTGCGGAACCCCCGGCGGCGAGCGCCGCGGCGACGCTGGCAATGGAGAGATATCTGTGGATCATCTTCGCACCTCGTGCAGTCATGGCAGGCGGAAGATTGCGGGGTGCCCGGCCGCAAGTGGCGAACGTCTTCCGATCGTTCGACGAAATTTCGGCGATTGCGCCCCGGTCCGTGCTAAATTCCGCGCTGGGGATCGGTTCAGTCGTGTCGCTCCGGGATGGGCTCATCGCTGCCTGGAACTGTCGTCATCAACGGCATCGAGGTGGATCTCGAGGGCGGTGTGCTTCGCTGGCCCGATGGCGGCACGGCGCTGCTGCGGCCGCAGTCGTTCGCGACGCTGCGCTACCTGATCGCCAACGCCAACCGGCTGGTGAGCAAGGCCGAGTTGCACGAGGCTGTCTGGTTCGGGGTGGCGGTGACCGACGATAGCCTGGTGCAGTGCATCCATGCCATCCGCCGGGCACTCGGCGATGACGACCGGAGCCTGTTGCAGACGGTCTCGCGGCGCGGCTACCGGCTGAACCTGCCGGACGATCGAGCGACGGCACCGGGCGGTTCCTCGATCGCGGTGCTGCCATTCGCGACCGGGGGCGAGGTCGAGAGCCACTTCGTCGACGGGCTGGCCGAGGAGGTGATCACCGGGCTCTCGCGGCTGCCGCGGCTGTTCGTCATCGCCCGCAACTCGTCCTTCGCCTATCGCGGCCAGGCGACGGACGTGCGGCGAATCGCGGCGGAGCTCGGGGTGCGGTACCTGCTCGACGGCAGCGTGCGGCGGGCGGGCCCGCGGCTGCGTAGCAACGCCCACCTGATCGACGGCGCGACCGCGGCGGAGATCTGGGCCGGCCGGTTCGAGGGGACGACCGAGGACGTCTTCGAGCTGCAGGACGAACTGACCGAGCAGATCGTCGGGGTGCTCGAGCCGTCGCTCCGCCGGGCGGAGATCGCCCGGGCGGCGCGCAAGGCGCCCGGCCGGCTCGACGCCTACGATCTCTACCTGCGGGCGGTGCCGCAGGTGCTGACCAACAAGGTCGGCGGCACCGACGAGGCGCTGCGGCTGCTCCGGGCGGCGCTCGAGCTCGATCCCGGGCTGCTGCCGGCGCACGGCTACGCCGCCTGGCTCCACGAGCAACGGTATTTCCGCGGCGGGCTCGACCCGGCGGACCGCGCCGCGGCGCTGGCGCACGCCGAGGTGGTGCTCGGGGTCAACGCCAGCGATCCGCAAGCGATGAGCATCGGCGGCTTCGTTCGCGGTATGCTGACAGGGGACTACGAGGCGGCGCTGGTCGTGTTCGACCGGGCGCTGGCAATCAACGCCAACTCGGCGCTCGCCTACGGGTTCAGCGCCATGGCGGCGGCGCACAGCGGGCGCGACGAGCGGGCGGTCGCGCATGCGCGGAAGGCGCTGCGGCTCAGCCCGCGCGACGACCCGCTTAGCTACCATCCGTTCTGCGCGCTGGCGGTGGCCGGGCTCTTTGCCGGGCGCTTCGAGGAGGCGGCGGCTTACGCGCGGCTGACGATCCAGGCCAACCCGGCATTCAGCGTGCCTTATGCCTACCTGATCGCGGCTCACGTCAACCTCGGCGAGCCCGAGGCCGCAGCGGCGGCGATGCGCCGCCTCCTCGACGTCGAGCCGGCGTTCACCGTCGAGGGGTTTGCGCGGACGGAGCGCTATCCGCCAGCGCTGTTGGATCGGCTGGTGGCAGCACTGGCGCGGGTGGAGGGGGCGCGGTGAAATCCTGACAGCTGTTGAATGATCAGTCAGACCGATGACCGAGACGCGGGCTGGGCCTGCAGTTGTCGTGCATTCGAGCCGGCTCTTTGCCAGCCGGCTTGCGCGCGAATGGCCGATGTCGCCAGCATGTCGGCTGCTGGCGGGGGCCTCCCGCGACGGGGAGGATGCGCCACAAAGCGACCTTCGCGGTAGTGGCGCCGGGGGCATTCGGCAGGATCGGCTTCGGTTCCGAAATCCTTCAGATCACGAACATCCATACCGTTTTGGCCAACCTGCCAGCGACGAGGTCCCTGGGGGATCAACGAGGATCGTAGCTCCCGCCGCGAAGCGGACCCAGCGCTTCTCAGAAACGGTTCAAATTTCTTGTCGCTTGTGCAGCAAAGGCTTATCCGACTCAAGGAGACATTCTACGACAGGATTGGAGACTGAGTAGCGAGAGCCGACGGCACGATCAGGTCGCAAGCGGGCAGATCACAATAGCTCAAGACGTAGAGTGGGCGTTAGCGGGCCCAACCGATGGCAGGCCCTCTGCACGGCTCATCCACGGTTGAATTCTTTCCTGTGAGGAAGCCATCCATGCCGACATCGCCGTTCATGTTCCTCGACGGTTCGATCGTTCCTTACGAGGAGGCGAAGATCCACGCCTTCTCGGGCGTCGTGAAGTACGGGTGCGGCGTCTTCGAGGGTCTGCGCGGGTATCGCAGCGGCGGCGGCAACCTTCTGGTGTTCCGTCTGGCCGAGCACATCGAGCGCCTGCGTTTCGGCATGAAGGTGATGCGCTACGAGCGGATCTTCTCAGCCGCCGAGGTCGAACACGCGATCGTCGCGATGCTGCAGGCGAACGATCTGCGCGAGGACGTGCATATCCGCGTCATCGCCTATCTCGGCGGCGACGACCCGCTGCACCAGACGGGGCCGGTGGGCATCGTCGCTGGCGCACTGCCGCGGCCGTCCCGCGGCGGCGGCGGCGGCGTCCACGTCGCCGTGTCGAGCTGGCTGCGCATCTCCGATAGCGCCCAGCCGCCGCGGGTGAAATGCACCGGCAACTACGTCAACAACCGCGCCGCCGAGATCGATGCCCTGCAGAACGGGTACGATGGTGTTCTGATGCTGGCGGCCGACGGAAAGCTCTCGGAAGCCTCAGGGGCCTGCGTCTTTCTCGTGCGCGACGGCCGCCTGGTCACGCCGGACGTCGGCAGCGACATCCTGGAGAGCATCACCCGGGACACCGTGCTGCGGCTCGCCGAGGAGCTGACCGGCTGCCCGGCGGTGGAGCGGCGGGTCGACCGCTCGGAGCTCTACGCGGCCGAGGAGGCGTTCCTGTGCGGGTCGGGCCAGGAGATCCAGCCAATCCTGTCGGTCGACCGCCTTCCCGTCGGCGACGGCGCGCCCGGTCTGGTGACCCTCGCACTGCAGCAGCGGTACTTCGCCATCGTGCGGGGCGAGGACACCGCCTTCCGCGACTGGCTGACGCCGGTCTGGGACGAATGAACGGCCTCAGCCCGAGACGGGTGTCAGGAACCGGCCCTCGCGAAAGAAGAGGTCGAGATTGGCGCGCACGGTGGAGATGACATCGTCCCACGTCTCGTAGAGTCGAGCCCGCCGAATGCGAGCTCAGCACGACGTTCTCGGCCGTGGCGAGCTCGGCCGGAACGCGCGGCTCGTCGGCGAAGACGTCGAAGCCCGCGCCGGCGATCGTCCCGGATCGGAGGGCATCGACGAGCGCAGGCTCGTCGGCGAGCCTCCCGCGGGCGACGTTGACGAGGATCCCCGAAGGGCCGAGCCGTTCCAGGACGCCGCGGTCGACGGCCCCGATCGTTTCGGGCGTCGCCGGCACGGCGCAGAACAGGACGTCGACGGCAGCTGCGAGATCGACGAGCCGCGCATGATGGCGATAGGAGACGTCCGTCCGCGGGCGCCGCGTGCAGTAGTGCACCTCCATAGAGAAGGCCGTGGCGCGCGCGGCAATCGCGCGGCCGATCCCGCCGAGCGCCCAGATCCCCGCCGTCCTGCCGCTGGCGCGGCGCGTCAGCCGCGGCCGCCGTGCGAGCCACGCCCCGCTGCGCACGAAGCGGTCGTTCGCGACGATCTCCCGACAGACCGCGAGGTAGAGCCCGATCGCCATGTCGGCCACGCATGCATCGGTCGCGCCGGGCGCGTTGCACACGCCGATCCCGCGCGCGGGCGGCCGCGAGGTTGATCTGGTCGAAGCCCGCTCCCGTCACGACAATGAGTCTGAGGTTCGGCAGCCTCTCGAGGAGGCCTGCGCCGATCCTGAAGCCGCCGCCGCTCACCAGCACCCGGAACGTCGGACCGGTGCGCGACAGAACGGGCTCGGGATCGCCGTCCGCGCCGATGCGGTGCAGCGAAAAGTGCTCGCCAAGACGGTCCATCCAGTGCTCAGATGTCGTCCTACCCGAAACCAGAACCTCATCCATCGTGCGTTCTCCTGATCGTCATCCGTTCGTCGCCAAAACCGCCGTCCCCAACTGATCAAGAACCTGATGCAAATCACCGACGTCGAGACCATCCTCCTCAGCCTGCCCGAGATCCGGTCGATCGGCGACGGCTGCCAGGACCTTCTGGTTATCAAGATCCATACCGATCAAGGCATCACCGGCCTTGGCGAGGTGCATACTAATGCGCCCGCGGCGAAGGCCGTGATCGAGGCGCCGCTGATGTCGGTCTCGGCGTCCGGCATGGGCCGGCTCCTCGTCGGGGAGGATCCGCGCGACATCAACCGCCTCTGGGACAAGCTCTACCGGAAGACCCAGAGCTACGGCCGGCGCGGCCTCGGCATCCACGTCCTGTCCGGCATCGACATCGCGCTCTGGGACATACTCGGCAAGTCGATCGGCCAGCCCGTTTGGCGCCTCCTCGGCGGCGCCCGCCGGACCGCGGTGCCCGCCTATGCCAGCGACCTCGATCCCGGCGACCCCGGCGCGCTGAGAGAGCTGGCGCAGAAGCACGTGGAGAGCGGCTTCCGCGCGATGAAGTTCGGCTGGGGCGGGCTGGGCGGAGACGTGCGCCAGACGGTCCAGACGGTCGCCGGGCTGCGCCGCGAAGTGGGCGACGATGTCGACATCATGATCGACCTCGGCTTCGCCGCGCCGCTGGAGGACACCATCTATCTTGGCCGCGGCCTCGCCGACCACGGAGTCTACTTCCTCGAGGAGCCGCTCGACCCCGACGATCTCGATGGCTTCGCGCGGCTGACGGCGGTGTCGCCGACCCCCATCGCCACCGGCGAGAAGGAGACGATGCTGCGGCCCTATATCGACCTCATGGATCGCGGCGGGCTGCGGATCATCCAGCCGGACGTGGCGCGCGTCGGCGGCATCACCGAGACGCTGCGCATCCTTGCCCATGCGGAGGCACGCGGCGTGCGGGTCATCCCGCACTGCTGGTCGGCGGACATCCTGATTGCCGCCACGATGCATGTGCTCGCGGTGGCGCGCGACGCGCCGTTCCTCGAGTTCAACGCCACGGACAATCCGCTGCGCCGCGAGCTCGCCACGGTGCCGTTCCGGCCGGTCGACGGCCTGGTGGCGATGCCCGACGCCCCGGGCCTTGGCGTCGAGCTCAACGAAGAGGCCATCGAGCGCTATCGGGTGAACGCGTGACGGTCGATCTTCGCAGCGACAACGTCGCCGGCGCGGCGCCTCAGATCCTGGAGGCGGTCGCAAAGGCCGCCGCGGGAACCGCTCTGAGCTACGGCGCGGACGAATGGACCGCCCGGCTGCAGAAACGCTTCGGCGAAGTCTTCGAATGCGCGTGCTTCGTGCAACCGACGCTGACGGGGACGGCGACCAACGCGCTGGCGCTCTCGCTCCTGGTCCCCGCCTGGGGAGCCGTCTGCTGCAGCGAGGTCGCCCACATCCACGGCAGCGAGTGCGGCGCCGGCGAGATGTTCACCGGCGGGGCCAAGATCGTGTCGCTCGGCCACTGCGACGGCCGTCTCCGGCCGGAGGCACTGCGCGAATACCTCGCGGGGGTCGCCGGCGCGGGCACCTCGGTGGCGCCGCCGAAGGTCCTCTCGCTTACGCAGGGGACCGAGCGGGGCACCCTGTACTCCCTGGACGAGATCGCCGAGCTGGCCGGGATCGCCCGCGAGCATGGCATGCGCGTCCACATGGACGGCGCGCGCTTTGCCAACTCGGTCGCGGCGCTGGGCTGCTCGCCGGCCGAGCTGACCTGGCGTCGCGGGATTGACGTCCTGTCCTTCGGCGCGACCAAGAACGGCGCGCTCGCCGCCGAGGCGGTGGTCGTGTTCGACAGCGCGATTTCGGAGGCCCTGCGCTACCGCGCGCGCAAGGCCGGACAGGTCCTGTCGAAGATGCGCTTCGTCTCCGCACAGCTCGAGGCATATCTGGAGGACGGGCTCTGGCTCCGCCTCGCAGGCCACGCCAACAGAATGGCCGCCCGTCTTTCCGGGGCGATCGGGCAGATCAAGGGGGTCGAGGTTCTGCATCCGGTGGAGATCAACGAGATTTTCCTGCGGCTCGACGAGCGGATGCACGCTGCGCTGCGCACCGCCGGCGTCGGCTTCGTCGACCGCGGAAGCGGCGAGATCCGCATGGTGACGGCTTTCTCGACCACGCCAGAAGAGACCGAAGCCGTGGCGCGGGTCCTGCGGTCCGCATCGACCGCCAGTGGCCCGGGATTGGCCGCGTCGCATTCTTAAGCCGGGCGCTGATCAAGCCGCAACAAGGCCGGACACTCATGCTCCGCGTGCCGGCCTGGATGCCGGCGGGGGCTCTGCTGTCTTGTCAAACTTCGTTCGCGCGTGAACAGTGCACGGACGACGTTCAGATCAGCCGATGGAGGGGAGATCGATGAACTCACGCAACACGCGGCAGGCCCGGCTCGTGGGGTTGGGCATGGCGGGTCTTCTTGCCACGACCGGCCCCGCCCTCGCGGAGAAATGGACGTGCCCGCAGAGCGGCGGCGACCTCGTCTTCGGGCAGGAGGCGAAGGTCAACAGCCTCGACATGCATGCGAGCTCGACCATCTCCACCCGCAATGTCGCGATGCACATCTACGAGTCGCTGATGACTCGCGACGAGACGAACAATCCGATCCCGGAGCTTGCCGAGACTGTCGAGACGTCCGATGACGGCCTGACCTACACCTTCAAGCTGCGCGACGGCATCACCTTCCACGACGGCAGCGACATGACCTCGGCCGACGTCGCAGCCTCGTTCGACCGCTACAACAAGATCGGCATCGAGCGCGGAATCCTATCGAATGTGGAGGGATGGGAGACGCCGGACGACCTCACCTTCGTCATCCAAATGAAAACGGCGCAGCCGACGTTCCTCGAGGATCTGAGCTCGTTCAGCGTGCCGATTGTCATCATCCCCGAGGAGAACGCGGGTGCCGATCCCCTGAAGCTCGAGGCGGTCGGCACCGGGCCGTTCCAGCTCGTCGAGTTCATCGCAGACAGCCACGTCAAGCTGAAGCGCTTCGAGGACTACAAGCCGAACGAGGCCTTCGACGAGCGGACCGGCTTCGGGGGCTACAAGGTCGCTTGCCTCGACACGGTGACCTTCCGGATCGTCACCGAGCCTGGCGCGCGCGTGGCGGGCCTCGAAACCGGCGAACTCGACGCCGTGGAGGACGTGCCTCAGGCGAGCGTCGAGCGCCTCGCCACAAACGACGACATCAAGATCGTTCCCTATGAGAACTTCTGGATCCATGTCGCGACGCCGAACTTCGAGAAGGCGCCGACGGACAAGAAGCTGGTGCGCCAGGCGATCGCGACGGCCCTCGACATGGACGAGATCATGCTGGTCGCCACCGACGGCGCCTACAACACCAACTTCGGCTTTCAGACGCAGGACCGGAAGGTCTACTCGGACGCCGGTGCAGAGTACTTCAACGTGAACGATCCGGAGAAGGCCAAGGCCCTTCTCGAGGAGGCCGGCTACGCTGGCGAGGAGCTCGTCCTTCTAACCAATCGCGACTACAGCACCATGTACAACGCGGCGCTGGTCATGGCCGAGCAGCTCCAGGACATCGGCATGAACGTCCGGGTCGAGGTACAGGACTGGCCGGCGACGCTTGCCACCCGGAACACCAGCCCGGACGCGTGGAACTATCACTTCACCGGCTGGGGCACCAACACCTCGCTCGGCTACCTCGCGGTCTTCAAGTTCATCGCTCCACCGCAGCCGATCTACGCGATGTCCGATCCCGCTGCGCACATGGACGAGGCGTTCAACGAGGCATATGGCACCATGATGAACGGCCCGACGCTCGAGGAGCGGGCGGCGGCCTTCGCGCGGGCCCAGGAGATCGTCATGGAGAACGGACTCGCCCTGCCGTTCGGCTGGCTGACGAAGAACCAGGCCGTGCGCTCCAACGTCCACAACTTCGTCCCCTTCCGCATCCCGCGGATGTACAACGTCTGGATGGAGCCCGAGGGGTGAGCGAGAGCTCTCGTGTCAGCGAGAGCATCGGCATGACCGCCACCCGGGCAGTCGTATCTGAGCGATGATCGCTTACATCATCCGACGGCTGCTCTACTCCATCCCGGTCCTGTTCGTTGTCTCGCTGATCTCTTTCTCGCTGATGCAGCTCGTGCCCGGCGATCCCGCGATGGTGATCGCCGGGACCGGCGCCTCCCCGGCCGAGGTCGAGCTGATCCGCGAGCAGCTGGGGCTGAACGAGCCGTTCCACGTCCAGCTCCTGAGCTGGTATGCCAACCTCCTGCAGGGCGATCTCGGGACCTCGCTGCTGCTCGGCCGCGACGTCATCGAAGTCACGCTCGAGCGGCTCCCGGTCTCGCTCTCGATCGCGCTCTATGCGCTGGTGCTGACGCTGATCTTCGGCATCATCATGGGAATCGTTGCCGCGCTGCGCCAGAACACCTGGGTCGACCAAGCCGTCATGACGCTCGCCCTCGTCGGCGTCAGCCTGCCGAACTTCTGGCTCGCCCTCATCCTGATCGTGATCTTCGCCGTCGAGCTCGGCTGGCTGCCGACGGCCGGCTATGTGGACTACCAGGAGGATTTCGTCGGCTGGCTGTTATCGGCCACGCTGCCGGCGCTGTCTCTTGCCATGCTGCAGATGGGCCTGCTCGCCCGCATCACCCGCTCGACCATGCTCGAGGTGCTGAGGCAGGACTACATCCGCACCGCGCGGGCCAAGGGCTTGCCCGAGCACGTCGTCGTGGGCAAGCACGCGCTCAAGAACGTCATGATCCCGGTCGTGACGGTCATCGGCATCATCTTCAGCGTGCTTCTCTCGGGCTCGGTGGTGATCGAGACCATCTTCACCATTCCAGGCGTCGGCTCCCTGCTCGGCTCGGCGATCCTTCGGCGCGACTACCCCGTGATCCAGGGCGGTCTCCTCCTCGTCGCGACGATGCTCCTGCTCCTCAATCTCCTCATCGACGTCCTCTACGCCTATTTCGACCCGAGGGTCCGCTATGGCCGCGACTGACGCGGCGGCGGGCGCGGCGGCGCGACCGCGCAGGAGCGGAATCCTCCGCCGCCTTCTCCGGCACAAGCTCTTCGTCACCGGCGGCATCCTCGTGGCGCTGGTGAGCTTCGGCGCGGTTTTTGCCGACCTTCTCACCACGGCCGACCCGGTCAAGATGTCGGTCCGCAGCCGCTTCGAGCCGCCGAGCTTCGAGCACCTCTTCGGCACGGACAATTTCGGCCGCAGCCAGTGGGCGCGCGTCCTCTACGGCGCCCGGCTCTCCTTGATGATCGGCCTCGGCGTGGTCATCC
Source organism: uncultured Alphaproteobacteria bacterium (assembly GCA_963822985.1). Lineage (GTDB taxonomy): Bacteria > Pseudomonadota > Alphaproteobacteria > Rhodobacterales > Rhodobacteraceae > Thermohalobaculum. Next base: position 22,926 of record CAWGJU010000014.1, on the reverse strand, counting down.
TCAACGCCGTCTTCGGCACGCTGGTCGGCGCGCTCGCCGGCTATTTCCGCGGCCTCGACAACATCCTCATGCGCATCGCCGACGCCTTCATGGCGTTCCCGGTGATCCTGCTCGCCATCGGCATCACGGCGGCGCTGGGGCCGAGCTCGGTCAACGCGGTGGTCGCGCTTGCGGCCGTCTATACGCCGCGGACGGCGCGCGTGGTCCGCGCCTCCGTCCTCGTGGCGCGCGAGATGGAGTATGTGCAGGCCGCAAGAGCATGCGGCGCGGGCGACTGGCGCATCATCCGTCGGCACGTGCTGCCGAACTGCATGGCGCCGCTGATCGTCCAGCTGACCTTCATCTTCGCCTATGCGGTGCTGTCGGAGGCGGTGCTGAGCTTTCTCGGGCTCGGCGCGCAGCCGCCCGCCCCCACCTGGGGCAACATCATCGCCGAAGGGCGGCAGTATATCCGCGAGGCGACGTGGATCACGCTGATCCCGGGCCTCGTTCTCGCAGCCACCGTGCTCGGGCTCAATCTCCTGGGCGACGGCCTGCGCGATGTGCTCGACCCGCGCCTCAAGGTTCAGCAATGAGCGGCGCGCCGCTGCTCGGTGTGCGGGGCCTCACCACCACCTTCCGCGCCGAGGAGGGCGCCTTCGACGCGGTGCGCGACATGAGCTTCGACCTCGGAGAGGGCGAGGTCCTCGGGATCGTCGGGCAAGTCGGGCAGCGGCAAGAGCGTGACCGCGCTGTCGATCCTGCGGCTGATCCCCGACCCGCCGGGGCGGATCACCGGGGGCGAGATCATCTTTCGCGGCGAGGATCTCCTGAAGGCCTCGTCCCGGCGCATGCGCCAGATCCGCGGCGCCGACATCTCCATGATCTTTCAGGAGCCCATGACCTCGCTGAACCCGGTCTTTCCCATTGGCGACCAGATCATCGAGACGATCCGCTTCCACGAGCGCATCGGCAGGCGCGCCGCCCGCCACCGCGCGGTCGAGCTGCTCGACCGCGTGGGTATCGCCATGCCGGCGCAGCGGCTCGGCGAATATCCGCACGAGCTGTCGGGAGGGATGCGGCAGCGGGCGATGATCGCCATAGCCCTGTCATGCAATCCGCGCCTCCTTCTCGCCGACGAGCCGACCACCGCGCTCGACGTTACGATCCAGGCGCAGATCCTGGAGCTCCTCAGCGACCTGCGCGAGGAGTTCGGCATGGCGATCGTGCTGATCACGCACGACCTCGGCGTCGTTGCCCAGTACGTCGACCGGGTCATCGTCATGTACTGCGGGCGCGTCGTCGAGCAGGCACCGGTGGAGCAGCTCTTCGCGTCGCCGCAGCACCCCTACACGGAGGGGCTTCTCGGCAGCATCGCGTCCCTGGATGGGGACGCCGACCGGCTGCAGGCAATCCCGGGAACGGTCCCGAGCCCCTTCGAGCTGCCCTCCGGCTGCAGCTTCCGCACGCGCTGTCCCTACGCCCGGGACGCCTGCGCTCTCGTCGACCCGCCGCTCATAAGCGCGGCGCCCGGGCACGAGGCCGCCTGCATCCGGCTCACCGGCTATGCGCCGGTGAAGAGCGACGCCGCATGAGCGGAGCCCCAACGCCGCCGCTGATCGAGACGGTCGGGCTGACCAAGCATTTTCCCGTTCGCGGCGGCGTCCTCAACCGCCGCAAGGGCGCGGTCCGGGCGGTCGACGGCGTCGACATGTCGATCGCGCCGGGCGAGACCCTCGGCCTCGTCGGCGAAGTCCGGCTGCGGCAAGACCACCACCGGCCGCCTGCTGGTCAAGCTGATCGACCCGACCGAGGGGCGGATCCTGTTCGAGGGCAGACGCATCGAGGGCCTCGATCCGGCACAGATGCGCCCCATTCGCCGGGACATGCAGATCATCTTCCAGGACCCCTACGGCTCGCTCAACCCACGCATGAGCGTGCAGGATATCATTGCCGAGCCGCTCGAGATCCTGGACATCGGCAATGCGCAGTCGCGCCGCGAGCAGGTGCGCGAGCTTCTCACGGTGGTCGGGCTCGCGCCTTACCACGCCGAGCGCTTCCCGCACGAGTTCTCCGGCGGGCAGCGCCAGCGCATCGGCATCGCCCGCGCGCTGGCGGTGCGGCCGAAGCTCGTGGTGTGCGACGAGCCGGTCTCGGCGCTCGACGTGTCGATCCAGGCGCAGGTCATCAACTTGCTGAAGGACCTGCAGGAGGAATTCGGCCTCACCTACCTCTTCATCAGCCACGATCTCGGCGTGGTGCGGCACATCAGCGACCGCGTGATGGTGATGTACCTCGGCAAGATGGTGGAGGTCGCCAGCAAGCGAGACCTCTACGCCAACCCGCAGCATCCGTACACGCAGGCGCTGCTCAGCGCGATCCCGCTGCCCGACCCCAAGCAGCGGACCCGCCGGCAGGCCATCCGCGGTGACATCCCGAGCCCCGCCAATCCGCCGAGCGGCTGCCGGTTCCACACCCGGTGCCCGCACGTCATGGACGTGTGCCGGGAGATCGAGCCTCGCCTGCTCCAGGGCGCGTCGCAGCACTGGGCAGCCTGCCATCTCGTCCATCCTCCGTCCGTCTCGCGAATGGAGCCTGCATCGGCCTGAACGCCAACAACAGAAAGCTGCCATGAGCGAACTTCAAAGCCGCATCACCTGCCCCGTCGATCTCGAAAAGAACGGTAAGCAGACCGGGTACCTGCGGCTGCCCTACTCGTCCAACGTCTCGGCCTATGGCTGGATCGGCATCCCGATCGCCGTCATCAAGAACGGGACCGGCCCCACGGTCTATCTCGGCGCTGGCAACCATGGCGACGAGTACGAGGGCCAGATCACGCTCGTTCGCCTGATCCGCGAACTCGACCCGGCGCGCGTCCAGGGCCGGCTGATCATCCTTCCCGCCACCAACACGCCGGCGGCGATGAACCACAGCCGCACCTCGCCCATCGACGGCGGCAACCTCAACCGCAGCTTTCCCGGAGAGCCCGACGCGCCCGACCACCGCCCCACGGCGGCGATCGCCTATTACCTCGCGAACGCGATCATCCCCATGTGCGACGCGCTTCTCGATATGCACTCGGGCGGCAAGACGCTCGACTACGTGCCGAGCGCCCTGATCCGCCGCAGCAGCAGGGACGAGGCGCACTTCGGGCGCAAGCTCGCCGCGCTGAGAGCATTTGGCGCCCCGATCGGCTACATCGTCGAGGGCGGCAGCCCGTCGGCCGGAGGCGGCAGCCGGTCGCCGACCCTCTCGGCGCTGGCCGAAAGCCTCGGCGCGCTCACTATGGGGACAGAGCTCGGCGGCGCCGGGACCGTGACGCGCACGACGCTCCACGTCGCCCGTCGCGGGCTCTACAACTTCCTTACCCATCTGGGCGTTCTCGAGGGACACCCGCTGGCCGAGCCGGCGCCCGAGCCGCGCCTGCTGACGGTCGGCGGGCCGGACTATTACGTGCACGCGCCGACCAGGGGTGCGTTCGAGCCGGCCTTCGATCTCGGCGACGAGGTCGAGGCCGGCGACCTTTGCGGCTGGATCCACCAGATCGACGATCCGGACGCGCCGCCGCGGGAAGTGTTTTTCGGGCGAAGCGGCGTCGCGTTCTGCAAGCGGCCCATCGTGGCCGTCGAGCGGGGCGACTGCCTCGCGCATGTGGGGACCGACTGGACAGGCTGACGCCGGCCCACCGCGCCGAACGGCCCGGCGCCTGCCATCAGGCTGCGCGGGTCACCTCCTCGCGGTGGCGGCCGCCCGCGCCTTCAGCTCCTCGACATCTGACTCGTGATGGTCCGGAGGCGGCAGGATCTCACGTGCGCGCAGCTCGTCGATGATGGCCGAGACCTCGTCGGCGGCGGCCTCCAGCGCCGCCTGACCCTTATCCGCGGTCGCCTTGGTGGGGTCGCCACGCGTGCCGGTCTGCGATCCGGTGGCGAAGTACTCCATTGCCATCAGCGGAACGGTGGAGTCCGGGTCGGGACGCTTGCCCGTGAGGTCGGCCCAAAAACGCGGGCTGCGGCGGAACGAGTAGTCGGGGACGGCTTCGCTCATCTTTACGCGGTCGGGATCGATGGCGAGATAGGCCGCAGTCTCGAGTTCGCAGGCGTGGCTTGTATGCACGCTTTCCTGCAGCGGCTGGAACGCCCTTGCGACCGCGCCGAGGGCAAACCAGGACTGCCCCGCAATCAGCGCCTCGGGATGGCGCACCTGCGCGAGACGGACGATCATCTCCATGATCGGCCGGTTCGACCCGTGCCCGTTGATGATCAGGATCCGCTTGAAGCCGTGCCGCGCCAGCGAGGAGACGACGCAGACGCCGTAGCGGATAAGCACGTCCCAGTCGACGTCGATCGTTCCGGGCCACGCCATGTGGTGCGGCTCGAAGCCATAGGCCATCGGCGTCATCACGAGGCAATTCGGGTTGCGCCGCGCGGCCCGGGCGCAGACCTCAGAGGCGAGGCGAAGGTCCACGTCGACGGGCAGGTGTGGCCCGTGCTGCTCGATCGACGCGAAGGGGACGACCATCACCTTGTCCTGCCGGGCCGCTTCGCGGATCTCAGGCCACGTCAGGCGTTCGTAGTAGATTTCATCGGTGCGCATGGTCCCCCCTCGCTGGCGCATCTGTCGCGTCCGGTCCGTTAAAGCCCGCGCGCCTTACGGCCCGGCGCAGCAGCCCGATCGGCGTTCCCGCGACGACCATAATCCGGCGGCGAGGGAACGCAAATCCTCTCGCGCCCGGCCGGCGCGGTGCTCCCCGGCGCGTGCGCAGCCCGGCGACCCGCCGCGAGCTCCCGGACCGCCAAATGGCGACCCTGTGGCCGGAGATGCGGCCGGGATGCCCTATCCCGGGCTCCTCGCCGTGAATCGGGCGAGCACGTTCTGAAGGATCCTCGCGACGCCATTGTCGAAGTCGTTCCAGGGGAGACTGCCGCAGAAGGTGATGGAGCCGGTAGAGAACACCTGTCCGCCGCCCGGCGTCGTCGTCAGCACCATTTCGGCGCGGACGAGATCGCGCGGGGGCTCGCCCGACACGGTCCGCAAATGCGTCAGCAGCTCCTCGGGAACCGGGATGAAGCTCTCGCCATGCCCCTCGCTGCGAGCGAGGATCACGGCGCTTTCCGGCGTGCCCGAGCTCGACGTCGGCGCGATCGAGCTCGAAGCCGGCGGCGCCGCCGCCCGGAGAAGCCGTAGTCGCCGATCCGCTCCTCCTCGACGCCCTCGAAGACCCAGGCGACGGACGGGTCGTAGGAGGCTCGGCGCCGGCGGTAGTAGGAGCCCTCGAAGAGCCCCTGGCTGGAGAATCCGACGCCCGACCAGCGCCTGCGGCGGCCGGCCGTTGCGGCGCCAGAGCCCGCCGTACTGGCCGTCGAGGGCGTGATAGTTCTCGCCGGGCTCGGTCGCCCAGGCGCGAATGCCGCCCTCGGCGCGGCGCACCTCGATGATCCCGGGTGCCAGCGCCGATTTCGCGATCGCGCCAGTAGAACCCGTTGCCGCCGAGATAGGCGAGCTTGCCGCCGCCCTCGGTATAGGACTGCAGTGCGTCGAGCGTCTCGCGGCGTGTGGTATTCGGGGTGCGAGCCGGTCACGACGGCCGCGTAGCGCGCGCAGCAGCTCGACGCCCTCGTCGTCCAGGTCCTCGTCGGTCAGCGACGTCGAAGGCGATGCCCTTGGCCCAGCCAGGCCGAGCAGATGGGTATCGGCCGGATAATGCCGCAGGCCCGAGCCGCGGGCGTCGTCGAAGGTCAGAAAGCCCGGCCGCATGGTCAGGATCGGCCGGAGCCGCGACGAATAGGCGTGCCCGACCCGTCCGGGTGGAGGTTGTAGGTGGAGGAGCCGTAGACGCGGGTACTGGTCCGGCTCCGTGCGGCGCGCCCCAGGCCGCGGCGCGCGCGCAGGTAGTCCTCATCGGCATTGCCGCGCGGGTGGTTGGCATAGGCCTGGTAGGTGAAGGTCGAGGCGAGGAAAGCCAGATCCGCCGCCCGCTTCCCGCGCGGAGGCAGGACGTAGAACGGCAGACGTCCTCGCCGCCCGCCTGCTGCAGCCGCACCCCGTAGATGCCGCTCGGCGCAATCGTCGGGGATCGGCAGGTCGAGGTCGGTCTCCCAGCCAGCGTCGCCGACGTCGTCCTCGTGGAAGTGAACGGCGGCGTAATGGTCGGGCGCGTGCGTCCACCGGTGCTCGCTGCCGTCCCAGCGCGAGCCCGTGACGGCGCGCGTGGGGAGATTGACGAGCCGGCCGTGCAGCGCATGCGGCCCGGCGTCGATGATGGACTGGGTCTCGATCCCGCGCGAAAAGTCCCAGAAGGCGAGGCACTCGCCTGTCAAGGCGCCGGTCGCCGTCGCGGCGAGGACGCGGAGGTCCTCGATGCGGCCGTTGAAGTGGGCGCGCATGCGGCCGTCGCGATGCGCCGCGGCGATGAAGAGCGGCGCGTCGAAGGGGAGCGGCGGAGCCCGCCAGGCGGCCCAGGTCGACGCCCCGCCCGCACGGCCATCGAGCGGTTGGACGGACAGGTTGACGCAGCCGGTGCTCCGGGCGAGGATCAGCGTCACGCGGTACCAGGCGCGGCGCTTCATCCGGAACGGCACGACGCAGAACGAGCCCCCGTCCTCCCAGCTCAGCTCCGTGGACGAGGCGGCGATGGTGAAGCCCTCCCCCTGACCCACCGAGACCAGCGCGCTCGGCGTCTCGCGCAGCAGCCAGGGCTGGACGTTGAAGGACAGGGCAACCGCCGGGCGATCCAGTACCCCGCCCGTCGGAACGCGGCCGTAGGAGCCGAGCACCAGCTCCTGCCTGCGCGCCGGGAAACTCCCTTCATAGCCGCCGGGTACCAACGTGACCGCCATTCCCGGCCCGTCCGGATTGGCGTCGGCGTATCCGATCGTGACCAGCTGGGCAGTGACGGCTCCGGTCCCGCCCGCGCTGGCCTTCAAGGCAAGCCGGCCCCCTGGCCGCACCGAGATCTCGTCGGTGTAACCGGTAATCGGGATCTCGGCTGGGGACGGGTTCAATATGGCCACTGGGCTATCCTGTCGTGCGGTGCGGGACCGGACGCGGCGCGACCGAACCCGACGGCGGCATTCGGTTGCCCGACCGCTGCTATAAGAGCTGGAAATCCTTCCGGAACGGAAGATGTCGTCCGGTGCCCCGCGCGGGTTCAATTCTGCCTACTCCCGTCCCGATCGGTGCGCGCCGGACGCGATCACTGCCGGAGGCTTGTCCCCACCGCCCCGTCGCCGGCATGATCGTCGCACCCACCGTTCGCGCCCGCCGTTCTTGGAACGGGCTTAGCCATGGAGACGCCCGATGTCGATCGACGCGCAGACCAACTCCAGCTTGATCGCCGAGTACCGGCAGCGGACGCCGAGGTCGGCCGAGCTGGCGAGGGCGGCGCGCGAGGTGTTCCCGAGCGGGATCACCCATGACGGGCGGTTCCTCCAACCCTACGGCATCTATGTCGACGCGGGCAGGGCGGGCCGGAAGTGGGACGTCGACGGCAACGAATACGTCGATTATTTCGGCGGGCACGGCGCATTGCTGCTCGGGCATTGCCATCCGCAAGTCCAGGCGGCCTGCGTCGAGGCCCTGGCCGAGGGCACGCAGTTCGGCGCCGGCACGGCTCGCGAGGTGCGCTGGGGGCAGGCGGTCAAGCGGCTGATGCCGGGCGTCGAGCGCATCCGCTTCACCGCCTCGGGCACGGAGGCGACGCACCTTGCGCTGCGCCTCGCCCGCGCGTTCACCGGCCGGCCGAAGCTCGTGCGGTTCGCCACGCACTTCCACGGCTGGCACGATCACATGACGTCGGGCTATGCGAGCCATTTCGACGGCACGCCCACGCCCGGGGTGGTGGACGGCATCAACGATAATGTGATCCTGCTGCGGCCCAACGATCCCGAGGCGTTGCGGCGGACGTTCGCCTTGCGCGACGACATCGCGGCCGCCATCATCGAGCCCACCGGAGCCTCGTTCGGCCGGATGCCTACCGCGGACGGCTTCCTCGCCACCTTGCGCGAGGCGACCGCCGAGGCCGGCGTCCTCCTCATCTTCGATGAGGTGATCACCGGCTTCCGCGTGTCGCCGGGCGGGGCGCAGGCGCAGTTCGGCATCATCCCCGATCTCACCACGATGGCGAAGATCGTGGCCGGAGGTCTGCCGGGCGGCGCGGTCGGCGGGCGGGCCGACATCCTCGATCGTTTGGACTTCTTCGCGGCGGAGGCGAAGGGGTTTGAGAAGATCCAGCATCCCGGAACCTTCAACGCGAACCCCATCTCGGCCGCCGCGGGGATCGCGGCGCTCGACATCATAGCGACCACGGATGCGTGCGACGCCGCGAATGCGTACGCCGCGGAGCTCCGCGCCCGCCTCAACGTCGTCTTCAAAGCGGCCGGCAGCCCCTTCGTGACGTACGGGACGTTCTCCGGCTTCCATATCTTCCTCAATCCAGAGAACCGGGCCATCGACGCCACGACCTTTGACCCGGCCTCGGTCCCGGCGCGCGAACTGAAGGCCGCGGCGAGAACCCTGGTCGAGCGGCTCCGCATCGCGCTCCTCGTCAACGGCGTGGATATCAGCAACTGGCCCGGCGGCCTTGTCTCCGCAGCGCACACAGCCGAGGACATGGTCCGGACGGTGGACGCGTTCGAGGCAGCCATTGCCCGGCTCGCAGACGAGCCCGACCTCTGAACCCCGGCGTCAGTCCGCGGCGGCGCGGTGAACGCTCACCCTTCGCCCTCCCCTCGGCGTTGTGGCGCCGTCGGCCCAGAGCTCTGGTCTTTTGTATCGCGGCGTCCGACAGCCCAACATGCCCGCGCATTCGCGTCCTCTCACTCCCTGCACGGCTCCTCGCCAAATGCAGCACCCACTGTACGCGTCACAGCCAGACCGATCGCGCGCTTGGAATTGTCCTCGTGCGCGCCTGGCCGGCCGAAATAGGCGAGCACGCCGTAGCCCGATCTCCAACGCCATGCGGGCGCTCCATCGCAACACGTTTGATTGCTGGGAGGAGCTGCTTGGGCAGACCCTGTTTCATGAGCTAATCTGGTCGATCGGGCAGGTTCATGTCTGGGAGTCGGAGGCCGAGACGCCGGCCGCGGCGCTCGAGCGGTCGCTGCGCGAGCGCCAGGGCCATTCGGGTCGAGGTGCTGACCGCAGACGATCTGCGCCAGCTTTTCCCCAGCATCAGCCGCACCGTGACGCGGGGTATGATGATCCCGGGCAACGGCTTCACGGTCAATCCGCAACGACTTGTCACCTCACTCGGCGAGCTCTTCGTCCAGACCGGAGGACAATCGCCGCAGAAAGGGTGATGAAGATCATTCCCCTGGAATTCCGAGGCTACACCGTGATGACCAACACGAGGTGGCGCTCCGCCGAGCAGGTCGTCGTCGCGGCAGGGGCATGGTCGAAGCAGCTGCTCGATCCGCTGGACGTCCGCATCCCGCTCGAGACCGAGCGCGGCTATCACGCCATGCTAACCTCCCCGGGAGTCGAGCTCAGGATGCCTATCTCGAACGAGTCACGTTCCTTCGGGGTGACCCCGATGGAGCACGGGCTGCGCGTCGTCGGCACGGTCGAGATCGCCGGGCTCGATGCGCCGCCGAACGAAGTCCGGGCGCGGATGCTGCTCGACCACATCCGCGGCATGTTCCCCGACGTGGATACGCGCGAGCACGGCTTCTGGATGGGTTTCCGACCCTCTACGCCCGACAGCCTTCCTATACTTGGCGAGGCTCGGCGCCGGAAGGATCTCTACCTCGCTCTGGGGCACGGGCATTTCGGCATGACCGGCGGGCCGCCCAGCGTCAAGATCGTCTCCGACCTCGTCTTTGGGCGAGCGCCGATTGTGGACGTCTCGCCATATGGCGCAGACCGTTTCCGGCGGCCCGGTGTCGGTTTTGGTGGGGGTCGGTGACTCGAACAGGCAACCGCGTCCCGCATTGATAACGAAGGTCCGGAAGGGGTCACGATCCGTCCCGTTCCGAAGGGCGGGTATCGCGGGAGCAGCAGTCAGCTGTGGCAGCCCCCTCGACGCGAGGCATGCGGAGTCAACAGTCATTGCGCTCTGGAGCAGAGAGCGGGGCCGTGATCCATGCTGGATTTGTGACCGGCCATTCCTCTGGCATTCTCCCCTCTGTAAAAGATCGAGGGAGTGGCTGACAGCATGGACGGGTCGCCGGGGGAGGCTGAAAGAGGGGCACTTCCGGGTGATCGTCCGCGGCGCAGGCAAAAGGCGGCGGCGGTCCTGCTGACGGGCTTCATGCTCCTGGTCGTGATCGGCACGTCGCCGTTCGCCCCGCGCGAGATCGCGGGCAGCGCTCCCGCGCTGGCGTCCTATGCCACGGCCGTTCTCATGGCGGATGTGATGACGGCCGTGATGCTGCTGTCGATCCACGCGGCCCGTCCTTCCCGGGCGATCCTCGTCCTCTCGCTCGGGTACCTGTTCACGGGCCTGGCTGCCGTGCCGTGGGCGTTGACCTTTCCCGGGATCTTCTCGCAAACGGGGCTGCTCGGGGCGGGGCTACAGACGACGGCGGTGATCGCGGCCGGTCGACGGCTCGTGTTCCCGTCGGCGATCCTCGCCTATGCGCTCATGTCGCGCGCCGAGACCGGACGCGCAGAGATCCGGGGCTGGCCCGCCGTTCTCGCCGGCGCCGCGCTGACCGTCACCGCGGTGCTGGGCCTCACCTGGATCGGCATCGCCGCGGCCGACGATCTGCCGGCGCTGATGAGCAATGCCCGGCTGGCCACGACGGCCTGGGACGTCGTGCCCTCGCTCGCCGCCTTGATCTCGGTCATCGGACTCGCGGTGCTCTGGCGAGGGCGCCCGATGTGCTCGCTCGACCTCTGGCTGATGGTGGTGCTGGCGACGCAGCTGATCGAGATCGCCATGCTCGCGGGGCTCGGCTCCGGCGCACGGTTCAGCGTGGGCTGGTGGGCGGGTCGGGCGGTCGGCCTCGCCTCGTCGAGCATCGTTCTGGTGATCCTGACCTTCGAGACCGTGGCGGTCTATGACCGCCTGCTGCGCGCGGCCAGGACCGAGCGACGGCTGCGCGAGGCGCGGCTCGCCAGCATGCAGGCGCTGGTCGGCGCCATCGCGCACGAGGTGAACCAGCCGCTGGCGAGCATCATCGCCAATGCCGGGGCGGCGCGCCGCTGGCTCGATCGCTCGCAGCCTGAACTCGGGGAGGCGCTGGCCGCCCTCGACCGCGTCACCTCGGAGGGGCATCGCGCCGCGGACGTGATCGATGGCATACGGTCGCTGCTGCGCAGCGGCGTGCGCCGGCGCACGCCCATCGACATGAACGGGCTTGCGCGGGAGAGCCTCGCGGCCATCCGCGAAGAGGCGCGGACCGCGGGCGTCGCGATCCGTGCCGAGCTGGCCGACCATTTGCCGACCGTCGCCGGCGACGCCAGCCAGCTTCGGCCGGCGCTGGCGAACCTGCTCGTCAACGGGATCGACGCCATGCGGACGCTTCCGGGGCCGCGCGTGCTGACCGTCAGAACGGCGGCGCGCGACGGCGATATCGTGCTGGTCGGTGTCGAGGACACAGGCGCCGGCATTCCGCCGGCCGATGCGGAGAGGATCTTCGAGCCTTTCTTTACCACCAAGAGCGGCGGCATCGGCCTCGGCCTGATGATCGCGCGCGCCGCCGTGCTGGCGCATGGCGGTGCGCTCGAGATGCGACCGGGCGACGTTCGGGGAACGGTGTTCGAGATTCGTCTGCCCGCGCGTGCCGACGATCCGGCGCCGTCCGATACCGATGACAGGGCGATGCAAGCTCCGGCATAGGCTTGCCGGCGATCAGCAGCGGGGCGGACAGCGCTCGATTGCCTTGAGGATGCAGGCGCAGAGCTCGGCGGCATCGACCGGCTTTCTGAGCAGCGCCTCAGGGCAGACGGCAGCGGCGGACGCGAGCAGCGCCGGCTCCGAGCGCCCGGTCATCATGACGACCGGCAGGCCGGGCCTGCGCGCGTCTACGACGCGCTTGAGGCCGATGCCGCCCATGCCCGGCATCGACAGATCCGTCACGACGCAGGAGACGAGCTCGAGATCGGCCGCCGCGAGGAACGCTTCGGCCGACAGATGGGCCGTGGCCCGCAGGCCGAGGCTGCGGACGAGCGAGCAGACTGCCTCCGCGACGGCCCTGTCATCGTCGATGACGGCGACGAGCGGCGGCATGGGAATGGCGTGCTCCGATCCGAATAATCCGGAGGAGCATCAGGGCACGCCGCCGCATGCGCCATCATACGCTGGTGTGATATGATACAGGCCCCGGGAGATCGATGCGGCGATGAGACAGGGCCACCCGACAAGGCGCCTCTGCCTCAATCCCAGCGCCTCCAAAACAGGCTTGCACGCGTGCACACTCCGCAAAAGAGATCCTTCTTACTGTCCTGTTTTGACACCAGACAACCTCCGCTGCATGAGCTCGGATTTGGCTGAGCGGCCTCGAGGCGACGTTTCGAACGGATCAGGCGGAGAGCGTATGAGCCGTCAGCCGCCGATCCCGAGATCCCGGGCCATGCGCACCAGGTCGGGCAGAGTCCGCGCCTGCATCTTGCGCATGGCCTGGCCGCGGTGGATCTTGACGGTGATCTCGCTCAAGGACAGCTCGCCCGCGACCTGCTTGTTCATCAGTCCCGCGGTGACCAGCGCCATGACCTGCCGTTCGCGCGGCGTCAGCAAGTCGTGGCGGGCGCGCAGGCCGGCGAGGCGCGCCGCCGCGCCGCGCTGCGCCCTGTCGCGCTCGATGGCGAGGGTGAGGGCGTCGAGCAGGTCCTGGTCGTCAAACGGCTTCGGCAGGAAGTCGACGGCGCCGGCCTTCATGGCGCGGACCGACATCGGGATGTCGCCGAAGCCCGTGATCATGACGATCGGGATCTGGATGCCGAGCTCGGTCAAGCGCGCCTGGAACTCCATCCCGCCGAGGCCGGGCAGGTTCACGTCGAGGACAAGGCAGCCGGGCACGTCCGGCCTCTCGGCCGCGAGGAAGGCATCGGCGGAGGCATGGCTGCGCACGTCGATCCCGGCCGAGCGCAGGAGGCTTTCGAGCCCGGCGCGGACGGGCGCATCGTCGTCGACGACATGGACGAGACCCGATTCAAACATGGCCCGAGGATACGCCGCGCGCGCGGCTTCCTCAGCATCTTTCCGTCGCGGCGCCCGCCGGCCGGTCCCCACACCATCGTATGATTCCGCCGCGGCCGGCAATCGTGACAATCGGCCGGGACGGGCCTGAATCGGCCCGAACCGATCGAGAACCGAGGAGCATCGCCGATGACCACGCAGCCCGAGCTTCTGACACCGCACAATTGCCAGCTCATCTTCATCGACCATCAGCCGCAAATGGCTTTCGGCGTGCAGTCGATCGACCGCCAGGTGCTGAAGAACAACACGGTGGCGCTGGCCAAGGCGGCCAAGGTCTTCGGCATCCCGACGACGATCACGACGGTCGAGACCGAGAGCTTTTCGGGCCACGCCTATCCGGAACTCCTGGCAGTCTTTCCTGACGCGCCGCTGCTCGAGCGCACCTCGATGAACTCCTGGGACGACCAGAAGGTGCGCGACGCGCTGGCCAGGAATGGGCGCAAGAACGTTGTCGTCTCGGGCCTCTGGACCGAGGTCTGCAACAACACCTTCGCCTTCTCGGCCATGGCCGAGGGCGGCTACGAGATCTTCATGGTGGCGGACGCCTCGGGCGGCACCTCGAAGGAAGCGCACGACTACGCCATGCAGCGCATGATCCAGGCGGGCGTCGTGCCGATGACCTGGCAGCAGGTGATGCTGGAATGGCAGCGCGACTGGGCGCGGCGCGAGACCTATGACGCGGTGATCGCCATCGTGACGGAGCATTCGGGCGCCTATGGCATGGGCGTCGACTACGCCTACACCATGGTCCACAAGGCGCCAGAGCGGGTCAGCCACGGGGCCCGGCTCGCCCCCGTAGCGGCTCCAATCGCGGCCGAGTGACGAGCGTGCCGACCCCATCAGCCGATGCGGCGTGATCGGCAACCGACCCACTGAAGCGCCTGCTGCCCACAAGGAATGCGCCATGGTCTCTCCGGCCCCGACTCAACTCGGCTCGACAATCGAAACGCCCGGGCAACCTGCTCCGGTGATCGAGAGCCGGTTCGCCGAGGCGAACGGCATCCGGATGCACTATCTGTTCGCCGGCAGCGGCGATCCTCTGCTTCTGCTGCACGGCTATGCCCAGACCAGCCACATGTGGCGACCGCTGATCCGGGCGCTTGCGGGGTCGCACACCGTGATCGCGGTGGATCTGCGCGGCTTCGGGGAGACCGACAAGCCGCCGGCCGGCTACGACAAGGTGACGATGGCCGAGGACATTCATGCCCTCGTGGCAGGGCTCGGCTATGATCGGGTCGCTGTCGTCGGCCATGATATCGGGCTGATGGTCGCCTACGCCTACGCCGCCCATCATCCCGACGAGGTCGAGCGCATCGCGCTGATGGATGCCTTTCTGCCCGGGATCGGCGACTGGACCCATGTCTGGCTGCTGCGGGATCTCTGGCACTTCCACTTCCACGGCCCGACGGCGCTGGCGCTGGTCCAAGGACGAGAGCGCATCTACCTCGAGCATTTCTGGAACGATTTCGCCGCCGAACCGGGCCGATCCGTGTCCGAGGATGACCGTGTATTCTATGCGGCGGCCTATGCTCAGCCGGATGCGATGCGGGCGGGGTTCGAGGCCTTCCGGGCCTTCGAGCGCGATGCGGCCGACTTTGCCGTCCTCGCCCGAACCAGGCTGACGATGCCGATGCTGGTGCTTACCGGCGAGAAGGCGTCGGGCGAATTCCTGATCACTCAGGCGCGGCTCGTGGCCGACGACGTCGAGGGAGTCGTTGTCCCGGCTGTCGGCCACTGGCTGATGGACGAGGCACCGGACCAGGTCGTGCCGAGGCTGGCGGCCTTCTTCGGTCAGCCATGACCGACGCCTTCTCGGCCCGGCGCGCGGGTTCGCGGCGCCACGATGCGGAGATGATCATGACGGACGGACGGCCGTACCTTCTCGCGTTGGGCGTCGGGATGCTCGTCGGCGCGATCTATGCTCTTCTCGGCGTCCGCTCGCCGGCGCCGCCCGTGGTGGCGCTGGTCGGGCTGCTGGGCATCCTCCTCGGCGAGCAGGTCGTGCCCATCGCCAAGCGGCTCGCCTGCGGCGCGCCGGTGACCCGCGAATGGTTCGCCACGTCCTGCGGCGAGCATGTGCTGGGGCAGCTTCCGGGACCTGCGCAGGCGTTGCGGCCGCACGACCCAGAGGCGTCGTGATGCCGGACGACATCACCCGGCGCGGGGCGCTGGGCGTGCTCGGTGGCGCGTTCGCGGCGGGCCGCCTTGCGCGGGCGCAGGGAGCCAAAGAGGAAGAGATGTCGACGATCATCAGGAATGCCGCCATCACGACGCTCGACCCCGCCCGGCCCGAGGCGGAGGCGATCGCCGTCCGCGACGGCCGCGTGCTGGCGACCGGCGGCGAGCGCCAGGTCCGGGCCGCCGCAGGCGAGGCGGCTGTGGTGATCGACGCCGGCGGGCGGCGCGTGATCCCTGGGCTGAACGACAGCCACACGCACCTGATCCGCGGCGGGCTGAACTTCAACATGGAGCTGCGCTGGGAGGGCGTGCCATCGCTCGCCGACGCACTCGCCATGCTGAAGCGGCAGGCGGAGCGCACGCCCGCTCCGCAGTGGGTGCGGGTCGTCGGCGGCTGGTCCGAGTTCCAGTTCGCCGAACGGCGCATGCCGACGCTCGACGAGATCAATGCCGCCGCGCCCGACGCGCCGGTCTTCATCCTGCACCTCTATGGGCGCGCGCTCCTGAACCGGGCGGCGCTCGCCGTCCTGGGCATCGGCCCGGCCACGCCGAACCCGCCCGGCGGCATCATCGAGAAGGACGCGCGCGGACAGCCGACCGGCATGCTGATCGCCAAGCCGTCGGCCCTGATACTCTACTCGACGCTCGCGCAAGGGCCGAAGCTGCCCATCGAGGATCAGGTCAATTCGACGCGCCACTTTATGCGCGAGCTGAATCGGCTGGGCATCACGAGCGTCATCGATGCGGGCGGCGGCGGCCAAGCCTATCCCGAGGACTATGCGGTCGTCCAACGGCTGCACGATGCGGGCGAGCTGACCGTTCGGATCGCCTACAACCTCTTCGCCCAGAAGGCGCGGCTCGGAGCTCCAGGACTACGAGCGCTGGGTCGCCATGACCGAGCCCGGCGCCGGCACGGACATGCTGCGGATGAACGGCGCCGGCGAGAACCTGACCTGGTCGGCCGCCGATTTCGAGAACTTCCTGGAGCCGCGCCCGGACCTCGCGCCCGTGATGGAGGCCGAGCTCGAGCCGATCGTCGAGCTGCTGGCCGAGAACCGCTGGCCGTTCCGCATCCACGCCACCTATGACGAGTCGATCGACCGCTTCCTGACGGTGTTCGAGCGGGTGAACGGGCGCCAGCCCTTCGAGACCCGCTTCATCATCGACCACGCCGAGACGGTCAGCTCGCGCAACATCGAGCGCATCGCGGCGCTCGGCGGCGGCATCGCCATCCAGCACCGAATGGCTTTCCAGGGCGAATACTTCGTCGCCCGATACGGCGCCGAGGCCGCCCGCGCCACCCCGCCGATCGCCGAGATGCTGCGCCAGGGTCTGCCCGTCGGCGCCGGCACGGACGCGACGCGCGTCGCCTCCTACGACCCCTGGGTCGGCGCTGTACTGGCTGACGACCGGGCAGACGCTGGGCGGGCTGCCGCTCTATGACGAGGGCAACGTGCTCTCGCGCGAGCAGGCGCTGCGGCTCTGGACGGCGGGCTCGGCCTGGTTCTCGGGCGAGCAGGACCTCAAGGGAACGCTCTCGCCCGGCATGTACGCCGACCTCGCGGTGCTTTCGGCCGACTTCATGGCCGTGCCGCCGGACGAGATCCGGGGCATCCGCAGCGTGCTGACGATGCTTTCCGGGCGCATCGTGCATGGCGCCGACGAATTCGACAGCCTCGCCCCGCCGCTGCCGCCCGCCTCGCCCGACTGGTCGCCCGTCCGAGCCAAGCCGACGCCTGGCGCCCGCGCGGCCGCCGATCCCTTGCGGCAGGTGCAGCACGCCAGAAGCTGCCACGACGGCTGCGCCGATGCCTGCGGTCTGCACGGCCACGAGCACCGCATCGCATGGGCGAGTCCGATCCCGGTGGCCGATCTGCGGGCCTTCTGGGGAGCGCTCGGTTGCTCGTGCTGGGCCGTGTAGTGGGCGCGGCGGTGGCACTCCGCTGGATCCAGGCTGGGACGGCCGCTTCGCTGGTCGCCGGAGCAATGGCGTTCTCGCCCGGACCGGCACGGGCCGTCGCCGGCGATCGCCTGTCCTTCGAGTTCCACGGCACCGTTCAGCCCATGCAGAAGGTGACCATCGCCTCGCATCTGAACGGCATCGTCGAGGCGGTGCTGTTCACGCCGGGCACGACGGTCGCCGCCGGCGACCCGCTGTTCCGCATCGACCCCAAGGAGTTCGAGATCGCCGCCGACGCCGCGCGCGCCGAGGTCGAGGAGGCCGAGGCCCATCTCGATCTCGCGGCCGATGCCGCAAACCGCGAGAAAGCCCTGCTGGGCGGCGGCACCGGCTCGCGCGTGCGCGCCTTCGAGGCCGAGGTGGACCGGCGCGTCGCCGAGGCGCGGCTGCGCGCGGCCAAGGCGGATCTCGCTGCGGCCGAGCTGGCGCTCGACAGGACGGTGATCATAGCGCCGATCGCCGGCCGGATCGGCTGGCCGCTGGTCGCGCGCGGCGCGTTCGTCGAGGCCGAGGCCGGCACGGCAATGGCCGAGATCGTCCAGACGGACCCGGTGCTCGTTGCCTATGGCGTTCCGCCCGAGGTGCGGTCGGCGGCGCTGGCCGCCAGCGGTGGCGGCAGCGTGGCCGAGATGTTCGCGCAGATGACGGTCGAGCTCGTCCTGCCCGGCGGCGAGGTCTATGGCCACCCCGGGCAACCGCGCTTCGACAGCGCGACGGTCGACCTGTCAACGGGCACGCTGACCACCTGGGCCGAGGTGCCGAACCCGGACGGGGCGCTCGTGCCGGGGCTCTCCGTCACGGTCATCTCGCACCATCGAGCGGAGGCCGGTCAATGACCATGGCGGCGGCGAGCGAGCGGCAGCCGGCCTCGGCCTGGGCACCCTTCGGGCACGCGGCCTTCGCCGTGCTCTGGGCGGCCACCGTGATCTCGAACGTCGGCACCTGGATGGGCGATGTCGGCGCCGGCTGGCTAATGACCGAGCTCTCGCCCTCGCCGCTGATCGTCGCGGCGGTGCAGGCGGCGACGACGCTGCCGATCTTCCTCTTCGCTCTCGTCGCCGGTGCGCTGGCCGACATCATGGACCGGCGGCGGCTGCTGATGGTCGTCAACGCAGGGCTGGCGGTCGGGGCGGCGCTGCTCGCCGCGCTGGTCGCGGCGGGGCTGATGACGCCGGCGCTGCTGCTGGTCTTCACCTTCGCCTTCGGCACCGGCGCGGCCTTCATCGCGCCGGCCTGGCAGGCGATCGTGCCGCAGCTGGTGCCGCGCGCCGAGCTGCAGGGTGCCATCGCGCTGAATTCGATGGGCATCAACATCAGCCGCGCCATCGGCCCGGCGCTGGCGGGCACGCTGATCGTCACAATCGGGCTGGCCGCGCCCTTCGCCGTCAACGCGGTCAGCACGGTCTGCATCGTGCTGGCGCTCTGGTGGTGGCGGCCGCCGGCCGGGTCCGCGACAGCGCTGCCGCCCGAGCACATCGGCGCGGCGATCGTCGGCGGCGTGCGCTATGCGCTTAACAGCCGGCCGCTGCTCGATACGCTGGTCCGGGCGGCGGCGTTCTTCCTGTTCGCCAGCGCCTATTGGGCCATGCTGCCGCTGGTGGTGCGCAAGATCCTGTCCGGCGGACCGACGCTCTACGGCGTGCTGCTCGGCTGCGTCGGCCTGGGCGCCGTCGTGGGCGCGCTGGTGCTGCCGGCGTTCCGCCGTCGGCTCGGCCCCGACCGGACGGTCGCCGCCGGCACGCTCGGCACCGCCGCGGCGATGGCGGCCTTTGCCGGCCTGGCCGAGCCGGCGGTCGCGGCGGCGGCCTCGCTGCTGGCGGGGCTCTCCTGGATCGCGGTCCTCTCGAGCCTCAACGTGTCGGCGCAGACGGCGCTGCCCGACTGGGTGCGCGCGCGCGGGCTGTCGGTTTTCCTCATGGTCTTCTTCGGCTCGATGGCGGCTGGCAGCCTGGTCTGGGGCCAGCTCGCGGCCAACCTGTCGATCCCGGCCGCCCTGCTGATTGCGGCGGCCGGCGCGGCGCTCGCAGTGCCGCTCGTGCGGCGCTTCCGGCTGAACCAGGGCGCCGAGATGGAACTCGCGCCCTCGATGCACTGGCCGGCCCCGGTGACCGCCGCGGCGCCCGAGCACGCGCGCGGGCCGGTGATGGTGCAGGTGAGCTATCGCGTGCCCGCCACGCGCGCCGAAGAGTTCGCGGGCCTGATGCGCGCGCTTCGCGCTTCCCGGCGGCGCGGCGGCGGCTATGCTTGGTCGCTGATGCGGGACGCGGCCGAGCCCGACACCTTCGTCGAGACCTGGTTCGAGCAGAGCTGGGCGCAGCATCTGCGCCACCACGAGCGCGTCTCGGGCGAGGACCGGGCGCTGCAGGAGCGTCTCGCCGCAATCCATGCCGGCGAGACGCCGCCGCAGGTGAGCCACTTCCTGCCGCCCTGACCGGCGGCGGCGATGCTCGAGCCGAGAGACAGGAGGACAAATGAGCTGGAGACCATGCCCCGACCCGGTTCCGGGTGATCGCCCATCGGTCGAGGCGATCGAGACGATCATCGTGCCGCGCGCCGTCGATCTGGGCGAGATGGAGGTGCGGCGCGTCCTGCCGGCCGCGCAGCGCCAGATGGTCGGTCCCTTCATCTTCGTCGACCAGATGGGCCCGGCCGAGTTCCTGACTGATCAGGGCATCGACGTGCGGCCGCATCCGCACATCAACCTCGCCACCGTCACCTACTTGCTCGAGGGCGAGATATACCACCGCGACAGCCTCGGCACCGAACAGGCGATCCGGCCGGGCGCGGTCAACTGGATGCGCGCCGGCCGCGGTATCGTACACTCCGAGCGCACCGCACCCGAGCTGAAGGCGCGCGGCCAGCGTCTCTTTGGCATGCAGACCTGGGTGGCTTTGCCGGCCGAGGTCGAGGAGACCGACCCGGTCTTCATGCACCACTCGGAGGCCGAGATGCCCCGGCTCGAGGACGGGCCCCTGTCGCTGCGGCTGATCGCGGGCCAGATGCACGGCCTCCGCTCGCCGCTCGCGACGGCATCCGAGACGCTCTACGCCGATATCGGCCTCGCCGCCGGCGGCCGCTTCGAAGTCGAGCCCAGCCACGAGGAGCGGGCGCTCTACCTGCTCTCCGGCACCGTCGAGATCGACGGCGCGCGCCACGAGGCAGGCCGCCTGCTGGTGCTGCGCGCCGGCGCGCACGTCACCGTCGCGGCCGAGGACGACGCGCGCCTGATGCTCTATGGCGGCGAGCCTATGGAGGGGCCGCGCTATATCTGGTGGAACTTCGTCTCCTCGCGCCCCGAGCGGATCGAGCAGGCCAAGGAGGAATGGGCACGCGGCCGCTTCGACACCGTGCCGGGCGACGAGGAGGAGTTCATCCCGCTGCCGGAAGGACCCGGCAAGCCGCGCCGCGCCGTCGGCGGGCGGACTTTCTGACGGAGCACGAAATGACATCGATCCCCGGCCTGCACCACGTGACGGCAATCGCGGGGCCGCCGCAGGCGAATGTCGATTTCTACACCGGCACGCTCAAACAGCGCCTGGTCAAGCGGACGGTGAATTTCGACGATCCGGGCACCTACCACCTTTATTACGGCGACCGGACGGGCAAGCCCGGCACCATCATGACCTCCTTCCCCTTCGTCGATGCCGGTCCCGGGCGCGCCGGGGCGGGCATGGCCGACGCGGTCGCCTATGCCGCCTCGCCCGCGGATTTCGACGGATGGATGGACCGTCTGGCGCTCGACGCGGTCGACTTCGATGGGCCCGTCGATCGGTTCGGCGGCCGGGTCATCACGCTCCATGATCCGGACGGCCTGGCCGTAGAGATCGCCGAACGCGACGACGCCCGCCAGTCGCCGCTCGACGGCTTTCTCGGCGTCACGCTCTGGCTGGCCGACCCGGCACCGACCGCGCGCCTGCTGACCGACCATTTCGGCTACGCCCAGGTCGGCGAGGAGTTCGAGCGGGCGCGGCTCGCGGCTGCGGCTCGCGGCCCAAGGCAATTCTCCGGACGGCCCGCGCGGCGCGGTCGTCGACCTCAAGCGCGACGACGCCCCTTCGCTCGGGCGCCAGGGGGCAGGCACGATCCACCACATCGCCTTCCGTGCCCGCGACGATGACGAGCAGCGCGGCTGGCGCGAGCGGCTGCTGGCCGCAGGTTTGGACGTGACGCCGGTGATCGACCGGCAGTACTTCAACGCCATCTACTTTCGCGAACCGGGCGGCGTGCTCTTCGAGATCGCCACCGACCCGCCGGGATTCGCCGTCGACGAGCCGGTCGAGACGCTGGGCCAGGCGCTGAAGCTGCCGCCGCGCTACGAGGCGATGCGCGAGCGCATCGAGCGCATGCTGCCGCCGCTCCGCCTGCCCCCGATCGGCACGGAAAGATGACCGACGATCCGCATGGCCGGGGCGCTATCCGCCGCGCCGGGCCGGCCCGGGGCAGGCTCGCTCTGATCATGCTGCATGGGCGCGGCGCTGGAGCGGACGGCATCCTGCCCCTCGCCGCCGAGCTCGGCCTGATCGACGCGACGCTCTTCGCGCCCGAAGCCGCGGGCCGATCGTGGTGGCCCGTCAGCTTTCTCGCACCCATGGCACAACTGGAACCCTGGCTCGACTCGGCGCTGAACGCAGTCGCCCGGGCGGTGGACGCCGCTGCCGACGAAGGCTTTGCCGATGATCGGATCGTGCTGCTGGGCTTCAGCCAGGGCGGCTGCCTCGCGCTCGAATACGCGGCGCGCTCAGGCCGGCGCTTTCGACACGTCTTCGGCCTCTCGGCGGGATTGATCGGGACGGCAGATGACGGCGGGGAAGCAGACGATGACCTCTACGGCTTCGCCCCCAAGCGCTTCGACTACGCTGCGGAGCTGACCGGACTTCCGATCTACATAGGCTGCCATGCGCGCGACCCACACATCCCGCTCCGCCGCTTCCACGAAACCGAGAATGTCTTCCGCTCGCTGGGCGCGCGGTGCACGGCCAATGTTGCCGCCGGCGCCGGTCACGGCATCGCCGGCCCAGATGTCGCGGCGCTGAGACGCGAGCTGCGATCATAGAAAGACCTCGATCTCCTGGCAACTCGGCATCATCCTGAATGCGTCATTGCGATCGCGATCATGCCGATGCGGGCGCTCCGGGCGTGCGGGGAGCGTGGCTCTTTCGGGCGGAAGTCGCTCGTGTTGTGTGCTGTTTCGGATCATGCGGGCACGAGCCCGGCCGCCGACAACGGGCGCCGCTGCCGACGACAACAGGCGTGCCAGCACCACCGGAGATCGTCGGACAGCTCAAGCGCCGCGACGCCGTCGCCGCGCTCGAGTCCAGCCGCCGCACCTCGGACGGGATCAACATCTCAGAGCCGAACTTCTGCGCATGGAGGTACGCACGCCCCACCAGGGCCGGCCGGAGCTTCCGGTTGGAAACCTGAAATGGTTCTCGATGCACGCGCTGGCGCCGGCCTGTCCACCACTGGAGCGAGCGTCCAGCACGGCGACTGACAGCCCCTCGGAGCCTGTATAGACCGCTGGCGCCAGCCTGGCCGAGTTGGCGCGGCCGACGGCAACGTCATAGACCCGTATGCGCGGGCTGCGCGCGCCCATGCCGGGGCTGACCGTCAGCCCGGCCGGCGCGCTGGACGTAGTTCGCCAATGTGGGCGGGATGACCGGTTTGGGTC
>CAWGJU010000013.1:0-477148 GCA_963822985.1 uncultured Alphaproteobacteria bacterium | reverse complement strand
GCATTGTCGTAGCTGTCGCCGACGCTGCCGACCGAAGGCTCGAATCCGGCCTCGGCCAAGCGGTTGATGTACTTGATGCAGCGTAAGCGGTACGCAGCCCCCGTCTTCTGCGGGACCGGCTGAGCTGCGATCCATGGCCGTCATGTTCAGACGGGAGGATCGCCTTGGGAGTTCAAAGGGAGCGCCGGATGGAGTCCGGCTGCCGGATGGAGGTTCTGGCGGGGCCGACGGGCCGGCGGCGTTGGCCTGACGAGGTCAAGGGGCGGATCGTTGCCGAGACGCTGGTTGCCGGCGTTACGGTGAACGAAGTGGCGGCGCGTCACGCGCTCTCGCCGCATCACCTGTCCGAATGGCGCGGCCGGGCGCGGCGCGGGGAGCTGGCGCTGCCGGCGGAGGATGTGCCTGCGTTCGCCATGCTCGAGTTGGAGGTCCCTTCGGCGGCGCCGCCGCCCGTCGAGGAGGCGCTGCCGGTGCGCCGCCGGAGCCGGACGGGGGCATCGAGATCGTCGTCGCGGGCGTGACGGTGCGCCTGCCGGCCGGGACGAGCGCCGGGCGCATCGCCGAGATCGCCGCGGCGCTGCGCGGGGCGACGTGATCGTTCCCGGCCAGGCCGTCCGCATCGTCGTGGCCACCCGGCCGGTGGACTTCCGCAATTATGCCGAGCGCATGATTATGCGAAGTCGCGGAGCGACTGGTTGAGGAAATGCCGCCCGTTCAGTGCTCTACGCGACCGGTGCGACCGCCCTGCACCACATAACTTCATACGGACGGCCCTATTTGCTGACCGCTACCAGCTTCGTGAGGTGGTGGATTTGATGGCTGAGGGGTCTTGCGCGAAGAAGTTCCATGCCTCGCACGCTTGGTGACAATGGCGTCGTAGCTGTCGAAGACGGTGATGGCGAGTTTGTTGCTCCGGAGGTAGGCCCAGACATTCTGGATCGGGTTGAGCTCCGGGGCATGGGGCAGCAGCGTGAGCAGTGAGAGGTTACCGGGCCGATTAGCCATGCGCCCCATGCCAGCCAGCTCCGTCGAGGACGAGGATGGCGTGGGCGCCGGGCGTACGGTGCGCCCATCTCGGCCAGACCCGTGTCACGTTCCTCGCGCCGCACCCATTTGCGCAACGTCTCGGCCGCGCACCCGAACTTCGGTGCTATCGATTGCATGGCGGCCCACTCCGAGGCGTAGTCCGCCTGGTGATCCACAACCATGCGCACCGCGCGGGCGCGCACCTCCGGCGAATATCGGTTCGATGTCGTTGTCATGGCTCCACCTTCTCAAGGTTCGGAGCCGCCGGCAAACCCGATGGAGTGGATGCCCCCGCCCGGCGGCATCGCGATGTACCACGGTGGTTGTGCTGACGATCACCTGGAGGAGGAGGTATCCATGGCGCAAGCTACCATCATCGGCATCGATCTCGCCAAGTCTACGTTCCAGTTGCACGGCGCGGCCGCGGACGACGCAATCGTGTTCCGCAAAAAGCTTCCGCGGGACATGGTTCTGTCGTTTCTCGCCGCGCAGCCGTCGGCGCTCGTCGCCATGAGGCCTGCGCGAGCGCTCATCACTGGGGCCGGGAGATCGCGGCGCTCGGCCATGAGGTGAAGCTCGTGCCGCCGATCTACGTAAAGCCCTTCGTGAAACGACAGAAGAACGACGCCGCCGACGCAGAGGCCATCGCCGAAGCCGCGTCGCGCCCGACCATGCGCTTCGTGGAGGTCAAGACGGCAGACCAACAGGGCCAGGGAATGCTGTTCCGGACGCGGGACCTTCTGGTGCGTCAGCGAACCCAGTCGATCAACGCGCTCAGGGGGCATCTCGCCGAGCATGGCGTCGTCGCGCCCCAAGGTCCCGCGCGCATTGATCGGCTGGCGCAGGCCGTCGGCGACGAGACGGTCCTGCTGCCGGAGACGGTGCGCGATCTCGCCCAGCTCCTGCTCGACCAGATCGCCGCGCTCGGCGCGAAGATCGGCGCCCTCGAGAAGGACATCAGGCGAAGGGCGCCGAAGGACGCGCAGATCGCGCGACTGATGACAATCCCCGGTGTCGGCGCAATCTGCGCGACCGCGGTGCAGGCGTTCTGCCCGTCCATGACCACGTTCCGCAGCGGGCGCGACTTCGCCGCCTGGGTCGGCCTGACGCCGAGACAGAACTCGACCGGCGGCAAGACCCGGCTCGGCAGCACCTCGAAGATGGGGCAGCGCGACATCCGGCGCCTGCTGATCATCGGCGCCTCGGCGGTCGTCACGTGGGCGGCTCGGAAGGGACCGCCGAAGGGCTCGTGGCTCGCCCGCATGATGGCGCGCAAGCCCCGCATGGTCGTCGTCGTCGCGCTCGCCGACAAGATGGCGCGGACCGTCTGGGCGCTGACGGTTCGCGAAGAGACCTACAGAGATCCCGTCGCCGCCTGACCCGGCGGGGGGCGGGTGCGCCGGCGATGTGAGCAGGTCGAAGGAGGGGTAAGGGACATCGGTCGATGAGACGGGGTCGCAGGAACCTGTACCGCGCCGCGCGCCGCAGAGCACGCAAACCCGATAGGGACGCGACCCGCACATCTCCATACAGGCCCGCGGCAAATCGACGGCCGCATCACGAGGCCGGACACACGACCGCACCTGACCGCACGTCCTCAACCGCCAAAAACCGCTTGCATCGAAGGGGGCATCCACACACGGGCGGTTCAGGCAGGTGCTGCGCAGGCATGCCCGTTGACAGCCAGTCTGCCGTCCCTAGAGTGCCGCCGCCTGCCCGGATGGCGGAACGGTAGACGCAGCGGACTCAAAATCCGCCGCTGGCAACAGCGTGAGAGTTCAGAGTCTCTCTCCGGGCACTATCTCGCTTTTTGAACTGTTGAAATCCTGCTAACACCTTGAAAGGAAAGGCAGTTTCGATAGTTCGATAGCCGCTTTTCCAGGAGTATCGCAGGGGCTCTGAAAATGCCAGTCTCAGCACTGTCTGCTTCAGGGACATGTCTCCATTTTCGTATATATTCCAAGGCCTTGCCAGAAACTCTAGCGATAGTTCGATAAATTCTTCAAACCTGCCCTTCAGCAGGACTAAAGTTCCGGCGCGCTCGCTGAGTACGATCTTCTCGCGCTCCAGCTTTGCGATGCGGCCTTTCATAAGCACTGACGACCGAAGGGCTAAGATGCGTCGATGATCCTGTCCAACAGGGGCTTCGATCTGCTTCTCCACATCCTTGAGCTGGCGGGCGACAACACTCCTTGCATAGTGCGCTTCGAGCGAGCCGCATATCCCACGCGTCCTTGAACATCGCCTTAGCCAGCTTCGGAGGAGACTGCCCGTGAAGGTTGCAGGCTCTTCAGGAGTTTCGGCAAAGCCGTCCTCGATGCGGGACGCGCGGGATCGACTTCCGGTGAACCCTCACAGCCGCGTGTGTCCGACAGAGATAATAGGCGTATGCCTTACGGCAGCCCTGCGACCAGCAGGCTGTCGTCGGCTTGCCGCAGTCATCGCACAGCACGAAACCGCGCAGCGGGAAATCCTCATTGATATCCTTGCGCGCCGCCGGACGCAGGCCGTCCGCCAGTTCTGCCAGAATCCGGTGGTGTGTCTCGAAGCTTATAAGCGGCTCGTGATGGCCCTTGCAGAGGGTCATGCCCCACTTCGGTGCCTCGATGTACCCCGCATAGGTCGGGCGGGTGGACCCCATCGACCGGCTTATGCAGCCTGGACCGCACCATGGTTTCGCCCATGGAGACGACCAAAGAGCCTTCGAGCCCTCTGGACCCCTGACCAACCCTGCGCGGATTGGATACGCGCCAGCGTTCCGCCGCTGGATCACGGGCAAGGGTTGCCCCTTGCATGGCACACACCGCCGCGCACCAGAACCTAATCTCCGCTCGACACAATAACCTAAAAGTGATCAACATAATAACCTAACGTGTGCGCGGCGCGAAAACCTAATGAGAGCGCAGCGCAAAACCCTAATGAAACCGCGAAGGCCATGGCAACGCCGCAGGAAAAACTCGCCGAGTCTCTCGAAACCCTGAGCAAGCTACAGGAGCGCGGCGTCGTGGCGATCCGGACGGCGGACCTCTCGCGGAGCCATCGCGAACGGCTGCTGAAGAACACTCGTCTGAACCTTGATTCCCTGAAGCCGCAGGTAATCATGATCCTCAAGTTCTTCTGAAACAGACACTGATCGCGTTTCAGGATCGATTTGAATGAGGCCAGCGTCAAGCAGTCGGTGGACATCACTACGAACAATGATGCCGTTTGCTGGATCGTCCGATCCGCCGTCGGCTCGCGCATGAAGATGGGCAGCATCGAGAACGGCGTCCGCCCGGCAACCGGTAATCGAACACTTCAATCCATCGCGGGTTGCAATCGCCTGCCGGAAACGTTGCTGATCTGGCCGCGTTTCACGCAAAGCCCAGCGTTTGATCCGCTGGGCCTCTGTCCCCGCTTTCCCTCCATCAACAATTCGGCCGTCAGGCTTCTCCACCGAAAGCTGGAAATTGTACGGTGAAAGTTCGTCAAAGATGATGAGGTCACCAACGTCGGCACCAGAAGCCTCGAAAAAGCGACGAGTGAAATCACCTGCGCGCAGAAAGCCTCGCGCTCTGCTGCCGTCTTCGGACATGGGTACGTCCGCCTCCCCGATAAGCGAACCAAACTCGAGCGATAACTTTCGCGAAGTGGCTCTGCTCTTGTCGGAGGCGCCGAACACGTCTGGCGGGAGCTCATTCTGGAACGGGGTGACCATCATTCTGAGCCCGGCTGTGCCGTGCCGCGTGGCTCAGCCGGTCGCTCCTTAAAGCGTCTCAATTTGTTGCTCCAGCTAACCCCTGGCCCTCAGCCGCGTAACGCCTGGTCTTCAAAGTGCTGCCGTACGGGACCATCAATCATTGCGCCCGGTTCAGGAGTCGTCCGTCGCCGTCGTCCAGCAATCCGGAAGCAACTCACTCACTCGGCCGCCGCCGTAACCGGCGCCTCCTACTCCTCGGGCTCCGCGCCCTCCATCTCGATGACCAGCGCCTCGATCTTCTGCGTCGCCTCGCGAAGATGGCGGCGCCGAGCCTGGCGCGAATTTATGGGTTAAACTTTAGGTGCATTTGGGTTGAGCCACACCTACAACCAGTGCCTCAATGGCCGTCCGGGCCAGGCGGTCGGCGTGTTCGTTCTGTTCGTGCCCGGCGTGGCCGCGCACCCAGCTCCAGCTGACGCGGTGGCGCGACTGCGCCGCGTCGAGGCGCTGCCAGAGCTCGGCGTTCTTGACCGGCTTCTTGTTCGCGGTCTTCCAGCCGTTGCGTTTCCAGCCATGGATCCATTTGGTCACGCCGTCGCGCAGATAGATCGAGTCGGTGACGACCGTGACCGCGGCGGGACGCTCCAGCGCCTCGAGCGCGGCGATGGCGGCCATCAGCTCCATTCGGTTGTTGGTGGTCATGAGCTCTCCGCCCGAGAGCTCGCGCTCCTTGACGAGCCTGGGCCCCTCCATCGCCTGCAGCACGACGCCCCAGCCGCCCGGCCCCGGATTGCCGCTGCAGGCGCCATCCGTATAGGCGAAGAGCTCCGGCATTCTCAGGACCGATGCATCGAGGACTGGCGCATTCAGGACCGGTGGGCGAAGACGTGCAAGGACGTGACCGCCGCCCCGTCATTGCCTGCCGACGGCTCCGTCTGGCTTGCGACGACGGAGAACCCGGCCTTGTCCAGCAATCCATGCACCTCAGGCCCGCTGAAATAGGTGTAGAGGCGGCCGAGCCTGTCGCGGCTCTCGCCGTCGCCTTCCTTCAGGCCCAGGTAGAGGATGCCGCCCGGCCGGAGTGCCCGGTGCATCCGGGCGAGATGCCAGGGCATGGCGGCCCGGCCGTCGTGCAGCAGCGAGAAGGCGGCCCAGACGCCGTCATAGGCCTCTATGTCCTCGAGATCCTCGAAGGGGCCAACCGTGACCTCGATGCCATAGCGCCGCCGCGCCTCGTCGGCGAGCCCCGGCGACGCGTCGCGCGCGCAGGCGCGGAAACCGGCCATGTTCAGCCGATCCGCCGCCCAGCCGGAGCCGCAGCCGAAGTCGAGGACCGCGCCCCCTGGCGGCAGCATGGCCGCGAAGCGGTCGAGCGCCGGGCACTCGGTCGTCCCGGCGTAGTCGGCATAGGCCGCGGCTTCGCGCGTGTACCAGTCGAGCGTCGCCTGGTCGCCGCCGCTCATGCAGGCTCGCGCAGCACGCGCGGCATCTTGAAGCTGACGCTTTCCTCGGCGGTGACGACGCGCTCGATCACCACTTCATAGCGCTCGCGGAAGGCGTCGAGCACGCCCGTCACCAGAACCTCGGGCGCGCTCGCCCCGGCCGAGAGGCCGACCGAGCGCACGCCCTCGAGCGCGCGCCAGTCGATCTCGAGCGCCGATTGCACCAGCATGGAATAGGGGCAGCCAGCGGCGCGGCCGACCTCGACCAGCCGCTGCGAGTTCGACGAGTTCGGCGCGCCGACGACCAAAAGCGCGTCGATATGCGGCGCCATCGCCTTCACCGCCGCCTGACGGTTGGTGGTCGCGTAGCAGATGTCCTCCTTGTGCGGGCCGACGATCTGCGGGAACCGCATCTGCAGCGCCTCGACGATCGCTGCCGTGTCGTCGACGCTCAGCGTCGTCTGCGTGATGAAGGCGAGCTTGCCTGGGTCGCGAGGCGAGATCCGGGCGACGTCCTCCGGCGTCTCGACCAGGATCACCTCGCCGACGGGCAGCTGGCCCATGGTGCCGACCGTCTCGGGGTGGCCGGCATGGCCGATCATGACAATCTGCAGCCCGTTGGCCGAATGCCGCTCGGCCTCGATGTGCACCTTGGAGACGAGCGGGCAGGTGGCGTCGACATAAAGCATGCAGCGCCGCTCGGCCTCGGCCGGGACCGCCTTCGGCACCCCATGCGCCGAGAAGACGACCGGCCGCTCGTCGGGGCACTCGTCGAGCTCCTCGATGAAGACGGCGCCCTTGTCGCGCAGCGCCTCGACGACATGGCGGTTGTGCACGATCTCGTGCCGCACATAGACGGGCGCGCCCCACTTCTCGAGCGCCCGCTCGACGATCTCGATGGCGCGCACGACGCCGGCGCAGAAGCCGCGCGGATCGGCGAGGTGGACGGTCAGCTTCGGCTTCGTCATGCGGTCGCTCCCTGCGATCCGGACTCGATGCGGCCGCCCGGGCGGCCCGCGTTCGGCCAAGATAGTCGCGCCGACCCCGCTCAACCACCCGTCCGGCTCAACCATCCGCAAGAGGACATGGATGAGCTGCGCCATGGCGACCGAAGCCGAGGCGGGGCGCGGCTAGGCTCCGCGCCTTATCGCCTTCGACCGTCCTTGGCCAGCATCATCGCGCGGTGGCGAGCCACTCGACAGGCTCCTTCGCCACCGGCGCCGCTCGGCGCGCTTGGCCGACCCACTCGCGCGGTGCGCGTGTATCCGCCACGGTCGGGGTCATGTTAGCGTCAGCAGCAGCATCACGATCATCGTGACGATCCGGGCAAGATCGGCGTGAGCGATCGGGCCCGGATACTTTTCGGCCGATCGCCAGACGCCGACGGCAGCCAAGATGTTGTAGGGCACCGACAAGCCATAGCCGAGGAGCAGTGCCGCCCAGGGCCGGTCGGCCGTGATCATCATCAAGAACAACGCGCTGGTCGTGACGTTGACCAGTAGGCCGACGCTGATCGCCCAGGTCCAAAACGCCTCGCCGAGAGGCAGCTGACCCGACCACAGGGAGCGTAGTTTTCTCATCCTGCATGTTACCCGATTTGTTGCCTGCTCGATCAATCGCGAACTGAGGCAAGCCCTGACCGATGCTGGGCGTTGTGAGGCCTTGTCGATCCTGTTCAGGGCGGTCGGCGGCCGTTCCCCGGAAGACTGATCGGCTGCATGGCCTTCGGCCCGATGGCGCTGCGATATCGTCGCCTTTACGACACCGATCGCTGCCGTCACCGCGGGGCTGGCGCCGGCCGAGGCGGCGTTCTCAAGCTTCGGCCGCGAGGCGACCATCATCATCGCGCTGATGCTGATCATCTCGCGCGGGCTGGTGCGCCGCCCGGCCGCTCGGGACGCGCATCGCGATCATTGGGGGGCGTCGGCGGCAGCGCGCCTGGCAGATCTGGACGAGTTCGTCGCGGAGCTGACCGTGCCGGAGGAGACGGTCAGGCCCGGAACTGCGCTCGCCCGAGCGACTGGCATGGGTCTTGCGCTGCGGGATCGGCGCGATCGGCAGCAGTCCGAGGACGTTATCACCGGGCCGCCAACCAGATCGGCCCGTTCATCCAGCCCCGCGACCGAGAGCCCGCCTGGCACCGCGCCCGACAAATAGCTCGACGGCGCCGTCGCGTGTATCGAACATCACCAGCGAGTTGCCGGCGTCCATCAGCCTGCTCGCCATCGGCCGGCCCATATTGCCCAGGCCGATGAAGCCAAACTGTCCGACCAAACGCCCCTCCCGCATTTTGTCCGATAGCCGAACGCCCGGCGTGTGCGGGCCAGCGGCGTCGCACCTTATAGGGGATCGTCCGACATCCTTACATAGGACTCCGCGTTCGACTCTGAGGTGAGCGGGGATCGGAGAGACCGGCACGCGCCCTCGGAGCGGGGTGACCGGCCAACGCGACGCTTCTGTGGGCATCTCCTGTTGGCTTTCCCCGCCGCGCTGGTAACGTTACGGCAAACCGGCTCGAGACCGGGGGCGGGAGGAGAGCCGGTGATGCAGGCCATAGCGATCTTCGTGCGCGCCGTGGACGCGCTCAACGAGGCGGTCGGGCGCATCGCCGCCTGGCTCACGCTCGCGACCGTCCTGATCTGCGCGATCGTCGTCGTCATGCGCTATGCCTTCAGCATGGGCTTCATCTGGCTGCAGGAGCTCTATGTCTGGACCTATGCCGGCGTCTTCATGCTCGGCGCCGGCTACACGCTGCTGCACGACGGCCATGTGAGGGTCGACATTTTCTACGCCCGCGCCGGACCGCGCGGGCGTGCCATTGTCAACCTGGTCGGCGCATTCGTCTTCCTGTTGCCCTGGATCGTCCTCACCGCCTGGATGTCCGTGCCTTACGTCCGGGCCTCGTGGGGGCTTGACGAGGCCTCGGCGCAGTCGGGCGGCATGCCGGGCCTGTTCCTGCTGAAGTCCGTCCTTCTCGTCTTCTGCCTGCTCCTCGGCGTGCAGGGGCTCGCGCTCGCCGGGCGCAGCGTCCTGACGCTAGCGGGGCACGACGAAGCCGGCGCCAAGCGCAGGCGCGACGCCTGATGTCGGCGGCGCATATCGGCGAGATCCTCGCCATCCTGCTTTTCGCCGCCACGATCGTGAGCGTGATGATCGGCTTTCCGGTCGCCTTCACGCTGGCGGGCATGTCGCTCCTCTTTGCGGGCCTCGGCGCGCTTCTCGGCACGTTCGACTTCGCGCTCTTCCTTGGCATCCCATCCCGCTATTTCGGCGTCATGACGAACGAGGTGCTCGTCGCGGTGCCGCTCTTCGTCTTCATGGGCGTCATGCTCGAGCGCTCGAAGATCGCGACGGAGCTCCTCGAGACGATGGGTCAGCTCTTTGGCCCCTTGCGCGGCGGGCTCGGCATATCGGTGGTGGTGGTGGGCGCGCTGCTTGCCGCCTCCACCGGGATCGTCGGCGCCACCGTCGTGACGATGGGCCTCCTCAGCCTGCCGGCGATGCTGCGCGCGGGCTATGACCCGCGGCTCGCCACGGGCGTCGTCTGCGCCTCGGGCACGCTCGGACAGATCATCCCGCCCTCGGTGGTGCTGATCTTCCTCGGCGACATCCTGGCGGGCGCCAATACCATGGCGCAGCTGGCCAAGGGAAACTTCTCGCCCGACCCGGTGTCGGTCGGCGACCTGTTCGCCGGCGCGCTGATCCCGGGGATGATGCTCGTCTTGCTCTATATGGGCTTCGTGGTCTTCAAGGCGTTCACCGACCCGGCGAGCTGCCCGCCGCTGACGATGACCGAGGCCGAGCGGCGGAGCCTGCCCTTGCGGGTGTTGTCCGCGCTCGTGCCGCCGCTGCTGCTCATCGTCGCCGTGCTCGGCTCGATCCTCGGCGGCATCGCGACGCCGACGGAGTCGGCCTCCATCGGCGCGCTCGGCGCCATGCTCCTCGCCGCCGTCAAGGGCCAGCTGACGCGCGACAACCTCGCCGAGGTGATGCGCTCGACGATGCTGATCTCGTCGCTCGTCTTCGTCATCGTGCTCGGCGCCTCGATCTTCTCGCTGGTGTTCCGCGGCCTCGGCGGCGAACTGCTCGTCGAGGACGTCCTCTCGGCGATGCCGGGCGGTGCGGCGGGCGCGGTGCTCGCCGTGATGGCGCTGATGTTCGCCCTCGGCTTCTTTCTGGACACGTTCGAGATCATCCTGATCGTGGTTCCGATCACCGCGCCGGTGCTCCTCGGGCTCGACGTCGACCCGATCTGGCTCGGCGTCATGATCGGCGTGAACCTGCAGACCAGCTTCCTCACACCGCCGGTCGGCTTCGCGCTGTTCTACCTGCGCGGCGTCGCGCCGCCGCAGGTGACCACGGGCCACATCTATCGCGGCATCATGCCCTTTGTGGGGCTGCAGCTTTTCGCCATGGCGCTGATCTGGACGGTGCCGGCGATGGCGACGTGGCTGCCGGAGGTGATCTATGGCGAGCCGCCGGCCCAACTGCGTGACGCGGGATCCATCATTCCGGATGACGACGGCGCGCTCGAGCGCGACCCGACGCTCGACGAGCCGGCGCCCGGCGGTGGCGGCCAAGGCGATCGGGGTAGCGGGTCCGTTCTCGACAGCATCCTGCAGGACAGCGACTTGCTGCTGCCGCCCGACGATCAATAAGGGCGCCGGGCCGCGAGGCGGCCCGGCGGGGCGCATCACCCGTAGGGGTAGTCGAGCAGCCGGGCGTTCATGAACGCCTGTTCGCCGATGCGGCTCCAGGCCATCAGCTGGCGGCGCGCCGCGAGAAACGATTCGGTCGTCTCCTTGGTCAGCTGGTCGTCGCTGTTGCGCAGCTCGGCGATGACCTCGCCCGAGGCCTTGCCCCAGGCCTCGAGGACATCGGTGGGAAACCGCTTCAGCTCGACCCCGTGCTCGCGGACGAGAACGTCGAGCGCGTTGCCGTTGCGCCAGTTGAACTCGGCCGTGAAGCGCTCGCTCTCGTCGCCGACGGCGGCCGCCACGATGCGCTGGACGTCCGCAGGCAGCGCCTCGAACTTGGCCTTGTCGACGGTGAACTCGGCCGCCGTGCCCGGCTCGTGCATGCCCGGCCAGTAGTAGTACTTGGCCACCTTGTAGAAGCCCGGCGCTAGGTCGTTGAACGGCCCCACCCACTCGGTCGCGTCGATGGCGCCCGACTGCAGCGCCGCGAAGATCTCTCCCACCGGCAGACTGATCGTCGTCACGCCGAGCTTGGAGAGGGCCTCGCCGCCGAGGCCCGGAATGCGCATCTTGAGCCCGTTGAGGTCCGCGACGGAGTTGATCTCGCGATTGTACCAGCCGCCCATCTGCACGCCAGTCGAGCCTGCGGACCAGCCCTTGAGGCCGAAGCCGTCATAGACCTTGTCCCACAGCTCCTGCCCGCCGCCGAACTTCATCCAGGCCATCAACTCGTTCGTCGTCAGGCCGAACGGCACGGTGGAGAAGAAGTTCAGCGCCTTCGACTTGTTTTGCCAGTAATAGGGCGTCGCGTGCATGCAGTCGGCCGCGCCGCCGGTCACGGCGTCGAAGCTCTCGAAGGCCGGCACGATCTCGCCCGCGCCATAGACGGTGATCGACAGCCGCCCGTCAGTCGCCTCGCGGATCGTGTTTGCGAGCCTCTCGGCGCTCGTTCCCTGACCGGGAAAGTTCTTGGGCCAGGTCGTGACCATCCGCCATTCGGTGCGGTTCTGCGAGATCGCCGGCGCCGGAAAGCCTGCCGCGGCCGCGACGGCCGCAGTGCCGCCCGCGGCCTTGAGGAACCTCCGCCTCTCCATCTTCTTCCTCCCTGATTTGATCGCTAAGTCCCACCCTGGGCATGAATTCGGAGGCCTGTCCAGACAAAGGCCGGGCCGGGCGCATGTGGAGACAGTGATGCGGACGAGAACCTTTTCGCGAGCCTCCGGACGGAACAGCTTTTCGCCGATGCCGACGGGCCTCGCGACGTTCCAGGAGGATGCGCCAGCGCATTTCGGCGGCAGCGGGAGAAGCGGTGATCTCGGGAGCGACGGGCAGAGGAGTCATGCGACCCGACTTGATCGAGCGCGCGGACCGCATGGGCGCCTGGCACGACGGCGGTACCAATTCCGGCGAGGTGCGCCTGCATCGTCTCGGTATCGGCGAACGGCACATTCCTGCTGCAACCGGCAGCCCGCCGGCGCCAAGGCCGGCGCGTCGCCGCGAATCGGCGCAAATCGGCGCGAATTCCAGTTGTGCTTGGAACGCCAGCGTCCGACGATCCGTTCGCAAGGCAGCCCTGATCGAGGAGACGTGCAATCTCACGCGATCGCGCAATGCAGACTGAGCAGACTGCGATTGCCGGCGGCCGAGTGCGTCCATGAAAGCTCAGGCCCGATCGGAAACCGGCCGCAACTTGACGGCAGGCGGTGCATCGCGCGGCGGACTGCTCTCTCGCGTGTTCGACTGGGCCCGGCGCGCGCTGCCGGGCTTGTCGGAGACGGAACGCGACGCGCTCGAGGCAGGCGGTCCCTGGCGGGATGCCGAGCTCTTCACAGGCTCGCCGGACTGGCGAAAGCTGCTCGCCCTTCCCGCGCCTCGGATCAGCGAGGCGGAGCGGGCCTTCTTCGACGGCGACTGCGTCGAACTCTGCGCCATGCTGGACAATTGGGACATCCTCTGGCGCAGGCGCGACCTGCCGCTCGAGGTCTGGCGCTTCATGCGCGAGCGCAAGTTCTTCGGCATGATCATTCCGGAGGAGTTCGGCGGGCTCGGCTTCTCCTCCTATGCGCAATCGGAGGTGATCCGCCGCGTCTGCACCCGCTCGATATCGGCGGGTGTCACGGTGATGGTGCCGAACTCGCTGGGCCCGGGCGAGCTCCTGCTGCAGTACGGGACCGAGGCGCAGAAGCGCTGCTGGCTGCCGAGGCTCGCCGACCGGCGCGAGATCCCCTGTGCGCTGACGAGCAACGAAGCCGGCTCCGACGCCGCCTCAATGGTGGACGAGGGCGTCGCCGCCTGGGGCGGCGAGCGAACGCTCGGGC
This sequence comes from uncultured Alphaproteobacteria bacterium, assembly GCA_963822985.1. Lineage (GTDB taxonomy): Bacteria > Pseudomonadota > Alphaproteobacteria > Rhodobacterales > Rhodobacteraceae > Thermohalobaculum. The sequence continues at coordinate 463,986 of CAWGJU010000013.1, read as the reverse complement.
TGCGGCTGAACTGGCGCAAGCGGTTTAAGACCATCATCGACGGCCCGCGCAACTATCTCGGCAACCTGCACCGCACCGCTCCCATCGCCATGACGGTCGAGGGGGCGAACATTTCAACGCAGCACCTGATCATCTTCGGTCAGGGTGTCATCCGCTGCCACCCGCACCTGCTCGACGAGATGCTGGCGCTGGAGATGGCGGACGAGGAAGCGGTTCGCCGCTTTCGACCGGGCGTTCCGCAAGCACGTCCGCCACGCCGTCGCGAACGCCGGCCGCGCCGCCGTCCGGAGCTGGAGCGGCAGCCGGATCGGCCCGGCGCCGGAAGGGGCTGGACCCGTCGCGGCGTACTACCGGCGGCTCTCGCGATACGCCGCGAGCCTTGCGCTGCTCTCCGATCTCGCGCTGCTTGCGCTCGGCGGCTCGCTGAAGCGCAAGGAGCTGATTTCGGGGCGCCTCAGCGACGTGCTCCCCGAACTCTACCTGCTCTCGGCCGTGCTGAAGCGCTCCGAGGACGAGGGACGGCAGGACAGCGACCTGCCGCTCGTCGAATGGTGCATGGAGGCCGGCTTCGCGAGCATCGAGGGCCTGATCGAGGCGACGCTGCGCAGCCTGCCGGTGCGCCCCTTGGCATGGCTCACCGGGCTGATCGTGCAGCCGGTCGGGCCGACCCGCCACGGGCCGGACGATGCGGTCGTGAAGCGCTGCGCGGAGCTGCTCCTGGAGCCGTCGGAGGCGCGCGAACGGCTGACGGCCGGCGTCTATTGCGGGGGCGGCGGCGAGGGAATTGCGCTGCTGAGCGCGCCTTCGCGCTTGTCGTGGAGACGGGGCCCCTCCGCCAGCGGATGTGCGATGCCGCCGCGTCCAGCGTCGAGGAGGCCGTCGCGCGCGGCGTGCTCTCGAAGGCGGAAGGAGAGCGGGCGCGCGAGACGGAACGGGCGATTGCCGAAGCCGTGGCGGTGGACGATTTCAAGCCCGGCGAACTGTCCCGCGTAGCCGGCGACCATTCGGAGAAAGGCCACCCGGCATTGAGCGAGGCGTCATGAACGACCGACCAGTGTACATCGTCGACGGCGCGCGGACGCCCTTCATCAAGGCGCGGGGGAAGCCCGGACCGTTCACGCCCGTGGACCTCGCCGTCCAGTGCGGGCGGCCGCTCCTGCTGCGCCAGCCGTTCCCGGCGGATGCCTTCGACATGGTCATCCTGGGCTGCGTGAACGTCATTGCTGACGAGATGAACCCTGCGCGCGTGGCCGCGCTGCGGCTCGGGATGGGTGCGCGGATGACGGCGTTCACCGTTCAGATCAACTGCGGCTCGGGCATGCAGTCGATCGATACCGGCTTTCGGTACATCCAGAACGGCCAGGCCGACCTGATCCTCGCCGGCGGGGCGGAGGCGCTCTCGCATGCGCCCCTGGTGCTGAGGACCGAGGCGGCGGAATGGTTCGGCAAGTTCGCCACGGCGAAGTCCGGCTGGGACAGGACGCGGCTGGTCGGCGACCTCCGCCCCGATTTCGCCAAGCCGATCATCGGGCTCGAGCGCGGGCTGACCGACCCGATCGTCGAGCTCAACATGGGCCAGACGGCCGAGAAGCTGGCCCATCTGTTCGGGATCGACCGCGAGGCCGCCGACCGCTATGCCGTCGACAGCCATCTGCGGCTCGCCCGCGCGCACGACGAGGGCGGGTTCGAGGGCGAGCTGTCGCCGATGGTCTCAGCCGAGGGCGAGCTCTACGATCACGACGACGGGGTCCGCCCGGACAGCTCGATCGAGAAGCTGGCCGAGCTGAAGCCCGCCTTCGAGCGGCCATTCGGCAAGGTGACCCCAGGCAACAGCAGCCAGATCACCGATGGCGCGACATGGACCGTTCTGGCCTCCGAGAAGGCAGTCGAGGAGCATGGCCTGGCGCCGGTCGCCCGCATCGTCGACAGCGAATGGTCGGCGCTCGACCCGTCGATCATGGGGCTCGGCCCGACGCTCGCCTCGACGGCGCTGTTGAAGCGGCGCGGGCTCGGGCGCGACGATGTCGGCGTCTGGGAGATCAACGAGGCCTTCGCCGCGCAGGTGCTCGCCTGCCTCGCTGCGTGGGAGGACGCGGACTATTGCCGCGACGTGCTGGGGCTCGATGCGCCCTTCGGCGCGCCGGCACGCGAGCGGCTGAACGTGGATGGGGGCGCGATTGGCCTCGGCCATCCGGTCGGCGCGAGCGGGGCGCGGATCACGCTGCACTGCGCGAACGCCATGAAGTGGCTGGGCGAGGCGCGGGGGCTTGCCACCGAATGCATCGGCGGCGGACAGGGCGGCGCGATGCTGCTGGAGAAAGTTTGAGGCGCGCATGACGGACACCCCGATCCTCGACACCCTGTCGGACAGATCGCTCGCCCTCGGCCCTGCGGGCGAAGCCGAGCACGCGACGGCCGACTGGCGGCTCGGCCGCGACGAGAACGGCGTCGCCTGGCTCGTCCTCGATTGCGCGGACAGGAGCGCGAACGTCGTCTCCGGCGCCGTGCTCGAGCAGCTCGACGAGATGCTCGGCCGCCTCGAGGCCGAGCCGCCGAAGGGCCTCGTCATCCGCTCGGCCAAGCCGCACGGGTTTGCCGTCGGCGCCGACATCGAGGAGTTTCAGGCGGCCGCGTCCGCCGACGAGGTCGAGGCGCGCCTCCGGCGCGCGCATGCCGTCATCGACCGGCTGGAGGCGTTCGGACCGCGTAAGGTGGCCGTCGTTCACGGCCTCTGCCTCGGCGCCGGACTCGAGATGGCGCTCGCCTGCAACGCGCGCATCGCCGTCGGCGACGCTATGCTCGGCTTTCCCGAGGTGATGCTGGGGCTGCACCCAGGCCTTGGCGGGACCTTCCGCTCGACCAGCCTCATCGACCCGACCGAGGCGATGACCCTGATGCTGACGGGCAAGAACGCGCATGCGAAGAAGGCGAAGAAGTTGGGCCTCGTCGATGTCGCCACCGAGGAGCGCCATGTCGCCGCCGCCGTCCGCGCCGCTGTGGCGGGAGAGCTTGCGCAGGACCGCAGCGGGCTCAAGGCGACCGCGCTCGGCACCGGTCCAGGCCGCCGCTTCGCCGCCGGCCGCATGCGGTCGAAGACCGCCGAGAAGGCGCGGCCCGAGCACTATCCGGCGCCGCACGCGCTGATCGACCTCTGGGAAAAGCACGGCGGCGACCGCAAGGCGATGCAGGAGGCCGAGATCAAGTCCTTTGCCGGGCTAATGGTCGGCGAAACGGCGCAGAACCTGATCCGCGTCTTCTTCTTGCGCGAGCGGCTCAGAAGCTTCGGAAAGGAGGATGCGCCCATCGGGCACGTGCACGTCGTCGGCGCCGGCGAGATGGGCGGCGACATATCGGGCTGGTGCGCGCTGAAGGGCCTGCGCGTCACCGTGACCGACCTCGAGCCCAAGGCGGTGGCGACCGCCATCGCCCGCGCCTCGAAGATGTTCGATGACCAGCTGCACGGCAGCGCCGAGCGGCGCGATGCCTGCGACCGCCTGATCCCGGATTTCGCCGGCGACGGGCTGCGCAAGGCAGATCTCGTCATCGAGGCGATCGCCGAGAAGGCCGAAGCCAAGCGCAAGGTCTATGCCGCGCTCGAGCCCAAGATGACGCCCGGCGCGGTGCTTGCCAGCAACACCTCCAGCATCCCCTTCGAGGATCTGCGCGAGGGGCTGGAGCGCCCCGGCCGGCTCTGCGGGCTGCACTTCTTCAACCCCGTCGCCAGGATGCAGCTGATCGAGGTGGTCTCGCATGATGCCGCGGACGACGACGCGCTGAGGGTGGCCCGCGCCTTCTGCGGGCGGATCGGCAAGCTGCCGGCGCCGGTGCAAAGCTCGCCGGGCTTTCTCGTGAACCGCATCCTGATGCCCTATATGCTCGAGGCGCTGATCATGCTCGACGAGGGTGCCAAGCCCGAGACGCTCGACCGGGCGGCCGAGGATTTCGGCATGGCGATGGGCCCGATTGCAGTTGCCGACCAGGTCGGGCTCGACATCGCCATTGACGTGGCCGACAAGCTGCGCGCCGCCCTCGGCGGCGACATGCCCGAGCCGCCCGCCTGGGCGCGGGCGAAGGTCGAGGCCGGCAAGCTCGGCAAGAAGACCGGCGAGGGCCTCTATGTCTGGGAGGGCAGGAAGCCCAGGAAGGACGAGAAGGCGCCGGCGCCCGACGCGGCGATGACCGACCGGCTTATCCTGCCGATGGTCAACGCCTCCGCCGCCTGTCTTCGCGAGGGCGTGGTCGAGGATCCGGACGTGCTCGACGCCTCGATGATCTTCGCCGCCGGCTTCGCGCCGTTCCGCGGCGGACCCACGAACTATGCGCGCACCCGCGGGATCGGCGCAATGCGCGAGGCACTGGAGGATATCGCGCGCAAGCATGGCGCCCGCTTTGCGCCGGACGAAGGCCTCGACAGGCTGGATCGCGCATCGTGACCCGGCCGGAACGCCACCGCGATCCCGACGCGCTCGCCGCCCGCATCATCGAGCAGACGGGCGGGCACATCCGCCTGGCCCTGCCGCTCGGGATCGGCAAGGCGACGCATGTCTGCAACGCGCTCTTCCGGCGGGCGGTCGAGGACCGGTCGATCCGGCTGCACATCTTCACGGCACTGACGCTCGAGCCACCCCGTGCCTCCGGCGACATGGAGCGTCGCTTCGTCGAACCGCTGCGCGAGCGCCTTTTCAGTGGCTATGTCACGCCGGCCTACGCCGAGGCGCTGCGCGGCGACGGGCTGCCGCCGAACATCGAGGTCAACGAGTTCTTCTTCCAAGCCGGCGAGTGGCTGGGCGTGGCCGACGCACAGCGGTGAACCGCACCCGGTTCCTTGGACACTCGGTTGGGTTACGCGGCCATGGTCATGGTCGCAAGGTCGTATTGGCTGCGCATGGCGTTGGGGCTGAGATATCCGTTCTTCTCGATCAGCCACTCGGCGTTGTAGCGGGCGATGAAGGCGCGCACGGCGGCGCGGACCTCGTCGAGGGTCTGGAAGACGCGGCCGTGGACGACCTGCTCCTTCAGGGTGCGGAAGAAGCGCTCGATGACGCCGTTGGTCTGGGGTTGGCCGACGAAGGCGAAGCTCGGGGCCATGCCCCAGGCCCTGATCTGCGTCTGGAAATCCTCGGCCATGAAGCAGCTGCCGTGATCGTGGCGTAGCTGCACGCCGCGGGCGGCGTCGCGGTTGAGATGCCCGTGCTGCTGCCGCACGGCCATGGCCATCGCCTGGAGCGCCTCGCGGCGCGTGCCGCGTTTGCTGACATGCCAGCCGAGGGCCTCGGCGTTCCAGTGCTCGACGGTCGCGAAGAGCCAGACCTTGCCGTCCTGCACGGTGGCGATCTGCGTGCCGTCGATTGCCCACATGACGTTCGGCGTGTTCGGTCACGATCGTGCGGTCGTGCGCCTCGGCGGGCCGGGGTCTTGCGCGGTGCGGCGATAGCAGGGCGTTCTCGCGCATCAGCCGCAGCACCCGCTTTCGCGCGACGCGCAGGCCGTCCTGCACGCGCAGCCGCGCCCAGACCTTGCGATGGCCCTCGCCCGACCAGGGCGAGCGGGCGAGGTCCGCCCGGATCGCCGCCAGCAGGTCGGCATCCGAGACCGCCGGCTTCGGCCCGCGGCGGGCCTTCGGGCGCGCGGGCGCGGGATCCTGCGCAGCCTGCCGGGCAGCGTAGAACGACGACCGGGGCACGTCCCAGACCTGGCAGACCCGGGCGACGCCATAGCGCCGGCCGGTGGCGGGCGAGACCGACCCGGCCATCACCGCCACCTCTTCCGGGCCAAAGGGCCGGGCGACCGCCCCATTGAGAACGGCGGTGCAAAAGTCGGCCACGGTAGCGGCGGGATAATCCTGCGGCGGGCGGCGTAAAGGTCGGCCACGTTTGCCCTCTCTGGCGGCAGGGAGGGCGGGGGCATTTTCACCGTGGAGCTGTATCGGAAGGTGCGCCACGCCTACTTCAGGCGGGGTCTGAGCAAGCGGGCGATCGCGCGCCACTTCGGGATCTCGCGCGACAGCGTGGACAAGATGATCGTCTATTCGGCGCCGCCGGGGTATCGACGGACGGCGCCGATCAAGCGGCCGAAGCTGAGCGGGCTACGCGGCCCTCGTGATCAGCGAGGAGTTGCGGATGCCCACCGAGAGACTGTCGATGCGCCGGATACGAGACCTTCTGCGACTGAAGCTTTCCCAGGGCCTGAATGACCGGGCCATCGCCACGGCGCTGTCGATCTCGAAGGGCTCGGTGGGCGCCTATGGCGCCCACCACGCCGCCTCTTCGCCACCCTCGACCGGCCGGCCCTGTCGCCGCTGCCAGACGAGGCCTACGTCTTCGCCCGCTGGAGCCGTCCCCGCGTCGCGCCCGACTACCATGTCGAGATCAAGGGCTTCTTCTACTCCGTGCCGTTCGGCCTGATCCGCGAGACGGTGGACGCCCGCGCCACCGAGCGCACCGTGGAGATCTTCCACCGCGGCCGGCGCGGCGCCAGCCACGCGCGCGGCGTTGGCCGTCGCGGCGGCCATGTCACCGATCCCGCCCACATGCCCGAGCCGCGCATCGCCGCTACGCCGAATGGACCCCGGCGCGCATGCTGGCCTCTCCGCCACGCCGCCTGCGTCGAGGACGCCGACCTGCGCACGCCCCGCGGCATCGACCGCGCCGTCTTCGCCCACCTCGCCGACGGCGGCTGGATCGGGCGGGCCGAGAACCTGCTCATCACCGGCGCCACCGGCCTCGGAAAGAGCTGGATCGCCTGCGCCCTCGGCCACAAGGCCTCCAGGGATGGCCGATCCGTCCTCTACCGCCGCATCCCGAGGCTCTTCGAGGCACTCGCCATCGCGCGCGGCGACGGCCGCTATGCGCACCCTCAGGACCATCGCCCGGGCCGAGCTGCTGATCCTCGACGACTGGGGCCTCGCGGCGCTCGGCGCCGCCGAGCGTCGCGACCTGCTCGAGATCCTCGAGGACCGCCACGGCCGCGCCGCCACCATCGTCACCAGCCAGCTACCTGTCGACGCTTGGCATGACGTTATCGGCGATCCAACCCTCGCCGACGCCATCCTCGACAGGCTCGTCCACAACGCCCACCGTCTCGAGCTCGCCGGCGAAAGCATGCGAAAGCTCAAGGCCGGACGCAAAAGGCTTGACCTCGACACCGAGACCTGACCCCCTCATCCCATAGGCCGAGGCGACCGCCCATCATCCTGGAACGGGCGCCCACGATGAGCTGGAATGCCTGCCCACCATCACTTGGAATGGCCGCCCAGCATCGCTGGAATATGCGTCGGCGCAATCTGCGCGACGGCGGTGCAGGCGTTCTGCTCGTCAATGACCACGTTCCGCAGCGGGCGCGACTTCGCCGCCTGGTCGGCCTGCCGCCGAAACAGAACTCGACGGGCGGCAAGAACCGGCTCGGCAAGACATCGAAGATGGGACAGCGCGACATCCGGCGCCTGCTGATCTTCGGCGCTTCGGCGGTCGTCACGTGGGCGGCTCGGAAGGGACCGCCGAAGGGCTCGTGGCTCGCGCGCACAATGGCGCGCAAGCCCCGCATGGTCGTCGTCGTCGCGCTCGCCAACAAGATGGCGCGGAGCAATCGGGCGCTGACGACGATTTCCTCATCGGCCAGGCTGCGGGCGCACCACGCATCCCAATCGACCTTCACCTTGCGCCACGCCGGCTGATACCAACGCTCCGTGAGCTGGACTCTCGCAGGGGATTTCCCAAACGGCTGCCGTCATGATTCACCATGAAGAACAGCGGGAGGTTCTTCATGGCGGCGGCGATCGGACTGAGGGGCGACTACACGGCGGATGACCTGCGGCGGCTGGCGAAGGCGAGCCGGGACGCGAAGCAGACGCGTCGGCTGCTGGCGCTGGCGGCGATCTACGATGGCGCAAGCCGGACGGATGCCGCCCGGACCGGCGGGGTCGGTTTGCAGGTGGTGCGCGACTGGGTGCTGCGGTTTAACAGCTCGGGGCCGGCGGGGCTGATCGACCGGAAGGCGCCCGGCAAGGCGGCCCTGCTGACATCCGAGCATCGGTCGGCGCTGGCGCAGGCGGTGGAGGGCGGCCCCGTGCCGTGGCGCGACGGTGTGGTACGCTGGCGGCTGGTCGATCTGGCGGCCTGGCTGCGAGACGAGTTCGGGATCACCGCGAGCCGGCAGACGCTCGGGCGCGAGCTCCGGCGGATGGGCTACCGCAGCCTCTCGGCGCGCCCGCAGGCACACGGCCAGGACCCGGAAGCCATGGAGGCGTTTAAAAAAGCTTCCCGACCGCCGTCGCGGAGATCCGCGACCGCCACGCTCGCGGCAGGCAGATCGAGGTCTGGTTCCAGGACGAAGCGCGCGTCGGCCAGAAGAACCTGATCACCCGCCGCTGGGCGCGCCGCGGCACGCGCCCCCGCGCGCCGCACGACCAGCGCACGAAATGGGCCTACATCTTCGGTGCGATCTGCCCGAGGCTCGGCAAGGGCGCCGCCCTCGTCATGCCCTTCGCCGACACCGAGGCGATGCAGGCCCACCTCGCCGAGATCAGTGCCGCGGTCGCAACCGGCGCGCACGCCGTGCTCGTGCTCGACCAGGCCGGCTGGCACGTCTCCGGTCGGCTTGCCGTCCCCGACAACATCACGCTTATGCCGCTGCCGCCGCGCTCGCCCAAGCTGAACCCGGTCGAGAACGTCTGGCAGTTCATGCGCCAGAACTGGCTCTCCAATCGGGTCTTCGCCTCCTACGACGACATCGTCGCGCACTGCTGCGAGGCATGGAAAAAGCTCACCGACCAGCCTTGGCGCATCATGTCCCTCGGCGTCCGGGACTGTCCGCCCCGCCGGCGTTGCAGCAAGGCCCCGGCGCATGAGATGTCGCAGCCCGATTAGGTCAGCCAACCGCAGGTCCTCCGAATCCTTGGGCGGTTGACCTCGCGGTCAGCTGTCAAGGTGAGCGAATGCCGTTTTACTCACCCTGACGGCAGCCCGAACACGTGAGAAATGGAAGGCACGGACACGAGGGAGTGAACGTGCCGATCACGGGCAAACAGTCGCACGGCGTCATCTGCTGGCCGGATAACATGCGGGAGCGCATGGCGTCGCAGTACACCGGCATCTCGCGGTCCACGCTGGCCAAGCTCCGGATGGAGCATAACCGGCGAACTCGGGCCGCCGTTCGTCAAGGTCGCCGGCTGCATCGTCTACCGCCGTGCGGACCTGGACACCTGGCTCGAGAGCCATCTGGTGACCCCGTGATGAGAGGTGGCTCGGGAAATCTGAACAGGGGTGCTGAGTGGTGAAGCCGCTCGAGATCGGCAAGAAGATTGCTGAGAACCGAGGAGCGACCATGACGAAACGACCACGCCGGAACCACAGCCCGGCCTTCAAGGCGAAGGTGGCGATAGCGGCCATCAAGGGCGAGAAGACGCTGGCCGAGCTGGCCCAGCAGTTCGACGTGCATCCGAACCAGATCACGCAATGGCGCGGCCAGCTTCTGGAGGGCGCGACGGCGGTGTTCGGCGAGAGCGCCAAGGCCGACGCTGCTCCGGCGATCGACGTCAAGGTCCTGCATGCGAAGATCGGCGAGCTGACGCTGGCCAATGATTTTTTAGCGGGCGCGCTCGACAAGGCCGGACTGCTGGCGAGCGCAAGGACAATGATCGACAGGTCCCATGAACTGCCGCTCACCGGGCAGGCGAAGGCGCTCGGGATCAGCCGGGGCAGCGTCTACTATCTGGCGCGGCCGACCTCGGACGCCGATCTCGCGCTGATGCGCCGGATCGACGAGCTGCACCTCGAGCATCCGTTCGCGGGCAGCCGGATGCTGCGGGACATGCTGAAGGCGGAAGGCCGCGAGGTCGGCCGCCGGCACGTTGCGACGCTGATGAAAAAGATGGGCGTCGAGGCGATCTACCGGCGGCCGAACACCTCGAAGCCGGCGCCCGGGCACAAGATCTATCCCTACCTGCTGCGCAACCTGGCGGTGACGCGGCCCAACCAGGTCTGGGCGCCGACATCACCTACGTGCCGATGGCGCGGGGGTTCGTCTATCTCGTCGCCATCGTCGACTGGTTCAGCCGCAAGGTCCTGGCCTGGCGGCTCTCGATCACGCTGTCGGCGGACTTCTGTGTCGAAGCCCTGGAGGAGGCGCTCGCCCGGCACGGCAAGCCCGAGATCTTCAACACCGATCAGGGAAGCCAATTCACCTCGACCGACTTCACCAAGGTGCTGAAGGGTGCCGCAGGCCGCCACCGGTCCGAGGCCGGCGGCGAACGAATCGCGATCAGCATGGACGGCAAGGGCGCCTGGCGCGACAATGTCTTCGTCGAGCGGCTCTGGCGGACGGTCAAATACGAGGAGGTCTATCTGCGCGCCTACGCCGGCGTGGCGGAAGCCCGCGCCTCGATCAGCCGGTATCTGGGCTTCTACAACGGCAAGAGGCCGCATTCGTCGCTTGGCGGGAAAACTCCCGATCAGGCATACACCAACCTGCCGACGCCGATCCCGGCGGCGGCCTGAAAGGGGCGGCGAAGCCACTTAGAAACACCCCGGACAGGTGTTCAGACAAACCGAACCACCTCTATGGACGCGCGCGCGATCACTGAAGGGCTGGGGGGAACCTGGTACGCAGGCCGCTACGGGCTCGCGCTTTGCCCCGCTCATGAGAACACCAAGACACCCGCCCTGTCGCTCGCGAACGGGCATGACGGGCGCCTGCTGCTACATTGCCATGCAGGCTGCGGTTTTGTTCGCGTGATCGCCGCCCTGCGCACCCTCGGGCTGGCCACAGGCGCATCCCCGGCTGCCCCGATCGATCTGGCCACGAATGCCGAGCGGCGCGTGGCCGAGAAGGGCGAGCGTGAGCGCCAGATCCGGCGCGCGCGGGCCTGCTGGTCCGAAACCGTGCCGATCGATGGCACGCTCGCCGAGCGCTACCTTCGCCGCAGGCGTTCCATGCCGAACTCGTGCGTCGCAAAATCCTGCTTCCGGACGGAGCGGGCAAGTCTTCCCGGTCACAGACCGTGCCGGCGCTTGGCAAGTCGGCCCGTCTCTACTGCGTCAGCTCGCGCATCTTCGAGGGCGAAGACGATGGTTGATGTCGCCGCGATCCTTGATCAGGTCTTCGGCGCCGCCCCGGAAGGCGCATCCGAGACGCTGGCCGGAAGAAGACAGTGTGTCCGGTGTGTGGATGTGTCCGGATACGATAACCCGCTGTGTACCGCACCCGGTTCCCTGGACAATAGTTTGCACTACGCGGCCGCCTTGAGGTTGGCCGCCATCCAGCGCTCTCTCGCGGCCGTGGGGCTGACGAGGCCGTTCTTCTCGACCAGCCACTCAGTATTGTAGCGGGCGACGAACGCGCGAACGGCGTCGCGGACCTCCTTGATCGTCTGAAAGATCCGTCCGTACACGACCTGCTCCTTGAAGGTGCGGAAGAGGCGCTCGATGACGCCGTTCGTCTCGGGCTGGGCGACGAAGGCGTAGCTCGGCGTCATGCCCCAGGCCTTCACCTGGCGCTGGAAGTCCTCGGACATGAAGGCGCTGCCGTGGTCGTGCCGCAGGGCGAGACCTCGGGCGGCGTCGCGGCCGAGGTGCCCGAACTGCTCGGACACCGCCATGCTCATCGCCTGCAGGGCCTCGTGCCGGGTGCCGTGCTTCGTCACATGCCAACCGACGAGCTCGGCGTTCCAGTGCTCGGCGACGCCGAAGAGCCAGACCTTGCCGTCGCGGGCGGTGGTGATCTGCGTCGCGTCGATCGCCCACATCACGTTCGGCGCCTCGGTGACGATCCTGCGATCGTGCGTCTGCTCCGGGCGCGGGCGTGCCCGATGCGGCGAGAGGAGCGCGTTCTCCCGCATGAGGCGAAGCACGCGCTTTCGCGCGACGCGCAGGCCGTCGAGCACACGCAAGCGCGCCCACACCTTGCGATGCCCTTCGCCCGACCAGGGCGAGCGCACGAGGTCGGCCCGGATCGCGGCGAGGAGATCGGCGTCGGAGATCGCGGGCTTCGGTCCGCGCCGGCCGGGCGTCCGCTGCGGCCGCTCCTCGGCGACGGCGGCCCTCGCGGCGTAGAACGACGAGCGCGCCACGCCCCAGACGCGGCAGACGCGCGCGACGCCGTAGCGGCGGCCGGTCGTGGGAGAGATCGCCCCGGCCGTCACCGCGACCTCCTCCGGGCCAAAGGGCCGCTCGGGCGCTCCATCCTCGCGCGCAGGAGCTCGTTCTCCATGGTGAGCTCGCCGATGCGCTGCATGGCCGCGGCGAGATCGGCGTCGGCGGTGTCGCTCTCGCGCTCCTTCAGCGCCCCGTCGAGCGCCGCCTCGGCCTTGTCGCGCCAGCGCTCGAGCTTGTGGACCGGCACCCCGAGCGCGCGCGAGAGCAGCTCGACCGACTCGCCCCGGAGCATCCGCATCACCACCGCCCGCTTGCGCGCCAAGCTCCAGCGCTGCCCGTGGCCGAGCGGCCCGACCTCCAGCCGACCGCCCTCGCTTGCTGCCTCGCCCGTGGACAGCGTGGACGGGCTGCACCCGCCCACCCTGCCCACAGGCGCATCAACAGCAGACGCTCCTTCGCGCGAGTTCATACTGGTGTCCCTCGTCTCGCTCATCTCGATTTCTCCTCGGACAAAATGGTGTCCAAGGAAATCGGGGCCAGCTCAACGATAACCCGCTGCCGCACAAGGACATTCCGAAAACATTCCTCGCCGACATGGAACACACGGCGGAGATAGGTGTGTCCGACGCAAACTGCACGTGTGTTCAAAAACGGCCCTTTGCTCAGCAGCTTGGCGGCGCGGACACAAAAACACACCAGACACACCGCCCGGATGATGAAACGGCTCTTCGGCCGAGCATCGCCGACTTCGAGGAGCGCGCGGCCATCGCCGAATACGAAGGAGGGCTGGCATGCACTGAGCCGTCATCCGCCGCAGTCGCGAACGTTTCACCCTGACCAGGCGAAAGCGGACCTTCAAGTGCGGCGCGGGCGTGGCTTCGATGCCATGGCTCGATTGGGCGGAGAGCGGTCGTTTTCGCAGGTGCGAAGACTATCCGCCTGCGTTCTCGAAAGCGGCCGTTCGCGACGAAAGCTCGATGTCCGGGCGACGGACGGCAGCTCCGTGGACAATTGAACCTTCGGCGAGCGGCGGCTTGCGGCGCTTGCCTTGCTGGGCTGGGCCGTTCCCCCAGCCCTCCTCTTGGAGCTCTGTCATGTGACGGGCTCTGCCCAACGGCATTCAGCGGCGACCGCCGACAAAGCTTTCAGTGTCACTCATTGCACAATAATATAGAATGCCGAATCGCCGCGTGTACGGATAGATCATCCAATGAAGGAAATAGCGTATCTGCGAGTTGCCTGCGTCCTCGCAACAGCTATTGTCGGTCTCCTAGTTTCAGGCTGCTCGTCGCTCCCCAAGCAAGAGGCGTTGAGCCAATTCGGAAGCGCAACTACGCAGACGGAGGCGACTTTCTTGACCGCGCTGGCGACCACACGCGATCTCGGCGTTGCCTCCGATGCCGAGGTGAACGCTGTAAAATATCTGGATGGCAGCGGCTTCTCCGTAAGCGCCGGCTGACCGCCCCCTCGGCTGGCGGCTTGACTATTCGCCGAAGTTCCAGGGCATCAGCTTGGCGATGTCGCGCTGCATGTGCTGGTCGATGATCTTGCGGAGCGTCGCGGCAATATAGGCCTCGGGGTTCACCCCGTTCAGCCGGCAGGTGCCGATCAGCGAGGCGATGCGGGCCCAAGTTTCCGCCCCATCGATGGAGCCGGCAAACAGGGCATTCTTTCTTGTGAGCGGAATCGGACGGATCGCGTTCTCCACTCCGTTCGTGTCCATCTCGAGCCGGCCGTCCTCGAGGAAGCGGGTCATGCCGTCCCAGCGCTTGAGACCATACCTGATGTGCCGTGCCAGCTCGTTGGCCGAGGACAGATCCTGCAGGCAGCCCTCGAGCCAGGGCCGCAGGGCCTCGACGATCGGCTTCGAGACCTTCTGGCGGATGGCCAGGCGCGTGGCCGGGTCGCGGCCGCGGATCTGCTTCTCGATGGCGTAGAGCTGCGCGATGCGCGCGATCATCTCGTCGCAGATCGGCGAGGGTGTGTCCTGGCTGAACTTGACAAAACGCCGCCTCCAATGGGTCCAGCAATAGGCGACGGCCCACGGCTTCGCGGTGCTCTTCGGGTCCGCAAGAACGTCATAGCCCGCATGGCCGTCGACCAGGAGCGTGCCGCCGGCGAACCCCTTCAGGATCTCCTGCGCGACCTTGCCGCCGCGGCTTTGGGAATGGTGAAAGACCACGATGGGAGGGTCGGTGCCGCCCCATCCCCGCTGGTCGCGCAATACCACCCAGAGCCAGTCCTTGCGCACCGCGCCGGTCCCGGGCGCGAGCACCGGCACGACGGTTTCGTCCATCTGCAACCGGTCGCTGCGTCGGAGTTCGGCCATCATCGCGTCGATCACGGGCGCCAGGAGCTGCGCCGCCCGACCCGACCACTCCGCCAGCATGGTGCGGTCGAGATCGATGCCCTGGCGCCTGTAGATGTCGGCCTGGCGGTAGAAGGGAAGATAGTCCCCGAACTTGGCCACCATGCTGTGGGCGACCCCGGGGGGCGACCAGCGCCTCGGTCGGCAGGCCGCGCGGCACCAGCCATTCCGGCGCCGGAGCCTGGGCATGTTGCGCCCCGGCGCAGGCCCGGCAGACGTATTTCGGGCGGACCGTCACCAGCACGCGGACCTTTGCGGGGATGACATCGAGCCGCTCGGTCCTGCTCTCGCCCACCCTCTGCATCTCGCCGCAGCCGCAGGGACAAAGGATGCTGTCAGGCTCGATCACCCGCTCGATGCGCGGCAGATGCGCCGGCAGGTTGCCCTTGTTTCGGTGCGGCGGCGGGGCCGCTGCCTTCCGGGTCCCGAGGGCCTTTTCGGCCGCTTCGCTCGCGGCGGCCAGCATTCCCGCGGCGCCTTCCAGATCCTCGAACGGCAGGTGACGCTGGTCGGGGTCGAGCTTCTCGGACTTCGCGCCGAAGCTGTCGCGCCGCATCTGGGACAGCAGCCGCTCCAGCCGGGCATGGGCTTGCTCGACCTCGGCCAGACGGGCCTCCGCCGCGGTCCGCGCGGCGTGCGCCTCGGCCAGCCGCCGCTCGAGATCCGCCACGCGGGCCGCGCTGGTCCTGCTCGATGCCATGCGGCCAGACTACGCCACACCGCCTTGCCAGGCTTGCCGAAACTGCCGCCCGAGTCATCCTGCCGCGGCTATCCGGCCAATCGGGGCCGCTGTCGTCGCTCGGCCCGGACCGCTCGCCAATCAACGCCTTCGAAGAGCGCGGCGGCCTGCGCCGATGACAGCCGGATCACCCCGCCCGCCGGCTTCGGCCAATAAAAGGCGCCACCTTCCAGCTTCTTATAGATCAGGACGAGGCCCGTCTGGTCCCAGACGAGGCACTTCAACCGGTCGCCGCGTTTCGACCGGAAGAGGTACACTGCGCCGCTGTAGGGATCGTGCCCGAGGACGCTCTGGACGATCAGCGCGAGGCCCGCATGACCTTTCCGGAAGTCGACAGGCCGCGTCGCGAGATAAGCACGGGTGATCCCGCCCGGCAGGATCACGAGGCGCCCCGGAGGGCGGCGATCACCCGGCCGAGGTGTCCGGGGTCGAACTCGGCCGGCACGAGGATCCGGACACCCCCGATCTCCAGCGTCAGGGTGCCACCCGCAGCCGGCTCGCCGCCACCCCGGCCGCCACCCCGACTGCCACCCCGACTGCCGCCGCCCACCACGATCGGCACGAGCCCCAGCGCCTCGTCCCCCGGCATCGGCAACAGCCCCTCGCGCGCCGCCCGCCGCCAGGCATGCAGCTGCGGCGCCGAGACACCATGCATCCGCGCGACATCCGCCACCGACACCCCGTCGCGGAAGGTCTCCACAACCATCGCGGCTTTCACATGCTCCGGCCACCGCCGACGGCCGGTCGGACCCGTCACAACTTCGATACGCCCAGCATACCCTGGCTCACGACCGTTAGAACTTACGTAACTTTGAACATCACTATCCATCGACGCCTCCGCGACTACTGGCGTCATCTCGGACAGCGCTTCGCCTCAGGCAATGAGGGCAATGGGCGGCCGCTTACCCTCAAGGTCGTGCCCTTCGAGCAGGAAGTGCCCTGCTGGGACGACAAGATGTACCGGCAAGGCAAGACAAACTACCGTTTCGAGCTGCCGGCAGATCACCCGCCGGGGACATATTGGTATCATGCGCACAAGCATGGCTCGACCAACGCCCAGGTCAGCGCCGGGCTGGCGGGCCGCTGATTATCAACGATCCGGCCGGCCTGATGCCGTCTTATGTCGAGAACGCGCCGCAGAAGATCATCATGTTCACGGCGTCCGGCCCGGTGGTGATCGACCGTGCGACCGGAGATCATAGCGGACCGACGATCGAGCTTGCGCCCGGCGCCGTCGAGCGCTGGCGCATCATCAACGCGAATCCGAGCGCGATTTCCTTCCTGAAGATCGATACCGCATCCGAGGACATCGAACTCTATCAGATTGCGTTCGACGGGCTGACCCTGCCAAAGCGCCTTCCGCTCGCACAGAACGATGATAAGGACCCCTTGGAAAACCCGGCGGCCGTGGCGCCGGGAAACCGCATGGACCTGATGGTGCGGGTCAAGGACACGACGCCCACGGACCGTGTCGTCGCGCTGGCGACGCCGTTCGATCCGGCGATCCTGCCCCCGCTCGAGGAGGGCATGGTCGCCCTGACCGCGTCGGCGCAGACGGTCGAGATCAAGGTGACAGGCGATCCCATTCAGGCGGAGTGGGACGAGGACGACGCTCTGCCGGGGCCCGGCCTCGACCCGATCTCGGGGCCGATCGCGCAGGCCCGCGAGGTCGTCTTCGGCCCGGGTCTGATCATCAACGGCAAGCCGTTCGAGCCCGAGCCGCTGTGGCCCGACGAGCCGATGAAGCTGGACACCGTCGAGGAATGGACGGTCTCGAACGTGATGGGCCAGCCCCATCCTTTCCACATCCACGTTAATCCGTTCTTCGTCACCCATATCAACGGCATCGAGCTGCCCGAGGACGATCCGCTGCGCCGCTGGCAGGACACGATCGCGCTGCCGCCGAACGGCTCGGTGACGTTCCTGAGCCACTACGCTGATTTCACCGGAATGTTCGTCATCCATTGCCACATCCTCAAGCACGAGGACCTCGGGATGATGCGCGCCGTGGAAGTTCAAGCCTGAAAACAGTCGAGGGGAACGACATGCCTGGTTTCAATGATGTGGTAGTGGCGCTGGACCGGACCCTGGGCGACAACATTGCCTTCACCCACGGCGAGTTCTGGCGCGGCAAGACACGGGACGAGTTCGTCGCGTACAGCGTCTTTGGCTTTCCCGTCGTCGAGGTCGGCGACGCCGCCGCGTCAAACCTAGTGCGCGCCATGCGCGGGCAGACACCGTTTGGAGACGACCTGGCGCCGCCGTCGCCAGGGGCGACCATGCCGCGGATGCCGGCCTTCGCCGCCCCGGCGGCCGAGGCGGATATCGTGCTGATCGAGACCTGGATCGACGCTGGATGCCCGGAAGTCGACGACACGCCGGTCGCAGCCCTCTCGGACACGCCGGCCGATGACAACGACCATGTCCGGTTCTGGCGCGACATGGACCTGTTCTTCCTGCCGACGCACGCGAGCCCCGAGACGCGCGGGCACGTCAACAACTGGCATTTCGCGACGATGAACATCTGGGTGCCGGAGAAGCTGGGCGACGGCAGCGGTCACGCCTGGGAGAACCACGTCGCGGACCCCCAGAACATCGCCAGCTTCGAATACATCCGCGTGCATCAGCGGCGGCTGATCGATGCTCACTACGGCGACAATCTCAGCGACATTCACGACTCGCTCTGGAAGTTCGGGGCCGATCTCTTGCCGCGCGATCCGTCCAGCGGCGCCTTCCCCGAGCATCGCATGGACGGCGTGCGCAGCTGGTTCGCCTGGTCACCCTACTTGGAGGTGTCGCTAACGCGGGCGGACAGGACGGAAGTTGATCTTGCGCTGGCGCAGGGCTGGCAGATGGGCATCGCGAGCGACGGGCTCTTGCGCGCGGACAGGCCGCGCCCGATCCCGATCCTCGAGTTCGATGCCAGCGCGCCCGATCTGCGCGAACAGGTCATCGGGACCTACGCGGCCATGCAGCCCGACGATCTGATTGCCGGCATGGTCGCCCGCGCCCGCACGGTCTTCAAAATCTGAGGACGCGAGGCGCTAGGCGAAGGAGCAAGGAGACCCAAGGATGGTGCGTTACGTTGCGATCCCCAGGACCCGCAGACGGGACGTCGCGCCGGAATCGATGATCCTGCCGCTCGACAACGCGGCCCGGGCCGAACTCATCGAGCGGGCCACCCGGGCGAACCGCCGCGACAGGAGCCTGGCGCCGACTGTGTCCATGGAGGCGCACTTCGCGAACAAGCCGGGCGCAGCGATCATCGCCGATCCCCGGGGGCAGACCTCGCTGACCGGCGTGACCGTCATCGAAGGGGATGCGGACGACGCGGCGGTGCTGCAGCAGGAGTTGCCCGATCACGAGGTCTTCGAGGACTTCGAGATCCACATGGTCGAGCCCGTCGCGGCGGAGGCGGCAGACGATGCGCCCGAGCTGTGGCATCTGATGGCCATCGGTCTGATCGGCGCCAGAGCCAGAGGGTTCGCGGGCAGGGGAGACGGCAAGGTCATTGCGATCCTCGACACTGGTATCGCGAAGGTCCCGGAACTCGGCACAAGGATCGCCGGAGCCTGGGAGGTTTCCGGCACTATGCAGACGGCCGAGATCGAGACACACGACACCGACGGCCACGGGACCGGGGTCGCAAGCGTGGCCGCAGGCGCGACGGTCGGCATCGCACCGGCGGCGGAGGTGCTGAATGTTCTGATGATGCCGTTCAGGCGTGCGATGTACGTCGACTTTCTGACGGCGATGGAATTCACCGCGCGCCGTCCGAACGTCTTGGTCGCAAACATATCGGCCGGGCTCGTGGCCGGGACCTGCGCATGTTGCCGGGGATCGACGCGCTCCTGCACTCGGGAATTCTTCCGGTCGTCGCCGTCGGGAACGATGGAGAGAACAAGTCCCGCAGCCCGGGAAACTTTTCCGAGGTCCTCTCGGTCGGTGCCTCGACACGAGACGGTGCGGTCTGGCCGGGTAGCGGGAACGAAGCCATCACCGATGGCAGCGTTGAGTACGCGGTCCCGAGCGTCGTCGCGCCGGGCGAGGACGTGAAGACAAGCGACCGCAACGGCAATCTGCGGCCCTGGAGCGGATCGTCCCTGGCGGCCCCGATCGTGTCAGGCCTGGCCGCCTTGATCACGGAGAAGCACGGTGCCATGAAGCTGGCCGATCTTCGCGCCGAAATCATCGATGCCTGTGAGCCACTGGCCGGCGTATCCCTGGCGCGCCAGGGCAGCGGACTGGTTCGGATACCCGCGGACCTGTGGTTCGTCGGGAGTTAGGAACAGCAGGATCGGATGGAAGCTTCCGAGCGCAAAGCGGTGCTGGACCAGCTGGAGCAACTCGACGCCGAACGGGGAACCCGGCTGGTGCTCAAGGTTGGACGGACCACGGGACCGCTCGAGCCGGAACCTGATCCCAGGGATTACGATAGCGATGTCGATTATCGTAGCGCCCTCATCGTCCGGGCGGCGAAGGCTGGAAAGGCAGCGACCGAGCAATTGGCGAACAGGCTCCGCACCCGGGCTCTGGCTGTGACGGAGGGACACCTGACTCATACATTGGTCATAGAAGGTCCCATAGCAGAACTCGCCAGAGCGATGTCCGAGCCGGAGGTCGAATATGCCATTCCGGATCTGACACTTAACGGTCTCGATGGTAGCCCGGAGGAATCCGAGGGATCCGATTAGAAATCGCCGTTTGAAGACTCCGTGTTAAGTCCTGAAGTCGGCATCTTGATCTAGGTGTCAACGGCGGAGCAAAAGCAGGCCAATGGGCGGCGCAAAAGTCTGCCACCCGAGATCGGGAACTGTTGCCGGGACGTGGCGCGCGCCTTGGCACGCGCGCTCCCCCGAATAGCTGGCGTGTGCCAAGGCGCGTTGGCCTGAAAGGGCAACCCGGTGCCGGGCGTCAGGCGTTGGTTGAGGTTTTTCTCGTGCGGCTCTGGGCGAGCCGATAGCTGTCGCCGTTCATCTCGAGAATGGTGACGTGGTGGGTCAGCCGGTCGAGCAGCGCGCCGGTCAGCGCTCGGAGCCGAAGACCTCGGTCCATTCTTCGAACGGCAGGTTGCTGGTGATCAGCGTGGCGCCACGCTCGTAGCGTTGGCTGATCAGCTCGAACAGCAGCTCGGCGCCGGTCTTCGACAGCGGCACGAAGCCTTTCGGCGCGGCGCTCGGACCGGTGGCGCGCTCGCGCCTCACCATCGATGATCAGCAGCTTCTGGTTCGCCATCTGCTTCTGCAGGCGCAGGAGCCGGCGTTCGTCGCGGGCCTCCATCAATTCGTGGACGAGGCCGGCGGCGGTGGTGAAGCCGACGGAGAGGCCCTTCTGGCAGGCGGCCAGGCCGAGCCCGAGGGCTGTGTGATCTTGTACCCATAGCGCAAGCCCTTTTTGGCGGATCACTCGGCGACCGGTGTGCGGTTCGTGCGGCGGCAGGCTCGGACGCCGTTTGGGACGGTGAAGCGCTGGAGAACGATGGCCTTGGCCTCTGCGACCGAGATTTCCCGTCCGTCGACGTCGCGCAGAACGTAGGGCCTGCCGCTGCGCAGAACGCTGAGGATGCGATTGACGAGACGGTTGGCGACGGCACAGAGCGCCTGTTTGTGGTGGTGACCCTTGGTGGTCATCAGGCGCCAGTAGACCTCGGCGAGGTCGGGATCGATCTTGCGGGCGGTATCGGCGGCGAGCACGAGGGCGCGCTTGATCCGGTCGTTGCCGCCCTGCGTGATCCTCTGGCCGGGCCGCTCTGCGCCGCCGCTGTCGGCGCGGCGGGGAAAGAGGCCGCAGAAGCCGCGGATGTGCCGTTCGGAGCGGAAGCGATCGGCGGTATGGAGCACGCCGAGCAGGACCGGGGCGAGGTGCTGGCCGACCCCGGGAATGGAGCGCAGCACGTCGTCGGGCTGGAGCTCTGCGTAGAGCGCGTCGATGCGGCGTTGCAGCACGGTCACCGCCTCGATGTCGGCGAGCATTGCGTCGACCTCGATGGCGACCTCGGCCTGGAGCTCGGCGAAGTCGACGTGGGTCCGGTGCAGGGCGCGCGCCTCTCGGGCGGCGTGGCGCAGGCCATCGACGAGAGCGTCGACGAAGGGGCCGCTGTGGGGATGATTGCCGCTGGCGTGCCGAGCGATGAAGCGGGCGATGACGGACTTGCGCGCGGCGAGCACCGCATCGGGATCGAGCCAGCGCCGCAGCAAGGCCAGGGCGAGGCGCGTCCTCAGGTCAGGCAGGACGCGCTCGAGAGCCGGCGAGGCCCAGCGGACGAGGTCGATCAGGCGGCGCTTGCTGGCGGCGATGCGGTCCTGGAAGCGGCCGCGTTGCTTCGTGAGCCGCTGGAGCGCGTGGCTCCTGGCGGCGGGAATGTGCACAGGATCGAGACGCGGTCCCCCGAAGCCGGGCATGGCGGCCAGCACCTGGGCGTCGGCGAGGTCGGTCTTGGCGTGCTCAGAGAGGTAACGGCGCAGCGCCTTGACGCGCTTGCCCTTGACGCGCGCGACCTCGACGCTTGCATCCGCGAGCCGATGGGCGACGGGGAACCAGCTCATGCCGGTGGGCTCCATCACCGCCTGCACGCTGTCGGTGTCGCCGAGCCCGGCGGTGGCGCGGGCAACGAAGGCATCGAGGGACGCCGGGTCGTGCCGAAATCGCAACGGCGGGCCGAGGGGTCGGCCGTCGTCGAAAATCTGGGCGACATGATCGCCGCGAATGGCGAGATCGACACCGATGGTTCTGTGGGTCATCGCGAGGCTCCTTGGCTGGGAAAGAACCGCGCGCCGCTGGCACAGTCAGGTCCGTCATTCGTGGCCGTCGCGCCCGGCCAGGCCGCGCCGCCACAATCGTGTTACACTTGCCCCGGTCGGCGCGGCCGGGTGGGGCTGACTGCGTCACGGTCACGAGACGATCCTCGGATCTCTCAGGGTCTTCGGAGCCCGAACCGGCCTGGTTCGCGCCGACACCCTGACCCGGTTCCCGGCATGCCGGGAACCGGGTCAGATCCGCGATCACACCGCCGAAGCTAAGAACTCCTCTGACTTCCCCGTGGCATCAGACCCGGCGTCGCAATGGATACCTGGGTCTTGCCGGTGCCGCTGGGGCCGAGGGCGATGACGTTCTCGCGCCGCTCGATCCACTCGCAGCGGGCGAGCTCCAGCACCTGCATCTTGTTGAGGCTGGGGATCGCCTTGAAGTCGAAGCTGTCGAAGCTCTTCGTCACCGGGAACTTCGCCGCCTTGATCCGGCGCTCGATCATCCGGCGCTCGCGGTCGATCAGCTCCAACTCCACCAGCCGGGCGAGGAACTGCACATGATCCTGCGCCTCGGCGGCGCATTGGCGGGCAAGCTTGGCGTATTCCCGGAGGAAGGTCGGCAGCTTCAGCGTCTTGAGGTGATGGTCGAGCAGCAGCTTCGGCGCGTCGCTCATGCCGAACTGCCGGCGATCAGGCACATGTAGCTCGCCGCCGAGGTGGTACCGACGCTGGCGCGCGGCAGATAGGGGTAGACGTCGAGGTCGAGCTTCGGCGGCCGCCTCTCGACCTGGCACAGCACCAGGTGCCGGATCGCGTCGAAGCCGATGGCGCCCATCCGCAGCGCGGTCTTCACCGCCACGTGCAGATCGGCGAGATCGAACGTCTCCAGCAGCCGCAGGACCTGGACGTATTCCCGGCGGCCGGCCTTGAGCAGCCGCGCCTCCATCAGCCGGCGCAGGGTGTGGAACTCGGCTGGCAGGTCCCAGTCCGCCAGGGGCGCTGCCTGATCAAGGGCGCCGAGCTTCTTCTCGATGAGCGGCAGGTAGTGGATTGGATCGAAGACCATGTCCTCGCGGCCGTAGCACCGCGGGTGGCGTGCGATGATGTCGCCGCCGCAGCCGATGACGACCCGGTCGACATAGCCCCTGATCCAGATGTCGCGGTGGCCGTAGGCGACCGGCACCGAGTAGTCGTTGGTCCTGTAGCGCACCAGCGCCTGCGAGCTGACCCGGCCCGTCGCCTGGTCGCAGGCCTCGAACGGCGCCGGCGGCAGCGGCGCCATCGCCTCGAGATCGCGCTGGAGCCGCTCGCCGATCGTCTGGCTATGGCCGCGCAGTATCTCCGCCTGCCGCCTGCGGCACTGCTCCTCCAGCCAGGCGTTGAAGTCGTCCCAGGTCGCAAACCGCGGCAGCGGCACCATGAAGTTGCGCCGCGACCAGCCGACGATCCCCTCGACGCTGCCCTTGTCGTTCCCCTTGCCCGGCCGGCCGTAGCGGTCCTCGATGACGTAGTGCGACAGCAACCCGCTGAAGAGCGCGGGCCCGCTTGGCGCGTCCCGTCCGGCAGGATGCGCGCCACCAGGCAGCGGTTCGTCGGGAAATCGATCCACTGGATCGATTTCTGATCCTCCTCACTATCGTAGAGCACCGACAGCGGCACCCGCCCGAAGAAGGCGAAGGCATGGACATGACCATCGGCCCATGCCTCGGCGGTCGCCGCCGGGTAGGCCCGGACGTAACACGCATCGCTGTGCGGCAGGTCGAGCACAAAGCAGTGCGCCTTCTGCTCGACCCCGCCGATCACCACCAGCGACTTCGCCGAAGTCTGCCTGGGCGTGCCCGGGCGCGTGGTGCAGCGGCACGAACATCTCCCGGCTGCGCCGCTGATGCTCGCGCACATACGCCTTCACGATCGTGTAGCCGCCGGTGAAACCGTGCTCATCCCGTAGGCGGTCGAGGACCCGCTTCGCCGTGTGGCGCTGCTTCCGAGGGCGGTCCGCATCCTCGCGCATCCATCGGTCGATGATCTCGGTGAACCCGTCGAGCTTCGGCCGCTTCACCGGCGCCGTCCGCCGGTAGCCCGGCGGCACCGAGTAGACGATCATCTTGTCCACGCTGTCGCGCGAGATCCCGAACTGGCGCGCGATCGCCCGCTTGCTCATGCCCTGCCTGAAGTAGGCCCGGCGAACCTTCCGATACAGCTCCACTGTGAAAATGCCCCCGCCCTCCCTGCCGTCAGAGAGGGCAAACGTGGCCGACTTTTATGCCGCCCGCCGCGGGATCATCCCGCCGCTACCGTGGCCGACTTTCTCACCGGCGTTCACAATCCGCATGATCGGTGTAGCATCGGAGCGTTGGCTCGCAGAGCTGGTGATGAAGGGGTGCGACCGGATCACGCCAAAAACACGCGCCGGGCAGCCGATGGAGTACCTTGAGTCCTTGGTGTCGACCACCGCACGCGCCGCACGAGCGCGGATTGGCTTGCGCGGCGTGCCGGCCGCGGCAAACTATGTCGAAGGGAGTTCAAATAGGGAATGCTGGGCGGAGTGTGCTGCGGCGACAGCATGCACGGATTGTCGCGGCCGCGTCTTGGCCTTTTGGCGCCCAGACGCAATTTCGGCAGCGTCGGTGCGACTAAGGGAGAATCGAACGAGTCTTGTAATGTGGCCGATCGCGCTGAAATCCCTTTACACTGTTCTGCTGTTCGGTCTTGGAGGCATCCTCCTGCGGGAGGCATTCCTCGTTTGGTTCGACGATCGCATCTATGTCGGTAATTTCAATATCATTACCGAGCAGGAAGAAACCCTCGATTTGCCCGCGTTCGCCCAGCAGATCGTGAGCGCTCAGGCGATCATGTCCCAGCAGCTCGCCGACTACCAGCGGACCGGCGACGGCGAGTCGATATCTGACGCTACCTTCAACGTTGCTGCTGAACAGGATCGATTGTCGTTGCCGAAAGAGGTCTGCAAGGGCATCGACATCACGATCCAGAACATCAACTTCACCCAAATCTTTTCGGCGCCACGCAAGGGGTTCACGGCGCCGAATGAACTTGCTGGTCACGTGAGCCACACTGACGGAGCCGTGCTGGCGACCGTTGAATGGCCGCGGGCCCCGAGGCCAGTTACCGGCCTGGGTGAGCGTTCCACAACCTTCTACGTGCCGGCGCAGCCAACCCTGCTGACCTCGGCGCGCCACATCGCTTGCGCGCTCTCATATGCCCGCGGCGCTGCCGAGCAGGAGTCCCTGGCGCGGATCCCGCGCGACCAATTCTGCGACTTCGGGATGGCACTCAGCGATCTCTACGACCTCAAGGAGAAATCCATGACGCCCGGAGGCATCTCGGAGGCCGAGGTTACCCGGGTGCGGCGGCGCGCCGACCTTCTGGCGAGCCACTACGGCGCGCCGGAGTTCCTACCTGAGATCTACCGCCTGCGTGCAGATCTGATCGACCTGCTTCCGGACAAGCACCGGTCGCTCAGCGACCTTGTCCAAGCGCAGGAGGATCGTCTGAGTTATGCGATGCTGAAGTCCCGACATCGCCGAGTTACCGCCTGAGGAACGGCGCTACAAGGTTTTGGCACTCGCGCGTCCGGCGATCCCAATGGAGAACGGCAGGCTGCAGGACTTGCCGAGCAACTGGAGAAGCCTGCTCACCCGGCACGCTGACAACATCGAGAAGGCGGTGCAGTCCACTGCGCTCCTGAGGGCAGGCCGGTCTATGGCCACAGCGTTCATGGTGGCGCCGAACCTTGCCGTCACGGCCAGCCACGTGGTATCAGCGGCCCAGCTGGGCGCGGAGATGCAACTCTGCTTCGGCGCCAATGCATCCGCGTGCGAGGACACGCTTCCGGTCAGCAAAATTCACTATAAGGGCGACTTCGAGAAGGGCGATGACATTGCCCTTCTCGAACTCGACGGACACAGCCCAGTCGACCACCCGCCTCTGCCGCTGATCGGCCGGGACCCGCCCCCCAACACGCTTATCGGCAGCTACGCGTTCGTCATCGGCTATCCGAGCCGCGACGCACGCCTACCGACTCCCTTTATCAGAACGCTGATAGGCGATGAAAGAGTAGGCGTGCGCCGCATCATCCCGGGCCGGATCCTCGCCTTCGACCTTCGCAACAACCAATACACGAGCGACATCAGCACCACGGCCGGCACGTCCGGGGGGCCACTAGTGGATCTAACGACGGGTTCGGTCGTCGCGCTCAGCATTGCCGGGGAGTGGCGCGGGGGGCGCGGCAAGTTCGCCTACGCCCTCCAGCTTTCGGACAAGGTTCGGGACATGATCGAAAGCCGGCTCGCAGGCAAGGCGGACCTCCAGCCGGAGGCGGACGAAACGGGTGCAGATGCTGCATCCGAGGGCGATAGAAAGGTCTCCGCGCCGGATAGCGAATGACCTGACCGGCGCGCAGCATGAGAATCGTTGCCACCGTGCATTGCACGGTAAGCGCTGTGAACCAGAGTGGAAGAAAGGACGCCGTGTTGGAGTGGGTCCCTCGGGGCGGACATGAATCCGGCGGCGGTTTTGAACGGCGGGCGGGCGTTCTCCTCCTCGAACTGGTTGGGACAGAGTTGTGATTCGCACCGCATGCCCGCTCAGATCGTCGCCATCATTACGGCCGAAAACGGCTCAACGGCAGCTTCGACCGCTGAGCTGCCCATCACCGTCGCGGAAATGCTGCGGATCGCGCGGGCGGCCGCTTCCATCTTTTGCGACTGCGAACCAGCGCCGTGATCGGACGGCCGGAAAGGGCCGACCGCGTCCTTACGAGGGCCCGACATCGCCCGAGGGCGGACCCATAGGTTTCAAATCAGCAGACCACTGCTCACCCCTCCGACGACGGGTCGGGCGGGCACTCGAGCGCATCCCCCATGCGCCTCACTCGGCGTGCTCGAGCTCGGGCGCCCCCTCACAACTGCCGATTTGTCGGAGGCTGATGCCGTGGAGGCTCGCGCCACCGATGTTCTGCTACGACTGCGATCCGGTGCGCGAGCCGAACGGCAACCGATGACACGCACCTGCAGAAGATCGGCGCAGATCCTCGCGGAAAGTCTAGTGTGCGGCATGATGCGAGCCGCGCCTAGATGCGGTGGCCCTGCTCAGAGAGGGGCGCCTGGCCAAATGCGGGTGCAACTGAGCACGCGGCGCCACCAGCTTGACGGCAAGAAGTCGGCCGGCAGGAAGACGCCCGAGGGCCGGGCTGGATCGCCGAGGCGCATCGGCGGCGTTGGTCTTGCGCCAAGAGCCCGGCCCCCGCGGTCAGGAGGTAGTTCCGCCGTGGATCTCCCGTGCCTCGGCCTTTGCCGCAGGCAGGTAGCGGTAGAGCGTGGCCGGCGAGCAGCCGATCCGCTTGGCGACCTCTTTGACGCTGATCTCCGGATTTGCGAGGAGGGATAGCGCGACAATGATGTCGCTCGCGCCCAGGGAGCGGGGTCGTCCGCCAACCCTCCCACGGGCGCGCGCCGCCTGAAGACCCGCTATCGTGCGCTCGCGGATGATCGACCGCTCAAACTCGGCAAGGGCGCAGAAGATCGTGAACACCAGCCGCCCGCCCGGCGTGGTGGTGTCGATCGCCTCGGTGACCGACTTGAACCCGATGCCCCGCTGCTCGAGCCCCTCCACGGTTTCCAGTAGCTGCTTCAAGCTGCGCGCCAAGCGATCCAATTTCCAGACAACAAGGGTATCGCTCTGCCTGACGTAGGCCAGGAGCGCCGCGAGCTACGGCCTGTCGCGCTGTGCGCCGCTCGCCTTCTCCGAGAAGATTTTCTCGCAGCCGACCTCGTTTAGTGCCCTGATCTGCAGGTCGGGATCCTGATCCTGGGTGGAAACACGCGCGTAACCGATGAGCATCTTTGACTCTCTCTAAAACCCAGCTCAGGCTGCCATGCGAGAGACGGCGTTTCAATAGACTGTTTTGAGACAGTCATGCGGGTGGGGCTCGGTCGATCACCGCTCTTGAGGTGCTGCTCTCGAAAACGATCGATTCATAGAGCAGACCCGCCGTAGGCGCAGCACGGCCCGCGGCTGCTTGGTCCCAGGACTACACAGAAGGTCGACTCGGAGGGCGAGCGGGCCTCGGGCATGCCGTGCGGGGGCGGATGGTCGAGGAGCGTCGATGGATGAAGGCGCGATGGGCCTAGTTCTTGACCGGCGCCGGCAAGCGGCAGATGGTGCAACTGGCTGGGCACCGCGCCTGAACGTCGCGCCGGATGAACGCGTTCGCGAATGGCGTGGCCCAGTACAGCGTCGGACCGAGGGGCGGGGGATATAGGAGCCGCGCAGATGGCCGCCGTCTGATAATCAGCGGCAGTCGCCCGGCAAGCCGCCCGGCTACCTGCCGGCCCTACTGCACCCGAAGGTACCGCTGCTCGACGTTCTATTGGGCCGGCCAGGGGCCCACCACCCGCAGGACCAAGGAGGGATCGGGAGAGGAGCTTAACCCTGCGAAGCGCCAGCGCCGGCGCCGGTATCGAGCAGCGCCTTGGCCTGCTTAAGGTCCCTCGTGTCCAATCCCTCGTTGAACCACCCGTAAACGGGCGCGAGCAGGTCGCAGGCCTTCTGGCGCTCGCCGCAATCGGCCCAGAGCTGGGCCAGCGAGCGCGCGGCCCGCAGCTCCCAACACCTGGCACCCTGTGCCCGCGCCACCGTGATCGCGTGCAAATAGCACTCCTCGACCGCAGCAGGATCGCTGTCACCGCACCGGAGCAGCGCCTCGCCTCGCAATCGGTGCAACTCGGCCTCGAACCAGCGCTCGTCGGCTGTGCAAGGCTGTCGCGGCCTCGTCCAACCGGGCGAGCGCCTCGGCCGGGTCGCCCGCCACCAAATGGACGCCGGCCACCAGGCCGAGATAATAAGGACGCTGAAGCCCGATCGGCATTGCCTGCCTGGCCGCGATCGCCTGCTCCATCAGAGCCAAGCCCATCGCGACCTCGCCTTCGGCGGCCAGCGCCCAGCCGCGCAGCAAGATGCCATCCGCCGCCCAGCTCGGGAACCTCTTCTCCTCGGCCAAGGCGATCAGCTGGGCGGTTCGCTCCTCGACTATCTCCGGCTCGTCCCGAACCTGGTGCAGCCAGCTGCTGAGATACAAGGCCTGGCTCCTCGTGTATGCCAGACGCCGCTCGTCGGCGGCCGCGAGCCCCTCGCGGCTGCGCACCAGAAGGTCGGCGGGAAACCCGGGCTTTGTGCGTGGTCGTCGGAGGTCGAGCGCATGGAGGGTGGCCGGGCGCGGCGCGAGGACTCGCAAAAGTGACATCGGCCGGCGGTGGCCGGTGACGCTTGGGGGCGTCAGGCAGATTGGACATGCGCGAGAAGCGCGATGTGGCGCCGCCGCCTTCACGCTGTCAATCGACAACCTCGCACGTACTCAAGCTCTCGCCGCTCGAGGAGCTGACGGGCAATGCAGGGCATCGTCGTCTTCTCGGCGACCTTCGACGGGCCCGTGCCAGCCTTCATCCGCCCTCCTGCCGCTGCAGGCGCCGCCCCTGAGACGGCTCCTATTAGCGCTCGGCCGCGGCTACGACCGAGGCGACGGCGCTGGCCAAGGTCGCCGCGGCGCTGAAATCCTGAAGCAATCCGATCCGGGCTTCGCCAATTCCGCATCGCTGAACCAATCGCCTCTTGGCGCGGAGGGAGGCTGCCCCGGGACTAGGGGATCTGCGCTTCCGTGGCGAAATCGCCCGCGCTAGGGCGAGTGGTTGCTGAGCGACAGAAATCGAAAATGGTAGCCTTCTAGGTTGCCGAGCCCAGAGGGACCGGCAAATGCCTGTTAACACGGGGTTTTTGTGTCTAAGGTGGTGGAGCCGAGGGGGATCGAACCCCTGACCTTCGCATTGCGAACGCGACGCTCTCCCAGCTGAGCTACGGCCCCGACGCTCGGCACAGCTATGGCCAGCGGCCCGGCCTGTCAAGCGGAACGCGCCTGCGCTCCAGGGCTATCGCATTAGGCCGATGGATCGCTCGAAGGCGTCGGACCAGCGGACCAGCCGGAGCCCTTCCGCTTGCGGCGGACGGGCAGGTCGGGGCGGGCGGGATGGCGAGGTTCTCGGCGCCGTGGTCTTTGCGGTTGCGGGCGTGGTCCTCGTCGAAGGTGACGTCGAGCACCCAGTGCAGGCCATTCTCGATCATCCAGTGGGCGCGCCGCCTCGGCGAAGCGCTCGGGCCTCAGCCGGGCCAAACTTATACGGACGGCCCTATTTGCTGACCGCTACCCAGCTTCGTGAGGTGATGGATTTGATGGCTGAGGGGTCTTGCGCGAAGAAGTTCCATGCCTCGCAGCACTTGGTGACAATGGCGTCGTAGCTGTCGAAGACGGTGGTGGCGAGTTTGTTGCTCCCGGAGGTAGGCCAGACATTCTCGATCGGGTTGAGCTCCGGGGCATAGGGCGGCAGCGTGAGCAGCGAGAGGTTACCGGGCACGATCAGGCCATGCGCCCCATGCCAGCCAGCTCCGTCTAGGACGAGGTTGGCGTGGGCGCCGGGCGCTACGGTGCGCCCGATCTCGGCCAGATGCGCGTTCTCGGCCAGATGCGCGTTCATCGCCTCGGTGTCTGCGAAGGGCATGATGAGGCCCGCGGCCGCCCCGCGCGCCGGGCAGGCCGCTCCAAAGATTGTCGCGCACGGCGCGCCGGCGGCTGCCGCGGCGGGCCCAGACGCGGGTGAGCGTGCCCTGCTGGCCGACGCGCGCCTCGTCTTTACATGAGGGTTCGATCGTCAATGGGGTCTTACATGCTATCCTCCCGCTCGACTGCGTCGATCTGGTCTCATTCATAGCAATCTTGTTTGAAGGCCCGGAGCGATCGTTCCCCGCAGCCGCGGCTGCGTCACCTTACATGCGGTCGGGACGACGATGCGGTCCCGCACCATGATGCCTCATGCACGAGGCCTGGCTCCGGCGAGACGCGACCCACCTGAAACGCGGCGGCTCGAGCGCCGCCAATGACGAAGACGGTCGCGCTCCCCTCATCGCCGCCGGTCGGCGTCCCGCCGACGTCGATCTCTTTTCTACGCCTTGAAAGCGACGCCTTCCGGCACGACTCCCGCTTCGACGTAGCGCCAGAGCGCAACCAGGAGCTTCCGCGCCATGGCGACGATCGCGATCCGCCGGGTGCGACCGGCCAGCGCGCCGACACGTTCGCGGAACCACCGGGCGAGCGCACTTTCCGGCTGATAGCGCAGCCACAGCCAGGCGAGCTGGATGAGAGCCGTCCTCGCCCGAGGATTCCCGGCGCGCCCGATCCCTCGGTCCCGATCCATCGTCCCGCTCTGGTGCGGCATCGGGGCGATGCCGACATAGCTCGCGAGCTGCCGGCGGTTGTGGAAGCGGCGATAGAACACTTCGCGGGTCAGCACGGCGGCAAAGTTGTCGCCGACGCCCCGAATGCCGGAGAGCGCCACGATCTTGCGACCGGTCTCGTCTTGCGGCGCGTCCTCAAAGGCGGACGCGCGTTCCGCCTCGATCTCCCGGATCAGGTCTCTGGTGTGGACGAGCCGGCGCTTGAGGCGGCCGATCTCCGCACGCAGACACGGCGGTAGCGCGCGTCCATCGGCCGTGCGCAACACGGCGAGATCGCTGTCCCAGGTTCGCAGGGACGGCCGCTTGCGGATGCCTTGCGTGACCAGGAGCGCCTCGATGCGGTTCTCGATCCGGACCCGCTCGCGCACGAGGTGTTCGCGCTCGCGGTGCGGGCGCTTGGCATCCTCCTCCGCGGGCGTTGGCACGCGAAGGACGCTGCAGATCTGGTGATCGCCCTGATGACGCGCCGCCAGAACCCGAAGCAGGCCCTGCGCGTCGAGCCGATCGGTCTTGGCCCGCCGCGCCCTTCGGTTGACCAGGATGCTGGTCGGCTCGACGACATGGTTGATCACGTCGTTGGCGAGCAGGAGCCGGTGCAGCCAGAAGCCGTCGCGGCCCGCCTCATAGCAGGAGACGACTTCGACCGCGACGCCTGTCAGCGCCCGCGCCCGAGCGCGCTGGGTCGCGATGAAGGCGAGCAGCGCCGCGGTGTCGCCGGCCTCCATCTTGTGCAGCACGATTTTGTCGCGACCCGGCAGCCGGACGGCGGCAAGCCAACTCGAACAGCTCAGTTCAAGTGCGAGGTAGACGGTGGTCTCGGTGGCGGGAAGGATCGTCGACATCTGCGGCTCCATCGGTTGAGGGGCCGCCATCATCCGCAAGTCCCCGCCTCATAGCATCTGGAACCAGATCTCGAGCGGCTTGTCCTTGGCGTGCTCAGGGAGCGCGGCGACTACGGCTTGCGGGAAGTTTTTTTGAACGCCTCCTGGGCGTCGAAATCCGCCTCCGGGTGCTTCGGCCGCGGCACCAGGCGGCGCAGGCCGAGCGCCCGGAGCTGCTTGCCCACGCTGCGCTCGTGCATCACCACGCCGAACGCCGCCTCGATGCGCCGCTTCAGGTCGACCCGCCGCCAGCGCACCACCCCGTCGCGCTCGGGATCGGGACCGGCTTCCACCCACGCCGCGAGCTCCGCCTTCTGCTCGGGGGTGAGGCGCGGTCGGCGGCCGGGCGATGAACGGTTCGTCAGGCCCGCCAGCCCTTCGGCATTGTAACGGTGCACCCAACCTCTCACCGGCAACGCAGCGATCCACCGGTCGACGACGGCGCGGTACACGCAGGTCTCGCAGGCCACCATCGGCCGGACCGCGAGCCCGCTCGAGCGGCTGACGCTGGAGGTGGTGCCGCCCGGCTGACGGCCGGCCGCCATGGCCGGCGCACGACGCTCTACAACCGCTTCGTCCGGTGGCGGGAGGCGGGCGTCTGGGACAGGCTTCTGGAGGCTGTGTCGGAGGCTTACGACGGCGAGATCGTCATGATCGACTCGTCGTGCGTGCGCGTCCACCAGCATGGCGCCGCCCCCACAAAGATGGCGAGGATGGTTGCATGGGACGCTCCCGAGGCGGGCTGACGATGAAGATCCATGCGCTCGTCTGCGCCGAAGGCCGCCCGGTGCGGATCACGTTGACCGCCGGGCAAGCTGGCGACGCCCCCGCCGCGCCGGAGTTGCTGGAGGTGCTCGCCCCGGGCACGACGCTGATCGCCGATCGCGCCTACGACACCGATGCGATCCGCGGCCTCGCGACCGAGCGCGGCGCCTGAGCCAACATCCCGCGCGCGTGATCCGCAAGGAAAGCTTCGCCTTCAGCGGCTGGGTCTACCGCCAGCGCAATTGCATCGAACGGTTCTTCAACCGCCTGAAGCACTTTAGGGGCCTCGCGACCCGATACGCTCCGATACGACCGACGCCCCGAAAACTTCCTCGCCGCAATTGAGCTGGCGGCGACGCGCATCTGGCTGGCAACATATGAGTCCATGACCTAGACTAGCTAGGCGCGCCGCTGGAAAGCCACGCGCCGCTATGAGGACCGGGCAGGCTTTCGTTTGCGCGCTGGCTTGGCGCCTTTGCGTTCGTCTTGGCCAGACGATTGAGGAGGGCGCCAGGCCTCGCGTGTGCGCCTGCGGACCGTCTTGAGCTCGCGTGACAGCACCAGGCGGCCATCGCGCCAGTCGAGCGCGCCCTTCGATGCCTTGATGGCGCGTCTGACCGCAGGGCTGTCGCCCCGGCCCTCGACGAAGCTGAGCGCCAGCCCCTGCGGGCCGCCATCGAGGCGGGCGACCCAGGCCTGACGGCAGAGCCGCTCGAGCCGCGCGCGCTCGAGCAGCGCCGTGACCGGCGCCGGCGCCGCGCCGAACCGGTCTTCGATCTCCTCGGCCAACTCGGCCAGCGTCTCGTCGCGGCCGGGCCGCGCGATGCGGGTGTAGACGCCGAGGCGCATCTCGGGCTCGGGAACATAGTCCTCGGGGATGCGCTCGTCGAGGCCGATGCGGATTTCGGGTTGCAGGTCGGGCACCTCCTCGCCGCGCAGGCGCGCCAGCGCCTGGCCCAACATGTGCTGGTAGAGCGTGACGCCGATCAGCTTGACATGGCCGGCCTGCTCCTCGCCCAGCAGGTCGCCCGCGCCGCGCAGGTCGAGGTCGCGCGCCGCCACCGCAAAGCCCGCGCCGAGGCGGTCGAGGGCGGACAGCGTCTCCAGGCGCTCGAGCGTCGTGGCGGCCAGCTCCTCGTCGGGGTCGGTCAGCAGGAAGGCCGCGCCGCGCAGGCGGCCGCGCCCGACCCGGCCGCGCAGCTGGTGCAGCTCGGACAGGCCGAAGCGGTCGGCGCGCCAGACGACGATCGTGTTGGCCCGCGGCATGTCGAGCCCGGCGCCGATGATGTTGGTCGCCAGCAGCACGTCGCCCT
Source organism: uncultured Alphaproteobacteria bacterium (assembly GCA_963822985.1). Lineage (GTDB taxonomy): Bacteria > Pseudomonadota > Alphaproteobacteria > Rhodobacterales > Rhodobacteraceae > Thermohalobaculum. Next base: position 429,785 of record CAWGJU010000013.1, on the reverse strand, counting down.
GCGCCTGACGCAAAGGCGATCATCGCCGCGTCGACCTCGGCGGCCGGCATCCGGCCGTGCACGGCCCTGACCGAGAGCTCGGGCACCATCGACTGCAGCCGCTCGCGCATCGGCTCGAGATCGGCGATCTGCGGGCAGACGACAAAGCTCTGGCCGCCGCGCATGTGCTCGCGCCGCAGGGCCTCGCGCATGGCCGTGCGGTCGAAGGGTCCGACCACCGTCCGGATCGGCTGGCGGCGCACGGGCGGGGTGGCGATGATGCTGACCTCCTGCAGGCCGGCGAGCGCCGATTGCAGCGTGCGCGGGATGGGCGTCGCCGTCATGGTCAGGACGTGGATGTCGCCCTGGCCGCGGATGCGCGCCTTCTGCGCCGCGCCGAACTGCTGTTCCTCGTCGATGACGATGAGGCCCAGCTTCGAGAAGCGGGTCTCGTCCGAGAGGAGCGCGTGCGTGCCGATGACGATGCCGATCTCGCCCTTCTGCAGCCGCTCCCGCACGGCCCTGGTCTCGGCCGCGCCCGTGGCGCGCGACAGGTGGCCGACCTCGACGCCGCTTCCCGCAAAGCGGCGCCGGAACGTGTCGTAGTGCTGGCGGGCCAGCACCGTGGTGGGCGCCATCAGCGCGACTTGCCAGCCCGCGAGCGCCGCCGCCGCGGCCGCGCGCAGCGCCACCTCGGTCTTGCCGAAGCCGACATCGCCGGCGACGAGACGATCCATCGGCGTCTCGCTCGCCAGGTCGGCCAGCGTCGCCGCGACCGCCGCCGCCTGGTCGCGGGTCAGCGCGAAGGGGAAGCGGGCGGCGAAGCGGTCGAGCTTGCGCGCCGGGGGCGCGAGCCGGGGCGCCTTGGCGCGGGCGCGCGCCTTTGACATCTCGACCAGGCGGCGGGCGGTCTCGTCCAGGGCCCGCGCGAGATCGGCGCGGCGGCGCTGCCAGGCGGGGGAGTCGAGCCGATCGAGCGTGACGGCGTCCGCTTCCGACCCATAGCGCCAGAGCCGGCCGATCTCGGCCACGGGCACCAGCAGCGTCTCGTCGCGGGCATAGCGCAGGCGGGCGTACTCGCTCTCGGCGCCCTCGGTGGTGATGCGCTCCAGCCCCTCGAGCAGCCCCAGGCCGTGGTCGAGATGCACGACGACGTCGCCGCGCCGGAAGTCGAGCTCGAACAGCGCCCGGTCGGCGGCGCCGGCGGCGCCCGCCTGCGACGCCCGACTGCCGAGGACGTCCGGCGCTGCGATCACGGCCGTCCCGCCATCGGGCGTCACGAAGCCGCGGTCGAGATCGGCCTCCAGCGAGAGGAGCGCCCCCTCCGGGGCCTCGACGGCCGCCGGCCAGTCACTAACCGGCTCGGGCGTGCGGTCGAGCCGGCGCTTCAGCGGGCGCGCCATTGCGGAAAGGTTCCGGCGGTTCGCCGCGAGGACGACGCGGGTTCCGCGGCCGAGCAGCTCTTCGACGTAGTCGGCGAACCGTGCCAGCCGCTGCGCCCCGATCGCGAACTGGGGCACGGCGCCGCCCTGCCCGTCGTCCTGGGCCTCGTCCTGGCGCCCGAGTTCGACCACCCGGCGGGCCGCAAAGGCGGACCTCCACTCGGCCTCGGTCAGGTAGAGCGCGTCGGGGCTCATGACCGGGGGCCGGGGCGCGGCGCGCTCGCCGTCGGCGGCGGGCGGCAGGGCGGCGCGCAGCTCGTAGGCGTCGGCGAGCTGCTCGGCGAAGAGTTCGCGGCATTCCTCGATGTCGGGCTCGGCGACGACCAGGGCGTCCGGCATCGCCTCGAAGAGCGAAGCGAGCCGCGGATAGTGGCGCGCCAGCCGGTGCTCGATGCCGGGCGGCCGGTCAATCGTCAGATCGCCTTCAGCGTCCTCGACGACGGCGTCCTCGGGCGAGACCAGCTCCGAGGCCGGGCCGACGGCCACGCGCGCGACCGTGCCGTTCGTGCGCTGCGACAGCGGGTCGAAGCGGTTGATCGTGGTGATGCGGTCCTCGTCGTCACGCACGATGCGGCAGGGCAGCGCCTCGCCCGCCGGATAGATATCGATCACCTGGCCCCGGATCGCCACTTCGCCCGGCTCGTCGACGCGCTCGTCGAACCTGTAGCCGGTCCGCAGCAGAAAGCGGCGGAGCGCGTCCAGGTCGAGGACCGCGCCCGTCCCCAGCGTCAGCTCGGCGGCCATCACGGCGTCGCGCGGCGCCGTTCGCTGCAGCGCAGCGCCGACGGTGGCGAGCACGACCCGTGGCCCGCCCTCGCCGCGCCAGAGCGCCGCGAGGGCCCGCATCCGGGCGCCCATCACCTCGCGCGAGGGCGGCGCGCGGTCGTAAGCGGGGCAATCCCAGGCGGGGAATCGGTGCACCGGCAGGCCAGGCGCCAGGGCCGCGAGGGCCCTGGCGAGGGCCTCGACGCCCTCCTCGCCGCGCGCGATGAAGAGCACGCCGCCTTTCGCCCCGTCCTGCGCCCCGGCGGCGAGGCCGATCAGCCGCGCGGCGACGAGGCCGGGCGGCGTCTCGGCGCGCACGTCCTCGCGGTCGGTCTCGAACGACCCACCCGAATCCATCTGTGGCTCTCCATGCTGGGCTGCGCCGGGCGGCGCGGTGCCGGGCAGGAACGCTCCGGTACGCAGTTTGGTTCGTACGCCAAATGCAGGCGGGACCGACCCCGCATCCGGCTCCGCGGCGAGGGTGGAACATGGCCGAGACGCTGACTGCCGATCTTCCCGGGGACGTCGACGAGGCGATCCAGCGACTGCTGCGCAGGGCATGCGATGCCGGGCTGCGGCTTGCCACGGCCGAGAGCTGCACCGGCGGGCTGCTCGCCTCGCTTCTGACCGATGTCGACGGGTGCTCGCACGCCTTCGAGCGCGGCTTCGTCGTCTACACCGACGAGGCCAAGCGCGACATGCTGGGCGTCGACGCCGAGCTGTTGCGCCGGCATGGCGCCGTTTCCGAGCCGGTGGCGCGCGCCATAGCCGAGGGCGCGCTGGCGCGCTCGGCCGCCGACATCGCTTTGGCCGTCACGGGCTTTGCCGGGCCCACGGGCGGCAAGGGCGAGGAGGGGCGGGTGCACTTCGCCTGCGCGCGCCGCGGCCGGCCGACGGCGCACCGCGACTGCCGCTATGGCCCGCGCGGCCGCGGCGGCGTGCGGCAGGCGTGCCTGAGGACGGCGGCCGAGATGCTGGCCGAGGCCATCGGGTGACCGCCCGATCGAATGGGGAGACCACCTGGCGGCGTGGCCGGGCGGCTCCCGTTTCCGGGGCCGGATGGCTGGCCTTTCACGGCGGGACCGTGCAAGAAGCGATCGCAGAGTTCAGAAACGAGTCTGGGAGGAAGACCATGAAGATCAGGAAACTCATGCTGGCCGGCGTGGCGGTCGGCGCGCTGGCGATCGGCGGCGCCGCCTCGGCCGAGACGCTGCGGTTGATGACGGGCCCGCAGGGCGGCTCGTGGTATCCGCTGGGCGGCGCCATCCAGAACATCGTCCAGACCAACATGCCGGACACCAGCATCCAGGTGCTGCCGGGCGGCGGCATCGCCAACGTCAAGGCGGTGAACGAGGGCAAGGCCGACATCGCCTTCGCCAACTCGGTCTCGACCGTCGACGCCATCAAGGGCCGGGGCGCCTTCGACAGCGAGGCGACCAACGTCTGCAACGTGGCGACGCTCTACCCGCAGTATTTCCAGATCGTCGCGCTGAAGAGCGCGGGGATCAACTCGGTCGCAGACTTCAAGGGCAAGGCGCTGGCCGCCCAGCCCAAGGGCAACACCGCCGAGGACATCACCCGCACGCTGCTCGAGACCGCGGGTCTCAGCTATGACGACATGAGCCAGGTGCATTACGTCAGCTATTCCGACGGCGTTGCGCTGATGAAGGACAACAATGCTCAGGTGATGACGCTCGGCACCACGGTGCCCGCCTCGGCAATCATGGACCTCGACAGCGCCGCCGACATCAACCTGGTCAGCCTGGACGACGACTTCATGGCCAAGATGAAGGAGGCCAACCCGGGCTTCCAGTCGCTGACGATCCCAGCGAACTCGTATCCCGACCAGTCCGAGGACGTGCAGGCGGTCGGCTATGCCACGCACATCATCGCCCGCTGCGATCTGCCGGCCGAGACCGTCAAGGGCATGCTGGAGAACATCACGGCCAACATGGGCGACCTGCAGGCGATCGCCAGCGCCATGAAGGGCGTGACGCCGAAGGAGATGGGCCAGGACGTCGGCGTGCCGATGCACGAGGGCGCCAAGGCCTTCTACGAGGCGCAGGGCTCCTGAGCCGGGCTTCCGAGCCGGGGCCGGGGCCCCGCCCGCCCGAGTGTCGGGCGGGCCTTCCGCCCGTCTGCTCGGCCCGTGCCCGGGACCTGTGCCCGGGACCTGTGCCCGCCCCGCGGCCGGCGCCATGGCGTCGGCGCTCCGGCTGTTCCCTTTGTTCCTTTCGGTCGCTGCCGCGCCGGGGCAGTTCGACGCCATAGCTGAGAGGGCCTCGCCCGGATGCACCCGATGCAGTCGTCTTCGCGGTACCTGACCTTCATCCGCTACGTGACGCTGGCCGTTGCGCTCTCGATGAGCATCTATCACCTCTGGATCGGCTTTTTCGGCACGCCGGACGCCTTCACGCTGCGCTCGACGCATGTCGGCTTCGCGCTGGTGCTGTGCTTCCTGACGCTGCCCATGCTGGGGCGCGACAAGGACCGGGGGCCGCGGCCCTGGGACTGGGTGCTGATCGCGCTGAGCCTGGTGACCTGCGCCTATCCGGTGCTGCAGACGGACTACATCTACAATCGCTTCATCTATGTCGACGATCTGCGCACGATCGACATCGTGCTGGGCATCACGCTGATCCTGCTGGTCATCGAGGCGGCGCGCCGCGCGCTGGGCCTCGTCCTGCCGGTCACGGTGGTGCTTTTCCTGATCTACGCGCTGTTCCTCACCGATACTTCGCGGATGATGCTGCTCGAGCAGATGTACCTGACGACCGAGGGCATATTCGGCATCCCGGTCGCGGTCTCGGCGACCTATGTCGTGCTCTTCATCCTGTTCGGCGCCTTTGTCGAGCGCTCGGGCGCCGGCAAGCTGTTCATGGACTTCGCCATCTCGCTGACCGGCCACGCGGTCGGCGGCCCGGCCAAGGTCGCCTGCATCACCAGCGGTCTCTTCGGCTCGGTCTCGGGCTCGGCGGTGGCCAATGTGATGACGACGGGCACTTTCACCATCCCGCTGATGAAGCGGCTGGGCTATCGCCCGGCCTTTGCCGGCGCGGTCGAGGCGGTGGCGTCCACCGGCGGGCAGATCATGCCGCCGATCATGGGCGCCGCAGCCTTCGTGATGGCCGAGTTCATGGGGGTCAGCTACCTGACGGTGGCAGGCTACGCCCTGATCCCGGCGCTGCTCTATTATGTCGCGGTCTTCGCCGCGGTGCACTTCGAGGCCAAGCGCACCGGCATGAAGGGCCTGCCGAGTTCGGAACTGCCGCGCCTGGGCGTGGTGCTGCGCGACCGCGGCCATCTGTTTCTGCCGCTGGTCATCATCGTGGCCGTGCTGCTCTGGGGCTACAGCGCGCCCTTCGCCGCGCTCTGCGGCATCGGCTCGGTCGTGCCCACGGCGCTGCTGCGCAAGACGACGCGCGGCGAGGTCTCGTTGCGCATGATCGTCGACAGCCTCGAGGCCGGGGCGATCGGCGCCGTGATGGTGGCGCTCGCCTGCGCCGCGGCGGGGATCGTCATCGGCGTGATCACGCTGACCGGCGCCGGACTGACCTTCTCGAGCTTCGTCATCGGCATCTCCAACGACGCGCTGCTGCCAGCGCTGATCCTGACCATGATGGCGGGCATCGTGCTGGGCATGGGCATGCCGACGACGCCCGCCTACATCATCCAGGTCGCGCTGCTCGTCCCGGCGGTGGTCAAGCTGGGCGTGCCGATGGAGAGCGCGCACATGTTCGTGTTCTACTTCGCGATCCTGTCCGCCATCACGCCGCCGGTGGCGATCGCCGTCTATGCCGCGAACGGGCTTTCCGGCGCGGGGATCTGGGAGAGCTCGGTCGCCGCCGTGAAGCTGGGCGCGACGGGCTACATCATTCCCTTCATGTTCGTCTTCGGCCCGTCGCTGTTGATGATCGGCGAGTGGTCCTGGGTGCTGACGACGACGACCACGGCGACGATCGGCGTGATCTTCCTGGCGGGCGGCCTGCACGGCTACCTGGTGACTCATGCCTCGCTGCTGCAGCGCCTGCTGCTGATCGCGGCCGCCTTCTCGCTGATCAAGCCCGGGCTGGTGACGGACCTCGCCGGCATCGGCATCGGCGGGGTGGTGGTGGTGCTGCAGGTCCTCGCCCGCCGGCGCGAGGCGCCCGAGGCGGCGCGCCACGAGAACCCGGCGACAGGGCACTGAGCTCGCGCCGCGCTGTGCGGGCGCTCGGCTGGCGCTCGGCTGAGGGGGGCTGCCGGGAGGCCCGAGCCGCTGGACAGGCCGGCCGCCGGGGTGCGACCATGCCGATTTGCGGAGGATGGCCCATGCCCAAGCGACAATTGCGCGACCATGCCGCCGGGCAGATGGGCGGCCCCTCGCAGCGTCAGCTGAGGGTCGGCGAGCTGATCCGCAGGACGCTGTCGGAGATCCTGATCCGCGGCGACCTGCACGAGCCCGCGCTTTCGGGCGTCTCGATCACGGTTGGCGAGGTGCGGACTTCGCCCGACCTCAAGGTCGCCTCGGTCTATGTGCTGCCGCTCGGCGGCCGCGAGGCGGAGGCGACGCTGGAGGCGCTGAACCGCGCCAAGGGCGAGATTCGCCGCGAGGTCAGCCGGCGGGTGCAACTCCGCCACTCGCCCGAGCTGCGCTTCGTGCTGGACGAGAGCTATGACCGGATGGACCGGACGCGCGAGATGCTGGGCGACGAGCGGGTGCGGCGGGATCTGGACGGCGACGGCTGAGGCGCGCACCGCCCTAGGCGGTACGCGCGGCACCCGCGCCGGCTGTCAGCGCCTTGTCCGTCAGCGGCCGGCGCGCAGCGCGGCGATCCTCAGCAGCGCCGCGATCAGCGCCCGGGGCAGGGAGGGCGCACGGCCGACCCCGATCATCTCGTTGTCGGGCGAGCTCGTCTCTCGAAGGGTGCAGACCCAGTGCCCGTCATATTCGAGGGCCACGCCTTTGATCGAGATCTCCCAGGCGGGAACCAGAGCGTCGACGATGTGCAGGGCCGCATCGGTCGAGTTGAGCAGGTCCGAATCCGGCCGCAGAAGCCGCGCCGGCTCCGGAAAGGCCGACCTGATCGCCTCGACGACATTTGATCGCAGTTCCGATCCGACGTCGCCTGTGCTCTCGACCGCCTGCGCGGTGGCATTGAGCCGGTCCCCGTCCATGCTCGTCCCTTCCCGAAGACTTCCCGGATCGCCCGAAACTCCGCCCAGAACCCCGTCCGGTATCCCGTCGCGGGGGCGCCCGTGCCATCCTGTCCCACCGGATATGCCCTGACGGTCTGCCCCGTTCGTTGATTGAGATCAATGCCGCGCCGGATCCCTCGGGCCAAGTTCCCGCTGGGCATCGACCGCGACTCCGGTCGACCGGCTCGGTGCTGCGCACGTGATCGGCGCGGCAAAGGTATCCGGTTCCTCGCTGCCGGGAAAATAGCCCCGGAGGACGTATGAGCCCAGGGCCAGAGGTCCGGGCCGCTCAGCCCGATCGGAAGCGGTCGGTCGCCTCGATCAGCGCCGAGGTGATGCCGGGCTCGCTCAGCGCGTGGCCGGCATCGTCGATCAGCATGAGCTCGGCTGCCGGCCAGGCGGCGGCGAGGCGCGTCGCCGTCAGCGGCGGGCAGATGACGTCATAGCGACCCTGGACCATCACCCCCGGAATGTGGGCGATGCGGGGCATGGCGGCCATGATCTGGTCGTCGCGCTCGAGCCAGCCCCTGTGGAAGAAGAAGTGGCTCTCGATCCGGGCGAAAGCGCGGGCATAGCCGCCGTTCACCGGCGGGTTGCCGCGCGGCGGTCGGAGCGCCGCGGTCGACGTCTCCCAGCGGACCCAGGGCCGGGCATAGCGGGTCTGCACCGCCTCGTCCGGCGAGGTCAGGCGGCGATGATAGGCGCCGATGATGTCGTCGCGCTCCGCCGCCGGGATCGGCTCGACAAAATCCTCCCAGGCCTCCGGGTAGAAGCGCGCGGCACCGCCGCCATAGAACCAGTCGAGCTCGGCCACGCTCATCGTGAAGACGCCGCGCAGCAGCAGCTCGCTGACATGCTCCGGATGGCTCTGCGCATAGAGGAGCGCGAGCGCCGAGCCCCAGGAGCCGCCGAAGAGCAGCCAGCTGTCGATGCCGAGATGGATCCGCAGCCGCTCGAGATCGCCGACGAGGTCCCAGGTCGTGTTGTGCTCGAGTCCGCCCGCGGGCGTCGACTTGCCAGCGCCGCGCTGGTCGAACAGCAGCACGCGGTATCGCTTGGGGTCGAAGAAGCGGCGCATAAAGGGGCTGCATCCGGCGCCCGGGCCGCCATGCAGCACGACGGCCGTCTTGCCCTCGGGGTTGCCGCAGAGCTCGCAATAGAGCTCGTGGCCATTGCCGACCTCGAGGCGGAAACGGCTGTACGGCTCGATCTGCGGATAGAGGCGCGGTGTCGTCATCCGGTTCTTTCGCCGCGGCGACGAGCGCCCCTGCAACATGGCTTCCAGCCGGATACTGCACTAGATCGGCTATGCAAAGCGGAAACCTCGGGAGGACAGGGGCTGTGATGATGGGGCGCATGGCAGAGGCAGAACGCAGCCGCGGCACGGTCGATCCGGCGGAGGTCGCGCGGTTCGAAGCCTTGGCGGAGGCCTGGTGGGACCCGGACGGCGAGTTCCGGCCGCTGCACCGGATGAACCCCTGCCGTCTCGGCTATATCGTCGAGCAGGTATTGGCGCAGCACGGCCGCGACCCGCGGGCGCGCCGTGCTCTGGAGGGGCTGCGCCTGCTCGACATCGGCTGCGGCGGCGGGCTGCTGGCCGAGCCGATGGCCCGGCTGGGCGCCGAGGTGGTCGGGGCGGACGCCGCCGAGCGCAACGTCGCGGTGGCACGGCTGCACGCCGAGCGCATGGGGCTGGCGATCGATTATCGGGCGACGACGGCCGAGGCGCTGGCGGCGGCGGGCGAGGGGTTCGACGTCGTGCTGGCCATGGAGGTGATCGAGCACGTCGCCGCGCCGCAGGCGTTTCTCGACGCCTGCTCCGCTCTGCTCCGGCCGGGCGGGATCGCCATCGTGTCGACGATCAACCGGAACCCCAAGAGCTGGGCGATGGCGATCGTCGGCGCCGAGCACGTCCTGCGCTGGCTGCCGCGCGGCACGCACCGATGGTCGAAGTTCGTCACCCCGGACGAGCTCTTCGCCATGCTCTCCGGCGCCGGGCTGCAGCCCGTCGACCGCAAGGGCATGGTCTTCGATCCGCTCCGCTGGACCTGGCGGCTCTCGGAGCGCGACCTCGACGTCAACTATGTCGCGGCGGCGGTCCAGCCGGACTGAGCCAAGCGGCGGCGCTCCCCGGGGCGCGGGCCCCGGAAAGCGCCAAAACATGCCCCCGCACGCGCGCATCCGCGCGCGGGCGGGGCCCGCCGCGCGCGGCTGCCCCAGGCACGATACGTGGATTCGTCGGTCCGGCGGCGGATGCCGCAGGGGTGCTGGGGAAGGCCGGACGGGGTCCGGCCGATCGCGATCATCTGCAAGTCAGCGGCGCGGGCGGACGAGGGCGAGGCCCGTCAGCATCAGCGCCAGCGAGAGCCAGACCCAGGTGGAGTGGCGCTCGCCCAGCACGGCCATGCCGAGGAGCACGCCCGAGAGCGTGACAACATAGCCGACCTGCGCCGCAAAGACCGGCCCGCCCCGCCCGATCAGCCAGACGAAGCCGCCATAGGCGCAGAGATGCAGGCAGGTCAGGAGCACGAGCGCGAGCTCGACCGTGCCGAAGCCGCCGAGATCCATCCAGGCGCCGGTCGCGGCGGCGGCGGGCAGGAGCAGCAGGAGCGCCGCCCAGACGAGTCCGCAGAGCGCCTGCAGCGGGTTGACATCGGCAGGGCGGTTGCCGGCGATGTAGAGGTTCTCGACCGTGTAGGAGAGGCCGACAAGGACCGGCAGGATCACCCACGGGGCGTCGCCCGGTTCGGGCAGGCTCGCTTGCGGGAGGATCAGCAGGAGCACCGCGGTCGTGCCGCAGGCGAGGCCGAGCATGCGCCGCGGCTGGGGCCGCTCCATGCGCAGCAGGAGGGCGCCGAGGAAGGTGGTGATCGGCACAATCGAGATGACGATCGCCATGATGCCGACGGGCAGCTCGCGCATACCCGTGTAGCTGAGCACGCTCGGCAGCGCCGTGCCGGTCAGCCCGCAGACGGCGTAGAAGAGAAGGTGGCGGCGACCGAGCGGCAGGCGCCGGCCGGTGGCCAGCAGCAGGGCGCCGGCGATGACGCCGGCCAGCAGGTTGACGGCGGCGGCGACGCCGAGCGGCGGCTGGCCGGCGGTCATGATGATCTTGGAGAGAAGCTGCGTGCTGCCCCAGGCGGCGCCGATCAGGACCAGCGCGAGCCACAGTGCCGCGGGCGCGGCGCGGGCGGCGGCACTGCGAGCGGGCTTGCGGGCGGGCGTTTGGGCGAGGCTGCCGGGCAAAGGGGCGGACATGCGGGTCTCGGAGGGACCGATCGGCCGGGAATGCCGCCGCGCTATCGGTTCGCCAAGGCGCGGTCAAGCCGGGCGGTCGAGCGCCGGTGGCAGGCCGCTGCGGTCAGGCCGGGCGGTCAGGCTGGGGCGATCAGGCCGGTGCGGTCAGGCGGGGGCGAGCGCGAGCACGTCGACGCCGACCGTCAACGTCTGCTGCCCGGCGCCGATCACCACGCCCGAGACGGGCGCGACGTCGCCATAGTCGCGGCCGGTGGCGAGCGCGACATGGTCCTCGCCGGGGACGCAATCATTCGTCGGGTCGAACTCGACCCAGCCGAGCCCCGGGTCCCAGACCGCCACCCAGGCATGGCTTGCATCGGCGCCGACCAGCCGCTCGCCGCCGGGCGGCGGCGTGGTGCGCAGGTACCCCGAGACATAGCGGGCCGGCACGCGCAGGCTGCGGATCGCGGCCAGCATCACATGGGCATAGTCCTGGCAGACGCCCTGTCTGAGCGCGAAGGCCTGCGCCGGCAGCGTATCGGCCGCCGTCGAGCCCGGCAGGTAGGTGAAGCCGTGATGGATGCGCTGGTTGAGCTCTTCCGCGGCATCGAGCACGGGGCGCCCGGGCTGGAAGCTCTCGCGCGCGAAGCGCTCGATCGCGCGGTCGGGCGCCGTCATCTGGCTGGGGAAGGCAAAGGGCGCGATGTCGGCCGCGGGGGTATGGCCGCCGAGCCCGAGTGCCCCGTCGCGCGTCTCTTCCCAAGGGGCGGCGGTCGCAAAGATGAAGGCGTTGCGCTCGGCGCGGTCGACGCGGGCGCTGGCCAGGATCTCGAGTTCGTCATGCGGGCGCGAGACGGTCGCGACCTGCACGACATTGCCGAACATGTCGGTGTGCCGGTCGATGTCGTCGGGCTCGGGCGTGATGGAGAGCGCTGTCGACAGAACGCGCTGGCCGGGAACGGCGCGTGGCGTCAGGTGCAGCAGGTGCTGCGAAAAGACGGCCGTCGCCGCATAGCGGTAATGCGTCCGGTGGCGAACCTCGAGGATCATTCCGGGCGTTCCCGCGGGGGCTGCTGGCGGGCCTGCGAGAGCAGCGCCTCGGGCAGCTCGGCATGGGCGAAGAAGGCGCGGGCGATCAGGTCCGAGGTGTCCTCGAGCCCCTCGCGGCAGCGCTCCGTCAGCGCGACGAGCTCGTCGCGGCGGCCCTCGGCGTCGGCGCGCGCCAGCGGCGCCGCGTCGCACAGGCGCAGCCCGGTCAGCAGCTCGAGCGCCAGCCGGTGCTCGGGCCGGCGATAGGGGATGTCGGTCGGCAGCTGGGCGAGCACCCGCTCGAGATGCGCGAGCTGGAAGGCAAGCGAGCGCGGGTTCGTCTCGTCGAGCACCAAGAGGTCGATCACCGCCGCCGGCTGCGCCGTCATCATGTAGCGCGCCCGGTAGGCCGAGGCGGAATCAGACAGCGTCAGCCAGGCCCGCAGATAGGTCTCCTCGACCGGGCGTTGGACGCCGGCGAGGCGCTGCGCGACCAACGAGATCTGGATGCCCCGCTCGAGCCGGCGGCCCATCTCGAGGAAGCGCCACGCCCAGTTGCGGGTCAGGTTCTCCTGCGCCGTGCCCGCGAAGGCCGAGAGCGCGTGGACCAACTCCTCGATCAGCCGGGCCAGCGCCGCGCCGGGCCGCATGGAGGCGGCGTCCTGCCAGCGCGGGTCGGCGCAGAGCCGCTCGATCGAGCGCCAGCTCTCGTCCGAGATTGCGAAGCGGGCACGCAGCGCGCCGGCGCGCAGCGCCTGCAGCAGGGCGGGCAAGGCATAGTCCTGCTCCTCGCCGCCGATCTCGAGGCCGCCGATCTCGGGGCCGCCGAGCAGCCGGGCGACGGCGTCGCGGAAACGCGCCGCGCCCGTAAGCGCGGGGTCCGGCTCGGCGAGGATCTCGATCAGCGTGCAGAGCCCCTCGGGGTCCGCGTCCGTCCGGTTGCCGCTGAGCTGGCGGCGCAGGCACACGCCGAGGAGCCGCAGCACGTGCTCGGTGCGCTCGGCATTGCGGCCGAGCCAGAAGATGTCGTCCGCCACCCGGCTGAGCAGGTCGCGGCCGGTGCGGCGCAGATGCGTGGCGCCCAGCCGGGCGGCGAGCGGCGTGCCGGTGTCGGCCGTGGGCGGGCGGGAGGCGTCGGGCAGCACCCAGACGTCCTTGCCGAAGCCGAGCGCCGGCGCCGAGCGGCCGGGCTCGACCACGGCGGCGACCCCGCCCGGCACGATGCGAATCCCGTCCGCGGTGCGGCAGGCGAAGACCCGCATCATCCACTCGGCCGGGCGGACGCCCTCGCCCCGCCAGACAGGGGTGCGCGCGAGCGGCGGGGTCTGGACGGCGCAGAGCCTCTCGCCGAAGCGGGCGAGGCGAGAGGCCAGGGGATCCTCCGCTTCGTCGTCGAGCGCCAGCGTGACCGGCTCGTCGTCGTCCGAGGTCAGCGGCTGGATGCGCCAGAGACCGCGCTCGGCCAGCACCTGCTCGCGGGCGCGCGGGGTGCCGAGCCAGAGGCAGGGCGCGTCGGCGAGGCGGAGCTCCTCGCCGAGGAGGTATTTCGCCAGCCGGTGCGCGTAAGGAGCGAGCGCGCGATGGGCGAAGACGGCCGAGCCGATGGCGTTGGCGATCTTGAGCGAGCCCGAGCGCGCGGCGAGCGAGAGCGCGGGCGCGCCGAAGGCGGCGCGGCCAGGCCGGTGCAGCGCGTCGATCCCGGCATCCGCCACGCCGCGCAGCAGCACGTCGACCCGCTTCAGCCCGTCGAGCGTCTTCACATAGGCGGCGCCTTCGCGAACGGTCAGGTCGGCGGGCTCGATCAGCGCGGCGCTCATGTAGCGGGCGAAATAGGCATGGCTGAAGAAGCGAGGATCGTCCTCGCCGGCGGTCAGGAGCGCCATCCGGCCGTCCCAGCCCATCATCTGGTCGAGATGGTCCTGGAAGGCGGCGTATGTGCTGGCCAGGCGCCGGACGCCGAGGTCGACGAAGGGCTCGGCCAGCGCCTGGCTGACGGCGATGCGGTTGGCGAGCAGCCAGCCGTCGCCGAGCGGCGTGTCGAGCCGGTCGGCCAGCAGCACCCAACTGCCCTCGGCGGTGCGCGCGACATCGGCCTCGTAGACGTGGAGCCAGTGCCGCGGCGGCCTTTCCCAGCCGGCGCAGTGCGCGGCGAAGCCCGGTCCGCCATAGATGAGTCCCGGGGGCAGCAGCCCCGCGCCGAGCGCGCGGCCGCCCGCGTAGACATCGGCGATGGCGGCCTCGGCCAGCCGCGCGCGCTGCTCGATGCCGGCGGCGAGCTCGGCCCAGTCGGCGGCGGAGACGAGCACGGGCAGCGCGTCGCCGGCGCCTTGGTCGGCCGTCCGGCTGGCGAAGGCGACGCCGCTTTCGGTGCGCAGCCGCGCGAGATCGAGGGCGGCGGCCCCGTAGCCCTCGCGGCCGACGGCGCCCAGCCAGTCGAGCAGGCCGCGCCAGTGCGGTCGCGGCTGGCCGTCCGGCATGAACGCCTCGTCATGCCCGGCGACGTCGCCATAGCCGGCGAAGAAGGCGGCGGCGCCGGGGGTGCCGGCGGCGCCGATCTCGGTCAGGTGCAGCATCGGCGCAGACGCCAATGACGCCTCGGTGCGCCATGCACCGGCTCGGCCGGGGCTTCTCTCAGGGTGGCGGGGGGCCGCCCGCTCAGGCCGGGCGATGAGGGCCCGTTGGCCGCCGGGTGCTCGTATGAGGTGCGTGCGCGCATTCGCCTGGGCGGTCCTATTGCCGCCGCAGGTCGAGGGTCAGCGGGAACTCGGCGCTCATGCGCGGCGCCACCGGCCTGAAAAAGCCGGGTGCGTGCCCGTGCGCGACGAAGCGGGCCATTCTGCGTCCCTCCGCCTCGAGATCATTGACGGGCTGCGTCTCGGAGCTGCGCCCGCCCGGATGTGCGACATGGTAGGTGCACCCGCCGAGCGAGCGTCCCGTCCAGTCATCGTAGAGGTCGAAGCTTAGCGGCGCATGAACGCCGATGGTGGGGTGCAGCGACTGCGCCGGCGCCCAGGCGCGAAAGCGGATGCCGGCGACCCGCTCGTCGGCCCTGGCGGTGGCGGACAGCGGCACCTCGATGCGGTTGCAGGCGACGCGGTAGCGTTGGCCGAGATCGCCGGTCACCTTGACCTGGACGCGCTCGAGCGAGCTGTCGACATAGCGCGCGGTCCCGCCGATGGCGCCGGTCTCGCCTAGAACGTTCCACGGCTCGATCGCGGCGCGCAGCTCGAGCGTCACGCCGCGAGGGGCGACGTCGCCGAGCAGCGGAAAGCGGAACTCGAACTGCGCCTTGAACCATTCGGGGTCGAGCGTCAGCCCCAGCGCCTCTCCCGTCTCGTCCAGCACGTCAAGGAAATCCGCCCAGACGAAATGCGGCAGCATCCAGCGGTCGTGCAACGCCGTGCCGTGGCGCACCACGGGGGCCTTGTAGGGCGCCGACCAGAAGCGGGCGATCAGCGCGCGCAGCACCAAGGACTGGGCCAGGCTCATGCGCGGATGCGGCGGCATCTCGAAGGCGCGGAATTCGACGAGGCCCAGCCGGCCTGTCGGCGAGGCGGGGTCGTAGAGCTTGTCGATGCAGATTTCGGAGCGGTGCGTGTTGCCGGTCAGGTCCGTCAGCAGGTCGCGGAAGATGCGGTCGACCGTCCAAGGGGGCGGGTTCGGGCCGGCGCGCGCGGCTTGGTCGAGCGCGATCTCGAGCTCGTAGAGGACCTCTTGCCTGGCCTCGTCGACGCGCGGCGCCTGGCTGGTCGGGCCGATGAAGATGCCCGAGAAGAGATAGCTGAGCGACGGGTGGTTCTGCCAATAGCGCACCAGCGAAGCCAGCAGGTCGGGGCGGCGCAGGAAAGGGCTGTCGTCCGGCGTCGCCCCGCCGACGACGATGTGGTTGCCGCCGCCCGAGCCGACCTGCCTTCCGTCATGCAGGAACTTGACCGTCTCGAGCTTGCACCGGCCCGCCTCCTCGTAGAGCGCCTCGGTGACGGCGACCTGGTCCTCCCAGTTGCCGGTCGGGTGGATGTTGACCTCGATGACGCCGGGGTCGGGCGTCGCCTTGATCACGTTGAACCGTGGGTCATGGGGCGGCGCATAGCCGTCGATGTGCACCGGCAGGGCGAGCTCGGCCGCCGTCTCCTCGACGGCCGCGACCATGTCGACATAGGCCTCGGCCGTCGGCACCGGCGGCAGGAAGACGCAGAGCTTGCCGTCGCGCGGCTCGACCGTGATGGCCGTGCGGACGTGCTCGGTCTCGATGCCGCGCAGCAGATCGTCCGGCGCAGGCGGCGGCGCGGCCGTGCGCCATTGGCCGCCGGCCGCTCCGGCCGCGCTGACCGCCCCGGCCGCACTCACGCCCGCACCCCGCCCAGGGCCCGGGCCTCGGCCTGCGCCCCGCGCGCCTGGAGGCGCACCGTGCGCTCGGGCAGGGGCGCGCGGTCGGCGAAGGGGTCGCGCTGGACGATGAAGGGGTACTCAGCCTCGGTCAGGTAGGGCAGCGAGGTCAACGGCAGGCGGTAGCCGGCCGCGCTGTCGCCGGGCGCGAGGAACATGCGGCCCCGGCGCGTGCGCCATTTCTCCGTCGCCCAGGCATAGCGGCGGCGACTGCGCTCGCCTGGCGTGGCCTGCGCCATGGCGAGCTGGATGGGCATGACCATGCAGACCGGCTGGTCGAGCCCTCGCTCGAAGGCGCGGGCCAGCTGGCGGCGCTCGAGCGGATCGTCGAGCTTGTTGGTGGCGGGATCGAGATTGACCGGCAGCCTGCCCTCCTGCAGCAGGTAGGGCGCCGGGTCCTCATAGGCCGGCTCGACAAGGCCGGGGTCGATCTCGAACGCCTCGGCCAGCCGCTCGGCAAAGGCCTGCGCCTGACGCATCGTCGCGCCGGTCGCGCCTTCGGGCGCGATCAGCGCAGCCTCGCCCCAGAGCGGGGCGCCGTCCTTGCGCCAGTAGAGGCCGAAGGCCCAGCGCGGCAGCTGCTCGCCGGGATACCATTTGCCCTGGCCGAAATGCAGCAGCCCGCCCGGCGCGAAGCGGTCGCGCAGCCGCCGGATCAATTGCTCGGCGTAGTGCCGCTTGGTCGGCCCGACCGCCTCGGTGTTCCATTCCTCGGCGTCGCGGTCCTCGGCCGCGACGAAGGTCGGCTCGCCGCCCATGGTCAGACGCACATCGCTTTGGGCCAGCATGGCGTCGAGCCGCCGGCCGGCATCGTCGATGCGCGCCCAGTGCTCGTCGGTGAAGGGGAAGGTGACGCGCGGCTCTTCCCGGACGCGGGCGACGGCCATCTCGTGGTGGAACTCTACCTCGCAGGGCTCGAGCAGGCCGGTGATGGGGGCGGCGCTGCCGGGGCTGGGGGTCGCCGCCAGCGGGATGTGGCCCTCGCCGGCGAAGAGGCCCGAGGTCGGGTCGAGGCCGATCCAGCCGGCGCCGGGTCCGTAGACCTCGGCCCAGGCATGCAGGTCCGTGAAGTCGGCCGGCGGGCCCGACGGGCCGTCGACCGCCTTCACGTCGGGCGTCAGCTGGATCAGGTAGCCCGAGACGAAGCGGGCGGCGAGGCCGAGCCGGCGCAGCAGATACACCAGCAGCCAGGCCGAGTCGCGGCAGGACCCCGAGCCGTTCTCCAGCGTCACCTCGGGCGTCTGCACGCCCGGTTCCATGCGGATCAGGTACGAAACCGCGTTCTGCACCATGCGGTTGACGTCGACGAGAAAGTCGATCGTGCGCCGCTTCTCGCGCGGAACCCCGGCGAGGAACGCCTCGAAGAGCGGCCCTTGCGGCCCCGTCTCGAGATAGGGGGCGAGGTCGCCGGCCAGCCCGGGATCGTAGCCGAACGGAAACTCCTGGGCGCTGTCCTCGAGAAAGAAATCGAACGGGTTGATCGACGCCATGTCGGCGACGAGGTCGATCGTGACGCGGAAACGATCCACCTTCTCCGGGAAGACGACGCGGGCGAGATAGTTGCCGAACGGGTCCTGCTGCCAGTTCAGGAAATGGCCCGCGGGCTCGACCGTCTGGCTGAAGGCCAGGATGCGCGTGCGCGAATGCGGGGCGGGCCGCAGCCGGATGACCTGCGGACCAAGGTTGATCCGCCGGTCATAGGCATAGCTCGTCACATGCGTGATGGCGGCGTTGATGCTCATGCGGTTCCTGGCTGTGGCCCCCCGGCGCCCGGCAGGTTAACGTCGGCGGGCGTGCGGCTGTCAATCGAGGCAGGGCCGCAGAGGGCGCGCTGGCGCGCCGACGGACGGAAGAAAGGAAACGCGATGGGCGAGTTCATCACGCTGACGGCGGCCGACGGACACGGTTTTCAGGCCTGGCAGAGCGGGAAGGAGCGTCCCGGCCTGGTGGTCATCCAGGAGATCTTCGGTCTGAATCACCACATCCGCCACACCACCGATCGCTTTGCGGCCGAGGGGTTTACTGCGATCGCGCCGGCGCTGTTCGACCGTGTCGAGCCGGGGATCGAGCTCGGTTATTCCGAGAAGGACGTCGAGCGGGGCCGCGAGATCAGGGCCAAGGTGTCGCTCGAGGAGGCGCTGCGCGACATTGCCGCCGCGGTCGTCGCGCTGAAGGCCGATGGCCGCCCGGTGGGCGTTGTCGGCTATTGCTGGGGCGGCTCGCTCGCCTGGGCCGCGGCGACGCGGCTGGAAGGCATCGACGCCGCGGTCGGCTATTACGGCGGCGAGGTCGCCAAGATGGCCGACGAGCGGCCGCGCTGCCCGGTGATGCTGCATTTCGGCGAAAAGGATCACGCGATCCCCATGTCGGACGTGGAGTCCGTGCGCAAGAAGCAGCCGCAGCTGCCGGTCTTCACCTACCCCGCCGGACACGGCTTCTCGTGCGACGAGCGCGGCAGCTTCGACCCGGAGAGCCATGCCAAGGCGCTGAGCCGCACGCTGGCGTTCCTGCGCGAGCATCTCGGCGGCTAATAAGGGCTTGCCCCACCCCGGCGGGGCTCACACGGAGGGTCGAAGCCCGATGCCCGAAGGCCGGCGTCGCCGCTGGACGGCGTCAGGCCGCGAGGCGCGGTTCGCGCATGACGAAGCGGCTTGCCGGCAGCGCGGGCATGCGGCCCAGATCGACCGAGAGGTCCTGCTCGGGCACCTTGTAGCCGAGCTCGCGGGCGAGGAAGCGCACGGCCTGCTTCATCACGGCGATCGTCAGCCACTCGCCGGGGCACCGGTGCCCCTCGACATAGGGGCCGCCGCCCTGGGGGATGAACTCCCATGGGCCGATGTCGCGGCCGACAAACCGCGCCGGGCGGAAATCGTCGGGCGCCTCCCAGACGCGCGGGTCGCGATTCGTGCCGTAGATGTCGAGCAGGATCCAGTCGTCCTTGCGGAAGGTGTGGCCGCGCCAGGTAAACGGCTCGCGCACGCGGCCGCCGATCAGCGGGAAAAAGGGCGCCAGCCGGCGCACCTCTTGCACGAAGGCTTCGAGCCCATCGCTCTCGCTGCTTTCGGCGCTCTCGGTGCCGCGAAAACGGTCGCGCCAATCCGGATGGCGGTGCAACTCCAGCGCGGCATGGACAATGAAATGCGCGATCGCGACCGTCGGGCGGAGGAGGTTGATCAACTCGATGGCGGCGACCTTGACCGGCATCAGCTCGTTCTTGAGGTCGCGATGGCAGGCGATGATGGCGGCCGGGGCCGTGGGATCGATCTGCAGGGCGCCGTTGCGGATAGCCTCGACCACCCCGCGCGCCCAGCGCTCGTTGCTGGTCCGCAGGGCCTCGCCGCGCAGCCACTGGGCCACGCCGACATTTCCGGCGCCGGCGACCTCGGCGGCAAACTCGCGCGTGCGCTTGTCGATGTCGATCTCGTCGAGCCGCAGGCCCGCCCAGCGGCAGCCGGCGCGACAGAGCACGCGCTGCGCCTCGGTCAGCAGCACGATCTCGGCGGGCCAGCGCCGGGCAGCGGCGTGCCATTCTTCGTTGGTGATCGAGAGCAGCCTGTCGAGCTCCTCGTCGCTCATCATCGACATGAACATCTGCTTGCGCCGGCTGTGCTCGGCCCCCGACAGCGTCTGAACGCTGCCGAAATCCTGCAGCATCTTGATGGTCGGCACGGGCATGGCGCTTTGCCGCGTGAACCTGCCCGGATGGTAGAACTGCTCCGACGCCTCGGCGCCTTGCGCGAAGAAGGCAGGTCTGAGCATCAATCGCGTGCGGAAGACATCGGTGCCGAGGCGCCGGCAGCGGTTCGTCGCAAAGGCATAGCCTTCCCGCAAGAGCGCGAGGGTGCTGTCGGTGCCGCCGGCGCGAGGGATTTCGGTCATTTCCATTTTTGCTCGTGCGTTCTTACCCCTCGAGACGCAGAGGAAACGCTGAACCGGAGCGATGGGTTGCGGCCGGCCGCGGCCGACGGCATCGAGGCGCCGGAGCAACGGCGGCGTGCAAGCTGCGGTAGGGCGCGTGCGCCGTGCTCAGAGCTCCGGGCGCAGGATGGCGATCGGATGGGCGCGCAGCGAAAGCTTCACCGCCCGGTAGTCTCCGACGACCTCCTCGCCGAGGCTGGCCGCGGGCAGCTCGGGCACCGGCTCGCGCAGCCCCTCGCCATCGGCAAAGAGCGGCAGCGGCGCCTCGCCTGTCAGGCCGCGCGCCTCCCAGAGCGCGGCGCGGCGGGCGAGCCCCCCGTCGAAATGGGCGCCCGAATGGGCGAAGGCGTCGGCCGCGGCGAGTTGCCGGACGGCGCGGCGCGAAAGGCCGGCGCGACGCCACAGGCTCTCGATGTCGGGATAGCCGTTGCCGCGCGCGGCGGCGATCCACTGGCCGTCCTCCTCGCTCAGGCCCTTGATCATGCGGAAGCCGAGGCGCAGCGCGAAGCCGCCCCGATCCCCATGGCGCCCGTCAGGTTCCAGCGTGCAGTCCCAGTAGCTCGCATTGATGCAGACCGGGCGGACGTTGACCCCGTGCTCGCGCGCGTCGCGGACAATCTGGGCGGGGGCGTAAAAGCCCATGGGCTGCGAGTTCAGCAGCGCGCAGGCGAAGGCGGCCGGGTGGTGGCGCTTCAGCCAGGCCGAGGCGTAGACGAGCAGCGCGAAGGAGGCGGCGTGGCTTTCCGGGAAGCCGTATTCGCCGAAGCCCTCGATCTGGGCAAAGCAGCGCTCGGCGAAACCGGGCTCGTAGCCGCGCTCGAGCATGCCGCCGATGAAGCGTTCGCGAAAGCTGCCGATGGTGCCCGTCTTGCGGAAGGTGGCGAGCGCGCGGCGCAGCCGGTCGGCCTCGTCCGGCGTGAAGCCCGCGGCGACGATGGCGATGCGCATCGCCTGCTCCTGGAAGAGCGGCACGCCGAGCGTTTTGCCCAGCACCTCGCCGAGCTCGTCCGAGGGGAACTCGACCGCCTCCTCGCCGCGGCGGCGGCGAAGATAGGGATGGATCATGTCGCCCTGGATCGGGCCGGGCCGGATGATCGCCACCTCGATGACGAGGTCATAGAAGCAGCGCGGCCGCATGCGCGGCAGGAAGTTCATCTGGGCGCGGGATTCGACCTGGAAGACGCCGAGCGAATCAGCCTGGCACAGCATGTCGTAGGTGGCCGGATCCTCGGGCGGCAAGGTGGCGAGCGTCCAGCGCGTGCCGGTGTGGGCGGCGAGCAGGTCGAAGGCCTTGCGCAGGCAGGTCAGCATGCCGAGGCCGAGCACGTCGACCTTGAGGATCCCCAGCGCGTCGATGTCGTCCTTGTCCCATTCGATGACGGTGCGGTCCGCCATCGCCGCGTTCTCGATGGGGCAGAGCTCGTCGAGCCGGCCCTCGGTGATGACGAAGCCGCCGACATGCTGGCTGAGGTGGCGCGGGAAGCCGATGATCTGGTCGACTAGCGTCAGCGTCTGGCGCAGCCGCCGGTCGTTCGGGTCGAGGCCCACTTCCAGCAGGCGGGCGACGGTGATCTCCTCGCGCGACCAGCCCCAGACCTGGCCCGAGAGGGCGGAGGTGACGTCGGCGCTCAGGCCCATGGCCTTGCCGACCTCGCGGATCGCGGCGCGGCTGCGGAAGTGGATGACGGTCGCCGTCATGCCGGCGCGGTGACGGCCATATCGTTCGTAGATGTGCTGGATCACCTCCTCGCGCCGCTCATGCTCGAAGTCGACGTCGATGTCGGGCGGCTCGTTGCGCGCCTCCGAGACGAATTGCTCGAAGACCATCGAGATCGTCTCGGGCGAGATCTCGGTGATGCCGAGCGCATAGCAGGTGACCGAGTTCGCCGCCGAGCCGCGCCCTTGCGCGAGGATGCCGCGGCTGCGGGCGAAGGCGACAATGTCGTGCACGGTAAGGAAATAGGGAGCGTAGTCCAGCTTTGCGATGAGCGCGAGCTCGCGCTCGACGAGGTCGCTGACACGCTGGGGCACGCCGTCCGGATAGCGCCAGCTCAATCCCTCGCTGGCGAGACGGGCGAGGCGGTCCTGCGGCGGCTCGCCCCGTCCCTCGTTGGGGTATTGGTAGCGCAGCTCGTCGAGCGAGAAGGTGCACTCCTGAGCGATGGCCGCGGCATTGGCGAGGGCGTCCCCGTGCGCGGCATAGAGACGGTCGAGCTCGCCCGGCGCGCGCAGCCGCCGCTCGGCGTTCGGCAGGGCGCGGTGGCCGAGCGCGTCGACCGTGCAGCCCTCGCGGATGCAGGTGAGGATGTCGGCCACCTGCCGCCGCTCGGCCGCGTGCATCATGGGCGCGGTCACGGCGACCGGGAGCAGGCCGAGCTCGCGGGCGAGGCCGGCAAGGGTTTCAAAGCGTTGTGCGTCACGCCCGTCCCAGCAAGGGATCAGCGCGAGGTGCAGCCCTGGCAGCCGCCCGGCGAGCGCCCGGAGCCCGCCCCCGGCGGCGCCCTCCCCTTTTGTGGGGGAGGCTGGGGGGCTGGCCAAGGGGTCGGGCGGGCAGGCGATCAGAATCAGGCTCTTGCCCCCTTCGGAGATGTCGCTGACGGTCAGCTTGCACTGGCCCTTTTCGGCGGCCCGCTTGCCCTTGGTCAGCAGCCGGCAGAGCGCCGCATAGGCGCCTCGGTCGGGCGCCAAGGCGATGATCTCGATGGCCGTGTCTGTCAGGCAGAGGCGGGCGCCGACGATCAGTCTTGGCAGGATAAGTCTCTGGGAAGCTTTGGAAACTTCCGGAGGCGGGGCAGGGGAGGGCACCCGCGCCTTCTGCGTGAAGCGGGCGCGGACCTCGTCCTCCGGCAGGCGCGAGGAGGGGTCGATGCGGGTGGCCGAGCGGATCCGGGCGGCGTGCTCGCGAACGTCCGAGCCCGTGATGTTGCGCGGGCCTATGCCGCTGGATTCACGCCGCATTTCCCGCAGCCGGACATGCGCGCGGACAACGCCTGCGAGCGAGTTCCGGTCGGTGATGGCGATCGCCGAGAGGCCCAGTTCCGCCGCACGCTCGACCATCTCCTCCGGGTGGCTGGCCCCGGTGAGGAAGGTGAAGTTGGTGGCGGCGGCAAGTTCGACATGCGTCATCGTTCCCTATTTGTTCCAAGAGGCGCGAATCGGCAACAGGCGCTTCGTCGGACCGGCGCTGGAGGAACCCTCATGTGCCAATTTGTGACAGGAGCTACAGCGTCTGGCGGCCGCGCGTGAGAGCGTAATCGGCGGCCTCAGAAGGGGAGCGAAGATGGAAGCGGAAGCGATCCTCGGACTGGCCATCGCGAATTTGGCGGCATGTCTCACGCCTGGCCAGAACACCGCGATGGTTGCGGCGACCGGGGCGCGCTATGGCTGGGCTGGCGGGCTCTGGGCAACCTTCGAAATCCTGATCGCCGAGGCGGTCTGGACCATCATCGCCCTCCTTGCGATCGCCGGAGCGGTCGCGCTTGATCCCGGCATCATCACCCGGCTGGACGTCGTCTGCGGCATTGTCCTGCTCCTGTTCGGGCTTTCGCTGCTGCTCACATCGAGCGGGCCCGCTATCGCCACAGGGTTGCGCCAGCTCGAGGCCCGGAAAGCCTATCGGATCCTGCTCGGCGGTCTGGTCATCGGCCTCGCCAATCCGATGGCCCTTCTGTTCTCTCTCGCCGTCCTGCCGCTTTTCGTCGGCACCATCGGCCCATGGTCGGTGCTTGCGGCGACGGGCACGATCTGCGTCACCTCCGGCCTCGCCATGGCCCCCTATCTTCTCGCATCCAGTGCCCTGCTGCCGCGCCTCGTGCACATCCTTCTGCACCGGGCAGGCAGCGTGACGCTCATCCTCATGGGCGTGATTTTCACGTCGGGGATGATGCGATAGCAGAGCGCCCGATCGGCGGGCCGCCGCTCAGGCGGTGGAGACGAGGGCGGCCAGGTCCGCCTCGGGGCGGGCGCCCATATGGCTGATGATCTCGGCGGCGGCGGTGCAGCCCATGCGGGCGCAGGTGCCATCGGGCGCGCCCCGCGCCAGGCCGGCGAGGAAGCCCGCCGCGAAGAGGTCGCCGGCGCCGGTGGTGTCGACGACCTCGACGCGGCTGGCGGGGACGCGGGTGCGCTGGGGCCCGCGCACGACGACGACGCCATCGCCGGAGAGCGTGATGGCGGCCAGCGGGACGTCGGCGGCCACCGCGTCGAGCGCAGTGTCGAGATCGTCGGTCTGGTAGAGCGAGAGGAGCTCGGCGCGGTTGGCGAAGAGCAGATCCAGCTCGGTCCCGATCAGGCGGCGGAAGTCGGCTCGGTGGCGGTCGATGCAGAACGGGTCCGAGACGGTCATCGAGGCCCGGCCGCCGCCCGCCTTCACGCCGCGGATGGCGCGGGCGTAGGCCGCCTTGGCCTCGGGCGTGTCGAAGAGGTAGCCTTCGAGGTAGAGCCATTGCGCGCGGCCGAGGAGGGCCTCGTCGATGTCGGCGGCCTGGAGCTCGGTCGAGGCGCCGAGAAAGGTGCTCATCGAGCGCTCGCCGTCGGGCGAGACGAGGATGAGGCAGCGCGAGGTCTCGGAGCCGGCCTCCGGTGCGGTGATCGGGCCGTCGTAGTGCACGCCCAAGGCACGGATGTCGTGTGCGAAGATGCGGCCGAGCTGGTCGTCGCGCACCTTGCCGATGAAGGCCGTTGCGGCCCCGATCGCGCCGAGCCCGGCGGCGGTGTTCGCCGCCGAGCCGCCGGAGATCTCGCGGGCGGGTGGCATGGCGGCGTAGAGCTCGGCGGCGCGCGCCTGGTCGATCAGCGTCATCACGCCCTTGTCGACGCCGTTGCGGGCCAGGAAGTCCTCGTCGACCCGCCCGATGACGTCGACGATGGCGTTGCCGATCGCGACCACGTCGAGGCGGCTCATGCCCCGGCTCTCCGCGGGGCGTCGTGCCGGGCGATGACGGGATATCTGCGGTCAAGTCTCACGTCGTTTTCTCCGGGTAGAGGCACAGGTCCTGGATCAGGCATTCGGGGCATTTCGGGCGGCGCGCCAGGCAGACATAGCGGCCGTGCAGGATCAGCCAGTGATGCGAATGCAGCTGGTGCCGGGCGGGCACATTGTCCTCGAGCGCGCGCTCGACCGCCAGCACGTCGCGCCCGGGCGCGATGCCGGTGCGGTTGGCAACGCGGAAGACATGCGTGTCGACCGCCTGGGCGGGGAAGTGGAACCACATGTTGAGCACGACATTGGCCGTCTTGCGGCCCACCCCCGGCAGCGAGGCCAGCGCCGCGCGCGAGGAGGGAACCTCGCCGCCATACGCGTCGATCAGGATACGGCAGAGCTTGAGCACGTTCTTGGCCTTGTTACGGTAGAGGCCGATCGTGCGGATGTGCTCGACAAGGCCCTCCTCGTCGAGCGCCAGCATCTTCTGCGGCGTGTCGGCGACCTGGAAAAGCGGCCGGGTGGCGCGGTTGACGCCCTTGTCGGTCGCCTGGGCCGAGAGCGCGACCGCGACCAGGAGCGTGAAGGCGTTGACGTGCTCGAGCTCGCCCCGTGGCTCGGGCTCGCGCTCGGCGAAGCGGCGGAAGATCTCGATCAGCGTGCAATAGTCGAGCTGGGCGGGCATAGGCCGCGGGCGTGGCACAAGGTCCGCCGAATGGCAAGCGGGCCGAGACCGGCCCCGATATCGGCCCCGGCGGCCGCCCTCTGACCCTGCGGCAGGAACTTTCCTTCCTGGGGTGGGCAAGGGCGCCCATGTCTGTTAGCAAGATGGAAAGCACCCCTTGAAGCGGCTTCGGCAATGTCCGAAGCGCGTCCCGGGAGGGCCTCTCCCGGATGCAAGCGAAAAGCGAACGGAGGGAGGGCGGATGTTCCAGACCATCATGGTCCCCGTGGACCTCGAGCATGCCGGGCGGCTCGAGAAGGCCTTGCAACTGGCGGCCGAGCTGGCCGGGCATTACAACGCCACGGCCTGCTATGTCGGCGTCGCGGCCGCGACGCCCGGGCGGCTCGCGCACACCCCGGAGGAGTTCGCGCTCAAGCTTGACGAGTTTGCCAGGGGGCAAGCCGCCAAACATGGCCACCAGGCGACCTCGAAGGCGCTGATCAGCCACGACCCGGCGGTCGATCTTGACCGCAAGCTGGAGGAGGCGGTGCGCGAAATCGGCGCCGACCTGATCGTCATGGCGTCGCACATTCCGGGCGTCGCCGACGCGATCTGGCCATCGCATGGCGGGCGGCTCGCTTCGCATGCCGGGGTCTCGGTCTTCCTCGTCCGCTAAGGTGAGCGCGGCACGGCCCGGAACGAAGAACGACACAAGGGAGAGAGGTCGATGAGCGACACACCAGGGATCCCGGATCCGCAAGGAGCGGCCGACGTCATCAAGACCGGCTACACGATCGGCCAGGACAACATCCAGACCCGGTGGGGGCCGTTCGGGCTCGACATCCACAACCCGGTGTTCCTGATCTCCGGCGGCGTCATCGTCGCCTTCGTCATCCTCACGCTGGCGCTGCAGGACAGTGCCGACGCCGCGTTCGTCGGCGTGCGCGACTGGCTGACCGCCAATCTCGACTGGTTCTTCCTGCTGTCGGGCGATGTCTTCGTGGTGCTGTGCCTCGCCCTGATTGTCTCGCCCTGGGGCTCGGTGCGGATCGGCGGGCGCGACGCGACGCCGGACTACGGTTATTCTGGCTGGTTCGCCATGCTGTTCGCCGCCGGCATGGGCATCGGTCTGATGTTCTACGGCGTCGCCGAGCCGATCTCGCATTACGACACCTCGATGGTCGGACCGACGATCGAGAACGGCGTGCGCACCGACTGGGCGCCGCTCGGCGGTGCCGCGGGCGACCCCGACGGGGCGCGGCGGCTGGCGATGGCGGCCACCGTTTTCCACTGGGGGCTGCATCCCTGGGCGATCTATGCGGTGGTCGGGCTGTCGCTGGCGCTGTTTGCCTTCAACAAGGGCCTGCCGCTGACGATGCGGTCGATCTTCTATCCGATCTTCGGCGAGCGGGTCTGGGGCTGGACGGGCCACATCATCGACACGCTGGCCGTCTTCGCCACGCTGTTCGGGCTCGCCACCTCGCTCGGCTTCGGTGCCGAGCAGGCGAGCGCGGGGCTGGGTTTCCTGTTCGGCATGCCGCAGAACGACGTCACCAAGGTGCTGCTGATCATCGGCATCACCGGGGTCGCGCTGCTCTCGGTGGTCGCGGGCCTTGACGCGGGCGTCAAGCGGCTCTCCGAGATCAACATGGTGCTGGCGGGGGTTCTGCTGCTATTCGTCATTCTGGTCGGCCCGACCTTCAAGATCCTCAGCGGCTTTTTCCTGAACCTCGCCTCCTATGTCGAGTACCTGCCGGCGCTGTCGAACCCGTTCGGCCGCGCCGACGCCAACTTCAGCCAGGGCTGGACGGCGTTCTACTGGGCGTGGTGGATCTCGTGGTCGCCTTTCGTCGGCATGTTCATCGCCCGGGTCAGCCGCGGCCGGACGGTGCGCGAGTTCCTCGTCGCGGTGCTGCTGATCCCGTCGCTGGTATCGGTGCTGTGGATGACGAGCTTCGGCGGCACCGCGATCACGCTGATCGGCCAGGGCTTCGCCAGCGTCTCGGACGCGCCGCTGGAGCTCAAGCTCTTCGCCATGCTGCAGCAGCTGCCACTGACGTCCATCACCTCCTTCATCGGCATCGTGCTGGTCATCGTGTTCTTCGTCACGTCGTCCGACTCGGGCTCGCTGGTCATCGATACGATCACGGCTGGCGGCAAGGTCGACGCGCCGGTGGCGCAGCGCGTCTTCTGGGCGAGCTTCGAGGGGCTGGTCGCGATTGCGCTGTTGCTCGGCGGCGGGCTGGCGGCGCTGCAGGCGGCGGCGGTTTCGACGGGGTTCCCGTTCACCGTCGTCCTGCTACTCGGCTGCTATGCGCTGGTTCGCGGCCTAATGAGCGAGCCGCGGGGCCGGAGCCAGGCGGCCGCCTGACCCGCGGCCGCGCCTGCTTGGCGAGACGGCGTGTCGCCTTGGCGGCGGTGTCCTGAAGGCGTATCTAAGGCCGCATAGCCTCGAGGAGACCCGCCATGGCCGAGACCCGAAACGCCCGCGTGCTCATCATCGGCTCGGGGCCCGCGGGCTACACGGCGGCGGTCTACGCGTCGCGAGCGCTGCTGCAGCCGGTGCTCATCCAGGGCATCCAGCCGGGCGGCCAGCTGACGATCACGACCGAGGTCGAGAATTGGCCCGGCGACGCGATGGTCATGGGACCGGAGCTGATGGTGCGGATGGAGGCGCACGCCCGCGCCGTCGGCACCGAGATCGTGCAGGACCATGTCAGCCGGCTGGACCTGTCGCGCCGGCCCTTCGTCGCCGAATGCGACAGCGGCACCACCTGGCATGCCGACGCGGTGATCCTGGCGACGGGCGCGCAGGCGAAATGGCTGGGGCTGCCGTCCGAGGAGAAGTTCAAGGGCTTTGGCGTGTCGGCCTGCGCCACCTGCGACGGGTTCTTTTATCGCGGCAAGGAGGTGATGGTCGTCGGCGGCGGCAACACCGCCGTGGAAGAGGCGCTCTACCTCGCCAATCTGGCGTCCAAGGTCACGCTGGTGCACCGGCGCGACGAGCTGCGCGCCGAGGCAATCCTGCAGAAGCGGCTGTTCGAGCATCCCAGGGTCGAGGTCGTCTGGGACCACACCCTGCAGGAAGCGCTGGGCACCGACACGCAAGGCGTCACCGCGGGACGGCTGGTACATGTCCGCACCGGCGAGACGCGCGACGTGCCAGTCGCCGGCATCTTCGTCGCCATCGGCCACAAGCCGGCATCAGAGCTCGTCCAGGGGCAGCTCGAGACGCATATGGGCGGCTATGTCATCGTCAGCCCGGGCTCGACGGCGACGTCCATCCCCGGCGTCTTCGCCGCCGGCGACGTGACCGACCATGTCTATCGGCAGGCGGTGACCTCGGCCGGAATGGGTTGCATGGCCGCGCTCGATGCCGAGCGGTTCCTGGCCGTCAACGCCGCGCGGCCGGCACAGGCGGCGGAGTAGCCCTGCCGCTGTCGTCGCGCCGGCCGCCGGTTCAACAAGGCCGGTTCAACCACGCGTGTGGACGGCGGGCGGGAATCATCATCGCGCCGAGCCGGGCTGGTCCTTCGAGCCACCCATCCCCGGCCAGCCGGGGCCTCTGGCCCCGCGATACCCCCGTTTGTATCCGCCGTAGCCCTGCTTGTACCCGCTGTATCCCCTCGTGTGGCGGGGGTCCTGTTTTCTGTACTCGCGATATTCTTTTTTGTATCCGCGAGGCGCCCTGCTATAATCGTGCCGGTGGTGATCTTTATTATACCAGTACGGGTAAGCATATCTATTGTAGCCGTAGCGATATCCCCAGGGCCGGTTCCAGCCGCAGTAGAACGGGTCGTAGAAGCAATCGTTATAGAAGCCGCCGACGCCGATGCCGATCCCGACCCCGGTGCTGACGCCGCCCGAGCCGATGCCGATCCCGATATTGGGATAGATGGCATAGCCGGGGCGGTCGTCCCGGCCCTTGGCATAGCCCTGCAGGAAGTCGGCCTCGAGCGACGGCGGGCAGACCTGCGAATAGCGCTGGCCGATATAGCCGACCTGGTAGCCGTTCTCGACGGTGCAGTATTCGCGAAGGCCTTCGGCTCGGCCGGCCTGGTACGCTGTCACGTCGAGCGGGTGGCCGATCTCGGCGCAATCGGAAATGAGGTCGGCGCGATCGCTCGACGGAATGCCGAGCCTGCCATCGTTCACGCCATAGCGCTGCCAGTCGGTGTTCGTGCAGAACGCGGCGCGCTCCTCGACCGACATGGTTGCGCATCCGGCGAGGCCGAGCAGCCCGGCGAGGAGGACGAACGGCGTGCGAGGCATATGGAAACTCCTGTCGGCACGGGCGGCACCTCTTGAACGCAGATATAGGGGGTCTCCGTTGCACGGGCCATCCGGGCGCTCGGTGTCGGCCGGGCGGCGGCCCGTGCTGCCGGGGTGCGGCCCGCCCAACGGCCCGGGAACGGCCCGGCCCGCGTTGATGACTTTCGTCGCGGGACGCGGCATCATGCGTGCCGGTTCGGCGCCATCGCGAAGGGCAGGGGCAAGGCTGGAGCATGCGGGGTTCTCCTTCAGGAGTAGCCGGGACTGGCTCGCCCGGACCCGTCCGCCGTGCGTCGGCCGGGCGGCAATTTCGGGCCAGATGACGGCACTCGAGCGCTACGCCAAGCTCGAGACTGTCGGGCGCTATCTGGACGGCGTCTCGCCGGAGGCGCGCGAGGTGGTGCTGAGCTTTGGCGAGCGCTCGCTGATCATCATGGGGCTCGACGGCCGGCCGATCGCGCACTGGCCGCTCGCCTCCCTGCGGGCGCTGGGGCCGCCGGCCAAGCGGCCGATGGAGCTCGTCCCCGACCCGGCGAGCCCGGACCGGCTGCTGCTCGAGGACGGCGAGATGAGCGCCGCGATCGCCGAGGTCTGCCCGAACCTGCACCCGACGCCCGCGGCACGGCGCGGGCGGGGACGGGGGGCGGTTCTGTCGGCCATCCTGTGTGCGGCACTTGCCGGCGCGGTTTGCCTGTCGTTGTCCATGCTGCCCGATCGGCTGAGCGACCTGGTGCCGCCAGAAAAGGAGGCGGCGCTGGGCGAGGCGGTCGCTGCGCGCCTGCCTGGGCTGCTCGGGGCCGGACTGCCCGGGCTGGAACCGATCGGGGCGGGGTCAACTGGCGCGAGCGGCGTCGCCGAGCTCTGCGTCGACGACCAAGGGGTGGCGGCCATGCGGGCGCTCGCGGCCCGGCTCGCGCCCGGGATGGCGGCCCCGCTGCGCGTCACGGTGCTCGACCATCCGGGCGTCGACGCGCTGGCGCTGCCCGGCGGGCGGGTGGTGGTGCTGCGTGGATTGATCGACCGGGCGCGTTCGCCCGAGGAGGTAGCGGCGGTGCTGGCGCATGCGGCGGGGCACGCGGCACACCGAGACGTGCTGCAAGGGGCGCTCGACCGCAGCGTGCTCGGCGCCGCGGCGATCCTCGCCGGCGAGGTGCGGGCGCGATGGGCGATCGACGCGGCGGCGGGGGCAGTGCTCGATCCGCTGCCGAAGCCCGGGGCCGAGGCGCAGGCGGATGCCCAGGCGTTCGGCTTCCTTGCGGCAGCGGGCCTGCCGACACAGCCACTGGCGGATCTCATGGAGCGGCTTGCGGTCGAGGCCGGCGCGGCGCCGCGCTACCTCGCTGCCCATCCCTGGTCGGCCGATCGCGCGGCCAGCGTCGCGGCGGCGGACTCGGTGGGCAAGGCGCCCTTTCGGCCGGCGCTGCGCGACCGCGACTGGATCGCGCTCGGCAGCATCTGCGACAGGACGGCCCGGCCCTCGCAGTGAGGGGGCTTGCCGAGGGCCTGACGACGGGCCTACCGGCTGCGTCGCTTGCGGCCGTAGAGCTCGAGCCGGTGGCGGACGATGTCATAGCCGAGCTCGCGGGCGATCTCGCGCTGCAGCGCCTCGATCTTCTCCGAGCGGAACTCGATCACCTGGCCGGTATCGAGGTCGATCAGGTGGTCGTGATGCGCCGCGTCCGCCGGCTCGAAGCGCGACGGGCCGCCCTCGAAGGCGTGGCGGTGGATCTCGCCCTTTTCTTCCAGCACCTTGAGCGTCCGGTAGACGGTGGTCAGCGAGACGCTGGCATCCTCGGCGGCGGCGCGGTGGTAGAGCTCCATCGCGTCAGGGTGATCGCTGCCCTCGGCCAGCAGGCGCAGGATCAGCCGGCGCTGGCGCGTGATGCGGACGCCGGCCTTGCGCAGCGCCGCCTCGTAGGTCCCCTTGGCTTCGGTTTCGGCCATCGCGGGGTTATCGGTCAGTTGAAAATCGTTTGCAACTGGCGCGCGCCAAAGATGCAAACGATTTGCAATTGCATTGACGCCGGGCATGCGGCGCGCTATCTCTCGTCCAACCCGCACCGATGGAGGCAAGATGGCCGCCCTTCGCACCTCTATCGCCGCCGCGCTCGCCTTCATCGTGCTCGCAGCGGCGGCCAGCGCGCAGAGCGAGGCGCCAAAGTTCAAGGTGGCGACCACCTTCACGGTCATCGCCGACATGGTGCGCAACGTTGCCGGCGACACGGCCGAGGTGGTCTCGATCACCAGGCCCGGCGCCGAGATCCACAACTACCAGCCGACGCCCGGCGACATCATCGCGACGTCAGATGCCGACCTGGTGCTGTGGAACGGGCTGAACCTCGAGCTCTGGTTCGAGCCGTTCTTCGAGCGGCTGGGCGACGTGCCGAGCGCCGTGCTCACCGAAGGCATCGAGCCCATGGGCATCGGCGAGGGACCGTACAGCGGCAAGCCGAACCCGCACGCCTGGATGTCGTTCTCGGACGCGCTGACCTATGTCGACAACATCCGCGACGCGCTGACCGGGCTGAACCCGGCGGGCGCGGCCATCTACGAGGCGAACGCCGAGGCATACAAGGCGCAGATCATGGCGGCGCGCGACGAGATCAGGGCGATCATCGACACCATCCCGGAGGATAGGCGCTGGCTCGTGACATCCGAAGGCGCATTCTCGTATCTTGCGCGCGACCTCGGGTTGCACGACCTCTATCTCTGGCCGATCAACGCCGACAGCCAGGGCACGCCGCAGCAGGTGCGCAAGGTCATCGACGCGGTCCACGAGCACCAGATCCCGGCCGTGTTCTCCGAGAGCACCGTCTCGGACAAACCGGCCCGCCAGGTCGCGCGCGAGACGGGCGCGCATTACGGCGGCGTGCTCTATGTCGAACTCGCTGTCCGAGGCGGACGGGCCGGTGCCGACCTATCTCGACCTCCTGCGCGTCACGACCGAGACGATCGCCAAGGGCCTGCGCGAGGGGGCCTCGGGATGAACGACGCCGCCAGTGCGACGGAGGTCCGCCCTGCGCCGGCGGTTCCCGGCATCCGGGCGCAAGGGCTTACGGTCACCTATCGCAACGGGCTGACGGCGCTGACGGATGCGAGCTTCGAGGTGCCCGTGGGCTCGATCTGCGCGCTGGTCGGCGTGAACGGCTCGGGCAAGTCGACGCTCTTCAAGGCCATCATGGGGTTCGCGCCGCTCGCCCGCGGCTCGGTCGAGCTGATGGGGGCGCCAGCCGGCCGGGCGCTGAAGCGCAATATCGTGGCTTACGTGCCGCAGAACGAGGATATCGACTGGAACTTCCCAGTGCTGGTCGAGGATGTCGTCATGATGGGCCGCTACGGCCATATGGGCATGCTGCGCATCCCGCGCCGGGCCGACCGCGCGGCGGTCGAGAGCGCGCTCGAGCGCGTCGGCATGGAGCGCTACGCCGAGCGGCAGATCGGCGAGCTTTCGGGCGGTCAGAAGAAGCGCGTCTTCCTGGCCCGCGCGCTGGCGCAGGACGCGCAGGTCATCCTGCTCGACGAGCCCTTCACCGGCGTCGACGTCAAGACCGAGGCGCGCATCGTGGCGCTGATGCGCGACCTGCGCGACGAGGGGCGCGTGATGCTGGTCTCGACGCACAATCTGGGCTCGGTGCCGCAGTTCTGCGACCATGTCGTGCTGATCAACCGGACGATCCTCGCCTATGGGCCAACGCCCGAGGTCTTCACCCAGGCCAATATCGAGCGCGCCTTCGGCGGCACGCTGCGCCATTTCGTCCTGGGAGGCGCCGAGCTGCACGATGACGAGGACAGCCGCCGGCTGACGGTCATCACCGACGACGAGCATCCCTTCGTGGTCTACGGCGACGCCAATTCCGCCAACCCGCCCGGGCGCCCCGCCGAACCCGCGGCCGAGAGCGCCGCCGAGAGCCGCGATGGGAGGTCCACCCATGACTGATCCCTGGCGCCAGCCCCCGTTTGCCCATGCCTGACCTGCTCGAGCCGTTCGGCTATGCCTACATGGTCAACGCCATCTGGGTCAGTTCGCTGGTCGGCGCGGTCTGCGCCTTTCTCAGCGCCTTCGTGATGCTGAAGGGCTGGTCGCTGATCGGCGACGCGCTCAGCCACTCGAGTCGTCCCCGGCGTCGCCGGCGCCTTTCTGCTGGGGCTGCCCTATGCAGTCGGCGCTTTTCTCGCCGGCGGGCTTGCCGCGCTCGCGATGCTCTTTGTCAATCAGCGCACGCGGTTGAAGGAGGACGCCGTCATCGGCCTGATCTTCACGGGCTTTTTCGGCGCGGGCCTTTTCATCAACTCGCTCTCGCCGGCGCCGATCTCGATCCAGACGATCATCTTCGGAAACATTCTGGCCATCACGCCGTCGGATACCGCTCAGATCGCGCTGATCGGCGGCGTCTCGATGCTGGTCCTGCTGGTGAAGTGGAAGGACCTGCTCGTCGCCTTCTTCGACGAGAGCCACGCCCATTCGATCGGGCTGCATCCGGCCCGGCTGCGCGTCCTCTTCTTCACCCTGCTCAGCGCCTGCACGGTCGCGGCCTTGATGACGGTGGGCGCCTTCCTGGTCATCGCGCTGGTCGTGACGCCGGGCGCGACGGCCTACCTGCTGACCGACCGCTTTCCCGGCTCCTCGCCTTGTCGATCGCCATCGGCGCGCTGACGAGCGCGGTCGGCGCCTATGTTTCGTTCTTCCTCGACGGCGCGACCGGCGGGGTCATCATCTGCCTGCAGACCGCGCTCTTCCTGCTGGCCTTCGTCTTTGCGCCGAAGCACGGGCTGATCGCCGCCCGCCGTCGCGCCGGAGCCGTCCTGTGAGGCGCCGCGTCGGCCAGACGCTCTCCCTCCTACCGCGGGGGAGAGGGCCGGGGAGGGGGGGCTGCCCCCGCCGCCCACGATGAGCTGGCTCTTCGCCCCGTTCGCCTATCCCTTCATGCAGCAGGCGCTGGCGATCTCGGTCCTGATCGCGGCGGCGGCAGGCGCGCTTTCCTGCTTTCTGGTGCTGAAGGGCTGGTCGCTGATGGGCGACGCGATCAGCCATGCCGTGCTGCCGGGCATCGTGCTCGCCTATATGCTCGGGTTGCCCCTGGTCGTGGGTGCCTTCGTGGCGGGCATGCTGTGTGCGACCGCCACGGGGTTTCTGTCGGCCAACAGCCGGGTCAAGCAGGACACGGTGATGGGCGTCGTCTTCGCCGGCATGTTCGGCGCGGGCGTCGTCCTCTACCGCTCGATCGAGACCGAGGTGCATCTCGACCACATCCTCTTCGGCCACATGCTGGGCGTCAGCTGGGCCGATGTGCGCAACACCGGTCTGATCGCGGGTGCCGCGCTCATCGCCGTGCTGGCGCGCCGGCGCGACCTGCTGCTCTTCGCGTTCGACCCGCAGCACGCGCGCGCCGTCGGCCTGCCGACCGGCCTGCTGCATTACGGGCTGCTCGCGCTGATCTCGCTGGTCGTCGTCGGCGCGTTGAAGGCGGTGGGGCTGATACTCGCCATCGCGCTGCTGATCGCGCCGGGCGCCACTGCCTACCTGCTGACGGAGCGTTTCGACCGGATGCTGGCGCTGTCGATCGGCATCGCCATGCTCGCCGCCTTTGCCGGGCTGGTGCTGAGCTTTCGCATCGACGCCGATCCCGCGGCTTCGATCGTCGTCCTGCTGACAACGCTGTTCATCCTGGCGTTCCTGTTCGCGCCGAAGCACGGGGTGCTCTGGCAGCGGCGATCCGGTCAGGGCGGGACCGGTTAGGGCCGGATCAGGATTTCCTCCATCACTTCGACGCGGCCGTCTTCCGCCACGTCCAGCACGAAGACCTCGCCGGACGAGACGCCGCGCCCGGTCAGCGCCGTGATGTTGACCTGGTGCGTGACGAGCATCACGCGCTGATCCTCGGGCAGGTCCGCCAGAAAGGCGCGCAGCGCCTGCGTCTGCGCGTCCCGCGTCGAGCGGTCGCCGAAGAACGAGTTCAGTGCCGGCATCTCCTCGACCGGGCCGAGCCCGAGAAGCTCGGCCGTCTCGCGGCTGCGGCACCATTGGCTGGTCAGCACGCGGTCGACGGCGATCCCTGCCGCCCGGACCGCCGCGCCGATGGCCCGCGCCTGGGTGCGCCCGCGCTCGTCGAGGTTGCGCTGCGTCGAACAGTCGCCGAGGCGGAAGTTCGCCGGGTCGCCTATGCCGGGGGCGATCGCGTGCCGCATGATGGCGACCATGCCCGGGCGTTCCAGCGCTTCCCACTCGGCCAGGGCCGGCGACGCCAGCAGGAAGGCGATGAGGAAGCCGGCTGTCCCTGCGCGCATCGAAGTCCCTCCGCCCTTGTCGCTGCCGTGGTCGCCCGGGGCACCCCACGCCTATCCCTCCCCACGAGGGGGAGGGGAGCGCCGGCCGCGCCGTTGAACATCGATCTAGCGGTGCGCATGGCCTTGGCCAGTCTTTGGCCAGCCTGCTGTTGACTCTGCCGCGCCCTGGAACAGAATGGGAACATGCGCCGCCGCATCGTCTCCGTCGCCCTGCCATGGCTGCCTGCCGAGCACCGGCTGCGGGCCGAGGGCCGGCCTGGGCTCGAGGCGCCTTTCGCCATCATCGAGCGGTCCGCCGGCACGCTGCGGCTGGCGGGCGTCAATCGGGCCGCGGCAGGCGCCGGGCTGGCGGCGGGTATGGGCCTTTCGGATGCGCGGGCGGTGTGCCCGGGCCTGCTGACCCGCCCGGCCGCCCCTGAGCGCCTGGCGGGCTTCGTCCGCGCGCTCGCCCGTTGGGCCGAGCGGTTCTCGCCGCTGGTGGGGCAGGATCTCGGCCCCTCGCTGGCGCTCGACGCCACCGGGGTCGCGCACCTCTTCGGCGGCGAGCAGGCGATGCTGGGGGCGCTGGTCGCCGAGCTGGCCGAGCGCGGGCTGACCGCGCGCGCCGCCGTCGCCGACACCAAGGGCGCCGCCTGGGGGCTGGCGCATCACGGGGGCGCGCGGACCGCCATGGCGACGCCTGGGCAGACGCGGGCCGCAATCGGCGACCTGCCGGTGGCGGCGCTGCGGCTCGAGGGCGGGACGGTGCAGGCGCTGGCGACGGTCGGGCTTGGCACGATTGAGCCGCTGACGCGGATGCCGCGCGGGGCGCTCGCCCGTCGCTTCGGCATCGAGGTGATGCGCCGGCTCGACCAGGCGATGGGGGCGGAGCCCGAGCCGGTCGCGCCCGAGGCGCGGCTGCCGGCGTTCTCCGCCCGCCTGACGCTGCCCGAGCCGATCGGGCTGGTGGCGGATGTGGGCGCGGGGCTCGACACGCTGCTGGAACGCCTGTGCGGCCAGCTTGAGGCGCATCAGATGGGGGCGCGGCGCCTGCGGCTGACGGCGCGGCGCGTCGACGGTGCGGACCAGCGTGCCGAGATCAGGCTGGCCCGGCCGGGGCGCGACCCGATGCGGCTGCGCGAGCTCTTCATGCCCAAGCTCGCCGAGATCGACGCGGGTTTCGGCATCGACGCGCTGCGGCTCGCGGCGCTGGAGATCGAGCCACTGAAACCCGCGCAGCTCGGCCAGCGGCATCGCGAAACCGAGGCGACGCGTCTGGCCGACCTGGTCTCGCGGCTCGGCAACCGGATCGGCTTCGAGAACGTCCTGCGCTTCCTGCCGGCCGAAAGCCACGCGCCCGAGCGCGCCCAGATGATCGCCGCCGCCGCGCACAGCGAGGCGGAGGCTTGGGAACGGGCGGGGCCGCCCCGGCCGATTGTGCTGTTCGCGCCAGAGCGGGTGCGATGCTTGGATGGATTGCCGTCTGCGCCCGGGCGTGGCCCGAGCTCTGAGGACGGCGCGAGGAGCGGCCCGCCGCCCACCTTCGCCTGGCGCGGCCGGCGCCTGACGACGCTGTGCGCGCAGGGGCCCGAGCGGCTGGCGCCCGAATGGTGGCTGGACGACCCGGCCTGGGCCTCGGGCCTGCGCGACTACTGGCTGGTCGCGACTGCCGAGGGGCCGCGCCTGTGGCTGTTC
This sequence comes from uncultured Alphaproteobacteria bacterium, assembly GCA_963822985.1. Classification (GTDB taxonomy): domain Bacteria; phylum Pseudomonadota; class Alphaproteobacteria; order Rhodobacterales; family Rhodobacteraceae; genus Thermohalobaculum. Next base: position 392,035 of record CAWGJU010000013.1, on the reverse strand, counting down.
CACACGCCCGCCGATCCGGCGGCGCCCGCCTGGTATGCGCATGGGGTCTTTGCCTGAGCGGCCCCGCCGGCGCATCCGCCTTCGCCCTTGAACCTTCGCCGCGAGAGCCAGTTACCGCCCTGACAAAGAGCGGAGATGTTATGGCCGAGAAGCTGGACCTCGACGACTTCACCAACTGGGTGATCGCGCGCAACCCGGGCGAGGAGGTCTTCCACCAGGCGGTGCACGACGTCGCCTGCTCGGTCGTGCCCTGCATCAACGCCAACCCGGACTATGCCGAGGCGAAGATCCTGCACCGCATGGCCGAGCCCGACCGGATCGTCACCTTTCGCGTGGCCTGGGCCGACGACCACCGCCAGGTGCACGTCAACCGCGGCTATCGCGTGCAGACGAACAACTCGATCGGGCCCTACAAGGGCGGCCTGCGCTTCCACCCCACGGTCAACCAGGGCGTACTGAAGTTCCTGGGCTTCGAGCAGACCTTCAAGAACTCGCTGACCGGGCTGCCGATGGGCGGCGCCAAGGGCGGCGCCGACTTCGACCCAAAGGGGCGCAGCCGGCACGAGATCATGAGCTTCTGCCAGTCCTTCATGACAGAGCTCTACCGGCACATCGGCCCTGACGTCGACGTGCCGGCGGGCGACATCGGCGTCGGCGCGCGCGAGATCGGCTATCTGTTCGGCGCCTACAAACGGCTGACGGGCAGCTTCGAGGGCGTGCTGACCGGCAAGGCGCTGGAATATGGCGGCAGCCTGATGCGGCCAGAGGCGACCGGCTATGGCGCGGTCTATTTCCTCGAGGCGATGCTGCACCAGCGCGACGATTGCATCGAGGGCAAGACGGCCGTGATCTCGGGCGCCGGCAATGTCGCGACGCATGCCGCCGAGAAGCTGTGCCATCGCGGCGGCAAGCCGGTCACGCTGAGCGATTCCGGCGGCTTCATCCACGACCCGGACGGCATCACCGAGGAGAAGATCGCCTGGGTCAAGGCGCACAAGAGGACGCGCGGCAACCGCATCTCGGCCTATTGCGAGCGGTTTCCGGGCGCCAGCTTCCACGAGGGCCGGATGCCCTGGGGCGTGCCCTGCGACCTGGCGCTGCCCTGCGCGACGCAGAACGAGCTCGACGGCGACGCGGCGGGCACTCTGCTGGAGAACGGCTGCATCGCGGTCTGCGAGGGCGCCAACATGCCTTGCACGGCCGATGCCGTGCGCGCGCTCCAAGAGGCGCGCATCGCCTATGCGCCCGGCAAGGCGTCGAATGCCGGCGGTGTCGCCATGTCGGGGCTGGAGATGAGCCAGAACTCGGCGCGGCTGCACCGCACCGAGGAGGATTTGCGCCAGGCGCTGCGCCGGATCATGGAGGACATCCACGCCGCATGCGTGGAACACGGACGGGAGGAGGGCAGGGGTGAAGGCGGCCGCGTCGACTACGTCAAGGGCGCCAACATCGCCGGCTTCCGCAAGGTCGCCGACGCCATGCTGGCCTTCGGTGTCGCGTGACCGAAAGCGGGGGCGCCCTCAGTTGGGGAAGAAGGTGCGGAAGAAGACCGAGGCGAGCCACCCGGCGGCGAGCGCGATCGCCAGCGAGGCCACGCCGTAGAGCGCCGCGTGCTGCTCGGCCATGAGAAAGATGAAGCGGCCGAGCCCGGCCCGGCGCACCTCGATCCGGTCGGTGAAGACGTCGAGCACGCTGCGGTCGCGGATCAGGAAGATGCGCGCCGTGTAGTCGCCCTCGACGATGTTGGCCGGCAGCTCGATCCGCGTCTCGAAGAGCGTGTTCTGGATGATCCGCACGGCGCCCGGCAGGATGACGTAGAGGCCCTTCTGCTCGCGGATGCGGGCGACGGCGACGCGGTAGGCCTCGCGGTGCTGGACCCAGGCCGGCGCGTCGATCAGCCTGATCGCGTAGCCGAGGTCGATCCGATAGCGCAGATCGTCCGTCCAAGTCAGGATGTCGCGAAAGCCGCGGCTGGTCGCGACGACGTAAAAGCTCGGCGCGGCGTCGACCAGCACGCCAGGGCCGTTCGTCCAGATGCCGAAGCGCCGCTCCTTCTTTCGCACGATCACCGGCTCGGACGGGCCGGTGATGGCGATGATGATGTCGAGCTGCTCGGCGGGCTCGGGCCGGGCATCGGTGCGCCTGACGGCGCCATAGACGAACAGCTCGGACCCGGCTGAAGCCGGTCGTCAGCGACACGTCATGATGGCTGAGGCCTGCCACGACGACCTCGGCCGAGCGCAGGCCGGTCCCCGGCAGCATGGCGGCGAGCGCCGCGACGAGTACGGCGACGGGCTTGGCGGCGGGCACGGCGCCGGGCCATGCGATGCGGCGCCTCAACCCGACCACCTCGTCGCTGAGCGAGAAGAGCTCGGCCGGCGGGGTCACGAGGTCGTAGGCCAGCTTGAGGCAGACGGCGAGCACCATCAGCGAAAGCAGCACGCGCAGCTGCTCGGCGCGCAGGCGCGGCGCCAGCCGCACGCCGATCTGCGTGCCGACGACGCCGCCGACCAGCAGGATCAGCGCCAGGATGGCGTCGACCGTCTGGTTGGCGATCGCGTGCATCATCGTCGTGGCGGCGGTGACGAACATGATCTGGAAGAGCGAGGTGCCGACGACGACGGTCGTCGCCATGCCGAGCAGGTAGATCATGGCCGGCACCATGATGAAGCCGCCGCCGACGCCCATGATGGCGGCCAGCACGCCGACCAGCATGCCGATGCCGAAGGGCGGGATCGCGCTGATGTAGAGGTTCGAGGCGCGGAAGCGCATCTTCAACGGCAGGCCGTGCACCCAGCTGTGGCGCCGCCGGGCCGGACGCCGCGTGCCGCGGCGCGCCTTGCGCAACGCCGAGAGGCTCTCGACCAGCATCAGCGCGCCGATCGAGCCGAGGAAGACGACATAGCAGAGCGCGACGACCAGCTCGACCTGGCCCGTGGCGCGCAGCAGCGTGAAGAGCCAGACGCCGATCGCCGAGCCGACGAGGCCGCCGGCCAGCAGCACCAGCCCCATCTTGTAGATCGACGGTCCGCCGCCGCCAATGCGCCAGCACGCCCGAGAACGAGGCGGCGCAGATCTGGTTCGAGCCGGTGGCGACCGCCACCGCCGGCGGGATGCCGACCAGGATCAGCAGCGGCGTCATCAGAAAGCCGCCGCCGACGCCGAAGATGCCCGAAAGAAAGCCGATGCCGCCGCCGATGGCGAGCAAAAGAAGGGAGTTGACCGACACCTCGGCGATCGGGAGATAAATGTGCATCAGGCTGTCCCCGGCCCTGTTTCGGTTTACAGGATGGCGCGACAGCGTTCCAGCGCCGCCGGCCTGCGGAGCGGAAAAATCTCGCTTGGCGGATGGGTTAGTGGCTATCCGGTGCCACCTGCGGCGTGCCGCCGCGGAGCAGTCGGCGGCGTCAGGTCTCGATGCCGGCCGGCAGCGGCTCTCCGGCCGCGTCCGGGCGGCCGAGGCGCAGGACGGGAACCAGGCGCGACCAGCGTGGCTCGATCTCGGCCGGCAGCCCGCGGGCGTGCATCGCGCCGATCGACCAGCGCGACCTGCTCGCGCAGGATGGCGCGGTAGAACGCCATGGCGCCGGGATCGGCGTAGAAGCTCCAATGCGAGACGCGCTCGGGCGGGCGCTGCGGGGCAAGGCCCTGCCGCGTCAGCCAGCGGCGCGTCTCGGGATGGTCGAGCTGCAGGTCGAGCCAGCGCCGGTGCGGCGCGCCGAGCCCGCGCGCGCCGAGCGGCACGTCGCCGAGCTCGCGCCGGTGCGCGGCGCGAAGAGCTGGAAGAGCCCGTCATAGAGATCGTTGGCGCGCGCGATCATGTGGTAGAATTCGGTCCTGCCGCCGGCACGGTCCTGGGCGGCCAGCGCGGCCCGCGCCTCGGCCGAGTATTCCGCGCCGCCGAGCAGGATGGCGCGGGCGACCGGCAAGTCCGGCGCCTGGCGCAGCGCCTGCAGCACGACGCGCGCGCCGAGGCTGTGGCTGAGCACGTCGACCTGGCGGCGCGGATCGGCCGCGACGATGGCCCGGACCAGCGTGATCAGCGCCGCCGCCGTCTTCTCTGCCGTGCGGTGGACAGCGGCGAAGCAGTCGAGCCCGGGCCGCCAGTGCCGCGCCTCCCAGCCGAGCGCGATACAGAGGCCGTCATGCGTCCCCTGTTCGGAAAAGCCGAGCGCGTGCGGCCAGTTCGCCGTGCGCGGCCGCTTGCGCGCGCAGGGCGCGAGGTCGTCCGGGCAGGTAGAGCGTCCGATGCGGGTCGTGGCAGCCGATGCCGCGCAGCGGGCGCCAGGAATAGCGATAGCCGTGGACCAGGATCGCGATCGGCGCCGTCGGCGGCAGAAGGGCGATTGCGTCACGCAAGGCTCGCCCGCCAGTTTCCGGGCGCGCTAGAAGGGGCGTGGATCGTACCGTCCGCCGCCGCGTTGACGCGAAGGACTGCCATATCTGCCTCGCACGATCGTCGCGCGGTGCGCTTCGACTCTTTCGGCCAGCATATACCGTGCCAAGCTGAAGTTTCGCTCACATGCCGATGACGATGCTGCGACATCTACGAGCCTGAGGCCGCTTCTGTACCAGATATAGCAGGCGCGGAGGCTTGTGAGATGCCGCGCCTGCGTCCGCGCCGGCTTGCCGGATTGCGTCGCCAGGGGCGGTGCGTTTTGGCAACGGCCTGCGACGGCTGTTGACCTCGCGCGGCCGGCAGCCTATAGGCGCAAATACGTGGCGATTTGTCGGACCGGCTTGCGGGCCACGGAAAAGAAACCGCTAAAGAGGTCGTGGCGTCTCCCGCCACGCTCGCGTCCGGTCCGCCGCAGGAGGCCGGGTCGCCCGGAAACAGCATGAACGATAGCCTCTGACGGTGCCTTGCGCCCGCGCACCAAGCTTGTCCATGGCGGCGTCGCGCCGCAGCCCCTATGGCGAGACCTCCGAGGCCATCTACCTGACGCAAGGCTTCGTCTACCCGGACGCCGAGACGGCCGAGGCGCGCTTCAAGGGCGTGCCCGAGGGCGAGGACGCTTTCGTCTATGCCCGCTATGGCAACCCGACGGTCGCGATGTTCGAGGACCGGATCGCCGCGCTGGAAGGCGCCGAGGCGGCCTTCGCCACCGCCTCCGGCATGGCCGCCGTGCACGCCGCGCTGATGTGCCAGCTGCGCGCCGGCGACCATGTCGTCGCGGCTCGCGCGCTGTTCGGGTCGTGCCTCTACATCGTCGAGACGCTCTGCCCGCGCTTCGGCATCGACGTGACGCTGGTCGACGGCACCGACCTCGACCAGTGGCGCGCGGCCTTCCGGCCCGAGACCAAGGCCGCCTTTCTCGAGACGCCGTCGAACCCGACGCTGGAGATCATCGACATCGCCGCCGTCGCCGAGATCGCGCACGGCGTCGGCGCGCGGCTGGTCGTCGACAACGTCTTCGCGACGCCGATGTTCCAGCGGCCGCTGGCGCTCGGCGCCGACATCGTCGTCTATTCGGCGACCAAGCACATCGACGGGCAGGGGCGGTGCCTCGGCGGCGTCGTCCTCGGCGACGCGGCGCTTCATCCGCGACGAGGTCGAGCCCTACGTCAAGCACACCGGCCCGGCGCATGAGCCCCTTCAACGCCTGGGTCATGCTGAAGGGGCTCGAGACGCTGCCGCTGCGCGCCGACGCGCAGACCGACGGGGCCGAGGCGCTCGCCGCCTGGGTCGCAGGACCCACGACAAGGTCGACGCGCGACGATCTATCCGGGCCTGCCGAGCCATCCGCAGCACAACCTCGCCGCGGCGCAGATGGAGCGGCCGGGCACCATGCTGTCGCTCGAGATCGCCGGCGGCCAGGCCGGTGCCTTCCGCTTCCTCAACGCGCTGCGCGTCATCCGCATCTCGAACAATCTCGGCGACGCGAAGTCGCTGGTCACGCACCCGGCGACGACGACGCACCAGCGACTGGGCGAGGAGGCGCGCGCGCAGGCTCGGCATCACGCCTGGGCTCGTGCGGCTCTCGGTCGGGCTCGAGGATCCGGAGGACCTGCAGGCCGATCTCGAGGGCGCGCTGGCGGCGGTCTGACGCAGGACGTCCGCGTTTCGCGCTAGGCGCCGCCCTATCGACGGGCGCACGGGCTCAATCTATCTTGCACGCGCCGGCGGGAACGCGTGGCGTTCCATTCGGGGGCGAGGCAGGCTATGAACCAGATCGACGTCAGGATGAACGAGGTCGTGCGGAGGATCGACGACCCCGCCAAATGTCACGAAGCCGACCGAGGAGGAGGCGCGCGAGGCTGTGCGCACGCTGCTGCGCTGGGCCGGCGACGACCCCGACCGCGAGGGCCTGCGCGAGACGCCGGCCCGGGTCGTGCGCGCCTATGGCGAATGGTTCGCCGGCTACGAGCAGGATCCCGGTCGACATGCTGCACCGGACCTTCGAGGAGGTCGAGGGGCTATGACGAGATGGTCGTGCTGCGCGACATCCGCTTCGAGAGCTTCTGCGAGCACCACATGGCGCCGATCATCGGCAAGGCGCATGTCGGCTATATCCCGAGCGACCGGGTCGTCGGCATCTCCAAGCTGGCGCGGCTGGTCCACGTCTTTGGCAAGCGCCTGCAGGTGCAGGAAAAGATGACGGCGCAGATCGCCAATCTGCTGATGGAGGTGCTGCGCCCGCGCGGCGTTGCCGTCGTGCTGGAGGGCGAGCACCATTGCATGACGACGCGGGGCGTGATGCAGCACGGTGTCACCATGGTCACCTCGACCATGCTGGGCCTCTTCCGCAAGGACCCGCGCACCCGCAAGGAGTTCATGGACATCATCGGCAACCCGACCAACCGGGCGAGCTGAGCGCGCACCTCCGCCGTCAGCCCACCTTCACCACGTGGGGTGTTGCCGCGGAGGGAGGCCGACCCAACTGCTGGCGCCGCCTCCCCCCTTGTTGCGGAGGAGGGGGGCGGCAGAGCCGATGTCGTCCGCCGTCTGTCAACTCGTTTCCCCTTCCTCTTCTGTCGAGAGGACCGGGGAGGGGTTTGCCGCCTGCCCGAAGTCGATCGCGTCATCCAGCTTCCTGTCGACGGTGCGCGGGCAAAGCTCCGGACGCCGCACCGTCGGGGCGCCGACGTGGTTTTTCTTACGGCCGTCAGTGGCGGTTAGCCGAAGTTTGCGGGCCCGTGCCCAGAAGGGGCGGTGAAACCCCAAAACCTACAGCGATCGGGGCCGGTGGGGTTCCACCCCACATCCCCGAAACGCCGCCGGCCTACTGCAGCCCGGCCGGGTCGAGGACGCCGCGCGAGCAGCCGCGCCCGACGGGGAGCGCCGCGAGCATCAGCTCGCCGAGCCCGGTCTCCGGGCCGATGGTGCCGCGCAGCGAGATCCGAACCTCTTGGATCAACGTCCGCCCGCCATCGCGCACGCAGGCGAACTCGACACGGCTGCCCGCGCCCGGGCCGAAGGCCTTGTCGAAGCGGGCGGCGATCTCGGATGTCGGCAGCTCGCGGCCGAGGCTGGCGGCCAGGAAGCTGCCGACCGCCGATGCGTTCAGCTCCTCGGTCAGGCGCAGCATGTCGTCGAAGTACTCGTCCGCGCCGCCCGCCGCATGATAGCAGGTGCCGTGCTTGATCCATTCATGCCGATCGAGCGCGCTCGCCGTGCCAGGCATGGCCGCCGCCAAGGCCTCGCGCGTCTCCGCATCGACCTCGCTGGAAGGAAGCTCGTCCCAGCGGCTGGCCTCGTCGAGGCGCACCAGCGCGGCGGGCGCGCCGCAATAGACGTTGCTCCTGGGCTGTGGCCAGAGCCCGTGGATCGACAGCCGGGCGTCCGTTCCCGGAAGGTCGCCGGCATTGAGGCGTCGGCACTCGGTCTTTTCGGGCTTGGTCTCGCAGAAGGCGGGCTGCCAGCTCAGCGCGAGAAGGTTGTCGTCCGATTCCTCGCCGGTCACGGCGGGCGGCGTCGGCCCGCCCTCCTGCCCCATCACCGGTCCGGCGCCCGGCCCTGGGTCCGACCCTGACCCCAGTCCTGGGCCCGGCCCGGCCGGCTGAGGCCGCGGCGATGTCCCGGGGCCGACGACGTGCACGCCGCAATCGCCCTGCACCCAGCGTTCCTCGGTCACCGGCGACCCGGGCACCCGTATTAGGTAGTGGTCGCCGCCAGGCTTGTTGATGCCGAGAATTTCATAGGCGCGCCGCACCTCGGTCATGATCGCGCCGGGGTTGCTGCCGGTGTTCTTCGACTGCATGGCCTCGCAGCGCCTCAGCGCAATAAACCAGCCGTCGAGCTTTTCGAACGCCGCCGACGGCAGCGGCGCCAGCAGGATCGCAACGGCGAATAGGCGTGCTGAAGTCATGGGAGGTCCCCCTCGTCGCGAGGCCGATAGTCTAGCAGCGATCCGCCACCCTCCGGTTGCCGAAGATCACGGGCACGTGGCAGCGGCCGGCCCACGGCCGATCATTGGCGTCCTTGGCGGCTTGTGGAAAGAATTGGCGCCGGGCACAGTGCCATCTCCGTTCAAGCTGAAGGGTGTCGGCGATGGACCGCTTCGAGGACCTGCGCGCCTTCGTCCAGGCGGTCGAAAGCGGCAGCCTGACGCGCGCCGCCGAGGCGCTCCAGGTCGCGACCTCGGCCGTCAGCCGGCGAATCAAGGAGCTCGAGGGTCGGCTCGGCACCCAGCTCCTGCAGCGCACGACTCGCCAGATGCGGCTGACGGCCGCCGGCGAGACCTTCCATGCCCGGGCGGTCGAGATCCTGCAGGCGCTGGAAGAGGCCGAGACCGAGGCCGGCTGCCAGAGCCGCACGCTGACCGGGCCGCTGCGCATCGCGGCGCCGCTGTCCTTCGGGCATGTCGCATCTGGCGCCCATCCTCGTCGACTTCGCCGAGGCGCATCCGGGGCTCGAGCTCGACGTCGACTTCTCCGACCGGATCGTCGATCTCGTCGCCGAGGGCCACGATCTGGCCGTGCGCATCGGCAGCCTGCGCGACTCGACGCTGATCGCGCGCAAGCTGCTCGACGTGCGCATGGTCGGTCGCCGCGGCGCCGCAGTTCTGGCAGCGCCACGGCATGCCGTCAGCGGCCGCGCGAGCTCGGCGCGCCTGCCGGCGCTCTGCTACACCGGCTCCGAGCGCATCGACGGCTGGCGCTATGTCGACCCGCAGGGCGGGGCCGGCACGGTCAACATGCGCGCGGCCATGCGCTCGACCAATGGCGGCTTCCTGCGCGATGCCGCGATTGCCGGGCTCGGCGTCGTCCTGCAGCCGAGCTTCATCCTGCACGACGCGGTGCGCGCCGGGCGGCTGGTGCCGGTGCTCGACGAACACCGCTGGCCGATCGGCGAGCGTCCACGTCGTCTACCCGCAGACCCGTCACCTCTCGGCGCGGGCCCGCGCCTTCATCGACGCGCTGCGCGCCGGGCCTCGGCACGCGGCCGGACTGGGAGGATTTCCTCGACGAACCGGCGCCGCAGGCCGCCGCGGCCGCGAGCTGATTCAAAGAGCGCGGATGGAGCCCGCCTTCCGCCTCCGGGGGCTCCAGAGCATCCTTGCGACCGGAGCCGTTCCGAGGATCACCGCCGTCATCCTCGTGCAAAGCGGATGCGCGGAGCTGCTTGGCCAGATGACAGCTTCGGCCGCTCGCGCAGGGCTGCCCGCCACTCTCAGGTCGGACGAGGTCGAAAGCCGCGCTCAGTTCGCGTCGCGCCGGCCGCCCGTCAGCGGCGAGCGGTCCGGGCCCTCCTCCTCGTCCAGCGCCTCGCACCAGCCCTTTTCCCAGAGCCGTGGTCGGCGGTACCGAACTCGTGCGGGTTCTCGGTGAAGCCGGTGCCGGCGTGACGGGCGGCGAAGCCCTCGATCATAGGCGGTTTCGCGCGCAGGCTGGCGCCCTGCCGTCGCGCCGCCGCGTCCTGGTCGTGCAGATAGGCCTCGAAATCCGGGTAGGCGGCGAGGTCGGCCAGGTCCATGCCGTGCGGATGCGCCGCCAACGCCTCGCGGCCACCTGCGCTCAGCCGCCACCGGTCGGTCCGCCGCCTCGAGCAGCCCGGCGGCGCGCAGCCAGCCCACGACCTTGCCGCAGCGCGCAACCAGTTCGTCCCGGTCCCACCGGCGGCGCCTCGCCCGTTGCCCGGAACAGCGCCTCGAGGCGGTCGGCGCAGCGCTCGGCCGAGGCGCCGCCCTCTTCGGCGGCGCGCAGCACGAGCGCGACCAGGCTCGGCCTGTTCAGCAGCGGATCGTCGTCAGCGAACATCTCGTTCGCACGCATGGGGCCATCCTCCTCTTTCGGTCGGGAGGTCGCCGCGATCACGCATCGTAGGACAGCTCCCGCACATAGGAACCCGGAGCGTCCTCGATGGTGCCGAGCACCGCGCCCGGCTGGCGCGCCGGCACGCGTCTTGCGCGACATCTTCGCGAGCCAGGCATCCCAGTGCGGCCACCACGAGCCCGGCGTCTCGGTCGCGCCCTGCGCGCCATGTCGGCGACTTCGGGCTCGGCGACGCCCGGCTTGGTCCAGTACTGGTACTTGCCCAGCGAGGGCGGATTGACCACGCCGGCGATGTGGCCCGAGCCCGCCAGCACGAAGTTCTGGTTCTTGGAGCCGAGCAGCCGGGCGCTGCGATAGGCCGAGGGCGCCGGCGCGATGTGGTCCTCGATTGTCGCGACGTGATAGACGGGCAGGGTCACCTTCTTCAGGTCGAGCCGCTCGCCGTCCAGCACCAGCTCGCCCTTCGAAAGCAGGTTCTTGTCGTAGAACGTGTCGAGATAGAAGGTGTGGACCCGTCCCGGCATACGCGTCGAATCCGAGTTCCAGTAGAGCAGGTCGAACGGGAAGTTCTCCTTGCCCAGCAGGTAGTTGTTTACGACGAAGGACCAGATCAGATCATTGGCGCGCAAGCTGTTGAAGGCGCCGAACATGTTCTCGGCCGCCAGGAACCCGTGCTCCTGCGACGCCTCGGCGACAGTGTCGATCACGCCCTCGTCGACGAAGGCCTGCAGCTCGCCCGCGTCGGTGAAATCAAGCTGGGCGGTGAAGAAGGTCGCCGAGCGCACCCGCTCGTCTCCCCTGGCCGCCATCCAGGCCAGCGTCGTCCCGAGCAGCGTGCCGCCGATGCAATAGCCGACGATGTGCGCCTTGGGCTCGCCCGTCTCCTCCAGCACCTTGGCGAGCGCCGTCAGCGCGCCCTTCTTCATATAGCTTTCCCAGCTCTCGCCGCGCTGCTGCTCGCGCGGGTTCACCCAGGACACCACGAAGACCGTGTGGCCCTGGCCGACCAGCCAGGCGATCAGCGACTTCTGCGCGTTCAGGTCGAGGATGTAGAACTTGTTGATCCAAGGCGGGATGATCAGCAGCGGCACGGCGTGGACCTGCTCGGTCGTGGGCGCGTACTGGATCAGCTGCATGACCTCGTTCTGGAAGACGACCTTGCCGGGCGTGACCGCCATGTTCTCGCCGACGCGGAAGGCGTCCATGTCGGTCTGCCGGATCAGCAGCGTGCCATGGCCGCGCTCGAGGTCGCGGATCAGGTTCTCCAGCCCCCGCATCAGGTTCTCGCCGTCCTGCTCGAGCGTCGTCTTGAGCACCTCCGGGTTGGTGGCGGCGAAGTTCGAGGGCGAGAGCGCGTCGACATAGTTCTTGGTCAGCAGCGCCAGCTTCTTGCGCTCGCGCGGCTCGAGCCCCTCGGCCTCCTCCAGCCGCTGCCGTCAGCCAGCGGCCCGTGAGCAGGTAGGATTGCTGCAGATAGGCGAAGTAGGGGTTCTTCTCCCAGAGCTCGTCCTTCCAGCGCTTGTCGCCGCGCTCGGGCTCGATCATCGGCTCGACCTCGTCGCCGAAGGCGCGCCGGGTCATCCGGGTCCAGAGCTCGGCCTGCTCGGTCCAGTACCGGGCGCCCGCCTCCATCAGCTTGCCCGGATGGTCGATCCAGTCCTTGTAGACCTTGGACAGCGCCGGGACGGTGTTCAGCGGGTCTGGCTTCAGCCGCTTGCCCTTGCCGGCGCTCTCGATCTGCCGGTCGAGCGCGTCGGCCCAGAGCCGGCTCGACCGCTGCAACATGTGGCTCGTGCGCTCGGCCAGCGCCTGCGCCTTGGGGTCGACCATCGCCGCGGTCGCCGCCGCTTGCTGGTCGCTCTTGTGGTCGGCCCTTCTTTGCTCGGCCATTTGTTTTCCTCCCCGCACCGGTTTCGGTCTGGTGCCGTTCTTTGAACAGGGTTAGCCAGAGATAGCACAGGCGAGGCGCCCGTGCATGTCCGGCGCGGCGGTTGCATATGTCTTGCTCTTGTTGCAGTGCACAAATCGTCGCGGCGGCACTCGTGGCGGCGCTGGCGGCGGGGCTGTCGAGCTGCGGCTCGGTCGCGATCTTCGGCGAATACGATATTCCGGAAAGCCCGCAGGTGGCGGTTGCGCCCTGGCCCAAGCTGGTCGACACGCCGGCCGCGCCGCCGGTCGGCACCTACACCGCGGCCGTGCCGGACCCGGCCGAAGGCGTGCTGACGCAAGCCGATCTCGGCGCCGCCGGGGCTGAGGCCAATGCCCGCGGCGCCGGGCTGGCCGCGCCGATCGTCGCCGTGGATCAACGTGCGGCCGAGAACGCGATCGCCGCGGCGGCGGCCGCCCGGGCGGCCGCGCTTGCAGGCCCGGTCATCAGCGATGCCGAGCGGGCCGCGATGATCGAGGCGGCGCAACGGACGCCCCCGACATATGAATGAGCTGCACCCGGGCACTGCCGACCGGGAACGCCCCTCCGACCAATTCGTTGGGTGACATGCCGGTTCGAATCGCCTAACCGTCAGCATGGGGTTAAGGGCCAGATCTAAAACCGGCGTTATGCCGGAGGAGCGAGCAGTGCGCCATCGAGTCATCCACCTCGTCAACCCGAAGACCGACTCCCTCACCACCCGCCCCCTCTACATGAAAAAGGCGCTCTATTCGCCGATCGCGGGGCTGCTGGCCGTCGCCGCCGCCATTCCGCGCGACCGCTACGAGGTGGTGCTGACCGACGAGAACATTGAGGAGATCGACTTCGACCTCGACTGCGACATGGTCGGCATCTCGGCCATGACGGCCTATGTGAACCGCGGCTACGAGATCGCCGACGAGTTTCGCCGCCGTGGCGTGCCCGTCATCATGGGCGGCGTGCACCCCAGCTTCATGCCGGAGGAGGCGCTGACCCACGCCGACGCCGTCTGCATAGGCGAGGCCGAGCTGGTGATCCCTAAGATCCTCGACGATCTCGAGGACGGGTCTTTGCGCGGCACCTACCGCGCTGACAAGCTGCACCCGATGGTCGGCCTGCCGATGCCGCGCTATGACCTGATCAAGCGGCACCGCTATGTGAACAAGACCTTCGTCCAGACCTCGCGCGGCTGCCATCAGGGCTGCACCTTCTGCGCCGAGCCCCTGATGAACGGGCTGAAGTTCCGCTACCGCCCGGTCGACGAGGTGATCCGGGAGATGGAGGAATGCGGCAGCCGCATGATCTCGATCAACGATGCCGACTTCTTCGGCACGCCCGAGCGGCCGAAGGAGGTCATGCGGGCGCTGAAGGGCCGCGGCATCAAATGGCAGGCGGGCGTGACCTCGAAGCTGGCGCAGGACGACCGGATGCTGGAGCTCGCGGCCGAATCCGGCTGCACCATGCTGTCGATCGGCTTCGAGTCGATCTCGCGCGACACGCTGAAATCCGTGCACAAGCACGTCAACCGGCCCGAGGAGTTCAAGGGGCTGGTCGACAAATTGCACTCCTACGGCATCATGTGCTTCGGCCTGTTCATCTTCGGCTTCGACGGCGACGACAAGGAGGTCTTCGAGCGAACCGCCGAATTCAACATCGAAGCCGGCTTCGACGCGACCGCCTACTCGGTTCTGACCCCGTATCCCGGAACGCTGACCTGGTATGAGATGAAGAAAAAGGGCCAGATCTTCACCTATGATTGGGAGAAGTTCGACCAGGCGAACGTCGTCTACACGCCGGCGCAGATGACGCCGGACGAGCTGCGCATCGGTCATATCGAGGCCTACAAGAAGTTCTACTCGGCCGGCTCGCTGGCGCGGCGCTTCCCGCTGACCGGCCGGCGCAGCCGGGCGCAATGGGCGATCTACAACCTCTTCATGAAGAAGGGCTCGGCGACGGGACGCAAGGACCGCGTCCCCGACGCGACGCCCGAACCCGATATCGCGCCCGTGCCGCCGATCCTGCCGATCAAGCGCGAGTGGAAGGCGGCCGTGCTCGAGGCCATTGGCGACCGCAAGGCACCGCAGACCGAGCGCGAGCGCGCGCCGGGCTGAGGCGATCCTAGCGGCCCGCCGCCGCCGCCGCCGACTGCCGCCCCGTCGTCTGTCTCGGTGCACCTCGACATCTCCCGGCCGCGCCGGTAAATCCGCCCCGGGGCCGGGGCAGGTTAGTGTCAGGCACGCCGGGCCAGGGCAGGGGAGGCGCATGGAACCCTTTCGCATCGGCATCGCCGGGCTCGGCACGGTCGGGGCCGGCGTCGTCTCGCTGGTCCAGGCGCATGGCGCCATGCTGGCGGAGAAGGCCGGCCGGTCGATCGCGATCGCTGCCGTCTCGGCGCGCAACCGCGACCGCGACCGCGACGTCGACCTCTCGGCCTACGCCTGGCAGGACGATCCCGTCGCGCTCGGCCAGCGTGCCGACGTCGACTGCGTCGATCGAGGTCATCGGCGGCTCGGATGGCCCGGCGAAGGCGCTCGTCGAGCAGGCGATCGCCGGCGGCCGGCACGTCGTCACCGCGAACAAGGCATTGATCGCGCATCATGGGCAGGCGCTGGCCGAGGCCGCCGAGGCGGCCGGCACGGCGCTGCGCTGCGAGGCGGCGGTGGCGGGCGGCATTCCGGCGCTGAAGGCGCTGGGCGAGGGGCTCGGCGGCAACGCCGTGGCCCGCGTCTTCGGCGTGCTGAACGGCACCTGCAACTACATCCTCTCCGAGATGGAGGCGCGGCGCGCAGGCTTATCCGGACGTGCTCGCCGACGCCCAGCGGCTTGGCTATGCCGAGGCCGACCCGACCTTCGACGTTGACGGCGATCGACGCGGCGCACAAGCTCGCCATCCTGGCCGCGCTGGCCTTCGGCACGCGCATCGACTTCGAGGGCGTCGTCTGCGAGGGCATCGGCCGCATCACGCTCGACGACATTGCCACCGCCCGCGACATGGGCTTCTCGATCAAGCTGCTGGCGCTCGCCAGGCTGCATACCGAAGGTCTCGAGCAGCGCGTCCGCCCCTGCATGGTGGACGAGCGCTCGATCATCGGCGCGCTGCCGGGCGTGACGAACGCCGTCGTCGATCGAGGGCGACTTCGTCGGCCAGGTGGCGCTGACCGGGCCCGGCGCCGGCGCCGGCGCGACGGCCAGCGCCATCATGGCCGACGTGCTCGACATCGCCCGCGGCGCGCGGACGCCGCTCTTCGGCCGCCCCGCCGCCTCGCTGGCGCGCGCGCCACGCCTCGCGCATGGCGACGAGCACTCGCCCTACTACCTGCGCTTCATGCTGGAAGACCGGCCGGGCGCCCTCGCCCGGCTGACCGCCGCCCTCGGCGAGGCCGGCGTCTCGATCCAGCGCATGCGGCAGTACGGCCAGGGCGCCGAGCGCCGTCCCGGTCGTCATCGTCACCCACGATGCGCGCCGCGACGCGATCGATGCGGCGCTGGCCGAGATCGAGCGGCTGCCCGTCAGCCGCGACGGCGCCCGTCGCCATCCGGATCGAAGAGATCTGACCGGCCGCCGAACTCGCACCGACCGGGCTCCCTTGCCAGCCCGGCCGGGCGCGGCATAGAAGCCTCGCAAAGGGGCGCCCGAGCCCCGGAGGGAGGAGGCCGATGGTCGAGGACACCTTTCAGGACCGGATGCTCAGCCTCGGGCTCGCCCGCGTCTCCGAGGCGGCGGCGATCGCGGCGGCCAAGCTGATCGGCCGCGGCGATGAGAAGGCGGCCGACCACGTCGCCGTCGAGGCGATGCGCGAGCAGCTCAACATGCTCGACATTCGCGGCGTCGTCGTCATCGGCGAAGGCGAGCGCGACGAGGCGCCGATGCTCTTCATAGGCGAGGAGGTCGGCTCGGGCCGCGGCCAGGAGGTCGACATCGCCCTCGACCCGCTCGAGGGCACGACGCTGACCGCCAAGGCCATGCCGAACGCGCTGACGGTCGTCGCCATGGGCGCCCGCGGCTCGATGCTGCACGCGCCCGACGTCTACATGGACAAGCTCGCCATCGGGCCCGGGCTTCGACAAGGGCGTGGTCGACCTCGACATGGCCCCGGCCGAGCGCATCCGCGCCTTTGCCAAGGCCAAGGGCTGCAAGCCAGACGAGGTCAACGTCTGCATCCTCGAGCGGCCGCGCCACAAGGAGATGATCGACGAGGTCCGCTCGACCGGCGCCGGCATCCGCCTGATCACCGACGGTGATGTCGCCGGCGTCATGCACTGCGCCGAGCCCGACGAGACAGGCATCGACATGTACATGGGCTCGGGCGGGGCGCCCGAGGGCGTGCTGGCGGCGGCCGCGCTTGAAATGCATGGGCGGCCAGATCCAGGGCCGTCTGCTCTTCCGCAACGACGACGAGAAGGCGCGCGCGCGCAAGGCCGGCATCGAGGACCTGAATGTCAAGTACGACAAGGACGACATGTGCCGGTCCGACGTGATCTTCGCCGCGACGGGCGTGACCAACGGCTCGATCGTCCGCGGCGCCCGCCGCGTCGGCCCCTATCTCGAGACCGAGACGATCCTGATGCGCTCGCAGGACCGGCTCGGTGCGCCGGCTGCTCTACCGCACGCGCAACCACTGAGGGCGGGGGCGACGGCCCTCGACCCGGGGACGTCGGCCCATTGAGCACCGCACCCGCCACGGGAAAGCCGGACGCGCGCCGCCGCTCGGCCGCGTTCGTCTTCGTCACCGTGGCGATCGACGCCATGGGGATCGGCATCATCATCCCCGTCATGCCCGACCTGCTGCGCGAGCTGTCGGGCCTGCCGGTGGGGCTCGCCGCGGTCTGGGGCGGGTATCTCACCTTCACCTATGCGGCGATGCAGTTCCTGATGAGCCCGGTTCTGGGCGGGCTGTCGGATCGGTATGGCCGCCGGCCGGTGCTGCTGGCATCGCTGGCGACGCTCTGCGCCGACTATCTGGTAATGGCGGTGGCGCCCACGCTGTGGATGCTTTTCATCGGCCGCGCTGTGGCGGGCGTCGCGGGCGCCACCTATTCCACGGCGACGGCCTACATCGCCGACGTGACGCCGCGCGAAGGCCGGGCGGCGGCCTTCGGCCTGGTCGGCGCCGGCTTTGGCGTCGGCTTCGTCTTCGGCCCCGCGCTCGGCGGGTTGATGGGTGAGCTCGGCACGCGCGCGCCCTTCTACGCCGCCGCGGCGCTGGCGCTGGCGAACCTCGCCTATGGCGCGCTGGTCCTGCCCGAATCGCTGCCGCCCGGGCGGCGGCGGGCCTTCGACTGGCGCCGCGCCAACCCGGCTGGCGGGCTCATGCAGGTCGCCCGAATCCCCGCGGTTGGCTGGCTGGTCGCCGCGACGCTGCTCTACACGCTCGCCCACTATGTCTATCCGGCGGTCTGGAGCTACTACACGGCCGAGGCCTTCGGCTGGTCGAGCGGCCAGATCGGCCTCTCGCTCGCCGCCGTCGGGGTCGGCTTCGCCGTGGTGCAGGGCGGGCTGATCCCGCTCTTCATCCGCCGCCTCGGCGAGCAATGGACGGGATATCTCGGCTTCGCGCTCAATATCGCCAGCATGGTCGGCATCGGGCTGGCGACGCAGGGCTGGATGATCTACGCGCTGATGCCGGTCATGGCGCTCGGCGACATCGCCAAGCCGGCGCTGACCGGGATCATGTCGAATCGCGTGCCCGACGACGCGCAGGGCGAGCTGCAGGGCGTGCTGTCCTCGGGCCAGTCGGTCATGACGGTGATAAGTCCGCTGCTGATGACGCAGATCTTCGGCGTCTTCGCCGCGCCCGGCGCCCAGCCCTATTTGCCGGGCGCCCCCTTCTTCGCGGCCGCCTGTGCCATGGTGCTGGCGCTCGTGCTGTTCCGGACGGGGCTCGGGCCGCGACCTGCCCGGTAGGCGGCGCGCGCTTCCGCGGCTATAAGGGGCGCGGGCCGCCGAAAGCGTCGCGAGGAGCCATGGCCGATCATTACGACGAGCTTGAGACCCGGGCCCCTGAGGCGCGCGAGGTGTCGCTGTTCGAGTGCCTGCGCGCGCAGCTCGCGGATGCCAGGGCCAGGGCGCCGGGCTTTGCCCGCCACCTCGACGGCGTCGAGCCCGAGGCAGTCACCGATCGCGCGGCGCTGGGCCGCCTGCCCGTGCTGCGCAAGGCGGCGTTGGTCGAGATGCAGAAGGCCGAGCCGCCCTTCGGCGGGCTGACCACCCGGCCGGCCGGCGCTTTCACGCACATCTTCCAGTCGCCGGGGCCGATCTACGAGCCGGGGCTCGACACGCCCGACTGGTGGCGGTTCGCCCGCGCGCTCTGGGCTGGCGGCGTCAGGCCCGATGACATCGTCATCAACTGTTTCGCCTATCACCTGACGCCGGCCGGCATGATGTTCGACTCGGGCGTCCGCTCGGTCGGCGCGGCCGTCATCGCCGGCGGCGTCGGCAACACCGAGGCGCAGGTGACGGCCGCGGCAGACATCGGCGCCACGGCCTATGTCGGCACGCCAGATTTCCTCAAGGTGATGCTCGACAAGGCGGACGAGCTCGGCCGCGAGCTGAGAATCACCAAGGCGGTCGTCGGCGGCGGTCCGCTGTTCCCTTCCGTCCGCCAGTTCTACGCCGACCGCGGCATCTCGTGCCTGCAGGGCTATGGCACGGCGGATCTCGGCTCGATCGCCTATGAGAGCCCGGCGCGCGAGGGGATGATCGTCGACGAGGGCGTGATCCTCGAGATCGTGCGGCCCGGCACCGGCGACCCGGTGGCCGAGGGCGAGGTCGGCGAGGTGCTGGTCACCGTGCTGAACGCCGACTACCCGCTGATCCGCTTCGCCACGGGCGATCTCTCGGCCGTGCTGCCGGGCACGTCGCCTTGCGGCCGGACCAACATGCGCATCAAGGGCTGGATGGGCCGTGCCGACCAGACCACCAAGGTGCGCGGCATGTTCGTTCGGCCCGAGCAGGTCGATGCGGTGCTCAAGCGCCATCCCGAGGTGCTGAAGGGCCGCCTCACCGTCACCCGCGACGCCGACCAGGACGTCATGACGCTGGCCGTCGAGTCGCAGTCGCCCTCGCCCGAGCTGGCCGCCGCAATCGCCGGCACGCTGCGCGAGGTGGTCAAGCTGCGCGGCGAGGTCGAATGCGACGTTCCCGGCAGCCTACCGAACGACGGCAAGGTCATCGACGACCAGCGCAAGTTCGACTGAGGCGAATCTCCTTGACACCTTCATTGATAAGGTCGTTGCGCTGAAAGGAGGCGCAATTTCGCGGGCGCGAGCCGGAGCCAGCCTGGCGATGGCGCCTTCTCACTCAGAACCAGTAAAAGCCGGCGCCGAGGCGCCTACCGCACGGCGTACTTCCTCCAGAGGGCCGCGTATTCCGGAGTATCGACGATGCCGGGGCCAAAGTTCTCGTCCGCTATGACTTCACGCAACCGATCGGCGCGGACGACGGTGCGAGGATGATCCCCATGGAAGAAATTCTCCGTCCGCGACAGGTCGCCGCCAGCGCCCCCTAGCGAATCGAACGTCTTTGCTGCCTGGTCGGGGTCGTAGCCAGCCGCCACCATCAATTCGAGGCCGTAGAAATCCGCGCTTGACTCCTGCGCGCGAGTGTAGCCGTTCACTGCAGCTGAAAAGGTGGTGTCAAGTGCCGCCTGCGTGACCTTTGGAGACACACCGGTTCCGCGCAATGCGGATCGGGCCGCGTCTGCGCTGACGCTCGACAGTATGGCTACTCTCAGGCCGTTCGCAACGTGCGACTTTTTTATGTGGGCTATTTCATGCGCCAGCGTCATTGCCATTTGAGCTTCCGTCGGCAGAACTCCGACAAGACCGGTGGTTACGTAGATGAGCCCGGCGCCCGGCGTGAACGCGTTGACTTCGTCCGATTGGACGGGGATGACTTGAATCGAATACGGTCCCGTGTCGCCCGCCTTAACGAGGCGGACCGAGATCAGGTTTAGCTGCTGCCTCAACTCTCGATCGCGGGATACGCGGTACCTTCTCTCGATCTCCGTTTGTTGAGCAGCCGCAATCTTCTTTTCGAACTCTGGCGATGTGTTGGCCGCCTGCGCGAGATTACCCAGCGACTTGGCGACTGGCGTCGCGACTTGGGGCAAGCCGAGCGCGCGGGCCGCCTCGGAGCCCATGGCGTTCAAAGTCTGCGCGGCCTGGTCTGATGCGCATCCGGCGCACAACAAAAGCGCCACCCCGCAGCGTGCCACCTCGGATGTCAGAATTGACATGAGTGTTCACTCCCTAGCAACCATCGATTAAAATCCTTTCGAGATGCTCGCTGATTCGCAAGTTCATGAACGATCCAGATGAAAAAGGTGGTCTGTACAGCGCGGACCTTGTGACGCAAGAGATCGGTGGGGCTCGCGATCGGTGGACCAACCTTCGTCGCGGTGTAATCTTGGCTGCCGGTTATATCGCGGCGTTGCTGTTCGCGATGCTCGATCCTTTCGGGCTCTCCACCTCCAGCCAACAGTCGCTAGGTAGGTTCGCCAACTGGCTCATTTCGCGGAATCCGAATGTTTCTCGAGTTTTCGTGCCAGAGCATCGCGGACCTCCAATCACCGTCGTCCTGATTGACGACAACTATATTACGTCCCGGCAGAGTCACTGGCCATTGCCATATGAAGAGTGGGGTCTGCTGTTGCGCAAGATCGCGGAATATCGCCCGAGAGCTGTGTTTCTCGACTTGACGTTTCTAGATCGTCGAGGCGGAGTTTATCGGTCGGAGTGCGTCCCACCGGCTGAGCCTCTCCTCCCTATGTGGGAGGGATTCGCGAAGCTCGCTCCGACACCGATTTTTGTCGGGGTCGAGTCACTGCCGGACCTGCCGGAGGGGATCCTCTGTGAGCTGTTGCGCGACAAAGAGGGCAAGAAGTGGGCGCATGTGCGGGGCGTCAGCCTGCAGCAAGGAAATACTGTTCGGCAGGACGTCTACCAGCTATCGCCCTTGGGCAGTGACGGCCCGCCGAGTCCCGCTGTCGCAATATACGAGGAGTTGTGTGCGGCCGGGGAGCATCGGGCGACGGCGCTTCCGGAGGATTGCGTTCGCCCGGTGCCGAGCCCGTCTGCGCTGGAAAGTCGTGAACTTGCGCTCATTTGGGCTGTGGCGCCGGACCCCGTCACCGAATGCATCTCGCCCGCGGGCGCTTCCGGGGAATGTCGCGATCCGCTTCGCCGGGGATGGATCAACGGTCCACCCGGCCGCGAGCCGTGCGCTCCTGAATCTCCACTGTACTCATTTGTATGGGAAGGCCCGCAAGATTTTACCTCCACCTTCTGCCCGCCGCTCCCCACGATAAGCGCCTCGCTGCTGCGTCTGGACTCAGAAAAAGGCCTCGCCCGTGACGGGTTGCTCGACCCAAGACGGCGAATGTTGAGTGGCGCAGTGGTCATGATCGGGGGGAGCTACGCTGGAATCCCAGACGTGATCGACACGGCTCTGCACTCCCGGCTTCCCGGGGTCTATGCTCACGCCGCCGCTCTGGACAACCTAATGAGATACGGCGGGGACTTCAAAGCTGTAGATGAGAAAGTGGTAGGGCGCCTCTCGCTGAACGGTCTTTATACGTTAATGTGTATCACAATACTATTCATGTTTACCTTAGCATTTGATAGATGGTCGCGTGGCCGGAGGCTTCCGGATTTCGCCCGCTGGGTAACCGTTCACTTTTTGCTCGGAATGGTCCTCGTCTTGTTTGGCTTCTTCGCCTTGAATTTGCCGCTTGGCGTGACGCTGAGCGCAACAGTATTCGCAACATTGCCAAAGTTGGCCGCCACTTCGTTCAGATCACGCCCAGCCGAGGGAAATAGACCATGAAGAAAGTGAGTTATCTGGCGGTCACCATGACTCTGTTGTTCGGCTCTGCTGTGGCTGATGAGTACGTAGATTTGATACTGAACGACAAGATGCATCTGTATCGAAGCTCGACAGATCCCTCGCCGGCGGGAGAAGTGCTCAGGAAGGACTTTGTTTCGAATCTTCGGGTCTTCGAAAAGCGAGATGGCAGGATTCGGGTACTGATCGACGAAGAAGAAAGTGACTTTTGGATTGATCCTGACGAGGTTCGTGTCACTGAAAGCATGAGCGGCGCCATCAGGGAGCCTGATAACCGAACCCATGGTCAAAGAGGAGTGAAGTACAGGCTCTATTGAGTGCGCACGCGCCTCCCGCCTCGCCTTGGCGCCAATGGCGCTCGAACGTAAGGATTGAGCGCCGGTCTTCTTCAGGCCGGCAGGCGCGCCGCCTCGAGCGCAGGGCGGCCGCGGATTATGTCGCTCGCCTTGTCGGCGATCATCAGCGTGGCGGCATTGAGGTTGGCCGACAGCATCATCGGCATGATCGAGGCGTCGACGACGCGCAGGCCCTCCATGCCGTGGACGCGGAGCTGGTCGTCGACCACCGCCGTCCGGTCCGTCGCCGGCCCCATGCGGCAGGTGCCCATCGGGTGGAAGGTGGTCGTGCCGCGCTCCTTCGCCATGGCGAGGAGCTCGTCGTCGGATTGGATGGCCTCGCCCGGATAGGCCTCGTGATCGTAATAGGGCGCGAGCGGCGCCGACCTCGACAGCGTCCGCGCCAGCTTGACCCCGCCAAGCAGCACCTGCTGGTCCTCGGGCTCGGCGAGGTATCTCGGATCGATCAGCGGCGGCTCGAAAGGGTCGGCCGAGCGGATCAGACAGTGGCCCTTGCTCTCCGGCCGCTGCTGCCAGGCGGCAACCGTCATGCCCGGCTCGCTCTCGAGCTTGCCCTGCACGCCCTCGGCGTAGCTGGCGGGCGTGAAGGTCATCTGGATGTCGGACTGCTCGACCGCCGGGTGCGAGCGCCAGAAGACGTAGACCAGCGTCGGGCTGAGGCTGAGCGCGCCCTTGCGCGAGACGGCGTATTTCAGCGCCTCGCCGACCAGGCTGATGCCCCTGGTCTGCTCGTTGATCGTCCTGATGTTCCTGACGCGGACTGTCAGGCGCGGCGCGTAGTGGTCGCGCAGGTTCTGGCCGACTCCAGGCAGCGCATGACGGCACTCGATGCCGAGGGGGTGCAGGTGCTCGGGATCGCCGACGCCCGAGAGCTGCAGCAGTTGGGGCGAGTTGTAGGTGCCGCCGGCGAGGATGACCTCGCGGCGCGCGCGCACCTCGGTGTCGCGCCCCGTTCGGCCGCGGCGGTATCTGACGCCGACGGCGCGCTTGCCATCGAGAACCAGGCCGGTCGCCAGCGCGCCGGTGCGGACCTCGAGGTTCTTGCGCTGCAGGGCAGGACGCAGGAACGCGTCGGCCGCGCTGACCCGGCGTCCGTTCAGCACGTTGCGCTGGACGTAGCTCACGCCCTCCTGGAGCGCGCCATTGTAGTCGGGATTGCGCGGGATGCCGTGCTCGACGCAGCCCTCGATGAACGCCTCGGTCAGCGGGTGGCGCCAATCGAGGTCGGTGATCGGCAGCGCGCCCTCGGTGCCGCGGTAGAGCGGATCGCCGCCCTCGCGCTTTTCCATCCGGCGGAAATAGGGCAGCACGTCGGCATAGCCCCAGCCGCGATTGCCGCGCTGGGCCCAATGGTTGAAGTCCGCCGCCTGGCCGCGGTTCCAGACCACGCCGTTGATCGACGAGGACCCGCCGAGCGTCTTGCCACGCGGCGCATAGACCCGGCGCCCGGCCGTGCCCTCGGAGGGCTCCATGCTGTAGCACCAGTTCACCGACTTCATGTAGAACGTCTTCATGAAGCCGGCTGGCATGTGGATGTACGGATGCCAGTCGCGCCCTCCGGCTTCGAGAACGCAGACGGTGACGTCCGAATCCTCGGTCAACCGGTTCGCCAGCACGCAGCCGGCCGAGCCGGCGCCGACGATGACGTAATCAAAGGTATCCAAGGCACGCTCTCCCATTTTCCGCCCATTGCAGACGGGCGGCGTCGCTTTGGCAAGGCCGCGGCGCGGCCGGGGCGATGTCTGCGCTATTCGATCAGCAGGCTGTCGCGCCGGGCCGGGCGGATCTCGGGCTCGCGGCCGCCGCGCAGAATCGAGTTGCCTTCGAAAAGCGTGCGCTGGTCGATGGCAGGCGGGTTAAGCCAGTCGTCCTCGGCCATCTGGCCCGACTGGCCATACGCGGCCAGCGCATTAGCATAGCACGCCTTGCGTACGTTCTCCTCCGGCACGCCGCTTTCCAGCGCGAGCCTGGCCGTCTTGGGCACCCCAAGACAATCCGAGATGCCCCAGTCGCAGGCCGAGTCCACGATGATGCGCTCGGCGCCGTACTGCTTGAGGATCTCGACCATCCGCCTGTTGCCCATCTTGGTTGACGGATAGATCGAGAACCCGGCCCAAAACCCGCGCTGCAGCGTCTCGGCGACCGTCTCCTCGTTGTTGTGGTCGACGATCACGCGGCCAGGATCCAGCCCGTGCTCCTCGCAGACGTCCATCGAGCGCGAGGTGCCGCGCTTCTTGTCGCGGTGCGGCGTGTGGATCAGCACGGGCAGGTCGAGCTCTTTCGCCAGCTCGAGCTGGGCGCGGAAATACTTGTCCTCGAGCGGGGTCTGCTCGTCATAGCCGATCTCGCCGATGGCAACGACGCCCTCCTTCAGCGCGAAGCGGGGCAGCCATTCCATGACGCCCTCGGCCAGCTCCTCGTTGTTCGCCTCCTTCGAGTTCAGGCCCACCGTGCAATAGTGCCTGATGCCGAACTGGCCGGCGCGGAACCTCTCCCAGCCGACGATCGTGGAGAGATAGTCGACATAGGTACCCACATAGGTGCGCGGCTGACCCAGCCAGAAGGCCGGCTCGATCAGCGCGACGATGCCGGCCGCCGCCATCGCCTCGTAGTCGTCGGTCGTGCGGCTGATCATGTGCGCATGCGGGTCGATGAACATCATGCCGCGACCTCCTTGCGGTGCTCCGGCGGTATCCGGTCGAGCTCGGCCTTGATGCCTGTGTCGTCCATGAACGGCCTGACGGGGCGCCAGAGCTCGGCCGTGACCGGGCGGCCGGCGGCCCAGCGCTCGCGGGCATAGTCGATCAGGATGCGGGCGAGTTCGGGATTCGCCCGCTCGTCGAGGCCGGCGATGGGCGCAAGCTCGGAGCCGACGAACAGCGCCTTCAGCACCATGTGGTTCCAGCGATGCTCGTCGAAATGATCGCGCGGAAACGGGTTCTTGTGCGCGATCGCCTCGAAGACGGGGCGGAGGTTCGAGCGCAGCCCCTCACCCGCCTCGAAGTCGAGCGTCTGCGGGTCGGGATAGAGCGGCAGGCCGCGGTAGAGGGCGATCAGCTCCGCCGCGTCGGCGGTGCGGCGGAGATCCTTGAAGGTCTCGGCGAAGGAGCGCTGGCCGCGGAAGGCGAGGAGCGCCGCGACGCGGGCCGCGCCGTCGACGCTCCAGCCCGACGGGTCCCAGCCCGGCCGTGCGGCGTCGGCGGCGGCGCGATCCTGCGCTGTCAGCCGCAGGTCGGCCTTGCCGAGCCGCCGGGGCGCCAGGCCGAGCAGGATGTGCAGGTCGCGCTCGACAGGGCTGCGGCCGAGCGTCGTCAGCGCCTCGTCGAACCATCCGGCCCGGTTGCGATCCATGTCGCCGGCTTGCGCCGTCACCCAGCGGCGCAGAAGATCGAGCGGTTTCTCCGCCATCGCTTCCCTCCCGTTCCCTCGGCAGGACCTTACTCCACCCTGGCGAGCGGTCGCTAGTGTCGCGACGCCGTGCGGGTGATTGTGAGCGACGGGCTCGCCGCCTAGAAGCGAGGAGCCGCTGCAAGAGGTCCATGGATGATCCCGTTTCGTCTCGCCGCCAATCTCGGTCCCTTCCGCAGCACCGGCAAAGTGCTGAAGGCGGTGCCCTGATGCAGCGCACGCTGGTCATTCTGGTCGTCGGCCTCACGCCGTCGTTGGTGGGCGCGCACACGCCAAACCTGGCGCGGCTGGCGGGGCGGGGCGGCATGCGGCCGCTGGAGACGGTCGTGCCGGCCGTGACCTGCACGGTGCAATCGACGCTGGTCACCGGCCTGATGCCGTCGGGCCATGGTGCGGTCGCGAACGGCTGGTACTTCAGGGACATGGCCGAGGTGCTGCTTTGGCGGCAATCGAACCGGCTGGTCGCGGGGGAGAAGATCTGGGACGCGGGAAAGGCCCGCGATCCGAGCTTCACCTGCGCCAAGATGTTCTGGTGGTACAACATGTATGCCAGCGCCGACTGGTCGGCGACGCCGCGGCCGATGTACCCCGCCGACGGGCGTAAGATCCCGGACCACTACGCGCACCCGCTGGAGCTGCGCGACGAGCTGAACGCGCGGCTGGGGCAGTTCCCGCTTTTCAAGTTTTGGGGGCCGCTCGCCGACATCACCTCGTCGGACTGGATCGCGAAGGCGACGCTGCACGTCATGGAGACGCGGGCGCCGACGCTGACGCTGAGCTACCTGCCGCATCTCGACTACAATCTTCAGAGGCTGGGGCCGGACCTGGAAAACGCGCGTGTGCAGAGTGACCTGGCCGAGATCGATGCGCTCTGCGGGCAGTTGATCGAGGCGGCGGAGCGGAGCGGGCAGCGGGTCGTCGTCGTCAGCGAGTACGGCATCACGCCGGCGACAGACGCCGTGCACATCAACCGGGCGCTGCGCGAGGCGGGGCTGATTGCCTGGCGCCTGGAGATGGGGCGCGAGGCTTTCGATGCCGGCGCCTCCGAGGCCTTCGCGCTGGCCGACCACCAGGTGGCGCATGTCTATGTCCGCAACCAGGATCGGGTGGCCGAGGTGCGGGCGCTGCTCGAGGGCCTCGGAGGCGTCGAGGCGGTCTGGGGCGAGGCGGAGAAGCAGGCCCACGGGCTCGACCATCCGCGCTCGGGCGAGCTCGTGGCCATCGCGGCACCGGGGCGGTGGTTCAGCTATTATTGGTGGCTCGACGACGAGCGGGCGCCGGATTATGCGCGCACCGTCGATATCCACCGCAAGCCCGGCTATGATCCGGTGGAGCTGTTCTTCGATCCGGAGCTGCGCTCGCCCCAGCTGAGCTCGGCGTGGAAGCTCCTGCGGCGCAAGGCCGGCTTCCGAGGGCTGCTCGACGTCATCTCGTGCAGCCGGACGGAGCTGGTGAAGGGCACGCATGGCCGCCTGGCCGACCGACCGGAGGAGGGGCCGCTGGTCATCTCGTCGGCGCCGGATCTGATGCCGGAAGGCGCGGTCAGGGCGGTGGATTTCAAATCGCTTGTGCTGGCCCATGTCTTCGGCCGCGAAGGCGGCTGACCGGTGCGCCTCGGGCGGTATCGGCGCGTCATCGTCAGGTGCCGGGGGCGATCCGTTGCAGCGCTAGGGTCGCGGCGAAGCCGGCGAGGGCCAGCAGAGCCAGTGCCGGGGCGCCGACGGCGGCTATCATGACGGAGTTGTAGAGGGCTATGGCGGCGATCAGCCGGACGACGGCGCGCGGCACGTCGCCCTTGCGCCGGCGGAAGAGCAGGCGGACGCAGGCGACGCTCCAGCCGGTGTAGAGGGCGAGGAGGATCAGCGTCAGTGTACCGCCCCAGGCGAGGGCGAGCCACAGGCCGATCAGCGCCGGCAGGGCCAGGACGACGAGCGGCCAGGCCCGCTCGAGTCGGTCGTAGGCCTCCTGCTTCGCGGCATAGGTCAGGCCGATCGTGTGGGCGAAGAGGCCGAGGCCGCCGATGAGCGCGGCGTCCGTCAGCCCGCCCGCGGCGACCGCGGCGAGGACATAGCTGAGCAGGCGGCAGCCGCCCATGAGCAGAGGCGCGAGCGCCGTTCGCTTGTGCAGCCAGTCGTAGAGGACAACCGTCACCGCCAGCGCAAGGCCGGCGAGCCCGGCGCCCGGGCCGAGCGCGAAGGCCAGCCCCGCGCCGAGCGCGAGCAAGCCAAGGCCGATCGCGGAGACGGTAGCCCGCGGGATCAGCCTGGCTGGGATCGGCCGGGTCGGGCGCTCGCGCGCGTCAATCGCGGCGTCGAAGGCATCGTTGAGGTACATGCCGCCGACGTAAGCGAGCGACAGGATCAGCATCACCAGCAGGAGCGCAGGCCAGGAGAGGTGCGCTCCCGCCAGCACGGCGCCGGCGGACGCATTGGTCCAGACCGTCGGCAGGTTCGAGACCCGGCCGAGGACGAGGTGCGTACGCAGCGTCATCGGCGCCGCGAGGCCGACGGATGCGGGCGCAGCCTTTCTCCCCGGCGGGTAAGCGCGGGCGCTGAGCCGGGCGCTGAGCCGGGCGCGGCGCCCAGCCGCTCCAGCACCCAAGCGAGCTCGCGGGCGATGTCGGCCTCGATGCTGGCACCGCGCAAGCCAGCCGGCAGCACGGCCCAGGTGTAGGTTTCGACCTCGAGGTGCGGCGCGATCGGGGCGGCGCGGTGCAACGCCAGGATCTGGGCGAGGAAATCCTGCGTGGTGGCGAAGGGCGGGATCTCGGCCACGAAGAGCGGGACGTGGAAGTGGACGCGCCACTCCTCGCCATCCGAGCCGGCGCGGGCGAGCGCCGGGGCGAGGTCCGGCTCGCGGCGGAGGCGGCCGTCCCCGCCTGGCCGGCGGCTGACGACCTGGTGCAGATAGGTCGGCTCGTCGAAGGCGGCGAGCCGGACCCGGGCGGCGGCGTCGACCGAGGGCACGCGCAGCGCCGCCGAGAGCTGGAGCTTGTGGACGGGGATGCCGGCGTCCCGCAGGGCGGCAAGCGAGGCGGCCGGATCCTCGTATTCGACGGCGGCGTGGCAGACATCGTAGCAAAGGCCGAGATGGCGCGGCAGCGCCGCGGCGGCCTGTGTCCGCGAGAGGCCGGTGGCGCGGGCGAGGCCGGCCACCGCGGATTCGGAGAAGAGGTAGCGGTCGAAGAAGGCGACCGCCTCGTCGATCGTCTCGAGAAAGCAGAAGGGCTCGGGCTCCAGCGCCAGCGCCACGGTGACGCCGGTGCGGTCGCGCAACATGTGCAGCGCGGCAGCCGTTCGCAGCAGGGCGGCGGCGATCTCCGTTTCGCGGCCCTGGGCGAGAGGCTTGAAGGTGCCGGGCACGGTGGAGAGGCTGACGAAGCCTGGCTCGGAACCGCCGGCCGGGTCGGGCTCGGCCATCGGCCCAGCCATCAGCTCAGCCATCAGCTCGGCGAGCGCCAGCGTGTAGTCGACGCGCTCGGGCCGCGTCCAGTCCGGCTGGTAGACCTCTTCCTTGACGCGGGTGCCGTGGAAGGGGCCGTAGGGGAACCCGTTCACGGTCACGGGCAGGAAGTCATGCGCGGCGAGGATGGATTTGAGCTCGTCGCGAACTGCCGGGGCGGCGAGGTCGTGGACGGCCTGCGCCGAGAAACGCAGGCCGACGGCGAAGGGCGCATCGGGGCAGAGGGCGCGTTTCACCTGCGCGACCGGCCCGGTCAGCGCGGCGCGGACCTGCGCCCAGTCCTGCGTCGGGTGGATGTTCAGGCAGTAGGTCAGGTGCCCGAGGGGGTCGGCCAGCTTCATCGAAGCAGCCTCATCGGGGCGGCTTCATTCAGCGGGTCCGCCCTCGCGCGCGCGGAGCCAGTCGGCGGCCTGCACCATCAGGCTAGAGTCGATCTGGTGCACCTCGTGGCCCGTGCCGATGGCCGTCAGCAGCGTCACGGTGAGTTCGCCGCCGAGATGCTCGCGGAACTCCTGCAGACCGCGGAGCACGGCGGGCTGGCCGACCTCGTCGCGCCGCGCGAGCGCGGGGTGCCAGATGCGGAAGCCGAGATGCTCGAGCAGCGCGGTGATGCGTTCGTCCTCGCCCCGGGGGAGGAGCCCGGCCAGCGCCGAATAGCGCGAATCGAGCGCGATGCCGATCGCCACCGCCTCGCCATGCCGCAAATGGTGATGGGTCAGCGCCTCGAGCCGGTGGGCGGCCCAATGGCCGAAGTCGAGCGGGCGGGCCGAGCCCATCTCGAACGGGTCGCCGCCATGAGCGATCTGGCGCATGTGGAGCCGGGCGCATTCCCGGATCATGTGCTCCTCGGCGGCGGGCTCGAAGGCGGTCAGCCGGTCGGCGTTCGATTCGATCCACTCGAAGAAGCCCCGGTCGCGGATCAGCGCGACCTTGACGGCCTCGGCCAGCCCGGCGATGCGCTCGCGCCGGGGCAGCGAGCCGAGCAGGTCGAAATCGTTCAGCACCGCCCAGGGTGGCGCGAAGGTGCCGACGAAGTTCTTGTAGCCCTTGAGGTTGACGGCGTTCTTCACCCCG
The DNA here is from genome assembly GCA_963822985.1 of uncultured Alphaproteobacteria bacterium. Taxonomy (GTDB): domain Bacteria; phylum Pseudomonadota; class Alphaproteobacteria; order Rhodobacterales; family Rhodobacteraceae; genus Thermohalobaculum. The sequence goes on along the minus strand of CAWGJU010000013.1, from coordinate 361,770 downwards.
ACGCCCGAATCGTTCTGCGCAAGCACGGTCGAGGGCACGCGGACATGGCGCACGCCCCGATGCGCCGTCGCCGCCGCCAGGCCCACGCAGTCGAGCACGGCGCCGCCGCCGATGGCGACGACGAAGGAGTGCCGGTCGATGCCGAGGCGGTGGATCCGGTCCTGGATACCCTCGATCCAGGCGAGCTCGGTCTTGATCTTCTCGCCGCCGGGCAGCGTCTCGACGGGCGCGGCGAGGCTCATGCGCGCATCATGCGCCGCGGCGTACGCTTCCACGGCGGCGAGCATGTCGGGGCGCGCGCGGGCGAGGTTGTCGTCGAGGTAGACGAGCGCGCGGTGGCGCTTGGCGGGCTCGCGCCTGCCCAGCATCTCGGCCAGCAGCGGGTTGGCGGGGTCGAAGAGGCCCCGCGTGAAGGCGACCGGATAGTTGTAAGGGACGCTGAAGCTCTGCCAGGCGATCTCGGTGGTTCTGGTGGCGCCCGTGCCGGACGGCTCCGTCTCGATCTGCGTCGGCTCGATCTGCATCGGCGCTCTCCGCGGAGGTGCTGGCCCGTCACCTCTCTCTCGGCTAGACGATAGACCGGAAGATGCGGCCGGGGCAAATCCCCCGGCGGATGATGCGGAGGCAAAGATGCGGGTGCTGTGCGGCGTGCTGGCGGTGCTGCTGGTGATGTTCGCGGCGGTGCAGTGGAACGACCCCGACGCGCTGTTCTGGGCGGCGATCTATGCGGCGGGCGCCGCATGGTGCGGGATCGCCGCGCTGCGGCCGGCATTGCTGAAGACCGCGCCGGCGCGCGGGCTCTTGGCGGTGTCGCTGGCCTTGGCCGCCTGGGGCGTCGTTGCGTTTTGGCCGCCGGTCGAGCGCTGGTGGGCGGTCGATGTCTGGTGGCCCCAGATCTCTGGCGAGAGCTCGCGCGAGGGAATGGGCATGATGATCCTGGCGGCATCGGTGCTGGCGGCGGGAGCGGTGGCGTGGCGAAGGGCGTGAAACACAAGCGGCCGGCCGAGGACGACGACCCGCTGGCCCGCGCCTACAATCGCGGGCTCGCGGCCGAGCGGCGGAGCGATTTCGACGGCGCGGCCGCGGCCTATGCCGAGGTGCTCCGGCTGGATCCGGAGGACCCGGGCGGCGTCACCGTTCGGCTGGCGGCGATCGGCCGGGGCGCGACCCCTGAAAAGGCGCCGGACGCCTATGTGGCGACGCTGTTCGACCAGTGCGCCGATAGGTTTGACGAGATGCTGGTCGAGCAACTGGGCTATTCCGTGCCGATGCTGCTGCGCCAGCGTTTGGGCGAGGTGGCGCCGGGAGCGTACCCGCGGATGCTCGACCTCGGCTGCGGCACGGGACTGACGGGCGCGTCGATGGCCGACATGGCGCGCGAGATCACCGGCGTGGATCTGGCCGAGGGCATGCTGGAGCAGGCCGACGAGCGCGGCGTCTATGCCGAGCTTTGGGTCGGCGAGGCGGTGGCCTTCCTCGCCGAGACCGAGGCGGCGCCGTGGGATCTGGTCACGGCGACGGACGTCCTGCCCTATCTGGGAGCGCTCGAGGGGTTCTTCGCCGGCGCGGCGCGGTGCCTCGCCCCCGGCGGCGTGCTGGCCGTCTCGACCGAGACGCTGCCGGCGGAGGCGCGCGACTACGTGGTCGGGCCAAAGCACCGATTCGCCCACTCGGAGACGTATCTGCGGCGGCTGATGGCCGAGGCTGGCTTCGCGCCGCTTGACTGCGCGGCGATCACCGTGCGCCATGACGACGGCGCACCTGTGCCGGGGCTGCTGCTGCTCGCTAGGCGGCAGGGTTGAGATCGAGGTTTGCGCCGTTTCCTCAACTCCCTGCGCCTCCCGCAATTGGGCGTGCTAGTCTCGCGGCGCCACGGTGATTCGGCGACGGTAATTCATGGTCAGCCCCTTTGGCGACGGGTCAGATAACCTGGAAGAAATCGAGGCTGGGTCTGTCTAGAACAGGCTGCGCCGCGTCGCCCGTTCCAAGACGCTGGACCACGCCATCAGCCAGGCCATAACGCAAAAGCCGCCGGAAACAGCAGCTTGAGAGCTGGGGCGTTGGCGGGTCTGGGGCACAGGCCGCCGGCGGCCAGCTTCAGCGCTGCTCCCGGATGCTGGCGATCTTTACGTCCAGGCAGTGGATGGACGCGGTCAGCTGGGCGCGCAGGTCGCGGTCGAGCGCGCCATCGCTCGGCAGCGCGTCGCGCAACTCGGCATACCTGCGACGCGCCTCGACCAAGCGGTCCAATTCGCTCGGCTCGTCCGGATACCTCATGGTCGAGACCATGAGCGGGGAAGGTTAGGACGAAGCTAAACTTCGGGTCTCGTCGTGTCGGACTGCCTCCAGGGCACGCGCGTCCGACTGCGCGACTTCAGGGCGAGAAGTGCGAAGAGAGGACATAGGTCACGACCTGCATGCGCTCCTCGTCAGTGTAGACGTCCTTCCAGGAAGGCATCTTGCGGAATCCGTCGGTGACGCGGCGATAGACGAAATCGGGCTTGTAGCGGGAGGGGCGCAGCTTTGGCGCTTTTCCGGGATAGGCCTTGGCGCCGTGGCAGTGCTGGCACTGCTCCTGCCAGATGGCGCGGCCGGCCGCAACGTTCGCCTCGTCGGTGAGGTAGGCGTCGGTGAAGGGCGCGGGCGGCTGCGAGCCCTGCGCATCGGCGGCGAGCGCCGTACCGGCGCCGAGAAGGCAGGCGGCGGCGAGCAATAGGATCGTCGTACGCATTCGGACCTCTTGGCAGGGGCGCCCCCGCCGGAGGGCGGGGGCGCGGGCGTCAGGAGCGGATCACTCGGCGGGGACGATCTTGTAAATCGTGTCGAGCGAGCCGACCGGGCCGGTCGTTTGCGACGTCAGCGCATAGACCTCGCCGTCATTGTCCTGCGCGAAGGCGACGATATAGGGCAGCGGCCCATCCCAATCGACGACCTCGACGGGCTCGCTCGTCCAATTGCCGTCCGCGCCCTTGGTGCCGAACTTGATCTGGCCGTCCATGGCTCCGAACGACTTGGACCAGTCGCCATAGATGTACTTGCCGTCCCAATCCTTGTGCTGGCCGCGATAGATATAGCCGCCGGTCACCGAGATGCCCTGGCAGTCCTGCGGCTTGGCCGTGCAGTTCTTGTATTCCAGGATGGGCATGATCAACCCTTCCTTTTCGCAGTTCTCCGGGTGCTCGTCCGGATGCATGTAGTCGAAGCAGTGGCTCGCCTCCATACGGCGCCAGCCGTAGTTGCCACCCTTTTCGATGATGTCGACCTCTTCGAACGAGTTCTGCTGCACGTCGGCGCAGAAGAGCTGGTTATCGCCGCCCTGGTCGAAACTGCAGCGCCACGGGTTGCGCAGGCCATAGGCCCAGATGCGCGGGTCGGCGTCCTCGTTGTCGACGAAGGGGTTGTCGGCCGGCGCCTCGCCGGTCTCCGGGTCGATGCGCAGCATCTTGCCCAGCGGCGTCGTCAGGTCCTGGCCGTTGCCGGTCTCGACATTGTGGCCGATGCCCCAGTCGTTGGCATAGCCGCCGTCGCCCATCGACACGTACAGCATGTTGTCCGGGCCGAAGCCGATCCAGTGACCGTTATGATTGAACTGCGGCCACGGCGTGCTGTCGAGAACGCGGGCCGAGAAGGGGTCGGCGGTGTTCGGGTCGTCCGTTGACACGGCGTACTCGGCGACGAGGTTGTTGTGGTCCCACCAGAGCATCTTGGCGAGGTCGCCCTGCCAGTCCTTGCGGCCGGAATAGGCGATGTAGAACTTGCCGTTGTTGGCGAAGTCCGGGTGCAGGGCAAGGCCGAGCAGGCCGCGCTCGTCGAAGTCCGGAAACCGGTCGATGATCAGGTTGCGGATGTCGAGAAAGGGCATGCCGTTCAGCTGGCCGTCCTCGACCAGCATGACCCGGCCCCACTGCTCGATGACCAGAAAGCGGCCATCCGGCGTCTCGACCATCGCCAGCGGCTGGTTGAGGCCCGTGACGAAAGGCTCGAGCTTGACCTTCTGTTGCGCAAGCGCGGTCGACCCGAGCAGCGCCACGGCCGTCGCCGCGGCGAACCCGGCAAGTGATCTGAGCATGTTTTCCTCCCAATCGCCGTCGACCGGCGTCGCCCCCCGACGCGCTTTGTTATGACGGCGCAACCTGGACGCTAGTCGCAGATCTCCGGGAATGTCCAGATGGCTGAAGGCGAAAATCCGCGGGGGCGCGCCGGTCGGCGTTGCCAAGGGGCGGAGGCGCCGCGGAAGATCGGTTTGCGCCGAATCGGGGAACGCGGATGCGCCTGCGGGTCAAGATCTGCTGCATGGCCTCGGTCGACGAGGCGCGGCTGGCGGCGGCCGCCGGCGCGGACATGATCGGCATGGTCGGGCCGATGCCGTCGGGCGCGGGCGTCATCGATCTGGCCACCGCCCGGACGGTCGCCGAGGGCGCACCGGCCTGGGTGACGCCCGTGCTGCTGAGCTCGGGCGAGACGGCCGAGGACATCATGGCCGAGGTCGAGGCCTGCCCTGTGCGCTGCGTGCAGGTCGTCCGCCATGTCGCGCCCAAGGTGCATCGCACGCTCGCGCGGGCGCGGCCGGGGCTGCGGCGCATCCAGGCGGTGCATGTCGAGGGGCCCGAGGCGCTGGAGCTGATCGGGCGCTATGCGGGGCTCGTCGACGCGTACCTTCTCGACTCCGGGCGGCCGGGCTCGCAGGAGCTGGGCGGGACGGGCCGGGTACATGACTGGCGGGTCAGCGCCGAGTTCGTGCGCCGCGCGCCCGCGCCGGTCTTCCTCGCCGGCGGTCTGCGGCCCGAGAACGTGGCGGAGGCCGTCGCGACGGTGCGGCCCTTCGGCGTCGACCTCTGCTCGGGCGTGCGGACGGCACGGCGGCTGGACGCGGCCAAGCTGTCGGCGTTCATGGCGGCCGCTCTGGCCGGGCAGGCTGCATGATCCTGACGATCGGCTCGGTCAACATCGACCACGTCCACCAGGTGGCGGCGCTGCCGGGGCCCGGCGAGACGGTGGCGGACCTGAGCTATGCGCGGGGCCTCGGCGGCAAGGGGGCGAACCAGTCGCTGGCCGCCCGGCTGGCCGGGGCGGAGGTGGCCCATGCCGGCGCCGTCGGCCATGACGGGGCCTGGTGCCGCGAGCGGCTGGCGGCGGCGGGGATCGACGTGCGTGATCTGGCGACCGTCGACGCCGCGACCGGGCACGCGGTAATCCTCGTCGATTCGGCGGGCGAGAACCTGATCGTCGTGCATGGCGGGGCGAACCGGGCGCTGACGCCCCAGCTGGTCCGGACGGCGGTCGGGCGGGCCAGGGCCGGGGACTGGCTGCTGCTGCAGAACGAGACCGACCGGGTCGTCGAGGCGGCCCGGGCGGGCCGGGCGGCGGGCCTGCGCGTCGCCTATGCGGCGGCGCCCTTCGACCCCGCGGCGACGGCGGAGGTGATCGCCCATATCGACCTTCTGGCCGTGAACGCGGTCGAGGCCGAGCAGCTGGCGTGCCACCTGGGCCGGCCGCCCGATGGGCTGGCGCCCACGCTGCTGATCACCGAGGGCGCCCGCGGCGCGCGCTGCTGGGCGGGCACCCGCGAGATCAGGCAGCCGGCGTTTGCGGTCGACCCGGTCGACACGACCGGCGCGGGCGACACCTTTCTCGGCTATCTGCTGGCCGGGCTCGACCGCGGCCGGCCGTTCGCCGAGGCGCTGCGGGTGGCCGCCGCCGCCGCGGCAATCCAGGTGACGCGGCCGGGGGCGGCCGAGGCGATCCCGGCGGCGGCCGAGGTTGACGCCTTCCTGACCGCGCGCACATAAGCCGCCACGCCGCACGGGAATTGGGCACGGGATCGGGCATGGCGCAGAAGATCATCATCGACACCGACCCCGGCATCGACGACGCGATGGCGATCGAGCTTGCCTTCGCGCATCCGGGATTGGAGGTGGTGGGCCTGACCACGGTCTTCGGCAACGTCCATGTCGACAAGGCGACGCGCAACGCGATCAGGCTGGTGGAGCTGGCCGGTGCGGACTGCGCCGACTGCCCCGTGGCCGAGGGCGCCGCGGCGCCGCTGGTCCGGCCGCTCGAGCCGCCAGGGTATCACGTGCACGGGCCCGAGGGGTTCGGCGACCACCCGGCCGAGACACCGCGCGGGCGGGCGCACCGGCTGGATGCCGCGGACTTCATCATCGAGACGCTGCGCGACCACCCGCGCGAAATAACGCTGGTGCCGATCGGGCCGCTGACCAACATCGCGACGGCGCTGCGCCGCGATCCCTCCATAACCGCCAAGGTGCGGGACGTGGTCGTGATGGGCGGCGCGATCGAGCGGCGCGGCAACGTCACCGAATGGGCCGAGGCCAATATCTGGCACGACCCGCACGCCGCGGCCGAGGTGTTCGCCGCCGACTGGCCGGTGACGCTGGTCGGGCTCGACGTCACCGAGCGGACGCGCTGCAGGCCGATGGACTTCGCGCGCATCTCGGACCATTCGCCCACCGTCGGCGGTTTCCTGGAGCGGGCGGCCGAGTTCTACCTCGGCTGGCACCGCAAGAAGGGCGTGCACGACGGCTGCTTCCTGCACGATCCCGCCGCGGTTCTGGCGGTGGCCGAGCCCGCGCTCTTCGGCGTGCGCGAGGTGCCGCTGCGCGTCGTCACCGAGGGCGACGAGATCGGCCGCACGCTGGCCGACCTCGAGGCAGGGACGCCCCCGGTCTCGGTCTGCACAAGCGTCGACGTCGAGGCGCTGCACGAGCGGTTCGTCTCGGTGCTGATGACGGCCGACGCTTGTCGGGCCATGCGGGGCGCCGGCGCGCCGGCTAGCCGGGGCGACTGAGCGGGGGCGACTGGGCCGGGCGACGTCGGAACCATGCCCGCGGACACCGCATTGCGGACCTGTCCGGAGAGAAGGGAGGCGGCATGGTTCCCGAGTGGTTCCACATGCTGGCGATCGTCTGGGTGTCGCTGGGGTTCGTCTGCGCGTTGATCGTCGCGACCGACATCTGGCGCGACCCGCAGCACATGTGGATCATGAACGTGGTCTGGCCGACGATCTGCCTGTTCTGGCTGTTCATCGGCGTGATGCAGTATTTCAGATACGGCAAGCTGGCCGCGAAGAGCCGCGTCATGCCGGCGAAGGAGCGCGGCGAGGACCCGCCGAACAGGACCGAGACGCCGTTCCCGATGATGGTCGCCAAGGGCACAAACCATTGCGGCGCGGGCTGCACGATCGGCGACATCATCGCGCACTGGCTGGCCTTTGCCGTCCCGGCGACGGCGGTCGCGCTCGGCTGGCACAGCCTCTTCCAGGAGAAGGTCTTCGCCGACTGGGTGCTGGCCTATATCTGCGCCTTCATCCTGGGCATCGTCTTCCAGTATTTCACGATCGTGCCGATGCGCGGGCTCTCGCCCGGCAAGGGGCTGGTGCAGGCGGTCAAGGCCGACGCGCTGTCGCTGACGGCCTGGCAGGTCGGCATGTATGGCTGGATGGCGATCGCCCACTTCGTCATCTTCGCCATGGCCTTCCACACCAAGCTGCACATCAACAGCTGGGAATTCTGGTTCATGATGCAGATCGCCATGGTGGTGGGCTTTTTCACCGCGTACCCGGTCAATTGGTGGCTGATCAGCCGTGGAACGAAGGAGCGGATGTAAGGGGCCCGCTGCGGTCGGGGCGCCGGCCCTCTGCGCGCCTGCGCCATCGCGACCCTGACCCTTTGACGATGATCAGCGAATCGCCTCTGCCGGAGATCGCCCGCGCGTAGAGCATCGGCTGTCGTGCGCCGCTCGGGCGTTCGGAGCTGAGCGGTGCGATCCTGTGAGAGCACGACGGGTCGTTGCACTCGGGCCGCGTCGCGCCGTCAAAAGTCCTTGCGCCACTGAACGCCGACACTGGAGTTACCGGCGGAGCCGGCCTCGCCCTGGACCTGGACGTTCTCGAAGACGTCGACCTCGACCGCTACCGAGGTGCCGCCTTCGCCGGTCAGCGACTGCTTGGTGCCGACCCAGATGTTCTCGTCGATCTGCTCGCCGATCGCGAGCGACGCGTCGCCCTCGTCGTCCTGCTCGACGCTCAGAGTGTCGACGCCGACCGCATTGCGCAGCTGCTCGAACGTGCCGCCGCCGCCGTCGAGCAGCGTGGCCAGGCCGATCGCCAGCTGGATGCCCTGGGCCGCCGACAGCCCCTGCGACGAGGTGCCGAAGAGCACGCGGGGCAACACCTCGTCCTCGGGCAGCGCCGGCGTCGAGGCGAAGGAGAGCTGCGGGTCCGAGGCGAAGCCCGAGACGATGATGCGGCCGGTAATGCCCGAGCTCTGGCGCTCGAGCACGACGTCGAGGCGCGGATCGATCTGGCGCCCGCCGTCGAAGATGACGCGGCCGCGCGCGAGATCGAAGGTCTTGCCGATCAGGTCGAGCGTGCCGCGGACGGCGGAAACCTCGCCGGTGATGACCGGCTGCGAGGCGTCCCCGCGGATCTGCAGGTCGGTCTGCCACTGGCTGTCGAGGCCGCGGCCGCGCACGAAGATCTCGTTTCCCGGCGAGGTCACGTCGATCTGGAGCCGGATCGGCAGCGCCGGCTCGCCATTGCCTTCGTCGGGCAGCGGCTCGCCCTTGATGCGGACGTCGCCGAGGGTGACGATGCCGGGCGGGTTGGCGTTGACCAGCCGCACCTCGGCCTCGACGATCCGCACGTCGCCGACGATGGCGAGCTGGTTGAGCGGGCCGAAGATGTGGAGGTCCAAGCCGATCCGGGCGGCGACATCGTCGCGGCGGACGAGGACGGCGCGGCGTGACTCAATCCTGAGATCGACCCCCTCGTCGCCCAGCCCGACGGTGCCCACGACCCGCAGCGTGCCGTTGGCGCCGTCGGTGCCCTCGAGCCTGATCGCGAGCGCGCCGGTCTCGTCGATTTCGGTCGCCAGGCTTACTCCGGTCAGGATCGTGCCGGTGTCGAGGTACTGCACGGTGCCGTCGGCCAGCAGGACGCCGCCGGTGAAGCGGGGATCCGATATGTCGCCAGTGATGCCGATGTCGACCGCCGCTTCGCCGGTCACGACGACACCGGGCGCCGGCACCAGCGCCCACAGCTCGCCGATCTCGCCGTTCCAGCGGATCTGCCCCGAGACGGGGCCGCGCTCGGCCAGTGTCGGGATGCCGCCGCTGGCGACGACGGGCAGCGCGGCCGTGACGACCAGCGGCTCGCCAAAGCTGCCGGTGACGCGCGCGTCCAGATCGGCGACGCGGCCGTTCCAGTCCAGCGTCGCCTCCAAGCCGAGGACGCCGGCGCCCGATATGTCGGCGAAGACGATCTCGCGCCCCGTGACGGCCACGTCGGCATTGGCGCGGCCGCTGCGCGTGTCGAACTCGGCGGCGACCTCGAGCGCTCCCGATTTGACGGGCGCGCCGGCGAGCCGGGCGAGGATCGAAATGTCGGGCATGTCGAGCTGGATGTTGCCGGCGAGCGGACCGCCGAAATAGGCGACCTCGCCGATGAGCCGCCCGCTGTCGGGCAACGCCAGCGCCAGGTTGTCGATGCGGATCGTGCCGCCGCTGGAGACGAGCCGCAGCGGCTCGAGCAGCGAAACGCGGTCCTCGGCCAGCGCGAGGTCGAGCTGGCTGACGGTGGCGCGCATCGTCTCGCCGGAAACGTCGGCGCGCGCGGCGGTGGCGAGCGCCAGCGGCTTGCCGTCGAGATCGCCCTCGCCCTGGAGGGCGATCTGCAGGGCCGAGAGAGGACCCTTGGCCGTTGCGGTCACGGTGGCCAGCGTCAGGCCGCCGCTGACGATGCGCTCGGCGGCGATCTCGGCGTCGACGGCCGGCGTGCCGAGCGCGTCGCGGATTTGCGCGTCGACGCGGGCCGCGCCGATGGCGACGCCGCCGGCCGTCAGGCTGCGGGCCGCGAGGGCCAGGCTGGCGTTCTGCCGGCCGTTCTCGACGGCTAGGCGCAGCCGGCCATTGGCGCGGCCGGCGACTGCGGCGCCGGGCAAGCGCGAGAGGTCGGCGGCGCCGATCTCGAGCGTGCCCTCGGCAAGCGTCGTCTCGAGGTTCACGGCGAGGTCGCCGCTGGCCGTCAGACCCAGCGCCCGCAGGTCGAGCCCGTTCAGCGCCAGCCGCTGGTCCTCGAGCCGGAATCGCGTCTGGACGGCGGCGGGCGCGAACTCGCCCTCGGTCAGCCTGAGCGCGAGCGTGCCGTTCGGCGTCTGCGACAGCGTCACGTCATGCTGGAGCGCGACGTCGCCGATGTCGGTGCCGTCATAGGAGAGGTCGTCGACAGTGGCCTGGCCCGTGATCTGCGGGACCGGCGTGCCGTCTGTCGAGACGAGCTCGACCGTGCCCTCGGCCGCTGCCGTGCCGGTGACGGGGACCTCGTAGAGCTCGGCGACAGGGCCGAGCGCGACCGAGCCGACATCGTAGCGGATGCGGCCCTCGCTCGTCTCGAGGTTCAGCGAGCCCTCGGCGGAGGCGTTGAGCAAGGGCGAGGTCAGCCGCGCCTGGTCGAGCGTCAGCTGTTGGCCATCGAGCGCGCCGCGCGCGACGAAATCGGCCTGGCCGAGCAGGTCGGGGCCAATCTGGTCGATGCGCAGCCGCTCGCCGCCGCCGGTGAGGTAGAAGGTGATTTGCTCGCCCTGCTGGCCGACCGTGCCCTCCAGGTTCAGCCGGCCGGCATCGGCGAACTCGCTGCGGAAGTCGGTCAGATTGGCGTCGGTCGTTACCGTCGCGCCGTCCGGCGCGAGCTCGACTGTGCCGGTCGCGCTGACGCTGCCCTGGGCGTCGACGCCATAGGCCTGCGCGACGGGGCCGATCTGCTGCGAGCGGATGTCGTAGCGGAGCTCGCCGCCCGTGCCATCGGTCTGGACCGTGCCTTCGGCGGTCGCCTCGAGGACGGGCGAGGTCAGCCGGGCCTGCCCCAGCCTAAGCGTGGTGCCCTCGAGAATGCCGCTGGCGGCGAAGTCGGCTTGGTCGAGCAGGTCGGGGCCGAGCTGATCGATCTGCAGCGCCTGGCCGTTGCCGGTGACGTCAAAGGTTGTGCGCTCGGCGTACTGCACGGCGTTCGCCTCGACGTGCAGCCGCTGGGCGGCGAGCTGCGGGTACTGGAAATCGGTCAGGTCGGCGCTGGTCTGCAGGCTGAGGACGCCGTCCTCGCTGGCGGCCTGTCCCTGGGCGGCGATGGTGCCCTTGGCCTCGACGCCATAGGGTTCCAGCACCGGGCCGATCTGCGGCGCCGAGGCTTGATAGGACACGTCGAAATTGCCCGTCTCGGTGTTGGCCGTGCCCGAGGCCGAGACGGTCAGCGCCTGGCTGTCGATCTCGGCCGTCCGCAGCGTCACCTCGCTGCCGGTCATGCTGGCGTCGACGGCCAGCCGGGCGTCGCCGATCACCTCGGCCGGGATCTGGTCGAGGCGCAGGCCCTGGACGTTCCCCTGGACCGAGAGGTTGGTGGTCGGCGCCTCGGCCGTGCCGCTCTGGCCGACGTCGATGTTGAGCGTCGCCTGGTCGACTGCGGCGGTGGCGGTGGCGAAGCCGTCGAGCGTCAGGTCGCCATTGGCGGTCAGCGAGCCGGGCTGGCCCTGGATCGTGCCGTTGAAGGCCAGGCCGGCGAACTCGACGCCCTCGAAGGGCGCGGCGAGCTCGGGCTCGGCGGTGAGGTCGACCTGCAGGTCGGCAGCGCCCGTCGCGCGCGCATAGGTACCCGTGGCGCTGGCGCGCAGATAAGGGGAGCTCAGCCGCGCCGTCTCGATCTCGATCAGCTGGTCGTCGCCCTCGGCGGCCTGGATGACCAGCTCGGCCTCGTCGCCGAGGACCTGGGCAGCCTCTGGCGGCATCTTCGGCCCCGGGCGCGCCGAGATGTCGGCGTTGATCTGGATGGGTCCCTCGTAGTCGAGCTTCGCCGTGCCCTGGGCCTGCAGGTAGTCGGTCATCGCGAGGTTGAAGGCGAGGTTGTAGTCGCCGGGCGTGCCGTCGGCGTTCAGCGTCAGCGCGACGGGCACGTCCGCGGGCAGGCCGGCAAGCGCCGAGACGAGGCCGCCGGCATCCTCGGCGGCGTCGAGGTCGACCTTCAGCGTGTTGGCGGCAAAGTCGTTCGTGTAGGCGAAATCGATGCTGCCGGCGATCTGATCCGTGCGCTGCAGCTCCAGGCTGGCGGCTTGCACGTCGCCGATGTCGCGGAACGAGCCGGTCGCGTTGAAGCTGATCTCCTGGCCGAGCACCGGCTCGTGCAGGTGGACGTTCTGCAGCACGAGGTTTCGGATCTCGGCCGAGATCGGGCTGCGCGGCCAGATGAACGGCTCGGGCGGCTTGTCGACGTCCTGCAGGTCGACCTCGATCTGCTCGCCGGGCGGGATCACCGGTTCGCGCATGAACTCGACGCCCTGCGCCTGCAGCGTGTTGATGACCAGCTGGCCGCGCAGCAATCGCGACCTGTTCCAGTCGAAGGTCAGCGCCTCGGCGGTGAACCAGGTGCCCTGAGAATCGGCGATCTGCAGGCCGCGGAGCGTGGTGCCCTCCTGGCCCTCGGCATCGGTCACCTCGTCGACCGAGATCTCGAAGATGCCCTCGACCGAGACCTTGGAGAGCAGCCAATCGATCAGCTGGTTCCTGATCCCGCCGAGCGACAGCGCCGAGGCGGGGTCGGCGGCGGTCAGGATGGCGAGAAAGCCGAGAGCCAGAGCGAGCTTGCGCATCAAAAGGCCTGTCCGATGGAGAAATAGAGCTGCCAGGCGTCGTCGATCGGCCGCCGGTCGAGCGGGAAGGCGATGTCGAGCCGGATCGGGCCCGCTGGCGAGAAATAGCGCACGCCGAAGCCGACGCCGACCTGCGCCCCATCCTCGAAATCGGGGAACATCTCCTGGCTGACCGAGCCCGCATCGACAAAGACGACGCCGCCGATGTCCTGCCACAGACGCGTGCGCAGCTCGATGCTCGCCTCCGCGACCGATCGCCCGCCGGTTGGATCGCCGCCAGCGCCGATCGGGCCGACGGTGTAGAGAGCATAACCGCGCACCGAGCCGCCGCCGCCGGCATAGAGGCGCTGGTTGCCCGGCACATCATCCAGGCTGTCGGCGATGATCGAACCGAGCCGCGCCCGTCCGGCGAGGATGTAGATGTCGTTGTCGAGCACGTCCCAATAGGTCGATCCGCGGCTGTCGAGCGTCAGGAACTTGGTGAAGTCCTGCTCCAGCGTCCCGGCATAGGGCGCCACGTCGAATCGCGCCCGGAGCCCCCGCGTGGGGTTCAGCAGACTGTCGGTGCTGTCGTACTCGGCGAAAGTCGGCACGCCGCCGATCAGTGCCTCGGTGTCGAGGTTGTTCTGTTCGATCTGGCTCGCCTGGAACGAGAGGCCATAGCCGACGACCCAATGCGGGGTGAGCCGGCGCTGGAGGCCGCCCGTCAGCGTGACGCGCTTGTCGCGGAACGCATCGTTGTCGTCGCGGGCGAGCTCCAGCCCGGCGAGCAGATCCTGGCCCGGACGCAGGAACTGCGGCTCGCGATAGGCGAGCAGCCCGGACTGCTCGTCGGTCCCGACGTCGACGTTGAAGCTCAGCGTCTCGTTCTCGCCCCAAAGGTTGCGGTGCTGGAACTCGGCCGTCACGTAGGGCCCGGTGTCCGTGGCAAAGCCGCCGCCAAGCCCGATGGTGCGGAATGGGCGCTCGTCGGCCGTGACCAGGATGGGCAGGGGCACCGGCCCCTCGCCCGGCGGCGGGTCGGGCGGGATCTGCACCAGGAGCGTGTCGAAGAGGTCGGTCGCAAGGAGCGACTCTTGGAAGCGACGCAGGAGCTTGCGGTCGACGACCTCGCCCTGCTGCCAAGGGACATAGGTCCGCAGATAGCTCTCCTGGACCTCGTCCAGCCCCTCGAAGGCGATGGGTCCGAAGACCGCCGCCGGGCCGCTGCGAAGCTGTGATTCCACCTCGAGCGTCGCAAGCGCGAGATCGGCGACGGCGTCGCGCCCGAGGCCCTCGGCATATGGGAAGCCGATATTCTGCAGCAGATCGATCGCCGCGCCCTCGGCGCCAAGGATCGGAATGGCGAGGGCGGGGCCGCCGACTGGCGAGCCGAGCGCCTGCGGCGAGGGCACGACGGCGTTCATCTCCGGGTCGACGAAATCGAAATCGTGGCGCTCGAGCGTGAATTGCGTGCCGGGGTCGACGGTGATGACGACATAGGCCCAGCGATCCGGATCGGGCTCTTCCGGCCGGTCGCGCCAGAACGCGAGGGACGAGACCGAGGGCAGGCCGAACTCGAACTCGTCGAGTTCGTCGTATCGTTCCTGGCTGATCTCGTCGACGACGACTTCGGCCGAGCCGTTGTAATAGCCGTAGGAGCGCAGGATCTTCTGCACCGCCTCGAGGTCGTTCTCGGCCCGGCGGCGGAGCAGCGGAATGCTGTAGGCCCCGTCGTCGCGCCGGCGGAAGACCGTCAGCGATTCCTCGGCGAGCGCGGTCATCTCCTCGTCGGGCATTCCCTCGATCGCGGCGACATAGGCCACGGCGGTGGCAGGGGCTTGGAAATCGACGCTTCGAAGCTCGGGCGCACCACCGCCACAGCCTGCAAGTGCAAGGGATGCCGCCAGCGCGCCGGCTCGGGCGCAACCGGCAATTCGCTGAGAACGCACTACCATCGGGCCGGACTTAGCCCATGGCAGTCCGGCAGCAAACCACCATGGGTGGTGATCAACGCGAAGTCCCTCCCAGCCGACGAGTGCCCTACGTCGCGGGGAGGCTTTCCGTTCCCCGTGGGCGGGGCTATATGCGCCGGCGGAGCCGAGCCCCCCGGCCGAGCACCCGACACGCCCATGCACGACGCAATCGGAAGGCACATATGCGATCGACCCCCGCCCTGGCGGCCCTGGCCTTCCTGCTGCTCTGCGGCCCCGCTCTGGCGGCGGGCAAGCTGATCGAGAGCCGCGAGTCGGTCTACAACAACATCTACGTCTTCGAGCAGGGCGATCTCGTCATCATGCAATTCGGCAAGAACGAGCGGTTCTGGACCGAGTCGGTCTATGACCGGAGCGACCAGCAGGCCCTGCCGGTCACCTACACGCGCTATCTCACCGCGGCGCTGGCCTATCCGCCAAAGCTCGAGTCGATCCTCGAGATCGGGCTCGGCGGCGGCCGGACGGCGAGCTATCTCGACATCTTCATGCCGGACGTTCCCGTCCGCTCGGTCGAGCTCGACCCCGAGGTGATCGAGATGGCCGAGAAGCACTTCGACGTAGAGGAAAGCGAAAACCTGTCCATCGAGGCGGCGGACGGGCGCATCTACCTGATGCGGTCCGAGGACAAGCACGACGTCATCATGGTGGATGCCTATCGCGGCCCCTTCGTGCCCTTCCACATGCTGACGCGCGAGTTCTATCTCACCGCCAAGCGCCGGCTGGCCGAGGGCGGCGTGCTGGCGCAGAACATCGAGCCGACGACCATGCTGTTCGATTCGGCGGTGGCGACGCTGGCGAGCGTCTTCGACAATGTCGACTTCTACCCGTCGGGCGGCAATGTCGTCGCCGTCGCCTATGACGGGCCGCGGCGCGAGCAGGCGGCGCTGCTGGCGCGCGCCGGCGCGCTGCAGCAGGCGCGCGGCTTCAAGTATCCGCTGCCCGAGCTGGTCGCCGGGCGGCGGGTGCTGCAGAACGCGCCCGATGCCGAGCCGCTGGTCGACGACTTCGCGCCGGTCGAGATGCTGAAGTCGATCGAGCGCCACAACGAGGGGATCGACGACATCGCGGCGCCCGCCGCCGGCCAATAGCATGTCCGAGCGCGCCTTCCGCCTCGGCATGTATGCCGTGGGGTTCATCCTCGGCTTCGTGCTGATGGGCTTCGAGATGCTGTCGAGCCGGTACCTGAACCCGTATTTCGGCTCGGGCATCTACACCTGGGCGGCGATCATCTCGGTGACGCTGTTCTCGCTGATGATGGGCTATTTCCTGGGCGGCGCGCTGGTCGACCGCCGGCCGACGGCAGGGCTGCTGGGCGTGCTGGTGCTGCTGGCGGCGATCTGGATGGCGGTGATCCCGTTCGCGGTCGACCCGCTGAACGCCGAGACCTATCTGGGCCTGCAGACGCCCGACCTGCTGCTGGGCGTGGGCGAGACCTTCGGCTATGGGCCGGTCGGCATCGCCTTCGGCGTGACGACGGCGTCCTTCGTGCTGATCTTCGTGCCGCTGACGCTGATCGCCTGCTTCTCGCCCTTTGCCGTGCGGCTGCTGCTGGTGGCGACGCATGCCAGCGGCCGGCAGACGGGCGCGGTCTATGGCATCTCGACCTTCGGCAACATCCTCGGCACGCTGGCCACCACCTTCGTGCTGATCCCCTGGATCGGATCGAGCGCCATCACCTGGGTGTTCGCCGCGATCACCGCCATGATGGCCGTCGTGCTGATGTGGATGGGCCGCCGGATGAGCAGCCGCGTGAGCTACGCTTGATGCGCGCCCCAATTGAGATTTCGGCGGCCCTGGCGGCGGCGCTGCTGCTGGCGCTGCCCGCGCGCGCCGAGGAGTGGGCGGCGAGCTATCCCGAGGGGCCGGTCTGGATCGACGGCACGCTCTATTGGGCCGAGATGGGCGCCGATCGGGTGATGGCCTGGCCGGGGCAGGGCGCGCCGCTGGTCTTCTTCGCGGGCCGCGGCTGCGGGCCGACCGCGCTGGCGCGCTATCGCGAGGACGAGATCCTGGTGCTGTGCCATATCGACGGCGCGCTGGTGCGGGTGAACGAGCGCGGCGAGGCGCTGGGCACGATCCGCGAGGACGGCGACGGCAATCGCCTGCGCGACCCGAACGACGCCGCGGCCGACGGGGCGGGCGGCGTCTGGTTCACCGACCCCGGCACGTTTTCCGTGCAGGCGCAGGCGACCGGTGCGCTCTACCACCTCGCGCCGGACGGGCGCCTGACGCGGCACGCCAAGGGCCTCGCCTATGGCAACGGGGTCTGGGTGGACGCGGCGAACGGCCGGCTTTTGGTATCGGAGCATCTCGCCCGCCGCGTGCTGGCCTATCCGCTGCAGGACAGCGGCCTCGGGGCGCCCGAGGTGCTGTTCATTCTCGACGACCTCGGGCTGCCGCGCGCCGACTACCCAGAAGCTGGGCCCGACGGGCTCGAGATCGCCCCTGACGGCACGCTCTGGGTGGCGGAGTACGGGGCCGGGCGCCTGCTGGCCTGGACGCCCGAGCGCGGGCTCGTCGAGAGCGTCGCGGTGCCTGCGCCCTATGTCACGAACGTTGCCTTCGGCCCGGATGGGCTGGCGGCGGTGGTTGGCAGCTTCATCAACGACCGGCCGCCGCTGCCGGGCGCCGTCTGGGTGCTGCCGGCCGCCGAATTAGGCCGCGAGGGTCTGCCCCGACCCTGACGCATCGCCCACCTGATGCCGGCGTGCTTGCCGGTCGCGCGGGCCGCGGACTAGGGTCGCCCCGGAACGGAGGGATCATGGCGCAACACGACTGGTCATCGGACGTTCTGGCGGCGATCAAGGTGCGCGAGATCGGCACGGTCGCGACCGTCCCCGATGGCGGGCTGACGCGGCTGTTGCTGCTCTGCCGCGAGGAGCGAGACACCCGTGTCGTCACCCTGACGACCGAGGAGGAGGGAATCGGCATCACCACCGGCCTCTGGCTCGGCGGCGTGCGGGGCATGATCGCCATGCAGTCCTCGGGCGTCGGCAACTGCATTAACGCGCTGGGCCTGCCGGCGGCGATGCGGGCGCCCTGCCTGATGCTGGTGACCATGCGCGGGCAATGGGGCGAGTTCAACCCGTGGCAGGTGGCGATGGGCCAGGGCACCCGCCCGGCGCTGGAGGCGGTGGGGGTGAAGTGCTTCCCGGCCGACAGGGCCGAGGAGGTCGGCGAGACCTTCGGCGCGGCGGCGGACCTGGCGTTCAACGGCGGATTCGCCTGCGCCGTGCTGGTCAGCCAGCGCATCATCGGCGCCAAGGGGTTCGGGCGTTGAGCGGGGAGGCGCGGCGATGACCGGCAACTATCTCGACCGGCGGGAATTCACAGCGGCGCTGCTGGCGCGGCGCGACGGCGCCCTCGTCGTGCCGGGGCTCGGCAGCCCGACCTGGGACTGCTTCGCCGCGGGCGATTCGGCGGACTATCTCTACAGCTGGGGCGGCATGGGGCTGGCCGTGCCGACGGCGCTGGGCGTCGCGAATGCGCGGCCGGGGCGGCGCGTCTGCTGCATGACCGGCGATGGCGAGATGATGATGGGGCTGGGCTCGCTGGCCGTGGTCGGCGCCGAGCGGCCGCAGAACCTCTCCATCCTCGTCCTCGACAACGAGCATTTCGGCGAGACCGGGCGGCAGCCGGGCATGACGCGGTCGCTGGACCTCGCGGCCATGGCAGCGGCGTCGGGCATCGGCGCAACCATGCGGGTCACCCGGATGGACCAGGTGGACGAGCTCGCCCGGTTCCTGTTCCACGATCCCGGGCCGTGCTTCGCGGTCGCCAAGATCGCGCTCGGCGACCATCCGCTGCTGCTGCCGGAGAAGGACGGCGCGATCATCGCCCGGCGTTTCCGCGAGGCAGCGAGCGGCTGAACGCGGGCCCGTCGCAAGGCGTTGACGCCAGACGCGCCGCGGTCCATTCCCGGGCCCGCGCGCAGCCGAGGAAGCCCATGCCCGAGAACGCGATCGAGGTCCGCGGCCTGGCCAAGGTCTATGGCAAGGACCGCACCGCCAAGCCCGCGCTGAACGGGGTCGACCTCGACGTGCCGGCGGGTTCGATCTTCGGCCTGCTGGGGCCGAACGGCGCCGGCAAGTCGACCTTCATCAACATCCTGGCCGGGCTGGTGGTCAAGACGGCCGGCGCGGTGCGAATCTGGGGCTTCGACCAGGACGTGAACCCGCGACAGTCGCGCGCCGCCATCGGCGTCGTGCCGCAGGAGCTGAACCTCGATGCCTTCTTCACGCCGGCCCAGGCGCTGGACGTCCAGGCCGGGCTCTATGGCGTGCCCAGGCGCGAGCGGCGGACGATGGAGATCCTGCGCCGCGTCGGGCTCGACGACAAGGCGCACGCCTATTCGCGCTCGCTTTCCGGCGGCATGCGGCGCCGGCTGCTGGTCGCCAAGGCTATGGTGCATTCGCCGCCGGTGCTGGTGCTGGACGAGCCGACGGCCGGGGTGGACATCGAGCTGCGCCAGATGTTGTGGGAGTATGTCCGCGAGCTGAACGAGCAGGGCACGACGATCATCCTGACGACGCACTATTTGGAAGAGGCCGAGGCGATGTGCGGGCGCATCGCCATTATCAACCACGGCGATGTGGTCGCCTGCGATGACACCGTCGACCTGCTGGGGCGGCTCGACGACAAGACGCTGCTCCTGCGGCTCGCCAGGCCGGCCGAGCAGGCGCCTGCGATCGACGGAGCGCGCGTCGGCCTGCGCGAGCCGACGCTGATGGCGATCAGCTATTCGCGTTCGGCCGTCTCGGCGCCCTGGCTGATCGCCGAGGTTCAGGGGCAGGGCTACGAGATCGCCGACATAACGACTGAGGAGCCGCATCTGGAGGAGGTCTTCCTCGCGCTGACCCGGCCGGCGCCGGCCGAGGCGGCGCAATAGGACGTAGAGGGAGAGGCCGATGAGCTATGCCTATGACGACGAGAACATCTTCGCCCGGATGCTGCGTGGCGAGATCCCGAACAAGACGGTGCTCGAGACCGAGCACACGCTGGCCTTCGAGGACATCCGGCCGCAGGCGCCCGTGCATGTGCTGGTGATCCCCAAGGGCAAGTACGTCGATTTCGACCATTTCGCGGCCGAGGCGAGCGACGCGGAGATCGTCGATTTCACGCGGACGGTCGGGCAGGTGTGCCGCGAGACCGGGGCGGCCGCGGCGGCAGGCGGCGAGGGGTTCCGCGCGATCAGCAATGCCGGGCCGCACGGGGTGCAGGAGGTGCCGCACTACCACTTGCATGTGCTCGGTGGTCGGGTTCTCGGGCGGATGCTCGAGCGGGAGTGATATCAGGGGCGGGGGTGCGAGCACCCATGAAGGCCCGGAGGCCGCATACGCCGGCCTCGCGCACCGAAAAACTCGGACTTTTCGTGCCGACACGGAAGCGGCGGGGTCGGCCGTGGCCTACGGGCCGATCCGGCCGGGGTTCGCGCCGACCTCCCCGCCCATTTGGCCCCGGTGCAGGAGCATGTGGTCGAGCAGCAC
Source organism: uncultured Alphaproteobacteria bacterium (assembly GCA_963822985.1). GTDB lineage: Bacteria > Pseudomonadota > Alphaproteobacteria > Rhodobacterales > Rhodobacteraceae > Thermohalobaculum. The sequence continues at coordinate 341,658 of CAWGJU010000013.1, read as the reverse complement.
GCAGGCCATCATCGCCTCGCCGACCGGCACGGCGCGGATGCCGACGCAGGGGTCGTGGCGTCCCTTGGTGACGATCTCGGTCTCGGTCCCGTGGCGGTCGATGGTGCGGCGCGGGGTCAGGATCGAGCTGGTGGGCTTCACCGCGAAGCGGGCGACGACGTCCTGGCCCGACGAGATGCCGCCGAGGACCCCTCCGGCGTGGTTGGAGAGGAACCGCGGGCCATCATTGCCCCAGCGGATCTCGTCGGCGTTGTCGGCGCCGGTCAGCGCGGCGGCGGCGAAGCCGTCGCCGATCTCGACGCCCTTGACGGCGTTGATCGACATGAGCGCCTGGGCGAGGTCGGCGTCGAGCTTGCCGTAGACCGGCGCGCCGAGGCCCGCGGGGACGCCCGAGGCGACGAGCTCGATCACGGCGCCGACCGAGTTGCCGGATTTGCGGAGCTCGTCGAGATAGCCGGCCCAGTCGGCTGCGGCCGCCGCATCAGGCGTCCAGAACGGGTTCCGGTCGATCTCGTCCCAGTCCCAGCTCGCCCGGTCGACCGGGCGCGGGCCCATCTGCACCATGGCCCCGCGGATCGTCAGCCGGGGCGCGAGGGCTGCCAGCGCCGCCCGCGCGACGCCGCCGGCTGCGACCCGCGCCGCCGTCTCGCGCGCCGAGGAGCGCCCGCCGCCGCGATAATCGCGGATGCCGTACTTCGACCCAGTATGTCAGGTCGGCATGGCCCGGCCGGAATTTCTCGGCAATCTCGGAATAGTCCTTCGAGCGCTGGTCGGTGTTGCGGATGAGGAGCTGGATCGGGTGGCCGGTCGTGCGGCCCTCGAAGACGCCGGACAGGATCTCGACCTCGTCCGGCTCACGGCGCTGGGTGGTGTATTTCGACTGCCCCGGCCGGCGCCGGTCGAGCCAGTGCTGGATCGACGTCGCCTCGAGCGCGATGCCGGGCGGGCAGCCGTCAACGGTGGCGCCGAGCGCGGGCCCGTGGCTCTCGCCCCAGGTGGTGACGCGGAAGAGCCGGCCGAAGGTGTTGATGGACATCGCGTTCTCCCGCAAGCGCCGCCTCGGCGCCTTCATAGGGTCGCCGGGCGTCGCTGACCAGCATGCGCGATGCGGCCCCTTTGCACCGCTGCCGAGTCGTGGGACGCTCGGCGTCGCCGCCTTCCTCGCCGCCGGGGTCCCGTTTCGGTCTTTCGTCGGCGCTTTGCGGCTCGGCAGACGAAGAGCAGGAGCAATAGCGATGTTGAGATTCCTTGCCGCGACGGCGATCGTGGCGACCTTGCTGGCCGGCTCGGCCACCGCCCAGCAGCTCACCTGGGGCGGCTGGGACAGCAATGGCGACGATCAGATAGACCAAGACGAGTTCAGCACGGGCCTGCAGAAGCAGGGCGCGTTCGCCAGGTGGGATGTGAATACGGACAACAATCTGAGCCAGGAAGAGTTCGAGCGCGGCATGTTCAAGGACTACGACGTCAACAGCGACGGCGCGATCCTGCATGACGAGGCCGGCATGGGGATCGGCATGGGCCTGGGGATCGGCCTCGGCGCGGATTGACCGCGGGATCCGTGGCACGGCGTTTCCGCGCGTCGGTCGCCGAAATTGTTGGGAACAGCCTTGGGCGCGCCTTGGTTAGGGTGCGGAGGTCGGCGACCGGCCTCGATTTTTGTGTACGAGCGGGAGTAAAGCCGATGTGGAAGATCCTGACAGCTGCCTTGACGGCCATCGTTCTGATGGGCGCGCCGGCGTTCGCCGAGGTGGCCGATTTCGACGCCAATAACGATGCCATGATCGACCAGAGCGAGTTCGGCACCGGGTTCGGCGAAGGCGGAGTGTTCGGCGAGTGGGACGCCGACCAGGACCAGATGCTGAGCGAGAACGAGTGGACCGCCGGCTTCGGTAACCGCTACGACGAGGCTCGGTACGGCGCCTACGACGAATGGGACTTTGACCAGTCGGGCGGGCTCGACCAGAACGAGTTCAACGAAGGCGTCTTCAGCGTCTATGACGAGGATGACGACGATCTCTGGGGCGAGACCGAGTACGGCGCCTATGAGGATGACGGCTGGTTCTGATCCAGCCGCGCGAACGGCGGGCCGGGTGCAGAAGCACCGGCCCGCCGGACGCGACGCTGGGAATTGGAAATCTCTTCCGTCGGGGTAAAGCTCGGATTCGGGTGCTGTGGATGGCCGCCGAACCGGCCAATGGAGGCGATATGATTTGGCGATTCCTGCCCGTTGGCGCGATGGCGCTGCTGCTCGGCTGCGCGCCTGTCGCCGAGACGACCGGTTGGGACGTCGGCGACCGCGATGCGATGGGCTATGACGAGTTCTTCGGCGGGTTCGGGCGAACCGGCGTCTACAATCTCTGGGATGCGAACGAGGACGCCTTCCTGAGCGAGGCGGAGTGGGAGGCCGGGTTCGGCGACCGTTTCGGCGTCTACGACGTCAACCGCTGGGGCATGTACCGGGACTGGGACAGGGACCGGTCAGGCTCTCTCAGCGATGTCGAATTCAGCAGCGGCGTCTTCGACAGCTATGATCTCGACGGCGATGCCGTTCTGCTCGGTGATGAGCGGGAGGCTTACGAGCGCGACTGGATGTGAACCCAGCATGAGCGCGCCGGGCCCTGCGCATCCCCTGCGCATCGGGGCCCGGCCGCGCGCCGGATTCAGGCCCTGGCGCGCTCTTTCTGCTGCTGGCGATGCTTGATCGGCTGCCACAGCTTCTTGTTGGTGTAGTAGAGCAGCACGGCCAGCACCACGATCATGACCAGGTTGCGGAAGCCGGCCTGCTTGCGCTCGATCATGTTCGGCTCGGCCGCCCACATCAGGAAGGCGGCGACGTCAAGCGCCTCCTGCTCGATCGTGGCCTCGGGCGGCACATAGCCGATGGCGTCCTCGGCGGGCGCGCCGGCCTCGGTGAAGGTGGTGTATTCGACGTCGTCCCCATAGAGCGGCGGCGCCATCTGGATCCAGCCGCCCGGGAAGACGTCATTGCCGTAAAGCAGGTTCCCGGCGACCTCCTGCTCCTCGCCATTATAGGCCTGCAGCAGCGAGGCGATATATTCCGGCCCGCCGATGCCATAGAAGAACTGGTTGATGCCGAGACCATACGGCCCGTGGAAGCCGGCGCGCGCCTTGGCCATCAGGGTCAGGTCGGGCGCGCCCAGCGAGGTGTTCGGCGGGAACCGGTCCGAGGGCAGGCACGGGCGCGTCTCGCCCGCCGGCAGGTCGGGGTCGGCGCACTGGTACTGCGCGGCGATCGCCTTGACCTGCGCCTCGGGCAGCCCCGGTCCGGTCGCATCGCCGAGCGCCCGGAACGAGAGGTACTGGAGCCCGTGGCAGCCGCTGCAGATCGTGTTGAAGACCTGCAGGCCACGCTGGATCTGCATTTGGTCGAAGGTGCCGAACGGCCCCTCGAAGCTCCAGTCATAGTCGGTGACGTGACCCTCCGCCTCGGCCGCGAGAGCGGCCCCGGGCGAGAGGGCAGCCGCGGCGACCAGCGCCGCTGCGATGCGTGTGCGGACCATTCGTGCCCCCAACTGTCCCTTGCGACCCATCATTCCGGGGCCTGTCATTCGCCCGCCGCCGGCAGCACGCGTGTGCCGCCCGTGTCCGGCGAGTAGTGCGTGTCGAAATCCTCCTCGATCGTCCTCGGCTGGGCCTGCGGCTTTTCCGTCAGGCCGAGCAGCGGCAGGATGATCAGGAAGTAGCCGAACCAGTAGATGGTGCCGAGCAGCGACAGCAGGGGCACGATCCCCTCGGGCGGCTGGCCGCCGCACCAGGTCAGCAGCAGGAAGTCGACAACGAGAAGCCAGAAGAAGATCCTGAACTGCGGCCGGTAGCGGCCCGAGCGCACACCGCTCGTGTCGAGCCAGGGTGCCAGTGCCAGCACCAGGATCGACCCGAACATGGCGATCACGCCGCCGAGCTTGGAGTTGATGAACCAGATGTCGAAAGTGATGGCGCGCAGCATGGCGTAGAAGGGCAGGAAGTACCATTCGGGCACGATGTGCGCCGGCGTGGCGAGGGGGTTGGCCGGGATGTAGTTGTCCGGGTGGCCGAGGAAGTTCGGCATGAAGAAGACGACGATGACGAAGACCGCGAGGATGACCACCAGCGCGTAGAGGTCCTTGATCACGTAATAGGGCCAGAAGGGCACGGTGTCCTTCTTCGCCTCGTCGGCCGAGCCGCGCCGCACCTCGACGCCGGTCGGGTTGTTGTTGCCCGTCGTGTGGAAGGCCCAGATGTGCAGCATGCTGAGGCCGAGGATGACGAAGGGCAGCAGGTAGTGCAGCGAGAAGAACCGCGTCAGCGTCGGGTTGTCGACCGAATAGCCGCCCCAGAGCCAGGTGACGATCGGCTCGCCGATGCCAGGCAGCGCCGAGAAGAGATTGGTGATGACCGTGGCGCCCCAGAACGACATCTGGCCCCAGGGCAGCACATAGCCCATGAAGGCCGTCGCCATCATGCTAAGATAGATGAGGATGCCGATGATCCAGGTGATCTCGCGCGGCTCCTTGTACGAGCCGTAGTAGAGCGCCCGGAAGATGTGCATGTAGACGGCGACAAAGAACAGCGACGCGCCATTGGCGTGCATGTAGCGCAGCAGCCAGCCGGCGTTGACGTCACGCATGATGTGCTCGACCGAGGCGAAGGCGTAGTCGACATGCGGGACGTAGTGCATCACCAGCGTGACGCCCGTGGCGATCTGCAGCACGAGGACGACGGTCAGCACGATACCCCAGATCCACATCCAGTTGAGGTTCTTGGGCGTCGGGATCATCAGCGTGTTGTAGATCAGCCCGCCGATCGGCAGGCGCCGCTCGAGCCAGCGCTCGAAGCCGCTCTTGGGGTCGTATTCCGGGTGCGGAATTCCAGCCATGGCTCAACCCAACTTGATCACGGTGTCGGAGACGAACTCTGCGACGGGTATGTGCAGGTTCTGCGGCGCCGGTCCACGGCGGATCCGGCCCGCAGTATCATAGTGCGACCCGTGGCAAGGGCAAAACCAGCCGCCGAAATCGCCGGCATCGTGGATCGGGACGCAGCCCAGATGGGTGCAGACGCCGATCTGGACCAGCCAATCCTCGCGGCCGCCGACGGTGCGGTTCTCGTCGGTCGCCGGCGCACTGCCCGGGATGTTCTCGTTGCGGGCGATCGGGTCCTTGAGCTCGTCGAGGGGAACGGCTCGCGCCTGCTCGATCTCCTCGGGCGTGCGGTGCCGGATGAAGACGGGCTTGCCACGCCATTTCACCGTCAGCTGCGTCCCGGGCTCGACACCGTCGATCGGCACCTCGATCGTCGCGAGCGCCAGCACGTCCTTGGACGGGTTCATCTGGTCGATCAGCGGCCAGACCGCCGCGCCGGCGATGACCGCGCCGGTCGCCGCGGTCGCGATGTAGAGGAAGTCGCGGCGCGTGCCGCCTTCGTGGCTGCCTGCGTCGTCTGCGTGGGCCAACTGCACTCTCCCCGCTCTTCAGCCTGTCTGATGGGGGGCTTAGCCCGTGACACCGTGATGGTCCAGAGACAACCCGCCGCATCGTGCGGCCTTCAGGCGAGCGCGCCGCGCGCCGCGATGGGCCAGATCGCCTCGACGCGGGACGCCTGGCGGCCGAGCCCGCGGACGCCGACATACCAGTCGTGCAGCGCCACCGTCGGGTCGCAATGCGAGGGGATGAAGAGCAGCCGGTCGCCCGCCGCCACCGTGCCCTGCGGGACCAACAGCACGCCGTGCTCGTCGGACTTGCCGACGTAAGCGATGGCGGGATCCTGGCAGAGCGGCGGCCCGTCGTCGAAATTGAAGGTTTTGGTGCCGCCATCGACCACGGCGTGCGTGGCGCCGCGCCGGTGCATGACGGTGGTCAGCACGAAAAGCGCCTGCTCGAAGCGCGCGCCCTCGCGCCCCTCAGCGTCGAGGTTGCGGGCGTAGTCGGCGTCCATGAAGCAATACGAGCCCGCCTGCAGCTCGGTGTAGACGCCGCTTGCCGCCTCGAATTCCCATGTGCCGGTGCCGGCGCCGGTGACGACGGGGCAGGCGAGCCCGGCCTCGGTGAGCAGGTCGAGCGTCGCGCGGACCTGCTCGGCCGCCTTGGCGATCAGCGTCCGGCGCTCGCCATGGCCGCGGACGTGCTGGGCGGCGCCCTGATAGGCTTGGAGCCCGGCGAAGCGCAGGCCCTCGGCGCCGGCGATGGATTCGGCCAGCTGCAACGCCGTGGCGCCCGGCGCGGTGCCGCAGCGCCCGGCGCCGACGTCGATCTCGACATAGGCGTCGAGCCGCGCGCCGAACCAGGAGGCGGCGGCCGCGAGGTCGCGGATGTTGGCGGGGTGGTCGACCGCGACGCCGATCCGCGCCCGCGTGGCGAGCGCGGCGAGCCGGTCGAGCTTGGCGCCGCCCCAGACCTCGTTGGTGACGAGCACGTCGTCGACGCCGCCCTCGACCATGATCTCGGCCTCGGATACCTTCTGGCAGCAGACGCCGACGGCGCCCCGGGCGATCTGCGCCCGCGCCACGATCGGGCTCTTGTGCGTCTTGGCATGCGGCCTGAGGCGGATCCCCGCCGGCACGGCCCTGGCCATGGCGTCGAGATTGCGCTCGAATGCGTCGAGATCGACGATCAGCGCCGGCGTGTCGATCTCGTCCATCGTCATTCCGGGCAGGGCGGGCGGGCAAAGGGGCATGGCCATCGCATGGGTGATCGTCCGGCGGCTTGACCGGGCGCCGCGAGCAAACCACGCAGGGGCTCCCGGCTCAAGCCGGGTTTGAAGGTCGCGAGCGCAGTCCCAGGCCGATGCAGCAATCGCCCGCCACGCAAGCCGAGCGCCCGTCGCCGCAGGACGGGCGCGCGGACCGCCAGCCTTATCGCTGGGCGGTGCTGGGTGGCGTCTGGCTGATGTACTTCTCGTTCGGGGTCTGCGTCGCCTCGACGGGGCCGCTGGTCGCCGTCATCGCGCGCGACCTCGGCACCAGCTATACCGCAATGGGCGCCGTGCTGGGCGCCTGGCAGCTGGTCTATATCGCCGCCGCCCTGCCGCTCGGCGCGCTGCTCGACCGGATCGGCGTGGCGCTCGGGCTGACGCTCGCGGCCGGGGTGATGGCGGGCTCGCTGTTCCTGCGCGGCGCCGCCGGCGACGGGACCGAGCTGTTCCTGGCCGTCGCGCTCTTCGGCCTCGGCGGGCCGATGGTGTCGATCGGCGCGCCGAAGCTGATCGCGCTCTGGTTCGAGGGGCCCGAGCGCGGCATGGCGATGGGCATCTACATCACCGGCGTCAACATCGGGGCGATCGTCGCGCTGTCGGCTACCAACGCCGTGCTGATGCCGATGACGGGCGGCGACTGGCGCGCGGTGCTGTGGATCTGGGCCGGCCTCGTGCTGGCCGCGGGCGTGCTCTGGTGGGGGCTGTCGCGCCATCCCGAGGCGCGGCGACGCGACGGGGCGGGCGGCATGTCCAAGGGCGAGGCGCTGGGCGCATTGCTCGGCATCGCGCGGCTGCGCGTCGTGCAGATCGTGCTGGTCATGTCGGTCGGCATCTTCTTCCTCAACCACGGGCTGTCGAACTGGTTGCCCGAGATCCTGCGGGCCAAGGGCATGAGCCCGGCAGCGGCGGGGCTGTGGGCGGCGATGCCGACGGTCGTGGGCGTCGCGGGCGCGCTGGTCATCCCCCGGCTCGCCATCCCGGAGCGGCGGGTCGCCATCATGGGCGGGCTGTTCTTGGCGGCCTTGAGCGCGACCCTGTTGCTGCAGCTCGCCCCGGGCGTGGGGCTGGCGCTCGGTCTGATGCTGCAGGGGATCGCGCGGTCCTCGATGATGACGGTGGCGATCCTGCTGCTGATGGAGGCGCCGGGCGTGCCGCCGGCGCGCGCCGGCATGGCGGGCGGCATGTTCTTCACCGTGGCCGAGATCGGCGGCGTGCTGGGGCCGCTCTCGGTGGGCGCGCTCAGCGACGTCTCGGGCGGCTTCGCCCTGCCGCTGGCGGCGATGACGGGGATCTGCGTACTGCTGCTGGCGCTGCTCGGCGCGCTCAAGCTGCTGGAAGGGGTGGCCCGCCGTTCGCGGAGCGGCTAGTCACGGGGCCTGAGGGAGCGGGCGATGGAGATCTCGAAGGCCATGAAGCGCGACTGGGTCGCCACGGCGCGGACGCTGAGCGAGGCGCTGCCCTACCTGCAGCGCTATGACGGGGCGACCGTCGTTGTAAAATTCGGCGGGCACGCCATGGGCGACGCCGCCAGCATGCAGGGTTTTGCCCGCGACATCGTGCTGATGAAGCAGTGCGGCCTGCACCCGGTGGTCGTGCATGGCGGCGGGCCGCAGATCAACCAGATGCTCGACCGGCTGGGCGTCAAGTCCGAGTTCCGCGACGGCCTGCGCGTCACCACCGCCGAGACCGTCGAGGTGGTCGAGATGGTCCTGGCCGGCGGCATCAACAAGCGGATCGTCGCGGCGCTGAACGCGCAGGGTGGCAAGGCGGTGGGCCTCTGCGGCAAGGACGCGAACCTCATGGTCTGCGAGAAGGCGCTGCGCCGAAAAAAGGACCCCGAGAGCGCCATCGAGCAGGTGCTCGACCTTGGCTTCGTCGGCGAGCCGGTCGAGGTCGACCCGCGCGTGTTGCGCACCTTCATCGACAGCGACTTCATCCCGGTGGTGGCGCCGGTCGGCGCCGGGCGGACGGCCGACGAGACCTTCAACGTCAACGCCGACACCGCGGCGGGCGCCATCGCCGGCGCCATGCGCGCCGAGCGCCTGCTGCTGCTGACGGACGTCACCGGCGTCAAGAACCGCGACGGCGAGGTCATCACCAACCTGAGCGCGGCGGACGTGGAAGCGCTGATCGCGGACGGCACCATCACCGGCGGCATGATCCCGAAGGTCGAGACCGCGCTCGCGGCCGTGCGCCAGGGCTGTGGCGGCGCGACGATCGTCGATGGTCGCGCGCCGCATGCCGTTCTGCTCGAGCTCTTCACCGAGCATGGCGCGGGAACGCTGATCCGGCCCTGAAGGGTCCTCATGCCGGTGCCGGCCCATGGCTCCCGCCGTCGCCGACCTCGATCAGCGCAGCCGTGACGATGCAGGCGGCGCCCGCCGCCTCGGGCAGGCCGAAGGGCTCGCCCAGGATCAGCGTCGCCGACGCGATGCCGGACAGGATCTCGACGCTGAGCAGGTAGCTCATCGCCGCGGGGGCCAGGCGCGAGGCGCCCCACATCGTGCCGGCGAGCACGAGGCCGACATAGAGGGCGGCGATGGCGAAGGCCTCGGGCGCCGCGCCAATGGCGCGGGGCAGGTGGGCGGCGCCGGCGAGCAGCGTGCCCTCGGCGGCGGCGACGGCGAGCGCGCCCGCCGCGCCGCCGAGCGCGGCCACGACCATCACGCGCGCGACCTCGGCGCGGCGGCTGGAGAAGATCAGCGCCACGCCCGCCGACCAGGCGAGCCCGGAGGCCAGCGCCAGCCAGTCGCCGAGCGCGCCGATGCCCTCGAGCCCCAGGCCGCCGCGCGTCAGCAGGAGCACGCCCGCGAACGAAAGCCCGAGCGCGACCGCCGTGCTCCGCCGCCAGCGCCGGCCGAAGAAAGCGGCCTCGATCAGCGTGCTCCAGGTGGGTGCGAGGTAGAAGAGCAGGACGGCGCGCAGGAAATCGGTGTGGAAGGCGGCGACGCCGTAGAGCGCGACGGCCAGCCCGGTCAGCGCCGCGCCGGCGAGGGCTCGCGGCGAGAGGCCGCCCGGCCGTGCCAGCGCCCAGAGCGCCGCCAGCGGCAGGACGCCCGCCGTCATGGCGAAGCCGATCCAGGCGCCGCCGAGGCCCGCCCGCTCGAGCAGCGACACCGGCCACCACCAGAGGCCCCAGAGCGCCGCGCAGGCCAGCACGACGCCGATCGCGGTCCCAGGCCCCGGCGATACGATTGTCATTCGTCAGATCGATTGATCAATTGGCACAATCCGCGCCGCTAAGCCGCTAGGTATGTGGCGGCAAAGCGTCGAGCGAAGCGTATGCATTCACCTCCGTCCCGGCGGAGCTGCGCGCCTCCACCCGGGCCATGCGGATTCCTGGCGGAAGCTCAACGTCAAAGCTCCACTGCACAGCAGGATTTGGTGCTCCCGGGAAATACTTCTTGCTGTGCTCCCAGCCGAGAGACGGTTCGACGGTACCGGCGCTGTTCTCGTCGAGAAATATCTCTGCCTCATACAATTGGTGGTCCCGGTTCAGATCAATACCCCAACCGTTGAAGGTCAACCTCTCATCCGATCGCTTCAGCCACAAGCCGCCGCCGAGCGGGGTGATCATAAGCTCCAGGGACGATAGGTCGAGCTCGGCGCCTGCCACAACAACGAGATCCTGGCCTTCGTAAAGTCCTGAAGGCCATAGTTTGATTCGCGTCGACGGTATGCCCAGAAGCGAGGCGATACGCGCCACGTACTGTTCGTTCACATACATGGCGCCATAAACTTCTTTGTCCAAGCTGCTGCTTTCGCTGAACCTAAGAAACAGTTTACCATCAGCATCGAGATTGTGATCGGCATACTCGCCGGCCGCCAGCCAAGACGGCGGAATGACGGAGAACGCCAAGATACCGTGCGAATCCAGAAGGCTGTAGAGCTTCCGAAACCATGCTCGGAATAGATGGTCCGGAAGGTGACTGAACACAGAGCCCGAGAATATGATTGAATATTTCATATCCAAGGCAAACTGATTTGGGTCAGTCACAGATACTAGGCCGTTGACGCCGAGTTTCTGTGATTGCCAGGCGACAGCATCGGCGTAAATATCTGAAACCCAAATCTGCCGTTGTTCAATCCTGTGCAGTAAGAACCGCGTCAGCCTGCCCCATCCCGAGCCAAAGTCCAGTACGCTCCCGAGCTTGTCGAAACCTCCGACATAATCCGCAAGCTGTTTGTAGATATTGTACATTCGAAGACCGGACTCGATGTACTTAAAGCGAGCATAGCCTGGGTTATCTGGCGTACCAACAAGAATTGCCTTATGGTACATCTCGTCGCCAGGGCCTATATCGCTGAAGAATGTGGCGGGATTGAAGGAATTTCTTTCGAGTAGGTCTGATATGAAATGATCGTACGCCGTTGTCATTTGATCTCTCCCTTGCCCTGGCGGTGCTCTGCGAAAAGAGCCGTCCGAGCCGCAAGATCATATCAGGACGGCTCGGAGTTTGAGGTGACCAACCGTCGGATACGGCCATTTCCCCGTCAGTCGTGTTGTGACAAGCTGCCGCACATAACGTAAGGTCGTAAAATCTTACCCTTGCCCCATGCGAAAGACCTTTGTCGGACCGCGCCTGCGCCAGCTGCGGCGCGAGCACAAGCAGACGCAGGCCGAGATGGCCAGCGCGCTGGGCGTCAGCGCGGCCTATGTCAACCTGCTCGAGAACAACCAGCGCAGCCTTTCGGTCAAGGTGCTGATGGCGCTGTCGGATGCCTATCGTGTCGATTGGCGCGACCTGGTCAAGGACGAGAGCTCGACCAAGCTCGCCGACCTGCGCAACGCGCTTGCAGGACCCGTTCTTCGGCAAGACGCTGCCGGATCTGCAGGAGCTGCGCGCGGCGATCGACCATGCGCCGCGGCTGGTCGACCATTTCCTGCGGCTCTACCGCAGCCACCGCACGACGCTCGACAAGCTGATGCGCCAGGGCGGCGAGCGAATGCCGCAGGATCTGCTCGCCTCGTCACCGGAGGCGATCATCCACGACTTCTTCCGCAACCATCGCAACCACTTCCCCGACCTGGAGGCGGCCGCCGAGGCGCTGCGCGCCGCCGAGCCCTGCGAGGCTGACGACGTCTATGCCGTGCTGAAGTCGCGGCTGGCGCGCGAGCACGGCATCGCGGTGACGATCCGCCCGGTCGAGGAGATGGAGCGGGCGCTGCGCGTGCATGACCGGGCGGCGAGCGTCATCCGGCTCTCAGAGGCGCTCGACCACCAGAACAGGGCTTTTCAGCTGGCGCATGTGCTGTGCCTGATCGAGCTGCCCGCGCTGCTGCAACGCCTGACCGCGGGAAGCGGGATCCAGCTCGGAGAGCGGCATCGCGCGCTGCCAGGTCGAGCTCGCCAACTATTTCGCCGCTGCCTTCCTGATGCCATATGCGCCGCTGCTCGAGGTGGCCGAGGGCACGCGCTATGACGTCGACCGGATCGCCGCCGCCTTCGGCGTGTCGTTCGAGCAGGTCTGCCACCGGCTGACGACGCTGCAGCGCGACGGCGCGGCGGGCGTGCCGTTCTTCTTCCTGCGCGTCGACAAGGCGGGGAACGTGACGAAACGGTTCAACTCGACCTCGTTCCACCTGGCCGAGTATGGCGGGGCCTGCCCGGTCTGGAACATCCACACCGCGTTCCGCACGCCCGGCGTCATCATCCCGCAATTCGTCGAGATGCCCGACGGCGAGCGCTTCTTCACCATCTGCCGGACGACCGAGCGGCCGGTCTTCAGCCGCGACACCCAGGACCGCCGGCTGGCGCTGGCGCTGGGCTGCGAGCTGCGCCATGCCGACCGGATCGGCTATGCGGCCTCCTTCAACCGCGAGGACAGCCGGCTGTTCAGCCCGATCGGCATCAACTGCCACCTCTGCCCGCGGCAGGCCTGCTCGCAGCGCGCGCACCAGCCGCTGTTCGTCGAGCTGCCGATCGACACCGAGCGCCGCGGCAACACGCGCTACGAGAGCTGAGCGCGGCGGATCGAATGCGCCAGCCTCGCGTTGGCAGGCGCGTGAGCAAGGACAAGGCGCGACTGGCCCGCCAGTTCGCGGCGATCGAGCGTTCGGTCCCGCTCGGCCGCCGTCTGGTCGGAACGCTGCGCAAGCATCGCTATCGCTGGCTGCGGATCCCTGTCGCGCTGTTGCTGATCCTGGGCGGCTTTGCCTGGTTCCTGCCGGTACTGGGGCTGTGGATGATTGCCGCCGGCCTGCTGCTCCTTGCCTTCGTGCCGCTGCTGCGCCCCGTCTCTGGCGGCGGCCATATAATCGAGGGGCCCGCGCCGATCGATCTCTGGCGCCAGCGACAGCGGCGGCGCTGAGGCCGCCGCCCCGGCGTTTCAGCGCGGGCTTGCGCGGCAGCTTCCATCCCGTAGCTTTGCAGAGCATAGGTTTTGAATGTGGATGCCCGCCGACCCGCTGCCGATGGCAGCGACGATCATCATCTCCGCCGTTGTCGCGTTTCGCGCCATCATCACGGCGCGGACGCCGCAGGGTGCCATCGGCTGGGTGGTCGTCATCGCCGCGCTGCCGCTCGTCGGCGTGCCGCTCTACCTGATCTTCGGGCTCGCCGATCACAGCCGCACGGTCGCCGCGCAGCGCGCGGCCGAGACGGCGCCCGACCGAGCGCGCCGCCGCCATGCTGCCCTGCGAGCGGGGCGAGCGGCTGCGCGTTTTCGAGGCGCTCTCCGGCCGGCGTGCCAGCCGCGGCAACGGCGCCGACCTGCTGATCGACGGCGAGGCGACCTATGCGGCCTTTCACGACGCCATCGCGGGCGCGCGGCGCTACCTTCTGGTGCAGTTCTACATCATCCGCAGCGACGACGCCGGACAGCGCCTGAAGCAGGCGCTGATCGCCAAGGCGCGCGAAGGGGTCGCGGTCTTCGTCATGCTCGACGCGTTCTTCGGGTTGCGCGGCCGCTATGTCCGCGAGCTGGAAGCGGCCGGCGTCCAGATCCGCGCGCCGCGCGGGCCGCGCCGCTTGCTCGGCCGGCTGCAGTTCAATTTCCGCAGCCACCGCAAACTGTTGATCGCAGATGGCCGGATGGCCTTCACCGGCGGGTTCAACATCGGCGACGAGTATCTGGGCCAGGACCAACGCCTTGGCCGCTGGCGGGACACGCATCTGCGCCTGACCGGGCCGATCATCGCGCGGCTGCAGCAGGACTTCGCCGTCGACTGGCGCCGGGCCTCGGGCGCGCGGCTGCCGGTGGATCTTTCCTGGGAATCGGGCAGCGATCCGCGCGACATGTGCGGCCTTGTGCTGGCGCCGACGCCGACCAGCCGGACCGAGACGGGCAACCTCTATTTCTGCGCGCTGGCGCAGGGCGCGCAGCGACGCCTCTGGATCGCCACGCCGTATTTCGTGCCGGACATCGACGTGCTTTCGTCCGCTGAAGGTGGCGGCGATGCGCGGCGTCGAAGTGCGCATCCTGGTGCCCGACCGACCTGACCACTACTCGCCCTGGCTCGCCGCCTTCACCTTTTTCGACGAGCTTCGCGATGCCGGCGGCCAGATCTGGCGCTATCATGCGGGGTTCATGCATCAGAAGGTCGCTCTCGTGGACGACGCGCTGGCCTCGGTAGGAACGATCAACCTCGACATCCGCTCGGGCATGCTGAACTTCGAGCATACGGCGCTGATCGAGGACCGCGCCTTCGTGCGCGAGGTCGAGGCCATGCTGCTGGACGATTTCGCTGGCGCCGAGCTGATGCAGACGCGGCTGAGCGAGCGCTCGCGCTGGTTGGGCATAGCGGCCTATTCGGCGCGCCTGCTCGCGCCGCTGCTCTAGGCGCATGCGGCTCCGCCTCGCCAGCTACAACATCCGAAAGGCCGTCGGGCTCGACTGGCGGCGGGATCCGGCGCGGACGCTGCGCGTGATCCGGGCGCTGGACGCGGATGTCGTGGCGCTGCAGGAGGCCGACAAGCGGCTGGGGCTGCGCCCGGCGGCCGTCTCGTCGCAGGCGATCGCGCGCCAGACCGAGCTGCGCGCCGTGCCGCTGGGGCACAGCCCGGTCAGCCTCGGCTGGCACGGCAACGCGGTGCTGGTCCGCCAATCGCTGGAGGTGACGGCGACGGACTGTATCGAGCTGCCGGGGATCGAGCCGCGCGGCTGCGTGATCGTCCGCCTGGCGACCGAGGGCGGCGAGCTGACGCTGGTTGCCGTCCATCTGGGTTTGCGCCGGCGCTGTCGGCGGCTGCAGTTCGCGTCCATCCTGCGCGCGTTGGGCCGGGCAGGGGCCGAGCGGGCGGTCATCCTCGGCGACTTCAACGAGTGGTCGCCGGATCGCGGCGTCGAGCCCCTGCAGCAGCGGTTCCGCGTCGTCAGCCCGGGGCTGAGCTTCCATGCCTCGCAGCCGGTGGCGCCGCTCGACCGGTTCGCGCTCGGCGCCCGGGTCCAGCTTGTCGATGCGGGGGTCGAGGCCGGGCCGGTGGCGCGCCGGGCCTCCGACCATCTGCCGGTCTGGACGGAGATCGAGCTCAGCTGAGGCCCGGCGGGCGCTGCGCCGACGACTGCACGCCACGCAACTCCTGGGACAAGGCCTCAACGCGACGGTGCAGGAGCCGGCGTGTCAAACTTCAGCTGTGAAACCATGGCACTCGGGCTGATCTCACGAAGGCCATATCAGGCCGCCTCCGGCGCCTCGATCCGGCCCTGGTCGACCGCGTGGCAGGCGGCGCGCGTCGCGCCATAGGCCTTGAGCGCCGGCTCGATCTTCGGGCAGGGCTCGAAACGCCAGGGACAGCGCGGATGGAAGGTGCAGCCGGGCGGCGGGTTGATGGGCGAGGGCAGCTCGCCCGTCAGAACGATCCGCTCCTTGGTGCGGCGCGGGTCGGCGACGGGCGTGGCCGAGAGGAGCGCCCGCGTGTAGGGGTGGAGCGGCGTCGCGAACAGGCGGTCGCGCGTGCTGTGCTCGACGGCGCCGCCGAGGTACATCACCATCACGTCGTCGGCGATGTGGCGCACGACCGAAAGGTCGTGGCTGATGAAGAGATAGGCCAGGTCGCGCTCGCCCTGCAGCCGCGCCAGCAGGTTCAGCACCTGCGCCTGGATCGAGACGTCCAGCGCCGATACCGGCTCGTCCAGCACCAGGATCTTCGGCTCGAGCATCAGCGCCCGGGCAATGGCGATGCGCTGCCGCTGGCCGCCCGAGAACATGTGCGGATAGCGCTCGTAATGCTCCGGCCGCAGGCCAACGGCGGCCAGCGTTTCGCGCGCCCGCTCGCGCCGCCCGGCGCGGGGCATGTCGGGGCGGTTGATCGCCAGCGGCTCTTCCAGCGCGCTGCCGATCTTCTGGCGCGGGTTCAGCGAGCCATAAGGGTTCTGGAACACGATCTGCACGTCGCCGCGCAACCGGCGCCGCTTTTCAGCATCCGCCTCGGTCACGTCCTCGCCGTCGATCAGCAGCGTGCCGGCGGTCGGCGGCTCGATCATGGTGACGAGGCGGGCGAGCGTCGACTTGCCGCAGCCCGAATTCGCCGACGACGGCCAGCGTCTTGCCGCGCGCCAGCGTGAACGAGACGCCGTTCAGCGCCTTGACGATCGCCGGGTCGCGGAACATGCCCCGCGACACCTCGTAATGGCGCTTGAGCTCGCGCGCCTCGAGGACGATCTCGCCGGTCATGCCGCCTGCACCTCCGGATGGTTCTGCGGCACGCCCCCGATCAGCGGATAATGGCAGAGCGCGCGGCCGAGCTCGGGGCCCTGGCGGGGCGGCGGCACGGCGTGGCAGGTGGGGGTGGCGAAGCGGCAGCGCGGGCTGAAGAGGCAGCCCTTGGGCCGGTCCGCCAGCCCGGGGACAACGCCCGGGATCGAGGGCAGCAGCTTGTCGGTCGCCCGCTCGGGCAGGGCGGCGAGCAACGCCGCCGTATAGGGCATGTGCGGGTCGTCGAAGAGCGCCGTCACCTCCTGCTGCTCGACCTGCTGGCCGGCATATTGGACGACGACGCGCTCGGCGGTCTCGGCAACCACGCCCATGTTGTGCGTGATCAGCACCAGCGCCATGCCGGTCTCCTGCTGAAGGCGGACGAGCAGGTCGAGGATCTGCGCCTGGATGGTGACGTCGAGCGCGGTCGTCGGCTCGTCGGCGATCACGAGCTTGGGCTCGCAGGCCAGCGCCATGGCGATCATCACGCGCTGGTTCATGCCGCCCGAAAGCTGGTGCGGGAAGGCCGAGAGCCGCCGCTCGGGCTCGGGAATGCCAACCAGCTCGAGCAATTCCACGGCGCGCGCCCTGCGCTCGCTGCGGCTGAGGCCGAGGTGCACCTTCATCGCCTCGGTCAGCTGGAAGCCGACCGTGAAGCACGGGTTTAGGCTGCTCATCGGTTCCTGGAAGATCATCGTGATGTCGTCGCCGATGATCGACCGGCGCGCCCGCGCCGAGAGGCTGCGCAGGTCACGGCCGTCGAACTCCATCCGGTCGGCGGTGACGGTCGCCGTCCAGGGCAGGAGGCCCATGACGGCGAGCATCGACACCGACTTGCCCGAGCCCGACTCGCCCACGATGGCGACGACCTCGCCGGCGTCGCAGGCCAGCGAAACGCCGTCGACGGCACGCAGGCGGCCCTGCGCGGTCTGGAACTCGACGGAGAGGTTCTCGATCTGAAGAAGCGCCATCAGGACCTTTTCAGCTTTGGATCGAAGGCGTCGCGCAGGCCGTCGCCGACCAGGTTGATGGCGAGAACAGTGATCAGGATCGCCAGGCCCGGGAAGGTCACCACCCACCAGGCGCTGAGGATGAACTCGCGCGCCTCGGCCAGCATGGTGCCCCATTCGGGTGTCGGCGGCTGGGCGCCGAGGCCCAGGAACCCCAGCGCCGCAGCATCAAGGATGGCGGTCGAGAAGCTGAGCGTCGCCTGCACGATCAGCGGCGCCAGGCAGTTCGGCAGGATCGTCCGCGTCATCAGCCGCATGGGGCCGGCACCGGCGACGCGCGCGGCGATGACGTAGTCCTTGCCTCGTTCGGTCAGCACGGCGGCGCGCGTGAGGCGCACGAAATGCGGCTGCAGCACAAGCGAGATGGCGATCATCGCGTTGATCAGCCCGGGCCCCAGGATCGCCACGAGCACCAGCGCCAGCAACAACGAGGGGAAGGCCAGGATCACGTCCATCACGCGCATGATGACGACGTCGACGGCGCCCCGGAAATAGCCGGCGACCAGCCCCATCAAAATGCCGCCGGTCAGCGACAGCGTCACGACGACCACGCCGATGAAGAGCGAGAAGCGCGAGCCATAGATCAGCCGCGAGAGCATGTCGCGCCCGACAGCGTCGGTGCCGAGCGGGAAGGCCAAGCTGCCGCCCTCGACCCAGGCGGGCGGCAGCAGCAGCGCGTCGCGATATTGCTGATACGGCTGGTGCGGCGCGATCAGCGGCGCCGCGAGCGCGACCAGCACCAGGGCGACGAAGACGAAAAGGCCGGCGACGGCGCCCTTGTTCTCGGAGAAATAATGCCAGAACTCGGCCAGCACCGAGCGCTTGGCGGTCTCGACCTCGGTCTCGATCTCGTCGAGGCTGGTGTCGGCTTCCTGGGCTTCGATATGGGCCATGTGCTCGGTTCTGGCTCAGTGCCGGATGCGCGGGTTGATCAGGCCGTAGAGCAGGTCGACGATCAGGTTCACGATCATGACTATGCCGGCGATCAGCAGGAGCCCGCCCTGCACCACAGGGTAGTCGCGCTTGAAGACCGAGTCGACCATCCACTTGCCGATGCCGGGCCAGGAAAAGATGGTCTCTGTCAGGATCGCGCCGGCCAGCAGCACGCCGACCTGCAGGCCTATAACCGTGATGACGGGGATCAGCGCATTGCGCAGCGCGTGCACGCCGATCACCTGCAGTGGCGGCAGCCCCTTGGCGCGCGCCGTGCGCACATAGTCCTCGCTCAGCACTTCGAGCATGGCCGAGCGGGTCTGGCGCGCGATGACGGCGAGCGGAATCGTGCCGAGCACGATGGTCGGCAGGACCAGATGACTGACGGCCGAGCCGAAAGCGCCCTTCTGGCCGGAGAGGAGCGAGTCGATCAGCATGAAGCCGGTGACCTGCGGGAAGAAGTAGAGCAGCGAGATGCGGCCCGAGACAGGCGTCCAGCCGAGGATCCCGGAGAACAGGATGATCAGCAGCAGGCCCCACCAGAAGATCGGCATCGAATAGCCGACCAGCGCCGTCGACATGATCGCCTGGTCGACGACGCTGCCGCGGCGCACCGCCGCGAAGACGCCGGCCGGGATGCCGAGGGCGACGGCGAAGACGATGGCGCAGAGCGACAGCTCGACGGTGGCGGGGAAGAGCGTGAAGAACTCCTGCACCACGGGGCGCTTGGTGACGATCGACTGGCCGAGATCGCCCTGCAGGATGCCGCCCAGATAGTCGAGGTACTGCACTGCGACGGGCTGGTCATAGCCATAGAGCGTCTGCAGCTCGGCATAGCGCTCCTCGGACATGCCGCGCTCGCCCGCCATCAGGATGATCGGGTCGCCAGGCAGCAGCCGGATGAAGGCGAAGGCGATGATCGAGACCCCGATGAAGGTCGGGATCAACAGGCCGATTCGCGTCAGCAGGAAGCGCAGCATGGGCAGGCTCCGGAGCCCTCGTCCTTCTACGATACGCGCGGAAGGGGGCGCTTGGTAGTGTGAGTGCCAACCGACCTGCAACTTGGGCGCCAGGCGCCGCCGCCGGTGAGGTTGGCACCCGCCCTAGAGGTCCGGCGGCCCGATGGCCGCCGGACGACGCGTGGCTTACTCCGCCAGGTCGACGCCGTAGAAGACATGCCCGCCGAACGGGTCGATCTTGAAGTCCTGCACTTCCTTGCGCACAGGCTTGAAGACGACCGAGTGGGCAATCGTGTCCCAGGGCGCCTGCTCCTTGAAGATCTTCTGCGCCTCCTTGTAGAGCTCGACGCGCTTCTCGCGGCTCGGCTCGACCTTGGCCTGCATCACCACGTCGTTGAACGGCTCGTAGCACCACTGCGCACGGTTGGCGCCGCCGACCGCGTCGCAGCCCAGCAGCACGGCCAGGAAGTTGTCAGGGTCGCCATTGTCGCCCGTCCAGCCGAGCAGCACCGCGCCGTCGCGATCCTTGGCCTTCGAGCGCTCGAGATACTCGGCCCACTCATAGGTGACGATTTCGGAGTTGACGCCGATCTTGCGCAGGTCCTCCTGGATCAGCTCGGCCATGCGCCGGGCGTTCGGGTTGTAGGGCCGCTGCACCGGCATCGCCCAGATCTTCATCGAGAGGTCGGTGACGCCCTCTTCCTCGAGCATCTTCTTGGCCGCCTCGGGATCGTAGGGATCGTCCTCGGTCTCTTCGCGATAGGACCAGATCGTCGGCGGAATCGGGTTCTTGGCAACCTTGCCGGCGCCCTGGAAAACGGCGTCGAGGATCGCCTGCTTGTTGATCGCCATGTTCAGCGCCTTGCGCACCTTCGGATTGTCGAAAGGCGCCTGCTGCGTGTTGTAGGCGAGATAGCCGACGTTCAGGCCCTCCTGCTCCAGAACCTGGATGTTCGGATCGTTCTGCATCGCCTGGACGTCCGCCGGGTTCGGATAGGGCATCACGTGACACTCGCCCGCCTGCAACTTCTGATAGCGGACGCTCGCGTCAGGCGTGATCGCGAAAACCAGATCGTCGATCGGCGCCTTGCCCTGCCAGTAGTCGGGGTTCGCCTTGTAGCGGATCACCGCGTCCGGCTGGTAGGCGACGAACTGGAAGGCGCCCGTGCCGATCGGCTGCTGGTTCAGCTGCTCCATATTGCCGGCCTCGGCCAGCTGGTCGGCGTATTCCTTGGACTGGATCGACGCGAAATCCATGGCCATGTTGGCGATGAACGGCGCCTCGGGCCGCTTCAGCACGAACTTGACCGTCATGTCGTCGACCTTCTCGATCGACTGCAGCAGCTCGGGCATCGACATGGAGTTGAAGTACTCCCAGGACGCGCCCTGCACATAGTCGTGGTATGGGTTGTCTTCGTTCAGCTGCCGCTCGAACGAGAAGACTACGTCGTCGGCGTTGAAGTCGCGTGTCGGCGTGAAATAGTCGGTCGAGTGGAACTTGACGCCGGGGCGCAGGTGGAAGGTGTATTCCGTGCCATCCTCGCTGACCTCCCAGCTCTCGGCCAGGCCAGGGACGGTGTTGGTCGTCCCGCGCTCGAACATCACCAGCTTATCGAATACCTGCCGGCCCGAGGCGTCGAAGGTCGTGCCGGCCGTGTAGAGCGAGGGGTCGAAGCCCTCGGGCGAGCCTTCGGAGCAGAAGACCAGCGTCTTGGCGTTCGCCATGCCCGTCGAAAGAGCAATGACGGCGGCGCCGGTCAGCGCCGCGCGCATAATGCGCTTCATGGAAGTCCTCCCATACTGTCACTGGCGCGCTCAAACGGCGCGCTCCGCGGCCGCTATAGTCGCATGCGGCGCGGAGTCCAAGGCGATTCCGAGAGTCAAGCCGCCAAGTCGCCGCGGCCCGAACCAAGCTGCGCCCGAGCGGCGAGGCGCCGCCCATGTCCGCTGGCGAGCCTCAGATCTGGCTCGTCTCGCCCCCTTCGGAGCTGCGCGTCACGGCCCGATAGACGCGGCCGATCTCGCTCAGCAATCCAAGCCGCACCAAGGCGCGGAGTGCTTCGGCCCGGCAATCATAGCTATTGGCGCGGCGCCAGCCCTCGACCGCGGCAATTTCTTCGTCGCTCAGCACAACCTCGGCGCTGCTGAAGGCGCCGCGACCCGCGTCGCTGCCGTCCATCGTCGCCCTCCCCGGCGTCGGCCCGGCCTGCTGCCCTGCGACGCCTGTCTTCTTTCAAAATAGGCTACGACTCGGAGTTGCGCCGAGACATTGCGGAAATCTGCTTATGGGAAGCGTCAGCTCAGCATCATGATCAGGTCCGAGATGCCGCGCGCCTCCATTTTCTCGCGGATGCGCGAGCGGTGGATCTCGACCGTGCGCTGCGAGATCCCGAGCGCCACCGCGATCTCCTTGTTCAGCCGGCCGAGCACCAAGTGGTCGAGCACCTCGCGCTCGCGCGCCGTCAGCCTGGCGAGGCGCTCGGCCACCACCTCGCGCGGCACGGTCCGGCGCGGCCGGTTCGTCAGGACGGCGCGCGCCTCCTCGATGGACTGGAGGAGATGCTGCTCCTTGGCCGGCTTCTCGATGAAGTCGATCGCGCCCATCTTCATCGCCCTGACCGCGGCCGGGACATCGCCATGTCCGGTCAGGATGATGACCGGCAGGCGCGAGCCTTCGGCGACCAGCCGGTCGTGCAGTTCCAGGCCGCCCATGCCGGGCATGCGCAGGTCGAGCAGCAGGCAGGCCCGCCGCTCCGGGTCGAAGCGCGCGAGAAACGCCTCGGCCGAGCTGCAGGGCTCGACCGAGAAGCCGTGTGACCGCAGCAGCATCGACAGCGACCGCAGCACCGGCGGATCGTCCTCGACCACATAGATCAGGAAATCTTCAGCCCGCATCGCCCACCCTGTTGATCGGCAGCGAGAAGACGATCTCGGCCCCCTGCGCCGGCTCCTCCGCCCAGATCCGCCCGCCATGCGCCTCGACGATCGAGCGGCAGAGCGACAGGCCGATGCCCATCCCGCTGGTCGTCGAGCTGTGGAAGGGCTCGAACAGCGTCTCGCGCACATCCGGGGCGATGCCGTGTCCGGTATCCCGGACCGACGCGACCACCGATGCCCCGTCGAGCCGGGTCGCGATCGTCAGGACGGGGTCTTTGCTCCCGCGCATGGCAGCCACGGCGTTCAGGGCAAGGTTCAGCACGACCTGACCGATCTGAACCGGGTCGGCCCAGATCGCCGGCAGGTCAGTCGCAAAGGCATAGATCGTTCGCGGACGGTCGGCATCGCTCGCCATCATGGCGAGATCCACCGCCTGGATGATCGTCGCGTGCAGGTCGATCCGCTCGGGCGTCAACATTCCGCCGGCGATGAAGGCGCGCAGGCGCTTCACGAGGTCGGCGGCGCGCGAGGCCTCGTCGACCGCATCGCGCATCAGCTCGTGCATGTCCTCGGGCACCGAGACGCCCAAATTGCGCAACTCCTGCCGGCAGGCGTTCACATAGTTCGTGACGGCCGAGAGCGGCTGGTTCAGCTCGTGCGCCAGCGCCGAGGCAAGCTCGCCCATGGAGGTGCGCCGCGCCGCGTCGAGCAGCGCGAGCCGCAGCCGCGCCTCCTCGGCCTCGGCCTCGTTGCGGGCGCGCACGGCCGCCCGCTCCCGCTCGAGGCTGTTGAGCGCGAAAAGCGCGCGCCTGATAATTCGCAGTGCCTCGCGGTCGGTCGAGTCGAAGGGTCGGGAGCGGCCGATCCGCTCCTCGCGCCAGAGCGCGAACGAGCCGCGCGGGCTGAGGCGGGTCGTGCCGTCGACCGTGCGCCGCTCGAGCTTGTCGGGCCGGCCGGCCCATTTGATCGTGTGCTCGTAATGCTCGCGCACGAGAACGAGGTAATCCGCGCCGTCCTCGGACAGCTCCAGATAGGCCGCACCCGCGGCAACGTGCCATTCCGCGTCATCCATGGCGATGATCGAGGACAGCTGGTCCGTGACCGCGACCCCCTCGCTCAGCTGGGCGCGCAGCGGCGCATAGCGCAGCCGCGGCCTCGGGACGGCGCCGAACTCGACGATGCGCGCCGGCTTGCCTGAAGACGATGCCCTGCGCGTCCAGCAATTCCATCAGCTGGGCGCACCAGTGCTCGACGACCTCGGCCAGCGGGGTGCCCTGCCGACCCTGTTTTTCCAGCGCAAAGGCGACCTTCTCGGCCCGAATGCTGCGCCTCAGCTGCGTCCTGTCGGCGATCCCCTGCAGCAGGGCCGAGATCGTGCCGCCGAGCAGCTCGGAGAACTGCAGCCGCGCCAGCGAGATCCGGCGCGGGCCGTAATGGTGGCAGGCGACCAGCCCCCAGAGCTCGCTGTCGGTGACGAGCGAGATCGACATCGAGGCGCCCACGCCCATGTTGCCGAGATACTCGATGTGCACCGGCGCCACCGCGCGCAGCTTCGAGAACGTCAGGTCGAGCGGCGCCTGCCCGGGTTCGGCGCAGATCGGCACCGCCGGCGCCTTGATGTCGACGATGGTGCGGACGGCGTTCAGGACGAAGTGCCGCCGCGCCGGGTCCGGGATGTCCGAGGCGGGGTAGTGCAGGCCGAGGAAACTGTCCGGGCGGACGGTGCTCTCGGCGATGACCTCGCCATGCTTGTCCTCGGCGAAGCGGTAGATCATCACGCGGTCGAAGCCGGTGACCTCGCGCAGGATCTCGGCGCTGAGCTGCGCCAGCTCGGGCAGCGTGCCTGGCCTGACCAGCTCGGCGATGATCCGCTGGCGCAGGTCGCCCTCCTGCCAGGGATCCGGGGCGACCGACTCGGCCTCGACAAATTCGAGGATGGTGGTTCCGTCATTGCCGTGCGGCAGGCATTCCAGCCTGCGGGGCGCGGCGCCGGGCGGTGCGACGTCGAGGACGACGGATTTGAACAGCTCCGGGCGATGCGGCTGCAGGTGGCGGCGCATCAGCGCGTCGAGATCGCTGCGGGGCAGCAGGTCGGCAAGGGTCATGCCGAGCAGCTCGTCCGGCGCGATGCCGAGCAGCGCGCCGGTGTTGGCGCTGGCATAGCGGATGCGCCCCTCCGGGCCCTCGGCCGCGATCAGCGCGCCGTGCGGCTGGATCGCGCCGATCAGATGGATGGGCTCGCGGTCGCAGGACGTAAGATCGACGCCGTTCGCGTTCACTCCGCCGCCTCCTGGCGCAGCAGCGCCGCGGCCCGCGCGCCGGGAACATAGGCCGATGCCGGCCCTTCCAGTGCCGCCTCGAGGCCAGGCACGACGACGCGGACCACCGCGAAGGGCAAGGCGGGCTTGGTCAGGTCGATGGCGATTGCCTCCTTGATGCCGGCGCGCCGCAGCCCCGCCAGCGTCGCGGCGATGTCGCCGGCAAAGCTCGGCGTCTCGACGCTCGCGATGCCGCGGAAGTCCCGCTCCGGGACGAGGCCCGCGAACAGGCCCGCGGCCATTGCATGCCGGTCGGCCAGCGCCTCGGGCGCATAGTCGGCGTCGGGGATGTCCTCGCGCGCGCCTGCGATGAAAGTCGCGCGCGCCTGCGCCGCCTCGGTCAGCGCGCGGGCGAGCGCCACCTCCGGCGCGGGATGGGCGCCGCCGCCAAGCTCGGCCGCGCCGGTCTCGCCAAGCGCATCGCGAATCAGCGCGACGAAGGCAGGCACGCCGAGGTCCGAGCTGACGTCCCAGGCCGCCACCTCGATGCCGGCCGCGGCGAAACGGTCGAGCAGCCAGCGGCAGGCCGGGTCCTCGACCGTGTCGAGCCGCACCGCCGTGCGGTTGCCCCAGGCCCCGGGCCCCAGCTTCCACAGCGTGATGGCGTCCCGCTCGATCACCTCCATCAGCCCGTGCAGCACCGCCTCGTCGCGCGTGTTGCCCGAGGCGAGCCCGTTCGTCGTCGCCGCGAAGGCGCCGGAATGCGCGGGCTCGGGCAGCGCGTAGTTGGCATGCACCAGCTCGAAGGGCAGCCAGCGCGCCTCGCCGCCCATCAGCTCCTCGCCCTCGATCCACAGGAACGGCAGCTGCGGGTCGACGCCCTCGATGCACGCCAGCGGCAGGCGGTCGAGATCGACCAGCGGGTGCGAGAATCGCAGCTCGTCGATGCTGGCCAGCCTCAGCGGCCGGTCCACCGTCTCGGCGCACCAGGTCTCACAGGCCTCCATCGCCGCCGAGACGCGGGCAGCGTCGGCCGTCAGCCCCTTGCCTTGGAAGACCGAGAGCGAGCGCGAGTTCGGCCGGCAGGCGGTGAAGACGGGAATGCCGATCCGGTCGAGCCCGGTGATGCCGCCGACACGCGCGATGCCGAAGACGGGCAGCAGCGGGCGCAGCCGCGCCCAGCTCTCCGCCGGCGGGCAGGCGCGCCGCCCGCCCTGGCGCCAGGCCTTGGTCACGGGCTCGGCCCGCTCAGCATGGCCCTCGCCTCGTCGAGGTCGCGCCCGCGCGTGCCTGGCGCAAAGCGCTCAAGCGTCTCGGCCAGCGCCAGCCGCGCCGCTCCGGGCGCGCCCCGCCGCTGCACCCAGCGAAGCGCGCTCATGCGCGCGCGCAGCTCCAGCATCAGCGCACGCTGGGCGACTGCGGCCGCGTGCGCCTCGGCCAGCCTAGCCGCGACGAAGCCCGCATCGGGGCGCTGGCGCGCCATCTCGGCCTCTGCCTCGTGCCTCGCGATCTCGGCCCCCCAGTAGTTTACCCCCTGCGCCGCGATGATCGAGCGCCCCTCGGCCAGGACCCGCAGCGCGGCGTCAGGGTCGCCCTGGGCCCGCAGCGCCTCCGAGCGCATGCACTGGTACACCGGAAAATCCTCGGGCGTGCCGATCTCCTGCATCACCGCAAAGCCGCGGTTCAGGCGCGCCAGCCCCTCGGCGGTCCGCCCGGCGTCGATCTCGACCCAGCCGAGAAAAATCTCGGCCTTGGCGCAATAGTCCTCGAGATCGTGCTCGTCCGCCAGCGCCATCAGGCGCCGGGCCACCGCCGCGACGTCCTTCCCCGCCCGGCGATAGTGGTGCAGCATCACCGCGATGTCGAGTGCGTGCAGCACGCTGCCGAGATGGTCCAGCCGCTCGGCATGCTCGATCGCCGCCTCGAGGCGGACGACGGCGGCGTCGCCAGCGCCCCGCAGCCAGTCGGCCAGCGCGATCTCGCCCAGTGCGCAGACCTTGCAGTCGTGCCCGCCATAAAGCGTGCCGAGCGCCTCGAACCGGCCGGCATCGTAGAGCGCCAGCCCCTCGCGGGCGTTGGCGATCGACTCCTCCAGCTCGCCCATCTGGAAGGCGGTCGCCCAGACGCAGTGCTTGGCCTGCAGCTTGAACTCCTGGCCGCGCATGCGGTCGGAGACGGCCAGCAGGCGCCGGGCCCGCCTGGCCATGGTGGCGAAGCTGTCCGAGACACGCCACCAGCCCCAATAGGCCGGGAAGTGCCACTCGGATTCGGCCGTCGCCTCGGCCAGCTCGACCGCCGCCTCGTAGGCGGCCCGCGTCGCCGGCGCCCCCGGCCCGCGGGCCGAGAGCAGCGCGCTCGCAAGCAGCACGGCCACGCGCAGCCGCAGCGTCGCCAGGTCCGCCCCGGCCCGGCCCTCGCTGGGGAAGCCGGCCAGAAGGTCGGCGCTCTTGCGGAAGTGCGCCGAGGCCTCGAGGCTCGCCGAGCTGCGGTTGGCCGCCAGCCCCGCCTCGAGGAAACGCTCGGCCGCCTCGCGCAAGCGCCCGCAGCGCTCGAGGTGAAAGCCGACCGTCTCGGGCCGCGTCCCCGCCATCCGGTCCGGGTCGCGCTCGAGCCAGTCGAGATAGCGCTCGTGCCAGAGCCGCTTGGCGCGGCGCACCAGGCTTTCATAGGCCGCCGTCTGGAACAGCGCATGGCGAAAGCCGAGCCGCCCCCCGGGCGCGCCCGCCAGGATGCCGGCGGACAGCAGCGCCGCGACCGCCACCTCCACCTCCTCGCGCGGCTTGCCGCTGACCGCGACGAGGGCGGCAAGCTCGAAGCTGCGGCCGAAGACGGCGCCGATCTGCGCGATCAGCTTGGCGGGCCCCAGCATGTCGAGCCGCGCCATGATCAGGTCGAGCAGCGATGTCGGCGTCGGCGCTTCGTGCGTCAGGTCGACGGCGCGGAAGATCCCGCGCTCCTCGCGCACCTGGCCCGAGGCGACCATCGTCCGCGTCAACTCCTCGACGTAAAGTGGAAGGCCGCTCGTCCCGTCATGGATCCGCCGCGCCAGGGCCGGTTCGACCGGCGCGCCTGCGACCGCCTCGATCAGCCGCGCGCAGGCGACCTCGTCGAGGCCGCCGAGCGTCAGCGAGACCTCCTCGGGCTCGCTCCAGATCATCTCGAGGCCGGGGCGCGACAGCACGATCAGCAGACAGCGCACCCGCCGCGCCTCGAAGAAATGGTCTATCAGCTCGAGCGTCGAGGCGTCGACCCAGTGCGCGTCGTCGATGACGATCAGCAGCGGCTCGCCAAAGGCCGAGAGGAGCGCAGCGGCGGCCGCGAAGATCGCCTCGCGGCCGTCGCGATCCGTCTCGACATCCCCCCGCCACAGCCGGAGCAGCAGCGCAGCGTGCCGCTCGGCCTCCGGCGCCACGCCCAGCCATCCGGCCAAGCGCTCGCGCGGGCCGAGCGCGCCCGGCGCCTCGAGCCAGCGGCCGAGCGCGTCGCGCATCGTTGCGAAGGGCGCGTGCCGGGTCGCGATCATCCCGGCGAACTCCAGCATCGCCTCGCGGTCGATGCCGGCCGCGGTCATGAAGCTGGTGGCGAGCACGGACTTGCCGGTGCCAGGCTCGGCCGTGACCGAGACGCGCACGCTCTCGCCCGCCGAGACCCTGGCCCAGGCCTCGTGCAGCAGCGCGAGGTCGCGCTCGCGGCCGACGAGCGCGACCTCGGCGGACGGCAGGACGCCGAGCGCCGGCATCCGGCCGACCAGCCGGAAGATCTCGACCGGCTCGGGCACGCCGCGGATCTCGACCGGGCCGATCCGTTCGAGCAGATGCGAGCCGTCGATGAAGCCGTGCGTCGCGGCGGACAGGACGATGCCGTTCGGCGGCGCCTGGCCTTCCAGCCGGGCGGCGAGGTTGGGCACGACCCCGGTCACTGCATGCGGCTCGCGCGCCGTCCCGTGACCCATCTGGCCCATCAGCACGCGCCCCGTGTGCATGCCGATCCGGATCGAGAAGTCGACGCCGTGCTCGGCCGTCACCTCTTGGCTCAGCGCGCCGATCCGCTCGACGATTTCCAGCGCCGTATCGGCGGCGCGTGCGGCCGCATCCTCGAAAGCGCGCGGATAGCCGAAATAGGCCATGATGCCGTCGCCCAGGAACTGCGCGACCATGCCGCCGCGCCGGTCGACGGCCTCGGCGCAGACCGTCTGGTAGCGGCGCAGGACCTCGCGCAGATCCTCGGGGTCGAGCCGCGCCGATAGCGCGGTCGAGCCGACCACGTCGCAGAACACGACGGTTATCTGGCGGTACTCGCCCGCCTCGTCGGCCCGCAGCGCCTGGTGCTCGGCCAACCGCGTGCCGCAGGACGGACAGAAGCGTGCCCCGACCGGCGTCCGTTCGCCGCATGTCGCACAAGCCGCCGCCGTGTCCACACCCACGCCCACGATCGCCTCGTCTCGCCGCCGCGCGTTCAACCTTGGCGGTCGAAAGACCTTGGCTGCAATCGACGATCGCGACAAGCCCGGCCGAGGCCGCCCGGGTCCCTGTCGGCCGCGTCTCGTCAGCCGCCGCCGTTACGCGAAGCCGCCGTCAACATGTAGAGCTCGGACGCATTCTCGGCGTTGATGTACCCGACGAAGCCACGCGCGCGGTTGATGACGGCGACCGCGCGCGTGGCGCTCTTGGCCATCTTCGCCATCACGGCCTCGAGCGGCTCGTCCTCGGGCACCACCTGCAGGTCGGCCACCATGAACGCGCTGACCGGCGTGCCCGAGCCCGATCGGCGCATCGCCTCGACAAGGTCGCGCCGCGTTACCATGCCGACCAGCCGCCCGTCCGGCGCGATCACCGGGAACTCCTGCTGCGTCGTCTGCAGCAGCAGCCGGCCGGCATCCTCGGCCGTTGCATCGGGCGCCAGGCTCTCATAGCGCGTGATCATGGCGTCGCGCGCCCGATAGCCGCTGAACGAGGCGCGCATCTGCTCCTGGCCGGCCTCGGCCTCGGCGGCGAAGAACAGGAAGATGGCGATCAGCAGCAGGAAGATGTTGCCGCCGCTCAGGCCGACGATCGCGAAGATCACGGCAAAGGCCTGCCCGATCCGCGCCGCGATCTTGGTCGCCCGCGCCCGGTCGAACCGCATCGAGAGCAGCGCGCGCAGCACCCGGCCGCCGTCCAGCGGAAAGGCCGGGATCAGATTGAAGGCCACGATCATCAGGTTGACGAAGAGCAGGCTGACCAGCAGGTCGCCGTCGCCATAGTTTGGCCGACCGTTCCCCAGCCCCTCGAGCCCGGCGAAGTCCGGCCGCACGCCAAGGACCAGGAGCAGCACGGCGACGATCGCCACATTGACGAGCGGCCCGGCCAGCGCGACGACCAGTTCCTGCCCCGGACGGTCCGGCATCCGCTCGAGGCTCGCAAGGCCGCCGATCGGCAGCAGGGTGATGCTGGGCGTCCTGATCCCGTAATGCGCCGCGGCGCCGACATGGCCGTATTCGTGCAGGACGACGCAAAGGAAGACCAGCATCACGAAGACGACGCCGCCGACGGCCGCGGACGCTCCGCCCGCCTCGTAGCCGGCAAAGGCGATCCAGGCAATCAGCAGAAAGAACGTCACGTGAATGTAGAGCGACGTTCCGCCGATACGGGCGATTTTGACGGACCAGCGCAAGCGTCTCGTTCCTCTCCCGATCGGGTGCCGCCACTGCAAGCTTCAGACTGCCATATAGGTGTGGCACGGCCGAAATAAGCCATCCTAAACATTACATCCGCCGCCAAATGCCGTCCATCGATGCTCGTTTTCGGCCGAGCAGTGGCCGGCCCCGCCCCGATGCCGTTCGCAGCGGCGAGATTGGCAGCCACCCTACGCTGTGCCATGCTGCCTACCGGTGGCAGTTGCCCTGATCCGAGCGCATTTTGCGCCCGGCGCAACGAACCTTCCCGCATCCCGGCGGTTTTCTCGTCGCGCGGCAGGACCACCTTCTCGCTGCGCGTGGCGCGGGCCGCGCCATGGACGAAAGATGCGAGCCAAACGGGAGAGTGTGATGGGCCTGCTGATCGACGGCGAGTGGCATGACCGCTGGTACGACACCAAGAGCTCGGGCGGCAGGTTCGAGCGCCAGCAATCGTCCTACCGGAACTGGGTCACCCCGGACGGCTCGCGGGGCCTTTCGGGCGAGGGCGGCTTCCCGGCCGAGAGCGGCCGCTACCACCTCTATGTCTCCTATGCCTGCCCCTGGGCGCACCGGACGCTGATCTTCCGCAAGCTGACGGGGCTGGAGGACCATATCGACGTCAGCGTTGTGCATCCGCTGATGAAGGGCGACGGCTGGACCTTCGCCACTGACTTCCCCGGCGCGACCGGCGACCGGCTGATGGGCAAGCGCTTCCTGCGCGAAATCTACCAGGCCTCGGACCCGCAGGCGACGACCAGGGTCACGGTCCCCGTGCTCTGGGACAAGCAGCGGCAGACGATCGTCTCGAACGAATCCGCCGAGATCATCCGGATGCTGAACAGCGCCTTCGACGAGATCACCGGCAATGGAGCGGACTTCTACCCCGCGCCGGTGCGCGACGAGATCGATGCAGTGAACGCGGCCGTCTACGACAACGTCAACAACGGCGTCTACAAGGCCGGCTTTGCGACGACGCAAGAGGCCTATGACGAGGCGGTCACGGCGCTCTTCGACGAGCTCGACCGGCTGGACCGGCGCCTGTCACGCCAGCGCTATTTGGCGGGCGACGGGGCCACCGAGGCGGATTGGCGCCTGTTCACCACGCTGGCCCGCTTCGATCCCGTCTATGTCGGGCATTTCAAGTGCAATATCAGGCGGTTGGTGGACTACCCTCACCTCTGGCCCTATGCCCGCGAGCTCTACCAATCCCCCGGCGTTGCCGAGACGGTGCACTTCGACCACATCAAGTTCCACTACCATGCCAGCCACGAGACGGTGAATCCGCACGGGATAGTGCCCAAGGGGCCGCTGATCGACTTCGCCGCCCCGCACGGCCGCGAGCGCCTGAAGGCCGCCTGAGAAAGCCGAGGAACACCCGCCATACGTTAGCGCGGGCGTGGCATCTTTGACAGCGGAAGGCAGGTCGCCAATTCCAGCCGACTAAAACCGTAGGGGGCGGCCGTCACGACCGCCCGGCCCATATGACCGGCCCAGATGCACGGCTCAGATGGTCGATTCGCCAGACTTTTCCTGCGCAGCCATCAGCTCGCGGATCGCCTGCGTCCATGTTTCGGCCGGCTGGGCGCCCTGCAGCACATAGCGCCCGCCGACGATGAAGCAGGGGACGCCGTTCACGCCCATGCGCCGCCCGGCGTCCTCTTCCTCGCGCAGCAGGTCGAGGTCCGCACCACCCGAGAGCAGCCGCTCGACGACGTCCCGCTCCATGCCGACGGCCTCCGCGGCGTCGAGCAGCACCGCATGGTCCGAAATGTCGGCGCCGTCGACGAAATATCGCCGGAACAGCAGATCGACCAGCGTCGACTGGTTCCCCGTCGTCCCCGACCATCGGATCAGCCGGTGCGCGTTCATGGTGTTGGGCGTCCTCTTGATCCGGTCGAAGTGTATCTCGATCCCGGCCGCGGCGGCGGCCGCCTCGATCCGGGTATAGATCTCGCGCCGCCCGCTCCGGACCGCCGAACTTGTCCTCGAGATAGCGGCGCCGATCCATTCCCCCGGGCGGCATATCCGGGTTCAGCTGGAAGATGCGCCAGTTGATGTTGAACGGGTTCGCCCCCGCCTCGGCTATGGCGCGGTCGAGCTGCGCCTTGCCGATGTAGCACCAGGGGCAGATGGGGTCGGAGATGATGTCGAGCCTGATCATGCGATCAAACCTAGTGCAGAGGCAGTCCGGGCAAAAGGGCAGATGGCTTGAGCATCCGTCTCGTCGCGGCACGACCATCGGCTCGGCGATCGAGCTTTGCTTTCCAGGCGTTCGCGGCTTAGGTGCGCGCGCGGACCGGTGATCACGCCGTCGCGAGACCGCCGCACGCCAGGCAACCGAAAGGCCACCGCGCGAATGTATTGGGCGAGCCTTGTTAACGTTAACCGTCCCTCGCAAGCTTCTGTGCAAGCGCAAAAAAAAGCGCTCCCCGAAGGGAGCGCATTAGGTGTTGAGGCAGGTTTCATACAGGCAAGAAACCTATCGAGCAGTGGGGATAACCTACGAAATTCTCGCGGCCTCGACAAGAGGCTTTTCGCGCGGCTGCGCGCGAGCCGCCGCCGAACGCGGCTGGCGGCACTTTTCGGCCTCGGGGCAATGGTTTGCGCCGGCCCTCTTCAGAGTTTGGCGGAACCGGCGCACGGCATCGCCATGTATGGCGAGCCGGCGCTGCCCCCCGGCTTCCAGAGCCTGCCCTATGCCGACCCAGACGCGCCCCGGGGAGGGCGCCTCGTCCTGGGCGAGACCGGCGGGTTCGACAGCCTGAATCCTTATATATTGAAGGGAAATGCGCCATGGCCAATCCAGGTGCTGACCGTCGAATCGCTGATGGCCCGCAGCTTTGACGAGCCGTTCACGCTCTATGGCCAGCTCGCCGAATTGGTCGAGACGCCGCCCGACCGGAGTTGGGTCGAGTTCACGCTGAGGCCAGATGCGCGGTTCTCGGATGGCGCGCCTGTCACGGTCGAGGACGTCATCTGGTCCTTCGAGACGCTCGGCCTCCAGGGGCACCCGCGCTATCGAAACGCATGGGGTGGGGTGAAGGACGTTCGCCAGACCGGTCCCCGTTCGCTGCGAATCGATTTCGCCGAATCGAATCGCGAGCTGCCGCTGCTCCTGGGCCTGCGCCCCGTGCTGCAGAAGGGGCAATGGCATGGCAAGGACTTCGCAAGCGCAGCAACCGAGCCGCTGATCGGCTCGGGGCCGTATGTGATCGATACCTACGAGCCCGGCCGCTTCATCGAGTTCCGGCGCGACGAGAATTGGTGGGGCCGCGATCTGCCCGTCAACCGCGGGCTGAACAACTTCGACCGGATCCGCTTTGAATATTTTCGCAACGAGGACGCGCTGTGGGAGGCGGTGAAGGGCGGCGGCATCTCGATCTTCGCCGATTACGATCCGGTGCGCTGGGCCGAGGGCTATGGCTTCGCGGCGGTCGACAAGGGTGCGCTGCAGCGCTCGGAGATCGCGCACCAGCGGCCGACCGGGATGGAGGGCTTTGTCTTCAACACGCGCCGGCCGATCTTCGCCGACCGCCGCGTGCGCGAGGCCCTGGCCCTGAGCTTCGACTGGGAGTGGATCAACAGTCGGCTGTTCCGCGGCGGCTATGACCGGATCGAGAGCTATTTCGACAACTCGCCGCTGGGCTTCGAGGGCCCTGCCGAGGGGCGCGAACGCGAGATCCTGCTGCCCTTCACCGGCTCGCTGCCGGACGGCACGCTTCAGGATGGCTGGCGCCCGCCGGCAAGCGACGGCTCGGGCCGCGACCGCCGCAATCTGCGCCGTGCCGGCGCGCTGCTGGACCAGGCCGGCTGGCCCATCGGTTCCGACGGCGTCCGCCGGAACGCCGAAGGCGCGCCGCTCGCCTTCGAGATCCTGGTCGTCAGCACCCGCGACGAGACGCTCGCCAGCCTCTGGCGCGACTCGCTCGCGCGGATCGGCGTGCCGGTCAGCGTGCGCCTCGTCGACGAGGCGCAGTACACCACCAGGCGCGCCGATTACGACTACGACATGATCGTCAACCGCTGGGCCATGTCGCTGAGCCCCGGCACCGAGCAGCGGCTCTATTTCGGTTCGGGCGGGCGAGAGACGCCCGGCACGCGCAACTATATGGGCGTGGCCGACCCCGCGGTCGACGCAGCAATCGAGGCGATCCTGGCATCGGACGAACCGGCCGACTTCCAGGCCGCGGTGCGCGCGCTCGACCGCGTCCTCAGCGCGGGCGTCTATGTGATTCCCTTCGGCGTGCTGCCTCAGGACCGCATCGTTTCGAGCAAGGAGCTCGGCCATCCGGACGAGGGCAACCTTTATGGCTGGTGGGGCTGGTGGGCGGGCCCCGCCCTCTGGTGGCACGGGCCCGCAGGATAGCGCGTGCGGCGCTTGCACGCGTGCAAGCAAGCCAACAGCTTGAGATCATTGATCTCTCATGATTTGTTCTTCTCGCAAAGCAGGCGAGCAAAGAGTGGCTCGGCAGGCGTCTCAAGGGCGGCAGTCCGATGCAATCTCCGATCGCTTGCGGATCGTGCAAGTTGTGAGAAGATTCACAGAATCAAACGGCGGGGCGAGCGAACCTTGCGTCAGCGGCAGAAAGTCGCAGCAAGGAGGTAAGCCGATGTACAAGTTCGCTGACCCGTTCCGTGAGTACATGGATCAAGATTTCGGCGGTGCTGCGGGCGATGGAGAGTGTCGATCGCGGCATCTTCGACGTTGACGATTCGCGCGACGAGGACGTGGCCGCGCTCTACGAGCGTCCCGAGCCGTTCAGGCGAGAACCAGCGAGACCGCGATCGACCACATGACGAGCGCAATGGCGGTGTCCAGCACCGCCCAGGCGCGCGGCCGCTCGAACACGGGCGCGAGCAGCCGCGCGCCATAGCCGAGCCCGAAAAAGAAGACGAAGCTGGCCGTCATCGCACCCGCGGCGAAGGCGGCCTTGAGCGGCCGCCCGGCGAACTGGGTCGAGACCGCGCCGATCAGGGCAACCGTATCCAGATAGACATGAGGGTTCAGCCAGGTGAAGGCGAGCGCAGTGGCGAGCGCCCGGCCCCGGGAGGTGGCGCCCGATGCCGCCGCCCGGAGCGCGCCGGGACGGAGCGCTCGGCGCAGCGAGAGCGCGCCGTAGACAAACAGAAACACGGCGCCACCCCAGGTGAGCGCGTCGAGCAGCCAGGGCGCCATGCTCGCGATCGTGCCCATGCCGGCCACCCCGGCAGCGATCAGCACGGCGTCCGACAGCGCGCAGACCAGGCAGATCGCGAAGACATGCAGCCGCATCAGGCCCTGGCGCAGCACGAACGCGTTCTGCGCGCCGATGGCCAGGATCAGCGTGAACCCGGTGCCGAAGCCGGTGGCGAAGGCCGCGAGCACGCCCGGCGTCAGGGCTTGGGGGCCGCGGCGGCGGCCAGCGCCTGCTTGCGGGCGCGCTCGCGCCGCGCGGCGGCCTCGATCTCCTCCCTGGTCGCGGGCACGACCAGGCCGGCCGAGATGACCATCTTCGCGGCCTCTTCCAGCGTCATGTCGAGCAGCACGACGTCCTCGGCGGGCACGAACAGCAGGAAGCCCGTCGTCGGGTTCGGCGTCGAGGGCAGGAAGACGCTGATCAGCTCCTGCTGGCCGGCGCGGCGCGGGATCTCGCCCGTCGTCCTGGTGGCGACGAAGGCGATCGACCACAGGCCACGGCGCGGGTACTCGATCAGGCATGCCTTCTGGAAGGAGGATTGCGACTGGCTGAGGATCGTCTCGACGATCTGCTTCAGCGCGTTGTAGATCGAGCGGACCACCGGCATCCGGTCGACCCAGCCCTCGAAGGCCCTGACGATCTGGCGCCCGAACAGGTTCTTGGTGAAATAGCCGATGACCGTCGTGAAGACGATGAAGATAAACAGCCCGAAGCCCGGCAGGTCGTACTGGAAATAGGTCCGCGGATTGTAGACGCTCGGCACCAGGGGCACGATCTGCGCGTCGACAAAATTGACGATGCCCCAGATGATGTAGAAGGTGATGAGCACCGGGGCGACGACGACCAGCCCGGTCAGGAAATTCGTCCTCAGTGCGGTGGCGAGCCCGGGGCGCGGCCGCGGTGCCCGCCGCTGCGGGGGGGCGATCTTCGGGCCGTTTGCCATAGTCACTCCGCCCCGTGGGGAAACGCACCGCGGGACACCGCCCCGCAGGAAGCGCCCGCAAACCTAGTACCCGCGGGCGGCATCCACAACATGCTGGAAAGCAAGGCCGTCGAGGTCTCGGCCGATCTGCGCGACGATGGCCTCGGCGGCCGTGGCCGGCCGCGTGATCGCCGCGATGTGCGGCGTCACCGTGATGCTTGGGTGACGCCAGAAGGGATGGTCCTCCGGCAGCGGCTCGGTGCGGAAGACGTCGAGCGTCGCGTGGCGCACCTGCTGGCTCGCCAGCGCCGTCAGCAGGGCGGACTCGTCGATCAGCGCGCCGCGCCCGGCATTGATCAGGCAGGCGCCCTGAGGCAACAGCGCCAGGGTCTCGGCGTTCAGCAGGTTCTCGGTCGCTTGCGTCAGCGGCAGGACCAGCACCAGAATTTCGGCGCGGCCGAGCAGTTCGCGCAAGCCCGCGTCGCCATGCAGGCAATCGACGCCCGGCAGCTCCTTGGCCGACCGCGACCAGCCGACCAGGCGGAACCCCAAGCCCCGCAGGGTCGCGGCCACCGCGGTCCCGAGCGCCCCCAGGCCCAGGATGCCGACGGTCCGGTCGCGGGCGAGCCGCGGCTCCCACTTCTGCCAGCGGCCCTCGGCCGATTGCGCCAGCGCCCGGTCGATGTCGAGGTGATAGCGCAGCGCATGGGCGGCGAAGTACTCGGCCATGCCCTCGTTCATGCCCGGCTCGACCATGCGCACCAGCGGCACATGCGCCGGCCAGCGCACGCGCCCGACCACCCCCTCGACCCCCGCCCAGGTGTTGAGGATCGCGCGCAGCCGGGTGAAGGCCCCAAACTCCGTCACGCCGCTGTCGACGTTCCAGACCAGGTAGTCGACCTCGCCCGGCGCGGGGTCCTGCTCTACTCGCAGCGGCCGGCCCGAGCGCTCGACCGCCGCCTCCAGCGCCTGCGGGAAAACGGCCTGCTCGTCGGGCGGCAGCACGACGCCGATCATCCGCGCCTGGCCGGTGGTGGCCTCGGTTCCGGTCATGGCCGGTGCACGTGGGCGCTCTGGATCAGGCCGAACGACAGCAGCAGCACCATCAGCGCCGTGCCGCCATAGCTGACCAGCGGCAGCGGCACGCCGACCACCGGGATCAGCCCCATCACCATGGCCATGTTGACCGACCAGAGGCAGAAGAACGTCGTGGCGATCCCGCCCGTCAGCAGCGCCCCGAACCGGTCGCGGTTACGCGCCATCGAGGCGAAGCAGAAGATGATGATCAGCGCGTAGAGCGAGAGAAGCGACACCGAGCCCACGAAGCCGAACTCCTCCGACAGCGTCGTGAAGATGAAGTCTGTGTGCTTCTCCGGCAGAAAGTTCAGCCGGCTCTGGGTGCCTTGCATGAAGCCGCGGCCCGACAGCCCGCCCGAGCCCATGGCGATCTTCGACTGGGTGATGTGATAGCCGGCGCCGAGCGGGTCCGATTCGGGGTTCAGGAACGTCTCGATCCGCTTGTACTGGTACTCCTTCAGGAACTGGTATTCGGTGTGGTGCGTCGCGACGACGACGTAGACGGTCGTGGCGGCCAGCGCCGCCGCCGTGCCGAAATACCACCAGCTGACGCCCGCCAGGAACATCACCGCTGCGCCGCCGGCGCAGAGCAGCACCGCAGTGCCGAGATCGGGCTGATGCAGCACCAGGAAGGTCGGCACCCCGATCAGCATCAGCGGCGGCAGCATCCAGAGCGGATGACTGACCCGCCGCCGGTCGAGCGCCGAATAGTAGTGCGCCAGCGCCATCACCAAGGCGATCTTCATCAGCTCGGACGGCTGGACCTGGATCGGCCCGAGGTCCAGCCAGCGTGTCGCGCCCATGCCCGTCTGGCCGATGAACTCGACCGCAACCAGCAGCAGCATCGCGACCGCATAGGCGATGGGCGAGCACCAGCGCCAGAGCTTGATGTCCACGAGGCCGACGGCGAGCATCAGCGCCATGCCGACGCCGAAGCGCGGGATCTGCAGCTCGGCCCAGGGCGCGAGCGAGCCGCCGGCGACCGAGAAGAGCATCAGGAACCCGGCACCGCAGATCGTCGAGATCAGCAGGATCAGCGCCAAATTCAGGCGCAGCAGCTTTTGCGGGATGGTCAGCCGCAAGGGGGCTTGCGCCAGCGCGCTCACGCCCGGCCCGTCGGCTTTTCGCCCGGGCCGGTGGCGCCCTGGCCGGCCGGGCTGACCTGCGGCCCGAGCAACGTGTCGCGCGCCGCCAGCAGGATGTCCCTGGCGATCGGCGCCGCCACCTTCGAGCCGCCGCCGCCATGCTCGACGACGACCGAGACCGCCAACCGCGGCGCCTCGGCAGGCGCGAAGGCGACGAACAGCGCATGGTCGCGCCGGTTCCAGGGCAGGTCCTCGTTGCGGGAGACGCCGCGGGCCCGCTCGGCGGCGGTGATGTTGCGCACCTGGCTGGTGCCGGTCTTACCCGACATCTGGAAGTCGTCGTCCTTGATGCGCGCGCCGCGTGCCGTGCCGCGCTCGCCATTGACGACGTCGAACATGCCCCGCCGGACGAGCTCCAGATGCCGCTGGCTCGATGCCGAGGTCGCCTGGCGGCGGGACCGCCACGGGCAGGCCACCGCGGGCGCGGATCAGGCGCGGCTGCACGGCGGTTCCCGAGGCGATCCGCGCGGCCATGACGGCCAGCTGCAGCGGGGTCGCCAGCACGAAACCCTGGCCGATGCCCGAGTTCAGCGTGTCGCCGAGCTGCCAGCCCTCGTTCTTGTTGGCGCGCTTCCAGGCCTGCGTCGGGATCAGCCCGCTGCGCATGGCGCTGAGCGGCAGGTCGAGCTCGACGCCAAGGCCGAGGCGGTTCGCCATCTCGGCGATCTTGTCGATGCCGACGCGCCGCGCCGTCTCGTAGTAGTAGACGTCGCAGGACTGCTCGAGCGAGCGGCGCATGTTCATCGTGCCGTGGCCGCCCCTGCGCCAGCAGTGGAAGCGCCGCTTGCCGAGCTGCATGTGGCCCGGGCAGTAGACGGTGTCGCTCGGGCTCATCGCGCCCGCCTCGAGCGCCGCCAGCGCCACCACCATCTTGAAGGTCGAGCCGGGCGGGTACATGCCCGAGACCCATTTGTTATGCAGCGGGCGATGGTCGTTGTTCAGCAACGCATTATAGGCGTTCTGCGAGATGCCGAGCACGAAGGGGTTCGGGTCGTAGGAGGGGTTCGAGGCGGCCGCGAGCACGTCGCCCGTGGCCACGTCCATCAGCACGACCGCGGCGCTCTCCTCGGCGAGGCGCGTGTGGCAGAACTTTTGCAGGCCGAGGTCCAGCGTCAGGTGCAGGTCGCGCCCGGTGGCCCCTTCGCTGCGCTCGAGCTCGCGGATCACCCGGCCGCCCGCGTTGACCTCGATCTGCCGCGTGCCCGCCTGGCCGCGCAGCTCGCCCTCGAGCGCCTGCTCGACGCCGGTCTTGCCGATCTGGAACTCGGGGATCTGCAGCACCGGGTCGCGCGTCTCCAGGGCGTCGAGGTCGCGCTGCGTGACCCGGCCGACATAGCCAATGACGTGCGCCGTCTCGTAGCCGTGCGGATAGGTGCGCGACATGCCGACTTCCGGCTGGATGCCAGGCAGCGCCGGCATGTTGATGTTGATCTTAGAGAAATCTTCCCAGGTCAGATGCTCGGCGATGCTGACCGGCACGAAGGCCGGCTTCTGCATGATCTCCTTGAGGATCCGGCGGCGCTGGTATTCGGGCAGGTCGATCAGCTGCGCCAGCTTCTCCAGCATCGCCTCGGCGTCGCCCGCCTGCTCGCGCACGATGACGACGCGGAAGTTCTGCGTGTTCGTCGCCAGGGCCAGGCCGTTGCGGTCGAAGAGCTGGCCGCGCACCGGCGCGATCAGCCGCATGTTGATGCGGTTCTCCTCGGCCAGCAGCCGGTAGCGCTCGGTCTCCACCACCTGCAGCTGGCGCATCCGCCAGGCGAGCGTGCCGGCGACGGCCAGCTGGACGCCCAGCAGCACGAAGCCCCGGCGCGTGATCGGCAGCGGCTCCTCGGCCCCGGGCGGCACGGGCGAGCGCCTGAAGAAGCCGCGCGCCATCAGGCCGGCTCCGAGCGCCGCCGCGACACGCGCAGGCCCCAGCGGAAGGCCATCGCCAGCAGCGGGTAGACCATGATCGTGTAGAGGCACTGGTGGAAGATGACGGCCAGGTAAGGCGGCTGCGCCAGCGTCAGCAGCACGAGCAGCCACATCAGCGCCGCCGTGCCGAACGCCGCCGCCGCCAGCACCAGCCACTCCATGAAGAAGCCGCCCCGCGTGCGACGTCGCCAAAGCGTCTTGATCACCTCGGCCGCCAGCACCAGGGAAAACGCGCCAGCGCCCACCGGCGCGTCCGTCATCAGGTCGCGCACCAAGCCCAGGGCGAACACTGCCAGCAGAGGCGTCGACCCGGGCCGGTTGGCCGCCCAGTAGACGACGACGCACAGCAGCAGGTCGGGCGATGGCGGCGCCGTTGGCCCGATCCCCAGCGGGGCCGCCTCAATATAGATCGCGACCACGCCGGCTATCAACATCAGGCCCACGCGCCAGATCCGTGCGGCTCCGAGGGTGCTGTCTGCCATCAGTTGCTCGCCGTGCCAGCCAGATCCGGCTCGGCCGCCTGCGTGCCCCGGTCCATCGGCCCCTCGTTCGGCAGCACCAAATCGCCCGGCTGGTCGATCCGCGTATCGGGCTTGTAGCGCAGCAGCCTGACGAACTCGAGCCGCGCATAGTCGGCCAGCAGCACCACGCGCCAAGTGCCGCCCGATGTCGAGACGACCCGGCCGACCGGAATGTCCGGCGGGAATACGCCGCCATCGCCCGAGGTCTCGACCAGATCGCCAGCCTTCATCCGATCGCTGCCGTCGATGAATTCCAGCTTGGGTGACGGTGTCCCGTCGCCCGTCAGGATGGCACGCTTGGCGCCCGGCTGGATCACCACGGGCACCCGCGACGAATAGTCCGTCAGCAGCATCAGCCGCGAAGCGCGCTCGCCGACCCCGACGACCCGGCCCACCAAACCCGAGCCATCGACGGCCGCGGCGCCGTCCTCGATCTGGTCGCTGCGCCCGACATTGACCAGCACCGTCTCGCGGAACGGCCCGCCGCTGTCGGCGATCACGTCGCCCGCGACGAACGTCGTGCGCGGCGGCAGCCGGACATGGTTGAGCGCTCGCAGTTGCGCGTTCTCCTCCTCCAGCAGCCGGGCCCGCTCGCGCCAGCCGCGCAGCGACTGGATCTCGCGCCGCAGCGCGCGGTTCTGGTCATAAACGTCGATGAACTGGCGATAGTCGCGCGCGACGTGCCAGCCGAGCGCGATCGGCCCGTCGACCAGCGTCATCGACGGCGCCGCCCGGTCGATCAGCGACATGCGCACGCGCTCGAGCCGCGGGTTGTCCGTCCGCCACAGGATCAGCAGGATCAGGCAGACCACCACGACAAAGCCCAGCAGGATGCGGTGCACCGTCCGGGTCAGCGCGCGATCCGGCGAGGGCGGAGTGCGCGGCATATGTGGGCCTCCGCGCTCGGCGTCAGGCGCTCACCTTCATGACATGGCTCAACCTGTCCATGTGCTCGAGCGCCCGGCCGGTGCCCAGCGCCACGCAGTGCAGCGGCTCCTCGGCGACCGAGATGGAGAGGCCCGTCTGCTCGCGCAGCGTCAGGTCGAGGTCGATCAGCATCGCCCCGCCGCCGGCCAGCATGACGCCGTTGTCGACGATGTCGGCGGCAAGGTCCGGTGGCGTCGCTTCCAGCGCCACCATCACCGCCTCGCAGATCTGCTGCACGGGCTCGGCCAGCGCCTCGGCGACCTGGCCTTGCGTGATCTCCTGCTCCTTGGGCACGCCGTTGAGCAGGTCGCGGCCGCGGATCACCATGCGCTCGCCGATGCCGTCGGCGGGCATCCGCGCCGTGCCGATCGACTTCTTGATCTTCTCGGCGCTCAACTCGCCGATCAGCAAATTGTGCTGGCGCCGCAGATGGCTGATGATCGCCTCGTCCATCTTGTCGCCGCCGACCCGCACCGAGCGGGCATAGACGATGTCCGAGAGCGACAGCACGGCGACCTCGGTCGTGCCGCCGCCGATGTCGACGACCATGCTGCCGGTCGGCTCGGTGATCGGCAGGCCGGCGCCGATGGCGGCCGCGATCGGCTCGGGGATCAGGATCGCCTTGCGGGCGCCGGCCGACAGCACCGAGTCGCGGATCGCCCGCTCCTCGACCGCCGTCGCGCCATAGGGCACGCAGACGACGACCATGGGCTTGGCCATGAAGGCGCTCTTGTGCACCTTGCGGATGAAGTACTTGATCATCTCCTCGGCGACTTCGAAGTCGGCAATGACGCCGTCGCGCATCGGACGAATCGTCTGGATGCTGCCGGGGGTGCGGCCGAGCATCAGCTTGGCGTCCTCGCCGACCGCCTTCACCTGCTTCTTGCCGTTGATGGTCTGGTAGGCGACCACCGAGGGCTCGTTCACCACGATGCCCTTGCCACGGACATAGACCAGCGTGTTCGCCGTGCCGAGGTCGATGGCCATGTCGTTTGAGAAGACGCCGAACAATCCGCCGATCATCGCGTTCCGCCTTTATTGCTGCTCGTCCTGCCTGCCGGAACGGGCGGATTCGAGTCCGCCTCTATTCCCGTCGCTTATAGGGCGGCGACGGAGTTCGCGCAAAGGGAAAGGAATTGACGAGGAGTTAACGTGGGCTACCATCCCGGTTCAAGCAGGTGCCCTTCGAACAGCGTCGCCAGCCGGGGTCGGCGCGGGCGCTTGGATCGATTTGCGCCGCCGACGCGTTGGTTCCGCCGCATTGTCAATTTTGAAAGGACTAACCATGGAAGGCATCGGCTGGATCGCATTCCTTTTCATCGGGCTTATCGCCGGCTGGATCGCCGAGAAGGTGATGAACCGTGACCACGGGCTGCTCATGAACCTGATCGTCGGCGTGGTCGGCGCCTATCTCGGCGCCTTCGTATTCAGCCTGTTCGGCCTGGGCGCCGGCGGCTTTTGGGGCGCGCTGATCGTCGCCATCCTGGGCGCCATCCTGCTGCTGTGGATCGTCGGTCTGGTGCGGGGTCGCCGCCACGGCTGAAGCTCCCCCGGCTGAGCCGAGCACGGTTGAGCCGGGCGTCCGATTGCGGGTCCGGGGGCAGGCCGCCCCGGACCCGCACCTTAACCCATACCTTACATCGGTGCGGCAGAGGCCCGGCGCCGCCCCTTGCCGCCCAGCTGCGTGCGGATCGAGGGGAATTCGGGCCAGTCCTCGTCCGCCTCCCAGACGCCACGCGCGATGGCCCGGGCGACGCAGTCGCCCGCCGCGGTGCCGAGCACCAGCGTGCGGTTGTGGTCGACCGTCACCGGCCCGCCAACCGTCTCGTCTGGGCAGACGGCAAGCAGCGAGTCGCCGTCAAACGGCGCGTGAATCGGCCGCACCGCCCGTGCCAGCCCGTCCTGCGCCATCGCCGCGACCCGCTTCAGGGCGACCCGCTCCAGCGGCACCGAGACGGCGACGACGACCAGGGTCGTCGCCAGCGTGCCCGACCCCTTCAGATCGCCGGGCAGCGCGGCGGCCGGCGGCATGTCGGGCGCCGGGCGCAGCCCGCCGAACTCGGCCCCGATTTCGAAAGGCCACGCCCAAAGGCACCGCCCGTCCGGCATCAGGGGCGACCCGACCGGGTTGGCGACGGCCAGCGCCGAAACCACGAGCCCGTCCCCGAGGTTCAGCGAGGCCGTGCCGAGCCCGCCACGCCAGGTGCCCGCGACCGCGCCATGGCCCGCGCCGGCCGAGCCGATGGCAAACTCCGGCGCGCAGCCGGCCAGCGCCTGCCGTGCGAGTTCGGGATAGGGCGTGATGCCCGCGCCGGTCTTGTCGCCGCCATTGTCGAGATCGTAGATCGCCGCCCCCGGCACCACTGGCACCGGCGGCGTACCGGGCACCGGGACATAGCCGACGCCCTCGGCAGCCAACGCGTGCGTGACGGCGTCGCCCGACGCGAGCCCATAGACCGAGCCGCCCGAGAAGACGATGGCATGCGCCGCGCGCAAGGTCGTGTCGGCCGAGACCGAGGTCGTCTCGCGCGTCACCGGCCCGCCGCCGCCGACATCGGCGACGCACAGCATTCCGGCGCCGAGCCGGATCACGGTCACGCCCGAGCGCAGCGCGGCGTCGTGCGCGTTACCCACCGTGATGCCGGTCACGTCGGTCAGCGCGTTGAGCGGGCCAGGTTGCGGCATGGCGTTCTCCCGGTAAGATGCCGGGCGGAGCGCCGGCGTACGCTCAACGGCCCGGTCGCGGCATCGTTCCGGCCCGCCGTCAGCGTCTGCTGTCAGCGGCTGCCGCCCGCCTCTCGCCGCGCGATGGCGGCGCCGGGC
The DNA here is from genome assembly GCA_963822985.1 of uncultured Alphaproteobacteria bacterium. GTDB lineage: Bacteria > Pseudomonadota > Alphaproteobacteria > Rhodobacterales > Rhodobacteraceae > Thermohalobaculum. Next base: position 297,126 of record CAWGJU010000013.1, on the reverse strand, counting down.
TTAGCGATGGGCGCCGTGCTCGCCTCTGGCGCGCTTCTCCGCGGTGTCGCGGCCGACGATCTTGGAGAACATGCTGTCCTCCTCGTAGACCAGCGCCAGCTCGCGGCCCTCGAACTCGTCGAAGAACTCGTCCCAGGAGATTTCCGTCAGCGCGTCGTGCTCGGAGTTCGGCGCGTCGGGGAACATGATGCGGATGATGCCCGTGTCATCGTCGGAATGGGTCCGCTTCACCGCGGCGGGCTTGCCGCCCTTGGACTCGGCCCATTTGCGGATGGTGTCGTGGTCTGTCGTGGTCTCGGCCATAGCTTTGGGCCCCTTCTTGGCGTGTCGCGGGCTGAAACGGGCGCCGGCCGGCGCGGGTTCCCTCAGCGGCTTCAGCGGCGGGCGTCAGATCAGGCCGGCGGCCAGCGCGCGGCGGACGACTTCGCGGTCGCCCTCGATCGAGAGGCGGCTGGCGGCCTGCGGCGCCGGCAGCCAGAGCGGCTCGTGGCCGGGCTCGAGCCGGACGGGCAGGGGGTGGACGGCGCGGGCGAGGAAGATCAGCTGCACCTTGCGCGCCCAGAAGCCGTAATCGGGCAGCCAGGCAAAGCGCTGGAAGGCGCCGATCCGGCGCGGCGAGGCAATGCGCCAGCCGGTCTCCTCGCCAACCTCGCGGTGCAGCGCCTGCAGGGGCGATTCGCCGGGGTCGACGCCGCCGCCCGGCAGCTGCAGCTCGCCCTCCTGGTCGACCAGCAGCAGGCCGCGCCGGCCCCCGGATAGACCGGCGATCACGGCATAGGCGCCGATCCGGTCGCGGTAGGGCCTGTCGCGGAAGGGCTCGCCGATGCGTCGCATGGGCGGGGTTCTGGCATGGGCCCGGGCGCCGGGCGATGCCGCGTTTGCGCGCAGGCGGCCCGGTCCTTATGTGGGGGCCCTCGCCCGAGAGGAGTGCCCGCCCGTGAGAGAGGTCCAATGACGCCCGACGATGCCATTCTGCCCTTCCGGCTCGGCCGGGCGAACATGCGCGGCCGGGTGGTGCGGCTCGACCGGACGCTGGGGACGATCCTGGGCCAGCACCGCTACCCGGCGCCGGTGACGGCGCTGGTCGCCGAGGCCGTGATCGTGACGGCGCTGGTCGGCCAGGCGGTCAAGCTGCGCTGGCGCTTCAGCCTGCAGGTGCGGGGCGAGGGTCCCGTGCGGCTGATCGCAACGGATTACTTCGCGCCCGAGCGCGAGGGGCAGTCCGCGCGCATCCGCGCTTATGCCGGCTTTGACCGGGGCGACGTGGCCTCGGCGCGGCTTGCGCCCTTCGAGCTCCTGGGCAAGGGCGCGTTCGGCGTCACGATCGACCAGGGGCCGGGAATGCGGCCCTATCAGGGGATCACGCCCCTGGCGGGCGTGTCGCTGGCGGCCTGCGCGGAGACTTATTTCGCCCAGTCCGAGCAGCTGGCGACGCGCTTTGCCGTGGTCGGCGCCGAGGCGCAGGAGCCGGGCGGCGCGCCGCATTGGCGTGCGGGCGGCATGATGATCCAGCAAATGCCGGACGAGGGTGGCCACTCCTTTGGCGGGGCGCCCGACGCGCCCTCTGGCGACGACGGGTTGATGACGGCCGACGACGTCGCCGCCATGGGCAGCCGCGAGGAGGACTGGAACCGCGTCAACCTGCTGATGGCGACGATGGACGCGCACGAGCTGATCGGGCCGCATCTGAGCCCCGAGCGGCTGCTGCTGCGGCTGTTCCACCAGGAGGTGCCGTCCGTCTTCGAGGCGCAGGCGATCGAGTTCGGCTGCACCTGCTCGGCCGAGCGGGTCGAGGCGGCGATGGCGCAGTACTCGGCCAAGGACATCGCGCAGATGACGACCGAGGAGGGGCAGCTGACGGCCGACTGCCAGTTCTGCGGCGCGCATTACGTATTCGACCCCGCGACGCTGGGCTTCGAGGCGAACCGCTGAGCCGGGCGGCGAGGCGCGCCCTCGGAGAGGGCGGCGGCCGTTTCGGGCCCGGCCGCCTCGGACCAGTGGCCGCTGGCGAGCGCGACGAGAAAACTGACGCCCGGGCCCGACGGTCACCGGAAATTGGTGCTGCGCATCTTCCAGACCAATCCGTCGCGACGGTAGTCGACGGTGACGACGGCTTGCATCGTCGCCTCGAGCATTCTTGTGGTTACCAAGCTGCCGAACCCCGTCGTGGCGGGCGCCGTGTCGAGGACCGGCCCATCGGTTTCGGTCCAAATCATCTCGAGGACCTCTCGGCCGCCTTCCTCCTCGTCGAGCCGCCACCGGACGCAGGCTCGTCCCGACGGCTCGCCGAGCGCGCCGTGCTTCATCGCGTTGACGACAAGCTCGTGCACGGCCAAGCCGATGGCTTGCGCGGCATTCGACCCGATGTCGATGTCGGGGCCGTCGACCTCGATCCGTGCTGCCTGCTCGTCCAGCAGCGCGTCGGCCTCTTGCTCAATGGTCTCGGTCAGGCTCGCGGTCTGCCAATCCTTTTCGATCAGGCGGTCGACGGACCGCGCCAGCGCCGAGATCCTGTTGTCGAACTTGTCGAGGAACTCGTCGAAGCTCGTGGAGGATCTGCCGGTCTGGCTGGCGATGGCGCGGATGAGCGCCAGGTTGTTCTTCATCCGGTGGTTCAGTTCGCCGATGACATAGCCTCTCAGTTCCTCGGCCCTGTGCTGTTCGGTGACATCGCCAATGATGTGGACGACGCGGCACGGCGCGCCGGTTTCCGTTCGCTGCATGACGACGCCTCGGCCCCGCAGGAACCTGACCTCGCCGGACGGCGCGCGGATGCGATAGTGCGCCTCGATCTCGTCGGAGCTCTCCAGTTCCTGCCGCCAGCGATCGAGCAGCGGGCGGTCGTCCTCGTGCATGGCTTCGCGGAGATGGTCGCGTTCGGCGAGCGGCAGCGGGACGCCGGTCGGAACGACTATGCGGAACAGCCTTGCCGCTTCCGCCGTCCAGGTCCGGGTCCCGGCTTCAAGATCCGTTTCCCAAGTGACCAGACCGCCGGCCGACAGGGCGGCTGCGTACAAACCGGTCGGCTTCGAAGCGGGTTGCGGCAGGGTCATCGACGGAAGGATTGATCCCAGAAATACATGATTTTTCTCTTAGTCTGAACACTTCGGCTGTCCAGTCGAATCCATCGGGTCCGCTGGCCTCGCCCCCCCCTTTGGGGGCGGCAGGCGTCCGCGCCGGGTGCGGCGACCGGCGGCGGCCTCAGGGGGTGGGCGGGAAGGCGGTGAAAAGCGCCGTCAGCGTCGCGACCGAAAGCAGGGTGCCCCAGAGGATGGCGGACGAGGTGCGCAGCACGTAGATGCCATAGGCCTGCGCCAGGACGAAGGTGCCGGCGCCGGTCGGCAGCGCCGCCATCAGCAGGCCCGTCTTGGCCCAGAGCGGGTCGACGGGGATCAGCACGAAGAGCATCAGCGCCGTCAGCGCCGGCAGGATCAGGAGCTTTACCGCAATGATCAGTCCGACCTCGGCCCGGCCTTCGCTCTGCGGCTTGCCGACGAGGAAGAGGCCGATGGCGAAGAGGGCGCACGGTGCGGCGGCCGCGCCGAGGATGCGGGCGAAGGTGTCGAGGGGCGTCGGCAGGGCCATGCCGGTCGCCGCCCAGGCGAGGCCGAAGACGGGTGCGATCAGCAGCGGGTTGGTGGCGAGCGCCCGGCCGACCTTGGCCAGAACGCCGCCCAACCCCGCCGCCCGGCCGCGCTCGGCCTCGACGAGCGCGATCGAGAGGCCGGGGATGACGGCGGTGTTGACGATGGTGGCGACGATCGCCGGCAGCATGGCCGGCTCGCCCCAGGCGGTGATAGCGAGCGGAATGCCCATGAAGCCCGAATTGCCGAGCACCGCGTTGGCGCCGTGCAGGGTCGACTCGGCCAGCCCGCCGCGGAAGACGAGCCGCGCGCCGAGCGAGGAGAGCGGCCAGACGAGGAGGACCGGGCCGAGAAAGCCCGCGATGAACCGGGGGTCGAAGACGAGGGCCAGATCCACGGTGGCCAGCGCCCGGAAGACGAGCGCGGGCAGTGCCACCCAGTAGACGAAGAGGTTAAGGGCGGCGCTCGACTCCGGCCCGAGCAGCCGGCGGGCGCCGCAGAGATAACCCGCGCCGATGATCGCGAAGACCGGCAGGACGATTTCGAAAAGCGGCTGCAATGGCGTCGCGGACCCGGCTGGCTGTGGGCGCCGTCCGGCGACTCCCTCTCGGCCCCGCGTCTAGCGCATGGGATGGAGCGGGCGGAAGGGAATTGGGCGGCGAAGAGCGCCCGGCTTCGCGCTTCCCCTTTTCCCCTGCCGGGGCGAGGCAGGGGATCTGGAGCCGGCCACCGCTGCCTCGGCCTTGAGACCCGGCCGAGCAGGGGGGCGGGTCAGTCGCCGGAGATCACCGCGTCGGCGAAGCGGAAGAACTGGCGGTCCGCGACTGTGACGAGCCAGAAGTCGCCCTCGCGCTGCGCCTGCACCTGGCCTTGCGGCGACGAGAACGCGCCCCGGTCATAGTTCAGGATCGTCCGGCCGCCTTCCGGCGGATCGACAGCGATGGTTGCGACCTCGCCCGGCTGGGTGCGGGTGACCTCCCAGGCGCAGAGATATTGGAGGCTCGGCTGTCCGAGCGAGCAGGGCATCATTCCGGTCGCGTCGATATTGGGCTCCGCCTCGGTCGACGCGGAGGGATCGGGTGGCGGCGGCGGCAGCTGGTCGGCCGCCGGCATTTGCCTTGCGCACGCCGAGAGGGCGATCGCGGCGGTGAGTGACAGAATTGCACGGTGGTGCATGGTTGTTCCTCGCGCTGTCCACGGGGCCGCGGCCCCGGTGCCCTTGTCCACAATGTTCCCCTTGCGGTCGCCTGATCCTCTTCGGGCGGTGGCGGCGCGCTGTCGAGTGCCATTCCGCGTCGGCCTTGGCCGGGTCTTCGGCCGCAACTAGAGCCGGCCGGGGCGCAGCCAGCGGAAGGCGCGCCTGAGCTCGTCGGTCGCGTTCCGGTCGTACCAGCGGCCATGCGCCAGGATCAGGCGCCGGGGCTGCCAGCCGAGCAGGCGCTGCAGCGAGGCGCGGGCCGCCGCGCGGCCGAAGAGATAGGTCGTCCGCAGGTCGACCGGCATCTTGCCGTCGGGGTCGGCGGCACCGGCCAGCCGCATCAGCCAGCGCCAGCGGGGCGCGACCTTGGCAGGCTCGAAGTTCTCGATCAGGTCGGCCAGGATCAGGGTCGCGCTGGCGCGATGGAAGAAGACGATCTCGGGCAGGAAGCTCGATCCGCGGAACACGGTCTGGTCGAGCTCGGCGGACCAGTCGGGGGGTGGCGTCTCGCCGAGCTCGCGGTCGAAGGAGATGTCGACGCCCTGCGACGCCGCCCGCTCGCGAACGCCGGGCGAAGCCCAGCGCAGCGCTTGCGGCCAGGCGGCGGACCAGGCGGGGATGTGCGCGTAGTGCAGCTTGTTCGGCGAAACGAGGTGGCGGACCGGGCCGAGCGCGTCGATCTCGGCGCGAAGCGGCTCGGTCGGGCGGATCGGCGACCAGACCCAGAGCCCGCCATCGTGCAGCCGGACGACCGCCATGCGGGTCGTGAAGGGCATAGAAGTGCCGAGCCACGCCATGCGGATCACCGGGCCGTCGGCGATCCAGAGATCGCGGTCCACTGGCTTCAGCGTGTCGATCGGCTGGTAAAGGGCGAGGGCTTCGTCGGCCATGTCGACTCCTCCTTCCCTTCTACGTCCGATTTCAGCGGGTGGCCACCCCGACCGCGGTTTCCGCCAGGGGTTGCCAGGAGTTCGGGCCGCGACCGCAGGGCAGTGACGAGGCTGGGCCGGAGCTGTATAACCGAGCCGATGAACGAGCACGCCACCCCGCGCCCGGCGACCTATCAGGACGTCCTCGACGCGCCGCCGAACATGGTGGCCGAGCTGGTCGGCGGTGCGCTGCACCTGCATCCGCGGCCGGCGCCGAGGCATGCGCGGGCCGGGAGCACGTTGGGCGTGCGGCTCGGCAGCCCGTTTGACCTGGGCGAGGGCGGTCCTGGCGGCTGGGTGATTCTGGACGAGCCCGAGCTGCATCTCGGCGAGGATGTTCTGGTGCCCGACATCGGCGGTTGGCGGCGCGAGCGGATGCCGAAATTGCCCGCGACGGCGTGGTTCGAGACGGTGCCGGACTGGGTCTGCGAGATCCTCTCGCCCGGGACGCGGCGGCTGGACCTGACCGAGAAGCGCGACCGCTATGCCATGGCGGGCGTGCGGCATCTGTGGCTGGTCGATCCGGATACGCGGACCCTGGAAGGATTCGAGCTGAGGGCAGGGCAGTGGGTGCTGATCTCGGCGCTGAAGGACGACGATGAGGTACGCCTCGTGCCGTTCGACGCCGTCGCCTTCGGGCTCGACGCCCTTTGGGCAGACTGACCGGGGACGTTCTTGGACCAGAGCCCGGGCCCCGTCCGCCGCGACCTGTCGCGCCTGTTCAGGCCGCGCTCGATCGCCGTGATCGGCGGTGGCGCCTGGGGGCCGGCCGTGGTCGAGCAGTGCCGGAAGATGGCGTTCGCCGGCGCGATCTGGCCGGTGCACCCGAGCAGGGCGGAGATGCACGGGCTGCCCTGCTTTCGCGGCGTCGACGAGCTGCCGGACGCGCCCGATGCGGCGTTCATCGGGGTCAACAGGCACCTGACGGTCGAGACGGTGGGCCGGCTGGCGGCGCGGGGCGGCGGGGGCGCCGTCTGCTTCGCCAGCGGCTTTGCCGAGGCCGAGGGTGAGACCGGCGAAGGCGCCGGCCTGCAGGCGGAGCTGGTCGCCGCCGCCGGCGCGATGCCCGTGCTGGGGCCGAACTGCTATGGGCTGATCAACTATCTCGACGGCGCGCTGCTCTGGCCGGACCAGCATGGCGGCGTGCGCGTCGAGCGCGGCGTCGCGATCCTGGCCCAGTCGTCGAACATGCTGATCAACCTGACCATGCAGCGCCGCGGGCTGCCGCTGGCCTATTGCGTCGCGGCCGGTAACCAGGCGCAGACCGGGCTGGCCGAGATGGCCATGGCCGTGATGGAGGACCCGCGCGTCACGGCGATCGGGCTGCACGTCGAGGGGGTGGCCGACGTGCGCGCCTTCGAGGCGATGGCGGCGCGGGCGCGCGAGTTGCGCAAGCCAGTCGTGGCGCTGAAGGTTGGCCGGTCCGAGCAGGCGCGGGTGGCGACAGTCAGCCACACGGCCTCGCTCAGCGGCTCGGACGCGGTTGGGCGGGCGTTCCTGCGCCGGCTGGGGATCGTCACGGTCGGCACGTTGCCGGAGCTGCTCGAGACGCTGAAGCTGTTGCATGTGCACGGGGCGCTGCCGGGGCGCGAGCTCGCCTCGATGAGCTGCTCGGGCGGCGAGGCGGCGCTGGTCGCCGACGCCGCCATCGGCCGCCGCGTCCGGTTCCGCCCTCTGACGGCCGAGGAGCGGGCGCGGGTCAAGGCGACGCTCGGGCCGATGGTCACGGTCGCCAACCCGCTCGACTACCATACTTTCATCTGGAACGACCGCGCGCGCATGGCGGCGGCCTATGCGGCCGTGCTCGGCTGCGGCTTCGATCTGGGGCTCTTGATCCTGGATTTCCCGCGGGAGGACCGCTGCTCGGCGGCTGCCTGGGAATGCGCGGTTGACGCCATCGTCGATGCGGCCGGCCGGAGCGGGGCGCGCACGGCGGTGGTGGCGAGCCTGCCCGAGGGGATGCCGGAGGACAGGGCGGCGCGCTTCCTCCAGGCGGGCATCGCGCCGATGTGCGGGCTCGACGAGACGCTGGCCGCGGCCGAGGCGGCGGCCGGGATCGCCGAGGCCTGGGCGCGCCCGCCGGCCGGGCCGGTGCTGCACCCGGGCGTGCCGGCGCCGGGCGGCGTGGCGGGCGAGCTGCTCGACGAGGCCGAGGCCAAGCGGTCGCTGGCGGCGCACGGGCTGGCGATCCCCCAGGGGCGCATCGTGGCGACCCCGCTGGAGGTCGCCGACGCGGCGGCGGCGCTGGGCTTTCCCGTGGCGCTGAAGGCGCTGGGGATCGCGCACAAGACCGAGGCGGGCGCGGTGGCGCTCGGCCTGAAGGACGCGGCGGAGGCCGCGGCGGCGGCGCACCGCATGGTGGGGGGCCGGGGCTTCCTGATCGAGCGCATGGTTTCGGGCGCGGTTGCCGAGCTGATCCTGGGGGTGGTCCGCGACCCCGCGCACGGGCTGGCGCTGACGGTCGGCGCCGGCGGCGTCATGGCCGAGGTGCTGGCGGACACGGCGACGCTGATGATCCCGGCGGGCGGGGACGAGGTGCGCGCGGCGGTGCTGGGCCTGCGAACGGCGCCCCTGCTGACGGGCTTTCGCGGGCGGCCGCGCGGCGATCTCGACGCGGTGGTCCGCGCCGCCGTGGCGGTGCAGTCCTTCGCCACGGCCGAGGCGCCGCGGCTGCTGGAGCTCGACATAAACCCATTGATCGTGACGGCGGAGGGCGCCGTCGCGGCGGACGCGCTGGTGCGGCTGGGCTGAGCGGATCCGTCGGCGGGCGCCAACGGGCGCGTGTCGATCAGGATTGCGCGACGGGCTGGTATTCCCGCTCGGAGAGGCCGAAGGTCCAGGCCACGGCCTCGCGCGCCGTCCGGACGTTCGGCGGCACGCGGAGCCAGAAGTCGCGGAAGCTGCCATCGGGCTCGGGGCTGGCGTTGACGACGTGCACGGCGACGATGGGCTCGCCATGCTGCACGAGGCGGTAGAGCTCGCCGCAATCGTCGGCATGCACGGCGGTGGCGCCGGATTCCGCGAGGTAGCGGCCGAGGCCATAGCGCTCGACGAGCACGGCCTGCCGGTCCGGGTCGCGCTCGGCCGCTATCGTGGCGCGGGTGAGCGGCCGCAGGCAGACGAGATCGGGCTCGACGACGCGGCCGCGCCAGGCGTGGACCTCGGTGCCGTCCGCCCAGGCGAGCGCCGGGCCGTCCTCGGCATGCGGCCGCCCGTCGGCGTCGAGCTCGACCGAGAGGGGCGGAAGCACGCCGAGCGCGACGTTGCGATAGGGGAACAGCCGGTCGACTTGGAAGGCGAGGTCGGCGAAGGCCTGCGCCCTCGCCGACCCCCTGGCTTCGGCCGCCTGCAAGGCCGCGGCGTCGGCGATGCCGTCCAGATGCGGCACGGGCATGAAGAGGGTCCACTCGCTGAGCGAGCGCGGCGGCGCGCCCGCCCAGCCGGGCTCGACACGACCAAGGCCGAACGCGCGGACCTCGCGCTCCGGCTCGGCCGAAAGCTCGGCGGTCTGCAGGAAGGCGTCGCCATAGGCCTGCTGGTGGGCGCGCACGAGCGACTGGTAGGGGTGCGCCTCGAGCGCCGTCGTGCCGCCGCCGAGCAAGGGCCGCCGCGCCCGCCAGAGCGCGCGGGCCACCGAGCGGCCCGCCACGAGCCCGCGCATTTCCTGCTCCAGGCCTGCATAATTCCGGCGGATGCGCCCGAGGAGCAGCGCCCCGGGCAGCGCGCCCGCGAGAGCGGCCAGGGCCGGGCCAACCGCCTGTGCCGCGATGCCGCGGTCCGAGCCCAGGTGCCGCGTGGCGAGCATGACGCCCAGCATCGCCGCGAGGGCCGCCGCGCCTCCCAGCAGGGCGCCGCCGCGGCTCGGTGGCACCCTCGTCTCGGGCGGCAGCGGGAGCGGTCTGCCGCCCTCACGGACCAGGTAGAAGCCGAGCACCGTCGCGATCATCAGGAGCGGAATGCCCGGCTTGTCGCCCGACATTTCGGTCGAGAGGATGAAGGCGATGGCGCCCCAGACGATCGCGCCGATCACCATCAACGCAGCGGCGATCCAGCGCTGGCGCTGCGGCGGCTCGGCCAGGAAGCGCAAGGTCCGGACGGCCTCGCGCGGCCCGCGGGCCCAGAGGATGCGCTGGGGCTCTGCCAGGTCGCTCGCGCGGTAGGCGGCGCGGATCGCCGCCTCGGCGGCCGGCGCGTCGAACCGCCCCCTGCCGATGACGCGCCGGCGCCAGTCTTCGGCCTGCCGCGGCATGGCCGAGGCTCCGGGATCAGTCGGCCACCGCTCGCGGCAGGCTGCGCGGCTGGTATTCGCGCTGGCGCACCAGGCGGTAGTTGCCGGGCGGCACCATCAGCGGCTCGTGCTCCTCATGCGTCAGTGCGACGGGCGCATCGCCGCCGACCCGGACATAGCCCCGGCCGGTACCGTCCTCGCGGAAATGGCAAACACGCTCGGACCCCATCACATGGGCATGGCCGGTGACCTCGCCGCGGGCGAGGACGACGCGCCCCGCCTCGGGCGCCTCGGGGCGGGCGGCGGCAGGGATGCCGGCGCAGGGAAGCAGCAGGACATCGCCCTGCCGGTAGGCGCCGCGGGGGAGCAGCCCCGGGGCAGCTGGCCTTGCGGAAGCGGGCCGCGGGCTGTCGGACGCGCGCGGGTCGCGGTGGTGTCTTCGATCTGCCACTCCATGGTTCACTCCACTTGAGAGGATGCGAGCGACCTTTCGTCGCTCACGCATTGAACCTGCGTCTGCGGCACAGGTTCCATGTTCAGCATGAACCGAATCACCCGCCGAGAGCTAGCGGTGCGACGGGCGGGCCGCCTGCGGTGGTCGAGGTCGGGCGTCAGGCCTCGGCGGCGGCCTTGCGGAGCTCGAATTTCTGGATCTTGCCGGTCGATGTCCTGGGCAGCTCGGTGAAGACGATGTGCCGCGGGCATTTGTAGCGCGCCAGGTGCTCGCGGCAGAACGCGATCAGCTCCTCGGCGGTCGCCTGCGCGCCCGGCTTGAGCTCGACGAAGGCGCAGGGCGTCTCGCCCCATTTTTCGTCGGGCTTGGCGACAACGGCGACGAGCGCCACGGCAGGGTGCCGATAGAGCGTCTCCTCGACCTCGATGGACGAGATGTTCTCGCCGCCCGAGATGATGACGTCCTTGGCCCGGTCCTTGATCTGGATGTAGCCGTCGGGGTGCATGACCGCGAGGTCGCCCGTGTGGAACCAGCCGCCGGCGAAGGCCTCCGCCGTCGCCTCGGGGTTCTTCAGGTATCCCTTCATGACGACGTTGCCGCGCATCATGATCTCGCCGATCGTCGCGCCGTCGCGCGGCACCGGCGTCATCGTGTCGGGGTCCATCACCTCGAGCCCCTCGAGCGCCTGATAGCGCACGCCCTGGCGCGCCTTCAGGCGGGCCTGGTCGCGCGGCGGCAGGTCCTGCCATTCCGCCTTCCACTCGTTCAGCACGGCGGGGCCATAGCACTCGGTCAGCCCGTAGAAGTGCGTGACGGCGAAGCCGCGCTCGGCCATGGCGGCCAGCACCGACTCGGGCGGCGGGGCGGCGGCGGTCCAGAAGGTGACCTGCTGGGGGAACTCGCGCAGCTCGTCCGGCTTGGCGTCGAGCAGCGTCGACATGACGATCGGCGCGCCGCAGAGATGCGTGACGCCATGCTCGGCGATGGCGTCGTACATCGCCCGGGCGCGCACCTGGCGCAGGCAAACATGCGTGCCGGCGACGATCGAGATCGCCCAGGGAAAGCACCAGCCGTTGCAGTGGAACATCGGCAGCGTCCAGAGATAGACGGTGTCGCCGGTCATGCCGCCGTGCACCACGTTGCCGGTGGCGAGCAGCGCCGCGCCGCGATGGTGGTAGACGACCCCCTTGGGGTTGCCGGTGGTGCCCGACGTGTAGTTGAGCGCGATCGCGTCCCACTCGTCATCGGGCATGCGCCAGGCGTGGTCGGGATCGCCCCCGGCGACGAAGGCCTCGTAGTCGGTGCCGATCCCGGTGGCGGGCGCGCTTGCGGTCGGGTCGACGTACTCGACGATCTGCGGGCGCGGGCCCTGGATGAGGTCGAGCGCCTCGCTGAGCAGCGGCGAGAGCTCGCTGTCGACGATGACCAGTTTTGCCTCGCCATGGTCGAGGATGAAGGAGATGCCGGCGGCGTCGAGCCGGGTGTTCAGCGCGTTGAGCACGGCCCCCATCATCGGCACGCCGTAATGCGCCTCGAGCATCGGCGGGGTGTTGAGCAGCAGCGCCGAGACGGTCTGGCCGCTTCGGACGCCCGCCCGCTCGAGCGCGCTGGCGAGCCGGCGGGCGCGGGTCGAGAACTCGGCATAGCTGAACCGCTGCGCCCCGTGGATGACCGCCGTCTTGTCGGGGAACACCGCGGCCGAACGCGCGAGGAAGCTGAGCGGCGTCAGCGGCTGGAAGTTCGCCTCGCATCTGTCGAGGTCGCGAAGATAGGCATCCGTCATTGGCGTCACCTCCCAGTTTCGGCGAGGAAATCGGAAGCGGGGGGGACTGTCAAATGGTCGCGAGGCGAGACTTTCTTACGCGGTTGACAGACTCGGCCTTTCCGTTAACCTTTCATTAAGGATCGGAGGGAGAACCCGCTATGGATCGGATGGAGAACCCAATGAAAGTTCGCGTGCTCGGCCTAGGCAGCGCCGTCGCGGCCGCGACCGTCGCCATGGTCCTGACGGCCAGTCCCGGCCATGCCGTCACAGCCGGTTCGATCGGCGTCGCTGGTGAATGGAGGTCTGCGACATCGGAACAGGCCAACCCAGACAGCGCCCTGCTGGAATTCTTCAACCTGGTGGTTTTGCCGGCAGGTACCGGGTTCCTCGCCGGTTACAGTCCGGTGTCGGTCGGCGATCTCCCGCTCAACCGCGTCACCGTGCTTCAGGACGACGCCAACGCTGTCCGGGCCGTCTACGAGCTCGACATGTCCTTCACGGGCGAGCGCTGGAAAGTCTACGAAAACGATGCGGGCGCGCAGATCGTCTTCAACCTGAACACCGACGCGACGTGGCTGCGCTTCTTCGACAGGGACGACACCGACACGTCCTGGGCGCAGTGGAACAAAGATGTGGGTTTGCCTGGAGAGTTCAGCGGCACCTATCTCCTGCCCGATGGGACCATTCTCGCCGGGACGGGCATTCTGAACGCCTCGTCCGCGGGGCAAGCGAGGACGTTCGAGGTGACGCAACAGTCATCGGCGATCCCGTTGCCGGCGACGGCTTGGCTCCTTCTCGGAGCGTCGGCGTTCCTCGGCTATTTCGGTCGCCGCAAGGGCCGCGCGCAGCTTGCAGCAGTCTGAATGCGGGCCGACCGCCACTGGCGATAGCGCGACGGCTCGTAGATTATAGGTTCGCACGACAGCCTGGCCGTGCGAACCTCCAGTTCGTGATGGACGTGCCAGGTTCCCGGCGCGGCTAACGCCTCCAACTCTCAGAATGTCGGATGCCGAGCGCGGCACGGTCGCTCGTCCAATTCCCCGGAAACCGGACGGTCCACAAGGCCGTTGGACCACGACGGTTGACTCGCGCGGTGGATTGGGCGAAGCGCCGCAGCCCATGGCCGATGCGAAGAAACCCAAGCCCCGTCCCGTCGCCGAGAACCGGCGCGCGCGGTATGACTATTTCATCGACGACACGCTGGAGACCGGGATCATGCTCGAGGGGTCCGAGGTCAAGTCGCTGCGCGAGGGCAAGGCGAACATCACCGAGAGCTATGCCTCGGTGGAGGCGGGCGAGCTCTGGCTGATCAACGCCTACATCCCTCCCTTCAGCCACGCCCAGGCGGACGTCTTCAGCCACGAGGAGCGGCGCCGGCGCAAGCTGTTGGTCAAGAAGGGCGAGCTGGCGAAGCTGTGGCAGGCGACCGGGCGCCAGGGGATGACGCTGGTACCGCTGCAACTCTATTTCAACGACCGGGGCATCGCCAAGCTCGAGATCGGCATCGCCAAGGGCAAGAAGGCGCCCGACAAGCGCGCGACCGAGGCCAAGCGCGACTGGCAGCGCGACAAGGCGCGGTTGCTGCGCGACCGCGGCTGAGGCGGGCGCCTGAGGTCGGCCGGACGCGGGTTCGCGGCGCTGATCTGGACGTCGGCTGGCGTCCGTGCGCCCAGGGGCGCGGCGTTGGCGCGGCGCTGGCGGCGCTTGACGGGGCAGGCCGCGACGTGGATTGGACCTTTGCGATGGATGCGACATCGATCCCAGATACCGCGCGGCTGATGGCGGCCCTGGACGCGACCTGGCCCGCCGCCGAGACGGTCGACCGGGCCGGCTGGCGGCTGCGCCTGGGCGCGGGCGGCGGCAAGCGGGTCTCGGCAGCCTCGCCGCTCGGCGCCAGCGCCGGCCTCGGCGATGTGGCCGAGGCCGAGGCGGCGATGCGCGCCTGGGGCCAGCCGCCGCTGTTCCGGCTGACCGAGGGCGACGCAGCGCTCGACCGATCACTCGACGGGGCGCTCGCGGCGCGCGGCTACGCGCCGGTCGATCCCACGCTGCTCTATGCAGTGCCGGTGGCGCGGCTGGCGGGCGAGGCGTCGCACCTCGCGGCCGTCTATCGGGTCGAGGGGTTGCCAGCGATCCTGGAGGAGATCTGGGAGGCAGGCGGCATTGGCCCCGGCCGGCGCGCCGTCATGGCGCGCGTCAGGCTGCCCAAGGCGCAGCTGCTCTCGCGCGCCGGCGACGTCCCCTGCGGCGCGGCGTTTGTCGCCGTCGACGGCGAGGTCGCGATGGTCCACGCGATCGAGGTGCTGGCGCGGCTGCGCCGGCACGGCGCGGCCCGGCTGCTGATGGAGGGCGCGGCCCGCTTTGCCGCCGAGCACGGCGCCGCCACCCTGGCGCTGGCCGTCACCGAGGCGAACGTGCCCGCGCGCGGGCTCTACGCCCGGCTCGGCATGGCCGAGGCGGGCCGCTATCACTACCGGATCGCGCCAGAGGCAACGGAGGCCGCATGAAGACGACTGCGCCAATCGCGCTCGACCTGACCCTGCCCGAGCCGCTGCCGGAGGATGTCCGCGAGCTGTTCGACAAGTGCACGGCCAAGCTCGGGCTGATCCCGAACGTGCTGGTCGCCTATGCCCACCGGCCGGAAAAGCTGCGCGCCTTCAGCGCGATGTACAACGACCTGATGCTGGGCGAGTCGGGGCTCTCCAAGCTCGAGCGCGAGATGATCGCGGTTGCCGTCTCGGCGCAGAACCGGTGCTGGTACTGCCAGGTGGCGCATGGCGCGCAGGTGCGCGCGCTGTCGGGCGACCCGGCCCTGGGCGAGGCGCTGGTGATGAACTGGCGGGCGGCGCCGCTGAGCCCGCGCCAGCGGGCGATGATCGGCTTTGCCGCCAAGGCGACGACCGCCAGCGCCGAGATCGGCGAGGCCGACCGGCAGGCCTTGCGCGAGCACGGGCTGACCGACGCCGACATCTGGGACGTGGCTGCGGTGGCCGCCTTCTTCAACATGTCGAACCGGATGGCGAGCGCGGTCGGCATGGAGCCGAACCCCGACTATCACGGCATGGCGCGCTGAGCCATGCGCGGCCTGGTACGGGCGCTGCCGCTGGTGGTGCTGGCCGTTTGCGGCCCGGCCACGGCCCAGGTCGACCCCGGCGCGCCCGAGGGGGCAGACCATCGCGCGGTGCAGACCGTGGCAAGCCTGCGCGAGTTCGACCGCTATTCGCTGCCGGTCGGCACCTTCGGGCTCGACGCGCCGGCGGTACGCGAGGTCGAAGGCGCGGCGGCCTGGTCGGCCTGGCGGCTCGACCTGCCGGCACGGACTGAAGCCTCGGGGGCGCCCGAAGGGCCCGAAATCACCGTCGCGAGCGTCATCAGGGACTATCGCGAGCGGTTGCAGGCTTTGGGCTTCGAGACGATCTTCGATTGCGCGGGCGAGGCGTGCGGCGGCTTCGATTTCCGCTTCGGCGCCGAAATCCTGCCGCCGCCCGGCATGCTGGTTGATGTGCGCGACTTCGCCCAGCTTTCGGTCGCGCGGGCCGAGCCGGCGGCGTTCGTCTCGGTGCTGGTCAGCCGGGTGCTCGAGAGCATCTATGTGCAGACCGTGTCCGTCGCCCCCGCCGCGGCGGCAGCACCGGAGGAGCCAACGGCGCAGGCACCGGCGGCGGCGCCGTCGGCCGATGAAGGCCCGGAATCAGGTGCGGCGGAGTCAGGCGCGGAGGAGGCAGGCGAAGCCGCATCGCCGGCAGATCCTTCGACCGGCGCGGAGGTCCCCGACGCGCCGGCCGCGGCGCCGCCGGAGGCCGTGGCGCCGACTTCGCCGGAGGAAGGCGGGCTCGCCGCGCGGCTGTCGAGCGCCGGCCACGTATCGGTGCAGGGTCTCGACTTCGAGACCGGCGGTGCCGCGCTCTCGCCCGGCTCGGCAGCGGCGCTCGACGGGCTGGCGGCGCTGCTGAGCGGCGAGGGGGCGCCGGGGGTCATCGTGGTCGGGCATTCCGACAATCAAGGCGGGCTCGAGTTGAACATCGAGCTGTCGCGCCGGCGCGCCGAAACCGTGCGGCAGGCGCTGATCGCGCGCGGCGTGCCGGCCGAGCGGCTCGAGGCGCGCGGTGTGGGGTTTCTGGCGCCCATCGCCAGCAACGCGACCGAGGCGGGCAGGGCGCTGAACCGGCGCGTGGAGCTGGTGTTGCGGTGATGGCGGTGGGGTGCGAGCACCCACCCGACCGAGCAGCGATGGCGCGGGGGACCTACCCGCCGTGCGGTCGGCCTAGAGGACGGGGCAGAGGCCGCCGTCGAGGTTGACCGCGGTGCCGGTGACATAGGCGGCGCGGGCCGAGCAGAGGAAGGCGACGAGGTCGCCATACTCGGCCGCCCGGCCGACACGGCCCATGGGGATGCGCCCGGCCATCTCGGCGTAGAGCTCGTCGACCGGGCGGTCGCCGGCGCGTCGGTCCCATTGCGCGCTCTCGATCAGCCCGATGCAGATCGCGTTGATGCGTATGTTCTCGGGCGCGAACTCGGCCGACAGCGACTTGGTGAGGTTGAGCCCGGCGGCGCGGCTGAGCGAGGTCGGCAGCTGGCGCGCCGGCGGTGCCTTGGCCCCGCCGATCGAGGCGTTGACGATGGCGCCGCCGCCGCGCGCCCGCATGTGCGGCACGGACAGCCGGCAGAGCCGGACGGCGGCCATCACCTTGAGCTCGAAATCCGTGCGCCAGTCTTCGTCGTCGAGGTCGAGCAGCGAGGCCGCGGCCGAGGTGCCGGCATTGTTGACCAGGATGTCGAGCCCGCCGAACGCGTCGACGGTGCCCCTGACCAGCCCGGCGCAGGCCTGCGCGTCCGCCACGTCGGCGGGGATGGCCTTGACGGTGCCGCCCGTCTCGGCCGACAGCGCCGCGGCGGCGTCCTGCAGGTGCTCGGCCCGTCGGCCGCAGATCACCACCCTGGCGCCCTCGGCCGCCAGCCGCCCGGCGGCGGCGCGGCCGAGCCCGTCGCTGCCGCCGGTGACGAGCGCGACCTTGCCGGTCAGTTCCAAGTCGAACATCGGGTCCCTCCTGCCTTCAAGGTCGATCGGCGCCATCTGACGCGGCCGGAGCGCGCTCGGCCAACCAGAAAGCCCGGGCGAGGTGCCCGGGCGATTTCATAGCTTCGGGGCTGGACGGTCCGCTGAGCCTCAATGCAGCTTGCGGCCGACTTCCTCGATGGCCTCGTCGACCAGCCCGCGGTTGCGGTCCTCGCCCAGCCGCTGGCGCAGCACGTCGGCGGCGGCGGCGATGGCGACCGCAACGGCCTGGTCCTTGACCTGGCGCACGGCGTTGGCCTCGGCCTGCGCTATCTGCTCGTCGGCCGCGCGCAGGCGCCGCTCGATCGAGACCTTTATGTCCTCCTTGGCCCGCTCGGCCGCCGCTTCGGCCTCGGCACGGGCGTGGGATACGATCTCCTCGGCCTGGCCGGCCACCTGGCGCTGCTTGCGCTCGAACTCGGCGAACAGCTCCTGCGCCTCCTCGCGCAGCTGGCGCGCCTCGTCGAGCTCGGCCCGGATGCGCGCCGCCCGCTCGTCGAGCGCGCGGCCGATGAACTTGTGAACGCCGAGATAGACGAGCAGCAGGACGAAGAGGACGAAGGCGACGCCGACGACAAAGGTCGAGTTGTACCAGATCTCCATGACGGCCCCCCTCAGCCGAGCCGCGACTGGACGGCCGAGCGGATGGCGTGCTCGTCGGCCAGGTCCGGCATGATCCTGTCGACGACGGCGACGGCCGTCTCGTCAGCCACCTGCCGCACGCTCTGGATCGCGCTGTCGCGGATCTCGGCGATGCGGCGCTCGCCCTCGGCCGTGCGCGCCGAGATCTCGGCGTCGGCGCGCTCGGTGGCGGCGTCGATCTCCTTCTGGATCTCGGCCCGCATCTCGGCGGCGATCCCCTGCGCCCTGGACCGGGCGTCGGCCAGCGCTTGGCGGTAGTCGCGCTCGGCCTCCTCGGCCTTGCGCTTCAGCTCCTCGGCGCGGTCGAGATCGCTGGCGATCGCGTCGGCCCGCTCCTCGAGCACGCTCGCGATGCGCGGCAGGGCGATCTTGGCCATCAGGTAGTAGAGGACGACGAGCGCGACGATCAGCCAGAAGATCTGACTGGGCCAGGTCTCGAAGTTCAGCTGCGGCAGGCCGGCGCTGCCATGCTCGACCGCCTCGAGCGGCACGTCGAGCTCCTCGCCAGTGGGCGTGACCGCCATTGCTCGGTTCTCCGCAGTCAGACGAAAAGAAGGCGGGGCCGCGTGCCGGCCCCGGTGGTCCGGTTGGCGTCGCGTGCCGTCAGACGGCGAACATCAGCAGGAGCGCGATCAGGAAGCCGAAGATCCCCAGCGCTTCGGCGAAGGCGATGCCGAGGAACATGGTCGCGGTCTGCTCGCGCGCGGCGGCCGGGTTGCGGAACGCGCCGTTCAGGAAGTTGCCGACGACAATGCCGACGCCGATGCCCGCGCCGCCCATGGCGATGCTGGCGAGGCCGGCGCCCAGGAACTTCAGGCCATCCGAGATAAACGGCCCCAGGGCCAGTGCGGCTTCAGCTTCCATCGTTCTCTCTCCTTTGGATTGTCGTTGTCTTGCGCGCGGCCCGCTTCAGTGGTGCGGGTGCACCGCGTCGTTGAGGTAGATGCAGGTCAGGATGGCGAAGATGTACGCCTGGACGACGGCCACGAGCGTCTCGAGCCCGAAGATCGCCACCATCATCGCCAGCGGCAGGATCGCCGGCAGCACGAAGAAGGCGCCGAGCGCCGGCACGAACCCGGCGAAGACCTTCAGCACCGCGTGGCCCGCCATCATGTTGCCGGCAAGTCGGACCGAGTGGCTGACGGGCCGCACGAAGAACGAGATCAGCTCGATGACGGCCAGGATCGGGCGCAGCGCCAGCGGCGCCGCGTCGATCCAGAAGAGCTTGAGGAAGCCCGTGCCGTTCCTGACAAAGCCGAGGACGATCACCGTGCAGAACACGGCCAGCGCCAGCAGCCCGGTGACCGCGATGTGCGAGGTGACCGTGAACGAACCGGGCAGCAGCGCCAGCAGGTTCAGGAACAAAAGAAAGATGAAGAGCGTAAAGATGTAGGGGAAGAAGCGCTTGCCCTCCTCGCCCATGACGTCCGTCACCATGGAGCGCACGAAGCCGTAGATGACCTCGGCCAGCGCTTGCCAGCGGTTCGGCACCAGCGCGCGCCCGCGCATGCCCAGGATCAGCAGCGCCGCGATGGCGCCGATGGCGATCGGCCATCCACAGGGTCGAGTTGGTGATCGTCAGGAAGCTCTCGACCTCGTGGCCGCCGAAGATCGGCCCCACGATGAATTGGTCCATCGGGTGGATCTGGATCCCGCCATCGATCGGTTCCGCCATTCCGTCCCTCTCACTCCCGCCGGTCGGCCGCGCCCGGCGACCGCCGCTGCATCTCCGCCGCCGTGCGCAGCATCAGCCGCACGCCCGCCGCGAGACCCAACAATACGAACACGACAAGAAAGAGCGGCATCGTCCCGAAGAGGGTGTCGAGGCCCCATCCCATCGCGCCGCCGATCACGATCGCCATGACCAGCTCGATGATCATCCGCCACGCCATCGACGCGGCGGTGTACTCCTCCCGCCTCCTGCTGGGCGCGGGCGCCTTGGCGCCGCGCGCCGCCGCCAGCCGCCTGTCGAGTTCGGCCAGCCGGTCCGGCCTGGCCCCGCCGCCCCCGGTGCGATCCCCGGGTCCGTTCCCGGAGCCGTCCTCGGGCGGCCTGTCCGACACGCACGATCCTCACGCAACGGGCCCGTCGGCCCGGAAAAGCGGGCACTGTTAAGCAGGGGTTTCGCGGCAAGTCAACAAGCCGCGGAGCGCGCGGGAGGGGTGGCGCTGGGGTGGCGCCAGGCCCGGTGCGCCGCGGTGTCGGCGGCGGGGATGGCGTCCGCAGGGTCGCCCGAGCGTCGCCCGTCCGATCAGGCGCGGCGACGCCGCAGGGCCCCGAGAGCGCCGAACGAGCCCACGAGCGAGCCCACGAGCAGGGCGAGCGTGCCCGGCAGCGGCACGGCCGCGGGGACCGTGCCGTCGCGCGGTTGGTATGGCAGGTCCGGATCCGGCGGGGTCCATCCGGGCGGGGTCCAGCCGGGAGGGGCCGGATGTGCCGGGCCTTTGCTGATCGGAGGCAGCGGGTCGCCGCCGGGAGGCGTCGCGCCGTGCCCGCGGGGCGGCAAAGGTCCGTTGCCGATCGGCCCGAGCCCGGCTTCGGGCGGCGTGGGAGACGAATGCGGGAGCGCTGCCCAAAATGTCGTGCCGGCCGTAGCGAGCGGTGGCCAATCCGACCCGAGTGGCTGCGGGACGCCGGCAGGGGCGCCATTGGCGGCGCCGCGCGGACGGCCGCGAAAGCTGCCCCCGCCGAGCCCGAAGCCGCCGGAGCCGCCTGAGAAGCCGGCGACAGTGCAGCCTGTCCGGCGGCCATCGGCGGCACGACGGCGCCGACGCTGCGCGGCGGTGGGCTCTGCGTTCTCCAGAGCGACAGGTCGTCGGTGGCCGGCGCCAGCAGGTCCATGCCCGCGCCGCCGATGATGATGTCGTCGTCGAGCCCGCCCAGAAGGACCGGGATGTCGGGCCAGGGCCAGGAGAACGGTCCGACGGTGCCCGCCGGGCCGCTCGGCGCGACGATCAGCGCCCAGTTGCCGCAGGCGGCGACTTGCACGAAGCGGTAGAGCACGTCGCCATGGGCCAAGGCATAGCCGCGCGCCGGGTAGGTGACGCCGCCGGCGAACCGCGCGATCCGCCGCGAGAAGTCCATATAGGGGACGCCTGTTCTTGGCATAACTCATCGCCCGGATATCGTCCCCGCTCGCGACCGAATAACCCTCCAGCGGGGCGCCTGCCTCGATCCGCCGTTCGAGCTCGGCATGGACTTCGGCCGGCATCACGCTGCGCATACGCTCGAGCGCCCAGCGATCGCCGCAAAGCCCGGCGCAGGGATTTGTCGCGGGTCGGGTCCAAGGCCGAGGCTCGGCGAGTCCGATCGAGACGGCGAAGGCGTCTTTGGCATAGGTCGTGGGGGCGAGCGCGAGGACCAGCAGCAGGCTCCGCGCGACGGAAAGAGCTGGCCGGCGCTGTGCTGGATCCGCCGCGACCTGCGTCCAGCGCGAACGAGTGCCTTCGGCGGAGCACACACTGCCCGCTCCGCCGAAGGCGATCGAACGCTTCATATACGCAACAAGCGAAAACATGACGAACAGCACACCCGACACTTACTATGGGGACAACGAAGCAAGCGGCGTGCCATCTGCGGTTTAATGAACCGCCCGGATGCACACCTGGCCCCACGCGAAGACAATCCTCTCGATCCTTCGCAATGGAACGCAGAATCTCGTCCAGATTGCGGGTCGGCTGGCCGCAATCGCGCCGTATCGATGAGGCGAGGGAGTGTCTCCGCTCAGCAGGCGGAAGGCGAGGGGCGCTCGACGGATCGGCGCCACCTGTCCACGGCCGGGACAGATCTTCGCGGACCGTCGCAGATCGCTGACGATCCGCCCGGTTTGGGGCACCGTGTGGAGCGTGCGGCCGCTTCTTCGACGGCCGCGCCTACGGCCCCGCGGTCAGGTCCGGTCGAGCATTTCGATCAGCGCGTCGGGCGCCGTGACCATGGCGTCGTGGCCGGTGGCGATCTCCTCCACCGGCCAGCCGGCCTGGGCGACCCAGCGGCGCGCCGCCTCGAGCGGGAGATAGATCGGGTCGGTGCAGACGATGTAGCGCCCAGGCAGCCCGTTGCCCGGCGGCGCAGTGATCGGCAGAGGGCTTTGGAAGGTCGAGAGCGGGTGCGGCGTCATGCGCGCCTCGAGCCAGGCCGCGTCGCCCGGGTCGAGCACGCCGAAGGCGGCGGCCGGCGGCGGCGGGATCGAGACGCCGGCGCTGGTCTCCTCGGCCAGCCGGGTGCGCGCCGCCACGACCTCCGCCGGCAGGGTGTCGAACGGCCTGACGCCGCCTTCGATGACGATCGAGTCGAGATAGACGAGCTCGGCGATGCGCTCCGGGATGCGCTCGGCGGCGCCGGAGATCGCATTGCCGCCGAAGCTGTGGCCGACGAGGGTGACGCCGGTCAGGTCCTCGAACAGCATGTGGTTGACGAGGTCGTCGACGAAGGTGCCGAGCGTGATGTCGCGCGAGATCAGGTGGCGACGCTCGCCGAGGCCGGTCTGCGTCGGCGTCGTCACCCGGTGTCCGCGGGCGCGCAAGGGGGCTGCGACCCGCTCCCAGCACCAGCCGCCATGGAAGGCCCCATGCAGCAGGACAAAGGTTTTCGACATCGGTCGCCTCCCCGTTCAGGACCGTGCAGCGGGCGGCCCTCCTTAGCAAGCGTCGCCAAGCGGCGTGCGCCCTTGCGCAGCCCTTGCGCGGGGCCCCGGTCTTGGGCAGAGAGAGGCGCCGCGCCCGCCCGCCCGTCTGTGCCGCGCCAGTCGCCGCGCCAATCGCCGAGGTCCGATGTACCGGCTCTATCACATGCCGCTGTCGCCGTTCTGCCGCAAGGTCCGCCTGGTGCTGGCCGAGAAGCGGGTCGAGGTCGACCTGGTCGAGGAGCGCCCGTGGGAGCGCCGGCTCGACTTCCTGCGCATGAACCCGGCCGGCAAGGTGCCGGTGCTGGTGACGGAGGACGGCACCGTGCTGGCCGAGAGCCGCGCGATCTGCGGCTATATCAACGAGACCATGCCCGAGCCGCCGCTGATGCCGAGTGACGCCGTCGAGCGGGCCGAGGTGCGCCGGCTGGTCGCCTGGTTCGACGACAAGTTCCAGCGCGAGGTGACCGAAAACCTGCTCTACGAGCGGGTCTACAAGCGGCTGGCGCGCTCGGGCTATCCGGACGGGCCGTCGCTGAAGGCCGGCAGCAAGAACATCCGGGTGCACCTCGACTATATGACCTATCTGCTCGAGCATCACAGCTGGCTGGCAGGCAAGCGGCTAAGCATGGCGGACCTGGCGGCGGCGGCGCACCTGTCCTGCCTCGACTATCTGGGCGACGTGCCCTGGGAGGACCATCCGGCCGTGCGCGACTGGTACGCCGTGATGAAGTCGCGGCCCGGGTTTCGCGGGCTGCTCGCCGACCACCTGCCGGGGTTTCCGGCGCCGCCGCCGCATTACGCCGACCTCGACTTCTAGGCTGAAGCGCCATGCCGCTGGGCAGGACCGCCGCGCAGCTGGCGCTCGGCAGCCTTGCCGTGGCGCTTGTGGCGCTGGGGCTGAAGCTGCTGGCCTGGCGGCTGACGGGATCGCTGGCGCTGTGGTCGGACGCGATCGAGAGCCTGGTCAACGTGGCGGCTTCGCTGGCGGCGCTGGTGGCGATCCGGCTGGCCGACAAGCCGGCCGACCGGGAGCATCCCTATGGCCACCACAAAGCCGAGTACTTCTCGGCGGTGCTGGAGGGCGTGCTGATCATCCTCGCCGCGGCCTCGATCGCCGTCGCAGCATGGGAGGCGCTCGGCGCGCCGCGATTGCCCGATTATTCGGTGCTCGGGTTGTCCATCAACGGGCTGGCGAGCGTGCTGAACGGGGTCTGGGCCTGGCTGCTGATCCGGCGCGGCCGCGGCGATGGGCTCGCCGGCGCTGGTTGCGGACGGCCGGCATCTGGTGACGGACGTCGTCTCCTCGGTCGGCGTGCTGGTCGGGCGTGGGACTCGTGCTGGCGACCGGCTGGGCGGTGCTCGACCCGGTGCTGGCGCTGCTGGTCGCCGTCAACATCCTCTGGTCCGGCTGGCTGCTGGTGCGAGCTTCGGTCGGTGGCTTGATGGACGAGGCGGTCGACGCCGCCACCCTGGCGCGACTGCACGAGGTGATCGTCGACGCCGCCGGCGACGGGGCGATCGAGGCGCACGACCTGCGGACCCGGAACGCCGGGCGCATGACCTTCGTCGATTTCCACCTCGTCGTGCCGGGCGAGCAGACCGTCAGCGAGGCGCACCACATCTGCGACCGGATCGAGGCGGCGATCCGGGCCGAGGTGGGCGACGCGGTGATCAGCATCCATGTCGAGCCCGAATGGAAGGCCAAGGAGCACGACGTGCTTCGGCTTTGAGGCCGCCTGCGACGCCACTTGGCCTGAAGGCGACATCGGCGTGACGATTTCGCGCGGGCATCGCTTTGCGCCCGGGCGCAGGGTCGCCCGCTGCGGAGGCGAAGGGGAGCGGGCCATGAACGAGCAGAGGCGCAAGCGCGGCGGCGGCCGGGCCGGCAATGTCCGGCGCGACACCGGCCACGCCATCAGCCAGCTCGACTGGCAGCTGCCGCGCATCAGCGACGCGCCGACCGAGCCGCTGCGCCCCGAGGGCGTCGAGGCGGTCCACAACGCCGCCATGCGCATCCTGGAGGAGATCGGCATCGACTTTCTCCACCCTGATGCGCGCCGGCACCTGAAGGCCGCGGGGGCGGAGGTGCGCGACGGCGAGGAGCGCGTCCGCATGGGCCGCGACATGGTGATGGAGCTGGTCGCCAGGGCGCCGGCCGAGTTCACCATCACGCCGCGCAACCCCGACCGGATGCTGCGCATCGGCGGCGACCATCAGGTCTATGTCAACGTCTCGTCGCCGCCGTCCTGCTCGGACCTCGACCGCGGCCGGCGGCCGGGCGACCGCGAAAGCTTTCGCGAACTGATCAAGCTGACGCAGTACTTCAACTGCATCCACATGGCGGGCGGCTATCCGGTCGAGCCGGTCGACATCCACCCCTCGGTCCGGCACCTCGACTGCATCCACGACAAGCTGACGCTGACCGACAAGGTTGTGCACTGCTATTCGCTCGGCACCGAGCGGGTCGAAGACGCGATGGAGATGGTGCGCATCGCCGGCGGCCTGAGCCACGAGGAGTTCGAGGCGACGCCGCGGATGTACACCAACATCAACTCGACCTCGCCGCTCAAGCACGACTGGCCGATGCTGGACGGTGCCATGCGGCTGGCGGCGCGCGGCCAGCCGACCATCGTGACGCCCTTCACGCTGGCGGGCGCCATGGCGCCGGTGACGCTGGCGGGCGCCATCGCCCAGCAGACGGCCGAGGCGCTGGCGGCGATCGTGCTGCTGCAGCACATCCGGCCGGGCTGCCCGGTGGTGATGGGGTCGTTCACATCCAACGTCGACATGAAGTCGGGGGCGCCGGCCTTCGGCACGCCGGAATACATGCGCGCGACGCAGATGTCGGGGCAGATGGCGCGCCATTACAAGCTGCCGATGCGCGCCTCGAACGCCTGCGCCGCCAATGCACCCGACGCGCAGGCGGCGTGGGAGAGCGCCTTCTCGCTCTGGGCCTGCGTCTCGGGGCGGGCGAACATCGTCTACCATTCGGCTGGGTGGCTCGAAGGCGGGCTCTGCGCGTCTTACGAGAAGTTCGTCATGGACTGCGAGACCATCCAGCAGATGATGGTCTATATGCGGCCCGTCCCCGTCACCGAAGGCGACCTGGCCGTCGACGCCATCCGCGAGGTCGACGCCATGCCGGCGGCGCAGCGGCATTTCTTCGGCGCGCAGCACACGCAGGACCGGTATACGACGGCGTTCTACTCGCCCTTCCTCAGCGATTGGTCGAACTATCAGGCCTGGGAGGCGAACGGCGCGGTGCAGACGCCGGCGCGCGCCAACGCCATCTGGAAGAAGATCCTGGCCGAATTCGAGCCGCCGGCGATGGAGCCCGCGATCGCCGAGGAACTGGCCGAGTTCGTCGCGCGCCGCAAGGCCGAAGGGGGGGCGCCGACAGACTTCTGACGAGCGGGTCATCCGATCCAGGCGGGCTTGCACGCGTGCAAGCCTTGATTGATGCGACGGCGCGATTATCAGAGCGCGCCGCGAACTCACGAGGAAGAGATGAAGGACGTCACCGAGAGCTTCGATATGGGCCGTCTGCCGCACATCGCCTTCGGGCCGGGGCGGCTGGACAGCGTGCCGCAGATCGCCGCCGCGCTCGTGACGGGGCCGGCGGCCGGGGTGAGGGCGGGGGCGGGGCCCGTGCTGGTCGTCGCCGACCGGACCCTGGCCGGCCTCGGCGTCACCGACCGGCTGGCCAGCGGCATGGCGACGGCCGGCCTCGGCGTCGAGATGGCGGCCGAGGTCGCGGGCGAGCCGAAGGAGACGCTGGTCGATGCGCTGGTGGCCCGGGCGCGCGAGACCGGATGCGCGGCCGTGATCGGCATCGGCGGCGGCGCGGCCATGGACACCGCCAAGCTGGTGGCGGCGATCGCCGCCGGGGACGAGCCGGCGCACGCCTATGCGCTGGCCGCGAAGCCGGTGCCTGCCCGGCCCTTGCCGGCCATTGCCGTGCCGACAACGGCGGGCACGGGCTCGGAGATCACGCGGACGGCGATCGTCTCGACGGCCGAGGGGCACAAGCTCTGGTACTTTTCCGACGGGCTGATGTTCGCGCACGCCGTGCTCGATCCCGAGCTGACGCTGACCATGCCGCCGCATGTCACCGCCTGGACGGGCGTCGACGCGGCCTGCCACGCCATCGAGGCCGTGACGGGCCGCGCTGCGTCGCCGGCCGGCGCCGTGCCGGGGCTGGCGGCGCTCGAGATCATCTCGGAAGCGCTGCCGCGTGCGGTCGCCGATGGCGCGGACCTGCAGGCGCGGGGCCGGATGATGTGGGCCGCGACGCTGGCCGGCATCGCGCTGCACAACTGCTTCACGCATCTCGGCCACAACATCAGCCATGCGCTGGGCTCGTTGGCACCGATCCCGCACGGGCTGGCGACCGGGCTCGCGCTCGAGGTGGCGCTGCGCTGGGCGGTGCAGCGTCCGCAGGGGCAGGCGGGCTATGCCAGCGCCGCCCGCGCGCTGGGCGGGCCCGAAGAGGCCGCAGCACTGCCCGACCGCTTCTCGGCGCTGATGCGCGCGGCCGGGCTGCCGGCGCAGCTGCCCGCCGCCTGCGCCGTCATCTCGGCCGAGGCGCTGGCCGCCGAGATGAAGGCGCCGGCGAATTTCGGCATGTCGCAGAACGCCGCCTGCGATGTCAGCGAGGCCGATCTCGACGCGCTGGCCGCCGCCGTCGTGGCGCTGCCCCGGGCGGAGCGAGCCGCCTGAAGCGGTGCCGGCTGAGCGGTGCCGCCTGACTGGTGACGGCGCGGCCGCGTTCGGCTAGGGTCCGCGCCGATCTCGGGATGGGAATCTCCATGGCCGCTCCGCTCGACCGCGCCGCCGGGCCTTTTTTCGCGCTCGGGCTCGTCGCGCTGGTCGTCGCCTGCCTGACGCTGACGCGCGACTATGCGGTGCCGATCGCCATCGCGGTCTTCCTGTGGGTGCTGATCGGCGCGCTGGCCGGCGTGCTGCGCCGGGTGCCGCGGATCGGGCCGGCCCTGCCGGACTGGGCGGCCAAGATCATCGCCGTCGCCGCGATGTTCGGCGCCATCCTGCTGGGCGCGCGCATCATCGCCGAAAATGTCGGCGAGCTCGGCGACAGCGTGACGGGCGAGTTCGGCCATCCTGGCCGACATCGAGGCTCTGGGCAACCGGATCGGCGTCGAGACCGGCGTCACGCTGCGCGAGCTGGTCGAGCGGATCGAGTTCCAGCAGGTGATCGGCTGGGGCCTCTCGACGGTGCAGGGCCTGATCACCGATGTCAGCCTGGTCTTTCTCTATGTTCTGTTCCTGCTGATCGACGAGCGCTTCTACGACGCCAAGATGCGCGCGCTGTTCCGCGACCCGGCGCGGCGCGACGACGTCGAGGCGACGATCGCCCGCGTCGTCGGCGAGGTGAGCGTCTACCTCTGGCTGATGACGCTGATCTCGCTGGGCGTCGCCTTCATGACCTGGCTGTTCTGCCGCGCGGTCGGGCTGGACGGCGCCGGGTTCTGGGGCTTCCTGGCCTTCGCGCTGAACTTCGTGCCGACGATCGGCTCGATCACGGCCGTGGTGCTGCCGGCGCTCTACGGCATCTTCACGCTGGACGACCCGGTGCTGCTGGCCGTGCTGATCGGCGGGCTGGCCGCGACGCAGATCATCGCTGGCGAGCTGGTTCTGCCGCGCGTGATGGGCGACCGGCTGAACCTCTCGAGCTTTGTCATCATCCTGACGCTGGTGGTCTGGGGCGCGATGTGGGGGCCGGCGGGCATGTTCCTGGCGATCCCGATCACGGTGGTCCTGGTGATGATCAGCGCCCGCTTCGAGACGACGCGGCCGATCGCCATCCTTCTGTCCAAGGATGGCCGCGTGCCGCCCTCGCGCGAGCAGCGCCGGCGCGCCGAGCGCGCGGCCGAGCAGGTCGCGTCGGCCGAGCTGGAGCTACGCGCCAAGCGGCAGGGCGGAGAGTGAACGGGGGGCATCGGATGCGCATCGGCTTCATCGGACTGGGCAATGTCGGGGCCAAGCTGGCCGGCTCGCTGCTGCGCAACGGCCACGACCTGGTCGTGCGCGACCTCGACCGGGCGGCGGCGGGGCCGCTGCTCGAGGGCGGCGCCGGCTGGGCCGAGAGCCCGGCCGAGCTGGCGGCGGCCTGTGAGATCGTCATCACCTGCCTGCCGTCGCCGGCTGCCTCGGCCGCGGTCATGGAGGCGGCTGACGGCGTACTGGAGGCGTTTCAGCCGGGCGCCGTCTGGGCCGAGATGTCGACGACGGACGCCGACGAGGTGCGCCGCCTGGGCGCGTTGGTGGAGGCGCGGGGCGGGACGGCGCTCGACTGCCCGGTCTCGGGCGGCGTCCACCGGGCGGCGACGGGCAACATCTCGATCCTCGTCGGCGGCGAGCGCGCGGCCTTCGAGCGCGTGCTGCCGGTCCTCGGCGCCATGGGGCGGCGGATCCTGCACACCGGGCCGCTCGGCAGCGCCTCGACGCTGAAGGTGATGACGAACTATCTGGCGACCGCCAACCTCGTCACGCTGTGCGAGGCGATGACGGTGATGAAGGCGGCGGGCATGGATCTCGCCACGACCTACGAGGCGATTCGCATCTCGTCGGGCACCTCGTTCACGCACGAGACCGAGAGCCAGCTGATCCTGAACGGCTCGCGGCAGATCGACTTCACCATGGAGCTGGTGCTGAAGGACATCGGCCTCTTCCAGGCGATCGCCGAGCGGGCGGGCGTGCGGCTCGAGGTCAGCCCGTTGCTGATCGACATTTTCCGCGACGGCGCGCGGCGCTATGGCCCGCGCGCGCAGTCCGACGACATCGTCCGGCGGCTGGAGGAGGCGACCGGGCTTTCGATCACGGCGCCGGGCTTTCCGGACGTGCTGGTCGACGACGAGCCCGAGGCGCCGGGCTACGAGGTTCAGCCGCCCGGCTGAGGCATCTCCGAGGATGCCGTCACCGCACAGGCGTGCGATCTCCAAACGGCGGCTCATGATACTCGCTTGCGCGGGAATGACGCATGCGCCAGTGCGGTCCACCCGGCCGGCGCGTGCTCTATCTTTCCGTTGTGCAGTTCGCGGCTTTCGCCGTGCCAAGCAGGAGCCGCCATGCGCCGCATCTCGCAGCCGAGGCAACGACGCCGATGACGCAGATGCCAAGCGTGCATCCGATCATCTGGGCGATGGCCGCCGTCCTGCTCGGCATCGAAGCGCTGCTCTGGGCGGGCGATCACGGCCTGCTGGCGCCGGTGCGCGGCATCGCCTACGCACACCTCGCCGTCGGTTCGGTGCCGGTCCAGCTGGCGACGCAGTCGGGCACTGCGGCGGGCTGGTTCCTGGCCGGCATCTTCGGCCACGCGCTGCTGCATGCAAGCTGGATGCATGTGATCTTCAACGTCGTGGGCCTGGTCTGCCTGGGCCACGTCGTGCAGGCGCAGACGAGCACGCGCGAGTTCCTGCTGGTCGCGGCACTCTCGGCGATCGGCGGGGCGGTGGGGTTCCTGCTGCTGTCTGCCGGCAACTCGATCATGGTTGGCGCCTCGGGCGTCGTCTTCGGGCTGTTCGGCGTGGTGCTGCGCTGGCGGGCCGAGCGCGTCTCGTCCTGGAAAATGATCCTGCTGCTGGCGCTGGTCGGCTTTCCCGCCGCGCTGATCTCGGACGGGCCGGTCGCCTGGCAGGGGCATTTGGGCGGGTTCTCGGTCGGCTGGGTGCTGGGCGGCTTCCTGCCGCCGCGCCGGCTGATCGCCCATCCTTTTCAGTGACGGCGTCAGTCGCGCAGCAGCTCGTTGATCGAGGTCTTGGCGCGGGTGCGCTCGTCGACCCGCTTGACGATGACGGCGCAGTAGAGCGACGGGCCCGGCGCGCCGCCCGGCAGCGGCTTGCCCGGCAGCGAGCCGGGGACGACGACCGAATAGGGCGGCACCTCGCCGACGAAGATCTCGCCCGTGATGCGGTCGACGATCTTGGTCGAGGCGCCGATGAAGACGCCCATGGACAGCACCGAGCCCTCGCGCACGATCACGCCCTCGGCGACCTCGGAGCGCGCGCCGATGAAGCAGCCGTCCTCGATGATGACGGGGCCCGCCTGCAGCGGCTCGAGCACGCCGCCGATGCCGGCGCCGCCCGAGATGTGCACGCCGCGGCCGATCTGGGCGCAGGAGCCGACGGTCGCCCAAGTGTCGACCATGGTGCCGGTGTCGACATAGGCGCCGAGGTTGACGAAGGACGGCATCAGCACGACGCCGGGCGCGATATAGGCGCTGCGCCGGACGATGCAGTTCGGCACGGCGCGGAAGCCCGCGGCCGCCCATTGGTTCTCGCCCCAGCCGTCGAATTTGGACGGCACCTTGTCCCACCAGCTGGCGCCGCCGGGGCCGCCGGCGATCGGCGTCATCTCGTTGAGGCGGAACGACAGCAGAACCGCCTTCTTCGCCCATTCATTGACGTGCCAGATACCGTCCGCGCCGCGCTCGGCGACGCGCAGTTCGCCCCGGTCGAGCAGGTCCAGGGCCGCGTCGACCGCCTCGCGCACCGGCCCGCGGGTCGCCGCGCCGATGCGCTCGCGCTCGTCCCAGGCCGCGTCGATGGTTGATTGCAACTCGGCGCGGCTCATGGCGTTCCCTCTCCTGCAGGCCCCGGGCGCGGCCCCTATAGACAGAACGCGGGTGGCGTGCAATCAGGCGGGCGCGGCGCCGCGAAGCCGGGCCGCTTTTCCTCCGGCATGGGCAGACAGAACGGCCTCCGTGCCGGGACGGAGGTTTCTCCCGTGACTTGCCTCATGAGATTTGACTGATGATCGCAGACGCATGACCGACGAACGCTATTCCATCTTTCGCTCGGCCGACCAGGACGCCGAAAGGGCGGGCCGCATCCCCGACACGGCGCAGACGCGCGCGCCGTCCTACCGGCTGGCCTTCGAGGACACCGAGTTCCTGCGCCGCGAGCGGCTGCGCCCTGTGCGCCTGCAGCTCGAGCTGTTGAAGCCCGAGATGGTCATGAGCGATGCGGGCATCGTCTCGACGGTGGTGTTCTTCGGCGGCGCGCGGATCCCGGACCCGCAGAATGCCGCGGCCGCGCGCACGAAGACCCTGGCGGACCTGTCGCACTACTACACCGAGGCGCGCCGCTTCGCCGCGCTGATCGGCGCCGAATGCGTGGCGCGGAATGGGTGCGAATACGTCGTCGTCACGGGCGGCGGCCCCGGCGTGATGGAGGCCGGCAACCGCGGCGCCGAGGAGGTCGGCGCGCCGACGGTGGGGCTCGGCATCGTGCTGCCGCACGAGCAGGCGCCGAACGTCTACGTGACGCCCGAGCTGTGCTTCAACTTCCACTATTTCGCCGTGCGCAAGATGCACTTTTTGATGCGGGCCTGCGCCGTCGCGGTGTTTCCGGGCGGCTTTGGCACGCTGGACGAGCTTTTCGAGACGCTGACGCTGCTGCAGACCGAGCGGATGGAGCGCATCCCCGTGGTGCTGTTCGGCGCCGCGTTCTGGCGCCGCATCGTGAATTGGGAGGCGCTGGTCGAGGCCGGCACGATCTCGCCCGCCGATCTCGAGCTGTTCAGCTTTGTCGAGACGGCCGAGGAGGCCTGGGAGATCATCCGCCCGCGCGACCGCAAGGAGTAGGCGGTCCGCTCGCGGTTCGGTGGCCTTATCTCCCGTCGACGGCACTGTCGGCGCGAACGGGCGGCGTTTGCGGGGCTTTGGCCTGAGGCTGTTGCCTTCAACGGGTCGGCGGGCGCATTGTGGACTTCCGGAAGCGGACGAGGGTCCAGCAGCGTGCCCGAGAGCGGACTTGGCGGCCATGTCGTGCGAATGCCTGTCGGCGTCGTCCTGCGCCGCCAGCCGGGCGTGACGCGCTGGGCGAAATGGGTCTGGCGCGCCGTCGCCGTGCTGCCGGGGGCGGCGCCCGCCAATTGGCGTGAGCTGCGCCGCGAGGGCGAGGCGGACTCGGAGGTGGTCGACTATCATGCCGCGACCGTGCCGCTCGAGCTGCACCGGGCCGTGGTCGAGGGCTATCGCGTGGCGCTGTCCGGCACCCCGCCTTCGATCTTCGTGATCCTACGTCCCGGCTCGGAAACGCGGCCGGTGGAGGTGCACGGCGTGACCGCATCGGCCTTCGAGGCGCAGGACCATCTCGACAATGGCGAGGAGACGGTCGAGCGGCTGCCGATGCCGCCCGAGCTGGTGGCGTGGGTCGCGGACTTCGTCGCGCGGCACCTGCGCGACGAGGTCTTCGTCAAGCGCCAGCGGCGGGGGGCCGACGAGTCGGAGGCGATGGCCCGCGAGCGGGCGCGCATCCGCGCGGAGGGAGACGTCTATCGCGCGCCGACCGCCGGCCGGAGGCTGCCGCAATGAGCGGGCCGGAGGACGGCGACTTCCTGGGCCGCTGGTCCGCGCGCAAGATGCGCGCGCGCGCGGACCTCGTGTCCGAGCCGTCGCCGGCGCCGGAACGACCTTCCGACCCCCCGACGCCGACGGCGGAGCCGGTCGATTCGGCCACCGACAAGACCGACGCCGAGATCCTGGACGAACTCGGACTGCCCGACCCCGACATCCTGGTCAAGGGCGACGACTTCGCGGCCTTTCTGCGGGCCTCCGTGCCCGCCCGGCTGCGCAATAGGGCGCTGCGCAGGCTCTGGGTGTCCGACCCTGTCCTGGCGAACCTGGACGGGCTGAACGATTACGAGCAGGACTTCACGGACGCGGCGACCGTGATGCCCGGCCTGAAGACGGCCTACCAGGTCGGGCGGGGGCTGTTGCGCGAAGAGTTCGAGCGAGCCGCCGCCAGCCGTGGTCGACGACCAGTCCTTGGCCGTCGCCGACGCCTCCGCCGAGGCGCCCCCCGATTTGGCGGCCGACGCGACCGAGCCGCAGGTCGTCGCCGCCGAGGAGGCCGGCCTTGCGCCGGGCCTGGACGAAGCCGTCGTCGAAGAGCCGCCCGGAGACAATGATCGGCCTGCGCCGCGCCCTGAGGCGGCGTCCGAGTTCATTCTTCGGCCGAACCGGATGCGCTTCCGATTTGGAGGATGAGCCCGCCGCCAATGCAAAAATTTCCGGAGGACGGTAAAGTTCGTACAGAACCGCGTGGTAACGGCGAGCCATTAAAGTACTTGAAGAAACGGCGCCTGTGCTCCGTTGACCCCGGCTGGGAAGGCGTCTAGCGTCTCATTGCGTGACCCGCAAAGATCGGGCGCATCGGGGGAGGTTTGATGGCGCTGCCGGAGACAGCCGCTGGCATTGCGGACGAGGATGCACTCCGGGCCGACCTGTACGACCTCCTCGGCGCCGTGCTCGCACGGCCGCCAGCGGAGGAAATGCTTGGCCGGGTCGCAGCGCTCGGCGGTGACGACAGCCCGATCGGACGATCCGTCGCGGCGCTGGCGCAACTCGCGGGGCAGATGTCGCCGCAGGCCGTCAGGCGGGAATACGACGCCCTTTTCATCGGGCTCGTTCGCGGCGAGGTGCTGCCTTATGCCTCGTACTATCTCACCGGGTTCCTGAACGAGAAGCCGCTGGCGCTGCTGCGCCGCGACATGGCTCGGCTCGGCATCGCGCGCTCGCCCGAGGTCAAGGAGCCCGAAGATCACATCGCCAGCATCTGCGAGATGATGGCCGGGCTGATCCGGGGGCGCTTCGGCCCGACGGCGGACCTGACCGCTCAGCGCGACTTTTTCGCGGCACATCTGGCGCCCTGGGCGGACCATTCGTTCGGCGATCTGGAACGGGCCAAGAACGCGGTCTTCTACGCGCCCGTGGGTGCCATCGGACGCGCCTTCATCGGGATCGAGCGCGAGGCATTTCGCATGGGTCGATGAGCGCGCGGTCGGGGAGCGCGATCGGGGCGGGGACCGGAATTTCGTAAGGGAGAGAGAGCGATGAGCGACGAGAAGCGGCAATCCAGCCGGCGTGATTTTCTGAAGCTTGCCGCGGCGGGTGCGCCGGCGGTGGCGGTCGCCACGGCCGCGGCGCCGGCCATGGCCGAGCCCGAGAAGGCGCATGACGGGGAGGGCCTGCGCCTGACCGAGCACGCAAAGAAATTTTACGACTCGGCCCGCTTCTGATCCTGGAAGCCGGCGCGGACGGTCTCCGACCGGTCCCGCGAGCGTCCAGAGGTAGCGAGCGACCCGCCGTGGTCCAGCAAGGGATAGGGAAATGCTCAAGAGGAAAACACCTGGCGTAGCCACCGCCCCGCGCCATGCCCCGATCCTGTCGGCGCTCGGGGCCAAGTCGATGGACCGACGCGCGTTCCTGCGCGGCTCGGGCCTGGCGATCGGCGGCATCGCCGCGGTCGCCGCCACGGGTGGCACCGTGACGCGGGCGAACGCGGCCGCCGCGGCCGAGGGCGCGATCGAGATGAAGAAGTCGGTCTGCACGCACTGCTCGGTCGGCTGCACTGTGATGGCCGAAGTGCAGAACGGCGTCTGGACGGGGCAGGAGCCCGGCTGGGACAGCCCGTTCAACCTGGGTGCCCACTGCGCCAAGGGCGCCTCGGTGCGCGAGCATGCCCATGGCGAGCGGCGGCTTAAATACCCGATGAAGCTGGTCGACGGCAAATACACCCGCATCAGCTGGGACGAGGCGATCAACGAGATCGGCGACCAGATGCTGCAGATCCGCGAGGCGAGCGGTCCCGACAGCGTCTATTGGCTCGGCAGCGCCAAGCATTCGAACGAGCAGGCCTATCTGATCCGCAAGTTCGCCGCGTACTGGGGCACGAACAACGTCGACCACCAGGCGCGGATCTGCCACTCGACCACGGTCGCGGGTGTCGCCAACACCTGGGGCTATGGCGCGATGACCAACAGCTACAACGACATCCACAAAAGCCAGGCGATCTTCCTGATCGGCGGGAACCCGGCGGAGGCGCACCCCGTGTCGCTGCTGCACCTGCTGAAGGCCAAGGAGGAGAACAACGCGCCGCTGATCGTCTGCGACCCGCGCTTCACGCGCACGGCGGCGCATGCCGACGAGTATGTGCGGTTCCGGCCCGGCACGGACGTCGCGCTGATCTGGGGCATCCTCTGGCACGTGTTCGAGAACGGCTGGGAGGACCGGGAGTTCATCCGCACGCGCGTCTGGGGAATGGAGCAGATCCGCGACGAGGTGAAGAACTGGACTCCGCAAGAGGTCGAGCGCGTCACCGGCGTGCCCGGCAGCCAGATGCGGCGCGTCGCGCAGACGCTGGCCAACAACCGCCCGGCGACGGTCATCTGGTGCATGGGCGGCACGCAGCACACCAACGGCAACAACAACACGCGGGCCTACTGCATCCTGCAGCTGGCGCTCGGCAACATGGGCACCTCGGGGGGCGGCACCAACATCTTCCGCGGCCACGACAACGTGCAGGGCGCGACCGACTTAGGCGTGCTCGCCGACACGCTGCCCGGCTATTACGGGCTGACGGCGGGCTCCTGGGCGCACTGGATGCGTGTCTGGGAGGAGGAGCCCGACTGGATGAAGGCCCGCTTCGCCGTCATGGCCGGTGCCGGCAAGGACGGAACGGACCGGCTGATGATGGAGGAGAGCGGCATCCCCGTCAGCCGCTGGATCGATGGCGTGCTCGAAGCCAAGGACAACATCTCGCAGCCGGACAACACGCGGGCGATGGTGTTCTGGGGCCATGCGCCGAACAGCCAGACGCGCGGGCCGGAGATGAAGCAGGCGATGGAGAAGCTCGACCTGCTCGTCGTCATCGACCCGTATCCCACCGTCTCGGCCATCATGCACGACCGGACGGACGGCGTGTACCTGCTGCCGGCGGCGACGCAGTTCGAAACCTATGGCTCGGTGACCGCGTCGAACCGCTCGCTGCAATGGCGCGAAAAGGTGGTCGAGCCACTGTTCGAGTCGAAGCCCGACCACACGATCATGGCGATGTTCGCCGACAAGTTCGGCTTCTCGGACCGGATGTTCCGCAACATCGGCCGTGGACCTGACGGCGAGCCGAACGTCGAGGACATCACGCGCGAGTTCAACCGCGGCATGTGGACGATCGGCTACACCGGCCAGAGCCCCGAGCGGATGAAGCTCCACATGGCCAACCAGCACACCTTCGACAAGACGACGCTGAGGGCGCTGGGCGGCCCCGCCGACGGCGACTACTATGGCCTGCCCTGGCCGAGCTGGGGGACGCCCGAGTTCAACCATCCGGGCTCGCCCAATCTCTACGACATATCGATCCCGGTCGCCGAGGGCGGGATGGGCTTCCGCGCCCGCTTCGGTGTCGAACGGGACGGCCAGAACCTGCTGGCCGAGGGCGTCTATCCGGTCGGCTCGGAGATCCAGGACGGCTACCCCGAGTTCACCATGAAGATGCTGCAGGAGCTCGGCTGGGATGGCGACCTGACGCCGGAGGAGCGGGCTGCGATCGAGAAGGTCGCGGGCAGCAGCGACCCGGAGAAGGTCGGGGCGGTGAATTGGAAGACCGACCTCTCGGGCGGCATCCAGCGCGTCGCCATCGCGCATGGCTGCGCGCCCTATGGCAACGCCAAGGCCCGCACCGTGGTCTGGAACTTTCCCGACCCGGTGCCGCTGCACCGCGAGCCGCTCTATTCGCCCGACCGCGAGATGGTCGCCAAGTACCCGACCTATGACGACAGGCACGCCTGGCGCCTGCCGACGCTCTACGCCTCGATCCAGGCGAACGACTACTCCAAGGACTATCCGATCATCCTGACCTCGGGGCGTCTGGTCGAGTACGAGGGCGGCGGCGACGAGACACGGTCGAACCCGTGGCTGGCCGAGCTGCAGCAGCAGATGTTCGTCGAGATGAACCCGCGCGACGCCAACGACCTTGGCGTCAGGGACGGCGAGCAGGTCTGGGTGGTTGGCGTCGAGCCTGCCGGCAAGGTCAAGGTCGCCGCTATGGTGACCGAGCGGGTCGGTCCCGGCGTCGCCTTCATGCCGTTCCACTTCGGCGGCCATTTCCAGGGCGAGGACCGAAGATACAAATATCCCGAGGGCGCCGATCCTTACGTGCTCGGCGAGGCCTCCAACACGGCGCAGACCTATGGCTATGACTCGGTCACCCAGATGCAGGAGACCAAGGCCACGCTCTGCCGGATCGAGAAAGTTTAGGGGAGGGGAGCATGGCACGCGCGAAATTCCTTTGCGACGCCGAGCGCTGCATCGAATGCAATGCCTGCGTCACCGCCTGCAAGAACGAGCACGAGGTGCCCTGGGGCATCAACCGCCGCCGGGTCGTCACGATCAACGACGGCAAGCCCGGCGAGCGCTCGATCTCGGTCGCCTGCATGCACTGCTCGGACGCGCCCTGCATGGCGGTCTGCCCGGTCGACTGCTTCTACCAGACCGATGACGGCGTGGTCCTGCACTCCAAGGACCTGTGCATCGGCTGCGGATATTGCTTCTATGCCTGCCCGTTCGGCGCGCCGCAGTACCCGCAGGCCGGCAATTTCGGCAGCCGCGGCAAGATGGACAAATGCACCTTCTGCAATGGCGGCCCCGAGGAGGACATGTCGGCGGTCGAGTTCCAGAAATACGGCCGCAACCGGATCGCCGAGGGCAAGCTGCC
Source organism: uncultured Alphaproteobacteria bacterium (assembly GCA_963822985.1). Lineage (GTDB taxonomy): Bacteria > Pseudomonadota > Alphaproteobacteria > Rhodobacterales > Rhodobacteraceae > Thermohalobaculum. The sequence goes on along the minus strand of CAWGJU010000013.1, from coordinate 259,134 downwards.
GATCTGTGCCGAGATGTGCTCGACCAAGGCGCTGCTCGCCGGTGACGGCGACGAGGTCGCCAATATCTACCGAGAGCGCGTCGTCGCCCGCGGCTTCGGCTCGGGCGCCTGGGGCTGGGGCACGGCCTACGACCAGAAGGGCAACTGAGCGGCGGGTGGGTGCGAGCACCCACCCTAGGGAGCCATAGCGGCGACCGCGGAACACGACTGTAGGGTGGGTGCTCGCACCCACCGCCCCTTTCCGCTTCATCGAGAGATCGAAGATGCGTTCCCGAGCCATCCTTGTCGCCACGCTGGCCCTGATCCTCGCCACGATCGCGTTCACCGGATCGGCGTTGCAGTTCACGCTGACCGTCAGCGAGGCGTGGGCTCAGTCCTCGGTCAGGCCGCCTGACGACGCGGTGAACACCGAGTCCCTGCTGCGCGACGAGACCTTGGCGCCCGATGGCGAGCAGGTGCTGCCCGGCGGCTCGGTCCGCCCGCCGGCGGACACGGCGATCCCGGTCCCCACCGCGCCAGGCGTGCCGCGCGCGGGCGAGCTCCAGGCCTCGCCGCCCGCCGAGCCGGGCCAGGGGCCGCTCGGCACGCGGGGTGCTAATTCGGACGCCGATCTTTGGGGCTATCTGCGCCGGGGCGGCGAGGCTTCGGTGACGATCCCGGACAAGAACGCCGCCGTGCTGGTGCAGGACGAGGGCATGCGCTGGCTGGCCTGGCGGGGCAAGGGCGGGCCGCTGCAGCTGTGGGGCGGCTATGCCCTCATCGCCATGCTCGGGCTCTGCGCGCTCTTCTACCTGCTGCGCGGCCGGGTCCGCATTCATGGCGGGCGCTCCGGCGTGACGATCGAGCGCTTCAAGGGCTATGAGCGCTTTGCCCACTGGCTGCTCGCCGTGTCCTTCATCGTCCTGGCGCTGTCGGGCCTGAACCTGCTCTATGGCAAGGATTACCTGATCCCGCTGGTCGGCAAGGAGGCATTCGCCACGGCGACTTTGGCGGGCAAGTGGGTGCACAACAACGTCGCCTGGGCCTTCATCGTCGCGCTCGCCATGGTCTTCGTCATCTGGGTGGCGCACAATCTGCCGACCTTCGGCGACGTCAAATGGCTGTTGCGCGGCGGCGGGCTGCTGGGCGGCGGGCACGTCCCGGCGAGGAAGTTCAACGCGGGCCAGAAGATCGTCTTCTGGGCGGTGATCCTCGCCGGCGCGTCGATCTCGCTCTCCGGGATCTCGCTCCTCTTCCCCTACCAGGCGCCGATGTTCGCCAAGACCTTCGCCGTGCTGAACGATGTGGGCGTCTCGGCGTTGGTGGTGGGCGGCCCGCTGCCGGTCGACCTCGGCGCGGTGCAGGAGATGCAGTATGCACAACTCTGGCACACGATCGTCGCCTTCGCGATGATCGTCGTCATCATCGGCCACATCTATATCGGCACGATCGGCATGGAGGGCGCCTTCGCCGCCATGGGCAGCGGCCGGGTCGACCGCAACTGGGCCGAGGAGCACCACTCGCTCTGGGCCGCCGAGCAGGAAGAGCGCGAGCGGCGGCATGGCCCGCGGGCCCTCGCCACCCCTGCCGAATAGCGTGCGGCGGCGAAGCTGGCGTCTCCGCCTCCGCTTCAGAGGCGGCCCAGGGGCGAGGCTCGCGGCGCTTCTGGTTCTGGCGTGTCTGCCCGCCGCGGCCGACGACGGCTTCGCTCGTCTCGAAGGGCATGGCGGGCCGATCAAGGGCGTGGCCGTCTCGCCGGACGGCGGACAGGTGCTGACCGCGGGCTTCGACTATTCCGTTGGCCTCTGGCGGCTCGAGGGCGCGCGGCTCGACCGCTGGCTCGAAGGCCATCGCGCGGCCGTCAACGCGGTTGCCTTCCTGCCGGATGGCAGCCGCGCCCTGTCGGCCGGCGACGATTTCGCCCTGATTCTCTGGGACGTGGCGACGGGCGAGCGGCTGCGCAGCTTCGAGGGGCACAAGGGCAAGATCATCGCGATCGCCGTCAGCCCGGACGGCCGGCTCGCCGCGACCGCCGGCTGGGACGGCTGGGTGGGGCTTTGGGATATTGCCGGCGATGCGCCGGTGCGGTGGCTGAAGGGTCACGACGGCCAGGTCAACGATGCGGCCTTCAGCGGCGATGGCCGGCGGCTCTACACGGCCAGCCAGGACGGCACGGTTGCGCTCTGGGATGTGGGCGCGGGCAGCATGGAGCGCGCGCTGGTGCGGCATGGCTTCGGCATCAACGTGCTGGCGCTGAACGAGGCGGCCGGATGGCTCGCCTATGGCGCCGTCGACGGGGCCGTCCGCGCGCTCGATCTCGAGACAGGCGAGCAGCTGGCCGACCTGACCGCCGACCGCCGCCCGATCCTGGCTCTGGCCAAGGGGCCGGAAGGCAGGCTGCTCGCCGTCGGCGACGGCGAGGGCTATGTGTCAATCATCGACACGCAGGGCTGGGAGATCGAGCGCGACTTCCACGCCGCGCTCCGTGGGCCGATCTGGGCGCTCGCCTGGACGCCCGACGGGCAGCGGCTTGTCTCGGGCGGGCCTGGACGACAGCGCCGCGATCTGGCCTGTCGCGGCTCCGGCCGACGCCGTCGAGGGCGTCCTCGCCGATGCCCGCCCGAGCTTCCTGCGCGATCCGGCCGAAATGTCGAATGGCGAGCGCCAGTTCGCCCGGAAATGCTCGGTCTGCCACACGCTGACGCCGGACGGCGGCGCGCCGCGCCGGCCCGACCCTTTACGGGCTTTTCGGGCGGCCGGCGGGCAGGGTCGAGGGCTATCGCTACTCGCGGGCGCTGGCCGACAGCGGCATCGTCTGGAACGCAGGCACCATCGACCGGCTGTTCGAGAGGGGCCGGACCATTATACGCCAGGCTCGAAGATGCCGATGCAGCGGATCACGGGTCCCCAGGACCGCCGCGACCTGATCGACTTCCTGGCCGCCAACACCGGGCCCAATGCCGGGCCGCCCGCGAAGGAGGAGGCGAAGAGATGAAGGCGTTCCTGGCCGCGCTGGTGGCAATGGCGGCGATCACGGTCGGCGCCGACCTTCTGCTGCACAAGGCGGGGTTCTCGGCCGCCGAGGTCTATGCCTTGCCGGATGTCCGCCTGGGCCAATAGGCGCCTGCCCGTTCTGCTGGGAAAGGCGAGCGAGCCGGGCCGTCGCGATCAGCGCGTCCAGCCGGGCTTGCGCTTGTCGAAAAAGGCGCTGACGCCTTCCTGCGCCTCGGGCTGCTCCCAGGCATCGGCGAGGGCGGCGATGGTGCGTTCGACGGTGGCCTCGTCGATCCGCGGCCGAGGCTGCGGGCGAGGCGCTTGGAGGCGGCGACGGCGCCGGGCGCGCAGGCGAGATAGGGCGCGATCTCGGCCTCGACCGCCGCATCGAGCTCGGCCTCGGGGACGGTGCGGGCGACGAGAGCCAGCGCGCGGGCCTCGTCCGCGTCGAAGAGGCGTGCCGACATGAAGACGCGGCGGGCCATGCCTTCGCCCATGCGCGCGAGCACATAGGGTCCGATGGTGGCGGGAACGAGGCCGAGGCGCGCCTCGGTGAAGCCGAAGCGCGCCGTGTCGGCCGCGATGGCCGTGTCGCAGACCGAGAGCATGCCCATGCCGCCGCCATAGGCCTGGCCGTTGATCCGGCCGATCAGCGGCTTTGGCAGCTCGTTGAGGGCTCCGAGCATGCCCGCGAGCTTGCGCGCCTCGGCGATACGCTGCTCGCGGGTCGCCCGGAACTGCTCGCGCATCCAGCCAAGATCGCCGCCGGCGCAGAACGATTTTCCGGCGCCGGTCAGGACGACGACCCTGACGTCGGGATCCGCGGCGAGCTGGTCGGCGGCGGCGTGCAGATCGGCGATCATCGCCGGCGCCAGCGCGTTGTGCTTCGTGGGCAGGTTCATCGTCAGGGTCGCGACACCCCTGGGATCGGTCGAAAGCGTCAGCGTGTCGAAACTCTCGTAGCTCATCAGGAGTTCTCCCCGTGGTCCGGCGGCGCAGCCCCCTCTCTATCCCTCCCCCACAAAGGGGGATGGGGAGGTGTCGCGCTCGGTAACGGCGCCGCCCTCAGGCGGCGGCCGGGTCGCTGCGCAGCTTGCGGGCGAAGGCCGCCGCATCGGACAATCGCGCCCGGTCGATGCCGGTCGTGAAGCCCATGTCCTCGACCAGGGCGACCACCCTTTCGGTGGCGACGTTGCCGCGGGCGCCGGGCGCATAGGGGCAGCCGCCGAGCCCGCCGGCCGAGGCGTCGAAGGTGCGCAGGCCCTTCTCCAGGCTGGCGGCGATGTTGTCGAGCGCCCGACCGTTCGTGTCGTGGTAGTGGCCGGCGAGGCGGTCGGCCGGGATCTCGGCCAGCACGGCGTCGAGCATGGCGGCGATCGTCTCGGGCGTGCCGGCGCCGATCGTGTCGCCGAGGGATATCTCATAGCAGCCGGCGTCGAACAGCACGCGGCAGACGCGGGCGGTGACGACAGGGTCGACCGGTCCGTCATAGGGGCAGGCGACGGCCGTCGAGACATAGCCGCGGCAGGGGATGTCGTCGGCGCGCGCGGCCTCGACGATCGGCAGCGCGCGGCCGAGCGCCTCGTCGATGCCGGCGTTGACGTTGGCGCGCGAGAACCCCTCGGAGGCGGCACCGAAGACGGCGACCTCGTCGGCGCCGGCGGCGCGGGCGTTCTGGTAGCCCTTCATGTTCGGGCAGATCGCGGTGTAGCGGATGCGCGGGCGGCGGCGGATGCCGGCCAGAACCTCCGCGCCATCGGCCATCTGCGGCACCCATTTGGGGCTGACGAAGCTGGCCGTCTCGATCTTGGCGAAGCCGCAATCCGAGAGGAGGTCGACGAGGCGGATCTTGTCGGCGGTCGCGATCGGGCGGGTCTCGTTCTGCAGCCCGTCGCGCGGGCTCATCTCGAAGATGGTAACGTGCTCAACCATCGGTCTCCTCCGGTTCGAGCGTGATCAGTACGGCGCCCTCGGCGACCTGCTCGCCGGCGGCGGCCAGCACCTCGGCGACCGTGCCGTCGCGAGGGGCGCGGAGCGTGTGCTCCATCTTCATTGCCTCCATGATGGCCAGCGCCGCGCCGCGCTCGACCCGGGCGCCGGGGGTCGCGGCGACGGATTTGACGACACCCGTCATCGGCGCCGCGACCCGGTCGCCGCCATGGCCGGCCTCCTCGGCCAGCGCCAGCGCGTCCGGCACCGCGAAGGCGTAGGCCTGGCCCTGGTGGAATACGGTGAGTTCTTCGCCGTGCCGCACCGCCGTCGCGTCGTCGCGGTGCCCGGCCGATTCGACGCGCCAGGTGCGGCCGTCGCGGGCCAGCCGGATCGAGAGCGAGACGGAGCCGGCCGGGGTCTCGGCCTCGAAGCGGCCGGGGGCGCGGGTGGTGACGGCGATCTCGCTGAGCGCGCCCGCATGCTCGAGCCGCGCCGTCTGGCGGGCGGCGCCCCAGAGGCGCCAGCCGGTCAGTGTCGCCCAGGGGTCGGCCTCGACCGGCGCCGCCATCAGGCCGAGCGCCGCCACGCCGGCGAGCGCCCAGGCCTCGGCCGTGGGCTCGGGCGCCCCGGTCAGCCGGGCGGCGTCGCGGTCGATCAGCCCGGTGTCGACATCGCCCGCGGCAAAGCCGGCCTGCGCGGCGAGCGCCGCGAGAAAGGCGACGTTGGTGACCGTGCCCGAGACCTGCGTGCCCGCCAGCGCGCGGCGGAGGCGGCAGAGGGCCGTTTCGCGGTCGGGCCCGTGCACGATCACCTTGGCGATCATCGGGTCGTAATGCGGGGTGATGGCGTCGCCGGCGCGAACGCCGGTGTCGACGCGGATGTCGGGAGGGAAGGCCAGGTGGCCGAGCCGGCCGGTCGCGGGCAGGAAGCCCGCGGCCGGGTCCTCGGCGTAGATGCGCGCCTCGAAGGCGTGGCCCGAGATGGCGAGGTCCCCCTGATGCGCCGGCAGGGGCTCGCCGGCGGCGACGCGGAGCTGCCATTCGACGAGGTCGACGCCGGTGATCGCCTCGGTGACGGGGTGCTCGACCTGCAGGCGCGTGTTCATCTCCATGAACCAGAAGCCGTCGGGCCTGAGCCCGCGCGAGGCGTCGACGATGAACTCGACCGTGCCCGCGCCGGCATAGCCGATCGCCTCGGCCGCGCGGACGGCGGCGTCGCCCATGGCCTCGCGCATCTCGGGCGTCATGCCGGGGGCAGGGGCCTCCTCGATGACCTTCTGGTGGCGGCGCTGCAGCGAGCAGTCCCGCTCGAACAAATGAAGCGCGCGGGCGCCATCGCCGAAGACCTGCACCTCGATATGCCGCGGCTTGGCGACGTATTTCTCGACCAGCACGCGATCGTCGCCGAAGGCTGAGCGCGCCTCGCTCTGGGCGGAGGCGAGCGCCTCGGTGAAGCCCGCCGGATCGTCGACGCGGCGCATCCCCTTGCCGCCGCCGCCGGCCGCGGCCTTGATCAGCACCGGATAGCCGATCTCGGCGGCGCAGCCGGCCAGGAACTGCGCGTCCTGCTCGTCGCCGTGATAGCCCGGGACGACGGGGACGCCCGCCTCCTCCATCAGCCGTTTCGCGGCGTCCTTCAGGCCCATCGCGCGGATGGCGGCGGCCGAAGGCCCGATAAAGGTCAGGCCGGCGGCCTCGACGGCCTCGACGAAGGCCGGATTCTCGGAAAGGAAACCATAGCCCGGGTGGATTGCCTGTGCGCCCGTGCGCCGGGCGGCCTCGACGATGGCGTCGGCGCGCAGATAGCTCTCGCGCGCCGGAGGCGGGCCGATCCGCACCGCCTCGTCGGCCGCGGCGACATGCAGCGCGCCGGCGTCGGCGTCGGAGTAGACGGCGACGGTTGCGACGCCCATGCGCCGCGCCGTGCGGATCACGCGGACGGCGATCTCGCCACGATTGGCGATCAGGATCTTCTGGAACACGCGGGCGCCTCCGGACTGACCATTCCTCGCCTCGGGGGCGGGTCCGGTCAAGCGGGTTGGGTCGGCAGAATGCCTATACCGTCATCCTAAAGATGATCTGCACCGCAAGTTGCAGCGGGGCGACCGGCTTCACGCCATGATTGACAGCTCTGCGATTCGTATTCATGATCAAGGTTAACCAGCAGTTTTTGCCCTGTAATTGAGTCCTTATGGAAAGTCAGGCGATAGCATCTTCAAGCAGAAAGACGGAGGAAATGATGCTAATGCGCGCGCTAAAATCTCTGTTGGGTTCTCTGTTGACTACAACACTGGTTGCGGCTGCCATAGGCTTTGCTGTGGACGCTATGGCGAGCACGCATACGTTCCGTTTCGAAAGCGAGCCGTTGACGTGCGATCCTTCTTCGCTGGCGTGCGAAAACGCGGTGCCCTACGACCTGGAACAGTACGCGGTTGGCGCGGGTACGACGCTGGCTCCACTGGTAGCGGATCTTACAGTGGACGAGACTCTGCTACCGGGCGGCACTCTGGAGAGCGCAAACGTGTCCTGGTTTTCAGAGCTCCTGAACCCTGGGATTTTCCTGAACGCGGCACCGGATTGGCTGGGTCTCGTTCAGAACAAACTATGGTGATTTTAAGGATGCAGATCTTGCGGCCAGCATTGATTTCGCCACCGATCCTGAGGGCAGGATAATAGACCTCGACATTTTCAGATGGACAGTTGGCGGTTTGCCGCACGAATTTACACTGTCGTTTGATAAGGCTAGCGTAAGCTATGCTTGTGAGGATATGGGAGAGTGCTTTGTCTACTCGGGCTCTCTTGCTCCGGTCTATGCTCTCATCCCGACGCCGTCGGCCCTGCTGCCTTTTTTGCTGGGAGTCTCGCTCTTTGGTGGGGCTCTTCTCATCAGCAGGAGGCGGCGAGCAGGACCCGTGACGGTCTAGCACCCGGAGAATCGCGACCTTTGTCGGCCGAGGCGCTGTTGTAGGCTGGCCGAGGCGCAGAAACGACAGCCCTGAAGGGCGCAGTTGCTCCCGGAGCGTCCGTTTGCGTCAGCCGCACCAGCCGTCGCGCCGGCCGCCCTCATAGGGGCGGGCGAGGCCGGCGGCGATCAGCGGGTCCGCAACATCGGTGCCGTCGAGCGAGAGGCGCGCCAGGCGGCGGCCGTATCGGTCGGTGCCGCGAAAGGCGACGTGGATTTCGCGGGAGGCATCGATGCGCCGTTCAAGCGCCCGCGTTGCCCTGGTGCCGAGCGCGAGTTCGACATCGCATTTCGGCGAGTAGACCTCGGGCGTGTCATAGCCCATCAGCCGCGTGCGCACGAGGCCCTCGCCGGCGCAGTCGAGGTCGACCGTGTCGCCGTCGATGACGCGCGCGACCCGGCAATCGGCGCGCTCGGAGCGGACGTTGATGGCGGCGCGGATGGGGGTGCGTCCGGTCAGGCTGATGAGCCAATCGACCGGGGCCGTCGGGAGGAAACCCTCATAGCCGCCGATCACCGCGAAACACAGGACGGCAAGGACCGCGACCCTGCCCCAGGTGGAGCGGCCGGAGGTTCGGCGTGATCTGTCTCTCGCTCGGGCGCGACGGTGCATTCTGCACCTGATCCCACTCACATCCTAAGAACTCCGAAACGGAGCGGGAAACCCGGCGCATTCCGCGCGCCACCGGCTCGCTCCCGTCCGTCGCGGCTGGCACGTCACAGCGGTGCCGCGGAGAAGCCCGTCCAAAGAACGTAAATCGTCACGCCCGAGAGCGCATATCCGATCAGAACCAGGAGTCCGTCGCAGGCCATCAGCCCGAGCCCCAGCGCGAGCAGGGCCGCGCCCGAGGCATTCGCGCCGAACGGGACGAATTCCATCGGGTAAAGCGTTGCCGCGACCAAGGCGGCGACGCCGATGGCGATCCGGCGCGCGACCCGGCTCCCCGACAGCGCTGTCAGGCGGGGCCGGAGCAGCCGGTCGACCCGCCGCACCCAGGGCCGGGCCTTGCCGACCGCGCGCTCGACCCTGTCGCGCCTGACCGAGCGGCGGCGCAGAAAGCCGGGCAGCCAGAGACCGCTCTTGCCGCGGACCGACTGCACGATCGCGGCCAGCGCCACGGTCGCGGCGATGCTGGGCACCGTCGGGATGTCGCCCACCAGCGGGATGACGGCGATCAGGCCGACGAGGGCGATCAGCACGCCGAGCGAGCGTTGCTGGAAATGGTCGACCACCTCGCCGACCGAGAGCGTGTCGCCCTCGCCGCTCTCGCAGAGGCCGTCGAGCACCTGCTCGAGCGTGCGGGTGTCCTCGCCCATGATCTCTCCGCGCCGGCCGGCCCGCGCCTCACATCCGGAAGACGCCGAACTTGAAATCCGGTATCGGCGCGTTCAGCGCCGCCGAGAGGCTGAGGCCCAGCACGTCGCGAGTCTTTCCCGGGTCGATCACGCCGTCGTCCCACAGGCGCGCCGAGGCGTAGAGGCAATGCGACTGGCGGTCGAACTGCTCGATGATCGGCTGCTTGATGGCGCGCTCGTCCGCCTCGGTGAATGTGCCGCCGGCGCGCTCGACCGCCTCGCGGCGGACCGTCGCCAGCACGCCCGCCGCCTGCTCGCCGCCCATGATCGAGATGCGGGCGTTCGGCCACGTCCAGAGGAAGCGGGGCCCGAAGCCGCGCCCGCACATGCCGTAATTGCCGGCGCCAAAGCTGCCGCCGATCATCATGGTGACTTTCGGCACCTGGGCGCAGGAGACGGCGTGCACCATCTTGGCGCCGTGCTTGGCGATCCCCTCGGCCTCGTATCTGCGGCCGACCATGTAGCCGGTGATGTTCTGCAGGAACACCAGCGGGATCTTGCGCTGGCAGCAGAGCTCGATGAAGTGCGCGGCCTTCACCGAGCTTTCCGAATAGAGCACGCCGTTGTTGCCGAGGATGCCGCAGGGGATGCCGTGGATGTGGGCGAAGCCGGTCACCAGCGTGGTGCCGTAGCGGGCCTTGAACTCGTCGAAGCGCGAGCCGTCGACAACGCGGGCGATCACCTCGCGCACGTCGTATGGCTTGCGCCAGTCGACGGGCACGACGCCGAGGATCTCGTCGGGGTCGAGCGCCGGCGGTTCGGGCGCCTGAAGCTGCACGTCCACGGTCTTGGTCTTGTTCAGGCCCGCGACGATGCGACGGGTCAGCGCCAGGGCGTGCCGGTCGTCGTTCGCCAGGTGGTCGACGACGCCCGAGAGGCGGGAGTGGACGTCGCCGCCGCCGAGCTCCTCGGCCGTCACCACCTCGCCGACGGCCGCCTTGACCAGCGGCGGGCCGGCGAGAAAGATCGTGCCCTGCTCCTTCACGATGATCGACTCGTCGCACATCGCCGGCACATAGGCGCCGCCCGCGGTGCACGAGCCCATGACCACGGCGATCTGCGGGATGCCCGCCGCCGACATGCGCGACTGGTTGAAGAACTCGCGGCCGAAATGGTCGCGGTCGGGGAAGATCTCGTCCTGCTGGGGCAGGTTGCCGCCGCCCGAATCGACCAGGTAGATGCAGGGCAAGCGGTTCTCCTGCCCGACCTCCTGGGCGCGCAGGTGCTTTTTAACCGTCATGGGGTAGTAGGTGCCGCCCTTCACTGTCGCGTCGTTGCAGATGATCAGGCATTCGCGGCCCGAAACCCGGCCGACGCCGGTGATGATGCCGGCGCCTGGCGCCGCGCCGTCGTAGAGCCCGTGCGCCGCCAGCGCGCCAAGTTCCATGAACGGCGTGCCGGGGTCGAGTAGCTCCTCGATGCGGTCGCGCGGCAGGAGCTTGCCCCGCGCGATGTGGCGCGCGCGCGCCCGGTCGCCGCCGCCGGCGCGGGCGATGGCAACCGCCTCCTGCACCTCGGCAAGCGCCGCCTGCATGGCGGCGCGGTTCTCGGCGAACTCGGCCGCTCGCGTCGAGACCTGACTGGAGAGGACGGCCATGCTAGCACCTCGCGCCATTCGGGCTGGTGCCGTCCTAGCACCGCGCGGTGGGGATGCAAGGCGGGCGCAGCGGGCCTGTTGCCGAAGCGGCCGAATTCGACGCTAATCCCGGCGATGCAGGCATCAGGGGGAGAGCGCACATGACCATCCGACCGTCGGCCTTTTCGAGCAAGGGTCGCTTCTGGCGCGGCAATCTGCACACGCATTCGACGCTGTCGGACGGCGCGCTGCCGCCGGACGAGGTCTGCCGGCGCTATCGGGCCGAGGGTTATGACTTTATCTGCCTCTCGGACCACATGGTCGGGCGCTATGGCTATCCGGTCGCCGACACGACGGCCTTCCGGACGAACAGTTTCACGACAATCCTGGGCGCCGAGGTGCATGCCGACCAGCTGGCGAACGGCGAGATCTGGCACCTTCTGGCGGTCGGGCTGCCCGAGGATTTCGAGCGGCCGGACGTGCCCGACTTCGACGGCGCCCGCAGTGGCGAGAGCATCGAATCGCTCAGCCGGCGCTGCGCCGAAGCCGGCGCCTTCGTCGCCATCGCCCATCCACAATGGTACGGGCTGACGCTGGCCGATGCGCGGCGCATCGAGACGGCGCATGCGGTCGAGATCTACAACCATACCTCGGCCGTCGAATCCGATCGCGGCGACGGCACGGCGATGCTGGACCTGCTGCTGTCCGAGGGGCGGCGGCTGACCGCCTGCGCGGCCGACGACGCGCATTTCAAATGCCATGACTATTTCGGCGCCTGGGTGATGGTGCAGGCGCCCGAGCTCGATCCGGCGGCGCTGGTCGCCGCGCTGAAGGCGGGCGATTACTATTCGAGCGAGGGGCCGCAGATCCACGACCTGCGGATCGAAGGCGGCGAAATCCTGATCGAGTGCTCGCCCGTCGATCGGGTGATGGCGGTGGGCGCACGCGCCGCTGCGGCGGATCGGCAGGGCAGGGGCATGATGTCGGCCAGCCTGCCCGTCGCAAAGTTTGAAACGGGCGGCTGGGTGCGCGTGACCGTCGCCGACCGGCACGGCCGGCGCGCCTGGTCGAATCCGATCTGGCTGGACTGAGAGCGGCCCGCAGCGGTCTTGCGCATCGTTTTGCAGGCGCTAACAATGCCTCGCGAGAGGCGAGAGGGCGCATGTTCGACGAGATGTCCGGCACAGGCGGCAGCGTCCGCGCGCCCTACGAGCGGATCGCTCGCTGGATCGAGCGGTCGGGCACCGAGCTTCTGCAGAAGCGGGCGCTCGAGGCCGAGGCCATCTTCCGGCGGATCGGCATCACCTTCGCCGTCTATGGCGAGGGCGGCGATCCCGAGCGGCTGATCCCCTTCGACCTGATCCCGCGCGTCTTTTCCGCCGCCGAGTGGCGGACGCTCGACCGCGGCATCCGCCAGCGGGCGCGCGCGCTCAACGCCTTCCTCTACGACGTCTACCATCGCGGCGAGATCATGAAGGCCGGGATCATCCCCGAGCGGCTGGTCTACTGCAACGCCGCCTTCGTGCCGGCGATGGTCGATGTCGAGCCGCCGGGGCGGGTCTACAGCCACATCGTCGGCATCGACATCGTGCGCACGGGCGAGGGCAGCTTCCAGGTGCTGGAGGACAACTGCCGCACGCCGTCGGGCGTCAGCTACATGCTCGAGAACCGCGAGATCATGATGCGGATGTTCCCCGAGCTTTTCGGCGGCGGGGCGGTGGAGCCGGTGGACCTCTACCCCGGCTGGCTGCTGCGCACGCTGGAGGAGGTGGCGCCCCCAGCCTGCAGCGGCGAGCCCTCGGTGGTGCTGCTGACGCCGGGGGCCTTCAACTCGGCCTATTACGAGCACTCTTTCCTGGCCGACCTCATGGGGATCCAGTTGGTCGAGGCCGGCGATCTGTTTGTCGACGAGGGCCGCGTCTGGATGCGCACGACGCGCGGGCCGCAGAAGGTGGACGTCATCTATCGCCGGATCGACGACGACTTCATCGACCCGCTGGCCTTCCGGCCGGAGTCGCTCCTGGGCGTGCCGGGGCTGTTCGACGTCTATCGCGCCGGCGGGGTGACGCTCGCCTCGGCGCCGGGCGCGGGCGTGGCGGACGACAAGTCGATCTACGTCTTCGTGCCGGACATGATCCGCTTCTACCTCGGCGAGGCGCCGATCCTCGAGAACGTGCCGACCTGGCGCTGCTCGAACGCCGACGAGTGCGCCTATGTGCTCGAGCATCTTGACGAGGTTGTGGTCAAGGAGGTGCACGGCTCGGGCGGCTACGGCATGCTGATCGGGCCGACGGCGACCGCCGCCGAGCGCGAGAAATACGCCGAGCGCATCCGCGCCAAGCCGGCCGAGTTCATCGCCCAGCCGACGCTCGAGCTCTCGACGGTGCCGGCGCTGAGCGCGAGCGGGCCGGCGCCCCGGCATGTCGACCTGCGGCCCTACTGCCTTGTCGGGCGGCAGATGCGGCTGGTGCCTGGCGGGCTGACGCGGGTGGCATTGCGCGAGGGGTCGCTGGTCGTCAACTCCAGCCAGGGCGGCGGGGTCAAGGACACATGGGTTCTGAGCGAATAGGCGACCGGGTGCTGCTGTCGCGGACGGCCGAGAACCTTTATTGGCTCGGCCGCTATGTCGAGCGTGCCGACTCGACCGCGCGCCTGATCGAGATGGGCTATCGGATGGCCATGCTGCCCGGCAGCTTTGCCCGGAACGAGTGGCGCAGCGTCGCCGAGGCGTCCGGCTGCCTCGAGCGCTTCGACCGCGAGGCCTCGGTCAGCGAGGCGGCGATCATCCGCACGCTGATGCTGGACAGCGAGAACCCGTCGTCGATCCGGGCCTGCCTCGAGCGGGCGCGGGGCAATGGCCGCTCGGTGCGCACCGCTCTGACGGTGCAGGTCTGGGAGGCGCTGAACGATGGCTGGCGCCGGCTCGAGCTGATGGACGCGTCCGAAGCGCAGCGCGACCTGCCGGCGGTGCTCGACTGGGTCAAGGGCCGATCGGCGCTGATCAGGGGCGCCGTGCAGGGGACCATGCTGCGCGACGACGGCTATCATTTCCTGACGCTCGGCGGCTTCCTCGAACGGGCGGACATGACGCTGCGGCTGCTCGATGTGAAATCCTATGTGCTGCTGCCCGAGACCGAAGTCGTCGGCGGCGGGCGGGACCATCACCAGTGGACGAGCGTGCTGCACGCCACATCGGCGCTCCGTGCCTATCACCACGTCTATCGCGGCGACTACAACCCCGGGACCATCGCCGATTTCCTGATCCTGAACCGCCGCTTCCCGCGCTCGGTCGCCTTCAGCTATGCCGAGATCTGCCAGTGCCTGGGCGCGCTGAAGGAGGGGTATGGCGACGAGGAGCACGATTGCCACCGCACGGCGGCGCGCATGACCGAGGATCTCGGCCGGCTGGGCATGGGCGAGATCTTCCGGATCGGCCTGCACGAGTTCGTGGTCGAGGCGGTCGGCCGGACGCACCGGCTCGGCTCCGAGATCTACCGGGCATATTTCTCTTGAGGCCGGCCATGCGCATGTCGATCCGCCATCTGACGCGCTACCGCTACGAGCCCCAGGCGGCGTCGGCGGCCCTGCGCTTGAGGCTTTGGCCGGCGGCGACCGGCGGGCAGCGGCCAGTCGCGTGGTCGGTCAGCGTCAACGGCGAGTTCGTCGAGCCGATCCTGACCGATGCACAGGGCGACCGGTTGGCGCTCTGGCACGCGCACGCGCCTGTCGGGCTGCTCGAGATCCTTGCCGAGGGCGTGGTCGAGACCGCCGATCAGGCGGGCGTGCTGAGGGACCTGCAGCAGCGCGCCCGGCCGAGCGTCTTCCTGCGCACGACGTCGCTGACAGAACCCTCCGAGGCAATCCTCGGGCTCGGTGCCGGCATTGCCGAGACCGACGTGCTGGCGCGCTGCCACGCGCTCTCGGAGGCGGTGCACCAAGCGGTCGACTACCGTCCCGGCGTCTCGGACGTCACGACCACGGCCGCCGAGGCCCTGGCGCTGGGCGCCGGCGTTTGCCAGGACCAGGCGCACGTCTTCATCGCCGCGGCACGCGCGATCGATATCCCGGCCCGCTATGTCGTCGGCTATCTGCACGATCCCGACCGCGCCGAGAGCGGGGGCGGTCCCGCCGAGGACACCCATGCCTGGGCCGAGGCATTCGTGCCGGGGCTCGGCTGGACGGGCTTCGACATCACGAACCAGCTGTGCCCGACCGACTTCTATGTCCGGCTGTGCTGCGGCCTCGACGCCGCCGACGCGGCGCCCGTGCGCGGCACCGTTCGGGGCGACGCCGAGGAGGAGATGCAGATCGAGATCGCCGTCCAGGGTGGCGCCAGCCAGTCGCAGCAGCAGCAACAGCAGTCCTGACGGCGCGAGATCGGGCGCAGTGCGGGGCGTCCAAGCGCCACCGTCTCCAAGCCGGCGCGTTCGAGGCGTGCGCCGGCCGAGGAGGGGCGCCGCGTCGGGAGGGGGAGATGGCGGACACGAGCGGGGAACTGCGTTGTGGCGTTTGCGGCGGCGTCGTGGCGCCCGGCGAGGCGATGCCGGTGGATGCGATCAGGCCGCAGATCGCGCGCATGCTCGATCGGATGAACCCGGCCTGGCGCGATGGCGGGCTGGTCTGCCCCGCCGACCTCGCGCGGGCACGTCAGGCTTATGTGACCGATCTTCTCGAAAGCGAGCGTGGCGAGCTCGACCAGCTCGACAAGACGGTCCTCGCAGCGCTCAGCCGCCAAGAAACGGCGGCGCGCGACGTCGAGTCCGAGTTCGAGGAGCAGACCACTTCCGGCGCGCGGCTGGCCGATCGGATGGCGTCGTTCGGCGGCAGCTGGACCTTCATCATCGCCTTTTTCGTCGTGCTGCTCGTCTGGATGGCCTTGAACTCGATCGTCTTGATGCTGCGGCCATTCGACCCTTATCCCTTCATCCTCCTGAACCTTGTCCTGTCCTGCATCGCCGCGCTGCAGGCGCCGCTGATCATGATGAGCCAGCGCCGGCAGGAGGAGAAGGATCGGCTGCGGGCGCGCAACGATTATCGCGTCAACCTCAAGGCCGAGCTCGAAATCCGGCAGCTGCACGAGAAGATCGACCATCTGCTGCTGCGCCAGTGGGAGCGCCTGGCCGAGATGCAGCAGCTCCAGCTCGAAACGATCGAGGAGCTGGGACTGCTGCGGCGCGGATAGCCGCGGCGCCCGTTCCCGGCCATCGGCAGGCCGTCGCATCGGTCCACCGGCGTTGACTTGCCGATGTTGCAGCGCATTAAGTCGGTCGCAGGAGGGGCACGTCTCCTTCCGGGAGAGAAAAGCACATCAGGGAGTTGCCGATGCTGCGCTTGACGAGACGCGGACTTCTGGCCGCGGCCGCCATCGCACTGCCGCTCGTGGGACTTGGCTCCGCGAGCGCGCAGGACGAGAAGGTGCTGCGGGTCATCCCGCACGCCGACCTGAAGAACCTCGATCCGATCTGGACGACCGCGTATATCAGCCGCAACCACGGCTACATGATCTACGACGCGCTGTTCGCGATGGACGAGAACATGCAGCCGCAGCCGCAGATGGTCGACAACTGGGAGACGTCGGATGACGGCCTCACCTGGACCTTCACGCTGCGCGACGGGCTCAAGTTCCACGACGGCGCGCCGGTCACCTCCGAGGACGTCATCGCCTCGCTGAAGCGCTGGGGCGCGCGCGACGGCATGGGCCAGCAGTTGATGGCCGCCATGGACGAAATGACGGCCGTCGACGACAAGACCTTCCAGTTCAAGCTGAAGGAACCCTATGGGCTGGTGCTGGAGTTGATCGGCAAGATCAGCTCGAACGTGCCCTTTATCATGCCCAAGCGGGTGGCCGACACCGATCCGTTCGAGCAGATCACCGACTACACGGGCAGCGGCCCGTTCAAGTTCGAGGCCGACCAGTGGGTGCCCGGCTCGACCGTCGTCTACACCAAGTTCGACGACTACGTGCCGCGCGACGAGCCGCCCTCCTATGCCTCGGGCGGCAAGATCGCCAAGGTCGACAAGGTGATCTGGACCTACTTCCCCGACCAGCAGACCGCGATCAACGCGCTGATGGCCGGCGAGGTCGACTATTTCGAGCAGCCGGCCAATGACTTGGCGCCGATCCTCGAGGCCAATCAGGACCTGACGGTCGAGGTCAACGACCCGCTGGGCAATATCGGCTTTGCCCGGTTCAACGCCCTGCTGCCCCCCTTCGACGATGCGGAGGTCCGGCGCGCCGCCATCATGGCGATGAAGCAGGAGGACTATATGGCGGGCGCGGTCGGCGACCAGAAATGGTGGCAGACCTGCTATTCCGTCTATCCCTGCGGCACGCCGCTGGCGACCGAGGCCGGGGCGGAGGTGATGAAGACGGGCGACGTCGAGAAGGCCAAGGAAGCGCTCGCCGAGACCGGCTATGACGGCACGCCCGTCGTCATCATGCAGCCGACCGACATCCCGTTGCTGTCCGCCTTCAGCCTGATCACGGCCGAGAAGCTGCGCAATGCCGGCTTCAACGTCGAGGTGCAGGCGATGGACTGGGCGACGCTGACCTCGCGGCGCGCCAGCCGCGAGCCGGTCGACAAGGGCGGCTGGAACATGTTCCACACTTGGTGGATCGGCGCCGATGTCTCGGACCCGATGTCGATCGCCTTCTCGGGCAGCCCTGACAAGGGCTGGTTCGGTTGGCCCGCTGACGAGGAGCTGGAGAAGCTGCGGCGCGACTATGCCCGCGCCGAGTCGGCCGAGGAGCGCAAGGAGATCGCGACCAAGGTGCAGGAGCGGCTCTGGGCGATCGGCGCCTCGGGCGAGCTCGGGCAGTTCTTCAACCCCGTGGCCTACCGCGACAACGTGACGGGGCTGATCAAGTCGCCGGTGCAGTTCTTCTGGAACCTCGACGTCGAGCGGTGATGGCCGCTTGCTGAGCCCGCCCGGCCGCACCTGCGGCCGGGCAATTCGTTCGAAGGGGCCGCCATGCTCGGATACGTGCTGAAGCGCATACTCGCCACTATTCCGGTGATGGTGATCGTCGCGATCCTGGTCTTCGCGCTGCTGCGGCTGGCGCCCGGCGACCCGGCGGCGGTGATCGCCGGCGACTATGCCACGGCCGAGGACATCGCGCGCATCCGCGAGCAGCTCGGCCTCAATGACCCGCTGCACGTGCAGCTGTGGCGGTGGGGGCTGCAGCTGGCGCAGGGCGATCTCGGCCAGGCGATCTTCTCGCGCAAGCCCGTCTCCGAGCTGATCGCACAGCGCATCGAGCCGACGCTCCTGCTGGCGCTGACCACCATCGTCTTCTCGGTTCTGGTCGCGGTGCCGCTCGGCACGATCGCCGCCTGGCGCGCCGGCAGCTGGACCGACCGCTTCGTCATGATCTTCTCGGTCGGCGGGTTCTCGATCCCGGTCTTCGTGCTCGGCTACATCCTCATCTACCTGCTGGCCATGAAGGCCAACATCCTGCCGGTGCAGGGCTACAAATCGCCCTTCACCGACGGGATCGGCCCGTTCCTGCTGCACATCATCCTGCCGACCCTGACGCTCTCGGTCATCTTCATCGCGCTGATCGCGCGCATGACGCGCGCCAGCGTCATGGAGGTGCTGCAGGAGGACTATGTCCGCACCGCCCGCGCCAAGGGGCAGAGCGAGCTCAAGATCCTGCTGCGCCACGCCGTCAGGAACGCCGCGGTGCCGATCGTCACGGTGATCGGCATCGGCATCGCGCTGCTGATCGGCGGGGTGGTGGTGACGGAGTCGGTCTACAACATCCCCGGCCTCGGCCGGCTGGTGCTGGATGCCGTGCTGGCCCGCGACTATCCGGTGATCCAGGGGCTGATCCTGTTCTTCAGCCTGATCTACATCCTCATCAACCTGATGATCGACCTCAGCTATACGCTGTTCGATCCGAGGATTCGCTATTGAGCCCGCGCGAGCATCGGACGGTGCACGCCGGCGCCGGCGCGCTGCCGCCCGATAGCGGCGCGCCCGTGCCGACGCCGCCCGAGGCGGATGGCGAGCCGCCCCTGTCGATCGAAGAGGTGCTGCCGCAGCGCGAGCAGGCCTCGGTGCTCCAGCTCCTGCTGCGCAACCGCGCGGTCGTCTGGGGCGGCGGGCTGCTGCTCGTCATGGTGCTGGTGGCGGTCATCGGCCCCTTGTTCACGGCCGGGCCGACAGACCAGAACGTCACGGCGCGGCTGAAGCCGCCTTCGGCGGATCACCTCTTCGGCACCGATTTCCTGGGCCGTGACATCTTCGCCCGCGTCGTGCATGGCGGGCGCATCTCGCTCGTCGTGGGCATCACCGTCGCGCTGGGGGCGACGGCGATCGGCCTCGTGACCGGCCTGGTCTCCGGCTATATCCGCTGGCTCGACGCGATCGTCATGCGGGTCATGGACGGGCTGATGGCGATTCCGGCGATCCTGCTGGCCATCGCCATGATCTCGATCTCGGGCGCGACGCTGACGACCGTGGTCCTCGCGATCGTCATACCCGAGATCCCGCGCGTCGTCCGCCTGGTGCGCTCGGTGGTGCTCAGCGTCCGCGAAGAACCTTACGTCGAGGCGGCGATCGCCTCGGGCACGCGGTTGCCGCTGATCCTCAGCCGGCACATCCTGCCCAACACCATCGCGCCGCTGATCGTGCAGGCGACCTATATCTGCGGCGCGGCGATGATCACCGAATCGATCCTCGGGTTCCTGGGTGCCGGCATCCCGCCCGAGATCCCGAGCTGGGGCAACATCATGTCCGAGGGACGCACCTATTTCCAACTGACGCCGTGGATCATCTTTTTCCCGGGGGCGATGCTGGCCGTGACCGTGCTGGCCGTGAACATCGTCGGCGATGGCCTGCGCGACACGCTCGACCCGCGGATCGCCCGGACCATGCGCGCATGACGCCCCGCCCCCAACGGGCGTCGGGCGCGCCGGTCCTGGAGATCCGCGACCTGACGGTTCGGCTGCCAAAGGGAGCAGACCGGCCGTTCGCCATTGAGGACATCAGCTTCACCGTCGGCGCCGGCGAGATCGTCTGCGTGGTGGGCGAGTCGGGCTCCGGCAAGTCCGTCACCGCCTTCACCGTCATGGGGCTGAACCCGCGCGAGCTGGTGCCGGTCAAGGGCGAGATCGTCCTGGATGGCGAAGATCTGCTGAAGAAGTCGCCCCGTGCCATGCGCCGGCTGCGCGGCGAGAAGATGGCAATGATCTTCCAGGAGCCGATGACGGCGCTGAACCCGGTCATCAAGGTCGGCGACCAGATCCGTGAGATGCTCGAGATACACTCTGGCGCCTCGGCCGCCGATCAGCGCGCGCGCGTCCTCGAGGTCATGGCGGATGTCAGCCTGCCCGACCACGAGAAGATGTACCACAGCTACCCGCACCAGCTCTCGGGCGGGCAGCGCCAGCGCATCATGATCGCCATGGCGCTGGCGCTGGAGCCGGGCTTGCTCATCGCCGACGAGCCCACCACGGCGCTCGACGTCACGACGCAGGCGCAGATTCTGGAGCTGATCAAGGACATCCAGCGCCGGCACGGCATGGGCGTGCTGTTCATCACGCATGATTTCGGCGTGGTCGCCGACATCGCCGACCGCGTGGTCGTGATGCAGCACGGCCGGATCGTCGAGCACGGCACGCGCGACGAGATCATTCGGCACCCCCGGCACCGCTATACCAAGATGCTCATCGGATCGGTGCCGTCCATGGTGCCGGGCCACCGCGCCGACATCGAAAGCGGCAAGCCGGCGCTCGAGGCGCACGGCCTGAACAAGGTCTATGGCGGCGTCGGCCTGTTCGGGCGGGGGCGCGAGGTGCACGCGGCCAAGAACGTCGACCTGGTCGTGCACCGGCGCGAGACGCTGGGCGTCGTCGGCGAATCGGGGTCGGGCAAGTCGACCGTCGCCCGCTGCATCGTCCGCCTGATCGACCCGACCAGCGGCGCGGTGCTGATCGAGGGGCAGAACATCGCGGGCCTGTCGCAGGCGGCCCTGCGCAGTCGGCGGCAGGACATCCAGATCGTCTTCCAGGACCCTTACCGCTCGCTCAACCCGCGCCGGACCGTGGGGCAGTCGATCTTGGAAGGGCCGATGAACTTCGGCGTCTCGGCCGAAGAGGCGCTCCGCCGCGCGCGCGAGCTCATGCGCATCGTCGGCCTGGATCCGGACGCGCTTGAACGCTTCCCGCACCAGTTCTCGGGCGGCCAGCGCCAGCGCATCTGCATCGCCCGCGCGCTCGCCATGCAGCCCAAGGTGCTGATCGCCGACGAGGCCGTGTCTGCCCTCGACGTGTCGGTGCAGGCGCAGGTGCTCGAGCTGCTCGACGACGTCCGCCAGCGCTTTGACCTGGCCATGCTCTTCATCACCCACGATTTGCGCGTCGCGGCGCAGATCTGCGACCGGATCATGGTCATGCAGCGCGGTGTGGTCGTCGAGCAGGGACAGACGGCCGAGGTTTATGCACACCCCCGGCACGAATACACGCGCTCGCTGCTGGCCGCCGCGCCGGGCCGGGATGTGGAGTTCGCCAGGGTCTGAGCGAACGCCGAGCGAAAAAGGCAAGGGCGGGCCGAGAGCCCACCCTTGCCGCGGCGTTCGTCAGCTGGCGGCGGCCGTCACTCGACGAGCCGCACGTCGCCCGCCATCTCGATTGTCAGGCCGTCGGGGAACAGGCAGTGCAGTCCGAACATCCCGTTCCCGGTGAAGGTGATCGTGTCCGTCACCACCTGCGTGCAGCCGGTGAACGAGGTTTGCGAGTCGCCCGACCACGTCAGGTGCGAAACGGGCATGTAGATCGCGCCGTTGATGCTCGTGCCCGCATTGCCATTCACGAGGTGGTCGACCTCGGTCGACGAACGGCTGCTGAACATCACGATGCCCTGGTAGACGCCGCTTGTCGGCGGCGTGACGTTGATCGTGGCGGTCCCGTTGAAATGCAGGTTCACGCCCTCCGCCATGTAGAAAATGACGCCGTCGCCGTTGACCACGGCGTTCGAGTTTATCCTGGAACTCGCCACCCTCGATGATGTAGAGCCCGGGATCGAGGTTGACCGTCCCGCGCAGATTGAGGCCGTTGCAGAAGCGCATCGAGGGCATGCCGCTGGGGTGGCTATCGAACGACCCGACGGCCGACGGAACATCCGTCGTCTGGTTGTTTTGCCCGACAGCGCCGTCCTGACACGTGCCTACCGCCGCCGGCTCCGGCACCCCGGCGAATGGATCCGCGACGGCGGACATGTGCTCGCGCGGGCTTTCGCAGACCAGCATGACGCCATCGGCTTCGGCGGTTCCCACGGTTTGAATGCAGTTGGCCGAGGCGGTGTTGCCTTCGCCCTGTCGATCAAAGGCCCCGACTGCGGAAGAGTTCGAGACCATGTCGCACATGGTCAGCATCACTGTCGCCGAGCCGGTGATGTAGATCGCGTCCTCCGCGGACGCGTTCAGAGCGAGGATGCAGCCTGTCCCGCCGCCCTGCGCCGTCGCGACGGCTCGGGCGGAGATCTGCACCGGCTCGTTGCTGTACATCGCCGAGAACAGCCGCGGTACCGACTCGGTGATGACGATTTCGATGGCGTCGCCGTCTTCGATAAAGCCGCCGCTCGCTGGCGGGTTGTACATCGCGAGATCGGCCTTCGTCAGGTCGATATCCGACTGCTGGGCGAGGTACTCCGCCACGGCCTGGAGGGCTGCGCGATTGTCTCCGGCAGCCAGCCGCATCGCGCTCGCATGCGCGGCGACATCCGCGGCGTTCTGCAACGAGCGCTGCTTGAGGTACCAGTAGCCGGCCTCGCCGCCCAGCCCCATGCTGCCGACCAGCACGGGGGCGGAGATGGCGACGATGGCGGCGACGGCGCCCACCGTGTCACGGTGGAACGACCGGAGGCGCGCGGTCAAAGCGCGCGGCCATTCACGGGAAAAGCAAATCAACGGCACTGAGCCCACTCCCACATAAAGACTGTCAGGGGTTCGCGCTCCGCGCGACCGAGCCCCGGAGCGCATTACTGCAAGGGGGCCGGCGGCCGGCAGCTTCTGGCCAGGTCGTTAGCAGAATTGCCAACCTGAATTACCGAAATGTAAATTCGGGCCCGGCGCCGGGCCCGAAGCGCTGCAAAAATGTCTAAGAAACAGCTAAATTCCCCGCGCCCCCGAGGCGGGGCGTGGGGCGTGGTTTTAGGGCAGGGCTGCCGCTAGTGCGCGGCGGCCGTCGCCGTCAAGCGTTCGATCTCTTCCTTGATGTGCAGCTTTTCGCGTTTGAGTGCCGTGATCTCGAGATGGTCGGCTCCGGGCCGTCGCTCCTCTTCCCTGACCTTCGCCTTTAGCGTTTCGTGCTTCTTGCGAAGTTGATCGAGGTGAGACGAGACGCTCATCGGAGACCTCCTGCTGCTTCGATCCTACGGTTATAAGACCACCTTTCGTCAGCGTTGTCACGAAAGGGCTATGTTCGAACATGGGCAGCGATTAGCGCGCCGGCAAGGCCGATTCCACCAACTTCGCCCAGAAGGCGACTCCGACCGGCGCGACCTCGTCGTTGAAGTCATAGCGCGTGGTGTGCAGTGCCGCCGTGTCGCCGTTGCCGATGAAGACGAAGCAGCCCGGGCGCGCCTGCGCCATGAAGCTGAAATCCTCGCCGCCCATCGTCGGCGGGCGGTCGCGGTCGACCCGCTCGGGCCCGACAAGCGCCTCGAGAACGCCGCTGGCGAAGGCGGCCTCGGCGGGGTCGTTCACCGTCGGCGGATAGGGGATTTCGCCCGTCTGCAGCGTCGCGCCGACGCCCATGCCGGCCGCGACCGATTCGCAGATGCGGCGCATCTCGGCGCGGATCAGCTCGTCGACCTCGGTGTCGAAGCTCCGCATCGTGCCCGAGATGATGGCGTCGTCGGGAATGACGTTGTTGGCGCTGCCCGCATGGAACTGGGTGACCGAGATGACGGCCGGCTTCAGCGGGTCGATCTTGCGCGCCACGATCGACTGGAGCGCGGTGACGATCTGGGCGCCGGCGACGATCGGGTCCGCGGTCCGGTGCGGGAACGCCCCGTGCCCGCCGGCGCCGCGCACCGTGATCTCGAACTCGTCGGCCGAGGCCAGAACCGGGCCAGGGCGCACGGCGAAACTGCCCGCGGGCGCGCCCGGCCAATTGTGCATGCCGTAGACGGCGCGGGCCGGGAAGCGTTCGAACAACCCGTCGTCCATCATCGCCTGCGCGCCGCCGCCGCCCTCCTCGGCAGGCTGGAAGCAGAAATAGACCGTGCCCTCGAAGTTGCGGGTCTCGGCCAGGTGCTTGGCGGCGCCGAGCAGCATGGTCGTGTGGCCGTCATGGCCGCAGGCGTGCATGCGGCCGGCGTTCACCGAGGCATAGGGCAGGCCGGTCTCCTCGGGCATGGGCAGGGCATCCATGTCGGCCCGCAGCAGGATGGCGTCGCCGCCCCCGGTGCCGCTTGGGCCGCCCGGGCCGCCTCGGCCATGCAGGACACCGACCACGCCCGGGCCGCCGATGCCGGTCTCGACCGCGTCAAAGCCCCAGGCGCGAAGCTTCTCGGCAACGACGCCTGCCGTTCGATGCTCCTGGAAGGCGAGCTCGGGATGCTGGTGCAGGTCGCGGCGCCACTCGGCAAGCTCCGGCGCCATGGCGGCAATCGAGTTCGGGATCGGTTGCATCAGGAACCCCTTTCAAAAGTCCAGCGGCGCGGCCTCGCGCAGGATCGCGCGCGCTTGTCGGGTGTGGTCGTCGCCATCGGCGACGTGCCGGGCGCCCTCGTGGAGCACCAGTGGCGCCGCCAGGCGAAAGGCGGTGCGCGCGCCCTTGCGCGCCCGGACGATCACGCGCTTGGCGTCCCGTCCCGGTCGGGCAGCCAGCGGCAGGACCGCGGCGGCGGCGCGGCCGTCCAGCGCGGCCAGGATCTCGGACAGGCCCTCGCTGCGCATGATGGCGACGACGAAGCCGCCCGGCCGGGTACGCGCGAGCGCCGCGGCGATCCAAGTCGGCCAGCGTCGCCGCGCCGCGCCGATTGGCGAGGTCGCGGCCCGGATCGGGCGAGCCGATGTCGGCGGGGCCGTGAAAGGGCGGGTTCAGCATGACTGAATCGAAGCTCCGCGAGCGCAGCGCCGGCGGCATCGAGCGAAGATCGCCCTCATGCACCGTCAAGGCGCGCCCGTTGAGCGCGGCGTTCTCGCGCGCGAGCCGGGCATAGTCGGGCTGGAGCTCGAGCCCGTGCATCTCCAAGCCTTCGACCCGGGCCGCCAGGCAGAGCGCCGCGGTGCCCGCGCCGCAGCCGAGATCGAGCACGGCATCGCCGGGCCGGGCCGGCACGGCGGCCGACATCAGGACGGGGTCCGTCGCCGCGCGATAGCCGCGCACCGGCTGCCGGATGCGCACGCGCCCGCCGAGAAAGCCGTCCTCTGCGATCTCCGCACGCTCGGGCGCAAGCGTCACAGCCAGGCCTCGCGCTCATAGGGTTCGATCCCGTTGTCGCGCAGCACGGCGCGCGCCCGGTCCAGATCCTCGGCGCGCACCATCAGGCGGCGCGGCAAAATGCCGAGGGACCCCTCGACGATGCTCATGTTTGTGTCGAGCACGAAGCAGTCTATATGTTCCGCGCGAAGCAGGGCCGAGGCGAACGGCACCAGGGTAGGGTCGGTGGTGCGCAAAAGCTCCTCCATGATGTTCGAGATAGGCCATCCGCTTCAGGGCGTCGAGGGCGCGTGATGGCCGAGCCGGCTTTGGATATCGCGGCCCAGGGGCCCTTCGACCGGCTGACCGCGCTGGTTGCCGACGATCTCGCCGCCGTGAACGCATTGATCGCCGAGCGCATGGCCTCCGAGCACGCGCCGCGCATCCCGGCCATCTCGGCGCATCTGATCGAGGCGGGCGGCAAGCGGCTGAGGCCGATCCTGACGCTGGCGGCCAGCCGCCTCTGCGACTATCGCGGCGGCGACCACGTCAAGCTGGCCGCGACGGTCGAGTTCATCCACACGGCGACGCTGCTGCACGACGATGTGGTCGACGAGAGCGCCAAGCGGCGCGGCCGGGCCACTGCCAACATCCTCTGGGACAACAAGTCGAGCGTGCTGGTCGGCGACTACCTGTTCAGCCGCGCCTTCCTGCTGATGGTCGAGACCGGCTCCTTGCGCGTGCTCGAGATCCTGTCGACCGCCTCGGGCGTGATCGCCGAGGGCGAGGTGCTGCAGCTGACGACCGCGCGCGACCTCGGCACCGACGAGGCGCGCTATGCGCAGGTCATCCACGGCAAGACGGCGGCGCTGTTCCAGGCGGCGACCGAGGTGGGCGGCGTCGTCGCCGGGGCGTCGGAGGCCGCGATCCGCGCGCTTGCCGATTACGGCCATGGGCTCGGCATGGCCTTCCAGCTGTCGGACGACTATCTCGATTACGGCGGCTCCTCGGCCGCGCTGGGCAAGAACGTCGGCGACGATTTCCGTGAGGGCAAGGTGACGCTGCCTGTGATCATCGCGCATGGGCGCGGCGACGACGCGGCGCGCGCCTTCTGGCAGCGCACCGTCGGGCGCGGCGAGCAGGGGCCGGGAGATCTGGAGCAGGCGATGGCCTATCTGGCCAAGACCGAGGCGCTCGAGGCGACCCGTCTGCGCGCCCGCGCCGAGGCCGCCCGCGCGCTGGGCGCGCTCGGGACCTTCCCCGCCTCGCCGATGCGCACCGCGCTGGAAGGGATCGTCGGCTTCGTGGTCGAGCGGGCCGCCTGAGCGGCGATTCCGACCCGGCTATCCGATGCTGCAGCGGTCGGCTATGGCGCGACCGCGCCGGCGGCGATCCACCACTCGGGCCGGGCGCTTCGAAGCCGCGCCGAGATCGCGTTCGCTTCCGCCTCGGACCCGGCGATGGCGAAGCAGGTCGCGCCCGAGCCCGACATGCGCGCCAGCGGCGCACCGGCGTCGCGGAGGCCCGACAGCACTCGGCCGACCGCCGGGCAGATCGCGGCTGCCGGGTCCTGCAGGTCGTTGCGCTGAAGCGCCAGCCATTCGACAAACGCGTCGACCTCGCTGAAGCCGCCCTCGGACGCCGGCGGCCCGGGCGGCGGGCAGCGGTCGCGCACGCCCGCGAAGACGGCACCGGTCGGCGTCGGCACCAGCGGATTCGCCAGGACCAGCCAGAAGGGCGGCAAGGCCGGCGCAGGCGAAAGCCGCTCGCCGATCCCCTGCATCCGCATGGCCCTCGGCGCGGCGCAACAGACCGGCACGTCGGCGCCGAGCGACAAGGCCAGACTATCGTCGACCGCCACGCCCCAGAGACGCGACAGGAGCTGCAGGGCGGCGGCGGCATCGCTCGACCCGCCGCCGATGCCTGACGCGATTGGCAGGTTCTTGACCAGCCGGATCGCGGCGCCCGCTGCAATGCCATGCTGCCGGGCGAGCGCTGACGCCGCGCGGAGGACCAGATTCCCCTCGTCCGTTGGCACCCCAGGCGCGAATGGTCCCTCGGCCTCCAGCGACAGCGCGGCCGCCGTGGCGACGCTCAATCGATCGCCGATCGCCGGGAAGACGACCAGCGAGTCGAGCAAGTGGTAGCCGTCGGCGCGCCGGCCGCAGAGATGCAAATAGAGGTTGACCTTGGCCGGCGCGAGGCAGCTTAGGGATGGGGCAGGGGCGGCCTCAGCCGCCATTCTCTGCCTTGGCCTGCGAGCCTTCCTTCACGACCTTGCGGCCGATGATCCCGGGCTCGCCTTCGGCCTTCTCGTCGGCCAGCACGACGTCCAAGCCGACGTCCAGCTTGCGCCGGATGCGCTCGGCCTCGGCGTCCTCCGGCTCGAAGGACAGCGCCCGCTTCCACTGGAACCGGGCCTCGGTCTTGCGCCCGACCATCCAAAGCGCGTCGCCGTAATGGTCGTTGATGACCGGGTCGACCGGCCGCAGCTCGACGGCCCGCTCCAGATGCTTCAGAGCGCGGTCGAACTCGCCGAAGCGGAACAGCACCCAGCCGAGCGAGTCGACGATGTAGCCGTCGTCCGGCCGCTGGTCGACGGCGCGCTGGATCATCTCCTCTGCCTCGGCAAGATTCGTGCCTTGCTCGACCCAGCTGTAGCCGAGGTAGTTCAGCACGTCCGGCTGGTCAGGCTCGAGCGCCAACGCCTTGCGAAAGTCGGCCTCGGCGCGGTCCCACTGCTTGGAACGCTCGTAGGCGATGCCGCGCTGGTAGTAGAGCGGCCAGTGCAGCTGGTCGGGCGTGTCGAGCAGCGCGACGGCCTTGTCATAGGCCGCGGCTGCCTCGGCGAACTGGCTCTCGCGGCGGAGCATGTCGCCCAGCGCTGTGTGTGCCTCGAGCGCGTCGGGAAAGCGCTCGACCGTCTCCCGCATCTCCGAGAGGGCTTCCTCGCTCCTTTCGGCCGCCTGCAGCGCCTGCGCCTCGCCGACCCGGGCGCTGAGCGCCTCGGGCGCGTCATCCGGGATCGCGCCGTAAGCCGGGATGGCGAGATCGTACTGCCCGTCCTCGTCCAGGATCTGCGCGATCAGCAGCTGCGCCTCGGTCAGCCCGGGTTCCAGATAGGTCGCGAGCCGCGCATAGGCCAGGGCGATCAGCCGGTTCTGCCCGCGGGCGAGCAGCCCGGACACGCCGTGGAGCACTTCCGCCGCCCCTTGCTTGGCGGTGGTGACAAGCGGCTCCGGCTTTTCGCCCGCGGCGATCCGTTCGGCCAGCGCCGACAGCCCGGGGTCGCCATAGGTATCGGAGAGCCTGTCGTTGATCACCGCAACCGCCTCGTCGACGCGGCCGAGCCGGGCCAGGGCGCCCGCCCGGAGCCGCGCCAGGCGCAGGGTGCCGCCGTCCGATAGCGTCGCCGCGCGGGCGAAAGCGTCGGCCGCGGCAGCATCGTCACCCATCGCCGCATTCAGCAGCCCCAGATGATAGGCTGCCACGATCTGGCCGGGACGACCGTTTTCCTCCGACGCCTCGAGCTTTGCGAGCAGCTCTCCGGCCTCGTCGGTGTTGCCGACCCCGAACGCCGCCCAAGCATCGATCACCTGGCCGACGAACGGTCCGCCGTCCGCGAGCAGCTTGCGCACGGCCTCCGGCTCGCCCTTCTTGAGGCCGTCAACGGCCAGCGCCAGAACGCCGAGATGATGGCCGGGCTGCGCCGCCTCCAACCGGCGCGCGAGCGCGATTGCCGCTGGCACGTTTCCGGCCGCGATGTCGTGGATCATGGCGCGTTCCATGATCGGCTGGTTGTCGCTGTCGAGGGCGAGCGCCTCGGTGAAGTATTGCGCCGCGGCGGCCACGTCCCCGCGCGCCTCGGCCTGCTTCGCTGCAAGATAGGGACCGGCAATGCCCTCGGCCGATGCGCCGTTCGCCGACATGACGGCGGCAAGGGCCACGCCCGAAACGAATGCACGCAAAATCGCCTTGGAAGAACCTGCCATGTCGCCCGCCTGAAACCCGTGGGGGACCGGCCTCTCCAGTCCCGCCTCCTCGTCTGCCAAAATAAGCTTCATACTGCCTAATGCAAATCCAATTAAAGGACTGTGACGGCTGACATCCCGGGCGCAGGATCGGGCATCAAACCAGGCGGCGCATCCAGTCGACGATCGCCGGAGCCAGCACCGCTTGGCTACGCGCGCTGACGAAGACGCCCACATGCCCCGTCGGCAGGGCCAGCTCTTCGTAGCGATGCGGATCAACAAACCGTCCGAGCGCGCGGCTGCAGGGCGGCGGGATGATGTGGTCGCCCGTCGCGAAGACATTGAGGACTGGCACCGCGATTCGGGACAAGTCGACGCGCCGGCCGGCCAGCTTGAATTCACCGGTCACCAGCGCGTTCCTGTGATAGAGCTCGACCAGCCAGGATCGCGCCATCTCGCCGGGCAGGTCGGGCCGGTCGGCAAGCCATTTCTCCATGGCGATGAACGTCGCAAGGGCGCGCTGGTCGGCGGCGGCCTCGATGAATTCGACGGTGTACTTGGCGATGGTCCGAACCGGGTTGAGCTGGTTGAAGACCATGCCCATCACCTCGCCGGGGAGATTCCCCTGAAGCGCGATCAGCGCCTCGAGATCCGCCTCCGTCAGCGACCGGAGCCACAGGTTCAACAGCCCATGCGCCGGATCGGCGTCCTGGGCGTCAGCGTGGAAGTCGATCGGCGTCACGGCGAGGATCAGCCCGGCAAGGCCGGCGGCGTTCACCGCCGCATGGCAGGCGGCCATGGTCCCACCCTGGCAGATGCCGAAGAGGATGGCGCGGTCGGAGCCGCTCTCGGCGAGCACCGCGTCGATCGCGCGGCCGAGGAGGGCGTCGGTGTAATAGTCGAAGTTATTGTTCGAATCCTCGGCTTCGGCGCGGCCCCAATCGAGCACGAAGACGTCGACGCCCGCCGCCAGCAGGTTACGCACCAGCGAGCGTTCCGGGGTCAGGTCGGTCATGGTCTGCCGGCCGATCAAGCCGTAGCAGATCAGCAGGGGACCGTGCCGCGGCGGACGCCCTCCGAGCGGCCGGTAGCGCGAGAGCGTGGCGCGCCCCGACTGCCAGACGACGTCCTTCGGCGTCGGCGCGATCCGGACCGCCTGCAGGCCCAGCGCCTCGGCGAGCTGCGCGCCCGAACGGGCGGAGTCGCGGGCGACGTCGAGCAACGCCCGCTCGTCGGGCGACAGCTCGGCTCGCCAGCGGATCACCGCCCGCAGGGCATCGCGCTGCGCCTCGAGAAACGCCTGGCTTCGCAAGGTGCGGATGAACTCGGCTTCGGCGATCGCGAACCAGCGCTCGCGCACGCTGCGCCAGTCGGGTGGCGGGCCGGCCGGATCGACCATGGCCCTGCGTTGCAGCTCGAACGCGTCGTGCACGCGCCGCCATGTCTCAAGCACGACGCGGCGATAGCGCGCCCCCGCCTCGGCCAGCCCGCGCCAGGCGTCGCCGCGGCCGGGAGGCGCGAGGCTGCCGCAGAGCTCGGTCCAGAATCCGTCGAAGGCGGCCGGATCCGGCGCCTCGGCAAAGCCGTCCGGCGCCGCCAGGCCGCAGGCGGCCGACCAGAAGACGCGCTGGCCCTCCTGCCACAGGGCCGCGAGATCCTCCGCTCCTCGAAGGTCGTTCATCTGATACCGGCCCGCCCGAGACGGTTTAGAGCATCGAGGGCAGCACCTGGTCGGGCGGGCGGTGGCCGTCGGCAAAGGTCTTGATGTTGATGATGACCTTCTCGCCCATTTCCATGCGGCCCTCCTCGGTGGCGGACGCCATGTGCGGCAGCAGCACGACATTCGACAAGCCTCTGAGGCGCGGGTTCACCCCCGGCGCATGCTCGAAGACGTCGAGCCCTGCGCCGGCCAGCTCGCCCCGCGCCAGCATCCGCGTCAGCGCGTTCTCGTCGATGACCTCGCCGCGCGCGGTGTTAACGATGTAGGCGGCCGGCTTCATCAGCTTCAGCCGCCGCGCCGAGAGCAGGTGATAGGTGCCCGGCGTGTGCGGGCAGTTGACGCTGACGATGTCCATGCGGGCGAGCATCTGGTCGAGGCTTTCCCAATATGTCGCCTCGAGCTCGGCCTCGAGCTCGTCGTGGACCCGGCGGCGGTTGTGGTAGTGGATCTGGATGCCGAACGCCCGTGCCCGGCGCGCGACCGCGGTCCCGATCCGGCCCATGCCGACGATGCCGAGCCGCTTGCCCCAGATGCGATGGCCCATGATCGCCGTCGGGCTCCAGCCGCGCCACTCGCCGGACTGCATCAGCTCGATGCCCTCCTTCAGCCGGCGCGGCACGGCCAGGATCAGCGCCATCGTCATGTCGGCGGTGTCCTCGGTCAGCACGCCGGGCGTATTCGAGACGAGGATCCCGCGCGAGCGCGCCGTCTCGACGTCGATATGGTCGACGCCGGCGCCGTAGTTGGCGATCAGCTTCAGCCGGGGGCCGGCCTGGGCCAGCAAGGCCTGGTCGATCTCGTCCGTCAACGTCGGCACGAGGACTTCGGCGTTCAGCACCGCCTCGCGCAGCGCGGCGGGCGAGAGCGGCGCGTCGGTGTCGTTCAGCGACACATCGAAGAGCTCGCGCATCCGCGTCTCGACAGGCTCGGGCAGGCGGCGGGTGACGATGACCTTCGGGCGCGCGCGGCTCATGAGCTGCTCCTTTCACGGACGGTCCTGTCGTGATAGAAATTCAGCCGTCGTGGGTGAAGGAAAATCTTCCCGCCCCGGCACGGGCAGGAACGGTGGCCGAGCGGCCGCCGGCGAAATAAGGGGCAGGCGATGCGCAGGGCGGCCTCCGTGCTTTGCGTGGCACTGATGCTGGCGACCGGGATGCCGGCGCTGGCGCAAGCAGACCAGGGCCGCGGGGCCGAAAGCCTGGACGCCCAGAGCCCGGGGAAGGTGACGAACCTTCCAGTGCCCCGCTATGTGTCGCTGCGCTCCTCCGAGATCAACGTCCGCCGCGGCCCGGGGCTCGACTACCGCAAGGACTGGGTCTTCCATCGCGCCGGTCTTCCGGTGCGGATCGTCGAGGAATACGGCGATTGGCGCCGCATCGTCGACAAGGATGATGCCGGCGGCTGGGTGTATCACGCCATGCTGACGGGGCGCCGCACGGTGCTGGTCACGGCCGAGGAGCTTGTGCTCCGGACCGAACCCTCCGATGCCGCCGCTCCTGTCGCGCGAGCGGAGCAGGGCGTGGTGGCTCGCCTGAGCGCCTGCAGGCCCGAATGGTGCGAGGTCGAGGCCGAGGGCATCGACGGCTGGGTCCCCAAGGCCGGCATATGGGGCGTCGATCCGGGCGAGAGCTTCGACGATTGACGGCGGGCTCGGCGGGCTCTTCTGAAAACTCGCCGCCGAGAGCCGTCGCTTCGAATTGACCCGCCGGTCCCCCTGAGCGATAGAAGGTCGGCAGAGATCAGAGTTGCTCGGCGAGGGCGGCCAGCGTCTCTTCCAAGGTGCGGCTTCGGTCCAGCGTCTCGCGCGTCTCGGTGGCGAACGGCGTGCGGGCCATCAGCCGGTAGATCTCGGCCGCGGCGCGGTGGAAGCCGTCCGCCACCCCGACCGCGGCGAAGGTTTCGGCGATCTCGTCCATTTCGGGCGCCCAGCGCGCCGAATCCGCCGGCAGGAAGGGCAGCCGCTCGCGCATGGCCTTGAGCGGGCCGGCCTGGCTGCCCTCGAACTCGGATACCAGCTCGTCATAAACGTCGAGCCGCAGCGCCGCGAGCAGCAGCGCCGTCTGCAGCGCGCTCGTCCCCTTGGTCAGCGCCGCATAGACCATCTTGAGCGCCGATGCCCGGCCGATCTCGGCCCCGATAGCCTTCACCCGCATGGCGTCCGAGCCGAGCCCAAGCATGGGCTCGCAGTCCGGGCCGGAGACATAGAAGCGGGTTCCCGGCGCCTTGACGGGATTCAGCCCGATGATGCCGCAATCGATGAAGGGCGCGTCGACGGCAGTGATCGCCTCGGCGACGCGCCTGGCCGTCATGGGCGAGACGGCGTTGCAGTCCACATAGACGGGCCGTGCCCCCGTCCGCTCCATCGCAGCGGCGACCGTCCTCGCCTGGTCGAGCGCCCGGTCGGGCGGCAGGATCGAGAGCACGATGCCGGCCTCGCGCACCGCGGCGTCGACCGAGCCCACGTCGTGAATGCCGGCACGGTGTGCCAACCTTCGCGTGTGCTCGCTGCGACCGTCCAGCGCCGTGACCACCGAATGGCCGGCGGCGATCAGCGCCTGGCCCGCGCCGTGGCCCATGTCGCCCGGCATCAGGATGGCAATGGTCGCCACCTCAATACCCCAGCGCGCAGCCATCCTTGCGGGGATCCGATCCGCCGGTCAGCACGCCTCGCTCGTGGTCGATCCAGACCGCCTGACTGCCGCCGATGGGCTTGGGCGGCGGCACGATCCGGTGCCCGATGCCGGCGAGCTCGGCCCGCATCGGCTCGGGGACCGTCGACTCCATCTCGACGTCGCCCTCGAACGGGTCGGGCATGAAGCGCGGCAGGTCCATCGCTTCCTGGATGTCGAGCCCATAGTCGAACATCCGCGTCAGGAACTGCATGTGCCCCATCGCCTGGTAGTCGCCGCCCATCACGCCAAAGCTCATCACGGTCCGGTCGCCCTTGCTGACCATGCCGGGAATGATGGTGTGCAGCGGCCGCTTGCCGGGCTCGATCCGGTTGGGCGAACTCGGGTCCAGGGTGAACCCCTGCGCGCGGTTGGTGAAGACCACGCCCGATTCCGGCGCGCAAAGCCCGGCGCCCCAGCCGTGGAACAGCGTGTTGATGAAGGAGCAGGCGTTCCGGTCCTTGTCGACGACGCTGATATAGACGGTGTCGCGGTGCCGGACGGTGGCGGGCTCGGGGAACGGGTGCGCGGCCCGGTGCGCGTCGATGCGCGAGCGCAAGCGCGCGGCGTAGTCCGGGCTCAGCAGCGCGTCCACGTCCATCTCGGCGAAGTCGGGGTCGCAGAGGTATTGCGTGCGCGCCGCATAGGCCAGCCGGCAGGCCTCGATCTCGGCATGCATGCGGGCGACCGTGATAGGCCCGCTGCCCGTCTCGACCTCGGCCATGATGTTGAGCAGCAGGAGCGCGATCACGCCCTGGCCGTTCGGCGGGCATTCCCAGACCCGGTGGCCGCGGAACTCGGCGCTGATCGGCGTGACGTAGTCACCCTTGGCCGAGGCGAAGTCCTCCACCGTGTGCAGCCCGCCGAGGCCGCGCAGATAGTCGACCATGTCGCGCGCGATCTCGCCCTCGTAGAACGCCTCGCGCCCTCCATCGGCGATAGCCTTCAGCGTGCGGGCGAGCTCGGGCTGGCGGTGCACCTCGCCGACGCCGGGCGCCCGGCCATCCGGCAGGAAGATGCGCGCCATCGTCGGTTCGGCCTGCATCAGCGGCACGGAAGAGGCCCAGTCTTTCGAGACGCGGCTGCTGATCGGATAGCCGTCGCGCGCATACTCGATCGCTGGCGCGAGCAGCTCGGCCAGCGGCATCGTCCCGTGGTCGGCGGCCAACCGGCACCAGGCGTCCACGGCGCCCGGCACCACCACCGAATGCGGCGACTGACGCTCGATTTCTCGGATGCCCTGCTCGGCGAACCAGTCCGTCGTCGCGCCGCTCGGCGCCTTGCCCGAGCCGTTGAAGGCGACGATGTCGGTCGAGCAGCCGGGGGCGTAGAGGCAGAAGCAGTCGCCGCCGATCCCGGTCGAGCCCGGCTCGACGACGCATTGCACGGCGCAGGCGGCAATGGCGGCGTCCATGGCATTGCCGCCGCGCCTCAGCACGTCGACCGCCGTCGCCGTCGACAGCGTGTGGCTGGTCGCCGCCATGCCCTGCAGCCCATGCGCCGGCGACCGGCCCGGCAGCTCGAGGTTGCGCATTCTGTCTCCCTTCGCGCTCGATCCCGATTGCCGCCACCCGCTCGGCACGCTTAATGATCTGGTGGAGCAGCCCTCGTGATTGCCGCTCTAGCACTCCGGCGCTCGCCTTCGCAAATCACCGACGCGATGGATCGTTGCGGCCGGACGGGAAAGTCTCATCGCGGTGGCGGCCGACGAGGCGACCGCCATCTGAACGGAGCCGGATATGGCCGAAGCCGTGAACCTGGCCGCCAAGCTGGCGCTCTTCGCCGACCAGTGGTCGCCGAAGATCGTCGCGGATTTTAACGGGCATGACGTGATGGTGGCGAAGCTCGAAGGCCAGTTCCCCTGGCATTCGCATGCCGAAACGGACGATTTCTTCCTCGTGCTGCACGGTCATGTGCGCATCGAGACCGAGCAGGGCAACGTCGAGCTCGACCCGGGCGAGCTCTATGTCGTGCCGCGTGGGGTCCTGCACCGACCGATCGCCGAGCGCGAGGCGCACGTCCTGTTGATCGAGGCCGCGGGAACGCCGAACACCGGCAATCCGGCGACCGCCACGGTCAAGGTCGAGCTTTGACGTCATGTTGACAGCCGGGACGCTCGCCCTCGTCGCGGCCGCCTTCACGCTCGGCGGCTTCGTCAAGGGGGCGATCGGCATGGGCCTGCCAGTGGTCGTGCTGGCCCTTTTGGCGATGATCATGCCGCTGCGCGAGGCGATGGCGATCTTCCTGATCCCGGGCATCGCCAGCAACATCTGGCAGGCGACGAACGGCCCTTATCTGCCCGATCTCGCCCGGCGGCTGTGGCCCTTCCTGCTGGGCGCCGTCTGCGGCATAGCGATCGGCGTCTCGATCCTGGCCGGCACCAAGTCCGATATCATGGAACGGGTGCTGGGCGTCCTCCTGATCGTCTACTCGACGCTCGCGCTGACTGCGCCGCGGCTGCCCGCGCCGGGCCGGCACGAGCGCTGGTTGTCGCCACTGGCCGGCGCCTCCGGCGGCGTTATCTTCGGCATGGTCGGCATCTTCATCGTGCCCGGTCTGCTCTACCTCGAGACGCTGCGCATGCCGCGCGACGAGTTCGTGCAAGGCCTCGGCCTGACCTTCGTCACCATCACGGCGACGCTGGCCGTCTCGATGACCGGCTTCTCGCTGGTCACGGGCGAACTCGCGCTGCTCTCGGTGATGGGCCTCGTGCCGGTCTTCGCCGGCATCTGGGCCGGGCGGCGCGTCCGCCACCGCATCTCCGAGGCCTTCTACCGCAAGCTCTTCTTCCTCTCGCTGATCGCGAGCGGGGCCTACATGATCGCCCGGACCTCCGGCGTGTTCGACTGAGCGGCTTCCAAGCGCACGGGATTCCCCGTCGGATGCTGCGGCGGGTTTATGGGGCCGGTCAGCGGTCCGACTCGCGCCAGCGCGGGTTGATCCAAGGCTCGCGATTGGCGCGCGGCAGGGGGCTGCGGCCGAGGATGTGATCCGACGCCTTCTCGCCCACCATGATCGAGGGGCCGTTCAGGTTGCCATTGGTGATGCGCGGAAAGATGCTGCTGTCGGCGACGCGCAAGGCGTCGACCCCGATCACCCGACACTCCGGGTCGACGACGGCGTGGCTGTCGTTCCGCCGCCCCATCCGGCAGGTGCCGCAGGGGTGATAGGCGCTCTCGACATTGGCGCGGATGAAGGCGTCGAGCTCGTCGTCGGACTGCACCGCGTCGCCCGGCTGGATCTCGCGCCCGCGATACGGCGCGAATGCCGGTTGCGCGAAGATCTCGCGCGTCAGCCGGATGCAGTGGCGGAAATCGGCCCAGTCCTGCTCGGCGCTCATATAGTTGAAGCGGATGCGCGGCGGCGCGGCCGGGTCGGCCGAGGCCAGCCTGACCTCGCCGCGCGAGGCCGAGCGCATTGGGCCGACATGCGCCTGGAAACCGTGCCCCTCGGCCGCCGCCCTGCCGTCGTAGCGCACGGCGATCGGCAGGAAGTGGTACTGGATGTCCGGATACTCGACCCCGGCGGCCGAGCGCAGGAAGGCGCAGGCCTGGAACTGGTTCGAGGCGCCGGGCCCGTCCTTGAGCAGCAGCCATTGCAGCCCGACCCACGCCTTCCCGACCGGGTTCCAGTAGCGGTAGAGCGTGACCGGCTGGGTCGAGGCCTGCTGGATGTAGAGCTCGAGATGGTCCTGCAGGTTCTGGCCCACGCCCGGCCGGTCGGCGACGAGGCCGATCCCATGCTCGGCCAGCTGCGCGCCCGGGCCGATGCCGCTCAGCATCAGCAGCTTGGGCGAGTTGACGGACGAGGCGGCGAGGATCACCTCGCGCCCGGCGCGCACGGTCTCGACCCTGTCGCCGCGGGCGATCTCGACGCCCGTCGCCCGGCCGTCCTCGACGACGATCCGGCGGGCGAGGCAGCGGACCAGCTCGCAGTTCTGCCGGCGCAGCGCGGGCTTGAGGTAAGCGTTCGCCGTCGACCAGCGGCGGCCGCGCCAGACGGTCATCTCCATCGGACCGAAGCCTTCCTGCTTGGCGCCGTTGTAGTCGGGCGTCAGCTCGAACCCGGCCTGGCGCCCGGCCTCGATGAAGGCCGCGTTCAACGGGTTCTCGCGCCGCCCGCGGGTGACGTGGAGCGGCCCCGCCGTGCCGCGCCAGCCGGGGTCGCCGCCGGGATGCGTCCCGGGATGCGTCTGGGGTCCGTGCCAGCACTCCATGCGCTCGAAATAGGGGGCGACGTCGGCGAAGGACCAGCCGGCGGCGCCGGCCTCGGCCCAATGGTCGAAATCGCGCGCATGGCCGCGGACATAGACCATGCCGTTGATCGAGGACGAGCCGCCGATCACCTTGCCGCGCGGGCAGGCGAGGCGCCGCCCCCCGAGATGCGGCTCGGGCTCGGTGACGAAACCCCAGTCATAGCGCGGCATGTTCATCGGATAGCTGAGCGCGCCCGGCATCTGGATCAGTGGCCCGGCATCGGTGCCGCCATATTCCAGCACCAGGACCGAGGCGCCGGCCTCGGACAGCCGCGCCGCCATTGCCGAGCCGGCCGAGCCGGAGCCGACGATGACGTAGTCGGCCTGCATTCAGCGGCGCCGGGCTGCGTGCCAGGCTGCGGGGCGAGCGCCCCCTCCCCATCCCTCCCCCGCGAGGGGGGAGGGGGCGCGCGGCGCCCGGTTGCGAGTGGCAGCCATCACATCAGCTGACGCGCAGCGAATCGTAGCTGACCATGACGTGCTCGGCGTAAGCCGGACGCCCGGTGCAGCGCTTGTAGTAGGCCTCGAGGTTCGGGGTCGGCACGCGGGCGAAATCGACGTCGAAATAGCGATAGAGGATGTGGCCGACCATCACATCGGCGAAGGTGAAGTCCTCGCCGCCCAGCCAAGGGCCCTTGCCGATGCGCCGGTCGATCATCGGTGCGAGGCGGGCGAGCTCGGACTCGCCCCGCGCAACCACCTTGGGGTCGCGGTCAGCCGCGCGCGTGCGGATCAGCGGCCAGAAGATGTCGTTGGCGAAGGCGACGCAGAACGAGGTCTTCATCCACTCGGCCCACATGTCGAGCTCGGCCCGGCGTTTCCGATCATCCGGCCAGAACGGGTCCTTGCCATAGGCGCCGGCGAGATAGCGCAGGATGGCGGGCGATTCGAACAGGGTCAGCTCGCCGTCCTGTATGACAGGGACGCGGCCGTTCGGGTTCATCGCCCGGTATTCGGGCGTGTCGGTGCCGCCGTGCTGGCCGCCGACGTCGCGCCGCTCGTATTTCAGCCCGAGCTCGCCGATGGCCCACATCACGAGCTGGACATTCGACGAGGTGGCGCGTCCGTGGACGATGATCATTCTGGTCTCCCTTGAAGGCCCCGCCCTCCGGCTCCCGGCCCCCGCAGACGGAGGGAGGCCAAGGGTCAGGGCGCCGCGCTATTCGCCCCGCGGGAACCGTTTCTGCTCCTCGAGCACGTTCAAGTCCATGTGGTTGCGCATGTAGCGCTCGGAGGCGCGCTGCAGCGGCTGGAAGTCCCACGGGTAATGGGCGCCGTTGCGCAGCGCGGCGTAGACGACGTGCCGGCGCGCCTGGCTCTCGCGGACCTCGGCGTCATAGGCGGCGAGATCCCAGCGCGCCTCGCTGATCGCGCGCAGCCGGGCCAGCGTTTCGGCGTGACCCGGGTCGGCGGCGAGGTTGGTTAGCTCGTGCGGGTCGGCCGCCAGATCGAAGAGCTGTTCGGGGTCGGCGGCGCAGCGGACGTGCTTCCAGCGTCCTTGCCGCAGCGCGACCATGGGCGCGACCGAGCCCTCGGCGGCGTATTCCATGGGCACCGGCGTCTCGCGCGTCGTGCCGCTGGCCGGGGGCACGAGCGATTCGCCATCCGTCCAGGGCATCACCTCGCCCAGCGGGACGCCGGCGAGCTCGACCAGCGTCGGCAGGACGTCGAGCGTCGAGACCGGGGCGTCGACGCGGCCGGGCGGCAGCCCGGGCGCGGCGATGGTCAGCGGCACGCGGGACGCGCCGTCGAAGAAGCTCATCTTGAACCACAGGCCGCGCTCTCCCAGCGTGTCGCCGTGGTCGGAGAGGAAGACGACCGCCGCCTCCTGCCGCGTCGCCTCGAGCGCGTGGAGGACTTCCCCTATTTTCTCGTCCACATAGCTGATGGCGGCGAAATAGCCGCGGCGGGCGCGGGCGACGTGCTCGGCTGTGATGTCGAAGGCGCGCCAGTCCGATGCGTCCATCAGCCGCCGGCTGTGCGGGTCCTGGCTCTCATAGGCGATGGGGGCGACGTCCGGCTGGAGGTGCTCGCAGCCTTCGTAGAGCTCCCAGTGCCTGGCCCTGGCGACATAGGGGTCGT
This sequence comes from uncultured Alphaproteobacteria bacterium, assembly GCA_963822985.1. Classification (GTDB taxonomy): domain Bacteria; phylum Pseudomonadota; class Alphaproteobacteria; order Rhodobacterales; family Rhodobacteraceae; genus Thermohalobaculum. Next base: position 219,267 of record CAWGJU010000013.1, on the reverse strand, counting down.
GCGGGTGCGTGAAGCTGACCGTCAGGCACCAGGGCGCGTCGCCGCTCCGGGCGAAGTCGTGCAGGCGGCGGACGGCATGGAAGGCGACCTCGTCGTCGTATTCCAGCTGGTTGGTGGTCTCGGCCACGCCCGCGCCCGTCACCGAGCCGAGGTTGTGGTACCACCAGTCGATGCGCTCGCCGGGACGGCTGTAATCGGGCGTCCAGCCGAAATCGGCGGGGTAGATGTCGGTCGTCAGCCGCTCTTCCAGCCCGTGCAGCTGGTCGGGGCCGACGAAATGCATCTTGCCCGACAGGACAGTGCGATAGCCGGCGCGCCGCAGATGGTGGGCATAGGTCGGGATGGCCGAGGCGAACTCGGCCGCGTTGTCGTAGACGCGCGTCCGGCGCGGCAGCTGGCCCGACATGAAGCTGGCCCGGGCCGGCGCGCAGAGCGGCGAGGCGGTGTAAGCGTTGGCGAAGCGGGTCGAGCGCTCGGCCAGCCGCCTGAGGTTCGGCGCGTGGAGCCAGGCAGCCGGGCCATCCGGCCACAGCGTGCCGGTCAGCTGGTCGACCATCAGGACGAGGATGTTCGGGCGCATCGCGCGGCACCATGGCGCGCGATGCCGGTGCCGTCCAGCCCGGAACGGGCGTGTGACGGGTGTACCACAAGCGTGCCGCGAGTGGTACCGCCACTCCGTGCCCCGCCGAGCTCGCAGCGGTCAGGCGGGCTCGGGCTCGATGATGTGGGCGAATGAGCCGGCGATGCGGTCATGGGCGAGCCCGATCCGGCCGAGATCCGTGCCCGCCGCATCGCTGGCCGCGAAGAGGGGCGACCCGTCGGCGCGCAGCGTTGTCGCATAGTGGAACTCGTGCCCCGCCAGCGGCGCGCGCCACGGTCCCGTCTCCAATGGCACGAGGCGGCGGTAGCCGAGCACGCGGCCGGGCTGCGCCATTGAGGTCTCGAGGCGCAGCAGGCCGAGCATGGCGTGCCGGGCGCCGGCGGCGTCGACGAGGCCGTCGCCGAGGACCATGTACCCGCCGCACTCGCCGTAGAGGGTCGCGCCGCGCGCGGCGGCGGCGCGCATCCCGCGGCCGAAGCCGGCGGCCGCGGCGAGCGCGCCGGCGTGGAGCTCGGGATAGCCGCCGGGCAGGAAGACGGCGTCGGCTTCTGCGTCGGGCGGCTGGTCCGCCAAGGGCGAGAAGCGGACAAGCTCGGCCCCGGCGGCGCGCCAGTCCTGCAGCTGGTGCCAGTAGGCGAAGCCGAAGGCGGCGTCGTGGGCGACGGCGATGCGCTGGCCCAGGGGCGGCAGGCGGATGGGCGGCCCCCGCGGCGGCGCGACGGGCGCGGCGGCAGCCGCGATGGCGTCGAGGTCGCAGCCGGCCTCGACGGCGTCGGCGGCGCGGTCGAGGAAGGCGGCGAGCTCGGGGTGCTCGGCCGCCTGGACGAGGCCGAGATGGCGCGAGGGCAAGGCGAGGTCGTCGCGCCGGGGCAGCGTGCCGAGGACGGGCGCAACCCCTTCGACGGCATGGCGGACCATCGCCGCGTGGCGCGGACTGCCCGTGCGGTTCAGCACGACGCCGGCGAGGCGTGGCGCGCCTGGGAAGGTGGCGAGGCCGTGGACGATGGCGGCGGCGCCCTGGCCCATGCGCGAGACGTCGAGGACCAGGAGGGCGGGGATTCCGAGCGTGGCGGCGAGGGCGGCGGCGGAGCCGGCAGTGGGGATGCCGTGCGGCACCCCCTCCCCAGCCTTCCCCCACGAGCGGGGAGGGGGGTGCTTGGGGGAGCCGGCAGGCGCGTCGACGCGCGCCGGATATGGGGCGAGCCGTTCGAGGGGCGATCTGTGCGGTTGGGTGGCGGCGCCGTCGTAGAGGCCCATGGCGCCCTCTACCACCAGGAGAGCCGCCGCCTGGCTGGCCGCGCGGGCGCGCAGCTGCCGTGGAGCGGCGGCCCACGGGTCGAGCGTCAGGCAGGGCCGGCCGGTCGCGGCGGCATGGAAGGCAGGGTCGATATAGTCGGGGCCGGACTTGGCGCTGGCGACATCCGTGCCCCGGCGGGCGAGCGCGCGCAGCAGACCGAGCGTCAGCGTCGTCTTGCCCTGCGCCGAGGCCGGCGCGGCGATCAGCAGGCCGCGCATCGGAGCCGGCGGCGCTGCGCGCCCGAGCGCGTGCGCTCGGCAGCCGGCTGGACGGCCGATCCTGCGGGAGCGCGGCTAAGGCCGGCGACGCAGCCGATTCCCGAAGTTGAGAACCTGTCGCGCCGAGGCGGGGATGGGGCATTTGCCGGAATGGCCGGAGATCGCCCGGTCAAGCCGGTCAAGTTCGGCGATGACGACGAGGTTGGACGGGCGGGGGCCGCCAGAGCCGGGACGCGGGCAAGCGTGGCGAGCGACGCACCGCCGCTTTGAGCGGCGGCCGGGCGGTCGAGCCGCCCGGCACTGCTCGATAGGTTCTTGCCGAAATGAACCTGCATTAACGCGGAAGTGAGGCGCGCCTCGCCGGCGAGGCGCCCGCATTCGCCTGTGCCTTGGGACCGGTGTGTCGCCGCGCGGGGGCACTGGCGGCGGGGCGGCGCGGTCACGCGCTGTCGGAGCGGGCGCGGGCGCCGAGCGGGTCGAGCTCGCGGGGCGGCTCGCCCGCCAGCTGGCCGACCCAGTCGAGCACCTGGCGCATGGCGACGACCCGGCCGATGCAGACGATGGCCGGCGGTTCCACGTCGGCGGCCGCGGCGTCCTCGGCGGCCCGGCCGAGCGCCGTCTCGAGCACCCGTTGCGTCGGCAGGGTCGCGTCCGAGACGATGGCGACGGGCTCGTGCGGGCTGCGCCCGGCGGCGATAAGCGCCGCGGCGATCTTGGGCAGCGTCTTGATCGCCATGTAGGCGACGATAACCGGCGAGCCGCGGGCGAGCGCCGCCCAGTCGATGTCGCCCGGCGCGTCGCCCGACTGGTCGTGCCCGGTGACGAAGGTGACGGCGTGGTTGACGTCACGATGCGTCACCGGGATACCGGCATAGGCGAGCCCGCCGATGCCGGCCGAGACGCCGGGCACGATGCGGATGGGGATGCCGGCCGCGACCAGCGTCTGCGCCTCCTCGCCGCCGCGGCCGAAGACGAAGGGGTCGCCGCCTTTGAGCCTGAGGACGCGGTCGCCCGCGCGGGCGAGTTCGATGAGCCGGAGCGAGATGTCGCGCTGCTTGGGGCTGGGCTTGCCGCCGCGCTTGCCGGCATAGTCGATGCGCGCGCCGGGCCGCGCGAAGTCGAGAATGCGCTGATCGACCAGCGCGTCGTAGACGACGACATCGGCCTGGGCGAGCGCGTTCAGCCCGTGCAGCGTCAGCAGCCCCGGGTCGCCGGGCCCCGCGCCGACGAGCCAGACCCAGCCGGGCTGGAACCGGGGCCAGTCATCTCCGGGAAGGGCGAGCGTCTGCATCGTCGCTATATAGCGGGCGGGGGCTGGGCTGCGAAGCCCCGCAGAGCGGGGGGCCGGTTGAACTCGTGCAGGGCTCGTGCGGGGCGCCGGGGCCGGCTAGGATGCGCGGATGGACGGACGCAAGCTGCGAACCGGATGGACGACGGGCGCCTGCGCCACCGCGGCGGCCAAGGCGGCGGCGATCGGGCTGATGACCGGCAAGGTGCCGGCCGAGGTCGAGATCACCCTGCCGCGCGGCGAGCGGCCGCGCTTTGCCGTCGAGGAGGCGGCGGTCGGCCGCGGCCACGCCGAGGCGGCGGTGCGCAAGGATGCCGGCGACGACCCTGACGTGACGCATCTGGCGCTGATCCGGGTGCGGGTTGCACTCGCCCCGGCTGCGTCGCCGCGGCTCGAACCGGGGGCGGAGGTCGTCTTCCGCGCCGGTGAGGGGGTGGGCACCGTGACGCGGCCGGGACTGCCGATCCCGCCGGGCGAGCCGGCGATCAACCCGGTGCCGCGGCGGATGATCACCGGCGCGCTGGCCGAGGTGGCGGCCGCGCATGGGGGCGGCGCGGGCTCGGTGCTGGGCTGGGTCGTGACGGTCTCGGTGCCGTGCGGGGCGGAGCTGGCGCGGCGGACCTGGAACCCGCGGCTGGGCATCGAGGGCGGCATCTCGATCCTGGGGACCACGGGGATCGTCCGGCCGTTCTCCTGCGCCGCCTGGATCGCCTCGATCCACCGCGGCATCGACGTGGCGCGGGCGACGGGGATGGCCCATGTCGTCGGTGCCACGGGGGCGACGTCCGAAGCGGCGGTGCGGGCGCTGTATGGGCTGCCCGAGGGGGCGTGCCTCGACATGGGCGATTTCGTCGGCGGCACGTTGAAATATCTGGGGCGGCACCCGGTGCCGCGGCTGACGGTGGCGGGCGGCATCGGCAAAATGGCCAAGCTGGCGCAAGGGGCGATGGACCTGCATTCGGGCCGCAGCCAGGTGGATTTCGGGCGGCTCGCCCAGTTCGCGGCGCGCGCCGGCGCGGATCCCGCGCCGGTCAGGGCGGCGGCAACGGCGCTGGAGGCGCTGACGCTGGCGGGGCCGGGGCTGGCCCAGTCGGTGGCCGAGGAGGCGCTGGCCGTGGTGCGCCGAACGCTGGGAGAGGCGCCGGTGGCGGCCGAGGTGATCGTGGTAGGGCGGGATGGCGCGATCCTCGGGCATGCTTAAGGCGCTGATCCTCGCCGGCACGGCCGAGGCGCGCATCATCGCCGGGTTGGCCGGCTTCGTCCCGCGGCTGGAGCTGGTCGTCTCCTATGCCGGGCTGACCCGCGAGCCTGAGCCGGTGGGGCGGGTGCCGCCGGAGATGGTGGCAAGGCTATTCCGCTTCCTCGCCGCGCACCACAGCCCGCCGCGCCCCCGCCCGCTCGCGCGCAGCGCGGCGGAGCTGATCGCCCGCCTCAACGAGCCGCCGCCCAAGCCGGCCGAGGCGCGCGTCTCGAAGCGCACGGGCGGGTTCGGCGGCGCGGCGGGCCTGGCGGCCTGGCTGCGCGCCGAGGGTATGGGCGCGGTGGTCGACGCGACGCATCCTTTCGCGGCGCGGATGCAGGCGAACGCCGTCGAGGCTTGTGCGGCGGCCGGGGTGCCGCGGCTGCGCGTCCTGCGGCCGGAATGGCCGGTGCGGCCCGGCTGGCTCGGCGTGGCGAGCCTGGGCGAGGCGGCGGCGGCCCTGCCGCCGGGCGCGCGGGTGCTGCTGACGAGCGGGCGCGACTGGGCGCCCTTCGCCGGCCGGACCGACTGCCGCTTCTGGCTGCGCAGCATCGAGCCGGTGGCGCTGCCCGGCCATATCGAGCCGATCGTCGCGCGGCCGCCCTTCGGCCGGTCGGCCGAGCTCGCGCTGATGCGGCGGCGGGCGATCACGCATCTGGTCGCCAAGAATTCGGGCGGGAACGCGGCCAAGCTCGACGCCGCCGCGGGGCTGGGCCTGGCCGTTCTGATGGTGGCGCGGCCGGCGCCGCCGCCCGGTCCGGTGGTCGCCGCGGCGGACGAGGCGCTGGCCTGGCTCGCGGGCGTGCTTGACAGGGGCGGTGCTTTGGCCGAACGGTGAGGGCGCATGGTCCCGCGAGCGTCCGCGGCAGCGGACGGGGCGGGCTAAGAGGGAATGCGGTGGGCGCCGACCCAAGTCGGGGGCGCGATGCCGCAGCCGCCCCCGCGACTGTATGCGGAGCGCGCGCCCATGATGCCACTGGCTCGCCGATCGGGATGATCGGGGCCGGGAAGGCGGGCGTGCACCGGGGTTCGCCCCCTCCGCGAGCCAGGAGACCTACCATGCGCGACGTTGAGAACCACCCGTCGGGCGGACGGGGAAGGAGGGGATAATGAAGAGACTGCTGACGGCCGCTGCGGCTGCGACGCTGGCGGCGACGCCGGCGCTGGCGCACCACCCGATGGGCGGGGCGCCGATGACCACCTTTGGCGAGGGCGTGCTCTCGGGCGTCTTCCACCCGGTGCTGGGCTTCGACCACTTGTTCTTCGTCGCCGCCGTCGGCGTGCTGGCGGTGTTCACCGGGCAGCGGTATCTCGCGCCGCTCGGCTTTCTCGCGGGGGTGCTGGCCGGCTGCTTCGTGATCATGGGCGGCGTCGCGCTGCCGCTGGTCGAGCTTGTCATCGCCGCCTCGCTGGTGATCCTCGGCGCCATCCTGATGTTGGGCCGCGGGTTGGCTCTGGCCCCCGCGATGGCGCTGTTCGCGGTGCTGGGCCTGTTCCACGGTTGGGCTTATGGCGAGACAATCACCGGGCAGGAGGGCGGCATGGGCGCCGCCGTCGTCGCCGGCTATTTGATCGGCCTGGCCGTCATCCAGTGGGCCATGGCGGTCGCCGCCGGCTGGGCGGTCTCGGCCATGCTGAAGGCGGGCAGCGCCGAGGGGCTGCGGGCTCGGCTGGCGGGCGGCGTCGTGGCGGGCGTCGGCGCCTTCCTGATGCTGGAATTCGCCGAGGGCGCGGCCTTCGCGGCGATGGGCATCGGCTGAGGCCACGGGCGTCGGGGGCGCGGGTCGCTTCGGCGGCCGGCCACCGCAGCGCCATGAGCTTTTCCGACGCGTTCCGCGCGGATTTCGCGCGCCTCTGCCGGTGGCGGCGGGATGTGCGCCGCTTTCGCGCCGAGTCGCTGCCCGCCGGCACGCTTGCGCGGCTGGCCGGTGCGACCGGCACCGCGCCGTCCGTCGGCTTGTCCGAGCCCTGGCGGTTCGCGGTGGTCGAGAGCCCGGCCGCGCGCGCCGCGATGGTCGCCAATTTCGAGGCCGAGAACGCGCAGGCGCTGGCCGGCTATGCGGGCGCGCGCCGCGCGAGCTATGCCGGGCTGAAGCTGTCCGGCCTGCGCGAGGCGCCCGGCCTTCTCGCCGCCTTCTGCGACGAGACGGACGGCAAGGGCGCGGGCCTCGGCTGCCGGACCATGCCCGAGATGCGCCGTTATTCGGTCGTCTGCGCAGTGATGCAGCTATGGCTGGCGGCGCGGGCCGAGGGCATCGGCATGGGCTGGGTCTCGATCCTCGACCCCGTACGGGCGGCGCGGGACCTGGGCGTGCCGGCCGGCTGGCACCTTGTGGCGCTCCTCTGCCTCGGCTACCCGGAGGAGGAGCACGACGACCCGGAGCTCGCGCGCGCCGGCTGGGAGACCCGCGAGGGCGCCGCCCAGCGCATCATCACCATCTGACAGGAGGGGCTGCCTTGCCCGCCAAGATTCCCGCGACCGTCATCACCGGCTTTCTCGGCGCCGGCAAGACGACGCTGATCCGCAACCTGCTGGCCCGCGCGAACGGGCGGCGGATCGCGCTGGTCATCAACGAGTTCGGCGACATCGGCGTCGATGGCGACGTCCTGAAGGGCTGCGGCGACCTGGCCTGTGCCGAGGACGACATCGTCGAGCTGTCGAACGGCTGCATCTGCTGCACGGTGGCGGACGATTTCGTGCCGACCATGCGCAGGCTGGTCGAGCGGGCCGACCCGCCCGAGCACATCGTCATCGAGACGAGCGGGTTGGCGCTGCCGCAGCCGCTGGTGCGCGCCTTCAACTGGCCCGAGATCCGCACGCGCGTCACGGTGGACGGCGTCATCACCGTTGTCGACGGACCGGCGACGGCCGAGGGGCGGTTCGCGCATGACGAGGCGGCGGTCGCGGCGCAGCGCGCCGCCGACCCTGGGATCGACCACGAAACGCCGATCGCCGAGCTGTTCGAGGACCAGCTCGCCTGCGCCGATATGGTCGTCGTCTCGAAGACCGACCGGATGGACGGGGCGGCGCTCGACCGGGCGCTGGGTGAGGTCGCCGCGCGAGCGCGCGCCGGCGTCAAGTTCGTGCATTCTGGCGCCGAGGGGCTGGCGCCGGACGTGCTGCTCGGGCTCGGCATGGCGGCCGAGGCGGACGTCGCGTCGCGGGCCGCGCCGCATCACGATGCCGAGGGCGAGGACCACGACCATGACGAGTTCGAGAGCTTCGCGCTGACGCTGGGCGAGGTCGCCGACGTCGAGGCGTTCGCCCGGCGGCTGGCCGACGCCGTCAGGGCACACGACATCCTGCGCCTCAAGGGGTTCGCGGCGGTCGCCGGGCGGCCGATGCGGCTGGTCGTGCAGGCCGTCGGACCGCGGGTCGAGACGCATTACGACCGCCCCTTCGGCGCCGAGCCGCGGCAGACACGGCTGGTGGTGATCGGCGAGGCGGGAATCGACCGGGCGGCCATCCGTTCGGCGATCGAGGAGGCAACCAGGGCCGGAACCGGAGCTGAAACCGGGGCGGCCGCCGCCTCATGAGACAGCCTGTCTCGTGCGAATTCATCGAAAAGGCGCTCTAGCCGACGGCGCAGGCAGGACCCTGGGGAGCGGCGCTCATGTCACACTACGACATCATCCCCGACATTCACGGGCAGCTGGCCAAGCTGGAGGCGCTGCTGGCCGAGCTCGGCTATGCTTGGCGGGGCGGGCGCTGGCATCACGCCACGCCCGACCGGCAGATCGTGTTCCTGGGCGACTTCATAGACCGCGGGCCGCGGAATGGCGGTGTGCTGACGACCGTGCGCGACCTGATCGCCGACGGGCGCGCGCTGGCGGTGATGGGCAATCACGAGCTGAACGCCATCCACTTCCACAATGACGACCCAGCGACCGGGCGGCCGCTGCGGCCGCATTCGGGGGCGAACCTGCGCCAGCACGCGGCCTTTCTCGACGAATTCCCGCTCGGATCGGCAGGGGCGCGGGCGTGGATGGAGTGGATGGCGGGCCTGCCGATCTGGCTGGACCTCGGCCCCTTCCGGGTCGTCCATGCCTGCTGGAGCGCCCGGGCTGTGCGCGAGTTGGCGCGCCTCGCGCCGGGCGGCGTGCTGCCGCGCGACAGGCTGCTTCTGGCCGGGCGGCGCGACGATCCGTTGCACGAGCCCGTCGAGACGCTGACCAAGGGGCCTGAGCACCGGCTGCCGGCGGGCTTGAGCTTCACCGACAGCCACGGCACGGTGCGCGAGCATGCCCGGATCGCCTGGTGGCGGGGCGGGGCGCGCACCTGGCGCGAGGCGGCGATCTCGGTCGGCGACCCGGACGAACTGCCCGACCAGCCGCTGCCGGACGGGGTCGCCTTCGAGTTCTACCCCGAGGGCGAGAAGCCCGTCTTCTTCGGTCACTACTGGATGACGGGGATGCCCGAGATCGAGGCGCCGAACGCGCTGTGCCTGGATTATTCGGCCGGGGTCGGCGAAAACCCGCTGGTCGCCTATGCTTGGGAGCCAGGCGCGCGCGGGCTGACGCTCGAGGCGCTCGTCGGCGCGCAGGCGGTGGCGAGGAGCGGCTGATGCACCTGCTGTTGGCTCAGCCGGGCGCCGCGACGGACGGGGCCGAGGCCGTCGACCTCGACCAGTCGCCGGCCGATCTGGTGGTGATCTCGGCGGCCGACAGCGAGCTCGCGGCGCTGGCCGAGGCGCGGGGCGCGATGGCGGACCCGCCGGGCCTGCGGCTGGCGTCGCTGATGCACCTGGCGCATCCGATGTCGGTCGACCTCTACCTCGAGAGGACGGCGACGCGCGCGCGTCTGGTGGTGGCGCGCGTGCTGGGCGGCGAGGGGTATTGGGCCTATGGCCTGGAGCAGTTCGCGGCGCGTCTCGGCGCGGCGGGCGTGGCCTTCGCGGCGCTGCCGGGCGATGACCGGCCGGACGAGGCGCTGTGGCGGTCGTCGACGGTGGCGCAGGAGGACTGGCAGGCGCTCTGGGCCTATCTGGTCGAGGGCGGGCCGGAGAACGCGGCGAATTTCCTGGCCTATTGCCGGTGGATGTTGCTCGCCGCGCGCGCGCCCACCCCCACTCTCGATCCCAGGCGGGAGGGGGCTTCGTCGCGCCAGGGGTCTGGGGCGGCCCTGGACGGTGAGGGGCCTCCGCCGCCGGCGCGGCCCTGCTGCGGGCGGGAGTGCTACTGGCCGGGGGCGGGCGTCTGCGACCTCGCCGCCGTGCGGGCGAACTGGGTCGAGGGGGCGCCGGTTGCGGCGCTGGTCTTCTACCGCGCGCTGGTGCAGGGCGCGGGGCTGCATCCGGTGAACCGGCTGGTGCGGGCGCTGCTGGAGGAGGGGCTGAACCCGCTGCCGGTCTTCGTGGCCTCCCTGAAGGAGCCCGTCTCGGCGGCGACGCTGGAGCGGCTCTTCGCCGAAGCGCCGCCGGCCGTGGTGCTGAACGCGACGGCCTTCGCCGTGTCGTCTCTGCAGGCGGGCCCGCAGGAGGGGCATGCGGGGACGCCGCTCGACGCGCCCGGGCGGCCCGTTCTGCAGGTGGTCTTCGCCGGCGGCACCGAGGAGGCGTGGCGCGAGGGCCTGTCCGGCCTCTCGGCGCGCGACATCGCCATGAACGTGGCGCTGCCGGAGGTGGACGGGCGGATCCTCGCGCGCGCCGTCAGCTTCAAGGCCGAGGCCTGGGTCGACGCGGCGACCGAGTGCCGGATCGCCGCCTACCGGGCCGAGGGCACGCGCATCGCCTTCACCGCGCGGCTGGCCGCGGCCTGGGCCCGGCTCGGGCGCAAGCCGGTGGCCGAGCGGCGCGTGGCCATCGTGCTGGCGAACTACCCCAACCGGGATGGGCGGCTGGCGAACGGCGTCGGGCTCGACACGCCGGCGAGCGTGGCGGGGATGCTGCGGGCGTTGGGGGAAGCCGGATATCGGGTCGCGGACGCGCCCGCGGACGGCGCCGCGCTGATGGCGCGGCTGCAGGCCGGGCCGACGAACTGGCTGGCCGACCGGGCGCGGCGGGAGGGCGGCGAGGCGCTGCCCTTCATCGACTACCAGCTGTTCTGGAACGCGCTGCCCTGGGAGGTGCGCGCCCAGGTCGAGGAGCGCTGGGGGCCGGCGGAGGGCGATCCGTTCTATGCACCGGGCGAGCTCGACTGCGGGCGCTTCGCGCTGTCGCTGCACGGCTTCGGCAATGTGGTCGTCGGCATCCAGCCGCCGCGCGGCTACAACATCGACCCCAAGGCCAGCTATCACGCGCCCGACCTGGTGCCGCCGCACAATTACCTGGCGTTCTATGCCTGGATCCGCGAGGTGTTTCGCGCCGACGCGGTGATGCATTTCGGCAAGCACGGAAATCTGGAATGGCTGCCGGGCAAGTCGGTCGCGCTGTCCGAGGACATGCTTTCCCGAGGCGGTGCTGGGGCCGGTGCCGCATCTCTATCCCTTCATCGTCAACGACCCGGGCGAGGGGACGCAGGCCAAGCGGCGCTCCTCTGCGGTGATCCTCGACCATCTGACGCCGCCGCTGGCGCGAGCCGAGACCTATGGGGCGCTGAAGCAGCTGGAGGCGCTGGTCGACGAGTACTACGAGGCCTCGGGCGTCGATCCGCGGCGGCTGGAGCTGCTGCGGCGCGAGATCGGGGCGCTGGTCTCGGCCGAGCGGCTGGACCTCGACGCCGGCATCACGCCCGGGATGGACGAGGCGGCGGCGCTGACCCGGCTCGACGCCTATCTTTGCGAGCTGAAGGAGGCGCAGATCCGCGACGGGCTGCACGTCTTCGGCCAGTCGCCCGCGGGCGGGCTGGAGCGCGACCTGGCCGTGGCGCTGGTGCGCGTACCGCGAGGCGACGGCAAGGGGCGGAACGCCTCGATGATTCGGGCGCTGGCGCGGGATTGCGGGATCGATCCGGAATGGGACCCGCTCGACTGCGACATGGGCGCGCCGGCGCCGGACAATGCGGCGCTGCGGCACGTGAAGGTGTCGGAGGTGTCTCCCGGCACTCGTCCCCCCCTGCCCCTCTCCGAAGCGGACGGGGGGGCGCGAGCGGGAGCGGGGGATGTCGAGGGGCCGGCGTATCGGACGAATGGCGATGCGGTGGAGCGGCTAGAGGTGCTGGCGGCTCGCCTAGTCGCTGGCGAGGTGGCGCCGCCAGGGCCGGCCAGCGCGGCGGTGCTGGAGGCGGTGCAAAGCGAGGTGTTGCCGGCCATCCGCGCCTGCGGCGCGGCCGAGCGGGCGGCGCTGCTGGCGGGGCTCGACGGACGGTTCGTGCCGCCAGGGCCGTCGGGGGCGCCGACGCGGGGGCGGCCGGACGTGCTGCCGACGGGGCGCAACTTCTACTCGGTCGACAGCCGGGCGGTGCCGACGCCGTCCGCCTGGACGCTGGGGTGGAAGTCGGCCGAGATGCTGGTCGAGCGGCACCTGCAGACGCATGGCGACTGGTTGCGCGCCCTGGTGCTGACGGCCTGGGGCACGTCGAACATGCGCACGGGCGGCGACGACATCGCCCAAGGCCTGGCGCTGATGGGGGTGCGGCCCACCTGGGATGCGGCCAGCCGTCGGGTGACGGGGTTCGAGATCATCCCCGCCGACGCGCTGGCGCGGCCGCGGGTCGACGTGACGCTGCGCGTCAGCGGGTTCTTTCGCGACGCCTTTCCGGCGCAGATGGCGCTGTTCGATGCCGCCGCCCGCGCGGTGATGGCGCTGGACGAGCCCGAGGAGCAGAACCCGGCCGCCGCGCGCTGGCGTGCCGAGGGCGGAGACGAGGCGGCGGGCTTTCGGGTCTTCGGCTCCAAGCCCGGCGCCTATGGCGCGGGGCTGCAGGCGATGATCGACGAGCGGCTGTGGGAGAGCCGGGGCGACCTGGCCGAGAGCTATCTCGAATGGGGCGGCTATGCCTATGGCCAGAAGGCCGAGGGGGCGCGGGCGCGCGACCGGCTGGAGGCGCGGCTGGCGCGCGCCGAGGCCGTCGTGCAGAACCAGGACAACCGCGAGCACGATGTGCTGGACAGCGACGACTACTACCAGTTCGAGGGCGGCGCGGCGGCCGCGGTCGAGCATCTGTCCGGCCGGGCGCCGACCGTCTACCACAACGACCATTCGCGGCCCGAGCGGCCGGTAATCCGCACGCTGGAGGACGAGATCGGCCGGGTGGTCCGCTCGCGCGTCGTCAACCCGAAGTGGCTGGCAGGCGTGATGCGGCACGGCTACAAGGGCGCCTTCGAGATCGCCGCGACCGTCGACTATCTGTTCGCGTTCGCGGCGACCACCGGGGCGGTCAAGGCGCACCATTTCGATCTGGTGCACGCCGCCGTGCTGGAGGACGACGCGGTGCGCGGCTTCATCGCCGAGGCCAACCCGGCGGCGCTGCGCGAGATCGCCGCGCGGCTCTCCGAGGCGATCGATCGGGGGCTGTGGCAGCCGCGCTCGAACTCGGCCGCGGCGGGGTTGAAGGAGCTGGCGCGTGGTTGAGATCCGCTATTTCGAGGAGGCCTGGGGCGGCGAGACGCGCCAGGCGATCGACGCCATCCTCGACGAGGAGGCGATCAACGCCGGCCACCCGTTCCTGGAGGAGCAGCTCGTCTTCGCCGCCGAGGAAGCGGGCGAGATGCTGGGAGGCCTTGCCGCCACGATCAACAACCACTGGATGCATATCGACCTGCTGGCCATCCAGCCGCAGGCGCGCGGACGCGGCATCGGCCGGCAATTGCTGGGCGAGGCCGAGACGCTGGCGCGCGGCCGCTGCCTTGTCGGCATCTGGCTCGACACGCATGGCTTTCAGGCGCCAGAGTACTATCCGAGGCTCGGCTATGTCGAGTTCGGGCGGATCGAGGACCAGCCGCCCGGGCATACGCGGCGTTTTTTCCAGAAGCGGCTGGACGGCGAGGCATGACGGCGGCCGACGCGATCGCGCCCGTCGAGCTGCGCGGGTCGGAGCGGTTCGCCGAGTGGGACGCGCTGCTGGGCCTGCTGCAGCGCGCCTTTGCCTTCATGGACGGCCGCATCGATCCGCCGAGCTCGCTGCACCGGCTGGACGCCGCCACCCTGGCCGGGAAGGCCCGGGCCGAGCGGTGCTTCCTGGCCTTTCGCGACGGGCGGCTCGCGGGCTGCGTCTTCTGCGCGCCGCGGGAGGATTGCCTCTATGTCGGCAAGCTGGCCGTCGAGCCGGCCCTGCAGGGGCAGGGCATCGGCCGGGCGCTGATGGCGCGGGCCGAGGCCGAGGCCCGCGCGCTGGGCTTGCCCGTGCTCGAGCTGCAGACGCGGGTCGAGCTGGCGGAGAGCCATGCGGCGTTTGCCGCCATGGGCTTCTTGAAGACGGGCGAGACCGCGCATGCGGGCTTTGACCGGCCGACCAGCGTGACGATGCGCAAGGCGCTGGCGTGACCGCGGCGCCGCGCGGCCAATGCCGCGGGTGGGCGGACCGCCCAGCCGCCCGCGCCCGCCGGTGCGGCGGCCGGACGGAGCTGGAGGCATGATCGTCCACCTGGCGCTGCTGCTGCTGTTCCAGCTGGCGGGCGAGGTCCTCTCGCGGCTCTGGGCGCCGTCGATCCCGGGTCCCGTGCTTGGCCTCGCGCTCTTTGCCGTCGTCCTGATCGTCTCGCCGCGGCTGCTCGCGGCGGTGCGGCCGACGCTGGCCGAGCTTCTCCGCCACCTGTCGCTGTTCTTCGTGCCGGCCGGCGTCGGCGTCACCGTGCAGCTCGACCGGCTGGCGGCCGACGGGGTCGCCATCGGGGCGGCGCTGGTCGTCTCGACCGCGGCGGGGATCGCGGCTGGCGCGCTGGCCTTCCGGTCGGTCGCCCGTCTCACGGGGGCGGGGAATGGATGAGCTCGCGCGCATCTGGGTCTATCTCGCCGAGACGCCGCTTCTCTGGCTGACGGCGACGCTCTCGGCCTATCTTGTCGGCGTCGCTTGCTACCGTTTGAGCGGCGAGCGCCCCTGGGTGAACCCCGTGCTGGTCGCCGTCGCGCTGATCGCGCTGGCGTTGGCGAGGACCGGCACCGATTACGCGACCTATTTCCAGGGCGCGCAATTCGTCCATTTCATGCTGGGGCCGGCGACGGTGGCGCTGGCGGCGCCGCTGGTCGGCAACCTCCGCGACATGCGCCGAGCGGCGCTGCCGATCCTGGCGGGGCTTCTCGCTGGCTCGGCCGCGGCGATGGTGACGGCGGTGGCGGTCGCGGCGGCGCTGGGCGCCGGGCCGGCGACGCTGCTCTCGCTGGTGCCGAAATCGGCGACGACGCCGATCGCCATGGGCGTCGCCGAGCGGATCGGCGGCATCCCGACGCTGACGGCGGTGCTGGTGATCCTGACCGGCATCATCGGCGCGGTGATCGCGACGCCGCTGCTCAACGCGCTGCGGATCCGCGACCGGCGGGCGCGCGGGCTGGCCGTCGGCGTCGCCGCGCACGGTATCGGCACGGCGCGCGCCTTCCAGATCGACGAGCGGACGGGCGCCTATGCCAGCCTGGGCATGGGTCTGAACGGGCTGGCCACCGCCGTGCTGGCGCCGCTCGTCGCGCGCTGGCTGATGTGAGGGAGAATGATGACGGACGATTTGGAGAAGCACGCGGCCAAGATGGCCAAGAAGAAGGCCGCCCGCGACAAGATCATGGCCACCAAGACGGAGGAGAAGGGCCTGATCATCGTCCATACCGGCAAGGGCAAGGGCAAGTCGACGGCGGCCTTCGGCATGATCTTTCGCCACATCGCGCACGGGATGCCCTGCGCGGTCGTGCAGTTTATCAAGGGCGGCATGGCGACGGGCGAGCGGGCGCTGATCGAGCAGCGCTTCGCCGATGTCTGCCAGTTCCACACGATGGGCGAAGGCTTTACCTGGGAGACGCAGGATCGGGCGCGCGACGTCGCGGCCGCACAGGCGGCATGGGAGAAGGCGAAGGAGCTGATCCGCAGCGGCCTGTCCATGGTGCTGCTCGACGAGATCAACATCGCGCTGCGCTATGACTACATCCCGGTCGACGAGGTCGTCGACTTCCTGCGGACGGAGAAGCCGCCGATGACGCATGTCGTCCTCACCGGCCGCAACGCCACGGACGAGCTGATCGAGGTGGCCGATCTGGTCACCGAGATGGAGCTGGTGAAGCACCCGTTCCGGTCGGGCGTGAAGGCGCAGCAGGGGGTAGAGTTCTAGGGCGGCCTGCGCCCGACCGGCCTCGCCGCAGTGTCGCTCGCAAATTGCGGTCGAAGATAAAGTCTGGCAAAGAGCGAAACATTTGTCGCTCTGGTCAAACTCATGCTGAACGGCATGCAGCTTTGAGACGGTACGCTGTCGAGCATAGCAAACGAAATCGAGTTGACTGTCAGAACTTTCAATGCGCAATCGAGCTTCCAGATCAAGCTGACCGAGGTCTCGCCTGAGCCGCTGCCCGCGGCAGGCTGGATGTTGATCACCGGCCTCGCTTCGCCTTTCGGCCTCGGCCGGCAGCGGCGCACGACCGCCTGACCAAGGCCGCCCGCGCTCGGATTGTCCAGAGCGCGGCGTCTGTCGCAAGGTTGGCGGCCCAGCCTCCCGGTGTGCTAGAGCCCCGGGAAGGTGAGGGCCGGACCATGAGCGACAGCGACGCCTCGAACCCGCTGATGGCGCAGATGCGCGAAAGCGGCATCCCGGATGTCGCGATCGCGCGCGCCGACGCCATGCTGGGCCTGCTCGCCATCACGCGGCGCACGCGGCGGCACGGTGCGGCGCCCGAGCATGCCGCGCTCGACGCCTTCTTCGCCTTCGCCCTGCCGCGCGCGCACTTCTCGCAATCCCAGATCATGCAGGATCTGTGGGTGCTGCACGAGCTGCGGAGCAAGGGGGGCGGCTATTTCGTCGAGTTCGGCGCCGGCAACGGCGTGACGATGTCGAACACCCAGCTGCTGGAAAGGCGCCATGGCTGGACCGGCATCCTGGCCGAGCCCAACCCCACCTTTCACCGGCGCCTCCGCCGCGAGCGGTCGGCCGCCATCGACCACGATTGCGTCTGGTCGCGCACGGGCGAGACCCAGACGTTCCTCTGCACCCAGAAGCCGGCCTTCTCGCGGCTCGCCGGCATCGCCCCCGACGATATCTTCGAGCGCGAGGGCCGCCGCACAGTCTCCCGCGAGATCGCCGTCCCGACCGTTTCCCTGAACGACCTTCTCGATCGGCATGCGGCGCCGGATCATATCGACTATGTATCCGTCGATACAGAAGGCGCCGAGCGCGCCATTCTGGAGGCTTTCCATTTCGGGCGGCGCCGCGTCGCTCTGTGGACGGTGGAGCACAACTTCACGCCCGAACGGCAGGCCATCCACGAGCTGATGGAGCGCCATGGTTACGTCCGTCGCTTCCCAGAATTCAGTCGCTTCGACGACTGGTACATCCACTCGGATTTCACCGAATAGGGCGCTCGGCAACGAGATCGTCGGCGTTTGCCTTCCGTTAAGATCATCTTTGTAATGGGATTGTTATCGGCAATTGTGTCGAGCACAGATCCGGGACAATCGAGATGGCTCGAAGGACGACTGCGGAACCCACCACGAAGAAGGCGGCCCCTGAGACGGGCAAGGTCGCCAGGAAGCCCAGGGCGAAAACGGCCAAGCTTGCGGCCGTCGCCCCGATGAAGGCGAGCGGGGTGGCCAAGCCCCCGGTCGCGGCCAAGCCGGCGAAGAAGACGCCGAAGCTGACCGTCGTGACGACGGAGAAGAGCACCGCAGCAAGGCCGAAGGCCGCGGCCAAGAAGGCGAGCAAGGCGGCCCCCGCCATGGCGGCGCCGAAGACTGCGAGCAAGCCGGCGAGCAAGCCGGCGAAGCCCGCTGCTGCTGCGGCCAAGAAGCCAGGCAAGGCGGCGAAGGCTGCTGCTTCTGCGCCAAAGGCAACGAAGGCAACCAAGGCACCAAGGCAGTCAAAGCGGCCAGGCCGGCGGCCGAGGCGCCGAAGAAGCTCGCCAAGGCGACGAAGCCCGCCGCGCCCAAGAAGGTGGCCAAGGCAGCGAAGCCAGCGGCGGCGGCGAAGAAGCCCGGGAAGGCGGCGAAGCCTGCCGCTGCGGCTTCAAGGCAAACGGCGAAGTCTGCCGCCAAGGCTGGCGGGAAGAAGTAGTTCGGGGCGAGCTCGGGGCGCGGCTCGCCCGCCCCGCTCGACCTCAGCCGGGCCCATGGCGGGCGCCCGCGCCCACCTACCGGCTCAGCCGCGCATCCGCGCGCCATCGGCGTCGACCAGCGGCGTCGTCGCGATCACGGCCGGGCGCCGCTGGCCCAGGATCTCGATCGTGAACGCGGCTCCGTTCTCGGCCCGCTCGCGCGGCACGAGCCCCATGGCGACCGATTGCCTCGCATGGTGCGCATAGCCGCCGGACGTGACGAACCCCACGACCTCCTCGCCATCAAAGATCGGCTCCCAGGCGACGGCATCGGCGTCGTCCGCCTCGACCAGCAGCGGCACCAGCTTGCGCGCCGGCGGCGTCTCGCGCTCGCGCGCCACCGCGGCGCGCCCGACGAAGTCGTTCTTCTTCCAATTGATGAACCGGTCCAGGCCCGTCTCGGCCGGCGTGTAGTCCGGCTTGAACTCGCGCAGCCAGCTGCCGAAGAACTTCTCCAGGCGCAGCGACATCATCGCCCGCATGCCGAAGGGCTTCAGGCCGAGGTCGCGCCCCGCCTCGGCCAGCGCCAGATAGAGTCCGACCTGGTGCTCGGCCGCGCAATAGATCTCGTAGCCGAGATCGCCCGTGTAGCTGATCCGCTGCACCCGGACGGGCAAGTGCCCGACTGCCGCCTCGGTGACCGACAGGAACGGGATCGCAGCGGTCGAGACGTCGCGCCCCGTCACGCGCGCGAGCAGCTCGCGGGCATAGGGCCCGGCGATCTGGAAGCCGAGCAGCTTGGTCGAGACGTTCTCGACCGCGACCCCGTCCTCCATCTGCATGCCGAACCAGCGCATGTGGTAGGCCTGCGCCGAGAAGCTGGCCGTCAGCTGTACGCGGTCCGGCCCCAGCCGCGCCATGGTGAAGTCGCCGATGATGCGGCCGCGCGGGCTCAGCATCGGCGTCAGCGCGATGCGGCCCGGCTCGGGCACCCGGTTCGCCATGATCCGGTTCAGCCAGTCGACGGCATCTGGGCCGCTGACCAGGTACTTGCCGAAATTGTGGATCTCGTTGATGCCGACCGCCTCGCGCACGGCGCGGCATTCCTCGGCGACGGCATCGAAGGCGTTCGACCGGCGAAAGGTCGGCGTCTCGTGCCGGGGCTGCCCCTCGGGCGAGAAATAGTTGACGTGCTCCATGCCGTAGGCACTGCCCCAGACGGCGCGCTGCGCCTCCCAGATCCCCCAGGCGGGCGTCGTGCGCAGCGGGCGGCCGACGGGCAGCTCCTCGTTCGGATAGCCGATCGAGAACCGCCGCTGGTAGTTCTCGGTCACCTTCAGCCTGGTCCAGTCCGGCCCCGTCCAGTCGCCGAAGCGGGCGACGTCGATGGCGAAGATGTCGGTCTCGGTCTCGCCCTCCGTCATCCACTCCGCCAGCGCCTTGCCGACGCCGCCGCCCTGGGAAAAGCCCGCCATCACCGCGCAGGCCGACCAGAGGCCCGGCTTGCCGGGCACCGGGCCGACCAGCGGATTGCCGTCGGGCGCGAAGGTGAAGGGGCCGTTGATGACGCGCTTGATGCCGGCGCGCCCCAGCACCGGATAGCGCCGGAACGCCGCCTCCAGCGGCTCGGCCACGCGGTCCATGTCGTCGTTCAAGAGTTCGTGGCCGAAATCCCAGGGCGTCCCGTCCACCGCCCAGGGCACCGCCTTCTGCTCGTAGATGCCGATGACCAGCCCGCGGCCCTCCTGGCGCAGATAGGTCTCGCCGGCGGGGTCCATCACATGCGGCAGCTCCTCGCCGCGCTCGTAGACCTCGGGAATGTCGTCGGTGACGAAATACTGGTGCTCCATGGCGTGCAGCGGCAGGTAGACGCCGGCCATCGCGCCGACCTCGCGCGCCCAGAGGCCGGCGGCGATGACGACGTGCTCGGCCCGCATGGTGCCCTGCTCGGTGACGACGTCCCATTCGCGCCCGGCGGGCGTCAGTGCCGTCACCCGGTTGCGCAGAATGATCTCGGCCCCGGCCATGCGGGCCGCCTTGGCATAGGCATGCGTGGTGCCCGATGGATCGAGGTGCCCGTCGAGCGGATCGTAGAGCCCGCCGACCACGCCCTCGACATTGGTGATGGGCGAACGCCGGGCGATCTCGTCGGGGCCGATGATCTCAGTGTCGAGCCCCATGTAGCGGTGCTTGGCGCGCTCGGCGACCAGATAGTCCAGCCGGTCGCGGTCGGTCGCGATGGTGATGCCGCCGACATGGTGCAGGCCGCAGCTTTGCCCGGTGATCCGCTCGAGCTCGCGATAGAGCCGGATCGTGTAGCCCTGCAGCGCCGCCATGTTGGTGTCGGCGTTCAGCGTGTGAAAGCCGCCGGCCGCGTGCCAGGTGCTGCCCGAGGTCAGCTCCGACCGTTCTATCAGGCAGATGTCGGTCCAGCCCGCCCTGGTCAGGTGGTACAGGACCGAACAGCCGACGACGCCGCCGCCGATCACCACAACGCGCGCATGAGTTCTCATCAGCTCCTCCCCCGGGATCGCGCCGCCGATGCGCGAATTGGGCGCAGCACAGCCCGGATTCGCGCCAACTTCCACCGCATTCGCGACAGCCTCCAGCGAAGCCTTCAGCGAAGCTCTGCCGGGCGCGCCAACAGGTCGGCCAGCGTCCGGCCCGGCTCGGGCTCGAAGCGCTCGTCCAGGAAGCGCGCATCGTGCACGCCGTCCAGCCGGAAGGTGCGGAAGTCGCCGCGCATTTCGCACCAGCTCGTCAGGTTCCAGACCGCGCCATAGAACGACAGCAGCAGCGGGCGCACCGTGCGCTCGGTCACGTCGCCGCGCTTGGCCTGGTAGGTGAACGCCACCTTTTGCCGCTCGCGGATCGCGCGGCGCAACTCGGCGATGTCGATCTCGACCGGCGCCGCCCAGTGGTCGCGCGGCGCGGCCAGCGGCACGCCGTCCATATAGTCGCGCAGCCGCTCGGGCAGCACCGCCTCGACCTTGGCCAGAGCCCGGCTCGCCGCCTGGGCCAGCCCCGGATCGGCCCAGCCCTCGACGATGCGGGCGCCCAGCACCAGCGCCTCGATCTCCTCCTCGCCGAACATCAGCGGCGGCAGGTCGAGCTCGCCGCGCAGGATGTAGCCCACCCCCGCCTCGCCCTCGATCGGCACGCCCGAGGCGATCAGCGCCGCGATGTCGCGATAGACGGTCCGCTCCGACACCTCGAGCTCGCGCGCCAGATCCTGCGCGCGCACCAGCTTGTTGCGACGCATGAGCTGGATGATGTCGAACAGGCGGTCGGCGCGGCGCATCGGAACCCCCGGAATGCTTGGCCCCGCCATCCTAGCCGCAAGCTCCTGACAGCACGCTGTCAGGAGCTTGCGGAGGGTCCTGACGGCACGCTGTCAGGAGGCCTTCCTTAATCCTTCTCGCAGATGACGACCCACCATCTGGCCGTTCGTGAAGGAGAAACCGCCATGCATGCCCTGCTCTCGGCCCTGCCCGTCGCCCGCGATCTTCCGCATTTGCGCCTGCCGTCGCCGGCGCGCTGGTGGCGCATGCGGCGCGAGCGGCTGCAGCTGCTCGAGCTGGACGACCACATGCTGAACGACATCGGCCTGACCCGCGAGGAGGCGCACCGGGAAGCGGCACGGCCGTTCTGGGATGCGCCGCTGCGGTGACGGCGAGGGGCAGCGGCCGCGCGCTACTCCTCGCGCCCATGCGCCAGCAGGCGGGCGTGCAACGCGTCCGCCTCGGCCGCCCCGGCGGCCAGCGCGAAGACATAGGCGTGGGTGAAGTAGAAGCAGGCGGCGTCGATCTCGCCCGCCGCCTCGGCCAGGTCGCCGGCCTGGGCGTAAAGCCGCGCCAGGTCCCGCTGGTCGCCCGCGGCATGGGCGGCCAGAACTGAGGCGTCGAGCGCGGCGCGCCCCCCTCCCCATCCCTCCCCCGCAAGGGGGGAGGGAGCCGCCTTCGACCTCGCGCCCAATTTCAGGCGGCGGTCATCTGGCGGGCGACCCAATCGTGGAAGCAATGCGTCGGGCTGTCCATCACGGGCGAGAACTTGCCGCCGTCGAAGCCGCTTGCGTGCCGTCCCTTCTGCATGCCCTCGACCACGAAGACGTCCTCGGCGAAGACCTCGCGCCACATGCCCGCGTTCGCCGCGCGCATCTCGGCCCAGGCTCCGCCCGTCACCTCCGGGTCGGCGTACCAGATCCCGACATGCTCGACCGTCCGGTCGTGGCTGACCGGCTGCAGCAGCATGGCGAAGGTGTGGTCCTTGTGCACGCCGAGCAGGACGTTGGGGTAGAGCGCGACGTATTCGGCGCCCTCGCCCCACTTCGCCGACAGGTCCGGGAAGACGGGAAACCGCCGCCCGGCCCCCGTCGCATCGGCCATCAGCATCGGCCGGTAGGCGAGCGTTCCCTGGCCCGAGAAGCGCCCCGGCTCCTCGATGTGGTAATGGTCCTCGAGCCGGGAATAGCTGTTCAACCCCGGATGCACCCAGGGCAGGTGGTAGCTTTCGCAATAGTTCTCGACCGCCAGCTTCCAGTTCGCCGCGATTTCCAGGCCGAAGGCCGATTCGGGCCCGCCATGGTGCAGGGGGCGGTCGAACTCGGCCCAGCGCGCAAGCAGCGCGGCGTTCGCCTCCTCGAAGGCCGGCGCCTGCCCGTCCAGGTTGACGAAGACCACGCCCAGCCATTCGTGGCTGCGCACCTCTATCAGCCCCAGCTCATCGCGGTGGATCTCGTCATGCCGGTTCCGCCCCGGGCCGCCGACATGCGGCGTCGTGCGCAGGCGCCCGTCGAGCTCGTAGCACCAGGAATGATAGGGGCAGCGGATCGCCCGCTCGATGATGCAGGGCTCGGCCACCAGGATCATGCCGCGGTGCCGGCAGACGTTCTGGAAGACGCGCAGCTGCCCCGCCTTGTCGCGCACCATCAGCAGCGGTTGGCCGAGGAAGTCGACGGGACGCGCATCACCCGGACCGGGCACGTCGCTGGCAAAGCCGAGCGCCGCCCAGTTGCGGAAGAAGATCCGCTCCTTCTCGGCCTCGAACACCGCTGGGTCGACATAAAACGGGTTCGGCAGCCCGCGCGCCGTGGCAACCGGCCGGGTGACGGAACCGAGGTCAAAGGGCAGAGTCATGGCGGCCTCCGGGATTTCCTCCCTGCGCGATAGTCCCGGCGCGCCCCCGGGTCTGATCCCTGCGCGACTCCCTGTCGTCGGAATCGGACCGCGGATTCGGACGGCGCCTTGCAACCGGATGCCGCAGGGGCCAGTTGCATCGCGACGAGCTTAGGAGGATCCGATGCCCCCGCGCATGGTCGCCCTGATGCCCATTCTGGCGCTCGCGCTGGGCGCCACGGCGGCCTGTCAGCCGGCCGGCGACCGGGATTACTCGACCGTCTACCGCCCCAGCCAGCTCGACCGCGCCGCGACCGTCGATCTGCTCGACGTGACCCCCGAGGAGGTCGCCGCGGCCCGTGCCGAGGATCGGGCGATCTTCGAGGCCGAGCTGGCGCGCCAGCGCATGCTCGCCGGCAGCCTGTCGGCGCAGCAGAGCGCACGGCGCGGGGCTCAGCTGCTCCGCCAGCGGCAGTCGCTCGAGATCGCGGAGCGCGAGGCCGTCTGGGCCCGGCGCGACCTCGCCCGGCAGCAGCGCGAGCTGCGCTCGGCCGAATGGCTGGACCGCGAACCGGTCTTCACCGGCCCCTATGATCGCGCCGACGCGCTCCGCCGCCACGAGCAGCTCCAGACCCGCCGCGCGCTCGACCGCGCGCGTCTGGCCGACCGGCGGGTCGCCGGCGCGGCTGACCGACTCGACCGACAGGCCGCCGCGGATTTCGACCTCGAGCGGATGCGCGCGATGGACCGCATCGACCGCCGCCAGGCCGAGCGCGAGCGCGCGGCCGAGGCGGGGCCGCCCGACCCGCTGCAGCGCTGGCTGCCCTATCGGCGCACGGGCGAAAGCGTCGAGGCGCTGCGCGGGCGCGTCGCGGCGGCCGAGGCCCGCTCGGCCGAGACGGGCGCGTCCGTCGAGAGGATCCTGCGTCAGCAGCGCAACTAGCGCGTCTTGCGGCCAGAGCGGTTCTGATCGGAGGTCGCTGGCGGTGTGCCTTCCGGCGCCGTCGAGCACGATGACGAGATGGCTGAAGGGTGGGCGGTCGCCGCGACGTGGTCGAGAAGATCGGCAACCGACCCGCCCGTCGGCCGCCCGTCGGCTCGCTGTCCGGCCCGCCGCCGGCCCAAAATGACGCAGGGAATATTCAGCCGAATTTACGTGATCTTTATGGCGAAACGCCACTGTCCCGCTCGAATACAGAATACAAGCCGAGGAAGCAATGGGCTTTGATCTGTCCGCCCCAGCGGCAGCCGACCACATCGCGATCTCGATCGCCGAAAGTGACTGCGGCAGCTTGCGGCCATTGTCGGTCGACTTGCGCATCGGACTTTTGAACATGCAGTTATGTGCCAGAAGGGCGCAGGTCATCGAGGAGATCTTCCAGCCTGACTTCGCGCGGGCGGTCCGCGGCATCTGCCTTTCCGTCGGCCCGGATACGCAGATCGTCAACGTTCCGGACTTCCGCATCCACGTTCACGGGCTCGGGATCGAGGGTTACACGCTCTTTGCCCAGACGTTCGAGGATGGCTTGCGAAGGTTCACCATCCGCCTGCGCCGCGTCACGGGCAGTGCGCTCGCGCTGCTGAGGCTGGGGCAGGCCGATGCACGCCTGGCCGCCGGCCGCGACGTGCTTTGCGATCTCGGCGGGCGCGTCAGCGTCGACAGGCTGTTCGACGAGATGCTGGCCCATCTCTACCTGCCGCTCGTCAACCTGAACTCGTATCTGCGGGCGGTTCTCGACGATCAGCGCGCCTGCGCCGGCGAGCAGTTCTCGATTTCGGCAGCCCAGCTCAAGGGGCGCACCGAGATCCTGCAGTTCGCCTTCGATCGGATGATCTCCGAGCTGATGGTGGCCCGGGCGACGGATGACGGCGATGGGCCGAGCGTCGCCCCGGCCCCGGGCACGGCGGGCGGATCGGGCATTCAGGGATCGGCCCCCGATGGGGCCCTCGCGCAACCGCATCCGTCAAGGGTCGGCGGGACGCGACAGGCCTGCGTCGGCTGACCCTCGCGGCGGGTCCCGACGCATCCTTGCGACGGTCCCGTCGGCGGTGACGGCACGGGCCGTCATCGACCCCGGATCGTCGCCTCACCGGATTTTGCCAGATGCGCGAGCCTGCGCTAGGAGGACCTGGCACCCCTCCGCGATGGAGGGACCGGGGACGGAGGAAGCGCCATGACCAACACGGTCCTGCTCGTCGGCTGCGGAAACATGGGCTACGCCCTGCTGAAGGGATGGGTCGCCTCGGACAATGCGTTGGCCGTCCACGTCGTCGAGCCCGCCGAGGGCTTGCGCGAGCGCGCGCAGGGCGCCGGGGCGCGCGCCGTGCCGGCGCCGGGCGACCTGCCGGCCGACCTCGCCCCCGACCTCGTCTTCCTCGCCGTCAAGCCCCAGGCGATGGCCGCGGTCGTGCCCGACTATGCCCGGTTCGCCGGCGGGCGGGCATCGTTCGTCTCCATCGCCGCCGGCACGACGATGGCGCGGCTGGCCGGGCTTTTGCCCGGGCCGACGCCGATCATCCGCTGCATGCCGAACACGCCAGCCGCGATCGGCGCCGGCATGATGGTCTGCTGCGCCAACGATCGGGTGGACGCGGCCGCCCGCGAGCTGGCGACGGCGCTGCTCGCCACCTGCGGGCTGGTCGACTGGGTCGAGACCGAGGCCCTGATGGACGCCGTGACCGCCCTCTCCGGGTCGGGTCCGGCCTATCTCTTTCACTTCGTCGAGTGCCTGACGGCGGCCGGCGCCTCGCTGGGCCTGCCCGAGGCGCTGGCGGGACGCATGGCGACCCAGACGGTGCTCGGCGCGGCGCGGCTGGCGGCGGAGTCGAGCGATCCGCCGGGACGGCTGCGCGAGCAAGTGACGAGCCCCGGCGGCACTACCGAGGCGGCGCTGCGCGTGCTGATGACGGACAACCGCCTGAAGCGTCTGCTCACCGATGCGCTGACGGCCGCGCGCGACCGCGGCGCCGAGCTTTCGCGCGACTGAAGCGGCGGCGCGCCGGAGCGCGCCAGGTCATGCCCCCGCACACGCGCATCCGCGCGCGAACGGGGCCCGTGGGCCACTTGGCGCATGCCGCGAGGAACGCCGAGGACCAGGCTTCTTGGTCAGCTGGCGGGGTGCTTGGGAAGGCCGGACGGGGCGACCGGCCGGGCGCGAGCATATCCGAATCGGTGAGCCGTCAAGTGCAAGCCGCCTTCGGCGGTTCTCCGCACACTCGACAGGCTCCCCGACCTCGAAACTTCAGCGCGGGCTGCGCTTGGCGAGGATGCGTTGCAGCGTGCGGCGGTGCATGTTGAGCCGCCGCGCCGTCTCGGACACGTTGCGGTCGCAGAGCTCGAACACCCGCTGGATGTGCTCCCAGCGGACGCGGTCGGCCGACATCGGGTTCTCGGGCGGCGCCGGCTTGTCGGCGCCGGTGTTGAGCAGCGCGCGCTCGACATCATTGGCGTCGGCGGGCTTCGACAGGTAGTCGACCGCACCGATCTTGACGGCGGCGACCGCGGTGGCGATCGCGCCATAGCCCGTCAGCACGATGATCCGGCTGTCCGGCCGCGCCTCGCGCAACGCCTCGACGACATCCAGCCCGTTGCCGTCCTCGAGGCGCAGGTCGACGACCGCGAAGGCGGGCGGGGTGCCGCGGCAGGCGGCGAGTCCCTCGGCGACAGACTCGGCCATCACCGGGGCGAAGCCGCGCTTTTCCATCGCGCGCGCCAGCCTTGTCCTGAAGGATGCATCGTCGTCGACGATCAAGAGCGAAGGGTCCGGACCGATCTCCGGCATCTCGTCCTGCATCGGTCCCGTCACCTCTTCCTGCGCCCTTGCGGCTGTCGACCCCCGCTTAGCCGCCGGGCGGGCGGACTGTCAAATTGTCGCAAGCCTCGCCTTGCGGGGGGGGCTCGTCCGCCCACCGGCCGGAAGCCTTCTCCCCCAACGGGGCAGGCGGGCCGAGCGAGCATCCGGGGCGCGCGCGCGCGCGGCCGGGGCCTCAGATGGCAGTGGCGCGGGCGTGCTCGACGTATATTTCGCGGAGCCGCCGGGCGATCGGCCCAGGGCGGCCCTCGCCGATGGCGGCGCCGTCGATCTCGACCACCGGGCAGACGAATTGCGATGCCGAGGTGATGAAGGCCTCCTCCGCGCCCTGCGCCTCGGCGATCGTGAAGGGGCGTTCCTCGACCCGCATCTGCGCCTCGGCGGCGAGCTTCAGCACGGCGGCGCGGGTGATGCCGTGCAGGATCTCGTGGCCGAGCTGGCGGGTGACGATCGTGCCGTCGCGCACGATGTAGGCGTTGTTCGACGTGCCCTCGGTGACCTGCCCGTCCTCGACCATCCAGGCATCGTCGCCGCCGCGCGCCTTGGCCTGCATCTTGGCCCAGGAGGGGAAGAGGAGCTGTACCGTCTTGATGTCGCGCCGGCCCCAGCGCTGGTCCTCGACCGACACCACCTTGATGCCGCGCTCGGCGGTCTCGGAGCGGACGAGCGGGCGCGCCTGGGTGAAGAGCACCATGCCGGGCACGGCCCCCTTGGGCCAGACGAAGTCGCGGTCGGCCGCGCCGCGGGTCACCTGCAGGTAGATCCCGCCCTCGTCGAGCGCGTTCCGGCGGACCATCTCGCGGTGGATATCGAGCAGCTCGTCGTCGCTGACGGGCAGCGACAGCTCCAGCTCGCCGAGCGACCGGTGCAGCCGCGCGGCGTGGCCGGGGTAGTCGCAGAGCTTGCCGCGCAGCACCGCCGTGACCTCGTAGACTGCGTCGGCCATGAGAAAGCCGCGGTCGAAGACCGAGATCTTCGCGTCCTCCTCGGGCAGGTACGCGCCATTGACGTAGACGGTTCGGCTCATGCTCCATCCCCAAAGTTCCGGCATCGGCGGGTGCACGCCGGCCGCGTCGTAGACCAGCCCGTGCGCGCGGTCGCGCGCCAGCAGCAGCGGCCCGTCGAGGTCGACGAAGGCGGCC
Source organism: uncultured Alphaproteobacteria bacterium (assembly GCA_963822985.1). GTDB lineage: Bacteria > Pseudomonadota > Alphaproteobacteria > Rhodobacterales > Rhodobacteraceae > Thermohalobaculum. The sequence continues at coordinate 191,518 of CAWGJU010000013.1, read as the reverse complement.
CCATGCGCGACCAGCAGCGCGGGCGCCATGCCGAGGCTCGAGCCGATCATGCAGCCGACCATGATCTTCAGCCCCAGGTTTTCGGCCTCGGCCCTGAGCGCCAGCGCCTCGGTCAGCCCGCCGGTCTTGTCGAGCTTGATGTTGATCATGTCGTATTTGCCGGCCAGGCCGGGCAGCGAGGCGCGGTCGTGGCAGGCCTCGTCGGCGCAGACGGGCAGCGGCCGCTCGATCCCGGCCAGGCCTTGATCGTCGCCGGCGGGCAGCGGCTGCTCGACCATCTCGACGCCGAGCTCGAGCACCACGGGCGCGATCTGCGCATAGCTCTCTGCCGTCCAGCCCTCGTTGGCGTCGACGATGATGCGCGCCTCGGCGCGCCCTCGCGCGGACCGCGCTGCAGCCGCTCGATGTCGCCCGGCGCCGCCGAGCTTGATCTTGAGGATCGGCCGGTGGGCGTTCGCCGCGGCCTTCTCGCGCATCGCCGCGGGCTCGTCGAGCGACAGCGTGTAGGCGGTGACGACGGGCCGCGGCGCCGGCAGCCCCGCCACCTCCCAGACCCGCCGGCCGACCCGCTTCGCCTCGAGATCCCAGAAGGCGCAGTCGAGCCCGTTGCGCGCCGCGCCGGGCGGCATCGCTTCCTGCAGCGCCGATTCGGTCGAGCCCGTCGCCAAGCGCGCCCCGCATCGCCTCGATCTGGCCGATCACGCTCTCGACGCTCTCGCCATAGCGCGGATAGGGGTAGCACTCGGCCCGCCCCCGAACCTGGCCCTGCGCCGCGTCATCGGTGAGTTCGACGGTGACGACGCGGCTCTCGGTGCGGCTGCCGCGGCTGATCGTGAACTTCCCCGCGATGGGGAAGACCTCCTCGCGGACGTCGAGGTCGAGCCGCCATCTCAGACCAGCGCGTCGACGAGGCGGGCGGCGCCGTGCCGGTAGGGGTCGACGCAGGGCAGCCCGAGCCGCGCCTCGGTCTCGGCCAGGTACGCCTCGGCCTCGGCATCGGTCAGCGCCGCCGTGTTGATCGCGCAGCCGATCACGGTGACGTCCGGGTTGACGATCTGCGCCATCTGCACGGCCAGCATGCGCAGCTCCTCGAGGCGACGGCACCTTGTAGTGCGGCAGGCCCCGCAGATGCGTGCGCGTCGGCTCGTGGCACAGCACCAGCGCATCCGGCTGCCCGCCATGGATCAGCGCCAGCGTCACCCCGGAATAGGAGGGGTGGAACAGCGACCCCTGGCCCTCGATGATGTCCCAGTGGTCGTCCTCGGCATCGGGCGTCAGGTACTCGACCGCGCCCGCCATGAAGTCGGCGATCACCGCGTCGAGCGGCACGCCGGCGCCGTCGATCAGGATCCCCGTCTGGCCGGTGGCGCGGAAATCCGCCTTCAGCTCCCGCTCCTCCATGGCCTTCTCCAGCGCCAGCGTCGTGTACATCTTGCCGCAGGAGCAGTCGGTGCCGACGGCCAGCAGCCGCTTGCCGCGCCGCTTCTTGCCGTCGGCGATCGGGTACTGAACGGTCGGGATGCGCACGTCGTGCAGCGTCCGGCCCGTGCGCCTCGCCGCCTCGACCAGGTCCGGCTGCTTGTTGAGCAGCGTGTGCAGCCCGGCGGCGACGTCCATGCCGGCTCCATCGCCTCGACCAGCACCGCCTTCCAGCTATCGGCGATGATGCCGCCGCGATTGGCGACGCCGATGACGATGGTCTTCGCCCCCGCCTCGGCAGCCTGCGGCACCGTCATGTCGGGCAGCCGCATGTCGGCCTTGGCCCCCGGCAGGCGCAGCTGGCCGACGCTGGCATCGGGGCGCCAGTCGCGGATGCCCTGCGCCACCTTGGCGGCGAGCTGGTCGGGCGCGTCGCCCAGGAACAGCAGATATGGATGTGCCAGCGACATGCTTTCCCTCTCTCCCCCACGCCGAGGTGGCGGCTCTCCCTCGCGCCGAAGCGGCGGCGTCGGCCGCCGCTTCGTATGGCGCAAAGCGTCGGTCCGCGAAAGAGGCAGGCCTGCCGCTAGTTCGTGATCGCCTTCTGGGTCTTCTGGGCGCCTTCCTCGATGGCTTCGCCGGCCCCCTGGACGTCCTTGCCCACGCCCTTGAACGTATTGCACGCACCCAGCATCAGGACAGCCGCCATCAGTATGGTGACAACACGCATTCCAGCCTCCAATGTTGTGGCTGCGCCGATCGTATGCGGCGCACGGCGGAAAGCAAGACGGAGGAAGGGCATGGCGGAAGCAGCGGACCCGGAGCTGACCGAACGCCTCTTCGCCGCGGTCGATGCGAACTGGGACGCCCAGCTCGAGGTCACGCGGGCGCTGATCCGCTATCCCTCGCTGCGCGGCCGCGAGCACACGGCGCAGGAGTTCGTTCATGCCGAGCTGGCGCGGCGCGGCTATGCCATGGACCGCTGGACGATCGACGTCGACGCGATCCGCGACCATCCGGGCTTCTCGCCGGTCGCGGTCACTTACGACAATGCCGTCAACGTCGTCGGCACGCACACCCCGCGGCAGGCGAGCGGGCGGTCATTGATCCTGAACGGCCATATCGACGTGGTGCCCGAGGGGCCGCACGACATGTGGACCCGGCCCCCCTTCGATCCGCATGTCGAGGGCGACTGGCTGTATGGCCGGGGCGGCGCCGACATGAAGGCGGGCATTGCCGCCAACATCTTCGCCATGGACGCGCTGCGCGCCTGCGGGCTGCAGCCGGCGGCGACCGTCTACCTCCAATCGGTGACCGAGGAGGAGTGCACGGGCAACGGCGCGCTCTCGGCGCTGGTCCGCGGCTATCGCGCCGATGCGGCGATCATCCCCGAGCCCGAGGACGACCATGTGGTGCGCGCCAATTGCGGCGTGCTGTGGTTCGCCGTCGAGATCAAGGGCCGCCCAGTGCATGTACGCGAGGCGACGGAGGGCTCGAGCGCCATTCTGGCCGCCTGGACGGTGATCGGCGCGCTGCAGGAGCTCGAGCGCGGCTGGAACGCCAAGAAGGCCGACCACCGCCATTTCGAGGCGCTGGACCACCCGATCAACATCAACATCGGCAAGATCGCCGGCGGCGACTGGGCGTCGTCCGTGCCCGCCTGGTGCCGGCTCGACGTGCGCGCCGCGATCTATCCGGGCTGGGAGCCCCGCGACGCCGCCCAGGAGATCGAGGCGGCGATCCGCCAGGCGGCGGCGCGCGACCCGTTCCTGTCGAACAACCCGCCCACCGTCACCTTCAACGGCTTCTTCGCCAAGGGCTACGTGCTGGAAGAGGGCACCGAGGCCGAGGCGACGCTCGCCCGCTCGTTCGAGCGCGCCTATGGCGGGCGGACGCTGCAATCCCTCACCACGCCGGGATACCTGGATGGCCGCGTCTTCGCACTCTACGACGACTGCCCCTGCCTGGTCTTCGGCCCGCGCTCGGAGAACATCCACGGCTTTGACGAGCGCGTCAGCCTGGAGAGCGTGAAGCGCGTCACCAAGACAATCGCGGCCTTCATCGCCGACTGGTGCGGCACCGAGCCCGCCGGAGGCTGATCCCGCCGCGGCGCGTCCGCCGCCGGCGCGACCTCAGTAGGTCGCCTCGACCTTGGCCGCGCCGCTCTGGCCCGCGCGCACCTTCTTCAGCGCCTTGCCCAGATCCGCGAGGAAATCGCCGCGCGAGGCCTCGTGCAGCAACGACATCATGGCGTGCATGCCTTTCGGGCGGCGGGTCAGCCCGGGCAGCCAGCCATCCGCCGCCATCGCCTCCGCCACCTGGAAGATATCGACGTCCTCGGCCGTGTAGTTGATGATCGAGAAGTCCGGCCGTGCGATCATGCGCAAGCCCAGCGCCTCGATGCCGGCGACATAGGCGTCCGTCATGGCCGAGAGCCGGTGGGCGATGTCGCGGTAGCCTGCCTCGCCCAGATGGTTCAGCACCGCCCAGGACGCGGCGACGGCGCCGCCTGGCCGCGTGCCGGCCAGCGTCGCCGTCTCGAAAGCGCCGTTCGGCCAGGCATCCGCCTTGAAGGTGGCGCGCGCCAGATCCTCGGCCTCGCGATAGAAGACGGTCGAGGCGGGCTTTGGACAAAAGCCAAACTTGTGCAGATCGGCCGAGATCGAGCGCACGCCGGCGAAGCGGAAGTCGAAATCGGGCGTCGGCCGGCCGATCCGGGTAAACCAGGGCGCGAGCCAGCCGCCGACGCAGGCGTCGACATGCAGCCAGACGCCCGCATCGAGCGCCAGCTCCGAGAGCTCGTCGATCCTGTCGATCACGCCGTGCGGGAAACAGGGCGCAGAGCCGACGATGGCGATGGTGCGCTCGTCGATCAGCGGGCGCAGCGACGCCGCCGTGGCGCGCCGGTCCGGCCCGACCTCGCCGCGCCGGATCTCCAGGTCCATCGCCTGCGCGGCCTTGTCGAAGCCAGGATGCCCGGTGATCGGCATGACCAGGTTCAGCCGGTCTTCGCCCGGCCGGAAGCCCGCCTTCGCCCGCAGCGCGTCGCGCGCCGCCTTCATTGCAAGAAAGATGCTCTCGCTGCCGCCGGTCGTGAAGGCGCCGTCCGCGCCCTCGGGCGCGTTCATCAGCGAGAGGCCATAGTCAATGACGTCGCGCTCCATGTGGCCCAGGCCGAAGAACGCGCGTTTGCGGCCGAGCGCGTTCTCGGTGAAGAACTCGAAATAGGCGCGCCGGCCGATCTCGGAGGTCTCCTCATCGCACTGAAAGACGAAAAGGGGAGTGCGCCCGCGCCGCCAGTCGATGTCGCCTGCCGAGCGGCGACGCATCTCGGCGCCCAGCTCGTCCCAGCCGGAGCCGCCTGTCGGAAAAGCCGCGCGTTCCGTGCCCATTGCCCTTGTCCTTTCTCGTCTGATGCGGGTCGTCGTTTTCAGTCGTCCAGCGCCGCCATCACCAGCCTGGCGCCGTCGGTGATGTCGGCGGCGAGCTCGGCGCGAGCGGCCTCCGCGTCGCCGGCGCGCAGCGCGGCCAGGATCCGGCGGTGGTGGTTGTAGCCCGATAGCGCCTTGCGATAGTCGCGCGACAGCCGCGTCCGGCTGGGTCCCGCGCGCAGCAGCAGGCTGGCGATGATCGAGCGAAGCAGCGGCTGGGCGGCCGCGTCGTATATGGCGAGGTGGAACTCGGAATCGGCCTCGAAGGCTTCGGCGAAGGCGTCGGCGCCGAGCAGCGCGGCCATCTTCTCGTTCAATGCCTCGATGGCGCCCAGCGTGTCGCCCCGCATGCGTTCGGCCGCGAGCCCCGCCGCCATCGGCTCGAGCGCCAGGCGGATGCGCAGCAGCTCGCCATACTCGGCCTTGTTCAGCTTGGGCGCGAGGAAGGTGCGCGATTCGCTGAGCTCGAGGGCGTTCTCCTTGGCCAGCCGCAGCATCGCCTCGCGCACGGGCGTGAGGCTGACCGACATCTCGCGCGCGATCGCCCGGGCCGAGAGGCGGTCGCCCGGCTCCCAGACGCCGACGATCAGCCCGCGGCGCAGACGCTCGTAGACGCGGTCGGTCAGGCTGGCGCCGCGGTCGAGCGGGTCGAGAATCCGCTCGGCGATGGGGCTGTCTTTGCTCATCGCCCGCCCCGCGCGCGGCGCAACCGGCTCTCGATCCGGCGGCCATACCACGAGATCGAGCCGCACATCGTCGCGTAGACCAGCGCGGCGAAGACATAGGCCTCGACATAGAAGCCGATCCATTTGGGGTCGGCCAGCGACGCCTTGGCGGCGCCGAGCAGGTCCATCATCGAGACGATGACGACCAGCGAGGTGCCCTTCAGCGCGCCGATGACCAGGTTGACCATGGCCGGCAGCACGATCTCGAAGGCCTGCGGCAGGACAATGCGCCCCATCAGCACCGGGTAGCCGATGCCGAGCGCGCGCGCCGCCTCGAACTGGCCCGCCGGGATGGCCTGCAGCCCACCGCGCAGCACCTCGGCCATATAGGCCGCGAAGAAAAAGACGATGCCGATCAGCACCCGGCCGAGCCCGTTCGGCGTGAAGCCATCCGGCAGGAAGACCGGCATCAGGACTGAGGCCATGAAGATCACGCTGATCAGCGGCACGCCGCGCACGAGCTCGACGTAAAGGGTCGCGGCCCAGCGGAACACCGGCAGCGACGAGAAGCGCGCCAGCGCCACCGGCACGGCGATGATCAGCCCGAAGAAGACGCCGAAGGTCGTGAGCAGGATCGTCAACGGTAGCCCGCCCCACATCGAGGTGGGGATCGGCCTGAGGTCGAAGATGCCGCCCCACATCAACACGCTGTAGATCGCGATTCCGCCCGGCCACGCCGCCGCCAGCCAGCGCCGCCAGAAGCGCGGGTCGAGCGAGACGACCACCAGCGCGACCAGCGCGATCGTCGCGAGGCCCGCGCGCCATTGCTCGTCGTACGGATAAGGGCCGAAAAGGATCAGCCGCGCCTTGGCACCGATGAAGGCCCAGCAGGCGCCGCTGCCGGACGGGCAGCCATGCATGTCGTCGGCCGACCAGACCGCCGAGAAAAGCGCCCAGTCGAGCAGCGGCGGCAGGGCGACGAGCAGGGCCACCAGCACCGCGAGGTTCGCCACGGCGACCATCGGCGTCGCCCAAAGGGGGCTGAGGCGCGCCAGCATGGGGCTCAACGCTCCACCAGCTTGGCCCGCGCGTTCACCCAGTTGAGCAGCGTCGCCGTGAACAGGCTGAGGACCAGGTAGACCAGCATGATGATCGAGATGCACTCGACGGCCTGGTTCGTCGCGGCCATGGCGATGTTGGCGACCCGCACGATCTCGGGATAGCCGATGGCGACCGCCAGCGAGCTCTCCTTGGTCAGGCTGAGATACGAGTTCGACATCGGCGGAATGACAATGCGCAGCGCCTGCGGCAGCACCACCATCCGCATCACCTGCCAGCGCGAGAGGCCCAGCGACAGCCCCGCCTCGGTCTGCCCGTGCGAGACGCCGAGGATGCCCGCCCGGATGATCTCGGCATTGAAGGCCGCGTGGTAGAGCGTCAGGCCCAGCAGCATCGCGACGAATTCCGGCGAGAGCGACGTGCCGCCCTGGAAGTTGAACGCCTTGAGGACCGGCTGCTCGATCTCCAGCGGCGCCCCGAACGCCAGGAAGACCCCGACGGGCAGCAGCACGGCGACGCCGGCGGCCAGCCGGCCGAGGGGGCGCGCCTGTCCGTTCCTGACGCGCTCGCGGCGCGCCCGCACCATCAGGGCCGACGCCAGGCCAAGCCCGGCCAGGGTCGCGATCCCCACCCAGAAATAGGCGGGGTCCGCGACCGGCGCCGGCAGGTAGAGCCCGCGATTGGTGAGGTAGACGCCCTCGATCGGCGACAGCGCGTCGCGCACTGAGGGCAGGCTGCGCGTCAGAAGCGTGTGCCAGAAGATCAGCTGCAGGAGCAGCGGCACGTTGCGCGCCACCTCAATATAGGCGCGGCAGATGCGCGCCAGCATGATGCTGGGCGAAAGCTGGCCGAGCGCGATGATCAGCCCCAGCACCGTCGAGAGCAGGATGCCGAGCACCGCGACCTTGATCGTGTTCAACAGGCCAACGACGAAGGCGAGCAGATAGGTGCTCTGGCCCGCGCGAAACGGGATCAGGCTCTCGCCGAGCTCGAAGGGCGCGGGCTCGAACAGGAAGCCATAGCCCGACTTGACCGAGAGCCGCGAGAGATTGGCGGTCGCGGTCTGCCAGATGATGATCGCCAGGATCACGAGGACGAGGACAAGCAGCGCCTGCGCGCGAACGCCGGGGCGCGCCAGCGCGCCCCGGACAGCCCCCGGCCAGCCGACCAGGGCGAACATGCGGGACCGCTCGGGCCCCGGTCGCTGGTCGCTGTCGCTCACTGCCAGCCGGGAGCGACCAGTGCGCCGCCGTCACGCCACAGCGCGTTCATGCCGCGGGGCACGTCGAGCCCCGATGCCTTGCCGAGATTGCGCTCGTAGAACTCGCCGTAATTGCCGACCGCCTTGATGACGTCGACCATCCAGTCATTGGCGACGCCCATGTCCTGGCCGATCGTCCCGTCGACGCCCAGGAAGCGGCGGATCTGCGGGTCCTGCGAGGTGGCGGCCAGCTCCTCGACGTTCTCCTGCGTAATGCCGAGCTCCTCGGCCGTGACCATGCCCCAGTGCATCCACTGCAGCACCTCGCGGAACTTGGGGTTGCCCTCGAGGATCACCGGCGCCTCGAACGACTTGGCGATGTTGGTGTCGAGGATGACGTGACCGCCCGGATCCTCGGAGCGCGAGCGCCGGATGGCGAGATAGGCCGGCTCCATCGTCACCGCGTCGCAGCGCTTGTCGAAGTACATCGAGAACATCTGGTCGGAGTTCTCGGCCGCTACCGGCTGGAAGCTGATGCCCTGGCCGCGGAACCAGTCGGCCAGATACTCCTCGGTCGTGGTGCCCGAGAGGACGCAGACGGTGGCGCCGTCGAGCTCCTTGGCGTCGGTCACGCCGGTCTCTTTGTGGACCATGAAGTGCGTGCCGGTCAGGTGGTTCGGCCCGATATAGTCCATGCCGAGCGTGGTCTCGCGCGAGATCGTGTCGGTGACGCTGCGCGACAGGATGTCGATCTCGCCCGATTCCAGGACCGGGAACTTGTTGGCGCCGGTGGTGGCGACGAACTTAACCTTGCCAGGGTCGCCGAGGATGGCGGCCGCGGCGGCCTTGCAGAAGTCGACGTCAAAGCCGGACCACTCGCCCTTGTCGTTCAGGAAGCCGACGCCGGGTATGTAGTTGAGCGTGCCGCAGGACAGCTCGCCGCGCTCCTTGATTTCGTCGAGCAGCTCCGCCTGGGCGGCGGTGGCCGCGAGGCCCATCGCGGCCAATGACATGGCGACAAGCGTTTTTCCGATCATCGTCAGCACCTCCTCCGTTGTTGATGCCCGCGGCCGGCGCCCTTCGCTCTGGCCCGCGTGCCCGGTGTCAGCTTCGACATATGATATATCATGTGTCAACGGCCGCAGATTGTGGTTCTCTTCGCCGAGGGGGCAGATCAAGTTCGAAAGCCGATCAGCTGGGGGACCATCGATGGACGACGACACCGCGCCCGGCCTCGACTGGACGCAGACCAACAGCGGCGCCATCCGCGAGGCGATCCCACCGGAGATGCTGGGCCGCGCCGAGATCACGCCTGCGGGCCGCTTCGAGGCGGGCAGCTGGACCAGCTTCACCCTGACCTACACGGCCGGCACCTATGGCATCGACGACTCAGGCAGCCTGCGCGTGTGCTTTCGCTTCGCATCCGACCAGGCGGACCCGCAGTTCACCGATCCCACGGGCGCCAACTACTGCACGGTCGAGGCGTCGAACGGCGCCGTGCTGCAGCTGCGCTTCGACCCCAAGGGGAACATCCGGCCTTGGGATCGCGCGCTCTGGATCAAGGTCGTGCGCGGCTATCTGAAGGAAGGCGACCGGATCACGATCCGCCTTGGCGTGACCGACCATGGCGGCCCCGGCATGCGGTTGCAGACGTTCTGCGAGGATACGTTCGAGTTCCGCGTGCTGGTCGACCCCGTGGCCACCTTCAACTTCCAGCCGGTGCCCGACCAGCCGCGGATCGCCATCGTCCCCGGGCCGCCCGCCCGCTATGTCGCCGTAGTGCCGACGCGCCGCCGCCCGGGCGAGCGATTCACGCTGAAGCTGAAGGGCGAGGACGCCTGGGGCAACCCGTCCGACCGCTGCGACGCGACGTTCAGCCTGCGCGCTGCAGGGTCGATCAGCGGCTTGCCCCAGGCCGTGACCTTGCAGCCCGGCCGCTTTGCCCTCGAGATCGACGGGCTATCGGTGGAAGCCCCGGGCACCGTCTCGGTCGAGCTGGTGGACGCGGCCGGCGCGGTCGTCGCCGAGACCAACGCGCTGGTCGTCGAGGACACGGGCCTCGTGCATTACTGGGGCGACATCCACGGCCAGTCCGAGGAGACGATCGGCACCGGCAGCGCGCGCCAGTACTTCGCCTTCGCTCGCGACCGGGCCTTTGTCGACGCCTGCGCGCACCAGGGCAACGACTTCCAGATGTCGGACGCCTTTTGGGACGAGCTCAACCGCATCACTGCCGAATTCGATACGCCCGGCCGCTTCGTGGCGCTGCCGGGCTACGAATGGTCCGGCAACACAGCGCTCGGCGGCGACCGCAACGTCTATTTCCCTCACGAGGGCCGGATCATCCGCCGCTCGTCGCACGCGCTGATCGAGGACCGCGCGACCGCGCACCACGACTGCACCACGGCGGCCGAACTCTTCGAGGCGTTCGCGCGGGCCGGCGAGTTCGACGTCGTCTGCTTTGCCCATTGCGGCGGCCGCTATGCCGATATCGAGCTCGCCCACGACGGCCGGTTCGAGCGCTCGGTCGAGGTGCATTCCTCCTGGGGCACGTTCGAGTGGCTGCTGCAGGACGCGCTGCGGCTCGGCCACCGCGTCGGCGTCGTCGCCAACTCGGACGGGCACAAGGGCCGCCCCGGCGCCAGCTATCCCGGCGCCGGCAAGTTCGGCGCGATCGGCGGGCTGACCTGCTATCTGATGGAGCGGTTGGATCGGCCCACGCTGCTCGACTGCCTGCGCAAGCGGCGGCACTACGGCACAACGGGCGGCCCGTGCGGGCGGCCGGTCATCGACCTGACGGCGCGCCTGTCGCAACCGGCGACGGTCTACCACGACGATCCCGCGCTCGGCCCGGTGCAGGGGCGCGCGGCGAGCGAGGCGATGATGGGCGACATCGTCCACATGCCGCACGGCGCGCTCGAACTCGCCGTCTCGGTCGTTGCCAACGCGCCGATCGAGCGCATCGACATCTTCAACGGATTGGAACTCGTCGAGACGGTCAGGCCGTTCGCCGAGGGCGATCTCGGCGCCCGCATCCGCGTGCTGTGGGAGGGCGCGGAATATCGTGGCCGCGGCCGCGAGGTCGTCTGGGACGGCCGCGCCCGCGTCGAGGGCAACCGGTTGCTGGACGCCCGCCCGGTGAACTTCCTCAACCGCGACAAAACGCTCGAACGCGAGGGCGACACGCTCGCCTGGCGCGCGCTGACGACGGGCAACCAGGGCGGCTTCGACGCGATGCTGGCCGAGCCCCTGGCCGGCCGGCTGCATGTCGAGACGCCGCTGATCTCGTTCGATCTCGACATCGCCGAGATCGACCTCGAGGACCGCATCTTCGACGCCTCGGGCCAATTGCCTCGGTTCATCAGCGTCAGCCGTCTTCCGGACGCGAATCCGCATCGGCGGCTGTCGTTCAGCCGGCCGGTTCCGCTCCGAGAATCCGGCGACAACGCGATCTACATTCGTCTGATCCAGGAAGACGGCACGCGGGCCTGGACAAGTCCGGTCTACGCTTTCCGCTGACGGACCGGCGGGCTCGCTTGCAGGCGCGCTCGGGCGCGCAGCGGAGAGGGAAGAGGGGGTGGACCCGGGCGCTGCGCCGGCTATTCTTAGAACAATTCTAAGCCATGACGGGCGTCCATGCTCCCCCTCCTCTCTTCACGACGGCACTTCTCCGATCTTTCGGAAAAGGAAATCCTGGCGCTGGCGATCTCCAACGAGGAGGACGACAGCCGCATCTACGCGACCTATGCTGGCCGGCTGCGCCAGGATATATCCCGCGCACCGCCGCCGATCTTCGACGAGATGGTCGAGGAGGAGGCCGAGCATCGGCGTCGGCTGATCGACGAGTACGAGCGACGCTTCGAAGGCCCGATCCCGCTGATCCGGCGCGAACACGTCGCCGGCTATTTCGCCCGCCGTCCGATCTGGCTGGTCGAGAGCCTCGATATCGACCAGATCAGGGGCGAGGCCGCGCGCATGGAGCGCACGGCCGGCGATTTCTACGACGCGAGCGGCCAAGCGGAGCTGCGACCCCGTTACGCGCAAGCTGCTCGGGGACCTGGCGCTGGCCGAGCGCGGCCACGAGCAGGCGGCCTACGCCGCCGAGGAGCGCCACGTGCCGCAGGAGACGGCCACCGTCGAGCGCGCCGAGCCAGCCACCGCCAGTTCGTGCTGACCTGGGTGCAGCCGGGCCTGGCCGGGCTGATGGACGGCTCGGTCTCGACCCTGGCGCCGATCTTCGCGACGGCGTTCGCCACGCAGGACACTTGGACGACGTTCCTCGTCGGCCTCGCGGCCTCTGTCGGCGCCGGCATCTCGATGGGGTTCACCGAGGCGGCGAGCGATGACGGCGTCGTCTCGGGCCGCGGCTCGCCGCTCAAGCGCGGCTTCGCCTGCGGCGTCATGACCACCATCGGCGGGCTCGGCCATGCGCTGCCGTACCTGATCCCGCATTTCTGGACCGCGACGATCATCGCCCTGGCTGTCGTCTTCGTCGAACTCTGGGCGATCGCCTGGATCCAGAACCGCTATATGGAGACGCCGTTTCTGCGCGCCGCCTTCCAAGTCGTGCTGGGCGGTGCCCTGGTGCTCGCCGCCGGCATCCTGATCGGCGGCGGCTGATCAGGCTGCCTTCAGCGGCTCCTCCGTCGTCTCCAGCTCGGCCCCGGTGCCGACCAGCCGGCGCAGCGCCTCGGGCGGAGCCACCTCCTCGGGCAGCGCGCACAGCCCCGCCCGCTCGGCCCAGTCCCCAAGCGCCGGCGCCGCGGTCAGCACGGCGAAGGGCACGGCCAGCGCCAGCCCCGCGATCATCGGCGCCCCCCAGGCGACCGCGCCGCCACCGGCCAGCCCCCAACCCAAGCCCAGCAGCGACAGCCCGAACACCGTCTGCGGCCACAGGCCGCGCCGCCGCCTCGGCCCAGCTCGACCCGATAGGCGTCGCGGTTCTGCCCCGACCACGGCACGCGATAGCCAAAGGCGAGCCCCACCAGGAACAGCGTCGCCTGGAACGCCACGACGGGCGCCATGAGCACCGAGAGCACCAGCTCCGCCACCGCGCCCGCCGCCAGCCGCCAGCCGCCACCAAAGCGCGCGGCCCCGCCCGGCGTCAGCGCCACGTCCATCAGGCCGATCGCCTTGGGCGCCAAGCTGACCATCAGCATGCCGAAGAACATCGCCGTCCCCAGCGCCACGTCGATTCCGGCATCGCCCGTCGAGGATCTTCGCCGCCGCCGCCGCCGCCATCAGCATCCAGGCCGGCGCGCCCATGAACATCGCCGCCGCCGAGAACAGGTGAAAGCGCGACAGCGGCGTCAGCCCGCGTAGGCTCTGCAGCCGCGTCGCCTGCATGTTGCCGTTGCACCAGCGCAGGTCGCGCCGGATGAAGTCCAGCACCGAGGGCGGGTTCTCCTCCCAGCTCTCCATCTCGACCGGCACGACGCGGCACTCAAAGCCCGCCCGCCGCATCATGGCCGCCTCGGGCAGATCGTGGCTGAGGATGTGCCCGCCGAGCGGCGCCTGGCCCGGCAGCACCGGCAGGCGGCAGTGCCGCCGGAACGCCGCCGCCCGGACCAGCGCGTTGTGCCCCCAGTAATAGCAGGTGTCGCCATGCCACCAGCAGGCGCCCGTCAGAGTGCGCGCGCGTCGCCACGCGCGCCCCGAACGTCAGCGCCCGCGTGAACAGGCTCGACGAGGCCATGCCCGCCGACATGGTCTGCAGGATGCCGATCCGCGGATGCGCCTCCATGATCCGCACCAGTCCGCAGGATCGTGTCCGCGCCCATGAAGCTGTCGCTGTCGAGCGGCAGGTAGAAGTCGTACGTCGCGGCCCCGGCCCCGTCAGGAACGCGCGGACATTGCCGGCCTTCCAGCCGGTGTTGACGGTCCGCCGCCGGTAAAGCGCGCGCTGGCCCGCCGAGTTCGCCGCGCATCAGGTGGAACAGCCGCTCCTCCTCGGCCGCGATCTCCGGATCGGTCGTGTCGGACAGGATGGCGATGTCGAAATGGCGCCCCTGGCCCGTCGCGTCGAGCGCCCGGCGCATCTCGGCCAGCCGCCGATAGGACCGCACCGGCGGCTCGTTGCGCACCGTCATGGCCAGCGCCGTGCGCGTCGTCAGCGGCCCGGTCCGCTCGCCCGCCGCAAGGAACGGGGCGACCGCCTCGATACCGTCCAGCCGGCCATGCAGCAGCCAGAGGCCGATGACGGCGTTCCACATCCCCAGCACGGTCCAGGGCGCGCCGACCAGAAAGCAGACCAGGATCATCCAGTCCGGCACCGACCACCCGCCGGCGCCGAGCGCCGTGGCGATGCCCCAGCCGAGCAGCGCCAGCGTGCCGATGTTCAGCGCCGCGACGAACAGGCGCCGGCGCGCGAGCGCGCGGGGGCGCTGAAGCCCGGCCGGCGTCAGCGCGTCCCTGTCGCCCGGTCCAGCTCGGCGCCAGATTTCGGGCTCCCCTTTCTGACCGATCGGCAAGGCGACCACGCCCTGTGCCGCAGATGACGGCTGCACCGCGACAGCGGCGCGCTCGAGCTGGCTCATGCGGGAACGCCTTGTTGTATGGACCTCGGAAAATCCGCAGTTAAGTTGCGCCGGCATCAGGCACCGTCAAGAGGACCCCTCGCCGTGCAGCCCGTGCAGAATGCCGCAGAGGCGCTGGTCTACGCCGCCCCGGGCCTGGCGCGGATCGAGCGCGTCGAGCTCGCCCCGATGGCGCCGGGGCTCGTCGAGGTGCGGACAAGCTTCTCCGCGCTCAGCCGCGGCACCGAGCGGCTGGTCTTCGAGGGCCGGGTGCCTGAGAGCGAACACGCCCGCATGCGCGCGCCCTTCCAGGCCGGCGATTTCCCCTTTCCGGTCCGCTACGGCTATGCCGCGGCCGGAACGGTGGAGGAGGGGCCACATCAGCTGGCCGAGTTGATCGGGCGCGAGGTCTTCGCGCTCCACCCGCACCAGACGCGCTTCCGGCTGCCGGCCGATGCCCTCGTTCCGCTGCCCGATGGCGTGCCGCCAGAGCGCGCCGTGCTGGCGGCCAACATGGAGACGGCGCTCAACGCCCTCTGGGACGCCGTCGCCCGCGCCGGGCGCCCGCATCCTTGTCGTCGGCGCCGGCCTGCTCGGCTGGCTGATCGCGGCGCTGCTCTCGGCCCGCACCGACCTCTCGGTCGCGGCCACCGATCTGCGGGCAGAGGCTGGCGCTCCCGGCGAGCACCTTCGGCGTGCCGTTCCTGGCGCCGGCCGAGGTGGCGGCCGGCGCCTACGATCTCGCCTTCCACACCTCGGCCAGCGCCGCCGGGCTGCAGACGGCGCTCGATGCGCTGGCATTCGAGGGGCGCGTCGTCGAGCTCAGCTGGTTCGGCGACCGGCCGGTGCCGCTGCTGCTCGGCGGCGCTTTCCACGCCAACCGGCTGACGATCCAGTCGAGCCAGGTCGGCCATGTCGCCAGGACCGCGGCGCGCCGCGCTCTCGCGCCGCGACCGGCTGGTGCGCGCGATCGCCGCATTGGCCGATCCGCGTCTCGACTGCCTGATCACAAGCGAGGTCGCCTTCGCCGACTTGCCCGGCGCACTGCCGGCCTTGCTCGCGCTGGGCGCCTCCGGTATCGCCACGCGCGTCCGGTACTGAGCGGCCGGGAACGGGGTGGGGGCGCAAGTCTGGGCACGCGCTCCGATGCGGCCGCCCGCCCCACCCGCCCACCTTGGCGCGCGCCGACACCGGAGCGCGTGCCCAGCGAGAGAAGGAGTTGCCGATGTACGGCGTCGAGGTCCGCGACCACGTCATGCTGGCCCACTCGATCCCGGGCGAGGTCTTCGGCCCGGCGCAGGGCCTGCACGGCGCGACCTATGTCGTCGATGTCTGCTTCATGGCCGAGACGCTCTCGGCCGACGGCATCGTCGTCGACATCGGCCGGGCGCATGACGTGCTGGCGCAGGCGCTGCAGCCGCTGCGCTATGCCAATCTCGACGCCATGGAGGAATTCCGGGGCCAGCGCACGACGACCGAGTTCCTCTGCCGCTGGATCTTCGACCGCATCGCCGGGGGCGCGCGCGACGGCCGGCTCGGCCCGGGCGCCGAGAACCTGGGCCGCCTGCGCGTGACGCTGAACGAGAGCCACGTCGCCCGCGCATGGTACGAGGAGGCGCTTTGAGCCGTCCCGCCTGCGCGGCGTCTCCCGGCCCCGCTCGCCGGGCAGGCTTGGGGACGGGGCTTGCGTCCGAGCGCGCCGCGCGGGGCAGGAGGCGGGGCCAGGGCAGAAGCCAGGGCGGGGGCCGGCAGTGAGAATCCCCTTCGCGATCCCCGGCGACCTCGCGACGCCGACCGGCGGCTATGCCTATGCCCGCCGGCTGATCCGCGAGATGCCGGCCCAGGGCGTCGAGCTCGAGCCCCTTGCCTTGCCGGACGACTTCCCGCTCCCGGACGCCGACGCGCTGGCGCGCACCGAAGCGGCGCTCGCGGCGCTGCCGCCGGGCGGCCCTGTGCTGGTCGACGGGCTGGCACTCGGCGCCTTGCCGGCGGCGCTGCTCGCGCGGGTCGCCGCG
This sequence comes from uncultured Alphaproteobacteria bacterium, assembly GCA_963822985.1. Taxonomy (GTDB): domain Bacteria; phylum Pseudomonadota; class Alphaproteobacteria; order Rhodobacterales; family Rhodobacteraceae; genus Thermohalobaculum. Next base: position 175,213 of record CAWGJU010000013.1, on the reverse strand, counting down.
CCCGTCGTCGCGCTCTGCCACCATCCGCTGGCGCTCGAGACCGGCATCGGTCCGGCGGCGGCCCGCCGGCTCGAGGCCTCCGAGCGCGCGGCGCTGGCGCTCGCCCGCCAGGTCGTCACCACCAGCAACGCCACGGCCGCCATCCTGGCCGCCGATTTCGGCGTCCCCGCCGCGCGCATCACCGTGGCCCGTCCCGGCACCGATCCGGCGCCGAGGGCACGGGGCTCGGGCGGGCCACAATGCCTCGTCCTCGCCGTCGGCTCGGTCACGCCGCGCAAGGGACACGAGCGGCTCGTCCGGACGCTGGCGGCCCACCCTGCTCTAGACTGGCGGCTGCGCATCGTCGGCCCGGCGCGCGACCGGCCGCTGGCGGCGGAGCTTCGCGCCGTCATCGCCGAGCTGGGCCTCGAGGACCGCGTCGAGCTGGCGGGGGCGCTCGGCCCCGCCGCCATGACGGCCGCCTATCAGGGCGCCGACCTCTTCGCGCTGGCGTCCCAGTTCGAGGGCTTCGGCATGGCCTTCGCCGAGGCGATGGCGCATGGTTTGCCCGTCGTCGGCCTGCGCTCGGCCGCCGTCGAGGAGGCGACGGCCGGCGCCGCCCGCCTGGTCCCGCCGGCCGAGTTGTCGGCGACGCTGGCCGCTCTGATCGCCGGCCCGGCCGAGCGTCGGGTGCTGGCCGAGCGCTGCTGGACCGCCGCCCAGACGCTGCTCCGCTGGCCCCAGACGGCCGCGATCGTCGCGGGCGTGCTGCGCCGCGCGGCCGAGTCGCGCGAGGGTGCTTGAGCTTTTCCGCCGACTGGCTGGCGCTGCGCGCCGGGGCGGACGCCCGCGCCCGCGACCCTGGTCTCGCGGCCCGGCTCGCGGCGCGTTTCGCCGGGCGCGAGAGGGCTGCGGGTCCTCGATCTCGGCGCCGGCACCGGCGCGATGATGCGGGCGACCGCGCCGCTCCTCGGCCCAGGCCAGCGCTGGCGCCTCGTCGACGGCGATGCGGAGCTGCTCGCGCGCGCCGACCCCCCGGCGGGCGTCGCGGCCGAACCCGTCCTCGCGGACCTTGGCGGCGACCTCGCGCCGCTCTTCGATCCGGCGCCGGACCTCGTCACGGCCTCGGCCTTCTTCGACCTGTGCGGCGCGGCCTGGATCGACCGCCTCGTCGGCCATGCCGCCGCGGCGGGCGCCACCCTCTATGCGGTGCTCACCTATGACGGGCGCGAGGCCTGGGCGCCGCCGTACCCGCTCGATGCCGCGGCACTCGCCGCCTTCCATGCCGACCAGCGCCGCGACAAGGGGCTGGGACCGGCGCTCGGCCCCGACGCCCGCCGCCCAGCTGGCGGCCGCGCTGGCCGGGGCCGGCTACGAGGTGGCGACTGCCGCGAGCGACTGGCAGCATCGCGCGCCCGCGCGACGCCGCGCTGATCGCGGCGCTGGCACACGGAAGCGCCGACGCCATCGCCCCCGCCCTCGGCGACGGCGCCGCGACCGCGTGGCGGCGCGCCCGCGCCGCGGCGACCCACGTCATGATCGGCCATCTAGACCTGTTGGCCATCCCGCCGGCCTGAGGCCGGCCGGTCACGCAGGCGGGCCTTTCCGCACCGGAGACGGGTTGGAGGAGAGCTTTCGCCGCCAGCGATGCCGCGGCCCTCCGGCTCAGGGCAGCGCCATCCGCGCCATGACCCGGTCCCGCTTGACCAGCCAGTGCCGCAGCGCCCCGGCGATGTGCGCCAGCACGAGCAGCAGGATCAGCCAGCCGAAGAACCCGTGCACCTCGTAGAGCGTCGCGCTCAAGCCCTCGTCCTTGGACAGGAATCCGGGCAGGTTCCAGCCGAAGAACTGAACCGGATAGCCCCCCGCCGCCGTCGCCGCCCAGCCGACGGTCGGCTGCAGGATCAACAGCGCATAGAGGCTGGCATGGACGGCCGTGCTGACGCTCCGCTCCCAGGCCGCGATAGGGGGCTTGTACTCGGGCTTGCCGATCGCCATCCGGATGCCCAGGCGCAGCAGCATTAGGCCCAGGATCATGACGCCAAAGGTCTTGTGGTAGGTGTAGAGCAGATCGGTCGTGGCCTGCCCGAAGGTCGCCAGCGTGCCTTCGAACTCCAGGAACATGAAGATCATGCCGACCGACAGCGTGCCGAGCACGACGACGGCCAGCACCCAGTGCAGCACGCGATGGATCAGCGGATAGCGCGGCATGTCCCCTCGTCGACAAGTCCCGTCACCCGGGCCGGGCGGGCGAGGTCGCACATGCAAAGCATGTCCCCGTCACGGAAGCGCATCGTGCGCACCATGGGCCGCATCGCCTGGTCGAGCGTCTCGATGGGCGCGAGGTTCAGGCCGGTCTTGCCCGAGCCGAGGACGATGGGCGCCACCATGAGGTGCAACTCGTCGACCACGCCAGCGTCGAGGAACCGCGCCAGCGTCTCGGCGCCGCCCTCGACAAGCAGGCGGCGCAGGCCCCGTCCTGCCAGCGCGGCGATGATGCGGGCCGGCGGGATCCGTCCCTCGCCGTCGCAGCCCAGCGCCAGGCCCTCGGCGCCCGGCGGCGGCCGGACGCCGGCGCCGGTGATGCATAGAACGGGCGCCGCGCCGTCGCGCAGAAGCGCTAGGTCCCGCGGCATACGGCCCGTCGGGTCGATGACGACGCGCACCGGGTTCGGCCCCTCGACATGCCGCGTCGTCAGTTGCGGGTCGTCGGCGATGGCCGTGCCGACGCCGATGATCACCGCGTCGGCCTGGGCGCGCAGCCTGTGCAGGTGGCGCAGCGCCTCGCGGCCGTTTATGTACTTCGACACACCCGTCGGCGTCGCGATCCGCCCGTCGAGCGATTGGCCGAGCTGGCCGATCACGACCGGCGCGCCACTGCTCTGCCGCGACAGGCGCGACAGCGCCGTCTCGGCGTCGTAGTCAGTCGTGCGGACGCCCCCCGCGCCCGGGCCGGCCTCAACGAACACGGCTTGCCCTCTCCTTCAGACGCTTATTCGGCCGCCATCGCGCGCGCCCCGCCCGAGGCCATCTTTCCCCTCGGCACGCGGGCCGGCGGACGATCTCGCCACGGCTGCTTCTTGAACCAGGCAACAGTATACGCGACCCCAATCAGCACGGCAAACCCGCTCAAGTTCATCAAAGCGTGCAGCCAGACGTCCCGCGGCGCGATGTAGTTCCATCCCGTCCCGGCGAGATATGTGCCGATCGTGTCCATCGACCAGCCCAAAAAGCGCGCGAGCACCAGCGAGGCCATGAAGACCGCCAGCGACTGGGTGCCGACCTTGCGGATCACCGGCACGATGGCGAGGAAGGCGTCGCGCACCAGCCAGCGCCGCGCCCCGTCGCCGATCGAGTGCCACAGCAAGACGATCATCGCGGCCAGGTGGACGAGCATGAGCAGCCCGATCCACCGCGCATGCGCGGTCGGGATGGTCTCGATGATCCAGCGGTCGAGCGCGGGCGCGAGCAGCTTGATCTCCGGTATGTAGGTGTAGGGCAGCGTCACAAGCAGAACCGCGCCCGCCGCGAGGCGGATCGCGCGGCGGGTCGACGGGGCGCGCTCGCGCGGCGTCCACCCTGTCTCGAGCCGCACGCCGTCCGGCCCGACGGCGGCCCAGGCCAGATAGGCCACGGCCAGGAAGTGGAGGTAGCGCCAGCCGCCGACCCAGGTCTTCCAAAAGAGCGGCTCGAGCTCGGCGCGCGCATCCCACAGGAAAGCGCCGCCGAGCGATCCGGGCAGATAGCCGGTGTAGTACTCATAGGCCTTGTGCCAGGCGAAGGGCAGCGTGATGACCAAGATCGCGATGGCCAGCGCCACGAGCGCCCGGTTGACCGGCGGCTTGGGCAGCCAGCCCATGGCGAAGCTGAATCCGGTGAAGAAGACCAGCTGCCAGGCGAACGGGTTGAAGAACCAGGTGAAACCAGCGTCCCAGGGCGAGCCCGGCAGGTTCATCCAGGCGAGTTGCGCCCCCATCCAGGCGGCCGCGCGCTGCACCGTTGAGAGCCCCTCGACGCCCTCGAAACTCTTCGCGTAGCCGGCGAGGTTCGCCGCTAGCCAGGTCAGGGCGACGAGCGCGAACACCGCCTCGCGCCCGCCCGCCCGGTACGCCGCCATGACGGCGGGGACCATGGCCAGGATGACCAGGTACATCGGCAGGATGTCGAAGAGGCCGGGCACGTAGGTCAGGGTGAAAAGGCCCAGCACCGCCTCGCCCGTATCGGTGAAGAAGCGCGCCACGGGCGGCCAGTCGGCATAGACGAGGCCCGGCGCACCCATGCCCGTCCGGTCGAGCAGCACGACCAGCAGCACCGAAACGAGGAAGACGCCGATATGCGCCCAATAGACCTGCCAGACGCGAAAGACGATGCGCGCCGCGCCAAGCCACCAGCCGCGCTTGAGAAAGATCGAGCCGAACGCGATCCCCGACGCCATGCCCGAGCAAAAGACGAAGATCTCGGTCGCGTCCGAGAAGCCGAAGCGCGCCGGGATCCACAGCGTCCACACATTGTCCGGGATGTGCGCGACCAGGATGATGAACATCGCCAGCCCGCGGAAGAAATCCAGCCGCAGGTCGCGCTTGCGGCGGGGCAGGGCGACGAGGCGGGCCTCGTCGTTCATCGGCCGGCACGACCGGCACGGCACCCCGACCGGGGTGCGCGGGCGTCACCGCCGGACGTACCGACGGCGAACGGCGACGCGCGCCGCGATCGGGATGCGGACCAAGTCATGCTGCGTTGATAGCGGTGGTCCGACCCTGGAACGACATCACCTCACCCGGTTGTGACCCAACCCACGATGCAGTGAATACGCAGACAGTCACCAGGCATACACGCGGTCAATTATCGCGGAGAGGCTGCGGAATGCGATCTGACGGCGGGGTCGAGGCTTCTGCGCGCTTGAGTCGCTCCAGAGAAGACGTGACGCCGTGCACCCCGACTTCGCCGAGAGTGGCTCGTCGGCCATTGCCCTGACGCCGGAGTGACGACATCCTCCCGCGCCGGGAACCGACACGGATGGGTGAGCAATGGCCGGGAGAGTGTGCACGACGCCGAGGCCGCCTTTGCCGCGCCCCGGGCAGCGCAAGCCCGCGCGCCGACGCGCCTCCGCCAGCCTCGCGGTGCGCCTGCCGTGACGGCGCCCTTCCCTGCCGTTCAGCTGGACGAGCCGGTGCTCGGTCATATGGGCGACATGCGGCAGTCCTCGCGCCGGCTTCGCCTGAGCTTTGCCGCGCCGGCGTCTTTCGATGCCGATGGCGCCGCGAAATACCTCTCCGAGACGTTCAAGATCGACATGGGCGCCGATCCCGGGCCGGCCCGGCTCGGCGAGGCCGCGCTCGACGAGGCCTCGTCGTCCAAGCTGATCGTGATCTGCGCGCTCGCGCGGCACCTGCTGCAGGCCGGCGGGATTCCCGTGTTCGAGCGCCCAACCGTCCGCAAGGCGGAAGGGCCGTCGGGGCAGGGCGGGCCGGTGATCGTCGATCTGCTCGTCCCGGTCGTCGAGAACATGCTGGCGCGCTGCTTCTCGGGCGCATACGAGGCAGCCCTGTCGATCGCCTCGGAGTTCGCCGTGCCGTCCGACCGACGCAAGGACCTGCAACGGATGGCGGACGAGTTGGAGGAAGGGTTTGTCAAGCCGACGCTGCGGGCCTCGGCCGCCGGGATCCCCACCATCCCGTTCCTGCGCGAGGTCTTCGGACGGGGCATACCCTTCTTTCACGTCGCGCGCAGCGCCTACCAGCTCGGCACCGGGGCCCGCGCCCGGCTCTTCCTGAACGGCGCGACGGACAGGGATTCCGCCATCGGCGCGCTCGCGACCGTGGACAAGAGCTACACGCAGCTGGTGCTCCAGGGCATCGGCGCGCCGATTCCGAAGTCGATCCGCGTGCGCGACGCCGACCACGCGCTGCGGGCCGCGGAGAGGATAGGCTTTCCGCTGGTCGTCAAGCCCGCCGATCGCGATAGGGGCGAGGGCGTCACGGTGGACATCGCCACCGCCGACGAGGTGCGCGCGGCGTTCGAGGCGGCGGCGCACTGGTCGAAGAACATCCTCCTGCAGGAGCGCATCCCGGGCCTCTGCCACCGCCTCGTCACCTTCAGGGGCAAGTTCGTGTTCGCCTTCACGCGGCATCCGAAGTCTGTGGTCGGCGACGGCCGCAGCACCGTCGAGGAACTCGTCAGGCGGGCGAGCGAGACCGAGGCGCGCAGGGCGAGGCACCTGCGCGCAAAGCCCTTTCCGCTCGACGATGTCGCCAGGCAAAGCCTCGCGGCGCAGGGATACGCCCCGTCGAGCGTCCTCGACGAGGGCGCGCTCGGCTATCTGCGCGCCGCGCAGACCCGCGACGAGGGCGGTCACCACGAGACCATCACCGATGTCGTCCATCCCGACAACGTCGCCCTTGCCGAGCGCATCTCGCGCGCCTTCCGCCTCGAGAGCATGGGGCTGGACCTGATCTCGACCGATCCGCGCAAGCCCTGGCACCAGACGCGGGCCGCCATCACCGAGCTGAACTGGCAGCCGCAGATCGGCGAGAACAGCGCGAGGGCCTATCTCGACGAGATGTTCTCCGACGGCGCGAACATTCCGGTCGAATGCTTTGTCGGAAGCGAAGGCGCGATGGCGGCCGGGCGCGAGCGGCAGGCCGAGCTGCTGGCTCGCGGCCTCGCGGCCGCCCTGACCTCGCACGAGGTGACGGTCGGGCCGGACGGCAAGCCCGTCGTCTGGGCCGGAGCGCCTGGCCTCCGCCGGCGCGCGGCGGCGCTGCTGCGCGATGGCGGCGTCGAGGCGCTGGTTGTCGTCGCCGAGACCGACGAAGTCCTGCACGCGGGCAGGCCTCTGCACAGCTTTTCCAAAGTGACGATCGTCGGCGAGACGCTGCGTTCGCAAAGGCAGCCCTCGGTCCTGTCTGCAATCAGAGGGCGAGATCGATTGCGCGATTCTTTCGCAGAAGGTTAGTAAAGGCAACCTTCGCGGCTAAATAATTCGGTAATTCTCCGCCGGTGCGCCGACGCAGCTCCGCCCTTCATGTTGCATGTTGAATAAATCGGTCGTCCGTGCCATCGTTTCACCATCGAGGTGACTTGCGGAGGATTGTGACATGACCATTCTGGCACCCTACGGGTCCTTGAAGAACCTGCCCCTGTCGACGAAGGTCGGCGGGCCAAAGCCAACGGCGCCGCTGGCGCCCTATGGCGACATTGCGAACCTTTCGCTCTCGACCAAGGTCGGTGGCGTAAAGCCGAGCGAGCCGCTCGCGCCCTATGGCGATTTGGCGAACCTTTCGCTGTCCACGAAGGTCGGCCTCGAAAAGCCGAACGCGCCGCTGGCACCCTATGGCGACATCGAAAACCTTGCGCTCTCGACCAAGGTCTCCGGCAAGCCGGTCGGCCCGGCGCGTCTGAACTAAGCCGCTCTCGATGCGCGTGGACACGACCTCGCAGGCTGGCGCCACCGGGGATGGCGCCGGCTCGCTCTTTCTGCCCTCGGCCGAGCGGGGGCGCGCGATGGACCGTGCCATTCGGCAGAGACTGGCCGAAAGCCTCCGATGGGTGGCGGACGAGCTTGGCAGCGAGCGTCTGAAAGGCGCCGATCTTTCCGGGTGGAGCGCCCGCCCGGCGGATTTCGGCTTCTACTTCGATCTCGCATCGGCCGTCCATCACGGCGTGGCCGAGGAGGGGCGCGGCGCGCTCGCTTCGATCGAGCGGGCGCTTGCCCGGAGCATCGACGGGAATCGCGCCGGCGCCGATGACGACGGTCTGCGGCTGCGCGTCAACACCATGCGCGTCCCCTTCTATACGGCGGAGGAGACGGACTGCCTCGTGCGCTGGTTCGACATGGAGCCGGACAACGCGATGGCGCTCGAAGCCCTCGACGACGCAGAGTTGCAGGCCGCATCACGGCAGCTGTCAAAGGCGCTTGACGTCTTGCGGACGACGGCCCCCGACTTCTTTGGCGAGTTCCAGGCGATAACCACCGAGATCGTCTTCGCCAAGCCCGGCCCGGCGGCGAAGCTCAGCTTTGGCGGCGCCTCGTCCTTTGCCCTGTGGGGCGGGATGGCGCTGAACATGGAGGCGCACCCCGACTGGTGGCTCTATTTGCCGCGCATCGTCCACGAATACTCGCATAATCTGCTCTTCGGCATCGCGCGCGACGAGCCTCTCGTGCTGAACCCGCACGAGGAGAGGCGCCGCTCACCCCTGCGCAGCGATCCGCGGCCGATCGACGGGATCTTCCACGCCGGTTTCGTGTCCGCCCGCGAGGCGACGGCGATGCAGCAGATCATCGACGGGCTCGGAGATGGCGACGCGCCCGATGCACAGGGCCTGCGCGCCTATTGCAGCAGGACGCGGGACGAGTCGGCGCGGTCCTTCGCCGATTGCCTCGTCGTCCTGCGCGAGCACGCAAGGTTCAGCGGCCTGGGGGCGCGGATCCTGGACGATACCGAAGCCTGGATGGCGTCGGCGCCGATGCGACTGCCTGCCGGGGCGCATCCGGCCTGATCCCGTTCTCCGCCGCTTCATCGGCGGAGGAGGGAGCGTCGAGGATTGGCAAATCCCAGTCGCGGCCCCGCCGAGCACGTCCGTTTGCAGCGTGTTGCCTACCGCCAGTATCCGGTCAATCGACACCGGCCTATCCGCGCGAACGCCTGCTCCGGGCCGACAGCGGCGGATGAATGTCAGATGATGGCCCCCCGAACCTTGGCCGAGACCCATTCGCTGATGATGACCGTCACGAAGATGACGATCAGGATCAGGCTAACCTGCGGCCAGGCGAGCGTGTTGAGCGAGGCCTGGAGTTGCAGCCCGATGCCGCCGGCGCCGACCAGCCCCAGCACGGTCAACTCGCGGATGTTGATGTCCCAGCGGAACACGGCGATTCCGGCGAAGGCCGGCATGATCTGCGGCATGACGCCATAGGCCATGACCTGCCAGCGGTTCGCGCCCGTTGCGGTCACCGCCTCGATCTGCGAGCGGTCGATCTCCTCGATCGCCTCGTAGAGCAGCTTGGCGCAGAATCCGATCGAGCGGATGGCGATGGCGATCATGCCGGCAAAGATGCCGGGACCGATGATCGCGATCAGCAGCAGCGCCCAGATCAACGAATTGATCGAGCGCGACGAGACGATGACCAAGAGCGCGATCGGCCGGATGACGGCCGCGCTCGGCGTCGTGTTGCGCGCGGCGAGGAAAGCGACGGGCACGGCGAAGACGAGCGCCAGAAGCGTGCCGAGGGTCGCGATGTTGAGCGTGTCCCACAGCGGCAGCCAGAGCCGGTCCATATAGGACCAGCGCGGCGGTGTCGCGCGCGAGAGGATGTCGCCGGCGATTTGCGGCGCATCCCAGACGAAGAACCAGGTCGTCTTCTCCGAGATGAACTGCCAGCACCAGAGGAAAAGAGCCGTCCCCGACAGCCAGGCCGCCCAACGAATGAGCTGGCCCGCCCGGTCGCGCCGGCGCCAGACGGGGCCGGAGGGGGTCTGCGCGACGGGCACTATTGCACCCGCGCCCGGATGATGCCGGACAGGTACTCCAGCACCATGACGGTTGCGATGATGATGATGATGATCGCCGCCGCCGTGTCGAACTCGTAGCGGTCGAAGGCGGTGTTCAGCGTCGCGCCGATGCCGCCCGCGCCGACGAGGCCGAGGATCGCGGATTCCCGGAAATTGATGTCGAGGCGGTACATGCTGAGGCCGATCAGCCGGGGCATGACCTGCGGCTGCACGCCGTAGTTGATCCACTGCATCCAGCCGGCGCCGGTGGCGCGCACCGCCTCGGCCTGGCCGGGGTCCATCAACTCGATGTCCTCGGCCAGCAGCTTGGAGAGGAACCCGATGGTGGCGAAGCTGAGCGTCAGGAATCCGGCCAACGGGCCGAAGCCGAAGATCGCCACCAGCAGTATGGCGACGATGATCTCGTGCAATGCGCGGCTGAGGGCGACGATGCCGCGGCAGAGGAGATAGACGGGCAGGGGCGCGATGTTGCGCGCCGCGCCCAGGCCGATCGGCAGCGAGATGCCGATGCCGACCACCGTCGCCGCCACCGTCATGATGGCGCTCTCGACCATGCCCTCCCAGATGTCACCCGCGCGGGTTGCAAAATCGGGATTGGTAAAGGCGAGGATGAACTGCCAGCCACGCTCGAGCCCCTCGTAGACGCGGGCCCAGTCGACCTCCATCGACCAACTGGCGAGCGCCAGATAGACGAGGCCGCACGCCAGCAGCCCCCAGCGCAGCCGATCGCTCCGGATCAGCGGCGGCTTGCGCCAGGGACGTCCGAGAAGCGCCTGAAGCTCGGTGCCCGCCCCCGTCGTCACGCGGCCTCTTCCTCCTCCTCGGCCTTGCGGATCGTCGCCTGCCAGTCCTCCTCGCCATAGATCGTCGTCAGAACCTCGGGCGCCAGCGCGTCGGGCGCCCCGTCGAAAGCGATCTCGCCGGATTTGAGCCCGACGACGCGCTGGACGAACATCTGCGCCAGCGCCACATCGTGGATGTTGATGATGGCGGCGAGCCCCCGCTCGGCGCAGAGCTCGCGGATCAGCCGCATGATCTGGCGCGAGGTCTTCGGGTCGAGCGAGGCGGTCGGCTCGTCGACCAGCAGCAGCGACGGGTTCTGGATCAGCGCGCGGGCGATGCCGACGCGCTGGCGCTGCCCGCCTGAAAGCTCGTCGGCCCGCTTGTCGGCCATGGCGAGCAGGCCGACGCGATCGAGCAGGCGAAACGCCTCGTCCACATCCGACTGCGGGTAGCGACGCAGGAAGCTGCGCCAGAAACCGACATAGCCGAGCCGTCCGGACAGCACGTTCTCCATGACGGTCAGCCGCTCGACGAGCGCATATTCCTGGAAGATCATGCCCATCCGGCGCCGCGCGCGGCGCAGCGCCGCCGCCCCGAGCGCGGTGACGTCGATGCCATCAAGGATCACCTTGCCGGATGTCGGCTCGACCAGCCGGTTGATGCAGCGGATCAGGGTCGACTTGCCGGCGCCCGAGGGGCCGATCAACGCCATGACCTGACCCTGCGGCACCTCGAGGTCGACCGCGTCGAGCGCCCGGTCTCCCGTCCGGTAGACCTTGCTCAGCTTCTCGAGACGCAGCATCGGCGGTCTCCTTACCCACTCCCACGGACGGAAGGGGCGGCCCGCCAGGGGCCGCCGTCTCACGTCATTGGCAGGTGTAGGCGACGTCGTTCGCTGCGTCGATCTTCCGGATCACCTCCCAGTAATCCTTGTAGCTGATCGGGATGAACTGCCCCTCGCCAGACTTCTCGAATTCCTCCTCGAGCGAGGTGCCCTCCCATTCGAAGTTGAAGAAGGCGTCCTGGATCTTCTTTGCAAGCTCCGGGTTCAGGTTGTGCGCCAGGCCGTAGCCCGTCGTCGGAAAGGTCTGCGACGTGTAGAGCGAGACGATCTGGTCCTCCTGCACGACCCCGCGGTCGATCATCCGAGCGAGCACCGAATTCGCGATGGCGGCGGCAGGATAGTCCTTGTTGGCCACGCCCAGGATGGAGTTATCGTGCTTGCCCGAGAACACCGGCTCGAAATCCTGCTCGGCGACCAGCCCGTAATCGGCCTTGAGGATCGCCGAGGGCGCCTTGAAGCCCGAGTTCGAGGTCGGCGAGGTGAAGGCGAGCTGCTTGCCCTTGATGTCCTCGACCTTCTCGATGCCCGAGCCCGGATAGGTGATGATCTCCATCTCATAGCCGAAGCTGCCGTCATCAGACGCCATCATCGCGAAGGGGCGGAAGCCGGCGCAGTTCACCGCCAGCGGGTTGGACCCGGTGTTGAAGCCGGCGATGTGCAGGCGACCCGAGCGCATCGCCTCGATCTGCGCGGCGTTCGACTGCACGGGGAAGAACTCCACGTCCTTGCCGGTCGCCTCCTCGAGATGGGTCAGGAAATCGGACCACGCCTTCTTGTACACGGCCGGGTCCTCGACCGGCGTGTAGGCGAAGATCAGCGTGTCCGGGTCGACCCACTGGCTCTGGTCCTCGGGCACGTCGGCGATCAGGTCGCCGTCCCGGTCGCAGTAGCGCGCGTCGAGATCTCCGTGCGGGCAGTCCTGCGCCAGCGCAGGTGTCCCGAGCGCCAGGGCGGCGATTGCGACGCCGGTCAGAGTGGCTGCGAACTTCATGCTGTCCTCCCATATTATCGGTCTTTGTCCCTCAACTGGTACAGGGAGATCGACGCAGCTTTCAATCCGTTGATCGAGTCAGCGGCACATCACTCGGCCGCCCTGGCGCTCTCCCGCCCGCGCGTGCGTCTCGCCAGGTCCAGGAACGTCCGGATCAGCTTGCCCGAGGCGCGCTCGCGCAGGCAGATCAGCGCTTCGTCCATGATGATCCGACAGTCCTCGATCTCGATCGGCACCAGCCGGTCGTCGCGGCCGAATTCGGCATGGCTGACGATGCCGACCCCGGAGCCGGCCGCCACCAGCTCGCGCACAGCCTCGCGGCCCTGCGCCTCGATGGCGGGCCGCACCGCCAGCCCGCGCTCGGCCGCCGCTGCCTCGAAGTCCCGCCGCGTCTTCGATCCCGGCTCGCGCAGCACCAGCGGCGCGTCCGTGATCTCGCCCAGGCGCATGCCGCCCCGCGCGGCAAGCGGGTGCTCGCGCCCCACGAAGGCGATCAGCGGCGAGGCGCCCAGCGGCACGACCTCGAACTCGTTTGATCGCGGGATCTCGCCGAGGACGCCGAGCTCGGCCTCGTAGCCGCGCAGCGCCGCCACGACCTCCTCAGAATTGCCGGAGGTGATGACGATCTCGATCGTCGGATGCAGCTGCCGGAAGGTGCCAAGCACTTGCAGCAGATGATGCGCGCTGTCGGCGATGACCCGCAGCCGCCCCGAGCGGAGCGCCCTGCGTCTCGGCCAGAAGCTCGGCGGCCTGGCGCTCGGCCTCGAACAGGCGCTGCGTCACCGCCAGCAGCCGCTGCCCCGCGCTGGTCAGCACGACCCGGCGCTTCTCGCGGCTGAACAGGAGGACATCATAGTCCTCCTCGAGTTTGCGAACCTGGTCCGAAATGGCCGGCTGGCTCAGCGACAACGCCTCGGCCGCGCGGCTGAACCCGCCGCAGATCGCGACGTGGTGGAACGCCCGGAGCTGGACATAGCGCACCCGCTGCTCCCATCGGCCGAATCGATGAACAAATCAGATATAACGATTTGAGTGATAATATGGTAACGAGTGTGATGTTCCTTGGTACCCGGCAGCGCAACGGGGCGAGCGAGCGGATGGCGCAAAGGCGTGCTCCCGGATCACGCTACCATCTCAGGTATGAGGCGTTCGCATGTCGCTGTCCTATCTAGTCCTGCATCTCGCCGGGGCAGTTGCCCTGCTCCTCTGGGCGATCCGAATGGTGCGCACGGGGGTGGAGCGGGCGCGCGGCGCGGCGCTGCGCCGGACGCTGAGGCGTTGGCAGGGCGGATGGGTCCAGGCAGCGCTTGCCGGCACGGGCATCGCCGTTCTGCTGCAGAGCTCGACGGCGGTGGCGCTTCTCGCGTCGGGCTTCGTCGCCAGCGCCCTCGTCTCGGTTCCGGTCGCCACCGCCATGCTGCTCGGCGCCGATCTCGGCTCGGCCCTGGTGGTCAAGATCCTGTCCTTCAAACTCGATTGGCTGGTGCCGATCCTGCTGGTGATCGGAACCGCCCTGTTCTTCAAGGGCGTGCGGCGCGGCGTGCGGCAGGCGGGGCGCATCCTGGTCGGCGTGGCGCTGGTGCTCGTCGCACTGCAGATGATCGCCTTCGCGACGGCGCCGCTCCGGCAGAGCGAGCTGCTGCCGGTCGTGGTCTCCTATCTCAGCGACGACGTCGTCACGGCATTCCTGATCGGCGCGATCTTCACCTGGGCCGTGCATTCCAGCATCGCCACCGTGCTTCTGATCGCGACGCTCGCAGCGCAGGGCCTGATGCCGCTCGAGCTCGGGGTCTCGCTGGTGCTCGGCGCCAATGTCGGCGCCGGGCTCATCGCCGTCGTTCTGACGCGGGAGGCCGAGCCCTCGGCGCGCTGCGTCCCGCTGGCGAACCTGTTGTTCCGCGGGATCGGCGCCGCCGTCGTACTCCCGCTCTGGCACGCCTACCAGCCGCCGCTCGAGCTGCTCGGCGCCGGACCGGCGGAGGAACTCGTCAACCTGCACCTGGCCTTCAACGCCGGGCTCGCTATCATCTGCCTGCCCTTTGTGGGCGTCGCGCATCGCCTCGTCCGCCGGATCGTGCCGCAGGGCCCCTCGGCCGACGGCCCGCTCGGGCCGCGGATCAGCGCGCTCGACCCGTCGCTCGTCACCTCGCCGCAGCTTGCGCTCTCCAGCGCCACGCGCGAGGTGTTGCACATGGCCGAGATAATCGAGCGCATGCTGGCCCCAGTCATGGACCTCTTCGATTCCGGCGACCGTGAGCGCATGAAGGCGATCCGGCGGATGGATGCCGAGGTCAACCAGGCCCATTCGGACATCAAGCTCTATCTGGCCGAGATCACGCGCAGCGAGCTCAGCGCCGAGGATGCCCGCCGGGCCATGGAGCTGACGAACGCCGCCATAAACATGGAGTATGTCGGCGACATCATCGCCAAGGGCCTGCTCAAGCTGGCCGATCAGAAGGCGGCCGAGCAGCTGGCCTTTTCCGCCGAGGGCTGGCAGGAGCTGACGGACCTGCACGACCGCGTGATGGCCAACATCCACCTGGCGCTGAACGTTCTGGTTTCGGGCGACATCGAGACGGCGCGGCAGCTGGTCGCCGAGAAGGACCGGATGCGCGAGCTCGAGCGGCGCAGCCACGATTGCCACCTCAAGCGGCTGCAGACCGGGACGGTGCAGAGCATCGAGACGAGCGAGATCCACCTGGAGACGATCCGCGCACTGAAGCAGATCAACTCGCTCTTCGCCTCCGTCGCCTATCCGATCCTGGCCGAGGCGGGCGAACTGCTCGAGACTCGGCTGGCACGGGCCGGCTGATCCGACAGGTTCATCGGGCAGGCCTATCGATGGCATCTGTATTATCGATTTTACAGATGCCTTCTGCCGCTGCAGGATGCGCTCGCTGACTTTGGGATAGAGACGCTGGGGCGGGGCAAAGGCGGGGCAGGGCAATGCTGATCGAGAGAAAGACCCACGCGGCGACCTTCCCGGACCCGGCCGCCGGCGAGCCGTTCCTGCTGACGCCGGGCCCGCTGACCACAGCGCTCGAGATCAAGCAGGCGATGCTGCGCGACTGGGGGTCCTGGGATGGTGACTTCCGGGCAATGACGGCGGAGCTTCGCCGTCGGCTCGTCGCCATCTCCGGCGGGCCCGACGACTGGGAGTGCGTGCCGATGCAGGGCAGCGGCACGTTCGCCGTCGAGGCGATGCTCGGCAGCTTCATCCCGCGCGACGGCAAGGCGCTGGTGCTGGCGAACGGCGCCTACGGCCTGCGGATTGCGCAGACGCTGCGCTATATGGACCGGGCGAACAAGCTGATCGACAAGGGCGACTACCTTCCCCCGCGCGCCGCCGAAGTCGCAGCCGCGCTGGACAGCCGACCCGGCCATCACGCACGTCGTGCTGGTGCATTGCGAGACCTCGTCCGGCATCCTGAACCCGGTCGAGGAGATCGCCGCGGTGACGGCGGAAAAGGGCCGCAGGCTCCTGCTCGACTCGATGAGCGCATTCGGTGCGCTGCCGCTCGATCTCGCGCGGCTGCCCTGCGAGGCGGTCGTCTCGTCGGCGAACAAGTGCATCGAGGGCGTGCCGGGCTTCGGCTTCGTCCTGGCGCGCAAGGGTGCGCTGTCCGCGGCCGAGGGGCGCGCGCACTCGCTCAGCCTCGATCTCGCACGCCCAGTGGGCGTACATGGAGAAGACCGGGCAATGGCGCTACACGCCGCCGACCCATGCAGTCGCGGCCTTCCTCAAGGCGCTCGACCTGCACGCCGCCGAAGGCGGCGCGCCCGGCCGGCTGGCGCGCTACACGGCGAACCGCGACGCGCTGGTCGGCGGTATGCGCAGCCTCGGCTTCGAGACGCTGCTCGAGGACCGGTGGCTGTCACCGATCATCGTCACCTTCTTCAACCCGGCGCATCCCGGTTTCGAGTTCGGCCGGTTCTACGACCTGCTGAAGTCGCGCGGCTTCATCATCTATCCCGGCAAGCTGACCGAGGTCGAGAGCTTCCGCATCGGCTGCATCGGCCGGATGGACGCGAGCATCATGCGCCGAGCTCGTGGCCGCGGCGGGCGAGGCGCTGGCGGAAATGGGGGTCGACGACGCCGCCCCGCCGTCCGCGGCGCTGGCCGAGCGCGAGAAGCTGAGAAAGGCGGCGGCATGAACAGGATCGACAGGACGCCCGTGCAGGTGAACGGGCGCAGCTATCCCTGGCCCAGGCTGCCGGCGGTCGCCATCTGCCTCGACGGCTGCGAGCCAGCCTATCTCGACGCGGCGATCGCCGCCGGCCTGATGCCGGCGCTGGAAGGCGTGCAGGCGAAGGGCACCAGCCGCATCGCGCAATCGGCCATGCCGAGCTTCACCAACCCGAACAACCTCTCGATCGCCACCGGCGCGCCTCCCGCCGTGCACGGCATCTGCGGCAACTACCTCTTCGAGCCGGAGACGGGCGAGGAGGTGATGATGAACGACCCGCGTTTCCTGCGCGCGCCGACCGTGTTCGCGGCCTTCCAGAAGGCCGGCGCGAAGGTCGCCATCGTCACCGCCAAGGACAAGCTGCGCGCGCTGCTGGGCCACGGGCTCGACTGCGCGGGCGGGCGGGCCGTCTGCTTCTCGTCGGAGAAGGCGGACGCGACAACCGAGCAGGTCAACGGGATCGAGAACGCCGCGAAGTGGCTCGGCCGCCCGGTGCCGGAGGTCTATTCGGCCGAGCTGTCCGAGTTCGTCTTCGCGGCGGGGGTCAAGCTGCTCGAGACGGTGCGGCCGGATCTCATGTACCTGACGACGACCGACTACGTGCAGCACAAGCACGCGCCGGGGACCGAGGGCGCCAACGCCTTCTACGCGATGTTCGACCGCTATCTGGCGCAGCTCGACGAGATGGGCGCCGCGATCGTCGTCACCGCCGACCACGGCATGAAGCCCAAGCACCTTGCGGACGGCTCGCCCGCGGTCGTCTACCTGCAGGACCTGCTCGACGAGTGGCTCGGGCAGGGCCGGGCGCGCGTGATCCTGCCGATCACCGACCCTTACGTCGTCCACCACGGGGCGCTCGGCTCGTACGCCACCGCCTACCTGCCGGCTGGCGAGGATGCCGCGGCAATGGCCCGGCGCCTCGCAGCCGTGGAGGGGATGCAGCTGGTGCTGACCGGCGACGAGGCGGCGCGGCGCTGGGAGCTGCCGCCCGACCGGATCGGCGATGTCGTGCTCGTCTCGACCGAGAACATGACGATCGGCACCTCGGCCGACCGCCACGACCTCTCCGGCCTGACCGAGCCGCTGCGCAGCCATGGCGGGCTGACCGAGCAGGAGGTGCCGTTCATCGTCAACCGCCGGGTCGACCTGCCGGAGGCGCCCGGGCTGCGCAATTTCGACGCCCTGTTCTACGCCGCCACCGCCGCGGCGCTCTGAGGACCGACAATGCCCGACACAGCCCTCCAGCTCCGTTCGAAGCTCGGCACGAATCCGATGCGCATCGCCGGCCGCAAGGTCGACGCCGATGGCGTGATCGAGGTGCGCTACCCCTACACCGGCGAGGTGGTCGGCACCGTGCCGGCCGGCCGGCGCGAGCATGCGCGGCACGCCTTCGAGGCGGCCGCCGCCTATCGCTCCAAGCTCACCCGCTACGAGCGCCAGCAGATCCTGTTCCGCGCCGCCGACGCCATCGTCGGCCGCCGCGACGAGCTCTCGGACCTCATCACGCTCGAGCTCGGCATCTCGAAGAAGGATTCGGCTCTACGAGGTCGGCCGCGCCTATGACGTCTTCACCCTCGCGGGGCAGATGGCCATCCAGGACGACGGCGAGATCTATTCCTGCGACCTGACCCCGCACGGCAAGGCGCGCCGGATCTTCACCCTGCGCGAGCCGCTGACGGCGATCTCGGCCATCACGCCGTTCAACCACCCGCTCAACATGGTGGCGCACAAGATCGCGCCCGCGATCGCCACCAACAACTGCGTCGTCTGCAAGCAGACCGAGCTGACGCCCATGACGGCGCTGGTGCTGGCCGACATCCTCTACGAGGCGGGCCTGCCGCCGGAGATGTTCTCGGTCGTGACCGGCTGGCCGACCGAGATCGGGCCGGAGATGATCGAGAACCCGCACGTCGAGCTCATCACCTTCACCGGCAGCGTCGCCGTCGGCAAGATGATCGCCGGGCGCGGCGGGCTACCGGCGCACGGTGCTCGAGCTCGGCGGCAACGATCCGCTGATCGTGCTGAGCGACCTTTCGGACGACGACCTGGAGAGGGCCGCGGACCTGGCGGTGGCGGGCGCGACCAAGAACTCGGGCCAGCGCTGCACCGCGGTCAAGCGCATCCTGGCGCAGGAAACGCGTCGCCGACCGCTTCGTGCCGATGATGCTGGAACGCGCCAAGAAGATCAAGTTCGGCGACCCGATGGACCCGGAGACCGATCTCGGCACCGTCGTCGACGAGAAGGCGGCGGCGCTGTTCGAGGCCCGCGTCTACGACGCCGCGGAGCAGGGCGCGCAAGTCCTCTACGACCCCGGCCGCAAGGGCGCGCTGCTGCCGCCCATCGTGGTCGACCACGTGCCCGCACGATGCCGAGCTGGTGAGCGAGGAGACCTTCGGCCCGGTCATCCCGATCATCCGCGTGCCGGACGACGACGCGGCGACGATCGCCGATCTCCAACTCGACCGCCTTCGGCCTCTCCTCCGGCGTCTGCACCAACGACTGGCGGCGCATGCAGGCCTACATCGCCGGGCTGAGTGTCGGCACCGTGAACATCTGGGAGGTGCCCGGCTACCGGATCGAGATGTCGCCCTTCGGCGGCATCAAGGATTCAGCGGCCTCGGCTACAAGGAAGGCGTCGTCGAGGCGATGAAGAGCTTCACCAACGTCAAGACCTTCTCGCTGCCCTGGAGCTGAGCCGCCGCCGATGCATCACGGCGAAGGCGACGGCAACACGCTCGGGCGCCCGCGCGCGCTGGCAGGAGCGAACACCGGCGCGCCGAGCTCGGCCTGCTCGCAGCGCGACGCCGCCGCGTTCCTGCACCAGAACCTGTCGACGCCCTGCCTGTCCACCATCGCGCGCGCCGAGGGCATCTGGATCGAGGACCTTGCCGGCCGCCGCTGCATGGATTTCCACGGCAACTCGGTCCACCACATCGGCTATGGCCATCCGCGCCTGCTGGCCGCGATCCGCGACCAGCTCGACGCGCTTGAGCTTCGCGCCCCGCCGCTTCACCTGCGAACCCGCGGTCGAGCTGGCCGAAAGCTCGGCGCCATCGCCCCCGGCGAGCGGCGCCAAGAAGTGCCTCTTCACCACCGGCGGATCCGACGCCGTCGAGGTGGCGCTGAAGATCGCGCGCGCCGCGACCGGCCGCTTCAAGACGCTGTCGTTCTGGGACGCCTTCCACGGCGCCGGCTTCGGCGCCGCGTCGGTCGGCGGCGAGGCGACCTTCCGCTCGGGGCCAGCCGGACCGCTGCTGCCCGGCGCCGAGCATGTCGCGCCCTTCGCCTGCTATCGCTGCCCCTATGGCCATCCGGGCCCGGAGGCCTGCGGCATCGCCTGCGCCGGCATGGTCGACTACGTCCTGGCCCGCGAGGGCGACATCGCCGCCGTCATCGCCGAGCCGATGCGCGCCGTGCCCTACGTCGCCCCGCCGGGCTTCTGGGCGCGCGTGCGCGAGGCCTGCGACCGCCACGGCGCGCTGCTGATCTTCGACGAGATCCCGACGGGCCTCGGCAAGACCGGCCGCATGTTCGCCTCCGAGCACGAAGGCGTCACGCCCGACATCACCGTGCTCGGCAAGGCGCTCGGCGGCGGCATCCTGCCGATCGCGGCCGTCATCGCCGACGCGCGAGCTCGACGTCGCCGGCGACTTCGCGATCGGCCATTACACGCACGAGAAGAACCCGGTCACGGCCCGCGCGGCGCTCGAGACCATCGCCGTCATCGAGGACGAGGGCCTGGTCGCAGCGCTCGGCCGAATTGGGCGCGCCACATGCGCGCGACCGACTGGAGGAGCTGGCCGCGCGCTGCCCGCGCGTCGGCGACATCCGCGGCCGTGGCCTGATGCAGGGCGTCGAGATCGTCACCGACCGCGAGAGCCGCGAGCCCGATGCGCGCTTGCCGAGCGTGTCTCTATCGCTGCCTCGACGAACGGGCTCAGCTTCAAGATCACGATGGGCAATGTGCTGACCCTCTCGCCGCCCCTGACCATCGACGCGGCCGATCTCGACCGTGCGCTCGGACATCGTCGAGGCGGCCGTGCGGGAGAGTGCCGGCCCCCGCGCATGAGCCACACCGCCCTCGCCATGGTGCTCGTCGCGGCCGTGCTGCACGCCAGCTGGAACGCCATCGTGAAGGGCTCGGGCGACCGTGCCTTCGCGATGGCGGCCGTGGCGGGCGCGCATGTCGCCGTCGGCGGCATCGCGCTCGCCTTCGTCGCTCCGCCCGCCGCCGCTGCCTGGCCCTTCATCGTCGCCTCGGCGCTGATCCACTACGCCTATTACGCCTTCCTCTTCCTGTCCTATCGCTTCGGCGATCTCAGCCATGTCTATCCGATCGCCCGCGGCATCGCGCCGATGCTGGTCGCTCTCGGTGCCCTGGTCTTCGCGGGCGAAATGCTGGTGCCGAGGGCCTGGGGCGGGGTCGTCGCCGTTTCGCTCGGCATCGCCCTGCTGGCGCTTCGCCGCAACGGGGCGCTGGCGGCGGAACGCTCGGCCGTCATGGCGGCGCTGGCGACCGGGCTGATGATCGCCAGCTACTCGGTCGTCGACGGCATCGGCATCCGGCTGAGCGAGGCACCAGCCGGCTATATCGCCTGGATCTTCTTCCTCGAGTTCCCGATCACGCTCGGCATCCTGTGGCGCCGCCGGGGGACCCTTGCGGGCCTCACGGCGCGGGCGTCCGCCACCGCCTTCTCGGGCGGGCTGCTCTCGGTGCTCGCCTACGGCCTCGTGCTCTACGCCAAGACCATGGCGCCGCTCGCCGCCGTCTCGGCCGTGCGCGAATTGAGCGTGATCATCGCGGCCCTGATCGGCGTCGTCCTCTTTCACGAGCGGCCCTGGGAACGGCGCGTCCTCGCCGCCCTGATCGTCGTGGCCGGCGTGATCCTCCTCGCCACCGCCGACATGCCGGGACTATGAGGCTCCACCGGCAGAAGATGTGCCGCACACGCCGCGAGCCAGTCCCGCGCCGCCGCGCCTTGGCAGCGCCGGCAGGTTTCGGCAGCTGGTACAGGCGGTGCGCTCAAATGTCCGGCATGGGCCGCGCGCCAGGCTGCCCCAGTGCCGGCGAAAGATTCCGGCGACCTCGACCGGCGCGACGGCCGAGACCATACGCCCGGAGAGGCCGTGGGCGCCGACGGTAGGGTTGTCGGCCCGGCCCGGCCGTCCAGCGAGCTGCCGGTACATCTCGCGGTCTACCGGCGCGTGACCCGAGGCCGGCGCGGTCGTCCACACCGAAGCGGACAATTGCGTGGCGTTGGTCTCCTGCGGCGCCGGGATCTCGGGCCTTCCCTACCTGGTCGGCGCCTTTGGCGGCGACGACATTCTCTGTGTGCCTATGCCACCTTCCGCACCGTGGAACTGGCCGAGTCGGCCGCCTCCGCCTGGTGAAGCGAAAGGCATGCCTCCTGGGCAATCACGGTGCGATTTGCCACGGCGCCGATGTTGCGGACGCCACAACCCGGCGCACCGCCTCGAGGTTCTGGCCCGCCAATACTTGCTGGCTCTCGGCGCTGGCGCCCCGCCTGTTCGGGTCGGAGGATTGGCAAGACTACAGAGCCATGGGTCGCCGCTTCCAGTGTGGAATGAGCCGGGTCGGCAGGGTGACCTGCTCAGGCTTTGTGCTGCACCTCACATCCGGCTTCCGCCACCAAGACCCAGTCTGGTGCACAGCGGGCGAAGTTCAACCTGCTCGAAAGCGATTCCCTTCCGGCAGAGTGACGCGGCAATGACCGGTCATGGCGCATCTCGCCCGTTGCCAGAGCGAGCCGGCTACGGCGGCAATACCCACGGAACTGCTCGTAGGCGGATCGGCTTTCGTTGATCGAGCCGACGGCGGGATTGGTGCGGGAGCCACAAGGCGCCGGCGCGGGCAATGTGCCCTGCCACCGACGGTCACTCTCACGACCGGGCGCGGGAACTTCGAGCAGCTAATACGGCCGGCCCATGGAGATGACTCGGTGGTGACTCTGGGGATTGAACGAAACCGCTGCGCGATAGGGCCCCTTCGCGGTTGACGCTCCTGATTGGAAGCTCTGGGTTGCTGCAACCCGCTTCCAGACAGGAGATTTTCCGATGGCCGAGATCAGCTCGCTGCGCCGGCGCATGCTCGAGGACATGACCGTCCGCAACCTCTCACCGGCAACGCAGCGATCCTACGTGCACGCGGTTTCGAAGTTCAGCCGGTTCTTTGGCCGAGCGGCGTCGACATCCGCGTCATCCAGGTGCTGCTCGGCCATGCCCACCTGTCGACGACGGCGCGGTACACGCAGGTCTCGCAGGCCACCATCGGCCGGACCGCGAGCCCGCTCGAGCGGCTGACGCTGGAGGTGGTGCCGCCCGGCTGACGGCCGGCCGCCATGGCCGGCGGCCTGGAGGTGGCGGACGTCTTCCGGCGCCACGCTCCCCGATGGCGCGCCGAGCAGCCCGGTCATCTCGACCGGATGCAGCGCCGGGTGATGGGCGCGATCGAAGCCTGCCGCACAGCGGTGCTCGGCGGGCATGTTTGCCGTTGCCGCGACTGCGACCATGCCGCCATCGCCTATAACTCGTGCCGCAACCGCCACTGCCCCAAATGCCAGGGCCAGGCGCGGGCGGCCTGGGTCGCCGCGCGCCGCGCCGAGCTGCTGCCCGTCCCCTACTTCCACGTCGTCTTCACGCTGCCGGCTCCGGTAGGGGCGATAGCATTCCAAAGTGAGCCACGAGTGCGCCACGGGTCCGAGCACCGGGGCGAACGGCGACGGTCTACGCCATCCTGTTCCGCGCCGCCGCCGAGACGCTGCGCGTCATCGCGGCCGACCCGCGCCATCTCGGCGCCGCCATCGGCGGCGTCGCCGTGCTGCACGAGCCAGGGGCCAGGCGATGCAGCACCACCCGCACGTCCACTGCATCGCGCCCGGCGGCGGCCTCTCGCCCGACCGGACACGCTGGGTTGCGTGCCCGCCCGGGTTCTTCCTGTCGGTGAGGGTGCTGGCCAAGCTGTTCCGGCGGCTGTTCCTCGAGCGCCTCGCCGCCGCCTTCGCCGAGGGCGGGCTGCGTTTCTTCGGCGACCTCGCGCCGCTCGCGGCGGCCGACGCGTTCGCCAACCACTGCGCGACGCTGCGCCGGATCGACTGGGTGGTCTACGGCCCGAGCGCCCCTTCGGCGGCCCCGAGCAGGTGCTCGCCTATCTCGGCCGCTACACCCATCGCGTCGCCATCGCCAACAGCCGGCTGGTCGGCATGGCCGACGGGAAGGTGAGCTTCCGCTGGAAGGACTATCGCCAGGAGGGGCGCCGCAAGGTCATGACGCTCGACGCCGGCGAGTTCATGCGCCGCTTCCTGCTGCACGTCCTGCCGCCCGGCTTCCACCGCATCCGCAATAACAGCATATCAATCAATGCATTAGATGGGTTGTCTGGATTATCCCATCATAAGGCCCATCATCTGTGCTGAGCATCGACAGCGGCATGTCGGGCGATCCGAAGGGAACGTCGGAGCCGCCTTCCCGGCACCACGAACCAGCCTATGGGCGAATCGCGCGGCCCGCTAGGCCCGGCCGCCGGCCGTGTCGGAGATGGGTGAGTTGTCCGCTTTCGTAGCGCGTGAGTTGTCCGCCAGGTTCGCGTCCTGTTCGGGAGGGGGCGATGCGGCGGACAAGCGCGTTATGGGAGGTCTTCGTGCTCAGGTTCGAAGAAGCGATGGAGCGCTACCGCAAGCGGCGGCTGACGGCCGAGGATGCGGGCGAGCTGCTCGGCATGTCGGGTCGCCATTTCCGGCGGCTGTTGGTGCGCCATGACGCGGAGGGCGCCGAGGGGCTGCGCGACCGACGGCTCGGCAAGCCGTCGCCGCGGCGGGCGCCGGCGGCCGAGCTGACGCGGATGCAGATGCTCTACCAGGAACGCTACCGCGATTTCACGGTGAAGCATTTCCATGAGCAGCTGGTGCAGCGGCACGGCTACAAACTGTCCTACACGGTGACCCGGCTGGCGCTGCAATCGGCCGGGCTGGTGGCGGCGCAGAAGCGGCGCGGCGGCAGCCACCGCAAGAAGCGCGAGCGCCGGCCGCTGCCCGGCATGCTGCTGTTCCAGGATGGCTCGACGCATCGCTGGCTCGGCGCGCTCGACCGTGATCTCGATCTCGTCGTCACCCTCGACGACGCGACGGGGGCGATCTATTCGGCGGTCCTGGTGGCAGAAGAAGGCACCGCCTCGAGCTTTGTCGGCCTGGCCGAGACGATCGCCGCGCACGGCCTGTTCCGCGCGCTCTACACCGATCGCGGCTCGCACTATTTCTATACGCCGAGGTCCGGCGGCAAGGTCGACAAGACCAGGCCGACGCAGGTCGGCCGGGCGCTCTCGCAGCTCGGCATCACCCACATCCCGTCCTACTCGCCGGAGGCGCGCGGCCGCATGGAGCGGGCGTTCGGCACGCTGCAGAGCCGCCTGCCGCCCGAGTTGCGGCTCGCCGGGATCGCCACGGTCGAGGCCGCCAACCGCTATCTGAGCGAGGTCTTCGTGCCCGACTACAACGCCCGCTTCGCGGTGCCGGCGGCCGAGCACGGCTCGGCTTTCATCCCCTATGCCGGCCGGCCGCTCGAGGACGTCCTGTGCGTCCAGGAGAGCCGCCAGGTCGGCCGCGACAACTGCGCCATCTGGAAGGGCATCTCGCTGCAGATCCCGGCGCAGCGCCACCGCCATCACTACGTGAAGGCGAGCGTGCGGGTGCACGAGTACCCCGATGGCCGGCTCGCCATCTTCGACGGGCCGAGCTGCCTGGTCCGCTTCGATCCAGCCGGCAAGCCCATCGATGCCTCCCTGGCCGCTTAACTCCGCTCGGCGGCCGGGGCTTGGGCCTGATGGATTTGTGGACAACGCTGCGCGTTGCCCACAACCCCACAGGCTCTACAATCACAGCGGCGGACATTTGATGCGCTACGAAGGCGGACATCTTCACGCGCTACCGACACTGTGAACGGAAAGACGGTGAGCGCCCGCTTCGATGGCGGGTCGCTGTCGTCGGACGCCGGGCTCCTGGCGCTGCGGGAGGTGGAGCGGCGGCTCGACGTGGCAGGGCGGCTCGCCGACTGCGTCGATGATCCCCGCGATCCCGCCCGCACCGTGCACAATGTCGCGGACATCCTGCGCTTCCGGATGCTGATGATCGCCGCCGGCTACGAGGACGGCATCGACGCCAACGCGCTGCGGAGCGACCCGGTGTTCAAGATGGCGCTCGAGCGCCTGCCGGGCGAGCGCGACCTCTGCTTGCAGTCGACCATCAGCCGATTGGAGAACCTGCCCGACCGGCGCATGCTGCTGAGGATGGCGCGCGGCATGGTCGAACTCTACTGCGCCTCCTTCGCCCAGGTCCCGCAGCGGATCGTCCTCGACATCGACGACACCTTCGACGCCGTCCATGGTGGCCAGCAGCTGCGGCTCTTCAACGCCCACTACGACGAGTACGGCTTCCAGCCGATCGTCGTCTCCGACGGCGCCGGCCGGTTCATGACCGCGGTGCTGCGCCCGGCGAAGCGGCCGAAGGGCCGCGAGCCGCGCCGACCGACGCCCCGCCCGCCCACCAACCGCAACCTCAGAACTCAAACCACCCCCACCGCGCCGCAGAGCCGAGCGCGCACAGCGGGATGCGCCCGAGCCCGCTTCACCGCCAAAGCCCGCGCAGTCCCACCATCTCAGCGCGCCCTGGTGCATAATGCGGGCTAGGGAAGTGGTACCTCGTGCACTGCAAGGACTGCGGGGCGTGCCTGAGGTAGTTCTGAGGCAGCGAAAATAAGGGGGCCGCCCCGGAGGACGGCCCCTGCTTACTAGGCGAGCCACCTCGTTAGTGCAGCTACGCTGATGCAGATGGATATCGTGTAGCGGGCGCCGTTCGGGCGCACGGTTTCGAGCGTGAAGATCACGTTGTTCTCACTTCTTACGAATCCCCGCTCGATCTTCAATCTAGGCGCACTGGCTCGCGCATTCAAGATCGACACCTCCACATGTTGCACCTCTGCCACGCACTTGTGCCTGTCCCGCAAGCGGGTACAAGATCGAGCAGAAGCTGCGGGAGGGCGACGCGCATGGCCGACAACGTGGAATTGGCCAAGGAGTACCACGACCGGGAGCACCAGTTCGGATTTCAGGTGGCGCAGTTCGCGTCGGAAAACGCCGCGCGTGCGCTCAAGTCAGTGCTGCTGATCAACGGCGGCGCCGCGATCGCGTTGCTGGCGTTCATTGGCAACTTCGTGGCCGCTGACGAAGATAGGTTCGCCGACCGCCTCGCTGAGCTGATCGCGCCGGTGATATGGTTTGCCTGGGGCGTCGCCCTCTCAGTGATCTCGATGGCGTTCGCGTACCTGACGCTCTATTGCGCAGCCAACCGATCTCATTCGAGAGATCGCGTCTGGGATCACCCATACAATGTGGATACCGCAGCCTCCAGGCGCTGGCATGTGGGCGCGGTTCTCACGGAGGTCATCGCGACGATCACGGGGTTTACGTCGCTCGGTTGCTTCTTATGGGGGATGTACGCGGTGCGGGAAGCCATCATTGGCGCCGTTCAATGAACAGCCTTGAGGTTAACCGCCTGCTGCCCCCGGGGATAAAAAGAGGATGGAGGATGCGGCTAATTCGATAAGTGCTTGATTTAGTGGCGACCCCTGCAGGACTCGAACCTGCAACCTGCGGATTAGAAGTCCGCTGCTCTATCCAGTTGAGCTAAGGGGCCTTCGGGCAGATATACGGGGGGCGGGAGCGCGCGCAAGCCGCGTATGAAGGGCGCCGCGGACGGGCCGGCGCCCGCGGGTCGCCGACGGCGAGCCGGGGCCGGACCTTCTTGCGGGGAGGCGCCGGCGTGCTAGAAGCGGGCGCCGTCCCGAGACGCGGCGCCCGAGGATCCGCCATGACCGAGCTTGCCTACCGCGAACCGGAGCCGAAGACGATTGCCGGCGTGCGCGACGACTGGGAGATCGTGGTCGGCATGGAGGTGCACGCGCAGATCCAGTCGAAGTCCAAGCTTTTCTCCGGCGCCTCGACCGCCTTCGGGGCCGAGCCGAACAGCAATGTCAGCCTGGTCGACGCCGCAATGCCTGGCATGCTGCCCATCATCAACGACTTCTGCGTCGAGCAGGCGGTGCGCACGGGGCTGGGGCTGAAGGCGCAGATCAACCTGCGCAGCGTCTTTGACCGTAAAAACTATTTCTACCCCGACCTGCCGCAGGGCTACCAGATCAGCCAGTACAAGCACCCGCTGGTCGGCGATGGCGAGGTGCTGGTCGACCTCGGCCCCGGCGTCGCCCGCCGCGTCCGCATCGAGCGCATCCATGTCGAGCAGGACGCCGGCAAGTCGATCCACGACATGGACCCGGATC
Source organism: uncultured Alphaproteobacteria bacterium (assembly GCA_963822985.1). Classification (GTDB taxonomy): domain Bacteria; phylum Pseudomonadota; class Alphaproteobacteria; order Rhodobacterales; family Rhodobacteraceae; genus Thermohalobaculum. The sequence goes on along the minus strand of CAWGJU010000013.1, from coordinate 147,570 downwards.
TCTCTTTCGTCGACCTCAACCGCACGGGCGTGGCGCTGATGGAGATCGTCTCGCGCCCCGACATCCGCGGGCCAGAGGAGGCGGCGGAATACGTCCGCAAGCTGCGCCAGATCATGCGTTATCTCGGAACCTGCGACGGCAACATGCAGGAGGGATCCTTGCGCGCCGACGTCAACGTCAGCGTCCGGCCCAAGGGCTCGGCCGAGCTCGGCACGCGCTGCGAGATCAAGAACATGAACTCGATGCGCTTCATCATGCAGGCGATCGAGTACGAGGCGCGCCGCCAGGTGGCGGTGCTGGAGGACGGCGGCACCGTCGACCAGGAGACGCGGCTCTACGACCCGAACCGGGGCGAGACCCGGCCGATGCGTTCGAAGGAAGAGGCGCACGACTATCGCTATTTCCCCGACCCCGACCTCCTGCCCCTCGAGCTTGAACAGGATTGGGTCGACCGGATCGCCGCCGCTCTGCCCGAGCTGCCGGATGCGAAGAAGGCTCGATTTGTCGAGCAGTACGGCATCACGGAGTATGACGCGGGCGTGCTGACGGCCGACCGCGAGCACGCGGCCTATTTCGAGGCGGTGGCCGAAGGGCGCGACGGCAAGCAGGCGGCGAACTGGGTCATCAACGAGCTGTTCGGCCGGCTCAACAAGGAGGGCCGGCGGGTGGCGGACAGCCCCGTCTCGCCCGCCCAGCTCGGCGGCATCGTCGATCTGATCGCCCGTGGCGACATCTCCGGCAAGATCGCCAAGGAGCTGTTCGAGATCGTCTACGGCCAAGGCGGCGACCCCGCCGCGATCGTCGAGAAGCGCGGCATGCGCCAAGTCACCGACACGGGCGCCATCGAGGCGGCCGTCGACGAGGTGATCGCCGCCAACCCGGACAAGGCCGAGCAGGCCAGGGCGAAGCCTACCATGGCCGGCTGGTTCGTCGGCCAGGTGATGAAGGCGACTGGCGGCAAGGCGAACCCCCAGGCCGTGCAGCAGCTGGTGCGGGCCAAGCTGGGGATCGAATAGCCGGTGGACCTGCCCGAGCTTGGCGGGGTGCTGCGGTCGGTCGCGCTCTACCGGCTCCGCCCCGGCCATCACGCCGGGCTCGTCCGTCTTTACCGCCCCTTCGTGCCGGCCGGCGGGCTTGCCTTTGACGTCGGCGCGCATGTCGGTGACCGGACGCGCGCCTTTCGCGCGCTCGGCGCCAGGGTCGTCGCGGTCGAGCCCGGGGCGGCCGCCCGTCGGGTGCTTCGCCTGTTGCACGGTCGCGATCCCGGCGTGACGCTGGTGCCGGACGCCGTCGGTGCCGAAGAGGGCGAAGCCGAGTTCCGGGTGAACAGCCGCAACCCCACCGTCTCGACACTCTCCGGTGGCCTGCTCGCGGCCGCGGCGGATGCGCCGGGCTGGCAGGGCCAGCGCTGGGACAGGGTCGAGCGGGTGCGCGTCACCACGCTCGACCGGTTGATTGCCGAGCACGGCGTCCCCGATTTCCTGAAGATCGACGTCGAGGGACACGAGCCCGCCGCGCTGGCCGGCCTCTCGGCCGGGAACGCGCCGCCCGCCCTCTCGTTCGAGATCGTCATGGCCATGCGCCCCGAGGCGGGCGAGGCGCTCGCCCGCGCCGAGTCGCTTGGTTACTGCCGCTTCCGCCTGTCGGTGGGCGAGAGCCACGCCTTTGACCAAGGCTGGCGGGACGCCGCGGCCGTGCGGCGCGCGCTGGCCGAGCTGCCCGATGCGGCGAACTCGGGCGACATTTACGCGGTGCGCAAGGGCCATCCGGCGCTCGCCGGCTGAGGCCCGGCCGGCCGGGTGATCCGTCACAGCCAGTCGACGCGGTCGTCTTGCCCCTGTCGCATGCCGACTATAGATGATCGTCCGTCCGCGGCTGCGTGCCGGCGGACGACGCTGGCCGCGGTCATCCGGCAGCAAGGAAATGGATGGCAAACCGCGCGGCGGGGTGACATCCCCACCGGAGAGCGGCGTCTGATGGCGGACAGTACGATCGAACCGAGCAAGCACCAAGACCGGCTGCAAAGGCAGTTCGAGGCGCTCGAGCGAATCATGCCGGTGGGCAAGGGCATTGTCAGGGCATTGCCCCAGCGGCACTACCGCCTGGTGCGGATTCCGCTCGCGCTGATCCTCATCCCGGGCGGCATGCTCGGCTTCCTGCCGATCCTCGGCTTCTGGATGCTGCCGGCCGGGCTGCTGCTGCTGGCGGTCGACGTGCCCTTCATGCGCCCGACGATCTCGGCGGCCCTGATCCGTAGCCGGCGCCGGCTCGAGCTCTGGCGGCGCCGCTATCTTCGCCGGCGCCACCGCTGAAGCTGGCGGCCGGCGCCAGGCCGACGCCAGCCAAAGCCAAGCCGACGCCGTCGCATATTGACGCCCCACGGCCCGTCGGACACTGTCCGGCGGCATGTCCGAGGGGGACCAGACCGATCCGGCGCGACCCGCTGTGCCCAAGCCGGGCGCAGCCGGCTGATGCATCGGTCGCTCCGCGCCTACGTCCGCATCGTCGACGGCGTGAACCGGCGCGTCGGCCGCGCCACTATGTACCTGCTCTTCGTCATGATGGCGGTCCTGCTCTGGTCCTCCATATCCAAGGTGGCGCTGGTCCCTTCGCTGTGGACGCTCGAGACGGCGCAGTTCCTGATGGTCGCCTATTTCATGCTGGGCGGGCCCTATTCGCTGCAGCTGGGTTCGAATGTCCGGATGGACCTCTTCTACGGCAGCTGGTCGGACCGGACGCGCGCCTGGATCGACGCCTTCACGGTTGTGGCGCTGATCTTCTACCTGGGCGTCCTGCTCTATGGCGGCTGGCAGAGCACGGCTTACGCGCTCGAATACGGCGAGCGCAGCCGCACCGCCTGGCGGCCCTACATGGCGCCGATCAAGATCTGCATGTGCGTGGCCATCTTTCTGATGATCCTGCAGTCGGTGGCGATCCTGATCCGCGACATCGCCCGCGTTCGCGGCGAGGAACTGCCGTGACACCCCTCACGCCGGGTGAACTCGAAGGAGACACGGGCGGCGACCGGCCGCGGGCGGGCGGTCGGGCGCTGCCCGTGCTTGCGCACGGGCGGAAGCTATGCCCGTCCTTGCGAACAGAGCAGGCGGAAGTCCTATGAGCTACGAGCTCATCGCGCTGGTCATGTTCGCCTCGATGATGGTGATGCTGTTCACCGGGCAGCGCGTCTTCGCGGCCATCGGGGTGGTGGCCTCGGCTGCGGCGCTGGCGCTGTGGGGCACGGGCGGCGGCGAAATCCCGTTCTCGGCGGCGATCAAGCTGATGAAGTGGTACCCGCTGCTGACGCTGCCGATGTTCATCTTCATGGGCTATGTGCTCAGCGAGAGCCGGATCGCCGACGACCTCTACAGGATGTTCCACGTCTGGATGGGCCCGCTGCCGGGCGGGCTGGCGGTCGGCACGATCGGGCTGATGGTGCTCATCTCGGCCATGAACGGCCTTAGCGTCGCAGGCATGGCGATCGGCGCCACCATTGCGCTGCCCGAGCTCCTGCGCCGCAACTACGACAAGGTGATGGTGACGGGGGTGATCCAGGCCGGCTCGACGCTCGGCATCCTGGTGCCGCCCTCGGTCGTGCTGGTGCTCTACGCCATGATCGCGCGCCAGCCGGTCGGGCAGCTCTGGCTCGCCGGCGTCATCCCGGGCTTGATGATGGCCGGGCTCTTCATCCTCTACATCGTCGTGCGCTGCCGGTTCCAGCCACGCCTCGGGCCGCCGCTGCCGGCCGAGGAGCGCGCTATCCCGCTGGGGGAGAAGCTGCGCCTGCTCGGCGCGGGGCTCCTGCCGATCGCGATCTTCTCGACGATGATGGTCCCCTTCGTGAACGGCTGGACCTCGCTGGTCGAGAGCTCGGCGATCGGCGCGCTGACGGCCCTCGCCGCGGCGGCACTGCGCGGACGGCTGACGCGGACCGTCTTCGAGAACTCGGTGCGCAACACGCTCGGCATCAGCTGCATGTTCATGTGGATCATCCTGGCGGCGCTCGCTTTCGGCGCCGTCTTCGACGGGCTCGGCGCGGTCAAGGCGATCGAGGGCCTCTTCGTCGACCGGCTGGGCCTCGGCCCCTGGGAGATCCTGATCCTGATGCAGCTGAGCTATCTGGTGATGGGCACCTTCCTGGACGACACCGCCATGCTGGTCATCGTGGCGCCGCTCTACGTGCCGCTGGTCGGCGCGCTGGGCTTCGACCTGATCTGGTACGGCATCCTCTACACCATCACCTGCCAGATCGCCTACATGACGCCGCCCTTCGGCTATAACCTCTTCCTGATGCGCGCCATGGCGCCGCCCGAGATCACGCTATTGGACATATACCGCTCGATCATCCCCTTCGTCGGCGTGATGCTGCTGGCGCTGGCGCTGGTGATGGCGTTCCCGGAGATTGCGCTCTGGCTGCCGGAGCAAGTCTATGGCAGGTAAGGACTTCTTGGGGGCAATGAAAACCACAGAGGGATCGATCATGACCACCAGACGCAAATTCATCGCCACCGCCGGGCTTGCCGGCGCCGCGACGCTGGCGGCACCCGCCGTGCGCGCCCAGTCAGCGCCGATCAAGTGGCGGCTGCAGACCTATGCCGGCCCGGCGCTGGCCGAGCACGTGGTGAAACCCGCCATCGACGCCTTCAACACCGTCGCCGACGGCCAGATGGAGGTCGAGCTCTACACCGCCGACCAGCTGGTGCCGACGGGCGAGCTCTTCCGCGCCATGCAGACGGGCACCATCGACGCCGTCCAGTCCGACGACGACTCGATGGCCTCGCCGACCGAGGTGACGGTGTTCGGCGGCTATTTCCCGTTCGCCTGCCGCTATTCGCTCGACGTGCCGGTGCTGTTTCACCAGTGGGGGCTGAACGAGATCTGGGACGAGGAGTATTCGGCCGTCGGCGTCAAGCACATCTCGGCCGGCGCCTGGGATCCCTGCAACTTCGCCACCAAGGAGCCGATCCGCTCGCTGGCCGACCTGCAGGGCAAGCGCGTCTTCACCTTCCCGACCGCCGGGCGCTTTCTCGCGCAGTTCGGCGTCGTGCCGGTCGTGCTGCCCTGGGAGGACATTGAGATCGCCGTCCAGACGGGCGAGCTCGACGGCGTCGCCTGGTCGGGCATCACCGAGGACTACACCGTCGGCTGGGCCAACGTGTGCAACTTCTTCCTGACCAACAACATCTCGGGCGCCTGGATCGGCCACTTCTTCGCCAACATGGACCGGTGGAACGAGGTGCCGCCGCACCTGCAGCAGATGATGCGGCTGGCCTTCGACAGCTCGCACTATTACCGCCAGCATTGGTACTGGGGCGGCGAGGCCAAGCTGCGCGTCACCGGCGACAAGATGCAGCTGACGACCATCCCGGATGCGGAGTGGGACCAGGTCGAGAACGCCGCCCGCGTCTTCTGGGACGAGATCGCCGCCGAATCCGAGACCAAGGCCAAGGTCGTCGACATCCTCAAGCAGTACAACGAGACCATGGTCAAGGCGGGCCGACCCTACCGCTATAACTGACACTATCCGTGAGCGCTGCCCCTCGAAGGGTCTGGGGGGAGATCGACGACGCGTCGCGCCCTCCCCCCCTTGTGGGGGAGGGTCGGGGAGGGGGGTGCGCCGGTAGCTCCGGGCGGAGCTCCTGCCCCGTCGAGCGGCGTGACGAGGATCGAAGGGGAAAGCTATGGCAGGACGGCTGAAGCTGGGCGAGCTGACGCAAGCCGTGGAAGCGGGCGAGATCGACACGGTTCTGGTCGCCCAGACCGACATGCAGGGGCGCCTGATGGGCAAGCGTTTCCATGCCCGCCACTTTGTCGACACGGCTTGGGCCGAGACGCACAGCTGCAACTACCTACTGACCGTCGACATGGAGATGACGCCCGTCCCCGGCTTCAAGTCCGCCAGCTGGGAGAAGGGCTATGGCGACTACACGATGAGGCCTGACCTCGGCACGCTGCGACGCGTGCCCTGGCTGCCCGGCACCGCCCTGGTGCTGACCGATCTTCTCGACCACGGCACCCATGCCGAGGTGCCGATCAGCCCACGCGCCGTGCTCAAGCGCCAGATCGCCCGGCTGGGCGCGCTCGGCTACACGCCGATGATGGCGTCCGAGCTCGAGTTCTTCCTGTTCCGCACAAGTTTCGAAGAGGCGGCATCCGCCGGCTATCGCGGCCTGCAGCCGATCAGCGCCTATAACGAAGACTACCACATCTTCCAGACGACCAAGGAAGAGGACGTGATGCGCGCCATCCGCCTCGGCCTCGCCGGCGCGGACATTCCCGTCGAGAACACCAAGGGCGAGGCGGATGCCGGGCAGGAGGAGGTGAACGTCACCTATTCGGACGCGCTGACGATGGCGGACCGGCACGTCATAATCAAGAACGCCGTCAAGGAGATCGCCTGGGCCCGCGGCCGCGCGGTCACCTTCATGGCGAAGTGGTCCTACGACCACGCCGGCAGCTCGTGCCATGTCCACCAGTCGCTGATCGGCGAGAACGGCGCGGCCGTCTTCCACGATCCGGAAGACGAGCACGGCATGTCGGCGGTCATGCGGCACTATCTGGCCGGGATGCTGGCGCACGCCTCCGAGATCACCTATTTCCTGGCGCCCTATGTGAACTCCTACAAGCGCTTCATGGCGGGCACCTTCGCGCCGACCAAGGCGGTCTGGTCGGTCGACAACCGGACCGCCGGCTATCGCGTGGTGGCCGAGGGCGGCAAGGGCGTGCGTGTGGAGTGCCGCGTCGGCGGCGCCGACCTGAACCCCTATCTGGCCTTCGCCGCCATGCTCGCCGCCGGCATCGCTGGCATCGAGGGCAAGATGGAGCTCGAGCCCGCCTTCAGCGGAGACGCCTATGCCGGCCAGGGGCGCGAGATCCCCACAACGCTGCGCGACGCCGTCGCGGCGCTCGACGGCTCGGCCATGCTGCGCGCCGCCATGGGCGACGAGGTCGTCGAGCACTACATCCACGCCGGCCGCTGGGAGCAGCTCGAGGCCGACCGCCGCGTCACCGACTGGGACCTGCGGCGCGGCTTCGAGCGCGCCTGATATCCCGGGCGGCGCCTGCGGCTCGACTACGGATCAACTGCGGCTCGCCGTCGCTTGCATTCGCAGGGCCTCGCGAGCATAGCAGGCGAGATCAACCCGTCGATAGAATGGAGGCGTCGAATGCAGACGCTGGACACGGCCGCCATCCGCGATGCCGAACTGCGGCGCGAGCCCTATCCGCATTTTTGCGGCTCGAACTTCCTTCGGGCCGATGCCATCGACGATCTGCGCCGCGACTTTCCCGCGATGAGCAAGACCGGCTACCTGACCGTCGACGACGTCCGGCTGCATGGGCGCTTTCGCACGCTGATCGACGAGCTCGAAAGCCAGGAACTCAGCGATGAGCTGTCGAGGAAATTCGGATTGGATCTCACCCGGTATCCACGCCTGACGACGATCATGAGCCAGTCGTCGCCCAAGCACGGCGCGATCCACACCGATGGCGCCTCCAAGATCATGACCATGCTCGTCTACATGAACGATGCGTGGAACGCCGGGCCCGAGGGCCGGCTGCGCGTGCTCTATGACGACAAGAACTTCGAGCCCTTTGCCGCCGAGGTGCCCCCCACCATGGGCACCGTTTTCGCCTTCCTGCGCTCTGATAATTCCTGGCATGGCCACAAGCCCTTCGCGGGAGAGCGGCGCGTGGTCCAGGTCGCTTGGGTCGCCAACCAGGCCGAGCTGGACCGCAAGAAAAAGCGCAATTCGTTTGCCCAAAAGCTCAAGAGCGTCTTCGCCAGATGATCGACGTGGCGAAACCGGCGGGCCCGACCGCCAACTGGTCCTATCCGACCGCCATCCGCTTCGGCGCGGGGCGCATCGCCGAGCTTGCCGAAGCCTGCCGCGCCGCCGGGATCTCGCGCCCGCTGCTCGTCACCGACCGGGGGCTGGCGGATCTGCCTATCACGGCCCGCGCCCTCGACATCCTCGAGACGTCCGGGCTCGGCCGCGCGATGTTCCCGCAGGTCGATGCGAACCCGACCGACAAGAACCTCGCCGCCGGCGTCGAGGCCTTTCGCGCCGGCGACCATGACGGGGTCGTCGCCTTCGGCGGCGGCTCGGGGCTCGACCTCGGCAAGATGGTGGCATTCGCCGCCCGCCAGACCCGGCCGATCTGGGATTTCGAGGATGTCGGCGACTGGTGGACCCGCGCCGACCCCAGCGCGATCTTCCCCAACGTCGCCGTGCCGACCACTGCCGGTACTGGTTCCGAGGTCGGCCGGGCCAGCGTCATCACCGACAGCTCGACGCAGACCAAGAAGGTGATCTTCCACCCCAAGGTGCTGCCCTCCGTCGTCATCATGGACCCGGAGCTAACCGTCGGCCTGCCCTCAGCCGTCACCGCAGGCACCGGCATGGATGCTCTCGCGCACTGCCTCGAGGCTTATTGCGCGCCCAGCTACCACCCGATGGGCGACGGCATCGCGCTGGAAGGAATGCGGCTGATCAAGGAATACCTGCCCCGCGCCTTCCACGACGGCACCGACCTCGAGGCCCGCGCCAACATGATGAGCGCCGCCGCGATGGGCGCGGTCGCCTTCCAAAAGGGCCTCGGCGCCATCCACTCGCTCTCGCATCCCGTCGGCGCGCTCTACGGCACGCATCACGGCACGACCAACGCCGTCGTCATGCCCATGGTGCTGCGCTTCAACCGCCCGGCCGTCGAGCAAAAGCTCGCCCGCGCCGCCGCCTATCTGGGGCTCGCCGGTTTCGACGGCTTCTACGACTGGGTGATGGGCCTGCGCGCCGAGCTCGGCATCCCTGAGCGCCTCGGCGAGCTGGGTGTCGGCACCGACCGTGTTCCCCAGATGTCCGAGATGGCCATCGTCGACCCGACCGCGGGCGGCAACCCGGTCGAGCTTACCCGCGAGGCGGCGGAGCGGCTGTACGCCGAGTGCATCTAAAGCGGCTTCCGAGTCGAGCGGAATCGCATCCTGCCAGGCACCAGCAATGCAGCCTGCAAGAAAAACGCCCCATCAATCAAGTAGTTGAGCGGCCTTGCACGCGTGCAAGGCCGGCGCGGGCGCACATCCGCAAAGCGCTCTGCGCTACTCGCCACTCGAGGACTGCTGCCCGTGTCGACGAGAACCTTTGCAACAGGTCCATCGGCAGCGGAAGGATGATGGTCGAGGCGCGTTCGCCGGCGAAATCGGCCAGCGAGTTCAGATAGCGCAGCTGCATCGCGTTCGGCTGCTCGCCGAGCAGGCGGCCCGCCTCGACCAGCTTCGCCGCCGCCTGCTGCTCGCCCTCGGCGTTGATGACCCGCGCGCGGCGCAACCGCTCGGCCTCGGCCTGCTTGGCGATGGCGCGCACCATCTGCGGGTCGATGTCGACATGCTTGATCTCGACATTCGCGACCTTAATGCCCCAGGCGTCGGTCTGCCGGTCGAGGATCTCCTGGATGTCGGCGTTCAGCTTGTCGCGCTCGGCCAGCATCTCGTCGAGGTCGTGCTTGCCCAGCACCGAACGCAGCGTCGTCTGCGCCAGCTGGCTGACCGCCTCGCGGAAGTTCGCGACATTGATGATGGCGTGCTGCGGGTCGACAATGCGGAAGTAGATGACGGCGTTGACCTTCACCGAGACGTTGTCGTGCGAGATCACGTCCTGCGGCGGCACGTCCTCGACGAAGGTGCGCAGGTCCGTCCGAACGGCCTGCTGGACGAAGGGAATGATCAGGACCAGCCCCGGCCCGGTCACCTTTGTGTAGCGCCCGAGCGTGAAGACCACGCCGCGCTCGTATTCGCGGAAGATCCAGACCGAGGCGAACAGCAGCAGGAGCAGCAGTAGGATCGGCACGGCATAGGCCAGCCAGTCGAAGACCATCATCTCCATCGCTCTCTCCTTGCGGTCGCTGGTCGCGGGGCGCCGGCGCGGGCGACGGTCAGCGTCAGCCCGTCGACGGCTTCGATGCGCACGGCCTCTCCGGCGGTCAGGTCCGGCGGGCCGACGGCGTTCCACCGCTCGCCCTCGACCCGGACATGGCCCGCGCCGCCCGACCAGTCCAGCACTTCGGCGAAAATCCCCTGCATGGGGCTGGTGCTGGCCGGCGCCCGGCGATAGGCGCGCCACGAGGCCCCGACCAGCAGGACCAGCACGGCGCCCGAGACGGCTGCCATGACGCCGATCAGCCACCACGAGATCTGGTACTGCGGCACATCCGTGTCGACGAGCATGGCGCTGCCAAGCACGAAGGCCGCGATCCCACCCAGCCCCAGCGCCCCGAAACTTGGCGAGACCGCCTCGGCCACCATGAAGGCGAGCCCGAGCCCGATCAGGGCCAGCCCGGCATAGTCGAGCGGCAGCTGGTTGAGCGCAAACAGCCCCAGCGTCAGGCTGATCGCGCCGACCACGCCAGGACCGACCAGGCCCGGGTTCATGAACTCGAAGATCAATCCGTAGATGCCGATCATCATGAGCACGAGCGCAACGTTCGGGTTCGAGAGCACGGCCAGCAGCCGGGTGACGGCGCCCACTTCCACCGTCTCGACAACCGCGCCCGCCGTGTTCAGCACCCGCGATCGGCCGACCAGCTCCACCGACCGTCCGTCCGCCTTGGCGAGCAGCGTCTCCAAATCTCCCGCCAGGTAATCGATCACCCCCTCGGCGGCGGCGGCTGTCGCCGACAGGCTCTCGGCCTCGCGCACCGCGCGCTCGGCCCAATCGGCGTTCCGGCCACGCAGCTCGGCCAGGCTGCGGATGAAGGCGACGGCATCGTTCGTCACCTTGTGCGCCATCGCATCGGCCCCTGAGAGCGGCGCGCGCGCGGCCGGGTCGGCGGGCGCGTCGCCGTCTTGGCCGTCGGCGGGACCGCTCGGCTCCTGTTCCGGCCCGGGCGGGGCTGGCTCGGGCGCCCCCGGCATCCCGCCGATCTGCACCGGCGTCGCCGCGCCCAGGTTCGTGCCGGGCGCCATGGCCGCCACATGCGTCGCGTAGAGAATATAGGTCCCGGCGCTCGCCGCGTGCGCGCCGGGCGGCGCCACCCAGCCGATCACGGGCACGGGCGAGCCGAGAATCGTCGCGATGATGTCACGGGTCGAATTGGTCAGCCCGCCGGGCGTGTTCAGCCGCAGCACCAGCGCCTCGGCCCGGCGCTCGGCCGCCGTCGCGACCAGCCGCTCGACATGGCGCACGCTCGCCGGCCCGATCGCCCCTTCGACCGCGCCGACCAGCACCAGGGGCGGCGCATCGGCCGGGCCTGCGCCACCGATCTGGCCGAGACCCGTCCCGGTCACCGCCGCCACTGCCGCGACGCCCGTAAACGCGCGGCAAAGCCATCGGCCGAGGGTCATCGCGCCTCCATCCCGGAGTCTTAGGTCGGAGCGGCGGTGCGGGCAACGCTCGGGACACACCGGCGCCGTTGGCCGGCGGCCAGGCGACCGGACCGAGACGCCCGACCGCCGGGCGTCTTCGCCGGCGTGCCTAGGCCCTCGGCGCCGTCAGCTCGATCAGGCGGGTGAGGAACGCCTTGGCCTCGGGGCTGTCCCAATGGGCGTCGCCGGTCAGCCGCGCCACCTCGCGCCCCTCGCGGTCGAGGATCAGCGTCACCGGCAGGCCCATTGCGCCGACGGCGCGCGCCACCTCGCTGCGCTTGTCCTGGTAGACGGCGAGGTTCCGCACGCCGATCTCGTCGAAGAAGTCCTGCACCCGTTCGGCGCCGAACCGGTCGGTCGAGAGCGCCACAACCGCCAGGTCGTCGCCGGCCATCTCGCCGGCCAGCCGGTCGATCGAGGGCATTTCGGCGCGGCAGGGCGGACACCAGGTGGCCCAGAGGTTCACCAGCACCACCTTGCCGGCGAAGTCGCCCAAGGCCACTGTGCCGCCGGACGCATCGGTGAACGTCTCGTCGACCGGCGCCGGCGCCTCGTCGTGCAGCACCAGCTTTTCCATCTCGCCCTGCTGGAGCGCCTCCAGCGTCGCCAGATCGCCGGATGACAGGGCACCCGCAACGGCGTTTGCTCCGAAGGCGGCGAGCCCGTATAGCAGGGCTCCGATTTGCAGCAGGCGCATGCGGGGTCTCCCGTGACTGGACCGACGTGACTGGACCGAATTCGGCGGCGGACCATAGCCGGGACGGCGCGGGTGAACAGCCCCAGGGCCGTCCCTCCGCGAACACGATGTGGGGAGGTCGCTTCGCCGAGGGCCCGGCCGCGGTGATGGAGGCGATCAACGCCTCGATCGACTTCGACCGGCGCATGGCGATGGAGGACATCGCGGGCAGCCGTGCCCATGCCGCCATGCTGGCGGCCACGGGCATCATCTCGCAGGCGGCCCGCGAAGCCATCGAGGGCGGGCTCGACCAGGTCGAGGGCGAGATCGCGCGGGGCGCGTTCTCCTTCAGCCGCGCGCTGGAGGACATCCACATGAACGTCGAGGCGCGGCTGATCGAGCTGATAGGCGAGCCGGCCAAACGGCTGCACACCGCCCGCTCGCGCAACGACCAGGCGGCGGTCGACATCCGCCTCTGGGTGCGGGCGCGCTGCGACGAGGCCGACGCGGCGCTGACCCGGCTCGTCGGCGCCTTCGTCGACCAGGCCGAGGCCGGCGCCGATCTGGTCATGCCGGGCTTCACGCATCTGCAGACGGCGCAGCCGGTCACCTGGGGTCATCACATGCTGGCTTATGCCGAGATGTTCGCGCGCGACCGGGGGCGGTTCCGCGACGCCCGGGCCCGCATGAACGAGAATCCGCTCGGCGCCGCGGCGCTGGCCGGGACGTCCTTCCCGATCGACCGGGCGGCCACCTCGACGGCGCTGGGCTTCGACCGGGCGATGCGGAACTCGATCGACGCGGTCAGCTCCAAGGACTTCGCGCTCGAATTCATCGCCGCCGCCGCGATTTGCGCCACCAACCTGTCGCGGCTGGCCGAAGAGATCGTGCTCTGGGCCTCGGCGCAGTTCCGCTTCGTCCGGCTCTCGGACGCGTTCACGACCGGCTCGTCGATCATGCCGCAAAAGCGCAACCCGGACGCGGCCGAGCTCGTGCGCGGCAAGACCGGGCGGCTGGTCGGCCATTTCGTCGGGCTCGCGTCCGTCATGAAGGGCCTGGCGCTGGCCTATTCCAAGGACATGCAGGAGGACAAGGAGGCGATCTTCGACGCCGCCGACACGATCGGGCTGATGCTCGCGGCCGCCGAGGGCATGGTCCGCGACATAGCTCCGCTTCCGGAGAACCTGCGCGCCGCCGCGGCGCTCGGCTTCTCGACGGCGACGGATCTGGCCGACTGGCTGGTGCGTGTCGCCGGCCTGCCCTTTCGCGAGGCGCACCATGTCACCGGGCGCCTCGTGCGGCTGGCCGAGGATCGCGGCTGCACGCTTGCCGAGCTGCCGCTCGCCCACATGCAGGCGGTGGAGGCGCGCGTCACCGGGGACGTCTTCTCCGTCCTCTCCGTCGAGGCGTCGGTCGCCAGCCGCACCTCGGAGGGGGGCACGGCGCCAGCGCGCGTCCGCGAGCAGGTCGCCGCCTGGCGGCGCAGGCTGGAGGAGAGGGCATGACGGCGCCCCGATGCGCCACCGCCCGGCTCGTCACGCTGGCGCTTCTGTCGGCGCTCGTCGCCCTGTCGGCCTGCGGGAGGAGGGGCGATCCGGTTCGCCCCCTTCCGACTCCGGTCCCGACCATCGTCGAGGAACCCGCGGCCGCGCCGCCGTCCACGGCGCCGGCCTTGCCGACGCCGCCGATCCCGCCCGGGCCCACCATCGAGGAGTCGACCACGCCCGAGGGCGAGGAAGTCTTCTGACGTGGACCATTTCGAGTATCGCGACGGCGTGCTGCATGCCGAGGACGTGCCGCTGCCGCGCATCGCCGACGCGGTCGGCACGCCCGTCTACGTGTATTCGACGGCGACGCTCGAGCGGCACTACTGCGTGCTGGACGAGGCGCTGGCGGGCCTGCCGCACCTGATCTGCTTCGCGCTGAAGGCGAACGGAAACCTCGGCGTCGTCGCGACGCTGGCCCGGCTGGGCGCGGGGGCCGACGTCGTCTCGGAGGGCGAGATGCGCCGCGCGCTGGCCGCCGGCATTCCCCCCGACCGCATCGTCTTCTCGGGCGTCGGCAAGACCGAGGCCGAGATCCGGCATGGACTCGAGTTCGGGATCCGCCAGTTCAACGTCGAGAGCGAGCCCGAGCTCGAGGCGATCAGCCGCATCGCCGTGTCCATCGGCGCCCGCGCGCCGATCACCGTCCGGGTCAATCCCGACGTCGACGCGCGCACGCACGCCAAGATCGCGACCGGCAAGGCCGAGAACAAGTTCGGCGTGCCGATCTCCCGCGCCCGCGAGGTCTATGCCCGGGCCGCCCGCCTGCCAGGAATCGAGATCGTCGGTGTCGATCTGCACATCGGCAGCCAGCTGACCGAGCTCGACCCGTTCGAGGCGGCGTTCACTAAGCTGGCGGCGCTGACGCGCGAGCTGCGCGCGGACGGGCACCCGATCCGCCGGATCGACCTGGGCGGCGGGCTCGGCATCCCTTACGCCCGCTCCAATGAGGCGCCGCCGCTGCCCTTCGACTATGGCGAGCTGGTGCGCCGCACCGTCGGCGATCTCGGCTGCGAGATCGAGGTCGAGCCCGGCCGGCTGATCGCCGGCAATGCCGGGGTGCTGCTCTCGCGCGTCATTTACCGCAAAGCCGGCGAGGGCCGAGATTTCGTTGTGCTGGACGCCGCGATGAACGACCTGATCCGGCCGGCCATGTACGACGCCTGGCACGACATCGTGCCGGCGCACGAGCCACCGCCCGGCGCGCCCGTGGCCCGCGTCGACGTCGTCGGCCCCGTTTGCGAGACCGGTGACACCTTCGCCCGCGAGCGGGCGCTGCCGCCGCTGCAGGCCGGCGACCTCGTCGCCCTCCGCACGGCCGGCGCCTACGGCGCCGTCATGGCGTCCGAGTACAACGCCCGCCCCCTGGTGCCCGAGGTGCTGGTGAAGGGCGACGCATTTGCCACCGTCCGCAGGCGTCCCACATATACCGAGATGTTGGCGCGTGATACGCTGCCGCCCTGGATGCCTGCGACCTGAATTGCGTGAGGGCCGAGTGACCGAAAGGACGGGCCGGATGCGGATTTTCAAGGCCGGAACGCTGCGCGGGGCCGAGATGCGCCAGTTGAGGCGCGAGCTCGCCCTGACCCGCTGGGGCCTCTGGGCCGAATCCACAGCGCGCGCCTTCTGGCCGGTTTTCGTCGTGCTCTGCCTCGCGGTGGCACTGGCGCTGCTCGGCGCCTTCGCGGCCTTCGGACCGACCGGCCACCGCATCCTGCTCGGCCTCTTCGCGCTCGCGCTCGTCGCGGCCCTGGTCCTCGGCGGCGCCCGGTTCCGGCGCCCGGATGACGCGACCGTCCGCGCCCGCCTCGATTCCAGCGACCCGCGACGGCCGCTCGCCGCGCTCGACGACGAGCTGGCCGTCGGGCGCGGCACGGGTCCGACCGAGTCCGTCTGGCGGGCGCATCGCGAACGCGCTGCCGCGGCCGCCGCGCGCTTGCGCGCCGGGTGGCCGGATCTGCGCCTTTCGTCGCGCGATCGCTGGGCGCTGAGGCTTTTCGCGCCGGCGCTGCTGATCGCAGGGCTGATCGCCACGGGGGGCGACTGGACCGGACGCATCGCCACGATCGCGAGCCCCGCGCCGATGGCGGCCCAGCCGGTCGCCGGCCAGCCCGTGCCGATGGCCGAGGCCTGGGCGACCCCGCCGGCCTACACGGGCATGGGCACGATCTATCTCGAGCGCCGTGCGCCAGGAGCCGCGACTTCGGTCCCCATCAAGGTGCCACAAGGCTCGGAGCTGACGATTCGCGTCACCGATGCCGGCGACGTGCCGACGCTCGATGGCGGCGCGCTGGCAGGCATCAGAGGCTTCCAGACGCTCGGCGGGGGCCTCGCCGAGGCGACAGGCGTGGTTTCGGGCTCGGGAGAGCTGGCCGTTGCGGGTCCAGGCGGCGAGCTCGGCCGCTGGGCGATCGAGATGATCCCGGACACGCCGCCCGAGATCGCGCTCGACGGGGCGCCGCAGGCGACGCTGACCCGAGCCCTCGAGCTGGCATTCCGCGCCGGCGACGATTACGGCGTCACGGCTGCCTGGGCCGAGATGGCGCCCGAGGGCCATGACCCGGAGGCTGCGCGCGGCCTGCCGCTGCCGGTCATCAGCTTTGGCCTGCCGCTGCCGATCACCGGGCATTCGACCGAGGTCGAGGAAAGCGCCATCCGCGACTTCACCTCGCACCCCTGGGCGGGCGCCGAGGTCGTGCTGCGGCTCTTTTCCGAGGACGGTGCCGGCCAGGTGACGGCGACCGAGCCCGTGAAGATCATCCTGCCCGACCGGCGGTTCGGCCATCCGCTGGCCCGCGCGCTGGTCGAGCAGCGCCGCGAGCTGGCGCTCGACTTTGCCGAATCCGGCCGGGTGCTCGACGTTCTGCAGGCGGTCACGCGCCGCCCGGAGGAGATCTTCGACAATCCCGGCATCTTCCTGACGGTGCGCAGCGCCATCCGCCGCCTCGCCCACGGCGTCGGCACCGAGACCGTGCCGGCCGAGGCCCCCACGGTGGTCGAGTTGCTGTGGGAGGCGGCGCTCGCGCTCGAGGACGGCGACCTCTCCTCGGCGCTCGAGCGGCTCCGCACGGCGCAGGAGCAGCTCCGCGAGGCGCTCGAGAGCGGCACGGAAGAGGACATCCGCCGCGCCATCGACGAGCTTCGCGCCGCCATCGACCAATACCTGCAGCAGCTCGCCCAGCAGATGCAGCAGAACCCCAGCGCGCAGCAGCAGCCGGTCGACCCCAACCAGATGCTGAGCCAGCAGGATTTGCAGGAGATGCTCGACCGTCTGCAGGAGCAGGCCGAGAGCGGGCTGCGCGACCAGGCGCGCGACATGCTCTCGCAGCTCCAGCAGATGCTCGAGAACCTGCAGGCGATGCAGGGACAGCCGCAGATGGGCCCCGGCCAGCAGGCGATGCAGGAGCTGCAGGAGATGATCCAGCGCCAGCGCGATCTCTCGGACCGCACCTTCGACGAGTTGCGCCAGCGCCGGCGCGAGCAGCAGCTCGGCCAAGGCCAGCAAGGACAGCAGGGCCAGCAAGGTCAGATGCCCGGCCAGCAGCCCGGTTGGGGCGAGGGCCAGGGCCGCGGCGACGAGCATGGGCGGCAGGGACAGGGCCAGGGCGAATTCGGCGAGGGCGATCGCCTTGGTCAGAGCCCGGGCCAGGGCGGCTTGGCCGGCGAGCAGGAGTTGCTCCGCCGCCAGCTCGACCAGCTCCGCAACGGGCTCGGCAATGGGGGCGAGGAGGCGGCGCGCGCGCTCGAGGAGGCGGCCCGCGCCATGGGCCAGGCACGCGACGACCTGCAGGACGGCCAGAACTCGGACGCGGTGCGCGACCAGATGGACGCGCTCGACCGGCTGAACGAGGGCGCCGAGGCATTGGCGCAAGACATGCAGCAGGGCCAGGGCGAGGCGAGCGCGCAGGGCGATCGACAGGGGCGCGGCCAGGGGCGCGACCAGATGCGCAACGATCCCTTCGACCGGCCGACGTCCAGCTATGGCGCGCTGGACGGCCGCTCGACCAAGGTGCCGGACCAGGCGCTGATCGACCGCGCCCGCGAGCTGATGCGCGAGTTGCGGCGCCGTGCCGCCGAGACCAGCCGCCCGCAGCTTGAGCTCGACTATTTCGAGCGCCTGCTCGAACGGTTCTGACGCCGGAGCGGTGGGCGGCGAGATGAGGCGAGCGTCCGCGGCTACGGGGCGCGCAGACCTGCTAGGATGCCGTTCAGGCGATCGTGGACGGCTCGCTATCCGGCTGCGCCCGCAGGTTCACGCCAGCAGGCTCATCACGGACTACGCGCGGTCCATAGCGGCGACAAAGCGCTCGAAAAGATAATAGCTGTCCTGCGGCCCCGGGCTCGCCTCGGGGTGGTACTGCACCGAGAAGACGGGCCGGTCCCACATGCGGATGCCGCAATTGGTCCCGTCGAAAAGCGAGACATGCGTTTGCTTGACGCCCTCCGGCAGCGTTGCCGCATTCACGGTAAACCCATGGTTCATCGAGGTGATCTCGACCTTGCCGGTCTCGAGGTCCTTGACCGGGTGGTTCGCCCCGTGATGGCCGGTCGCCATCTTTTTCGTCTCCCCGCCAAGCGCGAGGGCCAGGAGCTGGTGGCCGAGGCACACGCCGAACAGCGGCTTGCCGGTCCGCAGCACGTCGCGGATCATCGGCACGGCATAATCGCCGGTAGCCGCCGGGTCGCCCGGGCCGTTCGTCAGGAACACGCCGGCGGGGTCGTGCGCCAGCACCTCCTCGGCCGTGGCGCTGGCGGGCAGGACGTGCACCTCGCAGCCGGCGCTGGCGAGCGAACGCAGGATCGTGCGCTTGGCGCCATAGTCGACCGCGACCACCTTGTGCCGCGGCCCGGTCTGGCGGACATAACCCTCGGGCCAGGCCCAGCGCATTTCGTCCCAGCGGTAGGATTGCGGGCAGGTGACTTCGCGGGCGAGGTCGGCGCCGTCGATGCCGGAGAACGCCCGGGCGCGCTCGACCAGCTCGTCCGTATCGATCCGCCCATCGACAGCGTGCGCCAGGGCCGCGTGCGGCATGCCGAGGTCGCGGATCCGCCGCGTCAGCCGGCGCGTGTCGACGCCCGAGATGCCGATCCGCCCGCGCCGGGCGAGCCAGGCCGAGAGGTGCTGCGCCGACCGCCAATTCGCGGGCTCGGTCACGTCCCATCTGACGACCATGCCGCGAGCGACCGGCTCGGCGCTTTCATCGTCCTCCGGGTTGGTGCCCACATTGCCGATGTGCGGAAAGGTGAAGGTGACGATCTGCTGGGCGTAGGAGGGATCGGTCATGATCTCCTGATAGCCCGTCATCGCGGTGTTGAAGCAGAGCTCGCCCACGGTGACGCCCGTCGCGCCGAAGCCGTGGCCGTGGATCACCGTGCCGTCGGCCAGCGCGAGGCACGCCGTCGCGCTGCCGCCCCGCGCGAAAATGTCCGCTTGATCGCTGTCCATGAAAATGCTCCGGAGGCCGCCCGGCCGACCGCGTGTCCGAGACTCGGGCGACGGCGACCGGCGGGAACGTAAGGGCGGTTTACCCTTCGGTCAAGCGCAGGACAGATCTGGATAATCATGATCCTACAAGTACTTAAACAGGCAGGGCGCGCGGTTGCTCCGGCCGGAGGGGCCATGCTAGTGTCGCGCGCCGCCGACCAAGGCGGCTTGTTCCACGGAGCGCGCATGCGCGAACGCCTCGCCGAATCCATCAAGGACGCCATGCGGGCCAAGAACCAGCTGCGCGTCTCGACCCTTCGCCTGATGGCGGCGGCGCTGAAGGATCAGGACATCGCCAAGCGCTCGCATGGCGACGGGGCCCAGCTCGACGATGCCGAGGTCCGGGCGCTCTTCGCCAAGATGATCCGCCAGCGCGAGGAATCAGCGCGCGCCTATGACGAGGCCGGCCGCATGGAACTGGCCGAGCGCGAGCGCGCCGAGCAGGCGGTGATCCGCGAGTTCCTGCCCAAGCCGATGAACGAGCGGGAGATCGAGGCCGCCATCGCCAAGGCGATCCACGACACGCACGCCTCGTCGATCCGCGACATGGGCAAGGTGATGGGCGCGCTGAAGGAGGCGCATGCCGGGCGGATGGATTTCGGCGCGGTCGGCACGCGCGTGAAGGCGGCGCTCGGCTAGCGCCACCGCTTCGACCCGCTCAAGGCGTCCGGCCTACCGTATCCGCCTTTCGCGCGCCGCGCTGGCCCATCGGCCGATTGGGCCCGGTCGTGGTGTCGCGCTGGGTCTGGTGCTCCATCTCGGAGTTGAGCTCGGCGCCCATCAGCACCACGAAGGCCGAGAGCCAGAACCACATCAGCAGGATGATGACGCCGCCGAGCGTGCCATACGTCTCGGTGTAGCTGCCGAAGTTGCGCACATAGATCGAGAACAGGATCGACGCGATCAGCCACAGGACCGTGGCGATGACCGCGCCCGGGGTGATCCAGCGCCACTGGGCGTTCTCGCGCGACGGGCCATAGCGGTAGATGATCGCCAGCCCCAGAATCATCAGCAGCGCCAGCACGGGCCAGCGGCCATAGGTCAGGACCGCCTCGAAAACGGCGCCGAGGCCGATCGAGGTGAGCAGGGCGGGCAGGACCACCATGGCGCCGAGCGTAATGACCACGCCGACGATCAGCACCAGCGTCAGCAACAGCGCGGTGGCGTAGAGCCTGACGAAGCCGCGCTTCTCCTCCTCGTCATAGGCGATGTTCATCGCCTCCATCATCGTCCGAATGCCGGTCGAGGCGCTGTAGAGCGCCAGCAGAATGCCGCCGATGGCCGCGAAGCTGGCCGCGCCCCCCGCGTTCTCGGCGACCTTGCGGGCCTGGTCCTGCACGATCTGGGCGGCGTTTTCGGGCAGCATCCCGGCGACCTGCTGGATCTGGTCCTCGACGGTGGACGGGTCCATGACGAGCCCGGCGACGCCGATCAGCGCCGCGAGCGCCGGGAAGATCGCGAGCAGCCCGTAAAAGGCAACGCCCGCCGCCGAGATGGAGACATGGTCGTTCGAGATCTCGTTCTTGACCCGCAGCAGGATGTCGCGCCAGCCCGGCTTGGGAATCTCGCTCGGGCGCGTCGCCTGACGGCCACGATCGTCGGTTACGGCATCTGTTCTGGCCATGGTTCGCTCCCCATGCTTTTGGCCCCCGGCAGGAAAAACCTTCCGGGGAAAAACCTTTCGGGCAGAGCTGCGGTTCCATCGGCCTGCAAGCTATGGTGCGCCGCACGCTTGGCCAGCGGTCTTGCCCCCTGCGGCAGGCTCGGCTACCAGCCGCCGCGAAGTGGATGTGCGCATGAACAAGTTGAAGAAGGCGCCGCGCCCCAGGGCCGAGGCCCCGCGCGGCTTTCGCGACTATTTCGGCGCCGAGGTGGTGGCGCGCCAGCGCATGCTGGACGCGATCTGCGGCGTCTATCGCGCTTATGGCTTCGACCCGCTGGAATCGCCCGCCGTCGAGACGGTCGAGGCGCTGGGCAAATTCCTGCCCGATGTCGACCGGCCGAACGAGGGCGTGTTCGCCTGGCAGGACGAGGACGAGACCTGGCTGGCACTGCGCTATGACCTGACGGCGCCGCTCGCCCGCGTCTTTGCCCAGCACCGGCGCGAGCTGCCCTCGCCCTATCGGCGCTATCAGGTCGGGCCGGTCTGGCGGAACGAGAAGCCGGGACCCGGGCGCTTTCGCCAATTCTATCAGTGCGACGCCGACACCGTGGGCACGCCGACCGTCGCGGCGGACGCCGAGATCTGCATGATGCTGGCCGACGCGCTCGAGGCGGTGGGGATCGCGCGGGGCGATTACGTTGTGCGCATCAACAACCGCAAGGTGCTGAACGGGGTGCTTGACACGGCCCTGAGCTATGAACCCAGGCATGATGAAAGCGCTGCCCCGCAGAAACTCCGCGCAGAGATCGTATCCGATATCCGTGACTTGTCAGAGAGTATAATAGTTTCGGGAGCCGATGTTCTGAGGACAATCGACAAGTTCGACAAAATCGGAGCGGAAGGGGTGCGCGATCTTCTGACGGATGGCAGAAGAGACGACTCCGGGGCCTTTATAGAAGGCATGAATTTGCCTGGAATTGTAGCCGATCGGGTAATCAGATTTCTAATGTCCCGAGGCGGCAGCAACGCCGAAACTTTGAGCAATCTTCGTGCGGTTGTCGGCGAATCAGCGCAGGGTTCGGAGGGACTTGCCGAGCTCGAGACGATCGCCGGGCTGGTCGAGGCGCAGGGCTATGCCGACCGGATGGTCATCGATCCCTCGGTCGTGCGCGGGCTCGGCTACTATACTGGGCCGGTCTACGAGGCCGAACTGACGTTCGAGATCACCGACGAGGCTGGCAATCGGCGCCAGTTCGGCTCGGTGGCGGGCGGCGGGCGCTATGACGATCTGGTTAAGCGCTTCACCGGCGAGACGGTGCCGGCCACCGGTGTCTCGATCGGCGTCGACCGGCTGCTCGCAGCGCTGACGGCCATCGGCCGGGCCGGCACGGAGGATGCCGCCGGGCCAGTGGTGATCCTTGTCATGGATCGCGACCAGATGGCCGGCTACCAGACGATGTGCGCCGAGCTGCGCCGCGCCGGCATCCGTTCGGAAGTCTTCCTCGGCGGCGGCAACATGGCGCGCCAGCTGAAATATGCCGACCGGCGCGCCGCGCCCGTCGCCGTCATCGAGGGCGGCGACGAGCGCGCCGGAGGCCAGGTGACGCTGAAGGACCTCGCTCTCGGCGCCCGGCTGGCGGCCGAGATCGAGACGCATGACGAGTGGAAGGCGCAGCCCGCCCAGGTGACCGTCCCGCGGTCCGATCTGGTCGAGCAGGTCCGCCGCATGCTGGCCCGCATGTCGCCCGGGGCCGGCTGATGCTGGGGCGACCGCGGCATGGCGCGGCGCTGGAGGCGCTCGAAGGCGCGCTCGGCACCCTCGGTCGGATCTTCGCCGAGGCCGGGCACGCGCCCGTCGCGGTGCCTTACCTCTATTTGGGCGAGACGCTGCTCGATCTCTATGGCGAGGATCTCCGCGCGCGCGCCTTCCTGATCCACGACCCGGAACGCGACAACGAGCTGGCCTTGCGCCCCGATTTCACCGTGCCGGTCGCGCTGGACCACGGGCAGCACGGCTGGGAGCGGCAGGCCGCCTACAGCTATCAGGGGCCGGTCTTTCGCCGGCAGGAGCCGGGACTCGGCCGGCCGGTCGAATACTTCCAGGCGGGCGTCGAGCGATTCGGCGACCCGGACCCGGTGGCGGCCGATGCGGCGGTCTTCGCGCTGCTCTGGCGGGGTTTGGCGGCGCTCGGCGTCACGCCGGCGGCGACCATCGGCGATCTTTCGATTCCCTTCGCGCTGCTCGACGCGCTCGACATGCCGCCCGCCCGCCGCGCCGCGCTCCGCCGGCATTTCTGGCGCCCGGCCCGCTTCCAGGCGCTGATCGCGCGGGCCTGCCGCCCGCCGGCGCCGACGCCCGCCCGGAGCGAGCTGATCGAGGCGGTGGCGGCGCCGAGCTCGGCGGCCACGGTCGCGGGGCTGATGCTGGCCTCGGGCGAGCCGGTCGGCCGCCGCGACGCTTCGGAGATCGTCGCCCGCGCCAGGATGCTCGCCGCCGAGGCGAAGGATCCTCCCATGCCGGCCGCGGACGCGCAGTTGATCGCCGAGGTGCTGGCGGTCTCGGGCCCGGCGCCGGAGGCGGCCGGGCGGCTTGGACGCATCGCGCGCGCCGCCGGCGTCGGCATCGACCCGGCGATCGAGCGGTTCGAGGCCCGCCTCGCCGCGCTCGAGGCCGAGGGGATCGCGACCTCGGCGTTGGCCTTCGATGCCGCCTTCGGACGAAACCTCGAATATTACGACGGCTTCGTCTTCGAGCTGCGCGCGCCCGGCGGCGCCGTCCACCCGCCGCTGGCGGGCGGCGGGCGCTATGATGCCATGACGGTGCGCCTTGGCGCCGCGCGGCCCGTGCCCGCGGTCGGCGGCATGATCCGGCCCGAGGCGGTGCTCGCGGCGACGGGAGCGGGGCGGTGAGCCCTCTGCTCCTCGGCCTGCCGTCCAAGGGGCGGCTGCGCGACGACGCCGTGCGCTGGTTCGCCGAGCGCGGCATCGAGATCTCGCGTGACGGGGACGAGCGGGAATACGCGGCGTCGGCCCGCGGCATCGATGGGCTTCAGGTCGTCATGCTGGCCGCGGGAGAGATCCCGCGCGCGCTCGCGGCCGGGCGCCTGCATCTCGGCGTGACCGGCGAGGACCTGATCCGCGAGCGCCTGCCCGGCCACGAAGCCGAGGTGCGCATGGCCGCGCCCATGGGCTTTGGCTTTGCCGACCTGGTCGTCGCCGTGCCGGCCGCCTGGGTCGATGTCGAAACCATGCACGACCTCGACGAGGCGGCGCACGAGTTCCGCCGCCGGCACGGCCAGCGGCTGCGTATCGCCACCAAGTACCACAACCTTGCTCGCGCGTTCCTGCGCCGGCACGGCGTCGCCGACTATCGCCTTGTCGACAGCCAGGGTGCGACCGAGGCGGGGCCGAAGAACCTGACGGCCGAGGCGATCATCGACATCACGACCTCGGGGGCGACGCTTCGGGCCAACCACCTGCGGCCGCTGGCGGACGGGCTGATCCTCCGTAGCCAGGCGATGCTTTGCGTCAGCCTGACGGCGCCGCGCGAGCCGGGCGCCGAGGCGATCCTCGCGGCGCTCGAGGCCCGCATCGGCCAGGGCCGGACCCCGTCGCGCCAGTCGGCGACGGGCTGAGCCCGCTCGGCGCTCCGTCATCCCGGGGGCGGCATTCTTTCGGGGCTGCGGACCCGCACGCCGCCCGGGCCGAGCACCGTCTCCCATGGATCGCCGGCGAGGGCCCGCTGGTAGCCGACGTCGAACAGGGCACGCATATAGTCCGGGTCGAAGAACTCGTTTTCGACCTGGTCGAAGCTGGCCGGCACCGCGGTGACCTCGAGCGCCCAGCCGTCCCGGTTGGCCTGATCCTCGATGACCTGGATGTCGGCGACTCCGGCGGCCTTGATCAGCGTCGAGATTGAACGCTGCGTGATGTCGAGAAGGTTCGGCCGCACGGGTGAGTTGACGGGGTCGAGCCTGGTGTTCCGGACGACGTAGATCGTGCCCAGGTTGATGTATTGCACGCGCTGAGCGAGCTGCTCGTCGAGGCGCCATTGCCGCGGATAGACGAAGAGCTGGCGCGTCACGCCGCCATCGACGTGCATCTCGGAGAACTGCTTGCCGTCGACCTCGACGGTGAACAGGACCGGTGGCAAGGCCCCGGGAATGGCCGAGGACGCCAGCAGGATGTCGCGGATCAGCTCGCGCTTGTTCGGCCGGTCCGACGAGGCGATTGCCCCGATATCCCAGATCACCGGGCGCTGCGCGTCGAGGTTGGTCGTGCCGATCCACAGCCGGCGCCCCTTGGCGTGTTCCTCTGCGATGTTCGCGATCATTTCGTCGGTCAGCACATTGTCGACCGTCACCTGCATCAGGGTGATGTCCGTCAGCCCGAGCGCCCAGCCGAAGACGGCGCGCAGGACGTTGAGCTCGATGAGATCCTCGGTTCGGGTGGTGGTGTAGAAGCGCTCGAGCTCGTCGTCGTATTCCGGACCCAGAAAGGCAAAGGGCGCAATCAAGGCGCCGGTCGAGATACCGGTGACGAGCTGGAACTCCGGCCGGTCTCCATGCCGGGTCCAGCCGTTCAGCAGGCCCGCCCCATAGGCGCCGTCGGAACCACCGCCTGACAGCACCAGCACGTCATAATCGCCGCCGTTCGGCAGGCCGCCTTCCCGCCTCGCCCGGGCCAGTATTTGTTTGCGGATCGTTGCGAGCTGGGCTTCACCGTCCTGCGGCGCGATATCCCCCCAGGCGCGGATGTCCTGGTAACCGGGGATCAGCGGCTTTACCTCGGTCGTCGCCGTCAGGGCCGGTGGCAGGCGCACGCCCGTGCAGCCCGTCAGCGCGACGGCGACGAGCATGAAGAAGAGGATCCGAAGCAGCATCATCCTTACGTCCGTTTTCGTCGCATGGCCGCGCGTATATCCGCCACCGCAAAGGCGCCGATGGCAAGCGAAAGCAGCGCATAGGCGGCCATCGCGAGGACCACGATCAGCGCGAGCGCCACGATGGGCAGGTCGGGGCGGTACGTCTCGGCCGCCTGAGCGATGCCGAGCGCGAGAGCGCCGGTCAGCGCGGCCGCTAGGGCTATGCGCGGCATCCGGCGGCGGAGCCGGGCATCGGCGTCGATCGCTCCGTCGAGCCGCCGGACACCCCGCCAGAGCAGCCCCGCATTGACCCAGCCGGCGACGGTCGTGCCGAGCGCCGCCGCGACGAAGCCGATCACCGGCGCCAGGCCGACCGCCACCGCCAACATTGAGGATCATCGAGATTGCGGCATAGCGGAGCGGCGTGCGCGTATCCTCCCGCGCGAAGAAGGCGGGCTGCAGCACTTTCTGCATGACGAAGCTCGGCAGGCCGGCGGCATAGACCGCCAGTGCCAGCGCCGTCTGCTGCGTGTCCAGCGCGTCGAAAGCGCCGCGCTGATAGAGCACGCGGCAGATCAATTCCGGTATGGCCATCAGCGCGATCGCGGCCGGCAGCGTCAGCACAAGCGTGAACTCGGCGGCGCGGTTCAGCGCCTCGCGCGTGCCGGCCACGTCGCCCGCCCGGAAGCGGCGCGAGAGCTCGGGCAAGAGGACGACGCCGATCGCCACGCCGACGACGCCGAGCGGCAGCTGGTAGAGCCGGTCGGCATAGGACAGCCAGGCGACGGCGCCCTCGAAATAGCTCGCGACCTGCGTGCCGACGACCAGGTTGATCTGCACCACCCCGCCGGCCAGCACGCCCGGAATGCCGATGCGGACAAGGCGGCGCACCTCGGGCGTCAGCCGCGGCCGTTTCAACGGCAAGGCCATGCCGATGCGCCACGCCGCCCAGACGACCAGCGCGAGCTGGAGGATGCCGGCAACGAGCTCGGACCAGGTGAGCGAGAGGCCCATGTCGAGCCCGAGCCACCAGGCGAGCAGCATGGCGCCGATCAGGGTGAGGTTCAGCAGCGTCGGCGCGGCGGCCGCAGCGGCGAAGCGGCCGAACGAGTTCAGCACGCCCGAATAGAGCGCGGTCAGCGAGATGAAGAGGATGTAGGGGAACCCGATGCGCGAATAGAGTACCGCAAGCTCGAATTGCTCGCCCTCGAAGCCGCTGGCGAGCGCCAGCACCAGCCAGGGCATGGCGATCTGGGCGAGCACCGTCAGCACGACGAGCGCCGCGAAGAGCACGGCCTGCGCCTCCTCGGCAAAGCGCCGGGCGCTGACCTCGCCCTCTGCCTCGAGCCGCTTGGCGAACAGCGGCACGAAGGCCATGTTAAACGCGCCCTCGGCGAAGAAGCGGCGGAACATATTGGGCAGCCGGAAGGCGACGAAGAACGCCTCGGCGACCGGCCCCGCGCCCAGGAAAGCCGCGATCATGACGTCGCGGGCGAAGCCGAGCACTCGGCTGACCAGCGTCCAGCCGCCGACCGTCAGGAAGTCGAGCAGCAATCGGATCGGGCGGGCGGTCACTGGTGAAGGTTCACGGGACGGCGGTTTAGCGGGTGTTTGCCGGCGCCGCGGGTTCGGCCGGCCGGGCGCCGCCCTCGACGGCGGTGATCAGCCGGCGCTCGATCTGGGCGATCTTGGCCTTGGATCGGATCTTCAGGCCGAACAGATCCTTGACATAGAACACGTCGACCGCGTGCTCGCCATAGGTGGCGATGATCGCCGTGAAGATGTTGACGTTCAGCGCGGCCAGCGTCCGCGTCAGATCGTGCAGCAGGCCCGGGCGATCGCGCGCGTTGACCTCGATCACGGTGTAGAGATCCGAGGCGTCGTTGTCGAAGACGAGCCGCGTCGGCACGGCGAAGTCGCGCTCGCGCCGCTTGGGCCTGTCGCGCTCCTTCAGCACCATGCGGGCGATCACCTCGCCGCGCAGCGTCCGCTCGATGGTCCGGCGCAGCTTGGGCAGGCGCTCGGCCTCGAACGGGTGCCCGTCGCCATCCTGGATCCAGAAGACCGACGTCGCCATGCCGTCGTTCGTCGTGTAGCTGCGCGCATCGACGACGTCGGCGCCGGCCATCGCAAAGGCGCCCGCCATGCGCGAGAACAGCCCGGGATGGTCCGCCATATAGAGGCAGGCCTTGGTCGCATCGCGGCTCTCGTCCGGCAGGAAGCGCGTCGCCATCGAGGCGCCGGCCGAGTCACGGGCGAACTCGGCGAAGATGGCGTGGGTGGCCGTGTCGAGGCCCAGCCAGTAATGCGCGTAGTGGCGTCCGAGCTCGGCCAGACGCGCTGGTTCGGGCCAGTCGGCGAGTGCGCCGGCCAGCGCCTCGCGCGCCGCCTCGACGCGGCGGGACTGGCTCTCCTCGCCGCTGCCGCCCGTGAGCACGTCGCGCGTGTCCCAATAGAGGTTGCGCAGGAGCTGGGCCTTCCAGTTGTTCCAGACGCCCGGCCCCACGCCGCGTATGTCGCAGACGGTCAGCACCAGCAGCAGGCGCAGCCGCTGCGGACTCTGCACGATCTTGGCAAAGTCGGCAACGGTTCGCGGGTCCGAGATATCGCGCTTCTGGGCGGTGTCCGACATCAGCAGGTGATGGCGCACGAGCCATGTCACCGTGTCGCATTCGGCCTCGGTCAGCCCCAGCCGCGGGCAGAGCCGCCCTGCCACCTCTGCGCCGACCTCGGAATGGTCGCGCGGATCGCCCTTGCCGATGTCGTGCAGCAGCAGCGCCACATAGAGCACCCGGCGGTTGAGCTCGCCCTTCAGGATCTCGGTGGCCACGGGGTGCTCCTCGCTGGCCTCGAGCCGCTCGATCTGGTTCAGCACGCCGATCGTCCGGATGATATGCTCGTCCACCGTGTAGTGGTGGTACATGTTGAACTGCATCATGGCGACGATGCGGCCGAATTCGGGGATGAACCGCCCCAGCACCTCGGTTTCGTTCATCAGGCGCAGCACCCATTCGGCGTGCCGCCGGTCGCAGAGCATCTCGAGGAACAGCGCGTTCGCTTCGGGATCGTTGCGCAAGCAATCGTCGATCAGGTCGAGGTTCTGCGTGATCAGCCGCATCGCGGCCGGGTGGATGCGGGCGTCGGTGCGCGCCGCCTCGCGGAAAAGCCGCAGGAGGTTGACAGGGTCCTCGCGAAAAACTGTGTCGTCGCGCACGGTCAGCCGCCCGCCCTGGACGGTGAACGGCTCGGCCGCCCCGGCGCGCGAGGTGCGGAAGCTGAGCGCCTGCAGCAGCATCGACAGCGCCGGCGTCGACTTGGCGTGCTGCGCCTCGAGCGCCGCCGAAAAGATCCGCGTCAGGTCGCCGACCGCCTTCGCGTGGCGGAAATAGTCGTGCATGAAGTGCTCGACGCCCATGCGCCCGTCGTGCTCGGCATAACGCATGCGGCCGGCGATCTCGACCTGGCGGTCGAAGGTCAGCTGCTCCTGCGGCCGGCCGGCCAGTTCGTGCAGATGGCAGCGGACGGCCCAGATGAACTTGGCGGCCTCGGCGAAGCGGCGCACCTCGTCCTCCTCGAAAACGCCAAGGCGCACGAGATCCCAGGCCGATCGCGTGTGGTAGAGATAACGCGAGATCCAGTGCAGCGTCTGCAGGTCGCGCAGGCCCCCCTTCAACTCCTTGACGTTCGGCTCGAGCAGGTAGCGCGAGCCGCCATGCCGCTCGTGCCGGGCATCGCGCTCGGCCATCTTGGCCTCGACGAATTCGGGGCCGGTGCGCAGGAAAAGCTCGTTCCACAGCCGCTCGTCGAGCGTGTCGAATGGCCCGCGGTCGCCGCAGATGAACCGCATCTCGAGGAGCGCCGTGCGGATCGTCATGTCTTCGCGCGCAAGGCGCAGGCAGTCATTGTTCGAGCGCACTGACTGGCCGATCTTCAGGCGCAGATCCCAAAGCAGGTAGAGCACGCTCTCGATCACGCTCTCGGTCCAGGCGGTGCGCTTGTAGGGCGTTAGGAACAGCAGGTCGACATCCGAGAAGGGCGCCATCTCGCCCCGGCCATAGCCGCCGACGGCGGCGACGGCGAGCCGTTCGGACCGGGTGCGGACGGGCGCCGGGTGCAGGTGAACGGTCGCGAGATGCACCGCGCCGGCGACGACCACATCCGTCACATGCGCGATTGAGCGCGCGGCGCGCAGGCCGGCCGCTGGGCGTTGGGCGAACGCCGCACGCACGTGCTCGCGACCCCGCGCAAGCGTGTCGGCCAAGAGCTCCAGCGCCTCGTGGCGCAGCGCTTCGGTGTTTGCCTCGGCGGCGATTCGGTCGAGGTCCGCCGCGAGCGCCCCGAGATCGGCGAGCCGATCCGGCGCGTCGACCAGATGGGCGAGCCCGCCAAAAGTGCGAGCGGGGCCGCGGCTTGCAGCCTCCGCCCGGGCCGGCTTCGTGCCCGAGGCGACGGTCAGCTGCCCGCTCCGAACCCGACAGGAGCGGGGTCGACGACCTGGAATACCCCCGTTCCGACCTCGAGGATCGCCATGCCACGCTCGCCGAGCCCGTCGGGGAAAAAGCGGATGGGTCCGACGGCACCGGTGAAGCCCTGCGCCCGGGTGATCGCCGCACGGGCGAATGGGTCGGCCGCGCCCGTCTGCCTGGCCTCGGCCAGCAGCTGTCCGGCGATCTGCACGGCGTCGTAGCCGAGCACCGCCAGCTGCGGCGGCACGGTTCCGTAACGGCCGCGATAGCGCTCGACGAAGCCGCGCAGCGCCTGCGGATCGGCCGAGGCAAACCAGCCCCCGGCGAGGGCAGGCGCCTCCAAGGTGGATCGCGTGTCCCACTCGCCGAGCCCGAGGAAGCGCTGGTTCGGCGCGCCGAGGCCGGCTTCGCCGAGCAGCGCCGCGACATATTGCAGGCCCTGTCCGCTTTCGGCGAGCAGCAGGCCGCGGGCGCCGGCCTGCTGGACCTGGGCCGCGAATTCGCCGGTCGCGGGCGGGATGTCCTCATTGGTTCGCGGATACGCGGTGCGCACGACGATGGCGGGGCCTACCGCCGTCTCGGCGCCGCGCAGCGCAAGCCGACCATAGTCCGTCTGCGGGTAGAGGACGCCGATCGGTCCATAGCCCTGAGACTGGGCAAAGCCCGTGATCCGGCGCGCAGCCATCTCGGGGAGGAAACCCGAGAGGAACACAGGGCCGCCGGCGACGCTGCTGTCGGTCGAGAAGGAGATGACGTTGAGCCCGTTGGCCGAGGCGGGGCCGGCGATCGCGCGCGTGCTTTCGCCAAAGAGCGGCCCGAGGATCAGCTCGGCGCCATCGGCGGCGGCCTGGTTGGCGGCAGCGACGGCCCGGCGGGCATCACCGCCGGTGTCGTAGACCTGCAGCCGCAGGAGCGGGTCGTTCAGGTCGGCCGCCGCCATGCGGGCGGCGTTCTCGAGCGCCTGCCCCAGCTGAGCGGCCCCCGGATTGGGCGAGCTCGACGGCGCGAGCAGCGCCACCAGGACGGGCTCGGCGACGTCGACGCGGCCCTCGGGCGCACTGGCTGGAGTCGCGCCGCCACCCACGCTATTGATCGGGGCGCAGGCGGTTGCGGCGAAGAGGCCGGCGGTGATGGCGCAAAGTACGGTCAGTCGGGACAGTCGCAGCATGGCACTCTCTCGCTCGGCCTACGGTGCCCGCGGCCCGCGCCCCGATGCGGTCGCACCCCGGACCGGCGGGACGGTATGAGTGACGGCGGGGAAAGTAAACGGCCGCGACCCGGCCGCGTTCCGGAGCCGCCGACCGGTGTAGCGCACCCGCCACTTGCGCCGGGACTCTACCTCGTCGCGACGCCGATCGGCAATGCGGCGGATCATCACCTTACGGGCGCTCGACGTGCTTGGCCGCGCCGATGCGCTCGCCTGCGAGGACACGAGGCGGACGCGGGCTCTGATGGAGATGCACGGGCTCTCGCTCGCCGGCCGGCCGATGGTCGCCTACCATGACCGCAACGGCCGGGCGCGCCGTCCGCAGATCATGGGGTGGCTGGCGGAGGGCAGGAGCGTCGCCTATGCCTCTGATGCGGGGACGCCGCTCATCGCCGACCCCGGCTATCGCCTCGTCGAAGAGGCCCAATCCGCCGGGCATCAGGTGTTCGCCGTGCCGGGAGCCTCGGCGCTGCTGGCGGCGCTGTCCGTCTCGGGACTGCCGACCGACCGCTTTCTTTTCGTCGGCTTCCTGCCGCCGAAGGGCGCGGCGCGGCGGCAGGCGCTGGCCGAGCTCGCCGACCTGCGCGCAACCTTGGTGGCCTTCGAGTCGCCACGCCGCCTGGCGGCGACGCT
Source organism: uncultured Alphaproteobacteria bacterium (assembly GCA_963822985.1). GTDB lineage: Bacteria > Pseudomonadota > Alphaproteobacteria > Rhodobacterales > Rhodobacteraceae > Thermohalobaculum. Next base: position 115,739 of record CAWGJU010000013.1, on the reverse strand, counting down.
GGAAGACATGGCGCAGGTGCTGGGTGGCGCACGCGCGGCGGCGGTCGCGCGCGAGCTGACGAAGCGCTTCGAGGAGGTACGCCGGGGCGAGTTGGCCGACCTGGCTGCGGCCTATGCGGCCGCCGGAACGCCAAAGGGCGAGATGGTCATCGTCGTCGGGCCGCCAGTGCCGGTCGCGCATGGCGCTGGCGGCGAGCCCGACGCGGCGCTCGACGCAGCTCTCGACGCGGCGCTTGTCGAGGCGATGGCGACGCTTTCGCTGAAGCAGGCCGTGGGGACGGTCGCAGAGCGGCTGCGGCTGCCGCGCCGGCGGGTCTACGCTCGGGCGCTGGAGATCGCCGGGCGGTGAGGCCGATTGACGGAGGCGGCTGGCTGCTATAGAACATTTGTAGAACTTGAGGGCTTGAGGTCGGGGCATGTTCCATTCGAAGATCGACCCTCGTCAGGTGGTTCCGCTGCCCTGCGGACCGCTGCGTTCGCCTTCACCTGCCTCGCGCCGCCACGGCCGTGCGAACTGGCAGAGCGGCGCGGCCGCCGAGGAGGCGGTCGCCCGGCACTACAGCGCCAGGGGTGCGACTGTCCGCCACCGCCGCCTGCGCACGCCGGAGGGCGAGCTCGATCTCGTTCTCGAGCAGGCAGGCCAGACCGTATTCGTCGAGGTGAAGCGCTGCCGCGCCGGTGCCGAGGCGCCCGTGACCGCCCGGCAATGGCGGCGCTTGGAGAATGCGGCACTCCACTATATCATGCGCGTCCAGAACGAGACGGGTGTCGAGCCGGTCTGCCGCTTTGACGTCGCCCTTGCCGGGCCGGATGGGCAGCTCCGGATCATCGAGAACGCCCGCGGTTTCGACGAGCACTGAGGCAGAGGAGCCCTCCGGCAGGCGGGCGGACGAGCGGGAAAAGAACGATGATCCGTAAGGCGGTTTGGATTCCGCTGGCGCTGTGCGCGCCGGCGCTTATGGCCTGTGCACCGGTTGCTGTCGGCACGGCCGGGGTCGTGATGACGCGGTCGGTCATGCAGGAACGCACGACCAAGGACGCGCTGCGCGACACGGACATAGAGTTCAGCTTGAACAAGAGGCTGCTCGGGCATTCGGCCCGCCTCTTCTCCGACGTTTCGGTCGACGTCATCGAGGGCCGCGTCCTTCTGACCGGAACGGTGCCGACGCGGGACGACAAGGTCAAAGCGACCGAGCTGGCCTGGGCGACGCCGGGCGTGTCCTCGGTCGAGGACGATCTGACCGTCGCCGAGGACTCCGGGACAATGGCCTATTTCGAGGATGCCTGGATCTCCAATCAGTTGCGCGTCGCGCTGCTCGGCGATTCGCAGGTCAGCTCGGTCAACTACAATGTCGAAACAGTCGACAAGGTGGTTCACCTGACCGGGCTCGCCCGCTCGCGCGAGGAGCTCTCCACCGTGATAGGACATGCCAGCAAGACGCCGGGGGTTGCCAAGGTGGTCAGCCATGTGCTGACGATCGACGACCCGCGCCGCCAGGCATCCGCTGCCGGAGCGCCCGCGGCGAGTTGACCGCCGTTCGGAGGACGCATGCTGCGTGTCGCCATCCAGATGGACCCGATCGGGTCCGTCAACATCCGCGCCGACAGCACCTTCCGGCTGGCGCTCGAGGCGCAGGCGCGCGGGCACGAGCTCTTCTACTACCACGTGCCGGATCTGATCTGGCGGGACGGCCGGCTGCTCGCCGCCGGGCACGATCTGGAGGTGCGGCCGGTCCAAGGCGACCACGCCACGCTGGGCGAGCGGCGGGTGCAGGATCTGGCCGAGGTCGACGTCGTCCTGCTGCGCCAGGACCCGCCCTTCGACATGACCTACATCACCAACACGCACCTGCTCGAGATGATCCACCCCAGGACCCTGGTGGTGAACGACCCCTTCTGGGTGCGCAATTGCCCCGAGAAGATCCTCGTCCTGCAATTCCGCGATCTGATGCCGCCCACTATGGTCGCCCGCTCGCTGCAGGCGATCCGCGACTTCCGCGCCGAGCATGGCGACATCATCGTCAAGCCGCTCTACGGCAATGGCGGCGCCGGCGTCTTCCGGCTGCCGCAAGCCAATTCGAACCTTGCCGCGCTGCACGAGCTGTTCAGCCAGATCAGCCGCGAGCCGATGATGGTCCAGAAGTTCGTGCCCGACGTGGCGAAGGGCGACAAGCGAATCATTCTCGTCGACGGCGAGGCTGTGGGGGCGATCAACCGGGTGCCGCTGGCGGGTGAGACGCGGTCGAACATGCATGTCGGCGGTCGCGCGGAAAAGGTGGCCATGACCGAGCGCGATCACGAGATCTGCGCCCGCCTTGCCCCCGTGCTGCGCGAACGCGGGCTGATCTTCACCGGCATCGACGTCATCGGCCAAAGCCTGACCGAGATCAACGTCACCTCGCCCACCGGGATCCAGGAGCTCGAGCGCTTCGATGGCGTGAACGTCGCCGCGTTGATCTGGGAGGCGATCGAGCGCCGCCGCGGGGGCTGAGAGCAGTGGCGCTTGGAGTTCGGGGCCTCAGGCTCTGGGGCCTGAACCTCTGGCTGCGGCTGACGGCGAAGCAGCCGCTCAAGCGCATGCGGGACCCGTTGATCCTGCGTCGGCAGCTCGAGCGCGATGCGGGCCGCTTCTTCGTCACGCCCGAAGATGCGGTCTTCGCCTCGGACACGGTCCGTTCAGGGTCCGAGGCCTCCTCGGCCGAGGCGGAGACAACCGTGTCCGTCACCTGGGCGAGCTGCGGCCGGCCGGATTCGACCAAGGTCATCCTCTATCTGCATGGCGGCGCCTACATCGCGGGTTCGGCCCGGACACACCGCCATCTCGGCGCTGCGCTGTCGGGCGCCGCGGGCGTTCGCTGCGTCCTGCCCGACTATCGGCTGGCGCCGGAGCACCAGTTTCCGGCGGCGCTCGACGACGCGCTCTCCGTGTACCGTCATCTTCTTGCGAACGGCCAAGAGCCGGACGCGATCGCCGTTGTTGGCGATTCGGCTGGCGGCGGCCTCGTCTTTGCGCTGGCCCTTCGCGCGGCTGCTGCAGGGCTGCCGCCGCCCGCCTGCCTCGTCGGCTTCTCACCCTGGGTCGATCTGACGGCGCGCCAGCCCAGCCTGCAGCGAAACGCCGGGCGCGATGTCATGCTGCCGGCGAGCCGCATGGACGAGGTGGTGCAATTCTATCTGGGCGACCACGATCCCGCCGACCCGTTCGCCTCGCCGCTGTTCGGCGCATGGCGCGATCCGCCGCCGACGCTGATCACCGCGAGCCGCAGCGAGATCCTGGTGGATGAGGCGATCGCGCTGGCCGAGGCCCTGCGGCGCGCGGGCGGCGACGTCCGGCTCGAGCTCTGGCGCGGGCTGCCGCACGCCTGGCCGATCTTCAGGGGCCTGATCGAAGAGGCCGACGAGACGATCGCGCATGCCGGCGCCTTCATCGCGCGGCATCTGGGGACTGACCGCCGACCTTGAGCGCCGCCGTCACTCTGACGGCCGGCCCGCCTTCTCGTCGATGCCGGAGACCCCCTCGCGGCGCGCGAGTTCGTCCAGCACGTCGTCGAGCCGGACATCCCGCGCCATCAGCATCACCAGCAGGTGATAGAGAACATCGGCACTTTCGCGGATCAGCGCCTCGCGGTCGCCGCGCGCCGCCTCGATCACCGCCTCGACGGCCTCCTCGCCGAACTTCTGGGCGCATTTCGCCGGTCCCTTCGCCAGCAGCCGGGCGGAGTGCGAGCTGGACGGGTCGGCACCGCGTCGCGCCGCGATGGTGGCCGCGAGCCGGTGCAACACCTCGGCGCTCATGGCCGCACCGGTATCCCGGCGCGCGCCATGTGCGCCTTGGCCTCGGCGATCGAGTGCTGGCCGAAATGGAAGATGGACGCCGCCAGCACGGCCGAGGCGCGCCCCTCGGTCACGCCCTCGACCAGATGGTCGAGCGTGCCCACCCCGCCCGAGGCGATTACGGGGATCTCGACGGCCTCGGCCACGGCCCGCGTCAGGCCAAGATCGAAGCCCGCGCGCGTTCCGTCGCGGTCCATCGAGGTCAACAGGATCTCGCCCGCCCCGCGGGCCTGCATAGCGCGGGCGAAGGCCACGGCGTCGATGCCGGTCGGCTGCCGGCCGCCATGCGTGAAGATTTCGTAGGATCCCGGCCCGGCCGTTTTGGCGTCGATGGCGACGACGATGCACTGCGCGCCGAACTTCGCCGAGGCGGCCGCGACGAAATCCGGGTCGCGCACGGCCGCGGTATTGATCGAGACCTTGTCCGCACCGGCCAACAGCAGCTGCCGGATGTCCTCGAGCCTGCGGACGCCACCGCCGACGGTCAGCGGCATGAAGCACTGCTCGGCCGTGCGCCGGACCACGTCGAGCAGCGTGCCGCGATCCTCGTGGCTGGCCGTGATGTCGAGGAAGCAGAGCTCGTCCGCGCCCGCCTCGTCATAGGCGCGGGCTTGTTCAACCGGGTCGCCGGCGTCGACCAGGTCGACGAAGTTTACGCCCTTGACGGTGCGCCCGTCCTTGACGTCGAGGCAGGGAATGATGCGGGTCTTCAGCATTGGGCGTCCCGGCGGCATTTGGCTGTGCCCTCCATAGCGCCGCAGCCCGCATTGGGCCAGCCGAGAGGACGCGGCCGAGCGCGGGCGCCTTGCCGAGCGCGCAGGCGGCAGCCGGTTCGCAGCTCACCGCCTCACCGCTCACCGCTCGTCCTCGGTCCCTCGGTTGCGGGCCTTGCGGCGCTCGTGGTCGGCGACGAGCCGGCGGATGCCATCTTCCAGCGCCATCTCCGGCTGCCAGCCCAGCACCTCCTTCGCCTTGGCGTTGACGAAGTGCAGGCCGGCGCCGGTCGGCAGCCGCACCCGGCCGTCATCGGCGATGTAGTCGGGCTCGAGATCCGATTCGGCGATACTGCTGACCAGCGCCACGAGCTCCCTGGTCGAGATCGGCCGGCCGCCCGATGTGTTCAACGCCACGTCGGTCGCTTCGGACTCCAGCGCCAGGCAGATCGCGCGCGCCACGTCGCCGGCATAGACGAAGTCCTTGGCCTCGGACCCGTCGCCAAACAGCTGCGGGCGCTCGCCGCGCCGCAGCCTGTCCCAAGTCTCGATGATGTAGAGCGCGTTTGCCGCCCGGTAGTGCTGGTTCTCGCCGTAGACGGTCGAGAAGCGCAGCACGACATAGTCGAGCCCGTGCTTCTGGTACCAGATGCGGCAGAGCTGCTCGCCCAGGATCTTGGTGGCGCCGTAGGCAGCGGCGGGGGCCGGGATGCCGGCATTGTGGTGCGGCTCGTCCTCGAGGATGCCGCCGCCGATGCCATAGCCATAGACGGCGTTCGACGAGGCGAAGACGATCTTGCGCACGCCCCTGATGCGGGCGGCCTCGAGGAAATTCGCGTGCCCGCGGACGTTGACGTCGATGGCGTCGATCGGCGTCCGCGAGAGGCCGAGCGTCATGTACGCGGCCAGGTTCACCGCGCCGTCGATACCCTCCATGTGCTCGATGACCTGGTGCAGCTTCATCAGGTCGCCGCGCACCAGGCGCACGCGCGGGTCGGCCTTGAGCTCTCCCAGCGCATCCTCGACGTCGAAGGCGATCGGGTCGTAGACGATGATCTCGCCGACCCCGCGCGCCAGCAGCGCCGCCGCGAGGTGCGAGCCGACGAGCGATCCCCCGCCAGCCACCAGAATCCGCGCGCCCTCGATCCGCAGGCCCATGACCACCTCCCTGATAATTCCCCGATCGGACGCGCCCTGCATCGACTTGTCCGCGCCGCCCGGCAATAGCATCGGGCGCGCGACCCCGCGAAATCCGCCACGGGATCGCGCCAAAGGTTTTCCGAGGATCGCAGTGCTGCAGAATTCGAGAACGTCGCTTGCCGTGGGGCTGAACGCCCGCGTCTTTTATGGCTGGGTCATGGTGCTGGTCGCCGGCTTGGGCATCTTCGCCAGCGGACCGGGCCAGTCGCACACCTTCAGCGTTTTCGTCGGCCCGATCAGCCAGGATCTGGGCATCTCGGTCACCAGCATCGCGCTGGCCTATGCGCTGGCGACCGTCGGCGCGGCCTTCCTGCTGCCCTATGTCGGCAAGAAGGTCGACCGGTTCGGTCCGCGCCTGAGCCTGCTCGGGATCGTCATAGCCCTGGGCCTGGCCTGCCTGTTCTTCGGGGCGGCGGCGAACATGATCTGGCTCGTCGTGGGCTTCGGCTTGCTGCGCTTTCTCGGCCAGGGCTCGATGATGCTCGGCTCGGCCAATCTGGTCGCGCAATGGTTCTCGGTCAGGCGCGGCTTTGCCATGAGCCTGATGGCGCTGGGCTTCTCGGCCTCGATGGCGGTGCACCCGCAGCTCGGTCGCTGGCTGATCGAGGCGTTCGGCTGGCGCGAGGCGTGGATCGGGCTCGGCCTCGTCACCTGGGTTCTGATGATCCCTGTGCTGGTGCTGCTGGTGCAGGATAAGCCCGAGGATCTGGGGCTGCGCCCCGATAACGCCGCCGAGCCGCTGGACGAGGCGGGGCAGAAGACGGAACTGACCGGGGCCACGCTGGCCGAGGCGCTGCGCGACCGAACGTTCTACATTCTCGCGCTCGGCTGGGCCTCGATGGCGGGCCTCGTGACCACGCTGCATTTCCACAACGTCACCGTCATGACGATGCAGGGGTTGGACCCGGCCTGGGCGACCAGCGCCTTTACCATCGCCGCCGTCAGCATGGTCTTCATGATGCCGCTGGTCGGGCGCGCCTTCGACCACTTTCGCACGCGCTTTGTCTTCGCCGCGGGGCTGGTGGTGCAGGCGACCGCGCTGGTCGCTGTGACCTTCGTCGACAACGTGCCGGCGCTGGTCGTCTATGGCATCGTCTTCGGGCTGAACAATGCCCTTTCAATGACGATGTTCGGCTATATCTGGCCACGCTATTTCGGCCGCAAGCATTTGGGCCGCATTCAGGGGACAGGCCAGATGGTCGGCGTCTTCGCCGCCTCGCTTGGACCGCTGCCCGTCTCTTTCGCGATCGATGCCTGGGGGAACCCGGCTGGGATGCTCTGGGCTCTGGCCGTCATCCCGGTGGTCGCGGCGGTCCTCGCGGTGCTGCTGCTGCGCACGCATCCCAGCGTCGCCGGCGCCGAGCATCTGGAATAGGCGCCAGCGCCGGTGCCCGCGGTCAGGGGGCGTCAACGCCCGGCGCAAGCCGCACCGGGCGGACGGCGTCAGTCTTCCTCGTCCGCCTCTGCGGCAGGGGTCGCCTCCTCTTCCTCGGCGCCCTCGGCGCGCAGCGCCGTCGGCGCCGAGATGTTGGCGATCATGAAGTCGCGGTCAGTGATCACGGGCGAGGCGCCCTCGGGCAGCTTGATGTCCGAGATGCGGATCACGTCGTTGACGTCGAGCCCGGCCAGGTCGGCGATAACCTCGTCGGGGATGTTCGAGGCCACGACCTTCAGCTCGACATCCGAGCGCACCACGGTCAGCACGCCGCCGCGCTTGATGCCGGGCGAGTCCGCATGGTTGACGAAGTGCACCGGGATCCGCAGTTCGACGCGCGAGCGCTCGGACAGCCGCAGGAAGTCGGCATGCGTCGGCAGGTCCTTGACCACGTCGCGCTGCACACCGCGGCAAATGACGGTCTGGGGCTTGCCGTCGACGTCGAGCTTGATCAGCGTCGACGTGAAGTGACCCGCCTTCAGCGCCTTTAAAAGGACGTTGTGGCGAATGTTGATCGGCTGGGGTTCCTCGTTGCCGCCGTAAACGACACCGGGGACAAATCCATCACGACGCGCCTGCCGGGCAGCCCCTTTGCCCGTGCCGGGACGCGCCGTGGCTTCGAGTTCGATGGTCGAGGCCATTGCACGCTCCATAGAGTTGATGCGCGGCGATCCTCCAGGGGTGTAAGCGCCGCAAGCGGCGCTCTCTGCCGCAGAACGGCCGGGAATGCAAGCGGCCCGTCTCGCGGCGCCGTCGCAGGGGCGGGCCGGCTGCGGCGAGCCGCGCTTTGCCGCGGCGGCGTCGGTTCTGCTATCAGGCGGCGGGCTCATACGCGAGGACGGGCATGTCGGACAGGCTAAGGCCGGGGATGTGCGGCGAGGCGTCGCTGGTGGTCGGCACCAACGACACCGCGCCCAGGATCGGCAGCGGCCGCGTGCCGGTGCTGGGCACGCCCGTGATGATCACGCTGATGGAGGAGGCGGCGCTCGCCTGCGTCGAGCATGCGCTCGACCCCGGCCACCAGTCGCTCGGCACGCATCTCGACGTCAGCCACGTCGCGGCGACCCCGATCGGCATGACGGTGACGGCCGAGGCCGAGCTGGTCGCGATCGACGGCCGCAAGCTGAGCTTCCTCGTCCGCGCCCGCGACGAGGCCGACCTGATCGGCGAGGGCCGGCACGAGCGCGTGATCGTCGAGGTGGCGCGCTTCGAGGCGCGCCTTGCCGGCAAAATCCGCCGGCGCTGAGCGCTCTCATATTGCGCCCCGCGCACTCCGCTCTATGCTCGGAGGTCAAGCCGCCGAGGAGTTTTCATGTCCGACAGAGTGCCAGATGACGCGCCCAGCGTGGCGCTGATGGTCACCTGTCTCGTCGACATGATCCGGCCGTCGGTCGGCTTCGCTTCCGTCAAGCTGCTCGAGGATGCGGGGTGCCGGGTCTCGGTCCCGGCGCAGACCTGCTGCGGGCAGCCGAACTTCAACTCTGGCGACCGCGAGGGCGCGCGTCGCCTGGCGCGCCGGATGATCGCGGCGCTCGAGGGACACGACTATGTCGTGGTGCCCTCCGGCTCCTGCGCCGCGACGGTGATCAAGGACTATCCCAGGCTGCTCTCGGGCGACCCTGATTGGGGGCCCCGCGCCGAGCGCCTCGCGGCGCAAACCCACGAGATCGTCTCATTCCTGAGCGACGTTCTGGGCGTCGAGCGGGTCGACGCCCAGCTCTCCACCCGCGCGACCTATCACGACTCCTGCTCGGGCTTGCGCTCGCTCGGCATCAAGGCGCAACCGCGGCGGCTGCTGGCGACGGTCGAGGGGCTCGAGCTTTTCGAGATGAAGGAGCCGGAGGTCTGCTGCGGCTTTGGCGGCACCTTCTGCGTCAAGTTCCCGGACATCTCGAACAAGATGGTGGCCGACAAGGCCGAGGACATCGCCGGCACCGGTGCCGGGCTGGTGCTGGCGGGCGACCTCGGCTGCCTCCTCAACATGGCGGGCAAGCTGTCGCGCGAGGGCAAGCCCGTTCGCGCCCGGCACGTCGTGGAGGTTCTCGCCGGCCGAACCGACACGCCCGCGATCGGTGAAGCATGAGAAGACAATGACCGCGCACGCGCCCACCAGCCACCGCTTCAAGCAGAACGCGCGCACCGCGCTGGCCGATCGCAACATCCAGGCGGCGATGGGCGCGGCGCAGGGCGGCTTCATCCGCCGGCGGGCCGAGGCGCGCGCGGCGCTGCCCGAGTTCGACGCGCTGCGAGACTCGGCGCGCGACCTCAAGAACCACGTACTCGCCAACCTCGCCCAGTATCTCGAGGCCTACGAGGCCAAGGTCACCGAGGCCGGCGGGAAGGTGCACTGGGCCGAGACGGCCGAGGATGCGCAGCGCATCGTGCTCGAGATCTGCCGGTCGGTCGGCGCCAAGACGGTGAACAAGGGCAAGACGCTGATCTCGGAGGAGTGCCGGATCAACGACTACCTGGCCGAGCACGGGATCACCCCTGTCGAGACCGACCTCGGCGAATACATCGTCCAGCTGCGGGGCGAGATCCCCAGCCACATCATCGCCCCGGCGATCCACGTCACGCTCGACGAGATCGACCAGCTCTTCCGCGAGCGGCACACGCATCTCGACCCGAAGCGGCGGCTGGCGCTCGAACTCGATGCTGACCGAGGCGCGCACCGTGCTGCGCCAGAAGTATTTCGAGGCCGAGGTCGGCATCACCGGCGCCAACATGCTCGTCGCCGAGACCGGCCAGTCGGTGATCGTCACCAACGAGGGCAATGGCGACCTTTCCCAGTCGCTGCCCAGGGTTCACATCGTCATGGCCTCGATCGAGAAGATCGTGCCGACGCTGGAGGACGCCGCCACCGTGCTGCGCGTGCTGGCCCGTTCGGCCACCGGGCAGGAGATGTCGGTCTACACGACCTTCTCCGCGGGCCCGCGCCGCGCCGAGGACCCGGACGGGCCGGAGCAGTACCATGTCGTGCTGCTCGACAACGGCCGGTCGAACATGCTGGGGACCGAGTTCCAGGACATGCTGCGCTGCATCCGCTGCGGCGCCTGCATGAACCATTGCCCGGTCTACAAGGCCGTCGGCGGGCACGCTTATGGCTGGGTCTATCCCGGGCCGATGGGCGCCGTGCTGACGCCCAGCCTGATCGGCGTCGAGGAGGGCGGGCAGCTGCCGAACGCCTCGACCTTCTGCGGGCGCTGCGAGGAGGTGTGCCCGATGCGCATCCCGCTGCCCAAGATGATGCGGCACTGGCGCGAGCGCGAGTTCGAGAAGCGGCTGACGCCATCCGCCGCCCGCTGGGGGCTTGGCCTCTGGCGGACCATGGCGGGCACGCCCTGGGCCTATCGCCTGGCGTCGGGCCTCGGCGCGCGCGCACTGCGGCTGATGGCGCGCGGGGGCCGCATCCGCCGCCTGCCCATGGGGCAGGGCTGGACCGACCACCGCGACTTTCCGGCGCCCGAGGGCGGCACCTTCCAGGCGCAATGGTCGTCGCGGCGGGCGGCCCGAAAGGCGCCGGGCCGGTGAGCGCTCAATGGAGGGCACGCTCTGGCTCGCCCCGTTCCTGCTGGTCGTCTTGGTTCGCCGGCTCGACATTGACCCACAATGGAAGACGATCGCTGACATGGCGCTGATCGGCTATGTCTTCGTCTGCCTGGTCGCCCTGCTCGCCAGGACGAGTGAATGAGCGCGCGCGACCGCATCCTCGCCAAGGTTCGGCGCTCGGCCACCGGCGTGGGCGCCCCGCCGCGCCTGACGCCGCGGCTCGCGACGGCCGGCGGAGAGGTCGCGGTCGAGCAGTTCATGGCCAAGGCGCGCGCGGTCGACGCGACCGTCTCGCGCATCGCCTCGACGGACGAGCTGCCCGCGGCGCTGGCCGAGGAGCTGCGCCGGCGCAACCTGCCGGCGGCGATCCGGACGGGCGCCGACCCGCTCTTCGCCCGCGACTGGGGCGGGCTCGAGCACACGACCGGGCCGGGCCGCCTTGAGGAGCCCGCCACCATGACTCGCGCCGAGTTCGGCATGGCCGAGACGGGTTCGCTGGTCTTCGCCTCGGGCCCGGAGAACCCCGTGACGCTGAACTTCCTCGGCGAGACGAACTTCGCCGTCGTGCACGCGAGCGACATCGTCGGCGGCTATGAGGAGCTCTGGGCCGCGTGGCGCAAGCGCGGGCTGACCCCGCGCACGACGAACTTCGTCACCGGCCCCTCGCGCAGCGCCGATATCGGTCAGACGCTGCAGCTGGGCGCGCACGGCCCGGTGGCGCTGCACATCTTCGTGGTCGGTCCGGCCGAGGGTTGACCGGGGGCGATGCGGCCCCGCTTCTACCCTTCGCTCGTCAACGACCGCTTCGGCGATCCGGGCGTCTTCGTCGACTTCCTGCTGGAGCGCCGGGCGATCCTGTTCGACCTCGGCGACATCGCCCTGCTGCCGGCGCGCGCCGTGCTGCGGCTGACGGATGTCTTTGTCTCGCACGCGCATATCGACCACTTTGTCGGCTTCGACCGGTTGCTGCGCCTGCTGGTCGGGCGCGCAAAGGAGGTGCGGCTCTATGGCCCGACCGGCTTCATCGACCGGGTCGAGGCCAAGCTGAACGGCTATACTTGGAACCTCGCCGACCGCTACGATGCGGACCTGGTGTTCATCGCCACCGAGGTGGCGGGCGAGGGACAGGAGCGCTGCGCGCGCTTTCGGCTGACGCGCCGCTTCGCGCGCGAGCCGGTCGAGGGCTCCGCGGCCTCCGGGGGGCTGCTGCGGGAGGAATCGTCGCTCTCGGTCAGCTGCGCCGAGCTCGAGCACCAGACGCCCTGCCTGGCCTTCGCGCTGCAGGAGCCGGAGCATGTGAATGTCTGGCGCAATCGGCTGGAAGAGCGCGGGCTTGCCACAGGGCCGTGGCTGAACCGGTTCAAGGCGGCCATCTTCGACAAGGCGCCGCCAGACACGCCCATCGAGGTGCGGCGGGCCTCGGGAGAGAACGAGACCGTCCCGCTCGGGTCGCTGCGCGAGGTGGCCTCGATCACGCCCGGGCAGAAGGTCGCCTATGTGACGGATGCGGCGAACACGGCCGGCAACCGCGAGCGCATCGTCGAGCTGGCGCGCGGCGCCGACACCCTCTTCATCGAGGCGGTGTTCGTGCAGGCCGATGCCGCCCTCGCAGCCGCCCGCGCGCACTTGACGGCGGCGCAAGCGGGAGAACTGGCCCGGCTGGCCGGCGTGGCCCGCGTCGAGCCGTTCCACTTCTCGCCCCGCTATGCGGGGCAGGAGCGGCTGCTGCTCGACGAGGTCGAGGCGGCGTTTCGCGGCGGAAGCTAGTCAGATCGTCTGGCCGGACAGCAGCCGCGGCACGTCGCCCGAAAGACCCGCCGCCTCGGACATGAAGAAGCGCCGGGCGGGGGCGAGGCGCGCGACCATGTGCAGCCCGGCATTGCGCAGCGCCTGCGCGGGCCCCACGCCGGTCGAGAACAGTCGGTTCAGTCCGTCCATCCCCAGCGTCATCGCCGTCGCATCGAAGCGCCGCCAGCGCTCGTAGCGGCGCAGCACGTCGAGCGCGCCGATGTCTTCGCCGCGCCGCGCCGCCTCGACCAGCACTTCGGTCAAGGCGGCGACGTCGCGCAGTCCCATGTTCAGCCCCTGGCCGGCGATCGGATGGACGCCATGCGCCGCGTCGCCGGCGACCGCGAGACGCGGCCTAGCATAGCAGGTGGCGAGCGCGAGCCCCAGCGGATAGGCCCAGCGCCGGCCCGCCAGCCGCACCTCGCCGAGCCGCCCGCCCAGCCGGCGCGCGATCTCGGCCGTGTAGGCCGCGTCGTCCAGCGCCGCGATCTCGTCGGCGCGCGCCTTGGCCTCGGACCAGACGATCGAGGAGCGGTTGCCCGGCAGCGGCAGCTGCGCGAACGGCCCGCCGGCGAAGAACGCCTGGTGCGCCTCGCCGCCATGCGGCCGCTCGTGCTCGATGGCGCAGACGAGGCCCGTCTGCGGATAATCCCAGGATAGATAACCAATCCCGGCGGCCCGCGCCGTGGCCGAGCGCCGGCCGTCGCAGGCGAGGACCAGCGCCGAGCGCAGCGTCTCGCCAGCGAGGTCGACCTCGGCCCCTGTGGGCGCCAGCCGCACGGCATCCGACCGGGCCGGCGCGCGGTGCTCGATCCCGGGCGCATTCGCCACGGCGCGCAGCAGGGCGCCGCGTAGGAAACGGTCCTCGAGGATCCAGCCAAGCGTCTCCTGGTCGCCCTCGGCCGGGTCGAAATGCAGCGCCGCCGCCGGCAGCGGGCCGTCCGCCCGGTCGGCGACGCTGATCCGCCGGACGGGCTCGGCATGGCGTCCCACCCCGTCCCAGATGCCGAGCGCGCGCAGCAGGTTGGCCGAGCCGGGCGCCACCGCATAGGCGCGGCCGTCGAATTCGGGATCGGCGCGCACCTCCGCCGGCAGCGGGTCGAGCAGCGCCGACTCGATCCCATGCCGCGCCAGCGCGAGCGCCAGCGCCGAGCCGACCAGCCCGCCGCCGAGAACGACCGTATCGAACCGATCCGCCACGGGCTTTACTATTGGTGCACCTCCCGCGATTGTCCACCGGCCAGGGCATGGGCGGTGCATGGGCCGAGGCATTGGGGAGGGAAAAGATGGATTGGCTGCAGCGATCGGCCGAGGAGCTCGGCCGCGGCATCGGCGAGCGCCGAATCGATCCGGTCGAGCTGACCGAGGCCTTCCTCGAGGCCATCGAACGGCATCCGTCGCGCGACGCGATCTACGCCCGCACGACGCCCCAGCGCGCCAGGGCCGAGGCCCAGGCCGCGGCGGCGCGGGCCAGGGCCGGCGATCGCGCCGGGCCGCTCGACGGGGTGCCGATCTCGTGGAAGGACCTGTTCGACACGGCCGGCCTGGCGACCGAGGGCGGCACGCGCCTGCTCGCCGGCCGAGTGCCGGAGGCCGACGCCCTGGTGCTGCGCCGCGCGACGGCCGCCGGCACGGTCTGCCTCGGCAAGACGCACACTTCGGAACTCGCCTTCTCGGGCCTGGGCGTGAACCCGATGACGGGCACGCCGCCGAACGCCATCGAGCCCGACCGCGCGCCGGGCGGCTCGAGCTCGGGTGCTGCGGTTTCGACGCGGCTGGGCCTTGCCGCCGCCGGCATCGGCTCGGACACTGGCGGCTCGGTGCGGATCCCGGCGGGCTGGAACGACCTCGTCGGGCTAAAGACCACGGCCGGGCTGATCCCGCTCGAGGGCGTGCTGGCGCTCTCGCCGGGACTCGACACCGTCGGCCCGCTCTGCCGCACGGTGGAGGACGCCGCGCTGCTCCTCGGCATCCTCGCCGACACCGCCCCGCCCGACCTGTCCGGCGGGGCCCTCGGCGACGAGCGGCTGCACATCGCCGAGACGCTGGTGCTCGACGGCTGCGACGACGGCATCGCCCCGGCCTTCGACGTCGCCGTCGAGCATCTCGGCCGCGCAGGCGCGCGCGTTTCGCGGGGCGAGGTGCCCGAGTTCGACGGCGTCGTGCGGGCGATGCGCGAGCTCAGCCCCGTGGTGACGTCGGAGGCCTGGGCCGCGTGGGGCGAGCTGATCGAGGCCAACCCCGGCGTCATGTACACCCGCATCGAGGAGCGCTTTCGCCAGGGCAAGGGCGCCGATGCGGCCAAGGACGACGCGGCGCGGCGCGAGTTCGCGCGGCTGTCGGAAGCGCTGTGCCGGCGGATGGACGAGCACGGGCTGATCGTGATGCCGACGACGCCCATCTGGCCGCCCGAGGTGCGGCGCCTGTTGGACGATCCGGCCTATTTCGCCGAGCGCAACCTGATGGCGCTGCGCAACACGCGGCTGGCGAACCTGCTCGGCCTCTGCTCGCTGACGATCCCCACCAACACGCCGATGTGCGGGCTGATGCTGTTTGCGCCGCCGCGCGCCGAGGCGCGGCTGCTGCGGATCGGCAGCGCCATCGAGGCGGCGCTGGCGGCCTAGGCGGCGACCGGCATCCCGGCGCCATTCGGCCGGCCGGGCGACGCCCGGAGCGCCGCGGACGCGAGCACCCTGCGCCCACAGTGAAGTTTGGGGGCAACATGCCGTGCCCCTCCGACTTCCCCGGCACGCCGGAAACTGGACCGTAACCTGTCGCCCGGGTATCTTCCGGGCTGAAGCGGGTGCGTCAGATGCCCGCGCGAGGCACAAAGATGCAGTTTCCCGCCCGGTACGGCGATCTGCCGGAGTATGCGTTCCCGCGTCTGCGGCGGCTTTTGGCCGACATATCCCCGGGCGGGCCGGAAATCGCCATGTCGCTGGGCGAGCCGCAGCATCCCGTGCCCGACTTCGTCGGCCCGATCATGCTGCAGCATTCCGCGACGCTGTCGAAATATCCGCCGAACGAAGGCATCCCGGAGCTGCGCCAGGCGATCTCTGACTGGCTCGCCCGCCGCTATGGCCTGGCCGAGTCCTGGCGCGACCCGGAGACCAGCATCTTCCCGCTGAACGGCACGCGCGAGGGGCTGTTCAACGCCTGCCTGGCGCTCAGTCCGGAGGCGAAGAACGGCCAGAAGCCGGCGGTCCTGCTGCCGAACCCCTTCTACCAATGCTACACGGTCGCGGCCGTCACGGCCGGAGCCGAGCCCGTCTACCTGCCCTGCGGGCCGGAGACCGGCTTCCTGCCGGACTATGGCGCGCTGCCGCGCGAGCTGCTGGACCGCACGACGGTCGTCTATATCTGCTCGCCGGCCAATCCGCAGGGCGTCTGCGCCGATCGCGGCTATTGGGAGCGGCTGCTGCGCCTGGCCGAGCGGCATGACTTCGTCGTCTTTGCCGATGAATGCTATTGCGAGATCTACCGCGACAACGCGCCCGTCGGCGCGCTGGAGGTGGCGGCGGCGATCGGCGCCGACCCGGAGCGGCTGGTCAGCTTCCACTCGCTCTCCAAGCGCTCGAACCTGGCCGGCCTGCGCTCGGGCTTTGCCGCAACCGGCCCCGAAAGCCGCGCCAGGCTGCTGCAGCTGCGCGCCTATGCCGGCGCGCCGCTGCCGATCCCGGCGCAGCACGCGGCTGCCGCCGTCTGGGCGGACGAGTCGCATGTCGAGGCGAACCGCGCGCTCTATCGCGAGAAATACGCCGTCGCCGACGAGATCCTGGGCAATGCGCCCGGCTACATGGCGCCCGAGGCCGGCTTCTTCCTCTGGCTCGACGTCGGGGAAAGCGCCGGCGATGGCGAGGCGGCGGCCGTCCGCCTCTGGCGCGAGGCGGGCGTGCGCGCGCTGCCGGGCGCCTACCTCTCGCGCCCGGTCTCGCCGGCGCTGGGCGGCGGAGACCCCGGCGCGCGCTACCTGCGGCTGGCGCTGGTCGCGCCGGCGGCGCAGGTCCGCCGCGGCCTCGAGGCCGTGCGCGACGTTCTTTCATGAAGCAGAAGAAGCGGCGAAAGCCGCGCACCGGATCGGGTTCGAGGGCATCGGGAATGACGATTTTCTTTGGCGATGGCGGCAAGACGCCGCTGCTCGACGAGCGCATGTCGGCCGCCTTCAGGCGGCGCATCTCCGAGCTCTGGGGGTTGGGCTTCGGCGTGATCGCCGCGGGGCTGGTGGCCAGCCTCTGGTCCTATGACGCGGCCGACCCCAGCCCCTTCAGCGCCACCGGCCAGCCGCCGGCGAACTGGATGGGCGAGCCCGGCGCCATGGTCGCCGACATTGCCATCCGCTATATCGGCCTCGGCGCCTGGGCGCTGGTGCTCTTCCTCGCCGTCTGGTCCGTCCGCTTCCTGCTGCACATCGGCGAGGAGCGGATCTGGGCGCGCTCGCTGTTTGCCCTGCCCGCGCTGGTGCTGGCGCCCGTTTTCGCCTCGACACACGCCGTCTATCCTGACTGGCCGCTCGCCGGCACCGGGCTTGGCGGAACCCTCGGCGATGCCGGGGCGCGGGCGCTGCTGGAACTCGTGCCGATGAGCGCGCTGGCGGGCTCGCAGGTGCTGACGCTGGCGCTCGGCGCGGCCGTACTGGGGCTTGGCGCCGCGGCGACGGGCTTCACCGTGGACGAGACAGGGGTGATCGGCCGATGGCTCGCGCGCTCGCTGGCGACGGTCGCGGGCGCCGGCGCGCGATCGTCGGCCGCGCTCGGGCGGCGCGCCCTCGTCGCCGGCCGCGACTGGACGCGCGAGCGGCTGAGCCGGCCGCGCTCCGAGACGCTGCCGCCCGCCGAGCCGACGCAGGGCTGGCGCGCGCGCATGGCGGCCATCCCGGAGCTGGCGATGCCGCGCTTCGCCTCGCGCGGAGCGGCGCCGGCGCAGCGTGGCGCAGCGCGCGGCGGCGGTCCGGCTTCGCCAGTGCGCGACGACGTCGACCACGTGCCGGCGGAATGGCATGGCGACGAGGACCAGGCGGGCGACGCTCCCGGCCGCCGGACGCTGCGCGCCGTGTTCGACCGGCTGACGGGCGTCGAGCGCGAGCTCGGGACCGATGCCGGGGTCGAACCCCACGACGGGGCGGGCGCGCCGCGCACCCCGCGCCCTGAGGACGCCGTGCGTCCGCCCGTCGCGCGCGGCCAGGCCGCCCCGCGCAAGAGCCGCCGAGCCGAGGCCGAGCGGCAACCGAATCTGGCGCTCGACGGCATCGAGAAGCCCGAAGCCTACACGCCGCCGCCGCTGGCACTGCTGCAAAAGCCCGTCTCGGTCGTCAGGCACAAGGCCTCTGACGTGGCGCTGGAAGAGAACGCGCGCATGCTCGAGACCGTGCTCGAGGACTATGGCGTGCGCGGTGAAATCGTCGCCGTCCGCCCGGGACCGGTCGTCACGCTCTACGAACTCGAGCCTGCGCCGGGCCTCAAGGCCAGCCGGGTGATCGGGCTGGCCGACGACATCGCACGGTCGATGTCTGCGCTCGCCGCCCGCGTCTCGACGGTGCCGGGGCGCTCGATCATCGGCATCGAGCTGCCGAACGCCGAGCGCGAGCGCGTCTGGCTGCGCGATCTCTTCGAGACAACCGAATACGGCGACGCCCGCTATCCGCTGGCCTTGGCGCTCGGCAAGGACATCTCGGGCTCGCCCATCGTCGTGAACCTCGCCAAGATGCCGCATCTGCTGATCGCCGGCACCACCGGCTCGGGCAAGTCGGTGGCGATCAACACCATGATCCTGTCGCTGCTCTACAGGCTCAGCCCGCAGCAGTGCCGGCTGATCATGATCGACCCTAAGATGCTCGAGCTCAGCGTCTACGACAACATCCCGCATCTGCTCTCGCCCGTCGTCACGGACCCCAAAAAGGCGATCGTCGCCCTCAAATGGGTCGTCGCCGAGATGGAGGAGCGCTATCGCAAGATGTCGAAGCTGGGCGTGCGCAACATCGATGGCTACAACGCCCGCGTGCGCGACGCGCTCGAGCGGGGCGAGGCCTTCTCGCGCACGGTGCAGACGGGCTTTGACGACGACACGGGCGAGCCGGTCTACGAGACCGAGACCTTCGCGCCCGAGGAGATGCCGCTGATCGTCGTCATCGTCGACGAGATGGCCGATTTGATGATGGTCGCCGGCAAGGAGATCGAGGCCTGCATCCAGCGCCTTGCCCAGATGGCGCGCGCCTCCGGCATCCACCTGATCATGGCGACGCAGCGCCCCTCGGTCGATGTCATCACCGGCACGATCAAGGCGAACTTCCCGACCCGCATCTCATTCCAGGTGACGTCGAAGATCGACAGCCGCACGATCCTGGGCGAGCAGGGCGCCGAGCAGCTGCTCGGCCAGGGCGACATGCTCTACATGGCGGGCGGCGGCCGCATCCGCCGCGTGCACGGCCCCTTCGTCTCGGACGAGGAGGTCGAGGAGGTCGTCCAGCACCTCAAATCGATCGGTAAGCCCGACTATGTCGGCGCCGTGACCGAGGGCGCCGACGAGGAGGCGCAGGCGCTGGTCGACCTCAAGCTCGGCCTCGCCCAGCCGGGCGACAGCGACGACGAGCTCTATGACCGCGCCGTCGCCATCGTCGCCCGCGACCGCAAGTGCTCGACGAGCTATATCCAGCGCAAGCTCGCCATCGGCTACAACAAGGCGGCGCGGCTGGTCGAGATGATGGAGACGCAGGGCGTCGTCACCCCCGCCAATGCAGTCGGCAAGCGCGAGATCCTGGTCGAGGAGCGCTGACGGAGTTCGCTCCCCCTCTCCCGGCCCCGCCCTTCGCCCGCCGGCGATCCAAAGACGCTCTGGCGCTCGAACCGGTTCTTTGCGCCAGATCAATGGCGGCGCGGCCCTTCTGTGACCCCATGGTGACATATTTGTCTCGGCGGGCGGCGAACCGTGAGCCGCGAGGGGGAGGGGCATGCGTCGCCCGCGACACTGGCACGGTGGAAGGACGATCTACTCCCTGGTCATGCGCCAGACCGTCAGGCTGCAGGTCGCGACTATCGCCCTTGGCCTGCTCGTGCCGCCTCTGGCCGTCGTGCCGCTGACGGTGCAGCAGCGCATCATCGACGACGCCATCCCGGCTTCCGACATCCATCTCGTCATAACCCTCACGGCGATCCTGGCCGGCGCGGTGGTCGCCAGCGCCGCCCTGCGCGGCGCGATCTACTACCTGCAGGGCTGGATCGTCGAGATCGTCACCCGCATCTTGCGCATCTCGCTCGTCTCGGCGCAGCGGTGCCGCCCGGCTTGGATGGCGCGATCCGAGCTCGGCGCCGTGACCTCGGTGCTGGCCGCGGAGGTCGAGCCCCTGGGCGATTTCGCCGCCGAGGCGATCAACACGCCGCTGATCCAGGGCGGCACGCTCGTCAGCGTTTTCGGCTACATGTTCTACACCGAGCCTACGCTGGCCGCGATCGGCCTCGCCGCGCTGGTGGCCGAGGCGGTGGTCACGCCGGTGCTGCAGCACTTCATCAACCTGCTGACGGCCGAGCGCATCGTCCGCCTCCGCCGGGCCGGGCGCGACCTGATCGAGGCGGTTCGGCCGGGTCACCGCAATGCGCTGGTCCCAGGTCTCGGCGAGATCAGGGCGAGCTATCGGCTGCGCCTGCGGATGAATGCGCTCAAGGCTTTGCTCAAGCTCGTGCGGTACGTCATCGATCGCGCCGCGACCGTGGTCGTTCTCGGCCTCGGCGCCTTCATGGTGATCCGCGGCGAAACCGAGATCGGCGTCGTCGTCGCCTTTCTCAGCGCGCTCCGGCAGATCCAGGGCCCCTGGGGCGAGCTGCTGGACTTCTACCGGCGCATGGCCGATGCTCAGATCAAATATCGCCTCGTTCGGCAGGCGATCGCCGCGCCCGTGCCGCCCGGCTTGCCGGATGTGGCGGCCCTCAGCGCGGCCGACGCAGGCTGAGAGGTGGGGCGCGAGGGTGCAGGACCTGACCAAGACCGCGGTCGTCGCCCTCGCCACGCTCTTCGCCACCATCGGACCGCTTGACGTCGGCATCATCTTCGCCTCGCTGACGGCGCGCCTCTCGCCGCGCGAGCGGGTCCGGACGGCAGTCACGGGCGCCGCGATCGCGGCCGGTATCCTGCTCGCCTTCGCCCTGTTCGGCGAGGCCATGCTGGACCTCTTCGGCATCTCGCTGCCGGCCCTCAGGATCGCTGGCGGCATCCTGCTTCTGCTGATCGCGATCGACATGGTCTTCGGGCGCGCCTCGGGGGCCACGAGCACGACGCCGGACGAGGCCGCCGAGGCGCTGACCAGCACCGACATCTCGGTCTTCCCGCTGGCGACGCCGCTGATCGCCGGCCCTGGCGCCATGGGCGCGGTGATCCTGCTGATGGCGGAAGCGCGCGATCCGCTGGCCGGGGCGGTGGTCATCGGCGTCATCCTGGCGATCCTCGCCTTGTGCCTGGCCTCGATGCTGCTGGCGGCGCGGCTGCAGCGCCTGCTCGGCCGCACGGGCGTCCACGTTGTCGGCCGCGTGTTCGGCGTGATCCTTGCCGCGCTTTCCGTGCAGTTCATGCTGGACGGCCTGGCGCAAGCCGGCTTCTCGAGCGCCCCGATTTGAGAAAGCGTGGCTTCGGGCCGGCCGCGGCGACCCGCGTCTCAGCCGCCCGCAGCCGGTTCTCAGCCGCCCTGGGGCGCGCGCAGCGTGATCATCGAGGTGACGCGAACCGTCGCCATGCCTTCGCTGCAGAAGGACATCTCGACCGTCTCGCCCTCGATCTCGACATATTCGCCCGGCGCGAAGCCGTATTGCGAGCTGACGAGGCTGTAGGTCTCGCCCTCCCGCGTCTCCAGCAGCGGGCATTCGGTGCCGCGCGCGACCCTGCCCTCCAGCGTCACGCGCTGGACGGCATCGGCAAGCTCGGCCTCGGAGGGATCCGCCGCGGCGGTGGGTTCCTCCGGCGAACCGGGCTCCTCCGCCGCGGAAGCCGGCCGCTCTGCGCCGCGGTCGCGGCTGGCCTCCGCGCCCTCCTCGGCGGCATCCGCCTCCCCATCCTCCGGCGTTGCCTCCGAGGACCCGCTCTCGCCCGGCAGCGTCAGCACCTGGCCCGGCTTCAGCGCAAACGGGTCCACCCCCTGGTTCGCCGCGATCAGCGCGCGCATCGGCACCTGCAGCGCCGTCGCGATGCTGGCAAAGCTGTCGCCGGGGCGCACCTCATAGCTGCCGGCGACCACCGCCGCCTCGGCGGTCTCGCTGCGGGCGCGCGGCTTGACCTCGCTGTCGGGGCCGAGCGAGGCGCGGGCACCGGGAATGCTCAGCTCCCAGCCGATCGAGATCCGGGCGGGATCGGTGATGACGGGGTTGGCCCCGATCAGCGCCTCGACCGAGGTGCCGCAGCGCTCGGAGATGGCGGCGAGCGTGTCGCCGGACCGCACCGTGTAGCTCGCGCCGCAGCCATCGGCGGCCTTGCCTGGGCCCGGCAGCCCTGCCAGTGCGGCCAAGAACGTTGCGAGCGCCGCGCGGCGCGCGAATTGCGATAGCACCATGTCGGCTCTCCGGACGGAAGCGCGGAGGCGAGTCACCCCGGGCGGCGAACGTAACCGCAGCGGCCGAGTTGCGCCAGACCGCCCCGTTTATCCGGCGTCGTCCGGCCTCGGCCGGCGGGCTGCGCCGGAATCGAGGAAGTCCTTGCGTTCCAGCCGGCGATCGCTAACCGGAGGGGCGGCGACGCCCCCTCCGGGCCGAACGGATAGCCAAGTGGATCGACATGAACAGACGTGACCTCCTAGGATTGGCCGCCACCACGCTCGCAATGGCGCTCGCAGCGGCAGTGGTCCCGCTCGGCCCGGCCGTCGCGGCGGTCAGCCAGGCCGATCTGACGCGCATCTCGAACTACCTGAACGGCATCGGCTCGATGGAGGGCAGCTTCGTCCAGGTCGGCCCCGATGGCGATCTCAGCGAGGGCCGCTTCTTCATGCGGCGGCCCGGCCGCATCCGCTTCGAATACGATCCGCCGAACCCGACGCTTGTCGTCGCCGACGGGTTCTGGGTCGGCGTCTATGACACGCGCGACCAGACGCTCGACCGCTTTCCGCTCAGCCAGACGCCGCTCGACATCCTGCTGCGCGACCGCGTCGATCTGCGCCGCGAGGGCGCGATCCAGTCGATCGAGCGCGGCGCCGGCCAGCTCCGCGTGCGCGCCGTCGACCCGGATGCGCCGGGCCAGGGCTCGATCACTATGGTCTTCAACGACAATCCGCTCGAGCTGATCCAGTGGATCGTGACGGACGAGCAGGGGCTGACGACCACCGTCGCGCTCAGCGACGTGCGGCGCAATGTCGACCTGAACCCCTCGCTCTTCCGCATCGAGGAGCCGAAGCGCCGCTGAGGGTAAGCCGGCCGATCGGCGCCGCTCGCGCTCGCCTCAGGGTGCCCATCGGTCAGTCCTCGGGCGGGGCGTCCGGCAGGGGCGGGAGCGATTTGAGGTAGAGCGCGATCGCCCGGCGGTCCTCTTCGGCCAGCTTGGCCATGTTCTCCTGTACATGCACCATGGCGCCGCCGAACGTCTCGAAATCCGGCAGGATCCCGGTGCGCAGCGCCGCCGCGATGTCGTCGACCGACCAGTCGCCGATGCCATCCTCGGATGGCGTGATGTTCGGCACGCGGTTCGCCTGGTCGCCCTCGGGCGCCGCGCCGCCGGAATAGGCCCGCTCCGGGACGGGGCCGCCGAGCGCGTCGCGCGGCGTGTGGCACTCGCCGCAATGGCCGGGCCCGGTGACAAGGTACGAGCCGCGCTGCACCAGCGGATCGTCGGCCGCTTCGAGCGGCGACGGGAAGGCGCCCATGTAGCGCTGCTTCCAAAACCCGATGCCTCGGCGAAACCGGAAGAGCAGCGGCAGCTCGTGCGGCGGCGCCCGGCCCGCCACGGGCGGCAGCATGTCCATGAAGGCCTTGAGGTCCAGCGCGTCCTCGACCGTCATGTGCTGGTACGAGGTATAGGGGAACGCCGGGTAATAGTGCGCGCCCTCCGGCGAGACGCCGCGCACCACCGCGTTGACGAAATCGAGCTCGCTCCAGCCGGCGATCCCGTCCGGCGAGGGCGAGATGTTCGGCGCGTGAAACGTGCCGAAGGCCGTCTTCAGGGGCAGGCCGCCGCCCAGGCGCAGCCGATCCTCGCCCTTGGCCCCGGGCGCCGCGTGGCAGGAGTTGCAGCCGGCCGCGTGAAAGACCCATTCGCCATGGGCGGGATCGCCCTTGTGGTCGGGCAGATCCTCGGCGGCGATCGTCTCCGGCGCCGTCACCAGCCAGAGGCCGGCGCCCGTCAGCACGACGAGCGCCAGGAACGCGATCAGGACCCAGCGCATATGGAGGTCAGCCGCTGCAGATCAACGCGCGCCGCCGGCTCGCCCCCGCTGGCTCGCCCCCGCCGGCTCGCGCCGTCACTGCTTCTGCCGGAATGTCTCGTGGCAGTTGCCGCAGGCCTTGCCCAGCTCGACCACGGCCGGCCGCATCGCGTCCGGGCCCTCGCCGGCCTGGGCGGCGAGCTCGGTGGTCGCCTCCCGCAGGTTCTCGAACGCCTGGTGAAATTCGTCGGGCTTCTCCCAGATCACGGGCAGCGCCCAGGTCTTGCCGGACATCTCGGCGTTCGAGCTGCCCGGCAGGAACAGCCGCGTCTCGTCATAGCCGACCAGCTCGTTCAGCGCCTTCGCATGCCCCTCTGCGACCGCCGCGTCATAGGCGATGTCGCCCTTCGCCATGGCGAACAGCGGCCCGGACTCGAGCGAATGGATCTGCATCAGCCCCTGGCGCGCCTGGACGGCTTTATCCAGGATCTTCTGGTCCTGGCCGGCGGCCACGCCGGACAGCAACGCCACGCACGCCGACGCGGACGCCGCGATCCCGACAAGCGTTCTGATGGTGGTGGTCATGCCTCGCTCCCTTGCTTGATGGACCTGCGGCCCTTGAACCAGCATGTGGCGCGACCGCCGCGGCTGTAAAGCCTCCGCGCGCCGCGAGGTCGGGGCAGCGATGCCGATGCCCGGCGAGCGGCCTGCTCAGACCGGCGCAAAACCCTTCTCCGCCTCCCAGGCGTGCAGCTCGCCCGTGCCGATGTCGAACCAGGTGCCGTGCAGCGTCAGCAGCCCGGCGCGCTGCGCCTCGGCGACGAAGGGGAAGGTGCGCAGATTCTCCAGCGACACCAGCACCGCCTCGCGTTCCAGCTCGGCCTTCTGCGCCGCCTCGCCCTCGACGCGCGCCGCCACCCGGTCATAGCCAGGGCGAAGGATGTCCATCCAGCGGCCGATGAAGCTGGTCGCCGCCTCCAGCTCGGGAGCCCGGCCCGCGCACATGTCGTGGCAGGCGTGCACGCCGCCGCACATCGAGTGCCCGACGACGACGATGTGCGCGACCTTCAGCGCGTCGACCGCGAACTCGACCGCCGCCGAGGTGCCGTGGTGGCCATGATCGGGGTCATAGGGCGGCACCAGGTTGGCGACATTGCGCACGATGAAGAGGTCGCCGGGCTCGGCCCCGAACATCTCGGCCACGTTGACGCGGCTGTCGCAGCACTGGATGACCATGGCGCGCGGGTGCTGGCCGGTGGCGGCGAGCCGCGCGTACCAGACGCGGTTCTCCTCCCAGCGGCTGGCTCGCCAGCCGCGATAGCGCTCGGTCAGATAGTGCGGCAGCGGCCGCGCCTCGACTTCGTTTGCGCTCATCCGGGGCCTCGTCGATTGCCTGCATCGCCATAGGGCCGAACGCGCTACGGCGCAACAAGGGGCCAGGCGGTTGCGTGGCGCGGAGCGCGCCGCTAGGCAGGACGGGGACCCGCGAGCCAAGTCGGGGAGCCAGCCAGGAGGACGTTATGGCCGAGATGAAGGTGATCGAGCATGCCCCTGGCGGCGGGCCCGAGGTGCTGCGGATCGGCACCCGGCCGGTGCCCGAGCCCGCCCCGGGCGAGGTGCTGGTCCGCGTCATCGCCGCCGGCGTCAACGGGCCAGACCTCAAGCAGCGCACGGGCAGCTACCCGCCGCCGCCGGGCGCCTCGGACCTGCTCGGCCTCGAGATGTCGGGCGAGGTCGTCGGCGCTGGCGAGGGCGGGACGCGCTGGAAGACGGGCGACCTCGTCTGCGCGCTGACGAATGGCGGCTCCTACGCCGAATTCGTCGCCGTGCCCGAGGGCCAGACCCTGCCGATCCCGACGGGCCTCGACCCGGTCGACGCCGCTGGCCTGTGCGAGACCTTCTTCACCGTCTGGAGCAATGTCTGGCACGGCGCCGATGTGGCGCCAGGCGTCACCATGCTGGTGCATGGCGGCGGCGGCGGCATCGGCTCGACGGCCGTCCAGCTCGGCCGCGCCTTCGGCTTGCGCGTCTTCACGACGGCGGGTTCCGAGGCCAGCCGCAAGCTCGCCGCCGAGATGGGAGCCGAGCGCGTCATCGACTACAAAACCGAGGATTTCGCCGAGATCGTCCGCGAGGCCGGCGGCGCCGACATCATCGTCGACTTCATGGGCGGCGACTATGTCGAGCGCAACTTCAAGGCGGCGCGTGCCGACGCCCGCATCATCCAGCTCGCCTTCGACCGCGGCGCCAAGGCCGAGATCCCGATCGCCCCCATCATGCTCAAGCGCCTGCACTGGACCGGCTCGACGCTCCGCCCGCGCCCCCCCGAGTTCAAGGCGGCGGTGGCGCGTGAACTGGAGGAGCGCGCCTGGCCGCTCTTCGCCGAGGGCAAGCTTCGCCCCGTGACCAGCCGCGTCTTCCCGCTCGCCGAGGCCCGCGCCGCGCACGAGGCGGTCGAGGGGCCGGGGCATTCGGGCAAGGTTCTGCTGCGGATGTGAGGACGGTGGCGAGCGGGCGCGGCGCGCCCACCCGCGGGCGTAGCCGTCAGGCCGGCGCCCGCCTGCTCCTCATCAGAAGCGCGATCAGTGGGTAGGCGCACAGCAGCGCCGCCAGCAGGACGAAAGTCAGCGCGATCGGGCGGGTGAAGAAGATCGTCGGATCTCCCGACGACAGCAGCAGCGACTGGCGCAGCGTCGGCTCGGCGATGGGCCCCAGCACGATCGCGAGCACCGCCGGCGCCAGCGGATAGTCGAACCGGCGCAGGAAGAAGGCGCCTATGCCGAAGATCAGCATCAGCCAGACATCGTGCATGTCGTTGGTCGCCGCATAACCGCCGACAATCGACAAAACGAAGATCACCGGCGCTAGGATGGTGAACGGCATCCGCAGCATCCAGATGAACAGCGGGATGAAGGCCAGGTTGATCACCAGCGCTGCGAGGTTCGAGACGTAGAACGAGCCGATCAGCCCCCAGACGAACTCCGGCTGGTCGGTGAAAAGCCGGGGCCCCGGCGTCAGGCCCCAGATGATCATGCCGCCGAGCAGGATCGCCGTGGTCGGCGAGCCGGGAATGCCGAGCGTGATCATCGGCAGCATCGAGCCGGTCGAGGCCGAGTTGTTCGCGGCCTCGGGTGCCGCCACGCCTCCCGGATGGCCCTTGCCGAAATCCTGCGGGGTGTGCGCGAACATCTTGGTGACGCCATAGGCCATCAGCGAGCCCGGGGTCGCGCCGGCGGCCGGCAGGATGCCGACGAAAAAGCCCAGGAACGAGCCGATGGACATGCCCTTCCAGCCGCGGCGGAAGCATTCGCCCGTGTCGGCGATGATGCCGGCGAGGCTCATCCTCGCCTCGGAGGTGGTGATTTTGCCGCGCGTCGAGTTCGATCGTCCACAGCATCTCGCCGATGCCATAGACGCCGATGGCCAGCACCAGGAAGTTGATGCCGTGCAGGAACCCTGAGATGTCGAACAGCACCAGCCGCGGCGCGCCCGAGATCTGGTCATAGCCGACCGCGGCGAACACCAGCCCCAGGCAGATCGACAGGATGGTCTTCGGGATGTCGTCGCCACCCAGGCCGACAAAGGTCGCGAACGCCAGCAGCATCAGCGAGAAGATCTCGGGCGGGCCGAAGCTGAGCGCCACCGAGGCGAGCGGCGGGGCGAAGGCGGTGAACAGGATGATCGACACCGTGCCGCCGACAAAGGAGGCGATGGCGGCCGTGACGAGCGCGAGGCTTGCGCGCCCCTGAAGCGCCAAGGGTCGTCCGTCGAAGGTCGTCGCCACCGCCGTCGAGGCGCCCGGGATGCCGAGCGTGATCGAGCTGATCGCCCCGCCATACATGGCCCCGTAGTAGATCGCGGCGAGGAAGATGATGGCCGAGTCCGGCGGCACCAGAAAGGTGATCGGCAGCAGGATGGCCACGCCATTGACCGAGCCGAGCCCCGGCATCGCGCCGATGAACAGCCCGACCGTCACGCCGATGAGGATCATCAGGAGATTGACCGGCTGAACGGCGAGGAACAGCCCGTGACCCAGAAGTTCGAGGATTTCCATCGGTACGCTTCCGTTTCGGCGTTCGGGCAGGACGGCGCAGCCGCTCCCGGTGGCTGCGGCCTCAGTAGATGATGTCGTAGAGCACGTTGAAGACGGGGTCGGTGAAGCTCATCCCCTTCGGCAGGGTTATCCGCATCACGCCCTCGAAGAAGAAGAAGAAGCTGACCGGCATTGCGACCGAGAAGATCAGCGACAGCGACAGGCTGTGCCGGCCCAGAAACCAGAGATAATAGAACAGAAACAGGGCCATGGCGCCGTAGATCGAGATGATGTCGATCAGCGCCACAAAACCGAGAAGCCCGCCGCCAACCTGCAGCAGCATCTTGCGGCCCTCGGCGTCGAGGACCGGCTCGGTGGAGCGGGAAGGCGGAGAGGTCCGCCTTGCCCAGTTGATCGCGATCGCGACGGTGCAGAGCAGCATGATTGCCGACAGCCAGAACGGCCACGCGCCACCCCCGGGCCCGCGATCGGCGACATAGCCGACGTTGAGCTCGGTGCTCTTCCACATCAGGTAAATCGAGAGCGCGGCGAGGATGCCCGCCGTGACGATCTCTCCAAGCCGCATGTCGGCCTCCCGTCGCTTCGGATTGGCCGCTTACGAAGCCTTTTCCATCCTGGAGAGCAGCTCCTTGTGCCGCTCGAGCTGCTTCTGCCAATAGGCCTTCTGCTCGTCGGGGCTCATCGGCAGCGGCGACAGGCTTTCGGACGCCATGTAGGCCTGCCACTCCTCGGAGTTGTAGATGTCCTGGAACAGCTTCTGGTAGTAGGCGGCCGCCTCCGGCGACATGCCCGGTGCGCCCACCACGGCGCGCTGGTTGTAGTAGCTGAAGTCGTGGCCCAGCTCCTTGATCGTCGGCACGTCCGGGAAGCCCTCGAGCCGCTCGTCCGAGAAGGCGACCAGCGGCACCACATCGCCGGCCTGGTAGAAGCCCTTGGCCTCGGCCGGGTTGTTGACGGTGGCCATGATCTGCTGGCCGGCCAGCTCCTTGGCGACCTCGCCGCCCCCCGAATACGGGATGTACTTGATCTTGAGGCCGAGCTCGTTCTCGAGATAGGCGATGACGATCGAGTCCTCCTGGCCGGTCCCGGTGCCGCCCATCACGTACTCGCCGTCCATCTCCTTCACCTTCTCGACCCACTGGTCAAAGCTGGTGATGCCGCTGTCCTTGTGCACCCACAGCACGAAGGGGTCGACGGCCATCATCTGGATCGGCGTGAAGGTGCTCACGTCGATGCCGAGGTTCTCCTGGCGCAGCGGCGTCGTGAAGAACGAGTTCAGCGTCACCAGGAGCGTGTGGTTCGGGTCGTTGGTGCCGTTGAGCAAGATCAGCGCCTCGGCGCCCGAGCCGCCGCCCTTGTTGTTCGGCACCAGCGGCCGGTTCGTCATGTCCTTCTTCTCGGCGACCGATTGCAGGAACCGGGCGATCTGGTCCGCGCCGCCGCCGGCGCCCGCCATGATGACGAAGTCGATCGGCTTGCGCGGCTCCCAGTCCTGGGCCGCCGCCGGCATCGCGCCGGCTGCGATCGCCAGCGCGGCGCCCAATGCTGCTAGTCTGAATTTAGCCATGTGGTTCCTCCCTTTTGGCTTTTTCTCGCGAGTGATCCTCGCTCCCTGTCTTCGGCCGTCTTGGCGCGGCCCGTATCAGTCCCTCGTTCCGACGTCCCTCCGCTCAGTGATTGAGAAGCACCGGCATCGTCGCCGTGTCGACAATGGTCTGGGTGTTGCCCCCGAAAACCGTCTCGCGCTCGTGGCTGTCGCCATAGGCGCCCATCAGCAGCATGTCGGCGCCGAGCGCCGCCGCGCGGGACAGGAGTTCGCGGCCGATACGCCGGTCGCCCGCGAAGCGCTCGACCGTGGCCGAGACGCCGTGCAGGCCGAGATAGCCCTGCAGATCGTCGGCGCCCGTGCCGGGACCGGCATCCTCGCCGTTCGACAGGATCCAGACCGTGTCGGCCTGGCGCAGGACCCCGACGCACTGGGCGAGCGCCCGCGCCGCCTCGGCGCTGCCGTTCCAGGCCAGCGCGACCCGGGCGCCCAGCACGTCGGGCGCATCCGCGCGCGGCGGGCACATCAGCACCGGTCGGCCCGAGTTGAATAGCGCCGCCTTCAGCGTGTTGAAGCCGAGATTTCGGTCGCGGTCGGGCTTGGCGACGGCGATCAGGTCGGCCAGCCGCCCATGCCGCCTGATGACCTCGACCTGCCGGCCGCGCTCCTCGACAAAGGCGACGGTGGCCGCCTTGCCGATCCTCGCCTCCGCCTGGTCGAGCTTCAGCGTGCCCGCCAGAACCTCGAGCTCGCGGCGCAGCCCCGCCTCCTCCTGGTCGGCGACCTCGTAGGACTGCTTCAGCAGCTGCTTCTTCAGGAAATCCGGGATGGCGATGCCATAGGGCATCAGATCCTCGGGCCGGGGCCGGCAGTGGACGACCTCGATATGCGCGCCGTAGCGGCGCGCCAGCGCCGCCGCATGCGCCAGCACGTTGTCGCCCTTGCCGTCGCCGCGAACCGGCACGAGGATCTTGCGGATCATGTCGGCACTCTCAGAACAGCCCCTCGATCTCGCCCTGCTCGTTCAGCCGGATCGTCTGGGCGGCGGGCTTCTTCGGCAGGCCGGGCATGGTCATGATCTCGCCGCAGATGGCGACGACAAAGCCCGCGCCGGCCGACAGCCGCACCTCGCGCACCGGGATCTCGA
Organism: uncultured Alphaproteobacteria bacterium; assembly: GCA_963822985.1. Lineage (GTDB taxonomy): Bacteria > Pseudomonadota > Alphaproteobacteria > Rhodobacterales > Rhodobacteraceae > Thermohalobaculum. Next base: position 85,150 of record CAWGJU010000013.1, on the reverse strand, counting down.
AGCCTGTCGGCGCGCCGCGCCAGTTGGGGTCGGTGGTAAAGCTGTACTGCGTCTTGGCCATGCAGACGGGCAGCTTGCCATAGCCCGCCTCCTCCCAACCCTTGAGCTGGTCGCGGATCTTCTTGTCGGCCGTGACGGTGTCGGCGCGGTAGATCGACTTGGCGATCGTCTCGATCTTCTGCCAAAGGCCCATCTCGTCAGGGTAAAGGGGTTTGTAGGCGGCCTTCCCGCTCTCGACCAGGCCCACGACCCGCTCGGCCAGCGCGGCGATGCCCTCCGATCCTTTCGCCCAGTGCTTGCACAGCACCGCCTCGGCGCCCTGGCCCGAGACGAACTCCTTGACGGCCGCGACCTCGGCGTCGGTGTCCGAGACGAAATGGTTGATGGCGACGATCGCCGGCACGCCGAACTTGGCGACGTTCTCGAGGTGCCGGCCGAGATTGGCGCAGCCCTTCTTCACCGCCTCGACGTTCTCGTTGCCGAGATCGGCCTTGGCGATGCCGCCGTTCATCTTCAGCGCGCGCACGGTGGCGACGATGACCACCGCCTTGGGGCTGAGGCCGGCCTTGCGGCACTTGATGTCCATGAACTTCTCGGCGCCGAGGTCGGCGCCGAAGCCCGCCTCGGTCACGACATAGTCCGCGAGCTTCAGCGCCGTCTTGGTCGCGACCACCGAGTTGCAGCCATGCGCGATGTTGGCGAACGGCCCGCCATGCACAAAGGCCGGGTTGTTCTCCAGCGTCTGCACCAGGTTCGGCTGCATCGCGTCCTTCAGCAGCACCGCCATGGCGCCGGCCGCGCCGATGTCGCGGCAATAGACGGGGCTGCGGTCGCGCGTATAGGCGACGATCATGTCGCCGAGCCGTTTCTCCAGATCCTTCAGGTCGGCCGAGAGGCAGAGGATCGCCATCACCTCTGACGCCACCGTGATGTCGAAGCCGCCCTCGGCCGGAAAGCCGTTCGAGACGCCGCCGAGCGAGGTCACCACCTCGCGCAGCGCCCGGTCGTTCATGTCCATGACGCGGCGCCAGACGATGCGGCGCGTGTCGATCGCCAGTTCGTTGCCCCAGTAGATGTGGTTGTCGATCATCGCGCTCAGCAGGTTGTGCGCGCTGGTGATCGCGTGGAAATCGCCGGTGAAGTGGAGGTTCATGTCCTCCATCGGCACCACCTGGGCATAGCCGCCGCCCGCGGCGCCACCCTTCATGCCGAAATTGGGGCCGAGCGAAGCCTCGCGGATGCAGACGCAGGCCTTGCGGCCGATCAAGTTCAGTCCGTCGCCGAGGCCTACGGTCGTCGTCGTCTTGCCCTCGCCCGCCGGCGTCGGGTTGATCGCGGTCACCAGGATCAGGTTGCCGTCGGGCTTATCCTTCAGCGAGGCAATGAACCCGGCCGAGACCTTGGCCTTGTCATGGCCATAGGGCAGCAGGTGCTCGCTCGCGATGCCCAGCTTCGCGCCGATCTCCTGGATCGGCTTCTTGTTCGCCTTGCGGGCGATCTCGATGTCGGTTGCCATGGTCCCTCTCCCCTCTCAGGCGCCGAGCCGGCTGCCCTTGGTGATTCCTGCGGATGCGGCCCACTCGGCGGCCGGGATCTTGCCCCCGCCAGCGGGCCGGACCCGCTTGACCACGATTTCGACCCCCCTCCGCCTGCACGGTCACGCCGTCCGGCGAGACGTCCACGACCTCGCCAGGCGCGCCGGTGCCATCCGCCGGGCGTGCGTCGAAGACCTGCACCTCGGCGCCACCGGCCATCGTCCAGGCGCCAGGCTGCGGATTGGTGCCGCGGATCAAATTGTAGACATCCGCCGCCGGCCGGCCCCAGTCGATCTGGGCGTCCTTCTTGCGGCACCAGCTCTCATAGGTCGCTTTGGCCTCGTCCTGGGCCGTGCGCGGCGGGTTGCCGTTGCGAAAGAGGTCGCAGACTTCCAGCACCGAATCGACGCCGTGCGGGAAGATCTTCTTGAAATAGACGTCGCCCAGCGTCTCGTCCGGGCCGATCGGGCACTCCCACTGCATCAGGATGTCGCCCTCGTCCAGCCCGTCGGTCGGGTAGAACCAGCTGAGCCCCGTCGTCTCCTCGCCCCAGATGATCGGCCAGTTAATAGAACTCGGCCCCCGGTGCAGCGGCAGCAGCGAGGGGTGGAAGCAGATGCTGCCATGCTTGGGAATGTCCCGCGCCTCCTCGGGCACGAAGACGATCACATAGGCCATGACCATCAGGTCGGCCTCGTGGCCGCGCAGCGTCGCCAGCGTGTCCGCGCCCTTGAAGTCCGCCGGCTGGTGCACCGGCAGCCCCTTTTCCAGCGCCAGCTCCTTCAGCGGGTCCGTGGGACGCCCCTCCTTGTCGGGCGCGCAATAGACCGCCACCACGTCATCAACGCCGGCCTCGAGCAGTTTGGCCAGCGCCTCCTTGCCGAAGGCCTGCTGGCCCATCACGATCAGCCGCATCCGTCCTCCCTTCGCGCCGGCATGTCCGCCGGTCTTGTAAGTTCACGCCCCGTCCGCCGCCCGGCGGCTGGCGTCACTCCGCCGCGTGCTTCAGCTCGCCGACGGCGCCCGATCCCGTGATCTGGGCCAGCTCCTCGCCAGAGAAGCCCAGCACGTCGCGCAAGATTTCCTCGGTGTGCTCGCCGAGCAGCGGCGAGCGCTGCACCTCGACCGGGCTGTCACTCAGCTTGATCGGGCAGCCGACTGTCAGGTACGCGCCACGCTCCGGATGCTCGACCTCGACGATCGTGCCGGTCTTCCGCAGCCCGTCGTCCTCGGCGATCTCCTTCATGCTCAGGATCGGGCCGACGGGGATATCCATCGGGTTGCAGATGTCCATGACCTCGAACTTGGTCTTGGTCATCGTCCATTCCTCGATGGCCCCGAAGACCTCGTTCAGCCGCGGCAGCCGCGCCTTGGGCGTCGCGTAGTCGGGATCCGTCTTCCACTCGGGCTTGCCGATGACATCGCAGACCTTCTCCCAGACGGCCGCCTGGGTGATGAAGTAGGTGTAGGCGTTGGGGTCGTTCTCCCAGCCCTTGCACTTGAGGATGCGCCCCGGCTGGCCGCCGCCAGAATCATTGCCGGCGCGCGGCACAGCCTCGCCGAAGGGGATGCCCTCGCCGTATTGGCTGTACTCGGTCAGCGGCCCCGCCTTCAGCCGCTGCTGGTCGCGCAGCTTGACGCGGCAAAGGTTGATCACCCCGTCTTGCATCGGCGCCAGCACCTTCTGCCCGCGCCCGGATTTCTCGCGCTGGAACAGCGCCGCGACGATGCCGAGCGCCAGGTGCAGCCCCGTGCCAGAGTTGCCGATCTGCGCGCCGGTCACCAGTGGCGGCCCGTCGGGAAAGCCCGTGGTCGAGGCAGCACCTCCGGCGCACTGGGCGACGTTCTCGTAGACCTTGCAGTTCTCGTAGCGGCCCGGGCCAAAGCCCTTGACGGACGCCATGATCATGCGCGGGTTGATCTTCTGGATGTTCTCCCAACCAAAACCCATGCGGTCGAGCGCGCCGGGCGCGAAGTTCTCGACCAGCACGTCGCATTCCTCGATCAGCCGGGTCAGGACCTTCTTGCCCTCCGGGTTCTTGGTGTCGATCGTGATCGAGCGCTTGTTGTGGTTCAGCATGGTGAAATAGAGACTGTCCGCGCCGGCCACGTCGACCAGCTGCTTCCTCGTCGCGTCGCCCACGCCCGGCCGCTCGACCTTGATGACGTCAGCGCCCAGCCAGGCCAGCAGCTGCGTGCAGGTCGGCCCCGACTGCACATGCGTGAAATCCAGGATCTTGACGCCGTCGAGTGCTTTCATCACGTCCTCTCGATATCTGTCCGGCCGGGCTGTGAAAGCCGCGCTCACTTCTTCTTCTTGACCGCGCTCTGCGGGTTCAGATTGCCGATCCGGCCGCTCTCGGTCCCCGCCGCCGGGTCGATGATCGCGTTGACCAGCGTTGGCCTGCGGGACGCGATGGCCTCGCGCACGGCGCGCTCGAGGTCGTCGGGCGAGCGGGCCTCGACGCCCGTGCCGCCAAAGGCCTCCATCATCAGCTGGTACTTGGCATCGCGCACGAAGACCGTCGTGCCGGGGTCGCGCCCCGTCGGGTCGGTGTCCGTGCCGCGATAGATGCCGGAGTTGTTGAAGATCACGACGCACACGGGCAGGTTGTAGCGGCAGATCGTCTCGACCTCCATGCCGCTGAAGCCGAAGGCGCTGTCGCCCTCGACCGCCACCACCGGCTGGCCGGTCTCGACCGCGGCGGCGATGGCGCTCCCCATGCCGACGCCCATGACGCCCCAGGTGCCGACGTCCAGCCGCTTGCGGGGCTTTGCCATGTCGATGATCGACCGGGCGAAATCGAGCGTGTTCGCGCCCTCATTCACCAGGATGGCGTCGGGATGGTCGGCGAAGACGCGCTTCAACCGCCCCAGCGCGCCGTGGAAATCCATCGGCACGTTGTTGTTCTGCAGCCGCGGCGCCATCTTGGCTACATTATCGTCGACCTTGGCGCGGATCGCGCCGGTCCACTCGTCGGACGGCTTCTGCCAGCCCTTCATGCGGTCGAGCAGCATGGCGAGACAGCTCTCGATGTCGCCGACCAGCGGCGCCGCGATCGGCTGGTTCGAATCCATCTCCCTGGGGTCGATGTCGATGTGCACGAACTTCTTCGTTCCGGGCGCGCCCCACGCCTTGCCCTTGCCGTGGCTCAGCAGCCAGTTCAGCCGCGCGCCCACCAGCATCACGCAATCCGCATCCTTCAGCACCAGCGAGCGCGCGGCCCCGGCGTATTGCGGGTGGTCGTCGGGCAGAAGGCCCTTTGCCATCGACATAGCGATGTAGGGGATGCCCGAGGTCTCGACGAAGCGCCGGACCAGCTCGTCGCACTGGGCGTAGGCCGCGCCCTTGCCGAGGATGATCAGCGGGCGCTTGGCGCCCTTCAGCACGTCGAATGCCCGGTCGACCGCCTGCGGAGAGGGAAACTGCGCCGGCGCGGGGTCGATCACCTTGACGAGCGACGCGGCGCCATCGGCCGCGTCGATGACCTGGCCCAGCAGCTTGGCCGGCACGTCGAGATAGACGCCGCCCGGCCGCCCCGACAGCGCCGCCCGGATCGCCCGCGCGACCCCGATGCCGATATCCTGTGCATGCAGGATGCGATAGGCGGCCTTGCACAGCGGCTTGGCGATGGCCAGCTGGTCCATCTCCTCATAGTCGCCCTGCTGCAGGTCGACGATCTCGCGCTCGGAGCTGCCCGAGATCAGGATCATCGGCCAGCAATTCGTCGTGGCGTGGCTCAGCGCCACGAGCCCGTTCAGGAACCCCGGTGCCGAGACCGTTAGGCAGACCCCCGGCTTTTTCGTCAGGTAGCCGGCGATCGCCGCCGCGTTGCCGGCGTTCGTCTCGTGCCGAAAGCTGATGACCCGCAACCCCTCGGCCTGCGCCATGCGGCCGAGGTCCGTCACCGGGATGCCGGGGACATGGTAGATCGTCTCGATGCCGTTCAGCTTCAGCGCCTCGATGACGAGGTGGAAACCGTCCGTCAGCTCCTGATCGCTGCCCGCCGCCCTATCGTCGGCCGGTGCCGTCGCCATGGCGCTTCTCTCCCATTCAAGCCGCCGTTTCGCCGGCGATATGTTGCCAGCTGCCGCGGATGTACTCCCGCAGCCGCATGGTGTGGTCGCGCACGAGGTCGCTCGCGAGGTCCGCGTTGCGCTCCTCGATGGCCTCGATGATGTTCATGTGGTCGACCACCGACTTGCCGGCGCGCGCCGTGTCCTTCATGCCATTGCGGCGCACGGCCTTCAGATGCGTGAACAGGCCCTCGGCGATCTCCTGCAGCATGCCGCATCTCGACAGCCGCAAGATGCAGAGGTGAAAGTCGATGTTCGTCTCGGAATACTCATGGATGTGCGCCGTCGCCTCGTCGGGCGTGTAGCTGGCCCCGATGCGGCGCAGCTCGGCGAGCTCGCTGTCGCCTGCCGCGCTGCAGGCGAGCCGCGCCGCCATGCTCTCCAGCGCCGCCCAGACCGTGATCATCTCCAGGATCTCTGTCAGCGACTTGCGCCGGATATAGACGCCGCGCCGGGCCCGCGTCTCGACGAAGCCCTCCTGCTCCAGCCGCATCAGCGCCTCGCGCACCGGCGTCCGGCTGATGCCCAGCCGCTCGGCCAGCCGGCGCTCGTCCATGCGCAGGCTGGTCTCAGGATCATAGATGTCGAGCTCCATGATCGAACCCTTCAGCGTCCGGTAGATGTGCTCCTTCAGGCTGAAGGAGGCGTCCACCGGCTGGAGCTCTAGCTGGGTGCTCATCGACCTCGCGCTCGATCGCTGCGTATCTGGTATGCCATACACCAGAGTCGCACCACGTCAAGACGCCTCATCGTGCCGCTACGGCTCGTGGCACGCGAGACATCCGCTTGGGGGGCATGCCCTGCGCGGCCTTGCACCGGGTTCGCCCCATGCTATCGGTGTCGCCGCAGGCGAGGGGGGCCCCAGAATGTCCGAGATCACGCCCTCGATGGCGCAGTTCCTCGAGATCAAGGCCGCGCATCCGGACTGCCTGCTGTTCTTCCAGATGGGCGACTTCTACGAGCTGTTCTTCGACGACGCGGTGGCCGCCGCGGCGGCGCTCGACATCGCGCTGACCAAGCGCGGCAAGCATCTGGGCGACGATATCCCGATGTGCGGCGTGCCTCTGCACGCGGCGACGAACTACCTTCTGACCCTGATCCGAAAGGGCTTCCGCGTCGCCGTCTGCGACCAGATGGAGGATCCGGCCGAGGCGCGCCGCCGCGGCTCGAAGGCCGTCGTCCGGCGCGAGGTCACCCGCGTCGTCACCCCCGGCACGCTGACGGAGGAATCGCTCCTCGACGCACGCCGGAACAATTTCCTGGCCTCCTGGGCCGAGGTGCGCGGCGAGGGCGCGCTCGCCTGGGCCGACGTGTCGACGGGCGATCTCGGCGTCGCGCGCCTCGCCCGCTCTGGCCTCGGGCCCATGCTCGCCCGGATCGCGCCCCGCGAAGTGCTTGTGCTCGACCAGGCCGAGCCCGACCGGATGCTGGAGGAGCAGATCGCCGACGCCGGAGCGGTCGCCACCCCGCTCGGCCCCGCCAGCTTCGATTCCGCCTCTTCCGACAGGCGCTTACGCGCGCTGTTCCGGGTCGCCACCCTCGATGCATTCGGCGCCTTTGAGCGAGCCGAGCTGGCGGCGCTGGGCGCCCTGGCCGACTATCTGGAGCTGACGCAGAAGGGGCGCCTGCCGCTGCTGCGCCCGCCCGTCCGCGAGGCCGGCGGCGGCGTCATGCGCATGGACGCCGGCACGCGGCGCAACCTCGAGCTGACGCGGGCCCTGGCCGGCGGGCGCGAGGGCTCGCTGCTCGCCGCCATCGACCGGACGCAGACCGGGGCAGGGGCGCGGCTGCTGGAAATGCGGCTTTCGGCGCCGCTGACCGACCCGCGCGCCATCGCAGAGCGGCTGGACGCCGCCGAGCGGCTGGTGGAAGACCGGGTGCTGTGCAACTGGCTGCGCGAGGCGCTGGCCGCCGTGCCCGAGATCGAGCGGGCGCTGTCGCGGCTGGTGCTCGACCGGGGCGGCCCGCGCGATCTGGGCGCGATCCGGGCCGGCCTCTCCCGGGCTGCCGGCATCGCGGGAGAGGCCGAGGCTGCCGAGCTGCCGCCTTTGCTGGCAGAGGCCGGCCGGCGGCTGGCGGGGCACGAGACACTCGTCGGCCTGCTCGACGCGGCGCTGGTGACCGAGCCGCCGCTGCTGACCCGCGACGGCGGCTTCGTCGCCTCGGGCCATGATGCCGGCCTCGACGAGGCGCGCACGCTGCGCGACCAGGGGCGCGGCGTTGTCGCCGGGATGCAGGCCGACTATGCCGCGCGGGCAGGCGTCAATTCGCTGAAGATTCGGCACAACAACGTGCTCGGCTACTTCATCGAGGTGACGGCGCAGCATGGCGACAAGATGCTGAAGCCGCCGCTGAGCGAGACCTTCATCCATCGCCAGACGCTGGCGAACGCGGTGCGTTTCACGACGGTCGATCTGGCCGAGCTCGAATCGAAGATCGTCAACGCCGGCGCCCGCGCGCTCGAGATCGAGAAGCGCATCTTCGCCGAGCTGCGCGCCGCCGTGCTGGATGCCCAAGCCGCCATCGGCGACGCGGCCCGCGCGCTGGCCGAGATCGACGTCGCCGCCGCCGGCGCGGTGCTGGCGGTGGAGGAACGCTGGGTCAGGCCCGTGGTCGAGGCCGGCCGGGCCTTCGCCATTACCGCCGGCCGGCATCCGGTGGTCGAGCGGGCGCTGAAGCGGCAGGGCGGCAGCTTCGTCGCCAATGACTGCGAGCTCTCGGCCGAGGCCGTCGGGCCGGCGCCGATCTGGCTCGTCACGGGGCCGAACATGGCGGGCAAGTCGACCTTCCTGCGCCAGAACGCGCTGATCGCCATCCTGGCGCAGGCGGGCATGTTCGTGCCGGCCGAGGCGGCGCGGATCGGCGTCGTCGACCAGCTGTTCAGCCGGGTGGGCGCGGCCGACGACCTGGCGCGCGGGCGCTCGACCTTCATGGTCGAGATGGTTGAGACGGCGGCCATCCTGAACCAGGCGGCGCCGGGCGCGCTGGTGATTTTGGACGAGATCGGGCGGGGAACGGCGACGTGGGACGGCCTCTCCATCGCCTGGGCGACGCTCGAGCACCTGCACGAGGCGAACCGGTGCCGCGGCCTCTTCGCCACGCACTACCACGAGCTCGTCGGGCTCTGCGAGCGGCTGCCCTGCCTGTCGCCCGCGGCCGTCGCGGTGCGCGAATGGGAGGGCGAGGTCGTCTTCCTGCACGAGGTGCGGCCCGGCGCCGCCGACCGCTCCTATGGAGTGCAGGTGGCGCGCCTGGCCGGCCTGCCCGAAAGCGTCGTCGCCCGTGCCCGCGACGTGCTGGAAAAGCTCGAGGCCGGCGCCCGCGAGGGCCAGGGCGCGGCGGTCGCGCTCGCCCAGGAGCTGCCGCTCTTTGCCGCCCGGCCGGCGCCGCCCGCGCCCGCTGCCGCGGGCAAGCGCGGATCGCCCATCGAGGACCGTCTACTGGAAATTCACCCCGATTCGCTAAGCCCGCGCAATGCGTTGGAGCTCGTCTACGAGCTCAAGGAGTTGTTGAGTAGGTAAGCCGAGAAGATGAGGCACGTGGTTGCGGAGGTATTGGCGCAGCGTATTGCGGTGCTCGTCGACGCTGATAACGTTCAGGGCGAGGAGATTAAATTCGCCATTAAGGAAGCACAGAAGCACGGCTCCGTCACGCTGCGGCGGGCCTTCGGGCGGCTTAGTTCGATCAAGGGCTGCGAGGCCGCGCTCACTGAATTCGGCTTCATGGCGGAGGTCGTGTTTCCGCCGGCGCAGAGCGGCAAGAACGCGGCAGATTTGATGATGGCGCAATACGCCGTGCGCCTGGCCGAGCGGAAGGCGGTCGAGACGATCGTCCTGGCCTCGTCCGACGCCGATTTCGTTCCGGTTGCAATCGCGCTAGCGGAGGCTGGCGTGAAGACCATTGGCGTCGGTCGGTGGTACGCGTCTCCGGCGCTCCAGAACGCCTGCGCAAGCTTCGTTCCAGTGCCTGTCGCACAGCCCTTGCCGACGAAAGTTGTGCCTCCGCCCGGCCGGATCGCATGTTGCGACCTGCAGAAGCTGAAGAAGATCGTGGACCACACACTTGGGAGGAACGGTCGCGCGGCGGCGAGCCTGCTGGGCAAGCAGATAAACCTCGGATTCGGCGGCGACTATCGGACTCGCTTAGGCGTGAGAAGCTTCGCGCAGGCGATAGGCCTGATCGGCTACCGGATCGAAGGGAGCGGCGCCGAGATGCAGGTCGTGAGGACCGAACTCTAGCGCTGCGGCCCCTCCGGTCGGGTCAGGATAAAGGCCATCACGCCGGCAAGGACCACCGCCTGGATCAGGAGAGCCTGTCGCGGCACGCCCAGGAGCAGCGAAAGGACGAAGCTGGCGGCGATGGCTCCAACGGCAGCCCGCTTGCCCCCGCGCGAGATGGCGCCATGCGCCTGCCAATCGCGGATCGCCCGGCCGAAGCGCGGGTGATCGACCAGCCAGCGGTGGAAAGGCTCAGAGCCGCGCGCGAAGCAGAAGGCGGCCAGCAGCATGAAGGGCACCGTCGGCAGCAGCGGCAGGAGGGCGCCGACCGCTCCGATGGCGAAGCTGACGAGGCCCGCCGCCGTCCACAGATGGCGGACCGCCCGGCTCATTGCGGGGTCAGGCCAGCAGCTCGGCCAGGAGCGCGTTCAGCACGACGCGCCCCTCGGCTGTCGCGGCAATGCGCCGGCCGCGGCGGGCGAGGTGACCGGATGCGACGAGATGGTCAATCCGGGAGTCGGGCAGGGGCGCGCCGGCCAGCGCCGCGTGGCGGTCGAGATCGGCCCCCTCGGCCAGGCGAAGCGCCATCATCAGATACTCCTCGGACTGCGCCTGGGACGGGACCGGCTCGGCAAGGTCGATGGCGTGGCCCTCGCGCCCGGCGCGGGCCAGCCAGCCGGCCGGGTCGCGCCCGGTCTCGATGGCGCGGCGCAGGCCGTCAGGGCCGGTGATCCGGCCATGCGCACCGGGACCGATGCCGGCATAGTCGCCATAGCGCCAGTAGACGAGGTTGTGCCGGCTCTCGGCCCCGGGCCGGGCATGGTTCGAGATCTCGTAGGCGGGCAGGCCGGCGGCTTCGGTCAGCGCCTGCGTGATGGCGTACATCTCGGCCGCGGCTTCGTCGGGCGGGACATGCAGGCGACCGCGGGCGTGCAGCTCGCCGAACCGCGTGCCGGGCTCGATCGTCAGCTGATAGAGCGAGAGGTGGTCGACCGCCATGTCGAGCGCCTGGGCCAGTTCGGTCTGCCAGGCGGCGGGTGCCTGGCCGGTGCGGGCATAGATCAGGTCGAAGCTGACGCGGGCGAAGTGGGCGCGGGCGACCTCGAAGGCGGCGCGGGCCTCGGCGGCGCTGTGCTGGCGGCCGAGCGCGCGCAGGTCGCGGTCGTCGAGCGCCTGGACACCCAGCGAGACGCGGTTGACGCCGGCCGCCGCATAGCCGCGGAAGCGGGCGGCCTCGACGCTGGTGGGGTTGGCCTCGAGCGTGACCTCGGCGCCGGGCGCGAGGCCCCAGAGCCGGTCGATCGCCTCGAGCACGGCGCCGACGGTGGCGGGGTCCATCAGGCTGGGGGTGCCACCGCCGAAGAACACGCTGTCGGCGGGCCGCGAGCCGGTCATGGCGCGCATCTGGGTGGCCTCCGCGACCAGCGCGGCCGCCCATGCGGCCTGGTCCACGCTGCGCGAGACGTGGCTGTTGAAGTCGCAATAGGGGCATTTCGCGAGGCAGAACGGCCAGTGCACATAGACGCCGAAGCCGCCGGCCCGCCAGTCTGAGGCGGGCCCGGCGTCGCCCCCGTCCCCGACCCTCCCCCCGCCGGGGGGAGGGGGGGCATGGGGCGGGCGTTGCGGCGAGGACGTCGTCACATCCGCGGCTTGATCAAAAGCGCCCATGCGAGCCATCCGAAACCGGTGAAGCCGGCGATGCCGGCGAGCGTGTTGCCGCGCTGATAGTACCAGAGCACGCAGGCGCCGAAGACGATGAGCAGCCACGGCCAGTGGCGCGCGGCGAAGCCCTGTGGCGTCATCGGCCGCGGCGATAGGCGGTCGCCTCGATCTCGATCTTCATCTCGGGCGCGACGAGCCCGCCGACCACGGTGGTGTTCGCCGGCCGGACGTCGCCCATGTGCTCGCGCACGACTGGGGCGGCGGCCTCCCAATGCGCGGGGTCGGTCACGGTGACCTGCAGCCGGACGATGTCGGCGAGCGAGAAGCCGGCCTCGGCCAGCGCGCGCTCGATGGTGCGGAAGATGTTGCGGGCCTGCTCGACCGGGTCGTCGGGCATTTCCATCCTGGCGTAGTCATAGCCCGTCGTGCCGGCGCAGAAGCACCAGTCGCCCTGGGCGACGGCGCGGGAATAGGCGAACTTCTCCTCGAAGGGCGATCCGGTGGTGACGAGCTTGCGGGTCATGCGCGGCTCCCCGCGGTGCGGCCGGCTGCCGGCTCGAAGCAGGCGGCGACGAGCTGGCGGAAGGCGTCGGCGCGGTGGCTGATGCGGTGCTTTTGCGCCGGCTCCATCTCGCCGAAGGTGCGGTCGTGGCCGTCGGGCAGGAACATTGGGTCGTAGCCGAAGCCCCGCTCGCCGCGGGGCGGCCAGACGAGGCGGCCCGCGGCGGTGCCTAGAAACGTCTCGTCGTGCCCGTCGGGCCAGGCGAGCGAGAGGCAGCAGAGAAAGCGGGCGCGGCGCGGCTCGGGCGCGGCGAGCGCCTCGAGCTCGTCCCAGGCGCGGCGCATGGCAAGCATGTAGTCGCGCCCCGAGGGCGTCTCGGCCCAGTCGGCGGTGTGGACGCCGGGTCGCCCGCCCAGCGCCTCGATCGCGATGCCGCTGTCGTCGGCGACGGCTGGCAGGCCCGCGGCGCGCGCCGCGGCGTGCGACTTGATGCGGGCGTTGCCCTCGAAGCTCGCCTCGGTCTCGTCGGGGACCGGCAGGCCGAGATCGGCGGCCGAGACCGTATCAACGCTGAAGGGGCGGAGGAGGTCGCCGATCTCGCGCACCTTGCCGGCGTTGTGGCTGGCGACAACAAGGCGGCCGCCCTGCAAGTGCCTGGTCACGCGCCGGATCCTGCGACCGCGGCCTTCTGGGCGGCCACGAGCTCGCTCGCGCCCTTGCGGGCGAGGGCCAGCATGGCGAGGAACTGCTCCTCGGTGAAGACGGCGCCCTCGGCCGAGCATTGCAGCTCGACGAGCCCGCCCGATCCGGTGACGACGAAGTTGGCGTCGGTGCCCGCGGCGCTGTCCTCGGCATAGTCGAGGTCGAGCACCACCTGGCCGTCGTGCACGCCGCAGGAGATGGCGGCGATGTGCTCGACGATGGGGTTCTCGACGCATTCGCGCGCCTTGACGAGTTTCTGGCCGGCGATCCGCAGCGCCACCCAGCCGCCGGTGATCGCGGCCGTTCGCGTGCCGCCATCCGCCTGCAGCACGTCGCAGTCGACGACGATCTGCCGCTCGCCCAGCATCATCCGATCGGTGCCGGCGCGCAATGCCCGGCCGATCAGCCGCTGAATTTCCTGCGTTCGCCCGGTCTGGCCGTTCTTGGCCTCGCGCCGGTTGCGCGTGTTGGTCGAGCGCGGCAGCATGCCGTATTCCGCCGTCACCCAGCCGAGGCCGGTGTTGCGCAGGAAGGGCGGGGCCTTTTCGTCGATCGAGGCGGTGACGAGGACATGCGTGTCGCCGGCCCGTATCAGGCACGAGCCTTCGGCGTGCTTTGTGACGCCGGTCTCTATGGTGACGGGACGCATCTCGTCTGGCGCTCGGCCTGAGGGGCGCATTTGGGCTCCGTGAGTGGCGGCTGAGACTGTTGCGGGTGACGGGCGGAGCATATAGCGGCAGAGCGGCGCGCCGTCCAGCGGACTGCCGGGGCGCGCGGATCGTGCCTCCCGGCTTGCCCCCTGTTTGCCATCGGGAATTTGCCAGGCGGGGGGATTGCCAGGCGGGCGGCGGGGTGCGAACGGATGGCGGTGGAAAAGCCCGTTCTCGTCTTCGACAGCGGCCTTGGCGGGCTCTCGGTGTTGCGCGAGCTGCGGCCGCGCCTGCCGGGACGGCGCCTGATCTATGTGGCCGACGACGCGGCCTTTCCCTTTGGCGCCTGGGCGGAGCCGGAGCTGACCGCGCACATTTTTGCGTTGTTCCGCCGGCTGATCGCCGAATGGCGGCCGGGCCTCGCCCTCATCGCCTGCAACACGGCCTCGACGCTCGTTCTGCGGGCGCTGCGGGAGGACCACCCCGGGCTGCCGATCGTCGGCACGGTGCCGGCGATCAAGCCGGCGGCCGAGCGGACGGCCTCGGGCATGATCTCGGTGCTGGCGACGCCGGGGACCGTGCGGCGGACTTATACGGCCGAGCTGATCCGCAGCCACGCCGCGCACGCCCGGGTGCACCTGGTCGGCTCGGCCCGGCTGGCCGGGATCGCCGAGGCGGCGCTGCGCGGCCTGCAGGTGGTGGATGCCGAGATCCTCGACGAGATCCGTCCCTGCTTTGTCGAGGAGGATGGCCGGCGCACCGACATCGTCGTGCTGGCCTGCACGCATTACCCGTTCCTGGCCAACCGCTTTCGCAAGCTCGCGCCCTGGCCGGTCGACTGGCTGGACCCGGCCGAGGCGATCGCGCTGCGCGCCGCATCGCTGCTGCCGGGAGAGGCGGCGGAGGGCGAGCTTGGGGGTGAGCCCGAGCGCGACCTCGCCGTCTTTACCGGGGGGCCGCCCGACGGCGCGACGCGCAACCTGATCCGCGGCTTCGGCCTGACGGCGGGCGGCATTCCCAGCCTCGTCTGCGGTCCCGTCTCCGGCCCTGTCTTCGGCAACGAGTCGTAAAGCACTCTGCTCTCAACTCATCGTGCCGGGCGGCGATTGACGCGGTTGCGCCCAGCGCCTACCTCTCGGTTCGGGCGGACATTCATGGCACATCCCACACCCACACTCAGCGACCTGAACGGGCGCAGCCGCTCGATATTCGCACGGCTGGTCGAGACCTATTTAGAGACGGGCGAGCCGGTCGGCTCGCGCACGCTCTCCAAGATGGTCGATTTGGGCCTGTCTCCGGCCTCGATCCGCAACGTCATGCAGGATCTGGAGCAGCTTGGCCTGCTCGACAGCCCGCATATCAGCGCCGGGCGCGTGCCGACCGAGCTGGGGCTGCGCATTTTCGTCGACGGCGTGCTCGAGATCGGCGACATCTCGGCCGACGAGCGGCGCCAGATCGAGGCCTCGATGGCGATCGAGGGCGAGCTGCCCGCCGTGCTCGACCAGGCGGGCGAGATCCTGTCGGGCCTCAGCCGCTGCGCCAGCCTGGTCTTCGCGCCCAAGGTGAATGCGCCCGTCCGGCACCTGGAGTTCGTCTCGATCAGCCGGGATTCGGCGCTCGCCGTCCTGGTGATGGACGATGGCAGCGTCGAGAACCGGCTGTTCGACCCGCCGCCCGGCATGACGCCCTCGGCGATGCGCGAGGCGGTGAATTTCCTGAACGCGCATCTGCGCGGGCGGACGCTGAACGAGGCGCGCGAGGTCATCGCCCGCGAGATCGAGGCGCGGCGCTCGGAGCTCGACCGGCTCGCGGCGGGGCTGGTCGAGAAGGGGCTCGCCATCTGGGAGAACGGCGGCCAGGCGCCGGAGCGGCTGATCGTGCGGGGCCGGGCGCATCTGCTGGCCAAGACGCAGGACGAGGTCGATTTCGATCGTATCCGGCAGCTTTTCGACGACCTTGAACGCAAGCGCGATCTTGCCCAGTTGATAAACCTAGCGGAGGAGGGCGAAGGGGTCAGCGTCTTCATCGGCTCGGAGAACAAACTGTTCTCTCTGTCGGGCTCGTCCCTTGTGATATCCGCCTACCGCGATAGAAGCCGCCGAATCATCGGCGCGATCGGCGTCATCGGTCCGACGCGGCTGAACTATGGCCGGATCGTGCCGATCGTCGATTACACCGCGCGCATGGTTGGCCGGATGGTCAGCGAGCGCAGCAATAAGAGCAGCGAGTGAACATGATGCAGGAGAAGAAGCGGGTAGAACCGGAGGTCGGCTTTCCAGGCCAGGGCCAATCCGGCCAACCCGGCCATACCGGTCACGACGATGGCAATGGCGAGAGGGCGGGCTCCGCGCAGGGCGAGCGGCCCGGTGTCGAGGACCTCGTGCCGGGCCTGCGCGACGAGATCGAGCGCCACGAGATCGAGCCCGAGGGCGCGCGCATCGCCGCGCTCGAGGCCGAGGTGGCCGAGCTGCGCGACAAGTGGACCCGGGCGCTGGCCGAGGGCGAGAACGTCCGCCGCCGCGCCGATCGCGACAGGCGCGACGCCGAGGCCTATGGCGGGACCCGGCTGGCGCGCGATCTGCTGAGCGTCTGGGACAATCTCGAGCGTGCGATGAAGGCCGCCGACGAGCAGTTGCGGACGGACCATGCCTCGTTCATCGAGGGTATGGAGCTGACCCAGCGCGAGCTGCTTAACGCTTTCTCCAAGCACAAGATCCAGAAGGTCACGCCCGAGAAGGGCGAGAAGTTCGATCCGAACCGTCACCAGGCGATGTTCGAGGCGCCGGTGCCGGGAGCGGAGCCCGGCACGGTCGTCGAGGTGCTGCAGGACGGGTTCGTCATCGCCGACAGGCTGCTGCGGCCGGCCTTGGTGGGCGTCGCCAGTGCCGGCTCGGCGCCGCAGTCGGCCGGCGAGACCGAAGCCGGGCCAGGCAATGAGGGCGAGCAGGGCGGCGGCAACGTCCACTGACAATCACGGGCAGCTTTCAGGACGAGGGGCAGGATGGCGATCACTGACGAGGCCGAGCTGCACGCTCTCTATGGCGAGATGCATCCGCGGGCCGCGAAGAAGGTGCTGGACAGGCTCGACGAGCACTGCCGGGCCTTCATCGCCGCATCGCCCTTCCTGCTGGTCGCGACGACGGATGGCGAAAGGCTGGACGTCTCGCCCAAGGGTGATCCGGCCGGCAGCGTCGTCGTCGAGGACGACCGCCACATCCTGATCGGCGACCGGCCCGGCAACAATCGGATCGACGGCTACCTCAACATCCTGAAGAACCCGCGGGTCGGGACCATCTTCCTGATCCCTGGCGTGCGCGAGACGCTGCGGGTGAACGGCCGGGCCGCGATCCATGCCGAGCCCGAGCTGCTCGAGCGCTGCCGGATGAACGGGCGATTGCCCATCACCGTGCTGCGCCTCGAGGTCGAGGAGGCGTTCCTGCACTGCGCCAAGGCGCTGCTGCGCTCGCGCCTGTGGGAGCCGGCCAGCTGGCCGGACGAGCGACCGGTCCCGGTGATGAGCGACATGATTCGCGACCACATACGCGAGGACGTGCCGCACGAGGACGACGAGGCGATGGTCAAGCGCTACGCCACCATGCTTTATTGAAACCCTCTTTAGGGAGGGTTGGCACCCGCCTACGGCGTCTCCTCGCTGCGGTCGGTGGCCGAGGCCGGGGCGGGCGCGAGCGCGGCGACCTCGGCGCGCAGCTCGGGCGTCAACTGGAAGTCGAGCGCGCCGAGCGCCGGCGCGAGCTGCTCGACCGAGCGCGCGCCGATGATCGGGCACGTCACGTCCGGGTTGCCCGCCACCCAGGCGACGGCCAGCGTCACCGGGTGCACCCCCTGCGCGGCCGCCAGGTCGGCGAAGGCCTGCGCCGTCTCGTGCACGCGCGGGTCGCCATAGCGCCGGGCATACATCTTGTTCTCGACGATCCGTCCGGCATTGGCCCCGCCGGCCGTGTATTTGCCGCTGAGCAGCCCGCCGCCCAGCGGCGAATAGGTGATGACGCCGAGTCCCTTGTGGCGGGCCAGCGGCAGGATCTCGACCTCGGCCTGCCGTTTGACGAGGCTGTACATCGGCTGGATGACGTCGATCGGCGACCAGCCATGCCGATCGGCCACGCCAAGGCCCAGCACCGTCTGCCAGGCCGACCAGTTCGAGACGCCGACATGCAGCACCTTGCCCGACCGCACCAGGTCCTCGAGCGCGCGCAACGTCTCGTCCACGGGCACGGTGTCGTCCCAGCGGTGCATGAACAGGACCTCGATCCGGTCGGTGCCGAGACGCCGCAGCGAAGCCTCGACCGCGCGCAGGATGTGACGCCGGTTCGAGCCTTGAGCGTTCGGGTCGGCCCCCATCGCCTGGTGGCACTTGGTGGTGACGATCAGCTCGTCGCGCTCGTGCGCCATCAGGCGGCCCAGGATCTCCTCGGCCCGGCCCTTCTGGTAGGTGTCGGCGCAGTCGAGGAAGTTGATGCCGCGATCGCGCACGGCGGCATAGAGCCGGGCCGATTCGGTCTCGTCGGCGTCGCCGCCGAAGGACATCGTCCCGAAGCACAGCGGTGAGACGCGCAGGCCGGTGCGGCCGAGAAGTTTCAGATCCATCGTTCCCCCTCGCAGCGAGACCGCTCCGGAACGCGCATCGTTCCTCGGACGTTAGCGCAAGGCGTAGCGCAGAGGAGGGAGCGCTGCGACCTGATTTTTGCTGAAAGGGACCCAGCGATGAAAACGATTCTCTACGCTCTGCCGCTCGCGGTCGCGCTCGGCGCCGGGACGGCAGGGGCGGCTGATGTCAAAATCGGCACGCTGACCTGCAACTCGACCGGCACCACCAACGCCATCGTGTTCAGCGAGACGCGGTTCGAGTGCGTCTATGAGGGCGGGAACGGCCAAGCGCGCGAGACTTATGTCGGCGAGGTGGACAAGATCGGCCTCGATCTGGCGATCACGAACGACGTGACGATGGTCTGGGGCGTCATTGCGCCGAGCGAGGACCAGTACGCCCCTGGCGCGCTGTCGGGCACCTATTATGGCGCGCAGGCGGGCGCCGCGGTCGGCGTCGGGGCCGGCGCCGGCGTGCTTGTCGGCGGCGGCGGCAACTCGTTCACGCTGCAGCCGGTCACCGTCTCTGGAATCGACGGCGTCGGCGCCTCGGCCGGCATCCAGCAGTTCGAGCTGAAGGCGGCGGGCTGACCTCTACCCGGACAGCGCGACGAATCGATCGAGGAAGGCACGCTGCACGATCTCGATCGGCCGCGCCGCGAGCCTGATCCCGGCCGCCCCCTGGAGGCGGGGGCGGCCAAAGATGCGGGCCGCTTCTGGCTCGTCGAATCCGGCGAGCTGCACGGCCTCGAAGAACGCGCTGGCTCGATCGGCGCGCTTGATCAGCCTGGCGAGGGCGTCGTTGGCTTCCGGCAAGCTGAAGCGAATGCGAACGGCCAGGGCAAGCCGCGCCTCGAAGGCACGATAGTCGAGTCCGAGCGCCGCCTTGAAGGGCGAGATCATGTCGCCGATGACGTATTCCGGCGCGTCGTGCAGCAGCGCGTGCAGCCGGTCGGAGGGCGTTGCTTTCGGCTTCAGCACGCCGACCAGGCGCTCGACCAGCAGCGAGTGCTCGGCGACGCTGAAGGGATGATCGCCCAGCGTCTGGCCATTCCAGCGTGCGACGCGGGCGAGCCCATGCGCGATGTCCTCGATTTCGATGTCGAGCGGCGACGGGTCGAGCAGGTCGAGCCGACGGCCGCTGAGCATTCTTTGCCACGCGCGCGCCGTCATCGAGTGTTGCCGTGATCGTGCCGACGGGCCGGCGGACCTTCGAGGGCCGGAGCAAATGCCGAGATCGGGCTGGAACATGGCGCGGACAGAACCATCGGGCGCCGGTTTAGAGCCGGCGCCGCGCGCCTGTCGAGCCCCCGGTCGAGGCTTTGGCCGAGCCCCCGGCCATCAAGTCTCGTCCTCGTCGCCGCGGCCGACCAGGTGGAGCGCCTGGGCCGGGATGCCCTGGGTCCGGCACCAGTGGATCAGCGCCTCCTCGGCGCCATGCGTCACCCAGACCTCGCCGGCGCCGGTCTCGCGCACCGTCCTCGTCAGCTCGTCCCAGTCGGCATGGTCCGAGATCACCAGCGCCAGCTCGGCGCCGCGCTGCTTGGCGCGCTGGCGCACCCGCATCCATCCGGAGGCGGCGACGGGCAGCGGGTCCGGCATCCGGCGCACCCAGCGCTCGTTCAGCGCGCCCGGCGGCGCCAGCACAATCTCGCCGCGCAGCTGCCCGGCCAGCGCGCCTGTCGCCTGCTCGAGGGGCCCGAGCGCGATGCCGAGCCGCTCATAAGTCTCGCAAAGCTTGATCAGCGCGCCGTGCAGCCAGATCGGGCGGTCCCAGCCGGCGCGGTGCAGCTCGGCGATCAGCCGCTGCGCCTTGCCCAAGGCGTAGGCGCCAACGACATGCGTGCGCTCCGGAAAGCGGCGGACCGAGGCGAGCAGGCGGCCGATTTCCTCCTCGACCGGCGGATGACGGAAGACTGGCAGGCCGAACGTCGCCTCGGTGACGAAGAGGTCGCAGGGGACCAGCTCGAACGGCCGGCAGGTCGGGTCTCCGCGGCGCTTGTAGTCGCCCGAGACGACGGCGCGCGCGCCGCCAGCCTCGATCACCGCCTGGGCCGAGCCGAGCACGTGGCCGGCGGGGACCAGCGTGACGGTGACGTCGCCGACGCGCAGCTTCTGGCCGTACTCCAGCGCCTCCACCGTGCCGAACGCGTCGTCGCCATAGCGGGCGAGGGCGATGGCGGCGGTCTGGGGCGTGGCGAGCAGCGCCTTGTGGCCGGACCGGCAGTGGTCGCCATGCCCATGCGTGACGATCGCCCGCTCGACAGGGCGGGCGGGATCGATATGAAAGCCGCCGGGCGGGCAGAAGATGCCACCGGCCTCGGGCCGCAACAGCTCGTGCGCGTTTGGTCTCACCCGTCCGCCCTACCGTCGCCGCCTGCCTGCCGCCATACTGCGGACGCATATAGGGAAACTCGCCGATGCTCGACAGCGCCAAACCGCTCTGGCAGGCCAGCGCCTGCGATCTCGCCGAAGCCATCGCCAACGGCGCCTTCAGCGCCGAGGAGGCCGTCGGCGCCGCCGTCGAGCGGATGCGCGAGGTGAACCCGCGCCTCAACGCGGTGGTGGACGACCTTGGCGACCAGGCGATGGCCGAGGCTGCTGCGGCCGACCGCCGGATGGCCGAGCGCGGGCCCGACGGGCCGCTGCACGGGCTGCCGGTCACGGTGAAGGTGAACGTCGACCAGAAGGGGCGGGCGACGACGAACGGGGTCACCGCCTGGGCCGAGGTGATCGCGCCGGACGACGCGCCCATCGTGCGCAACCTCAAGGCTGCCGGCGCCATCATCATCGGCCGGACGAACACGCCGGAGTTCAGCTTTCGCGCCACCACGGCCAACGAGCTGCACGGCCGGACGCTGAACCCCTGGGACGAGGAGATCTCGCCAGGCGGATCCTCCGGCGGGGCGTCGTCGGCGGTGATGGCCGGCATGGGCGCCATCGCGCACGGCAATGATATCGGCGGCTCGCTGCGCTTTCCCGCCTATTGCACGGGCGCCGCGACGGTGAAGCCCGGTCTGGGACGAACGCCGGCCTGGAATCCCTCGGCGCCGGCCGAGCGCGGGCCGCTGTCGCAGATCATGTCCGTGCAGGGCGCCATCTGCCGCGAGGTGAGGGATGTCCGCCTCGCCACCCGGGCCATGGTCGCCTACGACCCGCGCGACCCTTGGCAGGTGCCGATGCCGTTCGAGGGCCCGGCCGAGCCGGGGCCGCTGAAGGTCGCGCTCACGCGGAACACGTTCGAGTATCCGCTGCACCCGGCGGTGGCGCAGGCGCTGGAGAACGCGGCCACGGCGCTGTCTGACGCGGGCTACGAGGTCGTCGAGGCCGAGCCGCCCCACCTGCGTGACTGCGCCGTGGACGCCGCGCGGTGTCTTTTCGGCGAAACGCTCGAGATGATGGGCGAGCAGATCGAGGCGCACGGCTCGGCGACCGTCAGGGCGATCTTCGACAGCTATACGCAGCTCTTCGAGCCCTATCGCGGGCACGAGCTGCTGCTCGGCATGGCGCGTCGGGCGAAATACGTCCGCGCCTGGGCGGTCTTCATGGCCGAGCACCCGCTGGTGCTGACGCCCTTCCTGCCGACGCCGCCCTTCCGTTGGAACCGCGACGAGGACGGCATCGAGGGCGTGCGCGAGGTGCTGGGTGCGGCGCTCTATTCCTATTCGATGAACTATATGGGGCTGCCCGCCGGCAACGTGCCGGCGCATTTCGCCGACGGCCTGCCGATAGGCGTGCAGATCGTCGGCCGCCGCTTTCGCGAGGACCAGATCCTGGACGCCTGCGAGGCGGTCGAGCGCAAGGCCGGCGTCATGGCCGACCGGCTGTTCGCCAGGGCCTAGCGCGCCACCTCGGCGACGGCCGGCCGGTCCGGCCGGTAGCGCTTCAGCATCGGGTCCGACGCGGCGCCGGCGATCTCGGCGACAATCGCCTCGGCGATCAGGGGTGCGAGCGTCATGCCGGAATGCGTGACGGCAACGCAGAGGCCCTCGCCGACGCGACCGATGGCGGGGCGGTCGTCCAGCAGCATCGGGCGGTCGGTGACCTTGACCTGGGCCGGCTCGAGCCGGCCCAGACCGGGCACCAGGGCCTCGACGGCATCGAGAATGGTCCTGGCCTCGGCCGCCGGATCGGCAAAGCGCTGCTGGCCGCCATAATCCGAGCCGGCGAGTACGGTGCCGTCCTCGGCCTGCCAGAAATGCACCTCCGCGCTGCCGAGCAAGGTGCCGATCTTGGACGGCGCCGGTTCGGTGCGGACCAGCAGCCCCGGCTCGGTTCGCAGCGCCAGCCTGTGCCCGCGCCCGGCCAGCAGCGCCGGCGAAGCGGCGCCGGCGGCGACGACGATCTCGTCCGCCGGGATGCTTTCGTCGATGAGCCGAAGACCCCAGTCTCCGGCCCGGCCGGATATGGCGGTCACGGGTTCCGGGCACAGCGTCGCGCCGGCCTCGACGGCGCCGTGCGCGAACCAGTCGGCGATGGAGCGCGGCTCGGCCCGGCCCTCGGTCGGTAGCCAGAGGGCCGCTTCCGGCGGCCTGCTCAAATTCGGCTGCAGCCTGGCGATCGTCGTGCGGTCGATGAGCTTGGCCGGATGCCCGAGCCCGCCGAGCCTGCGCGCCATGGCGTCGAGTTCGCCCGGTGGCTCGTCCCAGAGCAGCATGCCCGGGAAGGCGACGGGGCAGTCCGCCCGCCCGCCCGCCAGCCGGCGCCAGAGCGCCAGCGCGCGCTGGCGAACGAGGCAGTAGTGGCCATCATCGGCCGAAGCGGCATTCAGCCAGGCGAACGAGCCTCGCGAGGCAATGCCGCCCGGTCGCGGGTCGATCAGGGTCACGGCATGCCCGGCCTCGGCCAGCGCCCGCGCGATCGCGGCGCCGACCACGCCGGCGCCGATGACGGCGACCCGACTCATCCGGCGGCCCTGCGAAAGCACGGCCATGGAAACGGCTCGCCCATGCTGAGGCAGATCATTCCTCCGTCTCCCGCGGCGCCACCGTCCGGGCGCGCGGCTCCTCGCGCGGGATCGCCGCCTCCGCCCCGGCCTCGGCGGCCGCCACGGCGCGGTTCGGGTCGAGCTCGGCGGGCAGCGGCGTTTGCGGGATGACCGCGGTGGCCTCGATCTCGACCAGCCATTCGGGCCGCGCCAGCGCCTGCACGACGATGCCCGTCGAGACCGGATGCACGCCTTTGAGGTAGCCGCCCATCGCCCTGTAGACCGCCTCGCGGTGCCGTATGTCGGTCAGGTAGACGACGACGCGGCAGAGGTCGGTCATCTCCGCCCCGCATTCCGCCATCAGTCCCTGGATATTGCGCATGACCTGGTGCGTCTGCTCGACCGGGTCGCCGACGCCCACCGTCTGCGACGTGTCGAGGTCCTGCGCCACCTGGCCGCGCAGGAACACCATCGTCCCGTGCGCGATCACGGCCTGGGCAAGGTCGTTGTCGAGGCGCTGCTCGGGATAGGTGTCGCGCGTGTTGAAGGGGCGAATGCGTGTGTGCGTCATCCTTGATCCTTTGGGCGCTGCTCAGTCCAGATTTGCTCAGTCCAGATCCGCGCCGAACGCGTCGCGGCAGAGCCAGGCGAAGCGTTCGGCGGCGGGCGAAAGCGAGACGCCTTG
The DNA here is from genome assembly GCA_963822985.1 of uncultured Alphaproteobacteria bacterium. Lineage (GTDB taxonomy): Bacteria > Pseudomonadota > Alphaproteobacteria > Rhodobacterales > Rhodobacteraceae > Thermohalobaculum. The sequence goes on along the minus strand of CAWGJU010000013.1, from coordinate 61,591 downwards.
GCGGCGCACCAGAATCAGCCGACTCGGCCGCGCGGCCCATGCCAGCGGCCGGCTGACGAGGCGCCGGCCGTCATAGGTCACGTCGCTGGCCGGCCGGCTGGCCAGCAGCGCATAGCCGAGCCCTTGGCCGACCAGCCCGCGCACCGTCTCGATCGAGTTCGAGCGGTAGGCGACCGCCGGCTCGACCCCCTGCTCGCGCAGCAGCGTCAGGAAATAGTCGGGGCTGGGCGGCATGCTCAGCAGCACCATGGGCTGCCCGGCCAGGTCCTCGGCCGCCAGCGCTTGCGCGGCGGCAAGCGGGTGGTCCTCGGCCAGCAGAATATAGGGCGGCAGCTCGGCCAGCAGCTCGCGGCACAGGCCCTCGGCGATGTTCTCGTCGTACATCAGCGCGAGCTCGGCCTCGCCCGCGCCCAGGGCTGCGTGCATGCGCGCCTGGTCGCCCTCGATCAGCGCCACCTCCAGCTCGGGCGCCTCGTCGCGCAGCCGGCGGAAAAGGCTCGGCAGCGCAAAGGCGCTGATCGTCTGGAAGCAGGCGAGGCGCAGCCGGTTCCCGGCGGCCGCGCGCCCCTCGCCGATCGAGCCCGCCGCCTCGATGCGGGCGGCGGCGCCATAGGCGCGGCGCGCATAGATCAGCGGCGAGCCGCGCTCGGCGATGAAGATGTCGCCGACCTCGCCGAAAAGGACATGGTGCGTGCCGACCAGGTCGGACGAGACCAGCCGGCAGTCGAAGGCGACGAGCGGGTCGACCACGCGCGGCGCGCCGGACGGCATGGGCACCCACTCGGTGCAGTCGAACTTGTCGGCGACCTCCGCCCGGAACCTGCCGGCGAAGGTGTCCGAGATCCAGGACTGGTCGTCGCGCAGGACGTTCACCGCGAAGACCCCGTTGGCCAGGATCGCCGCGGTGGCCGAGCTGTTGCGGTGGATGCAGACGAGCAGCGTCGGGCGCTCGGTATCGGCGCTGACCGAGGTCATGGCCGAGACGGTGACGCCCGCCCGCCCGGCCGGCCCGTCGGTCGTGACGACGTTCACCGTCGTCGCGGCATGGCTCATGCCGGCGAGAAAGCGCGCGCGGAGCCCCTCAGCCGACACAGTGCGCCAAGGCGACTTGCACGTACATGAACTTTTCCCCGCGGGTTCTGCCCCGGGCAGGTTGGAACCGCGCCCGCCCCAGTCAAGCCCGACCCCAGCTTTCAGAGCAACAGCGAATAGGCGCCTTCATGGCGCAGCAGCGCGATCTTGGCCTCGACGCCGCCAGGGGCGGAGAAGCCGCCCAGCCCCGTCGCGCCGACGACCCTGTGGCACGGGATGAGGATGGCGATCGCGTTCCGGCCACAGGCGGCGCCGACATCCCGCGGGCTGGCGCCGATCGACCTGGCGATCTCGCCATATTCCCGCGTCAGGCCGAAGGGAATGGCGCGCATGGCCTCGGCGACAGACAGCTGCAGCGCGTCGCCCGCCGGGCGGAGCGGCAGGTCGAAGGCCTGCAGGCGCTTGGCGAAATAGGCATCGAGCTGGCGCTCGGCCCGGAGCAGCAGGGGCGACTCGTCGCCGCCGGGCGCGTCTTTGCCTGACCCGCGCCAGGACAGCGACACGATCGCCTCTTTGTCCTCGGTCACACGGAGCTGGCCGATCGGCGTGCGGATCCACCTGGTCAGCATGGCGCCGGCCTAGCCGCGGGCGGCGCCGACGGCGGCCAGGATCTCGGCCGTCAGCTGCTCGGGGTCCTCGCAGCCGACACTGGCGCGGATGAAGCCCTCGCTGATGCCGAGCGTTTCGCGGGCTTCCGGCGCCAGGCCGCGATGCGACGAGCTGGCCGGGTGCGACAGCGTCGTGCCGATGTCGCCGAGCGTGGGCGCGAAGGCGACGTGCTCGGCCGCCCGCAGGAAGCGGTTGACCACCTCGCGCCCGCCGTCGAGGCGGAAGCTGACCATGTTGCCGGTGCGCTCGCCCAGCAGCGCCAAGGCGCGGTTGTGGTCCGGGTGTTCGGCGCGCCCGGGATAGAGCACGCGCTCGACGCCCAACGTGCCGGCCAGCGCGTCGGCGAGCCGCTTGGCGTTCGCCTCGGCCCGGTCATAGCGCAGCTGGAAGCTGTGCAGCCCGCGCTCGGCCAGCCAGCAGTCGAAGGGGCTGGGCGTCATGCCCCAGGTGACGATGGCGTCGTAGAGCGCCCGGTTCATCTCGGGCGTGCGGGCGGCGATCCAGCCGAGCGTCACGTCGGAATGCCCGGCGAGCAGCTTGGTCAGCGAGTGGATGACGACATCCGCCCCGTCCGCGAACGGCTGATAGGCGCGCGGCGTGGTGAAGGTGTTGTCGACGGCGAGAATCAAGCCGCGCTCGCGGGCCAGCCGGGCGATGCCCTCCATGTCGGCGACGCGCAGCGTCGGGTTCGAGACGACCTCGACCAGCAGCATCCGCGTCTCGGGCCGAATCGCGCGCGCGAAGGCGGCCGCGTCCGTCGGATCGGCAAAGCTCGCCTCGAAGCCGAGGCGCGGCAGGTCCTGCCGCAGCAGCCGGAGCGAGCGGCCATAGAGCTGATCGCCGGCGACGATGTGGTCGCCTGCGCGCAGCAGGCCCAGGAAAAGCGCCGCAACCGCCCCCATGCCCGAGCCGGTGACGGTGCCGTGGCCCATCTCCGGCGTCACGCCCTCGAGCCAGTCGACCTTCTCGCCCAGCACGGTGGCGTTCGGGTGCCCCTCCCGCGCATAGGTGTAGCCCTGCGCTCGCCCTTCGTACTGGGCGTCGAGCTCATCGGCATCGGTCGAGCGATAGACGACCGAGGGAAAGATCGGCGTCACGACGGGCCGCGAGACGGAGGGCGGCACGCCCTGCCGGCGAACGATCGAGCGGTGGTCGGTTGAGTTGGTCAAGCGCGTCCCTCCAATGCGGCCGCTCGCGCCGCCGCTGATGCTGATCCTCCGGGCCGTCGTGCGGCAAGGGCGCCGAGCGCCAAGTGCATATGTCCGCCAGCTTTCGCGGCCACGGAGATTCTCTGGCACTATGGCGGGGGATCGGCGTATGGCAAAGCTCGTGCGGAAGGGGCAGGGTCCGCGTGGGCAGCGGCGGGGGAGGAGCGGATGGCGGAGCTTCCATCGACGGCGCGGGTCGTGGTCATCGGCGGGGGCGCGGTGGGCGCGTCGTGCCTCTACCATCTGGCGCTGGCGGGGTGGACCGACTGCCTGCTGCTGGAAAAGAACGAGCTGACCAGCGGCAGCACCTGGCATGCCGCGGGCAACGTACCCACATTTTCCGCCTCCTGGTCGATCATGAACATGCAGCGCTATTCGGCCGAGCTCTACCGGGAGTTGGCCGAGCGCGTCGGCTATCCGATGAACTATCATGTCACGGGCTCGCTGCGGCTGGCGCATTCGCGCAACCGCATGCTCGAGTTCGAGCGCGTCAGGGGCATGGGCCGCTACCAGGGTATGGAGATCGAGGTCGTCGGCCCCGGCGAGATCAAGTGCAAGTACCCCTTCATCGAAACACACGATCTCGCAGGCGCGCTGTGGGACCCCTATGACGGAGACATCGACCCGGCGCAGCTGACGCAGGCGCTGGCCAAGGGCGCGCGCGACCTCGGCGCCAGGATCGTGCGCTTCTGCCCGGTGACGGGCGTGCGCTGGGACGGGCGCGAATGGACCGTCTCGACCCCGCAAGGCGAGGTCCGCGCCGAGTACGTCGTGAACGCCGCCGGCTATCGCGCGGGCGAGATCGCTGCGATGTTTGGCCGCGAGCTGCACGCCGTCGCCATGTCGCACCAGTACATCCTCTTCGAGGAGGTGCCCGAGGTCCGCGAGTGGTCCGAGGCGAGCGGTGCCAAGCTGCCGCTGCTGCGCGACGTGGATTTGTCCTACTACCTTCGGCAGGAGAAGTTCGGCTTCAACCTTGGCCCCTATGAGCGCAACTGCCGGGCGCATTGGGTCAGCCCCGAATACCCGATGCCCGAGGATTTCTCGTTCCAGCTGTGGCCCGACGATCTCGACCGGCTGGAGTTCCAGCTCGAGGACGCGATGGCCCGCGTGCCGGCGCTGGGCCGCGCGGGCATCTCGCGCGTCATCAACGGGCCGATCCCCTATCTGCCCGACGGCAACCCCAACATCGGGCCGATGCCGGGCGTGCCGAACGCCTTCGAGGCCTGCGTCTTCACATTCGGCATCTGCCAGGCGGGCGGGGCGGGCAAGGTGCTGGCCGAGTGGGTGGTCGAAGGGGGCACGGAATGGGACATGTGGTCCTGCGACCCGCGCCGCTTCACCGGTTGGGTGGACCGCAATTACGCGGTGGCGAAGGCGCGCGAGGTCTATGGCCACGAATACGCCATGCATTTTCCTCGGCACGCCTGGCCGGCCGGGCGGCCGAAGCGGCTCTCGCCCGTGCACGACCGCGTCGTCGCGCTCGGCGGGCAGATGGGCGCCTATAACGGCTGGGAGCGCGCGCTCTGGTACGCTGGTCCGGGCGACGACACCCGCGAGGAGGCAACCGAGACCTGGGGCCGTGCCGGCCCATGGGAGCCGCGCATCCGCGAGGAGTGCGAGGCGGTGCGCGACGCTTGCGGCGTGCTGGACCTGCCGGGCTTCTCGCGCTTCATGCTGCGCGGCGAGCGGGCGGCCGCGTGGCTGGACGGGCTGATCGCCGGGCGGGTGCCGTCCGTGGGCCGGATCGGACTCGCCTATTTCCCCGACACGCGCGGCCGGATCGTCACCGAGATGTCGATTGTGCGCATCGCCGAGGGGCAGATGATGCTGATCACCGCGGCGACCGCCGAATGGCACGACCGCGAGTGGCTGGAGCGGCACCTGCCGCCTGATGCGGGCATTGCCATCGCGGACGTGACCGAGGCCTTCGACTGCCAGATCGTCACCGGACCCGCCTCGCGCGAGGTGCTGGGCCGGATCAGCGATGCGGACCTGTCGAAACCCTGGCTGACGCACCAGTCGGCGAAGATCGGCGAGGCATGGGTGCAGCTTGTCCGCGTCTCGTTCGCTGGCGAACTGGGCTGGGAGGTGCATTCGAAGATCGCCGATACGCCGGCCGTCTGGGACGCGATCCTCGGCGCGGGCGCCGTGCCGTTTGGCATGTTCGCGCTCGACTCGCTCAGGATCGAGAAGGGCTATCGCGCCTGGAAGGGCGATCTCTCCACCGACTACACGCTGCTGCAGGGCGGGCTCGAGCGCTTCATCCGCTGGGACAAGCCCGATTTCGTCGGCAAGGCGGCTCTGCTGGCCGAGAAGCAGCGCGGGGTGGCAAAACGCTTCGTGCCGATGATCGTCGAGGCGGGCGCCTATGACGCGCCCTATATGTCGACCGTCTGGCGGAACGGCGAGGTGGTGGGCGAGACCACGTCCGGCGCCTGGGGCTATCGCGTCGGCGCCTCGATCGCGCTCGGCACGGTGCGCGCCGACTGCGCCGAGCCGGGCACGCGGCTGGAGGTCGAGATCTACGGCGAGCGATTCCCGGCGACGGTCCAGCCCGACCGCCCGCTCTGGGACCCGGAGAACGAGAGGATTCGCGCATGATCGTCCTGCTCGACGGCGGCATGGGGCAGGAGCTGGTCCACCGCTCCTTGCAGCCGGCGCATCCGCAATGGTCGGCCCATGTGATGATGCACGAGCCCGAGATCGTGCAGGCCGTGCACGAGGACTATCTGCGCGCCGGCGCCCGCGTCATCACGCTGAACAGCTACTCGACGACGCCCAGCCGGTTCGCCAAGTTCGGCATGGAGGATCGGTTCGAGCCGCTGCAGCGCCGCGCCATCGAGCTTGCGCGGGCCGCGCGCGACGCGGTGGGCGCCGTCGGGGACGGGGCGCGGATCGCCGGCTGCCTGCCGCCGCTGGTCGGCTCGTATCACCCCGAGCTGCTGCCGCCCGAAGACGAGCTGCTGGCCGAGTACCGGCAGATCGCCGCGCTCGAGGCGCCGCATGTCGACCTGTTCCTCTGCGAGACGATGTCCAAGGCCGGCGAGGCGCGCGCCGCAGCCACCGCGGCCGCCGAGACGGGGCGGCCGGTCTGGGTCTCGTGGACATTGTCCGAGACGCTGGGACCGGACGGCGCGCCCCGGCTGCGTAGCGGCGAGACGATCGGCGCGGCCGTCGCGGCGCTGGAGGGCCTGCCCGTTGAGGCGCTGCTGGTGAACTGCTGCCCGCCGGAGGTGGTGTCGGCGGCCATGCCGGCGCTGGTGGCGACCGGGCGCCCGGCCGGCGGCTATGCCAACGGCTTCCAGCCGATTCCGGCCGCCTTCACGCTGGGCCAGACCGTGGACATGCTGAAGGCGCGCGAGGATCTGGACCCGGCGGCCTATGCCGACTTCGCCATGGGCTGGGTCGCGTCCGGCGCCCGCATCGTCGGCGGCTGCTGCGAGGTGGGCCCGGCGCACATCGCCGAGCTGGCCCGGCGGCTGGGCGCGGCCGGGCACGCCATAGCCTGCGACGTCACGGCCGCTCCGGGGGCCTCTCTCGATGGCTGACACAAGCTTTGGGATCCCGACGCACGCCCGCGCCGTCATCATTGGCGGCGGCGTCTCGGGCTGCTCGGTCGCCTACCATCTGGCCAAGCTCGGCTGGAAGGACGTGGTGCTGCTCGAGCGCAAGCAGCTGACCTGCGGCACGACCTGGCATGCGGCGGGGCTGATCGGCCAGCTGCGGCACAACCAGAACATGACGCGGCTGGCCAAGTACTCGGTCGACCTTTACCACCAGCTCGAGGCGGAGACGGGCGTCGCCACCGGCATTCGGCGGAACGGCTCGATCACCGTCGCGCTGACCGATGAACGGCGGGAAGAAATCCTGCGCAATGCCTCGCTGGCGCGGGCCTTCGGTGTCGAGGTGCACGAGATCGGGCCGGAGGACGTCAACGAGCTCTACCCGCATCTGAACGTCGCCGACGTGATCGCGGCCGTCCACCTGCCGGGCGACGGCCAGTGCGACCCGGCCAACATCGCGCTGGCGCTGGCCAAGGGCGCGCGCAACCGCGGCGCGCGGATCGTCGAGGGGGTGCGGGTCACCGACGTGCGACGGCAGGACGGGCGCGTTACCGGCGTGGACTGGGCCAGCGATGGTTCGGGCGTCGAGGCGCGAGGGGCCATTACGACGGACATCGTCGTCAACTGCGCCGGCATGTGGGCGCGCGAGGTCGGCGCCATGGCTGGCGTCGGCGTGCCGCTCCATGCCTGCGAGCATTTCTACATCGTGACCGAGCCGATCGCTGGGCTGACGCAGCTGCCCGTTCTGCGGGTTCCGGACGAGTGCGCCTATTACAAGGAGGACGCCGGCAAGATGATGCTGGGCGCCTTCGAGCCGGTGGCCAAGCCCTGGCCGGTGCCGGGCGCGGGCATTCCTGACGCGTTCTGCTTCGACCAGCTGCCCGAGGACATCGAGCATTTCGAGCCGATCCTCGAAATGGGCGTCCGCCGCATGCCGATGCTGGCCGAGGCGGGCATCCACACCTTCTTTAACGGGCCGGAGAGCTTCACCCCGGACGACCGCTACTATCTCGGTGAGGCGCCGGAGTGCCGCGGCTTCTGGATGGCCTGCGGCTACAACTCGATCGGCATCATCTCGTCGGGGGGCGCGGGCTATGCGCTGGCCCAGTGGCTGGAGGACGGGCAGCCGCCCTTCGACCTCTGGGACGTCGACATCCGCCGGGCGCAGCCCTTCCAGCGGAACCGCCGCTACCTGCGCGAGCGGGTCAGCGAGACGCTGGGGCTGCTCTATGCCGACCATTTCCCCTACCGGCAGCCGGTGACGGCGCGGGGCATCCGCCGCTCGCCCGTCCACGAGCACCTGAAGGCGCGGGGCGCCGTCTTCGGCGAGGTGGCGGGCTGGGAGCGGGCCAACTGGTTCGCGAAGGAGGGCCAGGCGCGGGAGTATCGCTATTCCTGGCGCCGGCAGAACTGGTTCGAGAACGCTGCCGAGGAGCACCTGGCCGTGCGCAATGGCGTCGGCCTCTTCGACATGTCGAGCTTCGGCAAGATCAGGGTCGAGGGCGCGGACGCCGAGGAGGTGCTGCAGCGCATCTGCGGGGCCGACATCCGCGTGCCCGTCGGCCGGATCGTCTACACGCAGTTCCTGAACGCGCGCGCCGGGATCGAGGCGGACGTGACGGTGACGCGGCTGGGGCCGGACTCGTTCCTGGTCGTCACCCCGGGCGCCACGCTGGTCCGCGACCTGACATGGATCAGGCGCCACGTGCCCGAGGGCGCGCATTGCACCGTTCTGGACGTCAGCGCCGGCGAGGCGGTGCTGTCGGTCATGGGGCCGAAGGCGCGCGAAGTGCTGCAGCCGATCTGCGGCCAGCCGCTCGACAACGACGCCTTCCCATTCGGCAGCGCGAGGGAGGTGGAGCTGGGCATGGGTCTCGCCCAGGCTGCACCGGGTCACCTTTGTCGGCGAGCTCGGCTGGGAGGTCTACGTCGCCTCGGACATGGCCGCGCATGTCTTCGAGGCGATCGAGGAGGAGGGCCGCGCGCACGGGCTGAAGCTCTGCGGGCTGCATGTGCTCGACAGCTGCAGGATCGAAAAGGCGTTCCGGCATTTCGGGCACGATATCTCGGACGAGGACCATGTGCTGGAGGCGGGCCTCGGCTTTGCCGTCAAGCCCGGCAAGGCTCCGTCACGCTATGGCGACTTCATCGGCCGCGAGGCGGTGCTGGCGAAGAAGCAGCAGGGCCTGGGACGGCGGATGGTGCAGTTCCGTCTGCGCGACCCCGAGCCGATGCTCTACCACAATGAGCCGATCCTGCGGGACGGCGAGATCGTCTCCTACCTGACATCGGGCGCTTATGGGCATCATCTGGGCGCTGCGATCGGCCTGGGCTATGTCCCCTGCGCGGGCGAGAGCGCGGAACAGCTCCTGGCCTCGGCCTACCAGATCGAAATCGCCGGGACGCGGGTCGCCGCTGATGCGTCCTTGCGGCCGCTCTATGATCCCGGCGCCGAGCGGGTCCGCATGTGAGGCCGCCCGCGAGATGCGGCGGCGCGGGATGCGTCCCCGCGGCGGGTTGACGGCGCAGGCGCCTGGCTGAATGGTGCGGGAGGGGCGGCAACGATGGAGGGAGACATGCCGGCAGCGGAACCGACCAAGGACGAGCTGAAGGCGCAGCTCGACGCGGCCAGGCGCGACATGCAGGCGCTGGCTGCGATGGTGCGCGACGGCGCCACCGGGCGGGCGATGCGGGCCCGCGACGACGCCGCCGAGAAGCTGGACGAGTTGAGCGAGGAGGCGCGCGCCCTGATCGGCGCCGCGCAGGCCGAAGGGCTGCGGATCGCCGACGAGGCCAGCGACACGGTGCGCCGCAACCCGCTGGCGGCGCTCGGCATCGCCTTCGGGCTCGGCTGGTTGATCGGCAAGCTGTCGCGCCGGTGACGGTCCGGTGATCGCCGGGCTGCAGGCGATGTTCTGGCCCATGCTCGCCGCCGTCGAGGCGCGGCTGACGCTGGCGGCGACGGCGGCCATCCGGCGCGCGGTGCTGATGATCGCGGCGACGCTGTTCGGCGTCGGCGCGACGCTTTTCCTGTCGGTCAGCGTCTTCTTCGCGCTGTTGCCGGGGGTCGGGGCGGCCGGGGCGGCGCTGATCCTGGCGCTGATCCTGGGGCTGTTCGCCGCGCTCCTCTTCGTTCTGGCGCAGCTGCGGCCGCGTCGGTCCCCCGCCGTGACGATGCCACCGCCGGCCGTCGCCGCGCCGACGCCCGTTCCGCCTGCCACGGCTGTCGGCGTGCCGCCGCGGCGCACGAGCATCGCCGCGCAGATCAGCCGGACCGCGCCGATGCTGGCGATCGGGGCGTTGCTGGCCGGGATCATCGCGGGCCGGCGCTGAGCCTGAGCGGAGCCCCGGGCAGAGCCTTGCACGGCGCCCGGCGCGCCGCCACTGTCGGCGGCCGGTGATGGAACTTGGGGCAGGCACGAGACAGGCACGGGAATCGAGATGGACCGCTCGGACTATCGCCATTGGGCGCACCGCGCCGCCGATTGGTCGGCCGACTACCTCGATTCTCTGACGAAGCGGCCGGTGCGGCCGAACGTGCGGCCCGGCGACACGGCCGCGCAGCTCGCCGCGTCGCCGCCCGAGGGGGGCGAGCCGATGGAGGCCATCTTCGCCGATTTCGAGCGCATCGTGCCGGACGCGATGACGCACTGGCAGCACCCGCGCTTCCTTGCCTATTTCCCGGCCAACGCCGCGCCTGCCAGCATGATCGCCGACCAGCTGGCGACCGCCATGGCCGCGCAATGCATGCTGTGGCAGACCTCGCCCGCCGCCACCGAGATGGAAGGGCGGATGATCGACTGGCTGCGCCAGGCGGTCGGCTTGCCCGCCGGGTTCTCGGGCACGCTGCAGGACTTCGGCCTCGACCGCCACGCTCTGCGCCCTGCTGACCATGCGCGAGCGGGCGCTCGGCTGGACGGGGTCGCAGGACGGGCTGGCAGGCGGCCCGAGGCTGCGGATCTACGCCTCGGCGCAGAACCACACCTCGATCGATAAGGCGGTGCGGCTCGCCGGCATCGGCGAGGCCAACCTGGTCAAGGTGGAGACGCGGCCCGAGAGCGGCTTTCACGGCATGGACCCGGGGGCGCTGGCCGCCGCGATCCGGGCGGACCGGGCGGCCGGTCACCTGCCGGCGGGCGTGGTCGCCTGCGCCGGCGGCACCTCGATCGGCGCCTTCGACCCGGTGGCCGATATCGTCCAGGTGGCGCGGGCCGAGGATCTGTTCATGCATGTCGACGCCGCCTGGGCGGGCAGCGCGATGATTTGTCCCGAGTTCCGCGCGCTGTGGCGCGGCGCAGAGGCGGTCGACAGCCTGGTCTTCAACCCGCACAAATGGCTGGGCGCCCAGTTCGAATGCTCGGCGCATTTCGTGCGCGACCCCGCCGCGCTGGTGCGTACGGTTGGCATCCGGCCGACCTATCTCGAGACCGATGGCGCCGACGGGATCGTCAACTACAACGAGTGGTCGGTGCCCCTGGGGCGGCGGTTCAGGGCGCTGAAGGTCTGGTTCCTGCTGCGCGCCCACGGGCTCGAGGGCCTGCGCGCGCGCATCCGGAACCACGTCGCCTGGGCGGGCATGGCGGCCGAGCGGCTGGGCGCGGTGCCACAGCTCGAGATCGTTACCGGGCCGGTGCTCTCGCTCTTCACCTTCGCGCACCGGGGCGGCGATGACGCCACGCGGGCGCTGCTGACGCGGCTGAACGACGGCGGTCGCGTGTACCTGACGCAGACGGTGCACGACGGGCGGTTCCTGATCCGCCTGGTGACCGGCCAGTTCGACCAGACCCGCGATGACGTCGAAGATGCCTGCGAGGTGATCGAGGAGGCGGCGCGCGGGCTTGGCTGACGCGCCGGAGGAGGGAGCATGACACGCGAGGAAAAGGTCGAGGCGTTCCGGGCGCTGCACCGTCCGGGCGAGCCGCTGATGATGCCGAACCCTTGGGATCTAGGCAGCGCCAGGGTGCTGGCGGCGCTGGGCGCCAAGGCGCTGGCGACGACCTCGTCGGGGCACGCCTTCACGCTCGGGCGCCCCGATATGGGCCATGTCGGGCGCGACGAGGCGCTGGACCATGCCGCCGCGATCGCCGCCGCCGTGGCCGTGCCGGTCAACGGCGACCTCGAGAACTGCTATGCGCGGGAGCCCGCGGGCGTCGCCGAGACCGTGCGCCTGGCGGCCGAGGCCGGGCTCGCCGGCTGTTCGGTCGAGGACACCGACCTGCCGGGGAGCGGCGCCTACCCCTTCGACCTCGCCGTCGAGCGCGTGTCGGCGGCGGTGGCGGCGGCACGCGAGGCCGGTATCGTGCTGACGGCGCGGGCGGACGGCTACATGAACAAGGCATACGACGCCGACGAGGCGCTGCGCCGGTGCCGCGCATTCGCCGAGGCGGGCGCGGAGGTGATCTATGCGCCGCTCGCACCGATGGAGGCGCAGGCCGAGCTCTGCCGGATCGGCCCGCCCGTCAACCTGCTGGCCGCCGGTGCTTTCGCCGAGCGCACCGTCGCCGACTATGCCGTGATCGGCGTCGCCCGGATCAGCATCGGCGGCGCGCTGGCGCGCGTGACGCACAAGGTGATCATCGAGGCGGGCAGGGCGATGCTCGAACGCGGCGACCTCTCGCCGCTGACCAACATGGCCGGCGCGAGCGTCGTCGATCCGCTGCTGCAAAAGGGCGCGGCCGGCGGATAGGGCAGCACGCACGCACGCCGCGGACCGGCGAGCGGGGCGGCAAACGCCGCAGGCGAAAAGCGACGGGCGTGTCGTGAACAGTCGGTCAAGGCGCGCGCTTGCCTGTCATGCGGGGCCATGAGCACCCGTCCGGAAGATGTCTGCGAGCCGCGGCGCAGCGCACGGCGCGCCGGTGGCCGCGCCGCCCGCCAGGCGCTGCGCGCAGCGCCGCTGGCCGAGGACGTCCGCCCCGTCCGGCCGGGCCTGGTCGGCGGCACCTACCAGCCGCTGAGCGCGGCGGGCGTGCAGCGCATCCACCAGGCAGCACTCGACGCCTGCGAGCAGATCGGCTTTGCCGACGCGCCGGCCACGGGCGTCGACATCCTTGCGCGCGCCGGGGGCGTGCTGGGCGACGACGGGCGCATCCGGCTGCCCCGCGCGCTGATCGAGGACATGATGGCCCAGGCGGCGCGCGGCATCACGCTTCATGGCCAGGACCCGCGCCACGACATGCACCTGACGGGGGCGCGCGTGCACTACGGCACGGCGGGCGCGGCGGTGCATCTGGTCGATGTCGAGAAGCGGGAATACCGCGATTCGACCGTGCAGGACCTCTACGACGCCGCGCGGATCGCCGAGACGCTGGACAACGTCCATTTCTTTCAGCGACCGATGGTCTGCCGCGACATCCTCGACAATCTCGAGATGGACCTCAACACGCTCTATGCCTGCGTGCGCGGGACCTCGAAGCATGTCGGCACAAGCTTTTCCGAGCCGGCGCATGTCGCGCCCTGCTTCGAGATGCTGCACGTGCTGGCGGGCGGCGAGGCGGCGTGGCGGGCGCGGCCGTTCGTCTCGAACTCGAACTGCTTCGTCGTGCCGCCGATGAAGTTCGCGACCGATGCCTGCACGACCATGGAGCACTGCATCCGCGGCGGCATGCCGGTCCTGCTGCTCTCGGCGGGGCAGGCCGGGGCGACGGCGCCGGCCTCGATCGCCGGCGCCATCGTGCAGGCGGTGGCCGAGTGCATGGCGGGCGTCGTCTACGTCAACGCCATGGCGCCCGGGCACCCGGCGATCTTCGGCACCTGGCCGTTCGTCAGCGACCTGCGCACCGGCGCCATGTCGGGCGGATCTGGCGAGCAGGCGCTGCTGACGGCGGGCTGCGCGCAGATGCACCGCTTCTATGGCCTGCCTGGGGGCGCCGCGGCCGGCATCGCCGATGCCAAGCTGCCCGATATTCAAGCGGGCTGGGAGCAGGGGATCAGCAATGTCATGGCGGGGCTGGCGGGGCTCAACCTCGTCTACGAGGCGGTAGGCATGCACGCCTCGCTGCTGGGGTTCTGCCTCGAATTGCTGATCCTCGGCGACGACATGCTGGGCCAGTCCCTGCGCTGCGTGCGCGGCATCGAGGTGACAGAGGACTCGGTCAGCCTCGAGGTCATCCGCTCGGTCTGCCTGGACGGGCCGGGGCACTATCTGGGCCACGCGCAGACTTTGGGGCTGATGCAGACCGACTATGTCTATCCGGCGCTGGGCGACCGGACCTCGCCCAAGGAGTGGGTCGAGATCGGGCGCCCCGACCTAGTCGCGAAGGCAATCGAGCGCAAGCGTCGGATCCTCTCGACGGTGTTCCCCGGCCACGTACCGGCCGATGTCGACCGGGCCGTGCGGGCGCGCTTCCCGATCCATTTGCCGCCGCGCGCCGTCGGATTGTGACCCGAGGGCTCGTTGACGGACTTGCCGGCAGGCACTCGACTGCCGAGAATGCGGCGCTCGACTAGAAACGGGAGGAAAAGATGGCCAAGATCCAAGGAAGCTGCCTGTGCGGCAAGGTACGCTACGAAAGCGATGCCGAGCCGGCAATGGTCGTCAACTGCTATTGCGAGACGTGCCGCAAGAACTCGGGCTCGACCAACAGCTATAACTACGCGATGCCTGAAGGCTCGGTCCGGATCATCGGCGACACGATCAAGGTCTACGAGGACCATTCCGGCGCCAGCGGCAAGGCGTTCTACCGCAAGTTCTGCTCCAATTGCGGCTCGCATTTTATTTCAGGCGGGCCGGCCTATGAGGGGCTGGAGTTCATCAAGGCGGGCACGGTCGACGGCGAGCACCTCGCCCCGGCGGCGCATATCTGGGTCGAGGAAAAGCTCGGCTGGCAGGCGATCCCGGAGAACGCCACCCAGTTCCCGCGCAACCCCGGCTGAGGCAGGCACCGGTGGGTGCCTGCACCCGCCCTATGCGATGACGGCGACGGGATCGCCGAGCACGTCGAGGAGCGGCTCGACGCCGAGCCCCGGACGGTCGGACGCCGTCATCCGGCCATGCGCGATCTCGGGCGCGCCGGTGGCGATGGCGCGCCCGCTCCATTCGTGGAAGGCGGCCGACTGGAAGTGGAACTCGGGCGGCGTCGACGTGGCGAGGTGCGCGATCGCGGCGGTGGCGATCTCGCCGCCCCAGCTGTCCTCGATGTTCATCGGCAACCCCAGCCCGACGCAGAGGTCGCGGACCAGCCGCGCGCGCGTCAGCCCGCCGAAGCGGTTGATCTTGAGGTTGATCGCATCCATCGCGCCGTCCTGATAGCCGCGCAGCAATGCGTGCAGCCCGTCCATGCATTCGTCCAGGATGAAGGGTTGCCGGCAGAGGCGGCGGACGACCAGGCACTCCTCATAGCTCGGGCAGGGCTGCTCGATATAGAGCCTGATCCCGTGCTCGGCCGCCAGCGGGTCGGCGGCGCCGACGATACGGATCGCCTCGTCGCGCCGCCAGCCGCAATTGGCGTCGGCGTCCATCACCTCGCCTGGCCGCATCGCGGCGGCGACCCGGCGGAACCTTTCGATGTCGGTGCCCGCGTCCTCGCCGACCTTGACCTGGAAGTGCGTGATGCCCTGCTCGCGATAGCGCGCGACGTCCTCGGCCATGCGGCCCGGATCGCCGCGGGTCACGACCTTGTAGAGGCGGACGGAGTCCTGCTGCCGGCCGCCGAGCAGCGCCCAGACAGGCCGGTCGGTCGCCTTGCCCAACAGGTCCCAGCAGGCCATGTCGAGCGCGGACTTGGCGTAAGGGTGGCCCTTGAGATTACGATCCATGGCCTCGGCGATCACGTCCGTGCCGGTCGGGTCGAGGCCGATCAGCGCGGTCGCGAGCCGGGCGATGCCGGCGCGCGCGCCCTCGGGATATGCCGCGAGATAGGTCGAGCCGAGCGGGCAGGTCTCGCCCCAGCCCGTCAGGCCCTCGTCGGTGTCGATGCGCACGACCGTGGAGTTGAAGCCCCGGTGCGCCTGGTCGGCCCAGGAATAGCTGCCCTCGGCGACCGGCAGGTCCACCTGGTGGATGGCGATGCTGGTGATTTTCATCTGATGGCCCCTCCCGCGCGGACTGTGGCACGCGCCTGCGACGCCGGCCAGCGTCTCATAGGCCGCCGCCGGATCGCACGACGAGGCGGCTCCGCCGGGTCCAGCGGGCGAGGATCCATTTCAAATCAGGCCGGCGGAAGGCGACACAGCCGGCCGTCGGGTATCGCGGCCGGCGCCAGAGGTGGACGAAGATGGCGCTGCCGCCGCCCGGCACCACCGGGTCCCAGTTCTGGTCGGTGACGGCGCAGATGTCGTAGACGCGGTCGCCGCGCGCCATCCGATCGGCCGGGAAGGGATATGGGTGGTGGACCGGCCGGTTGTAGGCCGGGTCCTGTGGCGTCTCCGACCAGCCTTGGCTCGGTCCGAGTGGCCATGCGCTCAGGCCCGTCAGCGGCTGCGCGAGCCGGTCGGCCCGCCAGTAGAGCCAGAGCAGCCTGTACGCCCCCTCGGGGGTGCCGAGATCGCCCTCCGACTTTGCCTCGCGCGCCACGACGCCGCCACGACCAACCGAGCACGTGAAGCGACGGCCCATGAACCGCGCACCCCAGGGGCCGACGACCAAGTCGTGCGGGCCCGGCATCGTCGGGCCACCATGCGACGCCCGCACCCTCTTCCGCCAGCGGGGGACGGCGCCCGAGCCCCGGACCTCGTCCTTCAAAGCAGATGACCGCTCTTGGCCGCCTTGGTCGCGAGATAGGCGCGGTTCTGCGGCGTCTCGCCGACCTTCAGCGGCACTCGCTCGGTCACAGCGACGCCCGCGGCCTCCATCATGGCGATCTTGCGCGGGTTGTTGGTCAGCAGGCGCACGGCCGAGAAGCCGAGCGCCTTCAGGATCTCGGCGCCCAGCCGGAAATCGCGCTCGTCATCCTCGAAGCCCAGGCGGTGGTTGGCCTCGACCGTGTCATAGCCCTGGTCCTGCAGCGCGTAGGCGCGCATCTTGTTGGCGAGCCCGATGCCCCGCCCCTCCTGGTTCATATAGAGCAGAACGCCCGCGCCCTCGGCGGCGATCTGGTCCATGGCCGCTGCCAGCTGGGGGCCGCAATCGCATTTCAGCGAGCCGATCACGTCGCCGGTGAAGCAGGCCGAATGCAGGCGGGCCAGCACGGGCGCGGCGCGGTCCGGCGCGCCGATCTCGACGGCATAGTGCTCCTCGCCGCCATCGGCGGGCCGGAAGACGTGCACGCGCCCGGCCTGGGCAAAGCGCGTCGGCACGCGCGCGCCCGAGACGCGCGACATGGCGACGGAGGCCTCGGCGGCGCGGTGGACCATCAACTCGTCGAGCCGGGTCAGGCCAGCCTCGGCGGCCAGACGCTCGACCGAAGCCGCCTCCGGCCATGCCGCGACGATGGCCGCGGGCAGAAGCCGCGCCTGCTTGGCCAGCGCGATGGCGAGGCGGTGCAGCCCGGCCGGCCCCTCGCGCCGGGTCCGGTAAGGGCCGCGCAGCGGGTGCGCGAGGTCGAGCGAAGGGTCGGCGGTGGCGCGCACCCAGGCGATGTCGGCGTCGTCGGGCAGCGCGATGCGCGCGATGTCGCCGTCATAGGCGCGCGCCTTCAGCGTGTCGGCGCGGCGATGCGAGATGGCGAGGTCGAGACCGAAGGGCGCCACCCGGCGCAGATCGTCGAGCCGCTCGGCCCGTGCCGGTCTCGGCGGCCAGCGCCAGCGCGCCGCCGGTGCCGGACACCAGCGCGACGGGGGTGCCGATGCGCAGGTCGGCGCGGGCGCGTGCGACGGCCTCCTCGACGGAGAGCTGCAGCATGTCGACCCGCCTCCTTGCAAAACCGGAACATCACCGCAACATTCCGACGCGAACAGACGGAAAATGGCAACATCCACCCTGGCTTCAAACACGAGCGGGTGAGTTTTTGCAATGATCGCCCGCCTGCCGCCGTGCCTACCCATATAGCGCGCGGGCGGGGGACCCGGCTCTCCAGGGGGAAATCGATGAGCGTTGCCAAGAGGATTCTGCTGGTCGACGACGATGCCGATCTGCGCGAGGCCCTGGCCGAACAGCTGATGATGATCGACGATTTCGACGTCTTCGAGGCCGACAGCGGCGGGGCCGGCGTGCATCGCGCTCGGACCGAGATGCACGATCTGGTCATCCTCGACGTCGGCCTGCCCGACATGGACGGGCGCGAGGTCTGCCGGCTGATGCGACGCAGCGGCGTCAAATGTCCGATTTTGATGCTGACCGGGCAGGACTCGGATGCCGACACCATCCTCGGGCTGGACGCGGGCGCCAACGACTATGTCACCAAGCCCTTCAAGTTCCCGGTGCTGCTGGCGCGCATCCGGGCCCAGCTGCGCCAGCACGAGCAGTCCGAGGACGCGATCTTCGCCGTCGGCCCCTACAGCTTCCGGCCCGGCACCAAGATGCTGGTCGACGACGCCGAGCGGAAGGTCAGGTTGACCGAGAAGGAGACCAACATCCTGAAATTCCTGTACCGCGCCGGCGGCCGCACCGTCGAGCGCGAGACGCTGCTGCGCGAGGTCTGGGGCTACAATGCCGGCGTGACAACGCACACGCTCGAGACGCATATCTATCGGCTGCGGCAGAAGATCGAGGCCGATCCGTCGAATGCGCGGATCCTTCTGACCGAGGCCGGCGGCTACCGGCTCTCCATGTAGCCGATGTAATGATCCGAAATCTTGACGGTGCGCGGGCACGCCACCAATTGCCGTGACGAGGCAGCGGCTCCCCCCAAAAAACCGCTGCCGGTCGGGCGGCTTCCCCTCATCCGTCCGACGAGCCCATTACAGGGCGGCGCCCGGTGGATCCCCACACCGGGCGCTTCTTTTTGCCCCTCTCTCGGCGCGGGCGGGCTTGAGGCAATGACCTCTGCGCGGCATAGCTCGCGCGGCCTGAAGGGGAGGGGACATGCCGACGACGATCGCGACCTGGAACATCAATTCGGTGCGCCTGCGCGCCCCGCTGGTCGAGCGGTTCTTGGCCGAGCACGCGCCCGACATCCTGTGCCTGCAGGAGACGAAATCGCCGGTGGAGAAGCTGCCCGACCGCTTTGCGGCGCTCGGCTACCACACGGTCACGGCCTGCGGCTTCAAGGGCTATAACGGGGTCGCCATCCTCTCCCGCGTGCCCGTCGAGGCGGCCGGCACCATGCCGATGTGCGGGCGCGAGGATGCGCGGCACTGTGCCGTGCGCCTGCAATCAGGGATTGTCTTGGACAACTTCTACGTGCCGGCCGGCGGCGACGAGCCGGACCCCGACGCGAACCCGAAATTCGCCCACAAGCTCGCCTTCGTCGAGGAGATGACGGCCTGGTCGGGGCGGCTGACGGGCGCCCACGTGCTGGTCGGCGACCTCAACATCGCGCCGCTGCCCGAGGACGTCTGGTCGCACAAGCAGCTGCTGAAGGTCGTCAGCCACACGCCGGTCGAGACCGAGGCGATGGCGCGCCTCATGCAGGCGGGAGGCTGGTCGGACGTGGCGCGGACGGATGTCAGGCCGCCGGAGAAGCTTTTTTCCTGGTGGTCCTACCGGGCGGCGGATTGGGCGGCCTCGGACCGCGGCCGGCGGCTCGACCACATCTGGTCGCGGGGCGGCGTCGCGCACCTGCCCGGATCGGCGCGCATCCTCAAATCCTATCGTGGGGCCGCGAGCCCGTCCGACCACGTGCCCGTGCTCGCAGCGTTCCCCGATTGAAGGCAGCTGAGGGTGAGGGCTGGGAGCGTGCTCGCACGCACCCAAGGGCTCAAGCCGCGGCGTCCTTCTGCAGGCAGCGCCGGCCCAGCAGCTCCGCGATCTGCACGGCGTTCAGCGCCGCACCCTTGCGCAAATTGTCGCTGACGCACCAGAGCGAGATGCCATTCTCGACCGTGATGTCGTCGCGCAGCCGGCTGACATAGGTCGCATAGTCGCCGACGCAGTCGACCGGCGTCACGTAGCCGCCGTCCTCGCGCTTGTCGACGACGATGACGCCCGGCGCCTCGCGCAGGATCTCGCGCGCCTCGTCGGCCGGCAGCGGGTCCTCGAACTCGACGTTCACCGCCTCGGCATGGCCTACGAAGGTCGGCACGCGCACGCAGGTGGCATGCACCTTAATCTTGCGGTCGAGGATCTTCTTCGTCTCGACCGCCATCTTCCACTCCTCCTTGGTCGAGCCGTCGTCCAGGAAGACGTCGATGTGCGGGATGACGTTGAAGGCGATCTGCTTGGTGAACTTGGCCGGATCGACCTCCTGGCCGGGGACGTAGAGGCCCTTGGTCTGGTTCCACAGCTCGTCCATCGCCGCCTTGCCGGCGCCCGAGACGGACTGATAGGTCGAGACCACGACCCGCTTGATCCGCGCCCGGTCGTGCAGCGGCTTCAGCGCCACCACCAACTGCGCCGTCGAGCAGTTCGGGTTGGCGATGATGTTGCGCTTCTTGTACTGCTCGACCGCGTCCGGGTTCACCTCGGGCACGATCAGCGGCACGTCCGGCTCGTAGCGGTAGAGCGACGAGTTGTCGATCACCACCGCCCCCGCCTTGGCGGCGATGGGCGCATAGGTCTTGGTCGGCCCCGAGCCGATGGCGAACAGCGCGATGTCGATGCCCGTCCAGTCGAACTGCTCGATGTCGCGGGTTTTGAGCGTCCGGTCGCCATAGCCGCACTCGGTTCCCATCGACTTGCGCGAGGCGAGCGCGATCACCTCGTCGGCGGGAAACTGGCGCTCGGCCAGGATGTTCAGCATCTCGCGGCCCACATTGCCCGTGGCGCCGGCGACGGCGATCCGGTAACCCATCTCAATTCCCTTCATTATCATCGCGGGCATTTAGCGATTTTGCTGCCGCAGCGGAAGGGGGAGCACGTGGATGCCCGAGCTCTGCACCATCGGATACGAGCGGCGAACGCTGCCCGAGCTGATCGCCTGCCTGCGCGCCGCGGAGGTCAAGGTGCTGATCGACGTCCGCGCCGTGGCGGCCTCGCGCCGCGCGGGGTTCTCCAAGACGCTGCTGGCGAACGGGCTGGCCGAGGCGGGGATCGAATACGTCCACCTGCGCGGGCTCGGCACGCCAAAGGCCGGGCGCGAGGCGGCGCGCGCCGGCCGCATCGCCGAGATGCACGCGATCTTCGAGGGCCAGCTGGCGACGCCGGAGGCCGAGCACGACCTCGCCCGCGCCGAGGCGATCGTGCGCGAGCGGCCCGCGGCCCTGCTGTGTCTCGAGGCCGACGCCGCCGGCTGCCACCGCCGCATCGTCGCCGAGCGCCTGCGGGACCGGCTGGGGATAGCCGTCCGCGATCTCTGATCTCTCTGGGGCGCCCTGGTCCCATGTCAGCGAACCGCGTAGCCGGCAGCGCCGTGATCGTTCGCGGGATGGCATCACGTCCCCATAGGCGCCGTGTCCTGCGCATGCAGGACCATTCTTTGCGCGCGGCCCGCTGCCTTCACCCGGCATGGGCGGCAGATTCAGCAGCATCGGTGAGAGGCGTCGTGCGCTCGACCAGGGGGCCGATCGCTGAGCGGTTCGACAAAGCCGTCGAGCAGTCCCGCGCGGCGGACGGCGTCGCTGCAGAGCATTGAACCGCCCTGGGTGTACCGGAGGGTGATTTGTTCAACGGTCAGGCGGCGAGATCGATGTTGTTGCGATCGGCGAAGTAGGCCTGCTCGGCCTCGGCAGGCGGGATGTAACCGATGGGCGCGAGCAGACGGCGGTTGTTGTACCAGTCGATCCAGCGGAGCGTCTCCCACTCGACGTCACGCATGGTTCGCCACGGGCCGAGGGCGTTGATGACCTCGGTCTTGAACAGGCCGATGACGCATTCGGCGAGTGCATTATCATAGCTGTCGCCGACGCTGCCGACCGACGGCTCGATGCCGGCCTCGACGAGCCGCTCAGTGTAGGTGATCGACAGGTATTGCGAGCCGCGGTCCGAGTGGTGGATCAAGTCTTTATTCCCGTGCGTCTTTCTCTGTCAGATTGCCTGGTCGAGGGCGTCGAGGACGAACTGGGTCGACAGGGGACGTGGAGACGCGCCAGCCGACGATGCGTCTGGCGAACACGTCGATGACGAACGCCACATAGACCGTGCCGGACCAGGTCGGCACGTAGGTGAAGTCGCTCGCCATTGTCCTCGGACCAATGGCGGACAAGGCTCGCCCCAGAGCTGGTTCGGGCGCACGGCTTTGAACTGGCGGTTGACCTTGTCATCCGGGCAGGGCCGCGCACGCTCCGTGCATGGCGCCGGCGATCAGCCGCAGCGACAGCGCGCCGTCCTCCAGCCGGGGCATCTCGGCCTCGGGGTGGTGCATGAAGACCGGATCGCTCTCCTCGGCATCGGTCGGCAGCGCCACCCAGGTCTGCATGCCGAAGAGCCGCTGCCCGCTGGCCTTGAGCGCGGGCGCGGTGCGCTCGGAGTGCACGATGCCCCGGCCCGCGCGCATCCAGTTCACCGCGCCCGGCCGGATCGCCTGCTCGGTGCCGAGGCTGTCGCGGTGCAGGATCTCGCCTTCGAGCAGATAGGTGACGGTGGCGAGATTGATGTGCGGATGCGGCCGGACGTCGATGCCCTGGTCGGTCAGGAACTCGGCCGGCCCCATCTGGTCGACGAAGATGAAGGGGCCGACCATCTGGCGCTGCACGGCCGGCAGCACGCGGCGCACCTCCATCTCGCCCAGATCGACGGCGCGGGGCACGATGATCGTCTCGATCGCATCCACCGAGGGGCGATCGCCCGGCACCGGGTCGGGGCATGCTCTCCAGCTCATCAAAAGCTCCTATCGATTGGCTGCGGCGAGATCCACATCCAGCGCCGCCGGTCAGGACGGCAGAAAATGCCGAACCTGCGGCGGCACGTCTCGGGCATGCAGCGCCGCGATCCGCTCCTGCATCGCGCGATCCTCGCCCGAAACCCGCTCGTGGTGCCGCAGATGCTGCGCCCAGCTCTGCTCAAACCAGGTCTCGACGAAGGTGTCGGGCTCGGCCACGTCCCGCATCAGCGTCCAACTGTAGCCGCGGCCGCGCCGACGGGAAGCGCGGAGCTCTCGCATGTGGCGCGCGAATTCCTCGGCGCGCTCGGTCGGCACGACATAGCGCACCTGCACCATGACCGGCCCTTGCGCGTGCTGGGGGGCCGAGGCGGTCAGCGGCGCCGGCCAGTGCATCGAAGGTGCGAGCTCCATCTCGGCGCCCCGGTTCAGCCGGAAGCGCCGGACGAGCGGTATGGCGAGCACCGCGCCGGCCGACGCGATCAGCGCAGCCGGGATCGAGAGGGTGGTCGCGACCTGCCCCCAGATCAGGCTGCCCGCCGCCATCGAGCCGAAGAAGACCATCAGGAATACCGAAAGCCCCCGCCCGCGCACCCAGTCGGGCAGCGCCGTCTGGGCCGAGACGTTCAGGCTCGAGAGCACCGCGATCCAGGAGAGCCCCGCCAGCAGCGAAGCCAGCGCCGCAACTTCGGCTCGGCCACCCCGGCGAAGGCCGCCATGGCCGCGGCGGTGCCGAGCGTGCCGGCGGCGACCGTCCGGTCGGAGCCGAGCCGCCGGCGCACCACCGGCAGGACAAGCGCGCCCGTCACGGCGCCGAAGCCGACGCAGCCGAGCAGCACGCCGTAAAGCGTCGGCCCGCCGGACAGCACGTCGCGCACCACAAGCGGCAGAATGGCCCAGTAGGCGCTGGTCAACACGAAGAAGGCCGCGGCGCGGGCGAGCGCGTCGAGGAGCGGCCGGCTGTGCAGCGCATAGCGCACGCCGGCGGCGATCGCCCCGCCGATGTGCTCGGGCGGCAGCGCCGTGGCCGGCCGCGCCGGCGGCCGCCACCACCAGAGTGCGAGAACGATGCCGATCGTGCTGATCGCGTTCGCGGCAAACGGCGCCGCCAGCCCGATCGAGACGGTCAGGGTGCCGGCCAGCGCCGGGCCGATCGCGCGGCTGACGTTGATGCCCATCGAGTTCAGCGCGATGGCGCCCTGCAACTCGGCGCGCGGCACCAGCTGGGGCACCATCGCCTGCCAGGCCGGGGCAATGAAGGCCGCGCCGGTGCCGAACAGGAAGGCAAAGCCGAGCAGCAGCGCTGGCGTCATCAGCCCCGCCGCGACCAGAGCGGCCAGCAGCGCCGCCGCGACCGACAGCCCGGCATTGACGATCATCAACAGCCGCCGCCGGTCCATGATGTCGGCCAGCGCGCCGGCGAGCAGCGCGAAGAGAAAGATCGGCAGCGTCGTCGCCGCCTGCACGGCCGCGACGATCAGCGGCGAGGGCGACAGCTCGGTCATCAGCCAGCCGGCGCCGACATCGCCCATCCAGGTGCCGACGTTGGAAAGGACGGTCGCGCCCCAGAGTACGGCGAAGGCGGCGTGCCCGAAGGGCGTCCAGGCCGAGGCCTCCTGCGGCTCGCTTGCCACCGTCGTCAGCGTCATTGGCCGGCCTCCAGTGTGCGGTGGTGCGAAATGACGGTGACTGAAAGCTCCGGCACCAGCGCGCCGTCGGGGTTCGGCACCTCGGCCCAGGTCGTCAGCACGCCGGTTGCCGGGTCGATTGTGGCGCTGTCGAAGCGCGGGGCGCCGGGATAACCGTAGACTTGGCCAGACAGCACCAGCTCGACGCTCATCTGCGCGAACATCTCGGCGACGCTCGCGCCGCCGCTGGCGGCCAGCGCTGCGGTTCGCACCTCGGGCGGAACGCCATAGGCGACGAGCACGGGATCGGTCTGGACGATCTCGGCCATAGCGGTGCCGGCCTCGGCCTCGACGAAGGCGCCGCGGGCGACGAGCGGCCAGCCGATCCTGCCAGCGATCGGCGCCTTGATCACCGTCCTGTCGAGCGCGAGTTGGGCGGCGGCCAGGTCCGCCTGGGCCGCATGCAGCCGCGCCTCGGCGACGCGGCGCTCGACATCCGCCTGGAAGGCGAGGACGCGCGAGCCGTTCGCGCCGTCAAGCAGTTTCTCCTGCCTGCTGGCGGCGTCGACCGCGAGGTCGAGGCGGGCCTCGGCCTCCTCGACCTCGGCGCGCGCGGCGTCGACGGCGATCTCGAAC
This sequence comes from uncultured Alphaproteobacteria bacterium, assembly GCA_963822985.1. Taxonomy (GTDB): domain Bacteria; phylum Pseudomonadota; class Alphaproteobacteria; order Rhodobacterales; family Rhodobacteraceae; genus Thermohalobaculum. Next base: position 37,118 of record CAWGJU010000013.1, on the reverse strand, counting down.
TCCTCGGGGTCTATGCGGAACAGGGGATCGCCGACGGCGATCATCGCGCCTGGCGTGAACAGCACGGCGTCGACGATGCCGTTCAGATGCGAGGCGATGGTAACCTTCTGCATCGGCTGAACGATGCCGTGGAACTGGAAGGACGGCGCATCACCGGCCCGCGGCGGTTCAGGCGAAAAGGCCGCCGCACCAGCGACCAGCAAGACGGCCGACATGCCTGCGGAACTCGATCGGATCGCCATCGCCGCGCTCCCCTACACCGCCCAGCACGAGCAGCCGAGCGCGCCCCAGAAGGCGCCGAGGTCGCGCACCGGGAGCGGGCTCGTCCAGGCGATGCGGTGGTCGTGGCCGTGCAGGCCGCACGCGTCGGCGCAGCCGCCATGGCAGCTTCGCGCCAGCTGCGTTTGCCGAGCGGGATCTGCCGCCGCGCGGGCGCCCGGTGTCGGCGCGGCCCGGACCCGGCCGGCAAGGTCGTGCACGCCATCCTCGACAACTACGCCGCGCACAGAACGCCGGAGGTCCGGCGCTGGCTCGCGCGGCATCCGCGTTGGACCTTTCACTTCACGTCAACCTCGTCCTCATGGCTGAACGCCGTCGAGGGGTTCTTCGCCAAGCTCTCGCGCAGGCGCTTGAAGCGCGGCGTCTTCCGCTCGGTGATCGACCTCCAGGCCGCCATCAACCGAAGACCCTCATGGATACTCACATAGAGGACCAGCGTCGGACGGCGCTGGAGATCGCATACCGTCGGCGAGCGCTCCGCGTGAACGCCGGAATCTACGGCCGCCGACATCTACGGCCGCCGACATGGCCCGGGCCTCTCCCCCGGTGTACGGTTGCTTGAGACATTCGATTGGGTGAGAGCGGCCCCAGGTTAGGAGGGGCCATGACGAACGAATGGAGAGCCACGGCGGGCGCGTCGGAGCGCGCCCATTACGCTGGCGGAGACGCGCCCGCCGCGCCGCGCAAGCGGCGCATGTCGGCGCAGAGGAAGCAGGAAGCCGTGCTGAGACTGCTGCGCGGTGAAGATCTCGAGCTGGTGTCGCGGGAACTCGGCGTGACCGCCGCCGATCTGAGCAGCTGGCGGGACGGCTTTCTGGCAGGGGGCGCGGCGTCGCTGAAGAGCCGGGCCGAGGACGACAGGGACCGTCAGCTCCGCGCCATGAGAGAGAAGATCGGCGACCTGACCATGGCGAACGAGCTTCTGGAGGCGAAGATCGACCGGATGGAGGCCGGCGTCCCCGGCGCCCCTTTTGTGCGGCGGAGGTCGAGGAGATGAGCCGGACGGTCTCGCCCTCCGCGAAGCGCGCCTACGGGCTGGGCCGGGTTTGCCGGACGTGGGGCCTGAGCCGGGCCACGATCTGGCGCCACCGTCGGGCCGTTAACCTGCCGAAGGCACCCCGCCGCCGGCCCGGCCCGCAAGGCCCCATGCCCGACGACGCGCTGGCGTCCGAGATCCGGGCGCTGCTGGCGACGAGCCCCTTTCACGGCGAAGGCTATCGCAAGGTCTGGGCCCGGCTGCGTGTCTCCGGCACTCGGACCAGCCCGCGTCGCGTCCTCCGGGTGATGCGTGAGAACGCGCTCCTGGCCCATCAGCGCCCTGGCGCCGCACGTGGCCCGCGGGCGCATGACGGCACGATCACGACCGGAGTGGTCGACGAGATGTGGGGCACCGATCTGACGACGGTCATGACCGGCGAGGGGTCAGCCGCCGTCTTCGTCGCGGTCGATCACTGCTCGGCCGAGTGCGTCGGGATCCACGCCAGCCACCGCGCCACCCGCTTTGAGGCCCTCGAGCCGATCCGCCAGGCCGTGCGGAACAGCTTCGGCGCGATCGGCCAGGGCGTCGCCGCGGGGCTGAGCATCCGCCATGACCATGGCTCCCAGGACATGAGCGGCGACTTCCAACAGGAGCTCCGCTTCCTCGGCGCGACGAACTCGCCCGCCTTCGTCCGCGCACCCGAAGGCAACGGCTGCGCCGAGCGCTTCATCAGGACGCTCAAGGAGAACCTGCTCTGGGTCCGGTGGTTCGAGACCATCGAAGACCTGCGCCAAGCCCTCCTCGGCTTCCAGCGCACTTACAACGAGAATTGGATCATCCAGCGCCACGGATACCCCACACCAGCGCAGGTCATACCAACGCTCGTTGATCAGGACCCGTGTGCCCAGTCCCGGACGCCGAGGGACATGATGCGCCAAGGCTGGTTGGTGAGCTTTTTCCATGCCTCGCAGCAGTGCGCGACGATGTCGTCGTAGGAGGCGAAGACCCGATTGGAGAGCCAGTTCTGGCGCATGAACTGCCAGACGTTCTCGACCGGGTTCAGCTTGGGCGAGCGCGGCGGCAGCGGCATAAGCGTGATGTTGTCGGGGACGGCAAGCCGACCGGAGACGTGCCAGCCGGCCTGGTCGAGCACGAGCACGGCGTGCGCGCCGGTTGCGACCGCGGCACTGATCTCGGCGAGGTGGGCCTGCATCGCCTCGGTGTCGGCGAAGGGCATGACGAGGGCGGCGCCCTTGCCGAGCCTCGGGCAGATCGCACCGAAGATGTAGGCCCATTTCGTGCGCTGGTCGTGCGGCGCGCGGGGGCGCGTGCCGCGGCGCGCCCAGCGGCGGGTGATCAGGTTCTTCTGGCCGACGCGCGCCTCGTCCTTACATGAGGGTTCGATCGTCAATGGGGTCTTACATGCTATCCTCCCGCTCGACTGCGTCGATCTGGTCTCATTCATAGCAATCTTGTTTGAAGGCCCGGAGCGATCGTTCCCCGCAGCCGCGGCTGCGTCACCTTACATGCGGTCGGGACGACGATGCGGTCCCGCACCATGATGCCTCATGCACGAGGCCTGGCTCCGGCGAGACGCGACCCACCTGAAACGCGGCGGCTCGAGCGCCGCCAATGACGAAGACGGTCGCGCTCCCCTCATCGCCGCCGGTCGGCGTCCCGCCGACGTCGATCTCTTTTCTACGCCTTGAAAGCGACGCCTTCCGGCACGACTCCCGCTTCGACGTAGCGCCAGAGCGCAACCAGGAGCTTCCGCGCCATGGCGACGATCGCGATCCGCCGGGTGCGACCGGCCAGCGCGCCGACACGTTCGCGGAACCACCGGGCGAGCGCACTTTCCGGCTGATAGCGCAGCCACAGCCAGGCGAGCTGGATGAGAGCCGTCCTCGCCCGAGGATTCCCGGCGCGCCCGATCCCTCGGTCCCGATCCATCGTCCCGCTCTGGTGCGGCATCGGGGCGATGCCGACATAGCTCGCGAGCTGCCGGCGGTTGTGGAAGCGGCGATAGAACACTTCGCGGGTCAGCACGGCGGCAAAGTTGTCGCCGACGCCCCGAATGCCGGAGAGCGCCACGATCTTGCGACCGGTCTCGTCTTGCGGCGCGTCCTCAAAGGCGGACGCGCGTTCCGCCTCGATCTCCCGGATCAGGTCTCTGGTGTGGACGAGCCGGCGCTTGAGGCGGCCGATCTCCGCACGCAGACACGGCGGTAGCGCGCGTCCATCGGCCGTGCGCAACACGGCGAGATCGCTGTCCCAGGTTCGCAGGGACGGCCGCTTGCGGATGCCTTGCGTGACCAGGAGCGCCTCGATGCGGTTCTCGATCCGGACCCGCTCGCGCACGAGGTGTTCGCGCTCGCGGTGCGGGCGCTTGGCATCCTCCTCCGCGGGCGTTGGCACGCGAAGGACGCTGCAGATCTGGTGATCGCCCTGATGACGCGCCGCCAGAACCCGAAGCAGGCCCTGCGCGTCGAGCCGATCGGTCTTGGCCCGCCGCGCCCTTCGGTTGACCAGGATGCTGGTCGGCTCGACGACATGGTTGATCACGTCGTTGGCGAGCAGGAGCCGGTGCAGCCAGAAGCCGTCGCGGCCCGCCTCATAGCAGGAGACGACTTCGACCGCGACGCCTGTCAGCGCCCGCGCCCGAGCGCGCTGGGTCGCGATGAAGGCGAGCAGCGCCGCGGTGTCGCCGGCCTCCATCTTGTGCAGCACGATTTTGTCGCGACCCGGCAGCCGGACGGCGGCAAGCCAACTCGAACAGCTCAGTTCAAGTGCGAGGTAGACGGTGGTCTCGGTGGCGGGAAGGATCGTCGACATCTGCGGCTCCATCGGTTGAGGGGCCGCCATCATCCGCGAGTCCCCGCCTCATAGCATCTGGAACCAGACCTCGATCTGCCTGCCGCGAGCGTGGCGGTCGCGGATCTCCGCGACGGCGGTCGGGAAGCTTTTTTAAACGCCTCCATGGCTTCCGGGTCCTGGCCGTGTGCCTGCGGGCGCGCCGAGAGGCTGCGGTAGCCCGATCCGCCGGAGCTCGCGCCCGAGCGTCTGCCGGCTCGCGGTGATCCCCGAACTCGTCTCGCAGCCAGGCCGCCAGATCGACCAGCCGCCAGCGTACCACACCGTCGCGCCACGGCACGGGGCCGCCCTCCACCGCCTGCGCCAGCGCCGACCGATGCTCGGATGTCAGCAGGGCCGCCTTGCCGGGCGCCTTCCGGTCGATCAGCCCCGCCGGCCCCGAGCTGTTAAACCGCAGCACCCCGTCGCGCACCACCTGCAAACCGACCCCGCCGGTCCGGGCGGCATCCGTCCGGCTTGCGCCATCGTAGATCGCCGCCAGCGCCAGCAGCCGACGCGTCTGCTTCGCGTCCCGGCTCGCCTTCGCCAGCCGCCGCAGGTCATCCGCCGTGTAGTCGCCCCTCAGTCCGATCGCCGCCGCCATGAAGAACCTCCCGCTGTTCTTCATGGTGAATCATGACGGCAGCCGTTTGGGAATCCCCTGCGAGAGTCCAGCTCACGGAGCGTTGGTATCAGACGCGAGCAGACCACCATCATGCAGACAGCCGCTTAACCCCAGATCGCTGTCTCAAAACTGTGGACCGGTACACCTCCTGCCTCTGCTAACCGGCACCGGAGCGCTGCGGGTTCGCTATATCGCCGAGCTCGCTCGGTTGGAATGTAAGCGGTGCGGAGGCACCGTGGCGGTCAGCTTGACGTTGTGCTGAACGCCCAGGGGAGGAGGTCGTCGATCTTCGACGCCGGGTGTCCGCCGGCGATGGCCTCGAAGGTGGCCTTGATGTAGGCGAAGGGCTCGACGCCGTCCATCTTGGCGGTCTCGATGAGCGAGGCGATGCGGCCCCATGCGCGGCCGCCCTCGTCATGGCCTGCGAAGAGCGCATTCTTCCTGTTCAGGACCATCACCCGTCCATTCTGCCCATGTCGGGCAGTATGCCGTGGCCCATTACCGCTGGCATGCGCTGTTCGGTCGGCGCGTCCGGATCGAGCGGGCCGATAATCGTGCGTCGGGGCGGTTCGTGCATGTCGAGGCGCTGCCCGGCGTCGTGACCGTGGTGCCGGCTTGGATGCTCGACGCATCGGCGTGCACCGGCACGGAGATTGGTGCGCCGCGCGCGTCGCTGCAGGCGCTGCAAGCTCTCGACGATCTTCTGAAGCGACGCGGATTCCGCCGAAGCTGCTCGGGCGGCATCGCCGCCAGAGAGGAGCAGCCAGATGCAAGATCCACGGACAAACGTCTCGCCACCCCGACAACTGCTGATCGCGCTGGACTCGGCGCGACTGCGGGGAATGAGCCCGCTCGACCGGCGCCAGGCCGTGACGCGCCTCGCGATGCTGCTGATGGAAGCGGTCGGGGCCGCGGAGATGGAGCGGGACGATGACCAACAGTGAGATCCTCCCGCCGGCGATCCTGCAGCGCAAGGCTGTGGTCTACGTGCGGCAGTCGACGCAGACCCAGGTCGAGGCCAACACCGAGGGGCGGCGGCGTCAGTACGAGTTGGTCGACGTCGCCCGACGCCGCGGCTTCCGAACGGTCGAAGTAATGGACGACGATCCCGGCCGCTCGGCGAGCGGCATGGTCGCCCGGCCCGGGTTCGAGAAGCTCGTGGCCGCGCTCTGCGCCGGCGAGATCGGCGCGGTGCTGTGCTTCGACGCCTCGCGGCTGGCCCGCAACGGCCGGGACTGGCATCACCTGCTCGAGCTGTGCGGACTGGTCGAGGCGAGAGTCATCGACCTGGACGGCGTCTACGATCCCTGCCGGCCGAACGACCGATTGCTGCTCGGCATGAAGGGCAGCATCAGCGAGTTCGAGCTCGGCGTGATTCGTGCGCGCATGCTCGACGCCGCCCGGTCGAAGGCTCGCCGCGGCGAGCTGCGGATCGGCGTGCCGATCGGCTATGTCTGGCATCGCGAGATCGGGCTCGGCTTCGATCCCGATCTCCGGCTGCAGCAGGCGATCCGGCTGGTGTTCGAGCGGTTCCGCCAGCTCGGCAGCGCTCGCCAGACGCACCTGTCGCTGGCGTCCGAAGGCTTGTTCTTCCCTCGGCCTCGGATGGCAAGCGGCTGACCTCCTTTGACTGGACGCCGATCCGCTATCGCAACGTGATCGGGCTCCTGAAGAACCCCTGTCTCATGCAGGGGCCTACGTCTACGGCAAAAGCGAGAAGCGGGTCGCGTTGGTCGACGGGCGGGCGCGCAAGTCCTGAGCTGGCCCCGATTTCCTTGGACACCATTTTGTCCGAGGAGAAATCGAGATGAGCGAGACGAGGGACACCAGTATGAACTCGCGCGAAGGAGCGTCTGCTGTTGATGCGCCTGTGGGCAGGGTGGGCGGGTGCAGCCCGTCCACGCTGTCCACGGGCGAGGCAGCAAGCGAGGGCGGTCGGCTGGAGGTCGGGCCGCTCGGCCACGGGCAGCGCTGGAGCTTGGCGCGCAAGCGGGCGGTGGTGATGCGGATGCTCCGGGGCGAGTTGGTCGAGCTGCTCTCGCGCGCGCTCGGGGTGCCGGTCCACAAGCTCGAGCGCTGGCGCGACAAGGCCGAGGCGGCGCTCGACGGGGCGCTGAAGGAGCGCGAGAGCGACACCGCCGACGCCGATCTCGCCGCGGCCATGCAGCGCATCGGCGAGCTCACCATGGAGAACGAGCTCCTGCGCGCGAGGATGGAGCGCCCGAGCGGCCCTTTGGCCCGGAGGAGGTCGCGGTGACGGCCGGGGCGATCTCTCCCACGACCGGCCGCCGCTACGGCGTCGCGCGCGTCTGCCGCGTCTGCCGCGTCTGGGGCGTGGCGCGCTCGTCGTTCTACGCCGCGAGGGCCGCCGTCGCCGAGGAGCGGCCGCAGCGGACGCCCGGCCGGCGCGGACCGAAGCCCGCGATCTCCGACGCCGATCTCCTCGCCGCGATCCGGGCCGACCTCGTGCGCTCGCCCTGGTCGGGCGAAGGGCATCGCAAGGTGTGGGCGCGCTTGCGTGTGCTCGACGGCCTGCGCGTCGCGCGAAAGCGCGTGCTTCGCCTCATGCGGGAGAACGCGCTCCTCTCGCCGCATCGGGCACGCCCGCGCCCGGAGCAGACGCACGATCGCAGGATCGTCACCGAGGCGCCGAACGTGATGTGGGCGATCGACGCGACGCAGATCACCACCGCCCGCGACGGCAAGGTCTGGCTCTTCGGCGTCGCCGAGCACTGGAACGCCGAGCTCGTCGGTTGGCATGTGACGAAGCACGGCACCCGGCACGAGGCCCTGCAGGCGATGAGCATGGCGGTGTCCGAGCAGTTCGGGCACCTCGGCCGCGACGCCGCCCGAGGTCTCGCCCTGCGGCACGACCACGGCAGCGCCTTCATGTCCGAGGACTTCCAGCGCCAGGTGAAGGCCTGGGGCATGACGCCGAGCTACGCCTTCGTCGCCCAGCCCGAGACGAACGGCGTCATCGAGCGCCTCTTCCGCACCTTCAAGGAGCAGGTCGTGTACGGACGGATCTTTCAGACGATCAAGGAGGTCCGCGACGCCGTTCGCGCGTTCGTCGCCCGCTACAATACTGAGTGGCTGGTCGAGAAGAACGGCCTCGTCAGCCCCACGGCCGCGAGAGAGCGCTGGATGGCGGCCAACCTCAAGGCGGCCGCGTAGTGCAAACTATTGTCCAGGGAACCGGGTGCGGTACACACGCTTGGAAACTGGTCGAGAATTGCGGCCCGCACCTTCTCCTCCTGGCTCTGATAGCCGCGCCTGAGCGCCACGAGGTCGAGACGCAGCTGCTGCAGGTCCGACAGCAGCGCGTGCTGCGCCGGCAGCCGCAGCCGCGCAGGCAGGGCTATGTCGTCGCGAAGCTCTACGGGCGTGCCGACAGGCAGGCCGAGCGCGCGCCGCAGCGCGACCGTCTGCTGATCGCGCTGCTGCTCGAGCGACAGCACGCGGGCCTGGGCTTGCCTCTCTGCCGTCTTCGCGGCCGAAAGCTGCAGAACGGTTCGCTGGTGCCTGTCATAGGCCGTCTGGATCAGTCCGAGGTTCTTCCGCAAGCGACGCCGGATTGCGCGCGCCAGTTTCACTTGGCGTCCCAGCGCGATCTGGTCGTAGACGGCGGCTTTCGCCGCCTGCCATTCGGCCCACGCGACGTCGAGCCTGACCTCCGACAGCGCAGCCCGCGCCACCGCGAGCCGCGCATCGCGGGTAATCAGCTTCGAGATGTCCCACGAGGCGCCAATGCCGCACGGCGTGCGGAAGCTCGCCGAGCCTGCCGTGACCACGCTCGGCGACACGCTCAGCGTCGGATTCGGCAACAAGCCGGCGGCAATGACCTGTGCGCCGGCAACCTCGATTCGGTCGCGCTTGGCACGGAGCGAAGGATTGATCAACACCGCGAGGATGGCGGCCGTCTGGGGAGAAAGCGGGCGGCTCGGGTCAAGCCGGACCGGTTGCAGAATTGGATGCTCGAAAGCCGCCGCCTGCTGAGTCAGAGCCGCCGCTGCAGGGATCTGGAGTGCCTTCTCGATAGCATCCGGTTCCAGCGGCTTCGGATGGTAGGTTGAACAGCCGGCCAGCATCAGAAAGGCGATCGCGCTCGCAGTCGGAGACATGACAGCCGATCTCGGAGGGGCGACGAGGTCCGAGACCATTTTAAGACCTCGTCCAACCACCCCATCTCTCCTTTGCGCGCTTTACGCGAGAACAGTTGGAGCAGGTCAACGTTCCTGGTCTGGTTCGATCCTTACGGAATCGTATAGTTCTTACTTGTTCGTAAGATTGGAACGTCCAAGTCGATACTTGCTTGTTTCCTTGTGAGCGCAGCCGCGCTCACGGGAACGGACTGATTGATGGAGGATCGAGATGAAAACCTTGATCACGAGCACAGCCATCGCCTTGCTGTTCATCGGCACAGCCGGCGCCGCAACGGCCGCGGACATGAACGCTTGGGACACCAATCACGACGGCGTCGTCGAGCACGGCGAGTTCAAGGCCGCCATGGCGAATGACAAGACGTTCGGCGCCTGCGACACGGACCATAACGGTGTGTTGAGCCAGGACGAGTTCGAGGACTGCGTCTTCTCAATGAACGACAGCCAAGGAAATAATAGCTGGAACCAGAACGACCTGCAATCCTGGCTGCAGTCGTCGGTTCGCTCCGGCAGGGATGTCTCGGCGAACAATTAGTGGTGTCTCTCCCGACCGGGCGATGCAGCGCCCGGTCGTCGCCTGAGACCCGTCACAAGCATTGCCGTCCTTGGACGGCGGGCGCGCGCTGAAGCGTGGAGCGCCCCCGAGGGTGCCGGCGGACTGCCCATTCCATTCCGGCTTCCTTGCCGGCGGCGGCATGGCCGGATCGCCAAGGCGGTAACACCGCGCCGCGAACGTGTGATCTCCTCGACGCAGGCCGATCGCCGCCGAACGACACGGTTCCTGCATGGGCGCATGGAGCGCGTCGGTTCTATATGAAAGCGTGAGTTTGGAACGGCGCGACGGGGCTGTCGTTTCCTGCCGGAACCCCGGGCGCGGGGCGAATGAACGGGAGAATACTGATGTTCGACTGGATCACCGGCTGGATCGAGCAGCTCGGATACACCGCGGTCGCGGTACTGATGTTCGCCGAGAACCTCTTTCCGCCGATCCCGTCCGAACTCGTGATGCCGCTGAGCGGCTACACCGCCAGCCAGGGCGATCTCAATCTCTGGGGTGTGCTGGCGGCGGGATGGGCCGGATCGATGCTCGGTGCGCTCTTCTGGTATGGCATCGGCTATTGGGTCGGCCTCGAGCGGATCAGGCGTTTCGCCGCCCGGCATGGCCGCTGGCTGACGATGACGCCCGAGGAAGTCGGTCAGGCGAATGACTGGTTCCACCGGCACGGCGGCAAGGCCGTCTTCTTCGGGCGACTCGTCCCTGCGGTCCGGACCTTCATCTCGATCCCGGCCGGGGTGTCGGACATGTCGTTCATGGTCTTCCTGCTCTACACCGCCGTCGGAACTGCGCTTTGGACGGCGTTCCTGACGGCGCTCGGCTACATCCTCGGCTCGAGCTACGATCAGATTTCGACCTGGATGAACCCCGTCACGGACGTCGTCGTCGGCCTGATCCTCATCTGGTATCTTTGGCGGGTGGCGACGTTCGGGCGACGTCGGCGACGGTCCGCCTGAGAGAGACGAGGAGCGCCGACTCGCACCGGCCGATACAGCCCCCCGCAATGAGCGCCAGGTCGTTCATCGGTCTTCTCGCGCTTCTTCTCGTCCTCTACGGCTGGTCGGTCGCGGACTTCGCGCTCGGCGGCCCACTTACCCGGTGGGATGCCGCGTTGGGTGAGACGGTCCAGTCGCTCCATACGCAGGCGCTCGATCGACTGTTCGCGGGGATCACGGAATGTGGCGTGTGGCAGGTCTTGGCCGCGCTCTTCGCCGCGGCCACGCTCGCGCTGGCGGCGCTGCGGCGCTCTGGCCTCATCCTCGGGCTCTGGCTGACTTTCGCAGGAAAACAGGTGACCGTCGCCGTCCTGAAGCACGCCTTCGCTCGGCCGCGTCCGGAGGGTGCGCTGCTCGCCTCCGCGGCCTTTCCGAGCGGGCATGCGGCAACCTCGATCGCCCTCTACGGGCTCCTGTTCTGGCTGGCCTGGTGGTTGCGCCTGATCCCGGCGCCGGTGGCCGTTGCCGCCGGCATCATCGTCGCGGTCGCGATGGGCTTCAGCCGCGTGTACCTCGGCGAGCACTGGGTGACGGATGTGCTCAACGGCTATCTCGTCGGCGGCATCTGGCTGCTCGTCGGGGCTGCAATATGCGCGTGGTTCGACAGCCGCACGGCGGGGCGCTGATCTCGCTCGCCCTCGGCAGCGCCGAGCAAAGGCAGCGAGACGGTCGCGCGCAATCCGGGCGCATTGTCGTCGAGGCTGATGACCCCGCGATGCAGCCCGACGACTGCAGCGATGAGGCCGAGGCCGAGGCCGCTGCCTTCGGTCGTTCTGCTCGCCTCCAGCCTATAGAGGCGTCGGAAGACCTTCTCGCGCTCTTCCTCCGGAATTCCGGGGCCCTCATCGGCGACCGTGATCTCAGCCGCTGCGCCGCGCTCTGCCAGCGTGAGCGTCACGCCGGCAGGTGGCGGCGAGTGCCGCAGCGCGTTTTCCAGCAGGTTCGAGAGCATCTGTCCGAGCAGGTCGCGATCACCCTCCCCCACCAGCGGCTTGCCTGCGGGAATGTCGATGCAAAAATCTCGCCGCTGGTCCTCGGCGGAAGGTTGGAAGAGATCCGCGACCGTCGTGCAGAGCTCTGCCAGATCGACGGGGCGAAATCGGGCACGCGGCGAGCCGCCCTCGATCTGCGCGATGCGGAGCAGCGCCTGGAAACAGGCACTGATCACGTCGATCTGAGCGCGCGCATCCTCGACGATCTCAGAGTCATCCTGCATGCGACCCAAGGTCGCCCGCAGTCGGGTGAGCGGCGTGCGCAGATCGTGCGCGATGTCGGCCGAGACCTGGTGCAGGCCGGCGATGTTCTCGCAGAGACGGTCGAGCATCCCGTTGATTGCCCGCGCGACACGGCCAAGGTCGTCACGGTGCTTGCCGATCGGCACCCGGCGCTCGAGGTCACCGCCAGCAACTGCATCGAGCGTTCACGTAGTGATGGCGGCGGGCCCAGACGCGGGTGAGCGTGCCCTGCTGGCCGAGGCGCGCCTCGTCTTTACATGAGGGTTCGATCGTCAATGGGGTCTTACATGCTATCCTCCCGCTCGACTGCGTCGATCTGGTCTCATTCAAAGCAATCTTGTTTGAAGGCCCGGAGCGATCGTTCCCCGCAGCCGCGGCTGCGTCACCTTACATGCGGTCGGGACGACGATGCGGTCCCGCACCATGATGCCTCATGCACGAGGCCTGGCTCCGGCGAGACGCGACCCACCTGAAACGCGGCGGCTCGAGCGCCGCCAATGACGAAGACGGTCGCGCTCCCCTCATCGCCGCCGGTCGGCGTCCCGCCGACGTCGATCTCTTTTCTACGCCTTGAACGCGACGCCTTCCGGCACAACTCCCGCTTCGACGTAGCGCCAGAGCGCAACCAGGAGCTTCCGCGCCATGGCGACGATCGCGATCCGCCGGGTGCGACCGGCCAGCGCGCCGACACGTTCGCGGAACCACCGGGCGAGCGCACTTTCCGGCTGATAGCGCAGCCACAGCCAGGCGAGCTGGATGAGAGCCGTCCTCGCCCGAGGATTCCCGGCGCGCCCGATCCCTCGGTCCCGATCCATCGTCCCGCTCTGGTGCGGCATCGGGGCGATGCCGACATAGCTCGCGAGCTGCCGGCGGTTGTGGAAGCGGCGATAGAACACTTCGCGGGTCAGCACGGCGGCAAAGTTGTCGCCGACGCCCCGAATGCCGGAGAGCGCCACGATCTTGCGACCGGTCTCGTCTTGCGGCGCGTCCTCAAAGGCGGACGCGCGTTCCGCCTCGATCTCCCGGATCAGGTCTCTGGTGTGGACGAGCCGGCGCTTGAGGCGGCCGATCTCCGCACGCAGACACGGCGGTAGCGCGCGTCCATCGGCCGTGCGCAACACGGCGAGATCGACCTGTCCCACTGGGGTAGCTGAGGGCCCCGTGAGGTGATTTCCTGGACAATTCTCTCCGAAGGATCGCCCGATGCCTCAGCGAGCCAGGACCACCCTCCAGCAGTATGCCCCAACTCGCGCGACAAGAGCTCTGCTGGAGACGCTGTGCCTTCTGGTCGTCGGCATGGTGAGCGCCCGACGGTGAACCTCAGCCATCTGGCCTGCGAGCGGCCGGCTACGGCGCTCGGGCCTCGACGTATCGCCGGTTGCAACGGTTCTTCCAGCACGTCCGCCTCGGGCCTGACTGCTCGGCCCCGCTGGGGGCCGGGCTGCTCGAGCTCTCCGGCCCGAGGCGTCTCGCGCTCGACCGCACCCGTGAAATTCGGAGCGCGAGACGTCGACATCCCGATGCTGCGATCGTCACCCGGCCGGAGCGCGTGGCGCTCATCTGGAGACGTGCTCGAGAGCAAGGGCGGCACCAGCGACAGCGGCGAGCGGATCGCGCTGACGCGGCGCTACCTCACGATCTTCGGCCCGGCGAGCGTCCGGCTGCTGCTTGCCGACCGGGAGTTCGTCGGGCGCGCATCGACGAACTTCCTCGCCGAAAACGAGAGCCGCCTTCGCGATCCGCGTAAGGAGAAGCCGATCGTCACGACCGAGGCCGGACCGCAGCCTCGCGCTCCGACGCCGCTCTCCTCAAGTGCCGCGGCATCCGAGCCGTCCGCGCTGCCCTGGTCCAGCACGAAGGCCGCGGCGCTCTGTGGCTGAACTTCGCCGCCAGGCGGCTCGAAGACGGCACGCTCCTCATCGTCGCCTCCAACTCCCCGGCTCGCGCCGCACTCGCGGCTTACCGTAAGCGCTGGGCCATCGAATGCCTCTTCGGCGATGCCAAGACCCGCGGCCTTAATCTCGAAGACACGAGGCTCGTCACCCCCCGCAAGCTCGACTTGCTCCTCGGTATCGTCGCTCTCGCCGTCGCCTGGGCGACCACGGCCGCCACCATCCTGACCGGCCGCAAAGCCCCTGCCCGAAAGACGCACGGATACCTCGCCAAGTCCTCGTTCCGCATCGGCTTCGATCAGGTCCGAAGACTCCTGCGTCATGATCCCGGCGCCGCCGTCGAGCCATGGCGCGCCATCGCCTCAGCCACCACCTCAAGGCCCAGAGTTGTGTAGTGTGGGCGAGATCGCTGTCCCAGGTTCGCAGGGACGGCCGCTTGCGGATGCCTTGCGTGACCAGGAGCGCCTCGATGCGGTTCTCGATCCGGACCCGCTCGCGCACGAGGTGTTCGCGCTCGCGGTGCGGGCGCTTGGCATCCTCCTCCGCGGGCGTTGGCACGCGAAGGACGCTGCAGATCTGGTGATCGCCCTGATGACGCGCCGCCAGAACCCGAAGCAGGCCCTGCGCGTCGAGCCGATCGGTCTTCGCCCGCCGCGCCCTTCGGTTGACCAGGATGCTGGTCGGCTCGACGACATGGTTGATCACGTCGTTGGCGAGCAGGAGCCGGTGCAGCCAGAAGCCGTCGCGGCCCGCCTCATAGCAGGAGACGACTTCGACCGCGACGCCTGTCAGCGCCCGCGCCCGAGCGCGCTGGGTCGCGATGAAGGCGAGCAGCGCCGCGGTGTCGCCGGCCTCCATCTTGTGCAGCACGATTTTGTCGCGACCCGGCAGCCGGACGGCGGCAAGCCAACTCGAACAGCTCAGTTCAAGTGCGAGGTAGACGGTGGTCTCGGTGGCGGGAAGGATCGTCGACATCTGCGGCTCCATCGGTTGAGGGGCCGCCATCATCCGCGAAGTCCCCGCCTCATAGCATCTGGAACCAGATCTCGAGCGGCTTGTCCTTGGCGTGCTCAGGGTGTACCGCACCCGGTTCCCTGGACAATAGTTTGCACTACGCGGCCGCCTTGAGGTTGGCCGCCATCCAGCGCTCTCTCGCGGCCGTGGGGCTCACGAGGCCGTTCTTCTCCACCAGCCACTCAGTATTGTAGCGGGCGACGAACGCGCGAACGGCGTCGCGGACCTCCTTGATCGTCTGAAAGATCCGTCCGTACACGACCTGCTCCTTGAAGGTGCGGAAGAGGCGCTCGATGACGCCGTTCGTCTCGGGCTGGGCGACGAAGGCGTAGCTCGGCGTCATGCCCCAGGCCTTCACCTGGCGCTGGAAGTCCTCGGACATGAAGGCGCTGCCGTGGTCGTGCCGCAGGGCGAGACCTCGGGCGGCGTCGCGGCCGAGGTGCCCGAACTGCTCGGACACCGCCATGCTCATCGCCTGCAGGGCCTCGTGCCGGGTGCCGTGCTTCGTCACATGCCAACCGACGAGCTCGGCGTTCCAGTGCTCGGCGACGCCGAAGAGCCAGACCTTGCCGTCGCGGGCGGTGGTGATCTGCGTCGCGTCGATCGCCCACATCACGTTCGGCGCCTCGGTGACGATCCTGCGATCGTGCGTCTGCTCCGGGCGCGGGCGTGCCCGATGCGGCGAGAGGAGCGCGTTCTCCCGCATGAGGCGAAGCACGCGCTTTCGCGCGACGCGCAGGCCGTCGAGCACACGCAAGCGCGCCCACACCTTGCGATGCCCTTCGCCCGACCAGGGCGAGCGCACGAGGTCGGCCCGGATCGCGGCGAGGAGATCGGCGTCGGAGATCGCGGGCTTCGGTCCGCGCCGGCCGGGCGTCCGCTGCGGCCGCTCCTCGGCGACGGCGGCCCTCGCGGCGTAGAACGACGAGCGCGCCACGCCCCAGACGCGAACGCGCAGACGCGCGCGACGCCGTAGCGGCGGCCGGTCGTGGGAGAGATCGCCCCGGCCGTCACCGCGACCTCCTCCGGGCCAAAGGGCCGCTCGTGCGCTCCATCCTCGCGCGCAGGAGCTCGTTCTCCATGGTGAGCTCGCCGATGCGCTGCATGGCCGCGGCGAGATCGGCGTCGGCGGTGTCGCTCTCGCGCTCCTTCAGCGCCCCGTCGAGCGCCGCCTCGGCCTTGTCGCGCCAGCGCTCGAGCTTGTGGACCGGCACCCCGAGCGCGCGCGAGAGCAGCTCGACCAAGTCGCCCTGGAGCATCCGCATCACCACCGCCCGCTTGCGCGCCAAGCTCCAGCGCTGCCCGTGGCCGAGCGGCCCGACCTCCAGCCGACCGCCCTCGCTTGCTGCCTCGCCCGTGGACAGCGTGGACGGGCTGCGCCCGCCCACCCTGCCCACAGGCGCATCAACAGCAGACGCTCCTTCGCGCGAGTTCATACTGGTGTCCCTCGTCTCGCTCATCTCGATTTCTCCTCGGACAAAATGGTGTCCAAGGAAATCGGGGCCAGCTCATGGCGCGCTCAGAGCGCGGCGACTACGGCTTGCGGGAAGTTTTTTTGAACGCCTCCTGGGCGTCGAAATCCGCCTTCGGGTGCTTCGGCCGCGGCACCAGGCGGCGCAGGCCGAGCGCCCGGAGCTGCTTGCCCACGCTGCGCTCGTGCATCACCACGCCGAACGCCGCCTCGATGCGCCGCTTCAGGTCGACCCGCCGCCAGCGCACCACCCCGTCGCGCTCGGGATCGGGACCGGCTTCCACCCACGCCGCGAGCTCCGCCTTCTGCTCGGGTTACCTCCCCCATACTTCTCACCCCCACCCTTCCATTTAACTCACCCATCCCCTCTCCTCCATCCCGCAATCTCGCCCCCCTTACTCGCTCCCTCCAGCACCAGCGCGATCGCCAGCATCCGCCGCGCCGCGCGCGCATCCTTCTCTTTCCCCCGTCGCTCCATCTCCGCTTATACCAGCTTGCGTTGATCAGCACCCATGAGCCCATTCACGCATACCGATGCTCATGATCTTCCAGGGGCTGTCGATCAGCTCGTTCCAGGCCTCGCAGCTGAGGGCGACGATGTCTTCGTAGCTTGTGAAGACGCGGTTCGAGAGCCAGTTTTCGCGGATGTATTGCCAGATGTTCTCGACGGGGTTCAGTTCCGGAGATCGCGGCGGCAGCGGCATGAGGGTGATGTTGCCGGGGACGACGAGTGCCTTCGACATGTGCCAGCCGGCCTGGTCGAGGATGAGGACGGCGTGAGCGCCCGGCTCGACCGTGGCGCTGATCTCGGCGAGGTGAGCGTTCATCGCGTCGGTGTCGCACCAGGGCATGACGAGGCCGGCGCCCTTGCCCTTCTTCGGGCAGATCGCTCCGAAGATGTAGGCCGATTTCGTCCGCTGGTCTTGCGGGGCCGAGGGGCGCGTTCCGCGCTTCGCCCAGCGGCGGGTGATCTTGTTTTTCTGACCCGACCCGCGCTTCGTCGGCGAACCAGAGCTCTATCTCGGTGCCGCACGGGAGCGCGTCCCGGATCTCCGCCAGGCGGGCGGGGAAGTCTTTTTAAAAGCGGCGATCCGCTCCTCGTTCTGCGCATGATGGCGCGGACGCGCCGACAGCTTCGAGTAAGCCGAGCGCCTTCAGTTCCCGGCTCATCGTCGCCTCGCTGACCGAGATCCCGAACGTCTCCCACACCCACGCGGCGAGGTCGAGCAGCCGCCACCGCACCACGCCGTCTGTCGCCGGGATCGGCCCGCGCTCGACGATCCGCACGAGCTCGGTCCGCTGGGCGTCGTTGAGCTTCGAGGGATTGCCCGGCGGCTTGCGGCTCACGAGCCCGTCCGGCCCCTCGGCGTTGAACCGCTCGACCCAGTCTCGAACGATCTGCCGCCCGACACCACCCGTCTCGGCCGCCTCGGCCCGGCTCCCTCCATCGTAGATCACGGCCAGCGCCAGCAGCCGGCGCGTCTGGTCCGCATCCCGGCTCGACCGCGCCAGCCGCTTCAGATCCGCCGCAGTGAAGTCCCCTCGAAGCGCCAGCGCCCGTCCCATCCCTGCCTCCTGCCCGTTTTCGACAGAGAGTCAGAGATCGGCGATCTTGGGAATCCCCTACGCGAGTTGGCGCCACCGCAAGCCGGTATAAGGTCCTTCCGCGTGATCTCGACCGCCATCCCTGTCTCCCTGTCCTCAAAGACAGCGGAACTCACATTTCCGCCGGCTTGAGAATCCCCCCGAGTTCATCTCCATGGGCCGGCCGTATGACCGCGTCCCGGCTTGGCTTGCTGGTCACCTCACGACAAGTTCCGGTCTTACATCGGCTGCTCGCCTGAGGGCTCAACGGCGCCGTGGATGCGCCAGCTTCCGACATCAAACATCGCCGGCTCCCGCCGCACGTGCATGCCGAGGGCAGCTCAGTGGCCGAGATCTCCTGGATCAGGTGCGGGGCAGATCTGAAGCGCTGACCTGGTAGGCGAGATTGTAGACCAACGTCATGGGGTTCTCGACACCGCATCCGCTCATGGCGATCAGATCTTCCGCTTCGGCGACAATCGCCTCGAGCTCCGGACCGCCGCTGCCTTCGAGCAGCACCCTTCGGCGTCGGCACCTATCTGGTCGCGCATGGAGGATCGACCGAGACAGTCAACACACACCTCCACACGCTCGACCGCTCCGTCGAGCGGTTCCGTCCCTGGCGCGGGCAAGCCTGGCGCTCGACATCATCCGCACCACGCCATCAGGTCTTCGGGCCGACGCTTGCGCCCGACGGACCCCGCCCGCTACGCGACCTTCGGCACCCCGCTTCTGGCGCCGTGCGCGGCACGTCGCGGTCTCGGTGGACGGCCTCCCCGACATGCCGGTGCCGGAGATGGACCGCGAGCATATGCCGGGCAACTTCGTCGTCATCGACTGCGGCGGCTTCGCCGTCGCGCTCGCGCACATGCGGCAAGGCAGCGTCGTTGTCGAGGAGGGAGAGCGGGTGCGGGTCGGCGACAAGCTGAAGCGCTTCGCGCGCGCCTGAACCAAGCCCGGCGAACACGACGGAAAGGAGACCCTCATGCTCTACCATGTCCGCATGGCGTGCGCCCGCCGCACGACATCGACCCGGACCGCTTCGAGGAGATCAAGGCCGCCGAGAAGGAGCGCGCCCAGGTGCTCCAGCGCGAAGGCAAGTGGCGGCATCTCTGGCGGATCGCCGGACAGTATTCCAACGTCTCGATCTTCGACGTGGCGGATCACGACGAGCTGCACGGCATCCTCAGCTCCCTGCCGCTCTTCCCGTTCATGCAGATCGAGGTGACGCCGCTCGCGCGGCACCCCTCGGCAATCTGACGCCCAGCAGAATCCGAACACAAAGGAGGGAACCACTATGACTGCACCCGGCCGAGTTCTCGACGTCCAGGAGGTGGTGGATGCCCACCCCCTCTCGCACTTCCAGAAGAGCGTGATTGCGCTCTGCTTTCTCGTCGTCGCGATCGACGGCTTCGACACCGCCGCGATCGGCTTCATCGCGCCGGCGCTGAAGGAATGGGGCGTCACCCCGGCCGATCCCGCGCCGCTCTTCGCGGCGGGGCTCTTCGGGCTGATGGCCGGCGCGCTCGTCTTCGGGCCCCTCGCCGACCGGATCGGGCGCAAGCCCGTGCTCGTCGCCACGACCCTGTTCTTCGGTCTCGCCTCCCTGGCCTCGGCCTTCGCACCCGATGCGCAGGTTCTGATCGCGCTGCGCTTCCTGACCGGGCTCGGGCTCGGCGGGGCCATGCCGGCGGCGATCACGCTGACCGCCGAGCTCTGCCCGTCCAGGCGCCGCTCCTCGCTCGTGACGCTGATGTTCTGCGGCTTCACCATCGGCTCGGCGTCGGCGGGGCTTGCCGCCTCGGGGGTCGTCGCGGCCTGGGGCTGGCAGGGTCTCCTGGTCCTCGGCGGCGTCCTGCCCGTGCTGCTCGCGCCGGTGCTGCTGGCGCTCCTGCCGGAATCGCCGCGCTACCTCGCCGCGCGGGGGACCGAGCCGGCGCGGATCGCGACGGTGCTGCAGCGCATGGCCCCGGCGGCGGACCTGAGCGGCGCGCGTTTCGCCGTGCCGGCACGTGTGCCGGGGTCGCCGATGGGCCAGCTCTTCCGGAACGGGCTCGGCCTCGGCACCGTGCTCATCTGGACGACCTTCTTCATGAGCCTGCTCGTCTTTTACCTTCTCGCCTCCTGGCTGCCGCTTCTCATCACCACGGCCGGCTTCAGCATGGAGCACGCCTCCCTGATGGGTGCGACGCTCGCCGCCGGCGGCACGGTCGGCGCGGTGCTGATCGGCCGGCTGATGGACCGCCTCGAGCCGCACCTCGTGCTGGCCGGCGCCTATCTCGTGGCAGGCGGCTTCGCCATCCTCCTCGGGAGCGCGGTCGCGTGACGCATTCCGGATGGTGGGACCAGTTCGTCCCCAGGAAATGCGACCGGGGTCTTTTGATTGGGCACGCAGGCAGCGCCTGCTTCGCTTCGGCTTCGACGTCAGACGTTACGTCGCAACTGGCCCTCGGGTAGCTTGTCATCGGCACCCCGAGATAGCGTTTCGACTTTCCCGACAATGCGCTTGCGTCTGTATTTTATCGCTCGAGGTCATCCCGCCTGCGCTGCCGGACGGGCGCGAGCGCAGCTGACCTTATCGCCGGTAGGGAAAGATGAGGATTGAACCTGGCAGAAGCGGCGGCGAGGAATTGCTGAGTGGCGCGCGGCAGCTCGCGTTCGAGATCGCCATCCTTGAACCACGCGACTGCTTTCGCCGTGTCGAGGGCGTTGAGAGATTGACCGAAGAGGCTTTGCGCAGCGGCGATACCTTGGTTGAGGGAGAAGTCCGGATCTCAACAGGACCTCGATGTCGACGTAGTCCTTCGCTTCGATGCGATCATGCAAGGTCTTCAGCTTCGTGGCCAGCAAATCGACGGGAGACGCTATTGCAGGTCTATGAGATTGCTTGTCCGGATCACCGACTCTACCGAACGACAATCCGCCGAAGAAGGAAAGCTTTACCTCACCTGATGGCATGTGTAGTGACGCGACCAGCGTGTTTTCGGAGCGCTGTAACACAGCAGCCTTGGCAATCGCAGGCATTGCCCGCGACAGATCGTCAAATTCGAACCGCCGGTCCGTGAAGAAGTCGAAGTCGATCGACTGACGGTGTCCGAACCGAAGGGCGATTGCGGTCCCGCCATATAGAACGAAATACCTTGGTACCGCTCGGGCGATGGTTTCCCAAAACTCGCGTTGGGGCTGAGGCAAGATATCGGTCCGCGGATTCATGAAAAGGACCTCCGTGGCGGCGGCGCGCTTCGGAGGTCATATAGGCGGTACCAGAACTCTCGTGAGCGATCATCGATTGCGCCGGGGGGCGATGTAATAAGCGCATGCTTCAGTGCGTTCTCTCCCCAGTGATCCCGCGCCGCGATATAGTCATCTGCCGTGCCGAGCCGCAAAATCTGCCGCAACAGGACATCAGGAAACTCAAGGGTTCGGTCTGCCTCTTGCCACCAGACATAGCGGCGCGCGAGGAATTCAAGCGCTTCCTGTGACATTGATGCCATTCCTCACATATCGTCGCATTTCGCCGTTCGGGCAAGTCTTGGCCCTTCACCGGACATCCCGACCCATCCAGGTCCGTCCGCGGCGGCCAGAGAGATATCCCCTGGAGCATCAACGCGCCCGCCGCCTGCGAGATGGTGATGCGGCCGGCCGCACGTGCCTACATCATTGTAGTTTGGCCATTTGCGGCGGACCAGAAGTTCCTCAACATGATTTCTATCGAGCGTTGCTCGAGGATTTTCCCCAGCCGCTGGGTCGCGAGGAAAAATCCTCGGCATCTTGGACGATCATCGCCTTTGGGCAGACCTCAAAAGCAAAGCGTTTTTAATCGCCTGCCCCGGATGTCGCGATGAGTCCGATCTTATGGGGTCCCACTGGACGGAATGCGTCAGCGGGCGCGACACCCTGGCTGCTGGTCCTCGCGATCTTCGGCGCGGGCTTCGGCGTCGCCGGGGCGCAGGTCGGCGTGAACGCGCTCGCCGCCGGCTACTACCCGACCGAGAGCCGCGCGACGGGCGTCAGCTGGGCGAACGCCGTCGGCCGCACCGGCTCCGTGCTCGGCTCGATGGTGGGCGGCGTGCTCATGTCCTTCGGCTGGGATCTCGCCACGGTCTTCGCGGCGGCGGCGCTGCCCGCTTTCCTCGCCGCAATGGCGATGCTCGGCAAGGCCTGGCTGGCCCGCGCGGTGGCGGCGAATGCCACCCCGGCGGCCGTTGCGATCGCAGCCGAGTGACCCGTCATCCCATGCACCTGCGGGCGGCTTGCTCGCAGGTCGCACCCCTCCCGCCTTGCCATACTCCCTGAGAGGCCCCCATGCGCGAACCCGCCATCATCGCCGTCGCCATCACCGGCTCGGTGCCCCGCAAGAAGGACAACCCGGCCGTGCCGATCTCGATCGCCGAGCAGATCGAGAGCACCCATGCGGCCTGCGAGGCGGGCGCGTCGCTCGTCCACGTCCATGTCCGCAATGCCGACGAGACGAGCTCGAGCGACCCGGACAGGTTCGCCGCCTTCCAGGACGGCATCCGCCGCGTCTGCCCGGACATCATCGTGGAGTTCTCGACCGGCGGGCGCGGCCGCGCCCTCGACCAGCGCGGGGCGATGCTGCACCTCAGGCCCGACATGGCCTCGCTCGCCACCGGCTCCTGCAACTTCCCGACCATCGTCTACGAGAACCCGCCCGATTTCGTGCGCGGCCTCGCCGGGCGGATGCGCGCGCTGGGGGTGAAGCCGGAGATCGAGGTCTTCGACCTCGCGATGCTGATCAATGCCGCCGACCTTGTCGCGGAAGGGCTGGTCGCGCCGAAGCCGCATGTCCAGTTCGTGATGGGCGTGAAGCATGCCCTGCCGGCGCGGCGCGACATCCTTGCCTTCGAGGTCGCGATGCTGAAGGAGCTTCTCCCAGGCGCCACCTTCACCGCGGCCGGCATCGGGCGGCACCAGATGGAGGTCGCCCGCTGGTCGCTCGAGCTCGGCGGCCATGTACGGACCGGGCTCGAGGACAACATCCGGCTCGACCGCAGCACGCTTGCGCCGTCGAACGCGGCGCTGGTGCGGCTCGCGGCGGAGCTCTGCGAGGTGCACGGCCGCAGGGTTGCGAGCCCGGCCGAGGCGCGGCGCCTGCTCGGGCTCGGTCCGGTCGCCGCGCCGAAAGCGAAGGTGGCGTGATCGGATGGCGGGCAGATCACCTGGCCCGCCCATCTTGTTCTCGCGCCGGCTCCCGCGTCTACTCTCGCCCGGAACCGGAGCCGAGGGACAACCATGTCGCCCGCCGCAGCGCTCGATCTTGCCGCCGTCTTCGTGTTCGCGCTGACGGGCGGCCTCGTCGCCTCCCGCGCCCGGCTCGACATCGTCGGGTTCCTGTTCCTGGCCTGCCTCACCGGCATCGGCGGCGGCACGCTCCGGGACCTGGTGCTCGGGCGCGACCCGGTGTTCTGGATCGCAAGCCCGCATTATCTCGGCGTGGCCTGCGTCGCGGCGGTGCTGGTTTTCTTCACCGCGCACCGGCTTGAATCCCGCCATCGGGCCATTCTTTGGCTCGATGCAGTGGCTCTGTCGGTCGCCATGGCGGCGGGCGTGACGATCGCGCGGGAAGCCGGTGTGTCCTGGCCGATCGTGCTCGTGACGGGCATCGCGACCGGCACCTTCGGCGGCATGATGCGCGACGTCGTCGCCAACGAGATCCCGATGGTGCTGCGACAGGGCGAGCTCTATGTCAGCGCCTGCCTCGCCGGCGCACTCCTCGGCGTCATCCTCTTCGCGCTGTTTCCGTCGGGGCAGTTCATCTCACTGCTGGCCGGCTCCGCGCTCACCTTCGCCCTGAGGGCGGGCTCGCTGCACTTCGGGTGGCGGCTGCCGGTCTATCGGCCGCACCCGCCGCGAACGCCGGCCGGAGGCAAAGCGCCGCCTCGCCGGTCGACGCGAGATGGCGAAAGCCGCAACGCCGGGTCTCCATAACCACTTGAGCACGGTCGTGGTGCCGTCCGACATGCACGGCGGCAGCTATGACCGAACTTGGCGCAACCTGCCCGTCACCGGAGCGCGTCGGCTATGCCCGCAGTGCCCTCAAGACTACCCATAGGCGGATCGGCGATCGTTGACCCAAGACGGTCGTCCGCTGCGCGGAAGGCCCGAGACTCGCGTCAGCGCAGTTTGGCCTTCGCCCCTGGCGGCTCACCGGCCCGGCGCCATTCGGCCGGAGCGAACCACAAACGAGCTACTGGCGCTACTGGCGCAACGGGTGCCACTGGAGCCACGGGTGCCACAGGTGTCGGTACGACGGGAGCTACGGGCGCAACGGGCGCCACCGGCGCAACCGGCGCAACAGGAGCTACTGGCGCAACGGGTGCCACTGGAGCCACGGGTGCCACAGGTGTCGGTACGACGGGAGCTACGGGCGCTACTGGAGCCACAGGCGCAACGGGTGCCACCGGCGCAACCGGCGCAACCGGAGCCACGGGCGCTACCGGCGCCACAGGTGCCACAGGTATCGGTACGACGGGAGCTACAGGAGCTACTGGCGCTACTGGAGCCACAGGCGCTACCGGCGCAACGGGTGCCACGGGTGCCACGGGCGCTACCGGCGCCACAGGTGCCACAGGTGTCGGTACGACGGGCGCTACAGGAGCTACTGGCGCTACTGGAGCCACCGGCGCAACCGGCGCTACTGGAGCAACGGGTGCCACTGGAGCCACGGGTGCCACAGGTGTCGGTACGACGGGAGCTACGGGCGCTACTGGAGCTACTGGAGCTACAGGCGCAACGGGTGCCACCGGCGCCACCGGGCGCTACCGGAGCCACAGGTGCCACAGGGGCCACTGGCGCTACCGGAGCTACGGGAGCCACCGGCGCAACGGGTGCCACCGGAGCCACGGGTGCCACCGGAGCCACGGGCGCTACTGGTGCCACCGGAGCCACAGGCGCAACCGGCGCTACTGGTGCCACAGGCGCAACCGGAGCCACGGGTGCTACAGGACCAACCGGGTCTACAGGCTACACTGGGCATACGGGCCCAACCGGCCACACCGGACCTACAGGGCACACCGGCCACACCGGACCTACAGGGCACACCGGACCTACAGGGCTACACCGGGCACACCGGCCCCAAGGGCTACACCGGGCACACCGGCCCCAAGGGTTACACCGGGCACACCGGCCCCAAGGGTTACACCGGGCACACCGGCCCCAAGGGCCACACCGGTGATAAAGGACCGACGGGTTACACCGGTGATAAAGGTGACGGCGGAAAAGCCCCCGCGGGGTGGAGTAGCCATCTCTCGACGGGAAGCCATATGTCGTTCATCGCAGGCGACCCCAAAGGCAGTAGTGGAGGCGGCTACGGACACGAATCCCTTCAAAGCATTGCGAAGGGTACAACTCTGACCACCAAGGACATTGTGCCGAGCGGAGTATCCCTGACGCCAAGCGACGGGAAGCTCTGGTCCAGCACGGGTGGGTCCATTCCAACGAACCACTCGGCGGGCTCCGTGCCACTGACCTTCGGCAACCAGACGCATGATCTGCCATGGATTAAGCAGTAGTCCCGGAGACCGCCGAAGAGACCGGCCATGATGGCCGGTCTCTTCGGTGCCGCTCTTCCGAAAACCGCGGCTTCTTCGCCGGAGAACTAGAGAGTTCCCATCGAATGCATCCGAGATGAATATGTTTCTTGCCGCGAATATCCGAGCTTCGGAACGGCACATACGACCGGAGCAGTCCAACGACAGCGTGCCGGCCGACGAAGCCTTTGTGGACGTCGGCTCCGTTGGGCCGGACACTGGCTCGTTGCCCGCGCGCCTCTCGGCGGCGATCGATGTGGCCAGGTATCACGGTGTTGAACCCGATCCCCACGCGGTGCGGCTAGATCCCAACGAGACCGCACCCTCTGCTCCGGTGTTGGTGGAATGGCTCCGTCAGTCGGGACTTTGGGCCCGCGGCGTGCGGCTCACGTTCCGTCAACTAATGAAGATTGAAAACCCGGCACCGATTCTGCTGTTACTCACTGACGGAGGGGCGGCCCTCGTCGTTGGCCGCGATCACGAGCACGGCCTGTTGCTGGTCCGAGATCCCCGCGCGCGCATCGGCGAACCGCCGGTCCCCGTGGACGAACTGCGCCTAGGCCAGGCTTGGGATGGCGCCACTTTGCTGGTTCGCGCCTCCCGTAGTGAAAGCGAGGAGGATAAGCCATTCGATCTCGGGCTGCTCACCCGCCTCGTCTGGGGCGAGAAATCGATTTTGCGCGACGTCGCGATCGGTTCGGTGACCATCACCATTCTAAGCGTGCTGCCGGTACTGATGATCATGACCACGCTGAATACGGTGGTCATGTATCACAGCATGAATACGCTCACGCTGATCATCGTCGTCTTGCTGATCGCACTCGCCTTCGAGATGCTCCTGACTTGGACGCGCCGGATTTTGCTCGTCATTCTCGCCAGCCGCCTCGATACCAGGCTGAACCTCGCGATATTCGACCGGCTGATGATGCTGCCGATCGATTTCTTCGAGCGCAACCAATCGGGTGAACTTGCCTATAAGATCGGACAGCTCTACCGGGTGCGCGAGTTCCTGACGGGACGCATGATGTCGACGTTCATCGACGTCACCATGGTTCTGCTGCTGGTGCCGGTGCTGTTCTACATGTCGGCGGTCCTCGCCTGGACGGTGCTGGTCGCCGCAGGATGCATCGCGCTCATTATTGCGGCCTTCCTTGGACCGCTCGCAAAACTGACGGACAAACTGATCCAGGCGGAGTCCGACAAGGGCTCGACTCTGGTCGAGAGCATTTACGGGATACGCACCGTGAAGTCGCTCTGTCTCGAAGGCGTTCGTGCTTCGGAATGGGACGAGCGGGTCGCCAAGGTCGGTGATCTCAACCTGCGAATGGGCAAACTCAGCAACTTCCCGATGGTATTGGTGATGCCATTTGAGAAATATACCCAGATCGGCGTGCTGGCCCTCGGCGCCTATATCGCACTGACGTCGGAGAACCCACTGTCGCTCGGGGCGCTGATCGGATTTATGATGTTGGGCGGCCGCGTCGCCGCTCCGTTGGTGAGCCTCGCGCGCCTGCTGCAAGATGTGCAAGAGGCCCGCGTGTCGCTCGCACAGGTCGGCTGGGTTCTTAACCGGCAGACCGAAAAGCGCGCACTGACCCATGGGTTGCGACCCAAATTCCGGGGCTCGATCAGTTTCGACGACGTAACCTTTCAGTACGAAGGCACCAAGAGCCCGGCGCTCGAGAAAGTCAGTTTTTCCATTGAGCCGGGCACGATGCTTGGCCTGGTCGGGCGTTCGGGCTCGGGCAAGTCCACGATCACCCGGCTGTTGATGGGCATCAATCGCGACTATTCGGGCGCGGTGAAGATTGACGGTAACGAACTTCGCGAGATCAACCTACGTCATCTGCGCCAGAGCTTCGGGGTCGTGCTGCAGGAGAACTTCCTGTTCCGCGGCACGGTAAGGGACAATATCCTTGCCGGCCGCCCGGGTCTCAGCTTCGAGGACGCCGTGCGCGCGGCCAGGCTCGCCGGCGCCGAAGAGTTTATCGAACGGTTGCCTCAGGGATATGAAACCTGGATTCAAGAAGGCTCGCCGAACCTCTCCGGCGGTCAACGTCAGCGTCTGGCCATTGCCCGCGCCCTGATCGCCGATCCCAAGCTGCTGATCCTCGACGAGGCGACCTCGGCGCTCGATCCGGAGAGCGAAGCGCTGATAAATGGAAATCTTCAGCGCATGGCGCACGGTCGGACGATGGTGATCGTTTCGCATCGCCTCTCTTCTCTGGTCGACTGCCACCAAACCCTCGTGCTCGATCGCGGAGAGGTGCTCGACATCGGTCCTCACCACGAACTGCTGGAGCGCTGCTCCGTCTATCGCCACCTTTGGCTGCAACAGAACCGTCACACTTACTAGGGAACGGCAATGTCACGCATGCTCCAACTTTCGTCCGAGACATGTGACGCCAAGCAGCAGCACGACGGGCCGCTGCCGCTCGCCGCCCTCGAATTCGAAAGCCCATCGGCGGCTATCATCGCCACCCCCGTGCCCGCGCTATCCCGCGCCACGAATCTCTTTGTCTTCCTGCTGGTCGTCTCACTACTCGTCGCCAGCGGGATAATTCGCATCGACAAGATCGTGTCTGCAGGCGGGAAGCTGGTAGCCGAAGCCTCCAATATCGTCATTCAGCCCTTTGACCGGACCATCGTGGAGAGCATCGACGTAAGACAGGGCGATACCGTCCATAAGGGCCAGGTGCTCGCCCGCCTCAACCCGACCTTCACCGATGCCGACTACACCGCGATCAAGGACCAGGCCGATCTGCTCGACGCCGAGGCCGCGCGCCTGCAAGCGGAAACCGCCAGCCTGATTTATCTGCCCGACCCGTCCAATCCACATTCGGAGCTGCAGGCAACGATTTTCGATCAGCGAGCGAGCGAATACAAACATGCCCTTCAGAGTTACGACCAGAAAATAAACCAGCTGAAGATCCAGATCGCCGGTGCGACCTCCCAGGCCAGCTACTATCGAGAGCGGCTCGGCGTCGCATTCAAGATCGAGGGCATGCGCCAAAAGCTTCAGGATCTCCAAACCGGCAGCGCGCTCAACACGCTGCTTGCCAAGGACACTCGCGTGACCATGGCTGCCGCTCTGGCGAGCGCGGAATCGGATGCCGGTCAGGCCGGCCGCGAACTGGTTGGCCAGCAAGCCGCGCGCGAGACGTTCGTCCAACACTGGAACAGCCAGAATTCCCAGGATCTTGCCGATACGCGGCGCAGGCTTGTGGACGCACAACAGGCCTTGTCCAAGACAAAATTGCACAATCGGCTCGTGATACTGACCGCACCGCGCGACGCAATTGTACTGTCTGTCGCAAAGATTTCAGTGGGCTCGGTCGTCACCAGCGCCGAGCCGCTGATGCAACTCGTACCACTCGATGCGCCACTCTCCGTCGAGGCGGATATTTCCGGCATAAGCAGCGGCTATGTCAGTCCGGGCGACGAGGTGAAGATCAAATTCGACACATTGCCCTTTTTGCAATACGGAACTGCCCGTGGCGTCGTGCGCGCGATAAGCGCTGATAGTTTCAGTCCCGAGACAACGTCCCGCGACGGGGGATCGACACTCCCGAACCGGCCCCGCACGCTTTATTACAGGGCGGACATCTCGCTCGACAAACTGTCTCTGCACGACACTCCAGCCGGCTTCCGTCCAATGCCCGGTATGCCGGTAACCGCAGATGTGAAAGTCGGCACGCACTCCCTACTGTCCTATTTCGTCGATAAGATTCTTCCAGTTGCCTATGACGGCTTTCGCGAGCCCTAAGGAGCAACCGCCATGCACTCCATTGAACGTCCTGAACAAGCTGCTCGATCGGTTTGCCGCGCGCTCGCCTAGGCGTGCGCGTGAGCGGGCGGGCGTCTTGTCCAGGATGGCGCCGCAACGCGCGCTTGCGCTTTTTGCGTCCGCGGCCGATGCGGGCGACGCGGACGCGGCGTTCATCGTCGGCGAGTGCTACCTCAAGGGTGAGGGCACGGCGCGCCATCCGATCGAGGCCGCGCGATGGTTTCTCAAGGCCGCCGAAACCGGACACCTTCGTGCGCAGTGTCGCCTGGCGGAACTTCATCTGCTCGGATTGCAGAAGACCGCTGTCGAACCACAAACGGGGCTGTTCGAGTCAGTTGAGACCTCTGGTGCCGATTACCAGGCCGCGTTGCTCTGGGCGCGAAGGGCGGCAGACGAGGGCGCTGCGGAGGCTCAAGCAATCCTGGGCCATATCCTCTCTTCCGGACCGGCCGAATTGCGCGATGCCGACGCGGCATTCGAGTGGTACCGCAAGTCCGCCGAACAAGATTGCCCGCAGGGGCGCTTGGGTTACGTCATCGCGTTGATGAAGCGTGCAGATACCAAGGAGAAGACATGCGCCGCCCGCGACGAATTGCTTAGCTTGGCGAAGAGCGGATTGCCCACCGCATATTATCTACTGGGCGTGGTTTCCGAGCATGGCCTCGGCACGGAGCGGAACGAGACGGACGCGCGGCGGCACTACGAGGTCGCGGCCGAAGCCGGCCTCGCCAATGCGCAGACCAGGCTCGGCATAATGATGGTTGAAGGCTGCGGCGGGCCGGAGGACTTATTGAACGGCGAGACATGGTTGCGTCGCGCGGCCATTGCCGGAGACGCGGAGGCGGCCGCGCGGCTCGGCGATATCTACAGTCGCGGCGGCAGCGTTCCGCCAAACTATACCGAGGCCGCACATTGGTATCGTACCGCCGCCGAGCGTGGTCATAAGGCCGCGGCGCGCTCGCTCGGAACGCTCCATCTGACCGGTGCCGGCGTGGCGCTGGATTTAGGAGAGGCCGTCAGATGGTTGAGGTGCGCGGCCGACGCCGGCGATCCGTCCGCCCAGGCCGATCTCGCTACGATGCTGCAGTCGGGAAAGCTTTCCGCTCTCGCGCACGATCTGCCACCCGCCCATAAATGGTTTGAACGTGCAGCGGGGCAGGGCGATCTGGTCGGCGCGTACAACTACGGTGTTTGCCTCGCCGAAGGTATAGGCGTAACGCGCGATGACGCGAATGCTGCCCTGTGGCTGAGACGCGCCGCGGAGGGCGTAGTGAGTGCGCAATATTGGTATGGCCGAATGCTTGTCGAGGGACGCGGCGTGGCGCAAGATTTTGCGGAGGCCGCGGACTGGTTCGCCCGTGCAGCGGATGCGGGCATGGCTGAAGCTCAGGTGTCGCTGGCGGAACTCTACGTGAATGGGAATGGAGTACCGCGCGATCATCTGTTGGCGAAAACCTGGTTCCTGCGTGCGACCCTTGCGGGGAACGCCGCTGCCATGTTTGCGCTTGGAGCACTACATGGCGGAGGCCACGATATTGAAACCGACCGCGTGGTGGCCCGGAACTGGTACGCCCAAAGCGCCGAGTGCGGACATCCGATAGCCGCACTTATGTTCGCACGCTACGCAGCCAGGGGTTTGGGTGGACCTCCGGACATGGAGACGGCACGTCGCTGGTACGAACGGGCCGTGTCTCAGGGCGTGCCCGAGGCGGCCGGTGAACTAGCGATTCTCCACTCCGACCCAACGGTTGAAGATCGACGATTCGCGGCTGTCGATACCGCGCTCGATGCGGTCGCGCCTACCGTCGTTGGCGGCGGATGATGTGGGGCCCTTCCGCGTCGCACCGGCTCACGGCAGCCATGTCGCCGCCGTTGAAAATGATGGCCGCGCACGCCACGTACCCCACCATGACATTGCGTACCGCTCCCTTGGAACTTGGAGGCATGTGGGGCGGGTCGGCGACGTCGGACGCCGCGGCCGTAATGGAGTCCATGCGCGCGGCCTGTTTGAGCGGCATTGACCTCGTATCCGATCATCAGCCAGAAAAACTTCGTGTGGACGATCGCTGCGGAAGCAATCCAGGGATCTGGCTCCACACCGAGCTCCCGAAGACGGCCTGGATCAACGTGGTTGTCGGCAACCGTGACTGGTGCAATCTTGCATATCAATTCGGGCACGAGTTGGGGCACGTCCTGTGCAACAGCTGGGAACGTAATGCCGAGCCGCGCAACCCGTGTCAGTGGGTTGAGGAAGCATTGGTCGAGGCGTTTTCTCTACGCGGGCTCAGGCTTCTGGCCGACGACTGGTCGCGCAAGCCTCCGTTCCCGGACGACTCTGCCTATGGGAACTCAATTCGAACTTACAGGGCCACCCTTCTTGCCGAATCCCGCAAGGCCGGTGGCGGACGTAATGCCGCCGCCTTCAGCACGTGGTTCAATTCGAATGCCGCACTTCTCAGTACGCATGGAGGCGTCGATGCAGCCCGCGGCGCCGTCTCCACCATGCTTGGTCTGCTGGAGAACGACGAGTCCGCCATCGCAGATATGGGAGCACTGAACCGCTGGGCGGGGCGTACCAGCGTTCCCCTTCAAAACTTTTTCGATCTCTGGGAAGAGAGCTGCTCCGAGCTGGGTGCGCCCGGCCGATTGCCCATGCAGTTGCGGGCTCTCCTCGCCGGTATTTAGGGACGATGGTGATGCGAATGGACACGTTATCCTATGCGGGTCGCGCAACCGCCGACCTTGTAAACGCTCGGCGCCAGCTATGAACGCGGCTGGCCAGGTCGTTTGCCTGAATATGATCGTCAAGAACGAGGCGGCAGTCATTCGCCGGTGCATCGACAGTGTCCGGCCCATCATCGACCGATGGGTGATAGTGGACACGGGTTCCACCGACGGCACTCAAGATATCATCCGCGAGCATCTGCGTGATGTTCCGGGGGAATTGCATGAGCGGCCCTGGCAGGATTTCGCCCATAATCGCTCCGAAGCGCTGGAGTTCGCGCGCGGGAAGTGTGATTACGCGCTGATCATCGATGCCGACGACGCTTTGGAGTTTGTGGAGCCTGCCGTCCTTCCAGAGCTGATCGCCGACGCGTATATGATCGAGATCGCGGATGCCTCCATCGTGTACGAGCGGATACAGCTGGTTCGCGGCACTCTTCCTTGGCGCTATGAAGGCGTGTTGCATGAGTATCTGACATGCGAGGGTGCGGGCCCGCCCGACCAACTTCCAAACATTCGCATGCGGCGCAATCATGACGGGGCGCGCCGGAAGGACCCGGAGACTTATCGCCGGGACGTCGCCGTGCTCGAGGCCGCGCTACGGACGGAGACGAACCCTTTCCTGCGCGCCCGCTACCGGTTTTATCTCGCGCAGAGCTATCGCGACTGCCGAGAACCGGAAAAGTCATTGGAGCATTACTTGGCGCGGGCCGAACTCGGGTTTTGGCAGGAGGAGGTATTTATCAGTCTCTATAGTGCCGCTCAGCTGATGGAGCAGCTCGACCATCCCGATCAGGCCGTCATCGCAGCGTACCTTCGCGCTTCGGATGCTTTGCCAACGCGATCAGAGGCCTTGTACAAGGCCAGTAGGCTTTGCCGCGAAAGAGGTCGCTTCGAGGAGGGATATCAACTCGCGAAGCGGGGTCTGGCAATTGATTTTCCTTCTTCTGCGCTATTCGTTAAATCCTGGATCTATAAGACCGGCCTGCTAGATGAATTCTCGGTCAACGCATATTGGGCCGGGCATTACCGTGACTGCCTCGACGCCAATCTGACAATTCTTGCTGGCCCCCAACTCTCCGCGGCAGACAAACGTCGCGCGTTGGAAAATGCGCGATTTGCGAGCGAAAAATTGCAGGAAGATCCAAGCGCGGGATCGCGCAGTTCGGAAAGTTTGGTCGCGCAGCATGAACTAAAGCAGCCGAGACCACTCCGCTCAGTCTTGGCAACCGCCCCTCGTGTGCTTCTCGCGATCGTCGCGAATAAGAAGGAAGCGACTTTGCCGCTCTATCTGGAGTGCGTCGAGAATCTGGATTATCCCAAGTCTTCGATCGTTCTGTGCATCCGAACCTACGACAGTATGGATCGGACCGAGCAACTCCTGCAGGAATGGCTGGATCGGGTGGGCGAACTTTACGCTGGGGTGGAGTTCGAGACCGATGACATCGGCACCAGCGCCGGAGCGTTCAGGGTTCGTGAGGAGGGTGCTGAACGGCCCCGGACTCTCGCGGATATTCGGGAAGCCATGTTGAACCGCACGCCGGAATATAAGTGCGATTTCTGCTTCGTTCTGGACACAGACAATTTTGTTCGACCCTGCACGCTACGTGAGATGGTCGCGCTCAATCTACCGATTGTCGCTCCGTTCCTGCGCTCGAGTGACGCAAGCGATCGCTTTTCGAACTTCCACGCCGAGACTGACGCACATGGCTATTACAAGGAGTGTGCGCAGTACGCATGGATTCTCGATCGGAGAGTCCGAGGCGTGCTGGAGGTACCGGTCGTTAACGGCACCTATTTGGTACGCGCCGACGTGCTGACTGATCTGGCATATGATGACGGCACGGATCGCAACGAATACGTGGTCTTTTCTGAAGCTGCCCGCAAGAGCGGTACTCCACAGTATTTGGATAATCGCCAAGTCTATGGCTACATCCTGCGCGGAAACCGAGATGCCTCACAGATCATGAATTGCGTAGAGCGCGAACTGACTGTTAGCGAATTTTCCCCACGATCGAGCAATTCTGACAAGGCGGTTTCGGGATACGGGCGGGCAACGGCCTGAAAATTGGCGCGACATAGGACACCGATCATCCGGCGAATATTACGGGAAAATGGGCGGTGTGATCACGGTGGGGATAGTAGGTATTTCTTGTGCGGTGGCAGTCCAGAAAGAGCCACCGGGTAATTCCGATTTCAGTGGCATGCCTTTAGGCGTCTACCATTCCGAACATCGCATCTGAACAGTCTGGAAAGGACAGAATTGTTATGAACGAGCAATAGGTGACGCTGCAATTTCGGATTTCTATGCGGCGCTAAACCTAATGTTCAAAGGCGACGGTCAGCCGATGAAGAAGTATCGACCTGTCAGACTGAGCTAGGAACCGCCGCACAAGCCGACGGACAACGCGTATATCGAAAGCTTCAATACTAGCGTTTGGCTCGAGTGCTTGGACCAACACTGGTTCTAGGATCTGGACGACGCCAGCATAAAGATCGAAAATTGTCGCACCGACTGCGGCAGCAAATAAGAACTAACAACCCCAAAACAGCGACCTATCGCAAAGCGGCTAAGTCGCGACATTTTGCGACCAAACGTGCTCGACGATTTCGATTTGGCCGAAAAGTGGCACTTTTCGGCCGCGTCGAGTAGGTAAATTGGGTTCGAAAAGAGTTTAGAAAACCAGTAGATCCGACACTAGAATCCGAGTAGTTGCGGAGTAGATCGAGAGTACCCTTCGGGCACTCTGATTCCACTCTACAAGACCACCCTACATGATCACTGCTTTAGCGGATTTCTGCCGGTTTCAAAGGATCTGGCGACTGCTACCGAGGAAACCACCCGACTCCAAACATAAGTTCTAGCCAAAGTAGTGCCTAGGTTGTCTGACATCGTCAGCAACAACAAGGGATACACCGCGACGAACACACACCTTCGACAACAATGCGTTTCTGGTGGAAATCCGCCATTCTCGTTCATGCATACGAAATTCAGCTAAACGCCACGACCAAAGTCGGCAAAGATATTTACGGCTTCTGCACGCATAAGTGTCACTCGACTCGCTCGGCTTCAGCCTGAGGAAGGCGGCGACCCGATATGCCGGCCTCGAATAATGAGAGACCGTATGTCTTCCACCCGCCAAACGGTGATCCTCGGTGCCAGCTTAATCGGCTTCGGAAATCGTCCCGACTTTACGCCGGCCCACCAAGTGGACTTGCCGACGGGGATAGGGCCGGTTGGCGCAAGGATCGACGAAAGGCGGACGAAGCCCGTTTCGGGAAGGCCATCTTTGTGCATCGGGATTACCTCAGGTTCAATTAGATCTGAGGTCGTCTTACGCGTTCCAAGACTCTCAGTGGCCGAACTCGGTTTTCCTCAAACCGAATTCGGTTATCGGTCCTCCTGACTGGAATCACCCGGCAGTATCTCGGCAGCCGCGTCCTTGATCCACTTCCGCACCGTGTCCTCGTCGATCGACATTCCAAGTTCGTGTAAATCAGACGCTATCTCGGATGCCGTCCCGCTGCGCGCTGCAGCCGGGTCGAAACTATACCCTTTGATCGCCATGCCGATGATGAGTTTGAGCGCCGTCGCGCGTTCTTTGCTAGACAGTCCCTTCTCTTGAGGTGGTTCTGCTGGTTGCGTCCTGAGGCGTTCGATTTCCTTGAGCGCTGCCTCATGTTCGGCCAGCAGAGGCTCATATTTTGAACGGTAGTTGATATGGTCCGGACTCGCCTTGATGACTTCAGCGGCCAAGTTCTCTGGAAACGGAAACTCGATTGTCCTGGCCCATTCGACGAAGTCGCACGGATTGATGGGAAAATAGAAAGTGGCGTGTTCCCGTGCCCGCTGCGCGAGTCGGTATGCCTTAGCGAACTGCTTCCCGAAGTCGGATTCCGTGTCGTTCTTGAGGTCATTGCGCGAGACCGAGTCCGGGTCTCTTCCCAAGGCCAGAACAACAGCCTCTTCCAACTCCCATCGGGCCATGCGGCCCCAGTGGGAAATGTCTATCTCGTAGCCTGACTCTTTCTCGTTGTCTGACGACATTGTTACCCTGTTCTCAGCGCCACGACATCAGCGCTCGTGGTGTGAACATAGGTGGCCCATGTCTCCATGAGTGACCGGCGCTTGTCGAGCAGGTCTCCGCGCCTGTAAGCGGCCTCAACCTTGTTCTTGATGGTATGAGCCAAGGCCATTTCACAGACGTCTCTTGGATAGTTCGTGCGCTCGGCTGCCCAGTCCCTGAAGGCCGATCGAAAACCATGCGCGGTAGCCTGCACCTTCAGACGTCTCAAGACCATGAGAAAGGCCATGTTCGACAGCGGCTTGCCCGTAGAACGGCCCGGAAAGACATAGTCGCCACCCGTCGAAAGTTCCTTGGCTCTGGCCACTATCTCAATAGCTCTCGGTGAAAGAGGAACACGGTGATCCCGACCGGCCTTCATTCGTTTGCCGGGAATGGTCCAGATCTTCTGTTCGATATCGATCTCGTCCCAGGTCGCCAGCACCACTTCGCTTGTGCGCGCTGCCGTGAGGATCAGAAACTCGAAGGCCAGCTTTACAGTCTCTGCAACGTCCTCTGTTGCCCAGAGTTCCTTCAAGAAAGCCGGGATCTCGGCATAGGGGATCGCCTTGAAGTGACGCCGCTGATCACGTTGCTTCGGAAGGCCCAACGAAACGCCGTCGGCCGGATTGTCACCGGCCCGATGGCCTGCCGTCTTGGCCCAATCCAGTACAAGGCCAATACGTTGTTTAACACGACGCGCGGTCTCCGGCTTGGTCAACCAGATCGGTGACAAGACGCGAAGGATGTCGGATGTCTCGATCTGATTGACCGGTCGATTACCGATAGTCGGAAAGACATGCTGCGTTAACGTGTTCAGCCACTGGTCAGCATGCTTTCCGTTACGCCATCCGGTTTTGTGTTCTCCATGGACTTTGCGAGCGGCCTTCTCGAAAGTGGGGACGATCACCGAAGCCCGTCGTCGCTCGGCAACGGGATCGCCACCATCACGGGCAACCTTCCGAAGAGCTGCTGCGCGCTCACGCGCCTCTGCCAGAGATACCAGCCGCGCACTTCCGAGCCCGACATCCCGCCGTCGCCCCTGAGCGACCGTCCGAAGCATCCAGCGCTTCGCGCCCGAGGCATCAACGACGAGATAGAGACCATTGCCATCGGCGTATCGACCGGCCTTGCTCAGCGTTCGGATCTTGAGCGCCGTTAGTGCCTTATCCGGATGGTGTCCTGACTTTCGCATTCGAACTCACAACCCACAAAACATCCCACATTTTAGTTGGGATTTTGCCGGTCGTCCTGGGACGCTGTCAATCAATGAATCTGCTTTAACTATCTATTGCAGCATGAAAAAGTGGACAACGTTGGATGCCATTGGACCCAGAAATGGCAGACATCCTC
>CAWGJU010000012.1:0-13749 GCA_963822985.1 uncultured Alphaproteobacteria bacterium | reverse complement strand
TTCGACGTCGGTCGGTGACGAAGGTGGTTTCGCGCCGAATCTGAAGAGTAACGAGGAAGCATGCGAAGTGATTCTCGAGGCGATTACGGCCGCCGGATTCACACCGGGCAAGGACATCGCGTTGCGCTCGACCCGGCTGCCAGTTCGTTCTTCGAGATGGCGCTTACAATTTGGCCAAATCGGGCCAGGGCAAAGACCAGCGCCGAAATGACCGAAATATACAAAGCTTGGGTCGAGAAGTACTCGGTCATTTCGATTGAGGACGGACTGGACGAGAACGACTGGGCGGGTTTCCGACCACACCGCTGCGCTAGGCGACAAGATCCAGATCGTTGGGGACGACCTTTATGTCACCAACACGAAGTTCATCGCCCGCGGAATCGAAGAGAAATCGACGAATGCCGTGCTGATCAAGCTTAACCAGATCGGTACGGTCACCGAAACGATTGAGGCGATTCAGATGTGCCGGAAGGCCGGCTGGGGTTATGTCATCTCGCATCGATCCGGTGAGACCGAAGACGCGTTTATGGCTGACTTCGCCGTTGCGATGGGCGGTGGTCAGATCAAGACCGGATCCGCATGTCGCACCGAGCGGATCGCGAAGTACAACCGGCTCTGGAGATCGAGAACGAAATGGGTGACGCCGCCGTCTTCGCCGACCCATTCGCGCAGTAGATCGGCATCGAGAAGCCTGAGTGCGGGGGCATCGCCAGACCTTTCCGGCTGCTGCCGCCCTCTGCTTGCGGACGCGCCGCCGCGCTTACGCGACGAGCATGCGTAGGCCGCAGACGAGGAGAATTGCCGCGAGAATGACGCGGATCATCCCCGGCGGCACCCAGCGGAGGCCGATGGCGGTGCCGACGACGGCCCCGGCCAAGCTGCCGATCGCATAAATCGGCGTGCCGTCGGCGAGGCTCTGCCCGGCCAGCCGCCAGATCTTGCGGACGCCGTAAATATGGAAGTTCTCCTCCCAGACCCGCCTGATCTCGACACACAAGGCCGCGTTGCGCCGTTGACGGGCCGATGCCCGGCTCGGATCGGCCCGTCGGGCGGCGTGGGCGTAGGACGTTGACGGGGCGATTGGCAGCACCTGGCAGATCGGCTCGACCCCGTAGACGTCACGATGATCGTCAACGAACGCCCTCATGGCTTGGACCGGCGGTCGAGCTCCGCCATCGCAAAATATGCAGAGGTCTTCCGCAGGATCTCGTTCGCCTGACGCAGCTCCCGAACCTCCCGCTCCAGCGCCTTGATCCGGTCCCGCTCCTGCGTCGTCATCCCGTCCCGGAGGCCCTGATCGCGCTCCGCTTGGCGGACCCAGCTGCGCACGTCTCCGCGCTGCAGCCAATCTTGCCGGAGATCGAAACCATCGCTGCCCATTCAAAAGCGTGATCTCCACGATGCTCAGCCACCATCCTGACGGCGCGCTCACGAACTTCAGGAGAATAACTTTTCGATGACTTCTTCGTGTCCATGGCCTCCATCCTCTCAGATGTCGAGGCCTCCGGGAAACCCGGCGCGGTTCAGGGCGACAATATCCGCAAATGCAGGGCTTTTACCCTTTGCACCGCACCTTGTACCAGTAGGCGGCGGTGTTGATCGCAAGGCGGAACTGGTTATCTAAAGCTAAAGCCTGCGGGCCATTTCCTCGCGGTAAGAAAGGCGGAATATGCAAGTCCGGGACATCATGCGTCAGTTGCCGCAGATCGTCGGTGCGGATTGTACTGCGGAGGCTGCGGCTAAGCGAATGGCAGTAGAGGATATCGGGTTTTTGGTGGTTGGCGACGAGCGCCATCTCGACGGAATAATCACCGACCGCGATATAATCGTACGCTGCATTGCGTCCGGCAAGGATGCGGCTCTGACGCCCGTACGCGACGTTATGTCGGTCAGCGTTCTTGCCTGCCGAGCGAGCGAAATGGTTGGCGATGTGATTGAGCGAATGATGGAAGCGGGCTTTACACGGCTTCCGGTCGTCAACCGAGAAGGACAGCTGGTCGGAATAGTTTCGGCGCGGAACTCGGTGCGGAGTGTTCCCATGTCAAAGTTGGCGAAGCGTCATGCTATTGAGGTGCGCTTTGTCAAAGAGGTAACTTCGAGCCAGGGGCAAGTTCATCGTGTCCCGATTCAGAGCGTCTACGTCTCGGGTATCGCAGAGCATCAAGATGTAAAAGATGAAGCCATCCAACGGTTCCAGCACGATCAACGCGTCGAGGACTGGAAGCAGGCTGCAGACGACTTTGAGATAAAGAAGTAACAGTCACTGTACCGCACCCAGCTTTTCGGACACAAGGCAGCGTTATGCGGCCCAAAGCCCGCGCCTTCGGATCGCCATCATGCTTGAGCAGTCCGGAGATCTGCAACGCGAGCCGTCAGAGGATTCTCAACGTTCATCGATCGGGACGTAATCGCGAATGGCAGCCCCCGTGTAGCGCTGCCGCGGCCGGCCAATGCGCTGGTTCGGCGCCTCGATCATTTCCTTCCACTGCGACACCCAGCCGACGGCGCGGCCTAGCGCGAAGAGCGGAGTAAACATTTCGGGCGTAAAACCAAGCGCATGAAGTGTGATACCCGAGTAGAAGTCCACGTTTGGAAAGAGCTTGCGCTGGACAAAATAGTCATCTTCGAGGGTTATTCGTTCGAGCTCAAGGGCAAGCTGGAGGAGCGGCTCGTCATCAGCACCTAATTCCTCCAGAACTTCATGGCAGGATTCGCGAAGCACCCGCGCCCTCGGGTCGTAATTCTTGTACACCCGATGGCCGAAGCCCATGAGCCGGAATGGGTCGTTCTTGTCCTTGGCCCGTTCAAGATACTCGGGGATATGCCCCTTGTCGCCGATTGTCCTCAGCATAGCGAAGACCGCCGCGTTGGCACCGCCATGGGCTGGCCCCCATAGCGAGGCGATTCCGGCTGCGACGCACGCGTAGGGCGTTGCCTGGCTTGAGCCCGCGATGCGCACCGTCGCGGTGGACGCGTTCTGCTCGTGGTCCGCGTGCAGAACCAAAATCCGATTTATTGCTCGCGCTTGAACCGCCGATACCTTGTACTCCTCGCACGGTACGGCGAAGCACATGTGGAGAAAGTTCGCGGCGTAGTCAAAGTCATTGCGCGGGTACATGAACGGCTGACCGCGCGCATACTTCAGCGCCATGGCGCAGATTGTCGGCATCTTGGCGATGATGCGATGGCAAGCGATCGTGCGGGCTTGGGCGTCGAATACGTCCAAGTGCTCCGGATAGAAAGCGCTCATTGCGCCTACGGTTCCGACCATTACCGCCATCGGATGAGCGTCCCGGCGGTAGCCGTCGAGAAACTCCTTAAGCTTCTCGTGCACCATGCTGTGACAGGTGATGATATTGGTGAATTCAGCCAACTCGTCCCGGTTCGGCAATGCTCCGTTGAGAAGAAGGTAACAGACCTCAAGAAAAGGCGAGTCGGAGAGCTGTTCGATCGGATAGCCGCGATGCAGCAGGATGCCCTTTTCGCCATCGATAAATGTTATCTCAGAATTGCAGCTTGCCGTAGAAAGGAAGCCCGGGTCGAAGGTAAAGTAGCCCGTATCCCTATACAGACGCTGGATATCGATAACTTTGGGTCCGTGCGTCGGGCTCAGAACCGGACAGTCATATTGCTGGCCGGTTGAGTGAAATACGATCGATACTTTCTCTCCCTGGGCCGGCGTGTCGTCGGCGCGCGCCGGAGCATCCATCCATAGTCCTCCCGCGGCAAGGAATGCCCGCAGAGCTACCCTCCGATCGCCGCCTGATCTTCGGGGTTGGGACGCGCCCGGAGAGGCCATTGGTGGCAACGGCGCAAACCCCGCTGCGCGGGCAGCTAACCTTTTGTATTTTTGCTGTTTGAAACTGATATCAAGCTGAGAATCCATCGGGTAAGCGTTGCCAAAGATCTACAACGCGTGCAGAGATCGTGTTGGTGCGCAGACCGACCGGTGACACTGAGACATCATCCCTAGCGGTACAGCCTCGCCTCCGCCTCCCTTCGCCGCACCAGCCCCTTCAGCTTGCGGCCGCCGGCCCACACCCATCGCCTGAACTCGGCCGGCACCAGCGCATGCTCCTCGCGATTGACCTTGCGGCGCAGGGTCGAGCGCTGCAGCGCGCCGCTGCCGAGGTTGAAGGTGAACGAGACCAGCGCATCGAACTGGCCGTCGGTGAGCGGCACGGTGATCAGCCGCAGCACCGCGCGCTCCGCGACGCCGACGTCCCGGCGAAGCAGGTCCTCGGCCTCGTCCTCGCCGATGCCGCTGGCGAACCGCTCGCGCTCGCCTTCCCGTACCACGTGACCGTAGCCGATGGTGGGCCAGCCGCCAGGGCAGATGTAGATCGTCGGGCTGAAGCCTTCGAAGCGCTTGATGAGAGCGAGGCCGTCGTCGGTGACGTGGCGCATCGGCTCAGCGCCCTCCCCTCGCCTTCGCCAGCGACCGGGCGCCGAACCAGAAACTGACCACGGCGGCGAACAGCGCGGCGGTCTCGTCGTCCCATACCTGAGGCAGCGCATCGGCGAGGGCGAGGCCTTCGACGGCGATCAGCAGGTACAGCCCCGAGCCCTTGACCGCGGCGAACAGCAGGAAGAAGGCGTAGGTGATCATCGGCCGCACCGACGAGCGCAGCCCGTCGACCCACTTCACGCCCGACGGCTGCGCATCGTGGCGGTAGAGGGCCTGGCTCTCGGCGATGTCGGCGGAGACGTTGATCTCTTCGAGGCGCTGGGTGTGCCCGAGCGTCTGCATCTGCATCTGCCGATCGAGGATGGCGAGCTCGTGCTTGCGGTCCTGCCAGTCCTGGATCAGGCCGAACAGCTGCGGGACGGCGGACGTCAAGAAGCCCAGCAGCGAGCCGAGCAGGGTCAGCATCGCGGGTATCTCCTCATCGGAATGAACGAAGGGGGAAGTCGGATCCGGGGTCAGCCGCGCCCGGCATCGGCAAGTGCACGGCAGGCTTGGCGTTGGGCCCGGCGCCGCCGAGCCCGAGGCGGATGCGGTTGCAGGGGAAGCAGGCCGGCCCGGCAGGACGGTCCGGGTCGTGGGCGCGCAGCCGAAGCCGGGGATCAGCGCCGGCGGTTCGGTTCGCTGCGGCGTTCGTGGTCCGGACGGTTGCTCTCGACGACCAGGCGGGCGAGCCCCTCGAGCCGGCGCTCGAGGCGATCGGTCGCACGTTCGAGGTCGGTCTTGGTGACCACCTCCTGGACGATCTCGAACTGGCGATCGTCGAGCTTGCGGACCCAGTAGGTCAGGCCGCCGAGACAGAGGGTCATGAGCGGCACGACGATCACGGCGAGCCATGTCCAGGCGCTGGTGCTACCCTGGTTCTCGCTCATGGCGCTCTCCCTGTCCGACCCTGCGCTGCACGAGGACGCATGGCTCGATCAGCCCTGGTCGATCTCGCGCAGCGCGGTGATGGCGGCGGTATCGAGCGCGGCGCGCGCGCCCTGGACCAGATCGAAGGCCTGCTGGGCCTGGGCC
The DNA here is from genome assembly GCA_963822985.1 of uncultured Alphaproteobacteria bacterium. Taxonomy (GTDB): domain Bacteria; phylum Pseudomonadota; class Alphaproteobacteria; order Rhodobacterales; family Rhodobacteraceae; genus Thermohalobaculum. The sequence goes on along the minus strand of CAWGJU010000012.1, from coordinate 8,267 downwards.
TGGTCGATGCCGAGCTCGGCGGCGACGGCGGCGAGGTCCGGGCCGTTGCCGGTGTAGATCGCGGCGTAGAGGATCTCGCCGAGGCGTTCGAACTGCGCCCGGCCGGAGAGGATGTGGTCGACCGCCTCGGCGCAGAGCTGGCCGGAGGCGGTGGCCTGGTCGACGATGACGCGGGTGGTCATGGCAGGGTCTCCTTTGTTGCGTGGAATGGAACGGTTGTTGCGCGTCAGGCCTCGCCGATCGCGTCGCGGGCCTGCGTCGTTGCGCGTTCAGCCAGCGCCTTGAGCGGATTGCGCTCCAGTTCGTCGGCGAGCTGCCGGGCCCGTCGCCCGGCGCCGGCGCGGCGGTACCTGCTCAAGTCGGGCGGATACAGGAAGGCCTGGACCTCGGCGCTCGTGTCGTCGGCCGGCTCCTCGGCGAGGCCGGGCGTGGCCTTGGCGTAGACGCCGGTGATCGCGCCGGCAGCGTCGCGCTGCAGGTAGACGGTGGCCATGGTTGCTCCTTTAGCTGGCGCGCCGCCGCCACCAGCAGCGGAGCTGGATGTCGGTCAGGACGCTGCTGTGGCCGGTGGTCGAGAAGCCGAGGATGCCGCCGGCGGCGAAGTCGTCGTTGAGGGTGACGTCGGCGATCTGGGTCACGCTCGACCCGTCGCCGGCGGTCGAGACGACCACGCCCGAGCGGTGCGCGCGCAGGTACGCGCTGCGCGCCGTGGTCCAGCAGGCGGCAAGCCCGACGATGGTCGCGTCGTAGGGGATGAGGATGCCGTTGGACGCCGAGAAGTCGGAGCCGTTGAAGCGGCGCATGTAGGTGTTCTGGGCGAGATCGCCGTTGAAGCCGCCGCCGTCGCTTTCCAGCTCGCCCAGCCATTTGCCGCGCGTCGCGTCGTAGACGAACAGCGCGTCGAGGTCGGTGCGGTAGAACGCGCCTCGCCGGCGAGCCGGCGACGCCGGGAAAGGCTGGTGCCGGTGCCGATCCGCCCGCCGATCTGATCCAGGACCGAGAGCGGGTCGGCGCTGTGCCAGACCGCGGCGCCGGCCTGCGGATCGGCGCAGACGAAGACCCGCCCGGCGCTCGCGTTGATCCAGCGCGACCCGGCGACGTAGCCGGCGGCAGCGTCGTCGGTGGCGCCGGGATCCGTGCTCGCAGCGTAATTCTCGACGATCTCCCAGGCGGTGTTGCCGGCGTTGCGGCGGTAGCGCCGGCCCGAGGCGTGATCGCGCCAGCGCATGTGCGGCCAGGTCAGCGCGGGCGCCAGCGCGCCCTCGTTCTCGGTGGCCAGCGCCTCGTCGGAGGCGTTCAGGTTGACGCGGACGTTCAGCCCGCTAGGCCGGAACCGCGCCCAGGTATCGGACTGCGCCATGCGTTATTCCTCGCCGCGCATCTTGTCCGCGCCGAAGCGGCGCGGGATGCGCTCATAGCTTGACCATGAAATGCACGAAGGTGGTCGGCTGAACGATCGGGTGCGGCTGGTCGCCGCCGGTGCCGCCGACGCCGATGCTGCCGGTTGGGGTGCCGGTGTACGGGCCGCGGGTCGAGTTGCCGGCGAGGCTGTGGAGGAAGCCGCCGGAGGTGTTCGAGCTGGCGGTGTCCTGGTTGGTCAGCGCCGCCCGGTAGGGGTGGCCGTGCAGCGGCAGCTCGTCGACGGTGAGCTGGTGGGTCTCGGCGCCGGCGGCCTCGCCCAGCGCCCGCTCGCTCAGACCCGATCCCCAGCCGGCGGACGCCAGCGCCCTGCCCAAGGTCTTCGGCAGCACCAGCCGGCGGTCGGCGGCCCAGTCGGCGGCGGCCGAAGCGCCGCGGCCGACGGCCGCGCCGCTCGCGTCCTGCAGCGGCGCGTGCGCGTTGGCGATGTTGGTCCAGATCAGCGCGAACAGATCCTCGCAGTCGGCGTTGGCGCGGCTGGTGGCGCCCGACGACGGCGGCGCCGATCGAGCCGTCGTCCATCAGCACCCAGCCGGGATCGGCCATCAGCGCGCAGGGTCGCCTTGACGTCGCCGGTGACGAAGCCGGAGCCGGTCTCGCCCAGGGCGGTCCAGGCGAACGGCGGGCCGATCTCGCCGATCGCGCTCCAGGCGGTGTTCGCGGCATCGCGCAGCCAGATGGTGCCGGTCGACTGGTCGGCCCAGGCCATCAGCGGATAGGTCGGCGCTCGGCGCGCTGGTCCCGTAGTGCAGCGAGGCCAGCGCCTGGAAGCCGGCGTTGACCCGGGCGCGATAGCTGGCGCCGGGGATGTTGGCGATCTGGCCGAGGTCGGTCGCCTGCGTCATCGCCGGCCCTGCCGGCCGTCGAACGAGCGCCGCCACGCGGCGACGGCGGCGCGGGTCTTCGGCGGCACGGTGGCGCCGTCGCGTTCGAGCTGTTCGACCATCTCGACCAGGCCCTCGACCAGCCCCGGCGCCTCGCGCTCGGCCGCGTCCAGCGGCTCGCGCGAGAGCGGCAGGAAGCAGCCGCGGTTCCAGTCGTAGCGGTAGCCGCCGAGCCGGGTCGCCATGTCGTGGCCGGCGGGCAGGGCGACGGTGCGCGCCACCACGTCGGTGCGGTAATCGGGCGCAGAGACGGTCTCGACGGCGACGAGCACGCCGTCGGCGTCGAGCTTGGCAATGTCGGGCATCAGGCAACCTCCTACGCGACGCTTCGGCCTTGAGCCGCAGCTCGCTGATCTGGATGTTGAAGGTCGGATCGGTGGTGGTGAGCCGGCACTGGACGTTGCCGACCGCGCGGCAGGTGACCTCGGCCGCGTCGATCCGGATCCACGGCCCCCAGGTCGGCGAGCCGGCCGGATCGTCGTCGGTGGTCTGCGCCCAGATCGCGGCGTCGCAGACGGCGCCCTCGGTGCCGTCGATGTCCGGCCAGTCGTCGATCGGCGTCGTCCGCTCGTCGATCAGGTCGAGCGCGTTGACGATGGTCATGGCGATGTGGCCGGTCAGGCGGACGTTGCGGACGGTGCCGAAGTCGAGCCCGGCCGAGAACGCGTAAGCGCCGTCGCTGACGATGCCGAGCCCGCCGAGATCCCAGTCGACGAGCTCGTCGGTGTTGGCGACGGTGTCGAAGTTGCCGCTGACAGCAGCTGCAGGACGCCGCCCAGGACCTCGGTGCCGTCGTGGCTGCCCGGAAAGGTCGGATCCTCGACCAGCTCGTCGACGGCTGAGAACGCCAGCACGCTCGCCTGTTTGGTCGTGACCGACGCGACGGCGCTCATGTTGCCGAGGCTGTCGTAGGCGCGGGCGAGGTAGGTGCCGCCCTTGAGCGGCAGGTAGACGTGGGTCTGGTCGCCGTTGACGGCGCGCCCCAGGGAGGTGCGAGTTGGCCCAGGTCGCGCCCGAGGTCGCCGGCGCATGGCGAAAGACGATCCAGCCGCCGTACTGGACGTCGAGGTCGGCCGGCGTATCCCAGCGCAGCAGCGCCTGGCCGCCGACGGCGGCGAGCGTCAGGTTTTGCAGCGCCGCCGGATCGGCCGCGCGGCCGACGACCAGGTGGTTGGTCACGGTCGTCGCCGGCGAGGCGAGGTAATCCGGGTGCGTGCGCTGGAGGCGGAAGTCGTAGCTCTCGCCGGAGGTGACGCCGACGATGGCGACGCTGGTCGGCGTTTCCTCCTGCACCGTCGCCTGCGCCCAGGGCGCGGTCGTGCCCGAGGGGCGAAACAGCACGTGCATGGTCGCACCCGCGATGGCGATGGGCGCTAGCGAGAACACCACCCGCTCGATCAGCGTTCGCGAGGCTGTGACCAGCATCACTGCGGTATCGGAATTCACGTCGGTCACCACCGGCGCCGGGATCGCCACGGCGGCCGTCGCCTTGGGGTCGTAGGCCGGGATCGTGCCTTGCGCGGCGGTATGGACGCCGGCGCCCTCGCCGATCAGGGTCAAGCGCGCCGTGAGATCGCCGCGCGGCTCGATGTCGCGGACCAGCACCCGCAGGGTCTCGCGGTCGTACTCGCCGAAGGCGCAGAGATCGCCCACCGCCGGGGCATCGGCCAGGGCCGGCGGGTCGACGAAGGCGCAGCGTCGCTTGGCTGCCCGGCCTCGGTCGCGACCCGGTAGAGCGTGGTGACCTGGGCGGCGCCGACCACCCGGCGGACGCGCAGGCCGTAGTCGGTGCCGTCGGCCATCGTCACCGGGCTGTCCAGGGTGACGGCGGTCGACCGCCGCGCCGTCGTCGGTCGCGCGCCGTGATCCGCGCCGAGGCGAGGCCGACGGCGATCACGTCGTGCTGCAGGGCGACCAGATCGCCGCGCTCGCAGGCCAGGTGCTCGAAGTCGACCATGATCCGGTGGATCTCCCGGCGCAGCCGCTGCTGCGCCAGGTGGTAGCGGCCCTCCTTCCACGCCTGGGCGCGGCTGGTGATGCCGGGCCATTCGACCCGCTCGATCCGGGTCGCGGTCGCGGCGCGTCTGCCCGTCGTCGTAGACGACGACCTCGTCGGCGTGCCAGTCGCGGTCGGCGTCGAGGTAGCCGATCCGGTAGGCGTGCGGGATCGGCCCGTGGGCGATCTCGCCCTCGTAGGCCCACGAGTTGCGCGGGGTGAACAGCCGCACCGGCGCGGTCTTCGGGCTCGTCGATGACGACCGAGAAGATCAGATCGCGCAAGGACGGCGTCGCCCGGCCGACGCGGGCGATGTCGACCAGGGCCTGCCACAGCGAGCCCTTGGCCTCGACGACGCCGTTGTAGGTCCGGCCCTTGTCGCGGGTGATCGCGTCCCACTCGGCGAGCCGGGCGAGGTCGATGGCGGCGTCGGCCGCCGGGCGCTGGCGCGCCGGGTGCTGCAGGACGTGGCGGCACAGCGCCGCCGGTTGCGAGCTCGTCGGCCGCCAGTCCCAGGCGCCCGAGACCGCGTCGTAGTCGCGGGCGATGGTCTGGGCGACCACCCGCAGCTCGTCGAGCACGCCCTGGAGCTGGCCGGACGACAGGATCCGCACCGCGAGCATGGCGATGCCGCCGACCGGCACCGGGCTTTGCGTGGTGATGGTCCGAAGCGCGATCCACGAGACGTTGCCGAAGTTGCGCTCCTCGTCGTGGCTGCCGGACAGGTTGACCACCCGGACGTCGTACTGCCCGTTCGCATCGGCGGCGCCGTAGTCGGCGGGCGTCCAGCGGTGGCCGACGAACAGCGGGGTGAGCTGGCGGCCGGTGACGGTCTTCGTCGCGACCGTGGTCCAGGTGCCGGCGCCGGTCGGCGACTGCTGGATGCGGATCTGCACCGTGCGGTCGGAGCGCTTGCCGGGCGGGTCGTTCTCGATGTGGCACAGCCCGCGCGGAAAGGTCAGCTCGACCGCGATCTCGTCGGCGTTCGTTTGCGTCGTGCGAACCGCGCTGGTCTCGATGTCGACCGCGAGGCCTTCCTCGTAGACGTCGGACGGATAGAGCCGGAACGGCTGGCCCTGGTCGCGGTCCCAGGCCTCGGCCGAGGTTGCCGGCGCCAGGCCGTTGTAGGTGATGGTCTCGCCGGCCGCGTAGGTCACCCCGCCGACGCTGCCGGCCTGCGCACGCGGTCCAGGTATCGGCGAAGGCCGGGTTCGCCGGGTAGGCCGCCGTCTGCGGATCCCAGGCGCCGCGGTCAGTCGAGCTGACCAGTAGCCGCGGCGGAACTCGGTCTCGACGCCGGAGAACGCGTCGAGCAGGGTCTCGCCGATGCGGATCTCCTCGATCGCGACCGGGCCGTGGCTCAGCGCGAACAGCGCCCGCCAGTAGACGTCGCCGCCGACGATCTCGCGGTAGGGCACCGCCGCGTAGGGCGGGGTGAGCTGAAAGCGCCCGAGCAGGAACGGCACCTTGCCCCACGGGTTCGGCCGGTTGCGCCCGCCCGAGATCGCCCAGGCCGGCTTGTCGTTGCCGTAGTCCGGGCTGACCTCGGGCACCGGCGGCGGGACCAGGGCGTTGAGCGCCAGCGTCCCGCCGATGGAGACGGCGGCGCCGGCCCCGGCCGCGGCGGCGGCGCTGGCCCAGGCCGGGGCGGTCGCCGGCAGGGCATAGGGCGCGGCGATCGAGGCGGCGATGGCGAGAACGGCAATCGCGATCATGCCGCCGATGCGCCAGCCGTTCTGCCCGCGCAGGCAGGATATGCACGGCGACCAGCGGCGCCCGGCTTGGGGCGCGCCCGCCACCACCGCCGCTCGACGAGTTCGTCGCCGACGAGGACGACGGCATGGTCGTGCCACGCCGGATCGGGGATGGCGAGCGCGACGATCTCGGCATAGCTGAGCCCGGCCGGCACGGTCAGGTCGATCCGCTGCGGACGAGAACGGCCGCGGCCGGGCGGCGACGCGCAGCAGCGGCGCGGCGCAGGCGGTGTCAGATCAAGCGGCATCGGCGAGATCCCGGTGGCGCCAGTAGCCGGCGATCCGCCGGCCGAGGCTGCGGTCGTCGCGGCGGACCAGCCGGGCGCCGGTGGCGGCCTCGGTGTGGATCAGCCAGTCGGGGTCGACGAGGACGCCGACGTGCAGCGGCCGGCAGTCGAACCCGTTCCGGCAGCGCAGGAGGCTGTACATCTCGACGACGTCGAAGGCGCGCGGCGCGCCGTCGACCGGCGCCCAGGCGCCCGAGGCCCGCGCGGCGTTGACGCAGCGGCCGACGCCGACGCTGTCGGCCTCGCCGTCGTAGTCGGTGGCGAACGACGGCAGCACGACGCGGGTGCGCTCGGCGATGATCAGCCGGACCAGCCCCCAGCAGTCGCAGCCCGACCGGTCGCGGCCGTGGTCGACGTAGGGGATGCCGACGTAGATGCCGGCCCAGGCAGGCGGCTTGCCTACTCACGGCCATAGCCCGGCGAACCGGCCGTCGAAGGTCTCGTAGGGGAACTCCTCGGCGGCCATGTCGTCGACGCCGAGCTGGCCGGAGATGAAGCCGACGTCGTAGGCCGAGGCCCGCCATTCGAGCCCGGTCCACTCGCGCTCGATCACGTTCGGCGCGCTGGAGCGGACGATCTGCAGGGTGACGTCGAGGGGATCGACCAGCCCGCGCAGGGCGGCGATCACCTCCAGCGAGGTGTTGTCGATGCGCAGCTGCGCGCGCGGCGCGCGCGCCTCGGCGTCGTCGGGCAGCACCACCTCGAACGGCAGCGGCGAGAACAGGTAGCCCTGGCTCAGGGTCTCGACCGCGTCGGACGTCAGCCGGAACGGCGCCGGCAGATCCGCATGGTCGATGGTCACCAGCACCAGCCAGGCGGTGGCGACATGCTCGGCGGCGAGATCCTGCGCGGCGGTCGTCGGCGCGACGCCGCCGACCAGGATCAGCGGCGCGCCGGTTGCGCCCAGCGCCGACGGCCGGGGCCGGCGTCGCCAGCGGCATCCCGGCGATGCCGGCGGTCGGGCCGGCGACCGCGCCCAGCGCCGAGGCCGGGGCCGGCGCGCGACGCCGAGGCCGCTCAGCTCGACGGCCGGGTCGGCGCTTCCGCCGGTCGCAGCGGCCGCCCCCGGCGCGCGCGATCAGCGCCGGGGTCGTCTCCTGGCCGAAGTCGATGATCTGGTAGGCGACGTCGAGATCGCTGCCGGCGGCCTGCGACCCCAGAAGCGCAGTTGCGTCGTCGAGTAAAAGCGGCACTGCTTCGAGCAGGCGACATAGCCGGACGAGGTATCGGCGTTGCTGATCGTCGCGATCAGCCCCGACCGGGCGAGGGCGATGGGTGAGACGGTCGGCCCGTACCAGTTCTGCGACGACGCGGCCGGCTGGGTAAACGTGCCGTGGTTGACCGCGATCAGCGGATTGCGGGCGATGTGCAAAGCCAGCGCCGCGCCCGAGACCGAGGCCCCGGTCTGCCAGTCGACCTCGTCGGTGCCGCCGGCCCCCGGCGTGACCCGCGCGAACAGCTTGGCGTTCTGGTTGTCGTCCTGCGCCGCCCACTGCGGCTCGATGAAGGCGCGCGCCCAGTCGCCGACGTCCGGCACCGTGATGCTGCCCGATGCGCCCGACAGCCCGGTGGCGACCACGCTGGCGACGTCCCAGGCGCGGCCGGTGAACTCGACAATCGCATAGCTGTAGTGGTGGTGCCCGAGCCGCCGCCGCCGCGATGCCAGCGCAACGCCGAGCCGTCGGGGTCCAGCGTCAGGTAGCCGGTCAGCTCCTGGCCGGCGGCGCTGACGCCAGATCCGAGCGGATCCCGGTCAAAAACGGGATGCAGCGGGACGCATCGACGATCCCGGTCAGCCCGGTGACGTCGCCGGTCGCCTCGCCCTGGGCGCGGACAATGAACTCATGCGGCCCGCCGGCGGCGCCGGTGTACTCCCAGATCTCGATCCCGAAACCCAGGGACGTGATGGTGCTGCGTTCCTGGCGGA
>CAWGJU010000011.1:0-161529 GCA_963822985.1 uncultured Alphaproteobacteria bacterium | reverse complement strand
TCCACCGGCCGGGTGGCCACGACGATGCGGACGGCCTGGCCGGGAACGATCACGTCGCCCCGCGCAGCGCCGCGGCGATCTCGGCGATGCGCCCGGCGCTCGTCCCGGCCGGCAGGCGCACCGTCACGCCCGCGACGACGATCTCGATGCCCCCGTCCGGCTCCGGCGGCGCACCGGCATGCGCCTCCTCGACGGGCGGCGGCGCCGCCGAAGGGACCTCCAACTCGAGCATGGCGAACGCAGGCACATCCTCCGCCGGCAGCGCCAGCTCCCCGCGCCGCGCCCGGCCGCGCCATTCGGACAGGTGATGCGGCGAGAGCCCGTGACGCGCCGCCACTTCGTTCACCGTAACGCCGGCAACCAGCGTCTCGGCAACGATCCGCCCCTTGACCTCGTCAGGCCAACGCCGCCGGCCCGTCGGCCCCGCCAGAACCTCCATCCGGCAGCCGGACTCCATCCGGCGCTCCCTTTGGACTCCCAAGGCGATCCTCCCGTCTGAACATCACGGCCATGGATCGCAGCTCAGCCGGTCCCGCAGAAGACGGGGGCTGCGCACCGCTTACGCTTCGATCCCACGGCCTGAAACTGCACGTCGACGCTCGATGTGTCGCGAGTTGCCGGATCAGAGCTCGTCTTCGTGCCCGGGACGAAATCATTCGGATCGGAGGGGAAGCTGTCCAGGGTCTCAGCGAGTCCCGGGCTGAAGTCGACCGGGAAGTCGCGCCGTGGCCGCCAACCCGAGCGCTGCGTCGAATGGAGACCAGCATTCGTGCATTCATCTCGGCCGCGGCATTGGCGCTCGCCTAGCGGCCCAGGCTGCCCGCACCCGTCCGGAAGGGATCCGTTGCCTTTCGACCTCGAGACTATGTCAGCCACGCCATCCAGGTCACGCAGAAGAAATGTCACTCGATTGCACGGCTTCGCTCCTCGCCGGATCTATCCTGACCTCGACGCTGTCGGCGAGGCTGTTGGCGACGAAGCAATAGCGATGCGCGCGGTGCTGCATTTCCTCGAGCTTTGCCGCTTCGACCGTGAAGCCGCTGTCGAAGCGCACAACCGGATGAAGATCGATGCGCGTGACCGACATCTGCCCCTTGGGGTTCTTGCCGAGTTGGGCGACGGCATGATCGTGATAGCTGGCAACCGGCCACTTGGCTTTGGCGGCGAGCGCGAGGAAGGTCATCATGTGGCAGCTGGACAGCGCCGATGCGAGAGCCTGTTCGGGGTTCGTGTTGCCGGGATCACCGCCCCAGTCCGGGGCGGCGTCCACCTGGAGATCATGACCGCCATTGAACTGCACTGTGTGTGCGTTCGAGTACTTGCCGGGGCGCAAGTCAGGCTCTGTGCGCTGCCAATGCAGCTGGATCGATAGGTCGGTCATTTTGCGGAGGTCCCTCCCTGGGCCGTGTCGTTCAGGCAGCGGCGAGCGTCTTCTTTGGGTCGTAGAACGGGCGTTCCACGATCGTGGCGCGGGCCGAACCGCTCGCGGTGGCGACTTCGACGTCCGTGCCGACCTGCGCAGAATTCAGCGGAGATCATCGCGAGGGCGATGTTCTGCTTCAGCCGGGGCGAATAGACCGCCGAGGTCACCTTGCCGATGGCGGTGCCATCCTTGCTGATGGTCCAGAACGTGGTGTTCGGCCCTTCGAGAGGCGCGCCCTCGATGACCAGTCCCACCTGAATGCGCCGCACACCCTCTTCCCTGATGCGCCTCAGGGCGGCCTTGCCGATGAAGTCGGCTTCCATGTCGAGGTTCACGAGCCGGTCGAGCCCAAGCTCGTAGGGGTTCGTGTTGAGATCCGCGTCTGCGTGATAGGACAGCATGCCGCCTTCGATCCGGCGGATCGACGAGGTGTGGCCTGGCTTCAGGCCGAAGGGCTGCCCGGCCGACATGATCCTTTCCCACAGCTCGTCGCCGCGCGACCCGTCGCGCAGGTAGAGCTCGTACCCGAGTTCGCTGGACCATCCGGTGCGCGAGACGACGAGCGGAATGCCGTCGAGGTCAACCTCGCGCAGCCAGTAGTAGCGCAGGTCCATTATGCCGTCGCCGAAGAGCGCCTTCATCACCTCGCCGGATTTCGGCCCCTGCAGCTGCAGGGGCGAGACATCGGGTTCGCGGATCGTGACGTCCATACCGGAATGCACGGCGACGCCTTGCGCCCAGAGCAGAATATCGCTGTCGGCCAGCGAGATCCAGAAGTGGTTCTCGCCCAGGCGCAGCAGGATCGGGTCGTTCAGGATGCCGCCATCGGCATTGGTGATGAGCACGTACTTGCACTGCCCGACCGCCAACTTGGAGAGATCGCGCGGGGTCAGCATCTGGACGAAACTGGCGGCATCCGCCCCGGTAATCTCGACCTGCCGCTCAACGGCGACGTCGCAGAGGATGGCCTCGTTGACCAGGTTCCAGAAGTTCTGCTCGGGGTCACCGAAGTCGCGCGGTATATACATGTGGTTGTAGACCGAGAACGCCTTTGCGCCCCAGCGAACGGTAGCGTCGAAATAGGGAGATTTCCGGATCTGCGTCCCGAAACCGAAATCCTCTGGCTTTGCCATCCTGATTGCCTCCGCTGGCGTGTCTGCCGCAGACCACGCGACCTGGTCGATGCAGGTCTAGCGGCAATCAGAGGGGGAAGCGGGCTGAAGATCCCGGCGGAGCCACCCGAACGGGCCTATTTTCCCGGCGCGCGCGGACCACTCGGTCTGCTCGCCCGAAGAGCAGCCATTCGATGGTCAGTCTTCTGGGCCAGCGACAAGGCGACCAAGATTCGGCTGGGCGAACTTGACCTCCCTGGTCGCGATGTAGGTCATGTAGCGGTCAATCCCCAGATCTGCGGACAGCATCCCGTCCATCAGGCTTTGGAAGGCGGGAAGGCCGGTCGTGACGACGGTCATGACGTAGTCCATGCCGCCGCCCGTCGCCACGCAGTCAACGACCTCGTCGCGGCGACGAATATGCTCCTCGAAACGGTCAAAATCCAGTTTTCGGTGGCTCTTCAGCGAAACAGTTACGACGACCTTGCAGACGTTCACGATCCTGTCCAGCGCAAGATCTGCGTGATACCCGCGGATGAAGCCCGCCTTCTTCAATCTGGCGAGGCGAGTCCAGCAAGGGGTGGCGGAGAGCCCGACCAGATCTGCCAGCTTGGATTTGCTGAGTTGCCCATGCTGCTGAAGGGCACAAAGAATACGGATGTCGGTGGCGTCCAAGGAAGCCTTTTTCATTCTCTTCAAGAGGTCATCGATAGATTTACTCGGGAACCGTCGCCTTGACCCACGGCACGAACATCGAACCATACTCGCCGTTTGGATTTGCGTAACTGTGGCGCAGGCAACGAACGGCCAGCTTGCCGATCCCCCTCGGCTGCGATCGTGCAAAGCAGGTTGGTCATTATCTAGATCCGACGTCAGCTGAAGACGTGCGCCGCCCAAATCGCAGCGGTCGCATTGGATTTCGGCTGCCATCGACGGTGATTGTCAAGGAGCCGTAACTCTGGCGCGGCCGGTCCTCTCTTCAATCAGTCGTTGTCGCGGATCCCGGCTCCCGCGCCGCTGCGGCGCAACTCTTCGGTGGCGGGAGCGTAGGTTCGGTGAGCGTAGCGGTCGAGGCGCCGCCAGTCGTCGACAGGGACCTCCAACCCGACAGAAACGGCCTTTGCGGGTCGCAGCCGGCCGCCCGCGAGCTCGGTGACCGCGGCGACGCAGAGCCCGTCGAGGACGGGCACGCGCAGAAAGTCGCAGCTTTCCGCCGCCGGCCCCGCCGGAGTGACGACGAGCACGCCGCTCCCGTGCGCGAGTCGCAACGAGGCGCCGAGCCCGCGCGCGGCCATGCCGAGAAAGGGCACGAGCAAAAGCGGCGACAGCACTGGTCCAAGCCGGACCGTTTCGCCCGCCAGAAGTGCGTGGGCGCGATCCGAAAGCGCAGCACCGGTGGCGATGGGGCAGAGCCGGCCAGCGGGCGAGCGCCATTCCGGCAGCCCGACCCGCGGCCTGTGCGCGGCGACGTCGCCGTCCACAGCGTCGATCGCCACCAGCAGCACGCCCGGCCCGTTCAGGCCCAGCGCGGCCAGCGCGCGGGCAGCGCGCCCGGCCTCCTCGGCAAGCCCCCAGCTCATGCCGGCGCCACGCGCCGCCTTGCGGCACATCGCATCGACCTCCGACAGCGAAACGGTCCAGCTGCCGACCGCGTCGTCGGCCGGACCGGCGGGGGTCTGGACCGTGGGATCGCTCATCGCGCTCTCGTTCATCGCGGTCTCCCGAGCAGCTCGTGCGGGAAGGACGCGTCGCGGTACATGCAGATGCGCACCCAGCGGTCCGAGCGCGGATCGAAGCGCGAGGCGCCGAAGAAGGAGAGCTTGCAGCGCAGCAGGTCGATGGGCAGCAGGTCGGCGGCGATCAGGTTGTCGCGGATCTCGGCGAATGGATAGCGCGCCGCGATCTGCGCGCGGCGCGTGATGTGGCGGTGCTCGGGATGGGCGAGCAGGAAGGCGGCGACCGTCGGCTCGCCGCGCCAGCGGTCGAGGTCGCGCGCCATGCGGGCGGCGTCGCGGCCGATCGACAGCGGCTGCTCGTAGGCGGAACCCTCCTCCGCATGCCGCTCGCCCAAGCGGGGCTCGAGCTTCTCCGCCGAGACGTACCAGAAGCGCGAGCAGTTCTGCGGCGCCTCGTAGTCCACGCCGATCGCCCAGGCGTAAGTGCGGGCGAGGATCGCGCGGAGGTCGGCCACGCTCATCGCGCCGTCGATCCGGAAGGGAGCGTCCTCGTCGGCAGACATGCAATCGGAAAGCCCGTCGACGATCTCGCCATGCGGCTCGAGCAGAAGCGAGACGAGCGCCTCCTGGCCTTCGAGCGAAAGCGCGCCGGCGGCCCAGCGCCAGAGGCGGTCCCAGGGAAGCTCGCCGGCGAAAGCCGCGTCCTCGACGGTCCGCGCCGCAAGATCGTCCAAATCGGCGCGCAGCTCGCCGATCTTGCGCTGCTGGAGCGGGTGCTCGGACGTCCAGCGCCGCGCGTTCTCGCGCGCCGCATCCAGCGCCCGGCGGAATGTGGCGACTTCCGGCGCGCCGGCCGCGGGCAGCGCCCGGACGCGGGCCAGCGCCTCCTCCCGCGCCATCATCCAGTTATTGAGCAGCACCGGGTGGTTCATCAGGAACGGCGCCATGCCGAGCCCGGTGGAGTTGCCGACGCCGAAGAGGCGCCGCAGGCCGGGCTCGAGCGCCACCGCCTGCCCCCCACCGCGGACGCGCGCGAGGTGCTCGACGAGGTCCAGCGTGAAGGCCCGAGTCAGCCAGACGGACAGCATCTCGGCCTGGAACGGCCCGCAAAGCTCCGGCCTTTCGGCGATCAGCGCACGGTCGGCGGCGCCGAACTTGCCGGAGCCGTAGACGGCCGTCGTCCGCATCAGGTAGCCGACGGCCTCGATCTGCGCGCGGTCGGGCTGGCGTCCCTCGGCAAGTGCGGCGGCGACGTGCTCGAACAGGCGGACCGAGCGGTTGGCGCGCGAGAGGCTCAGCTCCCGTGCCGTCACCCGGCCGGCCTCCTGCTTGGGGACGTTCAGCGAAAGGCGCCGCAGGTCGTCCTCGCCCGGGATGCCGTCGAACAGCGCGAATGTCGCGTCCCATGCGGTGGCGATCACGCGGTCCGACCGCAGCTCGTCGGGCAGGTCGTGCGCGAAGGCCACCAGGCGAGTAGCTGCGCTTGGGCCCATGCACGGTGTAGACCGCGCGGCCGACGCCCTTCGCGTCGATGTCCCAGAGCGGCCGCTCGAAGGTCCACGCCTCGCGTTCCAGCCGGCGCAGCAGCGTCTGCATGAACGACAGGCGCGTGCGGTGGAACGAGCCCATCCGGGCGAGGCGCATCACCTCGTCCGGGCTGCGGCGGAAGCGCTCCGCCTTGGGCATGGTCTCTGCTCGATCGCTCGACATTCGACGCAGGCTCCCCGCGACGGGATGGCTGCACCCGTCACGGGTACGGCCGGGGCAGGATCAGGCCGTGCGGCCCTTCTCCAGAGTGATCCGCACGGCGTCCCACAGCGAGGGCAGCAGGACCAGCGAAACCGGCACGGCGGTAACGACGATGAAGCTCTGCAGCTTGCCGATGCCGCCCGAGCCGGCCGAGATCAGGATCAGCGCCATCGCGCCCATCGCCATTCCCCAGAAGACCCGCACCCAGGTCGAGGAGCGGTCCTCGTCCGACATGGCGACCGAGATGACGTAGGTCATCGAGTCGCCGGTGGTGGCGACGAAGATCGTCGTCAGGACCAGGAACAGGCAGCGAGACGATGAAGCCGAGCGGCAGGTCTCTGCGTGATCGCCAGCAGCGCCGCCGGCAGGTTGAAGCCCTCGAACGCCGTCGAAACCGAGCCGGGGTTGGCCAGCTCGATGCGCGATGCCGGTGCCGCCGACGATGGTGAACCAGAAGTTCGTCACCATCGGCGCGACGATCGAGAGCATCAGCATGATCGAGCGGATCGACCGGCCGCGGCTGACCCGCGCGATGAACATCGCCATCAGCGGCCCGTAGCCGAGGAACCAGCCCCAGAAGAACACCGTCCACCAGCCCAGCCAGCCGGGCTCGCCGAACAGCCCGCACTCGCCGCGAAACAGCGCCATGCCGAAGAAGTCCGACAGATAGGTGCCCATCCCCGAGACGAAGCCGTTGAAGATGAAGAGCGTCGGCCCGGCGATCAGCATGAAGGCCAGCAGGAAGAAGGCCAGAACGACGTTGACGCGGCTGAGGAACTGGATGCCGCGGTTGATGCCCGTGACCGCCGAGACGGTGTAGAGCGCGACCAGGCCGGCGATGACGATGGCCTGCGTCGCGAACGTGTCCGGCATGCCGAACAGCGCGTTCAGGCCATAGGAGACCTGCAGGCCGAGAAAGCCGATCGGGCCGACCGTGCCGGCGACCACCGCGATGATGCAGGCGGCATCGGCGACCAGGCCGATCGGGCCGTTGATCGCGCGCTCGCCGAACACCGGATAGAGCAGCGTCCGCGGCGCCATCGGCAGGCCCTTCTCGTAGTGGTAATGCATCAGCATCACCGTGCGTCAGCGAGCCGAGGATCGCCCAGGCAAGAAAGCCCCAGTGCAGGAAGGACTGCGCCAGCGCCGGGGCGACGGCAGCCTCGGTCATCCGCTTCGCCGCCGATAGAGCGGCGGCGGGCAGATGAAGTGCGCCATCGGCTCGCCCGCGGCCCAGAACACGCCGCCGCCGGCCAGCAGCGTGCACATGATCATCGAGCCCCACTGGAAGTGCGTGAACTCGGGCGTGTCGAGGCCCCCCATCTTGGCCTTGGCGCCCGGCAGCACGCACAGCACCAGCCCGATCAGGAAGGTCGCCAGCAGCAGGAGCTGCCAGTAGAGGCCGAACAGCCGCGCCGACAAGGCAAAGCCCCAGTCGACGACCGCCGACAGCACCTCGAGGTCGATCAGCGCCAGCGCGCAGAAGGCCAGGATGAAGCCGCCGGTGATGAAGAACAGAGGCATGTTGATGTGCGTGTTCCGGATCGCGTCGATCCGTGTTGCGTCAGCCATGCGAGACCTCCCTTGCTGGCGTCTCGCCGGCTTCGTTTGCCGGCCGCGCGGGCCGAAGCCCGCGTCGAAGAAGCGAGCCAGTTGCCGCCCATCAGCGCCGCGACCTCGGCCGTATCGAAGCCGACGGCGCGCAGGCCGCCCGCGATGCGCTGCCGAAATCGCGGTTGTCGCGGAACCAGCCGGGCATCGGCGGGAAGCCGGGTGCTGCGGCCGAGCCCTCGCCATAGTCGACGCCCCTTGTCCAGCGGCCCGAGCGCATCCATTCGACGATGCTGTCGGGCTGGTCCTGGCAGAGGTCGGAGCCGATGCCGAGATGGTCGACGCCGATGATCTCGGCGGTCGCGCGCGATCATCTCGCAGAAGCTCTGCGAGCGTGCAGCCCGACCCGTCGCGCAGGTGGTGCGGGTAAAGCGAGAAACCCAGCATGCCGCCGCTCTCGGCCAGAGCGCGCAGCACCGTCTCGGACTTGTTGCGCAGCGCCGGGTGCCAGATGGCGGGGTTGGCATGGGTGATCGCGATGGGCCGCGACGACAGCTCGATCGCCTCCAGCGTCGAGCGCTCGGCCGAATGGCTCATGTCGACGACCAGGCCGACGCGGTTCATCTCGGCGATGACCTCGCGGCCCATGCGGGTGATGCCGGGATCCTCGGCCTCGTAGCAGCCGGTCGCCAGCAGCGACTGGTTGTTGTAGCTCAGCTGCATGAAGCGCAGCCCGAGCGTATGCAGCACCTCGACCAGCCCGATATCGTCCTCGATGGGCGACGGGTTCTGCGAGCCGAAGAAGATGGCGGTGCGGCCCGATCGCGGCGGCAGCGCGGACGTCGGCGCCGCTGCGGCCCTGGCAGATCAGGTCGGGGTAGCGTTCGAACCAGCGGTTCCAGCGCTCGATGTTCAGCACCGTCTCGCGGAATGTCTCGTGATAGGCGATGGTGACGTGCACCGCGTCGACCCCGCCCTCGCGCATCTGGCGGAAGATCTTCTCGGACCAGTTGGCGTATTGCAGCCCGTCGATGATCATGCGGGCTCTCCTGCGCGGATGTAGGCGGTCTTTGGCGTCGTGTAGAACTCGGCCGCCCAGCGGCCCTGCTCGCGCGGGCCGTAGGAGCTCTCGCCGCGCCCGCCGAAGGGCACGTGGTAGTCGGTGCCGGCGGTCGGCAGGTTGACCATCACGCAGCCCGTGCGGGCGTTGCGGCGGAAATGCGTGGCGCGGGCGAGGTCGCGCGTGACGATGCCCGAGGTCAGGCCGAAGCGCGTGTCGTTCGACGACCGCCAGCGCCTCGTCGTAGTCTTCGACGCGGATGACGCAGGCGATGGGGGCGAACATCTCCTCGCGGTTCACCCGCCACTCGTTCTTCGTACCGGCAACCACCGCCGGCGACATGAAGTAGCCCCGGTCTCGCGCTCCAGCGGCTCGCCGCCGCACAGGACCTCGCCGCCCTCGTCGCGGGCGAGCGCGAGATTGGCGAGGTTCTGGCTCAGCTGCGCCTCCGAAACCACGGGGCCCATCTGCGTCGCGGGATCGAGCGCATGGCCGACCCGTAGGTTCCGTGCGGCATCGGCGAGGCGGTCGACGAAGGCATCGTGCACCGCCGCGTGCACGACCAGGCGCGACGAGGCCGTGCATTTCTGGCCGGTGCCGCCGAACGCGCCGTTCATCGCGGCGGCGACGGCCAGTGTCGAGGTCGGCGTCGTCCATCACTGCGAGCGCGTTCTTCGAGCCCATCTCCAGCTGGAGCTTGGTCAGGTTGCCGACGGCCGCGGCAGCGATGCGCTTGCCGACATCGACCGATCCGGTGAAGGTGATGGCATCGACGTCGGGGCTCTCGACCAGACGCTGCCCGACCGCGCCGCCAGACCCCATCACCAGGTTGAACAGGCCCGGCGGCATGTCCTGGCGCGCGATGATCTCGGCGAGCGCGACGGCCGAGGCAGGGACCAGATTTGCCGGCTTCCAGACGACGGCATTGCCGTAGGCGAGCGCCGGCGCGATCTTCCAGGCGGCCGTCGCCATCGGAAAGTTCCAAGGGCTGATGACGGCGACGACGCCGACCGGCTCGCGGCGAACGTCGATCTCAATCCCGGGCCGGACGCTGTCGGCGTTCTCGCCGAGCTGCCGCAGGCATTCGGCGGCGTAGTAGGTGAAGAACTGTCCGGCGCGGTAGACCTCACCGCGGCCCTCGGCCAGCGGCTTGCCCTCCTCACAGCTAAGAAGACGTCCGAGTTCGTCGGCGCGCGCCATCAGCTCGCGGCCGACGGCATCGAGCGCGGCCTGGCGTCGCTCGGCTCCCGTGCGCGCCCAAAGCGGCTGCGCTCTGCGCGCGGACGCGATCGCCTCGTCCAGCCCGGTCAGCGTCGGCCTGGGCATAGGTGCCGATCAGGTCGGCAAGATCCGACGGATTGCGGTTCTCGATCTCGGAGGATCCGTCGACCCACTCGCCTGCGATGAAATTCCGGCCGCCGTGCAGCACGTGTCACCTCCTTCGCTCGGCAACACAATTGACGCTGCGGTAATTTCGATCAATCAGAAACTTCTGAAGGCTGCTTCAGGAAAACTGAAGCGGCGGACCGCTGCCGCGAGCTTGGGAGAAGTCGATGATCAAGACCGAGATGCTCCGGGTGTTCGTTCAGGTCGCGCGGGCCCGGAACCTCAGCACGGCCGCCGAAGCGCTCGGGCGCGCGCCCTCCGCCGTCTCGATGACGCTGAAGCAGCTCGAGGAGCACCTCGGCAAGCCGCTGTTCGAGACCGAGCGCAAGTCCCGGCTGACCCCCCTCGGCGCCTTCGTGCTCGAGCTCGCCGAACGCGAAATCGCGCATGTCGACCGAACCCGCGCGGCGCTGGCCGATTTCGCCAATGCCAGGATCGGCGATGCCCGGATCGCCTGCGTGCCCTCGTTCTCGGTGACGCTGCTGCCGGGCCTCGTTGCCGCGTTCGCCAAGGTGCATCCGGGCGTCAGGCTGGACATCCGCGACCTCGACAGCGGCGCCATCCTGCGCGAGCTCGAACGCGAGAGGATCGACGTCGGCATCGTGTCGAGCGCGCAGCCGAACCCGAACCTGCATCGCACGCAGCTGACCACCGATGCCTTCGGCCTCTTCCTTCGCGACGATCACCCACTGGCGGCGCGCGACAGGGTCAGTTGGCGAGAGATCGGCGACCTCGCCCTGATCGCCAATCCGCTCTGCGATCGCCTGGACGAGCCCGGCCTGCAGGTTGCGCTCGCAGCCGCGCGTCTGCGCGCCCGCAACACGACCACGCTGCTGGCCTTGGTCGCGGCCGGGCTCGGCGTAACTGTCCTGCCCGCGCTCGTCTGCCGCGATGCACCGCCGAAAGTGGTCTTCCGACCTCTGGTTCACCCGGAGCTGACCCGGAGCATGGACATGCTCTGGCGGGTCGGAGACACGCCGAGCCCCGCCGCGGCGGCATTCATCCGGTTCACCCCGGATTGGGTTTCCAGCGAGGGATGATGCGCAAAGGGAGACCTGCATTCAGTTCATCCAGCGTCAGACCAGATCGCGCGGGATCTCAATGCTCCAGCTCTGGTCGTGGACGCGGACGTCCGCTTCAAAAGCCTGCAGGCGCGCCTCGATGCGAAAGACGCCAGCCGAGCCGGTCAGGCGCGTCTCTGTCAACGTACGGATCTGCCAGTCGCCGCGCCCAAGCGCCGCCTCCCAGGCGGTCTCGCCGGTCACGCTGGCGAGATCCTCGCCCGTGGCGGCGTAACGCTCGCGCGCCTTCTTGGTAATGGTGATGCCTGCCTCGGTCAGCCGGTAGGTGCCGGCACCGTCCGCCACCTCCAGCGCGCGCTCGCCTGTCGCCAGGTCGTTCGTCAGGCACCAGCCAGCCTGCGCCTCGGCGAGACGCTCGACCTGCAGCGCGACCCCGGTCTCCGGCTCGGCGAAGGCGCGCAGCTCCGCATCCTGCGGCGAATTGCGGCGCAGCGGCAGCTCGAGCGCGCTCGCTGCAGGCCAGAGTGTGAGCGTCACGGGCTCGGGCGCCGGCCAGATGAAGGGAAAATAGGTGGACGAGAGATCGAGGGCGATGCGGTGGCCTGCGCGAAAGGTCTGCGCAACCACCTTGAATGGCACGCGGACGCGATATCGCCGGCCGGTCTCGAGCGGCTCGGGCGATGCGTGGCCATCGCGATGCGTGAGATTGAGAACACCGTAGCTGACCCGCGTCGCCGCCCCGTCTGGCGCGATGTCGACGAGACGCGCGGCGATCTGCGCGACGGGCCGGTCGGCGGCAAGCTCGATCTCGAGCGCCGGCGAGCCGGCGATCTCCACCGCTTCGGCCAGCGGCGCGGTCGCAAAGCGCAGCGCCCCGCCAAGATCGACGCGCTGATCGACCGGCTGGTCGCCGGGCACGCGCGTAGGAGCACCACTTGCCGCCCGCCGCCGCCGAAAAGACCGGCGAGCGGAGCGAGACCTCGCCTGCCCCGCCTCCATCGGTCGGAGCCTCGTGAAGCCCGCCGTCGATGCCGAGATGGTAGGGCGTCGGCGTCACGTTGGGCGAGGGCCAGGCGGGCTCGGTCACCCAGCGGCCCTCGCGCTGCGCGTAACCGCCTGCTGGCGGGGCGTGGTCCTGCATGAAGAGACGCAGCATGGGCTCGTCCATGATGCCGGTGTCGCGGCCCTTGAGCCAGTGGTCCCACCAGCGCAGCGTCTCCTGCAGCCAGCCGATGGCGGGGCCGGGCACGCCGACATGCGGGTATTTGTGCGCCCAGGGGCCGATGAGGCCCTTGCGCGGGCCCGGGAGATTTTCGCAGAGGCGGAAGACGGCGCGACAGTATCCGTCGGCCCAGCCCGAGACCGCATAGACCGGCACCTCGATCGCCGAATAATCCTCGCAGACCGAGCCATGCCGCCAGAAGGCGTCGCGGCGTTGATGCTCGAGCCAGTTCTTAAGCCAGAGCCCACTCTTCTCGAGCCGCTCGCGCCAGAGGCGGCGCCAGTCCGCACCGCGCGCCAGCGGGTCGGGTGGCAGAGAGTTGCGGAAGAACATCTGACCGGCCCAGGAGAGCTGGTCGCTCAGCAGGCAGCCGCCCATGTAATGGACGTCGTCGGCATAACGGTCATCGGTCGAGCAGACCGAGATCACGGCCTTGAGGGCTGACGGCCGCAGCGCCGCCACCTGTAGGCCGTTGAAGCCGCCCCAGGAAATGCCGATCATGCCGACGCCGCCGTCGCACCAAGGCTGGTCCGCGATCCAGGCGATGGCGTCGCAGCCATCCTGCAACTCCTGCGGCAGGTATTCGTCGAGCAGCAGACCTTCGCTGTCGCCCGCACCGCGCAGGTCGAGGCGGACATAGGCATAGCCGTGCTGCGCCAGATAGGTGCCGGTCGCCCGGTCCTCGGGCGCGCAGAGATCGTTCTTTCGATAGGGGATGTATTCGAGGACCGCCGGCACTGGCGCCGCCTCGGCATCCTCCGGCAGCCAGATGCGCGCGGCAAGCCGGCAGCCGTCGGGCATCGGCACGTCCACATGCGCGATCTCGCGCACGCGATCGGCTCGGTCGGTCACGTGTCGCATTGGGTCTCCGAGCGGGCGAAAGGGCGGCGGCCGCGGTTATTCGTCAATTTCGCTGAACTCGAAGTTGATGGCCTTGACCACCCGCTCGTAGTTCCACAGCAGCGAGGACTGCGTATTCGCGCCCATCCAGATGCAGGCGATGGCGAAGGAATAGGCGTCCTGCTCGGGCAGGTCGCTCAGGCGCATTCCCTCGCGCACCTGTGGGATGATCGTGGTGCCGGGCACGCGCGCCTCGGCCTCGGCGATTTCCTCGGGCGGCGGAACGCGCGCCACCGTCGCATTGCGGAAGAACACCCGGTAGAAGAATTCCGCCGCCACGCCGAAGCCGCCCTCGCCCTTCGGCATCCTCGGGCGCTGGCCGAGACCGAGGTCGACCATGACCTGCTGGTGGCTGAGCCCGTCGACCTTCTCGAACAGGTCACAATGCGACTGCGCGATGCGGGTGTTGATCTCAAGCAGCCAGATGCGGTCCTGCACCTCGTCCCAGAAGAACTCGACGTTAAAGCCTGAATTGTCGAAGCCGATATGCGCCATCACCTCCTTGGTGATCTCGCCCATCTTCTCCTGGATCCGCTGCGGCAGCTTCGACGGGTACATGTAGTAGAAGAAGCTCAGCACCTGGGGATAGCGGATCGAGTCGACCACGCCATAGGGCACGACCTCGCCATTGTAGACATAGCCCTCGAGCGTGCATTGCCGGCCGCCGATCACCTGCTCCGCCATGCAGAAGCCGCCCTGCACGGCGCGGATCTCGTCCGGCAGGTCGGCCATGTCGAGGATGTGCTGGAAGGGCTCGGCATAGGCGCCGATCTCGGCCCTGAACTTTCCGATGGCGTAGTCGAAGTCCTCCGGGTTGTCGATGCGGAAGCCAAGACGCGAGCCAGACGACTTGATCGGCTTGACGAAGAAGGGGAAGGCCAGCCCGGCTTTGCCGATCTTGCCGAGCGCCTCGTCGTCGAACGGGTCGAAGGCGGTGAACCCCGGCACGTGGTCGGGAATGGCCTCGCGCTGCACGATACGGGACCAGAACTTGTGCTCGCATTTGAGCAGGCTCTCGAGCGAGGCGAAGCGGGTGCCGTACTTCCCGGCGAGGATGGGCAGCATGGTCGAGACCGGGAAGTCTGCATAGCCGACGATGGCGTCCACCGAGCCGCCGGCGTCGAGATGCTCGTCGAGCTGGCGCTGCGCCACCTCGATCAGCGCCGCCATGTGGAAGTCCTCGGTCTCGTATATGCTCGCATAGTCGAGGAGCGGCAGGAACTCGATCTCCTCGGCGCCGCGCAGCCGGCCAAGGCGCTCCCTGTTGAGCTCGTTCATTCCGATGACGAAGATGTTCTTCTTCATTGTCGTCTCCTACTGGGCGGCTCCGGGGGCGCGGCCCGGGCATTCAGGTGCTGTCCGAGCGACCTACCCGGCGATCGGCGCGGGCGTGCGGAAGCTTCGGCCCTTGAGCCGCTGGATCGTGCCCTCGATGTCATCGACCAGCAGGACCAGCAGATCGCCCTCGGCCGCCGCGTCCATTGCCTTGCCGATTGCGCTGTACTCGTTCTCGGCCGTCTCGACGGTGGCGCCGCCCGCCTCGCGCGCGCCGCTGCTGATGAGTGACAGCACCTCGCCGGGCGCCCGCCCGCGCAGGTCGTTCTCGCAGACGAAGATCTGGTCGTGCATCTGCGCGAGCTGGGCGCCGAGAGCCTTCAGATCCTCGTCCCGCCGGTTGCCAGGGGCGGATGTCACGGCGATCCGGCGCTTTTGGCCAAGTCCCCTTACCAGCGGCGCAAGCGCCTCGAGCGCCGGCACGTTGTGGCCGTAATCGATGAGGCAGCGGATGCCTTCAGCGTCGATCAGGTTCACCCGGCCCGGCAGCTGGCCGGGGGTGGGGTGGAAGGTGCGCAGCCCCGTCGCGATGTCACCGAGCGAAAGGCCGAGCGCGTGTCCCGCGGCCGCCGCCGCCATCGCGTTCTGCACGTTAAAGGGGGCGTGACCCTCGAAGGCGATGGGCACGTCCAGCACCTCGATCACCTGCGCATCGACCGCGCCCGAGCGCATGACGATCCAGCCGTCCTTGACGGTAAAAGCGGTGCCGTGCCCCGCGACGTGCTTGGCCACCTCCGGGTGGTCGGGATCCATGGTGAAATAGATGATGCGGCCGCGCGACCAATAGGTGCCCTGATCCATCACGCGCGGATCGTCGGCGTTCAGCACGCAGGTGCCGTCGGGCTTGACCGCATCGACTACCACCGTCTTGCAGCGAGCCAGATCGTCCAGCGTATGGATGTCCCGCTCGCCGAGATGGTCGGAGGCGATGTTGAGCAGCACGCCCACATCGCATTCGTCGAAGCCGAGGCCGCGACGCATGATGCCGCCGCGCGCGACCTCCAGCACCGCGTGGTCCACCGTCGGCTCCTTCAGCACGACCTGCGCGGCGTAGGGGCCGGAATAGTCGCCGCGCATGATGACGTGGTTGTCGATCTCGATCGTGCCGGTGCAGCCCATCCCGACCTTGCGTCCCGCCATGCGCAGAAGATGCGAGGTCAGGCGCGTCGTTGTCGTCTTGCCGTTGGTGCCGGTGATCGCCACGATCGGGATGCGGCCGTTGTCGGTCGGGTCAGGGAACAGCATGTCGACGACCGCCTCGCCAACCGGCCGGCCCTTGCCGTGCGTCGGCGAGATATGCATCCGAAAGCCCGGGCCGGCGTTCACCTCCACCACCCCGGCCGACTGCTGGTCCAGCGGCTTGGTCAACGTCTCGGCCAGAAGGTCGATGCCGATGATGTCGAGGCCCATCAGCCGGCCGATCCGCTCGGCCGCGAAGCGCACCTCCGGGTGGACGTCGTCGGTCAGGTCGGTCGCGGTCCCGCCGGTCGAGATGTTGGCCGTCGACTTCAGCCAGACGATCTGGTCCTTGGGGACGACGCTATCGAAGCTCAGCCCGGCGTCCTTGACCAGCCGCTCGGTCTGCTGGTCGATCTTGATCTGGGTGAGCAGGTTCTCGTGGCCGACGCCGCGCCGGGGATCGGCGTTCTCGCGATCGATCAGCACCTGCAGCGTCGAGGTGCCGTCGCCGATCACATGCGCGGGGCGCCGGCGTGCGGCGGCGACCAGCCTGCCGTCGATCACCAGCAGGCGGTGGTCTTCGCCCTTGATGTAGGTCTCGACGATCACGCTCTCGTGGCGGGCACGGGCCGCGTCATAGCCCTCGCGGAGTTCCGCCTCGTTCTGGAGGTTGGTGGTGATGCCGCGGCCGTGGTTTCCGACCAGCGGCTTGGTGACGACCGGATAGCCGATCGCCTCCGCCGCGTCCTTCGCCTCCTCGAAAGTGTAGGTGATGCGGCCCTGCGGCACGGGGATGCCGGCGTCGCCCAGCACCTGCTTGGTCCAGTCCTTGTCGTCGGCGATCGAGTGGCCGATGATGCCGGTCTTCCACGTCACCGTCGCCTGGAAGCGCTGCTGCTTCACGCCGTGGCCGAGCTGCGTGTAGCTCGTGCCCTCGGCGAGCGGGTACCAGGGGATGCCGCGCTCCCTGGCGGCGTTCACGATGGAGGCGGTGGAAGGGCCCAGGGCGTTGGCGTCACGCACCTCCTTGAGGCGCGCAACCGCCGCGTCGAGGTCGACGTCCTGGCCGTTGTAGAGCGCCTCGACGATGGCCACCGCCTCGCGGCCGGCGGCCAGGCCGCTCTCCTCGTCGCGGTAGCGATAGACGACGCTGTAGACGCCCTTCTCGTATGTATCGACCGTCTTGCCGTAGCCGACCGAGAAGCCGACCATGTTCTGCAGCTCGATCGCGACATGCTCGACCATATGGCCGGCATAGGTGCCATCCTCCACCCGGCTCAGAAAGCCGCCAGGCTCGCCGACCGAGCATCGGTGATCCCAGATGCCCGGCATCAGCTCGCGCAGCCTCTCGCCTATGCCGGGGACCTTGTCCGAGGGGCGTTGCTCCAGCTCGCCGATGTCGAGCCGCATGTAGATGGAGAGATAGCGGCTATAGAAGTTCGGGCCGCGGAGTGCTCGGTGCTCCAGGATCCGCATGGCTGCTCCCTTCGAGGTGGCGTTTCAATTCACTGTCGCGCAGAAAGCGCCGCTGCGCGACGTCGAAGCCGAACCCTCGGGTCAGCGCGTGCATCACCACGTGCGACACGGCGACCGGTTCGCCGTCATAGAGTTCGGCCACATTCGATGAGTAGAGGTCGTTGCTGTCGACGATGATGACGTGGCCGTTGCCCGCCGCCTCGAGCACATTGCCAGGGTGCACGATGACGGCGGCGTCCTCGCCAATGCCGATGCCGATATAGGACGGGTTGGTGGCGCCGACCTCCATGAGGCGCGTGAAGCGGCCGCGCTCGAGGAAGTGGCTGTCGATCACCACGCCATCCAGAAAGGCAAGGCCCGCGGTCATCTTGACCGCCCCCTTGCGCAGCGCGTCCGCCGCTTGGCCGTCATAGATCATGGTGGCGGACATGCAGGCCGCGCCCGCACTGGTCCCGGCGATCAGCGCACCGGCGCGGTTGCTGCTGCGCATCGCCTCCAGCACGGGCGAGCCGCCGAGCAGGTTGGTCAGCCGCAGCTGGTCGCCCCCGGACATGAACATCACGTCGCAGGTCTCGATCAGTTCGACGGCCTCCGGATCGCGCGCGCCCTCGCGGTCGCGGATGTCCAGGTGATGCACCCTATCCGCGCCGAGACCGTGGAACACCGCCTCGTATGAGGCAAACACCTGGTCAGGATAGCCGCTGGCGGTCGTGATCACGCCGACGACGGGCGCGGCGCTGGTCGCCATCGCGATGACCCGGCGCAGGATCTCCCTCTCGCCGGTGCGGTCCTCGGCGCCGCCGATCGCCACGATCCTGCCGATGCCCGGCCGTACGTCCTTGCCCATCCCTATTCCTTGCGCCTCCGTCAGGGCGCCGTCCCCCGGCGCGCCGCCGCGCCAGCCGCGGCCCGAGGGCGGGATAGAGCACTCGACAGCTGGCCGCGCAAGGAGTCGTGCAGGCCCAGGTACCCGAGGCGCGCGGCCTCGACGGATCCGGGCTCCGACCCGCGCAACGGCGGGAAAGGTCGCCGCACGACGCGCAGGGTCACTCCACCAGCTCCGCGACGACAACCAGGCAGTCGCCGGCCTTGATCAGGCCGGGGAAATGGCGGCCAGCCAGGATGCCGCCGCGCCGGGCGGCATAGACCACGGGCTGCGCCCCCGTCCGGTCGGCCGGCCAGATGCGTGCGACCGGGTCGCCGGCTTCCACCATGTCGCCGAGATCGGCCAACGGCTCGACCATGCCGTCATCCTCGGCGAAGACGAAGCAGCGGCCGTCGGGCATGTCGAGCATCTGGCTCGGCCCGATCTCGGGGTCGCCGCCCAGAATGCCCGCATGCTTCAGCAGATTGCGTGCCCCCTTGGCGGCGATCGCCACGCTGCGGGCAGTCGAGGTGCCGCCGCCGCCGAGCTCGGTCGAGACGAACACCTTGCCCATCGCCTCGACGGCGGTGTCGTACATGCCGACCGCGTCGATCTCGAGCAGCTTCATCGAATAGGGCGCGTTGAAGGCCTGCATCGCCTCCATGCAGGCCGCCTCCTGCGATTTGTCGTCGAGCACGTGCGCGGCGGCGAAGGGGATGAAGTCGAGCGTGCGCCCGCCCGAGTGGAAGTCGAGCACCACGTCCGCCATGGGCGCCAGCGTGCGCTGGAAATAGTCGGCGATCTTTTCCGTCACGGTGCCGTCGGGCCGGCCGGGAAAGGTGCGGTTCAGGTTGCCGCGGTCATAGGGCGAGGTGCGCGTGCCTGCACGCACCGCCGGCGCGTTCATGCAGGGCACAACGATCACCCGCCCCGTCACCCCGGCCGCACCGTTCCCGGCCAGCTGGTTGACGAGGCCCTGCAGCGCCAGCGGCCCCTCGTACTCGTCGCCGTGATTGCCGCCGGTCAGAAGCGCGGTCGGGCCGTCGCCTTTGCGGATGACCGTGATCGGGATCATCACCGCGCCCCAGGCGCTGTCGTCGCGGCTGTAGGGCAAGCGCAGGAAGCCGTGATGAATGCCGTCCTCGTCGAACGGCACGGTCGCCGCGATAGGGCTCGGCGGCAAGGTCCGGCTCTCGGTGTCCATGGCCTCAGTCCTTCACGAACAATTCGCGCGGGACATTCGCCAGGCACTCCGGACCCTTTTCGGTGATCACGAAGCTCTCGGTGATCTCGATGCCGCAGTCCTCGAGCCAGAGGCCGCTCATGAAATG
Source organism: uncultured Alphaproteobacteria bacterium (assembly GCA_963822985.1). Lineage (GTDB taxonomy): Bacteria > Pseudomonadota > Alphaproteobacteria > Rhodobacterales > Rhodobacteraceae > Thermohalobaculum. Next base: position 142,242 of record CAWGJU010000011.1, on the reverse strand, counting down.
GAAGGTCATGCCTGCCTCCAGCACGGACCGGTCACCGCGGCGCAGCGACATCGTCCGCTCGCCCCAATCCGGCGGATAGCTGAGACCGATGGGATATCCCGTGCGGTTATCCTTCTCGAAGCCGTGAAGGCCCAGGACGCGGAAGAAGGCGGCGGCGATGTCGTCGCAGGTGTTGCCGGGCACCGCGGCCTCGAGCCCCGCGGCCATGCCCTCCAGCGTCGCCTTCTCGGCATCCAGAAACACTTGCGTCGGCTTGCCGAGGAACACGGTCCGCGAAAGCGGGCAGTGATAGCGCCGATAGGTCCCCGCGATCTCGAAGAAGGTTCCCTCGCCCTTCTTCATCGGCTTGTCGTCCCAGGTGAGATGCGGGGCCGAGGCGTCGGCGCCGGAGGGCAACAGCGGCACGATGGCCGGATAGTCGCCGCCGTAGCCGTCCTCGGCGTCATAGCGGAGCGCCGCATCGTAGATCTCGGCGACGAGGTCGCATTTGCGGATGCCGGGCTCGACCTTCTCGAGGATGCGCGCATGCATCCGCTCGACGATGCGGGCGGCCTTGCGCATGTGGTCCAGCTCCTGCTCGGACTTCACCGCGCGCTGCCAGTTCACCAGTCCGGTGGTGTCGATGAAGGTCGCGTTCGGCAGGTGCTGGCGCAGCACAGCGTCGCCGCGCGCAGTATACCAGTAGTTGTCCCACTCCACCCCGATGGTCAGCCGGTCCCAGCCCCGCTCGACGATGACTTGAGAGAGGTAGTCGACCGGGTGGATGTCGGCCGCCTGCACATAGTGATCAGGGTAGCCGATGACGTGGTCGTCATCCATGAACACGGTGCGGACCGCGCCGTTCGCGTCCTGGCCTCGGCCGAACCAGATCGGGTCGCCCTCCATGGCCAGCAGCACGCATTGGTGCACATAGAACGACCAGCCATCATAGCCCGTAAGCCACGCCATGTTGGACGGATCATTGACAATGATCAGGTCGACGCCCCGCGCCTCCATCGCCGATCGGGTCTTGGCGATGCGCCGCGCGTATTCGTCAAGCGTGAAGCTGGGATCGGCCAGGGTCATGTAGGACATCGATGGAGAACCTTCCCTTGTTTCGCCGCGCCGGTTGTCAGGCGCCGCCACGGCTCGTTGCGATGCGGAACAGCCGGCCGGCGCCGGAGCGCGGCGTGCCATTCCCCGCATGGCCGCGCAGCTGCCAGAGCGCAGCCTGGTTCGAGGTCACGACAGGCTTTCCCGTCTGCGCCTCGATCGCCTCTACCGCCGCAATCGCCGGCAGCGCCGTGCACGAGACGAACAGCGCCTCGGCCCTGGGGTCGTCGGCGGCGACGGCAGCCTCGACGATCGAGGCGGTCGTCAAACGCGCCATGTCGCGGTCGTCCTCGATGCCGAGGCATGCGGCGCGAACAATCTCGAGTCCGTGCTCGGCAAACCACGCGACCATCGGGCGTGTGGTTTCGGGCAAATAGGGGGTGAGCAGCGCGACCCTTCGCACGTTCAGCGCGGCGAAGGCGGCGAGCGCCGCGCCGGGCGGCGTGACCACGGCCGCGCCCGGCAGATGCGCCTCGACCGACGCCGTCACCGCCGCCTGACCCAGTGCCACGGTTCCGGCGGTACAGCTGTAATAGACCGCCGCCAGCGGACCGACCGGCGCCAGCAGCGCGGCGGTCGCCGACAGGCGCGGGCCCATCTGGCGCAGCGTTTTGGGCGTGGTGGGGTTCTCGAAGGCGACGCGCGCCGCATGGGTGGTGATGCGCTCGGGTTGCAGCAGGCGCGCCGCCTCGAGCTCGGTGGTCAGATCGGTTGCGAGCAGGATGAAGCCGAGGCGCACCACCGTATCGGGACGCTCGTACTGCAGGGAGCAGTCCAGGCGTTCGACGAGCGGGAGGGTTCTCTGCGCCATCGCTCCTTCTCAGACGACGAGCACGGGCAGCTCGGACAACCCGGTCACCTTGTGCGAGACGCTGCCGAGCAGGTAGGCCTCTACTGACCCGTGTCCCCTGCTGCCGATCACGATCAGGTCGACCAAGTTCTCGTTCGCGAAGCTGACGATGCCGCGGGCGATCGGACCATTCTTGACGAAGGCGCGGGGGTTCTTCGAGCCCAGCTTGCGCGCCTCGGCCTTGGCGAACTCGGCCACTTCCTTGGCGTGCCCGCGCAGCACGTCGTCCAGGTTCTCAGGCTCGACCGGGCGCACCATGGACAGCGAAGCCTCCTGCAAACTGTGATGGCGGTAGACCGTCAGGATCAGCAGCTCGGCGTCGCAGAGTTTCTGCAGGGCCACGGCCTTCTCCAGCGCGCCCATGGCGCCCTTCGAGCCGTCGTACGCGACCAGGATTCGTTTGAACATCGGAGCGGCCTATCTGGCGAACGCCAGGTCGCGCAGGAAAAGCGCGATCTGCGGGAAAAAGATCAGGGCGACGGCGACGCCGAGCAGCATGCAGATGAAGGGCGGCGTGCCGCGCACCACCTCCCAGTACGGGCGCTTGAACACCGCGATCGCCGTGAAGATGTCACAGCCGAAGGGTGGCGTGGCCGAGCCGATCGCGACCTGCAGCGTGATGATCGTGCCGACCAGCACCGGGTCGAGGCCGACGCTCGCGACCACCGGCGCGAAGATCGGCACCAGCACCAGGATGACGACGATCGGGTCGACGAACATGCAGCCGATGAAGAAGGCGATCGAGATCACGAACAGGACGCCGATCGGTCCCATCTCGGTGATGCCGACGCCGCCGAGGATCTGCTGCGGGATCTGCGCGAACGAAATCACCCAGGAGAAGGCAGCGCCTGCTGCAACGAGAATGAAGACGACGGCAGTGATCAGGCCGGTTGACTTGGCCGTCTCGTAGACGGCCTTCAGGGAGAGCTCGCGAAAGACGACCATCTCGAGGATCAGCGCGTAGAGGACGCAAGCCGCCGCAGCCTCGGTCGGCGAGAAGATGCCGCCATAGATGCCACCGATGATGATGACCGGAAAGCCCAGCGGCCAGACGGCGCGATAGACGGCGCTCAGCCGCTCGCCCCAGCTCGCCCGCGGCTCGGTCGGCACGCCGTGCCGGGCCGCGTAGATCATCGAGTAGATCGAGAACAGGACCAGGATCAGGAGCCCGGGCCCGATCCCGGCGATGAACAGCTCGGCGATCGAGGTGTTCGAGACGACCCCGTAGATGATCATACCGATCGACGGCGGGATCAGGAAGGCGATGTCCGAGGCGTTGACGATCAGCGCCAGCACAAAGCTGTCATTGTAGCCGGCCTTCAGCATCCGCGGGCGCAGCGGCGAGCCGACGGCGACCACCGTCGCCTGCGTCGAGCCCGAGACGGCGCCGAACATCGTGCAGGCGGCCGCCGTCGAGACGGCGAGGCCGCCGCGGACATGGCCGACGAACTTCATCACCATGTCGATCAGCCGGTCGGCGGACTGGCCGCGCGTCATGATGTCGGCGGCGAAGATGAACATCGGCACAGCGATCAGCGAGGCGGGCTGGATGCCGGCCAGCATCTGCTGCACCATTGTCTCGAGCTGCCCGAACCCGCCGAACAGCGCATAGAAGCCGATGAAGGCCGCGCAGATCAGCGGGATCATCATCGGAAAGCCGAGCAGCAGCAGCACGATCATGACCGAGAAGATGGTGATCGCCATGGCTCAGACCTCCCTCTCGTCCTCGTCATAGCCCTCGAGCACGCCGGTCGAGAGGTAGATGTCGTCCTCGATGAGGTTCTTCACCGCGGTCAGCAGGTACTGCACGCCGGTCATGAAGAAGCCGATCGGCGCCCAGACGTAGATCCACCAGACCGGGACCTGCAGCGCCGGCAAGAGGCGCCCCTGCCCGGCCGAAGTCACGATGAAAGCGTAGGAGTAATAGCACAGGCCGAACATGAAGACCGACGTTACCAGCGCGATCCCGACCATCAGCGCCTTGCGGGCCCGCGCCGGCAGCGTGTCGTAGATCGCCGACATGCGGATATGCCGGCCGTGCCGCGCGGCATAGCTGATGCCTGCGAAGGTGATCAGGATGATTAGGATCCGGTTCAGCTCTTCCGAGAAGAAGATGCTGCTCTGGAAGACGAACCGGCCGACGACGTTGGCAACCGTGTTCAGCGCCATCAGCAGCACGCCGGCGGCGAGCAGCACCGCCTCGACCCGGGCGATCAGCACGTCGATGGTGCCGAGCACGCCCGGCAGCGCCGAGCGATAGTCCTCCGTCTCCGGCTGGTCGGCGGCCGAGGTCTGCGTCTTGTCGGCGATGGGCTCGTTCGGGTTCGTCACGCGCGCTCTCCCGCTGGCGGCAGGCAGACCGGGCGGCGCCAGGCCGCCCGGTCTGTTCGCCATGATCGATTCAGCCCGATGTCGCCGACCGCGCCTGCTTCAGATCCTCCTTCATCTGGTCGAGGATCTCCTTGCCGCTCTCGCCGGCCATGTCGACAAAGGTCTTCTCCACCTGGGTCGCGGCCTCCATGAAGGGCTGGCGCTGCTCCTCGGTCAGCGTGTTGATCTGCATCTCGGGCTTCGCCTTCTTGATGTTGGCCAAAGCCTCCTCCTGCAGGCCCTTCTGGTACTCGACGATGTAGTCGAACGCCGCGTCGGTCGCGCTCTGGATCAGCAGCTGGTCCTCCTCGGACAGGCCGTCATAGAACCCCTTGTTGGCCATCACCGCAGTGGTGAAGTTGTTGTGGCCGATGCAGGTGATGACGTCGGTCACCTCGTACATCTTGGTCGTGTCGAGAAAGAAGCCCGGGTTCTCCTGGCCCTGGATGATGCCGGTCTGCATCGCGCCATAGACCTCGCCCCAGGGCAGCGGCGTCGGCACCGCGCCGAAGGCCTTGTAGCTCTCGACCAGCAGCGGGTTGGTCATCACCCGGAACTTGACCTCGTTCAGGTCCGCGGGGCTCATCACCGGCTTCTGCGTGGTCATGCAGACCTCGCCCTCGGGGAACATGGTGAGCAGCTCCAGCCCCTGCTGCGCGTAGAGCTCGGGGAACATCTCGTTGATCGCGGTCGAGTTGCGGAAGAACTCGACCAGCGTGTCATGCTCCTGCGGCAGCAGGTAGGGCACGAAGAACACCTGCGCCTCGGGGATCACCGCGCCGGTGAAACCGGGCGACTGGTCGACGAACTGCAGGATGCCGGCCTGCGTCTGCTCCAGAAGCTGGGCGCTCTCGCCCAGCGTGCCGAACGGATAGACTTCGACCGTGTGGTCGCTGTTCGCCTCGACCTCCTCCTTGAACTTCTGGGCGAAGACGTTCTGGACGTCCGCCGCCGCGGCCTCCTCCGTGGCATAGCGCCAAGTGTCGGCGCCGGCGCCCGCGGTCGTGCCGAGCGCGATGGCAGCCGCTCCGAATGCCGTGAGAATCCTGGAACTGCGGTCTGTCATTCGGTCAATCCTTCCTGTCAGTTTCGTTCACCCTCAGAGCAGTGCGGGTGTGGTCGAGCCGGCTTCGCAGCCGCGGATACGGGGTTAAATGCTGCGGCCGGTCTGTCTGGTTGGCGATGCCGTTTACGGCGCCCCCGCGAAGGCGCCTCGGGTCGTGCGGACATGACCCTAGCGCCGTGTTGGCAGGGCCGGCATAGCTCGTTGCAGTCATTGTCCGCCGACCCTCGACCGCTACGGCCACCAAGTCAAGCCATTGGGGATCGGAGCTCCTGCGTCTTCTAAATCGCGCTTGCGAAACGCTTTCGAAGCGCTCCGATTGACAATCGCCGATCGGTGTCCGAGCAAGCGGCCATGGCTGGCCCGCTGCTCGACGACCGCGACATCCAGATACTTTCGGTGCTGAGCCGCGAGGGACGGATCTCGAAGACCGAGCTGGCCCGGCGCGTGAACCTGTCCGCCACCCCGTGCTGGGAACGGCTGAAGCGGCTGGAAGAGGCCGGCCTGATCAGCGGCTATCGCGCCGACATCTCTCTGTCGCACCTCGGCCCGCATGTGATCGTCTTCGTGATGGTCGAGCTGGAGAGGCATCGAAGCGAGATGTTCCAGGCCTTCGAGCGCGCCGTGGGGCCGATCGACGAGATCGTCGCCTGCTGGTCGATCGGCGGCGGCTTCGACTACCTCCTGCAGGTGGTGACCCGCGACATCGACAGCTATCAGCGCCTGATGGATACCCTGCTCGAGGCGCAGCTCGGGGTGGCGCGCTATTTCAGCTACATTGTCACCAAGCAGGTGAAGGCGCCCGGCGCGGTGCCGCTGGAGGCAGTTCTCTCGGACGCCAGGAGAAAGTGACCGCCCAGCGGGGCGACTTCAGGCGGGCTCTCCGGCGGGGCGCCCGGGTTCAGAGGATTCCTCTGCCGGGTCGGTGCTATCTCTCGAGCAGCCGAAAGGGAGCTTGAGCATGGGCATGCAGCAGGAAATCGCCGCCGACCTGATGTCGGGGCTTTCCGACCGCAAACTGATGCGCACCTTCGCCTATGTCGGGGGGGCTTGGGTCGGGTCGGGCAAGGGCGCCGTCCTGGCCGTGACCAACCCGGCGGACGGCGCCGTGATCGCCTCGGTCGCCAGGCTGTCGGCCGACGAGAGCGCCGGGGCCGTCGACCACGCCGCCGGGGCTTTCCCGGCCTGGGCGGCGGCGCTGCCGCAGAAGCGCGCGGCCATCCTGCGCCGCTGGTACGAGTTGATGCTGGCGCACCGCGAAGACCTCGCGCGTATCATGACCTTCGAGCAGGGCAAGCCGCTCTCCGAGGCGCGGGGCGAAATCGACTATGCCGCCTCCTTCGTCGAGTTCTATGCCGAGGAGGCCAAGCGCCCGAACATTGAGGGGGTAACCTCGCACCTGCCCGATGCCGAGGTCGAGATCTGGCGCGAGCCGGTCGGCGTCGCGGCGCTGATCACGCCCTGGAACTTCCCCTCGGCCATGCTGACGCGCAAGGCTGCGGCCGCGCTGGCAGCGGGCTGCACCGTGGTGGCCCACCCCTCGGCCGAGACGCCGTTCTCGGCGCTCGCGCTGGCCGAGCTGGCCGAGCGCGCCGGCGTACCGGACGGCGTCTTCAATGTCGTCACCGGCGCCGCCCCTGAGGTGGTCAAGCCGTGGACTGTGGACCCGCGGGTGCGCGCCCTCTCCTTCACCGGCTCGACCGAGATCGGGCGGCTGCTCTACCGCCAGTCCGCCGACACGATCAAGCGCCTGGTGCTCGAGCTCGGCGGCCATGCGCCCTTCCTGGTCTTCGCCGATGCCGATCTCGACAACGCCGTCGACGAGGCCGTCAAGGCCAAGTACGCGACGACGGGCCAGGACTGCCTCGGCGCCAATTGCTTCCTCGTCGAGCGCCCGGTCTATGACGCGTTCTGCCGCCGCTTTGCCGAGCGCAGCGCCGCTCTGACCCTCGGCCCCGGCATCGAGGACCGCGACCTCGGCCCGATGATGAACGAGCGGGCCGTCGCCAAGCAGGAGGAACACGTCGCCGACGCGCTGGGCCGCGGCGCCCGCCTCCTCTGCGGCGGCGCGCGCGACCCGCAGGGACCGCTGTTCTACCCGGCGACCGTCCTCGCCGACGTGCCCCGCGAGGCGCGGATCTTCCACGAGGAGACGTTCGGCCCCGTCGCCGCCATCGCTCCCTTTGACAGCGAGGCCGAGGCCATCGAGGCCGCCAACGCCACCGAGTACGGCCTGGTCGCCTACCTGCACACGCAGGACCCGCGGCGGATCTACCGCGCCAGCCGGTCGCTCGCCTTCGGCATGGTCGCCGTCAACCGCACCAAGGTCACGGGCGCGCCGATCCCCTTCGGCGGCATGAAGCAGTCAGGCCTGGGCCGAGAGGGCGCCCGCCAGGGGCTCGAGGCCTTCACCGAGATCAAATACGTCTGCCGCGACTGGGCCTGATGCCCGGCGGCCATAAAGGAGAGCGCCATGCTGACCGACGCCATGCTGACCAACGACGAGCTCGCCCGCTGGGACCGCGAGAGCTTCATGCACCCCTCGACCCACCTCGCGCAGCACGCCCGCGGCGCCGCGCCCGGCCGCGTCATCACGGGCGGTGAAGGGGTCTTCATCGAGGACCGCGACGGCCGGCGCCACCTCGACGCCTTCGCCGGTCTCTACTGCGTCAACGTCGGCTACGGCCGGACCGAGATCGCCGATGCGATCGCCAACCAGGCCCGCGAGCTCGCCTACTACCACGCCTATGTCGGCCACGGCACCGAGGCGTCGATCACACTCGCGCACATGATCATGGAGCGCGCGCCGGCAGGTATGTCGAAGGTCTATTTCGGCCTGTCCGGCTCGGATGCGAACGAGACCAACATCAAGCTGGTCTGGTACTACAACAACATCCTTGGCCGGCCCGAGAAGAAGAAGATTATCTCGCGCTGGCGGGGCTACCACGGCTCGGGCCTCATCACCGGCTCGCTGACGGGCCTGAAGCTGTTCCACGACAAGTTCGACCTGCCGCTGGACCGGATCCTGCACACCGAGGCGCCCTACTACTTCCGGCGTGCGGATCTCGCCATGAGTGAGGCTGACTTCGTCGCGCACTGCGCCTCGGAGCTCGAGGCGCTGATCGAACGCGAGGGCGCGGACACCATCGCGGCCTTCATCGGCGAACCGGCGCTCGGCACCGGCGGCCTCGTGCCGCCGCCGACGGGCTATTGGGAGGCGATCCAGCCGATCCTGGACAAGCACGACATCCTGCTCATCGCCGACGAGGTGGTGACGGGTTTCGGCCGGCTCGGCTCGATGTTCGGCTCGGCGCACTACGGGCTGAAGCCGGACTTCATCACCATCGCCAAGGGCCTCACCTCGGCTTACGCGCCGCTTTCGGGCTCGATCGTCTCGGATCGGGTCTGGAAGGTGCTGGAGCGGGGTACGGACGAGAACGGCCCGATCGGCCATGGCTGGACCTATTCGGCCCATCCGGTCGGCGCGGCGGCCGGGATCGCGAACCTCAACCTGGTCGACAGCCTCGGTCTTGTGGCCAATGCCGGCAGCACGGGCGCCTATTTCAAGGCGGCGATGCAGGACGCGATCGGCGACCATCCCAAGGTTGGCGATATCCGCGGCGAGGGCCTGCTGATGGCGGTCGAGTTCGTCGATGAACGCGAGGGCCGGCGCTTCTTCGACCCCTCGGCCAAGGCCGGCGCTCGGGTCGTGCAGGCGCTGCTCTCCGAGGGCGTGATCTCGCGCGCCATGCCCGAGGGCGACATCGCTGGCTTCGCGCCGCCGCTCTGCCTGACCCAGGCCGAGGCCGACCGCATCGTCGATGCGACCCGCAAGGCCGTTGCCGCCACCTTCGGCTGAGGCCGCGGAAGGGCCGCATAGTGCGGGTAGGATCCTGCGGGCCGGGGCATTGCGTCAAAGCCCCGGCCCGCCGATGCTGCCTGTCTTCGCGAGGAGAGAGGGAGGCGACGTGCCCGAGACAATGATGGCGGCAGCAACGGGCCTCGGCCTTGATCTGGCCGATGTGCTGGCCGCCCGGCACGCGATCCGCGGCGTTGCCGATGCGACGCCGATGGTGCCCTCGACCCATCTCTCCCGCCTCGCCGGGCGGGAGTTTCTGCTGAAGCTCGAGCTCTGCCAGCCGACCGGGGCCTTCAAGCTGCGCGGCGCGACCAACGCGGTTGCCAACCTGCCGCCCGACTGCCCGGGCGTCACCTGCTGCTCGACGGGGAACCACGGCCGCGGCGTTGCCTACGCCGCCCGCGCCCGAGGCCTGCGCGCCGTCGTCTGCATGTCCGAGCTTTCGCCCGAGGCCAAACGGGCCGGCGTGCGCGCCCTGGGCGCGGAGCTGAAGATCATCGGCCGCAACCAGGACAAAGCCCAGGAGGAAAGCCTGCGGCTGGTGGAAAGCGAGGGGTTCGCCGAGATCTCGCCGTTCGACGATCCACACGTCATCGCCGGGCAGGCGACCATCGGGCTCGAGATCCTCGAGGCGAGGCCGGACATCGACACGCTGCTGGTGCCCGTCTCGGGCGGCGGTCTGGCCGCGGGCATCGCGCTGGCTGCGAAGACCATCAAGCCCAAGATCGCCGTGATCGGCATCAGCATGGATCGTGGTGCCGCGATGCACGCCTCGTTCGAGGCCGGCGAGCCGGTTCAGGTTGAGGAATACGCAAGCCTAGCCGACAGCCTCGGCGGCGGCATTGGGCTCGCGAACAGGCTCTCCTTCCCGATTTGCCGCGCGCTTCTCGACGATCTGGTTCTGGTGACCGAGGAGGAGATCTACCGCGCGCTTCAGACGATCTACTACGAGGACGCCATCGTCTGCGAGGGCGCCTGCGTCGTCGGAATTGCCGCGATGCAGGCGGGCAAGTTGCCGGCGCCGCGCGGCCCGATCGCTACCGTCATCACCGGGCGCACACTCGACATGAGGCTGCATGCCGACATCATGCAGGGCCGCGACATTCGCCTTGGCGACATGACTGTGAAGGGAGCGCCCTATGAGCCATGAGGTCGTGCTGCTGACCGAGGCACAGCTCCGCCGCGCGGTGCCGCTCGACCGGACGGCGGTCGACGTCGTCGAGCGCGCCTTCGTCGCGCTGGCCGAGGGGCGAGTCATCATGCCGCCGATCCTGTCGATGGAAATTCCGGCCGCGCATGGGGAACTCGACGTCAAGACTGCCTTCATCGAGGGCTTCGACACCTTCGCCGTCAAGGCGAGCCCCGGCTTCTTCGACAACCCCAAGCTCGGCCTGCCCAGCCTGAGCGGCATCATGGTGCTCTTCTGCGCGAGCACCGGCCGTGTCCGGGCGGTGCTCCTGGACAACGGCTATCTCACTGACCTGCGCACCGCGGCGGCGGGGGCGGTCGCGGCGCGCCACCTCGCGCCCGGACGCGTGACCACCGCAGGCGTCATGGGCGCCGGCGTACAGGGGCGCCTGCAGCTGATCGCAGCCCATCTCGAGCGTCCGTTCGAGCGGGCGCTCGTCTGGGCGCGGGATCCCGCGAAGGCAGCGGCCGCCGCGCGGGACATCGCCGCCGCGACCGGCGCCGACGCCTGGGCCGAGAGCGACCCGGCCCGCCTCGTCGCGGAAAGCGAGCTGGTCGTGACCACCACGCCCGCGCGCGAACCGGTCCTGCGGCGCGACTGGCTCCATCCCGGCCTGCACGTCACGGCGATGGGCTCCGACCAGGCATCGAAGAACGAGCTCGAGCCGGGCATCCTCGCCGCCGCCGATCTCTACGCCTGCGACCGGCTCGCACAGGTGGAAGCGCTCGGCGAGCTCCGCGCAGCCCGGGCTGCCGGCGTCGCCGGATCCGTCCGGCCGATCGAGCTTGGCGAGATCGCCTCGCGCCGGTCGCCTGGGCGCACCGATGACGCGATGGTCACTGTCTGCGATCTCACCGGGACGGGCGCGCAGGACACCGCCATCGCGAACCACGCCCTCGCCGCGGCAGCGGGACAGGGACACGTCATCCAGGCCTGACGCGCCGCTCGACGGAGCTGCGCCGACAGCAAGGCCCGCCGAGATGCGAGAGCGGCGTACCTGGGGCGCCCCGCATTGCATTGCCCGGCGCACCGGCTTAAGTGCCGCCGGGGCGTGGGGACGGGTCGCTGATGCAGAATTTTCTCGATTTCGAAAAAGGCTTGGCCGAGCTGCAGGGCAAGGCGCAGGAGCTGCACGCGCTGGCGGGCCAGAACCCCAGCCTCGACATCGCAGCCGAGATCGAGCAGCTCGACCGGCGCGCGGGCGAGCTGTTGGTCAAGCTCTACGCCGAGCTCACGCCCTGGCAGAAGGCGCAGGTCGCTCGCCACCCCGAGCGGCCGCACGCCACCGCCTATATCGAGCGGCTGTTCACGGACTTCACGGCGCTGGCCGGCGACCGCGTCTTCGGCGAGGACAGCGCGATCATCGGCGGGCTCGCGCGCTTCCGCGACCGGCCGCTCATGGTGCTGGGGCACGAGAAGGGGCACGACACCAAGAGCCGCCTCGAGCATAATTTCGGCATGGCCAAGCCCGAGGGCTACCGCAAGGTCGTGCGGCTGATGGCGCCTGGCGGACCGACTTCGGCCTGCCGGTCGTGACGCTGGTCGACACGCAGGGCGCCTATCCCGGCAAGGGGGCCGAGGAGCGCGGCCAGGCCGAGGCGATCGCGCGCGCGACCGATATGTGCCTGCAGATCGGCGTGCCGCTGGTCTCGGTCGTCATCGGCGAGGGCGGCTCGGGCGGCGCGGTCGCGATGGCCACGGCCGACCGCGTGATCATGCTCGAGCACGCGATCTACTCGGTGATCTCGCCCGAAGGATGCGCCGCGATCCTGTGGAAGAGCGCCGACAAGGCGGAGGAGGCGGCGAACGCGCTGCGCCTGACGGCCCAGGATCTGGAAAAGCTGCGCGTCGTCGACCGCGTCGTGCCCGAGCCGGTCGGCGGCGCCCAGCGCGACCCGCTGTCCACGATCGACAGCGTCGGCGCCGCCATCGCCGAGATGCTGGCCGAGCTCGACGCCATGGCACCCGCCGCGATCCGAGCTGAGCGGCGCAAGCGCTTCGTCGAGACAGGCGCCAAGGGCCTCGGCTGAAACCACGTCACGGACGGAGCCCGCGGGTCGCCTCGCGCGTTCGGACGGTCATGCCGGTTCCGCGCACTGCCCTTCTTCGCCTCTGCCTCGCGGCCTGCCTGGTTCTCGTCGCCGCGCGGGTGCCGCACAGCGCCGAAACGGGCGACCTGTCGGCGCTGCGGAGCCAGGCGCTCGACCTGGTGAACGCAGCGCGGCGCGAACACGGGCGCGAGCCGCTGAGCCTCGCCGATCCGCTGAACGAGGCGGCGCAGGACCATGCCGGTGACATGCTGTCGCGCGACTACTATGCCCATGTCTCGCCCGAGGGCGAGGATGCGCGCGACCGCTACATCGCCCGAGGCGGCGACAGGTACGAGCTGGTGGCCGAGAACATCGCCATGTGCTCGGGCTGCGCCGAGGTGCCGCGCGCCAGCAGCGTCGAGCAGATGCAGCAACGCTGGATGGACAGCCCGCACCACCGCGAGAACATCCTGCGCGCCGGGATCGTGCAGTTCGGCTATGGCATCGTCGCCGGCGAGGGGAAGCTCTACGCCGTGCAGACGTTCGCCGGGCCCGGGTCGCCGGGCGCCTCGCCTTCCGACGAATCGAGCCCAGGCGAGGGCGGCGGTGGCGCTGGACGAGGGCGCGGTGGACGACGCCTTCGTCCAGGCCCTCAACGCGCGGCGTAAGGCCCGATCGCGCGCCGCGCTGGAGGTCAGCGACGAGCTCTCGACGGCAGCGGCGGGACTGCTGCCCGCGTCGGCCGACGAGCGAGTGACGCTCGCGAGCGGCGGTCTCGCCAGCCAGCTGCCGAGCGGCTGGGGTTCGGCCGCGGCCCTGGTCGGGAGCTGCGGCGGCTGCGGCGCCGAGGTCATGGCGGCCGACATCGACCACTTTCTCGACATGTGGCTTCAGGAGCCGGCCTATGCCGAGCGGCTGCTCGGAGAAGCATCGACCTCGGCCGGCTTCGCGCTGCGCGCCTATGGCGACGGCCGCAAGGTGGCGGTCGCCGTGCTCGGACGGCAGCCATAGCGACCGAGGGAACCCTGCTTCGTACGCTTGAAAGTTGCTCTAGTGCCGGTTGGACCGGGCGGCAATCTCGGTGGCCGCGTCTGCGGCGAGCCGGTCCGAGGCCGTTTCGATCGCGGTCTCAATGCGCGTCAGCAGGGACGACTTCGGCTCGCCCGGCGGGATCGTCTGCAGGAACTCGACCACGGCGGTTCCGGGCGTGCGGCGCGTGCCGGTGCGCGGCCAGAACCAGCCGGTGTTCGCGGCGGCGACCACGATCGGCAGCTGGAACGCGTCGTAGAGCTTGAGCACGCCGCCCCGGAAGGCGACGCGCGCCCCCGGCGCCACGCGGGTGCCTTGCGGAAAGATGATGATCTGCCCGTCGCCCTCGCCCGCCGCGACGCCGTCGAGCATCGCCCGCACGGCATCGCCGCGAGCGCTGCGGTCGATGGCGATGCAGCCGAGGCGGCGGGCGAAGAAGCCGATGACCGGCACCCAGAGCAGTGAGCGCTTCATGACGAAGCGCGGCGCCGGCAGCGCCTCGATCAGCATCAGCACGTCGAGAAAGGACTGGTGCTTGGAGGCGACGATGCAGGGAAAATCCGGCACGGGTCCGCGGATCTCGCAGCTTATGCCGCAGAACGCGTCGAGCATGTGACGCACGCTGCGGCAATAGCGCCTGGCCCAGCGCCGCGCCGAGCGACGCGAGAGCGCCGAGGAGGGCACCGCCACCAACCCCATGCCGAGCAGCAGCGCGTACATCGCGACGATGAAGGCGACCGCACGCACGGCCTCGCCCGGCGAGCGGTTGCCGGAGGGCGGCAGCAGGGAGGGTGCTGGCGCGGCGTCCGTCACGGCATCCGCGCCAGGGCGAGCCGCACGGCGATTCGCGCCGCCGTCCAGGCGATGACCGCGGCGGCAAGCGGCACGCCCAGGCCGAGCGCGAGCCAGCCGACCCCCTGCGGGCGCACCGCGACCGCGAGCCCCGCCCCGGCATCGATGCGCGGCAGGAGCGCCAGCGCGCCGCAGCCGAGCGCCGAGCCGAGCAGGCCGCCCGCCGCGGCACGGCGCGCCAGCGGACCGACGAATGCCTTCGAGATGAAGCGGTCCTCGGCGCCGATCAGCCGCACAACCTCGATGGCGGAACGGTTGGCGGCCAGCGTCGCCCGCGCCGCGAAGCCGATCATGATGGCCGCCGTCGCGAGCACCAGGACCGCGGCCGCGAAGGCCAGGCGGGTCAGCCCATCGGCGGCGGCAACCAGCGGTCGCCGCCAGGCGGCATGATCGTCGTAGACGGCGCCCTCGACCGTCAGATCGAGCCTGCCTTGCAGTGCGGCCGCATCCGGACCCTTGCCTTGCAGGGTGACGTCGATCAGCCGGGGCTGCGGCAGCTCGGCCAGCGCCGCCGCGTCGCCGAGCCAGGGCGCCAGCAGTGCCGCCTGCTCGGAATCGCTCAAGGGACGGGCGGCGGCGATGCCGGGGGTGGTGCGCAGCACTTCGAGCACGGCGCGCAGCCGATCCTCGCCGCCCTCGCCGCCGGCGACGCGGACGGTCGCCACCCCGGCCAGGTCGGCGCGCCACTCGGCGGCGAGCCTGATCGCCGCCAGGCCGGCTGCGAGCGTCAGCACGGCCAGGAAGCTCATGGCGAAGGCGACCCACGCCGCCAGCGCAGACGACCAGCCGGCGTCGGGCAGCACGCGCGGGCGCGCCCTCAGCCGGACCGGTGCGTGCCGTCCGCGCCCCGGTTCCCGCTCCCTCACAGCGCCGCAGCCGCCTGTGCCAATCGGCCGTCGGCCAGGCGCAGCACGCGGGCCTCGACCGCCCCCTTGGCGCTGCGGACGAGCCCGAGATCGTGCGTCGCCAGCACCACCGTCTTGCCGAGCCGGTTGAGCTCGATCAGCAGGCGAAGGATGCGGCCGCCCATGTCCGGGTCGATATTGCCGGTGGGCTCGTCGGCCAGGATCAGGTCGGGCGCGTTCACCACGGCGCGCGCGATGGCCGCGCGCTGCTTTTCGCCGGCCGAAAGCTGCGGCGGCAGGGCACCGCTCCGGCGCTCCAGCCCCACCCAGCTGACCAGCTCGGCGATCTCGTCGCCATAGTCCGTGACGCGCTTTCCCGCCGCGACCAGCGGCAGGGCGATGTTGTCGAGCACGCTCAGATGGTCGAGCAGCCGGAAATCCTGGAAGATGATGCCGATTCGCCGGCGCATTCGCGCAACCTGCACCGATCCCGGCGCCGCGGGCGCCTCGCCGAAGAGTTCGAGCCGGCCATGCCGCGGCCGGTGCTCGAGATAGAGCAGCTTCATCAGGGTGGTCTTGCCCGCACCGGACGGGCCGGTGAGAAAGTGAAAGCTGCCGGGCGCGATCTCGGCCGACAGCTCGCTCAGCGTATCGCTGCGGTCATAGCCGAAGGTCACCTGGTCGAGGAGGATCATCGGTCGGAGGTCACCGGGCGCCGTCGGATCTTGGCCGCGCGAACGCGCGCGCCCAGGGAACATCGCAGAGGATGCGCGGGCCAGCAAGAGCACGGGAGCAACCGGCGACCAACCCCAACCCCAACCCCAACCCCAACCAACCACAACCAACCCGCGCGCGATTGCCACGCCGGCCCTGCACGGCTAGATGCAGGAAGAGCGATGCGGGCAATGGTGGAGAACGCGAACCATGGAGCTGATCTGCCCCTTGTGCGAGGTCCGCTACGCCGTGCCGGACGGTGCCATCGGCCGGCACGGCCGGGAGGTCTCCTGCACGAACTGCGGACATGCCTGGCACGCCATGTCGGCGGACGCGCCCGAGGCCGCGATGAGCGCGGCCGCCGCCCGGACCGAGATGCCGGATGGCGCATGGCCGGGTGAGGGGCCAAACGACGGCGCCGGTGCGGAGCTTCGCGCGTCGCGGCAGGCCGACCCGTCTCGCAGCGCTCAATTGGTCGAGATCCGCGAGATGATCGCGCAGGTGCAATCCGATGAGCGCGGCTCGGATGCCCCCGAGACCGAGACGCCCCAGGCGCCGCCGCCGCTCCGTGCGCCGGCGGGCCCGCAGGCGCGCCTGTCCGGCGCCGCCATGCCGGGCGAAGCACCGCCGCAGGCCGAGCTGCGCCGCATCGACGACCTCCAGGAGGGCGGCGGCCAGGCGCCGCCGCACCAGGACCCTCTGCGCCGGCGAATGGCCGAGCTCGACGCCCGCGCCGCGCGGGAGCGCTCGGATCGCGACCGGATGCGGCGCAGCCGCTTCAATCGCGAGCACGAGAGGTCGACCGGCTCGGGCGCCTTTCTGGCCGGGTTCCTGCTGGTCCTGCTGATCGGCGCCGCCATGCTGTCGGCATATGTGATGCAGCCGAGGCTCGTCGGGCGATTTCCGGAAAGCGAGCCCGTGCTGACCGAGTACAATCGCGGCGTCGACGATTTGCGCTCCCGCATCGCCGACGGGTACGATCGCGGGCGGAGCTGGGTGGACCGAACCGTCGGGGACGGGGGCTAGGCAGCCTGTCGCCATGGCGGCGCGGGGCCGGATACGGATCGGCATTGGCGGGTGGAACTTTGAGCCCTGGCGGCAGACGTTCTACCCCAAAGGCCTGCCGCAGAAGGACGAGCTCTCCTATGCGGCGGGGCGGCTGACCGCCATCGAGATCAATTCGACCTTCTACCGCACGCCAAAGCCCGAGACCTTCGCGGCCTGGCGCGAGGCCGTGCCCGATGGCTTTGTGTTCGCGCTCAAGGCGCCGCGCTACGCCACCAACCGCAAGCTACTGACCGAAGCGGGCGAGAGCGTGCAGCGGTTTGCGAAAGCCGCCACCGAACTCGGCGAAAGCCTCGGGCCCATCAACTGGCAGCTGGCGCCCACGAAGCGCTTCGAGGCGGAGGAGATCGACGCCTTCCTGGCGCTGTTGCCGAAGCAAGCCGGCGGCCGGGCGCTCCGGCACGCGATCGAGTTGCGCCATCCGAGCTTCCGCTCGGCGGAAATGGTGCAGCTGGCCCGGCGACACGGCGTCGTCATCGTCTGGGCAGTCGATTCGCCCTACCCCGAGATTGCCGACGCGACGGCGGAGTTCGCCTATGTCCGGCTGATGGGCACGCGCGAGGGCGAGCCGGTTGGCTATGATTCCGCGGCGCTCGACCGGCGGGCTCGGGCCCTCGCCGCGCTCGCCGCGGGCACGCCACCAGAGGGCGTCGAGCTGCTGACGGCCCCGGCGGAGGCGGCGGCGCGCGAGGTTTTCTGCTTCGTCATCGGCGGGCACAAGGTCAGCAATCCTGCGGCAGCCATCGCCTTGATTGACCGCACCGCCTGACACGATCTTCGGTCAAGCACTTCGGTGGACCGCGGTCGGTGCCGCGAACGGGACAAAGGGAGCCCCGCGCCCCAGTCTCGGACGCACTGAAGAAAAATGGGCGAAGCCCGTTTGCCCTCGACCCGCTTGCCGACTTGCCGACACTCGCGCCCGGCCGGACCCTCGGTCCGGCGTTCCCCAGCACCCCTTGCGGCAGCCGAGGCAAAATGCACGGCGCGAGGTGCCGCTACGCACGCGGCTAGGCCTCCTCGGCCGACGCGGAGCGCAGGCCGAGGGCTTGTCGAATGCGCGGCGACCAGCCGCGCATTCCGATTGCCCGTGGTGGCCGGGGCAGCTCAGAGCGAGGTGACGAGCTCGCTGACGGCGGCGCCGTGCCGGGCCTCGAGGCGGGTGCGCATCTTGCGAAGCGCCTGTTCCTCGAGCTGTCGGATGCGCTCCTTCGAGAGCTTGAACTTGCGCCCGAGGCTCTCGAGCGTCTCCGGCGTGTCCTGCAGCTTGCGGGCGGCGATGATGACGCGCTCGCGCTCGTTCAGCGCGCCGAATGCCTCGGTCAGCCAGCCGCGCACCGTGGCGGTGTCGGCCTGGCGCGCCACCATCTCGTCGGCGCGCGGTGCCTCGTCCTCGAGCGTCTCGACCCATTCGCGTCCCTCGTCGCCGCTCGACTGCTGGGCGTTGAGCGAGAAGTCCGAGCCCGAAAGCCGGCCCTCCATCATCTCGACATCACGCAGCGGCACGCCGAGCTCCTCGGCGATCTCGCGGCGGATCTCGTGGCCGCCGAGGTCACCCCCCTCGCGCTCGATCTGCGCGCGCACCCGCCGCAGGTTGAAGAACAGCGACTTCTGACTCGAGGTCGAGCCCGTGCGCACCATCGACCAGTTGCGCATGACAAAGTCTTGGATCGATGCCTTGATCCACCAAACGGCATAGGTGGAGAATCGCACGCCGCGGTCGGGATCGAACTTCGACGCCGCCTTCAGCAGGCCGATATTCGCCTCCTGAACGAGGTCCGACATCGATGCGCCATAGCGCCGGTATTTCGCCGCCATGGCGATGGCGAGGCGAAGATAAGCCGTCACCAGGCGGTGCAGCGCCTCGTCATCGCCCTCGTCGCGCCAGCGCCGGGCGAGCTCGCGCTCGGTCTCGGCGTCCAGCAACTCCGCCGTCATGGCGTGGCGGGCGATGGTACTCGACGTGGGAGTGTCTCTCATGCCGGGCTCCTGCAGGTGCAATCCGCTGCGTACTCCCCGACATAGAGCACCGTTCGCGCCGCCAAGCGAAAGTAAACTTTCCGTCAACCGCCGCGGCGCCACGTCGCAGCGAAACTCTAGGATAGGTCCGTGCGATGTAAAGGGAGAGGGAGGAACAGATGCAGCTCACGCTTTTCATAGGTGATTATGCGTATTCAAGCTGGTCACTGCGCGGCTGGTTGATGCTGGACGCCTTCGGCATTCCGTTCACCATGCGCTGCGCGCATATGCGCACGCCCGCATTCGAGGCATTGCGGGCCGAGATGACGCCCTCGCGCCTCGTCCCGGCCCTTGCGGTGGCGGACGGGGCACAGTGCCACACGATGGTCTGGGAGACGCTGGCGATCGCCGAGACGGTGCACGAGCGCCACCCCCGGGCCGGGCTCTGGCCGGGGGGCGCGGCGCGCATGGCGGCGCGTATGACGGCACGGAGCCTCGCGGCCGAGATGCATGCGGGCTTCAGGGCGCTGCGGAACGCCTGCCCGATGAACATGCGCCGGAGCTATGCGGGCTTCGAGGCCGATGCGGAGGTGCGCGTCGATCTCGACCGGCTGGCCGAGATCTGGGCCCATGCGCGGAGCCTGCGGGCTGGCGAGGGGCCGTTCATGTTCGGCGCGTTCTGCGCGGTGGACGCCATGTTCGCGCCGGTGGCGAGCCGGGTCGCGACCTATGACCTCAAGATGGGCGACGCCGACATGGCCTATGTGGCGGCGCTGCTCGGCCATGCCTCCGTCAGGCGCTGGCGCGCCATGGCGATCGCTGACGGGCATGTGCAGCCGCAGTACGAGCTCGCTTTGGACGAGCGTGCCGATCCGTGTGCGCCGGCCCTGGTCGGCCGGGCGGTCGAGAGTCGGGCGGCCGAGAACGCGATCTGTCCCTTTACGGGGGACGCGCCGGCCTACCTGGTCGACGTCGCGGGCCGGGTGCTGGGCTTTGCCGACGTTTTCGTGCGGGACAAGGTCGCGGCCGACCCGCTGGCCTGGCCGGAGGTCGAGGCGTTGCTGCGCTGAGAGGCGCGGCGTCTGCCGCGCCTGGCGCGCATCGCCCCCGGAGAAGGCGGGGCGACGAGGGGCGAGGCTTCGTGGGTCGGGGTGGGTCGGGCGGGCCGTCGCGCCATCGACCGGCGTCGTCGGGCGGCTGCGGGAACGGGCGGCGCGGCTGTCGGTTTCCGACCGGACACGTCAAAGGAGGGACCATGCGACCGCTCAACGAGCATCTGTTGCGCGACCTGGCGGCGCGCGAGGCGCCGCTCTGCCTGAGCATGTATCTGGAGGTGGCGGCCGGCGGCGGCGAGCACGACCAGATCCGCATCGCGCTGAAGAACGCCAAGGCCGCGGCCGAGGAGGCGATCGACCTCGTCGGCGCCGAGGACGACGCCGTCCGGGCGGTGCGCGAGCGGGTGGACGGGCTCGACTATGACGATGTGGTCGGCGGGCATGACCGGCACGTCGCCGTCTTCATCGCGCCCGATCTGACCGAGATCGTCGATGCCCGTTTCGACGAGACGGGCATCCATGCGGGGACGCGCTTCCGGCTGGCGCCGCTGCTCGCCTCGCTCGAGATGACGCCCGAGCATGCGATCCTGCTGGCGACCAAGGACCGCGCCTGCCTCTACCGCGCGCAGGGCGGGGCGCTGCGCGAGGAGACGGTCGACGCTCTGCCGGAGTCGCTGGCCGACTTCAAGAAATTCACCGACCTGCAGGAGAAGGGCAACATCAAGGGCCGCGAGGACGCCGGGATCTCGCACCACAGCATGGGCGGCGATGATTGGCGGCAGGACCACGAGGACGACCTGCGCCTCTACGCCAACGCGCTGGCCAACGCGGCGGGGCAGCATCTGAGCGGCCAGAACGTGCCGCTGGTGGTGGCGGCGGATGAGCGGCTCTACGGCATGATTCGCGAGAATGCCGAGTATCCGTTCCTGGCCAATGAGGGCATCACCACCCACCCGGACGATTTGGACGAGGCGCGGCTGCGCGACGAGGCCGCCGGCTGCCTGCTGCGCGCCGTCGAGCGGCGCCGGGCCGAGGCCTGGGACAAGGTGGCCCAGTCGCTCGGCCGCGGCGACCGCGAGGCCAGCGAGGACCCGGCCGATATCGTCACCTCGGCCGCGGCGGGGCGCGTGGCGCACCTCTTCGCGCGCACGGGGGCCAGGCTGCCGGGCCGGTTCGACGCGAACAGCCTCGCCGCGACGCCGGACGAGGACGGGCCCGACGATCTGGTCGACCGCGCCATCGTCGAGACGCTGCGCAATGGCGGCGACGTGTTTTCGCTCGGCGACCACGCCGGCGAGGGCACGGTGCTGGCCGCCGCCTATCGCTATCCGGCTTAGTCGGCGGTGTACTCGACGGCGGTGAGATAGAGCCCGTCCGGCGGCGCGACGGGGCCGCAGGCCGCGCGGTCGCGCGCGGCGAGCGCCTCGGCGACGCGGGCGGCAGGCCAACGGCCGGCGCCGACGCGCTCGAACGTGCCGACGATGCTTCGCACCTGGTTGTGTAGGAAGCTGCGGGCGCGAAGGCGGATGGCGATCTCTTCGCCCGAAGGCCCAGTGCGCTCGATCTCGATGGTATCGAGCGTCTTGACGGGCGAGAGCCGCCTGGCACTGCGCCGAGCGGAAGGTCGTGAAGTCGTGCCGGCCGGTCAGCGCCGCCGCGGCCTCGCGCATCGCGTCCACGTCGAGGGCGTAGCCGATGCGCCAGGCGAGCCCCGCCTGCAGCGTCAGCGGCGCGCGCCGGCAGATGATGCGATATACGTAGTGCCGGCGGACCGCGCCGAAGCGGGCGTGGAAATCGTCCGCCACCCGCTCGGCCGCCAGCACGGCGACCGGGGCGGGCCGCAAATGGTGGTTCATCGCCTCGGCCAGCCGGAAGGGCTGCCAGTCGCGGCCGAGGTCGGCATGCGCCACCTGGCCCAACGCGTGCACGCCGGCATCGGTGCGGCCCGCGCCGGTCACCGTCGCCGCCTCGCCGAGCCGCGCCAGCGCCGCCTCGAGCGCCGCCTGCACCGACGGCCCGGTCGCCTGCCGCTGCCAGCCGACGAACGGCCCGCCATGGTATTCGAGCGTCAGCTTGAAGCGCGGCATGGCGCCTGCCTGCCGCAAAGGCCTTGCCGCCGGCAAGGCGTTGCCTCCATTGCGGGGCCTTGGGTCGGCCCGCATATAGGGCGGCGCGAGGCACGGGAGAGTGGCGGTTGGGCATCGGCGACTTGGCTGACGACCTGCTGGGCGGGCATCGACCGGGCGCGCCGCGGCATGGGACGAGATTTTCGAGCCGGTGCTGCGGATCGGCGTCACCGGGCCTTTCGGGTGCGGGCAAGACTGTGTTCATCACCGCGCTGGTCGCGAGCCTGCTGCACCGCGGCCGCATGCGCCTGCTGAAAGCCGAGGCCGAGGGGCGCATCCTCGCCGCCATGCTGCAGCCGCAGCCAGACCCCGAGGTGCCGCGCTTTGCCTATGAGGAGCATCTCGGCGGCGCTGACGGGGCCGGAGCCGCACTGGCCCGAGTCGACGCGGCAGATCAGCCAGCTGCGCCTGTCGATGAAGGTGCAGCCGGGCGGCGTCTTCTCGTTCCTCACGGGCGTGCGCACGCTGCATCTCGACATCGTCGACTATCCAGGCGAGTGGCTGCTCGACCTGCCTCTGCTGGACAAATCCTATGGCGATTGGTCGGCCGAGGCGCTGGCCGCGGCCGAGAGCCCGGCGCGCGCCGAGGCCGCGCGCGTCTATACCGAGCGGCTGCCCGAGATCGACCCGGGCGGGCCGCTCGACGAGCCGGTCGCCGCGGGGCTGGCCGAGCGCTATCGCGCCTATCTGGCGCATGCGCGGGCGGCGGGCCTGTCGTCCTTCGCGCCGGGGCGGTTCCTGATGCCGGGCGAGCTGGAAGGCTCGCCGGCGCTGACCTTCGCGCCGCTTGCCGCGGCCGGCGCGCGCCGGGCGCGGCACGTTGTGGGGCGAGTTCGAGCGGCGGTTCGAGGCGTACAAGCGCGTCGTCGTGCGGCCGTTCTTCCGCAACCATTTCGCCAGGCTGGACCGGCAGGTCGTGCTGGTCGACGCGCTGGGCGCGCTTGCGTCGGGGCCGCGCGCGCTCGGCGACCTGACGCAGGCCATGGCGGCGACGCTCGCCTGCTTCCGGCATGGCGAGAACAGCTGGCTCGACCGCGTGCTGGGCGGCCGGCGCATCGACCGGCTGCTGTTCGTCGCCTCCAAGGCCGACCATCTGCACCACGAGCAGCATCCCGCGCTGACGCGGCTGGTCGAGGCGATGCTGGCCGAGGCGGCGCGGCGGGCGCAGTACCGCGGCGCCGAGACCGCCGCCATGGCGATCGCCGCCGTGCGCGCCAGCGCCGAGCAGACGATCGCGCATGACGGGCGGCAGATCGGCGTCGTGCGCGGCCGCCGCGCCGCGGACGGCAAGGAGGTGGCGCTGTTCCCCGGCCGGCTGCCCGAGGACGTGCCGGCGCTGCTGGCCCAGGCCGGCCCGGGCAAGCCCGGCGAGGCGCCCGCGCTGTGGGACGGCGCCGATTTCGCGCGGCCGACCTTCGCCCCGCCCCGCTGGTCGGCGGGCGGCCAGGGCGGTGACGACGGGCCGCCGCATATCCGGCTGGACCGGGCGATCGAGTTCCTGGTCGGCGACAGGCTGGAGTGACCGCCCATTGGCAATGAAACGCGACCTCCGCACGGGCCGCTGATCCTCGAGGTCGACCAGACCGCGCTGCCCGAGGCGCCGAGCCCGGCCGAGGCGCCGCCGCTCGACGATCCCGGCGCCGCCGGCGGCCGAGAAGGCGCTGGCATTCGCCGCGCGCGGGCGGCGCTGGGGGCTCGGCAGCGCGCTTCCTGGCGCTGCGGGCGCGCTGCTGTCGCTGGTGCTGGGCGTCGCGCTGACCGAATTCGTCGCGGCGCTTTTCGCAGCGCAACCCGCTGCTCGGCTCGGTCGGGCTGGCGCTGCTGGTCGCGCTCGGGCGTCGTGCTGGCGGCGATCTGCCTGCGCGAATTGGCGGCGCTGGCCCGGCTCGGCCGCATCGAGACGCTGCGGGCGCGTGCCGTCGAGGCGCGCGAGACCGGCTCGCCCGCGGCCACCGAGGCGCTGCTGAACGCGGCCTCGACACGCTCTATCGCGGCCGGCCCGACCTCGCCTGGGGCCGCCAGCGGCTGGCCGAGGCCGCCGCCGACACGCCCGATGTCGCCGGCGCGGCTGGCCATTGCCGAGCAGACGCTGATGGCGCCGCTCGACGCCGCCGCCGAGGCCGCCATCATGCGCGCCAGCCGGGACGTGGCGACCTCGACGGCAATGATCCCGCTGGCGCTGATCGACGTGCCGTCGCGCTGACGCGCAACCTGCGCATGCTGCGCGAGATCGCCGAGATCTATGGCGGGCGCGCCGGCTGGCTCGGCTCGTGGCGGCTGCTGCGCGCGGTCGCCGCGCATCTGATCGCGACGGGGGCGGTGGCGGTCGCCGACGACATGCTCGGGCCGCTGATCGGCGGCCACATGCTGGCCAGGCTCTCGCGTCGCTTCGGCGAGGGCGCGGTGAACGGCGCGCTGACGGCGCGGGTCGGCGTCGCCGCCATGGATGTCTGCCGGCCGATGCCCTTCGCCGAGATCGCCCGGCCGAACGCCTCGGGCGTCGTGCTGCGCGCGCTGAAGTCCTGGCGGCAGGAGCCGCGCAGCCGCTGATCCGCCCGCCGACCCCGCCTCCCGACGAACGGAAGCGCTCGGCCAGCGGCGTTAGATACACGAGTGCGGACGCGATTGCTTAGGAGAGAGAGCGATGAAGCGAGTGCTGGCAGCCGGAATGGCGCTGATCCTCGCGGCTGGCGCGGCGCGGGCATGGCCGGCGGCGCAGGAGCGCCAGGCGCTGCTGATCGGCAACGGCGCCTATCAGAACGCGCCCGAGGCGCAGACGGCGGTGCGCGACGTGCGCTCGGTCGCCGAGGCGCTGCGCGCAGGCGGGCTGGGAGGTCAGCGTCTCGGTCGACCTCGACCGCGCCGAGATGCGCGAGGCGCTGAACAGCTTTGCCGAGACCGCGGCGGGCGCCGAGGACGTCCTGATCTACTATTCCGGCCATGCGCTGCGCACCGGCGGGCGCACCTATCTGGCGCCGATCGACCAGGCAGACGGGTTCGCTGGTCGCAGGTGCTGTTCGACGGGGTGCCGCTCGAGCTGGTGCTGCGCATCGCCGAGGATGGCCTCGGACGCAGGGCGTCGTCTTCATCGACGGCGCCCAGCTCGACGGGTTCTCGCCGACGCCCTTCGTCGAGCCGGGGCTCGCCTCGATCGAGGCGCCCCCGAGGGCGTCGTCATCGTCTCGGCCGCGCCGCCGGGGCAGGCGATCCGCCGCTCGCCCGACCGCGACAGCCCTTTCGCGCGGCGGTCGTCGACCGCTTCCTGGCGCCCGGCGCCGAGGTGATGGCGACGGCCGACGAGGTCGGCTGCGCCGACTCTGGGTCACGGCGGCGAACCGGCAGGACGGCGCTCGTCCTCGCGCCGCAGCCCGAGCCGAGCCCGGGCCGAGCAGGGCAGCGATCTCGAGCAGGAGATCGAGCTCGCCTATTGGCGGACGGCCGAGCGCTCCGGGCAACGCCGAGGATTATCGCGCATATCTCGACCGCTATCCGGACGGCGTCTTCGCCGAGTTCGCCCGCGACCGGCTCGACAGCGAGGCGGAAGCGCAGGAGCGGCCAGCAGACGGGCCAGCAGACGGGCAGCGCGGCGCAGCGGGCAGGCCAATCCGGAGTCGCAGGGCGAGGAGGCCCTGAACCTTCGGCCCGGACCGCATCCGGCAGGTGCAGCAATGGCTGCGCGCGACGGGCTTCGAGCCGGGCAGCGTCGACGGCGTGATGGGCCCGAACACGCGCGAGGCGCTGCGCAACTGGCAGCGCACGCAGGGGTTCGGCGGCGACCGGCTATCTGAGCCGCGCGAGCCTCGACCGCCTGTCGGCGGCGGGCGAGCAGGCGCTGGCCGCCCAACGCGAGCGCGAGGCCGAGCAGCGGCGCGTCGCCGAAGCCGAGGACAACGGCTATTGGGCGGCGACGGGCGCCGATGGCACAGCGGCCGGCTATCGCGCCTATCTCGCGCGCTATCCGCAGGGCCTGCACGCAGCCGAGGCTCGCGCGGCGCTCGACTCCATGGCCGATGCCCAGACGGACCGGCAGCTGAGCGACGAGCGCCGCGCAGTTCCAGGCAGGCGCGCCGGGCCGATACCGCTCGAGCGCCTATCGCGCCTATCTGTCCGCCTATCCGCAGGGCGTCTGGCGCGACGAGGCACGGGCGCGGCTGGAGGAGATCGAGGCCACGGCCAGCGCCCAGCCGCGGAGCGGGTCTCAGCAGAGCGGGCAGATCGCGCCGGGCCAGCAGAGCGGAGCGGCACAGCCGAGCGGCGCAGAACGGGGCGAGACGGCGCTGGGGCTGAACACGCGCGACCGGCAGTCGGTCGAGCAGCGGCTGCGCTCGCTCGGCTTCGAGCCGGGGCCGATTGACGGCCAGTTCGACGAGCGCACGCGCGGCGCCGATGGAGGCGTACCAGGCCAGCCGCGGCATCCAGCCGACCGGCTATCTCGACCGCCAGACCGTAGTCGGCATCGTGCAGGAGACGAACCAGGCGCAGCAGGGCGCGCTGATCACCGAGGGCACCGACGTGGTCCGCGGGCTGATCGAGTCGCTCGGCGGGAGCACCCAGCAGTCGCAATAGGGCGGTGCCGGGCGTCTTTCTCGCATCTTTCTCCGGGGTCTCGACAGGCCCCGGAGCCTCGCCTATTGTCCGGCGAAACACGGGGAGAGCGCTCATGCCGGCACCGCACCTGCTGGTGCATCACCCTGACGACAATGTCGGCGTCGTTGTGGTCGAGGGGCTGACGGCCGGGACCGAGATGCTGGGCGTCGTCACGCACGACAATTCGGATTTCCGGCTGACCGCGAAGGCGGACATCCCGATCGGGCACAAGGTGGCGCTGAAGCCGCTGAAGGCCGGCGACACGGTCGATCAAGTACGGCGAGGACATCGGCCGGATGGTCGCCGAGGCCGAGCAGGGCGGGCACGTCCACGTGCACAATCTCAAGACCAAGCGATGGTGAGGCGCATGAGCAGCGTGCTGGGGCCGCAGGCCGTCGTGCACGGGGCCGGCGAGGGCCAGCCAGAACCACGCCTTCCTGCGCCGCCACATCCGGCTGACGCCGGAGGACACGGGCGGCACCTTCGCGCTGTGGGAGGAGCAGATCCCGGAGGGCGTCGGCCCGCCGCTGCACGTCCACCACGACGCGCAGGAGCTGTTCGTCGTGCTCGAGGGCCGGGTGCGCTTCCGCTGCTCGGGCCGCGACGCCGAGGTCGGCCCCGGCGGCAGCGTGCTGATCCCGCAGCGTGCCGAGCACAGCTTCAAGGGGCTCGGCCCCGGCACGGCGCGCGTGCTGGTGCAGCTGATCCCCGGGCGGGGCGTCGGCTTCTTCCGCGAGGCCGAAGGGCTGGACCCGGACAAGGACATGGACCGCATTAGCGAGATCGCGCGGAAATACGATCTGGAGTTCACCGGCCCGCCCATCTGACCGGCTCCGCTCGTCTGAAATGTGAGGCTTTCCTATGGCTTTCGATGCAGCGAACGCGACGGTCAACGCCTGGCGGCGCGAGAACGGTCGGGTCGGCGTGCGCAACCACGTCGCCATCCTGCCGGTCGACGATATCAGCAACGCCGCCTGCGAGGCGGTGGGCAACAACGTCAAGGGCACGATGGCGCTGCCGCACTCCTATGGCCGGCTGCAGTTCGGCGAGGACCTCGACCTGCACTTCCGCACGATGATCGGCACGGGCGCCAACCCCAACGTCGCCGCCTGCATCGTCATCGGCATCGAGCCCGAGTGGACCAAGGTGATTGCCGACGGTATCGCCGCGACGGGCAAGCCGGTGGCCGGCTTTTCGATCGAGCAGAACGGCGACTTCGAGACGATCCGCAAGGCCAGCTGGAAGGCCAAGGAGTTCGTCCACTTGGCGACCGAGCTGCAGAAGGAGCCCTGCCCGGTCAGCGATTT
Source organism: uncultured Alphaproteobacteria bacterium (assembly GCA_963822985.1). GTDB lineage: Bacteria > Pseudomonadota > Alphaproteobacteria > Rhodobacterales > Rhodobacteraceae > Thermohalobaculum. Next base: position 114,253 of record CAWGJU010000011.1, on the reverse strand, counting down.
GTGGATCTCGACCAAATGCGGCGAGTCGGACACGACGACGGGGCTGGGCAGTTGCCCGACGGTCGGCAACATGTACGACAAGCTGCTGCCGCTGGGCATCTATGGCTGCTTCGGCGAGACCTCCGAGATCACCGGGGCCGAGCACATCTGCAAGGGCCGCGCCGCGACGCCGGAGGCCGGCGAGAAGTTCATGGCGATTTTCCAAGCCTATCAGGACGAGGTGATCGAGCCCCACAAGACCTCCGACCTCAGCGACAGCCAGCCGACCAAGGGCAACATCCTCGGCGGGCTGACGACCATCGAGGAAAAGGCGCTCGGCAATTTGGAGAAGATCGGCAAGACGAGCGCCTATATCGACGCGATGGGCCCGGCCGAGCCGCCGGCCAAGGGGCCGGGGCTCTACTTCATGGACACGTCCTCGGCGGCGGCCGAGTGCGTCACGCTGATGGCGGCGGCGGGCTATGTGATCCACACCTTCCCGACGGGCCAGGGCAACGTGGTCGGCAACCCGATCGTGCCCGTGATCAAGATCTCGGCCAATCCGCGGACCCTGCGCACCATGTCCGAGCATATCGACGTGGACGTGACAGGCATCCTGACGCGCGAGATGACGATCGAGCAGGCGGGCGACGCGCTGATCGAGATGATCGCCCGCACGGCGAATGGCAGGGCGACCGCGGCCGAGGCACTCGGCCACCGCGAGTTCGTCATGACCAAGCTCTACCGCAGTGCCTGAGGGGGCTATCATGGCCGCGCCGCCAGCGCCCCTGGGCACGGCGGACGAGGGAGGCGCCTCCCCTCCCCCTCGGGAGGAGCCCCGCCGACAAGACGGCTGTCGGGCGCACCACGGCTGAGCATGGCCGAGATCGTCATCACCGAGTTCATGGAGGAGGCGGCCGTCCAGCGGCTGGCGGCGCGCACCGGACGCTCTACGACCCCGAGCTGGTCGATCGGCCGGAGCGGCTGGCCGAGCTGGTCGCCGAGGCGCGCGCGCTGATCGTGCGCAACCGGACGCAGGTGCGCGGGCCGCTGCTGGCGGCGGCCGGGCGGCTGGAATGCGTCGGGCGCCTGGGCGTCGGGCTCGATAACATCGACGGCCGCGAATGCGAGCGGCGCGGCATCGACGTCTACCCGGCGACGGGCGCCAACGATGTCAGCGTCGCCGAGTACGTCATCGCGACGATGCTGATCCTGCTGCGCGGCGCCTATCGATGCGACGACGGAGGTGGCGGCCGGCGGCTGGCCGCGCCAGCGGCTGATGGGGCGCGAGGCGCAGGGGCGCGTGCTGGGCCTGATCGGCTTCGGCGCGATCGCCCGCGAGGTGGCGCGGCGCGCCGCGGCCCTGGGCATGCGGGTGATCGCGACGGACCCGTTCCTGCCCGCCGCCGACCCCGCCTGGGCCGATGCCGAGAACGTGCCGCTGGAGCGGCTGCTCGCGCGCGCCGACGTCGTCAGCCTGCATGTGCCGCTGACCGGCGAGACGCGCGACATGCTGGGGTATCTGGAGATCGCCTCGATGCGGAAGGGCTCGATCCTGATCAACGCCGCGCGCGGCGGCGTGGTGGAGGAGGCGGCGGTCGCCGACGCGCTGCGCGAGGGGCATCTGGGCGGCGCCGCGCTCGACGTCTTCGCGGCCGAGCCGCTGGGCGCCGAGGCGGGCGAGGTCTTTGCCGGCTGCCCGAACCTGATCCTGACGCCGCATATCGCCGGGCCTGACCGAGCGAGTTGAACGTCCGCGTCTCGGCGCTGGTCGCCGACCGGGTGCTGGCGCGGCTGGAGGGCGACCGATGAGGCTGGCCATCGGCGATGCGCATGCGCTGGTCATGGAGACGCTGGCGCGGTGCCGCACCTGCGCGGCGAACGCGCGCCATGTCGCCGACGCGCTGGTGGCGGCGGAACTCGCAGGCCAGGCGGGGCATGGGCTGCGGCGGGTGCCGAGCTATGCCGAGCAGGCGCTGACGGGCAAGGTGGACGGTTTCGCCGAGCCGCGCGCGGAGGCGACGCGGCCCGGGGCGCTGACCGTCGATGCGGGCCATGGCTTTGCCTATCCGGCGCTGGCGCTGGCCATGGAGTGGCTGCCGGGGGCGGCGCGCGCGCAAGGTGTCGCGGTGGCGGGGGTGCGGCGCTCGCACCATGCCGGGGTGACGGGCTGGTTCGTCGAGCGGCTGGCCGAGCAGGGCTTGGTCGCGCTGATGGTCGCCAACACGCCGGCGGCGATCGCGCCCTGGGGCGGGACCCGCGCGCTGTTCGGGACGAACCCGGTCGCCTTTGCCGCGCCCGTGCCGGACGCCGCGCCGGTCGTCGTCGACCTGTCGCTCTCGACGGTGGCGCGCGGCAAGATCATGGCCGCCGCGCAAAAGGGGGAGCCGATCCCCGAGGGCTGGGCGACCGACGAGGCGGGCCGGCCGACGACCGACGCCAAGGCGGCGCTCAAGGGCATGATGCAGCCCGTTGGCGGGCCCAAGGGGGCGGCGCTGGCGCTGATGGTCGAGATGCTGGCGGCCGGGCTGACCGGCGCGACGCTCGCCGCCGATGCCGGCAGCTTTTTCGACGCCGAGGGGACGCCGCCCGGCACTGGGCAGCTGCTGCTCGCCATCGACCCGGCGGCGCTCGGCGGGACGGACGCCGCGGCGCGGATGGCCGCGCTGGCCGCCGCCTTCGACGGCAATGGCGAAGCGCGGCTGCCCGGCCGGCGGCGGCAGGAGACGGCCGCCCGCATCCGCGCGGAGGGCATCGAGGCCGACGAGCGGCTTTTGGCCGAGATCGAGGCGCTGGGGCGCTGACGCGGCGGCCCCGGGCGCCCGCGGAGGAGGATGCGGGCGGCGATTGCGTCAGGGGCGGCGCGCCTCGCGCAATGCGATGGCGAGGACGCCGAGCGCGACGTCGCGCAGGATCTGTTCGGCCGGACGGCGCGCGAGCACGCTCTCCAGCGCCAGCGACACGAGGTCTTGCAGCGTCGCTCCGGGCGGCTGGAGCGGCGCCGGCGCCTGGGCGCGCGGGCGGCCTGCGCACGCGGGTGATTTGTCAGCGTGGGCCCCGGAACCGGTGTCGGCGAGGCGCCAGGCGGCGGCGCCGATGCTGCTCCAGCTGAAGGCGGGGCTGTGGCTGATGACCAGGCTTCCCGCCGCGGGATCGGCCTCCACCGCCATGATGCCGTCGCAGGCGACCAGCCGCCGGCGCACCGCGGCGAGCGCCGCCGAGTGGCAACCGACCGGGGCGCGCAGCCGCGTCCGAACGGCCGACCGGTGGGTGAGCTGGAAGTGCCCGAAAGCCTGCATCTGGTGCCGCCCCCTGCTGCGCCCTTCGCCCGGACGGTACCGGTGGATGGGTTCGTGTCAGATGTGTTCATTACCGCCGGAAATGGTTAACGACGGGTCACCCCCGCGGCGACGCCGTCGAGCGCGCGGTGCCCGGGCCGGGTGGAGCGCGTGTGTCTGGCCTGCGCTCAGTGCAGCCAGCCGAATGCGCTGACCAGCAGAAAGAGGCCGGCGCCGACGCTGGCGCCGACGACCGTTCCGGTCATGCGCACATATTGCAGGTCGCTGCCGACGGTCAGTTCCAGCCGGTCGGTGATCGACTGCTCGTCCCAGTCGCGGACGACGTCGGCCAGGACCGCGCCGATGTCGGCGCGATGCGCCACGACCGTCAGCGAGACGTGCTCGACGGCGGCCTCGATCTGCGCCAGCACCGCCTCGTCGCTGGCGAGCGCGCGGGCCAGCGAGCCGATGAAGCTTTCGATCGCCTCCCTGGCGCGAGGGCTTGGAGCCTCGACCTCACGGATCGCCGAATTGCGGGCGCCCTGCCAGATCGAGGCGAGCCAGTTGCGCACATCCGGGTGCGCGAGCAGGCGGTCCTTGGCGGCGTTCACCTCGGCGCGCCGCTCGGGCGAGTTGACGAGCCCGTGCACCACGTCCCGCAGCGCCTGGCGGAACTTGGCGCGGGCCTCGCTATCGGGCTGGCGCAGCCTGCCGATCAGCTCGGTCAGGCCGTTGATGACGGCCTCGGCGATGCGGCGGTCTATGGCGCGCGGCACCCACCAGCGCGTGCCGTCATGCACGATGCGGTAAATGTCATGGCGGTGGCGGTCCAGCCAGTCGGCGCTGAGGTCGAGCGCGCTCTCGAATAGCTGGTCGGCCTCGCCGCTGGTCGTGACCGCGTCGACCAGCCGGCCGAGCGCGGGCGCGACATCGGCATCGGCGATCTGCCGGCCGAGCGTGCGCTGGGCGAAGGCCTGCAGCTCGGGGCTGTCGAGCGCGCGCAGGAGCGGCGGCAGCGAGCGGACCATCCAGTCGGCCAATGCCCTGGCGGTCTTCGGCCGCGACAGCCACTCGGCGGCGCGGTGGCCGACCCTCGCCTGGCGCAGGCGGCGGATCAGCACGTCGCGGGTGAGGAAGTTCTCCTCGATGAAGCGGCTCAGCGCCGAGGCGATGCGATCCTTGCTGCGCGGCACGATCGCGGTGTGCGGGATCGGCAGCCCCAGCGGCCGGCGGAAGAGCGCGGTGATGGCGAACCAGTCGGCGAGCCCGCCCACCATGCCGCCCTCGGCGGCCGAGCGCAGCAGGCGCACGCCATAGCCCGGCTCGTCAACCGCATGGGTCGCGAAGTAGGTCGCAGCCATGGCGCAGAGGAGGCCGGTCGCGCGCCGGCGGTTCAGCCGAAGGCGGCGGCGCCGCTCGGCCTCGTCGCGGAAGGTCCCGGCGAGGCGGGGCTGCCCGGCCGCAGGGCCCTCGCCCGCGGCCGCGTCCGAGCTGACCGGTCCTGCCATCGTTCCTTCACCCTGCCCGTCTGCGAACCGGAACGGGCCGGAAGGGACGACGTTCCGCCGGCACGCGTTTGCGACGGTGCGGTGATACCGAAGACGGGCCGGACCGCAAGGCGGCCCTTCGCAAAGAGGGCCGTCGCAAGAGGAGCGCCGCCGGCCCCGCCGGCCGCGGAGAGGTGGACACCGGCGCCCGCGCGGCGGAGGATCGGGCATGAGCACGACCTCGCGACTTGGGGCGACGATGCGCGTCCTGCGGCCGGCGCCGCATCTGCTCGCCTTCTATGACGGGCGGATCGAGGGGCAGCGGCTGCATTCGGCGCAGCCGAACTGGCTGGACGACGGCGCCTACGCGCTGGGCGTCTGCAGCTATGCGGTGGTCGATGGCGGCGAGGCGCTGGTCTACGACACGCACATCTCGCTGGCGCATGCCCGGGCCATCCGCGAGGTGCTTGCGGCCGAGGGCGCGCGGTCGATCCGCGTCGCGCTGAGCCATCACCACAAGGACCATATCGCCGGCAACCAGGTCTTCGCCGATTGCCCGATCCTGGCCAACGCCGCGACGGCCGTGGCGATGGAGGCGATGGCCGATGCCGCCCGGAACGGCGATCCCCCGATCGAACCGTTCGTCATGCCCAACCAGGTTTTCGACGAGGACATGGCGCTGATCGTCGGCGCCGTTGCCGTGGAGCTGCGCTCCTACGACATCCACAGCCATGACGGCCTGGTGCTGTGGCTGCCCGAGACGGGCGAGCTTCTGGCCGGCGACACGCTCGAGGACCCTATCACCTACGTCGACGAGGCCGACCGGCTGGAGGAGCATCTGCGCGAGCTCGCCCGGCTCGCCCGGCTGCCGATCCGGCGCATCCTGCCGAACCACGGCGCGCCCGAGGTCATCGCCGCCGGCGGCTACGGCCCCGGGCTGATCGGGGCGACGCGCGCCTATGTCGAGGCCCTGCTGCGCTGCCGGTCGGAGCCCGATCTGGCGTCGCTGGACCTCGAGAGCTTCGTCGCCGACAGCCTGGCGGCCGGGGCGATCCGCTATTACGCGGCCTATGAGGAGGTGCACCGGCGCAACGTCGCCGCGGTGCTCGACGCCTGAGACCAATCCGCGAACGGCACCCGATGGCGCCGCTCGGCAGTGGCATTCGCGGCCGCGCTGGGCGATCTCCGAGGCGCTGGCGCGGGCGGCCGGGTCAGTGGTCACCAGGCGTCCAGCCGCGCCAGGGCCGGAGCGCTTCCACGGCGACGCCGATCCGCAGCGCCATATCGTCCCTGAAGCGGTTGGCGACGATCTGCACGGCCGTCGGCAGGCCCGAGGCCGTCATGCCGGAGGGGACGGACAGCGCGGGGCACTGGGCCACCATGTTGAACACCCCCGTCAGGTCGAGCCCGTGCAGCCGGCCGTGGCGGTCGATCCGGTCGAACTCGGCGTCGCGCACGTTCTTGTCGGGCGCGGGCACGGCCATGGTCGGGCAGATCAGCGCGTCGTGCTCGGCAAAGACCGCCGCGAGCGCTTGCCACTGGCGCGTCCGGACCTGGTCGATCCGGGCGAAGCTGACCGCGTCGAGCCGCCGCCCGGCCTCGATCAGCCCCACGACCGCGGGGTCCATGCCATCGCGGTATTCATGCAGCAGGTCTCCGAAGGCGGCGGCCAGCACGACGCCCCACCATTGCGTCCATGCCTCGACCGAGTTCGAGGCCCCAGCCGAGGTTGACCGGCGCCACGGTCGCGCCGGCGTCGCGCAGCGCCGCCACGACCGCCCGGAGATTGGCCGCGACCTCGTCGTCCACCGCCATGTAGCCGAGGTCGGGGCTGAAGGCGATGCGCAGGCCGCGAACGTCACCCTCGACGGGGTCGGGCAGCGGCACGGGGACGCGCTGCGACGAGATGTCGGCGGGGTCGGGCCCCTCGGCCGTGCGCAGGAACAGTGCCGCGTCCTCGATCGTCCGGGACAGCGGGCCGAAATGGCTCATGTCGTCGAAGACGGTCGGCAGGATGTCCATGGGGATGCGGCCGACCGAGGGCTTCAGCCCGACGCAGCCGCAGAAGGCGGCTGGGATGCGGACCGATCCGCCCATGTCCGTGCCTTCGGCCAGCGCGACGCAGCCGGTGGCGACGGCGACGCCCGAGCCGCCGGACGAGCCGCCCGAGGTCTTGGTCGGATCCCAAGGGTTGGTGGTGTGCCCGAAGAGCGGCGAGCGGGTGAAGGGCGAGTGCGCGAACTCGGGCGTCGTCGTCTTGCCGACGATGACGGCGCCCGCCGCCTTGAAGCGCCGGACGATCACCGGGTCGCTGTCCGGCACCCAGTCGCGGAACGCCACCGAGCCGCGCGTCGTCCGGTGCCCCTTGGTGGGCGTGAAGTCCTTGAAGGCGACCGGCAGCCCGTGCAGCGCCCCCAGCGGGTCGCCGCGCATCACGGCGCGCTCGGACTCGCGCGCCGCCGCCAGCGCCTCGTCGGCCAGGATCAGCGCGAAGGGGTTGTTGACGAGCTGCACCGCCTCGATCCGCGCGAGGCTCGCCTCGACAAGCTCGACGGGCGAGAGTTCGCGGGCGCGGATCATGGCGGCGAGGCGGGTGGCCGGCAGGAGCGTCGGGTCGGTCATGCTTGGGCTCTCCACCCTGTCGCGTCGATGCCATGGCTTGGCGCCCACGAGCCCGGGCGGGCCATCGGGCCGCCAGCGGCGCCGCCCTCCACCGGCATTCGACGGCGCCGGCCCGATCGGGGTAATGCTTCCCGGCCCGGTCGTCAGCCCCTCTCGCGCGCAGCGGTGGTGGGCCCCGGCCGTGCGCCCGGCGGGACGCCGGGCAGCACGCACAGCATCTCGTAGAGCAGGTTGGCGCCGATCAGCGCCGTGTTGCCGGACGGGTCGTAGGGCGGCGAGACCTCGACCAGGTCGCAGCCGACCAGGTTCAGGCCGGCGCAGCCGCGCATGATCTCCAGCGCCTGCACGGTGGTCAGGCCGCCGATCTCCACCGTGCCGGTGCCAGGGGCGAAGGCGGGGTCGAGGCTGTCGATGTCGTAGGTGAGATAGACCGGCGCGTCGCCGATCCGGCCCCGGATCTCGCCCATCAGCGGTGCCAGCGAGCGGTGCCAGCACTCCTCGGCCGGCACGACGGTCCAGCCGTTCGAGCGGCCCCAGTCGAAATCCTCCGGGCTGTAGCCGGTGCCGCGCAGACCGATCTGGAAGACCTTGTCCTTGACCAGGCAGCCATCCTCCCAGGCGCGGCGGAAGGGCGTGCCATGGGCGACGGCCTCGCCGAACATCGCCTCGTTGATGTCGGCATGGGCGTCGACATGGATCAATGCGACGGGCCCGTGCCGCTTCTTGCATCGCGCGCAGGATGGGCCAGGTCAGCGTGTGGTCGCCGCCGAGCGTCAGCGGGATCGCTCCATGCGCGAGGATCGCGTCGTAATGCGCGGTGATGATGTCGACGCTCTTCTTCAGGTCGAAGGTGTTGATCGGCACGTCGCCGATGTCGGCCACCTGCAGGTGCTCGAAGGGCGCGGCGCCCGGTCGCCATGTTGTAGGGGCGCAGCATCCGGCTCTCGTCGCGGATCTGCCGCGGCCCCAGCCGCGTGCCCGGCCGGTTCGAGGTGCCGATGTCCATGGGGCACGCCGACGAAGCAGGCGTCGAGCCCGGCGCGTCGTCGGGCGCCGGGGCAGCCGCATCATCGTCGCCGGGCCGCCGAAGCGAGGCATCTCGTTGCCGCCGAGCGGCTGGTTGAACTTGCGAGACATCGATCGGCTCCGGGTTGGCGACTGCTGGGCGGCCCCATCGGCCGGAACTTCAGGGACGAGCGGGGATCCAAGCGGCTTGCCCGGCAGATTACCGCAATACCTCTGCGAGATAAGTGCGAGTGGGGTCATTCGGCTTGGCGCGATGATTTGCCGGGCGGCCGGGTAGGCCCTGCCTTGGCCTGCCGTCCTGCGTCGGCGGCCGCATGCCGCTCGGGCGGAGCCGAGCGCCGTGGCCTGACGCATATTGTGCGCGATCGCCACAAGGTCGACGTGGAAGACGTTGGCCGCCAGGCCCGACGGGCGCTGCGGAACCGGCAGATCGTGTTCGCCGCGGCGCTCGACCGATGGCGCGCTGCGCGCTCGCTTGTGCGGGAACGACCACGGCCCGCGGGCGAGGCGATCCGCTTTGTAGTTGCTCTAGCGATCCGCGTCGTCCGGTGCGCGGCGCCATTGGCCGGTCGGCACGCCGGCGCTGCTCTCCACCGTGCCGAGCGCATCCGCCAGCCGGGCCGCCGCCGAGCCGGGCCGGAGCGGCTTGGGGCTGACCCTCAGCCGGCGCCCAGCCGGTCAGGAACACCACCTCGAAGGTCGCCGCAACCCGCCCGCCCGGCGCGGGGAAAGCGCCGCGGCGTAGATCTCGCAGGCCCGCGCCAGGGTCGCGCGGCGCAGCGGCGCCCGGCGACGCCCAGCCAGGATGTTCGTCTCGCCCATGGCGCGCAGCTCGCGCATCAGGTCGAGCGGGCTCGCATAGCTGACCTCGAAGCGCTCGGCATCGGCGACGGGCATGGCAAGGCCCGCCCGCTGCAGCAGCGCCCCCAGCTCGCGGATCTCGCCCATCGGCGCCACGCGCGGGCTGAGGCCGCCTGTCGTCTCGACCTCGGCCTCGGCCAGCGCCGTGCGCAGCTCGTGCAGCGTCCGCCCTCCGAACAGCGCGGCGATCAACAGCCCGTCCGGCCGGAGCGCGCGGCGCATCTGCACCAGCAAGCCGACCGGGTCCTCGGCCCAGTGCAGCTCGAGCCCGGAGACGACAAGGTCGACGCTGGCCTCCGACAGCGGCAGCGGATCGATGGCGCCGACCGACGGCATCCCGGCCGCCGCGGCCCGCGCGGGCGAGCTCTCGATCTGCACAATGCGCTCGGCCGGCACCCGGCCCGCCAGCGCCACGGCATAGACGCCGCCGCCCGAGCCGACCACCGCCGCGTCGTCGAAGGCGCGCGTCACCTCCGCCATCCGCTCCGCAACCAGTCGCCGCGACCTCGCGGTGCAGGAAATCGGCGCCGCCGCCAAAGCCGAGCGTGCGCGGCACGGTCGCGCCGGGCGGGCAGCAGATGGCCGTCGAACAGCCTTTGCGGCTTGGTGTCTTGCCGGTTCATGTACCTGCATATAGAGGTAAGTCGGACGGGGAACGAGAGGAGGGCGCGCATGCGTCTGGCCGTACGATCCGCCGTCGCCGCGATCCGCGAGACGCTGTTCCCGCCCGTCTGCCCGACCTGCGGCGCCGAGACGGGCGCGGCGCGCACGCTCTGCGCCGATTGCTGGCGCGACATCGCCTTCCTCGACGCGCGCGGTTGCCGGCACTGCAGCCGGCCGATCCCGGGGCTGGCGCCCGACGACCCCGATCCCGTCTGCGAGGAGTGCCTGCGCCACCCGCCGGCCTGGAATTGCGGGCGCGCCGCCTTCCGCTACGACGGGCCGGGGCGCCGACTGGTGCTGGGGCTGAAGCATGGCGATCGGCTGGACACGGTGCCGATGCTGGGCGCCTGGGCGTTGCGCGCCGGGCGCGACCTGGTCGAGGCGGCCGACCTGATCGCGCCCGTGCCGTTGCATTGGACGCGGCGGCTGAAGCGGCGCGCCAACCAGTCGGCCGAGCTCGCCCGCTGGCTGGGTCGCGCCGCCGGCAAGCCCGCGGCCTATGCGCCGCGCCTGCTGCTCCGGCCCCGGCGGACGCAGAGCCAGGACGGCAAGGACCGCGCCGCGCGCGCCGCCAATCTGGAGGGCGCGCTCTGCCTCGGCCCGGAGGCGGCGCGGCTGGCGGGCGCGCGCGTGCTGCTGGTTGATGATGTGCTGACCACGGGCGCCACGCTGAACGCGGCGGCGCGGCTCGCCTTGGCGGGCGGCGCGCGCGGCGTCGACGTGCTGGTCCTGGCTCTGGTGGTGCGCGACGAGTTTGCCTATGTACGGCCGAGCGTTGACTCCGAGGATCTACGAACGAATGCCGAAGCCGATTGAGATCTACACCACGCCGATCTGCCCCTATTGCCTCCGGGCCAAGCGGCTGCTCGAGCAGAAGGGCGCCGCCTTTCGCGAGATCGACGTCATGGGCGACCAGCGAGGCTCGCGGCGAGATGATCGCGCGGGCCAACGGCCGCTACACCGTGCCGCAGATCTTCATCGGCGAGACGCATGTCGGCGGCTCGGACGACCTCTACGCGCTCGAGCAAGCGGGCAAGCTCGACGCGCTGCTGGCCTGATGCGGGCGGGCTGATGCGAGCGGCGCTGGTCCAGCTCTGCGCCTCGGACGATCCGGCGGCGAACCTGCCCGGGACCGAGCGGCTGGTGCGCGAGGCGGCGGATGCCGGCGCCCGGCTGGTGCTCACGCCCGAGGTCACCAACATCGTCTCGACCAGCCGGGCCCGCCAGCGCGAGGTCCTGGCGCGGGAGGAGGACGACCGCACGCTGGCGCGCCTGCGCGAGGTGGCGGCCGAGACGGGCGTCTGGCTCTCGATCGGCTCGCTGGCGCTTTTGTCGGACGACCCGGAGGGCCGGTTCGTCAACCGGCAGTTCCTGGTCTCGCCGACAGGGCGAGATCGCCGCGCGCTATGACAAGATCCACATGTTCGACGTCGAGCTCGGCGGCGAAGAGCGCTATCGCGAATTGGCCGGCTATCGCCCGGGCGACCGCGCCGTGCTGGCCGAGACGGGCGCCGATCTGGACGGCGCGAGGCTGGGGCTGACCACCTGCTACGACATGCGCTTCCCGGCGCTCTACCGGGCGCTGGCCGAGGCGGGGGCGGAGGTGCTGACGGTGCCCTCGGCCTTCACCGTGCCGACGGGCCGCGCGCATTGGGAGGTGCTGCTGCGCGCCCGCGCCATCGAGACCGGCTGCTTCGTGCTCGCCGCCGCGCAATGGGGCACGCATGCCGCGACGGCCGGCCGGCCGCGCGAGACCTATGGCCACTCGCTGGCCATCGACCCGTGGGGCCGCGTCCTGGCCGATGCCGGCGAGGGCGTCGGCGTGACGCTGGTCGATCTCGACCTCTCGCTGGTCGCGGATGCCCGCCGCAAGATCCCCGCGCTCGCCAACGCCCGGCGCTTTGCGCCCCCGGAAGCCGCCGCGCGGCCTGTGTCGCTGCCAGCGCGCGGCTGAGGATTGCGCCCTACGCAAAGCGGCTGGAACCTGGGAAGTTCATCTGGCCGACGAGCAGCACGGGCGCGGCGGTGGCGATCTCGGCGGCGCAACTCGGCTAGCTAGCTGTTCGAATTGGTTCAGGGAAATTTCCTCTGGTGAGCCTGACGAATCCTTGGTCGAGGAGATCAGGGCTCTCGACCCGCGGCATCCGCTGTGCGGACGATCGTTCCGCGCTTTCGCCGTTTGACCCATCGAGGCGGCAACTTCCCGCCTTCCTATCAGATCGAGTAAACGTATTGGAGTAAGTCTAGTCATTCCGATGGCGGCGACGGAGTGTCAAGAGCCGTCGACTATTCGTATCAATTTGTGTATCGATGCGTAGGCTGATCTCATCTCTGTGGTAAATTGTATCGATGGTCATGAGCAATACACAAAAAGATCTTTGGACACCGCTGGTGCTGCGCCGTCAGATCGTCGAGGACGTCGCCGCTGTTCTGGCGGACGGCTTCCGAAAAGTCCGAACTGGTCACCTCGGCGCATCTGGAGCGCAGGGCGGTCGTCTACATCCGGCAGTCGATGCCGCACCAGGTCGTGAGCAATCAGGAGAGCCTGCGGCTCCAGTACGCGCCAGCGCGCCCGCGAACTCGGATGGCATGAGGCCGATATCGACGTGATCGACGCTGATCTCGGCCTGAGCGGCGCGTCTGCCGCCGGGCGCAGCGGCTTACACCGGAACTCGTCGGCCGGGTTGGGCTCAGCGAGGTCGGGCTGATCCTGTCGATCGACGTGACGCGGCTCGCGCGCAACTGCTCCGATTGGTATCCCCTGCTGGACATTTGCGGGCTGCGCGGCTGCCTGATCGCCGATCGCGACGGGGTGTACGATCCCGGCAGCGCCAATGGCCGCCTGCTTCTCGGTCTCAAGGGGACCATATCCGAGCTCGAACTGTAGACCTGGTTTCAGCCGGGTCACCGCCATGTTTCGCAGCAGGTAGGGGTAGACCTTGTGTCCAGGGGCCGGCTTCGACGGTGAGCCATTGGCGCGCCATTGGTCCGAGCGACAATGACGAACGGGCGGCGATAGAGCGCCTCGATGCCCATCTTCTTCATCAGCGTCGGGACATGGAGACGGCCGACCTCATGGCCTTCCGCCTTCAGCAGGCCCTGCAGCATCCGGCTGCCGGCGAAGGGATAATCGAGGTGCAGCTCGTCGATTCCGCCGCATCAGCACCAGATCGGTGTCCGAAGTCGGGCGCGCCAGGTACAGACGCCGCCCCGGCTGATCCCGAGCGCCTTCGCCTGACGGCCAACGCCGAGCCGGTGGGCCCGGTCGATCATCGCCTTGCGCTCGCCAACAGACCGGCCTCGGCCCGAGCGCGCCGGATAAAAAATCGTTCTCGAGCGTCAGCTCGCCGATTTTCGAGTGCAGCGTCTTGACGTCCACGGCCGCAGCCGCTTCGCTCTTCGCTGCATCACCGAAGACCCGCGACGCGCGCTCGAGCAGCTGCGTACGCCACTGCGAGATCTGGTTCGGATGCACGTCGAATTGCTGAGCCAGCTCGGCCAGCGTCTTCTCGCCCTGGATGCCGGCCAAGGCCACCTTCGCCTTGAAGGCCGGGCTGTGGTTCCGGCGCGGTCGTCTCGTCATGGTCTCTCCTCGCTTCTCGGCAATCATGCCGATCTGGCGCGGACCTTCCACTCAACGCTTGCCCAGACTTGCCCCGGACTTGCCGTGCGGTGCAGAGACGCATAGGGTGCAGAATGGGAACAGGGGCGCAGAGGGGGGAGATGCGCCGTGCTTCGATTTATCGGGCTTGCGTTCCTGTTGCTGGGGTTTGTCGTTCTCGGATCCGATATCGCAAATTCGGGCGAAGCTGGCCTCAGGCTCAGCGCGCTCGGGGAATGGTGGTTCTGGCTGTCGCCGAACAGCCTGCAACAGCTGCAACCGGCGATCGAGCGGCACATCAGCCCGGCACTATGGGACCCGGGTATCCAAACCCTGCTCGAATGGCCCCTGGCCGCCGAACTCTTCGCCATCGCCGGACTCTGCTTCGTGCTCTCAGCCATCCGCCGCTATTGAGACGGGGCATGCCAAGTGCCTCAATCGGTCGGCATGACGTGGATCTCGCGCACATCGGCGCGCGGGTCCTGCCGCAACGCGAACATCACGGCGCCGGCGATGTCCTCCGGCTGCAGCTTCTCGGGCTTGGCCTCGTCGAAGAAGCCGGTGTTGACCATACCGGGCGAGATGACCGCGCAGCGCCCGCCCCATTCGCGCATCTGGTCGGCCAGGTTGCCGGCCAGCCCGTGCACGAACCATTTGGTGGCGCCGTAGATCGACCCCTTGATGTGCCTGCGCCCCGCCGCCGAGCCGGTCATCACCAGATGGCCGCGCGTTTTGCGCAGCTCGGGAAAGGCGACGCGGGCTGTGTAGAGCACCGCCATGACGTTCAGGTCGACCAGCCGCCGCCATTCCGCCGGATCGCCTTCCTCGATGCCCGGACGCTGCAGCCCCATGCCGGCATTGGCGAAGGCCGCGTCGAGCCCGCCGAAGCGCTCCACCAGACGGGCCATCGCGCCCTCCTGCTGCCCCAGATCAGTCGCGTCGCCCGGCAGGGCCAGCGCCGCCTCGCCCAGTTCCCCGGCCAGCGCCGACAGCTTGTCGGCACTGCGCGCCAACAGGCCGACGTTCCACCCCTCGGCGACCGCGGCGCGCGCCGTCGCCGCGCCGATCCCCGAGGATGCACCAGTGATGAAAAGCGTGGGCATGGCCGATCCTCCGCGCTGCTGGGGTGTTGATGACGCGCCGGACGCCCCGGCGTTCCGCCGGCCGTCAGGCCGCGCGCCGCCCGAAGCGCTTCTGCGCGCGGCTCCGGGCGCGCGGGTTGGTGTCGAACAACGCCGCCAGCTGCTCGGTCAGGGCGCCGGCCAGCTGCTCGGCGTCGGTGATCGTCACGGCGCGTTGGTAATAGCGCGTCACGTCGTGGCCGATGCCGATGGCGACCAGCTCGACGCCGCGCCGCCGCTCGATCATGGCGATGACGTCGCGCAGATGCCGCTCGAGATAGTTCGAGGCATTCACCGACAGCGTGGAATCGTCGACCGGCGCGCCGTCCGAGATCACCATCAGGATGCGCCGCGCCTCGGGCCGGTGCACGAGCCGCCGATAGGCCCATTCCAGCGCCTCGCCGTCGATATTCTCCTTCAGCAATCCCTCGCGCATCATCAGGCCGAGGTTGTTGCGCGTGCGCCGCCAGGGCGCGTCCGCGTCCTTGTAGATGATGTGGCGCAGATCGTTCAGCCGCCCCGGGTTCACCGGCCGGCCATGCGCCAGCCAGTCCTCGCGCGCCTCGCCGCCCTTCCAGGCCCGCGTGGTGAAGCCCAGGATCTCGACCTTGACCTGGCAGCGCTCGAGCGTGCGGGCCAGCACGTCGGCCGAGATGGCGGCAATGGAGATCGGCCGCCCCCGCATCGAGCCGGAATTGTCGATCAGCAGCGACACCACCGTATCGCGGAACTCGGTGTCCTTCTCGACCTTGAAGCTCAGCGGCGTCGTCGGGTTCACCACCACGCGGGCCAGCCGGCCGGCGTCCAGCATCCCCTCCTCGCGGTCGAACTCCCAGCTGCGCGACTGCTGCGCCTGCAGCCGCCGCTGCAGCCGGTTGGCCAGCCGCGAGACGGCGCCCTTCAGCGGCTCGAGCTGCTTGTCTAGATAGGCGCGCAGCCGCTCGAGCTCGTCCGCGTCGCTTAGCTCCTCGGCCGACACCACCTCGTCGAACTTCTGCGAATAGACCTTGTAGTGCGGGTCGGCGTCCGAGACCGAGCCCGGCTCCTTGCGCTCGGAGGGCGGCATGGCGTCGTCGGCCTCGACGGCCTCCATCTCGTCCATCTCGGCATCGGACTCGTCGAGCGACACCTCGGTCTGGCTCGAGTCCTCCTGCTCGCCGCGCATGTCGTCGGGCAGGTACTCGTCCTCCTGGCCCTCGTCGTCGCCGCCCTGCTCGCCTTCCTGGCTCTCCTGGTCCTGCGTGTCCTCGGACTCGCTGTCCAGGTCCTCCTGGTCCTCGCGGTCCGGGTCGTCGCCCAGCTGGTCGCCATAGCCAAGCTCGTCGATGATCTGGCGGGCGCGCCGCGCGAAGGCCGCCTGGTCCTCCAGCGTCGCGCCGATGTCGTCGAGGCTGCCGCCAAGGTGCTGGTCGAAGAAATCCTGCCAGATCTCGACGAGATGCTCCGAGCCCTTGGGCAGCGCCCGTCCGGTCACCGCCTTGCGCAGCATCAGGGCCGCGGCCTCGTGCATGGGCGCGTCAGTCGTGGTGCGCATGCCGGCATAGCCCTGCTTCTCGGCGATGCTCGCCAGCTTGGCGTCGAGATTGTCGGCCACGCCCGGCATGGCGCGGGCGCCGATCGCCTCGCAGCGCGCCGTCTCGAGCGCGTCGAAGATCTCGCGCGCCGTCTCGCCGGGCGGGCAGTAGCGGGCGTTCGTGTCGACGTTGTGAAAGCGCTCGCGCAGCGCGTAGGCGTCGGCCGTGCCGCGCGCCAGCAGCACTTCCTGGCGCGTCAGCCGGCGGCTGACCTGCGGCAGGCGGAAGCCGGCATTCGTTCGCCCGGGCGGGTCGGCCGAATAGGTGACCTCGATCTCCTCGCTGCCGGCGAGCGCGCGCGTCGCCTCGCCCAGCGCCTTCTTGAACGGATCTGACGGGTTCTCGATCTTCTTGTTCATAGGGCCTCGCTGGGGGCCTCGCGGCGCGGCCTCACCCCAGGCTGACGGACGCGGCGCTCTCGGGCAGCTCCTCGCCGAAGCACTTCTGATAGATCTCGGCCACCGTCTCGCGCTCGAGCTCGTCGCATTTGTTGAGGAACGTCAGGCGGAACGCAAAGCCGTAGTCGCGCCCGAAGATCTCCGCGTTCTGCGCCCAGGTGATGACCGTGCGCGGCGACATGACGGTGGAGATATCGCCGTTCATGAAGGCGTTGCGGCTGAGCTCGGCCACCGTGACCATCTGGCGGATGATCTTCTCCCGCCCGTTGCGGTACTCGGGCGCCTTGGCCAGCACGATTTCCGTCTCGGCGGCGTGCGGCCAGGTAGTTCAGCGTGGTGACGATCGACCAGCGGTCCATCTGGCCCTGGTTGATCTGCTGCGTGCCGTGGTAGAGGCCCGTCGTGTCGCCCAGCCCCACGGTGTTCGCCGTGGCGAACAGCCGGAACGAGGGGTGCGGGTGGATCACCTGGTTCTGGTCGAGCAGCGTCAGCTTGCCGTCGACCTCGAGCACGCGCTGGATGACGAACATCACGTCCGGGCCGCCCGGCATCGTACTCGTCGAAGACGATGGCCGTCGGCGTGCGCAGCGCCCAGGGCAGGATGCCCTCCTGGAACTCGGTGACCTGCACGCCGTCCTTCAGCTTGATCGCGTCCTTGCCGATCAGGTCGATGCGGCTGATGTGGCTGTCGAGGTTGACGCGCACGCACTGCCAGTTGAGGCGCGCCGCCACCTGCTCGATATGCGTCGACTTGCCGGTGCCGTGATAGCCCTGGATCATGACGCGCCGGTTGTGGGCGAAGCCGGCGAGGATGGCGAGCGTCGTGTCCCGGTCGAAGCGATAGGCGTCGTCAAAGGCCGGCACCCGCTCGGTCGGCTCGGCAAAGCCCTTCACGACCATGTCCGTGTCGATCCCGAACGCCTCGCGGACCGAGACGTCGACCGTCGGCCGCTCCATCGCGTTCAATTTTCCACCATCCATGACAATACCTCGCAAGCCCCGCGGCACCCTCTGGAACATAGCGAGCCGCTTTGCAAGCGCAACGCGGGCGCAGGGGCAAGGGTGTCACGTGGGTGATGGGAGGCAGATCAGTCCCGTCCCGTTCCTGCGCGATAGCTGGCGCTGTAGGAGGTCTGTAGTGCGGAACTCCGGTCATTAGACTGATGTCAGCATTGCGGGAACCGTGTCTCAATGGCTAGCCTTCGGCGTATTAACGCCAGCGAACGGAGAAATAGCATGAAACTGATTTTCATTGCGGTGCTGGCCTCTGCCCTGTTGATTGCATCGCAGGGGAGGGCCGGGCCGCCGAGCTTCGATTGCGCCAGGGCCGGCACGCCGACCGAGCACGCCATCTGCGCCTCGGTGGAGCTGTCGCAGCTCGACAGCCAGCTCGCGGCGGCCTACGGCGCGGCGCGCGCCGCCGCCTCGCCGGCCGGACGCCAGCAGATCAAGGCGGCGCAGGTCGCCTGGATTGGCCAGCGTGACGCCTGCGGCAGCAACGCCGCCTGCCTCAACGACCGGATGCTGCGGCGCCTTGCCGAGCTGCAATCCGGCGGGGGCGGCCCGGCGCCGGTGGCCTCCGGGGGCGTGACAGGCCTCTACTGCGCCCGTGGCGGAGCCAATTCCCTGGTCGTCCGTGATCGCGGCGGCGCCGCCGACTTCGAGGTTCTTTCGATTCAGGGTGGGGGCCACAGTTGCAGCGTCGAAGTGCGCGGGGCGCAGCGGACCGCGACGGGATACGTGGGCAGCGTGGAAGGCTGCCAGCTGACGCTGGTGCCGCAGGGCGGCGAGGTGGTGCTGCTTGCGGCGCCGTTCGACGCCTGCAAGATGTTCTGCGGCGCGCGGGCGGCGCTGACCGAGATCCATTTCCCGATGTCCGGGCGCAGCGCGTTGCCGGGAGCCTATGACAGCATCGGACTGGGGGAGGTCGTCTGCAACTGAGCCGATTTAGAGGGGGATGGGGCACACGAATTTTATGTGATTGTGCCCGTGGCTCACGCCGCAAGTTCTGTCTTGGCTTTTGGCGGCGAGAGCAACGGATAGATCGGATCGGTCATTCGTGGCATGTACAGGAGAGTCTCAGATGGGGTCTTTCCGGGCCTCGGACGAGGGCGGCAGGACGGCGGTTTCGGACCGGCATACCGGCGGAAGCGCCAGGTCGCTCAGGGCGCGCCAAAATCGCTTCCTCCGCTCGCCGATCGAACGTCGAGCGCCGCCCCAAAACGGGACACGCGAAGAATAGCTAGCATATTCAGACGCTTGAAAAGCGTCTACGCGTGGACGCCTCGCATGGGCCCGACTCCGCCCGTTCGGCCGCCTCAAAAATCGACGGCGAGGCCGTTCTTCTCCCAGTCGCCATAGCGCGACGGGCTCGGGGCCCTTGCGGCCGCCGCGCTCGGGGGGCAGGTTCAGCGGCGGCTCGGCGCGCCGGCGCTCCTCGGCCTCGGCCAGCGCGCGACGCGCGGCCGGCGGGCAGATCTTCAAGGGGTTTCGCTTCCGACATATATACCTCGGCAAGGCCCGCGCAGAAGGTAGGGCGCGGGGGTTTTCCTGCAAAGGGGACAAGATGAACATCGTCAAGACGGGCATGCTGCTGGCCGCCATGACGGCGCTGTTCCTGGGCGTCGGCTATCTGATCGGCGGCACGGGCGGCGCGCTGATCGCGCTGGTCTTCGCGGTCGGCACCAACGCCTACGCCTATTGGAACTCGGACAAGCTGGCGCTGCGCGTGCACCGGGCGCGGCCGGTGACGCGGGCCTCGGCGCCCGAGTTCCACGGCCTGATCGAGGAGCTGGCGCGCAAGGCCGAGCTGCCGATGCCGGGCGTCTACATCATCGAGAGCGACCAGCCGAACGCCTTCGCGACGGGGCGCAACCCGGAGAACGCCGCCGTGGCGGCGACGACGGGGCTGATCCGCTCGCTTTCGCGCGAGGAGCTGGCCGGCGTGATGGCGCACGAGCTGGCGCATGTGAAGAACCGCGACACGCTGATCATGACGGTGGCGGCGACGGTGGCGGGCGCGATCTCGATGCTGGCGCAGTTCGGCTTCTTCTTCGGCGGCATGGGCGGCGACCGCGACCGCGGGGGCCTCGGCATCATCGGCCTGCTGCTGTCGGTGATCCTGGCGCCCTTGGCCGCCATGCTGATCCAGATGACGATCAGCCGGACGCGCGAGTACTCGGCCGACCGGATGGGCGGCGAGATCTGCGGCAACCCGCTGTGGCTCGCCTCGGCGCTGGGCAAGATCTCGGCCATGGCGCGCCGCGTCGAGATGCCGACAGCCGAGCGCGACCCGGCATCGGCGCATCTCTTCATCGTCAACCCGCTCTCGGGCGCGCGGATGGACAATTTGTTCTCGACGCACCCGAACCCGGCCAACCGCATCGAGGCGCTGAAGCGCCAGGCGGCCGAGATGGGCATCGGCGGCACGGCGCCGACCCGCGACCGAACCCGGCCTTGGCCGAGGCGGCCCCGCGCCGCTGGGGCGCGCCGAACACCCGCCAGGGCCGGGGCCGAACCAGGGCCAGGGCAGGACGGGCCCGTGGCCGGCGAGAGCCGCCTGATGCGGGCGACGCGCCGGCCGGAACGCCGGGCCGAGCGCCAAGCCGTCGCGCCCGGCCGACGTCCCGGGCCTCGGCGCGCGGCGCGCGGCGCTGCGGCTGCTCGACGAGGTGCTGGCCGCGGCGCATGCTGGACGAGCAGGGCGGCTCCGGCCCCGAGCGCGCAGAGGCGCGCGGGCTCGCCGATCTGGCGCTGCGCCGGCTCGGCCAGGTCGACGACGCGCTCGCCCGGTTCGTCGATCGCCCGCCGCCGGGGCCGGGGCGGCAGATCCTGCGCCTGATGGCGACCGAGCTCCTCTTCGCCGGCACGCCGCCGCATGCCGCGGTCGACCTCGCCGTCCGCCTCGCCCAAGGGGCCAAGCCGACGGCGCGCCTGGCGGGCCTGGTCAACGCCGTCGGCCGGCGGCTGGCCGAGGGCGGCGCCGCCATCGTCGCGGACCAGGACGCGGCCACGCTGAACCATACCGGTTGGCTGGCCGAGCTGCTGGCCCGCGACTGGGGCGCCGAGACCGCCCGCGCCATCGCTCGGGCGCATCTGGCGACGGCGCCGCACGACCTTACGCCCAAGCCCGCCCGGCCGACGCCGAGGCGCTGGCGAGCGAACTGGGCGCGCGGCTGCTGCCGGCCGGCAGCTTGCGGCTGGCGGACCGGCCACAGCTCTCGGCGCAGCCGGGCTATGCCGCGGGCGCCTGGTGGGTGCAGGACGCCGCCGCCGCCCTGCCCGCGCGGCTGGTCGCCGAGCCGCGGGGCCAGCGCGTGCTCGACCTCTGCGCCGCACCCGGCGGCAAGACGATGCAGCTCGCCGCCGCCGGCGCCCGCGTCACCGCGCTCGACATCTCCGAGGCGCGGATGCAGCGGCTGGGCGACAACCTGCGCCGCACCGGCCTGGCGGCCGAGACCGTGGTCGCCGACGCGCTGGAATGGACGCCCGAGGCGC
Source organism: uncultured Alphaproteobacteria bacterium (assembly GCA_963822985.1). Taxonomy (GTDB): domain Bacteria; phylum Pseudomonadota; class Alphaproteobacteria; order Rhodobacterales; family Rhodobacteraceae; genus Thermohalobaculum. The sequence goes on along the minus strand of CAWGJU010000011.1, from coordinate 93,146 downwards.
CCTTCGACGCCATGCTGCTCGACGCGCCCTGCACGGCGACGGGCACGATCCGGCGCCATCCCGACCTGCCGCACCGCGCCGACGGCTCGGGTCTGGCCGAACTGGCGGTGCTGCAGCGCGCGGCTGCTCGACCGCGCCTTTTACTTGGCTCGCGCCCGGCGGCGCGCTGGTCTTCTGCACCTGCTCGCTGTTCCGCGAGGAGGGCGAGGCGCATGCCGACGCCTTCCTGGCGCGCACGCCAGAGGCTGCGCCCGCGCCGATCGCGCCGGAGGATGCGATCCCGCCCGAGTTCGTCGTCGACGGCCGGCTGCGGACCCGGCCCGACCAGTGGGCCGATTTCGGCGGCGTCGACGGATTCTTCGCCGCGCGGTTCGTGCGCCGTTAGACGGGCCGTGGTTCCGCCTTATCTGCCCTCCCCCCTTAAGATTTGGCCACTTCACCGATTTCGACGATCGCTCAGGTAAGCGCTCCAGCGCCCGCCCCCCAGGTCGTGGGGTCGCTCGGGCAACCCGGTTTCAACGGCGGGGAAGCATCAGCCTTTGGCGTTCTGGACGAAAGGGCGTACGATGATCGCCTCACACCGAGCTTTGGCGCGAGATCCATTCCGAGAGGAGGGGACGATGCGTACGTTGTTTTTCTCGACCATCGCGGCGCTCACTGTCACCGCCAGCTTCGCTGTCGAACGCGGAACGCCCGAGGAAGCTCAGGCCATGCTGCAGCGCGCCGTCGAGGCCATCAGGGGCGACGAGGCGGCGGCGCTCGCCGCCTTCAACGCCGGCGACCCGAGGTTCCGGGACAAGGATCTCTACGTCTTCTGCGGCGGCGAGGACGGCATGCTCACGGCGAATGGCGCCCATGCGACCCTTCTGGGGCTGAGCCTGCGCGATCTGAGGGACAAGGGCGGGCGCGAGACAGGCCAGGAAATCTACCGGGTGGCGGTCGAGGGCGAGGTGCACACGGTCGAGTACGCGCAGGCGCGCCCGGGCGAGGTCGCGCCGAGCTGGAAGGTCGCCTTCGTCACCAGGGTGGCCGATCAGGTCTGCGGCGTCGGCTACTTCAAGTGAGCTTTCCGGCGCTGGGGTGCCGCAGCCAGCGCCGCGAACGAGCCGCCGCGAACGAGCCCAAGGGCCATTCGGCAGCGGAAGCTTCTGCCGCGGTCCCCGCGGCCGGTTAGCTTGCGGGCCGCGGTCGGTAGCGGTCGACGGCAGAATAGCCGACGGGGCACCGAGCGGCCCGGGCCTTTGACAATCCCGGGGCGATCCCGGGGCGATCCTGGGGTCGCTCAGACATCACCCGTCACTCCGCGGCCCTGATGATGCTTGGGCGGGGCCGGGGGGCGGGCTCTGCCCACAGGAGGTCGGCGGCGGATTGGCGCCGGAACTCGCGGGCGAGCCGGCGGTCGGCGCGGCTGGCGGCACCGCCGCCCGGAGACGATGCCGGCCAGCGCGGCGACGCCGCGGCTGAGCCAGATCCGCGCCGCAAGCGCCGCGGGGGTGACGACCAGCGTCAGCACGGTGGCGATGCCCAGGCCGAAGACGACGGCGGTCGCGAGCTGCGTCCACCACAGCGCCGTCGGCGCGCCGACCATGATGCGGCCCGTGCCGAAGTCGAGGCTGGTGGCGAACATCATCGGGAAGAGGCCCGCCATGGTCGTGATCGTCGTCAGCAGGACCGGGCGGATGCGCTGCTCGGCGGTGCGCACGATCGCCTCCAGCGGGCGCATCTGGCAAGAGAACTCCTGGAAAGTGTCGATCAGCACAATGTTGTTGTTCACGACGATACCGGCGAGCGCGACGATGCCCGTCCCCGTCATGATGATCGAGAAGGGCTGCCCCATGACCAGCATGCCGATCAGCACGCCCGTCGCCGACATGACGACGGCCGAGAGCACCAGCACCGAGTTGTACAGCGAATTGAACTGCGCCAGCAGGATGACGAACATCAGCCCCAGCGCGCCGGCGAAGGCGTACATCAGGAAGGACTGGCTCTTCTCCTGCTCCTCGCGGTCACCGGTGAAATTCGCCTGGACGGAGGCGGGGAACGGGTTCTCGGTGGCAATCCAGTCCTCGAGCTCCTCGATCTTGGCGATGTCGGACACGCCGTCGCCCACATCGGCCCGCACGAGGAAGAAGCGCTCGGCGTCGCGGCGGTTGATCTGGTCGAGCTGCGGCACCGGCTCGCGCTCAATGAAGGCCGAGAGCGGCACGAGGCCGCGCTCGGTCGGCACCTTGAGGCTGTCGAGCGTCGAGAGCAGGCGGTCCTGCGCGGGGAAGCGCATGCGGATGTCGATCTCGTCGTCGCTGTCGTCCGGCCGGTAGGTGCCGAGCATCGCTCCGCGCGTCACCAGTTGCACCATCGGCCCGACCGTCGCGACGTCGGCGCCATAGCGGCCGGCCGTCGCCCGGTCGACGGTGATCTCCCAGTCGATGCCGGGCAGCGGCCGCGTGTCGTCGATGTCGACGAGGCCGGGGGTCGCCTCGAAGCGGGCCCGGGCGATTTCGGCGGCGCGGTGCAGGTCCTGCCAGCTCGGCGATTGCAGCTCGAGCTGCAGCGGCTTGCCCTGCTGCGGTCCGCTCTCCTGGCGGGCCAGCTCGGCAACAAAGCCCGGCAGGCCGGCGATGCGCCGCTCGATCTCGGCCAGCACCTCGTCGCCCGGCGGGCGCTGCCCCCAGGGAGCGAGCTCGATCTGCACCTGCCCGATGGAATCGGTCGGCCCCTCGTTGCCGCCCTTGTTGGCCAGCCCGCCGCCGCCGGAGAAGGCAAAGACGGAGTCGAGGCCCTCGACGCCCTGCAGGCGCTGCTCGACCGCACGCACCATGCGGTCGGCCTCGGCCAGCGAGATGTTGCCCCGCGCGCGCACATAGACGATGGCGCGCTCGGGCTCGGTCTTGACGAAGAACTCGACGCCCTGGTTGTGGGCGCCGTAGTAGACGACGGTGCCGGCCATGAAGGCCACGGCCGCCGCGATCGCCAGGAACGGCCCCGCGGGGTTGAGCGCGATCAACGCGATCAGCCGGCCGAAGAACGTCCGCCGGTATCCGGAGGCGATCGCCGGCGGCCGCCGGCGCCTGCGGGGCAGCAGGCCGGACAGGGCCCGGCTGATCCGGCCGGCGACGCCGCCGAGCACGGGCACGTAGATCAGCGCGACGATCAGCGAGGCCGAGAGCACGAAGATCAGCGTGATCGGCAGCTGGCCCATGAACTGGCCGGGCATGCCGGGCCAGAGCAGCATGGGCAGGAAAGCGCAGAGCGTCGTCGCCGTCGACGAGACGATCGGCCAGAACATGCGCTTGGCGGCCGCGCCATAGGCGCGCATCGGCCCGGTCCCGGCCTGGATCTGCTTGTCGGCGTATTCCACGACGACGATGCCGCCGTCGACCAGCATGCCGACGGCCAGGATCAGGCCGAACATCACCATGTTGTTGATCGGCAGGCCGAAGGCCGACATCAGCGCGAAGCTGAGCAGGAACGAGCAGGGGATCGAGATGCCGACCAGCACCGCCGAGCGGAAGCCCAGCGTCGCCAGCACGACCATCATCACCATCAGGATGGCGGTGATGACCGAGCCCTCGAGCTGGCCGACCATGTCCTTGACGTTGCGCGACTCGTCCATCGAGAAGTCGACGGTGACGGCGCGCTGCAGCGGCTCGGGCCATTTCGCGACCTCGGCCGCGACGATGGCGCGGGCGGCGTCGACCGTCTCGATGATGTTCTCGCCGATGCGCTTGGAGACCTGCAGCGAGATCGACTTGCGGCCGTTGTAGCGCGCCTCGCCGGTCGAATCCTCGAAGGTGCGGCGGATGTCGGCGACGTCGCTCAGGCGCACCACGCGGTCGCCGCTGACCTTGACGGGCAGATCGTAGACGTCGGCCGCGGTCTCGAAGGCGCCGGGCACCTTGACCGCGAAGGTCGGCCGTGTCGCTCTCGACGCTGCCGGCGGCGACCAGCTGGTTGTTGCGCTGGACGACGGTCAGCACTTCCTGCGCCGTGACGTTGAGGGCGTCGAGCCGCAGCGGGTCGATCAGGACCTCGAGCATCTCCTCGCGGTGGCCCGTCAGCTTGGCCTCGAGCACGCGCGCGTCGCTCTCGACGGCGCGGCCGAGATCCTTGGCCAGCCGCAAGAGCGTGCGCTCGGGCACCTCGCCCGACAGCGAGACGACCAGGACGGGGAACTCGGAGAGGTTGACCTCCGAGATCGTCGGCTGCTCGGCATCGGTCGGGAAGTCGGCCTGCGCCTGGTCGAGCTTGTCGCGGACGTCGGCCAGCGTCGCCTGCTTGTCCCAGCCGAACTCGAACTCCAGCAGCAGGCCGGCATGGCTCTCGGAGGCGACGCCCGTCATCTGTTTCAGCCCGTCGAGGCCGCGCATCTCGGTCTCGAGCGGCTTGACCAGCAGGCGCTCGGCATCCGTCGCCGACACGCCCGGCAGCGGCACCGAGATGTAGAGCACGGGGATGTCGATGTTGGGCGCGCCCTCCTTGGGCAGGGTGAAATAGCTGACCAGCCCCGCCGCGACCGAGACGAGGATCAGCGCCAGCACCATCCGCGCGCGCTCGGTGCACCAGGTGACGAGGCCCGTCATTGCAGCTGGTCCAGCGCGTACGGGCGGATCGCACGGCGGGTCGCGGCGACGCGCCGGCCCTCGCGCGACGAACTCCTGGCCGACGACGATGATGTCGGCCTCGGTCCGGCAGCCCCGAGACCCAGATGCCGCCCGGCGCGTCGCGCAGGATGGTGACGGGATGGAACTCGACGCGGCCGTCCTCGGCGGTACGCACGCCCAGCCGGCCTTCATCGTCCAGCGTCAGCGCCGATTGCGGCACGAGGTGCGCCGTCTGCGGCGGCAGCGCGACGGTCAGCTCGGTCGTCATGCCGGCGCGGATGCTGCGCTCGGGGTTCGGCAGCGTCACCTCGACCTCGTAGGTGCGCGTCGCCTCGTCCGCCACGCGGCTGATGAAGGTGATCTCGCCCGACGCCGTCATGCCATTGATCAGGCGTGCCTGCGGCCGCCTGGCCGAGCCTCAGATGGTCGACCTCCTGCTCCGAGACGAACGCCTCGACCTTGATCTCGCTCAGATCGACGACGTCGGCGCAGATGTAGCCCGGGACCAGGAGCTCGCCGAGCTCGGCCGTGTCGCTCTCGAGCACGCCGCCGAAGGGCGCCTTGATCTCGAGCCGCGCGATGTCCCAGCGCACGCGGTCGAGCCGCGCCTGCGCCGCGCGCAGCCGCGCGCGCTCGCCCTTGGCGGCCGTCTCGGCGGTGTAGCCGCGCTGTTCGAGCTGGGTCGCCGCCGACGGCCGCGGCCTCGGCCTCGGCCAGCGCCGCCTCGGCCTCGGCCAGCTCGGCGTCGCGTACGCCCGGCTCGAGGCGGCAGAGCACCTGGCCCTTCTCGACGACCGCGCCCTGGCGCAGCGGCTCGGAGATCACGCGACCCGTGGTCTCGGCGGCGACCTCGACATCGCGGCGCGCCTGCGTCCGGCCGCGCAGGGTCACCGCCGCGCTCGTCTCGCTGCGCCCGGCTCTGCAGTACCATCACGGGCACGGGCGCGTCCTCGCGGCCGCGGCCGGTCAGCCGGGGCGGAAGCGGCGCCCGCTGCGGCGCGCGAACGGGCGCTCTCGGCCGCGGACTCCTCGGCCGAGGGGTGCCGCAGCTCGAACCAGTAGAAGAGCGCCGCGGCGACGAGCAGCGCCGTGATCAGCGATATCGGACGCATGAGTGATCCTTAGCTTGCGCAACGCGCGATGGCCAATACCGCGAGCGACGGCCCGTGTTGCCGCCGCACCCCCGTGGCCGCACCCCCTGTGACCGCAACGTAACGGCTGGCCCTCCCGGTTCCAGCGTTGACGTTCGCGTAAGATAGGGCGCGGGCAGGAGGGCGCGCGGAAAGGGCGCGCGCCCCGGCCTGCGACGGAGTCAGTCCTTTGCGGCGCAGATGCGCCGAGCTCTGCTCGAACAGCAGCTTGCGCTCCGCCTCGTCTGGCGGCGCCTTGCGGCGCAGCTCCTTGCCCAGGTCGACGGCACGCTGCACCGCCGGCCGCTCCTTGACCCGCGCGCGCCAGGCGGCGAGGTGCGGGAACGGCCCGAGCGCGGCGCCGAGGGGCTTGGCGATCAGCACCCAGGGCCAGCAGATCATGTCGGCGATCGTGTACTCGCCGCCGACGATCCAGTCGCGGTCCCGCAGCCGCTCGTCGAGGACGCCGAGCAGCCGGTCGTATTCGCCCGCATAGCGCCGGCGGCCGTAGTCACGCTCGCCTTCCGGGGCATAGTTGACGAAATGGCTGAGCTGGCCGGCCATCGGACCCTGGCCGCCGACCTGCCAGAACAGCCACTCCATGACCTCCTTGCGCTCGTGGCGCCGCTCGTCCGGCAGGAAGCGGCTGGACTTCTCGGCCAGGTACCAAATGATGGCGCCGGATTCGAAGACGCTGACGGGGGCGCCGCCGAACGCCGGGCGCGGGATCGTGGTCGACGATCGCCGGCATCCGGTTGTTGGGGCTGATCGCGCGGAACTCTGGCCCGAACTGGTCGCCCCTGGAGATGTTGACCGGGATCATCCGGTAGGCGGCGCCCAGCTCCTCGAGCAGGATGGCCACCTTCCAGCCGTTCGGCGTCGGCCAGTAGTAGAAGTCGATCATGATACGTTCCCCCCTCCCCGGCCCTCCCGCAAACCGGGGGACGCGGCGCCCGCCTCGGGCGTCGTCCTCTGGACGGCGGCGCCGTCCCTGATCAGCGCGTCGATCTTCGGCGCTCGACAGCCCCGCCTCGGCCAGCACCTCGCGTGTGTGCTGGCCGAGCAGCCGGGCCGCCCATGCGGTGTTCCGTCGGCGTGCCCTCGAAGCGGGCCGGCGGGCGGGTCTGGCGCAGGCGCCCGGCGACGGGGTGATCGACCTCGACGATCAGCGCGTTGGCGGCGATCTGCGGGTGGCGGATCATCTCGCGCCGGGTCAGCACGGGCGCGCAGGGCACGTCGTGCGCGTCGAGCATGTCTATCCACTCGGCCGTCGTGCGGCCGCCCAGCGCGTCCTGCGTCATCTCCAGCCGCTCGGATTTGTGGATCTCGAGCCCCGCCGAGGTCAGGAAGCGGGGATCCTCCTTCCATTCGGGCCGGCCGACGGCATCGGCCAGCCGCTCCCAGTCGCGCCGGCGGAAGGCGGCGACCGAGATATAGCCGTCGAGCGTCTGGTAGATCAGGTCGATAAAGCTCTGGCTGGTCTCGGCCTCGGCCTCCTGGCCGATGAAGGTGTGGTTGCCCATGTCGGACGACCAGAGGAAATGGATCACCGTGTCGAGCATGGACAGGCGGATGTGCTGCCCCTCGCCCGGTGCGCTCGCGCGCGAACAGCGCCGCGGCGATCGCCTGCGCCGCGGCGAACCCGGTCAGCTTGTCCGGCAGGATGGTGCGCACCAGCGCCGGCCGGCGCTCGTCCGAGGCCGCCTGGACCGTGGTCAGGCCCGGACAGCGACTGCACCAGCGGGTCGAAGACGGGCTTGGCCGCATAGGGCCCGGTCTCGCCGAAGCCGCAGATCGAGGCGTAGACGATGTCCGGCTTCACCGCCCGCGCGTCTGATCATAGCCGATGCCCAGCCGGTCGGCGACGCCCGGGCGGAAGTTCTGCATGACGACGTCGGCGCCGGCGAACAGCCGCATCAGCGCCGTCGCGCCCGCCGGGCGCTTGAGGTCCAGCACCACCGAGCGCTTGTTGCGGTTGTTGTTGAGGAAGCTCGCCGTCATGCCGCCGCGCTCGGTCGCGACGCTGCGCGTGTTGTCGCCGGTCGGCGGCTCGACCTTGACCACGTCGGCGCCCTGGTCGGCCAGCATCATCGAGCCGAGCGGGCCCGAGATCATCTGCGTCAGGTCGATCGACCCGCACCCCGTGCATCGGTCCCGGCATCGTCGTCTCCGCCTCCGGCCTGATCTCGGCAGCCTGGCGTGACATAAGCCGATTCCGCGGGCGGGCGAAATCGTCCAGCTGCGACGGGCTTGCGACGGGCTTGCGACGGGCTTGCGACGTCGCGACGGCCGCAGGCGCTGTTTTGCGGGCCAAGGGCCTTTCGCTCGGCCGCGCGAGGGCGTAGGTATGGCCGCGCCAGGGCAGGGACCAGGGCGGGGAGACGGCGTTGAGCGAGACCGACAGCTTCATCCAGGAGGTGACCGAGGAGGTCCGCCAGGACCGGATGTTCGCGCTCTGGAAGAGATGGGGCGCCTTCGTGATCGGCGGCCTCGTGCTGATCGTCGGCGCGGCCGCGCTCTGGTCCTGGAACCAGGCGCGGGAAGCAGGCCGCGGCCGAGGCGCGGGGTGCCGCCCTGCTGGCCGTCGACGCGGACTCGCTGGAACAGCAGCTCGCTCTCGCCGACCGGCTCGAGCCACCGGCGCGCATCGTCGCCGAGCTCGCCGCCGCCGCCGAGCTCGCCCGCGCCGGGCGAGACGGCCGACGCGGTCCAGCGCTATCGCCAGCTCGCCGTGCGCGACGATCTGGCGGCGCATTATCGCCAGCTCGCCCTGCTGCAGGCGGTGCGGCTCGAGGCGGGGACCGCCGATCCGCAGGCGGCGTTGGCCGAGCTGGCGCCGCTGATCGAGACCTCGCCCTATTCGCTGCTGGCGCGCGAGCTGGCGGCGGCGCTGCACCTCAAGGCCGGCGACCGCGAGGCGGCGCATGCCGAGCTGCAGGCGATCCTCGCCGATCCGCGGGCCACCGCCGGGCTGAGGCTGCGGGCGCGCGAACTGCTGATCGCCTCCGGCGGCGACGCTGCCCGCCCAATCCGGCTGAGCGGGCCGGCAAGCGGATGATGGTGGGCAAATCGCTTTTGCGCGGCCTCGGGCTGGCGCTGGCGCTGACGGCGGGGCTGCAGGCGTGCGGTGCGATCGACAGCGTGACCGGTTGGTTCGACGACGAGGAGCGTTCTGACCGGCGAGCGCATCCACGTGCGCGATCAGCTGACCGCCTTCGAGTGCCGAGCGCGTCGGGACGGCCGAGCCGCTGCCGCCGCCGACGGCCGAACGCCGAGTGGACGCAGACCAACGCGCGCGCCAGCCACGCCAGCGGGCATCTGGCCGGGCCGGCGACGCCGACGCCGCGCCTGGACCGCCGATGCGGGCGAGGGCGCGCAGCGGCGATGCCGCCATCACCAGCGCGCCGATCGTCGTCGGCGGGCGGGTCTTCGCGCTCGACGCGGCCGCGCAGCTCAGCGCCTTCGACGCGGGCTCGGGCGGGCTGGTCTGGCGGACGGACCTCTCGCCCGAAGGCGAGGACGGCGAGGAGGGCTTTGGCGGCGGGCTCGCCTCGGACGGCCAGTTCGTCTACGCGACGACCGGCTTCGGCGAGGTGCTGGCCGTCGGCGCCGGCTCGGGCGAGATCGCCTGGCGCTTCCGCGCCGGAGCGCCCGTTCCGCGCCGCGCCCGCCGTCTCGGGCGGCTTCGTGCTGGCAGTGACGCGCGACAACCGGGCGATCGCGCTGTCGGCGGCGGGCGGGCGAGCCGCTCTGGCGGCTCGACGGCGCCAGCTCGAACGCCGGGCTGCTCGGCGGCGCCAGCCCGGCTATCTCGGGCGATCTCGCCGTCGTGCCCTTCGCCTCGGGCGAGATCGTCGCCGTGCAGCTCTCGACCGGCCGGCGCGTCTGGAGCGCGGTGATCGGCGGCGCGCGGCGCGGGCTGGCCCGCTCGGCCATCTCGGACGTCACCGGCGACCCGGTGATCGTCGGCCGCGCGGTCGTGGCGGCGAACCAGTCCGGCCGTACGGTCGCCATCGACGGCCAGACCGGCGGGCGCGGCTGGACGCGCTCGATCGGCGCGATCGGGCCGCTCTGGTCGGCGGGGGCCTCGATCTTCATGGTTACCGACGACCTGCGCCTGACGCGGCTGTCGCTGCAGACGGGCGAGACGATCTGGAGCACCGAGCTGCCGGCCTACGAGGATCCCGAGGACCGCGACGATCCGATCGCCTATTCCGGCCCGGTGCTGGCCGGCGAGCCGCGTGCTGGTCACCGACTCGACTGGGCAACCTGCTGCTCTTCGACCCCGCTACGGGCGAGCGCGCTCGGCGCGGTCGAGCTGACGAGCGGCTCGACGACCGGCGCCGTCGTCGCCGGCGGGACGATCTTCGTGCTGAGCGACGATGCGACGCTGCAGGCCTTCCGCTGAGCCGCGCCGGCCGGCCGGCCTGTTGACGCCGCATGCGCTCCGGCCACACCTATCAACCCCGATGCGACCACGTCGCCGGAAACCCAGACGGGAGGCGTCGCATGAGCAGACGTACCCTTGCGCGCGGCGCTGCTGCTGGCGGGCGCCTTGGCCTTGCCGGCTGCTGCAAGCGGCCGCGCCCGGCCCCGCAGGCGCCGCCATGCCGGCGGCGCTGCTGCCGTCCTTTTCGGGGCTGGTCGAGGCGACGCAGCCCGCCGTGGTGACGGTGCGAACGGCGGTGCGAGGCCGGCAACGCCCAGCTGGGCGAGGCGGCACCCGAAGAGCCCGAGGCGCGGCCTGCGCGACTTTTTCCACCGCTTCTTCGACAAGGGCGCGGGGTCCGCGCGGCGCCGCATCCGATCCCGTATCGACGGCGAGCCGGCGCCCATCGGCCTCGGCTCGGGCTTCATCATCGACCCGAACGGCACCATTGTCACGAATTTCCACGTGATCGAGGGCGCCGACGAGATCACCGTCGTCCTCGACGACGGCACCGAGCTCGATGCCGAGCTCGTGGCAGTCGACGACAAGACCGACATCGCGGTGCTGCGCGTCGAGGCCGGGCGGCGGCTGCCGACCGTGGCATGGGGCGACTCCTCGACCGTCAAGGTCGGCGACTGGGCGGTGGCAATCGGCAACCCGTTCGGCCTCGGCGCATCGGTCAGCGTCGGCGTCATCTCGGCCAAGGGCCGCAGCATCAATGCCGGGCCATATGACGACTATTTCCAGATCGACGCGCCGATCAACCGGGGCAATTCGGGCGGGCCGCTCTTCGACCAGCAGGGCCGGGTGATCGGCGTCAACGCGGCGATCTTCTCGCCCTCGGGCGGCAATGTCGGCATCGGCTTCGCCATCCCGGCGAACCAGGCGCGCAGCATCGTCGAGGAGCTGCTGGAGAAGGCGTGATCGAGCGCGGCTGGCTGGGCGTCTCGATCCAGCAGGTGACGCCCGGCGATCGCCGACAGCCTGGGGCTCGGCCCGTGCCGCGGGCGCCATGGTGGCCGACGTCAACGAGGGCGGCCCGGCCGCGCGGGGCGGCGTGCGGCGCGGCGACATCATCCTGGAATTCGACGGCACGCCGATCGAGACCGTGCGCGACCTGACGCGGACGGTCGCCGACACCGCGCCCGGGCGGCGCGCCAACCGTCCGCCTGCTGCGCGACGGTGACGAGCGCGTCCTGATGGTCGAGACCGGCCGCTATCCGAGCTGATACGATACTGAGAAAGGGCCGCGTCAGCTGCCGCGGTCCCCGCCAACGGCGCTCAAGCCCCGCTGTTTTGCCCCCCGCCGTCGCGCATCGGCTTCAACGCCTCGGCCCAGCGGTGGAGCTCCGTCAGCAGGGCATCGGCGCTCTGCGCGTGGATGTCCTGGGGCTCGAACCTGCCGTCCTTGACGTGCTGGCTGACGAAGGGGATCGTCACCGCCTCCATGATCGGCACCATCTTGAGCGTCGTCAGGGTCAGCTTCGTCATCTGCACGGCACGGATGCCGCCCGAGACGCCGCCATAGCTGACGAAGGCGGCCGGCTTGTAGGTCCACTCGTTGTAGACGTAGTTGAGCGCGTTCAGCAGCGCCGGTGTCGGCCCGAAATTGTATTCGGGCGTGACGAGCGCGAAGGCGTCCGCCGCGGCGACGCTCTCGGACCAGCGCCTGGTGTGCTCGTGCTCGTATTTCTGCATGCGCGGGTGGCGCGGCTCGTCATAGACGGGCAGGTCGAAATCGGCCAGGTCGACCAGCTGCGCGTCGAAGCCCCCCTCCTTGCGCGCGACGCCGTGGAACCACTCGGCGATCGGCGGGGCCGACCCGGCCCGGCCGCGTGCTCGCGATGACGATGTTGAGACGAAGAGCCATGGACCTTCCTTTCAGCTGACCCGGACGGCCATGTACCTCGGCCGGAGGGCCGCGCACGTTAAGGCGGATCACACCATGCACGCGAGCGCAAGCACTAGCTCGCCTGCGCCAGCTTGGTCTCCGACGGTGCCTCTGAACCCGCCGACCGGCTGCCCAGCAGCGTCATCAGCTCCCCGGAGGAGAGCAGTGCGATCGTCTCCTCCCTGTTCAGCCAGCCGATAGCCTGCCGCGCATCGGTCGCGGCCTCGATCTTGGCCCGGGCCGTGATCTCCGCCAGCCGGTCCTGCTCGCGCTCGGCCTCGGGCGTCCTCGCCGGCAGGGTCGCCAGGTGGTCGGCGCGGAGAGCCGGATCGGCCGCGATATCGACGACGGTCAGGCTGCTCACGCCGGCGACCGCCCGCTCGGCCGCGAGAGCGGCCTTCACCACGTCGGGCGGCGTGCGATCCTCGGGGATGTCGAGCACCCCGAGCGCGCTGCCCAGCCGCCGGTCGCCGCTCATCCGCGACAAGGCCGGGGCGAGCACCAGCCCGGCGAGCACGGGCGAGGTCCACGCCAGCAGGTCGGGAGAGAGTTGCAGCAGCGCGGCGCCGGCAAGGACGCCGACGATGACATGCATCCTGTGGTGCGCGAAGGCCTCGCCCCAGGTCATCGCCTCGCCGCTGCGGCGCTGCGCCGACCAGCCGCTGTCGCGCCCAGACACGATCTCCCAGACCTGCCGGACCTGCATCAGCATCAGCACTGGCGCGAGCAGGGCGGACAGCAGAATTTCGAGAAAGGCCCCGGCCACGACGCGATGCGCGCCGCCCAAGCGATCGCCGGAGATCGCTCAAGACCAGGGCCCTGACGAGGCCGATCGCCTTCGGCAGAAGCAGCAGGACCGCCGAGAGCACGAACAGGAAGACCATCCGCTCGGCGTCGAAGATCGGCCAGTCCGGGAACAGCTGCAGCTCGGCCGAGAAATATTCGGGCCGGAACAGCAGGCTCTGGGCCGTCAGCAGGGCACCGGTGAGCAGCATGGCGAGCCAGATCGGCGACATGAGGTATGACCCGATGCCGATGGCGAAGTGCAGCCGGCTGGCCGGCACCAGCCCTTTCGCGCCGATCACCCGGCTGTGCTGCAGGTTGCCCTGCGCCCAGCGCCGGTCCCGCGTCGCGAATTCGACGAGCGATGGGGGCGATCCCTCCCAGCTGCCGGGCAGGTCGAAATCCATCCGGACCTTCCAGCCGGCCCGGCGAATCAGCGCGGCTTCGACGAAGTCGTGGCTGAGGATGTGACCGCCGAAGGGCGGCCGTCCGGGCAGGTCAGGCAGCCCGCAGCTGTCGGCGAAGGCGCGAACGCGGATCAGCGCGTTATGGCCCCAGTAGTTGCCGTCCTCGCCCTGCCAGGCCGCGTAGCCGCGGGCGACGACCGGCCCGTAGAGCCGGCCCGCGAATTGCTGCAGCCGGGCGAACAGCGTCTCGCCGCCGATCGAGGAGGGCAGCGTCTGCAGGATGCCGAGCTCGGGCGCCGCCTCCATCCGGCGCACCATCCGGATGATCGTGTCGGGCGCCATGATGCTGTCGGCGTCCAGCACCAGCATGTGGTCGTAGCGCGCGCCCCAGCGCTCGACGAAATCGCGCAGATTGCCGGCCTTGCGCCCGACATTCTTCGGGCGCCGGCGGTACCAGACCTTCATCTGCCCGGCCAGCGAGCGGCGCAGCCAGGCATAGGCGGCCGTCTCCCGGGCCCAGACGGCCGGGTCGGTCGTGTCGGACAGGATGAATATCTCGAACGCGTCGCCGAGGCCGGCGGCTGCCAGACCCTCGCCCATCGCCTGCAGCGCGCCGAAGACCGAGGCGGGGTTCTCGTTGTAGACGGGCATGACGATCGCCGTCCGCGCGCCCAGCGGCCGCTCGTGCTCGCCGCCGCGGAACGAACGCACGAAAAGGCCGGCGATGGCCTGCGTCGACGAGAACGCGATCCAGCCGAAGGTGATCGTGAACAGCACGAGGAGCAGCAACTGGAGCAGCGTCGAGGTTTCGTTGCCGAACACCAGCATCATCTGCCAGTTGCCGTACCAGGCGAGCGCGACGGCGCCGCCGATTGCGATCAGCCGGGCCAGAATCACGCGCAGGCTTGGTCGGCCGGACTGCCTGGACGGCGCCGCATAGAGCGATTGCGTCGGCATGCCGAGCGGCGCCGGAGCGGGAATCGAACGTCCGCTCGGCGCCGTATCCGCCATTACGCGGGCGTCCATCGATAGATCCATCTTTCGGACACCGGCCCCTCCCCACCGACAAGTACGATTTGCAGCTCGACAAGTTCCGCCTGGCCCGGTGAAAACTCGAAGATGACGCGCGTCTTGCCGCCTGGCAGTTCGCGGATGGCGACGTTGCTGATCTCGCCCGTGCTGACCGTCGCCTCGACTTCAGGCTTTACTGCCCAGCGCTGCTCCAACGAGAAATCGACGGCCATCACGCGTCGGCCAGGGTCGCTCAACGACCTGCCCGTCCGCGTGGCGTGCGCCCGGGCGATCGGGGCCTCGTCGGGCGGGTTCGCGCACCAATTGAGGCGATAGGCAAAATGGTGGCCCTGGTCGGTCGGTCCGAGCGGCTGGGCCGGCTTCCAATACGAGACGACGTTGTCGTTCAATTCGTACTCCGTCGGGATTTCTACCAGCACCACGGCGCCCTCGCCCCAGGCGTCGAGCGGCTCGACCCAGCCGGTCGGACGCTTGCCGTACCGGGCCTCGTCATCCTCGTAATGCTGGAAGTCGCGCTGGCGCTGGGCAAGCCCGAACGCCTTCGGGTCGATATCCTGGAACGCCGAGATCTGGACCTGGCGCGGATCGGTCAACGGGCGCCACAGCCGCTCGGCGTGGCCGGTGACCATCTGCAGCCCATCGCTGTTGTGCACGGCGTTGCGGTAGTCGTCGACGCCGGGGCGCCATTGCGGACCGAAGAGGAACATCGAGGTAAGGGGCGCGATGCCGACCTGCTCGAGCGCCTCGCGCGGGAAGAGGGTGCACCGCGTCTGCATCGTCGTGCTCTCGCCGGGCGCGATGTCGAACTCGAAAGCGGCCGAGCAGGACCGGCTGTCGAGCAGGGCCCGCACGACGAGCGACCGCGCGCCGTTCGACGGCTGCTCGATCCAGAAGTGGCGAAAGGCCGGGAACTCCTCGCCCTTGGGGTCGCCGGTTCCCAGAGCCAGGCCGCGCGCCGTAAGGCCATAGACCATGTTCCGGCCGATCAGCCGGAAATAGCTCGCGCCCTGGAAGACGGCGAACTCGTCCATCTGGTCCAAGCGGTTCATGGTGTGGCGGAGACGGAACCCCGAAAATCCCAAGCCCTCGACACTGCCTGCATTGGCGGCCGATGCAGGATCGAAGACGGCAGGATCGAAGTCGAAGAGCGTGGCGCTGAACGGGATTTCCTGCGCGCCGCCATTCGTGATGATCGAGATGCCGACCAAGTCCCTGTAGATGAAGCCCGGCGGCAGGAGGTCGATGGCAAAGCCGCTCCGTTCCGAGCCGATGGGGATCATGCGAGGCCGGATGGCGCGGTACTTGTCCAAGTCAAGGTCCGCGAAGGGGCCCGACGGCTCGACCGTGGCTGGCTCGAACGAGGCCTTCGAGAGATCGTGCGCCCTCGCCACCACATCGGCATAGGATCCTGGCGCGGGAGGCGCAGGAGGCGGGGGGGCTGCCGGCGCCTCCTCTCCGGACGCGGCCGCCGCAACGCCGACCCCCAGCAGTCCAGTGCCCGCGGCGGCGAAAAAATCGCGCCTTCTCATCGGTCGCCTTCCTTAGGCTGCGTCGGCCCGCGCCGGCAGGGCCGGAACAGGGGCCGACGGCACTTCACAAGGTAAAAGTCTGCCAGGGACTCGCGCAAGCGGCATCACAGCGCACTTGCATCAGCTTACGCGGGAGAGTGGCGTTGCATCCAGCGTCGCGCGCGGGGCGCCCGATCAGCCCTGCTTGCTGGTTCCCTCGCGGTCGGTGGTCGCCTGCCCGAGCCAGGTCTCGGTGATGGCCTGGCCGTTCAGCCGGAGCCAGGCGCGGATCTCGACCGGGTCCGTCGACCCAGGCTCGCCGGCGAAATCGAAGATCAGCCGCCAGCGGTCGGTGCCGACGACCGGGCGGGCCGAGACGACGCCGGTGATCTTGCCGTTGCGCGCCTCGACGACCGGCTCGACGCCGCTGTCGGCGTCCAACCCGTCGAGCGCGCTGCCCTCGAAGTCGATCACGATCTTGTCAACGCCATCGGGGACCGGGCCGCCCGGCGGGCCGCCCTGCCCCTGCCAAGTCGACCAGACGCTCGCGACCGAGGCCGGCACGGGGTCGCGGTCGGCCCAGTGCAGCTGGTAGTCGAAGCTGGCCTCGTCGCCCGCCCGGGGCTGGGTCTCGGGCGTCCAATAGGCGACGATGTTGTCGAAGGTCTCGTCCTTGGTCGGGATCTCGACCAGCTGCACGGCGCCGCGGCCCCATTGCCCGAGCGGCTCGACCCAGACCGACGGCCGCTTGTCGTAGAAGACGCCGTCATCCTCGTAATTCTCGAAGCGCCGGTCGCGCTGGATCAGGCCGAAGCCCTTGGGCGCCGTGTCGAAATAGCTCGAGGTCCGGACGATGTCTGGGTTCATCAGCGGCCGCCAGATGCGCTCGCCCGAGCCGGTGGCCATGGCGAGGCCGTCGCTGTCGTGCACTTCGGGGCGCCACTCGTCGGCGACGATCCTGTTGCGCTGCGAGTACCAGTACATGCTGGTCAGCGGAGCCACGCCCAGCCGCTCGACGCCATCGCGGAAGAAGAGGCGCGTGCGCACGGTGATCACCGACGGCGCCTTCAGCGCGCCGCCGCGCAGCCCCATGCGGTAGGCGCCGACCACCGACGGGCTCTCGAGCAGCGCCCAGACGCCGAGCTGGTCGCCCGGATTCTCGGGTGCGCCGAGCCAGAACGCGGAGAACCGGGGGAACTCCTCCGGGATCGACAGCCCCGTATCGATCGCCAGGCCGCGCGCCGACATGCCGTACTGCATGAAGGGCCCGTCCGTGCGGAAATAGGATGCTCCGAGAAACGACACCCAATCCGGCTCTAGGTCCGGCCGCATGACGCGGAACCCGGCAAAGCCGGCGCCCTCGGGCAGCTCGTGGGCCGGGCTGTCGGCGGGCATGTCGAAATAGTCCTCGGTGTAGAGCACCTCGCGCGCGACCCCGCCGTCGCGGAAAAAGATCCGCACCGGCTCGGGGAAGAACTTGCCCGGGTGGAAGAACTGCACCGGCGCATCCGTCCCCGGCGGCGTGACCGTGGCCGCATCGCGGAAACGAATCTGCCAATGCGCGTCGTAGTCGATCCTGTGGAGCACCTCCGGAGCCACGATCTCGGCCGGCGCGTACGGCCTGGCGGCGAGCGCGCGGGCGCGCTCGACGAGATCGTCAAAGGTGAAGGGCCTGGGCTCGCCAAGCTTGGGCAGCGAGGTCTCGGCGCCGCGCCCCAGCGACTGGCTGCCGGCGAGGGCCAGCGCGGCGACGCCGGAACCGAGGACGCTGCGGCGGGTGAGAGGTGGCATCTTGCTCTGTCGTGAATGGCTTCAGCAGCGCCGATAACTGGGCGATCCGGCACGGCGGATCAAGACCTCGGCGCCGCGATGCGCCCCGGTGCGACGACTGGCGCCGCAAAAATGCCCCAAATGCCTGCCCATCATTCCCGACGGGCTGCCGGACCGGGTGCTGCAGCGGATTTTGGGTCACTCCGGCACCAAAATTGCAGGGGAAAGTTGGAAGCCACAGGATGAACATCGCTGCTGAAAGGTGAGGAACGGTACAACCTTGGTTAACGCATCTGGACCAAAATGCGAACCGAGGGCAGGCAGGAGCGTCGTTTGTGTCAGAGCGCGCAGTGACCAAGGGCCACGGACTGTCTAGGCTCGGCACCTTCTGGGGCCTCGCCTCGGCCTACTGGTTCTCCGAGCGGTGGAAGGAAGCCTGGGCTCTGACGGTCGTCGTCTTCGCGATGACGACGCTGCTGAGCAAGGCGAGCGTCTGGACGGCGATGGCGAGCGCGGACTTCATCGCCTCGCTCGCCGAATTCCATCGCAGCGACGCGGACCACCCGGCGCGGGCCGTGCTGACGGCCATCGGGGTTTATCTGGCGGTCTTCACGGGCCGGGCCGCCGGTGTCGCGTTTCGCCATTTCCTCTCGTCCACGCTGCATCGCCGGGCGCGCGCTTGGCTGGTCAAGCGCTTTGATTCCGAGATCCTCGCCGACGAACGCATCGCCTTCGACCTGATGAGCGACCGGAGCAAGGTCGGCCGCAACAGCCGCCTGCCGGACGCCATCGACCAGCGCATCGACGAGTGCTCGACCGGGCTTTACAGCGGCCTCATCGGCCTGGCGATGGGGCTGTGGGGCGCCGTGGCCTCGGTCCTGTTCGTCTCGGAGGAGCTGATCAGCCGGAGCGGCCCGGTGGAGGGGCTCGACCGCTTTGCCGCGAACGTCACGGACTCGCTGGGGCTGGCCGGGGTGGTCGACCTCGCGCCCGGGCAATATGGCACCGCGGTGCTCTCGGGCGCGCTGGTCATCGTCTACGTGCCGGTGGTGACGATCATCGCCATCCTGCTCGGGCGTGTGCTCGAGCGCCAACAGCTCGAGCGCCAACGGCGCGACGGCGCCTGGCGCGGCGAGCTGGCGACGATGCTGAACCGGGTCGGCCAACTCGCCATCTCGCGCGGCGAGCGCGTCCAGCGGCAGATCAACCGGCGTCTCTACGGCGCCGTGAACCGGACCTGGCATCGCCAGAACGCCTGGGCGGCCGGCATGCTGATGTTCAACGATACCTACACATTCCTGTCGCGCCGGCTGCTCGCCTACCTGCCGGCGCTGCCGGCCTATATGGCCGGGGACATGACCTTCCGCGGCTTCGCGACCAGCTCGGAGCTGACTGCCGAGCTGATCACGGACGTGTCGTGGTTCATCAACGTGATGCCGGCCATCGCGACGCTGAAGGCGAATGCGGGACGGCTGACCGAGCTCGCCGGTGCCGTCGAACGAGTGCGCGAGCGGCATCGCTTCTATGCCGAGACGGGCGTCAGCCAGTTCGAGCGGGCGCCGGTGACGTCCGGCCCGACCGTGGCGCTCGACGGGCTGGCGCTGCACCACCGCGGCCATGAGACGGCCGCCTTCCTGACCGTCCCGCGGCTGCGGGCGATGCCCGGCGACCGGGTCCATCTGCGCGGTGCGAACGGCTGCGGCAAGAGCTCGCTGCTGAAGGCGATCGCAGGCCTCTGGCCCTATGGCTCGGGCCGGGTCGGGCTTGCGCGAGGGGGCGCGGATGTTCTTCGCCGGCCAGGATCCGGACCTGCCGGACCGTCTGACGCTGAAGGAACTCGTCACCTATCCGGACGCGGGCACGGCGTTCAGCGACATCGCGGTGGCGGACGCGCTCTGCTGCGTCGGGCTCGGCGCGTTCATCAGCGCGATCGACGTCGAGCTCTACCACGGCAACAACTGGCGCAACGTGTTCTCGGGCGGCCAGAAGCAGCGCCTGGTCCTTGCCCGCATGCTGCTGCAGCAGCCCGACATCCTGCTGCTCGACGAGGCGACCTCGGCGCTCGACACGAACGGCGCTGTCGAGTTTCACCTGGTGCTGCGCGAGCGGCTGCCCGATGCGACCGTGCTGGCGGTGCTGCATACCGACGAGATCCCCTGCGACCCGGACGGCGAGCCGTTCTACAATGTGGTCCTCGACGTGCGCGACGGCGTCGGGCACACTTTGCCCGTGTCCCGACCCACCCGACTCGTCGCAGCAGAGTAACCGGTCCACCGCATGAACCCCGCAGAGGGCGGCAGCGATGCTGCCGCCGCGCTTCTTGCCCGCATGACGCTGCCCGAGAAGATCGGGCAGCTGAACCTGCTCGCCGCGGGCGAGGGGCTGGCGACCGGCGCCGGGGCGTCGAGCCCGCTCGCCGCGCGACTCGATGCAGGCCAGGTCGGTGCCATCTACGGCACCAAATCGCTGGCATCGGCCCGCGAGATGCAGGAGCGCGCGCTCGCCGGCTCGCGCCTGCGCATCCCGCTGTTTCTGGCCGAGGATGTCATTCACGGGCACCGAACCGTATTCCCGCTGCCGGTGGCGCTGGCCTGCAGCTGGGACATGGGCCTGATCGAGGAGACCGCGGCCCACGCCGCCGCCGAGGCGAGCGCCGAGGGCCTGCATCAGGTCTATGCCCCGATGATCGACGTGGCGCGCGACCCGCGCTGGGGGCGCGTGGCCGAAAGCCCGGGCGAGGACCCGCTGCTGGCCAGCCGCTATGCCGTGGCCATGACCCGAGGCTTGCAGGGCGAGAACCTGGGCAAGGGCATCGGCGCACCCGGGCGCGTGGCGGCGTGCCTCAAGCATTTCGTCGCCTATGGAGCGACGCAGAGCGGCTGCGACTATGACAATGCTAGCCTCGCCTGGGAGGATCTGCACGACATCTACTTGCCGCCCTTCCGCGCGGGGGTCGAGGCCGGCGCGGCCAGCGTCATGGTCGGCTTCAACGCGGTTAACAAGGTGCCGATGCACGCCCATGGCGGGCTGATCGAGGGCGCGCTGCGAGGCGCCCTCGGCTTCGCGGGCCTGATCGTCTCGGACTACACCGGCGTCAAAGAACTGACCGAGCACGGGCTGGGGCGCCCAGAGGCCGTGGTCGTTCGCGCGCTGCTTGCGGGCGTCGACATGGACATGGTCGGCGAAGATTTTTTGCGCGAGCTGCCGCGCCTGGCGGAAGAGGGGCTCGACGCGCCGGAGTGTGGCCTCTGCCTGTCGGCAGACAAGGTGCGGGCGCTAATCGACCGGGCCTGCCTGCGCGTGCTGACCTTCAAGGAGAGGCTCGGGCTGCTGGACGACCCGTTCCGCGGCCTGGACGGCAGCCATCAGGCGCCGCCGCGGGCGCAGGGCCGGGCGCTCGCCCGCCGGGCGGCGGCGCGGAGCGCGGTGCTGCTCAAGAACGACGGCACCGCTGCCCCTGGGCCCGCGCCGGCGGCTGGCGCTCATTGGCCCCTTTGTCGAGGACCGGGCGAACATGCTCGGGACCTGGGCGGTCTCCGGCCATGCGAGCGAGGTGCGGACGCTGCGCGAGGCGGTCGAGGCGCGCGAAGGCCTCGAGCTCGCCCACGCACGGGGCGCGAACATCGTCAGCGAGCCCTGGCTCGCCCAGCGGCTGAACTGCCACGGGGTGACGGTCGATCTCGACCCGCGGCCGGTGGAGGCCATGATCGAAGAGGCGGTCCTCGTCGCCCGGGACGCCGAAGTGGCGATCGTCGCCATCGGCGAGGCGAAGGAGCAGGCGGGCGAATCCTCGTCCGTGCTCCATCCCGTGATCCCCGAGCCGCAGCGCCGGCTGGTCGAGGCGCTGGCCGAGACCGGCACGCCACTCGTCATCCTGGTCTTCGCCGGGCGGCCGCTGGCGCTCGGGCCCATCGCGGAGCAGGCGGCCGCCCTGGTCTATGCCTGGCATGGCGGCACGGCGGGGCCGGAGGGGATCGCCGACCTTCTCTTCGGCGATGCCGAGCCGGTCGGCCGGCTCGCCGTGACCCTGCCCGCCGCGCCGGGCCAGGCGCCGGTCCACCATGCTGCCGAGCCGACAGGCCGGCCCTATCGCGGACGCTTCGAGAAGTTCCGCTCCGGCTGGCTCGATCTGCCGGACGGGGCGGCCGGCTTTCCCTTCGGCTTCGGGCTCGGCTATGCGCCGGTGCGCTATGGGGCGCCTGTCCTGTCTTCGGCGCGGTTGCGCGGCGCCGAAGCGGTGGCCGAGCTCTCGGTCGAACTCGCCAACCCAGGCGACCGGCCGGCAACCGAGACCGTGCAGCTCTACCTCTCGGACCCTGTCGCGCGGATCACGCGGCCGTCGCGCATGCTGAAAGACTTTGCCCAAGTCATCGTCCCGCCTGGCGAGACGCGCACCGTGCGCTTCACCGTCACGCACGATATGATCCGCTACACGGTCGCGCCCTCGCTCGAGGCGGCCGAGCTGGTGTGGGACCCCGGCACCTTCGTCCTGCATGTCGGCCCGAACAGCCGCGACACGCAGTCGGTCGAGATGACATGGGAAACCTGACGCGGGGCCTCGACGACACCGCGCTGCTCGACCGGATCGCGCAGGCGACCGCGACCTACTTCACCGACTGGAGCCATCCCGTCAGCGGCATGGCGCGCGAGCGCAGCGCCGGGGCCTTCGGCTATGACGTCGAGGACACGGTGACAACGGGCGGCACCGGGTTCGGCATCATGGCTCAGCTCGTCTCGGCCGAGCGCGGCTGGCGGCCGCGGCGCAACATCCTCGACCGGGTCGAGCGCATCGTCGCCTTTCTCGAGCGGGCCGACAGCTTCGACGGCGTCTTTCCGCATTTCCTCGGCGGCGCGACGGGGCGCGTCCTGCCCTTCATGGCGGGCGATGACGGCGGCGACCTGGTAGAGACGGCGTTCCTGATGACCGGCCTGCTCGCGGCGGCCGAGTATTTCGCCGAGGCGCCCGAGCTGGTGGGCCGGATCGAGCGGCTCTATCGCGCGGTGAACTGGGCCGCGCATGTGCGGGGCGGCGCCGAGCTGATGTGGCACCGAAACCCGGCGCGGGACTGGCCGGCGAACGCGCTGCCGATCCGGGGCTGGAACGAGGCGATGCCGGTCTTCGTGCTCGCCGCCGGCTCGCCGACATACCCGATCAGCCCAGAGATCTACCACCAGAGCTGGGCCATGGCCCCTGCCTTCCGGAACGGGCACCGCTATGCCGGAATCGAGCTGCCGCTCGGGCCGGATTGGGGCGGGCCGCTGTTCCTTTCGCAATACCCGTTCCTCGGCATCGACCCGCGCGGGCTCTCGGACGCCTATGCCGACTATGGCGTTCAGGCGCGGGCGCACGCGCTGGTCAACCGGGCGCACTGCCTGGCCAATCCGCATGGCTGGCGCGGTTATGGCGCGAACTGCTGGGGCCTGACCGCCAGCGACGACCCGGCCGGCTATGTCGCGCATTCGCCGACCGACGACACCGGCGTCATCACGCCTACCGCCGCCCTCGCCTCGCTCCCCTTCGTTCTTGAGGAGGCGATGCCCGCCATCCGGCATTTCCACGACGATCTCGGGCGAGCTGATCTGGGGCGAGGCGGGGTTCGTCGACGCCTTCAGCCTGCACCATGGCTGGGTGGCCGAGAGCCGCCTCGCGATCGACCAGGCGCCGATCGTCGTGGCGCTTGGGAACCATCGTTCCGGGCTGTTGTGGCGGCTCGTCATGGCCCGGCCGGAGATCCGCGCGGGGTTGGCGGCGCTCGGCTTCCGCTCGCCCTATCTCGACACTGTCGCCTGACGCGCCGCCGCGCGGGCTGTGGCCGCGCCGATGAAGGCGGCGGCGCTCCAGCTCAGCGCCAGGCACGAGACGGGCGCGCCGGTCGCTCGGTCGAACTGCTCCGGCAGCGCGTCGCCGTCCGGCGCCACCTCCTCGATCAGCGCCATCCACGCCTCGGCCCTGTCGAAAGCCCAGCGGTCGCCCGTGCGGGCGGCGATGCGGTAGTGCAACTCGGCAAATCCGAGGGTCACCGGGTACCAGGGGTTCCCGCCGAAATAGGCGTCCGCGCGCCAGCGCCCCATCGCCGGCACCGAACGGCCGCGGTTGATCGGGTAGAGATCGGCGAAGGCGCGCTCCAGCGCCGCAACGGTGCCCCGCGTCCGCGGCGCGTCGAGCGCGAAGGGACCCGTCTCGCGCTCGGCATGCAGGATCGCCAGGACCGTCGCGCTGTCGGCGTGGCCCGCGGGCGCCTCGATGCTCTCCCGCCAGGCCGGCCCGGCCCGCCCGGCCGGATCACCCGAATCGGCCGCCTCACCGACCATGGCGGCCAGCCGCTCGGCCGCGGCACGCAGCTCGGCCGCGCCCCGGGCGTCGCCCACCGCCTGTCGCCAGGCCGCGCCGCGGTCGAGCGCGTCCCACTGGACGATCAGCGTGAAGGTCGTCCGCCGCGCCGGCTCCTCCTCCCACAGGCCGATGCATGGCCGTCCGGCCACTTGGCCGAGATAGGCGAGGTCGCGGAGCACCAGCCGCTCTACCTCCTGCGTGCTAAGCTCGGGCAGCGCCGCGACGACTCTGCAGGCAGGCCGAGGCGCGCAGCGCCGGGCCGTCGTCCTGCGGCCGGTTCCACCGCTCGAGATCGGGCCCGCCATCGGCGGCGAAGCGCGGCTCTCCCAGCCAAGCGGTGCCGCCCAGCGCCGAGAGCTCGGCATCCGGCCGCAGGAACCGCAGGTGATCAGCTCGCGTCGCCGCGGCCAGCGGATTGTGCGAAGGCCCCAGCCTTTCCGGGTCGCTGATCCGGAGCGAGAACTCCACATGCGACCGGAAGGCGTCCAGCCACCACGTCCGCTCGTCAGGGTGCACCGCCGCAATCACCTCGGGCAGCGCGCGGATCGCGATGGCGGCGTCCCGCACCCAATGGTGGAAATAGTCGGGCTCGGGGTCCCAGGCGGCGAGGCGCGGCGAGGCGAGCACCGATCCCGGGACCGGCCGCACCTGCCAGCCGAAGGCCGGCCGCGTGCAGGTGCAGCTCGGTCGCCGAAATGGCGCTGCGAAGCGCGCGGATCGCCCCATAGAGACGCCGCTCGACCCAAGTCTCGCGCGGCGCTTGGGCGCTCACGCCGCGCTGCCCGCGAAGAGGGGCGCGCCACCGGCCACCGCGCGCAGCATCGCGTCGACCGTCGCGATCTCGGCCGGTGACATGACATGCGCCTCGCGCGGGAAGATGTCGTTGCGAACCCGGGCACCGGCCGCGCCCAGATCGCGCAGCGTCTCGGCGAACTCGGTCAGCCTGATGAACGGGTCGCGGGCGCCGTTGCCAAGATAGAAGGGCATTCCGGACAGATCCGAGGCGGGGCGCTCGTCTCCGACGCAGCCGACGCGGCAGCCGGTCAGGCAGAAGGCGGCGCCCGGCCAGCGCCCGCCGACCATGGCATATTCCAGCGTCACGCAGGCGCCCTGGCTGAAGCCGCCGACGACCACGCGGTCCCGCGGCGCGCCGTTGCGCTGCGCGCGCTCGACGTCGCGCCGGATCTGCTCGATCCCGGCACGGAGCTGGTCGCGCGTCTTTGCCGCCAGAGGGTCGCAGCTCGGCGCGTCGTACCAGCTCGCCTCGGGCGCCCGGGGCAGCACGAAATGCACCGCCGGCGCGCTCAGATGCCGGACGAGCTCGTCCAACATGATCTCGGGAGAGCCATTGCGTCCGTGCAGCACCACGCACAGCACCTGCGCGGCTGCCGGTGGCACGCCGGCGAGCAAGGGTTCCGTCGCATTATTCATCCGCCCCTCTCGCGTGCTGCCGCCGATTCAATCACGGCATCTGGGAGCCTTGTCCAGAGACGTCGAGCCGGATCGCCGGGCCGCGGTACAGATACCCCGTTGCGCCCTTTTGAATGGCCGCCAGGCTAAAATCGGTCTGTCCGAATTGTGGTACCCGTCAGCGTCAAGATCGCTGCCAGGCGTCCTTCAAGACGGCACCCACGGGGGGGACAATCGCCGCCGGGGCATTTGTCGATTGCATGAGGAGCGAGCGCGATGCGTGAGAGCCGGGCCCGCCGCACCCTCTGGTGCGCGCTCATCGCGACGGCCATGCTCGTCCTTTCTCCTGCGATGGCGGTCGCGCAGAGTTCCGACCCCGGTGCGGATGCCGCGGCCGACGCGGGTGCCGACGCGCAATTTCGGCCCCGAGAACGAGGACATCGTCATTTCCGGAAACGACGTGCGCGACTGCCAGGACCGGGATGATTTCCTCGCCGCCTACGCGCAGATGCGCCGGGTGGCCGTGGACGACGAAACCGGTGATGCGCCGCTTTATATCGGGCGCGAGCAGTGGCCGTTCACGATCGTGCGGGGCGACGACGGCTGGTCGTTCGACGCCGAGGCTGGCCGGGAGGAGATGCTCGACCGACGCATTGGCCGCAACAAGCTCGACGTCATCGACCTGCTGCACGCCTATGTGAAGGTGCAGTCGCGCTTTCGCCAGAATGACTGGGACGGCGACGGCGTGATGGAGTTCGCCGCCCACATCCTCAGCACGCCGGAAACCCGCGACGGGCTCTATTGGCCGCGGGAAGCGGGGCGCCGGAAAGCCCGATCGGCGACGCGGTGGCCGAGGCCGAAGGCTTCGTGCTGGACGGCGAAGAGCAGGCGCCCGAGCCCTATCTCGGCTACTACTACCACATCCTGCAGAAGCGGGGCCCGAACGCGCCGGGCGGCGCGCTCGACTACATGCTTAACGGCAACATGCTCGCCAGCCACGCGCTGCTGGCCTTTCCGGCCGATTACGGCGAGACGGGCATCATGAGCTTCATGGTGGGCAAGAACGGCGTCATCCTCGAGGCCGATCTCGGCGAGAACACGATCGACGTGGCGAACGCCGTCGAGAGCTTCGACCCGGGAGAGGAATGGTCGCCGGTGGCCGACGACACCGAGACCGCCGCGAGGTAGCTTCAGTCCAGCGTCTCGCGCGAGCGCCGGATGGCGATCACCCCGGCGATTACGGCGAAGAGGGCGATCGGCCAGAGCTCGGGGAGGATGTCGGCGGGGCTGCTGCCCTTGAGCAGGATGCCCCTGACGATGCGAAGGAAATGCGTCAGCGGCAGGGTCTCGCCGAGCCACTGCGCCCAGACCGGCATGCCGCCGAACGGGAAGAGAAAACCAGAGAGCAGCATGGACGGAAGGAAAAAGAAGATCGCCATCTGCGATGCCTGCAGCTGCGTCCCGGACAGCGTCGAGAAGGTGAACCCGACCGCGAGGTTCGCCGCGATGAACACCACCACGGCGGCCGAGAGCAGCGCGAGCGAGCCTTCGACAGGTATGTCGAATACGATCCGGCCGATCACCAGCACCACCACGACCTGCACATAGCCGACCAGCACGAAGGGCAGGATCTTGCCGATCATCAGCTCGAGCGGACGGACCGGCGTCGCGAGCAGGCCCTCCATCGTGCCGCGCTCGCGCTCGCGCGTCATGGCGACGGCGGTGATCACCACCATCGTCATGGTCAGGATCGTGCCGATCAGCCCCGGCACGATGTTGAGCCGCGAAAGCCCTTCGGGATTGTAGAGCCTTTGCACGCGAACCTCGAAGGGCGGCGATGGCGGATCGGGCGCGACGCCCGCGAGGTCACGCGCCAGCGCGGTGATCTGGATCGCCGCCAGCGCCGCGATCCCGTTGCCCGTCGCCGAAGGGTCCGTCGCATCGGCCTCGACGAGGATGGCCGGCCGCTCGCCGCGGAGCACGCCGCGGGCGAAACCCGGCGGGATCGTCAGCACGAACTGAACATCGCCCCGTCGAAGCAGCCTTGCCGCCTCTGCCTCGCCGGCAGGTCGCCGGTGCATCGCGAAATACCCGGTGTTGCCGACCGCGGCGACAAGCGTGCGCGAGAGCCGGGTGCCGTCGAGGTCGAGGATCGCCGTCGGCAGGTGCTTGGGGTCGGAGTTGATGGCGAAGCCAAACAGCATCAGCTGCAAGACCGGGATGCCGACCATCATGGCGAAGGTCAGCCGGTCGCGTCGCATCTGGATGAACTCCTTGACGAGCACGGCCCAGAAGCGGCCGAGCGACAGCCCTGTAGACCGGCCCCCTGTCACGCGGCCGCCTCGCGGATCATGTGAACGAAGACGTCCTCCAGGCGCGGCTGCGGCTCGCGCTTGGGCGACAGGCCCGGCTCGGCGGCCAGCGCGCGTTCGATCAGCTCGGGCTCGGTGCCGCTGACGAGGAGCAGCGCGCCGGAGGCGACGACCATCTCGACGCCGGGCCGCCCGCGCAGCCGCTCGGCCAGCCCCGGCGCGCCGCCGACCGAGAAGGTCACGAGGCGCGAGCGCGCGACGATCTCCTGCGGCGTGCCGCGGAAGAGCAGCCGCCCCTCGGCAAGGTAGACAAGCTCGTGGCAGCGCTCGGCCTCGTCCATGTAGTGGGTGCTGACCAGGACCGTGATGCCGCCCGCGGCCAGCAGGTGGATTTCGTCCCAGAAGCGCCGCCGCGCCTCGGGATCGACCCCGGCCGTCGGCTCGTCTAGGAGGAGCAGGCGCGGCTCGTGGATCATGCACGCCGCGAGCGCCAGGCGCTGCTTCCACCCGCCGGAGAGGGTGCCCGCAAGCTGGCGCCCCCGGCCGGCGAGACCGAGCCGGTCGAGCGCCGCATCGACGCGGCGCCGCCTGGCCGGCACGGCGTAGAGACGCGCGACGAAGTCGAGGTTCTCGCGCACGGTCAGGTCCTCGTAGAGCCCGAAGTGCTGCGGCATGTAGCCGACCTCGCGCTTGATCGCGCGCGTCTCGCGGACAAGGTCGAAGCCGAGGCAGGTGCCGCTGCCGGCACCGGGCGTCAGCAGGCCGCAAAGCATGCGGATCGTCGTCGTCTTGCCGCTGCCATTGGCGCCGAGAAAGCCCATGATGCCGCCGGCCGGGACCTCGAGGTCCAGGCCGTCGACGGCGCGGCGCCCGCCAAAGGATTTGGTGAGGCCCCGCACCGCGATGGCAGGCGCCGGTGTCACTGCGCGCCCAGCCGGACGTCGACGGGCTGCCCGGGGTGGAGCGCTGCGGCCGCCGGCGCGTCTGGCCGCGCCTCGGCCATGAAGACGAGCTTGGCCCGGCTTTCGCGGCTGTAGATCACGGGCGGCGTGTACTCGGCCCGTGGGGCGATGAAGCTGATCTTGCCGGGTATCGCGGGGCAACCGTCGCAGCTGATGGCGACGGGCGCCCCGAGCCTGAGCGTGCCGAGCAGCTCCTCCGGCACGAAGAAGCGGACCTTGACATTGCCGGGCGGCAGCATCTCCAGCACGGGCGCGCCGGCCGCGACCCATTCGCCGCGCTCGTGAAAGTGGTCCGTGATCCGGCCGCCCTCGTGTGCCGTGACACGCGAATAGGCCAGCCGAAGCTCCGCCTCGTCGAGCGCCGCGCGTGCCGAGCGGACCGCGGCCCCTGCCGCCTGCCGCGCCGCCTCGCGCCCTCCCAACCCGCCGACGGCCAGCGCCGCGTCCGCCCCGGCCAGCGTGGCCCGGTCACGGTCTCGCCCGGCGCGCGCCGAGTCGAGCGTGCTTTTCGGAATGCTGCCCTTTGCGAACAGCACCTGCTGCCGCGTCAGCTCGGCCTCCGAGAGCGTCAGCGCCGCGGCCGCGGCGTCGCGACGGGCGCGCAGCACATCCATTTCGGCCGGTCGCTCGCCGGTCGCGAGGTCCGCCTCGATGGCCTCGGCGCGAGCGAGCTCCGCCGCCGCCTGGTCGCGCGCTGATTGCAGCAACGACGAATCGAGCGTGAACAGAAGCTCGCCTTCGGCGACGATGTCGCCCGGTGCCGCCATGACGCTCTCGATGCGGCCGGCGACCTCCGGCGCGATCCGCAGAAAGTCGCCCTCGGCATAGCCCTGCACCACGGTCCCTGTCGGCTCCTGGCAGAGGAAGAGCGCCGCGAGAACAGGAAGCCCGGCGATCAGCTCGCACAAACCCCCGCTCACGGCGCGCCCCCGCAGAGGCTGCGGACAGACCCCCGCACCCAAAGCCGGCAGAAAACCTCCTCATCAAGGCCGCCGGCAGCATCCGATGGGGACGTCAGCGGTCTGTTTGCGTGTGGAGAAAGACCCATGTGCCGCTTCTACCCGGGGCGCAGCCGCCTTGCCTTTGCGGTGGATCAAGCAGCGAGCTTCACCGCTGCCGGCTGGCCGTCGCCATGGCGGCCGGCCGACCGGGAGGGGCGTCGCGCGCTGGCTGGACTGCCGTGCCGCCGCGGTAGCGGTGCCCCGTCTTCAGGCTTGCAAGCCCGGCGGGATCAGCATCGGCAGGAGCGGGTTCGGGAATCTCCGGTCCATGGTCACCGCGTAGAACGTCTCGGTCACTCCCGGCAGGGCCGCGGCTTCCACAAGCAGCCCGCTCTCCAGCTCGTCCCGGACGACGATCGGCGGCAGGACGGCGAGCCCGACACCTTCGCGCGCGAGAAGCCGCATCATCGCCATGTCGTCCGCTTCGGCGGCGATCCGCGGCCGCACGCCCAGGCGGCCGCAGAGCGCGTCGAAGCCGATGCGGATGCCGCTTTCGGCAGAGGGCAGGATGACTGGCTGGGTCGCGATCAGCTCGGCGGCCGGCCCGGCGGTCAGCCGGTCCGGCACGGCGACCAGGCTGACCTGCTGCTCGGCCAGCCGGTGCGAGACGAAGGCGTGACCGCGACTTCGCGCGCCGGCGCGGTTGAGCAGCACCACGTCGAGGCTGAGCGTCTCGAGCGATCGCGAGCAGCTCGGCGGTGGCTGCCCGAGCGCAAGCACCACCTCGACGTCGGCGAGGCCGAGCACCGGCCGCAGGAACTGCATCTGGAAGTTCCGCGACAGCGTCGCCAGCGCGCCGACCCGCAGCGGCCGGCGGCTTCCGCCTGTTCGCGCAAGCGTGGCCGACCAGCTCCCCGCCGGCGGCGAAGATCGCGTCGGCATGGTCGAGCGCGATGCCGCCCGGCCTCGGTCAGGTGCAGCTGCGCGGCCCCGCCGCTCGAACAGGGCATGGCCGAGCTGCTCCTCCAGCTTGCGGATCTGGACCGAGAGCGCCGACTGCGACAGGTGCAGGCGCTCGGCCGTGCGGGTCAGGTTTCCGTCGTGGGCGACGGCCCAGAAATAGCGCAGGTGGTGATAGTTCAGCGCGCTCATCGTTCTATTTGATCGAACGATTTCACGAAAACAATGAATTTTTCTCCGGATCGAGCGGCCGCTATCCACCGGCAGCTCTGCACGAGGAGACTCCGATGTACCTGATGCCCGTTCCTCGCACCGCTGGCGCTCGCCCTGGCAGCCTGGCCGCCTTCCGCGGCCCCGAGTTCCGGCCGCGCCGCTCCGTCCGCCTGGCCGAGGCCGCGGCGCTCGCGGCGCTCACCAGCGCCGCCGCCTCGGCGGCCTTGCTGGCGGTGCAGGGCCCGGCCACCATCACGCTGGTGCCGGCGCCTGGCTCGCCCTGCGCCTCGACGTCGTCAGCGCCACGATGCTGCTGCTCGTCACCTTCGTCGGCTGGGTCGTGCTGCGCTACGCGGCGCACCTACCTGGACGGCGAGGCCCGGCAGGGCGCGTTCACCGGCTGGCTGTGCGCGACGCTGGCGGCGGTGATGCTGCTGGTGAGCGCGGGCACGCTCGTCCAGCTCGTCGCCGCCTGGATCGCGACCAGCCTGTTCCTGCACCGGCTGCTGCTCTTCTATCCCGAGCGGATGCAGGCGCAGCGGGCGGCGCGCAAGAAGTTCGTCACGGCGCGGGCCGGCGATCTCGCGCTGATCGCCGCCGCCGCGCTCCTCTGGGCCGGTTACGGCACGGGCGACATCGCCGCGATCCTGGCCGAGGCGCGCGCCGGCGAGGCGCCTGCCGGCGCACTGGCCGCGGCGGCGCTCCTGGCGCTCGCGGCCCTGCTGAAATCCGCGCAGTTCCCGACGCATGGCTGGCTGACCGAGGTGATGGAGACGCCGACGCCCGGTCTCGGCGCTGCTGCACGCCGGCGTCATCAATGCCGGCGGCTTCCTGCTGATCCGCTTCGCCGACGTCATGCTGCTGGCGCCCGGCGTCCTGGCCGTCCTCGCCATGGTCGGCGGCTTCACGGCGCTGTTCGGCGGCCTGGTCATGCTGACCCAGCCGGCGGTGAAGACCTCGCTCGCCTGGTCGACGGTCGCGCAGATGGGCTTCATGATCCTGCAATGCGGCCTCGCGCTCTTCCCGCTGGCGCTGCTGCACATCGTCGCCCACTCGCTCTACAAGGCGCACGCCTTCCTCGCCTCGGGCGGCGCCGTCGAGCTCGTCGCGGCGATCCGGCGGCCCGGCCCGGTCGCGATCCCAGGTGCGGCGGCGGTCGGGCGCGCCTTCCTGCTGGCGCTCGGCATCTACGTGGTCGTCGGGGCGGCCTTCGGCTTCGGGGACAAGTCGCCGCAGGCCATCGCGCTGGGCGCCATCCTGATCTTCGGCGTCGCCTACCTGCTCGCCCAGGGCCTCGCCGATGCGGCGCCGCGGGCGCTGACCCGGCGCACCGCTGATCTACGCGGTCGCCGCGGCCGGTCGGCTACTTCGCGCTGCAGACGCGGCGGCGCGACTTGGCTCGACGCTGCCGGCAGCTCTGCCCGCCACGCCGGCGCCCGGGCCCGCTGGAATGGGCGCTGATCGTGCTCGCGGTGGTCAGCTTCGGCGCTGGTCGCGGTCGCCCAGGCGCATGTTCCCGCTCTGGGCCTACCACCCGGCCGCGGCGGGCCTGCGCGTCCACCTGTCCAACGGCCTCTACGCCAACGCCGTCTTCGACCGGCTGCTCGGCGGCTGGTCGACCGACGCCTTGTCGGAAGGACCCGGAAGCCATGCTGAAGCAGCACGAGACGCAGATCGCCGCCGAGGCCATTGGCGCGGCGGTCGAGGCCGCCTGCCGGGCCATCCCGCCGGTCTGGCCGCTGGCCTCCATCGTCGCGGTCAATCCGTTCCTCGGGCAGAGCGGCGACTGCCTGCGCCATGACCGGCGGCGCGGCTCGCACGGGTGGCGGGCGTCGCCGCGACCATGCCCCGCGCGTGGTATGCCGAGAGGATCGCCGACGGCGAGATCGCCGAGGCCGATCTTGCCGCAGCCCTTGCTGCGCGCCGCCGACCCGCGGCCGCGCGACGTGGCTGCGCTCAAGGCGGCCGCGCACTCGGCCGCACCGGTCCGCGCGCCGTGCCGACGGTCGCCGACCTCGCGGCCGAGGTGTCAGGCATCGACTGGCCGGGCATCGTCGGCGAGCGCTTCGGCGCCTGGGCCGCCGGCTATTTCGACGAGGGCCAGGCGCTCTGGGCCGCGCCGCAAGGGCCGCGGCGCCTACGAACGCCTGGCGCATCGCGGCGACCACGACCTGACGCCCGAGATCCTCGGGCTTCCGGGCTTCGCGCAGCACGTCGCCAACGCGCCCGAGCACGCCGAGGACGCGATCGCCCGCGCGTCGCCGCGCCTCGGCCTGACCGGGCCGGCGCTGAACACCTACTTCCACCCGCTGCTGATGACGCTCGGCGGCTGGGCGCAGTATGCGCGCTACCGGCTCTGGCAGGCCGAACTCGGCGGCGGCAGCGACAGGGCCCCCGGCGAGCTCCTGGCCATCCGCCTGGTCTGGGAGGAGGCGCTGCTCGCCGCCTGGCCGGGGATCGAGGATCGCTGGGCGGAGGCGCGGGCCGCAGCACGCCAGGCCGCTGATGCCGAGCGGACGATCAGCTGATCGACGCCATCCTGCAGGACGCCGCCGAGCGCGCGGCGCAGCGCGAGCTCGCCGCCACGCTTGGCGCGGCCGGCTCCGGTAGTGGCCGAGGACCGGCCGGCGCTGCAGGCCGCGTTCTGCATCGACGTGCGCTCCGAGGTGTTCCGCCGGGCGCTGGAGGCGGTCGATACCAGGATCCGCACGATCGGCTTCGCCGGCTTCTTCGGGCTCGCGGCGGCGCACCGCGCCTTCGCCTCCGATGTCGAGGAGTTGCGCCTGCCCGTCCTGCTGAACCCCGCCCTGCATTCGCGCGCCGGCGGCCCGGACGACGCGGCCAAGGACCTGGCCGCCCGATACGCCCGGCGCGCCAGCCGCGCCTGGGGCCGGTTCAAGCTGGCCGCGGTCTCGTCCTTCGCCTTCGTCGAGGCGACCGGGCCCGTCTACGTCGCCAAGCT
Source organism: uncultured Alphaproteobacteria bacterium (assembly GCA_963822985.1). GTDB lineage: Bacteria > Pseudomonadota > Alphaproteobacteria > Rhodobacterales > Rhodobacteraceae > Thermohalobaculum. Next base: position 59,501 of record CAWGJU010000011.1, on the reverse strand, counting down.
GGTGCGCGATGCCCTCGGCCTGCGCGACGCGGCCATGCCGGCCGATCCCGGCGCCGCGCCTCGATCCCAGCCCGGACCTCGAAGCGCGCACCAAGGCCGCCGAGGCCGTGCTGCGAGCCATGTCGCTGACCGGCGGCTTCGCCCGCCTGGTGCTGCTGGCCGGCCACGGCGCGACGGTGACGAACAACCCGCATGCGAGCGCTCTGCAGTGCGGCGCCTGCGGCGGCTATTCCGGCGAGGTCAACGCCCGGCTCCTCGCCGCCCTCCTGAACGACCGCGCCGTGCGGGAAGGGCTCGGGCGTCGGGGCATCGAGATCCCGGCCGACACGCTGTTCCTCGGCGCATTGCACGACACGACGACCGACGAGGTCACGCTGTTCCCGCGACCAGACTTCGCCCGTTCACGCGGCCGATCTGGCGCAGGTTCGCGCCTGGCTCGCCGCCGCTGGCAAGGCTACGCGCGCCGAGCGGATGCTCCGGCTGCCCCGCATCGAGGCGGACGCCAGGCGCCGCGCGCCGCGACTGGGCCGAGACCCGCCCCGAATGGGCGCTCGCCGGCTGCCAGGCCTTCATCGCCGCGCCGCGCGCCCGCACCGCCGGCCGAAAGCTCCAGGGCCGCGCCTTCCTGCACGACTACGACTGGACGCAGGACCAGGACTTCCGCGTGCTCGAGCTGATCCTGACCGCGCCGGTCGTCGTCGCGAGCTGGATCAGCCTGCAGTACTACGGCTCGACCGTCGCGCCGCAGGCCTTCGGCGCCGGCAACAAGCTGCTGCACAACGTGGTCGGCGGCATCGGCGTCGTCGAGGGCAATGGCGGCCCGCTCAGGCCCGGCCTGCCCTGGCAATCGGTGCATGACGGCGAGAAGCCCGCGCACGAGCCCCTCCGGCTCGCCGTCTGCATCGAAGCGCCGCGCGAGGCGATCGTAGACGTCCTGCGCCGCCACGACGGCGTGCGCGCGCTCTTCGACAACCGCTGGATGCACCTCTTCGCGCTGGACGGAGGCGGCCGCATGGCGTGGCGCTATGCCGGCGACCTCCGTTGGCAGCCCGAGCAGTCCGCTTCGGCCAGGCCGCTCGCTTCGGTGCTGTGATGTCGGACCAGACCGGAAACCCGAACAGCGGTGCGGAGCCTCGACGCGCAGGCGGACCCGCTCGCCCTCGACCGGCAACGTCACGATGATCGGCGCGACGGCACGCGTCGAGGCACGCCAACCAGCTTCGGCGTCGAGCCCCAGACCTGTTCATGACCCGAGTAAAACCGGTCGGCCGCCGCGTGCGCCAATGGCATCGTCGCAGTTCAAGGTCCGCGGCGAATGCGAAATCCAGACGGTCTGACTCCTCTTGATTAACCCGGAAGTGCCGCCGATAAGGCTTATCAACGACACCCGGATTGGCCGCGGAATCCGAAGCATGGGCGGCAGGGCGCCCTCAAGCGTGGCCATAAGCTCGGCGAAGGTCGCCTTCAAGGCCTCTACCCGCCGCTCGGCCCAGAGCATCCGCTCCTCGTCCTCGAACTCTGGGCTAACGAGTAGTGATTGGTCGGGCAGACCTGTCGCCATCCTCGACGAGCCGCCGGACGTGCGGGTCGGTCAAGCTGTGGCCGCAGAAGATCACTAGATGAACCCGCGCAAGCTCTTCGATGCGAGCGGAAATGAACCTACGGTTCGCTTCATTCGCAAGATAGGTCTCTGGTGTCAGCACAAGGGGGATCTGGGGTCGTGGACGTGTTCGGGCCGGCTGATCTCGCGGTCGAGATTGTGGACACGTTTCTCTCTGCCAAGTTCCGCAAGCGGGATTTGATGCGGATGTCAGAACTCGCAGCCTCGCAGCGCGGGAAGAACATTTTTTATGATTGGCTCAGGGACTTTTTCGGCCCGTTCGAGCCGACAGAGGCGCACGAAAAGCTGCCGTTGTTCCGATGGCGGATGATCGTCACCACCAACTACGACCGCCTGATAGAGAGGGCATACGATCAGGCCGCGAACGGAGCCCAATCCCTTGTCAAGCGTGTCAAGGATGCTGAGCCCTTTGACCTGAGGCTGCAGCAGCATGCCGCTCCGCTTGAATTCCTGAAGTTGCATGGCTGTATCGGCATCTTCCGGCCGTTATCATCGATCGCATTCAGCGATGCCCCTGACCCTAAGAAAAGGATGGCACGCTGCTCGCGAACAGCATCGACTAAGGTTTGCGGTAAATCCGGTACCCGGCGTTTGGCCATTTGAAGTGTGGACTCTTGCTCAATAACTTCAAGAACGCCCCTCTATGCACGGCAGGCTATTGGAATGACCGTCGTTGCCGCAAAGGGGCCAAGGTCAAAAACGCACACGAGCGTCAACCTCTGTGTAAAAAGATATGCGCAAGTCCTTGAAATTACAGAGAAATTTCTCTTTGGTACCCCCAAGGGGACTCGAACCCCTGTTTCCGCCGTGAGAGGGCGGCGTCCTGGACCGCTAGACGATGGGGGCCCTGACCGAGAGGCGGGAGATAGCACGCGGCCAGGGGCGATTCAAGGTCCCCTCCGGCATCGCCTCGGCGACGCCAGAGCAATTGGGGGCCGGCCTTGCGGCAACCCCTGACCCATCGCATAACGCCGCCGACCAACAGCTTGCGGCGAGATCACCCCGATGGACCCTTCGCTTCTCTGGACCGTTCTTCTCATCGTGGTGCTGCTCGCGCTCTCGGCCTTCTTCTCGGGGTCGGAAACGGCGCTGACGGCGATGAACCGCGTCACCATGCGCCAGCTTTCGACGCAGGGCTCGCGCGGTGCGCGGACGGCGCTCGACCTGACCGAGGACTACGAGCGCCTGATCGGATCGATCCTGCTCGGCAACAACCTGGTGAATATCTCGGCCGCCGCGCTGGCCACCTCGCTCTTCACCGCGGCCTTCGGCGACCAAGGGGTGGCCTATGCGACGCTGGTCATGACATTTCTGGTCCTGATCTTCTCGGAGGTCGCGCCGAAGACCTATGCGATCACCTATCCGGACCGGGCGGCGATCCTCGTCGCCTCGCCCATCCGCGTGGTCGTCCGGCTGCTGGCGCCCGTCGTCGGTTTCATCCGGCTGATCGTTCGGCTGGCATTCGGCATCATCGGCGTCAATGCGGACCCCGACGCGCACATCCTGGCGCCGGCGGACGTGATCCGCGGCACGATCGACCTGCACCACCAGGAGGGCGGCGTCGACAAGGCGGACCGCGACCGGCTGATCGCGGCGCTCGACCTCAAGGAGCGCGAAGTGGCCGAAGTGATGCGCCACCGCCGCGACATCCAGTCGATCTCGGTCGACGAGCCGCTGGAGGCGATCCTCGATTTCTGCCTCGCCTCGCCGCACACGCGCATCCCGCTCTGGCGCGGCGAGCCCGAGAACATCGTCGGCGTGCTGCACGCCAAGGACCTGCTGCGCGCCGAGCACCAGATCCGCAAGGCGGCCGACCCGGCCGAAGCCTTGGAGAAGCTCGACGTGATGAGTGTCGCCATGAAGCCCTGGTTCGTGCCGGACACCCGGCCGCTCGACGACCTCTTGCGCGCCTTCCTGAAGCGGAAATCGCATTTCGCGCTGGTCGTCGACGAATATGGCGTTCTGCAGGGGCTGGTGACGCTCGAGGACATCCTCGAGGAGATCGTCGGCGAGATCACCGACGAGCACGACATCGCCGCCGAGGAGATCGTGCGCGAGGTCGATGGCGCCGTCGTTGTCCCCGGGACCATGACCATCCGGGACCTGAACCGGGCGCTCGACTGGAACCTGCCCGACGACGAGGCGACCACGATTGCCGGGCTGATGATCCACGAGGCCCAGGCGATCCCGACCGAGGGCCAGATCTTCTCGTTCTTCGGCGTGCGCTTCGAGGTTATCGAGCGCACGCGACATCAAATCACCCGGCTGCGCCTCAAGCCGCTGCAACGCAGCATCCGCTGAGCCAGCACCCGGGCGAAGTCGCCCTGGAACAATGCGGCGCTGATCGGGGCCAAGCTCACGTCGATGCTTCAATGCGTCGACGTGTCGGCCTCGGAGGGCGAGGCCCGCGGCCGGTATGTGGATCGACCTGTCCGAGTTCCCGGAGGAGTTCCGGGCCGAGGGCAGCGACGTGGCCGATCCGCCGGTAACGCGCCGATGCTGGCGCCCCCCCCTCTCGGCCTCATCCGACGCCTCTCGGGCGACCACCGCCTCCACGGGAAGCATGATCTTGTCCTGCGCGCGGTCAAGCGGTCAAGCAGGCGCCGGGCGATCTCGACCGTTGGGGGTTTCGGCCTACCGGGCCCTACCGTGCGGGTGCTGCTGGGTACCTTCCGCCCGGTGCGCGGGGCTGCCGAAGGCGTGGGCCGCCGATGTCGCTTGACGACGACGAAGCAGTCTGCCGGCAAGGACGATCAGCGCCATCCCGAAGGGAGCCAGCGCGGGCGGTAGCGGGATCGACGTGACGCTCCAGCGTCCGCTGCTGGAGGTATAAAGGTCAAAGGCATCTGACAGATAGCGTCCGCTGCCTGTGTCGAATTGCGCTTGCAGGGCGGCCTCATCGTATTCGAATCCGAATGACCCCGTCAGCTGCCCGTCTGCGTCGACGGAGAATCGCCCGTAGTGGTACCAGAAGTTTTCGATACCGAAGGGGCTTCGTGAATCCGATATGTACCTCTCGGGCAGGACCAACACGAAATCGCGCAACCAGCTCGGCTGGTCTGCCCAGCCGCAGCCAAAGCGTCCGATGCAGTTCTCGTTCGATTCGGACCATCCGAACGACTTGCCGTTGAGCGAGCCGCCGAGGGCGTCGACATCCATCTTCATCGTCGCAATCACCCCAGGAAGGGACTCCGGCCTGCACACCATCTCTCCGCAGACCAGAGGTCCGCCCCGATACACGGCGGTTACAGCCTCTCCTTCCGAAGCGTGGCCCAGCACGGCACTCAGCGAGATCAGTAAAATCGCCGCCGAACGTCGACGACCACGCGGCGCCGTACCTCCTACCGCGCCCCTCAGGCGCCTTGTTGCCCCGGTAATTGCCTGCGCGAAACCGCTCACCGACACTCTCCCTCTGGTTAAACCATCGCAAGTTAAGGTACAGCTTTCCGCTACTACTGATTGTGATGGCCTAATATACTGCACAGATTCTCGTCTATACAGATTCTATAGAAAGATAGTCGGGACAGAAGTCAATCAGCGCGCTTGGGCTTTTGGGGCGCCGAGCATCGGTCGGTGATGATCAGGGCGGCTGGCGCTGCTGACGCATGACGAGGCGCCTAACGCGTGGCGGGCGACGCAGTCAGCGGCCCGACCGTGTCACACAAGATGCAACACACGGTGGCTGGAAGCCGCCACGGAACAGGGAGCGCTACAGCAGGGAGCGATCGGAGGTTGGCCGACGCCAGTGCCCAGCGCTTCTGGTTCGCCGAAGTTGATGCAGCGAAAGCGCGCCGGACCAGAGGCCGGCTATAACCCCTCCATGGATGCTGCCCGGACGCGAGCCGTGGGTCGCCGGCCGCGGAGATGCCGCCCGGCGCGCCGGGTCGATCGAAGCTCCGCCTCCGGCGCCAGCCGGCCGCCGGCGGCGCCGCCGCCGGCGAACGCCGCCGAGAGCTCCAGCCGGCCGATGCTCGTGGCGCTCCTTCGCAGCGATCGCCGCCGCGGTGATGGCGCTGGTGTATTCGGGCGACCGCTATCTCGAGCTCTTCGCCGGCGACGGGGTCAACGATGCGCCGGCCCTCGCGGCGACCGATCTGGGCATGGCCATGGGCGCCCGCGGCGCCGCCGCCTCGGTCGAGGCGGCCGACGTCGTGCTGCTGGTGGACGAGCTCCGGCGCATCCTGTCCGGCCTCGCGACCGCGCACCGCGCGCGGGCAATCGCCCTTCAGAGCGTCGTCGCGGGCATCGGCCTCTCGGTGATCGGCATGGTCGCCGCAGCGGCCGGGCTGATCGCGCCCATCGAGGGCGCGCTGATCCAGGAGGGGATCGACGTCGCCGTTATCCTGAATGCCCTCAGGGCGCTGCGCGACTTAAAGGGGTAGCGGGCGGCCCGCGCACCACGTCGTCCTTCTGCGCAGGCCCGAATCTGCCACCTAGGCGAAGCAGATGTCCACCTTCCGCGGGGAGGCAGTAAATTGCAGACACCGCTCCGATCAAAGATACTCTCGAGGGCCTCGGCGCAGCATCAGCGGACCGGCAAGCCGTTCACCAGCGGCCCGTTGTTGGTGAAGTCGATCTGCGTCGTCAGCGCGTCCTTGCCTTCGGCGGGCCGGGCGTAGACGGTCATGATCGCATCGGCCATCTCGACCTGCTCCGGCGACAGAACCCCGGCACGGCCGAGAGCGCCGACCAGCGCCGCGACGCCCGTCATGCTGACATCGAACGTGCCGAGCGGCAGGCCGATCGGCTGCAGGATCTCGATGCTGCCCGTCGCATGCGCGGTCGCGCCGAGCGCGTCGAGCGAGACGTCCTTCACCTCGAGCTGCGAGATCTCGTAAGGTGGCGGGTCACCCGCCCGCATCGCATCGATCCGGCGCACGACGCGTGCCGTGCCGCCGAGGTCGACGGTCAGCGTGGCCGGCTCGCGCGGCAGAACGCCTTCCGGATCGATCGCCTGCCAGGCCGTGTCGTCGAGCGTCACGTCGGCCAGAGACATTCTAATCGCCATGTCGTCGGGCTCGGGCGCCGGTGCCATCGGCATCGAATAGGTCGCCTGCACGACGCCGGCGCTCAGCCGGCCGCCGATCAGCTCCCCCGGCGTCTCGGGGACGAGCGTCCACACATTGTCGCGCGCCTCGCCTTCCAGCTCCATCCGGCCGCTCGACAGCCTGGCGACGCCGCCCATCAGCCCGCCCTGCCAGTCGAGCGTCCCGCGCCGCGCCGCCTCCCCGCCGACGAGGTGCGCCTCGGCGGGCCCCGCCTGCACGGCCATCTCGAACTGGCCCGGCGCGCCGGCATAGAGCATCTCGGCCAGGCCCTTCAGCGTAGGCACGTTCGTGCTTCCCGTGATCGACACGTCCCGGTAGCTCGCCGTCATGGTCGAGGGCGGGCCGTCGCCCTCCTCGATGGCGGCATCCACGCCATAGCGGCCGGCCTGCAGCCGCAGCGTGGTCTCGGCGCCGCCGGAGACCATGGCGCCGGCAAGGTTCTCGAAGCTCAGCGCCTGCTCCCGGGCCGAGCCCGGAACCAGCAGGCGCCAGGTCAGCGACTGCGCCTCGACGCCGACCCGCTGCTCCGGGCCGGCGCTGGCGAGCCGCAGGACCAGGCCTTCCGCCACGCCGCCCGTGCTGACGACGGCGGGCCTCGCCGACGCGTCCGGGCCTTGCGTCCCCAAGCCCTGCGCCCCCAGACCCTGTGTCGCCAGGGGCAGGTCGGCCGCGAAGGTCTCGGGCAGGCGGACCAGCACGCCTTCCGTGCCGTCGTTCTCGACCGTCGCGTATGGCAGGCGGACGGCGAAGCCGCTCGTCGGCTCGGCAGCCTGCAGCTCGGTCAGCCGCATCGTGTAGCCAAAGGGAAAGCCGCCGAGCTCGCGATCGGCCCAGTCGACGCTCCACCCGGCCGCCTCGAGCCGGGCCACCTCGGCGTCGAAGCCGCGCACGAGCGCGTCGCGGCCCAGCCACCAGAACAAGCTCCAGCCGCCCGCGAGCAGCACGAGCACGATGGCCCCGATCGCCACGATACGCTTCATGCCCGCCTCCTCCGCCCGGGCGGCATCCATGACAGTCGGCGTGGCCCCGTCAAGCGCAAAGCATCTGGCGGGCTCAAAGCATCTGGCCAGCTCAAAGCATCTGGCCGGCGGCCGCGCCGAGCGGCTCGGCGGGTTTCGAGATCATATAGCGCGTCACCCAGATCAGCCGTTCCTCGGCCCGCGTGATCGCGACATAGGCCAGGCGCTTCCACAACGGCACGCCGGCCTCGCTCTGCCCGGCGCGCGCCGCGGCGAACAGGTCCGGGGCGAAGACCTGAACCGCCGGCCATTGCGAGCCCTGCGCCTTGTGGATCGTCACCGCCGCGCCATGCAGGAACAGCGCGCCCGACGAGGCGGCGCTGAGAATCGCCGGCTCTTCCTCGTCGGGCCCCTCGACCTGGATGATGGACGCGACCGAGATGCCGGGCTCGTCCGTGCCGTGGATGTTGACGCGGGCATAGCCGGGCTTGCGGCCCGGCCCCAGATAGGTGGCCTGCGCCCCCTTGATCAGCCCGCGCGCCTCGAGCTCCATGCGCTCCTTGCGCCGCTTCAACGGCAGCTCGAGCCCGTCGCAGATCAGCGGCTCGCCCGGCACCAACGCCCGCTCCGGACAGCCATGCGCCGTGCGAAAGGCGCGGATCAGCCGCACGCGCGTCTTGTTGCGCCAGACCAGCACCGGGCCCGCGCACATCAGCTGCGCGTCGGCGCGGGCCGAGACCTGCACCCGCTCGTCCTCGGCGGCCGCGGCCTGCACCGCGCGCTCGAACTCCGGAAAATCGACCTCCGGATTGCCGAGCAGGTGCGCCAGGTCGAGAATCGGGTTGTCGGCCGCCTGCCGGTGGATGCGGGCGAGTGCGAGGCGCCGGTCTTCGGGTAGCGTCTCGAAGACCATCGCGGCGCGCGCGCCCTGCCCCATCCCCGCACCCTTCACGGGCGCCAGCTGCGCCGGGTCGCCGAAAAGCACGATCTGCCCGAAGATCTCCTTCAGGTCGGCGAGCTTGGCCTCGTCCAGCATGGAGGCCTCGTCGACCAGCGCGATGTCGAGCGGCTCGTCGCGCCGCTTCCAGCCGGTGATGAAGTCCGAGCCGCGCAGGCCCGCCGCGGCAAAGGCGCCGGCGATCGACTGCTGCTGGCGATAGAAGGTCTGCGCCCGGTCGAGCGCCGCCTCGGCCAGTCCCTCGACCGTCGGCCGGGTGGCGCGCTCGCCGGCCAGCCACTCGGCCAGCTTCTCGTATTCGGGGTCGAAGACGGGCGTGTAGATGATGCGGTGGATGGTCGTCGCCGGCACACCGCGGGCGCGCAGCACGCTCGCCGCCTTGTTGGTCGGCGCGAGCACGGCGAAGGACCGGCGCGTCAGCCGCCGCGGCTCCCAGTCCGGCCGGATCGCGGCCAGCCCCGCCTCGCCCAGCCGGTGCGCGAGCTCGGCCAGCAGCACCGTCTTGCCCGAGCCCGCCTTGCCCGTGACGGCGATCACGTCGGCCTCGGCACCCTTCTCGCTGCGCGGCGAGATCTCGCCTGCATCGAGGTCGATCCCGTAGGCGGCGAGGCGCGCAGCGATGGCGTCCCAGGCCGCCTGCTGGTCGGGGGAAAAATCGTGGCGCTGCCGCTCGGGCTCGAACATTCCGCCTTGGTATTCGCTCGCAGCGCCCACTGCCAGTGCTCAGCCAAACGCAGGACAAGCCGGCTGGCGTCGTTTGAGGTTTGGAGGACCGCAAGCCGGCCGGGAGTGCATCCGGAATGCACTGCGGCTTGCAATCCTGGCGGAAATCATTTTTATTTGAGCGGTCAGACAAATTCGAGGCGCACCGATGCCGCTCGAGACCGTGCCGTCCGCCCGCCGAGAGGTCCCGAACGACTGGGACCGCCGCGGCCTGCCCGCCTGGAGCTATTTCAGCGACGAGCTGCTCGAGCTCGAGCGCGAATACCTGTTCCGTCGGCACTGGCAGATCGTCGCCCATGTGGCCGACCTGCCCGAGCCCGGCGACTTCGTCTGCTTCGACAGCTGCGGCGAACGGGCGCTGGTGGTGCGCGGCCGCGACGGCGTGGTGCGCGCCTTCCACAACCTCTGCCGGCACCGCGGCAGCCGGGTGGTGAAGGACGACCGTGGCAACATCCGCAACGTCATCATCTGCCCATTCCACGGCTGGACCTATGACCTGCAGGGCAAGCTGCGCGGCGTTGCCCAGCCGAAAAGCCTGCCGGCGCTCGACCCGGACGAATGGGGGCTGAAGCCGCTGGAGATGGAGATCTGGCACGGGATCGTCTTCGTGCGCTTCAAGCCGGGGCCGCAGCCCTCGGTCGCCGAGATCATGGCCCGGCACGAGGCCGAGCTCGCGCCCTATGGCATCGAGAGCCTGGTCGCCGCCAGCCCGGCAGGATGGAGCGAGGAAAGCCCCGTCAACTGGAAATCCATTCGCGACGTCGACAACGAGGGCTATCATGTCGCCATGGCGCATCCGGGGCTGCAGGAGCTCTATGGCCGGTACTATTACGACGAGGCGTTTCGCGACGGCACGTCGCGGTCGTTCGCCAACTTCAACCCGGGGCCGGGCCGGATCTGGAGTGTGCAGGCCTATAAATCGGTGCTGCCCGAGGCGACCTGGCTGCCCGAAAGCCATCGGCGCGCCTGGCTCTATATCGGCATTTTCCCGAACCAGGTGCTTGGGCTCTATCCTAACTCGGTGATGTTCTACCAGGAGACGCCGCTGGCCGTGAACCGCAGCCGCCTGCGCGGCGCCGTCTGGCGCCGTCCAGACGAGGACCGCGCCTGGCGCGCGGCGCGATATCTGTCCGGTCGGATCGACGCCGTGACCGGTGAGGAGGACGTGCAGCTAACCGTCTGGTCGTGCGAGGCGACGAAGTCCTCCGCCTATGACGGGATCATGCTCTCGGACCTGGAATACGGCGTCCGCAGCTATCACGATCACCTTCGCGCCGTCCTGCCCGTGCTGACGCTCGAGGAGCGGCCTGCGTCCGGCAGTTTGGCCGAGCTGAACCACCGCATGCGCGAGGCCACATGACAGGCGGCGCCGAGCCGCCGCCCCCGGTCTGTCCGGCGGGCGATGCGGCGGGCTATCCGACGTGACCGAGGTCGGCACCGCCGCCGCCACCCCGCGCGAGCGGGCGCTGAAAACGGCCCCGCGCCGATCTGACGAGCGCGCCGGCGGCTGGCGCCCGGCGCTGCGGCGCTGGTGGCGGGGCGAGGCGGGACATGGGCTCGCGATGGTCAGCCCCACCTTCCTCTACGCGCTCGCGCTGCTGGCCGTGCCTCTGACGCTGATGCTGCTGCTCAGCTTCTGGACGCAGAACTATCTCGAGCTCGACCGCACCTTCACGCTGAAGAACTATGCCGAGGCGTGGACCGAGCCGCTCTATCGCCTGCTGATGTGGCGCTCGATCTGGATCTCGGGGCTGACCACCTTCTTCACCGTGCTGCTCGCCTACCCCATGGCCTATTACGTCGCCTTCCACGTGCACCGGAACCGGGCGCTCTGGCTGTTCCTCATCACCATCCCGTTCTGGACCAGCTATCTGCTGCGCGTTTTCCTGTGGAAGGTGATCCTCGGCTACAATGGCGTGCTGAACAGCCTGCTGATGTGGCTCGGGCTGATCGACGCGCCGCTGACCTTCATCCTCTACGACGCCAACGCCGTCGTCCTGACGCTGACGCATGCCTGGGCGCCGTTCGCCATCCTGCCGATCTACGTGGCGCTCTCCAAGATTGATCGCTCGCTGCTCGAGGCGGCCGAGGATCTGGGCGACGGCCCCTTTCGCGCCTTCCGGCGCGTCACGCTGCCGCTCTCCATGCCCGGCGTGATCGCGGCGGCGCTCATCGTCTTCATCCCTACGGTCGGCGACTATGTCACGCCAAAGCTCGTCGGCGGCACTGACGGGCTGATGATCGCCAACATGATCCAGGTGCAGTTCGGCAAGGCCAACAACGCGCCGCTCGGCGCCGCGCTGGCCGTCTCGGCCATGCTGATCGTCGCCGCCGTCGCGATCGTCATCGCCTTCGTCGGCCGGCGCTTCGGCGGGGCGCGGCCATGAGCGCCGGCACCCGCCGCGCCGGACCGCTGCGCGCCTATGCGATCGGATATCTGATCTTCCTCTACGGGCCGATCCTGCTGCTGCCGATCTTCGCCTTTAACGACAGCGTCATCATCGCCTTCCCGCTGAAGGGTTTCACCACCTCGGCCTTCGAGCAGCTCTGGGCGACCGAGGCGCTGCACGCCGCCGTCTGGAACAGCCTGCAGGTGGCCGTCGGTGCCTCGATCCTCGCCACCGCGCTCGGTACTTTCGCGGCGCGCGCCTCGACGCGCTTCAGCTTTCCGGCCCAGCGGCCGATCATGGGGCTGATCATGCTGCCGCTGGTGCTGCCCGAGATCATCGTGGCGGTGTCGCTGCTGATCGTGCTGGTCCAGCTCGGCATGCCGCTGTCGCTCTGGACGGTGGTGCTCGGCCATGTGCTGATCTGCGTCCCCTTCTCGGTCGCGATCCTCACCTCCGCTTTCCTCGCGCTCGACCGCAGCCTCGAGGAAGCCTCGATGGATTTGGGCGAGAGCCGCTTCGGCACCTTCTGGCGCGTGACCCTGCCGCTGGTAGCGCCCGGCATCGTCGCGAGCCTGCTGATCTCGTTCACCATCTCGCTCGACGAGTTCATCATCGCCTTCTTCCTGACGGGCACCGACGCGACGATGCCCGTCTATATCTGGAGCCAGCTGCGCTTCATCGCCAAGCTGCCGAGCATCATGGCCCTCGGCACCATCCTGCTGCTGGCGTCGCTCGATGCTGCTGACGGCGGCCGAGTACTTCCGCCGCCGCTCGGCGCGCGCCACCGGGAACGAGACGAACTGGATATGAGCAAGCCCGGCCTCATCTCGATCGAGAACGTGGAAAAGCGCTTCGGCGAGGTCACGGCGCTCGACGGCGTCTCGGCCGAGATCCGCGAGGGCGAGTTCTTCTCGCTGCTCGGCCCCTCGGGCTGCGGCAAGACCACGCTCTTGCGCTGCATCGCCGGCTTCGAGGAGCCGACGGCGGGCAGGATCCGCATCGACGGCGAGGACATGGCCGGCGTCGCTGCGAACCACCGCCCGACCAACATGGTCTTTCAAAGCTACGCCATCTTCCCGCACCTGAACGTCGAGGCGAACGTCGGCTACGGCCTGCGCAAGCTCGGGATCCGCGGCGCCGAGGCCCGCGCGCGCATCGACGAGGCGCTGGCCATGGTCGACCTCGCCGGCTATGGCGCGCGCGCCTCGACCAGGCTCTCGGGCGGCCAGCGCCAGCGCGTGGCGCTGGCCCGCGCGCTGGTGATGCGCCCGCGCGTGCTGCTGCTCGACGAGCCGCTCTCGGCGCTCGACAAAAAGCTGCGCGAGCAGATGCAAGACGGAACTTCGCCAGCTGCAGCGCCATGTCGGCATCACCTTCCTCCTCGTCACGCACGACCAAGAGGAGGCGCTGACCATGTCCGACCGCTGCGCCGTGATGTTCGACGGCCGGATCGCCCAGCTGGCCAGCCCCGAGACGCTCTACCGCCGCCCGGTCAGCCGGCGCGTCGCCTCCTTCATCGGCGTGATGAACTTCTTCGAGGCGCGCGTCGCGGGCGAGAACGGCACCACTATCGCCGTCGAGATCGCCGGCCTCGGCCCGGTCGAGATCCCGCGCGACCAGGCGCCGGGCGGCGTCGACGGCCGGATGACCGGAGGGGCGGCCCGCGTCGGCATCCGCCCCGAAATGCTGACCATCCTGCTCGAGGAAGGCGACAGTGCCGAGCACGAGGTGACCGGCGAGGTGACCGACACCTCGTATTACGGCGACATGACCTACTACACGGTTCGGCTGCCGGGCGCCGAGGCGCCGGCCACCGTCTCGATGCGCAACACCGCCGGCCGCCGCATCCTGAGCCAGGGCGACTCCGCCCGCGTCGGCTGGGGCCGCGATTCTGTGCTGCTGCTTTCGTAGGGTGGTTCAAACCCACCGCTGCCGCTGGCCGCGACGACAGCCGTAGGGGTGGGTTGGCACCCACCCCTACCGATCACCCCCGCCGGTCGGCGCGCCACCATCCTCAGCCCCTCGCCCCGTTAAGCTGGAACTCGGTGCCCTGGCTGCCACCCCGGGGCAGTTGCCGCGCAAGGTCTCAAGGAGTAGATGGTCGCGGGTTATGCGGGACAAAGAAAAGGCGGCGTGTGAAATTGTTGATCGGACCCCGGCAGATCGCGCTCTCTCTCCTCGTGATGCTCGTGGTGGTGCTTTCCCCGCTGGTCGGCGGCGCGCAGTCGGCCCTGCTGCCCGGGGCACCGGCCGCAACCACTGACGCCGAGGTCGCGCCTGCGGCCGAGCCGACCGAGCTGACTGCCGAACAGACCCAGGCGATCGCCGATTTCCTGCGCGACCCGGCGACGCGCGAGGCGCTGATCGCCGAGCTCGATCGCCTCGCCGCCCAGCGCGCCGGCGGCGCGGCGGCGCAGGCTGTCGAGCCCGTGGCCAGCGCCGACCGGCCCGAGGAGTCGCTGGGCAAGAGGCTGGCGCAACAGACGCAGGAGTTCGCCACGCTGGTCGCGGCGCAGGCGGCCGAGTTCTGGCACCAGATCGGCGCGGCGCGCGGCGCTTTCTCCGGACTCGGCGCCTTCGATGCCGAACTGGTCATCGACGCGCTGATCGATCTCGCCTTGGTCATCGTCGCGACGGTCGGGCTGTTTCTGCTGCTGCGCGTCGGCTCGATGCGCATCTACAGGTGGATGGGCCGCAAGGCGGCGCCGCTCGGAGCGTTCGGCACCGGGCTGGTGATCGTCGCCGGCATCGTCGTCGACGCGCTCGTCGTCCTGCTCGCCTGGGCCGGCGGCTATGCCCTCGCCATCTCGGTCTTCGGCGATTTCGGCGAGATCGGCATTCGGCAGACGCCTCTACCTCAACGCCTTTCTGGCCGTGGAGATGGTCAAGGTCGGCATCCGCGGGGTGCTCTCGCCCTCGATCGGCGAGCTGCGCCCGGTCAACCTGCCCGATGGCGGCGCGCGCAAGATGTGGCGGATGCTCGACGTCGTCGTCAGCCTGATCGGCTATGGCCAGTTGCTCGTCGTGCCCATCGTCAACACCGAGCTCGGGCTTCGCAGTCGGGCGCAGCGTCTCGGCCTTCCTGCTGCTGCTCGCGCATCCTGGTCCTCGCGACATCGGTTCTGCGCAACCGCCGCGCCGTCTCCGCATGGCTGCTCGGCGAGCAGGACGACGGCAGGCGCGGAGGCTTCCTGCGCGGTCTCGTTCGCTTCTGGCACGTACCGGTGCTGCTCTATCTCGCCGGGCTCTTCGTCATCCTCGTCACGCGCCCCGGCGACATGCTGCTGCCGGTGCTCTGGGCCTCGGCAAAGGTGCTGATCGCCAGCGCCCTCGGCTGGATGGTCGCCGGCCTGCTGGGCCGCGCCATCGCGCGCGGGCATCCGTCTGCCCGGCTGGGTCAACACGCGCCTGCCGCTGCTCGAGCGGCGGCTGAACACCTTTGTTCCCCGCGCACTCCTGGTGCTGCGCATCGTCGTCCTGCTCGCCGTCATCGGCTATACGATCGACACGCTCGGCCTGCTCGATCGTCGGCCGCTGGCTCGGCAGCGACGCCCGGCGCCTGGCTCACGACGACGCTGGTCAGCATCGCGCTCGTCCTCTTGTTCTCCTTCGCCATCTGGCTGGCGCTGAGCAGCTGGGTCGAGTACCGGCTGAACCCGGAATGGGGCTCGATGCCGACCTCGGCCGCGAGAACACGCTGCTGACCCTCCTGCGCAACGCCGTGACGGTGGCGCTGATCGTCATCACGCTGATGTTCGTGCTGAGCGAGGTCGGCATCGACATCGCGCCGCTGATCGCCTCGGCCGGCGTGATCGGCCTGGCCATCGGCTTTGGCGCGCAGAAGCTGGTGCAGGACATCATCACCGGCATCTTCATCCAGCTCGAGAACGCCATGAACGTCGGCGACGTCGTCACGGCCGGCGGCACCACGGGCGTGGTCGAGCGGCTGACGGTGCGCTCGGTCTAGCTTGCGCGACCTGTCAGGGCGTCTACCACATCATCCCGTTCTCGTCGGTCGACATGGTGTCGAACTTCATGCGCGAGTTCGTCTTCTTCGTCGCCGACATCGGCGTCGCCTACCGCGAGAGCGTCGACGACGCGAAGCGAGGCGATGTTCGACGCCTTCGACCAAGCTGAAGGACAACCCCGCCTCGGGCCCGTCGATCATCGGCGACCTGCAGTGGTTCGGCGTGAACTCGCTCGGCGAAAGCTCGGTCGACCTGCGCGCCCGCATCAAGACGCTGCCCGGCCAGCAATGGACCGTCGGCCGCGCCTACAACGAGGTGGTCAAGCGCGTCTTCGACGAGCGCGGCATCGAGATCCCGTTCCCGCACCGCACGCTCTATTTCGGCGAGAGCAAGGCAGGGCGAGGCGCCGCGCGGCGCACATCGCGATCGAAGCTCGGACCCGCAGCGGGTCCGAGCGCGCGAGCGAAGGCCGGGCCGAAGCCGCCGAATAGCGCGCCGCCGGATCAGGCCGGGCTTCGTCGAGGCCGTGGTCCGGGGCGCTGGCCGAGCGCGCCTCCCAAGGGCGCGTCGAGTCGATCAGCCGCGCCTCGATGCACTCGACCTCGAGCGCGATCTCGCCGCCGCCGGCCAGCGAAAGGGTGACGAGGCCGCCGGCGCTGCCCTCCTGCGGCTCGGGCGCGAAGTCGATCCTGCAGCAGCGACAGCGCCCGGTCGCGCTCGCCGCGGATCGACGCCGCGGGCGCGCACGGCGAGCACATTGTCGAAGTTGCAGCCATGCGCGCACGCGCTCGAAGGGACGCCCTCGCGCTCGGCCGCCACCCGGTCCTCCCAGCGGAAGCGGCTGAGCAGCAGCGCGAACGCGGCGTTGCCGCGGCATCCAGGCGGCCTCGCCCGCGCGGCCGACGGCATCCTGAACCAGAGCCGAGATGACGCCCAGGTCCTCGTGCGCTCTCCGCCGTCAGCCGCAGCGGCCGGTCGGCCGGATCGAGCCTTCATCGGTTGGCGTCGTGTCGCGGAAGCGGGCGTCCGACATGAGCTCCCCAATCCCGATCCAGTCCGATCCCAGTGCCCGGCCTCGATACCGACCCGTGACGACCTCAGTCCCCGATCCGTTCGACCTCGGCCCCGCAGCAGCCGGAGCTTGGCCTCGAGCCGCTCATAGCCGCGGTCGAGATGATAGACCCGGCTGATGACCGTCTCGCCCTCGGCGGCCAGCGCCGCAAGGATCAGGCTGACCGAGGCGCGCAGATCCGTCGCCATGACCGGTGCGCCGCGCAGCTGCTCCACGCCCGTCACCGTCGCCGTGCCGCCATGCACCTCGATACGCGCGCCCATCCGCGCGAGTTCCGGCACGTGCATGAAACGATTCTCGAAGATGCGCTCGTGAATCGTGCTGGTGCCGGTGGCCAGCGTCAGCAGCGCCATCATCTGCGCCTGCAGGTCGGTCGGGAAGCCGGGATAGGGCTCGGTCGCGATCTCGGCCGGCAGAACGACGCCGTTCCGGCGGCGGACCTTCAGCCCGCCCGGCACGTCGTCGACGACCACGTCGCACGCCTCCAGCGTCTCGGCCAGCGCGCCGACGAGCGCGCGCGTGCCGCCCCGCACGGTGACCTCGCCGCCGGCGATCGCGGGCGCGATCATGTAGGTCCCCATCTCGACCCGGTCGGGCAGCACGCGGTGCGTGGCGCCGCCCAGCGCGGCCACGCCCTGCACGACGATCTCCGACGTGCCCGCGCCCTCGACCTGCGCGCCCATCGCCGTCAGGCAGCGGGCGAGGTCGACGATCTCGGGCTCGCGGGCGGCGTTCCTCAGCACCGTCGTGCCGCGGGCCAGCGTCGCCGCCATCAGGATGTTCTCGGTGGCGCCGACCGAGACGGCCGGGAAATCGACGACCGCGCCCTTCAGCCCATCGGGCACCGACGCGTTGACATAGCCGTCGGAGAGCTCGAGCTCGGCGCCCATCTTCTCGAGGCCCGCGAGATGCAAATCTACCGGCCGTGCGCCGATGGCGCAGCCGCCCGGCAGCGAGACCCGCGCATGCCCGTCCCGCGCGAGCATGGGGCCGAGCACCAGGATCGAAGCCCGCATTTTGCGGACGATGTCGTAATGCGCCGTATGTTGCCCGATCGACTTGGCCGAGAGCGCCAGCACATTGCCGTCCTGCAAGCAGGCGACCTCGGCGCCGAGCGAGGCCAGCAGCGTCGTCATCGTCCGGATGTCTTCCAGCCGGGGCGCGTTCGTCAGCGTCAGCGGCTGGTCGGTCAGCAGCGCCGCCGGCATCAGCGCGAGGCACGCGTTCTTGGCGCCGGCGATCTCGATCTCGCCACTCAGCGGCCGGCCGCCGGCCACCCTGATCTTGTCCATTCCTGTCCCACTGCCTGCCCCCGGCGGTCCGCCAGTTCCCGTCAGTCCTGCGGGCGGTCAGCGCCGTCCCGTCTCGTTGTCGTCACCGCCGCGGCCCGATCGGCCCCGTCCGTCCCATTCGTTTCGTCCGCCTCGCCGGCGGCTTCTTTGCGGGCACGCGCCTGAACCTTGCGTTTACGCAGGTTCTGGCGCAGCGCCTCGGCCAGCCGCGTGGCCCGTCCGTCATCCGTCCTGTCCTGGCCGCTCATGACGGCGATGTA
Organism: uncultured Alphaproteobacteria bacterium; assembly: GCA_963822985.1. Taxonomy (GTDB): domain Bacteria; phylum Pseudomonadota; class Alphaproteobacteria; order Rhodobacterales; family Rhodobacteraceae; genus Thermohalobaculum. Next base: position 41,210 of record CAWGJU010000011.1, on the reverse strand, counting down.
ACGGTTCAAGAAGGCTTGGTCCAGAGTGCCGGCCCCGGCCGGCCCCGGGGCCGGCCCGGATGCGCTCTGGGGCAGGTCCGAGCAGTTTCCCGAGCAGGCGGGCTCTTGCATTCGGCAGGGGATCGGTTATCTCGGCCCTCGCCGCATGCTGCCGCTTTGCCGCGGTGGCGAGCAGAATGAAGGAGCATTGCTGCCGTAGCTCAGTGGTAGAGCACTCCCTTGGTAAGTCATTTGCCTCCCCGGCCGGAAACGGTCGGGAGCCAACCGCCCAAATTCGGGGAAAGCTGACGGCCGTCCGGCCCATGCCGATCCCGAGCCAAGCCCGGATCCTCCGGGAAGGTGTAGAGGCCAGACGGGCGGCACCTACGGGCCTTGCGCCTAGGGTGAAGGGATGGTCCAGCCCGCAAACCCGCAAGGGGCCGCGAAAGCGGTGGCGGGATGAAGGGAGAGGTCGTCAGTTCAATCCTGACCGGCAGCACCACCTTTGCGGCGCAGTCGAGCGAGACAGCCGGACCAAGCAGTTGCGCCCTTCGACAGATTTATCATAAGCGAGTGTCGACGCGGATTGATTGTATCGCTCCGATCACTTATTAAACTTTTGGGAACCAAAATGGTAATCAAAACGTTTTACAATCCTGAGTTGTATAGCTGCATCGAGGAGGGAGCATCAGCCCCATGAAGGTATTAGTCGGATCCATTGTCGCCGCGGCTCTCGGCCTCGCGGCGTCCGCTGCCCAATCTGTGACCGTGACGAGCAGCACCGAACTTCCGGAGCAAATCACGAGCCCCGGCGATCTTCCGGACCCTATGGTTGTTTCGGGATTCGTCAGAATCGACTTCGCCGGAAACAATTTTGATGGGATCACGCCGAGCGCGTTATCGCCATATTATGGAACACCGTTCGCGGACACCGCACTCTATCACTCTGTTTCAGCTAATTCTGAAGCAAAATATCTCTTCGACAAGACGCAGCGCAAACTCAGCCTAGTCTTCGGTTCGCCCGACGAATACAACCGACTCAGCTTTTGGCTGGACGGGGCGGAAGTATTCAGCCTGACTGGAGACACGTTGGTGCCGGCTGCGGATCTTGGGACTGGTGCGCTTCTAGTGATGATCGGCGACATCTCTTTTGATGAGGTTCGCTTCGCATCTTCCGGCGATGCCTTCGAATTCAGCAACATTGCAAGCTATGCGCTCGCTGCGATTCCGCTTCCGGCGCCGCTGGCGATGCTTTTGGCTTCGCTTGCTGGCCTCGGCGTTCTGACGCGGCGTCGGTCCGCCCACGAAGCCTGAACTTGGCGCGCGGACAAGCTCGCTCCGGGTTTTCCGCCAGAGTCTTGCGCGATGCGCGTTCCTGGCGCTGAGCGCGCCCTCGCCGGTGGGCAACTAGCGGCTGCGGCAGATTAGCGCAGGTAGTTCTCCGCGGAGTCAACCGTACCCAACCGTGAAAAGAAGCGCCGCTCCCTGCGGGAACGGCGCTCGCTTCATTTGCTACGAAGAGACGTGAAGCGGCCCCCCGGGCCAGGCTGCTTCAGGCGGCCCGCTTGGCCTCGAGCACCTGCCCCACCTTTTGCGCGGCGTTCTTCTCGTCCAGCCGCTCGACGGCCGCGACCTCGCGCGTCAGCCGCTCGAGCGCAGCCTCATAGAGCTGGCGTTCGGAATAGGACTGCTCGGGCTGGTCCTCGGCGCGGTGCAGGTCGCGCACCACCTCGGCGAGCGAGATAAGGTCTCCCGAATTGATCTTCTGCTCGTATTCCTGCGCCCGGCGCGACCACATGGCCCGCTTGACCTTGGCCTTGCCCTTAAGCGTCTTCAGCGCCTGCTCGACGAGATCGGGACTGGACAGCGAGCGCATGCCAACCGACGACGCCTTGGCCGTAGGTACCCGCAAGGTCATCTTGTCCTTCTCGAACGAGATCACGAACAGCTCGAGCTTCGTGCCGGCAATCTCCTGCTCCTCGATCGTCAGGATCCGTCCCACGCCATGCGCGGGATAAACGACAAAGTCGTTGGCGCGAAACTCCAGGGCTTGGGTTGATTTCTTCGACATCTTCTCTTCTCTCCTGGTCAGTCAGCCACGCTTCCCCGCGCCTTGCTGGCGCTTGGGCGAAAAAAAGCCGCCGTCCCGGGAAACCCGATTGGCAGCCCATTGGTTCAGCGTCTTACGCGCGGATCTCTCGGCGTCCGCTTCAACGCTCCTGCCGGACGCGGCTTTGATGACACATAAATAACACATTTGCGGCTGATTCTCAGACTTGCCGCTAACCGCGCTTGCCGCGAGGGGAACCCCACCCTCCCCGTCCCCGCTTTCGTCAGCGAGGACAATGGCTTACGGAAGCGATCGACGCCCTACGCCGCGAACGGCGGAGAAGTCAGTCGCCGGACCCAGGCTTTTCCGAAAAGTACTTCTCCAGCTTGGCCTCCTCGCCGTCGAAGCGTTCGGCATCCGGGAGCTGCTCGCGCTTGGTCGTTATGTTCGGCCAGACCTCGGCGTATTTCTGGTTCAGCTCGATCCACGGCTCGAGCCCCGATTCCGTGTCCGGCCGGATCGCGTCGGCCGGGCACTCCGGCTCGCAGACGCCGCAGTCGATGCACTCGTCGGGATGGATCACCAGCATGTTCTCGCCCTCGTAAAAGCAATCGACGGGGCAGACCTCGACGCAATCGGTGTACTTGCACCGGATGCAGTTGTCCGTCACCACATACGTCATATCAGCTCCCGAGGGTTTTCCCGGCGGCCGGATGTACATTGACCCCGGCCTGCTCGGTGAGGGGTATTAAGGGTGCCGCGGCACCTCTTCAAGGGTCGCGTCGGCGCAGCGCCATGATCTCGCGGCGCTCGCGCTTGTCGGGCCGCCCTGCCGCCTCGCCGGGATCGCGCGCCTGCTGCGTGGCCGAGGTCTCGCGGGACGCCGGCGGGTCGAGGTCGTCATAGAGCGCCCGCGCTTCGGTGGCCGGTCCGCGCCGGGTGCCGAGACCGATGACGCGGATCACCCGGATGTGCCCGGCCTGGGCAAATGTCAGCACGTCGCCGGCGCGAACGGCATGCGCTGCCTTGACGACCCGCTCGCCGTTCACGCGCAAGCCGCCCGAGACGGCGATCTCGCCGGCCAGGCCACGCGACTTGAAGAACCGCGCGTGCCACAGCCATTTGTCGACACGAATCTTTCCCGCCGGCGCGCTGCCGTCCGTCAACGGTTCTTGAGTTGCTGGAGGATCGCGAAGGGGCTGTCGGGGTCGACGGGCTTGTCGTGTCGCGGCGGCTTTGCTTCGAAGCGGCGGGGCTGCTCCTCGCCCTTGTCGCGCCGGCCCTTGTCCTTCGGCCCCTTGCCGCGGCGCGAGCCCTTCCCCTCGCCCGGCTCCGGACGCTTGCCGCCCTGGCGCGGGGCGGCGTCGGTCCGATCGGGGCGAGCCTCCGCGTCCCGCGGCATACCCTCCGCCTGCGTGCCACGCTCGCTTCCCGGCCGGCGGGGACGGCGGCGCTCACCCTGCCCCGTCCCTCGGCCCGGTGCGTTCCCCTGCCCCTGCCCCTGCCCCTGGCCCAGGTCTTCCCCCGACCGGCGCGCCGCGCCGCGGTGCGGCCGAATGCGCGGGCGCGTGCGAAAGATCCAGAAGGGCTCGAGCTCGACCTCGCCAGTCGCCCGCTGATCTTCGGTCGCGGCAGCAATTTCCGACGTGGCGCGCTCGGGGGCGGCCTCAGCGACAGTTTCGGTGGAAGCCTCGGGATCCGGCCCGGTGCCCTCCGGCGCGGTCGTCCCGGCGGGGCTATGCGCCCCGGCATCCGAGGGCATCTCCGGGGGCGCGTCGCGTTCGAGGGCGGGGTCGGGCGGCGGCATGCCCGGCTCGGCGCCGGCGGGCTGGCCTGCCAGCTGCTCGCCATCGCCCTGCCGGTTGCCTGCCGTGCCTGCGCCCTCGGGCGCCTCTCCGCGCACCTCGGCGGCTGGATCGGCCCCATTTGCCTCGGGCGCCACGATGGTGCCGGCGGTCTCGGGGCCGCCTTCGGGCGACGGCGCCTCGGCGCCGGACTGCGCCGTCGCTTCCCTGGCCGCGTCCTCGGCCGCGAGCGCGTCCGGCTCTGCCAGAGGCTCGATCCCCTGCCCGGCCGCATCCCGGGCGGCCGCCTCGGCCGCCGCGACGTCCTCGGGCGTCCCGGCCTCGGCGGCGGCCTCGGCGGCGGCGTCTTCGAGCCGCGCCTCCTCCGGCGCGCCTCCAGCGGCATCGCTCACGGCCGGCTCGCCGGTGCCGGCCAGTGCCGCTGCGCCGCCCAGCTCGGCTGCGGCCGAGGATGTGCTCTCGGTGGCCACGGCGGCCATCTGGGCTTCGCTCCGGACAGGCTTCGGCTGCTTGGGCCGTTCGCCCTTCTCGACCTGGAATCCCAGGCCCGCCATCAGCTCGGCGAACTGCTCATGCGTGCAGCCGGTGATCGACAGCATGTCCTGCGTGGCCTCGAATCCCGCGCGGGCGTCGAGCGGCCGGATAAGGTCGGCCAGCCGTTCCAACATGTCGATGCGCAGCGCCCGCGCCCCGCAGGGTCGATAGCCCGCCATGTGGTAGTAGCCTTCCGGGGCGCCGGGGGCGACCGGCACGGTCACGTGGCCCGGCGGCGGCGCATCGGGGAAGACGTCGAGGTCCTGGGCCAGGCTCCACAGCAGCAGCCGCATCCGGGTCGGAGCGGGCTTGAGCAATGCCGGCATGAAGACGAAGTGCTGGCCAAAGCGTACGCCGTGCTTGCGCAGCAGCGCGCGGTCCTCCTGCGCCAGCGCCTTCAGGTCGTCGGAAATCTCGCGGCGCGGCACGATGCCGAAGTTCTCGGCGATCCGGAACGCGACGCCGCGCGCCAGCCCGGTGATCGCCTCGTCGTCACGCATCGCCAGCATCGGCTCGAAAAGCGCGTTGACGCGCCGGCCCAGCCAATGCCGCAGCCGCCGCTCGACCTTCTCGGCCACGGCGGGCTCGGCCATATCATCGACGAAGACGGTGATCTTGGGCGCGAGCGGATCGTCGCCCTTCGAGACCCGGCCGATCGCGTCAGTGCCCCACATCAGGCCGCCCTGATCGGTCAGGTCGATCTCGCTGTCAGGGCTGAGGTAGAGCTTGTCGGCACGCCGGGCGAGCTCGGCGCCCAGCGCCGAGAGGCTCGCCGACCGCAACGTGCGGAGCTCGTCGCCGCTGGCGGTCTCGTCGACCGTGAACCGGAATCCGTCGAGACGCCCAAGGAAATGCCCCTCGGCGCTTACCTCGCCCTTGTCGTTCACCTCGGCCACGAGGCGCTCCTTCTGCTTCAGCCGGCGCATCAGGACCGAGGTCCGCCGGTCGACGAATTGCTGCGTCAGCCGCTCGTGCAGGGCATCGGAGAGGCGGTCCTCGACGGCGCGGGTCTCGCCGCGCCAGTGCTCCGCGTCCTCGACCCAGCCGGGGCGGTTCGCGACATAGGTCCAGGTGCGGATGAATGCCAGTCTTTTAGAGAGGACATCGATGTCGCCATGCACCCGGTCGAGCCGTCCGATCTGGCTCGCCAACCAGTCGGCAGGTATACAGTGCGCGTCCTCGAGCAGGAAGCGGTAAATCCGCCCGACCAGCGTCGCATGCTCGCCCGGCGAGACCTTGCGGAAGTCCGGGATCTGGCAGCAATCCCAGAGCAGGCGAACACGGTCGCCCCGATCGGCGAGCGACCGCATGCCGTGCTCGTCCCACAGCGTGCGGAGCACGGCCTGATCCTCGGCCTCGCGGGCGCGCACCAGATCTTGGTGGGGCGGCGCGGCGTCGAGCGAGGCGAGCAGCGCTTCGACCGAGTGGAACCGCAGGTCGGTGTTGCGCCAGTTCAGCTTGCCGACGGGGCGGAACCGGTGATCCTCGATCGCCTCGACCGTTTCGGGCGCCAGCAAGGGCGCCTCGCCGGTGACGCCGAAGGTGCCGTCCTTGGTGTACCGCCCGGCACGCCCGGCGATCTGCGCCAGCTCGTTCGGCTCGAGCGCACGATGCCGCCAGCCATCGAACTTCGCAGTGCCGGCAAAGGCGACATGGTCGACATCCATGTTCAGCCCCATGCCGATCGCGTCGGTCGCGACCATGTAGTCGACATCGCCTTCCTGGTAGAGCGCGACCTGGGCGTTGCGCGTCCGCGGGCTGAGCGCGCCCATGACCACGGCGGCACCGCCGCGCTGACGGCGGATCAGCTCGGCGATGGCATAGACCTGGTCGACCGAAAAGGCGACGACGGCCGTCCGTGGCTTCAGCCGCGACAGCTTTTTCGAGCCCGTCCAGCTGAGCGTCGAAAAGCGCATGCGGCCCTGATAACGTACGCCAGGCACCAGCCCGGCGATGCGCGACCGCATGGTCTCGGAGCCGATCAGCAGGGTCTCGTAGCGGCCCCGCGCATGCAGCAGGCGGTCGGTGAAGACGTGGCCGCGGTCGGGATCGGCGCAAAGCTGGATCTCGTCGACGGCGACGAAATCAACCGGGTGCCCCAGCGGCATCGCCTCGACCGTGCAGACGTGAAAGCGCGCTCGGGGCGGCGCGATCTTTTCCTCGCCCGTGATCAGCGACACCGCCTGCGCGCCCCGCAGGGCTACGATCTTGTCATAGACCTCGCGCGCCAGCAGGCGCAGCGGCAGGCCGATGACGCCGCTCTCGCGCGCCAGCATGCGCTCGATCGCGTAATGCGTCTTACCGGTGTTCGTCGGGCCGAGGACGGCCGTGACCGTTCCGGCCTGTGCGTCGGACATCACGTGAGAGGGACTCCGTCGATTTGCCGTGGCCGGACCCGGCGGACGCCCGGTCCCAAAAACGGGCCTAGAGGCGCTCGCCCTCGACCTCGCGGGTCAGCTTCTTGATGCCCTCGGCGGCGCCCGGCAGGTGCGGGTGGATGGCGACCGCCCGCCGGTAAGCCTCGAGCGCGCCCTTCTTGTCGCCCAGCCGGTCGAGGATAATGCCGAGCCCGGAATAGGCGCCGAAATGCCGCGGCTCGAGCGCCAGCACGCGGGAGATATCGCCGAGCGAGCGCCCATACTGGTCCTGCAGGAAAAACACGGTGGCCCGCTTGTTCCAGCCCTCGGCATAGCCAGGGGCCAGCCGGGTCAGGTCGTCGAGGAACACCAGCGCCGAATCGTAGTCCTGCGCGGCCACGGCCTTGTCCGCCCGCTGCGCGAGGAAGTCCATCGAAGGCGAGCCGCTGCGGTTCCAGGCAGAGTAGATCTGCGCCTGCGTCCGCTCCCAATTCTCGTTCTCCGGATCGGCGAGCGTGTCGAAAAGCGATTCGAGGTGCGCGGCGCGCGCGGCATCGCTGCTTTCCTCGTCGGATGGGGCGAAGCCTTCGTCCGGCGCCGAAATGGGCGGGTGACCCTCCGGCATCTCGGGCGCGGTCTGCGCTAGGGTGGAGGTCGCTGCCGACGCTCCGAGCAGAGCGGCGGTCAGCAGCGCGGCGGTGGCGGCATTGAGCTGCATTGCCTGTAGATAGTCGGCCGGGGTAGCCCTGCAAAGAGATTCGAAAGCGCGCGGACAGGAGTTGCGGATGAGCGAGAAGCTGCAGGCGGCGGCAGAGGCGCTGCGCCTCAAAATGGAGGGCAGCGGATTCCAGGGATCCGTCAAGTTCGACGTGGCCGATGCCGGGGTGATCAGGGTCGAGGACGAGCAGGTCACGACCGAGGACGGCCCCGCCGATTGCACCATTGCCGCCGCGATGGACACGTTCGAGGAGATGTTCCAGGGCGAGCTCGACCCGACATCGGCTTTCATGACCGGCAAGATCCGGATCGACGGCGATATGGGGGCGGCGATGCGGCTGGCCCAACTCCTCTAGGCCGCACTTGAAGGACACGGTCGAACCCGAGGCGGCCCCCTTTCTGGCCGTGCCGCCGGGCGGCACGCCGCCCGACGTCAGCTGGTGGCTGCGCGCCGGCGACGGCATCCGCCTGCGCGCCGGTCTGTGGCGCGCGCAGGACCCGCGCGGCCAGGTCCTTCTGATGCCCGGGCGGACCGAGTATCTCGAGCAACAGGCGCTGCCCGCCGCCGAGTTCGTCCGGCGCGGCCTCGATGTCCTGTCGCTCGACTGGCGCGGCCAGGGCCTGGCTGACCGCCTGTCGGCACGCTCGCCGCTGCGCGGCCATGTCGCCGACTTCGCCGACTTCCACGCCGACATCGATGCGCTGCTGGCCGAGCCGTTGGCGGATACGAACGGCCGCCCGCGAATCGTGCTCGGCAATTCGATGGGCGGCGCGATCGCGATGGCGGCGCTCGGCCAACGCCGGCTGGGCCAGGTGCGCGCCGCGATCCTGACGGCGCCGATGTTCGGCATCGCCATGGGCGGGGCCGGCCGGCTGACGGCGCGGACGATCATCCGGGCGGCGCGGCTCCTCGGCTTTGCCGAGCACTGGCCGCCCGGGCTGCAGGGCCACGTGCCCTTTGTCCTGCGCCCGTTCGCCGAGAACCTGGTGACGCAGGACCGGGTGTTTTGGGAGTGGATGGCCGAGGTCGCCCGCGCGCACCCGGCGCTGACGATCGGGCTGCCGACCTTCGGCTGGCTGGCCGCGGCGGGACGGGCGATGGACGAGCTGCGCCAGGCGCCCCCGCCGGACTGTCCGGTGCTGTGCGTCGTCGGCAGCGAGGAGCGGGTCGTCGACCCCGTGGCAATCCGGCAGTATGCGGAGCGGATCGGCGGCCGCCTCGCCGAGATCGAGGGCGCGCATCACCTGCTGCTGGCCGAGGCCGAGCCGATGCGCGGCGCCACCTGGGCGGCGATTGACCGCTTTCTCGACGAGGTTCTGGCCGACCGCGTCTAGCCGACGGCGGCTAAGCCGGCACCTGCGAAAGGATCTGCAGCGCGGCGGCGTGCACCTCGGCCGCCCCGGCGGCCAGGACGCGGCCGCCCCAGCGACAGTCGCCGCCCTGCCAGTCCGTGACGCGGCCGCCGGCGGCCTCGATGATCGGCACGTGCGCCGCCACGTCATAGGCGGCGAGCCCGGACTCGACCACCAGGTCGATGTGCCCGAGCGCCAGCAGCGCATACGCATAGCAATCGGTGCCATAGCGGGCCAGCCGGACGCGATTGCGCAAGTCACGGAAGGCCAGCGCCTCGGGCCCGCTGAAGAGGAACGGGTCCGTCGTGAAAAGCGTCGCCTCCTCCAGGCCGGCGCACGGCCGCGTGCAGAGCGGCACGCGCCCGCCGGGCCCAGTCATCCAGGCCTCGACGCGCGCATTGCCGATCACGCCGACGAAGCGCTCGCCGATATAGGGCTGGTCGATGACGCCGATGCGGCCGCGGCTGCCGTCGTCGAGCGCAATCAGCGTGCCCCAGACCGGCAATCCCGAGATGAAGGCGCGGGTGCCGTCGATCGGATCGAGCACCCAGGTCAGCCCCGAGGTGCCGGGCGTGCGCGCCTCCTCCTCGCCGAAAATGGCGTCATCGGGCCGGCGCGCCGCAAGCAGCTCGCGCATTGCCCGCTCGGCGGCGCGGTCCGCCGCGGTCACCGGGTCGAAGCGGCCGCCACCGCCCGCCGCCCCCTTGTTGTCGGCCGACAGGCCGCGGCTGCGAAAATGCGGCAGCGCCGCTGCGCCAGCGCTGTCGGCAAGAGTTTCCGCCAGCTCGGTCAACTCTCCGAGGCAGCTGTCGGACAGCAGGGCCAGGCGAACTCTCCCTCTCTCGGGCTCGACGCATATACCGGAATCGCGAATGTGACAGGTCCTGATGCAAGAAGGCGAATTTCTTTCGCTGATAACTGCTTCGTTTTGGTGCTCAGGCGGCCTCGCTCAGGACGCGAGCCAGATCGAAGAGACGGCGGCGCTGCGTCTCGGGGATCAAGTAGTAGGCGCGCACCAGCTCGAGCGCTTCCTTGTCCGTCAGGATGTCGCCATAGGCATCGACGCCGATCTCCTGGGTGTTCAGCCCCTCGAAGAAGAACGACACCGGCACGTCGAGTGCCGCCGCGATGTCCCAGAGCCGGGAGGCTGAAATGCGGTTCGTGCCGGTCTCGTACTTCTGGATCTGCTGGAACTTGATGCCGACCCGATTGCCGAGCTGCTGCTGGGTCATACCCACCATCCAGCGGCGCTGGCGGACACGTTGACCGACGTGAACGTCGACGGGATGTTTCATGAAAAGAGCCTCCGGTTGAGATGTCTGATCAGAGATGTCCCATTCCCCGCAAGGAGCGGGCCAACTTTCACCGCACACGCACAGGTTCCACGACAGGCCATTTAACGGATAAAAAGTTCATGGATTTCAATGTGTTGGCCGCCGCCACGCATTAACCATAATGCGGCACCATTGCGGCAAATGCGGCGCTGCCGTGGCGCGAACGCAAAATGCAATTCACAAGCTGCGGTTGAGGATTGCATTTCGCAACCCGATCGCAACCTGCAAGGGCGCTACGCCGTCTCGGCTCGCGCCTGGCGCTTGCGCTCGTGCGGGTCGAGATGGCGCTTGCGCAGCCGAATGGCGCGCGGCGTGACCTCGACGAGCTCGTCGTCGTCGACATAGGCGATCGCCTCCTCGAGCCCGAAGCGCACCGGCGGCGTCAGGATCACGGCGTCGTCCTTGCCGGCGGCGCGGACATTGGTCAGCTTCTTGCCCTTCAGCGGGTTGACCTCCAGGTCGTTGTCGCGGGCGTGCTCGCCGATCACCATGCCGCGATAGACTTGGTCGCCAGGCGAGACGAAGATCCGCCCCCGCTCCTCGAGGTTCCAGAGCGCGTAGGCGACCGCCTCGCCGTCCTCCATCGAGATAAGCACCCCGCGCCTCCGGCCCGGAATCGGCCCCTTGTAGGGTGCCCAGGTGTGGAAGACGCGGTTCAGCACGCCCGTGCCGCGCGTGTCGGTCAGGAACTCGCCATGGTAGCCTATCAGCCCGCGCGAGGGCACCTGCGCGACGATGCGCGTCTTTCCGGCGCCGGTCGAGCGCATCTCGACCACCTCGCCCTTGCGGCCCGCGAGTTTCTGCACGACGACGCCCGTGTAGTCATCGTCGACGTCGATCGTGACCTCCTCGATCGGCTCGAGCCGCTGGCCGGCCTCCTCGCGGTAGAGCACGCGCGGGCGCGAGACCGAAAGCTCGAAGCCTTCGCGGCGCATGTTCTCGATCAGCACGCCCATCTGCAGCTCGCCGCGGCCGTGCACCTCGAAGGCCTCGCCGCCTGGCGTGTCGGTCACGTGGATGGCGACATTCGATTCAGCCTCGCGCATCAGCCGGGTGCGGATGACGCGGCTTTGCACCTTGTCGCCGTCGCGGCCCGCCAGCGGGCTGTCGTTAATGCCGAACGTGACGGAGATCGTCGGCGGGTCGATCGGCTGCGCCGGCAGCGGTGCCTCGACCGACAGGGCGCAAAGCGTGTCGGCCACCGTCGGCCGCGTCATGCCGGCCACTGCGACGATGTCGCCGGCCCGCGCCTCGTCGGCGGGCTGGCGCGCGAGGCCGCGGAAGGCGAGAATCTTGGACACGCGAAACCGCTCGATCTCCTCGCCGTCACGCCCGAGCGCCTTGAGCTGGGCGCCCGCTTTCAGCGTCCCCTCCTCGATGCGGCCCGTGAGCAGCCGACCAAGATAGGGGTCGGCCTCGAGCGTCGTTGCCAGCATGCGGAGAGGCGCGTCGGCGTTGACCGTCTGCCTGGGCGCCGGCACATGCGCCAGGATCAGCTCGAAGAGCGGCGCCAGGTTCTCGCGCACGCCGTCGAGCTCGGCCGAGGCCCAGCCGTCGCGGCCAGACGCGTAGAGCGCGGGGAAATCCAGCTGGTTCTCGTCGGCGCCGAGCAGCGCGAACAGATCGAACACCTCGTTCAGCGCCCGGTCGGGCTCGGCGTCGGCCTTGTCGACCTTGTTCAGCACCACGATCGGCCGCAGCCCCAGCGCCAGCGCCTTGGCGGTGACGAACTTGGTCTGCGGCATCGGCCCCTCGGCGGCGTCGACCAGCAGGACCACGCCGTCGACCATCGAGAGGATACGCTCGACCTCGCCACCGAAATCGGCGTGACCGGGCGTGTCGACGATGTTGATTCGGGCGCCCTTCCACTCGACCGAGGTGCACTTGGCGAGAATGGTGATGCCACGCTCGCGTTCGATGTCGTTCGAATCCATCGCACGTTCGGCGACGGCCTGGCCGGCGCGGAAGGCGCCGGACTGTTTCAGCAGCTCGTCGACCAGGGTCGTCTTGCCGTGGTCGACATGGGCGATGATCGCGATGTTGCGCAGGTCCATTGGCTGGGCCGGTGTCCTTAGGGTGCGGAATTGCGGGCCTTCTAGCCCAGCCTGCGGAAATAGCCAGCGGCGCCTTGGACGATCGCGCAATCACGTGATCGTCAGAGGCTCGCCCACTCGGCCCAGCGCCCGTGCCAGTCGCCGCGGCCCAGCAGCCGGTCCTGGCCGCGGAAGCGAGTGCGCGGCCAAAGGTCCAGCAGGATGGCGGGAACCCCGGCCAGGCTGTCGGGCTCCAGCCGCAGCCATGCCAACGGCGTGGCCTCCGTTGCCTTGGCCCCGGCCCGCTCCATCGCCGCCGCGATAAACCGCCGCGTAGCCGCGGGCATGTACTGCCACATGATCGAATGCATCAGCACCCGCGTCCGTCCCCGCGGCGCTGGCCGGCGCAGCAGCGCCTCGACCCACTCGGCCGCGTCGGCGCGCTCGACCCGGACGCCTTTGCGCACGGCCAGCGCAAGCGCCGCCTCAATCCGTGACAGCCGTTCGGGCTGGTCCGGCCAGATATGTGCGAGCAGCCGGAGACGAGCCGCTGGATCGGCCGCATCGATCGGCGCCTGATCCGAGCAGCGCCGGGTCACGATGGTCAGCGGCACGTCAAGAGGCGGCGTTGCGCCGCGCCACTCGCAGGAGAGATTGACCGGAGAGCTCGGATCGCCCCAGGCGCGGCCCTCGCCCAGACGGTAGGCGTAGCGGTCGAGGAGCAGGTTGAGCCCGGCGCTGCCGCCGATCTCGAACAGCTCGATCGGCAAGCCAGTCCGCGCCGCAATGGTCAGCAGTCCACCCAGCAGGATGCCCGAGCGCGCCACCTCGTTGGTCTGCGGCGGGCCTGCGATGAGGGCCGTCAGCCAGCCGTCATGCGTGCGAATCGCCGCAGCGACGGCCTCGTCGAACCCTGGGGCGGCAAGGGGCGCCGGCGGATAGGCCGCTGTCAGCCGTGGCGCATCGCCGCCGCGGGCCAGCGCGTGCAGCCCGCCGCAGAGTCGGAGCGCCAGCGCGTCGTCGCGGGGATCGCCCGCCCATCCCTGAACGCAGCGCCAGAGACCTGTGTCGTCGCCGAGCAGCGCGACGAGCCGCTCGGACAGGTGCGCCGTGAAGGGTGAGCCGAGCCGCCTGCAGGCCGCCGCCTGGGAGTGGAAGTGTTCGGCGATGGCTCCGCTCAACGGCATCGGTCGCGGCAGGATCGAGGCGCCGCGGTCCTGGCCATGCGCTCAGGCCCCGCGTCGCCTAGGGGTCCGCCGCACCGCCACGCACCCGTCGAAGCGCGGGCTGGCGCGGGCGCGGTCCGGTATGGCGCAACCGGCGGAGGCGCAGCACCGCCGCAAGCGAGGCGATCGCGATCCCGGCGTACTCGATCAGATCGCCCCATGTGAACGGCCCCACGTTGAAATGGTAGATTCGCTCGAGATCGTCGAGGGCGGTGCCCCTGACCAGCGTGAACGCCACCGTGATCGTCACGCCCAGAACGAGCAGCGCGTTGGCTTTGAGGCTGCGCCACCACGCGATCGTCGCGGCGGCCACCACGACCAGGGTGATCGCCGCGATCACGATGAGGCCGAGCACCCTCACCTGACCCCGGCTCTCGTACCAGCCCTGCGCCCTCGAGACGCAATGGCCGATGGCGCCGGGCAAGGCGTGCAGGTCCAGATGCGTGTTCACGACCTGGAAGAAAAACAGGATCGCGCAGAGCTGCCACAGCCTTCGATCGCTCGAGCCGGTGCGGCGCGCGACGCGAAGAAGCAACACGCCGCCGATGCCGTAGAGCAGCATGGAGACCGTGCCCGTGAGCATCGGATCTCCCCACATGATCGTCCAGCGGCGGATGGCGCAGTGGTAGAGCGCCCCCACGTTCATCGTCTGGTCCATTCCGGCCCGTGGCCCGCCTCCTGCGCACTGCGGCGCGCGCCGGTCCACTCACGGCCACGCGACCCTTCACCCGTGTCATGCGGCCGCGGCGGCCACGCCGGGAAAACCCTGGCGCACCATCTCGGCCAGCGCCTCGACCGGCTCGCCTGTCGATGCCCGGTTGCGATACATGTTGATCCGGACCGAGGGCAGCCCCGGCAGCTCGCCCCCATGGCTGATCACCTCGTAGATCGACCCGACGGCGCTCTCGAGCATCGCATGGATCGCCAGGTCCGCCGACACCGTCGCCTCAACCGTGCGCGTCGAGCCGGTGTCGACCGCCATCTCCCAAGGCATGTCCGCCCGGTCGAGTGCCGCCAGCGCCCAGGGACGGAACAGGCAGACACGCTCGAAGGCCAGCCGCAGCGGCCGCTGCCGCCAGGCGGTGCCTCCGGGCGCGCCGACCCAGACCAGCCGCTGGCTCATCAGGAACTCGGCCTCGGGCGGCGTCTCGTTCTCGGTCGTCAGCATCAGATCGAGTTCACCGGCGGCCAGCAGCTCGCGCAACTTTAGTGTGTAGGAGGAGATCAGCTTCACCTTCATCCGCGGGTATTCGCGGTCGATCCGCCGCAGGATGCCGGGGATGTTCGGGTAGATGATGTCCGACGGAACACCGAACACCAGCTCGCCCTCGAAGGCGCTGTCGCTCATCCGCGCCCAGACCTCGTCGTTCAGCGCGAGGATGCGGCGGCCATAGGCCAGCAGCTGCTCGCCTTGCGCCGTCGGCGCGACGCCACGGCCGGCCCGGCTGAGCAGCGGCTGCCCGAGCGCCTCCTCCAGCCGCTTGAGCTGCATGGATACGGCCGACTGGGTCAGGTGCAGCTGGTTGGCGGCGCGCGTCACGCCGCCCGTCTCGACGACGGCGACGAAGCTGCGCAGGGCGGTCAGGTCCAGATTGCGCGGCACGGCATCACTCCTGATGATAGATTCCCTCAAAATCATTCATTTGAGTTATACCATCTCAAAACCATATCAATCAACAGCAGAGATGAAAACTGCATATCACATCACGCAAGTGAATGGAGACGATTATGAAACCGATGGGAGTTGCGGCCCTGGCGCATATCGCGGACCTGCATCCGGCCAGTGCCTTCGCACCGTCTGCGCCCGCGGCGCGCCCGGCGCGGCCGTCGCTCTGGCAGCGGGTTCTCACCTGGCGTCAGGTGACGCGCGAGCGCCGGCGGCTGCTCGAGCTGGACGACCGCACCTTGGCAGACATCGGCCTGACGCGTGACGAGGCGCATCGCGAAGCGGCGCGGCCTTTCTGGGACCACGACCGCTAATCGCCGGCGCTGGCCGCCCCCTCCAGAGGGTACTCGGCCAGCGCTTCGTAGACGGGGCCGGCGCGCCCGAGATGCGAGCGGTAGAGGACAAAGCGCTCCACCGCAAAGGGGCCTGTGCGCAGCCCGACGCGGCGGGCGACGAATGCCTGCATTTCGACCGCGTCGTCGCCGCGCAGGCCGTCGCCGCCGAAGCGGGCGAGCGTGACATGCGGGTGAAAGCGCTCGCGCGGCAACTCGATGCCTGCCTCGTGCACGGCGCGCAGCACCTTGCGGCGCAGCTGGGCCAGGCCGGGCCCGGCCGCGACTTCGGCGAACAGGACACGCGGTCGCGCGCCGCCAAACATGCCCAGCCCTTCGATCCGCAGCGAGAACCCGGGCACCCGCAGCGCTGCCAGCGCGTCGTGCACATCCTCGAGCACAGGCCGGGGCTGCTCGCCAAGGAAGGCGAGCGTCACGTGAAAGTTCTCATGAGGCACCACCCGGCCCGCCGGGATGCCGGCCTGCGCCGCTTCCAACGCGTCCGCCACCGGTTCCGGCAGCGGAATGCCGACGAAGGCGCGGATCACGATCCCGCGCGCTCCAGCAGCTCCAGCACCTGCGGCCCGATCGCATCGACGATCGTCGCCACCCCCTCGGCGTTGGGGTGGATGCCGTCCGGCTGCATCATCCCGGGCCCGAGGCCGCCCAGGAAGGAAGGGTAGAGGATCGCGTCGTGCTTCTCGGCGAGCTCCGAATACATCGCCTCGAAGGCCTGCTTGTACTCCGGCCCGTAGTTCAGCGGCGCCTCCAGCCCCGCCAGCAGCACGGGGATCTGCCGCTCGCCCAGCTCCGTCAGCATCGCGTCGAGGTTGGCGCGGCTGGTCGACGGGTCGATGCCGCGCAGCAGGTCGTTGCCGCCGAGCTCCAGGATCACCGCGTCGGCGCCGTCGGCCAGCGCCCAGTCGAGCCGCGCCAGCCCGCCCGTCGTCGTGTCGCCAGAGACGCCCATGTTGACGACGGTGACGTCGGCCCCCTGCCCCGCCAGCCAGCTTTGCAGCTGCGGCACGAAGCCCTCGTCCTGCGCCAGCCCATAGCCATGCGTCAGGCTATCGCCCAGCGCCACCAGGCGCTGGGTCTCGGCCGCCGCGGGCGCCGCCGCCAGCGCCGCCCCGAGCGTTGCCCACAGCACGAACGCCGCAACCTTGCGCGTCGCGGCGTTCGCCACATATCTGGCGCGGGCAGGAACTCGGGCGGAGATCATGGGCGAACCGGTTGTGCGGCTGGACGAGGTGGGCCTGACCTTGCCAAGCGCGGCCGGCGATGTCGAGATTCTCCGGGCCGTCTCGCTGACCATCGACGCGGGCGAGCGGGTCGCGATCACCGGGCCCTCCGGCTCGGGCAAGTCGTCGCTCCTGATGGTGATGGGCGGCCTCGAACGGGCGACCGGCGGCCGGGCGCGGGTGCTCGGCACCGATCTCGGCGCCGCGGGCGAGGACGAGCTGGCGCGTCTGCGGCGGGCGCGTATCGGCGTGGTCTTCCAGAGCTTTCACCTGATCCCGACCATGACGGCGCTGGAAAATGTCGCCGTGCCGCTCGAGATCGCCCGACGCGACGACGCCTTCGAGCGCGCCGCGCAGATGCTGGACGCGGTCGGGCTTTCGGCGCGCGCCGGGCATTATCCGGCCCAGCTTTCGGGCGGCGAGCAGCAGCGCGTCGCCTTGGCCCGCGCGATGGCGCCTGGCCCCCGCCTGCTCCTCGCCGACGAGCCGACGGGCAATCTCGACGGCCGCACCGGCGCGCAGGTGACCGAGCTGCTGTTCCGACTGGCCGACGAGCAGGACGTGACGCTGGTCCTGGTCACGCATGAGGAGGCGCTCGCCGAGCGCTGCGAGCGGCAGGTCCGGCTCGACAGCGGGCGGATCGTCGACGCCCCGATGCATCGAGAGCCGGTGCATTGAGACCCGCCGTTAGGCCCGCGATGAGACCCGCCGTGAGACCAAGGCGTTGAGCGGCTTCGCCTGGGCGCTGGCGCTGCGCGAGCTGCGCGGCGGGCTCGCCGGCTTCCGCATCTTCCTGATCTGCCTGATCCTCGGCGTCGGCGGCATCGCGGCCGTCGGCTCGCTGACCACGGCGATCGAGCGCGGGCTCGCCGCCGAGGGCCAGGCGATCCTGGGCGGCGATGTCGAGATCGAACTCCCCTACCGCCGCGCCGAGGAGGCCGAACGCGCCTGGATGGAGGCAGCCGGCGAGGTCAGCGAGACCGTCTCCTTCCGCTCGATGCTGTCCCGTGGCGACGACCGCTCGCTCGTCGAGGTCAAGGGCGTCGACGGCGCCTATCCGCTTTACGGCCAGGCCGTGGTGGGTGGCGCCGCCGGCCTCTCGGACGCTCTCGCCCCGCGCGACGGCATCTCCGGCCTGGTGACCGAGCGCGTGCTGGCCGACCGGCTGGCGCTCCGCCCGGGCGACCAGGTCCGGCTCGGCGCGGGCACCTTCGAGTTCCGCGGCGTGCTGGTCGACGAGCCGGACCGCGCCTCGGCAGCCTTCGGCTTCGGCCCGCGCGTGATGGCCTCGGTCGAGGGGCTGGCCGACGCCGGAATGCTGGCGCCGGGCGTCGTCTACGAGACCGAGTACCGCCTGCGCCTGCCGCCCCAGGCCGAGCTCCCGGCCCTGAAGCAAAGCTTCGAGGACGCCTTTGCCGACGCCGGCGCCCGCTGGCGCGACCGGCGCGACGCCTCGCCGGGCGTGCGCCGCTTTGTCGAGCGGCTCGGCGCGTTCCTCACGATCGTCGGCATCGCCTCGCTCGGCGTCGGCGGGGTCGGCATCGGCGCCGCCGTCCGCGGCTATCTCCAGCGCAAGGTGCCGGTGATCGCCGCGCTGCGCACGCTCGGCGCCAGCGCCGGCACCGTCTTCGCCGGCTATTCGATCCAGATCGGCATCATCGCCGCGGCGGGCATCGCCGCCGGCGTGCTGCTCGGCGGCGGCATCGTCGCCTGGGGCGGCCCGGTGCTGGCGCGCGAGCTGCCGGTGCCGGCCGAGTTCGGCTGGCACGCAGCGCCGCTGGCCAGGGCCGCGCTGTTCGGCGCGCTGGCCGCCGTGCTCTTCACAATCTGGCCGCTCGCCTGGCTTCGCAGCGTCCGGCCGGCCGAGCTTTTCCGCGCCGGCGCGGCGCCGGCGCGCAGCTGGCCCGGCTGGCCGCTCCTGGCGCTGATGGGCGCGCTGGCCGCGGCCCTGGCCGGCGCCATCATCGGCCTCTCGGCCACGCCCGAGCTCGCAGCCTGGTGCCTCGGCGGCATCGCGGTGGCCTTCGTCATGCTGCGCGGCCTCGGGTTTCTCGGTGCGCGCCTCGCCCGGCGCGTCTCGCACACGGCGCTCGGCCGCCGCCGGCCGCAGCTCCGCCTCGCGCTCGGCGCCATCGGTGCGCCGGGGGCCGGCACACCCGGTGTCGTACTGGCGCTCGGCCTCGGCCTCGGCGTTCTCTCGGCGATCGGCCAGATCGACGCCAACATGCAGCGCCTCGTGACCAGCGAACTGCCCAAGGACAGCCCCGCCTTCTTCTTCGTCGACGTGCAGCCGCATCAGGTCGACGCGCTCCGCGAGATCGTCGGCGCCATCGACGGCACCGGCCGGCTCGACGCCGCGCCGATGCTGCGCGGCATGATCACGCATCTCGACGGCGTGCCTGTCGGCCAGACCGAGGTCGCCAAGCACTGGACGCTGCGCGGCGACCGGGGCGTCACCTATGCAAGCGAGATTCCCTCGAACATCGCTCTGACCCAAGGCGAGTGGTGGGACAAGGGCTATGACGGCCCGCCTCTCGTCAGCTTCGCCGCGGAGGAGGGGCGCGAGCTCGGGCTCCGGCTCGGCTCGACCGTAACTGTCAACATCCTCGGCCGTCCGATCACCGCCAAGCTCGCCAGCTTCCGCGAGATCGAGTGGCGCGGGCTCGGCATCAACTTCCTGATGATCATGAACCCCGCCGCGCTCGCCGGCGCGCCGCACACGCTGATCGCCACGCTGCACGCCGAGCCGCGCGCCGAGGCCGCCGTCCTGCGCGCCGTCGCCGACGCCCTGCCGAACGTCACGCCCGTGCTGGTACGCGACCAGATCGAGCGCGTCGCTGACGGCCTCGAGCAGATCGGCGCGGCAACGCGCTGGGGCGCGCTCGCGGTGCTCTTGACCGGGCTCGCCGTTCTGGTCGGCGCGGCGGCGGCGGGCGAGGAGCGTCGCACCGCCGAGGCGGCGATCCTCAAGGTGCTGGGCGCCAGCCGCGGCACCATCCTCGCCTCCTTCGCGCTGCGCGCTGCGCTGATCGGGGCGCTCGCGGCGATCGTTGCGCTGGCCTGGGGCACGCTCGCCGCTTGGGCGGTGCAGACCTTCGTCTTCGACGCGCAGTACTTCCTGCCGGTCGGCCAGACGCTGGCCATCGTCGCGGGCGGGATCGGCATCAGCCTGGCCGCGGGCCTCGCCTTCGCGCTCGGCCCGCTCGGCCGCCGACCTGCCGCTACGTTAAGAACTGCCGCCGGCTGACCGATTGCGCTTGAAAGATGACATCCTCGCGCCGATATTTTTGCTGGGAGGTGCACGGCCAAGCGGCACATCGCCCGTCATGACTGTCGCACGAAACAAGGGTGAGAGATGGCACAGAGAGAATATATGCGGGCCCCGTCGGTAGCCCGGCGCGACGCCGGGGTCATCGACCGCGGGCTTCAGGGCTACATGAGCAAGGTCTATGCGCTGATGACCGGCGCCATGATCCTCACGGGCCTGGTGGCCTATGTGGTGGGCATGGATTTCCGGGCCGTCGTCGAGGCCGCACAGGCCGGGCTGGCCCCCACGCAGGCCGAAACGACGGTGTTCCCGCCCAGCGTGATCGTCGCGATGTTCTCGTCGCCGATCAAATGGGTCATCATGTTCGCGCCGCTGATCTTCGTCTTCGGCTTCAGCGCGATGATCAACCGGATGTCGGGTCAGACGGCACAGCTGCTGTTCTGGGCGTTCGGCGCGGTGATGGGCCTGTCGGTCGCCTGGATCTTCGCCGTCTTCACCGGCGTCTCGATCGCGCAGACCTTCTTCGCCACCGCCGCCGGCTTCGGCGCGCTGTCGATCTGGGGCTACACGACCAAGAAAGACCTCAGCGGCATGGGCAGCTTCCTGCTGATGGGGCTGATCGGCCTGATCGTCGCCATGGTGATCAACATCTTCCTCGCGTCGACGGCGCTGCAGTGGGCGATCTCTCTGATCGGGGTGCTGCTGTTCGCCGGGCTGACCGCCTATGACACGCAGTCTATCAAGAACGAGTACCTAGCCATGCGCTCTTCCCCGGGCGGCGAGGCCTATCTCGAGAAGGGCGCCGTGATGGGCGCGCTGCGGCTCTACCTGGACTTCCTGAACATGTTCATGTTCCTGCTGCAATTTATGGGGAACAGACAGTAAAGTCCGCCCGCACCAGCGAGGTCTCAGAAACCCCGCCAGGCACCTGCCTGGCGGGGTTTTCTTTACCGGGAGCGTCATTCGCGACCGCAGGCTCGCGGATGCCTCGGCAAATATCTTTCCATGGAAAACGTTCACTTCGCCTTCCGCGGAGATCGCCAATATGAATTCAGCGGATTAGTCTTACTGAATCACAAAATCTGCGGAGAAAACGATGCGGACCCCAAGATGCTGGGGTATGATTGAAGATTAAAGCTGGATCAGGGGCAGCGATGGATCTTCGGTGGAGCAACGAAGGCAGTGACGCGCGGTTCTCGGCGTATGTCGAGGTTCTTGCGCGGTGTCTCGGGCACCAGGATCGGGTGGAGCCGTTCCGGCGGTACTGCGTCGGCCTGCTGCTGCCAGGCGAGCGCAAGTCGGTGGAGCCGATGGCAGCCCGGCTTCGGCCGGAGCGGACGGCGGCCGAGCATCAGTCGCTGCTGCATTTCGTGGGGCAGTCACCTTGGGACGATAGGGCTCTGCTGCGGGCCGTCCGAGAGGCGGTGCTGCCGGGGATGACGGCCAGAAGCCCGGTGACGGCCTGGATCCTCGACGACACCGGGTTTCCGAAGAAGGGACCTCATTCCGTCGGGATCGCCCGGCAATACTGCGGCGAGCTCGGCAAGCAGGACAATTGCCAGGTCGCGGTCTCGCTCTCGGTGGCGAGCGCCGAGGCGTCGCTGCCGATCGCCTGGCAGCTGTACCTGCCGGAAGCGTGGGCGAACGACCCCGCACGCCGTGCGTCGGCCAAGGTGCCGCCCGAGGTTGCGTTCGCCACCAAGCCGGAGATCGCGCTGGCGCAGATCCGCGCGGCACGGGAGGAAGGTGTGCCGCCGGGTGTCGTCCTGGCCGACGCGGGTTACGGCAACAACAGCGCGTTCCGCGATGCAATCGCCGAGCTCGGCCTGGACTACGTCGTGGGTGTCCTTGGCAATATCGTCGTCTGGTCGCCAGGAACGAAGCCAAAGGTTCCAGCCTGGTCCGGCCGGGGAAGGCGAGCGACCCGGCTGCGTCGGGGTCGTGACAACGCCGACGTCGTCCAGCTGCGCACGCTGGCCGCGCGGCTGCCCGACGAGATATGGCGGTCCGTGCACTGGCGTGCGGGCGTGTGCTCGCGACGAGGGCAGGCAGCGAGGCGGTGGAAGTGACGCTCGTGAACGGCCGCCGTCTGACCATGCCTGCGGGCATCGATCCGGCCACGGTGGGGCGGCTCATCCAAGTTCTGGAGCGGGCATGATCGCCTTCCGGCGGGTGTGCGCGTATGGATCGCCGGTGGTGTCACGGACGTGCGGCGCGGCATGAAAACGCTGGCGCTGCAGGTGCAGGAGGGGCTGGGCCGGGACCCGCACGCCGGCGAGATATTTTGCTTTCGTGGGCTCCGGGGCGATCTCGTGAAGCTGCTCTGGCATGACGGCGTCGGCATGTCGCTCCGCTCGGGCCGCGCTTGCGCGCGCAGCCCTCGGGAGGCGCCCGGCGCTGGCGAGGTTCAGCCGAGCACGGCGCCGGGGTTCATGATCCCGTGCGGGTCGAGCGCCGCCTTGATCGCGCGCATCGCCGCGATCTTGGCCGGGTCGCCGTATTTCACCAGGTCCGCCGTCTTCAGCCGGCCGATGCCGTGCTCGGCGCTGATCGAGCCGTCAAACGCGTACACGAGGTCGTGGATCGTCTCGCGCACGGGGGCCCGGATGTTGTCATAGTCGTGGTGGCGCCGGCCCTCGGGCGGGAAGACGTTGTAGTGCAGGTTCCCGTCGCCCATGTGGCCGAAGCAGTTGATGCGTAGCGCAGGGTCGACCGCCGCCACGCGGCCGTCAGCCTCGCCCAGAAAGGCGGCGACCCGGCCGATCGGCAGCGAGATATCGTGGCTCGAGACGCTGCCGGTGCGCCGGTTGCCCTCGGGCAGGTGCTCGCGGATCTCCCACATCGCCGCGCGCTGCGCCTCGGAGGAGGCGACGACGCCGTCGGTCGCCAGCCCGTTCTCGAAAGCATCGGCCATGGCCGTCTCCGCCCGCCCCTCGAGGTCGGATCCCGCAGGGCCGGTGATCTCCGTCAGCACCCGCCAGGCCGGCTCGCTCGCCAGCGGATCGGTGAAGTCAAGCCAGCTGCGCAGGAAGGCGATGCCCTGCTCCTTGATCAGCTCGAAGGCGGTGACGTTGTCGCCGAGCCGGTCCTGCAAATGGCGCAGGAGGCCGACCGCCTCGGCGGGCCCGGGCACGGCCAGCATGGCCGTGACCGTCGCGCCGGGCGCGGGTAGAGCTTCAGTGCCGCCGCCGTGATGATTCCCAGCGTGCCCTCGGCGCCGATCAGCAGGTGGCGCAGATCGTAGCCCGTGTTGTCCTTGCGCAGCGTCTTCAGCCCGTGCAGCACCGAGCCGTCGGGCAGCACGGCCTCGAGCCCCAGGCAGAGGTCGCGTGCATTGCCATAACGCAGCACCTGCACGCCCCCGGCATTCGTCGCCAGGTTCCCGCCGATCCGGCACGAGCCCTGCGCCGCCAGCGACAGCGGGAACAGCCGCCCGGCCTCGGCGGCCGCGCCTTGCAGGTCCTGCAGGATCACGCCCGCCTCGGCGACGATCGCGCTCTCCTCCGGCACGACGGCGCGGATGCGGCTCATGCGCTCGAGCGAGAGCACCACGGGGATCGGTCCTTCGGGCGAGACCTGCCCGCCGACGAGGCCCGTGCCCCCGCCCCAGGGCACGATGCCGATGCGCCGCTCGGCGCAGTGCCGCACGATGGCGGCGACGGCCTCGGTCGTGTCCGGCCGCAGCACCAGCGCGGCGCGCCCGAGGATGAGGTCGCGCGGCTCGACCAGGTAGGCGCGCGCATCGTCGCCCTCGAGCACGTGGCGCTCGCCGGCGATGCGGGCGAGCTCGGCGAGGCTGTCGGCGGAGGGGTCGGCGAGAGTTTCCATGGGCGCGACCATAGCCATTGCCCGGCCGCTGTCGAGCGGTCGCGCGGAACCCGGTTGAACCCCGGCGGAAACCCTGGCGGAACGCTCACGCCGCGGGCGCCGTTGGCAGATTTCCTCGCGTCGAAAGGGTGGGCGTCATGCGATCAAGAGTTATTCTCCGCCCTCGGCGCCGGCTTGCTGGCCGGCTGCGCGGCCGGGCGCCAGCCCGAGCCCGACGTCGCCGCGGCTTGCGCACGGCAGGGCCACGATCGGGCACGCAGGCCTGGCAGGCCTGCACCGAGGCCGGCGGCGCCCCGCGATCGCGACCGGTCCTGGCTCGCCCTACGCCAATGCGGACGAGGAAGATGGACCCGAACGGCTAAGGCGTTGGGCGGCCCCGCGGGGCGGCGGCGCGCATCAGCCGGTCGTTGATCGCCCGGCCGAGACCGCGCTCGGGGATCGGCGCCACCGCGATCACCTGGCCCGGCCCGGCATCGGCGTCGAGCGCGCGCAGATACGCGAAGAGGTTGGCGGCGGCCTCCTGCAGGTCGCCCGCCGCCGACAGGTTCGAGCCCGGCGAGGATGAGCCCCGCGCCACCACAAGTCCTCCGTTCGGGCCGAAGCCGAGCCAGAGCTCGCCGGGCCGCGGCGCCTCGGCGTCCAGGCGCAGCCGAGCCGCCGGCGCGTAATGGCAGGCGAGCTGGCCCGGCGCGCTGATGCCGGCGCCGGCGGCGCGCGCAGGCGGCGCGCCCAGCGCCGCCTCGATCGCCTCGGCCGGCAGGCCGCCGGGGCGCAGCAGCGCCGGGGCCCCGCCGGCGAGGCCGACGATGGTCGATTCGAGCCCGACCGCGCAGGGCCCGCCGTCCAGCACCGCGGCGATGCGGCCGCCGAGCCCCTCCAGCACATGCGCCGCCGTGGTCGGGCTGATCCGGCCCGACGGGTTGGCCGACGGCGCGGCGACGCGGCCGGCCGACGGCGCGCAAGCAGCGCCTGCGCCAGCGGATGCGCCGGCACCCGCACGCGCCACGGTCGGCAGCCCGGCGGTGACCAGTCGGCGATGCCGGCGCCGGCCCGCAGCGGCAGCACCAGCGTCAGCGGGCCGGGCCAGAAGGCGGCCGCCAGCCGGCGCCCGGCCTCGGGCAGCTCGACCAGCGCCTCGGCGGCCTCGGCGCGACGGCCACATGCACGATCAGCGGGTTGAAGACGCGGCCGCCCCTTCGCCGCGAAGATCGCCGCCACGGCCCGCGCGTTCGTCGCATCGCCGCCGAGGCCGTAGACGGTCTCGGTCGGAAAGGCGACGAGCTCGCCCGCGGCAAGCAGCGCCGCCGCCCGCGCGATGCCGCGCCGCGTCGGGCGCCAGCCTCTCGCGTCTCGCTCATCGCGGTCCGCGATGCCCGCGTCCGTTGTGGTCCGGCGTCCTTTGCGCGCGCCGCGATGCTGCATTACGTTCGGCGCGGGTCGCGCCGGGCGCAACCGCCAACCGAGCGGAGGACCCGCGATGAGCTATCGCGCCCCCGGTCGCCGAAATGACGTTCTGCGCCGAGACGATCGTCGGCCAGGGCCGGCTCGCCGAGACCGCGCGCTTCGCCGAGGCGACGGCCGAGACGCGCGCGGCGATCCTGACGGAGGCGGCGCAAGCTGGCCGAGGACGTGCTCGCGCCGCTCAACCGCAGCGGCGACCTGCACCCGGCGCGGCTGGAGAACGGCGTCGTGCGCACCTCGCCGGGGTTCGCCGAGGCCTACCGCGCCATCGCCGAGGGCGGCTGGATCGGCATCTCGGCGCCGGCCGGAGCATGGCGGCATGGGCCTGCCGATGGACGCTTCGCCACCTGCCGTCAACGAGATGATGGCGGCGGCCTGCCTGTCGCTGCAGCTGAACCCGCTGCTGACCCAGGGCCAGATCGAGGCGCTGGAGCACCACGCCACCGACGAGCTGAAGGCGCTCTACCTGCCGAAGCTGATCTCGGGCGAATGGACCGGCACGATGAACCTGACCGAGCCGCAGGCGGGCTCGGACGTCGGCGCGCTGCGACCCGGGCCGAGCCGAACGGGCGACGGCACCTACGCGATCACCGGGCAGAAGATCTACATCTCCTGGGGCGACCACGACTTGGCCGAGAACGTCTGCCACCTGGTGCTGGCGCGGCTGCCCGACGGCGCGCCCGGGCACCAAGGGGATCAGCCTGTTCCTGGTGCCGAAGTACCTGCCCGACGAGGACGGGCGCCCCGGCGTGGCCAACGGGCTGCGGCCGGTCGGCCTCGAGCACAAGATGGGCCTGCATGGCTCGCCCACCTGCGTGATGGAGTACGACGGCGCGACCGGCTGGCTGGTCGGCCGGCCGCATGGCGGCATGGCGGCGATGTTCACGATGATGAACAACGCCCGGCTCGGCGTCGGCGTCCAGGGCCTCGGCGTCGCCGAGGCGGCGACGCAGAAGGCGCTCGCCTATCGCGCTCGACCGCAGGCAGGGCCGGACGCCGGACGGCTCGGCGCCGATCGCCGAGCACGCCGACGTGCGCCGGATGCTGATGACCATGCAGGCGCTGACGCGGGCGGCGCGCGCCATCTGCTATGACTGCGCCTGTCGCGCTCGACATGGCGCGCGCCGACGACCCTGACGGGCACTGGGCGGCGCGCGGCGCCTTCCTGACGCCGATCGCCAAGGCGTTCGGCACCGACACCGGCATCGAGGTGGCCGACCTCGGCGTGCAGGTGCATGGCGGCATGGGCTTCATCGAGGAGACCGGCGCCGCGCAGTACCTGCGCGACGTGCGCGTGACCGCGATCTACGAGGGCACGAACGGCATCCAGGCGATGGACCTCGTCGGCCGCAAGCTGGCCGATGGCGGCGCCGCGGCGCAGCCGCCTCCTCGCCGAGATCGAGCAGACGGCCGCGCGGCTCGAGGGCGCCTCGCCCGCGCTGGAGGCCCTCGCGCCGGCGGTGCGGGACGCTGCCGCCCATGCGCGGCGCGCGACGGAGTGGATGCTGGCCACCCCGGAGATCAACGACCGCTTCGCCGGGTCGACGCCCTATCTGCGCCTCTGGGCGCATACGCTCGGCGCGCACTACCTGGCGAAAGGCGCGCTGGCCGACCCGTCCGACGCGCGGCTCGCGCTTGCGGCCTTCCACTGCCGGCAGATCGCACCGCAATGCGCCGCACTCGCCGCCGCAGCGACGGAAGGAGCCGGCACCCTCTACGCTGTCCCCGCCGAACGGCTAAGCGCGTGACCGAGCTCCTGCTCCTGCCGATGTCCCGTCCGGAGGCCGTCCTCCAGGCCGGGCGCGACCGGCTCCCTCCCCCCTTGCGGCGGAGGGGTGGGGAGGGGGCTGCGCCGCGCGCCGCCGACGAGACCCGATGATGGACGGGACCGACGGCCCCGGCCTGCGCTTCCCCTGGGAGAGCCCGCCCGGGGCGGGCGAGGCCATCGAGGTCGCGGACGCCATCCTCTGGCTGCGCCTGCCGCTGCCGACCAAGCTCGACCACGTCAACGTCTACGCGCTCGACGAGGGCGACCACTGGACGGTCGTCGACACCGGCATGGACCTGGCCTCGAGCCGCGAGGCTTGGGACGCGCTGCTCGCCGGCCCGCTGGCGGGCAAGCCGGTCGGCCGCGTGGTGCTGACGCATCACCACCCGGACCATGTCGGCCTGCTCGGCTGGTTTGCCGCCCGCGGGGCGGAGGTCTGGGCGACCCGGCTCGGCTGGACGCTGGCGCGCATGCTGCAGCTCGACCACCACGAGGTGCCGCCGCCCGAGCAGATCGCCTTTCGCCGCCGCGCCGGCATGCCGCCTGACATGCTGGAGAAGTTCGCGGCCGAGCGGCCGTTCAATTTCTCGCTCTGCACCGCGCCGATCCCGCTCGGCTACCGCGCGATCACCGAGGGCGCGGTGCTGCGCCTCGGCGGGCGCGACTGGACCGTGCATTTCGGCCACGGCCACGCGCCCGACCACGCGACGCTCTGGACCGAGGACGAACCCGGCGGCCTGGTGCTGGCCGGCGACCAGATCATGCCGGGCATCTCGTCCAATATCGGCGTCTACCCCTCCGAGCCCGAGGCCGACCCGCTGGCCCGGGCCAGGAGCTCCAGGATCCCCTTCGCATCGTCGAGGTCGTACGGGCGCTCCCGACGGTTCCAGGCCGCCGGCTCGGCGGCGCCCACGAGCGCGAACCCCAGGCGCCACCACTCGCGCGGCTCGGTGCCGGTCCGCGCGTAGCCCTTGCCGATCTCGAACACCGCGATGTCATCGGTCCCGTGGCGCAGGTTGACGCCCACGACGTCGAGCAGGCTGCCCAGCAGGTTCCGGCGCAGGAGCGAGTGATCGCGAGAGAGCGGGTTGCTCACGGCGATGGGATCGCCGCCGGGGTGGGGCTCGTCGCCCACGGAGGGCACGTCGCGAGCCAGCACGAACGTCTCCACGTGTCTGGGTGACACGAGGGCCGTCGTGACGACCTCCGTCAGGCCCGCCCCTGCGAGCGTCTCGCGGACCAGCTCCCTCGCCTCGAGCGGTGAGGCGCGGAAGTGTGGCATCTCCGTGTCCGGCCTCACCGATGGGGTGAGCTCGTAGCCGCGAACGCGGGCGATCTCCTCGGCGACGTCGGCCTCGATGGCGATGTCCCGGCGCCAGGTTGGCACCACCGCGGTCACCGCCTCGTCGGCCAGGGCGGCGACCGTCAGGGCCTGCGGCTCCAGCGCGACGGGCACGGGCGTGCCGGCCGCTGCAGGCTCGGTTGCCACCCCGACGCGCGCCAGAAGGGACTGCTGCTCCGTTGCGCTCAGGTCGGTGCCCAGCAGGCGATTGACGCGCCCCGGACGGAACGCGACGCGTGCCATCGGAACCTGGCGCGGGCGCCGTGTCGACGGCACCGCGCGCGATCTCGCCGCCGGCCCACGCCCGGATCAGCTGCGCCGTTCGGTCCGCGCCCACTCGCGCAAGCCGGGGCTCCTGGCCCTTCTCGAACCGGCTCGACGCCTCCGAGCGCAGCGCGAGCCGCTGGGCGGTCCGCCGGATGCTCACCGGGTCGAAGATGGCCGACTCGATGGCGACATCACGGGTGGCTGCAGAAACCTCGGACGTGGCGCCACCCATCACGCCCGCAACCGCAAGGGGCCCGGCGGGATCCGCGATCAGCAGCGTGTCGTCGGTCAGCTCGCGCTGCACGTGGTCCAGCGTCTCGAGGCGCTCCCCGGCCGTGGCCCGGCGCACGACGATCGTCGGCCGGCCGTCGGCGCCGGCATGGATCGCGGCGGCGTCGAACGTGTGGATCGGCTTGCCCAGCTCCAGCATGACGTAGTTGGACGCGTCCACCACGTTGCTGATCGGGCGCTGGCCGGCGGCGAGGAGCCGCATCTGGATGGCGTCCGGCGACGGGCCGACGGTCACGCCGCTCACCCAGCGACCCGCGAAGCCGGTGCACAGGTCGGGGTCGTCGATCCGGACGGCAAGGCGCTGTTCGATGGACGGACCCGTCCCCTCCTCGACCGTGATCTCGGGCATCCGGACGGGGGCGCCGGTCACCGCCGAGACCTCCCGTGCGAGACCCAGGATCGACAGGGCATCGCCGCGGTTGGGCTTGACGTCCACGTCGAGGACGACGTCGCCGAAGAGGTCCACCAGCGGGACGCCCAGGGGGGTGCCGGCGGGCAGGATGAGGATGCCGTCCGCGTCGCTGGTGAGCTTCAGCTCGTCACCCGAGCAGAGCATGCCGTTGGACACGACACCCATCTTCTCGGTGCGCTCGATGCGCCGGTCGCCGGGCAGGACGGAACCCGGGAGCGCGACCGGGATCCGCTGGCCGGGCGCGATGTTGGTGGCGCCGCACACGATCGCGAGCGGCTCGGAGCCATCCCCGAGGGTCACGGTGGTCAGGCTGAGGCGGTCAGCGCGCGGGTGCTTCTCGACCGTCAGGAGCTCGCCGGTGACCACGCCCTGCCAGTCGGCTCCCCAGCGCTCGACGTGCTTGACCTCCATGCCCAGCAGCGTGAGCCGCTCGGCGAGCTGCTCCGGGGTGAGCTCCACGTCGACGAAGTCCCGGAGCCAGGACAGCGGGACCCTCACCGGAAGGCTCCCAGGAAGCGAAGGTCATCCTCCATGTACGCGCGGAGGTCGACGACATGGTGGCGGAGGTTCGCGATGCGCTCGACGCCCATCCCGAAGGCGAAGCCCTGGTAGCGCTCGGGGTCGATGCCGCCGTAGCGGAGGACCACCGGGTGGACCATGCCGGCGCCGAGGATCGTCATCCAGCCCGTCCGCGAGCAGGCGGGACACTTCTCGCCGTTGCAGATCACGCACAGGATGTCGAACGCGACCGACGGCTCCGTGAACGGGTAGTAGCCGGGCCGGAACCGCGTCGCCCGGTCCTCGCCGAACATGGCGTGGGCGAACTGGTCCAGCAGCCCCTTGAGATCCGCCATCGACGTGCCCTCGTCGATCATCAGGCCCTCGACCTGGAAGAACTCCGAGGCGTGGCTGGCATCGACCGCCTCGTAGCGGAAGCAGCGGCCGGGCAGCAACGCCCGGATCGGCGGTTGCTCCTGGTGCATGACGCGGATCTGGCCGGGGCTGGTGTGCGTGCGGAGCAGCTGCCCGTCGAGGTCGAGGTAGAGGGTGTCCCACAGGTCCCGCGCCGGGTGGTCGGGCGGGATGTTGAGCATCTGGAAGTTGGTGAGGTCGTCCTCGATCTCCGGGCCCTCGTAGACGACGAACCCGAACTGGGCGAAGACCTCGGCGATCTCGCGGGCGGTCTCGAGGATCGGGTGCAGCGAGCCGCGCCGGATCGGCCGGCCGGGAGCCGTGACGTCCACGGTCTCGGCCGCGAGCCGGGCAGCGAGCTCCGATGAGCCGAGACGCCCCCGTGCGTCGAGCAGGGCGGCCTCCACGGCGGCCCGCACCTCGTTCGCGATCGCGCCGACCCTGGGGCGATCCTCCGGCGGCAGCCCCCCGATGCCGCGCAGGATGGCGGTCAGGTCACCCTTCTTGCCGAGGACGCCAACCTCCAGCTCGTCGATGGCAGCCGTATCCGCCGCCGCCGCCGCGGCGCTCACGGCGCGCGCACGAAGCGCCTGGAGATCGGATGTCAGCTGGGCGAGATCCATGGGCTCCCGTTCAAGGTCCTGAGAATCACGAACCCTCGAGCGCCTTGGCGACGTCGAGGGCTCGGGCCTGCGTGATCGCGGGCGATCAAGCCGTGCGAGCGACCTCGGCGATCCGGCCGAAGGTCGCGGCGTCGCGGACGGCGATGTCGGCCAGGACCTTGCGATCGAGATCGACGTTGGCCTTCCGAAGACCGGCGACGAACTTGCTGTAGGTGATCCCGTTCAGGCGAGCCGCGGCGTTGATCCGGATGATCCACAGCTGGCGCATGTCGCGCTTCCGCTGCTTCCGGTCCCGGGTCGCGTACGCCAGCGCGTGGAGCTGGGACTCACGGGCCCGCTTGATGAGCTTGCGGTTGGTGCCCTTGCGCCCCTCGGAGGCGTTGAGCAGCCGCTTGTGGCGCTTGTGGGCGGTGACGCCCCGCTTGACGCGTGCCATCGAGCGCTCCTACGCGTACGGCAGCAGGCGGCGCACCTGCTCCTGGGACTCGGGTCCCATCACAACCTTGCCGGCGTACCGACGGGTTCGGCGCGACGACTTCAGCTCGAGGTGGTGTCCGCGCCAGGACTTCACCCGGATGAACTTGCCGGACCCGGTGACCCCGATTCGCTTCTGGGCCCCCTTGTGGGTCTTCATCTTCGGCACGCTGGCCTCACTCTCCTGCTGGCGCCGCCTCGACCGCCGGCTCGGCGGAGGGCGTCGGGGCGGGGGCGGGGTTGGCTTCGGCGACCTTGGCGTCGTCGTCCTTCCCCGCCGGGTTGCGGTGCTCGTGCTGCTTCGGCTTGTGGACCGACGCGAGCGTCATGAACATCGATTTGCCTTCGAGGGCCGGCATCCGGTCCACGGTCCCGTGGTCCTTGACGGCCTCCCCGAACTTCGCGAGGAGGCCCCGGCCGATCTCCGGGTGCGTGAGCTCCCGACCGCGGAAGCGGACGGTCACCTTGATCCTGTCTCCGTCCTCCAGGAACTCGATCGCGCGGTGGACCTTCGTTTCAAAGTCGCCGATGCCGATCTTCGGTGACAGGCGGACTTCCTTGAACTCCACCGCCCGCTGCTTCCGCTTCGCCTCCTTGTCCCGCTTGGTCAGCTCGTACTTGTACTGACCGTAGTCGAGAAACTTGACGACCGGGGGAGCCGCGGTCGGAGCGACCTCGACGAGATCGAGGCCTCGCTCCTGCGCCATCGCCAGGGCCTGTTGCGTGGGCATCACGCCCAGCTGTGAGCCATCTTCGTCGAGGACCCGGACCTGGGGGACACGGATCATCTGGTTGATGCGCAGGTCTCGGCTGATGTCGTGGTTCCCTTTGTTGTCGTGGCTGATCGTGCGGCGCACCAAGCCAGACGCCCGGTGCGGTCGCCGCGGGAGGATAGCACGCAGGTTCGAAGGGCTCGCAACGAACGCGAGGGGCTCCGGCAGGCCCCGGCCGACGTGCGTCGAGGGCATGCCGGCGAGCTCGGCCAGCCCCGGGCCTTCACTCCCAGTGAACACTCTCGGCGCCACGGCGTGGTCCCGCGCAGGTCCTCCTCGCGCCGCGTCCGTCACGCTCGGTCAACGATCTGCACTGACGGAGGCGTCAGACGGCTGTTCGACCCCGAAGTGTTCACTCCCCGTGAAGGCCGACGACGGATACCGTTCGCCGAGCTCCCCTACCCGAGGGCGCGGGTCCGGACCTCCTCGCCGAGCCGGGCGGCGAGGTCGGCCCAGCCGACGCCCTGCTCCTGGGATCCGTCGCGACGGCGCACGGATGCCGTCCGCGCCTCGACCTCCCGGTCGCCCAGGATCAGCATGTACGGCACCTTCTGGCCCTGGGCGAGGCGGATCTTGTTCTGCATCCGGTTGTCGGAGTCGTCCACCTCGACGAACCGCGTCCCCGCCGCCCGCAGCTCCGCCGCCAGCTCCCTGGCGGGCTCCACGTGGCGATCGGCGATCGGGATGACCACCGCCTGCACCGGCGCAACCCAGAGCGGGAACGCGCCCGCGAAGTGCTCCACCAGGATCCCGATGAACCGCTCCAGCGAGCCGTAGATCGCGCGGTGGATCGCCATCGGGCGCTTCGGCTGGCCGTCCTCGTCGATGTAGGTCAGGTCAAAGCGCTCGGGCAGCATCGTGAGGTCGATCTGGATGGTCGCCATCTGCCACTCGCGCCCGAGCGCGTCATCGATGTAGATGTCGATCTTGGGCGCGTAGAACGTGCCGTCCTTGGGCTTGACGACGTAGTCGCCGCGCCACCCGGTCCAGCGCCTCCTTGATCAGGCGCTCGGCGAGCTCCCACAGCGCAGGGTCGCCGATCGCCTTGTCGGGGCGAGTGGCGAACGCGAACCGCGGCTCCAGCCCGAACCAGCCGAAGGCCTCGTTGACCTCGCCGATGAGCGCCTCGATCTCCGCGCGTGAGCTGGTCGGGACGGACGTAGACGTGCGCATCGTCCTGGATGAACTGGCGGACCCGCGTGAGGCCCGAGAGCGCCCCGGAGCGCTCGTTGCGGTGGAGCCGGCCGTACTCGTTGAAGCGCAGCGGCAGGTCGCGGTACGAGCGCAGGTGGGAGCGGTAGATGAAGGTCGACTCGGGGCAGTTCATCGGCTTGAGGCTGAACTTCTGCCCCTCGGAGTCGACGATGAACATGTTGTCGGCGTAGTGGTCCCAGTGACCGGACTGGCGCCACAGCCGCTCGGACACCAGGATCGGCGTCGAGACCTCCTGGTAGCCGCGGCGGTCCTGGAGCTCGAGCATGGCCGACTCGAGCGTGCGCCAGATGCGCTGGCCCTTCGGATGCCAGAACGCCGAGCCCGGCGACACATCGTGGAAGCTGAACAGGTCGAGCTGCACGCCCAGCTTGCGGTGGTCGCGCTTCTTCGCCTCCTCGCGCCGGGCGAGGTAGAGGTCCAGCTCGTCCTGGGTCTCCCAGACCGTCCCGTAGATCCGCTGGAGCATCGGGCGCTTCTCGTCGCCACGCCAGTACGCGCCGGCAACCGTGAGCAGCTTGAACGGACCGATCTGGCCCGTGGAGGCCACGTGCGGCCCCTTGCACAGGTCGATGAACGGACCGTGCTCGTAGAAGGTCGTCGGCGGCATCTCGGTGCCGGCCTCGGACGCCTTGCGCGCCAGATCGTCGAGGATCTCCACCTTGAACGGCTGGCCCTGCGACTCCTCGAGCGCCCGGCCGTCCTCGAACGGGACCTCCTTGCGCACGAAGGCGTGGTCCGCGGCGATGGACTGCCGCATCCGGCCCTCGATCGCGGCAAGGTCGTCGGGCGTCAGCGGCCGCGGCAGCTCGAAGTCGTAGTAGAAGCCGTTGTCGATGGCGGGCCCGATCCCCAGGCGAGCGCCCGGGAACAGGTCGAGCACCGCTTCGGCCATGACGTGGGCCGACGAGTGGCGCATGGCGTCGATCGGCGCGTGGGCGCCCGCGTCGAGCAGCTCGTCCGCCGAGCCCCGGTCCGGGGCGTCGAAGTCGAGCTCCTCTTCAGCTACCTCTGCCGCGCCACCGGCCGCTGCTGCCTTGTCCTCTGCCATCACATCCGCTCCTCTTGGAATCACAAAACCTCTCGTCCCGACAGGACGAGAGGTTCAGACCTCCCGCGGTTCCACCCGCCTTCGCGTCGCCGGACGGCCCGGCGTCGCGCTCTCGTGCCGCGCTAACGGGCGGATCCCGGGCCGGTTCGCCGGCCGCTCACGGGTGGTGCCGTCGTCCCCGGTGCCCGGTTGCGACTCTCAGCCGATGATCGCAACGCTCTGGCGGGCTGCGGACGGGGCGTGGCCCGGTCGACGCGATGTGGTGGGCGATACTGGACTCGAACCAGTGACCTCATGCATGTCAAGCATGCGCTCTAACCAGCTGAGCTAATCGCCCATGTGAGTGCGCGGCCCACCGTGGGCTCGCGGTGAGTGAGTGTAATGCATGGGGTGTCGAGGCGCTGCCAGAGGCCGTGCCGGGCACACCCTACGGCGACGCCGGCACCGCGAGCCACCGCGGGTGCTCCGTTGTCGAGCGACGAGTCCGGCCGAGGCCGAAATGCCCGGCGCCGCAGGACCAGCTCCGGGCCTTGTCGAGCTGCTCAACCAGCTGTCGTCGACTCCGCCGAGCGTCGCGCTTTGTCGACGATCGAAGACGTAGTCGCCAATCCGGTTCGTGGATCTGCGCCGGGTGAGCCATCGCATCCCCGAGAACATGCCTGCGGCTCTCCGGCCGATGCAACCGTCGACCGCCATGCTCCCCGGGCGTGTGGCCAGGGCAATGGACCAGATCCACGTCAGCGGTCACGCGTGCTCGAGCCCATTGACGAGACTCAGAGCTGGCCTCGGTCTCCAGCGGGCCGAGCATGTCACGACAGTAGCGAGTAGGCGGCGATGGCTGGATCCGCCGGAGCCGAGAACGCCTGCCAGTCCGCCTCGTGCGCGAAGTAGCGCGCGCGAAAGGTCGGACCACGGTGACCGCCCTGATCAGAGGCGCACGCACCCCACGGGCAGATCGCCATGGAGATGCGTCAGGAGGCCGCAGAGATCGAGCACGGCTCCGCCGTCGGCTCCGCCGATCGGCGCTGTCGTCGGCGCACGACGTCGGCGTCCCGCGGTCGGCGCGTCGTCGGCTCGGTCGTCGCCAGCGCCGCCGCGCTCGTGACGGCGACAGCGATGCTCGTGGCGGGTCCACGACCGGCCGCATGCCGCGCGACCAGCAGGGTCAGGCCGCGTGCCCGCAGACAGAGAAGAGCTCCAGTTGAAGCGGTCGGGCGTCACGAACAGGCCCGAGGTAGAGCCGGCGGTACGGTTCCCAATGGCGGCATCCGGGACGGTCGGGAAGTATGTCGCCGGTGAAGCCGATGGCGATCCTCTCCGTCCGAGAGCCCGATGCACTATCGACGTCCCCGATGGAAACCCGGGTGGATGCCATGACCTCGACTCCTGCGCGCGCCCTGTGGGTCGAGCCGCGACGCGCGACCCATCGTACGCGCGGCGACGCCGGTCGTCCGCGCCGCGGCTGAGCTGCGGGCGTCGCCACCGTTCGTGCGACGATGACGCCATGCCCGATCTCGAGCTCATCGACTGCGGGGCCGGCCGCCGGCTGGAACGGTTCGGCTCGCTCCTCGTCGACCGGCCCGCGCCCGTCGCGGACTGGATCCCGCGGCTGCCTCCTGCCGAGTGGGCGAAGGCCGACCTGCGTTGGGAGCGGGGCGGCTGGGTGCGAAAGGGCCCGGCCCGCGGCGAGCCGATCGAGCCGTGGTCGGTGCGCGGCGGGGCCCTGACGCTCGAGTGCCGGCCGGCGGCAGGCGGCCAGCTGGGGATCTTCCCGGAGCATGTCCAGACCTGGGCCTGGCTCCGGCGCGAGGTGCGTCGCAGCGCTGAGGCCCTCGGGAGACCGCCCGAGATCCTGTCGCTGTTCGCCTACACGGGTGGGGCAACGCTCGCATGCGCCGAGGCCGGGGCCAGGGTCGTCCACGTGGACGCGTCCCGGCCCGCGGTCGCCTGGGCGCGCCGCAACGCCGAGCTCTCGGGTCTCGCCGACGCGCCGATCCGGTGGCTCGT
This sequence comes from uncultured Alphaproteobacteria bacterium, assembly GCA_963822985.1. Lineage (GTDB taxonomy): Bacteria > Pseudomonadota > Alphaproteobacteria > Rhodobacterales > Rhodobacteraceae > Thermohalobaculum. The sequence continues at coordinate 4,894 of CAWGJU010000011.1, read as the reverse complement.
GGACGATGCCCGGGCGTTCGTGCGGCGTGAGCGACGCCGCGGCCGCCACTACGACGGCGTGGTGCTCGATCCGCCGACGTACGGCCATGGTGACGGGGCATGGCGGATCGAGGCGGATCTCGAGCCGCTCCTGGCGGACCTGGCGGCGCTCGCCGGACCCCGCCCCTCACTGGTGCTGCTCAGCGCCCACACGCCAGGCTTCGAGGGCGATCGGCTGGGGGCCCTGGTCCGCGAGCACGTTGGCGTCCCCGCCGAGGGCGAGGCGATGATCGTGGAGAGCCGCCTCGGGTCCAGGTTGCCGCTGGGCGCCTGGGCGCGCGGACCCCACCGGTGAGGGCATCGATGCCGCTCCCCCACCCCGACGCCCCCATCACCAGCACCCGGAACCCGCGGATCCGGGCCACGGCGGCCCTGCGGGACCGGCGCGCTCGAGACGCGGCGGGCCTGACGCTCATCGACGGGGTGCGTGAGCTTGCTCGCGCCCTCGACGGTGGCGCGAGGGTCGTGGAGTGCTACGTCGACGAGGCGCACCTGTCGGCGGCGGGCGCGACAGCTGTCGGGCGCGCCGAGGCATCCGGTGCCGTCGTGATCGGCGTCTCCGGCCCCGTGCTGGATCACCTGGCCTACGGGGACCGCTCGGAGGGCGTGGTGGCGACGGCGGCGATCCCGGACCTCTCCCTCGCGGCCCTCGAGCTGCCGGCAGACCCCCTCGTGGTCGTCCTCGAGGGCGTGGAGAAGCCGGGCAACCTGGGTGCGGTCCTCCGCAGCGCCGACGGATCCGGTGCGAACGCCGTGGTGGCCGCGGACCCCAGGACGGACCTGTTCAATCCCAACGCCGTGCGCGCCTCGCTGGGGACCATCTTTGCCGTGCCGCTTGCCGCCGGCGCCAGCCCCGAGGTTCGCGACACGCTGCTGGCCGCGGGCATCCGCCTGGTCGTGGCCCGCGTGGACGCTGCGGCCGCATACACCGATGTCGACCTCACGGGCGGGGTCGCGATCGTGCTCGGAAGCGAAGCGGACGGCCTGGGCGCGGCGTGGGACCACCCGGCGGTGACCGCCGTCAGGCTGCCGATGCTGGGGGTGGCCGACAGCCTCAACGTCTCGACGGCCGCCGCGGTGCTGTTGTACGAGGCGCGACGCCAGCGCGGCGCCGCTTGACTGGGGAGTGACGATGGCGGGCATGCAAATCCTGGACTTCGTGGTGATTGGTGCCGGCCCCGCCGGTGAGGCAGCGGCCAACAAGGCCCGGGCGCTCGGAGCCTCCGTGGCCGTCGTGGACCGGGGCTGGTTCGGTGGGTCGTGTCCCCACGTGGGCTGCGTTCCCTCGAAGTCGCTCCTCCATGCCGCGGAGCGGCACGCCTCGGGTGCCGACTACCCCTGGGCGCGCGCATCGGCGCGGCGCGACTACATGGTCAATCGACCGGCGGGTGCCGAGGAACCCGATGACACCTCCCATGTCGGAGCGCTCACCGACGTCGGCGCCACCACGTGGCGCGGAACGGGCCGGATCACGGGCCGCGGCGTGGTCGAGGTGGCCCACGACGGTGTCACCCACGAGATCCACGCGCGCCACGTGGTGGTCGCCGTGGGCTCGACGTCCAAGCTCCCTCCGATCGATGGGCCTGGCGGCGACCGAACCCTGGTCGAACCGCGAGGCGACCCTCGCCCGCGAGCTCCCGCGCAGCCTGCTCGTCCTCGGCGGTGGGCCCACCGGCTGCGAGCTCGCCCAGGTGTACGCCCGTTTCGGCGTCCCGGTGACCATCGTCCAGTCTGGACCGCGCCTGGTCCCCACGGAGCATCCGCGCAGCGCCGAGACGATCCGGTTCGCGCTGGAGCAGGACGGCGTGCAGGTGCGGACGGGCGTGCGGGCGGTGGGCGCGCGGGCCGGCATGGGCGTGGACGGCGCGCACGTGGTCGAGCTCGACGATGGCTCCACCGCCGAGGGTCATGCCATCCTGCTGGCGGTCGGTCGGGCGTTCCCGCTGGGCGATCTCGGCCTCGAGCACTACGGCGTGCAGGTCTCCGGTCCCGATGCCTATCGGCGTGACGGCTCGCTTCGCCTGGCGGACGGCCTGTGGATCGCCGGCGACCCCGCCGGACCGGAGCTCCATACCCACCAGGCGCACTACCAGGGCGAGCTCGTGGTGCGGATGGCGCTGGGCGAGGACGTGGTTCCCGACTACCGCGCGTTGCCCAGGGCCACCTACATGTCACCCGAGGCCGCGTCGGTCGGGGTGACCCTGGACCAGGCGCTGGCCGGGGGCCTCGACGCCTTCGAGTGCGTTGCGGCCTTCCCGCAGACCGCCAAGGGCTTCTCCGTCGAAGCGGAGACCGGCCACGTCACCATCGTCGTGGACCGGGCGACACGTGAGCTGGTGGGGGCCGCGATGGCCTGCCCGGATGCCTCCGCGGCCATCCACGAGTGCGTGCTCGCCATCAAGGCCCGTGTCCCCGTCGACGTCCTCGCCGAGACGATCCACGCCTTCCCGTCCACCTCGCGGATCCTCAACGGGCTGTTTGCCGAGGCGAAGGCCACCCTCGACGGCTGAGCCCGCCGGGCCGAGCCGCGCTCACCGCTCCGACGCGACCTCGCCGTCCACCAGGACCAGTCTCGGCCGGGCGCCCCACAGCGGGCCGCCGATCTCGACCGGTTCGGCCACCGCGGCCGCCGACAGCACGACGACATCCGCGCGGTGCCCCGTGACCAGCCTCCCACGGTCGCGCTCGGCGGCGGTCAGCGCGGGGTCGAGACAGGCGGCGCGGATGGCTCGCCACAACGGGAGTGCGTGACCGGGGCCAAGCGGCGGCGTCCCCGCCGGCCAGCCCGGAGCGGCGCGGGTCACCGCACACGCGAGGCCTGGCCACGGGTCGACGGGCTCCACCGGCGCGTCCGTGCCGAACGCGATCACGGCACCGGCCTCGTCGAGCGCACCCAGCGCGAAGGTCCACGCGTCGGCCCGGTGGCCCCACAGTCGCCGCGCCTTCGCGGCGTCCGAGCGGAGGTGGACGGGCTGCATGCTGGCCGCGATGCCGAGCTCCGCAAACCGCGGGATGTCGGTGGGATGGACCAGCTGCGTGTGCTCGACCCTGGGCATCAGCGCCGTGCGACCGACCGTGGGGGCCAGGGCATCCAGCGCGGCCCGGACCGCGGCGTCCCCGATCCCATGGATCTGGGTCGTGATCCCGAGGTCGGCCGCCCGGCCTGCCTGCCTGCGCAGCTCCTCGGGCGGCGTCATCCAGACGCCGTAGCCGTCGTTGGGCGGCTCGGGCTCGTCCGCAGCGCGCTCGAGTGGCGCGAGCAGCGCCGCCGTACGCGACCCGAGCGATCCGTCGGCGAAGGTCTTGAGCCAGCCCAGGCGCAGGCGACCCAGGGGGTCCGGCCCGATCGGCTCCCCGCTGCGCCACGCCACCGCCCCCGCTGCCTCCAGCTGCTCGGGCCGCACGCACGCGTGGACCCGCATCGCGAGCGACCCCTCGGCCGCGAGGGACCGATACGCGGCCAACGACCCGCCAAGGTCGGCGCGCTCGCTGAGCCCGCCCGGGTCATGCACGGCGACGACGCCCAGCGCCAGGAGCTCCCCGATCAGCGGGGCCGAGCGCGGCGGCGATATCGGTCGCGCTCGCCGGGGGCACGAGCCTCGCGACCATGCCCGCCGCCGTCTCGTGGAGGACCCCGGTCGCCTGTCGATGGGCGTCGCGCCGGATGACGCCCCCGTCCGGGTCTGCCGTCCGGTCGTCGATCCCGGCGGCGGCCAGCGCCGCCCGGCTGGCCAGCAGCGCGTGATGATCGTGGGCCCAGATCGCCACGAGGCGTCCCGGCGCGGCGCGCTCGAGGTCGTCCGCCGTGGGCCACCGGCCGAGCGTGTCGGCATCCCATCCGGCACCCTCGACCCACGCGCCGGGATCCGTGCGCCCGTCCGCGGCGGCCTGCACCCGTGTCACCAGCGCGTCGATCGAGCCCGCCCCTTCGAGCTGCACCCGGGCCCGGGCGAGCGCGGCCTCGGCCAGGTGGAGGTGGGCATCGGTCAATCCGGGGATGGCGACCTCATCGGGTGCGAGCTGCAGGCGGGCGGCACCGGCGCCCACGGCAGACGCAGCCTCCGCTGGTGACCCGGTGGCGACCACCCGTCCGCCGTCGATCGCGATTGCCTCGACCCAGCCGGGGCCCCGGTCGCCGGCCAGCGTCGCGATCCGTCCCGTGATGACCAGGCCACGACCCGACACGCGCTACTCGTCCTCGGACGGGTCGCCTCGTCCCATGGCCTCGGGCGGCACCGGTGCCTCGCGGGTCTCCAGCCCACTCGCACCGGGATCGGGCGCGACCTCCATGGCCGCGGAGGTCGCCACGCTGGCCGACTTGAGCGCTGCCCGGCGCTCGTTCGCCTCCATCTCGGCCGCCGTGGCCACCGCCACCGGATCCAGGCCGGCGGGGGTCACGGGGCCGGTTGCGGTCTGGCGCGCCTCGGCGGGCTTGAGCGGGCCTCGGCGGACGATCGAGATGACGCCGCTCAGGGTGATGGCGATCGCGACGCAGTACAGGACATTCGTGGTTCCGAGCAGGTCCGACAGCGGCCCGACGATGACGATGGGCGCCAGGCTGGACGTGGAGACGAGCATGTTCAGCACGCCGAACACCCGGCCCCGCACGTCGGTGGGGATCTCCTCCTGGAGCTGGGTCTGCGCGGGAATGGCGACGAACGCATACGCGACCCCGGCCAGCAGCGCGATGAACACGACGAGGGAGAGCAGCGAGGTGAAGTCGGCCAGCGACACGAGGCCGGCGGCTTCCTCGGCCGACTGCAGGAACCGCGACAGGGGTCCGACCCCGACGATCAGGAACACGAAGATGCCGAGGGCGATCAGGCCGCCCTCGATGATCCGCCGGCGAGGCATC
>CAWGJU010000010.1:0-642301 GCA_963822985.1 uncultured Alphaproteobacteria bacterium | reverse complement strand
CCGGAGCATCCGGTCGCTCGTTCCGGCGACATCCGGTCAGGCGTTCCGGGGTATCCGGTCACCCCGAGCTCACGCCGCTGAGCGTGGTTTCCTGATGTCCTTTCAGCCGGGTCTGGTCAAGCGTTGGGGCGAAGCGCTGTCGGAGCCGTGCGCGGCGCCGAGCGCGCCCCATAACGCTGGCGCGGCGTCGCGCGCGGCGGCGGTCTGGGCGCGCCTCATGACCGGGTCTTTCGCATGGAGGGCCCGTCGAGGGTGAGCCGATGGGCGTTGTGGACGAGCCGGTCGAGAATGGCGTCGGCGAGGGTCGGCTCGTCGATGACGGCATGCCAGGCGTCGACGGGGAGCTGGCTGGTGACGATGATTGAGCCGGCGCCATGGCGATCCTCGACGATCTCCATAAGGTCCCGGCGCTGCTGTGCGGCGAGCCTGTCGGGGCCCCAGTCGTCGATGATCAGCAGGTCGGTCCGGACCAGCTGGCGGAACAGGCGGGGGAAGCGCCCGTCGCCATGGGCAAGCTCGAGCTCGGCGAAGAGCCGCGGCAGACGATGGTAGAGGACGGTCCGGCCGTCGCGACAGGCTTTCTGGCCGAGAGCGCAGGCGAGCCAGGTCTTGCCGACCCCGCAGGGCCCGGTGATCAGCAGGTTCTGGCGCTTCTCGATCCAGGCGCCCTCGGCGAGCCGGCGGAACAGGTCGCGATCGAGCTGGCGCGGGGCGCGGTAATCGACGTCCTCGATACAGGCGCCACCATGGCGCAGCCTGGCGGCGCGCATCCGGCTCTGGAACTGCCGGGTGCTGCGGCTCGAGGCCTCGCGGTCGACCAGCAGGCCAAGCCATTCGGCATGGCTGAGATCGCCGGCGCCATCCTGCCCCTGCAGTTCGGCGAAGGCGTCGGCCATGCCGTCGAGCTTGAGCGCGCGCAGGCGCTGGTGGGTCGGGTGGTCGAGCATGGGCTCTCCTCGTTCAGTGGAAATAGCTGGCGCCGCGGATGTTGGGATGGGTGATCGCCGGCCCCTCCGCGGGCGTTTCAGGCCGTCGGCGATGCAGATTGTTCTGGAGGATCGATCGCACCGAGCTGTAGGAGAGCCCGCCGATCTGCCGCGCGCGCAGGCAGGCGGCCTCGAGCGCGTCGCGGCCGTGCGATCGGGCGAGACGGACGATCCCGAGGCAGGCCCGGAAGCCCTGCTCGGGATGGGGCTTCGTGCGCAGGATCAGGTCGACGAGGGCCTCAGTCTCCGGGCCGATCGCCTCGGCGCGGCTGCGGAGTTCGGCCGGCGTCAGCCCGGCATATCGTCGATGGCTGGCTGGCATGTGCGCGGCCACGGTCGTGTGCTTGGCGTTGCCCGAGCTCCGGAGATGGGAGGCGACGCGCTGGCCGTCATGGAAGATCTCGACCGTCCGCGCGGCGACCCGGACCCAGAGCGCCTTCTTCAGGAGCTGGTGCGGGACCGAGTAGAAATGTTTCTCGACCTCGACGTGGTAGTCGAGCCCGACCCGGCGCTCGAGCCACTCGGCGTAGGCGTAGGGCGCGGACGGCAGCGGCTTCAGCGCCGGCTTGTCCAGCTGCTCGAACAACGCCCGGCGGCTGGCCCCGAGATGACGGGTGACCTTGCCGTTCAGGCGGTCGAGCAGCTCCCGGATCGCGGCGTTCGCCTCGGCGAGCGAGAAGAACCGCCGTTTGCGCAACCGCGCGATGATCCAGCGCTGGACGAGCTGGACACCGACCTCGACCTTCGCCTTGTCGCGCGGCTTGAAGGGCCGCGCCGGGATCACCGCGGTCTCGTAGTGCGCCGCCATCTCCGCATAGGTCCGGTTGATCCGGGGCTCGTGGAAGCACGCCTTCGTGACGCCGGCCTTGAGATTGTCAGAGACCAGCTGCTCGGGCGACCCGCCGAAGAACGCCAGCATCCGGACATGGGCGCCGATCCAGTCCGGCAGGCTCTGCGTCCAGCTCGCCTCGGCATAGGTGTAGTTCGAGGCGCCCAGCACGCCGACGAAAATCTGCGCCCGCCGCATCTCGCCGGTCTGGCCGTCGATGATCTCCAGCGTGTCGCCGGCGTAGTCGACGAAGACGCGCTCGCCGGCGGCGTGATGCTGGCGCATGGAAGGAGAAAGCCGACCCTCCCAGCGGCGATAGAGCTCGCAGAACCGGCTGTAGCCATAGCCGTCGCCGGGATGGGCCTCTCGGTACTCCTCCCAGACCAGGGAGAGCGTCACCCCCTTGCGCCGCAGCTCGTGGTGCACGGCCGCCCAATCGGGCTGCTCCAGGCCGCGCCGCGTCCTGCCGCCCACGGGCGCGAACAGGCTGCGCTCGAGATCGGTATCGGTCGCGCCCGCCGGCAGCGGCCAGGACAGGCCGGCGCGGTCCGCCCGCTTCAGATACTCGGCGACGGTCGACTGCGCGACCGACAGGCTCGCCGCGATCTTCCGGGTCGAAAGCCCGGCCGCCCTCAACCGGAGGGCATCTGCAATCTTGCGCATCGGCAATCGTCTCATCTCGGGGTCCCTGCGCCTGCTCGAAGGAGGCAAGGCTACCCCGCTGCACGATCGCCCAGCGGCGCTGGTCTCGGCCGGAGCACCAGGTGACCGGATGCCCCGGAATCCGCGACCCGATCAGATCGGAATCACTGACCGGATGCTATCGGAACGCCTGACCGGATGACCCCGGAATGCGCACCCTGCCGTCAGAGAGGGCATACGTGGCCGACTTTTACGCCGCCCGCCGCGGGATCATCCCGCCGCTCCCGTGGCCGACCTTCTCACCGCCGTTCTCATCATCGAGCGTTACGTGGCCATCGCGCCGGAGGACCCGGACGGCGTTCTGGTCCTTCTGAAACGGGCCCGAGCGGCCGGAACAGGAACAAAGGTGTAAACCGATGTGTAAACCGCACCTCGCGAGAGAGGCCAAGGCTTGGAGGCGACGGCCGGAATTGAACCGGCGTGCACGGATTTGCAGTCCGCTGCGTAACCACTCCGCCACGTCGCCAGGGGAGCCGCGCGAGCGAGTTCGCCGCGCGCGGGCCGTCAATACCCCGGCAACACTTCGTTTGCAAGATGCGTGGGACGGGCCGGCATTTCTTGCGTCACGCGGGTCATTGTGGCACAGCAACGCCGGTGGTTTTCATGCGGTTCGGATCAACAGGATGACGGATTTCGCGGCGGCGCGCTCGTTCATGGTGGACAGCCAGATCCGCACGGCGGACGTCACCGGCCATTCGCTCATCCACGCGATGAGCGAGGTTCCGCGCGAGCTCTTCGTGCCCAAGGCATTGCGCGAGGTCGCCTATGCCGAGGCCGAGATCGCCATTGCGCCCGGACGCGCTCTGCCGGCGCCGCGGGCGCTTGGCAAGATGCTCGACGCCGCCGCGATCAGCGGCGCCGACCTCGTGCTCGAGATTGCGCCCGGCACCGGCTATTCCACCGCCGTGATCGCGCGGCTCGCCGCGGCAGTGGTGGCGATCGAGCCCGACCCGGCTCTCGCGAAGCAGGCGGCTGAAACGCTGCAGCGCCTCCAGGTGGTCAATGCCGTGGTCAGTTCGGGCGAGGCCACGGCCGGCGACCCGGCGCACGGTCCCTATGACGTGATCTTCGTCAACGGCGCCGTCGAGCGGCTGCCCGAGGCATTGACGGACCAGCTGAAGGACGGGGGCCGTCTGATCGCGATTTTCCTCGAGCACGGCGTCGGCAAGTGCCGCGTCATGCTCCGCGTCGGCGACGAGATCGCGGCACGTTACGCCTTCGACGCGACGGCGCCGCTGATACCCGGCTTCGAGACAAAGCGAGTCTTCGCGTTCTGAGGCAGCACGGGCAGCACGGGGAACAAGGAAATGAGGGGCATGGGGAACGAGCGGTGCCGCCGGGCGGCGGCAGCCGCCTTGCTTGGGACGGTCGCGTTGGCGTGCGTGGATGATGCTCGGGCGCTAAGTCTGTCCGATGCGCTGGTGACGGCGGTGCTGACCAGCCCCGAGCTTTCCCAGGCGCGCTCGAACGTCAAGATACTGGCCGAACGCGCCGTCCAGGCGCGAGCCCGCGGTCGGATCCAGCTGAGCGGCACGATCGACTTCTTCTCGGACTTCGGTCAGTTCGACACGCTCGACGACCTGGAATACCCGACGCAGATGACGCTGCAGGCCGAGCAGCCGATCTATACGGGCGGGCAGGTCGCCAACGCCACTGAGGCGGCGCTGACGCGCATGACGGCGCAGGAAGCGCGGGTGATCGCGACCGAGCAGCTCGTGCTGTTCAACGCCGTCCAGGCCTATCTCGACGTGCAGCGCGACGAGACGCTGGTCGAGCTCGGCGAGAACAATGTCAGGGTGATCAGCGAACAGCTCCGCGCCGCCGAGGAGAGGTTCAACGTCGGCGAGGTGACGCGCACGGACGTGGCGCAGGCCGAGGCGCGGCTCGCCGCATCGCGCAGCCTGCTCGCCGCCCGGCGCGGCGCGCTGGAGGTCTCGCGCGAAACCTTCAGGCGCAGTGTCGGCGTTTTCCCCGAGGATCTCCAGCCGCCGCCGCCCATCCCGGACCTGCCTGAAAGCCTGGACCAGGCCATCACCATCGCATTTGCCGAGCAGCCCGAGATCCTCGCCGCTCGGCTCGATCGCATTGCCGCCGGCAATGATGTCCGGGCGGCGATCGGCGCGCTGCTGCCGCAGGTCTCGCTGGCCGGAGAGCTTGGCCGCGCCGATTCGCTGAACAGCGATCTGATCGAAGCGGAAAACCAAGCGACGATCGGGGTCCGCATCGTGCTGCCCTTCTACAGTGGCGGATTCAACTACAGCCGCGTGCGCGAAGCTCAGGCCTTGGTCGAGTCGAACGAGGCCGACATCGTCACCTCCATGCGCGACACCGCCCAGCGGGTCGGCTCGGCCTGGTCCGATCTCAAGGTCGCGGACGCCACCATCGAGTTGGGCCAGCTCGAGGTCCAGGCGGCGCAGATCGCCTTCGAGGGGGTCCGCGAGGAGGCCAAGGTCGGCGCGCGCACGACGCTCGACGTTCTCGACGCCGAGCAGGAGCTGTTGAGCGCGCGCGCCGATTTGATCGTCTCGCGCCGCGACGAATACGTCGCGGCCTTTGGGCTGCTGTTCGCCATCGGCAAGCTCAGCGTCGAGCATCTGGGGCTCGAGACGGCGGACGTTCCCGCGGCCGGGGCCTATTATGCCACTGTCAAGGACCGCAATTTCGGCTGGGACCGCACCGACGATACCGTCTGGACACTCTCGTATCGCCCGTGACAAACTCGCGCCCGGAAACCGAGTACGCGGCCCGGCCGCATCGTGGCCCGAGGCGACATCCCATGAGCGAAAACGACCGTAAGTCGATGGACGACGTGCTGGCCTCCATCCGTCGGATCGTCCGGAGCGACACGCCGGATGCCATCTCGGACGAGGAGGGGTCCGAGGTCTCTTCGGCCGAAGCAGCAGAGGAGCCGCTGCTGCTGACGCCTGAGATGCGCATCGACGGCGGCGCCGAGGCGGCAGGCGGGACCAGCGAGGAGGACGACGCCGAGCCTTCCGCCGGCCCCGCCCCCGGACCGAGGGCCGGGTCACCGGCACCCGACGCGCTGCACGCGATGGTCCGTGCCATCCTGCTCGAGGAGCTCGGCGACGGGCCAGGGCGCGATGCGGTGCGCGATGCGGTGCGAGAGGTCGTTCGCGACGAGCTGGTCCATGGCGAGATCGGCGACAATGTCTCGCGGAACGTCGTCCAACTGGTCCGAGACGAGGTCGCACGTCTGACTGGCGGGCGTTGATCGCGGCACGCGAAGGACGACCCCGAGGCCGGCGCCCGAACCCTTGATCCGGAGAACACCGATGCCCCGCAAGCTCGTCGCCGGAAACTGGAAGATGAACGGGCTCGGCGCCTCGATGTCCGAGCTCGACGCCCTGATCGAGGGCGCCAAGGGGGCAGGCTGCGAGGTGCTCGTCTGCCCGCCGGCGACGCTGATCGCCAAGTTCGCCTGGCGCGCCGGCGACGAGCGCGGTGGCAATCGGCGGGCAGGACTGCCACCCGGCGCCTTCCGGCGCGCACACCGGGGACATTGCGGCCGAGATGCTGGCCGATGCGGGTGCGAGCCATGTCATCGTGGGTCATTCCGAGCGCCGCGCCGATCATGGCGAGAAGGACGGCCTCGTCCGGGCAAAGGCCGAGGCCGCGTACCGGGCGGGGCTCGTCGCCATCATCTGCGTCGGCGAGACCGAAGCACAGCGTGACGCCGGGCAGGCGCGCGACGTGGTGGCGCAACAGCTGGCGGGCTCGGTGCCGGATGGCGCGACGGCCGGCAGCACCGTCGTCGCCTACGAGCCCGTCTGGGCGATCGGCACGGGGCGGACGCCCTCGACCGCCGACATCGCCGAGATGCACGGCCACATGCGCGCCCTGCTGACCGGGCGCTTCGGCGGCGAGACCGGTGCCGGCATCCGCCTGCTCTATGGCGGCTCCGCCAAGCCAGGCAACGCCGCCGAGATCTTCGGGGTGCGGCATGTCGACGGCGCGCTGGTCGGCGGCGCCAGCCTCAAGGCGGCGGACTTCCTCGGCATCATCGCGACCGCAAACGAATGAGGCCGGGTCAGACGACCCGGCCCCCTTGATCTGTCACTCCGGCCGCCCCAGGCGGCGCCTTGTCACTTGGCGAGGCGCGACTTGGCCTGGCCGACCCAGTCGTCACGGAAGCACCGTCCCTTGAACCGGGTGATGTTCGCGTCGATCCAGGCCAGATCCGCATCGGTCATCTTCGCCAGCTGATCAAAGCGATAGAGGCCGAGCCCGTTGAGCTGGCGCTCGAGGTCCGGGCCGATCCCCTTGATCGCCTTCAGATCATCGACCTGGTCCGGCCTCTTTGCCAACAGCATCTTCGGCTTCGGGCCGGCGGCAATCGCATGCTCGACGATCTCGGCGGTCTCGGACACGTTGGCGCTGGCCGTGCCCGCCGCCTCCTCCGCCGTGCGAGATCCGCGCCGGGCGCTCTTGCCGACAGCCTCCGCGGCCTCGTCCGCCGCGATCTCGGCGGTCGTCGCCGCGCCTTCGGCGGCGCTGGCGGCGGTCTCGGTCGCGTGGAGCGCGGTCTTGCCGGTCTCCTCGGCGACGTCGACGGCCTTCGCCTCGGTTTCGACCGCCGTCCCGGCCGCGTCGACACCCGTTGTCAGCGTCTTGCCGGCGGTGCGCGCCGCGGCCTTGCTCGTCTCGGTCGTGATGCGGGTCATGTCCTTGGCGGCATCGCCGACGGTGTCGGCCGCGCGCGCCACCGGCTTATCGGCATACTTGTCGGCGGCGGCAGGCGAGGCCATCTCGCCGGGGTGCGCGGCCTTGGCGGCCGCGGGCGTACCGGCCATGCCGGCCATCCCAGCCATTCCGGGTATGGCAGCCATTCCGGGAATGCCAGCCATTCCGGGCATCATGAAGGGGTTGATCGCCGAGTCGGCCATGCCCGCAAAGCGCCATTCGACGCCGAACAGCGGGGCTGTCGGGAAAAAGCTGACCCAGAATTCGAAGGCGTCGCGGCCCGGCTTCGCCCAGAGATCCATCCCCGCCGCGTCGCGGCCCGGCTTCATCCACATGTCGAGGGCGCTGTGCTTCATCCACATGTCGAAGGGTCCACTCATCATCGTCGCTCCTTGCATTCTGTTCCTGGTGGCCTTGGTGCGTTGCAGCGACAGTTAGGAGAGCTTATTGTGCATTGCAACATCCGCCCCCCGGTCATAGAGTTCGCGTCATGGCTCCCCCAAAGGATGAGTCCTCCGGGCCGACGCATGTCGAGCGCTTCGCACCCAGCCCGACGGGCCTCTTGCATCTCGGCCACGCGCTCTCGGCCTGGCTCGGCTGGCAGGCGGCCCGCCGCGCCGGCGGCCGCTTCCTGCTGCGCATCGAGGATCTCGACCAAGGGCGGGTCCGGCCGGAATGGGCCGTGGCCATCATGCGCGATCTCGCCTGGCTCGGCATCTCGTGGGACGGCGCCGTGCTGCACCAGAGCGATCGGATGCAGGCCTATGCCTTCGCCATTGCCGACCTGGCGGCGCGGCGGCTGACATACGCCTGCACGTGCACGCGCCGGGACATAGCGGACGCCCTCTCCGCCCCGCAGGAGGGCGTCGACACGCAGGGTCCCGGCGCGCAAGGCCCCGACGGCCCCGTCTATCCCGGCACCTGCCGCGGCCGCTTTCGCCTCACCGACGGGCCGCACGCCGTCAGGCTCGACATGGCCGCCGCTATCGAGGCGCTCGGCGGCGGCGCCGCGGTCGACCGGCTGGCATTCACCGAACTCGACCGCGGCCCCGACGGAGAGGCCGGCGAGATCGGCCTCTCGGCCGATCGGCTGATCGAGGAGTGCGGCGACATCGTTCTCGGCCGGCGCGACGGGGCGCCCGCCTACCACCTTGCGGTCGTCGTCGACGACGCCGCGCAGGGCGTGACGCACGTCACACGGGGTCGTGACCTCTTCCCGGCAACGGCGGTCCACCGGCTGCTGCAGGCGCTTCTCGGACTGCCGACGCCCTTATACCGCCACCACCGTCTCGTCCGCGACGCCGCGGGCAAGCGGCTCGCCAAGCGCGACGACGCCCGGTCGATCGCCGCCTACCGCGCGGCGGGTCTGGTGCCGGCCAAGGTGCTGGCGCTCGCCGGCATCAGCGACCCTGTCGGGTGATCCGCTCCTGGAATTCCTCGGAGGGGCCCTGCCCAGGCTCGGTGAACACCTTGCGCAGGAAGCCCGGCGCCAGCACCGAGAGCGGGTTCACGCTGAACCGCGGGTCATCGGCATCGCCGCGCACGCGGAAGGTCATCGCCAGGATGCCCTCGCCCTTGCCGCCCAGGATCTGACCGATCAGCGGCACCTCGTTCAGCGCCCCCGTCAGCACATAGGCCGGCGAGAGCACGCCCACCAGATCGAGCTGGTCCGTGCCCTCGTCGATCGTGCCGTTCACCTTGATGGCCAGCATCGGGCTGACCGCGATGGCGTCGGTCAGCGTCAGCTGATCGCCGGCATAGGCGAAGGGTATCTGGACCTCGCGGAAGCGCAGGCCGCCGGCAGCGATCTCCGCTTCGGCCTCGGAAAGCCCGCCATCGCGCAGCACGTCGCGGAAGGTCGACTGCGAATGCACGACGACGTCCTCAATCCGCGCCTGTCCGCTCAAGCCGGCACCGTCGGCTGTGCCCGTACGCACGGTCGCCGTCAGCGTGCCGCCCTGGGCGCCGCTATAGAGGCCGGCCGCGTACAGCGCCTCTCCGGCGTTCGGGCTCGTGACGGTCACCTCGCCAGGCCCGGATGTGGGCATGTCGAGCTCGATGGCGACCGGCGCCTGCCCGCCGATCTGCCCTTCGAGCCGGCCCGACAGACCGCCATCCGAACCCTGGGCGATTTGTCCGCGGGCGGGAGACAGCGCCACCTTCTCGGTCAGCCGCAACTCGGAAAGATCGAGGCTCAGCCGGACGGGGTCCGCCGCGCCCCCGCCGCCCTGGCCTGCGTCCTCGATCCGGCCGGAGAGATCGAGCGGTCCGCCGCTCAGCCGCACCTCCAGCACGCCATCGGCCGCCGGGGCGGCACTGGCGGCAAAGGTACCAAGACCCGCCATGCGGATCTGCCGGAAGTCGGCCTGCTGCAGCACGCCGTCGCCCGCGAGCCGCACCGAGCCCGTGGCGTCGAGCCCAGGGCTGTCCAGGCTCAGCGCCCGTATGTCGAGCCCGTCGCCCTGCGAGCCCTCGGCCTCCAGTCGCGCCGGCACACCCCTGGCCTTGCTCCAGTCGAGGGCCGCGATCTCCAGCCGCACGGGCGTGAGGTCCGCCTCGAGCTTGAACTCGAGCGGACCGCCGCCGCTCTGCGTCAGCGTCAGGTCTATCTGCGGCGTTCCATCGATGGGCAGGTCGGTGACCCCGGCGGCGGCCAGCAACTCGGGCGTCGCCTCGCCGGACAGCGTCAGCACGCGGCCGTCCTGCCCCCGGCCATAGTTCTCGCGCCAGTCGATGGCGAGCGGCGCGCCGTCGGCCCGGGCACCGCCCGAAAGCCGCAGGCTTTCGGTATCGGCGGCAAGCTCGAGACGGTCCGCGCGCAGATCGACGCTGCGACCGGGCTCCAGCGCGAAGGGCAGGGCGACGTCCGACAGCGTCGCCTCGGCCTGCACCGCGACCTCCTCGATCTTGAGGTCGCTGACCAGCGGGAACTGCATCTCTGCCTTGACCCGTGCCGTGCCGCCGATCTCGCTCAGATCTTGCCCGAGCTTGCTCACCAGCCCGAGCGGCGGTTCGTCGATCAGCGCCAGCACCGAGGCGACGGGGCCTTCCGCCCGAAGCGTGATGTCGGCCGGCGTCGTCGTCTTCCAGAATTCGGTGATGGCCACCGTCGAGCCGCCGATCTCGATGGGCTGACCGGCGAGCGGCGTGACATGCCCGGCATCGACCGCGAGGTGGAGCCCGTTGAAGGTCACATGCCCGTTGCCGCTCGCCTCCTCGATCGGGCTCATGCCCGGCACGTACTCGGTGCGCAGCCCGGAAAAGTCGAAGTCGAGCGCGATCTGCGGGTCGCCGCGGCCGAGGCGCATCTGCGCAGACAGCCGGTCGATGCGGCCGACGGGGATGTGCTCGTCGATCCAGCTGCGCGCGCTTCTCGCCGAGGCAAGCGGCCAAAAGGCGACGAGATCGTCGACCGTCATGCCCTCCGCCGCGGCCCGCAGGTCCGCCACCCAGCCATCGGCGAAACCCCGCGCCTGCCCATCGACCGTGAAGGCGAGGTCGCCCCGCGCGAGCCGCACGCCGACCAGGTCGATGCGTTCCTGGTCGAACAGCCAGCGGGCCGTCAGCCCGCCGTCGTCGAAATCCAGCGGATCGGCGAAGACGCTGGGCATGTTGATGTGCAGCGCGCCGATGTCGTACTGCCCCTCGAGCCCCACAAGCGCGCCACGGGCGCCGCGGCGCAGGTCGGCATAGCCCGTGACGCTGGCGTCGATCGCCGCCGAGCTGAGGCGGAAATCGTCGACCAGCAGGCGTTCGCGGTCGCGGTCGACGCGGAAGCGCAGCTGGGCCACGTCGAACGGCGCCGGCTGGCCGATGCCCCTGATCGTGCCGTCCTCGGCGACGATGGTGCCCTCGAGGTCGCTGAGCCTGCCGTCGCGCTCGAGGGTCGCGGTCACCTCGCCCTCGACGGTGCCGCCGATCAGATCCAGCCAATCGAGCTGCGGCGTCTGACGCGCCAGCTCGGCGGCTGCGATGCGGCCAAAGCGGAACTGCAGATCCGTGCGCCCGCTGCCGGTCGCCCGATCCGCGACAAGCCGCATGGTCGGGCCCGGCGTTCCTGGCGCGCCTGCGTCGACTTCCATCGTCGCCGTCGCGCCGCCTTCGTGCCGGGCGAGCCGCAGCGTGGCCTCGTCGATCTGCAATCCGCCCCGGCCCTGCCGGTCGTCATAGTCGACCCTGGCACGGACGATCGCAATCCTCTCCAACTTCTCGAGCCCAGGCACCGGCGGCGCGTCGCCGACGAAGCCGTCGATGACGCGCGCGACGAGATCCTGCGCGTTGCCCGAGGCGCCGCCCGTCTGCACCGCGATCCCATCGCCTTTTCCCAGCCCGAAGCGCAATTGCCCGTCCTCGGCACGGATGATCTGCAGCTCGGGTTCGATCAGGCGGATGCGCACGGGCTGGATTTGCCCTTGCAGCAGGTCCGACAGGTAAAAGCGCGCGGCGATGCGGGGCGCCGCGGCAAGCAGCTGCCCCTCTGCCGATCGGACCTCGACATCGCGAAAGCGGAGCCCCGAGGGCGTGTCGCCCTCGCCGAGCGAGACGATCGCATCGGCGGCGCTGACGCGAAGATCGTCGCTCGCCGCGTTGATCTGCTCCGCCGCGAAGGTGGCGAGCCCGGGCAGGACGATCGGCCCCTGCAGCAACCGCAGATAGAGCGCGCCCGCCACCAGCATGGCAATGCCCGTCATCGTCAGTGCCAGGCCCGCGACCACCCGGAGGGTGCGGCCGCAGACCCTCCAGGCTCGCGCGGGCCCGCCCCGCCTCGCAGCCGGCTGGCCCTCGCTGTTCGTATCCATGTCCGGGCTGCTCCTGACCGGCCTGCGGGACCAGCTGTGCTTGCCGCCATGCGCAGGCAGTATAATTGTGGCACCTCGCCCCGCCGAAGCAAGCGGGGTCACATTGATGCTATCCCCGTGTCCAGGCAGGAGCGAGAGACATGTCCCAACCCGCCGGTGCCGAGATCGGCGCCCCCGCCCCAGACTTCAGCCTGCCGGCCGATGGCGGCCGCACAGTTGCGCTGCGGGACCTGCGCGGCAAGGCCGTCGTCCTCTACCTTTACCCCAAGGACGATACGTCCGGCTGCACCAAGGAAGCGATCGGCTTCTCCGAGAGGGCGGCGGATTTCGACGCCGCCGGCGCCGTGGTGCTCGGGCTATCGAAGGACCCGGTCGCGAGCCACGACAAGTTCGTGGCGAAGCACGGGCTGCAGGTGACGCTGCTCTCCGACGAGACGGGCGAGACGGTGGAAGCCTATGGCGCCTGGGTCGAGAAGTCGATGTACGGCAAGAAATACATGGGCATCGACCGCTCGACCTTCCTGATCGACCGGGACGGCATGCTGCGTCAGGCCTGGCGCAAGGTGAAGGTGCCGGGCCATGTCGACGAGGTTCTGGAGGCCGCCCGGAAGCTGTGAGGCTGGGGCTGCAGGGCCAGCGGCCCTGCGGCTAGCCGAGCGAGGCGAGGCGGGCGAGCGCGCCCTCCAGCCTCGCGGCCTCGGAGCGGGCGGCGGCGAGGCGTTCGCGTTGCTCCTCGACGACCTCCTCGGGGGCCTTGGCGAGGAAGCTCTCATTGCCAAGCTTTTTCTCCAAGCCGTTTGTGTCCTTCTGGATTTTGCCGAGGGTCTTCTCCAGGCGGGCGCGTTCGGCGGCGATGTCGATGACGCCGGCGAGGCCGAGGTTGACCGCGCAATCCTCGAGCGCCAGCGTCACCGAGCCGGCCGGCGCCTCGTCGGCGACGACACATTCGGAAAGGTTGGCAAGCCTCTGAGATCAAGGCTGAATTTCTCAGTAGACGCTCGCCAGCGGCTGGGCTGTGCCCGGTCATCACCAGGGCGATCTGCGCCTTTGGCGGGACGTTGAGTTCGGAGCGGACGGAGCGGACGCCCTCGATCAGGCGGATCACCCAGTCGATCTCGGAATCCGCTGTCGGATCAGCCATTTGGCCCGGGTCGAGCTCGGGCCAGGGGGCGTGGACGAGCAGGCGGTCGCGGGGCCGGAGCTGGCCCCAGAGCGCCTCGGTAATGAAGGGCATGATCGGGTGCAGGAGCACCAGGCAGTGGTCGAGCGCCCACGCCATCGTCCTTTGAGTCTCGGCCTTTGCGCCCGCGTCCTCACCCTGCAGCAGGGGCTTGGCGAACTCGACGTACCAGTCGCAGAAGACCTTCCAGATGTGGTCGTAGAGGCGGCCGGCGGCCTCGTTGAACCGGTAGGCCGCAAGCGCCCGGTCGACGGCCTGCGCCGTGCGCGCGGTCTCGCCGACGATCCAGCGGTTGACCGTCTGGTGGAGCGAATCCGGCAGGGGTGCAAGCGGGTGCTTTCGGGGTGGTTTCGGGGTGCGTCCGGGGTGCTGCCGGACGGGCTGCCAGCCGGGCCGAAACAGCCGTTCATCTCGGCGAAGCGGGCGGCGTTCCAGAGCTTGGTGCCGAAGTTGCGGCCGCCCTGCACGGCGTCGACGGCGAGGCGCAGCTGCCGCCGGCCCTGCACCTCCTGGGCGGCCAGCGTGAAGCGCAGCGCGTCGGCGCCGTACTGGTCGATGAGCTGGAGGGGGTCGATGACGTTCCCCTGGCTTTTCGACATCTTCTTGCCGTGCTGATCGACGACGATCGAGTTGATGTAGACGGTGTGGAACGGCACCTCGTCCGTCCTTCATGAAGTGCAGGCCCATCATCATCATCCGGGCGACCCAGAAGAAGATGATGTCGAAGCCGGTGACCAGCACGTCCGTCTTGTAATAGCGGGCGAGCTCGGGCGTCTCGATCCGGCCAGCCGAGCGTCGAGAACGGCCAGAGGGCGGAGGAGAACCAGGTGTCGAGGACGTCGGGGTCGCGGACATAGGCGAATGGCACTATTCGTCGCTGCTGCCTCTGAGATGCAGGCTTCGACAGCGCGCATTGAATTCTGGAACCCGAACCGTTCTTCGCAGCGTCTGGCCGCGCTGCTCCGATGTCGCTCGAGAACAACAATGACTTCATCTGGTCAGAAAATCCGTAGAATTCTGCGGCCTCCTGCCCGAGCCTCATCCTCGCTCACAGCGCAAAATCGCTTTATGCTTAGTCGCCAGCACTGTATGCTCGACGCTTCCGGCTGAATCGTTCAATTCCGGGCCCATACCACACCGGTACCTGGTGCCCCCACCAGAGCTGGCGGGAGATGCACCAGGGCTCGATGTTCTCCATCCAGTTGTAGTAGACGCGGGTCCAGTTCTCCGGGACGAAGCCGGTGCTGCCGTCGCGCGCCGCCTCGATGGCGGGGCCGGCGAGCCGCTTGGCGTCACAGAACCACTGGTCGGTGAGATAGGGCTCGATCGGCACCTTGGAGCGGTCGCCATGCGGGACGACGTGCATCTCCTCGTCGATGCCGTCGAGCCAGCCCTGGATTTCGGCCAGGTGGACGACGCGCTTGCGGGCTTCGAAGCGGTCGAGGCCGTGCAGGCCAAGGCATTCGGGCTCGGGGTCGCAGCCGGCGAGGAAGTCGGGGTTGCCCTCGAGCCAGATTGCGGCGCGCGACGTCATCACGTTGATCTGCGCCAGCCCGTGCCGGCGGCCGACCTCGAAATCGTTGAAGTCGTGCGCGGGCGTGATCTTGACGGCGCCCGTGCCCTTCTCCGGGTCGGCGTGCTCGTCGGCCACGATGGGGATGCGGCGGCCGACCAGCGGCAGGATGGCGTGCTTGCCGATCAGGGCCTTGTAGCGCTCGTCCTCGGCGTTCACGGCGACGCCGGTGTCGCCCAGCATCGTCTCGGGGCGCGTGGTCGCGACGACGATGTAGTCGCGCTCCTCGGTGCGGAGGGTGGTGCCCTCCTCGTCCTTGACGGGGTGCCGGTAGGTGGCGCCGTCCGCCAGGCGGTAGCGGAAGCGCCAGAGCTTGCCCTTTTCCTCGACCTGCTCGACCTCGAGATCCGAGATCGCGGTCTCGAACTGCGGGTCCCAGTTCACCAGGCGCTTGTCGCGATAGATCAAGCCCTCGTTGTAGAGGGTGACGAAGACCTTGAGGACGGCGGAGCTGAGCCCCTCGTCCATGGTGAAGCGGTTGCGCGACCAGTCGCAGGAGGCGCCGAGGCGCTTGAGCTGGCCGAGAATGGTGCCCTCGGACTGCTGCTTCTGCTGCCAGACGCGCTCGATGAAGCGCTCGCGGCCCATCTCGCGCGCGGCCGGGATTGCCCTCGGCGGCGAGCGCCCGCTCGACGACCATCTGGGTGGCGATGCCGGCATGGTCTGTGCCGGGCTGCCAGAGGACATCGAAGCCCTGCATGCGCTTCCAGCGGACCAAAATGTCCTGCAGCGTGTTGTTGAGCGCGTGGCCCATGTGGAGCGAGCCGGTGACGTTGGGCGGCGGGATGACGATGCAGAAGGTCTCGGCTCGCGAGGCGTTGGCGCCGGCGGCGAAGGCGCCGTTGGCCTCCCATTCCGCATAGACGCGCGGCTCGGCTGTCGCCGCGTCAAAAGTCTTTTCCATCGTCTCTGCCCGTCGAGGGGATGTTCCGGGCGCCCTCATAGCGCCTGCACCGGGGGCTGGGAACCCCGCAGAGCCGGACCCGCCGTGGCTCCGTAAGTGTCGCGCAGGTGGATCGGGATCAGGGCCAATGGGTCGGCACTCACCCTACGAACGGGCCCGTCTTTCCTTCGCGGCGCGCGACGGCCATCAGCGCAGGGCGATGGCCGCGGCCAAGGTCAGGCTCTCGTCAGGCGTTTGCGCCGGCTTCCGCGCCTTCGTCGCGGAACTTGATCAACTCGCCGCAGCCGCAGGATTCGCTGACGTTGGGGTTGTTGAAGACAAAGCCCAATTCCAGCAGCGAGGTGCGATAGTCGATCTCGGTGCCGATCAGGAACATCTGCGCCATGGGCGCGATCAGCACGCGGGCGCCGTCCTTTTCCACCACGGCGTCGTGCGGTCCGATCTCGGTCGCGTGCTCCATGGTGTATTCCATGCCGGCGCAGCCGCCCTTCTTGACGCCGATGCGCAGGCCTTTCACCTCGCCCGAGCTCATCAGCCGCGTGATGCGCTTGATGGCGGTCGGCGTGAGCGTGACCGGGTCCTTGCCTGGAATGCCGAACATGCCTTGGTCCCTTTTGCCTTGGCCCACAATGTATTGCGGGGGCGCCGCCATCACAAGGCGGCGCCGCGGTTGGCCCCTGGGGCCCGAGGAGGGGCGCCGCTCCTACCTCAGATCAGGCCGAGCTCGAGCCGCGCCTCGTCCGAGAGGTTCTCCATGCCCCAGGGCGGGTCCCAGACCATGCGGACGTCGACGCTTTTAACGCCGGGCAGGGGCTCGATCGCGTCGGCCACCCAGCCCGGCATCTCGCCGGCGACCGGGCAGCCCGGGGCGGTCAGCGTCATGTCGATCTCGACCTCGTTCTCGGGCGAGATGCGGATCGAGTAGATCAGGCCGAGATCGTAGATGTTCACCGGGATCTCGGGGTCGTGCACGGTGCGACAGGCGCCGACGACCGCGTCGAAGAGGGGGTGGTCCTCGCTCGATGGCGGGATCAGCGGCTCGCCTTCCTGCGGCGCAAGGGTGTGGTCGTTCATCGGGCGCTCCCGTTCCCGCGGAAATTAGAACCGATATAATCCGAGTGGACCGGTAAGGAAACGGGGTCGCGGGGCAAAAGTTCGCCTGAAGCGGCCCCGGGTCCAGGGCGCTCCAGGGAATGGGCCTCGTCAGGGATGGGGCGGGGCGGTAAGAGCCGCCGGATGATTGCACCCTTCTCGTTTGCCATTAGCGCCACTGACGACTCGGCCCGCACGGGCGAGATCCGGACGGCGCATGGGCGTATCCGCACGCCCGCCTTCATGCCGGTCGGCACGGCGGGGACCGTGAAGGCGATGCTGCCCGGCAGCGTCGCGGCGACGGGCGCCGACTGCATCCTGGGCAACACGTATCATCTGATGCTGCGGCCGGGCGCCGAGCGGGTGGAGCGCCTGGGCGGGCTGCACCGCTTCATGAACTGGGGCGGGCCGATCCTGACCGATTCGGGCGGCTTCCAGGTGATGAGCCTGACCGAGCTGCGCAAGATGAGCGAGGCGGGGGTGGAGTTCGCGAGCCACATCGACGGGTCGCGCCATTGGCTGACCCCCGAGACGTCGATGGAGATCCAGCGCCGGCTGGGCTCGGACATCGTCATGGCCTTCGACGAGTGCACGCCACATCCGGCTGACGAGCGGGTTGCGGCCGAGTCGATGCGCCGGTCGATGCGCTGGGCCGAGCGCTCGCGCGCCGCGCTGCACGAGCGGCCGGGCCACGCGCTGTTCGGCATCCAGCAGGGCAGCGTCTATCCGGAGCTGCGCGCCGAGAGCGCCGAGCGGCTGACGGCGATCGGCTTCGAGGGCTATGCCATCGGCGGGCTGGCCGTCGGCGAGGGGCAGGCAGCGATGTTCGGCGTGCTCGACCATGCGCCGGGGCAGCTGCCGGCGGACAGGCCGCGTTATCTGATGGGGGTGGGCAAGCCGGCGGACATCGTCGGCGCGGTGGTGCGCGGGGTCGACATGTTCGATTGCGTGCTGCCGACGCGCTCGGGCCGCACGGGACAGGCGTTCACGCGGCGGGGGCCGGTCAACATCGACAATGCGCGCCACCGCGACGATCCGCGGCCGCTGGACGAAGATTGCCTGTGCCCGGCCTGCCAGGGCTACAGCCGCGCCTATCTGCACCACGTCTTCCGGGCGGGCGAGATCATCTCGGCCATGCTGCTGAGCTGGCACAACCTGCATTACTACCAGGCGCTGATGGCGGGCTTGCGCAACGCCATCGCCGCCGGCCGGCTCGCCGCCTTCGCTGCCCGGTTCGAGGCCGGGCAGGCGCAAGGCGACATCCCGCGGCTTTAGCCGAAAATCGCCTCCTCAGAACCGGAACGAGCCGCCGACGGAGAAGATGTGCGCGCTGGCGTCGTAGGTGACCGTCCCGCCCGGCACGGTGCGGAGCGCAACCACAGGGTCGTCGAGCGCGAAGAGGTAGGAGTAGCCGGCATCGATCGTGATCGCCTGGGAGAAGTCGTAGGACGCGCCGATCGACAGCCAGACCCGGTCATCGTCCGGCACGCGCACGGTGCGCCCGTAGAAGCCTGCCGCCACATCGGGGTCCTCGGTCGGCGTCTGGTCCCAGGCGGCACCCGCGCGGACCGTCCAGGCGTCGGTCAGGTCGTACTCGCCGCCGAGCGCGACGAAGAAGGCGTCGTCATAGTCCTGGGCGTCGACGATGGTGCCGGCCGGCCCGAAGGCGGGGATGTCAATGTCGATCTGGTCGAAGACCGACCAGTTCTGCCATTGCACCTCGCCCATCACGCGGGCGCGGTCGGTTATGGCTTGCGTGACGCCCAGCGACACCGTCGACGGCAGCTCGGCATCGGCGTTGACGTGGTAGACGCCGGGCACGGCCCCGCTCATGGCCTCGCCGCTCAGGTCGAGATTGTAGCCGTGCTGGTAGGCGAGGCCGATCGTCGTGCCCGGGACGGGCTTGAACAGGGCGCCGACGCTGAAGCCGAGCGAGACGTCGTCGCCGTCGAGGGTCAGCCCGGGCACCCTGGCGGCCAGATTGGTGCCGCTGGTCAGGCGGGCATCGGCGTACATGATGTTCACCGCGCCGCCGATCGTGACCTGCGGGACGGGCTGCCAGGCGAGCGTCGGTGAGAAGTTCAGCGTGCGCAGCTCGGAAGTCAGGCCGTCGGCGCGGCCGATCCAGTCCGGGTTGTACTTCGTGGCAAGCCCGAAGGGCGTGTAAAACGAGATGCCGACATAGACCCCGTCGGGTTCGATGCGGTACCCCGCATAGGCATTGGCGAGGCCACGCGGCCCGCCGGCGTGAACCTCCTGACCGGTGGGCACGCCGTTCAGCGAGACGTCGCCATCGGCGGTCGTGGAGATCAGTGTGGCGCCCCCCGCGACCTCGCCGCCCGACTCGATGGTTCCGATCGCCGCTGGGTTAAAGCTCATCGAGCTGAGCCCGCCAGAGCCGGCGGTCGCGCCGGCAAAGGAGAGGCCCTGCGCCTTGGCCGAGCGCTCCTTGATCGAGAACGCGCCGGCCTGCGCGCCGCTCGAGAACCCGGCTGCGAGAGCAAGGCCTAATGCCGTCGTCGACGCAATCCTCCGCATTCCGCATCTCCCTCCCTTCATGTTCTCCTCGTTTTCCATCAACCTCCACGCAAAGGCCGTCTTTCAAGCAAGTTAAAAACCCGGCAAGGTGCGGAACGATACCTTCAAGCGGGCCAAACGTCTCAGCGAGGGCACAGCGCGCGAGGAATGGGGCAGGTTTGAGGTCAGCCCGTGCCGGGCTGGACGGCTCCGCCCCGAGCCGCCATATTGCGCCCGCCGCATGGGAGCCCGACTCGGATGAGCCTATTCTCGCAGATCTTCACCTGGTGGAACGGCCAGACGATCGGCACGCGGCTGTGGACGGCCCGCTACGGGCAGCCGGTCGGGCAGGACGATCAGGGCAACAAGTACTACCAGACAGCCGACGGCAAGCGCCGCTGGGTGATCTTTTCCGGCGAGGCCGAGGCGAGTCAGGTCTCGCCCGACTGGCATGGCTGGCTGCACCACACCTTCGACGATCCGCCGAAGGAGGGCCACCTGCCGCGCAGGCCGTGGGAGCGCGACCACGTTCCGAACCTCACGGGCACGGCGACGGCCTACCACCCGCCGGGCAGCATCCTCGTGCCCCACGAGCGGGCGCGCGCCGACGGCGACTACGAAGCCTGGCGGCCGGAGTAGGCGCGGTGGCAAGCCATGCGACCGAGACGCTGATCGGGGGGGTCGTGCTCGCGGCCGCGGCCGGGTTCCTTGTCTATGCGGCGAACACGGCCGACGTGGCGCTGGGCGGCAGCGGCTATCCCCTGAAGGCGGAGTTCCGCCAGGCCGAGGGACTGAGCGTGGGCAGCGACGTCCGGCTCTCGGGCATCAAGATCGGCTCGATCACCTCGCTGGACCTGAACCGCGAGAACTTCTTCGCGACGGTCGCCATGGCGATCGACGACGACATCAAGCTGCCGGAGGATTCGGTGGCCAAGATCGTCTCCGAAGGATTGCTGGGCGGCAACTTCATCGCGGTCGACCCGGGCGCCTCGGACTTCATGCTCGAGCCGGGGGCGAGCTTCCAGTACACGCAGGGCTCGATCAACCTGATCGACCTGGTCAGCAAGGCGATCCATGGCGGCGGCGAGTAGCCGCGCGGCCCTGCTGGCGGCGGCGATCGCGGTAGGCGCGACAGCGGCGTTCGCGCCGTGGGCGCAGACAGTCCGGGCGCAGACCGGCGGGCAAGGCAGGGGCAGCATCACGGTCGAGCCGCTGCCTCCGATCGGCGGCGGCGAGACGGTGGCGCAGCCGCGCTTCCTGCGCGTTCCGCCGCCGGGCGGGGAGGCCGGGCAAGGGACGGGCACGCCCGTGCCACAGGACTCCGTGCCGCAGAAGTTGGGGCCACAGGAGCTCGCGCCGCAAGAGTTGGCGCCGCAGGAATTGGCGCCGCAGGGACCGGCCCAGGGCTGGGAGCGTTCGCCCGATGGCCGCTTTCACCGGGCGCCGAAGGGGATGACCGACCCGGCCGAGGAGGCGCCGGCGCCGGTCGTGCCGATCGATCCGCCGACCACCTCGCTGCGGGCGGGCGCGCAACTGCGCGAGCTCGACAAGATGACCGGGCTGACGAAGACCTTCGACATGACGGTCGGCGAGACCCGCGAGGTCGAGCGCCTGCGCATCGAGCTCGACGCCTGCCGCTCGCCCGAGGGCAACGACACGCACGGCACCATGGCGTTCCTGAAGGTGTGGGACACCAGGGATCGGCAGGACGAGGTCTTTTCCGGCTGGATGTTCGCCGAGAGCCCCTCGCTCTCTGCCATCGACCACCCGCGCTATGACCTCTGGGTGATCAGCTGCACCACGTCGGCGGGAGAGAGCTCGGCGTCGAGGCAGTAGAATTCGGCCCGGTGCGCCAGCGCGCACGCCAGCAGGTCATGATAGCAGGACCGGGGGATGGCGAGCGCGCCCAGCGACTCGAGATGCGGCGTCGTGAATTGGGTGTCGAGCAGCGTGAAGCCGCCGGCGCGCAGCCGGGCGACGAGGTAGGCAAGCGCGATCTTCGAGCCGTCGCGGACGCGGCTGAACATGCTCTCGCCGAAGAACGCGCCGCCCAGGCGGAGACCGTAGAGGCCACCGACGAGCTCTCCCGCCTGCCAAACCTCGACGGAATGGACATGACCCATGCGGTGGAGCTGGATGAAAAGCGCGCGGATCGTCTCGTTTATCCATGTCTCGGGCCGGTCGGCGCAGGCGTCGAGCACCTCCTCGAACGCGCTGTCGACGCGGACGCGGTGGTCGGCGCGCAACAGCCGCTTGCGGAGCGAGCGCGACAGGCGAAAGCCGTCGAGCGGCAGGATACCGCGCTTGCGCGGATCGACCCAGTACACGTCCTCCGATTCGGCATGGTCGGCCATCGGGAACACGCCGGCGCCATAGGCGCGCAGCACCAGCTCGGGCGTCAGCTCAAGGTCGTCTGATTCCGCGTCCTTCATGGCGCTCTATGGAAGCATCACTCGCCCTGCCGGGCCAGCCATTCTTCGAGCCAGTGGATGTTGTAGTCGCCGGAAAGCACCTCGGGGCTCTGCAGCAGGCGGTGGAACAGCGGCAGCGTCGTATCAACGCCG
Organism: uncultured Alphaproteobacteria bacterium; assembly: GCA_963822985.1. Classification (GTDB taxonomy): domain Bacteria; phylum Pseudomonadota; class Alphaproteobacteria; order Rhodobacterales; family Rhodobacteraceae; genus Thermohalobaculum. Next base: position 620,454 of record CAWGJU010000010.1, on the reverse strand, counting down.
CCGACGATCATCTCGCTCAGCGCCCGGCGGAGCCGCATCAGGCAGGCCGGCCGGTCGGGCCCGTGGACGATCAGCTTACCGATCAGGCTGTCGTAATTGGGCGGCACGCGATAGCCGGCATAGAGATGCGAAATCGACGCGGATGCCGAGCCCGCCCGGCGCGTGGTATGTGTCGACGAGGCCGGGCGACGGCGTGAAGTTCGGCACCCGCTCGGCATTGATCCGGCACTCGACGGCATGGCCGCGCGGCACGAGGTCCGCTTGCGCGAAACTCATCGGCTGGCCGGCGGCGATGCGGATCTGCTCGGTCACGAGGTCGACGCCGTAGACCATCTCGGTCACGGGGTGCTCGACCTGCAGGCGGGTGTTCATCTCGATGAAATAGAACTCGCCGTCCTCGTAGAGGAACTCGATCGTGCCGACGCCGCGATAGCCCATCTCGCGGATCGCGTCGGCGCAGATCTCGCCGATGCGGGCGCGCGTCGCCGCGTCGATGACGGGCGAGGGCGCCTCCTCGAAGACCTTCTGATGGCGCCGCTGCAGCGAGCAGTCGCGCTCGCCCAAGTGGCAGGCGTGCCCCTGGCCGTCGCCGATGACCTGCACCTCGATGTGGCGCGGCCGGCCGAGGTATTTCTCCAGATAGACGGCGTCGTCGCCGAACGCCGCCTTTGCCTCGGCGCGGGCCGCCGAGAAGGCGGTCGAGAGCTGCTCGGCCGTGCGCGCCACCTTCATGCCGCGCCCGCCGCCGCCGGCCGCCGCCTTGACGAGCACAGGGTAGCCGAGCGCCTGCGCCACCTTGCGGGCCCGGGCGATGTCGGCGACGCCGCCGTCGGAGCCCGGCACGCAGGGCACGCCGAGGCGGCGCATTGTCTCCTTGGCGGCGATCTTGTCGCCCATCAGGCCGATATGCTCGGAGGTGGGGCCGATGAAGACGAGGCCGCTCTCCTCGACGATCCGGGCGAAGCCGGCGTTCTCGGAGAGGAAGCCATAGCCTGGGTGGATCGCCTCGGCGCCGGTGATCTCGCAGGCGGCCAGGATGGCCGGCTGGTTCAGGTAGCTCTGCGCCGACGACGGCGGGCCGACGCAGACGCTCTGGTCGGCGAGGCGGACGTGCATGGCGTCCTGGTCGGCGGTCGAGTGGATGGCGACCGTCTCGATCCCCATCTCGCGCGCCGCCCGGATGACCCGCAGCGCGATCTCGCCGCGATTGGCGATCAGAATCTTCTCGAACATGTCGGCAGAGGCCCGGGCGCGGCGGCTAGTCGATGATCAACAGCGGCTCGCCGAACTCGACCGGTTCGGCGTTCTCGACGAGGACGGCGCGGACCCGCCCGGCGCGCGGCGCCGGGATCTGGTTCATCGTCTTCATCGCCTCGATGATCAAAAGCGTGTCGCCCTCGGCGACCTCGTCGCCAATGCTGACGAAGGGCTCGGCGCCCGGCTCGGACGAAAGATAGGCGGTGCCGACCATGGGCGAGGTGACGGCCTGGGTCAGATCCGGCCCGTCTGCGCCCGGCGCCGGCTGGGGCGCCGGCGCGACGTGCATGGCGGGGTGGGGCAGGGCTTGGGGCAAAGCGGCGAGAGCGGGGCACGCCGACGGCGGCGCGGCGCGCGAGAGGCGCACCTTCAGCTCGTCACCCTCGCGCTCGACCTCGAGCTCGGTCAGGTCGGATTCGCGCAGAAGCTGCGCCAATGCCTGGATAAAGGCGACATCCTGCTCGATGCCCTTGCTCATCGACCCTCCGCGTGCCGGCCGCACGACGGCGGCGCTGTTCTCTTCCGGGAGCCCAGCCCTCTCGCGGGCCCCTCCGGCAGGTCGGCGCGCTTATACGCCGAAATTGCGGCACGTCAAACGAGTGCGCCGCAGGCCTTGCAGGCCGACGCCGCACAACTTCCGCGAGCGTCCGGCGGATCAGTTCTGGGCGACGCGGGCGTCGCGCACGGCGGTGAGCATCTCGTCGGCGGGCAGGTAGCCGCGGATGATCTCGTCGCCGACGACGAAGGCCGGCGTGCCCTGGAGCCCGAGGGCCTGGGCGAGCTGGTAGTTCCTTTGCAGCCGGTCGTCGACCTTGGTGCTCTCGGCGAGCTCCTTGAGAGCGTCGGTGTCGTAGCCCGCCTCTTCGGCGAGGTCGTAGGCGACGTCCTCGGTCATGTTGCCCCTGTGGCCCATCAGCGCCGCGTGCAGCTTCGCGAACTTCGACCGGTCGAGCTCGAGCGCGGCCAGCGCCATCTTGCCGGCGGTCACCGAGTCCGGGCCGAGGATCGGGAACTCCTTGACGATCAGGCGCACGTCGGGGTCGCGCTGCAGCAGCTCCTCGACAGCGGGCTGGGCCTTCTTGCAATAGCCGCAGCGGTAGTCGAGGAACTCGACGATGGTCACGTCGCCGTCGGGGTTGCCGGCGACCCAGGAGAAGCCGTCATCGTAGAGCTGGTCGGCATGTGCGGCGACCAGTTGCTGGTCGCCCGCCTGCGCGGCCGCGGTGCGGCGTTGCTCGAGGATCTGGATCGCCTCGAGGATGATTTCGGGGTTTTCGATGAGATAGGCGCGCACCTCCTCGCGGAAGGCGGCGCGGTCGGCATCCGTCATCGCGCCGAGGTCAAGCGGCTTGGCCGATGCCGCGGCCGGCAGGCCGAGGCTCGCGGCGAGCGCGATCACTGTAAGGGTCTGTCGCATCGGTCCTCCCCGAGGATTCAGTTTTCTGTGTCGAGCGCGAGAATATCCTGGGCGCGCAGCCAGCCGGGCGAGCCCTGCGGCAGGATGCCGACCGCACGATGGGCCAGGCTGAGCGCGCTGTCGACATCGCCGATCAGGGCATAGCGCTCGGCCGTGGCCAGCGTCGCCATGCCGCGGTCGCCGGCCCGGTCATAGGCCGTGGCGAGGTCGCGGAGCGCGGAGGCGTCTGCCAGATCCTCGCGCCGCGCCTCCTGCAGCACGCTCAGCGCCTCGGTATTGGCCGCGGGGTCGTTCGACTGCAGAAGCGCGCGGCCGAGCCCGGCCTTGAGCAAGGGCTCGTCAGGGGCGAGCCGCGCCGCCTGTCGATAGGCCGGGACCGCCTGGGCGGCGCGCCCGGATTCCAGCAGGATCTGCCCCTTGAGCTCGAGGTAATAAGGATCGTTGGGCCGCATCGCGATCAGGCGGTCGACCGTCTGGATGGCGCGCTCCGGATCCGGCAGGCGGTGCAGCGCGATCGCCTTTTCGTAAAGCGTGAACTCTGTCTCGGGCTCCCGCTCGAGATTGGCCAGCACGCGCGAGGGGTCCTTAAGGAAACCGGTCAGCTTGGCGCGCAACCGCTTGTGCCAGTACGTGCGGTCCGCGTCTTCCGGCCAACGGCGACCGCTTGTCTCGCCGACGCGGCGCTCGATCAGCGACATGCGTTCGGTGCTGAGCGGGTGCGTCAGCACGTATGGGTCGAGATTGCCGATGGCCAGCACCTCCTGCCCGCGGAAGCGTTCGAGAACCTTCTCCAACCCTTCCGGGTCGATGCCGGCGCGGTCGAGATAGGAGATGGCCGCCTGGTCGGCCGAGGCCTCCTCGCCTCGGCTGTGGCTGAGCAGCGTGCGCCCAAGAATCCCCTGCGAGCCGCCGGCGATCGCCGCCCCGGCTTCGCCGCCGGCGACAGCGCCCGCCGCGATGCCGGCCAGCAGGCCGATCAGCGCCGGCCCTTGCGCATTGCGCAGGTTGATCGAGCGGCGCGCCTCGTGCCCGCCGGCGATGTGGCCGGTCTCGTGCGCGATGACCCCCAGAAGCTCCTCGGGCGTTTCGAGCTCCATCATCAGCCCGGTATGGATGAAGACGCGCCGCCCCCCCGCGACGAAGGCATTGAGCGACCTGTCATTGACGAGCAGTATCTCGACAGTGGACGGGTCGAGGCCTGCCGCCTGGAAGATCGGCGCCGACATCCTGTCGAGCGTGCGCTCGATCTCGGCATCGCGCACCAAGGACAAGGCTGACGCCGCCCCGGGCAGGGCAAGCGTGGCCGCGACCAGCGCCGCGGCAATTTTCCAGCGTCGCGTCAAACCGCGTGCTCCCGTACCCGCGTGGCGCGGGCTATGATGTATCTGCAAAATGTATGATCCCGGCCATCGAGGGCAAGCGGCGTGCGGAAATCAAGGCGGAGCGCGGTTGCGCCATTCCTGGCCATGGACGCGATGAGCGCGGCTCAGAGGCTCGAGGCCGAGGGGCGCGACATCGTGCACATGGAGGTGGGCCAGCCCGGCTCGCCGGCGCCGCGCGCCGCCATGGCGCGGCTTCAGGCGGCCATGCGGGCGGGCGATGCGCTCGGCTACACGGTGGCGCTGGGCCTACCCGAGCTGCGCCGCGGCATCGCCGATCTCTACCGGCGGCGGCACAGGGTCGAGCTCGACCCGGGGCGCGTGGTGGTCACCGCGGGCTCGTCGGGCGCCTTCGTGCTGGCGTTCATCGCGCTCTTCGACGCGGGGGCGCGCGTCGCGCTGGCCGATCCGGGGTATCCGGCCTATCGCAACATCCTGGGCGCGCTCGACCTCGATGTCGTTCGAATCGAGACGGGGCTGGGGACGCGCTTCCAGCCGACGCCGGAACATCTCGGCGCGGCCGGGCGGATCGACGGCCTGCTGGTCGCAAGCCCGGCCAATCCGACCGGCACGATGCTGGACCGGGGCGCGCTGGCGGCGCTGGCCAATTGGTGCGCCGATGCCGGTGCGGCATTCATCTCGGACGAGATCTATCATGGGCTCAGCTACGAGGCGCCGGCGGTGTCGGCGCTGGAGGTCTCGGACGAGGCAATCGTCATCAACAGCTTCGCCAAGTACTTCTCGATGACGGGCTGGCGGGTCGGCTGGATGGTCGTGCCCGAGGCGCTGGTGCGCACGATCGAGAACCTCGCGCAGAACCTCTTCATCTGTCCGCCGCATGCCAGCCAGATCGCCGCGCTGGGGGCGCTGGACGCGGAGGAGGAGCTGGAGGGGCTGAAGCGCGTCTACGCCGCCAACCGGGCGCGATTGCTGGATGCGCTGCCGGCGCTCGGCTTCGTGGACATCGCGCCGGCCGACGGGGCCTTCTACATCTACGCCGATTGCACGCGGCTTGCGAACGACAGCCAAGAGTTCTGCCGGCGCATGTTGCAGGAGGGCGGGGTGGCCGCAGCCCCGGGGCTGGACTTCGATCCGACGCGCGGCCACCGGACAGTGCGCTTCTCGTTCGCGCGCGGCGAGGACGAGATCGCCGAGGGCGTGCACCGGCTGCAGCGCTTGCTCGGCTGAGGGCCCGCATGGACCACGTCGTCGTCCTCACCGCCGCGCCGGCGCGCGGTCTGTCCGACGCCGCGATCGCCGCGGCCGCGGCCGAGCTGGCGGGCGCGGGAGCGGGCGCGACGCGGCGCCTCTCGCCGGACGCGGCGGAGATCCCGGTCGTGCGCCCTCAACTGCTGGAGATCGACGGGACCGACGCGAATTGCTTGCCGGCCGCGAACCGGCGCAAGCGCCTGCTGATCGCCGACATGGATTTCGACGATGATCCCCGTCGAGTGCATCGACGAGGTGGCCGATTTCGCCGGCGTGCGCGGCCGGGTCGCGGCGATCACCGAGCGGGCCATGCGGGGCGAGCTCGACTTCGAGGAGGCGCTGCGTGCGCGCGTCGCGCTGGTCGCGGGGCTGCCCGAGGCGGAGCTTCAATCCGTCTACGACCAACGGGTCAGTCTGACGCCGGGCGCGCGGGTGCTGGTCCGCACCATGCGGGCAAATGGCGTTGTGACGGCGCTGGTCTCGGGCGGCTTCACCTTCTTCACCGAGCGGGTCGCCGCGGCGGCGGGGTTCGAGATTCACCAGGCCAACCGGCTGCTAGCGGCCGATGGGCGGCTGTCGGGGCGGGTCGGCGAGCCGGTGCTCGGCCGGGCGGCCAAGCTCGAGGCGCTACGGCGGATCGCCGGCGAGCGTGACATCGCGCTGGGCGAGGCGCTGGCGGTGGGCGACGGGGCGAACGACCTCGGCATGATCGAGGCGGCCGGCCTGGGCGTCGCCTTCCGGGCGAAGCCGATCGTCGCCGAGCAGGCGCGGGCGAGTATCCGTCATGGGGACCTCACCGCGCTGCTGTACCTGCAGGGTTATTCGGTCGAGGAATTCGTCATCGACTGAGCCCGCGCGCGAATCCGCGCCGACCCCGCCGGCTGACCGATCGTGACTCGGGTTTCGCCAGGGCCCGGCTATGGTGACAAGCGACAACAGTTCGTAGACCGCCATGCACTACATCACGCCGCCGCGCTGGGCGCTGCCCGAGAGCTTCGTCACGCCCGAGCCGGTCTATCTCAACCGGCGACAATGGCTTGCGGTAGCCGGGCTGGCCGGCGCGGGGCTGGTCGCTGGCGGCGCGCTGACCGCCGTGCCGGCGCTGGCCGCCGTGCCGGCGCTGGCCGCCGCGCCGGGCGAGCCTTGGGAGCCTGCGCCGAAGACGGAACCCCGACTATGCCGATGCCGGCCGTGCCGTGACGCCAGCGAAGCTGAACACCACGTACAACAACTTCTACGAGTTCGGCTGGCACAAGGAGATCTCACGACGCGTCGCAGGCGCTGCCGACCGACCCCTGGACGGTGAAGATCGGGGGGGATGGTCGAGCAGCCATTCGAGATCGGCGTCGACGAGCTGATCGCAAAGATACCGGTCGAGGAGTGCATCTACCGCCACCGCTGCATCGAGGCCTGGTCCATGGTAGTGCCCTGGATCGGCTTTCCGCTGCCGGCGCTGGTCGCGCTGGCCAAGCCGCTCGGCTCGGCCAGGTATGTCGAGTAGGCCCAGGTCTTCACCGCCACCATGATGACCGGCATGATCGGCGGCGGCGCGCTGGCCCTGCACACGATCCCGGCGGCGGCGATCCCTTTCTCGTGATCGTGACGCGGGCGGCCTGCTGGGCCTCGCGCGGACCGGCGATCCGGCGCTGGTTGGCTTCATTCTGATCACGCTGGCGTTTTCTTTGTCGTCTCGCGCAACATCCTGCGCCACTCGGCGGTCTTCGTCTCGGAGTTCGTCGCCAAGATGGAGCTGGAGGAAATGAACCTGGTTCGTCGCGCAGCTGCTCGACCAGACCCGGTCGGCGGCCAACGAGGACAAGCTGCGCGCCGAGCGGCAGTGGCGTAGGCGCAGAAGATGGAGGCGATCGGCCAGCTGACGGGCGGGATCGCCCACGACTTCAATAACCTGCTGTCGGCGATCCAGGGAAATGCCGAGCGGATCGCGCTCGTGGCAAGGCCGACCCGTCGCTGGTCGCGCCGATCGGGAAGGCGGGTTCGTGCGCCAGTCGAACGGCCATGTGGCTATCGAGAGCGAGCCCGGCGCCGGCACGGTGGTGCGGCTGTTCCTGCCGCCGGCGGCCGACGCTCAGGTTTGAGGTTCTACCCCTGAGCTTCGGGCCCGAGCTATCGGCCGAGGCTGTGCGGCGCGCCTCAGTAGGTCGCGCGGCCGCCGGAGAGGTCGAAGACGCCGCCCGTGGTGAAGCTGTTCTCGGCCGAGGCCAGCCAGCAGACCATCGACGCGATCTCCTCGACGGTCACGAACCGGCCGCGCGGGATCTTGGACAGCATGAAGTCGATATGCGCCTGCGTGATCTGGTCGAAGATCGCCGTCTTCGCCGCCGCCGGCGTGATGCAGTTGACGGCGATGTCGTGCTTGGCCAGCTCCTTGCCGAGCGACTTTGGTCAGCGCGATGACGCCGGCCTTGGCCGCCGAATAATGCGAGGCGTTCGGGTTGCCCTCCTTGCCGGCGATCGAGGCCGTGTTGACGATCCGGCCATAGCCGCCCTCGATCATGTGCGGCACGACCGCCTTGCAGCAGTGGAAGACGCCGTTCAGGTCGATATCGACGACGCGCCGCCACTCGGCCGGGTCCATGTCGGCGACGCGTGGCGTTGGCGCCGGCGATGCCGGCATTGCAGACCAGGATCTCGACGCCGCCCATCTCGGCGATGGTGCGGGCGGCGGCCGAGCTGACGCGCTCCCAGTCCGAGACGTCGACGTCGACCACGGAGAGCGGTGCCGCGGGAGGCGAGCTCGTCGCAGACCCGCTGCCAGAGCGCCCGGTCCATGTCCCAGATCGTCACCGGGGCGCCCGAGTCGAGGAACCGCTCGACGATGGCGCGGCCGATGCCCTGCGCGCCGCCGGTGACGATGGCGCGGCGGCCCCCCAGGTCGTAGCTGTTCATGGTTCTCCCCCATCGGAGTGTTGGTCGCCCGGCTTCGCCCAGCACCTGGTGCACCTCGATCACGGTGCCGGCCGGGTCGTGGAAGAAGACCTGATGCCAGTAGCGGGTGAAGGTCGTGCCGTAATCGGCGTAAGGCACGCCCTGCGCCTCGAGGTGGCGCTTGAAGGCCGCGATGTCGTCGGTCCGGAAGGCGATGTGGCCGCGCTCGAGCGGATTGATCCCCTTGCGCTGGCGGAGCGCCAGGCCGAGGTCCTGCTCGGCCAGGTGGAACTGCGACCTGGCCGTCGCGCGGAAGGCGACCGGCGCCCTCAGCGCGTTCGTGTCGAGCGTCGGCAGCGCCGCCATCTCCGGCACGGGCCCCTGCATCAGCACGTCGGCGTAGAAGGCAGTCGAGCCCCGGCACGTCGTGGCCGGTGACGTTGATGTGGTGCAGGGTCAGCTTCATGCGTTCCTCTCGCCCGCGCGCGTGCCGCCTGCCGGCCCGGGCTATCCTCGACCGGGCGGCGATCCAGCGTTTTCTCGCGGGCCCACGGCGGCCTGCAGTTCACCGGCAGGCCATCTCCGCCGGTCGCGGCACGCACTCGCCGATTGTGCTGTCGGCGGAATCGCGGTCAGTCGCCCAGCGACAATCCAGCCGGAAAGAGAGGGCGCCATGGGCTCGCGCTACAAGGGGCGGTTCCGCAGCCGCCAGTGGTTCGACAATCCCGACAATCCGAGCATGACGGCGCTTTATCTCGAGCGCTACCAGAACCAGGCCTTCACGCTCGAGGAGCTGCAGTCGGGCCGGCCGATCATCGGCATCGCGCAGACGGGCAGCGACATCGCGCCCTGCAACAAGATCCACGTCTTCCTGGTCGACCGGGTCAAGGCCGGCATCCGCGACGCCGGCGGCATCCCGCTGGAGTTCCCGGTCCATCCGATCCAGGAGACCGGCAAGCGGCCGACGGCGGCGCTCGACCGGAACCTGACCTATCTCATCGCTGGTCGAGGTGCTGCAGGGCTATCCGCTCGACGCCGTCGTGCTGACGACGGGCTGCGACAAGACCACGCCCGCCATGCTGATGGGCGCGGCGACCGTCGACATCCCGGCGATCGCGCTGAACGGCGGGCCGATGCTCGATGGCTGGTGGAAGGGCAAGCGCGCCGGCAGCGGCATGATCGTCTGGGAGAGCCGGCGCAAGCTGGCCGCGGGCGAGATCGACTATCCCGAGTTCCTGGCGCGCATCTGCTCGTCGGCGCCGTCGCTCGGGCACTGCAACACCATGGGCACGGCCAGCACGATGAACGCGCTGGCCGAGGCGCTCGGGCATGATGCTGCCGGGCACGGCCTCGATCCCGGCGCCCTGGCGGGCGCGCATGGAGGCGGCCTACGCCACGGGCAAGCGCATCGTCGAGATGGCGCACGAGGACCTGCTGCCCGTCCAAGATCATCACCAAGGAGGCGATCGAGAACGTCATCCGCGTCAACACGGCGATCGGCGGCTCGACCAACGCGCCGATCCACTTCGCGGCGATCGCGCGCCATGCCGGGGTCGAGCACGACATCACCGACTGGGAGCGGCTGGGCTTCGAGCTGCCGCTGCTCGTCAACATGCAGCCGGCGGGCGAGTATCTCGGCGAGGACTACCAGCACGCCGGCGGCACGGCGGCGGTGATGGGCGAGCTGCTGGCGGCGGGGCTGCTCGACGGCTCGCCGCTGCGCGTCTCGGGCCGGACGGTCGCCGAGGACTATGCCGAGTGGCGCTCGGAGAACCACGACGTGATCCGCACGCCCGAGCCGCGCCGATGCGCGCAGCATGCCGGGTTCCTGGTGATCTCGGGCAACCTCTTCAACTCGGCGCTGATGAAGACCAGCGTGATCTCGCAGCAGTTCCAGGCGCGCTACCTGTCGCAGCCGGGCTCGGAGGGCGTCTTCGAGGGCCGGGCGATCGTCTTCGAGGGGCCGGAGGACTATCACGACCGGCTGAACGACCCGGAGCTCGGCGTCGACGAGAACTGCCTGCTCTTCATCCGCGGCGTCGGGCCCGTCGGCTATCCGGGCGGCGCCGAGGTGGTCAACATGCAGCCGCCCGACGCGCTGCTGGCGCAGGGCATCAACCACCTGCCGACGATCGGCGACGGGCGGCAGTCGGGCACCTCGGAGAGCCCGTCGATCCTGAACGCCTCGCCGGAATCGGTGCGGGGCGGCGGGCTCGCCTTTCTCAAGACGGGCGACGCGGTGCGGCTCGACATTCCGAACCGGCGCCTGGACGCGCTGGTGCCGGCGGCCGAGTGGCAGGCGCGCAAGGACGCCTGGAAGGCGCCCGAGCTCGACAGCCACACGCCCTGGCAGGAGCTCCTGCGCGCCAATGTCGGCGACCTGGCGCATGGCGGCTGCCTGGAGTTCGCGACGCGCTACCGGCGCACCTCCGAGGTGATGGAGCGCGACAACCATTAGGGGCGGGCCAGGGTGGGGTGGAACCCGCCTTGGCTACGGACTGAGGGCGGGATGGCCGGGATCTTCACGCCGGCGTAGGGTGGGTTTTCAACCCACCCGTTTCCAACAGGGTGGGGCGGAACCCCACCCTGCGGGCGAGGGTGACATCGACATGCGGGTCTCGATCATCGGCGGCGGCGGCTTTCTCGGCCAGAAGCTCGCCCGGACGCTGGCGGCGAAGGGCGAGCTGCGCGGGCGGAAGATCGAGTCGATGGTGCTGGCCGACGTGGTCGAGCCGCCGCCGGTCGAGGCGCCGTTCCCGGTCGGGCTCACCGCCTGCGACATCCGCGACCGTGCGCAGGTCGACGAGGCGGTCGCGCTGGCCGACGTGGTCTACCACCTCGCCGCCATCGTCTCGGCGCAGGCCGAGGACGAGTTCGACCTCGGGCTCGACATCAACCTGATGGGCTCGCTCAACGTCTTCCAGGCGGCGCGCGCGCTCGGCACCTGCCCGGTGGTGGTCTTCACCTCTTCGGTCGCCGTCTATGGCGGCGACGTGCCTGAGATGCTCGAGGACTGGACGGCGCTGAACCCGCAGACCTCGTATGGCGCCGAGAAGGCGGCGGCCGAGCTGATCCTGACCGACATGTCGCGCAAGGGCTTTCTCGACGGCCGCGGCCTGCGCCTGCCGACGATCACCGTGCGCCCCGGCAAGCCGAACAAGGCCTCGACCGGGTTCATGTCGTCGATCTTCCGCGAGCCGCTGCAGGGGCAGAGCGCCAACTGCCCGGTCGGCCGCGACTATCCCGTCTGGCACTGCTCGCCGCGGACTTGATCACGCGCAATCTGGTGCACGCCGCCGAGGTCGAGGCCGGCGATCTGGGCCGAACCGCTGCTTCGCGCTGCCGGGGCGCACCGACACGATCGGCGAGATGGTCGACGCGATGACGCGCGTCGCCGGTCCGGAGCCGGCCAGCCGCGATCACCTGGGAGCAGCGACGACTGGATCGAGGGCATCGTCCGGCAGTTCCGCGCGCATCTGAACCCGCAGAAGGCGCTGGAGCTCGGCTTCGCTGGCCGACGAGAGCTTCGAGGACAACATCCGCTATTTCCTCGAGGACGACATCGCGCGTGGCTGACGGGCCGCGAGACGCCGGCGGCGCAGGCGGCCCTGGCTCGCCGAACGGGCACCGCTGCGCCCGGCGGGCCTGAGGCGTGGCGACCTGGCGGTTTCCCGGCGCGCATGTGCCGACGCCGGCGCGCGAGGACCGGATCGGCCTCGCGATCGGCATGATGCTGCTGACCTATGCGGCGTTCACCTGCCTCGATTCCAGCGCGAAATTGCTGGTGACGAGCGGCGTCTCGCCCTGGACGGCGGTGTGCGCGCGCTATGCCGTGCACCTCGCCATCGTCGCGGCGCTGGTGCTGCCGGTGGCGGGCGCGCGCAGCCTGGCGAGCCGGTCGCCCAAGCTCGAGATCCTGCGCGCCTGCCTGCTGCTCGGCTCGACCGTGATGAACTTCACGGCCGTCAAATACCTGCCGCTGACGGTGACGGCGACGATCATGTTCGCCATGCCGATCTTCATCACCGTGCTGTCGATCCCGCTGCTGGGCGAGGCTGTCGGCATCCGCCGCTGGGCGGCCGTGGTCATAGGTTTCTGCGGCATCGTCATCGTCATGCAGCCCTGGACCGGCAATTTTCACTGGGCGATGCTGTTCTCGCTCGGCGCCGTGCTGTGCGGCTCGGTCTATACCATCCTGACCCGCCGGCTGGCGGGGGTCGATTCGACCAACACGCAGCAGCTCTATGCCGCGCTGGTCGCCACCATCGGCGTGGCGCCGCTCGCCGCGCTGGAGTGGACGCCGCCGGAAGACGCGCTCGCCTGGGCGCTGTTCGCCTGCATGGGCGTGTTCGGCTGGACGGGGCACCAGCTGCTGACGGCGGCGCACCGCTATGCGCCGGCCTCGGTGCTGGCCCCCTTCGTCTACACGCAGCTGATCTATATGACGCTGTCGAGCTGGCTGGTCTTCGCCCAGCCGCCGACGGTCTGGGTGCTGGTCGGCGCGCCGGTCGTCGCCGGCAGCGGGTTTTACATCTGGTGGCGCGAGCGCCAGCTCGCGGCGCAGCGGTCGGCCGAAGCGAGGAGGGCAGCATGACTGTGGAAATTCTGGTACCGAAGCCGATGCTGGCGAGCGTCGAGGAGGCGCTCGACGCCGAGTTCACCGTGCACCGGCTGTGGCAGGCCGAGGCTCAGGACCGGGACCGGTTCCTCGCCGAGGTGGGCCCGCGGGTGCGCGGCATCGCCACCTTCCATGGCTGCGACCGGGCGCTGATGGAGGCCTGCCCCAAGCTCGAAATCGTCTCGTCCTTCGGCGTCGGCTATGACAATGTCGACACCGCCTACGCCCGCGCCCGCGGCATTCGCGTCTGCAACACGCCGGGCGTGCTCGACGACGCGGTGGCCGAGCTGGCCTTCGGGCTGATGATCTCGCTCTGCCGGCGCATCCCGCAGACCGATCAGTATGTCCGCCAGGGCCGCTGGGCGCGCGAGGGGAACTATCCGTTCACGGGCGAACTGACCGGGGCAAGCGTGGGTGTGCTGGGGCTCGGGCGCATCGGCAAGGCGTTCGCGGCGCGGGCCCAGGCCTTCAAGATGCGCGTCGTCTATCATGGGCGCAGCGAGCAGGCCTATCTGCCCTACACCTACTATGCCGACCTCGAGGCGATGGCGCGCGATGTCGACTGGCTGGTCTGCATCGCGCCCGGCGGGCCGTCGACGCAGGGCATCATCTCGCGCAAGGTGCTGCAGGCGCTGGGGCCCGACGGGTGCCTCGTCAACATCGGGCGGGGCTCGGCGGTCGATGAGCCCGCCATGGTCGAGATGCTGCAGTCGGGCGCGCTCGGCGGCGCGGCGCTCGACGTCTTCGCCGACGAGCCGAACGTGCCGCAGGCGCTGCTCGGCCTCGACAATGTCGTGCTCTCGCCGCACCAGGGCAGCGCCACGCACAAGACGCGCTGGGCGATGGGCGACCTGGTCGTGCGCAATTTGCGCGCGCATTTCGCCGGCGAACCGCTGATCTCTCCGGTGGTTTGAGGCTGTCGTCGCGGCCGGGCGCCGCGCGCCCCCTCCCCACCCGCGGGGGGAGGGTTTTGGGGGGCTCGGAACTCGACAGAATCGGCAAGGACGTCCAGAACAGATGGGGAACATCTGGAGGCTGCTTTTGCCGACCGCGCCGCTGCCCGATCTCGGCTTCTTTGCGCCTGCCCGCGCCCACGAGGCGACGGGGGCGGGCCGGCTGGCCTTTGCGCTGGCGCTGGCCGGGCGGCTCGAGGGCGCCGTGCTGTGGGTACAGGATGCGCGCGGCCGCGACGGGCTCTATGCGCCGGGGATCGCGGCGTTCATGGATCCCGCCCGGCTGGTGCTGGCGCGCCCGACTGGCGCGCTGCCCGTGCTGCAGGCAACCGAAGAGGCGTTGCGCTCCGGCGCCGCGCCCCTGGTCGTGGCGGAGCTCGCCGAGGCGCCCGACCTGACGGCCAGCCGCCGCCTGCAGCTCGCGGCCGGCACGGGCGGGGGCAGGGGGCTTTGCCTGGTGCCCGAGCGGCGGCTTCGCACCAACGCCGCCGAGACCCGCTGGCTCTGCGAGCCGCTGCCCGGAATGGGCGCGCGGGCCGAGGGCGGCCAGCGCTGGGAGATCGTCAAGAACAAGCGCGGCCGGCTGGGCGTGTGGGAGGTCCGCTGGGCGCACGGGCGCGGCTTCGTCGAAGCGCCCCAGGCCGTCGAGACGGTCGAGACGGCCTGATCGAGAGGCGCGGGGGACGCCGGGGCGGACTGTCTTTCGCCCCGTCGTTGCCCCAGGCTTCTTCTTCTGCAATGCAACCAACCCGACGGCTCGCCGTTAATCAGCGCCGCCGCCCGGCGGTGTCACTCGGGGAAATGCACATGTACGACGCTCGTGAGGCCGCCCGTCAGGTGGGCATGGGTGCGATTCCGCACGAAGGCGGGGTCGCCTTCCGCGTCTGGGCGCCCAATGCCGAGGCGGTGCACGTCGCCGGCAGCTTCAACGAGTGGTCCGAGGACGCCACGCCCATGCAGGCGGAGGGCGACGGCATCTGGTACGCCGACATCGCCGGAGCGGGGACTGACGACGAGTACCGGTTCGTGATCCGCAACGGCGACAAGGAGCTGTCGCGCATCGACCCCTATGCGCGGGCGGTGACGAACTCCGTCGGCAACGCCATCGTCGTCGCTCCGCGCGCCGAGAGGGCGCCGTTCGACCCGCCGCCCTGGAACCGGCTCGTCATCTACGAGATGCACATCGGCACCTTCGGCCGCGAGGGCGACGAGCCCGGCACCTTCGAGGACGCGGCGGCCAAGCTGGCGCATCTGCGAAGGCTGGGCGTCAACGCCGTGCAGATCATGCCGGCCGCCGAGTTCGCTGGCGACCTCTCCTGGGGCTACAACCCGGCGCACATCTTCGCCGTCGAGAGCACCTATGGCGGACCCGAGGGGCTGCACGCCTTCGTCGAGGCGGCGCACGGCGCCGGCATCGCCGTGATCCTCGACGTCGTCTACAACCATTTCGGCCCGAGCGACCTCGACCTCTGGCAGTTCGACGGCTGGAGCGAGAACGACAAGGGCGGCATCTACTTCTACAACGACTGGAAGTCCGACACGCCCTGGGGCGACACGCGCCCCGACTACGGCCGGGGCGAGGTGCGCCGCTTCATCCGCGACAACGCGCTCTTCTGGCTCGAGGAGTACCGCATCGACGGGCTGCGCTTCGACATGACGCTGTATATCCGCAACGTGAAGGGCGAGGAGGGCGACGAAGGCGACACGCTCGAGGAGGGCTGGAGCCTGATGCGCTGGATCAACGAGGAGGTCCGCGCCCAGTTTCCAGGCCGCATCACCATCGCCGAGGATTTGCGCAATCGGGCCGAGATCACGCACGCCGAGGGCGCCGGCTTCGGCGCGCAATGGGACGCCGAGTTCGTCCACCCGATCCGCGAGGTGCTGATCGCGCCCGAGGATGCGCAACGGCACATGGGCACGGTCGCCCACGCGCTGGGGCACCACTACAATGGCGACCCGTTCCAGCGCGTCATCTACACCGAAAGCCATGACGAGGTGGCCAACGGCAAGGCGCGAGTCGTGCACGAGATCGCGCCGGACGACCCGTCGCACTGGGCGGCGCAGAAGCGCTCGACGCTCGGCGCCGCGCTGATGCTGACCGCCCCCGGCATCCCGATGCTGTTCCAGGGCCAGGAGTTCCTGCAGGGCGAGTGGTTCCGCGACGACGTGCCGCTCGACTGGGACCAGAGCGAGGAGTTCCACGGCATCGTCCGGCTCTATCGCGACCTCATCCGGCTGCGGCTCGACCGCCAAGGCAACACCACCGGGCTGGTCGGCAGCAACCTCGCCGTCCACAAGGTCGACGAGTCCGAGAAGGTCATCGCCTTTCGCCGCTGGCACGAGGGCGGGCCGGGCGACGACGTGGTCGTCGTCGTCAACTTCGCGCACGAGCCGCGCCAGTTGCGCGTCGGCTTTCCGCACGAAGGCCGGTGGGTGCTTCGGCTCAACACCGACTGGAAGGGCTACAGCGACGATTTCGGCGGGTTCGACAGCCACGACGCCACGGCCGAGCCACAGGAGTGCGATGGCATGCGTTTCTCGGCCGAGGTGGCGATCGGCGGCTACACCGCGTTGATCTTCTCGCAGGAGCGCGAAGGCTGAGGCGGGCGCGGGCCGCTGCCCGATCGCCTCTATCGCGCGTGGCGGACGTTGGCGCTGACGGCCGGGATGCCTGTCTCCCGCCGGCAGATCTCGGCCAGGCGGGCCACGCCCGCCTGGATCTGCGCCTCGCTCGGCAGGGCGAAGCAGAGGCGTAGGCAGTCGCGCGCAGCGGGGTTGACGGACCATTCGGCGCCCGGGTTGAACTCGACGCCGCCGGCCTTGGCCTTGGGATAGAGCGCCGAGGTATCGACGCCGGGGATGCGCATCCAGAAGAAGATACCGCCCTTAGGCCGGGTGAACTCGGCCGCCGTGCCGAACTCGCGCTCGACCGCCTCGGCCATGGCGTCGAGCTTGGCCTTCAGGCGCGGCTTCAGCGTGGCGAGATGTTCGTGGAACCGGTTGCCGAAACAGTCGGCGACGATCAGCTGCTCGACCGCGCCCGTTCCGGCATCGGTCTTGAGTGGCATGAGGCGCGACATGACCGGCCAGTCGGCGACGAGGTAGCCGATCCGCAGCGCCGGGGCGAGCGTCTTGGAGAACGAGCCGATATGGATCACCGCGTCGGGGTCGAGGCCGCGCAGCGCCGGCGGCCAGTCGCCCTCCCAGACGAGGTCGGCATAGCACTCGTCCTCGAAGATCGGCACGCCGTGCCGCCTGGCGAGTGCCAGCAGGGCGTGGCGCCGGTCGAGCGGCAGCACGGATCCGGTCGGGTTCTGCACGGTCGGGATCGTGTAGATGAACTTCGGCCGGATGCCCTGGGCCGCCAGATCGTCGAGCAGCGCCTCGAGCGCGTCAATCCGGAGCCCGTGCTCGTCGAGCGGCGCGCCGACGATCTTGGCGCCGCGCCGGCGCAGGCGGCTCAGCGTGCCGCCATAGGTGTGCTCCTCGACGATGACCGTGTCGCCGCGCTCGATCAGCGCCTGGTTGATCAGATCCAGCCCCTGCAGCGAGCCCGAGGTGATCAGAACCTGGTCGGGCTCCGTCGGAGCGCCGCGATCGCGCGTGAGCTTCTCGGCCACCACCTCGCGCAGCTCGCGCAGGCCCTGCGGCCCGCCGTCGAGCGTGTAGATGGCGAGTTCGCGCCCTTTGGCGCGCAGCTGGCGCGTCGCCGCCTCGATCAGCGCCTCGACCGGGATGCCGTCCGGGTCATTGTGCCCGCCGACGAAGTTGTGCTCGACGAACCCGGTCCAGCGTTGCGCGGCCGGCGGCAGGTCGCGGGCGAAGAGCGGCGCGAAGTTGAAGGCGGTCATCGGGCATTCCTCTGGCGTCGGTTTGCCCGCCACCATGCCGCCTCCGCGACGGCTTGGCCAGCGGCGGCCCGGGCGCCCGGGCGGCCGGGCGCGGATGATCAGGGGCGTGATGCGCCCACCCGCTCGGTTGGCGCGGGCGGCGCGGGCGGCGCCGGGCGCCGTCCGCCGCCGCTGACCGCGAGCACGCCGGCGGCGACGATCAGCGCCATGCCGATGGCGACCGACGCCGGGAGCTTCTCTCCCCAGAGTAGCCACGAGAACAGCGGCACCCAGAACAGGAAGCTGAAGTCGAACAGCGCCGCGAAGGTCGGCTCGGCGCCGCGATAGCCGCGGGCCAGCAGCAGGATGCCGACCGCCCCGGCGCCGCCGAGAATGGCGACGAGGAGGACGATGCCGGCCTCCATCGGCCGGGGCGGCATGGTGGCGAAACCCGTGCCCTCGACGTCGCCGATGGCCGCCGCGATGACGGGCGTCAGCGCCATGCCGACGAGCCCGGCCGCCAGGAACACGCCCAGGTTCCAGAAGGCGAGCGCGCCGACGCTCTCCTGCCGGCAATAGCGCCGCGTCGAGATGACGCCGAGCGCGTAGAGCGCCCCGCCGAGGACGGCCGCCAGCGCCATGGGCCGCAGCGGCTCGGTCCCCACACGCAGCACCAGGCACACTCCGATGAAGCCGAGCGCGAGCGCGGCGAGCCGGCGCGCGCCGATCCGCTCGCCGAAGAGCGTGACCGAGAACAGCGTCACCCAGAGCGGCGAGGTGAAGAGCCCGGCCGCCGCCAATGACACCGAGACCGCCGGGATCGCCGCGAAATACAGAAGAAGCGCGGTCACGACAAAGCAGCCGCGGGCGAGTACCGCGCCAGGACGCACCGGCCGCAGCGTCGCCACCTGGCCGAGCGCCAGCATGGTGACCGCGATCAGCGGCATGATGATCGCCGAGCGCAGCACGTGGAACTGCCAGAGGCTCATCCGCTCGGCCAACATGCCGATGAAGTTGTCGCAGATCGCGAGGATCAGCATGGCCGTGACGATGGACAGGGCGGCCGACAGGTTCTCGCGCATGCCTTCTCCGCAGCCCCGCGCGCATCACCCGGGCGCGATGCCGGCGCGCTTTGGGGTTACGGCCGGAGGCCGGCCGGGCGCAAGGACCTGTCCGGGCTTCACAGGCCCAAGGAAGCTGCCTAGTTTCGGCGGAAATGCGGGAGGACGGATGCATGCGCGGGCTGATGCAGGACTGGCCGCTGAGGGTCTCGCGGATCATCGACCACGCGGCGACGTACCATGGCGGGCGGCCCGTCATCGGCCGCTCGGCCGAGGGGCCGATCGTCCGTTCGAGCTGGGGCGAGGTGCGCGGGCGCGCTCTCAGGGTGGCGCAGGCGCTGACGCGCCTGGGGCTTCGGCCCGGCGAAATGATCGGCGCCATGGCCTGGAACACGGTGCGCCATCTCGAGGTCTGGTACGGCGTGCCGGGCGCGGGCGCCGTGCTGCATTCGCTGAACCCGCGGCTCTCGGCCGAGCAGCTGGCCTACATCATCAACCATGCCGAGGACCGGCTGATCTTCGTCGATGCCGACCTGGTGCCGGTGCTGGAGCGCGTGGCGGGCGAGCTGCAGACGGTCGAGGGCTTCGTCGTCATGACGGACCGCGCCCACATGCCCGAGACGGGGCTGAAGAACGTCCACTGCTATGAGGAGCTGCTGGCGGGCTCGGACGGCGACTTTGCCTGGGCGGCGGGCGACGAGAACGACGCCTGCGGGGTCTGCTTCACCTCGGGCACCACGGGGCACCCGAAGGGCGTCGTCTACTCGCACCGCTCGAACGTGCTGCACGCGCTGATCACCGTGCAGCCGGACATGTTCGGCCTGTCCTCGCGCGACGTGATGATGCCGGTCGTGCCGCTCTTTCACGCCAATGGCTGGAGCACGGGCTTCGCCGTGCCGCTGGCCGGGTCAGGCATGGTGCTGCCGGGGCGGCAGCTCGACCCGGCCTCGCTGATGGAGATGTTCTCGGAGGGCGTCACCATCTCGGCGGCCGTGCCGACCGTCTGGCTGCCGCTGCTCAAGCATCTGCGCGAGACCGGGGCCGAGCTGCCCGAACTCAACCGCGTCGTCATCGGCGGCTCGTCCTGCCCTCGCGCGGTGATCGAGGCGTTCCAGGACGAGTACGGCGTGCAGGTGCTGCACGCCTGGGGCATGACCGAGACCTCGCCCATCGGCACGATCTGCTCGTTCAAGCCCGAGGTGGCGGCGCTCGACCGGCCGGCACAGCTCGACGTGCAGGGAACGGTGGGCCATCCGCCCTTCACGGTCGACCTGGCGATCAGGGACGACGCCGATGCCGACCTGCCCTGGGACGGACAGATGCAGGGGCGGTTGATGATCCGCGGGCCCGGCGTGCTGCGGCGCTATCTGAAGACGGAGGCGGATGCGGTTGATGCAGGCGGATGGTTCGACACCGGCGACGCGGCGACGATCGACGGCCACGGCTATGTGCGGATCACCGATCGCTTCAAGGACGTCATCAAGTCGGGCGGCGAGTGGATCAGCTCGATCGAGCTCGAGAACGCGGCCTTGAAGCACCCGGAGGTGTTCGAGGCCGCCGCCATCGGCGTGCCGCACCCCAAATGGGACGAGCGCCCGGTTCTGCTAATTGTGCCGCAGCCCGGCAAGACGCCCGACCCCGGCAGCATCGTCGCGCTGCTCGAGCCGCATTTCGCCAAATGGCAGCTGCCGGACGAGATCCTGTTCGTCGACGAGATCCCGCACACGGCGACGGGCAAGATCTCCAAGCTGACGATTCGCCGCCAGCTGGAGGAGAGGGACTATAAGCTGCCCGACCAGCGGTGAGCGGGACGGCGGACCCAGGCGGCGGCGAAGGCCAGGACGCCTATTCGCTGATCCTCGAGGCGATCGATCGCGGCGACATTCGGCCGGGCCAGCGCCTGGTCGAGACCGAGCTGGCAGACCGGCTGGGCGTCTCGCGCACGCCCGTGCGCGAGGCGCTCTCGCGGCTCGAGGCGCAGGGCGTGGTGGCGCGCGAGGGCAGGGGACTGCGGGTCGCCACGCTCGACCACGACCAGCTGGGCGAGCTCTACGAGGTGCGCGGCGTGGTCGAGGGGCTGGCGGCGCGGCTGGCGGCCCGCCACGCGGCGCCCGAGGAGATCGCCGTGATGGCCGAGATGATCGCGGCCGACCGGCGGATCGTGGGCGACGCCCGCGCGCTGTCGCTCGCCAATCGGCGCTTTCACCGCCAGCTGCACCGCGCCTCGCACAACCGATATCTCAGCCAGATGCTGGAGAGCATGCGCCGCTCGCTGGCGCTGATCTCGACGACGACGCTGGCGGCGCCCGGCCGGGCCGCGCAGGCGCTGGACGAGCATGGCGCCATCGTCGACGCGATCGCGCGGCGCGACGAGGCGGCGGCCCAGGCGGCGGCCGAGCGGCACATCTCGAACGCCTACCGGACACGGCTGGTGCTGGAGGGCGGACGCTAGCGGACCGGCGTGGCCAGGGAATGGGGCTAGGCAAAGAAGTCGATCCGAGCCCGACAGACCCGATCACGTTCACCGCACAGGTGTTGCCGCGGCAACCATGGAGGGCGTTCCGGGGGGCCACCGGTCGCCGCTCTTGCGTCAGCACATAGCGGCAGCGCGCAAAGACGCTCTCGCCCCGGTGGCCATCGCCCGGTCCGCTTGCGATCAATTGCGCCCGCGCCGCCCGACACTCGTCGAGATCGGCATAGGCCACATCGCTCGAGCGGTCCTCGCACTCAAGAAGATCGGGCGAGCAGAGAACGACGAAGAGGAGTATCTCCGGGCCCATGGTCCAGCTCCTTCCTGCCGGGCGGGCGGCGGCCGCGAGAGCTCGGCCGGACGCGGACCGGGCCCGCGCCCGCGAAACGGGCGAAATTCGGAGGCGGCTGCCGCCTCGGTTCTTCGCGATGCTATGGGGTCGCAGGCGGGATCAGCCGAACCCGCCCGAGTTCTACGATCTTCGGCCGAGGGGAGCCAGGTGGCGCCTGTGGACCTCCGCCGCGATGCCGTCGCGGGAAAGACCGAGTTCGCTCAGCTGGCGGTCGCTCATCGCGGTCAGATGGCGATACTCCTTCGACGCAATCATGCCGCCCAGAATGGTCCGCATCGCCGAAGCCACGCGCCCAAGCCCGACAAGATCTGAGTGACCACGCGTCTCGTGTGCAATCCCATTGGAGAAATTCGGCGCAACTGACATGATCTTCTCCTTTGCTCGCCACTGGGGAAGAATTGTCCCACACGTTGCTGCGCCTCACATCCCCCGATTGAGGTAGAACTGCTTGTCTGTGCGAGTATTCGGGCGAGATGACGCCGGCTTCGAGCGGCGCCGCTGCCGGACGCCGGCGACAACTGGCCTGCAAGGGAACGCTGTCGCCAACAGGCGAGCGCGTCGGAGCGGGATCGACCCAGCCAGCGCGCCGACTGCGCCCGTCAGCGCCGCCCGAAAAGCCGCTCGATATCGGCGCGGCCGAGCGCGATCCAGGTCGGGCGGCCGTGATTGCAGGTGGCGGCGTTCGGCGTCGCCTCCATCTCGCGCAGCAGCGCGTCCATCTCCGGCAGGGTCAGCCTGCGGCCGGCGCGCACCGAGCCGTGACACGAGATGCGCGAGAGGATGGCGTCGAGCCGTGCGCCCAGCGTGTCGGCCGTGCCGAGGCCCGCGATCTCGTCGGCGATGTCGCGGACCAGCGCCGCCGGGTCGGCCCGACCGAGCAGCGCCGGGATCTCGCGCACGGCGACGGCGCCGGGGCCGAAGGGCTCGACGACGAGGCCGAGCCGGGCCAGCGCCTCGGCCTCTTCGAGCAGGCGGTCGGCATCGGCTCCGAGCTCGACAATCTCGGGCACCAGCAGCCCCTGGCGGGCGACGCCGGTCTGGACGAGCTGGCGCTTGAGTCGCTCGTAGACCAGCCGCTCATGCGCCGCGTGCTGGTCGACCAGCACCATGCCATCCGCCGTCTCGGCGAGGATATAGGTGCCGTGCAGCTGCGCCTTTGCGCGTCCCAGCGGCAGATCGAGCGCCGGGTCGTCATGCGGGGCGGCGGGCTCGATTGCCGCGGGAATGCCCGGGTCGGCCCGGGGCGGCTCCGGGGCCCCGAGCCGGTCCTCGGCGAAGCCCGGATGCGCGCCGAGCGGTGCCTGCAGCGCCAGCGCCGCCTCGACGGCCCGGGGCGAAGGTGAGGGTGAAGACCAGCCGCGGCCCGCGACTGGACCTGCCCCCGGGGGGCGCGGGCCGCCCTGCGGGCGGAAGGCGCCGAGGGCGGCCGTGCCGGCGGTGGTCGACTGGCGGCAGCCGGCCTCGGCCAGCGCGTGGCGGATGGCGGCCAGCACCAGGCCGCGCACCAGCCCAGGCTCGCGAAAGCGGACCTCGGCCTTGGCCGGGTGGACGTTGACGTCGACGGCGTCCGGCCGGCAGTCGAGGAACAGCGCGACGGCCGGGTGGCGGTCGCGCGCCAGCACGTCCGAATAGGCGGCGCGCACGGCGCCGAGCAGCAGCCGGTCGCGCACCGGCCGGGCGTTGACGAAGACATGGTTCGCCACCGCCGCGCCGCGCGAGAAGGCGGGCAGCCCGGCATGGCCCGAGAGCCTCAGCCCCTCGCGCTCGGCCGCGATGGGAACGGCGTTGGCCGGGAACTCGCGTCCCAGGATTCGGGCGGCGCGGGCGAGGCGGGCCGAGCCCTGATCGCCCGGCTCGGCATCGACGCGAAAGAGCACGCGTTCGGCCCCGCGAGTTGGGCCGCCCGTCAGGTCGCGGAGGCAGAAGGCGATGTCGGGCCGGGCGAGCGCGAGCCGGCGCACCGTGTCGGCGATCGCCTGCGTCTCGGCCCGGTCCGTGCGCAGGAACTTCAGCCGCGCCGGCGTCGCGTGAAAGAGGTCGCGCACCTCGACGGTGGTGCCGGGCGCGCGCGCCGCCGGCTTGGGCGCGCCGATCCGCCCGGCATGGCAGGCGATCTCGCGCGCCTCGGCGCCGCGCAGGCGCGAGGTCAGCGTCAGCCGCGCCACCGAGCCGATCGAGGGCAGCGCCTCGCCGCGGAAGCCGAAGAAGCGGACGTTCACCAGGTCTTCGCCGTCGATCTTGGAGGTCGCGTGCCGCTCGAGCGCCAGCGCGAGCTCGGCTTCCGCGATGCCGCAGCCATCGTCGGCGACGCGGATCAGCGACTTGCCGCCATCGGCGATGTCGATCTCGATCCTTGACGCGCCGGCGTCGATCGCGTTCTCGACCAGTTCCTTGACGGCCGAGGCCGGGCGCTCGACCACCTCGCCGGCGGCGATCCGGTTGGCGGCGGCCTCTGACAGACGCCGGATACCGGTGCGTTCTTGCACGATGTTGTGTGTAGTCGGGCTCATCGCACAACTTGTAGCAGGGTGCGCTTTTGTCTTCAAGCGCCGGGGTGGAAGGCGGTGGTGCGAGCACACCCAAGCGCCAGTGCGGTTGAGAGCCAGCGAACAGGGGGACGTGCCCCGACTTGCCGAAGTGGGCGGCACTGCTGGGCTTGGAGCGGATGAAGCAGGGGCTCGGGGCTAAAGCCGAAGCGCGGCCGCTGACGGCACTTCCAGGGAGCGTCACCCAGTCTCGTGAAGCGGGAAGTGGCAGCGGAAGGTGCGGCCGCTTTGGTCGACGCGCGGTAGCGGCGGGTCGGTTCGGCAGCGCCCGCGCGCGAAGGGGCAGCGCGGGTGGAACTCGCACCCGGGCGGGCGCCGGGCCAGGCTCGGCACCTCGCCGACGATGGCGGCTGGCGCGGAGCGATGGTCGGGATCGGGCTGGGGCACGCCGTTGACGAGTGCGTGCGTATAGGGGTGCGCCGGCGCGCCGAACACGGCGTCGGTCGGCCCCTCCTCGACGATGCGGCCGAGATACATGATCGCCAGCCGGTCGCTGACATGGCGGACGACGGCGAGGTTGTGGGTGATGAGAAGGTAGCTGAGGCCCTTCTCCGCCTGCAGGTCGCCCATCAGGTTCAGGATCTCGCCCTGCACCGAGACGTCGAGGCCGGCGGTCGGCTCGTCGGCGATCACCAGTTTCGGCTCCAGCGCCAGCGCCCGGGCAACGCCGACGCGGCGGGCCTGGCCGCCGGAGAGCTCGTGCGGATAGCGCGACAGGAAGGCGCGCGGGAAGCGGACCATGTCGCAGAGCCGCTCGGCCTCGCGGTCGGGGTCGCGGCCGAGTTCCCGGCCGGCGAGCCCATGGATCGCGAACGGCTCGGTGATCAGCGCGCGCACGGTGCGGCGCGGGCTGAGCGAGCCGACCGGATCCTGGAACATCATCGCCATGTCGCGGCGCAGCGGGCCGAAACGCCGCTCCGGCAGGCCCAGGATCTCGCGCCCCTCGAAGCGCACGCTGCCGGAATGCGGCCGCGCGAGGTTCAGGATCGTCCGCCCGAGCGTGGTCTTGCCCGAGCCGCTCTCGCCGACGAGGCCGAGCGTCTCGCCCGGGCTCCAGGCTCAGCGAGACGCCCGCCACCGCCTCGACATAGCGTCGGCGCCGCCTTGGAAAGCCGCGCGCCCGTCGAGAACCGCACGTGGAGGTCGCGCACCTCGAGAAGCGCGTCGCCGGCCGGTGCTTGGGACCTCGGCGGCGGCGGCAGCCGCAGGGCCGCGCGGCACGGTGGCGACGCCGGGCCGGCGGTGGCCAGCCCGGATCGGCATGGGCCCCCGCGACGAGGTGGCACCGCGCGACGGTGCCCGTGCGTGACGGGTGGTCGGCGGCTTGGCCGAATGGCAGACGGGCATCGCGCGCGGGCAGCGCCCGGCGAAGACGCAGGCCGCGGGCGGCGCCGTCAGGTCCGGGCATGTCGCCCGGGATCACCGGCAGGCGCCGGGTCGTCTCGGCGATGCGGGCGGGATCGCATTCGAGGAGCGCGCGGGTGTAGGGGTGGCTGGCGCCGTGGAAGATGTCGCGCACCTCGCCCTGCTCGACGACCTCGCCGGCATACATCACGACGACGTCGTCGCAGAGCTCGGCGATCAGGCCGAGATTGTGCGAGACGACGACGACGGTCGCGTGCAGCTCCTCCTGCAGCTCGCGGCATCAGCCGGATGATCTGCGCCTCCATCGTCACGTCGAGCGCCGTGGTCGGCTCGTCGGCGAGCAGCAGCGCCGGCTCGGTCATCATCGCCATGGCGATGCCGGCGCGCTGGCGCATGCCGCCGCTGAACTGGTGCGGGTACTGGTCGATGCGCAGTCTCGGGGTCGGGAATGCCGACCCGGCGCATCGTCTCGACCGCGATCCGGCGCTTTTCGGCACGCGGATGTCCGGGCGGCGATAGAGGATGTCGAGCATCTGCTGGCCATAGGTCAGCACCGGGATCTGCGAGGTCATCGGGTCCTGGAAGACGATCGAGACGCTGCTCGCCGCGCAGCGCCCGCAGCGCGGCTTCGGGCAGGGTGAGCAGGTCGCGGCCTTCGAGAGGACGGAGCCCGCCGCGTCACCGTCGCATTGCCCGACAAGCAGGCCGAGGATCGACCAGAGCACCGTGCTCTTGCCCGAGCCGCTCTCGCCGACGATGCCGAGGATGCGGCCGCGGCGTGCGGCGAGGCTGACGTCGCGCAGCGCGTGGACCCGCCCGCGGTTCGTGCGCGAAGTCGACGCCCAGGTCGCGGATCTCGAGCAGCGTGTCCACCGCTCAGCGTCCCCGCCGCAGGCGCGGGTCGAGCACGTCGCGCAGCGCCTCGCCGAGGAAGGTGAACCCCAGCGTCGTCAGGACCAGCGGGATGCCGCCGGCGACCACCAGCCAGGGCGTGTCGCGGATCACCAGATAGCCTTCGTTGAGGATGGTGCCCCAGCTCGCCTGCGGCGGGCGGACGCCGAGGCCGAGGAAGCTGAGACCCGCCTCGACCGTCACGACGACGGGCACGTCCATGGCGGCGAGGATCAGCAGCGGCCCGACGACGTTCGGCAGGACGTGCAGCGCCAGGATGCGCGCCATGCCGGCGCCGAGCGAGCGTTCGGCGAGGATGAACTCGGTGTTGCGGATCGCCAGCGTCGCCGTCCGCGCCATGCGGGCATACTGCGGGATCGGGGTGACGATCACGATGGCCAGCACCAGCCCGAGGCTGGGCCCGATCAGCGCCACGGTCGCCATGCGCGAGGATGATGGTCGGAAAAGCGCGGACGGTGTCGAAGACCAGCAGCAGCAGGTTGTCGAGCCAGCGCGGGCCATAGCCCGCGAGCATGCCGAGGACGAGGCCGATCGGCGAGCGACACCGAAACGCCGATGGCAGCGACCTGCAGCGCGATGCGCCCGCCGCAGAGCACGCGCGAGAAGGTGTCGCGGCCGAGCTGGTCGGTGCCGGCGAGATGCGCCCAGGCTCGGCCCCGACAGGCGCGCGGGAATGTCCATCGCGTTGGGATCGTAGGGCGCGATCCAGGGGGCGCAGAAGGGCGCTCGCGAAGAAGAGGATCACGAGCAGGAGGCCGAGCACGCCCTGCCAGTTGCTGCAGGAAGCGGCGCAGCTGCGCCGCGCGCTCGCGGGCGGCGGTCTCCGGCGCCGAGGCCGGCCGGCCGTCGTGGGCGTCAGAGGGATTCGCGGACACGGGGATCAAGCAGGCGACGACGAGGTCGGAGACCAGGATGATGACGAGGTAGAGCGATGTCATGACGATGACGGCGCCCTGGACGACGGGGAAGTTGCGGTTGAGGACCGTGTCGTAGATCAGCTTGCCGACGCCGGGCCGGGCGAAGATCATCTCGGCGAAGACCACGCCCGAGAGGAGCCCGCTGAAGCCGATGCCGATCAGCGTGATCGTCGGCAGGATCGCGACCCGCAAGCGCGTAGCGGAAGACGACCTTGCGCGGGTGGATGCCGAAGGCGCGGGCCGCGCGGATGTAGCTCTCGCCCATCACCTCGAGCATCGAGGCGCGCACCATGCGCGCGAGATAGCCGACCCAGCCGAGACCGACAGCGAAGGCCGGAAGGACCAGATGCGACGAGCTGGTCGAGCGTGTCGCCGGGCTCGCCCGCGCCGATCGCCGGCAGCCAGCCGAGCCAGATGGAAAAGATCAGGATCGCCCAGATCGAGACGAGGAACGAGGGCACCGCGATGGTGCCGACCGAGATGACGCCGGTGACGCGGTCGAACCAGCTGTTGGGCCGCACCGCCGCGAGCACGCCGAGCGGAATGCCGAGCAGCACCGCCCAGCCGAGGCCGGCGAAGACGAGCGCGAGCGTGAAGCCCAGCTGCTCCCAGACCATGAGGCCGACGCTGCGGCCCGAGAAGACGTCAGTGCCGAGATCGCCCTGCAGGACGTTGCCGGCAAAGATCAGGAACTGGACGGGCAGCGGCTCGTCGAGATGCATCCGGTCGCGATATCGCTCGATCACCTCCGGCGTCGCGCGCGGCCCGAGCGCGATGGTCGCGGGATCGCCGGGGATCAGGTGGAGCAGCGAGAACAGGAGCAGCACCACCGAGACCACGATGGCGAGCGACAGAGCCGATCCGCTTGAGCAGATAGAGGATCACGTCGTTCGGCTCATCGGCCCGGGGACGTCCTGAGGGGACGCCCCCGGCGCAGCCGGCGGGCAATTGCTGCTATTCGTTGGCATCTGAGGTTTCCGTCACCGCTGTCCACCTCTGCCGCCGATCGCCGCCGGCGGCCGGCGGCGAGGGTCGGCGCGTCAAGGCCGCCGATCAGAGCTGCTTGAATCGGCGATAGTCGAGCTCGCCTGAGGGCGCCGACGAGATCTCGATGTCGGCGCGATGCGCATAGGCCTCGGGCTCGTGGTTGATCCAGACGTAGGCGCCGGTCTCCTCCATGATGTCCTGCATGCGCAGATAGATCTCGGCGCGCTTGGCCGGGTCGGTCTCGGCGATGCCCTGCTTGTAGAGCGCGTCGAATTCCGGGTCGGTCCAGCGCTCCCAGTTCCAGACGCCGACCTGGTCGGAGACGAACCACTGCGTCGCCTCGTAGGGGTCGGGCTGGCTGCCGAAGCGCATGAGGTAGAGCTGGATGTCCTTCCAGCCGTCGCCCTTGTCTTCCATCCCGACGTCCCAGAACGGGCCGCTGTCCAGCGGGATGATCTCGACAGTGATGCCGACGGCGGCGAGGTTCGCCTGGATGATCTGCGCCGTCAGCATGCGCTCCTGATTGTTCAGCGTCCGCAGCGTCAGGCTCAGGTCCGAAACGCCGGCCTCCTGCAGCAGCTCGCGCGCCTTGTCGGGGTCGTAGCTGTAGTACTTCGTGGCATCCCGGTGCCCGACCAGCCCCGGGCAGACGATGCCGTTCGACTTGGCCGTGGTGCCTGAATAGGCGCCCTGGAGGATGGAGTCGACATCGACCGCGTGCTGGATCGCCCGGCGCACATTCTTGTCCTGCAGCTTGGGATGGTCGGTGTTCATGCCCATCCACATGTACTGCAGCTCGCCGGCGACGGTCAGCGCCGCATCGGCGGGCAGCTCGGTCTTGTAGCGGGCCAGCGTGTCGGCGCCGATCTCGGTGCAGTCGAGCTCGCCGGCCTCGAAGGCCAGCTCGGCCGCCTTGACCTCGGTGATGATGTTGCAGTCGACGCGCTCGAAATCGGGCTTCGGCCCCTTCCAATCGGGGTTCAGTCGGAAGATCGTCCGCTGGCCCGGGATCTGCTCGTAGGTGTAGGGGCCGCGATCGCCGGGAACTCGGTCGTGAACTTTTCGCCGACCTCCTTCATCGCCTTCTCGCAGAGGATCGCGCCCGGACCGTGGCAAAGCGTGACCATGATGAAGGGCGCGAAGGGCTGCGACATGACGATGGTGCCGGCCCGCTCGCCGGTCACCTCGACATGGTCCATTGCGTCGTAATAGCCGCCCCAGTCGGTCCCCTTCATGCGCTCGAACGAGTACTTCACGTCCGCCGCCGTGACCGGGCCGTGCCCGCCGCTCCACTCGAGGAAGTCCACGAGCTCGAAGTCGATATGCGTCGGGTCGCGGACTCTCGACCTTCTTGACGTAGTAGGTCGGCTGCCAGGACAGGGTGCCGTCCTCGATGACGTATTCGGTCAGGAAGGGCAGGCATTGCTTCTGACTTTCGACCTCGGTGCCGCCGACCATGTAGCCGGGATCGAGGATGCTGTTGTCGCCGTCAAAGCGCAGGCGCAGCACACGCTCCTGCGCCAAGGCCCAGCGCGGCAGTCCGGCGATGCCCGCCGCGCCGATCGCGGCCGTTCCTGCGAGGAACCCCCGCCTCGTCGATTGCAAGCCCTTCATTGTCAAACCCCCTGCTTCCTCTTCATTCGTCGTCACCGGTTCTCGCGGGCCTGGACCGGCCGCGATCATGCCGTCAACCGCGCTCACTGCGAGCCTCGGGATCGCCTCGTCCCACTCGTGATCGTGCACGAGGTGTCGCCCCCCAGGGTGCGTAACCTGGCGCAAATCCGGAACTTCCGGGCGTCCCCGGTAAGCCTCGTCTCGCTCAACGAACGGGATCCGCCTGTCGCCATGGGAGAGCTCGACCCTCCAATCGAGCTCGGCGCTGACGCCTGTCGTGTCGTCCGCATCCATTGCATAGCGCCCGGACCCGACTTTGGCGATAGTCATAGCCCGTCCTTGGCCGCGCCGGCCGGGTACGTCCCTGATGCCGGTGCCGCGGCCTTTCAGCCAGTGGTCCCACCAACGCAGCGACTTTCCTGCCGGAAGATGAAGTCATTGCGGCTGGGCGGCCCGGCGCATCTTCATCGATCTCGTCCACTGCGATGACATGTTTGTCAAAGATGCGGTAAGACAGCGCACACGATCCACGGATCGCACCACCATTTCGGCTGGAACAACGCAAACGAGCCGGCGGCGCGCGTCGTCCCGGGCACAGTGATCGAGTTCGAGTGCGTCGACGCGTCGGGCGGACAGCTCACTTCCGCCAGCACGGTCGCCGACGTGCCCGGTCTCGATTTCGGCCGGTCGTCGAGGGGGCCGAGCCCGGGGACGCGTTGAAGGTCCGACGTTTCATCACGGGCTCAACCTGCAGGAATGCCTCGAATTGCCGCTCTTCCACATCCTGCATTTCCAGAGCTCGTTCTACCCGCGCGCCGCCATGCCGGGACGCGTGGTGATCGAGAAGAGCGTGGGCGCGGAGACACTCAACGACCTGCGCGCACGGGTCCGCGATCTCGAACTCGCCGCTCCCTGTTCCGTGGGCCGCCTGACCGCCGCCAAACGTGAAGCCGATGGTTTGCTGCGCGGCACCGCGCCACCGCGCCTGATGCAGGCCTATGTGTCGCCAGATAGGCGAGCTTCGATCTAATTATAACACTCGCTTGACGGCGGTCGGTGCCGCGAGCGTGAAAGAGCGAGCCGCGCCCCAGCTCTGGCGCAAAACCAGAGAGATAGAGGCCTTGCACGCGTGCAAGGTCTCCTTTGCACGGTTTAGCGACAGGGTAGGATCCTGGGTTGCTTCGCCGCGCCGTCACGCCGGAGGCCGTATCCGAGGCGTGCTTCCGGTCAGACGTCCTCGTTGTCCGGATACCAGTCGACCAGCCGAACCGTGGCCGCGTCCCCGACCTGCTCGGCGAATTCCTCGGGGTTCTGGGTGCCGCCGTCGCGGCCGCGGTAGTGGTAGGGATAGACGTATCTCGGCTTGAACTCCGCCACTGCCGACGCCGCCGCGTCGCTGGTCATCGTGAAGGGCAGGTTCATGCAGACGAAGGCGAGGTCAATGTTCTCGAGCGCCCGCATCTGCGGGATGTCCTCCGTGTCGCCCGAGATGTAGACGCGAAAGCCATCGAAGCTCAGGACATAGCCATTGTCGCCCCGCGCCTTCGGGTGAAAGTCCAGGCGTCCCTCGGTCGTGTTGTAGGCGGGGATGGCCTCGATCGTGACCCCCTGCCACTCGATGCTGCCGTCATGGCCCAGGACCCTGGCCTTCTCCTTCAGCCCATCCGGCATCATGCCATGCACGTCGGCGCAGGTGACGATCTCGGTGCCGTCGGATGCCAGCGCCGTCAGCGTGTCGACGTCGTAGTGGTCGCCGTGACGGTGGGTGACGAGAATGAGGTCGGGGTCGGGATAGTCGGCATAGGCGGCCGCGCCGCCCACCGGATCGGAATAGATCGTCCCCGCCGGCGTCTCCATGACGAACGAGGCGTGGCTGACGGGATGCACCCTGATCTCGCCCCCGGCGGTCTGAAAGACGTCCGAGCTCCCGCTGGCGGCACGAGCGCCGTAGGGTAGGAGCGTGATGGCCGCGGTCGCCGTGGTGGCCACAATGAATTCGCGTCTCGTCTGCCTCATCGCCGTCCTCTTCATTCCAGAAATATTCCGCAGCAGTCAGCTGTACGATAGCCGAGGCGACTCGACCATGGTAACCGGCGCCATCTTCACAATGGCGCGACACTGCCGAGGAGCAAGCCACCGGCGAGACCGCTCCTCCCTGGGTCAGGCCCGCGGATCGTCCGGTGGGCGCGCGTCGAGTGGATACCGGCAATTCGTGCCCGGCTCCATGAACGCGGACCATGTGCCGAAAGACCGTCGCAGTGGCATCCCCTTCGTGTCGCATTCTTGAGACTACTGCATTTACAAAGAAGGAATGGAAAAGATGTCAGAACGGTACCAGTATATCGAGCCGAGGCAGGCGGGCACAGCCACGTCAGGTCTGTGGCTGGGCGGGCGTGGCAAGCCGCTCCTTGAGCCTTCGCAGAATACCGCGCCTACGCCACTCTTGGAGTCCGTCCTGCCGGCACTGACGTCGGTCCGCCTCCCAGATCGCGTCCATCCGCCCGGTGAATTCCCGGTCGAGAACCGTGACCATCAGTTCGTTGTCCTTGCCGACCGAGCGTTCGTTGAAGTTCGCTGTGCCGACACTCGCCGCCTCGCCGTCGATGCTGATGAGCTTGGAGTGCAGCATGGTAGGCTGGAACCGCCAGAGCCTCACGCCCGCCTCGAGCAACCGCAGGATCTCCTCCGATCCGGACAGCTCAGAAAGGCGCTTGTCGATATGCGGCCCGGGAATCATCACGTCGATCTCGACCCCGCGCCGGCGGGCGTCCAGCACTGCGTCGAACTGCATCCGGCTCGGCGCGAAATAGGGCGATTGAATCCGGATGTGCCGCTCCGCCAGGCGGATCAGGGCATCCTGCTGGCGCGCGATATCGCCCCAGCCGAAGGAGGCCTGGGCGAGTGCGACCTGCATCTCGCAATCGCCGCAGTGCGCGAGCTCCGTGGTCTCCGTCAGCGCCGCCGCGACCGTGTCGACCGCCTCCATCCAGTCGCCGTAGAAGCCCCCGCGCAGCCCGCGCACCGCGGGGCCGCGGATCCGGAAGTGATTGTCTCGCCAGTTCTCTGGCCGGTCGCCGGCACCCTGCCACTCCTTCGCGATGCCGACGCCTCCGGTGAAACCGACCTCGCGGTCGACGACCAGCAGCTTGCGGTGCGTCCGATTGTCGATCTGCCAGAGCCGCCATGTCCGCAGCGGATTGTACCAGCGAACCTCGCAGCCTGCCGCCTCGAGCTGCCGTATCAGCTCGGGGCGCATCTCCTTGGCGCCGAAGGAGTCGAGCATGATGAGCACCTCGACGCCCGCATGCGCGCGACCGGCAAGCGCATCGGCCATCTGGGTCGCTATGTCCCCGGTCCAGTAGACATAGGTCAGGAACTCGATGCGCTGCTGCGCGCCGCGAATCGCACCGAGCATCGCGGGAAAGATCTCGTCGCCATTGCGCAGAATGCGGATCTCGTTGCCCCTCGTGAAAGGGACACCGAGTGCAGTCTCTAGACCGTATCGTATCCGAGCGCGGCGTCTGCAATCGGCAGGCTCGCCCGCGCCATTGGTCAGTGGAGGTTCGTTCGACACGATCCGTTCTCCGTTTCCCTTCACGCGCCGGCTGGCGCAGATCCAAAGGCCGTCCCGCTCCTGCCTCGCGATCCAAGCGGAACTGTCAACCTCTGCCCGCCCGGCCGCCGCATGGCGGAAGCAGCAGCCAGTCGATAAGCTGCAGCCTCGGCCGGTGACGGCCTTTATGTTCTCCAAGAGGATCTTAAGATAACGGGATCAGGAAGAAGACGCTCGCCGTGGCGAACGCGATGTCAGACGTAGCACCCGCCAGCCCAGCTATCACCCGACCCTACGAGCAAGTTGGTTTCGACTGCCCATTGCCCCGTTGCCCTATGGCAAAGTCGAGAGCATTGCTGCCGTAGCGATGCCGTCCGCCTGAAGGGAAGAGGCGCCAGATCGGGTCACCGCTTGATGCTGCTGATAATGGCCATGTTGATGCTGCTGATGATGGCCATGGCCGCAGGGGATGAAATGGGAAGCTTCAATGTCCTGGTTCACTCTTGCACGCCCGCAAGCCGCAACTCGTCGACCAGCTGGCGCAGGACCTTCTTGTCGCGGCAAGGTTGCCGTTCTGCATATCTCGCCAGCGAAAACTCCGGATCGATCTCGCGCATTTCCCGGGCGATCGGGGTCGCGCGCTCTGGCGTCTTCGCCCGAACAAGCGCCGAGCAAAGGACGTGTCGTGCCTCGACGCTATTGGCGTTCATCTCGAGGGATCGTCTGGCGACCGAGATCGCACTCTCGAGATCAGCGCTGTCGAGGTAGGCCGCGGCGAGGACATGGAGGAACCAGGGAGGGTACACCGGCGACATTCGGATGGCTCTCTTGATCCTGGACAGAGCCTCGTCCGGACGCCCGCAAGAGAGCAGGGTCTTGGCGAGCATCGCGTTTGCCACCGGATAGTTCGGCCGCAGCCCGACTGCGGCGCCCCGCCGCAAGAGCTGCATCGAAGCGGCCGCGCAGGAGGTGATCATACTGCAGGCCGATGTGCGCCAGGCCGTTGGGGTCGTGTCCGGGAGTTGGTGGAAATTCTCGGTCGGCGTTCTCCGAGCATGATGATGTCGGCCAGATCAGGCGGCCTGGTCAAGGGTGAAGGGCCCGATGGGCCGGGTCCCGCCGCAAGCCGATCTGGCCGAGCTGACGCATCGCTGTCCGCTCGCATGTCCTCATTGCTCGAACCCGCTGGAGCTGACCGGCCGCGAGACAGAGCTCAGCAAGGAGGAATGGAGCGACGTGTTCCGCCAGGCGGCTGCGCTCGGTGTTCTGCAGATGCACCTGTCCGGCAGCGAGCCCGCAGCGCGGCGCGACCTCGAGCGGATCGCCGCGGCGGCGGCCGCGGCAGGCCTCTAAACCAATCTCATCACGTCGGGAGCCGGGCTGAGCAAGGCACGCCTCGAGCGGCTCGCCGCGGCGGGGCTCGACCACATACAGCTATCGATCCAAGGCGCCGACGAGGCGACCGCCGACGAGTTTGGCGGCTATCGGGGCGGCTTTCGGCCCAAATTGGAAGTGGCAGCTGCCGTTTCGGAGTTTGGGTTCCCGCTGACCCTAAACGCCGTCATGTGCCGGCGGAACCTTGACCGGCTTGGAAGACGATCGATCTGGCGGTCGGTCTCTGCGCACGCCGTCTGGAGGTCGCCTGCGTCCAATTCCATGGCTGGGCCACCCGCAACGTGCCGCCCTGCTCCCGAGCGCCGAGCAGGCGCGCGCCGCACGCCGGCTGGTCGATGCGAAGCGGGCCGAGCTGCGCGGGCGCCTCGCCATCGACTTCGTGCCGCCGGACTGCCATGCGGAGTTCCCCAACGCCTGCATGGGCGGGGGGCTCGACCGGGCTGACGGTGGCGCCGTACGGCCGGGTCCTGCCCTGCCATGCGGCAGCTAGAATTCCCGGCCTGAGCTTCGTCTTCGTCCGCGAGGCGCCGCTCGCCGAGAGCTGGGCGTCGTCTCCGGCATTCGAGGCCTTCCGTGGCACGGGCTGGATGATCGAGCCCTGTGCCATTGCGAGCGCCACCCTTGATTTCGGCGGCTGCCGCTGTCACGCGCTGGCGCTGACCGGCGATGCCCGTGCGGGGGACCCGGTCTGTTCGAGATCGCCCGAGCGGATTGTGGTTGATGCTCTCCTCGGCAGCGCCGCGCGTTCGAAGGGAGACCGACCCACTTATCGGGGGCACCGAAGCGGCGACACGACAGCCGGCCGGACAGCTGCGCGCTCGCGGTAACCGGACGGGTGACCGCCGCGCGCTTTCTGACGGCGAGCGGCGGTCGGTGGACAGCATGGCGACCCGGATCTCAGGACCCAGTGCGAGCACAGGGGCCCGGTCAGAGCTCCGGGTGCAGGATGGGCGATCGGGTGGGCGCGCAAGGACAGCTTGGTGGCGCGGTAGTCGTTGACGACCTCATCGCCGAGCCTTGTGCGGCCAGACCAGGACGCGGCCGGCGGTCAGCCGGCCGGCTGCGCTACCGCGTGCTGCTCGCGCGCCTGGACCTCGACGAAGACGTTAGCGATCGCCGGAAAGCGCTCCTTGATGCGCCGCTCGAGCCGCGTCACGGTCCGCTCGACTTCGGCGAGGTCCGTGCCGTCGCAGAAATCGAGGCTGATGTTCGCGAGAATGTCGTCAGGCCCGAAATGCACGCTGCGCAACTCGTTGATGCCGCGCACCGCCGGCTCGGCCAGCGCCATGCGCCGGATCGCCTCGACCGTGCCGGTCGCCGCCGCTTCGCCAGTCAGCAGGCTCTTGGTCTCGTAGGCGAGCCCCAGCGCCGTCACCGCCAGGATG
Source organism: uncultured Alphaproteobacteria bacterium (assembly GCA_963822985.1). Taxonomy (GTDB): domain Bacteria; phylum Pseudomonadota; class Alphaproteobacteria; order Rhodobacterales; family Rhodobacteraceae; genus Thermohalobaculum. The sequence goes on along the minus strand of CAWGJU010000010.1, from coordinate 584,348 downwards.
ACGCCGATGCCGATCGAGGCGGCCCCATCCGACCACCAGACGCCGAGGAACTGCGAGGCCAGCAGCCCGGCGAAGGCGACCAGCAGCCCCAGCAGCGCGGCCGTGTCCTCGAAGAGCACGGTGAAGACGGTCGGGTCCTTCGAGCGCAGGACTTCGCTCAGCAGGCTGCGCCGGCCCCGCATCCTGTTGAAGTGCCGCAACGCGATCGTCCAGGCGACGCCCTCGAAGATCAGCGCCACACCGAGGACGAGGTAGTTGACGAGATAATTCGTCACGGGGTGCGGATCCCGCAGCTGTGCGATCCCCTCGTAGACCGAGATGCCGGCGCCCAGCCCGAAGATCAGGATGGCGACGACGAAGGCCCAGAAATACACCTCCATTCCATAGCCGAACGGATGCTCGGCATCGGGCGGCCGCTTCGAGCGGGCGATGCCGAACAGCAGCAGCCCCTGATTGCCGGTGTCGACGAGCGAGTGCACCGCCTCGGACAGCATGGCCGACGAGCCCGTATAGGCGGCGGCGCCGAACTTGGTCGCCGCTATGGCCGCGTTGCCGGCCAGCGCCGCGTAGATCACCGTCTTTCCGCCTGCCGCCACCCGCGTGCTCCTTAATGGCCTCCGGAGCGGAACACGGGCTCCCGTCCGCCGGTTCCCGACGCACCCTACGCCTCAGGCCCGCAGCCCGGTCGCGCCGCGAACCAGGCGGCGACGCGCGTGACCGTCAGCCCCTGGACGATGATCGAGAACACCACGACGATATAGGTCGCCGTCAGGATCAGCGGCTTCCACTCGCTCTCGGGCAGGGCCAGCGCCAGGGCGATCGAGATGCCGCCCTTGAGCCCGCCCCAGGTCATCACCGGGATGACGTCGCGGCCCGCCCGCTGGAAGGGCCGCAGCATCAGCACGGGGACCGCCACCGCCGCCAGCCGCGCGACCAGCGAGAGGATGATGGCGCAAAGCCCCGCCACCACCATGTCGCCGGTGAAGGCGACGGCGAAGACCTCGACGCCGATCATCAGGAACAGCACGGCGTTCAGGATCTCGTCGACCAGCCGCCAGAAACCGTCGACATAGCGCCGCGTCTCGGCGCTCATGCCGTCGCGCATGCCGACATGGCCGATCAGCAGCCCGGCCACGACGGCCATGATCGGCGCCGAGACCTCGAGCGCCACGGCCAGCTCGTAGCCGCCGAATGCGAGCGCCAGCGTCAGCAGCACCTCGACGGAATAGTCGTCGATCCGCCGCATGACGCGGAAGGTGAGCCAGCCGAGCGCGCCGCCGAGCGCCGCCCCACCCAGCGCCTCGCGCAAAAAGAGGAGCGCCGCGCCGCCCAGCACCGAGCCCTCCTCGGCGGCCGCGCCGTGACCGGCGGCCGCCGGGAAGGCGACCCCGAGCAGCACCAGGTAGACGACATAGCCGACGCCATCGTTGAACAGGCTCTCGCCCGCGATCTTGGTCTCGAGCGATTTGCGCAGGTCCGCCGCCCGCAGCAGGCCCAGCACCGCGACGGGATCGGTCGGCGAGATCAGCGCCCCGAAGACCAGCGCGATCAGCAGCGGCATGCCCGTCAGCCAGGAAAACGCCGTGCCGACGATCGCCGTCGAGATCGCGACGCCGATCGTCGCCATCAGGAAGACGGGCGCCGCCTCGCGCTTCAGGTCGTCCAGCGAGACGTGCAGCGCGCCGGCGAAAAGCAGCAGGCCCAGCATCCCCTCGAGCAGCGCGTCCGAAAACTCGATGCCCGTGACCGTCGCACGCACGGTCGCGACAATGCCGAGGTTCGGCAGCAGGAGGTCGCCGGCAAGCACGACCAGCGACGCCAGCAGCGAGACGACGAGAATCCCGATCGCCGAGGGCAGGCGCAGGGTCAGATAGTTGATCGCCGCGAACACGCCGGCCAGCACGATCATCAGCGATGCGATCTGCAGAAGGGGCATGGCTCTCCCGGCGAGCGCGGCGTCCGTCACAGGCGATGCCGGCGCCCGGCATCGGCGGCCCCGCAGGACAGGTGAATAGCTCCTTCAGGGCACCGGGTGAACCGCCCGGTGAGGGTTGTTGGAGCGGGCGACCGGTGGCAGTAGAGGCGCCGGGGGTGCGGGCGCCATCCTGGCATGTCTGTTCGCAGAAATGATCGCGGAGGCAGTCGCAGCAATCCTGCCTCTCCGGCGATTTTCATCGCTAGGCATCGCGCAGCAGCCGCTCTCACGATGTCAGGGTGGTGAACTGGTCAGGCGAGAACTGCTCTCCCACGAATAACTGGAAGTGGCGCATCCTCCGCGTCGGCACGGCCAGGCATGAACGCCGTTGTTCTCTCTGCACCTGCCACAGGATCACCGGCGATGCGTCACCCAATCCGAACGCGAAGGCGTATATCGCAGCCTTGCCGCTTCGTCGCCTATTGCTGCGTCTGCTTCTCCACCTCGGGATTGCCGAACATGAAGGCCCGGATCTCCTCGGGCGTCAGCTCGCCATCGGAATCCGTATCGGCGTATTTGAACAGCCGGGCATGGACCGCCTGCACCTCGTCGAGGGACAGCGCGCCGCTGCCATCGGTGTCCACCAATGCCATCATCATCAGCATCATGTGCGGCCGCATCATGCCGTGGCGCGCGCCGCCGCCCATTCCGTGCTCGTGGCACCGGTCATCGTCGTCGTAGCGGCCGCGCATCATCATCGGCATGTCCGCCCCGGGGCCATGCCGCCAGCCTGGCATCTTCTGTGCGCCGGGACCCGCCGCCGCCCCGGGCCGTTGCGGCTGAGGGGAGCTGGACGGCGCCTGCTGGGCCTGGGCTGTGCCCAGCGCGAGCGCCAGGGCCGCCGCGGCGGTCATCACGATCTTCGACATATTTTCTTCCTCCTCCTGGCCGGACTTGTTGCTCGTGTCGCATGGACCGTCAGCGGCGGTCATTGATCGAACGCAACTCGGCTGGATGCGGTCCCATGCCGCGCCGATTTTGGGTCGAGAAGTTGGGCGGTGCCGCGAAGGGTTGGCAGCCGAGGCGCTTCGCGGCAGCCGCAACCGGGCCTAGAACGCCTTGAACGTCAACGTCGTCAGCGTCCGCTCGATGCCGTCGATCGTGTGGATTTCGCCATTGACGAAGCGGCCGATGTCGACCTCCTTGTCCACGTAGAACTTGGCGATCAGGTCGTACTCGCCGCTGGTGGAGTAGATCTCGGAGGCGAGCTCGGAATCGGCGAGCGCAGTCGCCACGTCGTAGGCGCGCCCGAGCTGGCACCTGAACTGGACGAAAAAGCACTGCATGCGGCGCCTCCTTTGCGGCAGAGCCTAGCTGCGGTCCGGTGCACGGGCAACCGACCGTGGCGGGCCTGTCGGGGACGCCTAGATCGGGCCAGGAGGTGGACCTCCGAAGCCAAGCGTGGTGGGTGCAAGCGCCCACCCTACGAGCGCGCCTGCGTTCGGGGGCGCCCTTCAGTGCGCCATGGCGAGGTCGCGCAGCACGCCGGCCTCGAGCTCCATCTCGTCGAGCCGCGCCTTGATCACGTCGCCGACGCTGACGATGCCGGCGAGCTGCCCGCCCTCGACCACCGGCAGGTGGCGGATGCGATTCGTCGTCATGGTCTTGGCCACTTCGGCGAGCTTGCTGTCGGGCGCGCAGGTGATCACGCGCTTGGTCATCACCGCATCGACGCGGACGCCGAGGCATTCGCTGCCGCGCTCGGCGAGGCAGTGGACGATGTCGCGCTCGGAGACGATGCCGTCGATGGTGCGGCCGTTCTCGCTGACGATCAGCGCGCCGACTCGTGCCATGCGCAGCCGGTGCGAGAGCGTGCCGACCGTCTCGCCGGGCTTGACGGTCATCACCTCCGTGCCCTTGATCTTGAGGATGTCGGAAACCTTCATTGTCCTACCTCCGCTGTCGAGCGGGCGGCGGACGCGGATGGCCCGCCGTCGCTGCAGGCAAGTTAGCGTCGATGGGTCGCAGGCGCCAGCATGCCCCCGTGCGGGGACGATGAATTCGAGTTCATGAAGCCTGCGAGTCAGACCGGCTGGCGCGCAGCCGCCCGCCAGCTCATCTGGCGGCTGACCTGTCGACAAGCCGCTTCTCGATCATGCAGTGCACGCCCTTGGAGCCGTTCACCGTCTGGGTGACGCGCAGATCGGCGGCCAGCGAGCAGAGCACATAGGCATCCTCGCGCGACAGCCCCGACTTCTTGCCGAGGAGCGCGATCATCTCGCGCAGCGCCTGCTCGGCGCAGCGGTCGAGATCGGGGTGGATGCCCATTGTGATGTGGTGCGTGGGCGTCTCGGCCCGCGGCCAGCCGCGGCCGGCGCCGGAATGAAGGCGGAACTCGAACCGGCCGGACAGCGCCGTCTCGATGGCGGTGACGCAGACCTCGCCGTCGCCCTGCGCCCCATGCCCGTCGCCGGCCGAGAAGAGCGCGCCGTCGACGAAGACGGGCAGAATAGAGCGTCGTGCCGGCGACCAGCTCCTTCAGGTCGATGTTGCCGCCATGCGCGCGCGGCACGATCGAGGTGATCCGCCCCCAGGCGTGCGGCGGCGCGACGCCGAGGCAGCCGAAGAAGGGTCGGAGCGGCAGCTCGAGGCCCCAGGGCAGGCGGCCCGTCATCGCTCGCGGCATCGAGCGCGGTGATGACCTGGTGGGTCTCGGGGAACTCGTCGGGCAGCGTGCCGACCAGCGGCCGGATGAAGCTGTAGCCCCAGTCCTGCCGCAGGCCGATCTCGCCGATGCGCACCTCGAGCAGGTCGCCGGCGCGGGCGCCCTCGATGGCGATCGGCCCCGTCATGATGTGGCCCGGCAGCATCCGCTCGGCGCGGGCGTGGATGTCGAGAAGCTCGGGTGGCACGTGGAAGCCCGCGCCCGGCAGGTTCCAATCGTTGCCCGAGACGGTCTCGATCTCGACCGTGTCGCCGGGGGCGATGGTCAGGACGGGGCGCTGCGTCGCGTCGAAAAACCCCCAGTGGCAGGTCTCGACCGAGGCGGGGAGGTGGTGGTGCGCCATCAGACGAAGTCCTGCCGGCCGACGATGCGGACGACATTGGCGACGATGCGGGCGGCGACCTCGGCGCCGAGCCCGTCGACGTCGCGCGAGGGCATCAGCTCGGCGATCTCGAAGCCGGCGAGCCGGCCGCGCGAGGCGGCGCCCTCGATCAGGTTCACCACGTCCCAGTAGCCGAGGCCGCCCGGCGCCCGGCCGATCACGGCGGGCAGGATCGACGGGTCGAGCGCGTCGGCGTCCAGCGCGATGATGATCTCGACGCCCTCGGGGATCAGCTCCAGCACCGAGCTGATGCCGGCCTGGGCCACGCCGCGGGCCGGGAAGAACTCGACGCCCCAGTCGCGCGCATCGGCCAGGTCCGATGGCCGGGCCGAGCCGATGCCGCGCTGGCCGACCTGGATGATGCGCTCGATATGCGCCATCTCGGAGGCGCGGCGCATGCCGGAGGACAGGCCATAGCGCTCGCCCTGCACCTCGTCGCGCCAGTCGATATGGGCGTCGATCTGCAGGATCGTGTAGCGGCCGCGATCGGCATAGGCCTCGAGCATCGGGATCGGCAGCGAATTGTCGCCGCCGAGCAGGATCGGCACGGCGCCGGCGTCGAGCATCCGGCCGACCGCCTCGCGCAGTCGGGCGCGGTTGGCGGCGAAATTGCCGGGGTCGAAGGGCAGGTCGCCGCAGTCGACGACGCCGGGCGCGCCCTCGAGGATCGGCTCGCCGACGTCGAAATCGACATGCTGCAGATTTGGGGCATAGCCGGCCAGCGCGGCCCGCATGGCCGCCGGCCCGTTGGCGCAGTAGGCGCCGACCGAGCCGTAAGGGGTGACGCCCGGGACGCCGAGGATGGCGCCCCTCGCGTCGAGCTCGGCCAGATCGGGGCAGGCGGGCAGGCCCATGAAGGTGTCGACCGCGGCCGCCCCGTACATCTCGCCGATCGTCTTCGGTTCCGTCGCCATGCGCCCGCCCCGCTGCCAGCCCGTCCGGATCATGCGCGGGGCGCGGGCCGGCGCGCAAGCGCGTGGTGCGCGGCGGCCGCGAGATTCGCGGTTGCGACGGGACCGTCCCCGTCCTATGTCTTTGTCTGTCCGTCGGGGTGCCTTCGAGAGATCGGGGGCTGAGAGGCGATCAGCCAACCCGTCGAACCTGATCCGGGCAATGCCGGCGTAGGGAACGGTCACCGAGCGACACCGAACCTGAAGCGGCGCCCGAAGTATATCCGGGAGGGCCGCATGACGCCCATCGCGCTGACCATCGCAGGCTCCGACAGCAGCGGGGGGGCCGGCATCCAGGCCGATCTCAAGACATTTTCGGCGCTCGGGGTCTACGGGGCCAGCGTCATCACCGCGGTCACGGCGCAGAACACGCGCGGCGTGGCGGCTGTTGAGGAAGTCTCGCCCCGCATGGTCGGCGCGCAGATCGACGCCGTGCTGGATGATCTGGCGGTGGGCGCGGTCAAGATCGGCATGCTGTTCTCGGCGCCGATCATCTGGGCGGTGGCGGAGCGCCTGCCGGGCGATGTCCCCGTTGTGCTCGACCCCGTGATGGTGGCGAAATCGGGCGACACGCTGCTGCAGGACGAGGCCGTGGCGGCGTTGGTCGAAACTCTGCTGCCGCGCGCCGCACTGCTGACCCCGAACATCCCCGAAGCGGCGCGCCTGCTGGGCGGCGTCGCCGCGCGGGGCGTCGACGAGATGGCGGGGCAGGGCGAGGCGCTGCTTGCGCGCGGGGCGGGCGCGGTGCTGATGAAGGGCGGCCATGCCGACGGCACGACCTGCACGGACGTGCTGGTGATGCCGGGCGCCGGCCCGATCCTCCTGACGGCCGAGCGGCTGGCGACGCGCAACACGCATGGCACCGGCTGCACGCTTTCGGCGGCGATCGCCGCCGGGTTGGCGAAGGGGCTTGGCCTCGAAGCGGCGGTACGTGGGGCGCATGGCTATCTGAACGCAGCCCTGCAGGCGGCGGACAGGCTTTCGATCGGCCATGGCCACGGGCCCGTGCACCATTTTCATGCGAGCGCGACATGGTCGCAGTGACCGCCCCGGTGACCCCATCTGTGACGGTCGTCGGCGCCGGCGTCGCCGGTCTCTGCCTGGCGACGGAGGTCGCGGCGCGGGGCGGCAAGGTGCGCCTGGTCGATCGCGGCGGCGGCCCGGGGCCGCATGGCTGCTCGTGGTGGGCGGGCGGCATGCTTGCGCCCTTCTGCGAGGGCGAGCGGGCCGAGGAGCCGGTGGTCCGCCTCGGCCAGGTCGCGGCCGATTGGTGGGAGCGGCATGCCGGCGCCGTGACCAGGGCCGGCACGCTGGTGCTGGCGCTCGGCCGCGACCGGTCGGAGCTCGACCGGTTCGCGCGACGGACGCAAGGGCACGAGGCCCTGGGCCCGGAGCGGATCGGCGAGCTCGAGCCCGATCTGGCGGGGCGCCTCGGGCGGGCGCTGTTCTTTGCGGGTGAAGCGCATCTCGACCCGCGCCGGGCGCTCGCGGCATTGGTCGAGCGGCTGGCGGGGCAGGGCGTGGAGATAGAGGATGGCGACCTGCGCCCTGGCGCCGGCGCGACGCCCGCCCCCAGCACCTTGGTCGATTGCCGGGGCCTTGCCGCGCAGGACGCGCTGCGCGACCTGCGCGGCGTCAAGGGCGAGATGGTCGTGCTGCGCTGCCCTGAGGTGACCCTCTCGCGGCCCGTCCGCCTGTTGCATCCGCGCAGCCCGCTCTACATCGTGCCGCGCGGCGACGGCGTCTACATGCTGGGCGCGACCGTCATCGAGACGGCCGAGCGCGGCCGCGTCAGCGCCCGCTCGCTGCTCGAGCTCCTCAGCGCCGCCTATGCGCTGCATCCGGCCTTCGGCGAGGCCGAGGTGCTGGAGATCGGCGTCGACGCCCGCCCGGCTTTCCCCGACAACCTGCCGCGCATCCGCCGGGTCGGGGACGCGATCCACGCCAATGGTCTTTTCCGGCACGGCTTTCTGCTGGGGCCGACGCTGGCGATGCAGGTCGCCGACCTGTTGTTCGAGGGCAAGACGCCGGAGTTCTGGGATGAGGATCATGCTGAACGGGGCGCCGCATGAGGTGCGGGCCACGCGCTTGTCGGAGGTGCTGGTGGAGCTCGACCTCGCCGATGCGCGGATCGCGACGGCGGTGAACGGCGACTTCGTGCCCGCATCCTCTCGCGCCGCGACCGAGCTCGCCGAAGGCGACCGGGTCGAGGTCGTGGCGCCCCAGCAGGGAGGCTGAGATGAAGACCTTTTACGGCGTCGAGCTCGGCAGCCGGTTGATGCTGGGGACCGCGCAATATCCCTCGCCGGCCGTTCTGGCCGACGCCTTCCGCGCCTCCGGCGCGGCCGTTGCCACAGTCTCGCTGCGCCGCGAATCTGGCGCCGGTCGGACCGGCCAGGGATTTTGGGAGTTGGTGCGCGAGCTCGGCGTCCGCGTGCTGCCGAACACGGCCGGCTGCCATTCGGTCAAGGAGGCGGTGACGACGGCGCAGATGGCGCGCGAGGTCTTCGGCACGCCTTGGATCAAGCTCGAGGTGATCGGCCACACCGACACGCTGCAGCCTGACGTCTTCGCGCTGGTCGAGGCGGCCCGCGTGCTGAGCGCCGAAGGCTTTCACGTCTTTCCCTACACGACAGAAGACCTCGTCGTCGCCGAGAAGCTGGTCGATGCCGGCTGCGAGGTGCTGATGCCCTGGGGCGCGCCGATCGGCTCGGGGCTCGGCCTGAACAACGAGTACGGGCTGCGCTCGCTCCGGGCGCATTTCCCGGACGTGCCGCTGGTGGTCGATGCGGGGATTGGGCTGCCGAGCCATGCCGCCCGCGCCATGGAGATCGGCATGGACGCGGTGCTGCTGAACACCGCCGTCGCCCAGGCCGGCGACCCGGCGGGGATGGCGCGCGCCTTCGCGCTGGCGGTCGAGGCGGGCGCCGCCGCCTTTGCCGCCGACCCGATGGGGCCGCGCGACATGGCGGCGCCGTCGACCCCGGTCATCGGCAAGGCGTTCCTGGAATGACCGGAACCAGGCTGGACCCGTTCTACCCGATCGTCGACTCCGCCGACTGGCTGCGGCGCCTGCTGCCGCTCGGCGTCCGCTTCGTGCAGCTGCGCATCAAGGCGCTGCAGGGTGCGGCGTTGCGGGCCGAGGTCGTCGCCGGCCGCGACCTCTGCCGGCAGCATGGCGCGGCGATGGTCGTGAACGACCACTGGCGGGTCGCCCTCGACGAGGGATGCGACTGGGTGCATCTCGGGCAGGAGGATCTGCAGGCGGCGGACGTCGCGGCGATCCGGCGCGCGGGCCTCCGCCTCGGCCTCAGCACGCACGACCATGCCGAGCTCGACCGGGCGCTCTCGGCGGCGCCCGACTACGTCGCGCTCGGGCCCGTTTGGCCTACGGTGCTGAAGAAGATGAAGTGGGCGCCGCAAGGGCTCGACCGCGTGGCCGAGTGGAAGCGGCTCGCGGGCGCGACGCCGCTCGTCGCCATCGGCGGCCTGACGCCCGACCGTGGCCGCGCGGCGCTGGCCGCCGGGGCGGACGTGGTCTCGGTCGTCACCGACATCACGCTCGACCCCGACCCGGAGGCGCGCTGCCGCGAATGGATCGCCGCAACCCGTCCCGCCTCGGCCGAAGCCTGAAAAGGAAAGCCTCACATGCGAGCCACTGCCCTTGCCGCCCTGCTGATCGCCGCGCTCGCCTTGCCGGCGTCGGCGCAGGACAAGATGACGGTCATCCTGGACTGGTTCGTCAATCCCGACCACGGGCCGATCGTCATCGCCGAGGAGAAGGGCTTCTTCGCCGAGCAGGGGCTCGAGGTCGAGATCATCGCCCCGGCCGACCCGGCCGATCCGCCGAAGATGGTGGCGGCGGGGCGGGCCGATCTCGGCGTCAGCTACCAGCCGCAGCTGCACCTGCAGATCCATGAGGGGCTGCCGCTGGTGCGCGTCGGCACGCTGATCGCGACCCCGCTGAACTGCCTTCTGGTGCTGCAGGACGGGCCGGTCGAGACGATTGCCGACCTGAAGGGCAAAAAGGTCGGCTTTTCGGTCGCCGGCGTCGAGGAGGCGCTGCTGAAGGCCGTGCTCGAGCGGGCCGGGCTGACGCTCGACGATGTCGAGCTCGTCAACGTCAACTGGTCGCTGAGCCCCGCGGTGATGTCGGGGCAGGTCGCAGCGGTCATCGGCGCCTATCGCAATTTCGAGTTGAACCAGATGGAGATCGAGGGCGTGCCCGGCCGCTGCTTCTACCTCGAGGAGGAGGGGCTGCCCGCCTATGACGAGCTGATCTATGTCGCCAACCCTGAGACGATGGACAGGGACAGGATCGCTCGCTTCCTGGCGGCGACCGAGAAGGGGGTCGAGTATATCGTCAACCACCCGCAGGAGAGCTGGGAGATCTTTGCCGCCACCTCGGCCGAGCTGGACGACGAGCTGAACGCGAAGGCCTGGATCGACACGATCCCGCGCTTCGCGCTGCGGCCCGCCGCGCTGGGCGAAGGCCGGTACCGCCGCTTCGAGGCGTTCCTGAACGACGCCGGGCTGATCGACAGCGTCAACGACGTCTCGAAGATCGCAGTCGACGTGACGGCGCAATGAGCCGCCCGGAATACGGTCGGGCCTTCGCCGACTGGCGCCGGGCGGCGCCCGATTGGGACGCTTTCGTCGGGCACCCCTTCGTCAGGGGACTCGGCGACGGCACGCTGCCGCGCGAGGCGTTCCTGCATTACCTGGTGCAGGACTACCTTTTCCTGATGCATTTCGCGCGGGCCTGGGCGCTCGGCGTGGTGAAGGCCGAGACGCTGGACGAAATGCGCGCCTGCGCGGCGACGGTGGACGCGCTCGTCAACCACGAGATGCAGCTGCACGTCCAGACCTGCACCGCCGCCGGCATCCCGGAGGAACGGCTGACGCAAGCGGAGGAAGCGCCCGAGAACATGGCCTATACGCGCTATGTGCTCGAGGCGGGATTCTCCGGCGATTTCCTCGACCTGATGGCGGCGCTGGCTCCTTGCGTGCTCGGCTATGGCGAGATCGGCGCCCGGCTGGCCCGCGAGGCATCCCCCGATGCCTATCGCGGCTGGATCGAGACCTATGCGGGCGAGGACTACCAGCGCGTCTGCCGCGATGTCGGCGCGCTGATCGACGGTGCCTTGCAGCGGCGGCTCGGGCCGGAGTTCGAGGCGGCGCCCCGCTGGACGCGGCTCGCCGGCCGCTTCGCGGCGGCGACGCGGCTCGAGGTCGGCTTCTGGGACATGGGGATGCGCCCCGGATGATGGCCGGATGATCGCGGAGCGCGGCATGTGCCCGCCGGGTGTCGATGTCAGTGGCCGCGCGTCCATCGACGGCATGCCCGTTTTCGGGCCTATTTCGCTGGCGATCGGCGGCGGCGAGTGGACCTGCCTGCTGGGCCCCTCGGGCGTCGGCAAATCAACGATCCTGCGCCTGATCGCCGACCTGCCCACGGGCGTGCGCTTCGACGGAACCGTGCGGGCGGCGGACGGCATGCCGCTGGCGAGACGGATCGCCTACATGGCGCAGAGCGACCTGTTGTTCCCCTGGCTCGACATCGAGGGCAACGTGCTCCTCGGCGCCCGTCTGCGCGGCGGGCCGGTAGACCGGGTGCGCGCCAGGGCGATGATCGCGCGCGTCGGGCTGGCGGGGCGCGAGGCTGCGCGGACGCGCCACCTCTCGGGCGGCGAGCGCCAGCGCGTGGCGCTGGCGCGGACGCTGATGGAAGATCGCCCAGTCGTGCTGCTCGACGAGCCGTTCTCGGCGCTCGACGCCCGCACCCGGGCCGAAATGCAGGCCCTCGCGGCCGAGCTGCTGGCCGGGCGCACGGTGCTGCTGGTCACGCACGACCCGGCCGAGGCGGCCCGGCTCGGCCACCGCATCCATGTGCTGACCGAGACCGGGCTGACCGAGATTCCGCCGCCCGACAGCCCGCCCGTGCGCCCGGTCGGCGACCCGCAGGCATTCGCCTGCCAGACCGCGCTTTACCGGGCGATCGGCCAGGCCGCGTGATGCCACGCCCGATGCCACGCCCGATGCCACGCCCGGCGTTACGCCCGGTGTCGCGCCTGATCAGCCCGGCGCTGGCGATCGCTCTGGCGCTCGCTCTCTGGCAGGCGGTCGTCACCCTGGGCGAGTTGCCGCCCTTTATCCTGCCGGGGCCGGTGCGCGTCGCCGAGGCGCTGTGGCTGAGCCGCGTGGCGATCGCCGAGAACGCCGTGGTCACCATCGGCGAGGTGCTGGTCGGCCTGGTCCTGGGCGCGCTCCTCGGCGCGGCGACCGCCGTGCAGCTTGCCGCCTCGCCGGCGGCGCGCGCCGTCGTGCGCCCGATCCTGGTCTTCACCCAGGCGGTGCCGGTCTTCGCGCTGGCGCCTGTGCTGACGCTCTGGTTCGGCTATGGACTCTGGTCCAAGATCGCGATGGCGGTGCTGATCATCTACTTTCCCGTCACCTCGGCCTTCTATGACGGACTGACCCGCACGCCGCAGGGCTTCCTGGACCTCGCGCGCACGATGGGCGCCGCGCCCGGCCGCATCATGTGGCGCGTTCGCATCCCGGCGGCGATCCCGTCGCTGGCCTCCGGCCTGCGGCTCGCGGCCGTCTACGCGCCGATCGGCGCCGTGATCGGCGAGTGGGTCGGCGCCAGCCAGGGGCTCGGCCACCTGATGCTGCTGGCGAATGGCCGCGCCAAGGTCGACCTGATGTTCGCCGCGCTCATCGTGCTCGCGATCTTCACCGTGCTGCTGCACGCCGGCATCGACCGGGCGGCGCGGCACCTGACCGACCGGACGTCCGAGGGCACGGCATGAGCCGAGACAGCCCTGGCTCGATGCCACATTGACCCCGGTCGCCGTCGCGGAGCAATCAAGCCCCTTAATCAAATCCCTCCGGGGATGACCGCGCCGCAGGGGTTCGCGAGATGGGACCGCACCAGCTCTCCCCGATGTTCGACCCGCGCTCGGTCGCCGTCTTCGGCGCGAGCGAGCGCGACTTGGTCGCGGGGCGCGTCTTTCGCAACCTGGTCGAGGGCGGGTTCAAGGCGCCCGTCTTCCCGATCAACCCAAAGCATCAGAGCGTGTCCGGACGGCCCTGCTTCCGCTCGCTCGCCGACCTGCCCGAGCCGGTGGACCTCGCCGTCATCGCGACCCCCGCCCGCACGGTGCCGGGGCTCATGGAGCAGTGCGGCGCCGCCGGCGTCCGCCACGCCATGGTGGTGAGCGCCGATCCCGCCGACCCGGGCGAGTGGGAAGGCCGCGCCGAGCGCCGGTCGACCGAGACCGCACGGCGACATGGCATCCGGTTTCTCGGGCCGGATTGCATCGCCCTCGTTCGGCCTTGGCACGGCATGAACGCGTCGACCATGACGACCGAGATGCCGGCGGGCAAGCTGGCGCTGGTCTCGCAATCGGGCGCGCTCTGCGCGGCCATCGCCGACTGGGCCGGGCCGAACCACCTCGGCTTCTCGGCGCTGATCGCGCTCGGCAGCTCGACCGATATCGACTTCGGCGACGTGCTGAGCTTTCTGGCGAGCGACCAGAAAACCCAGGCCATCCTGCTCTATGTCGAGGGCGTGCGCCATGCGCGCTCGTTCATCAGCGAGATGCGCGCGGCGGCGCGGATCAAGCCGGTCATCGTGCTGAAGGGCGGGCGATATCACCGAAGCTCGGCCGCGGCCGACACGCATACCGGCGCGCTGGTCGGCTCGAACGCGGCCTTCGACGCCGCGCTCGAGCGCGCCGGCGCGGTGCGGGCCAAGACCTTCGGCCAGCTCTTTGCCGCGGCCGAGATGCTGTCGGCGCACCGGCGCGCCGGCGGCGATCGGCTCTGCATCGTGACCAATGGCGGCGGGGCGGGCGTGCTGGCCGCCGACGCCGCCGAGGATCTGGGCCTGAGCCTGCCGGCGCCCTCCGCAGGAACGCGCGCGGCGCTGAACGGCCGACTGCCGGCGCGCCGGTCGCACGCCAACCCGATCGACATCGACGGCGACGCGTCGGCCGAGACCTTCGGCCATGCCACGGCGGCCTGCCTCGCCGATCCCGGCATCGACGGCGTGCTGGCGATCCTGACGCCGCAGGCCATGGCGCAACCGGTCGAGTCCGCGCGCGCGGTCGTGGAGGCGCAGCGGGCGCATGGCAGGAAGCCCGTGCTGGCCTGCTGGATGGGCGAGGCGTCGGTGGCGCAGGCGCGCGAGCTCCTGTCGAGCTCGGGTATCCCGGACTTCACCACGCCCGAGCGCGCCGTCGAGGCGTTCTCGCACCTCGCCGCGCACGAGCGCAACCGCCGGCTGTCGCTCGAGGTGCCGGGGCCGCAGGTGTTCTGCGCCGGCCGGGACCTGACGGGCGCGCGGATGATCGTCGAGGACGCGCTCGCCGCGGGGCGGTCGATGCTGTCGGACATCGAATCCAAGGCGGTCCTCAGTGCCTTCGGCATCCCGACCGTCGCGACGATCGAGGCCGAGACGCCCGCGAAGGCCTTGATCGCCGCCCAGACGCTGGGCTTCCCGGTGGCGCTGAAGATCAATTCACCTCAGATCGCTCACAAATCGGATGTCGGCGGCGTCCGCACCGGCATTGCGACTGCGGCCGAGGTGCATCCGGGCTTCGTCGAGATCACGGCCGCCGTCCGTGCCGCCCGCCCGGACGCGGGGATCCTGGGCGTCACCGTCGAGAAGATGGCATCCCTGCCGCATGCCCGCGAGCTTTTGGTCGGCGTCGTGCGCGACCCGGTCTTCGGGCCGGTGATCGCCTTCGGCACCGGCGGGACCTCGGTCGAGGTGGTCGGCGACATGGCCGTCGCGCTGCCGCCGCTGACGACCGTCCTGGCCGAGCGGTTGATCGACAAGACCCGGGTGTCGCGCCAGCTCGAGGCGCACCGCAACATGGCTGCCGCCGACCGCGGCGCCGTCGCCGCGGTGCTGCTGCGCGTCTCGGACATGGTGAGCGAGATGCCCCAGATCGTCGAACTGGACATCAACCCGCTCTTCGCCGGTCCCGAAGGCGTGCTGGCGGTCGATGCGCGGATCGCGATCGCGCGCCCGCCGAGCCAGGGCGACCCTTACGCGCACATGGCGATCGCGCCCTATCCGCGGCACCTGGTCGAGCACCACCTCCTGGCCGACGGCCGGCCGCTGACGATCCGCCCGATCCGGCCCGAGGATGCCGAGCGCGAGCAGGCCTTCGTGCGCGGCCTGTCGCCCGAGGCGCGCCGCCTGCGCTTTCTCCAGGCGATCAAGGAGCTCTCGCCGGCGATGCTGGCCCAGTTCACCCAGATCGACTATGCGCGCGAGATGGCGCTGGTCGCGACCGTCGAGACGGGCGGCACCGAGGAGCAGGTCGGCGTCGCCCGCTACATCGTCAACCCGGACGGGCGCAGCTGCGAGTTCGCCATCGTGGTCGGCGACAGGCAGCGCGGCCAGGGGATCGGCTCGCGTCTGATGAAGGCGCTGATCGCGGCGGCGCGCGCCAAGGGCCTGTCGACCATCGCCGGCGTCGTCCTGGCGGAAAACGCGCCCATGCTGCAGCTGATGCGCGAGCTCGGCTTCTCGATCCGGCCCTCGCCGGAGGATTTCGAGCCTGGTCGAGGTCGAGCGGCGACTTTGACGTACCCCTCGGGGCGCTGGCGCAAGATCACGGAAATTCGGGACAAGCGGGCCCATATAGCCTAAAATGCACCCGCATTGCGCGGAGAAGCCGCGTGGGAGTATACTGCGCGCACGCTCGTTGGAGACGGTTTATGAGATTTTTTTCGAAAGTGGTCCTTCTATCCGCCCTTTTCCCGTTTGCGGCTTTGGCGGCCGAGCCTGCTGCGCTGGTGCTCGACATCTCGGGCCAGGTCGATCCCGAGGTTGGGCTCTTTGACGAGGTCGCCGACGGCACGGTCCTCAAGCTCGGCAAGGACGCGCATCTCACGCTCAGCCATTACGGCATCTGCGAGGAGGTGGCCCTGGTCGGGGGCACGGTCTCGATCGGCAGGGAAAAGCTCGACCTCGAAGGGTCGCAGGTCGAGTCCCGCACGCCGGTGCAATGCCCCGATACCATCGTCATGTCGGCGGCCGACCTGGTGAACATGTCCGTCACCCTGCGCTCGGCAAAGCAGGCGCGGGTCATGGCGCCGACGCCCGATTTCGTGCTCGCCGGCAAGTGGGGCAAGCAGTTCGACAGGCTCGACGTGCACAGCAAGAGCGGCAGGATGGCCACCATGTCGGTCTCCGACGGGCAAGCCTCGTGGCCAGAGGACGTGGCGCCGCTGACCGTCGGCGAGACCTATGTCGTGATCCTGAACGGCCCCGGCGCCCAGCAATACGCGGCCCGGATCGAGGTCACGGGCGAGCCCCAGGGCATGACCGTCCTCAAGGGGAACTGACCTCACTGGCCGCCCGGACCTCGCTGGGCTCTGGGCGGAGGATCGCCAGGCAGGTCGCCATAGCGCTCCTGGCGGGCGCCGTGGCGGCGGCGGTCTCGTGGGCCCTGCCACAGCAGCATCTGGTGCAGGGCTGGGTCATCGACGCGACAGCGGCGCTGCGCGCCCTGGTCTTCGGCATCCGGCCGATCGAGAGCGACAAGGTCGTCGTCGTCAGCCTCGGCGACCGGAGCCTCGACGCGCCCGAGCTCGCCGACTTGCCGCGGGCCCTGTTCTCGCCGGTATGGGCGGCGCGTCTCCGCCAAGGCGCTCGGGGCCGGCGCGCATTCGGTCGCCTTCGACTTCATCTTCGATTTTGATGCGGCGCGGCTGACGGTCGACGGCGACCACGCCGCTCAAGGATTACGACCGCGACTTCCTGCGCCTGCTGCACGCCGAGGGCCGCAAGGGGCGCGTCATCCTCGGGCGGTCGGGGCCGGTGCTGCCAGCGCGACGCTTCCAGCAGGTGGCCGGCGCGGGGCAGCTGGGGCTCGTCGAGGCGCCGCTCGGGCCGGGCAATGTCGTGCGCGGGGTGCGCTTCGAGCTTGCGGCGACGGACGGCACCGAGCTGCAGACGTTGGCGGCGCTCGTCGTTGCGCAGCGCCGGCGTCGATCCGCCCGAGCTCGTCTATATCGTCCCGCCGGGGCCGGTCGACACCATCCCCAATGTCGCGCTGATCGACGTGCTGCGCTGCTCCGACCCGCAGCGGCTGGCGGAGGTTTTCGACGGCCGGGTGGTGTTCGTCGGCTCGACGCTCGCCGGCGAGGACCGGCTGAAGGGCGCCGATCACCTGATGCCGGATGCTGCGCCCGAACGGCATCCGATGCCGCGACGTCTAGGACGATCCTTGCGCGCTTGGCACCGACGCGGACCGCGCGCCGAGATCGGGCACTCGGTGCCGGGCGTGTTCCTGCACGCCGCTGCGGCCGACGCGGTGCTGTCCGGCTGGGCGCCAAAGCTGCTGGGCGAGCCGCTGCGCCTGCTGCTGACCGGGGCGACCGCGGCCTTCGCCGCGGGCTTTGCCCTCTTCGGCGGTCTCAGATGGGCGATCCCGCGCGTCGTCCTGCTGACGCTCGTCATCTTCGCGGGCGGCGCGCTGATGCTCGCAGCTCGGCATCCTGCTGCCCTCGTCCGATCCCGTCCTGGCCGCGCCCGTCGCCTTCGCGGTCGGCTGGGCGGCGCGCATCACGCTGCTCGACCGGCAGGCGCGCGCCATCCGCCGCGAGTTCGGCAAGTACCTGTCGCCGGCGTTGATCGAGCGCATGATCGACCAGCGCAGCCTGCCCGAGCTCGGCGGCGAATCGCGCGAGGTGACCGTGATGTTCGCCGATCTCTCGGGTTTCACCCGGTTGTCGACCGAGATCCCGGAAAAGCAGCTGATGCAGGTGCTGAACGAATATCTCGACCGCTGCGCCGGCATCATCCAGGCCTCGGGTGGCTATGTCGACAAGTTCATCGGCGACGCCGTTATGGCGATCTGGAACGCGCCCGCCGACGTGCGGAACCACGCGCTTCGAGGCCGTGCTGGCCGGCATGAGGATAACCCGCGCGGTCGACGAGATCCACGCGGCCAATGTGGCGGCAGGCCAGCCGGGGCTGCGGATCAAGATCTCGATCAACACCGGGGCCGCGATCGTCGGCAATGTCGGCTCGCGCGACCGGATGAACTACACGGTCATCGGCTCGGCGGTGAACGTCGCCGCGCGCATGGAGGATCTGCCGCGCATCTTCGAGACGCCGGTCGTCATGGGCGAGGGCACGATGCGGGCGGTGGCGGACGATTTTGTCATCCTGCCGGTCGCGGCCGTGCGGCTGGAGGGCTGGGCGAGACGCACGAGGTCTATGCGCCCCTGGCGCCGGTCTCTGCGGCGCAGCGTGACGCTGCGGGCGCTGCTCGAAGAATACGCCCGCGCACGCAATCTGGCCGAATCCGGGCGGGTTCGGCAGGCGCTCGAGATCTGGGAGCGGCTGTCGAAGCTCGACTGGCCGGGGGCCGGTCCCTCGGGTGCCATGCTGCGCTGGACGGCCGAGCAGCGCGACGGCGAGAGCGGGGCGGCCCTCCGCTTGCGGACCGATGGGCTCGCCTCCTAGCGATGGGGCACGCCCGACCGCGCCTCCAACCCGCTTGGCCGCCGGTGTTTGACGGACTCGCTTTCAAGTGGCATGATTTCAGCCATTGTTAACCTCCCGGCTCGTCCGGGAATTGATTTCTGAAGCATTCGCTTCGGGTGGATTGCAGACATTGGGGGAGCCATGCGTCGTTTCCTGCAGGTTGTCGCTGCGTTTGTCGGTGCGTTTGTCGGTATGATGTCAGTGGAGTGCGGAATGTCCGCCGGCCACGCGCAGAGCGTCCTCAGTCCGACCTTCGCCACCACCAATGAACGGTACTCCGACTCCGAGCGGGCGGGCCGCGAGGTCTGGATGTTCGCGACCGCGTACAATGATCGCTTCTTCACCTATACCTATCCGCAGCGCCTGGGCGGGGCGATCGACTGGTACAAGATCTTGCGCGCGGATCGCCGCGATCTGCTTTTCAGCGCCTGGGGTGCGATTCCCGACCCCGACTGCTGCATCCCCGGCGCCGAAGGCTGTCCGGCCAAAACGGCGGACGAGACCTATGGCTTCCAGTGGTGCCCCGGCGACGACGAGCTTCTGAAGTTCGTGGGCGAGCAAGGATACCGCGACCCGGCCTGCGATTTCGCTGACGCGCCTTTCGATGCTTCGACGCCGCATGGCGCGGCCGACCAGCGGCAAGACAGCTGCGATCTCTATTTCGGCACCTCGACCGGCGCGCTCGGCCTGCGCAAGTTCCCCAACCCGCGCTTCGACAAGGCCGCGTGGGAGGCGGCCGGCGGCTGGGAGGGCGTGGCCGCTTTCCTGGCCGAGGCGCCGGACGACCCGGAAAGCCGGATCAACCGGCTGTTCGACGGCTCGGTCGAGCCGCCCTTCCGGATCGGCATGGCCTGCGGCGCCTGCCACATCGCCTATGACCCGCTGAACCCGCCGGCCGACGTCAACAACCCGGGCTGGGAGAACATCGACGCCCTGGTCGGCAACCAGTACAGCCGCATCTCGAACATGCTGGGCAGCGGCATGTCGCAGCATCGGCTGGAATGGCAGCTGATCGCCCGCGCCCGGCCCGGCGTTGTCGACACGTCGGCGCTGCCGATGGACTTCGTCTCGAATCCCGGCACGATGAACGCGATCATCAACTTCGCGCGCCGGCCGCTGCACGAGCACGAGGTGCTGAAGTGGCGCAAGGCCGCCGCCTGCCCGGCGGCCGCCAGCGCCGATGCGTGCTGGTGCGAGCCCGGCCGCGAGGGCAAGTGCTGGGAGCGGAGCCTCAAGACCGAGCTGGTGCCGCATGTGCTGAAGGGCGGCGAGGATTCGATCGGCTACAACGAGGCGATCCAGCGCGTCTATTTCAACATCGGCTCCTGCGCCGAGCAATGCTGGATCAACCACCTGACCGACCTGCGTGCCGTCGATCCGGCGCAACGCAATTATGGCCAGACGCCGATGGATGTCGGCCAGTGCCGGCGCGACTGCGCCGCGTTCCGGGCCATCGAGGACCGGCTGGACGATGTGAAGAGCTTCTTCCTGACGGCGCGGCCGACCGATCTCTGGCAGGCCCGTGGCCTCGACTCGCCGCGGGATCTCGAGATCCAGCTGAACCGGGAGTTCGGCGAGGACGCCGTGGAAGAGGGCCGCCGGGTCTTCGCCGAGACCTGCGCCCGTTGTCATTCGAGCCAGCCGGGCCCTTACGAGAACGCCGATTTCCTCGCCACCGACCCGGCCGACCCGACGCTGCGCATCGACTGGATGGGCAATGACGAGGTCGTTCCCGCCTCGGAGATCGGCACCTATGTCGCGCGCGCGCTGCACTCCAACCACATGCAGAGCCGCGTCTGGGCCGAGTACGCCTCGCTGACGCAGCATGCCCGGCCCGTGGACGCCTTGCTGCCTGAGGTCGATAAGGCCGGCGGGCGCGGCTATTACCGCAACATCTCGCTGCTCAGCGCCTGGGCGCACGCGCCCTTCATGCACAACAACGCCATCGGACCCGAGATCTGCGGCAAGCCGTCGGATGCGAGGCTCGACTTCTACGCCTCGCCTTATGTGGACGCGAAGGGCAAGCCGCTGGCCGACGGCGCGCCCGGTTGCTGGGCCTATGACCCGAGCGTCCAGGGTCGGTTCAAGCTCTACGAGGGGTCTATGCAGGCGCTGCTGAACCCCGACAAGCGCATCCCCAAGATGTTCGTGCTCGACAAGGACATCGTCATCGACATTGCGCCCAAGGTGACGCTGCTCGACCGTGATCTCGGCCTGCAGCTGCGGATTCCCGCGGGCTTCCCCGCGGTCGACGTGAACTCGTTGCGCTACAAGGATTTGATCCAGGATCTGGTGCTGGTCGCGCGCGACAATGACACGTTCGAAGCCAAGTATCAGACCCGCCTGACGCCCGAGCAACGCGCCGAGCTGGCCGCGGGGTTGGTGAAGATCCGCGCGGCCCTGCTTGGCGACGTGCCGGTCTCGGCGATCCAGCTCGCGGTCGGGCGCGAGGACGAGGTCGTCGAGCGCATCCAGGAGCGGACGCTGGAGGTCAGCGACGGCTTCATCCAGCGCTTCTACTCGAACGTGCTCGGGCGGGTCGAGAATGCCGGGCACCGGTTCGGCGAAGGCCTGAGCGAGCGCCAGAAGAAGGCGCTGATCGCCTTCGTCGCGACGCTCTGAGGGGGACTGGCCATGGAGACCTTCCTCCGCATCGTCGCCGCCGTTGTCCTTCTCGCGGTGGTCGCCGTCGCCGCGCTCTGGGGCATCAGGCTCGCCGGCTATGGCTATCTGGTGGCCATCTCGCAGGAGCGGCCGCAGCCCGTGGCGACCGACATCCCCTTCGCGCCGGAAGTGGCCGAGGGCATCGCCGACCCCGACGATCCGACCAAGGCCTTCCGCGTCGACCTCGCGCGCGTCGAGCACGACTTTCCGCTGACACGCGCCCAGCTCGCCTCGCTGACGCCGGCGCACATCCTCTCGCTCAGCCAGGAGAAGATCGACCAGCTCTATGCGCGCCTCACCGCCGGGCCGATCCCCGACGGGCCCTATCAGGGGGACCTCGTCTTCTCGCGGGGCGACAGCATGGCGCCGCGGCTGTCGGAGATCCTTGGCGGCATCGAGGGCCGCGTCGCGGCCGCCAAGATCGAAGCCGCCGAGGCCGCGGGACGCGCGCTCTGGAAGGGCAAGATGTTCTACCGCGACGAGCGGCAGCTGCGGAACTTCATCGAGGACTTCCGCCCGCTCCGCCACCTGATCGACGATCCCGCGGTGCTGGAGAAGGCCGAGGTGCCCCGCGAGGGCCCGCTCGCCTACGTCCTGCCGACGACGGATGTCTGGCTGCTGTTCCCCGCCAAGCTCTACTGCGGGCAGAGCCTGCTCGACGGGCGGCGCGAGTCCATCATCATCGACTACGCCTACAACGAGACGATGCCCGGCTATCAGGAGCACCCTGACGCGCTGGCCGGCCGCAACGGCCTGCAGGTCCGCGACGAGATCAGGATGATCCGGCCCGGCTTCTATCTCGGCCGAGCCTATTTGAAGAAAGCCTTCCTCCTTAATTTCATGCTCTACAATCCAGAGGTCGCCGAGGCGGGGCTCGAGGCGTTCGCGGCCGGCGAGCCGGTCGCCGAGGATTGCTGGACCGGCGAGCAACAGCGCCAAGCCGCCCTGCGATGAGACGCCTCTCCGCCCTCGCGCTGATCGCCCTGCTGGCGACTGCGGGGATGGGCCAGGCTGCCGCCGAGACCGCCGGGACCGAGGCGCCCGCGGCGCGGTCGGCCCTCGACACGGTCTTTCCCGACGGCCTGCCGTTCCCGTTCGAGCGGGTGCTCGAACGGCTGCGCGCCGAGGCCGGTCCCGACGCCGTGAAGACGGCGCTGATCCCGCTCGGCCGTTCGCTGCAGCGCTACTCGGCGGCTCCCGATTATTTCGGCTCGCCGCGCATCGTCGTGGCGGTCGCGGGCGACCGGGCGCGCGGACCCGATGCGCCGCGGCTCGCTGACCGGCTCTACCTCGGCTATGTGCCGGCCGCCGCGGTGGTCGAGGCGATCAGCTATGACGAGGCCGCCGGCCGCTTCACCTTCCAGGAGATCGTCGGCTACGGTGCGCGGACCGGCTGGCGCACGGACGCCGTCTCGCGCGACATCTGCCTTCGCTGTCACCAGGGCGAGGCGCCGATCTTCGCCCGGCCGCTCTGGAGCGAGACCAACGCCAATCCCGCCATCGGCGCCAGACTCGCGGCGCTCGGCGCCGTCCTTCGAGGGCGTGCCCGTGCGCCAGACGGTCGACGAACTCGAGGCCTTCGACGCGGCGACCGACCGGGCGGCACGCATCGCCGTGGCGAACCGGCTCTGGGCCGAAGGCTGCCCCGATGCGCCCTGCCGCGCTGCGCTGCTCTCGGCGGCCCTCCGCTACGGGCTGAACGGCGCCCGCGCCCAATGGCGCTCGCCCGAGACCGAGGCATCGGCCGGCTTCGCCGATCATGCGGCCGGGCGCTGGCTCGAAGGGCTCTCGACCGTGTCGCCGGACCTGCCGAACCGGAATCCGCTTGTGGATTTCGACACGGCCAGGCCGGAGGCGGTGCTCGAACCGACGGGTCCGATGGATCCCGAAACCCCTCGTGCGCATGCCGTGCTGTGGCGGCCGGGCGCGGATGCCTTCGGCGCCGCGGCCCGCGAGATCGCGGCGATGCTCGGCCCAGGCGACTACGCCTGGCTGGACGCGCTTCTGCAAGGCCGCGGCGCGTCCGGCACGTCCTTGTCCCTCGCCTGCACCATCGAGACGGTTCCGGTCGGGGCCGATGCCGAGACACGGTTCGCCTGCGGCGACCAGCCGGACCGTGCCGAGGGCTTCCTGCGCCCCGACGGCAGCGGCCGGCTCGACTGCTGGCGATCGGGGGCGGCAGCGTCCCCGCAAGGATCGCGATCGAGCACGGTCGAAGACGATCGCACTGGTTCCGCAAGGGCCGGCGCCGCGCCTGCCCGACGGCAGGCGGGTCGGCGCGCTGGCGCTGGACGGCGCGACGCTTCGCCTCGAGGTATTCGACGACCTCTCGCCCCTTCTCGCCGCGCTGGAGAAGCGCGTCCGCGCCGGCGATCCGACCTTCGAGGCCGGGCCGTTTCGCCGGCGGGTCCTTCTGTCGCTGATCGCCGAGTTGCTCGGGGGCAGAGAATGGCTAGCCTGCGCCGCGTCCTCGCCTGGCTTGGCCGGCAGTTCGTCCGGATCAGCGTCGTGCTCGTCGTCGCCCTGATCGTCGGCGCCGGCTATTTCGCCTGGCGGCTCTCGTCCGACGAGGCCGAGGCGTTCGCCGATCCCGGTCGCGCAGTTCAAATATGGCTCGACCGGGGGCGACCGCAATTTCGGCATCCCCTATTCCGATGTGGCAGGCGATGCCGACGCCTGTTCCGCGACCTGATGCCGAAGGGGCGCGAGGACGAGGGCTGGGCCGCCTTCGGCTTTCTCTACGAGCCGGCGCAAGACCTGCCGCCCGAGCTGCGCCGCGTCCGGCCGGTCGGCACCTCGCTGCGCAACCATATGGGGATCGACCGCATCTTCCTGAACTGCGCCGGCTGCCATGCCGGGCAGGTGCGCGCCGCGCCCGGCGCCGAGCCGATGATCGTCGCGGGCATGCCCTCGAACACGGTCGACCTCTCGGCCTTCCAGGATTTCCTCGCGGCCGCCGCGATCGACGAGCGCTTCACCGGCCAGCGCTTCGTCGCCGAGATGGACGCGCGCGGCATCGACATCGACCTGGATCAACCGGCTGGCGCTGAAGCTGGTCGGCGTCGCCATCGTGCGCGAGCGCCTGCTCTCGATCGTCGACCGCTTCGACTTCGTCGCGCACGAGCCGACCTTCGGCCCGGGCCGCTTCGACACGTTCAACCCGGCCAAGGCGCTGCTGAACTGGGATTTCGACAGCCTGCCCGAGCGCGAGCGGATCGGCGTCGTCGACTTCCCCTCGGTCTGGATGCAGGCGCCCAAGCGCGGCATGCAGCTGCATTGGGACGGCAACAACGACAAGGTCGAGGAGCGCAACCGCTCGGCCGCCTTCGGCACGGGCGCGACGCCGCCGCTGCTCGACCGCGCGTCGCTGGCGCGGATCGAGGCCTGGCTCGACATCGCCGAGCCGCCGCGCTTCACCGACGCTGTTCCCGGACCGCTTCGATGCCGGCGCTGGCCGAGGCCGGGGCGCCGATCTACGCCGCGCATTGCGCCCATTGCCACGGCGCGAGCGGGCGCGACTTCGCCGGCGCCGAGGTCGGCAAGGTGACGCAGATCGACCAGTATCGGCACCGACCGGGCGCGGCTCGACAACTACACGCACGATCGTTGCGGTCAACCAGAACGTGCTCTACGCCGGCTATGGCGACGAGCGCTTCCAGGCGTTCCGCAAGACGCGACGGCTATGCCAACGCGCCGCTCGACGGGCTGTGGCTGCGCGCGCCCTATCTGCACAACGGCTCGGTGCCGACGATCCGGGCCCTGCTGGCGCCGCCGGAGGAGCGGCCGAAGGCCTTTCTGCGCGGCTATGACGTCTATGACCCCGACGCGCTCGGCTTCGTCTGGGAGCCGGCGCAAGATCGCGCCGGCCGAGCGGGCGCGCCTGTTCTGCTACGTCGCCCATGCCGACGGCGCGGCCGACTGCCCGGCCGGTGTGCCGGAGATGAACGGCACCTGTCCCGTCCGGCCTCTGCCCCGGCAACGGCAACCAGGGCCATCTCTACGGCACCGACCTGGCCGAGGCCGACAAGCTGGCGCTGATCGAGTACCTCAAGACCTTCTAGGAGGCTCGGCTGTGACCGAGCATCCCGCTGAAGAGACCGGGACCGGTCTGTGGCGCAAGATCGCCGTGGCTTTCGTGGCGTTGCTGGTGCATCGGTGCCGCCGGCGGCGCCTATGCCTGGACCAAGTTCTTCCGCGAGGTGCCGCAGGAGATCTGCGGCGATGTCGAGCCGGCGCGCCGCGCCGTGCTCTGCGCCGACCCGGCCGAGGAGCGTTTCAAATATGGCTCGCTGGGGGCGGAGTGGGAGCTGGGCGTGCCCTATCCGATGTTCCATGTCCTGCCGCGCGTCTTCGCAGACCTGATGCCGGGGCCGGGCGGCTATCGCGCCTTCGGCATCCCCTGGGAGGAAGGGCGCGAGATGCCCGTCGGCTTCTCGAAAAAGACAGTCGGCTTCCCGCGCGTGACGCAGACCTGCGCCGTCTGCCACGCGGCCAGCTATCGCGTGGCGCCCGACGCCGACCCGGTGATCGTGCCGACCGGGCCCTCGCACACGACCGAATGTCATGGCGTTCCTCGACTTTCTCGAGGCGGCAGCGAACGACCCGCGCTGGTCGGGCGACGGCATGCTGCCCGAGATGGAGCGGAACTTCGACCTCGGCTGGGACGACAAGCTGATCTATCGCTATCTCATTATCCCGCTTGCGAAAAAGCGCGTGCTGGAGCAGGCGGCGGACTTTGCCTGGATGCATGCGCACGACCGTCCGGCCTGGGGGCCGGGGCGGGACGGGCCGTTCAACCTGACCAAGTTCAACCTGATCCGGCTGCCGGATGACGGCACGGTCGACAATGCCGACTTCCCGTCGATCTGGAACGCCGACCCTGCGCGAGAACACCTCGATGAACTGGGCGGGCGAGACGCAGGACCCGCTGGCCGTCTACATCGACTCGGCGCTCGGCCTCGGCGCGCCGCCCGACGAGGTGACGGCGCTGATGGAGGAGACGCGCGAATACCTGCGAGCCAAGCAGCCGCCGCCCTATCCGTTCCCCATCGACAAGGCACTGGCCCAGCAGGGGAAAGCGGTCTGGCAGGCCGAATGCGCGGCGTGCCACGAGCCTGGCGGCGGCGTATTTCGGGCGCACGGTGCCGATCGACGAGATCGGCACGGACCGCGAGCGCTTCGACACCTGGAGCCAAGCGCATGCCGACGCGACGAATGCGCGGGCCGAGGAGATCGGCGTCAAGCGCAAGCACATGGTCAAGGATGTGGGCTATGCCAACCAGCCGCTCGACGGCATCTGGCTGCGCGCGCCCTATCTGCACAACGGCTCGGTGCCGACGCTTGCGGGCGCTGCTGATGCCGCCGCCGCAGCGGCCGACGACGTTCTGGCGCGGCTGCGACATCTATGACCCGGCTGGCGTGGGCTTTCGCAGCACGGCGCCTGACGACGATTGCCCGGAGCACCGGCTGCACCGGTTCGACACGGCGCTGCGCGGCGAGGGCAATGGCGGGCACCTCTACGGCACCGAGCTGCCGGACGAGGAGAAGAACGCGCTGGTGGAGTACCTGAAGACGCTGTGACGGCGTCGCCCGGACAGGGGAGGGTCGGCATCCACCCTACGAGCAGCCGTTTGCTGAATTGTTCGTCAAAGAGTTCGGCGAAACGTTCGGCAAGGATCCTTGGCTAACCTTTGCTTAACGAGATCTGCACTTGTGCAATCCCATGCGTCTCACGCGGCGAATTCGACCGAGCGGCGGAAGGGGAGCTCGCGGATCCGCTGGCCGCTGAGGGCGAAGATGGCGTTGCCGAGCGCCGGGGCGACCGGCGGCGTGCCGGGCTCGCCGACGCCGCCGAGACCGCCGCTCTGCAGGATGCGGGTCTCGATGGACGGGCACTGGTTCATGCGCAGCGCCTCGTAGTCGTGGAAGTTCGACTGCTCGACGGCGCCGCCCCGCGAAGGTGATCTCGCCCATGATCGCGGCCGAGAGGCCGAAGACGATGCCCGACTGGATCTGCGCCTCGATGTTGCGCGGGTCGAGCGCCGTGCCGACGTCCTGCGACGCACCAGACCTTTTCGACGGCGATGCCGCGATCCGTCCGGGCGATCTGGACGATCTGCGCCGTCGGCGTGCCATAGCTCAGGCAGAAGGCGACGCCCCGGGCGCGGTCGGGCGGCAGCGGGTCGCCCCAGCCGGCCATCCGGGCGACGGCCGCCACCACGGCGGCCGACGGGCGGATGCGTGTCGCGCAGCAGGCGCAGGCGCGTCTCGACCGGGTCGAGGCCGGCGGCATGGGCGAGCTCGTCGAGGAAGCTCTCGAGGAAGAACGCGTTGTGCGAGTAGCCGACCGACCGCCAGAAGCCGACCGGCACCTCGACGTCGCTGACATGGCCGGCGACGCGGAAATGCGGGATGGCGTAGGGCGGTCGAAGGCGCCCTCGACGAGGAAGCGTGTCCGGCCCCGGCGGGCGCGATGCCAGCCTGGCGCTTGAGCTGGGTCGCGCTGAGCGAGGCGCCGGCGATCGCGATCGAGAGCGCCTGCGGCACCACCGGGCCGGGCAGGCCGGCCATGCGGGCGACCGCGCCCGGCCGGTAGAAATCGTGGCGGATGTCCTCTTCCCGGCTCCAGGTCAGCTTGACGGGCGTGCCCGGCATGGCGAGCGCGAGGCGCACGGCCTGGAGCGGCGCGTCGGTCTCGAAGCGCCGGCCGAAGCCGCCGCCGAGAAAGGTCGTCTCGACATCGATCGCCGCCGCGCCGATCCCGGCGAGGGCCGCGGCCTGGTCGCGCAGGTTCGTCGGCGCCTGGGTGCCGGTCCAGACCGTCAGCCGGCCGTCGCGCAAGAGGGCGGTGGCGGTCATCGGCTCCATCGTCGCGTGCGCGAGATAGGGCGCGCGGTACTCGGCGCGCAGCACGCCCTTCGTCCGAAAGCGCGGCTTCGGCGTCGCCATCGTCGCGCAGCGCCAGCTGCGGCGCCTGGTCGAAGGCAGCGGCGATGCGGGCGAAGATCGCCTCGGTGTCGGGCGGGTAGGGCGCCGGGCCCCAATCGACCTCGACGGCCTCGACCGCCTGCATGGCCGCCCATGTGTTGCGCGCCACCGCGGCGACGGCGTCGCCGATGCGCAGTACGCGCGAGACGCCCGGCATCCGCTCGGCGGCGGCTGGCGTCGAAGGAGAGCAGCCGCGCCGCCGAGATGCGGGTTGGCGCGAACGGCGGCGTAGACCATGCCGGGCAGGCGGACGTCGATGCCGAAGGTCGGCCGTGCCGTCGACCTTGGCCGGCCATGTCGAGCCGGGGCAGCGAGCGGCCCGAGCAGCCGCCATTCGGCGCGCGGCTTCAGGACCGGGTCGGCGGGCGGCTCGATCAGCGCGGCGGCCTCGGCCAGCTCGGGTAGGCCAGCCGCGTGCCATCCGGCGCGAGACGGCGCCCGCCTCGGTGCGCAGCCCGGCCGCCGGCAGGCCGAGGCGCTGCGCGGCGGCCTCGACCAGCACCGCGCGGGCGGCGGCGCCGGCCTGGCGCATCTTCTCGAAGCCGTCCAGGATCGAGGTCGAGCCGCCGGTCAGCTGCATGCGCATCAGCCGCGCGCCGATCTCCATGGCGCCGCGTCGCCGCGCTCCTGGCGAAGCTCTGCTGCCAGCTGGGAAAGGGCAGGCCCTGCGGCGATCACCTTGGCGTTCGCATAGGCGACCGAGGCCGGCCCGTGGATGGCGCGGACCTCGGTCCAGTCGAGGTCCATCTCCTCGGCGACCAGTGCCGCCAGCGTCGTCTGCACGCCCTGGCCCATCTCGGCGCGCGGCGTCACGATCGAGACGCCTTCGCGCGTGACGAGCACATAAGGGTTCAGCGTGGCCTCGCCCGGTCGCCGGGGCGAAGCGGGTTGCCGGGCGGCCGCGTCGCCCACCAGCCGCCGACGAAGCCTATGGCGACGCCGCCGGCGATGGCGGCCGAGCCGAGCAGGAAGGCGCGGCGGCGCACCCTCAGACCTCGCGCAGCCGGGCGGCGGCGGCGTGGATCGCCGCGCGGATGCGCGGATAAGTGCCGCAGCGGCAGAGATTGCCGGACATGGCGGCGTCGATCTCGGCATCCGTCGGCGCGCGCGCGGCCGAGAGCAACGCCGTCGCCGCCATCACCTGGCCCGGCTGGCAATAGCCGCACTGGGCGACCTGGTGCTCGACCCAGGCCCGCTGGACGGCGAGACCCGTCGCGCTGGCGCCGACACCCTCGATCGTGGTCACGGCGCCCGCCACGGCGCCGACCGGCAGCGTGCAGGAGGGCTGGGCCTCGCCATCGATCCGCACGGTGCAGGCGCCGCAGGCGGCGATACCGCAGCCGAACTTGCTGCCGGTCAGGCCGAGCTCGTCGCGCAGCACCCAGAGAAGCGGGGTCTCCGGATCGGACGCGATCTCGTGCGCGACGCCGTTGACGGTCAGCTTCACGGCCGGGTCCAGCTGCGATCGCCCCGTTTCTTGCCCCGGGCCACGCGCAGCGCACCGCATCCAGTCCTCCAGAGCAACGACAATCCGCGGCACGGCTGCTTCCTTGTGCGCCCTTGCACCCGACGCCCGGAACATGCGGGAACAAAGCGTGCTATGGCTGGACCCTCGACGTGGGTTGCGCGTGCTCTATGTCCACCTGCCGGACAGTGAAGGAAACGAAAAAAGATGGCCAAACGCCTGGGACGGAGCGGAGTCGTGCTGGCTGCGCTGCTGGCCGCTGCGCCGGCTTCCGCCGAGGATGTGGTCGTGCACGTCGAAAACATCCGCAATGATCAGGGAAGCGTGCTGGTGGCGGTGTGCACGCCGGACGATTTCCTGAGCGCGCACTGTCGGCACAACGCCCGCGTCAAGGCGCACGCCGGCGCCGCCGATATCCTGGTCGGCGGTGTGCCGCCCGGGCAGTACGCCGTCCAGGCGTTCCACGACGAGAACGACAATTCCGAGCTGGACCGGAACCTGATCGGCATGCCGCGCGAGGGCATCGCCTTCAGCCGGGATGCACCCATGCGGATGGGGCCGCCGCGCTTTTCCGACGCTGCGGTCGAGATCGGCCAGAATGGCGCGTCGCTGACGCTGTCCATGCGGTATTTCTGAAGCCTTGGAGGACGGATGAACAAGATGCCACGCTTCGGCCGCTCGCGGCGGCTCGGGGCCGATAAGCCGCACGTCGTCATCGCTGGGGCCGGCCCCGGCGGGCTGGCCTCGGCGATGCTGCTGGCCGCGGCCGGGGCCGAGGTGACGGTGCTGGAGCGGCGCGACCAGGTCGGCGGGCGGTCCTCGTCCGTGGTGCAGGACGGGTTCACCTTCGATCTGGGTCCGACCTTCTTCCTCTACCCGCAGGTGCTCGACGAGATCTTCAAGGCGTGCGGGCGGCGGCTGGAGGACGAGGTCGAGCTGACCCGGCTCGACCCGATGTACCGGCTGCAGTTCGAGAGCGGCGTCACCTTCGAGGCGACCCCCGACCTGGCGCGGCTGCAGGCGGAGGTGGCGAAGATCTCGCCCGAGGATGCGCGCAACGTGCCGGGCTACATCGCCGAGAACCGCGCCAAGTTCGAGGTGTTCAGCCCGATCCTGCAGCGGCCGTTCTTCGGGCCGCAGTCGATGGTGGCGCGCGACATCTTCCGGGCGTTGCCGCTGTTCAGGCCGTGGCTGACGGTGGACCAGGATTTGAAGCGCTGGTTCAAGCATCCCGACGTGCGGCTGGCCTTCTCGTTCCAGTCGAAATACCTGGGCATGTCGCCGTTCAAATGCCCGAGCCTGTTTACCATCGTGGCGCATATCGAGTACGGGCACGGCGTCTTCCACCCGACGGGCGGCTGCAACGCCCTGACACGCGCCATGGCGCGGGTGGCGCGCGAGGTGGGCGTCGAGATCAGGCTGTCCGAGCCGATCGAGGAGCTGCTGTTCGAGGGGCGGCGCGCCATCGGCGCGCGCACGGCGCAGGGCGACTATTACGCCGACGCGGTCGTGGTGAACGCCGATTTCGCGCATGCAATGCGGAACCTGGTGCCGGACCGGCTGCGGCGGCGCTGGACGGATGCGCGCATCGAGAAGAAGCGGTTCTCGTGCTCGACCTTCATGCTGTTCCTGGGGCTGGAGGGGCGGTTCGATCACCTGCACCACCACACGATCTTTCTCACGCAAGACTACGCCAAGAACATCGCCGAGATCGATGCCGGGCTGGCGCCCGAGGACCCGACGATCTACGTCCAGAACGCAAGTATCACCGACCCGACTCTGGCGCCGGACGGGTGCAGCACGCTCTACGTGCTGGCGCCCGTGGGCAATCTGGAGGGCGGCGTCGACTGGGACGCGATCGCGCCGGCTTACCGGGCGCGAATCCTGCAGCGGTTGGAGCAGATGGGGATCAAGGACGTCGAGCGCCGGATCCGCACGGAGAAGATGGTGACGCCCAAGGATTGGGAGCGGGACCTGTCAATCTATCGTGGCGCGACGTTCAACCTGGCGCACAATCTGGGCCAGATGCTGCACAACCGTCCGCGCAACCGGTTCGAGGATCTGGACGGCGTCTACCTGACGGGCGGCGGGACGCATCCGGGCAGCGGTCTGCCGACGATCTTCCTGTCCGCCGACATTGCGAGCAAGCTGGTGGCCGAGGATCTGGGGCTCGACGAGCGGCGCGTGCCGGAACCGGCGCTGGTGGAGGCGGCCGAATGAGCGGGGCCAGCAACGGGATCGGCATCATCGGCGGCGGCCTCGGCGGGCTGGCCGCGGCCTGCACGCTGGCGGCGCGCGGGCATCGGGTGACGCTGTTCGAGAAGAACGCCTGGCTGGGCGGCAAGGCGGCGGTGCTGGAGGAGGGCGGCTATCGGTTCGACATGGGGCCGACCATCCTGACGGTGCCGCGCGTGCTCGCGCGCATCTTCGGCGAGGCCGGGCGGCGGCTGGAGGACGAGCTGGAGCTGGTGCGTCTCGACCCGCAATGGCGCTGCTTCTTCGAGGACGGCTCGGTGCTGGACCTGCGCGAGGACGCGGGCGCCATGCGCAAGGAGCTGGAGAGCGTTCGCGCCGGGCAGCGGGCCGGGCTATGCCGAGTTCCTGGGCGTTGCCGAGCGGCTGAGCGGCATCTCGGACCGGTTCTTCTTCTGGAAGTCCGTCGAGGACCTGCGGGACACGATGGACGGCAAGATGTCCTGGGCGACGCTGAAGGACGTGCTGGCGCTGCGCATGCACCGCAGCGTCGCGGGGCAGATCCGCGCCAGCGTCAGGGACGGCCGCGTCGCGCAGATGCTGGAGCACTTCATCCAGTATGTCGGCTCGTCGCCCTTCGCCTCGCCGGCCGTGCTGTGCGGCATCGCGCATATGCAGGTGGGCGAGGGCGTCTGGTACCCGATGGGCGGCACGCGCGCGGTGCCGCAGGCGCTGGCGCGGCTGGCCGAAGGGTTGGGCGTCCGCATCCGCCCCGGCACGGACGTGACGCGGATCGTCGTCGAGAACGGGCGCGCCACGGGCGTCGAGATCGCCGGGGGCGAGCGGCTGGCCTTCGACCAGATCGTCTCGAACATGGATTCGGTGCGCACCTATCGCGAGCTGGTGGGCGGCGCGGCCTGGGAGAGCTTTCGCCGCGGGCGGAATCGCGAGGCGGCGTGTTCGGGCGTGGTGCTCTATCTGGGGCTCGACCGGGCCTATGAGCACCTGGCGCACCACAACTTCGTCTTCTCGCGCGACCCCGAGGAGGAGTTTGACGCGATCTACAAGCGGGGCGAGCCGGCGCCCGATCCGACGGCCTACCTGGCGGCGCCGGCGCGCACCGAGCCCGGGGTCGCGCCAGAGGGCGGCGAGGCGCTCTACGTGCTGGTGCACACGCCCTATCTGCGGCCGCACCACGACTGGTCGCGCATGTTGCCGGAGCTATCGGCAGACGATCCTCGACAAGCTGAAGCGCACGGCCGGCATGGAGGACATCGAGGAGCGCATCCGGGTCGAGCGGGTGCTGACGCCGCAGGACATCCACGACCGCTACAAGGTGCTGGACGGCGCAATCTACGGGCTGGTCAGCCATGGCCGGGTGCACGGCGCGTTCAAGCCGGGCAATCGCAGCCGGCAGGTGCGCGGGCTCTACCTTGCCGGCGGCTCGGCGCATCCGGGGCCGGGCATGCCGATGGCGCTGATGTCTGGCTGGATCGCCGCCGACACGCTGGACCGCGACGTCGGCGGTGCGGCGCCGGCCGAGGTCGAGGATGTGCGGCCGAGCGAGGCCGTCGCCTGATATGACGCCCGGGCGCGCCGAGGCCGCCAATCACGCCGAGCCGGAGGTCGTTCGGGCGCGCTCGCCGGTGTTCTGCCGCTTTTTCGAGCGGATGATGCGGCGCCAGATGCAGCGCAGCTTCCACAAGCTGCGGCTGGCACGCCCGGGCGTGCCGGAGCTGCCGCGCGAGGCGCCGCTGATCGTCTACACGAACCACCCCTCCTGGTGGGATCCGGCGCTCTTTGCCGTGCTGGGCGTCCGGCTGTTCGGCGATCGCGAGCATTACGGGCCGATCGAGGCCAGGATGCTGCGAGCAGTATCGCTTCATGCGGCGGATCGGGATCTTCGGCATCGAGCCGGGCACCCGAGGCGGTGCGGCGGAGTTCCTGTCGGTGGGCGCCGGCATCCTTGCCGATCCCAGGCGGATGCTTTGGGTGACGGCGCAGGGGCGGTTCTCGGACCCGCGCGAGCGGCCGATCGGGGTGCGTCCGGGAGTGGCGAGGCTGTTGCGGCGGGTGCCTGGCGCGGTCGCGCTGCCGCTGGCGGTCGAGTATCCGTTCTGGACGGAGAAGTCGCCCGAGGCACTGGCCCGCTTCGGCCGGCCGCAGCGAGAGCCGGACGGGCTGGAGATGGCGTTGACCGAGACGATGGACAGGCTGGCCGAAGACGCCCTGGCGCGCGATCCGGCGCGCTTTGCGACGGTGCTGGAGGGCAGCGCCGGCATCGGCGGCGTCTATGACCTGGGCCGCCGGGCGCGCGCGGCGTTGCGCGGCGAGCGCTTCCGGCCCGAGCACCTGCCCGAGAACGGGGCGGAGAGCCGGCCTGAGAACCAACCCCAGAGCCGGCCTGAGGAGCGGTGATGCTGGATGCGCTCTCCCACGCGGCGGTTGCGCTGGCCGGCCTCTACGCCGTTCTGACCTTGGTGAACCTGTTGGCCTTCCGTGCGCCGCCCCGGCCACGCGGGGCGGCGCGGCCGGCCGTGTCGCTGCTGCTGCCGGCGCGCGACGAGGCCGGGAACATTGACGGTGCGCTCGGCGCGGCCTTGGCGAGCGAGGGCGTCGAGCTTGAGGTGGTGGTGCTCGACGATGGCTCGACCGACGGCACGGACGCCAAGGTGCGCGCCTGGGCGGCGCGCGACCGGCGCGTGCGGCTGCTGCGCGGGCCGGGGCTGCCCGCCGGCTGGAACGGCAAGCAGCACGCCTGCTGGGTGCTGTCGCAGAACGCCCGGCACGAGGTGATGGTCTTCGTCGACGCCGACGTCCGGCTGCGCCCGACGGCGCTGGCGCGGCTTGCGGCGGCGCTGGAGCGGCGCAAGCTGGAGCTCGCCAGCGGCTTCCCGCGGCAGGAGACCGAGACGCTCGCCGAGACGCTGGTGATCCCGCAGATCCACGTTTTGCTGATGGGCTATCTGCCGCTTGCCCTTGGCGCGCCTGTTCTCGCGCGCGACGGGTCTTGCGGCGGGATGTGGCCAGCTGATCGCCGTCCGGCGCGAGGCCTATCGGGCGGCCGGCGGGCACGCGGCGATCCGCGAGACCCGGCATGACGGCCTCATGCTGCCGCGCCTGTTCCGCCGGGCGGGGTACGCGGACGGACCTGTTCGACGCATCGACGCTGGCGAACTGCCGCATGTATGCCGGCTGGGACGAGGTCTGGCGCGGCTTCGCCAAGAACGCGACCGAGGGCATGGCGACACCAGTGGCGCTGCCCGTCTGGACCGTTCTGCTGGGCGGCGGCCACGTGCTGCCGTTCATTCTCTTGCCGCTGGCGATGATGGCTGGCGAGGCGCCGGCCACTGGGCTCGCCGCGCTGGCGGTGGCGCTGGTCTGGGGCGCCGCGCGCGGTGCTGGCGGCGCGCGTCGGGCAGTCGCCGCTGGGCGTTCTGCTGCACCCCGTCGGCATGGCTGTGGTGCTGGCGATCCAGTGGCAGGCGCTGCTTGCGGCACGGCGCGGCGAACAGGCGGAGTGGCGCGGCCGAAGCTTTGATATCTGAGCCGGCGTAAAGCGGGCTGGAGGAGGCTGCCGGCGATCTTGCGCGATGGAGGACCGATGCGGCCGGTCAGGATAGAGGGCGGCGAGGTTCTCGGCGCGCAGGGCTTCGAAGCGCGCGATCTGTGCCTGGCCGACGGGGTCGTCGTCGAAAGGGCGCCAGGGGCCGAGCGCGTCGATGCGCGGGGGCTGCTGGTCCTGCCGGGGATCGTCGACATCCATGGCGACGCGTTCGAGCGGCAAATCATGCCGCGGCCGGGGGTGGACTTCGACCTCGGCATCGCGCTGCTGGAGACGGATCGCCAGCTCGTCGCCAACGGCATCACGACGGCCTTTCACGGGCTTTCGGTCAGCTGGGAGCCGGGGCTGCGCAGCCTGGAGGCGGGGCACGATTTCGTCCGGGCGCTGCGCGCCGTTCGCCCGCGGCTCGGGGCCGACACGCTGCTCCACATCCGCTGGGAGCCGTTCATGGCCGAGGCGATCGACGCGATCGGCGGTTGGCTGGAGGAGGAGCCGCACGCGATCCTCGCCTTCAACGACCATCTGACGCCGCTGATCGGCAACGGCTTCATGGCGCGGAAGATCGGCAAGCTGGCGGCCCGCGCCGAGGTCACCCCCGATGCCTATCGTGCCCTGGCCGAAGGCCTGTGGGAGCGGCGCGGCGAGGTTTGGCCGGACATCGCCCGCGTGGCCGAGATCGCGCGGCGCGCCGGCGCCGTGCTGCTGGCGCATGACGAGACCTCGCCCGAGATGCGGGCCGCCTATCGCGCGCTCGGCGCCCGCGCGTCAGAGTTCCCGATGACGGCCGCGACCGCGCGGGCCGCGCGCGCGGCGGGCGAGCACGTCATCCTGGGCGCGCCGAACGTGCTGCGCGGCGGCAGCCACAACAATGCGCTCCCTGCGGCCGAGGCGATCTTGGCCGGCGAGTGCACCGTGCTGACCTCGGACTACTACTATCCCGCACCGCTGGTCGCGCCCTTCCTGCTGGCGCGGCGACATGGGCTGGAGCTCGCGCAGGCCTGGGCGCTGGTTTCGGCGCATGCGGCGGAGGCGGCCGGGCTGACCGACCGCGGCCGCCTCGCGCCGGGGCTGCGGGCCGATGTCGTGCTCGTCGATCCCTCGGGCGACTGGCCCGAGGTTCGCGCCGTCTGGGTCGGCGGTCGGCAGGTGCTGCGCCGGGGGTGAGCCGGGGGTGGGTCGGGGGTAAGTCGGGGCGGCGCCGGGGGGCTGGGCGGCTGCCGTCACTCGACGGGCAGCTCGCCGAAGCCCTGGAACATCTTGCGCACGTCGACGGTCGAGCGCGAGCCGAGGCTGTCGTAGTGCCGGCCGAGCCAGCGCGCCGCCGCGTGCCGCCCGATATCGAAGAGATAGCGCAGAAAAGCCCATTCGGCATTGAGCTTGGACGAGGCGTCGAGCGGGCGCATCTTCTTGCGCGCCTCGATCATGTGGATGTGCATCCGGCGGTACTCGTCAGGCTGCAGCTTGCCGTTGTCGAGCAGCCGCCGGACGAAGTCGATGGCGCGCAGCTCGTACATCAGCGCGCTGTTGAAGGTGATCTCGTTGACGCGATTCATGATCTCGTGCGCGCTGCGCGGCGTGCCGGGACGGACGATCGGGTTGATCTGGACGATGACGATGTCGTTCGCCGGGCTGTTGTAGAAGAAGGGGAACAGCGGCGGGTTGCCGGCGAAGCCGCCGTCCCAGTAGGGCTTTCCTTGGATCTCGACGGCCTTGTAGATGTAGGGCAGGCAGGCCGAGGCCATCACCACGTCGATCGAGATCTCGTTGCGCTCGAAGATGCGGACGCGGCCCGTTTCCACATTCGTCGCGGCGATGTAGATGCCCATATCGGTGCAGTCGCGGACCTTGTCGAAGTCGACGATCTTGTCGACCAGATCGCGCAGCGGGTTCACGTCGAGCAGGTTCAGGTCGTAAGGCGAGGCGACCCGCTGCAGCAGGTCGAAGTAGAGATAAGCGGGCGAGGTCTCGAGCGACCAGGACCCGGTCAGATGCGCCCAGACCGAGCGCTGGATGGGGCTCGACCGCGCGGCGCAGCTCGTCGCCTCCCAGAACTCGTGCAGGCGCCGGCGCGCGCCATCGGCGCCGTCCTCGTACATGCCCTGCGCCGCGACGACCGCGTTCATGGCGCCGGCCGAGGTGCCCGAGATCGCCTCGATCCACAGCCGGTCGTCCTCGAACAGCTTGTCGAGCACGCCCCAGGTGAAGGCGCCATGCGCGCCGCCGCCCTGCAGCGCGATGTTCACGCTCTTTTCCTGCTTGGCGGTGCGCCGCGACGGTTTGTTTCTGGCCATTGCCCCCTCGTGCCGGCGGAATGCTGCACCGCCGCGATGGTCCATCGCCCGGGGCCCGGCCGCAAGCCCCGCCGCGACGCATGCCAGCAAATTCGTCGATCTGGATGATGGCGTCGCGCCAATAGCGGCTGACCAGCTTGCGCTGCTGACGCAGCAGGTCGAGCGCGGTCGCGTACTGGCCGGCGTTCAGCGCATAGGGCGATTGGATGCCAGCTCGGGCTTGTGCGTCATCAGGTAGAGCGCGGCGTCGGCGATGTGGATCGGCCCGACATAGGGTTTGCACGCGCCCCTCGTTCGGCTTGCCGTCGGGCAGCTCCATCGGCTTGAAGAGACGTTCCAGCTCTCGGGCGCCTGCGGGAAGGTGTCGCGCGGCGGCGGGCGAGTACATGGCGGGCTTCACCAGCATGGTCCGGCGCGATCCGGTGGGCGTGGTGGGCTCGATCGCGCCCTGGAACTATCCGCTGATGATGATTGCCTGGAAGCTGGCCCCGGCGCTCGGCGGCGGCAACACGGTGGTGTTCAAGCCCAGCAAGCAGACGCCGCTGACCGCGCTGAAGCTGGCGCGGATCCTGGCCGACGAGGCGCCGGTGGTGGTCTTCGACGACGCGGACCTTGGCGAGGCGGTCGCCGGGCTGAAGATGTTCGGCTACTACAATGCCGGGCAGGATTGCACGGCGGCCTGCCGGGTCGATGCAGGCTCCAAGGTCTATGACCGGCTGGTGGCCGAGCTGACCTCGGCGGCCGGGTCGGTCCGCTACGACCAGGAGGACGACGGTATCAACCAGATCGGGCCGCTGATCTCGGCCAGGCAGCGCGAGCGCGTGGCGGGGTTCGTCGAGCGCGCGCGGGAGCTGAGCCATGTCGAGGTCACCACGGGCGGCGCGCCGGGCAGCCATGGCTTCTATTTCCAGCCGACGGTCATCGCCGGCGCGCGCCAGGAGGACGAGATCGTGCGGCGCGAGGTGTTTGGCCCGGTGATCTCGGTCACGCCCTTTTCGGATGTCGAGCAGGCGGTCGAGTGGGCGAACGACAGCCCCTATGGCCTGGCCTCATCGGTCTGGACGAAAGACATCGCGCGCGGCATGGCGCCGGCGGCGCGGCTGCGCTATGGCTGCACCTGGATCAACA
Source organism: uncultured Alphaproteobacteria bacterium (assembly GCA_963822985.1). Taxonomy (GTDB): domain Bacteria; phylum Pseudomonadota; class Alphaproteobacteria; order Rhodobacterales; family Rhodobacteraceae; genus Thermohalobaculum. The sequence continues at coordinate 545,569 of CAWGJU010000010.1, read as the reverse complement.
CGCATTTCATGCTGGTCAACGAGATGCCGCATTGGCGGGCTGAAGCAGTCCGGCTATGGCAAGGACATGAGCATGTATGCGCTCGAGGACTACACGGTCGTCCGCCACGTCCTGGTGAAGCTGGGCTGACGCGCGGGCCCGGCGCGTCTCAGCCGCCATTGGACCGCGCGTTGCGCAGCAGCTCGGCGAGCCTGCGGATGATCTCGCCCGTCGGCGCGGGTTTCGCCACCACCGGCGCGGACAGTGTCTCGACCAGTTCGCCATGCCGGCGCAGATCGCCCGAGTGGACGACGAACGGCGCGCCCATCTCGCGCAGCCGCTCGGCGACCTCGGCGCAGGTGCTGTTGTGGCCGAGGTTGACGTCGAGCACGGCGGCGTCGAAGACGTGCTGCTCGAGCATCGAGAGCGCGGTCTCGGCGGTCATGGCCAGCTCGACGGCCGATCCGGCCTCCTCCAGCGCGATCTGAAGCTCGAGCGCGATCAACGCCTCGTCCTCGAGCACGAGGATCTTGCGTCCCGCGAGGTCGCCGTCGCGCGCGTCTCCGCCGCCGGTGTACTGGATACCGGGCGGCGGCTCCTCCTGGGTGACGAGGGGAATGCGCATCGTCGCCCAGAGACCGTCGACCGTGCGCTCCGTGCGCAACTCGCCATTGGTTCCCCGGATCAGCATGTCGGCGATGCCCGAGCCGAACTCGGCCGCCGCCAGGGCGCCATAAGGCCCGCCGCGCTCCCTCCAGTTGAGCGCGAGCCCGGTGTTCGGGCGTTCGCCGGTCAGCGACCAGCTGATCGAGACGCGGCCGGCCCCGTCGTGAAGAGCGCCCTGCCGGACCGAGCTGGTGGCGAGCTCGTGCAGCGTCAGGCCCAGCATCGAGACCGTGTTCGGATCGAGCAGGACCCGGGGTCCTTCAATCCGGATGCGGTCCGGGTCGTCGGCCGTCGTGTAAGGCTCGAGCACCATCCGGATCACGTCGGAAAGCACCACCCTGCGACGGCGCGGATCGTCGAGCGTCGCTTCGTAAGCGCGCCCCAGCGCGCTGATGCGATCGTTGACCTTCGCGGCGATCCAGGGAGCGCGCTCGTGCCGGGCGGTCAGCGAGACGACGGCGTTGATGACGGAGAACATGTTCTTGACGCGGTGCGACAGCTCGCGCGCGAGCAGCCGCGCGTGCTGCTCCTCGGCGCGCGCCGCATAGACGTCGCTGACGTTCCACTGCGAGCCGAAATAGTAGAGGAGCTGGCCGTCGTCGCGGTAGATCGGGCCGAGATGCAGGGCGTTCCAGAATGGCGTGCCGTCCTTGCGATAGTTCAGTATCTCGACGATGCAGACATCCTCGTCAGCGATCCCGCGCCGGAGCCGTTCGATGGCTTCGGGGTCGGTGTCGGGACCCTGGAGGAAGCGACAGTTCTTGCCGATCACTTCTTCCGGACTGTAGCCGGTCAGCGCGAAGAAGGCGCGGTTGGCGAAGATGATCGGGTTGTCTTCGCGCGTGGGGTCGGTCAGGCAGACCGCCATGCGGGTCTGCGCCATCGCCTGCTCGAAGAGAAGGCCGGTCGCGCCGTCCAACTGATCGGCGGCCCAGATCCCCCAGGGTCTCGCCGGCCGCCGGTGGTGTTGCCTGGTGTTCTGCTCTGCATCGCACGGTAACGCCGGCTTGGCCGAGTTGATCCCGCCACCGATCCAAGCAGATGATGCGCGCTGAGAATGCAACGCCTGGTTGCAGGCGCTTGCGTGAGCGCCGGACCAGCGATAGCCGCCGGCCGCGACAGGAAACGATGTCCGGCGGCATTTCGCCGGATGCCTCGGGGGTCACGTCGGGGTCGCGATGGTGCTGCGAGCAGGCGAGGACTTGCGCTTGCGCTCCGGGGCAGCCGCCGCCGACGTTCACCCCCCGGTGACGGCGGCCGGCTGCCAGGCCGCGCTCAGCTCGAGAGCGGCATGCCCGCGATGGCGTCCTTGAAGGGCTTGGTCGGCTTGACCGCCGGGACCATCTGCGCCGGCTTTTGCAGCGTGCCGCCGGTGGCCGGGTTGCGCACCTCGCGCGCCTCGCGCTTTTTCGCGTCGACCTTGACGAAGCCCGGAAGCGTCGCGCTGCCGCCGTCCTTCACGGCGTCAAGCAGAACCTTCGGAAGCGCGTCGATGACGGCCTCGCATGCCGATTTCGACTGACCGGAAGCGCCTTCCAGCGCCTCGATGAGTTCTTTCTTGTTCAAGTCTCCAGTCCCTCTGCTGCCCGAAATGCCTCTGCGGGAGTTTTCACGCGATCGCCGACAAATCAACTGCGAACTGCGCTTTCAGCCCTGCCTCCGCTGCATTTTCGCGGCCGGACGTGGCTCGGGGCGGCTCGGAGACCCTTCAGCGCCGCCCGTCATGGGTGCGGCACGGAGGGGTCGCCCAGGTCCCAGTAGAGCCCGGCCATGATCTGCAGCGCCTCGCGACATTGCGGCAGGAGCAAATGCTCGTCCGGCGCATGTTGCGAGCAGCCGCGGTAGGAGTGCGGGATCCAGATCGCCGGGATGCCGAGCGTGTCGGTGAACACCTCGTTGCAGATCGAACCGCCCATCTGCGGGATGATCGCCGGCTTCTGCCCGGTCGCGCGCATCAGCGCCTCGCGCGTCCAGCCCGCCCAGGGCTCGTCCAATTCGGTGCGGCTGGCGGCGAAACCGCCGGCGTTCTCCGGCGGCGGCGGGTTGACCTCGACCCTGGTGATCCCGTTCACTTCCAGGTGGCGCCGGAGCGCCGGCAGGACGTCGTCGACATCCGTGCCGGCAATATAGCGGAGCTGACAGTGCGCCCTTGCCCAGGGCGCGATGGCGTTCACCGGGCTCGCCGGATTGCCGGAGATCATCGCCAGCACGGCGAACGAGTTCCAGGCATGCACGCGCTCGGCCGGGGTCAGGCCGGGCTCGCCCCAATCCTCGTCCACCTCGGGGCCGCCGGGGCCGCCGTCGAGGACGACGTCGGCCAGCGCTTCGCGCCACTCCGGGCGCACCGGTCGCGGCCGCCATTCGGGCACGCGGATCGCGCCGTTCGGGGCGATCGTGGCGATGGCGTGGGCCAGGATGGCCGCCGGGTCGGCCAGCGCGCCGCCCCAGTTGCCGGAGTGGTTGCCGCCGCCCTCGCGCAGCCGGCAGACCAGCTCGAAGTTCATGGCGCCGCGGGCGCCCAGGCTCATCGTCGGGCGCTCGGGACGGGTGCGCGGGCCGTCCGAGGCGATGAAGACGTCGGCGCGGAAGGCGTCGAGGTTCTGCGCGACGACGTCCCGGACGCCGGCCGAGCCGTTCTCCTCGCCCGTCTCGATCATGAACTTGGCGTTGAAGCCGAGGCTGCCGCGGGCCTGCAGCACGGCATTCATCGCCGCCATGTTGATCGTGTGCTGGCCTTTGTTGTCGGCCGTGCCGCGGCCGTAGAGGCGGTCGCCGTCCCTGGCCGTCTCCCAGGGGCCGGCGCCCCTGGTCCACAAATCGTCCAGGCCTCGGATGACGTCGCCATGACCGTAGCCGAGGACGGTCGGGAGCGATGGACCCTCCATGCGCGTGGCGAGCAGGATCGGGCCGCAGGTCTCGACCGGGTTCTCGAAGAGGCGGGTCTCGAAGCCCATGGCCTCGAAAGCGGGAACCATCTCCTCGTCGAGATAGCGGCCGCAGTGCGGCAGGCCCTCGGGCGTCTGGCTCTCGGAGGGGATGGCGACGCGGCGCGCCATCTCGGCCTCGAAGGTGCCGTCGTCGAAATAGGCGGTGGCGCGGGCAACCGCGTCCTCACGGCTCGGCATGGGCGAGGGCTCCTTTCGGGGTCAGCTCTTCGTCGTAGAGGTGGCATTCGACATGCCCGCCCGGGATCGGCAGCGGGCGCGGGTCGATCCTGGGGCAGTGCTCCATCACGTCAGGGCAGCGCGGGTGGAAGCTGCAGCCCGAGGGGATGTCGAGTGGGTTCGGGTAGGCGGCGCCCAGCTGCGTGTCGGGCACGCCCTGGTCCGGGTCGGGCGTGAGCACCGAGCCAAGGAGCGCGCGGGTGTAAGGGTGGCGCGGCCGCTCGAAGAGCGAGGCGGTGTCCGTCTGCTCGACGATGCGGCCGAGATACATGACGGCGACGCGGGTGGCGATGTGCTCGACGACCGCAAGGTTGTGGCTGATCAGCAGGTAGGTGAGCCCGAGCTCGGCGCGCAGGTCCTGGAGGAGGTTCAGGATCTGCGACTGGACGGAGACGTCGAGGGCCGAGGTCGGCTCGTCGCAGATCACCATGCGCGGGCGGTTGATCAGCGCGCGGGCGATGGCGACGCGCTGGCGCTGGCCGCCCGAGAGCTGGCTGGGATAGCTGTTGAAGAAGCGGGGGGCGAGGCCGACCAGCTCCATGATCTCCTCGGCGCGGCGGCGCCAGGTGCCGGGGTCCGGGTCGCCCTGGACACGCAGCGGCAGGGTGATGATCGAGCCGATCGTCTTGCGGGGGTTCAGCGAGGAATAGGGGTCCTGGAAGACCGGCTGGACGGTGCGCGCGACGGTGATCCGGTCGGCCTCGGTGATCGGCTGGCCTTCCAGCAGTATGGTGCCGGCCGAGGGCGGCAGCAGTCCCATCATCATCTTGGCGAGCGTCGTCTTGCCGCAGCCGGATTCGCCGACCAGCGCCATGACCTCGCCGCGCTCGATCCGCAGGTCGACGCCGTTGACGGCGTGCAGCGGCCGCCTCTGGCGCATGAACCCGGCCGAGATCATGAAGGTGCGGGTGACGTCATTGGCCTCGATGATCGTGTCGGTCATCGCGCAAGCTCCCGCTCGCGTTCCTGCTCCTGGCGGGCCATGTTGGCCGCGGTCTCCTCCGGGCTCAGCACGCAGCGATAGCGGTGGCCGCGCTCGGCGCCGTCGCGCAGCGCGATCGGACCCTCGCGGCAGGTGTCCATCGCATGCGGGCAGCGATCGGCGAAATGGCAGCCGCGAAAGTCGCCGATCAGCGAGGGCACGATGCCGGGGATCGAGCCAAGATGCGCGCCGCGCGCCGTCTTGCCCGGGATCGGGATGCAGGCCAGCAATCCCTGCGTGTAGGGGTGCGAGGGCGCGCGGAAGATCTGGCGGGCGGTGCCCTCCTCGACGATCTCGCCGGCATACATCACGGCGATCCGGTCGGCGACGCGGCTGACGACGCCGAGGTCGTGGGTGATGAGGATCAGGCCGGTGTGGAACTCGCGCTGCAGTTCGGCGAGCAGGCGCAGGATCTGCGCCTGGATCGTGACGTCGAGGGCGGTGGTGGGCTCGTCGGCGATCAACAGGTCGGGGCCGCACATCAGCGCCATGGCGATCATCACGCGCTGGCGCAGGCCGCCCGAGAGCTGGTGCGGGTACTGGCGCAGCCGCCCCCCGGCGCCGGTGATGCCGACCTTTTCCAGCAGCCAGATGGCGCGCTCGCGCGCCTCGGCGCGGCTGACCGGGCGGTGCCGGCGCAGCGCCTCGGTCAGCTGGTCGCCGATCGTGTAGGCGGGGTTGAGCGATGTCATCGGCTCCTGGAAGATCATGCTCATCCGGTCGCCGCGGATGTCCGACATCGCGCGCTCGGAGAGGCCGGTCAGGTCCTGCCCGTCGAGCTCGAGCTTGCGCGCGCTGCGCCGCGCCTTCGACGGCAGCAGGCCCATGATGGCGAGCGAGGTCAGCGACTTGCCGCAGCCGGATTCGCCGACGATCGCCAGCGTCTCGCCGCGGTCGACGTGGAACGAGACGTTCTGCACTGGGTGCAGCGTGCCCGCCGGCACGGGGATGTCGACGCTGAGTGCGGCGATCTCGAGGATGCGCTCGGCCATGCGCGGTCAGCTCCGCCCGTCGGGCGCGGTGACGTCGCGGATGCCGTCGCCGAGCAGGTTGATCGCCAGCACCAGGCTGAAGAGCGCGAGGCCCGGGATCATGATCAGCCAGGCCTCGAAGAAGATCATGCCACGGGCCTCGGCGATCATCAGGCCCCAGCTGGGCTCGGGCGGCTGCACGCCCATGCCGAGGAAGGAAAGCGCCGCCTCGAGGAGGATGGCGTGCGCCATCTCGACCGTCGCGACCACGATCAGGCTGTTGAGGATGTTGGGCATGATCTCGGTCAGCAGGATGCGCGGCGTCGAGCAGCCGAGCGCGCGCGCCGAGGCGACGAAATCCAGGCCACGCACCTGCATGGTGGCGCTGCGCATGACGACGGCGAAGCGGTCCCAGATCAGCAGGCCCAGCACCAGGATGACGATCGTCAGCGACGAGCCGACCAGGCTGACGACGGCCAGCGCGACCAGCACCACCGGCATCGAGAGGCGCGTCGTGATGATGAAGTTCGCCACCATGTCGACGCGGCCGCCGAAATAGCCCGCCAGCACGCCGATCGTCGTGCCGATCACGCCCGAGATCAGCATTGCCGCAAAGCCGATCATCAGCGAGATGCGCGCGCCGAAGATCAGCCGCGAGAGATAGTCGCGGCCCAGCTGGTCCGTGCCGAGGACGTGGTCCCAGGTGGCCTTTGGGTTATCGTACCAGACCGGCGGGATCAGACTGCGCGACAGGACCTGGTCATAGGGGTCGTGCGGCGCGAGCCACGGCGCGAAGATCGCCACCAGCACGATGATGGCCAGCACGGCGCCGCCGACGATCAGCCCGGCATGGCCGAAGATGCGGCGACGGAGCAGCTGGCCGGGCGTGGGCTCGATCAGCGCGGGCGCGGCGACCGTCGCGGTCTGCGTGTCGGTGTCGGTCACTGTCATGTCAGGCTACCCGGCATGTCAGGCCACCCGGATGCGCGGGTCGAGCCAGGCGTTCAGCATGTCGGCCACCAGCGTCAGGACGATGTAGAAGATCGAGAGCACCAGCACGATCGCCTGCATCATCGGCAGGTCGGCGCGCAGGATCGACTCCCAGGCGAGGAAGCCGAGGCCGTTGATGGCGAAGATCGTCTCGATGACGATCGAGCCGCCGAGCATGAAGCCGAACTGCACGGCGGCGAGCGAGACGACGGGGATGATCGCGTTCCTCAGCGCGTGCTTGAAGAGCACGGTCATGGGCCGCAGGCCCTTGGCGCGGGCCGTGCGGATGTAGTCGGCCGACAGCACCTCCATCATCCCGGCGCGGGTCAGGCGCATGACGGCCGGCGTGATGTAGTAGCCGAGCGCGATCGCCGGCATGACGAAGTTGGCCCAGGAACTGCTGCCGGTGATCGGCAGCAGGCGCCAATAGACGCCGAGCCAGAGCATCAGCGTCAGCGCGAACCAGAAGCTGGGCATCGCCTGGCCGATCACGGCGATGGTCAGCGCGGTGCGGTCGATCAGGCTGTTCGGCCGGATGGCGGCCAGCACGCCGAGCGGGATCGAGAGGGCGAGCGCGAAGACCAGCGCGAAGAGGCCGAGCAGCATGGTGGTCGGCAGCCGCTCGAAGATGACGTCCGCCACCGGCTCGCCCAGATAGTGCGACCGGCCGAAATCGCCCTGCAGCGCCCGGCCGAGCCAGTCGACATACTGCACGACGATGGGCCGGTCATAGCCATAGGCGACCCGTATGCTCTCGATGTCCGCCGCCGTCGCGCTCTCGCCCGCCAGCGCCGTCGCCGGGTCGCCGGCGAGGTAGATCATCGAGAAGGTCAGCGCCGAGACGGTCAGCGCCACGAGGACGGCGATGCCCAGACGCTTCAGGAGGTAGGCCAGCATCGCATCCGCCTTGACCGATCGTTCGTCACGCCCCGGCTGGATCGGGGCCTCGTCGCGCCCGGCGTCGGGATCGCCCGGACAGGCCGAGCGACGACGCGTCCGGCGTCGGGCCGCACTCGGCGACCCTCCGCCTGTTCAGACCCGACTCACTTCCAGCTCGAGAGATAGAAGCGTGGGATCTCGTCCGAGGTCGGCTCGAAGTTCAGGTCGTCCGCCCAGGCGTAGTACTTGGAGTAGGTGAACATCGGCAGCCAGTAGAGCTTTTCCGTGATGATCGAGAGCGCCTGCTTGTAGGCCTCCTTGCGCTCCTCCGGGTCGATCGACGTGTTGCCCTTCTCGATCAGAGCGATGACCTCGGGGTCGTTGGCCGGATCGTCGGCCGTGCCGGTGAAGAATTGCCCGGCGCTGGCCGAGGTGTCGGGGATCGAGTTCGAGCCCCAGGTCATCTGGTGCAGCGGCGTCTCGCCCTTGCGCGACGCGTCGAGCAGCGCCGAGTACTGCAGCCAGTTGAGGTTGGCGTCGATGCCGACCTTGGCCAGGTCGCCGATCACGGCCTCGGTGTATTCGCGCTGGCGATAGCCGTAGATCTGGGTCTCGAAGCCGTCCGGATAGCCGGCCTCGGCAAGCAGTTGCTTGGCCTTTTCCGGGTCGTACTCCCACTCGCGGACGTCCTGGGCGCAGCCGAACTGGTCCGGATGGCAGGCCGAGTTGATGACGACCGAGGCGGGGCCGACCAGGTTCTCGACGATGGCCTTGCGGTTGATGGCGTGGGCGACGGCCTCGCGCACCTTCTGGTCGGTAAAATGCTCGTCGCCCGAGCTGCCGTCGACGTCGAAGGCGATGTACGAGATGCGCATAGTCGGCGCGTTCTCGACCGTGACGTTGGGCACGCCCTCCAGCCGCTCGGCCTGGTCCTTCGGCACGTCCCACACCCAGTCGAGCCCGCCGGTCATCAGCTCGGCGATCTGAGTGTTCATCTCCTTGATGGTGCGGAAATTGATCTTGCCGATCTGGGGCGTGCCTTTCGGCGTGCCCCGCATGTAGTTCTCGTTGGCTTCCCACAGCACGTACTCGCCGGGCTTGGACTCGGCGAACTTGTAGGGGCCGGTGCCGATCGGATCGAGCGTGCCGAAATCCTTGCTGCCGTCGGCCTTGGTCGGCGCGTCATCGTAAAAGCCTTCGGGCAGGATGAAGATGGCGTTGGCGAGATAGGCGAAGGCGGCGGGGAAGGGCTGCTTGAGGTGAATGCGGACCGTGTTCGGCCCGGTCTGCTCGGCGCTCTCCATCCAGTTGACGTTCGCCTGGGTCAGCACGCCGTTCTCGGGGTTCGCGATGTGATTGACGGTGTAGGCCACGTCCTCGGGCCCGAAGGTCGAGCCGTCGTGGAAGGTGACGCCCTCGCGCAGGTTCAGCTCGAGCGTGGTGTCGTCGATCCATTCCCAGCTGGTCGCCAGCAGCGGCTCGTACTCGCCGGTGTCGAGGTTCAGGAACATCAGCCCGTCCCAGCCGACGTTCCCCATGATCACGAGCTCGCGGGTGTTGTTGTAGTAGGGGTCGATCACCGAGACCTCGCGGTCGGTGGCCCAGTTGAGCGTGTCGTCCGCCTTGTCGGCCAACGCTTGCGTCGCGCCCAGCGCCAGGCCCGTTGCGAAAACGGCTCCCGCAATCGCCTTGTGTTCCATGGCGACATCTCCCTGCTGATTGTCTGTCGTCGATGGCCGCTTGTGCCGCGCGCCTCTCACGGGGCAAAACTCTTTCACGATTGCCGGGGCCGTTCAAGGCAAAGCGCTGAAGGCCGGCCACGGCCCTCGCCGCGCGCATCCAGCGGATTGGCCATCGCATTGGCCAGCGGATTGGCCACCGGATTGAAAGGCAGGCATGCGGACGGCCGCGGGACATGCTTCGGGCGCGCATCGCTCGGTGACGGCCGGCATCCTGTGGATGCTCTTGTCCTGCGCCCTGCTTTCTGCCGTCGCCGTGCTGGGGCGGCAGGCGGCACTGGCGGGCGTGCCGCTGTTCCAGATCGTCTTCCTGCGGCTGGCCTTTGCCGCGGTGGCCTTCGCGCCGATGCTGGCGGTGCGCGGCCCGGGCATGGCACGCACGCCGCATCTCCGCCTCTATCTCGTGCGGGTCGCGACGGGCCTCGTCGCCATGACGACCTGGTTCCTGGCGCTGTCGCTGACCACCGTCGGCGAAGTGCAGGCGATCGGCTTCCTGACGCCGCTCTTCGCCACGATCGGCGCCGGGCTGATCCTGCACGAGGTCATCGGCTGGCGGCGCTGGACGGCGATCCTGATAGGCTTCGCGGGCGCGATGATCATCTTGCGGCCCGGCATCGGCCCGGCCTCGCCCGGCACCTGGGTGGCGGTCGCGGCCGCCCTGGGGATGGCGGCGTCGAGCCTGTTCATCAAGCAGCTCGCCGACCGCGACCATCCCGACACCGTCGTGCTGATAACGACGCTGATGCAAAGCGTGGTGGCGCTGGGCCCGGGGCTGTGGGTCTGGCAGAGCCTGAGCCTGGAGCTGTGGGCTGTCTTCGCCGCCATGGGCGCGCTCGGCATGCTGGGACATATCACGATGGCGCGGGCGTTCCGGGCGGCCGACGCCTCGATCGTCATGGGCATCGACTTCGCCCGCCTGCCGTTCACTGTGCTGTTCGGCTGGTTCGCCTTCGGCGAGCTGATCGACCTCTGGACGTGGATCGGCGCCGGCATCATCTTCGCCGCCGCCCTCTACACGGCGCGGCGCGAGCGGCGGCTCGCGCGGGCCCGTGCCGCGGCCAGTGTCAGAGAAGGGGCAGGGTGAGGGCGCTGGCGCCCGTCTGGGCACCGCAACTGGCTGAGGCTCGACGCCGAGTCGCTCATTCCCATCCCCTCTTCCCAGCGGTCAGGTTGGCTTAGCGGAGGCGGATAGCGGATGCCATCTCCGGCGAGACCGCCCGCGGCAACCATCACGTGGTCGGCGCGTCGAAGGTTTGGAATTCGCGGGCGGCAACATAGCTAGAGGGTGCGCTTCGGGAGGCTGGCCATGATTCCATTTTCCGTCCTCGACCTGTCGCCCGTCCCCGACGGGGCGACGGTCGGCGATGCCCTGCGCAACACGCTCGATCTCGCGCGCCATGCCGAGAGGTGGGGCTATCACCGGTATTGGCTGGCCGAGCACCACAACATGCCCGGTATCGCGAGCGCCGCGACCGCGGTGCTGATCGGCCAGGTCGCGGCGGCGACCTCGACCATGCGCATAGGCTCGGGGGGCATCATGCTGCCGAACCACGCGCCGCTGATGGTGGCCGAGGCGTTCGGCACGCTGGCCACCCTGTTCCCCGGCCGGATCGACCTCGGCCTCGGCCGCGCGCCGGGGACGGACCAGTCGACGATGCTGGCGCTGCGGCGCGGGATGGAGGGCGCCGACCGCTTCCCCCAGGACGTCATGGAGCTGATCGGCTATCTCGGCCCGGCCCGCGACGGGGCCCGCCTGCGCGCGATACCGGGCGAGGGGACGGAGGTCCCCGTCTGGATCCTGGGCTCGAGCCTCTATGGCGCGCAGCTGGCGGCGCATCTGGGGCTGCCCTACGCCTTTGCCTCGCATTTCGCGCCGGCGGCGCTCGACCACGCGGTGCAGGTCTATCGGCAGAGCTTCACGCCGTCCGAGCATCTCGACCGGCCGCGCTTCATGCTGGCCCTGAACGTCTTTGCCGCGGACACCGAGGCCGAGGCGCGGCGGCTGCGAACCTCGATGCAGCTGGCTTTCGCGCGGCTGCGCACCGGCAGGCCGGGGCGGCTGCCGGCGCCGGTCGAGCGGATCGAGGAGCATGTCGAGCCGCCGCTCATGGCCGTGGTCGACCAGGCGCTCGCCTGCACGGCGGTCGGCACGGCCGAGCAGGTCGCCGCGTCCATCCGCGGCTTTGTCGAGCGCTACCGGCCGGACGAGGTGATCCTGACGGGGCAGATCCACGACCATGCGGCGCGCCTGCGGTCGTTCGATCTGGCGTCCGAGGCGATGCGGGCGCTCCACCCGGTCGCCTGAGCGGCCTCGCCAGGAGCCGCGCAGGCCGCCCGCATCCGCTCCGCTCGCGACTTGCCCTAGCCGCGCTTCCACGCCTCGTAGCGGGCGCGGGTCTCGTCGTTCATCGGGTAGAGGCCGGGCAGCGCCGCGTCACGATGGGTGACCTCGTCCATGATCCAGCCCTCCAGCCGCTCCTGCTCGGGCGCCTCGTCGAGCACCTGGTCGAGATAGGCGGCCGGGATCAGGACGGCGCCGTCGCGGTCGGCGACCACGATGTCGTCGGGGAAGACGGCGACGCCGCCGCATGCGACGGGCTCGCCCCAGCCGACGAAGGTGAGGCCCGCGACCGAGGGCGGCGCCGCGGCGCCCGAGGCGAAGACGGGCAGTCCGGTCGAGAGCACGCCCTGCAGATCGCGCAGCACGCCGTCCGTCACCAGCGCGGCGACGCCGCGCCGCGCCATCCGGGCGCACAGGATGTCGCCGAAGATGCCGGCGTCGGCGACGCCCATCGCGTCGACCACGGCAATGCAGCCGCTGGGCATCGCCTCGATGGCGGCCCGGGTCGAGACGGGCGAGGCCCATGCGGCGGGCGTGGCGAGGTCCTCGCGCGCCGGCACGAAGCGCAGCGTGAAGGCCGGGCCGACCATGCGCGCCTGCTCGGGCCGGAGCGGCAGCGTGCCGCGCAGCCAGACATTGCGCAGGCCCTTCTTCAGCAGGATCGTCGTGATCGTCGCGGTGGTGACGCCGAGCAGCGTGTCTCGCGCCTTGTCGTCAAACGGCATTCGTTCTCTCCCATTTTTTGGTGCGGCCGGCGCGTCGAGGGGCAGGAAGACAGCGTCTGCATGCCGGGCGGAAGCGACCGGCATGGGCGCAGCTTAGCGATTCACCGCCCGCTTTCAATCGGATGCAGGTGGCCGCTGCGGCCGGCCGACGGTGCGGCAATGTTCGTCGAGCGTCGTCGGGGCAGGGCGATTCTCACGCCAAATCGCGGTCTCAGCCCTTTCTTTACCGACTGTCCGTAGAAGCTTGACCTCGTGTCTGGCGATCGCGTTCGGAGGGGTGAGATGGTCTGCTTCACAGGCGAAACGGCCTTCGGGCCGGGCCTGCCGTGATCCTGCTCCGCCGCTCGGCGCCGCTGTTGCAGCTGCCCTTCGAGGGCGCGCAGGGCATTCCTTCCGCCGTCGAGACGCTGATCGGGCCGAAGGGCCTCGCCGGCGCGATTCGGCCGGCCACGCCGCGAACGCTCGACCTGCTCGGGCTGGCGGTGATGGAGGTCCTGCACACAATCGTCGAGGTCTCGGGGGATCCGGGCGGGCGCCTCTCGGGCTCAGTCGCGCTGTGGACCGAGCCTCGGCTCGCCATGATCGTCGTCCGCTTCGCCGGGCGGCCCCTGCCTGACCGGCTGCTGGCCGACTGGGATCGGGGTGCGGAGCCGGCGAGCCCGGAGGCGCCGCTCGGTTGCGATGGCTGGGGATGGCTCCTCGTTCGCGAGGCGCTCGACGGCGTCGGCGCCGTGCGCTCGGGAAACCGAAACCTGCTCTTCCTCGAGCGCTGGCTTTGAGCCGCCCGACGTCCTGCGCGGGGTACTCCAGGATGCTGAACGCGAGGACCAGGATCGGACGGCTGCGCCGGCGGGGCACGCTTCGCGCCTTCCTGTGCGGTGCGGTCTGCGGTGGCGCGGTGGCCACCGCGGCGATCAGGGGCGTGGGCCCGGTCGCGGCGGTGGTGCTCCTGCCGTTGGGACTGGTCGCTTTGGCCGTCATGATCTTCGGCGTCTGGATCGGCGACCTGCGCCGGCGGGCGGAAGAGCTGGCCGACATGCTGGGTGCCGTACAGCCGGGCTTGCTGGTCCTCGACAGCGCGCGGGTCTGCGTCTCGCTGACCGAGCGGCTGCGCGACATGCTGGGCATGGCGCCCGACTGGGACCCGACGGGGCTGACCATCACCGCGATCCTGGCCGAGCTCGCCGATCGCGGCGACTTCGGGGCCCGCATCCGGCGCGGCCAGCCGATCGATGCCGACCTCTTCCGCTCGCCCGCCATGGCGGAGCTCCGCGCCGAGACGCCGCATGGCCGGATCGTGTCCTTCGCGGCCTCCGAGCTGCCGAGCGGCGGCTGGGTGCTGACCTGCGCCGACATCACCCAGCACGAGGAGCAGACGCGCGCGATCCTGCGGGCGAAGGCCGAACTCGAGCAGAGCGAGGCGCGGGCCCAGCAGCTGGCCCGCGAGGCCAAGGCCGGGAACGATGCCAAGTCCGCCTTCCTGATGGCGATCAGCCACGAGATCCGGACGCCGATGAACGGCATCGCCGGCATGGCCGAGATCCTTGCCGAGTCCCGGCTGACCGACGAGCAGGCCAGCCATGTCGCGACCATCCGGCAGTCCTGCGCCTGCCTCCTGCTCATCATCAACGACATCCTCGACCTGGCGAAGATCGAGGCCGGGCGGATGACCCTCGACTGCGCGCCCTTCGATCTGCGCGAGACGGCTGAGGGCGTCCTGCGCCTGGTCAGCGCCAAGGCGCACCGGCGCGGGCTCGCCGTGCTGCTGGACTACGACCAGGGGCTGCCGCGGCGCTTTGTCGGCGACGGGCAGCGCCTGCGCCAGGTGCTGATCAACCTCGTCGGCAACGCGGTGAAGTTCACCCTGGAGGGCAGCGTCGTCCTCCGCGTGCGCGGACGGGCGGAGGCACGGGCGGAGGCACGGGCGGAGGCACGGGCGGAGGCACGGGCGGAGGCACGGGCGGAGGCACGGGCGAAGGATCGAGCGTTGGGCCAAGCACAGGACGACCTGATGGCGCTCGACATCGCCGTCGTCGACACCGGCGTCGGCATCGCGCGCGAGGATCTCGCCCGCATCTGGGGTGAGTTCGCCCGGGTCGAGGGCCAGGGGGCGGCGCGCTTCGAGGGCACCGGCCTGGGGCTGGCGATCAGCCGCAAGCTGGTCGAGATGATGCAGGGCGAAATCGATGTCCAGTCGCAGCCGGGCGTCGGCACCACCTTCACGCTGCGCCTGGCGCTGCCCACGGCCGGGGCGGCGTTGCCCGCCCTAGACGCTTTCCCAGGCGCCGCTATCCCTTGCGCCGCCACTCCTTGCGCCGCACCGCCGGCGCCGGCGCCGGCGCCGGGCGCGCCCGAGCGGCGGCTGTGCGTCCTGCTTGCCGAGGACAACCGCACGAACCAGCTCGTCGTCAGCGGCATGCTGGCGGGCGAGCCAGTCGAGCTCCGGACCGTGCCGAACGGGGTCGAGGTGGTGGAGGCGTTCCGCCGGGCGGCGCCTGACATCGTGCTGATGGACCTCTCGATGCCCGAGATGGACGGCTTCGACGCGACGGCGGCCATCCGGCGCATCGAGGCCGAACAAGGCCTGCCGCGCACGCCGATCATCGCGCTGACCGCCCATGCGGCGCCCGAGGATCGCGCCCGCTGCCTCGCGGCCGGCATGGACGACTACTTGCCCAAGCCGCTCGACAAGCCCGCCCTCGTCGCGACCGTCCGACGGAATGCCGCGGGGCGCGCAGCCGCCGCGGCGCCGTTGGCGCCGGTCCCGCAGCTGGCCGAGACGGGTTAGGCGGGCCGCGGCGCGACGCCCAGCTTCTCCATGCGGCCGGCGAGCTCGATGTCCTTGGGCGTCAGCCCGCCCGTGTCGTGGGTCGTCAGCCGCACCCCGACGCGGTTGTAGACGTTCGTCCACTCCGGATGATGGTCCATCGCCTCGGCCTCGAAGCCGGCGCGCACCATCCAGGCCAGCGCATCCCGGAAGTTCTTGAACCGGAACGTCTTGGCGATGGCGGTGCCGTCGTCCGACAGGCTCCAGCCGGCATCGCTCAATTCCTGCGGAAGGTTTTCGGCCATGGTCGGCTCCTCACTCTGAAACCTGGGGCGCGTGGTCGCGCCAGCGGTGGGCGTTCTCGCGTATGGCGGCGGCGCGCTCCTCGACGGGCGGATGGCTGGCGAGCCAGCTCGTCGCCATTGCGGCGGCGCCCGGAATGAGGCGCGGCAGCTTCTCCAGCATCCGCGCCTGGTGCTCGGCGCCGATGCCGGAGCGCACCATCAGCGCCGTGGCGTAGGCGTCGGCCTCGAACTCGTCGCGGCGCGACAGGCGCGCCGCCAGCGCGCCGAGCAGCCAGGCCGAGATCATCCAGCCGAAATAGGGCACGAACCGGCCGAGAATGCCGCCCAGCACCAGCATCGCCGCCTGCCGCCCGGCGACCTCGACCATCCGCCGCCGCATATGGCCGAGCGCCAGGTGGCCGAGCTCGTGCGCCGCCACCGAGGCCAGCTCGCGCGCGGTGAGCTTGCCGGCGCGAAACGCGTCGAACAGCCCCTGGGTGACGTAGATCTCGCCCGTGTCGGTGGCGAGGCCGTTGATCGAGCGGTCGGGCAGCAGGCGCACCTCGACCCGGTCGATGCCGGCCGCGCGAGCCAGCCGCCGGAGCAGCGCGTCGACCTGGTCGTTCTGCAGCGGACGCGAGCGCTGGCGCAAGCCCGCCCCCGACATCTGGGCGCGCAGCTTGAACATGAAGACCGCGGCGGCGACTATCAGCACGGGCAGCAGAAGCTTGAGCATGAGGAGGATATAGGCCGCAGGCGGCGCTTCGTCACGGGCTGGCGGGCGCCGATCAGCGCCCATGCTGCCCGTGCGCAAACTGTCCCAGACCTCCTCAGCAACCCCGAAAGCGCGGGCGGTCGCGCATGCTCCACCTGCGGCAAGGCTGTTTTCGCGGGCGGCGGGATGGCGCCGTGGTCCGGCCGGCGCCATCTAGACCATGGAGAAGAATGGAGGGAGGCCCGCATGCAAACGCTTTCGCCCGCCGCCGAGCCGACCGCGCCCGCGGTCCGCATCGGCCATGTGCACCTGAAGGTCGCCGATCTCGACCGCGCCATCGGCTTCTATTCGGGCGTGCTGGGGCTCGACCTCATGCAGACGTTCGGGACCAAGGCCGCGTTCCTGTCGGCCGGCGGCTACCACCACCACATCGGGCTGAACGTCTGGGAGAGCGCGGGCGGCACGCCGCCGCCGCCGGGGCATACCGGGCTCTACCACACGGCGTTTCTCTACCCGGACCGCGCCGCGCTCGGCCGCGCCGTGCGCCGGGTCATGGCCGCCGGCGTGCCCCTGACCGGCATGGCGGACCACGGCGTCTCCGAGGCGGTGTACCTCGACGATCCCGACGGCAACGGGGTCGAGCTCTACCGGGACAAGCCGCGCGAGGAATGGCCGGTGGATGCGGAAGGTCGGCTCGCCATGGTCAATGCGCGGCTCGACCTCGAGGGGCTGCTGGCTGCCGACGACTGAGGCGCCGCGGGGGTCGCGCGGGGTTTGCATCGACCGCCCTGCGCCCTAGCTCGACGCGCAAGCGAAGAGCGGAGGCTGACGCGGAGGCGGACATGGCGGGTGACGGGTGCGGGAGAGCCGACCGGCGGCGATTTCTCGCCGGCGCGGCAGGGATGGCGCTGATGGCCGGCGGACTGACGAGTGGCGGCGCGCGTGGCGCGACGGCTCCGGGCGCCGCTCGCGCGCTGCCCTCGACGGGGGCCGCGGTGCCGGCGGTGGGGCTCGGCAGCTGGATCACCTTCAACGTGGGCTCGGACCCGGTGCTGCTCGACGAATGCGCCGGGGTGATCGCCGCCTTCGTCGACGAGGGCGGCGGCATGATCGATTCCTCGCCGATGTACGGCTCGTCGCAGGGAACGATCGGCTACGGGCTCTCGCGGCTCGGTTATCCCGCCAGCGTTTTCTCGGCGGACAAGGTCTGGACGGGCTCGGTCGCCGAAGGGCCCGGGCAGATCGCGCGCTCCCGCGCGGAATGGGGCGTGCCGGCCTTCGACCTCCTGCAGGTGCACAACCTTCTCGAATGGCGCGGGCATATTGAGACGCTGTTCGCCATGAAGGCGGACGGCGAGCTCGGGTCGGTCGGGATCACCACCTCACATGGCCGGCGGCACGACGAGCTCGAGCGCATCATGCGCGACCAGCCGATCGACTTCGTCCAGCTGACCTACAACCCGGCCGACCGCGAGGCCGAGGCGCGCCTGCTGCCGCTGGCGCGCGAGCGGGGGATCGCCGTCATCGTCAACCGGCCCTTCCAGCAGGGCGCGCTGACCGAGCGGCTGCGGGGCGAGCCGCTGCCGGGGGTGGCGGCCGAGCTCGGCGCCACCAGCTGGGCGCAGCTGATCCTGAAATTCATCCTCTCGCACCCGGCCGTGACCGTCGCCATCCCGGCGACGACGCGGGTCGACCATGTGCGCGAGAACAAGGCGGCGGGCCGCGGGCTGCTGCCCGACGGGGACGCGCGCGCCCGGATCCTGGCGGCCTTCGAGGCGGTCTGATGGAGGAATGGCTGAGCTACCGGCTCGGCGACTTCCTGCTGTTTTCTGACCGGACCTATTGGCGGCTTTTCCAGCTGCAGAACGCGGCAACCTGGCCGCTGCCGGTGGTGGCGCCGCTGGCCGGCGCGGCGGCCCTGCTGGCGACGCTCTGGCGGGCGGCGCTCGGGCTGCGGCTGCTCGCGCCGCTGCTGGCGGTGGCCTGGGCGTTCGTCGGCTGGAGCTTTGTCTGGCAGCGCTATGCGCCGGTCAACTGGGCGATGGAGTACGTCGCGCCGGCCTTCGGGCTGCAAGCTCTCCTGCTTGCCTGGGCGGCGATGAGAGCGGCGCAGGGAGGGGTGGGGTGGAACCCCACCCTACGGGCGCCGGGCGACAGAAAGGCGATTTACGCCAAGGGGATGCGCTCGGCAATCGGGTCCGCGCTTCTCGGCGGAGGTTTCATGCTGCACCCGCTGGCGGCGCCGCTTTTCGGGCGGCCGCTGGCGCAGGCCGAGGTGGCCGGGCTCGCGCCCGACCCGACGGCGGTCGCGACGCTGGGGCTGGCGCTCCTGCTGCCCTCGCGGGCGCTGGGCCTTGTGGCGTTCGTCTTCCCCGCGCTGTGGCTGGCCGGCAGTGCGCTGACCCTCTGGACGCTGGGGGCGGCCGAAGCGGCGGTTCCGCTGCTCGCCCTGGCGCTGGCCGCGGGCGGTCTTGCCCTGCCGCGCCGCTGAAGTCTCACCAGCGGCGCGGCAGGCGGCTGGCGACGGGCCGGGCGCGGCGGCGCTCGCGCACGAAGACCGTCAGCCCCGAGCCGACGATCAAGGCGATGCCGCCCACGACCCAGGGCCCCGGCAGGTAGCCGAAGACCACCCAGCCCCAGATCATGGCGAGCGGCAGGGCGCTGTACTCGAACGGCGCCACCACCGCCGCCTCGGCCGAGCGATAGGCTTGGCTGAGCGCATAGCCGACGACGGCCGAGACGGCGCCGACGGCCAGGAACAGCAGCCGGTCCTCGGGCGCGGGCCAGACCCAGGCGCGCAGGACGAAGCGCAGGCTCTGGTCCTCGACGCCGGCCGCGTACCGCCCGTCGCCAGCGACGACGAAGAAGACGAGGCTGACCAGGATGAAGCTGGTATGGATGTAGACGGCCATCGCCGAGGCCATGGCCGTGACGCCAAGCCGGCGCGTCAGCATCTGCATGCAGGCGTAGCAAAAGGCCGCGAACACCGGCAGCAGCAGGATCACCCTGTCCGGCGCCGCGCCGCCGGCCCCGCCGGCCGGGCGCAGCATCAGCAGCACGCCGAGAAAGCCGACACAGACGGCGCCGATCCGCCAAGGCCCGACCCGCTCGCCCAGGAACGGCACGGACAGGAGCGTGATGAAGAGCGGCGCCACGAACCACAGCGCCGTCGCCTCGGCCAGCGGCAGCGCCGCCAGCGCCGCGAAATAGAAGAGATTGGCGAGCACCACCAGCATGCCGCGCAGCGCGTGCAGGAGCGGCTTGTCGGTCCGCAGGATGCGCAGACCCCCCTCGTACTGCACGACGATCAGCGTGAACATCAGCGCGAGGCCGGACCGCACGAACATCAGCTCGTGCAGCGGATAGTCGCCCGACAGCTGCTTGATCATCACGTCGTTGGCCGAGACGCAGAGCATGCCGAGCAGGATGAAGCCGACACCCTTGCGGACATCGCTGGGCATGATCGCGTCGGAGACGGCCATGGCGGACCTCGGGGCTCGCGGCCGGGACCGCGCGAACGGGGCCGCTCCCGGCATCCCTATCCGTACGCCGTGCCAGGCGCCAGCCGCCAAAGGGCGGCGTCACGCGGCGCCAGGACGTATATCGACGGGCTGGAGGAAGAAGCCGCGAGGCGTGGCCGCGCCGAACCGCCATCGGCTGCAACCCGACAACAGGCGGCGCGTCCCACCGATCGGTGCTAGAGTGCGCCCTGCCAGGCCGGAGGCGGTGCCCGACCATGTCCTTTGTCATCAATGTCTTCGAGATGCCGCGCCTGGCGGTCGCGCGCTGCGACGGGCATGTGTCGGAAGTTGAGATCCACGAGGCGATGAGCACGACGCTGCGACGGGCCCGGCTCAAGGGCAGTCGGGCGCGTTCTCCATCAGCGTCGACTCGAAGTAGACCGGATCGGCCATGGTCGCGATCCGCCCGGCGGCGGGGAAATGCAGAACGTCGATCATGTGGCGCATGCCACAATATTGCTGGCACGCCTCGGCCGATGCCGCGCGCAGCAAGAGCCCGCCGCCATCCTCCCTGATCGTGATTGCGCAGCCGTCCTCGCGGAAGAGCCAGGCCCCGGAGATGGATTGGGCCACCCCGCCGAGGCCGCAATGGTGCATGCTGGCGCCCCAGCTGCTCAGCTGGAACTCGATGGCGTTGCCCGGCGCGCTGCGCACGACCATCACGTCATTGCCGTCGTTGGCGCAGTAGACCCCGCCTGGCGCGGCAAGCGCGCCCGTCGTCGCGATCGCCATTGCCGCGATCGCGCACAAAACCGCCCATCGTGCGAGCATTCCCACCCCCTTCTCCACCACGGCTAGCGGCTCAGCTCGCGCGTCGCCGACTCGATGCCGGCCAGCGTCATCGGGAACATTCTACCACCCATGATCTCGCCGATCATGCCGATCGACTGGGTATAGCGCCATTGCCGCTCTGGCACCGGGTTGATCCAGGCGGCGTGCGGCCACTTTTCCAGCGCGCGGCGCAGCCAGATCTCGCCCGGCTCGGCGTTCCAGTGCTCGCTGGCGCCGCCGGGATAGACGATCTCGTAAGGCGACATGGAGGCGTCGCCGACCAGCACCAGCTTCCAGTCGGGCCCGTAGGTGTTCAGCACCTCCCAGGTCGGAATCTGCCTGTCCCAGCGCCGGCGGCTCTCGCGCCAGACACCCTCGTAGAGGCAGTTGTGGAAGTACCAGTACTCCAGGTGCTTGAACTCGGCGCGCGCCGCCGAGAACAGCTCCTCGACCACCTTGATGTGGTCGTCCATGCTGCCGCCCACGTCGAACAGCATCAGCACCTTGACGGCGTTGTGCCGCTCGGGTCGCATCTGCACGTCCAGGTAGCCGTGCTCGGCCGTCCGCCGGATCGTGCCGTCGAGGTCCAACTCCTCCGTCGCCCCCTCGCGCGCCCAGCGGCGCAACCGGCGCAGCGCCACCTTGATGTTGCGGGTGCCGAGCTCGACGTCGCCGGCCAGGTCGCGGAACTGCCGCTTGTCCCAGACCTTCACCGCCCGGCGGTGGCGCGACTCGTGCTGGCCGATGCGCACGCCCTCGGGGTTGTAGCCATAGGCGCCGAAGGGCGAGGTGCCCGCCGTGCCGATCCATTTCGAGCCGCCCTGGTGGCGCCCCTTCTGCTCGGCCAGCCGCTGGCGCAGCGTCTCCATCAGCTTGTCCCAGCCGCCCAGCGCCTCAACCTGCTTTTTCTCCTCGTCCGTGAGGTACTTCTCGGCCATGCGGCGCAGCCATTCCTCGGGCAGCGTGCGGGTCTCCACCAGCCCTTCGCCGCCGGCGACGGCTTCCAGCCCCTTGAAGACCTCGGCGAAGACGCGGTCGAAGCGGTCGAGATGGCGCTCGTCCTTCACCAGCGCGGCGCGCGCGAGATAGTAGAACGCCTCGACGTCGTAGAGGGCGAGGTCGGCATCCATCGCCTCGATCAGCGTCAGGTGCTCGCGCAATGAGACCGGGACCTTCGCCTCGCGCAATTTGAAAAAGAGGTTGAGGAACATGGGCGAAGCCTCAAGCGAACCAGCCAAAGTTCAACCCGGCCACGACCAGGATCAGGCCGGCGAGAAAGGCCGGGATGCCGTGCGCCATGGCGTATTGCAGCTTGTCGGCCGTCGTGCCGCCCCGCCGTGCGGCGCGCCGCCAGCCGATCATCGCGAAAATGGCGAAGAGGATCAGCGCCACGATCATGAGCTGCCCTCGCCCTAGTTGCCGACCCAATGCGCATCCTCGGCGGTGCCGCGCGCATAGGCGCGCCAGGCGACCGCGCCGCGCCTGGCCTCGGCGCTCGCCGGGGGGTGTATGGCCTGCAGCGCCGCCGCCCGCAAGTCGTAGAGCGCGGCCAGCCGCTCGTCCTGGGCATTGGCGGCGAAGATGGCCTCCAACCCTTGGACGCGCTGCAGGGCGGCGTCAGGCTGGCCCGACCGGTGGAGCAGGCGCGCCTGCTCGAGCCGGATCTGCGCGACGCGGATGTCGTCGGGCCCATGCGCCGCCGCGCACACCTGCGCGGCCTCGCCCAGCGCGGCCAGCGCGGCGCCGGGGTCGCGGTCGCTGGCGCGCGCCAGCGCCACCAGGCTGTGGCAGTGATAGGCGCTGCCGGGCGCGCGCCGCGCGGCGATCGCCAGCGCCTGCCGGGCCGAGCCGAGGCGGCGCCCGGGCGCGCGGTCGCGCTCGAAGGCGGCGCGCAGCGCCGCGACCCAGTCGGCCATGGCGGGGTCGCGGGGCGTTGCGAGCGGCGGCGCAGCGCGGCCGCTCGGGTTCAGCCGCCCCAGCGCCGCGAATGCTGCGGCCCGGGTCTTCGCCCGATCAAGGCCACTCCGCAGCTCGGGCGCGTAAAGCACCCGGAGGACGAGGAAATCCAGCCGCGTCGGCCAGAGGTAAGCGGCATCGTCGTTGAAGATCGACGGCCCGAGCCCGTAGAGGTCGTTGGCCGGGCCCAGCGCCTGCGCGATCTCCTCGACCAGACAGGCGCGGGCGAGATAGGGCGGGGCGTCGTCCGGAATGAAGACGCTCATCGCGTCGATGGCGCTCGCCGTCTCGAACGGCCGGTTGCCGAAGCGCGCCGGGGCGCGGGCGAAGGCCTGCCAGTCGGGCACGCCCGGAACCACGACGCAGAAATGCCTCGGCACGCTGGCGCGGAAGGCCGCGCCCGGGACGAACCGGACAGCCAGATTGTGCGGCGGGGGCGCGAGCGCGATCGGCACGCCGGCGCGGATGCGCAGCTCGGCCAGATAGCCGTCGAGAAAGACGGCATAGCGCCCGGCGCCCAGCCCGGACAGCCCGACCCGCACCGGGGCTTCATAGCGCACGAGGTTCGGCCGGTGCCCGCCCCATTCGAGATCATGCGTCAGCATGACGAAAATCTCGGCGAGGCTTTCGTTCGAATAGGCCGTGTGCCCGGCCGGCAGGGCGGCGCCGAGGGACACGGTCTGCGGCGGCGCGTCGCCCAGGGGCTCGGCGGCGCCCGAATGCGGCTGCATCGCCGCCAGCGTCAGCGCCAGAGCCAGCGCGACCGCTCTCATCGGCGGTTATAGCGGATGAAGGGCGTGACGACGGCGATCCGGTCATAGAGCTGCCGGGCGGTGGTGTTGAACTCCTGCGTCAGCCAATAGACGTTCGGGCACCCCGCGGCATCGGCGGCGGCATAGACCGCCTCGATCAGCTTGCGCCCGGCGCCGCTGCCGCGCGCGTCCTGGCTGACGAACAAATCCTGCAGGTAGACGACATTCTCGATCCGCCAGCAGTGCCGGTGGAACAGGTAATGCGTGATCCCGATCAGCTTGGCCCCGCGTTCAGCGACCAGCCCGCGGAACTCATGGCTGTCGCCCGAGAGCAGGCGCGCGAATGTGGTGCGATAGACCTCCTCGGGTACCCGGGTCTCGTAGAAGTCGAGATAGCCGGTCCACAGCACCCGCCATTCGGCTTCGTCGCGCGCCTCGATCGGCCTGATCATCGTCTCCACGTCGCTCTCCCAACCCGGCGTCCAGAGCCGCACGGTTGACCGCCCGACAGGCGGTTGCAAGGGTGATTTCGGGACAGTTCGTGGGCGGCGCGGTCGGGCGGCACCGACTACGCCATTGACGCAGTTTGTCGGGGCCACTAATTATGTCGTTCGAGCAGTGGGGCATCACCGAGACAGCCCGCTTCCGGCACGATGTGCTCCACTATCAGCCGTTGGACGCATCTTTGAGATCATGGCGCGAGAACATCCAGCACGACCCAATGATCGGCAAGCCCGCCGAAGACGGCACCGGGATCGGCGAGCACGACTATGTGGTCGGCGACTTGGTGATCCGATACATTGTCGTGCCGGAGCAACGCCACGTCATCCTCATGACGTTGCGGCGGAGGACCGACCTCGTGCGACGCTCGAGACCGAGCGCTGGCAAGGTCTGGGGAATTATGATGGACTTGTTCCGACTCTGGAACGGACTGAAATGGTGGTGATGCGATGAGCGAGTTTCCCGACGCGCAGACCCGGTACGAACAGGCGTTGCAGGAGGTCGTCGACCATCTCCGCACCGGAACCCCGTTCCCGAACACCGAGGTCTATTATCGCCGCGTCGTCGACATACCAAAGCTGCGCCGCCGATACCGGCTGACGCAGCAGGCCTTCGCCGAGCGGCTGGGCATTTCGCTCGGCACGCTGCGCAATTGGGAGCAGCGGCGCCGCATCCCGGACGGCCCGGCCCAGCGGTTGCTGGAACTGATGGAAGACCGGCCCGACGTCGCGGCCGACATCTTCGCCCGCGACGCCGACCCCTCGCCGGAGGAGCCGGCCGAGAAACCGCGGCGTCGCGCGGCGGGCGGCGGGCACTGACAGGCGCCTGTCGCCGCCCCCATCGCGTCGGCACGCTTGCGGAAAGCCAGTCATGCGCGCCCCGCTGTGCGCCTCATCCCCCCTGGCGGCGGGCGAGGAAGGCCAGCCGCTCGAACAGGTGGACGTCCTGCTCGTTCTTCAGCAGCGCCCCGTGCAGCGGCGGGATGGCGCTTCGCGGATCGGCGCGCAGCGTCTCGGGCTCGATGTCGTCGGCGACCAGCAGCTTCAGCCAGTCGAGCACCTCTGACGTTGAGGGCTTCTTCTTCAGGCCGGGTGTCTCGCGGATGTCATAGAACCGCGTAAGTGCCTCGCGGACCAGTTTTTTCTTGATTCCCGGGAAGTGCACGTCGACGATCTTCAGCATCGTCTCCGTGTCCGGGAAGGCGATGAAGTGGAAGAAGCAGCGGCGCAGGAATGCGTCCGGAAGCTCCTTCTCGTTGTTCGACGTGATGATGACGATCGGCCGCTGCCGAGCCTGGATCGTCTCTCCCGTCTCGTAGACGTGGAACTCCATCCGGTCGAGCTCTTGCAGCAGGTCGTTCGGAAACTCGATGTCGGCCTTGTCGATCTCGTCGATCAGCAGGACGACCTTCTCGTCGGCCGCGAATGCCTCCCACAACTTGCCCGGTTTTATGTAATTGCGCACCTCGTACACCCGCTCGTCGCCGAGCTGGCTGTCGCGCAGGCGCGAGACCGCATCGTACTCGTAGAGCCCCTGATGCGCCCGCGTCGTCGACTTGACGTGCCACTCGATCAGCCGCAGCCCCAACGCGCCCGCGACCTGTCGCGCCAGCTCGGTCTTGCCGGTGCCGGGCTCGCCCTTGACCAGCAGCGGCCGCTCGAGCCGGATGGCCGCGTTGACGGCGACCCGCAAATCCTCGGTCGCGACGTAGTCGGCCGTTCCCTCGAAGCGCATAAACACCTGTCCCGGATGCATTTTCGACCCACGCGGCGCGCGGAGAATCGCGGGCTTATAGCCTAATCCGGCGGACTCTTTAAGGCGTGACATCGATGGGCGCCGAGACTATAGAAGCGCCACCAAGGGAAGGGATGCCATAGCCGAAAAAGGCATGGATGGTGCGGGGTTCGGGAATGAAGATGGAAGCCAAGGTCAAGGCCGACTACGTGCCGACCGACATGGAACCTTTCATGAACGAGCGGCAAAAGGACTACTTTCGCCGCAAGCTTATCGACTGGAAGACCTCCATCCTGGATCAGAGCCGCGGCACCGTGGCCACGATGCAGGAGGACACGACCAACATTCCCGATCTGGCCGACCGCGCCAGCGCCGAGACGGACCGTGCGCTGGAGCTGCGAACGCGCGACCGGCAACGCAAGCTGATCGCCAAGATCGATGCCGCGCTCAGGCGCATCGACGACGGCACCTATGGCTATTGCGAGGTTACCGGCGAGCCGATCTCGGTGCGCCGGCTGGACGCCCGCCCGATCGCCACGCTGTCGCTCGAAGCGCAAGAGATGCACGAGCGCCGCGAGAAGGTCCACCGCGACAGCTGAGCCAAGGTCGGCGGGCAAGGCCGCCGTAGTGTAAAACGCTGCCGACGTTGGTACATCGAGCCCATGCGGAACCCCAAGGCCCGGAGGACCCGACATGCGGCAGTTTCTGCCTGTCCGACGATGCGAGGCGGCTCCGGGCCGTCACGACAGGTGAGGCGGCACCTGCCTCGGCGCATGCCGTTTGCTCCGCGATCAGGCGGGCGAACCGCGCCTCGCGGCGCCCGTGTGTCCCAGCAGGGCCGCCGTATGGCCGGAGATTGCGCATTCGCCCCGCCGCCGAGCCCAGTCGCAATGACGGCAGTGCTCGCCTACGGTTGTCGCCAGGCGAAGGTGATCCCTCATGGGCTTTGCCTCGTACCGCCGCGCCGGTTCCACGGCGTGGTACTCGCTCCCGGAGCTTGTGTCGAAATCAGCTTGTCAGCAGCCGAACTGCCGCAGCGACGTAGGTCCGGGCGCCGAGGGCGATATCCTCGTCGCTGGTGTTCTCGGACCAGTGATGGCTGATGCCGCCGATGCTCGGCACGAAGAGCATGCCGGTCGGGACATACGGCGCGATGAACTGCGCGTCGTGCCCGGCGCCGCTCGGCATCCGGACATGCCGGCCCGGCGCAATCCCCTGAGCGGCGTCCTCCAGTGCCTGCTGCACACCCCCGTCCATCATGGCAGGCCTGCTTTGTCCGAGGATCTCGAACCGCGCGGCACAGGGGCCGGCGGCGTCCGCCTCGCGCACAAGCCTCTCGAGATGCGCGTGCATCCGGTCGAGCGTCGCGGGGTCTGCATCGCGAAACTGGAAGAGCAGTTCGGCGCGTCCCGGGATGATGCTCGGTGCACCCGGGTCGAGCGTCACGCGTCCGACAGTCCAGACGCTGTGCGGACCGGACACCGAAGGGAACGTCTCCTCGATCCGGTGCCACAGGCGCATGAGCGCCGCCCCGGCATCGCGGCGGGCCGCCATGCGCGTCGTCCCGGCGTGGTTCTGATCGCCCTCGAAGGTAATGCGGTACTGCCAGATC
Source organism: uncultured Alphaproteobacteria bacterium (assembly GCA_963822985.1). GTDB lineage: Bacteria > Pseudomonadota > Alphaproteobacteria > Rhodobacterales > Rhodobacteraceae > Thermohalobaculum. The sequence continues at coordinate 518,520 of CAWGJU010000010.1, read as the reverse complement.
GCGACGATCGAGGTCACGACGCCGATCGAGAGCGCCTCGCTCTCGAGCCTGTCGCCCTGTTCGATATGCGCCTCGAGGAACGCCCGATAGCGACCTCGCTGCATGCGAAGCCGCGGCCGGCCTGCCAGCCCCACGGCGTCCAGGCAGTCGCGCAGCGTGCCCCGGCCGGAGCGGTCCTGCGCCGCATCGATCGCCGCATCGTCGAGTTCGCCCACGAAGGATTTCGAGCCGAGGAACGAGCCGCTGAAATGCCCTTCCTCGTCGCAGAACGCGATCACGTCCACGCCGCGCCCGACCAGAGCCGGATCCTCGGCGACGGCGCGCGCGGCCTCGAGCGCGTAGGCGATGCCGAGCGCGCCATCGAGCCAGCCGGCATGGTTCTGGGTCTCGATATGCGAGCCGCCGAGGAGGTGCGGCCCCGCACCCGGAGCGCGGCCGAAGACGTTGGCGATGCCGTCGATGGTTGCCTCGTGGCCGATGGCACGCAGCGCTTCGGCGAGCCAGTTTCGGGCCTGCATGTCCTCGGGCGATAGGGTCGGCCGGTGAACACCGGTCTTGTGGCGGCCGATCTCGCGCAGCGCGTACAGGTCTCGCAGTACCCGGTCGGGATTCGCCTCGGCCATCCTGCCTCCTATCAGGTCGCCAACATCCTCCTGATCCCGGGCAGCAACATCTACCTGAAGAGATGCCGAAGGGCGTCGAGCCTTCATGGAAAAGCGCAAACCAAGGTTCAAAGGGCGCTGATGCTGAGGCGGCCCGTCAGGCCTGCCGCGCCATCCGCCATCTGTATCGGAGGCGCTTCAGCACCGGAAAGAGGAACGCGCCCGCGGACAGCACGAGAAAGAAGACGCAGATGCCTCGCTGGAAGAACAGCCAGAGATCGCCTTCGAAGATGATGTAGGCCTGCTTCAGGCTTTCCTCGAGCAGACCGCCCAGCACCACGCCGATGATCACCGGTGCAAGCGCGAAGCCGCGCAGCCGCATGGCGAGGCCGATGATGCTGGCGACGACCATGACGGCCAGATCGATGATCGAATTGTTGAAGGTGTAGGCGCCGATCACGCAGAATACCCCGATCGCCGGCCACAGCCAGGCGTCGGGGACGAGAGAGATTCGGGCGAACCACCCCGCCAGCAGCACGCCCATGCCGAGGAAGATGATGTTGGCGACGAGCATGCCCGAGAACAGAGCGCCCAGCAGTTGCGGCTGCTGCTCGAAGAGCATGGGCCCCGGGCGCACGCCCACCATGATCATGACCGCGAGAATCATGGCCGTGGTCCCGCTGCCCGGGATGCCGAGCGCCAATGTGGGGACGAGCGCGCCGCCCACGGCGGCGTTGTTCGCGGCCTCGGGCGCCGCCACCCCCTCGATGGCACCCTTGCCGAAGCGCTCGGGCGTCTTGGACCAGCGCCGCGCTTCGTTGTAGCCGACCAGCGAGGCGACCGTGCTGCCCGCCGCCGGCAGGATGCCGATCAGCACGCCGAGCACGCTGGAGAGACAGATCGTCGGCCAGGAGCGGCGCATGTCCTCGCGTGTGGGCAGGGCGACGGCGGAACTCTGCACCATGGTGCGGTCGGGCTCCGGGTTCAGGATCTGGTAGAGGAGTTCGCTTCCGGCGAAGAGTCCGATCATGAGCGGCGCGAACTGGATGCCCTCGGTGAGCTCGGGGATGCCGAAGGTAAAGCGCTCGGCGCCGGTCGTGAAATCGATGCCGACGGTCGAGATGAGAACGCCGAAGGCGCCGGCAATCGCGTTCTTGAGAGGCGAGTCGCCGCCGATCGTCGCGACCATGGACAGCCCGAAGACGGCGAGCGCGAAGTATTCGGGCGGGCCGAAACGATAGGCCAGCTTTGCCAGCAAGGGTGCGGCGATCATCAGGACCAGAACGGCGAAGATGCCACCGATGGCACTCGAAATGGCGGCCATGCCCAGTGCCGCCCCGGCGCGCCCCTGGCGGGCGAGCGGATAGCCGTCGAAGGTCGTCGCAGCCGAGGACGGTGCGCCCGGCGTGTTGATGAGGATGCTCGTGATCGCGCCGCCATAGGCGTCGGCCGAGTAGATGCAGGCACACAGCACGATTGCGAGGATCGGATCCATGCCGATCAGGAAGGGGATGAGCAGCGCGATCGTCACGACCGAGCCGATGCCGGGCAGGGCGCCGATGACCGTTCCGATCAGCACGCCGGCGAACACCGTCAGCAGCATGATCGGCGAGATCGCGGCCGTCATGGATGAGATAAGATCGAACATCGGCGGGGCTTTGCTCAGAAGTCCGGGTGGTCAGACGAACGGCAGCCGGGAGCCCGGCAACGGCGCCCCGAGAAGCAGGACGAACAGGATCCAGCTGGCGATCGACACCAGCACCCCGTAGGCGAGCAGCTTCCAGAGCGGATGCGGCATGAAGATGCGTGCCACCGCCGCGCAGAAGACCGGCATGAGCGTGAAGGCGCCCAGCCTCTCGAAGGAGAATGCGTAGAGTGCCAGTGCGGCGAAGGCGAGCGCTACCGGCACAGTGCGCGGGTGCAGCCGCGGCCGCGGCAGCCGCCGCGGCAGCGCGCCTTCCTGGACGAGCAGCAGGAGCGCCAGGGCGGAGATGAGGATGATGATGGCCCGCGGAATGAGCGCGGGGTCGACGCCGTAGACCAGCATCAGGTCGTCTTCGGCGAACTGGCCGGTGGCCATCCAGGCGGCCATGCAAACGGCGAGGATGACGGCGACCTCGGTGATCGTGGCCCAGGAGCCGCTCCGCTTCGCCTCTGCGACGTCGCCCGTCGGTTTCGGGCCGGTGGTTATCACCGGCCCGCCCGACCCGTCGCTGCCCGTCGGCGTCACTGGCCGCTCTGTTTGGCCTGCTGCTCCTCGAACATCTCGGCGAACTCGCGCACCTGCTGCCCGAAGGCGTCCGCACCGGCAATGCTGTCCGAGCCGAGGCCGTTGTTCGCGAGATACTCCTGATACTGCGGGCACTCCATGGCCTTCAGAAAGACCTGCTCCAGCTTCTCCAGCCGGTCCTCCGGGACGCCTTCAAGGGCACCGACGCCGCGCAGCGTTGCCATCTTCGCGGGCACTCCGAGCTCGACGCTGGTGGGCGTATCGGGCGACCTCGCGAAGGGGCGGTCGGACATGACGACCAGCGGAACGACTTCGCCGGCTTCGATCTGCAACTCCGCCTCGCTATAGTTCAGGATGCCAACCTCGATGTTGCCGCCGATCACGTTCGTGAGGATTTCGGCACCGCCGCCGAACGGCACATAGAGCGGCTGCTCGAAATCCGCCGCCTCGGCGAAGGCCATGCCGGCCACCCAGTCGGTGCCGCCGATATGGGTCCCGCCCATCTTCACGGGCCGCTTGCGCCCCTCCTCGAGCAGCGTCTGGGCGTCGGGGATCGGGCCGTCCTTCTTGGCGATCAGGAACTGCGGGTCCTCGGTGCCGCGTACCAGCGGCACAAGCTCATCGGCCGTCACGGGCGCCTTGCCCTGAGCGGCCGTGAGGTACATGCCCGGATTGAGCGCGATCAGCGTGTACCCGTCCCGCTCGCGGTTAGCGGCATAGTTCAGCGCGGCAGCGCCGAGCCCGCCCGTTTTCGAGATCGGCACGACCTCGGTCCCCAGCTCTTCGCTGGCGCAGATGGCGAGCATGCGCAGGAAGATATCCGTCCCGCCGCCGGGCGACGACATGTTGACGATCTCGATGGGCCCGCTCGGAAAGCTGTCCTGGGCTTGCGCCGCGCCCGCTGCGAGAACCGTCGCCAGCGCCGCACCCGCAATGCCGGCGCAAGCGAAGCCCTTCAAACCATTGTGCTTGCTGATCTTCATACCGTGTGTCGCTCCCTTGCTTGTTGTGCTTCCGCCGATCGGCCGCGGCGGCTCTTCCCGTCTGGATTGTGCCGGAGGTTGCCACCGGATTTGCGAACTGTAAACAGTGAGCGGCAGCCGCACGGGGCAGCCGAGATGGGCGCGGAGGGACGCATCGCGGTTCCGCAGCCCACTGCGCGAATGATCACGAGGGAGAACGGCATGGCGAGCTTGCGGGACAGGATCGGCGTGGACATCGGCCGCAGGATGCGATTGGAGGACGGCATCGAATGGGCCGCACGCAATGCGGTGCGTTTCATCGACATACAGCTCGACACCGGCGCCAACGCGTTCACCAGCTTCGACGAGCAGCGGGCCCGCGATGTCCGGACCGCCTGCGAGCGCCACGGCATTCATCTGGGACTGCACACGCTCTCGGCGATCAACGTGGCAGAATATTCCCCGATCCTGTCGGAAGCGGTCGACGAATACCTCAAGGGCTATATCGACGCCGCTCCGAGGCTGGGTGCGGAGTGGATCGTGGTCCATGCCGGATACCACTTCACGGCCGATCCCGAGATGCGCATGGAGGCGGGGCTCGAGCGGCTGAAGAGGATGGTCGAGTACGCCGAGAAGAAGGGTGCGCTGCTCCTGCTCGAGAACCTCAACAAGGAACCCGCCGACGCGGAAGTTCACTACCTCGCCCACACGGTCGAGGAGTGGCGCTATTTCTACGACCAGATCGACTCACCCGCCTTCGCGCTCTCCTTCACGGCCAACCATGCCCACCTCCTGCCCGAGGGGGTGGAAGGCTTCGTCGAGGCGATCCCGATGGAGCGCGTGGCCGAGGTCCGGCTCGCGGACTGCGTCCGCAATGGCAAGGAGGTGCACCTGCGCCCCGGCGAGGGCGACTTCGATTTCGGCGACATGTTCCGGCGCATCGAAGAAAAGGGTTTCAAGGGCCATTACATGAGCGCCTTCGGCTCGCTCGAGGACATGCAGAACGCTCGGGACTACTTCGTCGGGCAGGCGAAAGCGGCCGGCGTGAACGCCTGAGCCGGGCAATGATCTGCCGGCCGCCTCGCCGCGGCTTGTGAGGCTCGTCGAAGGGAAATGCCCGGTCCAGCGCTTGTCGGCCACGGCACCACCTACTACGATGCGACCTATCGCGACGAGAACGGCACCGGCGCGATGATGGAGTTCTACCGCGACTACTGCCTGCCGATCTTCCCGCGCGACGCGAACTATACCTGTGCCTTCATTTCGCTCGCCAACATCACGTATCTCTTCACCTTTGAGGAGGACCGGCCCGAGGGCATGCCGCCCTGCTGCCGCTTCTCGAACCTGAACCACCCGCCGCGCCGTGACTTCGTCAAGCATCTGCCGTGGAGCGCCGAGCGCAGCGCGCAGCTTCCCGATACGCAGGCTTATGCGATCACCACGCCGGGGCCGTACGGCCAGCCGATCCTTCGGCTATGCCTTCCAGTCGACCTACCGCAGCGATCCTGACGCCGCCGAGGCGGGCGCCTACCGACACCCGACCTCGTTCTTTTCTCCGGAGCGACCACATCGCCACCCGACGGCCCCCATCGTGAGCCAGAACTACACGAACTTGAGCGCCCGTGCCCCGGATCCGGCGAAGACCTGGAACCTCGTCGGCCAGCAGTGCCGGGGCGACATCCCATGGTGCGCGCTTTTCGAGGACTGACGCACGCCTCCGCGGCGGAGGTCGAATACACGCCACGCGATCAGGGAAGTCACAGGGGCCCCGGGCTTGCGTCGGCCCGAGGGAACCGGCATCTAGCGGTCATGCCTCTCACCATCGACGACATCGAGGCGGCGGTGCGGTCGGCACCGCTTGGCGAGCGGTCGGATTTCGACCTGAACCCGGACGTGAAGGCCGCTCAGCTCAAGCTGCACGAGCAGCGCCGCGCGGCGGTGCTCTGCGGCCTGCGTCAGCGCGAAGGTCGGCTGCACGTGATCCTCACCCACCGCTCGGCGCATCTCAGGCGGCATGCCAGCCAGGTCGCCTTTCCGGGCGGGCGGATCGACCCGACCGACCTTTCGCCCAGCCACGCCGCGCTGCGCGAGGCCGAGGAGGAGATCGGCCTGGCCTCTGCCGATGTGCGCGTGCTCGGAACGCTCGACGAATACCTGACATCGACCGGCTATCGGGTGACGCCGGTTGTCGGCGTTATCCCCTCCGGATTCGAGCCGCGCCCCGACCCGGCCGAGGTCGCGCTGGTCTTCGAGCCGCCGCTCGACTTTCTCATGGATCCCGCCAACCGCCAGCGGCACCACCACGACCGCAACGGCTATCGTCGCTATTACTACGCCATGCCGTGGGAGGGTCACTACATCTGGGGCGCGACCGCGGGCATGCTGAAGGGCCTCAGCGACAGGCTGATGGCGCTCGATCACGGCTCGCGGCCGAGGGGACACCAGGCCCGGGCCGCCGCCGGCATCCCCTCCTCCTCGGCGGGAGAGGGGCACGTTGACCCGGATTGATGCGCCCTGGGTGACGGCGCCGGCCAGCCGCGCCGTGATGCGCGCGCTGGGCGAGGGCTATTTCGTCGGCGGCTGCGTGCGCAACGCGCTGCTCGGCGCGCCGGTGAGCGATGTCGACGTCGCGACGCCGCTGCCGCCGGCTTTGGTGATCGAACGGCTGGAGGCGGCGGGCCTGCGTGCCGTGCCGACCGGCCTCGCGCATGGCACGGTCACTGCCGTCTTCGAGCACCAGCCGGTCGAGGTCACGACCTTTCGCGCCGACGTCGCCACCTTCGGCCGGCACGCCGAGGTCGCCTTCACGACCGATATGGCGACCGATGCCGCGCGGCGCGACTTCACGATGAACGCGCTCTATGCCGATGCCGAGGGTGCCGTCATCGACCCGCTGGGCGGGCTGCCCGATCTGCGCAATCGCCGCGTCCGGTTCATCGGCCGGGCCGAGGACCGGATCCGCGAGGACTATCTGCGCATCCTGCGCTTTTTCCGGTTTCACGCCTGGTACGGCGGCGATGGCATCGACGCCGACGGGCTGGCCGCCTGCGCCGCGCTGGGCGAGGGCCTCGAGCGGCTCGCCCGCGAGCGGATAGGCTGGGAGTTCCGCAAGCTGCTCGCCGCTCGCGACCCGGCGCCCGCCACCGCCGCCATGGCCGCGACCGGCGTGCTGGCGCGCTGCCTGCCGGGCGCGGACGCCGAGGCGCTGGGCCCGCTGGTGCATGTCGAACAGCTGGCCGGAGCCGCGCCCGACTGGCAGACGCGCCTCGCCGCGCTGGGTGCGGCGGAGGCCGGGCCGCGCCTGCGGCTGTCGCGCGCCGAGGAGGCGGCGCAGGCCAGGATCGCGGCGGCTCTGGCGGATGACGCGCCACCTGCCGCGCTCGCCTACCGCCACGGCGCCGCTGCCGCGCGCTCCGCCCTGCTGCTGCGCGCCGCGGCGACCGGCACGGCGCCGCCGTCCCAGATGGAGGCCGAGCTCGCGCGCGGGGCAGGGGTCCGCTTGCCGCTCGCCGCCGCCGATCTGATCGCCGCCGGACTGGCGCCAGGGCCAGGTCTCGGCCAGGCCCTGGCCCGCGCCGAGGCGGCATGGGTCGACAGCGATTTCACGCTGGACAAGGCCGCTCTTCTCGAGCAGGATCGGGAGTAAGGTCAGCATCACTGACCTTTATGGGTGTGATCATGGACTTTGATGCGCTGGCCGCGCTCGCAGGGCTCGCGGTGGCGATGACCTGGACGCCGGGGCCGAACAACATGATGCTCGCCGCCTCGGGCGCGAACTTCGGCTGGCGCCGGACGGTGCCGCACGCCATGGGCGTCAGCTTCGGCTTCCCCGTCATGCTCTTCGTCGTCGCGATGGGGCTTGGCCGGCTCTTTGCCGCCGAGCCGCGGATCGCCGAGGCTCTGGCCTGGGTAGGGCTCGCCGCGATGCTCTGGTTCGCCTGGCGCATCGCCACCGCCGACGCCGGCCGCGGCGAGCGCCGCTCGCGGCCCCTCAGCTTCCTCGAGGCGGGCGCCTTCCAGTGGATCAACCCCAAGGCATGGACCTTCGCCGTGCTGGTCACGGCGAGCTATATCAGCGGCCCGGCGGCCGTGGAGCCGGCGCTGCTCGCGGCGCTCGTCTTCCTGCTGTCAGGCCTCGGGTCGAGCCAGGCCTGGACCGTCTTCGGCACAGGCGTGGGCCGGCTGCTCGGCACGGGCTGGCGGCTGCGCGCCTTCAACCTGACGATGGCGGCGCTGCTCGCCGCCTCGGCCGTCTGGCTGGTCGCCGCCGGCTGACACGGGCTTTCTGCACCTGACGCCATGCCGTCACGTGTATGGCGCGTCAAAAGCCTTCGAGATCGCATTAGCGATTTGAGCTAGCCGCTCCGCAACATCATCGGCCGCGCTTTGTGATCGATGTTTTCGTCCGCGAAGAACCCTCGCGTCCCTCGCGCCCGGTCAGTTCAGATTGCCGCAGAACCGCTGGATGCGGGTGCAGGCCTCCTCCAGCGCCTCGTCCGAGGTGGCGTAGGAGGCGCGGAAGTTCGGGCTCAGGCCAAAGGCCGCGCCGTGCACGACGGCCACGCCTTCCGTCTCCAGCAGCTCGGTGACGAAGTCCTCGTCATTCTCGATCCGCTTGCCCGAGGGCGCCTTCCGGCCGATGCAGCCGGCCACCGAGGGGTAGACGTAGAACGCCCCCTCCGGCACCGGGCAGGTGACGCCGTTCGCCTGGTTCAGCATAGAACAAACCAGGTCGCGCCGGCGCTGGAACGCGGCGCACGCCTCGGCCACATAGTCCTGCGGCCCTTCCAGCGCGGCGACGGCCGCCCACTGGCTGATCGAACAAGGGTTCGAGGTCGACTGCGACTGCACCTTGGCCATCGCCTTGATCAGCGGCTCGGGCCCGCCGGCATAGCCGATCCGCCAGCCGGTCATCGCATAGGCCTTGGAGACGCCGTTCACGGTCAGCGTCCGCCCGATCAGACCCGGCTCGACCTGCGCCGGCGTGGTGAACTCGAACGGCGGATAGGCGATGTGCTCGTACATGTCGTCGGTCATCACCCAGACATGGTCGTGGCGTATCAAAACGTCCGTCAGGGCCTTCAGCTCGGCCCGCGTGTAGCCGGCCCCGGAGGGGTTCGAGGGCGAGTTGAAGATCAGCCACTTGGTCCTGGGCGTGATCGCCGCATCGAGCTGCTCGGGCGTGATCTTGAAGTCGGTTTCGAGCGAGGCCGCGACCGGCACCGGCGTGCCGCCGCACATCAGCACCATGTCGGGGTAGCTGACCCAATAGGGCGCCGGGATCACCACCTCGTCGCCGGGGTTCAGCGTGGCGACCAGGGCGTTGTAGAGCACCTGCTTGCCGCCCGTGCCGACGCTGACTTGGGCAGGCTTGTAGGCCAGGCCGTTCTCGCGCTCGAACTTGGCCGAGATGGCGCGCTTCAGCTCGGGGATGCCGTCGACGGCGGTGTACTTGGTCTTGCCGTCGCGCATCGCCTTGATGGCGGCTTCCTTGATGTGCTCGGGCGTGTCGAAATCGGGTTCGCCGGCGCCGAGCCCGATCACGTCCTTGCCCGCCGCCTTCAATTCCGCCGCCTTGTTCGTCACCGCGATGGTCTGCGAGGGCTGCACGCGGGAAAGGGCATCGGCAAGGAAGGCCATCGTTCGCTCCTGCAATGGGATAGAGCCGTTCCTACGCGCCGCGTGACCTTGCCGCAAGCCAACCATCGCCGGCGGCCGCGACAATTCGCAGCCGTTCGGTTGGGCCGCGCCCTCTCAGAAGCGAGAGTTCAGCGCAACGACGCCAAAACGCCCATAGGAGCGCGCCGCACCAGATGCCGGCGAGCAGGAGAAGCTCGGCCCGGGCGCGACGGCTCGTGAAGGTTCCGGGCAGGGCGATCACCGGATGCTGCGGACCCGCGCTCGCCATGACTGTGCGCACGCCTGGGCCTCCCGGAAGATGCGGCTATGTTGCAGGTTACAATTTGGCGGCGCGTCCCCTAGGTTGCGGCGCTCCGGTCAGGCTCCGGTCAGGCGGGTTCAAGAAGAAAGGTTTTTGTAATGGACGGAAAGATCGCAGTAGACGTCGCGGACGACGATTACGAGTGGGGCGACGCCGCCGCCACCTTTGGCGACCGGCTGGCGCTGGCGCGCGAGCATGCCGGCATGGATCAGGCGCAACTCGCTCGTCGGCTGGGAGTCAAGCTCGTCACCGTGCAGAACTGGGAGGCGGACCGCGCCGAGCCGCGCGCGAACAAGCTGCAGATGCTCGCGGGGCTGCTGAACGTCTCCATGATCTGGATAATGACCGGCAACGGCACGGGCGCGCCGGTGCCGGGCGACGGGATCGGAGAATCGGGCAGCGCCGATCTGCGCGAACTGTTGACCGAGCTGCGCGAGATCCGTCGCCTGCAGGGACGGCTGGCCGAGCGCACCGGGCTGCTCGAGAAGCGCCTGCGCGGGCTCGCACCGACACTTTGAGCCGGGTTAGCCCAATGGCCGAGGGCATCGGGGAAAGCCGCGAGGTCCGGCTCAAGCGGCTGCGGATCCGCAGCTGGCGGCGAGGCACGCGCGAGATGGACCTCATTCTCGGCCCCTATGCCGACGGTCCGCTGGCGGCGCTGGAAGACTCCGCGCTCGACGCCTACGAGGCGCTGCTCGACCAGCCCGATCCCGACCTCTACGCTTGGGTCTCGGGCGTTGCCGCGCCCGGCGAGGAGCTGCGGCCGCCGCTCGAACGGGTGCGTCGCTTCCATCGCATCGGCTGACAGGCGCCCGCCGTCGTCATAAGGTCGGCCGGAGCGAAGCTGGAGAGTCGGCAATGGCGAACATTGGATTCATCGGTCTCGGCAATATGGGCCTGCCGATGGCCCGCAACCTTCTGGCCAGGGGCCACGCCGTCACGGGCTTTGACCTGATGGACGAAGCGGTTGCCGGCTTGGCGGAAGCGGGCGGACAGGGGGCCGCTTCGCCCGGTGCCGCGGTCGCCGACGCCGATATCGTCGTCACCGCGCTGCCGGCGGCGCAGCATGTCAGGGCGATCTATCTCGGCGAGGAGGGGATCCTCGCCGCGGCGCGGCCGGGCACGGGCTTCGTGGATTGCTCGACCATCGATGTCGCCACGGCCCGCGAAGTCATCGCAGCCGCCGATGCCGCGGGGATGAAGATGGTGGACAGCCCGATGTCGGGCGGCGTCGGCGGCGCCGAGGCGGGCACGCTGACCTTCATGGTCGGGGGCAGCGACGAGGCGCTTGCGGCGGTGCGCCCGGCGCTCGAGGCGATGGGCAAGAACATCCGCCACGCCGGCGGTCCCGGGGCCGGATCGGCTGCCAAGATCTGCAACAACATGATGCTGGCGATCCAGATGATCGCGGTCGCCGAGGGCTTCAGCCTGGCCGAGAAGCTGGGCCTGGATGCGCAGAGCCTCTACGACATCTCGTCGACCGCTACGGCGCGCTGCTGGTCGCTGAACGACTACTGCCCGGCGCCCGGGCCGGTGCCGGCCGCGCCGTCGAATCGCGACTACAAGCCGGGATTCGCGGCGGCGTTGATGCTCAAGGATTTGCGCATCGCCATGGAAGCCGCGCGGACATCCGGCGCCGCTACGCCGCTCGGCGCGCAGGCGACCGAGATCTATACGATGATGGACCTCGCCGGGCAGTCAGGGCTGGATTTCTCCGGGGTGATCCGCTTCCTCAACGGCGCCCGCTGAACTGGCGCTGATTTCGCCTAATTTGGCGCGATTAACCCGACGTTTTCGAATCTCCGGCAGCGTCGCGCCACCCAGTACAGTTCCCGGAGTACATTATGAGCATGCCTGCGAGGGTTTCCTCCACCCTGGACGAGGAAAGCGAACAAGATCTGCTTTCCGGCTATCTCGAGACACTGGCCTTGATCGAGCGCTTGCACCGCCTGCTGCTCGACGTGATCAAGGACGAGTTCGAGCGCGTGGGCAGGTTCGATATCAATTCGGTGCAGGCCCTGCTGCTGTTCAACATCGGCGCCAAGGTGATGACCGCGGGAGAACTGCGCAACCGCGGCTATTATCAGGGCTCGAACGTCTCCTACAATCTGAAGAAGCTGGTCGAGCTCGGCTATATCGACCACCAGCGCTGCGATATCGACCGGCGCTCGGTCCGCGTTCGTCTGACCGCGAAGGGGCTGGAAATCCATCGCATGGTCGGCGAGCTGTTCCGGCGGCACGCCGAAAGCCTGGCGGCCTCCGACCGGCTGCGGACGCGCGGCATCCAGGGCATGAACAACGATCTGCGCGCGGTCGAGCGGTACTGGACCGAGGAGATCCGCTATATCTACTGAGCGTCGAGAGGCGCGGGGCCCGATGAGCGGCGCCGCCGCCATGTCACTTGGATCGGCGTCGAGGGTGCGATCGAGTTCGGTCGGGCCCGAGATGAACCGCACGTAGTCGCGGGCCGATCCCTGCTCTCGAGCGGTAATTGCATTGAAAAAGACTTGGGAGTGCGCGATAGTCTCAAAAAGGGTCACGGTGAAGCATGACCCGTTGGGGCTGGCAGGCTAGGTCAGAGCAGGAGCAACCCGAATGGAGCTTCGGGGTTTCGACTCGTACCCGATCACCCTCGGCGACGAGATGCGCGGCGAACGGGCTTCGCTGGGCAAGTCGCTGGAGGATGCGGAGCGTGATCTGCGCATCAAGGCGAGGCTGATCGTCGCGATCGAGAACTGCGATCTCGAGGGTTTTCCGAACAAGGGCGTGGTGCCGGGCTATGTGCGCTCGTATGCGCGCTATCTCGGGATGGACGCCGGACGACTGTTATCAGCGGTTCTGCCAGGAGTCCGGCTTCCAATCGCCGGCCATGCTGGTCCTCGGCGGCAGCGGGAGCGGTGCCCAGCCGGCGGCCGCGAGGGGCTTCGGCGCCGAGCTCGCCCGTTCGCGATTTGCTGCGCCGCCCATGCGCAATCGCTTCCAGGCGCGCGTCTCGCTCGGTGCTTTGACCTCGACAGCGGCGCTGGTCATGCTGATCGCCGGGCTCGGCTATGGCGGCTATGCGCTGCTGCAGGACATCCAGCGTGTCGGCTTCGCGCCGATCCCCGAGGCGCCGACCGTGATGGCCGAGGCGCCGCTGATCAATACGCCTTTGACAGGCGAGTTCGATCGCGCTGCCCGATGGCAGCGACTACCAGGGCGGCGGCATCTTCGCGGCGGTCGCCATGCCGGTTCCGCTCCAGCCGCTCGAGGAGTTGCGGCGCGACGGCCCGATCTCGGCCATCGACCCGCAGACCGCGGGACTGTTCGTGCCCGAGCGCCAGGAGGAATTCGCTCTGGCCGCGGCGGAGCCTATGATCGATTCGGCGGATGACGCCATCCGCTTGGCCGAGCTCGACGAGACCGGCGAGATTGCGACGGCCGAAGGGTCCGACGCATCCGGTGAGCCGACAATCTTGGCAGCCGCGACGCCGCAGGTGACGGGCATCATGCTGCATGCCGCCGAGGATGCGTGGATCCGCGTGCGCGAGCGAGACAACGTCATCTTCGAAGGCATACTGGCCGCGGGCCAGCGCTATGAGTTGCCGGCCCGCATCGAGGCGCCGATTCTGAAGGCGGGCAATGCGGGCGGCGTCTTCGTCTTCGTCGACGGCGTTCCCTATGGTCCGCTCGGCCAGCGAGGCAAGATCGCGCGCGAGGTCTCGCTGCTGGCGGACGATGTGCGCAAGGCGATGCCGCAAGCCCCCTCCGACAGCCTGGAATCGGTGCTGGCGAGCGTCGTCCACCAGCGCGCCGAGGCGCCGGCGGCAGCGCCCAGGCCCTGAGCCATCTCTCGGCACCCAGGTCAGCGGCGCCCAAATCTCGCGGCACCCGGATCTCTGGGCGCGACGGCCTTACCCCTCGACAGCATCGCGGCCCGGCCTTAAGTCACCCGCCAAGCGCAACCCGCGAGGCGAGGCCGCGATGAACCACGTTCGCCCCTGGCGCAACATCGAACGCCGCAAGTGCCGGCAGATCCATGTCGGCCCCGTCGCCGTGGGCGGCGACGCGCCGATCAGCGTTCAGACCATGACCAACACGCTGACGACCGACGCCAGGGCGACGATCGACCAGGTCAACCGCTGCGCGGCCGCCGGCGCCGACATCGTCCGCGTCTCGGTGCCCGACCAGGAGAGCGCCATCGCGCTGAAGGAGATCGTGCGCAATGTCGACGTGCCGATCGTCGCCGACATCCACTTCCACCACAAGCGCGCGATCGAGGCGGCCGAGGCCGGTGCGGCCTGCCTGCGCATCAACCCCGGCAATATCGGCAGCCCGGACCGCGTCCGCGATGTGATCAAGGCCGCCAAGGACCATGGCTGCGCGATCCGCATCGGCGTCAACGCCGGCAGCCTCGAGCGGCACCTGCTGGAGAAGTACGCCGAGCCCTGCCCGGAGGCGATGGTCGAGTTCGGCCTTGAGCACATCCGCATCCTGCAGGACAACGATTTCCACGAGTTCAAGATCAGCGTGAAGGCGTCCGACGTCTTTCTCGCCGCGGCCGCCTACCAGCAGCTCGCCGAGGCGACGGATGCGCCGATCCACCTCGGCATCACCGAGGCGGGCGGCAAGACGACGGGCACCATCAAATCGGCGATCGGGCTCGGCCAACTGCTTTGGATGGGGATCGGCGACACGCTGCGCGTCTCGCTGTCGGCGGATCCGGTCGAGGAGGTCAAGGTCGGCTTCGAGATCCTCAAGGCGCTGGGGCTGCGCCATCGTGGCGTCAACATCATCTCGTGCCCGTCCTGCGCCCGGCAGGGCTTCGACGTCATCAAGACGGTCGCCATCCTGGAAGAGCGGCTCGAGCACGTGAAGACGCCGATGTCGCTCTCGATCATCGGCTGTGTCGTCAACGGCCCCGGCGAGGCGCTGATGACCGATGTGGGCTTCACCGGCGGCGGCGCCGGCCGCGGAATGGTCTACCTCGCCGGCAAGAAATCGCACGCCATGACCAACGAGCAGATGATCGACCACATCGTCGAGCAGGTCGAGAGGAAGGCGGCCGCGCTCGAAGCGGAGAGCACGGCGGCGGCGGTTCAGGCGGCTGAGTGAAGCTCGCCGCGGCGCTTCTCGGGGCGCTGCTCTTCGCGGTTTTGGCAATGGGCGTCTTCATGCGCATCGTCGGCAGCGACCCAGCCGCCTGGCACGTCGATCCCGCGAGCGCGCAGCGCACGGGCTATCCGAACGACTACCTCGTGGCGCCCGAGGGCGCCGCGGCCGCTGCGCCCGACGACGTGGCGAGGGTGTACGCGCTGTCCCCGCAGGAACTTCTGGCGCGCTTTGACGCTGTCGCCTTGAGTCAACCGCGCACGCGCCGGCTTGCCGGATCACCCGAGGACGGGCGCGCGACCTACGTCCAGCGCTCGCGCGTTTTCGGCTTTCCAGATTACATCTCGGTGCGCGCAGTCGACGTGCCCGGGGGCGCGGCGCTGGCCGTCTGGTCTCGCGCGCGTTTCGGCTTTGGCGATTTCGGCGTCAATCGCGCCCGGGTCCGAGACTGGCTGGCCAAGCTGGACGCCGCCAGCTGACCTTAGGTCAGCTCATCGGGCAAGCCTCGTCTCTCATGCGCCAGATCGGGCTGTTCAGCGACATGTCGCACTGGGCCATTACCGTTCGTGAGCCGATCTGCAGGCAGGCCGCACGCCCCATCTCGACCCGCTTGCCCTGGCTGTCGGTGCAAAAGCAGTCCGGATAGCGAAACCCCTTGGCCGGCGGCACGGGGTTGTAGCCGCCGCCGGGCCGCTCGACGGCCTTTGGGACCTCCCCGGCAAGCACGGGCGTGGCCAGCGTCAGAGCCAGTATGAAGCAGACTGCCGATCTCATGGCACAAGAGTACACCCGGAGCGGACAAATCTCAAACTGCCTTGACGGGCCAAGGGCGCGGGAGCAATTGAAACGGATGATCCCGACCGGCCGGCTGCAGGATATCCTCGACCGCTTTGCGTTCGTCGAGGCGAAGATGAATGTCGCGACCGATCCGGGCGAGATCGTCCGGCTGGGCCGCGAATACGCAGGCTTGCGCGACGTTGTCGAGACCATCCGCGCCTGGCGACGGGCCGACGCCGAGTTCCGCGCGGCCGAGGAGATGCTGGCCGATCCCGAGATGGCGGGTCTGGCCGAGGAGGAGATTGCGGTCCTCCGCCACCGCCTGCCGGAGCTGGAGGAGGCGGTTCGCATCGCGCTGCTGCCGCGCGACGCCGCCGACGAGCGGCCGGCGATCCTCGAGATCCGGCCCGGCACCGGCGGCGACGAGGCGGCGCTGTTCGCGGGCGACCTCTTCCGCATGTACCAGCGGTTCGCCGAGGCGCAGGGCTGGCGCGTCGAGATCCTGCACGAGACGCCCGCCGAGCTGGGCGGCTTCCGCGAGATCGTGGCCGCGATCCGGGGGCAGGGCGTCTTCGCCAAGCTGAAATTCGAGAGCGGCGTGCACCGCGTCCAGCGCGTCCCCGAGACCGAGAGCCAGGGCCGCATCCACACCTCGGCCGCCACCGTCGCGGTGTTGCCCGAGGCCGAGGAGATCGACGTCGAGATACCGGCCGCGGACGTGCGCATCGACACGATGCGGGCCTCCGGCGCCGGCGGGCAGCACGTCAACACGACCAATTCCGCCGTGCGGATCACGCATTTGCCGACCGGCATCGTTGTCACGAGCTCGGAGAAATCGCAGCACCAGAACCGCGCCGCCGCCATGGCCGTGCTGCGGGCGCGGCTCTTCGACATGCGCCGGCGCGAGGCCGAGGCGACCCGGGCGGCGACGCGCAAGGGGCAGGTCGGCACGGGCGACCGCTCCGAGCGCATCCGCACCTACAACTTCCCGCAGGGCCGGGTGACGGACCACCGGATCGGGCTGACGCTCTACAAGCTCGACCAGGTGATGCTGGGCGTGCTGGACGAGATCGTCGACGCGCTCGTCGCCGCGGACCAGGCGGCGCGCCTGGCCGAGATGGCGTGACCCGCGCCGAGCTGCTGCGCTCGGCGACAGAGAGGCTGGCGCAGGCGGGCGTGCCGGACGCCGCCCGCGATGCCCGACTGGCGCTGCGTTGGGCGGCCGGCCTGTCGGGAGCCGCGCTGGCGGCGGCGCTGGAGGCGCCCGCTCCGGAGGACGAGGCGTGCCGCTTCGCCGAGGCGATTCGCCGGCGGGCCGCTCGCGAGCCGCTGAGTCACATCACGGGCAGGCGCGAATTCTGGGGCCGCGCCTTCGAGGTCGGCTCCGACGTCCTCGATCCGCGCCCCGAGACCGAGACCCTGGTCGCCGAGGCGCTGGGTCGCGGACCGTTCCGGCGCATCCTCGACCTCGGCACCGGATCGGGGTGCCTCCTTGTCACCTTGCTCGCCGAGTGGCCCGAGGCGACGGGGCTCGGCGCCGACATCTCCGCCGCGGCGCTGGCGGTGGCCCGGAGGAACGCGGACAGCGCGGGTGTGGCCGAGAGGGCGACCTTGGTCGAGGCGGACTGGACCGAAGGGGTGCAGGGCCCCTTTGATCTTGTTGTCTCGAACCCGCCCTATCTCGCGGCGACGGAAATCACGGGGCTGGAGCCGGAAGTGCGCGATCACGAGCCGCGCCTCGCGCTGACGCCCGGCGGCGACGGTATGGGCGCCTACCGCGCGATCGCTGCCGGCGTGCGGCGCCTGATGGCCCCTGGCGCTTGGCTGATGGTCGAGATCGGCCCGACGCAGTCCGAAGCGGTCGCGGCGATCCTTGCCGGCGCCGGGCTGTCGGTCCTGCGCGTGATTCCCGATCTGGATCACCGTCCGCGGGTCATTTTGGCACGAGCGGCCTGAAAATCCGCTTCTTGATGGCTTTCCTGTTGAGTGACGGCAAAAAACCGCTATATCTCACTCGTCGCGGCCGTCAGCGCTGACTGTACGGATTATCGCTGGGACGCGCCGGGACTACGCATCAACAGCGCTGCGAAGCATCCCCGAACTGTGTGGGCAAATGTCCCTAAAATGTTCGCGGTGCGCAGGGATGCGTCGGTATGATCAGCAGAGATCGAACAGCATGAGATCAGCACAGAAGAACAACAGGTCGCGCGGGCGCGGCAACCGCAAGAGCGGTGGCGGCGGCAACGTCGTCAATCGCGTCTACGACAGCGCCGGGCCCGAGGGTAAGGTTCGCGGGACGCCGCAGCAGATCATCGACAAGTATCTCTCCTTGGCGCGCGACGCCCAGACCACGGGCGACCGGGTCGTTGCCGAGAACTTCCTCCAGCACGCCGAGCACTATCAGCGCCTGCTGATCCAGGCCGCGGCCACGCAAGAGCAGTCGCGCCGCGAATCCGATGCATCGTCCGATTACGACGGCGACGACGCCGAGAGCCCGCCAATGTCCTCGGACCGCCGTCCCCAGCATCAGCCTCAGAACCAGCCTCAGTCCCAGCCTCAGTCCCATCCTCAGCCGCAATCCCAGGCTCGGCCCGAGGCGAACGACGGCCCGGCCGCGGACGATATCGGCGGCATGACCATGATCGACTCGGGCGGCGCCAGCGAGGACCTGCTCGTCGTCTCGGAGGAGATCACGCAGAGCCAGCCCCGGCGCAACGGCGACGGCCGCCGCCGCCGCACGAAGCAGCCGGCGGGTGAGGCGCGCGACACCGAAGAACAGCTGTCGCCCGAGCCGCAGCCTCAATCCGAGAGCTGAGAGCGCGTCAGACCGCGCGGGACGAGAGCTGCGGCGCGTCAGGGCGCGCGGGCCGAAGGTTGAGGCGCGTCAGAGCGCGCGGGCGAGGGCCAGGAACTCGGCCACCGATAGCGTTTCCGCCCGCCGCGTCGGATCGACCCCGACCGCGGCCAGCAGAGGCGCCGGATCGGCAGCGACCGCCTTCAGCGACTGACGCAGCATCTTTCGCCGCTGGGCGAAAGCCGCGGCCGTGATCGCCTCGAGACGATGGGGCAGGATCTCCGGCGGCTGATCGGTCGGCCGGATTCGCACGACCGCCGAGCTGACCTTGGGCGGCGGCGTGAACGCGCGCGGCGAGACCTCGAAGGCGATGCGCGCCTCGGACCGCCATTGGGCCAGGACCGATAGGCGGCCATACGCCTTCGAGCCCGGCGGCGCGACGATCCGCTCGGCCACTTCGAGCTGGAACATCAGCGTCAGCGACTCCCACCAGGGTGGCCAGTCCGCGGCACCGAGCCAGCCGACCAGCAGCGCCGTGCCCACATTGTAGGGCAGGTTGGCGACGATGCGCGCGCGCCCCGACAGGTGCGGCCGCGGATCGACCGCCATCGCGTCGCCCTCGATGACCGTCAGCCGGCCGGGCCAGCGCTCGGCGATCTCGGCCAGCGCCGGCAGGCAGCGCCGGTCGCGCTCGATGGCAAGCACCCGGGCGCCGCCGGCCAGCAGCGCGCGCGTCAGCCCGCCCGGCCCCGGGCCGATCTCGACCACCTCAGCCCCCTCGAGCGGGCCCGAGGCACGCGCGATGCGGGCCGTCAGGTTCAGGTCGAGCAGGAAGTTCTGACCCAGCGACTTGCGCGCGTTCAATCCGTGCCGGGCGATCACCTCTCGCAGCGGCGGCAGCCCGTCGGACGTGCTCACCCGTGACCACGCGCGCGGGCCATCTCGCCGGCCAGGCGGATGGCCTCGATCAGGCTGGTCGGATCGGCTTGGCCGGTCCCCGCGATGTCATAGGCCGTGCCATGGTCGGGCGAGGTGCGGACGAACGGCAGGCCCAGTGTCACGTTGACGCCCCGCGCGAAGTCGAGCGTCTTGATCGCGACCAGCCCCTGGTCGTGGAACATGGTCAGCGCCGCATCATAGCGCGCCCGCGCGGCGGGGTGGAACATCGTGTCGGCCGGCAGCGGGCCGGCGATCTCGATCGCCTCGCCGCGGAGCACGTCGAGCGCCGGTCCGATGAGATCGATCTCCTCACGCCCCATCGTGCCGCCTTCGCCCGCATGCGGGTTGAGGCCCGAGACCGCCAGCCGCGGCTGCACGATGCCGAAGTCCCGGATCAGCGAGGCGTTCACGATCCGCGCCGTCTCGACGATCAGCGCGGACGAGAGCCGGCGCGGCACCTCGATCAGCGGGATGTGGATCGTCACGGGCACGACGCGCAAGCCCGGCGCCACCAGCATCATCACCGTCCGCGACACGCCCCCGAGATGCGCGAGGTATTCGGTGTGGCCGGGAAAGGCGAAGCCGGCGCCCTCCTGCAGCAGTCGCTTCGTCACCGGGTTGGTGACCACCCCGGAGACTTGCCCGTTCAGCGCCATCGCGACGGCCCGGTCGATCGCCTCGAGGGTGGCGCGCGCATTGGCCGGCTCGGCGATGCCGGGACGGGACGGCACGGGCAGGGGTAGGGGCAGGACCGGCAGCGCCCGGTCGAACACGGCCGGCGCCTCGACTGGATCACCGATCTCCACGACCGCGGTCGATCCCGCCGAGGCGCGCAGCCGGTCCGGGTCGTCGATCAGGAAGAACGGCGGTAGCCCGGCGCGCCGGTGCCAGGCGCCGATGGCGATCTCCCCGCCAACGCCCGCCGGATCGCCCATGGTGAGCGCCAGCGGGCGCGTCACCGAACCTGGATCAGCGCATCGCGCCGCATCTCCTGCAGCAAGCCCTCGGCGAGCCGCTCGCTGCGCTGGGTGATCAGCTGGTTGCGCACCGCCTCGCGCGCTTCGGCCTCGACCGCGGCCGTCGCGGTGGTTTGGCGCTTGTCCTCCAGTTTCAATATGGAGAGGCCGCCCGAGACCTGGATCGGCTGCGAAACCTCTCCGACCTGCAGCCCGGCGAGTTGATCGCGCACCTCCGGCGGCATGGTCGCCGTCGTCACCCAGCCGACCTCGCCGCCACGCGCCGCGCTTGGGGCCCCGGAATAGCGCGCCACGGCTTCCTGGAAGTCGCCGCCGCTGTTCAGCGACCGGGTGAGGCGCTCTGCCAAGGCGCGCGTCTCCGCTTCGGTGCGTCCTTCGCCCTGCAGGGGCAGCCCGATCTCCGAGATCCGGTATTCGGTGGCCGTCCGGGCCCCGCGCTGCGCAATCTCGGCGTCGATCTCGGCCTCGGCGGGTTCGACGCGGCCGCTGAAGCGCGTGCGAACGACGTTGAGCCACACCATCTGGGCGCCGACCATGTCCTCGAGCGCCTGCTCGCTCACGCCCCGCCCGGTCAGCGACGACCGGAACTGTTCAGGTGTCGTTCTCGTCTGCTGCGCGTACTGCTCGAAGCCCGAAGCGATCATCTCGGGCGTCGGCGTGATGCCGATCGTCTTGCCTGCTTGCAGCTTGAGCTTGTCCTCGATCAGCTGATCGAGGGCTTCGGTCTGCAGCTGTCCGGGGTTCGCCGTCGGGTAGCCGAGCGCGGCGAGAATCTGCGCCCGTTGCGCGAGATCGAACCCCGTGATGACCGCGTCGTTGACGACCGCGACTGGCCTGAAGGGCGTCTGGGCGGGCGCCGGACCGGCGAGAGCCAGAGCCAGCGCCGCCAGCGCGATCAGAACCTTCAGCCGCATCCGAAACCTCCGGAAAATAGCCCTCTATCACTCGTGACCGGTGCAGTCTCGGCCCCGAGGGTGAGCAGCCTGATGTTCAGCCCGAACGATGTCGAGGCGGGGGCGTTCACAGTCTCCGTGAAGACGCGGCGAACGAACAGGTCGATCGCGGTGCATTCGTTCGCCCATGTCAGCTGGCCGCCGACCTGAACGAACTCGTCCGTCTGCAGGTTCCGCTGGACAAAGCCACCGACGGACCAGTTGCGATTGATCTGCAGCGCCGCGTTCGCGGTCACCTCCTCGCGGTCGAGCGGGATGTCGCTCTCGGGATCTTGCAGATAGTAGGCATAGGAGCCCGAGAGAAGCACCGGGTCGAGGACGACCTGTCCGAAGACCTCGTTGCGCGAGAGGCTCGCCTCGTCGTCGAAGCGCAAACGGTGCCGCACGACGAGATATGGATCATAGGTGACCTGGTAGGCCGTGACGAAATCTGACACCGAATCGCGCAGGCCCGACCCTGGCGAGAAGGCCTCTATCTCCTCCGCGCGATAGGTCCGGCCGGCCACGGCTTCGAAGTTCAGCCCGGTGTCGCTGATCCGGTCGTAGCGCAGCAATAGGTTGACGCGCGGGCTGCCCTCGAAGCGGTCGAGGCCGGTGAAGTGATTGCGGTCGAGCACGCTCAATTCGTCGAACTCGTTGACCAGACTGTCCTCGTCGGGGAAGCCGTCGTTGAGTCCATAGGGCGCGAGGATGCCCTGGACGACGGGCTCGATGATGTGATTGGCGCCGTCCTCGGGCTCCCAGATCAGCGGATAGCGCAGCTCGACGCCCGCCAGCCCCGTGACGCGCGCATCTGGCGAGTTGGTCACCAGAGGATTGCCCGTCGACGTGAAGATGTCGGTCCGGCCCTCGGCAAACCCCCGGACAGCCAGGCCGAAGGGCAGGATCTCCTCGCGCTCCCAGTCAGCGCCCAGGCTGAACCGAGAGGTATCCCGGCCGTTGTTGCGCGTCAGATAATAGCTCGAGCCGAACAGGCCGATCTCGCCCCCGAAAAGGGGATCGTCGACCTCATGTCTCGCATCGAGCAGTGGCACCGCCAGCGGGATCTGTCCCGCCGGTTCGAATTGGCGCAAGCTCTGGAAGTAGACGCCCGAGACATCGAAAAAGCTGTCCTCGCGGTATCGCTCCGCAAATATCTCGCTCGTCAGCCTGTCCGTGTAGTTATAGTCGAAGCGGCGCAGGAAATCATCATCGGACGTGAAGGTGATGTCCCACCCCGCGTTAACGCCGCGACCGACATCGAATAGTCCGTCGGTATCCACAAATCCGTGGATCTCGTACTCATCATCAACGTAGTCGCTCCATAGAGCGCCGCCTTCGAAATTGAGTCCGCCGTTCGAGAACAGGCGACGGTACTCCAGTTCGAGGATCGGGTTCTCCATGGTCATGACGAAGGGCCGGACGATCAGGTCGGAATATGGATCAATGACCTGGTAATAAGGGACCTTGATGCCGTAGCCAAAGGTCGACGAGCTGAGGAAGCTCGGCATTAGGAAGCCGCTCGCGCGGTCAATCGTCGGGTCGTAATGCTGGAAATAGGGCAGCCAGAGCACGGGGAAGCCGAGAACCTCGAAGGTGGCGCTCTCGTAGTGGATGATGTGCTCCTGCTCGTCGTGGATCACCCGTCGGGCGCGGATGCTCCATAGGGGCGTCGGGTTCTCCGGACAGACATCGCATGGGCTGTAGACGGCCTTTGCCAGCGAGTTGTAGCGAGCCTCGACGCGGCGGGCCTCGACCGCCGACAGCCTGACATGATCCGCCAGGACCGAGCGGGCGCCGACCACCAGCCCGTCCCGGAGTTCTGCGTCGAGATCTGCGGCGTCCGCGAACACCGTCGCGCCCGACGGGTCGCGCAGGACGAGGTCGCCCTCGGCGGCGATCCTCCCGGTCCTGTCGTCGTAGATGATCTTGTCGGCGGTCAGCGTGCGGTCGCCATAGAAGACCTCGACATTGCCCGTGGCGGTGACGCGCTCGGCCTCGGTGTCATAGATGATCTCGTCGGCGACCAGCGCCACCGGCAGGTCGGTCTGCACCTCGACCTGCGCGCCGGCATGCTGGCCGAACGGCATCTGCCAGAGCATCATCGCCATCGCTCCAAGCAAATGGCGCAGCGCCGGTCTTCTCATTCGACGTTCCCGGTGGCGTGTCCCCGCCGACCTTCTAGCCGTCCTCGAGATGCAGCAGCAAGCCCAGAGCGAACAGCACCGCGGAAAGCGGCGGCGCCCAGGCGGCGATCGCGACGGGAACGGCGCCCGATGCGCCCAGCGCGTTCGCGATGTCCGAGAGGAAGAAATACCCGAACCCGGCCATGAGGCAGCCGAGTGCCGCGTAGCCGAGCCCGGCCACGCGGAAATGGCGCATCGAGAAGGCGGCGCCGACCAGCACCATCGCCACGAAAACCACCGGCGACGAAAGCAGCCGGTACCAGTGCATCCGATGCCGGCTGGACGAAAATCCCGATTCCTCGAGCAGCGCGATGAAGCCGGGCAGCTTCCAGAAGCCGATCGTCTCGGGCGGGGCAAAGCTCTCCTGGATGTGCTCGACGGTCAGGTCCGTCGGAATGCGCATCTGGTCAAGCGACGCGGCCCGGGTCTCGCGCAGCGCCAACTCGCGGTCGGCGGCGGCGGCGTCTCCGAGGTCCCAACGCTCGACATCGCCCAGCGTCCAGCTCTTCTCGCCGAGGATCGCCGTCCGGGCGTTGATGCGCTGAAAGAGGCGGTCCGACTGGTCGAACTGGAAGATCGAGACGTCCCACAGCCGGTCGACCGTGCTGCTGGCCCGCTTGGCACGGATGACGGTCTGCCCGCTCTGGCCGCCTTGCCGCAGCCAGAGCCCCTGGTCGGACAAGGCCAGGCGCGACGCAGAGCGGTCGAAGAAGCGTTGCTCGAGGATCTCGAAACGGGTGGCGAAGGCGGAGGCGATCGGGTTGTAGACCGCAAATGCGAAGACCCCGAGCGCGGCGGCGCAGACGACCGCTGGCGCGATCAGCCGCCAAGCGGAGACGCCGGCCGCGCGCGTGACGACAAGCTCGGACGTGCGCGCGAGCATCGCGAATGCCGTCATCGACGCGATCAGCAATGTGAAGGGCGCGGCCGTCACCGTGACCGAGGGCGCGTGCAGCAACGCCATCCCGAGCAGATCGCCAAAGCTCGCCACGCCTTGGTCGTTGGAGCGCATCAGCTCGACCAGATCGACGAGGACGACCAGCGCGAAGACGGCGAGAAACATCCAGAGCGCCGTGACCGTGAAGCGGCGCGCGATGTAGAGCGAAAGCGTGCTCGTCATCAGGCCACGCCCGGCCGGCGGCGCGGCAGCCATTGATAGCCGGACAACATCAGCAGCGCCGCTGCGATGCCGAGAACCGGCGGCAGGTAGAAAAGCGGCCAGAGCCCTGCGGCACCGGTGACCGTGCTCTTGATCGCCAGGCCGCTCAGCCGGAGCCCCAGGCCGGCGCTGGCGGCCAGCACAATCCGTCCGGTGAACCCCTGGCGCCGAAAGCCGGCGCTGACGATGAAGGCGACGGCCAGCAAGGGGAGCGCGACGACGTAGAGGGGCGCGCTCAGGGCCTCGTGCGCCTCGGCGCGGTACTCGCCGACCGTGCGCGGGGCCGCCTCCGCCGCCGTGATCGTCAGCAACTCGGGAAGGTAGAGCTCGGAGGGCTTGCGGGTGCGGTCGAGGCCCTGCTCGCCGAGCTCGGCCAGATCGTAGGAGAGCTGGTCGAAGCGGAGCACGGAGAGATCGCCCTGCCTGGGACCGGCGCTCTGGGCGATGCCGTCGAACATGACCAATCGCGTTCCCCGCAGGTCGCGCACCAGAAGCGCCCGTTGCGCGGTATAGGTCACCTCGCGGTCGGGATCGCGTTCGTCATGCACGAAGACGCCGACGAGTTCGCCATCCGCCCCGGTCTCGCGCAGGTAGACGGTCACCCCCGGGGTCGGGTCGAGGAAGGCGCCCTCGCGCAGGAACGCGACGGCGACGTCCCCGCGGATCTGGCTGATGCGGTCGCGCATCTCGCGCTGCGCCAAGGGCATGAGAAAGAGCGTCAACAGATAGACGACCGCCATGACGATCAGCGCGAAGGCCGTCACGGCGCGCAGGATCGAGGTGCCGCTCAAGCCCGCCGCGAGCATCACCACGATCTCGGAATCGCCGAAGAGCCGGTTCACGGCGTAGAGCACCGCCGCGAAGACGGCGATCGTCAGCACGATCGACAGCACCATCGGCAGCAGCAGGGCGGTGAATGTCAGGAACACCTGCGCCGACTGGCCGTTGTTGACGACCGTGTCGATCACGCGCAGCGACTGCGTCAGCCAGATCACGCCGGTGAAGACCAGCACGAAAAAAAAGAACGGGCCGAGGATCTGGTGAAAAATATATCTGTCCAGCCGGCGCACGGGCCCTCCGCGGTTTGCACGCCCTATCTAAAGGCGCAGCTCTGCCGCCGCCAGTGCCGCGCGCGCATCGCCGGGGTCGAGAGCGCCGGGGTCGAGAGCGCCGACAGGTCGCACCGACATGGACCCGAGACACCGCATAAGCTAACGCGAACCAGACCCGCACCCGCCAGCCCTAGGAGACAGCGTATGACCACGCCCGTTACGGTCGATTTCGTCCACGAGGATCACGAGGCGCTGCCCCGGGCGACCAGCACCGTGGTCGTCTTTGTGGATGGCGCCAAGGCGCTGTCGTCGGCGGCCGAGCACGTCGACCAGCTCATGGGCGGCGCCCTCCGCCGCGCGGTCGGGGCGGCGGAGTACAAGGCCCGGCCACGCCGGCCCGTGACCTTCGCCTATCCCGCCGGAATGGCGGCCGAGCGGGTCGTGCTCGTGACGCTGGGCGACGAGCCCGATCGCGAGTCGGCGCGCCGTGCCGGCGGGGCGATCGCGGCGTCGCTGGCCAAGGGCGCGGTGACGGTCTGTACCGGCGGGGTGGCGGACCGGGCGCTGGTCGCCGAGCTGGTCTGCGCGATGGTGCTGCGGCTCTACGATTTCCGCGACTACAAGAAGGCGGCAGCCGAGGAAGACGAGGACGCCCCCGTCCGCCGCACGATCACGGTGACAAGCGACGAGCCGGAGGCGCTGGCGGCGGCCTCGGCGCCCTTCGCGGCGCTGGCCGAGGGGGTGTACTTCACCCGCGACCTCGTCAACGAGCCGGCCAACCGGCTGACCACCGACGAGTTCGCCGCGCGCCTGGCCGCCATGGGCGAGCTCGGCCTCGAGGTCGAGATCATCGGCGAGGAGGGCCTGCGCGAAATGGGCGCGCACGCGCTCCTCGGCGTCGGCCAGGGCTCGGAGAACGAGACCAAGATCGTCGTGATGAAGTGGATGGGCGGCGGCGCAGGTGATGCCGGCGGGGCGCCGCTGGCCCTCGTCGGCAAGGGCGTGATCTTCGACACCGGCGGCATCTCGCTCAAGCCCGCCGGGGGCATGGAGGACATGACCATGGACATGGGCGGCGCCGGGGTGGTGGCTGGCGTGATGCGCACGCTCGCGCTGCGCAAGGCGCGCGCCAACGTGGTGGGCGTCGTTGGCCTGGTCGAGAACATGCCCGACGCCCGCGCGCAGCGCCCCGGCGACATCGTCACCTCGATGAAGGGCGACACGATCGAGGTGATCAACACCGACGCCGAGGGCCGGCTCGTGCTCGCCGACGTGCTCTGGTACACGCAGCGCGAGTTCAAGCCATCGGCGGTGATCGACCTGGCCACGCTGACGGGCGCGATCATCGTCGCGCTGGCCAAGACGACGGCGGGCCATTTCGCCAATGACGACGAGCTGAACGCGGCCTACGAGGCGGCCTGCGCCGCGACCGGCGACAAGACCTGGCGGATGCCGCTGGGCAAGGAGTACCACGACCTGATCAAGTCGACCTTCGCCGACATGAAGAACACCGGCGGGCGCGACGGCGGGTCGTGCATCGGCGCGGCCTTTCTGGAAAAGTTCATCGACGAGGACATGCCCTGGATCCACATCGACATCGCCGGGGTCACCGTCAGCTCGAGCGCGACGGATCTGTCGCCGAAGGGGGCCACCGGCTGGGGCGTCGCGGCGCTGGACGAGCTCGTCCGCAGCCGCGAGGGATGAACGCGCCCCGGCGCTCGCGCGCAGGGCGAGGCGGGCCAGGGCAAGACGGGTCGGCATGGGCGATATTCGCTTCTACCATCTGACGGAGCTGCCGCTCGAAAGGGCGCTGCCGCAGATGCTTGACCGGGCGCTGGAGCGCGGCCAGCGCGCCGTGGTGCGCGGCACGCGCGCCGAGCGGATCGCCTGGCTCGACCGCGAGCTGTGGGTCTGGCCGGAGGGGAGCTTCCTGCCGCACGCGGCTGACGGCGATCCCGATCCGGCGCTCCAGCCGGTCTGGCTGACGATCGCCGCCTCGGTACCGAACGGGGCGGCGGCGCTGTTCCTGGTCGACGGCGCCACCGCCGCGCCCGAGGAGATGGCGGCGATGCAGGTGACCGCGATCCTTTTCGACGGTCAGGATGCCGCCGCCGTCGATGCGGCGCGCGCGCAATGGCGTGCGGTGACCGGGGCAGGGCTCGCCGCAGTCTATTGGGGGCAGGAGGGCGGCCGCTGGGTCAAGAAGCACGAGGCGGGCGCTGCGCCATAGGCTGCGACGCAGTTGTCTGCGACGTGGTTGACTGGGCGTCGAGCCCTTCCCAGGTCAGCAGGCGCGCCGAAAGCGAGCCCCGCGCGCGCGAGCCCGCTCGCATTCGCGTGGCCGATGCGATAAAGATCGGTCAACAAACTGCCAACGAGGGACATTCGCATGAAGAGGCTTGTCGCAGTTGTCGGCCTGCTCGCCGTCGCGGGCTGCGCCGAGGAAAAGCAGGCGCAGGTCGAGGTCGACATCTCGAAACGGCTCAGCCCCGGCTGCTACACGGTCGATCTGTTCGACCCCTATAAGATCGTCAAGCCCGGGTCCGATGTCCCGGCGGACGCCACGGCCTTCCTCGGCGTCTGGAAGAACGGCGCCTGGGGCGGGCGCTGGTGTCACGATCTCTATATAACCGAGGCGTTCGCGGATGGCAGCGTCGTGCTGCTCGACGCCTATGGCCCCTATCGCGAGGCCAACATCGAAGCGACGGTCTTCAAGCGCAAGGGCAGGGTCCGGGACGGCATCCTGAAGTTCACCAGCCAGGGCGGATCGCCGGTCGAGTACCGGATCGTCAATGGCTATCTCGTGGGCGAGCGCCGCGGGACGCTCGGCACCTTCGAGATCACAATGAGCCGGGTGGATGGTCTCGGGCCGCTGCCCGCCATGGCGCAGGTTCCGATGCCGCCGAGGAAGCCCCTCCGTTCGTGACCTGAACGGCGGGGCACGGGAGCCGGAGGCACCGGCCCCGGAGCGCCGTCAATCGGCCTCGTCGGCCGGCGAGGCGTTGAGCAGCCCGTACTTCTCTTCGCCGAGCGTGGTGAGCAGCTCGAGCTGCGTCTCGAGATAGTCGATGTGCCCTTCCTCGTCTTCGAGCAGCTCCTCGAACAGCATCTTCGAGACGTAGTCGCCGACCTTCTCGCAGTGCTCGCGGGCCTCCTTGTAGAGGTTGCGCGCGTCGTGCTCGGCGGCGAGGTCGCACTCGAGCGTCTCCTTCACCGTCTGGCCGATGCGCAGCGGGTCCAACGTCTGCAGATTCGGGTGCCCGTCGAGAAAGATGATGCGCTCGATGAACTTATCGGCGTGGTGCATCTCCTCAACGCTCTCCTCGCGCGACTTCTTGGCGAGCTTGCCATAGCCCCAGTCTTCCTGCAGGCGGTAGTGCAGCCAGTATTGGCTGACCGCGGTCAGCTCGCTGCGCAAACCCCTGTTCAGGTACTCGATGACTTTGGGTTCACCCTTCACGTCGCGCCTCCTCTATCCCGATCCGGCTGCCCTTCGGCATGGCGGCTGATCTAAGCCGCCGCAAGGGTCATGTCGAGGCGGAGAAGATCGATCCGGGCGGAAGGTCGCGCAGGCCGAGCAGTTCCTCCGGCAGGTCCGAAGGCACGGCCATGCGCCGGTTCTGCCGCATGGTGGCGACGAAGAGCGCGATGCAGCCGCCGCAATCCGGCGTCTTTCCGAGCGCCCGGTAGACCTTGCCGGGCGTGATGATCGTGTCGGGCGAGGCGGCTCGCATCCACGCAATGGTGCGATGGATGTCCTCCGAGCTTATCACCGCACAGGAACAGACGATCATTTCGTCAGAAACTCCGCGTCGGCACGCGGCGGGCAGAACCCGCTTCGAGCCTTAGATGAGCGAAACAGTCGGCTAATTCAACCGCCCCTGGGCCTCCCCCATCATCATTCCACGCCGGCGAAGCGCTCGGCCATGCGGTCGCGCGCCGCGTCCTCGATCTTGGCGAAGAGATTATCGGGCACGGTGAAGGTGTGGCCGGGCGGCAGCGTCCGCAGCGCCGCGCCCACGTCCGAGGGCCAGTCCAGCGCCTGGCCCTCGATGCCGAGCGCGCGGAGCATGGTGTCCGACGCATCCGGCAGGAAGGGGCGGGACAGGATGGCGTAGAGCCGCACCAGGTTCATCGCGCAGCGGATGATGCCGCCCGCCCGGCCGGGGTCCTCCTTCACCACAGCCCAGGGCGCCGCACGCTGCAGGTATTCGTTGCCCTCGACCCAGATGGCGCGCAGCTCGGCCGCCGCGCGCCTGATCTCGATCGCCTCCCAGTGCTTCGCATAGGCCGCGACCCGCCCGGACAGCGCCTCGATCAGTTCCGCCTCGGCCGCGCCATAGCCGCCCTCCGGCACCGCCTCGCCAAAGCGCGACCGGCAGAACTTGGTCACCCGGCTGACGAAGTTCCCCAGCACGTCCGCCAGGTCCTTGTTGACGCCCGTCTGGAAACCCGCCCAGGTGAAATCGCTGTCCGCCGTCTCTGGGATGTTGGCCAGCAGCCACCAGCGCCAATAGTCCGAAGGCAGGATCTCCAGCGCCTGGTCCATGAAGACGCCGCGCCCCGCGCTGGTCGAGAACTTGCCGCCCTCATAGGTCAGCCAGTTCGTCGCCTTGATGAAGTCGACGAGCTTCCACTGCTCGGCACCGTCGAAGTTCGCGCCCATCAGCGTCACGGGGAAGCTCAGCGTGTGGAAGGGCACGTTGTCCTTGCCCATGAACTGGACATAGCGGACGTCCGCCGCGCCCTTGTCCTCGCGCCACCAGCGCTCCCAGGCGGCGTCGTCCTGCCCCGTCGCGTCGGCCCATTCGGCGGTCGCGCCGATGTACTCGATCGGCGCGTCGAACCAGACATAGAAGACCTTGCCCTCCATGCCGGGCCAGGGCTCGGTGCCGCGCTTCACGGGGATGCCCCAGTCGAGGTCGCGCGTGATGCCGCGGTCCCTGCAAGCCCCTCGCCCTCGTCCAGCCATTTGCGCGCGATCGAGCGACGACAGGAGCGGCCAGTCGGTCTTCGAGTCGATCCACTCGCGCAGCCGGTCGCGCATCAGGCTCTGGCGCAAATAGAGGTGCTTGGTCTCGCGCACCTCGAGCTCGGTCGAGCCCGAGATCGCGCTGCGCGGATCGATCAGGTCCGTCGGGTCGAGCTGCTTGGTGCAGTTCTCGCACTGGTCGCCGCGCGCGCGCGGATAGCCGCAGTTCGGGCAGGTGCCCTCGATGTAGCGGTCGGGCAGGAAGCGGCCGTCGGCGACCGAATAGACCTGGCTCTCCTGCCGCTCCTCGATCAGCCCGGCATCGGCCAGCCGCCCCGCCATGTGCTGCGTCAGCCTATGGTTCCGCTGCGATGACGAGCGCCCGAAGAAGTCGAAGCCCAGCCGGAACCCGTCGGCCAGGTCCTTCTGCACGCGCCACATCTCGGCACAGTACTCGGCGACCGGCTGGCCCGCCTTCGCCGCCGCCAGCTCGGCCGGCGTGCCGTGCTCGTCAGTGGCGCAGATCAGCAGCACCTCGTGGCCGCGCGCACGCATGTATCGGGCATAGGCGTCCGCCGGCAGCTGGCTGCCGATCAGATTGCCGAGATGCTTGATCCCGTTGATGTAGGGCAGCGCCGAGGTGATCAGGATGCGGGCCATTCGTGCCTCTTGCGTCTGGCCCGGCCCTCATAGCGCCGCGCCGCGTTGCCGCGTCATCCCTCCCGCGGGCGGAGACCGGCCGCAGACCGGTTGCGAGCCGGCCGCAGACAGGCCGCAGCGCTTGTGCCCGGCCGCGTGGCGCTGCACCATGCGCCCGAGGCGAGCAGAGAGCCGCGAATGGCGACCGATCCCTTTCCTTCTCGATGCGGCCATCTATCTCGGCGCGGCGGTCGTCGCCGTGCCGCTGTCCAAGCGGCTGGGGCTCGGCTCGGTCGTCGGCTATCTCGTCGCCGGCGCGGTGATCGGCCCGTGGGGCGCCGGCCTGATCGACGACGCCGAGACCGTGCTGCACTTCGCCGAGTTCGGCGTCGTCCTGCTGCTGTTCGTCATCGGGCTCGAGCTGCAGCCGACCCGGCTCTGGCGGCTGCGCACCGAGATCTTCGGCCTCGGGCTCCTGCAGGTCGCTCGTCACCGGCGTCGGCGCTGGCCGCGCATCATCGCCTGGTTCGGCTGGCTGCCGGTGAAGCCCGCGATCGCCGTCGGCGGCGCGCTGGCGCTGTCGTCCACCGCCTTCGCCGTGCAGATCCTGCGCGAGCGCGGCGACCTGACCAAGCGCTATGGCGACCGGGCGTTCTCGATCCTGCTGTTCCAGGACCTGGCCATCGTGCCGCTGCTGGCGCTCGTCTCGATCCTCTCGCCCTGGGCGACGGCGACGCCGGACGACGATCCCGCTGCTGAAGGCCGGCATCGCGCTGGCCGCCATCGCGGCGCTGGTCGTCGTCGGGCACTATCTGCTGCGCCCGCTCTTCCACATCATCGCGGCGTCCAAGGCCGACGAGATCTTCACCGCCGCGGCGCTGCTCGTCGTCATCGGCGCGGCGATGGCCATGCAGATGGCCGGCCTCTCGATGGCGCTCGGCGCCTTCCTCGCCGGCGTGCTGCTGGCCGAGAGCGAGTTCCGCCACCAGCTCGAGACCGATATCGAGCCGTTCCGCGGCCTGCTGCTCGGCCTGCTCTTCATCGCCGTCGGCATGAGCGTCGCCTGGCCGCTGGTCGCCGAGTACTGGGCGACGGTGGTCTTCGGCGCGCTCGGCCATCTTCGCGCTGAAGGCGGCTGCTGATCTGGGGCCTCTGCACCGCCTTCGGCTCGCCCCAGCGCGACGCGCTGCGCATCGCCGCGGTGCTGGGGCAGGGCGGCGAGTTCGGCTTCGTCCTCTTCACCGTGGCGACCGGCGCCGGCGTCTGATCGTCCAGCGCGACGCCTACATCCTGACGGCCATCGTCACGCTCAGCATGGCGATGACGCCCTTCGCCATGCTGCTGGTCGACCGGCTGATCGGGCGGCGCGCGGCGCCCGACCTGACGGGCGTCGACCATGTCGAGAAGGCCGACATCACCAGCGTCATCATCGTCGGCTTCGGCCGCTTCGGCCAGATCGTCGCCCGCGTGCTCAAGCTGCGCGGCTATCGAGGTCACGCTGGTCGATTCGAGCCCCGAGCGCATCCGCATCGCCCGCACCTTCGGCGACAAGGTGTTCTTCGGCGACGTCCGGCGCGGCGACATCCTGCGCGTCGCCGGCGCCGACCAGGCCAAGGCGATCTTCCTCTGCGCCGACGACGTGGACGCGATGCGCCACGCGGTCAAGGCGCTGCGCTGGCGCTTTCCGCACATCCTGATCTTCGCCCGCGCCTCCGACCGGGTCGGCGAGCTCGAGCTCCTGAAGGCCGGCGCCGACGTCGCGATCCGCGAGACGTTCGAATCGAGCATCGCCATGGCGCGCGAGGCGCTCGACCAGCTCGGCGACGGCGACGCGGCCGACGAGATCATCGAGGAATTCCGCCGCCGCGACGCCGAGCTCCTGCGGTACCAGAGCGAGTTCGGCGCGCTCGGCGGCTATCAGAAGATGCGCGAGGAGTTCAACCTGAAGGACAGTTGAGCGGCCGATGCACGTCGCCAGGCTATCGCCTGCGCTGTCCGGTCAGCTTCGATGTGGACCGGCTTTGCTCCGCCGCTTCTGCCATGCCCTCAATGCTCCTTCGGCGCGCGCATCAGACTGGCCAGCGCCGCCGCCTCGTGCCCATAGCCCGCGCCTTCGACGGCGTCGGCGGCCGCCAGCCGCGCGGCCTCCGCCTTGTTCTGGTTCAGCTTGAAGGTCGACTCGACCGTCGCCAGCACCATCTCAACCGGCACGATCTGGCGCATCATCCGCTCGGCCACGCCCGGCGTCATCTTGTCCATGGTCCAGGGCCGCTTCGGCGAGAGCCGCGCCTCATGCGCCGCCGACAGCTGCTCGAGATGCGGCGGCAACGCCTCGTCCGGCAGCAACCGCAAGCTTCCCCGCAAATGCACCGCGACATAGTTCCAGGTCGGCACCTGGTCGTCGAGCCCGTACCAGTCGGGCGAGATGTAGGCGTCCGGCCCCGAGACGATCAGCAGCGCCTCGACGGCGCCGTGCCGAAGGTGCCGCGCCAGCGCGCCGCCGCGCGACAGATGCGCCGCCACCCGCGTCGCCTCGAGCAAAAAGGGCACATGGCTCGCCAGCACGCCGTCGGGGCCGGGAGCGGTCAGAACGCCAAAGCCGCGCTGGCGCGCCGTCACCAGCGCACGTGCCTGGTCTTCCTCGCGGAAGGCGGGGTTCGGATGCATGGGCAGCGTTTAGCGCAGTCCCCGGGCGCCGGCAATCGCCCCGCCCCGCCGCCGCTCCGTCACCGCTCTGCGCTGCCGCCGCCGTATCAGTTTGGAAGAACGTCTCGAATCGGCACAGTCGAGACAACCAAAGCACGCAATCGTCCTAGATTGAACGTCGCCGGACGCGAAGATTTCTCCTATAACGTGCGGAGTTCGAGCGCAAACGTTGCATCGCGTTCATCCGCTGCCAGAGGAGTCGTTCGGTGAATATGTTGAAAGTACTCGCGGCGGTTGCCGCCACGGCGGGACTGTTCGTCCTTTCTGATCTGCCGGCGAAGGCCTCGACGCTGAAACTCGTCGGGGGAACTGCGGGCACGATCCCCGATGCGGGAGAGACCAACGACGTGCTTGTTGGGCTCGGTTTCGGCAATTCCATCGCCGGGTTTTTCGGCTCGACCATCTCTTTGATCGGCTCGTCCCCGGTGCTGGCCGAGTTTCTCGGCTACGAGGCTGGCTACAAGAACCGCTTTTCGTTCGCCGGCGGTAGTTTCTACACGGAAACCGATGACCCGACCCCGGGAAACAACCGCGAGATCTTCGCGACGCCGCCGTCCTACACGACCAGCAGTCTTTCCGGCCTCCTCGCCTTCCTGTTCTCGACCACTGGCGGCACGCCCGGGTCGGTCTCGAACGGCGCCAACCCCGACGATCCGGGCGACGGCCCGACGGGCGTCAACTTCTTCGCCAGCGTCGTCGGCGCGCCAACATGCGCGCAGCGGCCGGTCGGTGATCCTGTTCTTCGACGACAACGGCGCGAACAACGACGACGACCACGACGACATGGTCGTCCGGCTGAGCGTCGCGGCCGTGCCGGTCCCCGCCACGTTGCCGCTGCTGTTCGGCGCCCTTGCCGGGCTCGGCTTCGTCGCGCCGCCGGCGGCTCGCGCGCCGCCTGACCCGTCCAGACGGGGCTCGACCGAGATGCGGCGCCGGGGCACCTCGGCGCCGCATCGCCTTCGGCGCGACCAGTGCAAACGGCGGCCCGCGCTCAGCCGCCCGCGCCGCCCACCGTCAGCCCCTCGATCAGCAGCGTCGGCTGGCCGACGCCGACCGGCACGCCCTGGCCGCTCTTGCCGCAGGTGCCGATGCCCGGGTCCATCGCCATGTCGTTGCCGACCGCCCTGATCTTGCGCAGCGCGCTCGGCCCGTCGCCGATCAGCGTCGCGCCCTTCACCGGGTGCAGGATCTTGCCGTCCTTGCACCCGATAGGCCTCGGTGCAGCTGAACACGAACTTGCCGTTCGTGATGTCGACCTGGCCGCCGCCGAAGTTCGTCGCATAGATGCCGTCCTTGACGCCGGCGACGATGCTTTCGGCGTCGGCCTCGCCGGCCAGCATCACCGTGTTCGTCATGCGCGGCATGGGGATGTGGGCATAGCTCTGCCGCCGCCCGTTGCCGGTCGGCCGCACGCCCATCAGCCGGGCGTTCTGCCGGTCCTGCATCAGCCCGACCAGCCGCCCGTCCTCGATCAGCACCGTCCGGTTCGTCGGCGTGCCCTCGTCGTCGACCGTCAGCGAGCCGCGCCGGTCGGGGATCGTGCCGTCGTCGACGACGGTCACGCCGGGCGCGGCGATCATCTCGCCCATCAGCTCGGTGAAGGCGCTGGTCCTCTTGCGGTGGAAATCGCCCTCGAGCCCGTGGCCGATCGCCTCGTGCAGCAGGATGCCGGGCCAGCCGGGGCCGAGCGCCACCTCCATGACGCCCGCCGGCGCGTCCTCGGCCTCGAGATTGACCAGCGCGATGCGCAGCGCCTCGTCGGCCTGCGCCGCGCCAGTAGCCCGGCTCCATCAGCGCCGCGATCCCGTGCCGGCCGCCGCCGCCGCTCGACCCGCTCTCGCGCCGCCCGTCCCCTCGACGATCACCGAGACGTTCAGCCGCGCCAGCGGCCGATGGTCGGTCACCCGCCCGCCCTCGGGCCGAAGGATCTCCACCTCCTGCACGCTGCCGGCGAGCGTCGCGGTGACCTGCACGACGCGCGGGTCGCGGCCGCGCAGATAGGCGTCGATCTCGGCCAGCAGCGCCACCTTGGCGCCGACCGCGGCGTCGCCGACCGGGTCGGCCGC
Source organism: uncultured Alphaproteobacteria bacterium (assembly GCA_963822985.1). Lineage (GTDB taxonomy): Bacteria > Pseudomonadota > Alphaproteobacteria > Rhodobacterales > Rhodobacteraceae > Thermohalobaculum. The sequence continues at coordinate 482,495 of CAWGJU010000010.1, read as the reverse complement.
CGCGTAGAGCCGCCGGTTCGTCCCCGGCGGCGGCTCGGCCAGCACGCCGCCGCCCGCGCCGGGCCGCCATGCGCGCCGTCTCGGCCGCGCGCTTCAGCCCCGCCTCGGAGATGTCGGTCGAATGCGCATAGCCCGCCGTGCCACCCAGGACGGTGCGCAGGCCGAACCCCTCCGCGCTGTCGAGCGAGGCGGTGCGCAGCCGCCCGTCGTCGAAGCTCAGCACCTCGGACCGGCGGCGTTCGAGGAACAGTTCGCCATCCTCGGCCCCGGCCACCGCGTCGCGCAGGATGGCGAGCGCCCGGGCCTCGTCGAGATGCGTCTCGAAGGGGCGGAACACGGACATTGTGTCACTCCTTTCCGGGCTTTGACCCGTCGGTCGATTGCAGCCATCTTCTGCGCTGTCGCGGCGAACTGCCGCAAAACCCTTCCTTGCACGCCACATGGCGGTATGGTCAGAGAATGACAAGCGGCGGGCCGGCGCAACGGCCGTATCGGCCGGCCATCGCGTCAGACCGGACCCGCAGGCGCCACCGGCGAGAGACGAGACGAGGCACGACAATGAACCGACTGCACGGCCTTGCCCTGAGAGCCATGGCTGGGGCGCTTACCGGACTGGGAACAGGCGCGACCGCGCTCGCGCAGGTGGTGCAGCCGAGCGGGCTGGCCTCGGACATTGCCGGCAAGCCCGTCCCCGGCGGCATGAACTTCCAGGCGCCCGTCACGCCCGTGATGCATGACCTCGTCTGGCTCGACACCTTCATGCACTCGATCCTGGCCGCCGTCTGCCTTTTGGTCGTGGTGCTGCTTGCCATCGTGGTCATCCGCTTCAATCGTCGGAGAAATCCCACGCCCGCGACGTTCACGCACCATCCGGTGCTCGAGGTCGTCTGGACGGCGCTGCCGGTGCTCATCCTGATCGTCATCGCCATCCCGTCGCTCAAGCTCCTGTTCTTCGAGCTGAACGTGCCGCCCGATCCGGACGTGACGATCAAGGCCACGGGCAACCAGTGGTACTGGACCTACGAATATCCCGACGAGGGCGTCGACTTCGCCAGCGTCATGCTGGAGCGCGACGAGCTCGAGCAGTACGGCTACGAGCCTGACGAGTACCTGCTCGCCACCGACACGCGCGTCGTCGTGCCAGTGAACGCCGTCGTCCACGTCCTCGTGACCGCCACTGACGTGATCCACGCCTGGACCATCCCGTCCTTCGGCTCGAAGATCGACGCCATGCCCGGCCGGATCAACGAGACCTGGTTCATGGCGACGGAACCTGGCGTCTACTTCGGCCAGTGCTCCGAGCTCTGCGGCGTGAACCATGCCTACATGCCGATCGTTGTGCAGGTGGTCGAGCAGCAGGATTACGACACCTGGATCCTGGAACAACAGGCCCTGAACGGCACCGCGCCGACGACCCGCGTCGCGGCGGCAGAGTGAGCGCGCTCAGCCATCGGCGGGATTTCGCGACGATGACCGACATCACCGCGCAGATCGGCCCGCGCGGCGAGGTGCCCGAGCCCGGCGTCGGCGATTTCGTGCGCCTGCTCAAGCCGCGCGTCATGTCGCTGGTCGTCTTCACCGCGCTGGCCGCGCTGGTCGCGGCACCGGGCGACCTGCACCCGGTGCTCGTCTTCGCCTCCCTCGTCTGCATCGCCGCGGGCGCCGGCGCGGCGGGCGCGCTCAACATGTGGTGGGACGCCGACATCGACCGGCGCATGGCGCGCACGGCCCGCCGGCCAATTCCCGCCGGCCGCGTCGACGGCGGCGAGGCGCTGGGCTTCGGCCTCGGCCTCGCCGTGCTTTCGGTGCTGATGCTCGCCGTGGTCGCCAACCCGCTGGCGGCGGGGCTGCTGGCCTTCACCATTTTCTTCTACGCCGTCGTCTACACGATGCTGCTCAAGCGCTCGACGCCGCAGAACATCGTCATCGGCGGCGCCGCCGGCGCCTTCCCCCCGATGATTGCCTGGGCGGCGGCCACGGGCGGGCTCGGCTGGGCGCCGCTCCTGATGTTCGCCGTGATCTTCCTCTGGACGCCGCCGCACTTCTGGGCGCTGGCGCTTTACCGCAACGGCGACTATGCGCGGGCCGGGGTGCCGATGATGCCGGTCGTCGCTGGCGAGGCGCGGACGCGGCGCGAGGTGTTGCTCTACGCGCTGGCGCTCTCGGGCGCGGCGCTGCTGCCGGCCTTCACCATCGCCGGTGGGCCGGTCTACCTCGCCACCGCGCTCGCCGCCGGCGCCGTCTTCCTCCATGCGGCCTGGGTCGTCGCCCGGCGCACGCCGGCGATGGCGCGCGCCGATCGCTACGGCGCCGAGAAGCGCCTCTTCGGCCTCTCGATCCTCTATCTGTTCATCGTGTTCGCCGCCTTCATGGCCGAGGCTGTGGCCGGGCGGCTCTTCGGTCCGTTCGACTGGCCGGTCTGGTTCTGAGGTGTCCATGTCACAAGATCTCGCGCGCAGGGACCACGAGCTCCACGCCCGTCGGCGCGGCCGCAACTGGGGCGTCTTCGCCGGGCTGCTGGCGCTCGCCCTGCTGCTCTTCGCCGTGACCATCGTCAGGCTGGGGCCCGAGGCGCGCAATCCCACCGGCGAGACCAGCTGGGGCGAGGCCTTCGTCGAATGGATCCGCGGATGACGGGCGGCCGGCCCAATCCCCGGCCCGAATCCGGGCCCAGTTCGCGGCTCGGTCCGCGCCATGGCCGCACCCTGATCATGCTGGTCGGCATCACCGGCGGCATGGCCGCGATGGCCTGGGCCGCGGTGCCGCTCTACGACCTGTTCTGCCGCGTGACCGGCTATGCCGGCACCCCGCTGGTGGCGTCAGTCGGCGCCGACCGCGTGCTCGACGAGACGGTCGCGATCCGCTTCGACGCGTCGACCGCCGCCGGCATGCCCTGGGCCTTCCGCCCGGCGCGGAACTCCATCGAGGTGCACCCCGGCGAGACCAACCTCGCCTTCTACGAGGCGACGAACCCGACCGACCGGACGATCACCGGCACGGCGACCTTCAACGTCGCGCCGCCCATCGCCGGCGGGTACTTCGTCAAGATCGACTGCTTCTGCTTCACCGAGCAGACGCTCGCGCCCGGGCAGAGCGTGCGCATGCCCGTCACCTTCTTCGTCGACCCGAGCATCGCCGACGACGCCGAGACGCGCGACATCCGCACCATTACGCTGTCCTACACCTTCTTCGAAACCGAACCCGAGCCGCGGCGCGGACGCGGGCGCCGGTCTGCCGCAACAACGACGCCGGCCGGCGGCTGAGAGGGGAACCCATGGCCCACGAAAAGAACCATCCGTACCACATCATCGACCCCAGCCCCTGGCCGTTCCTGTGCGCCGTCGGCGCGATCACGCTGCTCGCCGGCGCCGTGCTGTTCATGCACGAAATCACGCCCGTCGTGATGATCCTCGGGCTCCTGATCGTGCTCTACGGCATGTTCGTCTGGTGGCGCGACGTCATCCACGAGAGCCGGGCCGGCGACCACACGCCTGTCGTGCGCATCGGGCTGCGCATGGGCTTCATCATGTTCATCATGTCCGAGGTGATGTTCTTCGCGGCATGGTTCTGGGCGTTCTTCAAGTTCGCCCTCTTCCCCATGCCCGAGATCGACGTCGAGACGGCTCCCGACCTCCGGCGGCCCGATCGGCCATTTCGGCCCGAGCGAGGGCTACATGTTCGACCCCTGGGACCTGCCGCTTATCAACACTGTCATCCTGCTGCTCTCGGGCTGCGCCGTCACCTGGGCGCACCACGACCTGATCGAGGGCAAGCGGTCGGGCCTGATCTGGGGCCTGCTGGCGACGGTCTTCCTCGGCGCCGCTTTCACGATCTTCCAGGCCTATGAGTACAGCCACGCCTCGTTCCCCTTCGGCACGGACGAGTTCGGCAGCGCCTTCTTCATGGCGACGGGCTTCCACGGCTTCCACGTGATCGTCGGCACGATCTTCCTGGCCGTCTGCCTGCTGCGGGCGCGCGCGGGCGACTTCACGCCGCGCCAGCATGTCGGTTTCGAGGCCGCGGCCTGGTACTGGCATTTCGTCGACGTGGTCTGGCTGTTCCTGTTCGCCTGCGTCTACATCTGGGCCTACGCCGTCTGGGCGCACTGATCGCGTCGGACGCCTCGGCTCCTCCGCGGGCGGGGGCTAAACGCCGCGCCGCTCGCGGCTGCGCCGCGACGGCCGACGGCACGAACCTCCGCCGCCGAGGCATCGGACGGCGCGCGGGCGCCCGCTCTCTGCCGGCTCGAAGGGCACGGCGAGGAGGGCGTGCCGCGCCCGACGCCGGCAGATGCCATCGGAACTGTCTCGGGAAAGCGGCCGCATGACCCGACGCATCCTCGCCGCCGCGATCTTCGGCCTTGTCGGCACAGCCATCCTGCTCGCGCTCGGCGCCTGGCAGGTGCAGCGGCTCGCCTGGAAGCAGGGGCTGATCTCGGAGATCGAGGCCCGGCTCGCTGCCGATCCGGCGCCTCTGCCGACTGCGCCCGACCCGGAGCGCGACCGTCTGCTCCGCGTCTCGGTCACCGGCCGGCTCGGCCAGCGCGAAATCGACGTTCTCAGTTCGCTCGAGCCTTGGGGCGCCGGCTACCGGATCATCGTGCCGATGACGCTGGCCGACAAGCGTCGGATCCTCGTCGATCTCGGCTATGTGCCGCAGGACATGAAGGATCCGTCGGCGCGGCCGGCGGCTATCCACGGCGAACCCGACCACCCGCCCGACCAGGTCACCGGTCTGCTTCTCTGGCCACGCGAGATCGACAGTTTCACGCCCGAGCCCGACCTGAGCCGCAACATCTGGTTCGCCCGCGACGTCGGCAGGATGGCGGCCGAGCTCGAGACCGAACCTGTCCTGGTCGTCGCCCAGTCGCACAGTCTCGATGAATGGCCGAGACCCGCACCGCCGGGCACGGACGTGCCCAATCGGCACCTGGAATACGCAATCACCTGGTTCGCGTTGGCCGCCGTCTGGGCGGGTATGACCGTCTTCCTGATCCGCACCGAACTCAAGGGCCGCCCGCGCGGCCTCGACCGGCGCTAGAGGCGCGCCGCTCGCCCGCCCCGGAGCGCCACTGCTCGCCACGGACGAGTCAGGTCGCGGCGATGCCCGGGCCAATGACGCGCCCTTGGCAGGACGAGTCAGGCCTCGGCCGCTGTCCTGCGCCGGCCGCCCATGGCGCCGAGCCCACCGAGCCCGCCGAGCGCGCTTAGCAGCATCAGCACCGACGCCGGAACCGGAACGGCAGAGATGGCGGCAAGCGCGTAATCATTGTTCCCGTTGTCGAAAGTGCTCCCGCCTTTGCTGGTCGGCGCCGTGAAGACCAGCATTTTGACCGGGCCAACGCCCAGGAAGTCGATGACGAGGAGACCGGAGCCATTGGCCGCCACTGCCGCATAGGTCAAGATGGAACCGCCATCCGCCGTGATACCCGCCACCTCGTAATTGACGGCGTCGTTTTCGGCACGTTTGAACAAATCCAGAAGATAGATCTTGTCAATCCGAACGGCATCTTCGAACTTTATGGTGACCCAATCGCCTTTGTCGACAGCGACGCCACTGATTTCGTCGTCGCCGCCGACGCCGCCGCCGTCTTGCGTGCAGGAAAGCGGGGGACTGGGGCAGAAGCCACTGATCGAAGTCTTCCCTGAAGTTCAGCGTGCCGCTCGCCGAAACTTCAAACCCCGTCCCCGCAAATGTTCCCGTGATAGGCTGGTCGCTTTTTGGCACCGTTTCGGCGGGGGGGAAGGCGAAGATGCTTGCATTCGTGAAGTCCAGAAGATTGCCGACGTTCCCCACCGAAACGGCGGCCGAAGCAACGCTACCAGACATAAGAAGCGCGATGGTTGCAAATGACATAAGCTTCGCATGCATGAACTGTCCGCCCGCAACTCTACACACCACAAAAGAACGCGATGTAGCTCTACCGGAGGCGGCTTGATTCTGGAACAACATTCCGAGTTGTCAGGCACGTTTGCTCGCCCCAGTTGTCTCGACGGTCGGATAGTAGGCCGGCGGATGAGATTTCAGCGCGCTTTGTGTCGGCAACGAGGCGTGGCCCGCCACATTTAAGCCGACCGGCAAGCCTGCCGGCGTGCAAGGCGCCAAAGACCGGCCTGCAGGTGCCGCCCGGCGCGGCTTGCTGCGCCCGAAACGGGCTTTCGGGCGATCCGAGCCTGCGCTAAGGGGAGAGGCAAGCAGGAGCCCCGATGCGCTACGTTTCCACCCGCGGCCAGGCGCCCGCGCTCTCGTTCGAGGAGGTCATGCTCGCCGGGCTCGCCCGCGACGGCGGCCTCTATTTGCCCGAAAGCTGGCCGCGCCTCTCGCCCGACGAGATCGCCGGGCTCGCCGGGCAGAGCTATGAGGAAGCCGCCTTCCGCGTCATGCGCCCCTTCATCGGCGACTGCTTTCTCGGATGGCGGAGTTCCGCGCAGTACGATCGCGGCGGCCTACGCCGCCTTCGACCATCCGGCGCGCTGCCCGCTGATGCAGCTCGGGCCGAACGACTGGATCCTCGAGCTCCACCACGGCCCGACGCTCGCCTTCAAGGACGTGGCGCTGCAGCTGGTCGGCCGCATGTTCGAGGCCGTGCTGGCGCGCCGCGGCGCGCGCGTCACCATCGTCGGCGCCACCTCGGGCGACACCGGCTCGGCGGCGATCGAGGCGTTCCGCGGCTCGGCCCGCGTCGACGTCTTCTTCCTCCACCCGGCCGGCCGGATCTCCGAGGTGCAGCGCCGGCAGATGACGACGCCGTACGAGCCGAACGTCCACGCCATCGCGCTCGAGGGCGATTTCGACGACTGCCAGGCGCGGGTCAAGGACCTGTTCGACGGACCTGGCCTTCCGCGACGAGATCGGGCTCGCCGCCGCCAACTCGATCAACTGGGCGCGCGTGCTGGCGCAGATCGTCTACTATCTTCACCGCCGCCGTGGCGCTCGGCGCGCCGCAGCGGCGCATCGGCTTCTCGGTGCCGACGGGCAATTTCGGCGACATCTATGCCGGCCACGTGGCGCGGCGCATGGGCCTGCCCGTCGACGCGGCTCGTCATCGCCACGAACGAGAACGACATTCTGCACCGGACGCTGCAGACGGGCCGCTACGAGCGGCAGGCGGTGCACGCGACGATCGCGCCCTCCATGGACATCCAGGTCAGCTCGAACTTCGAGCGGCTGCTCTTCGAGCTCTACGACGGCGATGCCGGCGCGGTGGCCCAGCTGATGGAAGAGCTGCGGCAGGCGCAACGGCTTCGCCCTCAGCCAGGGCGCGCTCGAGCGGCTGCGCGAGGGCTTCGGCTCGGCGCGGGCGGACCGCGCCGCAGACGCTCGCGACCATCCGCCGGGTCGCTGCGCAGGGCATGGTGCTCGACCCGCACACGGCGATCGGCGTCGCGGCGGCCGAGGCCTGCCGGGGCGATCCGGCGACGCCCATGGTGGTGCTCGGCACCGCGCACGCCGCCAAGTTCCCCGACGCCGTCGAGGAGGCCTGCGGCATCCGCCCGGGCCTGCCGCCGCGCATGGCCGACCTCTTCGACCGGCCCGAGCGGCTCGCCACGCTGCCGAACGACGTCGAGGCGCTGAAGGCGCATATCCGAGAGGCCCGCACATGACCGCTTCCACGATGATTGGCCGCCCATGACCGTCCAGATAGACACCCTTGCCGAACGGCTTCCGCATCGCGACCGAGCGGATGCCAGGCCTCGCCTCGGCCGCCATCGGCGTCTGGGTCGAGGCCGGCACCCGGCACGAGCGCGCCGAGCAGAACGGCATCGCGCATTTCCTCGAGCACATGGCCTTCAAGGGCACCGGCGCGGCGCAGCGCGCTGCGCATCGCCGAGGAGATCGAGGACGTCGGCGGCCATCTGAACGCCTATACCAGCCGCGAGCGCACCGCCTATTACGCCCGCGTGCTGGCGCCGACGTGCCGCTGGCGCTCGACATCATCGCCGACATCCTGCGCAACTCGGCGCTCGACGCGGCCGAGATCGAGATCGAGCGCGGCGTCATCCTGCAGGAGATCGGCCAGGCGCACGACACCCCCGACGACATTATCTTCGACTGGCTGCAGGAGACGGCGTTCCCCGACCAGCCGATGGGCCGCGCCATCCTCGGGCCGCCCGAGCGCATCCGCGCCTTCGGCCGGGCCGATCTCGGCGGCTTCATCGGCGCGCATTACCGGCCGGACCGGATGATCCTGTCGGCCGCCGGCGCCGTCGACCATGACGCGATCATGCGCCTCGCCGAGCGCCTGTTCGGCGACATGGGCGGCGGCGCCGCGGCGGCCGAGGAGCCGGCCCGCTACGCTCGGCGGCGAGCGCCGCGTCGAGAAGCCGCTGGAGCAGGCGCATTTCGCCCTGGCGCTTCGAGGCGCCCGGCTATCGCGACGACGACTACCACGCGGCGCAGATCGCGGCGGTGGCGCTCGGCGGCGGCATGTCCTCGCGGCTGTTCCAGGAGGCGCGCGAGAAGCGCGGCCTCTGCTACACCATCTTCGCGCAGGGCTCGGCCTGGTCCGAGACCGGCATGATGACGATCTATGCCGGCACCGGCGGCGACGAGATCGGCGAGCTGGTCGACCTGACCGCCGACGAGCTGGCCCGCGCCGCCGCGCGACTTCGACGAGGCCGAGATCGCCCGCGCCCGCGCCCAGACCAAGGCGGGGCTGGTCATGGGGCTGGAGAGCCCGTCGGCGCGCGCCGAGCGCATGGCGGCGCTGCTGTCGATCTGGGGCAGGGTGATCCCGCTCGAGGAGACGATCGCCCGGATCGAGGCGGTCGACGCCGGCCCGCGCCCGCGCGGCGCTGGCGCGCATGCTGGCGAGCCGCCCGGCCGTCGCGCTCTACGGGCCGGTCGAGCGGCGCGCGGGCCGTCGACGACCTCGCGGCGCGGCTGGCCGCCTGACGCCCGCTCGCGCATGTTCGCCCGCTACGGTCGCAGCAAGGTCGAGCTCGAGACCGAACGGCTGGTCCTGCGCCCGCCCTGCAGCGCGACTTCGAGGCCTGGGCGCGGCTCCGGCGCGACAGCCGCGCCTTTCTCATGCCATGGGAGCCGAGCTGGTCGCGCGACCACCTGACGGTGCGCGCCTTCGCAACCGCGTCGCCTGGGCCGAGCGGGTCATCCGCTCGGGCGACGCGCTGCCGCTCTTCCTGATCGAGCGCGGCCGGCGGCGAGCTCGTCGGCGGCCTGACGCTCTCGAACATCCGCCGCCAGCCCGCCCAGGCGGCCTCGCTCGGCTACTGGGTCGGCGAGCCCTTCGCGCGGCAGGGCTTCATGTCCGAGGCGCTGAACGCCGTGCGCGAGCACGCCTTCGCGCATCTCGACCTGTCGCGCCTCGAGGCGGCCTGCCTGCCCGAGAACGTCGCCTCGCGCCGGCTGCTCGAACGCTGCCAGTTCAAGTACGAGGGCGTGGCGCAGGCCTATCTGCAGATCAACGGCCGCTGGCGCAACCACGTGCTCTATGCCGCGCTGCGCGCCGACCGCCGCGGCCGGGTCGAGAGGATGCGGCACTGCAGCACTAGCGGTTTCGAGCGCACCCCTCTCCGCATCGGACAGGGCCGGGAGCGAGGGCCGGCGGAAAGGTGCTGCAGGCGCCGCTCAGGCCGGCCGCAGCTTGCCGCTCAGGCGTGCCCGCCGGCGCCGAGCAGGCTCGGATCGACGCCGATCTTCTTCAGCGCCCGGTCCCATTTCGCGGTCGTCCTCGTCGCCGAAGACCAGCTCCTCGTCCGGGTCGCACAGCAGCCAGCCGTTCATCTGCAGCTCGGATCTCCAGCTGCCCCGGCGCCCAGCCGGCATAGCCGAGGGCGACGATCGCCCGGTCGGGCCCGTGCCCGAGCGCCATCGCCTGCAGCACGTCGAGCGTCGCCGTCATCGAGATCGCCCGGTCGACCTTCATCGTCGCGTCCTCCGAATGGTAGTCCGACGAGTGCAGGACAAAGCCGCGGCCGGTCTCGACCGGGCCGCCATAATGCACCGGCCGGGGCTCATTGGCGCTGCCGATCGGGATGCCCAGCCGCTTGAAGAGGTCGCGCCAGACCAGCTCGTCGGCGCGCTTGTTGACGATCAGCCCCATCGCGCCCTCGGCCGAATGCGCGCAGAGATAGACGATCGACGCGCGCAAAGCGCGGGTCCTGCATGCCCGGCATCGCGATCAGCACCTGACCGTCGAGAAAGTTCGAGCCGCCCGTCGCGTGCATCTTCGGCATCTCCGGATAGTGCCGCCCAATGCGCTGCCGGATCAAGAATGCGCGACGGGGCTTGAGCGTTGCCGGCGCCGCCGGCTATACTGAGCGGCATGCGGATCAGACATCGCCTCAGGGCTGCGGCGTTATGCCTTGCCACCTGCCTCGCCGCCGCCAATGCCGGCGCGCAGGCCATCGTGTCGACGGGCGAATCCTTTCTCGCCGCGCGGCTGGTGCCAGGCACCGCCCAGCCCGACGGTGCGCGCATGGCCGGGCTCGGCCTGACGCTCGCCAAGGGCTGGAAGACTTATTGGCGCAGCCCCGGCGAGGCGGGCGTGCCGCCGGTCTTCGACTGGTCGGCCTCACGCAATCTGCGCGAGGCCGAGATCCTCTGGCCGCGGCCCGAGCTCTTCGAGACCTTCGGCATGCGCGCCATCGGCTATGCGGGCGAGGTCGTGCTGCCCGTCCGCCTGGTGCCCGAGGACCCGACCCGTCCGATGGAGGTCCGCCTCACCGCCAATCTCGGCGTCTGCAAGGAGCTCTGCGTGCTCGAGACCGTCGAGCTCGCGGAGACGATCGCCCCTGGCGCGGCGCCGTCGGGCGCGGGCGAGATCGCCCGCGCGCTCGCCGCGGTTCCCGCCGACGCCGAGGCCAGCGGCCTCAGCGCCGCCCGGTGCCGCATCGTCGGCAACGGGCAGGAGCGGCGGCTCGAGGCGACGCTGACCTTCTCCCGCCCGCTGACCGCGCCCGTCGTCCTCGTCGAGGGGCCGGAGACGGTCTGGATCACCGACGCCGAAACCCGGAGCGAGGGCGACGAGCTCCGCGTCTCGGCCGGCATCTCGCTGGTCAAGGGGGCGTGGATCGACCGCTCGGCGCTGCGCATGACGGTGCTCGACGACGACTTCGCCGCCGACATCCAGGGCTGCGGGACGAGGCCCGGCTAGGCGCTTTGGACATTTATCGTATCCACAGGGCGATTGCAGCGATTGTGATGATGGCGAGGAAATTCCTCGCCGTTTTCTCGTATCGGGTGGCGACGCGCCGGAACTGCTAGAGCTTGGAGAAGCAGCACTCGATCAGAGACCGCATCGCGTAGAGGTGCTCGTCAACCGGATGCTTGCGCGTTCGCGAAGCATTGTTGGGGATGACGGCCAGGGCGCCCTTCTCGGCGATAGCCTCGCAGGTGGCGTCGCTGTCATAGGCGGCGTCAGCCATCACGACCTCGCGGGGAGTTCGGCGAGCAGTGCTTCGGCCTGTGGCGCGTCGCCCTTCTGGCCTGCGGTCAGCGCGAAGCGCACCGGGCAGCCGAGGCCGCGCACCGCCATATGGATTTTCGTGCTCAGGCCGCCGCGGGAACGCCCGAGTCCCAACGCCCGATGCCCTGATCTTCAGACCCCCCTTTTTTGCCGCGGAGGCGTGCTGGTGGGCGCGGACGATGGTGGAGTCGACCCTATGTCAACGGCGGAGCAAAGGCAGGCCGATGGGCGGCGCAAAAGTCCGCCATCTCGGGACCGGGAACTGTTGCTGGGAGATGGCGCGCGCCTTGGCACGCGCGCTCCCCAAATAGCTGGCGTGTGCCAAGGCGCGTTGACCTGAAAGGCCAACCCGGTCACCTGGCGTCAGGCGCTGGCTGAGGGTTGTCTGGTGCGGCTCTGGGCGAGCCGGTAGCTGTCGCCGTTCATCTCGAGGATGTTGACGTGGTGGGTCATGGCGGGCGTTCGCCGCCGGGCTCGAACCGGTGGCGCCTACGGCGGCTCACCCTCACCGCCGCAGCCAATGATGACCCGGTCGACATAGGCCCTGATCCAGACGTCGCGGTGGCCATAGGCGACGGGCACCGAGTAGTCATTGGTCCTATAGCGCACCAGCGCCTGCGAGCTCACCCGGCCCGTCGCCTGATCGCAGGCCTCGAACGGCGCTGCCGGCAACGGCGCCATCGCCTCGAGATCGCGCTCGAGCCGCTCGCCGATTGTCTCGCTGTGGCCGCGCAGGATCTCCGCCTGCCGCTTGCGGCACTGCTCCTCCAACCAGGCGTTGAAGTCGTCCCAGGTCGCAAAGCGCGGCAGCGGCACCATGAAGTTCCGCCGCGACCAGCCGACGATCCCTTCGACGCTGCCCTTGTCGTTCCCCTTGCCCGGCCGGCCGTAGCGGTCCTCAATCACGTAGTGCGACAGCAACCCGCTGAACAGCGTCGCCCGCTTGCGCGTCCCGTCAGGCAGGATGCGCGCCACCAGGCAGCGGTCGTTATCGTAGAGCACCGACAGCGGCACCCGCCCGAAGAAGGCGAAGGCATGGACATGGCCATCGGCCCATGCCTCGGCGGTCGCCGCCGGGTAGGCCCGCACGTAACAGGCATCGCTGTGCGGCAGGTCGAGCACAAAGCAGTGCGCCTTCTGCTCGACCCCGCCGATCACCACCAGCGACTCGCCGAAGTCCGCCTGGGCATGCCCGGGCGCGTGGTGCAGCGGCACGAACATCTCCCGGCCGCGCCGCTGGTGCTCGCGCAGATACGACTTCACGATCGTGTAGCCGCCGGTGAACCCATGCTCTTCCCGAAGTCGGTCAAGGACCCGCTTCGCCGTGTGGCGCTGCTTGCGAGGGCGGTCCGCGTCCTCGAGCAGCCACTGGTCGATGATCTCGGTGAACCCGTCCAGCTTCGGCCGCTTGATCGGCGCCGTCCGTCGATACCCCGGCGGCGCCGAATAGACGATCATCTTGTCCACGCTGTCGCGCGAGATCCCGAAGTGGCGCGCGCTCGCCCGCTTGCTCAGACCCCGCCTGAAGTAGGCGTGGCGCACCTTCCGATACAGCTCCACGGTGAAAATGCCCCCGCCCTCCCTGCCGCCAGAGAGGGCAAACGTGGCCGACCTTTACGCCGCCCGCCGCAGGATTATCCCGCCGCTACCGTGGCCGACTTTTGCACCGCCGTTCTCAGCCTGCCTTTGCTCCGCCGTTGACACCAGGCGTCCGTTTCGGAAAGGATGCATCCAGCGCTTCGAGTTCGCAGGGCAAACTCCCGGCATCCGACTTCTCCTGGCCACCGCTCCCTCCCGGTCTGACCGGCGGATGCCGTCCCCCGGCTCGCCTCACGCCCGATTGTGCTCGCGACGCGATGTGAATTCCTGTGCCGGAGCCATGATCCTGCGCCAACGGCCCGGGCTCGTCCCGAGCATCCTGGTGAAGACGCGGGTGAAATGGCTCTGGTCGGCAAGGCCGCTCGCGATGGCGATCTCGGCCAGCGTCGATCGGCCGGCGCGCAGGAGGTCGAGCGCCACCCGATGCGCCGGCGCATCAGCCAGCGATGCGGCGCGAGCCCCGTCGACTGGCGGAATGCGCGCGCGAAGTGCCCGGGCGACAGCCGGCATCCCCGGGCGAGCGCTGCGAGCGGCAGGGAGCCGTCGAGCGCCGCCGAGAGAAGCTCGGTCGCGCGGCGCAGCTGCCACGGCGCGAGGCCGCCCCGGGCCGATGACGCGACGGCGCGCGCGCCGGCATAACGCGCCGCGACATGGGTCGCGAGTGCCCGCGCGACTGGTCGGCGACCAGCCGCGCCGGCCGGTCGCCGCGCCCCAGAATGCCGCGCATCGCCAGGCCGAAATGACGGATCACCGGGTCGTCGATGCCGATGCCGGGTTCGTAGTCGAGCGTCTCGATGTCGGGCGCGCCCGCCTCGTCGGCAACCCGGTCGAGCGCCGAGCGCGGCAGATAGAAGTGGATCGAGTGGAACGGCCCGTCGAGCAGCGCCACCGGATCGCGCCGGACGTCGTAGAGGACGACGTCCCCGGCGCGGAGGTGCCGGACCCGCGCCTGTCTACCGTCCTCCCAGTAATGACGATCGGGGAAATCGTGGAGCTGGACGGCGATCAGCCAGGCGTGCTCGGGCGGGATCGGTGCGCTCTTGAAGGGCTTCTCCGGATTGCCGCGGATCTCGGTCACGGCCAAACTCGCGTCGGTGAGCGTCCGCGAGACCAGGCTCGGCGCCCTCTCCATACCAGCTCGATTGGAGCCGTTAGGTCGTGCTGATCAACAGCACGAGGGTAACGTCTCCCACGTCCGGCTCTGCCACAGCCGTTGCTTTTCGTACCATCAGCGCCACATCGCGCAAGGTGATAGTAGTTGTCCTGGATCGGCACGGACGAGGCGACCCTACCTATTGCGCCAAGAACTGTGCCTTAAGGCGTCAAACGCTCGCACGGCAGCGGTGGCGATACTTCGAAGGCGTGACGCCTGCAAACCGGCGGAAGGCGCGCGTGAAGTGTTGCGGGCTCTCGTAGCCCGCCATCAGGGCGACGTCGATGACCTTCAGGTCAGGATCGCCGAGGCGCTGGCATGCAAGCGAAAAGCGCGCTTCCTGGAGTATCTGCGAGTAGGAACTTCCGCACAGCTTGAGCCGTCGCTGCAATGTCCGCGTGCTGATCCCTGCTATCTCGGCGGCGAAGGCGACATCAGGGCGTCCGTCGCCAATGTAAGGCTGAACCATCTTTCGCATAAGGCTTACGAAGTCCCACGCTTCAGATTGGCAGTCCTGGTCATCTCCTGACGACGATGACGCCAGCGTTGCCTGCCCTGGCGCTGTCGCTTCTTGCGTCAGTCGAGCGAGATCTGCGCGCCCGACTACGATGGATGTGTGGGGCCGGCCCACCAGGATTCGCGTCTTGGGAAACGCCGCCTGTACGGCCTCTGGCGGACGGATCGATGAGATGAAGCACAATTCGCTCGGGTTCCATGATGTTCCCGCGACACTGCGCACGACCGAGATGACAGCTTGCAGGTTCAGCCACTCGGCGAGGCACACGAAAGGATGGCGACCAAGCCCCGCCATTTCGCATATGACGCGAACATCGCCCGCCTCGCGCCGCATGCTCATTCTAAGGACAGTGTCTTCGAACCGCGACAGGGCGGCCAGGGCCTCCAGACGCTTCAGACCGGTCTGCGCCCTCATGATGGTCGCCCGTTGGGCAGGACCCAACGAAGACAGAGAGGCTGCTCGTGCGCCAAGCAGCCCAAGTTCCATGGGCTGAAGGTCACGACCGGTCCGCGCAATCCATTCCAAGGCAACAGGAACGCTGACGTAGAGATCCGGCGTCTCTTCGATGTTCTCTGGCAATTTCGAGCGCGCAAGATCACGGTCGACCGGAGCGCCGATACCACGCAGTACCGATATGTAGTCATTCAGGTGCGTCGCCCTGACGAGAGCAAGCCTGCTTTCCAAACGCAATCCCCTCGGCTCGCCCGCGCGCAATTCGGCGCGCATTGGCCGGCGGCTCTATCCCAAATCGGTCAACGTAGCCCAACGGCGTTCCGCATTTTCCGATATCATATGCGGCCCAACGCACGAAGGGTCCGGAACCAGGTCTCGCCAGAGTCCGATCTGTGATCGCCGGGCTTGCTCTGGCAGGCACGATCTCAATCGAGGCGGCGGGCACATGTCTTGAGACCAGCCCAAGAACCCCGCGTCGGAGACTGAACCGGAGCGGCCTCAACGGTCGTGTCGCGACTGTGGTGGAAATTGGAGGGCGGCGTAATCTCCGGGTGACCTGAAAACCCACCCGACCGGCGGCTGTCACCGCCAGGGAGATCACGCCCTGACCGAGACTACAGACACCGCCATACCGGCGCTACTGCTGGGGGAGTCCGGCAGCGATCCGATCGAGGACCGGCTGCGCGAGACGATCCGCGCGACCGTCGAGACGATGTTCGAGGAGGAACTGACCGCGTTTCTGGGGCGCATCCGCTACGGCCGTGGTGGCGCCTGCAATGGGTATCGCCATGGGCGGCGCGAGCGGCAGCTCGTCGGCACCTTCGGCACGGAGACCGTCAGCGTGCCGCGGGCGCGCATCGAGGGCGAGGACGGGCGGATCACCGAGTGGCGCTCAAAGGCGCTGCCGCGCTATCAGCGGCTGACGAAGCGGGCCGAGGCGCTGATCGCCGCGGTCTTCCTCGCCGGGACCAACACGCGGCGGGTGAAGCGCGCGCCGTTCGGCCTGTTCCAGGGCGCGACAGGCCAAGGACGTTGTCAGCCGGGCCTGGCGCAAGGTGAAGGTCGACTGGGACGCGTGGGCAGCGCGCAGCCTCGCCGAGGAGGACGCCGAGGAGGAGGCCGCGCTCGTCGGGCTGTGGGGCGCGGAGCTGCCGATCCAGCCCCACCGTGCACAAGCACCGCAACCTCCTCGGCCACGCGCCCAAACACCTGCACGACGAGCTGACCGAGGACTACCGCGACATGATCTATGCCGAAACCGCGGCAGAGGTTGAGACCCGCCGCAAGGCTTCCTGCGCAAATGGCGCCTCAAGTGCCGCGCCGTCTCCGACAGTCTCGAAGAAGCTGGGGATCGGCTGTTCGCCTTCACCCGCCTGCCGCCGGAGCAGTGGAAATCGGCGCGCACCACCAACGCCATCGAGCGCCTGAACGAGGAGTTCCGCCGTCGCATCAAGACGCAGACCGTCCTGCCCTGCTCCGAGACCGTGCCCATGCTGCTCTGGGCCCTGCTCGCCTCCGGCCAGATCACCATGCGCAAGATCGACGGATGGGAAACCCTTTCCCGGCCCATCGAGCCCCTCGCCCTTGACCAGGCCGCCTGATCGGGCCGACATCATCATGCTCGGAGAACGCCGACCGAGAATTTTCCACCAACTCCCAGACACGACCGGCCTCAACTTCTGGCCCGTGGTCGAGCAGAGCCGATTCGAGATCGCCATCGCGCTGCTGCGCGACGCAGATCTGAGGGTCCGGGAAATCCCTGCCACGCTTGGCTACGCCTCGCCAAGCGCCTTTGTCCGTGCCTTCGATAGTTGGGCCGGCTGCTCGCCAACTGCCTAAAGGAAGGCTCCCGTAGGCCAACATCACAGAGCGGATTGGCGCGAAAAGGGCAGAAGCCACACGCGATCATGCCGACTTTCGACAGAGGCCGAAACTTGTCCGAGGAGAGTGACGGATGACACGCTTGACCGCCATGAGCGCTTTCGCCTTCGCCCTCGCCATGGGGCCCGCGTTGGGGGAGGTCACCTCTGCAGAACTCGACGCGATATCGATTTCCGACAAGGTCGAGACTTCCATCGGCACGCTCGAGTTCTTCGATGGCGTGCCGACCGACGCTACGGTTGCCGCCGTCTACGACAACCTCGACCGCATGCGTGGCATGGCGTGTTTCTCGACAATGTCGGTGCCGTCTCGATGTACAGCGTGCGCAAGGGGCTTGCCGATGCGGGTGCAGAAGGAGCGAACAGGATCGCCATCTTCGAGCAATTGCTGGATTCCCAGACGCTCGTCGTCACTGCCAACACCTCGACGCTCTACGCCTATACGTACACCGACCTCGCTAAGGACGGGCCGACGGTGATCGAGATCCCGCCAGGCATGCTCGGCTTTCTCGACGATGCCTGGCAGCGCTTCGTCGGCAACATGGGCGTCACCGGGCCTGACGGGGGCAAGGGCGGCAAGTACCTGGTGGTGCCGCCCGGCTACGCCGGCGAGATCCCCGACGGGTATTTCCTGCTGAAGCCGCCAACGAACCGGAACTTCATGTTCCTGCGCGGCTCGATCAAGCACGGGCTGGAGCCGGCGGTCGACAACATCACCTCCAATCTGAAGGTCTATCCGCTGAAGGACGTGGCGAAGCCGGCGGCGACCGAATTCGTTAACTTGTCGAGCAATTCGTTCAACACGGTCTTTCCCAGTAACTTCAGCTATTTCGAGAACCTAAACGAAGTCGTTCAGGGAGAACCGATCGACGCCATTAGCCCCGAAGTGCGCGGCGCGATCGCCGCCATCGGCATCATCAAGGGTCAACCCTTCTCCCCCGATAAGCGGATGAAAAAGCTGCTGACCGAAGCCGCCACGCTTGGGGTCGCGACGGCCCGCGCCATCACCTACCATCCCCGTATCGACGGCGTGCGGATCTATCCGGACGACCCGACCAGCGCCTGGTCCACGGCCTTCGCCAACCGGAACACCAGCTTCGAGTCCGACGGAGCGATGGGCCTCGACGCGCGGGTGCTCTACTATTTCAACGCCGGCGGCGTGACCCCGGCCATGGCCACCACGCGCGCGGGCGAAGGCTCGGACTACGCGCTCGCGGTTCTCGATGCCGACAAGAAGCCGTTCGACGGCGCGAAGACCTACAGGCTGCATCTGCCCAAAGACGTGCCGGTCAACGACTTCTGGGCGGTCACGATATACGACACCCAGACGCGCTCGCAGCTTCAGACCGAGCAGCCGTTCCCGACCATCGGCAGCCAGACCAAGGGCATGACCGCGAACGCGGATGGTTCCTATGACGTCTGGTTCGCGCCCGAGGCGCCGGAGGGCAAGGAAGGCAACTGGCTGCAGACCGTCCAGGGCAAGAGCTGGTTTACGATCCTGCGCATGTACGGCCCGCTCGAGCCCTGGATCAACAAGACCTGGCGGCCGGGGGAAATCGAACTGGTGCCGTAGGGCGGTGGAGAAGCAAGGTCACCGATTTAATCGCAGAGTTGACACCCCCAAGGGCCCCAAGCACATGAAACACCTCTATTCGCTTTCGCTGGCGGTCGCGACGGCAGCCGCGTCGGTGCCCTTCGCAGCAATTGCCGAGGCCATCACCGTCAATGTCGACAACTTGGACAGGGAAAATGACCTCAATGCCTGCAGCTTGAACAGCCTGACCGCGAAACCGAACAGCGACCATCGTTGACGGTACCGGGACTTTTCCCGGACCGCCGGTGGCATGCAGCCAATGAAAGCGACTGATATGATCCAAAAGGCTGACAGGAAGCACTTCATGCTTCGCATTTCCATGACAAGTGGCTGGGTTCTGGCCATTTCGCTGGTAGCGACCGCTCAGGCTCAGGTGTCAGATGAGGCCGTCCGCGCGCTTGGCGCACCTGACCGCGTCGAGACCTCGATCGGAACGCTGGACTTCAAGGACGGCGCACCGAGCGCCGACACCGCGAAGAAGGTCTTCGATGCGCTCGACTTTACCCGCGCGCTGAACGTCTACAACAACAGCTTTCGGGGCGCTTCGGCCCTGGGGTTCCACAAGGGCTTCCAGAGCATCGGCGCGGACTACAACGACGTTGTCATCACGTCCGAACTGCTGGACTCGGCGTCCCTCTTCCTCACCGGCAACGCCGATACCGTCTACTACCTCTCCGTCATCGACCTCTCGAAGGGGCCGATGGTGATCGAACAGCCCTCTGACGGTGTCGGGACCATCAACGACATGTGGTTCTCGTGGATCATCGACGTCGGCGGCCCGGGCCCCGATCGCGGTCGGGGCGGCAAGTATCTGATCGTCGGACCCGACTACGACGGGCCGCTGCCCGAGGGTGGATACTTCATCGCGCACTCCAAGACGAACCGGATCCTCTACGCCTCGCGCGCTTATCTGGTGAATGGCGATCCCAAGCCGGCGGTCGAGAACGTCAAGGCGAGCATGAGGATCTACCCCTATGCGGAAGGAGCCTACGGCACCAGCATCGCGCAGGCGCTCACCGGCGCTGTCCGCCTCGGGGAAGATCCGAAGATCCCCGACACCAAGTTCATCGAGGCGAGCAATCTGTCGTTCAACACCATCCCGCCCAGCGACTTCGGCTTCTATGAGTGGATCAACGAAAACGTCCAGGCCGAGCCCGCCACCAGTTATGACGTGGAGCTTTCTGGGCAACTCGCCGCGATCGGCATCGTCAAGGGCCAGGACTTCGCACCTGACGAGCGGATGAAGAAGATTCTGTCAGACGCCGCCGCTGTCGGTCAGGCGGCCGGCCGGGTTCTGAACTGGCGCCCCTATGCGGCCCACCCGGACTGGGCCTACTACCCGGACTCGAAGTGGGGAAACATGCTTTGGGAGGGCGGCGCCTTTTTCGAGACCCCGCCGCCCGCCTTCGAGGACGGGAAATTCAAGCCGCTGCCGCCCACCGGCGCCCGCACGCTCGACTTCGCGCACGGCCTTCTACTACGGTTACACGCTCGACAGTCCCGGCATGATCATGAACATTCCTGGCGTCGGATCACAGTATCTGATGGCCTTCCAGGATTCTGCAGGCGATGTGTTCGACGGCGCGAAAACCTACAAGGTGACGCTGCCCAAGGATATCCCGGCCAAGGCGTTCTGGTCCTTGACGGTCTACGACAACCAGACCCGGTCGATGTTGCAGACGCCCCAGAAGTATCCGCGCGCCGGCTCCCAGAGCTATCCTTCGCCGGCGGGGACTGTGGCCGCGGACGGCTCAACCACGGTCTGGTTCAGCCCCGAACAGCCGGATGGCGTGGATCGCGGCAACTGGATTCAGACCGATCCCGACAAGGGCTGGTTCACCATCCTGCGGCTCTACAGCCCGCTTCCGTCGTTCTTCGACAAGTCTTGGCGGATCAGCGAAATTGAGGTGGTCGAATGAGGCATCCTGCCCCGGAAATCCGTGATCAGAGCCGCGCGTCCAGGATGGCGCCGGCACGATGACGGAGATTGTCCAACTCAGAGAAGGAGTCATTGCGATCTTTTCCGCGGCACCTGACGCGAGGGCCCGGACGTTCGGATCGATCGCTCGGTCTTCCAGGGGCAGGACGGCGATCGATGGCTTCTCACGCGCACGGCCGGTCCCTGGCTGCAGATGACCGCACTTAACCGGCCGCTCGGCTCGCGGCTGCTCTTGCTGCCGGTCGCGGGCGACCGGCAGCTCGCCGGGCCGCTTTCGAGCCCAGCCCTCCTGAGCCTGAGAGTCCGCTTCGCGTCGCACGAACGGCAAGTTCCGAGGGCACTCCGGCAATTCGCCCGCGGCTCCGCGAGCGCGGACCATGCGCCACTTCCGGACGGTCCGCGATGCTGCTCGGCGGCGCACAGCTCTACGCCCGCTCACTCCAAAGCTGGCGGGTCTCCCCAGTATCGCGGGATAAGCCTCTTCGAGACCAGCGAGCTGATTAGCTCGCGGAACATGACCTCGGTATCGATGCAGTCGTGAAATCCCGCCTGTCGCAGCTTGATGGTGCTGACCAGCGTCGGTGCGGGAGCGCGCTTTGCGCCGTAGGCGAAGCAGAAGTCGGCATACTGGTGCGATAGGCCAAGCAGCGCCGCGAGGGTGAGTGGACGGAGGTTGTGACGTTCCACGATGCGTGCCCAGGTCTGCTCCTTTTGCTGCAGCACCTCGGCCATCGACTGCGGTTCGGGCTCGCCCGGAACAACGCCGAGCGCCTCGGCGATGGCTGACCAGACATTCTGCCAGACGAAACACGTCGCCATTCGTGATGTTGAAGGTCTCGCCCGCTGCGGCCGGGGATCTGGGCAGCCCAGGCGAGCGCCCTGGCCATGAGCCGCGCGTCGACTGCCTCGAGCAGATAGGGCGGCCCGCCGGGAAAGGAGAACGGCTTCCCCTCCTCGCGGCGGATTGCGGCATAGGCGCCGAATCACCGGGATCAGGTTCATGGCGACGCCGGCCACGTCGCCGAAGACCACCTGCGGGCGCAGTATGGTGAAGGCGAAATCCGCGCCGTGCCGCCTGCTCGCGTAAGAAGTCTTCCTGCAGCCAGTAGAAGTTGTCGTGCGGGTCGCGCGGCCAGCGCTCGCGCGCCGGAACCCTGATCGGGCGGAGGTGCACGCCATAGGCCTTCGTGCCCTGCAGGAGGGAGACATGGGCCAGACTCGCCGCGGGCGCTCAGCGGATCCAGAAGGTTTCGCAGCATAGCGAGGTTGGTCGTCATCTGCTCCGGATCGCGCCAGCCCGCGACCAGGCCCGGCTTTTCGTAGAGCGCGGCGTAGACGACATGCGTGACCGACGGGAGGGCGGAGGCCGCCGCGCGGCACGCCTTCGGCGTCCATGAGGTCGAGGGCAAGATGGCGCACCCGGCCGGTGCCGGCATGCTCGACCGGCCGGCGCGAGACGCGCGATGACGCCCAGTCGCCCAGCGCCTCGAAGTGGTGAACGGCCGCCTGGCCGACCGTGCCGGAAGCCCCGGCGATCAGAACGCGCTTTCTCCGGATCGTGCGGCAATGCCGCCTCGCTCGTCGGTGCCGGGCCGCATTGCGTGCGAGCGCCGGTATTGCGGTCGAGCGTACGCGACGCTCAGCCGCGCCCTGCCAGCCGGCCGATCGGCGGCGCCTAGTCGCGGCTCGCATCGTCACGGCGCACCCGTTGGAGCAGCTGGAGGTATTGGTAGTATCCGGAATACCTGCGGGCGCGCCGCCGCCGAAAAACACGAACGCGGATCCCGATCCGCGTCGGACCGCGCAACAAGGGAGGATCACGGATGAAACGCTCAGTGCTCGCATGGCTGGCGGCCGGCGTGCTGGCCGTCGGCGGCAGCGCCCAGGCCCAGGAGCCGCCGAAGGATCCCGAGAGTCTTCAAGATCGGCGCCATCCTGGCGATGAGCGGCAAGGCCGACTGGTACGGCAAGGTGATGAGCCAGGCCATCGAGCAGGCCGTCGACGAGATCAACGCCGAGGGCGGCGATCGACGGCATCCCGCTCGAGGCCGTCATCGAGGACCACAAGAGCGGCGTCGCCAAGGAAGGCGTCGCGGCCATGAACCGCCTGATCAACCTGCACGACGTGCCAGGCGGTGCTGACCTCGTTCTCGCCGCCGACGCTGGCGATCGCGCCGATCGCCGACGAGAAGGGCATCCTCCTGCTCAATGGCGGCGGCGTCAGCACGGCGCTGATCGGCGCCTCGAAGTACCTCTTCCACAACCGTTCGCTGGCCTCCGACCTCGGCAAGGCGGCGGCCAAGCGGGCGAACGAGCTGGCGCTCGAAGAAGATGGCCGCAGCTCGCCTGGAAGACGGATGCCGGCGAGAGCGTCATCGCCGCCGTCGAGCCCTACTGGAAGGACCTCGGCGGCGATGTCGTCGCGACCGAGTTCATGGAGGTCGGCGCGCCGAACATCGACACCCAGATCGCCAAGATCCGCGCCTCGAACCCGGACTGGGTCGGCCTCTGGCTGTTCAGCCCGGACCCGGGCACCGCCATGAAGAAGATCCGCGAGTTCGGCATGAAGGTGCCGGTCATCGGCATCGAGTACAACTCGAGACATCCAGAAGATCGGCGGCAAGCACATGGACGGCTACGAGTACACCTCCGACTACTTCACCGCCCGAGCGACGACTGGTCAAAGGATTTCGCCGACGAGCTACAAGGAGCAGCTACGGCGAGGAGCCCGAGTTCTACGCCGCGAACTACTACGAGGGCGATCTACGTGATCGCCGAGGCGATCAGGCGGGCGCGCGAGAAGGGCGGCGATTACTGGGACGGTGCCAAGCTCGCCGCGGCGATCCGCGCGAACCCGACCTTCGACAGCGTCTATGGCGGGGACATGACCTTCCAGGACAACGGCGTCGCCAAGAAGCGCGTGGCGCTGTTCGAGGTCGAGGGACGGCAAGAGCCACTTCCTCAACTACATCTCGGTCGGACTGATGCGCCGCCCGTCGACCGGTGGCGGGCGCCGGTGCGCCCGCTTGCCTCGCCGCGCCACAGGAGGAGCGCATGGACCTTCTGCTCCAGCTGTTCGTCAACGGCATGATCAACGGCAGCCACTATGCGCTGCTCGGCATCGGCTTCGGCCTGATCTTCGCGACCACCCGCATCGTCCACTTCGCCTACGGGCCGGTCTTCACCTTCGCCGCCTATGTCGGCTGGTTCGTCGCCGGGGCCTCGGCCTGCCCGTCTGGCTCGGCCTCCTCGCCGCCGTGCTGGCCGCGGTCGCGCTCGGCCTGCTCAGCTATTTCCTCGTCTACCGCCCGCTCGAGGTCCGCAACGCGCCCCGTCCTGGTGCCGCTGATCGCCTCGCTCGGCCTCTACATCGTCATCGAGAACCTGGTCGGCATCGTCTTCGGCACCGGCGTCCGGGTGGTCGAGGACCTCGACTACGGCATCTTCCTCGTCGGCCCGGTCTTCTTCACCTCGATCCATCTCTGGCAGGTGGCGAGCCTCGCTGATCATCGGCCTGGCGCTCGCCGCGTTCCTGCGCCTGACGCGCTACGGCAAGGCGATCCTGGCCATGACGGACGACCCGGAGATGGCGCGCGATCATCGGCATCGACACGTTCCGGATCACGCTGCTGGTCTTCGCCATCGGCTCGGCCGTCTCGGCCGTTCCGGCGTGCTGATCCTGCTGAAGGACGGCGCCAGCACGCATATGGGCTTCGCCGCCGTCTTCATGGCGTTTCGTCGCGGTCATCGTCGGCGGCGTCGGCTCGCTGAAGGGCGCCGTCGCTGGCGGCTTCCTGCTCGGCCTCGTGCAGAGCCTCGGCCTCTGGCAGATCCCGACCGAGTGGCAGGGCTCGATCGCCTTCGTCGTGCTCTACCTGATGATCATGCTGCGCCCGGAAGGGCTGTTCGGCGTGCGCGGGCGCTGAGGGGGCGCGGGATGGACTACCTCCTGCACGTCCTGGTGATGGTCTGCCTCTACGCCATCCTCGCGAGCTCGTTCAACCTGCTGATCGGCTTCGCCGGGCTGTTCGCGCTCTCGCAGGCCGCCTTCTACGCGCTCGGCGCCTACACCGCGGCGATCGTCGTCGACCACGCTCGGCCTGCCCTTCCCGCTTGCCGCTGATCGCTGCGGTGATCGTCGCCGCGGCGATGAGCGTGCTGATCGCCGTGCCCGCGCTGCGCGTCAGCGGCCACTACCTCGTCGTGATCTCGTCTGGCGCTGCAGATCATCCTGATCGAGGTGATCCTGAACTGGGACTCGCTGACCGGCGGCACGGACGGCATCAGCGGCATCCCGAACTACGCCATCGGCGACTGGCGGCTCGACAGTCCCGGCCGGTTCCTGCGTCGCTGCCGTGATCGGCGCCGCTCGCGCTGCTTCTGGGTCTGCCGGCGGCTGGCCCGCTCGCCCTTCGGCCGGGCGCTGCGCGCGATGCGCGAGAACGAGGACGCGGCCGAGGCGGTCGGCAAGAACATCCTCTACATGAAGGTGACCGTCTTCGCCTTCTCCGCCGGCCTCGCGGCCGTCGCCGGCGCGCTTTTCGCCCGCTACTTCACCTATGTCGGCGCGCAGAGCTTCACCATCGACGAGACCATCTACATCCTGGCCATGGTGATCCTCGGCGGCACCGGCCAATCTCTGGGGCTCCGTGCTGGGCGCGGCGATCCTGGTGGTGCTGCCGGAGCTGCTGAAGTTCGTCGACGCTGCCGGTCGACATCGCCGACAAGCTGCGCCTCGTCACTCTACGGCCTGGTCTGGTGCCTGATCCTGCGCTTCCGGCCCGAGGGCCTGCTGCCCGAGCCGCGCGGCGCGCGCGCCATGTTCGTGCCCGTCGACGCCGAACGTCGGCAGGCGTCGACGCGGTCGAACTCGTGCCGGCGCGAGCAGGCGGCGGCGGCGAAGTGGTGCTGGCGAGGGCCGCGGCCTGCAGCAAGACGTTCGGCGGCATCACCGCCGTCGCTGATTTCGCCATCGAGCTCGGGCGCGGCCGGATCACCGGCCTGATCGGCCCGAACGGCGCCGGCAAGACCACCGCCTTCAACCTGCTTACCGGGTTCCTCAAGCCCGACGCCGGCGAGATCGTGCTGCGCGGCAGCGCCATCGGCAATCGCAAGCCGCACGAGCTGGTCGCCGCCGGCGTCGCGCGCTCGTTCCAGGACCTGCGGCTCTTCACCAAGATGACGGTGATCGAGAACGTGCATCGTCGCCCTGCCGCGGCAGTCCGGCGACGACGTGCTCTCGGTCTTCTTCCGCCCGGTGCGCGTCCGCGCGCGAGGAACACGAGAACGCCGCCCGCGCCATGGAGATCCTGCGCTTCGTCGAGCTCGACGACAAGGCGCACGAGACGGCCGAGAACCTCTCCTACGCCGAGGAGAAGCTGCTGGTCGTCGCCCGCCTGCTGGCGACCGGCGCCGAGGTGCTGCTGTTCGACGAGCCGATGTCCGGCCTCGACCGCACGACGCTGGAGGAGATCTTCCCCGTGATCCGCCGGCTGGCCGAGAGCGGCAAGGCGGTCTGCATCATCGAGCACAA
Source organism: uncultured Alphaproteobacteria bacterium (assembly GCA_963822985.1). Classification (GTDB taxonomy): domain Bacteria; phylum Pseudomonadota; class Alphaproteobacteria; order Rhodobacterales; family Rhodobacteraceae; genus Thermohalobaculum. The sequence continues at coordinate 456,399 of CAWGJU010000010.1, read as the reverse complement.
CCTCGACGTCATCAAGGAGCTCTGCGACACCGTCTACTTCCTGGACGAGGGCCGCGTCGCTGGCCATCGGCCGCCCGAGGAGCTGATGAACGATCCCGAGCTCGCCGAGAGGTACTTCAAATGACGCGCCGACCCGGCCGATCCTGCGAGGACGCGACGAGCTGGACGTCGAGCGGCTCGCCGCCGGCTACGGCAAGAAGCGCGTCGTGCACGGCGTCAACCTGGCGCTCGACGAGCGGCGAGATCCTGCTGGTGCTCGGCCACAACGGCGCCGGCAAGACGACGCTGCTGCGCGCGATCTTCGGGCTGAGCCCGCCGATGGGCGGCGCGGTCCGCTATCGACGGCCGCGACATCACCGGCCGGACGCCCGCGGCGAACGTCGCCGACGGCATCGCCTTCGTGCCGCAGGGCCACGGCATCTTCCGCACGCTCAGCGTCGCGCGACAACCTGCGAGCTCGGCGCCTTCGTCGAGCGGGACGCGGCCAAGCTCTCCGGACGGCTCGACAGCGATCTTCGGCCTGTTCCCGATCCTGAAGGAGCGCGCCGGCCAGATCGGCGGCACGCTCTCGGGCGGCCAGCAGCAGATGCTGGCGATCGGCATGGCGCTGATGCACGGGCCGCGCGTGCTGATCCTCGACGAGCCCTCGATCGGCCTCGCGCCCAACCTGGTCGAGCGCGTCATGCAGTCGATCGTCACGATCAACCGCGAGTTCGGCACCTCGATCCTGATGGTCGAGCAGAACGTCGCCCTCAGCCTGCCGATCGCCAGCCGCGCCGTCGTGATCAAGACCGGCGCCGTGGTCTACGAGGGCGAGCCCGGCGCCGCTGCACGACCATGTCCGCCTGATGCAGCTCTTCTGAGGGAGGCGCCCATGCCCCAGCGCTGGAAGCGGCGGCCCGAAGGCTCGACCTGGGGCGATTTCGGCCCGGATGACGAGAACGGCCGGATCGGGCTCCTGACACCCGACCGCGTGCGCGCCGCCATCGCCGAGGTGCGCGAGGGGCGGACCTTCTGCCTCAGCCTGCCTCTCGACTATCCGGGCGGCAACGTTCTGAACCCGCACCGACACCCGCCGCGCCTCTTCGCGACCGAGCGGCGGGGCAAGCCGACCTACAACTACGTGCTGGCCGATGAGCGCGAGCTCTGGACCGACGTGGTCAGCGACGACGCGGTCCTCCTGCACACGCAGTACTCGACCCAGTGGGATTCGCTCGCCCATGTCGGCGGGCTCTTCGATGCCGACGGCGATGGTGCGCCGGAGGTCGTCTACTACAACGGCTGGCGCGGCGGCGATGACGTGGTCGGGCCGGCGGTCGGGAGCCGGGGCGAAGGATGCAGCGCGCTACGAAGGCAGCCATGCGCATAGGCTCGGCATCGACAAGCTGGCCGAGCGCTGCGTCCAGGGCCGCGGCGTGATGATCGACCTTCACGCCCATTTCGGCGAGACACGAAAGCTGGTCGGCTATGACGATCTGATGCGGGTCATAGAGGCCGACCGGGTCGTCGTCGAGGAGGGCGACATGGTCTGCCTGCACACCGGCTTCGCCCGCATGGTGCTGGAGATGCGCAAGTCGCCCGAGAAAGAGAAGCTGCGCGGCGCCTGCGCGGTCCTCGACGGGCGCGATCCGAAGCTGCTCGACTGGATCACGGACAGCGGCCTCGCCGCACTGATCGCCGACAACTACGCCGTCGAGGCGTTCCCATCCGCGCCCGGAGAGGGCCGGCACGCATTCCTGCCGTTGCACGAGCACTGCCTGTTCAAGCTCGGCGTCCATCTCGGCGAGCTCTGGTACCTTTCCGATCTGGCCTGCGCGCTGCGGGCGGCGGGACGCAGCCGTTTCCTGCTGACCGCACCGCCGCTCAGGCTGCCCGGAGCCGTCGGATCGCCCGTGACGCCAGTGGCGACGATCTGAGATGCTCGCGAGACGCCACTGCGCTGGTCGCAAGACCTGCCAGCCTGAACCCGGCGGGTCCCTGGCCCGGCGGCTGAGAATGGCACCGGCCGTGCGCAGCTGGATCTGACCGGCGTGGCCGACGTCGAGAACAGCACGGACGAGCGGCGCGAGGGCCGGACGGCGGTGCTGGAAGCCGCGGCGCGCGCCTTCATGCGCCAAGGCTACGCCGCCACCTCGATCGACGATGTCGCGGATCAGCTGGGCGCCACGAAAGGCAGGATCTACTACTACTATCGCAGCAAGGCCGACCTGTTCTTCGACGTGCACCGCGAGTCCATGCGCCAGAACCTGGAGGGCGCAGGGGCAATCGCGCGCGAGGCAGGCTCCCCTGTCGGTCGACTCGAGCGCATGGTGCGGGCGCACGCGACGCTGATGATGACGCACCTGCCGTTCCAACGCGTCTCGGTGCTCGGCGTCGAGATGCACCTGGCGGGCAGCACGACCCGGAGCCAACGCGAGACGCTGCGCCGGATCATTGCCCTCCGCGACGAGTACGAGGGGCTGTTCGTTCGCGTGATCGAAGAGGGCATCGTCGCCGGCGAGATCCGGCCGATCGAGGCCAGGGTGGTGACGAAGGCGCTGCTGGGCGGCCTTAATTGGATCACGGTCTGGTATCGCGAGCGAGACACCGATACCGAGACCAGTCGCGCCCGCATCGCCGACGAGATCACCGCATATCTGATCGGCGGACTTCGGAAGGGGACAGAATGATCCTCGCCGAGCCGCACTCCCCTGGCTTCTGGGACGCGCGCGAAATCTGGTCCCGCGACCGAATCGAAAGCGAGCAGATCGATCGTCTGAAGCTGCAGCTCGCCCGTCTCGCGCGCGACAGCCGTTACTACGCCCGCCGGTTCGCCGAGACGGGATTCCAGCCGGGCGACCTGCGCAGCGTCGACGATCTCGGCCGCCTGCCGCTGACGCGCAAGCGCGACTATCAGGACGCGCTCGCCGAGGCGCCACCCTTCGGCTCCATGCTCGCCGTCGATCCCACCCGTCTGGTGCGCGTTCATTTCTCGTCGGGGACGACCACCAGGCCGACGCCGAGCTGCTGGACGGCATCTGACCTCGAGCGCTGGAGCGACCTCTACGCCCGGCTCGCCTGGTCGCAGGGCGTGCGGCGGGGCGATGTCTACCAGTGTCTCTTCAACTTCTCATGGTTCGTCGGCGGCCTTGGCGGCATGGCCGGCTATCAGCGCATCGGCGCGACGTGCATTCCCGGCGGCAGCGTCGATTCCGAGCGCCAGGTCGAGACGATGTTCGACTTCGGCACGACATGCGTGACGGCCACGCCCTCCTTCATGGCGCACCTGGCGGAGGTGGCACGGAGCATGGGCCGCGATCCCCGGTCGACGCGCCTTTCGAAGATCATGCTCGGCGGCGAGCCCGGCGCGAGCATCCCCGCGACCCGGCGGATGATCGAGGAGCTTTGGGACGCGAAGTGCTTCGATGGTTATGGCAGCCTCGAGTTCCAGCCGATCGCCTGGGAGTGCGCCGCGCAGGCGGGCCCGCACCTCGTGGAGGACTTCGCGCTTGCCGAGGTACTCGACCCGGAGACGAACGCGCCGGTCCCGGACGGCACGGCGGGCGTCCTGGTGTTGACCCATCTCGACAAGCAGGCGATGCCGCTGTTGCGCTGGTGGACCGGCGACATCGTGGTGCGCGATCGCTCCCCCTGTGCATGCGGACGTACACATGCACGGCTTGCCGGCGGCGTCAGGGGTCGCGCGGACGACATGCTGGTGATTCGGGGCGTGAACCTGTTTCCGTCCGCCGTCGAGGAGATCGTCCGCGCCACGCCGGGCGCGGCCGGCGAGTACGTGATCCTCATCGACCCCGACGTGCGCGATCCGGCCACGGGCTTCCTGACCGGGCTCAAGCTGCGCGTCGAGGCGGCGTACGGAGCGCCGGCGGAGGAGCTGGGATCGACGATCGCGGAGGAGGTGCGGTCCAAGCTGCACGTCCGGGCGCTTGTGGAGATCGTGAAAGAGGGCACGCTGCCGCGCAGCGCTCTCAAGGCCCGGCGTTTCCTGCGCGAGAACTGAGGATCGGCGCGAATTGAGAAGAATGGCGAAAACGGAACTCGATCCGAGAACGGTGCCGGGCCTCCTCGCGGAGCAGCGCGGCAACGGCACGGCGCTGATCTATGGCGCTCGGCAGTGGAGCTATGCCGAGCTGGACGAGCAGAGCCGGCGCGTCGCCGGCGCGCTTGCCGCCCGCGGCATTGGCCCGGGCGACCGGGTCGGTGTGTGGTTGCCGAACTGCCCGGCCTATGTGCTGCTCCTCTTCGCCTGCGCGCGGCTGGGGGCGGTCGCGGTTGCGGTCAACACACGCTACCGCAGCGCCGAGGTGCAGGACATCATCGGCCGCGCCGGCTGCAAGGCGCTGGCCATGTGGCCAGGCTTCAAGGGTATCGACTTCGTCGGTATCCTGGGCGGGATCGACCCCGCGGTGCTGGACGGCCTCGAGTTCCTGATCATCTACGGCGAACAGAATGACGCGGCGACGGCGCAAACCGCGCCCGCGGGGCTGGAGGCGCTGCCCTTCGCCGAGCTGATGGATGCGCCGGCGACGGATCGGGATCTCTCCGCGCCCGACCGTCCCTGCAACATCTTCACCACCTCGGGCACCACGAAAGCCCCGAAGTTCGTCCTGCACCGGCAGTCTGCCGTCGTGCGCCATGCGCGCGACGTCGCGCGCGGCTTCGGCTTTGACGCGCCGGATGCGCGGCTGCTGCAGGCCGTTCCGCTGTGCGGTGTCTTCGGCTTCAGCCAGTACATCGGCACGGTCGCGGCCGCGGCGCCCTCGGTCTTCATGTCGGCCTTCGATGCCGAGGAAGCTGTACGGCTGGTCCGCCAGCACGACCTCACGCACACCTGCGGCGGCGACGACATGGCCGACCGGCTCCTCGGCGCCACGGACGAGGCGCGCCCGCTGCCGACGCTCCGGCACTTTGGCTACGCCAAGTTCAACGCCGCGCTTTCCGACATCGTCGAGCGCGCCGGCGAGCGCGGGATGCGGCTCATCGGCCTCTACGGCAGCAGCGAGGTGCTGGCGCTGTTCTCGGCGCAGCCCGCGGACGCGTCCATGGACCGGCGCAAGCTGGGCGGCGGCTTTCCCGTCGCGTCCGAGGCGCGCGTCCGGGCCCGCGACCCGGAGACCCGAGAACTCCTGCCGCACGGTCGCCCGGGCGAATTGGAGATCCGCGCCCCCAGCCTGATGATCGGCTATGACGGCGACGCGGAGGCGACGCGCGCAGCCTTCACCGAGGACGGCTTCTTCCGCACCGGCGATGTCGGATACAGCTGTGACGACGGCAGCTTCGTCTATCTCTCCCGCGCTGGCGACGTGCTGAGGCTCGGCGGCTTCCTGGTCAATCCGGCCGAGATCGAGGCACACCTCCAGACGCACGCTGCGGTCAACGGCTGTCAGGTGGTCGGCGCCGAGACCGCGCGCGGCACCGCCGCAGTCGCCTTCGTGACGCTGCACCGGGGCGCCGCTATGGACGAGACGGCACTGAAGGAGCATTGCCGCGGCGCGCTCGCCGCTTTCAAGGTTCCGGTACGCGTGTTTGTCATGGAAGCGTTCCCCACCACGGAGAGCGCGAACGGCATCAAGATCCAGCGGACCAGGCTGCGCGAGATGGCGCAGCGCTGGTTGGACGATACACCCCCGGATGCGGCGACAGGACACGCCCGTGCAAGGGCGAAAAGCAGTGATCCAGGATGAAGGCGCGTCTGGCGGAAGCCGCCGCTGCGGGACGAGCGCCGTCGCCGCCCGCGGACGATGCCCGGCTATTGAAGTCGAATGGCGATCTTGGATCACGATCGCCGGTTCGCCTACGAGCAGTTCTGCGGGCAATGCCGCCGTAGTCGGTTCACTCTGGCAACTGGCGAGTTGCGCCAGGGAAAGGATATTCGCCATCTCTGCCTGGTCGTTCGCGAACGGTCTTGAGCTCCCGTATGTGAAGCCAAGTGCAGACCGCTGCTCCGTGGCCGGAGGGGACACGCAAGGTGGGTCGGGGATCGATCTGCTCCCGCCGATCTGGTCGATCGGGAGACCTTGGAGATGTTCCCTCAGGAGCCAATAAGCCTGAAGACCTCGACGGGCTCCCGGATGCCCTTCAGATCCAGCTTTCCGCTTGACTCTGCCATGAACGCATCCTCGACTGCGGTGTAGGCCCTCGGGCTGAGAAGGATGTCGCCGTCTTCGGCACGGTCGCAGAGCCGGGCCGCCAGATTCACGGCGGTACCGGATGCCGTGTAGTCGTAGCGCCCCTCGGACCCGACCATGCCAATGGTTGCGTAGCCGAGCGAAACGCCGACGCCGAAGCCGAGACGGTGGCCAAGCCGCTTCCACCGCTTGCACAAATCGTCCATCCGCGCCCGCATGGCCACCGCCAGCCGCACGGCGTCGCCTGCGGGATCCTCGCATGGCAGCGGGTCGTTGAAGATCACCATGATCCCGTCGCCCATGCGCTTGTCCACGCCGGCGCCATGGGCCGAGATCAGCGTGCCCATCTCCTCATGATAGGCCTGCAAGACCTCGATCGTCTCCTCCGGCTCTGCGATCTCGCAGAACGCCGTGAACCCGCGGATATCGCAGAACAGCGTCGCGATCAGCGCCCGGTGGCTGGCCAGCATCGATTCGTCGCCGGAATTGGCCAGCGCGTCGGCGACCGCCGGCGACAGGAAGCGCCTGAACCGCCCCATCCGCTCGATCTCGCCGACCTGCTTCTCCACCCGCTGGACAAGGTCGGCGTTCAGGCTTTCGAGTGCCCGGAACTGCTGCACGTTTTCGATCGCAATGACGGCCTGCGTCGCGAACGTCTCGACCAGCGTGATTTCATCCGGCGAATAGGGCTTCACGGTCTTGCGGTAGAGCACTAGTGCGCCGATGCCGCCACCGCCTGACAACAAGGGCACGTTGACGCTGGTCCGCATCCCGGTGTCGTCCACAAGCGAGCGGAAAACCTCCTCGCCCGCCCGGTAATCGTCCGTATCGGCGTAGTCCGGGACGTGCAGCGTCTTGCCAGTCACGATGGCGCGCGCGACCAGAGAGGTTCGCGGGTTCATCGATACTTTGCCGTCCGCGTAGAGCGTGCGGGTTTTCGGATGCATGTCCAGCGCGGCCGCAAGGCGCTGGTGCGGATCGCCTTCGCGCCCGAGGGTCAGCGCCGCGGCGTCGGCACCGCACAACTCTGCCGCCTTCTTCAGGATCAGGTCGAAGACCGGCGCCTCGTCCTCGCGCGAGCGGCTGAGCAGCCGCAGGATCTCGGCCGTGCCCTGCTCGCGGTCCAGCCGCGCCTGCAACGCGCGGAACTGGCGGGCGTTCTGGATCGCGATGACGGCCTGTTCGGCGAACGTCTGGACCAGTGCGATCTGCTCGTCGGTGTAGGGGCGCACCTCGTGGCGGAAGATGATGAAGCAGCCGATGCCTTCGCCTTCCGCGATCAGCGGAACGAACAGGTTCGTGCGGATGCCCTGGACGTCGCAAAGCGCTCGGACGTTCGGGACCCCCGCGCGATACTCGTCGGTGTCCTGCATGTTCGGCAGGTGCACCACGCGCTGTTCGGCGATCGCCCTGCCGGCGAAGGACCGCGCCGGGTCCATCGGGATCTTGCCCTCCCGGTACATGTCGACCGTATGCGCGACCGCACCGTGATGGGCGGCCATGACCTGATGCGTGTCGCCCTTGCGTCCCAAGACCAACGCCGCGAACGGCGCGTCGCAGAGCCGCCGCGCGTTCTCCAGGATCGCGTCGAAGACCGGCTGTTCGTCGTCGCGGCTCTCGCTGATGACCTCGAGGATCTCCCGCGTCGCCGCAGCGCGGTCCAGCCGCGCCTGCAGTTCGCGGAACTGGCGGACGTTCTCGATGGCGATCACAGCCTGAGAAGCGAAGCTTTCGACAAGGGCAACGTCGTCGTCGGAGAAGGGCGCCACTTCGCGACGATAGAGCGTGATCGACCCGATCCCCCGGCCGCCCTGAATCAGTGGCACGACGAGCAGGCTGCGCGCGCCCTCGTCCTCGACCATCGAGACACGGTTGGGGTCCCCACCGGTGTAGAGTTCGTGATCGGCGATGTCGTCCTCGCGAAACACCCGGCACTCGGCGATCGCGCGGGCAAGGGCCAGGCCCGACGTGCCGAGTGGCACCCTGAGCCTGTCCAGCGTTTCGCCGAACTTGGCAAAGGCGCCGCGGCGCGCGGGCGAGACAACGAACGCCCGGTCCTCGGTCGCCATGGAAAGATAGGCGAGCGGCGCATTGCACAACTTGCAGGCATTCTCCAGGATCGCGTCGAAGACCGGCACCTCGTCGTCACGGCTCTCGCTGATAACGTTCAGGATCTCGCGGGTCGCCGCCTCGCGCTCCAAGCGGGCCTGCAGCGCGTGAAAGCGCCTGACGTTCTCGATGGCGATGACGGCCTGGTCGGCGAAGAGCTGGGCCAGTTCCAGGGCCCGGTCGTTGAACGGGTGCACGCGCGTACGGTAGACCACGAACGCGCCGATCAGCTGATTGCCGGACAGCATCGGGATCGTCGCGAAGGATCGTGCCTTGCCCCGGTCGGCCGTCGCGATCCTCAGCGAGACGCCGCTCTGATACACATCCTCGGCGCGCATGTCTGCGATATTGATGGTCTTCAATTCCGACGCGACGCGGCCGAGTCCCGTGCTCGGCTCGACCGAAAAAACGCCCTGCTCAGCGAGCCATTCGGCAAAGGCGGTCGGGATGTTGCGCGAGCGAAGCTCGCGGAATTCTGTAATCTCCGCGATACTCGAAAACCACTCCGAATTCGGCCTCGCAGATCTCCAACGCGTGGTCCAGCACGGCGTCTATCACCGGATCGAGCTCGCCGCCCTGGTCGCTTATGATCCTGAGGACCTTGGCAAGGCTCCGTTCACGTCGAACCGCGTCGTCCAGTTCCAGCGCGAGTTCTGCCGCCAGCGTGGCGCCGTCCCGGTCCTGCACATCGGCGACGTCGCCATGACCGCTCAGCGACTGCGCAAGCGCGATCTTTGAGGTCACACCGAGCTTGGAATAGACAGTCCTGAGATGCGAGCGCACGGTTGTCGGCGACAGACCGAGATCGCGCGCGATCTCCTTGTAACTCTGCCCGCCGGCGTAGGCTGCGGCAACCTCCTGCTCGCGGTTGCTCAACGTGTCCGCGCCGTGTTCGCCATCTGCCATGCAGCCCCGCCCCGCCCTGCAAATGCAGGAGCCGCCACCCTACACCGGCCCCGCATCGATTGCTGCATCTGAACGATGCTGTCCGTCCCGGGCGCAGCGTAGATTCTTCGGCACTGGCGACAAAGGTGCGCCAGCTCATGCAGGAGTAAACGCGATGACGATGACAGACACGGCGCACGCCTTCTTCGACGCTTGCGAGACCGGCGAGGGCTGGGCGGGCTGCGCCCAGCATTGCTCCCCCGACGCGACCTTTTCCTGCCAGTCGCAGGCCCTGGCGGACACGCAGACCCTTCGAGCCTACACCGAATGGATGAAGGGTCTTCTGCTGCCGCTTCCGGACGGGCGCTACGAGCTCAAGGGCTTCGCGGCCGACCCCCAGCGTGATGTCGTCCTGGCCTTCGCGGTCTTCCACGGCACCCACAGCGGCGATGGCGGGCCGATGGCGCCCACCGGCAACACCGTCGCGGCCGACTACGTCTATGCAATGGAATTTGCCGGCGGCAAGATCACGCACATGACCAAGATCTGGAACGACGCAGAGTTGCTGAGGGCGCTCGGCTGGGCCTGACCACGGGCCTTAGGATCGGCCGGGGTTGCCACCGAGCGGCAACCTCGGATCGGACCAAAAGGAAATCGGCGTCCGCTTGGGGTCATCTTGACCCGGTCTGCCCCGGCGATTTTCGGTTTCTAAGCGGCTGTTGGCGATCGGCTCCGTCGACGCACAGCATGCGCCCTTCGCCAAACCTTTCTTCTCGCAATCGACGGGTTCGCTGCGGTGGCTTGACACACGCAGACCAGTCTTCGGCAGACCCGATGGAGTGGATGCCCCCGCCCGGCGGCATCGCGATGTACCACGGTGGTTGTGCTGACGATCACCTGAAGGAGGAGGTATCCATGGCGCAAGCTACCATCATCGGCATCGATCTCGCCAAGTCTACGTTCCAGTTGCACGGCGCGGCCGCGGACGGCGCAATCGTGTTCCGCAAAAAGCTTCCGCGGGACATGGTTCTGTCGTTTCTCGCCGCGCAGCCGTCGGCGCTCGTCGCCATGGAGGCCTGCGCGAGCGCTCATCACTGGGGCCGGGAGATCGCGGCGCTCGGCCATGAGGTGAAGCTCGTGCCGCCGATCTACGTAAAGCCCTTCGTGAAACGACAGAAGAACGACGCCGCCGACGCAGAGGCCATCGCCGAAGCCGCGTCGCGCCCGACCATGCGCTTCGTGGAGGTCAAGACGGCAGACCAACAGGGCCAGGGAATGCTGTTCCGGACGCGGGACCTTCTGGTGCGTCAGCGAACCCAGTCGATCAACGCGCTCAGGGGGCATCTCGCCGAGCATGGCGTCGTCGCGCCCCAAGGTCCCGCGCGCATTGATCGGCTGGCGCAGGCCGTCGGCGACGAGACGGTCCTGCTGCCGGAGACGGTGCGCGATCTCGCCCAGCTCCTGCTCGACCAGATCGCCGCGCTCGGCGCGAAGATCGGCGCCCTCGAGAAGGACATCAGGCGAAGGGCGCCGAAGGACGCGCAGATCGCGCGACTGATGACAATCCCCGGTGTCGGCGCAATCTGCGCGACCGCGGTGCAGGCGTTCTGCCCGTCCATGACCACGTTCCGCAGCGGGCGCGACTTCGCCGCCTGGGTCGGCCTGACGCCGAGACAGAACTCGACCGGCGGCAAGACCCGGCTCGGCAGCACCTCGAAGATGGGGCAGCGCGACATCCGGCGCCTGCTGATCATCGGCGCCTCGGCGGTCGTCACGTGGGCGGCTCGGAAGGGACCGCCGAAGGGCTCGTGGCTCGCCCGCATGATGGCGCGCAAGCCCCGCATGGTCGTCGTCGTCGCGCTCGCCAACAAGATGGCGCGGACCGTCTGGGCGCTGACGGTTCGCGAAGAGACCTACAGAGATCCCGTCGCCGCCTGACCCGGCGGGGGGCGGGTGCGCCGGCGATGTGAGCAGGTCGAAGGAGGGGTAAGGGACATCGGTCGATGAGACGGGGTCGCAGGAACCTGTACCGCGCCGCGCGCCGCAGAGCACGCAAACCCGATAGGGACGCGACCCGCACATCTCCATACAGGCCCGCGGCGAATCGACGGCCGCATCACGAGGCCGGACACACGACCGCACCTGACCGCACGTCCTCAACCGCCAAAAACCGCTTGCATCGAAGGGGGCATCCACACACGGCGCGGTTCAGTCTTACGAAGGGCGAAGGTTGAGCTGGGCCGCAGCGCTGGGCTCCGTCATCTCGCTGTGAGGCTTCTGGCGGGCGCAACTATGAGGCTTTCGGGGCCGCAATGGAGGTTTCCGGCGAGGGCAGCGGCTCGCCGGCAGGACGGTTCAAATTCCGTGCCGCGCCGACACGAGTGGCGGCCGCGAGGGCCGCGCAGAGCAGCGAGCCCTTGCGAACAAAGTAGAAACGGGCTTTCCTCCCCGGATGCTCGATCGCCGCGAAAGCATGCCGGAGGCCGACTATCTCGCCGGCCTGAACGCGGAGCAACGCCAAGCCGTTCTGCATGGCGGCGGCGCGCCGGCCGATCCGCTGCTGATCATCGCCGGCGCCGGCACCGGCAAGACCAGGACGCTCGTCCACAGGGTGGCGCATCTCGTGCTACAGGGCGCCGATCCGCGACGCATACTCCTGATGACATTTTCGCGCCGCGCCGCCGCCGAGCTTGTCCGGCGCGTCCAGCACATCGCATCCGAAGCGCTCGGCGCGCGAGCGGCGGTCCTCGCCGAGGGCCTCACCTGGTCCGGCACCTTCCACGCGATCGGCGCGCGGCTCCTCCGCGAGCATGCGCCGGTGATCGGCCTCGATCCCGCGTTCACGATCCATGACCGCGCGGACTCCGCCGACCTGATGAGCTTGGTGCGCCACCGGCTCGGCTTCTCCAAGACCGAGACCCGCTTTCCACTCGGCGGCACCTGCCTCGCGATCTACTCCCGCGCGGTGAACGCCCGTGCGCCGGTCGGCGACGTGCTGGAGGCGTCCTTTCCCTGGTGCGCGAGCTGGGCCGCCGAGCTGAAGCAGGTCTTCGGCGCCTATGTCGAGGCGAAGCAGGAGAGCGGCGTGCTCGACTATGACGACCTTCTGCTCTACTGGGCCGAGATGGTTTCCGATCCCGGGCTCGCCGAAGAACTCGGCGCCCGCTTCGATCACGTGCTGATCGACGAGTACCAGGACACGAACCGGCTGCAGGCGGAGATCCTGATCGGGCTCAAGCCCGACGGCCGCGGCCTGACCGTCGTCGGCGACGACGCGCAATCGATCTACGCGTTCCGAGCGGCCGAGGTCCGCAACATCCTCGACTTTCCGGCGCAGTTCTCGCCGCCGGCGACGACGGTGACGCTCGAGCAGAACTACCGGTCGACGCAAGGAATCCTCGCCGCGGCCAATGCGGTGATCGCCGGCGCCGCCGAGCGCTTCACGAAGGACCTGTGGTCCGATCGCCAGTCGGCCGAGCGGGCGGCGCTGGTCACCGTGCGGGACGAGACGGGGCAGGTCGACTATGTCTGCGCCGAGATCCTCGCCGCCCGCGAGGCCGGAGTCGCCCTGAAAAGCCAGGCAGTCCTTTTCCGGACCTCGCATCACAGCGGGCCGCTCGAGGTCGAGCTGACCCGGCGCAACGTCCCCTTCGTGAAGTTCGGCGGGCTGAAGTTCCTGGACGCGGCGCATGTCAAGGACGTGCTGGCGGTGCTCCGGATAGCGGAGAACCCGCGGGATCGGATCGCCGGCTTCCGTGTGCTGCAGCTGCTGCCGGGGATCGGTCCGGCGACGGCCGAGGCGGTTCTCGACGCCATGCGCGATGCGCTCGAGCCGGGCATGGCCCTCGCTGGCTTTCCCGTTCCGGCTCGGGCGAGGGAAGCATGGCCCGGCTTCGTCGAGCTCTTCGCCAGTCTCCGTTCCGGCAGGATCTGGCCTGCGGAGATCGAGCGGGTGATCGGCTGGTACCGACCGCATCTGGAGCGGCTGCACGAGGACGCCGGCGTCCGGAGCGCCGATCTCCGGCAGCTCGAGCAGATCGCCGCCGGCTACCCGTCGCGCGAGCGCTTCCTGACGGAGGTGACCCTCGATCCGCCCGAAGCGATCAGCGACCGCGCCGGCGCGCCGCTCCGCGACGAGGACTACCTGACCCTCTCAACGATCCACTCGGCCAAGGGGCAGGAGTGGAGGAACGTCTTCGTGCTCAATTGCGTCGACGGCTGCATCCCGTCCGATCTCGGCACCGGCAGCAGCGCGGAGATCGAGGAAGAGCGACGGCTGCTCTACGTTGCGATGACGCGCGCGCGGGACGCGCTGCATCTCGTCGTGCCGCAAAGGTTCTACATCGGCCGGCAGGCGCGCCGCGGCGACCGCCACGTTTACGCCTCCCGCAGCAGGTTCATCCCCGATGATGTTCTCTCCCGCTTCGAGTTACGGGCGTGGCCTCACCTCGAACCGGGCGAAACCCATGCCGGATGCCCGCCAATGGCTGCTCTCGACCTGAAGTCGCGGGTTCGGGGCATGTGGGAATAGCAACGGAAATCCGAGCGGCGGAACGCCGAGATAGGGCAACACAACGGCGGAGCGCCTGGTACGGTATGGACCTGCCGCCGATGGCCGGTCGCCGGAACGGCGCTCAGGGCGGACAGGGCACGCATTCGCTGACCCCTTCGAATGCCCGCCCGCCAGTCGCGTGCCGCGAGTGCGGCGCGGTGCGCCCCTCGGCACTGCGGTTCTCGACCCTGGTCTCCGAAACGACGTCCCCGCTCCGCGCCGGCCCGGCGGAGCGGCCGTCCTCCGAAGACTTGTCCGTCTCGTGAGGCGAAGCCTCGCCGGGGTTCGTGCCGACCGCCAGCAGCAGTCCCAGCTTTCGTTCGACGAGGGCATCCACCAATCCCTCGATGCGGAAAGGCTTTCCGCCAAGCGCCCTGGCGAGACGACGGCCCATGCTCTCGAGGTTCGCGTAGACTGCGGCGGGATCCGCAGCGTCCATCTTGCTTTCCGCGGAGATAACCCGTGTCGCGCCAGATGACGGATCATGCACCTCGATGCGATCCGGCTCAGAGGAGCGGTCGAGCGTCAGCGTGACCGAGAGCGGACGGACCTTCAGAAGCTTGCACCCGCGGATCACGGGGAACCGGTACCTGCTGTCGTGCTCTATGACGAGGCCGAGGTCGATCCGGTCGAGATAGCGCTTCATCAAAGCGACGTTCGACTCCGTATAATGACGGTTGATGATCGTGTCGTGCTCGTGGCCGATGATCGACTGGCGGACCTTGTCCGGCGCGCCGAGCGCCAGGAGCTGCGTCGAGACGGTCATGCGCCCGGCATAGAAGTCCTCGCGGGGATCCGTGAGCCCGAGCCGGGCGAAGATGCGCGTCCGGCGCTTGCCGAAGATGTCCGACAGCTTGCCATCGTGACCCAACGGCACAAGGGCGGCATATGCCCTTGATTCTGCCGGATTTTTTTGAAACATGGCTGGGACGGGAGGACTCGAACCTCCAACCTGCGGTACCAAAAACCGTTGCTCTACCGATTGAGCTACGTCCCAAGCGCCGCCGTTCTTAGAGCGGCCCCTGAAACGCCGCAAGGCCGACAACCCGCTTGCCCCTCGGCGACCGCGTCTGTATATCGGCCCGCGCTGGCGGCGGAGTGTAGCTCAGCCTGGTAGAGCACTGTCTTCGGGAGGCAGGGGCCGCAAGTTCGAATCTTGCCACTCCGACCAGCGAATCTCTCAAGGAATGTAGGATCGGGCGTGTCGGGCTGCCGGCTCGTTCGCGCGGCGCGTGCGGTCCGCAGCCGCGCGGTAGCGGTTTGCCGGAACGCTCCTCGAGCCCGCCACAATCTCAAGATGAACAGCGCAAGTATGTCTATCTTCCAGCTTGTGACGAGCGGCGTTTGTGGCGGCTGAGAGGGCGTGTTTACCATCAAATGGGGGCATATCAGTGGGTGTTTTCCGCACACCATCGCAGCGTCCGAGGGGGCCCAAGACTGTTCGGCGATTTCTCGGAGTACGAGCGTTCGATAGGGAGAACTACCAATGGCGAATTCACCGCTTGAGCAAATGGCGTATGACGCCTTTCTGAACTGGGGGGGCAGCGGAGGCCTCTTCGTCGGCCAGGACGATAAATCCGACTTCGTTAATTTTTCCGGCAAGCCTTACTGGAAGGCCAAGACACTCGGCGGCAACGACGGCGTGGCCGGGGATGGCCGTGCCAATGCCGCGCTTCTCGGCGCCGGCTGTGACTACATGTATGGCGGCGGCGGCGACGACCTGATCCTTGGCGAGGATGGTGACGACGGGCTCGTCGGCGCCTCGGGCAACGACGTCCTGGTCGGCGGCGACGGCAACGACGTGATGGCCGGCGGTACCGGAGACGATTGGGTCTGGGGCGGCGCCGGCAACGATCTCGGCTTCGGCGGTTCGGGAAATGATTGGCTGATGGGTGACGGCGGCCACGATGCGCTGTTCGGCCAGTCGGGCAATGACTCCATCGAAGGCGGCTCGGGCAACGACACGCTGCTCGGCGGCTCTGGCAGCGACACGATCAGGGGCGATGACGGCGACGACTGGATCGGCGGCGGCACCGGCAACGACCTTCTGAGCGGCGGCGCTGGCAATGACGTGATCTGCGGCGGCGCTGGCTGGGATGACATCAGCGGCGGCGCCGGCAACGATACGCTGCTCGGCGGCGCCGGAGTCGACGCGCTGCGTGGCGGCGCCGGCGACGACCTGATCTTCGGCGAATACGGCGACGACTTCCTCTCGGGCGAGTCGGGCAACGACACGCTGGTCGGCGGCGAAGGCAATGATCTGGCCTATGGTGGCGCCGGCGACGACGTCATCTTCGGCGGCGAGGGAAATGACGTCCTGGTCGGCAACGACAACGAGGACTGCATCGATGGCGGCGCCGGCGACGACCTGATCTACGGCGACAACGACGGCTCCGGCACCAGCTCGAACGGTCCGGCGAAGGACAAGCTGCAGGGTGGCACGGGCAACGACACGATCTACGGCGGCGCAGACAACGACCAGATCGATGGCGGGGCCGACAATGACGTGCTGCTTGGCGAGGCCGGCGACGACATCATCGACGGCAACACCGGGCGCGACCTGATCAGCGGCGGCGACGGCAATGACCAGATCTGCGGCGGCGAAGACCAGGACACGATCTATGGCGACGCCGGCAACGATCGGATCGACGCCGGGGCCGCCGACGACTACGCTTTCGGCGGTGCCGGAAACGACAAGATCCGCGGCGGGGCCGGCAATGACGGTCTCGATGGCGGCGCCGGCGACGACTATGTCGAGGGTAACGACGGCAACGACTATATCTATGGCGACCTCGGCCTGACGCCCGGCCAGGGTGCTGGCAACGACACGCTGCTCGGCAATGCCGGCAACGATGTCCTCTACGGCGGGTATGGCGACGACAACCTGCTGGGTGGCACTGGCGACGACATCCTCTTCGGCGAGAAGGGCAATGATTGCCTGTTCGCCTCTTACGGCACCGACTACCTCGTCGGCGGCGAGGATGCCGACCAGTTCGTCTTCGGCTACTACGAGTGCGACGATCCGAACCAGACCTATCAGGGCTTCGAAATCGCGATCGTCTACGACTTCTCCAGCCAGAACCAGGACGAGCTGATCTTCAACACGAGCCTCGAGGGCCACCTCTCGGCGACGCTCGCCAACGGTGGCCAGGACGTTCTGATCAACGTCGATCAGGACGGCGATGGCAACACTGACGGCCAAGTGCTCATCGCGAACCTGGTCGCCGATCTCGGTATTCCGATCGGGGTTCCGGGCTTCGACGAGGACTCCCTGCTGAACTTCCTGATCAGGGACGGCGACGACGCCAACGAGAAGGGGATCATCACTTTCGAGGACAAGTGTATCGACGAGATGGCGTTCTCGGTCGCTAAGCCTGTCGTCGATTGCGAGTACCAGCCGTACCGGCCGGAGGTCCAGCACATCGATCTCGACAACAAGCATCTTGGTGACACCATTCTCAACAGCACCGAGCAGGAGATCGCCGAGGACGCGCTCGCCGAAGATCCCGACGCGGGCGTCACCATCCAGGAAGGCTATATCTTCGCCGATATCTGCGACCAGATGGTCTACGAGCTCTGATCGCGGCCCGGGCGCTCGCCCGGGCGCAAGGAAAACGGCGCCGCCCCGATCGGGGCGGCGCCAGCTGTTTCTGGGCGGGCCCCACGGCGTGCCGTGCGACCTCGCGAAGGCGGCGTCGCCTGTTCCTCGGCCGAGCCGATGAGGCGCCGGCCGGTCAATCCCCGAGATAGGCCTGCACGATCGAGGTGTCGGCGCGCAGCCGCGCCGCCTCGCCCTGCATCCGGATGTGGCCGCTTTCCAGGACATAGCCGTAGTTGGCCAGGCGCAGCGCCAGCCGGGCGTTCTGCTCGACCAGCAGAATCGTCGTGCCCTGCTCGTTCAGACGCTTGACGATCTTCATCGTGTCGATCACCAGCCTGGGCGCCAGGCCCATCGATGGCTCGTCCAGCAGCAGCACCTTCGGCCCCTGCATCAGCGCCCGGCCGATCGCCAGCATCTGCTGCTCGCCGCCCGACAGCAGCGACCCGTCCTGGTGCTGGCGCCGCTCGAGGACCGGAAACAGGCGGAACACCTCCTGCATCCGTTGTGCGCCGGACGCCCGGGTCGCGCACCGTGAAGGCGCCGAGCTCGAGGTTCTCGCGGACGCTCAGGCCCCTGAGGATGTGGCGGCCCTCGGGGACGTGCACGATGCCCATGCGAGCGATGTCGCTCGCGCGCAGCCCGGTGATCTCCCGCCCCTCCAGCGTGATCGAGCCGGCGCTGGCGCGGACCAGCCCCGAGATCGTCTTCAGCGTCGTCGTCTTGCCCGCGCCGTTGGCGCCGAGCAGCGTCACGATCTGGCCGCGCCTGACCTCGAGGTCGATGCCGTTGAGGGCGCGGATGCGGCCATAGCCGGCCTCGACGCCCGCCAGCCGCAGCACGACGTCGGGGCTCGCCGCCTCAGAAGCCAAGCGCCGCCTCCGCGTCTTCCTGGCCGAGATAGGCCTCGATGACCTTGGGGTCGGTCTGCACCTCTCGCGCCGTTCCCTCGGCGATCATCACGCCATGGTCGAGCACGCTGATCGCGCTCGGAAACCTTCATGACCAGCCCGGTGTCGTGCTCGATCAGCAGCACGGAGACGCCGCGCTCGTCGCGGATGCGCCGGATCAGGCCGATCAGCTCGCTCCTTCTCGCCGCCTGTTGAGCCCGGCCGCCGGCTCGTCGAGCAGGACGAGCCGCGGCCGGGTGGCCAGCGCCCGGGCGATCTCGATGCGCCGCTGGTGGCCATAGGCCAGCGTCGTCGCCTCGCGGTCCCAGCTGTCCTCGGTCACGCCGACAAAGCGCAGGCATTCCTCGGCGCGTCTCGCGGATCTCGTCCTCCTCGGCCCGTTGCCAGCGTGGCGTCAGGATCGCGCCCGACCGCCCCGGCGCGCGTCCGGCAATGCATGCCCGACATGACGTTCTCCAGCACCGTCATCTCGCGAAAGAGCCGGAGGTTCTGGAAGGTGCGGGCGATGCCGGCCTGCGTCACCTGGTGCGGCTTCAGCCGGAGCAGCTCGTCGCCCGTCGAAGCGGATCGAGCCCGCCTGCGGCCTGTAGAAGCCGGTGATGCAGTTGAAGAGCGACGTCTTGCCCGCGCCGTTCGGCCCGATCAGGCTGACGATGGCGTCCCTCGGGCACGCGGAAGTCGACGTCGTCCAGCACCGTGTTGCCGGCGAAGGCGAGCCGGACGCCGTCGAGCTCCAGAAGAGCGTCGCTCATCGCTGCGCCCCGCGGCCGGGCCAGATGCCGCTCGGCCGGAACAGCATGATCAGCAGCAGCCCGACGGCGAAGACCAGCAGCCGCAGCTCGCCCAGATCGCGCAGGAGCTCGGGCCCCAGGATGACGATGAAGGCGCCGAGGATCACGCCCGGGATCTTGCCCATGCCGCCGAGGATCACCGCCATCAGGATCAGCACCGACTGGGTGAACGAAAAGCTCTCCGGCGAGATCGCGCCGAGATTGACCGCGAAGAACGCGCCGGCGATCGCGCCGAAGATCGCGCCGATGACATAGGCGGCGAGCTTGACCCGCACGCGGTCGATGCCCATCGCCTCGGCGACGTCCTCGTCGTGCCGGACGTAGAGCCAGGCGCGGCCGAGGCGCGAGTTGGCGAGCCGCACCGACACGAAGACGGCGAGGACCGCGAGCACGCAGAACGACGTAGTAGAAATCGGTCGGCGTCGCGATGTGCCAGCCGAACAGCCAGGGCTGCTCGATGCCCGAAAGCCCGCTCGCCCGCCCGGTGATGGGCAGGTTGCGCGCCGAGATCCGGACGATCTCGCCGAAGCCGAGCGTGACGATGGCGAGATAGTCCGAGCGCAGCCGCAGCGTCGGCCCGCCGATCATCACGCCGGCGATCACGGCCATGCCGACCGCGACGGGCAGCGTCAGCCAGAAATTACAGCCGAATTGCAGCGTCAGGATGCCGACCGTGTAGGCGCCGACGGCGAAGAACGCCGCATAGCCGAGATCGAGCAGTCCCGGCATAGCCGACGACGACGTTCAGCCCCAGCGCCAGCACCACATAGAGCAGCGCATTGGTCAGGATGACGGTCGCGTACTGCCCGAACGACGAACGGGACCACGGCCATGAACAGCACCAGCAGGACGCCGATACCGATCCGGCGCGATCGCCGCGGGTTCGAGGACGGCCGACGAGCGGCCCGAAAAGCCGCGCTCGCGACGAGCCTGCTCCTCGCGCATCACATGCGCTCCTGCTCGGACTGGCCGAGCAGGCCGGTCGGCTTGAACACCAGCACCAGGATCAGCACCGACGAAGGAGAAGACGTCCTTCCACTCGCTGCCGATGCCGGGGATCTGCGTGCCGAAGGCTTCGAGCAGCCCGAGCACCAGCCCGCCGAGCATGGCGCCGGGAATCGAGCCGATGCCGCCGATCACCGCGGCGGTGAAGGCCTTGAGGCCGATCAGGAAGCCCATGAAGTACCAGATCGAGCCGTAATAGGCGCCCGCCATCGTGCCCGCCGCCGCCGCGAGCGCCGAGCCGATGAAGAAGGTCACGCCGATGACCGCGGTCACGTTGATGCCCATCAGCTGGCACATGTCCTTGTCGATGGCGACCGCCCGCATGGCGCGGCCGTACTGGGTGCGCGTTGACGAAGACCTCGAGCGCGATCATCAGCACCGCGGCGGCGCCGACCAGCACCATCTGGTTGTAGGTGATGAACAGGTCGCCGAGATTGATGCCGCCGAAGCCGAGATCCGAGCGGAAGGCGGTGTACTGGCCCGCCCGTCAGCGACAGCACGGTGTTCTGCAGCACCAGCGAGACGGCGAGCGCGGTGATCAGGATCGACAGGCGCGGCGCCGACAGCATCGGCTGATAGGCGATCCGCTCGATCACGACGCCGAGGCAGCCGACCGCGATCATCGACAGGAACATGGCGACGAAGATGCCGGGCCAGTCTGCCGCCCACCACGCTGGAGATGGCCGACAGGCACAGGAACCCGACGAAGCCGCCCGACCATGTAGAGGTCGCCATGGGCGAAGTTCAGCAGCTTGATGACCCCGAAGATCATCGTGTAGCCCAGCGCCACCAGCGCGTAGAACGACCCGAGCACGAGCCCGTTCACCAGCTGGTGCGAGACGATGTCGAAGACGCTCATGCTCCGCTCCGTGCGGCGGCAGGCGCGGCGCGCATGGGCGACCCGATGCGCCCGGCCGTGCGGACGTCGACGCGCACCGGCGCCGGTGACCGGCCGGCGCCAGGGCGCCGGCCGCTTGCTGCGATGCAGGGTCTATCCCTCGTCGGCGCGGGCCCAGGCGCCGTCCTTGCCCTCGAGGACGATGAAGTTCGACCGCGCCAGGGTGTTCTTGTCGGTGAACGAGATCGGCCCGGCCAGCCATTCCTCGTGCCGTCGGCCGTCTTCAGCGCCGCGATGATCTTGTCCGGCATCGGTGGTGCCGGCCTTGTCGATCGCCCAGGCCAGCAGCCGCATGCCGTCATAGGTCAGCGGTGCATAGGGACCCGGCTCGGCGCCGTACTTGGACCTTGTAGGTCTCGATGAACGACTTGGCGCGCCGGCAGGAACTCGGCGATCGGGTTGGAGAAGCGCGAAGACGCCCTCGGCCGCGCGGCCGGCGATGTCGAAGAGCTGCGCCGAGTTCGAGCCGTCGCCGACCGACGATCATGCCCTGATAGCCGGCCTGGCGCAGCTGGCGGATGAACAGGCCGCCATCGGCGTAATAGGCCGTCCAGAACACGGCGTCCGGGCTGGCCGACTTGATCGAGGTGATGATGGCCGAATAGTCCTGCTCGCCCTTGTTCACCGTCTCGAAGGCGGCGACCTTGTGGCCGGCCTTCTCCCAGGCCGTCGCGCGTCAGGTTGGCCAGGTCCTGCGAGTAGGCGTCGCCCTGGTTGACGATCGCCAGCGACTTGATGCCCTTGCTTGCCGAGGAACTCCACCGCCTTGGTCGGCCTGCTCGTCGCCCGTCGAGTTGATCATGAAGGCGTTGCCGGGATTGGCCGGGATCAGCTTGGTCGAGTTCGACGCGGTGATGACGAACGGCACGTTGGCGTCGCCATAGATCTTGCAGCGTCGGCAGGGTCGCGCCCGAGCAATAGCCGCCGACGACGCCGACCACGCCCTGCGAGACCAGCTTGGCTGGCCGCGTTGACCGCCTGCTGCGGGTCGCAGGCGCTGTCGCCGATGATCATGGTCAGCTTCTTGCCGAGCACGCCGCCCTTCTCGTTGATCTCCTCCTGGGCGATCTCGACGGCGTTGGCCATGTCCTTGCCATAGGTCGCTTCGGACCCCGTCGTCGGCACCTGGACGCCGATCGTCATCGTGTCCTGCGCGCTCGCCGCGGTCGCCACGCTCAACCCGGCGAGCGCGCCGATCACGGCTCCGCCAAATGCTCCGAAATAACGCATCCTATCCTCCTCCCCGTCTGGCCGAGCGCCCTCGTAGGCCGGGCGCTCGGCGGACATGCCCCGTCCGTGCCGTTGGCCCTGCCTATCCGCTGGGCCGGCAGCGCACGGTAGGAGCAGAGTCCAAGACTTGGCAAGCTTGGACCACGAATGGTCCACAGGCGGCACACAGGCGGCACACAGGCGGCGCGCGGGCGGCCCCGGGCGATCTCGACGCCGCCCGGGCAGGGATGCGTCGCCGCCGGCACGGGCGTCTCAACACAGGACGGGTTCCCAAGCGTCATCGAACTGTCGTAAACCCCTCATAGGGTTAACACGCTGCGCGTCGGATGCTGGCGCGCGTTGCCGGAACCGAGGGGAGGGACCGCATGACAAAATTTAGTCCATTCAGGCTTTTCACCGCCGCGCTGATCGCCGGCACCGCGGGGGGCGCGGCGGCCGCAGCCGCCGCAGCCGATTGTCCGCCGATCACCGCCGCCGACAATCAGGGCATCGTCGGCGAGTACCCGTACCAGTTCGAGCTCTCCCAGTTTCAGGAGCTGGCGAACTGCACACTGAGCTTCGGCGACAACCCGGCGATCGCCGAGCTGAACGCGCGCATCCAGGGCAATCCCGAGCAGCTGCCGCCGGTGGCCGAGCGCCTGCCGGAGGAGCCGCTGGTCGTCGCGCCCTATGACGAGATCGGCCAATACGGCGGCACCATGAACATGCTGTCGAACGCCAGCGAGGCGGGCACCTCGGACCAGATGTCGGTGCGTCACCAGAACCTGGTTCGCTACTCGGACGACCTGCAGACGATCGTTCCGAATGTCGCCAAGAGCTGGGATTGGAACGACGACTTCACCCAGCTGACCTTCCATCTGCGCAAGGGTCACAAATGGTCTGACGGCGAGCCCTTCACCTCGGCCGACGTCAAGTTCTGGTACGACAATTTGGCGCTGGACCCGAACGTTATCGAGAAGGCCAAGGATTACGTACTGGTCGCCGGCGAGCCGATGACGGTCGAAACACCGGACCCGCAGACCGTGGTCTTCAAGCTGCCGGCGCCGAAGCCGGGGCTGCTCGCCCATTTCGCCAGCCACTTCGCGCCGGGCTACCGGTCAAAGCACTTTCTCGGCCAGTTCCATCCGGCCATCAATCCCGACGCCGACGAGTACGCGCAGTCGCTGGGCTTCGAGAACGGCTACAAGGCGATCGCCGCCTATTACGGCAGCTCGGACTGGCAGGACACGGCGACGCCGATGCTGAACAGCCCGGACAAGGTGGCGAACCTGCCCAAGGCGGCGGAGCCGACGCTGGAGAGCTATACGGTGGTCTCGGAGACCACCGAAGGCCGGCACTTCGTCGCCAATCCGTATTTCTTCCAAGTCGACACGGCGGGCCAGCAGCTGCCCTACATCAGCGAGCAGGACGAGATCTACGTCAACGAGCACGAGGTCCGGCTGCTGAAGCTCGTCAACGGCGAGGTCGACTACAAGACCCAGTCGCTGTCGCTGGCCGACGCGCCGATCCTGCTGGAGGGTCAGGAGAAGGGCGATTTCAGCGTCCAGCTGAAGCCGAAGATCGCCTACCCGGTGTTCTCGTTCAACGTGACCGACCAGGACGAGGCCAAGCGCGCGCTGTTCAACGACATCCGCTTCCGCCAGGCGATGTCGCTGGCCATGAACCGCGACGAGATCAACGAGGTCGCCTATTTCGGCCAGGGCACGCCGACCCAGTACGTCGCCTTCTCGCCGACGCCGAAGTTCGTCGACGACAAGTGGAAGTCCTACTACGCCGAGTTCGACCCCGAGAAGGCCAAGGCCCTGCTGGACGAGGCAGGCATGAAGGACGTCGACGGCGACGGCATGCGCGAGTTGCCGAACGGCGAGAAGATGACGCTGAACATGCAGTTCGCGACGCAGGGCATGCCCGCCCCGGTCGTCGAGCTCGTCGCGCAGCAGTGGAAGAACGTCGGCGTCAACACCACCGTCAAGGAGGTGACCCCCGACGAGTACCGCTCGGCGCAGTCGTCGAACCAGCTGAGCGTCCATATGTGGGAAAAGAGCCAGCCGCTGGCCATCGTGCTGGCGACCAACGAGCTCTTCGTGCCGCCCTTCGAGAACTATTTCTTCCACCGCAACGGCATGCTGTGGGCCGAATGGATGGAGACGAATGGCGAGAAGGGCGTCGAGCCGCCGCAATGGGTGAAGGACACGGCCGAGCTTATCAACAAGTTCCAGTCGACGCCGGTCGGCACGCCGGAATCGGACGAGCTGGGCGCCAAGCTCGTCGAGAACATGACCGGGAACCTGCTGTTCCTGGGCACGGTCAATGCGCCGAGCCCGATCTTCCACCGCAACGAGCTGAAGAACGTGCCCGAGTTCAAGACGGCGTCCTACGAGTACTATTGGTCGTATCCGTACCGCCCGGCGCAATGGTTCTTCGCCGAGTGACCGCTTGAGCGACAACCGGGCCGGGCCGCCATGCGCCCGGCCCGGGCCACTTGCCCCCGGGCGCCGATCCGGGAATAGTGCCGGAAGGGGGGCGGGCCGGCGATGCGTCAGTTCATGAACTTCGTCTTGATGCGCGCCGCGATGGCGCTGTTCACGCTGCTGACCGTCTCGCTGATCGTCTTCACGCTGATGGAGCTGGTGCCGGGCGATTGCGCCGAGCGCTATCTGGCCTTCAAGAACACGCAAGGCTCGGCCATCTCGGTCGCCGACATCGAGGCCGAGCGGGTGCGCCTCGGCCTCGACCGGCCGTTCATCGAGCGTTGGGCCAGCTGGATCGGCGACGTCTTCATCCATGGCGAGTTCGGCACCAGCTGCATCCTGCGCCTCGACATCAACCAGCTGCTCGGCGACAAATTCCTGATCTCGCTCGGCATCTGCCTGACGGCGCTGTTCCTGGCCTATCTCATCGCCGTGCCGGTCGGCATGCTCGCGGCCAGCGTCAAGAGCGCCACGCTGAACAACTCGCTGCGCTTCGTCAGCTATCTGGGCCTCGCATTGCCGAACTTCCTGCTGGCGCTGATCATCATGCTCTGCTCGACGGTCTGGTTCGGCGACAGCCTGAC
The DNA here is from genome assembly GCA_963822985.1 of uncultured Alphaproteobacteria bacterium. Classification (GTDB taxonomy): domain Bacteria; phylum Pseudomonadota; class Alphaproteobacteria; order Rhodobacterales; family Rhodobacteraceae; genus Thermohalobaculum. The sequence goes on along the minus strand of CAWGJU010000010.1, from coordinate 431,237 downwards.
GGGGCTGTTCTCGCCCGAGTACCGCGACGCGCCCTGGTCCTGGGCCAAGATCCTCGACTTCCTCAGCCGTGCCTGGCTGCCGGTGTTCATCCTCGGCTGGTCGGCGACCGCCTTCGCGCTGCAGACCGTGCGCGCGCTGATGTCGGACGAGGTCGGCAAGCTCTACGTCACCGCCGCCGCGGCGCGCGGCGTCTCGGGCACGCGGCTGATCTGGCGCTATCCCGCCCGCCATGCGCTGGGGCCCGTCATCAACTCGCTCGGCTTCGACCTCAACCGCATCTTCAACGAGCTGCCGATCGTGGCCTTGATCATGACGCTGACCGAGGCCGGCATGCTGCTGATCGAGTCGCTGGCGCGCTCGAACGACCAGCAGCTCGCCGGCGCGATCATCTTCCTGCTGACGGCCTCGATCGTGACGCTCAACTTCGTGACCGACATCCTGCTGGCGCTGATCGATCCGCGCATCCGCAGGGGCGTGCTGGGGGTGGCATGACCGATATCGCAGGCACCGCGGTTCCCGTCGCGTCGGACGAGGCGCGCCGCCGCAAGGAGGCCTACTTCACCGCCTCGCAGTCGCAGCTGATCTGGGCGCGCTTCAAGCGCAACCGCTCGGCGATGATCGCGCTGGTGGCGCTCGCCACAATGATCCTGATGGGGCTCTTCGCGTCGTTCCTGGGGCCCTATGACCCGACGGTCGCCGGCCGCGACACGGAGTACGAGAACGGCGCGCCGCAGATCCCGCAGTTCTGGGACGAGAACGGATTCTCCTTCCGCCCCTTCGTCTACGGCACCGAGCGCAAGCGCTCGATCGAGACGAATTTCCGCTGGGTCACGACGATCAACAAGGACGATCGGCGCTATATCTATTTCTTCGTCAACGGCTACGAGTGGAGCCTGATCGACACGCGCCTCGACCTGCCCGCCCTCGGCATCGACCTCGACATCAAGGCGCTCAGCTCGGACAAGCATCTGTTCGGCACCGAGGTGGGCATGGTGCACCTGTTCGGAACCGACGCCTCCGGCAAGGACATCTTCTCGCGCACGCTGCACGCCATCTGGACTTCGCTCGCGGTCGGCACCATCGGCGTGCTGATCTCCTTCGTGCTGGCGCTGGCGATCGGCGGGGTGGCGGGATATTTCGGCGGCTGGATCGACGGCGTCATCCAGATGGTGACGGACGCCATCCGAACGGTGCCCGTCATCCCGCTCTTCATGGCGATCGCCGCCTTCATCCCGCAGACCTGGAGCTCGGAGACGCGGTTCTTCTTCATCTCCTGCGTCATAGGCCTGCTGAACTGGCCGACGCTGGCGCGCCGCATCCGCACGCATCTGCTGACCGAGCGCAGCCAGGAATACGTGCTCGCCGCCCAGCTCTCGGGGGCGTCGTCGGGCCACATCATCCGGCGCCACCTGCTGCCCAGCTTCACCAGCTACATCATCGTCGACCTGATGATCTCGTTCCCCTACATGGTCCGCGCCGAGACGGCGCTCAGCTTCATCGGCCTCGGGCTCAAGGACCCGGTCAACTCGCTCGGCTCGCTCCTGCACAACGTGTCCAAGGCCGACGTGCTGCTGAACTACCAGTGGTACCTGATCCCGGTCATCTTCTTCGTCGCGCTGGTGCTGGCCTTCGTCTATGTCGGCGACGGCCTGCGCGACGCCGCCGATCCTTATGCGAGCGTAAAGAAGTGAGCCTGCTCAGCGTCGAGACCCTGACGGTCGAGTTCGAGACCGACGAGGGGCGCATCACCGCCGTCGACGGCGTCTCCTTCGAGCTCGAGGCCGGCCAGGTCATGGGGCTGGTCGGCGAGTCCGGCTCGGGCAAGTCGGTCACCGCCAAGTCGCTGATGAAGCTCAACCCCGACAACACGGTCTACGGGCCGGACAGCCGGATCGTGCTGACGGTGGATGGCCGCCAGGTCGACGTGCTGTCGCTGCGCACCGCGCGCGAGCTGCGCATCGCGCGCGGCGGCGCCATCTCGATGATCTTCCAGGAGCCGATGGCGAGCTTTGCCCCCGCCATCACCATCGGCGACCAGATGGTCGAGCAGTTGCGCCTGCACAAGAACTTGTCCAAGCGCGCGGCGCGCGACCTCTCGGTCGAGATGCTGGGCCGCGTCGGCATCTCGGACGCCGGCCGCCGCTTCGGCCAGTACGCCTTCGAGCTCTCGGGCGGCATGCGCCAGCGCGCCATGATCGCCATGGCGCTCTCGACCCAGCCCAAGCTGCTGATCGCCGACGAGCCGACGACCGCGCTCGACGTCACCATCCAGGCGCAGGTGCTCGACCTGATGAAGGACCTCGTCGCCGAGTTCGGCATGGGCATCGTCTTCATCACGCATGACCTTGGCGTGATCGCGCAGACGGCCGACACCGTCGCCGTGATGTATCTCGGCCGCATCGTCGAATACGGGCCCGTGCGCGAGGTGATCCGCAACCCGGCCCACCCCTACACCAAGGGCCTGCTGAACGCGCGGCCCGACCTGCACGATCTCGACGCGCCGCTGACGCCTGTGCCGGGCGACATCCCGAGCCCGCTCGAGCGGCCCGCCGGCTGCGTCTTCCACAGCCGCTGCCCGGAGATCATCCGCGGCCGCTGCAACACCGCCGTGCCGAGGATGTCCAAGATGAAGCCCGGCCACACGGCCGCCTGCTTCGCCGCCGAAGACAGCCTGATGCCGGCATGAACGCCACATGAGCCCCGACGGGAGCGGGCTGCCGATCATCTCGGCCAGCGATCTTGCCGTGCACTTCCCCGTTGGCGGCGGGCTCCTCGGCGCCCGCGCCGTCGTGCAGGCCGTCGAGGGCGTCAGCGTCGACATTCCCAGCGGCTCGTTCTTCGGACTGGTCGGCGAGTTCGGGCTCGGGCAAGACCACGCTCGGCCGCGCGCTGCTCAAGGCCGCGCCGATCACGCGCGGCCACGTCGTCTATCAGGACGACGAGGTCCGCTACGACCTGGCGGAGATCGGCAGGGCCGAGCTCAAGGACTATCGCAAGCGCGCCCAGCTGATCTTCCAGGACCCCTACGCCGCGCTCAGCCCGCGCATGACCGTGCGCGACATCATCGCCGAGCCGCTCGAGGTCATGGGCATCACCCGGACGCGGGCCGACACCGACCGGCGCGTCCGCGAGATCGCCGCCAAGTGCCGGCTGAACCTCGAGCACCTGCGCCGCTTTCCGCACGCCTTCTCCGGCGGCCAGCGCCAGCGCATCTCGATCGCCCGCGCGCTCGCCGCCAACCCGCGCTTCGTCGTGGCCGACGAGGCGGTGGCCGCGCTCGACGTGTCGATCCAGGCCGACGTGCTGAACCTGCTCAAGGCGCTGAAGCGCGAGCTCGGCCTGACGATCCTGTTCATCAGCCACGATCTCAGCGTGGTGGCGCACATCTGCGACCACGTCGCCGTCATGTATCTCGGCCGGCTGGTCGAGACGGCGCCGACGCGCGAGCTCTTCCGCGCCCCGCGCCACCCGTACACCAAGGCGCTGCTCTCGGCGATCCCGTCGCTCGACCCCGACGATCGCGGCAATGCGCAAAAGCTCGAGGGCGAGATCCCGAGCCCGACCAACCCGCCGCCCGGCTGCAAGTTCAACACGCGCTGCCCGCACGCCGTCGAGCACTGCCGCCGCGTCGAGCCGAGGCTCGAGACCAGCAGCCGCGAGCACGAGGTCGCCTGCCACCGTTGGCGCGAGCTTATGGAGCTTGTTCCCTGAAGCGGGTCGCGACGGGTGCGACGGGACGGCCGCACGCATCATTCCGCGTCCGCTGGCATGACGTCAGGTCGAGGAGGGCGCGCCGGCGCTGATCGTCAGCCCGTCGCCCTCGGCCAGCGAGCCGATCGCGTCGGCAATGTCGCTTTCCTCGATGTTCATCGCGCCCCGGGCGAGCCGGACGTCGTGGGCGCGGCGCAGCACCTGCGCATGACTGTGCCCGGCCGGAGGCTCGAACTTGTAGCAGGCGAGCTCGACGCGGTGCCCGCAGGGCTCGCGGAAATAGATCGACCACATGAAGCCGCGGTCGACGCGGCCGGTGTTCGGGATGCCGCGGGCGTTCAGCCGCTCCTCGGCCTGGCTGAAGGTCGCTTGGCTGACGGCGAAGGCGATGTGGTGCGTCGAGCCGGTCTGGTCCATCACCGGCCCGCCGGGCCGGCGGCCCTCCTCGCAGAAGACGGTGACCAGCCGCCCGTCGCCCGGGTCGAAATAGAGGTGGCTGACTTCCGGCTGGTCCAGGTTCGGCTGCTCGAAGACGAAGGGCATGCCGAGCACGCCCTCCCAGAAGTCGATCGAGGTCTGCCGGTCGGCCCCGTTCAGCGTGATGTGGTGCACGCCCTGGGTCTGGATGCGCTGCATGCAGCTTCTCCCTCATGGTGCGGTCAGCGGGCAGGCATCGGTCCCTTGAACGATTCGGCGACATAGCGCCAGACCTTGACCTCGCCCGACCAGTGATCGCGGGGCAGGCCCGCCTTGGCCTTGAGCGCCGCCAGGAAGTCGCCGGGCTCGGGCAGCGCGTCCCAGACCTTGGGCAGGAAGGTGCCGCGCCGCCCGCCATCCTGCAGGATCAGCCCGTCCCGCCCGGGGCGCAATTGCGCCAGCAGGTCGGCCTCGTCGCGAATGGCCATCGGCGCCGGACGCGACAGGATCGCCAGCTCGATCTCCAGCCCGCCAGCTCGGCCTCGGTCACCGGGCCTGAAGCGCGGGTCCTCGAACCCGGCCTTTGCCGCGTTGACGGCGATGTCCTCGGCCAGCGGCCGCACCGCGCCCAGCGAGCCGATGCAGCCGCGCAGTCGCCCCTCGCGCGTCAGCGTGACGAAGGCCGCGCCGACCGACTGCAGCGGCGCGGGAAAGCCCTGCAGAGCGACCGCGCCGGGCCAGGGCCACGGCCGGGCGCGATGCAGCAGCGCCTCGCCGGCGAGCCGCAGCGCCGCTGCGCGGTGCGCCGGCGACAGGCGCGCCGCCTCGGCTCGTGCGCCATCCAGGCGCCATAGCCGACGACCCGCGCCCTGTCGCCGCCGACCGCGCCCGAATGCGTCAGCGCGAGCCGCGTCAGCCGCATGCCGCGGCGCGCCGCGCAGGCGAGCAAGGCCGACAAGCGGCCGATGCCCGCAGGCCTCGACGCCGGTCAGCGCCGCGCCCTCGGTCCTCTCGATGGCATGGGCGGTGGCGAGGTCGGTGCGCTCGGCCTGCTCGGCCGGCAGGAAGTGCGTCAGATCGGTCGAGACGACGATCAGCGTCTCGTCCCCGCCCCAGAGCGTCTCGAGGATCGCCGCCAGCCGGTCGGTGCCGATCTCGCCGACGACCAGCGGCACGACCGAGAAATCCGCCAGCCGGTGCTGCAGGAACGGCAGCTCGACCTCGATCGAGTGCTCGGCTGCGTGCGCGCGCGGCTCGACCCGCACCTCGGGATGGCGCAGCAGGTCGCGCAGCGCCGCAGCGTCGACCGGCACCGGCGCCCAGCGGCGTCGCCATGGCGGTGGCGTCCGGCAGCGCCACGCCCCGAAAGGCGAAGCGGTGCGACGGGCCCGAGCACGACGACGCGCCGCACGCCCGGCCGCAGCGCGACCGCGCCCGCCGCGGCGACCGCGCCGGAATAGCGATAGCCGGCATGCGGCAGGATCACCGCCTTGGGCGGCGGCACGTCGAGCGCCGGCGCGCCCGCCAGCAGCTCGGACACCATCCGTCCGAGCGCATCGGCACGCGCCGGATAGAAGCTGCCGGCGACGACCGGCTGGTGAACTGTCTCGTGGATCGGCATGGGCCCTCGACTCCCGCCCGCATCACCTCTCGCGCCCGTGGGCGCGTCCCTATATAGGCATCATGTTGCAGGAATCACACATGACCGACATCCCTCAGATCCTCGCCACCGATGTCGAAGCCGGCACGGTCCCCGGCCGCTACTGGGCGGCGCTGCCGATGGGCGGATCGAGTGCCGCGTCTGCCCGCGCCTCTGCCGGCTGCGCGAGGGCCAGCGCGGGATCTGCTTCGTCCGCGCGCGCCAGGGCGACCAGATGGTGCTGACCTCCTATGGCCGGTCGTCGGGCTTCTGCATCGACCCGATCGAGAAAAAGCCGCTCAACCATTTCCTGCCCGGCACGCCGGTCCTCAGCTTTGGCACGGCGGGCTGCAACCTCGCCTGCAAGTTCTGCCAGAACCACGACATATCGAAGAGCCGCGAGATGGACCGGCTGATGTCGCAGCGCCGGCCCGGAGGATCTTGGCCCAGGCGGCGCTGCGCAGCGGCGCGCGCTCGGTCGCCTACACCTACAACGACCCGGTCATCTTCCTCGAATACGCGGTCGACACGGCCCGCGCCTGCCGGGCAGCGGGCGTCAAGAACGTCGCGGTCACCGCCGGCTATATCTGCGAGGAGCCCCGTGAGGAGTTCTTCGAGCTGATGGACGCGGCCAATGTCGACCTGAAGGCGTTCACCGAGGATTTCTACCACAAGCTGACGGGGGCCCATCTCCAGCCGGTGCTCGAGACGCTGGAATATCTGGTGCACCGCACCGGTATCTGGGTCGAGATCACGACGCTGCTGATCCCGGGCGAGAACGATTCCGATGCCGAGATCCGCGAGCTGTCCGAGTGGGTCGGCGCAAGGCTCGGGCCCGACGTGCCGCTGCACTTCACGGCCTTCCATCCGGATTTCCGGATGATGGACAAGCCGCCGCACGCCCGTCGGCGACGCTGCTCCGCGCCCGCGAGGCGGCGCGCGAGGTGGGGCTGAACCACGTCTATGTCGGCAACTGCCACCACGAGGCGGCGCAGTCGAGCTATTGCTCGGGCTGCGGCGCCGGGTCATCGGCCGCGACTGGTACGAGCTCTCGGACTGGCGGCTGACCGCGACCGGCGAGTGCACCGCCTGCGGCACGCCTTCCCCGGCCGCATCGAGGGCGCCCCCGGCCGCTGGGGCAGCCGGCGCCAGCCGGTGCGGATCGGGTAACGGTTGCCGCTCGGGTCCGGTGTCCAGGGTGGGGTTGGCACCCACCCTACTCCGCTGCCGGGCGCCCTCGGCCTCCTGCAGCCAGCGCCAGACGCGCAGCGGCGTCGCCGGCATGTCGACGCGGCGCACGCCCCGGTCCCACAGCGCGTCGAGGACGGCGTTCGTGATGGCGGCCAGCGCGCCGACGGTGCCGGCCTCGCCGCAGCCCTTCATGCCGAGATAGTTCTGCGTCGAGGGCACGGGCTCGGTCGTGAAGGGCACCATCGGCACGTCGTCGGCGCGCGGCATGGCATAGTCCATGAAGGTCGCCGACAGCAGCTGCCCGTCGGCGTCGTAGACGGTGTGCTCGGTGATCGCCTGGCCGATGCCCTGCGCGACGCCGCCATGCACCTGGCCCTCGGCCAGCATCGGGTTGACCAGCATGCCGAAATCGTCCGTCACCGCATAGCGCACGATGCGGGTCACGCCGGTCTCCGGGTCGACCTCGGCCTCGGCGATGTGGCAGCCGTTCGGGTACGAGCGGCCGGGCAGGGTGCGCTCGCTCCGCTGCGTCAGCAGCTCGGCCCGGCCGCGTCTCGCGCGCCCGGACGGCCAGCGTCATCAGGTCGACGGCCCGGTCCGTGCCGGCGACGCGGAAGGCGCCGTCCCGCCATTCGAGATCGGCGCCGGCGACCTCGAGCTCCTCCTCGGCCAGCGGGCGCATCTTGGCGACCAGGTCCTCGACGGCGCCGTTGATGGCGTTCGACTGGCTGGTGACGCTGCGCGAGCCGCCGGTGCCGCCGCCGAAGGGCATCGAGCCGGCTGTCGCCCTGCTGCACGCGGATCTTCTCGAAGGGGATGCCGGCATGCTGGTGCAGGATCTGCATGTAGACGGTCTCGTGGCCCTGGCCGTTCGACTGGGTGCCGACGCGCAGCTCGACCATGCCGTCTTCGGCGAACTCGATCTCGGCGTCCTCCTTCGGCGCGCCGAGGATCGCCTCGATGTAGAGGGCGAGGCCGCGCCCGCGCAGCTTGCCGTCGCGCGCGCTCTCGGCCCGGCGCGCCTCGAAGCCCGGCCCAGTCGGCCTCGCGCAGCCCGCGCTCCATGACGCGGGCGAAGTCGCCGACGTCATAGCTCTCGCCGGTCGCCGTCTGGTAGGGGAACTGGTCGGGCTTGATGAAGTTGATGCGCCGCAGCTCGTCCGGCGCGACCCCCAGCTCGCGCGCCGCATAGTCCATGAAGCGCTCGATCGAATACTGCGCCTCCGGCCGCCCGGCGCCGCGATAGGCATCCGTCGGCACGGTGTTGGTGAAGACGCCCTTGGTCTCCATCCAGACCGTCTGGATGTCGTAGACGCCCGTCAGCACGCGGCTGTAGAGCTGGCTCTGCATGATGACGCCGAAGGGCGAGTTGTAGGCGCCGAGGTTCGAGACCACCTCGGTCTTGAACCCGGTGATCCGGTTGGCCTCGTCGAACCCCATCGTCAGGCGGGTGATGTTGTCCCGCCCCATGCAGTCGCTGAGGAACCCTTCCGAGCGGTCCGAGATCCACTTCACCGGCCGCTTCAGCCGCATCGAGGCGTGGCCGGCCATGAAATATTCGGGATAGTTGAAGTTCTTCATGCCGAAGGCGCCGCCGACGTCCGGCGTGAAGACGTGCAGCTTTTCCTTCGGCAGCTTCAGCTTCTTGGCGAACTCGTCGACCAGCTTCAGCACGCCCTGGCTGGCGTACCAGAAGCGCAGCTCGTCGCCGTCCCAGGCGGCGAGGCAGCCGCGCGTCTCCATGCTGTTGACGACGACGCGGTTGTTCACCGCCTCCATCGTCACCGTGCGGTGGGCGCCGCCAGCGCCGCCTCGGTCGCCTCGCGGTCGCCGATGCCCCAGTCATAGCAGACGTTCTGCGGCGCGCCCTCGTGCAGCTGCGGCGCGTCGGCGTCCATGGCGCGCGCCGTCTCGACCACGACGGGCAGCTCGTCATAGTCGACCTCGATCAGCTCGGCGGCGTCGCGCGCCTGGCCAGCGTCTCGGCGACGACGCAGGCGACCGGCTCGCCGACATAGCGCACGCGGCCGGTGGCCAGGATCGGCCGGCGCGGCCGGGCGCTGGTCGAGCCGTCGATGTTCGGCAGCGTCAGCGCGTCGATGTCGTTCTCGATCGCCTCGTCGAGATCGGCGCCGGTCAGCACCAGGTGCACGCCCGGCGCCTCGCGCCGCGGCGGCCGTGTCGATCGTGAAGTCGGCATGCGCGACAGGCGAGCGCAGCACGTAGAGGCGCAGCTCGCCCTCCAGCCGCATGTCCTCGATATACTGTCCCGTGCCCGCTCAGCAAGCGCAGATCCTCGACCCGGCGCACCGGCTGGCTGATCCCGAACCTCGGCGTTGCGTCGTTCATGGCACCCTCGAGCTTTCGGACTTGTGGGGAGGATAGGCGGCGTGCCGGCCCGTGGAAGGCCGCGGGCGCGGATATCACGCATCTGTCGCAGGGCGGTCAATCGCGGGACGATGACAATCGATCGGCGCCGGCCTTAGCCTCGCAGAATCGGCTGGCGATGCGCCGACCGACCGGGAGAGGCGATTCTGCATGGTCACGGCAGTTGCGGAAACCGACGTGCGATCGAGGTGGTCGACGTCTCGGCGCTCGAGAGCGGGCCCGGGCCCGCGCGCGATGCCATGGACCGGGCGCTCGGCCAGGCGGCCGAGCGGCTCGGCTTCCTGGTCATCGCCGGCGCGCCGGTCGCCGCCGTGACCGACCCCGTCGATCTGGCGCGGCTGCTGGCGATCTTCGATCTGCCCGAGGCCGAGAAGCGGCGCCTGATGAACCGCAAGCACGCGCCCGAGCAACCGCGAACCGCTATCGCGGCTTCTTCATCGCCGAGCGGCCGGGCGAGACGCGCCGGCGCGAGGGCTTCGACCACGGCGCCGACGCGGTGCCGCCGTCGTCGCCGACCCGGCGGCCGCCTTCTTCGCCGAGCCCTGCGTCTGGCCGGACGAGTCGCTGCTGCCCGGCTGGCGCGACGCGGCGCTGGCGCGGCATGCGGCGATGGAGCGGCTGGGGCGCGGGCTGATGGCGGCGCTGGGCCGGCATCTCGGGATCGGCGGCGACTATTTCGAGCCGTTCTTCGGCCCGCCGCTGCAGGGCCCCTCGACCTCGCGCTTTCTCTTTGCGCCGGGCGTGCCTGACGAGACGGCGGCGATGGCGGCGGCCGATGCCGCGACCGTTGCGACCGTGGGCGGCCAGCAGCGGCGCATCGGCACGCGGGCGCACCGCGATTCGGGGATCCTGACGCTGCTGTGGCAGCCGGGCGGGCTGCAGGCTCAGGCCGCCGACGGACATTGGCTGGACGCGCCGGTCGTGCCGCGCGGGCTGAACGTCAACTTCGGCGACATGCTTTCCTTCTGGACGGGCGGCCGGCTGCCGGCGACCCCGCACCGGGTGATCGCGGGGGGCGGCGACCGGCACTCGATCCCGTTCTTCTTCGAGCCGCTGCTCGACGCCGTGATCGGCCCGATCCCGGGCGCCCCCGCAGGCGGCGCGCCCGTGCGCCCCGTGCGCTATGCCGACCATCTCTGGACCAAGGTGCGCGAGTTCGGAACCTACGACACCGGCCCGGCCTGAAAACCGATTGCCGCGCGCGCCGAAGGGCGCGGCTGCCATTTTCGGTGGCCGGCGTTGCGGGTGTTCTCTTGCGGGGGAGGAGCCGGGAGCGGTCCGTTCCTCCGATCCTGTGCGCCCGGTTCGTACCCCCGACATGCGGAGGGACCAGAAGCGCAAGAGCACGGCCGGCCGGCCGCGTCTGCCCCTTGCCGGGGCCTGGCTGGCGCCGCCGATGGTTGCCAGCCATCCGGCGCCCGGCTGATCGCGATCAGGGAGAGCCGTCTGTCACCCGGCCCTCCTGCGGCAGCCTGATACGCGGCGGAGGTTAAGATCGGGTGGCCGGTTGCCGAAGCAGAAGGCGCCGGCCCTTTCGGACCGGCGCCCCTGATCTGCCGGCGGGACGGAGCTGTCCGCCCAGCCCCATGCCGATGCGCGCTCATTAATGCACGGTCGCGCTCGCGTCCTGCGTCGCGCCGCGGGCGCGGTCGCCGATCTGCAGGCCCTCGGCGTCGGCGCCGACATGCACCGTCTCGCCGTCGCGGATCGTGCCGGCCAGCAGCAGCTCGGCCAGCGGATCCTGCAGCGCCTTCTGGATCACCCGCTTCAGCGGCCGGGCGCCATAGACCGGGTCATAGCCCTTGTCGGCCAGCCATTTGCGCGCCGCGTCGTCCAGCTCCAGCGCGATCTTGCGCGGCTCGAGCCGGCTCTCCAGCTGGCGCAGCTGGATGCGCACGATGCCGTCCATGTTGCGCCCGGCTCAGCCGGTCGAACAGGATGATCTCGTCCAGCCGGTTCAGGAACTCGGGCCGGAAGGCGCCGCGGACCACCTCCATGACCTTGCCCTGCACGTCCTTGGCGCGGCCGCCCTCTGGCAGCGCCGCCAGGTACTCCGAGCCGAGGTTCGAGGTCAGGATGATGATCGTGTTCCTGAAATCGACCGTCCGCCCCTGGCCATCCGTCAGCCGGCCCTCGTCCAGCACCTGCAGCAGCACGTTGAAGACGTCCGGGTGCGCCTTCTCGACCTCGTCGAACAGCACGACCTGGTAGGGCCGGCGGCGCACCGCCTCGGTCAGCACGCCGCCCTCGTCATAGCCGACATAGCCCGGAGGGGCGCCGATCATGCCGGGCGACCGAGTGCTTCTCCATGAACTCGGACATGTCGATCGCGGACCATGGCCTGGTCGTCGTCGAACAGGAACTCGGCCAGCGCCTTGGTCAGCTCGGTCTTGCCGACGCCGGTCGGCCCCAGGAACAGGAAGCTGCCCATCGGCCGGTTCGGGTCGCGACAGGCCCGCCGCGCGATCGGCGCACGGCGTTCGACGACGGCCGTGACCGCGTCCTCCTGGCCGATGACGCGCTCGCCGAGCTTCTCCTCCATCCGCAGCAGCTTCTCGCGCTCGCCCTCCAGCATCTTGTCGACCGGGATGCCCGTCCAGCGGCTGACGACGCTAGGCCACATGCTCGGGCAGCACCGCCTCCTCGACCATGACGTCGCTGGCCTCGGCCTCCTCGGCCGCCGCCAGCTGGCGCTCGAGCTCGGGGATGCGGCCATAGGCGAGCTCGCCCGCCTTGGCGAGGTCGCCCTGGCGCTTGGCGATCTCGAGCTCGCCGCGCGCCTCGTCGAGCTGCTCCTTCAGCACGCGCGCGGCGCCCAGCTTGTCCTTCTCGGCCTGCCAGCGGGCGGTCAGCTCGGCCGACTGCTGCTGCAGCTCCGCCAGCTCCTCCTCCAGCCGCTCGAGCCGCTCCTTCGACGCCTGGTCGGTCTCCTTCTTCAGCGCCTCGGCCTCGATCTGCTTCTGCAGGATCTCGCGGTCGAGCGCGTCGAGCTCCTCGGGCTTGGAATCGACCTCCATGCGCAGGCGCGAGGCCGCCTCGTCCATCAGGTCGATCGCCTTGTCGGGCAGGAAGCGGTCGGCGATGTAGCGGCTCGACAGCGTCGCGGCGGCGACCAGCGCCGAATCGGCGATGCGCACGCCGTGGTGCACCTCGTACTTCTCCTTGATGCCGCGCAGGATGCTGATCGTGTCCTCGACCGTCGGCTCGGCGATGAAGACCGGCTGGAAGCGCCGGGCCAGCGCCGCGTCCTTCTCGACATGCTTGCGGTACTCGTCGAGCGTGGTGGCGCCGACGCAGTGCAGCTCGCCGCGCGCCAGCGCGGGCTTCAGCAGGTTGCGACGCGTCCATCGCGCCCTCGGCCTTGCCGGCGCCGACCAGCGTGTGCATCTCGTCGATGAAGAGGATCACGCGGCCGGCCGCCGACGTGACCTCGGAGAGCACGGCCTTCAGCCGCTCCTCGAACTCGCCGCGGTATTTCGCGCCGGCGATCAGCGCGCCCATGTCGAGCGCCATCAGCTGCTTGTCCTTGAGCGATTCGGGGACGTCGCCGTTGACGATGCGGATGGCCAGCCCCTCGGCGATGGCGGTCTTGCCGACGCCGGGCTCGCCGATCAGCACGGGGTTGTTCTTGGTGCGGCGGCTGAGCACCTGGATGCAGCGGCGGATCTCCTCGTCGCGGCCGATGACCGGGTCGATCTTGCCGTCGCGCGCCGCCTCGGTCAGGTCGCGGGCATATCGCTTCAGCGCCTCGTAGCCCTCCTCGGCGCTGGCCGTGTCGGCGGTGCGGCCCTTGCGCAGGTCGTCGATCGCGCCGTTCAGCGTCTGCGGACGGACGCCCGCGGAATCGAGGATCTTCGCCGCCTCGGTGCCCTTGGCCATGGCGACGGCCATCAGCAGCCGCTCGGCCGAGACATAGGCGTCGCCGGCCTTCTCGGCGATCTGCTGGGCCTCGTCGAGCAGCCGCGCCAGCGCCGGGTCGATATAGATCTGGGTGCCCGCGCCCGAGACCTTCGGCAGCTTGGCGAGCGCCGCATCGTCGCCGGTCTGTCGCCGCCTGCGGATCGCCGCCGGCCGCCTTGATCAGGTTCGTCGCCAGCCCCTGCTCGTCGTCGAGCAGCGCCTTCAGCAGGTGCTCGGGCACGATCCGCTGGTGGCCGGCGCGCAGCGCCTGCGTCTGCGCGGCCTGCACCATCGACCGGGCGCGGTCGGTGAACTTCTCCAGATTCATCCTCGTCTCCTTCTCGGCACGATCGTCCCGCCCCCGCCAGGGCCACGGGCGATCGCCTCGTCTGCTCCCCAAAGCACCCATGCGGCGTGCTTCGGCACCGACATGTGGTGTTTATGCAACGGTTCGGCAAGCGCCGCTGCCGCGCGTTCATCCAATTCTTATCTATCTTCGCGAAGATGCCCGCCATGTCGCGAATTGCCCCGATCTGCTTCGGCCTCCTGTTCGCTCTGCCAGCGATGGCGGAGACGTTGGAGCAGGCCGAGCGGAGCTGCGCCGGCGAGTTCCTGCAGGGGGCGCGGGCCGCCTGCCTCGGCTATCTCTCCGACCGCAAGGAGATGGCGATGGAGGCCCGGATCGCCTCGACGCTTGCCGGGCTGCAGGCCGCGAGACCGGCCGAGCTCAGGGAGCTCGCGATCCTCTACCGCGACGCGCAGGCGGCCTGGCGCGCGGAAGTCGCCGAGGAGCTGTGGCGGCGAGGACGCGCTTTCCCGGCAGCGCTGCCGGCTGGCCGCCGTGCTGGAGCGCGAGGAGGAGGTCAGCGAGTCGCTCGCCCATGCGGCGGCCGACCTCGGCGGGCCGCAAGAGGCGCTGTCGCCCGAGGGCGTCGAGGTCTACGTCCCGCTCGAGCCGCCGCGCGGCGGCGGTCGCCGAGGCGTGGACGTCGGCGTTCCGCTCTGGGTACCGATCCTGCCCTGAAAGCTGCCCGGAAACCTGGGCTGAAAGCTGTGGCGTCCGCGCGGGCGCACCCTATAAACTGCGCGGCGATGCCGGACGAGCGCCTGATCGTCGCCCTTGACCTGCCGGACGCCGCCGCGGCCCGGGCGCTGGCCGATCGACTTCAGGACGAGGTCGGCTTCTACAAGATCGGGCTCGGTCTTCTCGTTGGCGGCGGGCTCGATCTGGCGCGCGAGCTCAAGGCGCGCGGCAAGCGGGTCTTCCTCGACCTTAAGCTTTTCGATATCGGCGCGACGGTCGAGGCGGCGGTGCGGGGCATCGCGGGGCTCGGCGTCGACTTCCTGACGGTGCACGGCGATCCGCAGGTCGTTGGCGCGGCGGTCCGGGGCCGGGGCGATGCGCCCTTGCGCATCCTGGCCGTGACGATCCTGACCTCGCTCGACCGCGCGGACCTCGATGCGATGCTGATGGCGCCGGGCGACGCTGGCCGACCTGACGGTCGAACGGGCGCGCCGGGCCCTCGCCGCGGGGGCGGACGGGGTGATCGCCTCGCCTCGGGAGGCCGCGGCCATCCGGGCGCTGCCTGCGGCGGCGGGGCGGCTGATCGTCACGCCGGGCGTCCGCCCGGCCGGCGCAGCAGCGGGCGACCAGAAGCGCATCGCCACTCCGGCCGAGGCGATCCGCGCCGGCGCCGACCACATCGTCGTCGGTCGGCCGATCACCGGCGCGGCCGATCCGGCCGGCGCGGCCCGGGCGCTGCTCGCCGGGCTGTAGGCGACGAGGCGGGGCAGGGCATGCTCCACCCATAGCCGACGTCTTGATGGCCACCCCGGCCCACACCGCGCCGAATCGCCGGGGCAGGGTGGCGCCGACGATCTCAGCCATGCCGCTTTTGTCAGCGCCAGCGACAGCCGATCGGCGGGCGGAGTCGGCCAGGGTCAGGCGAGGGCGGCGGCCCAGATCTCGACCTGGCCGCGGCGACCGCGCAGCGGCTCGGTGGCGAGGGGGCGGAAGCCGGTGGTCTGGCCTGCGGCATCGAGCACGGCGCGGGAGACGACGAAGGGCACGCCGTGCGCCTTGGCGACCTCCTGCAGCCGGGCGGCGACGTTGACGGGGTCGCCGCTGACGCTGACCTTGGCGTGCCGGCGGCCGCCGAGGACGCCGACCGCGACCGGCCCCCAATGGACCGAGACGCGCAGGCCGACCGGGCCGTCGAGCAGCGGCGCCCGGACCTGGCGGCGCTCGGCGATCAGCATGGCGCCGCAGGCCAGC
This sequence comes from uncultured Alphaproteobacteria bacterium, assembly GCA_963822985.1. GTDB lineage: Bacteria > Pseudomonadota > Alphaproteobacteria > Rhodobacterales > Rhodobacteraceae > Thermohalobaculum. The sequence goes on along the minus strand of CAWGJU010000010.1, from coordinate 415,715 downwards.
GCGTTGGCGGCGTCGCCGCGACCCTGATCGGGGCTCGGCTCGGGCAGGCCGAACACCAGCAACGCGCCGTCGCCCTGGAAGTCGACGATCAGCCCATGGTGGCGCTCGGCCGCCGCCTCGAAGAAGGCGTGCAGCGAACGGAGGAACCCGGCGATCTCGGCGGGCCGCCCGGTCTCGGCCATGGTGCTGTAGCCCGCGACGTCGACGAACAGGATGCCCATCGGCTGCTCGCGCCCGTCGAAGCTGGGCACGCCCTGTGAAAGCTGGCTGACCAGCGAGGGCGCGATGTAGTGGGCGAGGTTCTCGCGGCCGCGGCTCTCGTGGCGCATCCGCAGCCAGCCGCCGACCAGCGTGGCCACGGCCAGGGCGCCGATCACGGTGACGGCGTCGAGCCAGAGCGACGCGCCGGCGAACGCCGCCTGCACCGCGGCGAGCGTCGCCAGCCAGCAGGCGACGCCCGCCGCCAGCGCCAGCGCCATGCGGCGGATGCGGAAGGCGGCAACCGTGCCGAGCCCGGCCGCCAAGGCCAGCAGTGTGCTGGTGGCAAAGGCGGCGGGGCCGGCCTCGATCGCCCGGCCCTCGACCATGTTGGCGGCGGCGGTTGCCAGCACCTCGACGCCCGCCACGTCCGAGCCGAAAGGCGTGGCGAAGGCATCGCGCAGGCTCGGCGCCGTGCTGCCGACGAAGACCATCCGCCCGGCGAGCGCCTCGGGCGCGACGCCGCCCTCGAGCACGGCCAGGAGACCGACCGTGCGGATCGTGCCGGGCGGGCCGTAATGGTCGAGGACCAGCCGCCCACGATCGTCCGGCACGACCGTGCGCGGGCCGATCCGGTAGGCGCCGCCGCCCCAGTGGACGAGCTCGCCGCGGCCGGCGTCGAGGCCGAACCGTGCCGCGCCGAGCGCCATCGAGGGCAGGAGCCGGCCGTCGCCGAGCGGCACCGCGAGCGGGATCGCCCGGGCGGCGCCGCCCGCATCCGGCGCGACGTTGACATGCGCCAGCAGCCCGGCGCCCGCCAGCCGCGCGTTCGGCAGCACCAGGCGGGGCGCCGGCGAGCCGGCCGGCTGGCCGATCACCACCGGCAGCGCGCTGCGTTCGAGCGCCAGCGCCTGCTCGGCCGAATGCGTCTCGGCGGTTTGCGCCGGCCCGGTCGTGCCGACCGCCAGCAGGACGGGCGCGGCGCCCTGGATGGCGGTGGCGAGCGCGCCGTCGGCGCCCGTCCGGTCGACGAGCAGGATGTCGAGGGCGATGACGCGGGGCCCCGCCGCGGCGATCGTGGTCAGCGCCCGCGCCAGTGCGGCGCGCAGCGACTGGTAGGCGCCGATGCGGCCGAGCGCCTGCTCGTCGACGGCGACGATGACCGCGCTTTCGGGGGCCGGCAGCGGGCCGCGCAGCCGGAACCGCAGGTCGAGGAACGTGCCCTCGAGCCGTTCGCCGACCGGATCGGCGGCCGCCCAGCGCCAGAGCGCCAGCCCGACCACCAGCAGGCAGACCAGAACGGCCGCCCCGCCCGCGACCCCACCCGCGACCCCGCCTTTGGCCGCGCGGGCGGCTAGTCCCATGCGAAGCCGAGCGCGGCCGTCGACTGGTCGATGCGCGGCTGGCCCCAATTGGCGACGGGCCTGACCGTCGTGTCGCGGGTCAGGGTGATGCCCTCGCCCGGGTCGAGCACGACGGCGATCTCGCGGTTCGAGACGGTGACCCGGCCGCGGCGCACGAAGACGGCGCTGGCCTCGGCGGCGGGGTCGTGCTCGACCAGCCATGCCGTCGAGCGCACGGCCGCGATCACCGCCGGCGTGCGCACCTCGACGGGCGCGGCCAGCCGGTCGGGCGTGACGACGCCGATGATGCCCTGCAGGAGGGACATGACGAGGCCGGGCGCGCCGTCCGGCGGGCCGGCGAGCGCGCCCAGATCGGCCCGGCTGTCGGGCCCCAGCGTCACGACGAAGCCGTCCTCGCAGCTGATCTCGAGCCGCGTCGCGGCCCCGGTCTCGACCATGTTGGCCTGGGCCGGCATTGGGCCGGGCTCGACGGACAGCCAGCCGCCGGCCAGCTGCATGCGCGCGTTCGGCCCTTCCAGCCCCGTCACCGCGCAGCCGCGCGGCGCCTGGGCCGCCACCCGTTCCGCAGCTGCGGCCGCGGCCAGGCAGCACAGGACGGCGGCGAAGATGCGAAACCTCATCGTTTTTCCCCCCACGATTTCCCCCGGCAGCCGAGGCGCCCCGAGGCATCCCCCAGGGTTCCCGAGACGCCCCCGCGCGCATCGGCAATGCATCGTTTCACGATGGCGGCCGCGGGGCAAGCTGCGGCCCGCCGGGCTTGACGCCCGGCCCATGCCCGCCCGTATCGGGCCCGGCCAGGACCCGGCGCCGCGCCCGGACCTCGTGGGAGATCCCTGATTGACGCGGGCGCGTAGTCGGTCCCAGCCTTGGCCCTGCGATGTGGCTGGTGAGGGGGCGACCATGCCGTACGCGGCACGAGGAGGGGGCGACTGATGGCGGGCATCTTGTCGGGGATGCGCGTGGTCGAGGGCTCGGCCTTCGTCGCCATCCCGCTGGCCGGCATGACGCTGGCGCAGATGGGCGCCGACGTGATCCGCTTCGACCGGCTGCAGGGCGGGCTCGACGCCCGGCGCTGGCCGGTGACGGCCGACGGAAAAAGCCTGTTCTGGGCCGGGCTGAACAAGGGCAAGCGCTCGATCGCCGTCGATCTCGGCGCGCCGCGCGGGCGCGAGATCGTCACCCGGCTGATCACCGCGCCGGGCGACGATGCCGGCCTGTTCCTCACCAACCTGCGGGTGCGCGGCTGGATGGACTGGCCGGCGCTGCGCGCGATCCGGCCGGACCTCGTCATGGTGTCGCTGGCCGGCGACCGGCGCGGCCGCCCGGCCGTCGACTACACCGTCAACCCGGCGGTCGGCTTTCCATCGGCGACCGGCCCCGAGGGCTCGGACCAGCCGGTCGCGCATGTCCTGCCGGCCTGGGACTGCATCGCCGGCAACATGGCCGCCACCGCCCTGCTGGCCGCCGAACGGCAGCGGCTGCGCACCGGCCGCGGCCAGTCCGTCGAGCTGACGCTGAAGGACGTGGCGGCGGCGATGCTGGGCCATCTCGGCATCATCGGCGAGGTCGCGGTGAACGGCGTCGACCGTGCGCGGGCCGGCAACGCGCTCTACGGCGCCTATGGGCAGGACTTCGTCTGTGCCGATAGAAGGCGGGTCATGGTGATCGGCCTGACCGACCGGCAATGGCGGAACCTGCTCGACGTGACCGGGACGGCCGAGGCGATGGACGCGCTCGCCGCCCGGCTCGGCGCCGACCTGCGCGAGGAGGGGGCGCGGTGGCGGGCGCGGGCCGAGATCACGGCCGTGCTGGCTCCCTGGTTCGCCGCGCGCCGCGTCGCCGACTTCGCCGAGGCCTTCGACCGGGGCGGCGTCACCTGGTCCGTGTTTCGCAGCTTTGTCCAAGCCCTCGCCGAGGACCCCGACCTGTCGGCCGACAATCCGCTCTTTGCCGAGATCGAGCAGCCGGGGATCGGGCGCTATCCGGTCCCGGGCTCGCCGCTGGATTTCTCGGCCCATCCGCGCCAGCCGCCTGTGCCTGCGCCCGCGCTGGGCCAGCACACCGAGGAGATCCTGGCCGACGTGCTGGCGCTGCCCGAGCGCGAGATCGGCGCGCTGTTCGACGACGGCGTCGTCGCCGCGCCTGGCCGCGATAGCGGCTGAGGCTGGCGCGGGACCGAGCTCACGCCGTCGCGGCCAGCTCGGGCGGCGTCGTCAGGTGGATCTGGTCGGGCGCGATCTCCTCGAAGGGAGCGTCCCAGGCCAGCTCGGAGAAGCGTGCCAGCAAAAGCTCGGCATCCCGCCGGCCTCGTTCGATGCGCTCGTCGATGGACGCCCGCGAAAAGTCCAGCGACTTCAGCGCACGCTGGTGATCGGGGGCGCGGTAGGCGAGGCGGGCGAGGACGGCGGGCGGCGAGTTCGGGGTCGAGGCGGCGCAGCATCGCGCGCTCGCGTCCGACCGCCTCGATCGCGCGTCGCGTCTGCCCGGCGAACGCCAGGTCCTGCGCCCGGGCGACGGTGCCGTTCAGCCCCGAGGGTCGCCCGTGCTCGAGCGGGAAGAGGTCGACCGCCACGCAGAGGAACGGCCGACCCTGCTCCAGCTCGAAGGCCCTGGCGACAGGGGTGTTGTCGACCAGCCCGGCATCGCAGAGCAGGCGCCCGTCGAGCTCGACCGCGGGAAACAACGGCGGCAGGGCGCCGCAGGCCAGCAGATGCTCGGGCCCGATCCGATCGCGCCGCGAGTCGAACCAGACCTCGCGCCCGCTCTCCATGTCGAGCGCCACGATGTGCAGTTCCGGATCTGCCCGACGGAGCCTGTCGAAGTCGATGCAACTCTCGAGCGTCCGTGCCATCGGCCGGTGATCGTTCAGCCCGCGCGCGGGCTGACCGGGGACGAATTGCGGCCAGAGCGCGGTGAGCCCGCCATGGAACAGGCCCGGCCGGCCGCCGAGCAACGCGCCGAGCCCCGCGAGCACGCTCTCCCGCGCCCGCAGCTCGCTCCAGCCCCAGCCGGGCGGCGGGCCCGGCCGCCGCGCCTGCCGCCAGAAGGCGCGCAGCTGGTCGAGCCGCGTCTCCGGCGGATTGCCGGCGAGGATGGCGCCGGTTATCGCGCCGATGGAGGTGCCGACGATGCGGTCGGGCGACAGCTCGGCCAGCAGCTCTTCGCAGACGCCGAGATGGTAGGCGCCGAGGGCATTGCCGCCGCCGAGCACCAGCGTCCTGCCGCATCGGGGTGGTGTGTCGATCATTTCGCACCTGCGAGAAAGGGTTTTCGCTTCAACCTCGCTTGGGCGCCGTCGTTCCCGCAGGCGGCGAATCTGTGGCGCGACGGATTGCGCGCACAGCTATGTTCGCTTAACGTTCCGTCTGGAATCGGGCCGGCCGGAGGGCGCCGAGGTGATCAAGCCGACAGAGATCGTCCCGGAGAACAGGCGCCGGGGCCGCGGGGCAGGGGGCAACCCGGCGAACCGCTATGACCGGCTGCATGCCGAGACGGCCGATGACGGCTGGGGCATCCCGGAGGAGCTGCCGCCGCTGCGGACCGAGGTGACGCTCGACCGCAGCCGCAGCATCATCGCCCGCAACAGCTCGCCCGACATCCCGTTCGACCGCTCGATCAACCCCTATCGCGGCTGCGAGCACGGCTGCATCTATTGCTATGCCCGGCCGAGCCATGCCCAGCTCGGGCTCTCCCCGGTCTCGACTTCGAGACGCGGCTCGTCGCAAAGCCGCGCGCCGCCGAGCTGTTGGCCGAGGCGCTGAGGAAGCCCGGCTACCAGGTGGCGCCGATCGCCATCGGCACCAACACCGACCCCTACCAGCCGATCGAGAAGACGCACCGCATCATGGCCCAGCTGCTCGAGGTGCTGTGGGAGCATCGCCATCCGGTCACGGTGACGACCAAGGGCGTGTTGGTCGCGCGCGATGCCGCGATCCTCGGCCGGCTCGGCCGCGAGGGGCTGGCGCAGGTGGCGATCTCGCTGACCACGCTCGACAATCGCCTTAGCCGCGCGCTGGAGCCGCGGGCGGCGGCGCCGGCCCGGCGGCTGGAGATGATCCGGGCGCTGGCGGCTGAAGGTGTGCCAGTCGGCGTCAACATCGCGCCGATCATCCCGGCGCTGAACGATCACGAGATCGAGCGGCTGATGGCGGCCGCGGCCGAGGCGGGGGCGCGCTTCGCCAGCTACACGACGCTGCGCCTGCCGCTGGAGGTCAGCCCGCTCTTTCGCGACTGGCTGGCGCGCGAGTATCCGGACCGGGCGGCCCGCGTCATGGGGATCGTGCGCGAGATGCATGGCGGGCGCGACTATGACCCGCAATGGGGCAAGCGGATGCGCGCCGGCGGCGTCCAGGGAACGCTGATCCGCCGCCGCTTCCAGCTCGCCCGCCAGCGCGCCGGCCTCGACCGGCCGGCGCCGCGGCTGCGCTGCGACCTCTTCCGGCCGCCGCCCCGCCTTGGCGACCAGCTCTCTCTCGGACTTTGACCCGACGGGGCACCCGACGGCCGTGCCGGGCGCCGCTCTCGGCCCAAGCGCCTCCCCCTCCGCTTCGGAGAGGAACGGGAGGTCTCCGCCTGCCGCCAGCCCTCCCTTCTCCGGTCGATCATTCGCAGGACCGCGGTCGGGCCGTGAACGTGACAAATGCGAGCCGCGCGCCGGCGGAGGGCGTCTCAGTCGGGCGCCGCGGCGCGCGTCCCGTCGCCGAATAGCCGCGCGACGATCCCGGCGGCGCGCTGCTGGTGGTCGCGCAGCGCCGCCTCCAGCGCCGCGAAATCGTCCACGCCGGCCGTCCGCACGAGGACACGGCGGAACTCGGCGCCCGCCGCGCCCGGGTCGAGCCCGCCTGCCACGGCGACCCGCTCCACCTGCTGCAGCCGCTGCTGGAAGACCAGCGCCTCGCCCAGGCCCTGCGCCTCCTCCGCCCCGATCCAGCCGGCCTCGGCCAGCAGCGGCAGCGCCTCGCGCGCGGTCCGGCAACGGCCGAGCCCGGCGATCAGCGTGCCCGTCTGCGCCAGGAACTCGATCTCCATCAGGCCGCCCGCCGCGTGCTTCAGCGACCAAGGATTGCGCCGCTCGGCCGCGGCCGCGTCAATGATCCGCCGGCGCATCTCGATCGCCTCGGCCTTTACCTCGGGCGCGTCGCGACGCCCGGCAAGCGCCCGCTCGATCACCCCGTCCATCGCGTCGCGCAAGCCCTCGGGGCCGGCGATGGACCGCGCGCGGATCAGCGCCAGGTGCTCCCAGACCCAAGCATGGCCCGTCTGATAGCTCTCGAACGAGGCGAGCGAGACCGCCACGGGCCCCTGCCGCCCGGAGGGCCTGAGCCGCATGTCGACCTCGTAGAGCGCGCCCTCGGCGGTCGGCGCCGTCAGCGCCGCGACCAGCGCCTGCGTCAGCCGCGGATAGTAGACGCTCGCGCTCAAGGGCCGCCGCCCGGCCGACGCCTCCTCGCCGCCGGCATCGTAGATCGTGATCATGTCGAGGTCCGAGCCCGCCGTCATCTCGCGCGAGCCGAGCTTGCCCATGGCCAGCACCGCCATGCCCGCGCCGGGCGGGTCGCCGTGCTTGCGCGCGAACTCGGCGACGACATGCGGGTAGAGCTCGGCGATGCAGGTCTCGGCAATCCGCGTGAAGGCCTCCCCCGCCTCGCGCTCGTCCGAGACGGCGCGCAGGACGTGCACGCCCGCGCGGAACCATTGCTCGCGCGCCCAGCGCCGCGAGGCGTCGAGCACCCGCTCGTATCCGTCCTCGGGCGCCAGCCGCGCCCGCATGTCCTTGGCGATCGCCTTGCGCCGCATCGGCTCCCAGAAGTCACGGTCGAGCAGCGCGTCCAGCGTCTTGGGGTGCCGGCCGAGATAGCTGGCCAGTCGCGGCGCCGCGGCGCAGATCTCGACGATCAGGTCCAGCAGCTGTGGGTTCGCGGCGAACAGCGAGAAAAGCTGCACGCCGGCCGGGAGGCCCGAGAGGAACCGGTCGAAATGCACCAGCGCCTGGTCGGGCGAGGCGGCGCCGGCCAGGCGCTCGACGATCTGCGGCTCGAGCTGGCGGAACAGGCCGCGCGCCCGCTCGCCCCGCGTCGCCGGGATCTGGCCCTCGTGCCAGCGGCCGATCTGGCGCGCGGCGTCGGCCGGGCGCTCGAAGCCGCGCTCGGCCAGCCGCGCCTCGTCCAGCAGCACCTCGGCGCGCGCGGGCTTCTTGCCGCCGGCCGGCGTGAAGAACTCCTCGCAGGCGGCGTGCACGCGGGCCAGCCGCTCGGCCAGCCGCCGCTCGAAGGCGTCGCGGTCGGCCTCGCCCGAGAGCATCGCCAGGCGCGTCCGCGCGTCCGCGGGCTTCGGCACGGCATGCGTCTGCGCGTCCTCCATCATCTGCAGCCGGTGCTCGACCGTGCGCAGCGCCGCATAGTCCTCGGCCAGCGTGTCGCGGACGGACGTGTCGATCCAGTCGCCGGCAGCGAGCGCGTCGAGCGCGCCCAGCGTCGTCGGCACGCGCAAATCGGTCGCGCGGCCGCCCATGATCAGCTGGCGCGTCTGGACGAAGAACTCGATCTCGCGGATGCCGCCGGGGCCGAGCTTGAGGTCATAGCCGGGCAGCTCGCCGACCGTGAAGCGGGCCTTCTGGGCGCGGATCTTGCGCAGCATGTCGTGCGCGTCCTCGATGGCGGCAAAGTCGAGGTGCCGCCGCCAGATGAAGGGCGCGAGCGTCGCGAGATAGGCCTCGCCCGCCGCCTCGTCGACCAGCGGCCGCGCCTTGATGTGCGCGGCCCGCTCCCAGGTCCGCCCCACCGATTTATAGTAGCGCTCGGCCGCGTCGATCGCCATGCAGACGGGCGTCGTCGAGGGCGAGGGGCGCAGCCGCAGGTCCGTGCGGAAGACATAGCCGTCCTCGGTGTTCTGCGAGATCAGCTTGACCAGCTGCTTGGTCACGTGGATGTAGCGGGCCCGCGCCTCGAGCACCTCGTCGCCATCGAAGCGGGCATCGTCGAAGAGCGCGATCACGTCGATGTCCGAGGAAAAGTTCAGCTCGCCCGCGCCCATCTTGCCCATGGCGAGCAGCACGTAGGCGGCGCCCGTCTCGAGCGCCGCCTCGTCGAGCCCGGGTAGCCTGCCGGCGCGAAGCTCGGCCGCCAGCAGCCATCGCGCCGCCGCCGTGGCGGAGGCGTCGGCCAGCCGGGTCAGCGCGCCCGTCACCTCGGAGAGACGCCAGACGCCGCCGAGGTCGGCCAGCGCGATCAGCAGCGCCGATCGCGCCTTGGCGCGGCGGAGCGCGCGCATCACCGTCGCCTGCCCGCTCGCCTTGGCGACGTCGCGCCGCGTCCGGTCGAGCAGGGCACGCAGCGCCACCTCGGGCGGGCGGCCCAGGTTCCTCGCCAGCCAGTCGGAATGGCGCGTCGTCAGCCGGGCCAGATAGGGGCTCGAGCCGGCCGCCCCGCGGATCAATTCGCCAACGGCGCCCTGCGCCAGCGCCGGATCGGCTCCGGCCAGCACTGCCTCGGCGCGCTCGCGGTCGAAGGCAACGGGCGTCGCGGTGATCCGGTCGACGAGCGCGCGCATGGATCGACCATCGGCAGGGCGGCCCGGCCTGTCAACTCGTCAGGCGACCGTCGCGGACCGGCGGAACCGCCGCCGGTCCGGTGGATCGCCGATATGCGGAGGAAGCTGACGTTCGTTGCAGCGAAGAGGAAAAGCTGACGTTCGCTGCAGCGAAAAGGAAGCGACGCCGCTGGTCGGAAGAGCTAGGGCCGCGCCGCGGCTTCGCGGATCGCACGCCCGCCAGACCAGCGTCCGTCCGGTGCTGTGGCAAGAAACCAGTCCTTGGCCCCCGACGTTCCTCTGTCGTCGATTCGATCCCGGCGGCGCACATTCGGCTCCGGCTCGCCGCGCGGGTGTTCAGCGTGCTCAACCCCATCGGGAAAACAAAATGCCAGCACCAGGCGCCTGTAGAAGAGCATGCCAGCGCCCGAATTTTCCTGTTCCATCAGCGCCGTCCCCCAGATTTCCCGTCGCCGAGAAGTCCCGCGCATCATCCTAGCCGGGGTGCGAGTTTAAGCGGCCTTCCCGGACAGTGCCGGAAAAACGCTTGACGCGTAAGCCCACCGATCCATAAGATTTCCTAAAGCGCCTTTGGGTGGCCTAATGACAGCTGGATTTCTCCACTCAAGACTTCGCCACTCAAGACCTCTGCCCAGCCGAGATAATCCCAGCCGAGATAATCCGGCTATGAAGCTCCACCTCCGGCAAGCCGCTCCAGGTGAAGACAGCGGTCGTTTCGCTATGACCGATGCTCATGAGTAGCATCGTCTATCGAGGGAATCTCGAAGGCGGCAGCGCGCTCTTGGCGGGCGGCCTCTATTGCGGCGAAGTCTGGTACTCCATCCGAATCTACCAAGACACGCTGTGCGACAAGATCGTCGCTGGCGGGACATTGTGGGGCGACGATCTTGTGCTTCGGCATGCGGCTGTGGGCCAGAACGTGACGCTGCGGCTCGAGGACGGCGGGACCGTCGACGCCGTCGTCCAGCGCAAGTCGATGGACAAAAACTATGTGTGTATCGGGGTAGACGGAGCGATTCCGGGTCTGTGACCGGGTTAATCGCGCAGACCAGAAAACGTCGAGGTCCCTTGCAGCCAGGCTGCGCGAGGCGCGCAGTCCGGCAGGTCGATGTCCCAAGCGGCGCTCGCGCTGCGCCCAGACGGTGGCGCCCTCCGCTCACGTGCAGAGGGTCCTTGAGGCAATCGCGACCGGCCCGCGGGTGAGAAGCCGGAGGGCTTCGAGGATTTTACATCCAGGCGCCTCGGCGCGCCAATCGGATCCCTCCGCACTGCCGCACGCGGAGTTCAGTTGCCGGGTCCCGCAGCAGACGCAAGGCGCCTCGCGAGCCGATCGCCATGGTCTGTCACGGCAGTCCCAATCTGCGTCGCCGCATCATCAGCCCGACCTGCCAAGCCGCGCCCGAGGACCGGTGCTTCGGCGCGCTCCCGGTATTCCGGATGGGACAGCAGGCGCTCATGGCAGAGCCCGAGATGATCGGTCGGAACCTGCGGGAACAGATGATGCACCAGATGGTAGCAATCGTTGCGCGGAAACAGCAACACGCGAAGCTGCTTTGGGAGTGGCAGGTTGCGCGACGCCTCCAGCTCGTCCCCCGCGTCGATCAGACCGCCATGGTCGATGCAATCCGTCAGGTAATTGATCGCCGGGTATATCCAAAGGAACGGCAGCCAGACGAGGATGACCGCCTCCACGGGCGCCACGAGGAGGAATCCTGTCGCGGCCGCGACGAGCGCAAGCTTCAGGATGCGGAAGCCTTCGCCGTCTCCGGGCCGGAGATTGACGGTAACGTAGTAGGGGAGATGCCGCCCTGACAGGGCGGTGAGCACATGCCGCAGCACGGTCCCGGCGGTCAGCGGATCCTCGAGTCGAAGCTTGCGGAGGCGCTGGAAGTCCTGGTCGTTGTCGTAGTCGCCGAGGTGCGCGTGATGGCTCAGGTGCTCCTCGCGGTAGTCTCGAAAACAGTTAAGGAGCATGGAGGCGCAGATCCTCCCGAACAGAATATTTCCCTTACGAGACTCGCAGAATGAGAAATGCGAGCACTCGTGTAGGATGTTGTTGAGGCCCCTGACCCGCGTTCCCGTAAACAGCGCCAGCGAGGCCAGCATCACTCCGGCGCCGAGTGACCAAGGTAATTGCAGGAGCCAGTACCCCAAGGCCACCGAGATCAAGATCTGGGCGATGTAGGATGAAAAGGTTAACGCGGCGATTGCCTCGCTATTTCGTCTCAGGACACGGAATTCTTTAATGAAATGCTGACGGACACTCTTTCCGGACATGATCAATCCTCCTTAGGTTAGGTCCGAGCGGAAACAACCTGCGGAAGAAGGCGCGTTCGTGTTGCAAACATGGTAGAAATTGGAGGACGGCTTAAAATCTCCGGATGAGTGACCTGAAACCCACCCATTGGCCGCTCGCGCCGCCAGCGCGCATATCGCATGAAAGTTACTTATGAAGCATCAGCGGTTCTAATGAGGACTGTTCGGGACAATCGCCTTTTTTCTTGTGCGGACTTTTGCTGGCCGCTAAACGATCATGTTTGTCATTAGAGAAGCTAATGAGCAGTCCGGGCGCAGATGCAATACGAGTACCCCCTTCTGGAGGCGCTGGCGGCGATCGTCCGAGAGGGCAGCTTCGAGGCGGCAGCGCGGTCGCTGAATATCAGCCAGTCTGCGGTCAGCCAGCGTGTGAAGCTGCTCGAGGAGAGGACGGGCGTCATTCTGGTTGTACGCGGTCGTCCCTGCGTGCCGACGGACCACGGTCAGAAGCTGTGCCGGCATCTCGACCAGGTGCACCTGCTGGAGCATGATCTTCGGAAGAGCTTGTCGACGGTCGATAGCGCCTCTTCGGATCAGCCGGCGGTCATTCGGGTCGCGGTGAACAGCGACAGCCTGGCGACCTGGTTCCCGGAGCTCGTCAAGCAGGCGGGATCAAAGCTGAATCTGATCTTCGACATCGTTCCCGACGACCAGGAGCACACTGCCGAGAGATTGCAGAGCGGCGAAGCGCTGGCTGCGGTCACGACGCAGTCGATTCCTCTTCCGGGCTGTCGTCGCATCCCATTGGGATCGATGGCGTATGTGGGCGCCGCGACCCCGGCCTTCTCGGCCGAGCATTTCCCCGAAGGACCGTCTCTCGAAACCCTTCTGAACTCGCCGCACCTCGTCTTCGATCGGAAGGACATGTTGGTGAATCAGTGGTTGGTAAACGCCTTCGGCGCCTCGGCGCGCCTCAGGGGCCATCTTGTGCCTTCCTTTTCCGGGTATCTGGCCTGCTGCCTGAACGGTACCGGCTGGGGGGTGGTGCCCCGATCCTCCGTCGACACCTATTTCGAGGAAGGATCTCTGATCGAGTTGATGCCCGGAGCGTCGGTGATCGTGCCCCTGTACTGGCAGGCGACCACGCCGGACAGCGAGATCATGAAAGCGCTGTCTTCCACGGTTGCGCAGGTCGCCCGCAGGCACCTGCTCTCGTCATTCGCCCTCGCCGAGAGCGCCGCGCAGTGACATGCCGCTCGACGTCAGGTTCCGCCCCGATGGGCTCACCGGCCTCCCGTGCCGCTTCGCCGCCGCTCAGCGGCCCTCGAAGCTGGCGCTGCGCTTTTGCAGGAAGGCCATGACGCCCTCCATGAAGTCGCGCGTGGCTCCCGCCTCGGCCTGCAGGGTCGCCTCGAGCTCGAGCTGCTCGGGCAAGGTGTTGCCGGGGCTCGCGCGCAGCGCCTGCTTGATGAGGCGGTAGGCGACGGTCGGCCCGCCGGCCAGCCGGCGCGCCAGCTCGGCGGCGCGGCTCTCCAGCGCGTCGTCGTCCACGACCTCCCAGATCAGGCCCCACTCGGCCGCCGTCTCGGCCGGGACGGGCTCGGCCAGCAGGGCCATGCCCATGGCGCGCGCCTGGCCGACCAGCCGGGGCAGCCAGTAGGTGCCGCCGGCATCCGGGATGAGGCCGATCCGCGCGAAGGCCTGCAGAAAGCTGGCCGAGCGCGCCGCGATGACGATGTCGGCGCCCAGCGCCAGGTTCGCGCCCGCGCCCGCCGCCGCGCCGTTGACGGCGCAGATCGTCGGCACCGGGCAGTCGTAGATCAGCTTCAGCAGCGGCTCGTACTCGTCGCGCAGCACCTGGTGAAGGTCGAGATCGCCTAAGGACCTGACGTCGCCGAGGTCCTGGCCGGCGCAGAAGCCGCCGCCATTGCCTATGATGATCAGGGCCCGCGCTTCCTCGGGCGCCCGGGAAAGCGCGTCGATCAACTCGCGCCGCATTGCGGCGCTCAGCGCGTTCATCTTGTCCGGCCGATTCAACCGGATGGTGGCGACGGCGTCTTCCACGCCGTATTCGATCGTCTGGTAGGGCATCCGGGACCTCCTTGGCTCGCCGGGACTGACGGCGCCGAGCGGACTACTCCGCCGCGCGCGGCGTGGCGACGCCGAAGAGGCGCGCCGCTTCCTCGGCCGTGTAGTAGCCGAGTCGGACATCCTCGGCGACGGCGGCGGGGTCGCGCTGGCGCGGGTCTCCATAGCCGCCGCCGCCCGGCGTGCCGACGCGCACGCTGTCGCCGGCCTTGACGGGGATGTCCTGCTCCTTGGACAGGTGCGGCGGCACGTGCACCTGGCGGTCGCGGATCACCTCGACCGTGTTCGGCGCGCCGTCGCCGCCGCCCAGCACGCCTGGCGGGCCGACGCGGCCGTGCTCCATGACGAAGCTCGCCCGCGCCTCGCCGCGGCGCAGCTCGATCTCGTAGGCGACGCCCATGCCGCCGCGGTGCCTGCCCGCGCCGCCCGAGCCCTCGCGCAGCGCCCAGCGGCGATAGAGGACCGGGAACTGCTGCTCCATGATCTCGATCGGCGGCGCCTTGGAAATGCCGATCGTCGAGCAGGCGTTCGCCAGCCCGTCATGGTCCCAGGCGCCGCCATGCCCGCCGCCCGAGAGCTGGTACATGACATAGGCTCGGCCGCCTCCGCCGACGCCCTCCGGGTCCCAGCCGCCCAGCGCGAAATTGCCCGAGGTGCCGGCGGGCGCCGCGGTCACCCGCTGGGGCAGGGCTTCGGCCAGCGCCAGGAAGACCGATTCGGCCACCCGCTGGCTGACCTCGGCGGCGCAGCCCGAGACCGGGCGCGGATAGTGCGCGTCGAGGAAGGTGCCCTCGGGGCGCGCGACGTGCAGCGGCTCGAAGGCGCCGGCGCTGAGCGGCACCTCGGGGAATATGTGGCGGATCGCCAGGAAGACGGCGCTCTCGGTCGTGGCGAAGACGCAGTTCATCGGCCCCTGGCAGGGCGGTGAGGAGCGCAAGAAGTCGAAATTCAGGTCCGTGCCGGCCTTTGTGACGGTCAGGTTGATCTCCAGCGGCTCGTTCACCACCCCGTCCGAGTTGACGATGGCGGTCGAGCGGTACTCGCCATCCGGGATGGTGGCGACGAAGGCGCGCATCTGCGCTGCATCGCGCCGGCGGAGCTCTGCCACGGCCGCCTTGATCGTCGCGTCGCCATAGCGGTCGAGCAGCTCGACCAACCGCGCCCCGCCGACCAGCAGCGCCGCGGCCTGCGCCTTGACGTCGCCGATCCGCTGGTCCGCCACGCGGATGTTCGAGGTGATGATCTGCCAGATCTCGCGCACCAGCTCGCCGCGCCGGAAGAGCTTGACCGGCGGCAGGCGCAGACCCTCCTGCTCGACGGATGTGGCCGAGGCGGAGAAGCCGCCCGGCACCGTGCCGCCGATATCCGGCCAGTGCCCGGTGTTCGACAGCCAGCAGAAGATGCGGCCCTGCCTGAACACCGGCATGGCGAAGCGCACGTCCATCAGGTGCGTGCCGCCGAGATAGGGGTCGTTGACGATGTAGATGTCGCCGGGCTCTGGCGCCTCGGTCAGCCCGTCGCCGATGCGCTGGATGAGGGTGCGCGTCGAGGACTGCATGACGCCGACGAAGACCGGCAGCCCGTCGATGCCCTGCGCGATCAGCGACCCGTCCTCGGCCGAGTAGATGCCGTCCGCCCGGTCGTTCGCCTCGGCGATGATCTGGGAAAAGGCGGCACGGCTGAAGCTGAGGTCCATCTCGGCGCAGACCTGGCCGAGCCCCGCCTGGATGACGCTGAGCGTGATCGGGTCGAGATCGGTCCTGTCGAGACTCATGGCATCATCCCCGCGACGGCCGGCTCGCGCCGCTCGACCACGGCGCCGAGCGTCACCAGCAGGTTGCCGTCGCCGTCCTGGGTGGCGCGGTCGCCCGGTTCGATCACGCATGTCGCGTCCAGCTGCTCGACGATCGCCGGACCCGCCAGCTCGGCGCCGAGGGGCAGCCGGTCGCGCCGGTAGACGGGCGTCTCGTGCCAGTCCGCGCCGAAGCGGACGCGCCGCCGGCCCGTCTCGGCCGCGCGCAAGGTTGCCTGCCGCTCGCGCCCGTCGATCAGCGCCGAGAGGTCCACTTCAGGTCGCCGGCCGATCACCGAGCAGTTGAGGTTGACGATCGCCGCCCGGATCTCGGGCAGCTCGACATGGAAGCGCGCGCGATAAACCCGCTCGAAGGCCGCCTGCATCGCGGCGCGGCTGGGCCGGCCGCCCGATTCCCGGCGGCCAGCGGCACGCGCAGCTGGTGCGTCTGGCCGACGAACTTCATGTCGGCGCTGCACAGCACCTCGACCGACTCGACGGCGACCGTCTCCTCGCCGATCAGCCGCCGCCCCTCGGCCTCCTGCCGGGCGAAGATGGCGTGCACGGCGTCGAGATCGGCCAGCTCCAGCGGCCGGTTGACCGTGTTGACGAAGTCGTGGCGCAGGTCGGCGACGACACAGCCGAGCGCGTTGGTGATGCCGGGCCGTGCCGGGATCAGCACGCGCGGGATGCCGAGCTCGCGGGCCAGCGCGCAGGCGTGCAGCGGCCCCGCGCCGCCGAAGGCGAAGAGGGCGAAGTCGCGCGGATCGGCGCCGAGCGAGATCGACACCATCCGCACCGCGCCCGCCATGCGTGCATTGGCGACGCGCAGCACGGCGGCGGCCGCGTCCTCGGGCGACAGGCCGAGCGGGCGCCCGAGCCTCTCGGCGAAGACGTCGCGCACCCGCTCCAGCGGCACGGGCGTCTCCACCGCCAGCAGGCCCGCGGGGTTCAGCCGGCCGAGCAGCAGGTTGGCGTCCGAGATGGTGGGCTCGGTCCCGCCCCTGCCATAGCAGATCGGCCCAGGGTCGGCGCCGGCGCTCTCGGGCCCGACCTGCAGCAGTCCCGCCGGCGTCGACCCGCGCGATCGAGCCGCCGCCGGCGCCGATCGAGCGCACGTCGACCATCGGCACGTGGATCGGCATGGCGTATTCCAGCTCGATCTCGTTCGAGACCGCCGGCACCGCGCCCCTGATCAGCGCGACATCCGTCGAGGTGCCGCCCATGTCGTAGGTGATGAGGTTCTCGACGCCGGCCCGACGGCCGGTATAGGCGGCGGCGATGACGCCCGAGGCCGGGCCCGACATCACCGTCTTGGCCGCCTCGCGCGCGACGGTGGAGGCCGAGACCATGCCGCCATTGCCGTTCATCACCAGCACCTCGCGCCGGTAGCCGCGCGCCGCCAGCCGCTCGGCCAGCCGCGCGACATAGCGCTGCAGCAGCGGCTGCACCGAGGCGTTGACGGCCGCCGTGACGCCGCGCTCGAATTCGCGGCTTTCGCTCAGCAGCGCATGGCCCATGGTGATGTGGTCGTTCGGCCAGATCTCTGCCGCGATCTCGGCCGCCCGCCGCTCGTGGCTCGGGTTGGCATAGGCATGGAGGAAGTGGATCACCAGGCTCTCGCAGCCGGCCTCGAGCAGCCGGGCCACGGCCGCGCGCACCGCCGCCTCGTCGAGCGGCACCAGCACGGCGCCGGACGCGTCCATCCGCTCGGGCACCTCGAGGCGCAGGTCGCGCGGGATGACCGGGCGAAAGCGCCCGGTCATGCCATAGGGCTGCGGCCGCGTGCGCCGGCCGAGCTCGAGCACGTCGCGGAAGCCTTGCGTGGTGATCAGCCCGGTGCGCGCCAGGCGCCGCTCCAGCACCGCGTTCGTCGTCGTGGTCGTGCCATGCACGATCAGCTCGATCACGGCCGGGTCGGCGCCGGCCGCGTCCAGCGCGGCCAGGAACCCCTCGGCCTGGTTGCGCGGCGTCGTCGGCACCTTGGCCAGCCGCACCGTGCGTGCGTGCTGGTCCAGCAGCACGAGATCGGTGAAGGTGCCGCCGACGTCGATCCCGGCGATCCCCGTCCCGATCCCCGTCCCGATCCCCGTCCCGACCCCCGCCCCGTCGCCCTTCGCCATCCCGCTCTCCGGAACCCGCGCATATTTTACCGCTTGAGTTCTCTTTGCACGCAAACGATATACCGGCCCATGTGAAATTCCCCGACCGGACCCCGGATTGGATCAGGCCCGAGGCCAGGAAGGCTGCGAGATGTCGATGCCCGCCGTCAATAGCGAGACCATCAATAGCGAGACCGGCGAGGACACCGAGTTCGCCGTCCCGGCGGGCTGCTTTGCCGAGACCGTCACCGAGGTGAAGCATTACACCGACAGGCTGTTCGCCTTCCGCATGACGCGGCCGGCAAGCTTCCGCTTCCGCTCGGGCGAGTTCGTGATGATCGGCCTGCCGAATGCCGAGAAGCCCGTCTTCCGCGCCTATTCGATCGCCTCGCCCAGCTGGGACGAGGAGCTCGAGTTCTTCTCGATCAAGGTTGCCGGCGGACCCCTGACCGAGCACCTGCAGAAGATCAGCCCTGGCGACACCGTGCTGATGCGCAAGAAGCCGACGGGCACGCTGGTCAACGACGCGCTCACGCCGGGCGAGCGGCTGTGGCTGTTCTCCACGGGCACGGGCATCGCGCCCTTCGCCTCGCTGATCCGCGACCCTGAGACCTATGAGAAGTTCGGCCGGGTCATCCTCTGCCACACCTGCCGGCTCGAGGCCGAGCTTTCCTATGGCTTCGAGACCGTGGCGAAGACGCGCGAGGACCCGCTGGTCGGCGAGGAGGCGTCGGCGCGCCTGACGCATTACGCCACGACGACGCGCGAGCAGACCGGGCGGATGGGCCGGATCACCGACCTGATGACCTCGGGCAAGCTGTTCGCCGATCTCGGCCTGCCGCCGCTCGACCCCGCCGTTGACCGCGGCATGATCTGCGGCTCGATGGATTTCCTGAAGGACACCAAGGCGCTGCTCGACGCCGCCGGCATGACCGAGGGCGCCAACAACCGGCCCGCCGAATACGTCGTCGAGCGCGCTTTCGTCGGATAGAGGCCGGACCGGCTGCGCTCAGACCTCGCCTTCGGCCCAGGCGAGGTCGCCGAGCGCGCTGCCGGTCAGCCGGGCGACGAGATAGTCCGCGACCGTCGCCGAATCGAACTGCGCCAGATAGGCGGCACGTCCCGCCCGCGCGATCTCGGCCCAGCACCCGGAGCCTGTCGCCTCGCGCAGCTGCGCGGCGAGGTCTTCCGGCCCATCATGCCAGAGCGCCGCCTCGGGCCCCAGCAGCGGCTGGTAGCCGCTCGCCCGGCTCATGCAGACGCAGAGCCCGAGCCCATAGAGCTGCGCGACCCGGTCGGACGAATAGAGGTCGTGGTCGAAGGCCGATTTGTTGAGCGCCGCCCGCGCCGACGAGAGCGCCCGCTCGAACGGCCGCCCGTAGAGCGGCGGCCCATCGCGCCCGACCTCCAGCACGGAAAGCTCGGGCGCGGCCCGGCGCACCGCGTCGGTGAAGGCGAAGCGCTCCTTCGCCCGCGTCGGATAGGCGAGGTCGTGCGTCTTGTCCACCTGCGCATACCGCGCGGGGTCGAGGATCGCCGGGTCGAGCGGGTTCGGCACGAAATGGACTGTGCCGAGCTGCCGACGCAGCCCGGCGAGGATCGCGCCGCCGCTGGTGACGAAGGTCGCGTCGACCGCGGGGCCGTGCCGGATCAGCCGCGCGCGTGGGCTTGGAAGTTGCGGGTCGCAGTCGACGCTCGCCACGATCAGCGCGGGCGCGGCACGCCTGATCTCGCGCAAGGTGTCGAGCTCGACCAGATCGGCGTGGACCAGCAGCAGGATGTCGGGCTCGAAGAGCTCGACGGCCCGGCGCAGCCCGCGCTGCACGGCCCGCCGGCCGAGCTGGCGCCAGCCGAAGAAGGCGGCGTCCGCCGTGTCGCGGTCCGAGAAATGCCGCACCTGGTGCCCGGCCCGGACGAGGCCGTTCAGCAGCGCCTTGTCGAAGACGTGGAAGAACGTCTCGAACTTCAGCCGCCAGCCGGGGCCGCAGAGCAGCACGCGCCGCCGCGGCGGGCTCGGGCGTGCCCGGGCGGAGAGCGTCGCGCCGCCGCCCGCCTGCGCGGTGCGGCTCATCGCGCCCGCATCGGGCGGTCCGCAGTCGACCCGCGCCTCGTCACTGCCGGCCCGCTCGCGTTGCGCCATGGCCGAACGCCTCCGCGTCCAGAGCCGGTCGGGACGAGCTTGACAGACGGCATCGGGGGTCCTCTCTCGGACGGCGCACAGGCGGGCGGCGGCGGCGGCGGCGCGGCGCAGAGATACGGGCAGTCGCCCGGCAAGGCAACGAGCAGCGGCAGGCGGACAGCGCGATGCGACGGGCCGAAGAAGGACGGGGCGAAGAGGGGCGGACCAAAGAAGCCGGTCTTCTGGCCCGCGCGGCCATCGGGCTCGGCAGCGGGATGCGCGCCGTTGCCGGGGCGCGGGTGCCGGCACGCCGGCTGGCGGTTGCGGGCTTGCCGGCCGCGGCCGGGCTGGTCGCCCTGGCCCGGCCCGGCCCGGCCGCGGCGCATGCGGCGGAGCGCGCGTTGGTCATGCTGCTGCCCACCGGCTACTACCTCGCCGGGGGCGCCGCCGCCGTTGCCGTTTCGTTCGCCGTGCTGGCGGCCGCGCCGGCGCGCAGCCTGGAGGCCTTCCGCCGCCGTCTTTTCGTCCGCTTCGCCTTGCCGCCGCTGGCCGGCCTTGTCCGCTGGCTGGCCTTTGCGGTCTTCGCCGGGCTGTTGGTCATCGGCTTCTTCGGACCGCGCGACCCGCTCGGCAACCTGCTGGTCCTGACGGTGTGGACGCTCTGGTGGGTCGGCTTCACGCTGCTGACGGCCGTGATCGGCGACCTCTGGCCGCTCCTGAACCCGTGGTCGGCGCCCGTCGCGCTCGCCCGCCGATGGCTCGGCCCGCCGCCGCTGCGCTCGCCGCCGGCGCCGGGCTACTGGCCGGCGCTGATCGGCCTTCTGGCCTTCGTCTGGCTCGAGATCGTCGACCCGGCGCCGGCCGACCCCGTGCGGCTGGCGCGCGCCGCCGGCACCTATTGGCTCGTGCAGTTCGCGGCGATGCTGCTTTTCGGCGAGCGGCGCTGGCGGGCGCGCGGCGAAACCTTCTCGGTCCTGTTCCGCTTCATCGGCCGGGTCGCGCCGCTTCGCTGGCACCCCGGCGGCGTGACGCTCGCCTGGCCGGGCGCCCGGCTGGCCCGCGGCCCGGCGCTGCCGCTTTCCGGCTGGCTTTTCGTGACCTCGGTCATCGCCAGCGTCAGCTTCGACGGGCTCTCGGCGACCTTCGCCTGGCTCGCCGCCCTCGGCGTCAACCCGCTCGAGTTCCCGGGCCGCAGCGCCGTCGTCGCCCAGAACACGCTCGGCCTCCTCGCTGCCTGGGCCCTGCTCGCCCTGGCCTATGCCGGCGCGGTCGCGCTCGGCCACGTCCTCGCCCGCGGCCGCGCCAGCCTGCCCGAGACGCTCGGCCGGATCGCACTCTCGCTCGTGCCGATCGCGCTGACCTATCACTTCGCGCACTACCTGACGGCCTTCCTGCTCGACGCGCAGTACGCGCTGGCGGCGGTGGTCGACCCCTTTGACCGCGGCCATCCGCATGTCAGCGCCTCGTTCCTCAACGATCTCGCCGCCGTCGAGACGATCTGGCGCGTGCAGACGGCGGCGATCGTCGCCGGCCATGTGCTGGCGGTGATCGTCGCTCACGCCGTGGCGCTCCGGCTCGAGGGCGACCGCCATCGCGCCGCGCTCGGCCAGCTGCCGCTCGCCGCGCTGATGGTCGGCCTGACGCTCCTCGCCCTCTGGCTCCTCGCCACGCCGATCGGCGCCTGAGGCGGCCGGGCGGGTCGCCGGATATAACCAAAGCCCCTCTTTCCGCGTCGAGGCAGGTTCGTGATCTGGCCCCGGGCGCTCCGCGGCCCGCGTGAGGGCCCGCTGCGACGCTCCGGGGCTGGACAAACGGCATCGCCGTGCACACGCTTCTTGCGGGGCCGTCAGGGAGGACCAGGATGATCAGCCGCCGTACCGCGCTCAAGGGACTCGCCGCCGGGACAGCTGCCGCCACGGGCTGGGTGCCCTACATCCAGGCGCAGTCGTCCGAGCCCATCCGCATCGGCTTCCAGGTGCACCGCACCGGCATCGGCGCCGCCTATGGCCGCTGGTACGACCGCACGACCGAGGCCGCCGTGCGCCTTATCAACGAGGCGGGCGGCATCAACGGCCGCCCGGTCGAGATCATCGCCGAGGACGACGGCACCGACCCCAAGCGCGGCGCCGAGGTCGTCGAGAAGTTCGCCACCCAGCACAATTGCGACATCGGCTATGGCACGCTCTTCTCCCATGTCGTCATCGCCTCCGCCCCGCGCGCCGGCGAGCTGAAGCTGCCCTATTTCGTCGTCTCGGAGGGCACGCATGTCCCCTCCGGCATGCTGAACCGCTGGACGATCCAGCCAGGCATCACCGACGTGCAGAGCCAGGTCATCTCGATGGCGCCCTACATGGCGGGTAACCTCGGCAAGAAGGTCACGATGTTCTTCCCGGACTATGCGTTCGGCTACAACCACCGCGACAGTCTGCCGCCCGCCATGCAGGCGCAGGGCGGCGAGGTCATCGCCCAGATCGCCATCCCGCCCACCGAGACCAGCTTCTTCAAGTACTTCCCGCAGGTGCCGGCCGAGACCGAGGTGATCTACCACGTCATGGTCGGCCCCGCCGTGCTGACCTTCGTCAAGGAGATGGGCGACTTCTACGGCGGCGGCGCGCGCCCCGAGATCTTCGGCTTCATCGACAGCCTGGAGGGGGTGGCGATGGACAGCCCCGGCCTCGGGTTCCTCGAGGGCACCTATTTCTGGGAGGGCATGCCGCGCTACGCGCCGCCCGACCAGCCCGAGGCGGCCGCCTTCTACCGCGAGCAGGTCGGCGTCGACGATACCGGCTCGGCCAAGGGCGATCCCAAGGACGTCTCGACCTTCTCCCACATGTTCGGCTGTTGGGAGACGCTCTACGTCATCAAGGCCGGCATGGAGGCGGCGGGCTACCAGGGACCGGCCGACCGGCAACGGCTCATCGAGGCGGTCGAGGCGATGACCGAGATGCCGCTCGGCCGCGAGCACCCGCAGGGGCCGAAGCTCTTCAGCGGCAAGCTGCACCAGGTCTTTGGCCAGCAGCACGTCAGCCGTGTCGATGACGGACGGCTCGACGTCGTCCACACCACCTCCATCGAGGACGGCCTCTACGAATTGGACACGAACTACCTCGAGCGGGCGTTCTGAGGCCTGCGGCGCCCGCGCTCAATCGGACGTGCCGACCAGGAAGGGCGCGGACTTGAAGGCCATCCCCCGGTCGGTGTCGACGATGAAGACCAGCCGGTCGCCGGGGCTCGCCCAGTCAGGCACCGCGATCTGTGTCGAGAGCTCGCCATCGTCGCTCGCCTGCGCCTCACGCAGCGCCTGCCATTCCGAGGCGCGCGGGCCGACGCCGATCGTCACCCAGTCGTTCGGCCGCAGCTGGCGCACCCGCAGCCCGACCATCGCGCCCGGCGCCGCGCTCTCGGGGATCACCGAGACGGTGGCGGCCGGCCGGTCGCCCGGCACCGCCAGCTCCTCGCCGATGCTGAGCGCGCCCGGGTCCACATTGGGGTTCGCGGCCATCAGCTCGACGAGCGACACGTTCAGCTTGCGCGCCACCGAGTGCAGCGTGTCGCCCACCTCGACCTTGTAGGTCTCCATGCGGCCGGCTGCGTCCGTCTCGGGCATGGCGCCGAGCTCGAGCTCGGTTCCGGTCGAGATCGCGGGCGGCTCGCCCAGCTGCGGGTTGCGCGCGATGATTTGCGCCAGCGCCATGTCGCAGCGCCGCGCGACATCGTGGAGCGACTTGCCCTCCTCGACGACATAGCGCTCGGCACAGGGCGTCTTTGCTGTCTGTGCCTCGGCGCGAGAGGGTGCTGCAAGCGGTACCGCCACGGCGGCCAGGCTCAAGGCGGCGATGCGGACGAGCCGCGTTTCGTTCATTTTCGGCATCATGGTTCCCCGACGGCTCACTTGGCGAAACCACCGTCGGCGCGGCCGCGTTCCCGCGCCGGGCCGCTAGGGCGACTGGGGCGGGGCAGGGGCGCGGCGTCGGCCGCCGATGTCGCGCGCGAGCTTGCGGCCGTACGCCTGCCGGGTCAATCTGCCGGTCGCTCGAGAGCTGACAGGATCCGCGCATGACCTGGCTTCCGCATCCGGCGCTCGTCTGGGCCGGCCTGCTCGAGGGCACGGTGATGGCCGCCGTGCTGGCGCTGACGGCGCTGGGCCTCAGCCTGGTCTTCGGGATCATGCGGGTCGTCAACGTCGCGCATGGCGAGTTCTTCATGCTGGGCGCCGTGCTCGCCTGGTTCTGCGCCGATCTGACGGCGGGGCTGGTCGGCGGTCCGCCCTGGGCGGGCTTCCTGGTGGCGCTGCTTGTCGCGCCGGCGGCTGTCGGCGTCATCGCGGCCTCGGTCGACTGGCTGGTGCTGCGCCGCCTCGGCCACGACCCGGAGGCGACGATCGTCGCGACCATCGGCCTGCTCTACATCCTGCAACAGGCGGCGCTCGAGCTCTTCGGGCCCGAGGCGCGCCCGGTGCCGGCGCCCGTCGACTGGCGCGTCAGGCTGCCCTGGTTCGGCTATGACGGCTACAAGTTCCTGGTGGTCGCCGCCGCCGCGGCGCTGATCCTCGGCGTCTGGCTGCTGCTGACGCGCACGCGCGCGGGCCTGGTGATGCGCGCCACCCAGTCCGATCCCGAGACGGCGACAGCCTTCGCCATCCCCGTCGACCGGGTCTATGCCGGCGTCTTCGCGCTCGGCGCCGCGCTGGCCGCGCTGGGCGCCGTGCTGGTCGTGCCGATCCGGCAGGCGCACTATCTGATGGGCGGCGAGCCGCTGCTGCTCAGCTTCATCGTCGTCATCATCGGCGGGCTCGGCTCGCTCGGCGGCACGGTGGTGGCGGCGCTGGTGATCGGCCTGGCGGACGGGCTTGTCTCGACGATCTTCGACCCGACGCTCGCCAAGATCCTGGCGACGCTTCTGGTGGCGATGGTGCTGGTCGTCAGGCCGCAGGGCCTTTTCGGGGTGCGCCCGGCATGAGGCGCGCCGCACCCCAGGGGTGCGCCGCCCGCTCGTCCGAGAAGCCCCGGTCGGGGCCGCGTCAGTGAGCCTCACGGGTCGAGACCTCGCGCTGCACGGCGGCGTGCTGGCCGCCCTGGCCGCACTCGCCTTCCTGCTGCCGGCCTACCACCAGGGCAACTTCGCCCGCATACTGGTGCTGGCGGTCTTCGCCACCGGCTACAACATCGCCTTCGGCTATACGGGGCTGCTCAGCCTCGGCCACGCCATGTTCTTCGCCGCCGGCATCTACGGCGCGGGACTGAGCGCCGAGCATCTCGGCTGGGGCGCCGGGCCCGGCCTCCTCCTTGGCGCGGCGGCCGGCGCGCTGCTCGCGCTGCTGGCCGGCATCCCGGCGCTCCGCACCACCGGGGTGGCCTTCCTGATCGTCACGCTGATGTTCTCCCAGGCGGCGCACCTCGCCGTGCTCTATTTCGGCGGGGTCACGCGCGGCGACGAGGGGTTCGTCCTGCCCGCGGCCGCCCGCGCGATTGCCGGCCTGCCGCTCGGTGACCCGGATGTGCGCTATGCCGCCGCGCTCCTGCTCTTCGCCCTGGCGCTTGGCGGGCAGCTCTGGCTCGTCCGCTCGGGCCCCGGCCGCGTCATGGTGGCGATGCGCGAGAACGAGGAGCGGGCGCGCATGCTCGGCTACGACCCGTTCCGCACCCGCCTGCTGGCGCTCGTGCTCTCGGGCCTCTACGCGGGCGCCGCGGGGGCGGCCTATGCCCTGCTCTTCGGCTATGCCGGGGCGACCTTCGCCTCGATCCAGTACTCGATCCTGCCGCTTCTATGGGTGCTGCTGGGCGGCGCCGGGACGACGCTCGGGCCGCTGGTCGGCACGGCGCTCATGTTCTACCTCGTCGATCTCGCCTCGGGCGTGACGGACGCCTACCTGCTGGTCGTCGGCGGCGCGCTGGTCGCGCTGGTGCTGTTCGCGCCCGCCGGGATACTCGGCGCCATGCGCCGCCATGCGCTGCCATGGCTGCCGTGACGGGACCGCCGTGACGGGCTGCGGTGAGGGGGCTGCCGCTAGCCTGATCGCCACGCGCGGGCTGACGCGGGACTTCGGCGGCCTACGCGCCGTCGACGGCGTCGACTTCGACCTGCCCGAAGGCGAAATCCGCGCCGTCATCGGCCCGAACGGCGCCGGCAAGACGACCTTTGTCGGCCTGATCTGCGGCCGGATCAGGCCCAGCGCCGGTACCGTGCTGTGGCAGGGGACCGACGTCACGCATCTGGCGGCGCACCGGCGCGTGCGCCTCGGCATCGCCTATACCTTCCAGATCACCTCCGTCTTCGGCAACCTGACCTTGGCCGAGAACGTGGCGCTGGCCGTTCAGCGCCGCGGCGCGGCCGACATCGGGGCCGAGACGCTCGCCGCGCTCGATCGCGTCGGCCTCGCCGCCCGCGCCGGCGAGCGGGCGAACGCGCAGAGCTATGGCCACCGGCGGCTTCTCGAGATCGCCATGGGGCTGGCGCTCCGCCCGCGCCTGCTGATCCTCGACGAGCCGACGCAAGGCTTGGCCGATCACGAGATCGCCCGCTTCACGGAGCTCGTTCGCGAGGTCGCGGCCGAGGCCACCGTGCTCCTGATCGAGCACAACATGGACGTGGTGATGACGCTTGCCGAGCGGATCACCGTGCTGGAATTCGGCGCCGTGCTGGCCGAGGGCACGCCTGCCGAGATACGGGCCAGCCGGGCGGTGCAATCCGCCTATCTCGGCGCATGATGGCGCCGCGCAACACCGCCGCGCCGGGGAGCCCGGATGGCGCCGTCCTGCGCGTCGAGGGGCTCGATGCCGGCTACGGGCCCGTTCAGGTGCTGCGCGGCGTCTCGCTCGATCTCAGGGCGGGCGAGGTGCATTGCCTCGCCGGCCGCAACGGCGCCGGCAAGACGACGCTGCTCAAGGCCGTGATGGGCCTCGTGCGCCCCAGCGCCGGCCGCGTGCTGCTGGGCGAGCACGACCTCGCGCGCCTGCCCGCCTGGCGCGTGCCGGTCCAGGGGATCGCCTATGTCCCGCAGGGCCGGCGGCTCTTCGCCGAGCTGACGGTGGCCGAGAACCTCGAGATCGGCCTCATGGCGCGCCAGCGCGGCCCGGCGGTGCGCGCGCGCATGTTCGACCTCTTCCCCGTGCTGGAGGAACGCCTCGGCCAGCGCGCCGGCACGCTTTCGGGCGGCGAGCAGCAGATGCTGGCCATGGCCCGCGCCCTCTGCCTCGAGCCGCGCGTGCTCCTGCTCGACGAGCCGACCGAGGGGCTGCAGCCCTCCATGGTCGCCCGCATTCGCGAGGTGGTGGGCGGCTTGCGCGAGACCGGCGTCGCCACGCTGCTGGTCGAGCAGCGCGTCGAGGCGGTGCACGCTTTGGCCGACCGCGTCAGCTTCCTGGAAAACGGGGTGATGCGCGAGACGATCTCGGGCGCCGAGCTCGACACGCACTCGGCGCTCTTCCACCGCTATGTCGGCGTCGGCACTTGACGCCCGTCGGCGGCGCGACAGGCGCAGATGCGCGGGAGGAGGGCGGCGCTCGGCTCGCCGTCCTCCTAACCCTCGGGCACGCCGAGTTTTCGCAGGCCTTCGGCGATCTTCTCGAGCGCGTCCGGGTCGAAGACCATCAACTCCTTGAAGTTCGCGACGGTGAAGTTCGGATAGGCCGCGACCAGCGCGTCGCGCGACGCCATGGCCTCGTCCTCGCGCCCGGCCGCCAGCAACGCCGGCGCGAGCTGGCGGTGGATCCACAGCGCGTTCGGCCGCTCGTTCAACGCGCGCTGGAATTCCTCGGCCGCGCGCGCCGGCTCGCCGGCGACCTGGAAGGCCGAGGCGATGCCGACATGGTTGTTGAAATTCATCGGATCGAGCGGGCTCAGTCGAAGCGCGCGCTGGAAGTGGGAATGCGCCGCCTCGGGCTGCGCCGAATAGACCTCGAGCCATCCGAGGCGGCTCAGCGCCCAGGCGGAGTTCGGGTCGAGCTGGACGGCGCGTTCGAGCAGCACCCGTGCGGCGCCGTAGTTGCGCGCGAATGTGTGCACCGTGCCCAGCACCGAGAGGATCAGCGGGTCGTCGGTCGAGAGGCTCGCCGCACGCTCGGCGAGCGCAAGTGCCTTTGCGCGGGCGGTCGCCATATCCTCGACCCAGTTGTAGACCGAGCGCTGAGCCCAGCACCATGCGGCCAGCGCCAGCGCCAGCGGATAGTCCGGATCGATCGCCAGCGCCTCGTCGAGCAGCGCCAGCGCCCGCTCGGCCGCCTGCTTCTCCAGCCTCCAGACATGCGGCATCGCCCGCATCGCGTAGTCATAGGCGCCGAGGTCCTGCGGCCGCTTACGCCGGGCGCGCTCGACCTCGGCCAGCCGGATCGAGGGCTGGAGCGCGCCCGCCACCTGCTCGGTGATGCGATCCTGCAGCTCGAAGATGTCGTCGAGCGCGCCGTCGTATTTCTCGGCCCAGATATGCGCGCCGCCCGCCGCTTCGATCAGCTGAACGGTGATGCGGACACGGCCGCCGGCGCGCTGGACCGAGCCTTCGAGCAGGTAGCCGACGCCCAGTTCGCGCCCGATCTCGCGGATGTTCTTGTGCCGGCCCTTGTAGGCGAAGGCCGAGTTGCGGGCGATGACGACGAAGCTGCGGATGCGCGACAGCGCCGCGGTGATCGACTCGACGACGCCGTCAGCGAAATACTCCTGCTCGGGATCGCCCGACATGTTGTCGAAGGGCAGCACGGCGATCGACGGCCGCTCGGGCAGCTCGGGCGCCCCGTCGAGCACCCGCGCCGCCTCTCGCCGGCCGCCACCCGCCACCGACCATCGGAAGACCCGCACTGGGGCGGCGATGTTCTTAAGCGTCCGCTCGCCGCAATCATCGAATTTCACGTCGACGCGGGCGGCCGCGTGCTCGTGCGCGGTCGCGCTCAGGATGATCTCGCCTGGCCCGGCTGCCTCCTGCAGTCGCGCCGCGAGGTTCACGCCGTCGCCATAGATGTCCTTGCCCTCGATGATGACGTCGCCAAGATTGACGCCGATGCGCAGCTCGATCCGCCGATCGGGTGGCGAGCCCTCGTTGCGCGCGGCCACTGCCCGCTGGATCGCGACGGCCGCGTTCACCGCGTCGACGACGCTTCGGAACTCGACCAGGGCACCGTCGCCCATCAGCTTGACGATCCGGCCGCGCTGCTCGGCGACGATGGGCGAGAAGACGGCCTGCCGCAGCTCGATCAACTCGCGCAGCGTCCGGGCCTCGTCCATCCCCATCAGCCGGGTAAAGCCGACCACATCGGCGGCAAGCACCGCCGCGAGCCGCCGCTCGACCCTTTTAGAGGTGTTCACCGTCTGCCTCGCACTGCCTGGGCCGCCGCCGCCGATGCGGAGACTAGCATACGCGCCGGCACGAATGCGCCCTCGATGGTCCCCGATGGACGGCGCCGACCGATCAGCGCGTTTTCCTCTCCCCTTCGCGGATTCTCGCCTTAGAGTAGTTTTCGCTCCAGCGAGGGGAACAGCATGGACGCACCCGCCGACACGCGGCACCCGACGAGGCGCCGATGAAGCTCGCCACCCTGCCCGACGGCACGCGCGACGGCCGGCTCGTCGTCGTCTCGCGCGATCTGACGCGCTGCGCCGATGCCGAGCGCATCGCGCCCACCCTGCAGCACGCCCTCGACCACTGGCACCAGGTCGCGCCCGAGCTCGAGGCGCTGTCGCGGACGCTCGAGGCCGGCGCCATCTGGGCCGAGCGCTTTCGCGAGCGCGCGGCGATGAGCCCCCTGCCGCGGGCCTACCAATGGCTCGACGGCTCGGCCTATGTGAACCACGTCCAGCTGATTCGTCAGGGGCGGGGCGCGCAGATGCCGGAGAGCTTCCGCACCGACCCGCTGATGTACCAGGGCGGCTCGGACGGCTTTCTCGGGCCGCGCGACGACATCCCTTGCGCTGACGCGGAGTGGGGCCTGGACTTCGAGGCCGAGGTCGCCGTCGTCACCGGCGACGTGCCGCGCGGTGCCGACCTGGCGACCGCGGCGGCGGCGGTCCGGCTGGTCATGCTCGCCAACGATGTGTCGCTCCGCGCCCTGGCCGCCTCGGAGCTGGCCAAGGGCTTCGGCTTCGTCCAGTCCAAGCCCGCCGGCAGCTTCTCGCCGGTCGCCGTGACGCCGGACGAGCTGGGCGAGGCCTGGGACGGGGCCAGGCTCGCCGGCGTGCTCGCCGTCGACCTGAACGCGCAGCCGGTCGGCCGGGCGCGGACCGAGGACGACATGACGTTCGACTTCCCCACGCTGATCGCGCACGTGGCGCGCACCCGGGCGCTCGGCGCCGGCAGCATCATCGGCTCGGGCACCGTGTCGAACCGCGATCCGGACGGCGGCCCGGGCCGCACGGTCGACGAGGGCGGGCGCGGCTATTCCTGCCTGGCCGAGCTGCGGATGGTGGAGACGATCCGCGAGGGAGGGCCCAAGACGCCCTTCCTGCGCGACGGCGACACCGTGCGGATCGAGATGAAGGACGCGCAGGGGCATTCGATCTTCGGCGCCATCGAGCAGCGCGCGCGGATCGGGTGAAGATCCACCGGATCACCGCGGGCGTCCTCGAGGCCGCCTATCTGGAGTATGGCGCGGCGGATGGCTGGCCCTGCGTCATGGGCCACGGCTTTCCCTATGACGCGCACGCCTATGCCGAGGTGGCGCCCATGCTGGCCGAGGCCGGGGCGCGGGTGATCGTGCCCTGGCTGCGCGGCTATGGCCGGACGCGGTTCCTTTCGCCCGAGACGCCGCGCTCGGGCGAGCAGGCGGCGCTCGGCGCCGACATGCTGGCGCTGATGGACGCGCTGGGGGTCGAGCGGGCGGTGCTCGGCGGCTATGACTGGGGCGGGCGGGCCGCCTGCATCTGCGCGGCGCTCTGGCCGGAGAGGGTAACGGCGCTGGTCTCGGGCAATTCCTACAACGTCCAGGACATCGCCCGGTCCTGGGAGCCGAAGGCGCCCGAGCGCGAGGCCGCCTATTGGTACCAGTGGTATTTCGGCACCGAGCGCGGCCGGCGCGGGCTGGCGGCGAACCGGCGCGAGCTGGCCGAGCTGCTCTGGCGCATGTGGTCGCCCGAATGGAGCTTCGACGACGAGACCTTCGCCCGCTCGGCCGAGGCGTTCGACAATCCCGATTTCGTCGAGGTCGTCATCCACTCCTACCGCCACCGCTATGGCCTGGTGCCGGGCGACCCGGCCGTGGCCCATATCGAGACGCGGCTGACGGCGCAGCCGCCGATCACGGTGCCGGCGGTGACGGTCGACGGCGCCGCCGACGGCGTCAGCTCCACCACCCAGCACCATGCCCGGCGGTTCACGGGACCGCACCGGCACCACATCTGGCCGGGCGCCGGCCACAACCTGCCGCAGGAGCGGCCGCGCGATTGGGCGGATGTGGTGATCGAGGCGCTGGCGCTGGCGGAAGGCGCGACCGGGTCCGGCTGATCGGATTTGGGTTTACTCGACGGTGACCTGCGCCCGCGCCGCGCGGCCGCCGGCGTCGATGACGGCGATGGAGACGAAGCCGCGCGCCGCGGCGGTCGCGATCTCGCGGTCGATGCCGCCGGTCTCGACCGGGCTGCCGTTGACGAGCCAGGTGAAGGGCGGCGCGCCGTTGCGGATCTTGACCGCGAGCGGCATGCCACCGGCCAGGTCCACCCGCGCGCCATCCGGCGGGTAGATGATCTCGGGCCCGATCGGACCACTGCCGCCGCCCCTCGCCCGGACGTGCCGGAGCGGGGGCGGCAGCCCGGCCTGCCCGACCGTCAGCACGTCGGGGGGTGGTGCGCGCAGCGGCACCGGCGCGGGCCCGAGCCGCGCGAAGGCCTCGAAGAGCAGCGGCGCCGCCTGGGCGATGCCGGTGATGCCGGGCACGGCGGCGGCATCCGGCCGCCCGACCCAGACGCCCACGACGTAGCGGCCGTCGAAACCGAGGGCCCAGGCATCGCGGTGCCCATAGGAAGTGCCCGTCTTGAAGGCGATCTGCCCGGCCGGCGATGCCATGGCGGCCGGCGCGCCGGCCAGGATGTCGGCGACCTGCCAGGCCGCGCCGGGGGCGAGAACGCGGGCGCCCGGCGCCGGCGGTCGCTCGGGACCGTGGTGCAGGGCGATGCCCTCGCCGCCGCGCGCGATCGCGGCGTAGAGCTGCACGAGCTCGCGCAAGCTCAGCCCGATGCCGCCGAGGCCGATGGCGAGCCCCGGCGCCCGGCCGGGCGGCAGCAGGCCGGGAGCGCCCGCCCGGCGCATCCGCGCGAGCAGCTGGGCCGGCCCGACCGCGTCGAGCAGCGTCACCGCCGGTACGTTCAGCGAGCGCTGGAGCGCCTCGCGAACGCTGAGCGTGCCGTGGTAGTCGTCGTCGAAATTCGTCGGCGTCCAGTGCCCGAACGTGATCGGCCGGTCGTCGATCAGGCTCTCGGGATGCGCCAGGCCCAGCTCGAAGGCGAGCCCGTAGATCAGCGGCTTGAGCGTCGAGCCGGGCGAACGCACGGCCTGCGTCATGTCGATCCAGCCCGAGCGGTCCGCGGCGAGCAGGCCGGGCGAACCGACGCTGGCCAGGATCTCGCCCGTCGCATGGTCGGCGACGAGCAGCGCGGCGGAGGCGCCGGGCGGCAGGGCGCCGGCACGATCGGCGACCAGCGCCTCGAGCCGGCGCTGCAGGCCGGCGCTCAGGGTCAGGCGGTGCACCGCCGCGGCCGGCGCCTGCGCGACGATCCGGTCGGCGAGGTGCGGCGCCAGCGCCGGGAAGGGCCGGCGCTCGGTCGGCACCGGCTCGCGCCGGGCGGCGAGCGCGTCACCCTCGGCCAGCGCGCCCTCGGCCACCGCGCGCGCGAGGACCCGGTCGCGGGCCGCTCGCGCGGCATCGGGATAGCGGTCGGGCCGGCGCGCCTCGGGCCTTTGCGGCAGCGCGACCAGCAGCGCCGCCTCGGCCGGGGTCAGGCGGCGCGGCTCCTTGCCGAACCAGACGAGGCTGGCGGCACGCACGCCCTCGACATTGCCGCCGAAGGGGGCGAGCGTCAGGTAGAGGCGCAGGATCTCGGCCTTGGCCAGCCGGCGCTCCAGCGCCAGGGCCAGCCGGATCTGCGCGAGCTTGGCGCCGGCCGTGTCGGTCGGGCTCTCCTGCAGCAGGCGCGCCACCTGCATGGTCAGCGTCGAGGCGCCCGAGACGGCGCGGCCGTGCCACAGGGCCTGCCAGGCGGCCCGGCCCATCGCCAACGGGTCGACGCCCGGGTGCCGGTAGAACCGTCGGTCCTCGTAGGCGATCAGCTGGGCGAGATAGCCGCCGTCGACCTCGGCCGGCTCGACTGCCAGGCGCCAGCGGCCGTCCGCCACCTGATAGGCGCGCAGCAGCTGCCCCTCGCGGTCGAGCACGGTGGTGGAGACTGCCGGCGCCAAATCCGGCAACGGCGCCGTGGCGATCCACCGGTCGAGCGCGGCCGAGCCGAGCACCGCCAGGGCCGTGACGGCGATGATGGCGCCACAAAGCCAGCGACGCATCTCTCCCCCTCGGTCCCCCTCCGAAGCGGAGGGGGAGGCGCCAGCGGCACCGTCGGTGAGCCCGCTCGACCGTCGCGCCACCGTCGCGGTCCGGGCCGAGCGGTGCGGCTCGCCTCCCGCCTCCGTTTCGGAGTGGGGCTGGGGGGAGGTTCTATCGAAAGATCCAGGGTCCCGCCGGCCGATGGCGCGCCGCAGCCGCATCACCGCGCCCCGGGCACCACCTCGACCCGGCCGGTATCGGTCCAGGCGCGGAACTCGGGCCGGTACATGTCCTCGACGATCGCCGCCGGGTGGTGGAAGCGGCCGGGCGAGACGGCGCGGACGATGTAGGCCAGCCGGAAACTGCCCGCCTCGTCGCGGTTGAGCGCCGCCAGGAAGCGGTCGGCGCGGAACTCGGACATCGCGACCTCGTCCTCGGAATCGAGCCAGTCGAGCGCCGCGATCGCGCCCGAGCGGAGCAGGTTCGGGTTGTCGATCTCGATCCCGGCCGGCAGCGGGTCGTCGATGAGCAGCCGGGCCTCGCGGTCGGTCTCGGCCGTCACGGTCAGCACGGCGGCGAGCCGGGTGTTCTGCTCGACCGTGTCGGGTGACACCGGCTGGCCGTCAAGCGTGTACCAGGCCCGCTCGATGCGATAGCCGTTGCCGCCGGCCGCAATGGGCTCGACGGGGACGCCCCAGGTGGTCAGCACCGCCGGGACGGGCGCCGTGCCGGCGTTCTCGACGGCCACGCTGCCGTCGCCCAGCGCCTGCGCGTCCACAAGCCGGATCAACGGGCCGGCGACAGGGGCGCCATCGAGCGTCATGTCGCCGGCGGTGGCGCCCATCAGCGCGCGGGCGGCCATCAGCAGCCAGGCCTTCTCCTGCGTCGAGGTCGGGCCCTCGGCCGCCGCGGCCACCTCCGCCGCCAGGCGGCCGGCGTCGACGGCATCCGAGCGCGACTCGGCGGCCAGCGCCAGCACCGCGGCGGCATCGCGAAGGCGCGAGCCATAGTCCGGCCGCCAGCCGCGGTCCTCGCCGGCCTGGGTGCGGAGCTGGTCGGCTGCCAGGCGGAACATGGCGTCGGCCCGGCGCTGCTCGCCATAGGCGGCGAGCGCCGCGCCAAGCTGGGCCTTTGCCATGGGCGTCGCCAGGTCCCCGGCCTTGGCGTCGGCGTAATAGCGCAGGTCGCCGATCGAGGCCATGCCCTCGCGGGCCAGCACCATCAGCGCATAGGCGATGTCCTCGCCGCCATCCTGGAAATCGCCGGCATAGGACAGCGCGCTGCGCAAATTGTCGAGCGCCGCCTGCATCGCCCGGTCGGGGACCGCGTGGCCTTGCGCCTTTGCGCGGGCCAGGAAGTCGGTGACATAGGCGTCGAGCCAGAGGTCGCCCTCGCCCGGCCGCCAGAGGCCGAACGCGCCGCTGCCCGTCTGGTTCTGGAGCACGCCCCTGATGGCGTCTGCGATCCGCTCGGGAATGTCGGCATCGGCGGTCAACCCCATCGCCGCCACGACCTCGCCGAGATAGAGCAAGGGCATCGCCACCGAGACGAGCTGCTCGCTGCAGCCATAGGGGTAGCGGTCGAGCGCGAACAGCAGCCCCGGCACGTCGAAGAGCGCCGCCGGGCCGACCGCGAGCGTGGCGTGCCCTGTCCCCGGCTCGAGCCCATCGAAGGTGCCTGCGTCAACGACCAGCCGGCCGCCGGGCGCGAGCTCGATCCGGTTGCGGCGCGCGATCTCGGGGTCGTTCAGGCGGACCGGCAGGGTGACGGTCTTCGTCAGCGCCTCGCCCGCCGGGGTCGTCGTCAGGATGCGCAAGCGCGGATCGCCGATCTCGACGGCCGTCAGGGGCAGCGCGATGCGCTCGATCCGCCCCTCTTCCAGGGTAACGCTCTGGCGGGCTGCGTCGGCCGGGATGGCGATGCCGCCGTCGCTTTCGACGACGACGCTCGTCTCGCCGGCCGGCCCCTCGGCATGGGCGAGCTCGATCAGCAAGCGGCTCTCGTCGCCGGGGGCGAGGAAGCGCGGCAGCGCGACGGAGACGATTACGGGGTCGCGGACCAGCACGTCCTTGGCGGCATGACCGACGGCGCTGTCGGTCCAGGCGACCGCCATCACCCGCACGGTTCCGTTGAAGTCCGGCAGATCGAAACTCGCGCGCGCGGTGCCGTCAGGGCCGACCGGGACCACGCCCGAGAAGAAGGCGACCAGCTCCTCGGTCGGCGGCGGCGCCTTCAGCCGCGCCCTCTCGGCATCGCCGCCCTGGCGCAGCCGCCCGCGCACGCCGGCAAAGCCGTCGATCAGCCGGCCGTAGAGGTCGCGCATCTCGACCCCGAGCGCCCGCTGGCCGAAATAGTGGTCTTCTGGGGCCGGCGGCTCGAAGCCGGTCAGGTTCAGGATGCCGAGATCGATTGCGGCGAGCGTGACATAGGCCGCCTCGCCCGGCGCGGCGCCCGCGACGCGCACGGCCGCCTCGAAGGGCCCGCGCGGCGCGACCCGGTCGGGCGTGGTGACCTCGACCGAGAGCTCGCGCGCGCCAGGATCCACCCCCGCCCAGGCGAGGCCGAGCGCGCGGGCCGGGTTGCGGCCCGCCGCGACGTCCATGGGCCTGACCAGCGTCGCGGTGAGATAGGCGCCCGGACCCCAAGCCTCGGTGACGGTCAAGTCGGCCGTGGTCTCGCCGGCCTCGACGTCCAGCACCCGCGTCTCGATCAGCCGGTTATCGACAACGGCGAGCAGGAGCTTGCCGGGATAGCGCGGCTTCAGCCGGACCTCGACCGTGTCGCCGACGGCGTAAGCTTCCCGGTCGAGGCCGATCTCCAGCACGTCCGGCGTGTCGGTGGAGGCGCTCGGCTGGTACCAGCCGGCGCTGAACTTCAGGCTGGCGGCGGCCTGCGGCTCGCCGGTGGCGGCCAGCTTCATCTCGTACTCGCCCCAGGTGACCGGCGCCTCGACCGTGGCGCGGCCGTCAGCGGCCAGCGCAACCGTGCCGCTCGCCACGCGCTCGCGGCGGGTGATCGGCTCGTAGTTCCAATTGCCATCGATCTCGTACCACTGCCATTGCCGGTCGATGCGCGAGACCGTCCAGGCGACTTCAGGCATGGCGATCTGCTGACCGCCTGGCCCGACGGCGACGATCTCGAACCGGGCGTTGGAGCCCTCGTCGGCCGCGCCCTCGAAGAGCGGCCGGACGCCGATCTTCGGCGCCTCGGATGCCAGCGGCCGCGTCAGCGTGCGCTCGACCGGGCGGCCGGAGCCGTCGACCACCTGGACCAGGGCGGTCAGCTGCAGCGGCGCCGTCACCGGTTCGCCCTGCGGGACAGGCAGCGTGAAGGCGAGCGTGCCGTCGGCGCCCGTGGTCAGCGGCGGCAGCGGCTCGACCCGCGTGCCGATTTGCTCGTCCTCGAGGCCGAAGCGGAAGCCCGGAAAGCCGGGGATGCCGTCCGCCCTCGCGACTTCGACCCGGCCCTCGACGGGCAGATCAGACGCAGGGGCGCCGTAGAGATAGCGCGCCTGCAGGCTGACGACCGGTGGCGCGCCGGGCGCGATCATCCCCTCGGTCGCGTCGAGCTGGAAGTCGACGCGCTCGGGCACGAAGTCCTCGACCAGGAAGGCCGCGCGCGCCACGGGCTCGGCCTTGGGATCGGTGTAGAGCCTCACCGACCAGCGTCCCCGCGGGACGCCGTCGCCGAGGCGCAGCGCATAGGCTCGGCCACCGGCGCCCTGGTCGGGCAGGACGGCGCGTCGGTACTCGACGCCGTCCGGCCGCGTGACCACGGCCGTCAGCGGCAGGTCGGGGATCGCCTCGGCCTCGGCGTCGCGGGCGAGGGCCGTCATGTTGACCACCTCGCCTGGGCGGTAGACCCCGCGGTCGGTCGTCGCGAAGACGTCCACCGGCCCCGGCGCGGGCCGCCCCTCGACGCCGCGGTCGCTGAGGTCGAAGGGCGGCTTGGTCAGGTCCATAAACGCGAAATCGCCCGCCAGCTCGGCCGTGAGCAAGGCGGGGGCGTTGCCGCCGCTGCCGCGCGCTAATCCGGGGCCAAAGCTCGCGAAACCGCGCGCATCGGTCGCCGCCTCGCCCAGCACCTGGTTGTTACGCGCCAGAAGCTGGACCTTCGCGCCCTCGACCGCCGCGGCATCGGACAGTGCGCGCACGAAGACGTGCACCCCGTCGGCGCCGCTCATCGACGCCAGGCCGAGGTCGGTGACGATGAACCACTGCGTCGCGGCGTCCTCCCAGGCCTCGCCCCGGCCGGGGACGCGCGCGGTCATCACATAGACGCCGGGCTCGAACTGGCCGATCGCCTCACCGACCGGCAGGGCCGTCGTCACATCGGCGTTGACAGGGCCGGAGACCTGCGCGGTGCCCGTCCAGATCGCCTCGCCGGTGCGGTCGCGCAAGCGGTCCTCGGTCCATTGGCCGATCGCCCGGTCGAAGAGGTCGTCGTCGATCGCCGGCACGAGGCTGCGCTCGCCGATGCGGTAGATGCCGAGCTGCACCTCGGAGAGATTGGTGGTCACCACGGGGATCGATGCCTCGGCGCTGCGCGGCAGGACGTAGGCCCGGCCGACGAAGCGAACCGAGGGCGAGCGGTCACGCACATAGGCGTCGATTTGAACGGTCCGGCGCAGCGTCTCGCCCTCGGCCGAGGGCAGCCCCTCGCGGACGGCCAGGCTGTAGCGCTCGCCATGAGCGACACCCTCGACGCAGAGCTGCGTGCCCTCGGCCTCGACGGGCAGGTCGGGGTGATCCTCGACGCGCAGGTAAGGCGCGTAGTCGACGCCCGCCTCGGCCAGCGGCTCGGAGAAGGCGACGCAGATGCGGGGACTTGCGGGCTCGGAATTGACCGAATGGTCGACGACCCGGAAACCGTACTTCGAGATGGCGTAATCCAGCAGCTCAACCGTCTCCCGCCGCGGCTCGAGCTGCTGGGCGAGGCGGAGCGCCGGGATCATCTCCCGCCCCATGCCGCGCTGCTCGAGCGTGCGGGCGAGCAGTTGCAGCGCCGTGGCCCCGGCCGCGTTGCTCTCGCTGCGCAGGTAGGCGTTGAGCGCACTGGCGGCGGCCTCGCGCCCGAGCCGGTCGCGCTGCTCGGGCGGCATTTCCTGCCCCGGGGTCGACTGGTCCGGCGCGTCCGCCAGCGCCAGCCAGACGCGCGCCAGATCGCGCCAGCCGTCCGCGTCATCCGCCAGCGCCACGGCGGCCGCATAGTCCTGCGCCGCCGCCGACAGGTCACCCGTCAGCTCGGCTGCCGCCCCGGCGGCAAGCGACTCCGCCACGCCGCGGTCGGCCGCGACCCGGCCGCCCAGCGTCGCCGCAAGCTCGCGCGCCTGGTCGAGCATGCCACCGGGCAGGAAGCCCAGCTCGGCGGCGCGCGCCGTCGCCAGCTCGCGGGTCGCCTGCGGCGTCTCGACCATGCGAGCCGAGACGGCGGCGGCAAAGGGCTCGACCCGCTCGACGCCGGATTTGAGAAAGCACGCGCCCGCCTTGGTGTTGAAGGTCAGCGCCGTGCAGGCGGGGTTGCGCAGGCAGGTGGACTGGCACCCGGACAAGGTCGTGTCGAAGATCGAGCCGATGTCGCCGCCATAGAAGTCCTGGCCGGTGACGCTGACCACCCGGCGGTCGGGAACCGCGTCGTCGGCCCAGCCTGCCGATGCGGCGAGCAAAAGGCAGAGCACGGCAAGCATTCGGCGCAGCATGACGGCGACTCCCCCTGAACGAGGTCGCAATATCTCACGTACCGCGGGGTGGCGTCGACGAGGCCAAATCAGGAATTTGCGTGCAGCTCAGCCGTGCAGCTGGGCCAGCCGACGTTCAAATGTGGACGCTCCAGCGGCACGTCTTGACCAACAGCTTGCACGGGCAATCGAAGGCAAGCGCCTCGCCCTCCGGCCCCACGACCACCCCGGCGTGTGCCGGTCAGCCAGGCCATGCCGAAGGCGGCCGGGCAGTTTAGAATGATTTTTGATTTTCCCGACTGCAACGGTCATCTATCGGTCTATCCCAAGGAGGCCCGTATGTTCATCCAGACCGAAGCCACCCCTAACCCGGCGACGCTCAAGTTCCTGCCGGGCCAGTCCGTCATGCAAGCCGGGTCGGCCGATTTCCCCAGCGCCGAGGCGGCCGCCGCATCGCCGCTGGCGGCGCGCATCTTCGCGGTCGAAGGCGTGATCGGCGTCTTCCTGGGCCCGGACTTCGTCTCGGTGTCCAAGAACGACACGGTCGACTGGGCGCACATCAAGCCGGCGATCCTGGGCGCGATCATGGAGCATTCGCAGTCGGGCGAGCCCGTGCTGGCCGGCGCCGCCGGCGAACCGGGCGCGGCCGAGAGCGGGGGTCATGCCGAGCACCACGGGCCCGACGCCGAGATCGTCGGCCAGATTAAGGAGCTGCTCGACACGCGCGTTCGCCCGGCGGTGGCGCAGGATGGCGGCGACATCACCTTCCACGGCTTCGAGCGCGGCGTCGTCTATCTCCACATGAAGGGCGCCTGCTCGGGCTGCCCCTCCTCGACGATGACCCTGAAGCACGGCATCGAGAACCTTCTGCGCCACTACATCCCCGAAGTGACCGAGGTTCGCCCCGTCGGCGTCGGGTTCTGATCGCGGGGCCTCCGGATCGCAGGGCCTCCGGGGACGTGATCCTCGCCATGGACACCAGCGGCGCCCGCTGCGCGGTCGCCGTCCTCTCCGACGCGCGGGTCGTCCGGCGAGAGGAAGGCATGGAGCGCGGCCATGCCGAGGCGCTGATGCCGATGATCGAGGCCGCGCTCGCCGAGGCAGGCATCGGCTATCCCGAGCTGAGCCGAATCGCGGTCTGCACCGGGCCGGGATCGTTCACCGGCATCAGGGTCGGCATCGCCGCCGCGCGTGGCTTGGCGCTCGGCCTCGGCATCCCGGCCATCGGCATCAGCCGCCTTGAGGCGATGGCCGCCGAGGCGGCCGCCGGACGCGCCTGCACGGTGCGCGTGGCCGGCCCCGGCGACGCCAGCTATGTGCAGGCGTTCGACCATGCGGGTCAGGCAGACTCGCCGGCACGGCTGGTCGGGCCGGACTGGGCGCCTCCCGCGGGCAGCCTGCTCATAGGGCCTGGCGGGCTTTTGCCCGACGCGCTGCCGGACCCGGCGGTGATTGCGCGCCTGGCGGCGGGCCGCGAGCCCGGTGCGCGGCCGGCGCCGCTCTATCTCCGCGACGCGGGTGCCGCCCCGCCCCGCGAGGCGCCGCCGCCGCTGCTCGACGCGTGATCGAGCGGCTGGTCGGCCAGACCGCGCGCGAGGGCAGCGGCGCGATTGCCGGCGTGCTTGTCGGGTCCTTCGACGCGCCGAGCCAGCGTTGGGACGCGCACAGCGTCGCCGCAACGCTGTCCCTGGCAGGTACCGTCGCCTTTCTGGTCCGCGATGCGGCCGAGCCGCTGGCCTGCGCCGTCCTGCGAATCGTTGCCGACGAGGCCGAGATCCTGACGCTTGCCGTGCTGCCCTCGGCGCGCGGCCAGGGAGTTGGCGCCCGGCTGGCCGCCGCCTGCCTGGACGAAGCCGCCGCGGCGAATGCGCTGCGCCTGCACCTCGAGGTCGGCGCCTCCAACGCTGCCGCGCGCCGCCTCTACGCCCGGGCAGGCTTCGCCGAAACCGGGCGGCGCCCTGGCTATTATCAGGGGGCGCCGGGGCGCGAGGACGCCGTCCTCATGGCGTGCGAGATCGCCCGGCCGTGATGCCGCCCGCCACCTGGCCCGCCGCAAGATCGACGCCATCCCTTGCCCGCCCTCGCGCCCGGCGGTAGGAAAGCCGCGGAGGAGACATTCCATGACTGCGAAGACGCTCTACGACAAGATCTGGGACGCGCATGTCGTCCACGAGGCCGATGACGGCACCTGCCTGCTCTATATCGACCGCCACCTCGTCCACGAGGTGACCAGCCCGCAGGCCTTCGAAGGGCTGCGCCTGGCCGGCCGCCGCGTCCGCGCGCCGGAGGCGACGATCGCCGTGCCGGACCACAACGTGGCCACGACCATGGACCGGCTCGAGGGCATCAAGGAGGAGGAGAGCCGCATCCAGGTCGAGGCGCTGCGCGACAACTGCCGCGAATTCGGCATCGAGCTCTACGATGTCGACGACGTCCGCCAGGGCATCGTGCACATCATCGGGCCCGAGCAGGGCCTGACCCTGCCCGGCATGACCATCGTCTGCGGCGACAGCCACACGGCGACGCACGGCGCCTTTGGCGCGCTGGCGCACGGCATCGGCACGTCCGAGGTCGAGCACGTGCTGGCGACCCAGACGCTGGTGCAGAAGAAGTCCAAAAACATGAAGGTCGAGGTGCGGGGCACGCTGCCGCCCGGCGTCACGGCCAAGGACATCACGCTCTCGATCATCGGCAGGACCGGTACGGCCGGCGGCACCGGCCACGTCATCGAGTATTGCGGCGAGGCGATCCGCGCCCTCTCGATGGAGGGCCGGATGACCGTCTGCAACATGGCGATCGAGGGCGGCGCCCGCGCCGGGCTGATCGCGCCGGACGAGACGACCTTCGCCTATCTCAAGGGCCGACCCAAGGCGCCGCAGGGCGCGATGTGGGACGAGGCCGTCGCGCATTGGCGCTCGCTGCGCTCGGACGAGGGCGCGCGTTACGACAAGGTCGTCACGCTCGACGCCGCCGAGATCGCCCCGGTCGTGACCTGGGGCACCAGCCCCGAGGACGTGCTGCCGATCACCGGGCAGGTGCCCGATCCCGCGGCGTTTGCCGATCCGGGCAAGCAGGCGGCGGCCGCGCGGTCGCTGAAATACATGGGGCTGGCGCCGGGAACACCGCTCAGCGAGATCGCCATCGACACGGTCTTCATCGGCTCGTGCACCAACGGACGCATCGAGGATCTGCGCGAGGTCGCCAAGGTCATGGAGGGCCGCCGCGTCAAGGAGGGCATCCGCGCGATGATCGTACCGGGCTCGGGTCTCGTTCGCCGCCAGGCGGAGGAGGAGGGGCTGCTGCAGAAGCTGACCGAGGCCGGGTTCGACTTCCGGCTGGCCGGCTGCTCGATGTGCCTCGGCATGAACCCCGACCAGCTGAGCCCCGGCGAGCGCTGCGCCTCAACCTCGAACCGCAACTTCGAGGGGCGCCAGGGCCGCGGCGGGCGCACGCATCTCGTCTCGCCGGCAATGGCCGCGGCGGCGGCGGTCACGGGGCGGCTGACGGACGTGCGGACGCTCTGATGCGTCTGGCGGCGGCGGCCGCGGCCGGGCTGGCGGCCTTCGCGGCCGCCGCGCAGGAGGTTCCCGAGCCCCGCTGGGGCCCGGTGGCCGAAAGCCTCGGCACTGGCAGCGGCATCTGCCGCGATGGCGAGGACATCCTCTGCGCGGTCGTCCTGTGTGAGGAGGGCACGCTGGCGCTGGGCGTGCTCGGCACGGGGCTCGCTGCCGACGACCCTGGGTTTCGCGGGCGCATCGATGTCGACGGCCAGGCGGTCGAGCGCGACATGCAGGGTCACGCGCTGAAGGACGATCTGGTCTATGTCCGCACGCCGCTGCAGACCGGCGAACCGCTCTGGCGGCGCCTGCGCGCCGGGAACCTGCTCTCGCTTTCGACGTCGGACGGCGGTCCCCTCGACTTTTCCTTGCGCGGCTCGGCCGCCGAACTCGAGCGGGTCGCCGCCGGTTGCCGCTGACCCAATGTACGTCCCCTTTTGGAGCAACGTCCGTGCGAGCCCTGCTCGGTCGGACGCCGCCCTGGCGCCCATCGCGAGGCCCCCTGACCCGTGTGCCGGCCTTGCATGGCCGGGGCGCGCGTGCTTTCTATCGCCGCCAAGGAGGATCTGCCGAATGGAAAAGTTCACCCAGCTGACCGGGGTGGCCGCCCCGCTGGACATGATCAATGTCGACACGGACATGATCATCCCCAAGCAGTTCCTGAAGACGATCCAGCGCACGGGGCTGGGCAAGCACGCCTTCACCGAGATGCGGTATCTCGACGACGGCTCCGAGAACCCGGACTTCGTGCTGAACAAGCCGGCCTATCGGAACGCCAAGATCCTGGTCGCTGGCGAGAATTTCGGCTGCGGGTCGAGCCGCGAGCACGCGCCTTGGGCGCTGCTGGACTTTGGCATCCGCTGCGTCATCGCGCCGAGCTTTGCCGACATCTTCTACAACAACTGCTTCAAGAACGGAATCCTGCCCATCGTCCTGCCGCAGGAGGATGTCGACAAGCTGATGGACGACG
This sequence comes from uncultured Alphaproteobacteria bacterium, assembly GCA_963822985.1. Lineage (GTDB taxonomy): Bacteria > Pseudomonadota > Alphaproteobacteria > Rhodobacterales > Rhodobacteraceae > Thermohalobaculum. The sequence continues at coordinate 372,590 of CAWGJU010000010.1, read as the reverse complement.
CCTCGCGCGGCGCGAACGCGACGATCACGGTCGACCTCGATGCGCAGCGGATCACCGGGCCCGATGGCGGCGAGATCAGCTTCGAGATCGACCCGTTCCGCAGGCACTGCCTGCTGAACGGGCAGGACGAGATCGGGCTGAGCCTGGAGAAGCACGAGCACATCGCCGCGCATGAGGAGCGTCGGCGGGCGCATACGCCATGGCTGGACGCCGCCGGCGGATAGCGGGGACCGGGCGTACCGCAAGCGTATGACGCGGGTACCGCAGGCATCCCGCAACCGAAGCGATAGGTCTTTGGGCGGGCGGGTCGCGCTGTTCGCGGCGGCTATCCTGCTGCCGGCCCTGCTGCCGGCGCTCGCGCTCGCCCAGCCGATGCCCGAGAAGCCGGCGGGGACCGTCCGGATCGCCACCTTCAACGCCAGCCTCGTGCGCCAGGGCGCGGGCGTCCTGGCCAGCGACATCGCCAAGCGCGACCCGCAGGTCCTGGCCGTGGCCGAGATCCTGCTGCGGGTGCGCCCCGACGTGCTGCTGCTGAACGAGCTGGACCATGATCCCGACGGCGTCGCGCTCGGGCGCCTGGCCGCCCTGCTGGCCGATGGAGTGGAGGGGTTGCCGGGGCTCGACTATCCGCACCTGTTCGCGGCGGAGCCCAACACCGGCGTGCCCAGCGGGCACGACCTCGACGGCGACGGCAAGACGATGGGGGCCGGCGATGCGCTGGGGTTCGGGCGGTTTCCCGGCCAGTACGGAATGGCGATCCTGTCGCGCTTTGCGCTGGGGTCGGCGCGCACCTTCCGGACCTTGCCCTGGGCCGCGCTGCCCGGCGCCGAGGCGCCGCTGAACGCCGACGGCACTCCCTATTGGCCGGAGGCGGTCTGGCAGGCGCTGCCGCTGAGCTCGAAGAGCCATTGGGACGTGACGGTCGAGCTGCCGGGCGGGCGGGCGCTGCACCTGCTGGCGAGCCATCCGACGCCGCCCGTGTTCGACGGGCCCGAGGACCGGAACGGGCTGCGCAACGCGGCCGAGATCGGCTTCTGGGCCGCGTATCTCGACGGCACGGCCTTGCCCGACGACGCGGGCGAGACGGCGCCTCTGGCGCCGGAGGCGGCGGTCGTGCTGCTGGGCGACCTGAACCTCGACCCGGAGGATGGCGACGGGCGGCGCCAGGCGATCCGGGCGCTGCTGGACCATCCGCGCCTGCAGGATCCGCGCCCAACCAGCGCCGGCGGGCCGGCGGCCGCGGCGGCGCAGGGCGGGGCGAATGCCGGCCAGGCGGGCGACCCGGCGCTGGACACGGCCGACTGGCGCGATGACCGAGACGGGGGCGCGCCCGGCAACATGCGGGTCGACTTCGTGCTGCCCTCGCGCAGGCTCGAGATCGTGGGGGCAGGGGTGTTCTGGCCCGCGCCGGACGACCCGCTGGCGCGGCTGGTCGCCGAGCGCGGGCGCGAGCGGGCGAGCTCGGATCACAGGCTGGTCTGGGTGGACATCCGCATCGGGGACTGAGCGGGCCCCACGCCTAGCTGGCGAGGGAGTGGCGCGGCTGTTGCTCGGCGCCGAGATAGGCGTCGAAGACGGAGGCGACGATCCTGAGCGCCGGGCGGCCGCGCTCGGTGATCCGCACGGTGGTGCCCTCGACCTCGGCGACGCCGGTGGCGGCGAGGAGCGCGCATTCCTCGAGCTCGGCCGCGAAATGGTCCCGGGCGAAACCGTGGCCCCGGGCGATGGCCGCGGTGTCGGCGGCGAGGTCGCACATCAGCCGCTCGATCACCTCGCCTCGGACGCCGTCCTCGCGGGTGAACGCCACGCCGCGCGCGACGGGCAGGATGCCGGCGGCGACGGCGCGGCCCCAGGCGCCCGTCTCGGCATTGTTCTGCAGGTAGCCTTGCGGCAGCGCCGAGATGGCCGTGGCGCCGAGGCCGACCAGCGCCCCGGCCGCGTCGTCGACATAGCCCTGGAAGTTGCGGCGCAGCCGGCCCTGGCCCTGCGCCGCGACGAGCCCGTCGCCGGGCAGGGCAAAATGGTCGAGCCCGATCCGGACATAGCCGCCCTCGAACAGGAGCCGCGCCGCCGTCTCGGCCTGGGCGAGCCGGGCCGGGCCGTCAGGCAGCGCCGCCTCGGGCAGCAGGCGCTGGCTCTTGGCCATCCAGGGCACATGCGCATAGCCGAAGAGTGCGATGCGGTCCGGGCGGAGCTGAAGCGTGCGGTCGATCGTGCGGGCAATCGTCTCGCTCGTCTGGTGCGGCAGGCCGTAGATCAGGTCGAAATTGACGCCCGCGATGCCGGCGGCGCGGCAGGCCTCGACAGTGGCCCGCACCGTCTCGAAGGGCTGGATGCGGTTGACCGCGGCCTGGACGGTCGCGTCGAACTCCTGCACGCCGAGCGAGACGCGGGTGGCGCCGAAGCCCGCCAGCATCTCGGCCATGCCCGGCGCGAAGGTGCGCGGGTCGAGCTCCAAGGCGATCTCGGCGTCGGGCGCGAGGTCGAAGCGCGCGCCGAGCTCGGACATCACATCGCGCAACGCATCGGCCGGCATGGAGGTCGGCGTGCCGCCGCCCCAATGGATGCGCGCCGCGGCCATGCGCCCCGGCAGCGCGTCGGCGACCAGCGCGATCTCGTCGATCAGCGCGGCGGCATAGTCGCGCAAGCGGTGCCTCGCGCGCGGGCGAGCTTCATGTTGCAGGCGCAGTACCAGCAAATCTCGGCGCAGAAGGGCACATGGAGGTAAAGCGAGAGCGGCTCGGTCCGCGGCAGGGCGCCGAGCCAGTCGCGGGCCTGCGCGGGGCCGATCGCAGGCGTGAACTGGAGCGCGGTCGGGTAGCTGGTGTAGCGGGGCGCGCGGCGCGCGAGCAGGGCGGAGAGATCCATGCCCCCACCACTAGGCTGGCCGGCGCGCCGTGGCCTTGATCAAGGTCAAAGCGCGGCGCAGACGCTCGCGCAGACGGGGCAATCGGCGCGCTTGGCCAGCCGGATGGTGCGCATCTCGGCGCCCAGCGCGTCATAAAGCAGCAGCCGGCCGTCGAGCGGCTGGCCGGCGCCGGTGATCAGCTTCACGGCCTCGGCCGCCTGCATGGCGCCCATGACGCCGGCGAGCGCCCCGAGCACCCCCGCCTCGGCACAGGCGGGCACGAGGCCCGGCTCGGGCGGCTCGGGAAAGATGCACTGGTAGCAGGGGCCGCCGGCCCAGGGGCGGAAGACGGAGATCTGCCCCTCCCACCGGCCCATTGCGGCCGAGACGAGCGGGCGGCGCGCCGCGGCGGCGCATGCGTTGACGAGATAGCGCGTGCCGAAATTGTCCGAGCCGTCGATGACGAGGTCGTAGGCGGCGATCAGCGCGTCGGCATTGGCCGGCTCGAGTCGGTGGGCATGCTCGGCGACGGTGACGTGCGGGTTGATGCGGGCGACGGCGCGGGCGGCGCTGGCCGTCTTGGGACGACCGACCTCGTCGGTTCCGTGCAGGACTTGACGCTGCAAGTTGGAGAGCGAAACCTCGTCATTGTCGACGACGCCGATCGTGCCGACGCCGGCGGCGGCGAGGTAGAGGATGGCGGGCGAGCCCAGGCCCCCGGCGCCGATCACCAGCACGCGTGCCGCGCGCAGCCGCTGCTGGCCCGGGCCGCCGATCTCGTGCAGCACGATGTGGCGGGCGTAGCGCTCGAGCTCCTCCTCGCTGAACATGGCTTGCTTTCCGCTGGGCCCCTTCAAATGCTGTCAGGCCGATGCTGCGAGGCGTGCGACGGAAAGGGGGCGCGAGGCAATGCTCTTCATGGTGATCGAGACCTTCGAGCGCGACGACATGGTGCCGATCTACCGGCACATACGGGCGCATGGCCGCGGGCTGCCCGAGGGGCTGGAGTATGTCAATTCGTGGATCGAGCCGGGGTTCAGGCGCTGTTTCCAGCTGATGCGCACCGACGATGCGCGGACGTTGCAGGCCTGGATCCTAGGCTTTCGCGGGCTGGGCGCCCGGTTCGAGATCGTGCCCGTGGTACCGTCGGCCGAGACGCGCGAGGTGGTCGCGCCCTTCCTTGACGCCGAGCCAGATTGACGCCGAGCCAGATTAGCGGAGTTGGTGTCGATCCAGGTTACCGCGTGCCGGCCCGGCAAACGAGACGCCTGGCGTGTTCGCCCGTCCGGGCTGCGCGCGCCGTTGCGCCCTGCGCCCTTCTTTCAGCGGCGGGGCGGCCGGCGGTCGCGTGCGCGGACCGGGATGCGCCGCGGCTCGGGGCGGGCGGCGAGGGCGGCGAGCAGGGCCGCGGTGGCAGCAGCAGCGAAGATCGCGAAGGCCATGTCACACTCCATAGGCGTTGGATGCAATGTAGGTGCGACCGGGGCGCCGGTCGAGTCCCCGATTGCGGGTGGCGTTGCGCGTGGCGTAGCGGGCGGGGCCGGTGCCGCAGGAATCGGCGCTGCCGACGCGGCGCTGGCGCCCGGGCGCCGGCTTGGGTAAGGCGGCGCATGGCCGCTTTCGTCGTCATAGGTAGCCTGCTGAGCCTGGCCGGGCTGGCCGGGCTGGCCTGGTGCATTCGCCGCGCCGCCATGCTGCGCCGCGGCGACGTGCCCGACAGCGATGTGCGCGCCGAGCTCGCTCGCCTGGTCTTCGCGCACACGGCGTCCATCGGGGCCGCCTTTCTCGGGCTCGGGCTGCTCATCGTCGGGCTCCTGCTGGGATGAACGGCACGGGCGGCGGCGCGGTTCCCGCGGGCGAGGCGCTGGAGCGGCTGCTCGGCCGGCACGCGCGGCCGGGCGAGGTGCGGTGGATCGGCGTGCGGCCCGCGCGCCGCGCGGCCGTGCTGGCGGTCGAGCGGTCCGAGGTCATGCCGGCGGGTCTGGGCGGGGACCGGCACGCGCGGCCGGGCAAGCGGGCGGTGACGCTGGTGCAATGGGAGCACCTGGCCGTCATCGCGGCGCTGGCGGGGCTGGAGGCGGTCGCGCCCGAGACGCTGCGGCGCAATCTGGCGGTGGCCGGCATCAACCTGCTGGGCCTGCGCAAGGCGAGCTTCCGGATCGGCACGGCGGTGCTGCGCGGCACGGGGCTGTGCGCGCCCTGCTCGCGCATGGAGGAGGCGCTGGGCCCAGGCGGGTTCACCGCGGTGCGCGGCCATGGCGGGATCACGGCCGAGGTGGTTCGGCCGGGCTGGGTGGCGCTCGGCGACGCGGTGGTGCCGCTGCACGCGGCGGAGGACGGCGCGGCGGCCATTGGCGCGGAGGGGGCGGGCGTCAGAGGTCCTTGACGAAATAGTGCCGGCTCGTGCCGCCGGGATAGTCGAGCCTGCCCCATTCGCGATAGCCCCGCGCGGCGTGGAAGGCCGGTGCCTGGAAGCCGTAGCTGTCGAGCGCGGCGCGGCTGCAGCCGCGCCGGCGGGCCTCGGCCTCGATGGCGGCGAGCAGGGCGCTGCCGATGCCCCGGCCGCGCAGGGCGGGCTCGACCCAGAGGCCGCGAATCTCGACGAGGCCCATATTCGTGACGCCCCGTCCGGCGGCGAGGACGAGGCCGGCTTCGCGCAGCACCAGGCTGAAGGCGGTCCAGTGCCAGTCCGACAGCGCGCGGTTGTGCGCGTCGAAGCGGCGGGCGATCTCGAGATAGACGGCGTCATCGGGCTCGACGAGCTCGAAGGCCGGGCGAGCGGGCGGCGTCACGGGCGGCGCCGCTCGACCATGCGTCTGATCCGGCGCAGCAGGAAACGGTAGCCCCAGGCGAGGAGAACGACCGCGAGGACGATGCGGGCGACCTGGGCGGCGCCGCCCGGGTCCCGCGCGATGATGCGCCAGAGCGTGAGCGCCAGATTGCCGGCCGCGAGCAGCAGGAAGGCGAGCGTCAGCCAGCGGACGACCGGCAGGTCGCCGGCCACGCGGCGGGCCAGGAGGGCCGCGGCGATGCCGGCGACGGTGAAGAGGAGGACGAAGGCGAGCTCGGTCACGCGGTTAGAGTACTGCCGCCGCGGCCGGCGGCAACGAAATGATGCCGATCCTCCGACGGCAGCCGGAGAGACTCGGCGCGCGGGTGCTGCGGCGGAGAGGTCGCTCGGTCGCGCCGGGCGGTGACGAGCGGGCGCGAGACGGGCCGATCAGAGGCCGTCGAAGAGCGGGGTCGAGAGGTAGCGCTCGGCGAAGCTCGGCAGGATGACGACGAGGCGCTTGCCCCTCATGCCGTCGCGGTCGGCGAGCTCGAGCGCGGCGGCGATGGCGGCGCCCGACGAGATGCCGCCGGGGATGCCTTCGGTGCGGGCGAGCAGGCGCGCGTGCTCGAAGGCGGTCTCGTTGGCGACGGTCAGCACCTCGTCGAGCAGCGCGCGGTCGAGGATGGCCGGGACGAAGCCCGCGCCGATGCCCTGGATCTTGTGCGGCCCCGGCGTGCCGCCGCTGAGGACGGGGCTGTCCTCGGGCTCGACGGCGACGATGCGGCAGGCGGGCGCGCGCTCGCGCAGCACGCGGCCGACGCCGGTGATCGTGCCGCCGGTGCCGATGCCAGAGACGAAGACGTCGAGGTGCCCGCCGGTGTCGGCCCAGATCTCCTCGGCCGTGGTGGCCATGTGGATCGCGGGGTTGGCCGGGTTCTCGAACTGCTGGGGGATCATCGAATTGGCGATCTCGGCGTGAAGCTCCTGGGCGCGGGCGATGGCGCCCTTCATGCCGAGCGCCGGGTCGGTCAGCTCGAGCCGGGCGCCGAGCAGCGCCAGCATCTTGCGCCGCTCGAGCGACATCGATTTGGGCATGGTCAGGATCAGCCGATAGCCCTTGGCCGCCGCGGCGAAGGCGAGCGCGATGCCGGTGTTGCCGGAGGTGGGCTCGATCAGCACGGTGTCGGGGCCGATGCGGCCATCGGCCTCAAGCGCCTCGATCATCGCGACGCCGATCCGGTCCTTGACCGAGGCGATGGGGTTGAAGAACTCCAGTTTCGCAAGGATCTCGGCCTCGACGCCGGCTTGGGCGGCGAGGCGCGAGAGCCGGACGAGGGGCGTCGCACCGATCGTCTCGGTGATGTCGTCATAGATGCGGCCGCGCGGCGGTGTCGGGGTCATCTCGTCTCGCTCCCGCGGTGATGCCCGCGTCAGATGTTGAAATCGGGCGCTTCCTTCACGCCATGCGCGACGCCGAGCTCGCGGGCACGGTCGCAGAGGTCCTGCATGGTGGTCTTGTCGAGCCGCTCGAGCACCACGTCGCGGGTTTCCTCCCACAGCGGCGCGATCACCTTCTCGCCGAGCTCGGCCTGGCTGACGGGGTCGCTCTCGGCCTCGGCGTCGAGCTGGTCGACGACTCGGACGATGTCGCCCACGGTGATCTTGCGCCGCTCGCGCGCCAGCGTGTAGCCGCCACGGGGCCCGCGCACGCCCTTGAGGATGCCCTTGTGGACGAGCTGCTGCATCACCTGTTCCAGATAGCGCTGGGGAATGCCCTGGCGGCGGGTGATGTCCTTAGACTGCACCGGGTCTGGCCGGGCGTTGTAGGCGACATCGAGCACGGCCTCGAGCGCCAGCATGGTCTTGCGCGAGAGCCGCAGCATCTCAGGCCGTCCCCGTCGAGCCGAAGCCGCCGGCGCCGCGCGGCGTCGCGTCGAGATCCTCGACCGCAACGGGGCGCAGGCGCGCCACGGGGGCGACGACCAGCTGGGCGATGCGCTCGCCATGCCGCACCGTCGTCATCTCGGCGCCGAGATTGACGAGAAGCACGCGGAGCTCGCCGCGATAGTCGGCGTCGATGGTCCCCGGGCTGTTCAGCACCGTTATCCCGTGCTGCACCGCGAGGCCCGAGCGGGGGCGGACCTGGCCCTCGTGCTCCGGCGGCAGGGCGACCGCGAGGCCGGTCGGCACCAGCGCCCGGCCGAGGGTGGGTAGCCTGAGCCCGTGGCGCCGGTCGTCGAGCGCCAGGCAGGCGCGCAGGTCCATGCCGGCGGCGCCCTCGGTGGCGTACTCCGGCAGCGGCAGCGCCGGATCGTGGTTCGGCAGCCTGCGGATGCCGAGGGTCGAGGTCATGGGGTCTCCCTCCGGCCGAGCGCCTCGGCGATGCGGGCCGCCAGGCGGCCCGCCACGGCGGCCTTGGAGGCCGTCGGCCATTCCTCGACGGCGCCGGCGCGTGTGATCAGGGTCACGGTGTTCTCGGGCCCGCCCATCACGCCCGTCCCTTCGCCGACGTCGTTCGCGACGATCCAGTCGCAGCCTTTGGCGGCGAGCTTGGCCTTGGCGTTCTCGACAAGATCGTTGGTCTCGGCGGCGAAGCCGATGACGAGGCCCGGCCGCCGGTCGGCCGGGAGGTGCGCGATCGACTTCAGTATGTCAGGGTTCTCGACCAGCTGCAGCGGCGGGATGGTGCCAGAGCCGTCCTTCTTCATCTTGCGCTCGGACGGGGCGGCGACGCGCCAATCGGCGACGGCGGCGGCGAAAACCGCGGCATCGGCCGGCAGCGCGTCGCCGACCGCCGCCATCATCTGGCCAGCCGTCTCCACTTTGGCGACGCGGACGCCGGTCGGCAGCGGCAAGGCGGTGGGGCCGGTGACCAGCGCTACCTCGGCGCCGAGATCGCGCAGCGCGGTGGCGATCGCCAGCCCCTGGGTGCCCGAGGAGCGATTCGCGATGTAGCGCACGGGGTCGATGGGCTCGTGCGTCGGCCCCGAGGTCACAATGACGCGCCGGCCCTTGAGCGGCCCCGTCTGGGGCAGGCGCAGCGCAATGGCGTCGAGGATCTCGGCCGGTTCCGCCATGCGGCCGGGGCCGAACTCGCCGCAGGCCATGTCGCCCTCGTTCGGGCCGACGATGGCGATGCCGTCGGCGCGCAGCGTGGCGAGGTTCCGCTGCAGGGCGGGGTGCAGCCACATGCGGACGTTCATCGCGGGCGCGATCAGCACGGGCTTGTCGGTCGCCATCAACAGCGTCGAGGCGAGGTCGTCAGCCTGGCCTGTCGCCATCTTGGCCATCAGCCCGGCGGTGGCGGGCGCGACGACCACCAGATCGGCGGCGCGGCTCAGCTCGATATGACCCATCTCGGCCTCGTCGGTCAGGCTGAAGAGGTCGGCATAGACCTTCTCGCCGGCGATCGAGGCGAGCGAGAGGGGCGTGACGAACTCCGTGCCGGCGCGCGTCAGCACGGGGGTGACGGCGGCGCCCGCCTTGCGCAGCAGGCGCATCAGCTCGAGGCACTTGTAGGCGGCGATGCCGCCGCCGACGATCAGGAGGATGCGCTTGCCCTGCATGACTTGGCCCCGCCTGCGGTTCAGCCAGAAACCCGCAACGGCGGTGTAGATCGGGCGCCGGCGCGCTTGCAAGGGTGGATTTTGTCCGCCCGCTCGCCCGGCCTGCCTCGCAGTTTCTGGGGAGACGAAAATGGCGAATGGTAAAACGGTTAAAATTCGACACTCTAGAAGCAGTGGCAATTAACGGCCTATTAACGAAGATTGATGGAGTGTGGCAATGCACGACTGGTTCGTCCAGGTCCTCGTCTCGATCCGCGAGATGGCGGCCAAGAGCGGTATGGTCGCGCTGGCGGAAGAAATGGACGTCGCCATCCTGATCGCCGCCGAAGAAAGTCACGGTCGCGAACTGAGAGACTTGGGCACGGTAGATGTCAGATCGGCTGAATGCGATCCTGGAGAAGCTGTCGAGCCTGCCACAGCTGGAGTTGTTCGGCGATACCATTGAGGCGATTCGGTCCACTTACGAAGTGAACCATGTTCATTACGTCGCCATGTCGCTGGGGCTCGAGGCACGGTCGCGCCAGGACCGGCACGTCGCTGGGCTGCCGGAGGTGGACGGGGTGCTCCTCGCATCCGGGCGCCAGCTTGCGGCCATGTCCTACTCCGCCGAGTGGATGAACCGGTACATCGAGGAGAAGTTCTTCAACCTCGATCCGGTCGTGCTGGGGGCGTCGGCGAGCTTCGACCCCCTCGACTGGGGCGATCTGGACTGGGGCGAGGCGGACCGGCACGGCTTCCGCGAGGAGGCGAACGCCTTCGGCATCGGCAACCAGGGCTACACTGTGCCGGTACGCGGCCCGTCCGGGCAGTTCGCGATCTTCACGATCAACAAGACCTGCTCGCGGGACGACTGGCACAAGCTGCTGAGGGAGCATCGGACCGATTTCATGCTGCTTGCCCATTTCACGCACCAGCGCGTGCTCAAGCTGGCGGGGCACGAGGAGGCGGCGCCGACGCGGCCGCTGTCTGTTCGCGAGCGCGAGGCGCTGCGCATGATCGCGGCCGGGCTGAGCCGGGGGCAGGCGGCCGAGAAGCTTGGGATCTCGGAGAACACGTTCCGGGTCTATATCGACAGCGCGCGGCACAAGCTGTGCGCGCTCAACATTCCGCACGCAGTCGCGCTCGCGGCGCATAGAGGGATCATACCGCCGACCTAGACGCCGACGGACAGTGAGCCGCCCCTAGCGCGGCGAGACAGATCGGTTTCTGCCGCCCCGACCCGGGCCATCCCGGGTCGCCGTAATGCTGTTGTGCGGCAATTGAACGGAATATTAAACATCTTGTTCCAAAACACTCCGCCATTAGAGCTTGCAGAAGGCGGACGGAAATGTTCACTCTCGTCTATGGTGATGACCTCTTCGAGTTACCGCAACTTGCAAACGAGATGTTTTACGACCGCCGTGCCCAGTTCAAGGAGGCGCTAGGCTGGAATCTGGCGCTCGATGCTTTGGGTCGTGAAGTCGACGAATACGATTTACTCAACCCGCTCTACGTGATCCTGCGCGACGCCAATGGCGGCCATCTCGGCTCGAGCCGCGTCCTGCCGACCACCGGCCGCACGATGATCGCCGATCACTTCTCTGACCTGACGGACGGCGTCGAGATCGAGAGCCCGCTGATCTGGGAGACCACGCGCTTCTTCATCGCCAAGCGCGGCGCCGACAGCCGCAGGAACGCCGCGGCGCTGATGTGGGCCGGGTGCCAGCTGGGCCTGCGCGCGGGCATCCAGTTCTATGTCGGCGTGACGGCGTCGCACATGGTGCGCGTCTTCCGCGCCTGCGGCTGGCCGGCCGAGGTGATCGGGCGGCGCACCGAACCCGATGGCGAGATCTGCGCCTGCCTCTGGGAAGTCAACGACGAGATGTGCGACCGGCTGCGCCGGCGCGCCGGGATCCAGCGCGGCGAATACGAGCTGCAGGTCTATCGCCGGCCGGTCGGCGCGCCGGCGCGGCCGAGGGGCCCGGCGGCCCTGATCGCTGGCCGCGAGAGCCGCGGCAGCGCGCTGCAGTTCGCCTGAGCACCGCCCGTACGACGACCGCCCGGCCGATGCCGGGCGGTCGTCGCCGGCGCCTCGAACCTGTCTGCGAGCGCGGCGGCTTCGACGGTCCACTGCCGTCATCCTCGCGGAACCGGGGTCTGCTTGGCCCAATGGCATAGTCCCGCCTGCGCCTGCGCGTGCATGACGGCGCCGTCCGGACAATTCGGTCGGCTTCCCAACTGCCTTTAGAGCGCGCCCAGCAGGAAACCGCTGATCCCGCCGAAGGTGATTCCGAGCAGCACCCAGGGCCAGATCCGGACGCGCGCCTCGACCTGGAGCCCGGGGCGCGAGCGGCGGGTGCGCGCCTCCTCGGCGAGCATCAGGAGCTCGTTCGCCAGTCCGGGCATTCGCGTCCCCAGCCGGCTGAGGATCAGCATCGTCTGCGCCGCGTCGCGCACCAGGGCCCGCGGGCCGAGGTTCTCGCGAATATAGTTCTCGACGACCGGCCTTGCCGCCTCGAAGACATTGGCCAGCGGGTCGAGCGTGCGCGAGACGCCCTCGACCACCACCATCGTGCGTTGCAGCAGGATCAGCTCGGTCCGCGTCTCCATACCGAATTGCTCGGTCGTCTCGAGCAGGTAGGCGAGCACGCGCGCCATGGAGATGTGCGCGGCATCCTGGCCGAAGATCGGCTCGCCGATCGCGCGGAGCGCCTGGGCAAACGCGTCGACGTCGCGCTCGGGCGACACGTAGCCGGCCTCGAAATGCACCTCGGCGACGCGGCGGTAGTCGCGGGTGAGGAAGCCGTAGAGGATCTCGGCATAATGCCGGCGCGTGACGGCATCGAGCCGACCCATGATGCCGAAGTCGAGCAGGATCAGCGTGCCGTCGGCGGCGATGCGCAGATTGCCCTGGTGCATGTCGGCATGGAAGAACCCGTCGCGCAGCGCGTGCATCAGGAAGGTGCGCATCACGTGCCGGGAGAGCTCGGCGAGGTCGTGGCCGGCGGCGCGCAGGGCTTCGGGGTCGACCGGCGTGCCCTCGACCCACTGCATTGTCAGGACGAGCCGGCTGGTGCCCTCCCATTGCACCAGCGGGATGCGCAGCTTGGGGTCCTCGATCGTGTTGTGCCGGTACTCGCTGGCAGCGGCCGCCTCGAGCCTGAGGTCGAGCTCGGAGGTGACGACGCCCTCGAAATGGCGCACCACCGCCGTGGGCCTGAGGCGCCGCGAGAGCGGCACCAGCCGCTCGATCGTGGCGGCGATGAAGTGGAAGGCGGCGATGTCGCGCCGGAACTGCTGGCGGATGCCCGGGCGGAGCACCTTGACGGCGACCTTCTCGCCCGTCGGCCGCCAGGTCGCAGGGTGCACCTGGGCGATGGAGGCGGCGGCGACCGGGGGACCGAGATCGCCGATGCGCTGCCAGATCTCGGGGCCGAGCTCGGACTCGATCTCGGCGACGGCCTGGGCCAGCGGGAAAGGGGGGAGCCGGTCCTGCAGGAAGCGGAGCTGCGCGACGAGCTCGGGGCCGACGATGTCGCGGCGCGTCGAGAGCACCTGGCCGAACTTGACATAGGCCGGCCCCATCGACTGCAGCGCGCGGGCGACCGGGGGCAGCGAGGGGTCGCCGACGCGCCCGAAGGTGCCAACGGGCCAGGCCAGCGCTCGCAAGGCGAAGCGCGGCCAGCCATGCACGCCGAAGGCGTCGAGGATGTCGCCCATCGCGCCCGTCCGCTCGAAGGTGGCCCCCGTGCGGAAAAGGCGCCAGAGGTGGTAGGGCGCGCGGACGAGGCTCACAGTTCGGGGCTCACTGTTCGGGACTCACGGCTCGGGGTTCACAGCGGCAGGCTCAAAGACGCCAGCCGGAGGTGAGCGCGACGACTCCGAAGCTGAGGGTGCGGCTCCGGACGCGGCCGAAGCCGGCCTCGGCCACCGTGCGGGCAAAGCTCTCGGCGTCCGCGAAGCGGCGGATCGATTCGACCAGGTACTGGTACGAGGCACGGTCGCCGGTAACGGCCTGGCCGAGCGCCGGGATCACGTCGAACGAGTATCGGTCGTAGAGCCACTGGATCGCCGGCACGGCGGGCTGGCCGAATTCGAGGCAGAGAAAACGGCCGCCGGGGCGGAGCACGCGAAAGCACTCGGCGAGCGCGGCCTCGGGCCGGGTCACGTTGCGGATGCCGAAGGCGATCGTCACGGCGTCGAAGCTGCGTTCGACAAAAGGGAGACGCATGGCGTCGCCCCGAACCCAGTCGACGGGCAGGCCGCGAGCGGCGGCGCGGGCCCGGCCCTCGGCCAGCATCTCCTCGGTCATGTCGCACACCGTCGCCTCGCCCTGCCCGCGCACACGGTCGAGCACGCGGAAGGCGATGTCGCCGGTGCCGCCGGCGAGATCGAGCAGCCGGATGCCGGGCCGGGGCGCCAGCCAGTCGACGAGGGCCGTCTTCCACAGACGGTGCGCTCCGCCCGACATGAGGTCGTTCATCAGGTCGTAGCGGCCGGCGACGGACGAGAAGACGCCGCGCACCCGGCCGGCCTTTTCCGCCTCCGGGATCTCCTGATAGCCGAAATGCGTGTTGGGCGCGCCGGCGGGGTCGCCGGGGTGCTTGTCAGAAGGCTCGTCGGCCGTTTCGTTGGTGGTCTCGTCTGGGGGCTGCTTCATCATGGCGGCGAACATAACGCGGCCGCCGGAAAGTGAAACCGTCTGCGTCACCCTTGCCGAAAGCGCGGGATGCATACGTTGCCTGCCCGCAGGGCGGTGCATAGTTGGGCCGATGAGGCGCTGCGGGAGGGAGCGGGATGCCGGAGCTGCCGGAGGTCGAGACGGTGCGACGCGGGCTCGAGCCGGTGCTGCGGGGCCGCGTGCTGGCGCATGTCGAGCAACGCCGGCCGGATTTGCGCTGGCCGCTGCCCGCGCGCTTTGCCGCGCGGCTGACGGGAAGGCGCGTCGAGGCGGTCGGGCGCCGCTCGAAATGGCTGCTGATCGGCCTCGACCAAGACGAGACGTGGATGGTGCATCTGGGCATGTCGGGGCGCGTGCTGGTCGCGGGCGGCGCCCCCCCCTCCCCGGCGCTCCCCCCGGCGGGGGAAGGGGGAGCTGGTGGCGAGGGCGATGCGGGCGGGGCCGGCGTGGTGCTGGGGGACTATGTCCATGCCGCAGGCAAGGACGCCAAGCACGACCATGTCGTCGTCACGACCGACCGGGGCGCGACGATTACCTACAACGATGCGCGGCGGTTCGGCGCCATGGATCTGTGGCCGACGGCCGAGCTGGCGGCGCATCCCCATCTGGCGGGGCTGGGGCCCGAGCCGCTGGGCAATGAATTCAACGGCGCGGCGCTGGCCGTCGCCTTCACCGGGCGGCAATCGCCGGTCAAGGCGGTGCTGATGGACCAGCGGACGGTGGCCGGACTCGGCAACATCTATGTCTGCGAGGCGTTGCACCGGGCGGGCATCCATCCGGGCCGGATTGCTGCTACGATCTCGCGGCCGCGGGTCGAGCGGCTGGCGGCCGAGGTGCGGGCGACGCTGATTGACGCGATCGCGGCGGGCGGCTCGTCGCTGAGGGACTATCGCCACACGGATGGCGAGCTCGGCTACTTCCAGCACGCCTTCCGCGTCTATGACCGCGAGGGCGCTGCCTGCCAGACCCCGGGCTGCCCCGGAACGGTGCGTCGCATCGTGCAGTCCGGCCGCTCGACCTTCTACTGCTCGCGCTGCCAGCGATAGGACCGGGGAGGGGGAGGGGAGGGGAGGGGCCGCGGCCGAGACGGCGCGGCCCCAGGGATCCGCAGGGCTCAGACGGCCGGCGAGGCGGCCGCCACGATCTTGCCGATCGTGTCGTATTCCGGGCGCGGCAGCCAGTTGCGGTTGCTGCCGAGATAGCTGCGCTCGTCGAGCTCGAGCAGGCCGATGATCACCTCGGCGACGATGCGGCCGCCGACGGGGCCGAGTCCCTCGCCCTTGTCGAATTTGTCGGGCCGCGTCTCGCGGCCGATCTCGCCCGCTTCGGCCAGGACGTAGAGCCAGAGCGGCACGCCCTCGGTGATCGCGCCGGCGGAGAGGTCCTCGACCTTCTTGACAACGTCCTCGATCTCGCCGCTGGGCCGCCCCATCGCCTCGGCCACCTTGTCGCCACCGGGCAGCAGGAAGCTGTTGCCGCGCAGCAGGTTGCGCGTGGCCAGCGAGCTCTCGCCCGGAGGTGCCACGAAGGGCAGCTGCAGCAGGTCGCCGGCCATGATGGTGTCGAGCTTCTCGGCGCGCTGGACATCGTCCTCGTCGACGCCGGGGTGGAACAAAAGCGTCGTCCAGTCGACGATCGAGGCCTGGTCCGTTACCGGCGCGAAGCCCTCGCCCAGCACCGGCCCGAAGAGCTCGTGCTCGTGCCCGCCCTGGCGGGTGCGCAGCTTCATCGGCACCATCGAGTGGCCGAACCGGTAGGCGGCCACCGCGAACTCGACGGGTATGTGCGCCTCGACCGGGCAGAAGAACCGCCGGCCGCAGGCAAGGATGTCGCCGACCACCGCGCCGCCGCACATGGTGACAAGATAATCGTTCACGACGGACCACTGGTAGTGCCAGGTCGCCTCGCGGCGGGCGTGCTCGTAGAGCTCGGCGCCCGAGGCCCCGCTGCCGCCGGCGTGCAGCTCGTCGCACATCAGGTTGTGGAAGCGGATCATCGCCAGCTGGATCTGGCTGATGACGCGGTTCTCGTCATTGCGGTGGTCGCCGATGATCGCCACGCCCTGCGGCGCGCGCATCAGGTCGTGGGCGCGCAGCGCGTCGGCGGCGGCGTCGCCGGTGGACGGCGCGTCGGCACCCGTCATCAGCTTGGCGGCGGCGAACGGGCCGGATGGCGCGCCGTGATAGAGGTAAGGGTGGGCCTCGGGACCCGCGCCGTAGATGGAGTCGAGGTCCAGCGTCGGCGTGCGCGCGTTGGGCGTCGCGCCAGGGTCGTTCACGCGCGTCAGGCTGGAGCTGACGTCGAGGGTGATGTCGTGGTCGACGAACTGTCCGAAGAAGACGTGGCCGACCGGCACGGTGTCGGTGCGCTCGTGCGCCAGGCCGCCGTCCATCGGCCCGCCGGGCCGGCCGAGCGCACGCAGGACCTCGGCCGACGCATAGGCCGGGGCGAGCTGCGGGAACATGCGGCCGAAGCGGTCGTCGCGGCTGTGCTGGTGTCCTCGCCTGCAATACGAGGCCAGGCCTTTCAGCTCGGCCATTCCATGATGCTTCGCCATCGGTTGCTTCTCCCTGAGCGAAAGGCATGCGGACGATCAACGCATGCGGGAGAATTTTACCACGACTCGCGCGGACGTACTGAATTGGGTCTCACAGACGGCGCGTCGGAGAGGTGCTCGCCCGGAACCGCATTTCGCGGGGAACGTTCGATTAGTCCGACGGAAACCATGCCGGGGTAGTGATCGGCCGTCGAGACGCAGGACCCGGGATCGCGAATGGCAGCGCAGCACGACTATTCCGAGACACGCGACCGCGTCGTGCGCGCGGCGGAGATGCTCGACAACGCGCGGCGCGCGGCGGGCTTCACCAACCTGCCGCCGACGATGCATCCCGGCGAGATCCGGGCGCAGATCGACCATTTGGAGACCCTCGTCGCGCAGGTCGCCGAGGAGCTGGTCGAGGCGCGCGAGGCCTGCGTCCGGGCGGGCCGACGCGGCCTGACCGTCTGTTCCTGACAGCTTCCTGACCCGGGGGAAGGCCTCGCCCCAACGCTCTCGCGCCTTGCGGCTCCGTTCGAGCGGACTCGACCCCGCCCGCGCGCGGAGACAGACTTCGCGACCGAATCGCCGCATGCGAGGGACCTCCAATGGCCTATACCTGCATCGCCGTCGAAACCCGCGACCATGTCGGGCTGATCACGCTCGACCGGCCGAAGGCGCTGAACGCGCTCAACATGACGCTGATGCGCGAGCTGGGCCAAGCGCTCGCCAAGCTCGACGCCGACGATGAGGTCGGCGCGATCGTGCTGACCGGCAACGAGAAGGCCTTTGCCGCCGGTGCCGACATCAAGGAGATGCAGGCGAAGAGCTTTGTCGATGTCTTCCGCGAGGACTTCTTCGAGGCCGAGACGGCGGCGATCAACCGCATCCGTAAGCCGATCATCGCCGCCGTGGCGGGCTATGCGCTCGGCGGCGGCTGCGAGCTTGCCATGATGTGCGACTTCATCCTGGCCGCCGACACCGCCAAGTTCGGCCAGCCCGAGATCAACCTGGGCGTCATGCCGGGGATCGGCGGCACGCAGCGGCTGACGCGCTTCGTCGGCAAGTCGAAGGCCATGGAGATGAACCTGACCGGGCGCTTCATGGACGCCGAGGAGGCCGAGCGGGCCGGGCTGGTCAGCCGGATCGTTCCGGCCGACGACCTGATCGACGAG
Source organism: uncultured Alphaproteobacteria bacterium (assembly GCA_963822985.1). Classification (GTDB taxonomy): domain Bacteria; phylum Pseudomonadota; class Alphaproteobacteria; order Rhodobacterales; family Rhodobacteraceae; genus Thermohalobaculum. Next base: position 355,032 of record CAWGJU010000010.1, on the reverse strand, counting down.
GCGATCGCGACCGCGGCCAAGATCGCCGAGAAGGCGCCGCTGGCCGTGATCGCGATCAAGGAATCGGTCAACCGCGCCTATGAGACGACCCTGGCCGAGGGCGTGCGCTTCGAGCGGCGCGTCTTCCATTCGCTTTTCGCGACCGAGGACAAGGCCGAGGGGATGGAGGCCTTCGTCGACAAGCGGACCCCGCAGTTCAGGGGCTCGTGACCGCTCGCTCACCGCGGCGCTCGCAGCCCTTCCGCGGGGCCAGTGACCGGTCGGCGACCGGCGCTGACTGGGCGCTGACCGGGCGCTGACCGGGCGCTGACTCGCTCTGTTGACGCCCTCCGGCGAATCCGTTAAGTGCGCGCCTTCACCCCATCCGGGTCCACGCATCAGACAGACGGAACAGGCATGGCCAACTCGCCGCAAGCCAAGAAGCGGGTCCGCCAGACGGCACGCCGCACGGCGGTCAACAAGGCGCGTCGCTCGCGTATCAGGACGTTCATCCGCAAGGTCGAGGAGGCGATCGCCGCCGGCGACCAGCCAGCGGCGCACGAAGCGCTGCGCGCGGCGCAGCCCGAGATCATGCGTGGCGCACGCAAGCAGGTGCTGCACAAGAACACCGCCAGCCGGAAGGTTTCGCGCCTCAGCCATCGCATCCGGTCGATGAGCGCCTGATCCGGCCATCTTTGCTGGCATGGCAAGGGTGCCTGGCGGAGCCGCCAGGCACCCTTGCTGCATTTGTCAAACAATTGTTGCACTTCTGTAATGTTCTCGCTTTCGCCCTGTTGCCGGCGAGCGGGAACTTCGCCTAGCATTGATCTAGGCGTGAATCGTTCAACGCGCCTTCCTTCGAAGTCCCGATGACACAGCAGCAAGCGCTAGCCGGCACTTGTTGGCAGTAGTTTTATGCGCGACTTCGGGAAAACAATTAAGATCTTCTTAATGGTGAAAAATGTTCAGACCGATGGTCGGATTTCTCTTGTGCCGAATCTGGCGGGGTGAATATTTCATTGCACGCCGCGAAGCGGACGAGGGAGACCGGGGATGCCGGCGAAGAGCAAATCCATTGTTGACGAGCTCATGCCGCCGGAAACGCATTCCGTTCTCGCCGAAGATCACGACAGCGTCCTGATCGACGTGCGCACGCGCGCCGAGTGGACGTTCACCGGGATGCCGGACTTGTCCGCTCTCGGCAAAGACGTGCTCGGCGTCGAGTGGGTGTCGTTCCCGGCGATGGCGCCGAATTCGCAGTTCTACGAGGAGGTGCTGACCAAATCCGGGGGCAGTCTGCCCGACCGGCTGTTCTTCATCTGCCGTTCCGGCGCCCGGTCCATGGCGGCGGCTCGCGCCGTCGCCGCGGAAAGCGAGGCGCGGGGGCACCCGGTCCACTGCACGAACGTCGCGGAGGGGTTCGAGGGAGATCTCGACGATCGCCTGCATCGCGGCTCGCGGAACGGCTGGAAGATGCATGGGCTGCCTTGGCGCCAGAGCTGAGCGGGCGCACCGCGACCCCAAAGAAATTCGCCACAGCAGAGACAAGGAAAAGATGTACGGGGAGATTATGCACGACCAGAGAGAGGGCAGGGGCCCCGAACTCGGACAAGCTCGCCGGGATCTGGCGGAAGGTGACAGAATCGGCCGAGCGCGAACTCGGCCGCGACCCGGTCAAGAAATGGCTGCAGCCTGTCGCCCTGTCTGAGATCCGCCGCGACCTTGTCGTGCTGACCGCTCCTTCGAGTTTCATCGCCGACTGGGTCGAGCGCAATTACGGGCTGCACCTGCTGCGCTATCTGCAGGCCCAGCTGCGCGAGGTGCGCCGCCTGACCGTCCAGGTGGCGGAGCGTGCCGCGGCCGAGCCGGATGTCGAATTCTCGCTGCCCCCGGAGATGCCGCCGACCCATTCGCTGCAGTCGGCGCCGCTGGACCCGCGCTTCACCTTTGACAGCTTCGTCGTCGGCAAGCCGAACGAGCTGGCCCATGCCGCGGCGCGCCGGGTGGCCGAGCACTGCGATGCGAGCTTCAACCCGGTCTTTCTCTATGGCGGCGTGGGCCTGGGCAAGACGCACCTGATGCACGCCATCGGCTGGCAGATCCCGCGGACGCGGCCGGACTGCAAGGTGCTCTACCTGTCGGCCGAGCAGTTCATGTATCGCTTCGTCCAGGCGCTGCGCTTCCGCGACACGATCACCTTCAAGCAGCAGTTCCGCGCCGTCGACGTGCTGATGATCGACGACGTCCAGTTCATCGCCGGCAAGGATTCGACCCAAGAAGAGTTCTTCCACACCTTCAACGCGCTGATCGACCAGAAGAAGCAGATCGTCATCTCGGCCGATCGCAGCCCCGACCAGATCGACGGGCTGCAGAGCCGGATCACCAGCCGCCTGCAATGGGGCCTGGTCGTCGACATCCACCCGACGGATTACGAGCTGCGCCTCGGCATCCTGCAATCCAAGGCCGAGCGCATCATGCGCGAGGAGCCGTCGATCCACATCGACTACAAGGTGCTGGAGTTCCTGGCTCAGCGCATCAGCTCGAACGTCCGGGTGCTGGAAGGCGCGCTGACGCGGCTCTTCGCCTTCGCGACGCTGGTCGGGCGGCCGATCAACCTGGACATGGTGCAGGAGTGCCTGGCCGACGTGCTGCGCTCGTCGGAGAAGAAGGTCACCATCGACGAGATCAAGCGGCGGGTGGCCGAGTACTACAATCTACGCATGACGGACCTGATCTCGGCGCGGCGCGCCCGCGCCGTCGCCCGGCCGCGCCAGGTGGCGATGTTCCTGTGCAAGAACCTCACCGCGCGCTCGCTGCCCGAGATCGGCCGCGGCTTTGGCGGGCGCGACCACACCACCGTGATCCACGCGATCCGCAAGATCGAGGAGCTGCGCGCCATCGACAGCCAGCTGAACGAGGACATCGAGCTGCTGCGCCGCAAGCTGGAAGGCGGCTGACCGGGCCGATGCGAGCCCGGGTGCGGAAGTTGGCGTGATGCCCCAACGTCTTGGGGCTTTGCGCTGAGAGAACGATTGATCGGACCCCGAATTCATATAGTCTGGCTCTCCCTGCGGGTGCAGGGCAACGCGGGGTTGGGGGCAGCGCAGCCATGAAGGTGACCGTCGAAAGGGCGCAACTGCTCAAGGCCATGGGCCGGGCCCAGGGCGTGGTCGAGCGCAAGAACACCATCCCGATCCTGGCCAACGTGCTGATCGAGGCCGAGGGCGATCGCCTGCTGCTGCGCGCCACCGATCTCGACCTCGAGGTGATCGAGGAACTGCCCGCCATGGTCGAGCAGGCCGGCACGACGACGGTGCCGGCGCATCTGCTGCACGAGATCGTCCGCAAGCTGCCCGAGGGCGCGCAGCTGAAGCTGAAGGTCGATCCTGGTACGGGGCGGCTGGAGATTTCCGCCGGGCGCTCGCGCTTCACGCTGGCCACGCTGCCGCGCGAGGACTTTCCCGTGATGGCGTCGAGCGAGTACCAGTGCACCTACGAGGCGCCGGTGCCGGTCATCCGGCAGCTGTTCGACAAATCGAAATTCGCCGTCTCGACGGAGGAGACGCGATATTATCTCAACGGCGTCTACCTGCACGTCGTCGATGGAGCCGGCGCGCGGAAGTTGCGCGCCGTCGCGACCGACGGGCACAGGCTGGCGCGCATCGACGCCGATCTGCCCGAGGGGGCCGAGACCGCGCCGGGCGTGATCGTGCCGCGCAAGACGGTGAACGAGCTGCGCAAGCTGCTGGAGAACGACGAGGCCAAGATCACCGTGTCGGTCAGCGAGACCAAGATCCGCTTTGCCGTCGATGGGCTGGTGCTGACCTCGAAGGTCATCGACGGCGCGTTTCCGGACTACAGCCGGGTCATCCCCACCGCGAACACCCGGCGGCTGGAGGTCGATGCTGCCGAGTTCGCCGCCGCCGTCGACCGGGTCGCGACCGTCAGCCAGGAGCGCTCGCGCGCCGTCAAGCTCGCCATGGAGCAGGACAAGCTGACGTTGAGCGTTAACTCGCCCGATGCGGGTTCGGCCGCCGAGGAGCTGGCGGTCGCCTATGGCGACGAGGAGATGGAGATCGGCTTCAACGCCCGCTATCTGCTGGAGATCGCGAGCCAGGTCGACCGCGAGAACGCCGTCTTCCTGTTCGCCGACCCCAACGCGCCGACGCTGGTCCGCGAGGGCGATGACGACAGCGCCGTCTACGTCGTCATGCCGATGCGCGTCTGACGGTCCGCGGGGCTTGCACGCGTGCAAGGTTTCTAAGAAGCTCTTTTAGCACGGCTTTTTTGTTAACGCTGTGTGACCGGCGGTTGCTGGGGTTAATCCTGGCGGGCGCCGCGGGGCCGGCGCGAGGCCGATGACAAAAACCGCGATCCTGTCGCTGCGCCTGTCGCATTTCCGCTCGTACGGCACGGCGGCGCTGCAGACGGGCGGCGACTCGGTGGCGTTCTTCGGGCCGAACGGCGCCGGCAAGACCAACCTGCTCGAAGCGGCGTCGCTGCTGGTGCCGGGCCGCGGCTTGCGCCGCGCGGCGACCGAGGAGCTGATCCGGGTGCCGGAGCGGCTGGGCTGGAAGATCGTGGCCGAGATCGCGACGCCCGGGGGCTCGTCGGAGATCGTCACGGCCGCCGAGGGGCCCGAGGCGACGCGCCGGACGGTCCTCATCGACGACAAGGCGGCGCCCCAGACGGCGCTGGGCGCGCTGGTGCGCCAGGTCTGGCTGACGCCCGCGATGGACCGGCTCTGGGCGGAGGGGCCGGGCGACCGCCGTCGCTTCCTCGACCGCGTGACGCTCGGCTTTGTGCCCGAGCACGGCGAGACGGCGCTGGCCTATGAAAAGGCGATGCGCGAGCGCAACCGGCTGCTGAAGGAGCGCCCCGGCCACCGGGCCTGGCTGGCGGCGTTGGAGGGGCAGATGGCGCGGGCGGGTGCGCGGATGGCGCGCGCCCGGGCCGAGGCGCTGGCCCGGCTGAGCGCGGCGCAGTCCCCGTCGCAGTGCGCGCCGTCATTGTTTCCCAGGGCCGACCTCTCTATTCTCGGTTCGATGGAAGCCCGGTTCTCCGAGAGGATTCGAAGACGGCGCCGAGGCCGCCCAGCTGGACAGCGTCGAGGCCGAGGCCGCCGGCGCCTTTGGCCGTCAGCTGGAGGAGGGGCGCGCCCGCGACGCCGCCGCCGGACGGACGCTGGAGGGGCCGCACCGCTCGGATCTCGATGCCGTCTATGCCGAGAAGAACATGCCGGCGCGCGCCTGCTCGACCGGCGAGCAGAAGGCGCTGCTGATCTCGCTCTGCCTCGCCAATACGCGGGCGCTGGCCGAGGCGACGGGCGCCGCCCCGATCCTGCTGATGGACGAGGTCGCGGCGCATCTGGACAGCGGCCGGCGGCGCGCGCTCTATGACGAGATCGCGGCGCTCGGCGCCCAGGCCTGGCTGACGAGCACCTCCGACGCGCTGTTCGAGGGGCTCGCAGGCCCGCCGCGTCGCGGTGCGCGAGGCCGGGGGCGCCTCGGTCCTCGACGCGGCCTGAGCCCGGAGAGCGAGGATGATGAACGCCGACGCCTGGGATCTGGTGCGCTACGCGGTGGCGCTGGCGATCCTGGTCGCCACCCCCGGCCCCGTCGTGGTCGCGACGATCGCCCGGACGCTGTCCGGGGGCATGCGCGCGGCCGTGCCGCTGGCCGCAGGCGTGGCGGTCGGCGACATGCTGTGGCCGCTGCTGGCCATCTTCGGGCTGGCGGCCATTGCGGAGGTCTGGGGCCAGATGATGCAGGTGCTGCACTATGTCGGCGCCGGCATCCTGATCTGGATGGGCTGGCGGCTGATCGCCCGGCCGCGCGAGGCGCTGGCGGCCAGCCCGGACCCGGCGCTGATGCGCCGCGACGGCTGGCGCACCTTCACCGCGGGGCTGCTGGTCAACCTCGGCAACCCAAAGTCGATCTTCTTCTTCATGGGCCTGCTGCCGGCGTTCTTCCACATCGCCTCGCTGGCGCCGCTCGACATCGTCGTCATCGTCGCCATGAGCGCCGCCGTGCCCTTTGCCGGCAATCTGATTTGGGCGGCGGCGGTGCAAAGCGCGCGCCGGCTGCTCGGCACGCCGCGTATGCTGCGCCGCGTCGACCGGATCTCGGGCGGTGCGCTGATCGGCGCGGGTACCTATATAGCAACCAGCTGAGTCGGCCTGGCGTTGACCCAGCGTCATGCGGGGCGCCGCCGCCGGCCAGCCCATAACAAGACGGAAAGAACGTGGCAGAGAGCGAGCAGATCCCGAACGCCTATGGCGCGGAGTTGATCAAGGTCCTGAAGGGCCTCGAGGCGGTGCGCAAGCGGCCGGGCATGTATATCGGCGACACGGATGACGGCTCGGGCCTGCACCACATGGTCTACGAGGTCGTCGACAACGCCATCGACGAGGCGCTGGGCGGCTATGCCGATGCCGTGCGCGTCGTGCTGCACGCCGACGGCGCTGTCAGCGTGACCGACAACGGCCGCGGCATCCCGACCGAGATGCACGAGGAGGGCGTCAGCGCCGCCGAGGTCATCATGACCCAGCTGCACGCCGGGGGCAAATTCGACCAGAATGCCTACAAGGTCTCGGGCGGGCTGCACGGCGTCGGCGTCTCGGTCGTCAACGCGCTGTCGGACTGGCTGGAGCTGACGATCTGGCGCGACGGCCGCGAGCATTTCGCCCGCTTCGAGATGGGGGAGACGGTGCAATCGCTGACGGTCGTCGGCCCGTCCGAGGGGAAGAAGGGGACGCGGGTCAAATTCCACGCCTCGCCCGCGACCTTCACGAACATCGAATACAAGTACGGGACGTTGGAGCACCGTCTGCGCGAGTTGGCTTTCCTGAACTCGGGCGTCCGCATCCTGCTGCGCGACCAGCGCCATGCCGACGTCAAGGAGGAGGAGCTGTTCTACGAGGGCGGCGTCGAGGCCTTCGTGCGCTATCTCGACCGCTCGAAGCAGCCGCTGATCGGCAACCCCATCGTCATCCGCGGCGAGCGGGAGGGCGTGACGGTCGATGCCGCGCTCTGGTGGAACGACGGCTACCACGAGAACGTGCTGCCCTTCACCAACAACATCCCGCAGAAGGATGGCGGCACGCATATGGCGGGCTTTCGCGGCGCGCTGACGCGGACGATCAACGGCTATGTCGGGCAGTCGGGGCTCGCCAAGAAGGAGAAGGTGACGCTGACCGGCGACGATGCGCGCGAGGGGCTGACCTGCGTGCTGTCGGTCAAGGTGCCGGACCCGAAATTCTCGAGCCAGACCAAGGACAAGCTGGTCAGCTCGGAGGTACGGCCGGCCGTCGAGGGCCTGATGTACGACAAGCTCGGCGAGTGGTTCGAGGAGAACCCGGCCGATGCGCGGATCATCGTCGGCAAGATCGTCGAGGCCGCGCTGGCGCGCGAGGCCGCCCGCAAGGCGCGCGAGCTGACCCGGCGCAAATCGGTGATGGACGTCGCCAACCTGCCCGGCAAGCTGGCCGATTGCCAGGAGAAGGACCCCGCGCGGGCCGAGCTGTTCCTGGTCGAGGGCGACTCGGCCGGCGGCAGCGCCAAGCAAGGGCGGTCGCGCCACAACCAGGCCGTGCTGCCGCTGCGCGGCAAGATCCTGAACGTCGAGCGCGCCCGCTTCGACAGGATGCTCGGCAGCCAGGAGATCGGCACGCTGATCACGGCGCTCGGCACCGGCATCGGCCGCGACGAGTTCAACATCGGCAAGCTGCGCTATCACAAGATTATCGTGATGACGGATGCCGACGTCGACGGCGCGCACATCCGCACGCTGCTGCTGACGTTCTTCTATCGGCAGATGCCCGAGCTGATCGAGGGCGGCTATCTCTACATCGCCCAGCCGCCGCTCTACAAGGTGGCCCGCGGCAAGTCGGAGGTCTACCTCAAGGACCAGCCGGCGCTGGAGGACTATCTCGTGGCGCAGGGCGCCGACGCCGCCGTGCTTCGCCTGGGCAGCGGGGCCGAGCTGGCGGGGCCCGATTTGATCCGCGTCGTCGACGAGGCGCGGCGGGTGCGGCAGGTGCTCGGGGCCTTTCCGACGCACTACCCCCGCTTCGTGCTGGAGCAGATGGCGATCGAGGGCGCGGTGGCGCCGCACCCCTCGCCCGAGCTGGTGGCCAAGGTGGCGCAGCGGCTGGACGGGCTGGCGCCCGAGACCGAGCGCGGCTGGGCCGGCGATGTCGCGGCCGATGGCGGCGTGCGGTTCACGCGCGTCGTGCGCGGCGTGGCCGAGGTGCGCTCGATCGACGGCATGGCGTTGCGCTCGGCCGAGGCGCGGCAGCTGGCCCGGCAGAGCCCGGCGCTGGCCGAGACCTATGGCACGGCCGGCAAGCTGATCCGCAAGGATCGCGAGGTGGCGATCCGCGCGCCCTCCGAGCTGATCGACGTCATCATGGCCGAGGGCGAGAAGGGCATCGCGCTGCAGCGCTACAAGGGCCTGGGCGAGATGAACGCCGAGCAGCTGTGGGAGACGACGCTCGACCCCGAGGCGCGGACGCTGCTGCAGGTGCGCATCGACCACATGGCCGACGCGGACGAGATCTTCACCAAGCTGATGGGCGATGTGGTCGAGCCGCGCCGGCAGTTTATCCAGGACAACGCCCTGTCCGTGGTCAACCTGGACGTCTGATGTCCATGGTTCCGGCGCAGGCGGCGCTCGCGGCCTGAGGCTGGCCTGCGCCGCGGGCCGCCTGAGGCTCGAGCCTTGTCTCAGGCCTCGAGCCGCGCCGCCTCCCACGCCAGCATCGCCCGCTTCACCGGCAGGCCCCAGTGATAGCCGCCGAGCGTCCCGTCGCGGCGCAGCGCGCGGTGGCAGGGGATCAGCCAGCTGATCGGGTTGCGCCCCACCGCCGTGCCGACGGCCCTGACCGCGCGCGGATTGCCGATATGCCGCGCGATCTCGGAATAGGTCGTGACGTGGCCTGACGGGATCGCCAGCAGCGCTTCCCAGACCTTGATCTGGAAGGGCGCCCCGATCAGCGCGAGCTTGACGTCGCCCGATCCGCCGAGGGCGGCGTCGATCCAGGGGCGGAGCGCGCCCGAATCGTCGACGAAGGTCGCGGCCGGCCAGCGCGCGCGGAGGTCGTCGGACGCGTGCTCCTTGCCGCACTCGGCGGCGAGGGCGAGGCCGCAAAGGCCGCGATCGGTGCCCATGGCCAGCGCCGCGCCGAAGGGCGTATCGAACCAGCCGCAGCGGATCGTCAGCCCCGCGCCGCCCTGCGCCCACTCGCCCGGACTCATCGCCTCCCAGCGCACGAAGAGGTCGTGCAGGCGCCCCGGCGAGGAGAGCCCCGCCTCGTAGGTGGCGTCGAGCACGGTGAAGCGCTCCTTCAGCAGCCGCTTGGCGTGGTCGAGCGTCAGGTATTGCAGGTAGCGCTTGGGCGAGACGCCCACCCAGCGGCTGAAGACGCGCTGGAAGTGCGCCGGCGACAGGCCGATCGCCGCCGCCACATCGTCGAGCGACGGCTGCTCGCCCGCTCGCTCCTCGATATAGCGCAGCGCCGCGGCCATCAGGTCGTAGTTGAACCGGTCGGCTCCGAACTGGTCGGGTCTTGCTTCGATGTTCATGGCGTCACCTCCGTGCATGACGCGAACTCTAGGCCATCCAGGCGCGCCGCCCCACCCGGTTCTTGCGGCCGCGCGATCGTGCCCCGGAGGGCGCCCGCTGCGGCCGGCGAACGCCCTGGAGCGCATGTCGCCTGCTTCGATTCGGACCAAAGGCGGCGTATCAATGGCGCGGGCCAGATACGCGGTCCCGCGAATTGACTCGGTTCCTTGACCAGTGCGCTTCGGCAACATTTTCGGGGAAGCCTGGCTCAGGCCGTTGCGCCACGCGGAAGTTTGGCCCATATGAGCCGCCGACGCCAACGCACGCGCCTCTGGCCATCGGTCAAGTAGCGACGGGTCGCGTCCTTGTCTGGTCCGTCCGGGCGAAAATCCGGGACTGAATGGGGAACGACGATGTCTCCTACTTCCGTGGGCGCGCGGGCGCCTCGCCTTGCCGACTCCGCCATTCGTCATCGCGCCGATGACTGGCTCGACCTCAATGCGGTCGGCCGGCCGACGCTGGTCGTCGACCTCGACCGCGTCGAGGCCAACTATCGGGCGCTGGCCGCCGGGCTGAACGGCGCGCGCATCCACTATGCCGTGAAGGCCAATCCCGAGCCCGCCGTCATCCGGCGCCTCGCCCGGTGCGGGGCGCGCTTCGACGCCGCCTCGCGCGCCGAGATCGAGCTCTGCCTCGCCGCGGGCGCCCGGCCCGGGGACATCTCTTTCGGCAACACCGTCAAGCGGCCGGCCGATATCGCCTTCGCGCATTGCGCCGGCATCGACCTTTTTGCCGCGGACGCGCCCGAGGAGCTGGAGAAGATCGCCGCCCATGCGCCGGGCGCGCGGGTCGTCATCCGGTTGCTGGTCGAGCACAGCGAGGCCGACTGGCCGCTGACGCGCAAGTTCGGCGCGCCGGCCGAGGCCGCGGTGCCGCTGATGCGCCAGGCGCGCGGCCTCGGCCTGCGGCCCGCGGGCATCTCGTTCCATGTCGGCAGCCAGACCAGGGCGGCCGCCATGTGGCGGCGCCAGCTGGAGGAGGCGGCCGAGCTCTGGCACGCCGCCCGCGTCGCGGGCATCGAGCTCGAGGTGCTGAACCTCGGCGGTGGCTTCCCGGCCTTCTACGGCGACCCGGTGCAGGGCCCGGCCGAGTACGGCGCCGAGGTCATGGCGATGGTGCGCGAGCTGTTCGGCCGGCCGGCCTACGTCATGGCCGAGCCCGGCCGCGGCCTGGTCGCCGAGGCGGGCGTCATCGCCGCCGAGGTGCTGCTGGTCGCCCGCAAGCGGCCGACGGACATCGCGCGCTGGGTCTATCTGGATATCGGCAAGTTCTCCGGGCTCGCCGAGACGATGGACGAGGCGATCCGCTACCAAGTCGAGACCACCGCCGATGGGGCAGGCGCCACGGGTCCCTGCATCCTGGCGGGGCCGAGCTGCGACTCGGCCGACGTGCTCTACGAGAAGCGCCCCGTGCAGCTGCCCGTGGCGCTCCGGGCGGGCGACAAGGTTCGCATCCGCGCGGCCGGGGCCTATACCTCGAGCTATGCCTCGGTGGGCTTCAACGGCTTTCCGCCGCTCGACGTCGTCTGCATCTGAGCCGGAAGGTGGGTGGGAGCACCTACCCTCTCCCTACCGTCGGAGGGTCGGCGGTAGGGTGGGTGCTTGCACCCGCCTGCTCTCGTCGCCGTCAGATCACGCCCCGTTGCAGCAGCTCGCCGGCGACCCGGTCGGCCTCGGCGAGCGGCGGATAGCCCCACTGCCCGATAGCGCCGGTGAATCGCCGGCTGGCGCCGCGCTCGGCCAGGCTCGCGTGGAAGCGCGCGATCTTGGGCGCGACGCCGCTCACGGGGAAGATGTGGACCGGCAAGCCCGCCGTCGCCGCCTCGGACGCCATGTTGACCGAGTCCTCGGTCACCAGAACCGCATCGGCGTGGCCGAGCAGCCCTGGATAGGGGTTTTCGCCCGTCCCCTCCCAAATGAAGGCGCACTCGCCCGCCAGTCCGCGCAGCTGCTCGAGAAGCGCTGGCGGCGTGCGCCGCGAGCCTGTGACAATGAGCCCGTGCGATCGCGACAGCGTGCCGAGGGCCAGCGCCAGCTCGTGCCCGTCGCGCCGAGCGAACCGCGCCGACCGGCTCGGGCCGCCGACGAGCACGGCGAGGCGCGGCCGCGGCAGGCGCCCGAACGGCGCCGCCCACGGACCGGCCGCCGCGGCGATGGCGTGCGGCGTCAGCCGGTTCACGGCGCCGACAGTGCGCAGCACGTCGGGCCCGGTCAGCGCGTCGTGCTCGGGCACCACCACGGCGTCGAAGGCCGATGCCGGCATCTGCGGGTCGAGGATCTGCACCGCCGCGATGCCGTGAAGCCTTTTCAGCGCCGCCGCGATCGGCGCGACCCGCCGTCCGGCGCCGATCACCGCCTCCGGCCAGGGCGGCGCCAACGCCTCGCGGCCGTCGGCAATGCCGCTGAACGGCCAGCCGCCGGCGCGCGCGCCCCGCCGCCAAGACAGCGCCGGCGGCACCAGGGCCGCCCAGCGGCCGAGCACGGCGCGCTTGACGACGATTGCCGCCGGCAGGCGACGCACGATCGCTTCGGCCAGGCCAAGCGCCTGCGCCTCGTTACCGGCGCGCCCGTCGCTCAGGACCCAGAGGGTCCGGTCGGTCTGCATTCGCCTGTCCAGAGTTCGGCCGGGTGTTCCGGCCCGGCTGGGCCGCCGCAATATCGTTGCTTTCGCGCCGAGCGGAAAGGTAGAAAAAGACGGCTCCGCCGGTACCGCAACGCGGGGGGGGGGGCGGGCCAAGATCTTCGAACCAGGGCACCATGGCAGGCATCAAGCTCGACCTCATCGACCGCAAGATACTGGCCGAGCTGCAGGCCGATGGGCGGATGACCAATGTCGAGCTGAGCCGCCGCGTCGGCATCTCGGCGCCGCCCTGCCTGCGCCGCGTGCGGGCGCTGGAGGAGCGCGGCCTGATCGAGGGGTATCATGCGCGCCTGAACGCGCGGTCGCTCGGCTACGAGGTCACCGTCTTCGCCATGGTCAGCCTGCGCCGCCAGGCCGGGGCCGAGCTGGAGGAGTTCGAGGCGCGCTGCCGCGACTGGCCGCTCGTGCGCGAATGCCACATGCTGAACGGCGAGATCGATTTCCTGCTGAAATGCGTGGCGCCCAACCTGCTCTCGTTCCAGACCTTCCTGACCGACGAGCTGACGGCGCTGCCCAATGTCTCCAACGTCAAGACCTCGCTGGTGATCCGCTCGGCCAAGGACGAGCCGGGCGTGCCCTTCGAGATGTCGGACCATCTGGCGGCGGAGAACGTCTAGCGGTCCGATGCGGCGCGGGGAACGCGGGGCCAACGGCACGCGCACTCAGGTCCGGCGCACCCGGATGACGACGTCGATGCGCGAGATCTCGGAGTCGGGCGGCGGGTCGGGCAGGCGCGCAAAGGCCACGGCATCGGGCGGCGCGTCGGTCAGGTCGCCCGAATCCTCCCAGAAGAAGTGGGCGTGGTCGTCCGTTCGCGTGTCGAAATAGCTGCGCGTGCCGTCGACGGTGATCTCGGCCATCAGACCCGCCTCGGTGAAGCTGCGCAGCGTGTTGTAGACGGTCGCCAGCGACACCGAGGCGCCGGCCTGGCCTGCAGCCTCGAACAGGCTTTCGGCGGTGACGTGGCGATTGCTGCCGTCGCCGACCAGCAGCGCCGCCAGCGCCAGCCGCTGCCGCGTCGGGCGCAGGCCCGCATGCGCCAGCCAGCGCGCCGCTGTGCGCGTGCGCACGGACGCGCCCGTCATATCGCCGAGGGTCTCGTCCTCCATCCCGACCACGCCCGCATTTCCCGTCGCACCTACTTTTCCCCATATACCTCAACATTATCTGTGTGCAAATGCCCGTCGGTGCGCATATCCGCCCACTGTTGTGCGACCGCCGGGCCGATGCTAGAGCAGGTAGCGAGATGGACGACCGCCCCAACCACTATGATCTGGACGCGCTGCTGATGTGCGCGCGCGGCGAGCTTTTCGGGCCGGGCAACGCCCAGTTGCCGGCGCCGCCGATGCTGATGGTCGACCGCATCACCTCGATCACCGAGGAAGGCGGCGAGCACGGCAAGGGCCAGGTCGTCGCCGAGTTCGAGGTCAAGCCCGACCACTGGTTCTTCAAGTGCCACTTCCCGGGCGACCCGGTCATGCCGGGGGCGCTGGGCCTCGACGCGCTCTGGCAGCTGACCGGGTTCTTCCTCGGCTGGCTCGGGCTGCCCGGCCGCGGCCGGGCGCTCGGCGTCGGCGAGGTGAAGTTCCAGGGCATGGTGACGCCGGCCGCGCGGCTGATCCGCTACACGGTCGACCTGAAGCGCGTCATCAATCGCAAGCTGAAGATGGCGATCGCCGACGGCCAGCTCGAGCTCGACGGCGAGGTCATCTACACGATCAAGGATATGCGGGTCGGGCTGTTCATCGATCCGGAGCCGGCCTGAAGCGTCCGGGCTGAGCATCGGGGCTGAGTACCCGGGCTGAGTACCTGGGCGGATCGGAAACGGGAGAACCCATGCGCCGCGTCGTCATCACCGGGATCGGCATCGTCTCGTCCATCGGCAACAGCGCCGAGGAGGTGAACGAGAGCCTGCGCGCCGGCCGGTCCGGCATCGTCTTCGCGCCGGACTATGCCGAGCACGGCTTCCGTTGCCGCGTGCACGGCAAGCCGAACATCGACCTGGCCGAGCGCATTGACAAGCGGACGCTGCGCTTCATGGGCGACGGCGCGGCCTTCAACTTCATCGCCATGGAGCAGGCTATCGCCGACAGCGGCCTGGAACCCGGCGAGGTCAGCCACGAGCGCAGCGGCCTGATCATGGGCTCGGGCGGGCCGTCGACAAAGAACCTTTTCTCGGCATGGACCAAGACGCTCGAAGCCGGCAGCCCGAAGAAGATGGGCCCCTTCATGGTCACGCGCGGTATGTCGTCGACGAACTCGGCCTGCCTCGCCACGCCCTTCAAGATCAAGGGCCTGAACTATTCGATCACCTCGGCCTGCTCGACCTCGGCGCACTGCATCGGGGTCGGCGTCGAGCAGATCCAATGGGGCAAGCAGGACGTGATCTTCGCCGGCGGCGGTGAGGAGCTCGACTGGACGCTCTCATCGCTGTTCGACGCCATGGGCGCGATGTCGTCGCATTACAACGACACGCCCGAGCGGGCGAGCCGTGCCTTCGACGCGAACCGCGACGGTTTCGTCATCGCCGGCGGCGGCGGGGTGGTGGTGCTGGAGGAGCTCGAGCGCGCCCGCGCCCGCGGCGCGAAGATCTATGCCGAGGTCACCGGCTATGGCGCGACCTCCGACGGCTACGACATGGTCGCGCCTTCGGGCGAGGGCGGCGAGCGGGCCATGCGCCAGGCGGTGGCCACCCTGGGCGAGCGCCGCGTCAGCTATATCAACGCGCACGGCACCTCGACGCCCGTCGGCGACGTCGCCGAGGTCGAGGCGTGCCGGCGCGTCTTCCCCGAGGGGGTGCCGCCGATCAGCTCGACCAAGTCGCTGACCGGCCACTCGCTCGGCGCCACGGGCGTGCAGGAGGCGATCTACTCGATCCTGATGCTGCAGGGCGACTTCATCGCCGCCTCGGCCAATGTCGACGAGCTCGATCCGGCGCTGGAACACCGCGAGATCGCCACCGAGCGCGTCGACGATGCCGGGCTCGACACGATCCTGTCGAACAGCTTCGGCTTCGGCGGCACGAACGCCACGCTCGCGATCAGCCGCTATCTGGGGTGAGCGACATGGAAGAGACCGCGATCAGGGGCGAGACGGCGGCGGGCACGCTGATGCAGGGCAAGCGCGGCCT
This sequence comes from uncultured Alphaproteobacteria bacterium, assembly GCA_963822985.1. GTDB lineage: Bacteria > Pseudomonadota > Alphaproteobacteria > Rhodobacterales > Rhodobacteraceae > Thermohalobaculum. The sequence goes on along the minus strand of CAWGJU010000010.1, from coordinate 339,659 downwards.
GATCATGGGCGTCGCCAACGATCATTCCATCGCCTGGGGCTGCGCCCGCGCGCTGCGCGCGCAGGGGGCGGAGCTGGCCTTCACCTATCAGGGCGACTCGTTCGCGCGCCGAGTGGTGCCGCTCGCCCGGTCGCTCGGCGCCGAGCATGTGCTGAACGCCGACGTGGCCGATCCGGCCAGCCTCGACGCCGCCTTCGCCGCGCTGACCGAGGCCTGGGGCACGCTCGACTTCGTCGTCCACGCCATCGCCTATTCCGACAAGACCGAGCTGACCGGGCGCTATGCCGATACCAGCCGCGCCAACTTCCTGCGCACGATGGAGGTCTCGTGCTACTCGTTCGTGGATGTCTCGCGGCGCGCGGCCGAGCTCATGCCGAATGGCGGCTCGCTCGTCACCATGAGCTACCTCGGCGCCCAGCGGGTGATGCCGAACTACAATGTGATGGGCGTCGCCAAGGCCGCGCTCGAGGCGAGCGTGCGCTATCTGGCGAATGACCTCGGGCCCCAGGGCGTGCGAGTCAACGCGATCTCGCCCGGGCCGATGCGGACGCTGGCGGGCAGCGCCGTCGGCGGCGCGCGGCGGGTCTACAAGACGACGGAGGAGAACACGCCGCTGCGCCGCAATGCCAGGCTGGACCATGTCGGCGGCGCGGCGGTCTACCTGCTCTCGGACCTCGGCGCCTCGACGACCGGCGACGTCCTGTTCGTCGACGGCGGCTATCACGCGCTCGGCATGGCGCAGTTCGAGAACCTGCCCAAGGCGCCGCCGCCGGGTTGAAATGCGGTGCGCTGAGCCTGTCCTCGCGCTCGCCCCTCCCTTTCCCTCCCCCAAGAGGGGGAGGGGGCCTGTTGCGCCAGGCGTGACTGTCGCGCTCGGCCTGGCGGGGTAGCCGGGATCCTCCATCATCGGCCGCGAATATCGTGGGGTGGGTGCTCGCATCCACCGCTTGGAGCGGCGCTCGCGGGCAGGTCGCCGATGCCGGGCCGATAGCCGGCGGCGAGCACCCCCACGATCGGCCTTGGCGTCAGGACCGTGACGCGCCCCGGCGGCCGGCCGGCGGCGACGTAGCCGTCCTCGCCCGGCGCCAGGCGCCAGAGGCGGCCGTCCCACAGCAGCATCGGCATGTTCGGCGTCTCGGGCACGGTCACGAACGTGCCGTCGGGCAGGTCGCCCGGGTCCGCCTCGAAGCGCAGCTGCTCGCGCCGGTGCGTGACGCGGTGGCGGTGCAGATGGACGTCGACGGCGCGTGGGCCGCCGCGGCCCGGGCCGCCCGGCAGGCCGGCCGCTGCCCAGGCGGCCATGAACCGGCGGTAGTCCGCGCGCCGGCACTCGCCGCAGGGGCGATGGCCGGCGGCCAGCGCCGCGGCCTCGTCCCAGAAGAACAGCGCCGTCCAGCGGCCCGGCGGCATCGGGTCGCGCCGCCTGCCGCGGAACTCGAGACGGCAGGCAATCCAGGCCTGCGTGCGCCAGCGAGCGGCGCCGATGCGGCGCCCGGCGTCGTGGAGGCAGCCACGGTTGCCCGTCAGCCGCCCGCGCCAGGGCTCGGCCACGATCTCGGCAAAGGGCGTGACGCGGTTCTGCAGCGGCATGGGCGTCCTGGGGCGGGCTGGGGGCAAGCTCGGGCGCGCTCGCCAGCATGGTCGCCGGGCTGTCAGTCGGCAAGAGCCCGATCGGCCGACCCACGGCCGACCCGGCCAGCGGAGCAGTGCGCCTGCAACCGTGGAGAGCGACGGAAAGCGGGTGTGGGCCGTTGGAAGGACAGCCGCCCCTCGGTTCGAATCGGGGCAGGGCCCCCGGCTGGACGGCGTGCCGTCGCTGACTTACATTTTCGGGGTAAGCCTTCGGGCAGATCGCGTCGTATCCCGGCAGTCGGGCGGCGGGGGCCGGTCGGGGAGTGTTGCCGTGCCGGTCTGGAAGCAGCTTTTGGTCGTCCTGATCCTCGCCGGCCTCGGCTTTGGCGGGTACCAGGGCTATCGCGCCTATCTCGCACCGCCGGCGGACGCCGAAGCGGACGAGAGCGGTCCCCGCGCGGCCTCGGTCGAGACGGCCGCGGCCGAGCGCCGGCGGCTCGCCCGCTCGGTCGAGGCGGTCGGCACCACCCGCGCCCGCCGCTCGGTCGAGATCGTGCCGCTCGCCCCGGGCCGCGTCGTCGCCGTGAACTTCCGCCCCGGCGCGCAGGTCGAAGCGGGCGAGGTGCTGGTCGAGCTCGATGCCGATATCGAGCGCGCCGACCTGGCCGAGGCCGAGGCGATGATGGCCGAGAAGGACCAGGCGGTCGAGCGCGCCCGACAGTTGCAGGCGAGCAGCTCGATCGCCCGGGCCCAGCTCGAGCAGGTCATCGCCCAGGCGGCCGCCGCCAAGGCGGCGCGCGACCGCGCCCAGCGGCACCTGGCCGACCGCGAGATCCGCGCCCCCTTCGCTGGCGTGGTCGGCCTGGCCGACATCGATGCCGGCGCCCGGATCGAGGAAGGCCAGGCGGTGGCGCGCATCGACGACCTCTCGGAGGTCGAGATCGAGTTCTCGCTGCCCGAGACGCTGTTCGCCGAGATCAACCCCGGCAAGGCCGTGGCCGCCCGCAGCGCGGCCTTCCCCGACCAAAGCTTTGACGGCGAGGTCAGCGCCGTCGACACCCGGATCGACGATGTCAGTCGGTCCTTCCGCGTCCGCGCCGTGGTCCCCAATCCCGAAGGCGCGCTGCCGGCCGGCATGTTCATGTTCCTGACGCTGGTGCTGGCCGAGGACGAGGCCGTCACCGTGCCGGAGGAAGCGGTGATCGCCCAGGCGGCAAAGACCTATGTCTTCGTCGTCGGCGACGGCAAGGCCGAGAAGCGCGCCGTCAGCACCGGCCAGCGGCAGGACGGGCGGATCGCCATCCTCGACGGCCTGGACGAGGGCGAGATGGTTGTCACCCGCGGCACGCAGCGGCTGCGCGACGGCGAGGCCGTCAGGGTGCTGAACGAGCCGGCGACCGCGGCCGCCCCCCAGCGCGGCAACGGCACATGACGCTGTCGGACATCTCGGTTCGCCGGCCCGTTCTGGCGGCGGTGGTGAACCTGCTGGTCGTCGTCTTCGGCCTCGCCGCCCTGAAGGATCTGCCGGTCCGCGAGCTGCCCGATGTCGACACCGCGGTCGTCAGCGTCACGACCTGGTACACGGGCGCCGCGCCCGAGGTGATCGACACGGACATCACCGAGACGATCGAGGGCGCCGTCGCCTCGATCAGCGGCATCCGCACGATCACCTCCGAGAGCCGGCGCGAGCGCAGCCAGACGACGATCGAGTTCGTCTCCGGCCGCGACATCGACGAGGCGGCCAATGACGTGCGCGCCGCCGTCAGCCGCATCATCGACGAGCTGCCGGATGGCGCCGACCAGCCGCAGGTCGTCAAGGCCGATTCCGACGCCGACCCGGTGATGCGCCTCGCCGCCACCTCGGACCGGATGACGACGGCCGAGATCACCGATTATCTCGACCGCTATGTCGTCGACCGGCTGTCGACCCTCGACGGGGTGGCGAGCGTCGACATCTATGGCGAGCGGCCATTCGCCGTGCGCATCTGGATCGACCGCCGCGAGCTGGCCGCGCGCAACCTGACGGTCGCCGATATCGAGGGCGCCCTGCGGCGCAACAACCTCGAGCTGCCGGCCGGCGACGTGAAATCGGTCGAGCGGCAGCTGAGCGTGCGCCTCAACAGCCGCCTGTCCAGCATCGACGATTTCCGCGACATCGTCATCGACCGTGTGGCCGGCTACCCGGTGCTGCTGGGCGACGTGGCACGCGTCGCGCCGGGCGTGGATGATGACTCGACCATCGTCCGCCAGAACGGCAACGACGCCGTCGGCATCGCCGTCGTGCGCCGCAGCCAGGCGAACACGCTGGCGATCTCGAAAGCGGTGCGCGCCGAGATCGAGCGGCTCGGGCCGAGCCTGCCGCCGGGAATGGAGGTCACCGTCAGCTCGGATGACGCGCTTTTCGTCGGCGCCTCGATCCGCGAGGTGGTGACGGCGCTCTTCATCTCGCTCGCGCTCGTCGTCTTCGTCATCCTGCTGTTCCTGCGCAGCATCCGCGCGACGCTGGTGCCGGCGATCACCATCCCGGTCGCGCTGATCGGCTGCTTCTTGCTGATCGGCGCCTTCGGCTTCTCGATCAATACGCTGACGCTGCTGGCGCTGCTGCTCGCCATCGGGCTTGTCGTCGACGACGCCATCGTCGTGCTCGAGAACATCCAGCGGCGCATCGACGAGGGCGAGAGCCCGCTCGTGGCCACCTTCCGCGGCTCGCGGCAGGTGACGTTCGCGGTGCTCGCCACATCGGCGACGCTGATCGCCGTGTTCGTGCCGCTCTCGTTCCTGCCGGGCCAGGTCGGACGGCTCTTCGTCGAGTTCGGCTGGGTGATGGCCGCGGCGGTGGCCATCTCGACCTTCGTCGCGCTGACCGCCTGCCCGGCGCTCGCCTCGAAGGTGCTACGGGCGTCGCGGGGGCGGGCGCGGGACGGCGGGGGCGCGCCACGGCGCGAGGGGCCGGGCCTTCGGCTCTACCGCGCCGTGCTCGAGCGCGCCGTCCGCATGCCCATCGTCGTACTGGCACTGACCATCGCGCTGACGGCGGGCGCCGTGCCGCTCTATAACGGGCTGCAGCGCGAGCTGACGCCGCCCGAGGATCGCGGCGTCGCCTTCGTGCCGCTGACCGCACCCCAGGGCAGCACGCTCGAGCACACCGACCAGGCGGCGCGCCAGGTCGAGCGCATCGTCCAGCCGCTGCTCGAGTCGGGCGAGGTCCGCTCGCTCTTCACCTTCAGCGGCAGCGGCGGGCGCACCTACCGCTCGTTCGTCGTGCTGCGCCTCGCGCCCTGGGACGAGCGCGAGCGCAGCGCCGAGGAGATCGCCGACGAGATCGCGCCCAAGATGCGCGACGTGACGATCGCCCGCGGCTATCCGATCACGCCGAGAGGGCTCGGCCTGCGCGGCAACTCGACGCCGGTCCGCATCGTGATCGGCGGACCCGACTTCGAGTCGGTCAAGGAATGGGCCGCCGAAATGCTGGTCATTGCCGAGCAGAACGAAGGGCTGTTGAACCCCGATCTCGATTTCGAGGAGAGCCTGCCGCAGCTCGACGTGCGGATCGACCGCCAGCGCGCCGACGATCTCGGCATCAGCGTCGAGACCGTCGCGGCGACGCTGCAGACCATGCTGGCGTCGCGCGAGGTGACCAACTTCGTCAGCGGCGGGCGCGAATACCCCGTCGTCGTGCAGGCCGAGGAGGAGGACCGGCGCACGCCGTCCGACATAGGCAACATCTTCGTGCGCGCCGGCGACGGAGAGACGCTTGTGCCGCTGAACGCGCTGGTGACGATGGACGAGAACGCCGCCGCGCCGTCGCTGCGCCGCTATGACGGGCTGCCGGCGATCCAGCTCTCGGCAGCGCTGGCGCCGGGCTATGACCTCGGCTCCGCGCTCGCCTATCTGACGGCGGTGGCGGCCGAGCGCCTGCCGGCCGAGGCCCGGATCGGCTATGCCGGGCAGAGCCGCACCTTTATGGACGCCTCCGCCGGCGCCACGCTCGTCTTCGCGCTGGCGCTGCTGATCGTGTTTCTCGTGCTGGCCGCGCAGTTCGAGAGCTTTGTCCACCCGCTCGTCATCATGCTGACCGTGCCGACCGGGCTTGCCGGCGCGGTCTATGCGATGTGGCTGGGCGGTCTTTCCATCAACGTCTACAGCCAGATCGGCGTCATCCTGCTGATCGGGCTGATGGCCAAGAACGGCATCCTGATCGTCGAGTTCGCCAACCAGCTGCGCGACGAGGGCCGCGCGGTGCGCGACGCGGTGATCGAGGCCTCGGTCGTCCGGCTGCGGCCGATCGCGATGACGGTCGTCTCGACCGTGCTGGGCGCGCTGCCGCTGGTGCTGGCATCCGGCGCCGGGGCCGAGAGCCGGGCGGCCATCGGCACCGTGATCATCGCCGGGCTGTCCTTGTCGGCCGCGCTGATGCTGGTCGTGACGCCGGTGCTCTACGACCTGATGGCGCGCTTCACCGCGCCGCGCGGCGCAATCGAAAGGGCGCTCGAGCGCGAGCTCGGGGGCTCGACGGCTCCGGCGGAGTAGAGCGCCGCCTGGCATCTCCGCCCTAGCGGTCGGCAGTGCAGCCCGGGCCTGTTTCGCCGGCCTTACCGAATAGCCAGAGAGCGGATCACTCTGTTACGCTGATTCCGAACTTACTGCGGCAAGCGCGCTTGCCTGCCCATTCCGTGGCACGACCGGGAGCGTTGCGGGGATGACGGATACCGCGGCCGCCGCGATCGGGGGCGATCCGGCCGAGATCCTGAGCGCACGGGCGCTCGACGTGGCGCCGTATCGGGAGCGCGTCCGGGTCCTGACCGAGCGCTTTGGCCTCGGGCTCGAAGCCACGCTGTTCGCCCTCGGCGCGCTGCCGATCTGCCTGCCGCGCGCCGATCACCCCGAGCGGCGGCGCGCTATGGCGCGCTTCATCGCGGCGCGCGCCGGGAAGGTGTCCGCGGCGTTCCCGCAGCTGGTTGCCGACCACTTCGCGGCCCTGCGCCGGCCGGGACGGGTCGACGTGATGCGGCAAGCGGTGGAACCAGGCGTGGCGGGGCTGCTCTCGCTGCTGACGGGCGTCCCGATCGCCTTCGACCGGCACCCCAATGTCTCCCGCATCTTCAGCCCGGGCTTGGGCCCGGCGCGCCGACGGCGGGTCGAGGCCGAGCTGCGCGACTTCATCGCGGAATGCCAAGCGCGCTTTCCGGAGGACGACGAGGCGATGACGGGCCTGCGGCTGTCGCTGCTCATCCTCGGGCGCGACGCCCTGGTAGGCACGCTCGGGACGAGCCTCGAGCGGCTGGTGGCGGCATCCCAGGGCGCGGCGTGGCGCGAGGTCGACTGGCCGCCGACGCCGCCAGCGACCGGCGTTCCCTATATCGAGCGGGTCGCTGTCGAGCCGGTCACGGTCGCCGCGCGTGCGCTCGCGCCCGGCGATTCGCTGAGGGCCCAGCTCAGCGAGTACGAGGCGGCGCCGGATCCGAGGACGCGGATGAGCTTTTTCGGAGCGGGCGCGCATCTCTGCCTCGGCCGCACGATGGCGCTCGACCTCTGGGCCGCGCTTGGCGCCTATCTCGCCGACGGCCGCGAGCGGCCGCGCGTCGTCGCCTACGCGCTGCGGCGTGACGACGTCTTCGCGATCCCCGAGCGCTTCGAGCTGGAGGTGTCGGCGCCGTGACCGATCTGCGCGGCGTCGTGATCGATGCGCTCGACCGGGTCACCGGCGCCCGGGCGTTGCCGGAGGTGGCGCTCAAGCTGGCGCGCGGCGAGGATGTCGCCCTCGCAGCGCTCGAGCTGGACAGCCTGTCCCGCTTCGAGACGCTGATGCTGATCGAGGAGGCGCTCGGCGTCGAGCTCGACGACGACGATCTGGAGGAGGCGGCCACGGTCGACGTGCTGGTCGCGCGAATCGCGCGGCAGGTCGATGGCGCGAATGCCTGACGCAGCGGAGGCGGGCGCACCCGCCCTCCGCCTGCTCCAGTCCTGCCGCGCGGCGCTCGGACGGCGGTTCGAGCACGGGCTGGTACTCGCCGAGACGCTTCTTCCGGCGCGCGACTATCTCGGGCTGATCGATGCGCTCGGCGCCGAGCGCATCGATCAGCGAGACGCGCTCCGCGGTCGGCCTCTCGTCCGGCAGCTTTCCCGCCTTGGGCCGCCGGCGGCCTGGGCGCTGCGCGAGCTGGCGCCGACGGCGCATTGCTATTCGGCGGGCGGGTCGCCGGGGGCGAAGACGCTCCTGGTCTGCTTCACCGGCACCACCGATCGGCTGAACCTGCCGATTGCGGCGTTTCTTGCGGGGCTCGATCCCCGGCGCTTCGATTTGGTCGCGCTGAAGGATCCGGACCGGAACAACTACCGGACGGGCTGCCGGGGCTATGCGCCCGACCTGCCGACGCTGGTCCGCCGGATCGCGGGCGAGTTCGATCCGCAAGGCTACTCCCGCCATGTCGCGCTTGGCACCTCGAGGGGAGGCGGGGCCGCGCTCGAATATGGCCGGCTTGCCGGATGCGAGCGCGCCGCCGCCCTCGGTGCGCGGCCGCGCGCCGACGCGCTGCGCGCGCTCGCCGGCGACCGGCCGCCGACGGCCTTCGAGGCGCTCTGCGCCTGCATGCCGCCCGGCCCGTGCCGCCTGCTGCTGGTCCATGCGGATCGCTATGCGCAGGACGCGGCTTTCGCGAGAATGCGGCAGGCGGCGACCGGGGCGGTCCGCATCGCGGTTCGCGGACAGGATGGCCACAACGTGCTCCTGCCGCTCTGGCTGTCGGGCGATCTCCCGCGGTTCCTGCGCATGGTGATCGACGCCCCCCTGCCCGAAGGCCGCGACGGCGCGCCGGCCACCATCGGCTTCGGCGAACGGCCGGCGGTCGCGGCGCGCCGCATCGCGCGCGCCGCGCGCAGCCGGGTCGCGCGTGGCCTGCGCCGCGCGCTCTCGGCGTTGCTGCGTGGGCGCCGCTCTTCACGGGACGTCACGGCGCGGTAGGGATGGCCGCAGCCGTTCGCCAAGGGGTGTCCTGCGGAGCTGGGCCACGGGGTCGCAATGGCTCGTGCGACTACCCGGCCGCTTCGGTCTCCTTCTTGGGCGCGGCGTCACGGGCGGTCAGCATGGCGCTTGCGGCAACCTGCTCAAGCGCGGCCGCCTTGTCGCGCGGGCAGAACAGCGCGCAGCGAAAGCCGATGATGCCATAGAGGTTCGTCTCGATCCGCACCGTCGGGGCGGGATCCGGCAGCTTTACCCCGGCGCGCTTCTCGATGACGGCGGCATAGCGGCGGGCGAGCGGCTCGAATCCGGCGGCCTCGGCATTCAGCGCCGCGGCGATCGCGTCGCGGATTGCCAGCGCCGGCGCGTCGGCCGGGGCGTGCAGGATGAACTCGTGCTCGAGAAACCGCTTGCGGAAATTGTGGTTGATGACGGGCTGTGTCAGCAGCAGCGAGTTCGGCACCGCGATCGTGCGCCCCGTGTAGCGGTACTCGCGCTTTTCGAGCTCCTGCAGTTCGGTCATGAACAGCGTCTCGTCGACCACCTCGCCCGAATGGCCGCCGATCTCGACCCAGTCGCCGATGTCGAAGGCGCGGGTCGTGCGCGCCCAGGTCGTGCCGGACAGGCAGAGGATCAGCTCCTTGGTGGCAATGACCAGCGCCACCACGAAGGCCGTGATCGAAAGCGCGAACTCCTCGATCTCGGGCGCCCAGAGAACGAAGAGGGCGAGCACGATCAGCGCGCTGAGGCCGTTGCGCACCGTCACCATCCACCACCGCCGGGTATCCGAAAGCACCCCGTGGCCCCGGATCAGCCGCAGCACCAGCAAGCGGACAAGCAGTCCGCCGACAATGATGCCGAGCGAGATCAGCAGGCGGATGTCGGCGTCCATCGGCTGCAGGTCGGGCGTGACCCCGATGTCTTCGGGCAGCATTGCGCTTCCTTCGGCTCGGCGGCGCGCTGGGGTCGCCCAGGCCTCAGCCGAGGCCGGCCGCGGCGGCGATCTCGGCGCGCGACCTGCGCGCCCTCTCGGTGGCGGATTTGAGCTGGCCGCAGGCGGCGAGGATGTCCTGGCCGCGCGGCGTGCGCACCGGCGAGGCATAGCCGGCGCGGTTGACGATCTCGGCGAAGGCCTCGATGCGGTCCCAGTCCGAGCGCTGATAGGTCGAGCCCGGCCAGGCATTGAACGGGATCAGGTTGATCTTGGCAGGGATGCCGGCGATCAGGCGGAGCAGGCGCCTGGCGTCGGCGTCCGAGTCGTTGACGCCCTTCAGCATGACGTATTCGAAGGTGATCCGCTCGGCATTCGACAGGCGCGGATAGGCGCGGCAGGCGGCCAGCAGCGCGTCCAGCGGCCATTTGCGGTTGATCGGCACCAGCACGTCGCGCAGCTCGTCCGTCGTGGCGTGCAGCGAGATGGCGAGCATGGTCGCCGCCTCCTCGCCCCACCTGGCGATGTTCGGCACGACGCCCGATGTCGAGAGCGTGATCCGCCGCCGGCTCAGGCTCAGCCCCTCATTGTCCATGGCGACGAGCATGGCGTCGCGCACCGCCTCGAAATTGTAGAGCGGCTCGCCCATGCCCATCAGCACGATGTTCGATAGCAGCCGCCTCCCCCGTTCGTTGGCGGGCGGGCGCTCGCCGGGCTTCGGCCATTCGCCCAGGTCGTCGCGGCAGACGAGGATCTGGCCGACGATCTCGGCCGCCGAGAGGTTGCGCACCAGCTTCTGCGTGCCGGTGTGGCAGAACGGGCAGGTCAGCGTGCAGCCGACCTGGGACGAGATGCAGAGCGTGCCGCGATCCTCTTCGGGAATGTAGACGGCCTCGACCTCGTGCCCGCCGGCGACGCGCAAGAGGTATTTGCGCGTGCCGTCCTCGGAGACCTGCCGGGTCACGACCTGCGGCCTCGCGATGTCGAAGGTTGTGGCCAAGTCCGACGCGGAAGCCCTTGGCGAGGTTCGTCATCACCGCAAAATCGGCCGTGCCGCGCCCGTAGAGCCATTGCCAGAGCTGGCCCGCCCGCATCTTGCGCTGGGCCTCGGGCACGCCGATGCCGGCCAGCGCCTGACCCAGGCCCTCGCGCGTCAGGCCGATCAGCGTCGGGCGCGCCGAGAAAGTCCCGGGTGCGGGCCGCGGCAGCGCGGCTACTTCGGGCTGGATGGCGATCGGCTTTGGCTCGGTCATCTGTCCTCTCCGGCAGGGGCGGCCCATATCATGCACGACGCCGCACCGCCAATGGACGCCCAATGCAGCTCGTCGAGATCCGCATCAACTGCCCCGACCGAACGCTGGCCCTGCTGATCGCCGTGCGCCTGGTCGAGGCGCGTCTCGCGCCCTCAGGCAATATAGGCAGCGCGATCGACAGCATCTACCGGTGGCAGGGCGCCGTCAGGCGCGCGACCGAGGTTCCGCTCCTGGTCAAGACGCGGGCCGAGCATTTCGACGCTATCGTCGCCGAGGTGGCGGCGCTCCACCCCTATGACGTGCCGGCGATCACCGCGACGCCGATCGCCGCCGCGCGCCCCTATGCCGACTGGATCGCCGCCGAGACCAAGGCCCCGTAGGGTGGGTGCCAACCCATCCTTGACCCTCAGGAACAGCGCTGCCGCGCCGCGTCCAGCGCCGCGCTGAAGCCGCTGAGCGAGAAGACGTCCCGCGTCGTCGTCCCCCGCGACAATTCGCCCACCACCCGCGCATCGGCGCCGGCGCGGAAGGCGGCGGTGATCTTGTCGTCCTCGGCGCCCGACTGCGTCCAGGCGTTCTCGCCATTGGTGAACAGCGTGTAGTTGTTCGATCCCACCGTCACCGTGACGTTCGACCCCTCCTTGAAGGGATAGCCGCCCAGGAACGACACCTCGTTCTTGACCTTGTCGGCCGGCCGGATCGCCACCATCAGGAAAATGTCGCCGCGATTGACCTGCACGGTCTGGCCGCCGCGCGAGGCCGAGGTCGATTTTGGCTGGCTGACGATCCAGCAGACCTTGGACGCGCCCTGTCCGGCCTCGAATATCGACCAGTCTCTCTTCGCGTCGACGCGGGTCTGGCCTGACACCGGGACTGCAATCAGCCCGGCCAGAAGCCCGCCCATGAGCCCACTCAAAACCCGGGCCGCGAACTTGCGCGAAATGCTTCTCATGCTCGCCCTCATCACTTTCGCCGCGGCTTATGCGCCGCCTCGCGACCGCCTGACAAGTGCTGTCCCGGCGGCGGCGGTCAGCATACCGTGAACGGCGCCGAAATCCAGCCCGCGAAGGGAAATCTGGGGCAAATCCGTCGCCCGTTCGGCTTGCTCACCGGTGGGCGGCGCGAGGCTCCCGGGATGGTCCAGAGGGCCCCGCGTGACAATCGGTGCGGAATGCGCGAAACCCGCTCTCCCTTGCTCGCCCGGGCGCGAGCTCCCCGAGGGGTAGAGTTGAAGCGGAGTTTTCCAATGAGCGATGCGAAGACCGGCGCGGAAGCGGTCGTCTCCGGTACGAACCCGGTCCTGGCCGAGCTCTGGCGCGGCGGCATCCTCGAATGCGTGCACCGTGGCACGGCGGTGATCTGCGACGCGCAGGGCGATGTGGTCGAGGCCTGGGGCGACCCCGACCGCGTTGTCCTGCCGCGTTCATCCTGCAAGATGATCCAGGCCCTGCCCCTGGTCGACAGCGGTGCGGCGGACGCGGCCGGCCTGAGCGAACGCCATTTGGCGCTGGCCTGCGCTTCGCATTCGGGCGCGCGCGTGCACACCGAGCTGGCGCAGAGCTGGCTGCTCGGGCTCGGGCTCGGGGAGGCGGATCTGCGCTGCGGCCCGCAGGTGCCCGACGACGATGCGGCCCGCCATGCGCTCTGGTCCGAGCTCCGATCGCCGAACCAGCTGCACAACAACTGCTCGGGCAAGCATTCGGGCATGCTGACGCTGAACAAGCGGCTGGGCGGCGGGCCGGAGTACATCGACCCCGAGCACCCCGTTCAGCGGGCGATCCGCGCCGCGACCGCCGAGACCGCGCGCGAGGAGGTGACGCGCTTCGCCGTGGACGGCTGCTCGGCGCCGAACTTCGCCGTCAGCTTGCGCGGGCTGGCGACGGCAATGGCGGGCTATGCCCGGCCGGAGGTCGCGTTCTCGGGCGCCCGCGCCACCGCGGCGGGGCGGCTGCGCGATGCCATGATGGCGCATCCCGTGCTGGTCGCCGGCGATGGCCGCTATTCGACCCGCGTCATGCAGAGGCTGGCCGGCCGCGCTGCGGTCAAGAGCGGTGCCGAGAGCGTCCTGGTGGCGATCCTGCCGAGCAAGGGACTCGGGATCGCCCTCAAGGTCGATGATGGCGCCGGGCGCGGCGCCCAGGCGGCGATGACGGCGCTGCTGGTCCGCGCGGGCGTGCTCGAGCGCCGCGACGCGCTCTACGCGCGACTATGCCGATGCTCCGCTGCTGAATCGGCGCGGCATCGACTGCGGGCGGATGCGGGTCGCGGCGACGCTGGAGGCCTGACCGGCGCAGAGAGCCCGCGGCGCTACTGCGCGGCGGGCTTGATCTCCCAGGCCATCTGCACGGTCGCGGTCACGGTCGTCTGGCCGCGCTCGATCGGCACGGAGGACGCCGCCTCGGCGCGCATGGCGCGGTCGTAGATCGGCAGCGGCCCGCCGCCCGTCTCGCCGATCGAGCGGATGGGCCCGAGCTTCACCCCCGCCGCCTCGGCGTAGAGCTCGGCCTTGCGGCGCGCGTCCTGCACCGCCAGCCGGCGCGCCTGGTCCGTGACGGCCGTGTTGTCGGCCAGGCCGAAGGCCAGCCCGTCGATCCGGTTCGCCCCGCTGCCGACGGTGGCGTCGAGCAGCGCCGGCAGCGTATCGAGATCGCGCAGCTGCGCCACGACCTGGTTCGTCGCCTGATAGCCGATGACCTGCGGCCCCTCGGGCCGCTGGAAGCTCTGCTGGTCGTAGACGGGCGAGACCGTAAAGTTCGCGGTCTGGATGTCCTCGGGCGCGACGCCCTGCTCCTTGATGGTCGCGATCACCGCCTGGGCCGCCTCGTTATTGGCGGAGACCGCGGCCGCGGCGGTGTCGGCGCGGCTCTCGACGCCGATGCGCAGCGTCGCCATGTCGGGCGCGACCGAGACTTCGCCCGTGCCGCTGACGGCCAGCGTCGGCGCTGAGGCCTCCTGCGCCAGCGCGGGCGCGGCCGTGGCGAGCATGGCGGCCAGTCCGGCCGCGAAAGCCAGTGATCGAGTCATGCGGTCCCTCAGAAGAACGCCTGCAGGCCGGTCTGCGCCCGGCCGAGGATCAAAGCGTGGATGTCGTGCGTGCCCTCGTAGGTGTTGACCGTCTCGAGGTTCACGAGGTGGCGGATGACCTGGAATTCTAGGCTGATGCCGTTGCCGCCGTGCATGTCGCGCGCTGCCCGCGCGATCTCCAGCGCCTTGCCGCAATTGTTGCGCTTGACGAGGCTGATCATCTCGGGCGCCTCGAGCCCCTCGTCCATCAGGCGCCCGACGCGGAGCGACCCTTGGAGGCCGAGCGCGATCTCGGTCTGCATGTCGGCGAGCTTTTTCTGGAACAGCTGGGTCTGCGCCAGCGGCCGGCCGAACTGCTTGCGGTCGAGCCCGTACTGGCGCGCCTGGTGCCAGCAGAACTCGGCCGCGCCCATCGAGCCCCACGAGATGCCATAGCGCGCCCGGTTGAGGCAGCCGAAGGGGCCGCCGAGCCCCTGCACGTCCGGCAGCAGCGCGTCCTCGCCGACCTCGACGCCCTCCATGACGATCTCGCCAGTGATCGAGGCTCGCAAGCTCATCTTCTTCTCGATCTTCGGCGCTGAGAGGCCGTTCATGCCCTTCTCGAGCACGAAGCCGCGGATCGCGTTGTCATGCGCCTCGGACTTGGCCCAGACGACGAAGACGTCGGCGATGGGCGAGTTCGAGATCCACGTCTTGCTGCCGTCGAGCACATAGCCGCCGTCGACCTTGCGCGCGCGGGTCTTCATGCCGCCGGGGTCAGAGCCCGCATCCGGCTCGGTCAGGCCGAAGCAGCCGACGAACTCGCCGCGGGCGAGGCCGGGCAAATAGCGCTTGCGCTGCTCCTCCGAGCCGTAGGCGTGGATCGGGTACATCACCAGCGAGGACTGCACCGACATCATCGAGCGATAGCCCGAATCGCAGCGCTCGACCTCGCGCGCGACCAGGCCATAGGAGACGTAGTTGGCGCCGACGCCGCCATATTCCTCGGGGATCGTCACGCCCAGCAGGCCCAGCTCGCCCATCTCGTCGAAGATGGCGCGGTCGGTCTTTTCCTCGGCGAAGGCCCGCTCGACGCGCGGCATCAGCTTTTCCTGGACGTAGGCGCGCGCCGTGTCGCGGATCATCCGCTCCTCGTCCGAGAGCTGCGCCTCGAGCAGGAAGGGGTCGTCCCACTGAAACTTGGACTTTGGTGCCTTGATGGCGGCCTCTTTGTTCATCGGGTTCCTCCCGTCCATTGTCGCACGTCTCGCCTGGGCTCGCCTTCGGAGAGTAGCACAAGGCGCGGCTCTGGCGATGCTGTCGTCTTTGCCTGGCGCGGCGGATAGCGCGATCGACCGGGCAAAGCGAGTCCCTGCGGCCCTGGGTTGATGCCGGGCGGGCGCCGGGCTAAGCCCGCCGCCATGCCGCTCTTTGCCACCAACGCGCTCTGGCCGGGCCGGGTCCGGCCGCCCCTGCCGCGGCTGGTGCTGGCGCTGGTGGCGGCGCCGGCGGCGCTGACGCTGCTGCTCGGGCTCGGCGCCTTCCTGGTCGCCGGCATGACGCAGGCGAAGGGCGGGGAGGTCCTGCAGGCGACGCTGCGCTCGACCACGGCGCTGGGCGCGCTGGCCTTCCTGTTCACCTTCACCTTCGGGCTTGCCGGCGTCGCGCTGCTCTGGGCGACGGCCCGGCGCCGGCTGCTCGCCTGGGCGCTGACGGGGGCCGCCGCGGGGGCGCTGGCCGGGACGCTGTTCGGCGCGCTGGCGATGGGCGGCATCCGCGGCGCGCTCGTCGTCGCCTTCGCGCTGTCGGGCTGGGCGATCCTGGTGATGATCCGCGGCTTTGCCGGCGTGCGCGACGCGCCGCCGACCGGCCGGGCGGTCAGCCGATCGCCTTGAGGGGCGCGCGCCGCCAGATCGGCGTCCGGCCGGCCTGATCGGACTGCATGGCGAGCACCACGGCCATGTTGTTGAAGCCCGGCAGCCCGCCCAGGACGTCGAGCAGCGTCCCCGCATTGGCGGCGCTGGCGGGGATGGCGAGGCGCTTGCCCACCTCGTCCGTCAGCTCCCAACGGGTGCCGCTGGCGGTGCCGTCCTCGGTCACGATGTCGACGCGGACCAGCGCGTCGACCTCGACGGTCGCGCCGCCATGCGGGCCGAAATAGCTGATCCGGCCCTCCTGCACCGTGACGAAGCCGGGGCCCGCCGCGGCGCTGCGCCGCGCCACGAGCGCCCGCTCGGCCGTGCCGAGCACCGCGAAGGCGGCGACGAGCCCCAGCGCCAGCGGCGCCAGCCCGATCCAGGCGCCGGCCGCCATCAGCGCCACGCCCTTCCACAGGCAGAGCGCCGCGATGGCGGCGTAGACCGCCGGCTCGCCATAGCGCCGGGCGGCGTCTACCACCTCGGGCCGGACGAAGCTCACCGCCAGTCCCCGAGGACGCTCTGCCACAGCGTCAGTGCCGCCACCGCCGCCGTGTCGGCGCGCAGGATGCGCGGCCCGAGCGAGACGGCGTGCGCCAGCGGGTTCCTGTGCAGCCGCAGCGCCTCGTCGGGCGAGAACCCGCCCTCGGGGCCGGTCAGCACCGCCCAGGGCCCCGGATCGGCGCGGCGCAGCACTTCGGCGGCCGGCGGGCGTGGCCCCGTCTCGTCGCAGAACAGGATCTGACGGTCGGACGGCCAGCTGTCGAGCAGGGCGGCCAGCGCCACCGGCTCGGCCACCTCGGGCACCGAGACGAGGCCGCATTGCTCGGCCGCCTCGACGGCATGGGCGCGCAGGCGGTCCGTGTTGACGCGCTCGGCATTGGTGTGCGCGGTGAAGACGGGGAGCAGCCGGCGGCAGCCCATCTCGCAGGCCTTCTCGGCGATGAAGTCGGTGCGCGCCTTCTTGATCGGCGCGAACAGGAGCCACAGATCCGGCGGCTCGCTCTGCGGCAGCGTCTGCTCGACGCAGACGAGCAGCCCGCCGCGGCGATCCGCCGCGACGATTTCGGCCAGCCACTCGCCGTCGCGCCCGTTGAAGAGGCGCGCCTCGTCGCCGGGCCCGCGCCGCATGACGCCGAAGAGGTAATGCGCCTGCTCGCGCGCCAGCGCGACCTCGTGTCCGGCGTCGAGATCGGCCGCGACGTGAAGCCTGATTTTCGCTTCGGCCTGTGCCATAGCTCCCCCGATGACGCACGCTCCTGATAGCAGCGCGCTCCCGCCTGATGGAAGGGTGCAGGACGCGGCGGCCCGGAACTGGGTCGACCGCTGGTGCCCGCCCTGGAGCCGTCCCTGGCTGCGGCTGAGCCGCGCCGACCGGCCGATCGGCACGTGGCTGCTGCTGATTCCGTGCTGGTGGGCGATCGCGCTCGCCGCCACGGCCCAGGGCTGGCGCTGGTTCGACCTGTGGCTGATCGTCGGCTGCGCCATCGGCGCCTTCCTGATGCGCGGCGCCGGGTGCACCTGGAACGATTTCGCCGACCGCGAGATCGACGCCGAGGTCGCGCGCACCCGGTCGCGGCCGCTGCCATCGGGGCAGGTGACGCCGCTGGGCGCGCTCGGCTGGGGGATTGGGCAGTCGCTGGCCGCCTTCCTGATCCTGCTCAGCTTCGGCTTTCCGGCGATCTGGTGGGGCATCGGCTCGCTGGCGCTGGTCGCCATCTACCCTTTCGCCAAGCGGTTCACCTGGTGGCCGCAGGTCTTCCTCGGCCTCGCCTTCAACTGGGGAGCGCTGCTCCTGTGGGTCGCCAGCACCGGCGGCATCGCGCCGGCGCCCGTGCTGCTTTACCTGGCGGGCATCCTTTGGACGCTGCACTACGACACGATCTATGCGCATCAGGACCGCGAGGACGACGCGCTGATCGGGGTGAAGTCGACGGCGCGCCTCTTCGAGGAGCGGACCGAGCGGATGCTGTGGCTGTTCATCGCGGGGGCGGCGGTCTGCGGCGCCTTGGCGGTGTTGGCCGCGGATGGCGGCTGGCCGGGAATGCTCGGCGTCGCCGCCTTCGCGGCACATCTCTCCTGGCAGGCGGTGCGGCTCGACATCGACGACCCGGGGCGCTGCCTGGCGCTGTTCCGCTCGAACCGGACGGCGGGGCTGCTGCTCTTGGCGGGGTTCCTGGCCGACAGCGTGCTCTGAGACCGGCAGCGGACTGGTGGGTGCAAACCACCATCTCGCGAAGGCAACAGCCCTCAATGGCCTTGGTCGATGCGCCGGCGGATGCGGCGGACGAACCACCAGACCGCGGCGATGACCGGGGCGGCGACCAGCGCGGTCAGGATCTCCTTCTTGACGCTGACGGCGATGGCGAGAGGGGCCAGCAGGTAGACGGCGAGCCCGACGGCGTAATAGCTGATCGCCACGACCGAGAGCCCCTCGACCGTCTGCTGCAGGCGCAGCTGCATGCCGGCGCGGGCGTCCATCGAGGCGAGCAGCCGCTGGTTCTGCGCCTCGAGCGCTACGTTGACGCGGGTGCGCAGCATCTCGCCGACGCGCGAGGCGCGGACCGCGATCTCGCCCAGGCGACGCTCGGCGGCGTAGACGGTGCGCATCGCCGGGTCGAAGCGGCGCAGCATGAATTCGCGGAACTGCTGGCGCCCGGCGACGCGCTCCTCGCCCAGCATCTCGATGCGCTCGCGCACGATCGCGTCATAGGCGCGGCCGGCGGCGAAGCGGAAGGCCGATTCGGCCGCCAGCTTCTCGATCTCGGCCGATTGCCGGGTCAGCTCGGCCAGGATCGCGCTCTCCTGCGCCTTGGACTCGTCCGAGGCGACCTCGGCGACCAGCTCGCCGAGCGCCCGCTCGATCTCGTTCAGCCGCGCCGTCATGCGCCGCGCGATCGGCAGCGCCAGCATGGCGAGCGTGCGGTAGACGTCGATCTCGATCAGCCGCTGGCAGACCCGGCCGATCCGCCGCGGCCCGGCCTCGCCGCAGAGTACGAAGGCGAACCGCGAGAAGCCGCCCTCGTGGATGCGGAAATCGCCGACGACCAGCGCCGAGCCCTCGAGCACCCAGCCGGCCGCGGTGCTTTCCGACTGGAATTCGCGCGCGAGGCGCTCGCGCAGGAGCACGGCGGCGGCCTCGCGATCCGGGGCCTGCAAAAGCTCGACCTGGATCGCGGCGATGATCTTGCCGGGGCAGTCGGCGAGCCAGCCTTCGGGGAAATGCTGCATCAGCCCAGGCGAGAACAGCGGTTCGCCGGCCGCGTCCTCGTAGAGCGTATAGGTGACGAATTCGGTGTGCCGCTCCCATTTCAGGCGGACGCGGCCCAGCTCGGCGGTGTGGTGGCTGGCCTCGGGCGCCGGATGCGGGGCGCCGTAGCGGTCGAGCAGCTTGAGCAGGTGCTCGGTATCCACCTGCGGGTCGCGCTCGGCGGCGCCCTTTGTCGGCTTCAGCGCCAGGTGCAGGCAGCGCCCCGGCGCCTGCATCGGCTGGAATGGCCGGGCGTGCAGCTCGTTCGCCAGCGCCAGGCGCTGCGGGTGGTTGCCAATCCTGTCGACCGTCATGCCCGCCGATATATTGCATCGCAGCAGAGGGGCCGACGCGCCGCGACGCCACGCCGCCCGAAATGTGGCCGGAGTGACATTCTTGCGGCGCCTGCTAGGATCGGATCGCTGCGGCGGGCGCTGCAGGGAGGATCATCATGGATTACGCGGCGATCCGCGCGGACAAGACGCGGCCATTCACCGGAGCGGAGTATCTGGAATTGCTGCGCGACGGCCGCGAGGTCTATATCTATGGCGAGCGCGTCGGCGACGTGACCGCGCACCCCGCCATGCGCAACGCGGCGCGCTCGATCGCCAGGCTCTACGACGCTCTGCACGACCCCGAGAAGCGCCAGGTGCTGACCTGCCCGACCGACACGGGCTCGGGCGGCTACACGATGAAGTTCTTCCAGCCGGCGAAAAGCTCGGCCGACCTATACGCGCAGCGCGACGCGATCGCCGAATGGGCACGGCTGAGCTATGGCTGGATGGGCCGGTCGCCGGACTACAAGGCGGCGCTGATGAACACGCTGGGCGCCAACGCCGCGTTCTACGGGGATTACGCCGACAACGCCCGCGCCTGGTACAAGCGCTGCCAGGAGGCGGTGTTCTATCTCAACCACGCCATCGTCAACCCGCCGATCGACCGCGACAAGCCGTCCTCCGAGGTGCGCGACGTCTACCTGCACATCGTGCGCGAGACCGATGCCGGCCCCATCGTCCGCGGCGCCAAGGTGGTGGCGACGAACTCGGCGCTGACCCACTACAACTTCCTGGCGCAGAACATGTCGGGCGAGATCGACAGCGAGGATTTCGCCATCCTGTTCATCGCGCCGATGGACGCGCCCGGCGTCAAGCTGTTCTGCCGCGCTAGCTACGAGGAGGTCGCGGCGCAGACGGCGACGCCCTTCGACTATCCGCTGTCGAGCCGGTTCGACGAGAACGACGCGATCATCGTCTTCGACGACGTGCTGATCCCGTGGGAAAACATCCTCGTCTATCGAGACCTGGAGATGCTGAAGGCGTTCTACCCCAAATCCGGCTTCTTCAACGGCTACACCTTCCAGGCCTGCACGCGAATGGCCGTCAAGCTCGATTTCATGGCGGGGCTGCTGAACCGGGCGCTGATCGCCAGCGGATCGAACACCTTCCGCGGCGTGCAGGTGCAGCTGGGCGAGGTGATCAACTGGCGTAACACGTTCTGGGCGCTCTCGGACGGCATGGCGGGCAATCCGCAGCCTTGGGTCGGCGACACGGTGCTGCCCAATGGCGCGACCAGCGCCGCCTACCGGATGCTCGCGACCGAGGCCTGGCCCCGCGTCAAGGAGATCGTGCAGCAGGTGGTCGCCTCCGGCCTCATCTACTTGCCGAGTTCGGCCAGGGACTTCGC
This sequence comes from uncultured Alphaproteobacteria bacterium, assembly GCA_963822985.1. GTDB lineage: Bacteria > Pseudomonadota > Alphaproteobacteria > Rhodobacterales > Rhodobacteraceae > Thermohalobaculum. The sequence continues at coordinate 319,093 of CAWGJU010000010.1, read as the reverse complement.
CAACCCGGAGATCGACCGGTACCTTAAGCAGTACGTGCGCGGCTCCAACGGCATCGGCTATCGCGAGCGGATCAAGATCATGAAGCTGCTGTGGGATTCGGTCGGCTCGGAATTCGGCGGGCGACACGAGCTCTACGAGCGCAACTATGCCGGCTCGAACGAGATGGTCCGCTTCCAGGCTGTCTTCCAGGCACAGGGCAGCGGGCAGCTGGCGCGGATGACGGACTTCGCCAACCAGTGCATGGCCGAGTACGACGAGCATGGCTGGACCGTGCCGGGCTATCACGGCGCCGAACCCCGCGCCGCGGCGGAGTAGGCCGATCCGCCCGGGGTGAAATCCGCATTGACGCACCCGCCGCCGGCTCTTTCAAAGGGCGGGAGTGTCCTGGGCGGGATGGGGGGAGGCGGCAGTGGCGCGCAAGCGGAACCGGAGCTTTGTCGTCATCGGCCTCGGCACCTTCGGCAGCACGGTCGCGGCCGAGCTGGCGCGCGCCGGCAACTATGTCCTCGGCATCGACATCGACGAGCGCAATGTCAGCCGGCTGGCCGACACGCTGGCCGAGGCTGTGATCGCCGATGGAAGGGACGAGGAGGCGCTGCGCGAGGCGGGCGTCGGCAGCTATGATACCGCGCTGATCGCGATCGGTGAAGACCTGGAGGCGAACGTCCTCTGCACCATGCACGTCAAAGTGCTTGGCGTCGACACGGTTTGGGTCAAGGCGCTCAGCCGGACGCATCACCGCATCCTGGCCAAGCTCGGCGTCGATCGGGTGATCCTGGCCGAGCAGGAGATGGGCCAGCACATCGCGCAGATGCTGCACAACCCGCTGGTGCGCGATTATATCAGCCTCGGCAACGGCTTCCACATCGTCGACTTCCGCGTGCCGGGGCAGATCGGCGGCAAGCGCGTCGGCGAGCTGGAGTTGTCCGAGCGGTTCCAGCTTCGCTGCCTCGGCCTCATGCGTGGCAGCGAGTTCATATCCTGCCAGACAGGCGAGACGGCGCTGCAGGAGGACGACAAGCTGCTGCTGCTCGGTCGCCGCGACGAGCTGAGGGATTTCGGCGACAGTCTCTGACGCCGACGAATGGCCGCTCACTTCTTCTCCCTCTTCACGCGCCGGCGGATCGACATTCCGCCGCCGGCGGTGCTGGCGCTGCTCTACGCGGCGCTGATCGCCCTTGGCGCGCTGCTGCTGATGCTGCCCTTCGCGGCGCGCGTGCCGGTCAGCCTCGGCGGCGCGCTCTTCACCGCGACATCCGCCACCACGGTCACCGGGCTCGCGGTGCTGGACACGGGCACCAGCTTCACGGCGTTCGGACAGGCGGTCATCCTGGCGCTGATCCAGCTCGGCGGTCTCGGCATCATGACCTTCACGGTCCTCTTGCTCGCCATGCTTGGCGTGCCGGTCGGCATGCCGCACCGCATCTTCCTGCGCGAGGATCTGAACCAGACTTCGGTGGCGGATCTGCTGCGGCTGGTCCGGGTGATCCTGCGCGTCGTGCTGGCCTGCGAGATCGCCGGCGCCGCGCTTCTGGCGCCCGTTTTCGTGCCGGAATTCGGCTGGGGCGCCGGGCTCTGGTACGCGCTCTTCCACGCGGTCTCGGCCTTCAACAATGCAGGCTTCGCCTTGTTCCCGGACAGCCTGTCGCGCTTTGCCACAAGCCCGCTGGTCAACCTGGTCGTGCCGGGGCTGCTGATCGTCGGGGGCATCGGCTACAGCGTGCTGGCCGATCTCCACGCCGTTCGCCGCTGGCGAGGGCTGACATTGCACAGCAAGCTGATGCTGGTCGGGACGACCGCGCTGCTGATCGGCTCGACTGCCATCTTCGCCGCGCTCGAATGGCGGAATCCGGGGACGCTCGGCCGGTTCGACAGCGTCGGGAACAAGCTGGTCGCCAGCTGGTTCCAGGCGGCCACCACGCGGACGGCGGGCTTCAACACGCTCGACATCGCGGCGCTGCACGACAGCACCTCGCTGATGTTCATGGCGCTCATGCTGATCGGCGGCGGCAGCACCTCCACCGCCGGCGGCATCAAGGTCACGACCTTCATCGTCCTGCTGCTCGCGACGCTATCGTTCTTCAGGCGCCGGGCCACGGTCCATGCCTTCGGCCGCAGCCTCGAGCATCAGGACGTGCTGAAGGTGCTGGCGCTGACGGTGCTGACGCTGTCTCTGGTCTTCTTCGCCACCTTCCTGGTCAGCATCACGCATGACGGCGCTTTCCTGGATATGGCCTTCGAGGTCGCCTCGGCGCTCGGCACCGTCGGCCTGTCGCGGGGCGCGACGGGCGAGCTGGACGGCTGGGGGCGGGTCGTGATCGGCATCCTGATGTTCATTGGCCGCGTGGGGCCCTTGACGCTGGGCTTCGTCCTCGCCGCTCGGGTGCCGCCACGCGTGCGGTACCCGTCGGGCACCGTCTTCCTCGGCTGATGCGGCACTCGAAAGCCGCTCCAAGGCGTATCATCGTAAGGGGAGCGGCTCCAACTATCCGCTGCCGTCATCCCCGCGGAGGGCGGGGATCTGCTTGGCCCAATGAAAGAATCCCGCTTGCGCGGCAATGACGCCGGGATCCAAACGGGCCAGTCGTCGATGAAACCGCTTCAGGTCGCGTCCAGCAGCTTGCGGATGTAGCCCGGCAGGGCGAATGCCGCGGCGTGCACTTCGGGCCGGTAGTAGCGCGTCTTGATGCCGCTTGCCTCGAAGCGGGCGCGGAGCGTGTCGAGCGGCGTCGCCCTGGCCCGGCCGTCGGTGCCCCAGCCGAAGGCCATCGGCCCGCCGACGTAAGTGGGCACGCTCGCCAGATAGCAGGCCGGGTCCGCGAAAAGCGCGCGGAACGCCCGCATGGTGCCCGAAAGCTCGGAGCCCTGCATGAAGGGCACGCCGTTCTGGGTGACGAGGATGCCGTCCTCGGCCAGGCAGCGCTTCGTGCGGCCGTAGAACGTGTCGGTGAACAGGACCTCGCCGGGGCCGACCGGATCCGTCGAATTGACGATCGCCACGTCGAAGCGACGGTCCGTCTGCGCCACGAACTCGGCGCCGTCGGCGATGACCAGGTCCAGCCGGGGGTCGTCGAAGGCGCCGGCCGAGAGCGAGGGGAGGTATCGCTTGGAGAACTCGACCACCCCGGCGTCGATCTCGACCATGGTTACGTGCTCGACCGAGCGGTGGCGCAGCGCCTCGCGCGCCATGCCACCATCGCCGCCGCCGACGATCAGCACGCGGCGTGCCTGGCCGTGCGCCAGGATGGGCACATGCGCCAGCATCTCGTGATAGATGAACTCGTCGCCCTCGGTCGTCTGCACGACGCCGTCGAGCGTCAGCACGCGGCCGAAGCGCGGGTTCTCGAAGACCCGGATGCGTTGGTGCTCGGTCTCGCTGTCGTAGAGCAGATTGCCGATCTCTAGGCACTGGCGGTAATGCGCGTGCAGCGTCTCGACCGCCCAGCCGGGCATTTCGCTTGTGCCTGCGTCGTTGCTCATCGCTCGCTCCGTTGGTCTGGGCCGCGGAGTTGGTCGGCGCGGCCGCGGCTGCACAAATCCGACTGTTTCGCGATTTCAGCATATCGCGCAAGCCGCTGCCATGATAGGTTATGGCAGAATGGGAACTCGCCGATATTTCAGAAATTAGAGCACAGACTGCCCGCAACCAAATGCGGGCGGAGAGAGTTTCGGCCGATATGGGAAGTGAGCAAGGAGGCTTTTCGATGTCTGTCAGATCATTGCTTGGAGTAGCCGGCTTTGGTGCCGTGATGATGCTCGGCGCCTGCGGCGGCAAGGAGGAGCCGGTCGCGGCGGCTCCGGCACCGAGCGCGCCGCAGTGCCAGACGCTGCCCGGCGTCTATGCCGAGGTGCGGGACGCGCGGCCGGTCACCTATACCGGCGATTTCGCGCCGGGCTACATCGCCGTTACCGACACCTCGCAGATCCAGACCGGCACCGGCAATCCGAACGCGATCCAATATCTGGTCGTGACCAATGACGGCCGGCAGCTGCCGCTGGTGGCGCGCGAACAGTACCGCAGGGGCGACCAGCTCTTCATCGAGGCGGACAGCTGCGACCGCGCGCGCGTGACGGTGATCCAGGAGCTCGGCTGATCCGACCGGGTTGCCCGAATTGCGTCGTCATTCCTGCGCGAGCGGGAATCTGGCCAAGACTGGCAGTTGCCGGCTTGCGCGGGGATGACGGCATTCGATCGATGAAACCACTTCGGTCGCAAGTCGCGTAGAGGACGCTGCCCGGATCGGGCGGCGTCCTCGTTACCCAAGCTGCCGCAGAGGACAGGCAGCGGTGGAGCGCCGCCCCTCAGGCGATGCTGGCGACCAGGCCCTCGCCGCGCAGCAGCTCCTTCACACGGACCTCGCGTGCCGAGAAGGCGCGGCGCAGCACGTCCACTGCCCGCCACGGCTCGGCATCGCCGCACATGAAGACGTCGAAGGCGCCATAGCCGATCTCGGGCCAAGTGTGCACCGAGATGTGGCTCTCGGCCAGCACCGCCACGCCGCTGACGCCCTGCGGCGAGAACTTGTGCGTGTGGATGTGCAGCAGCGTCGCCCCGCAGGTCGTCACGCAGTCGCGGAACGCCTGCTGGATGCGCACCTCGTCGTCGAGCCCCTCGCCCTCGACCACCTCGATGATCAGGTGCGTGCCGGCGAAGACCTTGCCGTCGCGGCGGATGAAATGGTCGTCGCGCGACTCGTCGAGCGGGTCTCGCGCCGGCTCGGCGCCGGAAACGACGGTGAGATGAGCGCGGGTCTCGCGCGGATCTTCCGCATGGGTGGTGCCTGTCTCCAGGTCCATCCCCAGTTGGAAGAGGTGTGCCTGGTTGCGCATGGCAACGCCTCCCCTACCAGAGTGGTGAAACCCAGAGGCCCCTTAGCAACCCCCCGCGCATCCGCGAGGATGGGATCGGCGACCCTGTGGAAGCGGGCAGATACTGTTTCCGGTCCCGCCACGCAAGGGCCTAGGGGCGCTTGGTGAAAATTTCGCTAATCGCTGATGCTGCGGTGCGAGATCAGTGCCGGAAGTGTCGCATTCCGGTGAAGACCATGGCGAGGCCGCGTTCGTCGGCTGCGGCGATCACCTCGTCGTCGCGCACCGAGCCGCCCGGCTGGATCACGGCCGTGGCGCCGGCATCGGCGGCGGCGATCAGCCCGTCGGCGAAGGGGAAGAAGGCGTCCGAGGCGACGGCCGAGCCGCGCGTCGGCGGTTCGGCCAGGCCGAGCGCCGGCGCCATGTCCTCGGCCTTGCGTGCGGCGATCCGGGTGCGAGTTCGACGCGGCTCATCTGGCCAGCGCCGATGCCGACGGTTGCGCCGGCCTTGGCATAGACGATGGCGTTCGACTTGACGTGCTTGGCAACCCGCCAGGCGAAGAGCATGTCGGCCCGCTCGGCGGCGCTCGGCGACCGCCGGGTGACGACTCGCAGGTCCGCATCGGCGACGCGCCCGGTATCGTGGTCCTGCACGAGAAAGCCGCCCGCCACCTGCCGCCAGGCGAGGCGGGGCGCCGCCGGGTCCGGCAGCCCGTCCGCCAGCAGCAGGCGCAGGTTCTTCTTCGCCGCGAAGACGGCGCGCGCCGCCGCGTCGGCGTCGGGCGCGATGACCACCTCGGTGAAGATCTCGGCGATCCGCTCGGCGGTCGGGCCGTCGAGCGGCCGGTTCAGCGCGACGATGCCGCCGAAGGCCGAGACCCGGTCGCAGTCATAGGCGCGCTGCATAGGCCTCGGCCAGCGTCGGCGCGGTCGCGACGCCGCAGGGGTTGGCGTGCTTGACGATGACGACGGCCGGCGCGCCGGGGTCGAGGTCGGCCACCAGCTCGAAGGCGGCGTCCGTGTCGTTGATGTTGTTGTAGCTCAGCTCCTTGCCCTGCAGCTGGCGGGCTGTGGCGACGCCGGGCCGCGCCGAGCCGTCGAGATAGAAGGCCGCCCGCTGGTGCGGGTTCTCGCCATAGCGGAGCGGCTGCGCCAGCCGCCCGGCGAAGGCGCGGCGGTAGGGCGTCCGCGTCGCCGGTCTCGCGCGCCATCCAGTCCGGCGATGGCGGCGTCATAGGCGGCCGTCAGCGCATAGGCGCGGGCGGCGAGGCGCCGGCGCAGGGCGAGCCGGGTGCCGCCCTCGGCCTCGATGGCGCTGCAGCATCTCGTCGCCGTCGGCGGGCTCGACCAGCACGGCGACGTCGGCGTGGTTCTTGGCGGCCGCGCGGATCATCGCCGGGCCGCCGATGTCGATGTTCTCGACGCAGTCGGCGTAGGCGAGCGCCCGAGGCGACCGTCGCCTCGAAGGGGTAGAGGTTGACGACCAGAAGGTCGATCGGCGCGATGCCGTGCTGCGTGCAAGCGCCGCCATGTGCGCGGGCGTCGTCCCGGCGGGCCAGCAGGCCGCCGTGGATCATCGGGTGCAGCGTCTTGACCCGGCCGTCCAGCATCTCGGGGAAGCCGGTGACCTCGGCGACGTCGCGCACGCCGAGCCCGGCCTCGCGGAGCGCCCGCGCGCTGCCGCCGGTGGAGATCAGCTCGACGCCGCATGCCGGCGAGCCGGCGGGCGAAGGGCACGAGGCCCGACTTGTCCGAGACGCGAGATCAGCGCCCGGCGGATGGGCACGAGGTCGCGCGGGGCAGTGGGTTCAGCGGTGGGGTCGGACGCGGCAGTCATGGCTCGGGCGGCCCTCCCAGGCCAGGCGGCGGCAACGGGGCCGCGATACCCCACAGGCGCGCCCCTGGCCACCGCTTGCGTGGTCGCACTGGGTTAGGCGGTCAGGCCGCCTCCTCCGCCATCTGCCTGTTCCAAAGCTGGGCGTAGCGGCCGCCCAGCGCGAGCAGGCGCTCGTGGCTGCCGCGCTCGGCGACGCGGCCGTCCTCGAGCACGACGATCTCGTCGGCGTCGACGACCGTCGAGAGGCGGTGGGCGATCATCAGCACCGTGCGGCCGCGGCCGAGCCGGCGAAGCTCGGCCTGGATCTCGGCCTCGGTGCCGGTGTCGAGCGCCGAGGTCGCCTCGTCGAGGATCAGGATCGGGCGGGTCCTTGAGGATCGTCCGGGCGATGGCGACGCGCTGCTTCTCGCCGCCCGAGAGCTTGAGCCCGCGCTCGCCGACCATCGTGTCATAGCCGTCGGGCAGCGACGCGATGAAGTCGTGGATGCGCGCGGCGCGGGCGGCGTCCACCACCTCGTCCTGCGTCGCGCCGTCGCGGCCATAGGCGATGTTGTAGCCGATCGCGTCGTTGAACAGCACCGTGTCCTGCGGCACGACGCCGATGGCGCGGCGCAGCGACCCTTGGCTGACGTCGCGAACGTCCTGGCCGTCGATCAAGACCCCGCCGCCGGTCACGTCGTAGAAGCGGAACAGCAGCCGCGCGATGGTGGACTTGCCGGCGCCCGAGGGGCCGACGACGGCCAGCGTGCGGCCAGGCGGGATGGTGAACGAGACGTCGTGCAGGATCGGCCGGTTCGGGCCATAGGCGAAGGCGACGTTCTCGAACCGCACCTCGGCCTCGCGTCACCTGCAAGGCCGGCGCGCCGGGACGGTCGACCACCTCGGCCGGACTGCTCCATCAGCTCGTACATCTCGCGCATGTCGACGAGCGATTGGCGGATCTCGCGATAGACGGTGCCGAGGAAGTTCAGCGGCACGGTGATCTGGATCATGAAGGTGTTGACCATGACGAAAGAGCCGACCGTCATGGTCCCCGCCATCGACGCCGCGCGCCGCCATCGCCATGACGGCGACGGTCGCCGCGGTCAGAATCAGCGCCTGGCCCGGAGTTGAGAAAGCCGAGGCTGGTCTGCGTGCGCACGGCGGCGTGCTGGTAGGCGGCCATGGCGCGGTCGTAGCGCGCGGTCTCGCGCTCCTCGGCCGAGAAGTACTTGACGGTCTCGTAGTTCAGCAGGCTGTCGACGGCCTTCTGGAAGGCGTCCTGGTCCTGGTCGTTCATCTCCTTGCGGATCGAGACGCGCCATTCGGTGACCTTGAAGGTGAAGGCGACATAGGCCGCAAAGGTCGCCAGCAGGACGGCGGCGTACCAGACGCCGAACTCGATCCAGAAGATGACCGCGACGACGAGGAGCTCGAGCCCCAGCGGCACGATCGAGAACAGCAGATAGCGCAGCAGGAAGTCGATCGCCTTGATGCCGCGGTCGATGACGCGGCTGAGCGCGCCAGTCCTGCGGCTGATATGATAGCCGAGCGAGAGCTGGTGGACGTGGCGGAAGACGCGCAGGCCCAAGCTGGCGCAGCGCGTGCTGGCCGACGCGGGCGAAGACGACGTCGCGCAGCTGCTGCAGGGCGGTCGCCAGGAAGCGCGTCATGCCATAGGCGATGACCAGCACGATGGGCGCCGCGATCAGCGCGGCCGTGCCGGGCGTGAGGCTGTCGACCGCCGCACGGTAGACAAAGGGAATGCCGAGCGTCGCGGCCTTGGCGAGCACGAGCAGCGCGAGCGAGACCACGACGCGAGCGCGCAGCCCCGGCTGGCCGGCGGGCCAGAGGTCGGGCAGAACGCGAACCACCGTCGTCAGATCGGGCGCGAGGCCGATCCTGGCCGAAGTCCGGCGCTCCGGCGGGCGATCGGCGGTTGCGGCGCATGCGGAACCTCGCTGGCCGGCTCGGGCGCCTAATCTGCCTCGACCAGCTCCGGGATCGTAAAAACCTGGTCGGGATATATGAGATCGGGGTCGCGGATCAAATCGCCGTTGGCGCCGAAGATCAGGCTGTAGCGGATGCCCTCGCCATAGTGCTGCTCGGCGATGCGCCAGAGGTTGTCGCCGCGTCGCACGGTGATCGTCCGGTGGCGCAGCACCTGGTCAGGCGTGTCAGAGGGCGCGAAGGGCACCTCGACGCGGCTCTGGACCGTGCCCGTCCGTCGATATCTCGTCCATGCGGAAGAGGCGGATCTCGTCGGCCAGCGCGCCGGGCACGGTGAGGGTCCAGCCGCCGTCGGCAACGGGGACCGTGCCGATCTCGCGCCCGTTCGCGTAGACGCGGACGGCGTGGCGCGGCCGCGCCCTGCCGCGCAGCATGAGCGCGCCATCCGGCGACCGGGTGAGCTGGTCGAGCACCACGCCGTCGGGCGCGGGCCCGCCGGGCTGCAGCAGGGTGAGCTCGTCGCCCGTCGGCTGAACCAGGGCCGGGGTGTCGCCGGGCCGTGGCGGCCGGCAGAATGACGACGGGGCTGCTGAGCAGCTGGCCGGATTCGGCGGGAGCCATGCCGGCGCTGGCGGCTGGCCGGCCCGCTTCGGCGTCTTGCGCCGGCTGCGGCCCCCCGGCAAGGGCCGTGGCCGGCCCGGGCATCGCTGAGGCGGCCGCCGGGCCAGCGCCGTCATCCCCGGAGGATGGCGCCGACGGGCCCGGCGGCAAGGCTCCGGCAACTGATGGGTGGTCGGGCCGTGCCGCTCTCTCGGTGGCGGGCGCGCCCCCGCCCGCGGTCTGTGCGTCCGTGTTCGCCACGGCCAGAGCGCCGGAGGCCGGCAACGGCGGATCCTGCAGGCGGGCGCGGAGTCGCAGCTCGCGCACGGCCTGCGAGGCGCCGTTGGCGACCACGACGACGAAGCGGCCGCCGGCGTCGGCCAGCACCGTCTCGACGATCTCGCCATCGAGCAGCACCTCGACCGGACGGTTGGGGACGCTCCTGCCGGCGATCACCGTCTGGCCGTCGGGATCGACCCGGACAATGTCGAAGCTGGGCGGAGCCGTGTCCGTCGCCTCGAATGCGGCGCCCTCGGCGGCTCGGCCGACCTCTCGCGCCGCATGCTCGGGCGCGGGGCCGGGCGGCAAGGCGGCGATCCGGTCCGGTTTCGTCGGCCGGCAGCGTCTCGGGGTCGCGCAATGCGCGGCCGTCCGCTTCCGCGCTCCCTGTTGCCGCCGGTGAGGGTGCTGCCGGGACGGGTGCCTGGATGGGTGCCGAGATGGGTGCCAGTCGGCTTGGCTGTGCATCCTGGATGGCTTCAGGCGCGGGTGCCGCGGGCGGCGGGGGCTCGATTCCGGCCGAAATGGCTCCAGGCCATCGCAGTGACGACGGCGCCGCTGACGACCACCGCCCCGATAACACCCGCCTTCATGGTTCCCGAGGCCGGACCCTCGCCTCATGCCTTTACCGAACGTCATCATTGTCGTGTAAAGGAGAGAAGGTCAAAGACTTTCGGAAAAACGCATGGTTTCTCAGGGCTATTCAGTTTGCCTGTTCTGCGGCTCGCGGGTCGGCCGGAACGCGCTCTTCGTCGCCGAGGCGCGACGATTGGGGGCATCGCTCGCGGACCGAGGGCACCGGCTGGTCTATGGCGCAGGCGATCGCGGGCTGATGGGCGAGGCAGCGCGCGCCATGCAGGAGGCGGGCGGGCGCATCCTCGGCGTCATCCCCCAGCACCTGGTCGACTGGGAGGTCGGCAAGTCCGACATCGACGAATACTTCGTCACCGAGACGATGCACGAGCGCAAGAAGCTGATGTTCGACCGCTCGGACGCGGTGATCGCGCTGCCCGGCGGCACGGGAACGCTGGACGAGCTGATCGAGGTGTTGACCTGGCGTCAGCTCGGCCTGCACGACAAGCCTATCATGCTGGTCAACCTTGCCGATTATTGGGATCCGCTGCTGACCCTGATCGACCACACGATCGAGCAAGGGTTCGCCGAGGAGCGATTCAGGGCGTTCCTGACCGTGGCGCCGGACGCCGAGGCGGCAATCGTGGCAGTCGAAGAGACGATTGCCGGCCCGGTGAGCGTAAGGGGTCGGGTGCGAACCCCGCCCCTACACCGTCAATGTCGCTGAGCAGTCTTAGCCACCGGCTTTTTGCAGCCGCTCGGCGACATTCTCCCAGTTGACCAGGTTCTCGAGGAAGTTCTTGAGGTAGGCTGGGCGCTTGTTGCGGAAATCGATGTAGTAGCTGTGCTCCCACACATCGCAGCCCAGCAGCGCGTGCTGGTCGAAGCAGAGCGGGTTCACGCCGTTCTCGGTCGATGTCACCTTGAGCGAGCCATCCTTGTCGCGCACGAGCCAAGCCCAGCCCGAGCCGAACTGGCTGCCGCCGGCGGCAGCTGAACTCCTTGTAGAACTTGTCGGCCGAGCCGAACGCATCGGTGATCCGCTTCTCCAGCTCCGAGGGCATCTTCACCTCCCTCGGGCTCATCATCTCCCAGAACTGGCATGGTTCCAGTGCTGCGAGGCATTGTTGAAGAGGCCGTTCTGCTTGACCGCGCCGGGCTGATAGGTGGCCTTGACGATCTCCTCGAGGCTCTTGTCCTTGTGCGGCGAGTTGGCCAGCAGCTTGTTACCGGTGTCCACATAGGCCTTGTGGTGGAGGTCGTGGTGGTACTCCAGCGTCTCGCGCGACATGCCGCGCGAGGCGAGTGCAGTCGTGCGGATAGGGGAGGTCGGGCAGTTCGAACGCCATGGGTCCTCTCCGTCGGCTGCTTTCTGCGATCTCGTTAATGACTCTTAGCGCCCCGGTTGCGTGCCGTCGAGGCATGGTGAACAGAGCGCCGAACTGCTGCCGGCAATTCGCGGCGGACGTCGGTAGCAGGATCGTTACCCGCGCAGTTGCGTCGCCATGGCGCGATGGGGAAGGATCCGTAGGCGATCAGAGCGCAATCAGGGCGGCGGCGACGCGGCGGTCCTCGGCCAGCAGCACGTTGTAGGTGCGGCAGGCCGAGGGCGTCGCCATGGTCTCGACGCCGATGCCGGCGGCCTCCAGCGCGGCGCGCAAGGGGCGGGGCAGGGGAGCGATCTCGGCCCCCATGCCGACGATCAGCACGTCGAACTCTGCGGCCGCTGCCAGCACCGCGGCGAGGTTCTCGAGGCGTCGGCGGCCCGTCGAGCCGCCTGATCGCCCGAGGGCAGCAGGATCAGCGAGCCCTCGCGCCAGTCGCCGTCGATGCGAAAGCCGCCGGGTCCATAGCCGTCGACGGGGCGCTGGCTCTCGATCTGGATCTCGGTCATGCGCATGCGGACGCCTCCCTGAGCTTCGAGGGGCCGCGAGCTTTGACGGCGGCGCGTCAGCCTGGGGCAGCGGCCATGGCCTCAGATTTGGGCCCAAGGCGCCGGCTCAGACCTGGGCGCCGCCGAATTTCACGCCGGCCTTGTTCTCGGTCGTCGTCGACCAGTCGCGCTTGAGGTTCATGTAGAGCAGCAGCGGCGTCGCGATGAAGTTGGTCGAGTAGGTGCCGACGAGCACGCCCCAGATCATCGCGAAGGTGAAGCCGGCGATCACTTCCGGGCCCGAGGAAGTAGAGGCCGAGCAGCGCGATCAGCGTGGTGGCCGAGGTCATGATGGTGCGCGCCAGCGTCTCGTTGATCGACAGGTCGATCAGGTCGGCGAGCTCCATCGCCTTGTATTTCCGCAGGTTCTCGCGCACGCGGTCGAAGACGACGACCGTGTCGTTGAGCGAATAGCCGATGATGGTCAGCAGCGCGGCGATGATCGACAGGTTGAACTCGATCTGCAGGATCGAGAAGATGCCGATCGTCAGCGCCACGTCGTGCACCAGCGAGGCGACCGCGGCGATGCCGAACTGCCATTCGAAGCGCAACCAGATGTAGACGAGGATGGCGGCGACCGACGAGCACGACGGCGAGGATGCCGGACTGCAGCAGCTCGGCCGAGACCGAGGGGCCGACGACCTCGATGCGGCGCACCTCGGTGCCGGGGATCGCCTGTTCGAGCCCGGCCGCGACCGCCTCGGCGGCGGCGTTCTGCTCGTCGCCCGTGGCGTTGGGCGGCGCCGGCACGCGCAGCAGCACGTCGTTCTCGGCGCCGAAGCCCTGGACCTGGACGTCGCCGTGGCCGAGCCCGTTGGCGATCGTGCGGATCTGGCCGATATCGGCGGGCCCGGGCGTCCGGAGCTCGACGAGCGAGCCGCCCTGGAAGTCGATGCCGTAGTTCAGCCCGACCGTGGGCACCAGCGCGAACGCCCCGACGATGGCGACGACCGAGCCGATCAGGAAGGGCCGGCGCCACTTCATCACCTTGAGGTGCGTCTCGTCGGGGATGTACTTGATGCGCTCGACCTGCAGCGTCTTGGGGCGGACGCGCTTGAGGTACTCGGAGACCATCAGCCGGGTCAGCGTGACGGCGGTGAAGACCGAGGTGACGAGGCCGATCGACAGCGTGACGGCGAAGCCCTTGATCGGACCCGAGCCGATGGCGAACAGGATCACGGCGGCGATCAGCGTCGTGACGTTGGCGTCGATGATGGCCGAGAAGGCCTGCTTGTAGCCGGTCTCGACCGCCTGGGCGACGCTGCGGGCGCGGCGCAACTCCTCGCGGATTCGCTCGTAGATCAGCACGTTGGCGTCGACCGACATGCCGATGGTCAGCACGATGCCGGCGATGCCGGGCAGCGTCAGCGTCGCGCCGATCGCCGACAGCACGGCGAACATCAGCACGATGTTGACGATCAGCGCGACGTTCGCGAACAGGCCGAACATGCGGTAGCTGAGCGCCATGAAGGCCAGCACCGCGATGGAGGAGACGATCGAGGCGATCGTGCCGGCCTGGATCGAGTCGGCGCCGAGATCGGGGCCGACGGTGCGCTGCTCGAGCACCTTGATCGAGGCGGGCAGGGCGCCGGCGCGCAGCAGGATCGCGAGCTGGGTGGCGCTCTCGGCGGTGAAGTTGCCCTCGATATAGCCCGAGCCGCCAGGGATCATGCCGCGGATCGTCGGCGCCGTGATGACGACGTCGTCGAGCACGGCGGCGAAGCGGCGCCCGACATTGGCGGCGGTGTAGTCGGCGAAGATGCGCGCGCCGCTCGAATCGAGGCGGAAGTTGACGATCGGCAGCCCGGTGTCGTGGGCGAAGCCGAGCTGCGCGTCGGCGAGGTTCTCGCCCGTCAGCACCGAGGTGCGGTCGAGCAGGTAGCGCTGCGCCCTCCTCGTCCTGCAGCACCATCTCGTTCGGGCCGGGCGTTGCGCGCCTCGGCGCCGACCGCAAGCACGTCGTGGAACGAGAGCTTGGCCGTCTTGCCGATGATGTCGAGAAGCTCCTGGGACGAGCCGAGGCCGGGCACCTGGATCAGGATGCGCCGGTCGCCCTGGCGCTGGATCGACCGGCTCGCGCGTGCCGGTCTCGTCGATGCGCCGGCGCATGATCTCGAGCGACTGCGCCATGGTGCGGTCGGTCGATCTCGGCCATGCCGGGCTCGGAGAGGGCCAGCGCATAGCCGCCCGGGGATCTGGGTCACCACGGTGTCGGCGCGCGCCGACCGCCGCCCAGGCCGAAGCCGCCGGTCGGCCGCGCCAGCCCGCTGCAGCACGCCCTCGGCGCGGGCCATGTCGGCGGGATCGGTGATCTCGACGATCGACGCGGTCGTCCTCGACGCCGATCCGGCGGTCGATGCCGGCCTCGCGCAGCGCGTCGAAGGCGGCTGCGGCGCAGGCCCTGCAGATGCTCGGCGAAGACCTCCTGGACCTGGACGTCGACGAGCAGGTGGACGCCGCCGCGCAGGTCGAGGCCGAGATTGACGACGCCGCCGGGCAGCCAGCCCGGCCAGAGCGCGGCCTGTTGCTCGAGCGTCGCGAGGTCGGGCTGGCCCTCGCCGCCATAGCGGCCGGCCTCGATCGCGGCCTGGGCGCGCGCGGCGGTGTCGGCGCGCTGGTACCAGACGTTCGGCAGCGCGAACAGAAAGCCGAGCAGGCAGATCGCGATGATCGCGATCTTCTGCCAGGTGGGGAAGTAGAGCATGGCGCGGCTCAGCTTTCCTTTGCGGGCTCGGTCTTGGCGAGGACCGCGGTGATCGTCGAGCGATAGACCCGGACGCGGGTGTTGTCGGCGATCTCGACCTCGACTTCCTCGCCTTCCTTGACCCTGGTGACCTTGCCGAGGATGCCGCCGCCGGTCACGACCTGGTCGCCGCGCTTGAGGTTCTGCACCATCAGCTTGTGCTCCTTCGCGCGCTTCTGCTGCGGGCGGATGAGCAGGAAGTAGAAGATGACGAAGATCAGGATGAGCGGGACGAGCGAAGTCAGGAAGTCCGCGCCGCCCGCGCCCGGGGCCTGCGCATAGGCGGGTGTGATCAGCATCTCGTCTCTCGGCTTGTCCTGTCGCTGCGGGCAGGCCCGCGGCGATGGCGCGTATATACAGGCGGTCGGGCGCGATGCAAGCGCGGCTCCCCCTGTGGTTCCGCTGTGGCTGAGCCGGGGGGCCGAGGTCCGCTGCTGCCCCTGCGCCGCCCCGGGGAGCAGAGCCGAGGCGGCGAGGCCGACACCGGCCGATGGGATGGCGATTGCCCGGTATGCGCGCGCGCGGTTAGCCTCGCGGCCATGGAGATCGCGGGATCGTCAGCGGCGGAAGGGGCGGGGCTGGCCGCGGCTCGAGGCATCGCTGGCGCGCGGGCTCGCCAGGCTGAACCATCCGCCGGCCGACTGGGTGCCGGAGGTGCCCGGCCCGGATGCGCGGCCGGCGGCCGACGTGCTGATCGCGGGCGCAGGCATGAACGGGCTCGCCGCCGCCTTTGCGCTGCGCCGGCTGGGGATCGCGCGGATCCGGCAGGTCGATGCCCGGCCGGCGGGGCTGGAGGGGCCTTGGCTGAGCTATGCGCGCATGGAGCTGCTGCGCTCGCCCAAGCACCTGATGGGGCCGGCGCTGGGGCTGCCCGAGCTGACCTTCCGCGCCTGGTGGGAGGCGCAGCATGGCGCAAGCGGGGTGGGAGCGGCTGGGCTATATCCGGCGCGAGGACTGGGCGCGGTATCTGGGCTGGTACGCGCGGGTGACGGGGGCGCGCGATCGAGAGCGGCGTGCGGCTTCTGGGCCTCGCGCCCGCCGGGCGCCTCGTGGCGGCGCGGCTGGCGGGGCCGGGCGGGGATCAGACCGTATACGCCCGGCAGGTGGTGCTGGCGACGGGGCGCGAAGGGCAGGCGCGGCCGCGCGTGCCCGCGGCCTTCGCGCCGTTCATGGGAGCGGGCGTGCGGCACAGCTCGGAACCGCTGGATGTGGCGGCGCTGCGCGGCCGGCGCGTGGCGGTCGTCGGGCTCTCGGCCTCGGCCTTCGACAATGCCTGCGTGGCGGCCGAGGCGGGGGCCGAGATCGTGCTGCTCGGCCGGGCCGAGCGGCTGCCGACCGTCAACAAGATGAAGCAGACCGTCTATCCGGGCTTCGCCCACGGTTTTCCCGACCTGCCCGACGCCGAGCGGCTGGCCTGGCTGCGCCATGTCGCCGCGGCCCGCGTGGCGCCGCCGCGCCACACCGTGCAGCGGGCGATGCGGGCGGGCGTGCGCATCGTGCTGGGCGTCGAGACGGAGGCGGTCGAGCGGCAGGGCGACGGCGGCCTGGTCCTGCGGACGGCGAAGGGCGCGTTCGCGGCGGACGAGGTGATCCTCGGCACCGGGTTCCGCTTCGACCTTGCGGCGGCGCCGGAGCTTGCCGGTCTCGCTGACCGGGTGCTGCTTTGGCGCGATCTGGACCATGGCTGCACCGATGCGGGCGACGAGTATCTCGACGCGCCCGGCCCTCGGGCCCGGCTTCGAGTTCCGCGCCGCGGCCCGGGAAGAGCGGCCGGAGAAGAGCGGCCAGGGGAAGACCGGGGCCTCGCCGCGCATCCGCTGCTTCACCCATGCGGCGCAGCCCTCGCTCGGCAACCTGGCCAACGACATCCCGCAGGCGAGCGAAGGGGCGGAACGGCTGGCCCGCGCCATCGCTCGGGACCTCTTCCTGGAGGATGCCGCCCAGCATCGCGCCCGGCTTTGGGCCTATGCCGAGCCCGAGCTTCTGGGCGACGAGTACACGCTGCCGATTGGCTGAAGGAGAGGACGCGATGGATTTCGAGACGAGCCCGAAGGTGCGCGCCCTGCAGGGGCGGCTCGAGGCCTTCATGGACGAGCACGTCTACCCGGCCGAGGCGCGCCATTTCGAGGAGGCGATGGACGCTTGGCCCCTGGGCGGTCTGGCCGGTGATCGAGGAGCTGAAGCCCCGCGCGCGCGAGGCGGGGCTGTGGAACCTGTTCCTGCCGGAGAGCGAGCACGGTGCGGGGCTGACCAACCTGGAATACGCGCCGCTCTGCGAGATCATGGGGCGATCGTTCCTGGCGCCCGAGGTCTTCAACTGCAACGCGCCCGACACGGGCAACATGGAGGTGCTGGCCCGCTATGGCACGCCCGAGCAGCAGGAGCGCTGGCTGAAGCCCCTGCTGGCGGGCGAGATCCGCTCGGCCTTCGCCATGACCGAGCCGGCGGTCGCCTCGTCGGACGCGACCAACATCGAGAGCCAGATCAGGCGCGCCGGCGACCAGGCCGGCGACGAGTACGTCGTCAACGGCCACAAATGGTACACGACGAACGCGACGCATCCGAGCTGCGCCGTCTTCATCTTCATGGGCAAGTCGGACCCGGAGAACCCGGACCGGCACAAGCAGCAGTCGATGATCCTGGTGCCGCGGGATGCGCCCGGCGTGCGGGTGCTGCGGCCGATCCCGGTCTTCAACTATTACGGCATGCCGGACCGGGCCTCGGAGGTGGTCTTCGACGATGTCCGCGTGCCGGCGGCGAACATGCTGCTGGGCGAGGGCCGCGGGTTCGAGATCGCGCAAGGCCGGCTAGGGCCGGGGCGCATCCACCACTGCATGCGGCTGATCGGCCTGGCCGAGCGCTGCCTCGAGACTGATGTGCCGGCGCGCCGAGGAGCGGGTGGCGTTCGGCAAGCCGGTCGCCGAGCAGACGGTGACGCTCGAGCGCATCGCCGAGTCGCGCATCGCGATCGAGCAGTGCCGGCTGCTGACGCTGAAGGCCGCCTGGATGATGGACACCGTCGGCAACAAGGCGGCGCGGCAAGAGATCGCCATGATCAAGGTCGCGGCGCCCAACATGGCCTGCAAGGTGATCGACTGGGCGATGCAGGTCTTCGGCGGCATCGGCACGGCCAACGATTACGGGCTCGGCGCGGCCTATGCCACGGCGCGGCTGCTGCGCGTCGCCGACGGGCCGGACGAGGTGCACCGCAACCAGATCGGCCGGCTCGAGCTCCGCCGCCACCGCAACAAGCCGCGGCTGGAGCCGCGCCACGCCTGGGCGCCCGACTGGGGCTGAGCGATCAGCCGAGCCGATCACCGGCCGCGCTTGACATTCGCGCGGGCCGCCCGGAACACTTGGCCCGCGTCAAGCCGCGCGCGAGGCCGGAGCATACCGGCGCGCGCGCAACCGGGGAGGAAATCCGATGCCATCAACGCTCACGCGGCGCCCGGTCGCGCGCTTGCCATCGCCGCGGCGGCCGCATGGGGGCGGTCGCCATGCCGCTGTCGCTGCAGGCCCAGGACAAGGAGCCGATCCGCATCGGCGTGATCTATGACTACACCGGCCCGCTGGCCGCCGGCGGCTCGAAGGCGGCGGCCATCGCCACCGAGATCGCCTTCGACATGATCAACGAGCAGGGCGGCGTCGACGGCCACAAGCTCGAGCCGGTGATCGCCGACGCCCAGTCCAAGGCCGAGGTGGCGATCAGCGAGATGACCCGCCTGCTGGAGCAGGAGAAGGTCGATCTGATCATGGGCGTCTTCTCGTCGGCGCAATGCGTGCCGATGGCCCAGCAGGTCGACCAGCAGAAGAAGTTCATGTGGGCGAACGTCTGCGTCTCGTCCGCCGTCTTCAAGGACAAGAACCTGCAATACGTCTTCCGCGCGCAGGTGCATTCGGACCAGTTCGGCGCCGCATCCTGCACCTTCCTGAAGGAGCAATCGCAGGAGAAGCTGGGCATCGCGCCCGAGGACCTGAAGGTCGCCATCATCTACGAGGACGGCCCCTATGGCGCGGGCGTCGCCGCCGGCAACGAGGAGACCTGCGGCAAGTACGGCATGGATATCGTGCTGAAGGAGGGATACGCGGCCACCGCGCCCGATCTCTCCAGCATGGTGACCAAGCTGCGGCGCGCCAAGCCGGACGTGATCCTGCACACCGGCTACAACCCCGACATCACGCTGTTCCTGCGCCAGTCTCAGGAGCAGGGGCTGAAATGGAAGGCGCTGATCGGCCACGGCGCGGGCTATGGCCAGATCGACAAGCTGATGGAGACGTTCGGCGACGACGCCGACTATATCTACAACGTCGATCCGGTGGCGGCGCAGCTGCTGGACCCGGCGACGCTGGCGCCGGGCCTGGGGGACCTGACGGCCGAGATGGTCAAGCGCTACAAGGCGGAGACGGGCGCCAACGAGGTGCCGACGCATGTCTCGATGGGCTTCAACCAGGCCTGGATCTTCTTCACCGACGTGCTGCCGCGGGCGATCGAGAAGCATGGCGGCTATGGTCCGGATGCGCTGCGCGAGGCCGCGCTCGAGACCGACATCCCCGTCGGCGGCACGATCCAGGGCTATGGCGTCAAGTTCTTCCCGCCGGGCACGCCGATGTCGGGGCAGAACGAGCTTTCCAGCCCGGTCGTGATGCAATTCGTCGGCGGCGAGACCAAGATCGTCTGGCCCGATGCGATCAAGACCGCCGAGCCGGTGCTGCCGCTGCCCGAGGGCCACGCCTACGCGGCCGACTAGGCGCGCCCAGACGGCCGCGAGAGACCGCCGATGGCGGCCATGCTCGAGGTGCGCGAGCTGACCAAGCGGTTCGGCGGCTTCACGGCCGTCGACCGCGTCAGCTTCGACCTGGCCGAGGGCGAGATCCTCGGGCTGATCGGGCCGAACGGCTCGGGCAAGAGCACGACCTTCAACCTGATCGCCGGCGCGCTGGCGCCCAGCGCCGGCACGATCCGCCTCGAGGGGCGCGAGATCGGCGGGCATGACGCCGGCCGAGATCTGCCATGCCGGCATCGCCCGCACCTATCAGATCCCACGGCCGTTCCGGCAGCTGTCGCTGCTCGAGAACGTGGCGCTGGCCGCCTTCTACGGCGCCGACGGGCGGCTCGGGCGCGACGAGGCGTGGGCGCGGGCGGCCGAGGCGCTGGAGCTGGCGCAGCTGCCGACGGATGCGGGCGCGCGCGTCGACCAGCTGGGCGCCGCCGGGCTGAAGAAGCTCGAGATCGCGCGCGCGCTTGGCGACGCGGCCGCGCCTGCTGCTGGCCGACGAGTCCCTGGGCGGCCTCGACGAGCGCGAGATGGAGCAGGCGGCCGACATGCTGGACGCCATCCGCCGCGAGAAGGGTATCACGATCATTTGGGTCGAGCACATCATGGGCGTGCTGATGCGCGTGGTCGACCGCTGCATCGTGCTCGACCATGGCGAGCTGATCGCCGAGGGGCTGCCGGTCGAGGTCGCGCACCACCCGAAGGTGATCGAGGTCTATCTCGGCACTGACGCGCAGGCGGTGCAAACCCAGGTCGCCGGTCAGTCCGCCGGCCAGTCCGCCGGTCAATCTTCGGGCGCGGCGTTCTCCTGATGCTGGTGCTGCGCGATGTCTCGGCCGGCTATGGCGCCTTCCAGGCGCTGTTCGACGTCTCGCTCGAGGTGCATGCCGGCGAGGCGATCGCCGTCATCGGCCCGAACGGGGCCGGCAAGACCTCGCTGCTGCGCGTCATCTCCAAGGTGATCCCGCAGACCTCCGGGCATATCGAGATGGAGGGCGTCTCGCTCGACGGCGTGCCGGCGCACAAGGTGATCGAGCTCGGGCTCGCGCACGTGCCCGAGAACCGGCGCCTGTTCCCCGGCCTGACGGTCGAGGAGAACCTCAAGATGGGCGCCTTCATACCCGCCGCCCGCCATCTGTTCGACGAGCGACTGGCCTATGTCTACGAGCTCTTCCCGCGCATGAAGGAGCGGCGGCACCAGCTCGCCGGCACCATGTCGGGCGGCGAGCAGCAGATGTGCGCCATCGGGCGCGGGCTTGATGTCGGGGCCGAAGCTGCTGCTGCTGGACGAGCCCTCGGCGGGGCTGGCGCCGGTGATCGTCCAGCAGGTCATGGAGCTTGTGCGCCGCATCCGCGCCGAGGGCTATACGGTGCTGATCGTCGAGCAGAACGTCCAGCAAGTGCTGCGGGTCGTTGACCGGGCCTATCTGCTCGAGGTCGGGCGCATCCGCATGCAGGGGCCGGCGGCGGACCTGTTGCAGAACGAGGACGTGCGGCGGGCCTATGTGGGGATTTGATCCGAACATCGGATGGTGGGTGCGAGCGCCCACCCTACGGCGCCGATTTGGGGTGGCTGCTCGCATCCGCCATTCGGGCCAGGATGACGGGGGGGTGCCGTGGATTTTCTGACCGATCCGTTCCTGTGGGAGACGGTCATCCAGGGGCTGCTGTTCGGCGGCGTGCTGGCGCTGCTGTCACTGGGGCTGAACCTCGTCTTCGGCGTCATCGACGTGGTCTGGATCTGCTATGCCGAGCTCGTCATGATCGGCATGTACGCGATCTGGTGGCTGCACGTGCCGATGGGGCTGCCGCTGGTGCTGGCCATGGCGGGCGGGATCGTCGCGGTGGCGGCGCTGGGCGCGATCCTGCATTGGGTGGTCATCCGGCCGATCCTGCATACCGAGCCGATCAACCAGCTTCTGGTGACGGGCGGCGTCCTGTTCTTCCTGCAGGGCGCGGCGACGATGATCTTCTCGGTCGAGTTCCGCACGCTCGGCGTCTCGCTCGGCTCGGTCACGGTCGGCGACATGTTCTTCCCGTGGACGCGGATCGCCGCCTTCCTGACCTCGCTCGTCGCGGTGGCGGGGCTGTGGCTGTTCCTCAAGCGCACCTATCTGGGCGTCGCCATCCGGGCGATCTCGATGGACCGCGCCGTCATGCCGCTGATGGGGGTGAACCCGGCGCGCATCTACCTGATCACCTCGGCGCATGGGCGGCGGGCTGGCGGGGCTCGGCGCCTGCCTGCTGGCGATGCTCTACGACATCCACCCGGCGATCGGCCTCAGCTTCGGCCCGATCACCTTCATGGTCTGCGTGATGGGCGGCCTCGGCAACATGTTCGGCGGCTTCATCGCCGCCTTCATCTTCGCCGAGTTCATCGCGGTCGGCGGCTTCTACACCGCGGTCGAGTGGGGCTATGTGCTGGCCTTCGCCTTTTTCATCGTCATGATGTTCCTGCGCCCGCAGGGCATCCTCGGCACGCGGGGCTGAGCGGGGTGGCCGCCGTCATCGCCAAGGCGATCGGGCTGCTCGCGCTGCTGGCCGTGCCGTTCCTGGTCGCCGACGACTACATGCTGCACGTCGCCATCCTGGTGCTGCTTTGGGGCTTTATCTACACCGGCTGGGCGGTGATGGGGCGGTTCGGCCTGACCTCGCTCGGGCATGGCGCGCTGGTCGGCATCGGCGCCTACGGCGTGACCATGCTGTGGAACCACGCAGGCGTGACGCCCTGGATCGGCATCCCTGTGGCCGTGGTCATCTCGGTCGCGGTGGCGCTCGCCATCGGCTTGCCATGCTTCCGCTTCCGCATCACCGGGCATTATTTCGCGCTGGTCACGCTGGCGTTGGCCGAGGTGACGCGGCTGCTCGATCGTGGCGTTGCGCGACTGGACCGGCGGCTCGCTCGGGGTCACGCCGGCGAGCGAGGTCGGGCCGGACAACCCGGTCTCGTTTTATGCGCTGCAGTTCGCCGACAAGACCGTCTGGTATTATATAATCTTCGGCGTCTGGCTGGCCGGGCTGCTGGTCTGGCGCGCCGTCGACCGCTCGATGATGCGCTATGCGCTCGAGGCGGCGAGCCAGGAGGAGGACGCCGCCGCCTCCCTCGGCATCCGCGTCACCCGGCTGAAGCTGGTCGTCACGGCCATCTCGGCGGCGATGGCGGCAGTCGGCGGCGCGCTCTACGGCCAGTACCAGCTCTACATCAACCCCGAGACGGTGTCGGGCGTCGGCATCTCGCTGCAGATCGTCTTCGCCGCGATCGCCGGCGGCATGTTCGTCCAGCTCGGGCCGACCGTCGGCGCGCTGATCACGCTGCTGCTGGCCGAGGGCTTGCGCCAGGCCTTCGGCAACGAGGTGCATGGGCTCGACGTGCTGATCTATGGCGCGATGCTGGTGCTGTTCATCATCTACATGCCGCGCGGCGTCGTCGGCACGCTCGCCGCGCTCTTCGACCGGCGCGCAGCGCTGTGCCGCGCGGGCTACCTGTCGGCCGCCGGGCGTGACGCACGCTCGTCCGCTTCGCGTCGGCCTGATCGGCTTCGGCGCGATCGGCCGCGCCCTCTGGTCGGCGATCGCCGAGGGCCGGGCGGGGGAGGCGACCTGCCCGGCCATCCTGGTCCGCAGCCGGCGCTTCGAGGCGGGCGTGCCGCTGACCGCCGAGCCGGAGGCATTCTTCGCCGAGCGCCTCGACGCCGTGGTCGAGTGCGCCGGGCACGACGCCGTGCGCCAACATGGCGAGCGAGCGCTCGAGGCGGGCGCCGACCTCGTCGTCACGGCCATAGGCGCGCTGATGGACGACGCGCTCTACGAGCGGCTGACATCGGTGGCGCGCGCCTCCGGGCGGCGGCTGATCGTCCCATCGGCGGGGATCGGCGCGCTCGACATGCTGGGCGCCGCCGCTGTCGGCGGGCTGACGCGCGTCCGTGTGACGGTCCGCAAGGATCCAGGGTCATGGATGGGCACGGCGGCCGAGGCGGTCTGCGACCTCGCCGCGCTCGACGCGCCCGTCGTGCTCTACGAAGGGCCGGTGCGCGACGGGGCTGCACTTTACCCCTCCAACGTCAACATCTCGGCGGCCGCGGCGCTCACCGGTATCGGCGCGGACCGGACCGAGCTTCGCATCATCGCCGATCCCGGCATCGACAGCCATGTCGTCGAGCTCGAGGCCGAGGGCGCCTTCGGCCGACTGCGCTTCGAGGAGGACGTCCTGCCCTCGGCCGAGAACCGCAAGACCGGGCGGATCGTCGCCATGGCGCTGACCAAGACGATCCGCCAGCTCTCGGCGCCGGTGGTGTTTGGCGCCTGACGGCCGGGGCGTGCGGTGGTCAGCTGGCCGCCGCCAGGTCGGTGATCAGCGCGTCGACGTTCTGGCCCCGGCTCTGGAACTTGGCGCCGATCTCTTCGCGCTGCGTCGTCGCCAAGGAGACGCCTTCGATGATCAGGTCGACGATCTCGGGCCTGCCGCCGCGATCGCTGATCAGCCACTCGACGGCGATCGGCTGGCCCTGGGGCTGGCGGATCGGCGACTCGACGAGGAAGCCCTTGTTGCCGGCATCGATCGTGCGGCCGAGCGAGATGTTAGGGTCGTCACCGGAGTATTCGTCGAATCGGCGCGAATAGGTCACCGCCAGGTAGTGCGAGAACGCGTCGACGAAGCGCTGCTGCTGCTCGGGCGTCATCTCGCGCCAGACGCGGCCCGCCGAGAACTTAGCGATCTGCGGCACGTTGCCTCGGGTCTCGATGATGCGGCGCAGCTCCGACGCCCGGCTGCTGGCGGGGCCCGGCTCGCGCAGCATGACGACGAGGTCGTCAATCGTGGCCTGTACGACGGCCCTGGCCTGGTCGGCATCGAGTGCCCAAGCCGCCCTTACGTCGAGCAATGTCGCCATCCCTGCGCCGGCCAGGGCGCCAGCGAGTAGAGTGCGTCTGTCCAAAAGCATCGCCTGGTCTCCCGTCCTCATTCAATCCCGGGCCGGGCGGCCGCGGCCGCCCCATCACCCAAACCGGTCAGCCGCCGGAGGCCCGCCCCGCCGGCCGCTTCGTCAGGGCGCATATAGGCGACGACGCGGGCTGGGGTAACTCTCCCGCGGGCCTATCGATGCGAGGGACGGCCGGCGTTCGCCAAGACAGCTGCCGCGGATCGCGGGCGCCGCGTGCGATCGTGGCCTACCGTTTACGCCGTTTTCGCCTCGTCGGAATAAGGAGGCGTGCCCTCTCGCTGCCTTGGAATAAAGAGGCTAACGTCGTACGAGTTGTTCGGGCCAATTCGGCGGGGTATTGTAGTTGTATTTCAACCTTTTGGTGAGCGAAATGGGCTCAAGCACGTATCGCAGGTTAGTAACATGTCCGGAGTGAGATACGACAAGGGCCGCGCCGAACTGCGCAGATCGATGGCGAAGTGCCGTTCGCACTTCATGGCCGTGGGCGTGTTCAGCTTTTTCGTCAACCTGCTGATGCTGACCGGGCCGCTCTTCATGCTGCAGGTCTATGACCGGGTGCTTTCCAGCCGGTCGGAGGAGACGCTGGTCGCGCTGCTGGCGCTGATCACCTTCCTCTACCTGATGTATCGGCATGCTCGAGTTCGCGCGCGGCCGCGTGCTGGCGCGGGCGGGCGCCCGCTTCCAGGCGCTGCTCGACGTGCGGGTCTTCGATTCCGTGCTTCGGCGCTCGGTGGTGCCGGCCGAGCGGGCCAGGCCGAACACGGCGGCGCGCGATCTCGACTCGATCCGGACGCTGCTGTCGGGTCCCGCGCCCTTCGCGCTTTTCGACGTGCCGTGGACGCCCATCTTCCTGGCGACGATCTTCGTCTTTCACCCGATGCTCGGCTTTGTCGCCACAGCCGGCGGCGTCCTGCTGGTCGTGCTGGCGCTGCTGAACCAGATGCGCTCGCGCCGGCCGAACGCGGAATCGTCCATTGTCGGCGCCGAGGCCGAGAACTTCGGCGAATCGCTGCGCCAGAACGCCGAGGTGGTGCAGGGCCTCGGCATGCGCGAGATCGGCATCGCGCGCTGGGAGGCCCTGCGCAGGCGCGCGATGGGCACGCAGCTGCTCGCCTCGGACCGTACGGCCAGCTATACCTCGAGTTCCAAGGCGCTGCGGTTCTACCTGCAGAGCATGCTGCTCGCGGTCGGCGCCTGGCTCGTGCTGCAGCAGGAGATCTCGGCCGGCATGATGATCGCGGGCTCGATCCTGATGGGCCGCGCCCTGGCGCCGATCGAGCAGGCGATCGGGCAGTGGGCTCTGCTCCAGCGCGCCGTCAAAGGGTGGAAATCGCTCTCCGAGCTGCTCGAGAAGACCCCGCCCGAGGCGAAGCGGACCGAGCTGCCGGCGCCGCGCGGCTTCATTCGAGGCCAAGAACCTCGCCGTCATCGCGCCGGGCGAACAGGTGCCGGTTCTGCGCGGGATCAACTTCAGCATCGACCCGGGACAGGCGCTGGGCGTGATCGGGCCGTCCGGCGCGGGCAAGACCACGCTCGCCAAGGTGCTGACCGGCGATCTGGTCGCCCGCCGGCGGCAAGGTGCGGCTCGACGGCGCGGCCCTCGACCAATGGCGTCCCGAAGTGCTCGGCCGCTATATCGGCTATCTGCCGCAGGAGATCGGCCTGCTGTCCGGGACGGTGGCGGCGAACATCAGCCGGCTCGACGCCGACCCGGACCCGAGCGAGATCGTGCTAGCCGCCCAGCGGGCCGGCGCGCACGACCTGCTGCTCGGCCTGCCGAGCGGCTATGACACCGAGATCGGCGCCGGCGGCCAGCGGCTCTCGGGCGGCCAGCGGCAGCGGGTCGCGCTGGCCCGGGCGCTCTACGGCGACCCGGCGGTGCTGATCCTCGACGAGCCGAACGCCAATCTCGACGCGCAGGGCGAGCAGGCGCTGGTCGACGCGATCCGCGACGCCAAGAGCCGGGGCCGGCACCGTCATCATCATGGCGCACCGGCCGAGCGCGATCGCCGCCTGCGACTTCCTGCTGATGATCGACAAGGGCCAGCAGATCGAGTTCGGGCCGCGCGACGAAGTGCTGAAGAAGCGCACCCGGAACTACCCGCAGCTGGTCGCGCGGCAGCAGCCTGCGGCCGTGGAGGGTGGCGGGACGGGCGAGGTGCGCGCCGTCGGTCAAGGCCAGGCGGCCGCGTTGCTCGCCGGAGGAGACGAGGCATGAGCGCCAGGCGGCCCCAGTTGCCCGGGCCAAGAGCAGCGCGCCGGTGGGCGGCGCCGATGACGGCTGGTCGGGCAGGGGCTTCATCCGGTTCGGCCTGTTCTGCGTGCTGCTGCTCGGCGGCGGCTTCGGCACCTGGGCGGCGACCGCCAAGCTGTCGGGCGCGATCATCGCCTCCGGGCAGCTGCGCGTCGAGGTGAACAAGCAGGTCGTCCAGCACCCCGACGGCGGCGTGGTCGGCGAAATTCTGGTGCGCGACGGCGACGTCGTCGAGGCTGGCGACGTGCTCTTGCGGCTTGACGACACGCTGCTGCGCTCGGAGCTCGCCGCGCTCGAGAGCCAGCTCTACGAGATCATCGCCCGGCGCGGACGCCTCGAGGCGGCGCAGATCGATGGCGACACGATCGAATTCGACCCCGAGCTCATCGAGGCCGCGCAAAGCGACCCGGAGGTCGCCAAGCTGATCGAGGGACAGCGCTCGCTGTTCCAGGCCAAGCGCGAACTCGACCGACAAGGAGCTCGAGGTCCTGGGCGAGACAGATCGTCCAGCTGCGCGAGCAGATCATCGGCGCCGAGCACCAGCTCACCTCGCAGCTGCGCCAGTCCGAGCTGATCGGCGAGGAGCTCGAGGGCCAGCAGACGCTGCTGGCGAAGGGGCTCGCCCAGGCCAGCCGGGTGCTGGCGCTCGAGCGCGAGGCCTCGCGCCTCGAAGGCCAGGCCGGCCAGCTGCGATCAGACGTCGCCCGCCTCAAGGGCGAGATCTCGGAGATCGAGATCGAGCGCGTGCGCAAGACGACGACGAACCGCGAGGAGGCGATCTCGGAGCTGCGCGAGCTGGGCTTTCGCGAGCTCGAGCTGAAGCAGAAGCGCCTGGCGCTGCGCGAGCGCCTGTCGCGGCTGGACCTGCGGGCGCCGCGCGCGGGCGTCGTGCTCGACATGGCCGTGCACGCCCTGCACAGCGTGGTCCGCGCGGCCGAGCCGGTTCTCTATATCGTGCCGAACGACACCGAGCTGGTCGTCGACGCCCGCGTCGAGCCCGATCCATATCGACCAGATCTATCGTGGGCAGGACGCCATCCTGCGCTTTTCCGCCTTCAACAGCCGCACGACGCCCGAGATCTTCGGTACGGTCGCGACCGTCGCGCCGGACATCGTCCGCGACGAGCAGACGCAGCAGAATCGTTCTACAAGGCCGAGGTCTCGCTGAAGGATGGCGAACTCGCCAAGCTGAACGGCCAGGCGCTGATCCCGGGCATGCCGGTCGAGGTCTACATCCGCACCGGCGATCGCACGCCGATCAACTACCTGATGAAGCCGATCGCCGACTACTTCAACCGTGCCATGCGCGAGGACTGAGGCAGCACCGCTCGCCGTTGAGCCGCGGCAAGAGGGCGGGCGATCGAACGGCCGCCCTGCCGCTTGACCGGACCGCTTGGCCGCCCAAATGCTGAGGGGCAGGCGGGAGGCGAGGCGTCATGGACGGCGGGTCCGTTGTCGAGATCAGGGTCGTCCCCGGGATCGCCGAGATCCCGGCCCGCGACTGGGATGCCTGCGCCGCGCCGGAGGCCGCCGAGGGCGGCCGGCCGCGCTATCCGTTCCTGACGCATCGCTTCCTGCTGGCGCTGGAGGAAAGCGGCTCGGCGACCCGTCGCACCGGCTGGGCGCCGCACCATCTGGTCGCCTCGGTCGATGGCGAGATCGCCGGCGTCATGCCCCTCTACCTCAAGAGCCACAGCCAGGGCGAATATGTCTTCGACCACGCCTGGGCGCACGCCTTCGAGCGCGCCGGTGGCGACTATTACCCAAAGCTGCAATGCGCGGTGCCCTTCACCCCCGCGACCGGGCCGCGGCTGCTGGCCCGCCCGGACGGGCCGGTGCCGATCGAGACCGCACGCGCCGCGCTGGTCCAGGGCGCGGTCCAGCTGACCGAGCGGCACCGCCTCTCGTCCCTGCACGTCACCTTCTGCACGGAGGAGGAGTGGCGCTTTGGCGCGAGGCAGGGCTTTTTGCAGCGCACCGACCAGCAGTTCCACTGGATCAACCACGGCTACCGGTCGTTCGACGGCTTCCTCGATGCGCTGGCGTCGCGCAAGCGCAAGAACCTGCGCAAGGAGCGCGCCGAGGCGGTCGCGGCCGGAATCGAGATCCACTGGCTGAGCGGCGCGGATCTGCGGCCCGAGCATTGGGACGCCTTCTGGCGCTTCTACCAGGACACGGGCGCGCGCAAATGGGGCCGCCCCTACCTGACCCGTAGCTTCTTCGACCTGGTGCACGAGCGGTTCCCGCAGGATGTCCTGCTGGTCATGGCGGAGCGCGAGGGCCGCTGGATCGCCGGCGCGCTGAACCTGATCGGGCGCGAGACCCTGTTCGGCCGCTATTGGGGCTGTGTCGAGGACCACCCCTGCCTGCATTTCGAGGTCTGCTATTACCAGGCGATCGACTATGCGATCCGCCACGGGCTGGCCCGGGTCGAGGCGGGCGCGCAGGGCGCGCACAAGCTCGCCCGCGGCTATGAGCCGGTGACGACGCACAGCCTGCACTGGATCGCCGATCCGAGCTTCCGCCGTGCCGTCGCGCAGTATCTGGAAGGCGAGCGCGAGGCCGTGGACTATGAGAATGCCGTGCTGGCCGAGCGCGTGCCGTTCCGCAAGGCCGGCGGGGACGGAGCCTGAGGCGCCGGCGGGCAGGATCGCGCCAGGGCGGCCCTGGCGCTTGCAATTCGGCCGCGCATGCCCGAGGAGCGCCGCATGAGCTTCGACCGCCGCATCCGGATCGCGCCGTCGATCCTGTCCGCCGACTTTGCCGCCTTTGGCGCCGAGTGCCGGGCCATCGAGGACCAGGGCGCCGACTGGGTGCATGTGGACGTGATGGACGGGCATTTCGTGCCGAACATCACCTTCGGCCCGCAGCTGGTGCGCGCCATCCGCCCGCATGTCCGGACCGTGCTGGACGTGCACCTTATGATCGCGCCGGCCGACCCGTATCTCGAGGCTTTCGCCGATGCCGGGGCCGACATCCTGACGGTGCATCCCGAGGCGGGCCCCCATCTCGACCGGACGCTCCAGTCGATACGCGACCTGGGGCCGCGCGCCGGGGTGGCGCTGAATCCCGGGACGCCCCCGCAGGCGATCGAGTGGGTGCTCGACCGGATCGATCTCGTATTGGTGATGACGGTGAACCCGGGCTTCGGCGGCCAGGGCTTCATGCCGGCGATGCTGCCAAAGATCCGGGCGCTGCGCGGTTTGATCGGCGACCGGCCGATCCACCTGCAGGTCGATGGCGGCGTCACGGTTGAGACGGCGCCGCTGGTCGCCGCGGCGGGGGCGGATGTGTTGGTCGCCGGCTCGGCCGTCTTTCGCGGCGTCTCCGACCCGGCGCCCTATGGCAGGAACATCAGCGCGCTGCGCGAGGCCGCGACGTCAGGCCGGCCGGCCTGAAGGGGCGATCGCCGCCCGAACAGCGGCAATGCGACGCAGAGCCCGGCAGCGGTGCGGATGTTCGACGGGAGCAGGGCTTGTAAGAACCGGCAGGTCAGTCGGCAGCGGCGTGGGCGACGGCGGGCTCGGCGCGGTCGGCCGGCCTCCGCAGCAGCACCACGAAGGGAATGACCGCGAGTGTCACCCACATCATCAGCCGGAAGTCGTCGACATACGCGATCATCGCGGCCTGGCGCTGCACTTCGGCGCTCAGCACGACCAGGCTGTGCGTCGTGCTCTGGCCCAGCGCCAGCACCCGGTCCAGCGTCGGGTTGAACTCGGTCAGCTTCGAGACGAGCTCGGCCCGGTTGATGACGATGTTGTGCGCCAGCTCGGTCGCCACGACCGAGATGCCGACGGACGAGCCGATGTTCCGCAGCAGGCTGAACAGCGCCGCCGCATCGGCGCGGAACCGCGGCTCCAGCGTGGCGAATGCCATCGTCGAAAGCGGCACGAAGACCAGCCCCAGGCCCAGCCCCTGCACGACACCCGACACGACGACCGGCGTCCAGTCCATCTGGGGCGAAAAGCCCGTCATCTGCCAAAGCGACAGCGCGGTGAGCGAGAGCCCGGCGAAGATCAGCAGCCGCGCGTCGACCTTGCCGATCAATCGCCCGACGACCAGCATCGAGATCATCGTGCCGACCCCGCGCGGCGCCATCACCAGCCCCGTGGTGATGACCGGATATCCCATGATGTTCTGCAGCATGGGCGGCAGCAGCGCCAGGCCGGCCAACAAAATGACGCCGACCATGAAGATCATGCCGAGCGCCGTCACCAGGTTCTTGTCGCGGAACATGCGCGGGTCGATGAAGGCGCCCTCGCGCCCGGTGACGTGCAGCACGAACGCCCACAGCCCCGAGACGATCAGCGCCAGCTCGATCCAGATCTCGGGCGAGTCGAGCCAGCCGACCTGCTCGCCCCGGTCGAGCACCAGCTGCAGCGCGCCGATCGCCAGCGCCAGCATGGCGAAGCCGAAGACATCGAAGCGCCGCCGACGCTGCGGTGCCTTGGGCAGAAAGGCGATCATCCCGGCCAGCGCCAGCAGGCCGACCGGCAGGTTGACATAGAAGACCCAGCGCCAGCCGAAGCTTTCGGTCAGCCAGCCGCCCAGCGTCGGGCCGATGATCGGCCCGACCATGATGCCCGCGCCCCATATCGCCATGGCGCGGCCGTGCTCTTCCTTGGTGTTGATGTTGAGCAGCGTCGTCTGCGAGAGCGGCACCAGGGCCGCGCCGAATACGCCCTGCAGCACGCGGAAGACGATCATCTGTTCCAGGCTGGTCGCCAGGCCGCACAGCATCGAGGCGACGGTGAAGCCCGCCACCGAGCCGATAAACAGCTCGCGCAGCCCGAAGCGGTCGGACAGCCAGCCCGTGACCGGCGTCATGATCGCCGAGGCGACGATGTACGAGGTCAGCACCCAGGTGATCTGGTCCTGCGCGGCGCTCAGGCCGCCCTGCATGCTGGGCAGGGCGACGTTCGCGATGGTGGTGTCGAGCACCTGCATCACCGTCGCGAGCATGATCGAGACGGTGATCAGCGCCTTGTGCGGCACGCGACCGGTCGCATCGGCCGCGGCAGGGGCGGCCGCGGCGCTCATCGCGAAACGGCCGCGGCAGGCGCGGCGGCAGCGGGCTCTGCGGCGGCGGGCTCTGCGGCGGCGGGAGCTGCTGCGGCGGGCGCTGCGGCAGTGAGCCCTGAGGCGGAGTCTGGAGCGGCGGTCGCCGCCGGGCCGGCGATGCCCAGCGCGTCCAGGCCGTCGGCCAGGAAATTCGGCAGGCCGCGCGCCTGGCCGGTATCGACCGTCACCTCGGTGCTCATGCCGGCGCGCATCGGCGGCAATGTCTGGCCCTCGGCCAAACGGATGCGGACGGGCACGCGTTGAACGACCTTCACCCAGTTGCCCGTGGCGTTCTGCGCGGGCAAAAGCGCGAATTCCGAGCCGGTTCCGGCGCCGATCGAGGCGACCTCGCCGGTCAGCCGGGCATCAGGCCAGGCGTCGAGCGCGACGGTCGCTGGCTGGCCCACGGCCATCTGTGTCAGCTCGGTTTCCTTGTAGTTCGCCTCGATCCGGCTCTCGTCGGCCTCGACGACGGCCAGCACCGCGGTGGCGGGCGTCACGTATTGGCCGGGCTGCAGGCGATCCGTCTGGCTGACCACGCCGTCGGTCGGCGCGACCACGGTGGTGTGCTCGAGGTCGAGCTCGGCGGCGTGCAGCGCCGCCAGGGCTTGCAGCACCGTCGGGTGCTTGTCCGTCGGCAGCTCCGGGTCGCCGGCCAGCGCGGCGCGGGCCGAGACGACGCGGCTTTCGGCCTCGGCCAGCGCGCCGCGGGCCCGCTGCAGCGCAAGCGCGGTCTCGTCGGCCTGGGCCTGGGGCACGACGCCGCGCTCGAGCAGCGCCTGCTGGCGCTCATCTTGCGTCTGCGCGGTGGCCAGCGCCTCACGCGCCGTCCCGGCGGCCGAGACGGCCTGCTGATAGCTCGCCTTCATCTCCTCGATGCCCAGCCGGGCCGAGGCGAGGCGCGCCTGGGCGGCCTCGACCTCGTTGCGATAGGCCGCGGGATCGATGGTGAACAGCGTCTCGCCGGCGAAGACTTGCTCGTTTTCGGCGACGTCGACGCTGGCGATCTGGCCACTGACCTGCGGCATGACGGTGACGCGGTCCTGCTGGACATAGGCGTCCTCGGTCGCGATATAGCGCCCGCCCGTCACCCAAGCGTAGCCGCCGCCCGCCGCCAGCGCCAGCGGCAGGGCGGCGATGGCCAGCTTGCGCAGCACGCGCCGCCGTGGCCGGTCAGCTGTGTCGGCCGGAGCAGCTTCGACGTCCGTCGAGGCCCGGCCGGCCGGTGCAGCGGCTGGAGCAGGGGCAAGGGCGGGATCAGGGGTCTCGGCCGGCTCCGCGGGACGCTTCAGGTCGGGAACGGCGCCGGGCGCCGGCGGCGGGGCGACCTCGTCGCGGCCGCGGATATATCTCGGATGGGCGGTCATGGGTTCTGCCTTGCGGGTCGGTTGGCGGACCGGCGTGCTGGCGCGGCGTTGTCCGCGACCTGGCCGGAGAGGTTGGCGACGATGATCTCCAGCCCGTGCATCACGGCCTGGCGCTGCTCCTCGGTCAGCCCGTCGAGGGCTTGATCATAGACGGCGGCGGCGCGTCGGCGCATCGGCGCCAGCAGCTCGCGCGCCTTGTCGGTCGTGACGATGGACCGGGCACGGCGGTCGGCGGGGTCCGGGCGGCGCTCGACCAGACCGGCGGCCTCCATCCGATCGATGTGACGACAGAGCGTTATCGGCTCGACTTCCAGCAGCGTGGCAAGCGCCGCCTGGCTGATCCCTTCATTGCGTGCCACATGGCCGGCGACGCGCAGCTGCGCCGCCGTCATCGGCATGCCCTTGGCTTCCTGCTCCAGACGTCGACGGACCAAGCGCGCGGCGTCGGTCACCAGCCATCCCAGAGTCTTGTTGCTGTGCTCGTTCATGTGCAAGCACATAGTAAGCCGGCTTATGAAAACAAGCGGGCCCGCCGTCAGGCCTGAAGGCGCCCCTCGCGCCGCCGTGCCGGGGCCTAGATCCGCTTCCGACCAATCGGCCTCGCAAAGCCGCTCAAACGGAAGTGCTGCCGCGGCTGGCTTCGACGGCGGTGCAGGGATGTGCGGCTTCGGCATGCGCCTGCGAGGCAGGCGCATTCGTCACGCGATGCCTGCGCCCCCCGTCACGCCATAGACCTCGCCAGTGATGTAGCTTCCTTCCTGAGAGGCGAGCAGAACATAGACGGGAGCGATCTCGACGGGCTGCCCGGGGCGGCCGAACGCGCTGCCTCCGCCGAACTTCCGCACCTTCTCCTGCGACGAGCCGCCGCTCGGATTGAGGGGCGACCAGAAGGGACCGGGCGCCACGGCGTTGACGCGGATCCCTTTCTCCATCAGCTCGTCGGCCAGCCCCTTGGTGAAGGCGACGATGCCAGCCTTGGTCGTCGCATAGTGCATGATCGTGGTGGTCGGGTCGTAGGCCTGCACGGATGCGGTGTTGATGATGGCGGAACCGGGCGGCATGAGTTTCGCCGCCTCCTGCGTCGTCCAGAAGAGCGCGTAGAGGTTCGTCCGCAGGGTCGTGTCGAAATCGTCGGTCGTGATCTCCTCGAACGAGCCGAAGAACTTCTGATGCCCGGCGTTCACGACGAGTACATCCAGGCCGCCGAGCCGTTCGGCCGCCCGCTTGGGGAGATCGCGGGCAAAGGTTTCGTCCGTGACGTCCCCCGGCAGCGCGACGGCATTACGTCCCGCTTGCTTGATGAGGGCAATGACATCGTCGGCGTCCGGCTGTTCGTCCGGAAGATACGAGATCGCGACATCGGCGCCTTCCCGCGCATAGGCGATCGCGACCGCCCGTCCGATCCCCGAGTCGCCACCGGTGATCAGCGCCTTGCGGCCTTCGAGCTTGCCCGACCCTCGATAGCTCTCCTCGCCATGGTCGGCCGGAGGGTCGAGCCGGCGCGCGAGGCCCGGCGCCGGCTGTGGCTGTTCCGGGAAGGGCGGCGCGGGGTACTGCTTGCGCGGATCCTGCATCTTCAAGCGATCTGACATTTCGGGCTCCTCAAGAGACGCGATGCGATGACCGACGTGGTGGCAAGCGAAGCGCCGCGACGCGGAGCGGAAGCACCATCGTCGAACTCCGCAGCAATCAAACCTACCGCAGCCGGGGCACCCGGCGTCGCTTTGCCAAGCGGCTCGTGCGCGACAATGGACAGCGAGGCCACGCCGCCGCCGTTCACGATGACTTTCGGAGCGCTTCGGTTCCCGCTAAAGCGAGGCTGCGCGCCGGAACGTCCCCCCATGCCAGGCGTTCGGGTATCGCGTGCCGGATTGCCGTCGGCCGTTCTGGCATTGGTGGAGGGCGCGTGACCGAGGCTTACGTCAACCGGATTTCGACTGCCGTCCCGGACCATGAGGTCCACGACTTCTTCCTGAGCTATGCCGTGAAGCGTCTCGCCGACAAGCCGGCGGAGGCGCGCCTCTTTCGCCGCATGGCCGACCGCTCGGGCATCGCGCGGCGGTATTGCTGCTTTCGGCCCGCCGCCAGCCCCGCCTGCGACAGCATCGATCATGACGGCCTGTTCAGGCGGGATGCCTTCCCTGGAACCGCGGCGCGCATGGCGCTCTACGAGCAGCACGCCCCGGCTCTGGCCGTCCAAGCCGTCGAAGGGCTGGAACTTGGGCACGGCGCCGCTTCGGTCACGCACTTGATCGTTACGTCCTGCACGGGCTTTGTCGCCCCCGGCGTCGATCTCGCCATCCAGCGCCGCTGTGGGCTGCGCCCCGACCTCGAGCGGACGATCATCGGGTTCATGGGATGCTATGCGGCCGTGAACGCCCTCAAGCTCGCGCGCCACATCGTCCGCTCGGCCGCTGACGCGCGCGTGCTGGTCGTCAATGTCGAGCTCTGCACCTTGCACCTCCGCGAAACCGACGACATCCAGGATCTGCTGACCTTCTGCCTATGGGGCGATGGCTGTGCCGCCGCGCTGGTCAGCGGCGAGCCTCGCGGCCTGCGCCTGGACGGCTTCCACGCCATGCTGGCGCCGGGGACCGAGGCGCTGATGAGTTGGCAGGTCCGCGACCAGGGCTTCGAGATGGTGCTCTCCGGCCAGGTTCCGTCAGCGGTGCGCCACGTCTTGCGGGCCGGCCGGTCCGAAATGCTGGGCCAGCGCAGCGCCTCCGAGATCGGCTTGTGGGCCGTGCATCCCGGCGGCCGCTCGATCCTCGACGGCGTCGAGGCGGCGCTCGAGCTCGACGAGGCGCTGCTTCAGCCGGCGCGGCAGGTCCTCAGCAGCTTTGGCAACATGTCGTCGGCGACGATCATGTTCGTGCTGGCTCGGCTGCTGTCGCAGGCCGCGCCGTCGCCGGCCGGCTGCGGCATGGCCTTCGGGCCGGGGCTGGTGGCCGAGACGTTCACGTTCACCCGCGTGGAGCGTGCGGCGTGAGCCTGGCACGTCGCGTGGTCGTGGCCGAACGGCTGGACCATCTGTCGCCCGACGACCCCGCCGCAATCGCCTCGCGTCGTGACCTGCTGCGGATCAATCGCCTGTCCGCGCAGCCGGCGATCGCGGCACGCGCGCTGCGCCGCCATGCCCGCCGCCCGCCGCGGCGGATCCTGGAGATCGGCGCCGGCGACGGCCGCAGCTCGGTGCTGCTGGCCCGGCGGCTGGCGGCAGGGTGGCCCGGCGTGACTTTGGTGCTCTTGGACCGGCAGGCGATCGTCGACCCGGGCGTCCGCCGCGAGCTCGACGCGGTTGGCTGGCGGGCAGAGCCGGCGGTGGCCGACGTCTTCGACTGGTTGAAGGCACCGACCGGCGGGCCCTTCGATGCCGTGATCGCCAATCTCTTTCTGCACCACTTCGAGGATCGCCTGCCGGAGCTCCTGGCCGGTGCCGCAAGGCTGGCGCCGCTCTTCATGGCGACCGAGCCGCGGCGCGACGCGGTGACGCTCGCCAGCAGCCGGCTCGTCGCCCTGATCGGCGCAAACGCGGTGACGCGCCACGACGCTCCGGCCAGCGTCCGCGCGGGATTCGCCGGACGCGAGCTGACGGCGCTCTGGCCGCCGGCCGGCTGGCGGACCGAGGAACGGCGCGCGGGGCCGTTCACCCACCTCTTTGTCGCGTCGCGCGATGCATGACGTCGCGGTGATAGGTGGCGGGCCCGCGGGCGCCGCTGCCGCGATCCGTCTCGCCCAGGCGGGGCGCAACGTCGTGGTGCTGGAGCGCACGACGGGCGCCCATCACAAGGTCTGCGGCGAGTTCCTCAGCATCGAGGCACTCACCGCGCTCGCCCGGCTTGGGCTCGACCCGGCGATGCTTGGCGCGGCGCCGATCGACACGCTGCGGGTCAGCGCCGGCCGGCGGACGGCCGAAGCGGCGCTGCCCTTCTCTGCGGCCGGCCTGTCCCGGCGCGCGCTCGACGCCGCACTGCTGGCGCGCGCCGCCGACGCCGGGGCGGAGGTCCGCCGTGGTGCCCGGGTGCGCGGGGTCGCGAAAGGCCGCGTCGAACTCGACGATGGCGAGGCGGTCGGCGCCGGGGTGCTGCTCATGGCCACCGGCAAGCACGACCTTCGCGGGCATGGCCGGTCGACGAGCTGGCGCGGACGGGGCGACATGCTCGGCCTGAAGATGCATCTCCGCCTGCCGCCCGGCCGGCTCGAGCGCACGGTCGAACTGCAGCTTTTCGCCGGCGGCTGCGCCGGCATCCAGCCGGTCGACGGGGCGGCGAACCTCTGCATCAGCGTCAGCGGCCGAACGCATGCCCGCGCCGGCGGCACGCTGGAGGGGCTGCTCGCGGCGATCGCGCGGGCGAACGCCTCCTTCGCCGCGACGATCGAGGGGGCCGAGCCGCTCTGGACGAAGCCACTCGCCATCGCCCGCGTGCCCTATGGCTATCTGCACCGGCCACGGTCAGAGACCGGCTCATGCTGGCGCCTCGGCGACCAGGCCTCGGTGACCCCGTCGTTCACGGGCGACGGCCTCGCAATCGCACTCGAAAGCGGCCTGCTCGCCGCCGAGACGATCCTCGCCGGCGCGCCGCGTCATCATTTCGAGGAAAAGCTCCACCGGCGAGCATCGCGCCAAGTGCGCGCGGCCCTTGCGCTCCAGGCGCTGGTCGATCGCCCGTCGCTGCACGGCCCCGCCCTTGCAATAGCCGCGCGGGTTCCGGCGCTCTTGGCGGCAGGAGCGCGCAAGACCAGGCTCGGTCTGAATCGTGAACGGCGCTGAAGCTCAAGCCTGCTCCTCGTGGCGCTTTAGGCGCTGAAGGCGGCGGCGGATGAACGCATCGGCGTCGACGAGTTCCCGGGCGCATGTCACGGCTTGCCGATGACCAGATGTCGGTCGGCTGCCCGGCAGCCCGGGGAGCGCCGCTGCCGGCTGGCCCCCGTCGCCGGCAGCCCGGCGACGCCGACCCACCGGTCGCGCGTGCAGGTATGCGCTTTCAGCCGCCCCCCGTAGAACTGATCGTAGACGTAGGCGCAGAGGCTCGGGTGCGCTCGCCGGATGCCAGAATGGCAGCAGCTCATCGGTCGGATTGAAGAAACTTGATTGGTGGCCGCCGGGATCGAAGTCACCGGTGGTTTCGCGCGGGCGAGGTATTGCGTCCTGCCCGCACCGGCGAGCATGCTGCGCAGTGCACGGACCGGTCCGGCGGCGGGGCGGCAATGGGTATGCGATCGGCCCGGGGACGGCGAGGGTGGTAGGACCGCAGCTGCAGACCGCTTTCCAAGGCGCCGGACTGTTCGCCGTTTCGGTCTGGATCCTTTGGGCTGGCCAGGTCGTGCTGATTCCGGTCGCCTTCGCTCTGATCACGACGCTGCTGGTGTGGCAGGCGGTTTCGGCGTTCACCCGGGTACCGGTGCTTCGGCACACGCCGATATGGCTGCGGCACGTGCTCGTCCTCATCTTCTTCTCGGTCGTCTTCTTCCTGCTCGTCCTGCAGATCAGGGACAATGTGAGCCGGCTGCTGATCGGGTGGCCGGCCTATCAGGCGAACATCGAGCTGGTGGTCCGCCAAGTTGCCGACCGGCTCGGCCTCGACGAGACGCCCACCTTGGATCGGATGTTGGCCTTCGCCGCAGACCAGGTGCAGCCGGTCGCTTTCATCCGCCGAATTTTGGCGATCTTCAGTGGGATCGGCGGACAGATCGCGCTGGTCGTTCTCTACGCGGTGTTCCTCCTGGTCGAGCGGGGGCGCTTCGTCGAGAAGCTCTCTCTCGGGTTCCAGGACAGGGAGCGGGCCGAGCGCATGCTCGGGAGTGTGCTGGAGATCAGCGGCCGGACGGGCGCCTACCTCGCGGCCAAGACGATGGTCAACGTCGTGCTCGGCATTGCGATCTACTTGGCGCTGCTGGCGCTCGAGATCGACCTCGCCGCCTTCTGGGCGATCGTGGCCGCGACCTTGAACTATATTCCCTATATCGGCTCGCTTGTCGCTGTCGCCTTCCCGGTGCTGATGACGCTCGCACAGAGCGGCTCGCTGGCGCTGGCGCTCGCGACTGCACTCGTCCTGACCGTCATCCAAAACCTGGTCGCCTTCGTGCTCGAGCCGCTGCTCATCGGGCGCAGCGTCAACCTCAGCCCTTTCGCCGTGCTGCTGGCGCTGTCGTTCTGGACGGTTCTTTGGGGGTTCGCCGGTGCGGTCCTGGCGATCCCGCTGACGGTGATCGTGGTGGACTTGCTCGCAGCGCTGCCGCGAACTCGGCCTGTCGCGATCATGTTGTCGAATGACGGCCGGGTGTAGAGCGGGTCACGCTCCGCCTGCCGGTCCATTCAAACTTTCTAGTCAGTGCATCGGCGGCGCAGAAAGATGATGTGGAGTGTCCCGAAGACGACGGCACGCGGCGCAGCCCTCCTCGCCATCGCGGCACGTCGCCACGACCGGCGGCGAGGAGGTCTGTGAGTGCGAATAGTGGAAAGGCGGCGACATCCTCGTCTCGCGGCGCCCGCGCCTGGTCATCGGCA
Organism: uncultured Alphaproteobacteria bacterium; assembly: GCA_963822985.1. Taxonomy (GTDB): domain Bacteria; phylum Pseudomonadota; class Alphaproteobacteria; order Rhodobacterales; family Rhodobacteraceae; genus Thermohalobaculum. The sequence goes on along the minus strand of CAWGJU010000010.1, from coordinate 279,484 downwards.
GATCGAAACGCGCGGCCGCCCAAGTGGCCGGAAGTCTCAGGCGGGCTGCGCCGTTGCCGCGCTCGCGGCTGGCCTCGCCCCGGCGGGCGCCACCACCGCCCGACGATAGAGGTGCCAGGTGGCGTGGCCCAGCACCGGCACGACGACGATCAGCCCCAGGAACAGCGGCAGCGAGCCGAGCACCAGCCCGGCGGCGACGATCGCGCCCCAGCTCAGCACCGTTCTGGGGTTCTCGGCCGTCACCCGCACCGAGGTGACCACCGCCACCCTCAGCCCGACATCCCGGTCGAGCAGCAGCGGGAACGACACGACGCTGACCGCCAGCACGACCACGGCGAAAAGGAACCCAACCGCGCAGCCGACGACGATCATCGCCCAGCCCGACCCGGTGGAGACCACCGCCTGCGCGAAGTCGCCGATCGAGCGGACCGGGTCCGGTCCCAGCGTCACGCTCCAGATGCCCCAGGCGGTCACCATCCACAGCACGAAGACGACGAAGAGCGCCAGGCCGAGCAGCAGGATCGCCCCGAACGAGGGCGAACTCAGCACGCCGAGGGCGTCCATCCAGCCGGCCGGCTCGCCCCGCTCGCGCCGCCGGCTCATCTCGTAGAGCCCGACGGCGGCCACCGGCCCGATCAGCGCGAACCCCGAGGTCGCCGGGAACAGCAGGTGCAGGGTGCGATAGTCGAAGAAGAACCAGGCGAGGACCAGCCCGGCAAGCGGATAGACCAGCACGATGAATGCCACATCCGTCCGGCAGGCCATGAAGTCGTCGAGGCCTCGGCGCAGCGCCTCGCGCAGATCCTCGGTGCCGATCCGGCGCAGCTGGGGCTCGGCGGCGCCGGCGCTCTCGGCGCGCTCGCCGCGCACGGCATGGCCGATCGAGCCCAGATGCTCCGTTGCGGCGCCGAGCTGGTCGGCGGTGAACTCGATCGGATTGCGAATGGTGGCCATGTCCTTCCTCCGCGCGCGCTCTGCCGCGGCGCGGCGGGCCACCCGATCGCGGCCCGCCGCGCGACGTTTGTGTCCGAGACTAGCACAGGCCTCGCACGCCGTCGCCCGGATTCGCCCGCGCTTGCGCCCGGCGGATTCGCCCGCTCGCAGGGTTGACCGCCGGCGCGCCCGGCCGTTGAGTGAAACGCATGGATCTCGGCGAGTGGGATTATGTGATCGTCGGCGCCGGCACGGCCGGCTGCCTGCTGGCGAACCGCCTCAGCGCGCGATCCGCGCAGCCGCGTGCTGCTGCTCGAGGCCGGTGGCCGCGACAACTATCACTGGATCCACATCCCCGTCGGCTATCTCTACTGCATCGGCAACCCGCGCACCGACTGGTGCTTCAGGACCGAGCCCGAGGCGGGGCTCGGCGGCCGCTCGATGCTCTACCCCCGCGGCAAGGTGCTGGGCGGCTGCTCGTCGATCAACGGCATGATCTACATGCGCGGCCAGCGGCAGGACTATGACCGCTGGCGCCAGATGGGCTGCGCCGGCTGGGCCTGGGACGACGTGCTGCCCTTTTTCCTGCGCCACGAGGACCACTGGATGGGCCGCGGCTTTTCCGGCGGCGGCCTGCACGAGGAAGGCGGCGAATGGCGGATCGAGGCGCCCCGCATCAGCTGGGAGATCCTCGACGCCTTCCGCGACGCCTGCGAGCAGACGGGCATCCCCAAGGTCGACGACTTCAACACCGGCGACAATTTCGGCTCGTCCTATTTCCACGTGACCCAGCGCTCGGGGCTGCGCTGGAACGGCGCCAAGGCCTTCCTGCGCCCCGTCCGGAACCGGCCGAACCTGCGCATCGTCACGGGCGCGCACGCGACCCGCATCGAGGTCGAGGGGGGCAGGGCGACGGGCCTGTCGCTGACCGTGGACGGCCAGCCCGCCCGCGCCCGGCTGCGCGGCGAACTGGTGCTCGCCGCCGGCGCCATCGGCTCGCCCCAGCTACTGCAGCTCTCGGGGATAGGGCCCGGCGAGCTCCTGGCGCGGCACGGCATCCAGCCGGTGCTCGAGGCGCCGGAGGTCGGACGGAACCTGCAGGACCACCTCCAGCTGCGCTGCATCTTCCGCGTCGCCGGCACGAAGACGCTGAACCAGACGGCCGGCACGCTTTGGGGCAAGGCGCTGATCGCCGCCGAATACGCGCTCAAGCGCACCGGCCCGATGTCGATGGCGCCCAGCCAGGTCGGCGTCTTCGCCCGCTCGGACGACAGCTTCGAGACGCCGAACCTGCAATACCATGTCCAGCCGCTGTCGCTCGACGCCTTCGGCCAGCCCCTTCACGCCTTTCCCGGCCATCACGGCCAGCGTCTGCAATCTGCGGCCCGAAAGCCGTGGCGAGGTCGCCATCACCTCGCCCGACCCCGCGACCGCGCCGGCCATTCGACCGAACTATCTCTCCACCCCCGGCGACCGCCGCGTCGCCGCCGATTCGATCCGGCTGACCCGCCGCATCCTGGCGGCTCCCGCCCTGTCCCGCTTCCGGCCCGACGAGTACCTGCCGGGCGTCTCGGTCGAGGACCAGAACGGGCTGGAGGAGGCCGCGGGAAGGATCGGCACGACCATCTTCCATCCCGTCTCGACCTGCCGCATGGGCGTGGACGCGGGCGCCGTGGTCGACCCGCGCCTGCGCCTGAACGGCCTGCGCGGTATCCGCATCGCCGACGCCTCGGTCATGCCGACCATCGTCTCGGGCAACACCAACGCGCCCACGCTGATGATCGCGGAGAAGGCCGCGGCGATGATCCTCGAGGACGCCCGCGCCGCCTGACGCCCGCGACACCGCGGCCCCTCGCGCGCACCACGAGGGCACGGCATGCGTGCCTGACTGACCTTGGGGAGGATCAGGGAACATGCTGCTTTGCAGGCACGCCGTCGGCCTCGTCCTTCTGGGCACGCTCGCCGCCGGTCCGGCCGGCGCCACCGCCGACGGTCCGGACTTTTACCGCATCGCTGACATTCCGGCCGGCCAGGAGCTTGCGATGCTCACCCAACCGGACGCGGACGCGCCCAGCATCGGCAGCGTTCCCGCCGACGCCGATGGCCTCGCCAATTTCGGCTGCGTCGGCGGGCTGGACTTCGCCGCCTGGCAAAAGGCGACAGAGGAGGAGCGCGCCGCGGCGGCCAAGGCGCGCTGGTGCCGCGTCGGCTATGATCGCGCGATCGGCTGGGCCCCGGGCCGGCATTTGGCCGAGGGCAGCGACACCGGCGCCTTTCGCGGCGGCGCCCGCCTCGGCAACCTCGCCGGCTCGGAGTGGCAGCTGCGCGATCTCGCGGGCGAGCCCGCTCTGGCCGAGGCCTGGATCGGCTTCGAGGCGGACGGCACGGCGGCGGGGCAGGGCGGCTGCAACCGCTTCACCGGCGGCTACACCGGCGCGCCCGGCGAACTCAGCTTCGCGCCGCTCGCTGCGACCCGCATGGCCTGTCCCAAGCCAATGATGCGAACGGAGGCAGATTTCTTCGCCGCGCTCGATGCCACGCACGAGGCTGTTGCCACGCAGTTGCTGCTCGCGCTCTTCGACGCGGACGGCAGGCTGCTCGCCACCCTGACCCGCCGCGACGCCGATTGATCGCGGGTCCCGCCCGAGCGGCCAGCCGGCCTCGCCGTCCGTCTCGCCGTCCGTCTCGCACCTTCCGTCTCTCTGTCGACCGCGCCGGACTCAGGGCCTGATCACCGTCGCGCCCGTCGTCTTGCGCGCCTCGAGGTCGCGGTGCGCCTGGGCGATCTCGGCCAGCGGATAGGACTGGTTGATCTCGATCTTGACCTTGCCCGAACCGACCATCTCGAAGAGGTCGTCGGCCCGCTCCTGGCACAGCTCGCGCGTGCGGATATAGCTGAAGAGCGTCGGCCGCGTCAGGTAGAGCGAGCCCTTGCCCGCCAGCAGCTGCGGGTCGACCGGGTCGGGCTTGCCGCTGGCGTTGCCGAAGGTGATCATGATGCCGATCGGCTTCAGGCAGTCGAGCGAGCCCATGAAGGTCGCCTTGCCGACCGAGTCCATCACCACGTCGACGCCCTCGCCCTTCGTCAGCTCCTTGACGCGGGCGACGAAATCCTCGGTCGAGTAGTTGATGCACTCGTCGGCGCCGTGCTCCTTGGCCAGCCGGCATTTTTCGTCCGAGCCCGCCGTGCCGATCAGGCGCACGCCCATCGCCTTTGCCCATTGGCAGGCGATCAGCCCGACGCCGCCGGCGGCGGCATGGAACAGCACCGTCTCGCCGCCCTTCAGCCGCCCCGTGATGCGGAAGAGGTACTGCGTCGTCAGGCCCTTGAGCATCATGCACGCGGCCGTGTCGAACGAGATCGATTCGGGCAGCTTGCAGACATGCATCGGCCGGCATGACGCGGGCCTGCGAATAGCTGCCGGGCGGGTTCGGCGGCATAGGCGGCGCGGTCGCCGGCCTTCAGGTGCGTGACGCCCTCGCCCACGGCCTCGACGACGCCCGAGCCCTCCATCCCCAGCGGATGCGGCAGCTTCAGCGGGTAGACGCCCGAGCGCTGATAGATGTCGATGAAGTTCAGCCCGCAGGCCTCGTGCCGGATGCGGATCTGGCCCGGGCCGGGATCGCCGACGGGCAGGTCGACGATCTCCATCTTCTCCGGGCCGCCGAACTCGCGGATCTGCACGGTCTTGGCCATCTATTCCTCCCTTCTGCTGCATCACCAGGATGCACGTTCCCCAGTTCACGATCTCGCCGCGCTGGTTCAAGACGCCGAGCACGAAAGTCACGCGGCCGCGCGGCGCCGACGGATGCGGCGAGCAGCGCGGCGACCTCGGCCGTGACGCGCAGCGTGTCGCCGATCCTGACCGGCGCCAGAAACTCCCATGTCAGCGATTTCAGCGCGACCACCGTGCCCTCGATCAGGTCGTGGCTGCGCAGCATCCCCCAGGCGAGGCCCGGCATCAGCGTGCCGTGGGCGATCCGCCCGCCATGCAGCGGCGCCGCCACCGTCTCGTCGACATGCACCGGGTTCCAGTCGCCGGTCAGCGCGGCGAAGCCGATGATGTCGGCCTCGCCGATCGTGCGGCCATGCGTCTCGAAGCGATCGCCGACGCTGAACTCGTCGAAATAGCGTCCCATGCCGATCAGACGTGGCCCGGCACATGATCGTGGACGTGACTGGGCGCCACGCAGGTCGCCTGCAGGCCCGCCGTCGACGACCAGCTCGGTCGCGGTGATGTACCTCGCCTCGTCCGAGGCGAGGAAGGCGACGGCGTGCGCCACGTCCCAGCCATCGCCCATATGGCCCATCGGCACCTGGGCGTGGCGCGCCGCGATCAGCTTCTCGACATCGCCCGCCGGCCCGCTGGCCGGCCAGGCGGACGCTGACGAGCGGCGTGTTCATCAGGCCCGGGCACGACGGTGTTCACCCGGACATGGTGAGGGGCGTACTTCACGGCCGTGACCTGGCCCATCTTGATCAGCCCGGCCTTGGCGGCGGCATAGGCGACGCAGTCGGGCCCGAAGAAGCGCAGCGCCGCGATCGAGGCGAGATTGACGATGGCGCCGCCGCCCTGGCTCGACCATCAGCGGGACGACGCGCTTCATCGTCTCGAAGACATAGTCGATATTGGTCGCGAACTGCCGGTCCCAGGCCGCCGAATTCGAGCGCCGACGACGTCGCCGGGCACCGAGCCGCCGACATTGTTGACGAGGATGTCGATCCGCCCGAAGGCCTCGCGGCAGGCGGCGACGGCGGCGTCGAGGTCGGCCGCGTCGGTGACATCGCAGGCTTCGGCTCTCCATGCGCCCGTGCTCGGCGACCATCTCGACCGTGCGGGCGAGCGCCGCCGGATCGCGGTCCGTGCCGAAGACCCGCGCGCCCTCGCGCAGCATGACCGCGGCGGTGGCGCGGCCATTGCCCCAGCCCTCGCCGACCGATCCGGCGCCGAAGATCAGCGCCGCCTTGCCCTGCAGCCGTCCCATGCATCCTCCCGTTCCGGCGCGCGACACTATCCGGTGAGCGATGCGTGGCCAATGGAAAGCGCATCGCAAGGGCGATACTGTCGCGCCCGGAGCGCCGGTGCGCACGGGGCCGGGCGCTGCGACCCCTCCCCACCCCTTCCCCACGAGGGGTGAGGGAGGCGCCCGGAGGCAAGCGGGGAGCGAGATGTCCGACCATGTCCGAGTGTCCCGGGACGGTGCCGTCCTGACGGTCACCATCGACAACGAGCGGCGGCGGAACGCCATCGGCACCGACGACTCTCGATCGGCTGGACGCCCTGGCCGACGAGATCGCGGCCAGCGACGAGGTCCGGGCGGTGATCCTGACGGGCGCGGGCGATCGCGCCTTCACCAGCGGCTTCGACCTGACCGAGCTGAGCGACTTCCGCCCCGAAAGCTTTCTCTGGTCGCATTTCACCGAGGTCTTCGAGAAGTGGGCGCGCCTGCCGGTCGCCGTCATCGGCGCGCTGAACGGCGCCTGCATGGGCGGCGGCGTCCATGTCGCCGTCGCCTGCGATGCGCTGGTGGCGGTGCCCGGGGCGCGCTTCATGGTCCCCGCCGCGCGCTTCGGGTTCATCTACTCGCCGGCCTCGATCCGGCGCATCGCCGCGGCGCTGGGCCCGGGCCGGGCGGCGCAGCTGCTGTACCTGAACCAGGAGCTGACGGCGGAGGAGCTGACCGCCGGCGGCTTCGTCCTGCGGATCGTCGAGCCGGGCGCGCTGATGGACGCGGCGCGCGAGCTGGCCGACCGCGCCGCGGCGCTCGCGCCGCTGGCCGTGGCGGGCATGAAGGAGATGATCCGCGAGGCGCCGGACGAGGCCCGCATCGACGAGCTGGTGCGGCGCTGCGCCTATTCCGAGGACGTCGCGGAAGGTCTCGCGGCGATGCGCGAGAAGCGGCAGCCGGTCTTCAGGCGGCGGTGAGCTGCCGCTCGGAGAACGCCTTCACCTGGTCGAGCAGCGTGTCGCGCAGCTGCTCGACCTTGTCGTCCGTTCCGGGCAGCGAGACGGCGAAGCCGATCGCCAGCGTCGTCCGGTCGCGCGGCAGAGGCAGCAGGGTGGCGACCGAAGCGCCGCCCTTGACGAACAGGCTGGAGCTGAAGAACCAGCCCTGCTGGCGCGCCTGCGCGACGCGGCGCTGGACCTCGGCCTCGGTGATCCGCTCCTCGCCGGGCTCGAGCCGCTCGGCGTTGTAGCGCCGCACCAGCCGCCCGATGTCGGCGTCGGGCTTGCGGGTCAGCAGCATGGTGCCGAGGCCCGAGCGATGGATCGGCCGCCGCAGCCCCGGATGCAGCGCGAAGCGCAGCGTGCTCTGCGAGACGACGACCGAGAGATACTGCAGGAAAAGGCCGTTCTCGGCGCCGATCAGAACGGTCTCGCCGGTCGCCTCGTGCAGGTTCTGCGCGAGCGTGTGGATCCGCGCGATCGTGTCCGTCGAGCCCAGGACCCAGTTGCCGAGGAAGGCGAGCCGCACCGAGGGCCGGTAGCGGCGCGTCTGGGCATCGTATTCGACGAACCCCTTGGCCACGAGCGATTTGATCAGCGTTGACATCGAGGATTGCGGGATCTGCAGGATGTCGACGAGGTCCGAGATCGTCAGGGCGCGCCGCTCGGCCTCGAACGCCTCGAAGATGTCGAGCACGCGGACAGCGGATTTCACCATCTTGTCGTTCACAGGGAGACGTCTCCGCCTCGTGCGATCACATGGGTGATAGGGCGGCGCAACCATATGGTGCAACCCCAAAATTCGCGCATCGGAGAGCAGGAACGGTGCTCGGCGCCGGGTCGCGACCCGGCCGAGCCCGGCCGCGCGGCGATTGCGCGCCGGCGAGGGCGGTGTAATGACTGCTGGCGCGCCCGACGAGCAAGCGCCGGGCGCTGTTCGGCCCGATAGGCGGCGTGGAGGAGCTCGATGGCCGACCAGCCCTTAATCGGACGGCTGGCGCTCGACCTGACCCAGGGCATCGCCGGGCCTTATGCCGGGCGGCTGCTCGCCGAGCACGGTTGTCGGGTCATCAAGATCGAGCCGCCCGAAGGCGACTGGATCCGGCAGATCGGCTCGGGGCCGGGCGGCATCTCGGTCAACTTCCTGTACTACAATCTGGGCAAGGAGAGCGTGACGCTCGACCTCAAGACGCCCGAGGGCGTGGCGGCGGCGCTGGCCATCGCCGATCGCGCCGACGTCGTGCTGGAGAGCGCGCGGCCGGGCGTGATGGATCGGCTGGGCCTCGGCTTCGAGGCGGTGCGCGCGCGCAACCCGCGGGTCGTCTACCTCTCGGTCTCGGGCTTCGGCCTGACTGGCCCGCGGGCCAGCGATCCCATGACCGACACCGTGGCGCAGGCCTGGTCGGGCATGATGTCGATCAACAAGGGCGCCGACGGCGTGCCGCACAAGATCCAGACGACCATCGTCGACGCGATCACCGGGCTCTACGCCTTCCAGGCGGTCAGCATGGCGCTGATGGCGGGAGGGCAGGGCGCAGAACGGGCAAGGCGGCTCGACGTCTCGCTGATGCAGTCGGCGGCGGCGATCATGGGGCCGAAGGTGATGGAGTTCGCCCATCATGGGCACACGCCGGCGAGCCCGAACGCGCCGGCCGGCAGCTATCGCACGGCGGACGGCTGGATCGCGCTCACGCTGGTGCGCGAGGCGCATTTCGTCGCCATGGCGGCCGCCATGGGTCGACCAGAGCTGTCGGGCGACCCGCGCTTTAAGACCTTTGCGGCGCGGCTCGAGAACCTCGACGAGCTCGTCGTCATTCTGTCCGGCGTGCTCGCGGAGCGAACCACCGGCGAGTGGCTGGCGATCTTTGCCGACAAGGGCGTGTTGGCGAGCCCGATCAACGATTTCGGCGACTGGTTGGCCGAGCCGCAGGTGATCCAGTCCAATGCCGCGCCGGTGGTGCCGGTCGGCCCGGGCGTAGACCCGGGTGTCGAGGCGCCGACGCCGCGCACGCCCGGCCAGGCGCCCTTCATCGCGCCCGCGCCGGCCGCCGGCGCCGATACCGAGCGCGTGCTCGCCGAGTTCGCGGTGAAGGCATGAGCACGCCCGAGGCCTTCGACCCGCTCTCCTACCGCTTCAGCGAGCCGAAGTACTTCGACGATTTCGAGGTCGGCGAGCGTTTCTATATCCCCTCGCGGACGATGACCGAAGGACTGTTCGCCGCCTTCCAGCTGGCCAGCGGCGACAACCACCCGATCCACTACGACCGTGCCTATTGCCAGTCGCAGGGCCATCGCGACCTGCTTGCGCACGGCTTCCAGGTTCTGATCCAATGCTGCATCGGCGCGGGCGTCCTGCCGCAGATCATGGGGCCTTCGCTGATCGGCTTCATCGAGCAGAGCTCGCGCTTTGTCGGGCCCGTCTATTGCGGCGACACCGTCTACCCCTCGGTCGTCATCACCCATCTGAAGCCTCAGCGCACGACAGGGGTGATGACTTGCGCGGCCAGCGTGCACAACCAGGACGGGCTGCTGGTGCTGGAGGGCGAGCAGAAGTACCTGCTGCGCCGGCGCCCCGCAGCCTGATGGCGAGGGCGCTCATCGCCCGCCCGGATCGCTCCGGCCGGCGAGGATTCCACGATTGAAGGGCCGCCCGCGACGCCCCGTCCGATCAGCAAGCCTTTGGCAGTGGCATGAGCCGGCCGCCCTGCAGCAGCCCCTGCGATCGTCCCTCGAGCACCAGGCAGCTGAGCGCGCCGCCATAGACAAGGCCGGTGTCGATGCCGATCCGGTTCGGACGAACGGCCACGCGCTTCACGGGCGTGTGGCCGTGCACGATCACGGCGTCCAGCTCCTGCCGGCTGTCCAGGAACGGCTCGCGGATCCAGAGCTGCGCCTCGGCCTCCTGCGCGTCGAGCGCAACGGAGGGATCGACGCCGGCATGGACGAAGTAATAGTCGCCGAGGCGCACGCTCGGCTTCAGTCGCGCCAGGAAGGCTTGATGCGCCTTGGGCACGGCGCTCGCGAGCCGACCTCCGGTGCCCGCATCCTGAAGGACGTCCTCGGCTGAAAGCCCATAGCTCTCGAGGGTCTGGACGCCGCCGTTGACCAGCCAGAGACGGGCCGCCGACGCGTCTCCCTTGAGCGCGTCCTCGAACATCTGGTCGTGGTTGCCGCGCAGGCAGAGGACGCCCGGCATCGAGCCGAGCCGAACGAGGAACTCGACGACGCCCCGGCTGTCGGCGCCCCGGTCGACATAGTCGCCGAGATGGATGATCCGCCAGTCCGCCACCGGGCGGCGCGCGAGGTCGGCTTCGATCTGGCGGTGCAGGGTGGACAGGGCGTCGAGACAGCCGTGCACGTCACCGATGGCGTAGAGGCGCATCCCGTCCGGCGCCCGGGCGTCGGCAAGCGTGACCAACGCTCAGCCTCCGCCGGGCTCGCCGTACCGAGCACCGCCGTGCGACCCAGGGGCGCAGGATGAACCGGCTGCGGCCGTCCCGAAAAAATCCAATCCCCGGCAGCGACCGCTCCGGGGATCATCGGTGGCCCGGCCCGGGGCCGGGGGAACGACGGTGATCAGGCGAGGCCTTCGCGCTGCGCCTTCTTGCGCGCCAGCTTGCGCGCCCGGCGAATCGCCTCGGCCTTTTCGCGAGCCCGCTTTTCCGACGGCTTTTCGTAGTGCTGCCGAAGCTTCATCTCGCGAAAGATGCCTTCGCGCTGCATCTTCTTCTTGAGCGCGCGGAGCGCCTGGTCGACGTTGTTGTCACGAACAAGTACCTGCACGTGTGTCACCACCCTTTCGTGTTTCGAGCTGCAGGGGAAGGAACCATATACAGGCGCGCGGGCATCCTGTCCAGCGACGCAGGGAAAGAGGGACATGCAAGAAACGCAACACACCGATGCCGCCGGCCGGTCGACCGCCGGCCAGTCAACCGCCGGCCAGTCAACCGCCGGCGAGGACCGCCTGGCCGAGACGCGCGAGGCGCTGCTCGAGGCGGCGCTGCCGCATGTCGTCTTCGACGGCTGGAGCGAGACGGCGCTGCGGGCCGGCGCGCGCGAGGCGGGCATCGACCGCGAGATGGCGCGGCTGGCATTCCCGCGCGGCGGCATCGACATGGCGCTGGCCTTCCACCGGCGCGCCGACCGGCAGCTGGCCGAGGCGCTCGACCGTGCGGACCTCCAGTCGATGCGCATCCGCGACCGCGTCGCCTTCTGCGTCCGCAAGCGCATCGAGTTGGTCGCCGAGCACCGCGAGGCGGTGCGCCGGGGCGCGTCGCTCTTCGCGCTGCCGCAGAACGCGCCCGAGGGGATGCGCGCGCTGTGGGCGACGGCGGACCTGATCTGGAACCGCTGCGGCGACGAATCGACCGACTACAACTGGTACACCAAGCGGATGATCCTCAGCTCGGTGATCTCGTCGACCATGCTCTACTGGCTGGGCGACCAGAGCACCGACTACGTCTCGACCTGGGCGTTCCTCGAGCGGCGGATCGACGACGTGATGCAGTTCGAGAAGACCAAGGCGACGCTGGGGAAGAACCCTCTGGCGCGGGCGATGATGTGGGGCCCCAGCCGCGTGCTGGGCCTGGTCAGGGCGCCCGGCGCGGGGCGTGGACCGGCGGCCTACCCCCGAGCTGAGGGCCCGCCGAGCTGAGGGCCTGCGGCGCACACGCTCCGCGGATCGTTACCTGAACCTTTTCGCGTGGCGTCGCTGAAGACGGCGCGTTAACTTCCGCGCGTTCGAGTGCGGAGGGTTCCCGGCGTGTCCGAAGATCACATGTCCCATTCCGACGCGGTGGGTCTGCGCGCGTCGAAGGAGCTGGAGGGGCATCTCTCCTGGCTCGACACCTTCACCTCGGCGGCGCTCGGCGTGCTGGCGGTGGCGTCGGGCATCTACACCTATCTCGGCGTCTCGTCGCTGCTCGACGGGTCGGGGCCGCTGATCTTCCTGGCGGCGGTAGCCTATTCGATCGCCGTCTCCGTCGCGATCTTCGTCTTCTGGAGCTATATGATGCGCCTCCTGCCCGCCATGCGCGGGGCGGGCAGCTATCTTGGCCTGATACTCGCCATGGCCATAGGCTCGGCGGCGATCATCGCCATGTCGAGCTGGCTGAACGCGGCGGCGCTGGCGGGCTCGGCGGCGGTCGAGCAGCACCTCAAGGAGACGGTGCAGGAGTACCAGTCGGCGCTGGAGCGCGCCAATCTGATCGCCGAGACTGCCCAGGGCTTGCAGCGCGACGTGGCGCGGGCGCGGCAGAACTTCGAGAACCTTGCCCAGCAGGAGAGCGCCGGGGGCCTGTCGGGCGCGGCGGGGCAGGGCGCCGTCTTCAGCCTGCTGACGCAGAAGGCCGACGAGCTGCGCGCGCTCGAGGACCAGATCGCGGACCAGGGGGCGCCGATCGAGGCGGCCTTCGCCGAGGGCAACGAGATCCTCAGCCGGATGCGTAGCCTGATCGTCGAGCAGGGGCCCGTGGATGCCCGCTCGGTGCTGTTCTCGGAGGAGTCCGTGCGGCTCGCCGGGGTGATCACTCGGCTGCGCCAGCTGGGCGTGGCGCCGCTGGTCGCCCGCGCGGCCGAGGATCTGCGTGCCTCGGTCGTGCTGCCCGAGCTCGACGGGCGCAGCGCGCAGATCCGCTCGGACCAGGCGGCGACGATCGAATCGGTGCGCGAGGCGCTGGACCTGCGCGCCGCGACGCTGAAGGACGCCGCGGAGGAGATCCTGGCCATGCCGCCGCCGGCCGAGACGACCTACACGCCGATCTCGGCGGCGGATGCTGTGATCCGCTATGCCGGCAACTTCGTCCCCTCCTGGGCGGGGGCGATCGCCATCGACCTGCTGCCGGGCGTGCTGGTGATGATCCTGGCCGTCACGCAAGGCGTGATCCGGCGCGGCCGCGACGGGGTCGGCGTCGAGGAGACGCTGTCGCTGGCCGAGCTGCGCGCCGCCATGCGGGCGATGCGCGACATCGAGGCCTCGATGGGCTCGGCCGACCGCGAGCTGCAGGCGCGGCTGCGCGGCCCCGAGCATGCGCCCGAACGGGGGGCCGAGCGGGGGGCCGAGCGCATGGCCGAGGCGGAGGGGCCGCCGCGGCCCGCCGGCATCCGGCCCGTGCGTGACTGAGGGGCAGGGCATGGAGGCCGCCCGGCCGTTCCGCTGGCTGCCGTCGATCCGCACGGCGGTGCGGCTGTGCCTCGCCTTGCAGGTGGCGGTGGCCGGCGCCATCCTGACCGAGGATTTCTGGGACATGCGGCTGCGCCTGGCGCAAGGCGGCATCGAGAGCGTGCCGACCGAGCCCGCCTCGCCCGGCGACCAGACGCGGCCCTATGCGCCCGTCGCCGTGCCGGTGCGCGCGCCAGGGTCAGCGCCGGGACGCTCAGTGCCCTCGCCCCTCGCGCTGCCGCAGACGCTGCCGGTCGGGCTGACCTTCTCGCTGCAGGAGACGGCGGATTATGGCCGCGTGCTGCTGGTCGCGGGCTCGATCGAGGAGGGCGACGCGCTGCGCTTTGTCGCGCATGTCGAGGACATGCTCGCGCCGCCGGACATGGTCGCGCTGCACAGCCCCGGCGGCATGGTGCACGAGGCGCAGCGGATCGGCCGCTATATTCGCGAGCACGAGATGGCGACGCTGATTGCGCCGGACGCGGCCTGCCTGTCCTCGTGTCCCTACATCCTGGCGAGCGGCGTCGAGCGGATCGTCTCGCGCACCGGCTGGGTCGGATTGCACCAGCACTACAACGACAGGAAGACGATCCTGCCGGCCTTCCTGGCCGTCCAGGGCATCCAGGACGGACAGGGCGACACGCTCGCCTATCTGGGCGAGATGGGGATCGACCCGCTGATCCTGGTGCACGTGCTCAAGACGCCGCCGGACGACATCTACCTGCTCCTCGAGGACGAGTTGCTGGAGTACCGGCTGGCGACCGAGGTGGTGGACTGAGGCGCAGCGCCCTCCCCGAGCGCGCCAATTTGCTGACTCAGCCTGGAGTAGCGTACCATTGCGCTGCGGCGCAGCCCGTCGGCTCGTCCGCAGTCCGGGAGGAGCAACAATGAATATCGTTAACCGCATTTCCGCCAGCGGCCTCGCCGTGGCGCTTGCGCTGCAGGCCGCTGGCGCCCTGGCGCTCGATTTCGACATGGATACGACGACATACGAGGGCAAGCCTCTGCTTCAGCAAGAAGTCGAGGTGCACATCGCCCAGCCGACCACAATCAAAGACCTGTTTCCTGTCGAGGCGCCGACCTTCGCGCCGATGCTGATCGGCCGGCTGGAGAAACTGCAGGCAGCAAGCTCTGAATCGCTCGAGCAGCAGATCCAACAGAGTGGCCTGTCGTTCCTGTCTGCCTTTCTGCTGGCCACGCCGCAGCCGAACGACCCCAATCTCTCGCTGCTTTGGAATCAGATGAAGTTCCACCTCAATGAATACAATCGCTCCGGCGTTTTGGATATAACGACGCAGAAGACATACACCGATCCGGTCACGGGTCAGACAAAGACGTTTCAGTACAGGTGGGTGATCGCGATCCGTCACGGCGGGCTTCGGTCGGGTCCGCGCAACCCTGTCGGCTCGAACAACTGGACGTATTTCGCCAGGGGCGACGACATCGAGGTCCTGACATTCCAGGTGAACGGCAAGAATGTCGAGTACTACACGCCAAACGGTGTGCCGAACGCCTTGGCCAAGGTCTACGCGCCGAACAGCAATGATTGCATCATCATAAAGACGACATATCAGCTTCCGCCGGACGGCATCACTCCGGTTGGCACGCCGACGAACATGTTCTTCTGCGCGGGATCCTGCAGCGGCTTCTTGATGGCGACGAAGTGAGTCGAACGGGCGGCACGCCGCCTCACGTCCGGGGCGTCAGCCGGGTCAAATGGCCCATCTTGCGGCCGGGCCGGGCCTCGGCCTTGCCGTAGAGGTGCAGGCCGCAGGGCTGGGCGGCGAGGTCGGCCCAAGCGGCGGCCTCGCCGCCAATCAGGTTCTCCATGACGGCGTCCGAGTGCCGGGCGCCGTTGCCGAGCGGCCAGCCGCAGACGGCGCGGACGTGCTGCTGGAACTGGTCGACGAGGCAAGCCTCGATGGTCCAGTGGCCCGAATTGTGGACGCGCGGCGCGAACTCGTTGACCAGCAGGCGGCTGCGCCCTCTCTCGCCCTCGGCGACGAACATCTCGACGCCGATAACGCCGACGTAATCGAGCGCGTTGAGAATGCGCCCGGCGATCAGCGCCGCGTCCGTGCGGATACCGCGGCCGGCGGCGCCGGTGACGGTGGTGCTGCGCAGGATGCCCTCGCTATGGACGTTCTCGCCCGGGTCGTAGCAGACGACGTGGCCGTCGAGACCGCGCGCGCCGATCACCGAGACCTCGCGCTCGAAGGGGACCAGCGCCTCGTAGACCGCCGGCGCGCCGGCCATGGCGGCCAGCGCCTCCGCCGCGTCCTCGGGCCCGCGCACGCGCGCCTGGCCCTTGCCGTCATAGCCCAGGCGCCGCGTCTTGAGGATGCCGGGGCCAATCCGCGCGATGGCGGCGTCGAGCTCGTCGCGGCCGTCGACCCGGGCGTGATCGGCGATGCCGATGCCGAGGCTGGCGACAAAGGCCTTCTCCTCGAGCCGGTCCTGGCTGACGGCCAGCGCCCGCCGGCCGGGCCGGATCGGCGCGATGTCCTCGATGGCGTCGAGCGCCGCGGCGGGCACGTTCTCGAACTCGTAGGTGACGACGTCGACCGAGCGGGCAAAGGCCAGCAGCGCCTCGGCGTCGTCATAGGGCGCGGTCGTCAGCCGGGCCACGTCGCCGGCCGGCGCGGCGCCCGGCTCGTAGATGTGCGCCTTGAGCCCCAGCCGTGCCGCGGCGATCGCCAGCATGCGGCCGAGCTGGCCGCCCCCCAGGATCCCGATCGTCGAGCCTGGCGCAAGCGGCACCGCCCGCTCAGCCATCCGGCGCCTCGGCCACCGCCTCGCTCTGCGCGCGGCGCCAGGCCTCGAGGCGCCGGGCGAGCCTGTCGTCCGTCGTCGCGATCATCGCCGCGGCGAGCAGCGCTGCGTTCATCGCGCCGGACTCGCCGATGGCGAGCGTGCCGACGGGCACGCCCTTGGGCATCTGGACGATGGACAGCAGGCTGTCGAGCCCGGAGAGCGCCCGGCTCTCGATCGGGACGCCGAGCACGGGGATGCGCGTCTTGGCGGCCAGCATGCCCGGCAGGTGCGCCGCGCCCCCCGCGCCGGCGATGATGGCGCGCAGCCCCCGATCGGCCGCGGTCTCGGCGTAGGCGAACATCCGGTCGGGTGTGCGGTGGGCCGAGACGATGCGCACCTCGTGAGGGACCTCGAGCGCTTCCAGGGTGTCGGCGGTGGCGCGCATTGTCGGCCAATCCGACTGGCTGCCCATGACGATGCCGACCTGGACCATGGTCCCTCCGAATACGCGCCGCATCATAACCCGCCGCGGGCCTGGGACAAGGCGAGCGGGCGGAGCGGCCTCAGGCGATGATGTCGGGGTAGAGCTGGTCCTCGACGCGGGCGATCTGGTCCTTGAGCCACAGCTTGCGCTTCTTCAGCCGCTTGAGCGTCAGCTGGTCCGACAGATGGTCCGAGTGGAGCGACTCGATGCGGGTGTCGAGCTCGCGATGCTCGCGCCGCAGCTCTTCGAGCTGCGCCCGCAGCATTTGTTCGTCGCTCATATCGTTCATGGTCCACAGGCACCGCGCCGCGCTCGCCCCACCATACACGATCGCCTCCCAAGAGCGAAACGGGAAGGATGGGCCGGCAGCGGCTCCACGGCAGGCGGCCGCGGTCGGGTGGTGGGCGGCCGATGGGCGACCGGTCAGCGGGGCGGCCGTGGGCGGTCGGTGGCGGCCGGATCGGCATTGCCGGGGCCAAGCTGCGGCGCTAGGTTGCCGGGGGTCGGGCAAACGGTGCTTTCCGATGTTCTTGAAGCTGCTGACGGCGGTCATCGTCCTGCTCGCGGCCGCCATGCTGGTGACCGGGCGCCGGATCACGCTGCCCCAGCGGCGGACGGCGCCGCCGGCGCCGCGCGTGCCGCAGGCCGAGGATCTCGTCAAATGCCCGCGCTGCGGCGTCTGGCTGCCGGCGGGGCAGCGCTGCAGCTGCTCGGGCGGAAACGGGTAAGGGGCGGGGCGGGCCTGAGAGTCCTGGAGCGCGGCACGGGCCGCGCTAGCTCTTCCTCGGAAAAAACCTGCTGGAGGGGCGATGGAGCGGCGGCGCGCATTGGTGACGGGGGCGGCGGAACGGCTGGGTCGGGCCATGGCGCTCGATCTGGCGGGCAGCGGCTGGGACGTGACCATCCACTACAACGCATCGGCCGACGCCGCCGAGCGCACGGCGGCCGACGCCCGCGCGCTGGGCGCGGGCGCGGTGCCCCTGCGGGCCGATCTTCTGGTCGAGGCCGATGTGGCGGCGCTTGTCTCGCGCGCTGCGGAGGCGCTGGGCGGGCCGCTGTCGCTGCTGATCAACAATGCCTCGATCTTCGAGAACGACCGGCTGGGCACGATGACGCGCGAGAGCTGGGACCGCGCCGTCGAGAGCAATCTGCGCGCGCCGGTCAAGCTGACCCAGGACTTCGCCGCCCAGGCGCCGCGTGCTGTGCCGGACGCGCGCGGAGAGCCCGTCGCGCGGGCGGTCGTCATTAACATGCTCGACATGCGCGTCTTCAAGCCGATGCCGAGCTTCCTGTCTTATTTCGTCGCCAAGTCGGGCCTATATGCCTTCACGCGGGCCGCCGCGCAGGGGCTTGGGCCGCATGTGCGGATCGCAGGGATCGGTCCGGGCCCGACATTGCCGGCGAGCACTCAGGGCGAGGAGCACTTCATGCGGCAACGCGCCGCCTGCATCCTCGGCCGCGGATCGGATCCCGAGGATATCGTCGGCGCCATGCGCTTCATTCTGGCGAACAAGGGTTTCACCGGGCAGATGGTCGCGATCGACGGTGGCCAGCACCTCAGCTGGAAGGGCGTGGAGGGGCCGGCGGAGGAGTCTCAAAGCGATTAACTGCGCCGCTCGCGGTTAAGGCGAGATTAATCAGTTCCGGTCTTGGAACGCGAGTTGTCCACGATGATTCCCGGCCCAAGAAATTTCGTCAGAAATCTGTAATGGATTTCAGCGCGTTGCTTCCAAATCGAATTTTTCCGCCGAAGAATCAATGACTTAAGAGAAATGCCGGTTTTTTGGGCAATCTAAACGAGGCCTCTGAGACTCCACGTGAATCCCTCGCGGACCACGGATTACCTACAGACTTACCCACAGGAGTCGGGGACAGCTTGAACGTTGCGTCGGGCCATGTTCTGGCATAGCCGGAACTCAATTTAGGGGAGCAATGTCGACGCCGTGGAAGGAGTTGCAACAGCAGCGCCGCAGGAGGCACGACCGACCGGGCCCGAGGTCATCCGAAGCTATGTCGCCGGGCTGACGGACCAGCCGGGGGTGTACCGGATGATGGGCGCCGACGGGGCGGTGCTCTATGTCGGCAAGGCGCGGTCGCTGAAGAAGCGGGTGGCTTCCTACACGAAGGCGGTGGGGCACACGAACCGCATCGCCCGGATGATTCTGTCGACGGCGTCGATGGACTTCGTGACGACCGCGACCGAGACCGAGGCGCTGCTGCTCGAGTCGAACCTGATCAAGCAGCTGAAGCCGCGCTTCAACGTGCTGCTGCGCGACGACAAGAGTTTTCCGCATATCCTGATCGAGGAGGGGCAGTGGCCGCTGCTGCGCAAGCATCGGGGCGCGCGGCGCGAGAAGGGGCGGTATTTCGGCCCCTTCGCCTCGGCAGGCGCGGTGAACCGGACGCTGAACACGCTGCAGAAGGCCTTTCTGCTGCGCACCTGCTCGGACAGCGTCTTCGCCAACCGGACGCGGCCCTGCCTGCTGCACCAGATCAAGCGCTGCAGCGCGCCCTGCGTCGGCCTGGTGAGCGAGGCCGAGTATGGCGCGCTGGTCGATGACGCCGCGCGCTTCCTCGAGGGGCGGACGACGCGCGTGCAGGCGGACCTCGCCACGGCCATGGCCGAGGCCTCGGGCAGCATGGAGTTCGAGCGGGCCGCCATCTACCGCGACCGGATCCGCGCGCTGACCCAGGTGCAGGCGCATCAGGGGATCAACCCCGAGCTGACGAGCGAGGCCGACGTGATCGCGCTGGCGCGCGAGGGTGGCCAAGCCTGCGTGCAGGTCTTCTTTTTCCGCTCGCACCAGAACTGGGGGAACCGGGGCTACTTCCCACGCGTCACTGCCGATATGGAGGACGCAGAGATCCTGGAGGGCTTCCTCGGCCAGTTCTATGCGGACCGCGCGCCGGCTCGCATGGTTCTGCTGAGCGAGCCCATCGAGAACGCCCAGCTGCTGGCCGAGGCGCTGTCGACCGTGGCCGGGCGCCGGGTGGTCGTCGCCGTGCCGCAGCGGGGCGAGAAGCGCGCGCTGGTGGAGCATGCTGGGCAGAACGCGCGCGAGGCGCTGGCCCGCCGCATGGCCGAGAGCGCCAGCCAGGCGACGCTGCTGGAGGAACTGGCCGAGGCCTTCGATCTCGACGCGCCGCCCGCCCGCATCGAGGTCTTCGACAACAGTCACATCCAGGGCGCGCATGCGGTCGGCGCGATGATCGTCGCCGGGCCGGAGGGCTGGGAGAAATCGCAGTACCGCAAGTTCAACATCCGCTCGGCGAGCCTGACGCCCGGCGACGATTTCGCGATGATGCGCGAGGTGCTGACCCGGCGCCTTGCGCGGCTGGTCAAGGAGGATCCGGACCGCACGAAGGGCGCCTGGCCGGACCTGGTGCTGATCGATGGCGGTGCCGGGCAGGTCTCGGCGGCGGTGGGCGTGCTGGCCGAGCTCGGCATCGATCAGCTGCCGCTTTTCGGCGTCGCCAAGGGCGTCGATCGCGATGCCGGGCGCGAGGAGTTCCACGCTCCCGGGCGGCCCGCCTTCGCACTGCCGAGCCGCAGCCCGGCGCTCTACTTCGTCCAGCGGCTGCGCGACGAGGCGCACCGTTTCGCCATCGGCGCGCATCGGCAAAAGCGCTCGAAGGCGGTCGGCGCGACGCCTCTGGACGAGATCCCCGGGATCGGTCCCGGCC
The DNA here is from genome assembly GCA_963822985.1 of uncultured Alphaproteobacteria bacterium. Taxonomy (GTDB): domain Bacteria; phylum Pseudomonadota; class Alphaproteobacteria; order Rhodobacterales; family Rhodobacteraceae; genus Thermohalobaculum. The sequence continues at coordinate 259,521 of CAWGJU010000010.1, read as the reverse complement.
GCAAGCGCAAGCTGCTCGAGCACTTCGGCAGCGCCAAGGCGGTCAGCCGCGCCGGCCTGGCGGACCTCAGGGCGGTCGCCGGCATCTCGGCGAGCATGGCGGAAGCGATCCACGCGTTCTTTCATGGCGAGCGCTAGACCTTTCTTCTCCGCCAACCCCTCTCCGACCGGGAGAGGGGGGCGTTTGGGTCGAATGCCGGACGCTCCCCCGTTCGCTTCGGAGGGGGGCCTGGGCGCCGGCGACCGAAGGGTCGGCGGATGATCTGGAATATTCCTAACCTTCTGACCGTCTTCCGGGTCCTGGCCGCGCCCTGCCTGGCGCTCGTCTTCGTGGTCCTCGATCGCCCGCTGGCCGAGTGGGTGGCTTTCGTGCTCTTCGTCGTCGCGGCACTAACGGATTACGTCGATGGCTGGCTGGCGCGGAAATGGAACCTGATCTCCGAGGTCGGCAAGATGCTCGACCCGATCGCCGACAAGGCGATGGTAGTGATCGCGCTGGCGGTGCTGACCGGGCTGATCGGCGTGACCTGGTGGTTCGTCGTCCCGGTCGCCGCGATCCTGCTGCGCGAGGTGCTGGTCTCGGGCCTGCGCGAGTATCTGGGCGATGTGAAGCTGCCGGTGACGCAGCTGGCCAAGTGGAAGACCGCGGCGCAGATGGTTGCGATCGGCTGGCTGCTGCTGTTCCTGCCGGGCGCCTCGGGCCCCGGGGCAGGGACCGCCTTCGGAGTCGCGCTGCTCTGGCTCGCCGCCCTCCTTACCGTCGTTACCGGATGGGATTATTTCCGCAAGGGAGTGGCGGTGCTGCGCGCCAAGGAGCGGCGATGAGGGTGCTTTATTTCTCGTGGTTGCGCGAGCGCGTGGGCGCGGCGTCGGAGGAGGTCGAGACCGGGGCCGCGACCGCGGGCGAGCTGGTGCGCGAGCTTGTCGCGCGGGACGAGCGGTATGCCGCCGCCTTTGCCGATCTCCGGGCGTTGCGTGTCGCCATCGACCAGGAGATGGCCGATCTCGACACGCCGCTTGCAGGGGCGCGCGAGGTTGCGTTCTTTCCGCCGGTGACGGGCGGGTGATGCCGCGCCCGTCGCGCCCCCTCCCCACCGCTCCCCCCCGAGCGGCGAGCGGGCCCGTTGCGCTCTGCGGCGGCGGCGCGTCCGACCTTGCCGGCGAGGGAAGATGAGCGTCTCGGTCCAGACGAACGACTTCGATATCGCGGCCGAGATCGACGCGCTGGTCGGCGGCGACCGGGACATCGGCGCGGTGGTCAGCTTCACCGGCCTCGTGCGCGAGATGACGGGCGGCGGCGAGATCACCGCGATGGAGCTCGAGCACTACCCGGGCATGACCGAGCGGGCGCTCGAGGCGATCGTCGAGGCGGCGCGGGGCCGCTGGCCGCTGCAGGGCGTGCGGGTGATCCACCGCCATGGCCCGCTCGCGCCGGGCGACCGGATCGTGCTGGTGCTGACCGCCAGCCGCCATCGCGAGGCGGCCTTCGAGGCGGCGGCGTTCCTGATGGACTATCTGAAGACCCGCGCGCCCTTCTGGAAGAAGGAGACGGGCGCGGCGGGGACGCGCTGGGTCGAGGCGCGCGAGATGGACGACCGCGCGGCCGAGCGCTGGACGCGCGGCTGAGGCATCTCTCGCCGGACATCTCGCTCAGACGCCCTCGTCGCGTCGCATGATATCGAGCTCGGCCTCGAGCGCGGCAATGCGGCGCCCCGCTTCGCGCAGCCCCGCCATGGATGCATCGGCGTCGGCGCGCGCCTCGTGCCGGGCGGCGGACAACTCGGCGTCGCGGGCAAGGGCCATTCCGTCCAGCTGGGCTTGCAGCGCGGCGACCCGCTCCTCCATCTCCGCCTCGCGGGCGGCGAGGAGGCTTTCGGCAAGCTCGCGCGCCTGCTCGGCGGCCTCGCGGGCGTGGTCGGCCTCGTGCAGCCGGTTGACCATCGCGGAGAGCCGGGCCGCATCGCTGCCGGTGGTGGCCAGCCGGGCCCAGATCCAGTGCAGCACCCAGCCGATAGCGATGGCGGCGATCAACACCGCGGTGATCGCCGTGGCGAGTTGTTCGCCGGTCAGCACGGTCCTGGCCCTCTCCCCGCCACCCAGGTCATCCGGCCGGCTCGAACTCGATCCGGCGGTTCTGCGCCCGGCCGGCCTCGGTCTCGTTGGTGGCGACCGGCCGTTCCTCGCCAAAGCCCACCGGCAGCAGCCGGTCTGCGGGTACGCCCCGGTCGATCAGCGCGCGGACGACCGCCTCGGCGCGCGCCTGGCTCAGCCGCTCGTTCACCTCGTCCGAGCCCCGCGCATCGGTGTGGCCGCCGACCTCGATGGCACCGCCGGCGCAGCGGCGCAACACAGCGGCGAGCGCGTCGAGCGTCGGGGCGCTGCCGGCGGTGATCACCGGGCTGCCCGTGGCGAAGTCGATGGCGGGGATGCGATTGGTCCGGTTGAGCTCGGCGGCGCAACGCAGGGGGGCAGCGGCGCCTCCGCAAGAGCCGCCGGCAGGTCGACCCGGACGACGCTGCTGACGCTGTAGCCGGGCAGTTCGGCGAGAAGCCCGTCGTGGATGGACCGCGCCAGTTCGGGCTCGATCACTCGGCCGTGCAGCGTGACGCTCTGGCCGGCCAGGTCGGCCTCGCCGTCGAGGACGGCGTGCAGCTGTTCCATCGCGCCGAGAGCGGCGCGCTCCCAGCCGGCAGGGGGCGGCGTGCCGGCGATGCCGAGCGCGCTGCTGACGCCGTCGGCACCGTAGAGCGCAGCCGCCTGCGTCTCGATCGCCTGCTTTGTCGCGGCGTCGGCGACCCGGCCGGTGAGGGTGAGGCCCTCGGCATCCCGCGCGAAGCGGATCCAATAGCGGTCGCGCTGGAGCCCGGCCGTGCTCTGCGGGTCCTCGCCGGCCAGAGCGACCGTGCCGGTGAAATCCCCCGGCAGCCCCGCGCGCAATTCCGCCTCGGCCGCGGCCAGCTCGGCCTCGGAGGCCGGCGGCGCGCCAGAAAGCCGCACGTCGCGGTACTCGATGTCGATCCGGCCCGCCGGCAATGCCGCCAACGCCGCAAGCCCCGCTGTCACGGCCGCCGCCCAATCGCCGCTGGGCCCGCCGAGGCCGACGGGGCAGGGGGCGGGCTGGTGCGCGACTCCGGCCCCCTTGAGCCGGTCGAGCAGGGCGGACTGCTCCTCGTAGCTGCGCGCTGCACACCGTTCCAGCCTGATGCCGGCACCGGCCCCCTTATAGGCCGAGAAGGCGAAGGGCGCGATCACGCGCGGCGGGATGCGGATGCGCAGCACGAGGGCGACCCTGTCCTCGGCGCGGTCGAGAAGAACCTGGGTCAGCGCCTCGCGGTCGGCCTCGTCGGCGGCCTGGCCGTCGACCGTCACCTGGCCGGGCTCCATGACGACATAGGCGTTGGGCAACCGGCTGGCGGCCAGGCTTGCGACGGCGATTTCGCGCCCCCAGCCGCGCGGCGGCTGGGCGGCCTGGATGCCGGTCAAATCCTCGATGGCGATGCCGGGCCCGTCCGCCGCGAGCGTCTCGTTCAGCCGGTCGCGCATCGCGCGGCTCGCGGTCTGCCCAGTCAGCGTGATCCCGCGCTCGTCGCGCAGGAGCTCGACCCGGACGGGATCGCGATGCTCGGGCGGGGCCAGCGTCGCCGTGGCGTAGTTCGTGACCTCGGCGAACGGCACCGCCGTGCGCGCCGATTCGAGCGCCAGCTCACGCGCCTGCGGGTCGGGCGCGTGGCCATAGAGCCGCAGCTTCAGCCCGTCGACCTCGACCCGCGCCCAAGCATAGCCGAGCACGTCGAGCCCGTTCGAGACCCGCTGGACCAGCAGCCGCTCGAAGGCATGGGCGCCGCGCTGGCCGATGTCGTAGCAGGTATAGCCGATCGCGACTGTCAGGCTTGCGAAGAGAAGATAGCGGATCACTGGGGGTGCGCGTCATTGTCTCGTAACGGAGGCATGGCACGATGGCGCCTGCGCAGGCAAGCGGGCGGTCAAGCAGCCAAGTTCGGCGGGCAAGTTCGGCGGCATGTCGCTGGCGCTGATTCGGCGCGCATGGCAAAAGGCGCGGGTGCGCGATCGGGGAGAACGAATGGCGAAAGACGTCGTGGCGTACGGAGCGGGCCATCCCCTGCCGGGGGATCGGCCGAGCGTGGCCGATCCGGGTCGGGTGGTGGCGCATCGGGGTGCCAGCCTGGCCGCGCCGGAGAACACGCTCGCCGCCTTTCGCGAGGCGGCCGCGCAAGGGGCGCGCTGGATCGAGTTCGACGTCGCGCTTCTCGGCGACGGGACGCCTGTCACCTTTCACGACCCGACGCTCGATCGCTGCACCAATGCGAGCGGCCCGATCGCGGCGCTCGGCCGGGCGGATCTCGCGCGGATCCGCGCCGGCGCGCGGTACGGCGAGCGCTTTGCCGACGAGCCGCTGCCGACGCTGGACGCGGCGCTCGATCTGATCGAGGAGCTTGGCCTGTTCGCAAATCTGGAGATGAAGCCGCACGCCAATCCGCGCGGCGCGACCAGCCAGGCGGTTGTGGCGGCGCTGCGGGGGCGCGCCTGGGCGCGCGAGCGGATCGTCACCTCGAGCTTCGATCTGTGCGAGCTCACAGCGTTTCGCGCGGCGCTGCCCGAGGCGCCGGTCGCCGTGCTCTACCGGCGCGCGCCGCGGAACTGGCGCGCTCGGCTTGGCGCGCTGAGGGCCGAGGCGCTGCACCTGCGCTTCAACACTCTGCGCCCCGATCTGCTGGCCGAGGCGCGCGAGGCGGGCTTTCGCGTGCGCGTCTACACGGTCAACCAGCCGGAGCTGATGGTGCCCTTTCGCGATCTCGGGCTTTCCGGCGTGATCACCGATCACCCGCCGCTGTTTCTCGGCGATCCCGACTGGGCGGCCTGGGCGCGGCGCTGACGGCTTGCGGCATGGGCCTCGGTCACGCGAGGCGCACGGCGCCCTCGGCGAGAAGGTAGAGCGTGATGGTGATGGCGAAGATCAGCCCCATGGGGAAGACCCGCTCGCGCGCCGGCCTTTTGTACTGGTCGATCGCGCGCCAGCCGGTCTCGCCGTGCCGGGCCAGCTGCATGGCGAGGCGGAGCACCAGCAGCAGCACGATCGTCACCACGGTGTAGAGGACGAGCAACGGCGGCACGTCGGCCCAAGCCACGAACGGGGCGAGCGCGGCCGCCATCTTGGCGTCGCCGCCGCCGATCAGCCCCGCCGCGAACAGGGCGAATCCGGCGACCAGCACGGCTAGGCCGGCGCCGAGCCGCCAGAGGAAGGTCTCGAGCGGCAGGCCCCAGAGGCCGGCGACGAGGAAGACCGCCAGCACGGCGAGGACCAGCCCGTTGGGGATGCGCAAGTGCTTGAGGTCGAACCACGCCGTCAGCATCATCAGCGGCAGCATGGCGGCGATGGCGAACCAGAGGGCGGGCGGCGCGATCAAGCGGTCCTCAGTTCCCGACCGACTCCAGCGCGGCCAACCGGCTCGCCGCGGCCGCGTAGTGCTGCGGATGCGTGTCGACCGCCTCGGCGAAGAGGCCCTTGGCGACGTCGGTCCGGCCGGTGCGCAGCGCGATGATCCCCAGATTGTTCAGCAGGATCGCCTTCTCGGTCTCGGTCATCGGCACCGCGGGGAGCCGGAAATCGCCCTGCAGCCCGCGGGCGAGCGCCAGGTTGTTCTTGGCGCTGAAGAGCCGCGAGTTGAAGGACAGCGCAGTCTCGAACATCTCCTCGGCCCTGGGCAGGTCGCCGCGCGACATTTGCGAGACCCCCCAGTTGTTCAGCACGTCGGCGGGGTCGGCGCTCAGCCTTTGCGCCTGCGCATAGGCCGCGTCGGCGCCGGCCCAGTTCTGCTCGTGGTCGGCCAGCATCGCGTCGAGCATGTACCGCCGCGCGCTGTTCAGGCCGGGCGGAAAGCCGGCGACGATCGTGCGCACATCGTCCCAGCGGTCGAGCCGCGCCGAGATCATGGCGTATTCCAGGCGGTCGCCCGGCTCGGCCTGGCCGCGCTCCACCATCTCGCCGAAGACGCGTGCCGCCTCGGGATAGCGCTTGGCCCGGACCAGCGAGATGGCGAGCCCGCGGCGGAAGTCGGCCCGGTCCGGCTCCTTGGCGAGCGCGGTGGTGAAATACCCGACCGACTTCCTCCGGATCGCCCGCCGCCAGCAGGAGGTCGGCGAGCTCGGCATCGTCGATGATGTTGCCGGCCAGCGGATCCTGCTTGTTCGCCATGCCGCCCTCGCAGGCGCCCAGCACGAGCGCCGGGATCGCCAGCAAGGCCGCCGACAAGAGCCGGCCGTGCCTTCGACCGTCCTCCTGGATCTGCAACAGTCCCGCCGTGGAAAGCAGCGGGCCTCTAAGCGCTGGACGAACCGGCTCGGGCGCCGGCTCGGGCGACGTCTCGGAAGAGGGAGGCGTCCGGCTTGGATCTGCTCCGGACAACCGATAGCGCGCCGGGCCGAGGCGCTCCAGCCGGTGCTGGTTGCGCGCGAGCGGCGCATCCGCCGCGGCGGCGTCGGCGCGCCGGATGGCCGCCTGGCTGATCGCCAGGTTGCGCGCCGCGACCTCGCTCGCGCCATGCGAGAGCACCAGCGCGGCTTGGAAGGCGTTTCGCGCCGCCTCCAGCTCGCCAAGGCGATAGAGCACCGCGCCGAGGTTGTTCTGCACCGTCGCCGACCGGGGCGCGCGGACGCGCGCCAGGTCGAAATAGCGCCGCGCCTCGGTCAGCATGCCCTGTCGCTCGGCGGCGACGCCGGCGCCCGTCAGCGTGGCGGCCGTGACCCCCTCGATGCGCAAGGACCGCATGAAGGCGTCATGCGCCTGGATCGGACGGTCATCGGCGAGCAGGCGGCGCCCGAGCTCGGACCAGCTCGTCTTCGGCGGGGAAGCGGGGGCGGCGGCTCGAGCTGGGCGAGCGGGTCCTGCGGGAGCAACTCGCAGCCCGCGGCCGACAGCAGGAGGAACAACGCGACATGGGGCGCCAGCAGCCGCTTCATTGGCCGGCGCCGAACTGCGTCAGCGAGCGCACGATCTGGATGAACGACGGGCCCGCCACAATCAGGATCAGCGGCGGCACGGTGAAGGCCATGGTGCCGAGCGTGAGCTTCGTCGGCAGCACGTTCGCCTTCTCCTCGGCCCGCATCAGCCGCTTGTCACGCATCTCGGCGGCGTAGACGCGCAGCGCCTGGCTGACCGAGGTGCCGAAGGTCGCGGACTGGATCAGCACCGTGGCGAAGCTGAGGATGTCGCCGACGGCGCAGCGATCGGCGAAGTCGCGCAGCACCTGGCGGCGCTCCTTGCCGGCGCGGAACTCGTGCGCGACGATCTCGAGCTCCTCGGCAAGGGGGAGCCCGTCGGCTTGGTCTCGGCCGCGACGCGAGCGATCGCCTGGTCGAGTGAGTGGCCGCCCTCGATGCAGACGAGCATCATGTCCATCGCGTCCGGAAAGTCGTTCTGAATGGCCTGCCGCCGCATCGCGATGCGGCGTTTGATCCAGTAGTACGGAAACGCATAGCCGGCCACGCCGAGCGCGCCGGAGACGGCCAGCGCCGGGACGAGCTTCGGGTCCTCCGGCAGCACGAACAGGAAAAGCAAACCGGTTGCTAGCAGGGCGACGCCGAGGCCGGCGCGGGCGGCATAGTAGATGCGAAACGCGGACGGGTCCTTGTAGCCTGCCGCCCGCAGCTCGCGCCGGGTGGCGTCGAGCTCGTCCTTGCTCGCCGGCTCGAGAAGCGGCGCCAATCCCTGAAGCGGTCCGTGCTCCGGTACGCCTCGCAAGCGCAACAGCTCGATGTCGCGCCCATCGCGCTCCAGGAAGCGGTCGAGCGGGTCGCGGGCGCGGCGCAGAACGGTGGGTAGGGCGAGCAGGACCAGGAGCGCTCCGAGCACCACGGCCGCATAGGCCGGGGCGGCCGGTCCAAAGCTCGCGACCAGCGCGCCGCGCACGCCGTCGAGGATGCTCTCTGCCTTCGCCAGGGCGCCGAGGAGTTCGTTCTCCATGCCCCGCCCTACACTTTGATGTCCGCGAGGACGCGCATGAAAAGCACATTCGCAGCAAGAAAGACGAAGGTCAGGATCGCCCCCGGCACGAACAGCGGGTGGTCCGCGACCCGATCGTAATAGTTGGGATCGATCACCTGCACCGCCACCAGGGCGACGATGGGGAAGATCGACAGGAACCAGCCCGACCAGCGCGCCTCGGCCGTCATGGCGCGGACCTTGCGGAACAGCTTGAACCGCGAGCGGATGACGGCGGAGAGACCTTCGAGGATCTCGGCGAGATTGCCGCCCGAGCTCGACTGGATGTTGATCGCGATGGCGAGGAAGCGCAGATCGGACACGGGCACGCGCGCTGTCAGCTTGTCCATGGCTTCGTTGATGCTCATGCCATAGGTCGCCTCGTCGGCGAGCAGGCCGAACTCGGTGCCGATCGGGTCCGGCATCTCGCGCGCGACGATGCCGATGGCGCTGTTGATCGGATGGCCGACGCGCAACGAGCGCACCATCAGGTCGAGGGCGTCCGGCAGCTGTTCTTCCATCAACTCGATGCGCCGGCGCGACTTGCCTCGGAGCCAGGTATAGAGCGCCGCATAGGCCATCAGCGCGCCGGCGGCGAGGCGGACGATCGGGCTGGCATTGGTGAAAAGCGCGAACAGGAGGAAGGCCACCGCCGTCAGCAGCGCCAGAAGCAGCCAAAGCGTGCGGGGAGAGACGGCGACGTTGGCGTGCCGGGCCATCTCGGCCAGCTTGCCGACGAGGGGCGCGCGCTCGGCGTCCTCGGCGCCGTCCCGCTCGTGGCGGAGGATCGCCAGCACCTCTTCGCTGTCGCGGCCTTCCTGCAGCAGCGCGAGCCGGCGATTGATCCGCCGGCCGCGCCGGATCTGCCGCCCGAAGGCGAGCAGATAGAGCCCGGCCAGCATCAGGTAGATGCCGGCGAAGATCAGAGCGTAGACGGTCACCTGGAACATTCTGTGCCCCTCCGCCTCGCGCTCAGCTGCTGGGCCGGAACAGACGCGCCGGCAGTTCGTGGCCCCAGGAGGCGAACCGGTCCGCGAAAGCCGAGCGGATGCCGGTGGCGACGAAGCGGCCGCGCACGCCGCCGCCGCTCTCCATGCCTTGGCGGTCGAAGCGGAAGATCTCCTGCATCTGGATGACGTCGCTCTCCATGCCTGTGATCTCCTGCACCGAGGTGATCCGCCGCCGCCCGTCGGTCATGCGGCTGATCTGGACGATCACGTTGATCGCCGAGGCGATGTTCGCGCGCAGCGCCTTCAGCGGCAGCTCGAAGCCGGACATGCCGATCATGTTCTCGAGCCTGGACAGCGCGTCGCGCGCGCTGTTGGCGTGCAGCGTCGTCATCGAGCCCTCGTGGCCGGTGTTCATCGCCTGCAACATGTCGAGCACCTCGGCGCCGCGGACCTCGCCGACGATGATCCGGTCCGGCCGCATGCGCAACGCGTTGCGCAGCAGGTCGCGCAGCGTCACGGCGCCCGTGCCCTCGATGTTCGGCGGGCGGCTCTCCATGCGCCCGACATGCTCCTGCTGCAGCTGCAGCTCGGCGGTGTCCTCGATGGTCACGATGCGTTCGGTCGACGGGATGAAGCTGGACAGCGCGTTCAGCGTGGTCGTCTTGCCCGAGCCGGTGCCGCCCGAGATCAGCACGTTCAGCTTGCAGTGCACGGCTGCGCGCAAATAGACGGCCATGTCCTCGGAGAAGGTGCCCGTCCCGATCAGCGCCTCGACGGTGTAGGGGATCTTCGAGAACTTGCGGATCGAGAGCAGCGGCCCGTCGACGGCGCAGGGCGGCACCAGCGCGTTGACGCGGCTGCCATCGGCCAGCCGGGCGTCGACCCAGGGCTGGCTCTCGTCGACGCGGCGGCCGACGGCGCTGACGATCTTGTTGATGATGCGCATCAGATGCGCCTGGTCCTTGAAGCCGACATCCGTCTTCACGAGCACGCCGCCTCGCTCGACGTAAGTGTGCTCGTGCGTGTTCACCAGGATGTCGGTGACCGTCGGATCCTTGAGCAGAGGCTCGAGGGGCCCGAGCCCGGTGACCTCGTCGACCAGCTCGTCGATCAGCCGCTCGAGCTCGGTGCGCGAGAGGGCGAGGTCGCTTTCGCCGATCGCCTCGCGGACCACGGCGCCGATCTCGTTCTTCAGCTCGCGCTCGCTGACCTTGTCGATGACGGCGAGGTTCAGCTCCTCGAGCAGGCGCTTGTGCATGTCGACGCGCAGCGCGAGCAGGCGGCGGCGCCGCTTGTGCTCGGCGTCGTGCTCGGCCGTGCCGTGGCGCCTGAACTCGCCGCGGGCGACCAGGGCGGGCTGGCCCGCCTCCTCGGGCAGGGCGGGCGGCAGAGCGTTGCCGATGGCCGGCATCGTCTCGGCTGCGCCCGGCTGTCTGATCTTGCGGAACATCCCGCGCTCTCCCGCCGCTCTCCGGCTCACTGGCCTCGGTTTACTGGTCTCGGTTCAATGGCCCTGACTCATTGGGCGGCCGTCGCCGTGCTGTGGCCGGCGGCGACGATCGCCTGGGCGATCCGGGCGAGCTCGCGGCGCAACGGGTTCGACTTGACCGCCTCGGCCAGCGGCACGCCCTGATCGCAGGCGTTCACAACCTGCTTTCCGCCATCCGGCAATTGGTAAGCATACTCGATCCCGAGGCTCTCGGCCACCCGGCGCACCCGCTGCTTGCCGCCGAGATCGGTCAGGCCGGGCGCGCGGTTGAGCACGAACCGGATCTTGTCCAGCGCCATGTCCTCGGCCTTGAGCGTACGCAGGAAGCGGAACATGTTCTGGGCTGACCGCATGTCGACCTCCATCAGCGCGTAGAACTCGTCCGAGGCGTTGTAGACCTGCTCGGACCAGTTCATCAGCGCTTGCGGCATGTCGATCAGGACATAGTCGAACGCCTCGCGCGCGAGATTGATGATGGCGGTCACGTCGTTGGGCGACACGATGTCGAGTGGCAGGGCATCGCGCGGCGCGGTGAGGACGTGCAACCTGTCCTGATAGACGCTCAGCGCCTGTGTCAGCCCTGTCTGGTCCAGCGACGCGGCCTCGGAGACGAGCTCGTAGACGGCCTCGCGGCGAGCGACGTCGAGATAGGTGGCGACGGACCCGTACTGAAAGTTGAAGTCGAGCAGGGCGACGCGCGTGGCCCTGCCGGCGCACCGTCGCCGCGATCTCCCAGGCGAGGTTCACGATAAAGGTGCTGGTGCCGACACCGCCGGCGACGCCATAGGCGGTGATCAGCCGCCCGCGCCGCGCATGGCCGGTGGCGCCCGGCCCCCAGCCGGTCGTGCCGCCCGCGCGCAACAACCGGATGCGGTTGATGGCTTCGCGCAGCGCCCCGTCCGGGTCCGGATAGGGGGTGAACTCCGCCACGCCCTCCCGGATCAGCCGGTGGACCGTTCGTGACGAGAGGTCACCGGTGACCAGCAGCACCGGGATGCTGGCATCGCGCGCCCGGCGGATGAGCTGGGCGGCCGCCTCGACCTCGTCGGGGGCGTCCGTCGAGAGCGCGACGACGGCCATGACGCCGCCGGTCTCGGCCCCGCGCAGCACCCGCGCCGCGCCCCCGGCGTCGACGCGCCGCCAGCCGTCGCGCCCGAACTCGGCGTCGAGATTGCTCGACAACGCCTCGATCTCGGCAAAGCCGTCGGCGAAGACATAGGCCTCGATGTTCGCCCCGCCCGAGTCGCGTCGAAGGGACAGGACCATCCTGCTCAAGCGCCCCAGCGCATCTGCTCGCCAAAGGCGCTGGACGAGGCTCCCGCGAAGGTGATCGGGCCCTTCTCGGACAGAGCCCCCAGCGTCTCCGAGAGCATGAGCGTCAGGAAGGCATAGCTCTGCGCCTTGACCGTGACCGTCACCTCCGGCACGAAGTCGCCGCCGACGACGCCGAGCCGCCGGTAGGCATAGGTGACGACGACGTCCTCGCGCTCGAGCCGCGGATAGCTGCGGCGCATGTCGGCGACTATTCGCGCGAAGCCCATGGGATCGCACGCGCCAAGGCTCGCGCCATCGCAGACCCAGGGGCCGCCCGGGTCCTGGCAGGCATCACTGCCGTCCGGCTGATAGCACCAGACGCCGTTCTCGACATCGTCCGAGCCCGGCACGTTCAGCACCGGCACCTCGGGGTGCAGCGCCGGCAGCGTCACCGCGACGCGGGCGCCAAGCTGCGCCGCCTTGGCGGTGCCGAGGTTCAGGAAATAGGCGAGGCCGATCTCGAAGATCAGCAGCACCAGGATCAGCGTCAGGAACATGACCGGCAGCTGGTCGACCACGACGGCGCCGCGCTCGTCGCGGACGAAGCGGCGAACGCCGCGTGCCAACGCGCTGGGGCTCAGCATGTGTCGCGCATCCTGTCGAACCGGGCGCAGCTGACCATCCCCGGCGGATTGCCGGCGCCCCAGCGCGCCTGCTGCGTCGCGGTCAGCGTCAGGCTCTCGGGGATCTTGGTGGTCAGGCCCCAATTGATGAAGGCGAGCATCGGCAGCTCGACCGCCATGCTACCCGTGACCTCGACGACATGGAACGGCGTCCTGAGTTTCAGAGGTTCGGTGTCGACCGTCCACACGACAATATGCGTCGCGACTTCGTGGCCGACCCGAGCCTCCATCATGGCGTCCGCCTCGACCCTGAAGGCTGGGTAGATCCTGATCGTCGGATTGCCCGATGCGTCCAACGCGTCCGTGGCGGGCGCGAGGGCAAGGAAGCGCGCCGTGTCCTGAACGGCCCCGTCGAGCGCGATGCGATAGCGCAGCGCCTGGCCGTATTCGGCGGTGAAGATCAGCACGCCGAACAGCAGGGGCGAAGTGAACAGGAATTCGAGGCCTGCCGCCCCGCGATCGTCGGCAAGCAAACGACCGAAGCCGTCCCTGATCGCCGCCAACCAGCCCATACGCGTTTCTTTCCCGGCCCCGTTGCAGCCGCCATGCGGCCGCATAGGCCATCAGCAAGAAATATACCACTCCTGCATGGCTTATTGAACCGTCATCGACTCGGCCTCGCTCACGCCGACATTCCCGGCCTGGTAGCTATCGTAGATGCGCGCCGCATAGGTGCCGTCGAGCCCTGGCCCGGTGCCGCCTGGGCGAACGGCCACGGTGGTGACGGCCCGCCGGTTGAGCCGCTCGCGCCCCGTCACCGGGACGAGCGGGTCCTGCTCGCCGCGTAAGTCGACGGCGATGAGGCGCGCCGCCGGCACGCCTTGCGCGATCAGATAGTTCCTGGCGTTCTCGGCCCGGCGCAGCCCCAGGCCGTAATTGTAGCGCTCGGAGCCGACGAGGTCGGTGTAGCCCGTGATCACCATCGGCACGTCGGGGTGGGCGCGCAGCCAGCGAGCTTGACCGTCCAGGATGACGCGCGCCTCCGCGTCGAGCGAGGCGTCGTTGAAGGCGAAGGTCACCATTTGATCGGCGCTCGCGGCGAAATCTCGAGCCAGGCGGCGGCCGGTGCCGGCGCGATCCTCCTGGATGGCGAAGCTCGCATCGAGCGATTCGCCGTATCTGTAGGGCAGCCGGTACTCGCCCGCGGTCTTCGCGCAGCCGCCGAGCTGTGCTGCCAACGCCAGCAGGGCGGCGGCGCCGACCGCCCTGCGCGTGGCGCTACTCCAGAACATAGCCATACTCTCCGTCGATCCCCGAGCCCGCCAGCCCAAGCTCGCTCATCACGCCGCCCGTGGTCCGGCCGAAGAGGAAAAGCTGGAATTCGTTCGGAATGGCGATGCGGTCGGTCGGCAGCGCCAGCTCGGACTCGTCGTCGACCGGCGAGACCAGGTGCACCGAGACGAAGATCACCAGCTCGGTCTCGCCGCGCTGGAAGCTGGCCGAGCGGAAGAGCGCGCCCAGCACGGGGATATCGCCCAGCCACGGCACCTGGCTGATCGTGTCCTCGAAATTTTCCTGCAGAAGCCCGGCGATGGCGAAGGCCTGGCCGTCGCGCAGCTCGACCGTCGTCGTCGCCCGGCGGGTCTGGAAGCCGGTGACCTCGATGCCATTGGTCACCGTCGAGATGTTCGGATCGATCTGGCTGACCTCGGCCGAGACCGAGACGTTGATCATGTCGTTGTCGAGCACCAGCGGCAGGAATTTCAGGCTGACGCCGACCGGCTTGTAGGACACCGTCACCGATCCGAGGTCGCCCTGGACGGGGATCGGCACCTCGCCGCCGGCGAGGAAGCTCGCCTCGATGCCTGACAGCGACGTCAGGTTCGGCTCGGACAGGATCTTGGCGAATCCTCTCGCCTCGAGCGCGTCGATCCGGATGTCCAGGAGATAGCTGTCGGCGATGTTGAAGATGGCGCCGAAAATGCCGGAGAAAGACCCCAGCGCCGGGGCAAGGTTCTCGATGATCCCGTTCTCGTTGTCGAAATTGAGACGGGTGGTCTCGCCGATATCGATCCGCGGCGCCACGTTGTCGCCGACGCCCAAAGCGGTGATGCTGACGCCCAGATCCTTGCCGACGGCCCGGTTGATCTCGGCCACCTTGACACGCAGCAGCACCTGCTGGGTGCCGCCGACGGTCATCATGTTGACGACCGCGTCACCGGCATAGGCGCGCGCCAGCGCCAGCGCCGCGTCGATTTTGGCCGCGCCCGAGACGACGCCCGAAAGCACGATCGTGTCGCCGGCGGCGCGGACCTCGACCGCCTCGCCGGGCAGCAGCTGTCCCAGCCGTTCCTTAAGCTCGGACGTGTCGGCGAGCACCCGCAGGACGACATTGGTGATCAGCTGCCCGTCCGCTCCGAACAGCGTCAGCGAGGTCGTGCCGCGCCGCTGGCCGAAGATATAGATCGTGCGGTTCGAGATCGGCTGCACATCGGCGATCTGCGGGTTGGCGACCGAGACCTCGGTAAAGGCGACGTCGCTCTCGAGCACGACGGCGCGGTCGACGAGGACCGGAATGGTGTTCGCCTCGAGCCCTTGCGACATTCGCAGCACCTGCTGCGCCCGAGACGGGTCGGGAAAGACGGCCGCCGCCAACAGAGCCGCCAGCCAGATCAGCGCATGAGTTCCGCGTGTCATGTCCCTCGCCCGCATCTGCGCCGCTCGCGCGCGGCATCTTGTCTCGAGCTGACATAGGACTAGACAGCGGAAAGCCTTCGGAATCAAGCGATCGCGCGGGGGCGGATCGCGTCGGGCGCGGATCGCTATTGGCGAAGCTCGATTTCCTCGACCTCGGTGCCCTTGCGGACCGTCACCATGTTCGGCGGCGGCAAGGGCGCCGCGACCGGCTCGGGGATCACGACCGGCTGGTCGGGCAGGTCCTCGATGCTGACGGAGTCGACGCGCGCTTCGATCGATTCGTCCATGCCGCGCAGCGAGAGCGACAGCTTGCCGACCTGCTGCGCCAGCGCCAGCTTGGACGCGTCGGTGGGGTCGACCTCGACGGTCGCCGTCCGCGCCACACGCGTGGAGCTCGCCTCGACGTTCGACGTCTGGTCGGTGGCGATGACCAGCACGTTCTGCAGGAAGATGCTGGTGACGAGCTGCCGGTCGATGGTCCGGGTGAGGAGGATATCGACGCGGTCGCCCGGCGCGACCAGCCCGGCCACGCCGCTGACCGCGTTGATCGGAATGGTGAAGGCCCGCTTGCCTTCGGTGACCTGCGCCGCGACGCGCAGGTTCTCGCCAAAGCCGGTCACCTTGGACTTCAGGACCAGTTCGCCCGGCTCGACCGTGCGCAGGACCGTCCGGGTCTCCTTGCGCCCGGGGCCGAGCAGCTCCTCGCCGGTGGTGAAGGCGCCCTCCGGCACGGCGTCCTTGGGCCACGTCACCCAGCGCAGCCGTTCCTCGGCCATCGCCAGGTCGAGCCGGTCACCGTATTTGAGCGCCTGCTTGGCGGCGAGAACCCGGACCGTCTCCGGCCCGGCGGGGCGCGCCGCCATCATCACCTGGGCGGCATAGAATTCGCGCAACAGATACGTCGCCGCGCCCGCGAGCGCGACGCCTAGGCAAAGAACGAGGATCGCGACGATCCGCATAGGAACTCCCCCGACGGCACATGACGGCGCGGATTCACCATAGCAGATCCCGCGCCGTTGCCGAGAGGGTGTTATGGCGGGTGTCGTTCCGCCGTCGTGTTGAAACTGTCCGGAGGCCCGGCGTCCACGGAAGCGGGCACCTTCACGGCAATGCCGAGATTGCTGTTGATGCTTTGCACCAGCGGCTGCACGCCGCCTTCGAAAACACCGTAGACGACGGCGATGCCCAGAAGCAGGATACCGGCGGTCAGGGCCACCCAGTCGATGGTCACCGCACCATCGTCGTCTCGCAGGAACTCTCTGAGCATGATGCAACCCTCCAGGTCTTCAGCTCGCTGTGTCTGGACCTTTTCCAGCGCTTGCCCCGCATCGAAACGGCCGGTGCGGGCAGGAGTGGGTTCAAGTCAACTTGCCTGCCCCGATCCTTGCTCGAATCCGATATCATCGAACCGAGCCGATGCTCAAATAATTATTCGCTGTTCCAAGGCGGTGTGGCGAAAATCTTCCATCGGTTAACCGTTCTTGGCAAGAAGGCGGCACTGATGCCCGGGATTGTGAAGACATCAAGGCAGATTGTGGCGGGATTGTGGCGAGCGCCTGTGGCGCGCGCGATCGGCGGCGGCGATAATTGCACTTGCTCGCGACCGTTGCCGCCGATTTCAGCGAATCAGTCGCCGTGGCGGGCTTCGTCAAGAACGGCATCCGCCCGGGCGAGCGCGGCCGCGCCGAGCTCTTGCGGGCACCGCCTGCCGGAACGCGCGTTCGCGTCCGCGTCCCGACCAAGTTCGCGACCCCCGCGGTCGAGCCGCGGGAAGAGCGCCAGGCCTGGTTCTGGAACGCGCACGCGGCGACGGGCAGGGGCGCCGGTGCCGGGGCGGCCGGCGGATGGTCGGCCGTGCTGGACACCGTGCGCGACCGCCGCGCGCGCGGCCTGGGTCTCTTCGACCCCGCCACGCTTGGCGTGATCCGCACGGCCTATGGCGCCGAGATCGAGGCCGCGGCGCGGCGGCACAACGTCTCGCCGACGCTTTTGCTGGCGGTGATCACCGTCGAATCGCGCGGTCGGCCGCAGGCCGTGAGCCCCAGGGGCGCGCAGGGGCTGATGCAATTGATCCCGGCGACGGCCCGGCGCTTTGGCGTCGCCGACCCGTTCGAGCCAGCCGCCAACATCACCGGCGGCGCGGCCTATCTCGACTGGCTGCTGGACGAGTTCGACGGCGACGTGCTGCTGGCGCTGGCCGGCTACAATGCGGGCGAGGGCGCCGTGCGCAAGCACCGGGGCGTGCCGCCCTATGCCGAGACGCGCGACTATGTGGCGCTGGTCATGGACGCGGTGGCGGCGGCCGGCGCGCTGTGCGAGGCGCCGCCCGCGGGGCCGCGCCTGCCCTGTCGCTGGAGGCAGGGCACCTAGCGGCGATCCAGCCTGAGCTTGCCGGGCCGCGCCGGCGCGCCTAGAACGGCCGCCATGCTGACGATCCGCCGCCCCGACGACTGGCACCTGCACCTGCGCGACGGCGCCATGCTCGAGGGTGTGATCGGCCATTCGGCCGAGCATATCGGCCGGGCCATCATCATGCCGAACCTGGTGCCGCCCGTCGTGACGGGCGCCGAGGCGGCCGCATATCGCGAGCGCATCCGCGCCGCGGCGGCCCCCGCCTCGAAAACGGCGGCCTTCCGGCCGCTGATGACGCTCTACCTTACCGAGAGCACCGAGCCCGACGACGTCGCGGCCGCCGCCGAGGCCGGCCTCGTCCACGCAGTGAAGTTGTACCCCGCCGGTGCCACGACGAACTCCGACAGCGGCGTGCGCGACATTGCCCGGGTGCTGCCGGTGCTCGAGCGGATGGCCGAGATCGGCCTGCCGCTGCTGGTCCATGGCGAGGTCACCGACCCGGATGTCGACATCTTCGACCGCGAGGCGGTGTTCATCGATCGGGTGCTCGAGCCACTCCGCCAGCGCCTGCCCGGCTTGCGCATCGTGCTCGAGCACGTCACCACGGCCGAGGGCGTCACTTACGTCCGCTCGGCCGAGCGCGGGCTGGCGGCGACGCTGACGACGCATCATCTCATCATCAACCGCAACGCGATCCTCGCCGGCGGCATCCGCCCGCACTATTACTGCCTGCCGGTCGCCAAGCGCGAGCGCCACCGCCAAGCGCTGCGGGCGGCCGCCATCTCGGGCGACCCGCGCTTTTTCTCCGGCACCGACAGCGCGCCGCATGCCGACCCGCTGAAGCTCGCCCCTTGCGGCTGCGCCGGCTGCTTCACCGCGCCGGTCTCGCTGCCCTGCCTCGCGCATGTCTTCGAGGAGGAGGGCGCCCTCGACCGGCTCGAGGCCTTTGTCGCGCTGCATGGCGCCGCCTGGTACGGCATGGCGCCGAACGAGGACCGCATCCGCCTCGTCCGCGAAGACGAGCCCGTCATCTACCCCGCCCAGGTCGCGACGGGCGCCGGCCCGGTGACAGTCTTCGACCCGGGCTTTCCCATCCACTGGCGCATCGAGGTCCAGCCATGAGCTTCACCGCGTTGCCGGACCGCGCGCAGGTTGCGCGCGAGGTCGCCCGCATGCTGCTCGAGATCCGGGCGGTGCACTTCCGGCCGGACCCGCCATATACCCTGACCTCGGGGCTCGCGAGCCCGGTCTACATCGACTGCCGAAAGCTGATCTCGTACCCGCGCATTCGTGCCGCCTGCATGGATTTCGCCTGCGCTCGGCTGATGCAGGACGCCGGCTGGGAGCAGTTCGACGCCGTCGCGGGCGGCGAGACGGCGGGTATTCCGTTCGCCGCCTGGATTGCCGAGCGGCTCGGTCTGCCGATGCTTTATGTACGCAAACAGCCCAAGGGGTTCGGCCGCAATGCTCGTATCGAGGGCGAGCTCCGCGAGGGCGCCCGCGTGCTGCTGGTCGAGGATCTGACGACCGATGGCGGCTCGAAGGTGCGGTTCGTCGAGGCGATCCGCGAGGCGGGCGGCCAATGCGCGCACACGATCGTCGTCTTCTACTACGACATCTTTCCCCAGGTGCGGCCGCGGCTGGCCGAGCACGGGCTGACGCTGCATCATCTGGCGAGTTGGCGCGACGTGCTGGCCGAGGCGCGCGACGGCCGCCATTTCGATGCGACGACGCTCGACGAGGTGGCGGCGTTCCTCGACGCCCCCATCGACTGGTCGGCCGCGCATGGCGGCAAGGCGACGATCTCGATCTGACGATCACGCGATTGGCTGCAACCAGCGTCGGCTGCGACGGGCAACGGCGCGGCCGAGCGCGCTACACTGTCCGCATTTGCGTCGAGTCTCGCCGGAGCGAGTTGTCGGCGTCGGGAAAACCATTGCGCAGCGATGGGCGGCTGGCATCAAATTCCGCTTAACGGGTCTGACGCAGGCTCGGCCGCCTCGCCACCTACCGGAACAAGCCAGGGCTCATGAGCAACGCTGCAATCCTCTACACAAGCGACGGGTTCGAGACCTCGCGCGACGACCTGATGGGACGCCACTCGGCGGGCGAGGGCATGCTGCACGGGGTCGCCCGTTGGCTGGATGCCGAGCGCTACTACGCCTTCGTTCCGGATCAGGCGAGCTTCGACGAATTCGTCGTCAAGATGAAGTCTTTCGGGATGAGGGAGGATCGGGAGTGCGCCCAGATCCACTACCATAACCTGCCAGGCCTCAAGCAGGTCGGATGCCTCTTCCAATCGCAGCCGAGCATCGATTCCTTCGCTTGGACCCGTCGCTTCTTCGACCAGCGCGACTACAGCCTGTGCGGGCTGACGCATACCACGGCGTCGGACCGGGCGATGAACTCGATCGGCGCAATTCTCACGACGCCTCTGCAGCGATGGGACGCGGTGATCTGCACGTCGCAGTCCGTCAAGTCGATGATCGACCATTTGCTGGCCGAGCTTGGCGACTATCTGGGCGCGCGCCTCGGGGCCACCGATGTCGCGCCCAAGCTCATGCTGCCTGTCATTCCGCTCGGCATCCATTGCGATCAGTTCGACACGCCGGACCGCGGCCGGCACCGGGGTCACTGGCGGACCGAGCTCGGGATCGGCGAGGACGATCTCGTTGTCCTCTTCGTCGGCAGGTTGAGCTTTCATGCGAAAGCCCACCCGTTCCCGATGTATCGCGCGCTCGAGCTGGTCAGCCGGCGCATCCAGCGCAAGATCCACCTCGTGCAATCCGGCTGGTTCGCAAACGACCGAATCGACCAGGCCTTCCGGCGGGGTGCGGAAGCGATCGCGCCGAGCGTCGGCCATCACTTCGTCAACGGCCGCGATCCGGCGGCGCGGTTCGGCATCTGGCACGCGGCCGACGTCTTTTGCAGTCTCTCGGACAACATCCAGGAAACCTTCGGGCTGACGCCGGTCGAGGCAATGGCCGCGGGCTTGCCGGTCGTCGCCAGCGATTGGGACGGGTACCGGGAGACGATCGAGGACGGGGTCCAGGGCGTTCTCGTGCCGACTTTCGCGCCGGGGCCCGGCCACGCCGTCGATCTCGCCTATCGCTATGCGATCGGCGCGGACGACTATGACAATTACCTCTTCAACAGCTGCGGGGCCGTGGCTGTCGACATCGACGCGACGGCAAAGGCGTTCGAGCGACTCCTCACGGACAGCGATATGCGCCGGGCGATGGGCGAAGCCGGCAAGAAGCGCGCCCGCGAGTGCTATGACTGGCGCGTCATCATCCCGCGCTATTCCGAGCTCTGGCAGGAACTTGCCGAGCTGCGTCAAGACGCCGAAGAACATTGTCCGAGGCAGCCCGGCCGGGCCTGGCACCCGCTGCGCGACGACCCATTCGCGCTGTTCCAGGGGTATCCGACCCATAGGGTGGCCGAGGGGGCGCGGGTCACTGCGCTGACCGACGACATGCGCGCGCAGGTCGCTCGACTGGGCGCCCTGGCGATGAACCGCTCGCAGCGATTCCCACAGGAGAACGCGCTCGTCTATCTGTGCAACGCCTTCAATCGACAGAAGGCGTGGTCCTTTGCCGAAATCATCGACGGCGCTCCCGCGGCTCATCGGGGCTCGGTGGCTCGGACGGTGCTTTGGCTGAAGAAGCTGGGCCTGGTGGAGATCAACCTCGAAGGCCAGGGGCCGACATAGGGGCCAGTTGCGGCCATTCGCATCCGCCGGCGCTCGCGGACCCGCCGGCCGTGGCATCTCCGAAGCAGTCGTCGAGCGTTAAGCGCGCGGAGGGCGTGCCACGAACGCTGACCCGTGCCCCGCACGCACCGCCATGCGTCGGGGCCTTGTCGTCGGACGCGTCCTATTGCCGGAACACGCCGCGAACACCATATTGAACTTGACGGTGCTGCGCCGCAGGCCGCCATACGAGGTCGCTTCGCAGGAGGACGCTCGCGAATGTCACGCATCTCCTTTACGTCGCATCCGTTCCTGCTCGGCTTCGAGCAGCTCGATCAATTGGTTGAGCGGACTGCGAAAAATGGCTCTGACGGTTATCCGCCCTACAACATCGAACAGCGGGGCGACGACGCTTACCGTATCACGCTCGCCGTGGCCGGCTTTGCCGAGGCAGAGTTGGCGATCACGCTCGAGGACGGCCACCTGATCGTTCGCGGCCGGCAGGCCGACGAGGACGACGGGCGGGTCTTCCTGCATCGCGGCATCGCCGCGCGCCAATTCCAGCGCAGCTTCGTCCTCGCCGATCGCGTCGAAGTTGCCGAAGCGCGACTGGAGCGCGGGCTCCTGCAGATCGATCTCGTCCGCCGAAAGCCCGAGTTGAACGTGCAGTCCATCAAGATCGGCGGGGGCGTCGAGCGCGCCGCCGGTCAGTAAGAGGCGAGCAGTAGGAGAAAGTGCTATGAGTGAGAAGAACCCCTTTACCCAGCCAGGCGCCGGCGCCATCGTCTATGTCCGCGAGGCCGACAGGGCCGTCCTGCCCGAGCACCTGCGCAAGATGCCGGGCAAGATCTTCGCCGTGCATGACCCCGAGGGCAACGTCCTGGCGCTGTCGCCGGACCGCAAGCAAGCCTTCGCGCTCGCCAAGCGCAACGATCTCGTGCCGGTCAGCGTGCACTGAGCGAGACTGCGAGCCCCGGGCCACCGTCCGGGGCGCCGGGCCGACTCCGGAGACCTCAGGCGGCGCGAGACGCCGACAGGTCCGTGACCAGCGCATAGAGCGCGGCCTCGCTGTCGGTCTCGCGCAGCTTCTTGCGCACGCCGGCGTCGCGCATCAGGCGCGAGACCTTGGCCAAGGCCCGCAGATGGTCGGCGCCGGCTTCCTGCGGCGCCAGCAGCGCGAAGATGAGGTCGACGCCCTGGCCATCCGCAGCCTCGAAGTCGACCGGCCTGTCGAGCTGGGCGAAGGCGGCGACAATGCCGCTCAGCCCCACGATCCGAGCATGCGGGATCGCCACGCCATTGCCCATAGCGGTCGAGCCGAGCTTCTCGCGCGCGAGCAGCCCCTCGAACACGGCCCGGACCTCGAGCCCATAGGCCTCGGAGGCGCGATGCGCGACCTCCTGCAACGCCTGCTTCTTGCTGCTGGCCTTGACCTTGCAGAGCACGGCTCGCGGCGAAACGAGGTCGGAAAGTTCCATGAAAGACACCCAGTGGGTTAGCGAGCTTAGCGCTCAGGACGCCGAAATGTTCGCCGGGTCGACCCAGCCGATATTGCCGTCGTCACGCCGGAAGACAACGTTGAAACGGCCATTCGCGTCATTGCGGAACATAAGGAAGGTCTTGTTCGCGAGTTCCATCTGCATCACCGCCTCGCCGACGCTGAGCGACTGGATCGACTGCGTCATCTCGGCGACGATGACGGGCTGCAGGCTTTCCGGCTCCTCCGAGTCCTCCCGGGATTCCGCAGCTTGCAGCACATAAGCTGGCGCATCGAAGGCTTCAATCGGCTTTCGCCGATTCTGGTGGTGGTCGCGCAGGCGCCGCTTGTAGCGGCGGATCTGCTTCTCGATACGCTCCGCCCCCTGCTCGAACGCGGCATAGACGTCGTGCCCCGTGGCGCTGGCCGCGGCGGTCAGGCCGGTCGGCAAGTGCACGTGCGCGTCGCAGCGAAAGGCGCGGGCATCGCGCGAGAAGGTGACGATCGCCTCGACCGGCCGGTCGAAATATTTCTGGACCGCGGCGCTAAGATTGCGGGTGACGTGCTCGGTCAGCGCGCTGCCGACGTCGATCTGCTTGCCCTGCACCTGAACGCGCATCTGCCCTCCTGAAGTCGCAAGTCCGAGGTCTCGACCGCGGCCCCGCTGGAAGCGGCAATCGGCGCTGCCGCGCGCTTCGGCGTCGGGGCGGCTTGCCTATGGACCGCCCGGCCGGCTGTCAAGCTGGGGAGTGAAGCAGCCAGGTTTGCGCAACCGGCGGGTCCGCCGCGCGGCAGCGATGGGTCGAGTCGATGCGTGAACACCATCATCGGAGCCCAGGATTGCGCCGGCCGATGCTTCAGGTCAACTGGCTGTGCGGCATCGGTCCGGTCGCCGAGGCGCGCGGATCGGGCCCAGGCGAAGGGGCGCGCGGCCCGGTCAAGAGGCCTCGCGCAGAGACTTTTGCCGCCGGCGCTCGATCGACGAGGGGATGTTGAGCGATTTGCGGTATTTGGCAACCGTCCGGCGGGCGATGTCGATCCCCTCGGCGCGCAGCCGCTCGACGATCTCGTCGTCCGAGAGCACGGCCGCCGGGGGCTCGCCGTCGACCATGGCACGTATGCGATGCCGGACGCTTTCGGCCGCGAAGTCGCCCATCCCGCCGCCGACTGCGTTGGTGAAGAAGAACTTCAGCTCGAAGATGCCCCGCTCGGTGGCGATGTACTTGTTCGAGGTCACGCGGCTGGCCGTCAACTCGTGCATGCCGACGGCCTCGGCGACGGTGCGCAGGTTCAGCGGCCGCAACCCAGCGATGCCCTCGTCGAAGAAGCGCTGCTGGCGCCGGACGATCTCGGTCGCGATCTTCAGGATCGTCCGGGCGCGCTGGTCGAGGCTGCGGATCAGCCAGTTGGCGTTGGCCAGGCAGTCGCCGAGATAACGCCGCGTCTCGGCGCAATCGCGCGCGCCGATCTCGGCGGCATAGTCGCGGTCGAGCAGGAGGCGGGGCAGGGTGTCGGCGTTCGAGCTCGAGATGCCAGCCGCCCCAGCTCGTCCGGCGCAGCAGGATGTCGGGCACGAGCGTCTCGGGCTCGACCACGCCGAACCCGGCACAGGGGCGCGGGTCCAGCCGGCGCAGCTCCTGCACCATGTCGGCCAGATCCTCGGCGTCGACGCCGCAAAGGGCGCGCAGGCGCTTCCACTCGCCGCGCGCCAGCAGGTCCAGATTGCCGAGCAATGCCTGCATGGCAGGGTCCAGCCGGTCGCGCTCGCGCAGCTGAAGCGCCAGGCACTCGGCCAGATCGCGCGCACCGACACCGGTGGGCTCGCATTTCTGCAAAAGCGCCAGCGCGGCCGCGGCTCGCTCCGGCGCCACGCCGAGCCGCTCGGCGATCTCGGCGAGATCGGTCCTGAGATAGCCGCTCGCGTCCAGCTCCTCCACGAGATAGCGCGCGATCAGCGCCAGCTCGCGATCGGCGCGCGCCTGTCCGAGTTGACGGCCCAGGTGATCACGCAGCGCCGGGCGCTCGGCCAGCCGTTCCTCCAGGCTCGGCCCGTCCTCGCTCGCCCCGCCGGCGCCGATGCCCTGCAGCCGGAGGCTCGATGCCGCCGCGCTGGGCGGGGGCTCGTCGTGCAGGTTTTCGGCGCCGGTGTCGAACGTCTCGCCGCCCAGCGAATGGTCGCCATCGGCCGTGATCCGCCTGTCCGTCTCGAGCGGCGCGGCCTCGCGCGCCGTCTCGGGGACATCTCCCGAGCCGAGGCCTCCGCCATTCGCGATCTCGAGCAGCGGGTTCTGCTCGGCGGCGTGCTCGACATATTCGACAAGCTCGAGATTGGACATCTGCAGGAGCTTGATGGCCTGCTGCAGCTGGGGCGTCATGACCAGCTGCTGCGTCTGCTTCAATTCGAGACGAAGACCGATCGCCATCAACCCAACCCCGCGACAGTGCGACGCCAGTCTCGGGCGGGCCGGTTACTAAATCCGGAAACCCTCGCCCAGATACACCCGACGGACATTGGCATCTTCGACGACCTCGTCGGGCGTGCCGCTCATCAGGACGCACCCTTCATGCAAGATGTATGCCCGGTCAATGATCTCCAGCGTCTCGCGGACATTGTGATCCGTGATGAGGACGCCGATGCCGCGGTCGGTCAGATGGCTGACCAGCTTGCGGATCTCGCCGACGGCGATCGGGTCGATGCCCGCAAACGGCTCGTCCAGCAGCACGTAGGCCGGCTCGGTGGCCAGGCACCTGGCGATCTCCACGCGGCGTCGCTCGCCGCCCGAGAGGGCCGAGGCCGGCGTTCGGCGAAGATGCGTGATGGAAAACTCGCCCAGCAGCGCGTCGAGGCGCCGGGCGCGCTCCAGCCGGTCGGGCTCGACCAGCTCTAGCACCGCCTTCAGATTGTCTTCGACCGACAGCCCGCGGAAAATCGAGGCCTCCTGCGGCAGATAGCCGAGGCCGAGCCGGGCCCTGCGGTACATCGGCAGTCCGCTGACGTCGACGCCGTCGACCTCGATCGTGCCCGCGTCGCAGGGGATGAGGCCGATGACCATGTAGAAGCAGGTCGTCTTGCCGGCGCCGTTCGGGCCGAGCAGGCCGACGACCTCGCCGCGCGTCAGCCGCAGCGAAACATCGCGCACGACCGGACGGCGGCGATAGCTCTTGCCGAGTCCCGTGACCGTCAGCCCGGCGCGCCCGCCGCCGGCGATCAGCCGCAGGTGGGCGCGGTCGGCGGCGTGGACCGATTGCCTCGGCCGCATCAGTTCGTACTCTGCTCGCCGCTTTTTTGCGGCGCGAAGATCGACTTGACCCTGCCTTCCATTCGGCCCTGCCCCTCATCGACATGGATCACCAGCTTTTGGCCGGAGATCACGTTCTGCCCTTGCGTCAGCACCACCGAGCCCGTCATCGTGATGGTCCCTGCCGCGACGTCGTACTCGGCCTGCTCGCCCTGCGCGGTCTCGGTGCCGTTCGAGATGAAGACGTCGCCATGCGCCTGCATGTTGCGGATGTCGCCCGTGCCGGGATCTTGGCTGCCTTCCTGTTGCGTGTAATAGACGTCGAGCCGGTCGGCAGTCAGGCGCAGCGTGCCCTGGCCCGCCACGACCTCGCCCGAAAAGATCGCCAGGTTCTCGGCCTGATGCACCTCGAGCGCGTTCGAGGTGATCTCGATCGGAGCGGTCCGGTCGTGCTTGAACCCGCCGAACGGGCCCTGGGTCTGATTCTGCGCATGTGCGGACAGCACTGCTGCGGCGAGCAAAGCCGCGAGCGCAACTCCGGTGATCTTCGTTGCGGCCACCCACAACCTCCATGCCATTTCTTGGATCTATAGACGATCGACGATCGCACCACCAGCAGCCCGCAGCGACTGCGTAGCGACTGCGCGCCGGTCACCGATCGGCGCGTTCCGGCCGGTCGCCGCTTTCCTCCGGTCGCCAGCTCACCCGGACGTTGCCCTCGAAGCGGATGGTCGAGCTGTTCGGCGTCGTGCCGCGGGCCATCCGCATCCGGTCGGCTTCGATGCTGCCGCGCGGGCTCGTGGCACGCAGCCTCGCCGGGGCGACGGCGACCTTCGACGCCAGGTCGAGCTCGATGCGCGGCATCTTCGCCTCGAAGCCGTCCGACGTCTGGAAGATCACGTCACCCATCAGGTTGAGCCGGTCGTCGCTGCGGAAGAGCTCGCCCGCCTCTGCCCGCACTGTCACAACCCTCTCGTCGGCCAGATGCAATTCGCCGGTTGGCATCTCGAGGTCCACCCGATCCGGCGTGGCGCCGTCGGGCAGCGCCCAATCGGCGGTGACGACGAACGGGTCGCCGTCCTCGGTGATTCCGGAGAAGCGCGGATTGTCGAGCTTCAGCCCGGCACCCAGCACGGCCAAGTTCGCGGCCTGCTCGGCGTCGAACACGACCGCGCGCTCGCGCCCGAACATGAAGATCGTGCCGACCAGCAGGATGGCGGTGATCGCCAGCACGACTTTCAAATGCCGCACCGTGCGCGACCATCGCTCGATGCGCGCCTGGCGCTGGCTGCGGTGATGCTCTTCCGCGACGGACATCAGCTGCACCCGCTCACGCGACGTCGAGCCCGGCGCGCAGGCAGTCGTGCATGTGCAGAATGCCCAGTGGCACGTCCTCGCCAGGCTCGGTCACGAAGAGGCAGGTGATCTTGCCTGCGCTCATCAGTTTCAGCGCTTCCTGCGCCAGCGCGCCAGGCCCGATGGTGCGCGGCTGGCGGGACGCCACGTCCACCGCCCGGCTTTGCATCAGCCGGTCCATGTGCCGACGCAGGTCGCCGTCCGAGATGATGCCCGTCAGCCGACCGCGCCCGTCCACCACCCCGGCCACGCCGAAGCCTTTCCGCGTCATGACGAGGATCGTCTCGGTCATCGGCGCCCGTTCGCCGACCAGCGGCATGCGGTCGCCAGACGACATGAGGGCCTCGACGGTCGCCAGCCGCGCGCCCAGCCGCCCGCCCGGGTGGAAGGCGTGGAACCGGTCGGGCGTAAAGCGGCGGCGCTCCATCAGCGCCACCGCCAGCGCGTCGCCCAGCGCCATCGTCATGGTGGTCGAGGTCGTCGGCGCCATGCCGACCGAGCAGGCTTCCTCGGCCGGCGGCAGCACGAGCGCCACGTCCGCGGCGCGCAGCAGCGTCGAATCGGCGCGACCCGCCACCCCGATCAGCGGGATCGCGAAGCGCTTGCAGTGCGCGACGATGTCGGCGAGCTCCTTCGTCTCGCCGGAATTCGACATGACCAGCGCCGCGTCCTGCTCGGTGATCATGCCGAGATCGCCGTGGCTCGCCTCGCCGGGATGGACGAACTGCGCCGGCGTGCCCGTCGAGGCCAGCGTGGAGGCGACCTTGCGCGCCACATGGC
This sequence comes from uncultured Alphaproteobacteria bacterium, assembly GCA_963822985.1. Lineage (GTDB taxonomy): Bacteria > Pseudomonadota > Alphaproteobacteria > Rhodobacterales > Rhodobacteraceae > Thermohalobaculum. The sequence goes on along the minus strand of CAWGJU010000010.1, from coordinate 231,615 downwards.
CCGACTTGCCCATGCCCGAGCAGATCACCCGGCCCTCGGTGCGGAAGATCACGTCCACGGCATGGGCGAACGCCTCGTCCAGCGCGTCGGCAAAGGTCGCGAGCGCTGCGCCCTCGATGCGCAGCACGCGGCGGCCGGTCTCGATCGCCGCGTCGCGCTCGGGACGTTCGGCGGTCATCGCGTCGGCCTCCATCCGCTCAATGAGCAAATATGTCCTCCTCGGGCCAGCCGGCCAGATCCAGCATCGCCCGGTCCGGTAGAAAGCCGAAGCAGGCCGCCGCAAGCTCCAGCCGTCCCTCGCGTGCGAGGCGCGCGGTCAGCACCTCGCGCAGCCTGTGCAGATGAAGAACGTCCGAGGCGGCGTATTCCAGCTGCGCCTCGCTCAACTCGCCGGTGCCCCAGTCGCTCGACTGCTGCACCTTCGAGAGATCGACGCCCAGAAGCTCGCGGCAAAGATCCTTCAGCCCGTGCCGGTCGGTGAAGGTGCGCGTCAGCTTGGAGGCGATCTTGGTGCACCAGACCGGCCGCGCCACCACGCCGAAGGCGTGCGCCAGCACCGCGATGTCGAAGCGACCGTAGTGGAACAGCTTCTCCACGCCCGGTGCGGCGAGGAGCCGCACGAGGTTCGGCGCCTCGCGCTGGCTCCGGGCGACCTGCACCAGATGCGCGGTCCCGTCGCCGGACGAAAGCTGCACCAGGCACAGCCGGTCGCGATGCGGTCTCAGCCCCATCGTCTCGGTGTCGATCGCGACAACGGTTCCCAGATCCAGCCCGTCGGGCAGGTCTCGCTGGTGCAGGGTGATCGTCATGCCGAGGTCCCCCGGACCCTCGCCGCGCGGCACGCGCCGGCAACGGATGGTGCCCAGGCGAGGGATAATCGCGTTGCGGAGTTCGAACCAAGCCCGTGAGAATAACCAGCTGATTTCACGCGAATTTGCGTGCAGCCCGGAGTGGTATCACAGTCCTGCGGCACCCCCTCGGTGGAGCAGATTGTGGGGCAGTTCAGGCGACGTTTCATGAGCAAGATGACTTCTAAAAAGTGCGGCATGGTCGGACCGGGCATCACGATCCGCGGGAGCCAGTACTGCATGCCGCTCAGGATGCCGTCCCGTTGTCACGTAGTTGAGCCACTGTAGGAGATCAACAGAAGTCTCCAGACGGACAGCCTTGTGGAGGGGAAAGTCCGGTTTGCCGTGGAGCGCCGGGCCCTCGAGCGCCATTGGGAGGCACTCTAGGAAGTCTATGCGTGGACGCCGGTCTGCGGGGCCGAAAATGGAGCTTCGGCTGCCAACCTTCCTTGCTGAGACTGTTGCGCTTGGGGTCAGCGCCTCAACCCGCGCCGACGGTGAGGCACGCCTGCACCGGGCTGCAACCAGAGTGCGACTTTTCTTGACCCTCGCGTCGAGTCGGGCAACACTGAAACGCAAGGAGATTTGCTCGAGCTCCTTCGAGCGGTCATGGTTTTTGCTGAATGAACGGCTATTGGCAGAGTAAAGCAGCCGAAAACCACAAGCATTGGAGCTGCACCGCCTGCTTGGTGCAGACCGTGGGGACTTGTGCAGATCGCGCGGGTCGTCTTGGAGGAGAGGCATGATCCGTATCACTTCGCCAGCGGGCAATGGTTGGGTTCCGGCCGGCAGCGCTCGCGCACGCAGGCGGCCACCCAGGGGGGCGACCCGCGTTGCCGGGCGGCTCGCGGTGGCAGCGTTGGCGGCGCTGCTTGCGCCCGTCGGCGCGACGGCGCAGGAGACGAGTGCCCTTGTCGTCAATCCTCCCGAGTTCGTGCTGCGGTCCGGCACCGCGGCGGCCGCGACGCTGATGGCGGCCGCACGCGCGCCGGCCGGGGCGGAGCGCGAGGTCAGCCTGGACATGGACGTCACCTATGTCGTCCGCCGGATCAGGAACCCGGCCGACGGGCCGGATGCCTATGATGACGTGAGGCTGCGTGGCTACGCGGACGCCAACGCGTCCGAAGCCGCCCCGCCGGAGACGCCGCTGGTCGCGCCGACGATCTCGATCAGGCCGGGGCAGACCGTGCGCGTCACGCTGCACAACCAGCTGCCGCAGAACTCGACCTGCGGAATGGGCGGCGGTGGCAGCGTCAACACCCCGCACTGCTTTAACGGGACCAACCTGCACACCCACGGGCTGTGGGTGAACCCGTCGGGCAATGGCGACAACGTGCTGATCTCGATCCGCCCGGGCGTGACGTTCCAATACGAATACAACATCCCGCCCGACCATCCCGCCGGCACCTTCTGGTACCATCCGCACCTGCACGGCTCGACGGCGCTGCAGGTCTCGAGCGGCATGTCCGGCGCGCTGATCATCCGTGGCGACCGGCTGCCGGAGGGCGACCGGAACGGCGACCTCGACACGCTGCTGCTGGCGCCGGGCGGGCAGCCCGTCCCCGAGCGCGTCCTCGTGCTGCAGCAGATCCAGTACGCCTGCCGGGACGCTGACGGCAAGATCAGGACCGACGCCAAGGGTGCTTATGTCTGCGAGCCCGGGGATATCGGCACCATCGAGAGCTATGACCAATTCGGTCCGGGGAGCTGGCCGAGGTCGGGCCGCTACACCAGCGTCAACGGCCAGGTGCTGGGTCAGTTCGCGCCGGCGACGGCGGGCACGGTCGAGCGCTGGCGGCTGATCCACGCCGGCGTGCGCGACACGATCAATTTCCAGCTGCGGCCGATGACGAGCGGTGCGCGGCTCGCAGCCGTCGCCGGGCTCTCGGCCGCGGCGACGGAGGACTGGATCGAGTCGAACTGCGGCGAGCCGCTGCCCTATCACGTCGTGGCGCAGGACGGACTGACCATGGCGAAGGCGCAGCGCCGCACCGAGGCGGTGCTCCAGCCGGGCTATCGCGTCGACGCGCTCGTCGTCTTTCCCAAGGCCGGCGACTACTGCGTGGTTGACGGCGCGGCACCGCCGGCCGCGAACGTGAACGCCCAGCCGTCGGGCCGGCGCTTGCTCGGCATCGTCACGGCCGAGGGCGACGCCACCGTCGCCGAGGACGCGGACACTTATCTGCGCGACTGGCTGATCGCGGCGGCGGAGCGGACGATGCCGGAGCCGGTCCGCGACGACGTGATCGCCGGGCTGCGCGGCGGGCTGGCGCTGACCCGGTTCGTCCCGCACGAGGACGTTTGCGAATGCGACCTGACCGGCCATCAGGAGCTGACCTTCAACATCGACGTCTCGCAGCCCGGCGCGGTGTTCTTCGAGATCGATGGCAAGCCCTATGACCCCAATCGGATCGACCGCGTGCTGCCGGTGGGAGGAGTCGAGGAGTGGAACCTCCAATCGAACCTGGCCAGCCATCCCTTCCACATCCACGTTAATCCTTTCCAGGTGGTCAGGATCCTCGATGCGCAGGGGCGCGACGTCAGCCTGGAGGGCGCGACGGATCTGACCGATGGCCAGTCGGATGCGCAGTATCCCGGCCTGAAGGGCGTCTGGAAGGACACGCTCTGGGTCAAGAACGACGCCGGCGAGAAGTACACCATCGTCGTGCGCACCCGCTACGAGCGATATATCGGCGACTTCGTGCTGCACTGCCATATCCTCGACCACGAGGATCAGGGCATGATGCAGAACGTCCGGATCGCGCTGCCGGACGGTCATGGGGGCGTGGCGCATGGCCACCACTGAGGCCGCGGTTCCGAGCTATGCCGACGTGCAGGCGCTCCTGCGGCGGCTAGCCGGGACCAGCACCTCGGATCAGGGCGGCGCCGGGCGCTTCTGGGACCTCCCGCTCGACCGCTTCCTCGAGGCCAGCGTCGCCGGCCAGCCGCTCCTTTCGCCTGCGCCGGCGACCGTTTGTTGCCGTGCGGGCCGTGGCGTAGCGGCCGAGCAAACCGGGCTCGTGCGCGGGCTGCGCGGCCTGGCCCCCTTCGACGGGGTTCGCCTGCCGCGTCTGCCGTTCGGCGGTCGCGCGGCGAGCAGCGCCGAGATCGCCCTGGTCGAGGCCTGGGTCGAGGCCGGCTGCCCCGGCGAGACGCTCGAGTCGGTTCCTCTCGATCTGGAGCAGGCGGGCACGGCATCGGTGATCGGCGCGGCCGGCCCCGTCATCGACCTGCTCGCCGACGCCGAGGCACCGCGCGACGGGCAGTTGCGCCAGCGCCTGGACATCGACTGCCTGAGCGAGCGGCAGCTCGAGCGCCTGCGCTTCGCCTTCCGCGAGCTCTACAATCTGAACAAATGGCCGGAGGACGCGCGGAGCTACAACAACCTCGCGCTGATCCACCAGAACCATTGCCAGCATGGCTGGGAGCGGTTCCTGCCCTGGCACCGCGTCTATCTCCACGAGTTCGAGCAGCGACTCGACGAGATGTGCCCAGGCGTCACCATGCCCTACTGGGACTTTTCGGCCGAGCCCTACGGGCCGGAGCCGGACGGCAGGATGACCGACGCGCGCAAGGCGATCCCTGACGCGCTGGGCGCCATCCTGACGCAACCCGGGCTCGCGGCCCTGCGCGCCGCGGGCGTGCCCGCCGGCGCCGTGGCCAAGCTCGAGTCGCTCGCCGGACGATCCTTCGCGACCCAGACTGCCTTCTTCGGCCGGGTGCGGGACGCTCTCGGCATGGCAGAGCGTTCCTGGTTCCGATTCTTCGAGCAGCACCGGCGCGCCTTCATCGACGCGCTGCTCGACGGCAACGCGCTCTGGTACCCGCTGCGCTATCCGGGCGAGTTCGCCAAGGACAAGACCGTGAACACCGATCTTCGCCGGCACTACCCCTCGGCGGAGGACATCGCCCAGATCATGGCGCTGCGGACGTTCCGCGACTTCGGCGGCGGCAGCCTCTATAATGACAGCTTTGGCTTTCTCGACCAGAACCCGCACAACACGCTGCACATCTGGACCGGCGGCAGGAACCCCGATTGGAAGGACAGCGCCGCGCCCGAGGATCGCAACCGCGCGGTCGTCGCCTCGGGCCGCCGCTTCCACAAGCGCGACGACCTGCACGAGCAGCCGCAGTTCGGCGACATGTTCTCGAACCTGACGGCGGGCTACGACCCGGTCTTCTGGCCGGTGCACGCCAATGTGGACCGCCTCTGGTGGGCCTGGCAGCAGGCCAATCCGAACGGCCTGCCGATCGACCTCGACGCCGTGCTGACGCCCTGGGGCTACACGGTGCGCGACACGCTCGACATGACGCGCTTCGGCTATGAGTACGTCCGCAAGAGCTGGACCGCGCCCGCCGGCACGGGCGCGACGGTCGGGCGCTTCCGGTCCCGGCCGGTCGAGGTTCCGGAGCGTGTCCGCGGCCGGTTCGGGCGGGCGGAGGTCAGGCTGCACCGCGTGCCCCAGCTGATGCGCTCGTGCTTCGTCCGCGTGTTCCTGAACGAGCCGGAGGCGGATGCCGAGACGCCGCTCGACCGGCCGAGCTATGCCGGCTATCTCGCGATCTTCGGGCACGGGCCCTGCATCGGCGGCCCCGGGCACTGCACCCCCCAGCTGCCGCGACCGGGGCGCGAGCGCGACATGAATGCGCCCCGCAATCACCGCGTCGACGTCACGGCCTGCGCGCGCGGCCTCATTGAGAACGGCGCAACGACGCTGGCCGTGACGCTGGTCGTGATCGGCGCCGACTACCAGGAGGACAGGGACGTCCTGCGCCTCGACAGCGTGTCGCTGCTCTTTCTCGACTGAGGGGACGGAGAACGATGGCGCAGGTGCCCGTCTATCGCATCCATCCGGGCATCGGCATCGCCCGGGTCGGCGACAGCCCCGAGAGCTTCTACATCGGCCCGGAGGCGCCGGCGGCGCTGCCGACCGAATGCGATGCGCTCGGCAATCCGATCCGCTCGCCCGACGGCACCGCCGAGGTGCCGGTGACGCGGTTCAAGGACGAGGAGGGCCGGATCCGCCGGCAGGCGGCGCGCTTTGCCGTATGGGTCTATGACGACGACAGCCCGTCGGGGCGGCCGCTCCGGCGCGGCGACAGGGTCAGCGGCGGCGGCAACGAGGGCGTGCTGGTCGACATCCATTGGCGCGTGCACCTGGCGAACAAAAAGGCGGTCTGGTACCGCTTCCAGCAGCTGGAGGGCGAGCACGGCTATGCGCCGGGCCATCAGCGCCGCAATGCGCACCTGACCGAGCCCGCCGCGCGCCAGCAGCTGATCATCGACCCGGGACCGCACGTCGTGAACGGCGGCGAGCGCCGCCGCGCCAGCTTCTCGCGCGACGGCAATCCGATGTACGCCGTCACCTTCCCGCCGAAGGGCCTCTTTCCGCACGACATCGACACGCTGGGCGATCTGCTGACCGACAATGACGGGCGGCTGCTCGTCCTGGGCGGGCACGGGCGGTCCGGCAGCGCGCTCACGGGCCTCGGCCAGCCGCGGATCGACCACTACGCCAACAATGATGGCTGGTTCGACGACATCTCCGACGGCCCGGTGATGGCGCGGCTGGTCATGTGTTCCACAGGCGTTTTGAGCTATCGTTTCATCGATGTCGACGCGCCCGCCTGGGTGATCATCGGCTATCCGCGGTACGCCCCGCAGATCCTCGACATGGTGACGCTCGAGGATGTGGTCGAGGATCTGGCGATCCGCTCCCTCGCCGACAGGACCGATCTCTACGGCAGCGCGGGGACGTTTGAGAAGCCGGAGCGGATCGACCCGCTCGACAGCGAGGCCCTGGCGCATTGGAAGGCCGGCCGGCTTTGCTACAATGAGAAATGCTGGCCCTGGTTCTGGCGCGACATCTGGCCGATCCTGTTCCGGCCCGACGAGTTCACCTATCTCGCCAACGTGCTGCAGCAGTCGAACTACCCGCACAATCAGACGGCGCGCGGCAACATGGATCCGAAGAAGCTGGGCTTGCCGCCGCGCCGGGCGCCGCTGTTTCTCGAGCGGCGCCGGCACGAGGTGCTCGAGGCCCATACGCAGGGCATCCTGGTCGCGGACGCGCTCGAGCCGGCGCTCGCGCTTCTCGACTGGCCGCCGGCCGCGGAGGCGCTGAAGGACGGCCTCGAGACCCTGACCGACGCGTCGAAGGACTTCGCCGCGCAGGCGCTCCCCCCAAGCCTGCCGGACGATCCCGACCAATACCTCCGCCGCTGGGAGGCCGCGGCCGCCGACCCCGCCCTGGACGAGGCGCGACGGAGCCTCCGCGCGGCCGTGGAGCCGGTGAAGGACCAGCTTACGCGAGTGGAGCGCGAGGGCGACGATGCGGCCCGGCCCAGCTTGGCCGCTCGCGCGCGCGCTCCCGGACGGGACGAGCCGGTGGCAGAGCTCAATCCCGACGAGCCGGTATCAAAGACGATCGACCGGGTCATCGACGCGTTTCTCGACGGCAGCCTGCTCGGCCGGGCGCTGCAGCGCGCGGCCGTCGAGGCGACGAGCGACCCGTACCGCGCCTACCGCAAGTTCATCTATGACCTGCTGCGCCGCCCCGGCGAGGAGAACACCTTTAAGCTCGGCGGCAGCCCGACTTCCCGGACGTTCCATCTGCCGCTGATGCCGCTGCTGGCGGGCGACAACCCGATCAGCAACGACGTGCCATCGAAATTCCTGAGGCTGACCGACACGCAGCTCTTCCTGCTCAGGCAGTGGTCCGAGGGGCGCTTCCACAACGAGGTGCGGGAGGGCTGGGTACCGGAGGCTGCGGTGAACGCCGGGCAGCCATATGCGGGCTGGCCGCAGGGCAACGCCCGCGCGCTCGACCGGGGCGCGCTGGCCAACATGCTCGGTGGCGCCTTCTGCCCGGGCGGCGAGGTCGCCTGGATTATCCGCAACCCGGCGATCTGGCTTGAGCCCTACCGGCTGAAGGCGGATCCGGGCTTCTACACCTTTCGCCAGACGGCGGCCCAGGCGAACCAGGACCACGCCACGCCGAAGGTCGCCGAGGAGACCTATGTCTCCTATGCCGCCGTCGCGCTGTCGCAGGACAGCGACTATGCGGTCGGCCTGCAGCCCGGCGACCTAACGAAGATGGGCGCGCTGCCCTGGCAGGCCGACTTCAACGAGTGCTCGATCCAGGACATCGACGTGACGCACGACCAGTGGAACACCGTCGATCCCGACAACCCGAACGATCCCGTGCTGAGGCGCGAGGAGCGCGCCTGGTCGACACTCTGGTGGCCGGCGCACCGGCCGATGCAGGTCTACGAGGTCACGGGCGTCTCGGGCGGGGACCCGTCTTACGCCTATCTGAACTGGTCGCGCGGCGTGCAGCTCACATCAGCGGGCGACTTCAAGATGACGACGGAATGGTCGCGCCTCGGCTTCGTCGTCCGCAATCCCTACCTGCCGGACGCCGAGCTCGACGCGCCATCGCCCGACCGGAAGTACATCAACGTCGAGCGGACGGAGAATTGATGCCGCTCGCCGCGATCGCCGGAAACCCTTGCGCCGGCGGCGTCGGGTGGGCCGATGGCGGTGATGGCGGCGCCAGCCCGGCGGAGGCCGTCGCGCTGGCCTTCGTCATGCGGCAGGGCTGAGCACGGCTTGCGGCCCTGCGACATCGCCATTGTCGGCGGCGGGCCAGCGGGCTCGGCGGCGGCGCTGGCGCTCCGGCAGCTGGCGCCCGACATCGAGGTGCGGCTCTTCGAGGCGAGCCGGTTCGAAGCCTACAGGCCGGGCGAGATACTGGCGCCTCACGGGGCACGGCTGCTGGCCGAACTGGGCGTCGGACACCTTCTCCAGAGCGGCGCCGCGCGGCCTGTGCCCGGCCTGCTGGCGCTCTGGGACGGCGATGTCGCGGTCGAGCGCCACGCCATGCAGTCGGCCGAGGGCATCGGCTGGTTTCTCGACCGCGCGGTTTTCGACCGCCAGCTGGCCGAGAGCGCGCGGTTGGCCGGCGCGGCGCTGCACGTCGGCTGCCGTGTCGCAGGGGTCCGGCCGGCCGACATCGGCTGGTCGCTTCTGCTGGCGGACCGCGAACTCCACCGTGCGCGCTTGGTGATCCTGGCAACCGGGCGTCGATGGGGGCTGGCACGGCAAATCGACGCGCGCCTCGCCGTCGGCGATCGCATGGGCTGTGCGCTGCGGGTCGTGTCGAGCGCCGGCGGATATCCGGGGCTCGTGATCGAGGCTGTCCGGACCGGCTGGTGGTACACCTTGCCCTTGCCGGACGGCCGGCGCGTCGTCGCCATGGCCGGTGACCGTGCGGGGGGCGTCAAGGATGATGTCGCGTGGCGCTCGGCGCTTTCGGGAACTGCGCTGGTGCGGCAGATGGTGGGCCCCGGTCCCGCCCTTCACGCGACGCTCTATCCCGCTGCGTGCATCCAGCTGCGGCCGGCTGCCGGCGAGGGCTGGATCGCCGCGGGCGACGCGGCAGCGGCCCTCGACCCTCTGTCCGGTCAGGGCCTGCTCCGCGCCCTCGGCTCCGGCGTTCTCGCGGCCCGCGTCGCGATCGATGCCCTGGCCGGCCGGACGGCCGCGACCGAGCGTTACGCCCGTCTCGCCGCTCGACGTGCCGACGCCGACATGCACGCCCGCGCAGAACACTACAACCGGGTCCGGCGCTGGCCCTCCTCGGAGTTCTGGAAACGCCGGTTCGTGGACATCGAGCGAACGGCATGAACCGCCCCGTGTGTGGATGCCCCCTTCGATGCAAGCGGTTTTTGGCGGTTGAGGACGTGCGGTCAGGTGCGGTCGTGTGTCCGGCCTCGTGATGCGGCCGTCGATTCGCCGCGGGCCTGTATGGAGATGTGCGGGTCGCGTCCCTATCGGGTTTGCGTGCTCTGCGGCGCGCGGCGCGGTACAGGTTCCTGCGACCCCGTCTCATCGACCGATGTCCCTTACCCCTCCTTCGACCTGCTCACATCGCCGGCGCACCCGCCCCCCGCCGGGTCAGGCGGCGACGGGATCTCTGTAGGTCTCTTCGCGAACCGTCAGCGCCCAGACGGTCCGCGCCATCTTGTTGGCGAGCGCGACGACGACGACCATGCGGGGCTTGCGCGCCATCATGCGGGCGAGCCACGAGCCCTTCGGCGGTCCCTTCCGAGCCGCCCACGTGACGACCGCCGAGGCGCCGATGATCAGCAGGCGCCGGATGTCGCGCTGCCCCATCTTCGAGGTGCTGCCGAGCCGGGTCTTGCCGCCGGTCGAGTTCTGTCTCGGCGTCAGGCCGACCCAGGCGGCGAAGTCGCGCCCGCTGCGGAACGTGGTCATGGACGGGCAGAACGCCTGCACCGCGGTCGCGCAGATTGCGCCGACACCGGGGATTGTCATCAGTCGCGCGATCTGCGCGTCCTTCGGCGCCCTTCGCCTGATGTCCTTCTCGAGGGCGCCGATCTTCGCGCCGAGCGCGGCGATCTGGTCGAGCAGGAGCTGGGCGAGATCGCGCACCGTCTCCGGCAGCAGGACCGTCTCGTCGCCGACGGCCTGCGCCAGCCGATCAATGCGCGCGGGACCTTGGGGCGCGACGACGCCATGCTCGGCGAGATGCCCCCTGAGCGCGTTGATCGACTGGGTTCGCTGACGCACCAGAAGGTCCCGCGTCCGGAACAGCATTCCCTGGCCCTGTTGGTCTGCCGTCTTGACCTCCACGAAGCGCATGGTCGGGCGCGACGCGGCTTCGGCGATGGCCTCTGCGTCGGCGGCGTCGTTCTTCTGTCGTTTCACGAAGGGCTTTACGTAGATCGGCGGCACGAGCTTCACCTCATGGCCGAGCGCCGCGATCTCCCGGCCCCAGTGATGAGCGCTCGCGCAGGCCTCCATGGCGACGAGCGCCGACGGCTGCGCGGCGAGAAACGACAGAACCATGTCCCGCGGAAGCTTTTTGCGGAACACGATTGCGCCGTCCGCGGCCGCGCCGTGCAACTGGAACGTAGACTTGGCGAGATCGATGCCGATGATGGTAGCTTGCGCCATGGATACCTCCTCCTTCAGGTGATCGTCAGCACAACCACCGTGGTACATCGCGATGCCGCCGGGCGGGGGCATCCACTCCATCGGGTTTGCCGGAGGCTCCGAACCTTGAGAAGGTGGAGCCATGACGACGACATCGAACCGATATTCACCGGAGGTGCGCGCCCGTGCGGTGCGCATGGTTCTGGATCACCAGGCGGACTACGCGTCGCAGTGGGCGGCCATGCAGTCGATCGCGCCGAAGTTCGGGTGCGCGGCCGAGACGTTGCGCAAATGGGTGAGGCGCGAGGAACGTGACACGGGTCAGCGCGCGGGGCCGACGAGCGACCAGCTTGCGCGTCTCAAGGAGCTGCAGCGGGAGAACCGCGAGCTGCGCCAGGCGAACGAATTCTTCGCAAAGCGTCCGCGTTTTTCGCCCAGGCGGAGCTCGACCGCCATCCGAGGAAATGAAGATGTTCATCGACGAGCATCGTGAGGACTACGGGGTCGAGCCGATCTGCCGCGTGCTGCCGATCGCCCCGTCGACGTATCGCGTGCATGCCGCGCGTGTATCCGATCCTGAGAAGGGCCCCGACCGAGCCAGGCGCGACGCCGCCCTGCGGCCAGCGATCCAGCGCGTCTGGGACGAGAACTTCCAAGTCTACGGCGTGCGAAAAGTCGAGTTCGCCACGCTCGAATGGGTCGACCGGTTCAACCACCGCCGGCTCCTCGAGCCCATCGGAAACATCCCGCCGGCCGAGGCGGAAGCCCGCTTCTATGCCCGATCAGCCGAGCTCGCTATGGTGGCGTGACTCAGACAAACCAGCCTCCGGCAAACCCGATGGAGTGGATGCCCCCGCCCGGCGGCATCGCGATGTACCACGGTGGTTGTGCTGACGATCACCTGAAGGAGGAGGTATCCATGGCGCAAGCTACCATCATCGGCATCGATCTCGCCAAGTCTACGTTCCAGTTGCACGGCGCGGCCGCGGACGGCGCAATCGTGTTCCGCAAAAAGCTTCCGCGGGACATGGTTCTGTCGTTTCTCGCCGCGCAGCCGTCGGCGCTCGTCGCCATGGAGGCCTGCGCGAGCGCTCATCACTGGGGCCGGGAGATCGCGGCGCTCGGCCATGAGGTGAAGCTCGTGCCGCCGATCTACGTAAAGCCCTTCGTGAAACGACAGAAGAACGACGCCGCCGACGCAGAGGCCATCGCCGAAGCCGCGTCGCGCCCGACCATGCGCTTCGTGGAGGTCAAGACGGCAGACCAACAGGGCCAGGGAATGCTGTTCCGGACGCGGGACCTTCTGGTGCGTCAGCGAACCCAGTCGATCAACGCGCTCAGGGGGCATCTCGCCGAGCATGGCGTCGTCGCGCCCCAAGGTCCCGCGCGCATTGATCGGCTGGCGCAGGCCGTCGGCGACGAGACGGTCCTGCTGCCGGAGACGGTGCGCGATCTCGCCCAGCTCCTGCTCGACCAGATCGCCGCGCTCGGCGCGAAGATCGGCGCCCTCGAGAAGGACATCAGGCGAAGGGCGCCGAAGGACGCGCAGATCGCGCGACTGATGACAATCCCCGGTGTCGGCGCAATCTGCGCGACCGCGGTGCAGGCGTTCTGCCCGTCCATGACCACGTTCCGCAGCGGGCGCGACTTCGCCGCCTGGGTCGGCCTGACGCCGAGACAGAACTCGACCGGCGGCAAGACCCGGCTCGGCAGCACCTCGAAGATGGGGCAGCGCGACATCCGGCGCCTGCTGATCATCGGCGCCTCGGCGGTCGTCACGTGGGCGGCTCGGAAGGGACCGCCGAAGGGCTCGTGGCTCGCCCGCATGATGGCGCGCAAGCCCCGCATGGTCGTCGTCGTCGCGCTCGCCAACAAGATGGCGCGGACCGTCTGGGCGCTGACGGTTCGCGAAGAGACCTACAGAGATCCCGTCGCCGCCTGACCCGGCGGGGGGCGGGTGCGCCGGCGATGTGAGCAGGTCGAAGGAGGGGTAAGGGACATCGGTCGATGAGACGGGGTCGCAGGAACCTGTACCGCGCCGCGCGCCGCAGAGCACGCAAACCCGATAGGGACGCGACCCGCACATCTCCATACAGGCCCGCGGCGAATCGACGGCCGCATCACGAGGCCGGACACACGACCGCACCTGACCGCACGTCCTCAACCGCCAAAAACCGCTTGCATCGAAGGGGGCATCCACACATGGGCGGTTCATGGATGTCCAGGAAAACAGGGGCCAGCTCACTCAGGGCACGACTTCTCGGCGCCGCATGATCGGGGACCAGCTCAGCTACACCGAGATTGAGTCGGAGCCCCCTTTTGGAACCCGATCACCCCGGAAGCGGGGTTCTACATTGCGCACCTCTCCACACCGCTGAAACCGATCAACTCTTTTCGAGTTGGACCCTCAGACGAGGGCGACCCTCAGACGAGGGCAGAATTCCGACGAAGGCCTTCGAGCGAGTCACTTTTGCGCTCCAGAACTATCCATTCGGACATGCAGGAGGCGCCAAAGAGAGTGCAGGCCTTTTGCTTTGGTTGTGTCGTAATGACACAGATGTGTCATAATTACGAATGGGGTGATCCATGAATTTCGCCAACGAGTTCCGATCCTGGCGCAATATGATGCAGATAGCGTGCAACTGCCGGTTGATTTTACTCTGCCGGTTGCAGGCTGCGGGTCACTCGAGCGCCACCGGTGAAGGACTGTGGGGGAAAGAAGCGTGAAACTCGCTATCGTATGCGCGTGCGATGTCTTTGCCGAAGGCCTGCAACAGATTCTGCTTCGCGCAGGCTTGCAGACACAACCATTCTTAAAACTGCCAGCGAGCTACTCGGTGCAATTCCAGGCGAAGCTCGTTTGCGGGCGGTGCTCATTGTTGTGGACGAGGCGTCCGACACATGGAGTCCGACTTGCAACAAATCGAACGCAGGTGGCCGGAGGCCAAGGTCATCCTCCTGGCGGACCTCGCTGTCTGCCAGGATCTGATCGGGCTGATGAACCGAATCGATGGTTTGCTGCTCAAGAACCAGGGCGCAGAAAGCCTTCTTAAGACGGTCGACCTTATTCTTCTTGGGCAACGTCTCTTTCCAGCCGCTGCTTTGGGGGCGACCCGCACTGGTGCTGAGGACGTGCTCTCGCCCGAGCGGTGCTCGACGTTGAGACGCCTGTCTGAGCGCGAGTGCCAAGTTCTAGACCAGCTCGCGGAAGGCAGCTCGAACAAAGTCATCGCAAGGCGGCTGGGGATCACGGAGGCGACGGTGAAAGTTCACGTCAAGGCGATTCTGCGGAAGATCAATGCAAAGAACAGGACGCAGGCCGCCCTGCGCGCGCCTTCAATGCTCGGGCGATTGCCGGTGGTGAGGATACCGGAGCGAAGGCCGGCTGCTTACGAGCGCAATCGGCTCCCTGATGAATTGTGACCCTGTCCCCTGAAACGCCCTCGCTCTCAGGTTAGTCTGTCGCCAGCGGAGGGAGGCAGGCGCGCCTGCGCCTTCCATGCCGTCTCTCTACGGCCTCGGGCAGGTCGCGCGTGGCGAAGTATTTCTTCACGCCGACCCGTGCGGTATAGCGATAAGTCCACGCGCTCTCGGCGAGTGCGCGGCGCGCTCGAGCGTTGCCGGTCTTGGTGATGCCGCCGCGCCGGACCGCGTCGCCGGTGGAGCGCTCGGATGGCACGAGCCCGAGATAGGCCATGAGGCGCCTCGGGCTTTCGAAACGCCGCACGTCGCCCACCTCGACCATGAACGTGACGGCGCATATCAGGCGCACCCCGCGCAGACCCCGCGCAGTGCCTGCAGGCGCTGGACCACCGGCGCGAGCGACCAGTCCCTGAGAACCTGTCCTGAAACTCCTTGAGTCTCTGGAATCGTTTGTGATTCTGTGTCCGGCGCCAGGGAGCGATGGAGGCGTCGGATGTGGAGTGGGGAAGATCGCCAGAGATATGGTCGGCGGGGGCTGCGCTACCCGAGCGATCTGAGCGATGCGGAGTGGGCGCTGATCGAGCCGCACATCCCGCCCGCGAAGCGCGGCGGGCGGCGACGCGAGGTCGATGTGCGCGAGGTTCTGCAGGGCGTGCTTTACGTGCTCGAGACCGGCTGTCAGTGGCGGCATCTTCCCAAGGACTTTCCGCCGCGCAGCACGGTCTGGGCGTATTTTGACCTGTGGCGCTACGACGGGACGCTCGATCGCATCCATGAGACGCTCTACGCGGCCCTGCGCGAGGCGGAGGGCCGCGCGCCCCAGCCCAGTGCGGCGATCGTCGACAGCCAGACGGTCAAATCGGCGGAAAAAGGGGGCGCAAACCGCAGGAAACGGGCTTTGACGCGGGCAAGAAGACCAAGGGCGTCAAGCGCCATGTGCTCGTCGACACGCTCGGCCTGATGCTGCGCGTCGTGATCCACCCCGCCAATTTGCAGGATCGCGACGGCGCCGCGCTGGTGCTCGACAAGCGCACGCGGCGGCGCTTTCCCTTCATCGAGACCGTGTTCGCCGATCAGGGCTACCAGGGGCCGAAGGCCGCCGAGACCATCGCGTCGGCCGGCAGATGCTCGAGCTTGCATACGAGGCGGCGTACGGCGGAAGGATCCGAAGAAATCGCGCCGTGCGACCGGATCTCGTCATCCCGCCCGCTCTCGGCCACTGCGACCGCGTGGCTGCCCTTGGAGACGTCCAACCCGACAAAAATCTCGCTATTCTCGACCACGTTTAGTCCTCCTGGCTTGAGGCTCTGATCATGAGCAACCCTCGTTCGAAGCCGCCAGTGTAGGGCGAACCACCCCACCAAAGGCAGCCGCAGAAGGACATGCGGTCTTACATCTGATCGATCAAGCGGCTCCGTGGCAACAGAGCTTTCACTCTCCGCGACGGCTTCCGGTACTCTCAATAGCAGCACGATTGAGAATCCGGATGGATCGATGCGAGAGCGCAACCCAACTTCGAGACCGCCAGACCGCGAGAATTCTGGCGACACTTTCCCGGGTAGTACCTACGAAATCGGCCAAGTCTGACTGCGATACGGTGATCTGGCCTCCGCGACCGAGTTTGGTCTCAAGATAGAGCAGCCGATTGGCGAGCCGGACCGAAAGAGGCTGGAAAGCCCGTTCCCTGAGCTTGCCGTCCAGGTCGCGAAGGCGGGCGCAAAGGATGTCGATGAACTGGAGCGCCAGTTCGGGCTGCCGGAGCAGCGTTGACATGACATCGGCTCGACGGACCGCAAGGACCAGGCAATCGACGGTCGCGCGCGCGGTGGCGGTCCGGCTTCCGCCGAAGAGTGCGATCTCGCCGAACATGTCACCATCGTGCAAAATCTCGAGCGCGAGCTTGCGGCCGTCCGATGCGTGCACGCTAATCTCGATTTCACCGCTTTGAACGAAGTAGAACGCCCCGCCAGGATCGCCCTCGTTGAAGAGAACCTCACCAGCCTGGAGAGACCGGCGGCGCGAAACATCTCTCACCGCCCCTTTCAACTTTTGTGCGGCGGAACTGTGTGTGCAGAGGACGGGGATCGATGCTGCGTCGGTCTCGTCTCGCCAATCGGCTGCACCATCACGCCGAGCGATCGCCCACGAGGGGTCTTCCATATCCATGGATCTGATCCTTCTCAGTTTGCGTTCGAGGGACCCTCCGGGCCAGTAGAAAGCTCCTTCCTACGGTGATCAGTGATGCCGACGGCCGTCAGCGCTGCGTCAGGTGAACGTCAATAGCCCAAGATCTCTCGGTATTCAGGTGAAGCGGAGAACCGGGCGGTGACCCAATGTGATGGGGCCATGGGCAGCCGCTCCTCGGACAAGGTGCGTTCGAGGAGCGGGTCAGGGGCCCGGGGCGGTCACCCTGCCTTCGGGCAGCAGTACTCCCAGCAGAAGCCGTCGACATAGGAGGCGGACATCACGCCGTAACCCGGGCCCGCTACGCCGCGGGCCGTATCCGGCTGACGCGCGAACGACACGCCCCAGCTGTTCCGGAAGACGAACCAGCCGCCCATCGGTTCATTCGCGTCGGGCTGAAAGCCGACGAGGCAAACAACGTGGCCGGAGCTTTCGAGCTGGCCGTTGACGATGCCGGTGGAGGGAGCGTCGGTTGGGCCGAGAACGACCCCCGTTCGATAGGTGGCAACGGTGTGGAAGTTGTCGACGCCGTCGCGCGTGTGGAAGACGGGAACTCCGGCGATGATCGGCCGGCCGGCCTGCAGGAATTCCAGCAACTTCCAGGCTGTACCGGGAACGATGTCCTCTCGCTTCTCGAAGATGCCGTAGTCGGCGACCTGGTAGATCCGGCTGCTCGCGTCTTCGCTGGCCTCTCCCGGCGGACCGACGTCATCGATCGTCAGCGCGAACGGATAAAGCCGCTCGGTGCAGACGCCCTTCTTCGAGATGACGTCCCGCGCCTGCGAGATCCGCGTCGCCCCGAAAAAATAGTCGGGCGGCAGGTCCTTTGTGAGCGGATAGGTCTTGCGCATATGCCAATAGATGAACTGCGGCGAGAGCCTTTCGAGACGGTCCGCCTTGCCGCCGGATCGCAGCAGCTCCAGGCAAGCCACCGTCGCGAATGCGACGCAGGTGTTGGTGTCGTGCTGGTCGCGCTGGTGCCAGCTGTCGAGGATTCCCGCTGCCAGCTGGACCGGGCCCGATTTCGAGCTTCATCGACCCTTTCGCCGGCAGCCTGCCATCGAGGAGGGCACCCTCGGCGAAGGCGGCGAAGACCTCCCGGCTCGGCATCAGCCCTCCGCGGCTGCGGTAGGCGGGGATGCCTGTCGTCTTTCCCGAAAACATGTCTGAACCTCGCCTGGAGTGCCTACCCGTTGCCGTGGATCTTGTGGACCACGGCCGCGGCGATGCGCTGCGTCAGTGATTCCGGCCCGTTGAGGTCGACGAGGCCGCCTTCCCCTGACGAAACCACGTCCGCCCATTCGTTCCGCGCCTGATTGAGCAGGTCTTTGACCGAGGCGAGGGCGGCCAGGTGATCGCGGTAGAGCGCGTCGGCAAGCTTTTGGCCGGCCATCGTGTCGTCGGGATAGTGCACTCCGGCGATTTCCCGATTGATGGCGATGCGCTCGGCGAGAGCTTCCACCGCCCTGGCCATCGGATTTGTTTTCCCGTCCGGCAACGCCGCGATCACCAGGTTTCTGATCAGGTGCGACTGTAGCGAGTGGCCGGACGGAAAGGACGGATGCGACGGCGTGGCGATGCACGGCATGAGAGATGGCAAGAGCTGGATCGGCCGCGGCCGATTGT
This sequence comes from uncultured Alphaproteobacteria bacterium, assembly GCA_963822985.1. Taxonomy (GTDB): domain Bacteria; phylum Pseudomonadota; class Alphaproteobacteria; order Rhodobacterales; family Rhodobacteraceae; genus Thermohalobaculum. Next base: position 213,573 of record CAWGJU010000010.1, on the reverse strand, counting down.
ATTGCGCCTTGAAGTACATGCCGGCGAGGTGGCCGACCGCGATGCCGACGCAAACCAGCGTTGCCGTGTGCATGCGATGCCGCGGCCCGATCATCAGCAGGTGCATCCAGTAAGCTTCGGCGTTCTGATCCTGCGCGGCGATCTCTGCCGTGCGACTGGCGCGGAGATAGTCGCGGAACTGTATCAGGGGCTCCAGTTGCTCCTTTGCGTAACCAGCATCGTCAAAGGACTTGCCATCGAACTGGCCGAGTACGGCGCCTGCGTTCTCCCACTGCCTCTTCGCGAATTCGCGCAGGACAAGCTGCGCACGAAGCTGCGGCGCCCATGCGTCCGAGGGGAAATTCATGTGCCTGGGCAGCACCGTGTCTCGGGCATCGAGTTCGAGGACGCCGCCGAAGGGCAGCGCCGTGGTGACTGAGCGATAGCTCGATACCTCGAGGCCGGCCGAAAAGCCGCCACCGTCCCCGCCGCCGTCGCCCCCGCCATCTCCGTAGACAATCATCGTTTCCTCCGCTGTGAAGTAGAGGAGGCGAGGGTCGTCGCGCAGCGTCAGTCGATCGTCAGGAAGTCGTTATCTGGAGACTTGGCCGGAAACCGTCGCCAACCGCCGGAAGGCAGACCCGCAACGATCAGTTTCTCGGCGAGATCGTATCGCCGGCGAGGATCGCGGAATCCCTGCCGCTGGACATACTCATGCATGCTGAAGTCGGGCTCGATCTTCATCATGATGTCGACGAGCTCGCGCGCGCGGCCGGTCTCGCCAATCGACACGAGAGCGGCAGCGGTCACCCGCAGATTCGACGTGTAATGCGGATTCCGTGCCATTGACCGAAGACCGAGATCGGCGGCGGCTTTGTAGTTCCCGGCAGTGAAATGTGCGATGCTGGCGAAATGCTCGAAACGAAAAAGAAACGGGTCCTCCGGCGAGAGCGCCAGCGCACGCTGCGCAAGCTCTAGGGCCCGGTCGTGCTGACCCGTCCACGCCAACGTCGGAACGCTCCACATTACCGTCTCGGCGTCGTTAGGCGAAGCATCTGCTGCGCGCTCGAACAAGGCGAACGCTTCTTCGTAGTTGCGACCGTAGATCGCTTCCGTATGTCCGAGCATTGCCATGGCTCGCCCGCTCATCCCACTCAAGCGGACCGCGGTCCGGGCGGATTCCTCGAGCCGCTTGAGATCGCCGCCAAGATCCTCAGACCAGCCCTGTCCGATCTTGAGGCTGAGCCAGTTGGCATGGGCCGTGTGGACGAGTGGAGAGCCGGGGTCCTTTCGAATAGCCAGCTCAAGAAGCTCACCGGCATCCTGATGGGGCTGCTTCTTCAGATCAAAGATCTGCTCGCGCGCGCGCAGGATCAGCTGATAGGCGGTGAGGTCTGACGAGCGATTGCTTCTCGCAAGGCGCATCTCGCTCGCCTGAAGAGACGGCACCAAGCGTTGGGCCACGGCTCCGGCGACGAAGCTCTGCGTCGAGAACAATTCGCTCTCGGCCAGCAGGAAGGAGTTGGCCCAGACCACGGCCGAGCTCCGGGTGTCGACCAGCTGTGCCGAGAACCGATAGGTCTTGCCGCTGCGGCCGATCGAGCCGCAGAGCGCATAATCCGCCCCGAGCCGCGCGCGCACCTCGTCGAGCGAGGCCGTGGCGCTTTCGAAGTTGCGCGTGGAGTTGCTCGAGATGACGATCGGCTCCCTCAGCGTCGCCAGCTTGCACACGATGTCGTCGAGCAACATGCCGGGCAGCAGGTCGGCGACGCTGTTCGGCCCGTGCACATGGAAGGGCAGGACGGCCACCACGGGCGCGCTCCAACGCCCCGGCGGTGCGCTGGCGGCGGCCGGGCGGAGATCGGGCGGCGCGGACGATTCGATGGCGCCCGTCTTGATCTGCACGATGAGCTCTTGCGTGCGCGCGGAGGGCTCCATGCCCATTTCCGCATCCATGACGCCATAGAGCTTTTCATAGGCGGCCAGCGCGGCCCCGAGGTCGCCCTCCTGCGCGGAGAGCGTCATCAGGGCGCGATAGGAATGTTCGTCCAGCGGATCGAGGGTGATTGCCGCCTCCGACATGCGCTTGCGGACGCCATAGCTGATCGAGCCATTTTCGTAGCCGGCCTGCAGCGCCTCGGCGAAACACTGGCCGAGATGGGCCCTGTAGCCCTGCAACCAGCCGCGGAAAGCCTCGCTGATGTCATCGAACCCCTGCAAGACGGAGTTGAGAGCATCTGGTTGGAAGAGCCGTGCGTCGGGAGCATCGCCGCGCCGGAGCTGCTCGAGCATGTCGAACACGTCGGATCCGAACTCGGCCGCGTCAAGCTTGACCTCCGTGCGCTCGATCAAGAGCATGCCCTCGGCCTCGGACAAGGCAGCGCGAAGTTCAAACAGCGTCTGGCGAAGCGATGCTCTCGCCCTTTCGGTGGGCACCTCGCTCCAGAGCAGGCCGGCAAGGTGGTCGCGACTGACCCAGCACCTTCCCGAGAGCGCCAGATAGGCAAGCAAAGCCTGCGCCTTGCGCGAGCGGATCTTCAGCGACACGGGCCCAGCCGAGAGCGCGACGCCGCCGAGAACCGAAAGGGACATCTTGGCGTGCGACACGCTCGCTCCCCAGCCTCGAAGTCGCGTTCAGAGGAAAATGCTAACCTAAAGTAGCGGAGGGGAGAAGGTGGATTTATTCGCGCGTTGCACATGTTCGGTGCAAGCCGGAGGCGGCATCTTGAAGTCGATCAACAGATCGGGAATAAATGGCAAGGCGACCAAGAAGACCGCGCATCAAGGCCAAGCCTGATCGAAGACGAGGCGAAGGGCACGCAGCATCCAATTGGATTGCTTGATCGGTGGAAAGGTCGAATTAAGGACAGATACCCGGCCCCACAAAAGCGGGGCCGGGCGTTCACCACGGTTATCGGCCGTCGTGGTCGGCGGGCTCGTGCTTGCGCCCGGCGGCGTAGTTCCCCGCCCATTGTGCTCTCGGGGTAGCGATGTGAGCGTTGAACTCGTCCTGCGCGAACGTGGTGCTGCGCTGAACCGCCTGCGCCGCTGTCGGCTGGGTCGGCGCCTTGCCCCAAGCCTCCTTCAGCCCGGCGCGGCTCTCCGAAACGGCATCTTCCCCTGGCTCGGCTTGAGCGCCAAAGGCGATCGACGTCAGAACCGTCGCCAGGACCAGCATCATCTTCGGTTTCATTGCTTCTCCTCCCGTCGCGAGGCCCCCTTCTGGGACCTCTTCACGACACGGTCAGAGTCGCCGAAAGGCGTCAGCGCGACGTGAGACTGGCGTCAGGGGATCGTGAACCTTACCGCAAAGTCATGGACGTGAGATCCGGGTCGTCAGCACGGGTCGGCGACTTTGGGCCAGTAAGGATCGGCGAACTTGGTGTAGGGGATGGCGCCGAAGTCGGGCGGAATGGCCCCGTCTGCAGCGACATAGATGACGCGCGAGGCGAGCGGCGCGAACCCGGCATAGAAGTGTTGGATCGACTTCACGACGATCCCGCGATAGCCGGCGGGGTCGATGCCGAGTTGTTCGAACCCGTCCGGGTGGAAGACCTGGGTGCGTTTCGAGGTCAGAACGAGATCGATGCCGCCCTCGGACGCGAGCCAGACCGCCGTGCGCATCGGCATCGTCGCGCTGCCGAAGCTCTGGCTGGCGTCGTGGACGATCCGGCGCACAGTCGCGCACAGATCGACCGGCTGGCCCGAGGCGACGCCGCATTTGCCGCCTATGCGCAGGTCGAGCGTCGCGCCTTCGCCCGCCTCTTCGCAGAAGCGGATCGCCAGCGGGTCCCAGTAATAGCCGGTCAGCAGCCCGCTGATGCGACGCTCGAGCGCGGCGCGCAGGATGAACGTCGAGTTGGAAGGGGCGCCACCGCCGGCGTTGTCGGCGACATCGGCCAGCACAACGGGTCCGGGCCCCTGCTCGAACGCGTCGAGCGCCTCGTGCACCGTCAGCATCGGCTGCGTTGTCTCGTCGCGCAGCGACCAGATGCGCTGGCCGAACCGCCGCGCGGTCGAGGCGGCAAGCTCGGCGTCGCCATTGCTGATCACCAGCATCTTCGCGCTGGTGCCTGCGACGTCCTGCCAGGGGAAGCCGTGCGCGAAGGACACCGAGAGGACACCGTCACGCTCGGCTTCCTGGATCTCGCGGACGAAGCTCCGCATCGGTTCGACCGGCGTGCGCCACATGTTGATCATGCGGCAGTCGTGGATGGCCATCACCGGCCTGACCTCGCCCTCATGCGCGCGTCGGCAGATCTCGAACAGTTCCTCCGCCCGCTCGCCGACATCGACGTGCGGGTATTCCTTGAAGGTCACGAGCGCGTCGGCGGCCTTGACCATCTGGTCCGTGACCGAGCAGTGCAGATCCAGTTCGGCGCCGACGACCACCTCCGGCCCGACGATCTCGCGGACCCGTTCGAGCAGATCGCCCTCGCAATCGTCGTAGCCGTCCGCCGTCATCGCGCCATGCAGCGAGAGGAGCACGATGTCGACCGGCAGCGCCTTCTTCAGATCGCCGAGGATCTCGTCGCGCAGCCCTTCATAGACCGACCGCACGGTCGTCCCGCCGGGCTGGGCGAAGGCGGCGAGGCTCTCGACCACCTGGCCCTGGCGCTCCTCGGTGCGCTTGCGCCAGACATGCATCGGCAGGCTGAAGGTCGTCGCGGGGTGCTGCGTCGCGTCGCCATGATGGAGCATGTTCTCCCGGAAGGTCGCGAGCCCCGTCGGCATCGGCGAAAAGCTGTTCGTCTCGGTGCCGAGGCACGCGATGAAGGTCCTCATCCTGCCTGTCGCCCTCCTTATGTGCTTACGCAGCGGCTTCCCTGGTGATTTCGGCGTCGTAGAGGTGGCATTCGGTCAGGTGCGTCCCTTCCAGGAGCGGCCGCGGCGCGACCGAGGGGCACAGGGCCGGCATGCATTCCGGGCAGCGCGGGTGGAACGAGCAGCCTGACGGCGGGTCGATCGGGTTCGGATAGACCGCGCCCAGATGCGTTTCGGGCACGCCGAGGCGCGGATCGGGCGTCAGCACCGAGGCGAGCAGCGCCCGCGTGTAGGGATGGCGCGGGTCGGCGAACAGGGTCTCGGCGTCAGCCTCCTCGACGATGCGGCCAAGATACATGACCGCCACCCGGTCAGCCATGTGCTCGACGACAGCCAGGTTGTGGCTGATCAGCAAGTAGGTCAGGCCGAGCTCATCGCGCAGATCCTGCAGGAGGTTCAGGATCTGGCTCTGCACCGAGACGTCGAGTGCCGAGGTCGGCTCGTCGCAGATCACGACCTCGGGTCGCATCACCAGCGCCCTGGCGATGGCGACCCGCTGTCGCTGGCCGCCAGAGAGCTGCGAGGGATAGCTGCCGGCGACGCGCCTGGGCAGCCCCACCATCTCCAGCATCTCTGCGACACGGACGCGGTGCCCGGACGGGTCGCCGACGCCGTGCACGCGCAGCGGCAGCGAGACGATCGACTCGATCGTCTTGGTCGGGTTCAGCGAGGAGTAAGGGTCCTGGAAGATCGGCTGGATACGACGCGCAATGCCGCGGCGCGAGAAGCCGGTAGCGCTCTGCCCGTCATAGCGGACCTCGCCTGCGGTAGGTTGCTGCAGCCCCAGCAGGACGTTGGCGAGCGTGGACTTGCCGCAGCCCGACTCGCCGACGAGGCCGACGACCTGGCCCTTCGGGATCTTCAGCGAGACGCCGTTGACGGCGCGCAGCGGCTTTGTACCGCGCAGGAAACCCTGGCGCAGATGAAACACGCAGCTCACGTCCACCGTCTCGAGTGCGGGCACGGCATCTGGCGCTCGCATCAGGCGTGCGCCTTGTCGTATTCCGCAACGGCAATCTCCGGCGCGCGGACGCAGTTGTAGGCGTGCCCGTCGTCCAGCCGGATCGGCTCGTCAGATAATCTGGCACAGGCTTCCACGGCATAGGGGCAGCGGTTGCGGAACATGCAGCCACGGAGGTCGCCGACGAGGTTCGGCACGATGCCTGGCACCGAGCCGAGTTGTTCGCCCTTCTTGGTCTTTCCTGGAACGGGGATGCACCTGAGCAGCCCCTGCGTGTAGGGGTGCATCGGATCGTCGAAGACGGTCTCGATCGGACCCTGCTCGACCGTGGTGCCGGCATACATGACCTGCACCTTGTCGGCGACGCGGGCGACGATGCCGAGGTCGTGGGTGATCAGGACCATGCCCATCTCGAACTCGCGCTGGAGCTCGGCGAGCAGGTGCAAAATCTGCGCCTGGATGGTGACGTCGAGGGCGGTGGTCGGCTCGTCGGCGATGACGAGGTCCGGCTCGCACATAAGCGCCATGGCGATCATCACGCGCTGGCGCAGGCCGCCGGAGAGCTGGTGCGGATACTGGCCCAGCCGGCTCGCCGCGGACGAGATGCCGACCTTCTCGAGCAGATAGACCGCGCGCTCGCGCGCCGCCGCGCGGTTGGGGTCGACATGCTTGCGGTAGACTTCCGCGAGCTGGTTGCCGATCGTGTAGGACGGGTTCAGCGAGGTCATCGGCTCCTGGAAGATCATCGCCATGCGGCCGCCGCGGATCCAGGACATCTTTCGCTCGGAGAGGCCGAGCAGGTCGGTGCCGAGCAGCTCCATCCTGTCGGCGTTGCGCTTCGCCGATTTCGGCAACAGTCCCATCAGCGCCAGCGAGGTCAGGGATTTGCCGCAGCCCGAACTCGCCGACGATGGCCAGCGTCTCGCCGCGCGCCACCGTGAACGAGACGCCACGCACCGGGTGCAGCATGCCGGCCGAGACCGGAATGTCGACGCGCAAGTTCTCGACCTCGAGCACGTTCTCCGACTGCGACGAGTCCGCGCGGACGACCATGCCGGATCGGGGCCCGGTCATCTCAGCGCTCCCGCTCGAGGGTGACGTCGCGCAGCCCGTCGCCGAACAAATTGATCGCCAGCACAAGCATGAAGAGGCAGGCGCCCGGCAAGGCGATCAGCCAGGGCGAAAAGAACATGTAGTCGCGCCCCTCGTTCAGCATCAGGCCCCAGGATGGCGTCGGCGCCTGCACGCCGAAGCCGAGGAAGGACAGCGCCGCCTCGAGCAGGATGGCATTCGCCATCTCGACGGTGGCGACGACGGTCAGCGAGGACAGCACGTTCGGGAAGATCTCGCGCACGATGATGTAGGGCGTCGAGCAGCCGAGCGCGCGGGCCGCCCGCACGTAGTCGAGATCGCGCGCCTGCATGGTGATCGAGCGCATGACCACGGCGAACCGGTCCCAGAGAAACAAGCCGAGCACCAGGATTACGACAGTCAGCGAGGCGCCGAAGGCCACGACGGCCGCCATTGCGACAAGAAACACCGGCATGGCCAGCCGTGTGTTGATGATGAAGTTCACCACCACGTCGACGCGCCCGCCGAAATAGCCGGCGCAAACCCCGAGCACCGTCCCGATCGTCCCTGAGATCAGCACGGTGCTGAACCCGATGAGCAGCGAGATGCGCGCGCCATATATCAGCCGCGAGAGATAATCGCGCCCGACCTTGTCGGTGCCGAGCGGATGCTCCTCAAGCGTCTTCGCGTCGTGCCAGAACGGGTTGTGCAGCCGGTCCGACAGCGTCTGCGCATAAGGATCGTGCGGCGCGATCACGGGTGCGAAAATCGCGACCGATATGATCGCCACCAACACGAGGGCACCGGCCAGGAAACTGTAGTTCCGGAAGATGCGCCGCCGCAGCTTGGCAAAGGGAGAAGGCTCGAGGACATCGTCGACCAATTTCGTCGTGCCGAAGACGGCTTCGCCTCGCGGCGGGGGACTGACGGTCTCGGACATCACATTGTCCCCCCTCATCGCACCGAAATGCGCGGGTCGAGCCAGGCGTTCAGGAGGTCGGCCAGCAGCGTCAGCACCACGTAGAACGATGCGAATATCAGCACGATCGCCTGCACCACCGGGAGGTCGGCGCGCAGCATCGCGTCATAGCTGAGCCAACCGATGCCCTTCAGGTTGAAGATGGTCTCGATGACGATCGAGCCGCCCAGCATGAAGCCGAACCAGACGGCCGCCAGCGATACGACGGGAATGATCGCGTTCCTCAGGGCGTGCTTGAACAGCACGACCATGGGGCTCAACCCCTTGGCGCGCGCGGTCCGGATGTAGTCGGACGACAGCACCTCGATCATGCCGGCGCGGGTCAGGCGCATGAGCGCCGGCGTGGCATAGTAGCCGAGCGCGATGGTGGGCATGACGAAATGTGCCCAGCTGTCATTGCCCGAGATCGGTAGCCAGCGCCACCAGACGCCGAAGACAATGATCATCATCAGGGCGAACCAGAAGGTCGGCAGTGCCTGGCCGAAGACGGCGATCAGCAGCGCCAGCCGGTCAATCATCGAGTTCGGCCGCATCGCCGCGATCGTCCCCAGCGGGATCGAAACCAGCAGTGCAAAGGCGATCGAGAGGCAGCCGAGCGTCATGGTGGTGCCGATGCGGCCGCCGATCATTTCGGCGACGCTCGTGCGGTAGTGATAGGACATGCCGAAATCGCCGGACAGCGCGTTCAGCGCCCAGTCGACGTACTGCTCCCAAACCGGTCGGTCGAAACCGTAGAGACTTCGGATCGCCTGAATGTCCGCCTCGGAGGCCGTCTCGCCCGCGATGGTCAGGGCGGGATCGGTCGATAAATGCGAGAGCGAGAATGTCAGCGCTGACACCACGATCAGGATCACGAACGCCACAAAGGTACGTCTCATGGTGTAGGCGATCATGCAAAGATCCTCGCCTGGACAGCTGATCCGGGCATGAGCGGGCGGCGCAAGGGCTGCCGCCCGCGTGGGTCAACGGGGGCGGCCCGACGCCCGTCCCTCGTCTCAGTCCTGCTTCCAGCCGTACTGCCACAAACGCGGAATCTCGTCCTCGTAGGCAACGAAGTTGAGATCCTCGCTATGGGCATAGTTTCGGACGTGGTTGAACATCGGCAGCCAGTACACCTGATCGGTGATCTTCTCGATGGCCTTGCGATAGTTCTCTTTCCGGGCCTCCTCGTCCACGGTGCTATCGCCGGCCTGCAGCCAGGCCGCGACTTCCTCGTCCCTGGCCATGTCGTCCTGCCCCATGGTGAAGAACTGGCTGGTGATCGCCGACATGTCGTTGATCGAGTACGAGCCCCAGTCCATCAGGTACATGGGCGTCGTGCCCTCGTCGCGCTGTTTGTCGCGCAGGGCGAAATACGGCATCTTGGTCAGGTTGGCCTTGATGCCGACCTGAGCGAGGTCGCCCATGATCGCCTCGGCCCAGGCCGCCGGGCGATAGGTGTAGAAGTCGATCTCGAAGCCGTCGCCGTAGCCGGCTTCCTCGAGCAGTTGCCGCGCCTTGTCGGGGTCGTAGTCGTACTTCACTGCCGCGCTCTCGTCGCAGCCGAACTGCGTCGGGTAGCAGGGCGTGTGGATGACCCGCGCCTCGCCGCCGATCAGGTTGTCGACCAGTGCTTCGCGGTTGATCGCATGCGCCATCGCCTTGCGGACCCGCACGTCCTGCACGGGCTCGGACCCGCTGCGCCCGGCCGCGTCGAAGCCAACATAGCCAGTGCGCATCGTGCCGGATTGGGTCGCCGCCATGCCCGGTATCGCGTCGATCTGCTCGACATGGTCGGTTTCGATGTCGCCGGTGAAGTCGATGCCGCCGGCCAGCAACTCGGCGATCTGGGTCTGCACGTCCGCGATCTCGCGGACGACGACCTTGTCGACCTGCGCCTCGCCCTTGGGGCTGCCCCAGGTGTAGTCCTCATTCTTCTCGAAGACGTATTCCTCGGCCGGCTTGACCGAGACGACCTTCAGCGGACCGGTGCCGACGGGCTGCTTGTTCATGCCGTCGGGCCCGACCTCGGCATAGTAATCGTTGGGATACATGACGATGGGGCCGGAGAGGTACTCCAGCGCGACGGGGAACGGCTCCTTGCTGTGCACGTCCACCGTGTACTGGTCGACCTTCTCGGCCCGGTCGATCCAGCTGACGTTCTGCTGTGCCTTGACGCCATTCGCTGGGTCGGAGATCCAGTTCAACGTATAGACGACATCATCCGCGTCGAACGGCTCGCCATTGTGAAAGGTGACGCCCTGGCGAAGGTTGAAGCGCCAGGTCTTGTCGCCCAGCCGCTCCCAGCCGGTGGCGAGCAGCGGCTTGTATTCGAAGGTCTCGGGATCGCGATAGACCAACTGGTCCCAGACCATGCGGGTGAACCAGATGCCCGTCCGGTTCGTGTTGAAATAGCTATCGACGTTCTCGATCGGACCAGTCGAACCCCAGGCTACGTTGAGGCTGTTGTCTCCCTTGCCGGCCAGCGCAGGGCTTGCGACGGTGATCGCGGCCGCCAGCGAAGCTGCCGACGCGAGCAGCAATCTTCCAACTTTCATCTCTCGTTCGCTCCCTGTGTCAAATCGCGGGCGATGACCGGTCAGGCGGAACGGAATCGGACTGCACTGGAACGAAAGCTCTTACCTCGCCACCTTCCGCTGCGACGGACCGCGCCGGAAAATGAAGCAAACATCCGGGGCGGACACTGTCAACACGAGTCGCCCGCAAAGGAATCAGTGCAGAGATCCTCGGAGGATGCGGGGCCGGCGCTGCAGAAGATATCAGAGAGCTTGCCATCGTGACCGACGCGCAAGATGCGCCGGCCCGGAAAGGCCGAACCCGGTGAACATGCCGAGCACGGCCGAGGATCCACGGAGCAGTTCGCGCCGGTTGAGGTCGGCCTCGATACGCCGGAACGCCGCGTGCGTCTCGGGCGCATCGCAAAGACACAAGGAGCGCTGCCCCGCTGCCGGGCTGACCGCTCCGTTGGCGCTTACATTCATTTTTTGCGGCCATCGAGCTGCTCCGCTTTGTCCGGCGCGCATCGTCCATCCAATACGCGATGGACCGAAACATGGCAGTGCAGGCGCGCCGAGGCGGAATGGTGCGGCTTATCCAACTCGCTCAGCCGCGCCAGAAAGCTGCGCCGAATGTCGGGAGGCCGGGGATCGATCTACGGGCTGCAGGACCGCTTGCCCGACCGTTCCTCATGCGGATCCGGCAGCGCGACGACCACTCGGCTAGGCGCTGTGGACACTTATCGGATCCATAGGACGATTGCAGCGATTGTGACGATGGCGAGGAAATTCCTCGCCGTTTTCTCGTATCGGGTGGCGACGCGCCGGAACTGCCAGAGCTTGGAGAAGCAGCACTCGATCAGAGACCGCATCGCGTAGAGGTGCTCGTCAACCGGATGCTTGCGCGTTCGCGAAGCATTGTTGGGGATGACGGCCAGGGCGCCCTTCTCGGCGATAGCCTCGCGGGTGGCGTCGCTGTCATAGGCGGCGTCAGCCATCACGACCTCGCGGGGAGTTCGGCGAGCAGTTCGGCCTGTGGCGCGTCGCCCTTCTGGCCTGCGGTCAGCGCGAAGCGCACCGGGCAGCCGAGGCCGCGCACCGCCATATGGATTTTCGTGCTCAGGCCGCCGCGGGAACGCCCGAGTCCCAACGCCCGATGGCCTGATCTTCAGACCCCCCTTTTCGCCCCGGAGGCGTGCTGGTGGGCGCGGACGATGGTGGAGTCGACCATCAGGTATTCGAAGTCGTTCGCCCGCTCTCTCGGACCAATGGCGTTCGCGGGCTCACCATCAGCCATTGCCGCGAAGATCCGCCACCAGAACTCCCTTCCGGCTCCAACGGCTGAACCGTCGGAAAACACTGTTCCACGAGCCGAACTGCTCGGGAAGATCGCGCCAGGGCTATGCCAGCTGCCACAGCTGGAACAGCACGCCCGAGGCGAACGACCCGACCAGCGCCAGCACGACGTAGAGCGCGAAGACCGGCCGCTTCACCAGCGCCCAGACGGCGATCGCCGCCGGCAGCGACGTGACGCCGCCCGCCACCAGGAAGGCGAGCCCCGCGCCCGGGGCCATGCCCTGCTCGACGAGCCCCCCCACCAGCGGCAGCGCCGCATAGCCGTTGAGATAGGCCGGCACGCCGACCAGCGTCGCGGTGACGATCGGCAGCAGGCCGCTGCCGCCCAGCGCCTGGGTGACCATTTCGGCCGGCACATAGGCCAGCATCAGGCTTTCGAGCAAAAACGCCAGCGCCAGCCATTTGGCCAGGAACAGCGTCGCCTTCAGCCCCTCGCGACCGAACTTCGCCACCCGCTCGCGATCCTGCCAGAACCGCCAGACCACCTCCTTGCGCGAGCGCACCTTGGCGCCGCCGCAGCCGCCATTGCCGACGCCCTCGCGCAGCGGATCGGCCAGCCCGCCGGCGCCGGCCAGCGCATGGACGACGAACCCGCCGAAAAGGCCGAGCCCGACCGCCGCCAGCGTCTTGGCGACCGCGAACTCGGGCCCCAGCACGCCCGCGGTCAGCACGAACATCGACGGGTCCATGACCGGCGAGGCCAGCCAGAACGCCATCACCGCGGCAAGCGGCACCCCCATGCTCAGCAGCGCCGCGATCAGCGGGATGACCCCGCACGAGCAGAAGGGCGAGAGCCCGCCCGCCAGCGCCGCGAGCCCGATCATCAGCGCCGGCGAGCCGGTGAAGGCGCGCGCGACCAGCGCGTCGGCCCCGGTCGCCCCGGCATAGGCGGCGAGCCCGATCGACAGCACCAGGAAGGGCGCCACCTCGACCAGGTTGCGCCCGACGAAGCGCGCGCTCTCGGCGCCCTGGCCCGGGCTCAGCACGAACAGCGCCAGCAGGATCGCGCCCGTGACCAGCCAGACCCGCTCCCTCGACCAGAGCGCCGCGCCCCATTGGGCCATCCTGTCGCGCGCGCCGAGCACCAGTTCCGTCATTTCGATATCCCCGGATTGGTCGTTTCTTCAGGCAGGCGCGAAAAAGCCGCTCATGCGGCGTCCTCGCGGGTGATCCTCACGCCGGTGCAGCATTCGGCCGTCAGGAACCCGACGGTGCGCTGCATGGCGTCATAGTCCGCGCGGTTGACGACCTCGCGCCCGCGCCGCTTCTGCACGACCAAGCCCCCATCGACCAGCGCCCGCAGATGGTGCGCCAGCGTCGACGGCGCCATCCCCAGATGCGCCCCGATCTCGCCGACGTTCAGCCCGTCGTTCCCCGCCCGCACCAGCAGCCGGTAAATGCCAAGCCGCGTCTCATGCCCTAGTGCGGCGAGCGCGCGGGCGATGGAGGCTGTCTGTGTCATGCGGCCATCATAACGATTAATCTAGTTTTGTCAATCTATCGCGGGGCTGTCGCCCCCCTGCGTCGCGTCCAGCTTGTCGGTACAGGAGCCATAGCTTGCGGTACGCAAGGCATACGCTTGCGGCCCGATTCGCTCGGGGCTTGCGCCGGCCCTTTCGCCCGGCTATATCGCCGCCAATCTCGCAGGTGGGGATCGGGCCGGTCGGGGAGACATCCCGGACGGTCCACCGGTTGGGCATACGCTCTTCCCCCGCCGAGGCATGAAACCGGAAAGGTAAACCATGGCGCTGCCTGAATTCTCGCTACGTCAGCTTCTCGAAGCTGGCGTGCACTTCGGTCACCAGACCCACCGCTGGAACCCGAAGATGAGCCCGTTCATCTACGGCTCGCGCAACGGAATACACATCATCGACCTGACGCAGACCGTGCCGATGCTGGACGCGGCGCTGAACGCGATGCGCGAATCCGTCGCCAAGGGCGGGCGCGTGCTGTTCGTCGGCACCAAGCGGCAGGCGCAGCAGGCGGTGGCCGATGCCGCCGAGCGCTCGGCGCAGCATTTCATGAACCACCGCTGGCTCGGCGGCACGCTGACCAACTGGAAGACCGTCTCGCGGTCGATCGGCCGCCTCAAGGAGCTCGACGAGCTGATGGCCGATGGCGAGGTGCAGGGGTTCACCAAGAAGGAACGCCTCAACCTCGAGCGCGAGCGCGGCAAGCTGCAGGCGAGCCTCGGCGGCATCCGCGACATGGGCGGCGTGCCCGACATGCTGTTCGTCATCGACACGAACAAGGAGTCGCTGGCGATCGCCGAGGCGCGCAAGCTCGGGATCCCGGTGGTGGCGGTGCTCGACTCCAACAGCGACCCGGCCGGCGTCGACTACCCGGTGCCCGGCAATGACGACGCCTCGCGCGCCATCGGCCTCTATTGCGACCTGGCCGCCCGCGCCGTGATCGACGGCATGGCGACCCAGCTGGGCGCCGCCGGCTTCGACCTGGGCGAGCTCGACGAGGTGCCGGTCGAGGAGGCGCTCGAAGCTGGCGAGGAGTCGGCCGAGACGCCCCAGCCCGCAGAGGCCGATGCGGCCCGCGCCTGAGCGCGCGGCATGGCGGGCGCTCGCGCCCGCCGCCGGTCTGTCATCACGGCATAGCCAAGGGCCCGAGGCCCCGAACGAATGGAGAGAGCGATGGCGATCACCGCTACGCAGGTGAAGGAGCTGCGCGAGAAGACCGGCGCCGGCATGATGGACGCCAAGAAGGCGCTGGCCGAGACGGATGGCGACATGGAGGCCGCCGTCGACCTGCTGCGCGTCAAGGGGCTGGCCAAAGCCGAGAAGAAGGCCGGGCGCACCGCCGCCGAGGGCCTGGTCGCGGTCGCCGTGACGGACGGCGCGGGCGTGCTGGTCGAGGTGAACTCCGAGACCGACTTCGTCGCGCGCAACCCCGAGTTCCAGGAGATGGCGCGGGGCATCGCGCAAGCGGCGCTGGCTGTCGACGACGTTGACGGGCTGAAGGCCGCGCCGCTGGCGGGCAAGACGGTCGAGGAGGTCGTCAAGGACAAGATCGCGACGATCGGCGAGAACATGTCCGTCCGCCGCATGGCCAAGCTGACCGGCGACTGGGTCGGATCCTATGTCCACAACCAGGTGGCCGAGGGCATGGGCAAGATCGGCGTGCTGGTGGCGATCGCCGGCGGCGACGGCGCCGCGGCGGCGCAGATCGGCCGGCAGGTGGCGATGCATGTCGCCGCGACCGCGCCCGCCTCGCTGGACGTGGGCGACCTCGACCCGGCGCTGGTCGAGCGCGAGAAGCAGGTCCTGACCGAGCAGGCGCGCGAGTCCGGCAAGCCCGACGCCGTGATCGAGAAGATGATCGCCGGACGGCTGAACAAGTTCTACCAGGAGGTCTGCCTCCTGCGGCAGCAGTTCGTGGTGAATCCGGACCTGACCGTCGCGCAAGCGGTGGAAGAGGCAGGCAAGGACCTGAAGGTGACGGGCTTCGTCCGCTTTTCGGTTGGCGAGGGCGTCGACAAGGGACCGGAGCAGGATTTCGCGGCCGAGGTCGCCAGCATGGCGCGATGACGCATGGGGCGGGTGCAGGCACTCGCCCCAACCGCTCCGGGCATGACGCCGCGCCTGTGATGCTGCGCTTATGATCCTCGACGAAGGCGCCGCCGGGATGCCCCTCCTCGGGTCCACGCGACTGCTGCTTGCGCCTCGCCCGCCCGCGCCGTCAGCGGCGCGGCCGGCGGGGTTGATGTCGATCAAGGCATTGCGGCGCGCTGCATGTGACTGTGCGCCCTGCGCCGCGACAGGAGGCGCGAGCGATGGAGGGCGCCATGGAGCTGACCGAGAGGCAGATCGAGGACATCCGCAAGAGCTTTGACCGGATCAAGCCCGAGGCCGAGCGGATCTCGCATCTCTTCTACGAGGATTTGTTTCGCCGCGAGCCCAAGCTGCGTGAGCTTTTCGGCCCGGATCTCGGGCACCAGGGCATGTCCTTCATGAAGGCGCTCGAGGCGATCGTGCAGCATCTCGATCACCCCGCCGAGCTGGACGCCGTGGTGGACGAGCTCGGCGCCATCCACGCGCCTTTCCACATCCGGCCCGAGCACTACCGGGCGATGGAGGACTCGCTGATCGACACGATGACCTATGCTCTGGGCGAGCACCTGACGAACCCCGTCGAGCGCGCCTGGCGCTCGGCCTTCGGCCAGGTCGGCGACGCCATGATCGAGCGCGGCCGGCGGGACGCCGATGCGGCGGAGAGTTCAGCCCGTCAATAGCGTGCCGATGCGCTCGACAGCGCGGCGGATGTTGTCCGTCGAGTTGGCGTATGAAAAGCGTATGAAGCGCTCGGCGTGAACGCCGAAGCTGGGGCCCGCGACCGTCGCGACCCCGGCCTCTTCCAGCAGGCGTTCCTGCAGCGCCTTGGCCGCCATCCCGGTGCCCTCGACATTGGGGAAGGCATAAAAGGCCCCGCCAGGATCGACGCAGCGAAAGCCCGGCAGCTGGTTCAGCAGCGGCACGATCGATCGGCGCCGCTCGTCGAAGGCCGTCATCATCTCGTCGACCGCGTCCTGAGGGCCGGTCAGCGCCGCGATGCCGGCGTACTGCGTCGGCGCGTTGACGCAGGAGTGGCAGTTGACGCAGAGGCGCACGACCTGGGTGACGAGCGCGTCCGGCCAGACCGAATAGCCGAGGCGCCAGCCGGTCATGGCATAGGTCTTCGACCAGCCGTCCAGCATGATCAGCCGGTCGCGGATCTCGGGATAGGCCAGGAAGGTCGCGTGCTCCCGGCCTTCATAGAGCATCCGGCTGTAGATTTCGTCCGAGAGGAGCGCCGTCTGCGGCTGATCGGCCAGCCCGGCGACGAGTTTCTCGACCTCGACGCGCGGCGTCACGCCGCCCGTCGGGTTGCCGGGCGAGTTGACGATGATGAGCCGCGTCGCCGGCGTGATGCCGGCCAGCACCTCGTCGGCCGAGAAGGCGAACTCGTTTTCCTCGCGCAGCACGATCGGCACCGCCTTCGCCCCGGTGTACTCGATCATCGAGCGATAGATCGGGAAGCCCGGGTCGGGGTACATGATCTCGACGCCGGGCCGGCCGAACATCAGGATGGCGAAGAACATGGTCGGCTTGCCGCCCGGCATGACGACGATGTTGGCCGGGCTGACCTGGACGCCGCGCCGGGCCGAGAGGTCGGCCGCCACCGCCTCGCGCAGCGGCAGGATGCCCTGCGCCGGCGTATAGCCGTGGTGCCCGTCGCGCAGCGCGCGCACGGCGGCCTCGACGATGTGCGCCGGCGTCCTGAAATCCGGCTGGCCGATGCCGAGGTTGATGATGTCGCGGCCCTGCCGCTCGAGCTCGGCGGCGCGCGCCAGCACCTCGAAGGCCGTCTCGGTGCCCAGCCGGGCCATCCCCGGCGCCAGGTCCAGCATCTCGGTCTCCCGTTGAGAACGCTCCGCTGATCCCACCGCGCCGGCCCGCCCGTCAAGCGGGGGCTTGCGGAACGGCGGCATTCGCCGGATTGTCGGTGCGGCCCGGGGGTGCGGGGCAGGGGGGCTGCACATGAAACTGACGGAGTGCGAGGTCTTCGTCGTCGGCAACCCGCCGCCGCGCCGGGGCGGGCGCTATTTCATATTCGTCAAGCTGGTCACCGATGACGGGATCACGGGCATCGGCGAGGTCTATGCGGCGAGCTTCGGCCCGCACACGGTGGCGGCGATGGTGCGCGACGTCTTCGCCCGGTATTTCGAGGGGGCCGACCCGCATCGGATCGAGCATCTGTGGCGGCTGACCTATGGCTCGGGCTATTCGCTGCGCCCCGACCCCTCGCTGGTCGGGGTCTTGAGCGGGCTCGAGATCGCCTGCTGGGACATTATCGGCAAGTCGGCGGGAAAACCCGTCTACGATCTGCTGGGCGGGCGCTGCCGCGAGCGGATCCGCAGCTACACCTATCTCTATCCCGACGCGGGCGACACCTACAGCGTGGCCGAGAAGAACGTCTACAACGACCCCGACCTCGCGGCCGAGCGGGCGGCCGAATACCTGTCGATGGGCTTCACGGCGCTGAAGTTCGACCCGGCGGGGCCCTACACCGTCTATGACGCGCACCAGCCGCGCATGGAGGATCTGGATCGGTCCGAGGCGTTCTGCCGGGCGCTGCGCGCGGCGGTGGGCGACCGCGCCGACCTGCTCTTCGGCACGCACGGCCAGTTCACAACCTCCGGCGCAAAGCGGCTGGCGCGCCGGATCGAGCCTTACGACCCGCTCTGGTTCGAGGAGCCGGTGCCCGCCGAGATGCCCGAGCAGATGGCCGAGGTGGCCCGCGCGACCTCGGTCCCGATCGCGACGGGCGAGCGGCTGTGCACGAAGTGGGAGTTCGCCCGGGTGCTCGCCTGCGGGGCGGCCTCGATCCTGCAGCCGGCGCTCGGCCGCGTCGGCGGCATCCTCGAGGCCAAGAAGATCGCCGCCATGGCCGAGGCGCATTACGCGCAGATGGCGCCGCATCTCTATGCCGGCCCGGTGGAGGGCGCGGCGAACGTCCAGCTGGCCGCCTGCGTGCCGAACTTCCTGATCCTCGAATTGATCGAGCGCTGGGATGGCTTTCACGGGCAGATCGTGAGCGGCGTGCACTGGGAGGAGGGCTATGTCATCCCCTCGCGCGAGCCGGGCCTGGGCATCACCTTCAACGAGGCCGTCGCGCGGGCGCACCCCTACGATGGCGACGAGTTGCACCTGATGATGGCGCCGGACGAACTGGTCCCCTGACGCTGGCGCAACGGGAGGAGAGCATGACGGACTGGTCCAAGGGCGCCGCCTGGATGAAGGGCGAGGTGGTGCCGATCGACGAGGCCAAGATCGGCGTCACCGACTGGGGCGTGACGCGCTCGGACATCACCTATGACGTGGCCCCGGTCTGGGACGGCGGCTTCTTCCGGCTGGACGACTATATCGGGCGGTTCCAGTCCTCGATTGCGGCGCTGCGGCTCGACATCGGCATGGGAGCCGAGGAGATCCGCGCCGCCTGCCATGCCATCGTCGCGCGCTCAGGGCTCCGCCGCGCCTATGTCGCGATGGTCGCCTCGCGTGGCGCGCCGCTCGTTTACGGCAACCGCGATCCGCGGGCCTGCGCCAACCACTTCTATGCCTGGTGCGTGCCCTATATCCACGTGATCAAACCGGAGGTCGCCGAGGCCGGCGCCAGCGTCTGGATCGCCAAGGACGTCCGCCGCATCCCCGAGGATTCGGTCAATCCGCGCGCCAAGAACTACCATTGGGGCGACTTCACCCAAGGGTTGTTCGAGGCCAAGGATCGCGGCTTCGAGACCGTGCTGATGCTCGACCACCAGGGCAACGTCACCGAGGGGCCGGGCTTCAACGCCTTCGCGCTCAAGGGCGACCGGGTCGTGACCTCGGAGCATGGGGTGCTGCATGGGTTGACCCGTCGCACGGTGCTCGAGATGTGCGAGGAGGTCGGGCTCGCCACCGAGCGCCGGCCGGTGCCGCTGGCCGAGTTCCTCGAGGCGGACGAGGTCTTTCTCTCGACCACCGGCGGCGGCGTCGTGCCGGTCACCCGGGTGGACGACCGGGTGTTCTCGAACGGCGCTCCGGGGCCGGTCGCGCAACGCCTTCGCGCGCTCTATTTCGAATGGCTCGCGCGCCCCGCCCTGCGGCAGGAAGTCGCTTACGCCGCCTGACCTGCGCGCCGGGTAACGAATGGCCTGGCAACCGACGGTTGAAGATTGCGCCTCGGCACCCGTGCTTGCGCGCGTCCGCCTGATCCGACATAAGGCCGGCGCGAGGTGTCCGAGGGAGTCGTGCATGTCAGACGCCGCCGAGGTCCAAGGCGCCGAGTTGCCGAGCGACCCGCCGCTCTACCCGCGGGTTCTCCTGAAGATTTCCGGCGAAGCGCTGATGGGCGACCAAGGCTATGGCCTGCACCCGCCGACGGTGCAGCGCGTCGCCCGCGAGATCCAGCGCGCCTTCGATCTCGGCATCCAGATCTGCCTGGTCATCGGCGGCGGCAACATCTTTCGCGGGCTCTATGGCGCCACCCAGGGCATGGAGCGGGCGCAGGCCGACTATATGGGAATGCTGGCGACGGTGATGAACGCGCTCGGCATGCAGTCGGCGCTCGAGGATCTGGGCATCCACACGCGCGTGCTGTCGGCGATCCCGATGGACACGGTCTGCGAACCCTATATCCGCCGGCGCGCCATCCGGCATCTGGAGAAGGGTCGCGTCGTCATCTTCGCAGCCGGAACCGGCAATCCCTATTTCACAACGGACACGGCGGCGACACTGCGCGCGATGGAAATGAGTTGCGACGCCATCTTCAAGGGCACGCAGGTCGATGGCGTCTATGACAGCGACCCCCATGCGAACCCGAATGCGCGGCGATACGAGCGCGTCACCTATGACGAGGTTCTGACCAAGAATCTCAAGGTGATGGACGCCTCGGCCATCGCTTTGGCGCGTGACAACGACCTGCCGATTGTGGTTTTCTCGCTCCAGCAGCCGGGCGCCATGACCCAGGTCCTGTTCGGGACGGGAAAATTCACCCAGGTCGGGGCGTGACTGCGGCCCGGCGGGGGTGAAATGACATGACAAAGCAATCCACTGACATGAGCGATACCGAGATCGACCTCGACGACATCGAGCGCCGGATGGAAGGCGCGCTGGCCTCGTTGCGGACCGACCTTGCCTCGCTGCGCACCGGGCGCGCCTCGGGCTCGATGCTGGACGCGATCACGGTCGACGCCTATGGCGCGAACATGCCGGTCAACCAGCTCGCCACCATCAACGTGCCCGAGCCGCGCATGGTGACGGTCAGCGTCTGGGACAAGTCGATGGTTGGCAAGGTGGAAAAGGCGATCCGGTCCTCGGGCCTCGGCATCAACCCGGTCGTCGAGGGCACGCTGCTGCGGCTGCCGATTCCCGAGCTGAACGAGGAACGCCGCCGCGATTTCACCAAAGTTGCCGGGCAATACGCCGAGCACGCCCGCGTCGCCATCCGCAACGTGCGGCGCGACGGCATGGACAAGATCAAGCGGGCGAAAGCCGAGGGCCTGTCCGAGGACGAACAGAAACTTTACCACGACGAGATACAGGAACTCACCGACGCGGCCATCGTCAAGGTCGACGCCGCCCTGGAGGCGAAGCAGCAGGAAATCATGCAGGTCTAAGGCGGCCTGCACGTCTGCCGCCAGGGGGCTCGGCAAGGCGCAGGCCGCACCACTGGCAACGGGAACTGAGAATGACCAGCGACACGCCCCGGGTCCCCCGGCACGTGGCCATCATCATGGACGGCAACGGCCGCTGGGCGGTGGAACGCGGCCGCCCCCGCACCTATGGCCACCATCGCGGCGCCGAGCGCGTGCGCGAGATCGTCACCGCCGCCCCCAAGCTCGGCATCGAGGTGCTGACGCTGTTCGCCTTCTCCACCGAGAACTGGCGGCGCCCGGAATACGAGATCAAGGTTCTGATGAGCCTGTTCCGTCGCTATGCGCTGCGCGAGGTTGACGAGATCGACCGGTCCAATTTTCGCGTGCGCTTCATCGGCCAGCGCGAGCGGATGCCGACGGATCTGCAGCGCCTGATGGCGCAGCTCGAGGAGCGGACCGCCGGCAATAACGGTCTCGACGATCCAGGTCGCCCTTTCTTACGGCTCGCGCGCCGAGCTGGTGTGCGCGGCGCAACGGCTGGCCCGCGAGGTCGCCGCCGGCCGGCTCTCGCCCGAGGACATCGACGAGGCGGCGATCTCCGGCGCGCTGGAGACGGCCGACATGCCCGATCCGGATCTCGTGATCCGCACCTCTGGCGAACACCGGCTGTCGAACTTCCTGCTCTGGCAGGCGGCCTATGCCGAATACGCCTTTGTCGACGAGCGCTGGCCCGAGTTCACGGCCGAGAAGCTGGCCGAGCTTGTCGCAGCCTTCGGGCGCCGCGAGCGGCGCTTCGGTGCCGTGACCGCGGTCTGAGATCGCAGGCCGCATGCCGAGCATCGCCGATCTTTCGGGCAAATTCGCGGATCTGCGGCTGCGGCTGATCTCGGCGCTGGCCGTCGGCGCGGTGGCGCTGCTCTGCATCTGGCTGGGCGGCATATGGATTGCCCTGCTGGCCGCCCTGGCCGCGCTCGCCATGATCCTGGAATGGCGGTCGATCACGGCGCATGACGGCCGGCCCGCCGGCATGGACGCCGCGCCTTACGCGGTCGCCGCCGTCGCGGGCGTGCTTGCGGTCTATTTCGGCGTGGCATGGGCGGGCGCCCTGCTGCTGATCGGCCTCGCGCTCGCGGGCTATGCCTGGGATGCGCAGCGGGGCCGCGAAAGGGCGGGTCGCTGGGCGGTTGCCGGCGCGATCTATATCGGCGGGGCCGCGATGGCCTTTGTCGCGCTGCGCGGGGTCGAGTCCTACGGCTTCCTGTCGATCATCTGGGCGGCGATCGTCGTCATCGCCGCCGATGTCGGCGGCTACTTCGCCGGGCGCACGATCGGCGGATCCAAGCTCTGGCCGGCCGTCAGCCCGAACAAGACCTGGGCCGGGCTGCTGGGCGGCATCCTGCTCGCCTTCCTGGTCGGCGGCGTCTTCAGCTGGGCGACGACGGGCACATATTTTTACCAGGTCTGCACCGTGTCTGCGATCGCGGCATTGCTGGCGCAGGCGGGCGACCTGGCCGAATCCGCGCTGAAGCGGCATTTCGGCGTCAAGGACGCCGGCACGCTGGTTCCCGGCCATGGCGGGCTGCTCGATCGCCTTGACGGCCATATGGCGGCGATCCTGGTTGCCGCCCTGGTCACGTTCACGCGGGATCAGGCTGTTTTCGTCTGGTGAGCCGCGCTATGTGACCTGGCGATGAAGAGGCGGATCAGCATACTCGGCGCGACCGGGTCCATCGGTGCGAGCACGGTCAGCGTGCTCGAGTCGCTCGGCCGTGACCGTTTCCAGGTCGTCGCGGTCACGGGCAACGCGAACGTTACGGGACTGGCCGAGGTCGCGCGACGGCTCGGCGCCGAGGTCGCGGTCACCAGCGACCCCGCCCGCTTTGGCGCGCTGCGCGAGGCGCTCGCGGGCAGCGGGGTCGAGGCCGGCGCCGGGCCCGAGGCGCTGGAGGAAGCGGCCTCGCGACCGGTCGACTGGGTGATGTCGGCGATCGTCGGCGCCGCGGGCCTGCGGCCGACGCTCGCCGCCGTCCGGCAGGGCGCCACCGTCGCGCTCGCCAACAAGGAGTGCCTGGTCGCCGCGGGCACGCTGTTCCTGGCCGAGGTGGCGCGGGCCGGGGCGCACCTCCTGCCCGTCGACAGCGAGCACAACGCGATCTTCCAGCTTGTCGCCGGCCAGAACGGAGCCGGGGGCAAGGCGCCGATCGAGCGCCTGCTGCTGACGGCAAGCGGCGGCCCTTTCCGGACCTGGACGCTGGAGCAGATGGCCGCGGCCAGCCCCAAGCAGGCGGTCGCGCACCCGAACTGGTCGATGGGCGCGCGGATCTCGATCAACTCGGCCTCGATGTTCAACAAGGCGCTGGAGATGATCGAGGCGGGGCACCTCTTCGGCGTCGATCCCGACCAGATCGAGGTCGTCGTGCACCGCCAGTCGATCATCCACTCGATGGTCGGCTATGCCGACGGCTCGATCCTGGCGCATCTCGGGCCGTCCGACATGCGCGTCGCCATCGGCTATGCGCTGGGCTGGCCGGACCGGCCGCATCTGCCGGTCGAGCGGCTGGACTTCGCGCGCCTGGCGCGGCTGGACTTCGACGCGCCTGACGAGACCCGCTTCCCGGCGCTGCGGCTTGCGCGCGAGGCGCTGCGGGCGGGCGGCCTGGCGCCCTGCATCCTCAATGCCGCGCACGAGGTGGCGCTCGACGGCTTCATTGCCGGGCAGATCGGTTTTCTCGACATGGCCGGCCTTGTTGAGGACACGGTCGCGATCGTAGATAATGGGAGCGTCGCCGACAGTCTCGACGACGTCTTCGACGCCGACAGGCAGGCGAGGGTCAGGGCCCGGGCCCTGATCGAGCAGCGTATCCGGTAGGGGTTCAGGTGATGGTCATGGAGTTGATCGGCGGCATTCCCCTCCTAGGACCGCTCCTGGTCTGGGTCCTGCCGTTCCTCGTGGTCCTTTCGATCGTGGTCGCGGTGCACGAGCTTGGCCACCTGCTGGTCGGCCGCTGGTGCGGGATCAGGGCCGAGGTGTTCTCGATCGGCTTCGGCAAGGTGCTTTGGTCGCGGACCGACAAGGTCGGCACCCGGTGGCAGGTCGCCGCCCTGCCGCTCGGCGGCTATGTGAAATTCCTCGGCGACATGGACCCGGCGAGCGCGGGCAAGGCGAACGACGCCGATCTCGCGCCGGGCGAAAGGCCGCACGCCTTTCACAACGCCGCGCTCTGGCGGCGGGCGCTGACCGTCCTCGCCGGGCCGGTGGCCAATTTCCTGCTGTCCCTCGTCATCTTCTTCGCGATCGGCCTGGCCGGCGAGAAGGCGTCGGACGAGCCGGTGATCGCGGAGATCCACCCCGACCGGCAGGAGGATGTCGTAGGCCTCGAGGCGGGCGACCGCGTGCTGCGGGTCGGCGGGGTCGAGACGGCGACATTCGCCGAGGTGATCGACGCGCTGTCGCGCACCAACGGCACGCCGACGGACGTGGTGGTCGAGCGCGGCGGCCAGCCCGTCGAGATCGAGGCGCGCTATGCAAGCCCGCCGATCGTCACCGGGCTGACGGCCGATGGTGCCGCGATCGGCGCCGGCGTGCGGCCAAACGACCGGCTGCTTCAGATCGACGGCACGCCGGTCAATTCGGCTCGCGAGGTGCAGCTGGCCATCGCCGACCTGCCGCGAGGCGAGCCGGTGGCCTTTACGATCCGGCGCGACGGCGAGGTGCTGGACCTGACCTTCACGCCAAAGTTGCGCGAAAGGGTGCACCCCGAAACGGGCGAGCTCCAGGAGATCCCCTTCCTCGGCATCGCCATGCAGGATGTGGGCGTCGAGCCGATCATGGTGCCATCGACGGCCGGCGATGCCGCCGAATACGCCGTGACCCGCGTCTGGCGGATCGTCGCCGACACGGTGCTCTACATCAAGGAGATGCTGCTGCACGGCGCCGATACCAGCCAGCTCTCGGGCCCGATTGGCATCGCCAAGCACTCGGCCGACGCAGCAAGCCAGGGCGCGCTGCAGTTCCTGTTCTTCGTCGGCTTCGTCTCGACCGCCATCGGGCTGTTGAACCTCTTTCCCATCCCGGTGCTGGATGGCGGGCACCTCGTCTTCTACCTGGCCGAGGCGATCAGGGGTAAGCCCAACAACGAGATCGTGGTGCGCTATGGCACGATGGCGGGGCTCTCCCTTCTGCTGTTGCTTATGGTATATGTGACCTTTAACAACGATCTCGGCCTCGGAGCCTGGCTGGGTCAGGGCTGAGACCTCATAAACGGGACAGGCCGTGCGTGCGAGAACCGGAAAAACGGTCCGGCGGGCGGCGGGGAGTTGAGATGGGATTTGCCTCGCTACCGTGGCATCGGGGCGCCTGCGGCGCCTTGCTGTCTGCCGCTCTCATCTTGCCTGGCATCGTGGCGGCGACATTTGGATCCGCGCCCGCCTTCGCCCAGGCGCCCGTCATCGCCCAGGCCCCGGCCGGCCAGCAATCGGTGGTCATCCGCGGCAACCGGCGGATCGAGGCCGAGACCATCCTGGCCTATATGGACCTGCGCCCGGGCCAGCGGGTCACCCCCGAGGATCTGAACAGGGCCGTGCGACGGCTCTTCGACACCGGCCTTTTCAGAGACGTGCAGATCATCCCGGAGAACAACCAGCTGATCGTCGAGGTGATCGAGAACCCGTCGATCAACCAGATCGCCTTCGAGGGCAATGATGCCCTGAGCGACGAGGACCTGCAGCGCATCATCAGCCTGCGCCCCCGCCTGCCGTTCACGATCTCGGCGGCCGAGGCCGACGCGCAGGCGATCGTCGAGGTCTACCGCCGCACCGGCCGATACGGCGCCGAGGTCGAGCCCGTCATCATCGAGCGCTCGGAGAACCGGGTCGACCTGGTCTTCGAGATCAACGAAGGCAACCTGACCGGCGTCAGCGCGATCGATTTCGTCGGCAACCAGATTTATTCGGATCGCCGGCTGCGCAGCGTCATCGAAACCTCGGAGACGGGCCTTCTGTCCTTCCTGACGACCACGGACGTTTACGACCCGGACCGGCTCGAGCTCGACAGAGAGCTGCTGCGCAACTATTATTTCGAGCGGGGCTATGCCGACTTCACGGTGCTGTCGGCAACGGCCGAGTTGGCGCCGGACCGCAAGGGATTTTTCATCACCTTCACGGTCAATGAAGGCGAGCAGTACAGCTTCGGCGAGCTCGATGTCGAGGTTTCCGCCCGAGGGCTGGAGCCGGCCGACTTCGAGGCGCTGATCCCCGAAGACCTGACGGGCGACGTCTACGACGCCAGCCAGGTCGAGGAGATCGTCAACGACATGACGGACCTGGCCGGCGAGCGGGGCTTCGCCTTCGTTCAGATACGGCCGCGTGCCGACAAGAACACCGAAGACCGCACGATAGACATCACCTTCGAGGTCGTCGAGGGGCCGCGCGTTTTTGTCGAACGTATCGACATCGAGGGCAACACGCAGACGCTGGACCGCGTCATCCGCCGCCAGATCGAGCTGGTCGAGGGCGATCCGTTCAACGCCACTGAGATCCGCGAGTCGCAGCGGCGCATCAGGGCGCTCAACTACTTCAACAAGGTCGAGATCGCCACCGAGCCTGGCAGCAGCGAGGACAGGGCCGTTCTCAAGGTGCAGGTCGAGGAGAAACCGACGGGCTCGCTGTCCTTCGGCATCGGCTATTCGTCGAGCGCCGGCCCGATCGGCAACATCGCGCTGACCGAGCGGAACTTCCTGGGTCGCGGCCAGATCGTGAACGTCCAGGTGACCGCCGCCGGCGACACGCAGGTCTACGATTTTAACTTCGTCGAGCCGCGCTTCCTCGACCGCGATCTCTCGGCCGGGTTCCGCGCCTTCTACATCGACCAGCAGGTGAGCGACAACAACGACTTCGACATCAAGCGGCTCGGCTTCAGCCCGACGCTGGGCTTCCCCCTCGGCGAGGACACCCGGCTGACGACGCGCTATGCGTTCAGCCGCGAGGATGTCCAGGTCAGGGACGACGCCTCGCCCGCGCTGCAGGCCGATGAGGGCGTCTACACGACCTCTGCCATCGGCTATGGGCTGACCTACGACCAGCGGAGCGATCCGATCGAGCCGTCGGGCGGATATCTGCTGACGCTCGATCAGGACTTGGCCGGGCTTGGCGGCCAGCGCTTCGTCCGACAGGAAGGCTCGGCCAAGACCTGGGCCGGGTTCTTCGACGACGAGGTGATCGCCAGCCTGGAGTTCGAGTTCGGCGCCGTCTTCGGCTATGGCGGCGACGAAGTGCGCGTCAACGACCGCTTCTTCCTGGGCGGCGCCAGCCTGCGCGGCTTTGCGCCTTTTGGCGTGGGGCCACGTGACACGGTGACCGATGATGCGCTCGGCGGCAATTACCGGCTCGCCACGAGGCTAGAGGTCTCGTTTCCGCTGGGCCTGCCGGAAGAACTCGGCGTCTATGGCGGCGTCTTCGTCGATGCGGGCACGCTGTGGAGCGTCAACGGCGACCCGATCGGCGCGAACGGGCTGCCCATCGACACCTCGGCTTATCCGCGCGTCGCGGTCGGCGGATTGTTGTTCGTCGATACGCCGTTCGGCCCGCTGGAGCTGAGCCTGGGCACGCCGATCATCGAAGAGGACTATGACAAGTCTGAGCTGTTCCGGCTGTCGATCGGCACCCGGTTCTGATCGCGGATGCGGCAGCGAGAGAGGCACCCGTCGCGGCGCCGCCTGCTGGCCGGCGGATTGGGGCTCGCGGCGCTGACAGGCCCCGCTGCGCGCGCGCAGGGACAGTCCGCGCCCGAAATCGTCGTCGTCTCGCGCGAGCGCATCTTGCGCGAGGCCCGGGCGTCGCGCCGGCTGCGCGATGCCGAGGAGGAGATGACCGAGCGCCTGCAGGGGCAGATCGACGCCACCAAGGTGCAGTTCGCCGAGGAGGAGGAGGAGCTGACGCGGCTGCGCGGCCAGGTCGCCGACGCGGCGTTCGAGGCGCGGATCGCCGATTTCGACCAGCGCGTCCGGGCGGCGCGACGCATCGCCCAGGAACGTGCCGCCCTGCTGCAAAAGGGCTTTCAGGAGGCCAGGGCCGCGATCGTGGCAGCGCTGCCGGGGTTGATGGAGCGGTTGCGGATCGAGGCGGGGGCGCGGATGGTCGTCAATGCCGAGCAGGTGCTGGCCGTCGATCCTGCCTTCGATCTGACCGACCGGGCGATCGAGCTCTTCGACGCCGAGGGGCCCTCGCCGGACGCGCCCGAGGTGGATCTGTCGGTGCCGCTTGCCGAGCTGCCGGCGCAAGGCCTCTCCGCACCGGCATCGTCCCCTGACGCCGGCGGCGAGGCGGCACCGGCCGCGCCGCGCGCCAGGCAATGA
This sequence comes from uncultured Alphaproteobacteria bacterium, assembly GCA_963822985.1. Classification (GTDB taxonomy): domain Bacteria; phylum Pseudomonadota; class Alphaproteobacteria; order Rhodobacterales; family Rhodobacteraceae; genus Thermohalobaculum. The sequence goes on along the minus strand of CAWGJU010000010.1, from coordinate 185,429 downwards.
TGCTTGACCTGACCCGGTCGCACGTTAAGCAGGCGAAAAGCGTGGGCTCGGACGGATCGGGCGGGGGCAATGGCTGAATCCGAGACAACCGCCGACCTCGCGCGCATCAAGCGGATGATCCCGCACCGCTATCCGTTCCTGCTGATCGACCGGGTCGAGAAGATCAAGCGGAACGAGAGCGCCGTCGGCGTCAAGAACGTCACCAACAACGAGCCATTCTTTCAGGGCCACTTCCCCGAAAAGCCGATCATGCCGGGCGTGATGATCGTCGAGGCAATGGCCCAGACGGCCGGCGTGCTGGTCGTCGACACGCTCGATCTGATCGATCAGGGCCTGCTCGTCTATTTCATGACGCTCGACAAGACGCGCTTCCGCAAGCTCGTCGTGCCGGGCGACGTGCTGGAGTTGCACGTCAAGATCCTGCGCGGCCGCGGCAAGGTCTGGAAGTTCTGGGGCGAGGGCATCGTGCGGGGCGAGACCGTCGCCGAGGCCGAGTATTCCGCCATGATCATCACGGGCGACGACCGGCGGCGCGGTGGCGACGCGTGACGCAGATCCATCCGACGGCGATCGTCGAAGAGGGAGCGCGCATCGGCTCGGGCGTTCGCATCGGTCCCTATTCGGTGGTGGGCCCCGATGTCGAGCTCGGGGATGGTGTCGAGCTGGTCAGTCACGTCGCGGTGGCGGGCCACACGCGGATCGGCACGGGCACGCGCATCTGGCCCTTCGCCTCGATCGGGCATCGCCCGCAGGATCTGAAATACGCGGGCGAGATCTCGTATCTGGAGATCGGCGCCCGCAACATGATCCGCGAGCACGTCACCATGAACCCCGGCACCACCGGCGGCGGCCTGACGACGCGGGTCGGCGATGGCGGCCTGTTCATGATGGGCGCGCATGTCGGGCACGATTGCCAGCTGGGCGACAACGTCATCATGGCGAACAACGCGACGCTGGCCGGCCATGTGGAGATCGGCGATTTCGCCTTTCTGGGCGGGCTCTGCGCCGTGCACCAGTACGTGCGCATCGGCGCGCATTCGATGGTGGGCGGGATGAGCGGCGTCGAGAAGGACGTGATCCCCTTCGGCACCGTCATCGGCAACCGGGCCGAGCTCGGCGGGCTCAACATCATCGGGATGCGCCGGCGCGGTTTCGACCGCGAGACGATCCGCGCCCTGCGCGATGCCTATCGCGAGGTCTTCTACGGCCCGGGCTCGCTGCACGAGCGGGCGGCGGCCGCCGGCCAGCGCCATCCCGATGCGGCGCCGGTGCAGGAGATGGTCGCCTTCATCCTGGCCGACACCAGCCGGAACTTCTGCACGCCGCGCGATGCATGATGGCGGCAGGGCGGCCGGCCCGCCGACGCCGCTCGCCATCATCGCCGGCCGGGGCGCGCTGCCGCGACGGATCGCAGAGGCGCGCGCGGCGGCCGGGCTGCCCTACCTGCTGGTGATCTTCCAGGGCTGCTTCGAGCCTTGGATGACCGCGCACCCGCATCAGCACCACGAGTTCGAAAAGGCCGGGCGCCTGTTTCGCGCGCTGCGCGCCGCCGACGCCACGCATGCCGTCTTTGCCGGGCGCCATGACCCGGCCACGGCTCCGCCCCTGGCGCGCCGACCTCAAGGCGCTCGTCGATCGCCGCGCGCGCCTTCGCGCTGCTGCGGCGGGGCGACGACGCCATGCTGCGCGGCTTTGCCGGCGTCTTCGAGGACGAGGGCATGGTCATGCTCGGGCCGCACGACGTGCTGGGCGGCCAGGCGCTGGTGCCGAAGGGCGCGCTCGGCGCACGGGGCCCGAGCGACCGGGACCGCGGGGACGCCGCCATGGCGGCGCGGATCGTCGCCGCCCTCGGGCCGCTCGACGTCGGCCAGGGGGCCGTGGTCGCCGCGGGCTCTGCCTCGCGGTCGAGGCGATCGAGGGCACCGACCTGATGCTTTCGCGCCTGGCCGAGCTGCCGTCCGACCGGCGGGCCGCGGCGCCGCCGCCCGCGGGCGTGCTCTACAAGGGGCCGAAGCCTGGCCAGGACCGCCGGCTCGACCTGCCCGCCATCGGGCCCGAAACGGTCGCCGGCGCGGCGCGCGCGGGCCTCAACGGCATCGTGGCGGCGGCGGGAGAGACGGTGCTGCTGGACGCGGCGGCAACGCGGTCGGCCGCCGACGGCGCGGGGCTCTTCGTCTACGGCGCATCGCCCGAGGAGCTCGCGGCATGGTCGAAGTGATGCGTTCTGTGGCGGAGCAGCGCACCGAGCCGGTCTTGCGCGCCCCGCCCCGCCGTAGGCCGCTTTCCGCCTTTTGGGGCGGCGACGGGGTGCCGGCTAGATGACTTCTCGGCGGCGCAAGCCGGTTCTACATCATCGCCGGCGAGGCTTCCGGCGACCGGCTGGGCGGCGGGCTGATGCGGGCGCTGCAGGCGCAGGGGCCGGCCGACTTCGCCGGCATTGGCGGGCGCGACATGATGGCGGCGGGGCTGGAGCCGCTGTTCGACATGGGCGAGCTTTCGGTCATGGGCGTGACCGAAGTCCTGCCGCGCCTGCCCAATCTGCTCCGCCGCATCCGCCAGACGGCGCGGGACGTGGTCGCGCAGCGGCCGGATGCGCTGATCTCGATCGACAGCCCGGACTTTTCGCTGCGCGTGGCCAAGTCCGCCCGGCGCCAGCTGCCGGATCTGCCGGTGATCCACTATGTGGCACCCTCGGTCTGGGCATGGCGCCCCGGCCGGGCGGCCAAGATGGCGCGCCATGTCGACCACGTACTGGCGCTGCTGCCCTTCGAGCCGCCTTACATGCACGCCGCCGGCATGAGCTGCGATTTCATCGGCCACCCCGCGGCCGCCCGTCCGCGCCCGTCGGCCGCCGAGGTCCAGGGCTATCGCGAGGCGCACGGGCTGGCGGACCGGCCCGTACTGCTGCTGGCGCCCGGCTCGCGCCAGGGCGTGGTCGGGCGGATGCTGCCGATCTATTTGGACACGATCGCCCGGCTGCGCGCCGAGGACCCGGCGCTCGCGATCGTCTGCCCGGTTGCCGAGGATGTCGCCGGCGCGGTGGGGGCCGGGCTCGCCACCTTGCCGCCGCCGGTGAACGCGGTGCCGCCAGACGCGCCGGATGCCGAGCGGCGGCTGGCGATGGCCGCCGCCGACGCGGCGCTCTGCACCTCGGGCACCGTCACGCTCGAGATCGCGGCCCTCGGCGTGCCGATGGTGGTCGCCTACCGCGCGAGCCCGCTGACGGCCGCCATCGTCCGGAGGTTAATCCGGGTCGACACGGCGACCCTGGTCAACCTCGTGGTCGGCCATAAGGCGGTGCCCGAGTTCCTGCAGGAGCGCTGCACGGCCGCGAACCTCGCCGGAGCGGTCGGCCGGCTGCTGGCGGACCCGCAAGCGGCCGAAAGCCAGCGCGCCGCCTTCGACCAGGCGATGGCCGCGCTCGGCCGCCATGGCGCGCCGCCGGACGAGCGGGCGGCGCGATCGGTTCTCGATTTCCTCCAGCGCCGCAGGGCCGGCGCCGAGCCATAGGGCGGAGCCATAGGGTGGGCGGTTCCGCCCGCCCGGTCTTCCGGTTCGGCTAAGCGCGGCTCTCCACCTCGGTATAGTCGCGCTGCGGCGCGCCGACATAGAGCTGGCGGGGCCGGCCGATCTTGGCGTGCTCGTCCTCGATCATCTCCTTCCACTGCGCGATCCAGCCGACCGTGCGGCTGAGCGCGAAGATCGGCGTGAACATCGCCGTCGGGAAGCCCATCGCCTCGAGGATGATGCCCGAGTAGAAGTCGACATTGGGGTAGAGCTTCTTCGAGATGAAGTACTCGTCCTCCAGCGCGCGCTTCTCCAGCGCCTGGGCGGTCTGCAGGATCGGGTTGTTCTCGACGCCGAGCAGCTCGAGCACCTCCTTGGCGGTCTGCTGCATGACCTTGGCGCGAGGATCATAGTTCTTGTAGACGCGGTGCCCGAAGCCCATCAGGCGGAAAGGGTCGTTCTTGTCCTCGGCGCGCTTGATGAACTCGTCGACCCGGTCGGGCGAGCCGATCTCCTTCAGCATCTCGAGGCAGGCCTGGTTGGCGCCGCCATGCGCCGGCCCCCAGAGGCTGGCGACGCCCGCCGCGATGCAGGCGAATGGGTTGGCCTGGCTCGATCCCGCCAGCCGCACCGTCGAGGTCGAGGCGTTCTGCTCGTGGTCGGCGTGCAGCGTCATGATCCGGTCCATGGCGCGCGCCAGCACCGGGTTCACGACATATTCCTCGCACGGCACCGAAAAGCACATGTGCAGGAAGTTCGATGCGTAGTCGAGGTCGTTGCGCGGGTACACGAAAGGCTGGCCGATCGCGTATTTATAGGCCCAGGCGCAGATCGTCGGCAGCTTGGCGATCATGCGGATCGAGGCGACCTCGCGCTGCCAGGGATCGTTGATGTCGGTCGAGTCGTGATAGAAAGCCGACATCGCGCCGACGACGCCGCAGACCACCGCCATCGGGTGGGCGTCGCGCCGGAAGCCGCGGTAGAAGTACTGCATCTGCTCGTGCAGCATGGTGTGCTTCGTCACCCGGCCCTCGAAATCCTCGAGCTGGGCGGCGCTCGGCAGCTCGCCATAGAGCAGCAGGTAGCAGACCTCGAGATAGTGGCTCTTTTCCGCCAGCTGTTCGATCGGATAGCCGCGATAGAGCAGCTCGCCCTTCTCGCCGTCGATATAGGTGATCGTCGACTGGCATGACCCTGTGGAGGTGTAGCCCGGATCGTAGGTGAACATGCCGAGCTCGGCATACAGCCGGCGGACGTCGATCACCGACGGCCCGATGGTTCCGTCATAGACCGGCGTCTCGAACGTCTTGCCATCGACCGTGATCGTCGCGGTGCGGGTGGTGGTATCGGCCATTATGGTCCCCTTGTCTCAGAGCGCCACGGAACTGCCGGGCGGCAGCCTAGGCGCTGTCATTCGCGGCATCGTCGAGCCGCGCCAGCGTCTCGTCCCGGCCGAGCGTCTCCATCACATCGAAGACACCGGGGCTTACAGATCGGCCGGTCAGCGCCGCCCGCAGGGGCTGGGCGACCTTTCCGAGCTTCACCTGCTCCTCTTCGGCGAAGGAGCGCACGATCTCTTCGACGGATCCAGCTTTCCATTCGCTAGCATCACGTAGCCGGACGGTCAATCTGCCCAGAGTGGCGCGCGCATCGGCATCAAGATGCTTGGCTGCCTTGTCGTCGGGCACGATCGGCCGGCCTGCCAAAATATAGTGCGCCATCTCCAAAATCTCGAGCAACGTCTTGGCGCGCTCCTTCAGCCCGGGCATGGCGTGCAGCAGCATGGCGCGCCGGCGTTCCTCCAGCGGCGGGCGGCACTGGGCGGCGAGCAGGTCCTCGAGCCGACGCAGGAGATCGTCGTCCGCGGTCGCCCGGATGTGCTGACCGTTAAGGCTCTCGAGCTTGGCGAAGTCGAAGCGGGCGGCCGAGCGGCCGACCGCCTCGAGGCCGAACCAGTCGATGGCCTGCGCGTCGGTGAAGAACTCGTCGTCGCCATGGCTCCAGCCGAGCCGGGCCAGGTAGTTGCGCACGGCGGCCGGCAGGTAGCCGAGATCACGATACTCGATGACGCTGGTCGCGCCGTGCCGCTTGGACAGCTTGGCGCCGTCGGGCCCGTGGATCAGCGGCAAATGGGCGAAGGCCGGCACCTGCCAGCCGAGCGCGCGGTAGATCAGCGACTGGCGGGCGGCGTTCGTCAGGTGGTCGTCGCCGCGGATGACATGGGTGATGCCCATGTCGTGGTCGTCGACGACGACGGCGTGCATATAGGTGGGCGTGCCGTCCGAGCGCAGCAGGATCAGGTCGTCGAGCTGGTCGGCGTCCCAGGTGACGGCGCCCTGCACCGCGTCCTCGACGGTGACCTTTCCCTCGCGCGGGGCCTTGAGGCGCACGGTGTAGGGGGCGTCCGGCCAGTCGCCCGGCCCCTTGTCGCGCCACGGGCTGATGAAAAGCGGCGGCCGGCCCTCGGCGCGGGCCTGCTCGCGGAAGGCCTCGATCTCCCCCGGCGTCGCGAAGCAGCGATAGGCGGTGCCGGCCTCGAGCATCGATCGCGCCGCCTCGGCATGGCGCTCGACACCCGCGGCCTGGCTGACCGCCTCGCCGTCCCAGTCGAGCTCGAGCCAGCGCAAGCCGTCGAAGATCGCCTGGGTCGCCTGCGGCGTCGAGCGGGCGCGGTCGGTGTCCTCGATGCGCAGCAGGAAGCGCCCGCCGTGGTGGCGGGCGAACAGCCAGTTGAAGAGCGCCGTCCGCGCCCCCCCGATATGGAGGAAGCCGGTCGGCGACGGCGCGAAACGGGTGACGACTTCGGACATCGGTCGGCCAAGCCTTTCCGGAATTTTCACTTGCGGCGCGCACCCTGGCGTCGAACGAGCCGCCCGCGGGTGATCCGGCGGGCTTTATGGTCCAGGAGGGCCGGTCGGGCAAGGTGCGCCTTTACCCTCGAATCCAGCAGCTTTACCAAGACGAGAGCCGGCGGTTCGTCCTCTGGTTGCCGGTCTGCCTCGGGCTCGGGATATGGGCCTATTTCGCCTTGCCGGTGGAGCCGGAGCCCCTATGGGCGCTGGCCTGGCTGATCCCGCTCGCGCTGATCGCCACCGGACTCGCGCGGCGGGCGGGCTGGGGCGCGCTGGCGCTCGCCTGGCTCGTGCTGGCCGTGGCGGGTGGCTTCGGGCTCGCGATCCTCTCGGCGCGGATGGCCGAGGCGCCGCAGATCCGCTGGCCGATGGGCGAGACGGTCGAGGGCCGCGTGCTGCAGGTTTCGCGCTCGGCCTCGGGCGCGCCGCGGCTGTTGCTCGACCGGGTCGTGGTCTATGGCGTCGAGCCGCAGGACACGCCCGTCCGGCTGCGCCTGACGCTGCTCGACGGGGCCTACGACGCCGTCCCCTCGCCGGGGGCGCGGGTCCGCGTCTATTCCAGCCTCATGCCGAATGGCGAGCCCGTCGAGCCGGGCGCCTTCGACTTCCGCCGCCGCGCCTTCTTCGAGCGGCTGGGCGGCATCGGCCTCAGTCGCGGCCATCTGCTGGTGCTGCCGCCGGTGCCCGAGACGCATGTGCTGGAGCGGCTGCGCCTTTGGGTGGCCCGCACCCGCGACGCCATCTCGCGCGACCTCAGCGCGGCGCTGCCGGGCCGGCGGGGCGCCATCGCCTCGGCGCTGATCGTCGGCGACCGCGCCGAGATCGACGAGGCGGACAACGAGGCGCTGCGAATCTCGAGCCTCGCGCACCTGCTTTCCATCTCGGGCCTGCACATGGCGATCCTGACGGGGCTCGTCTTCGCCATCGCCCGCCTGGTCCTGGCCGCGATCCCGTGGACCGCCTACCACCTCTCGACCAAGAAGGCGGCGGCGGTCGTGGCGCTGTTCGCCGGCTTCGGCTACCTCGCGCTCTCGGGCGCCTCTGTGCCGACGCAGCGCGCCTTCGTCATGGTCGCGGTGGCGCTGGTCGCCGTCTTCGTGGACCGCCCGGCGATCTCGCTGCGGGCGCTGGCCTTGGCGGCGACCATCGTCCTGGTCCTGAGCCCGTCCGGCCTGCTCGACGCAGGCTTTCAGATGAGCTTTGCCGCGACCGCCGCGCTGATCGCCGGCTACGAGTCGGTGCGGCGCTGGCAGCTGGGCCGCGAGCCGGCGCGGACCGATCGGGCGGAGCGAGGCTGGACGGGTTGGGTGCTGCGCGCCGCAGGCATCTATGTCGGCGGGATGATCTTCACGAGCCTGCTGGCGGGCTCTGCGACTGCGCCCTTCGCCGCCTACCATTTCAACCGCACGGCGCCCTACAGCCTGCTCGCCAATCTGCTGGCGCTGCCGGTGATGAGCGTCTGGGTCACGCCGACCGCTTGCATCGCCGGGCTGCTGGCGCCTCTCGGCCTGGCCGAGCCGGCGCTGCGCGCCATGGGAACGGGCATCGAGCAGATTCTCGTCATCGCTCATTGGGCGGCGGGGCTGCCGGGTGCCGACCAGGCGGTGCGGGCGGCGCCCGGTGCGGTGCTGGGCTGGATCGCACTCGGCGGGCTGTGGCTGGCGCTCTGGCGCGGCCGCTGGCGGCTGGCGGGCCTGGCCGGCGTCGCTATCGGGCTCGTGCTCTGGGCCACCGCGCCGCCGCGCCCCGCGTTGCTGGTCGCCCCGGGCGCGCGGCTGGTCGGCCTGATGGGCCCGGAGGGCAGGGCGCTCGACACCGGCAAGGCGCAGAGCTTCGCCGCCGGCATCTGGCTGCGGCGCGATGGCGACCAGGCGGCCCAAGCCGTTGCCGCCGCCCGTCCCGGCTTTGCGCGCGAGGGGCGCAGGGTCAGCGCCGATCTGCCGCAGGGCTGGCGGCTCGAGGTGCAGGGCGGCCGGCCCGAGCCCGCGGACCTGCGCGCGCTCTGCCGGCCGCGCACGCTTTTGATCGCACGGAATGGCGGTCCGACGTCCGGGCCTTGCATCTATTTCGGCGAGGACGCCCTCGAGCGCAGCGGTGCGCTCGCCATCTCGGTCGCGGGCGACGCGCTGGTCATCCGTCGCGCCCGCGACGACAATCGCGGGCGGCTGTGGGCGCCGTGAGGCAAAGTCAGGTCGAGCGAGGGCGTCCGGTCACCCCCCGCGCGGGCGGGAAGCTGCGTGCCTTTGTCATGAGATCCTCGCTTGCGCGAGGATGACGGCCACCGGGCAGCCCAATCGAGCGCGTCAGCGAGCGCGTCAGCAATAGGTGCGGATCAGCCCGACCATGCGGCCCTGGATCTTGACCTGGTCGCTGCGGTAGAGGCGCGTGCCATAGGCCGGGTTCGCCGCCTCGAGCGCGATGGCGCCGCCCTTGCGGCGCAGCCGCTTGAGCGTGGCCTCGTGATCGTCGATCAGCGCCACGACGATGTCTCCATTGTCGGCCGTGCTCTGCTTGCGCACGACGACGATGTCGCCTTCCTGGATGCCGGCGTCGATCATCGAGTTCGCCCTTGACCTCGAGCGCGTAGTGATCGCCCGAGGACGAGGTCATCAGCGAGGGCACACCGATCCGAACGGCGCCCTGCTGCAGCGCCTCGATCGGCAGGCCGGCGGCGATGCGGCCGATCAGCGGAACGCTACGCGTTTCGCCCTCCTCGGCGCCCGCGCGGGCCGCCACAGGGTCGTCAACCCGGTCGTCACGTCGGCTGACCGGGGTCTCGGCCGCGCCCCGAGGCGCCTCCTGCCGGCCGAAATCGCCCTCGATCACCGCCGGACGGAAGCCGCCGCGCGCGCGGCCTCCGAGGTTCTCGGGCAGGCGGACGATCTCGATCGCCCGCGCCCGGTGCGGCAGCCGACGGATGAAGCCGCGTTCCTCCAGTGCCGTGATCAACCTATGAATGCCGGACTTCGAGCGTAGGTCGAGTGCCGCCTTCATTTCGTCGAAGGAAGGCGAAACGCCGTCCCGCTGCACCCGCTTGTGGATGAACATCAGCAGGTCGTATTGCTTTTTCGTCAGCATCTCTCTCGCCCTGCACTGGTGCGACGGGGGTGTTCTACAACTGTTCCCGCTTTGTGTCAACGCGGGTTGCGGAACGCAAAAGAAAAAGCGCCGGGATTTAAAGCGGGATGTAATGCACCGGGGTGCCCGCAGGCGCGGCCGTGGCGTGCGGCTGGCGGACCACCAGCGCATTGGCGCGGGCCAAGGTCGCCAGCAAGCTCGAAATCCTGGTTCTCGAAGATCGTCACTCTGCCCTCTTTCTCCGAGACCGTCGCGCGCATGTAGTGCTCGCGCGGTCCGTTCTTCTCCAGCCCATGCGCCAGGCGGGCGGTCCGCGTGGCGCATGGCCGGGCGGGAAGACCCTGCGCCGCCTCGATGGCCGGCCGCAGAAAGATCTCGCCGCAGACGATCGCCGAGACGGGATTGCCCGGCAGCCCCAGCATCAGAGCGTCGCCCATCCGCCCGGCCATCAGTGGCTTGCCCGGTCGCATGGCGATCTTGTAAAAATCGAGAGTTAACCCGGCCTTACCGAAAACGCTTGCGACGAGATCGTGCTCGCCGACCGAGGCACCGCCGAGGGTGACGATGAAATCCGCGCCGCGCGCGGGCTCCAGCGCCGCCAGCAGGCTCTCGCGGCTGTCGCGCGCGATCGGGCAGAGCAGGGGCTCGGCGCCGATCGCCCGCAGCATCGCGGCCAGTCCGTAATTGTTGGAGCTGACGATCTGGTCGGGTCCGGGCGCCTCGCCCGGCTGGACCAACTCGTCGCCGGTGGCGATCAGCGCGACGACCGGGCGACGGGCGACCGTGACCTCGGGCAGGTTCATCGCCGCCAGCAGTGCCACGTCGCGCGGCGTCAGCCGGCGGGGTGCCTGCAGCCGCTCGCCCTCGCGGAAGTCGCCGCCGGCGGGCCTGACGTGCGCGCCGGCACCGGGCGCCTCGGCGACCGTGATGCCGTCGCCCTCGGTCCGGGCGTCCTCCTGGATCAGGATGGCGTCGGCGCCGTCGGGCACCGGCGCGCCGGTGAAGATGCGAACCGCGGCGCCAGGCGGCAGCGCGGCCCCGAACCGCCGCCCGGCGGCGGCTTCGCCGACGACGGCCAGCGCCGCGCCGGCCTGCGCCTCGGCGGCGCGCACGGCATAGCCGTCCATGGCCGACGCGGCGAAGGGCGGCTGCGTTCGCCGCGCCACCGCGTCAGCGGCGAGCACGCGGCCGCCGGCTTGGGCCAGCGGCACGCTCTCGGTGCCCACCGGCCGGACCAGCGCGAAGAGGCGGTCGAGCGCTTCCGAGACGGTGATCATTCGGCCGTGTAAGTGCCGGATTTGCCGCCTTCCTTGTGCGTCAGGCGGATCTCCGTCAGGCGCATGGAGCGGTCGACCGCCTTGACCATGTCATAGACGGTCAGCGCGGCGACCGAGACGGCAGTCAACGCCTCCATCTCGACCCCGGTGCGGCCAGAGACGCGCACCGTCGCCTCGATCTCGACGCGGTCGGGCGGGGCGGGCACAAGGTCGACGGAAACCTTGGTCAGCGCCAGGGGATGGCAGAGCGGGATCAGGTCCGCCGTGCGCTTGGCCGCCATGATGCCCGCCAGCCGAGCGACGGCGAGCACGTCGCCCTTGGCGGCGCGGCCATGCTGGATGATCGCAAGGGTCTCCTCGGCCATGACGACCGCGCCGCGGGCGGTCGCGCTGCGTTCGGTGACGGCCTTGTCGCCGACATCCACCATCGCCGCGTTGCCGCTTTCGTCGAAATGCGTGAGCCGGCTCATGCCGTCGCCGGGACTGGATCCGCCAGGATGGCGCGGGTCGCGGCGGCGACATCCGGCTGGCGCATCAGGCTCTCGCCAATGAGGAAGCTGCGCGCGCCGGCGCCGGCGAGCCGCGCGAGGTCGGCGGGCGTGGAAAGGCCGCTTTCGGCCACGAGCATCCGGTCGCCGGGGATGCGCGGGGCGAGCGCCTCGGTCGTGGCCAGCGAGACCTCAAAGGTCTTGAGGTTGCGGTTGTTGACGCCGATCAGCGGCGAGCGGAGGCCGAGCGCACGGTCGAGCTCGGCCCCGTCATGCACCTCGAGCAGCACGTCCATGCCCCAGGAGAATGCAGCGGCCTCGAGCTCCTGCGCCTGCGCGTCCGACACGGAGGCGAGGATGACCAGGATGCAGTCGGCACCGATGGCGCGGGCTTCGGCGACCTGCCAGGGGTCGTACAGGAAATCCTTGCGCAGGCAGGGGAGCGAGGCGGCGGCCCTTGCGGCGGTGAGATAGGACTCGGCGCCCTGGAAGCTGCGGGCGTCGGTCAGCACCGAAAGGCAGGCGGCGCCACCCTCGCGATAGGCGCGCGCCAGTTCGGGCGGATCGAAATCTTCGCGGATCAAGCCCTTGGACGGGCTCGCCTTCTTGATCTCGGCGATCAGCCCGTAGCGGCCGGCGCGATGCGCCGCATCGAGCGCCGCGCGGAACGGGCGGACTGGCGGGGCGGCGCGGGCGGCCGCCTCGATCTCGGGCCAGGGCTGCGCGCGCTTGCGGGCGGCCACCTCCTCGAGCTTGTAGACCTTGATCCGGTCGAGGACGTTCATGCGCTCCCCTTACCGTTCCTCGGGCCCGGAATCCAGCCGTACCGCGAGCGCATGATTCCCATGCCGCAAGCGCGCCGCTGCCCGTGTTGTCAGCCCTGGCTGGTCGCCCGGGCGAGCGCGTCGACCTTGCCGCGGGCGGCGCCCAAATCGATGCTTTCGCGCGCCATCTCGACGCCTTGGGCGAGGCTGCTGACCCGGTCGGCGACGACCAGCGCCGCGGCGGCGTTCAGCAGTACCGCGTCGCGATAGGCGCCGTGCTGGCCGGCCAGCAGGGCGCGGAAGGCGGCGGCGTTCGCCTCGGGCGTGCCGCCCAGTATGTCCTCGAAGGGGTGGACGGGCAGGCCGGCCTCCTCGGGGTGGATCTCGCGGCTCTCGAGCCGGCCATCGGCCAGCGCCACCACCTGGGTCGGGCCGCAGATTGAGACCTCGTCCGTGCCATCGGCCCCGTGCACCAGCCAGGCGGCCTCGGAGCCCAGCGCCGCGAGCGTCTCGGCCATCGGGCGCAGGAAGCCGGGGGCGAAGGCGCCCGTCAGCTGGCGGCGGACGCCGGCCGGGTTGGTGAGCGGCCCGAGCAGGTTGAAGAGCGTGCGGGTGCCGAGCTCGACGCGGGCGGGGCCGACATGACGCATGGCCGAATGGTGCATCGGCGCCATCATGAAGCAGATGCCGCAGGCGGCGAGCGCACGCTCGGCGACTGCGGCCTCGACCATGACGTTGACGCCCATCTCGGTCAGCGCGTCGGCCGCGCCGGAGCGTGACGACAGCGCGCGGTTGCCGTGCTTGGCCACCGGCACGCCGCAGCCGGCGACCACGAAGGCGGCGCCCGTCGAGATGTTGAGCGTGCCCTTGCCGTCACCGCCCGTGCCGACGATGTCGATGGCGCCCGGCGGCGCCTGGACTCGCGCCGCTTTGGCCCGCATGACGGTGGCGGCACCGGCGATCTCGTCCACTGTCTCGCCGCGTACGCGCAGGGTCATCAAGAAGCCGCCGATCTGCGCCGGCGTCGCCTCGCCCGACATGATGATCTCGAACGCCTCGACCGCCTCGTCGCGGCTGAGCGGCCCGGCGGCGGCGCGGCCGATCAGCGGCTTGAGGTTGTCGCTCATGCCACCGGTTCTGGGGCCGTCACCTTGGGTGCGACGCCGGCGATCTCGAGGAAGTTGCGCAGCAGCGCGTGGCCCACCGTGGTGCGGATCGACTCCGGGTGGAACTGCACGCCGTGCACGGGCCGAGACCGGTGCGAGAGGCCCATGATGACGCCCGACTGGCTGCGGGCGGTGACGCGCAAGGCGACCGGCACGCTTTCGGGCTCGACGGTCAGCGAGTGGTAGCGGGTCGCCTCGAAGCCCTGGGGCAGGGCGCGGAACGGGCCCGAAATCGTCATGCGTGATGTTCGAGACCTTGCCATGGAGGATCTCGTGGCAGCGCACGACCCGGCCGCCAAAGGCCTCGCCGATCGCCTGGTGGCCGAGGCAGACTCCCAGGATCGGCAGGTCCTGGGGAGCCTGGCGGATCAGCTCGAGGCAGATGCCGGCGCGCGCCGGGTCGCAGGGGCCCGGCGAAAGGACGACCGCGTCGGCGCCGAGGCCGAGCGCCTGCTCGGCCGTCATCTGGTCGTTGCGCACGACGCGCGTCTCGGCGCCGAGCTCGCCCAGGTAATGCACCAGGTTCCAGGTGAAGCTGTCGTAGTTGTCGATGAGGAGCAGCATCGGTCCCGTTGCTTTGCTCGGCGGGTTGGTCGGCAAGCCCTTGGCGCGCCCAAGCGCTTGCGGCTATAGATGCGCCGGGATACGCGCGAGCGTCAAGGCGCGGCTGGACGGCAGGCTCGGGCGGGCAGACTATCGGCGGGGCGCCCGTGAGACGAACTCAGGGACATGGGGAGTGGCGGTATGGCGAACGGTGGCGGCTCTCGCATCGGCGGGTTCATTCGGGGCATGCTGGCGGGGCTGGTCGTCTGCGTCGTCGCCGGCGTTGCGCTGAGCCTGTGGGCGCCGCTGCCCGAGCGCGGGCCGATCGACGCGATCGAGCCCGCGGCGCCGGGCGCCGCCGTGCCGCCAAAGACCACCATCCCGCCGGGCACCCCGCCGGCAGACGTGACCGTGATCCCGGCCGAGCCCGTGCCGGGCGGTGCCGAGAGCGGAACGACTGGGTTTGGCGAGACGGTGCCGCAGGCGACCCTTCCGCAAGCGGGGCCGGAAGCGGGATCGGATGCCGCGAGCGGGGCCGCGACTGGGACCGCGACTGGGACCGCGACTGGGACCGCGACTGGGACCGACGACACCGGAAGCAATTTCTCGGACGAGCCGCCGGTTGCGCCGACCCCGACGCAATAGCCTGGCCGCCGATCCACACATTGGCGGCCACGCCCTGATCCTGTCTGGCGTGACGGTCGGCGACAACTCGGTCATCGGCGCGGACGCCGTGGTGACACGCGACGTGCCGGCGGGCGCCACGGTCGTCGGCAGCCCGGCGCGCCCGCGCTCGTCTCGAGCGCGGCGCGGCTCCGGCGAGAATCAGGCGCTGGCGCGCACCCCTGGACAGCGGGCGGTCGCGGGCGACCTCTCGGCGGGTGCGTGATCATGGGCGAGGCGACACGGTGAGATTTCCTCGGGACACTCATTTCTACCTCCTGGCCGCGGTGCTCGTCGGGTCGGTCGTTGCCAGCATCGGCGCGCTCGTCTGGCTTCTCGACCTCGTGCCGCCGCGATCGCTGAGCATGGCCGCGGGCCGGCCCGGCGGCGGCTATCACGCCATCGCCGAGCGCTATCGCGCCGTTCTGGCGCGGGACGGGATCGAGCTGACCATCCTCGACACCGCGGGGTCGGTCGAGAACGCCCGGCTTCTGGCCGAGGGGCTTGCGGACGCCGCGCTGCTCCAGGGCGGGGTCGGCGTTCCGAAAGGGGCGCCGGTCGAGGCGCTGGCCGCGGTGTTCCTCGAGCCGTTCTGGATCTTCCACCGCGCCGAGGTCGAGGGGGCGGCCGACCCCGTCGCCTGGCCGGGGCTGCGCGTCGCCGCGGGCGAGCCGGGCAGCGGCACGCGGGCCGCGGTCCAGGCGGCAGCGCGCGCGCTGCGGGTCGAGCTGATGCCCGACGCGCTGCTGCCGCTCGGCGGGGCCGATGCCGCCGAGGCGCTGCTGCGTGGCCAAGCCGACGTGGCCTTGTTCGTGGCGCCGGTCAGCGCGCCCTATCTCGAGCAGCTCTTCGAGAGCGAGGCGGTCGAGGTGGCGCCGGTCCGAGATGCCGAGGCGCTGGCGCGGCGGCTGTCCTTCGTGCGGATGGTGGACATCCCGCCGGCGGCGCTGAACTATGCGCGGCGCATCCCGGCCGAGCGCGTGCCGCTGGTCGCCATGGTGGCGGCGCTGGCCGCGCGCGAGGATTTGCATCCCGCCCTGGTCAACCGGCTGGTGCGCGCGGCGGAGCGCATCCATTCGGGGACCGATCTGGTGACCGTGGCGCCGATCTTTCCCTCGACGGAGGGGCTCGACCTGCCGATCAACGACCAGGCCTCCGCGGCGCTGCGCGACGGGCCCAACGCCTTCGAGCGGCTGCTGCCCTATTGGATGAGCGCGCAGGTCAGCCGCTTTGCGCTGCTGCTGGTGCCGATCATCGTGCTGTTGCTGCCGCTCTTTCGCCTGCTGCCGGGCGTCTATGCCTGGCGCATGCATTCGCGGGTCTACCGGAGATATCCCGAGCTGAAGGACATTGAGCGCGAGGCCGAGAGCGATTTGCCCCCGGAACGGCTGCGCGAGCTGCTCGACCGGCTGGAGCGCATCAACTCCGAGGCGCGCTCCATCCGCGTGCCGCCGCGCTATCGCGAATACGCCTACACGCTGCGGATACACATCGACCTGGTCCGCCGCAATCTGCTGGAGCAGATGCAGGCGCGGTAGCGCCGTTTCGGGGCCGGCCGGCTCGTCCGGGCGGTCGTCATCGGGCTGTGGCTGCGCCGCGGCCTTGCTTTCATGCGCGCCCAAGCGCTTGGTCTCGCCGCGGTTATGCTGATACCAGAGGTCGGGCTGTCGGCCGCAGATGCTTTGGCCGACGAAAGGGAGGCCATCCGATGAAGACGCCGATGGGGTCCGCTGACGTGCCGGTCGCGCCGTCCACCGCGACCCGCGCGCCCTCCGCCGGAACGATCTGAGGGAGCAGGAACGATGCCGAAGAAGACGCCAGAGCAACTCCGCAGCGCGCGCTGGTTCGCGCCCGACGATTTGCGCTCGTTCGGGCACCGGTCGCGGACGATGCAGATGGGCTATGGGCCGGAGGATTGGGAAGGCAAGCCGGTCATCGCCATCCTGAACACCTGGTCCGAGGCCCAGCCCTGCCATATGCATTTTCGCGACCGCGCCGAATGGGTGAAGCGCGGCGTGCTGCAGGCAGGCGGCTTTCCGATGGAGCTGCCGGCGCTGTCGCTGTCGGAGAGCTATGTGAAGCCGACGACGATGCTCTACCGCAACATGCTGGCGATGGAGACCGAGGAGCTGCTGCGCTCGCACCCGGCGGACGCCGCCGTGCTGATGGGCGGCTGCGACAAGACCACGCCGGGGTTGGTGATGGGCGCGCTCTCGATGGGGCTGCCGTTCATCTATGTCCCGGCGGGGCCGATGCTGCGCGGCAATTATGCGGGGGCTACGCTCGGCTCGGGCACCGATGCCTGGAAATACTGGGACGAGCGGCGCGCCGGCACCATCAGCGATGAGCAGTGGCTGGGGGTGGAGGGGGGCATCGCCCGCTCCTATGGCCACTGCATGACCATGGGCACGGCCTCGACCATGACGGCGATCGCCGAGGCGCTGGGGCTGACGCTGCCGGGCGCGAGCTCGATCCCGGCGGCGGATGCCGGACACCAGCGCATGTGCGCCTCGGCGGGCCGGCGCATCGTCGAGATGGTCTGGGAGGATTTGACGCCCGACAAAATCATGACGCAAGCCGCCGTGCAGAACGCAGTCACGGTGGCGATGGCGACGGGGTGCTCGACCAACGCCATCATTCACCTGGTCGCCATGGCGCGGCGGGCCGGCGTGCCGCTGGGGCTCGACGATCTCGACCGGATCGGGCGGACGACGCCGGTCATTGCCAACGTCCGGCCCTCGGGCAAGGACTATCTGATGGAAGACTTCTTCTATGCCGGGGGCTTGCGCGCGCTGATGTCGCGCCTCGTGGGCAAGCTCGACGACAGCGCGATCTGCGCCACCGGTCGGCCGCTGACCGAAGGGCTGGAGGACGCCGCCATCTACAACGAAGACGTCATCCGGCCGCTGGACAAACCCGTCTATCACGAGGGCTCGCTGGCCGTGCTGCGGGGCAATCTCGCGCCCGATGGCGCGGTCATCAAGCCGGCCGCCTGCGACCCTAAATTTTATCGGCACGCCGGGCCGGCGCTGGTCGCCGACAGCTATCCCGAGCTGAAGAAGATCATCGACGACGAGGATCTCGACATCTCGCCCGACACCGTGCTTGTGCTGCGCAATGCCGGGCCTCAGGGCGGCCCGGGAATGCCCGAATGGGGCATGCTGCCGATGCCGAAGGCGCTGCTGAAGCAGGGGCATCGCGACATGATGCGCCTGTCGGATGCGCGGATGAGCGGCACCTCCTATGGGGCCTGCATCCTCCATGTGGCGCCGGAAGCCTATATCGGCGGGCCGCTGGCGCTGCTGCGGACGGGCGACATCGTCGAGGTCGACATCCCGAACCGGCGGCTCGACATGCGCGTGAGCGATGAAGAGATGGCGCGGCGGCGCGCGGAATGGACGCCGCCCGAGCCGCGCTATGGCCGCGGCTATGGCTGGATGTTCTCCAAGCACATCGAGCAGGCGGACAAGGGCTGCGACTTCGACTTCCTGCGCCGCGAGTTCGGGCCGCCGGTCGACGAGCCGGTGATCTACTGAACGGGACAGGTACGCACGAGGACACAAGACGATGACGACGATTTCCGACACGACGCGGCAGAAGCTGATGGGCGTCAGCACGGCGACGATAGCGACCGCGCTGTTCAAGCGTGGGCTGCGCAACCAGATGATCCAGGGGGTGCTGCCAGTCGGCGCGCCCAAGGACCGCAACATGGTCGGCCCTGCCTACACGCTGCGCTACATGCCGGCGCGCGAGGATCTGAACCGGATCGAGGTCTTCCAGAACCCCGAGCACCCGCAGCGCAAGGGCGTCGAGGCGTGCCCGCCCGGCCATGTCTTCGTCATCGACAGCCGCAAGGACCCGCGCGCCGCCTCGGCCGGCTCGATACTGGCGACGCGGCTGATGGTGCGCGGCTGCGCCGGGATCGTCACCGATGGCGGCTTCCGCGACAGCGCGGATATAGGCCGGCTCGACATGCCGAGCTATCATGTCCGCCCCTCGGCGCCGACCAATCTGACATTCCACCAGGCGATCGACCTTAACGTGCCGATCGGCTGCGGCGACGCGCCCGTCTTTCCGGGCGACGTGATCGTCGGGGACAGCGACGGCGTCATCGTGATACCAGCCGAGATCGCAGACGAGATCGCCGACGAGACGGTCGAGATGACCGCGTTCGAAGATTTCGTGACCGAGGAGGTTCGCGGCGGGCGCAGCATCGTCGGCCTCTATCCGGCGACGCAGGAGGGAACGAAGACCGACTTCGCCGCGTGGAGGAAGAAAAACAACCGCTGAGGAGATGGATATGGGCGAGATGCACCGCAACCTGATCGGCGGCGAGTGGCGCGCCGGCACGGAAACATCGGTCAACGTCAACCCGTCGAACACGGACGACGTCATCGGCGAGTACGCCAGGGGCGGCGCCGACGACATGGCCGAGGCGATCGCCGCGGCCAAGGCGGCGTTCCCCGCCTGGTCGCGCAGCGGCATCATGGAGCGGCACGGCATCCTGCGCCGCGCCTCGGACGAGATCATGGCGCGCAAGGACGAGCTTGGCCGGCTGCTGTCGCGCGAGGAGGGCAAGACGCTGGCCGAGGGCGTCGGCGAGACGGTGCGCGCCGGCCAGATCTTCGACTTCTTCGCCGGCGAGTGCCTGCGGCTGGCGGGCGAGACGATCGCCTCGGCGCGGCCCGGCTTGCGCGTCGACATCACGCGCGAGCCGATGGGCGTGGTCGGGCTGATCACGCCCTGGAATTTCCCGATCGCGATCCCGTCCTGGAAGATCGCTCCGGCGCTGGCCTATGGCAATACGGTGGTCATCAAGCCGGCGGAACTCGTGCCCGGCTGCGCATGGGCGCTGGCCGACATCCTGCACCGCGCCGGGCTGCCGGCGGGCGTGCTGAACCTGGTGATGGGCAAGGGCTCGGTCGTCGGCCAGGCGATGCTGGACAGCCCGGCACGTGAACGCGCTCAGCTTCACCGGCTCGGTCGCGACCGGGCGCCGGGTGGCCGAGGCGAGCGCCAGGCACCTGCGCAAGTTCCAGCTCGAGATGGGCGGCAAGAACCCGATGGTGGTGGTCGACGACGCCGACCTGAAGGTCGCCGTCGAGGCCTGCGTCAACGGCGCCTATTTCTCGACCGGCCAGCGCTGCACCGCCTCCTCGCGGCTGATCGTCACCGAGGGCATCCACGACCGCTTCGTGGCGGCGCTGACCGAGCGGCTGAAGGGGCTGACGGTCGGCGACGCGCTCGATCCGGCGACGCATATCGGCCCCGTGGTCGACCAGAGCCAGCTCGAACAGGACGAGCGCTATATCGCGATCGGCCGCGAGGAGGGCGCGACGCTCGCCTATGGCGGCGAGCGCCTGAAGCTGGGCACGCCCGGCTTCTACCTGCAGCCGGCGCTGTTCACCGGGGCGACCAATAAGATGCGGATCAGCCGCGAGGAAATCTTCGGCCCGGTCGCCAGCGTCATCCGCGTCAAGGATTATGACGAGGCGCTGGCGACCGCCAACGACACCGAGTTCGGCCTGACCGCGGGCATCTGCACCACCTCGCTGAAATACGCCGAGCACTTCCGCCGCAACGCCGAGGCCGGCATGATCATGGTCAACGTGCCGACGGCGGGGGTCGACTTTCACGTGCCCTTCGGCGGCTCCAAGGGCTCGAGCTATGGCTCGCGCGAGCAGGGCCGCTATGCCGCCGAGTTCTACACGCATGTCAAGACGGCCTACACGCTCGCCTGAGCGCTCGGTCCGGCTAGGTCTGGTGACGGAGACAGGGATGACGACTGCCGACCTGAACGGGCCCGCCTTGGAGACGGCCAAGGAGACGAAGGCCGTGACTGGGGCTACGCTGCCGGCCGCTGAGCAGGGAGAGGCGCCATGAAGATCACCGTCGACATAGACTGCACGCCCGAGGAGGCGCGCACGTTTTTGGGGCTGCCGGACGTGAAGCCGATGCAGGACCAGTTGATGCAGCAGCTGCAGGAGCGGATGGCCGCCAACATTCGCTCGATGGCTCCCGACGAGATGATGAAGGCCTGGCTGCCGGCGAGCCTGGCGGGCTTTGATCAGATGCGTGAGTTCTTCGCGAGGGCTGGCGCCGGCAAGCAGGAATGATGCCGGCGGCGAGCGTTTCGCCGCGCTGCATATTCCACAGCCGAGCGTGCGCTCGCCGTGCTGCCGCTGATCACGGTCATGGTCGTCAACTTCGTCATGACGCGAATTGTGCTGCCCTCCTTCAATTCTGCATTCCTGGCCGAGCCGCGCTTGGGCGCGATCTCGCTCGCGGCGGTCGGCGTCATCTGGTCGGTGGCGGTCGCGCTCTGCGTTGCCATAGCGGTGCTCGTCGGGCTTGGTTTCGGTCGACTGCCTCGCGGCGCCGAAGGTCTTGGCCTCGGGCTGTAGACCATCTCTCTACGGGCTCGGGCCTACCTTCATGGGGATCGCCGCGGAAACCGGGCTCCACCCCTCGCTCATGCACCGCGTCGCTGTGATCGCCTCTGGTATCGCCGCTGGTAGCCTCGATAGCCTGCCACACAACGGCGCGGTGGTGACGATGCTCGCGTTCGCAGGGTGCATGCACCATGAAAAGTATCGGGACATCGTCATGGTCGCGGTCGTCGGCTTTGATCGCCCTCGCGGTCTTGATCGGGATCGGCTCGGCGGCCGGCTCACTCCGAGCGTCGGCGAGGGTATGCTGCGGCGATGCGCGAGCACCCGGGGCCATCCCGCCAATTGCCTGCCCCGCACGGCTTGAAAACCGCCACCCTCGGCGGTAGATCACCCCTTGATGCCGCCTTAGCTCAGTTGGTTAGAGCACCAGATTGTGGATCTGGGGGTCGCTGGTTCGAGTCCAGCAGGCGGTACCAGACAAGCTGCTGATTTCAAATGTCGAACAGCGCCGGGCGATCTGGCGCGAGGCCCCGATCTGCGCCAATTCCTCGGCATTTCGCAGGTCATTTCGCAGTTTCGCCCGCGGCAGGCCGGGGTCGCCGCGCCCACTGCCACCAGGCGACCGCATCACGCCGGCGCGCTCGCCGCGCAAAAAATCTGCCCTTTCGACTTCCGCGCGCCGGCGCCCGAACGGACCTCCTGCCCGAGCCGAGGACGGCTCGGGATCTGGAGCCGCCGGTCGAAGCGCACCCGGGCAAAGGACATCGCTGAGCTGGAGGGCCTGCCCGACTGGCCGGCGCTCATGCGCGCGCCCGCAGCGGCGGCCGATCTCAGCCTCACCCCCGCCGAGTTCGAGCGCGGCGTCGGGCGCGCCGAGCTGCCGCCGCCGCGCCGGACCCCCGGCGGCCCGCGCTGGTCGCGGCGCGATCTCGACCGCTGGTTCGAGGACGGCCCGGCCGCCCGCAACGAACACGACGCCCTCAGCGCCGCCATCGAAGCGGCCCGCGCACCGCACCCTCGCCTGCGGGCGGCGCGTCACTTACTTCTATTACCGGAAGACCGGGGCGCGGTTGCCGGACGATCCGACATCCCTCGAGTTCCTGCAGGCGGTCGAGCGCCTCAACAGGCCGCCGAAGCCGGTCGTGCCCGACCGGAGCTTCATGCACCTGTTCCAGCGCTACAAGGCGTCGGACGCGTACACCGATCTCGCCGAGAGCACGCGGAAGGAGTACGACCGGCACATCAAATATGTCGAGCCGGGCATCGGCCTCTTCCAGGTCGCAACCTTCATCGGTCCGGTTATCGCCCCGACCGTCAAGACGGACTTCGTCGTCCTGGGGCTGGCCATCTTCATCGGCGGTATCGTCGGGATCCTCATTCGCATTCCCGTCGGCGGATTCTCGGTCGCGCTCGGCACCAGCGTCGGCGCGCTGGTTGCCGGCTTGATCGTCGGACACATGAGGACGCGTTACCCGCTCTTCGGCCGGCTGCACGCCGGCCCGGTGTTCCTGCCTGCGCTGAAGGAATTGGGTCTCGGCCTGCTGCTCGGAGGCGTGGCGGTGACCCTGATCCCGCTCCTGGTCGGGCTGTTCTTCGGCCGCTACGTGTTGAAGATGAACCCGATCCTGCTGCTCGGCGGGCTGGCCGGCGCGCTGACCATGACGGCCGGCATGGCCGCGGTCCAGACGAGGTCGGAGAGCCCGGTGGCGGTCCTCGGCTACACGCCGGCCTACCCGATCGCCAACATCCTGCTGACGCTCTGGGGCAGCCTGATCGTCATTCTCATGACGGGATGATACTCAGGTCCCGCGTGCAACGGCATTCGCCACGACAGGCGACCGGGTTCGTTACCTTTACCCGCCCGATCGCAACGAGCATGATCAGGGAACCGCCGAGGAGAAATCGGCAAATTGCAGAAGGAATGAGGCATGTCCGAGACCAAAACCGGGTCGGACGCAGCGATCCCCAGCGCAGACGAATTGCGCATGGGCTTCTCGAAGCCGAGATGAAGAAGATGGAGGAGCGCGAAAAGCTCCGGTCAGTGGAGGAAAAGAAGCGCGCAGATTCCGCCGCCGAATTCCTGGGCGAGCATGTCACCGGCGCCGAGAAGGAGATGATCCGGCGCGTGGTGCGTAGCGCCGTGAAGGATGGCAAGACCCAGGCGATGGTCTACAGCTTCCCCGCGAAGCTCTGCACCGATGGCGGACGGGCTATCAACAATAACGGCAAGGATTGGCCGGCCACCCTGCAGGGCAAGGCCAGGGAGATCTACGACCGTTACGTCGAGGCGGTGAAGCCGCAGGGTTACAGCTGAGGGCGATGATCGTCAGCTTTCCCGGCGGCATGCCAGGCGATGTCGGCCTGTTCCTCGACTGGGCGCCCTGATCTGACACCGGAAGCGGAGCTGGCGGCCGCCGAAAGACGGCCGCGCCAAGCTCATGTGCTGACTGCTCGCGCCTCGGCCTCCCGCGCGCGCGGCGCGCTGCGCCCGATCTGCACCCAGGCGGTCAGCAACTCGTAGAAGACGGCAAGCACGATCGGGCCAAGGAAGAGCCCCATCAGGCCGTAGCCGATCGTTCCGCCGAGGACGCCGATCAGGATGACCAGCATCGGCGTCGTGAGACCGCGCGCGATCAGGATCGGCTTCAGGACGTTGTCGATCACCATCACGGGGATCAGCGCGATGGTCAGCACCAAGGCGGTGACGTCGGGTAGCGCGGTCCATCCCCAGATGATCACCGGTATCAGAACAGGCGCCGGCCCGATCTGGACAATGCAGAGCACCAGAACCAGGAAGGCGATGGCACCTGCCGCGGGCACGCCCACGCCAAGGAGCACGAGCCCGGCCAGCATCGCCTGGAGGAAGGCGACGCCGACGACGCCGCGCGATACGCCGCGTATTGTGGCGCCCGCCAGGTCGACGAAATGGGCGCCGCGCGGCTGGATGATGCGCTCGGCGAGCTGCCGGGCGCCGAGCGCGAGCCGCGGCGCCGGGACGAACAGGAACCCGGAAATCGCGACCGAGACGAGGAACAGCAGCAGATGGCCGCCGACCGATGCGATCTTCGCCAGCAAGGCCCCGGCCGCAGGCCGCAAGGTCGGCTCATACTCGGCGAATGCCGCCTCGAGATTGTCGGCCGACTTGCTCCACACGGCTTCGACCGGTTGTCCGATGAGCGGCCAAGTCCTCGATGCCCACCGGCGGCTGCGGGATGTGCAAGCGACCCGAGCGCAGGGCGGCGGCCGCATCCGCCAGCGTGTTCGTCAGGTTGGCCGCGAGCACGCCGATCGGCCCGATCACGACGCAAAGCGAAACCAGCGTCAGGATCAGCGCGGCGAGCCCCCGCCGGCCGCCGAGCCGCCTGCTCAGCCATTCGTGCACGGGATAGAGCGCCACGGTCAGGATCACGGCCCAGACCAGGATCGGGAAGAAGGGCGCGATCAGCGTCAGCGACCAATAGGTGAAGAGACCGAGGACGGCGAGCCGGATCACGATGTCGGTGACCCGCGCCTCGACCACGCTGTCCGTGACCTTCGTTGACTCCGACGGTAGCGAGTTGTTCATCGCGTTCCCCCCCAAGGAAGCTCTTCCAGCTCCGCCGGATCGAGGCCCGAGAAGGCGCGGGCCGACACCCGTTCGCGCCGCCGCGGACCGCATACGCCGAACTGGCGGCGCAGATCATCGGCCTTGTATGCGCCGCAACGCGGCTGCGCGGAAGGACGAACGACGTTACATCCTGTTGCGGCCTTTCGGACGCGTCCGGCACCGACTAACGCCCAAACCGACGTCAGCCGAGCGCGCCGTGCATGCCGGGGACACCAGCTTACCGGAGTCTGACCCCGGTCAATTCCCGCCCCGCGCGGCCGTGCTTGACACAAGCCCCGATCGATCCCGGACAGGCGAGGTTACTCCGATGACCACCAGCGTATCCAAGAGATCCGAGCAGGGCAGGCAGCCGATGGCGGCCGCTCCGCTCGGCGCCTTCGAGTACGCGATCGATGCGTGGCAGCGCTCGATCCTGTTCATCGACGTCATGCGGCAACGCGGCGACCAGTACCTCGAGCACATGAAGGAGCGCGCGCCGCACGTGCTGGAGTACAAGGTCGAGCTGGTCTGCGACGGCCGCACGCTCGAGCGCCCGGTCAACTACATGCTTGCCCGGATCGTGCCGCAAGGCGGCGAGCCCGACCCGATCAAACGTCCCTTCGTTGTCGTCGATCCCCGGGTCGGCCACGGGCCCGGCATCGGCGGCTTCAAGGCCGACAGCGAGATCGGCGTCGCGATGAAGGCCGGGCATCCCTGCTACTTCGTCGGCTTCCTGCCGACCTGATCGACCTGCTGCCGCCCGGCCTCTACGAGGCGGTGCTCGAGCCCAAGGGCGAGGCGGTCGAGAACCCCGATCTGGTGACGGGCGAGTGGGTCATGCGCTGCGAGATGCGCACCCTCGAGGACATTAGGGCCCTCGGCGGCAACGACATCGAAGACGAGCGCCGCTTCGCTGCGGCGGCGAAGGTCTCGGAGGGCAACCTCGCGCTCTATCGCACCTTCGTGCAGCCCTGGGTGCGTGCCCTGGCGACCCCGCAGCGCGCCGAGACGATGCGGCGCATGCATCCGCTACGGATGCAATACGAGATGCTCAGCTCGTTGAACCCGGCCATGGGGCTGGTCACGGCGGCGGCGGGTCAGGTCCGCGAGTTGCGCATGCCTGCGGCAAAAGGAGACCCGTTTCTCGCGGCGCAGGAGCAGATCTCGAAGCAGATCGTCAATGGCCTCGACGCCTGGCGCGAGGCGGCGGAGAAGCTTTCCGAGCAGGTCTTCCTCTCGGTCTACGGCTCGCCCGCCCTGCAGGCAGGGCTCGGCATCGACGCCAGGTCGACCCAACGGCCCCGCAAGGCGGCGAAGAGCCTGCTGCACGGCGCTCTCGTCGAGCGGCGGATCGCGAGCTCCAGGCGGCCATGGCCGAGGGGGGGGGGCCGGTCGCCGGGCTCGTGCGCGCGCTGGTCTATGTCGGCATGACGCGACGCAGTGCCGACGAGCGGGGCTTCGAGGCCATCCGCCGCATCCGGGTCCTCCGACGACCGCGTGCGCGAGATGACGCTGGCCGAGTTCAAGGCAACGGTCCGCGATCAGTACTTCATGCTGCTGATCGACGAGGAGGCCGCGCTCGCGGCGATCCCCGACCTCCTGCCGGACAGCCTGGAGGAGCGCCGGGCGCTGCTGGCGGGCTTGCGCGAGCTCGTGACGGTGACCGGACCGCTGCCGGAGGAGGGGGCAGCGCGCCTGGAGCGCGTCGCCGGACGCTTCGAGCTCGACCGCCCGGCGACGCCGCCGCGGCAGCTGCTCGAGCAGAAGATGGAGCCGCTGCCAGCCGGGCGAGGCTCGGGCCGGCGCGGCACTGCCGCCGCGTCGCATCCCCGGCCAAGCGACGTCATCGGCGAGGCTTGAGATGAAGCGTGCCATGCGGCCCGAAGAGGCCGCCGAGCTGATCCCCGAAGGCGCCAGGCTGCTGGTCGGCGGCTTCATGGTCATCGGCTCGCCCCTCCGCGCCTGATCGCCGCGCTCGAGGCCCGCGGGACGGGCGGGCTGACGGTCGTCTGCAACGGCACGCCCGACAAGGGCATCGGTCGGCTTGTCGTCTCGGGTCAGGTGAGCCGCGCGATCGTCTCGCATATCGGCCTGAACCCGGTCGTCCAAAAGCGGATGATGGCGGGCGAGATGGAGGTCGAGCTGGTGCCGCAGGGCACACTCGTCGAGCGCATCCGTGCCGGCGGCGTGGGCCTCGGCGGGGTCCTGACCGCGACGGGCCTCGGCACGCTGGTCGAGGAACGCCATGATCCACACCGCGAAGGGCGAGCCGAAGATCGTGCCGCGCTGCACGCTGCCGCTGACCGCGGCGCGCCGCGTCGATCTCGTCGTCACCGAGATGGCGGTCGTCGAGCCGACGCAGGAGGGTCTTGTGCTGCGCGAACGCGCCCCTGGCGTATCGGTCGAGGAAATCTGCGCTGCTACCGCGGCACGCCTGATTGTCGGCGCGGATGTTCCGGTGATGGCGCTCGGTCCCGCGGGAAACCACCGCCAGGACGCGCGCTCGGGAGTGAGGGAATGAACGATATTCCGACCTCGATGGCGGATCAGTCGAAATACGACCGGCTGATCGCCTTGGCCAAGGCCGAGAAGCCGGCGGTGACCTGCGTTGCCCATCCCTGCGACGAGTCCTCGCTGCGCGGTGCGCTCGAGGCGGCCGGGCTGGGGCTGATCGTGCCCGTCCTGGTCGGCCCAGAGGTAAAGATCCGGGCGGTGGCCGGCGAGTTCGGGCTCGACCTGTCGGGCCACGAGATCGTCGACGCGCCGCACAGCCATGCGGCGGCCGCCCGCGCCGTCAAGATGATCCGCGAGGGCCGGGGCGAGCTCCTGATGAAGGGGAGCCTGCACACGGACGAGCTTATGCGCGCGGTCACGGCGTCAACGACGGGCCTCAGGACCGAGCGGCGCATCAGCCACGTCTTCGTCATGGACGTGCCGGGCCACCCGGAGACGCTCTTCATCACCGACGCGGCGATCAACATCTTTCCCGATCTCGAGGCCAAGCGCGACATCGTCCGAAACGCGATCGACCTCTGGCGCGCGATCGGCCTCGGCGAGCCGCGCGTCGCGATCCTCTCGGCGGTCGAGACGGTGACGCCGAAGATCCCCTCGACGATCGAGGCCGCGGCGCTCTGCACGATGGCCGAGCGCGGGCAGATAACCGGTGGCCTAGTCGACGGTCCGCTGGCCTTCGACAACGCCATCGACCCCGAGGCGGCCCGCATAAAGGGGATTGCCTCGCCCGTCGCCGGGCGCGCGCAGATCCTGGTCGTCCCCGACCTCGAGGCCGGCAACATGCTGGCGAAGCACCTGATTTTTTGACGCATGCCGATGCCGCCGGCATCGTGCTCGGCGCGCGCGTGCCCGTGATCCTGACCTCGCGCGCGGATTCGGTGCGCACCCGACTCGCCTCCTGCGCCGTCGCCTCGCTCTACGCCGCGGCGCGACGCAAGGCCGCTCAGATCGTGGCGGCCTGAGCTTTTGGACGCCATCCTCGCTATCAACGCCGGCTCGTCGAGTCTGAAGTTCCAGCTCTTTGCGGTGGAGGGTCGCAACCCCGAGCGCCGCGTCCGCGGCCAGCTGGACGGGATCGGCACGCGGCCGCGCCTGCGCGCCAGCGACGCCGATGGCGCCGTGCTGATCGACCGCAGCGCGGAGCCGGGCGCAGTCGCCGACCTGCCTGCGGCCATCGTCGAGGTCCGGAACTGGCTGCGGACGCTGCCGGATGTCACGGTTCGCGCAATCGGCCACCGCGTCGTGCATGGCGGTCCGGATTTCGACCGGCCGGTGCGGATCGACGCCGCCGTGCTGGAGAAGCTGGCCACCCATCAGGAATTTGCTCCGCTTCATCAGGGGATCGCTCGAGGTCGTTTCAGGTGAGCTGCCGAGCCGAGATCTCGCGGCGCGCCAGCCAGAAACCCGGAAGCATCGGCACCCAAAAGGTGAAGCCGCGAAGCGAGCGTCGCGGCGAGCGCGCTTTCGACCGAACGCCGAGGGCGGTCAGCATAGCCAGCGAGCCCGCCTCGACGTGCCGAGTCCGCCCGGTGCCGGTGCAACCGTCGCGGCGGCGGAGGCGGTGATGAAGCCGGCTAATGCAACCGAGAAAACCCCGTTCTGCCCGTTCGACGAAGAGCCCGCGAACCTCCGCTCCGTGCACATGGCCGATGTAGAATGCGGCCTCCATCCTTTTTCTCGAGATCAAGCTCGCCGACCGGCGGCAGCAAGGCTCTCTTGATCGTCATTTCTCATCCTATGGCCGGGGACGATAGGCGGAGCCGGAACCCAGGACCTCCGACCAGATCCTCGCCGGTCTCGGCGCGCCCGGGAATTGAGGTCGCGCTCGCATCGCCTGCGCGTCGGCGGCTTCGGACCAAAGCTGCCGGCGCGCATCTCAGGGGTAAGGCGGAACGAGGCGGCCGAGGGGCTCGCCTTCTGTCTGCCCGTCAGGGCTGGGGCTGCGGCGTCTCGGCCGTGCTTGGCGGCAGGATCGGGTAGACGACCTGCGGCTGGTCGCCGGTCAGGCTCTCGAGGAAGGCGACGATCTCCTTCGCCTGGCCCGGCTCGAGCGCCGCCCCGAGCTGCGCCGTCCCCATAATCTCGACCGCCGTCTCCAGATCCCAGACCGAGCCCGAGTGGAAGTAGGGAAGCGTGATCGCGACGTTGCGCAGCGACGGCACCTTGAATACATAGGCGTCCTCCTCGGCCCGCGTCACCGCGAAGCGGCCCTTGTCGTCGGGCGGCATGACCGACCATTCCGGCTTCTCGACGACGCCGAAAGGCTGGTAGCCGTCGCCGCCGAGGTTCACGCCGTTGTGGCAGGCGGCGCAGCCCTGGTCGAGGAAGAGCTGGAGGCCGGCCTTCGCGCGGTCGTCGATCGCGGCGTCGTCGCCGCGCAGGAAGCGGTCGAAGGGCGCGTTCGGGGTGATGAGCGTCGCCTCGAAGGCGGCGATCGCCGCCTCGGCATTGGGGAAGGTGATCGGATCGGCTTCTCCCGGAAAAGCCGCCTCGAAGAGCGGGCGGTAGCCGGGAATGCCCGCCAGCATCTCAAGAACGTGGCTCTCGCTCGAGGCCATCTCGACCGGGTTGACCATCGGCCCCCCGGCCTGCTCCTTCAGGTCCGCGGCACGTCCGTCCCAGAACTGCGCGGAATTGTAGACCGCGTTCAGCACCGTCGGCGAGTTGCGCCCGCCCTTCTGCCACCGGTGCCCGAGCGAGACGGAGGCGATGTCGGCGCCGCCGGTGCCGAGGTTGTGGCAGGTGTTGCAGCTGATGTTGTGGCCTTCCGACAGCCGCGGGTCGAAGAAGAGCTTGGTGCCGAGCTCGACGAGCGCCGGCGCGGGCGCCGGATCGGGCGCTTCGGGGAGAGGCTGGATCAGCGCGAGCGCCTGCTCGCGCAGGGCTGCGTCGTCGGCGTGACCTGCGGCCGCGGCGAGCATGGCGGCGATGGCCGACCCCAGCGACAGGACCGTTCTCCGATGCGGGTTGATCGTCATCACAAGCTCCATTGATTGGTGGGCGAGAAAAGACTGCGGGGATCTCGACCCGACGCAATGACCCCGATCAATGCCGCCGCCGGGATTGCCGACGGCGGCGCTTCTTCGAGTTCGGTGCACCGATTCGGGGCGCCAGCGGGTGCCGCGCCGGAGCGGCCTGAGGCCTCCTGTGGAGGGCGCGCGCTGACCGCCCTTTCGTAGATCGGAGTGGCGGTTGTCCTCCCTCGACGGCTCTACCTGGCGCGGCCGACGGTCGAACCTGGCCCTTGTGGCACGATCCGCAGCGCGCGCAGCGCGTTCAGGATGACGGCGACGTCGATCGCTTCCTGCAGCAGGGCGCCCTGCACCGGGGTGAGATAGCCGAAGGCGGCGGCCACCATGCCGAGGACCGAGAGACCGAGCCCCGCGGCGACGCTCTCGACGGCGATGCGGCGCGAACGACGGGCGACCTCGATGCCGGACCCGAGCCGGTCGATACGGTCGACCAGCAGCACGACGTCGGCCGCCTCGGCCGAGGCGGCCGCGCCGCGCGCCCCCATGGCCACGCCGACATTCGCGGCGGCGAGCGCCGGGGCATCGTTCACGCCGTCGCCGACCATCATGACCGGGCCGTTCTTTCGCTCGCTCAGCACGAGGAGAACCTTCTGGTCGGGCGTCAGCCCCGCGCGCAGCCCGTCGAGGCCGAGCCCCTCGGTCACGCGCTCGGCCACTTCGGCCTGGTCTCCGGTCGCGAGGAGAACGCGCGCGATGCCTTCGCGGCGAAGCCCGGCGATCATCCCGGCCGCGCCCTCGCGCAGGGGATCGGCCATGACGAGATGACCAGCCAGCTGACCGTCGACCGCCACCGCGACGAGGACGGCGCCAGCCGTGAGCGCCGGATGGCCGGCTGCCGTGCGCCCGACCTTCCGGGCTACGAAGTCGTCACCGCCGATGACGACACTGCGCCCTTCGACGCGTCCGGCCACGCCCTCGCCGGGGACTTCGGCGACCTCCGAGGGGACCGGCAGGGCGAGGCCCCGTTCCTTCGCCGCCGCGACGACGGCCTGGGCGACGGGGTGCTTCGACGCCTGGTCGAGCGCCGCCGCGAGCCGCAGGAGATCGTCCTCGGCCATTCCGCCCGGGCTGTCGATCGAAACGATCCGGGGCCGGCCGTCGGTCAGCGTGCCGGTCTTGTCGAGGATGAGCGTGCGGATGCGCGCCATCGTCTCGAGCGGCTTCGCCCCCTTGATGAGCACCCCGAAATGCGCGGCCCGCGACAGGCCCGCGACCAGCGCCACCGGCACGGCGAGGATCAGCGGACAGGGTGTCGCCACGACGAGGACGGCGACGGCGCGGATGGGATCGCCCGTGAACCACCACGCGGCGAAGGCCAGCGCGACGGTGACGGCGAGAAAGCCGAGCGACCAGCGGTCCGCCAGCCGCGACATCGGCGCCTTCGACCGCTGCGCCTCCTCGACGAGGCGGACGATCCCCGCATAGGTGCTTTCCCTCGCAACCCGGGTCGCCGTGAGGTCGAAGGCCTCGCCCGCATTGGTCGAGCCGCTCATGGCATCTGCGCCCTCGCCGAGCCGGACCGGCAGGGATTCCCCGGTCAGCGCCGAGGTGTCGAGAAAGGCGGCCGTCGAGGCGATCGTGCCGTCGACCGGTACGACGTCGCCCTGTCGGATGAGCAGCCGGTCGCCCGGCGCGATCTCGTCGAGCGGCACCTCCTCAAGCGCTCCGTTCCGGTGCCGTGTCGCCGTACGCGGCACGCGCGACAACAGGTCGTGCATCTCACGCCGCGCGCGCCCCTCGGCGAAGCTCTCGAGGAAGGTGCCGCCGGAATACATCAGCGCGACGACGCCGGCCGCCAGGGATTCGCCGAAGGCGAGCGCCGCCGACATGGAGAGCGCCGCGACGATGTCGAGCCCGACTTCGCCGCGCCGCAGGCTGCGCAGGATCTCGACCAGGAGGGCCGCCAGAACCGGGAACACCCCGACGGTCCAGGCGATGCCGGCCGCCTCGGCCCTGCCGGTGAAGTGGAGGGCGAGCCCCGACAGGAGCCCTGCCAGCGCGATCAGCAGGAGGGCTGTCTTCAGCCGGTCTCTGGTGGTGGGTTGCACGCGGCTCACCTCTCCCCGGCCGGGGCGAACGCTGTGGGCTCTTTGGAGAACAGGGGCCCCACTCCTGCGCTGCGGATCTCCCTGTCACCATCGCGCAGCAGGAAGAGGGCGTCGAGTCCGAGCCGCCGCGCGAGCCTCGCCCCCTTGCCCGGGCCGAGGACCATCAAGGCGGTCGCCCAGGCGTCGGCCTCGACGCAGCTCCGCGCGACCACCGTGACCGAGGCCGGCGAGGCGAGCAACGGCGCACCCCGCGCCGGTCCATGGTATGCGACAGCCGGCGCCCGCGCACCTCGACCCAATGACGGTACTCGCCCGAGGTCGCGACCGCCGCGTCCCCCAGTGCGAGGATCGAATGGGGGGGCGCGGCGCCCGGAGTCCGGCCTCTCGACCGCGACGGTCCAGGCGTCGCCATCCGCGCGCAGGCCGAGCGCGCGCATCTCTCCGTCGATGCCGACGAGGCCGGAAGGGATGCCGAAGTCCATGAGCGTCTCGGCCAGCCGGTCGACGCCGTATCCCTTGGCGATCCCGTTCAGGTCGAGCGCGATCGGAGCGCGCTTCCGGACGCGCCGCGCCGCTGCGTCGAGCTCGAGCGCCTCGGCCGCGGCCAGGCGTGGCGCATTCATCGCTGCCCGGATGCGGTCAGGCATCGCCGCTTCCGGGCCGAAGCCCCAGGCGCGCACCGCGTCGCCCAGGCCGATCTCGAAGGCCCCGCCCGAGGCGCGACCGATCTCGAGCCCGAGGCGCAGCACCTCCATCAGCCGCGCCGGAACCGGCACCCACTCGCCGGCCGGCGCGGCGTTCAGGCGCATCAGGTCGCTGCCGGGCTTCCATGTGGACATCTGCGCGTCCACCTCGTCCACCGCCGCCTGCAGCGCCGCGTTCAGGGGTGCAGGGTCGAACCAGGGCGCGGCGAAGAACAGCGCCGACCAGCGGGTGCCCATGGTGGGGCCGTTCAGCCCGTGGCGGACGAGCTCAGTAGACGTCTTCGACATAGCGTCCCTCGGCCTTGAGCACGGCCGGCGTCAGCCCGACCGGCGCCAGGATGTCGGCGAGCGCGTCGCCGACGCCAGCGGCCATCTCGCGCCCGCCGCAGACCATCACCCGCGCCCCCTTGAGGATCAGCCGGGCGACCTCGGACGCTTCCGCGCGCAGGGCGTCCTGAACGTAATGCGGCCTGGCGCCGCGCGAGACGGCGGTGATCAGGTGCGCGAGGCGACCGTCCGCCCGCCAGGCGTCCATCTGGTCGCCATAGAGGAAATCGCTGTCCGGGTGGCGCATTCCGAAGAACAGGCGAATTGGCCGCCGCCGCGCATTGGCCCGGATGATGCCCGCAAGCGGCCCGACTCCGGTTCCCGCTCCGATCAGGATCAGCGGCACGGATCCCGGCCCGGGACGAAATCCGGGATTGCGCCGCAGGAAGGCGCGGACTGTCTGGCCGCGCTCGAGCGCCATGAGCTGGCCGGAGCAGAGGCCGCCTGGGTGCTTCCTCACGACGATCTCGACAAAGCCGTCCCGGCGCCTGGAGGCCAGCGAATAGAAGCGCGGCACCGGGGAGCCCTCGGGCATGACGCCCAGAAGATCGCCGGCCCGAAAGCGTGCGAAGCCCCGGCCGGTCAGGCGCTGCCAGATCGAGGTGCGCGGGAGCGCGAAGCGCAGGACCGCCGCCGGCGCCTGGACCTGCTCCCCGTAGTCGCGGCGCGAGGTCAGGGTCAGCGCCTGCATCGCGGGCAGGGCCGGCTGGTGCGTGAGCTCCAGCTCGATGCCGAGCGCATCGCCGAGCGCGCGCCCCCAGCGGTCGAACTCCTGCGGCGATTGCCGGTCCACCGAGTCAAAGGGCAGGAGCAGCGTCCAGCCCCGTGCCTCGGCCGTCTCGGCCACTGTCCGCGCACAGGCGCAGAAGGCGGGAAAGCTGCGGTCGCCGAAGCCGAGCACGGCGAGCGGGGCGTCCGGCGCGGGGTCCAGCTTGGCAAGCCGATCGAGGAACCCCTTCGCCGATTCGGGTGCATCGCCATCGCCGTAGGTCGCGGCAAGGACGATGATCCGCTGCGCACGCGCATACCGGCCCGGATCGAAGGCAGACATCAAGGCGGAATGGACGCTCTGCCCGGCATCGGTCAGCGCCTTGTGCAGCGTCGCCGCGAAGCCCCAGGTGCTGCCGCCTTCGCTGCCGACGAGCAGGATCGTCTCCGCGCGGGAGGCGGGCTGATTGCCGCGGATGCGGAGCCTGCCGCGTCGTCCGCGGGACCAGAGGATGATCCCGGTTACGCCCATCACCGGCACGCCGAGCGCCATGATCCCGAGCACGAGCCCGAGCGTCGCCGCAGCCTGGCCGGTATGCAGCATGTAGACCGTCTCGGAGACCCGCTCCCACCCCGTCAGGTCGGCCCAGGCAAGGAGTTCGCCGGTCCCTTGGTCAATGTATCCTGTGCCGCGGTCGATCTTCAGCGTGAAGACGTCGGTGGCGTCGCCGCGATAGGGGAAGCCGAGCTCGCGCAGTTCGGAGACAGGCGTCGCTTTCAGGAGCTCGATCGCGCCCGGCGCCACCCCGGTCTCGTCACTCACCTCGGCCGGAAAGCTCGGAGCGGACCCGCCATGGGCCGCCCGCCGCTCGACGTCGCCGACACCTTCCGCCGCCACGGCCCCGCCTGGCGCCGGGCGCAGGCCGGGCACCTCAGCCTCGACCAGCTGAAGGTCATGGCGGCGATCGAGGCCTGCCGCACCGCCGCGCTCGGCGGTCATGTCGAGCGCTGCGAGGACTGCGGCCGCGAGCGCATCGCCTACAATTCCTGTCGCGACCGGCACTGCCCGAAGTGCCAGGGCGCGGCGGCAAAGGACTGGCTTGCGGCTCGCGAGGCCGACCTCCTGCCGGTGCCGTATTTCCACGTCGTCTTCACACTGCCGGCCGAGATCGCCGCCATCGCCTACCAGAACAAGAGGGTGGTCTACGACCTCTTGTTCAGGGCCTCGTCCGAGGCGCTGCTGACCATAGCCGCAGACCCCAGGCACCTCGGCGCCCGCATCGGCGTCACCGCCGTGCTCCACACATGGGGCTCGGCGATGACGCACCACCCGCATGTCCACATGATCGTGCCGGGCGGCGGCATCTCGCTCGACGGCGCGAGCTGGGTCCGCTGCCGGCCGGGCTTCCTCCTGCCGGTGCGCGTGCTCTCCCGCCTGTTCCGCCGGCTCATGCTCGACGGCATCGCCGCCGCCCATGCCGCCGGCCGGCTGACCTTCTTCGGCGACCTCGGCACCCTGAAGGACACCCGCGCTTTCGCCCAATACCTCGCGCCCCTGCGCCGGAAGGACGGGTTCGTCTACGCCAAGCCGCCCTTCGCCGGCCCGAGGGCGGTCCTCGCCTATCTCAGCCGCTACACCCACCGCGTCGCAATCGCCAACAGCCGGCTCGTCGCCGCGACCGACGAGGGCGTCACCTTCCGCGTCAAGGACTACCGCCGCAACGGCCGCGAGCGCTACCGGACCATGACGCTGCCGCCGCACGAGTTCATCCGCCGCTTCCTCCTCCACGTCCTGCCGAAAGGCTTCCACCGCATCCGCCACTACGGCCTGCTCGCCGGCGCCTCCCGCAAGGCCAACCTCGCCCGGGCACGCGAGCTCCTGACAATGCCCGAAGCGGAAGCGAGCACCTCGGCCGACACGGCCGCTCCACCGCGCGACCACCGGCCGCCATGCCCGTGCTGCGGCGGCCGCATGATCATCGTCGAGACCTTCGAGCACGGCCACCGTCCCCGGGCGCCGCCGGCCTGCGCTCCCGGCCTTCGGGCCGCGTCATGACCCGGAACGACACCCTCTCGAGCCGCTTCGCCACCGGAGCCCTCGCCTCCGGCCCGACCTCGATTGCGACCCGGTTCCTGCAACGGACAGAGGAATGCCCAGAGACGGCTCTTCACGCCACGCGGATCTCGATCGCGCCGAGTGCGACTCCTTCTCCATCGCCATTCCCGTCCGCCGATCCGCGCACCAGCAGCCGACGCACGGGCCGCCGCCCCGGCAACGCCCTGGCCGCAATCCCGAAATCCCCATAGCCCGGCCCGGTCCCCCGCGGGTTCCTTCCTTGGAGGCTTTCGGACGCCGGCCAGGTACCCAGCAGAACCCGCACGGCAGGGCCGGCATCCGAAACCCTTCACACTTGCTGGTCATAGCGCACCAGCAGCCGGC
Organism: uncultured Alphaproteobacteria bacterium; assembly: GCA_963822985.1. GTDB lineage: Bacteria > Pseudomonadota > Alphaproteobacteria > Rhodobacterales > Rhodobacteraceae > Thermohalobaculum. The sequence goes on along the minus strand of CAWGJU010000010.1, from coordinate 149,340 downwards.
GGAAGTGCCGACCCGACATGCCGAGCAGCTCGCCCGCATCCTCGGCCGTCAGCCACCGCTTGCGGTAGCGCTCCATCGCTTCTTCGAACCTGAGCACGAAGACCTCCCATAACGCGCTTGTCCGCCGCATCGCCCCCCTCCAGAACAGGAGGCGAACCTGGCGGACAACTCACGCGCACGAAGGCGGACAACTCACCCGTCCCCGACATCTCCAATAATCGGGGTGGCGTGGACGCCCTAATCGTGATTCCCTATGCGGCGATGCACGCCGGCGTTCGGCTGCGCGACGCGATCGCTCAGGGTCCGGTCGATGGCGTCGCCGAGCGTGGGGTTCTTCGGCGCGACTTTCGCCGCGATCGTGCGCTCAAGGCCGCCGGGCTTGGCGAGCTCCTCCTCCTTCCTTTTGAGCCAGCTCCGCGCGGCCGCCTCGCGCCTGAAGGTCTGGCTCGTACTCAAGGCGGCGATGCCGCGCCATTGTATCCGGATCTGGGCGCACCAGGTAGATGGCCCCTGGCCGCTCTTCGGCCTGATCTTGGTGATTGTGCCCATGCTTCTCCGCCCTCTTGATCGGCTAATCGGAACTCTGTGCCCCGCAAAACTGCTAATCGATTGGCAACCAATTGTGCAAACGGCGCCGAATCGGTCAAAATTGAACTGAACCGACGCGTTAGAGTAGGCGCATAAAAGCTTGTGGCACTTCTGAAATCAGGCTGTTACGATGGCTTACGGACTCAGCGTCGCGCCGATGATGGATTGGACTGACCGGCATTGCCGTGTCTTCCATCGTCGGCTGTCGCGCCGGACGCTGCTCTATACCGAGATGATCACGGCGCGGGCGCTGATCCATGGCGACGCCGACCACCTGCTGCGGCATGCGCGGGAGGAGCGGCCGCTGGCGCTGCAGCTCGGCGGCTCGGTGCCGGACGAGCTCGCGGCGGCCGTCGCATCGCGCGCGACCGCGGCTTCTGCGAGATCAACCTGAATGTCGGCTGCCCCTCCGACCGGGTGCAGGACGGCGCCTTTGGCGCCTGCCTGATGCGCGACCCAGCGCGCGTCGCCGACTGCGTCGCCGCGATGATCGAGGCGGCGGGCGGGGTTGATGGCGCAGGGCGGGCCGGAGATCACCGTCAAATGCCGGATCGGCGTCGACGAGCAGGATCCCGCGAGTCGCCCTGCCGGCGCTGATCGACGCCTGCGCGGCGATGGGCGTGCGCAGCTTCGCCGTCCATGCCCGCAAGGCCTGGCTCGAGGGGCTGAGCCCCAAGGAGAACCGCAGCGTGCCGCCGCTCGACTACCCGCTCGTGCGCCGGGTCAGGGCCGAGCGGCCGGGCCTCGCCTTCGTGCTGAACGGCGGCATCGACAGCCTCGACGCGGCGATCGGCCATCTCGCGGATTTCGACGGCGCGATGGTCGGGCGCGCCGCCTATCACGACCCCGCGGGCGTGCTGGCCGCGGCCGACCGGCGCGTTTTCGGCGAGGCTGGGCCGGATGCCGACCCGGTCGTCGCGGTGCGCGGCATGTACGGCTATATCGAGGACGAGCTCGCCGCCGGCGCGCGGCTCAACCAGATCACCCGGCACATGCTCGGCGCCTTCGCCGGCCGGCCGGGCGCGCGGCGCTGGCGGCAGACCCTCAGCGAGAGCGCGCATCGGCCCGGCGCCGGGGTCGCGCTGATCGAGCGCGCGCTCGGCGCCGTGGTGCCGCAGGCCGCCTGACCCACGCAGGCGGCGCCCTCAGGCTCGGCGTCGTGGAAAATCACGCCCAGCGTCATGCGCGCCGCCGGAGACCACTTGGCTGACGCCGTGGCGCAGCACCGAGGGCGTCCAGCCGCGCGCGCCCCGACCCGTCGCCCGGCGGGGCTTGCGGCTCGTCGCGAAGACGACGCCGTGGCCGAGGCCGCGGGTCCAGCACCGTCGGGCGCGACTGCATGCGCGGCCGCTGCTCGACCAGCACGAACTCGCCGCCGGTGAAGTCGGTACCGGGCTCGCTCAGCTGGACGACGAGCTGCAGCGGAAACGCCACCGCGCCGTAGAGGTCCTGGTGCAGGCAGTTGTAGTCGCCGGCCCCGTAGGCGAGCAGCAGCGGCGTCGGCCGGCGCTGGCCCGCCGCATGGCAGCGCGCCAGCATCTCGTCCAGCGTCGCCGGCGCGCGGAACTCGTCGCCCAGCCGCTCGGCCCAGGCATTGGCGATCGGCGCAGGTGGCGGTAGGCCGCCTCGCGTAGCTCGGCCACGGCCGGCGGCAACGGGTCGGCGAAATAGCGGTACTCGCCGCAGCCGAAGCCGTGCCGGCGCATGTCCACGCGCGAGCGAAACCGGTCCTCGTCCCAGGCGGCGCGCAGGCCGGGCGCATTCCTCCGGCGCCAGCAGCGGGCCCGTCGCGGCGCCGCCCGTCTCGTCGAGGGCGCTGGCGATCCGGTCCCAGTCGAGGGCGGCGAGGCGGTCGGCGATCTCGGTCATCGCGTCCCTCCAGGCTTTGCGGCGCAGGTAGAGCGCGGGCCGCCGCTGCGCCACCCGGATGTTGCGCCGGTTGCGGGGCAGGGGCGGCCGCCACCATAGTCGCCGCCATGACCGAGCTGCGCGACTTCTTCGGGCGCGGCTGGACGCGGTTCCGCGCTTGATCCGGCCGTCGCCGACTGGGCGGCGGGGGCGCGCCCGGTCGCCGAGGCGTGCCTCGCCGATCCCGCGCACCGCGCCCGCTGGCTGCGCTGCGGCGGCACCTGGTTCGCCGGCGTCAACGTCTTCCCGAACGACGCCGCCGGCGCGGTGCCGGCCGCGCGGCGTGCCGCCGCTGGCCGGCGCGCCGGTCGCCTTCGCGCGCGACGGCGCTGGGGCTGACGGTTTCGCCTGGGATGCGGGCCAGGTCTCGGTCTGCTTCCCCGGCTATCCGCAGCCCTGGGAGGGCGAATCCGAGGCGGCCTTCCGCTTCCGGCGCGACCGCGACGCCGCGCATGTCGACGGGCTGATGCGCTTCGACGGGCGGCGCCGGCGCCTCGGCGAGCCGCACGGCTTCATCCTCGGCCTGCCGCTCGACGACGCGCCGACGCCGAGGCCGCGCCGCTGGTCGTCTGGGAGGGCTCGCACGAGATCATGCGCGCAGGCCTTCCGCGACCGCTTCGCCGGGCTGCCGCCCGACGCCTGGGCGGCCGAGGACATCACCGACGCCTATGTCGCGGCCCGGCGCGCCGCCTTCGAGCGCTGCCGCGCGGGTGCCGGTCCACGCCCGGCCGGGCGAGGCCTATCTCGTGCACCGGCTGGCGCTGCACGGCGTCGCGCCATGGGCGGCGTGCGCCTCGGCGCCGCGGCGGATGATCGTCTACTTCCGGCCCGACCCGTTTCCCGGCACCGCGCCCGGCTGGTGGCTCGAGCGGCCCTGACCGCTCAGTTGCGCAGGATCAGCCGGTCGCCGCGGAACGAGGTCTCGCTCAGCCGCTCGAGAAAGCTCATGCCGAGCAGCGCCGATCTGAGAGCCGGCCCGGATGCGCCACCGCCGCCTGGACGTCGAAGACGGCGATCGGCCCGACCTTGATCGACGACAGGCGCACCGGCGCGACCGTCGACACGCCGTTCGCCGTCGTGACTCGGCAACGAGAAGTCGAGCGCCTGCCGGGTCGATGCCGAGCGCGCGCGACCGTCTCGTAGGGCAGCAGCACCAGCGAGGCGCCGGTGTCGACCATCAGCAGCATGCGGACGCCGTTGATCTCGGCCTCGGCGCGATAGTGGCCGTCCCAGGCGCGGCGCAGCTCGGCCTCGCCCTCGGCCGTCGCCAGCGCCACCGAGGGTGCACGGTCCCGCGCAGCCGCTCATAGGCGTCGGCCAGCGTCGTCGCGGCCGGCATAGCCGGCCAGCACCGCCGCCGCAGACCGCCGAGCCAGAGCACCACCCGCCGGGCGGCGCCGCGCGCCGCCGCGCAGCAGCATCGCGGCCGGCGGCGGCGAGGATCAGGCCGGCGACGAAGACGACGGCGAAGACCAGCGGCGGCTGGCCTCGCGTCGCCCGAGAGCACCGCCTGTCCCGGCGGCGCCCGCCACCAAGCACCACGATCATCAGAACGACAGCACCACGAACGGCCAGAACAGCATGCGGCGACGCCTTCGTTGCGCAGGGCTGGGTCACAGCTGACCCCATGCTGCCCCGATCATTGTTGCCAAGACAATAAGGCGAGGTCAGGGCCGAGCCCGGGCCGTGCCGCCCGGGAAGTCGCCGGAGGCCGCCGCGGCGAGTCAGCTCACTCCGGCTCGCCCCTGCGGCGCAACCGTCCCGCGCGGCCGCCGCCGCGACGGGTCAGCGCCGCGCCGCGCTCGGGCAGCGCGGTCATGATCGCGCGCCGCTCGGCCGGCGTCATCCGGCTCCAGCGCGCGATCTCGTCGGTGGTGCGATGGCAGCCGACGCAGATCCGCGCCTCCGGATGCACGACGCAGACCTTGACGCAGGGGCTCTCGATCTCCGGGCGGCGCCAGACCTCGTCGCGTCATGCGCCGCCCCGTCGGCGACGCGCGGCGCCGAGGCGGCGAGCCAGTCGATGCGCCCCTTGCAGGATGATGGCCGCGGCGATCCGGTCGACGGCGCCGGCGCGGCGGCGGCGCGACACGCCCGACACCGCCATCGCCTCCTCGGCGGCATGGGTCGAGAGCCGCTCGTCGACCATCGCCACCGGCAGGCCCAGGGCGCCCGGCGACATTGCGCGCGAAGGCGCGGGCCGACTGCGCGCGCGGCCCCTCGCTGCCGTCCATGTTCAGCGGCAAGCCGACGACGACGCCGGCGATCGCGCGGGCGCTGGCGATCTCGGCCAGCCGCGCGGCGTCGTCGGCGAACCGGCGGCGGCGGATCGTCTCGAGCGCCGTCGCCGTCACGCGCAGCGCGTCCGAGACGGCGACGCCGATCGTCTTCGCTGCCCGGGTCGAGCCCCATCAGTGCGCCTTGCGGCGGGCAGGGAGTGTCAAGTTCGACCATCGCTCATTCGACCGGATATGCCCATCAGCAAGGCCTGTTCCCTGACGAAACCGGCCGCGGGGTCGCCCGCCAGCGCCGCGGCGGCGAGCCGTTAGGCGCGCTCGGCTTCCTCGGGGCGGTCGAGCTGGACGATAGGAGCGGATCAGGCGCAGCCACTCCTCGGCCGTGCCGCCCTCGGCCGTCAGCCGGCCCTCGAGCCTTGCGACCATGCCCTCGATCATCGCGCGCGCGGTCCTCGGCCGACATCTGCCCGGCCGCGGCGATGTCCTCCTGCGTCGGCGCCGGGCGCGGCCGGACCGGGCGCTGCCGGGCTGGGCGTGGCCCGCGACCGAAGGCGAACTCGCTGGCCCGGCCGGGCCAGCGAGGCCGAGCCGGGCGCCCTGCGCGCGCACCGCGTCGGCCCCAGCATCGCCGCCGAGCGACGCCAGCGCACGCTCATAGGCCTGGCGCGCCTCGTCCTGCCGGCCCAGCGTGGCATAAGAGGCGATCAGCCGCATCCACTCGTCGGCCGAACCGCCTTGGCTCGTCAGCCGCTCGTCCAGCCCGGCCACCATGCCCTCGATCATGGCCGACCGCTCCTCGGGCGACATCTGCCCGGCGGCCTCGATCTCGGCCTGCCCAGGTCCGGGCGGCGCCCCGGCGTGGCGCCCCGGTGATGCCCCGGGTGGCGTTCCGCGCGCCGCCATGGCGTCGGCCAGCATCATGTCGAGCCATTCGAGATAGGGCGCGTCCGGCGGGCTGTCGCGGCGCAGCGCCTGCCATATGGCGATCGCGTCGTCGAGCCGCCCCGCCTGGCGCAGCGCCAGCCCGGCATAATAGCGCGCCATCGGCAGGCCGGGGTCGCGCTGCAGCGCCGCCGCGATCACATCCGCCGCCTCGGGCGAGACATAGCCGCCGGCGGCCAAAATCATCCCCTCGGCCTTGGCGGCGTGGATCTCGGCGCCGGCCGAGCCGCCGGTCAGCTCGATGACACGGTCATAGGCGCGCCATGCCTCGCCATAGCGGCCGAGCTGCATCAGGCTGTTCGCCAGCAGCCGGTGCCCCTCGACGTCGTTCGGCCGCCCGGCGACCGTCTCCTCCAGCCGCGTCGACCAGATCGGCGTATTGCGGGTCGACGCCCGCCGGCGGCGGCGGTCTGGCCCGCCATCTGCGCCTCGGCCTCGGCCTGGCTCGGCCGCTCCGGCCTGGGCCGAGGCCGGCCGCCAGCCCCGCGAGCCCCTGGCGAGCGGCCAGCGGCTGGTCCGGCACGCCGGGCGCGCCGATGCCGAGATAGAGCGCCGCCGCCAGCGCCGGGGTGCCGATCAGCGCCAGGCCTGCGACGAGCCCGGAATGGCCCTGCGGCGCCGGCGCCGGCGCGGCCGGCGCCGGCGCGCCCGCTCGTCGGCGGCGATCAGCCGGCGCGAGACCTCGACACGGGCGCCCTCGGCCTCTGCCGGCGTGATCGTGCCGCGGGCCAGATCGCGCTCCAGCTCGGCCAGCTGGTCGCGAAAGACCTGCGCGTCGCGCGCGTCGCGGCTGTCGACCGCGCCGCGCCCGCGCGATCAGCGGGCGCGCGAGCACGGCGGCCGCGAGCACCGCCAGCCCGCCCGCGATCAGATAGAAGGTCAGCATCGGCCACCCTGCTCCCAGCGCCAGAACACCTAGGGCCGGGCAAGGCCGCGCGCAACTGCCGGCGCCCCGCCGGCACCGCGAAAGCACTCCAAAGGCACCCCATAGACACCCTTGTACGCGGTGGCCGCATGTCGCCGCAGCCGGCCGAATGGCCGCTTTCGCTTTTGCCGCGATCCGCGCCGTCCGCTAGGGTCCGCGCCGACCGCGCCCGGGAGAGTCGCCGATGCAACGCTATTCCGCCTTCGCGCTGTTCCGGCAGGCCCTCGGCTATCACACCGGCTGGGAGCGCGCCTGGGGCAGCCCCGAGCCGCGCCGCCGCTATCGGGTGATCGTCGTCGGCGGCGGCGGCCACGGGCTGGCCACCGCCTACTACCTGGCGAAAAACCATGGCATCCGCGACGTCGCGGTGCTGGAGAAGGGCTGGCTCGGCGGCGGCAACACCGGGCGGAACACCACGATCATCCGCTCGAACTACCTCCAGCCGTCCTCGGCGGCGATCTACGAGCTTTCCCGCGGGCTCTACGAGGAGTCTTAGCCAGAAGCTGAACTTCAACATCATGTTCAGCCCGCGCGGCGTGATGATGCTCGCGCAGACCGAGCACGAGCTGCGCGCCTGGAAGCGCACGGCGCATGCCAACCGCTGCGCCCGGATCAAGTCGCAGCTCGTCGGGCCCGGACTTCATCAAGAAAGTCTGCCCGATCATCGAGACAGCGGCCCGCGCTACCCGGTGCTGGGCGGCCTCTGGCAGCCGCGGGGCGGCACCGCGCGCCACGACGCCGTCGCCTGGGGCTATGCCCGCGCCGCCGCGGATCTGGGCGTCGACGTCATCCAGCGCTGCGAGGTTACGGGCGTCGACGTCGAGGGCGGGCGCGTGCGCGGCGTGCAGACGACCAGGGGCAGCATCGGCTGCGACAAGCTCTGCATGGTCGTCGCGGGCAGGCCAGCGTCCTGGCCGACATGGCCGGCTTCCGCCTGCCGATCGAGTCGGTGCCGCTGCAGGCGCTGGTCAGCGAGCCGATCAAGCCCTGCATGGACATCGTCGTCATGGCCAACACCGTGCACGGCTATATGAGCCAGTCCGACAAGGGCGAGATGGTCATCGGCGGCGGCACGGACGGCTACAATGCCTATACCCAGCGCGGTTCATTCCAGCACATCGAGGAGACCGTGCGCGCGCTGACCGAGACCTTCCCCATCATCTCGCGGCTGAAGATGCTGCGCCAATGGGGCGGAATCGTGGACATCACCGGCGACCGATCGCCGATCATCGGCCGGACGCCGGTCGAGGGCATCTACGTCAACTGCGGCTGGGGCACGGGCGGATTCAAGGCGATCCCCGGCTCCGGCTGGGCGACGGCGTCGCTGATCGCCAAGGGCGAGGACGACGTTGCCGGGCCCTTCGGCCTCGAGCGCTTTGTCGAGGGCCGCGTGATCGACGAGAGTGTCGCCGCCGCGGTCGCGCACTGACGGGCGCGCCCGGGGACCCCGGCGCCATCATGTCTCGTTCCAAAAGCACCCGGTAAGCCGCGCCAAGCAGGGCGACGATGTCGGATGGGCCGAGCCCGCGCAGATCGACATGGTCGAGGCCGTTCAGCAGGTAGACGTACGCTTTTGCGCCATCGGCCGCGCGCGCGAGATCGACGCTCTCGGTGTAGGGCACCAGCGGATCGTTCCTGCCGTGGATCAGGATGAGGTCGGCATGGAGCCGCGCCAGGTCGCGCGAGGCGAGGTCGAGCGCCGCGATCTCGCCTCGAAGCCGCTGGGGCAGGGCGGCGACGAGCGCTGGCACGCGCTCGGGATCCTGGTTGACGAGGAGCCGATGGACGGCCCGGCCCTGCGGGCCCAGCCGGGCGGCGAGCGCGCCGGTGTCCGCATCCGGCCGGGCGAGCCGCCTCTGAGCGATTTCGCCCAGCAGGCGGGCATCCTCGGGCTCGTCGATGCGGGCCGCGTTGGCGCGCAGGAACAGCCATTTCGCGCGAGCGTTCACCGCCTGCCGGCGCCAGGGCGCTCCCGGCTCCTCCCGGAAGGCGCCGGTCGTAACGAAGGCTATGGCGGCGACAATGTCGTGATAGCCGCCGATGGCGACGATGAAGCCGACGCCCGGAGCCACGTCGGGCTCGAGAGCCGCCAGGATCGTCGGGCCGACGGCGTAGGAGAGCGCGGCGAGGCCGACCTGATCGAAGCCGGCGCTGCCGGTCAGATGGCGGACGGCGTCGGCGATCGCCTCCGCGTCCGCCGCCGACACCTGCAGCGGATCGGCGCCCGCCAGCGCCGGCACCAGCACCAGAAATCCGCGGCGGCGCAGCGCCTCGGCAAATCCGACCAGCCGCGGATCCCGCCTGGCCCGCTCGGCCGCGCCGGGAACGAGGACGAGCGCCGCGCGCGTCGTTTCGGGCCGGTAGATGTCCGCAACGCGGGGAGCGCTCGTGCCGGGATAGGCGATCGGAGTGCGCGCCGCCGATGACCCGTCCTGCAACCGGCCGATGTCGGCGAGCAGGCGCGCGGCCTCGACCGTCCGGACAGGCGAGCACCCGGAGAGCAGCCCGAGCACCATCAAAGCGAGCCAGGCGCGCGGCCAGGCCGCGCGCCTGTGCAGGCGCCCGACGACGATCCTGAAAGCGTTGCCGAAGACAGAATCCGGCCTTGCCGCAAGGGCAAGCCCGTGCTGGTGCCCGCCGAAGCCGGGTGTTACGATGACCATTCGCATCCGAGCAAAAAGCGGAGGGGGCTATGCGTTTCGGTCGGTTGGTCTCGCTTGTGGTCCTGATCTGCGCGCCGGCCCTCGCGCAGAGCGCCGGCACCGGCACCGGCGAGCCAGGGGATACCGAACTCGGGCAGCATCTGGCCGACCTGCTGCGGGCGGGGCGGAGCGTCGTCTCGGCGCATCAGGACCTGATCAACGATCCCGCGATCGGCGACAAGGGCGTCGACGGCGACAGCGTCGTCGAGGAGGCGATCGCGATCTACACCAGGAACGCACCGGCGCGCCGCCCGTCTCGGCCGACACGCCCGAGCAGTGAGCGCCGCCTGACCGAGGCGCTGATCGACTCGATGCGCGAGATCGTCGACGAGCACGAAGCCGAGATCGACATGCAGGGTGTCGGCTTCAAGGGCTTCATCCCGGCCGTTTTCGGCCGGCTGGTCAGCGAGCGCTTCGACGAGAAGGTCGGAACCGAGGCGCTGATGAAGGTCACGGCGCCCGACGAGCTCGTGCGCAACCGCAAGGCGCTGCCCGGACGCTTGGGAGCGCGGCGTGATCGAGAGCCGCTTCCGTCACGCCGACTGGCCGAAGGGCGAGGCCTTCACCGAGGAGGTCGAGGTCGAGGGCCGGCCGGCCTTCCGCATGCTGATGCCGGAATACTACTCCGCCTCCTGCCTCACCTGCCATGGCGAGCCCGCGGGCGAGGTCGACGTCACCGGCTATCCCAAGGAGGGCGGCGCGGAGGGCGACCTGGCGGGCGCGATCAGCATCACCCTGTTCGAATGAGCCGCGAGACGCCGCCGCGTCCGGGTGGCGCGGGCGCGTTCGACCTCTTCCGGCGCAGCCGCATCCCGCTGCGCGTCATCTCGCTCTCGGCGTTGCTGCTCGGCGCGCTGGTCGTGAGCGTCGCCTTCATGGCCTTCGACCTGCTCGCGACCCAGCGCCGGGTCGACCGGGCGAGCAACCTGTTCCATCGGCTGCAGATCGCCGCGGCGGCGCAGCACCATTTCGACGAGATGCGCTACTGGATCACCGACCTCTCGGTCAGCCTGCTGACGCTGTCCGAGCGGCGCGCGCGCGGCGCGCAGGCCGCAGCTGATGGCCGATCTCGACCGCATCGGCGCCTTCGCGCCCGAGGTGGCAGGCGGCGATCGGGGCCGAGGCGACGGCCTATTTCGACCGGGCGCTGCAGGCGGCCGACGCCTATACCGAGGACAACCGGGTCATCGGCAACAGCCTCCTCGCCGCGGCGCGGGCCCACAGCGACGCGGTCGGCGCGGCGCTCGCGAGCTGATCGGCCAGCTCGAGCGCGAGACGGACGAGGCGCGCCGGCACGCCGGCGCCGCGGCCCGCAGCTCGGTGATGCGCGCCGGCATCGCGGTGCTCGCTGATCGTCCTCGCGGCGCGGTCCTGACGCTGCTGGTGCTGCGCTCGATCCTGCGGCCGCTCGGCCGGATCGACCGCGCGATGGCGGCGCTGGCGCCGGCCGGCTCGACGTGGACCTGCCGCCCGAAGGCGACGACGAGATCGGCCGCATGGCGCGGACGCTGCGCGCTCTTTCGCGAAAGCCAGGCGGAGCGCGGCGGCTCGAGGCGGCGGCCGAGCGCCAGCGCCAGACGATCGTCACCGCGATCGAGACGATCCCGGACGGCTTCGCCCTTTACGACGCCGACGACCGGCTGGTGCTGGTGAACGAGCGGTTCCTCCAGCTTTTCCCCGAGATCGCAGACCTCGCGGTGCCGGGCACGCCCGCTGATCGACGATCCTGCGCGCGCAGGCGAAGCGGGGCGCCGCCAATCTCGATGGCAGGTCTCTGGACGAACTGGCTCGCCGAGCGGATCGAGTACCAGCGCAACCCCAGGGGCGTCGTCGAGTTGCGCCGCGCCGCCGGCACCATGGTCCGCATCTCCAAGCGCAAGACGCCCGAAGGCGGCACCGTCGCCGTCTACAGCGACATCTCGGACCTGATCCGCCGGCAGGAGGAGCTGGAGAAGGCGAGGGCCGGGGCCGAGGCGGCGAGCGAGGCCAAGAGCCGGTTCCTCGCCTCGATGAGCCACGAGCTGCGGACGCCGCTGAACGCGATCATCGGCTACAGCGAGATGCTGATCGAGGATGCCGCCGATCTCGGCCAGGACCATTTCGTCACCGATCTGGAAAAGATCATGGGCGTCGGGGCGCCATCTGCTGTCGCTGATCAACGACATCCTCGACCTGTCGAAGATCGAGGCCGGCAAGATGGAGGTCCACGTCGAGCGCTTCGACCTGCCGCAGCTGCTGGCCGATGTCGAGGCGACGGTCCGCGCCGCTGATCGCCAAGAACGGCAACCGGCTGACGCTCGACGTCGAGGTCGCCCCGGCCGAGATCGAGACCGACAAGACCAAGCTGCGGCAGAACCTGTTCAACCTGCTGTCGAACGCCGCCAAGTTCACGCAGAATGGCGAGATCGTGCTGTCCGTCGGGCGGCGGCCCGGAGGCGGGCGCCGAATGGGTCGAGTTCGCCGTCTCGGACACGGGCATCGGCATGACCGAGGCGCAGCAGGCCAGGCTGTTCCAGGCGTTCTCGCAGGCCGACAGCTCGACGACGCGCAACTATCGGCGGCACGGGCCTGGGACTCGCGATCACCAAGGCGTTCGTCGAGATGCGTCGGCGGCACCATCGGCGTCGAGAGCGCGGCGGGGCGCGGCTCGACCTTCCGGTTCGGCATTCCGGCGGTGTGCCCGCAGGGCGGGCGACAGCCCAAGCGCGAGGCGGTCGCCGGCGCGCACGGCACGGTCCTCGTGATCGACGACGACCCGGGCGCGCGGCGGACGATGGCCGAGGCGATCCGCAAGGGCGGCTTCGCGGTCGAGGAGGCGTCAGGCGGCGCTGCCGGGCTGGCGCTGGCGCGCGAGAGGCGGCCGGACGCGATCGTGCTCGACGTCATCATGCCGGACCAGGACGGCTGGTCCGTGCTGCAGGAGATCAAGTCGGACCAGGTGCTCTGCGAGATCCCGGTGATCCTGGCGACGGTGGTCGAGCGACCGCGAGATGGGGCTCGCCTTCGGCGCCGTCGAGCACCTGACCAAGCCGGTCGACGCCACGCGGCTTCTGCAGACGCTGCAGGCCGTGGCGGCCGGCGGCGGGCGCGAGGTGCTGGTCGTCGACGATGACCCGTCGACACGGAACCTCTGCCGCCGTATCCTGACCCGGGAAGGCTGGAAGGTGCGCGAGGCCGCCGACGGCGCCCGTGGGCTCGAGCAATTGCGTGCCCATCGCCCGACGCTGATGCTCCTGGACCTGATGATGCCGGTGATGGACGGATTCGAGGTCCTCGAAAGGCTGCAGACCATGCCCGAGCTGGCCGACCTGCCCGTCATCGTCATCACCTCCAAGGACCTGACGCGCGAAGAACTCGACTGGCTGAAGTGCCGAAGCTCGGATGTCGTGCGCAAAGGGCTGCGGGGCAGGACCGACTTGCTGGAGGCCGTCAAGCGCCATGTGGCCTTGAAACCGGTTGCGTGAGGAGACGGCAGAATGCCGACGATCCTGATCGTCGAGGACAACGAGATGAACCGCGACATGCTCTCGCGCCGGCTGCAGCGGCGGGGCTACGAGATCGTCATCGCGACGGATGGCGAGGCGGGCGTCGCGGCCGCCGCCCAGCACCGGCCCGACCTGGTCCTGATGGACATGAGCCTGCCGGTGATCGACGGCTGGGAGGCGACGCGGCGGATCAAGGCGGACCCCGCGACCTCGGCCATTCCGGTGATCGCGCTGACCGCGCACGCGATGGCCGGCGACCGCGAGAAGGCGATTGCGGCGGGCTGCGACGACTATGACACCAAGCCCATCGAGCTGCCGTCCCTGATCGAGAAGATCGGGCGCCTGATCGGCGGTTGACGGAATTGGCAGATCCGGCGACGATCGGCGGGCGGGCCTACGCGGCCAGCATCGCCCAGCGGCTGATCGGGCCGGCGCAGGCGCTGCTCGGCTATCAGGAGCTGATCGTCGAGCAGGTGCGGGAGGCCGGACCGGAGGAGGCGCTGCGCGGATCTCGAGCGCGTGCTCGTCGCCGCGCGCGAGCTTGACGCGCTGCTCTCGGCGCTGATCGACGGGCGGCGACGCCGCGCCCGAGGGCGACGCGGCGGAGGCCCGGCTGCGCCACGACCTGCGCACGCCCATCAACGCGATCCTCGGCTATTCCGAGCTGGTCGTCGAGGAGTTCTCGGCCGAGCTGGCGCCGCGCCTCGCCGACGACATCGAGACGGTGCAGCGCCAGGCCAGGCTGCTGCTCGAGCAGATCGACGCCATCGTCGAGCACAGCCGGAGCACGGCCCAGGCGCCGGGCTCGGACGACGCCGATCTGACGATCGCGACCGAGCTCGCCCGCACCGTCGAGCGCCCAGGCCGAGCGGCGCCGGGGCGAGCCCGGGCGCATCCTGGTCGTCGACGACCTCAAGACCAATCGCGACCTGATCGCCCGCCGCCTGCGGCGCGACGGGCACAGCGTGACCCAGGCCGCCTCGGGCGCCGCCGCGCTCGAGATCCTCGCGCGGTCGGAGTTCGACCTGCTGCTGGTCGACATCCTCATGCCGGGCATGAACGGCATCGAGTTGCTGCGGCGCATCAAGTCGGACGCGAAGCTGCACGATCCTGCCGGTGCTGATGGTCTCGGGCCTGAAGGAAGAGGCCGCGGTGCTGAAATGCATCGCCGAGGGCGCCGAGGACTATCTGCCGAAGCCGGTCGACACGGTGCTGCTGCGCGCCCGCATCGCGGCCTGCCTCGAGCGCCGCCGCTGGCGCGAGCAGGAACGGCGCTACGTCCAGCAGATCCAGGAGGAAAAGGAGCGGGCGAACGGGCTGCTGCACGCCATCCTGCCGACGCCGATCGTCCATCGGCTGAACCTGGGCGAGACGATGATCGCCGACCGCTTCGAGCAGGCGACCATCATCTTCGCCGACATCGTCAACTTCTCGCCGCTGGCGGCGCGCGTCCAGCCGACCGTGCTGCTGCAGCGGCTCGGCACGCTGTTCTCGCGCTTCGACGAGCTCGCCGAGCAGCACGGGGTCGAGAAGATCAAGACGATCGGCGACGCCTATATGGCCGCCGCCGGCATCCCGGAGCCGCGCAGCGACCATGCCAGCTCGGCGGTCGGCTTTCGCCCGCGCGATGATCGCCGAGGTCAAGCGCGACGAGGATCCCGCGACCGCGCTGCAGCTGCGCATCGGCATCCACAGCGGCTCGGTCGTGGCCGGGCTGATCGGGCGCAAGCGCTTCATCTACGACGTCTGGGGCCATACGGTGAACGTGGCGAGCCGGCTCGAGGCGTCGAGCGTTCCCGGGCGCATCCAGGTCTCGCATTCGACGCTGGAGGCGCTAGGGACGACCGTATCGGCGGAGCCGCGCGGCGACATCGAACTGAAGGGCATCGGGGCCTTCTCGACCTACCTTGTCGCCGACTGACGGACTGGGCAGAGCGGGGAAGCGATCCAGGGCACACCGGGGCACCCCAGACCAGGCCGCCGCACGCGCGGGCACGCAGTCGAGACGCCAAGTTGCGATGGTAGCCCCGCCAGGATTCGAACCTGGGACCTACCGCTTAGGAGGCGGTCGCTCTATCCCCTGAGCTACGAGGCCACGGGGTGGGGATACTCCGCTTGCGGGTCGAGGCAACCGGCCAAGGTTCGCCACTTGCTTGGCGAGGCGGGTCGACCCGGGAATTGGCCCGGGGTTGCCGAGGCGGCGGCATCGCCACAGATCGGCGGCATGGACCAGGAATCCCGTCTGCCCGCTCTGCCGGCGCCCGATCCCGCCCGAGGCGCGGAGCAGCCTGCACCATCTGGTGCCCCGCCTGCGCGGCGGCGCCAATGGGCCGACGGTGCTGCTGCACCAGATCTGCCACAACGAGATCCACGCGGCGCTTGGGCGAGACCGAGCTGGCGCGCCGGTACAACACCGTGGAGGCGCTGCGCGCCCATCCGCGAACTCGCGCGCTTCGTCGACTGGGTTCGGTCCAAGCCGCCGGGGTTTCACAGCCGGACCGCCGGCAAAGGCCGGCGGCGGCGATAGCGGGGCGCATGCCTCCTTGCTGCTGTTTTCGCCTGGGCTAGTGGAGGGTGCGCTTGTCCGGCATGGGCGGGCCTGCTACCGCGCCGGCGTGAAATCGGTCCTGATCACCGGCTGCTCGTCCGGCATCGGCCTGGACGCCGCCCATCGGCTTGCGGGCGCGCGGCTGGCGGGTCTTCGCGTCCTGCCGCAAGCCGGCCGATTGCGAGCGGCTGCGCGCCGAGGGGTTCGAGAGCCCGCGGCTCGACTACCAGGACGACGGCGAGCATCCGCGCCGCCTTCGCCGAGGTGGCCGAGGCGACGGGCGGCGGGCCGGACGCGCTCTTCAACAACGGCGCCTACGCGCATGCCCGGCGCGCTGGAGGATGTGCCGACCGACGGCCTGCGCGCGATCTTCGAGGCGAACTTCTTCGGCTGGCACGAGCTGATGCGGCTGGCGCATCCCGGCCATGCGGGCGCGCGGCGCGGGGCGGATCGTCCAGTGCTCGTCGGTGCTCGGGCTCGTCGCGGCTGCGCATGCGCGGCGCCTATGTCTCGACCAAGTTCGCCGTCGAGGGCCATGCCGACACGCTGCGGCTGGAGCTGGCGCGGCACCGGCATCCACGTCGTGCTGATCGAGCCCGGGCCGATCCGCACGCGCATTTCGCGATGAACGCGCAGCCGCATTACGAGCGCTGGATCGACCGGAGCAGCGGACGCCCTGGGCCGCCTTCTACCGCGACACGCTGGAGAAGCGCCTCTACGCCGTCGACCCGCGCCCGACCCCATGGAGCTGCCGCCGGCGGCGGTCAGCGCCAAACTGGTCCGGGCGCTGGAAAGCCCGCGGCCCGCCGCGCGTTACTATGTGACGACGCCGACCTATATGGCGGGTATGGCAAAGCGGCTGCTGCCGACGCGGTGGCTCGGACGCGATCCTGCTGATGCGAATGGGATGAGCGGGCGATGCACGGCCGCGGAGGCGATGATGGGCGACTGGCTGTTCTATCTGGCGATCGCCGCCTGCTTTGCGACGCTCGGCGTGCTGGCCTTCGGGATCGGCGGGTTCGGCACCGGGCGGATCAGCTCGCGCGGGCAGAACAAGCTGATGCGCTGGCGGATCATCGCCCAGGCGACGGCGGTGGTGCTGCTGGTGCTCGCCGTGCTGGCGATGAAGGGGCAGTGATGGTCGTCCTGAACCGGATCTACACGCGGACGGGCGATGCGGGCGAGACGGCGCTCGGCAATGGCATCCGGGTGGCCAAGCACGCGCTGAGGGTCGCGCCTATGGCACGGTCGACGAGACGAACGCCGACCGTCGGGCTCGCGCGGCTGCATGCCGAGGGCGAGCTGGACGCGAGCGCTCGCCCGCATCCAGAACGACCTCTTCGACCTCGGCGCCGATCTCTGCCGTCCGGACATGGAGGCGGATGCCGACGGCCGAGTACACGCCGCTGCGCATGACCGAGGCCCAGGTCGACCGGCTCGAGGCCGAGATCGACGCGATGAACGCGGAGCTCGCGCCGCTGCGCAGCTTCGTCCTGCCGGGCGGCACGGCGCTGGCGGCGCAATCTGCACCTCTGCCGCACCGTCTCGCCGCCGCGCCGAGCGGCTGGCGGTCGAGCTGGCCAGCGCGAGCAGGTCAACGGGCATGCGCTGCGCTATCTGAACCGGCTGTCCGACTGGTTCTTCGTCGCCTCGCGCGTCGCCAACGACAACGGCGCCGGCCGACGTGCTCTGGGTGCCCGGCGCGAACCGCTGAGCCGGAACCGTCGCTGCACCAGGCGTGCCGCGGGCTTTTCGGCAGGGTCGGCGGCCGATCGGCGCTAAATGCGCCTCAAGCGACAACGCATGGAGGAGAACGCGATGAAGGTGCTGGTGCCCGTCAAGCGCGTGATCGACTACAACGTCAAGGTCCGCGTCAAGGCGGACAAGACCGGCGTCGATCTCGCCAACGTCAAGATGTCGATGAACCCCTTCGACGAGATCGCCGTCGAGGAGGCGATCCGCATGAAGGAGGCGGGCAAGGCCGAGGAGATCGTCGCCGTCTCGATCGGCGTAGCCAAGGCGCAGGAGACGCTGCGCACCGCGCTGGCCATGGGCGCCGACCGCGCCATCCTGATCGAGGCCGCCGAGACCGTCGACACCGACATCGAGCCGCTGGCGGTGGCCAAGCTGCTGAAGGCCGTGGTCGACGAGGAACAGCCCGGGCTGGTGATCTGCGGCAAACAGGCCATCGACAACGACGTCAACGCCACCGCGCAGATGCTGGCGGCGCTGCTCGGCTGGCCGCAGGCGACCTTCGCCTCGAAGATCGAGCTCGGCGACGGCGAGGCGCAGGTGACGCGCGAGATCGACGGCGGGCTGCAGGTGATCAAGGTCAAGATGCCCTGCATCGTCTCCGTCGACCTGCGGCTGAACGAGCCGCGCTATGCCAGCCTGCCGAACATCATGAAGGCCAAGAAGAAGCAGCTCGACGTCAAGAAGCCGGACGACTACGGCGTCGACGTCAGCCCGCGGCTGACGGTCGTCTCGGTCGGCGAGCCGCCGATGCGCAAGGCGGGCGTCAAGGTCGAGAACGTCGACGACCTGGTGGCAAAGCTGAAGAACGAAGCGGGGGTGCTCTGATGGCCGTTCTGCTGATCGCGAAGCACGACAACAGCGACGCTGGACGACGGCGTCGCCAAGAGCGTGACCGCCGCCAAGGCGATGGGCGGCGACATCCACGTGCTGTGTCGCTGGCAAGGATTGCGCCGCGGCGGCCGAGGCGGCGTCCAAGCTCGATGGCGTGAAGAAGGTCATCCATGTCGAGGGCGACGCCTATGCGCACCGGCTGGCCGAGCCGCTGACCGAGCTCGGTGCTGAAATACGCCGCCGACTACGACCACATCGTCTTTCCGGCGACGACTTCGGGCAAGAACACGGCGCCGCGCGTCGCTGCCATGCTGGACGTCATGGTGATCTCCGACATCCAGGAGGTGAAGGGCCCGGACGAGTTCGTCCGCCCGATCTATGCCGGCAACGCCATCCAGACGGTCAAGACCTCGGACGCCAAGAAGGTAGTCACCGTGCGCGGCGCGAGCTTCGACGCCATCGGCGAGCAGTCGCCCTGCCCGGTCGAGACGGCGGATGCCGCCGAGGACCCGGGCCTGTCCTCCTGGGTCGAGGACAAGGTCGAAGCGAGCGACCGGCCCGAGCTGACCTCGGCCAAGATCGTCATCTCGGGCGGCCGCGGCATGGCTTCGAAGGAGAACTTCGCGCTGATCGAGAAGGTGGCCGACAAGCTCGGCGCCGCGGTCGGCGCCTCGCGCGCGGCGGTGGATTCGGGCTATGCGCCGAACGACTGGCAGGTCGGCCAGACCGGCAAGGTGGTGGCGCCCGAGCTCTACATCGCCGTCGGCATCTCCGGCGCCATCCAGCACCTGGCGGGCATGAAGGACTCCAAGGTCATCGTCGCCATCAACAAGGACGAGGAGGCGCCGATCTTCCAGGTCGCCGATTACGGCCTGGTGGGCGATCTTTTCCAGATCCTGCCCGAGCTGGAGCAGAAGCTGCCGTGAGGCGGTGGGTGCGCTAGAGTTAGAGAGATCGCCCGGTCAGCCGGGCGATCGTGCTGAGGCCGAATCATGGGCTGTGATTCGAGTGCCTTGAGTTGGCCCGCCGGCGCTACTCCCGGTCTGACGGGTCCATGAGGCCAAAGCGGCGCAGCTTGACGTAGAGGCTCTGCCGGCTCAGGCCCAGCATCTCGGCGGCCGAGGCGCGGTTGTTGCCGGTCATCTTCAGCGCCGCCTCGATGCACATCTTCTCGATTTCCTCCGTCGAGGCGCGGATCAGCTCCTTCAGCGGCACCGAGCCGACGAGGTGCATCAGGTCCTCGGTCGCGCCGGCGGTGCCTGCGGCCGTGGCGCCCCCTGCCACTCCCAGCGTCGCGGCCGCGCGCCGCGGCATCTGCTCGTGGCGCGACATGTCGCGCATGACGAAGCCTACGAGCGGCGGGTCTGCCCTCGGGCAGCGCGGTCGACCGAGATCTCGACCTGCGTCGTCGTGCCGAATGCGCCGCGCAGTACCGACGAGAAGGCGCGCAGCCGACCGTGCTCGCGCGCGTTGGCGATGATGATGCCGACGTCGACGCCCGGCCGGCCGAGAAAGCGCGCCAGCGGCTGGCCGCGAGCTGGCCGGGCAGGACGACCTCGGCAAAGCCGAGAAAGGCGTCGTTGCACCAGAGGATCCGCGCGTCGGCATCCGTCAGCACGACGGCGTCGGGGATGCGCTCGACCATGCGCGCCAGCATCTGCTCGATATCGCGGCTCTCGCCCGTCCGCGCCTCGGCGGCGTCCAGCCGGCAGAGCAGTCACCGATATCGGCGGCGCGGAAGACGTTGGCGCGCACCTCGACAGCGGCTGGCGGCCGCGCAGCCGGCAGGCCCCGACTCCCGGCCTCCCCGGTCGTCGCGATCCGCTTCAAGCGCCCGGCGCAGGCGCGGCCGGTCCGCTTCGGCGAAGAGCGTCTCGAGGGCTGTGCCGACCAGTCGCGTCGGCTCGCGGTCGAACATGCGCGGCCGGCCGCCGCGTTGGCCTCGCTGGACCTGGCGGTCCTGAGGCGCCGACGATCAGCAGCGGCTCGGACGAGGTCTGGAACAGCACGCGGTAGCGCGTCTCGAGCTGGCGCAGCCGGTTGTAGTCCTCGTCGAGCGCGCGCTGCGCCTCGACCAGCTGGGCCTGCATCGCGGCGACGGTCCGCAGCTCGCGGCCGAGGAAGATCACCAGGTCGCCCGCCGGGATCGCCTTGTAGCGCATCGGGATCTCGCCGATCCCTCGATGAGCTGGTTCAGCTCGCGCCAGCGCGGTCGGCCGCCGCCCGCGCGTCGCCTCGATCATCTGGCGCACCTTGGGCCGGCTCTCCTCGGTGACGGCAGATCCTCGAAGAGCCGCCCGACCAGCGCGCTCGCGGCCGAGCGGCGCCAGGTCGTCGATGTTCCAGATGACTCCTTGACGGTGCCCTCCGGTCGGTGACGAAGGCGACATCGGCGACCGTTGGACGACAGCGACACGAATGCCTCGGGCACCGCGATCGACGAAGCCGGTCGGCGTTCAGGAAATGGGACGTCATCCGCTCCGGATCTCGCATCGCCCGTCGAGGGCCCGCTCCACCACCGGCAGGCTGCAGTCAATGTTTCGGGCCGGAGCTGAATTCATCCTCGGGTTGCAGGGCGACGGCGGCCGCGGCGGCGTCGGTGACGGCCATGTCGGCGCCGACGGCCGCGGCGATGCCGCGCTCGAGCTCGGTGACCGGTGCCGCCGACGACGATCGGCGTTGCGCCGGCGACCGCGCGCAGCCGCAGGACGTCTCGGCCAGCGGCCCGATCATTCGGCGCGAGCCTGGCCGAAAGACCGATCAGGCGATCGCGTGCGCTCGGCGGCCGCGGCGCAGCGTCGTCGAGAGCCGGCGCGGCATGCAGGTCGACGTGCCAGCCGCAGCGGCGGAAGAAGTCGGCCGCCATGACGACGCCGAGCACATGCGTCTCGCCCGGCACCGGCGCGAAGATCGCGCGTGCGCCCGGGCACCTCGGTCGGCCCTCGTCGCGAAGAAGTGCGGGCCGAGCTCGCGCAGGATGGCGTGCAGCCGGCTCGAGGCCCGAGCGTCACCTCGAAGAAGCTGGCCGTGTCGCTCGTTCCAGCGCTCGCCGAGCGCGCCGGGCGGCGCGGCGACATAGCCGAGATAGAGGCGACTCGGCGCTCGGCCGCCGCTGCCGCGCCTGCTCGATCATGTCGGCCGCGGCGTCGGATCGTCCGAGATCGAGCGCGTCGCACAGCCGCTCGATCTGTCGGCCGAGCGGCGCCGCGAGCGCCGGATCCGGCTTCGGCGGCGGCGCGGTGCCGCGCGCGGTCGCTGGATCAGCCGCCGGATGACCGTCCTCGGCCAGCGAGCGGGCGACCGCTTCCGAGACTCGCGCGTCTGATGGACAGTCCTCGGGGAGCTCCGGGAACAGCCGCAGTCCTCGTCGATACGTTGCAGACGTTTCGCACATTGTCTTCGAAGCATGCGCATGCGCCCCTCTCCCCTCGGCGCCGTCCGCGGCCTCCGGCTCAGAGTCCCTGCCGCCCGGCAGGGCGCCGGCTGTCCTTCACCCTTTCCGCCGCCTCGGAGGTGAAGCAGAGCACGCACCCGAGAGTCGTCAACTATACTTGACAACGAATTAACAGACTTTCTGCGACGCGCTGGCATCCGGGATTACGTACTTACGTGCCAACGCTGTGGCCGGTATGACCGGGTATCACGGGCGATGCCGAGACGGCGGCGCGGCCCGCGTCTGGCCGACTAGAGCGTAAATTTAAATTGACACTCTCGCGAATCGGCGCCATCTTCCGACAGTGCAACACTCGCAAAGGGAGCGCCATGGTCGGCCCGGCGCCAGCAGCTCGCCGCTCCGCCCGCTTTACACCCGGAACAGCGGCGCCGGCGCGACGCCACGCGCTGGACCGGTCGTGCAGGCGATCCTGGCGCCGGTGCAGTTCGCGGTCTTCGCTGGTCTCGACGGTGCTGGTCGTGCGCTATCTCGCGATCGGGCGAGGGGCTGTGGGCGGCGACCGCCTCGGTGCTGGTCAAGACCGGCCTGCCTCTACGCCATCATGGTCACGGGCGCGATCTGGGAGAAGGTGGTGTTCGGCCGCTACCTGCTGGCGCCGGCCTTCTTCTGGGAGGACGTCGTCTCAGCTTCGGCGTGATCGCGCTGCACACCGCCTATCTCGTGGCGCTGGTCGACCGGCGCCTGGGCGTCGCGGGGCAGATGTGGCTCGCGCTCGCGGCCTATGCCGCCTACGCCGTCAACGCCACGCAGTTCCTGCTGAAGCTGCGCGCCGCCCGGCTCGACACGCGGCCGGACGTGCTCCCGAGGTGTCCCGAT
Organism: uncultured Alphaproteobacteria bacterium; assembly: GCA_963822985.1. Lineage (GTDB taxonomy): Bacteria > Pseudomonadota > Alphaproteobacteria > Rhodobacterales > Rhodobacteraceae > Thermohalobaculum. Next base: position 127,149 of record CAWGJU010000010.1, on the reverse strand, counting down.
GTGGGGGTGGCGGCATGAACCGGCCGGTGGCGCTCGCCGGCGCAGGCGGCGCAAGGTGCTCAGCGACGCCCGGTGCTGCGCCAGCGCGGCCAGCGCGAGGTCTTCTGCGGGCTGACCGGCATCGTCTGGCTGCACCGCAAGATGCAGGACGCCTTCTTCCTGGTCGTCGGCAGCCGCACCTGCGCGCACCTGCTGCAATCGGCGGCGGGCGTGATGATCTTCGCCGAGCCGCGCTTCGGCACGGCGATCATGGAGGAGAAGGACCTCGCCGGCCTGGCCGACGCGAACGAGGAGCTCGACCGCGAGGTGGCGCGGCTGCTGGCGCGCCGGCCCGACATCCGGCGGCTGTTCCTGGTGGGCTCGTGCCCGTCCGAGGTCATCAAGCTGGACCTCGGCCGGGCGGCCGAGCGGCTTACGCGCGCACGCACGGGCCGCATGTGCGGGTGCTGAACTATTCGGGCTCGGGCATCGAGACGACCTTCACCGAGGGCGAGGACGCCTGCCTCGCCGCGATGGTGCCGGGCCTGCCGGAGACCGAGCGGCGACGGCGTCCGAGCTGCTGCTGGTCGGCGCGCTGCCGGACGTGGTCGAGGACCAGTTCCTGCGGCTGTTCGCCGAGCTGGGCATGCCGGTGCGCGTGCTGCCCGCCGCGCGCGTGCCGACGAGTGCGCCCGGCGTCGGGCCCGGAACACGCGCTTCCTGCTGGCGCAGCCCTTCCTCGGCGCGACGGCCGCGGCGCTGGAGCGGCGGGGCGCCGAGCGGATCGCCGCGCCCTTCCCGTTCGGCGAGGAGGGCACGACCGCCTGGCTCGCCGCCGCGGCGCGAGGCCTTCGGCGTGCCGCGCGACCGCTTTGCCGGCGGTCGACCGAGGCGCCGCGCGCCCGCGCCCGCGCGGCCGTCGCGGCGGCCGCCGAGACGCTGGCAGGGGCGCAGCGTCTTCTTCTTCCCCGACAGCCAGCTCGAGATCCCGCTGGCCCGCTTCCTGGCGCGCGAATGCGGCATGGCGCCCGTCGAGGTCGGCGCGCCCTACATCCACGCGAGCTGATGGCGCCCGAGCTGGCGCTGCTGCCGGCCGGCCCCGCGACTGTCCGAGGGGCAGGACGTCGACCGCCAGCTCGACCGCTGCCGGGCGGCGCGGCCCGACCTGACGGTCTGCGGGCTGGGCCTCGCCAACCCGCTCGAGGCCGAGGGGCTGGCGACCAAATGGGCCATCGAGCTGGTCTTCTCGCCCGTGCATGGCTACGAGCAGGCGGGCGACCTGGCCGAGCTGTTCGCCCGGCCGCTCCGCCGGCGCGCGGCTGGAGGCTGGCGGTATGAAGCTGACGGTCTGGACATACGAGGGGCCGCCGCATGTCGGCGCCATGCGCGTCGCGACCGCGATGCGGGACCTGCACTATGTGCTGCACGCGCCGCAGGGCGACACCTATGCCGACCTGCTGTTCACGATGATCGAGCGGCGCGACCGCCGGCCGCCGGTCACCTACACCACCTTCCAGGCGCGCGATCTGGGCGCCGACACGGCGACGCTGTTCAAGACGGCCTGCGCCGAGGCCTACGAGCGGTTCCGGCCGCAGGCGATGATCGTCGGCGCGTCCTGCACGGCCGAGCTGATCCAGGACGATCCCGGCGGGCTGGCGCAGGCGCTGGACCTGCCGGTGCCGGTGATCCCGCTGGAGCTGCCGTCCTACCAGCGCAAGGAGAACTGGGGGGCGGCCGAGACCTTCTACCAGATCGTCCGGCACCTGGCGGGGCCGTGCGAGCGCGACGAGGCGCCGTCCTGCAACATCCTGGGGCCGACGGCGCTGGGCTTCCGGCATCGCGACGACGTCGCCGAGATCAGTCGGCCTGCTCGAGCGGCTGGGCGTGCGGGTCAACGTCGTGGCGCCGCTGGGCGCCAGCCCGGCGGACATCGCCCGGCTGGGCGCGGCCGGGTTCAACGTGCTGCTCTACCCCGAGACGGGCGAGCTGGCCGCGCGCCATCTGGAGAAGACGCTCGGCCAGCCTTTCACGCGCACGACCCCGATCGGCGCGTCGGCGACGCGGGCCTTCGTCGAGGAGGTCGCCGGGCTGGCCGGGGTCGATCCGGCGCCCGGCCTCGACGGCGCCGGAGCTGCGGCTGCCCTGGTGGTCGCGCTCGGTCGACTCGACCTACCTGACCGGCAAGCGGGTCTTCGTCTTCGGCGACGCCACGCACGCCATCGCCATGGCCCGGGTCGCCGCCGAGGAGATCGGCTTCGAGGTGGTCGGCCTCGGCGCCTACAACCGCGAGTTCGCCCGCGACGTCCGCGCCGCCGCCAAGGGCTACGGCGTCGAGCCGCTGATCAGCCGACGACTACCTCGAGGTCGAGGCGGCGATCGCGGCGGCTGAGCCCCGAGCTGATCCTCGGCACGCAGATGGAGCGCCACATCGCCAAGCGGCTGGGCATCCCCTGCGCCGTCATCTCGGCGCCGTTCCACGTGCAGGACCACCCGGCCCGCTACTCGCCCGTGATGGGATGGGAGGGCGCGAACGTCCTCTTCGACACGCTGGTGCATCCGCTGGTCATGGGGCTGGAGGAGCACCTGCTGGCGATGTTCCGCGAGGATTTCGAGTTCAACGACGCGGCCGGCGCCTCGCATCTGGGGACGCACGGCGCGGCCGAGATCGCGGCGCTTGCGCCGGCGAACGAGCCGGGCGCGCCGAACTGGTCGGCGGATGCCGAGAAGGAACTGCGCAAGATCCCGTTCTTCGTGCGCGGCAAGGCGCGGCGGAACACCGAGGCCTTCGCCGCCGAGCGCGGCCGCGCCCTCATCGACATCGAGACGCTGTATGACGCCAAGGCCCATTATGCACGCTGACCGCTCAGTGAGGCCGGCACCAGTCCCGGTGCGGGTCGTCATCGTGACGCTCGACGCGCATCTGGCGGCGCCGGTCGAGCGGGCGCGGGCGCGGCTGCAGCGCGAGATCCCGGGGCTGGAGCTCTCGCTGCACGCGGCCGCCGAATGGGCGTCCGACCCGGCGGCGCTGGAGCGGGCCCGCGCCGACCTGGCCCATGGCGACGTCATCTTCGCGTCGATGCTGTTCCTAGACGAGCACATCCGCGCGATCCTGCCGGCGCTGGAGGCGCGGGCACCGGACTGCGACGCGATCGTCGGCTGCATGGCGGCGGGCGAGGTGATCCGGCTGACCCGCATGGGCCGGCTGCGCATGGCCGACAGCCGACAGCGGCGCGATGGCGCTGCTGAAGCGGCTGCGCGGCGGCACGAAAAAGGGGGCCTCGTCCGGCGCGCAGCAGATGCGCATGCTGAAGCGGCTGCCCAAGATCCTGCGCTTCATCCCGGGCACGGCGCAGGACCTGCGCGCCTATTTCCTGACGATGCAGTACTGGATGGCGGGGTCGGACGACAACGTCGCCGCCATGGTGCGGTTCCTCATCGACCGCTATGCCACCGGCCCGCGCGCGGCCTTGCGCGGGCGCACCGAGGCGGCGGCGCCGGTCGAGTACCCGGAGGTCGGGCTCTACCACCCCTCGCTGGCGGCGCGGGTGACCGAGGAGCTGGACGACCTGCCGGGGGCGGTGGGTGCGAGCACCCAGCCTACGGCGAAGGGCACGGTCGGGCTGCTGCTGATGCGCGCCTATGTGCTGGCGGGCGATACCGCGCACTATGACGGCGTGATCGCGGCGCTTGAGGCCAGGGGGCTGCGAGTCATCCCGGCCTTCGCCGCGGGGCTGGATTCCCGACCGGCGATCGACGCGTTCTTCCGCGCCGAAGGCCGGACGCGCATCGACGCGCTGGTCTCGCTGACCGGCTTCAGCCTGGTCGGCGGCCCGGCCTACAACGACACCGGCGGCGGCCGAGGAGGCGCTGGCGGCGCTCGACGTGCCCTACATCGCCGCGCACGCGCTCGAGTTCCAGCGGATCGAGCAGTGGCGCGCCGGCGCCGCGGCCTCTCGCCCGTCGAGGCGACGATGATGGTCGCGATTCCCGAGATCGACGGCGCCACCGGGCCGATCGTCTTCGGCGGCCGCAGCGACGCGGTCGGCGGGGTCTGCACCGGCTGCGTGCGGCGCTGCGAGACCGACGCCGAGACCGGCGCTCGCGCCATGCTGGCCTGCACCGAGCGCTGCGAGGTGCTCGCCCGGCGGGTCGCGAAGCTCGTGCGGCTGCGCCGCGGCGCGCGTCGCCGAGCGCAAGGTCGCCGTCGTGCTCTACGGCTTTCCGCCGAATGCCGGCGCGGTCGGGACGGCGGCGCATCTGGGCGTCTTCGAATCGCTCTGGAACGTGCTGATCGCGATGCGCGCCGAGGGCTACGAGGTCGAGGTGCCCGAGAGCGTCGACGGGCTGCGCGCCGCGGTGCTGGAGGGCAACGCCGCCGCGCTATGGCCAGGCCGGCCAACGTCGCGGCGCGCATCCCGGCCGACGAGCTGGTGGCGCGCGAGCCGCATCTGGCCGAGATCGAGGCCGTCTGGGGGCCCGCGCCCGGCCGGCACCAGTCGGACGGCGGCGGCGTCTTCGTCCTCGGCGCGCAGTTCGGCAACGTCTTCGTCGGCGTGCAGCCGGTCTTCGGCTACGAGGGCGACCCGATGCGGCTGCTGTTCGAGCGCGGCTTCGCGCCGACGCACGCCTTCGCCGCCTTCTACCGCTGGATCGCGCGAGGATTTCGGCGCGCATGTCGCGCTGCATTTCGGCATGCACGGCGCGCTGGAGTTCATGCCCGGCAAGCAGGCGGGCCTCGGGCCCGACTGCTGGCCCGACCGGCTGATCGGCGACCTGCCGAACGTCTACCTCTACGCGATGAACAACCCCTCCGAGGGGGCGCTGGCCAAGCGGCGCGGCGCGGCGACGATCGTCACGCATCTGACGCCGCCGGTGGCGAAGGCCGGGCTCTACAAGGGGCTGGTCGAGCTCAAGGCGTCGCTCGACCGGTGGCGCGGGCAGGCGGTCGATGCGCCGCGAGCGCGCCGAGCTCGCCGCCATCATCCGGGCGCAGGCGGACGAGCTCGACCTGCGCCGTCGGCGCCGACGACGCGGCGGTCGACGGGCTCTGGCGTGCGGTGCTCGAGTTCGAGGGGACGCTGATCCCGCACGGGCTGCACGTCGTCGGCCGGCCGCCCTCCGACGCCGCCCGCGCCGACCTGCTGGCGCTGATGGCCGAGGCGGTGCCGGAGGCGGACCTGGCGGCGGCCGAGGGCCACCTGAAGGCCGACAGCGAGACGCCCGCGCTGCTGCACGCGCTGGCCGGCGGCTTCATCCGGCCGGCGCCGGGCGCCGACCTGATCCGCGCGCCCCAGGCGCTGCCGACGGGGCGCAACCTGCACGCCTTCGACCCGTTCCGGATGCCCTCGGCCTTGCGCTGGCCGACGGCGCGCGGCAGGCCGAGCGGCTGCTGGCGCGGCACCTGGCCGAGGGTCACGGGCTGCCGCGCTCGGTCGCGCTGGTGCTGTGGGGCGCGGACAACCTCAAGAGCGAGGGCGGGCCGATCGGCCAGGCGCTGGCGCTGATGGGCGCGCGGCCGCGCTTCGACTCCTATGGCCGGCTCTGCGGCGCCGAGCTGGTGCCGCTGGAGGAGCTCGGGCCGACCGCGCATCGACGTGGTGATGACGCTGAGCGGCATCTTCCGCGACCTGCTGCCGCTGCAGACGCGCATGCTGGCCGAGGCCGCCTGGGCTGGCGGCGACGGCCGACGAGCCGGTCGAGCAGAACTTCGTGCGCGCCCATGCGCTGGCGCAGGCCGAGCGAGCGAGGTGCGACCTCGAATCCGCGGCCTGCGCGTCTTCTCGAACGCCGACGGCGCCTATGGGTCGAACGTCAACCTGCTGGTCGACTCGGGCGCCTGGGCGCGACGAGGACGAGCTGGCCGAGACCTTCCAGCGCCGCAAGTGCTTCGCCTACGGCCGGACTGGCGAGGCCGGCAGCGCGGCCCGAGCTGCTGCAGGCGGTGCTGGCGCGCGTCGACCTGGCCTATCAGAACCTCGAATCGGTCGAGCTCGGCGTCACCACCATCGACCACTATTTCGACACGCTGGGCGGGGTCGGCCGCGCCGTCGCCCGCGCCCGCGGCGCCGGCGGCGCCGATCTACATCTCGGACCAGACGCGCGGCGACGGCAAGGTCCGCACGCTGAGCGAGCAGGTGGCGCTGGAGACGCGGACCCGCGCGCTCAACCCGAAATGGTACGAGGGCATGCTGAGCCACGGCCACGAGGGCGTCCGCCAGATCGAGGCGCATGTGACCAACGCCGTCGGCTGGTCGGCCACCACGGGTCAGGTCGAGCCGTGGGTCTACCAGCGGCTGACCGAGACCTTCGTGCTGGACGCCGCCATGCGCCGGCGGCTGGCCGACGCTGAACCCCGCCGCGAGCGCCCGCATGGCGAACCGGCTGATCGAGGCGCAGGAGCGCGCCTACTGGACGCCCGACGACGACACGCTGGCCGCGCTGCGCGAGGCGGGCGACGAGCTCGAGGACCGGCTGGAGGGACTCCCCCTGGCCGATGTTGCCGCGGAATAGGAGAGTGCGATGAGCCCCCTTGACGACCGGTCCCCCGACCGCGGGCAACCGCCCAAGCTGCGCGCCAATCCGCGCGAAGATGGCGAGGGCAGCGTGCAGGTCCGCATGGACCCGAGCCTGAAGATCGACACCGCCAAGGTCTTCTCGGTCTACGGCAAGGGCGGGATCGGCAAGTCGACGACGTCGTCGAACCTGTCGGCGGCGTTCTCCATCTGGGCAAGCGGGTGCTGCAGATCGGCTGCGACCCCAAGCACGACTCGACCTTCACGCTGACCAAGAAGCTGATCCCGACCGTCATCGACACGCTGAAGGGCGTCGACTTCCACGCCGAGGAGCTGCGGCCCGAGGACTTCGTCCACGCCGGCTATAACGGCGTGATGTGCGTCGAGGCGGGCGGGCCGCCGGCCGGCACCGGCTGCGGCGGCTATGTCGTCGGCCAGACGGTGAAGCTGCTGAAGGAGCACCACCTGCTCGAGGACACGGACGTCGTGATCTTCGACGTGCTCGGCGATGTGGTCTGCGGCGGGTTCGCGGCGCCGCTGCAGCACGCGGACCGGGCGGTGATCGTCACCGCCAACGATTTCGACTCGATCTATGCGATGAACCGCATCGTCGCGGCGGTGCAGGCCAAGTCGAAGAACTATCCCGTGCGGCTTGCGGGCTGCATCGCCAACCGCAGCCGCGAGACCGACGCAGGTCGACCGCTATTGCGACCGCGGTCGGCTTTCGCGCGGATCGCGCATTTGCCCGACCTCGACGCCATCCGCCGCTCGCGCCTGAAGAAGTGCACGCTGTTCGAGATGGAGGCGACGAGCCTGACGTCGTCGCCGTGCAGAAGGAATATCTGCGGCTGGCCGGAGACGCTCTGGGCCGGCACCGAGCCGCTGGCGCCGGCGCCGATGGAAGACCGCGACATCTTCGAGCTGCTGGGATTCGACTGATGGAACAGGCCGCCAAGCTATCTGCGCACCCGCGCGGCGCTCGAGGCGTATTTCGACCGCACGGCGGCCGAGAGCCTGGGCGCGGCTGACCTCGGACGCGCCGGTCAGCCGCATCCGCGCCACGGTGCGCGCCGGGCGCGACCGCATGCGCGCGGCGCTGCTGGCGCGGCTTGCCCGATGATCTCAGCGGCGCGCGCGCGTGCTCGACGCCGGCTGCGGCATCGGGCGCAGCTTTCGGCGGCGCTGGCCCAGCGCGGGGCCGAGGTGGTCGGCGTCGACCTCTCGCCCCGGCTGCTGGCGCATCGCCCGGACGCGGATGCCCGACGGGCTGGCGCATCGGATCGAGTTCCGCGCCGGCCGACATGCTCGACGCGGGCCTCGGCCGCTTCGATCACGTCGTGGCGATGGACAGCCTGATCCACTACGCGGCGCCGGACATCGTGCGCGGCGCTGGCCGGGCTGGCGGCCCGGACGAAGGCGTCGATCCTGTTCACCGTCGCGCCGCGCACGCCGCTGCTGAGCGCGATGCACGCGGCGGGCAAGCTCTTCCCGCGCGGCGACCGCTCGCCGGCGATCCGTCCGGTGCGCCCGGCGACGCTGGTCCGGCTGGCCGCGCGCGCGCCGGCCCTCGCCGGCTGGCAGGCGGTCGCCGGCCCATCGGATTGCCGGCGGCTTCTACATCAGCCAGGCGATGGAGGCGCGCCGGGCATGAGCGCCATGAGGACAGGGCGGGTCGCCAGCGTCTGGAAGCTCGTCGGGCGCCAGCTTCTGCCCTTCGCCGACGCGGCGAGCCCCGGCCTGCCGCTGCCGCGGCTGCTGCGGCTGTCGCTGTTCCAGGTCTCGGTCGGCATGGCGATGGTGCTGCTGCTCGGCACGCTCAACCGCGTGATGATCGTCGAGCTCGGCGTCTCGGCGGCGCTGGTCGCCGCTGATGGCGGCGCTGCCGGTGCTGATCGCGCCGTTCCGCGCGCTGCTCGGCTTCCGCTCCGACAACCACCGCTCGGCGATCGGCTGGCGGCGCGTGCCCTATATCTGGTTCGGCACGCTGCTGCAGTTCGGCGGGCTGGCCATCATGCCCTTCGCGCTGATCGTGCTGTAGCGGCGACCATAACGGGCCCGCGCTGGATGGGACCCGCCGCCGCCGCGGCTCGCCTTCCTGCTGACCGGCGCCGGCATGCACACGACGCAGACGGCCGGGCTGGCGCTCGCGACCGACCTGGCCGACGACGAGACGCGGCCGCGCGTCGTGGCGCTGCTCTACGTCATGCTGCTGGTGGGCATGGCGCGCCAGCGCGGCGCTGTTCGGCTGGCTGCTCGCCGACTTCAGCCAGCTGAGGCTGATCCAGGTCGTCCAGGGCGCCGCGGCTGGCGACCATGGTGCTGAACCTCGTCGCGCTCTGGAAGCAGGAGGCGCTGGTGCCGATCGAGCGATGCGGCAGCGCGCCGCGCCGCCGCCGCCGTTCCGCGCCGCCTGGGCCGACTTCCTGGCTGGCGGGCGCGCCGGCCGGCTGCTCGCGGCCGTCATGCTCGGCACTGCGGGCTTCGCCATGCAGGACATACTGCTCGAGCCCTATGGCGGCGAGGTGCTGTCGCTCGGCGTCGGCGCCACGACCCTGCTGACGGCGCTGTGGGCCGCGGGCTCGCTGGCCGGTTTCGCGCTGGCGGCGCGGCGGCTCGCCGGCGGCACCGACGCCTGCCTGCTGGCCGCCTGGGGCGCGCTGGTCGGCATCGTCGCCTTCGCGGCCGTGATCTTCGCCGAGCCGCTGGGCTCGGCCGCGCTCTTCCGCGCCGGCGCGCGCTGATCGGCTTTGGCGGCGGGCTCTTCGCCGTCGGCACGCTGACGGCGGCCATGGCGATGGCGCGCCAGGCTCCGGCGCCTCGGGCCTCGCGCTTGGCGCCTGGGGCGCGGCGCAGGCGACGGCGGCGGGGCTGGGCGTCGCGCTCGGCGGCGGCATCCGCGACGGCGTCGCGCACTTCGCCGAGGCGGGCGCGCTCGGCCCGGCGCTGACCAGCCCGGCCATGTCGGCTATTCGGTCGTCTACCACCTCGAGATCGCGCTGCTCTTCGCCGCGCTCGTCGCCATCGGGCCGCTGGTCCGCCGCGGCCGCGCACCGTTCCGCCCCGCCGAAGTTCGGCCTCGCCGAGTTCCCGACCTGAAGGAGGGCCCAATGCAGTACGGTGAAGATCTTCGGCAATGTCGACCTCGCGCTGGTCGCGCTCTACGCCTTCTGGATCTTCTTCGCCTGCTGATCATCTATCTGCAGCGCGAGAACATGCGCGAGGGCTATCCGCTCGATCTCGGAGGTCACGGGCAAGCCGCTCAACGTCGGTCCGGCGCCGGTGCCGCGCGACCGTAAGAAGTTCCTGCTGCCGCATGGCCAGCGGCGAGGTCGACGATCGGCAAGCCGCGACACCCGGCGAGTTCGCCGCCGAGCCGCTCGGACGGCAGCATCGGCTCGGCCCTGGTGCCGACCGGCAACCCGCTGGTCGACGGCGTCGGCCCGGCCGCCTGGGCCGAGCGCGCCGATCATCCGGACCTCGACCTGCACGGCCGGCCCAAGATCGTGCCGATGCGGGTGGCGACCGATTTCTCGCGTTGTCGGCCGGCGCAAGGATCCGCGCGGCTGGCCCGTCGTCGCCGGCGACGAGCAGATCGTCGGCACGATCAACGACCTCTGGATCGACCGGCCCGAGCACTGCGTCCGCTATGTCGAGATCGACCTCGGCGACGCCGGCATCGCGGCTGGCGCCGATGGGCCTCGTCAAGGTCGCCGGCCGGCATGTGCGAGATCGACGCGCTCTACGCCCAGCACTTCGCCGACGTGCCGCAGACCAAGTCGACGGACGAGATCACCCTGCTCGAGGAGGAGAAGATCAGCGCCTATTATTGCGGCGGCAAGCTCTATGCCAGCGCCGACCGGCAGGAGCCGCTGCTGTGACCGAGGACGACGACTTCACCGTCGAGCCGGTGCGCGGCCTGCCCGAGCTGCTGCCGGCGGGCGAGCGCATGCTCTGGCAGGGCGCGCCCGACTGGCGGGCTGCTGGCGCGCCGCGCCCTGCCTGCCGGGCTGGTCGGCCTCGTATTTCGGCCTGCTGGCGCTCTGGCGTGGTGGCGCGGCGCTGGGCCGCAGGCGACGGCGTGGCCGAGGCGCTCTGCGGCGGCCAGCTGGCTGCTGGCGCTGGGGCTCGGTCGTGCGTCGGGGTGCTGGCGCTGCTGGCCTGGGCGATGGCGCGGGCGACCGTCTACACGATCACCGACAAGCGCGTCGCCTGCGGATCGGCGTGGCGCTGCCGTGTGACGGTGAACCTGCCCTACCGCTGCATCGGCTCCGCTGATCTGGCGCGGCACAAGGACGGCAGCGGCGACATCGCGCTCGACGCTGACCGGCGGGAGCAAGCTGGCCTAGCTGATGCTGTGGCCGCATGTGCCGGCCGTGGCACATCGGCGCGGCCGCAGCCGGCGCTGCGCGCGATCCGCGATGCGGCGGGGGTCGCCGCGCTGCTGGCCGAGGCGATGCGAGCGGACGAGGCCGAGCGTCTCGCCGGGCGCGTCTCTGCCGGCCCCGCCGCCGCGGGCGCCCCCGTCGCCATCGCGGCGGAGTAGCGCCATGGCCGCGCCATGCCGCAGCATTCCGCGAACCTGCCGCCGGTCGTGCTGCGCGGCCGCCGCCGTGCTGATCGTCGGCGCCATCCTGTCGATCGGCGCGGCACGGCTGACCGGGGCGCCGCTCGTCGCGATGCCACCCATCTCCGTGCCCGCTGCCGAGCGGGCACTCGTGATCGTCCGCGACGCCGATGGCGGCGTGCGCGTGACCGACGCCGAGAGCGGCGCGCGTGGTCGCCGAGCTCGACCCGCTGGGGCGCCGGCTTCATCGCCGGCGTCGACCGCGCGCTGAGCCGCGAGCGCATGAAGAACGGCCTGACCGGCGACCTGCCCGTGCGCCTGGTGCGCTGGGCAGGACGGCCGGCTGAGCCTCATCGACCCGTCCACTGGCTGGCGGGTCGAGCTGCAGGGCTTCGGCCCGGACAACCTGGAGGCCTTCGCCCGGCTTCTGGAACTGATCTGGATCAAGGCAGGAGGGAGACCGCCCATGATCAATCTGCTCAAGACGACAGCGCGTCGAGGCGCCGTGCACGGTGGAGGTCAGCCACACCTTCGAGAGCCTGCACGCGCATGTGCGCTTCGACGACCGTTCGGTGGTCCATCCCGGCGACGAGGTGCTGGTGCATGGCGCGCCCGTGGTCGCCGCCTATGGCGAGGTGGTGCGCGAGGAGCGCACGGCGACGATCACCCGCGCGACCTGGCTCGAGCGGCTGTGGACCCGGGCCGACCGGCGATTTCGAGTTCATGGAGCTCTGCGAATTCAGCTTCTCCGAGGAGGTGCGGCTATGAACGCGCACACCGACATCGGCGCCCAGGTCGCGGGCCCGAACGAGACGACCCGCATGGCGCAAGAGACGACCATGCTGGCGCCGCGCTTCTACACGACCGATTTCGACGAGATGGACCGGCTCGACGTCACGCCCGTCCGCCGCGAATGGGACGAGCTGCTGGCGCGGATGAAGTCCGACCCGAACAAGAGCCACTTCAAGAAGACGGCCGAGTGGGACGCCATCGACTGGGAGGGCATGGAGCCCGAGCTGAAGAAGGAGCTCATCGACTTCCTCGTCAGCTCGCTGACCGCCGAGTTCTCGGGCTGCGTGCTCTACAAGGAGATGAAGCGGCGCGGCAACAACCCCGACATCTGCGAGCTGTTCGGCTATATGAGCCGCGACGAGGCGCGCCATGCCGGCTTCATCAACGACGCGCTGAAGGAGGCCGGGATCGGCGTGAACCTCGGCTTCCTGACCAAGACCAAGAAGTACACCTACTTCCGGCCCAAGTTCATCTACTACGCGACCTATCTCAGCGAGAAGATCGGCTACGCCCGCTACATCACCATCTTCCGGCACCTCGAGCGCAACCCCGAGCAGCGGTTCCACCCGATCTTCAAGTGGTTCAAGGAGTGGTGCAATGACGAGTTCAGCCATGGCGAGGCCTTCGCCCTGCTGATGCGGGCGGACGGCAAGTGCCTGCAGGGGCATAACCGCTACTGGATCCGCTTCTTCCTCTGCGCGGTTTTCGCGACGATGTATGTCCGCGACCATGCCCGGCCGGCCTTCCACAAGGCGCTGGGCGTCGACATCGACTGGTACGACATGCAGGTGCTGCGTCTGACGAGCGAGATCTCGCGCCAGGTGTTCCCGATCGAGCTCGACCTCGACAATCCTGGCTTCAAGGCGCGGCTGCGACCGCCTGACGCGGATCTCGACCGCGATGGACGAGGCCAGGCGGCAGGGCGGCGCCCTCGGCTGGCTGCGCCGCATGGGGCTCGGCGCGCGCGCCGGGCTGACCTTCGCCGGGCTCTACCTGCATGCCGGTGAAGGCGAACGTCGCGCCCGAATCGAGCCGCCTGCAGCCCGTGTGGTGAGAAACCCATGCCGGCATAGGCCTGCCGCGGCAGGTCCATCGGCGCGCCGGCAGGACCGGGCGCGCCGCAGCCCCCTCGCCCCTCGGGGGAAGGAGTGGGGAGGGGGGTGCCATGCCCCTGACGCTGGCCGTCCTCTACGCGCTCTTCCTCTGGTGGTTCTCCACGGGCGCGATCATCTGGGCGGTGTCGCAGCGTGGCCATCGCTGGACGGTGGCGCTGACGGCGCCGCTTGCCGTGCTGGCCCTGGTCGTGCTCGGCCGGTCTGGCGGCGACGAGTCGGTCGCCGGGGCCTTCGTCGGCTTCACCTCGGCGATCGCCCTCTGGGGTTGGCTGGAGCTCGCGTTCTTGGCCGGCGTCATCACCGGGCCGAACCGCGCGCCATGCCCGCCGGGCGCCCGCGGCTGGCGCCGGTTCCGCGCCGCCTGGAGCGCGGTGTCGCATCACGAGCTCGCGCTGCGGCGGCGACCCTGGCCATCCTCGCGATCGGTCATGGGCACGCCAACCAGACCGGGCTCTGGACTTTCCTGGTGCTGTTCGGGGCGCGCATCAGCGCCAAGCTGAACGTCTTCCTGGGCGTGCCGAACCTGTCGGACGACATGCTGCCCGCCGCAGGTCGCCCATCTGCGGACCTATTTCGCCACGGGCCCGCATGAACCTGCTGTTCCCGGTCTCGGCGACGGCGTTGACCTTCGCCGTCGGCTGCTGGGTCGAGCGCGCCTATGCGGCGCCGGCCGGCTCGGGCGCGCAAACCGGCTTCGTGCTCCTTGCGGCACTGACGGCACTCGCCTTGATAGAGCACTGGCTTATGATGTTGCCCGTCCGCGATACGGCGCTCTGGGCCTGGATCACACCGAAACGCGCGACGGCGGACCCGGCCGTCCCGCATGCCATCGACTGAAGGGAGACCGCGATGGACTATGAGAGCTTTTTCCGCGACGGCCTGGCGGCGCTCCGGCGGGAGGGCAACTATCGTGTCTTCGCCGATCTCGAGCGCAAGGCCGGCGCCTATCCGCGCGCCCGGCATCATCACCCGGGAGGCCCGCGCGACGTCACCGTCTGGTGCTCGAACGACTATCTCGGCATGGGCCAGCACCCTGGCGTCCGGGCGGCGATGATCGAGGCGATCGAGACCTGCGGCGCCGGTGCCGGCGGCACGCGCAACATCTCGGGCACGAACCACCACCACGTGCTGCTGGAGGAGGAGCTGGCCGAGCTGCACGGCAAGGAGGCGGCGCTGCTGTTCACCAGCGGCTATGTCTCGAATTTCGCAGCGCTGGGGACGCTCGGCGCCCGGCTGCCGGGCTGCGTCATCCTCTCGGACGCGCTCAACCACGCCAGCATGATCGAGGGCATCCGGCACAGCCGGGCCGAGAAGCGGATCTGGAAGCACAACGACGTCGAGGACCTCGACCGCCAGCTGGCCGGGATCGAGCCGGGGCGTCCGAAGCTGATCGCCTTCGAGTCGGTCTATTCCATGGACGGCGACATCGCGCCGATGGCCGAGATCTGCGACGTCGCCGAGAAGCACGGCGCCATGACCTATCTCGACGAAGTGCACGCGGTCGGCATGTACGGCCCGCGCGGCGGCGGCATCGCCGAGCGCGAGGGGCTGATGGACCGGATCACGGTGATCGAGGGGACGCTGGCCAAGGCGTTCGGCACGATGGGCGGCTATATCGCCGGCTCGGCCGCGATGTGCGACTTCGTGCGCAGCTTTTCCAGCGGCTTTATCTTCACCACCGCGCTGCCGCCGGCGGTGGCGGCCGGCGCCCTGACGGCCGTTCGGCACCTGAAGGGCAGCGACATCGAGCGGGCGCGCCAGCGTCGGGCGGTGACGCGCTTGCGCACGCGGCTGGATGCGCTCGGCATCCCGCACAAGGCGAACCCCAGCCACATCGTGCCGGTGATGGTCGGCGACCCGGTCAAGTGCAAGATGCTGTCAGACATCCTGCTGGAGGAGGACGGCATCTACATCCAGCCGATCAACTACCCGACCGTGCCCAAGGGCACCGAGCGGCTGCGCATCACGCCGGGCCCGCTGCACTCGGACGCCGACATCGAGCACCTGGTCGGCGCGCTCGGCCGCCTCTGGTCGCGCTGCGCGCTGTCGCGCGCCGTCGCCTGAGCCAAAGGACGGCCCGGTCGCGCAGGCCTGGGCCCGGAGCCCGGCTCCCGCTGTCCTGCGGCGATCGGCATGCCGCCGATCGCGCGCGCCGCGTCAGGCGGCCAGTGACCGGCCGACGACCCTGGCGACCGTCTCGCCCATGGCCGATGGGTTCGGGGCGACGTGGATGCCGCAGCTCTCGAGGATGACGACCTTCTCCTGCGCGCTCTCGCCGAAGGCCGAGATGATGGCGCCTGCATGCCCCATCTTGCGGCCCTTGGGTGCCGAGAGCCCGGCGACGTAGGCGATGACGGGCTTGGTCATGTGGTCGCGCACAAAGGCCGCGGCCTCGGCCTCCTGCGGGCCGCCGATCTCGCCGATCATCATCACGGCGTCGGTCTCGGGATCGTCCTCGAACAGCCGCAGTATGTCGCGGAACGAGGATCCGTTGATCGGGTCGCCGCCGATGCCGACCGAGGTCGAGACGCCGATGCCGAGCGCCTGCATTTGGCTCGCCGCCTCGTAGCCGAGCGTGCCCGAGCGGCCGACGATGCCGATGCGGCCCTGCTTGTAGATGTGCGTCGGCATGATGCCCATGAAGCCTTGGCCCGGGCTGATCATGCCGGCGCAGTTCGGCCCGATCAGCCGCATCTTGGCGTCCGCCCGGTAGCGACGCAGGAACCGCTTCACCTCCATCATGTCCTGGGCCGGGATGCCGTCGGTGATGCAGACGCAGAGCCGGATGCCAGCATCCGCCGCCTCCATGATGGCGTCGGCGGCGAAGGGCGGCGGCACGAAGACGAGGCTCGCCTCGGCGCCGGTGGCGTCGACCGCCTGACGCACCGTGTCGAACTGCGGCCGGTCCAGCAGGGTCGTGCCGCCCTTGCCCGGCGTGACCCCGCCGACGACGTTGGTTCCGTAGCGGATCATGTCCTCGGCGTGGAAGCGGCCGAGGCGGCCGGTCATGCCCTGGACGAGGACGCGGGTGTCGCGGTTGATGAGAATGGCCATGGCTCAGGCTCCCTTGGCGGGCTGGGCGGCGGGCAGGGCGGCGACGGCCTTTTTGGCCGCGTCCGCGAGCGTATCGGCGACGATGATCGGCAGGCCGGAGCGGGCGACGATGTCTCGGCCGGCCTCGACATTGTTGCCGGCGAGGCGGACGGCCACCGGCAGCTTCAGGTCGAGCGTGCGGAAGGCCTGGACGACGCCTTCGGCCACCCAGTCGCAGCGGTTGATGCCGGCGAAGATGTTGACCAGCACCGCCTCGACCTTGCGGTCCAGCAGCACCGCCTCGAAGGCCTTGAGCACGCGTTCGGGGCTGGCGCCGCCGCCGATGTCGAGGAAGTTCGCGGGCTCGCCGCCGGCAAGCTTGATCATGTCGAGCGTCGCCATGGCCAAGCCCGCGCCATTGACCATGCAGCCGATGTTGCCGTCGAGGCCGACATAGGCCAGCCCCTGGTCGTTGGCGCGCGACTCGCGCGCATCCTCCTGGCTTTTGTCGCGCAGCTCGCAGATGTGCGGTCGGCGGAAGAGTGCGTTGTCGTCGAAGCTCATCTTGGTGTCGAGCGCGATCAGCCGGCCGTCCTTGGTCACCACCAGCGGGTTGATCTCGACCATGGTGGCGTCGAGCTCGCGGAAGGCGCGGTAGGCGCCGGTCAGGATGCGCACCGCCTCGGGGACCTGGGTGGCGTCGAGCCCGAGCGCAAAGGCGAGCTCGCGCGCCTGGAACTCGCGCATCCCCAGCGCCGGGTCGACCGACAGGCGCAGGATCGACTCGGGCTTCTCGACCGAGAGCTGCTCGATCTCCATGCCGCCCTCGGGCGAGGCCACGACCATCACGCGTTCGGAGCCGCGGTCCAGCACGAGGCCGATGTAGATCTCGCGGGCGATCTCGGTCGCCTCCTCGACATAGAGCCGCCCGACGATTCGGCCGCGCGGGCCGGTCTGGCCGGTCACCAGCGATTTGCCGAGCATGAAGGTGGCGGCGTCGAGGATCGTCTCCTCGGAGTCGCAGATCTTCACCCCGCCGGCCTCGCCGCGGCCGCCGGAATGGATCTGCGCCTTCACGACCCAGCGGGCGCCGCCGATCTCGCGGGCGCGATAGCCGGCCTGCTCGGGGCTGTAGGCGATGCCCCCTTTCGGGATCGGCACGCCGAAGCCCGCCATGATCTCCTTCGCCTGGTATTCGTGGATGTCCACGGGATCCTCCCGAGCGGCCAGATGCCGTTTCGCTTGTTGAGCCGAGCGCGGCGGGTGGACTGTGGTCGCGTTCGCCGCAGCCATGATGTTACGCGCGTGACGCGGTGGGCCGTAGGAAGATCGAGTTGTGTTGTTGGCCGCGCAGATCACGCGGGCCGAAACTGTTATGCTGTTGTATCGGCGCCAAACACTTTGGACCCGGTGATGTCGCAGAGGCAGCGTCTCGCCGGGGCGGCGAGGGCCGGCCAATCGCGGCCGGCCCTCGTCAGCCGCGCATGCGCGCTGCGTTCGCGTCCCAGATCGGCGCGTGCTGTAGGCGGGCGTTCAGCTTTTCGCCAAGCAGCTCGATTTGCCACTGGCCTTCCGAGGCGGCGTGCTCCTTCGCTATGTAGCCCATGGCCATCGACACGTCCGAGTTGTGGGCATAGCCGCCGGAGGTGACCCAGCCGACGACCTCGCCGTTCAGCCAGATCGGCTCGTCGCCGATCACGTCGGCGTCCCGGGCCTCGACCACGAAGGCCTTGAGGCGCAGCCGGCCGCCGCTCGCCCGTTCTTCGAGGGCGCCCTGCTTGCCGATGAAATCGGCCTCCTTCTCATAGGCGACGAAGCGGTCGAGCCCGGCCTCGAGCGGCCCGTAGATCGGCCGGTACTCGCGGCCCCAGCCGCCGAAGTTCTTCTCCAGCCGCGTCGCGTTCAGCGCGCGCAGCCCGAAGGGCCGCAGTCCCAGCGGCTCGCCGACCTCGAGCAGACGCTGCAGGACGTGGCGCTGGTATTCCGGGCGCATCCAGATCTCGTAGCCGAGATCGCCGGTGAAGCTGACGCGGCCGACGATGCAGGGGGCCTGGCCCACATCCATCCGGCGGACGGTCATGAAGCGGAAGGCCGCGTTCGAGACGTCATCATGGCAAACGGCAGCCAGCAGCTCGCGCGATTTCGGACCGGCGATCGAGAGGCCGCAGAGCCCGAGCCCGACCACGTCCAGCGTGACCGAGCCGTCTCTCGGCAAGAACCGGTCGAACCAGCGGGCGTAGAAGAGCTCGGCCATGCCGGAACCGGCGAGGAAGTACTCGTCCTCGGCCAGCGCTGCGATCGAGAGGTCGCCTTGCAGCTTGCCGTCATCCTTCAGCATGGGCGCGAGCGTCATGCGCCCCGGCGCGGGGATGCGGCAGGCGAGCACCCGGTCGAGGAAGGCGCGGGCGCCAAGGCCGCGCACGGTGAACTTGGAGAAACCCGAGATCTCCATCAGGCCGACGCCCTCGCGCACCGCGCGGACCTCGGCCTTGACGTGGTCGAAATCGGTCGAGCGGCGCCAGGAGAAGACGTCGCGCACGCCTTCCGGCGCGAACCAGAGCGGCACCTCGAGGCCCCAGCTGTCGCCCATCTGCGCGCCCATGGCGAGCAGGCGGTCGTAGATCGGCGTGGTCTTGTATGGCCGGGCCGCGGTCAGCTCCTCGTTGGGGAACTTGATCGAGAAGCGGCGGCGATAGTTCTCCTGCACCTTGGGGTTGGTGTAGGCGAGCGTCGCCCAGTCGCCATAGCGCGCGATGTCCATCGCCCAGACGTCGAAGCCCGGATCGCCATGGATCATCCAGTTCGCGAGCGCCAGCCCGACACCGCCGCCCTGGCTGAAGCCCGCCATGACGCCGCAGGCCGACCAGAAGCCCGGCAGGCCGCGGATCGGCCCGACCAGCGGATTGCCGTCGGGCGCGAAGGTGAAGGGGCCGTTGATGATCTGCTTGATGCCGGCCTTCTGGAACGCCGGGAAGTGTCGGAAGCCGACCTCGAGCGAGGGGGCGATCCGGTCGATGTCCTCGGCCAGCAATTCGTGGCCGAACTGCCAGGGCGTGCTGAGCGGCGACCAGGGGACGCCAGCCTTCTCGTAGGTGCCCATCAGCATGCCGCCGCGCTCTTGGCGCAGGTAGAGCTCGCCGTCGAAGTCGACGACGTGGATCACCTCCTTGCCGGTGCTGGCGTTGATCTCGGCGACCTCGGGCATGTCCTCGGTGATCAGGTACATGTGCTCCATGGCGAGCACCGGAAGCTCCAGCCCGACCATCCGGCCGACCTCGCGCGCCCAGAGGCCGCCGGCGTTGACGACGTGCTCGGCCCGGACCTCGCCCTTGTTCGTGCTGAGGACCCATTCGCCATTTGGCGCCCGCGCGATGTCCTCGACCATGGTGTGGGTGTGCACCGTGGCACCGAGCTTGCGCGCGGCCTTGGCATAGGCGTGCGTGACGCCCGACGGGTCGAGGTGTCCGTCGACCACGGTGCGCAGGCCGCCGACGAACTGCGACGGGTCAAGCATCGGCATGAACTCGTGCGCCTCTTCGGGCGTGATGACCTCGGACTCGATGCCCATGTAGCGGCCCTTGGCGCGGGTCGACTTCAACCAGTCGAAGCGGGCCTCGGTCGCGGCCATCATGACGCCGCCGGTCATGTGGAAGCCGGTGGCCTGGCCGGACAGCTCCTCGATCTCGCGGTAGAGCTCGATCGTGTACTTCTGCAGCTTGGCCACGTTCGGGTCGCCGTTGATCGTGTGGCAGCCGCCGGCGGCGTGCCAGGTGCTGCCGCTGGTCAGCTCGGAGCGCTCGAGCAGCATGACGTCCGTCCAGCCGGCGCGCGCCAGATGGTAGAGGACCGAGCAGCCGACGACGCCGCCCCCGATGACGACGACCGTTGCTTGCGATTGCATGGCGAAACTCCCGAAGTGCGCCCCCGTGTCCGCGGCTCAGACGCCGCGGGCCTCCCCGCAACCTCCCTTAACCCGCTCCTTGCCCGGCTCGAAATGCGGAAAACGAACAACCGTGGCCGGAAGCCGCTTGTGCTGGCGATGTACGGGCCACTGACAGCCCCAGCGCGGTGCCGGAACAATCTCGCCCAAGCTGACAATTATTGTTGACGCTTCTGTGCGTCAGGGTAGCCTGACACTCGCTCTGCCAGGGAGAGCCAGATGTCCATGCTCAGCTTCGAAAGAAAATACCGCGTGCCCGGCGGCACGCTGATCGGCGGTTCGCTGTTCGATTTTTGGGTCGGGCCCTTCTACGTGGGCTTCTTCGGGGTCACGACCGTCATCTTCGCCACCCTCGGCACGCTGCTGATCGTCTGGGGTGCTCTCCTCGGCGACACCTGGAACATCTGGCGCATCACGATCGCGCCGCCGCCGCTGAAATACGGGCTCGGCTGGGCGCCGCTGCGCGAGGGCGGCATCTGGCTGCTGGTCACCTTCTGCGCGCTCGGCGCCTTCTGCTCATGGGCGCTGAGGCAGGTCGAGATCTGCCGCAAGCTCGGCATCGGCTTGCACGTGCCGATCGCCTTCTCGGCCGCCATATTCGCCTATTTCACCCTCGTCGTGATCCGTCCGATCATGCTCGGCGCCTGGGGGCATGGCTTCCCCTATGGCATCTTCGCCCATCTCGACTGGGTCTCGAACGTCGGCTACCAGTACCTGCACTTCCACTACAATCCCGCCCACATGATCGCGATCACGTTCTTCTTCGGGACGACGCTGATCCTGGCCATGCATGGCGGCGTCATCCTGGCCGCGGTGAACCCCAAGAAAGGCGAGCCGGTGAAGTATGGCGAGCACGAGAACCAGTACTTCCGCGATACGATCTTCTACTCGATTGGCCCGCTGGGCATACACCGGCTCGGCTGGTTCGCGGCGATCAATGCCGGGCTCTGGAGTGCCATCTGCATGATCATCTCCGGGCCGTTCTGGATCGACGGCTGGCCCTATTGGTACGACTGGTACCTCCAGCTGCCCTTCTGGAACACGATCGGCCTCAGCGGTCTGGCGGGGAGCAACTGAGATGGCGAGCTTCCAGAGCCTCTACACGCAGATCCAGATCCACGGCCCCTATGACCGCCCCCTGCCGCTGGAGGGCTCCGAGCTGCCACGCGTCGGCCGCCCCTTCCTCAGCGTCTGGGCCGGCAAGGTCGGCGACCCGCAGGTGCTGCCGACCTATCTCGGCCTCTACGGCATCGCCTCGATCATCTGCGGCTTCATCGCCATCGAGATCATCGGGCTGAATTTCTGGGCCGCGGTCGACTGGAATCCCGTCGCCTTCATCCGCGGCCTCGCCTGGCACCGGCTGGACCCGCCGACCGCCGGGTATGGCCTCAACCCGTTCGCGATTCCGCTGACGCAGGGCGGCTGGTGGATACTGGCAGGCTTTTTTCTGACGGCCTCGATCCTGCTCTGGTGGCTGCGCATGTATACGCGCGCCAAGCGTCTGGGCATGGGCACGCATGTGGCCTGGGCCTTCGCCTCGGCGATCTGGCTCTACCTTTGCCTGGGCTTCTTCCGTCCGCTGCTGATGGGCAGCTTTTCCGAGGCCGTCCCCTTCGGAATCATCCCGCATTTGAATTGGACAGCAACCTTTTCAGTGCTTTACGGCAATTTCTTCTATAATCCGTTTCACTGCTTCTCGATTGCGTTCCTCTACGGATCGACGCTGCTCTTCGCCATGCATGGCGGCACCATCCTGGCGGTGTCGCGTTTCGGCGGCGAGCGCGAGGCCGAGGAGATTGTCGACCGCGGCACGGCGGCCGAGCGGGCGGCGCTGTTCTGGCGCTGGACGATGGGCTTCAACGCGACCTTCGAATCCGTGCACCGCTGGGCCTGGTGGTTTGCCATCCTGACGACCTTCACCGGCGGGATCGGCATCCTTCTGACCGGAACCGTCGTCGACAACTGGTACCTCTGGGGCGTGAAGTGGGGCATCGCGCCCGATTACCCCGATGTCTGGCCAAACATCCCGTTGCCCAGCGAGCTGGTGAACCAGATCGACGCCGCAACCCCGCCATGGGCCGGCCCGGGTCCACAGCCGCTGATCGAAGGACCGGCACAATGAACGGACGCGATCCGCAGAACCGCTTTGGCATTGGGCTGGTTGCGCTTGTCCTGGTCGCCGGCACGGCGCTGGTGCTCGGGCTCGCGCCCAAATGGGATCATCCCTGGGACCCGATCACCTCGACGGATTGGGGCCCGCCGGGCATCGCCATGAACACCTTCACCTCCGAGCGGACGCGAACGAACCCGCTCGACCGCCTGCCCACGCCGTGGCCGCCGGCCGACCCGATCGGCCAGACCGCGGGCGAAGTCTACGAGAACGTGCAGGTCCTGCGCGACGTCGACGCCGCCGAGTTCGACCGCCTGATGCTGGCGATCACCGAATGGGTCTCGCCCCAGGCCGGCTGCGAGTACTGTCACGACCTCGAGCAGGGCTTCGCCTATGACGGACTCTACACCAAGACGGTGGCGCGCGTGATGCTGGCTATGACCGAGCACATCAACGCCGACTGGGCCGAAAGCCATGTCGGGCCGACCGGCGTCACCTGCTACACCTGCCACAGGGGCAACCCGGTACCGCCTTATCACTGGTACAAGGCCGGCCCTCTGGCGCCGCCGAGCGGCGGCATGGTCGGCATGCCCGCTCCTTGGGTGCGCACGGCGAACACCATCCGGGACTTCATCCCCCGCGAGGCCTTCGAGCACTATCTGCTCGAGGACAGGCAGATCACCGGATCGTCGCCCCGCGCGGTGTTCGACCCGAAATACGCCAACATGCAGGACATGGAGACGATCTACCTGCTGATGATGCAGATGTCGGACGGGATGGGGGTGAACTGCAACTTCTGCCACAACAGCCGTGCGCTTTGGGACTGGCAGCAGAGCACGCCCAACCGCGTCGTCGGCTGGCACGCGATCCGCATGACGCGCGAGCTGAACCAGGCTTTCATATCGCCGCTGTCCCAGGTTCTGCCGCCGATCCGGCTCGGGCCGATGGGCGACTCGCCCAAGATCGATTGCGCGACCTGCCATGTCGGGCAGCCAAAGCCGCTCGGCGGCTATCAGATGGTGGCGGCCTACCCGGAACTGACGACCTTGGCGCCCGCGATCGCCGACGAGGTGCGGGACTGGATTGAGGAGCGCACGCGGCCACGGAAGTAGCGGCTTCGCGCGCAACTTCCGCTGGCTGAAGCCGACGCGCTTAGGGAGTGTCGGCCAGCCAGCCCGCAAAGACGCCGGCATTGTCGGGTCCGAACCCGGCCAGCGTCAGGCGACGGCCGGTATCGGGATCCTCGAGCTGCAGGCCGCCGCCCGGTCCGCGGTGCACGGTAACGTGGTATTCCGTCGCCGCGGGGCCGCCGGAGCCTACCGCCCGGACCGCCGTCATCGCGAAGCTGTCGCCCTCGACGACGAGGCGGTCGAGCAGCCGGCCGTCTTGCGACAAGACGACCATGCCGCCGTCCGGCTCCGCACGAAACACCAGTTCGCGCTCCTGCTGCTCGGCGATGGCCGGCGTCCGGACCACCCCATGGCCCGTCTCGCGCGCGACGATGATCGAGGCGAAGGTCAGGCCGATCAGCGCGGCCGCCGACCAGAGAATGGCGCGGGGCACCCTGATCGTCTCGCCGCGCGGCGCCATGTCGTCAGCCATGCGCGGGGACGGCGCCGCCGACCGGCTCGCAAGCAGGTGCATCCTCCGGCGCCTCCTCGAGTTCCTTGGGCGCCAGGTGGCGGATCCCGGGTGCCGCTGCCATCAGCGCATCGGTCAGCAGGCGCGCGGCCAGGCGGCCATCGGGCAGGCCGCGCAGCATCGGCTGCGGCCTGGCGAAGCCCAGCCCGCGGACATGCGGCCACAGCGCGAACCAGGCGATGCGACCGGGCCGACGCAGCGTAAGCGCGATGTCCACGCTGCCGTCCGGGTGCTCGCGGAACTCGGCATGCTCGACCTCTTTCAGCGGGACGTTGACGATCTTGGTCAGCCCGGCGCCGATCTGCAGGATCAGGCGCCGATCCGTCAGATAGTAGGTCGTCGTCCGCGCGCCCGCCCAGGCCAGTGCCGCGATCGCGGCCAGCGTCGGCGCCGCGATCGGCAGCGGCGCGAGCAGGCCCAGCAGAGCCTCGCCGAGCGGCGCGCCGCTCGCCAACGAGGCCGAGATCGGCCAGAGCGTCAAAGCGCCGAAATAGGCCGCCACCCAGCGCCAGCAGAACAGGTGCCTGGCCAGCGCCCGGGCCGACGGCCGACCATGCCAGAGCAGCGCCTCGCCCGGCGGCAGCGGCCCCGGCAGGCGGTCGAGCGGCGAGGACCCGCTCATGGTGCCGCCGCCCGGCGCGGGCGCCGGGATTCTGGAACACCGGCGGAAAAGCGCAGGCCGCCGGCGAAGAAGGCGGCGACGATGTCCTCCTCGCGCTGGGTGATGACGTCCGGAGACCCGGTGACGGGGGCGCGGCGGAAATCCGCGGCGGTCAGCGTCTGCGCATTGACCGTGCCCCGCCTGGCGTCGGCGTTGACGAGGAAGAGGGGCGCCATGCGCGTGCGCGCCTCGCCGATGTCGACCTCGAGATAGCGCAGAAAGAACTCGGCGCGGTTGAACCAGAGGTCGACGACGCTCCCCACCGTCACGCCGTCAGCGGTGACGATCGGCCAGCCGCGCAGGTCGGCATCGCCCGGGGCGACGTGGTACTCGGTCCATTTGCTCAGCGGCACGACCTTGGGCTCGCCCTCGACGTTCAGGTCGGGGCTGTCTTCCTTGCCGCGCTGCCATGCGGCCGCCCCGAGCCCATCGCCCAGAGGGTCCGGGCCGGGATCGATGGGAAACCCGTTCAGCCCTTGTCTCCAGTGGACCGGTTCGGGCGGCTCGGTCTCCCGCGGAGCCTGCGCCGTCCCGCGACCATGCGGGCGTTGGAAGATCTTGGGCCTCGGCATCGGCGGAAAGCCCTCGGTGCGCTCCAGCCCGCCGATGGAATTGGCCCTTTCGAGCGGATAGCCCTCGCGCTTGTCCTCCTGCCGGAGGTGATAGACGAGCCCGAGAAAGAAGATGACGAAGGCGATGACACAAAGGATCGCCACGTCGATGTCGCCGACAAGGCTTGGCATGACATACTCCGCGCTTCTTTGACTGTCAGCATACACCGGCGGCCATGGGCGTCAACTTTGATTGACATCCCGACGACCCGCTGAAGCTCGTCATCGTCTGCGACATGTGGCTGACGGGCTTTGACGCGCCCTGCATGCACACGCTCTACGTTGACAAGCCGATGAAGGGGCATGGGCTCATGCAGGCGATCGCCCGGGTAAACCGGGTGTTTCGCAACAAGCCTGCCGGGCTCGTCGTCGACTACATCGGCCTCGCCGCCGATCTGAAGACGGCGCTCGCGCACTACTCCGCCTCCGACCAGGCGAGGACGGGCGTGGACACGCGCCAGGCGGTCGAGCGCTGATGACGGCCGCTCGACGTCGTCCGGACGATGTTCACGGGCATCGACTACATGTCGGCCGTTCGCGGCACGCCGGCGGACCGGCTGCGGATCTTGCCGCAGGCGGTCGAGCGGGCCCTGAGGCTCGAGCGCGAGGAATCCGGCGACGACGCCGACAAGGAGACCGCCAGGAAGGCGAGCCGGAAGCGCGTCCTGGATGCCGCGGCGGCGCTGGTGAAGGCGTTCAAGCTAGCCGCCGGCACGCCGGAGGCCCACGCCGTCAAGGAGGAGGTGGGCTTCTTCGTCGCCGTGCAGATTGCCGTGCAGAAGCTCTACAGCGGCAGCGGCGCCGGGCGCTCGGCCACGTCCGCCGACTTCGCCATCGGCCAGCTGGTCAACCAGGCAGTCGCGTCGACGGAGGTCGTCGACATTCTCGGCGCCGGCGGCATTGACCGCCCGGACATCAGCGTCCTGTCCGACGAGTTCCTGGCCGAGGTCCGCCAGCTCCGAGAGAAGAACTTGGCCGTCGAGGCCCTCCGCAAGCTTCTGAACGGGGAGATTACGGCGCGAACCCGCACCAACGTGGTCAAGCACGAGGAGTTCTCGGATCGGCTGCGCGACGCGATCGCCCGATACCACAACCGCAGCGTCGACGCCCTCCAGGTCATCCAGGAACTCATCGAGCTCGCCCGCTCTCTGCGCGAGCAACCGGATGATGGCCTCACCCCAGAGGAGAAGGCCTTCTATGACGCGCTGGCGAAGAACGAGAGCGCAGTCGAGATCCTGGGCAACGCCGAGCTGTTGGTGATCGCCGCCGAGCTGGTGAAAGTGGTGCGCGAGCGCGCCGACATCGACTGGTGGCGCCGGGAGAATGTCAGGAGCGCGATGCGGATCGCCGTCAAGCGGATCCTGAAGAAGCACGGCTTTCCGCCCGATCTGCAGGAGGAGGCGATTCGGCGCGTGATCCAGCAGGCCGAAGCTCTTGCCGGGGAGTTTCGGGGGGCGGCATGATCGACGACTTTAGCGGGCCCGATAACCGGCAGCCGCGGCTAATGCCGGGCCGATCAGTCGCCAGCATTCGCCAGTCCGGGCACCTGATGAGCCCGAAGCCACGAACTCCAACGACGTCCGCTTTCGCCGAAGGTTTTGCACAACGCCAGAGCGGCGGCCTTGAAAACCGCATTATATCATAGGCTTAGTGGGCAAGGTGGTGGGTGTAGTAGGACTCGAACCTACGACCCGCTGATTAAGAGTCAGCTGCTCTACCGACTGAGCTATACACCCGCACCGTGGAGCGGCACATCTAGAGCACCGGGCGCGACGGTGCAAGGGCCAGCCGGTTCCCTGAACGCACTGACGAGAGCCCGGCGCCGATCGAGGGTGGCCTCTCTAGGATCATAGGTGGGAGGCCCGATCGCTTCGCGCGTCACTCCGCCGCGAGCCCCGGCTTCTCGGTGATGCCCAGCGCGGGCGTTTCCGGCACTTGGCAGCCGACGGGGCAGCAGCGACCGGGCTGTTTCGACGGGGTCTCGCCCGTTTCAAGCACGCCGCGGTCGAGCAGGCGTTCGACCAGGGCGCGGCGCTCCTCGAGCGGATAATAGCGATAGATCTCGCGGCGCATGGCCTCGGGCGAACCGCCGCCGTGCAGCGAGATGACGCTCATCCAGCCGGCCTGGTCGCTGGCGGTCAGGTCCTGCATCAGGCGGGCGACTTCCATGCGGTGCCCGGCCGGGATCGCGGGGTTTCCCTGCAGCATGGCCAGCAGGTCGCCGCGGGTCTCCGGGTTGTGGTCTTCCTCAGGGCCGGGCAGGGCGACGATCAGGCCGCCCGAAACGTCGTGCGCGAGGCGGTGCATCTCGTAGATCTGGGTCGCCATCATCAGCTTGCCGACGTTGGCGAAGACGCCGTCCGGCTGCTGCACGCCGGCTTCCCGGAAGCCGTACACCGACGCCGCCACGCCGCAGGCATAGAACCCCTCGACGATCTTGATCAGCTCGACAAGGTCGTTGCGCAGGTGGTCGGCGGAAGCATCGAGCCCGTTCGCCTCGATCATCAGGACGCCGGCGCCGATCAGCAGGTCGCCGAAGCCGGCGCGGGCACCGATGCAGGAATGGCGGTGGTGCGTGGCATAGGTGCGGGTCAGGTGCTCGGAATGTTGCCACTCGCCGGCCAGGAAGACGCGCTCCCACGGCACGAACACGTTCTCGAAGACGCTCACGCCCGTCGCCTGGCCGTAGCGGGCCGAGAATTTCGCGCCATTCTCGCCCGGCCGGCCGGCGGGGCGGGAGACGACCGTCAGGCCGGGGGCGTCGATCGGCACGGCGCAGCTGACGGCGAAGTCGGCATCCGCCTGCGTCATGTTGCGGCAGGGCATGACCAGCAGCTCGTGCACGTACGGCGCCGAGGTGACGATCGCCTTGGCGCCGCGGATGACGATGCCGTCCGGCCGCCGCTCGGCGATATGGACATAGGCGTCCCGGTTCGGCTGGGCATGCGGTCGCGCCGAGCGGTCGCCCTTGCCGTCCGTCATCGCGATCCCGACGGTCAGGTCGCGCGCCTGCACCTCGTGCAGATAGGCCAGCAGCCGTGGGTGGTACTCCGTCCCCAGCTCGGCATCCGTCCGATGCGTCGCCTGGTACGCCGCCGAGAGGCCGTCATGCGTCAGGTAGCGCATGGCGCAGCCGACCTCGCGGCAGAGCAGCCGCACCGCCTCGAGCTTCTCGATCAGGTGCTGGGGCGAGCGGTCGACATGGGTCATGCGGTTGACGGTGCGCCCGGTCGTCTCCTCGACCGCCGTCATCAGGTGCGTGTACCTGGCATCGTGCGCGGCGTCGTAGCAATGCGCGATGGCGTTGACGCCGGGGGCGAGCAGCGGCTCGTCGGCGACGCTCTCGACGCGGCGCCCATTGACGAAGACGCGGGGGCGGAGGGCGCGCAGGCTCTCGCGATAGTCCTCGCCCGTCATCAACCCGGCCATCGTCATCATGATCCTCCCGCGCCGATCTTTACTGCGCTCTAGCATGTACGGCCGCAGCATGAAATTGTCCGACTCCGCATTCGCATGGGGGATCACATGTTTCGCGAGCGGCGCGAACGGTTTCGGGCGCATCTGGCCGAAGGACGGTGCCTCGTGCCGGCATCGGTCTTCGACCCGTTCTCGATCCGGCTGGCCGAGGAGATCGGGTTCGAGATCGGCATGGTCGGCGGCTCGTCGGCCTCGCTGGCGGTGCTTGGCGCGCCCGACCTGATCGTGCTGACGCTGACCGAGTTCACCGACCAGTGTCGGCGCATGTCGCGCGCCGCCGCACTGCCCTTCATGGTCGACGCCGACCATGGCTATGGCAACGCGCTGAACGTGCGGCGCACCGTGGAGGAACTCGAGGCCGCCGGGGTCGCCGCGCTGTCGATCGAGGACACCGTGCTGCCGCTGCGCTATGGCCAGGGCGGGACCGAGCTGCTCAGCCTCATCGAGGGCGTCGGCAAGATGCACGCCGCCATCGATGCGCGCGCCGACGCGTCCACGCTGATCGTGGGGCGGACCTCGGCCGCGGCGGTGACCGGGCTCGACGACGCGATCGCGCGGGGCAAGGCTTATGCACGGGCAGGGGTAGACGCGCTCTTCTTCCTCGGGGTTAAGACGGCGGCCGATGTCGAGCGCCTGGGCGCCGAGTTCGACCTGCCGATCGTGCTCGGCGGCGCGCTCAAGATCATGGATGCGGAGGCGCTGGCCGCGCATGGCGTCCGCATCTGCCTGACGGGGCACCCGGTGATGCCGGCCGCCGTCCAGGCGATGCACGAGGCGCTGGTCGCCATGCGCGAGGGCCGCGAGCCCGCCAACCAGGCTTCGGCGGCGCTGATGCGCAAGGTGACGCGCGCCGACGATTACGGCCGGTGGGTGTGCGGAGTATCTGGGAGGTGCCGAGGGATGAGAGCGGTCTTCGGGCTGCATCATGCTGCTGGTCGGGCTGGCATTTTGCCTGCTCGCCTGGCGCGAATGGGCGGGCGGCATGCCGCCGCTCTGGACGTTGGCGGCCAATCGCGTCGAGACCACCGTGACCACCGTGGCTATGAGCGACGAGGTGACCCGGACGGGCCGTCATCACAAGGTGGCCCATGTGGCTGTCGCCTGGCCGCCCGGCGCCGACACCTCGCAGGAGGTGGTCGGGCTCCGGCCCAAGAACGACCTTTGGCACATGCACACGCCGCAGGAATACGTCCGCGACCACCCGGTCGGCAGCGCCTTGACCGTGCGCGCGGTGCATGGCCGGCCGATGGCCGACCGCACGGACCTGCGCGAGCTCGGCTATGCCCTGGCGGCAACGCTGGCGGCGCTCGTTTTCACCATTCCAGGGCTGGCGCTGCTGCACGGGCTGGCTCGGCGGAAGCCGGCGGTCGCAGGACGCATGACCAGCCAGACCGCGAGCTCTGGCGACTGGGCGGCGCCGAGGCGGCGCGCCTGATCGCCGCGCGCGAGATCACCTCCGAGGCGCTGGTGCGCGCCTGCCTCGACCGGATCGCATCGCGGGACGCACAGGTCGGCGCCTGGATCTGGCTCGACCCCGAGCTCGCGCTCGGCCAAGCGCGCGAGGCCGACCGCATGCTCGCCCTCGGGCGGGGCATAGGCCCGCTGCACGGCGTTCCGATCGGCGTCAAGGACATCATCGAGACGCGCGACATGCCGACCCAGAACGGCTTTCGCGGTCACGCGGGGCGGCATACGCATCGGGACGCTTTCTGCGTCGGGCAGCTGCGCGACGCCGGCGCGGTGATCCTGGGCAAGACGGTGACGACCGAGCTCGCCGTGCGCACGCCCGGCAAGACGATGAACCCGCACAAGGGAACGCACACGCCCGGCGGATCCTCCTCGGGTTCCGCGGCGGCGGTCGCCGATGGCCAGGTGCCGCTGGCGCTGGGCACCCAGACAGGCGGCTCGGTGATCCGGCCGGCGAGCTTCTGCGGGATCCATGCGCTCAAGCCCACTTTCGGCTGGATCGGCCGCAACGGCGTCACGCAGATGGCGCCCTGGCTCGACACCGTCGGCACCTATGGCCGATCGGTCGAGGATGTCGCGCTGGCCGCCGAGACGATGCTTGCCCTTGATCCCGCCGATCCGCAAGCCGTGCCGCGCTCGCGGCCCCCGCTGGCGCGGATCGCAATGGAGGAGCCACCGGCCCGCCCGCGTCTCGCCTTCGTGCGCACGCCTGTCTGGGAAAGGGCGGACGCCGCCGCCAGGCAGGCGCTGGAAGACTTCGCGGCGGGGCTCGTCCCGGATTGCGACGAGGTCGAGCTGCCGGGTTGGATGGCCGAGGCATGGGGCTGGCACCACATCCTGCAGACCTACGGCATTGCGCAGTTCTACGGTCCGCTCGCGGACACGCATGGCGAGCTGATGAGCGAAAGCCTGCGCAGCAAGGTGGCCGAGGGATGGGAGATGACCGAGGCCGCGTGCCGGCACGCGATCGCCCAGCGCGACCGGGTCGCCGCCGCCCTCGACGAGATCTACGCAGGCCATGACGCGATCCTGTGCCTGTCGGCGGCTGGGACCGCGCCTGAAGGGCTCGACTGGACCGGCGACCCGATCTTCAACGCGTTCTGGACCTTTGCCGGCGTGCCTTGCGTGAACCTGCCGCTGCTGGAGGTCGACCTGCCGCTTGGGGTCCAGCTCACGGGGCCGCGCGGCGGCGATGGGCCGCTGTTGCGCACCGCTCGCTGGCTAGAACGGTCGGTCGCATGAAAGGGGAAGGCGCGTCGCCCGGCGTCGGCTTCGACGACGCGCAGGGCACTTGTGTTCGTCCCGGCGTCTCCTGAGGCGCTGCACGTCCCGAGTTTCGGATCGCCCGGATTGGCCGTGCAGGCGATTTGGTTTAGCTTGCCCGCAGGGTTCAGCAAAGGAGGTCCCGATGAAGCTCGCCACCAGCTTCGCCTGCGCCTTGCTCTTCGCTATCGGATCGACGCTCGCCTATGCAGGCGAGGGGTGCCAGAGCGCTTGCGCCGACGGATATACCTGGTCCTCGGAACGGGGCATCTGCATCCCGAAGTCGGTCACCTCCTGAGACTTGGGGCGCGCGCCGGACCCAGCGGGCGCTGGACCTCCTAGAAAGGAGCGCCTCGCCCGATGAGGAACTTGTCGCCGAGGACCGCCACCGGCTCTGACACTCCCGTGCTCCCCACTCGTCGGAGAAAGCACGGGTCGCCATTGGAATGCACAGGGCTGGCGGGCGCGCTCAGCCTTCGCCGTGCCACCAGCGTCCGGCGATGACGACCCCGCGGCTGAGGATGCGGCGGTCGCCCGTCATCCGCTCGCCGACGACGTCGACATAGTCGAACGCGCCCTCCTCGACGGAAAGCACGGTCGCGTCGCCGACCGAGCCGGGCTTCAGCGTGCCCAGTTCGGGGCGCTTCAGCGCGTGCGCCGCATTCTCGGTCGAGAGCTTCACCACGACCGGCAGATCCAACCCCAGGCACAGGAACTTGGACATGGTCGTGACCTGGTCATAGGCCGGGCCGTCGATGCACAGCGCGTGCACGTCCGAGCTGATCGTGTCGGGCAAGAACCCGTTCGCCAGCATGGCGCGCGCCGTCTTGAAGGCGAACGAGCCTTTGCCGTGGCCGACGTCGAACAGCACGCCGCGCTCGCGCGCCTCGCGCACGGCGGCTTTCACGGTGCCCTGCGCGGTCGCGGGCGAGTTCGGAAAAGGGCGGAAGCAGTGCGTCAGCACGTCGCCCGGCCGCATCCGCGCCACCACCTCGTCATAGGAGGGCGGCGGCTCGTCGATATGCACCATCATCGGCAAGCCGGTCTCCTCGGCCGTCTGCAGCGCGTATTCAAAGGGCGCCATGCCCTGCTGGCCTGAGGCGTGCCGGCCGAGCCGGACCTTGATGCCGACCACCACGTCGCGGTTAGCGTCGGCGACCTCGGCCGCCTCGCGCGGCGCCATCAGGCGGATGTCCTCGGATTCGCCGACCATGACGGTCTTGGAGAATCCCCAGATGCCGGCGAAAGAGACATGCAGATAGGCGAGGATCCGCACTTCGGAGCGCTCGATGACGTGCTTGCGGAAACCGGCGAAATTGCCCGGCCCGGCGCTGCCCGTGTCGGTGGCGGTGGTGACGCCCGAGAGACGGCAGAAGTGCTCGGCGTCGATGCCGAGCGAGGTGCCGCCCCAGTAGACATGCGTGTGCAGGTCGATGAGGCCCGGCGTAACGATCCGCCCGGCGACATCGCGCACCTCGGTCTCCGGGCCGGGGGGAGCCCGCCGCCCTCGTCGCCGACGGCCGCGACCTTGCCCCCGGCGAAGGCGACGTCCGTCACCCGGTCGATGCCTTGCGCCGGGTCGATGACCCGCCCGCCGCGCAGGATCAGCTCGGGTCTCATTCGGGTCCCCCTTTCGCGGCTGCCGCCGCCAGCATCAGCACGCGCCGGGCGCGGGCGACGATCGGATAGTCGACGAACTGGCCGTCGATCTGGATCGAGGCGCTGCCCTCGGCCTCGGCCTTCTCGAAGGCCGCGACGATCTTCTCGGCGCGCGCGACCTCCGCCGCGGTCGGCGTGAAGACGCGGTGCACCGGCTCGACCTGGCCCGGGTGGATGCACAGCTTTCCCTGGAATCCCATCGCCCTGACCTTGGCGGCCGAGGCGACGAGCCCATCCACATCGGACAGGTCCGCCCAGACGGTGTCGACCGGCGGCTCCAGCCCCGCGACGCGCGAGGCGAGCACGATCTCGGCGCGGGCGTGATCGCATTCCGCCTCGCCTCGGGTCCAGTCCATGCCCATGTCGGCCGTGTAGTCGCCAGCCCCGAAGCTGACGCGCCGGACCCGCCCGCCCGATTCGGCAGCGGCGGCGCAGATGACGCGCGCATCGGCGATTCCGGGGCCGGTCTCGAGGATCGGCATCAGGTCGATTCGGCCCACGGGCAGCCCGCGCCTGGCTTCCAATTCGCCCATCAGCCAGTCGACCCTGGCAAGATCGAGGGCGCTCTCGACCTTGGGCAGGACGATGCCGTCCACGCCCGGGGCGACCACCGCCTCGAGATCGCCGAAGGTGAAGCCGGTGTCAGACCGTTGATCCGCGCATAGCCGCGGCATGGGCGCGGAGCCTGCAGGGCTTCGACGACGGGCGATCGCGTGGCGCGCCTTCTCGGAGACCGCCACGGCATCCTCGAGGTCGAGGATGACTGCGTCGGCGCCGGCGTCGAAGACCTTGGCGACCTTGCGCGGATGATTGCCGGGGCAGAACAGGAAACGTGCGATTCGGCTGCATCAGCGACGCTCGCCGTTCGGAGCGCCGTTCGGGGCCATGCGGCGCGCCGGTTCACCCGAGCGGAAGCACTCGGCGAAAATGTCGACGGAGGCGCGGATGCCCTCGCGGTCGCTCGGCTCCCAGCCGCGCATGACGGCCTTCTGGGCGCGGATCGCGGCAGGCGAGCAATCGAGGATGGCCTTCGTCCAATCGTCGAGCGCCGCGCCGAGCCCGCCCGCCGGCGCGATCCTTTCGATAAAGCCGATGCGCAGCGCCTCGTCGGCATCGATGCTGCGCCCCGTCAGCAACAACTCGGAGGTGCGGCCCCAACCGATCAGCCGCGGCAAAAGGCAGGCCTCGATCACCGAGGGGATGCCGACGCTGACCTCGGGCATGCCGGCGACGAGGTTGTCGGCGGCGAGCCGCATGTCGCAGGCGGCGGCGAGCTCCATGGCGGCGCCGAAGCAGTAGGATTCCAGCACCGCGATGACCGGCACGGGCAGGCGGCGGACGGCGTCGATCGCTCGGTGCAGCGATGCAATGAAGGCGCGCGCGCCCTCGGCATCGAGCCGCTCCATGACGCGAACATTGGCGCCGGCGGCAAAGACCCCGAGCGCGCCGCGGATGGTCACCAGGCGCAGCTGGTCGTTGCCGGCGAGCTCGGCGCAGCGCTCGGTCAGCGCGGCGATTACCGTAGGCCCGATGGCGTTGCGCCGCTCGGGATGCTCGATGACCAGGCGCCCGACCGTGCCCTGCGGAGTCACCTCGAGGGTCAGCCGCACCGTGCCGCCGTCCAGCCTTTCCGCCATCTGTCCCCCTTTCCGCGCCGGGCCCGTCGTGTAAGTCTGCCGGCCGCAACAGTGGAGGATCACATCATGCCCGTCCACAAGGCTGTCCGGCACAGCGCGATCCGGGTCGAGCCGCTGGGCGGCCCCGTCGGCGCCGTCATCCGGGGGCTCGCGCCCGATCGTGCGCCGACCGAGCAGGAGTTCGCAACGGTCGAGCAGGCGATGTTCGACCATATCGCCATCGTGATCCCGGAGCTCGAGGAAAACGTCAGCTGGCTCAGGGACTTCGGCCGGCGCTTCGGCCCGCTGGTGCCGCATGCACTGGACCAGTACCACCACCCGAAAACGCACGAGGTCTCGATCATCGCGCGCAATGACGGGACGGCGCAGTCACGCACGACGGGCAAGCCGGCGGGCGCCTTCTGGCATTCGGACCTGAGCTATGACCGGGCGCCGTCGGACGCCATCTTCCTCTACGCGCAGAAGGTGCCGGGCCGGGGCGGCGACACCATGGTCTGCAACATGGCGCTGGCCTACAGCCGCCTGCCGCAGGAAACCAAGCGTCAGGATCGAGGGGCTGACGGCGACGCATCGCTGGGGCTGGAACACCGGCGGCGCCACGCCGCAGATGACGCCCGAGCAGAAGGCCAAGCACCCCGACGTGGTCCACCCGGTGG
The DNA here is from genome assembly GCA_963822985.1 of uncultured Alphaproteobacteria bacterium. Classification (GTDB taxonomy): domain Bacteria; phylum Pseudomonadota; class Alphaproteobacteria; order Rhodobacterales; family Rhodobacteraceae; genus Thermohalobaculum. Next base: position 92,032 of record CAWGJU010000010.1, on the reverse strand, counting down.
TACGCCGGCACCCGCGCTCGCGGCCGGCCGGTGCTGTTCGTCAATCCCGGGCTACACGATGAGGATCAACGAGGTGAGCCAGGCCGAGAGCGACGCGCTGCTGGCCGAGCTGTTCGAGCACGCGCTGGACCCGGCGCACCAGTACCGCCATCGCTGGGCTGAGGGCATGCTGCTGGGCCTCGACAATCGCTCGTCCATGCACTGCGCAATCGACGACTATACCGAGCCGCGCCGGATGCTGCGAATGATCGTCGGCTGCACCGATGGCAGCATCGGAGAGGTGGCCGAAACCCCGGAGCCGAAGGCGGTGGACTGAGCGGCGGCCCCGGTGTCGCCCTTAGGCGCCGCCCGTACTGCCTGCCGTGCCGTCACCCGCGCCGACAAAGACGACGTTCAGCGGCGGCTCGCCGCGGCCGATCCGGGCGCAGTTCTCGGCGACGAAGCGCCAGCGACGCTCGTGCATCTCCTCGGTGACGGCGCTCTGGTGGGCCGAGAGGATGACGTTGTCGAGCGTCTCGAAAGGATGGTTCGCGGGCCGAACCTCCGCCCGGCCGGGCTGGTTGTAGTTGTACCAGACGTCGAGGATTGCGCCGCCGATCCGGCCGTTCGAGAGCGCGTCCCAGAGGGCGTCCTCGTCGACGATGCTGCCGCGGGCGACGTTGATCAGCACGCCCGTCGGCTTCATCGCGGCGAGGCGGCCCGCGTCGATCAGCCCGCGCGTCTCGTCGTTCATGTCGCAGGCGATCAGCACGAAGTCCGATTCGGCCAGCAGGTCGTCGAGGCGGTCGGGCTGGCCCAGCCAGTCGAGCTCGGGCGGGCAGGGCCGGGCCGAGCGGCGGATGCCGATGCAGCGCATGCCGAAGGCGCGGGCGCGAATCGCGGCTTCGTGGCCGATATGGCCGTGGCCGACGATGCCCAGCGTGCGCCCGCGCAGCTCGCGATGCGATGGCGCATGCCCCGGCATCCGGCCGGCCCAGCCCTTTGCGCGGAACTCGGCGTCCATGGCGCGCAGGCCGATCTGCCATTCCAGCATGCCGAGCAGCACGTATTCGGCGATGCTGGTCTCGTGCTCGTAGGTGTTGGCGACTGGGACGCCTCCGGGCATGCGCTCGGGGCTGGTGAAGTCGAAGCCGGTCCAGGGGATCTGGAACAGCTTGAGGTTCGGCACTGGCGGCCAGTCCGTGGGGATCGCGCCCCCGACGATGACGTCGGCCGCAGTCGCCAGCGCCGGGAAGTCGGCGGCCGCATGCTGATTCGGGTCCCAGAGCGTTACGTCCCAGCCCTCGGGGGCAAAGCGGCGCATGAGCTCGACCTTGGCGGCGGCGATGCGGCCCTGGACGAGGACAGTCGGCATGGTCGGCTCCTTGATGTTCGGGGATCGGCCTCAACCTGAGGGGTCGGATGGGGCGAACCCCACCTTACGGGAGGGTTGCGGGTCAGGGTGAAAGCCCGGGCCGGGGGAGTTGGGGAGAGTGGCCGGGTGGTGCGAGATTTGGGGTGTCGGTGCGGCCGCGGGGATGGGTCACCAGATGCGGCCGGGGCGCCAGTCGCGTCGCTTTCGCGGGTCGCGCGGGACCTTGGAAATGGGAGGCTCCGGCGGCGGCGGTGTCCAGCCGACCCGGACGACCGCGGCCGGGCGCCGTCCCGGCGGGAAGTAGAGGCCGCCATGCGGCAGGAAATGCGCGCGGTTGAGCCGCTCCGATTCGCGGTCGGCGCGCGTGCGCGGGGCGACGGCCGAGGCATACGCGATCGCCGGTGGCGGGCAGCGCGGCGAGCAGGAGCGCGAGCATCAGCCAGCCGGGGGCGATGCGCGGATCGACGAGCATCCAGAGGCCGACGAGGAAGAGGACCGCGCCGGCGGCGGCCCAGGGCAGATAGCGGCGCTCGATGCCCTCCATGCGGTCGCCGACCAGCGCCAGGCGGTCGATCCGGGCGGCGGCGACGCGCGCCTGCGCGGCGGACTCGTCGCCGAGCCCTTCGAGGAAGGTCTCGAGCGACACGCGCTCGCCGGCCCGATTGCGTCCGCTCACGGAACCATGACGATCTTGCCCACCACCTCGCGGCGCTTGAACCGGCCATAGGCCCGGCTCCACTCGGCCAGCGGCACCGTCTCGGTGATCAGCGGGCGCAGGCGCCCGGCCGTGTACTGCGCCAGCAGCGCCGCCATGGCGCGGTCCTTCACCGCGTCCCAGTCGGGGCGGATCTTGCCCAGCGGCGAGCCGATCACGGTGATCTGCTTGTTGAGCAGGTAGGTCGGCTTGATCGGGTTGATCCGGCCGCCGGCGAAGCCGACGATGGCGATCCGCCCGCAGGGCCGGATGCAGCGCAGCGCCGCGTCGAAGACGTCGCCACCGACCTGGTCCATGACCAGATCCACGCCCCCCATGTTCCCGGCCGGGACGATCGCGTGGATCTGTGCCCGGAGCGACTCGTAGAGATCGTCGGCGGCGAGGTCGACGGTCGCCTCGGCCCCGTGCTCGCGGGCGAGCGCCGCCTTTTCCGGCGAGGTGACGCCGGCGATGATGCGCAGGCCGAGCGCGTGGCCCAGCTGGACCATGGCGAGCCCCACCCCGCCCGAGGCGCCGGTGACGAGCACCCATTCGCCAGCCTGGGCATGGCAGTTCTCGACGAGCGAGATATGGGCGGTCAGATAGACGAGGCCAAAGGCCGCGGCGTGCTCGAAGGGCATCTCGTCGGGGATGCGCCAGACATCGCCCTGGGGGGCGGAAACCTTTTCCGCGAAGGCGCCGTCGGCGGTGTAGCAGAGCACGCGGTCGCCGGGCCGGGCGCGGGTGACGCCCTCGCCCACGGCCTCGACGAGGCCGGCGCAGTCGAAGCCGGCGACGACCGGCGGGGTCGGGCGGTGCTGATAGCCGCCCTCGGCCATCAGCACGTCGGGGAAGTTCACCGACATGGCGCGCGTGGCGATCAGGACATGGCCGGCGCGCCGCGCGGGCTCGGGCCAGTCGTCGCGCAGCCGGTGGCTGTCCCAGGGGCCGTACTGCTCGATGACCAGGGCGCGCATGTCAGGGCTCCAGATAGAGGCGGGTCAGCCAGCGGGCGATCAGCGCCGGGCGCTCCTGCCCGTCGACCTCGACGGTGACGTCCCAGACGAGCGCGACCTCGCCGGGGCGCGGCTCGTCCAGTGTGGCGAGCGTAAAGCGGGCGCGGATGCGGGCACCGGCGGGGACGGGGGCGACGAAGCGCAGGCGGTCGAAGCCATAGTTGATCGCGCGGACGGTCCCCTCGATGCGGGGGCGCACGCCGGCGGCGAGATAGCTCAGCAGCGACAGCGTGAGAAAGCCATGCGCGACGGTGCCGCCCATGGGCGTCTGCGCAGCGCGCCCGGGATCGACATGGATGAACTGATGGTCGCCGCAGAGATCGGCGAAGGCGTCGATGCGGTCCTGGCCGACCGCGAGCCAGTCCGAGACGCCGACCTCGCGGCCGACGAACTCCCGCATCCGGGCAAGCGGCAGGTATCGGTCGGGCGGGGCGTGCAGCGGCTCGGCCATGCCGGGCAGCCTAGCCGAGCGCCCCGCCCATGCAATCCCCATGCAATCCCCGTGCGATGCCTCGGGATGACCCTGAGTCCTGTCGACACAAGCGCGATCCCGCATGTGATCGGCGCCGGCCGGCCTTGTGGGGGAGGGCGCGCGGTGACAGGATGCGGGCAAAAGGGAGGACGGCATGGCACGGGTCGCGATCATCGGGACTGGGGCCATGGGCTCGGTCTATGCGGCGCTCATGGCGGATGCGGGGCACGAGGTCTGGGCGGTCGACCAGTGGGAGGAGCACGTCAGGGCGATGCGCGAGCGGGGCTTGCGCGTCGAGGGCGCCAGCGGCGACCGCACCGTGCGGGTGAACGCCACGACCGATGCGGCCGAGGTGCCGCAGGCTGACCTCGTCGTCATCGCGACCAAGCTCGACGGGGTCAGGGCCGCGGCCGAGGCGATCAGGCCGAGTCTCGGGCCCGGAACGGCGGTGCTCTCGATCCAGAACGGCATCGGCGGGCCTGACAAGGTCGCCGAGGTGCTGGGGGCGGAGCGGATCACCATCGGGGTCGTCGGCGGCTTCGGCGCCAGCATGAAGGGGCCGGGGCACGCCCACCACAACGGCATGGAGTTCGTCCGCATCGGCGAGATGCAGGGGGGCCTGAGCGACCGGACCGAGCGGATTGCCGAGATCTGGCGGTCGAGCGGCTTCAAGGTGCTGACCTTCGACGACATCCACCGCATGGTTTGGGAAAAGCTGATCTGCAACTGCGCCTATTCCGGGCCCTGCACCATCACCGGGCTGACGGTCGGCCAGGTCATGGCGGACGCGGACGCCTCGTCCATCTCGGCCGGCTGCGCCATCGAGGCCTGGGAGGTGGCGCAGGCCAAGGGGATCGCGGTCGAGATCGACGACGCGGTCGCCTATGTCCGCGCGTTTGGCGCCAAGATCCCGAATTCGCGGCCCAGCATGGCGCAGGACCACATGGCGCGGCGCCGCGCCGAGATCGACGCGATCAACGGCGCGATCCCGCGCGAGGCCGAGGCGTTCCGCCTGTCGGTGCCGACGAACACCTTCGTCACCCGCGTGCTGCGGGCGCAGGAGAGCGGCTTCTGAAGGTGGGGCACCCCACCTTCCCGATCCTCCCCCCGATAGGGGGAGGGGGCGCGCGTGGCGGGTGTGGCCGCTAAATGGCGCGGACGCTGTTCGAGAAGGTGTGGGGCGCGCATGTCGTGGCCGCGCTCGGCGACGGCTACGAGCTGCTGCATGTCGACCGCAACCTCCTGCACGATTTGTCGGGCGGCAAGGCGCTGGCCGAACTCGAGCAGCGCGGCCTGCCGGTCAGGACGCCGCGGCTGAATTTCGCCGTGCCGCGACCATGCGGTGTCCTCGGCGCCCGGGCGGGCGGCGGCGTCGACCGAGATCTCGGCCCGGCTGGCGCCCGTGCTGAAGCGGCGGTCGCAAGCGGCGGGCATCCGCTATTTCGACGTCAACGACCCCGAGCAGGGCATCGTGCACGTCATCGGGCCGGAGCTGGGGCTGACGCTGCCCGGGCTGGTCATCACCTGCGGCGACAGCCACACCTCGACGCATGGGGCGCTGGGGGCGCTGGCCTTCGGCATCGGCTCGACCGAGGTCGCGCACGTGCTCGCGACGCAGACGGTCGTGCAGAAGCGGCCGCGCACGATGCGCGTCCTCTTCGAGGGGCGGCCGGGGGCGGGGGTCGGCCCGAAGGACATGATCCTGCACCTGATCGGCACCATCGGGGCGGCGGGCGGCGGCGGGTTCGCGCTGGAATATGCCGGGCCCGCGATCCGGGCGCTCGACATCGAGGGTCGGCTGACGATCTGCAACATGTCGATCGAGTGCGGCGCCAAGATGGGCATGATCGCGCCCGACGACGTGACCTACGACTACCTCTCTGGCCGGGCATTCGCGCCGAAGGGCGCGGCCTGGGAGGCGGCGCTGGCGCATTGGCGCGGTTTGCCTTCGGACGAGGGGGCCGTGTTCGACCGCGAGGTGGCGGTCGACATGGGACGCGTCGCGCCGCAGGTGACCTGGGGGACGAGCCCGGAGCATGTCGGCCCGGTCACGGGCCGCGTGCCGGACCCTGCCGAGGCGCCCGATGCGGGGCGGCGCGAAGCCTGGGGCCGTGCGCTCGACTATATGGGGCTGGTGCCGGGCACGCCTCTGGAGGAGGTCGAAATCGACCACGTCTTCATCGGCTCCTGCACGAATGCGCGGCTGTCGGACCTGCGCGCGGCGGCGGGGGTGCTGGACGGGCGCAAGATCGCCGAGCGGGTCAGCGGCTGGGTCGTGCCGGGCAGCCAGGCGGTGAAGCGGGCGGCCGAGGCCGAGGGGCTGGATGCGCGCTTCCGGGCGGCCGGCTTCGAATGGCGCGAGCCGGGCTGCTCGCAATGCGTGGCAGCGAACGGCGAGGTGGTGCCGCCGGGCAAGCGGGCGGTCTCGACGACGAACCGCAACTTCGTCGGCCGGCAGGGCCCCCGGGCGCGGACGCATCTGGCCTCGCCGGCGATGGCCGCCGCCGCGGCCGTGACGGGGCGGATCACCGATGTGCGGAGGTTCTTGTGACGACGGCGAGCTGGGGCGGAGGCCTGTCGGTCGGAGACGGCGCCACCCGGTGCGGCGTGCCCATCCTGCGCACCTGGCGCGACGATGCGCTCTCCGTGACTCAACGGATCGAGCGTTCCGAGGGTCCATGCAGCCTCTGACTACCGTTGCCGGCCCGGCCGCGCCGCTGATGGCGGCGAACGTCGACACGGATGTCATCGTGCGGATCGACCGGCTCTCCGAGCACGACGGGGACGGACTCGGACCTTTCGCCTTCGAGGCCTGGCGCTATGACGAGACGGGGCGCGAGCGGCCCGACTTCGTGCTGAACCAGCGGCACTGGCGCGGCGCGCCGATCTTGTTGGCCGGGGCGAACTTTGGTTGCGGCTCGTCGCGCGAGGGGGCTGTCTGGGCGCTCTATGGGCATGGGCGTTCGGGTCGTCATCGCCCCCTCGTTCGGCGGCATCTTCGCCAACAACTGCTATCAGAATGGCATGCTGCCGCTGGTGCTGCCGGCCGAGACGGTCGAGGTTCTTGCCGAGATCGCGCGGGCGCAGCCCGAGGCGCCGTTCGCGGTCGACCTCGAGCGGCAGGTCGTGGTCCCGCCGAATGGCGCACCGCTGCGCTTCGAGATCGACGGGCTGCGCCGACGAGCGCTGATGGCCGGCGTCGACGATCTGGGGCTGACGGCCGAGCACGCCCCGGCCGTCTCCGCCTGGCAGGAGAGGGATCGGGGCGCGCGGCCCTGGGTCTGGCTGGACGGAGCATGAGGGGATGATGGGCGAGGGCACGGACGGGGGCATGAACCAGGGAATGGACGAGATCAGGGTGCTGGTCTTCGACACCTTCGGCACGGTGGTGGACTGGCGCGGGTCGATCATGCGCCGCATCGCGCGGGCGGCAAAAGCCAAGGGTGTTGAGGTCGATGCCGATGCCTTCGCGCGGGCTTGGCGCGCCGGCTATCGCCCGGGGCTGGAGCGCGTCATCTCGGGCGAGCGGCCGTTCACGCCGATCGACGTGATCCACCGCGAGCGACTGGACGAGATCCTCGACCAGTTCGCCATCGCCGGCCATTTCGACGAGGCCGAGCGGGCTGCGATGACGCTCTGGTGGCACCAGCTCGACCCCTGGCCCGATTCGGTGCCGGGGCTGCGGCGGCTGGGGCGGCGATACCTGATCGGGCCGCTCTCGAACGGCTCGACGGTGCTGTTGGCCGCGATGGCCAAGCGCGCCGGCATTCCGTGGGACTTCATTATGTCGTCCTCGATCGTGCGCGCCTACAAGCGGCACCCTGACGCCTATCTGAACTGCTGCCGGGCCTTGGAGCTGGCGCCCCGCCAGGTGATGATGTGCGCCGCGCACAATGACGATCTGGAGGCGGCGCAGAGCCACGGGATGCGCACGGCCTATGTCAACCGGCCTTATGAGTACGGGGCCGACCAGACCAAGGATTTCAAGGCGACGGGCCGCTTCGACGTCGTGACGGACGAGATCGGCGGCATCGCCGACGCGCTCGGCTGTTGATCGGGTGAATGGCGGTCAGGCGCCGGGCAGCGCGGACGGCACGCCTGTCGACCGATCCGGCGCGCGCCGCCGCGCAGGCGCCGGGCTGCGGCGTCCCGCAGGTGGACAGAAGCGGCAAGGCGCGCGCAATGTGCGCGGCGATGGGATGACGAAGGGGGCAGGCTTGTTCGTGAAGTTCAGGGTCGCGCTGGTCGGCGTGGCCGCGCTGCTGGCGGCGGGGTGCGCCATGCAAGGCACCGAGGGGCCGGGGCGCGGCGCCGAGGGCATTGGCGGGGCGGACGACAGGATCGTCTTCGGCTATCGCAGCGACGCGCCGCCCTTCTCCTACGAGGTGGGCGGCGATGTGGTCGCCTTCTCCGGCTTCACCGCCGAGATCTGCAACCTGCTGGCGCAGCGGCTGGCGAGCCGGCCGGAGACGGCCGGCCTCGCGCGTGGCGCGGTGCGCGTCAGCGCCGAGGACAGGTTCGCGCGCCTTGAGGCGGGCGACGTCGACGTGCTGTGCGGCGCCGCATCGGTCACGCCCGAGCGGCTGCAGCGGGTCGGGTTCTCGACCCCGGTGCTGCGGACGGGGATCGCCGCGGCCGTGCCGGAAGGGGTGGGCGGACGCTTCGCGGGGCTGGCCTCGGCGTCCGATCTCGACGCGGCGTTGACGGCGGCGCTGGCCGGGGATGGGGGCCGGATCGGCTTCCGGCGCGGCACGACGACCGAAACCTGGCTGGCGGCCAGCGGGATCGACCAGGCCCCCGGCGTCTATCCGGTGGGCTTTGCCGATCACCGCGACGGCATTGCCGCGCTGAAGACGGGAGAGATCGACGTCTATATGGCCGATCAGGCCATCCTGCGCGGCCTGGGGCGCACCGAGGGCGCCGGCATCCGCATCTCGGAGGACACCGTGCAGGAGGAGACGATCGCGCTCGGCACCCAGCGTGACGCCGATGCCCTGCGCGGGGTGCTCGACGCCATGCTGGCCGAGCTCTACCGGTCGGGCGAGATCGTGCCGATCTTCGAGCGGCACTTTGGGCCGATAACGCCCGCGGATCGGGCGTTCTACCAAAGCCTCGCCAATGCCTCTGGCTAGGGCCCACGCACCGGCCGGATCCCGGCCGTCGTTCCTGCGCAAGCGGGAATCCGCCTGTGGTTACCGTCATCCCGCTCGCGCGGGGATGACGGCGGCGGGTGTCGGAGCCGCTCTGGCGGCAACTCGCCCCAGCGGGCGTCCGACAGATCGGGGTCGCCGCACTGTCGCCCCATATGACCCGCCGGCGGGGGGGGGCCATCGGAACGTCGAGCCCCCACCCGCGCCGGCGGGTGGGGGCTCGATGCGCTCTGACCCGGGTCAGCCGTGCATCTTGATGGCGATCTTCGCCAGCCGCTCGCCCTGGAAGCGGGCGCCGGCGAGGTCCTCCTCGTCGGGCCAGCGCGAGCCGTCGGAGTCGGTCGCCACCGACATGCCATAGGGCGAGCCGCCGCGCATCTTGTCGACGCCGCTCTGGCCCGCATAGGCATAGGACAGGGGCACGATCAGCATGCCGTGGTGCTGCAGCACCACCTGCGTGGTCAGGACGGTCGATTCCTGGCCGCCATGCTGGGTCGCGGTCGACACCATCACGGTCGCGACCTTGTCGATCAGCGCGCCCTTGGCCCAAAGCCCGCCCGTCTGGTCAAGGAAGTTCTTCATCTGGGACGGCATGTTGCCATAGCGCGTCGGCACGCCGAAGACGAAGCCGTCATAATCGGCGAGCTCGTTCGGGTCGGTGATGACGGCCGCCTCCTGGTCGAGCTTGTAGCCCGACTTCCTGGCCACCTCGTCGGGCACCAGCTCGGGCACGCGCTTGATCGTGACTCCGGCCCCGACCGCCCGGGCACCCTCGGCGGCGGCCTTGGCCATCGCCTCCATATGCCCCCAGCTGGAATAGTAGAGCACGAGAACCTTCGCCATTTTCTGCCTCCTTCGTTCCGATCCGGCTCCGGACATGGCGCGGCCCGCGCGGGGCGGCAAGCAAGGTCGCCCGGAAGACAGTCTTGCCCACGGCTGAAGGATGGCCTCTATGCCGGGGGAGGAACGGCCGGTAACAGCGAGGCGGGATGAGGGAATACAGGATCGCGGCGATCCCCGGCGACGGGATCGGCACGGAGGTGATCGCCGCCGGGCTCGAGGTGCTGCGGGCGGTGGCGGCGCGCGAGGGGTTCGGGCTGGCCGTCGAGCATTTCGACTGGGGCTCGGAGCGGTACCTGGCGACGGGCGCGATGATGCCGGCGGATGGGCTGGAACGCCTCCGGCCGTTCGACGCGATCTATTTCGGCTCGGCCGGCGATCCGCGCGTGCCGGACCACGTCTCGCTCTGGGGCTTGCGGCTCGCCATCTGCCAGCCCTTCGACCAGTACGCCAATGTCCGGCCCGCGCGCGTCCTGCCTGGCGTTGAGAGCCCGCTGCGCGGTGTCGGCCCGGGCGATCTGGACTGGATCATCGTGCGCGAGAATTCCGAGGGCGAATATGCGGGCGCCGGCGGGCGGGCGCATCAGGGCATGGACCACGAGGTCGGCATGGACGTCGCGGTCTTCACCCGCAAGGGCGTGGAGAGGATCCAGCGCTTCGCCTTCGAGCTGGCGCGGAGCCGGCCGCGCAAGCACTTGACGCTGGTCACGAAGTCGAACGCCCAGCGGCACGGCATGGTGATGTGGGACGACGTCTTCCGGTCGATCCGGGACGCGTACCCGGACGTCGCCACCGACAAGGTGCTGGTCGACGCCATGACGACGCGCATGGTGTTGAGGCCGCAGGCGATCGACGTCGTGGTGGCGACGAACCTGCATGCCGATATCCTGAGTGATCTGGCGGCGGCGCTGACGGGCTCGCTCGGGCTCGCGCCGACGGCGAACCTGAACCCGGAGCGCGCCCATCCCAGCATGTTCGAGCCGATCCATGGATCGGCCTTCGATATTATGGGGCAGGGGATCGCCAACCCGATCGGCAGCTTCTGGTCGGGCGCGATGCTGCTCGACCATCTGGGCGAGCCCGACGCGGCGCGGGCGCTGATGACGGCGATCGAGCAGGTGACGGCCGGCGGCCGCGCGCGGCCCCGCGACCTGGGCGGCCAGGCCACGACGCGGGAGGTAACGGACGCCGTGCTGGCGGCGGTCGAGGGCCGCAACGCCTGAGGCGCCGGCCTTCAGCGCGATGGCTGACCGGCCGGCAGCCAGCGCCTGAACACGGCGAAGGCGATCGCCCCGCGCGATCTGCCACGTCCGCCGCAGAGCTTGCATCCGCCGACGCCGCTGCAGTCCGGGCATAGCTGGTTATGCACGTGACCGTGCACGGCGCTCCACACCCTGCCCAAGCCCCCGCAGCGGAGGCAGGCGCCGCTTCCCGCGCATGCACTGCATTGGCTCCGCCGCAACACGGCCGATTCCTCCGGTCTTTCAAGGTACAGACGCGATTCCATCGGCGCATTGTCTCGCTGTGGGACAGGCGCGGGCTGTGAACTTCATCACAAGTCAGGATGGACGGGCTCAGGCGGTGTGGAGGGTTCCCGGCCCCGGCGAGAGGGGCAGCGTGCAATCGACGGCGCAGTCGATGCGGGAAACCGCCTCGGCCAGCGCCCGCGCCGCCGCCCTGCCGATCACCGGATCGGCGAGGGCGTGGAACTTCCCGGCGATCTCCGCCTCGCTCAGCGGGTCGGCCGGATCGCCGCGGCGCGTGGCGCGACGCTGGTCGAGCGCGCCACCGTCCGACGTGCGGATCGTGACGACGGCGCCGCGCAGCGCGGGGAAGCGTGCCTCGGCCTCGTCGTCGACGACAAGCGAGACGCGCGCCGCGAGCGTCCGGATGGCGGGGTCGGCCAGGGCCGCGTCCGCGAAGGCCGCGGGAGTGACGGCGCCCGGCCCCTCGACGGCGCGGGCCAGGGCGGCGGCGCAATAGGGCAGGCTGAAGCGCGCCTCGGCCGCGGTGCGGGGCAGCGGGTTGCCGCAGATCTCGACGGTGGCGCGGTAGCCGCCGACCTCGATGGCGGTGATGTCGTCGGGCGCGAGCCCGTGCTCGCGCATCAGCGCGCCGATGGCGTCGAGCGCGGCGAAGCTGTGGCCGCAGCAGGCATGTGCCTTGCGCGTCGTGGCGAGGATTGTCCACTCGGTGCCGAGGGTCGCGGTAGCGGCGTCCCAGTCTGGGGCGCCTGACATGGCAGCGCCAAAGCCGCGCGCGCCCTCGAGCATGTCGGGGACGCCGGTCACGCCCTCGGCCGCGGCGAGCGCCGCGAGCACGCCCGCCTCGGCGGCGCGGCCGGCATGCAGCGGCTTGGACATGGCGTCGGCCGAGAAGGCGTGGCGGAGCCCCGCGGCCATCGTCGCGACGGTCGCCAGCGCGTGCGCGGTGCGGCCGGCGTCGAGACCGAGCACGACGGCCGCCGCCGCGGCAGCGCCGAAATGGCCGATGGTCGCCGTGCTGTGCCAATGCGCGTAATGCGCGGGGTTGACCGCGCGGGCGATGCGGTTGCCGACCTCGTACCCGGCGACGATGGCGCGGAGCAGGCGGGCGCCGTCGGCGCCGCGTGCCTCGGCCAGCGCGAGCGCCGCCGGGATGGTGACGACGCCCGGATGGTAGAGCCCGGGGCTGAAGATGTCGTCGACCTCGACCGTGTGCGAGGCGGTGCCGTTGATCAGCGCGGCAGTGCGTGGGTCGGCCGCGGCGCCGTCGGGGAGAAGGCGGGCTAAGCATCGGGGCGGGGCCCTCCTCCCCATCCCTCCGCCACAAGAGGCGAGGCTGCCCGGCGCGCCGAATGCGGATGGCGGGCAGCCGAGGGCACGGCGGAGGAGCGTGGCGGGCGGCTCGACGGCGCCCGGGATCGCGCAGCCGAGCCAGTCGAGCAGGCAGAGCTTGGCCTCGGCCAGCGCCTCGGCCGGAATCTCGGCCCGGTCCGCGAGGTCGGTAGCGAAAACGGCGAAGCGCTCGATCACGGTCATGATCTGCCCCGATGTTCCGCCAGTGTTCCGGCGGCCTTCTGCAGCGACTGTTGCAGCCGATCTGGCCGCGCGCATAGGGTCCGGTCAAGCCTGAAGCGCCGGGCCTTGCCGGCCCCAGCCTTTCGCGGAGCCTCGAAAATGCAAACCTCTGTGCCGCCCGGCGACGGCGTCGACCGACAGGCCGGCGTCGAGGCCATGCCTCGGCGCGCATCCGGTCCCGCGCCGGCGAGCCACCATGGCTGATCTCGCCGCGACCGAGCCGCGCCAGGCCGGCACCAGCACGCTCGCCACGATCGTGCTGATCGGCCTTTTCTGGGGGCTGAACTGGCCGGCCATGAAGGTGATGCTGACCGAGGTGCCGCCCTTCACGATCCGTGCGGTGGCGCTGACGGGTGCGGCCTCGGTGCTGGCGCTGGCCGCGCGTGGTCTGGGGCACCGGCTGGTGCCGCCCCGGGCCGAGCTGCCCTGGATGGCGCTGACGGGCCTGCTCTCGGTCTTCGGCTTCAACATTCTGGTCATCATCGGCCAGACGCTGACCGAGGCGTCGCGGGCCGCGATCATCGCCTACACCATGCCGGCGATGACGGCCGTGCTCTCGGCGCTGCTGCTGGGCGAGCGGATGAGCGGCCGGCGAGTGGCGGCGCTGAGCCTGGGGATGGCGGGGATCGGGGTTCTGGCCTCGGAGGACTGGGCGGGGCTGGTCGCCGCCCCGGCCGGCGCGCTGGTGATGCTGGGCTCGGCGTTCTCCTGGGCGCTCGGCACGGTGGCGATGAAGGCCGGGCGCTTCACGCTGGCGCCGATGCCGCTGACGGTCTGGTTCCTGGGGATCTCGGCGCTGGCCTGCTGGCCGCTGGTGCTGGCATTCGATCTCGACTGGTGGCGCCACCCGGTCCTGAGCTGGCCGGTGGCGGCGGTCTGGACCTGGCACCTGCTGTGCCCGATGATCGTCTGCTATGCGCTCTGGACCTCGCTCGTCGGCCGGATGCCGGCGTCGCTGGCCGCGATCGCGACGCTGCTCGCGCCGTTCGTCGGGGTGTCGTCCTCGGTGGCGCTGCTGGGCGAGCCGCTGAGCTGGCAGAAGGGGCTGGCGCTGGCGCTGGTGCTCGGCTCGATCGCGCTGGGCTTCCTGCGCCTGCCGCGGGCCCTGGCCGGGTCCGGGTAAGCTAGCGCGGCATATCGCCGCTGTCGTCATCGCCGGGCAGACGGGCCGATCCCCGCCCCCCCGGGAAGATGCCCCGGCCGAGCCGGGGCACAAGGCGTTCCTTCTGGTAGGGCTCAGGCGCCGCCCTCGTATTTGAACGAGATGCGCACCTTGGTGCGGTAGGCCGTCACCTTGCCGCCCTCGATGACCAGATCCTGCTCGATCACCTCGGCGACGCGCAGGTCGCGCAGCGACTGGGCGGCGCGCTCGACCGCAGCGGCCGCCGCCCTCTCCCAGCGACTCGCTGCTGGTGCCGACGAGCGTGATGACCTTGTAGATGCTTTCTGCCATGGACGGTCCTCCTCTCTTCTGCCGGGTGCGCCCGGTCGACGGCGCCCCGGAATGCCGACCCTAGGAACAATCTCAGCCGCGTGTCACTTGTCCCGTTTCCAGCGGGCAGAAGTCGGCCGGCGCCATCAGCTTGTTCGACTGGCCGACCAGCGCGCCGAGCTCGGCCGACTTCTTGGTGTAGTCGAGCCATTCGGGGTCCGCCCAAAGCTTGGCCCGCTTGGCCTCGCGGTCGCCGGCGTTCTCGTAGACCCAGATGTGGACGTATTCGTTCGGGTCGCCCGTCTCGGTCTTGAGAAAGCAGAGCGGCGTGCCGAGGCAGCGGAACTGCGGCGCTTGCCCGTGCTCGTCGTAGAGCTTCAGGTGCGCGGCGATCGTGCCGGGCCGGCAGCGATAGGTGCGGACGTCGAGCAGCATGGTTTCCTCCCCAGACATAGCGGGCAGAGCGCCCGCCATTTCTCTCATCATCCCCGCGACCGCGGGGATCTCAACGCGGATTCCCGCTTGCGCGGGAAGGACGCCCGGCGACCCTAGGCGCTCTCCTTCGCCGTCTGGATCGCCGCCCAGACGCGCGCCGGCGTCAGCGGCATCTCGACATGGGCGATGCCGAGCGGGCGCCAGCGCGTTGCAGACGGCGTTGACGGTCGCCGCCAGCGAGCCGACCGAGCCGGCCTCGCCGACCCCCTTGGCGCCGACCGGGTTCACCTCGGTCGGCACCTCGCGGATGGTGAAGTCGATCTCGGGCATCATGTCGGCGCGCGGCATCGCATAGTCCATGAAGCTCGCGGTCAGCGGCTGGCCACCGGCGTCGTAGACCATGCGCTCGAGCAGCGCCTGGCCGGCGCCCTGGGCAGACGCCGCCATGCATCTGGCCGGTCAGCAGCGTCGGGTTCAGCGCCCGGCCGACATCCTCGACGACCGTGTAGCGCTCGATCGTACGTCACACCGGTCTCGGGGTCGACCTCGACCTCGCAGATGTGGCAGCCGTTCGGGAAGGTCACCTTCGACGGCTCGAAATGCGACTGGCCGTCCAGCGTCTCGCCGCGGCCGGCCGCGGCTCCGGCCAGCTCGGGCAGGGTGACGCTGCGGTCGGTGCCGGCGACGCGGAACCGGCCGGCCTCGAACTCGACGTCGGCCGGCGCCACCTCGAGCATCGTCGGCGGCGAGCTGCGCGCCCCTTGGCGACCACCTTGTCCATGGCGAGCCGCAGCGCCGAGCCGCCCGTCGGCGCCGAGGCCGAGCCGCCCGAGCCGCGCCCGCCGGGCAGGTCGTCGGTGTCGCCCTGGCGGTAGACGACCTTGTCGAGCGGCACGCCGAACTCGCGCGCCACCCATTCCGAGAATGCCGTCTCCAGCCCCTGGCCGACCGACATGGCGCCGGGGTGGATGGTGACCGTGCCGTCGCCGTTCACGGTGATCCGGCAATGGTCGGCGCCGGGGTTGACGAACGGCCCGCCGGCGACCTCGATCGGGTTGGAGATGCCGATGCCGCGCAGCCGGCCGCTGGCCTCGGACGCGCTGCCGGCGCTGCGAAAAACCCGCCAAGTCAGCCTGCTCCGCGGCTTTCTTCATGTTCTCTTCGAACTCGCCGCAGTCGTACTCGAACATGAAGCCGGTGTTCCATGGCATCGCCTCAGACGGCACCAGGTTGCGGCGGCGGAACTCGAACGGATTCGACCCCGAGATCGGCGGCGGCGAGGTCCATCAGCCGCTCGATGCAATAGGTCGCCTCGGGCCGGCCCGCGCCGCGATAAGGGCCGGTCGTGTGCGTGTGCGTGTAGACGCCATAGGTGTCGGCGGCGGTCGGGCCGATCCGGTAGACGCCCGAGATGCCGCCCATGTTGCCGAGCCCGCCGAGCGAGCGGCCCTGCAGATAGGCGCCGATATTGGCGTCGAAGTGGACGCGCAGGCCGAGCAGGTTGCCCTCGTCGTCGAAGCCGAGCGCCGCGTCGAAGCGGAGGTCGCGGCCGTGGTCGTCGACCAGGCTCGCCTCGGTCCGGTCGGCGACCCAGCGCACCGGCCGGCCGAGCGTGCGGGCGGCATGGAGGCACAGCACGTCCTCGACATAGGGCGCGATCTTCATGCCGAAGCTGCCGCCGACATCGTGCGTGACGACGCGCACCTGGGCGGGCTCGACCTTGAAGATGTTGGCGATCGCGCCCTTGATCAGATGCGGCGACTGCGAGCAGCTTTCCAGGAACAGCCGCCCCTCGGGCGTCACCTGGCCGAGGCAGGCGCGCGGCTCCATCGGGTGGACGACGACGCGCGAGACCTGGCTCGACAGAGCTGACCTTGCCGGGGCGCGGCGTCGATCGTCGCCTGAGCCGCGGCGTGGTCGCCCTTGCTCCAGACGAAGGCGACGTTGTCGGGCACCTCGTCCCAGACGGCGGGCGCGCCCTCGGCGCGCGCCTCGGCCGCGGTGACGACGGCGGGCAGCTTCCTCGATCTCGGCCTCGACCAGCGCGGCGGCGTCGCGCGCCGCCTCGGCCGTCTCGGCGACGATGAAAGCGAGCCCCTCGCCGACATAGCGGACGCGGTCGATGGCCAAAACCGGGCGGGCCGCCTGGAAGGCGGGCTCGCCATTCGTCATCGGCAGCTTCGGGCCGGCGGGCAGGTGGGTCGGGCCGCCAGCTTCGGCCAGATCGGCGGCGGTCAGGACGGCCAGCACGCCCGGCGCGGCGCGCGCCGCCTCGACGTCCAGCGAGACGATCCGGCCGGGCGCGATGTCGGCGCGCGCCATCGCGCCATGCGCCATGCCGGGCGCCGTCAGGTCGGTGGCATAGCGCCCGGTGCCGGTGACGAAGCGCCGGTCTTCGAGCCGGCCCTGGAAGCGCGCGAACTGGGTCATCGTCCTCTTTCCGCTGTCCGCGCAGGCCCCCCGCCGCGCCCTCCCCCGGTGGGGGGGGGGGAGCCGCATGCGGCGATCGCGGCGCCTAGCCGGCCGACAGCCAGCGGCTCTGTTGTGTGGATCAGGCCCGGGCTCTCAGCGGCCCTGGAACGCGGGCTTGCGCTTTTCCATGAAGGCGCGGCGGCCCTCCTTGAAGTCCTCGGAGGCGAAGCAGGCGGCCACCATCGCGTCGCAGCGGGCGAGGTCGCGCTCGGCCGGGTCGGCCAGCACCTGGGTCGAGATGAACTTCATCGCGGCGACCGTCAGCGGCGCGTTCGCGGCGATCGTGCCGGCATAGTCGGCGACGGTCTCGTTCCAGTCTCGGCCTCGGGCACGACCTGCTGGACCAGGCCGATGCGCAGCGCATGCGCGGCGTCGATGCGGCCGGCCGTGAACATCAGGTGGCGCGCATTGGCGATGCCGACGATGTTGGCCAGCCGACGGATCGCCGAGAAGGGATAGCCGAGCGCCAGGCGCGCGGCGGGCATGCCGAACTGCGACTTTTCCGAACACGATGCGGATGTCGCAGACGCAGGCCAGGTTCAGCCCGCCGCCGATGCAGAAGCCGTCGATCATCGCGACCGTGGGCTTCGGGAAGCGCTCGATGCGCTCGTAGACCGCGCCGGTGCGGGCGTTGTAGTGCTGCTGCGCCTCGGCGGTGCCGCGCTTGTCCTCGAACTCGGATATGTCGGCGCCCGAGACGAACGCCTTGCCGCCGGCGCCGGAGAGGACGACGACGCGAATCGCGGGGTCCGCCTCGAACGCTTCGAGGATCTCGGTCGCGCGCTCCCACATCGCCAGGCTGACGGCGTTGCGCTTCTCCGGCTGGTTGAAGATCAGGTGGCCGATGGCGCCGTCGCGGCGTCTCGAGCATCTTGTCGGTCATTGCGGCTCTCCTCCCTCTTCCCATCCCTGCGTGCCAGGCGGGGAGGGGGCCTGTTGCGGCCGGGCGGCACTGCGGCGCCCGACATCAGATGATGTTCCGCGACTTCGCAGTTCGGCGATCTCGGACGCGTCGAGGCCGATCTCGGCCAGGATCTCGTCGCGTGTGCTCGCCCCGGTCGGGCGGGCGCACGGCCATGCTGGTGGGCGTGCGCGTCAGCCGGACCGGCTGGGCGACCAGCCGGGTCGGGCCGAAGGGCAGGGTGTCGATGTCGGCCGCCATGCCGAGATGGCGCACCTGCGGGTCGGCGAAGACCTCGTCCATCTTGTAGGCCGGGCCGCAGGGCACGCCGGCCTCGGCCAGCCTCTCGACCAGCTCGGCCGTCTTCAGTCATCTTCCCGGTCGCCTCGGCGATCGCGGCGTTCAGCTTGGTCGCGGTTCGCCGTTCGGCCCTTCTGGTCCTTGTAGTCGGGGTCGTCGATCCATTCGGGTGCCCCATCGCTCGGGCGAACCGCTTCCAGATCACCTCGCCCGAGACGGCGATGTTGGCCCAGCCGTCGCTGCACGGGTAGAGGCTGGTCGGCACCGAGGTCGGGTGGTCGTTGCCGACCTGGCCCGCGACCTCGTCCTCGGCCAGGTAGCGCGCCGCCTGGAAGTCGAGCATGGCGATCTGCGCCTGCAGCAGGCGAGGTGTGCAGCCACTGGCCCCGGCCGGATTTCTCGCGCTCGATCAGCGCGATCAGGATGCCCTGCGCGGCGAAATGGCCGGCGGTCAGGTCGGCGACGGGGATGCCGACGCGCATCGGGCCGCGTCCCGGCTCGCCGGTGATCGACATCAGCCCGCCCATGCCTTGCGCGATCTGGTCGAAGCCCGGGCGCTTCGAATAGGGACCGTCCTGGCCGAAGCCCGAAATGCTGGCGAGGATGATGCGCGGGTTGACGGAAGCGAGCGCCTCGTAGCCGATTCCCAGCCGCTCTTTCACGTCAGGACGGAAGTTCTCGACGATCGACGTCCGCCGTCTGGACCAGCCGCATGAAGACGCGCAGGCCCTCGGCCTCCTTGAGGTTGAGGGTCAGCGAGCGTTTGTTGCGATGCAGGTTCTGGAAGTCGGCGGTGGCGCGGCTGGCGCCGAGCGCGCCGTCGGCCTCGAGCGCCGCCGGCATCTCGATCTTGATCGCGTCGGCCCCCCAGTCGGCGAGCTGGCGCACGCAGGTCGGGCCCGAGCGCACGCGCGTGAGGTCGAGCACCCGGATGTGGTCGAGCGCCGTCGAGGCCGGTTTGTGGGGCATCATCCACTCCCTGATCCGCCGCTCGTTGCGCAGGCGGCTGCTGGGCGGCTACCTTAAGCGCAGGAGCCGGTCGCGCAAGCACGCGTCCCGGCAGGCGCGGCAGCCCGGGAGAACATCATGGACGGGATGGGGAGGGCAGCGGAGATTCGGCCGCTCGCCGGGGCGATCGGAGCGGAGATGCCGGGGTCGATCTCGCGCGCCTGGACGAGGCGGGGTTCGCGGCGCTGGGCGAGGCGTTCCTGACGCATCAGGTGCTGGTCTTCCGCGACCAGCAGCTCGACGCGGCGGGGTTCCTGACGCTCGCCCGGCGCTTTGGCGCACCGATTCCCTATCCCTTCGCCAAAGGCGTCGACGGGTGCGAGGAGATCACGGCGATCGTCAAGGAGCCGCACCAGACTTCGAACTTCGGCGGCATGTGGCACTCGGACACGACCTACCGGCCGGACCCGCCCAAGGCGACGATGCTGTACTGCATCGAGACGCCGGCGGCGGGCGGCGACACCGTCTTCGCCTGCCAGTACCGGGCGTACGAGACGTTGAGCGAGCCGCTGCGGCGCTTTCTGGCCGGGCTGAAGGGTGTGTCCTCGTCGGCCAAGAACGCCGCGTCGCTGCGGACGACGCATCTGGCGACCGGCACCATGCAGGGCAGCGGCCGGGCGGAGGTGATGACGGCGGCGCACCCGGCCGTGCGCGTGCATCCGGAGACCGGGCGGCCGGCGCTCTATGTCAACCGCTCGCACACCGTCGCCTTCGAGGGGATGACCGAGGCCGAGAGCTCGGCCGTCCTGGAGTTCCTTTTCCAGCACCAGATCCAGCCCGAGTTCACGGCGCGCGTCCGCTGGGCGCCGGGCACGCTGGTCATCTGGGACAACCGCTCGAGCCAGCACTGCGCGATCAACGACTATGACGGGCACCGGCGCGAGATGTGGCGGATTACCCTGGCCGGCGACGCGCCGCGCGGGCCGTGACGGCGCCGGCGGAAAGTCTCGGCGGCGGGGCGGGCACAGGCCTGCTCGTCAACATCGACGTGCCGGACCTCGCCGCGGGCGAGCGATTCTATTGCGATGCGTTCGGCCTTGCACCGGGGCGCCGCTTCGGCGGCGGGGCGCTCGAGCTCCTAGGCGCGCCGGCGCCGATCTACCTGCTGGAGAAGCCCGCCGGCAGCAGGGCGACCGATGCTTCGGCCGCGGCGGAGCAGGGACGGGACTACCGCCGGCACTGGACGCCCGTGCATCTCGACTTCGTCGTGCCCGATCTCGAGGTGGCGCTGGCCAGGGCGGAGGGCGCCGGGGCTGTCGTCGAGGGGCCGGTGCGGACGCATGGCTGGGGGCGGATCGTCGTGCTGGCGGACCCCTTCGGGCATGGTCTGTGTTTGCTGGAGTTTCGCGGCCGGGGCTATGACGAGATCGTCGATCCGATGGCGTAGGGCTTCGGTCCGCCCACCCCTCACGCCGCCGCGCGGCGCGCCAGCCGCACGGCGACGAGCCCGGCCAGCAGCAGCGCGATTCCGAGGCCGATGACGAAGTTGTAGCCGCCCTCTTGCCAGATCAGCGCGGCGACGCTGGGCGCGGCGGCGCTGCCGAGCATGTAGGGCACGGCCAGCATGCCCGAGATGGTGCCGAAGCCGGCCCGGCCCAGCAACTCGGCCGTGACGACGGGCCGGACGATCGAGATCACCCCGTAGGCCGCCCCATAGGGAATGACGAAGCCGATCGCCAGCACGGGCGATCCGGTCGAGACGAGCAGGATCCCGGCGCCGAGCGCCATGCCGAGGAAGCAGCCCGCCGCCGCGCCATGGATGTCGAGGCGGGACTGCAGCGAGACCATGATGACGCGGCCGAGCACCTGCATGGGTCCGACGAGGCTCGCCACCGTGACGCCGAGCGCCTCCGAGACGCCGCGCGATTCCATGATCGGCCGGATATGCGTGATCAGCATCCCATGCGTCAGCCCCACGGTGGCGAAGCCGAAGCCGATCAGCCAGAAAGCGGCCTTGCCGAGTGCCTCGCGCCCCTCGCGCCCGGTCGGCCTGGCGCGCGTCTCCACGTCCTCGGCATGGCGCGCGAGCAGCCGCAGGCCGAGCCAGGCCAGCGGCAGCGCGACGCAGAGCACGACGGCGGCGAAGATTAGGATGGCGCCGCGCCAGCCGAATGCGCGGTCGAGCGCCCAGGCGGCCGGGAAGGACACTGAGCCGGCGAAGCCCGCGACCAGTGTCACCTGCGTGATCGCGCTGCGGGCTGCGCTGCCGATGGTGGTCGTGATGATGGCGAAGGTCGCCTCGTACAGGCAGGCGGCGTTGACGGCGCCGAGCGCCAGCCAGATCGCCCAGAACTGCCAGAGCTCGCGCACGCCGGCGAGCAGGACCAGCAGCACCGCGCCGAGAACGATCGCGCCGAGAAAGGCGGTCGTGCCCAGGCCCCGGTCGACCAGCCGCCCGACCCGCGGCGCAAGCAGCCCCGTCAGGACGAGCGCGCCCGTGAAGGCGCCCGAGAGCTCGGCGCGGCTCCAGCCGAGCTCGGTCTCCCAGGCGGTCAGCAAGGCTGGGAAGGAATAGTAGAAGGCCGCCCAGATCAGCGTCTCGGCGAGCGCCAGCGGGACGACGGCTATTGCGAGCGACCGGCGCACCCTGCCTCCCTAGCCATGCTGAGCCCCTGCGCAGACGTCACGGGATCGTCACAATGGCCGGCGCGGGCTTCGCCGGCAATCTTCCTCCTGATAGCTTGCATGGCCTGGCCGTCGCCCGCTTTATCGCTCGGCGCATCCGGCCTATGGCCCCCGGGGAGCGGAGGGAGGCGCATGACCGACAACCCGATCGCCGACGCGGCGGCGCGCATTTTCGCCGACCTGGCCGACCCGCAGGCGCTGAACGCGGCCCAGTCGCAGGGCTGCGACGAGAGCTGGCGCGCGCCGCTCTGGGCCGCGCTGGAGGAGACCGGGCTGACCCGCGCCTGGGTGCCCGAGGCGCGCGGCGGCGCGGGGGCGACACTGGCCGACGGGTTCCAGGTGCTGCGCATGGCCGGCCAGTATGCCTGCCCGGTGGCGCTGGCCGAAACCCTGCTGGCCGGCTGGGCCTTGGCCGAGGCGGAGGTCGACATGCCCGAGGGCGTGCTGGCCGTCGCGCCCGTGCGGGCGCGCGACCGACTGAGCCTGAACTCGGATGGCACGCTGACCGGTATCGCCCGCGCCGTGCCCCATGCCGGCGAGGCGGCGTTGCTGGTCCTGGTGCTGCACGACCAGCTGCTGACCTTCCGGCCGGGCGCCTGGAACGCGGCGTCGCGGCGCTCGGACATGGGGGGCGAGCGCGCGGACCTGGCCTTCGACGCGGCGCGGCCCGAGGCGATGGCTGATTTCCCCGCGGGCGGCGAGGCGCTGGCGCGCATGGGCGCCGTGGCGCGCGCCTGCCAGATGGCCGGCGCGCTCGAGACGGCGCTGAAGATCACCGTCGACTACGCCCAGGAGCGCGAGGCCTTCGGCCACAAGATCGGCAAGTTCCAGGCGGTACAGCAGAGCCTGGCGGTGCTGGCGGGCGAGGTCGCGGCGGCGCTGACGGCGTCCGGCTCGGCCGCCGAGACGCTGGCGAGCGAGCCGCATGCCGGCGAGGCCGCTTTTTTGGAGATCGCTTCCGCCAAGATCCGCGTCGGCGAGGCGGTCGAGGCTGGCGCCGCGATCGCCCATCAGGCGCATGGCGCGATCGGCTGGACGCAGGACTATGTGCTCCAGCGCTTCACCCGCCGGATGTGGGGCTGGCGCGACGATTTCGGCGCGGAGGCCGACTGGGCTGTGCGGCTCGGCGGCCATGTCGCGGGGCAGGGGGCCGACAGTCTCTGGCCGATGCTGACGACGCGTTAGACCGTTGACGGCGGTGGGTGCGAGCACCCACCCTACCGCTCGATCCGTAGGTGGGTGCTCGCACCCACATCTGGGAGGCACCGCGATGCAGACCGCCATCCGCTTCGACCAGAAGCGCCTGCCGCCCGAGACCGAGGAACTGCGCGCCGAGGTCCGCGCATTCCTGGCCGACGAGGTCCGCCGCGGCACCTTCGATCCCGCGCTCGGGCTGAAGCAGACGAGCTATGACCGCGAGTTCTCCAAGCGGGTCGGCGCCAAGGGATGGATCGGCATGACGTGGCCGAAGGCCTATGGCGGGCAGGAGCGCAGCCATCTCGACCGCTATGTCGTCACCGAGGAGATGCGCGCCGTCTCGGCGCCAACCTGGTCGCATTTCGTCGCCGACCGCCAATCCGGCCCGGTGATCCTGAAATACGGCACGGACGCGCTGAAGGAGCGGATCCTTCCGGCCATCTGCCGCGGCGAGCTGTGCTTCGCCATCGGCATGTCCGAGCCGAACTCGGGCTCGGACCTGTTCGCCGCCCAGACGAAAGCGGTGCGCGAGGGCGATGGCTGGCGCGTCAACGGCCGCAAGATCTGGACGTCGAACGCGCACCGGGCCGAGTACATGATCGCGCTCCTGCGCACCTCGCCGCCGACCAGGGAGAACCGCCGGCACGGGCTGACGCAGTTCCTGGTCGACATGCGCGCGCCCGGCATCACGGTCAACCCGATCGCCGCCATGCCCGGCATGACCGACTTCAACGAGGTGCTGTTCGAGGATGTCTTCATCCCTGACAGCCATCGGCTTGGGCGAGCTCGACGGCGCCTGGAAGCAGGCGACCGCCGAGCTGGCCTATGAGCGTTCGGGGCCCGAGCGATTCCTCGAGACCTTCTACGTCCTCGTCGCGCTGGCCGAGCGGCTGGGCAGCGGCGCCGGACGCGCGCGGCGCGGAGGGGCTGGGCCGGCTCGTCGCCCAGCTGCACACGCTGCGGCGCATGTCGGTCTCGGTCGCCGGCATGCTGCACGAGGGCAAGGAGCCGGTGCTCGAAAGCTCGATCGTCAAGGATGTCGGCACGGTCTGGGAGCAGCGGCTGCCTGCCGAGGCGCGGCGGCTCGGCGCGTTCTCGGAGGGGGCGCCGCAGGCCGGTTCCGGCGAACGAGCAGGACTTCGAGGATCTGGTCGAGTTCGCGACGCTGGTCGCGCCAAAGCTGACGATCCAGGGCGGCACCACCGAAATCCTGCGCGGCATCATCGCCCGCGGGCTGGGGATGCGGTGATAAGGGTGGGGTGGAACGCACCTCACGGAGCACATGTAGGGTGGGGTTCCACCCCACCGCCTAAGGGAGGAAACCATGCCCTATGACGCCCCGGAGCTCGGGATCGAGATCCGCGACTATGTCGCGACGGTCGAGATCAGGCGGCCGCCGCACAACTTCTTCGACTTCGCGCTGATCCGGCAGATCGCCGACACCTACGAGGCGCTGGACGACGACCCGGCCTGCCGCGCCATCGTGCTCTGCTCGGAGGGCAAATCCTTCTGCGCGGGGGCGAACTTCGGCGATGGCAGCCAGGTGCAGGCGGACGGCTCGGTCGAGGGCGCGCTCAACCGCGTCGGCGTCGACCACCTCTATATCGAGGCGGTGCGCGTTTTTCGCTGCGCAAAGCCGGTCATCGCCGCCGTGCAGGGCGCGGCGATCGGCGGCGGGCTGGGGCCTGGCGATGTCCGCCGATTTCCGCGTCGGCTGCCCGACACGCGCTTTGCCGCGAATTTCACGCGGCTGGGCTTTCATCCGGGCTTCGGGCTGACCGTGACGCTGCCGCGCGTCGTCGGCCAGCAGAAGGCGTCGCTGATGTTCCTGACCTCGCGCCGCATCAAGGGCGAGGAGGCGCTGGACTGGGGGCTGCTCGACGACTTCACGAGCCTCGACAAGGTGCGCGCGCATGCCTGGGGGCTGGCCCGCGAGATCGCCGTCAACGCGCCGCTCGGCGTCGTCTCGACGCGCGCGACGCTGCGCCAGGGGCTGGCGGACGCGGTCCGCGCGGCGACCGACCACGAGCTGGAAGAACAGACCCGGCTGCGCACGACCGATGACTTCCGCGAGGGCGTCGCCGCCACGGCCGACCGGCGCATCCCGGACTTCAAGGGCCGCTGAGGGCGGAAGGGGAGGGGAGCCATGCGGATCCTGGTGCTCGGCGCCGGCGGCGTCGGCGGCTATTTCGGCGGGCGCCTCGCCGCGGCGGGCGAGGACGTCACCTTCCTGGTGCGCGAGGACCGCGCCCGCCAGCTCGCCGGAGGGCTGCGCATCGAGAGCCAGTATGGCGACGCGACCGTTCCCGTGCAGGTGATCGAGGCTGGGCCAGGCCGGCCGCACCCGCCGACATCATCATGCTCGCCTGCAAATCCTATGGGACCGGGGCGCGATGGAGGCGATCGCGCCGCACATCCGCTCGGAGACGGTGATCCTGCCGGTGCTGAACGGGCTGAACCACGTGCCGCTCCTCGCCAGCCGGTTCTCCGAGGCGATCGTCTGGGGCGGGGTCGCCGCGATATCGGGCGACGCTGGCACCGGACGGGACGGTGCGGCATCTGAGCGGTATCCATCGCCTGACCGTCGGCCCGCGCGGCGATGACGGCACGATCGTGCTGGCCGAGCGCTTCGTCGAGGCGGGCCAGCGGGCCGGCTTCGATGCGCGGCTGAGCCGGAACATCGTCCAGGCTCTCTGGGACAAGTGGGTGTTCCTCGCGGCGCTCGCGGCCGCGACGACGCCTGATCCGTGCGCCGGTCGGCCGGATCGTCTCCGCCGATGGCGGCGAGCGGCTGATGCTGGACCTGTTGAACGAGTGCCTGAGCGTCGCCGAAGCGGAAGGACACCGGCCCGGTGAGGCGAGCATGGACCGACCCTCGGCAGTGGCTGACCGAGCCGGAGCTCGCCGCTGACAGCCTCGATGCTGCGCGACATGGCGCAGGGCGCGCCGACCGAGGCTGACCACGTGATCGGCGACTTGATCCGGCGCGGCGCGGCGCATGGGCTGGAGACGCCGATGCTGGGCGTGGCATGGACAAACCTGCAGGTCTACGAGGCTGAACGGCAGGCGGCCTGACATGACGCGCTGCGCCTGGGCACCCTACCCCGAGTGACGGGAGACCAATCGGTCAAGCGGGCCCGACAACAATCAGATCCCGTTGGTGCGCGCCCGTCGGTCGCGTCGAGCAATGTCGCCCCGGGTCGAGCCCGGGGGCGACATGTTCCCTGTGTCGTCAAGGCTCTGTCAGGGTCTTCTCAGAGTCCCAGCGACCACCAGCCGCGCTTCTTCGGCTTTGAAGGCTCTGCGGGGCGCTGCTCCTCGGCGGCCGGGGGCGCCTCGCCGCCGTCAGCCTCATGCGACGCCGCAGGCTCGGCGCTCGGCTCGGACGCCATCGCGGGCTGCTTCTCCCCGGCAGAGTCGCCCTCGTCGCCGGCTTCGGAATCAGCGGCGGGCGTCGGTTGCGCCTGGCTGTCCTGCGAGACCGTCGCGTCGAGGCCCGCCACGTCTGCCGGCGCTTCGGCCGTGGGCAGGGGCGTGCCGCCCGTCGCCTCCTCAGGCTCGGGGGCCGCCGCGGCCGCCTCTGACGGCGCCTGGCTCAGCTCGGTTTCGGCAGGCGGACGGGTGTCCTGCCCATGCGAGGCGATGTCGGCCGGCGCCTCGGCGCCCGAGCGGGTCTCGGGCGGCCGCGGGGCCGATGGACCGTCCCCCCCGCGCGCTTCGTCGCCGGTGGCTTCGCCCGCGGCAGACGCGGCCGCGACCGGCTGACCGGCGTCCTCGTTCCGGGGCTGCCGCTCGCCATTGCTCTCGTCGCCCCGGCGCCCGCGCCGGCGACGGCCGCGGCCACGCCGCGAGCGTGGCCGGTCGTCCTCCTCGTCGGCCGACGGCCGCTCGCGCGCCTCCGGCTCGTCCTGTCCCTCGCGTGGCTCGTCGCCCTCGCGCCGGCGGCGGCCGCCGCGCCGGCCGCGCCGGCGGCGCGCGCGCCGCGTCCTCGTCGCTCCCATCGTCGTCGCGCGTCTCGTCGCGCGCCTCGACTTCCTCCGGAACGCCCGGCTCGTCGGCGATACTCGGCCTCGGCTGCGACGGATGCCGCCGAGACGACGTCGCGCGCCGCCGGGGCAGGGCGCTTGCCCTGCGACTTGGATTTCAGGATCTCGTAGTTCGGGCTGACCAGCGTCGGATCGCCGATAATGACGACGAGGACGTTGTTGCGGTGCTCGATCTGGCCGATATGCCGGCGCTTGGCATTGATCAGATAGTTGGCGATGTCGACGGGCGCGCGGATGGTGATCTCGTCGGCGCGGCCGCGTAGCGCCTCCTCCTCGACCTCGCGCAGGATGGCGAGCGCGAGGCTGTCATCCGAGCGGATGACGCCCATGCCGTGGCAATGCGGGCAGGGCTTGGTCGTCGCCTCGAGCATGCCCGGGCGCAGCCGCTGGCGCGACATCTCGAGCAGGCCGAAGGCCGAAATGCGGCCGAGCTGGAGGCGGGCCCGGTCGTTCTTCAGCTTGTCCTTCAGGCGCTTCTCGACGGCCCGGTTGTTCCGGTTCTCGTCCATGTCGATGAAGTCGATGACGATGAGACCGGCGAGGTCGCGCAGCCGCAGCTGGCGCGAGATTTCCTCGGCGGCTTCGAGATTGGTCTGCAGCGCCGTCTCCTCGATCGAGCCCTGCTTGGTGGCCCGCCCCGAGTTGACGTCGATCGCGACCAGCGCCTCGGTGACGCCGATGACGATGTAGCCCCCGGATTTGAGCTGCACGACGGGGTTGAACATGCCGTTCAGGTAGCTTTCCACCTGATAGCGGCTGAAGAGCGGGATCGCGTCGGCATAGGGCTGCACGTTCTTGGCGTGCGAGGGCATGAGCATCTTCATGTACTCTTTCGCCTCGCGATAGCCCGCCTCGCCCTCGACGAGGATCTGGTCGATCTCCTTGGAGTAGAGGTCGCGGATCGACCGCTTGATCAGCGAGCCTTCCTCGTAGATCAGCGTCGGCGCGATCGATTTGAGCGTCAGCTCGCGGATCTGCTCCCACTGGCGCAGCAGGAATTCGTAGTCGCGCTTGATCTCGGCGCGGGTGCGCTCGGCGCCGGCGGTGCGCACGATCAGCCCCATGCCGCGCGGCACCTCGAGCTCGCCGGCGATGTCGCGCAGGCGCTTGCGGTCGACGGCGTTGGTGATCTTGCGGCTGATGCCGCCGCCGCGCGCCGTGTTCGGCATGAGCACGCAATAGCGGCCGGCCAGCGACAGATAGGTGGTCAGCGCGGCGCCCTTGTTGCCGCGCTCCTCCTTGACGACCTGGACCAGCATGATCTGCCGGACCTTGACGACGTCCTGGATCTTATAGCGCCGGCGAAGCCGGGCGCGGGCCTTGGCGGCCTCCTCGAGCGTGTCCTCGGCGCCGATCTGCTCGGGCTGCTCGACGTCCTCGGCCTCGCCATTGCCGGTCTCGCGCGCCTCGGTCGGGGGCGCGCCATCGGGCGCCTCGCCCGCCTCGCTGCGCTCGGGCCGGTCGTCGCGTCCGCGCCGCCGACGGCGCTTGCGGCGGCCGCCCTCCGGCTCGGCCGATCTCGAGCGACTCGGTCACCGTGTCGCCGGCGCCGCCGGGCGCGCCGCCGGCCGACGCGTCTCCGGCGGGGCCGGCTTCGAGGCCTTCCCTCTCCGAGGGGCGGCCAGCGGGTTCTCGGTCCTCGTCCGTCCTCGGACGCCCCGTCGCGCGGCTTGCGCGCGCTCGCGTCGGGCTCAATTTCCTCGGTCATCCGGTCGCCTTCGTCCAGCCCCGCGCTTTCGGCGATGGAGCGGGGCGGCCTGTCGTTCTCGCCCGGTGTCGCCCGGCGCTCGGCGCTCTCCTGCTCCTCGGCGTCCCCCGGCGCCGGGGCAAGCGGTTCCTCGGCGTCGCCATGAAGTTCGGGCTGGGCCGCGGCGCCCTGCCGTTCGTCGCCCGCCGCGTCCCTGGCGTCCGTGGACACCTGTTCCGTCGCCCCGGTGCCGACCGGGCCCGGGACCGCCGCGGTTTCGAGAGACGCCTCTGCAACAGGCCTCTCGCCTCCGGTCTCGGAGGTCTCCTGATCCGCCGTGCGCGGATCGTCGCCGCCGGGCAGCGTGGCCTCGCCCGCGTCGGGGACGGCGATCTCCAGCCCCGAGGGCGCGTCCCGGAGGTCCGGGCCGTCGATGTCGATGACCTCGAGGCCCGAGGCGGTCGTCGGCTTGGCCTTGGGCGCGGCGCGGCGCGTGCGGCCCCGCGGCCGCGCGCGGCCGGCTCTCGTCCTCCTCCTCGCGCGCGCGCTCGGCTTCTTCGCGCGCCTCCTCGGCCAGCAGCGCCTCGCGGTCGGCGACCGGGATCTGGTAGTAGTCGGGGTGGATTTCCGAGAAGGCGAGGAAGCCGTGCCGGTTGCCGCCGTACTCGACGAAGGCCGCCTGCAGCGACGGCTCGACCCGCGTTACCTTGGCGAGATAGATGTTGCCGGCGAGCTGGCGCTTGTTGACCAACTCGAAGTCGAAGTCCTCGACCTTGTTTCCGTCGACCACCACGACCCGGGTCTCCTCCGGGTGGGTGGCGTCGATGAGCATTTTCTTTGCCATGAATCTTCCTGACGCCGGCGCTGTCCGGGCCGCGAGCGGGCCGGGGCACAGGGCTGGCGTGTTGTTGGCGGCGGTGGCGTCCCGGCGCATGGCCGCGCCCGGCCCGTCTTCAGGGCGTCGTTCGGGTCGCGTCTGGTGCTGCGGGGTTCGCGCATCGCCTCGGTTATCCGGCGCCGGCCCGGCCGGCGCATGTGAACTGGACCCGCGGGCCTGCCGGCGGGCATTGGGCTGACCGGCACCCGGTCCGCGCGCGGCATGATGGTGAGTGCCTCATCATCCGGGGAGCGCGTGACCCGATGCACCGGAATAGGAGCGGCAACGCCGCCCGTTGTCCGTGCGCCCCGGCATCCGCCGGGCGGCACAACCCGATGCCCCCCTATAGACGCAAAGCCCGGCCAATTACAATCGCGATTTTACCTATACCTCGCCGCGTGATATCGTGATCTGCCGAGGCAGACCGAACAACCGAGACAGAATGGCGGCCGGAAGAGACTGGCGGCGCGAAAGCTCGGCCGGCATGCGGGCAAGACTGTGGCGGGCGGCACTCGTGCGGGTGCGCACTGCTCGGCTGGCGCCGCCGGCGCGGCGCTTGTTCCGCTGCGCCGATGGCCGGCGTCGCGGACGGCATGCCGTCGTGACGGCGTCTCGACTTCGTCGAGCGCGCCGATGGCCTGCGGCTCGCCATCGATGTCGCGCCCGCAGCCGGCCTTCACGCTCTTCACGCTGACCGATCCCGACCGGCTGGTGATCGATTTCCCGGCGCTCGACTGGCGGGCCGAGCGCCGGCCGGCGACATCCCGCCGTCAAGGCGCTGCGGCACGGGCTGTTCCGCCCGGACCGCGCCCGGCTCGTCCTCGAGCTGGCCGAGCCCATGGGCGTCGTGCGGGCCTTCACCGAGCCGGCGCGAGCGGCCAGGCCAGCGCGCCTTGTCGTCGATCTCGCCTCGATCTCGCGCGCGGCGTTCGACGCCCGCGCAGGTGCGCCCGAACGGGCACGCTGGGCGAGCGGCACCAGGCCCCGAGCATCGGAAGCCGGCGCGGGCGAACTCGTCGTCGCGATCGATCCCGGGCATGGCGGCAGTCGATCCCGGCGCGCGGGTGGGCGAGCTGGTCGAGAAGGAGCTGGTGCTGCAGTTCGCGACCCGTCTCGCCGCCGCGATCGAGGCGCGGCCGGGTTCCGCGCCTTTCTCACGCGCGACGAGGACGTCTTCGTGCCGCTGGCCGAGCGGGTCGACCGGGCGCATGCCGCCGGCGCGCATCTGCTGGTCTCGGTGCATGCCGACGTGCCGGCCGCGGGGCATGCCCGCGGGGTCTCGGCCTATACGCTGTCCGACGAGGCCACCGACGCCGCGGCCGAGGCGCTGGCGGCGCGCGAGAACCGCTCGGACGTGCTGGCCGGCGCCGATCTTGGCGGCGAGGCCGACGACCTGACGCGGCTGCTGGTCGATCTCGCCCAGCGAGGCACGCAGGACGAATCGGCCAAGCTGGCGCATGCGGTGCTCGAACTCGGTGGCGCGGCAGTCCGAGGTGCTGCGGACGCGGCCGCTGCGGCAGGCGGGGTTCCGCGTCCTCCAGGCGCCGGACCTGCCGTCGATCCTGCTCGAGCTCGGCTTCATGGACGATCCGGAGGATCACCGGCGGCTCTCGTGACCCAGCCTGGCTGGCGCAGACCGCGAGGCCGTCGCCCAGGGCATCGCCGACTGGCGCGTCGTGGCCAGCCCCGGCTTCGTCGCGCCGCGCTGAGTCATGAGCTGCGGCGCGAGGGTTAATCGTGGATTCGGAAAGCCGGCTGCACGATAGGAATTGCCGCGCTCTGTCGGCTGGCGTTCAGGGGCCGCGACCATTATGGTGTGCCACCGCTCGACCAAGAGCGCGTGGCCGAGAAGGCCACCGACAGTTGGCTGGCCGAAGGGGTGAGCCGGGGATATCGGGTCGATGATTCGCATTTTGGCTGGCTTGTTCTCGAATGCCGCGACGGCGGTGGTGTTCGCCTTCGGCGGCATTGCCGCGCTGGTGCAGATCTATGGCCAGGGCCTGCCGAGCTATGACGAGCTGCGCAGCTATCAGCCCAAGATGCTGACCCGCGTCTATTCGGGCGAGGGCGAGATCATCGCCGAGTTCGCGCGCGAACGCCGGGTCTTCGTGCCGATCGACGAGGTGCCCGACCTGGTCAAGGGCGCCTTCGTCTCGGCCGAGGACAAGAATTTCTACGTGCATCCGGGCGTCGACGCTACGGCGATCGGCAAGGCGATCTACCGGTTCGCGGTGGCGAAGGCGGCCGGGCAGGACGTCCAGCTGGCCGGCGCCTCGGGCATCACGCAGCAGGTGGTGAAGAACTTCCTGGTCGGCGACGAGCGCAGCATCGAGCGCAAGATCCGCGAGGCGATCCTGGCCGTGCGCGTCGACGGCGCGCTGAGCAAGGACCAGATCCTCGAGCTCTATCTCAACGACATCTATCTCGGCGCCCGCGCCTATGGCATCGTCGCGGCCGCGCAGAACTATTTCGGCAAGACGCTGGAGGAGCTCGAGCCGCAGGACGCGGCCTATCTGGCGGCGCTGCCGAAGGCGCCCTCGGCGCTGCATCCGATCCACAACCACGACGCGGCGGTGGCGCGCCGCGACTATGTGCTGCGCGAGATGCGGCAGAACCGCGTGCTGAGCCCCGAGGAGTACAAGGCGGCCGTCGCCCAGCCGCTCGACACCATCCTCGACGAGCACACGCCGACGGTGCTGGGCGACGCCGAGCCCAACTATTTCACCGACGAGGTGCGCCGCCAGCTGATCCGCGAGGTCGGCGTCGACCAGCTCTATCGCGGCGGCCTGACGGTGCGCGCAACGATCGACGACGAGCTGCAGGAGCTGGCGCAGCGGGTGCTGCGCAAGGGCCTCGAGAAGTACGACCGCCGGCGCGGCCGCTATGTCGGGCCGGTCGCGACGATTCCCGAAATCGCTGTCGGGCGAGGCGGACTGGCGCAGGCTGCTCGCCAGGACCAATGCGCCGCGCGACATCGACGGCTGGCATCTGGGCGTGGTCCTCGAGGTTGGCGACAGCAGCGCCCTTGTCGGCGTCGAAGGCATTGACGAGGCGGCCGATGGCGAGGCGCCCGGCGTCGTCCGCTTGCGCCTGGCGCGCGAGCGCGAGTGGATCAGGCGGACGCCGCAGGGCGCGGTCAAGTCGGCCTCGGACCTCTGGCAGGTCGGCGACGTCGTCTTCGTCGAGCGCGAGGACGAGGGCTGGGCGATGCGGCAGATCCCCGCCGTCCAGGGCGCCTTCATGGCGATGGACCCGCATTCGGGCCGCGTGCTGGCGCTGGTGGGCGGGTTCTCGTTCCAGGACTCGGTCTTCAACCGGGCGACCCAGGCCAAGCGGCAGCCCGGCTCGGCCTTCAAGCCGTTCGTCTACGCCGCCGCGCTCGATGCCGGCTACAAGCCGACGACCATCGTGCTCGACGCGCCCATCGCCGTCGCCGACGGCAGCAAGACCTGGCGGCCGAAGAACTCGCAGCGGCACGTTCTATGGGCCGACGCCGCTGCGCAAGGGCCTGGAGATGTCGCGCAACCTGATGACGGTGCGCATCGCGCAGGCCGTCGGGCATGGACCGCGTCGCCACCTATGCCGAGCGCTTCGGCATCTATGACGACATGCCTCACCACCTCGCCTATGCGCTGGGCGCCGGCGAGACGACGCTTTACCAGCTGGTCGCCGCCTATTCGATGTTCGCGAACGGCGGCAAGCGGCTGGAGCCGACGCTGATCGACCGCGTGCAGGACCGCAACGGCCACACGCTCTACAGCCACGACCCGCGCTTTTGCCAGGGCTGCTCGGTCGAGACCTTCGGGCGAAACCGGACGCCGATCCTGTTCGACTCGCGCAGCCAGATCATCGATCCGGTGACGGCCTGGCAGATCGTCGACATGCTGCGCGGCGTCGTTGATCACGGCACTGCCAACCGGACGGTTGGCGGGCTGCCTTTCCCGGTCGCCGGCAAGACCGGGACGACAAACGACGCCAAGGACGCCTGGTTCATTGGCTTTACCGAGAACCTCGTCGCCGGCTGCTTCATCGGCTATGATAACCCGACGCCGATGGGCAATGACGCCTATGGCGGCACGCTCTGCGGCCCCGTCTTCCGCGAGTTCATGGCCGAGGCGATGGAGACCCGCACGCCCGGCAGCTTCGAGCCGCCGCGCGGCGGCGGGTTCGTCACGATCAAGGTCGACCGCAAAACCGGCGAGCGGTTGCCGGACGATGCCGAGGGGCCTGACGTGCTGGTGCAGACCTTCGATCTCGGGCCCGAGCCCGAAATCCTGGTTGACGACGTGGTGGCGCTGGCCGACGACGCCGCGCTCTTCGCCGGTTATGGCGCGGACCTGCCCTATCTGCTGCCCGAGGGCGAGGACGTGCCGCTCGGCAGCAGCGGGACCGGCCAGTCCGGCGGCGGCACGGCGTCGCGGCCGAGCAATGTCGGGCTGGGCACCGGCGGCCTCTATTAAGCGTTGATGGCGGCACGCCGCCATCTTGCGCGCGCCTCGGCCGTGACCATCTCAATGCATACAACATCCCGGGAGGGTGAAATGAGGTACGACAAGGCAGTCGCCGCGCTTTCGGTGGTTGCGCTGGTGGCCGGCGCCGCCTTCGCGAGCGGCGCGGGCGCGCAGACGACGGCGCAAACCACAGCGCAGACCAAGGCGACGGCCGCGAACGAGGCCGGCAATCCGATCAACGCGCCCGAGACGGTCGATCGCGGCCAACAGGTCGTCGTCTCGGTCGCCGGCGCAGGCGATGGCGGCCGGGTCGAGGTCTGGGGGCCGGTGGGCGAGCAGGGCGGCGGCCAGCAGATCGCATCGGCGCCGCTCAGCGGCGGCAGCGCGACCCTGACGGCGCCACAGGTCTCCGGCAGCTACGAGCTGCGCTTTGTCAACGCGAACGGCTCGACGGGCGCGCGGCGCGCCTTCGAGGTGGCCGCCTCGCCCGTGATGCTCACCGTGCCGGCCGACGTGGATGCGGGCGCCACGCTGACGGTGACCTGGCGCGGTCCGGCCAAGCCGGGCGACACCTTCCAGATCGTCGACGCCGCGACCGGAACCGTCCTGCAGTCGACGCCCGTCGTCGGCGACTCCAGCGCGCAGAACACCAGTTCGCTGACGGTGCCAGACCATCGCGGCCAGGTCGAGCTGCGCTATGTCGGGCTCGACGGCTCTGTCCTGCGCACCGTGCCCTTCGTGGTGCGCCGGCTGGGCGGCTGAGCCTGGCGCCACTCCGCAAGCAACTCCGACGAGATCGCCGGCCCCATGCTTTACCGGGGCCGGCGCCGGCGCTATGAGGTGTCTTTTCCCGCCAGCGAAATGCCATGAAAGCCGAGACCGAAGCCGTCATAGGCGACATCGAGAAATCGCTTGAGCTGCTGCGCCGCAGGCTCGACTGGGAAACGGCCGAGCATCGGCTGGAGGAGCTGAACGCTCGCGCCGAAAATCCTGCCCTCTGGGGCGATCCCGCGCATGCGCAAAGGGTCATGCGCGACCGGCAGAAGCTGGCCGATGGGATCGATGGCTACAAGGCGCTGGCGCAGGGGCTGGCGGACAATGTCGAGCTTATCGAGCTGGGCGAAGCCGAAGGCGACGACGAGATCGTGCGCGAGGCCGAAGCGGCGCTGATGGCGTTGCGCGAGACGGCGTCCGACCGCGAGATCGAGGCGCTGCTCTCGGGCGAGACGGACGGCAACGACGCGTTCCTCGAGGTCCATGCCGGGGCCGGGGGCACCGAGAGCTGCGACTGGGCAGCGATGCTGGCGCGGATGTACCTGCGCTGGGCCGAGCGGCGCGGCTTCAAGGTCGAGCTGCAGTCCGAGACGCCGGGCGAAGAGGCGGGCATCAAATCCGCCACCTACCGGGTCAAGGGCGACAACGCCTTTGGCTGGCTGAAGTCGGAATCGGGCGTGCACCGCCTGGTGCGCATCTCGCCCTATGACAGCCAGGCGCGGCGGCACACCAGTTTCTCGTCCGTCTGGGTCTATCCGGTCATCGACGATACGATCGAGATCGACATCCCGGAGAAGGACATCCGGCTCGACACCTTCCGGTCGTCGGGCGCCGGCGGCCAGCACGTCAACAAGACGGATTCGGCCGTTCGCATCACGCACATGCCGACCGGCATCGTGGTGACGAGCTCGGAGAAGTCGCAGCACCAGAACCGGGCGATCGCCTGGGCGGCGCTGCGCGCGCGACTCTACGACCTCGAGATGAAGAAGCGGACGCAGGCGATCCAGGACGCGCACGACGCCAAGGCCGACATCGGCTGGGGCCACCAGATCCGCTCCTACGTCCTGCAGCCCTACCAGATGGTCAAGGACCTGCGCACCGGCGTAGAGACGTCCGACACACAAGGCGTGCTCGACGGCGACCTCGACCGGTTCATGGCGGCGGCGCTCGCCCAGGACGTCAGCGGCAAGTCCCGCGCCGAGGCCGAAGCCGCCGCCGAGGCCTGAGCAGGGCGTCCCGCTTTCCTTGCTGCGAGAGGCGCCGGAACTCTGCTACACTTCGCGCTACTGGACCGGAAGCAGGCTTGCCATGCGCAGCTCCATCTTGGCGATCGCCACCCTCGTCCCCCTTCTGGCAAGCTGCGGGACGAGTGGGCCGGCCTATGACGAGGGCGTTCCGGCCGGGGTCGCCGCGGTGGTCGACATGACCTCGACCTTCGCGTTCTCGCCGGCCAGCGTGACGGTCGCCGCCGGGGACACCGTCGAGTGGCGGAACACCGCGGTGATGAAGCACACGGTGACGGCCGATCCAAAGCTTGCCAACGATCCCGCGCATGTCAGCTTGCCGGACGGCGCCGAGACCTTCAACTCGGGCGACGTGCCGCCGGGCCAGATCTATCGCCATACCTTCGACGTGCCCGGCCAGTACGACTATGTCTGCCTGCCGCATGAGTTCCTCGGCATGCTGGGAACGGTCTTCGTCACGCCCGCCGGCTGAAGCCCTTCGAACAGCCGGATCAATCCCTCTCCATCCGCACCGGCCAGAGTCGCAGCAGCGGCCCGTCCGCGCCGTAGAACGGGTCGGTCGGGGGCAGGGGGACGGCGGCGATCCGGTCTTCGGCGCCCGGCCAGTTCTGCTCGGTCGACTTCAGCAAATCGGCCTCCTGTCCCCGCGGATAGGCGCCGCAGACGGCGAAATCCTGGCTGGCGGCGAGCCGCTTATGGCCCGTGCCGGCCGGCAGCACCACCAGGTCGCCGGCGCGGACGGTGACCTCGCGCCCGTCCGGCCCACCCAGCATCAGCGTCGCCTGGCCGCCGGCCACCGCCAGCGCTTCGTGCGCGGTCGAGTGGTAGTGGTGGAAGTCGTAGACCGTCCAGGTCCACGTGCCGCCCCAGCCATTCGACCGGTAGAGCGCGTGGATGGCGGCGTCGTCCGGCGCGCCGTCGTCCATGGCGGCCCGGACCAGCATCACCGGCAGGCGGCTGTTCGGCACCCAGTTGTTCGCGCTGAATTCCAGCGTTTCGATTCGCGCACTGCTCTGATCCGGGTCGCGCACCATCACATTCGGTCTCGGCATTGGCTTACCTCCTATCACTGAAATTCGTCACCCTCGGCTCTCGTTCCGTCGCGTCGCGGCTTGACCGGCTCGCGGCCAGGCGCAATCTGCCGGGACATGAACGCCCGTGACATTGCGCGTGACATTGCCGGCCTCAGCGAGACGGACGCGGCGGCGGAGATCGCCGGCCTGGCTACGCAGGTCAGGGCGGCCGATGCCGCTTATCACGGCCATGACGCGCCAGAGATCACCGACGCCGACTACGACCGGCTGAAGGCCCGCCTGATCGCGCTCGAGCAGGCCTTTCCGGCGCTCGCACATGCCGACAGCCCGACGCGCACCGTGGGCGTGGCCCCGGCCGAGGGCTTTGCCAAGGTGCGCCACCGCGTGCCGATGCTGTCGCTCGAGAACGCCTTCGCGACCGAAGGCGTCGCGGACTTCGTCGAGGGCATCCGCCGGTTCCTCAAGCTCGCCCCCGATGCGCCGCTCGCCCTGACGGCAGAGCCCAAGATCGACGGCGTCTCGCTCAGCCTGCGCTATGAGGCGGGGCGCCTCGTCGAGGCGGCCACCCGGGGCGACGGCGCCGAGGGCGAGAACGTCACCGCCAATGCGCGCACGATCGGCGACATCCCGGGCCGGCTGACGGGCAGCGTGCCCGACCTCTTCGAGGTGCGCGGCGAGGTCTACATGGCCCATGCCGATTTTCGCGCGCTGAACGAGGCGCAGCTCGCCAAGGGGCTGAAGATCTACGCCAACCCTCGCAACTTCGCGGCCGGCTCGCTGCGCCAGCTCGACCCCGCGATCACTGCCGCGCGGCCGCTGCGCTTCTTTGCCTATGCCTGGGGCGATGCATCGGCGCTGCCGGCCGAGACGCAGTCGGGCGTCATCGCCGCCTTTGCCGAGTGGGGGCTGCCGGTCAACCCGCTGATGAAGCTGTGCGAGGGCCTGGACGCTCTGCTCGCCCACTATGCCGCCATCGAGCGGCAGCGGGCGACGCTCGGCTATGACATCGACGGGGTCGTCTACAAGGTCGACCGGCTGGACCTGCAGCGCCGGCTGGGGTTCCGCTCGAGCACGCCCCGTTGGGCGCTGGCGCACAAATTCCCGGCCGAGCGGGCGACGACGATCCTCGAGCGCATCGAAATACAAGTCGGCCGGACCGGCGCGCTTTCGCCCGTCGCCCGGCTGACTCCCGTCACCGTCGGCGGCGTCGTCGTCTCGAACGCGACGCTGCACAACGAGGACTACATCGCCGGCCGCGCCTCGGACGGCACGCCGATCCGCGACGGCCGCGACCTGCGCGAGGGCGACACGGTCGCGATCTACCGCGCCGGCGACGTCATCCCCAAGGTCGTCGATGTCGACCTCTCGCAGAGGCCCGCCGGCTCGAAGCCCTACACCTTCCCGGACCACTGCCCGATCTGCGGATCGCTCGCCCTGCGCGAGGCCGGCGAGGCGGTGCGGCGGTGCACCAACGGGCTGACCTGCCCGGCCCAGCGGGTCGAGCACCTGAAGCATTTCGTCAGCCGCCCTGCCTTCGACATCGAGGGCCTGGGCGCGAAGCAGATCGAGGCCTTCAACGAGGCCGGGCTGATCCGCGAGCCAGCCGACATCTTCACCCTTCAGGCCCGCCAGGAGGCGGGCGAAATCGACCTCTACCGCCGCGACGCCAAGGACCGGCCGAGCAACGCGACCTCGGTCGCCAACCTCTTCGCCGCCATCGACGAGCGGCGCACCGTGCCGCTTTCGCGCTTCATCTTCGCCCTCGGCATCCGCCATGTCGGCGAGACGACCGCGCGGCTCTTCGCCCGCCAGTTCGTCACCTGGACCGCATTCTCCGAGATGATGGTGGCCGCCGGCGAGGACTCCGCGGCACGCGAGCACCTGCTCGCGATCGACGGCGTCGGCGAGGTCATGGCCGACGCCGCAATCGCCTTCTTCGCCGACACCCATAATCGCGAGGCCATCGCGCGCCTGCTTCAACACGTCACGCCCGAGGACGCCGAGGCCCCGCGCACGGAGGGCAGCCGCATCTCCGGCAAGACGATCGTCTTCACCGGCACGCTCGAAAAGATGAGCCGGGCCGAGGCCAAGGCGCAGGCCGAGGCGCTCGGCGCCAAGGTCTCGGGGTCGGTCTCGGCCAGGACCGACATCGTCGTCGCGGGTCCGGGTGCCGGGTCCAAGCTGAAGAAAGCTGCCGAGCTCGACATCGAGACGCTGACCGAAGAGCAGTGGCTCGCCCTTGTCCGGCACTAGACAACCGTTGAGAATTGTCTACCCCGGTGCCCTGAGCACGCGTCACGCGGACGACATCGAACAGTCACATGAACGAGATCGAACTCAAACTGCTGCTCGACGCCAAGCAGGAGCGGCTTCTGCGCTCGGGCGCCGCGGTCAAGCGCGCCGCCGCCGGCGCCTGGCCGGACGCGCGAGCTGCACAGCGTCTACTACGACACGGCCGACGGCGCGCTGCAGGCGCGGCGGGCATCGCGCTGCGCCTGCGCCGCGAGGGCCGGCGCTGGATCCAGACGGTCAAGAAATCGTCGGCCGCGATCGCCCAAGGGCTGTCGACGCCGATCGAGGACGAATGCCGGCTGCCCGGGCCGAACCTCGATCTCGCGCGGATCGCGAGC
Source organism: uncultured Alphaproteobacteria bacterium (assembly GCA_963822985.1). Lineage (GTDB taxonomy): Bacteria > Pseudomonadota > Alphaproteobacteria > Rhodobacterales > Rhodobacteraceae > Thermohalobaculum. The sequence continues at coordinate 52,334 of CAWGJU010000010.1, read as the reverse complement.
GACGATCTGCGCGAGGAGGTGATCGGGCTGGCGAAGCCGGGGATCGAGCCGACCGTCGAGACCGCGTTCCGCCGCACCAGCCGCCTCCTCTCGGGGCCGCACGGCGCCAAGGTCGAGCTTGCCATCGATGTGGGCGAGGTGCGCGCCAACGGCGCGGCCGCGCCGCTGACCGAGGCCGAGCTCGAGGTCAAGGAGGGCCCGCAGGACGTGCTCTTCGCGCTCGCCCGCGACTTGATCACGCAAGGCCCGGTGCGGTTCTCCAACCGCTCCAAGGCGGCGCGCGCCGGCGCCTTGCGCGAAGGCAAGCGGGCGGTCGAGCTGCCCGCGCCGGTCAAGGCCTCGCCGATCGAGATCGACCGCCATGTGACCATCGAGGAGGCGGCGGTGGCGGTTCTGGGCGAGATCCAGAACCAGGTGGCCGCGAACATCGTCGCGGCGGTCGAGACGGACGCGCCCGAGGGCCCGCACCAGCTGCGCATCGGGCTCCGCCGACTGCGCACCGTGCTCGGCGCCTTCGCGCCCGCCCTCGGCTGCGCCGAGCTCGAGCGCCTGAACAGGCTGGCGCGCGAGATCGGCGGCACGGTCGGCGCGCTGCGCGACATTGACGTGCTGGCCGACGACATCCTCGCTCCGGCCGCCGAGAACGCGCCCGGCGAGCCCGGCTTCCCCAGGCTGCGCGCCGCCGTCGCGCGCCGCCACGAGGTCGTGCGCCGCGAGGTCAGCCAGGCCCTTGCCGGGCCCGACGTCGCGGCCTTCGTGCTCGACCTCGCGGGCTTTGTCGCGACGCGCGCCTGGCGGGCAGGGGGCGCCGATGCGGCGGCGTCCGAGGCAAGCGTTCGTGACTTCGCCGGGGCGGCGCTCGATCGGCGCTGGAAGGCGGTGAAGAAGCGCGGCAAGAGGGTCGAGACGCTTTCGATGGACGGAGCGCCACGAGATGCGCAAGGCGATCAAGAAGCTGCGCTATGTGGCAGAGACGTTCGACTCGCTCTTTCCGGTCCGGAAAGGTCGCGCGGTTTCGCGCCGCGCTGAAGAGCCTGCAGGACGATTTCGGCCGGCTGAATGACGCGGCGATGGTCGAGACGATGCTGCGCGGCCCCAAGGCGCCGGGCGCCGGCGACGCGGACGCGCAGCGCGCGGCCGGCCGGGTGATCGGCGCCGCGCTGGCCGAGGCGGCACAGCTTTGGCCGCGCGTGGTCGAGGACTGGAGGGCTCTGGACGCCCAGGGTCCGTTCTGGCGTTGACGGTCATGGCCCGCCGGCCGGCCGGCCCCGGGGCGTCTCCGATCGCTCTCCCGGTCACGTGGCCTGCTGACAGCGCCGCCCCGCTCGCGCAAGACTGCCGCGCATGTCGCAAGGCCGCCCGGAAATCCTGTTCCCGCTGTTCGCCGACGTCGACCGCCTGCCGGGCGTCGGCGCCGAAGACGGCCAAGCTCTTCGAGCGGCTCGGTGCGGCGCGCCTGGTCGACCTGCTCCTCACGCTTGCCGGCGGGCGTCGAGGACCGCCGCCTGCGCGAGACGCTCCGCGGCGTCGCGCATGGCGAGACCGTCACCGTGCTGGTCGAGGTCGGCGAGCACCGGATCGGCCGCAACCCGGCGCGCCCCTATCGCGTCGTCGTCGAGGGCGGCGGGCAGACCTTCGAGCTCGTCTACTTTCGGCCGAAGGGCGACTGGATCCAGCGCGCGCTGCCGCCCGGCGGGCGCCGGATCGTCTCGGGCCGGATCGAGTTCTATGACGGCCGCCTGCAGATGCCGCACCCCGAGCTGGTGCTGGCCGAGGACGAGGCGGCGACGCTCCGCCCCTGGGAGCCGGTCTACCCGCTGACGCAAGGGCTGACGCAGCGCACCGTCGCCCGCGCCGTCGCCACCGCGCTGACCCGCCTGCCGTCGCTCCCCGAATGGATCGCGCCCGCGATGCTCGCCGAGCGGCACTGGCCGGCCTGGGCCGACGCGCTGCGCGCCGCGCACGCGCCCGAGGGCCCCGGCGCGCTGTCGCCCGCCGACCCGGCGCGCCAGCGGCTCGCCTATGACGAGCTTCTGTCGCACCAGCTGGCGCTGCAGCTCGTGCGCGCCCGCATGAAGCGGCGGCGGGGCCGCGCCAATGCCGGAGACGGCCGGCTGCGCGTCCGCGCGCTGGCCGCCTTCGGTCACTCGCCGACGGGCGCGCAAGGCGCGCGCGATCGACGAGATCGTCGGCGACATGGGCTCGCCCACGCGCATGATGCGCCTGCTGCAAGGCGATGTCGGCTCGGGCAAGACGCTGGTCGCGCTGGTCGCCATGCTGGCGGCGGTCGAGGCGGGCGGGCAGGCCGCGCTGATGGCGCCGACCGAGATCCTCGCGCGCCAGCACGCCGCCGGCCTGGCACCGCTGGCCGAGCAGGTCGGCGTCCGCCTGACTGCTGCTGACCGGCCGCGACAAGGGCACCGCCCGCGCCGACAAGCTCGCCGCCATCGCCGACGGCCGGGCGCAGCTCGTCATCGGCACGCATGCGCTCTTCCAGCGCGAGGTCGTGTTCTACGATCTGCGCCTTGCCATCGTCGACGAGCAGCACCGCTTCGGCGTCCGCCAGCGCATGGAGCTGGCCGAGAAGGCGCCCGCCGCCTGCGACATGCTGGTAATGACGGCGACGCCCATCCCGCGCACGCTGGCGCTTGCGGGCTATGGCGATCTCGACATCTCGGTGCTGGACGAAAAGCCGCCGGGCCGTCAGCCGATCGACACGGCGCTCGTCTCGATGGAGCGCTATGACGAGGTCGTCGGCCGCCTCGCCGCCGCCATCGCGCGCGGCCAGCGCGCCTATTGGGTCTGCCCGCTGGTCGAGGAGTCCGAGACGGCCAACCTCGTCGCCGCCGAGGCCCGGCATGCCGCGCTCGCCAAGGCGCTCGGGGCGGGCCACGTCCGGCTCGTGCACGGCCAGATGCCTGCCGAGGCGCGCGACCGCGCCATGGCCGATTTCCAGTCCGGCCGCGCTCAGGTTCTGGTGGCGACGACCGTGATCGAGGTCGGCGTCGATGTGGCCGAGGCAACGATCATGGTCGTCGAGCAGGCCGAGGTCTTCGGCCTCGCCCAGCTGCACCAGCTGCGCGGCCGCGTCGGCCGCGGCACCGAGCGCTCCTTCTGCCTGCTGCTCTACGCACCGCCGCTCGGCGAGACGGCGCGCGCGCGGCTGACGATCATGCGCGAGACCGAGGACGGCTTCCGCATCGCCGAGGAGGATTTGCGGCTGCGCGGGGCAGGGGACATGATCGGCACCGCGCAGTCCGGGCTGCCGCGCTTCCGCGTCGCCGATCTGGCCCGCGACGCGGGGCTGATGGAGCTCGCCCGCGACGATGCGCGCCTGTACACGCACAACGACCCCGAGCTCGCCTGCGAGCGGGGACAGGCGCTCAGGACGCTTCTGTACCTGATGGAGCGGGACCGGTCGGTGCAGCTGCTCAGATCCGGATGACCTCTGTCCGTTCTCGTTTGTTCCGAATTTGTTCTTGACTCCGGCGCCTACGTTCGTCGAGAACATAAAGGCAACATTAACGGAGGGAACACCGTCATGCGCATGCTTCGCCGCACCCACGCGATCTTCTCCACTGCGCCCCGCGACGCACTCGGCGACGCCGCCGGGCTGGCTGTCATGGCGCTGCTGATCTTCGCCGGCTTCCTCTTGCCGGCCATCGTCTGAGCTTCGCTTGCCTGCGGTCCAGGTGCGGCGCGCCGCGGCCGTCGCCGCGCATATCGGCGGTGCTCCAGCCGCCGAATGCCCCTCGCGCCAGTCCCTCTCCTGGACGCCACCTCGGCCGCCGCCCAAGCGGCGGCCGCTTTTCTGAAGGGATCGCGTGAGGCGCGACAATCTGGCTGAGCTGACGTATTGCCTTGATCGTCGCGCCTCACGCGCCGCCATCCGCATCCTACCGTCCGTGTCTGGACGAAATGCCTCTGCTCAGTAGTGGAACCAGCCCTTCGGCACGAAACGTCTACGACGCGAACCGCAAAGGATAAGCGAGAGGGCAGCAGCGCCGCTGCGCCTGACGGATATGGATAATGAAGATTATGTTCAGAAGTGGTGAGCCAGATTTTCAAGCTCACCTGCAATATGGAGACGGGAGCCTCGGGGCAGCTTCCGACCGATCGGGCTCGCCTCATGGTCGCCAGGTACGCGCTGTTCGCTCATCGCCCTGCAAGCCAGTGTGCGATGGCCTGCCCGATTTCCAACGCTGAATCCTCCTGGATGAAATGGCTGCCCCTCACGGTGACCTCGCGCTGGTTGCTCAGCCCGCGCGCGCTCTCCAGCATGGGTCCGGTCAGGATCGCGCCTGGTTCGGCATGCACCAGCAGCTTCGGCAGGCCGCTCGCCTGCAGCCAGGCCAAATTCTGCGCCACCGTCTCGACCGCGTCGGCCGGCTCGCCGCCGAGCGGGATCTGCCGCGGCCAGCTCAGCGTCGGCCGCCGGTCCTCGCCGGGCCGCTCGAACGGCCGGCGGTACTCGGTCATCTCTTCCTCGGTCAGCTTGCGCAGGATCGAGCCCGGGAGGATCCGCTCGACGAAGACGTTCTTCGCCAGCACCATCTCCTCGCCGGCCTCCGAGCGCATGCTTCGAAAGATGCCGCGGATCATCTCGGGCCATTCCTCCCAGCGCATCGGACGGATGATGGTCTCCATATAGGCGACCGCCCGGGCGCGTCCGGTCATCCGCGCCCAGCGGAATCCCAGCGGGCCGCCCCAATCGTGCAGCACCAGCGTCACCGGACCGTCGGGCAAAACCGCATCGAACCAGCCGTCGAGAAAGCGCGCATGCTCTGCCAGCGTGTACCGCTCGGGTCCGCTTTCGGGCAGCTTGCCGCTGTCGCCCATGCCGATCAGGTCCGGCGCCAGCAGCCGGCCCGCGAACCCCGCGGCGCGCATGGACGCCATCACCTCGCGCCACAGGAAACTCGAGGTCGGGTTGCCGTGCAGGAAGACCACGGCGGGACCTGCGCCTTCCTCCACCCAGGCCATGCGTCGCCCGTGCACCTCGACGAACCGCTTGCGTTCGCGCCACTCGGTCATCATCCCATCCCCGGTCTGACTTGCGTCCAGCCCGCGTCGCGGCCACCGTTGCGGTCCGCGGCCATTCGGCTAAAAACGGCGACAACGCTCGCCGCAAGATGCGAAGCGGTCAAGGGAGAGCGCATGCACTGGCACGACGAACAGCCGGTCGAGCTCCGACGCGAGGCGCATTTCGGCCGCGTCGTCACCTGCTTCCGCGAGCGCCCGGCTTCGGTCCACGCCATGTTCGCCGCTTCCGCCGGCGCGCATCCCGGCGAGGACGCGCTCATAGGCGAGGAAGGCGCCGTCAGCTACCGCGCGCTTGAGAACCGCACCGCGCGCATCGCCGGCGGGCTCGCCGGCGCCGCCATCGCTCCCGGCGAGCGCGTGGCCATCCTCATGGGCAACCGCTTCGCCTTTGTCGAGGCGCTGCTCGCCTGCGCCCGCATCGGCGCCGTCCTCGTTCCGCTGAACCCGCGCCAGCCCGCGCCCGAGATCGCCTACGCGCTCAACCAGTGCGGCGCGGCGGCGCTGATCTTCGACGCCGAGCTCGCGGGCAACCTGCCCGACCCGGGCGAGACGCCGTCCGTCCGCCATCGCTGGTGCGCCTATGGCGCAGCTCCCGGCCTCGCCGCCGGCCGATACGAGGCGCTTGCCCAAGCAGACCCGGTCGAGGCCGTCGCCGTCGAGGAGGAGGCGCCGGCCGTGCTGCTCTACACCTCCGGCACGACCGGGCGCCCCAAGGGCGCCATGCTGACCAACCTCAACATCGTCCACTCGGCGCTGCACCTTGCCCACTCGATGGCGTTCAACCCGCGCGACCGCAGCCTGCTCGCCGTGCCGGCCAGCCATGTCACGGGGCTGATCGCCAACATCTCGACCGCGCTGATCCGCGGCGGCGCCATTGTCGTGCTGCGGGTCTTCAAGGCGGCCGATTGCCTGCGCCTCATGCAGGACGCCCGCGTCACGCACACGCTGATTGTGCCGGCCATGTACAACCTCTTCCTGCGCGATCCCGGCTTCGAGGCCTACGACCTCTCCACCTGGAAGACCGGCGGCTATGGCGGCGCGCCGATGCCCGAGGCGACCATCGCCGAGATGGCCCGCCGGGCCCCCCATGTCGGACTGATGAACGGCTATGGCGCGACCGAGGCGACCAGCCCCCAGACCATGGGGCCGCCCCGCTTCGCCGCCGCCCGGGCCGATTCCGTCGGCCTCGTCCTGCATTGCGCGCAGATCCTCGTGATGGACGATGACGGCCGCGAAGTGCCGCCGGGCAGCCCGGGCGAGATCTGGATGGCCGGCCCCAATGTCGTCCCCGGGCTACTGGGACAATCCGGCCGCCAATGCCGACAACTTCAACGGCGGCTTCTGGAAATCGGGCGACATCGGCTCGGTCGACGCGGACGGTTTCGTGCGCGTGCTCGACCGCAAGAAGGACATGCTGAACCGCGGCGGCTACAAGATCTATTCCGTCGAGGTCGAGAGCCAGCTCTCGTTCCACCCCAACGTGCTCGAGAGCGCCATCATCGGCCGGCCCTGCCCCGTGCTGGGCGAACGCGTCCACGCCGTCGTCGTCCCGCGCGATGCCGCGCCGTCCGACAAATTGGCAGACAACATCCGCGCCTTCTGCGCCGCCCGCCTCTCCGACTACAAGGTGCCCGAGACGATCATCTTTCGCGAAGCGCCCCTGCCCCGCAACCCGAATGGCAAGATCGTCAAGACCGAGCTGCGTAAGGAGTACGGATGATGGCACGCGGCATATCCCGGCCTGCGAGGGGCGCTTGCATGCGCGCAAGCCACCTAAGCCTGTGAAAAGCAAACTAAACTACATATCTGTCTCAAATCCGCACATCGGCTGCGCTGGCGGGTCCGATCGCCGATGACGCCGCTTCTGTCCGGCATCCGCGTTGTTGACCTCACCTCGGTCATCATGGGGCCGTTCGCCACCTTCCAACTCGGCGCCCTTGGCGCCGACGTCATCAAGGTCGAACCACCGACCGGCGAGGCCGTCCGCCATATCGGCCCGATGAAGTCGCCGTTGATGGGGGCGATGTTCCTCAACGCGAACCGCAACAAACGCTCGATATGCCTTGATCTGAAAGATGAACAGGCCCGCCACGCCCTGCACCGCATCATCGCCGGGGCCGACGTCGTCGTGCACAACATGCGCCGCCGCGCCGCCGCCCGCCTCGGCATCGACGCGGCAACCCTGCAGGCGCTGAACCCGCGGCTGATCCACTGCACGGCGGTCGGCTTCGCCCGCGGCGGTCCTTACGCGGACGACGCGGCCTATGACGACGTCGTCCAGGCGCTGTCGGGCTTCGCCGCCGTCAACGCCAACGCCAAGGGCGAGCCGCGCTACATCCCGCAGATCGCCGTCGACAAGATCTCCGGCCTCTTCATCGTCGAGGGCGTGCTCGCCGCGCTGCTGCACCGCGAGCGCACCGGCGAGGCGCGCGCCTTCGAGGTCACCATGCTGGAATGCGCAGCGCACTTCCTGCTGACCGAGCACCTGCAGGGCCAGATCTACGACCCGCCGATCGGCCCGCCCGGCTATGCGCGGCTCATGAACCCCTATCGCCGCCCCTACCCCACCAAGGACGGCTTCGTCGCCGTGCTGCCCTATATCGACAAGCACTGGGAAAAGATCCTGCCGATCATCGGCCGCGAGGACGTGCTGAAGGAGGACTGGTTCCGCACCGTCACCACCCGCTCGGCCAAGGTGCGCGAGCTCTACCAGATGCTCGACGAGATCATGCCAAGCCGCACCACCGAGGAGTGGCTCGCCGCTTTTCCGCGAGGCCGACATCCCCTGCGGGCCGGTCAACACGCTCGAGTCGCTTTTCGACGACCCGCATCTGACGACCTCGGGCTTCTTTGTCGAGCAACGCGCACCCGACCGAAGGCCCTCTGCGCACCACGCGCCACCCGCTCGACTTCGGCCCGGCCGAGCCCGACCGCCCGGCGCCGGCCAATGGCGAGCATACCCGCGAGATCCTCGCCGAGGCCGGCCTCTCGCCCGACGAGATCGACCGCCTCGCCGCCTCCGGCGCCGCCGGTGCCGCCTCGTAGCCGGGGCGAGTTCTCCGGGCGCGTCGGTGATGCAGGGTGATACGGGCACGGCAGCAACCCCTCGCCGGCAAACGCCGTCCCGCCGAAACCTTGGGAGGAACCGCATGCGCGCAGCCTATTACTACACGAGACCGGCGGCCCCGACGTGCTGCAGGTCGGTCCCGTCGACGACCCTACGCCCGGCCCCGGCGAGGTCCTGGTCCGCGTCGCCGCCTCCGGCGTCAACCCGACTGACTGGAAACGCCGCGCCGGCCAGCGCGGCCCCCTCCCCTTCCCGCGCATGATCCCGGGCTATGACGCCGCCGGCACGGTCGAGGCCGTGGGCGAGGACGTGCACGAGCGCCCGCGTCGGCACGCGCGTCTGGGTCTGGGAGGGCGCGCACGGCAAGATGGGACGGCACGGCGGCCGAGCTCGTGCAGCGTGCCCGCCTCGCGCGCCGTTCCCCTGCCCGACGGCGTCTCGTTCGAAGAGGGCGCCTGCCTCGGCGTGCCGGCGATCGACGGCCTGTCACTCGCTGATGCTCGCGGCGCCGCTCGACGGCGAGGCCGTGATCGTCACGGGCGCCGCGGGCGCGGTCTGCAACTATGCCGTCCAGCTCGCCAAGGCGATGGGCGCGCGCGTGCTCGCGCGTCGTCCGCGGGCGGCGAGGACCGCGAGGAGGACGCAAGCCGCGCCGGCGCCGACCTCGTCGTCAACACCGACCGCGACGATCTGCGCAAGGCGGCGCTGGACTTCACCGAAGGCGAGGGCGCCCGCTGCCTGGTCGACGTCGACCTCGGCGCGCATCTCGACTTCTCATGGCGCATCACCGCCCAGAACGGCACGATCGCCAGCTTCGGCTCGGCGACGAACCCGAGGCCGATGCTCGACTGGCCGAAGTTCATGTACCGCAACATCGCGATCCGCGGCGTCGCCATCTTCGAGGTGCCCGAGCCCGCCAAGCTCGCGGCCGCGGGCTTCGTCCAGAAGTGTCTGGAGGAAGGCCGCCTCTGGCACCGCATCGACCGCCGCTTCCCGCTCGACGACATCGCCGCCGCGCACCGTCACCAGGAGACCGGCCGCCCGCGCGGCAAGATCATCGTCCTCCCGTAGGGTGGATGCCGACGGACCACCCCTCAAAGCGCCACCGGCAGCAATGCCAGAAGCCCCGCCACCGGGATCGCCATCTGCCAGGGGCGCAGCCGCTCGAAATAGAGCGGCGCCTCGCGCCGCCGGGCCGCCGCCGGGTCGAGCCAGATCAGGCTCGCATAGCCGGCCACGAGCAGCGCCATGGCCGGGACAGGCCATGGCAGCGCCAGCGCCAGGAACCCCGCTCCGAACAGCCAACCGAAGACGCCAAGCTGCGCCGGCCGCGGCCCTCCCGGCGTTCTGAAGCTCAGGCCCCGCCGCACGCCCGAAAGAAAGCACAGGATCGCCGCGCCCCACAGCACCGCCCATCCGATGGCGCCGTCCCAGCCGAGCCAGCCGCCGAGCGCCAGCAGCGGGAAGGGCAGCATGGCGCCCGTGCCGAGGGCGAGCCCGAGCGATGGCAGGCGGTCGCTCTCGGCCAGGCGCAGCTCTCGTTCCTGCTTTCCTGACATCGCCGACCAACCCGTCGCGGGCCCGGCCGGTTCCCCTGCCCCTCGTCGGATCTAAGTGGAGTTCGAGTTGCGCGTGCGGCAGGTTTGCGGGCCACGCTTGCTGGCCAGCAGGTGGGCGATGAGTCCGACCGGAGTCCGGCCGGGCGCATTGCGCCACCCATCGCCCCCCTATATCGATCTCCGGCGATGGCGAACTCGACCGGCGTCGCCGACCTCAGCCAGTCGGGGCCGCATGCGATCCGCCAGTTCCATCGTCCAGCATTACGCGCAGCTCTGGCGTGGCGCCGGGTCCGAGCTGCGCGGCATCCTGCTGATGTGCGTCTCGACGCTGGGCTTCGCGATCATGCACACGCTGATCCGCTACACCTCGCACGAGCTGCACCCGTTCCAGATCGCCTTCTTCCGCAATGTCTTCGGTTTCCTCGTCTTTCTGCCGATCCTGGTGCGTACCGGCGGTGCGTTCCTGCGCACCCGGCGGCTCGGCCTGCACGCGCTGCGCGGCGCGCTCAACATCTGCGCCATGCTGATGTTCTTCTACGCGCTCTCGGTCGTCGAGGTCGCGCGGGCCACCGCGCTCGCCTTCTCGGCGCCCGGTCTTCGCCGGCATCCTCAGCGTCGTCTTTCTTGGCGAGCGCTTCCGCATCCACCGCTGGAGCGCGATCGCGGCAGGCTTCGTTGGCATGCTCGTCATCCTGCGGCCCGGCCTGATCCCGCTCGAGCTCGGGCCCGTGCTTGTCGTCGTCTCGTCGCTCCTCTGGGCGACCGTGATGATCATCATCAAGGTCATGAGCCGCACGGAGTCGAGCCTCGCCATCGTGGCCTACATGAACATCTTCCTTGCGCTTTATTCGGTCCTGCCGGCGCTGTTCGTCTGGCATTGGCCGACGGCCGAGGGCTGGTGGCTGATGGCCGCGATCGGGGTGACCGGCACGCTCGGGCAGCTGGGCCTCAGCCAGGCGCTGGCCGAGACCGAGCCCACGGTCGTCATGCCCTTCGACTTCCTGCGGCTGACCTGGGTCGCGGCGCTGGGGTTCTGGATCTTCGGCGAGATCCCTGACGTCTTCGTCTGGATCGGCGGCGCCATCATCTTTGCGTCCGGATTCTACATGGCCTGGCGCGAGAACCACGACCGCGCAGGCGTCGGTGCCGCAGGCCGCTCAGGCGTGACGCCACCGGCCGCGGGCGAGTTCGGGGATGGTCCAGAACGTGCCGGTGCCGATCAGACAGGCGAGCATCGCGACGCCGAGTCCGGCCCGGTAGTCGCCCGTCACCTCGTGCAGCCAGCCGGACACCCAGGCCCCGACAGCCCCGCCGAGCCCCAGCCCGATCATGACGAGCCCGAAGACGGCGCCGACCTGGCCCTGAAAGAGCCGCGCCGTCAGCGACGAGATGATCGGCCCGCGTGATCCCATGGCGCCGCCGAAGCCAAGCAGGAATATCGCGAGCAGCACCGGGTTCGGCCCCTGCGCCAGCGCCAGCAGCGCCAGGATGCCGCAGATTGAAAGCGAATAGGCCATCGTCGCGACCAGCCGGGCGCCGATCCGGTCGCTGAGCCAGCCGGCGCCGACGATCCCGAGGACCGACATCATCGCGTTGGCGCCATAAACCAGCGTCGCCGTCAGACGGTCATAGCCCGCCTCCTCCAGATAGACGACCGCCTGGACCTGCACGGCATAGGTGGCGACCGAGGTCATGAAGAAGACGAGGAACAGCCCCCAGAACGGAACCCGGCCGAGCACGCGGCGGTCGGGCAGCAGGGACCGCCGGGCGGGGGTCTCGCGCACGCCCCGGCCGATCCGCTGCCAGGGCAGCAGAAGGACGATCGCGGCGAGCGCCTAACAGCGCCCAGCCGAGCGCCGAATAGGTCCAGCGCCAGCCGTTGCGCTCGATCATCAGCCCCGTCAGCGGCGCCAGCAGCATCGAGCCGAAGGCGAAGCCGGAATAGGCGAACGACACCGCGAAGCCCATGTTGCGGTCGAACCAGCGGCTGATCAGCCCGGTCGCGGGCGTCATCCCCGTCGCCGCCGTGCCGATGCCGACGAGCAGCCCGAGGCCCAGCCAGCCATGCCAGAGCTCGGTCATGCGGCTGGCGAGGAGAAAGCCCGTTCCGTAGCAGGCGAGCCCGCCGACATAGATCGCCCGGCCGCCATAGCGATCGAAGAGCGCGCCGATCACCGGCCCGGCCAGCCCCAGCGCCACCATGAAGGCCGAGTAGAGCGAGGCCGTCGTCCCCCTGCCCCAGTCGAACTCGGCCAAGAGCGGCCCGTAGAAGACGGCGAAGGTCTCGCCGCAACCGCGCGCCAGCGTGTTGAGCCCAAAGCAGAGCGCCACCACGCCGATGGAGGCGCGGGTGAACTCGCGCGTCGGCGCCTCGGCCGTCATGCCCTATGACCCATCCTTTTTGATCGCCCGGAAGCCCGGCCGCGGGCAATCGGCCATGTGATGGAGCTGTGATCGAAGCGGTGGGGCTTCAGCGGACGGACAGGAGCTCGGGCAGGAACAGGATGATGTCCGGCCAGATCACCAGCGCGGCGATCGTCAGCACGTCGGCGACGAAGAACAGCACGATGCCGCGAAACACGTCAGGCAGCGAGATCTGCGGCTGCACGCCGTTGACGACGAAGCAGTTTAGCCCGATCGGCGGCGTGATAAGGCAGACCTCGGCCATCTTGACGACGATCAGCCCGAACCAGATCGACGCCTCGGCCTGAGTGAGGCCGAAGGGCGAGGTCTCGGGCGTGGCCCCCGGGCCGCCGTTCAGCGCCATCATGGCGGGGTAGAAGATCGGCAGCGTGACCAGCAGCATGCCGATCGCGTCCATGAACATGCCGAGCACGGTGTAGCCGAGCAGAATGCAGACCAGGATGACGTAAGGATCGTAAGGCAGGTGCACGATCCAGTCGGCAAAGGCCTGGGGCACCGTCGAGAAATTCAAGAAGGTGACGAAGATGTAGATGCCCCAGATCAGGGTGAAGATCATCACCGTCAGCCGCGCCGTCTCCATCAGCGCGTCGCGCAGCTCGCGCGTGCGCATGCCGTGCATGAAGGCGATCACCAGCACCACCGCGGCGCCGAGCGCGCCGAATTCGGTGACGGTCGCCCAGCCGGTGTAGACCGCCGAGATGATGATCAACGCGACGAGGAAGATCGGCGTGACGCCAGGCAGCGCGCGGAAGCGCTCGCCCCAGCTGAAGCCGCCGACCGCCGGCCCGATGCCGGGACGGAGCGAGGACCAGCCGACGATGATGACGACATAGACCAGCGCCGAGAATAGGCCGGGGATGAAGCCCGCCAACAGCAGCTTGCCGATCGATTCCTCGACGATCAGGCCATAAATCACCAGGATCGCAGAGGGCGGGATCATCGAGGCGATGGTGCCGCCGGCAGCCACGACGCCCGCCGCCAGCCGCTTGCTGTAGTCGTGCTCCAGCATCTCGGGGATGGCGATGCGGCTGAAGACGGCGGCCGTCGCCGTCGAGGCGCCCGACACGGCGGCAAAGCCCGTCTGCGCCATGATCGTCGCGACCGCCAGGCCGCCGGGTAGCCAGCCCAGCCATTTGCGCGCCGCGTCGAACAGCGTCGTCGTCATGCCGGCGTGGAAAGCCAGGAAGCCGATCAGGATGAAGGGCGGCAGGACCGACAGCGCGTAGAGCGAGGTCTTGGCGTAGGGGATGGTCCCCGCGGTGGTCGCGCCCGGCCAGAAGCCGATCAGCTCGACGAGGCCGATGAACCCGGCGATGGCCGAGGCGAAGGCGACCCGCACGCCGATCAGCGCCAGCGCGAACAGCAGGCTGATGCAGATTATGCCGACGAGGACCGGATCGCTGTAGCCGATCCCGAAGATCGCGCCGGTCATCGCGCGCCCCCTCCGCTCGGCGTCATCCGCCATATGCTCCGCCAGCGAGGCCGAGACCGCCTCGTCGCCCATCACGTCGCGGATCTCGGCCTGCGCCTGCGCGGCGACATCCTGCGGCGCGATCACGCCGACGAGCTCGCGCGTCGGATCGATGGCGAGCCGCATGCTGCCGAGCAGCTGCACGAGCAGACGCAGTGCCAAGAGCCCGAGCGCGATCGGCACCAGCAGCTTGGAGGGCCACGTCAGGTACTCGGCGTCGATCGTCGAGTCGCCAGAGGTGTAGGCGTCCCGGAAGAACACCCAGGAAAACCGCGTGAGCAGGACGATGATGCCGAACGTGACGAGGGAGTTGAATGTCTCGACGACCCACAGCGTCCGCCCGCGCAGCCGCTCGACCAGTATGTCCATGCGGATGTGCACGCCATATCTCTGGGCATAGGAGATGCCGAGCACGGCCAGGATCGGCATCGCCAGCTGGATCATGTCGATATAGCCGAACATCGGATGGTTGATCCCCGCCACGCAGAGATCCGTCCAGGGCACGCACACCCAGCGGATGCGCAGGATGATCTGCACGCAGCCCAGCACCATTAGGAACAGGACCGCGACCGCGGCGATCATGTTGAGGGCGCTCTCGACCGGGCGGAGCGCCCTGTCGCCGGCCCAGACGATGCGGCCGAGCCCGTCGCCGGGGCTGGGCAGGTCAGGTGTCCCGCCTAGTGTTGCCATCTAAGTGTTCCGGGAAAAATGGGTCCCGGACGGGCGCACCGTCCAGGCCCATGACAAGCCTGGTCGATCAACCGGCCTTGGCCTGGGCTTCCTCGATCAGCTCCATCATCCGGTCGAACAGGCCCTGCGAGTTCGAACTTGTCCTTGTTGTCAGCAATCCATTTCTGCCATACCGGCTCGGCCGCCAGTTTGCGGAATTCCTCGAGGGTTGCATCGTCATAGACGATCTTGTGCATCTCTTTCTCGAACTCGGGCAGGTTCTTCTCGTCGATGGCTTTGTACGCGTCGATCTCGGCCTGGATGACCTCTTCCTTAAGGCCGCTCACGAGTTCCTGGTATTGCGGCGGCAATGCCTCCCAAGCGGTCTTGCTGATGACCAGCGGGCACTCCGTCGTGCCTGGCGACATGTTCGAGGTGAACCAGTCCGAAAGCTCGGGCAGCTTGTAGCTGGCGTGTGCGTAGGTATAGGGGAACGAGGCCGCGTCGATCGCCCCGCGCTGCATCAGCGTGTAGACCTCGGAGGCCGGCACCGTCGAGAGCTGGGCGCCGAGCACCTCCATGGCGTCGCCGATGCCGCCGCCGGCGCGCACGCGCAGGCCCTTCCAGCCTTCGAGCGTCTCGGGCGGCTCGCCGATCCCAAGGAACTCGTACTGGGGCAGCATGCCCGAGACGTAGGTCATCGCGTTCCACTGGTCCATGTCAGCGACCAACGCCGGGTGCTCGTAGAGGTTATGGCGGACGTGGTTCGAGACGTCCCAGTCGCCGAGCGGCAGGAACGGCATCGAGAAGACCTCGAACGCCGGGTTCTTGCCCGGATGGTAGAAGCTGCAGAACATCGCCCCCTCGAAGGCGTTGTTCTTGATGCCGTCCAGGTTCTCGGTCGCCTTAGACAGCTGCTCGCCGTAGAAGACCTGGATCTTGAAGTTGCCGCCGGTCTCCTCGGCGACGCGCTCGGACAGCTTTTCGACGCCGGCCGTGAAGGCGCGCGGATTGCCCCAGACCGACCATTTCCAGAAAACCGGCGGCCCCTCGACATTCGCCGCCATCGCCGTGGTCGCCATCAGGGCCGCGACGGTCGCGCCGAGCAAGCCCCTGCTGAATACCCGCATCGTGTATCTCCCTTGAACTCGGGCCGGCAGGTGCCGGTGGCCCTTCGTTTTCCCCCGAGCTTAACGCCGGGTATGGCACTTCCTTAACCTTGGGGCGCTGGGCTGGCAACCGGATGTTGCCCTGGCGGGGCCGGGGCGCCTAGTCTCGCCACCGGCCGGATCAACCGACCAGACAGCCGGACCGGAGCCCCGGACAGGACCCCTGGCCGGGTCACCAATCGAACCCAATGCAGGAGCCACGCCCATGCCCCGTTTCGACCGCCTGCTGATCACGGGCGCCGCCGGCAATCTCGGCCGCGAGCTGCGCCAGGGCCTGGCGCCGCTGGCGCGCATGCGCCGGTTGACCGACCGGGCCGAAATGGCGCCCGCTGGCCACGGCGAGGAGGTGATGCAGGCCGATGTCGGCGATCTCGACGCCATGCTGAAGGTCGTCGAGGGCTGCGACGCGGTGGTGCATTTCGGCGCCGCGCCCGTCGAGCGGCCTTGGGAGGAGATCCTGAACTCCTCAATCAAGGGCGGCTATAACGTCTACGAGGCGGCGCGCCGGCACGGGATCAAGCGGGTCGTCTATGCCAGCTCGATCCATGCCGTCGGCTATGTCCGGCGCGAGGAAGGCGCCGATACGGACACCGAGCACCGGCCGGACACGCTCTACGGGCTGTCGAAATGCTTCGTCGAGGATCTAGCCAAGCTCTACTTCCTGAAGTTCGGGGTCGAGAGCGTCTGCCTGCGCATTAACTCGTGCTTTCCCGAGCCCGTCGACCGCCGCCACCTCGCCACCTGGATGAGCTTTCGCGACCTGATCCAGCTGGTGACGCGCTCGCTGACCGCCGAGCGCGTCGGCTTCACGGTCGTCTACGGCATCAGCGACAACCGCGAGCGGTTCTTCTCGAACGAGAAGGTGCGCCATCTCGGCTATGTCCCGCAGGACAGCGCCGAGGCCTACCGCGATCAAGTCGAGGCGAAGATGCAGCCCGGCGATCCGTTCGACGCGGCGATCGAGTTCGCCGGGGGCGTTTTTTGCAACTACGGCCACCCGGACGACGTGGCGCGCTAGCCGCAGTGAAATGCTGGGGACGGGCCGGCGGCCCGCCCCTTTGTCTCACTTCTGCAGCTCGGTCCAGATCGCCGTGTAGAGCTTCTGCACCTCCGGCGGGCAGGTCGGCGCGAAATGGCCGTACTGCTGGAACTCCTCGGGGATATAGACCTCGGGCGCGCCGACCATGTCCTCGGGCATGAACTCCTCCGAGCCCTCGATCCCGTTGGCGTATTTGGCGAAGGCCGAGATCAGCGCCGCGTTCTCGGGGTCCATGATGAAGTTCTGGAAGAGCTTGGCGTTCTCGACGTTCTGGGCGTCCTTGAGCACGGCGACCGAGTTCATCCACATGCCGTACCCCTCCTTGGGGTAGCCATAGCGGACGTCCGGGTTCTTCTCGCGCGAGCGCAGCGCCGCGCCGTTCCAGTAGAGCGCGGCCGCCAGGTCCTTGCCGGCGAACTTCTCGATGATGCCGTAATCCATCGAGAGCCATTCCGGCTTGGCCGCGACCAGCACGTCGCGCACCTTCTTCAGCGCCTCCTTGTCGTCGGTGCAGGGCTCGGAGCCGACATAATAGAGGGCCGTGTTCAGCACATCGACCATCTCGGGCGCGACGTTGATCTTGCCAGCCAGCTCCTCCGGCGGGTCGAAGATCACCGCCGAGGTGTTAATGTCGCCGTCATAGACCGAGGTGTCGACAACCACGCCGACCGTCCCCCACTGCCAGGGCACGCTGTAGTGCCGGCCGGGATCCCAGTCGACATCGACCCAGCGCTGCTCGACATTCTTGAAGTTCTCCATTTGGTCGGGCCGCGTCTCGGTCAGCAGGCCTTCGTTGATCCAGATCGGCATGTAGGTGGCCGAGGGCACGACGATGTCAAAGCCGTGCCCGCCCGCGCGGACCTTGGCGAGCGCCGTGTCGTTGGAGTCGTAATCGGTGACGCTGACGTCGACGTCGTACTGCTTCTCGAACTTCTCGATCAGCTCGGGGTTGGTGTAGTTGCCCCAGTTGAAGATGTTCAGCTCGCCTGCCGCCAGCGCGGCGCCAGACCATGAAACGGCCAGCGCGGTCGCGCCGGCCAGAGCGGTTGTGAGCCTCATTTTTCTCTCCCTGTCGTTCAAGGCTGAAGCCGGACCCTAGCCCTTCCGCCGGCTGACGATAAAGAAAATCGTGACGATCAGCACCGAGACGGCGACCAGCACGCTGGAGATGGCGTTGATCTCGGGCGTGATCACGCGGCGCAATTGCCCTAGCATGTAGGTCGGCAGCGTGTCCTGCCCGGCCGATTTGACGAACTCGGTGATCACCACGTCGTCGAGCGAGATCACGAAGGCCAGCATGCCGCCAGCCAGGATGCCGGGCCCGAGCAGCGGCAGGGTGACGTGGCGAAACGCCTTCCAGGGCGTGGCGTAAAGGTCGGCCGCCGCGATCTCGAGCGTCTGGTCCATGTTCTCGAGCCGCGCCCTGATCGGCAGGTAGGCGAAAGGAATGCAAAAGGCCGTGTGCGCCATGATCAGGTAGCCGAGCCCCTGGTAGCCGGTCGCGACCTTCACCATGGCGAAGACGATCAGCAGCGCCACGGCGGTGACGATCTCCGGCACCATCAGCGGCTGGTTGATCATAGCATAGACGGCCATCTGCCCGCGATAGGGCCGCACGCGCGTCGTCCCCAGCGCCGCCATCGTGGCCGCGATCGTCGCCATCACCGAGGCCGAGCAGGCGATGATCAGCGACCGCGCGGTCGCCTCCTGGACGAAGTCGTTCTCCCAGGCCGCGCGGTACCAGCGGAACGAGAACCCTTCCCAAAGCGCAATGTTCGCGCCCGCATTGAAGGAATAGACGATCAGCGTCACCAGCGGGGCGTAGAGCGCCAGAAAGCAGACGATCGCGACCGTGGCAAAGCCGGGCTGCGCGCGGACCGAGAACGCCCTAGCCACGGTCGCTCGCCGCCCGCTGCACGCTGCGCACGTAGAACAGCAACGCCACCATCACCAGCACCAGCAGCGTGATCGAGAGTGCCGCCCCCAGCGGCCAGTTCCGCCCCTGCCCGAACTGCAGCTCGATCAGGTTGCCCAGCATCATGTTCTTGCCCCCGCCCATGACGCGCGGCGTCACATAGGCGCCGAGCGACGGGATGAAGACCAGGATCGAGCCCGCGATAATGCCTGGCTTGACGAGCGGCATGATCACCCGCCAGAGCACCCTGAGCCGGGTCGCGTAGAGGTCGTAGGCGGCCTCGACCAGCCGGAAATCAAGCTTTTCCATCGCCGCGTAGAGCGGCAGCACCATCAGCGGGAAGTAGACATAGGTCAGCCCCACCACAAGCGAGAAGTCGGTGTAGAGCATCTGGACGGGCGCACTGGTCAAGCCCGAGCCCATCAGCGCCTGATTGATGATCCCCTCGTTGCGGATCCATTCCAGCATGGCGAAGGTGCGGATCAGCAGGTTTGTCCAGAACGGCACGGTGATCAGGAACAGCCACAAATTGCGGTTCCGCGGGGTTCGCGTCGCGATGAAATAGGCGGTCGGAAAACCCAGCAGCAGGCAGGCCACCGTCGTGATCAGCGACAGGCTGAGCGACCGCCAGGCGATCGAGAGATGCGCGTCCTGGATTCGCACCTCCTCGCTGAAGATGTCGCGCGTCAGGCCGACATTGAACCAGCCATCGAGCGAGGGTTGCCAGATCACCCCGCCATAGTCGCCGGGCGTCAGGAACGAGTAGACGAACATCACCAGCAGCGGCCCGGCGGCGAAAAGCGTCAGAATGACCAGCGCGGGCGCGTTCAACCACCAGGCCCGCCGCACCGCGGCCCGCCGGGACTCGGCCTCCGCCTCGGCGACGGCACCCGGCGGCGTGACGATGGCGGCTCCGGCAGCGGCCTCGGACATCAGTCCCTCAGCACCTGGACGGAGTCGGGCGCGATCGCCAGCCCGACCCGGTCGCCCTGCTCGGCATGGCGCAGGCCGCCTGCGGTGTTCTGCAGCCGCGCCGTGAAGCGCGAGCCGTCCGAGAGCGTCAGGTGGTAGTGCGAGTCCGTGCCGAAATAGACGACCGTCTCGACCGTGCCGGCCAGCGCCCCCTCGCCCGCCGGCACGAGCCTGGCGTGCTCTGGCCGGATCGCCGCGGTGACGCGCCGGCCCGGCGCCGGCTCCATCCGCCCGGGCAGCCGCGCCCGCAGCTCGGCCCCGGCGTCGAGCCTCAACTGCGCGCTCCGTCCGTTCACGGCGACCAGCTCGCCCGTCAGGAAGTTCGTGTCGCCGATGAAATCCGCCACGAAACGCTCGTCGGGATGATCGTAGATGTCGCGTGGGCCGCCGACCTGCAGGATCCGCCCGCGGCTCATCACGGCGACGCGGTCGGACATGGTCAGCGCCTCCTCCTGGTCGTGCGTGACGAACACGAAGGTGATGCCAGTCTCGTGCTGCAGGCGCTTGAGCTCGATCTGCATGTCCTTGCGCAGCTTGTAGTCGAGCGCCGAGAGCGGCTCGTCGAGCAGCAACACCTTGGGCCGCGGCGCCAGCGCGCGGGCCAGCGCCACGCGCTGCTGCTGCCCGCCGGAGATCTCGGAGGTCAGCCGCGGCGCCAGCTCCTCCATCCGCACGAGCCGCAGCATCTCGGCGACCGTTTTCTCGACCTCGGCCTTCGGCCGACCCAGCATCTCGAGCCCGAAGCCGATGTTGCGCGCCACCGTCATGTGCGGGAACAGCGCATAGGATTGGAAGACGGTGTTCACCGGCCGCTTGTACGGTGGCAGGTGCGCGATCTCCTCGCCATGCAGCCGGATCGCGCCGGCCGTGGGGTGCTCGAAACCCGCGATCAGGCGCAACAGCGTGGTCTTGCCGCAGCCCGAGGGGCCGAGCAGCGTGAAGAACTCGTTCTCGCGGATCGTCACCGAGACGTCGATCAGCGCGTCGACCGCCCGCTCGCCCTGGCCGAAGCGCTTGCCGACGCCCTCGACCTCGATCGCTGCCCGCGTGGCCGCCGCCTGATCCTTCATGCTGCCCTGCCCGCAACCCCGTCGCCGGACCTTAACGGTATCGCGCGCGGCCTGTCAGCCGGAAAGCTGCTGCTTGCCTCGCCAGGCGAACCAGCAGGCGACGAGCCCCGCATCATCCTGTGGCGCGCGCGTGATGCGAAACCCTCGCGCAGAGCGGGCGATTGCTGCACTTCCGCTTGCATGACCGGGAGACTCGCCTGACAGTTGTCCGTCGGTACGCTGTGGCATCCAGAATCGGCGCCCGCGACTTCGACGCAAGGCAGAACGGTCCGCCCGTGGCCCGAGGGGCCGCGTGGAGGGCGACAAGGGGAGAATCCCGGGATGAGACCATGGCGTGCCGCGGCATTCGCGGCTTGTGGCGCAGCGCTGGCGGTGACCTCCGCGCTCGCCGCCGACTATCCGAACCAGACCGAGGGCGACTACACGATCAAGGACTTCCAGTTCCACACGGGCGAGGTGCTGCCGGAGCTGAACGTCCACTACACGACGCTCGGCAACCCTGACGGCGAGCCCGTGCTCGTGCTGCACGGCACCACCGGAACGGGAAAGGGCATGCTCTCGGACGGCTTCGCGGGGGCGCTCTTCGGCCCAGGCCAGCCGCTCGATGCGAACGAACATTTCCTGATCTTGCCCGATTCAATCGGCACGGGCGGCAGTTCGAAGCCCTCCGACGGCATGCGCGCCAAGTTTCCGCGCTACAACTACGACGACATGGTCGAGGCGCAATACCGGCTGGTGAAGGACGGCTTGGGAATCGACCACCTGCGGCTAGTCATCGGCAATTCTATGGGCGGCATGCACACCTGGGTCTGGGGCATCGAGCATCCCGACTTCGCCGACGCGCTTGTCCCGATGGCGTCGCTGCCGGCGCCGATGTCGGGCCGGAACTGGATGATGCGGCGCATGGTGATCGACTCGGTCCGCACCGATCCCGCCTGGAAGAACGGCGACTACACCGAGCAGCCGCCAAACCTGCGCACCGCCACAACCTGGTTTGCGCTGGGCACCTCGGGCGGCAACCAGGGCTTGCAGGCCAAGGGGCCGACGCGCGAGCAGGCCGACGCCTATGTCGACGACCGGCTGAAGAACCAGAAGGTCGGCGATGCCAACGACGTCATGTACCAGTGGGATTCCTCGCGCGACTTCGATCCCTCGGCCGACCTCCACAAGATCACGGCGCATGTCCTCGTCATCAACTCGGCCGATGACGAGCGCAACCCGCCCGAACTCGGCATCCTCGAGCGCGAGATGCCGCGGATCAAGAACGGTCAGGTCTACGTCATCCCCGGCAGCCCCGAGACGCGGGGCCACGGCACCACGGGCAGCCAAGCGAGCCTCTACGCCCGGCAGCTCGCCGATTTCATGGCCTCCGTACCGAAGCAGACAAACTGACCCAGGCGCGTGGGCCGGGCCGCCCGCGTGGGGCCCGGCCAGCGCCCGTCCTGCGCCCGATGGGCGCCTGCCTCTCCCGCTTGGAACACGGTGCGGAGCTGGTCGATGACGGCCCTCTCGATCTCGCCCGCCGGGACGCGGCCGATCGGGCAGGCATCGCGCCTATGCTTCAGCACCGCTTGGCTGACATAGTAGCGGTAGAGCCGGTCCCGCTTCCGGGTGTGCGTCGGCGAGAAAGCCCGGTCCGGGCCGTACAGCAGCCCTTCAGCAACGCTGGCGTCTGAACGCGGTCTTCACCAATAGCTTGCGCGGACTCTGCTGACATGATCGCGTGCACCCGGTCCCAGAGCGCGCTCTTTGCGCCCCGCTTGACCTTTCTCGGCCCTGTCTTTACCTGATTTTTGCGGCGCGGGCATGGTGTAATGGTAGTGCTTTAGCCTTCCAAGCTAAGGACCTGACTTCCCCCAGCTTGCACCGGCTTGCCAAGTCTTTCATTCACCTGCATTTTATCTTTCCTGACGTTGCACTCCGGTTTGCCGGCTTTCAGATCGGCGCCGACAAAAGGCCTGCAAAGATGCCCAAGCTTACTGAGACCTTCGCCAGGAAGGCGCCCTACCCCCGCCACCGGCACGGCCAAGCACTGGGACGTCGAGCTGAAGGGGCTCGTGCTCTTCGCGGGGAAGCGATCGAAAACCTGGTATTTCCAGAAGGACGTCGGAGGCCAGACGAAGCGAATCCTGATCGGTCGCCATCCGACCATCTCGGCGGACGCGGCTCGCAAGACCGCGCTGGGGCTGTCATTGGATATGTCGCGGGGCGCCGGAAGACAGGTGCGAACGGGTGCGCCTCTCTTGAAGGATGCGATCGAGGGCTACCTGGCTCGACCGAGGCTCCGCTCGGAGGCGCACAAGCACGGGCTCAGAAGCCAGTTGCACACGAAACTGAGGGACTGGCTGAGGCTGCCGCTTGACGAGATCAGCAAGTCGATGGTGGTCGAGCGCCACCGCGTGATGGCTAAGGTCCCGTCAGCCGCGAACAATACTTTTCGGCAGTTTCGGACGATCTGGAACCACGCCCGTCGCACGCATGACCTCCCGGAGTCCCCGACCATGGCGATCGAGTGGTACCCCGAGGAGCCGGACGGCCGCATGATCGACAATCTCGGCGCGTGGCAAGCGGCAGTCGATCGGCTCGAAAACCCGATCCACGCGCCGTTTTACCGGCTTCTGCTCTTCACCGGCCTCCGCAAGACGGAGGCATTCACGCTCGAGTGGAAGAACGTCCATAAGGATCGGCTTCACCTGCCGATGACGAAGAACGGCCGCAGCTTTGACCTGCCGATCGTGGAGCCCACCATCAGATCCTTGAGCCCGTTCGCGGACTGAGCAAACAGTGGGTGTTCCCATCGCCCAGATCCGCCAGGGGCCACATCACGTCGCCAGAGAGCCTGCCCTGGTCTCCCCATGCGCATCGTCGCACCTTCTCCACGATCGCCATGGAGGCCGGGATCCTCGAGGAGATCGTCGGCCGGCTTCTGAACCACACGCCCTTGTCGATCACCGGCCAGCGCTATGCACGCCCGTCTCTCGACGCACTCAGGCCGGCGATGCAGACTACCTGCGATGAGATCGCGCGGCGTCTGAGAACAGGGTGAGCTGCCACACCAGCAGTAGCGTCGATGAACCAGCAAGAAACATCCGGTTGATGATGGAGGGCGCCTTGATCTGACCCTGAATGGACTTTCCGCCAGGCGATGCTCCCGCCGAGAAAACCAGCCGAGAGTTCATCCAGAGCCGAACCCTTCATGCGAGTGAGCGCAGTGTCCGACGGGCAGAGCCCGCGGGCGTGTCCTCAGGTCCCGGCGACCAACGGCGCGGTTATGCGGCGGAGGCAGGCGATGATGCTCGGCGCGACGATCCGGCCGGTGCGCGGGTTCTCGGCCGAGGGCACGTTGCGGATCGTCATCTCGGCTTGGGCAAACTCGGAGGTAACGCGCACGGACTGAACGTTGCGATCGACGCCCGGGTCGGCCCAGATCTCAACCGTGGTGCGATCCGGGCCTATGCCGGCGAGCGACAGCGCCGCGGCCACATTGACGTTGGCCGGGAACCCGCGCGCCGCCTCGCGTGCCGTGCCCCTGAAGACCAGCTTAGGCTCGGTCAGCCCCTCGATGTCGATGTTATTCTCGACGAGATGCGGCGCGCCGGCGAGACCGCGCGGCGGCTTGCGAGTCTCGAGCGTGACGCTGGAAATCTCGCCTTCGGCCATCGCTCGAACGGCGTCGAGCCCGAGGATGGCGCCGCTGGGAACGACGATGCGAGCTCCGGTCTGCCGGGCTCGCTCAACGAGGTCCATGTGCTCGAGCAGGGCCGCGACCGAGACGGTCAGCAGCGTCCGCCCCGCCTCGACCGCCGGCCGGGCGACCGCCTCGAATGCCCCGGCCGGGGCACACTCGATGATGATCTCTGCCAGCTCGGACAGGCGGCCGGCCGGAACGACCGGCGGCGGATTGGCGAAGCCGGCGACCCGCCCTTCGGCGCGGGCGACGTCGCGGGCCGAGACTGCGACGAGCCGCACATCCTCGATCCGCCCCGCATCGACCGCCTGCGCCACGTGCATGCCGATGGCGCCGAGGCCGCAAATGCCGACGGTGATCATGGCTCCCCCTCAGTCGAATACACCGGATCTCCGGGCGATCATGTAGGCGCCGCTCGCGATCCGCGAGAGGAAAAAGAGCTTGCGGTAAAGGTTCTCGGAAATCCGATGGCGAATGCTGCGACCGACCCAGGATCCGGCCAAGGCCGACAGCAGGCCCGCGACCGAAAGGACCGCCAACTCGCCGGTAGCGGGCGAGAAACCCGTCATCGGAAGCGCGAGCGCGGCCGAGATGGTGAAGGCGAGAGGCCCTGCACGAACTCGTCGCGTGGCAGGCGCAGCGTCTCCAGATAGAGCAGCCTGGGCACAATGAAGATGCCGCCGTGCGAAGATCGCGCCGCCGCAGGCGCCGGCCAGCGGCGACAGCCAATGCTCGTGCCGGCCGGGGCGGCAGCCGCGGCACCGTCATCGCCAGGATCGATCAGCAGCACGACCAGGCTTGACCATAATGTCCGACCTTCGTACCGGCCAGGATCAACGTGCCGACGACGATGCCGTCAACGGCGCGCAGCAGGAACGGCGAGAGCCGGCGGGGGGCGAGACCCGGCAGATAGGGTCCGTTCGTCGCCTGCCAGATATTGCTGGCGATGCCCGGGATTAGGAAGATCGCTCTCGCCTTCCGCAGCGGCATGAACATGGCGAGCGGGGCAAGCACGATGACCGGCAGACCCATGCCGATCGCGCCCTTGAGGAAGCCGCCGAGCGCGAAGGCGACGACGACCGGGGCGACGTCTGCGCCATCGCCATGCCGTCACAGTTCGACCTTCAGGCGGCAGTGTGGATCGGCGTGCGATGTCCTATTCCATGCCGATTCAAACCGCGACAGAGAATTATGTGGTGCGCCCACTTGACCGTGTTGACGCTGTCGACCTGGACGAACCCGAGCCATAGAGCTGCCAGCGCATTCTGGAGAACGGTGAGTGCGGCAGCATCACCAGGCTCGCCGCGGCCGAGAAGATCGACCGATCCCGTCTCTGCCGCATGCTGCGGTTGACGCTGCTCGCGCCGGAGATTGTCGAGGCGATCATGGATGGGCGGCAGCAGGAGGGTGTCACGATGTCGGGAATGATAATGGGGTTTCCGGTGGAATGGGAGAGGCAGCGGGTCTGGTAGGCCAGCTGAGTTGACCGCGAAACGTCGGCTTCACCCTCATCTCCTGCCGATCCCCGGACGACCGGGTCGAGCCCGTTGCGGACCTCCTATCGCCCTTTCCCGATCGCAGCTCCCAGGCTGATCTGGAAAATCCCAGCCCGCCTTGATGGCATGAGCACACCCGACGCTTCTCCCACCCGGTGGGATCGAATTGATAGAACCAGATGGGGGGCGGTCACGCAGCACTTCTCGTGCAGCATGTCTGCTGCATGTCTGCGTTTCTTTCGCCCCCCGCACCCGCTCATCCGGCCAAACAGGCGGGAGTGGGATTTGCGCATCGGTCATGGAGCGAAACGCTACAGCCCCTAAGCGCAGGCGGGTGGCACAGGCAGCCGACATCATACCATTTTCGAGGTATCTCCTACGCTTATTGGAGTGGGGAGGACTCGGTCGGATTTCTGTTACAGATAGTGAGTGGATGCACGCGGAAGATGAGTGACCATGAACAAGAAGCCCGACCTTACTGAGCCAACGACTTCGGAGGATATAGAGAGGCGGGAATTTCTCACACGGTGCGGCCGGTTCGCTGCGTTGACGCCTCCCGCCGTCACCATGCTGCTCTCCACGACATTGTCGTCGAGAGCCATCGCCGCCTCCGGCGGCTCGCCGGGGCGCAGTGGATCCGCGCCCGGACGCGGCGGCGGGCAACCCCCAGGCCAGGGAGGCACGCCGCCCGGCCGGGTAGGCCGCTAGGCTCGCCGGCTCGGATGACCTGGAGGACGACCCGGGTCCGCAAGGCGGAGATCGAGCGTCAGACCGTCCTGTTCAGCGAGGAGGCGCAGACGCTCGTCGCGCTCAACGACGGCGCCACCGAGCTGTGGAGGCGTCTCGAAGCGGGCCTGCCGCTCCATGGATCGGGCGAGCCGGGTGCAGACGGCGCCGTGGCCGAGGTGCTGGCCATGTGGGCGCGGGCGGGCCTGATCCGCGGGTCGGAGGAGGCAGCGACAGAGGCGGCAACCGAGGCCGAGCATGTTCCGACGCCTGACCGCCCCGTCGGGCCAATGGTGTCGCGGAGCTTCGTCATCGGGTCTGTGGCCGTAAGGCTGACCGTCTGTCCCGCGCTCTCGGGCCAAGTGTGGCCATACCTCGTGCAATTCCCGAGCTCCCGCCGCGATCCGCAGGTCGTCCTTTCCGTGCGCGAGCGCGGCGAATCCCCGGGAGCCGCCGGGGTGCGAACCCAATCTGCTACGAGTGCAGCGCGACGCGGCGCGTTCGTACTCAGGCGGGGACGGCGGCTGGTGCGACGCTGCGCAAGAGAGGAGGTCGTGCCCGCCATCAAGCTGCAGTTGCTTGCTGAGGTGCTAGAGCACGGCTCCCAGGTTCTGGCGCTGCATGCCGCGGCGCTGGTCGTGGATGGATGCTTCCTGCTCGTCACCGGGCCGCCCGGGGCCGGCAAGAGCACCCTCGCCGTCGCTCTGCTCGCCGCGGGCCACGGCTTCGCCGCCGACGACGTCGTCCTTCTCGATGCCGATGGCGTGGCCCGGGGCGTGCCGCTACGGCCGGGGCTGAAGGAAGGCGCGTGGGCGCTTCTGGAAAAGGAACTCTGCGCAGCGGGGGGCGATACAGTCCACCGCCGTCCCGACGGACGGGCAATCCGCTATATGCCCCTGGGGCGCCGGGTCACGAGCGCGCGTCACCCGGTCGGCTGCATTGTCGTCCTGTCCGACCAGGATGGCGCACGGTGCGGGCTGACGCCGATCGGCCGGATGGATGCGCTCGCCGTCCTCCTCGCCGGCGCCTCGGCGCCAGGCGATCGTCTCAGCGAGGATGCTTTCGCCGCGCTCGTCACTCTCGTCGGGAACGCGCGCTGCTACGCTCTCTCCCGCCGCACTGTGACGGAGGCCGTGGCCGCTGTCGTCCGAGCCTGCCGGGAGTTGGACCCGTGAGGGCTCCTCCGCCAGCCATCGCCCTTGCCGCCTGCATCCGGGGCGAGCTATCGGAGCGCGTCGACTGGGACGCGGTCCTTCTCCTCGCGAACCGGAGCTGGATGACGCCGCAAATGTTCGTATCGCTGGGCGAGGCCGGCCTCCTTACCGCCGTCCCGGACGAGGTTCGGGACTATCTCGGCTTCCTCCACGCGCGGAACATCGAGCGCAACCGCCGTCTGAGGTGTCAGCTCCGGGAGGCCGTGCGGGCGCTCAACGCGGTCGGCATCGTTCCAACGCTTCTGAAGGGGGCGGTGGACCTTGTCCGCCAGCGCGGAGACCGGCTTGGCGCGCGGCTTCTCACGGATATCGACATCCTCCTGCCGGACCGCCACGGAGAGCTGGCAGCAGGCCGGGAGGTCATGTCCACGCTCGGCTACCGCGAGCTCAACGCGGATCACCCCGCCTTCCTCTGCAGGCCCAGTGATGTCGGCGCGCTCGAGCTTCATGGCTGGCCGTGCCCGGGAGGGCGGTATGAGAGCCTCGCGGGCATCGAGGCGGGAGCGATCGAAACTGTCCTTGGGAGCGCCCGCGTCCGGGTGCCGGTCGAGCACCTGCGCATCCTCCAGCTCGTCATCCACGATCACATCAAGGAGGGCGATGACTGGCGGGGAAGCGTCGATCTGAGGCACCTTCACGACATCTTCCGGATGCTCCGCAGCGATGTCGACTGGCGCGCCCTGCGTGCGACCCCCTGCCGCTGGCGCGAGCGCGACGCGCTCGAGGACGCCATCATGATGGCAGAGCGCCTCTTCGGAGGCCACGTGCCGCGCCCTCGCCGCGACCGGACGATTATTCAGACAATACGCTATCGCCGCCGTCTGGCGCCGCTTCTCTATCCGGTGCTCGGTGCGCCGCTCCGACTCGCTGGCGATCTGGCTTGGACATGCCGCCGCATCGCCGGGGGGCGGATGGGCTGGCCGCGTTTTCGCGCCCTGCCCGACGCCCTCGGACACGCATTTCGCGACCCTTCGCGGGCGAGACGCTTCCTCATCGGTCCGACCATCGGGCCGAAGGCATGAGGGAGACAAGTCGCTCCGCTCGATTTCGCTGTGCGTGGGGCCGCTACGGATGGGCGCAGCACTCGCGGTACCAGACTTGCGGGCACGGCGAGCGGCGGCTTCGTCCGCATCGGCGACCCTGCGACCGGCGACCTGCTGCGGTCCAATGTGAACGCCCTTTGCAAGGTGGGCCGCCTTGCCCATCCTTCACGCGGCACCGCTATCTCGCCCAGCCGCATTGACACCGCGGGCGACCGTCGTTCGTTGCGGTGCGCGGCCGTGGCAGCGCACGAGCCCCAAGAAGGCGTCGCACGCCCACCCGACGCTCTCGGCTGGTCATGTGCGAGCCAATGCCGGTGAGGGCGCTCCACGACGTCTCTCCGGCGCGCTGACAACGCAGCTCGCGGGTGAGGCGAGGGCGCCGGGCCTACTGCTCGATCTCCAGCAAGAGATGTTCGGCTGCCCGGACCCAGACCTTCGGATACGGCTGCTGCGACAGACCAGGCGACGGCCAGGCGGGCCGTCTTCGTCACGACGGCTGAGCCTTATCTGAACAGGGGCATGTTCGACGCCGTCTACGTCACCTGCACCTTCGGCACGGCCGTGACCGGCACCGATCTTGACGAGATCGGCTATTCCACCTCGGCCGACCTGATCGAGACCTACGAGTAGGCACCAGCAGGGAGGCGCCCGGACCGCCTCATTTTCTCTCGGGCTACGACGGGGGCTTTAGAACAGCGTCTCGCCTGCGACGCGGATCTCGACCGAACGCAGGTACCGGGCGATCGCCGGCTCGTCGACCTCGATGCCGAGGCCCGGCGCGTCGGGTGCCGCGATCTCGCCATTGGCGCCGCGGTCGAGGTGGTTGGCTGTGATCTCGATGGCCAGGAGCTTTGGGTCGGCCGGGTACTCGCAGATGCGGTGGTCGGCCAGGCCGGCAAACGGCTGGAGGGAGGCCGAGAGCGCAAGGTGCGACGTGAAGGTGTGGTTCACATAGGTGACGCCGCGCGCCACCGCGTGGTCGGCGACCGCCTTGGCCGGGCCGATGCCGCCGATCCGGCCGCAGTCGATCTGCACGAAGCCGACCTTGCCGTAGTCGATGGCGTGGCGCGCCATGTGGACGTTGTGCGCCGCCTCGCCGCCGGCGAGCTTTACGCGCGACCGCCCAGGCGGCTGGCGAGCGCGGCATAGGCCTCGTGGGCGCTGCCGTGGAACGGCTCCTCCAGCCAGACGGCGCCGGCCTGCTCCAGCACCGGCAGCCGGGCGGTGGCCGCCTCGACGTCCTCGCCGAAGATCTGGCCGGCATCGACCATCAGCGCGGCGTTCGGGCCGATCCCCTCGCGCGCCGCCATGACGAGGTCGGCATCCTCCGCCACCGTGCCGCGGCCATAGGCGCCCCAGCCGAACTTCGCCGCGGCGAAGCCGCGGGCGCGGATGGCGCGGCCGCGCTCCAGCGTCTCCTGGGCCGTGTCGCCGAAGAGGACGGAGGCGTAGGGCAGCTTGGGGTGCGAGCGGTCGTAGCCCAGCAGGCGCCAGGCCGGCTCGCTGCACGCCCGACCGAGCAGGTCCCAGAGCGCGATCTCGATACCCGACAGTGTGTGCGGCGCCTGCAGCAGGTCCATACTGTCCCAGGCGACCTCGGCGCCGATGCGGGCGATGTCCTCGGGGCCGTCGATCGGCCGGCCGAGCACCGAGTCGCGCACCGGCCGGCAGGCGCCGTGCGACATCGGCGCGACCCAGGCCGCGATGGAAGCGAGGGGCGAGGCCTCGCACTCGCCCCAGCCGACATGGCCGCCGGCCTCGACGCGGACCAGCAGCGCGTCCTGGCTGCCGTCGCCCTCGTCGGTGACGACCGGCATGGCGACATAGAAGAAGTCGACGCTCTCGATCTTCATCGCGCCCTCCTCAGCCGACCCGGAACCGCTCGAGGGCGGCCTCGTCGACCGTAACGCCGAGACCCGGGCGGTCGGGCAAGGGGATCCGCCCGTCGATGACGGGCAATTCGTCGGAGCAGAGCTCGCGGCGCAGCGCCGAATCGGCCAGCTCGCGCGGCAGGAACTCGATATAGGCACAGGTCGGCGCGATGGCAGCCAGATGCGCCGAAGCGGCGATGCCGATCGCCGACTTCCAGCAATGCGGCACGACGAGCAGGCCGCGGTCGCGCGGCGTGCAGCGACCACGCGCGTCGCCTCGGTCAGCCCGCCGACCCGCCCGACATCGGGCTGCATCACGTCGATGTGCGCCATGATCCATCAACTCGAGGAACTCGAACCGGGTCTTCTGCCATTCGCCCAGCGCGATCCGGATGGGCGACGCAGCGCACAGTTTCGCATAGCCCTCCACATCGTCGCTCGGCAGCGGCGTCTCGACGAAATAGATATCCTGGTCCGCGAACATCTCGATGGCGCGCAAGGCCTCCTCCAGTCGCGCCAGCAATAGGCGACGTCGACCATCAGCACCATGTCGGGGCCGACGGCCTGCGCGCACGCTTGCGCACTATGGCCGCACATTCGCGGTCGTCCTCGACCTGCAACGAGTTGTGACGTAGGGGCCCTTGAGGCAGATCTCGAGCTTGGCGGCGCGAAAGCCCAGCTGCTGCGCCGCGATCGCGCGCTCGCGCAGCACGCGGCTATAGGTCTCGAGGTCATCGCCCTCGGGCAGCAGCGAGGCATAGGGCGTGATGGTCCGGTTGGCGGCGCCGCCCATAAGCTGCCAGCACCGGCTTGCCCGTCGATCTTGCCACCAGGTCCCACAGCGCCATGTCGAGCGCGCCGATGGCGCAGATGCCCACGCCCCGGCGCCCTGTCATCGCCGAGCCCGTGTAGAGCCGCTCCCACAGCCCCTCGACGTCGCGCGGGTCCTGCGCCGATCAGCATCTCCTTCAGACCCAGGCCCATGATGTGGGTGCCGGGCGCCTCGATCATAGCGCGCGCGACCCAGGGATTGGTGTCGGTCTCGCCGATGCCGACATGGCCCTCGTCGGTGTGGATGCGGACGACGAGGTTGTCCTGCGCCGACCAGCAGGCTTCGGCCCTGTAGTCGGGCACCAGCAGCACGAAGCACTCGATCTCGGCGATCTTCATTTGGCGGTCTCCAGGGCGGGCAAGGCTTCGCCGGTCAGCCGGCGCAGCTCGTCGAGCGGGAGATGGCAGCGAATGGCCAGGCCCTCGCCGGTGCGGCGGACGGGCGGCGCGTCGCGCACGCAGGTCTCGCCCCTCTGCCAGCGGCAGCGGCCGGCAAAGGCGCAGGCGGCGCCGGGGATG
This sequence comes from uncultured Alphaproteobacteria bacterium, assembly GCA_963822985.1. Lineage (GTDB taxonomy): Bacteria > Pseudomonadota > Alphaproteobacteria > Rhodobacterales > Rhodobacteraceae > Thermohalobaculum. Next base: position 20,548 of record CAWGJU010000010.1, on the reverse strand, counting down.
CGGGTCGAGGCGGGCTCGGGCGCGGCGCGCGGCTCGGCGCCAATCCGCGGCACCGCCTCCATCAGCGTCAGCGTGTAGGGGTGGAACGGCGGCGCAAAGATCGCCTCGACGGGGCCCGCCTCCATCAGCACGCCGCCGATTGAGCACGCCCACCCGGTTCGGCCAGCGTGCGCACCACCGAGAGGTCATGGCTGATGAACAGCATGGCGACGTCCCGCTCGCGCGCAGCCGTCGCAGAAGCTCGACGATGCTGGCCTGCACCGAGACGTCGAGCGCCGAGAGGATCTCGTCGCAGAGCAACAGCGCGGGCCCGGCGACCAGCGCGCGCGCGATGGCGACCCGCTGGCGCTCGCCGCCCGACAGCTCGTCCGGAAACCGCGCCGCATAGCCGGCGTCGAGGCGGACGTCCGACAGCGCCGCAGAGACCACGCGGGCCGTATCGCCGCCCGCAGCGCCGAACATGGCGGCGGGGCGGGCGAGGATGGTGCCGATCCGCGCGCGCGGGTTCAGCGAGGCGTCGGGGTTCTGGAAGATGTACTGGATGGCGCGCCGCTGCTCGGGCGTGCGGTCGGCGATGCGCGGGGCGAGCTCCCGGCCGTCGAGCGCGATGGCGCCCCGGACTGGCGGCAGCAGGCCGCTGATCGCACGCGCGACGGTCGACTTGCCGCTGCCCGATTCACCGACCAGCGCACAGGTCTCGCCCCGCCGGATATCGAGCAAGAGGTCGCGCACGACCGTGCTGCCGCGCTGGCCGAGCAGACGGCCGAGTGGCCCCTGGCCTGCGCCATAGGCGATCATGACCGCGTCGAGGGCCAGCAGCGGGGCCGCCTCACCCATCCCGCGCGGCACGGCGGGGGGCAGCGCCGCAGGCTCCTCCGCGTCGATTTCGCGCCATCTCTGGCAAGCGACGGCGTGCCCCGGCGCCACGATCTCCTGCCGCTGGACGTTCCGGGCGCACGAGCCTTGGGCATGCTCGCAGCGCGGGGCAAACGGACAGCCGGGCGGCAGCTCGCGGCGCAGCAGCAGCCCGGGCAGCGGTCGGCGCCCCGTGCCGTCCGGCAACTCGATCCGTGGCAGCGAGCCGATCAGCCCCCGCGTATAGGGATGCGCCGGCGCCGCGAACAGCACCCGGGCGGGCGCTAGCTCGACCAGGTGGCCGGCATACATCACCCCGATCCGGTCGGCGATCTGCCCGAGCACCCCCAGATCATGCGTGACATAGAGCATCGAGGTGCCGAGCCGCGCCCGCAGATCCGCCAGCAACGCCACGATCTGCGCCTGGGTCGTCACGTCGAGCCCCGTCGTCGGCTCGTCCAGCACGATCAGGTCAGGCTCGCAGGCCACCGCCATGGCGATGCAGACGCGCTGCTGCTGGCCGCCCGACAGCTCGTGCGGATAGCGCCGGCCGATGCGGACGGGATCGGGCAATCCGACCAGCTCGAACAGCTCGGCCGTGCGCCGCGTCGCCGCCGCCTCATCCGCCGCGCGGCGATGCAGAAACAGCGTCTCCGCCATCTGCTTCCCGACGCGCATCCCCGGGTTCAGCGCCATCGTCGGGTTCTGCGGCACGAAGCCGATCCGGTCGCCGCGCAGCCGGTCGAGCACCGCGCGCGGCTCGGCCAGCAGGTCGCGGCCGTCGAACAGCACGGCCCCGCTCTCGATCCGCGCCGCCGCGAAGCGGTAGCCGAGCAGCGCGAAGCCGACCGTCGACTTGCCGCAGCCGGACTCGCCGACCAGCCCCAGCACCTCGCCCCGCCCGACTTCGAACGAGACCCCGGCGCAGCACCCGCGTCGAGACGCCGCCCGTGCGGTAGGACAGGGTCAGGCCCCGGACCTGGACCAGCCCCTTCTCTGCCGGGCCCGTCACTGCTGGCTGCCCAGCCGCACCGTGCGCCCCAGGATGCGCGCCAGCCCCTCGGTGAAGAGGTTGAGCCCCACCACCAGCGAGGCCAGCGCGAAGCCCGGCCCCAGCACCGTCGCCGGCGCGATCAGCAGCAGCGAGCGGTTCTCGCTGATCATCAGCCCCCATTCGGGCGTGGGCGGGCGCAGCCCGAAGCCCAGGAACCCCAGCGAGCCGATCAGCACCGGCGCATAGCCGGCACGCAGCGCGAACTCGACCAGCAGCACGCCGGTGGCGTTCGGCAGCAGCTCGCGCCGCATCACCGACCAGGCGCTCTCGCCGCGCAGCCGCGCGACGGTGACGAAGTCCCGCGTCGCTATCTCAACCGCCGCGGTCCGCGCCATCCGCGCGATGCGCGGCGCATAGACCAAGGCCACGACGAAGACGACCAGCACCGGGTCGCCCGAAAGCTCCGGCCCCGCCGCCACCATGGCCAGCAGCGCCATCACCAGGAACGGGATCGAGATGAGCACCTCGAGCAGCCGCTGCACCACCGTGTCGACCAGCCCGCCGACATAGCCCGACCACAGCCCGACCAGCGCGCCCACGACCAGGCCCAGCGCCGTCCCCGACAGCGCCAGCGCCAGCACGATATGCGCGCCGTACATCACCCGGCTGAAGACGTCGCGGCCGAGCTGATCGACGCCGCAGGGGTGCCCCCAGCTCGCCGGCGCCAGCGGCATGCCGGTACCCATCTGCGAATAGCCATAGGGCACCCAGAACGGCGCCGTGACCGCCACCAAGACATGCACCGCCAGGATCGCCGCACCGATGCGCAGGCTGAGCGGCGTGCGGCCGATCCAGGCGAGGCGCCCCTCGCGCCCGATTTGCTGGCCGACGCCGCTCGCGGCCGCCATCATCCGGTCCTCAATTTAGGGTTGAAGACGGTCGCGCCGACATCGGCAAGGAAGTTGGCGGCGATGTAGACGGCGGCGGCCAGCAGCACGGTCGCCTCGATGACGGGAAAGTCGCGCAGCTGCAGCGCATCGACCAGCAGGCTGCCAAAGCCCGGATAGCCGAAGACCTTCTCCACCACGACGACGCCGCCGACCAGATAGGCGAGGTTCAGCGCCGTGACTTTCAGCGTCGGCACCAGCGCGTTCGGCAGCGCGTGCCGCCACACGACGCGTCCCGCCGGCGCGCCGCGCAGCTCGGCCATGCGGATGTAGTCGGCGTCCAGCACCTCGATCAGGTTGTCGCGCAGCATGCGCACCGCATAGACTGACATGACGATGGCCAGCGTCAGCGCGGGCAGCGTCATGGCGCGCAGATACTCCCACGCGCCGGAGCTGTCGTCGACCGTCGACATCGCCGGCAGCACGGGGATCGCCAGCACGAACAGCAGCAGCAGCAGCGTGCCCAGCAGGAAATCCGGGATCGACAGCAGAACCAGCGTCACGACCGAGAGCGCATGGTCGAGCGCGCCGTCGCGGCGCACGGCCTGCAGGATCGCCGGCAGGATGGCCAGCGGCAGGTAGAGCAGGAAGGCATAGACCGAGAGGTACGCGGTGTTGACCACGCGCTGGCCGAGGATGTCGCCGACGGCGCGGCCGCTGACCAGCGACGTGCCGAAATCGCCCCTCAGCGCGCCCGCCAGCCAGTTCCCGTAGCGGACCAGCGCGGGCGCATCGAGCTGCATCTGGGCGCGCAGCGTCGCGATCGACTCGGGCGTCGCGTCGCGGCCGAGGATACGGGTTGCGACGTCGCCCGACAGGATCTCGAGCACCGAGAAGATCAGCAGCGAGACCAGGAACAGCGTGAACAGCGCCATCACCACGCGCCCGGCGATCAGTCGGGCGATCAGCATCTCGCTCTCCCGGTCAACCGCCCACCGGCCGCCCTTCGGCCACCGCCCTCCGCCGCCTCAGCCGCAGGCGGCTTGCAGGGGCCGGGCTCGCCGGCCCCCTCCGCTCATGCCGGCGCGCAATGGCAAAGGCCCGTCATGCCCCGGCATGTCCCCGGCATCACCCGGCATCCTCTGGGCGGGAGATCGCCCGGTCGACCGGGCGATGACGAGGTTCGGGACGGCCGTGGCATCACTCGCAGTGCAGGTTCTCGAAGTTCAGGTTGAAGTTCTGCGCCCGCGGCTCATAGCCCTCGCAGCCCTTGCGCAGGGCCAGAACCTGGTGAACGAACATCGGCAGGATCAGGCCGCCCTCGGTCGCCAGCAGCTCGCCCGTCTGCTGAAAGAGCTTCAGCCGCTCGGCCTCGTCGACGGTGGCGTTCGCCTTGGCCAGCAGCGCGTCATAGTCCAGCCGCTCCCAATGTGTCTCCTTCCACTTGGCGTCCTGGACATAGGCGACGGCCAGGCCCTCGCCCGGCGGCCGCATCGACCAGGCCGAGGTCACGATCGGCTTCTGCAGCCAGACATTGTCCCAGAAGCTCTCGGCCGGCGTCACGATGACGTTGATCTCGATGCCGGCCGCCTTGGCCTGCTCGGCATAGACCTGGGCCATGCGGACCATTCCGGGCACGCCCTCGGCGGTATAGAGGTCGAAGCTCAGCCCCTCCTTGCCTGCCTCGGCCAACAGCTTCTTCGCGCCCTCAATGTCCTGCTTCGGCGCATCCTTCACGAACGAGGCGGGGCTGCCGAGCGGCACCGGGTTGTCGGCGCCCGGCTCGCCATAGCCCAGCAGCACGGTGTCGATCATCGCCTGCCGGTCGACCACCTTCTTCAGCGCCTCGCGCACCTTGGGGTCGTCGAAGGGGGGCGCGTCCACCCACATCGAAATCGTCATCGAGTTCGAGGCGCCGGTCTCGAGCAGCGTGACGCTGTCGTCGCCCTGCAGCGCCGGGATGCCCGTCGGGTCGACGTTCAGCACGAGGTCGACCTGGCCCGACTTGATGGCGGCGACCGCGGCCACCGGCTCCTGCGCCACGGTGATCTTAAGGCACTCCGCCTTGGGCTTGCCCTCGTCCCAATAGTTCGGGTTGGCGCGAAGGATACGCACGGGCGCGTTCGGCTCGAACTGCTCCTGCACGAAGGGGCCGGTGCCGTCGCCCTTCAGCCGCAGCTCGTCGGCAGTCGCCCCCTCCGGCACGATGTTGGTGAATTTGAGGGTCTCCGGCTCGCCATCGGCTTGTCCGGCGTGCACGCGCTGATGACCTTCTTCACGCTGATGGCGGGCGCAGGCACGCCCTGCGCTACCCACCCCGATTGGCCATTCTGCGACAGACGGGCCGGCCTCGCCGCGCTCGCCCGGCTGCGCGCGCTCGTCACGCTCTGCCCTGCCGGCGTTCTCGACTGGAACAGCATCGACCTGCACGAGGCGATGTCGACGCGCGACGACCTGGTCTACTGCCCGGCCGTCTACTGCTATGCCACCTATGCCGAGGCGGACCGCGCCCGGCCGCTGCGCTTCCACGACCTGCCCTCGGTCACTGGCCACGAGCCGCACGGCTCGACCATCGGCGGCACCGGCCTCGGCATCTCGGCAAGCTGCGCGCGCCCGAAGGCGGCGCTCACCTATGCGCGGTTCCTCTCCGAGCCCGCGACCCAGGCCGCCTTCGCGCTGGCGCACGGCCAGCCAGCCCGGATCGAGTGCTGGCAGGATGCCGGGATCGACGCGCGCTTCGGCGGCGCCTTCTCGGCGACCCGCAGGACCATGGAGCTGGCCTGGACCCGCCCGAGCCATGACGGCTATCTCGCCTTCCAGGCGGCGGCCGGGCCGCTCGTCGAGGGTCACCTGCGGGACGAACTCACCGCCGACGACCTGCTGGATGCGCTGGCAGGCCTGCATGGTCAAGCCCCATGAGTGTCGGCACGGATGCGGTACGCTTGCGGTACGCAAGTCATACGCATGTCACGGGCCTTCGGGGCGGCCTATGGGGCGAGAGGGGCGGATGAGGATCACCGGAATCGAGGTCACAGAGCTGTGCGTGCCGGGCTGGCAGGGCCTGACCTTCGACGGGTCCTACGACAACTGCATCGTCCGGGTGCACACCGATGCGGGCCTCAACGGCATCGCCGAGGTCGATAGCGTGCCGTCGGTGATCCGCGCGATCATCGAGGCGCGCCGCTCGCACACCCACGCCATGGGACTGCAATGCGTATTGCTGGGGCGCGACCCTACGGATGTCGAGGCCCTGTGGGCCGAGATGTACGACGCCACCTCCTATTACGGCCGACGGGGCGCTGTGATCCACGCGATCTCGGCGGTCGACATCGCGCTGTGGGATTTGCGCGGCAAGGCCCTGGGCCAGCCGCTGCACGCGCTGCTCGGGTCTAAGCGGCGCGACCGGGTGCTGGCCTACGGCACGGTCTACCCGCTGGGCGCCACGCCCGACGAGATGCGGCGCAGCATCGACCGCGGGTTGCGCCTGGGCCTGCGCGCCATCAAGATCGTCGCCGACCCGTTCTGGCGCGACGACCTCGACCTGACCGAGCGGCTGATCCGCACGGCGCGCGAGCATGTCGGGCCCGACATCCGACTGATGTGCGACGCGGCGACCGCCTGGAGCCAGGCGGAAGAGGGCCTGCCGCTCATGCCGATCTTCCGCGACAACGGCTTCGCCTGGCTGGAGGCGCCGCTGCCGCTCGACGACATGGCGGGGCATGCGCGCTTCCAGGACTGGGGCGTGCCGATCGGCGGCGGCGACCTCGGGCTGACCACCTGCGCCGAGTACGAGCGAATGTTTGAGGTCGGCCGCATCGACATCGCCCAGCCCGACGTGACGATGGTGGGCGGCGTCACCGAGCTGATGCGGCTGGCGCGCCTGGCCGACACCCGCGGCAAACGCGTGGTGACGCATGGCTACAAGTCGAACATCACGATCGCGGCGAACCTCGCCTTCCTGGCGCAGCACCGCGACGACGAGCCCTGCGAGTACTCGACGAGCGAGTCGCCGCTCCGCTGGGAGCTGACGCGCGAGCGCTTCCCGATCGGCCCTGACGGGCGCATCGAAGCGCCCGACCGCCCCGGCCTCGGGGTCACCATCGACGAAGAGGTGGTGCGCAACTACGCCGTCGCCTGAGCATCGGTGCGAAGGCGGGCGACGAGCTCCTCGTTGAGCTCGATCCCAAGGCCGGGGCGGTCCGGCAGCCCGATACGCCCCTCGATGACCCGCGGCTCGGGGCTCGTCAGCTCGCGGCGGAGCAGGCTGGGATAGACGGCGGGCGAGACGTATTCGATCAGCGGCACGGCCGGGCACGCCGCCTGGAAGTGCATGCCGGCCGCCGTGATGCCGGTCTTCCAGCCATGCGGGATGACCTCGACCCCGTGCATTTCGGCCAGCTCGGCGACCCGCCGCCTCTCGGTCAGTCCGCCCGAGCGGGTGACGTTCGGCTGCACCACCTCGACGCGGCCGCGCTCGATCCACTCGCGGATCTCGTGCCGGCCGGCCGCTGCCTCGGCGCCGCCGACCCGGATCGGGCTGACGGCCGCCAGGCGCGCATGTCCATCGAGGTCGTCGTGCTGCAGCGTCGCCTCGGCGAAGCGGATGGCGCAATCCTCGAGCTGCGCCAGGATGCGCCGCGCATCCTGCCAGTGCGACCAGCGATAGCCGAAGTCGACGCCCATCAGGATGCCGTCGCCGAGCATCCGCCGCCCTTCGCGGATCAGCCCGACCAGCTCGGCATCGGTGACGAGGTCGTAGAACAGGACCTCCATCTTGACGGCGCGAAACCCCTCGGCCAGCGCCGCCTCGAGCTGCCGGCCGATCTCGCGCATCAGCTCGGCCACGGTGCGTCCTTGCGCGAGACCGGGATAGATTGTGCAGTAGGGCATGAGGTCGGGCCGCCGCGCCCCGCCCAGGAGCTTGTAGGCCGGCAGGCCGAGCTGCTTGCCCGCAAGGTCGTGCAGCGCGATGTCAATGGCACCGATCGCGTGCAGGCCCAGCCCGCGCCGGCCGTGCCAGAACGTGCCTTCGTAGAGGCGGTGCCAGAGCGCCGCGGTCTCGACCGGGTCGGCGCCGATCAGGATCTCGCCAACGGCGCGGCTCCAGCCATGCGCGGTCGGGCTCTCGACGAAGGCGCGGACCAGCGAAGGCGGCGCGTCGGTCTCGGCGAACCCGCAACGCCCCTCGGCGTCGTGGATGCGCACGAGCACCGTCTCGACCAGGCCGTCGAGGTCGTTCCTGTCGGCATTAGGCACGACCAAGGGGATTGCCTCGATGCGCTCGATCGGACATGGGCACCGGACCTCCGATCCGACGCCGTCGGCCGACAGATTTGCCTGCATCGCTCCGGCTCCATGCGGCTCCGCGTCGCGAGATGACGCATCGCCGCGGGCTGGGCAAGACGCCTGATGCGCGGGCGTTCCAGTTGACGTGAGCGGGCGGCTCGGTGGATGCTCGGGCGTGTTTGGCGCAGGGCGGAGGATGTGTCGCTTGTCCGGGAGCGCAATGGGGGCGAGGCGGCTGCCGAAGGTGAGCGACTGGTGAGCGACGGACTTGCGGGGCGCCGGATCCTGGTGACAGGTGGCGGCGCGGGGATCGGGGCGACCACGGCGAGGCTCCTCGCCGGCCTCGGCGCCAAACTCGCGGTGCTCGATCTCGACGGCGCTGCGGCGGAGCTTGTCGCGGCGGCGCTGCCGGAGGGACAGGGCCTGGCGGTCGCCGGCAGCGTCACGGACGCGGCGGCTGTCGCTGGCGCCCTCGACGCGATGTGCCAAAGCTGGGGCGGGATCGACGGTGTCGTCAACAACGCGGGCGCCTGGGACCACGCGCCGCTGCTGGAGCTAACCCCAGATCGCTGGCTACGCGTGCTCGACGTGAACCTGATGGCGCCCATCGAGATCTGCCGCGCCGCCGTGCCGCGCATGGCGCGCGGCGCAAGCATCGTCAACGTCTCGTCGGTGCTGGGCCAGGTCGCGGCGCCGGGCCGCGGGCCATACTGCGTCTCGAAGGCGGCGCTGATCAGCGTGACGAAGCTCCAGGCGGTCGAATGGGCCCCGCTCGGCATCCGAGTCAACGCGATCGCGCCCGGCTACATCACGAACGAGACGACCCAGGCGCTCGCGGCGGCAGGCGGCTACGATGCGGGGGCGGTCGACCGGCGAACGCCGCTTGGCCGGCACGGACGCGAGGACGAGGTGGCCGAGGGCATCGCATTTCTGCTCGATCCGTCGCGCGCGGCCTATATCACGGGGCACGTGCTCGAGGTCAATGGCGGGTGGACCGCCTATGGCTATGTCTGAGCCCGACGCTGCCGACGCGGGGACGATCCTCGGCTTCGACCATGTCAGCTTCACTATCCCGGACATCGAGGCCGCCGTCCGGTTCTGGACGGGCGCGATGGGCTTCCGCGCCGCTTCGGTCTCGCCCCGCTCGGGCGCCTGGCAGTCGGATGTGACCGGCGTAGCGGATGCCTGGCTCCTGGTCGCGCATCTCTACGGGCACGGTCAGCACGTCGAGTTGATCCAATACCTGGACGGCCGCACGGCCGCGCCCCCGGCAAGCCCCGGCGCCGACGGCACGGCGCATCTCTGCTTCACAGTTGCGCGGATCGACGCTGCCTGGCAGCGGCTTCTCGCGGCGGGAGCCACGCCGCAGGGCCGGATCGCCGATGTGGACAGCGGCCCCGGCGCGGGCTGTCGGGCCGGCTATCTCCGCGACCCCTCGGGCATCATCATCGAGCTGGTCGAGCATCTGCCGGCGTGACACCGTCGAGATGGCGGGCCTCGCCGAATATCAGACCGCCAACGCCACCCGCGAAGCCTCTCAGCAGGCCCGACCCGTCACAGAAATTTCCAGCGGTTCTCGGACTTGACCCCAGTTGCCTATCCTCCGTCCGCCATGGCGAGACGGTCCGGCCGCCCAGTGTCCGCTCGGCATCGAGCGACATCGGCGGCCGGGATCGGCTAAATGGGCGAACAAAGATGGATGGTTGCGCTCACCGACTTCGTGACACCCCCAAAGCCGAGTAGGAACCGTCGCATGGCGACCTTGGCGCGTCAGAGGCGCCGGGCAGGCGACAGCAGCGGATCGCGCTCTGCGACGCCTCTCGGCGGGTGACGGACCCACTGGCTCCGGCCCGATCTGCCCTCGAACCCATCCACGGCGCCGTCCTCGAGGCGCGTTCAGCGACGAGCGATCATCGCACCTCGATGGCGTGTCCTCAGGCGCGGTGGTCGGCCAGCTGCACCACCTGCCCCGTGCCGGCGCCGGTCAGGTAATCGGCTCACTGCGCCATGAGGCGGCGGTGCTTCTCGACCATAGTGGCGCGGTCGTACGCCTTCTGCACGTCGCCCCTGACCGCATGCCCAAGGGCCCGCTCGGCCAGCGCCGGGTCTACTTCGGTGTGGTCCTGGCACCAGGTCTTGAAACCCGCGCAGGCCGTGAGGCACCGCATCGCGTCCGTCGGCGTCCTTGAACGCGAGCGCCTTCATGCGCTTCGACAGCGTCATGTCCGATAACGGCTGACTGTCGCGGCTGCTGGGGAAAATCATGCCCTCGCCCCTGGTCAGCTCGCGGGCGCTCGAGCATGGCCGCGCCTTCTCCATCAGGGGCACTATGTGCGGCTGTCCGGCATTCGTCCGCTCGGCACCTCACGAGCGGTGATCGACCGAGCCCCACCCGCATGATTGTCTCAAAAGAGTCTATTGAAACGCCGTCTCTCGCATGGGAGCCTGAGCTGGGTTTTTGAAGAGAGTTCAAGGATGCTCATCGGTTACGCGCGTGTTTCCACCCAGGATCAGGATCCCGACCTCCAGATCAGGACGCTCAACGAGGTCGGCTGCGAGAAAATTTTCTCAGAAAAGGCGAGCGGCGCACAGCGCGACAGGCCGTAGCTCGCGGCGCTCCTGGCCTACGTCAGGCAGAGCGATACCCTTGTTGTCTGGAAATTGGATCGCTTGGCGCGCAGCTTGAAGCAGCTACTGGAAACCGTGGAGGGGCTCGAGCAGCGGGGCATCGGGTTCAAGTCGGTCACCGAGGCGATCGACACCACCACGCCGGGCGGGCGGCTGGTGTTCACGATCTTCTGCGCCCTTGCCGAGTTTGAGCGGTCGATCATCCGCGAGCGCACGATAGCGGGTCTTCAGGCGGCGCGCGCCCGTGGGAGGGTTGGCGGACGACCCCGCTCCCTGGGCGCGAGCGACATCATTGTCGCGCTATCCCTCCTCGCAAATCCGGAGATCAGCGTCAAAGAGGTCGCCAAGCGGATCGGCTGCTCGCCGGCCACGCTCTACCGCTACCTGCCTGCGGCGAAGGCCGAAGCACGGGAGAGGTAAACAGCAATTACCTCATGATCCAGGTGTCGCCTTGGTGCCCGTCTGATCCGAGCCGGCATCGCGCAGCCGCGCATAGCGGACGAAGCACGTTCGGCCGGCCGAGCCGAGGAGCGGACCGTCGGTCAGCTCGCGACAGACCATCCGCCGGCGGAACGCGTTGAGCTCGGCGCCGATCGCCGGGCCCCCCTTGTCCGACAAGCACGCAGAGCTCCGGCGTGATGACGACGAGTTGCGGCGGTGCGCCGGTCGGCTGGCGCGTCCCTCCTCCTCGGCCGCCTCGTCGGCGTCGAGCACGACGATCGCGGGGCGCGCCGTCTCCGAGAGGCCGATGCGGTTCCGGCCGGCTCTGACGACGCCGGGCACTTGCATCCCGGTCGCGACGAGGCGCGCCAGGATCGCCGCCAGGCCGAGCATCTCGTAGAGATAGTATTGACGGAGCTTCGCGTGATCCATTGCATCCGTCGTGCGAACTGGTAGAGACGCGCCAGAAGAACGAAGAACCGCGTGGCGAACGAAGGCCCGTCGCCCGAAAAGCAGACCCCGGAGTACCCGGATCTGCTGCACGCATCTCGAAACGAAGGAGCAAACCTTAATGACCGATCGTGTCATCGATCACGACGACCTGCTACAGATCACCTCGGACATCGTCAGCGCGCATGTCTCGAACAATCCGGTGCCGCTGGGAGAGCTGCCTGGCCTTATTCAGACGGTCTATTCGGCGCTGACCGGGCTGAGTGCCCCTGCGTCCGCGCCAGAGGTTGAGCTGAAGCCGGCCGTAAACCCCAAGAAGTCGGTGACCGACGACTACATCGTCTGCCTTGAGGACGGAAAGAAGCTTAAGATGCTTAAGCGCCATCTTGCGACGTCGTACGGCATGACGCCAGCCGAATACCGAGCGAAGTGGGGCCTGCCGCACGACTACCCGATGGTGGCGCCGGCCTATGCCAGGAAGCGCCAGGAGCTTGCCAAAAAGATCGGGCTCGGACGCAAGCCGCGCCTCGTCGAGGATGAGCCCGCGCCACAGCCGAAGGCCAAGCGATCGCGCGCAAAGAAGGCAGCCTGAAGCTACAAAGCGAACCCGCCGCTGATCAGCGGCCGTCGCTATGGTGCCGCAATCGGGCACCGATGTTCTGATCTGGGAAGCGCCGGCCGGGCGAGACACCTGCGCGCAGTAGGAGAGTAGCTCGCCTGGTGCGGGAGCCGATTGGCGCGGCAATTGCAACGTGATCTGCGCCGCGGGAGTATTTGAGTTGCCCTCTCCTGGCAGAGCGTGACCCGCGGTTTCCGGTCCCTCGTTTCGAACTGCCCCCGGCACTGCCGGGGGGTCTTTTCTGTTCGACCTGCAATTGTCCGCCGCGGGCGGTGGGGACGCCGCGAGCGTTGAGCGCGACGGCCATACCACGGAGGCCGGTGATGCCGGGGCCTGGCGCCTTTCCGACCCGGCCGAAGACGCTGCTGATCCATGATGGATGTGGCGTCTGTATTGAACTGGAACCCTCTGCCTGTGTCTCTTTTCGGCTGCGGATGGCCGTTCGCGACTAGTCGCGACATGGCAGCCGTCGCTGCTTTTCCGAGGGCTGTCCCGCTCTCGCTGCAGTTCAGCCCTGCAGCCGGATGACCGCCATGTTCGCGCGCGATAAGAGGCCTGCTCCCCCGTGCAAGGCGGACGGCTCTTTGCTAATCACTCAGTCGTCTCGGCTGCGCCACGCTCTCAGCCGGAACGCATGAGCCGACAGCTTTGTCGGCGCCTCGTCGAGATCCGAACTTTCGTTCACGCGCAGTAGGGCTATGTCAGTGCCGATGGTATTGGTGGTCCGCGACCTGCGCAAAAGCTTCGCCGGAGAGAGCGCGCCGGTGAATGTTCTCCGCGGCGTCGATCTCGAGCTAAGCGAGGGCGCGTCGCTCGCGTTGACCGGCGAGAGCGGCTCGGGCAAGAGCACACTGCTCCACCTGGTCGCGGGCCTCGACGAGCCCGACAGCGGCCGGATCGAGATCGGCGGCACCGAGATCGCGACGCTCGGCGACCGTGAACGCGCTCGCATCCGGCGCGAGGCGATCGGCGTGGTGTTCCAGCAGTTCAACCTGGTGCCGTCGCTCGACGCCGCGGCGAACATCGCTTTCCAGGCGCGGCTCGCTGGGCGCCACGACCGTGCCCGAACCGAGCAGCTCATCGAGCGCCTCGGGCTCGGTTCGCACCGGCGAAAGTACCCCGAGCAGCTTTCAGGCGGCCAGCAGCAGCGCGTCGCGATCGGGCGCGCCCTCGCCGGACGGCCGAAGCTTCTCCTGGCCGACGAGCCGACCGGGAACCTCGACGAGGAGACCGGCCGGCAGGTCATCGACCTGATGTTCGAGCTCGTCGCCGAGGCCGGTGCGGCGCTGCTCCTGGCCACGCACTCCCACCGGCTTGCCGCACGCGCCGACCGGCGGGTGCATCTCAGCCACGGACGCGTGAGCGCCGACAGCGGAGCGCGAGCCGCGGAATGAACCGCGCCGCACTCGAGGCCCTGCTGTCGCATTGGCGCCGGCATCCTGTGCAGCTCGTGACCCTCATCGTCGGGCTCGCCCTGGCGACCGCGCTCTGGTCGGGCGTCCAGGCGATCAATGCCGAGGCGCGGGCGAGCTACGACGCCGCCGCGCGGGCAATCGGCGGCGACGAGCTGCCGGCGCTCGTCGCGCGCGACGGTAAGCCGGTGGAGCTCGAAAGCTACGTGGCGCTGAGGCGCGCGGGTTGGCTGGTGGCGCCCGTCATCGAGGGTGACCTCGACCTGCCCGGCGGCGGTCGGACGCGCCTCCTGGGCGTCGACCTGCTCGCCGCTCCCCCGCCCTCGATCGTCGGCAACGACGCCACCGAAACGGAGTTCGAGCCCGCCGAGGCGATCGGGACACCTGGCCGCCTCTTCGCCAACGAGCGGACGGCGAGGCGGCTGCAAGGCGCCGACCTGCCGCCCGTCGTCGTCGCGCCGGAGGTGCCCCAGGGCCTGGTCCTCGCCGACATCGGCGTCGCCGACCGCCTGCTCGGAGCGGAGGGGGGGCTCGACCGCCTCCTGGTCCCGCCCGGGCAGCCCGTCGGCCGCCCGCCGCTCGAAGAGATCGCCCCCGGTCTCGATCTGCAGGAGCCGGAGGCGCGGGACGAGATCGGGCGGCTGACGGACAGCTTCCACCTCAATCTTACAGCCTTCGGCCTGCTCTCCTTTGCGGTCGGGCTCTTCATCGTCCACGGTGCCGTCGGCCTCGCCTTCGAGCAGCGTCGGCCAACATTCCGCACGCTGCGCGCTCTCGGCCTTCCGGCGACGCGGCTCGTCCTCCTCCTCGGCGCCGAACTGCTCCTGTTCGCGCTCGTCGCCGGCGCGGTCGGGATCGCGCTCGGCGGGTTGATCGCGGCGGCGCTGCTGCCCGACGTTGCGGCGACGCTGCGCGGCGTCTACGGCGCATCCGTCGATGGCGAGCTGACGCTTCGCCCGCTCTGGTGGGCGGCGGGTCTGGCGATCGCCGTCGCCGGCACCGCGCTTGCGGGCGTCGGGGCGCTCTGGAAGGTCGCCCGCCTGCCGCTGCTCGCCCCCGCCCAGCCCCGCGCCTGGGCGCGCGCCTCAGAGCGCATGCTGCGGCTCCAGGGCGCCGCGGCCCTCGCCCTGATCGCCGCCGCCTGCCTGCTCGCCTGGCTCGGCTCCGGCCTGATAGCCGGGTTCCTGATGCTCGGCGCCATGCTCGTCGCCGCGGCGCTCCTGCTGCCACTCTGGCTCGCGCTCTGCCTCTGGGCGGGCGCGCGGCTGGCGTGGGGCCCGGTCGCGGAGTGGTTCTGGGCCGACACCCGGCAGCAGCTCCCGGGCCTCAGCCTCGCGCTAATGGCGCTTCTCCTGGCGCTGGCCGCGAACATCGGAGTAGGCACGATGGTCCAGTCGTTCCGGCTGACCTTCGCTGGCTGGCTCGATCAGCGGCTCGCCGCCGAACTCTATGTCGGCGTCGCGGACGAGGCGCAGGGCCGAGAGCTCGTCCAATGGCTGGACGGGCGCGCGGACGCGGTGCTGCCGATCTGGAGCACGCAGGCCCGCATCCTCGGCGCGCCCGGCGAGATCTACGGCGTCGCCGACCACGCCACCTACCGCGAGAACTGGCCAATGCTCTCGGCGCTCCCCGACGTCTGGGACAGAGTCGCGCGCGGCGACGGCGTGCTGGTCAACGAGCAGCTCGCCCGGCGGGAGAACCTCGACCCCGGCGACACCTTCGCGCTCCCGGGCTGGGAGACGCAGGTGGCGGGCGTCTACTCCGACTATGGCAACCCGGTCGGCCAGGTCCTCGTCGGCATCGACGAGCTCGACCGGTTCGAGGGTGTCGAGCGCCTGGACTACGGAATTCGCACCGACAGGCCAGAGGAGCTCGCTGACGCCCTCGTCGACGAGTTCGGCCTTTCGCCCGAGAACCTGATCGACCAGGCGGCTCTCAAGCGGCTATCGCTCGACGTCTTCGATCGCACCTTCGCGGTCACCTCGGCCCTCAACATCCTGACGCTCGCCGTCGCGGGCGTGGCGATCCTCACCTCGCTCCTGACGCTCGCGGGGATGCGCTTGGCGCAGCTCGCGCCGGTCTGGGCGATGGGCCTCACTCGTGCCCGGCTCGCATGGCTCGAGTTCTTCAGGGCGCTGACGCTCGCCGCGCTCACCTTCGCGGCGGCGGTGCCGGTCGGGCTGGGGCTCGCCTGGATCCTGCTCGCCGTCATCAACGTCGAGGCGTTCGGCTGGCGGCTGCCGATGCACGTCTTCCCCGCCGACTGGGCTGTCCTCGGCGGGCTGTCGCTGCTCGCGGCGGCGGCTGCGAGCCTGTGGCCCGCCCGGCGGCTCGCCGCGCTGCCGCCGGCCGATCTCGTCAAGGTCTTCGCTCAGGAACGCTAGAGCGTCTTGAGGTACTCCAGGAGCGCGGCGCGTTCCGGCTCCGTGAGATGGTCGCCGAATGTGTGCCCGCGATTGCCGTGGCCGGGCAGCGTGGTGTCGTAGATCCGGGCTCTCGCGTCGGGATCGGCGACGCCGTCCTGGCCGCTGGACAGACGCTCGTGCTCCCATCCGAGGACGCTGGAATCGTACGTCCGCGGGTCGGTCCGATGTCGCCAAAAAGTGGGTCTGCTCGGGCTGTCGAGGAGCGACCGGAGGTCGGGGACCGACCCGTTGTGCAGATACGGCGCGGTCGCCCAGACCGCATCGAGCGGCGGCGCGATGTAGCCGGCGGCCGGCCCCGTCTCCACGTCGACGCTGAAGGGCGAGCGTGCGACCCATTCGTAGAAGCGGTCCCGGCGCCCGTCCGTCGCCGCAAGAGCGTATTCGGGATCCGTGCCGATCTCTTCCAGCGGCACCACGAGATTGGGATAGCTCGGCTCCGACCCATAGGTGCCGTGGCAGCCGCTGCACGTCTCCTCGAAGACCGCCCGTCCCTGCTCCGCCAACTCGATGTCGATCTCAAACGGATACTCCGGCGGCTGCACGCTTTCGATGAAGGCGCGGATGTCCGGCGCGTAGGCGTCGGCGGCTTCGACGTCCTCGACCGTTTCGGCGCAGAACATCGAGGCCAGGATCATGAACCGCGCATGATCTCCGCGCCCGATCGTCGTGTAGAACATCGCGTGCTTCTTGCTCATGCGCCACCAGGGCGGGACGCTGACCGGCAACGGCGTCGTCGGCGGCGGCTCGATCAGCGGTTCCGCGGACCACGCCATCGTCTCGGGGTCACGATGCGCCATCAGCGCCCATGTCAGATTGGTCGCCGGGTTCGTGCCGACCGTCCGCATCCGGAGGTACGGCGCGACGCCGTCGATCCGATCCGCCCAGCGCTGCCAGGCGGCGGTCTCCGCCTCGCCCCGAACGTAGGCGCCGGCCGAGTTGACGGCCACCCGCGCGTCGTTCGTGAAGTCGATGAACTCGTTGCCGAGCCCGACGATCAGCTTCCCCTCGAAACGGGACGCATGGCAAAGCAGGCAATTCGACGCCACGATCTCCACGCCGTCATCGTTCATGTGCGCCGTGAGGTTGTATGGAAGCTCCGCGTTGCGACCTTCGCGGCCCGGGAGCAGATCGGCGGAATCTGTCTCCGCGTTCAGGCGCCGGTAGGCGTCGTACGGCACGCCGCAGCTGACATAGGGTGCGTTGACCAGTGCTCGGTATCCCGCTGCCGGATCTCCCTCCCGCTGCGGCGTCGCGGCCACCGGGCCGGTGGGGGACCGGAAACGCGCGCCGTCCGCCTTCACCTCGCTCTCTGGCTTGCAGGCGACAAGCAGAAGCGAAGCCATGGCGGCGATGGCCGGTCCCCTGCGCCAGATCGAAAGTGTCATCTTTCAGCGTATCCCGTGAGGTTCAGCGCGCCTGCGCCCGAGACGGGCTCGCCATTCAACCGCCCCTCGGCAACGACCGCACCGCTCCAGACCGGCTCAGCGAATTGCTGTGCCTGGTCGTCCGCCAGAGGCGTCACTCGAATATCTAGGGACGGGCCTTGGAGACGCCAGTCGACAGGGTACGACACATCGTCACCCGACCAGGTGCGCGTCGGCTCCATGGACAGCCCGTCGCCGCCGAGGCGCGCCACGGTGCCATCATCCGCCACGAGGAAGCCCTGCACTGTCGGCGTGCCGCCGCCATCGCGACGCCGGCTCCGGATCACGTTCAGGTCGGTTCCGTCGTCCAGGTGCAATTGAAGCCGGTCCGACGCGATCGGCCCGCCCGGCAGAGGCAGCTCGCCCCAGACATGGTCGAGCCAGCCCAGGCCCGAGACCGCCATGCGCTCGCCCGCACTCTCGATATGGCCTTCCACTGCCAGCCGGGGGATCGAATAGCCACGCAGCGGTCCGTCCCCTGCCTCCGGCGCCGCGGAAGCGGCCGGCTTGACGAGCGTCAGGAGGAGTTCGAAACGTGCCGCCGCGCCGACGGAGGCGCGAAGCCTAATGCTGCCATGGTCCTTGTCGAAGACGGCCGACCAATCATCGAGCCGCAGTTCCCGCGCCGCAGCATTGAAACCGGCAATGCCGGGAAATCCCCGGCGAAACCGCTCCTCGCTTGCCGTCGCCTGGTCCGACGGGCCGACAAGGACGACATGCCCGCGGTAGAGATCGCGAAGAGCCCAGGGTGAACCCTGTCCGGTAGCAGGGCTCTGGGGCACGATCCCAACGCGGGACACGACGAACTGCATCCCGTGGTCTCGACCATCCGCGTCGCGCAGGTTCGCCGTGACGTTCCAGGTTTCCATGCGCGCTTCTGGATGCGCGCCATGGTCGTCCGGCAACTTCAGGCGCCAAGCACCAGACAAAGGCGCAAAGCCGCTCTCATCCGAGCTTTCGACGAGGTCGGCCCAGTCCGCTCCGCTCGCGAGATCCTGAGTGCCAATCTCTGCGCTCGACCAAGCCTGCGGACAAAAGGCGAGGGTGACCGAAGCGCCCAACAGCAACATGCTCGCGAATGACCAGCGCGAAAGAATTTGCATCCTACCCCGACACGGCTGAGGGCGGTACCAATGCCGCCCGGCCTAAGCCGGCGAACCGACCGGCGATCAGCGGGACGATGCGTGTCGGCTATGCGTCGCAGTACCCGGCAGACACACCGGCCCGCAGGAACTCCTGCTGCAACCGCGCCGCGTGCGCCCTGTTCACGGCAAACAGCAGCGTCGGCCGGTTCTCGCCCTTCTCAAGCCAAGTGTCGACCGACGCAACCAGTTTGCCGTCGCTCATCACGTCCTCGAGCCCGGACTCGACGTATTCGCCGGCCTTGACCCCTATACCCCTTGGGGCGAGATCGCTTTCATGCTCGCCGGTAAGGAGGGTTACGATCGCGTCCGAGCTTCGGACGAGGCGCGCGTCGCCCCTGGCGCTGACACGATCCAGGATCTTTTTCGCGGCGATCCCACGCTGATCGTGTTGGACGAACTCGGTGAGTAGAGCCGTAGTGGATTCTTTCGACGAGGTGGCGAGCGAGCTGGGCCGACGGCTTCAGACGAAGCTGCGAGGCGTCTACACTTGAAAAGCGTCTGGCGCAGGCAGCCGCGGCAGCTCCAGTGCTCGACCTCGGTGCGTCGCAGGAGGACATCGCGGACCTGACCGAGTTCGGGGAAGAGATCGACGTCGATGAGGCAGAAGGCATGGAACGCGAGGCGCTGGCGATGGAGGAGCGCGCGGACATCGCTGAACTCCTAGCGGCTGTCGCCAGACTGCCAGTGGACACGAAAGCCATGCAGCTTGTCGAGCAGGTCCGGGAACTGAGAGAGCGGGGCTACGCCCAGTCGATCATTTTCACGCAGTTCACGGATACCCTCGATTTCTTGCGCGAGCATCTGGCACGGTCCGCCGGGTTCGGGGTCATGTGCTTCTCCGGCCGCGGCGGAGAAGTCCCAGGTATCCATTGCGACGCCGGGTCTGATGCCACGGGGAAGTCAGAGGAGTTCTTAGCTTCGGCGGTGTGATCGCGGATCGGACCCGGTTCCCGGCATGCCGGGAACCGGGTCAGGGTGTCGGCGCGAACCAGGCCGGTTCGGGCTCCGAAGACCCTGAGAGATCCGAGGATCGTCTCGTGACCGTGACGCAGTCAGCCCCACCCGGCCGCGCTGACCGGGGCAAGTGTAACACGATTGTGGCGGCGCGGCCTGGCCGGGCGCGACGGCCACGAATGACGGACCTGACTGTGCCAGCGGCGCGCGGTTCTTTCCCAGCCAAGGAGCCTCGCGATGACCCACAGGTATCCATTGCGACGCCGGGTCTGATGCCACGGGGAAGTCAGAGGAGTTCTTAGCTTCGGCGGTGTGATCGCGGATCGGACCCGGTTCCCGGCATGCCGGGAACCGGGTCAGGGTGTCGGCGCGAACCAGGCCGGTTCGGGCTCCGAAGACCCTGAGAGATCCGAGGATCGTCTCGTGACCGTGACGCAGTCAGCCCCACCCGGCCGCGCCGACCGGGGCAAGTGTAACACGATTGTGGCGGCGCGGCCTGGCCGGGCGCGACGGCCACGAATGACGGACCTGACTGTGCCAGCGGCGCGCGGTTCTTTCCCAGCCAAGGAGCCTCGCGATGACCCACAGAACCATCGGTGTCGATCTCGCCATTCGCGGCGATCATGTCGCCCAGATTTTCGACGACGGCCGACCCCTCGGCCCGCCGTTGCGATTTCGGCACGACCCGGCGTCCCTCGATGCCTTCGTTGCCCGCACCACCGCCGGGCTCGGCGACACCGACAGCGTGCAGGCGGTGATGGAGCCCACCGGCATGAGCTGGTTCCCCGTCGCCCATCGGCTCGCGGATGCAAGCGTCGAGGTCGCGCGCGTCAAGGGCAAGCGCGTCAAGGCGCTGCGCCGTTACCTCTCTGAGCACGCCAAGACCGACCTCGCCGACGCCCAGGTGCTGGCCGCCATGCCCGGCTTCGGGGGACCGCGCGTCTCGATCCTGTGCACATTCCCGCCGCCAAGAGCCACGCGCTCCAGCGGCTCACGAAGCAACGCGGCCGCTTCCAGGACCGCATCC
>CAWGJU010000009.1:0-27646 GCA_963822985.1 uncultured Alphaproteobacteria bacterium | reverse complement strand
CATACAGGCGTCAGCCGCGACGATACATCAAGCGACTTAAGTGGATCATATATTGCTTTTTTCCGGCCAGCCATGGAGGGGATGAGCGAGCGCGAATACGCCGCGCATGCCGGGCTCTCGCGCGGCGCGATCCAGAAGGCGAAGGCGTCCGGCCGGCTGGTGCTGCACGCCGACGGCTCGATCGACGCCGCCGCGAGCGACGCCCGCCGCGCAGCCGCGACCGACCCGTCGAAGAGCCGGCCGCGCCGGAAAGCCGATGCGCCGAAGCGAGCGGCTGAAGCCGGTGCCGGAGACCGCGGTCTCCGCCGTCGGCGAGACGCTGCGCGAGAACGGGCTGGCGGCGCCGGCGCCCGGCGGCGGCATGACCTTCCTGCAGGCGAAGACGGCGAACGAGGTGCTGAAGGCGCAGGAGCGGAAGCTCAGGCTGGCGAAGCTGAAGGGCGAGCTCGTCGAGCGCGACCGGGCGGTGACGCTGGTCTTCCGGCTCGCCCGCCAGGAGCGGGACGCCTGGGTCACCTGGCCGGCGCGCGTCGCGGCGCTGATGGCGGCCGACCTCTCGGCCGCGCTGAGCGGCGGAGGCGAGGTCACCGTCGGCACGGGCGCGATGCAGCAGATCCTGGAACCCCATGTCCGCGCCCACCTCGCCGAGCTCGCGGAGCCAGCGATCGGCCTCTGACGATGCGGCTGGGCCTGACGGGCGGCTTCGACGGCGAGCGGGACATCCGGCGCGCATGGGTCCGCGGGCTCACGCCCGACCCGCTGCTCACGGTCTCGGAATGGGCCGACCAGCACCGCTGGCTGTCGTCGCGCGCCTCGGCCGAGCCGGGCCGCTACCGGACGGACCGCACGCCGTACATGCGGGACGATCATGGACGCGCTGAGCCATGGCCACCCGGCGCAGCGCATCGTCTTCATGAAGGCGGCGCAGGTGGGCGCCACGGAGAGTGGAAACTGCTTCATTGGCTACTGCATCCACCATGCGCCGGGGCCGATGCTGGCGGTGCAGCCGACGGTCGAGCTCGCCAAGCGGAACTCGCGCCAGCGCATCGAGCCGCTGATCGAGGAGAGCCCGGCGCTCCGCGAGCTGGTCCGCCCGGCGCGCTCGCGCGACAGCGGCAACACGCAGCTCTCGAAGGATTTCCCGGGCGGCGTGCTGATCATGACGGGCGCGAACTCGGCGGTGGGCCTGCGCTCGATGCCGGCGCGCTACGTGTTCCTCGACGAGGTCGACGCCTATCCGGCCTCGGCCGACGAGGAAGGCGACCCGGTCGGGCTCGCCGAGGCGCGGTCGCTGACCTTCGCGCACCGGCGGAAGCTGTTCCTGGTGTCGACGCCGACGATCCGGGGCGTCAGCCGCATCGAGCGGGAGTACGAGGCCTCCGACCAGCGGCGCTACTTCGTGCCGTGCCCGCATTGCGGGGCGATGCAGTGGCTGCGCTTCGAGCGGCTGCGCTGGGAGAAGGGCCGGCCGGAGACGGCGGCGTACTGGTGCGAGCACTGCGATCAGGTCGTCCCCGAGCACCACAAGGCGGCGATGCTGGCCGCGGGCGAATGGCGGGCGACGGCGGTGGCGCAGGATCCGCGGACGATCGGCTTCCACCTGTCGGCGCTCTATTCGCCGCCGGGCTGGAAGAGCTGGGCCGACATCGCGCGCGACAAGGAGGCGGCCGCGGGCAGCGACGAGGCCGAGCGGGTCTTCCGCAACACCGTGCTCGGCGAGACCTGGGTCGAGACCGGCGAGGCGCCGGACTGGCAGCGGCTGGCCGACCGGCGCGAGGAATGGACGTCCGGGCACGGTCCCCGCGGGCGGCCTCTTCCTGACCGCCGGCGCCGACGTGCAGAAGGACCGGATCGAGGTCGACGTCTGGGCCTGGGGCCGCGGGCTCGAGAGCTGGCTCGTCGAGCATGTCGTCATCCCGCACGGGCCGGGCGACCGGCAGGCATGGGACGCGCTCGACGATCTGCTCGGCCGGACCTGGCCGCATGCGCGCGGCGCCGCCATGCGGCTGGCGCGGCTCGCGATCGACACCGGCTACGAGGCGTCGGCCGTCTACGCCTGGTCGCGCCGCGCCGGCTTCGCGCAGGTGGCGCCCGTGAAGGGCGTCGAGGGCTTCAACCGGGCGAGCCCGGTGGCCGGGCCGACCTATGTCGACGTCGAGCGAGGGCGGCAAGCGCCTCCGCCGCGGCGCCCGGCTCTGGACGGTCGCGGTCTCGACCTTCAAGGCCGAGACCTACCGGTTCCTGCGGCTGGAGCGGCCGGAGGACGGCGCGGCGTTCCCGCCGGGCACGGTGCACTTGGCCAACTGGGCCGACACCGAGTGGCTGAAGCAGCTCGTCGCCGAGCAGCTGGTGACCGTGCGCAACAAGCGCGGGTTCGCCCGGCTCGAATGGCAGAAGCTGCGCGAGCGGAACGAGGCGCTGGACTGCCGGACCTACGCCCGCGCCGCCGCCTGGATCGCCGGCGCCGACCGCTGGTCCGAGGCCACCTGGCGCGACCTCGAGCAGCAGCTCGGGGCCGGCGATGCCGACCCGGAGCAGATGCACGCCGATGCGCCCGGACTCTGCGTCCGCGCCATCGGCCGGTTTCGTGCGGCGCCGGCGCAAATCCGGCCGCCGCGTGCTCACGCCGTCCTACCTGAGGTGAGCCGATGACGGTCGACGAGATGACGGCGAGGCGCGATGCGCTGCTCGACGCCCGTGCCAAGGCAGTGCGCACGGTCGAGTTCGAGGGCCGGCGCGTCAGCTACGCGACCGACGCCGAGATGGCGGCGGCGATCGCCGACCTGGAGCGCCGGATCGACGCCGCCAGGAGCCGGCGGCCGGCGGCGGATCGTGCGGACGACGGCATCGAAGGGGCTCTGATGCAGGCGTCAGCGCTGCTGCGGGCTCGGCATCACGCCTCCGCGATCATGCTCTCTTCCGTCGACTGCCCGATGCGAAGGATCACGAACTCCGCCGGCCGAAGCGGAGCCACGCCGACGAGAGCGACGAGGCGGCCGTTGTCGATGTCGTCCTGCGTCATCGTCTCGCGATCGCACTTCACGAAGAACGCCTCCTCAGGCTTCGTGCCGACGAGCGCCCCATCGCGCCACAGCGTGTGCAGGAACGCGCCGATGTCGCGACGGACAGCTTTCCAGAGCGGCTCGTCGTTCGGCTCGAACACGACCCAGCGGGTGCCGCGCGCGATCGACTGAGAGATCATCGTGACCAGCCGCCGGACCGGCACGTAGCGCCAGTCGCTCGCGCTGTCGGCAAGCGTGCGCGCGCCCCACACCCTGATGCCGTCGTCGAAGGATCGGATGCAGTTGATGCCGAGCGGGTTGAGAATGTCCTGCTCTGCGTCGGAGATCCTGCGCGTCAGGTCGAGCGCGCCCCGGAGGTACGTGTTGGCGGGCGCCTTGTGCACGCCGCGCTCAGCGTCGGTTCGCGCATAGACGCCGGCGAGATGCCCCGAGGGCGGCTGCGTCGTGCGCTCCCCGCTCAGCGCATCCACCATGAGGATCCATGGCGTATAGACGGCCGCGAACCCCTGCTCCGAGGTGCGGGGGCGAAGACCGCCTGTGTCGCTGTCCTCGCCGGTCTGCGCAGGGTGCCGGAAGCGATCGAGCGGATCGATCTCAGCCGGGGTGTCGAGGATCGCGAACCGGTCGCCATGCCGCTCGCAGTCGCCGATCAGAGCATCATGGCTGGCGGGGTCCGAGGAGCCCGGGGCGGCAACGAGGCTGATCCCGTCGATCGCATCGATCAGCAGCATGTCGTCGGCGGTTAACGGTCCATCGGCCCGACCGAGATTGATGACGGAGCAGTACGAGCCGCCATTGGCGAAGAAGCCCGCCACGGCATTGGCCAGCACCGAGCCGCCGGTCTTCGCCGCAGCGAGGTCCCCGACGAACACCCGCTGAAACTCTGCGAAGCTGGTGATCCAGGTCGGGGTGCGAGACGCTGCCTCTGCGTCCGGTGCCCGGCCGAAGAAGGCCGCGGTCGAGGTGCCGACAGCCTCGATGGGCCGGGCACCGCCCGACACTTCTTCGATGTAGACGCCGGGTGTCTTGTAGGTGGCCATCGGGACGGCTCCACGGCTGACGAGTGCAACTGGCTCGCGAGAAGGCCGCAGTGTCCGGGTTCTCGGCAGGCCTGTCCATGGCGGAGGCAGCGGGCGAATGGGGAAGGGGGCTCTGATGCTCGGCACATTCTCCCGCTGGCGCCGCAGGGTCGGCGCGCTGGTCGGCGGATTCGAGGCCGGCCAGTCTGGGCGCAGGCTCCGCCACTTCACACCGAGCCGGGCCCACCTCAACACGCTCGTCGCCGCCGCCGGCGCCGACATCACCGCCCGGGCCCGCTGGCTTGCGCGCAACAACGGCTACGCCGCGAACGCGATCGAGAGCTGGGCCGGCAATGTCGTGGGCTCCGGCATCAAGCCGTCGCCCCTGATCGCCGATCCCGGACTAAAGGCCGAGATCAACCGGCTCTGGCTCGCATGGACGGACGAGGCGGACGCCGAGGGCTTCACGGACTTCTACGGCCTGCAGCGCCGCGTCGCGCGCGAGGTGTTCCTGGCCGGCGAGGTGTTCCTCCGCTTCCGGCCGCGCCGGCCGGAGGACGGGCTGGCGGTGCCGCTGCAGCTGCAGATGATCCCGTCCGAGATGCTGCCGATCGCGAAGACCGAGACCTGGGGCAGCAACCCGGTCCGGCAGGGCATCGAGTTCGACGGCATCGGGCGGCGGGTCGCCTACCATTTCCTGCGCCGGCATCCGGGCGACGTCACGGATCCGGGGTCGGCCTACGAGACGGTGCGCGTGCCGGCCTCCGAGATCATCCACGTCATCGACCCGGTCGATGCCGGGCAGCTCCGCGGCGTCTCGCGCTTCGCGCCCGGGATCGTGAAGCTCTTCCTGCTCGACCAGTACGACGATGCCGAGCTCGACCGGAAGAAGGTCGCGGCGATGCACGCGCTCTTCATCACGACGCCGGCGCCGTCCGAACCGTTCGACCCGGCCGAGGGCGAGGGCGAGACCGGCGACCGGACGCTCGACCTCGAGCCCGGCCAGGTCGTCATGCTGGAGCCGGGCGAGGAGATCCAGACCTCGGCGCCGGCCGACTCGGGCGGCACCTACGAGCCCTTCCAGTACCGGACGCTGCTGCAGGTCTCGGCGGCGCTCGGCATCCCCTACGCCTACCTCTCGAACGACATGGTGCGCGCGAACTACTCGAACTCGCGGCTCGCGCTCCTCGAGTTCCGCCGCCGGGTCGAGGCCTACCAGCACGCGGTGATGGTCTGGCAGCTCTGCCGGCGCGTCTGGCAGCGCTGGCTCGACGTCGCCGTCTTCTCGGGCGCGCTGGAGCTGCCAGGCTATGACCGGCAGCGGCGGGACTACGCCGCCTGTTCCTGGCTGCCGCCGAAATGGGACTGGGTCGACCCGCTGAAGGACGCGCGCGCCGAGATCGAGCAGATCGAGGCCGGGCTGAAGAGCCGGACGCAGGCGCTGGCCGAGCGCGGCTACGATGCCGAGCAGGTCGATGCGGAGATCGCCGGCGACCGGGCCCGCGAGGAACGGCTGGGGCTGGCGTTCGGGAGCTCGGGCGCAGGCACCGCACTCGTCGAGGACGATCCCGTTCAGGATGGGGCCGGTCAGAAGAACCCGTCAGAGGACCGGGCCAAATCCACCCGGTAACCGCCGCCGAAGCGCCCGGCCTTCGAACGGAGAGCTGGATCCAGTCGGAGCGAAACGGCATCGGCGGCGCTAGCAACCGCCGATCGGCCGGGTACGCAACTGAACTCACGCTGACCGGCCGACGCTTCCGCGGCGGCCGGTAAGCATGCAACTCGCGGCTGTCGGCCCCGTTCCGACGGCCCGCCCGATTTCCCGAGGTCCGACATGTCACTTCCTGTCGTCGCCCGGTTGGCCGGCCGGCCGATGGCGCTTGGCGCCCGCGCGCTCGAGGGGCTGCTCTCGCTCGATCCCCAGGCCCGCGGTTCCCTCCCGGCCATGTTGGACTACGATCCGGAGGCGGCCAGCTACTCGGTCACGGCGGACGGCATTGCCGTCGTCCCGGTGCTCGGTCCGCTGCTGACCCGCGGCGACTGGCTGACGGCGCTGCTCGGCGCCACCGACTACGGCACGCTCGGCCGGACGCTGGAGGCGGCGTTCGCCGACCAGTCCGTCCGGGCGGTCATGCTGGAGTTGGATTCGCCCGGCGGCATGGTCGGCGGGCTCTTCGACCTCGTCGACCGGATCGGCGCGCTCCGCGAGAGCACGGGCAAGCCGCTCTGGGCCGTCGCCGGCGAGGCGGCGCTCTCGGCCGCTTACGCGATCGCCAGCGCCGCGGACCGGATCTACGTCACGCGCACGGCGGAGATCGGCTCGGTCGGCATCCTCGCCGCCCATGTCGACGAGAGCGGCGCCGATGCCATGGCCGGCCGGAAGTGGACGCTGGTGCACTGCCGGCGCGCGCAAGACCGACGGCAACAGCCACGCTCCGCTCTCGGACCGGGCGCAGGCCGCGATCCAGGCCGATGTCGATGCGCTGCATGCCGAGCTCTGCGGGCTCGTCGCGGGCAACCGGCGCCTGACCACCGAGGCAGTTCGCGCCACCGAGGCGGCGACCTGGCGCGGCAGGGCCGGCATCGCCGCCGGCGTCGCCGACCGGCTCGGCACGCTCGACCAGGCGCTCGCCGATCTCGGCGCACTCCTCGATCCGCCGCCGGGGCGATCCGCCCGGCACCTCACCACCCGACCGACGCAGGGAACCAGCATGACCGAACAGACCACCGCCACCGCGACCGCCGAGCCGCCCGCCGTTGCCGATCCGCCGGCGACCCCGGCCGCACCCGCCACCCCGCCCGAGACTCCGCCCGCGGACGCCCGCGCCGGCGGTGGCCATCGATCCGGCGCCCGCGGCCCCGGCCGCGGAGCCTGCATCCGCAGCGGCCGCCGAGGCCGACCGGCTCCGCGCCGAGTACGCCGAGATCGCCGCCATCGCGGCGCAGGCCGCCCGCCTCGGGGTCCCGGTCGATGCCGCCGACGCGATGAAGCGCGGCGTCGCCCCGGAGGCGCTGCGCCGCTCGGTGCTCGATGCGCTGGCCAGCCGCGCCGAGGCGAGCGCCGTCGTCTCCGCCGCCCCGCAGCCCGGGCCCGGCCTCGTGCCGGCCGCGGGCAGCCCGATCGTCAAGCGCGCCCGCGAGCGCGCCGCGGCCACCCGCACCTGAGGAGTGAGCCAATGCCCGTCCTGACCAATTCAGCCGACGCTCGGCGACCTCCTGAAGTTCGAGCTGAACGGCAACTACACCCGCGAGGCCGTGACGCTGAAGTCCGGCACCGACTACGCGCTCGGCGCCGTGCTCGGCCGGATCACCGCCTCGGGCAAGTACCGGCTCTCGCCTGCCGCCGAGGTCGTCGGCGACGAGGGCGCCGAGGCCGCCGTCGCCGTGCTGATCGCGCCGGTGGACGCCACGGCGGCGGACGCCACCGGTCTCGTCGTCGCGCGTGGCCCGGCCATCGTCTCGAAGGCGGCGCTCGTCTTCGACGCCTCGGTCGACCAGGCGGCCGAGATGACGGCCAAGCACGATCAGCTCGTCGCCGCCGGCATCGTCCCGCGCGACACCGCCTGATCCGGCGCCGCCCGGGCCCGCCGGGCGGCATCCTCTCCTCCGGGCACGGCCCGACACCTCCCATTCTCTCACACAGGAGATCGACCCCATGGTCGTGCTCAATCCCTTCGACGCGGGCGGCTACTCGCTCGCCGAGATGACCGAGGCCATCAACATCCTGCCGAACGTCTACACGCGGCTCGGGCAGATGGGCCTCTTCCGCTTCGAGGGCGTGACCCAGCGCTCGGTGATCATCGAGCAGGCCGAGGGCGTGCTGAACCTGCTGCCGACCGTGCCGCTCGGCGGGCCGGCGACCGTCGCCAACCGCGACACGCGCTCGATGCGCTCCTTCACCGTGCCCTGGATCCCGCATGACGACGTGATCACGCCGCAGGACATCCAGGGCGTGCGCGGCTTCGGCGTCGCCGACGCCGCCGACCCGCTCGCCACCACCATGGAGCGGAAGCTGACGCGCATGCGCGTCAAGCACGCCCAGACCCGCGAGTACATGGAGGTGAACGCGCTCCGCGGCATCGTCAAGGACGGCGCCGGCTCGACGCTCTACGACTACTTCTCCGAGTTCGGCCTCGCCCGGATCGAGGTCGACTTCGTGCTCGGCACCGCGGGGACGCAGGTGCAGGCCAAGGTCCGCGATGTGCTGCGGAACGTCGAGACGGAGCTGAAGGGCGAGACCATGAGCGGTGTGCTCGCCCTCGTCAGCCCGGAGTTCTTCGACAAGCTGATCGGGCACCCGAAAACCGAGGAAGCCTACAAGTACTTCTCCTCGACGGGCGCCCAGCCGCTCCGCGAGGACACGCGCCGGCGCTTCCCGTTCGCGGGCATCGTCTTCGAGGAGTACAACGCCACCGTCACCCTCTCGACCGGCGCGACCGAGACGCTGATCCCGGCCGGCGAGGGATTGCCTTCCCCATGGGCACGCTCGACACCTTCGTGACGCACGGGGCGCCGGCCAACCTGATCGAGACCGTCAACACGGTCGGGCTGCCGATCTACGCCCGCCAGCTCTCGCGGCCCGACGGCAGCGCCATCGAGGTCAAGACCGAGGCCTCGATCCTGCCCGTCAACAAGCGCCCGCGGCTTGGGGTCCGGATCTTCTCGAGCAACTGATGATGGCGCTCGCGGCAGCGTCCGATTGCATCAGCCTCGCCAGGGACGCGCCGCGACCGCTTCCACACGTGCCGTCCGCCCCGCTGTTCTCCTGATCGACCATCTCCCGCTCGTCTCCAGCACTCACCCGAGCGAGAGAAGTTCGCGGAGAGTGCGGATCAGCGCGCGCGAATTCACCGGCTTCGGGATGAGGGGCGCGTCGCGCAGCAGCGGATCGTCGAGGTGATGCCGGCTGTAGCCTGTCGCCAGCACGAAGGGCACGTTCGCGGATCGAAGCGCCCGGGCGACCGGCGTCGACCGCTCGCCTCTCAGGTTGAGGTCGAGCACCGCAATGTCGGGCAGGCTCCTCTCGAGCAGCGCCAACGCCTTCCGGACGGTCGGCACAGGCCCCAGCACATCGGCGCCGCCCGCCGCGAGACTTTCCTGGAGCTCGATCGCGATCAGCGGCTCGTCCTCGACGACGAGGACACGGACTCCCGGCAGGCCGGCAACACCCTCGCTCTGGCGCGTCATCAGCCCTCGACAGGAAAGACCAGCTCGTACTCCAAACCGCTGCGCGGGTGTTCGAGTTGCGCCTCGCCATCAAGTTCGTAGCCGGCGAGCGCGGTGATCAGCGTTGTGCCGAAGCCCCGAGACCTGGGTGCCTCGACGGCTGGACCATCGCGCTCGACCCAGCGGAACCGCACCCGGTTCGTGTCCTCTGCCGGCGCGACGGACCATGAGATGTCGACGCCGCCTTCCGGGACGGAAAGAGCGCCATGCTTGGTTGCGTTGGTCGCGAGTTCATGCAGCACGAGACCGAGAATGCGTCCGCTCCGCGCCGGAAGGCGGACGGAAGGACCCTTGGCCTGGATGCTGCCCCGGGCCGTCTCCTCGAAGGGCTCGACGGAGCGGGCGACAAGCCGGGCGAGATCGACGATCTGCGCACGGTCCTCGAAGCTGAGGTCTTCTGCCCTGGCGAGCGCCTCGAGCCGGCCGAGGAACGCCTCCTGGAAGGCGCGCGCCGCCGGATGCTCCGCCGTCGTCTGCGATGCCAGCGACTGCACGAGGCCGAGCATGTTCTTCACGCGGTGCGCCAGTTCCTGCACCAGGACCTTCTGCTCGCGGTTCGACGCCTCGAGCGACAGGTGCGACCGCGTGCGCTCGACGGCCGCGGCCAGCAGGTTGGCATAGGTGTTCAGGAACGCGACGTCGTCGTCGGTGAAGTCCCGCTGCCGCGCGGCGTCGACTTCGAGCACGCCGAACGGGCCCTCGTCGCCGGCGATGATGACGTTGACCATGCTCCTGATCCCGTGGTCGATGAGCATCTGCGGGATCTCGAAGCGGGTCTCCGCGTCGAGGTCGGGCGAGACGACCGGGTGATTGTGGCTGAGCGCGTATCCCGCCGGGGAGTTGCCGTCCGCGCCGAACCTGACGACACCGACCACGCCCGGGTTCCAGCCGACCCCGGCCCGGAGAAGCAACTCCTTTCCGCCGGGCAGAAGCTCGAGCACCTTGGCGCGGCGAACGTCAAGTCCGTCGGCCACATGCTCGGCGGCTCGATTGAGGATCTCGTCGAGATCCGTCGAGCGGAACGCGTGCAGGCCGAAATCCGCAAGCGCCGTCTGCTGTCGGCGGAGACGATCGGCGACGATATCCGCGTCATTGTGCATTCAGGTCTCTCCGTGGACAGGACGGCGCATCCCGGGGGGCGATAGCCATGAGGATCACACGGCGCGACGAATTGCTGGGACTTCGATCAGTCGCGCCTGAGAACGTGGCGATGTCAAGGAAGGCGGAGGTCGAGCGGGTCATCACGCTTGGGAGTGCCGATCTGTGCCCGCCAGATCTCCCGGCCCGACGGCAGCGCCATCGAGGTCAAGACGGAGGCCTCGATCCTGCCCGTCAACAAGCTTCCGCGGCTGGCGGTCCGGATCTTCTCGAGCAACTGACGGCGGCTCCCGAGGCACGGCTTCCGGCCCGATCTCCTGACGCGGGAAGCCGTGCAGATCCAGCCGGGAGCGATACCCGGTCAGGCCACCGCCGCTGGCGCGGCTTTCTTCCGCCCGCGCACCTTTGCCGGCGCAGCCGGCTTCCGGCCGAGGCCGATCTTCTTCGCGAGCTCCTGGCGCGTCTTCGCGTAGCTCGGCGCCACCATCGGGTAATCGTGGGCGAGGCCCCACTTCGCCCTGTACTCGGTCGGCGTCATGCCGTGGGCAGTTTCGAGGTGCCGCTTCAGCATCTTCTGCTTCTTTCCGCAGTCGAGGCAGACGATATAGTCGTCCGTCACCGACTTCTTCGGGTTGACGGCCGGCGTCAGCTCGACCTCCGGCTCGGCCGGCGCGTTCAGCCCGGTCAGCGTCGAATGCACCGTCTGGATCAGGCCCGGCAGCTCGACGAGCGGTACCGGATTGTTCGAGACGTGCGCGCTGACGAGCCTGGAGGTCAGCTTCAACAGGTTGTCCTGGTCGATTGCACGATCATCCATCGTGATCTTGCTCCTTCGTTTGGAGGGGAGAGCGGCGGATCGGGTAACTCGGGGCCTGAAGCTGGAACTCTGAAGTCCGGTCGCCGCCCGGTTCTTCGTTCTTCTAGGCGGTATCTATCATTTCGCGCGGAGGTTGCAATGGATTACGCGACCATCCTCTACGACCCGATCTACGCCACCTTCGGCGTGGAGGCTGTCCTGACGCCGAACCGGCCGGACGCTGCACCGGTCGCGGTGACGGTGATCGAGCGGACCCAGGCGGTCGACGCCTCCGACGAGTTCGAGCTCGACACGCTCCGCCCGGGCGCGTTCGTCCGCAGGCCGGAGCTCGCCGATCTCGGCGTCGCGCCCGCCGAACTCGACGGCGGCACGCTCGCCTTCGGCGGCCGCAGCTGGCGGATCGAGGCGCATGCCCCACGGCCGGGCCCGGACGGCGAGGCCTCGGGCGAGATCCTGATGCACCTCGCGGAGGGCACCGATGCCTGATCTCCGCGAGGAGATCCTCGCCCGCCTCGTCGCGATCGCGGCGGAGTTCCTGGCGTCATCGCCGCCGGCCGCAACCGCGTCGCGCTCTCCGAGACCGCGCGGCCGGCGATCGTCGTCCTCGATGCCGACGAGGCGGCCGAGGAGGAGGAGCCGCGCGGCCGTCCGGGCGCCGCCCCGCAGCTCGTCGTCATGACGCCCGAGCTCTTCGTGCTCGCCGGCAAGCCGGCCGCGGAGATCGGCGCCGAGCTCAATGCCTTCCGCCGGCGCATCGTCCGCCGCGTGCTGACGGATGCGCCGCTTCTCGCTCTCGCCGGCCCGAACGGGCTCATTCGCTATGCCGGCTGCGCGACGGCGCTCGCGGCCGGGCGGAGCCTTGAGGGCGAGATGAGCCTCGCCTTCGCCATCCGATACGTGCTGAGACCCACGGACATGGAGGACTAGATGCCCGCCGCACCGAGCATCGACAACTACTACATCGGCAAGGGCGTCGTGAGCTGGACGCCGGAAGGCGGCTCGGCCGTCGACCTCGGCAACGTGCCGGAGTTCGAGTTCACGCCGGAGCTCGAGACACTCGACCACTATTCCTCGCGCTCGGGGATCCGCTCGAAGGACCGGAGCGTCGCGCTGCAGAAGTCGGCCACCGTGCGCCTCGTGCTCGAGGAATGGACGCCGGGCAACCTTCAGCTCGCCCTGATGGGCAGCACACCCGCAGCCAATGCCGGCGGCGACATGGAGTTCACCCTGCTCGCCGGCGACGAGATCCGCGGCCAGCTGGTGTTCACCGGCGGCAACGCCGTCGGCCCGACCATCGACATCACGCTGCCGCTCGTCGCCTTCCGGCCGAGCTCGTCCATCAATCCGATCTCGGACGAATGGGGCAGCCTCGAGGTCACCGGCGAGGTGCTGCTGAGCGGCGGCATCTTCGGCACGGTCGTCCACCACGAGCCCGCCTGATGGTCGGGCTCGTCGACATCGCGCCGGCCGTCGAGACGGTCGGCATCCGCGGCCACGAGATCGAGGTCACGGGCGTCTCCGCGGCGGGGGTGGCGACACTGCTCTCCCGCTTTCCCGAGCTTCGACGTCTTTTCGCCGGCCGGGACGTCTCGATGGATCAACTCGTGGCGGTGGGCGGCGACCTCGTCAATGCCATCATCGCGGCGGGAACGGGCCGGCCCGGCGACGAGGCCGCGGAACGGGCCGCGGGACGGCTGAGCGTGGAGGAGCAGGCGGACCTCCTGGGCGCGATCCTGCGGGCGACGCTGCCCAGGGGGGTGGGCCCTTTCATGGAGACGCTCGCGGCGCTGGGGGCGGCGCTGGGAGCCGACGTGCCCGCCGCCGCAGGGGCGGCCCCGGCTACGAGATCGCGGAAGCCGTCGAAGAACTGATCGTCATGGGGCATCCGCCGGCTTCGGCGTGGGGCTACACCCCGCGCCAGCTGGCGGGCTTCCTCGCGCTGGCGGACGCCAGGCGGCGGCGGCAGGCGGCGCATGATCTCGGACTGCACGCGAGCGCGGCGCGCGGTGAGCCCCGGAAGGTCACGGAGAAGATCCGGGAATGGTCACGGTGACGCCGCGCCTGCGGGCGAAGGTCGACCGCAGGAAGGGGGCCTTCCTCGCCGCCTTCATGGCAGCCGAGCAGCCGATCGCCGAGGCCGCGACCCGCGCGGTCACGCAGGCGGCCGAGGAGGCGAAGACCGGCGCCCGCGCGACCATCGCCGCGGCCGGCTTCGGCAGGAAGTGGCAGAACGCGCTCAGGGCCGACGTCTATCCGAGGGGCCGCGAGACCTCGATCGACGCCGCGGCGCACATCTACCACAGGATCCCCTACGCCTGGGTCTTCGATGAGGGGGCGACCATCCGGGGCAATCCGATGCTCTGGATCCCGCTCAGCCACGCCCCGCAGAAGATCGGCAGGTTCCGGGCCACGCCCGAGCGCTACACGCGGCTGATCGGTCCGCTGCAGTACATGAGGCAGCCCGGCGGCCCGCCGCTCCTGGCCGCGAAGATCGGCATGACGCGCGCCCGGGCGAAGACGGAAAAGCTGCCGAAGATCTCCCTTGCCGCGGCGAAGAAGGGCGTGAAGGGCGGCGGCAAGCGCCGGGTGATCCGGTCCGTCCCGATGTTCATCGGCATCAGCACGGTGCAATTGCGCAGGCGCTTTGAGATCACCCGGATCGTTCGCGCCGCGGCGACCCGGTTGGGCGCCCTCTACTTCAAGCATCTGAAGGGCGACTGATGGCTCGCAAGACGATCTCGCAGCGCATCGCCCTCGACGGCGGCGAGCAGATCCGGAAGGTTCTCCAGGCGCTCGGCGAGCAGGGCGAGAAGGCGTTCCGCGACATCCAGGCCGCGGCCGAGAAGCTGCGCGGGCCGGGAGCCGAGTTCGCCCGGAACATGGATCGCGTCCGCAAGCAGATCAAAGCGGTCGGCGAGCAGATGAATGCGACCGGGCGCAAGATCCGCAATGTCGGCAAGGATCTGACGATCGGTGTCACCACTCCGATCGTCGGCATCGGCGCTGGCGTGCTCAAGGTCGCCTCCGACTTCGAGGCGGCCATGAACCGCGTCCGCGCGGCGCTCGGCGCGACCGGGGACGAGTTCATCGCGCTCAGCGACCGGGCGAAGGAACTCGGCCGCACGACGCAGTTCTCCGCATCGGAAGCTGCCGGCGCGATCGAGGTGCTGGCGAAGAACGGCCTCGACGCCGCGCAGATCCTCGGCGGCGCGCTCGACGCATCGCTGACCCTCGCCGCGGCCTCCGGCTCTGACCTCGGTGCCTCGGCCGATGCGGCGACCGACGTGATGCTCAGCTTCGGTCTTGAGGCCAGGGATCTGGCGGCGATCGTCGACGGCATGACGGGCACGATGCTCGCCTCGAAGTTCGGCTTCGAGGATTACGCGCAGGCGCTCGGCCAGGCGGGCGGCGTCGCCGGCGGGCTCGGCGTCGGGTTCGGCGAGTTCAACGCGGTCCTCGCCGCGACCGGCAACCTCTTCTCGTCGGGCTCGGACGCCGGCACCTCGTTCAAGACCTTCCTGACGCGGCTGAAGCCGCAGTCGAAGGAGGCGGCCGAGCTGATGAAGACGCTCGGCCTGGAGTTCTTCACCGCCGCCGCGCTCGGCGGGCGGTTCAGGAACGTCGGTGGCGAGGCCGCCGGCACGATGAAGACCATGGCCGCGGTCGCCGAGGAACTGCGCCAGGGCCTGTCCCGCCTCTCGGAGGAGGACAGGACCGCGGCGCTGACCACGCTCTTCGGCACCGACGCCATGCGGACGGCGATCGGCCTGATGCAGGCTGGTGGCGACGGCATCGAGACGCTGGACAAGCGGATCGGCGAGGCATCCGCGGCCGAACAGGCGAAGGCCCGCATGGAGGGCTTCGCAGGCTCGATGAAGGCGCTCACCTCAGCGCTCGAAGGGCTGGCGATCGCGATCGCTGACTCCGGCCTGCTGCGCTTCGTGACCGACCTCGTCAAGCGGTGACAGAATGGGTGCAGCAGCTTGCCGAGAGCAATCCGGAGATGCTCCGCTGGGGCACGATCGTCGCGGCCATCGCCGCCGCGATCGGGCCTCTGCTGCTGGCGCTGGGGCAGATGGTGATCGGGCTCGGGTTCCTCGCCAGCGGCCTCGGTGGGGTCATGGGGGCTGCCGCGGGCTTGCCCGCGCTGCTCGGCACCGTCGTCACGGCGATCGCCGGCTTCGTCGCCGCGATCGTCAGCTGGCCGGTGCTGATCGGCGCGGCGCTGGGTGCGCTCGTGGCGCTGGTCTCCCTGCACTGGGGCGAGATCGAGGTTGCGGTCGGTGCCGCCGCGCAGTCGATCGTGGAGGCGGCCGGCGCGGCGTGGGACCGGATCGCCGGGCGCGCGGACGAGGCGTGGGCCACCATCACCGAGGGGCTGCAGGGCTTCGCGGACGCGGCGCGCGAGATCCTCGACGACATCGGCGACGTCTTCGACCGCCGGTTCGACGGCATCCGCGACGCCATCGGCAGCTTCGTCGACTGGGCCAGGGCCAGGCTGCGCTCGCTCCTGTCGCTCGCCAGCCAGGCGGCCAGCACGGTCGGTGACGCGGCCTCGGACGCGCTCGGCTTTGCCGGCGGCGGCCGCGTGCGCGGACCCGGCACCGCCACCAGCGACAGCATCCTGGCGCGGCTCTCGGACGGCGAGTTCGTCATCCGGGCGCGCGCGGTCCGGCACTATGGCGCGGCGCTGTTCGAGCGGCTGAACACACTGCGCATGCCGCAGCTGGCCGGGGCGGCCGGGTGTCGATGCCGATGCTGTCGCAGCCTCTCGTTGGCTTGCGCGACGCAGGCTGGTGCCCTCGCCGGTTCCGGGCTTCGCCGGTGGCGGCCCGGTCGCGGCGGCCCGGCGCCTACGCCACGATCAACCTGACGCTGGGCGGCGAGACCTTCGCCGGCCTGATGGCGCCGCGCGACGTCGCCGACCGGCTGATCCGGTTCACCACGGCCGAGCAGCTCAGGAGCGCCGGTCGCCGGCCGGCCTGGTTCACGAACGGCTGAGGGGCGCATGCCGACCTATCGCACAGACGACGCGCTCCGCTGGGGCACCGGCAAGGGCGCGAACCTGGCGCCGGCCGAGATCGACCTGAACTTCTGGGATCTCGACCAGCGCGTGGACGCGCTCGAAGCCAACCCCGCGGAGCCCGTCGAGATCGCGAGCATCACCGCGACCGGCACGCAGATGACCGTCCACATGGACGACGGGACCACCCATGGCCCGCTGACGCTGCCGACCGCGGTGCTCCGCTACCGCGGCGACTGGACGGCGGCCACCGTCTATTCCGAGATCGACCTGGTCTTCGTCGCGGACGACGGGCTCTACCTCGTCCTGCGCGACCACACCGCCGCCGCGACCTTCGATCCGCTCGCCGACGACGGCTCGGGCAACCTGCTCTACCAGTGGCTTCTGCCGGCTGGCGCTGGCGCTGGTGATTGGGACACCCTCACCAACATGCCGGCGGCTGCCGCGGCGCTGCCCGACATCGTCGGTGCCGATGGCACCTTCCTGCGCGCGCTGGGCGGCGGGCTCAGCTGGACGTCGCTCTCGTTCACCTACCTTTTCGACGGCCCGGGCGACTACGGCACGCCGGGGCATCGGCTGGCGATGACCAGCGGCGGAGACGCGCTGGAATTTGTCGCGCCGGGATCTCGACCGGTCGTCAACAAATCCGCCGCCTACACCTTCGCCCTCGTCGACGCGGGGAAATTCGTCGACTTCGAGAACGCCTCTCCTGCAGCCTTCACGATCCCCGCCGATGCGACGGTCGCGTTCCCGATCGGAACCACGATCCGCGGCGGCCAGATCGGCGCCGGTGCGTTGACGATCACGGCCGCGGCCGGCGTCACCCTGAACGGCATCACGGCCGGCTCGACGACGCTCGCGGACAGCCAGGCCGAGTATTTCCTGCGCAAGCGCGCTGCCAATTCCTGGCGCATCACCGGCGATGTCGCCGCCGTCGCCTGAGGGGGGGTAACCGCATGGCTGTCACAACGACGAACGAGGACATCGGCACGGTCTGGGGCGAACTCTCGGCCGGCAACCTGGACGTCATGGTGCAGCTGCTGAGCGTCGGCTCGATCGAGATCTACGTCGGCGCGACCGCGCCCGCCGACGACACGAACACCTATGGCGCCGTGCTGTCGTCCTCCGGCCAGGACGTCTTCTCGGTCACCGGGTTGGCCGCAGCGGACAACGTCTATGCGCGCTCGCTGACCGGCGAGGCCGAGAACGTCTGCGTGATGGTCAACCCGCAGGCCGCCTGATGATCCGCGTCGGGCCGATCAGGTTCGGGCTGACGCGCGCGCGTCAGGCGTCGAAGAACGGCGCGGCGCGCGGCGCGGTCGGCAGTCCCGGCAAGGGCGGTGGGCTGGGGCTTGGGCCGAAGAACGACAAGGACGCCAGGAAGCACCGGCCGGGGCAGTATGGCGGTGGCGGTGGCGGCAGCAGCGGCGGGGCGAACGGCATCTTCGGTGACGGTGCACAGGTCGATGTGGCCGAGCAGGCGGTCTACGCGGCCCTACGGTTGTTCCTGACCGAGCGCCAGTATGTGGCCGAGCAGGCGGTCTACGCGCCGATGAGGCTGTTCCTCACCGACCGTCAGCATGTCACCGAGCAGGCGGTCTACGCCGTGCTGAAACCATAAGGAGTGACGACCATGAGCATCCTGTTTCGCACGAACGACAAGCATGATTTCCCGAACAAGGCCGGCATCAGCGCGGTTGAGGGATTTGATCCGGACTATGTGCCCTACGGCATCGACATCGGCGCGGGCGTGAATGTGGACAACACCCTGGACTTCTCCGGCGGCGTGCAGGCATCGACCTGGGTGCATTTCTGCATCTATACGACTGACACGAGCTTTTCGAGTAACGCAACCGTGCTGTGGTTCCATGCCGGGACGACAAACCTGGGTCGGTTGGTAACGACATCGGCCGAGACGCTGTCAGCCGAGGCTGGAAACACCGGCGCCGGGGTTCAGTTTGCGCTACCACCGGGCGTTCTGAAAACCGTTGACCTGAACATCCGGCAGACTGGCGGTCACTGTTACGTCGACGTTTATGCAGACGGGTCCTTTATCGGGACCTCCGACGATACTTCACACACCCCCGCTACCCCGGACAGTTTTCGGTTCGTGCACTGCATTGGTTTCAGTTCGCCGACATACATCTCCGAGGTCATCATTGCGGACGAGAGCACTATCGGGATGCGACTGGCGATGTTCGAGCCGGCGACCGCCGGCAACCATGACCAGTGGGCGGGCGCGCGCGCCGATCTGACGGACGGCGATCCTCTCACCGGCATGAACGCCGGGACGGCCGGCAACCTGGTGTCGCACGCGCTCTCGGCCTATGCGGGCGATATGGGTCTCACCCCCGTCGATGTCTCGGTGGTCCAGCAGCTTCGCCGCGGCGCGACCGGGCCGCAGGACGCGCGCAACCTGCTCCGCATCGCCGGCACCGATTACAACGGGCCCAGCCTCGGCCCGACCGAAGTCATGCAGCGTCTGACCACGGTCTGGACGCAGAACCCGGCGACGGCGGCAGCCTGGGCGGTGGGCGACCTGGCGGCGCTGGAAGCCGGGCTGGAGGCGCTGGCGTAGGGCAATGGCCGATCTCGTCATCACCGGCATCGGCCTGCCGGCGGCCTCGATCCGCGGCGTCACCCAGACGCTCCGCCCGATCGACGCCGCCGGCCAGACCATGCGGACGGTCAACGGCGCGCTGGTCGATCTCTCGGTGGCGACGTTCCGCAAGTACGCATCGACGATCACCTGCCGCGACCAGGTGCCGCCCGCGCTCTCCGGCGTCTGGCCGGGCGCGCTCGTGACCGTCGAGTGCGTCGCGGAACTCGTCTACGAGACCGCGACGGGATCGCCGGAGCGGACAGTGGTCGCCAGCCGGGTCGACGGCGATTTCACCTTCTACCGCCCGCTGCTCGGCATGCGCGTGCTGGGCTACTCGATCGACCATGACGAGTGGGGTGCCGCAGTCGGCTGGTCGATGGAGCTCGAAGAGGCATGAGCTTCCAGTTCGCCTGGGTCGAGCCGGCCGAGACGACCTTCGGCCCGGAGCACGCGCGCGAGGACGAGGAGGTCTTCGCCTTCGCGCTCGAGCACACCGAGGGCGACTTCGCGACCCTCACGCTCGACATCGAGAACCCGCGCCGGCGGCTGCTCGACGGGACGGATATCTGGATGTGGCTGGCCGAGGACGGCGTGCCGCTGTTCTTCGGCCGGCTGGTCGCCGTGCCCGAGCAGATGGCGAGCGAGACCGTCCGGCTCGGCTTCCTC
Source organism: uncultured Alphaproteobacteria bacterium (assembly GCA_963822985.1). Taxonomy (GTDB): domain Bacteria; phylum Pseudomonadota; class Alphaproteobacteria; order Rhodobacterales; family Rhodobacteraceae; genus Thermohalobaculum. The sequence continues at coordinate 8,172 of CAWGJU010000009.1, read as the reverse complement.
GCCTGCCCGGCCGACTTCGATGCGCGGAAGCGCGCGCTCGCCGAGACGCTGAAGACAGCACCCTTCTGGGATCCGGTCTGGCTGCTCGACGAGCGGCTCGACGATCCCGACGCCGTTCTCGAGGCGCGCACCGTGCTCTGGCACATCGACCGGGTCAGCCACGCGGTGACCCTCTCGGACATCATCGAAGGCGAGGACGGGACGGTCGCCTGCGGCCAGGACGATGTCGAGTACGCGAGCCTCGACGTCCGCTATGGCGCGCCCCCCGTTCGCCGGGTCCGGGTCGACGCGGAGATCAGCTGGGACCAGCAGGCCCGCGGCAGCATGGACATCTCGGGCGAGCTCGTCGCCGCCTTCCGGGCCGCGGGATCGACGGGCACAGGCCTCATCTCGTCCTTCACCGGGCAGGGGCTCGAGGAGGACTGGCCGGCGGCCGGGCAGACCCTCGATGGCGGCTGGTCGATCGGCACGGCGACGCTGCAGCGCGCCGATGGCGTCTGGAGAACCCCGCGCTTCGTCGATGTGGTCACTGTGGGTTCCGATGACATGGTCTCGTTCGGCACCGCCGGCTCGCGCGCGGCCGCGGTGACCACGTCGCCGGTGACCGCGCGCTTCTATCTCCGGGAGTTCGCCCCGGTCTTCACGCTCGCCTACGAGGTCGCGCGCCAGCGCATCGAGCGCGTCGGCTTCACGCTCGCCGGCGACGTGCAGCGCGTCTGTTCCGAGCCCGGCGACGAGGAGGAGATCGTGCTCTCTCTGGCGTCGCGGAAGGTCAGCGAGCCGATCGGGGAAGGCGGCGCGGCACCGATCGGGGATCTGCGGCGCAGCGCGTACCTGAAGACCGACCGCGGCCGGCAGTCGCTCGAGTACCTGATCGCGCTGGCGCGGGCGAAGCTGCTCGGGCGGGCGCGCGCCGTCGAGATCCGCTTCGCCGTGCCCTTCGCCCTCGGCACCGATCTCTCCTGCCGCCACAGCGTCACGCTGACCGACGCCCGCCTGCCGGACGGCGCCGCGACCGGCAAGGTGATCGGCTATCGCCTGGTCGCGTCCGGCGACGGCGACCGCCGCTGCGAGGTGACGATCGGCTGCACCATCGGGACGGGCGACGTGGTCTCGGAGACCGCCGGCACCCCGGATTGGGGCGACGACGGCTACACCGACGACTACCAGACCCGGAGCGGCAGGACCCTGCTGCCGAGCTTCGGCGCGGTCGTCTACGACGATCCGGACGGCGTGGTCGTCGTCGATGACGGGATCGACCTGTTCGACGTCACGCCCGGCAAGATGGTCGAGAGCATCGAAGTGCTGAACGGCGAGACCGCGCAGCGCGCCGTCCTGGCCGGGCATTTCGAGGACGTCGCCGCCGCGGTCGAGGGGGTGAACGCAGCCTTCACCGAGGTCGTCCTCGAACTGACGCCGCTCGTCGGCGGCCCGTTCGAGACCGACCATGCGATCGGCGTTTCCGGGTTGATGGTCCCGAGGACGATCACGCTGTGAGCCGCTTCGGCGTCTTCGCGACGCAGCCCTTCGTCCCGGTCGACAGCCGGACCCGGAACCGCGCGCCGCGCCAGCAGGTCGATGTTCCGGAGGTCGGGCTCCGATGGGGCCGACCGGCGATCTTCGAGTTCGATCTTCCCGCCGAGGACGAGGCGGCCCGGGACGGCGGCGGCGTGACGATCCGCTGGCCGGCCAGGTACGTCGAGACCGAGCGCGTGAACATCTTCACCCCGGTCTGGCGGCGCTACGAGGTCGTCCGCGTCCGCAGCGATGCTGACCCGACCATCCATGTCGACGTCGGCGTCACCCGCGAGGCGCTGATCCCGATCGGTGAGGCAACGCTCAGACACGTCGGCGGCGGCATCGGCTACGTCGAGGATCCCGGCAGCCATGGCTACACCGAGCGGGTGATCCACAGCTTCGTCCTGCTCTCGATCCCGTCGCCCTTCACCGATGGCGAGATCATCGACGAGGGCACCGTCGGCGAGTGGCCGGACTATCCGGAAGATCCGTTCTCGGCCGGCAGCATCCTGGCCGGGATCGGCGGCACGCCCCACGGCTCGGGGAGTGCGTGGGACCGATGAGGTGGAGCGATCTCGTCCAGTCCGTCGTGCCGGTGGTCTCGCATGTGCGGGAACGGGCCGGGCCGAAGCCGGCGGTCGAAGTCCCTGACGTCGGCCTGCGCTGGGGTCGCCCTTCGGCGTTCGCCTTCTCCGAGGCGGCGCAGGAGCAGCGCCGGGACGCGCCCGGCATCACCATCGAGTATCCGGGCAGCGAGACGCCCGAGTACATGCGGATCATGCGGGCCGACCTGACCGTGCAGGCCGAGACGGTGGTGGTCACGGTGGGCGACGCGAGCGTCACCATCGATCGCATGAAGCGGATGGCGTTCAGCTACACCGAGTTCCTGCCGAAGCCGCACCCCGGCTGGCCGCAGCCGGTCCGGACGACCTCTTTCGACCTGACCTTCGCGCTCCATCCGGTGACCGAGTTCGTGAGGAGCAGCTGGCTCGTGCCGCGCGTCGTCGACGTCCTGGCTCGCGACCGGGTGCCGGTCGACCCGGAGGTTCCGGTTCCGGACGTCGGGCTCCGCTGGGGGAAGCCGTCGCAGTTCGAGTTCGGCATGCCGACCCTGCCGGACCCGGAAGACCCGCCCGCCATTCTGATCCGGCCCGGCAAGCCGCGGGTCTTCAAGGGCATCGAGACCTATCGCCAGTACAGCGAGGAGCACCCGATCGCGATCACCGTCGAGGGCACCAGGAGCGCGACGTTCTTTCTCGGCGAGCGCACCGTCGAGCAGGAGAGCCGAAAGCTGGTGGGCGGTGCCACGGTGATCGAGCCGACGATCGAGACCATCAGGGAGTACGTCCAGTTCGACTTCGACTTCGTGCTGGTCGGCGCGCGCGGCACCAGGCCGCCGGATCCGCCGCCCGACGAGCCGCGCCCGGCACCCGCAACCCGCATCCCCGTGGTCACCGACACCAGCCCGTTCCGCACCATCGTCGAGATCGCCGCGGTGGTGGTGACATTCATCCAGTGGAAGATCCGGTGGTCTGTCACCGGCACGACGTTCTCTCTCGGCGGCCCGTCGTCCACCTACGCTGCCGCCTACCAGCGCGGGCAGGACTGGATGGACGACAGTTCCGCCGCCTACCTGGCGACCCACACCTCGACCGACCCGTTCATCTTCATCATGGAAAAGGACGCGCTGTTCTACCCGTACATCTTCCTGCGGGTCCACCGGGAGGCGTTCACGCTGCAGCCGCCCGATTGGGATTTTCCCGATCCGGTATCGGAGCGCGACGACTACATGATCTACATCCCGGACGTTTATTTCGACCCGACCGCCGGTTCGATCAGCGGCAACGGCGTCCCGGGCACGCCGCTCTACGATCTGACCATCGACGGGGTCGCACCCTCGTGAGGAGGGCGCGCGGAGGCGTCATGCTGCTTCATCTGCGGAGGCTCTGAGCGTGGCCTGGCATCCACTCCTTGCGCAGCGCCGCCTCGAATGGTGGCTCGCCGCATACACGGTCTTCTGGGGCGTCTTCCTGGTCTCGTTTCCGGACGCGCTCAGCGGATCATCCTACGTCGTCATGCGGATCTGGCTTCCCGCCTCGGCATGGGGCTGCGTCGCCGCGGTGATCGGGATGTTCCACCTCTGGGCGCTCTACATCAACGGCCGGCGGTACTGGTCGGCATACGTCCGGGTCTTCGCCACGGCCGCCACCGCGGCGGTCTTCACGCTCGCCCTGGCCGCTGTCATCGCGGCCGTCCGGTACGGGCTCGCGCCGCTCAGCGTCACGGGCGCTGTCTGCTTCGCGCCAGTCTGGGCCGCGATCTGCGCTTTCATGGTGGCGGCGTCCGACGCTTTCACCACCGTCAGCCGCGGTCTGGGGCGTCTCCATGGATATCATTGATCTGCCGATCGGGTCGGAAATTGCCGCCGCCCTGCTGCTCGTCCTCGCATCGGCCCTGACGATCATCGCGAAGCGGGTGGTGAACAAGGGGGCCGAGCCGTCGCCGCCGCTGCCTTCCGACGCCTCGAAGGTCGACCTCGCTCCCGTCATCGCCGCTGTCGAAGCCGGCGATCGGCAGACCCGGCGCGCGTTCGCCGTGGTTGGCAAGCAGGCCGTCGAACGGCTCGAGCAGCACGACCGCCACCTCGCCCAGCTGGTGCAGAGCCTGCATGAAAACCTCGCGCGCCAGCACCGCGAGAAGGAGATCGAGGACCGCCGCCAGTTCGAGCGCGTCCTCGACAAGGTCGACCGGCTCCGCGACGGCAACCACTGAGGGAGGAGGACATGGAGACGAAAAGCTCGCTGGCATCGAAGATCAACTGGACGCAGGTCGTCGCCTTCCTGGCGATGCTCGCGACGATGGTGTCGCCGGAGTTCGGCGCGCAGCTGACGCCCGAGTTCCAGGCCGTGATGGTCGCCGCCATCCTGGCGGTCTCGAACGCGGTGACGCTCATCATGCGGACCTTCTTCACGACGAAGGTCACCAGGGCATCGGCCGTCCGCGCGCGGCCGTGACCGCCCCAGCCGGCGACGGCTGAACCCGCGGCATCCGCCGCACCATCCGAGGAGAACCATAATGAAGACGCTCGTCGCACTCGCGGCGGCGCTGCTCGTGCTTGCGGGCTGCGCCAGAGATCCGGACGGCTCGATCGACTGGCGCGGGTCCGTGAAGCAGGCGCTTCCGCGCACGACCGCCGGCTATGAGCAGGGCGGCGTCATCGGTGCGCTCGACGGCGCGGCCGGTGCCATGGTCGTCATCTGCCAGACGCTCGATGGCGAGGAGATCCGCGTGCTGGTCGACACCGCCGCCGCTCTGGCGGGCCGGCAGGCCACCGTCGAGAACATCCGCAGCGTTCGCCAGAGCGCCTGCCAGCTCGCCGGACTGGTCGATGCATCGGTCGCAGCCCCGGTGACCGCCCCGGTCGCACCGGACAAGCCCGTCCAGTGAACCAGCCTCCGGCCCGGGCGAGGCATCAGCACGAGGGGGCAGATCGCCCTGCAGTCGCTGGGCCGCATCCCGACCGAGATGCGCGAGCTTGCCCGGGCCTTCTTCATGACCGGCAACCACCTGATGGCCGACCGGATGACTGCGATCGCGAACGCGGTCGAGCAGGACGTCGCCACTATCCGGCAGGCTGCCGGCATCCGAAAGGAGCGCACGTGATCCCCATCTCAGCCGATACCCTGCGTGCAGTCGCGCCCCGGTTCCGCGGCTCGAAGGCCGAGGACCAGCGCGCGATCATCGGCGCCATCGGCCCGGTGCTGGTGGAGACCCTCGAGCGCTATCGGATCACGACCATGCTGCGGGTCGCGCACTTCGTCGCGCAGATCTGCCACGAGTTCGGCAGGATTCCGGACGACCGAGGAATTCGCCAGCGGTGCCGCCTACGAGGGGCGCGAGGATCTCGGCAACACCGAGCCGGGCGACGGCCGGCGGTTCAAGGGGCGCGGCCTGATCCAGCTGACCGGCCGCGCGAACTACCTGCGCGCCTCCGAGGATCTCGGCATGGACCTTCTGGCCAGGCCGGAGCTCGCGGCCGAGCCGGTGACCTCGCTCCTCATCGCCTGCTGGTACTGGATGGACCGGCAGGTCAACGCGCCCGCCGATCGTGACGACCTGGTCGGCGTTACCCGGAAGGTGAACGGCGGCACTCGCGGGCTCGCGCAGCGCCGCCATTGCCTCGCGCGGGCGAAGATGGTGCTCACGCGGCTTATGGCGTCCAGCCTCTCCGCAGTGGACGATCGGCCGGTGCTGCACCGCGGGTTGCGCGGCCAGGCCGTAGCAGATCTTCAGCGCATGCTCGCCGCGCGCGGGTTGCGGCTTGCGATCGACGGCGACTTCGGCCCGGCGACCGAGCTCGCCGTCCGCACCTGGCAGGAATCGCAGCACCTCGACCCGGACGGGCTCGTCGGGCCGCGGACATGGGCAGGTCTGCTGAAGAGCAAGGTTCCCCGACAGGGCGATCTGGCGTCCATATCGATCCTGAGCGATGATGCCATGACCGGCGGCAGGAACGGGAGCGCGGCACGAATGGCAGATGCTCCGCCACTCCAGCCCGGGCACGCCCGCCCGAGACGCTGAGTCCACGGATCGGATCACCGCGCGACCGGCCGCATGACGACCGGCCTGGTGGGCTCAGAACGGGGTCGCCGCCGTCCCCACCGCCCCGCTCGATCCGCCCCACCGTGCGGCGTCTCCCACGGTCCCCGCGCTTACCGGGTCCGGGTCCTCGTTGTTTCAGGCGCCCTGAGTCGAAGTCATCCTGGAGCCCGGCCGTCGGGACGTCACGCTGCGGGGTCGCTGGCGCTGGAAGAACTTCTCGCCGGCCGAGATCGCCTGCCGCGGCACCGGCAAGCTGCTGGTGCAACGAGGCCGCGCTCGACCAGCTGCAGGCGCTGCGCGACCGGCTGGGCAAGCCGCTGCATCGTCCGCTCGGCCTATCGCAGCCCCGAGCACAACCGGGCCGTCGGCGGCGCGAAGCGCTCGAAGCACATGGAGGGCATCGCCTTCGACATCGCCATGTCGAACCACGACCCGGCGGCATTCGAGGCGGCGGCGCGCGAGGCGGGCTTCCTCGGCTTCGGCTTCTACCCGCGCTCGGGGTTCATCCACATCGACCTCGGGCCGAAGCGCGAATGGGGCGAGCGCTTCGCGCCGCGGCGACGGCCTTCGCGCGCGGAGACGCCGCCGGCGCGCGAGCGGCTGGCCGAGAGCCGGACGATGAAGGGCGGCGGGGCCGCGGGCGTCGCGACTGTCGGCGCGGCCGGCGTCGAGGTCGCGCAGGAGGCGCTGGCCGAGGCGCAGGACGCGGTGCTGCCGCTGGTGCCGTACCTCGACACGCTGCGCTGGGTGTTCATCGCCGTGGCGCTCGCCGGCATCGCGCGTCGCGATCTACGCGCGCATCGATGACTGGAAGGCGGGGCGGCGGTGATCGCCGCCCTCGCCGCCGGGCTTCTCGCCCGGCCATGGGCACGGACGGCGCTCCGCTGGGGCGCCGTCGCGCCTCGCCGTCCTCCTGTTCCTGCTCTCCCTCCGGCGCGCCGGCGAGCGCGCCGGGCGGATCGCGGAGCGTCTCGAAACATGGAGAACACCGATGCGGTTCATCGCCGGATGCTGGAGGCCGCGGCTCGCCGGCCTCGTGGTCGCGACGAGCTTGCTCGCCGCCTGCGCGACGGTCAGTTCTGAGCCGCCGGTCGCCGTCTGCCCGCCGGTCGTCGAGTACAGTCGCGAGTTCCAGGCTCGGGCGGCGGACGAGTTGGCGCTGCTGCCGGCCAGATCCGCTATCGCGGAGATGCTGAGCGACTACGCCGTCATGAGCGGGCGTGCCCGGACCTTCGCCATGAAGGCCGCCGTACGCCCGCCGAGTCAGCCGGAGCGATCAGGGTTGATCGCGCAAAGGGTTCGCGGCGCCAGTCGCGCGGCGACGCGAATGCTGCAATTGCCGAACAGAACGGCAGGGGACGGAAGCGGTGGCAGGCAGGGTCACGCGTCGGGGATTTCTCGGGATCGCGCCGCCTCGGGCGGTCGGGCTCCCGCGCGGCTTCGCGGGGAGGATCCGTTCAGGTTCGGGCTGACGCCGTCTTCCTGGACACGATGCGGACGTTATCACCCAGCTGCGGGACGCGCTCTCGGGAGCATGGGGATGGCCGATCGAGCTGGTCCAGCGGCGACCTACCAGGAGATCACGGTCTGCTGCTCGAGGGCGCCATCGACGCCGCCTGGGTCTGTGGCTACCCCTACCTCCAGCACGAGAGCGCGCTACGCTGATCGGGGTACCGTCTGGCAGGGCAGCGACTCTACCCGCTCCGTACCTGATCACCGCGTCCGACGACGCCGCCAGCGGCTCGGCGGAACTCGAGGGCGGCACGCATGCCCTTCTCGGACCCGGACAGCGATTCCGGCTGGCTGGTGACGGCCTCGGACCTCGCCCGCATCGGCCGCCGCGGAGACCTTCTTCTCCCGCACGATCTTCACCTACGGCCACCGGAACGTCGTGCGCGCCGTTGCCGCCAGGCTGACCCGGTCGGGCAGCGTCGACGGCTATGTCTGGGAGGTGCTGGCCCTGTCGAGCCGGCGCTCGCCCCGGCGACGAAGGTCATCGCGCGCTCCAGTTGCTCGGCTTCCCGCCATTCGTCGCCCAAGCCCGCCGCACCT
>CAWGJU010000008.1:0-423455 GCA_963822985.1 uncultured Alphaproteobacteria bacterium | reverse complement strand
GATCCGGCGCTCGAGATCTGCGATGGCCGCCGCCATCTCTGCGTCGGTGGCATAGGTGACGCGCCGGCCCTCGAACTCGACCGTGCGCACGCCGCGCCAGCGCGCGTCGAGCAGCGCATCGCGCTTCGCGGTCATCTCAGCCTCGGTCATCGTCTCACCTCAGATAGGCAGGCGTGATCACCCGCCGGCCGCGAATGCGGCGGCGACGGACGAAGCCGGCCGTTGCCTCGGGCGCGGACTCCGCCCACGGCGTCGGACGTCGGCTCTGCATCCGCATCTTCGGCGCGAGCTGCTGCTCGAGGTCGCGCCACGTCGCCTCGGACCAGCGATCCGCGCCGGCGATCCATGCCGCCGCGCGGGCATAGACCCGGGCATCGAGCGCCTCGTTACGCTCGCGGAGCTTCTGCCATTCGAGCCGAGCGAAGCCGCGCTTGTTGCGGACGGTAACCAGCTGCTCGGCGACGAACTGCTTCAGCCATTCGGCGTCCGCCCAGTGCGGCAGGTGCACCGTGCCCGGCGGGAAGCTGCCCCGTCACCTCTCCTCTCTGGCCGCTCGAGCCGGAGGAACCGGTAGGTCTCGGCCTTGAAGGTCGAGACCGCCACCGTCCACAGCCGGGCGCCGCGGCGGAGCCGCTTGCCGCCCTCGGTGATATCGACCATAGGTCGGCCCCGCGACCGGGCTCGCCCGGTTAAAGCCGTCGACGCCCTTGACGGGCGGCGCCTGCGCGAAGCCAGCCGTCGCGCCCAGGCGTAGACGGCCGGGCTCTCGTAGCCCGTGTCGATCGCGAGCCGCGCGAGCCGCAGATGGCGGCGCCGCGCGCATGCGGCCATGACCGGCCAAGCAGCGCGGTCAGTGCGGCCCATGCCTCAGGATCGCCGGGGCCTGCCCTCGATGACAACGTGATCGACGAGCCAGCTCTCGAGCCCACGGCCCCACGCCCAGATATCGACCTCGATCCGGTCCTTCTGCACATCGGCGCCGGCTGTCAGGAACAACCCGCCGGCAGGAACGGTGCCGGCTGTCCACTCTCGCGCCGGTCCGTCGAGCCGCTGCCAATCCGGCGCCTCGCCGGTCTCGACCCATGTCTCGCCGAGCACCGTGTTGCGGAAGACGCCTTGCTCCGCCTCGTCCGAGCCTTGCGCCGCCTCCCATGCCCGCACGACCCGCTCCCAGCTCAGCCAGCCGATCGGCGAATAGAGGGCCGAGAGGTGATACCCGACCGTGCGTCGGATCGTGCGGCCATTGCGGTCGCGCGCCATTCGCCAGCCTCCAGCATCGCCGTCTTGTGGTGCTCGGCGATGGCTTGCTCGCAGCCCTCGCAGTGATATTCCGCCGTCTCCGGCCGGCCCTTCTCCCAGCGCAGCCGCTCGAACTTCAGCCACTGCATCGCCCCGCAATGCGGGCACGGCACGAAATAGCGCCGCTGGTCGGAGGCCTCGTACTCCCGTTCGATCCGGCTGACGCCCCGGATGGTCGGCGTCGAGACCAGGAACACCTTGCGCCGGTGCGCGAAGGTCAGCGACCGCGCTTCGGCCAGCGCCGACCGGATCGCCTTCCTCGTCGGCAGACGCCGGATAGGCGTCGACCTCGTCGAGAAAGATGTAGCGCGCCGGGCTAGAGCGGAGCCCGACGGCCGAGTTCGCCCCCGTCATGATCAGGATGCCGCCCGCGAATTCCTTCGACAGCATCGTGTTGCCCGCGTCGCGCGAGCGCGCCGGCTTCACCCGCTCCCGCAGCTCGGGGCTCTCGTCGATCAGCGGGTCGATCCGCTGGCGCGAGTTGCGCTTGGCCAGTTCCACCGTCGGCTGGACCGCCAGCATCGGCCCCGGCGCCTGGTGGATCGCGAACCCGATCCAGTTGTTGCCCGCCTCGGTCGCGCCGACCTGCGCCGCCTTCATGAACACGATCCGCTGCGTCGGGATCGCCGGGCGACAGCCGGTCCATGATCTCGCGCATGTAGGGCGTGCGCACCGTGCGATATCGCCCGGGCTCGGCCGAGGCGCGGCCCGAGAGCATGCGGTGCCGGTCCGCCCATTCCGAGACGGTCAGGTCCGGGTCGGGCCGCAGCCCGTTGCCCCAGGCGCGCAGGATCTCGCCCGCGCCGTCGAAGTCCGTCAGGCCATCGCCGCTCTCACCGGAAGTCGGGCCGGACCTCGGCAAGTTCGTCGAGGTGGGCGCGTACATGTTTCTCCAGGACCTTCTGCATCGCGGCTGGCTCCACGGTGATCTGCTGGCCTGTCGCGTCGCTGCATTCCGCCGAGAGCTCGGCCGCCATCAGCGCCGCCGCGCGCGCGGGCCAGTTCACCCACGTGTCCCGTTCCTCCCGCGCCAGCCGGAACACCAGCGCCAGCGCGCGGGCCCGCTCGATCAACTCCCCCTTCAGCTTCTGGAGCCGGATGCGCCGTTCCTGCGCCTTCAGCACTTCGTTCGCGGTCTTGGCCTGCAGGAAGGTCGTGCCGCCGCCGACCGCCGGACCGCCAGACCCTGTTCGCGCGAGCGTGTCGCCGACGGCGGCCACCGCCGCCTCGGGGACGGGCTTCAGCTTCGGCGCGGGCGGCTTTCGCGTCTTCGACGGGTCCGTCGTCTCCGCGCGCCGGGCGTCGCTGGCGGCCGCGTTGATGCTGCCGTCGGGATAGAGGACCAGCCGCTCGGCCGTCTTCGCCTTCTGGATCGCGCCCCGCGACAGCCCGACATGGGCGGCGTACTGGCGCTCGCTCATGCCCTGCATCGACGGCTCCGATTATCATTCGAAATCATGTGCTTATCGAGTTGATAAGCATCGCGGACAGAGCGAACGTCACTCCAACGAAGACGATGCAACTCACCACGGAGCCACCACGATGACCACCCGCCTGAACCCGATCACCACCCCGCGCCACGAACTCCGCGCCGAGAAGGCGCGCCGGAACAAGGAAGCCGCGCTCGCGCGCCTTCATCGGCAAGAAGGCCGAGATCGACGAGATGCTCGCCCGCCTGCAGGCGCTCAGCGACGACCATTTCAACTGCCACCCCGACGAGGCGGGCTGGGCCATGGTCGGCACCCTCGAACACTACGCCAGCCTCCTGAAGCGCATCACCGACAGCGCCTTCGGCGAGGGCGAGCACGCCCGCTGATCTCCGGCACTGCCGGAACTCCCGCCGCGCGCCCTGCGCGGCTCGGGGTCGTAGAAGGCGCCGCATGACGCGGGCCCGAATACGGAGACGACCCCATGACCAAGCTTTCCGATACCCAAGCCATCATCCTCAGCGCCGCCGCACAGCGCGAGGACCGCATCGCCCTGCCGCTGCCCGAGAGCCTGCGCGGCGGCGCCGCCGCCAAGGTGGTCGGCGCGATGCTCGCCAAGGGCTTCCTGCAGGAGGTCGACGCCGACATGCGCAAGGGCGAGCCCGTCTGGCGCGAGACCGGCGACGGCCACGGCGTCACGCTGGTCGCCACCGACGCAGGCCTCGCCGCCATCGGGATCGAGCCCGAGGACGCGAACACCGCGCCTGCGGGCGCGACGGACGCGCCGACCGAGGAGCCCGCGCCGGACACCCCCACCGAACCGAAGGCCGCGCCCAAGACGCGCACGCCGCGCGAGGGCACCAAGCAGGCCACGCTGATCGCCATGCTGCGCGCGCCGGACGGCGCGACCATCGAGGAGATCATGGCCGCGACGGGCTGGCAGTCGCACACGGTGCGCGGCGCGATGGCCGGGGCGCTGAAGAAGAAGCTCGGGCTCGAGGTGACCTCGGAGAAGGTCGAGAACCGGGGGCGCGTGTACAAACTCCCCGCCGCCTGACGCACCGGACCCCGACAAGCTGATGGCCGCCGTCCCGCATGGGGCGGCGGCATCTTGCTGCTTTCCATTCTTGCTGAAACAGTAGCGGCGACCAGACATTGGGGGACGGTGAAAAGCTGCACTCCAGAAGACGAAGACAATTAGGGCTGCAAAAATTGCCATCTCGAGCAACAGTATCGCAACGCATCAGCAATGCTGCACGGCACAGAGATATCCGCTTTCTGCTTCATTTCACTTTGACAAAAAACCTATCCAACATCGTCCAGCACGGTATTCTACCGCGAGAATCGCTCTATCCTGCAGAGTTCACAGCCTACGCCGGTGCACAGCATCGATTGGATGCCAATGATCAGGCGGTATCGTTCAGCATTTCCGGAGCCAGTCAAAACATCTTCTCCGCCAAGTCGCGCGATTCCAGGCAAGCTGAGTGGGTCATGCTCTTCATTGACCCAAGTATACTTTGGACGCACAACTGCCGTTTCTGCTTTCGAAACGCCGCTACCCGTGAAATGCGCGATCACCGTGGGTTCCTTGGCGGTCCTTGGGCGTTCGAGCGGATGTTTTCAGACGAAATGGCTCCCACACGCTTCAAGGGGCAGTCATATCGCGCAGAAACCGGTATTCCGTCTTTTCTACCAACAGATCCCGATGCGGAAGTTCAGATTATTGGATCCGTTTCAGCAGACCAGATTATTGGCGCATGGATTTGCCGCAGCGACGATGCTGCCGCGATCCAAGATGAGTTAAACCGACTGCCCGGTCCCGAGCGGGACATCTTGGTTGAAGACTTCAATACCGCGTCAAATGGCTACTCAGCCTGGATCGTGCCTCGCTTCATGTTGTGAACTCGTATGAGTGTTCAATCTGCTGCCCGCGTTCGGATCGCCTCGAACACCCGCCGCAAGGCGAAGGACCGCGCGATGCTCACGACCGTGAAAACCGCCCCCATCTTCAGATTCTGCGCCAGCGTCGTGTGGAGCCCGAAGACCGGGAAGATCAAGATCTGCGTCATGACCGCGACGCCGTAGCCCACGATGACGTTGGCGACGGACTCGACCAGCGACATGAGGCGGGACTGCTTTGTAACTCCTCCACTCATCGGGCCGCCGCCTTCGTATGGTGGTGGTTCGACAGCCGGGAGAGGGTCGCCGCGTCTGCTTTGAGGGTCGTTCCTCGTGCATGAGATTGGCGCCCTCGACCGGCGTTCGGGGCTCGAACGGTATCCTGGGGCCGGGTCGGCTTGATCCATGTCCCCGCTTGGACAAGGCTGAGCGTGAACGTCGGTATCGAGGCTCCCTGGCGCTGAACATGGGAGGGACGGATGTTTGCAGGGATCGATGTTGCCGCGGAGCGCCATGTGCTGGCGCGGCTCGACGAGGCGGGAGAGCCGATCGGCCGCCCGATCACCTTTGCCGAGGATGCGAGCGGCTATCGGACGCTTCTCGAGGCGCTGGGACCGCCGCCGGCGCTGGTAGTGATCGAGGCGACCGGGCATTACTGGAAGAACCTCTACGCGACGCTCGCCGCGGCGGGTCATGACGTGGTCCTGCTCAATCCGATCGTCGCGCGCCGCTTCCAGCAGGCGCAGCTCGAGCGCACCAAGACCGACGCCATCGACGCTCTGGCGCTCGCCCGGCTCGGCTTCGAGAAGCGCCCCGCGCCCACGCGTCTGCATGACGCTGTCTCCGAAGTCCTTGCGCGAGCTCGTGCGCCACCGCGACCGGCTGCGCCAGGATTTCGATGACCGGGTGCGCCAGCTGCACCGCCTGATCGACCTCGGCTTTCCGGAGTTCACGCGCTACGTCAAAGGCCTGGACACGATGCTCGCCACCGCGCTGATCGCCGAGTGTCCCACGGCCGAGGTCTTCGCCGGCACCGATCCGCAGCGCCTGGCGCGGCTGCGCTACGACGGCCGGCACAAGGTCGGCGTCGAGCGTGCCGAGCAGTTGGTGGCCGCCGCCAGGCGTTCGGTCGGGCAACACCGTGGGCCTGTCTACGAGATGCAGGCCCGCCACATCTGCCAGGATCTCGACCTCTGGCGCCGCCGCCTGAAGGAGATCGAGGCCGATATCGAGGGGCTGCTTGACGCCCATGAGGTCGGCCGCCTGCTCACCAGCATCGACGGCATCGGACCACATTCCGCGGCGCGCATCATCGCCGCCGTCGGCGATCCGGCCCGCTTCCGAAGCGCCGGCGCCTTCGCTGCCTATGTCGGTGTCGTTCCCGGCCTCCGGCAATCGGGAAAGCGTACAGCCGCCCGTGCCGCCACAGCCTTCGGCAACGCGAAGCTGCGCCGCGCGCTCTGGATGACCGTGCTGGCCGCCGTACGCATCAATCCTTGGCTCAAGGCCTTCCACGATCGCCTGCGCGAGGCCGGCAAGCCGCCCAAGCTCGCGCTCATCGCCGCCATGCGCAAACTGCTTCACGCCGTTTTCAGCGTCGCCAAGAACCGAAAGCCGTTCGTCATCGCCACCGAGCAGGCGCGAGCGGCGTAGACGCCAAATATCGGAGCCGATCGCGCCTGCGGCGCAACAAACCACTTGATAAACCAGACGGTATCTCATGCCGCCGCCTCATCCATCGGCCAGCAGTTCAGCCGCCAGAGTTCGCAGCGCATGCGCCGCAACCAAGGGGACCACGCCATTGCCACAGAGCCGAAGCCGGTCCACCCGGTGGGCCAGCCCATCAGCGCCTCGACGAACAGCGGGTTCAAGGTCCGGCGCGGCTCGGAGGTATCGCTCCCAGCCATCGGCGTCACCAGGACCTGGCGGCCAAGCAGGCCGTTCACCTGGGTGTTCGCCAGTGTCGTCGCCCCATCCTTGTGATCCCGCGCCGTCGGCGTCATCCACATCCCGGCTGCATGGGTCAGGTCTGCTGTCCGTCGGTTGCCCGCGCTCGGCTTGCATCCGTCGTTCGCCATCGGCGTCGGCCAGTCCCGCGCCATCCGGTCCAGACCCTTCTCGTCGCGCCTGTCGCCACCCCGGCTGCGGAAGCTGTCGATCTGCGGCGTCGGCCACATCGCGGCTGTCGTCGCGAGGTTCATGCCGTGCTGGCCCGCAGCCTGCGATGGCGTCGGTTTCGTTTGCCGGTTCTCGTTGGCGCTGGCCCTCGGCGTCGTCCAGAGCCGCAGCAGTTCCGTCCGGTTCCCGCCACTCGACCGGGTACCAGAGCAGGCGCGCGGGGTCGGCCAGCTCGTCCCCCTCGCGGATGGCGAGGATGAACAGCCGCTCGCGCTTGTGGGGCGCGCCGACTTCCGCCGCCGTGAAGAGGCCTGCCGCAAGCTTGTAGCCCATGCCGACCAGTCCGCTGGCGACTTCGGGGAAGCCGAGGCGGAGATGATGGGCGACATTCTCGAGGAAGACGAAGGGCGGCTCGCACTCGCCGATGATGCGGGCGACATGCGGCCAGAGGTGGCGCGGGTCGTCCGCGCCCCGGCGTTTGCCTGCGACCGAGAACGGTTGGCACGGATAGCCCGCAGTGACGATGTCCACCGCGCCGCGCCACGGGCGGCCGTCGAAGGTTCCAACATCGTCCCAGACAATAGCCTGATCCAGGGACGCGTCTTCCATCCGCGCCACGAGAGTGGCTGCGGCGAAGGTTTCCCGTTCGACATAGCCCACAGCACGATATCCGGGGATGGCGATGGCGAGCCCGAGGTCGAGCCCGCCTGCGCCGGAGCAGAGGGAGAGGCCGAAGAGGCATGCGTCTCCGGCCCCGGAAGCGTCTCCGGAGGAAGGTAAAGCCAGGTCATGCATGTCACGCGGCGGTCTGGCGCTTTCGCGCGGGTTCGAGGGCGGTGTCCGTTGCCGGGGGATCGGCCGGGGCGTCGGCGTCGTCGCCCAGCCGCTCGGTCCTCACCTGCGCGAAGGTCCGACCATCGCCATCAAGGATCGCGTCGCGGCCGGTCTCGGCCTGCCACCGCTCCACGGCGACATCGACATAGGCCGGGCTGATCTCCATCGCGAAGACGCGGCGGCCGTTGGCCTCGCCCGCCATGATCTGCGAGCCGGAGCCCGAGAACGGCTCGTAACAGAGCCCGCCGCGCGCAACATGCTGGCGCATCGGGATGCCGAAAGCGTCAAGCGGTTTTGGCGTCGGATGGTCGGGGCGCTCGTCCTTGGCGAAGGACGGCATCTCCCAGGTCGAGGCCAGCGTCTGCTCGGCCACCTTCGGCGGGCGGTTCGGTCGGCGCCAACCCATGAAGCAGGGCTCGTGCTTCCAGAGGTAGTGCGACCGGGTGAGCACCCCGCGGTCCTTCACCCAGATGATCTGCTGATGGACGAAGGCGCCGGCTTTCTCCCAGCAGGCTTCGAGCATCGCCTGGCGGCGCGAGGCGTGCCAGCAGTACCAGGCGGCGTCCTCGGCGATCGCCTCGGCGACGGCGGCGGCGATGAAGCCGTCGTAGAGCTCCGCGCCCTGCGAACTGTCGTCCCAGGTCGTGCCGTAGGACGCGGACCAGTCCTTGTTCCGCGTCGGATGGTTCGAGCCATCGTAATCCACCAGATACGGCGGATCGGTCGCGAACAGGATCGCCCGCTCGCCGTTCATCAGGCGGCGCACATCGGCCGCGCTGGTGCTGTCGCCGCAGAGCAGCCGGTGGTCACCGAGGATCCAGAGATCGCCGGTACGCGACGCCGGATTGCGCGGCGGCTCGGGGATGGTCACCGGCGGCACGGAGCCCCCGGCGCCACCTTCTTCACCGTCCCCCTCCGGCACGAAGGCCAGCAGCTTGTCCAACTCGCCATCCGAGAACCCGACCAGCGACAGGTCGAAATCCTCGGCCAGCAGGTCGTTCAGTTCGGCCGACAGCAGCGCCTCGTCCCAGGTCCCGAGTTCGGTCAGCTTGTTGTCCGCGATCCGGTAGGCCCGGCGCTGCGCCTCGGTCAGGTGGCCCAGTACGATCACCGGCGCTTCGGTCAGCCCCAGCTGCGTGGCGGCCAGCACGCGCCCGAGGCCAGCGATGAGTTCATCGTCGGCGCGCCGGAGAGCATGGGCGGGGGCACGTCGCTCGGCCGCCTCACCGTCGAGGACGGCGGAACCGTCATGGCGCCGAAGCTCTACATCGGCACCGGCGGCGTGCTCGATGGCGATGGCGGGATCATCGACGCCATCCTGAGCCTGGATGGCGGGGTCATCGCGCCCGGATCCTCGCCTGGAATGCTCACGGTCGACGGCGATTTCGAGGTGCTCGGCGGGCTGCTCGACATCGAGATCGGCGGAACGGCGCCGGGCAGCTTCGATATCCTCAAGATCCTCGGCGACTTCGTCAGCTCTGACCCCTTCGACGTCCGGTCGAGCTTCGTCGACGGCTTTGTGCCGGAGGTCGGCGACAGCTTCGATTTCCTGCAGATCTCCGGCGACAACGGCAACCTCGCCGAGCTGGTCTCGATGTCGCTCATTAGCCTCGACTTCACCGGCCTGTCGCCGAGCATCGAGTTCCGGCTTGTCTTCGCCGATGGTGGCCTGAGCGCCTTCACCGAGCGAGCCTCGGCGTCGGCTATCCCGGTTCCGGCCTCCTTGCCGTTGCTGCTGGCCGGGCTCGGCGTGTTCGGTGTTCTGACGCGCCGGCGCCGCGCCTGCTGAAATCGAGCGCGGACAGATCCTCGGCGCGGAGCTGCCCGCCTCCTGATCGATCCCGGCCGGCAGGAACAGAAAGAGTCTTACCCATAATTAGAGGTGTGCGCGTGGACTTTCGAGCAGCGTTCGGGCGTGGATGGCTCCTGCCGGTTCTCTTCGCGGGATTCTCCGCAATCCTCTCTGCGCCGGCTGTATTGGCTGACTCGCCGTCGGCACCGCCGACGCGCCATGTCTGGGTCGACACGGATCTCCTGGTCTCGCCCGCCGGGACGATCGACCCGGACGATCTCGTCGCGCTCGAGATGCTCAGGCGCGCGCCAGGCATCGAGATCGTCGGTCTCTCCGCGAGTGCGGCCAACGGACCCCTGCAGCGCACGCGCGAGTCGCTGGCCGTGCATGCATCCTGGTTGCCGACAGAGACCCGGATCGATTCTTCCTGCACAATGCACCTTCCGGGTGTCGCAGCGCTCACGGTGCTCGCCCTCGGTCCGGCAACGAACCTGCCGCGCCTGGTTGGGTGCCTCGCATCGTCCGGTCTTCGTGTGGACGCGATCGTCATCATCGGCGGCCGGCTGGCCGGAGAGGAGCTCTGGCTCGACCAGCGGAGCCGGCGCTTCCGTCCGATGCGCGATCTGAACTACGAGGCGGACCGTCCGGCCTTCGGCGAACTGCTCGCCGCGGGGATACCGACAAGACTGGTCCCGTTCGCGGCCGGGAACTCCGTTCGCCTGTCTTTCGCGGATGTCGCGCCTGCGCTCGGCGATGAGGAGGCTGTCCTCGCCGTGCGGAATTGGATCGCGACGCTCGCCCTGGTCGGCGGCGCCTGGAGGATGCCGGCCTTCGATCCGGCGGCGGCGGCATATCTCCTTTGGCCGCAGGATTTTGCCTGCGAGCCGGTCCTGGTCGAGGCGTTGGGGGCCGACTTCGTCCTCGGCAGTGCGGGTATGGCCGTGACAACTATGGGCCGCTGCATGCCGGCGCGCCCGGATGTGACGGTGGCGCGCATCCGAGAGCTCCTTCGGGCGGCCCGTTTGCGACAGTGAGGAGGATTAACAGCAGAGCGGATTTGATCGGCGCCGACTTCTCGTGGCAGCGAGAAGGGGGTGCATGCTGGCGCGGCGCCAGGCTGGCGCGAAACACCTCGGCGGCCGCTTGCCGGCGCGTGATCGCTTCTGCCTGGCTGCTTCGGACCTATGTCGAACTCCGATCCGCACGTCGCTGGCCGGGACTCGTAGACGCCAGTGGCGCTGAGCTGCCGTCCGAGGCCGCGTCAATGCTGCGGCTCGCGCCGACGGTCGCTCCCTCGTTCTGCGACTGCGAACGAGCGCCGTAGCCGGACGACAGGAATGGTCGACGTGTGGCATGCCTTCCCTCCGCTACGCACGATCGCGGTCTCGTTCGATCATCTTTAACCTCAAGCGGAGGCGCTGGGTCATGGGATCGGTCCGACCGTCCTGGTTCCCTAATCGCCGTAGTTCCGCGACAGCTGAATCTATCCGATCCATCCGGCGGCTCGCGGCCATGAGTTGATCCACCGCCGCGTCGATCTCGAGCGGGCCGGCGTCGTAACCGCGGCCGGCGAGCAGGTGCACTACAGCGTGAAGAGCCACTTGAGCGGCGAAGGCCGGGTTCTTGGCGGAGAAATCTCGCGCCGCGCGGATCAGCGTTGCCGGAGCGGCTTCAACGTCTGCCGCGCATTCAAGCGCGACGTCGAGATACCCGGCCGTCTTGGCCGCCGCGAACCATTTCCCCTTGCGGCCGTGCAGCGCGATCAAGTCTTCCAGAAGCGCACGGGCATCGCGGTCGGGATAGCGCTTCATCAGATCGCGCCACATGGCGAGCCAGGTATTTCCGGCCGCTGTCGGCAGGCCGAAGCGGCGATACGCTTCGTCGGCCTTGCCCTGCCGGACGAGGATCGCTTCGCAGAAACGCGCGATGTCGCGTCGGCCCCAAGGCTGTCGGTCCTCCTCCAGCAACGCCGCGGCGCGAGCCAAAGCCGCATCGTCGCGCCCCTGGCGGAGCAGCGCCTCGGCGGCGAACTTCTCGTCGAACCACAGGCGGGTCCTTCTTGCCGCCAGGAGCTCCAGAAGCTCTTCATGGCGGCCTGCCTCGAGCAGGCAGGAGAGCGTGAGGGTCGCCGTAGCGATGTGAGCGAACCGCGCGTGATCTGCCCACGCCTCCCGGATCAGATCAAGGTCGCGGTCGGCGTGCAGGTTCATGAGCGCCGGAAACGCCGCAATCTCGCCGAAGCGATCGGAGATCGGGGCGAGGTAATCGACGCCGTCGTAGACGACCGCCTCGCGCAGCCGTTCCAGCCAATGCGCCCGCGTCTGCTCGTCGGCCGGAGCCTCGATCAGGTTCGGCACCAAGTCCTCGAGCGCTCGGCGAATTGCGCCGCCGAGGGCGCCCGAAGACGTATCGATCTGCCCGAAGGCAGGCCAGATACGCTCGGCCAGCGCGACCACGCCTTCGCCTGCGGCGACGGGGTCGGCGCGGCTGACCGCCCGGATCTCCGAACTCGCCGACTTCAGCCGTTCAATGGCCTTCGCCGTGCCACGCCAGCCGAAGGCGCCTGCGCGCATGCCGCGCTTGAACGCCCACTTGTGCAATGGCTTGCGCACCATGCTTCTTTTCTCCTCCCGTCCGAGCGGGAACGGTTCAGCCGGCACTGGCAGAGCGGGCGGTGTGGATGAAGACCGCGAGCCTTCTTACGGAGGGGAGTTCGACGATCTCCGCCGCCGTCCTTCTGGCCGCCATGGCGAAAGCGTCGTCCCGGCCGCTGCAATCAGTTCTCCGGACGTCACATTGATCACCGCATCGGCAAGCCGTCTTGCGGGCGAGATCGGCGATCGCCGCACTGAAGAGATGCCGTGGCAGGTTCACAAGGGCGAAGCGCCGGCGTTCCTCCGGCCTGCCGTCGCCATCTGCCTCGATGAAAATCTGCACGACCTCCTCGCTGGCGTGGATCGAAACGGAGATCAAGTCGTCCCCGAAATCAACTTCGTGTCGGCGCCAGTTGGACCCTCGTAAGATCACATGGCTCATGCTTCGTTCCCCTCGCATCGTTTCCCGTTCGGAATGACAAGACGGTTGATCAGGCGACCGCAGCCTCAGTCCATGGCCGATCGATGTCACAGCCGTCCGCGCGCCGGAAGATGGCCCGCCGCGATCGTCGCTGCCGGTTGACCCTTCCTGCACCTTCGCATTCATGACCGCGGGCAGACAAAGGGGCACGTCCATGGCCGGGGACAAGGACATCCGGGACAAACTCGCAAAGCTGGAGGCGCTGTTCGCGCGTGGCGCGACTGCGGGAGAGCGGGCGGCGGCCGGAGCGGCGCGCGACAGCTTGCAGGCGAGGCTTGGCCCTGAACTGTACGGCAGCGAGGAAAACGAGACCGAAATGCAGTATTCCCTGCCGGATGTGTGGTCGGTCCGCATCTTCGTCGCGCTCTGCCGCAAGCACGGCAATCCGCCCCTACCGGTATCCCCGGCAACGACGCACGACGGTGATGGTCCGGGTACGGCGATCGAGCTTCGAGCAAACCGTCGGTGAGGAGTTCAGGATGCTGCATCGGGAACTCACCGCCTACTTCACTGAAATGGTCGACCACCTGATTGCGGATGCCATGAAGTCTGACGGAGACGACGAAACGCTTGAGCAACATCGTTTGCCCGGCTGAGAGGGCAGACCTACCGCGCGCCCAGCAGTTCCGCCGCACATGGATGCGCGAGGTGGCACAGGAGATGGAGGACCTCGAGGCATTCGTGAGCCCGACATTGCCCAATGTTGCACCGCCGATCGGAACGGAGATGCTCAGCCTCCGGGCTGAAGTTTTCCGCCTGTTGGGCGGGGCGGTGGCCCGCTGCCGTAGCGCTCGTCCGCGCCGGTTGATTGTGCGGCGGTGAACTCCGTGACGGAACCATCAGCCGGGATCAAGGTTGTCCATGCTGCGCCGCAACATCATCGGTGCGCCCGTGCGACCATGCAGCCCCCGGATCGGAAAAGCTCAAGATGACCACCCAAGCAACCAGAATCCGGATTGCTGCTGCCGGCGGTCCGACGCCCACATCGGCACGTCCGTCGGCCCGCACGGTCATCGGTGTCACGCTCGCCGCCTTGGCGATTTCAGCCTTCGTGAACCACCGGCTGGCCCGGAAAGCCGAGCGCGACAATCCGCCGGCGGGCAGGTTCCTGAACGTCAATGGCGTTCGGCTGCACTACGTTGAGCGCGGCAGCGGCGAACCAATTGTCCTGCTGCACGGCAACGGCAGCATGATTCAGGATTTCGAATCGAGCGGTCTGATCGCCCTTGCTGCCAAGAAGTACCGCGTCATCGCGTTCGACCGTCCCGGCTACGGCCACACTGACCGCCCCCGTGGCACCCTCTGGACGCCGGAGGCACAGGCCGACCTTATCCGCGCCGCGCTTGCGCAGATCGGCATCGTGCGCGCAACGGTCCTCGGTCACTCTTGGGGTTGCTCGGTCGCCGTGGCGCTTGCGCACAAGTATCCCTGCATGGTCGGCGGGCTGGTTCTGGCGTCGGGCTACTACTATCCGACCGCGCGGGGTGACGTCGTCGGCATGTCGATTCCAGCCGTGCCGGTGGTCGGCGACATCGTGCGCTACTCCATCACCCCGATCCTGAGCCGGCTGATGTGGCCGCTGCTGATGAGGAAGCTCTTCGGCCCGCAGCCGGTGCCACAGAAGTTCGCCGGCTTCCCGAAGGCCATGGCCGTCCGCCCGTCCCAGATCAGGGCCAGCGCGGCAGAGTTGGCGCTGATGATACCGGCCGCCTTCGCAGCCCGCGGCACCTATCCTGGCTTCAACATGCCCGTTGCTATCATCGCTGGCTCTGACGACCGTCTGGTCGATGCAGAGGTTCAATCGGCCAGGCTCCACGACGACATTCGGCAAAGCAGCTTTCACTGCGTGCTTGGTGCGGGCCACATGATCCACCAGACGCAGACAGCGGCGGTCATGGCGGCGATAGAGGAAGTGGCCACGTCTCACGGTTCGCTTGAAAGTTTCCGCCCAGCGTGACTACGGATCCGAGGATGCGGCAGGGTGTGCCCCCGCCGAGCCGAGTCGCGCGAACTAATTGAGGTCTTCGCTTCGCGAAAGTCCGCTCCTGGCGCATGGTCCGCGCTCACGGAGCCGCGGGCGAATTGCCGGAGTGCCCTCGGAAATTGCCGTTGGGCCGACACGAAAGTTCGACCTGAACTTGCCGTAGGACCATCGACGGGGTCCGGCGACGGGCCGGCGCTGGTGCGCTAAATAGCCCACCGACTGCTCGGTGCCGGTCCAGGACGATGGGACGATGGGACGATGGTACGATGTGCAGTTACTCGCCCCATGGAGCTCGAGCTGATCGTCCACGGACGCGTCTTCCAGACCTCGACGAGGTCCGCGCCGCTATGCGCGCCTTCATCGCCCGCTAAACGACGAGTGGCTGATCGAGGAGAACCGATACCTCAGCCCCAATGCCCTGCGTCGCCAGTACGACCTTGCGCGACCATGACCATGGCCGCGTAACTTAACCGAGTGTCCAAGGAACCGGGCCGGTTCACAGGAAGAACTTTCTGGCTCTCCAAGCGGCAATTTTCGTGTAGAGTGCGCGATGTCCTCACCCTCTCAGGGTGATCTTATGCAGGCCGTCTACTTTCCCGGGAGCCGTCGCACCGAACTCCGCGGGGCCCCCGACCCGACGCCCGGCTTCGACGAGGTGGTGCTCGAGATCCGCGCCTCCGGGATCTGCGGCACGGACCTGCACACATATCGCTCCGAGGCGGGATCGCCCTTCGTCATCGGGCATGAGCCCTGCGGCGTCGTGGGGGCCCGCGGCACCGCCGTCGACCCGCGGCTGGCACCGAACGACGCTCGGATAATGGTGCATCATTACGATGGCTGTCGCACCTGCCGCGAATGCCTTTCCGGCTGGACGCAGCTTTGCGAGAAGGGATCCATTGTCTACGGTCGAACCGGCGACGGCGCCCATGCGCGCTGGATGAAGGTGCCGGCCCGCACCCTCGTTCCCCTGCTCGAAGCCCTTTCCTTTGTTGCAGGCGCGGCCATCTCCTGCGGGACCGGCAACGCCTATGGCACGCTGAAGCGCATGGGCCTGCAAGGCGGCGAGGCGCTTGCGGTGTTCGGTCAGGGACCTGTCGGCCAGTCCGCGACGATGATCGGCGTCGCCATGGGTGCGTATTCCACGGCATTCGGCCATTTGTTCTACGAGCATCCGGCCGGTGGTTCCATGAACGTCCGGCCACCTCGTGAGTGGGCCTGCGGGGTTTCCCTTCATTGTTGATCGGGGCGTTCTGGGTCAAGGGCTTCGGCAACCCGGGGTGGCCGGGGTGGGAAATCGGTCTCAAGTCGCAGCCCCCGCACGGATGTCGCGGCCACTCTCTGTGGCTGCCTTGCGCCGGGACGGCCCGTCGAGGGCGATGCGGTAGGCATTGTGGACCAGCCGGTCGAGGATGGCGTCGGCGAAGGTGGGTTCGCCGATGACGTCGTGCCAGGTCTCCACCGGCAGCTGGCTGGTGATGATCGTCGAACGCCGCCCATAGCGCTTCTCGACGATCTCCATCAGGTCGCGGCGCTGCGGCGCTGTCAGGCGGTCCGGCCCCCAGTCGTCCAGGATCAGAAGGTCGATGCGGGCGATCTTGCGGAACAGCCTCTCGAAGCGGCCGTCGCCGCGCGCGAGCTCGAGGTCGGAATAGAGCCTGGGCAGCCGGTGATAGAGGACGGTGCGGTCGGCGCGGCTCGCGGCGTGGCCGAGCGCACAGGCGAGCCAGGACTTGCCGACCCCGCAGGGCCCGGTGATCAGGACCGAGCGCTGCCGGTCGATCCAGTCTGTGCCGCCGAGGCTCTGGAACAGCGCGCGGTCGAGACCGCGGGAGGTCCGATAGTCCACGTCCTCCATGCAGGCGTCGCCGTGGCGCAGGTTGGCGGCGCACAGGCGCGACTGGAAGCGGCGGGTTCCGCGCCGGGCCTGCTCGCGGTCGAGCATCAGCCCGATCCAGGCGACGGGATCGAGGCTGCGGCCCCGATCTTCCGTGATCAGCTCGGCGAAGGCTTCGGCCATTCCGTCGAGCTTGAGCGCGCTCAGCGCCTCGTGGGTGGGGTGGGTCAGCACGGGTCGTCTCCTTCGGATCAGTGGAAGAAATGGGGGCCGCGGATGTTGGCGTGGGTGATCGGCGATGCCTCGGGCGGCCGGTCCGGCGCTCGGCCGTCAAGACGGTTCAGCAGGATCGACCTCACCGAGGTCAGGGTGCGCGCGTTGATCGAGAGCGCCCGGCCGCAGGCGGCCTCGAGCCGCTCCGCACCATGACTTCGGGCCAACCGCAGGATGCCGAGACAGGAGCGGAAGCCCTGCTCGGGGTGCGGCCGGTCACGGAGGATGACGTCGACGAGGATCGCGGTGGCGGGTCCGATGCGAGTGGCGCGCTCGCGCAGCATCTGCGGCGTGAGCTCGGCATGGCGGCGATGACTGGCCGGCATATGATCGTTCAGCGTCGTGGCGCCCATGTCGCCCGGAGCGGCGCGGCGATGGCAGGCGACGCGCTTGCCGCCGCGGAAGATCTCGACGGTGCTGGCGGTCAGCCGCGCCCAGAGCTGCTGTCGGATCAGGTCGTGCGGGACCGAGTAATGGTGGCCCTTGAGCCGGACGTGGTAGTCCAGACCGACGGTCGCCTTGCGCCAGTCGGCATGGACGAAAGGCGCCGGGGGCAGCGGCTGCATCGCCGGACGATCGAGCGTCTCGAAGAGCTCCTGCCGGGAGGCGCCGAGGTGACGGCTGACGCGGGCGTTCAGGCGGGCGACCTCCTCACCGATGGCGGTGTTCAGTTCCTCGAGGCTGAAGAAGCGCCGGTTGCGCAGCCGCGCGACGATCCAGCGCTGGACAAGCAGGACGGCGACCTCGACCTTCGCGTTCGCCATCGGGCTCGAACCGATGGCGCCTTCGATGGCTCACTCACGCGGCTTGTAGGGCCGGGCCGGCAGGATCGCGGTCCCGTAATGCGCCGCCATCTCGGCATAGCTGCGGTTGACCTCGGGCTCGTAGAAGCAGGCCCGGATCACTCCGGACTTCAGGTTGTCCGACACCACCAGCGCCGGCACCGCGCCGAAGGCGGCGAAGGCGCGGGTGTGGGCGCCGATCCAGTCGGGCAGCGCCTGGCTCCAGCTCGCCTCGGCATAGGTCATGTTCGAGGCGCCCATCACGGCAATGAAGATCTCCGCCGGACGCGCCGCGCCGGTGGCCGGGTCGATGACCGACATCCGGGTGCCGGAGTAGTCGACGAACATGCGCTCGCCCGCGACATGGCGCTGGCGCATGACCGGCGAGAGCCGCCGGGACCAGCGGCGGTAGTGCTCGCAAAAGGCCGAGTAGCCGTAGCCGTCCGGGTGCTGGCCGCGATACTCGTCCCAGAGCAGCGCGAGCGTCACCCCCGGCCGCTTCAGTTCCCGGTGCGTTGCCGCCCAGTCCGGGTCGACGAACTGGCGGTCCTTCGAGAGCGATGCAGGCGGAAACAGCAACCGCTCCAGCGCCGCCTCGTCCAGCCCCTCGGACAGCGGCCAGGACACGCCCGCCGTCGCGGCCCGGCGCAGATACTCGATGACCGTCGTCTTGCCGACACCGGTCGCCAGCGACATGCGCCGGGTCGAAAATCCCTGCGCATGCAGCCGCAATACATCCTCGATCTTCCTCATCGGCAGTCTCCTCATCGCGCCCCGCTTCCGCTGTCGAAACAGCTTCCGGATAGCGCATGCGATCTGCCTCAGACCTGTCCCGGCCGATGATGCCCGCTCAGATCATCCCGGTCGGATGCTCCTGGAGAGGCTGGTCGGATGCTCGTGGAATGACTGGTCGGATGTTCATGGAATTAGTGGTCGGATCACCGTGGTGCGGTGACGTGACCCCCTTGCTTCATCCAGGGGCCACGTCATCCGAGCGTCGCGCCCGGCTGATCGACCAGCTCGAGCTGCAACTCGAGGAGCTGGAGACGGCCGCTGCCGAGGACGAGGCCCGGGCTGCCGACGCATCCAGGAAGACCTCGACCGTGCGCGCCTTCGAGCGCCGCCGCCCGTCGCGCAAGCCGTTCCCCGAGCACCTGCCGCGCGAGCGCGTCGTGATCGAGGCGCCGGCCGCCTGCGGCTGCTGCGGCTCGGGACGCATCGTGAAGCTCGGCGAGGACGTCACCGAGACGCTGGAGGTGATCCCGCGCCAGTGGAAGGTGATCCAGACGGTGCGCGAGAAGTTCACCTGCCGGGATTGCGAGAAGATCAGCCAGCCGCCGGCGCCGTTCCATCCGACGCCGCGGGGCTGGGCCGGGCCGAACCTGCTGGCGACGATCCTGTTCGAGAAGTTCGGCCAGCATCAGCCGCTCAACCGGCAGGCCGAGCGCTATGCCCGCGAGGGCGTCGAGCTCAGCCTCTCCACGCTGGCCGACCAGGTGGGCGCCAGCGTGGTCGCGCTCGAGTCCCTGCACGCGCTGATCCGGGTGCATGTGCTGGCGGCCGAGCGGCTCCATGGCGACGACACCACGGTGCCGCTGCTCGCCCGCGGCGGGACGCGGACCGCCAGGCTCTGGACCTATGTCCGCGACGACCGGCCGTTCGCCGGCGGCGCGCCGCCGGCCGCGCTGTTCTTCTTTTCGCCGGACCGGGAGAAGACCCATCCCAACCGGCACCTCGCCGGCTGGCAGGGGATCCTGCAGGCCGACGCCTATGGCGGCTACAACGACCTCTACCGGGTCGACCGGGCGCCCGCGCCGGTTCGGAGCGCCCTGTGCTGGGCGCACGCCCGACGCAAGTTCTTCGAACTGGCCGACATCGCGGGCAACCTCCGCAAGGGCAAATCCGCCGATGCGATCTCCCCGGTTGCGCTGGAGGCTGTCCGACGCATCGATGCGCTCTTCGACATCGAACGCGGCATCAATGGCCTGCCCACCGGGGCGCGGCTGCAGGCGCGGCAACGGCTGGCGCGCCCGCTCGTCGACGAGCTGCACGGCTGGCTCGTCGCCGAGCGGGCTCAGCTGTCGAAGCACAATCCCGTCGCCAAGGCGATCAACTACATGTTCGAGAAGGAGGGCCGCTGGGAGGCCTTCACCCGCTTCCTCGACGACGGCCGCATCTGCCTCAGCAACAACGCGGCCGAGCGCAGCCTGCGGGGCGCGGCCCTGGGCAGGAAGAGCTGGCTCTTCGCCGGCTCCGAGCGGGGCGGCGATCGCGCGGCCTTCATGTATTCCCTGATCGTCACCGCCAAGATGAACGACATCGACCCGCAGGCCTGGCTGGCCGATGTCTTCGCGCGTATGCCGAGCATGCCCGTCTCGCGCTTGCCGGACCTGCTCCCGTGGAACTGGCGCCAGCGCTCTGCGCAGACGAGAGCGGCCTGATGGCCCGCGTCACCCAACTCTACAGCATCGACCAGGTCGCGAGGACGATGGGCGAGAGCCTCGAGCTGATCGAGGTGGTCAGCTGGAACTCCGACAACATCGATTACGGCGAGATGATCCATGTCCACGACGGGACCGAGGACGGCATCACCACCTTCACCGACCGCGGCATCGAAGCCCTGCAGGAATTCCTCGCCGACATCCGGACCTGGGATGGCGGCGTCCGTCAGTTCCTGATCGACCAGCAGTGCGAGCCTGACCTGATCGAACGCATCATGGCCAAAGAGGACAAGCGCTAACCCCCACGGCCCACGCCGGATGCTTACTCTGCTTCTGGGCCTCCGGGAGAGAACCCGGATCCAGGCGAGCGCGCTTCAGATCTCAGGGGCTCGACGGCCGCGCGATCGGGATCCAGAATGACAACATAGCCGCGCCGTTTTGCATCCCCGATGCATCCCACGGAAGAGAGGCCGAGCCGTCGCCCCGGTGGCGCCATGTCGGACGAATTAAGATGTAGAGGAGAAAGGTGAGGGATATGCCAGATTTAGCGCATTTCTCGGGGCAGGGATGGTGCCCAGGGGCGGATTCGAACCACCGACACGCGAATTTTCAGTCCGCTGCTCTACCAACTGAGCTACCTGGGCATCCCTTGGCGGGCGCACCATGCAGATAAGACAAGCCGCGCGGACTGTCCAGCGGCTTTGAGAGCCCGGGTGGCGGTGCGGTGGCGGTCGGGTGGCAAACGCGCATGCTCTGGCCTTGCGCAATGGATGCGGTCCAGTTGTGGCGCTGGCGCCGCCGGTCAATTTGAAGTGGCGTTGCGGGCGAGAGTGAGCATGTGAAGTCGAGGTGTTCGATCTGTCTGGCGAGAGCTTTTGCGCGGATCATAAGCTCGCTCCTGGGGAAGTGGTCGGGTCGAGGTCGGCGTAGGCTGTGCCGTCGTTCAGCATGTTGTAGATGGCAGTGAGGATGGATGCGGCGACGGCGCAGACAGCGTTCCTGGCGCCGCACCGGGTGCGTAGGCGCTGAAACTGGGCATTAGAGCCTTCTCTGATTGGGGTTGGCTGGTTTGAAGCTGCTCCTTGTTCGTGGACCTCATTCCCGCAGGGTCACGCGCTTCTCTTCGCGGTCGACGCCGGGCTCCGCATGATGGGGTCAGGCCGAGATGAGCGCCGACGTCGCCGTGACCGTCCGAACCTCTCCGGCCGGCCGATCGTGGCGCGGAAGGTCAGCGCGGTGATCGGGCCGACGCCCGGCACGCTCATGAGCCGGCGGCAGATCGCCTCCTGCCGAACGATGTCGAGGATCGTCTTCGTCAGCCGCGCGGCTTGCTTCAGCATCGTGTCGAGCACCTCCTGGAGCGGCACGGCGATTGACATCACGAGAGCGTCGTCGCCGGCCAGCTCGCGAACGCGGGCGGTGAACCGGGCCCAGCTTGTCTTGCCCAGCTTGACGCCGCCTTCGGTGGGAGCTGGGCGCAGACGAGCACCGAGCTCCGACAGCATGCGCGCATCAACCCGATCGGTCCTCCGATCCCCCCATTCGCGAAAGTCGCGCGCCTGGCGCGGGTTCACGCGGCTGAAGCGAACCTGCGCCGCCTCGAGAGCGACGCGGAGCGGGTGGTCGTAGCCTCCGCTCGCTTCGAAGACGATCCACGCACCCTCTCTCGCGCATGCTGCCGCAAAGACCCGCAGCGCCGCGGGCGCGTTCTCGAAGCGGCGCGCGACGCCTCTCGGGATAGTGCACGTCGAGCCAGTCCTTGGCGACGTCGCCGCCGAGGAAGGCTTCCGTCATCATGGTCCTGCTCCTGTTCTGCGGGGTCTGCGGCAACAGCCCCTGTCAGCTGTTCAGGATGACGCCCGACGAACGGCACCTCGTGCAGCGGATAGCGCACCTTCGTCGTCTTCCGCGGGTTCTCGATGACTGCGAACTGGTCCAACGGGGGATGCGCCGCCGCCCTTGACCTCGCGCCTGATTGGCGAAGCCTCACCTGCTGGGGACGCGCCGATCCGGAAACTCCACCACCTTCGCGACGCCACCTGATGGACGAGAGCCGAATGGTCCAAGGGCGGAAAACTAGATGCCTTCTGAAACTTGAGACCGGAGGAAAACTGCCGCTCGTTCGTGCCTTCCGCGTATGGGCCCTTTCGAACAGAACGGGTTTGGAACGAGAATGTGATACCCGAGCTGATAACTGCTTGACCCTCGGAGCCCGAAAACATAATTGGCGCTGGCCTTAGGGGTGTAGCTCAGTCGGTAGAGCATCGGTCTCCAAAACCGAGGGTCGGGGGTTCGAGTCCCTCCGCCCCTGCCAGGCGCCGGTGGAGGAGAGCGCGTCGATGATGAATCCCGCCCAGTTCGTCGCCCAAGTGCGCGCCGAGGCCGCGAAGGTCGTCTGGCCGACCCGCAAGGAGGCCGGCCTGACCACGGTGATGGTCTTCATCATGGCGGTGCTGGTGGCCACGTTCTTCTTCTTTGTTGACCAGATCCTGGCGATGGGGACGGACATATTGCTGCACCTGAACATCTGAGAAATCCGGGGCGCCGCCGGCGGAATCCGCTTGCATTGGCCCGGCGGCGCCTTTACCAGCCTGAAACTTCACCGACACGATGGCGCGCGGCGATTCGCTTGGCGCGCCTTTCTGATTGAGGATCGCGCCAGGCATCTGAGACCGCTCGGATTGCTGGCGGGGCCGGAAGAAGCGGCCCGGAGCAGGATAGGGAACAGGGCGCCAAATGGCCAAGCGCTGGTATTCGGTAAGCGTTCTGTCGAATTTCGAGAAGAAGGTGGCCGAGGCGATCAAGGACGTGGTTCGCCAGCAGGGGCTGGAGGACGAGATCGAGGAGGTGATGGTCCCGACCGAGGACGTCACCGAGATCCGCCGTGGCCGCAAGGTGACGGTCGAGCGGCGCTTCATGCCGGGCTATGTCCTCGTCAAGATGGAGATGTCGGATCGCACCTATCACGCGATCATGAGCATCAACCGGGTGACGGGCTTTCTCGGACCGCAGGGCAAGCCGACACCGCTGCGCGACCAGGAAGTGGCGCGCATCCTCAACCAGGTCGAGGAGGGGGTGGAGCGGCCGCGGCCGATGATCACCTTTGAGATCGGCGAGCAGGTCAGCGTCACCGACGGCCCCTTCGAGGGCTTCCAGGGCCTGGTCGAGGATGTCGACGAGGACAATGCCCGGCTCAAGGTCAGCGTCTCGATCTTCGGGCGCGCGACGCCGGTTGAGCTCGAATACACGCAGGTGTCCAAGGCCGCCTGACGTGATGCGGTGGGAGGCGAGGGCGGCGCGCCGTCCGGACCGGACCACCTCCCCGAGGAGACCGCCGGACGCGTCCGCCGGTCGAGGAAAGCAAGGAAGTGTGAATGGCCAAGAAAGTCATCGGCACGCTGAAGCTGCAGGTGCCGGCCGGCAAGGCGAACCCTTCGCCGCCGATCGGCCCGGCGCTGGGCCAGCGCGGCATCAATATCATGGAGTTCTGCAAGGCGTTCAACGCCCGCAGCCAGGAGATCGAGCCGGGCGCGCCGTGCCCGACGGTGATCACCTACTATCAGGACAAGTCCTTCACGATGGAGATCAAGACGCCGCCGGCGTCCTATCTCATCAAGAAGGCGGCGAAGAAGCAGTCCGGCTCGGCCAAGCCCGGCCGCGATCCGGGCGGCTCGATCACCGTGGCGCAGCTGCGCGAGGTCGCCGAGGCGAAGATGAAGGATCTGAACGCCAACTCGATTGAGGCGGCGATGCAGATCATCGCGGGCTCGGCCCGGTCGATGGGCATCGAGGTGAAGGGCTGACGATGGCAAAGCTGGGCAAACGGATGAAGGCAATCAAGGCGGCCGTCGAGGGCAAGCCGGTACTGCCGCTCGACGAGGCCGTCGGCCTGGTCAAGGCGAATGCGAGCGCAAAGTTCGACGAGACGGTCGAGCTGGCGATGAACCTGGGCGTCGACCCGCGCCATGCCGACCAGATGGTGCGCGGCAGCGTCACCCTGCCGAACGGCACGGGCAAGTCGGTGCGCGTCGCCGTCTTCGCTCGCGGCCCCAAGGCCGAGGAGGCCGAGAAGGCGGGCGCCGAAATCGTCGGCGCCGAGGATCTGATGGAGACGATCCAGGGCGGCAAGATCGAGTTCGACCGCTGCATCGCGACGCCCGACATGATGCCGATCGTCGGGCGGCTGGGCAAGATCCTGGGCCCCCGCGGCCTGATGCCGAACCCCAAGGTCGGGACGGTGACGATGGACGTGGCCCAGGCCGTGCAGGACGCCAAGGGCGGCCAGGTGCAGTTCCGGGTCGAGAAGGCGGGCATCGTCCATGCCGGCGTCGGCAAGGCCAGCTTCGATGCCGACAAGCTCGCCGAGAACGTGCGTGCGCTGGTCGACGCAGTCAACCGCGCCAAGCCGACCGGCGCCAAGGGCACGTATCTGGAGAAGGTGTCGCTGAGCTCGACCATGGGGCCGGGCGTGTCGGTCACGCTCGACAGCCTGCGCGAGCCAGCCTGAGCGGGAGGGTTAGCACCCACCCTGCGTAGGGTGGGGTGAAACCCGCCTTTTTTTCCGCCGGGCGGAGGCCCGGTCATGAGATCCCGCCCAACATGCGGGAGACTACGGAGGGGAAACCCTCCGGCCGTCCGAGACGGCGGGCTGCCGGGCGACCGGTACTAAGTCCTGCCATAGACGGGGAAGTGGCGAGATTTTCGTGCCCCCACATGGGGCCCGTGATCCTGGCCGGTTCCCAGGACGGAACCAGAGCCGCAACGGGCGCGCGAGCGCGGCCGGTGCAGACGAGAGCCGGGGGGCCCCGAGGCACCCCAAACTTGGAGCAAGAGAGTGGATAGAGCCCAAAAGGAAGAGGTTGTCGGCGCGCTCGGCAACATCTTTGCGGACTTTGGCGTGATTGTCGTCGCACAATACGCCGGCCTCTCGGTCGCAGAGATGACGGAGTTCCGCAGCCGCATGCGTGCGGCCGGCGGAGGCGTCCGCGTCGCCAAGAACAGGCTCGCCAGGATCGCCCTGGAGGGCAAGCCCTGCGAAGGCATGGGCAAGTACCTCAAGGGCCAGATGGTGCTCGCATATTCCGAGGACCCCGTCGCCGCGGCGAGAGTTGTGGAAGCCTATGCCAGAGACAACCGCAAGTTGGAAGTCGTTGGCGGCGCGATGGGGGCCACGGTACTGGATCCCCAAGGCGTCAAGGCCGTGTCGGAGATGCCGTCGCGCGAAGAGTTGATCGCGACGATCGCCGGCATGATCGGGGCGCCGGCTGGGAACCTGGTGCGTGCCATCACCGCGCCTGCCGCGAACATCGCCGGATGCCTGGCGACCATCGCGGAAGGAGAAGGCGAGGCGGAGGCGGCCTGAGACATGCGATCGAGGGGCGGCATATGCCGGACCCCCACATCACAGACGGAACGGAAACGGAACCATGGCTAACATCGAACAACTCGCCGAACAGATCGTGGGCCTGACGCTGCTCGAGGCGTCGCAGCTCAAGGACCTGCTCAAGGACAAGTACGGCATCGAGCCCGCCGCGGGCGGCGCGGTCATGGTGGCAGGCCCCGCCGCCGGCGCCGCGGCCGCGCCCGCCGAGGAGGAGAAGACGGAATTCGACGTCATCCTGCTCGAGGCCGGCGACAAGAAGATCAACGTCATTAAGGAGGTCCGGGCGATCACCGCGCTGGGCCTGAAGGAGGCGAAGGATCTGGTCGAGGCCGGCGGCAAAGCCGTCAAGGAGGCGGTCTCCAAGGACGAGGCCGAGACCATCAAGAAGAAGCTGGAAGAGGCCGGCGCCAAGGTCGAGCTGCGCTGAGGCGTCTTGAATTCGGGGGCCGCGCTGCTTAGGTGCGGCCCTCACCCGAAAAACGAGGCCGCGTTCGTGCGCGGTTGCCGCTTCGCCCCGGGGTCCATGATTGACATGGGCCCCCGGACGGCGCGGAAAGGTCCGGGAAGCGTCGGCGGGGGGCCGTCGGCGAATGTATTGGACCGCCGGATTGAGGCGAACAGAACGAGCACGCGGCCGATTACCCGCCGGTCGCGGTTCTGCCTAGGGATGATCGAGGACACGTATGGGCGAGATGTTTTCCGGAAGGAAGCGTATTCGTAAGCATTTCGGAAAGATCCGCGAAGTCGCGGACATGCCGAACCTGATAGAGGTTCAGAAAAGCTCTTACGACCTGTTCCTGGACAGCGGGGATCAGGGCCAGCCGCAGGACGGCGAGGGCATCCAGGGCGTTTTTCAGTCGGTTTTTCCGATCAAGGACTTCAACGAGACGGCGGTGCTGGAGTTCGTCCGCTACGAGCTCGAGGCGCCGAAATACGACGTCGAGGAGTGCCAGCAGCGCGACATGACCTACAGCGCGCCGCTGAAGGTGACGCTGCGGCTGATCGTGTTCGAGGTCGACGAGGACACCGGCGCCAAGTCCGTCAAGGACATCAAGGAGCAGGACGTCTACATGGGCGACATGCCGCTCATGACGCCGAACGGCACCTTCGTCGTCAACGGCACCGAGCGCGTCATCGTCAGCCAGATGCACCGGTCCCCGGGCGTCTTCTTCGACCATGACAAGGGCAAGACGCACTCCAGCGGCAAGCTGCTGTTCGCGTCGCGCGTCATCCCCTATCGCGGCTCGTGGCTCGACTTCGAGTTCGACGCCAAGGACAACGTCTATGTCCGCATCGACCGGCGCCGCAAGCTGCCGGTGACGACGATGCTCTATTCGCTCGGCCTCGACCAGGAGGCGATCTGCGACCAGTTCTTCAATCGCGTGCCCTATCGCCGGCATGGCGAGGGCTGGGCGGTGCCGTTCAATGTCGACCGCCTGAAGGGCTTCAGCCCGGCCTATGATCTGGTCGACGCGGCCTCGGGCGAGGTCGTCGCCAAGGCCGGCCAGAAGCTGAACTCCGCGCACGCTGCGCAAGATCGCCGATGGCGGCGTCGAACACGTGCTGGCACCCTTCGAGGCGATCTATGGTCGTTTCTCCGCCCTCGACGTCATCAACGAGGAGACCGGCTCGATCTATGTCGAGGCCGGCGACGCGCTCGACCCCGACAACGTGCAGGCGCTGATCGATGCCGGCGTCGAGACGATCGAGACGCTGGACGTCGATAACATCTCGGTCGGCGCATACATCCGCAACACGATGGCCATGGACAAGAACCGCGACCGCGGCTCGGCGCTGATGGACATCTACCGCGTCATGCGCCCTGGCGAGCCGCCGACTGTCGAGGCGGCCGAGTTGATGTTCCAGTCGCTGTTCTTCGATCCCGAGCGCTATGACCTCTCGGCCGTCGGCCGGGTCAAGATGAACATGCGCCTTGAGCTCGACGCACCCGACACGCAGCGCACGCTGCGCCGCGAGGACATCCTCGCGGTCATCAAGGCGCTGGTCGACCTGCGCGACGGCCGGGGCGAGGTGGACGACATCGACCACCTCGGCAACCGCCGCGTCCGCTCGGTCGGCGAGCTGATGGAGAACCAGTACCGCGTCGGCCTTCTTCGGATGGAGCGGGCGATCCGCGAGCGCATGAGCTCGGTCGAGATCGACACGGTCATGCCGCAGGACCTGATCAACGCCAAGCCGGCGGCGGCGGCGGTGCGCGAATTCTTCGGCTCGTCGCAGCTGAGCCAGTTCATGGACCAGACCAATCCGCTGTCCGAGGTGACGCACAAGCGGCGCCTCTCGGCCCTCGGGCCGGGCGGGCTGACGCGCGAGCGGGCGGGCTTCGAGGTGCGCGACGTGCACCCGACGCATTACGGCCGCATGTGCCCGATCGAGACGCCGGAAGGGCCGAACATCGGTCTGATCAACTCGCTGGCGAGCTTTGCCCGCGTCAATAAGTACGGCTTCATCGAGACCCCCTACCGGCGCGTCGTCGACGGTAAGGTCACGGACGAGGTCGTCTATCTCTCGGCCACCGAGGAGATGCGCCACACGGTCGCCCAGGCGAACGCGCGGCTGAACGAGGACGGCACCTTCCAGAACGACCTCGTCTCGACCCGCAAGAGCGGCGACTTCATGCTGTCGCCGAAGGAGAACATCACGCTGATCGACGTCAGCCCGAAGCAGCTGGTGTCGGTCGCCGCGGCGCTGATCCCGTTTCTGGAGAACGATGACGCCAACCGCGCGCTAATGGGCTCGAATATGCAGCGCCAGGCGGTGCCGCTGCTCAAGGCTGACGCGCCCTTCATCGGCACGGGGATGGAGGGCCGGGTCGCGCGCGACTCCGGTGCCGCCATCACCGCGCGGCGCGGCGGCGTCATCGACCAGGTCGACGCCACCCGTATCGTCGTCCGCGTCACCGACACGATGGAGATCGGCGATCCGGGCGTCGACATCTACCGGCTGCGCAAGTTCCAGCGCTCGAACCAGAACACCTGCATCAACCAGCGTCCGCTGGTGAATGTGGGCGATCGGGTGACCAAGGGCGATGTGATCGCCGACGGCCCGTCGACCGATCTCGGGGAGCTGGCGCTCGGGCGCAACACGCTCGTCGCCTTCATGCCCTGGAACGGCTACAACTACGAAGACTTCGATCCTGATCTCGGAGCGGATCGCCAAGGACGACGTGTTCACCTCGATCCACATCGAGGAATACGAGGTCATGGCCCGCGACACCAAGCTGGGGCCCGAGGAGATCACCCGCGACATCCCCAATGTCGGCGAGGAGGCGCTGCGCAACCTCGACGAGGCGGGGATTGTCTACATCGGCGCCGAGGTCCAGCCGGGCGACATCCTGGTCGGCAAGATCACGCCCAAGGGCGAGAGCCCGATGACACCGGAGGAAAAGCTGCTCCGCGCCATCTTCGGCGAGAAGGCGTCCGATGTGCGCGACACCAGCCTGCGCATGCCGCCGGGCGATTTCGGCACCGTCGTCGAGGTCCGCGTCTTCAACCGGCACGGCGTCGACAAGGACGAGCGCGCGCTGCAGATCGAGCGCGAGGAGATCGAGCGGCTGGCCCGCGACCGGGACGACGAGCTCGAGATCCTGGAGCGCAACATCTATGCGCGCCTGCGCGAGATGATCCTGGGCAAGATCGCGGTGAAGGGTCCGAAGGGCGTCAAGCCCAAGACCGATATCACCGAGGAGCTGCTCGGCACGCTGAGCCGCGGCCAGTGGTGGCAGCTGGCGCTGCCCGAGGAGGCCGATGCCCAGGCCGTCGAGGCGCTGAACAGCCAGTACCAGCAGGCGAAAAGGGTGCTCGAGGCGCGCTTCGAGGACAAGGTCGAAAAGGTCCGGCGCGGCGACGACCTGCCGCCGGGCGGCATGAAGATGGTCAAGGTGTTTGTCGCGGTGAAGCGCAAGCTGCAGCCGGGCGACAAGATGGCCGGCCGCCACGGCAACAAGGGCGTCGTCTCCCGCGTCGTCCCCGAGGAGGACATGCCCTTCCTCGAGGACGGCACGCCGATCGACCTGGTGCTGAACCCGCTGGGCGTGCCCTCGCGCATGAACGTCGGCCAGATCCTGGAGACGCACCTCGGCTGGGCCTGCGCCAATCTCGGCCGGACGGTCGAGGAGGCGCTCGAGGCCTACAAGCGCAAGGGCGACATGACGCCTGTCAAGCGGGCGATGCAGGCCGCCTATGGCGACGAGGTGTCGGACCATCTTTCCGAGATGTCTGACGACGAGATCGTCGAGGCGGCAGGCAATGTCACCCGCGGCATCCCGATCGCGACGCCGGTCTTCGACGGCGCCAAGGAGACGGACGTGACCGAGTACCTGACCAAGGCCGGTCTCGACGCCTCGGGCCAGGTGACGCTGTTCGACGGGCGTACGGGCGAGGCCTTCAACCGAAAGGTGACGGTCGGCTACAAGTACCTGCTCAAGCTGCACCATCTGGTGGACGACAAGATCCACGCGCGCTCGACGGGCCCCTATAGCCTGGTGACCCAGCAGCCGCTCGGCGGCAAGGCGCAGTTCGGCGGCCAGCGCTTCGGCGAGATGGAGGTCTGGGCGCTCGAGGCCTATGGCGCCGCCTACACGCTGCAGGAGATGCTGACGGTGAAGTCGGACGACGTCGCCGGCCGCACCAAGGTCTACGAGTCGATCGTCAAGGGCGAGGACAATTTCGAGGCCGGCATCCCCGAGTCCTTCAACGTCCTCGTCAAGGAGATCCGCTCGCTCGGCCTGAACGTCGAGCTGATGGATGGCGACGAGGAAGTCTGATGGGAATGCGCGGCGCTCTGCTGATCGTCTCGACGATTGGGGTCGGCCTGCTGGGTTGCGCGGAGCCGACCCCGCGCCCGATCACCGGACCCAACGGGCACCAGGCATACGTGATGAAGTGCTCGGGCGTCGTGCTGACCCCTGGCGAGTGCCACAAGAAAGCAGCAAGTTTCTGCCCCGCTGGCTATGACACCGTGGAGCAAGCAACGTCGCCTACTTACAATCTCATAGTAGAATGTAAGTAGGGGCCGGAGGAAGACGAATGAATCAGGAACTCACCAACATCTTCAATGCGGCCGAGGCTCCGAAGACTTTCGAGGAGATCCGGATCAGTCTGGCCAGCCCCGAGCGCATTCTCAGCTGGTCCTTCGGCGAGATCAAGAAGCCAGAGACGATTAACTATCGGACGTTCAAGCCGGAGCGGGACGGCCTGTTCTGCGCGCGGATCTTCGGGCCGATCAAGGACTATGAGTGTCTGTGCGGCAAGTACAAGCGCATGAAGTATCGCGGGGTCACCTGCGAGAAGTGCGGCGTCGAGGTCACGCTGCAGAAGGTGCGGCGCGAGCGGATGGGCCACATCCAGCTGGCGGCGCCCGTTGCGCATATCTGGTTCCTGAAGTCGCTGCCGTCGCGCATCGGCCTGATGCTGGACATGACGCTGCGCGATCTCGAGCGCATCCTCTATTTCGAGCAGTACGTCGTCATCGAGCCGGGCCTGACCGACCTGCAGCACCGCCAGCTGCTGACCGAGGAGGAGTTCCTCGACAAGCAGGACGAGTTCGGCGAGGACTCGTTCCGCGCCGGCATCGGCGCCGAGGCGATCCGCGAGATGCTGGCGGCGATCGAGCTCGACGCCGAGGCCGAGCGGCTGCGCGAGGAGCTCAAGGAGGCGACCGGCGAGCTTAAGCCGAAGAAGATTATCAAGCGTCTTAAGATCGTCGAGAACTTCATCGAGTCGGGCAACCGTCCCGAGTGGATGGTGCTGACGGTCGTCCCCGTCATCCCGCCCGAGTTGCGCCCGCTGGTGCCGCTCGACGGCGGCCGGTTCGCGACCTCGGACCTCAACGATCTCTACCGCCGTGTCATCAACCGCAACAACCGCCTGAAGCGGCTGATCGAGCTGCGTGCGCCCGACATCATCGTGCGCAACGAAAAGCGCATGCTGCAGGAGTCGGTCGACGCGCTGTTCGACAACGGCCGGCGCGGCCGCGTCATCACGGGCGCCAACAAGCGGCCTTTGAAGTCGCTGAGCGACATGCTCAAGGGCAAGCAGGGCCGCTTCCGGCAGAACCTGCTCGGCAAGCGCGTCGACTTCTCCGGCCGGTCGGTCATCGTGACCGGGCCGGAGCTCAAGCTGCACCAGTGCGGCCTCCCGAAAAAGATGGCGCTCGAGCTGTTCAAGCCGTTCATCTACTCGCGGCTCGACGCCAAGGGCCTGTCCTCGACGGTCAAGCAGGCGAAGAAGCTGGTCGAGAAGGAGCGTCCCGAGGTCTGGGACATCCTCGACGAGGTGATCCGCGAGCACCCGGTGCTGCTGAACCGCGCGCCGACGCTGCACCGCCTGGGCATCCAGGCCTTCGAGCCGGTGCTGATCGAGGGCAAGGCGATCCAGCTGCACCCGCTGGTCTGCGCCGCGTTCAACGCCGACTTCGACGGCGACCAGATGGCCGTGCACGTCCCGCTGAGCCTCGAGGCCCAGCTCGAGGCGCGCGTGCTGATGATGTCGACCAACAACGTGCTGTCGCCCGCCAACGGCAAGCCTATCATCGTGCCCTCGCAGGACATGATTCTCGGCCTTTACTACCTGTCGCTGGAGAAGAGCGGCGAGCCGAACGAGGGCATGCTGCTCTCGGACATGGCCGAGATCGAGCACGCGCTCCAAGCCGGGCTGATCAACCTGCACACCAAGATCGTGACGCGCTTCGACACGGTCGACGAGGAGGGTAAGCCCATCCGCCAGCGGGTGCACACGACCGCCGGCCGGATGAAGCTCGCCAGCCTGCTGCCCCGCAACCCGAACGTGCCCTTCGACCTGATCAACCGCGTCCTGCGCAAGGGCGAGGTCGGCGAGCTGATCGACACCGTCTACCGCCACTGCGGCCAGAAGGAGTCGGTCATCTTCTGCGACCAGATCATGGGGCTGGGCTTCCGCGAGGCGTTCCGGGCCGGCATCTCGTTCGGCAAGGACGACATGGTCATCCCGCACAAGAAGTGGGAGATCGTCGATGAGACGCGCGCCCAGGTCGCCGAGTTCGAGCAGCAGTACCTGGACGGCCTGATCACCCAGGGCGAGAAGTACAACAAGGTCGTCGACACTTGGGCGAAGTGCACCGACCGCGTCGCCGACGAGATGATGAAGGAGATCTCGTCGGTCCAGATCGACGAGGAGACCGGCCGCGAGAAGGACCAGAACTCGATCTGGATGATGTCGGTTAGCCGCGCCCGCGGCTCGCCGGCCCAGATGCGCCAGCTCGCCGCCATGCGCGGCCTGATGGCCAAGCCGTCCGGCGAGATCATCGAGACGCCGATCATCTCGAACTTCAAGGAAGGCCTGACCGTGCTCGAGTACTTCAACTCGACGCACGGCGCGCGCAAGGGCCTGGCTGACACCGCGCTGAAGACGGCGAACTCCGGGTACCTGACCCGGCGTCTCGTCGACGTGGCGCAGGACTGCATAATCAAGACCGACGATTGCGGCACCGAGAACGGCATCACGCAGGAGGCGGTGATCGATAGCGGCAACGTCATCAGCTCGATCGGCGAGCAGGTGCTTGGCCGGACGCCGCTGGAGGACATCGTTGACCCCGTCTCGGGCGACCTGATCCACCCCGAGGGCGTGCTGATCGACGAGGCCGACGCCATCCGCATCGACGAGGCCAAGGTCCAGACAGTCAAAGTTCGCTCGCCGCTGACGTGCGAGGCCGAGGACGGCATCTGCGCCGCCTGTTACGGGCGTGACCTCGCCCGCGGCACGCCGGTGAACGTCGGCGAAGCGGTAGGCATCATCGCCGCCCAGTCGATCGGCGAGCCGGGCACGCAGCTGACGATGCGGACCTTCCACATCGGCGGTGCGGCCAACGTCTCGGACAACTCCTTCCTCGAGTCGACGCAGGAGGGCCAAGTCGAGCTGCGCAACGCCGTGACGCTGACCAATGCCGATGGCGACACCATCGTCATGGCCCGCAACATGACGATCGCGATCGTCGACGAGCAGGGCCGCGAGCGGGCGACGCACAAGCTGACCTTCGGCTCCAAGCTGCTGGTCAAGGAGGGCGACGAGATCGGCCGCGGCCACCGGCTGGCGGAGTGGGACCCCTACACGCTGCCGATCATCGCCGAGAAGGGCGGCATCGCGAAATATGTCGACCTCGAGCTCGGGCTCACCACCCGCGAGGAGACGGACGACGCGACCGGCATCTCGCGCCGCATCGTCTCGGACTGGCGTTCGGCGCCCAAGGGCAACGAGCTCCGTCCGGCGATCACGGTGGTCGATGCCGAGGGCAACGCCGTGCGGCTCGATAGTGGCAACCCGGCCCACTACTTCATGTCGGTCGACGCGATCCTCTCGGTCGAGGACGGCGAGGAGATCAAGGCCGGCGCGGTCATCGCGCGCATCCCGCGCGAAGGCGCCAAGACCAAGGACATCACCGGCGGTCTGCCGCGGGTGGCGGAGCTGTTCGAGGCGCGTAGGCCCAAGGACCACGCGATCATCGCCGAGATCGACGGCACGGTGCACTTCGAGAAGGACTACAAGAACAAGCGCCGCATTGTGCTCAAGCCGCATGACGAGGCGGTCGAGCAGCGCGAGTACCTGATCCCCAAGGGCAAGCACATCACCGTCCAGGAAGGCGATGTGATCCAGAAGGGCGAGTACATCATGGACGGCAACCCGGCGCCGCACGACATCCTGGCGATCCTGGGCATCGAGGCCTTGGCCGGCTACCTGATCAAGGAGGTTCAGGACGTCTATCGGCTGCAGGGCGTGAAGATCAACGACAAGCACATTGAGGTGATCGTCCGCCAGATGCTGCAGAAGATGGAGATCTCGGACGGCGGCGAGACGACGCTGCTGAAGGGCGAGCAGGTCGACAGGTTCGAACTCGACGAGCTGAACGCCAAGGCCGAGGCCGACGGCCGCAGGCCAGCGGTCGGCGCGCCGGTGCTGCTCGGCATCACCAAGGCCAGCTTGCAGACGCGGTCGTTCATCTCGGCGGCTTCGTTCCAGGAGACGACGCGGGTGCTGACCGAGGCGTCCGTCCAGGGCAAGCGCGACAGGCTGATCGGGCTGAAGGAGAACGTCATCGTCGGCCGCCTGATCCCGGCCGGCACCGGCGGCGCCACGACCCGCATCAAGCTCGAGGCGCAGGGCCGCGACCGCAAGGTGCTGGCCGATCGGCAGGCTGCCGTCGAGGCGGCCGGCGGCGGGCTCGACGTCATCGAGCCGGAGGAGGATGCGCGCGTCCCCGCCGGCGGCGGCGGCTTCGACGACATCCTCTGAATAACATCCGGCCGGGCCTTTGGGCCCGGCCGGAACCATTGAAGCGCTTCAGGCGCAAACGCCACTCTGCGTCGCCCCGGGAAGCCCCTGGGGATTCAGCACACAGACCTACATAAGCAAGCTCGCCCTGACGCCGAACACGCGGAACTGCGAGGCACGCGACTCACCACCACTTGGGCGATCACCCCCCTCGCCCGGTTGCTTTATGCCGGGCGAATCGCGCCGAATTGGGGCGTGATTGCGGGCGATCCGCCATGATCCTCCGCCTGTCTGCCGGCGTTTACCCTCTCAGCGGCGGCCTGCGCTAATCTCGGCAAGTCGGAAACGTAGGTGGCTCGAGGGGCAATCGATTCGGCACATGGTACCGGCAGGCGCATTCCCTCTGCGCGTGGGCGCGATGGCGGTCGCCCTCTCCCTCTTCGCATTACCGGCAGGGCTGCCGGAGGCTGCGGATCTGGTCTATGCGGACCCTTGGGAGATCATCCACATTGCCCGCGAGTTCGGCCCGGCCGAAGTCGGCAGCGACTCGCTAAAGGACCCGCAGATCGACGGGACGCTCGACGGGCTGCCCTATCGCGTCGATTTCTACGGATGTTGGCTCGGGCGGGGGTGCGACAGGATCCTTTTCGAGGTTCGCCTGTCGCGCAAGGAATGGGACGACAAGCCGCCCAAGCCGAAACTCTTCGCCAGATGGAACAGGGATAAGGTCTTCGGCCGCGCCTGGCTCGACGACGAGAACCGTGCGGTGCTC
Organism: uncultured Alphaproteobacteria bacterium; assembly: GCA_963822985.1. GTDB lineage: Bacteria > Pseudomonadota > Alphaproteobacteria > Rhodobacterales > Rhodobacteraceae > Thermohalobaculum. The sequence goes on along the minus strand of CAWGJU010000008.1, from coordinate 388,282 downwards.
GACTATCCCGTCACGCTGGTCGGCGGCGTGCCGAAGGAGAACCTGCGCGACGCGTTCGCCCGTTGGCGCCTGGCGCTCGAGGAGTATGCCGATCTCCTGGATTTCTGACGGCGGCCGCGCCTAGATTCCGGGAATTTCGCCCTTGACCCCTCAAGGGGCGGTGCGTATGTTCCGCGAACTTTCCGCCACCCCTGCTGCGGCTGGGTTTGGCGGGCTGACAGGTAAGCCCTGACAGGACAAGTGCACGACCCGGGCGGTGGCCCTGGTCCTCTGTATCCCTCCGCAGGAACCGATCGCGGGACTTGCGGGGCTTCGCGTTCTCCGGACCACCGGCGAGCGCGGCCGACATGACGAAACGAACGACCGAGACGAACGACGAGGAAAAGGCGCGCATGCCGACGATCCAGCAGCTGATCCGGAAGCCCCGGCAGCCGAAAGTGAAGCGACAGAAGGCGATGCACCTGCAGTCGTGCCCGCAGAAGCGGGGCGTATGCACGCGCGTCTACACGACCACCCCGAAGAAGCCGAACTCGGCGCTGCGCAAGGTCGCGAAGGTGCGCCTGACGAACGGCTACGAGGTGATCAGCTACATCCCTGGCGAGGGGCATAACCTGCAGGAGCACTCGGTGGTGCTGATCCGCGGTGGCCGCGTCAAGGATTTGCCGGGCGTACGCTACCACATCCTGCGCGGCGTGCTCGACACCCAGGGCGTCAAGGACCGCAAGCAGCGGCGCTCGAAATACGGCGCCAAGCGGCCGAAATAAGGAGATCCGAAGATGTCTAGGCGCCATCAGGCCGAGAAGCGCGAGATCCTGCCGGACCCAAAGTTCGGCGATCGCGTGCTGTCGAAGTTCATGAACAACCTGATGCACGACGGCAAGAAGTCCGTCGCCGAGAGCATCGTCTATGGCGCGCTCGACCGGGTGCAGCAGCGCATGCGCAAGGAGCCCGTCGAGGTGTTCCACGAGGCGCTGGAGAACATCAAGCCGTCGGTTGAGGTGCGCAGCCGCCGCGTCGGGGGCGCCACCTACCAGGTGCCCGTCGAGGTGCGCCCCGAGCGGCGTGAGGCGCTGGGCCTGCGCTGGCTGATCACCGCATCGCGCAACCGCAACGAGAACACCATGGAGGAGCGGCTCGCCGCCGAGCTCATGGACGCTGCGAGCAACCGCGGGACGGCCGTGAAGAAGCGTGAGGATACGCACAAGATGGCCGAGGCCAACAAGGCCTTCAGCCACTACCGATGGTAACCGGAAGACCCGGAGGACACTGACATGGCCCGCCAATACTCGCTCGACCGGTACCGTAATTTCGGCATCATGGCGCACATCGATGCAGGCAAGACGACCTGCACCGAGCGGATTCTTTATTATACCGGCAAGGCGCACAAGATCGGCGAGGTTCATGACGGCGCCGCCACCATGGACTGGATGGAGCAGGAGCAGGAGCGCGGCATTACGATCACGTCGGCCGCGACCACGACCTTCTGGTTCCGCACCGAGGACGGCGCAACGCCGGTCGGCGGCTATGGCGACACGCCTGACGAGGCGAAGTTCCGCTTCAACATCATCGACACGCCTGGCCACGTCGACTTCACGATCGAGGTCGAGCGCTCGCTCGCCGTGCTCGACGGCGCAGTCTGCGTGCTCGACGCCAACCAGGGCGTCGAGCCGCAGACCGAGACCGTCTGGCGCCAGGCCGACCGCTACAAGGTGCCGCGCATCGTCTTCGTCAACAAGATGGACAAGATCGGCGCCGACTTCTTCACCTGCGTGCGCATGATCAAGGACAGGACGGGTGCAACGCCCGTGCCCGTCCAGTTGCCGATTGGCTCGGAAGGCGACTTCGAGGGCCTGATCTCGCTCGTCACCATGCAGGAATGGGTCTGGAAGGGCGAGGATCTGGGCGCCAGCTGGGTCACCCAGGACATCCGGCCCGAGCTGAAGGAGCAGGCCGAGGAGTGGCGGCAGAAGCTGATTGAGCAGGCCGTCGAGATGGAAGACGAGTGGGTCGAGAAGTATCTCGAGGGCGAGGAGCCCGATGTCGAGACGCTGCGCCGGCTCGTCCGCAAGGGCACGCTCAGCATGTCCTTCGTGCCCGTGCTCTGCGGCTCTGCCTTCAAGAACAAGGGCGTGCAGCCGCTGCTGAACGCGGTGATCGACTATTTGCCGGGCCCGCTCGATGTGCCGCCCTATATGGGCTTCAAGCCGGGCGACGAGACCGAGACGCGCAATGTCGAGCGCCGGGCGGATGACGGCCAGCCCTTCGCCGGCCTTGCGTTCAAGATCATGAACGATCCGTTCGTCGGCTCGCTGACGTTCACTCGGATCTATTCCGGGCACATCGGCAAGGGCACGCAGATCCTGAACTCGACCAAGGGCAAACGCGAGCGCGTCGGCCGCATGATGATGATGCACGCGAACAGCCGCGAGGAGATCGACGAGGCGTTCGCCGGCGACATCATCGCGCTGGCCGGTCTGAAGGACACCACGACGGGCGACACGCTCTGCGATCAGTCGCAGCCGGTTGTGCTCGAGACGATGACCTTCCCCGAGCCCGTCATAGAGATCGCCGTCGAGCCCAAGACCAAGGCCGACCAGGAGAAGATGAGCCAGGGCCTGCAGCGTCTCGCGGCCGAGGACCCGTCCTTCCGCGTCGAGTCCGATCCCGAGAGCGGCCAGACCATCATGAAGGGCATGGGCGAACTCCATCTCGACATCCTGGTCGACCGCCTCAAGCGCGAGTTCAAGGTCGAGGCTAATGTCGGCGCGCCGCAGGTCGCTTATCGTGAGACGATCAGCCACGAGACCGAGATAGACTACACGCACAAAAAGCAGTCGGGCGGCTCGGGCCAGTTCGCGCGCATCAAGCTGGTGATCACGCCGACCGAGCCGGGCGAGGGCTACAGCTTCGAGAGCAAGATCGTCGGCGGCTCGGTGCCCAAGGAGTACGTGCCGGGCGTCGAGAAGGGCATCAAGTCGGTCATGGACTCGGGCCCGCTCGCCGGCTTTCCGGTGATCGACTTCAAGGTGGCCCTGATCGACGGCGCCTATCACGATGTCGACTCGTCGGTGCTGGCCTTCGAGATCGCCTCGCGCGCCGCGATGCGCGACGGGCTGAAGAAGGCGGGCGCCAAGCTGCTCGAGCCGATCATGCGCGTCGAGGTGGTCGCGCCCGAGGAGTTCACGGGTTCGATCATCGGCGACCTGACCAGCCGGCGCGGCCAGATGCAGGGGCAGGAGATGCGCGCCAACGCCAGCGTGATCAGCGCCTTCGTGCCGCTGGCGAACATGTTCAAATATGTCGACTCGCTCCGCTCGATGAGCCAGGGGCGGGCGCAGTTCACCATGCAGTTCGACCACTACGAGCCGGTGCCGTCGAACATTAGCCAGGAAATCCAGGCGAAATACGCCTGATCACCGCACCCCGGGCAGCACCGCGCCTGAAGAGAGACTGGAGGCCAAAGAGATGGGCAAGCAGAAGTTCGAGCGGAACAAGCCGCACGTCAATGTCGGTACGATCGGCCATGTCGACCACGGCAAGACGACGCTGACGGCGGCGATCACCAAGTATTTCGGCGAGTTCAAGGCGTACGACCAGATCGACGCGGCGCCCGAGGAGAAGGCGCGCGGCATCACGATCTCGACGGCGCATGTCGAATACGAGAGCCCGAACCGGCACTATGCGCATGTCGACTGCCCGGGCCACGCCGACTATGTGAAGAACATGATCACGGGCGCGGCGCAGATGGACGGCGCCATCCTGGTCTGCTCGGCCGCCGACGGGCCGATGCCGCAGACGCGCGAGCACATCCTGCTGGCCCGCCAGGTCGGCGTGCCGTCGCTGGTCGTCTATCTCAACAAGGTCGACCAGGTCGACGACGAGGAGCTGCTCGAGCTCGTCGAGATGGAGGTGCGCGAGCTCCTTTCGAGCTACGAGTTCCCCGGCGACGACATCCCGATCATCAAGGGCTCGGCCCTGGCCGCGCTCGAGGGCCGCGACGAGGAGATCGGCGAGAAGTCGATCCGCGCGCTGATCGAGGCCGTGGACGAATACATCCCCACCCCCGATCGGCCGATCGACCAGCCGTTCCTGATGCCGATCGAGGACGTCTTCTCGATCTCGGGCCGCGGCACGGTGGTGACGGGCCGCGTCGAGCGCGGCGTCATCACGGTCGGCGAGGAGGTCGAGATCGTCGGCATCCGCGACTCCAGGAAGACGACCTGCACGGGCGTGGAGATGTTCCGCAAGCTGCTCGACCGCGGCGAGGCGGGCGACAACATCGGCGCGCTGCTGCGCGGCATCGGCCGCGAGGACGTCGAGCGTGGCCAGGTGCTGTGCAAGCCGGGCTCGGTCAAGCCGCACACCAAGTTTGAGGCCGAGGCCTATATCCTGACCAAGGAAGAGGGCGGCCGGCACACGCCGTTCTTCTCGAACTACCGGCCGCAGTTCTACTTCCGGACGACGGACGTGACGGGCACGGTCGAGCTGCCCTCGGGCACCGAGATGGTCATGCCTGGCGACAACATCAGCTTCGTCGTCAACCTGATCCAGCCGATCGCCATGGAGGAGAAGCTGCGCTTCGCCATCCGCGAGGGCGGCCGGACGGTCGGCGCCGGCGTCGTCTCCAAGATCATCGAGTAGCAGCACGACGACGAGAGGGTCGGGACATGCCCCGGCCCGGTCGCCGCCCCCGAGAGGCAGGACGATGCAAGGTCAAAACATACGAATTCGGCTGAAGGCCTTCGATCACCGCGTGCTCGATGCGAGCACGCTGGAGATCGTTAACACGGCCAAGCGGACGGGCGCCGAGGTGCGCGGTCCCATTCCGCTGCCGAACAAGATCGAGAAATTCACGGTCCTGCGGGGCCCGCACGTCGACAAGAAGAGCCGGGAACAGTTCGAGATCCGCACGCACAAGCGGCTGCTCGACATCGTCGACCCGACTCCGCAGACGGTGGACGCGCTGATGAAGCTCGACCTCGCCGCCGGTGTCGACGTGGAGATCAAGCTCTAGGAGGGCGTGATGCGCTCGGGTGTCATAGCGAAGAAGCTGGGCATGACCCGCCTCTTCACCGAGGACGGGCGGCAGGTCCCGGTCACGGTCCTCCAGATGGAGGGCTGCCAGGTGGTCGCGCAGCGCACCGCCGAGAAGGATGGCTATACCGCCGTCCAGCTCGGCGCGGGCGCAGCGAAGGCCAAGAACACGACTCAGCCCATGCGCGGCCATTTCGCCAAGGCGAATGTCGAGCCGAAGCGCCAGATGGTGGAGTTCCGCGTGAGCGCGGACAACCTCATCGAGGTGGGCGAGGAGATCACGGCGGACCACTATTTCGAGGGGCAGTTCGTCGACATCGCCGGCACCTCGATCGGCAAGGGCTTTGCCGGATCGATGAAGCGGCACAATTTCGGCGGCCTGCGGGCGACGCACGGCGTATCGATCAGCCACCGTAGCCACGGCTCGACGGGCGGTCGGCAGGACCCGGGCAAGGTCTTCAAGGGCAAGAAGATGGCCGGCCACTTGGGCGCCGAGCGCGTCACCGTGCAGAACCTGCAGGTCGTGAAGACCGACGCGGCGCGCGGCCTGATCATGGTCAAGGGCGCCGTGCCAGGGGCCAAGGGCGGCTGGGTCATGATCAAGGACGCGGTCAAGAAGCCGACGCCCGACAACGTGATCCTGCCGGCGGCGACGAAGTCGCGGGCCGACGAGGCGGCGCGCATCGCCGAGGAGGCGGCGGCCCAGGCTGCGGCCGAGGCGGCCGAGGCCGAGGCGCAGCGGCAGGCCGAGGAGGCGGCGGCCCAGGAGGCGGCGCTGAAGGAGGCCGAGGCCGACCTCAAGGGCGAGACTCCGGAAGGGGGCGAGGACAAATGAAGATCGAAGTCGTAGGAATTGATGCGGGGTTGGCCGGCGAGATCGACCTTGCCGACGCGATCTTCGGCGTCGAGCCGCGCGCCGACATCCTGCACCGCGTCGTGCGCTGGCAGCGCGCCAAGAAGCAGGCCGGCACGCACAAAACGAAATCGCGCGGCGAGACGGCGTACTCGACCAAGAAGATCTACAAGCAAAAGGGCACGGGCAACGCGCGCCACGGCGACCGCGGCGCCAACATCTTTCGCAAGGGCGGCACGGCGCACGGGCCGCAGGTGCGCAGCCATGCGCACGACCTACCCAAGAAGGTGCGTGCGCTCGGCCTGAAGATGGCGCTGTCGGCCAAGGCAAAGGCGGGCGAGCTGATCGTTCTCGACAAGGCCGTGCTGCCCGAGCCCAAGACCAAGGCGCTGGCCGATGCGGCCGAGCGGCTCGGCTGGTCGAAGGCGCTGGTCATCGACGGGCCCGAGCTCGACGGCAACTTCGCGCGGGCGGCGCGCAATCTCGCCGCCGTGCAGGTGCTGCCCAGCATCGGCGCGAACGTCTACGACATCCTGAATCACAGGACGCTGGTGCTGACCCGCGCCGGCGTCGAGGCGCTGGAGGCGCGGCTGGCATGACGAGCAAGGCGCAACTCTACGAGGTGATCCGCAAGCCCGTAATCACCGAGAAGGCGACGATGGCCTCCGAGGCCAACGCGCTGGTGTTCGAGGTGGCGATCGACGCGACCAAGCCGCTGATCCGCGAGGCGGTCGAGACGCTCTTCAACGTCAAGGTGAAGGCCGTCAACACGACCATCACCAAGGGCAAGATCAAGCGTTTCCGGGGCCGCCTCGGCAACCGCAAGGACGTGAAGAAGGCCTATGTGACCCTGGAAGAGGGCCACATGATCGACGTGACCACGGGCCTCTGAGAAGAGCCCGGGGACTGACTAGAAGCAGACGGAAGACAGCAAGATGGCGTTGAGAACATACAACCCGACGACGCCGGGCCAGCGCGGGCTGGTTCTGATCGACCGTTCGGAGCTTTGGAAGGGCCGGCCTGTCAAGCGCCTCACCGAGGGGCTGACGTCGAAGGGCGGGCGCAACAACACCGGACGGATCACGATGCGCCGGCGCGGCGGCGGGGCCAAGAAGCTCTACCGCATCGTCGATTTCCGGCGGCGTAAATACGACGTCGCCGCGACGGTCGAGCGGCTGGAATACGATCCGAACCGGACGGCGTTCCTGGCGCTGATCCGCTATGACGATGGCGAGCAGGCCTATATTTTGGCGCCGCAGCGGTTGGCAGCCGGCGACAAGGTCGTCTCGGGCGCCAAGGTCGACATCAAGCCGGGCAACGCCATGCCGTTCACGGGCATGCCGGTTGGCACGATCGTGCACAACATCGAGCTCAAGCCCGGCCGCGGCGGCCAGGTCGCGCGGGCGGCGGGCACCTATGCCCAATTCGTCGGGCGCGACGGCGGCTATGCGCAGATTAGGCTCAGCTCGGGCGAGTTGCGCGTCGTGCGCCAGGAGTGCATGGCCACCGTCGGCGCGGTCTCGAACCCGGACAACTCGAACCAGAACTACGGCAAGGCCGGGCGCATGCGGCACAAGGGCATCCGCCCGTCGGTCCGCGGCGTCGCGATGAACCCGATCGACCACCCGCATGGCGGCGGCGAGGGTCGCACCAGCGGCGGCCGTCATCCGGTGACGCCCTGGGGCAAACCGACCAAGGGGCGCAAGACCCGCTCCAACAAGGCCACCACGAAATATATCCTGCGCTCGCGCCATGCGCGGAAGAAGAAGTAAGGGAGCGCACTGATGCCACGTTCCGTCTGGAAGGGGCCGTTCGTCGACTCCTATGTCCTGAAGAAGGCCGAGAAGGTGCGCGAGTTGGGCCGCAACGAGGTCATCAAGATCTGGTCGCGCCGCTCGACCATCCTGCCGCAGTTCGTCGGGCTGACCTTCGGCGTCTATAACGGCAAGAAGCACATACCGGTCAATGTCTCGGAAGAGATGATCGGCCACAAGTTCGGCGAGTTCTCGCCGACGCGGACCTATTACGGCCACGCCGCCGACAAAAAGGCGAAGCGGAGGTAAGGATGGCCAAGGAAAAGAACCCGCGCCGCGCCGCCGACAACGAGGCGATCGCGACGCTGCGCATGCTCAAGACCAGCCCGCAGAAGCTGAATCTGGTCGCCGAGATGATCCGCGGCATGCCGGTCGACCGTGCGCTGAACGCGCTCGTGCTGTCGAAGCGGCGCATCGCCAACGATGTGCGCAAGACGCTGCAGTCGGCGATCGCCAACGCCGAGAACAATCATGGGCTGGACGTCGACGAGCTGGTGGTCGCCGAGGCCTACGTCGGCAAGAACCTGATCATCAAGCGCGGCCGGCCGCGCGCACGCGGCCGGTTCGGCCGGATCGAGAAGCCGTTCAGCCAGCTGACGATCAAGGTTCGCGAGATAGAGGAGCAGGCCTGATGGGACACAAGATCAACCCGGTCGGCCTGCGCCTGCAGATCAACCGCACCTGGGACAGCCGCTGGTACGCCAACACTAAAGAGTATGGTGACCTGCTGCATGAGGATCTGAAGATCCGCGCCTTCATCAAGAAGGAGGCGGCGCAGGCCGGCATCAGCCGCGTGGTGATCGAGCGCCCGCACCGCAAGTGCCGGGTGACTATCTACACGGCCCGCCCCGGCGTGATCATCGGCAAGAAGGGCGCCGATATCGAGAACCTCCGCAAGAAGGTGGCGGCGCTGACCAAGTCCGAGCTGCACCTCAACATCGTCGAGATCCGGCGGCCCGAGATCGACGCGCAGCTGGTGGCGGAGAACGTCTGCCAGCAGCTCGAGCGCCGGGTAAGCTTCCGCCGCGCGATGAAGCGGGCGGTGCAGAACGCCATGCGCATGGGCGCCCAGGGCATCCGCATCAACTGCGCGGGGCGGCTGGGCGGCGCCGAGATCGCCCGGACGGAATGGTATCGCGAGGGCCGCGTGCCGCTGCACACGCTGCGCGCCGACATCGATTATGCGATGGCCGAGGCCTTCACCGCGTACGGCCAGATCGGCGTCAAGGTCTGGATCTTCAAAGGCGAGATCATGGACCATGATCCCGCGGCGCGCGACAAGCGCCAGTCCGAGATGCAGGAAGGCGGCGGACGGCCCGGTGGTCGCGATCGCGATCGCATGCCGGCCCGCTGAGGGCGGCCTGAGGAGTAGACGAGATGCTGCAGCCAAAGCGCACGAAGTTCCGCAAGATGTTCAAGGGCCGCATCCATGGCGATGCCAAGGGTGGGTTCGACCTGAACTTCGGCACCTTCGGCCTGAAGGCCGTCGAGCCGGATCGCGTCACCGCGCGCCAGATCGAGGCGGCGCGGCGCGCCATGACGCGCCATATGAAGCGGCAGGGCCGCGTCTGGATCCGCATCTTTCCCGACGTGCCGGTCACGCAGAAGCCGACCGAGGTCCGCATGGGTAAGGGCAAGGGCTCGGTCGAGTACTGGGCCGCCAAGGTCAAGCCGGGCCGTATCATGTTCGAGATTGACGGCGTCGCCGAGCCTGTGGCAAGGGAGGCGCTCCGACTCTGCGGCCATGAAATTGCCGATCAAGAGCCGGATCGTCGTCCGCGAAGACTGGTGACGATGGGGCCTGCGCCCGGGGGCGCGGGCCGAAGATGTTTCGGGTGCAACGGCGCCAACAAGACTGGACGGACGGAGAGTGTGGGCATGAAAGCTGCGGATCTCAGGGATAAGACGCCGGAGCAGCTGCGCGAGCAGCTCGAGGCGCTGAGGAAGGAGAGCTTCAACCTCCGTTTCCGGCGCGCGACCGGCCAGCTCGAGAACACGCACCAGATGCGCACCGTCCGTCGTGACGCGGCGCGCGTGCAGACCATCCTGAACGAGAAGGCGCGGACCGCCGCATCGGCCGCGGCCTCGGAGTAGAGAGATGCCGAAGAGAATCTTGCAGGGCAACGTCGTCAGCGCCAAGAACGACAAGACCGTCACAGTGCGGGTCGAGCGGCGCTTCACCCACCCGGTGCTGCACAAGACCGTGCGCTCCACCAAGAAGTACCGGGCGCATGACGAGAGCAACGCCTGCAAGGAAGGCGACACTGTGCGCATCGTCGAGTGCGCGCCCAAGTCGAAATCCAAGCGCTGGGAGGTTCTGGCCGAGGCGTAAAGCCCCAGTCATAACCTCTGGTCGATCGAAACCCGGGCCCGCACAACAGAACAGGGCCCGCAGGTCGGGAGAACGGACATGATCCAGATGCAGACCAACCTGGACGTCGCCGACAATTCCGGCGCGCGCCGGGTGCAGTGCATCAAGGTGCTGGGCGGCTCCAAGCGGAAGTACGCCGGCGTCGGCGACATCATCGTGGTGTCGGTGAAGGAGGCGATCCCGCGCGGGCGCGTCAAGAAGGGCGACATCCGCAAGGCCGTGGTCGTGCGCACCGCCAAGGAAGTGAAGCGCGACGATGGCTCGACGATCCGCTTCGACCGCAACGCCGCGGTGATCCTGAACAACCAGAACGAGCCGATCGGCACCCGCATCTTCGGGCCGGTCGTGCGCGAGCTGCGCGCCAGGAACTTCATGAAGATCATCAGCCTTGCGCCGGAGGTGCTCTGATGGCTGCCAAGCTGAAAAAGGGCGACCGCGTCGTCGTTCTCGCCGGCCGCGACAAGGGCAAGGAGGGCGACATCCTCCGCGTCATGCCGAAGGACAACCGGGCCGTGGTCTCGGGCGTCAACGTCGTGATCCGCCACCGCCGGCAGGACCAGCGCAGCCAGGGCGGGCGCATCCCGATGGAGGCGCCGATCGATCTGTCGAACCTGGCGCTGATCGACCCGAAGGAGGGCGGCGCGACCCGCGTCGGCTTCCGCTTCGAGGACGGCAAGAAGGTGCGCTTCGCCAAGAAGTCGGGGGAGACGATCGATGGCTGACGGAACCGCAACGGCGTACATGCCGCGCCTGAAGGCGTACTATCGCGAGAAGATCCGGCCGGCGATGAAGGAAGAGTTCGGCTATAAGAACGACATGCAGATCCCCAGGCTCGACAAGATCGTGCTGAACATGGGGGTCGGGGAGGCCGTAGCGGACTCGAAGAAGATCAAGTCGGCGCAAGACGAGATGATGCTGATCGCCGGCCAGAAGCCGCTGATCATCAAGGCGCGCAAATCGGTCGCCAGCTTCAAGTTGCGCGAGGGCATGCCGATCGGCGTCAAGGCTACGCTGCGCGGCGACCGCATGTATGACTTCTTCGATCGCCTGGTGACCATCGCCATGCCGCGGGTCCGCGACTTCCGCGGGCTCTCGGGCAAGTCCTTCGACGGCCGCGGCAACTATGCGCTCGGCATCAAGGAGCACATCGTCTTCCCCGAGATCGACTACGACAAGGTCGACTCGATCAAGGGCATGGACATCATCATCTGCACCACGGCGCCGAGCGACGCCGAAGCGAAGGCGCTGTTGAAGCATTTCAACATGCCCTTCAATAGCTGACCGGGAGACCGAGATGGCAAAGACCTCGATGATCGAGCGCCAGAAGAAGCGGCAGCGCATGGTCGCCCAGTACGCGGCCAAGCGCACGGCGCTGAAGACGATCGCTGACGACGAAAGCAAGCCGATGGACGAGCGCTTCCGCGCCCGCCTGAAGCTCGCCAAGCTGCCCCGCAACTCGTCGGCGACGCGGCTGAAGAACCGCTGCCTGGTGACGGGCCGGCCGCGCTCCTATTACCGCAAGCTCAAGATGAGCCGCATCGCCCTGCGTGACCTGGCCTCGTTCGGCCAGGTCCCCGGCATGGTCAAGTCGAGCTGGTGAGGGTGGCAAGATGATGAACGATCCGCTCGGCGACATGCTGACCCGCATCCGCAACGCCGCGATGCGCGCGAAGCCGACCGTCCGCTCGCCCTCGTCCAAGATGCGCCTGCGCGTGCTCGAGGTGCTGAAGGACGAAGGCTTCATCCGCGGCTTCGAGGTGATCGACAGCGGCGACAACAAGCCTCAGGTCGAGATCAGCCTCAAGTACCATGAAGGGCAGCCGGTGATCCGCGAGCTCAAGCGCATGTCCAAGCCCGGCCGGCGTTTCTATTCCGGCGTCGAAACGATGCCGCAGGTCCGCAACGGGCTCGGCGTCGCCATCGTCTCGACCTCGCGCGGCGTCATGTCAGACGCCAAGGCGCGGGCCGAGAACGTCGGCGGCGAAGTGCTCTGCACGGTTTTCTGAGGGGGACGCCAATGTCACGTATCGGTAAGCGTCCCGTGCCGGCGCCGCAGGGTGTCGAGTTCACAGTCTCGGGCCAGAAGGTTGAGGCCAAGGGACCGAAGGGCACCCGCAGCTTCACGGCGACTGACGATGTCGACCTCGTGCTCGAGGACGGCGCCGTCACGGTTCGCCCGCGCGGGAGCTCCAAGCGGGCGCGCCAGCAATGGGGCATGACCCGCACCATGGTCGCGAACCTCGCCCAGGGCGTCTCGGACGGCTTCAAGAAAGAGCTGGACATCACGGGCGTCGGCTATCGTGCCGCGGTGCAGGGCAAGGTGCTCAAGCTATCGCTGGGCTACAGCCACGACGTCGATTACCCCATTCCCGAGGGCATCGACATCAAATGCGCCAAGCCGACCGAGATCGAGATCACCGGAATCGACCAGCAGGTGGTGGGCGAGGTCGCCGCGCAGATCCGCGACTGGCGCCGGCCCGAGCCCTTCAAGGGCAAGGGCGTCCGCTACAGGGGCGAGTACATCTTCCGCAAGGAAGGCAAGAAGAAGTAGGACCCGGACGATGGCAACCGCGAAACGAGACCTGTTCCGGCGCCGCCGCATGCGCGTCCGGTCCAAGCTGAGAAAGCTGGCGCATGGCCGGCTGCGGATGAGTGTGCACCGCTCGTCGAAGAACATTTCCGTGCAGATCATCGACGACGCCAAGGGCGTCACGCTGGCCGCCGCCTCCTCGCTGGAGAAGGAGTTCGGCGTCGTTGGCAAGAACAATGTGGAAGCCGCCAAGAAGATCGGCGCCGCGATCGCCGAGCGGGCGCGGGTCAAGGAGATCGAGGAAGTGTATCTCGATCGCGGCGGCTTTCTCTATCACGGCCGCATCAAGGCGCTGGCCGACGCCGCCCGCGAGGGCGGGCTGAAATTCTGAGGAGTCGACATGGCAGAACGTGACGATCGCGGCGGCCGCGGCCGCCGGGGACGCGACCGCGGCGACCGGCAGGACGGCCGGGGCGACGCGCCCGAGCTGGCCGATCGCCTGGTGGCGATCAACCGTGTCTCGAAGACCGTGAAGGGCGGCAAGCGCTTTGGCTTTGCCGCGCTGGTCGTCGTCGGCGACCAGAAGGGCCGGGTCGGCTTCGGTAGCGGAAAGGCCAAGGAGGTCCCCGAGGCGATCCGCAAGGCGACCGAAGAGGCCAAGCGGACGATGATCCGCGTGCCGCTGCGCGAGGGCCGGACGCTGCACCACGATATGCCGGGCCGCTGGGGTGCCGGCCGCGTGGTGATGCGCGCGGCGCCCGCCGGCACGGGCATCATCGCGGGCGGCCCGATGCGCGCCGTCTTCGAGATGCTGGGCGTGCAGGACGTCGTGGCGAAGTCGATGGGCAGCCAGAACCCCTACAACATGGTGCGAGCCACCTTCGACGGCCTGCGGCTGGAGAACTCGCCCCGCATGGTGGCGAACCGCCGCGGCAAGAAGGTGTCGGACATCCTGCCGCCGCGCGAGCAGGCGGCGCCGGCCGAGACCGCCGAGCCTGTCGAAGCCGGCGCGGAGTGACCCCCATGGCCAAAACCATCGTGGTGAAGCAGATCGGCAGCCCCATCCGCCGGCCGGCCAGCCAGCGGCAGACGCTGATCGGGCTGGGGCTGAACAAGATGCACCGCACCCGCGAGCTCGAGGATACGCCCTCGGTGCGCGGCATGGTGAACTCGATTCCGCACCTCGTGACGATCATCGAGGAGCGGGAGTAACGGTGGGTGCAAGCACCCACCCTGTGGCGTGGGTGCGACGCTTGCCCCGATAGGAACCGTGGTCGCCGGGACGGACGCACGCCCGGCGTATCCGGCAGAGGAGATGCGTCATGCGACTGAACGAACTTCGCGACAATCCGGGCGCGACGAAGAAGCGGAAGCGGCTGGGTCGCGGCGCCGGCTCGGGCATGGGCTCGACCTCGACGCACGGCCACAAGGGCCAGAAGGCGCGCTCGGGGGTCGCCATCAAGGGCTTCGAGGGCGGTCAGATGCCGCTGCACCGGCGGCTGCCCAAGCGCGGCTTCACCAACCCGTCGGCCAAGGAGCATGCCGTCACGAACCTGGGCAAGATCCAGGCGTGGATCGACGCCGGACGGCTCGATGCGGGCGTCACGATCGACGAGGCGGCGCTGGTCGCCTCCGGCTTGATCCGGCGCAAGCGCGACGGCGTTCGCGTGCTCGGCCGCGGCGAGGTGACCTCGCAGGGGCTGACCATCGTCGTGACCGGCGCCTCGAAGTCGGCGGTGGCCGCGGTCGAGGCCGCCGGCGGCACGCTGACCGTGACGGCACCCGCCGAGAGCGCCCAGGGCGACGGCGCCGGGGCCTGAGCGGCCTAGGCAGCCTGACCGGCCGCGCATATCTCCGCGGCCGGGACAAAGCCATCCCGAGGAGACCTGAATGGCATCCGCCGCCGAACAGATGGCAGCCAATCTCAGCTGGAGCGCCTTCGGCAAGGCCAAGGATCTCCAGAACCGGATCCTGTTCACGCTGGGTCTGCTGATCGTCTACCGGCTGGGCACCTTCATCCCGATCCCCGGCATCGACCAGGACCTGCTGCGCCAGTTCGTCGAGCAGACCTCTGGGGGCATCCTGGGCATCGCCAACATGTTCACGGGCAACGCGCTCGGCCGCATGGCGATCTTCGCGCTCGGCATCATGCCCTACATCTCGGCCTCGATCATCATGCAGCTGGCGACGTCCATGGTGCCGTCGCTCGAGCAGCTGAAGAAGGAGGGCGAGAGCGGCCGCAAGAAGATCAACCAGTACACGCGCTACGGCACGGTGCTGCTGTCGACCGTGCAGGCCTATGGCATCGCCATGGGCCTGATGGGGCAGGGGCTCGCGGTCACTCCGGGGCCGTTCTTCATCGCCTCGACCGTTATCACGCTGGTCGGCGGCACCATGTTCCTGATGTGGCTCGGCGAGCAGATCACGGCCCGCGGCGTCGGCAACGGCATCTCGCTGATCATCTTCGTCGGCATCGTCGCCTCGCTGCCGCGGGCGCTGGCGCAGCTGTTCGAGCTCGGCCGCACCGGCCAGCTGCCGACCGCGCTGCTCATCGGCATTATGGTGATGGCCATCGCCGTCATCTATGCCGTCGTTTTCATGGAGCGGGCGCAGCGCCGCATCCTGATCCAGTACCCCAAGCGCCAGGTCGGCAACCGCATGTATGGCGGCGAGAACTCGCATTTGCCGCTGAAGATCAACACGGCGGGCGTCATCCCGCCGATTTTTGCCTCGTCGCTGTTGCTGCTGCCGACGACGATCGCGACCTTTTCGGCGCAGGGCGGCCAGGGCGCCGGCTGGATCGGAGCGGTCACCGCGCTGCTCGGGCACGGCCAGCCGCTCTACATGGTGCTCTACGCGTCGCTGATCGCCTTCTTCGTCTTCTTCTACACGGCAGTCGTCTTCAACCCGGACGACGTCGCCGAGAACCTGAAGAAGCAGGGCGGCTTTGTGCCGGGCATCCGCCCCGGCAAGCGCACGGCCGAATATCTCGACTATGTGCTGACGCGGCTCTCGGTGATCGGCGCGATCTACCTTGTGATCGTCTGCCTCCTGCCGGAGTTCCTGATCTCGGAATTCGCGCTGCCCTTCTACTTCGGCGGCACCTCGCTCCTGATCGTCGTCTCGGTGACGATGGACACGATCACGCAGATCCAGAGCCATCTGCTGGCGCACCAGTATCAGGGGCTGATCGAACGCTCGCGCATCCGCGGCAAGCGGCGCTGACGCAAGGAGGAGGCGACGGCGATGAACATCATCCTTCTCGGGCCGCCGGGGGCGGGCAAGGGCACGCAGGCGCGCCGGTTGGTCGAGCAGCGGGGCATGGTCCAGCTCTCGACCGGCGACATTCTGCGCGCCGAGGTGGCCGAGCGCTCGGAGGTCGGCGTCCGCGCCAAGGCGGTGATGGATGCGGGCGAACTCGTCTCCGACGAGATCGTCGTGGATTGCGTGGCGAATCGGCTCGACCGCCTCGACACCGGCTCAGGCCTCATCTTCGACGGCTTCCCGCGCACCGCGGCCCAGGCCCGCGCGCTCGACGATCTGCTCGCCGAGCGGGACATGCAGATCGACGCCGTCATATCCATGGAGGTCGACGACGACCAGCTCGTCGATCGCATCTCCGGCCGCTTCACCTGCGCGAGGTGCGGCGAGGGCTATCACGACCGGCACAAGCAGCCGCGGACGCCCGACGTCTGCGATGTCTGCGGCTCGACCGAGTTCAAGCGCCGAGCCGACGACAACGAGGCGACGGTGCGCCAGCGCCTGGTCGCCTACCACGCCGACACCGCGCCGCTGATCGCCTATTACGGCAAGACCGGCAAGCTGAAGACCGTGGACGGCATGGCGCCGATCGACGCGGTCTCGGGCGAGGTCGACCGTGCGCTGGAGGAGGTGAGCAAAGATGCACCTTGACAGTCGTAAACCAAAGCTTGACGCGGGGGCGGCGCTGACTATATTGCGCCATTCCGCTGACAGGGGAAGCTGCTCGGACCCAGCCGAAGGGGGTCGCGCGCGGGCGTGAGGAACGGCGCGTCATGCCGGTCGAGGTATCGGCGCTGACGGGACGGCGATGAACGGACGAGGAATTCCGCGCGGCCTCTGAGGCTGCGGACGGAGGGAACGGAGAAGACGGTGGCGCGAATAGCAGGCGTAAACATCCCGACGAACAAGCTGGCGCATATCGCCCTGACCTATATCCATGGGATCGGGCGCAATACGGCCGAGCAGATCTGTGATGCCGTCGGCGTCGATCGCCAGCGCCGGGTCAACGAGCTTTCCGATGCCGAGCTCGCCGCCGTGCGCGAATACATCGACGGCAATCTGACCGTCGAGGGCGACCTGCGCCGCGAGCGCGCGGTCAACATCAAGCGCCTGATGGACCTTGGCTGCTATCGCGGCCTGCGCCACCGCCGCGGCCTGCCGGTGCGCGGCCAGCGCACCCACACCAACGCGCGGACCCGCAAGGGGCCGGCTCGGCCGATCGCCGGCAGGAAAAAGTAAGGAGAAACCTGAGCCATGGCACGCGAGCGCAGGGCCGCCCCGCGGCGCAAGGAGCGCAAGAACATCACAGCGGGCGTCGCCCATGTGAACTCGTCGTTTAACAACACGATCATCACCATCGCCGACGCGCAGGGGAACGCCATCTCCTGGTCCTCGGCCGGCCATATGGGCTTCAAGGGTTCGCGCAAGTCGACGCCCTATGCCGCCCAGGTCGCCGCCGAGGACGCCGGTAAGAAAGCGCAGGACCACGGCGTCCGCACGATCGAGGTTCTGGTCCAGGGCCCTGGCGGCGGCCGCGAATCGGCGCTGCGCGCGCTGCAGGCAGTCGGCTTCCAGATCACGGCGATCAGGGACGTGACCCCCATCGCGCACAATGGCTGCCGGCCGCCAAAGCGCCGCCGCGTCTGAGCGAAGACGACATCCGAACGGCGCCGCCCGCCCGGTCACGGGAGGGGCGGCGCTCGCATTTTCCTCGGGTGCGGCCAGGGCTCCGGATCTGCCCGGCCGCGAGCATGGAGGACCAAACATGCTGATCCACAAGAACTGGCAGGAACTGATCAAACCGACATCGCTCGATGTCTCGCCGAGCGGTGATCCCAAGCGCAAGGTGACGGCCGTCGCCGAGCCGCTCGAGCGCGGCTTCGGCCTGACGCTCGGCAACGCGCTGCGCCGCGTACTGCTCTCCTCGTTGCAGGGCGCTGCCGTAACGGCCATCCAGATCGACGGCGTGCTGCACGAGTTCTCGTCCGTCGCCGGCGTCCGCGAGGACGTGACGGACATGGTGCTGAACCTCAAGGGCCTGGCCGTCGCCATGGACAACGAGGGCAGCAAGCGCCTGACGCTCAGCGCCACCGGTCCGGCGGTGGTGACCGCCGCCGACATCACCGAGATCGCCGGCGTCACGATCGTCAACAAGGACCATGTGATCTGCCACCTCGACGACGGCGCGACCCTGCACATGGAGCTGACCGTCTCCACGGGCAAAGGCTATGTCGCGGCCGACAAGAACAGGCCCGAGGACGCGCCGATCGGCTTCATCCCGGTCGATGCGATCTTCTCGCCGGTCAAGCGCGTCAGCTACAAGGTCGACCCGACGCGCGAGGGCCAGGTGCTCGACTATGACAAGCTGTCGATCACCATCGAGACGGACGGCACGCTTTCGCCCGAGGACGCGCTGGCCTATGCCGCGCGCATCCTGCAGGACCAGCTGCAGACCTTCATCAACTTCGAGGAGCCGTCTGAGGCCGGCCGCAGCGCCGTCGAGGAGGGGCTCGAGTTCAACCCGCTGCTGCTCAAGAAGGTCGACGAGCTCGAGCTCTCGGTGCGCTCGGCGAACTGCCTGAAGAACGACAACATCGTCTACATCGGCGACCTCATCCAGAAGACCGAGGCCGAGATGCTGCGCACACCGAACTTCGGCCGCAAGTCGCTGAACGAGATCAAGGAGGTGTTGACCGCCATGGGCCTGCACCTCGGCATGGACGTGCCGGACTGGCCGCCGGAGAACATCGAGGACCTGGCCAAGAAATACGAGGACCAGCTCTGAGGTCGGCACCCACCCCTGCGCTTAGGGTGGGTGAAACCGACCATTCGGCTTCTGGGGTGGGCAGTCAGCCCGCCCTGACGACGACCGGGCTTCGGCCCCAAGGAGGCGGCGCTCACGCAAGGGCCGCCGGACAAAGCATAAACCGAAAGGACACCAACACATGCGCCACGGATACGCCCACCGCCGGCTCGGCCGCACCGTCGAGCACCGCAAGGCGATGCTCGCCAACATGGCCTGCTCGCTGATCGAGCACGAGCAGATCAAGACGACGCTGCCCAAGGCCAAAGAGCTCAAGCCCTACATGGACAAGCTCGTTACGCTGGCCAAGCGCGGCGACCTGCACGCGCGCCGCCTCGCCATTGCCCAGATCCGCCACGAGGCGCCGGTGAAGAAGCTGTTCGAGACGCTGGGCGAGCGCTATCGCGACCGCCAAGGCGGCTATACCCGCGTGCTGAAGGCGGGCTTCCGCTATGGCGACATGGCGCCGATGGCGATCGTCGAGCTGGTCGACCGCGACCCCGAAGCGAAGGGCGCCGTCGACCGCGCGCGCCTCGCCGCCGAAGAGGCCGCGGCGGAGGAGTGACGCGCTCTGCCGGCGGCGCGGACGCCAGCAGCCCCTTCCGCAGTCCACCCCTTCCGCAGTCCGGCCGCGCAGCCTAGATTGACGGCGGGAAGCTGAGCCACGGGGGTCGGTCATGTCCCGGAAAGCCGTCTTGATATTCGCCATGGTGCTTGCCGCCTGCACCATGGGGCCGGCGCCGGCCGAGAATGCGCCGGCTCCGCCCGCCGTCCCGGTCGAGAACCGGGTCGTCCCGACCGACCGGACGGAGATGATGCTGAGCTTCGCGCCGGTCGTCCGCAAGGCGGCGCCCGCCGTCGTAAACATCTACACAACCAAGATCGTCGAGCGCCGGCTGAACCCGTTCGCCGGCGACCCGTTTTTCGAGCACTTCTTCCGCGGCATGTTCCCGCGCCGCGGCCGCGCCCGGTCGGTCGAGAACTCGCTCGGCTCGGGCGTCATCCTCGATCCGTCGGGCATCGTCGTCTCGAATTACCACGTCGTCGCCGGCGCCAACGAGATCAAGGTCGTGCTGGCGGACCGCCGCGAGTACGAGGGTAGCGTGATCTTCGCCGACGAGGACTCGGACCTCGCGGTGGTCAGGCTCGACGGCGCTTCTGACCTGCCGACGCTCGCGCTGCGCGACAGCGATACGCTAGAGGTCGGCGACGTCGTGCTGGCCATCGGCAACCCGTTCGGCGTCGGCCAGACGGTGACCAGCGGCATCGTTTCCGGCCTCGGCCGGACGGGCGGGGTGGACACGGGCCAGTCCGGCGTCTTCATCCAGACCGATGCGGCGATCAATCCCGGCAACTCCGGCGGCGCGCTCGTCGACTCGCAGGGCCGCCTCGTCGGCATCAACACGGCGATCCTCAGCCGCACGGGCGGCAATATCGGCATCGGCTTTGCCGTGCCGGCGAACCTCGTTGCCAAGGTCGTCTCGTCGGCGCGCGCAGGCCATGCCGAGCTGGCGCGGCCCTGGCTCGGCTTTGCCGGCCGCCAGGTCGACGGCGATCTCGCCGCCGCAATGGGCCTGCCCGCGCCGCGCGGCGTCCTGGTCGAGGCCCTGCACCCGGAAAGTTCGTTGGCGCTGGCCGGCATCGCGCGCGGCGATGTCATCACCGAGTTCGACGGGCTGGCCGTCAACTCGCCGCAGCAGATCGCCTTCCGCGCCGCAACCCGCGACCTCGGCGACACGCTCGACATCGGCTATTTGCGCCGGGGCTCACCCGCATCGGCCGCGGTCGTGCTGCAGGCCGCCATGGACCAGCCCGCGCGCGACCAGCGGACGCTCGGCGCGCAGGACGGCCTGTCCGGGCTGACGGTCATCAACGTGAACCCGGCGGTGATCGAGGAGGCACAGCTGCCGGTGACCAGCCACGGCGTCCTTGTCATCGGTGCGCGCGGCCCCGCGCAGCGGTCGGGCCTGCGCCCACGCGACTTCATCCGGCGGATCGGCGACGCTGTGGTCGAGAACGTCTCGTCGCTCGCCCAGCAGCTGCAGGCCAGCCGCGGCATCGTCGTCCTCGCGGTCGAGCGCGAGGGGCGCGTCGGCCAGATCCGCTTCCAGCGCTGATGGCCGACCTCTTCGACGTGGCCGCCGCGGCCGGTCGGGGCGGGCCGCGGCCCCTGGCGGACCGGCTGCGCCCGACCCGGCTCGACGAGGTCGTCGGCCAGGACCATCTGCTCAGCCCCGAGGGGCCCATCGGCGCAATGGTCGCGGCGCGCGAGCTCAGCTCGCTGATCCTCTGGGGCCCGCCAGGCTCGGGCAAGACCACCATCGCCCGGCTGCTGGCCGACGCAACCGACCTGAACTTCGAGCAGATCAGCGCCATCTTCACCGGCGTCGCCGACCTCAAGCGCATCTTCGAGGCGGCACGCGTCCGGCACGGCTCGGGCCGCGGCACGCTGCTTTTCGTCGACGAGATCCACCGCTTCAACAAGGCACAGCAGGACGGCTTCCTTCCGCATATGGAGAGCGGCCGCATCGTGCTGGTCGGCGCCACCACCGAGAACCCGTCCTTCGAGCTTAACGCCGCGCTGCTCAGCCGCGCCCAGGTCCTGGTCGTCCGCCGGCTCGAGGCGCCGCATCTGGAGAGCATCCTGCTGCGCGCCGAGGCCGCCGAAGGCCCGCTGCCGCTGACGCCGCAAGGCCGCAAGGCGCTGATCGAGATGGCCGATGGCGACGGCCGCACGCTGCTGAACCTCGCCGAGCAGGTCTTCCATCTGGGCACCGATCCCCGCGCGGGCCCCTTCGGCCCCGCCGACCTCGCGAAACGCCTGACCCGCCGCGCCCCCGTTTACGACAAGACGGGTGACGGCCACTACAACCTGATCTCGGCGCTGCACAAATGTGTACGCGGCTCGGACCCGGACGCCTCGCTCTATTGGCTCGCCAGGATGCTAGAGGCCGGCGAGGACCCGCGCTACCTCGCCCGCCGTATCACCCGCATGGCCGTCGAGGACATCGGCCTCGCCGATCCGCAGGCCGTCACCCTCTGCCTCTCGGCCTGGCAGACCTACGAACGCCTCGGCAGCCCCGAGGGCGAGTTGGCGCTGGCCCAGGCAGTCCTCTACCTGGCGCTCGCGCCCAAATCGAACGCCGCCTATGCGGCCCTCGGCGCAGCGCGCCGCGTGGCGCGCGAGACGGGCTCGCTGCCGCCGCCAAAGCACATCCTGAACGCTCCGACCAAGCTGATGAAGTCCGAGGGGTACGGCGCCGGCTACGAATACGACCACGACGCGCCCGACGCCTTCTCGGGCCAGCACTACTTCCCCGACGGCATGGAACGGCACGGCTTCTACAGCCCGCGCCCGCACGGCTTCGAGAAGACCCTGGCCGAACGGCTCGCCCACTTCGCCCGGCTGCGCGAGGATCGAGGTTCGGGGCGGGGAGAGGGATGATGGAAAAGCTGCTGATGGTCGCCGCTGGCGGCGGCCTCGGCGCAATCTTGCGTTATCTCTGCGCCGCCTGGGTCGGCCGGCTGGCCGGCGAGGGCTTCTGGGGCACCGCCTTCGTCAATGTCAGCGGCTCGTTTGTCATGGGGGTGCTGGCCGTCGCCATGATGGAGGCCTTCCCCGGCAGCTGGGGCCGCTGGGCGCCCTTCGCCATGACGGGCGTGCTCGGCGCTTACACGACCTTTTCCGCCTTCTCGCTCGACACGCTCTTCCTGATCGAGCGCGGCCACCTCGCCACCGCGGCGGCCTATGCCGCCGGCTCGGTCGTCCTCTCGATCCTCGGCCTCTATCTGGGGCTCGCGCTCGCCCGGGCGTTCGTCTGATGGCGCGCGTCGAGCACCTGACGATCGCCGCCGACGAGGCCGAGCAGCGCCTCGACCGCTGGTTTCGCAAGCGCTTCCCGCATGTCAGCCAGGGTCGCATCGAGAAGATGTGCCGCAAGGGCGAGATCCGCGTCGACGGCGGCCGCGTCAAGGCAGCCAGCCGCGTGGCCCCCGGCCAGGTCGTTCGCGTCCCTCCGCTCCCGCCCGCCGACGAGACCGCTTCCGGGGCCCGGCCCGCGCCCGCCGCCCCGCCCGAGCGTGACGCCGAGGCGGCCCGGGCGCTCCGCGACGCGGTCCTCTTTCGCGACGACCACCTGATCGTTCTCAACAAGCCCGCCGGCCTCGCCGTCCAGGGCGGCACGAAGCAGCTCACCCACCTCGGCGCGCTGCTGCCCGCGCTGCGCTTCGGGCGGCCGGACGACCCCCGCCTCGTCCACCGGCTCGACAAGGACACCTCGGGCCTGCTCGTGCTGGCCCGCACGCCCGCGGCGGCGACCAGGCTCGGCGCGCTCTTCCGCTCGCGTGAGGTCGACAAGATCTACGTCGCCGCCGTCGCCGGCAAACCCGAGCCGCCGGCCGGCACCATCCGCTTCGGCCTGGTCAAAGCCGGCGGGGCGGGTGACGAGCGCATGCGCACCGTCCTCCCCGACGAAGTCGCCGCCACCGAGGGCGCCCGGCGTGCCGTCACCGACTACCGCGTCATCGACCAGGCCGGCACCCGGCTCGCCGCCGTGGCGCTGCGCCCGGTCACCGGGCGCACGCACCAGCTGCGCGCGCATATGGCAGCGCTCGGCTGCCCCATCGCCGGAGACGGCAAATACGGCGGCCGGGGACAGGAAAACCTGGGCGAGGGCTGGGGCGCGGGCCTGGGCGGCGCGCTCAGCCGCAAGCTGCACCTGCACGCCGCGCGCCTCGCCTTTCTGCACCCCGCCACCGGCCGCGCAATGACCTTTGCCGCGCCTCTGCCACCGCACATGGCGCGCACCTGGGAGCTGATGGGCTGGCCCGCCGATCTGCCCGACGACCTTCTGCCGCGGATGGGCTGACGCGGGCCGCAGACCGTCACCCACGTGTTGATAACGGCGCGAGGCCAGCGCCATGCGCTGGACCTGCAACCCCGAATCTTGTATCTGCCGAATCCCGTGGGAACGAAATACGGGGTGCCGCACAGGCACCGATAAACACCACGGGGTACGGGCATGGCGCGTTTTGTTTTCATCACTGGCGGCGTTGTTTCCAGTCTGGGCAAGGGGCTCGCCTCCGCTGCGCTGGGCGCGCTGCTGCAGGCCCGCGGCTTCACCGTGCGGTTGCGCAAGCTCGACCCTTACTTGAACGTCGACCCAGGGACGATGTCGCCCTTCGAGCATGGCGAGGTCTTCGTCACCGATGACGGGGCGGAGACCGATCTCGACCTCGGCCATTACGAGCGCTTCACCGGCGTCCCCGCGCGCCGCACCGATTCCGTCTCCTCCGGCCGCATCTACCAGACCGTGCTCGATCGCGAGCGGCGCGGCGACTATCTCGGCAAGACGATCCAGGTCATCCCGCACGTCACCGACGAGATCAAAGCGTTCCTGCGCATCGGCGAGGACGAGGTCGACTTCATGCTGTGCGAGATCGGCGGCACGGTCGGCGACATCGAAGGGCTGCCCTTCTTCGAGGCGATCCGCCAGTTCGCCCAGGAAAAGCCGCGCGGTCAGTGCGTCTTCATGCACCTGACCCTCATCCCCTATCTCGGCGCCAGCCGTGAGCTCAAGACCAAGCCGACCCAGCACTCGGTCAAGGAGCTGCGCTCGATCGGGCTGCGCCCCGACGTGCTCGTCTGCCGCACCGAGCAGCCGCTGCCCGACAAGGAGCGCAACAAGATCGCGCTTTTCTGCGACGTCCGCCCCGAGGCGGTGATCCCCGCGCGCGACCTGCGCTCGATCTACGAGGCGCCGCTTGCCTATCACGAGGTCGGGCTCGACCAGGCTGTGCTCGACGCCTTCATGATCTCGCCCGCGCCGCGCCCGGACCTGACGCGCTGGCGCGAGGTCGTCGATTGCATCGAGAACCCGGACGGCCAGGTCCGCATCGCCATCGTCGGCAAGTACACGCAACTCGACGACGCCTACAAATCGCTGGCCGAGGCGCTGACGCATGGCGGCATCGCCAACCGCGTCCGCGTCCAGGCCGACTGGCTCGACGCCGAGATCTTCGAACGCGAGGACCCGGCCCCGCATCTCGAGGGCTTCCACGGCATCCTGGTGCCCGGCGGCTTTGGCGAGCGCGGCACCGAGGGCAAGATACTTGCCGCCAAATTCGCCCGCGAGCGCAAGGTGCCCTATCTGGGCATCTGCCTCGGCATGCAGATGGCGGTGATCGAGGCGGCGCGGAACCTCGCCGATTTGCCGCGCGCCGGCTCGGAGGAATTCGACCACGAGAAGGGCGAGAAGCGCTTCGAGCCGATCATCTATCACCTCAAGGAATGGGTCGAGGGCAACCGCACGGTCAAGCGCGACATCACCGACGGCAAGGGCGGCACCATGCGCCTCGGCGCCTATGACGCGATCCTGACCGAAGGCAGCCAGGTTGCCGAGATCTACGGGTCGCGCAGCATCTCGGAACGCCACCGCCACCGCTACGAGGTCGACATCCGCTACAGCGACCGGCTGCACGAAGTCGGCATGCACATCTCCGGCATCTCGCCCGACGGCCGGCTGCCGGAAATCATCGAGATCGCCGACCACCCCTGGTTCGTCGGCGTCCAATTTCACCCCGAGCTGAAGTCCAAGCCGCTGGCGCCGCACCCGCTGTTCCGCGACTTCATCCGCGCCGCCGTCGAGCAGAGCCGGCTGGTGTAGCCGGCGGGCGAGGCGCCGGACGACGCGTGACACGACGCGTGGGTTGCACCCACCCTACGCGCGGCCCGTAGGGTGGCTGCAACCCACCATCTTCAACCGCCGAGGAACAACCGCCCCACGTCCGGATCCTCGAGCAGCTCGTCCCCAGGCCCGGCCTTGGCGAGCTGGCCACTGACCAGCACATAGCCCAGATCGGCGAACTCCAGCCCCTTCTTGGCGTTCTGCTCGACCATGACGATCGTCTTGCCGTCGACATGCTGCAGATCGCCCAGGATCTCGAACACCATGTCGATGAAGCGCGGCTCGAGCCCGATCGACGGCTCGTCGACCAGCAGCACGTCCGGCTCCATGACCAGCGCGCGAGAAATCTCCAGCAGGCGCCGCTCGCCGCCCGACAGCACGCGCGCCGGCTGCGAGCGGCGGGCGCGCAGCCGGTCGTATTTCTCGAACACACGCTCGGCCGATTCTCGCGCCTGATCGGGCGAGCCCTTCAGATAGCCGCCCATCCACAGGTTCTCTTCCACCGTCATGTCGGGGAAGACCGAGTTGTCCTGCAGGATATAGGCGATCCCGGCGCGGCGCAGCTTCTCGTTCGGCGGCAGCCGCGTCACGTCCTTGCCGCCGATGCGGATCTGCCCCGCGAAGATGTTGGTGAATCCGAAAATGGAATGCAGCACCGTCGACTTGCCGGCGCCGTTCGGGCCGATCAGGCATAAGGACTGGCCCGTGCCGACGGCCAGGTCGAGATCATGCAGGATCTGCATCTTGCCATAGCCGGCGCGCAAGCCGTCGATCTGCAGGAACGGCGCGCCGCCTGCCAGCGCGTGCAGCATCTCGGCCTTGGGGGCCTCTGCGGCGATGCGCGCCGCCTCGCGCGCGACGGCGTCGACCGACAGCACGACATCGACGCCGCCCATGTGGTAGCCGCGCGAGCGGGCCCGTTCCTCGCCCGTCTCGCGGCGCTCGGCCATCAATGCGCCCCCAGATAGGCGTCGATCACGCGCTGGTCGTTTTGGATCTCGTCCGGCGTGCCCTCGGCCAGCATCTGGCCATGCGCGAAGCAATAGATGCGCTCGGCCAGGTTCATGATGACCCGCATGTTGTGCTCGATGACGAAGAGCGTGATCCCCAGCTCCTGGTTCGCCCGCTTCAGCCGGTCGATCAGGCCATTGATCAGCGTCGGGTTAATGCCGGCCGTCGGCTCATCCAGCATCAGCACCGTCGGCTGGTTCATCAGCGCCATGCCGAACTCGAGCAGCTTCTGCTGGCCGAAGCTCAGGTCACCGCCCAGAAGGTATCGCTTCTCGTAGAGCCCGACGAAGTCCAGCAGCCGCTCGGCCCGCTCGCGGTCCTCGGCGTCGTGCCCGCCAAAGAGGTCGGCGAACCGTTGCTTGCGGTAGGGTACCGAGATCAGCATGTTCTCCATGCAGCTCATCCGCCCGTAGATGCGCGTCTGCTGGAAGGTGCGCAGCAGGCCGAGGCGGGCGATCTGGGGCACCCGCAGCCGGCTGATCTCGCGCCCCTCGAAGCGGATGGAGCCCTGGTCGATCGGGTGAAAGCCGACGATCGAGTTAAACATCGTCGTCTTGCCACTGCCGTTCGGCCCGATCAGCCCGGTGATCGAGCCCTGCTCGACGGACAGCGAGATGTCCTTGTTGGCGACCACGCCGCCATAGGCCTTGGTGACGTTGTCGACCTCGATGATCGCCGTCATGCCGGTGCTCTCATGCCGGCGCCCTCTGCGCCGCGTCCTTGGCGGGCTGGGCCCCGTGATCGGCGGCCGTGGTCCTGGCCTGACAGCGCCGCCCGAACCATTCGGGCTTGCGCCGCGCCAAGCCAGCCGAGGATCCCCTCCTGGAAGTAGACGACCACCACCACGATGAGCGCGCCCAGCGCCACGTACTGCCAGCCGAGCAGCAGGGTCCAGGTCACCTCCTTGAAGGCGTGGAAGACGACCGCGCCGATCACCGGCCCCCACAGCGTCCCCTTGCCGCCCAGCAGCACGGCGACGACCATGTAGATGCCGAGGAAGATCGTCTGGAAGGCGACGTTGCGCGGCTCGATGAAGCCGACATTGTTGCCATAGAACGCGCCGACGATGCCGATGAAAAAGGCGGCGATCGCCCAGTTCACCTGCTTGATGCGCAGCGTCGGCAGGCCCATGCCCTCGGCCTTCTGCTCGTCGTCGCGGATGGCGTTCAGCGCCATGCCGAAGCGCGTCGAATAGAGCCAGGCGCAGGTCGCGAAGGTGGCGACGCCGGTGGCGAAGAACATCAGGTAGAAGGCGAACTTGGCGAAGTCCGGATCACCCGGAAAGCGCGGCATCGGGATGCCCTGGCCGCCGCCGACATAGGTCCAGGTCGCGAACATCTCGCCCGCCGCCACCGCGAGGCCCAGCGTGCCAATGGCGAAATAGGGCCCGCGCAGGCCGAACAGCAGCCATCCCAGCGGCACGGCGACCACCGCGCAGACCAGCCCGGCGACGATCGGCCCGATGGCGAGCCCGGTGAAGTACTGCCCTTCGGTAAAGCCGAACTGTTGTGTGCCGCCGGCGAAGGTGTAGGCCGCCATGTCGTGGAACATGCCGATCTGCACGATCGCGCTGACATACATGCCCAGCCCGAAGAAGAAGATGTTGCCCAGCGAGTTATAGCCCATCTGGCCGCCCTGCATGTCCCAGGTCAGGGCCAGCACGATGAGCACCCACAGCGCCGAGAACTGCTGCGTATAGTCCGGGAAGACCAGCGGCAGTGCGATCGAGAGCGCGATCAGCGCCGCGTAGAGGAGCCACCTCATCGCGCGGCCCCCGCGCCGCCGTTTATGCCCGGGTTCATAACCCCGGTCATGCCACAGCCTGGCGCTTGCGCGACTGCTGCAGCAGCCGGATCATCAGCACCAGGAGCAGCAGGCCGACGATGATCGCCTGCTGGTACTGCGCGCCGAAGACGAAACCGCCGAACTGCTCGACCGCCCCCATGCCCAAGCCCGCGGCGATCACGCCCGGCAGATTGCCCAGGCCCGCGGCCGTGACGATGACGAAGGCGCGGATCGAATAGGCGATGCCATAGAACGGCTGGATCACCCAGATCATCGCCACCAGCGCGCCCGTGGCACCGCAGATCGCCCCGTTCAGGCAATAGGTGAAGCGATAGACCCGGTCCGTGTCGATTCCCATCACGCGCGCCGCCCGCGCGTTCTGCGCGGTCGCCCGGATCGCCTGGCCCATGCGGCTGCGCTTCATGAAAAACACCAGCACCACGGCCAGCACGCAGGCGATGCCCAAGGCCAGGATCTTCTGCTTGGCCAGCACCACCTGACCGTCGAACAGCATCAGGCTGTCCCAGCCCAGATTGATCGTCCGCGTGTTCTGGGTGAAGATCAGGCTCAGCGCCTGCTCCATGACATAGGCGACCCCGAAAGTGGCGAGAAGCGAGACGAACATGTCGAGCTCGAGCACCTTGGAGACGATGAAGCGGAAGATCAGCCAGCTCAGGCACCAGAGCACGGCGATCGAGCCGAAGATGCCGATCAGCGGGTGCACGCCCTGCGTCGAGAGCCACCAGCAGACATAGCCGCCGGCGATGACCATGGGGCCCTGCGCCAGGTTCTTGACGTTCATCACGCCCCAGACCAGCGCCAGCCCATAGGCAATGAGGGCGAAGACCGAGCCGATCAGCAGCCCCTCGATAAGCAAGCCGACGGCGAACTGGGGCGCCATCAGCAGGATCTCGATGTTCGACCACATCGGCGGCGCCCTCCCGTTTGGTTCGGCGACTTCCTTGCCCCTGTCCCCCGCCCAGGCGGAGGGGAAGCGCCCAGATCACACGTTCGCGCCTCCCTCTCCGGCCCGGAGAGGGGCTAGGGGAGAGCTCAGCGCCCTCAGGGGCGCGGGTACTGCAGCTTTTCGCTGGCGAACTTCTGAGGTGCCACCACCTTGTACTCGCCGTCCTGAATCTGGCGCAGCACCATCGGCTTGCCGACGTTGTTCCCTTCCGGCGCAAACTTGACCGGGCCGTAGAAGGTCATCATGTCGGTCGCCGCCAGCGCCTCGCGCAGCGCCGCCTTGTCGAGCGACCCGGCGCGCTCGAAGGCGTCGGCAAAGACCTGCACCGCCGCGCTCGCCTGCGCGGTCTGGTAGGGCACCTCCTGGTCGGCGTATTCCGGATAGGCCTCCTTGAACGCCTTTTCGTACTCGGCCGCCGAGCCGAACAACTCGTCCGAGTAGCTCATCGTCGGGGCCCATTGCGTCGGGCACAGCACGCCGTTCGCCGCGTCGCCGAAATTGCCGACCACGTCGGCCGACTCGCAATGCGTGATGGCGACCATCGGCACGCTGACGCCCATCTCCTTGATCTGGCGCACGGCGGTCGATGCACCCTTCTCGTGGCCCGAGACCACCAGCACGTCGGGCCGCAGCGCCTTCACCTTGGTCAGGGTCGCCGCCATGTCGGAAAGGTCGCGCGGCAGCTGATCGTCGATCACCGCCTGCATGCCGAATTTCTTCATGTCCTCGAGCACGCCGGCGCGGACGTCGAGCGAGAACGGGTCGCTCTCGAAGGCCATCGCCACCTTCACATCCTTGGGATCCTTGCCCTCGGCCTCGGCCATCTCGGCCGCCAGCGCGATCGCCGAGGCGAGATACTGCTCCGAGGTCGACAGGATTGCGAACATCTGCTTGTAGCCCTTGTTGAAGAGCGAGCGGCTCGCGCCCTCGGCCTCCACCATAGGGATGTTGTACTGCTCGGTCACCGGCGCGATCGCCGCCGTCAGGCCCGAGCTGTACGGTCCAAGCATGTACTGGACGTTGTCCTGGCTGATCAGTCGCTCGGCCAGCTGCGCGCCGCGCGCCGGCGTCGACTCGTCGTCGTAGTAGATGACCCGGAACTTGCAGGTCTTGTCGCCAACCTTGACGCCGCCCTGGTCATTGATCTTGTCGATGGCGAAGTCGTAGCCGGACTTGGTGTGCAGGCCGTTCGCGGCATAGTTGCCGGTCAGTGAGATCGCGGCGCCGAGCACGATCTCGCACTGCTCCTGCGCGCTGGCCGCGACGGGCAGCGCGGCGACCAACGCGCCGACCGCCGCTCGGCACAAAATTTTCCTCAGATGCGACATGGACGAACCTCCCTTAGATTTTTCTGTACGACGGGTTTCTCCCGCCCTGGACGCAATCTAGCAGGCGATCCGCCGCTGTCATCGAAAAACTGCCAGCGTGGCGACGTGCGCCGGCCCGCGCCGGCCTGTGACGGCGGCTCGACACTCCGCGGAAAGCTTGATGAGTCGCGCGATCTTCCCCCTGCAGCGGCACTCCTGCGACGACCCGGCCTCCGCGCCGCCGACCGGGTTGACGGGCGGGCTATTCCCAGCCGCAGTCGGCCGGCGTGACGCCCGCGGCGGCGCCGCGGCCCGCGAGCTCGCGCATCTCGGCAAAGCATCCGGCCCGCCACTCGCCGGAATAGGCGGTGCCGTCGGCGAAGGTCAGCGTTCCCTGGCCGTCCGGCAGGCCGGCCGCCAGCTCGCCCTCATAGCGGCTGCCGTCGTGCCAGGTGGCGACGCCGCGCCCCTGCTGCCTGCCGCCCCACCAATCGCCCTCATAGCGGCTGCCGTTCGCCAGCGTGTAGACGCCGTGCCCGTGCCGCAGCCCCTCGCGGTACGCGCCCACATAGACATCGCCCTCGGGCGAGGTGTAGCGGCCCGCCCCATGCTTGACGCCGAACCGCCAGCCGCCCTCGTACCGGCTGCCATCGGCGGCCGAAGTAGACGCCCCGCCCGTGCTCGCGCCCGCCCTGCCGCTCGCCCGCATAGGTCTCGATCCGCGGCTGGCCGAGCCGCACCGACCGCCAGGTCAGCTGGCCCTCGCCGGCCGTCGCGCCATCGATGCAGGGCCCGGTCCAGGTTACGGTTTCCTGCGCCTGCGGAAAGCGGTTCCACACCCGGCAGCCGCCGTCCGGCCCCGCCGTCTCGACCCATTGCGCCTTTGTGGCGACATGCTCGCGCGTCAGCCGCGCCAGCATGTCTGGCGTCGGCTCGCCGGTCTCCGGCAGAAGCCAGTCCGCCTGATATGCCCTCAGCGCCGTCGCGTCCGTCGCAATCCACTCGCCATCGACGGGCCCCGGCTCGTAGCCGGCGGCCGCCAACGCGGCCGTCGCCTGCCGGATGTCGGGGCGCGAGAGGTCCGATGCCGATGCCGAGACCGCGATGGCGGAGAGAAGGACGACGAGGCGAAACATGACGCACTCCGTAGGACGACTCGCGACAGAACGATGGCACGCGCGCGGGCGCGCTGCCAATCCGCCGCCCCACGCGCACCTGCCGCCGTGAGGCCGGCCGCTTTTCAGTAGGGACGTCCTACGCTTGCGGTGCGCGCGTCATGCGCTCGGCACCGGCTCACTTGGTCCCGAACAGCCGGTCGCCCGCATCGCCGAGGCCGGGCACGATGTACCCCTTCTCGTTCAGCCGCTCGTCGAGCGCCGCCGTGAAGACCGGCACGTCGGGATGCGCCGCCCTGAAGGTCTCTACGCCCTCGGGCGCGGCCAGCAGGCACAGGAAACGGATATCGCGCCCGCCGGCCTTCTTGACCTCGGCAACCGCCGCGGCGCCCGAGCCGCCGGTCGCCAGCATCGGGTCGACCACGATCGCGCGCCGCTCGTCCATCTGCTCGGGCAACTTGTTGTAGTAGCTGACGGGTTGCAGCGTCTCGTGGTCTCGGTAGAGGCCCAGATGGCCGACCCGCGCGGCCGGCACGAGGTCCAGCAGCCCCTGCAGCAGACCGTCTCCCGCGCGCAGCACCGACACGAAGCAGAGCTTCTTGCCGGCCAGCCGTCGCGCCCGCATCGGCGCCACCGGCGTCTCGATCTCGACCTCCTCGAGCTCGAGGTCGCGCAGGATCTCGTAGGCCAAAAGCGCCGAGATCTCGCGCAACAGCCGGCGGAAGCTGGCCGTCGAGGTCTCCCTGGTCCGCATCAACGTCAGCTTGTGCTCGATCAGCGGGTGCCGGATGATCGTCAGCCCCTGCATCTGCCCCTCCTTGCGGACTCAGCCACGCGATCGGTGGCGCTTCGGCGCTCGCTGGCGCCAGTGTCGCGGCAGATCCGCCGCGGCTCAATCACTCGGCGGGCTCGCCTTTGGCCCTGGCGAAGATGCGGCGCCCGACCATGGGAACCCCGACGACCGTAAAGCCGATCCGGAAGATGTGGTGCAAGGTCACCATGACCGGCGAGACGCCCAGCGACAGCGCGATCAGCCCCATCTCGACGACGCCGCCCGGGGCGTAGCACATCAGGAGAACTTGGAACGGGTGCTCGCCCGTCAGCGAGAGGCCCCAGGCGAGCATGGCGGCCAGCGACAGCATCAGGCAGACGCTGATCGCAGCCATGCCGATGCCCTGGACCAGCAGCCCTTGCGTCATACCGCGGAAGCGCATTGCCAAGCCGATCCCGATGACGAGCTGCCCCGTCGAGATCAGCCAGCCGGGTGGCACCGCTTCGCTCAGCCCCGCTCCGTGCACCAGGGTCGAGAGGATGACCGGGCCCGTGATGACGGCGGCCGGAAAGCCGATTTTGCGCCCGCCCCAGCCGCCGACGAACGCGCAGGCGGCCAGCAGCAGCACGTCCCAGGCGCGCCACTCGACACCCGCATGGCCGAGCGTGACCCCGGCGGCGCTGCCCACGACATGGCCCTGCATGGCCCAGTAGATCAGCGGCACGAGCGTCACAGTGATCGCGATCCGCGAGAAATGCTGCACGGTCAGCAGGCCGACATCGCCGCCGGCCTCTTCGCCCAGCTGGACGGATTCGATCAACCCGCCGGGTGTCGCGCAGTAGAAGGCGGTCGGTCGGTCATAATGGGCGATCCTGCGGAAAAGCTGATAATTCAGCGTCTGGGCGGCCGCCACGAAGACGCCCACGGCGAGCAGCGACCGCCACCAATCGCCCAGCTGTCCCCACATGCCGGGCTCGGCCGAGCCGCCGATCGCCACGCCGATGATCGTGATGAAGACCATGCGCGGCTGGTTCGGGAAGCCGAGCGGCCGCCCGGCCACCTGCACGCCGGCGCCGAGCGCCACGGCGGTGGCCAGCATGCCGCCCAGCAGCCAGGGCAGCGGCGTGCCGACAACGACGCAGGCGACCCCGCCGGCGGCGCCGATGGCCAGCGCCACCGCCCAGACGAGCCACTGCCGCGAATCTCGCAGGCTCACTTGGCGACCCGGGAAAGGCGCCTCGGGGCAAAGCGCGCCGGGCAGAGGCTCGTCGGGCAGAGGCGCGTCGGGCAGAGGCGCGTCGGGCAGAGGCGCGTCGGGCAGAGGCGCGTCGGGAAGAGGCGCGTCCGGGAAAGGCCCGTGCGGAAGAGGCGAGTCCAGGGGAGGGCGAGAGAGGACATGCGGGACGTTTATCGCCTCTGCGCCGCAATTCCAGCCGCGCGAACGCAGATGCGCCGCTCAATCCCGCATGTGAAAGGAGCTGCGCGGATGCTCACCCGGCGCCTGCCGTGCGCGCGCTGCGCTTCCTTGCATCGCCTCCGCGCTCTTGCTATAGGCGCCGACGGTTCACCCGCAGCACGACGGGTAGGGTGCTGCCTCTACTGAGGCGAAGTTCTACGGAAGGCCCGAGTTGCAGGAGAACTGCGTGTCTGGGCAGCCTCTGCCCCGGATGTGCCCGCCTAGAGACGTACGGTCGCATAGCTCAGCTGGATAGAGCGCTGCCCTCCGAAGGCAGAGGTCTCAGGTTCGAATCCTGATGCGACCGCCATCACCTCCATGACCGAGGACGGCCGGCTCGGCTCACGGCTCTGGTGCGCTCACGCTGCCGACGAGAAGACGCTTTCGCCGAACTTTGCCAGCGCGGCTGGGGCGAGGGTCAGGCCGAGTCCCGGCGCCTCGTTCAGCGTGACCCAGCCATCGGCCATGTGCGGCGGGTTCTCGAACAGCTCGGCCTGGAGCGGGTCGCGCTCGGGGTCTGGAAAGGACTCGACGATGCGGCCGGCCGGCGAGGACGCGACCAGCGGCGCATGCAGATAGCAGTCGTGATGCGGCGCCACGTCGACGTGGTTGAGCTCGCAGAGGGCCCCGAGCTTGCGCCCCATGGTGAAGCCGCCGAACATCGTGCAGTCGAACTGCAGGATCTGTATGGCCCCTTCCTCCAGCATCGCCCGGCAGCCATGCGCGGTGGTCTCGCTCTCGCCGCCCGAGAGCGGGATCGAGGTCCGACCGGCCAGGATCTTCAACTCGCGCCGGTCGTCGACCCAGCGCACGGGCTCCTCCAGCCAGGTGATGTCCAGCGGCTCGAGCGCCCGGGCGCCCTCGATCGCGGTCTTCAGGTCCCAGGCGCGGTTGACGTCGATCATCAGCTCGCGGTCGGGGCCGATCACGTCCCGCACGATCTCCATGCGCGCGATGTCCTCGGCCAGGGGCAACCCGCCGACCTTGCCCTTGAAGCGGGTGTGCCCGAGGCCGACCAGTGTCTCGATTTCCTCGCGTAACTCGGCGTTGTCCTTGCCCTGGCGGTAATAGGCGCAGGTGACATAGGCCGGGACGCGGTTCCGATAGCCGCCGAACAAGCGGTAGAGCGGCAGCCCCGCCATCTTGCCGATG
Organism: uncultured Alphaproteobacteria bacterium; assembly: GCA_963822985.1. Classification (GTDB taxonomy): domain Bacteria; phylum Pseudomonadota; class Alphaproteobacteria; order Rhodobacterales; family Rhodobacteraceae; genus Thermohalobaculum. The sequence goes on along the minus strand of CAWGJU010000008.1, from coordinate 353,365 downwards.
ATGTCCCAGCAGGCGATGTCGACGGCGGCCGAGATCCGGATGATCGCCTCGCGGCTCCAGCCCCTCTCGCTGGCGATGCGCTGCGACGTCAGGGCGAACAACGTCTCGTAGAGCCGCTCCGGCGACAGCGCGTCCTGGCCGAGGATCAGCTCGGCGATGCCGCTTGCGAACGGCCGCGTCAGCGGCGCGATGTCGGTGTAGCTCGTCGCCAGCCCGAAGCCTTCCACCCCGTCATCCGTTCGCAGCCGCACCAGCAACTCGTTGGCGCTCGGGACCATGAAGTGGCTGACCCAGTGCGGGCGCGGGTCCACCACCGGATTGCGCAGAACGCGCACGTCCAGGGTCACGATCTTGGCCATTGCACCTCTCCGACCGCCGGTCTGACTCGACGATCGATAGAGCATCTCGGCGGGCAAGCGTGCAGCCATTCTTGACGCTGATCGACCTAGCATCCATATACCATCCGCACGGATGGTATATGGCAGGAGGAAGGTGATCGAGACGCGAAAGCCGCGCGAGCGGGTGCCGGAGAGCGAGAAGATCACGATCAATCTCGGCTTCGTCGATCTCGGGCGCATCGACCTGCTGGTGCAGGAGGGCTTCTACTCCAACCGCACGGACTTCATCCGGACGGCGATCCGCAACCAGCTCGGCACGCATGGCGAAGAGGTGTCGCGCTCGCTGGAGCGCAAGACCCTGGAACTCGGCCTGCGCGACATCGGTGTCGCCGAGCTCGAAGCGGCCCGCGCCGCCGGCGAGAAACTGCACCTCAAGGTCGTCGGCCTTCTGCGGATCGCGCCCGACGTGCGCCCGAACTGGCGCGCGCGACGATCGAGTCGATCACCGTGCTGGGCGCCTTGCAGGCCACCCCGGACTCAAGGCCGCTCTGGCCGACAGGATCAGATAGACCGCGCGAGCGGCAACAAAAGGAAAGACGATGAAAGACGGTTTCGTCGCGGAGATCCTCCGCGCGACTGGCACCTTGCGCTCGGGAGATCCGGCGGGTGCGACCGACGATCATCAAGGCCGCTCTGGCCGCTGGCGGGCTTGCGACGCCCACGAATGCCGCGCCCGAGAATGCCGAGTCGGATGCACGAGCTGCGGCTTTCGCAATCATCTGCCGAGCGATCGTCTCTCAGGCAGACGGCCGGGGTGGCGGGCGCCGATCGAGCGCAGCTCCGCACGGACGGCAACCGGTCCGAGCAGGCAGCCGAACGAAAGCTCGCCGGCCGCGCAGATCGCTGCGCGACACCGTCCGGGCCCTGTCCGCAGGGCGGAAGACACCGCCGCCCGGCTGGAAGCCGGCGGGGGGCAAGACGACGCCGGCGGTCCCGGTCCCCGAGGGCGCTGCGTTCAGCGACCTGCAGTACTCTTGCGCGGCGGGCGCACGCCGCTACCGGCTTTACGTGCCGGCCTCCGCCGGCGACGGGCTTCAGGGCCTGGTCGTCATGCTGCACGGCTGCACGCAGAACCCCGAGGACTTCGCCGCGGGCACCGGCATGAACGCCCTGGCCGAAGAGCACCGGCTGCTCTCGTCTATCCGGCCCAGACGAGCCGCGACAACCAGATGGCGTGCTGGAACTGGTTCCGCCCGGAGGACCAAAGGCGCGGGGCGGGCGAGCCGGCGATCATCGCCGGGCTGACCGAGAGCGTCCGATCCGAGTTCGAGCATCCCGCGCGAGCGCGTCTTCGTGGCCGGGCTCTCGGCCGGCGGTGCCATGGCGGCGATCTTGGGCGAGACTTACCCGGACCTCTACGCCGCCATCGGCGTGCATTCGGGGCTCGCCTTCGGCGCCGCCAAGGACGTCCAGTCGGCCTTCAGCGCCATGCAGGGCCAAGGCGTGGCGGCGGAGGGGCAGGTGGGCACCCGCCGGAACGGGGACGGGCCCGCGCCGCGCGTGATCGTCTTCCATGGCAGCGCCGACAGCACCGTGCATCCGGCGAACGCCCGGGCCATCGTCGCGCGGCAGGCGGGCGACCCGTCGCGTCTCCGCCGATCCGACCAATCTCCGGCATCCGGTGCTCGCGGGTACACCCGCCTCGTGCTGCCGGGCGAGGACGGCGCGCCGGCGCTCGAATGCTGGATGATCGACGGCGCGCCGCACGCCTGGTCCGGCGGTCATCCGAGCGGGTCCTACACCGATCCGCGCGGCCCGAGCGCCTCGGCCGAGATGGTGCGTTTCTTCCTGGCTGGGCAGGGAGAGAAAGCGTGACGCGCGAGCTTGTCTTTGACGCCGTCTCCGAGGCGCGGCCCGGCCCGAAATGGCGCCGCCGCTGGGACCGGTCATGGCCGGCCTACGAAGCCTGGTTCCGCGGGCGCGGCGGCGATGCGGGCCCGGACCTGGGCACCTGCATCGCGGCGCTGCGCCGACACATGCCCGAACTCGTGCCGGTGCACGCGGACCTTGCCCGACTTTCGGGTGGCGGGGATCGCGCGGCGCGGTTCCTCAGCACCTGGTGCCCGCCCCCCTACCTCGGCGGCTGTTCGCTCGCCGCGCTCTCAGGGGGCGGCACCGTCCGGCTCGTGCGGAACTATGATCTCTCGCCCGAGCTGAACGAGGGGCTTTTGTTGCGCAGCAAATGGACCGGAACATCGGTCATGGGCATGGTCGAGTTCCTGTGGGGCCTGTCCGACGGCGTCAACGAGGACGGGCTTGCCGTCGCGCTGGCTTTCGGCGGCGATGACGAGGTGGGCGAGGGCTTCGGCGTCACGACGATCCTGCGCTATGTCCTGGAGACCTGCACGGACGTGGCCGGAGCGACCGCGGTGCTCGCCCGCGTGCCGTCGCACATGGCGTACAACATCGTCCTGGCGGACCGGACGGGCGCGGTCGCGTCGGTCGAGCTGATCCCCGGCGGCGGCATGCGCCGGATCCGGGGAGGCATCGCGACGAACCACCAGCACGGCGAGAAGGCGGCCGCGCGGCCCCGCTTCACCCGGACGCTGGAGCGCCGGGCGCATCTGGAAATGCTCCTGGCCGGCGGCATCAGCCCCGATGCGGTGGCCGAGCGATTTCTCGAGCCGCCCCTGTTCCAGCGCGAATATCAGCGCGGCTTTGGCACGCTGTTCACGGCGGAGTACGATCCGGTGGGATCGTCGCTCGTTCTGAGATGGCCGGGGAAGGCGTGGCGCCAGGCGCTGGCGGATTTCAACGAGGGCAGCCGGGCCGTCTCCTACGTGGCTGGCGAGGCGCCCGAGCCGGAGCCAGAGCTCGCTCAAGTTCTGGCAGCGCTCCGGCCATATCTGGCTGAAGGATCGGATGCGGCATTCGACGCATGGCTCGCCTCGGCGCGCGACGGGACGCCGGATTGGCCGCGCTTCGGGCGGTTCTTTGCACACGGGCATGGCGCCGCCACCGCCGCCGGCAAGCCGCCGCGCGTCCAATCCCCACCGTGATTTGCTCGAAGTCACGATGGGCGGCGGCATTCGTCCGGTCACGCGCAAAGGCGCCGCCGTCTGCGAGGCGCCTTCGTAAGTTCCTGAGGACGCTTGCGCTGCCCGGACAACTCGGCCAATCTCCCCATCAACGGCGCATACGCCGACCGAAGAAGCAATCAGGGAGGAAAGAGGCGATGGCGGATAATGGGATTACCCGGCGGAAACTGCTGAAGGCGGGCGCCGCTGGCGCGGCGATGAGCACGTTCCCGCTGGTGAACGTTCACGCCCAGGGCTCGGGCGGCAAGCTCGCGCTGGGGTTTTGGGACCACTGGGTCGGCGAGGTGGCCAACGAACAGATGCGCGCCATCGTCAATGAATGGGGCGAGAAGAACAACGTCGACGTGACGCTCGATTTCATCACCTCGGTCGGCAACAAGAACCTCATCACGATCGCGGCCGAGGCCCAGGCGCAGCAGGGGCACGACGTCCTGTCCTTCCCCAGCTGGATGGTGCACGACCAGGCCCGGCATCTCGAGCCGATGGACGACGTGATGGGTCGCCTGACCGAGAAGTACGGCGAAACCAACGAGGCGGCCCGATACCTGGCGAACATCGACGGCAGCTGGATGGCCGTGCCCGAGACGGCGGGCAGCCAGTTCAAGGGCTCGGCCGCGCGCATCGACCTGATGAATAAATACGGCATAGACGTGCAGGCGATGTACCCGGCCGAGAACAAGCTCGGCCCCGGCGCCGACCAGTGGACCTGGGACACCTTCCTCCAGGTGGCCGAGAAGGCCAATGCCGACGGTCATCCCTTCGCGCTGCCGGCCGGCACCTTCACCGACGCGGTCGACTGGGTCGGCGCGATGTTCCGCAGCTATGGCGCGGACCTGGTGAACGCCGACGGCGAGATCACCGTGCGCGACAACGAGAACGTCAAGCAGGTGATGGACTATGCCAAGCGGCTTTTCCAGTACATCCCGCCCGAGATGTTCGCGGCGGACGACGCGACCAACAACCGCGCGCTCATCTCCGGCAGCGCGGCGCTGATCTTCAACCCGCCATCCGCCTGGGCGGTGGCCAAGCGCGACGCGCCCGATGTGGCGAGCAAGGTCTGGCACTTCCCCAGCCCGTCCGGTCCGCAGGGCCGCTACGTGCCTCACCTGCCGTATTTCTACGGCGTCTGGCAGTTCAGCGAGAACAAGCAAGCGGCCAAGGACCTGCTCGAGCACCTGACCCAGATCGAGCAGGTGTCCAAGCTGGTTGCGGCCTCCAGCGGCTATGACATCCCGCCCTTCGTCACGATGTTCGACAAGATCGACACCTGGCAGAAGGTCGAGCCGCCGCTTGGGACCGTCTACAACTACCCGGTGCGCGCGCACCACAATGCGACGCCCAGCATCGCGCTCGCCCCGGCGCCGGCCGAGATCGCCGTTCAGATGTACAACCAGGGCATCCAGACCAAGATGATCGCCCGCGCGGTGCAGAACAACGATCCGATCGAGGACGTGCTGGCCTGGGCCGAACAGGAGATCGAAGGCTTCCAGCGCTGACGCCTTCAGTCTGATCCCCCGCGGGCCTCCGGGCCCGCGGGACTGACCCCGCACATCGATGGCAGCCAACGCGAGCGGCCGAGGACGCGTCGACATGAACAGACAAGCGCCCCCCATCGCGAGCGGCGTCCCCGCGCCCGTCGCACCGCCCCGCACGAACACGCTGCGCCGTATCGCGCGCCGGCGGTCCACGCTCGCCTTTTTGATGACGCTTCCGCTGATCGCGGTCGTCTCCGGACTGGTGGCGTACCCGTTCTTCTATGCGCTCTACCTCGCCATGCTGAACAAGCGGATGACGGAGTTCGTCGGCATCGACAACTTCACCTTCCTGCTCAAGCGCGAGACGTTCCAGAACGTCATCTGGCAGAGCGTGCTTTTCGCCGTGGGCGCGGTGATCGCCAAGGCGCTGATCGGCTTTATACTGGCGCATGTGCTGCACGCCCTGCCTGCCAAGGGGCAGAAGAAGTGGCGCGGCATGCTGCTGGTGCCCTGGGTCATCCCGCCGGCGATCTCGACGCTCGCCTGGTGGTGGATGTTCGACCCGTCCTATTCCGCCATCAACTGGGTGCTGAACACCGTCGGCGTGCCGCCGGTCGCCTGGCTCGGCGAGCCGAGCTGGGCGCGGTTTTCCGTCATCCTGGTCAACGTCTGGTACGGCGCGCCCTTCTTCATGATCATGTACCTCGCGGCGCTGAAATCCGTGCCCGACCAGCTCTACGAGGCCGCCGCCATCGATGGCGCGACCGGCTGGCAAAAGCTGCGCTACGTCACCGTTCCGATGATGCGCAACATCATTGCGATCACCGTGCTGTTCAGCCTGATCGTGACCTTCGCGAACTTCGATATCGTTCGCATCCTCACCAATGGCGGCCCGCAGGACAAGACGCACATCTTCGGCACCTATGCCTTCCAGGTCGGCATCCAGTCGGGCGATATTCCGCTCGGCGCGGCGGTGTCGCTGTTCATCTTCCCGATCCTCGCGGTGTTCTCGATCTTCGTGCTGCGCGACATCACCAGGCGCACAAGGGAGACGACCTGATGGCCCAAGCGTACGCCGCGGACGGGATGGCGACCCGGGTGAACCACAAGGTGGGCAGCATCAGGCGCGAGCGGCGCTGGGCGCTGATCGGCGCCTATGCCGCGCTCGCCGTCTTCGTCATCTTCTTCATGACGCCGCCGCTTTACATGCTGATCACCAGCCTGAAGAGCAGCGCCGAGATCGCCGACCTCGGCGGCAATCCGTGGCTGGTCGGCGATCCCACGCTCGAGAACTATCGGGATCTGCTCAGCACCGGCAATTACGTCGTCCACTTCATGAACTCGGTCATCGTGACGCTCTCGGTCGTCGCGATCACGATGGTGATCAGCACGTTCGCCGCCTTCGCGCTGTCGCGCATGCGTTTCTGGGGCAGCACGGCGCTGGCAACCGGCGTCTTCCTGACCTACCTCGTGCCCGAGACGCTGCTGTTCATCCCTCTCTTCCAGATCATCGGCAAGCTGGGGCTCTACAACAATCTGCTGGCTATGATCCTGATCTACCCGACCCTGACGGTGCCCTTCTGCACCTGGATCATGATCGGCTATTTCAGCTCGATCCCCAAGGAGCTGGACGAGGCGGCGCTGATCGACGGCGCGAACCACTTCCAGATGCTTTACAAGATCTTCATTCCGGTCGCGCTGCCCGGCATACTGGCGGCGACCATTTTCGCCTTCACGGTCTCGTGGGCGCAGTTCCTCTATCCGATGGCCTATCTTGTCAGCTCCGACCAGATGGTGCTGACCGTCGGCATCGTCTCGGACCTGATCAGGGGCGATACCTTCCAGTGGGGCAAGATCATGGCGGGCGCACTGATGGCAGCGGCGCCGCCGCTGCTCGTCTATGCCTTCCTCATGGACTACTACATCGCCGGCCTGACCGCCGGCGCGACAAAGGGATAAGCGGGAATCCATGGCGCCGGTGTCCATACGCAAGATCGTCAAGACCTATGAAGGCAACGTGCCAGGCTGTGCGCGGCATCGACCTCGAGATCGCCAATCACGAGTTCGTCGTCCTCGTCGGCCCCTCGGGCTGCGGCAAAATCGACGACGCTGCGCATGGTCGCCGGGCTCGAGGAAATCAGCGGAGGCGAGATCTCGATCGGCGGGACGGTGGTGAACGACGTCCCGCCGCGCGACCGGGACATCGCGATGGTGTTCCAGAACTATGCGCTCTACCCGCACATGACCGTCTACGACAACATGGCCTTCGGCCTCACGCTGCGGCGCTTCCCCAAGGACGAGATCCGCCGGCGCGTCGACAACGCCGCGCGCATCCTCGACATCACGCCGCTGCTCGATCGCAAGCCCAAGGCGCTCTCGGGCGGGCAGCGGCAGCGGGTGGCGATGGGCCGGGCGATCGTGCGTGACCCCAAGGTCTTCCTGTTCGACGAGCCGCTCTCGAACCTCGACGCCAAACTCCGCGTGCAGATGCGCACCGAGATCAAGAAGGTGCACCAGACGGTCAAGACGACCACGATCTATGTCACGCACGACCAGGTCGAGGCGATGACGCTGGCAGACCGGATGGTCGTCATGAACGGCGGCATCATCGAGCAGGTCGGCCCGCCGCAGGAGCTGTACCACAGGCCGGCGACGCGGTTCGTGGCCGGCTTCATCGGCAGCCCGGCGATGAACTTCTTCCCCGGGCGGCTCGAGAACGGCAGCGGCGGGCTGCGCCTCGTTCTTCCGGAGGGGATCGTCCTTCCCGTCCCGGCCGAGCGCGCCGCCCGATACCAGGGCCATGCGGGCCGCGACGTGATTTTCGGGCTGCGGCCGGAGCACCTGACCGAGATCAAGCCGACAGAAAAGCCGAACATCGCGACGTTCGAGGCAACGCCCCAGGTCATCGAGCCGATGGGGATGGAGACGCTGGTGCATTTCTGGATGCAGGGCAACGAGGTGATCGCGCGCCTCGACCCGACGGTTCCGGTCGAGGTGGACCGCCCGATCCAGCTCGCCGCCGACCTCGACCAGATGCACCTGATCGATCCGACGACGAACGCGGTGATCTGACCGAAGGCCCCGGCGCAGAACGCCTCGGAAGATCGGCACAAAGGCCCGGCTATCCGCGCAGGCTCCGCAAAACGGCTCGTGCCGGCGACAGCGCGCGTCGGGTGACGTTCGGGTATCGGTGCCGCGCGCGCAGGTAAAGCACGAGCGCGCGCTTCTCGGCCCAGCCGAGATCGGAGGCGAGGATTTCCCGGTCGACCGACTGGAGCAGCGCTTCGTCTACATCCGGCCCGCGCCGCCATACTTTGGTCAGGCTCTGTGGCATGTAGCGCTTGCGGCAAAGGACTTCGGGGACGCGGACGAAGCGACCGATGCTCGCCATGTGCGTCAGCCACGGCAGGTCCGCCGCGAACTCTCCCTGCGCATGGCGCTTGAGGCCGCCGATGCGGCGGAACGCCGACGAGCGGAAGACGCCCCGGTTCGGCACATGCCATGCGCGCGGCCTCTCGGCCATCCGGCGCACGCGCGTCGGCGCGCTCGCGCCCTCGAGCGCCGTCCAGCAATAGATGACAGTCTCGCCGTCCGGCTCCCGCTGCTCCAGGTCGGAATAGGCCAGCACCGCACCCGGATCCCCCATCAGCGCCTGAACCAGCCGTTCGACGTAAGGCGGGTCCACCAGGTCGTCGTGGAAGGCGAAGAACATGAACGCGCCGGTCGCCCGCGACATCAGGTCGTTGCTGTTGCCTGTCCAGCCGAGATTTTTCTCGCGCAGAGCAAGCTGGACGTTCTCGCGACCGTCGGCGAAAGCGCGGAGAATATCGGGCGTCCCGTCCGAGGAGGCGTCGTCGCCGATCACGATCTCGAGGTTCGGCCAGGTCTGCGCCTCGAGGCTCTCGAGCGTCTCTCCCACGAAGGCTTCGCAGTTATACGCCGGGAGGATGGCGCTGACCTTGGGGATGGCTTGGTCAGGCGACACGAGCGGCGGCCTTCAGGCCGGCATGCGCCAGCACCGCCTCTGCCGCGTCGCGGGCGTGCAGGGGCGCGGTCGTCAGCTTGCCGGGGTTGAGCGAGTGCCATCCCTGAAGCGAGGTCACGCCCGAGACCATGCGGCTGTGCAGTCCGCTCCCAGGATCGTCGACGTCGCTGCGTCCATGCGCCAGGATCGCCCCCGCATCGACCTGCTCGACCCGCGCACGGGCGATGCCCGGCATCCAGGCATCGATCGCCGCCAGCACCTTCTCGGCCGTGGCCGCGGCCTGCTTGGCGGGCGTATCGCCCCGGCAGGGGGCATCCCAGTCCGCCGGCGGGGTGAGCGCATCCGTCCAGCCCTGCAGCCCCTCGGGGTACCAGCTGAGATAGGACGCGCCGCCGGGCCTCACCACGACGTCGCCGAAGGCGCCGAGCACCATGGTCGCCGACGGCGCCGCCCTTTCGAGTTCGCCGGGCAGGCGCGCCAGCACGCGGAACTTGAGCCGGTGAAGCCATCCGCGCGGCGGCGCCAGGCCCACCATCTCGTCAAATCCGTAGAGCTGCTCCCAGGAGGCATTCACCACCTGGCGCGCCGCCAGGCTCCACGTCCCGTCCGGACCGTCGCCCTCCAGGTGGAAGCCTTCGGCGCGCCGCTCCGCCGCGCGGAGGGTATGTCCGCAGCGCAGCTCCAGCGCCGGCTCCCGCTGGAGGGCGTCGGCGACGAGCTCTGCGAGGTAGTCCGTGTCGACGGCCAGCTCGGCGGTCCCGAAGGCGGCGGCGAAGCGCTCGGGATCGAAATGCGCGGCGATCTCGTCCCGTGTCAGCGGCCAGGCGAGGCGGTCCGGCCGGCGGCCGAGATAGTCCGATCGGGGGGCCTCCGCGAACCGCGCCGCGCATTCCCGCTCGAGCAGCGCATAATGTTCGGTCAACTCGTCAGGCGACATGAGCGACTGGTTGTCCACCAGGTAGACGAATGCGCGGGCGATCGGAAGCCGGTCGAAGGCCGATCCCGTCAGGTCCCGCAAGATACGGCGAAAGCTCAGGGCGCCTTCGAGCTGACGGAGGGCTGTCGCGGCGCCCGCCTCGGCGGCATAGATCAAGCCGAGATGGATCTTGCCCTCGTTGCGAAGGCTCGCGCGTCGCATCGGCGCCGCATCGCGCTCGATGATCGTCGCACGAATCCCGGAGCGCGCCAGGGCGAGGGCGGTGCACGCCCCGGCCAGGCCAGCACCGATGACGACCACATCCGATGACGTCGGTACCGCTTGTCTGACTGCAGCCATCGACCCCCCCCCCGCCTATCGAGCAGTCGCACCGCTCCGCAACGTCACCGTGATCGAACGGAACGGTTGCTCAACAGATAACCGCTGTGCGGCCCCTACCAGCGTCAGGCCCCTCCAAGCCACCCACCATGCTGCGCTGCATAAAACATGATCGAGGGCTTGCGGTGCCCGTCAAGTTCCCGAGCGTGGCGGGGCTTGGCGGGGCGTGAGACCATTCCAGAGGCCTCGGAACGATTTGCGGCAGGCGTTGTTCATGAAGGTGGGAGGATTTCGCTATGCCGAAGAAAATGCTGATGAACCCGGGTCCGAAGGCTCCAGACGCCGCGAGGCGGCGGCTGCTGAGCGGGGGCGCGCTGACCGTCGCGGCCTCGGCAGCCCTCATCGCCGGGCGCGGGCGCGCCGTGGCTGAGGAGCAGGCGCAGCCGGCCGACCCCAAGCAGCCGAGCTATCGGATGACCGACCATATCGCCGCCTATTACCGGCGCGCGCGGGACTGATGCCTCGGGCCCGGACAGCAAGCCTGGAGCCAGCTAAGGACGAGAGAGAGAAATGCTGAAGCGACGCAGCCCGAGTCCCGGCAGCCTTCCGAAGAGCGGGGTAGTGGACTGCTCGCGCGCCGGCCTGTCGCGCCGGGAGTTTCTGAGGAACAGCGGCATCGGCGGCCTGACGCTTTCTGGCCTGGGCTCGGCCGGCTCGGTGCAGCAGGCTGCCGCGGCCGAGGTGCCGGGCAGTCCGGATGCGGCGCGCAAGAAGACCATTTGCCCGTTCTGCTCGGTCGGCTGCTCGATCTGGGCCGAGGTGCAGAACGGCGTCTGGGTCGGTCAGGAGCCGGTCTTCGAAAGCCCGATCAACCAGGGCACGCATTGCTGCAAGGGCGCGTCGGCGCGCGAGGTCGCGATCGGCGAGCGGCGCACGAAATATCCGATGAAGAAGGTCGCCGGCGAGTGGCAGCGCATCAGCTGGGAGCAGGCGATCGACGAGATCGGCGACGAGGTGCTGCGCATCCGCGAGACGTACGGACCCGACAGCGTCTATTGGCTCGGTTCGGCCAAGTTCTCCAACGAGATGGCATATCTCTTCCGCAAGTTCGCAGCGTTCTGGGGCACGAACAACGTCGACCACCAGGCGCGCATCTGCCACTCGACGACTGTCGCGGGCGTGGCCAACACCTATGGCTACGGCGCGATGACCAACAGCTATAACGACATCCGCAAGTCGAAATCGATCATCATCATCGGCGGCAACCCGGCCGAGGCGCACCCCGTGAGCATGCTGCACGTGCTGAACGGCCATGAAAACGGTGCGCCGATGATCGTGGTCGACCCGCGCTTCACACGCACGGCGGCCCATGCCGACGAGTATGTCCGCATCAGGCCAGGCACGGATGTCGGCTTTCTCTGGGGGCTGGCCCGCGTCATCCTGGCGAATGGCTGGGAGGACAAGGAGTACCTCCAGCAGCGGGTCTGGGGCATGGACCGCGTCCTGCCCGAAATCGAGCGCTGGACGCCCGAAGAGGTCGAGCGCGTCACCGGCATCCCGCCCGAGCAGCTCGAGCGCGTCGCGCGGACGCTGGCCGAGAACCGGCCGGGCACGCTGATCTGGTGCATGGGCCTGACGCAGTCGACGATCGGCAACAACAAGACGCGTGCCGCGTCGATTCTGCAGTTGATCCTCGGAAACATCGGCAAAGAGGGCGGCGGCGCCAACATCTTCCGCGGCCACGACAACGTCCAAGGCGCGACCGATCTGGGGCTGAGCGTGGATTCGCTGCCCGCCTATTATGGTCTCAACGAAGGCGCGTGGAAGCACTGGGCCCGCGTCTGGGGCGTCGATTACGATTACCTGCTGGGCCGCTTTGCCTCCAAGGAGCTGATGGAAAAGTCGGGCATTCCCGTCAGCCGCTGGTTTGACGGCGTGCTCGAGAACCAGGAGGCGATCGATCAGCCGCATCCGCTGAAGGCGATGTTCTTCTGGGGCCATGCTTCCAACAGCCAGACGCGCGGTCCGGACCACCGGGCCGGCATGGACAAGGTCGAGCTGCTGGTCGTCGTCGACCCGTACCCGACGCAGACGGCGGTGGTGGCCGAGAAGACCGACGGTGTCTACCTGCTGCCGGCCGCCACCACGGCCGAGTGCTATGGCTCGGTGACGAACTCGAACCGCTCGGTGCAGTGGCGCGAGAAGGTGGTCGATCCCGTCTTCGAGTCCAAGTCCGATTACGAGATCGCCTGGCTGCTTTCCCACAAGCTCGGTTTCGGCGAGGAGCTGTTCCGCGGCATTCGCTTCGAACCTGGCCGTTCCGACCTCGAAGAGACGCTGGCCGACGACATCCTCCGCGAAATCAACCGCGGCACGTGGACCATCGGCTACACCGGCCAATCGCCCGAGCGGCTGAAGCGCCATATGATCCACCAGGACAAGTTCGAACTCGGTCTCGCTCAAGGGCATGGCCGAGCCTGTCCTGGGCGAGACCTATTGCCTGCCCTGGCCGTGCTGGGGCAACCCCGAGATGGGGCACCCCGGCACGCATATCCTCTATGACACATCGAAGCCCGTCGCCGAGGGCGGCCTCGGCTTCCGGGCGCGCTGGGGTGTCGAGCACGAAGGCGAGAACATGCTCGCCGAGAACAGCTATCCCGCCGGCTCCGAGATCAAGGACGGCTATCCCGAGCTGACGATAGCGATGCTCGATGCGCTCGGCTTGGCGAACGAGCTGACCGCCAAGGAGATGGTCGTCATCGTCGCGGTCGCATCGGGCATGTTCAAGCTCGAGCTGCTCGACGTCGACGAGGACAGGGCCAAGCAGATCATCGTCGAGATGGAGGGCGAGGCCCGCAAGGGCTTGCTCCAGACGACCGACGACGGCGAGAGCGCGAACTCGGACCAGGAGAACTGGCAGAACCCCTGGGGTGGCGGCGCGAGCGAGCCGAACAATTCCCAGGATGTACCCTCGCGGTTCCCGGACTATCCGCCGGAGGCGCTCAGGGCCATCGCGGCGCAGCTGGCCCTAGACGTCAGGAAGGACGTCTCGGCCTCGGAGCTCTCGCTGCGCGACAAGATCCTGCGCGTGAACTGGAAGACGGACCTGTCGGGCGGCATCCAGCGCGTAGCCATCGCGCACGGGCTCGCGCCTTACGGCAACGGCAAGGCGCGCGCCTTCGTCTGGAGCTTCCCCGACCCGGTGCCGCTGCACCGCGAGCCCCTCTACACGCCGCGCCGCGACCTGCTGCCGGAGTACATTACCTACGAGGACAAGCGGTTCTTCCGCCTGCCGGTGCTCTACCGCACGATCCAGGAGCATCCCTTCGTCGAGGAATTCCCGACCATCCTGACCTCGGGCCGCCTCGTCGAATACGAGGGCGGCGGCGACGAGACGCGGTCGAACCCCTGGCTGGCCGAGTTCCAGCAGCAGATGTTCGTCGAGATCAACCCGTTGGACGCGGGGGCGATCGGGATCGAGAACGGCCAGTTCGTCTGGCTGCACACGACCGAGGGCGCCATCCGCATCATGGCGCTGGTCACGCCCCGCGTCGGGCCCGGCACGGCGTTCACGCCCTACCACTTCGCCGGCATCTGGATGGGCGAGAGCCTGGGCGACCGCTACCCGGAAGGCATGGGCCCCTACGTCATCGGCGAGGCGTGCAACACCGTCTGGACCTATGGCTACGACGCCGTGACCCAGATGCAGGAGACCAAGGTCACGCTCTGCCGGATCGAGGCGGCGTGAGGAGGCAGCAATGGCAAGAATGAAGTTCCTCTGCGACTCCGAGCGCTGCATCGAGTGCATGGCGTGCGCGAGCGTCTGCAAGAACGAGCACGAGGTGCCCTGGGGCATGCTGCGGCGCCGGGTCGTCACCATCAATGACGGCGTGCCCGGCGACGAGAAGTCGATCGCCGTCAGCTGCATGCACTGCACCGACGCGCCCTGCGTCGCCGTCTGCCCGGTCAGCTGCCTCTACCAGACCGATCTCGGCATCGTTCTGCACGATAAGGACACCTGCATCGGCTGCGGCTATTGCTTCTACGCATGCCCCTTCGGCGCGCCGCAATATCCGCGTGCGACCCAGTTCGGCACGCGCGGCGTAATGGACAAGTGCACCTATTGCGCCGGCGGGCCCGAGGAGAACGGCTCGGAGGAGGAGGTGCGCAAATACGGCCAGAACCGCATCGCCGAGGGCAAGCTGCCGCTTTGCGCCGAGGTCTGCTCGACCCGCGCGCTGCTCGCCGGCGACGGCGAGGTGATCGGCGAGATCTATCGCGAGCGGGTCGTCAAGCGCGGCTTCGGCAGCGGCGCCTGGGGCTGGTCCACCGCCTATTATCCGGAGGTCGAGGGCTGATGGACAACAGGCACCACACGCACCAACCGGTGATCCGCGGCCGTGACTTCGTCGCCTATCGGATCGGCGGCGCCATCGTCGCGCTGTTGTTCGGAGCGCTGCTGATCTGGCAAGCGGTCTATCTGTTCCAGGGGTACAACACGGTCGTGCCCGAGGTCGCCTGGGGCGCCGTCCGAGGCACACCGGGCGGCACGGTGGAAGGCAACCTCGAGAGCGCGCCGTCGGGCGAGCTCGCCTCCGAGGTCCTGACCGCGCGCACCATGCTGCTGCGGGAGCGTTTCGTCAGCGGCCCGGCGCCCGACGATCCGCCGCCGCCGCTGGCCGTCGGCAACGAGGAGCGGCTGATCGAGGCGCCGGTCCAGGGCGTCGATACCGCGGTCTATCCGCGCGCCTGGGCAACGCCGGACGAGGAGACGCTGGCGATGCTGCGGCCGCGCCAGAGGACGATCGGCTACACCGCCGTGCCCTATCCCAACGCCGACATCTTCGAGCGGCCCGACGGGCGCGTCTGGCGCCGCGGCATCGCGGACTACGCCACCCATGTGGGCGCGGTGGCGATCCTCGGCATGATCGCGCTCCTGGGCCTGGTGCTGGCATGGCGCGGCCGGGTGCCGATCGCGATCGGCCCTGACGGGCGCAAGGTCGAGCGCTTCGGCTTCATCGAGCGGGCGACGCACTGGATGACGGCGGGCAGCTTCGTCATGCTGGCGCTGACCGGCATCGTCATCGCCTTCGGCACGACGCTCATCGGGCCAGTCTTCGGCGAGCGTGCGCTCGGCACGGTCGGCTGGTTCTCGACCTGGGGCCACATGATCTTCTTCCCCTCGTTCGTTCTCGGCATCGTCCTGATGGCGGTGATGTGGATCCTGCGCAACCTGCCGGAGCCGCGGATCGACATCGACTGGCTGGTCCGTTTCGGCGGCATGATGTCGGATGACCCGGACAACCCGCCGGCGAAGAAGTTCAACGCGGGCCAGAAGGTGACGTTCTGGGTGGCCCTGCTGGGCGGTTTCGCCATGACAGCGACGGGCGTCACCCTGATGTTCCCCTATTTCTGGCTCGGCATATCGGGGATGACCTGGGTGATGCTGGCGCACGCGGTCATCGGGCTGTTGCTGATCGCCTTCTTCATCGGGCACGCCTATATCGGCACCGTGGGGATGCAGGACGCGATCGCCGCCATGTGGAGCGGCAAGGTCGACCTGAACTGGGCGAAGGAGCACCACGAGCTCTGGCTCGACGAACTCGCCCGCAAGGGCAAGCTGCCGCCCGAGTACCGCGATCCGACCCCGCCGCGGCGTCACCCCACGGCGGGCGCAAATCGCGTCACGCCGCCCGGCCGGCAACGGGAGGTCTGAGGATGTGGTCCTTTCTGACGGGTCTCGGAAGCGCGGCGGTCCTGGCCGGCGTGACCCTCTGGGTGCTCGAGGCCGGCACGATCACCATGCCCGAGGCGACGGACAACGTATCGCTCCGGCTCGAGGGCATCTGGCACCAGCAGAGCCCCGCCACGATGTCCGTACCGCTGGTCACGCAGGGCAACCTGGAGGATTGATCGCATGGCCCGCGAGCCAAGCGTCGAGACCGAACGCGCCGAGGAGAAAAAGCCGGGGCGCCAAGCGCCCGACGAGACGAATTACGGCTTCGGCCGCTCCCGTCCGCTGACCGCCGAGGAACAGCAGCGGCTGGCGCGCGAGCAGGGCGAGGCGATCGCCAGCGGCCGCGCGCGCAAGGGGCACATCGTGCTGAACACCCCGCTACGGCGCGCGATCTTCATTGCCGGGCTGCTCGGCATCGTCGTGCTGGCGCTCGCTCTCGCGATCTTCGCCTGAACCGGACGCACGCGGCTCTGTGCCCGGCCTCCGGCCGAAGGCCTTGGTCATCGGCGTCGCGCTGATCCCGTGCAGGATCACCGATCCGAAGACGACCAGGCTGACGATGTGCCAGATCATGTCGCTGCGTTCGACTAGGTCGAGGTGCTGTAGCTCGACGGAATAATAGATCGCGGCGATGCCGATCGGGCCGAACCAGCCGGAGAAGGCCGCCTCGCGAAAGGAGGCCGAGGGAAAGAGCGGGCGCATCAGCAGCCAGGCGGGCATTCGGCGCAAGAGAAGAATCGCTCCCGCAAAGGCGATGCCCTGCCAGCCCAGCTCCTGCCAGCTTTGCCAAGGCAGGAGCGCGCCCAGCAGGATGAAGATCGGAATGTCGAAGAACCGCGCGACGGCATTCTGTATGTTCTCGTGATAGGCCGTGTCATGGGCCGATCGGGTGCGGTTGAACACCACCCCGGAGACGAACACCGCCAGCAGCGCGGCGGTGTCCAGTATCTGGTCGATCGCCACGACCGCGATGCTGAGCGCAAGCGCGAGCGTCAGGATCGACGGGTGCTCGGCATGCGGCCGGTCCTGCACCCAGAGAAAGGCGCGCGCGGCGAGCCAGCCCATAAGGAGGCCGAGTGCGATTCCGGCAACGACCTTGCCCAGCACAACGTCCCACAGCCAATGCGACGCCGCCTCGCCGGGCGTCGATTGAAGCAGGTAGACGGCAAGCAGGACAAACAGCACCGCCAGCCCGTCATTGGCCCCGCTCTCGGCGGTGATCCCGTGGCGCATCCGGTCGGGCACCGCCTGCTCGGCCGTCTTACCGGTGACGATCGAGTCCGCCAGCACCGGGTCGGTGGGCGAGAGCACGGCGCCGAGCAGAAGGCAGTAGAGGATCGGCAAGCCCAGCACCGCAAGGGACACCAGCGTGCCCGCCACCCACATCAGCGGCATGCCGAGCCCCAGCACCAGCAGCAGCACGCGCCAGTGCTCCGTTTCCCAGCGCGGCGGCAGACGCAGCGCCGCGCCCATGATCGAGATCGCGAGCGTGATCCGCGCGAACTCCAGAAGGAACGAGGTCTGCTGCTCCTCGGGCAGCTCTATGACGGCCAGACCGAAGACCGCGGGGCCGGCCAGGATGCCGATCAGGGTCGCGATCAGCGGCTCGGAGACCCACAGCCGGTTCTTCACATAGCCGGAGGCGAGGCCCAGCAGCAGGACGCTGGTCGCCGCAATGGCGAGGCCGAGGTTCAGCGAGGACATGGCTGTCGGCCGCCGGCCGCTTCCGGTCGATGTTGCATGCGGGGTTGCATGCGGGTCGGAACCTCGGGCCGAGCCGTCGGTTCCACAAAGGACATTTCGGTTTTCCACGACGGCGTTCCCATCAGGAGAGTTGCATGGCCACGGCGCGCGAGACACAGGACCGCCAGCCCGGCATCGAGCACGACATGCAGCGCAAGCCGGACTACGCGCCGCGATATCCCGGCTCGGGCCGACTGCAGGGTAAGGTCGCGCTCATCACGGGCGGCGATTCCGGCATCGGCCGGGCGACCGCGGTGCTTTTCGCCCGCGAAGGCGCAAGAGTGGCCATCGTCTATCGCGATGAGCACGAGGATGCGGCGGAGACGCTGGGCTTGGTCGAGGCCGAGGGTTCGGAAGGCGTCGTGATCGCCGGCGACGTCGGCGAGCGGTCGTTCTGCAAGGAGGCCGTCGCGGCGGTGATCGAGCGGTTCGGCAAGCTCGACGTCCTGGTCAACAACGCCGCCGAGCAGCACGCGCAGGACGAGCCGGAGGACATTCCCGAGGAGCAGATCGAGCGGACCTTCCGCACCAACATCTTCGGGCAGATGTTCATGACGCAGGCGGCGCTGCCGCATCTGAAGGCGGGCGCGGCGATCGTCTCCGTCACCTCGGTAACGGCCTTCAAGGGGCAGCCGCTGCTGATCGATTATGCGTCCACAAAGGGCGCGATCCTGGCTTTCGTCCGCGCCATGTCGGGCAAGCTGGCCGAGCGCGGCATCAGGGTGAACGGCGTCGCGCCCGGGCCGATCTGGACACCTTTGATTCCGGCCTCCTTCCCGAAGGACAAGGTCGAGAGCTTTGGCAAGAGCGTCCCGCTCGGCCGGCCGGGCGAGCCGAACGAGGTCGCGCCCGCGCTGCTGTTCCTCGCCTGCGAGGATGCCTCATACATCACCGGGCAGGTGATCCACCCGAACGGCGGCACGCTGGTCGGCGGCTGAGCCCGACGCCCATGATGCCGCGCGCTGAATTCCGTGTCTTCGGGGACGACACCGACGGTGCGTGGCACATCCTCGCCCGCGACGGCGCGCCCGAAGGGCAGCCCGAGGCCCGGACCGACGCGTATTTCGCCGTCCCGGACCGAGCCGATGCCTCGCTCAAGCTGCGTGGCGAGCGCCTGGACCTTAAGATCCTGCGCGGGTCGGCGGACGGGCTCGAGACCTGGGAGCCGTCTGGTGAAGAGGATTTCCCGATCGCTCCCGAGATCCTGTACGCCGAATTCCTCCTGCCGGCCGGCGTGCGCCTGGACCTGCCGGCGATGCCGCTAGACCGTGCTCGAACTCCTCGCGCTGGGGCGCGCCGCACCGGATGTCCGCGTCGTCGAGGTGGCCAAGCGGCGCCGCCACTTCTGGCTGCACGGTGCCACGGCCGAGCTCGCCGAGATACTGGTGGAGGGCCGGCCCGTCCGCAGCGTGGCGGTCGAGGGTGCAGACCGGGGCGCGGTCACCCGTGCGGTTGCGGCGATGGGCCTCGCCGGTCGGCGAAACATCAGCTACCAGCGCTATCTGGTCGAAGAGTTCTTCCCGACATCGCGCCCCGAAGCATGATCCGCGCCGTGCAGAGCCCGGGAGACCAGCTTACGCGCTGCGCCGATACAAATCGGTTCCGTCGAATCCTGCGATCGTGCGCAGCTCGCCCGGCTCCACCACCCGGATCTGGCGCCGATCGGTCTGGATGATGCCCGAGGCACGCAGCCGGGTGATCGTCTTGTTCACGTACACTGTCGACAGGCCGAGCGCGTCCGCCAGGTCGGATTGGGTCAGCGGCAGGCGAAAACCGTCCTGATCGACCTTCTCCACCATCGCGTGCCGAACATAGAGCTCCCACAGCAGGTGCGCCATGCGCTCATAGGCGTTCCGGCGGCCGACATTGACCAGCCACTCGCGCAGGACCGCCACGTCCTGCAGCATCGCCAGCCTGAGGGCATTCGCCAGGCGAGGACGCTTGGCCAGAGCGGTCTCGATCTCCTGGCGCGAGATGCTCGCGATCAAGCTCGGAGTCAGCGTGGCGAGGCAGTGGTCGATCTCCGGTAGGAGAAAGACATCGCAGTCGCAAGGATCGCCCGGCACGAGAAAGGCGAGAATCTGCCGCCGCCCGTCCGGCAGCAGCTTATAGCGGCAGGCCAACCCGCCGAGAATGACATGCATCGCTTGCGGCCGGTCTCCCTCGGTCAGCAGCCGATGTTCGCCCGACACCTCGACGACGTTCCGGACCATGTGCTCGGCACAGGCGAGATCGTCGGCGTCAAGCTCGCAGCGGCGCCCCAGTCGCAGGAGGAACGGCTTCGAACGCGTCACCGGACCGATCCCAAAAGGTCTCGGCCCCCCGGAACCAGCTGGGGGCGCTGGCGAAGGCGCCGCTCGACAGGCATCGACGCCTCGCACCCATCGGCGATCCGCTGTGGTCTCTGCAACGGCCGGCGGGGCAGTGGAACTCTGATCCGGCAGGCGAAGCCGCTGGGTCCGAACTCCAGCGCCGTCTCGGCATTCAGCTGGAAGGGCAGTGCGCATTCCAAATAGGTACGGCCGAAGCCGGTCCTCGGCGGCGGCATCTCGCTGACAGGCTGCGCGCATCTCTCGCGCCAGTCGATGTTCAAGCAAAGCGCATCCGCGTCGCCTTCCACCCACCAGCGCACGGCGAGTGTCCCGCCGGAGCCTCCGAACGGACCGAACTTCACCGCGTTCACGGCCAATTCGTGAATGGCGAGGCCCAGCGCCTCGGCTTGTTCGAACGAGATCGAGACGTCCATCCCCTCGAGCGAGACGCCCTCTCCGTCCTGAATCGTCTGCGCGACCAGTTCCTCGCGCAGCAGCAGTTCGAAGCTCGTCTCGCCGTCGCGCGCCGCCGCGATCTGCGAGCGGCCGATCGCGTCGAGGCGCCCCTCGAAATGCAGGAGAAAGTCCTCCAGCGAGGGCGCGCGCTCGGCCGACCGGGTGCCGACGCTGCGGATCACCGCCAGGACGTTTCGCACGCGGTTTTCCAGATTGGCCCGCGAGCGCCGCGCCTGCGCGTTCGCCATCTGCCGCTCGAAGGCGAGGCCAGCGACGGTGGCCAGCGAGCGCAGCCGGTCGAGTTCACCATGCGTGAAGGCTGATCGCTCCTCCGTCCAGAACACGCAGATCGCATGCGTGGCCGCGACGCTCGCGCAAGGGACGAGGGCCGCGGAGCGCGCGGCTTCGGGGAGCGGAACACCCGCAAGGTCCAATGCCGGCGCATGCGAGGCGAAGATGGTCCCGCGCTGCAAGCGCTCCTCGATCTCGGGACGCGAGACTTGGACGGCCCCGGAGGCGAGGCCCGACGGCCGATCACCGGCGGGCGTGGTGCCGTCCCGGATGAGCAGAAGCGCACCCTCGGCGCCGAGGAGAGACCGCGTGATCGACTGCAGCAGGGCGAGGATCTGATCTTCGGATCGCACGCCGGCAAACGCGGTGAGGGCCGCAAGCATCGCCTCGGAGGCCTCCGCTTCGGACTCTTGGCTGGCGCACCACATCACCGGCTCCTCCAGATTTCCGAGCGGGGCCCGCAGCGTCGTCGGAACCTTGTCTCCGTTGACGGATTTCATACACCAAGTTCGCTCGGTCGGCATTGTCATATGTCATAAGTTGAGGCGCCGGGCGGCGAGGAGCCCTAGCAAAATGCTCGATTTCTGGGCCAGCGGTTGCCAGCGGTTGACAGTGAATGCCGGACGACTTCTCGAACAACAGGCTGTTAAGATGCCGCGTCCTGGTCGTCGAGGACAGGTATCTCGTTGCCGACGATTTGAGACGCCTGTTCTCGCGCAACGGCGCGGAGATCGTCGGCGTGGTGGCCGAGGCGGAGCGGGCGAAGGAACTCGCCGCTTCGGGCAACCTCGATCTCGCCGTGCTGGACGTTGATCTGCGCGGACAGGACGCCTTCGAGGTCGCCGCCATGCTCGAGGCGCGCGGGGTGCCCTTCGTTTTCGTGACCGGCTTCCCGCGGACGCACCTGCCGGACCGCTACCGTGCGCATCCGATCGTCAGCAAGCCGTTCTCCGAGGCCGACCTTCTGTCCCGGATCGACGATGTTCTCGGCGACAGACCGGCCGGGCAGATGCGGCCCGACCTAACTGCGGGGTAGCTGCCGCAGGCGTTCAATCTCGCGCGCCAGCGCTCCGGGTTGCGCGGGCTTGGCCAGAACCGCGACCCGAGGGTAGTGCTCCGCAACCCTGCGGCACGCGGTATCGTCGCCGGAAAACACCAGGCACCGGCAGCCTCGGGCATTCAGCACCGACAGCAATGCTTCGCCGTCGCGGCCATCGTGGCTGACGCCGAGATGAAGGTCGATCACGGCATAGTCGGGCACGGACCGCTCAATCTCGGTCAGCGCCTGTTCATGCGTGAAGGCGGTCGCGCTTACGTCGAAGCCGAGATCCTTCATCGTCTCGGCCAGATCGAGCGCTATCAGCGGCGCATCCTCGACGATCATCATCTTGGGCGGGGCCGCCTCTGTCATCGCGGATGTCATTGTATAATGCCCAGGCACGCCCGCAGGGAGGGGCGGAGACGCGTCGTCATCCGCTGGCGCTAAGGGTTCGGGGTCGGACGAAGCGCAAAGGCTTTCATCGAAAACAGCCATTCAGCATGTGTTCCTTTCGCGTCGCGCCGGCCCAGAGCCCGCAGGCCAGGACAGAACGCCATCGGCTCGGCCGGATGACTCCCAGTGCGGCCGTTCTGGGCGCGAGGCACACGGCATGATCACAAGTGCACGACCACCAGCAGACACACGACCGCAGCCACCAAGTCGGATACCCTAGCAGCAAGCGAGCGTCGCTCCATTAACCTAGGATATACGCTCCCAGCCCCCGGCTCTGATTCTGCGCGCGAAGACCGATCCGGCAGTCCGTCCCGTGTCCGCTCGCCGTCCCGGAAAGGCGAGCGCGCCCGGTCGACGATTGGAGGCCGCCGCTCATTCAGCCGCTCGCGGCGCGGCCTCGGCCGTGTGCCGCCGCGTCAGCCGGCCGGTGATCTCCTCCGGCGCAAAATCGTCAACCGCAATCACCGCGGCGCGCGCGGCTTCGGCCTCGTCCAGCCGCACGAGTTCGTCGGCCGTCAGCGGCCCGGTTCGGCGCGCCTCGTCCAGCGTCTTGCCGGCCTCGCGCAGCCGCTTGCGCAGCGGCTCGGTGGCGGTGACCAGATCGAAGGCATGGGCGAGCTTGCCGAGCGCATCGCCGGGCCGCCCGCCATGCATGCCCCCGGTGACGCGGGTCCGCGTCGCCGAGGGCGCCGCGATCAACTCGGCGCAGCGCACGGTCAACCGGTCGTCCGGCCCGCGATGCGCGCCGCCGGGCAGGGTGACGATGCGCAGCAGCCAGGCGGCCCAGCGCGCCGGCAGGTTTGCCAGGACCTCGTCGAGGCTGCGCGCGATGCGGGCAAAGCCCTCGGCCGCGGCATAGTCCACCAGAGGCAGGTCGGCCGCCTGCCGCCCCTCGTCCTGCCAGCGCTTCAGCACCGCCGAGAGGATGTAGAGCTCGCTCAAGATGTCGCCGAGCCGGGCCGACAGCATCTCGCGCCGCTTGAGCCCGCCGCCGAGCGTCAGGAACGCCATGTCCGCCGTCAGCGCGAACGCGGCGGACCAGCGCGACAGCCGGCGGTAATGCCGCCTTAGCGCGCCCGCGTCGGGCGCGGGGGCGAAGCGGCCGCCCGTCCAGGCGCGGCCCCAAGCGCGGCCGAGTGTGCGCAAGGAGTGCCCGACATGTGCCCAGAATGCGCGGTCGAACCGCTCAAGCGCCCGTTCCGGCTCCTGCTCCTGCAGCGCCATCATCTCTTCGAGCACATAAGGGTGGCAGCGGATCGAGCCCTGGCCGAAGACGATCAGGTTGCGCGTCAGGATATTCGCGCCCTCGACCGTGATGCCGATCGGCACGGCGCGGTGCAGGTTCGACAGGTAGTTGTTCGGCCCGTCGATCACCGCCTTGCCGGCGTGGACGTCCATCGCGGCGTCGAGCGCGTCGCGCATCCGGTAGGTGCCGTGCGCCTTCATGATCCCCGATATGACGGCCAGCTTGCGCCCCTCGTCGAGACCGGCGCAGGTCAGCCAGCGCGCCGCGTCGAGCGCATAGGCGCCGGCGGCCAGCCGGCCGAGGCATTCCTGAACGCCGCCGAACTTCGAGACGGGAATGCCGAACTGCTCGCGGACCCGCGCATAGGCGCTGGCGGTGTGCGCCGAGAAGGCCACTGCCGCGGCGCCGAGCGAAGGCAGCGAGATGCCCCGCCCGGCGGCCAGCGCGCTCATCAGCATCGTCCAGCCGCGGCCGGCATTGTCGGGCCCGCCGATGATGTGGTCGATCGGAACGAAGACGTCGTGCCCGCGCGTAGGGCCGTTCTGGAACATCTGCGCGCTGGGGATGTGACGGCGGCCGATCTCGACGCCCGGCAGATGCGTCGGGATCAGCGCGCAGGTGATGCCGCGCTCCTCCGGGCCGCCGAGCAGCCCTTCGGGGTCGCGCAGCTTGAAGGCGAGTCCCAGCACCGTGGCAATGGGCGCCAGCGTGATGTAACGCTTGGCCCAGTTCAGCCGGATGCCGACGACCTCCTCGCCGTTCCACTGGCCCCGGCAGACGACGCCGCTGTCCGTCATCGCCGCGGCGTCGGACCCCGCCTTTTCGCTCGTCAGCGCAAAGGCCGGGATCTCGCTGCCGTCGGCGAGCCGCGGCAGCCAATGGTCGCGCTGCGCCTCGGTGCCGAATTGCAGCAGCAGCTCGCCGGGCCCGAGCGAGTTCGGCACCATGACGGTGACGGCCGCCGTCAGCGACTTGGTCGTGATCCGCCGGATGATCTCGGAATGCGCGAATGCCGAGAACTGCAGCCCGCCATAGGCCTTTGAGATGATCATCCCGAAGAACCGCTCGCGGCGCAGGAACTCCCAGACCTCGTCCGGCAGGTCGCCGAGCTCGAAGTTCACGCGCCAGTCGTCGAGCATGGCGCAGAGCTGCTCGCAGGGGCCTTCCAGGAAGGCCCGCTCCTCCTCCGAGAGCCGGGCGGGCGGGGTGGCGAGCAGCTTCGACCAATCGGGATTGCCCGAGAAGAGCTCGGCGTCCCACCACACGTCGCCCGCCGCGATCGCGTCGCGCTCGGTCGGCGACAGGGGCGGCAAGGCGCCGCGAGCCCATCGGAAGATCGGCTTGGTCAGATAGTCGCGACGAAACGAACCTGTGCCCATGAGCTTGCCCCAGCTTTTCCCTGTTCTATGAGCCTTAATCCAGGCTCAGCGGCGCCGCGCCGATCGAGGTCGCGTCCCGGACCTCCGAGCCTTCGAACGTGACGACCCGAGAAACAAAGGTCACGACGAATCAAGGCCTTCACCGAATAGGTCACCGGATCGATATAGGTTCCGATGCGCTCCCGGCTGCCCGAGCCACCAGCCCAGCAGCGCCAGGCCTGCCGTCCAGATCGCCGAGGCCGCCGTTGTCAAGGGTATATAGAGTTAGATGGTCGTCTCGAACAGGCCCGGGGATGGCGACCCGCGTCCGCCCCCGCGTCCGCCTCAGATTGCGCGGTGCGCGTGCCGGGCATCGTCACGGATCCTCCTCTCCCATGGCGGATGTCAACGTCCTTCGGAGCGATTGCGATCCCAGCCGCGTTTCACGTCTTCAATGTCCAAACGGCAGCGCCGCGGATGCGCCTCGGGCGCGATCCGAGAGGCCGAACCGAGAGGAGGAGATGCAATGTCCGAAGCCGGCACGATGCTGAAGCAAAAGACGAGTGAACTCGCAACGGCGATCGACGAGACGCGAAGCGAGCTGGCACGGCTGGATGAGGGGCAGCGCACCGACGCGCACCGCCAGCTGATCGCCGCCTGCAACGAAGCGGCGGACTGGCTCGAGCAGATCCGCGAGCCGGAGGCCCAGCCCGCCGAGGCTGCGGCCTCCCTGACGCGGCGGGCCGAGCAGTACCTCCTGGACCTTCGCAACAAGCGCAAGGCCGTCTGACGGGCAGGAGGCTCCGGTGAGCCGGAACTTTCCAGGTGTAATCGCCTGATGATGGGGTTGGCGCGAGCAGTGCTCCTTCTCCCCGCGGCTCTTGCGGGGTGCACCGGCGTGCAATCGACGCTGGACCCGGCCGGGCTCGAGGCCGCGGCTCTGTTCGATCTGCTCCAGATCCTGCTGATCGGCGCGGTCATCATCTGGGTCTTGCTGAACGGTGCATTCTTCATCGCCAGGGTCCATCGCGGACCGATGCCGCGCCGCTTCGCCGAGAGGCTGATCATCGGCGGCGGTATCGTCTTCCCCAGCCTCGGCCTCGGCGCGCTGCTGATCCACGCATTGCCTTTTCTGACCGAGCTTCGGCCGACACCGGGCACGCCGACGGTCCGCGTCACCGGCGAGAGATGGTGGTGGCGCGTCGACTACTTGACCGAGAACGGCGAGGTGGCCGCGGCGAACGAGCTGCGCCT
This sequence comes from uncultured Alphaproteobacteria bacterium, assembly GCA_963822985.1. Lineage (GTDB taxonomy): Bacteria > Pseudomonadota > Alphaproteobacteria > Rhodobacterales > Rhodobacteraceae > Thermohalobaculum. The sequence goes on along the minus strand of CAWGJU010000008.1, from coordinate 327,325 downwards.
GCCGGTCGGGCAGCGCACCGAGGTCTCGCTCGGCTCGGACGAGGTGATCCACTCGTTCTGGATCCCGTCGCTTTCGGGCAAGATGGACATGTTCCCCGGCCGCGAGACGCATCTGGCGCTCGAGCCCTTTCGCACCGGCACCTTCCGCGGCCAGTGCGCCGAGCTCTGCGGCACTGGCCACGCGCTGATGGCCTTCCCGGCCGTCGTCATGGAGCCCGAGGCGTTCGAGGCCTGGCTGGCCAACGAGGCTTTGCCCGCCAGGGAGCCGGCCGACGAAACGGCACTGCGCGGGCAGGCGCTGTTCCTCGCCGAAGGTTGCGGCGCCTGCCACGCCGTCCGCGGCACGCCGGCCGATGGCGGCTTCGGGCCGGACCTGACGCATGTCGGCAGCCGGCTGACGATCGGCGCCGGCACGCTGCCGAACACCCCCGAGGCCTTCGTGACCTGGATCGCCGAGACCCACGCGGTCAAGCCGGAGGTCGACATGCCGGAATACGACGTGCTCGGGCCCGAGGCGCTCGCGGATCTCGCCCATTACCTCGACGGGCTTCACTGATGACCGACGCCACCGCAGACGGCGCCCCCCTTCCCCGAGAGCGGCCCGAGGCCCGGACCGAGACGGATATCGGCCCCTATCCGCCGACCGAGAAGATGCTGTCCCAGCCGCTCGACCCGGACTGGCAGAAGGCCTCGGCCGCCCGCCTGCGCGCCGTCTGGAAGCAGCCCGAAGGGTTCCGCTACTGGTCGGCCGTGAACAATTCAGAGGTCGGCGCCTGGTACTCGCTGACCGCCTTCTTCTTCATGCTCTGCGCCGGCGTGCTGGCGCTGCTCATGCGCGTCCAGCTGGCGGTGCCCGACCACGATCTGGTCCCGCCCAACACGTACAACCAGTTCATGACCATGCACGGCTCGGCGATGATGTTCCTCTTCGCCGTACCGATCTTCGAGGCGATCTCGATCCTGATCCTGCCGGCCTTCCTCGGCGCGCGCGACATGCCGTTCCCGCGGCTTTCGGCCTTCGGCTACTGGTGCTTTCTGATCGGCGGGGTCTTCGTGTTCGGCTCGGTGCTGTTCGGCGTCGGGCCCGAGGCCGGCTGGTTCATGTATCCGCCGCTGGCCACCATGGGCGAGGGGCTGGGTCCCGACATCTGGCTGCTCGGCCTCTCCTTCATCGAGGTGGCCTCCATCGCCGCGGCGGTCGAGCTGATCGTCGGCACGCTCAAGTGCCGGCCGCCCGGCATGCGGATCAACCTGATGCCGCTTTATGCCTGGTACGTGCTGGTGGTCGGCGGCATGATCGTGTTCGCCTTCCCGCCGCTGATCGCCGGCGACTTCCTGTTCGAGATGGAGCGCAGCTTCGACTGGCCCTTCTTCAACCCCGAGCGCGGCGGCGACCCGCTGCTGTGGCAGCACCTGTTCTGGATCTTCGGCCATCCGGAGGTCTACATCATCTTCCTGCCGTCGATCGCCATCACGGCGATGATCGTGCCGACCGTCGCGCGCACGCCGATCGTCGGCTATTCCTGGATCGTGCTGTCGGCGGTCGGGACGGGCTTTCTCTCGTTCGGCCTCTGGGTTCACCACATGTTCGCCACGGGGCTGCCGGCGATCTCGCTGGGCTTCTTCTCCGCCGCGTCCGAGGCCGTGGTCATTCCGACGGGCGTGCAGCTCTTCTGCTTCCTCGCGACGCTTATGGTCGGCCGCGTCAAGCGCAGCCTGCCGCTGCTGTTCATCGCGGGCGGGCTCGCGATCTTCACGGCCGGCGGGCTGACCGGGGTCATGGTGGCGCTCGCGCCGTTCGACTGGCAGGTCCACGACACCTACTTCGTCGTCGCCCACCTGCACTATGTCATCTTTGGGGGCACGATCCTGCCGATCATGGCGGGCGTCTACTACTTCTACCCCTTCTTCGCCAAGAAGCTGATGTCCGAGCGGCTGGGCCGCTGGGCCTTCTGGCTGATCTTCATCGGCTTCAACACCGCCTTCGCGCCGATGCACCTGACGGGCCTGCTCGGCATGCCGCGGCGTGTCTTCACCTATCCGGGCGATATCGGCTGGGACACGCTGAACTTGATCTCGACCTGCGGCGCCTTTGTCATCGCTGCGGGTTTCGCCGTGTTCGCCTGGGACCTGATCCGGCCCAAGGGCGACGACGAGCGCACGCCGCGCAACCCGTGGGAGGCGGGCACGCTCGAATGGGCGCACGACGTGCCCGAAGACCCGGGCTGGGGCACGCGCTCCATCCCTTATGTGACAAGCCGCTACCCGCTCTGGGACGATCCAAAGGTCGTCGGTCGCATCGACGCCGGGCGCTATTATCTCCCGGACGCCGAGGAGGGCCTGCGCGAAACGCTTGTGACGACGGTGCTCGACGCCAAGCCCGTGCAGGTCCAGCGCGTCACCGGGCCGACCTGGATCACGCATTGCGCCGCTGCGTCGACGGGCGGCGTCTTCATCTTCCCGACCTTCCACATGTACCCGCCGGCGATCGTCTGCGCCGCCCTTGCGATCGGCTTCATCGTCTACTGGCTCTGGACCAGCACGGCGCAGATCCCCGAAAAGCATGAGAAGGACGTCGGTCTGGGCCTCACGCTGCCGACCTATGCCTCGGGACCGGCCTCGGTCGGCTGGTGGGCGATGTGGATCACCATGCTGGCCGACGCGACCGCCTTTGCCAGCCTGATCTTCGGCTTCGCCTACTACTGGACGTCGAACACCGCCTTCCCGCCGCCGGGGACCGATCACACCGTCCTCGGCTGGCTCGGGCTCGGCGCGTTGCTGCTGACCGGCTCCTGGGCGCTGACCTACGCCGCCCGCGAGCTCAACGCGCGTCATGCGGTCTCGCTCGCGCGCGCGGCGCTGGGGACGGCGCCCCTGATGTCTGTGCTGGGAGCGGCGGCGATGCTCTGGTCGGCCTGGAGCGCCGGGCTCGACCCGACCGCGCATGTCTATCCGGCAATGGTCTGGGCCATCCTCGTCTGGACAGCGGTGCATGTCGGCGCCGGCACCATCATGCAGCTCTATTGTCTCGCCGGCAGCCTGCGCGGCAAGCTCACGCCGCGCTATGACAACGACCTGCAGAACGTCTCGCTCTACTGGCATTTCATGCTGCTGACCGTGCTGGTCGCCGCGCTGGCGCTCGGCCCCGTCACGAGGCTGCTCTGATGGCCGATCGCCGGGGACGCGAGGAGCTGGAAAGCTGGGCTGAGGAGCGCGACAGCCTTTGGAGGATCGCGCTCGGGCCGCTGATCTTCATCGCGCATTTCGTGCTGACCTATGCGGGTGCGTCGGTGGTCTGCGCCAAGCTGATCGACGAGTACGGCTGGGCGATGCTGTTCCTGCAGGTCAGCATCGCCACGATCACCGCGCTCGCGCTCGCCGGCATCGGCTGGGTCGGCTGGCGGTCCTGGCAGCAATGGGACTATCTGGACGACTACGACTACGTGCACGACCGGCCGATCGAGGAGGATCGGCACGAGTTCCTCGGCCACGCCGCCTTCCTGCTCTCGGTCGTCTCGGCCATCGCGGTCGTCTATGTCGGGCTGCCGGCCATCTATGTGGCGGCGTGCCATTGATGCGGTTCCGGTCACAGCGCTGGGTACCGGCGATGGGCAGGGGGTGCTCGCGGTGAGATGCGTCGTCCTCACGCTGCTGGGCGCCGCCGCCGTGGCGCTGGTCCTGGCCGGGGCGGTCGTGGGCTTTGGCCTCTACAACGTCTCCGCTGCGGCGGGGCACCTGCCGGGCATGTCCTGGGTCCTGCACACGACCTATCGCAACTCGGTCGAGCTGCGCGCCCCGCCCGCGTCGCAGGTGCCCGAGCTGACCGAGGCGATGGCCGCCATCGGCGCGCGGCATTTCGACAGCGCCTGCCGCTTCTGCCACTCGCCGCCGGGCGAGCAGCGCACGGCCACGGTCCGCTCGATGGTCCCCGCTCCGCCGCCCATCCAGGAGGCGGTGGGCGATTGGCAGCCGCGCCACCTGTTCTGGATCGTCAGGAACGGCGTCAAGATGAGCGGCATGCCGCATTGGCCGGCCGAGCTGCGCGAGGACGACGTTTGGCTGGTCGTCGCCTTCCTCGACCGGGTACGCGACATGAGCGCCGCCGACTATGCGCGGTTGGTGGCGCCGGCGGACGACCCCGACCCGCTCTTCGCCTACTGCGCCGTCTGCCACGGGCTCGACGGCACCGCAGAGGGCAACCCGGTGATGCCCCGGCTCGACATCCTGGGCGAGCCCTACATCGCCGCCTCGCTCGCGGCCTATCGCGGGGGCTTTCGGCAGAGCGGCGTGATGCAGCACGCCGCCTCGCAGCTCTCGGACGAGCAGATCGCCATGCTGGCCCGCCGCTTCGCGGCGCAGCCGCCGGGCCCGCCGGCCTCGCCAGCCGCCTCCGCAGAGCTGGTCGCGCTCGGCCAGGAGCTCGCCTTCGGCGCGCCCGAGCGGCGCGACGTGCCGGCCTGCCGCGCCTGCCACGGGCCGTGGCCGACCAAGCGCTCGCCGCTCTTTCCCGCCCTCGCGGGCCAGCACCCGGACTACCTGCTGGCACAGCTCCGGCTCTGGCTCGCAGGCAAGCGCGGCGGGACGCCCCGCGCCCACATCATGCACCTGGTTGCCGAGGAGCTCGACGAGGCGCAACTTCGGGCGCTTGCGGCCTACTACGCGGCAGGTGCGCCCGCCGAGTAGAGCCACTGGCGATCCCGCCACCCTGTGAACCGGTTTGAAAGGGAACCCGACCGGTTCGGCTGCCGTTCACGTCGGCCATGACGGTCTCGTGCGACACCCGCCTCGTCTACTATCCCGACAGCCAACCAGGCATCGCGCGGATCCGCAAGGGCCGTGGCTTCAGCTACATTGCGCCCGACGGCACCACCATCGCCTCGCCGGAGGAGCGGGCGCGCCTCGCCTCCCTCGCCGTGCCGCCAGCCTATCGCAAGGTCTGGATCAGCCCGCTGCCGAATGGCCATCTGCAGGCGACCGGGCTCGACGACCGCGGCCGCAAGCAATACCGGTATCACTCGCTCTGGAGCGAGATCCGGGCGGGCCTCAAATACAATCATCTACCGGCCTTCGGCCGGACCTTGCCGCGCATCCGCCGCCGGCTTGCCCGCGACCTCCAGGCCGACCCCGGCACGCAGCGCTTCGCGCTCGCGGCACTGGTTTCGCTGATCGACCGGGTCGGCATCCGCGTCGGCAACCGCGACTACCTCGACGCCAACGGTAGCTACGGCGCGACGACGCTGACGCGCAAGCACCTAAGGTTGCTGCCGGACCGCATCGTCCTGAAGTACAAGGCCAAGGGCGGCAACCGCGTCCAGCAGACGCTCAAGAGCCCGCGCCTGCACCGGGTGCTGGGGGAGATCGACGACCTGCCCGGAGGCCATCTCTTCACCTGGCTCGACGAGCACGGCGATCCGCATCCGCTGCGCTCGGAGAGCGTCAACGAGTACCTCGGCGAGATCAGCGGCGAGACGGCGTACACGGCCAAGACCTTCCGGACGTGGCTCGGCACGCTGCGCGCCTTCCAGACCGCCACGGCGGCGGGCGAGACCCGGCTGACCGTCAAGGCGATGGCGGCCGCCGCGGCCGAGCAGCTCGGCAACACGCCGACCATCGCCCGCAACAGCTACATCCACCCGGAGGTGATCGCGCTGGCCGAGAACGGCCCGGACGAGCGCCGCGAGAGGCTGGCGGCGGCGGAGGGCGCCCGCATCGCCGGGCTCAGCGGCTCCGAGGCGGCGCTCTGCGCGTTTCTCGAGGCGAGGCGGGACGCATCGGCGCAGGATTTCGGCATCTGCGGAACCAGAAGCCGAGCTGGCCCGTTTATTGAGAAATTCGGTCTGATCGCGTTCGAGGAGGCTTCTACGAATGCACAACATCTTTTGGCTGATCGGCGTGATCGTCGTCATCTTGGCGGTTTTGTCCCTGCTGGGGCTGACCTGACGCAGCATCTCTGATCGGGAGACGAAAAAATGGCACCTACAAACCCCACAACAACTGGTTCCTCGGGCGCAGGCACGTCGGGCACCACGGGTACGACGGGCACGGGCACCACGCGCACGGGCACGACGGGCACCACGGGCACGGCGACTTCGGGTACTGGCTCGGCGGGAATGGGCGAAACCGGGCGCTCCGGCACCGATGCGGCGCGCGACGCGGCGCGCAGCACGGCCGAGGACGCCCGCCACGAAGCGGGCCGCGTCGCCGACCGAGCCCGCGAGAGCGTGCGTGAAGGCGTGGCGAGTGCGCAGGACGAGGCAACCCGGCGCGCCAATCGCAGCTTCGAGCGGGCGGCTGACGAGGTTTCGCGCACGTCCCAGGCGCTGGAAACGGCGGCCGACGAGTTCGACGAAGGCTCGATTCAGCACCAGCTCCTGCACAGGGCCGCGGGCGGTCTGACGCAGGTCTCCGACAGGATCCGCGGCAGGACGATCGGCGAGCTCGCCTCCGGCCTCGCCGACTTCGGCCGGCGCAACCCGGCGGCCTTCATCGGTGGCGCGGCGTTGATCGGCTTTGCCGTGTCGCGGTTCGCGCGGGCGTCGCGGACCAGCCGCTCCCATCGCGGCGATGACGGCTACGGGCGCGCCTATGGCGGCTACGAGCCCGCCCCGCGCACCTATCGCGCCGGAACGATGCCCCAGCCGCAGCAGCCGGCGACGACGCACACGCCCTATGGCACGACCGGCGCCCCCGGCGGCCCGGCGACGACCGGATCTGCCTCGACGGGCAGCGTCGCCGGCGGCACGACGGGGCCGCGCCCGACCGCTTCTTCCACCGGCCCCGGCTCGGCAGGCGTGAAGACCACGCCCGGCGGCGAGAGCGCCGCGGGCGCGACCCCCGCGACCCCGACGAACAAGGGGAAGCCCAATGTCTGACACACGCCCCCACGACGTGAACCGTGCCACCGATCTTCATGATCGGTCGGCGCCGGCGCTGATCGGCGACCTGATCAACAATGTCACCGAGCTCTTCCGCAAGGAGATGATGCTCCTGCGGTCCGAGGTGAACGAGAAGGGCAACCAGGTCATCACCGCCGCCGGCATGATCGCCGGCGCGCTGGTGCTGGCGATCACGGCGCTGAACGTGCTCGCCGCCGCGCTGGTGGCTGCCCTCGCCGAGTTCATCGAGGGCGGCTGGGCCGCGCTGATCGTCGGCGTCGTGCTCGCGCTGATCGCCTTCATGATGGCGACCAGCGGCAAGAACAAGCTGAAGACCGCCAACCTGGCGCCGCGCCGGACCGCGGATTCGCTGTCCAAGGACGCCACGATGGCAAAAGAGAGGGTAACATGACCGAGACAACCTACACATCGAGCGACTCGCCCGAAGCACTCGAGCGCGAGGTCGATGCCGAGCGCTCGCGGGTGGCCGAGACGCTCGACGCGCTGCAGGACAAGATGTCCGTCGGCAGCATCGTCGACGATGCCGTCCGCTCCTTCTCGCGCTATGGCGGCGACATGGCCGGCAATCTCGGCCGCCAGGCACGGCAGAACCCGCTGCCGCTGCTGTTGACCGGGGTTGGTCTCGTCTGGCTGATGACCAGCTCGAGCCGCGACCGCTCGCGCTATGCCCGTGACGAGGACTACCTCTGGGACGTGGACGAGAATGACGAATTCTACGAGGAGGATTTCGTCGGCACGCGCCGCTATGGCACGGCGGGCGCGGCCAGGCCCTATGGCACGGCCGAACTCGGCGGCACCTATCGCGGCAATGGTGGATCGACGACATCGCGGATGAGCGGCACGGCCGGATCGGCGGCCCATGGCGTCAGCCACGCCGCCGGATCGGCCGCCTCCGGCGCGGGCTCGGCGGCGCGGGGCGCCGGCCATGCCGCGGGCTCGGCGGCGTCCAGCGCCGGCGGCGCGGCGGGCTCGGCGGCTTCGGGCGTCAGCAGCGCCGTGGGGTCGGCCGCGCGCGGCATCGGCCGTGCCGTCGGCGCGGTGACGTCCGGCATCGGCGACGCGGCCAGCGGCGCCGCGGGCGCGCTCTCGTCCGGCGGGCGCGGCGCCTACGAGGGCGCCAGCAGGGCCGGCGGCTCGGTGCGCCATCGCGCCGACCGCGCCTATGAGGGCAGCCGCTCATCGATGCACCGGCTCGACGATATGGTCGAGGATCACCCGCTGGTGATGGGCGCGCTGGCGCTTGCCATCGGCGCGGCGATCGGCGGCGCCCTGCCGCGGACCCGCACCGAGGACGAGTATATCGGCGAGTACAGCGACCATGCGCGCGAGACGGCACGCGAGACGGTGGAGCGCGAGGCAGAGAAGGCCCGGCGTGTCGCCGGCGCGGTCGCTGACGAGGCGCGCGAGATCTACACGGAGAAGTCCGAGGAGGTTGACCAGCGGCTGAAGGAGGCGGCCGACCAGGGCCGCTCGGCCGCCGATCGCGCCAAGCACGAGGCGGCGGACGCCGCCGAGCGGTTGCGCGACGCGGCCAGCTCAGAAGCCGAGAAGCAGCACCTCGGGGATCCCAAGAAGCCGGCCTGAGGCATGGGTTCACGAACGGACTCGAGCATGGCTGGGAGGGACGCGAAGCGCCCCTCCCAATTTCGTTGGCGCGATTGGAAGGCGGTCCTTCTGCGCGTCAACGACAACATTGCCAAACATAATATCTGGCTCGTCGCGGCCGGGGTGGCGTTCTACGCAGTCCTCGCTCTGTTCCCGGCGATCGCCGCGTTGGTCGCCCTCTATGGCTATGTCGCCAATGCCGCCGACATCGCCGACCTTTTCCAGGCGACGCGACAGTTCCTGCCGCCCGACGCCTATGCGCTGATCGAAACCCAGGTAAACGACCTGATCGCGGCCGGCAGCCAAAAGCTGGGCCTCACCTCGATCATTGCGCTGCTCTTCGCCTTCTGGAGTGCCAGGGCCGGGGTCTATGGGATGGTGGCCGGCATAAACGTCGCCTACAGCGAGGACGACAACCGCACCATCCTGGGCAGCATTCTGCTCACGCTCGGTCTCACCGGCATCCTGATGCTTGTGATCATCGTCGCGATCCTGGCGATCGTGATCATCCCCGTCATCCTGCAGACCATCGACCTCGGGAGCCAAGCCGCCTGGATCGCATCGGTCGTTCGCTGGCCCATCCTGCTTTTCACCGTCGTCTTCGCTGTCGGCGTGCTCTACCGGTACGGGCCGGACCGTCGTGGCGCCCGCGCCCAGTGGATCAGCTGGGGCTCGGTGATCGCCACCGCGGTGTGGCTTCTCGGCTCGCTCCTGTTCTCGTGGTACGTCTCGAACTTCGCCAACTACAACGCGACATACGGCTCGCTCGGCGCGATCATGGGGCTTCTGATGTGGTTCTTCGTCGGCGCCTTCATCGTGCTGCTGGGCGCCGAGCTGAACGCCGAGCTCGAGCACCAGACCTGGCGCGACACGACCGTCGGCAAGGACAAGCCGATGGGGAGGCGGGGCGCCTTCGTCGCCGACCACAAACCCGGCGAGCCGATCGCCGACGAACGGCGCGAGCAGGGGATCGCGCCGACGCCACATGAGTGACTTGGAGCATTGTGCGACCGGAGCGTCATCCCGCGGAAGCGGGGAATCTGCTTGGGAAGCCCGCTGTCAACCGCGAGTTTCCCATGCATATCCATCTACTTAGCTACCTGCTGCTACCGAGTTTCGGGACTAGTTCGGGAGTCCATGCGCTCCATCGATCGGCGGCATTCCAGGCGCAGCGGTGGCAAGCGCCGGCTCGTCGACGGCGGGCACGGCTCCGGAGGAAGAGACGCAACGTCGCCGAGAGCCGGGCACAAAGCCAGCCTTTTCCACCGAACCCCACAGCCACTCGCAGGATTGGCCCGCTTTCCCGCTTCCAGGCGCCGAACGGCCGAAGTCGCATCACTGAATGCGCCGCGCACCCGACGGACGTCCGCAGCATCCTGCGTACCACCTACTCCAAAACCTGCAGGCAGATTGGTCTGCTCGACGAAGCCGCCGCGGCACTACGGCAAGCGGCTTGCTCGTAGCCGCCGCCAAGCCGGCGCTCTCGGCCCATTCCTGCCATGAACGGTCGCACTTTACCGCAATGCAGCGTTCCGCAGTGCTGCCATTCGGTGGGGTTGCAGCATGGATCTCTTCGCCTCTCGTAGCCCGGCTCCAGCATGACGACCTTCGATTGAAGTCGCGGGCATGGCGCGCCGTGGCGAGATCGAGCAGCCGTGCCGCGGCGCTGCGCTGAAGATTCGGTGAGAAAGTGCGGGGCAGGCGCTGGTGCTTCGGAGGCGGCCGAGCTTTCACTGCTGGCTGCCGCTATTCTTATGGAGCCCGATCGGCCGGTAAAGGGCCGCGAGATCCCCTTCGGTCAACTCGAGCGGCCCGCCCGCATCGGCGTCGAAGAGGGCGTCGGCCATCGCGCGCATGCGCTCCTGCAGCTCCAGGATCGCCTGCTCCACCGAGCCCTCGACCACGAGGCGGTGGACGAACACCGCACGGGTCTGACCGATCCGGTGGGCGCGGTCCATCGCCTGCGCCTCGACTGCGGGGTTCCACCAGGGGTCGTAGAGGATCACCGTGTCGGCGGCCGTCAGCGTCAGCCCGACGCCGCCCGCTTTCAGGCTGATGAGGAAGATCGGCGCGTCGCCCGCCTGGAACCCCGTGACCACCGAGTCGCGGTCGGTGGTCTCGCGGGTCAGCCAGGCATAAGCCCAGCCGCGCGCCTGAACCTCGACCTCGATCAGCCGCAGCATCGTCACGAACTGGCTGAAGACCAGCACTCGCCGGCCCTCGGCCATGAGCGACTCCAGAAGCTCCATCAGCCGCGCGCGCCTGGCGCTCTCGGCCTCGCGGCTCGCCTCGCCTTTGAGCAGCCGCGGGTCGCAGCAGACCTGGCGGAGCTTCAGCAGCGCGTCGAGGATGGTAGATTCGGCTCCCGGCGAGCCCGCGCGCCGCGACCGCCTCGCGCACGCGCATCCATGGTGAGCCGCACGGTCTCGTAGAGCGCGCGCTGGCCCTCGGAGAGCGTGACGAATTCAGTGATCTCGGTCTTTTCGGGCAGCTCCGCCGCGACCTCCGCCTTGGTTCGGCGCAGCATGAATGGCCGGATACGGGCATTGAGCGCCGCCTGCGCCTCGCGGCTCCCGTCCCTCTCGATCGGATTGCGGAATGCGGTGCGGAAGGCGCGGCGCTGGCCCAGCAGGCCGGGGATCAGCCAGTCGAAGAGCGCCCAGAGATCCTCGAGGCTGTTCTGCAGCGGCGTGCCGGTCAGCGCGACGCGCGCCCGCGCCTCGAGCCGGCGGATGTGTTTCGTGAGCTGGCCCCGATTTCCTTGGACACCATTTTGTCCGAGGAGAAATCGAGATGAGCGAGACGAGGGACACCAGTATGAACTCGCGCGAAGGAGCGTCTGCTGTTGATGCGCCTGTGGGCAGGGTGGGCGGGTGCAGCCCGTCCACGCTGTCCACGGGCGAGGCAGCAAGCGAGGGCGGTCGGCTGGAGGTCGGGCCGCTCGGCCACGGGCAGCGCTGGAGCTTGGCGCGCAAGCGGGCGGTGGTGATGCGGATGCTCCGGGGCAAGTCGGTCGAGCTGCTCTCGCGCGCGCTCGGGGTGCCGGTCCACAAGCTCGAGCGCTGGCGCGACAAGGCCGAGGCGGCGCTCGACGGGGCGCTGAAGGAGCGCGAGAGCGACACCGCCGACGCCGATCTCGCCGCGGCCATGCAGCGCATCGGCGAGCTCACCATGGAGAACGAGCTCCTGCGCGCGAGGATGGAGCGCCCGAGCGGCCCTTTGGCCCGGAGGAGGTCGCGGTGACGGCCGGGGCGATCTCTCCCACGACCGGCCGCCGCTACGGCGTCGCGCGCGTCTGCCGCGTCTGGGGCGTGGCGCGCTCGTCGTTCTACGCCGCGAGGGCCGCCGTCGCCGAGGAGCGGCCGCAGCGGACGCCCGGCCGGCGCGGACCGAAGCCCGCGATCTCCGACGCCGATCTCCTCGCCGCGATCCGGGCCGACCTCGTGCGCTCGCCCTGGTCGGGCGAAGGGCATCGCAAGGTGTGGGCGCGCTTGCGTGTGCTCGACGGCCTGCGCGTCGCGCGAAAGCGCGTGCTTCGCCTCATGCGGGAGAACGCGCTCCTCTCGCCGCATCGGGCACGCCCGCGCCCGGAGCAGACGCACGATCGCAGGATCGTCACCGAGGCGCCGAACGTGATGTGGGCGATCGACGCGACGCAGATCACCACCGCCCGCGACGGCAAGGTCTGGCTCTTCGGCGTCGCCGAGCACTGGAACGCCGAGCTCGTCGGTTGGCATGTGACGAAGCACGGCACCCGGCACGAGGCCCTGCAGGCGATGAGCATGGCGGTGTCCGAGCAGTTCGGGCACCTCGGCCGCGACGCCGCCCGAGGTCTCGCCCTGCGGCACGACCACGGCAGCGCCTTCATGTCCGAGGACTTCCAGCGCCAGGTGAAGGCCTGGGGCATGACGCCGAGCTACGCCTTCGTCGCCCAGCCCGAGACGAACGGCGTCATCGAGCGCCTCTTCCGCACCTTCAAGGAGCAGGTCGTGTACGGACGGATCTTTCAGACGATCAAGGAGGTCCGCGACGCCGTTCGCGCGTTCGTCGCCCGCTACAATACTGAGTGGCTGGTCGAGAAGAACGGCCTCGTCAGCCCCACGGCCGCGAGAGAGCGCTGGATGGCGGCCAACCTCAAGGCGGCCGCGTAGTGCAAACTATTGTCCAGGGAACCGGGTGCGGTACAGGCGGATGTGTTTCGCTACGGCGGAGGCCGGGTTCTTCGCGGCCTGCGCCTCGTCGAGGACGACGGTCTCCCGGAGCTTCCACTGTCAGCCGCCTATACCACGCTGTTCGCCACGTCCCGGACGCTCGAACGGACGCCATTCAGCTTGGGAAGCTTAGAGGCATGATCCGATTTAATGCGACATCTCAGGGACTTAGAAAAATTGACAGGCGACGATTGCAGGCATCCTGTCGGAAACGAATCCGCGGGAGAAGGTGGAGCGGGCGATCGGGATCGAACCGACGACATTCAGCTTGGGAAGCTGACGTTCTACCACTGAACTACGCCCGCGTCTCCAAATCGCTTAGCGGACCGAGGCATTTCCGTCAACTCGGCCATCGCAAACTCGACGTGAGTGATTAAGCCCGCACCAGTGGATAAGAGGGCCGGCTTGCTCCGCCGCTCGAGCGGGCGAGACTCGCCAACGGCGCGCTCACTGATCGCCGGGTTGCACCGGGGTGATCGTCGACGCATCTCCGGCCTCCCACTCTGCGTAGCTACGACCATCATCGCGCTTCCAGAGGATCCGCCCATTGGCGCTGGCCCCGATCACGGTAGCAGCAGCGGCCTACGCGGAGGAGAACGCGTAGTCGCTGCTAAAGACAAGAAAATTGGCTTCCTCTCGCAAAACGCCCGTCTCGATAAGAGCTTTGCGCAGCGCGGCCGTACCCCGCGGGATCGTCGGTGTGGTCCGGACCCGCGCCTTTGATCCCGCCCTTACGACGAAGTCTCCGGACTGCACAACCTCCATTTCGGCCGCAAATCCGTCACCACGAAAAAAGAACCGTGGGCTTTCGGCGGTCGCCGCCTGTGGGCGCTCGCGTGCAACCGGTGCCGCATCGGACGCGCGTCCACGCATCTCTCGGAACATGTCCCACCCAAGCGCGCCAACGAGTGTTTTGGTCTGGTCGACAAATTCGTCCATAGCCGCCCGATCGGGCAACGGCAGCTTTCCTGCGTCGTCAGCCGGCCGCCTAGTATTCGGGATCGACCACCGAGGATTCCCTCCGACGCTGCGCACCAAGCAGGATTCCACGTACCGCGCGTGGCTTTTAGTCAGGTTCTCATCCTTGCTGATCAGGGTGACGGTGTCGGTCCAGAAGCCCTTTGCATCCCGCCCCGTCTCGTTTGAGTTGTGGTACGAAAGGCGTCCGCCCACCCCCTCAGACTCGCCGATGTAGGCGAACTGCTGGTCCGGTTCGCTCTCGTCGGCACCGATGAGAATGTACACGCCGGGTCGCTCAATCTCAGGGAAAGCTTCGCGCACGCGCCGGAGCTGATTCCGGCGGAACGCGATCGCCTGAATCGTTGACATTGAAATTTGCGCGACCCGAATGCCGTTCGGATCGCCATCGAGAAGAAAAATATTCCCACCTATCCACGAAAAGAAGCAGCGAAGCTATGCTGGCCAGTGGAGACCGAAGTTCTCCGAACGCCGGATCTGTCGGCCGGGAGCATTCCGGAGCAGCTCCGTCATCTGCGCCAGGACCGGGACGGGCCGCCAGATGCGATGCCGATCGCCTGAGCCGCGAACCTTGTCGGGCCGCTGGCGGCGGTTCCAGCGCCAGGCGATCTCATCGAGATATCGCTGCAGGTGCTGCTTCGGCAGCAGGTGATAGACGCCGACGAGTGCCCGTTCGACCTGCCCGATGAAGGCCTCGCTCGTGTTGACGTGGGCACCGGTCGCCCTGTCGACGAACTGCTTCTTGCTGTGGTTCACCGTGTGGTGCCCGGCGAACTTCTCGCCGATCTTGCGGTAGGCCCTGGCGGCGTCGGTCATCAGGACGGCCGAGGGATCGACCCACTTGTCGACCAGCGGCTCTATCGTTGCCCGCCTCGCGTTCGGGATGAGCGTGGTCCGCGCTTCGCCATCCCTCTGAACGGCAACCAGGATCTGCGGCTTCGGGGTCCCTTTCCCGCGCTTGTTCTTGACGCCACGACGGAACTTCGGTGCGCCCCCGACGAAGGCTTCATCGACCTCGACCGTCCCCTCGAGCCGGCGCTTGGTCTTCTCGCCGTGGCGGTCCATCAGTTCTCGGAGTGCATGCCCCATCTTCCACTGGTCTTCTGGCTGACCCCGAGGATCCGGGCGAGAACGACCGAGGAGATGCCCTTGCTGGAGGTGATGACCAGGAACAGCGCTGCGATCCAGATCCGCAGGTCGAGCTTGGTCGCGTGCAGCGGGGTGCGCGTGGTGATGGTGAACTGACCGCGGCACTCGCGCTCGCGGCACTGGTAGAGCCCTTCGCGGGCGGACGGGCCGGCGATCGCGCCCGAGTTCAGCGACCCGCAGCGCGGGCAGAACCGGCCATCGTGCCAGATGATGTCCTCGAGGAAACGGCGGGCATCGGCCTCCGTCGGCAGCTTCTCCCAGACATCGCGAACAGATCGAAATTCGTAAGCATCTGATTACGCTCCACATACAGGGGAGCCAGATAGCTTGGCCGCTATGCTTCCCGACGAAGCGAGAACGGCCTTCCTTGCCCCCGCGGAGAGCATTCAGGGGTCCGGACTACAAAAGCCTGAATCCGCCTCGGCTTACCGCCAGCACGCTTCTTTTCGTGGATAGGTGGGAAAATATTTATCGTGCGGGGCTTCATGATGAAGGGCCTCGGCTCAGAGCGCCTTTATCTTCTCTGGTAGTCGACGAAAATCCGTTCGCCCGCGACATGGCGCTGGCGCATCACCGGAGAGAGCCGCCCGGCCCAGCGGCGGTAGTGCTCGCAAAACGCCGAGTAGCCGTAGCCGTCCGGGTGCTGGCCACGATACTCGTCCCAGAGCAGCGCGAGCGTCACCCCCGGCCGCTTCAGTTCCCGGTGCGTTGCCGCCCAGTCCGGCTCGACGAACTGGCGCCCCTTCGCCGGCAGCGGTGGCGGGAAGAGCAGCCGCTCCAGCGCCGCCTCGTCCAGTCCCGCGGGCAGCGGCCAGGACAGGCCCGCCGTCGCGGCCCGGCGCAGATACTCGATGACCGTCGTCTTGCCGACACCGGTCGCCAGCGACATGCGCCGGGTCGAAAATCCCTGCGCATGCAGCCGCAATACATCCTCGATCTTCCTCATCGGCAGTCTCCTCATCGCGCCCCGCTTCCGCTGTCGAAACAGCTTCCGGATAGCGCATGCGATCTGCCTCAGACCTGTCCCGGCCGATGATGCCCGCTCAGATCATCCCGGTCGGATGCTCCTGGAGAGGCTGGTCGGATGCTCGTGGAATGACTGGTCGGATGTTCATGGAATCAGTGGTCGGATCACCGTGGTGCGCGCACATAGAAGGAGCTGACCGGAATCGGTGCAGACGATTCATGCCGAACGGCAACGATTGATCCGGGAAGTGATGCGTCCCCCGCATCACCTGGTCGACTGGCTACCAGCCCTTCTGTCGACTGAGCACGAATTAGAACAAAAAGCGAAGATAAGCCACGACCCGAGACCTTCAGGAGGCACGCCTACGATCGAGAACTTGGCCGATTTTTCCGGTTGATCCCCAGCCAAAGATTCTGTCTCTTCCCGATCGGAGGTGTCAGTTGCTCAAATGTCTTTTCGGGGGCGAATTTCAGGAGGACCGGAACGCAGAGGTCGCTGGAACACAGACGTCACCAATCAAGACTATTGACGATCTGCTTGCTGCCTCGGTCGCCTTCGATCTTGAGGTTTCTAACCAATCCGTAGGCAGGTGTGACGTGACCCCCTTGCTTCATCCAGGGGCCACTGGAATCGTGAGTTGAGAATTGCGCGTGATCGCGACGGTAGCAACGGGCATCGGTGCGGAGCTTTCAATATGGCGTAGCGCCGATGCCCGTTGCGGCTTCAGGGTCGCGGCATAGGCGGCGGGCGTCATGTAGCCGATCGCCGAGTGCGGCCGCGCGGTATTGAAGTCGTCAGCCCAGCCCGCAACGACGGCGCGGGCGTGGTTCATCGAGAAGAACAGATGCTCGTTGAGGCATTCGTCCCGCATCCGCCCTTGGAAGCTCTCGGCGAAGGCGTTCTGGGTCGGCTTGCCGGGCGCGATGTAGCGCCAGTCGAGCTTGGCCGCCTGGGTGAAGGCGAGCACCGCTGAGGAGGTGAATTCGGTGCCGTCGCCAGCGGTGCTCGGACCGGTGGCGCACTTCGCTGGCGACCGCTGACGATCACGCCGGGCCGGCCGCGCCGCTCGATCAGCGCGCTCATCTCGCGCACCACGCGCTTGCCGGTGAGCGATCTCTCCGGCACCGCGGCGAGGCACTCCTTGGTCACGTCGTCGATGATCGTCAGCACCCGGAACCGGCGCCCGTCGGCCAGCTGGTCATGGACGAAGTCCGTCGACCAGCGGCTGTTGCGGCCCTCGGGCGTCGGGATCGGCGTGCGCGCCACCGCGATCCGGCGCCGCGACCGACGCCGGCGTACCGCCAGGCCCTCCTCGCGATAAAGCCGCTGGGTCTTCTTGCGGTTCATCGTCCAGCCCTCGCCGCGGAGCAGAACATGCAGCCGTCGGTAGCCGAACCGCCGGCGCTGCTCCGCCAGCTCGCGCAACCGGGCGCGCAAGGCAGCGTCGTCGGGGCGCCTGGCGCGGTAGCGGATCACGCTCCGGTCCGCCGCAAGGAGGGTGCACGCCCGCCGCTCGCTCACCTCGAGGCTCGTCCTCAGGTGCGCGACCGCCTCCCGCCTGGCGGCGGGCGTCACCATTTTTTTGCCAGCAGATCCTTCAGCCGTAAGCGCCGGCTGACCGCCCCCTCGGCTGGCGGCTTGACTATTCGCCGAAGTTCCAGGGCATCAGCTTGGCGATGTCGCGCTGCATGTGCTGGTCGATGATCTTGCGGAGCGTCGCGGCAATATAGGCCTCGGGGTTCACCCCGTTCAGCCGGCAGGTGCCGATCAGCGAGGCGATGCGGGCCCAAGTTTCCGCCCCATCGATGGAGCCGGCAAACAGGGCATTCTTTCTTGTGAGCGGAATCGGACGGATCGCGTTCTCCACTCCGTTCGTGTCCATCTCGAGCCGGCCGTCCTCGAGGAAGCGGGTCATGCCGTCCCAGCGCTTGAGACCATACCTGATGTGCCGTGCCAGCTCGTTGGCCGAGGACAGATCCTGCAGGCAGCCCTCGAGCCAGGGCCGCAGGGCCTCGACGATCGGCTTCGAGACCTTCTGGCGGATGGCCAGGCGCGTGGCCGGGTCGCGGCCGCGGATCTCCTTCTCGATGGCGTAGAGCTGCGCGATGCGCGCGATCATCTCGTCGCAGATCGGCGAGGGTGTGTCCTGGCTGAACTTGACAAAACGCCGCCTCCAATGGGTCCAGCAATAGGCGACGGCCCACGGCTTCGCGGTGCTCTTCGGGTCCGCAAGAACGTCATAGCCCGCATGGCCGTCGACCAGGAGCGTGCCGCCGGCGAACCCCTTCAGGATCTCCTGCGCGACCTTGCCGCCGCGGCTTTGGGAATGGTGAAAGACCACGATGGGAGGGTCGGTGCCGCCCCATCCCCGCTGGTCGCGCAATACCACCCAGAGCCAGTCCTTGCGCACCGCGCCGGTCCCGGGCGCGAGCACCGGCACGACGGTTTCGTCCATCTGCAACCGGTCGCTGCGTCGGAGTTCGGCCATCATCGCGTCGATCACGGGCGCCAGGAGCTGCGCCGCCCGACCCGACCACTCCGCCAGCATGGTGCGGTCGAGATCGATGCCCTGGCGCCTGTAGATGTCGGCCTGGCGGTAGAAGGGAAGATAGTCCCCGAACTTGGCCACCATGCTGTGGGCGACCCCGGGGGGCGACCAGCGCCTCGGTCGGCAGGCCGCGCGGCACCAGCCATTCCGGCGCCGGAGCCTGGGCATGTTGCGCCCCGGCGCAGGCCCGGCAGACGTATTTCGGGCGGACCGTCACCAGCACGCGGACCTTTGCGGGGATGACATCGAGCCGCTCGGTCCTGCTCTCGCCCACCCTCTGCATCTCGCCGCAGCCGCAGGGACAAAGGATGCTGTCAGGCTCGATCACCCGCTCGATGCGCGGCAGATGCGCCGGCAGGTTGCCCTTGTTTCGGTGCGGCGGCGGGGCCGCTGCCTTCCGGGTCCCGAGGGCCTTTTCGGCCGCTTCGCTCGCGGCGGCCAGCATTCCCGCGGCGCCTTCCAGATCCTCGAACGGCAGGTGACGCTGGTCGGGGTCGAGCTTCTCGGACTTCGCGCCGAAGCTGTCGCGCCGCATCTGGGACAGCAGCCGCTCCAGCCGGGCATGGGCTTGCTCGACCTCGGCCAGACGGGCCTCCGCCGCGGTCCGCGCGGCTTGCGCCTCGGCCAGCCGCCGCTCGAGATCCGCCACGCGGGCCGCGCTGGTCCTGCTCGATGCCATGCGGCCAGACTACGCCACACCGCCTTGCCAGGCTTGCCGAAACTGCCGCCCGAGTCATCCTGCCGCGGCTATCCGGCCAATCGGGGCCGCTGTCGTCGCTCGGCCCGGACCGCTCGCCAATCAACGCCTTCGAAGAGCGCGGCGGCCTGCGCCGATGACAGCCGGATCACCCCGCCCGCCGGCTTCGGCCAATAAAAGGCGCCACCTTCCAGCTTCTTATAGATCAGGACGAGGCCCGTCTGGTCCCAGACGAGGCACTTCAACCGGTCGCCGCGTTTCGACCGGAAGAGGTACACTGCGCCGCTGTAGGGATCGTGCCCGAGGACGCTCTGGACGATCAGCGCGAGGCCCGCATGACCTTTCCGGAAGTCGACAGGCCGCGTCGCGAGATAAGCACGGGTGATCCCGCCCGGCAGGATCACGAGGCGCCCCGGAGGGCGGCGATCACCCGGCCGAGGTGTCCGGGGTCGAACTCGGCCGGCACGAGGATCCGGACACCCCCGATCTCCAGCGTCAGGGTGCCACCCGCAGCCAGCTCGCCGCCACCCCGGCCGCCACCCCGACTGCCACCCCGACTGCCGCCGCCCACCACGATCGGCACGAGCCCCAGCGCCTCGTCCCCCGGCATCGGCAACAGCCCCTCGCGCGCCGCCCGCCGCCAGGCATGCAGCTGCGGCGCCGAGACACCATGCATCCGCGCGACATCCGCCACCGACACCCCGTCGCGGAAGGTCTCCACAACCATCGCGGCTTTCACATGCTCCGGCCACCGCCGACGGCCGGTCGGACCCGTCACAACTTCGATATCCCCGGTGTACGGTTGCTTGAGACATTCGATTTGGTGAGAGCGGCCCCAGGTTAGGAGGGGCCATGACGAACGAATGGAGAGCCACGGCGGGCGCGTCGGAGCGCGCCCATTACGCTGGCGGAGACGCGCCCGCCGCGCCGCGCAAGCGGCGCATGTCGGCGCAGAGGAAGCAGGAAGCCGTGCTGAGACTGCTGCGCGGTGAAGATCTCGAGCTGGTGTCGCGGGAACTCGGCGTGACCGCCGCCGATCTGAGCAGCTGGCGGGACGGCTTTCTGGCAGGGGGCGCGGCGTCGCTGAAGAGCCGGCCCGAGGACGACAGGGACCGTCAGCTCCGCGCCATGAGAGAGAAGATCGGCGACCTGACCATGGCGAACGAGCTTCTGGAGGCGAAGATCGACCGGATGGAGGCCGGCGTCCCCGGCGCCCCTTTTGTGCGGCGGAGGTCGAGGAGATGAGCCGGACGGTCTCGCCCTCCGCGAAGCGCGCCTACGGGCTGGGCCGGGTTTGCCGGACGTGGGGCCTGAGCCGGGCCACGATCTGGCGCCACCGTCGGGCCGTCAACCTGCCGAAGGCACCCCGCCGCCGGCCCGGCCCGCAAGGCCCCATGCCCGACGACGCGCTGGCGTCCGAGATCCGGGCGCTGCTGGCGACGAGCCCCTTTCACGGCGAAGGCTATCGCAAGGTCTGGGCCCGGCTGCGTGTCTCCGGCACTCGGACCAGCCCGCGTCGCGTCCTCCGGGTGATGCGTGAGAACGCGCTCCTGGCCCATCAGCGCCCTGGCGCCGCACGTGGCCCGCGGGCGCATGACGGCACGATCACGACCGGAGTGGTCGACGAGATGTGGGGCACCGATCTGACGACGGTCATGACCGGCGAGGGGTCAGCCGCCGTCTTCGTCGCGGTCGATCACTGCTCGGCCGAGTGCGTCGGGATCCACGCCAGCCACCGCGCCACCCGCTTTGAGGCCCTCGAGCCGATCCGCCAGGCCGTGCGGAACAGCTTCGGCGCGATCGGCCAGGGCGTCGCCGCGGGGCTGAGCATCCGCCATGACCATGGCTCCCAGGACATGAGCGGCGACTTCCAACAGGAGCTCCGCTTCCTCGGCGCGACGAACTCGCCCGCCTTCGTCCGCGCACCCGAAGGCAACGGCTGCGCCGAGCGCTTCATCAGGACGCTCAAGGAGAACCTGCTCTGGGTCCGGTGGTTCGAGACCATCGAAGACCTGCGCCAAGCCCTCCTCGGCTTCCAGCGCACTTACAACGAGAATTGGATCATCCAGCGCCACGGATACCGCACACCAGCGCAGGTCAGACGCGAGCAGACCACCATCATGCAGACAGCCGCTTAACCCCAGATCGCTGTCTCAAAACTGTGGACCGGTACAGATACGCCCAGCATACCCTGGCTCACGACCGTTAGAACTTACGTAACTTTGAACATCACTATCCATCGACGCCTCCGCGACTACTGGCGTCATCTCGGACAGCGCTTCGCCTCAGGCAATGAGGGCAATGGGCGGCCGCTTACCTTCAGCCCGGCATTGTCGAGCATCGCGTCGGCGTAGAGCCGCTTCAGCTTCGCGTTCTCGGCCTCGAGCGCCTTCAGCCGCTTCGCCTCCGACACGTCCATCCCGCCGTACTTCGCCTTCCAGGCGTAGAACGTCGCCGACGACATTCCGTGCTTGCGGCAGACATCCGCGACCGACGCGCCGGCTTCCTGCTCGCGCAGCACCCCGATGATCTGCTCTTCGGTAAACCTGTTCCGCTTCATTCCGGTCCCTCTCCTGTGGTCCGGATTCCAGCAGCTTGTGGACGAGAAACAAGGGGTCACGTCAGGACCCGATAAAGGATGCTGCGCATTCTACCGCGCCGATTCTCGTCGTGACCGGGCGGCGAGATCCACTCGTTGCCGATGGCGCGGCGTTGGCCGAGCGCATGGCGGCGGCGCGGGCCGCGGAGACCGTCGTCGTCGACCTCGATGCCGGCCATGACCTCGGTGCGCTTGGCGCGCCCGAACTGCTCGACCGGGTGATAGATTGTACCGCAGGATTTCTGCTTGGCGAATGAAGGAGGTGACGGCGGCGACCTCAACTCTGACATCCCGGCTCGGAGGTTCAGTTGGATAGCTCTTCAAGTGCCCGGAGCGTTCGAGCTCCGTCCCTTCCAAGCCATCTGGTCGCGCAGCCGCGCCCACGCCGCTACGAGTTCAAGGACCGGTCGACGAAGGCCATGGAATGGCAGCGGGCGCATCGAAGACGGCTGAATGGGCAGGATCGCGCTATCACCAGTCAGCACACGCTCTCCCAGAACCCTGCCGAGAGCAGTTGCCATCGCCACGCCGCGACCGTTGTAGCCGAGGCAGGCAAGCACCCCCGGCTCGAGCTCGTGAACCCGAGGCAGGTGGTCGGATGTGAGCGCCACCTTTCCCGCCCAGCGATACTCCCATCGCGGCGACGCGATATGCGGGACCAGCCGCCGGGCCGCATTCTCGACGAAACGATAGAGCAACTCGCGGTTCGTCTCGCCCAACGAACCGCGGCCGCCCATGACAAGTCGTCCATGATCATCGACTCGGAAGTAGAGGAGCAGGCGCTGCGTGTCGGACACGACATGTCCCCGCGGTAGAATGCTCCGTCGAACATTGTCGCCGAGCGGTTCGGTTGCGACCTGCAAGCTGTGAATCGGGATGATCTCGCGTGCGAGCCCCGGCCAGAGCTCGTCCGTGTAGCCATTTGTGCAAAGGAGAACCGTCTCGGCGCTCACGCTGCCAGAGCCGGTCAGAGCCTTCCACCTCCCGCGCTCGCGCGACAAAGTCAGCACGCGCGTGCTGCCATGCACGCGTGCGCCATGCCGCTGGGCCGCAGCGGCCAGCCCGCGGGCATAGGCCAGCGGATTCAGGGCGCCAGCCCGATCGTCCAGCAGCCCGCCGCGGTACCGGGCCGTGCCGAGGATCTCGGCTGTCTCGACGCGGTCGGCGAGTCGGACCGGGGCGCCGCGGCGCGCCCACTGCTCGGCACGCGCCGCCTGCTTGGCAAATGCAGCCTCGTCCACGGCGGCGTTCAGCCAACCGCAGTTGCGACGAAGCCCGCACTCGATCCCGTGCTCTTCGACCAACCGGTAGACGAGGTCGGGGGCAGCGCCGGCGAAAGCCGCCAGCCGCTCGCCGCGCTCTGTCCCGAGCATCCGGACCATTTCGTCCGGATCCCATTTCAGCCCCGGGAGCACCTGGCCGCCATTGCGCCCAGAAGCGCCATATCCGGCGCCGCCGGCGTCGAGGACAATGACATCGGCGCCGCCTTCGGCGAGGCGCAGGGCGGCCGAAAGGCCGGTGAACCCGGCGCCGACGATGCAGACATCCGCCTGGACGTCTTCAACGAGCGCACTGCCGGCCGGGTCGGGAGGCGCCGAAGCTTCCCAGAGAGAGCCGACAGGCTCGCTCACCTGTTCTCTCCCGGCCAGCCGGCGTAGACCCCCATGCCGCGCTTCTTGATCTGGCCGCCGATGATGGCGCGCTGGATCTCGGAGGTTCCTTCCCAGATGCGGTCGACCCGGACATCGCGGTAGAGGCGCTCGACCGCGCTGTCGCGCATATAGCCACGACCGCCGAAGATCTGCACGGCCCGGTCCAGCACGCGGCCGGCCATCTCGGAGGAGAGGAGCTTGACCGCGCTCGCGCGCGCATGGATAGCGCGGCGGTCGATGCCGGCGTCGATCTCCCATGCGACGCGGTAGAGGGTGCTTTTCGCCGCCATGATGTCGACCGCCATGTCGGCCAGCATGAACTCGATCGCCTGGAACTCGCGGATCGGCCGGCCGAACTGGACGCGTTCGCGGGCGTAAGCGTCGGCGATCTCGGCGGCGCGGGTGGCGGCGCCGATGCAATGCGCGGCAATCTGCAGCCGCGCCTCGACGAACCAGTCCTTCGTCAGTTCGAAGCCCTGGCCCACCTCGCCCAGCATCGCTTCTGCCGGAACCGTCACCTCGTCGAAGACGACCTCGGCATGATCGAAGATGTAGTCGTGCATGAAGCGAGGCGACCGGAGGTGGCGGATCCCCGGCGCATTGGTGTCGACGAGGAAGAGCGTCGGCTTGTCCGGGTCGCCGTCGACATGGGCGTGGACGATGACGTAGTCGCACGCGTCCCAGGAGGTGACGAACCATTTCTCCCCGCTGATCGCCCAGGCGCCGTCGCGCCAGACCGCGCGCGTCTCGACGCGGCGCGGGTCCGATCCGGCGCCAGGCTCGGTGATGGCGTAGCAGCCGCGCCGCTCGCCTGCGCAGCTCGGGCGGAGAAAGCGCTCCTTCTGCGTCGGCCGTGCCGTGGCGCAGCGGGATCGGCGGTTGCCAGACGGCGGCCCAGAGTCCGCAGCTCGCACGACCGAGCTGTTCATTGATGAGCATCTGCTCGACCATCGTGAAGCCGCACCCGCCGTCCTCAGCCGCATGGTTGATCCCGGTGAAGCCATGCTCGACGACGGCGCGGCGAAGCGGCGCCCGGTTCTCCTGCGGCAGGTGGCCATGCCGGGTGACGAGGTCCTCGAGCGGCGCGAGCGCCTCCTCGAAGAACCGGCGGGCCTTTTCTTGCAGGGCAGCTTCCTTAGGGCTGAGCGACAGGTCCATCATGCGAACTCCTTGCGCGGGCCCGGCAGGGCGGCACACCACGAGGGCATCGACGGCGATGGCACCCGACGGACCAACGATCACCGGGTTGACGTCGATCTCGGCGATCAGGTCGGCGAAGTCGGCAGCCAGATGCGACAGGCGGCGGAGCGCGTCGGCGAGCGCGGCCCGGTCCCCTGGCGGGGCGCCGCGCACGCCGCGGAGCAGGCGCGCCAGCCTGAGGCGGGCGATCATGCGATCGGCCGTGCCCGCCGTGACGGGTGCGAGCGAGACCGCGCGGTCGTCGAGGAGCTCGATCAGCACGCCCCCCGCCGCGATCATTGCGTAAGGCCCAAAGTCCGGATCGTTGACGGCGCCGAGGGCCGCCTCGACGCCTTGGCCGACCATCGCCTGCACCAGGACCTCTGGCCCGAGCCTGACGGTGATGTCGTCATAGGCCGCCAGCAACGCATCGGCGTCGGACAGCCCGAGGCGCACCCCGCCCGCATCCGACTTATGCGCAATATTGGGCGCTGCCGTCTTCAGAGCCACCGGCCAGCCAATCGCCTCGGCGGCCGTCAAGGCCAGGGCGCGGTCGTGGACGCGGCGGCGGGCCGGCGTGGCGATGCCATAGGCGTCGAGCAGGTCCAGCGCTTCGGCCTCTTGCAGCATATCGGTGCCGGCCAGGCGAGCACGCCAGCATTCACGTTCGCGGGGCGGCAGCGGGCTCTCGCCCAGGGATTGCCGCCCCGCCAGCAAATCGCGGAACGCCAAGGCATGCCGCACTGCTTTCAGCGCGTTGCGCGTTCCATCAAGCACCGGCACCCCATCCTCCGTCAGGCGGAGCGCGATCGCCTCGTGACGCACGAGCGCGTAGTTCGTCGCAATCGCGATCGGCTTCTCGGTCCGCGCGGCCGCTGACAGCATCGCAGCCACATATTTCTCCGAGAGGTGATAGCCGTCGCGGATATCGGCGAAGAACACACCAAGCGCCGCATCGGGATCTTCGACCAGCGCGAGCATGAGCTCGGCGAAATCGTCGGCGACGTTCGAACCCGTTCCCCAGGCATCGAGCGGATTCATCGGGACAAGCCCGGGGTCGAGGCGCTGGGTAAGGCGAGCCGTCGTCGCCGAGGATATGCGCGCGAACGGCACGCCGACGCCGGCGTTGATGTCCACCATCAGCTCGCGTTCGCCGCCGAAATCGTGCATCGCCGCAAGCCCACCTCGGACCGGGCGACGCCGATGCGACAGCAGCAGCAAAGTCGCCGCCAGCTCGTCCTCGTCATCGACCCGCAGAACGCCGTAGCGGTCGAAGAGCGCCTCATAGGCGGCATCGCTGCCGGCCAATGCGCCGGTGTGGCTCAGCGCCATCGCAGCGCTCTCGGGCGTGCGGCCGACTTTCAGCACGACGACGGGCACTTCCTTCGCGGCGGCTTTCTCGAGCCCCGCGGCAAATCCGGACGGGTCGCGCACCGTCTCGAGGAACAGGCCAACGGCCCGCGTCGTCTCCTGCTCCAGCGCCCAGTCAAGGTAGTCGGCGGCGGTCGTGGCCCACTCGGCTCCTGAGGAGACCGCAAGGGTGAAACCGAGCCGCCGGTCGTTGTGCGCGAGCGCGCCGAAGGCCGAGCCCGATTGGGCGATGTAGGCGATCGAGCCGCGGCGCATGTCGAGCGGAGAGTCGAAGGCGACCACGCGGAGGGCATGGTCGAGATTGTAGAACCCCATCCCGTTGCCGCCGCAGAGCGCCACCCCCGCCGCCCGCGCCCGCTCTCCGATCCGCGCCCCAAGGCCGGGGTCGCCATCGACATGCCCGCTGGCGAAGATCGTCACTGCGCGCGCGCCATGCGCGATGGCCTCGTCGAGCCCGGCCTCGAGCCGGGTGTCGGCAAGCCCGAGCACGATATGGTCGACCGTCTCGGGAAGATCGGCGAGGGACGGATAGCAGGGCAACCCCTCGATCTCGGAATAGGCAGGGTTCACCGGGTAGAGCCGCCCCGCGAACCCCGCCAGCCGCGGCATGCGTACCATCTCGTTCCCCGGGCTCTGCGGCCGTGTCGAGGCGCCGACGAGCGCGATCGAGCGCGGCGCGAGCAGGGGATCAAGCCGGTGCTTCCACCCTTGGCCCGCCCGGCCGGCACCGACCGGCGCGCCGCCGTCCCGTGCGGTGCTCAGGCGGTCCCCCGGCGAAAGCGCGCGTCGCGCCAGGCGATGGCGGCCTTGAGGCCCTCTTCGCGGCGGATGCGGTTGAACTCGGCCCGCTCGGGACCGCCGCTCGAACTCGATCAAGATATCGGCCTCCAATGCCTGGAGCAGCGCCTGGCGCATGCCCATGATCTCGTAGCTGCGATTGATGACCCGCTTTGTGGCGAGTACCGAGGCCGGCGCCGCAGCGACGATGTCGCGGGCGATCGCCTCGGCGCGCGACAGCACTTCGCTGTCCGGAACGACGTGATTGACGATGCCGAGCCGCTCCGCCCGCCGCGCGTCCATCCGATCCTGCCCAGTGAGCAGCAGCTCCTTGGCCGCCTTGGGAACCGTCATCCAGGGGAGCAGCATGGCGACAATGCCGGAGCCGAAGCGTACCTCCGGCTCTCCGAACAACGCCCCCTCGCCCGCAACGGATATGTCACAGGCGAGCATGACTTCGAACGCACCGGCCAGGCAGTATCCGTGCACCGCGGCAATGGTCGGCTTTGGGCAATCCCAGAACTGCATGATGAAGTCGAAGTCGGCCTCCAGCACCTCGCGCCATTGATCGACCGTCCGGTCGCCGGCGTTGGCCGAAACCTTGATGTCGAAGCCGGCCGAGAAGGCGCGGCCCGCTCCGTGCACGATGATCGCGTGCACCAAGGGGTCGTGCGCGAGCTCGGCCATTGCTCGGCAGCTTTCGTCGATCAGGACAGGGTCGAAGGCGTTCAGCGCCTTCGGCCTGTTGAAGCAGAGCCAGCCTATGCCGTCGCCCGCGCGCAGATCGATCGTCGAGTAGCCCATCCGGTCACCTCCGGGGGAATGCCGCCGGGCCCGCCGACCCGGCGGCGAGCCTGTCATTCAAGCTGGAATTTCTTCCAGTCTTCCTCGTACTTCGTCACGTACTTGGCGACCTCCTCGTCTTTAAAGATACAGGCTTTCTCCATGTTGTCGGGATACGAGACATAGAGCTTCGCCTGCTCGGGGGTCGCCGCCGCTGCCGCGGACTCCATCACCGGGCCGTAGGTACCGAGCGGCAGGAGCGCCTTCTGCGCCTCCTCGGTCAAGGCGTAGTTGATGACCTTCATCGCCTCGTCCTTATAAGGTGACCCCTTCGGCACGACGTAGGCGTTGCCCCAGGCAATGGCGTCATTGTAGGTCAGGTCGACGGGGGCTTTCTCCTTCATCACGTCGAGCACGCGGCCGCTCCAGGCCGAGGCCATGACCACCTCGCCGGTGGCGAGCAGCTGGGCGGGCTGGGCGCCCGAGGTCCACCAGACGGCGACGTGCGGCTTGATCTCGCGCAGCTTGTCGAAGGCGAGCTGCACTTTCTCGTCGGTCGCGGGATAGAGCTCGTCGCACGGAACGCCGGCGGCCCTCAGCGCCGCTTCGTAGTTGTAGTAGAAGCGGCCGTAGAGTGATCGCGGACCCGGGAACTCCTCGACGTTCCAGAAATCGGCCCAGGAGCGCGGCTGCTTGCCCTCCGGAAATTTGTCGGTGTTGTAGGCGATCACGGTGGCGCCCGTGCTGGTGAAGACCCCGTAGGGCGTGACCCAGGCCGGGTCGATCTTCGAGACGTCAATCACCGAGTAGTCCAGCGGCTCGAGCAGGTCCTGCTCGATGCCCTGGTAGATGAACTGCCCGCCGACGTCGACGAGGTCCCACTCGACCGCACCGGCATCGACCATCGCCTTTATCTTCGCATAGTTCGTTGGCGAGGCATTGACGATCTCGAAGCCGAGCAGCTCCGAGGCCGGATCCATGAAGGCCTTCTGCTCGGTCTCGGACAGCGCACCACCAAAGGAAACGAAGGTGAAGGGTCGATCCTGCGCCGCCGCACCTTGCCCCATGGCCGACGCGGCAAATGCCGCAGTACCAAGCAGGGCCATCAAACTTCTTCTGGTCAGCATGGTCTTCTCTCCCTGTTATCAAAGCGGAACGATGCGCACGTCCTCGCTCCGCCATCCTATCCGCACTTCGCGGCCTTCCTCCGGCAGCTCGGGGCCGGAAAAGCTGCGGCGCCAGAAATGCAGGCCCGGCGCCAGCTCGAGACGGACGGCGATCATCTCGCCGAGATAGACGATTTCCTCGATGCGCGCCGCCACGCCTTCGTCCGCGGACGCAGCGTCGATGAGCGCCTCGGGTCGCAGGACGGCACCCGCCTCCTCGCCCACGACGAGGCCCGGTCCGGCGTCTCCGGAGACCTCGCGGCCGAGCTCTACCACCGCGATCCGGGCAACGCAGCCGTCGAGAGCCGTGACCCGGCCGCGGAGAATGTTGGACTTGCCGAGGAACGAGGCGACGAAGACGTTCGCGGGCCGGCGGTAGAGTTCGTCCGGGCGCCCGATCTGATCAAGCCGCCCGTCCCGCATAATGCCGATGCGGTCGGACATGACGAGCGCCTCCTCCTGGTCGTGAGTGACGTAGAGGGTGGTACGTCCGTAAGTGCGGTGCAGGTGACGGATCTCGAGCTGGACGTGCTTTCTCAGCTGCCGGTCAAGAGCGCCGAGGGGTTCGTCCATCAACAGGACGTCGGGCTCGATGACGAGCGCGCGAGCGAGCGCGACGCGCTGCTGCTGTCCACCCGAGAGCTGCCGGATCGACCGGCGCGCAGCGCCCTCGAGCTGCATCATCCCGAGTGCGCTCTGCACCCGTGTCGAGACCTCAGCCGCCGGCACGCCACGGACGCGCAGCCCGTAGGCAACGTTCTCGAAGACGTTCAGGTGCGGGAAGAGAGCATAGCTCTGGAACACCATTCCGATGTTGCGCCGGCGCGGCGGCACCGAGGTCACGTCGACATCGCCGATCATGATTGCGCCCCGGTCGGGCGCCAGAAATCCTGCCGCGATGTTCAGGAGGGTGGTCTTCCCCGACCCGCTGGGCCCGAGCAGGGTCACGAACTCGCCTGCCCCGATCTCGAGCGACATGGGCCGGAGCGCCTGCACGCTACCGAAAGCGCGCGAGACCTCGCGAAAGGCGACGGGCCGCGCCTCAGCCATCGCTGTCCTTCGGGCCCCGCCGGCCGGAGGCGAGCTTGACCGACGCGAACAGCACGACCGTGGCGGCGACAAGGATCGTCGAGGCCACCGCGGCCTCGGGCGTGAATTCGACGCGGATCGTCTCCCACATCTTCACTGGCAGCGTCTTGGCCGTGACGCCAGCCAGGAAGATCGAGATGACGACCTCGTCGAACGAAGTGATGAACGCGAAAGCGGCGCCGCCCGCCAACCCCGGGACGATCAGCGGCAGGGTCACCGTCCGGAACAGCCGGCCTGGCGAAGCACCCAGGCCCTCCGCGGCGCGGATGCAGTTCGGGTCGATGTTGCGCAGCGAGATCCCGACGTTCACCACGACGAAGGGCATGGCGAGAAGTGTGTGTCCGAGCGCGAGGCCCAGCAGGGTTCCGTGCAGCCCGACCGGGCGCATGACGTAGTAGAGCGCGATGCTGGTCATGATCACGGGCACGATTAGGGGCGAGATCATCACGCCCATCAGCAAAGCGCGGAGTCGACCCGAGACACGCTCGAGCCCGAGCGCCGCAGCCGTGCCCAGCCCGACGGAGAACGCCGTTGCCAAGGCCGCCACCTTGAAGCTGGTGAAGAGACTCCTCACCCATTCGCGGTCGCCGACGAACTCGTCGTACCAGCGCAGCGACCATTGGTCTGGCGGCAGCCGGATAAAGCTCGCATCGTTGAAGGATGCTGGCACGACAGCCAGGATCGGCAGCACCAGGAACGCAAGCACCGCCGAGCCGGCGACGTTCGCCGCGATCGCCGTCCGGTTCGTCATCGCACAGTCACCGTAGACGTGACGTTGACGAACCGGCTCGCCACCCCGAGCAGCAGAAGGACAACGGTGAGCAGGCAGAAAGCGGCAGCGGCGGCGAGCGGCCAGATCAGCTGTTCGTTGACGAAAACGTCGATCAGCATCGCGACGGTCAGGTTGCGCATGCTGCCCAGCATCGCCGGTGTGACGTAGAAGCCGAGCGCCAGAAGAAACACTAGGAGGAAGCCGGCGGCAACGCCAGGCAGCGTCAGCGGCAGGTAGACGCGGACGAAGGTCTTGAACGGGGTCGCCCCGAGTACCTCGCTCGCCTGCAGCAGCCGTTCGTCGACGCCGCGCATGGAGGCGTAGATTGGCAGCAGGGCGTAAGGCAGCAGGACGTGCACCATGCCGATGTAGACGGCCGGACTCTCGAACAGGATCGCGATCGGCTGGTCCGTCAGCCCGCTGCCGACCAAAAGCCGGTTCACGGGGCCGTTCCTCTCGAGCAGCAGGATCCAGGCGAAGGTACGGACGAGCACGCTGATCCAGAGGGGCAGCAGCACGCACCAGAATCCGATCGCTGCAGCCAATCCGCTGAGCCGCGAAAGCATGTAAGCAGTGGGATAGGACAGGAGCACGGCCAGGGCGGCCACCCAGAAGGACAGGACCAGGGTGTTCAGGAAAACCTGCCGGTAGACCCCGCTGCCGAGAATCTCCTCGTAGGCGGCCAGAGCGCCTTCCGGACTGGAGATTGAGAGTTGAAAGAGAACCCCGAGCGGACCGAGAAAAGCCAGCGCCAAGAAAACGAGGGCCGGCGCGAGCAGACCCGCGGTGATCAGCCAAGCGCGAGCGCGGAGCCCAACTCGAACTCGCGCCCGCAGCGTGCACCCTGCCTTCGCGGTCAACGTTTGCTCCGGCGACGTCGGTCGTCATCCCCCTGGCGGCCCGTTGCTCCCTTGAACGCCACACGTTGGCACGGTTGATTACCCCGTGCAACGTGCGCAACTGGACGTGATGGCGCCGGTCGCAGGGCTTTCTCGAGCAGCTGAACGAGCGTTTGAGCTGGCCTTGTGATCAAGCAGAGCTGCACCAGCTCGCTCAAAGACCTTCGCTGTTGAGGCCTCCGGCCGAGAAAAAGCGGCCCAATCGCCTCCAGCCTTCGGTGCGGCGCTTGCGAGCTGGTGCTCCCGGCCGAACTCCTCTGCCGCGCAGTGGCGACAAAGACCCGTAGTCGGTGCGAACTTTATACCAGCTCTGACGTGGCGGGCACGAAGCCTGAGCGAGCCGAGAGGGCGGCGCAGACGATTTCCATTGGCACACGCAAGGCATCGAGGGACGGCCGGGCATAGCGCTGTCCTGTGATAGAGACTGGCGTATGGTTCAGAAGCCGTCCGACCACCTCCTCGAGCACGCCGGCCTCAACCGCCACGGTCGCGAAGGTTCGCCGGTGGGCGTGGAATGACCACTCCAACCGAAACGGGTTTGCGAGATGTCCATCTGCCGCTTTCGGTGAGGGGAAGACCCATTCCCCGTGCAGTCCGCGCATCGGCTCGAGAATAGCTCTGTGTACGTCGAGGATCGGCAGGTCGAAGGCGCGGCCGTTCTTGGTCATCGGCAGCCGGATACGGTCGCCGAGCACGTCCTTCCAGCGGAGCTTGAGCGCTTCGGATTTCCGGAACCCGGTGAATAGAAGTAGACGGTAGAAGGTGGCATGGATCGGGTTCGACAGCGCGTCGACGCGTGCCCGCCAGGCGGCGAGATCCTCGATGACTTCGCTGCCCGGCTCCTCAGGGTACCATTCGACTGCAAGGGTTGGCGGCTCTGGCAGGCTGTCGCCGGTCCGCCGTGCATAGTTCCAGATCGCGCGGAAGTTGCGCATGAGGTGGTTCGCCGCCGACGGGCGATCAGCAAGGGACTGGTGGCGGGAGACAACCATGCCTCGGGTGATTTCGTCGAGCGGGAGCTTCAGCCAATCCTTCAGGTACGCCTGCATCTGCGCCCGCACGCCCTCCTTGTGGGCGTCTGACCGGAGCTTTGGTCGCTCGAGATATCCCTTCATCGCCTCGTCGAGCGTCGGCATGCGCCTCGCGAAAGCTTTCCCGGCGCCGCGGCTCAGCTCCAGCGCCAGCGACTGCGCCGTCTCGCGTGCAGCAGCGGCAGGAATGGTGGGGTAGCGGCCGATCTTCATGCGACGCGTCTCGCCGCCAACGTCCCGCTGGAAATACCATGTCTTCGCCTGCTTCCCGACGAAGAGGGCGAAGCCTCTCACCTCGTTGTCCCAATGCTTGGAGGTGCCCGTTTTCGGGTGAGGCGCCTTGCGAACGTAGGTCTCTGTGAGCTTTGGCATTGCAGGTTTTTTGCAGGTAAACGCGTGAAAAACCGTGCATGTCGATGCAAGCACGTGAGAAGGATTATCGTTTCCGATGAACGTCTTGGCAAGAGGGTGCAACGTGGCGAAACCCTCGACGCCTGCTTGGCAAGAAGACAGGCTACTATGTTCCCGTCAGGGCTTGCTGGGGGCCTGGCGATCGGTGGGCGGAGGACCAAAGTGCTCGCGTAGCATTCGGACATTGCGCGTGTTGGCCTTGAAGCCGACGTCGAGCAGGTCGCCGACCACCGGCACGGCCCCGATCAGCAGATCGAACAGAACGTTGGCCGCCATTCGCCCCTGCAGGTGCGACGGCGCGCCCAAGCTGCGGGCCCGCGCGACGAGGTAGAGCGCCGGCACAAGCGTCGCCGCGTCGCCGATGCCCGGCACGAGGCCGACAAGTCCATCCACGCCCAGCCGGATGGGCGTGAACGGGATCCGGAACCGCCGGTCCATGAGGTACGCCAGCTTCTCGAGACGCTCGATCTCGGCGTGGACCTCTGCGCGGTCAGCGTCGGTCAGGTCGGGCCGCAGGTCCTCCTGCTGGGCGGGTCGGTTTCGGGTTACCTGCATGACGCAAAGAACGAGGGAACGCGTGTGCGCGTTCCCTCGAGAGTTGATCGTCAGCCAAGGAAGGCTGGGCTCAGGCTTCGCGGCGGCGACCCAGTAGGCCGAGTCCGGTGAGGGCTGCGAGAAGCATCAGAACCGACGCCGGCAGCGGAATCGCGGACGTGGCGACCTCGACGTCAAAACCGGTATTCGCCATCGAATCCGTCCACTCGACCTTTAGCTTCTGAATTTGATAAGGCGCTGCGAAGGAAGTCGTCAGCGTTGTTTCAATCGGTTCGATGTCGCTGGTCGCAAGCACCGTCATATCCGAGAGCCAAGACATCGTTAGCCCGGAAAAGGTGCCGGCAGTGATCGGCCCTATTGTCGCCATCGCCGACGCAGTCGGCTCGTAAGGCGTGGCGTCGAATGTCACCATCCACATCCCGGCACCACCATCGGCGTCGAAGATTGCGCCGGTGAACTGGGTCTCGTCGCCGGGACCACCGATGTTATAAGTGCCGTTCGGCAGAAGCGCCGTGACTGCTTCGGCTGACCCCGCAAGCATCAGCGAGGCCGGCACGCTGGCCATAGCGACAGCTGCAGCGAGGGAGAGAGCACGCGTTTTCATTGAGGGAGACCTCCCGTCTTCCGTTCGGATACACAACGGGCCGAGGGTTCCAGAGCGTTCCCCGACCTCGCGTGCTCAACGTCGCAGATATTTGATAGTTGCCGGAACCTGTCCCGATTTTCATGGTGGGATACGTTTTCAACCAGCCCGTG
Organism: uncultured Alphaproteobacteria bacterium; assembly: GCA_963822985.1. GTDB lineage: Bacteria > Pseudomonadota > Alphaproteobacteria > Rhodobacterales > Rhodobacteraceae > Thermohalobaculum. The sequence goes on along the minus strand of CAWGJU010000008.1, from coordinate 293,234 downwards.
TAGTCAGCCGATCCCTTGCCAGCGCAGGAACAAATTACGCCGACCGATCTTCTGGTGGAACCAGCCCCTGTCGGGTGAGTTTTGGACCGGAAGCCGGCCGAGCGTCACCCCGGTTCGCCGCGGAGAGGCTTTCGCAGGCGCTGACAGAAATTCCAGGAAGCGAGAAGGATTCCATCATGCAGGATCTGACCGGAAAGCGCATCGCCATTCTGGCGACGCATGGTTTCGAGTACTCCGAGCTCGCCGTGCCGCGCAGCAAGCTGGCCGAAGCGGGCGCGACGGTGACGGTGATCTCGCCCGAAAGCGGCGAGATCAAGGGCTGGGACAAGGACGATTGGGGCGAGTTCGATCCCGGTCGACATGGCGCTCGACGACGCAAGGGTCGACGATTTCGACGCGCTTGTCCTGCCCGGCGGCCAGATCAACCCCGATCTGCTGCGCGTCCAGCCCAAGGCGATCGAGTTCGTCCAGGACTTCTACGATTCCAAGAAGACGCTGGCCGCCATCTGCCACGCGCCCTGGCTGCTGATTGAGGCCGAGCTGCTGAGCGGGCGGCGCGCGACCTCGTATCGCTCGATCCGCAAGGACGTCGAGAACGCCGGCGCGACCTGGGTGGACGAGGAGGTCGTATGCGACCTCGGCATCGTGACCAGCCGCAACCCTGGAGATCTGGATGCCTTCTGCGCGAAGATCGCGGAGGAGGTCTGCGAAGGCATCCATCGAGATCGTGCCGTCGCCTGACGGGCGACGCACGATGCGGTCGGCGCCTCTCCCCCTCCCCCGAACCCCCGGCGCCGACCGCCCCTTGCCTTTCACTGCTAGAACATCTGGCGATCGAAACGGTTCTGACGATCCGCTGCCGCGATCCTTGCGGAAGGAGGGATCTGTTGCCGCCTTCGCGGGGGTGACGATGCAGTTCGGACGAGCCGGCGGGCTTGGGAAGCGCTCGAGCGATTCTCTGCTGGCCACGACCGCGGGTCATTGGCGCGGGCGAGACACCAGGTTTTTGCATATGATGTCCGCTTCCAGTGGTTCGCCGTCCGAGGTCGCGGCCCCAGTCCCAGTCCCAGTCCCAGTCCGAATCCCGGCGCCAGTCCCGGTGACGCAGCTCGGCCCGGCGGGCGGCGACGCGACGCCGGTCGCGTTCATCCATGGATTGCTCGCCACGAATGCGATGTGGCGCACACCGGGGCTCGACGCGCTCGTCTCGCATCGCCCCGCGGTCGCGCTGCCGCTGCCGGGCCACCATCCGTGGCACCTCTCGCCCGCCGACCTCGCCTTCCTCCTGCAAGGCGACCGGCTCGCAGAAGCATATGCCGCGGCGCTGCGGGAGAGCTTCGACGGCCGCCCGCTGCGGCTCGTCGGCCATTCGACCGGCGCCCTCGTTGCGCTCGAGGTCGCCCGCCTGCACCCCGAGCTGGTGGCAGGTGTCTGCGTCGTCGGGGCGCTCCGCGACGGCCGCCGCCTCGGCTCGCGCAGCCTCGTCCGCGAGCTCGCCTGCCTGCCGGGGGTGGGCGGCACCGCCTTCCGGCTGATGCTGCGCGCCTGGCTCGCCTCGCCCCGCACGTTCCGCGCCGGTCTGCGTTCGGCGATGGCGGCTGCCGGCCCCGCCGCGGCGATGCCGCTCGCCATGCTGGACGACCTTCGGCGAAGCGATCCGCGGACCTTGCGCGCCGTGGCGTTGTGGCTGCGGCGCGGGCCCGGTCTCGCCGAGCCCGGCAGGGTGGACGTGCCGGTCTTCAACGTCATCTGCGCCGGCGATCCGGTCGTCCACCCCACGCAGCAGCTGGCGCTCGCGCAGGCGCTGCGGCGCGGCCGCGCGGTCGTGCTGCCGAGCGGCCACCTGCCGATGATCGAGCAACCGGCGGCCTTCTGCGACGCGCTGGGGCGCTGGCTCGAGACGCCCGCCATCCGCTTTGCCATAGCCCGGAATGCCGCCGGGCGGACCGGAACCCCGCTCTCCGTCGCCACGTTGATTGCCTGACAGCAGCGATCGGAGAAAAGAATGGCCGAGCGACACAGGTCGAAGGACGGCAAGCAGGAAGCGCAGGAAATCGCCAACCAGTCCGAGGTCGGGCACCAGGGCCGCGCCGGCGGCCGGCTGGCGCGCGATGTCGGCACCGAGGACGAGATGAAGCGCAGCTTCGAGCGGCCCGCCGGCGCCACGCGCGTGACCAAATCGGACGAGGACGCAAAGAAGGGCGGCAAGGGCGAGGACTGAGCCCCGCCCTGCTTTCCTGAAGCTCAGCGCATCTGCCGGGCGAATGACCGCCCCAGCCGGCGCGAATTGGCGCGCGTGCGGCGCCCGAGCGGCCGCACGGCGGCCGCCAGGATCTCCTCCGGCGGCTTGCCCCGCATGGCGGCCGCCGTCAGGTCTAATGCTGACTGCGCGAAGGCCTGCTGCTTTTCGGTGAACATGCGCGCCGTCTCGCCCTCGGCGAGGGTCCAGACGCCCGCCATCCCCATCATCCTCAGCGCGACGACGGTCTGCGCCTCGGCCAACATGCGCCAGGCGTCGTATCCGGATTGCCAGATTGCCATCGGCGAGGAATTCATCTTCTCTGCTCCTGTTGTTGCGGAATGGGCAACGCCCCCTCGGCTCGCCCGGTTCCTGCGCCCGGCTTTCTGCGCCCGGTTTCTGCGCTACATTCCCGCGGGTCCTGCGGCGCTGGACGGAACGCGCCGGCCACGTCGCGTGTTGGCCACCGCACGGGAGGTTTGGCTGGGTCCCTCGGGAACGATGTCGCACAACATGGATGGGCAGGTCGCTATGGACAAGCCACCGGCACCTGCAGCCGGTGCCGCTCGGGACGAGATCCTGATCGTCATGAACCCGCATTCAGGCAAGAAGCGCACGGGCGAAAAGGCGCAGCAGCTTCGGACCGAGGTGGAAAAGCACCCCGGCCGTTTCATCGTCCGTGAGGTGCGCGGCAGCGAACTGGAGGCGACCGTCAAGGAGGCGCTCGCCGAGGGGTACCGCACCATCGTCGCGGCCGGCGGCGACGGCACGATCTGCGCCGTCGCCTCGGCGCTGCTCGGCTCGGACTGCCGCATGGGGGTGGTGCCGCTCGGCACCTTCAACTATTTCGCCCGTGGCCAGAGCCTGCCCGAGACGGTGCCCGAGGCGCTGCAGGCCCTGCTGACCGCCGAGCCCCGGCCGCTCGACATCGCCGAGGTGAACGGCCGCGTCTTTCTCAACAATGCCAGCCTCGGCGCCTATGCGAAGGTGCTGGAAAGCCGGGAGCGCATCTACCGCAAATACGGCCGCAGCCGCGTCGCCGCCTACTGGTCGGTGCTGGTCGCGCTCGCGAACTTCCGCATCCGACTGCGCATGGTGGTGACCGTGGACGGCGAGGTGCACCGGTTCAAGACGCCGATGATCTTTGTCGCCAACAACGCCTTCCAGCTCGAGCTCTTCAACCTGGCCGGCGCCGATCTGATCCGCCAGGGCCAGCTCGTCGCGCTCGTCGCGCCCGATGTCGGGCGCTGGGGGCTGATCGCGTTCGCGGTCCGGCTGGCGCTCGGCCACATGGACCGGGACCGCGACTTCCGCCTGCTCGCCGGCCGCGACATTATGGTCGAGACGCTGCGGCGGGGCGGCATCGTCGCCCGCGACGGCGAGCGCGGCCGAATGGCGGCGCCCTTCCACTTCCAGCTGCGCGCCGGGGCGCTTCAGCTCCTCGCGCCGCCGTCGCCGTCGCCGTCGCAGTCAGCGCCCGCCGGCTGAGGAATGGCGCGCCTCATCCACATCTCCGACCTGCATTTCGGGCGCACGCGGCCCGAGCTGCTGCGACCGCTGATCGCGCAGCTGAACGCGATCGGCCCCGACCTGGTCGTGATCTCGGGCGACCTGACCCAGCGGGCGCGCAGCTCGCAGTATCGCGCGGCGCGGGCCTTCATCGACCGGCTGGACGCCCCGGTGCTGGTCGTCCCCGGCAACCACGACGTGCCGCTCGATGACGTTTTCACCCGGATGCTGTTCCCCTACCGGCGCTATCGCAAATGGATCGATCGGGATCTCGAGCCGCATTTCGAGAACGACGAGATCACCGTCACGGGCATCAACACTGTCAACCCCTATGCATGGCAGCGGGGCAGGGTGGGCAGCCGGGCCGTGCGACGGGTCTGCCAGACCTTTAGGGGCGAGGGCGACCGGGTCCGGATCGTCGTGGCGCACCACCCGTTCGAGCATCAGCCGACCGACGACAAGGTGCTGATGAAGGGGGCGGCCAAGGCCATCGACGCGCTCGCCGATTGCGGCGCCGACATCATCCTCAGCGGCCATCTGCACTCGTGGCGGGCCGAGCCCTTCGCCGAGCGCGTCGGCCGTCGCGGCGCACTCCAGGTCCATGCCGGGACCGGGCTCTCGACCCGCCTGCGCGGCGAGGAGAACGACTTCAACGTGCTGACGGTCGAGCCCGGCGAGGTGGTGGTCGACCGCTACGCCGCCGGGCATGGTGCCGAGGGCTTCGAGCACACGCAACGCGCGGTCTTTCGCTCCGGGGCGCAGGGCTGGCAGGCCGTCAGCGGTGACACCATGCCCGGCTGACAAGGCTTAGCCGTGCATTGATGCCGTAGCCCCCTTTTCACGGGCGTCCTCCTTGGGCAAAGCTCGCGGCACGGCCGCGACTCGCGCGGCCCAGGCGAGACGAAGGGGAAATTCCCATGCGGACGCGTGCTGCAGTGGCGCTTCAGGCGGGCAAGCCGCTGGAGGTGACGGAGGTCAACCTCGAGGGGCCGAAGGCCGGCGAGGTGATGGTCGAGATCAAGGCGACCGGCATCTGCCATACGGACGAGTTCACGCTGTCGGGCGCCGACCCCGAAGGCGCCTTCCCGGCGATCCTCGGGCATGAGGGCGCGGGCGTCGTCGTCGAGGTGGGCTCCGGCGTGACCAGCGTAAAGAAGGGCGACCACGTCATCCCGCTCTACACGCCTGAATGCCGGCAGTGCCCCAGCTGCCTCAGCCGCAAGACCAACCTCTGCACGGCGATCCGGTCGACGCAGGGGCAGGGCGTGATGCCGGACGGCACCTCGCGCTTCACCTCGCTCGATGGCGAGCCGATCCTGCACTACATGGGCTGCTCGACATTTTCGAACTTCACGGTGCTGCCCGAGATCGCCGTCGCCAAGGTCCGCGAGGACGCGCCCTTCGACAAGATCTGCTATATCGGCTGCGGCGTCACCACCGGCATCGGCGCCGTGCTGAACACCGCCAAGGTCACGCCCGGGCGCCACCTCGGTCGTCTTCGGCTTGGGCGGCATCGGGCTCAACGTCATCCAGGGGCTGCGGCTCGCCGGCGCCGACATGATCATCGGCGTCGACCTCAACCCCGCCAGGAAGGAGTGGGGCGAGCGCTTCGGCATGACGCATTTCGTCAACGCCGCGGAAGTTGGCGACGAGATCGTGCCGCATCTGGTGAACATGACCAAGCGCGGCGCCGACCAGATCGGCGGCGCCGACTACACCTTCGACTGCACGGGCAACGTCAAGGTCATGCGCGCGGCGCTCGAATGCGCGCATCGCGGCTGGGGCGAGTCGATCATCATCGGGGTGGCGCCGGCCGGCGCGGAGATCGCCACGCGCCCGTTCCAGCTGGTCACGGGCCGGGTCTGGAAGGGCACGGCCTTCGGCGGCGCGAGGGGCCGCACGGACGTGCCGAAGATCGTCGACTGGTACATGCAGGGCAAGATCCAGATCGACCCGATGATCACCCACACCCTGCCGCTCGACCGCATCAATGAAGGCTTCGACCTGATGCACGAGGGCAAGTCGATCCGAGCGGTCGTCACCTACTGAGGCGGGCGGCCCAGGCCGATCCTCACTGTCCTGCCGTCCCGCTCCGCCACACCGGCGGGCGAGCAGGGCCGAAGCCGCGCTTTGGTCTGCAGGGCGATCATCCTGCGTTGGGTTGCTCGGGGCCGCGCGTCGCGTAGAGCCGCACTGCGTTTGCGAGGATCAGCGCGCCCCGATGGATGTCGGGCCAGTCCGTACATTCCTCCGGGGCGTGGCTGATGCCTGCGATGGACGGCACGAAGATCAGCCCGGCCGGACAATGGCGGGCAAAGGTCTGCGCGTCGTGACCGGCGCCGGAGGACATGGTCAGCGCGTCCATGCCCGCCCTCCGGGCGATGGTCTCCAGATCCACGAGGATGGATGCGTCGAGGCTGGTCGGCGGCAGCCAGCTCTGCTCGGCGATCCTGATGTCGAGGGCGTGATCCGCGGCCACTTTGTCGAGGCGCGAGCGGCAGGCCTCGGCCAATTGGCGCATGACCGCCTCCTCGGTGTCGCGGCCGATGATCGAGAACACCGCCTCGCCGGCGATGCTGTGCGGGAAGTTCGGACGGAGCGCGACCCTGCCGACGGTCAGCCGGCTGTCGGGGCCGCCGGCCTCTGCCAGGATCGCGGGCATCGCGGCGCCGAAATCCGCCAGGCCGCGGAAGGCGTCGCGCCGGCCCGGCATCGGCGTCGTGCCGGAGTGGTTGGCCTCGCCCGTCAGCGTGACGGTCCAGTTGAAGACGCCGGAGATCGCGTCGACGATGCCGATGGCGTGCCCGGATCGCTCGAGCACGGGGCCCTGCTCGATGTGCAGCTCCAGGAAGACGGCGATCTCGTGCATCGGGCGGGCGGTGACGCCGTCCGGGTCGAGTCCGCGCGCGTCGAGCGCATCCGACAGCCTGTTGCCGGCCTCGTCGACGGCCGAGGCGATCCAGTCCGGCCCGACCTCGCCGCAGATCGCCTGGGAGCCGAGCATCCCGCCGAAGCGGCCCTCCTCGTCGGCGGTGCAGACGACTTCGACGGGCCGCTTGGGCTGGATGCCGGCGTCGCGCATGGCGCGGACCGCCTCGAGCGCGGCGCAGACGCCGAGCGAGCCGTCGAACGGCCCGCCCTGCGGCACCGTGTCGAGATGCGAGCCCGCCAGCACCGCCGGCCCGGACCCGACCTCCCATCGGCCGAAGACGTTGCCGACGGCGTCCATGCGCGCCGACAGCCCGGCATCCCCGAGCCGGCCGATCAGCCATTGCCGGCCGGCCATGTCCGCCTCCGAGAAGCTGACCCGGTTGATGCCGGGCACGCCATCGAGCCGGCCGAGTCGGTTTACCGCATCGATGTCCGCGCGCAGTCGGTCCGGATCGATCTGCAGGGTGCCCCCGGCCATTTCGGCCATTCTTTCACGCATGTCGGGCGCTCCCCTCGTGTCGTCGCCTCCGCCGGCATCAAAGATCGGGATCGAGCTTTGACTCGTTCCGATTTATCATGAAGAAATATGCGGAGACAGCCCGCACTCAGCCGACAGGGGGGAAACCTCGATGCATCGTCTCCGTCGTCTTGCCGCCATCGCGCTTCTGGCGCTCGCCGCGACCGTGACGCAGTCGCCCGCCCAGACGCCGCCGGGCGTGCTGGTCGTCGCGCAGATCGCCGAGCCGAAATCGCTCGACCCGCATGCGGTGACGGCGGTCAACGACTTCCGCATCCTGATGAACGTCTATGACGGGCTGGTGCGCTACAAGTCCGGCACGCTGGAGGTCGAGCCGGCGCTGGCGACAAGCTGGGACATCAGCGAGGACGGCACCGTCTACACCTTCAAGCTGCGCGAGGGCGTGACCTTCCACGACGGCACGCCCTTCGACGCCGAGGCGGTGAAGTTCAACTTCGAGCGGATGCTGGACGAGGGCCACCCCTATCACGACACTGGGCCGTTCCCGCTCAGCTTCTTCTTCAGCGCGGTCGACACGGTCGAGGCGCCGGACGCGCACACGGTCGTCTTCACGCTGAAGGAGCCCTATGCGCCCTTCCTGTCGAACCTGGCCTATCCGACCGGGCTGATCGTCTCGCCGGCGGCGGTGAAGGAGCACGGCAAGGATTTCGGCCGAAACCCGTCCGGCACCGGCCCGTTCCGCTTCGTCGAATGGGAGTCCAACAACCGCGTCGTCGTCGAGGCCAACCCCGATTACTGGGACGGCGCGCCGGCCCTGCAGGCGGTCGTCTTCCGCCCGATCACCGACGCGAACACGCGACTGGCCGAGATGATGTCGGGCGGCGCCGACGTGATGGTCGAGGTGCCGCCCGACATCCTCCAGACCTTCGAGCAGGACCCGAACTTCACCGTCCACGAGCAGGCCGGGCCGCACCTCTGGTTCCTGATCCTGAACACGCGCGAAGGCCCGATGGCCGACAAGCGCGCGCGCCAGGCAGTGAACTACGCCATCGACAAGCAGGCGCTGGTCGACAACGTGCTGCAGGGCACCGCCGAGGTCGCCGCCGGGCCGACGCCGCCGGCCTTCGCCTGGGCGCACAACGAGGCGCTGAAGCCCTATCCGCACGATCCGGAGAAGGCCAAGGCCCTGCTGAAGGAGGCCGGCGCCGAGGGCGCGGAGCTGACCTTCTACGTCACCGACGGCGGCTCGGGCATGCTCGACCCCGTCGCCATGGGCGCGGCGATCCAGGCGGACCTCGCCGAGGTCGGGCTGGACGTCGCGATCGAGACCTATGAGTGGAACACCTTCCTCGGCAAGGTGAACCCGGGGCTCGAGGGCCAGGCCGACATGGCCGAGATGGCCTGGATGACCAACGACCCGGACACGCTGCCCTATCTCGCGCTGCGCAGCGAGGCCGTGCCGGAGGAGGGCGGGTTCAACTCCGGCTACTATTCGAACCCGGAGGTCGACGAGCTGCTCGAAAAGGCGCGGCGCTCGACAGACCAGGCGGAGCGGGCGGACCTCTACAAGCGAGATGCAGGAGATCGTGCACGAGGACGCGCCCTGGGCGTTCATCGCCAATTGGAAGCAGAACGCGGTCACCAGCGCCCGCGTCGAGCGCTTCCAGCTTGAGCCCTCCTTCTTCCTGCTGCTGCACGACGTGGTGAAGAACTGACGGCCGCGCCATGTGGGCCTACGTCGCCAAGCGCCTGCTCGCCGCAATCCCCATACTGATCGGGCTCAGCGTCATCGTCTTCGGCATGATGGCGCTGATCCCCGGCGACCCGGCGACGGCGATCCTCGGCGCCTATGCGACGCCCGAGAACGTCGAGCGGCTGAACCGGCAGCTCGGCCTCGACCAGCCGCTGGTCGCGCAGTACTTCACCTGGGCCGGCAACCTCCTGCAGGGCGACATGGGCCGGTCCTATGCGCTGAACCGGCCGGTCGCCGACGAGGTCTTCGAGCGCTTCGGCGCGACGCTGATCCTGGCAGGGGCCGCGCTCGTGCTCTGCTCGATCATGGGGCTGGCGGCGGGCATCGCCTCGGCGGTCCGGCAGTTCGGCTGGACTGACCGGATCGTCACCTTGCTGGTGCTGATCGGCATCTCGACGCCGTCGTTCTGGCTGGGCCTGCTGCTCATCATGCTGTTCGCCGTGCAACTGCAATGGCTGCCGGCATCGGGCATGTACGCGATCTATGGCGGCGGCGGGCCGCTCGACCTGCTGTCGCACCTGATCCTGCCGGCGCTGACGCTGGCCGTGGTGGCGACCGCCGTGATCGCCCGGCTGACGCGCGCGGCGATGCTGGAGGTGTTGCGCCAGGATTATATCCGGACGGCCCGGGCCAAGGGCGTCTCCGAGCGGCGGGTGATCTACCGGCCACGCCTTCAAGGCGGCGCTGGTCGCCGTGATCCCCGTCATCGGCATCCAGGCGGGCTTCGTGCTGGGCGGCGCCGTCTATGTCGAGACGGTATTCCAGTGGCCGGGCATCGGCCGGATGCTGGTCAACGCCATCGCCACGCGTGACCTGCTGCTGGTGCAGGGCGGCGTGCTGGTGGTCGCGGCGAGCTATGTCATCTTCAACCTGCTGGCCGACGTCGCACAGACGATCGTCGACCCGAGGCTGCGCTGATGGCGACGCTCGCGCTGCCGCGCTTTCGCGCCGCCGATCGCGGCGGGCGGCCCTCGCCGCTTCCGGCTGCTGATCGCCAACCGCCTGTCGGCGGCGGGGCTGGCGCTGCTGGCCGCCATCCTGCTGGCCGCGCTGCTGACGCCGGTGCTGCCGCTGCCGGACCCTGACATCACCGATCCGGCGCAGCGCCTGCTGCGGCCCGGCGCCGAGGGGCACCTGCTCGGCACCGACCATCTGGGGCGCGACCTCCTCTCGCGGCTCCTTTGGGGCACGCGCGTCGCGGTCGCCGTCGGCGTCGCCGCGACGGCCATCGCCGCGCTCGCCGGCTCGCTGATCGGGCTGACGGCGGGCTATTCCGGGGGCCGCGTCGACAACCTGCTGATGCGCGGCATCGACCTCGTGATGGCGTTTCCCTACATCCTGCTGGCGCTCGGCATCGTCGCGGTGCTGGGGCCTGGGCTGCTGAACGCGCTCTACGCCATCGCCATCGTCAACATCCCGTTCTTCGCCCGGAACATCCGCGGCATCACGCTGGGGCTGTCGCGGCGCGAGTTCGTCGACGCGGCGCGGCTGTCGGGCGCGTCGCACCCGGCGATCCTGTTCGGCGAGGTGCTGCCGAACGTGCATGCCCACGATCGTCGTCACCATGTCGACGACGGTCGGCTGGATGATCCTCGAGACGGCGGGCCTCTCCTTCCTCGGCCTCGGCGCGCAGCCGCCGCAGGCCGATCTCGGCTCGATGCTGGGCGAGGGGCGGCAGTTCCTGTTCACCGCGCCGCATGTCTCGGTGATCCCGGGCCTGATGATCTTCGCGCTCGTCATGAGCATCAATCTTGTCGGCGACGGCGTGCGCGACGTGCTGGACCCGCGGCTGAAATCCGGCGCGCTGGCGGCCCCCGGCGCGGCCACGGCGGTGCAACGCGGCCGCTTGTGCCGGAGGGAAAGGCGCCGGAGGGGCTGCTGGCGGTCGAGGACCTGCACACCGAGTTCCGCATGGGCGAGCGGGTCTTCAAGGCCGTCGGCGGCGTGGACCTGACGCTGGCGCCGGGCGAGCGCGTCGGGCTGGTCGGCAAGTCCGGCTCCGGCAAGTCGGTCACCGCGCTGTCGCTCTTCCGTCTGGTGCCGACGCCGCCCGGCGTGATCGCCGGAGGGCGCGTGACCTTCGACGGGCGCGACCAGATGGCTGCCTCCACGAGCCGAGCTCCGCCGCGTGCGGGGCGGCAGGGCGGCCTATGTCTTCCAGGACCCGCTGACGACGCTGCATCCGCTCTTCACCGTCGGCAGCGCAGATCGTCGAGGCGCTGCGGGCGCACCAGCCGCTCTCGCGGCGCGAGGCCGAAGCACGGGCGATCGCGCTGCTCGAGCAGGTGCAGATCCCGTCGGCCAAGGCGCGCTTCGGCGCCTATCCGCACGAGCTCTCCGGCGGCATGCGCCAGCGCGTCTGCATCGCCATGGCGCTGGCCAACGATCCCGCGCTGATCATCGCCGACGAGCCGACGACGGCGCTGGACGTCACCGTGCAGGCGCAGGTGCTGAAGCTGATGCGCCGGCTCTCGCGCGAGCGGGGCTCGGCGATCCTCTTCATCACGCACGATTTCGGCGTCGTCTCCGAGCTCTGCGACCGCGTCGCGGTGATGTATGCCGGCCGCATCGTCGAGATCGGTCCGACCGAGGCAGGTGCTGACCAGCCCGGCGCACCCCTACACGCGCAAGCTGATCGACTGCGTGCCGGTGCTCGGCCAGCCCGAGCGGCGGCTCGACGCGATCGAGGGCATGCCGCCCCCGGTCGACCGGCTGCCGCCGAGGCTGCGCCTTCGCCGACCGCTGCCCGCAGGTCGAGCCCGCCTGCCGCCGCGGCGAGATCGCGCTCGACCTGCTTGCCGAGGGCCGCGCCGGCGCGCTGCATCAAGCCGTTGCGGCATCCGGGCCGATGAACGCCGCGGTCGAGACCGAGCGGTCTGACCCGCATCTTCGGCGGCGGGCGGACGATCCTCGGCAAGCCGAAGCCCGCCGTCCACGCGGTTCAGGGCGCCGATCTGGTGGTGCGCCAGGGCGAGACGCTCGGGATCGTCGGCAAGTCGGGCTGCGGCAAGTCCACGCTGGCCCGGATGCTGGTCGGCCTCGACCGCCCGACGGAGGGCGCGATCCGGCTCGAGGGCGAGGACGTCACCGAGTTGGCCGGGCGAAACCCGCGCGCGCTGGCCCGGCACATCCAGTACGTATTCCAGGACCCGGTCGCCTCGCTGAACCCGCGCAAGACCACCCGGCAGATCCTCGAGGCGCCGATGCGCCGCCTGCTGGGCTTGGGCGTGGAGGCGCGCCGGGCGCGGCTGTCCGAGCTGATGCAGGCGGTCAGCCTGCGCGAGGAATTCCTCGACCGCTACCCGCACGAGTTCTCGGGCGGCCAGGCGCAGCGCATCGGCATCGCCCGTGCGCTCGCGGCGGACGCCCGCGTCATCGTGCTGGACGAGCCCGTCTCGGCGCTCGATGTCTCCGTGCAGGCGCAGGTGCTGAACCTGCTCGACCGGCTGAAGCGCGAATTCGGGCTGACCTATATTTTCATCAGCCATGATCTGAGCGTCATCGAGAGCGTCTGCGACCGTGTCGCCGTGATGTATTTCGGCCGGATCGTCGAGATCGGCACGGCGCGCGACCTCTACGCCCGCCCCCGGCACCACTACACGGCGCTGCTGATGCGCTCGGCCCCCGCTCCGGGAGCGCGGCGCATCGAGTCCGAGGACGATCCGGCCGAACTGCCCGATCCGCTGAACCCGCCGCCGGGCTGCGCCTTCGCCAGCCGCTGCCCCGCGGCCGATCTGAAATGCCGCGAGAAGCGCCCGGCGCTGATGCGCATGAACGGGCAGCATGCCGCCTGCTGGCATCCGCCCGGCGCCGATGTCTGAGGCGCGACGCGGGGCGAGCGGGGCGCCGGCGCCGCCGCCCCGCCGCCGGCGCGAGGAGACCATCGCCGACCGGATCAAGCAGATGATCGTCGAACAGGGGCTGCGCGCCGGCGACCGGCTGCCGGGAGAGCGCGAGCTGATGCGGCTCTTCGGCGCCTCCAAGGGCTCGGTCCGCGAGGCCCTGAGCGCGCTGCGCAGCCAGGGGCTGATCCGTACCCGGACGGGCCCGGGCGGCGGCATTTTCCTCGCCGAGATCGACGCGCGACGCGCCCGCGCGCTCATGTCCAACTATTTCCTGTTCCGCACGCCGACCGTCGCCGACATCTACGCCGTGCGGTGCGAGCTCGAACCCGAGCTGGCGGCCTCGCTTGCCGGCCGGCTGGTGCCCGACGACTTCGCCCGGCTGGAACGAACGCTGCGGATCTACGATGCGCCGCCCCGTACCGCCGCCGAGGAATACGAGCAGCGCCTGGCCGAGCTCGATTTCCACAGCGTGCTGGCCGAGCTCTGCCCCAACCCGGTGCTCGGCCTCTACTGCAGCTTTCTGCAAAAGCTCCTGCGCGAGCTCTCGGTCTGCCGCCGCATATACGACGCTCCGCATCCTGAGCTGCGCGACGCCGCCCTGGGCTACCAGATCCCGCTCATGCGGGCGCTGAAGGCGGGAGACGCCGAGGCGGCGCGCCGGATCATGGCCGAGCACATGGAGACCGCGAGGGACTACATGATCCGAATGGAGACAACTTTGGCCCCGGGGCTGCTGAAGCGCGAAGCGACGACGGATTGAGATGAGACCTGTCACGCGCTGGGCTGGTCGGAATGTCGGCCCGATTGCGGGGCGGCTCCCAGAGAGCGTCGCTCGACGAGCTCGGTCGTGAACACGACACTCTGCGCCGTCGCCGTCGGGTCCCGCAGCCGAAGAAGCAATTGGGCAGCGGCCTGGCCCATTCGGCGGTGCGGCACGTGGACTGTCGTCAGCGGCGGGTGGAGCAGGCGGGCCAGCTCGATATCGTCGAACCCGACGACCGAGATTTCTTCCGGAATGCACAGACCCTCCTCGGAGATCGCGAGCATCGCGCCCGCGGCGAGGACGTCGTTTCCGCAGATCAAGGCCGTCGGCCAACTCTCTTGCGAAAGCAGCGTCCGGGCCGCCGCCTGCCCCGCATCGGGCGCATAGGGAGCCTCGAGCACCGAGAGCGGCAGGCCGCGCGATCGCAGGGCCTCGCGCACGCCCTCGACGCGCGACGCCGCGCGGTCGTTCGAACGGGTGATTCCGGCGATCATGGCGATCCGGCGATGCCCGAGCTCGAGCACGCGCATGGCCGCCGCCCGCGCAGCGGCTCGATTGTCGAAGCCGACGCAGGGCCAGGGGCTGTCGGCGCGCCAGGTCCAGACAAGGACGAAGGGGACACCGCGGTCGGCGATCATGTCGTACACTTCCGCGGCTCGCGCCTCGCCGATGAGGACGAGCCCGTCGACGCCCCGCCCGAGCAAGATGCGGATCTGACCGGCCTCGCGCTCGGGATCGTAGTTCGACGTCGCGATCAGCAGCGTGACGCCGGATTCCGCCAGGGTTTCCTGCAGCGCCTGCAGGCCTTGGGCGAAGATGGCGTTCTCCATGGTGGGAATGACGACGCCGACAGTCTGGGTGCGGTTCGAGACCAGCATCCGAGCCCCGAAATGCGGCGTGTAGCCCAGGCTCGCCACCGCCGCCTGGACCTTCTCGCGGGTCTCGCGGCGCACCCGCGCGGGCTCGTTGAGCGCGCGCGAGACGGTCGCCGTGGAGACCCCGCTCAGCCGGGCAACGTCCTTGAGCGTGGGAGCGGGCTTCATGAGACATATCCAGGCAGGTCAACAAGCTGCGCTGATCTAGTCAGAAATCACTCCTCAGGGCAAGTGAAAGCGCTTACAGTCATCATGTAAGCGCTTGCGATGGGTGTGCAAACGCTTACACTCCGTCGAAACAAACAATTCGCAGGTCACTGCGGCGCACCCAGGGGAGGGTTGATGAATGTTCGGTCCCGGCGGACCCGCGCTCTTCGGCGCGCTTCTCTGCTTTCTCGCCTTCTTCGGCAATGTCGCGCTCGGCGCGGCCTGGCACGAGGCGGTGCTCGGTGACCTTGCCGAGATGCTGACCCTTTTCGCCGCCGCCATCCTTTTCGTTGCCGGCGTGCTTGCGCGTGAGGCGGCGGAAGGCGGGCCCGGGCGGCAGGGCTGAGATCAACAGGGAGGAAAGACAAATGCAGAACCGCAAGACCGCGACCGAGATCGCCTCGCTCGAACGCCGGAACTTCCTGAGGCTGACCGCGGCCGGCGGCTTCACCACGGCGGTGGTCGCGGGGGCGGCAGGCGTGCTCGCATCCTCGGAGGCAGTCGCCCAGATGGGGAAGGAGGAGGCCGAGCGCGAGCGTGCGGCGGATCACGTCATGACGATCGCCACGGCCTATGTGCTCACGGCGGACCGCAGCTACCCGATCATGCAGCTCGACTTCAAGGAGAACATCCAGAACGCGAGCCAGGGCAAGGTCTACGTCAAGCTCGCCCCCGGCGGGCAGCTCGGCGCCGGGGGCGCGCTGGTGCAGAAGGTGCAGGGCGCGACCATCCAGGCGGCGCAGCATTCGCTGTCGAACTTCGCGCCCTTCGCGCCGGTGGTCGACCTGATCAACCTTCCGTACCTCTGCGGCGCCAACCAGCGCTTCGTGAACCTGGTGACGTCCGACCACTGGAAGCAGACGGTGAACCCCCAGGTCGAGGCCAAGGGCTTCAAGCCGCTCTGGTACGTGGTGATCGACCCGCGGACGGTGGCGCTGCGCAAGGGGGTCGACGGTCCGGCCAAGACGCCCGCAGACCTCGCCGGGATCAAGTTTCGCGTGCCCGGCTCGGAGATGCTGCAGCAGTATTACCGGATGGTCGGCGCCAACCCGACGCCGGTCGCCTGGGGCGAGACGCCGTCCGCGATCAAGCAGGGCGTGGCCGATGCGCTCGATCCGGCCGTCGGCGCGCTCTACGTCTTCGGCTTCAAGGACATACTGAGCTCGGTCAGCTTCACCCGCGCCGTGCCGGACAGCCAAGTCTATTCCTGCAATCTGGAGTGGTTCAACGCGCTGCCCGCCGACGTGCAGGAGGCGATCGAATTCGCCTCGGACATCACGTTCGCGCAGAACCTCGCCAAGGTGCCGGCGGCGCGCAACTACGCCATGTCCGAAATGACCAAGGCCGGCGTCCAGTTCTACTCGCCGACCGAGGACGAGCTCGCGCAGTGGCGCGATGCGGCCGGCTACCAGCGCAGCGAATGGGACAGCTTCAAGACCGAGCTGGCGGGGTCGATGGAGGCTTTCGACAAGCTGGCCGAGGCGGCAGAAACCGACACCTGCCGCTACCGCGTGCACGACGCCTGACCGGCAGCCGGGCCGGAAGCGCCGCCGCCTCCGGCCCGAAACCGACGCCCGAAACCGACGCCCGAAACCGACGCATCGACCGATCGACGCCGCCCGCCGGCCCCGTCCGGCAAAGGAGGCCCCGTGCTCGCCAGCCTGAACAGAAACGCCGAACGCTGGGCGCTTCTCTGCTTCTACACGATGCTGGTCGCCACCATGGCGGTCGAGGTGATCCGCCGCGAGGTCTTCGCCTACTCCTCGATCTGGGGCGAGGAGATCGTGCGCTATGCCTTCATCTATCTCGTCTGGATCGGCGCGGCCGCGGCGGTGCGAGAACGCGCGCATATCCGGATCGACGTTCTCTTCGCCTATCTCGGCCCGCGGCTGAAGGCGCTTTTCTACATTTTCGGCGACCTCGTGATGCTCTGCATCGCCGTTATCGCCGTCTACTGGTCCTTCGAGACGCTGGCCGTCTCATGGCGGTTCGGCTCGGTCAGTCACGGGCTGCGGGTCTCGATGGTCTGGTTCCTGGCGGCGGTGCCGCTGGGTTTCTCGCTGATGGTTTTCCGCCTGATCCAGTCGCTCCTCCGCGACCTGGCCGACCTGCGCGCGGGCCGCCCGGTCTACGAGGGCGAGCGGCTCTTCGACTGAGGGGACGGCGACGATGTTATGGCAACAGATGGAGCAAGAGGCCGCCACGGTCGGCTGGGACTTCTACGGTCCCGTCCTGCTCTTCGCCCTTCTCGTCGCGCTCGGCGTGCCCGTCTGGGCGTCGATCGGCGCTGGCGCCGTGGTCATGCTGCTGGTCTCGAACGTGCTGCCGATGTCGCTCTTCGGCGAGAGCCTCTTCGACGGCATCGACGCCTTCGCGCTGACCGCGGTGCCGCTTTTCATCCTGACGGGCGACGTGCTGGTGCGCACCGGGCTGAGCCGCAAGTTCCTCGACGTCGCCGAGGCGCTGACCTGCTGGACCAGGGGCGGGTTCGGCTCGGCGACCGTGCTGGTCTGCGGCATGTTCTCGGCGATCTCGGGCTCGGACGCCGCAGGGGCGGCGGCGGTCGGGCGGATGACCATCCAGCGGCTGGTCGAACTCGGGCTACCCTAAGCCCTACGCCTGCGCCCTGGTCGCGGCCGGCGCCTGTACGGGCATCCTGATTCCGCCCTCGATCGCCTACATCATCATCGGCCTCGTGCTCGGCATCTCGGCATCGACGCTGTTCCAGGCGGCGTTGATCCCGGGCCTGCTGATCCTGGTCTCGATCCTCGTCACGAACATCGTGGTGAACAGGCGCTACGCATACGAGGCAGGCGGGGCAGTCTCCTTCGGCGAATGGGCCAGCAATCTCGGGCGCGTGCTGCGCAGCGGGTGGTACGCGTTCATCGTGCCGGCCGTGCTGTTCTGGGGCATCTTCTCGGGCCGGCTGACGCCGACCGAGGCGGGCGCGACGGCGGTGGTCGTCACCATCATGCTCGGCTTCATCCTCGGCACGCTGCGCCTGGCGGATTTCCCGTCGATGCTGGTCAGCTCGGCCAAGGTGAACGGCGTGATCCTGCCGATCGTGGCGATGTCGCTGCCGCTGGCGCAGACCATGGCGGCGCTCGGCGTTCCCCAGGGGTTCGTGGGATCGGTCACCTCGCTGACCGACGACCCGTACCTGCTGATCCTGCTGATGATCGCCATCCTGATCGCCGCCGGCTGCGTCATGGAGACGACGCCCAACATCGTGATCCTCGCGCCGATCCTGAAGCCGCTGGCCGATCAGGTCGGCATGAACGAGATCCAGTTCTGCATCATGATGATCACGGCGCTGGGCGTCGGCTTCATCACCCCCCCTTTGGGGCTCAACCTCTTCGTCGTCTCGGGGCTGACGGGCGAGTCGATCCTAAAGATCGCCGCCCGCGCGGTGCCCTTCGTCTTCTTCATGCTCATCGTGGTGCTGATGATCGCCTACTGGCCGGCGCTGTCCACCACGCTCCTGCCCGACATCTACAAGTGAGGTCCAAATGGCTGTCGATTACCTCAAGAAGGCCCCGAAGAAGTCGACCGACGACGCCGGCGACGTGCGCGCCACCGTGCAGGCGATCCTCGACGAGATCGAGACCGGCGGCGACGAGGCGGCGCGCCGTTATGCGGCGAAGTTCGACCGCTATGACGGCAATGTGGTGCTGACCCGCGACGAGATCGCGGCCGCCGCGGATGCCGTGCCGGCAAAGCTGAAGGACGACATCCGCTTCGCGCACGACAACATCCGCCGCTTTGCCGAGGCGCAGAAGGCGACGATCCAGGACATGCAGGTCGAGCTCCAGCCGGGGCTGTTCGCCGGCCAGAAGGCCATCCCCTGCCAGGCGGCCGGCTGCTATGCGCCGGGCGGGCGCTACAGCCACATCGCCTCGGCGCTGATGACGGTGACGACCGCCAAGGTCGCGGGCTGCGGCCACATCACCGCCTGTTCGCCGCCGCGGCCGGGCGTCGGCATCGCGCCGGCGATCGTCTACACGGCCGACCTTTGCGGCGCCGACGCGATCCTGGCGCTCGGCGGCGTGCAGGGCGTGGCGGCCATGGCCTTCGGCCTGTTCGGGCTGCCCAAGGCCGACATCCTGGTCGGGCCGGGCAACCAGTTCGTCGCCGAGGCCAAGCGCATCCTGTTCGGCCGCGTCGGCATCGACATGTTCGCCGGGCCGACCGACAGCTTGATCCTGGCCGACGAGACCGCCGACCCGTCCGTCGTGGCCTGGGACCTCGTCGGCCAGGCCGAGCACGGCTACAACTCGCCGGTCTGGCTCGCCACGACGCACCGGCCGCTGGCCGAGAAGGTGCTGGAGCTGGTGCCGCAGCTGATCGCGACCCTGCCCGAGCTCAACCGCGAGAACGCCACCGCCGCCTGGCGCGACATGGCCGAGGTGATGGTGGTCGCCGATCGCGAGGAGCTGGCGCGGGTCGCCGACACCATCGCCCCGGAGCACCTGCACGTCCAGGCCGCCGAGCTCGACTGGTTCCTCGACCGGCTGCAGTGCTATGGCTCGCTTTTCCTCGGCGAGGAGACGACGGTCGCCTTCGGCGACAAGGCCGCCGGCCCGAACCATGTCCTGCCGACCTCGGGCGCCGCGCGCTATACGGGCGGGCTGTCGGTCCACAAGTACATGAAGCTCGTGACTTGGCAGCGGGCCACCCGCGACGGGGCGCGGCCGGTGGCCGAGGCGACTGCCCGCATCTCGCGGCTCGAGGGCATGGAGGGCCACGCCCGGACCGCGGACATCCGACTGGAAAAATATTTTCCGGGCGAGCGGTTCGACTTGACGACCGCGGGCTGACGGAATGGGCGATCCGCTCGCCAACGGCCTGTTCAGCGTCCGCGGGCGCGTCGCCTGCGTGACGGGCGCGAGTTCTGGTCTCGGCCGGGCTCTGGCGACCGCGCTGGCCGGGGCCGGCGCGCGCGTCGTCGGACTCGCCCGGCGGGCCGACGCGCTGGCTGATTGGCGGGCCGACGCGGGCGGCGAGACCGCCGCAATTCCTGCCGACCTGTCCGATCCCTCCGGCATGGCTGGGATCGCGCGGGCCGCCGCCGAGCCCTTCGGGCCGCCCGAGATCCTGGTGAATGCCGCCGGGATTAACACCCGCCAGCCGGCCGACGAGGTGACGCTGGAAGGCTGGCGCACGACGATCGACCTCAACCTCGCGACCCCCTTCTTCCTGGCGCAGGCGCTGGTCCCGGCGATGCGGCGGAAAGGCTGGGGACGCATCGTCAACTTCGCCTCGCTGCAGACCGAGCGCGCCTTTCCGGGGGGGCTCGCCTATGGCGCGTCCAAGGGCGGGATCGGCCAGCTGACGCGCGCGATGGCCGAGGCGTGGTCGCGCCACGGGGTCAACGCCAACGCGCTGGCGCCCGGCTTCTTCCCCACCGAGCTGACCGGGCCGGTCTTCGGCGACCCGGCGCTGGCCGCGCGCATCGCCGCCCAGACCTGCATCGGGCGCAACGGCGAGATGGCCGACCTGATCGGCCCGGCGCTGTTCCTCTGCTCCGAGTCCAGCCGCTACGTGACGGGCCAGGTGCTCTATGTCGACGGGGGGTTCACCGCGAAATGAGGGCGCTCGTCTATACCGGCCCCGAGGCGCTGGAGCTGCGCGACGTCGCCGACCCGGTGGCGCGCAGCGACGCGCTGATCCGGGTCGCGCATGTCGGCATATGCGGCTCGGACATGCACGCCTGGGCGGGCCATGACGACCGCCGCCCGGCGCCGCTGATCCTTGGCCATGAGGCGGCGGGCACCGTGGTCGCCGGGCCCGGGACGGGCACGCGGGTGACCGTCAATCCGCTCGTCACTTGCGGCGCCTGCGAGGCCTGCCGCGCCGGCCGCGAGAACCTCTGCCCGTCGCGGCAGATCATCTCGATGCCGCCGCGCGAGGGCGCCTTCGCCGAGCTGCTCGCCATGCCGCCCGGCAACCTCGTGCCGATCCCTGAGGCCGTGCCGACGGCCAAGGCGGCGCTGGCCGAGCCCATCGCCTGCGGCTGGCACGGCGTCAGGCTGGCCGAGCGCGTGCTCGACCGGCCGCTGGCCGAGGCGCGCTGCCTCGTGCTGGGCGGCGGCGCGATCGGGCTCGGTGCGGCGCTGGTGCTGCTGGCCAAGGGCGCCCGCGAGGTCTGGCTCGGCGAGACCAACGCCGCGCGCCGCTCCATCGTCGCGCGGGCCGGCGATATCCGCGTGATCGACCCGGCCGCCGAGCCGCTGCCCGACGCGCCCGATCTGGTCGTCGATGGCGTGGGCGTCGAGCCGACCCGCGCCGCCGGCTCGCGCGCCGTCCGGCCAGGCGGCGTCATCGTCCATATCGGCCTCGGCTCGGCCGCGGGCGGGCTCGATGTCCGCAGGATGACGCTGCAGGAGATCACCTTCATCGGCACCTACACATACACCGCCGCGGATTTCCGCGAGACCGCGCAGGCGATCTTCGACGGCCGCCTCGGCGCGCTCGACTGGGCCGAGATCCGGCCGCTGGCCGAGGGCGCCCGCGCCTTTGGCGACATCAAGGCGGGGCGCGCCGCCGCCCCGAAGATCATTCTCGAACCCTGAAGGAGACGGACATGCGAGAACCACCCCACCTGCTGGTCCACGACAAGGCCGACAATGTCGGCGTCGTCGTGGTCGAGAACCTCAAGGCCGGCACCGAGATGCTGTGCGTCGTGACGGAAGACAACTCGGACTTCCGGCTGACGGTCAGGGACGACATCCCCATCGGCCACAAGGTCGCGCTGAAGGCGCTGGCCCCGGGCGACACGGCCATCAAGTACGGCGAGGACATCGGCAAGTTCGTCGCAGCCGTCGAGACCGGCGGCCATGTCCACACCCAGAACCTCAAGACAAAGCGCTGGTGACCCCGATGCCCTATGATGCGAGCAACAGCACGGTGATGGCCTGGCGGCGCGAGAACGGCCGCGTCGGCGTGCGCAACCACGTCGTCATCCTGCCCGTCGACGATATCTCGAACGCCGCCTGCGAGGCGGTCGCCAACAACATCAAGGGAACGATGGCGATCCCGCACGGCTATGGCCGGCTGCAGTTCGGCGAGGATCTCGAGCTGCACTTCCGGACGATGATCGGCACCGGCGCCAACCCGAACGTCGCGGCTGTCGTCGTCATCGGCATCGAGCCCGGCTGGACGCAGAAGATCGCCGACGGCATCCGCGAGACCGGCAAGCCGGTCGCCGAGTTCTCGATCGAGCAGAAGGGCGACCTCGAGACCATCCGGGCGGCCAGCTGGAAGGCCAAGGAGTTCGTCCACTGGGCGAGCGAGCTGCAGAAGGAGCCGTGCCCGGTCTCCGAGCTTTGGGTCTCGACCAAATGCGGCGAGTCCGACACCACGACCGGTCTCGCCTCGTGCCCGACCGTCGGCAACATGTACGACAAGCTGATCCCGCAGGGCCTGACCGGCGTCTTCGGCGAGACCTCCGAGATCACCGGGGCCGAGCATCTCTGCGTGAAGCGCGCGGCGACGCCCGAGGCCGGCGAGAAGTTCATGAAGATCTTCCAGGCGTACCAGGACGAGGTCATCTTCGCCCACCAGACCGACGATCTTTCCGACAGCCAGCCGACCAAGGGCAACATCCTGGGCGGGCTGACGACGATCGAGGAGAAGGCGCTGGGCAACCTGGAAAAGATCGGCCGGGAGTGCGCCTATATCGACGCGCTCGGTCCCGCCGAGGCGCCGGCCAAGGGGCCAGGGCTCTACTTCATGGACACGTCGTCGGCCGCCGCCGAATGCGTGACCCTGATGGCGGCGGCGGGTTATGTCATCCACACCTTCCCGACCGGCCAGGGCAATGTCGTCGGCAACCCGATCGTCCCGGTGATCAAGATCTCGGGCAACCCGCGGACGCTGCGAACGATGTCCGAGCACATCGACGTCGATGTCACGGGCATCCTGACCCGCGAGCAGACCATCGAGCAGGCGGGCGACGCGCTGATCGAGATGATCGAGCGCGTGGCGAACGGGCGGTTGACCTGCGCCGAGGCGCTCGGCCACCGCGAGTTCACGATGACCAAGCTCTACCGTTCGGCCTGACGGCTCGGTGGAACTCTCCTGCGCCCCGCCTCCGATGCACACCGCGTTGTGATCGGCCTCTGCATTGCCTATCGTCGGCCGCCGGCCTTGCGGGGGTCAGGGGGCGGGACGCCTTGCAGAGTGTGTGGCGAAAGGTGCGATCAGCCAAGCGGCAGCGTGTGCGGGGCGAGCAGAACCTCCGGGGCGGCATGATCCGCCCGCAGCACCCGGAGGATGGGAGGGGGCGGAAAATGCAAAGCAACGAGGAGAGCATCATGCTGGGACAACTCATTCGCGGCGTGGCGACCGCGGCGCTCGCCGTCGCCCTGGGCGGCGCGGCCGCGCTGGCCGCCGACAAGACGATCACCATCGGCCATTTCGGCAATCCGACGCCGATGCAGCTGGTCGCCGCCTCGGACCAGCTTGAACAGGAGACCGGCTGGACGATCGACTGGCGCAAGTTCCAGGCGGGCACGGACGTCATCGCCGCCATGGCCTCGGGTGACATCAAGCTCTCCGAGCTCGGCTCGTCGCCTTTGGCCATCGCGGCGACGCAGGGCGTGCCGATCGAGATGTTCATGCTGTCGGACGTGATCGGCAGCGCCAAGTCGCTGATCGCGCGCGACGGCACCGGGATCGAGACGCTGGCGGACCTCAAGGGCAAGCGCGTCGCCGTGCCGCTGGCCTCGACCGCGCACTTCTCGCTGCTCGGCGCGCTCGAGAACGCCGGCGTCGACCCGTCGGAGGTCACCATCCTCGGCATGAGCCCGGACCAGATCGCCGCGGCCTGGGCGCAGGACCAGATCGACGCTGCCTTCGTCTGGGAGCCGGTGCAGAGCAAGATTACCGAGAACGGCAAGCGGATCGTCTCGGCCGACGAGGTCGAGGGCAAGCCGACCTTCGACGCCTGGGTGGTGAACACCGACTTCGCGGCAGAGAATCCGGATTTCCTGGTCGCCTTCGTCAAGGCGATGGACGAGGCGTTCAACCAGTACAATGCAGACCCGGCCGCCTGGACGCCGGAGTCGGAGCCCGTGCAGACCATCGCCGGGCGCACGGGCGCGAACCCGCAGGACATCCCCGTCTCGCTCAAGGGCTATGTCTTCCCTGATATCTCCACCCAGCTCTCGGACGAGTGGCTCGGCGGCGGCATCGCCGGCACGCTGAAGGACACGGCGGCGTTCCTCAAATCGCAGAAGAAGATTCCAGCGGCGCTCGACGACTACTCCGGCTTCGTCGACCCGCAATTCCTCGAGGCGGCACGGCAATAGCGCGCCCGGCGTGGCGCCTCGGTCGCCGGGGGCCGCGCCGCCACACGAAGATTGCGGGCGGGGGCTCCAATGTCGCATCTCGACATCGACCATGTCAGTCTCGAGTTCCCCGCCGGGCCGCATACGGGCCCGGTGCAGGCGCTGAAGGACGTGTCGCTGACGGTCGAGAGCGGCGAGTTCGTCGTGGCGCTCGGTGCCTCGGGCTGCGGAAAGTCGACGCTCCTCAACCTGATGGCGGGCTTTCTCGCACCGTCCGATGGCGAGATCAGGCTGAACGGCGCACCGGTGACCGGACCGGGCGCGGACCGCTCGGTGGTCTTCCAGCGCCACGCGCTCATGCCCTGGCTCAACGTCATCGACAACGTCGCCTTCGGCCTGAAGCTGCAGGGCGTCTCGCGCGCCGCGCGCCTGTCGACCGCCGGTCGCTACCTCGAGCTTCTCGGCCTCGCGGGCTTCGAGAAGCGGCCGGTCTACGAGCTGTCCGGCGGCATGCAGCAGCGCGTCGGCATCGCCCGCGCGCTGACCAGCGACCCGGAAATCCTGCTGATGGACGAGCCGCTCGGCGCGCTCGACGCGCTCAGCCGCGAGAACGCCCAGGAGTTGATCCTGTCGATCTGGCGCGACACGGGCAAGATGGTGTTCTTCATTACCCACAGCGTCGAGGAGGCGCTGTTCATGGCCTCGCGGCTGGTCGTGATGTCGCCGCGCCCCGGCCGCGTCACGCACACCTTCGCGCTCGACTTCTGCCAGCGCTATTTCGAGAGCCGCGACGCCCGCGCGGTGAAGGCCTCGGCCGATTTCATTCAGATGCGCGAGAAGGTCCTCGCGATCATCTTCGGTGACGAGCGCGCCGTGGGAGGCGATCATGTCTGACCGTTCGGAACTGGCCGAGCGCGCCGCCGCGCCGGCCGCCGGCACCCAGCCCGTCGCCGGCCTCAAGGTGGCATCGGGCGGCCGGCTCGGCGCGATCATGCGGGCACGGCCGGCCCGGCCGGGCGAAACCTATGGCGTTCCCGGCTCGGGCGACAGCCTGCTCATCTCGGCCGTCAGCGCGCTGATCCTGATCGGGCTCTGGTCGCTCGTTACCGGCCTCGGCTGGGTCAAGCCGCTCTTCGTGCCCTCGCCCGTCGCGGTGTTGGACACCTTCCTGACGACGGCGACCGAGGGCTTCGCCGGCGCCACCCTGTTCGAGCACACCTGGGTGAGCTTCCTGCGGGTGTTCGGCGCCTTCCTGCTGGCCTGCGCCGTCGGCATCCCGCTCGGTCTCGCCATGGGCATGAGCCGCGTCGCGCGCGGCATCTTCGACCCGCCGATCGAGTTCTACCGGCCGATCCCGCCGCTCGCCTACCTGCCGCTGATGATCATCTGGTTCGGCATCGGCGAGCTGTCCAAGGTGCTGCTGATCTTTCTCTCGATCTTCGCGCCGCTCGCGCTCGGCACCCGCGCCGGCGTCCGCTCGGCGGCCATCGAGCAGATCCACGCCGCCTATTCGATGGGCGCGTCCCGCTGGCAGGTGCTGATCCAGGTGATCCTGCCTGCGGCGATGCCCGAGATCCTCACCTCGATGCGGATCGGGATCGGCTTTGGCTGGACGACGCTGGTGGCCGCCGAGATGGTCGCGGCGACGCATGGCCTCGGCTACATGGTGCTCACCGCCTCGCAGTTCCTCCAGACGCCGACCGTGATAATGGGCATCGTCATCATCGCGGCGATCGCCTACGCCTTCGACATGCTGATGCGATGGCTCGAACGGCGCCTCGTGCCGTGGAAGGGCAGGATGTGAGGCTGTCCCGCCGCGCATGACCGGCCGCGTGCCGGGAATGAGACGACCGCCGATCATCGTGACGAGCGCGATCATCGCTGCAGCCGCAACACGGGTGGCCGTCGCTTGCGCCCGGGCAGCTTGATGCATGTCAACGCGGACAGGTCCGATCGCTGCTCTCTCAGGGCGGGAGCGCGGGGGCGCCAGCCTCGGAGGCAGCTTTGTCGGCGGAGCAGAACAGCATCGACCCTGATGGGCCCCGTGTCCGACCCGGTGCGCGACCCCGTGCGCGCGTGGTGGCGGTGCGCGGGCCGGTTCTGGACCTGCACGTCGACGGGCCGCTGCCGGAAATCCACGACGCGATGGAGATCAGCGACGGCGCGCGCCGCATCGTGCTCGAGGTCGAGGCGCATCTCGACCAGCACGACGTGCGGGCGCTGGCGTTGCAGGACACGCACGGGCTGTGGCGCGGACTGGAAGCGGTGGCGCTTGGCGGGCCGCTCACGGTTCCGGTCGGCAAGGCCGTCCTGGGGCGGCTGCTGAACGTTCTGGGCGAAATCGACGATGGCGGCGAGCCGCTGCCGGAAACCCTCGTTCGGCGCCCGATCCATCGGGCCGCGCCGCCGCTGTCGCGCCAGTCCGGACAGACGGAAGTGTTCTCGACCGGCATCAAGGTGCTGGACCTGCTCGCGCCGCTGGCGCATGGCGGCAAGGCGGCGATGTTCGGCGGCGCCGGGGTCGGCAAGACGGTGCTGGTGATGGAGCTGATCCACGCCATGGTCGCGCATTACGAGGGTATCTCGGTCTTTGCGGGCGTCGGCGAGCGCAGCCGCGAGGGCCACGAGATGCTGAACGAGATGCGTGGCTCGGGCGTGCTGGACCAGACCGTTCTGGTCTATGGCCAGATGAACGAGCCGCCCGGCGCGCGCTGGCGGGTGCCGCTGACGGCGATGACCATCGCCGAGCACTTCCGCGACGACGAGGAGCGCAACGTCCTCCTGCTGATGGACAACGTCTTCCGCTTTGTCCAGGCCGGCGCGGAGGTGTCCGGCCTGCTCGGCCGCATGCCATCGCGCGTCGGCTATCAGCCGACGCTCGAGACCGAGGTCGCCGAGCTGCAGGAGCGGATCGCCTCGGTCGGGCCAGCCGCGGTGACGGCGATCCAGGCGGTCTATGTCCCGGCCGACGACTTCACCGATCCCGCGGTCGGCGCCATCGCCGCGCATGTCGACAGCCAGGTGATGCTGTCGCGCGAGCTCGCGGCAGAGGGCATCTACCCCGCCGTCGACCCGATCGCGACGACATCGGTTCTGCTCGACCCGCTGGTCGTCGGCGACGAGCACGCCCGCGTCGCCGCCCGGGTCCGCGAGGTGATCGAGCATTACCGCGAGCTGAGGGACGTGATCGCGCTGCTCGGGGTCGAGGAACTGGGCGCCGAGGAGCGGGTCATCGTCGGCCGCGCGCGCAAGTTGCAGCGTTTCCTGACGCAACCCTTCTTCGTCGCCGCCGCCTTCACGGGCATGGAGGGACGCGCGGTGCCCGTCGCCAAGACGGTCGCGGGCTGCCGCGCCATCCTCGATGGCGCCTGCGACGATTGGCAGGAGAGCTCGTTCTACATGATCGGCGACCTCGACGAGGCGAGGCAAAGGGAGGATGCGGCCGGGGCGGGCGGGGCGGAGGGCGCGGGCGATGCCGACGACGCGGGGGCGCGGGCATGACGGCGCTGACGCTGACGATCACGACCCCCCTGCAAACCGTCGTGCGCGAACCCGAGGTTGCCTCGATCCGCGCCGAAGACGCCAGCGGCGGGTTCGGCATCCTGCCGGGGCATGTCGATCTCCTCACGGTCATCGCGGCGGGCGTGGTCCGCTGGCGGGGCGCCGCCGGCCCCTGGGGCTATTGCGCCGTGCGCGGCGGGGTGATGCTCGTCCACGACGGACGCGAGGTCGAGATCGCCTGCCGCGAGGCGGTCACGGGCACCGACCTGCGCAGCCTCGAGGAGCAGATCTCGGCCGAGCGCCAGGCGGGCGCCGAGGCCGCGCGCAGCGCGCGCAGCCAGCAGACCCTCCTGCACGCTCGGGCGATCCGGCAGATCATGGGCCGCATGCTCGGCACCGGCAAGCGCGAGGAAGAGGCGTTCCGGGAGGTCTTCGAGTGAGCGACGACCCGGACGGACCCGACCGGATGACCGAGGCGGCGCGCCGCGCGCAGCGGCGCCACGCCGAAGGGGAGCGGGATCCCGAGCCTTCGCTCGGCAGGCGCTTCGCGCAGATCGGCGTGCTCGGCTGGATCATCGTCGGTCCGACGCTGCTCGGGGTCGTGCTGGGCAGCTGGCTGGACAGGGCGCTCGGATCCGGGATCACGCTCAGCGCCGCGTTGACGGTGCTGGGCGCCGCGCTCGGGCTTTGGCTGGCGTTCAGATGGATGCACGAGCAATGAGCCTCGACTCGTTCCCCATAGCCCTGCAGATGCCGCTGGCCGTTCTCGCCGGCTATGCGGCGGGGCTGCTGCACTTCCGCTCGCTCGCAGTCATCGCCGACCGAATGCTCGATGGGCGTCTGTCGGCGGTCGGGCTGCAGCTGGCGCGGCTCGCGGCGCTGGGGCTCTTCCTCTATCTCTGCGCCATCGCCGGCGCCGCGGTGCTGATCGGCGCCGCCGTGGGCGTGATGCTGGGCCGGGCCCGGGCGTTGCGCGGGGTTCGGTGATGGTCGAGAGCCCGCTCGAGGCGCAGGTCGCCTTCTTCGTCGGCCCGGCCGCGGTCACCCAGCCCGTCCTCATCACCTGGGGACTCATGGCCGTCCTTGCGCTCGCGTCGTTTCTGCTCACGCACAGGGTCAAGCTCCGCGCCGGCAGCGGCCAGTCCGTGCTGGAGCTCGTGGTCGTCGCGTTGGACGACCAGATCCGGGCGGCGGTGGGGCAAGAGCCCGCGCGCTTCCGCGCTCTGATCGGCACGCTGTTCCTGTTCATCCTGGCCGCGAACTGGTCGTCGCTGGTCCCTGGCGTCGAGCCGCCGACGGCGCATATCGAGACCGACGCCGCCCTGGCCGCGATCGTGTTCTTCGCCACGATCTGGTACGGCGTCACTTCGCGCGGCGTGCTGGGCTACCTCAAGGGGTTCGCCGAGCCGTCCTGGGTCATGCTGCCGTTAAACCTCATCGAGCAGATCACGCGCACCTTCTCGCTGATGGTGCGCCTTTTCGGCAACGTCATGAGCGCCGTTTTCGTCGTCGGCATCGTGCTGTCGCTGGCGGGACTGCTGCTGCCGATCCCGCTGATGGCGCTCGACCTGCTGACCGGCGCGGTGCAGGCTTACATCTTCGCCACGCTCGCCATCGTCTTCATCGCCTCCGCCGTCGGCGAGGGCGCGCCGCAGCGCAAACCGTGAGGCTCCGCGCATGATCACCGTCCAGCACCTCAGCGTCATCATGGCCAGCATCGCGGTGTCCTTCGGCGCCATCGGCCCGGCGTTGGCCGAAGGGCGCGCCGTGGCCGCCGCAATGGACGCGATCGCCCGCCAGCCCGAGGCGGCGGGCACGATCTCGCGCACGCTCTTCGTCGGGCTCGCCATGATCGAGACGATGGCGATCTACTGCCTCGTCGTCGCCTTGCTGCTGCTCTTCGCAAACCCTTACGCCGCCTGATCCCGCATGAACTTCGACTGGACGACCTTCGCGTTCCAGCTCGTCAACGTCCTCATCCTGCTGGCGATCCTGTGGCGCTTCCTGTTCCGCCCGGTCGCCGGCATCATCGAGGAACGGCAGGCGGCGGTCGCACGAACGCTGGCGGAGGCCGAAGCTGTCAAGGCGGCGGCCGCGGAGGCCGAGAAGGGCGCGCG
Source organism: uncultured Alphaproteobacteria bacterium (assembly GCA_963822985.1). Taxonomy (GTDB): domain Bacteria; phylum Pseudomonadota; class Alphaproteobacteria; order Rhodobacterales; family Rhodobacteraceae; genus Thermohalobaculum. Next base: position 263,726 of record CAWGJU010000008.1, on the reverse strand, counting down.
CGCCGAGGCCGAGGCGACTGCCGCGGCGCGCCGGCACCTGCTCGACAAGGCGCGACAGGATGCCGAGGCGCAGCGGTCCGCGATCCTCGCCGAGGCGCGCGACGAGGCCGCCTCGATCCTGGCCGAGGCTGGCAAAGCCGCCGATACGGTGCGCGCCGATGCCCGCGCCGAGACGCTGGCCCGCGCCCGCGACCTTGCGGTCGTCATCGCCGAGCGGCTTATGCAGGAGCTGCCGGAGGACAGGCGGGTCACCGGCTATGCCGCGCGCCTGGCCAAGACCCTGGGCGGGCTGGCCGATAACGAGCGGAAGGCACTGTTCGACGCCGAGGCGCCGCGGCTGGTAGCGCCGCGGGCGCTGAGCGACGCAGAGCTTGCCGAGGCGCGCGCGACGCTGTCGCCCTGGTTGCCTGCCGAGCCGCAGGTCGAGGTCGACCGGGGCCTGATCGCCGGCCTCGAACTGCGCGGCCGCCATGGCGTCGTCGAGAACTCGATCCGCCACGACATGACCCGGATTGCAGAGGCGATGGCCGATGGGCACTGAGGACGGCGCCGAGCTGACCGACCTTCGCTCGCGGATCGAGAACGCCCGGCTCGGTGCCGAGGCGCGAGAACGCGGCGAGGTCGTCGAGATTTCCGACGGCATCGCGCTGGTCTCGGGGCTCCCATCGGCGCGGTTGGGCGAAATCGTCGTCTTCGAAGGCGGCCGTCGCGGCTTCGCGCTGGCGCTGGACCGGGAGGGCGTCAGGGCGGTGTTCCTCGACCCGATGCAGGGCGTCGCGGCCGGCAGCGTCGTCGAGCGCGGCGGCAAGCTGCTGCAGGTGCCCGTCGGCGAGGCCCTGCTCGGCCGCGTCGTCGACCCGCTCGGCCGCCCGCTCGACGACGGCCCGGCCATCGCGGCCGCCGAGAGCGCGGCTGTCGAGCGCGCCGCGCCCTCGATCGTCGATCGAGACTTCGTCGCCCAGCCTCTGCAGACGGGCATCCTGGCCGTCGACGCGCTGTTCGCGATCGGCCGCGGCCAGCGCGAGCTGATCATCGGCGAGCGCGCGACCGGCAAGACCGCGATCGCAGTCGACGCGATCCTCAACCAGCGCGACAGCGACGTGGTCTGTCTCTACGTCTCAATCGGCCAGCGGGCGAGCGCTGTCCGCCGCGTCATCGAGGCGGTGCGCGACAAGGGTCCGTTCGAGCGCACGATCTTCGTGGTCGCGCCGGCGACGGCCGAGCCCGGGCTCCGCTGGCTCGCCCCCTTCGCCGGGACGGCGATGGCCGAGTGGGTGCGCGACCGTGGCGGCCATGCGCTGATCGTCTACGACGACCTGACCAAGCACGCGGCGGTGCACCGCGAGCTCGCGCTGCTCTCGCGCCAGCCGCCTGGGCGCGAAGCCTATCCGGGCGACATCTTCTACCTTCATGCCCGGCTGCTCGAGCGCGCCGCGCAGCTGTCGGGGGCGCTCGGCGGCGGGTCTGTCACGGCGCTGCCCATCGCCGAGATCGAGGCCGGTAATCTTTCCAGCTACATACCGACGAACCTGATCTCGATCTGCGATGGACAGATCGTGCTTTCGGCCGAGCTGTTCGCCGCCAACCAGCGGCCGGCCCTCGACATCGGGCTCTCGGTCAGCCGCGTCGGCGGCAAGGCGCAGCCTGGCGCGCTCAAGGCGGTCTCGGGGCGCGTGCGCCTCGACTACGCGCAGTATCTCGAGCTCCGCATGTTCGCCCGCTTCGGGGGCTTCGGGGACGCGGCCATGAAGAAGCGCATCGCTCGGGGCGAGCGCATCGGCGCCGTGCTGGCGCAGGGCCGGTTCCAGCCGCTCGGGACGTCCGAGCAGGTCGCGCTGCTGGCGGGCGTCGAGGACGGGGCGCTCGACGACGTACCGACCGCCGCGCTGCCGCAGATCAAGGCCGCGCTCGGGCCGATCATCGCGGCCGAGCCGGCGCTGGCGGCGTTCCGACGCGACCCGAGCACGCTGGACAAGGAGACGCGCGCGACACTGGTCGAGTGCATCCGCGCCGCCGCGGCGCAGGTCGCCAAGCCCGGAGACGAGGCGGGATGAAGCGCGCGGAGGACATCGAGGCACGGCTCGACAACATTCGCCAGATCGAGGGGATCGTCGGCGCGCTCCGCGCCATCGCCGCCGCGCACCAGCAGGAGGCACGCCGGCATCTCGAGGCCGTCCGCGCGCACGAGGCGACGGTCGCGGGCGCGCTCGCCCGCGCCCTCGGCGAGCTGCCGGCGCCGGCGGCGCGCACCGGCGGCCGGTCGCTCCTGATCGTCGTCGGCGCCGCGCAGGGGTTCAGCGGCGAATACGGCGAGCGCATCGCCCGCGCGGCACTGGAGCACGGCGTGCCGGACCGCGATCTCATCGTCGTCGGAAGCCGCACCATCCAGGCGCTGGCGGACAGGGCCGGCAGCGGCGACGTCGTCTGGTCCACCGAAATGGCGCCGCACACGGCCGAGATCCCGGCGCTCGCCAGCCGCATCGTCGATGCCGCCTTTGCGCTCATCGCGCGGGCCTCGCACGACCGGGTCGGCATCATCTTCGCCGACGCCCAGGCCGAAGGGATACGTCTCGTCAGGCGACAACTGGTCCCCTTCGACTTCTCGCGCTTTCCCCCGACGCACAACCACGCTCCGCTGACGACGCAGACGCGCGACGCGTTGTTGCTGGCGCTCGCCGAAGAGTACGCGTTCACCGAGGTCTGCGAGGCGCTGATGCTCGGCTTCGCCGCCGAGAGCGCCGCCCGCGCCGCAGCGATGGCCCGCGCCCAGACGAACGTGCGCCGCATCACGGCCGACCTGAGCCGCGACTTCCGCCAAGCCCGGCAGGAGCAGATGACGACCGAGATCATCGAGTTGACGGTCGACCGCGCTTGACTAGGAGTGGCGGACGAGACGAGTGACAGCCGAGCCAGCTGGGGAAGGCTTGACATGACCGCGACCGCGGCGGGCCGGGTTGCCGACAGCACCTATCCGACGCTCGGTCAGGCGACGTGGGTCTGGGCGCGCGTAGCGCTCCTCTCCTTCGGCGGACCGGCCGGACAGATCGCCGTCATGCACCGCATCCTGGTCGAAGAGCAGCGGTGGCTCGGCGACGGCCGCTTCCTGCACGCGCTCAATTTCTGCATGCTGCTGCCGGGGCCAGAGGCGCAGCAGCTGGCCACCTATATCGGCTGGCTCATGCACCGGAGCCGGGGCGGCGTGATCGCCGGCACGCTCTTCGTCCTGCCGGGTCTGATTTCGATCATGGCTTTGAGCCTGATCTATGCGCTCTATGGCGAGCTCGGCGCCGTCGATGCGCTGTTCTTCGGGCTGAAGGCCGCCGTCCTGGCGATCGTGCTGCAGGCGGTCGTGCGGATCGGCGGTCGGGCAATCCGCAACCGGGCCATGCTCGGCGTCGCCGCCGCCTCCTTCGTCGCGATCTTCGCCTTCGGCGTGCCGTTCCCGCTGATCGTGCTGGCGGCCGCGCTGACCGGCTGGATGGCCGCGCGCGCCGGCATCGCCGCCTTCCAGCCCGGCGACGGGCACGGCTCGGTCGGCAAGGCGCATGTCACCGACGCCGGCACGCTTCTTGGCGAGGAGATCGGCACCCTTTCCCGCCAGGCGAGGCGCACCGCCCTGCTCGCCGGCGCTGGCGCGCTCGCCCTCTGGCTCGTGCCGGTGCTGGGGCTCGTGACGCTGGCGCCGCCGGGCAGCGTGTTCATCGATATCGCCGTTTTCTTCAGCAAGATGGCCGTCGTCACCTTCGGCGGCGCCTATGCGGTGCTCGCTTATGTCGCGCAGGAGGCGGTCGGCACCTATGGCTGGCTCGCGCCCGGCGAGATGCTCGACGGTCTGGGCCTGGCCGAGACGACGCCGGGGCCGCTGATCATGGTGACGCAGTTCGTCGGCTTCATGGGCGCCTCCCGCGATCCCGGCGGGCTGTCGCCGGTCGCCGCCGGCGTTCTCGGCGGGCTCCTCACCACCTGGGTCACCTTTGCACCCTGCTTCGCCTGGATCTTCCTCGGCGCGCCCTTCATGGAGGGGCTGCGCAGCAACCGGGCGCTGTCGGCGGCGCTGGCGACGGTGACGGCGGCGGTCGTCGGCGTCATCCTGAACCTGGCGGTCTGGTTCGCGCTGCACGTCGTCTTCGACGAGGTGCGCGCCTTCGAGGGCGCAGGCCTGCGCCTGGAGCTGCCGGTGCTCACCTCGGTCGACCCGGCCGCGGCGCTCCTCTCTGCGGCGGCGCTTTTCGCCGTGTTCCGGCTCCGGCTCGGCATGCTGACCGTCCTCGGCGGCGCGGCGGCGGTGGGCGTCCTCCTCCACCTCGCTGGCCTGGTCTGACGCCCTCCGGCGTGTCGACACGGCAAAGGAATTGGTTCCTCTCTCTCGTCATCGCTGGATCAGGCAAAGCGCCGGTGCGGCAGTCGCTGCCCATCGCGGCCAAACAGCATCTCGTGCGCATCCTGCCAGGAAAGGCCGATCTCGGCGCCTTCCGGCCAGGTCTCGGCGGCGCCGTCGCGGCGCACGGTAAAGAGCTCCTCCCCCTGCAACTGCAGATGAAGCAAGGTCTCCGCTCCCAGTGGTTCCGAATGGAGCACCCGGCCGCGGATGCGGCTGCGGGATGGCGGCACCACCGAGGCGTGCTCGGGCCGGACCCCGAGCCGCGCTCCCTCGGGGGCGTCGCCGACCAATCCTTCGGCACGGAGGAAGTTCGTGGGAGGCGACCCGATGAAGCCCGCGACGAACTCGGTCTGCGGATCGGCATAGACGTCGAGCGGCGCGCCGATCTGGTCGGCACGGCCGGCGTTCATGACAACCATGCGATCGGCGAGGGTCATCGCCTCGACCTGGTCATGGGTCACGTAGAGCGAGGTGACCCCCAGCTCGCGCTGCAGGCGCTTGATCTCCAGCCGCATCTGCACGCGCAGCTTGGCATCGAGGTTCGACAACGGCTCGTCGAACAGGAAGACGGCCGGCTTGCGCACGATGGCCCGCCCCATAGCGACGCGCTGGCGCTGGCCGCCCGAGAGCTCGCGCGGCCGGCGGTCGAGCAGGCCCCCCAGCTGCAGCATGCGCGCCGCCTGCGCCACCCGCTCGGCGATCTCGGCCTTCGGCGTGCCGGCGATCTTCAGGCCGTATGCCATGTTCTGGAAGACCGACATGTGCGGGTAGAGCGCGTAGTTCTGGAACACCATGGCGATGTCGCGCTGCATGGGCTCGAGCTCGTTGACGCGCCTGCCGTCGATGCGGACCTCGCCCTCGCTGACGGTCTCGAGCCCCGCCACCATGCGCAGCAGCGTGGACTTGCCGCAGCCGGACGGGCCGACGATGACGATGAACTCGCCATCGGCGATGTCGAGCGAGACGCCGTGGATCACCTCGGTCCGGCCGAAGCGCTTCTTCACATCGCCGAGCGTGACGGTGGCCATTTTACTTGTCGCTCTCGACCAGGCCACGGACGAACAGGCGCTGCATGGCGACCACGACGACGACCGGCGGGATCATGGCGAGGATCGAGGTCGCCATGATCACCGGCCAGTCGGCGAGGTCGTCTCCGCTGGGGAACATCTGCTTGATGCCCATGACGATCGTGTTCATCGACGGGTCCGTGGTGATGAGCAGCGGCCAGAGATACTGGTTCCAGCCATAGATGAAGAGGATCACGAAGAGCGCGGCGATGTTGGTCCGGCTCATCGGCAGGAGGATGTCCCAGAAGAAGCGCATCGCCCCGGCGCCGTCCACCCGCGCCGCCTCGGCGAGCTCGTCCGGCACGGTGAGGAAGAACTGGCGGAACAGGAAGGTCGCGGTCGCCGAGGCGATCAGCGGCAGGATCAGGCCGGGATAGCTGTTCAGCAGGCCGAAATTGGCCGCCACCTCGTAGGTCGAGACGATCCGCACCTCGACCGGCAGCATCAGCGTCAGGAATATCAGCCAAAAGAAAACCATCCGGCCCGGAAAGCGGAAGTAGACAATGGCGAAGGCCGAGAGCAGCGAGATGGCGATCTTGCCGAGCGCGATGCCCAGCGCCATCACCGCCGAGTTGAAGAGCATCAGGGCAACGGGGGCATTGATGCCCGAGACCAGCGCCTTGCGGTAGTTCTCGACGAGATGGCCGCCCGGCAACAGGGGCATCGGCGGACGGGCGATCTCGGGCTGCGTCACCGTCGAGGCGACGAAGGCGAGCCAGATCGGAAAGAAGATGAAGAGCACGCCGACGATCAGCCCCAGATGCGTCAGCCACAGCCCCGCCCCGCGCCGCTCCACCATGCCGGGCGGCGGCTCCTTGCCGCGCCGCACTGGCTCGGCCGTCTGGGCGAGGGGGTCGCGAAAGGTCAATAGTGGACCCTGCGCTCGATGAACTTGAACTGGATGACGGTCAGCAGGCTGACCACGATCAGCAGGATCACCGACTGCGCCGAGGACGAGCCCAGATCCTGGCCGACAAAGCCGTCGGCATAGACCTTGTAGACAAGGATCGTCGTCGCCTGCTGCGGCCCGCCGCCGGTGATGGTGTGGATGACGCCGAAGGTCTCGAAGAAGGCATAGACGATGTTGACCACCAGCAGGAAGAAGGTCACGGGCGACAGCAGCGGGAAGACGATGGTGCGAAACCGCGTCCAGAAGTGCGCGCCGTCGATCGCCGCCGCCTCGATCACCGAGCGCGGGATCGCCTGCAGCCCGGCGAGAAAGAACAGGAAGTTGTAGCTGATCCGGCCCCAGGACGAGGCGATGACCACCAGGGCCATGGCTTCGTTCTCGTTCAGCACGTGGTTCCAGTCGTAGCCGAGCAGCCCGAGATACCAGGTGACGACGCCGATGCGGGTGTTGAACATGAAGAGCCAGAGCACGCCGGCGACCGCGGGCGCGACCGCATAGGGCCAGATCAGCAGCGTGCGATAAGTGCCCGAGCCTTTGATCAGCCGGTCGGCGAGCACCGCGAGGTAAAGCGCCACCCCCATCGAGACGGCTGTCACCAGCGCCGAGAAGATCGCGGTCGTGACGAACGAGGCGCGATAGTACGGGTCGGACAACAGGAACTCGAAATTGCCGAGCCCGACGAACTGCATCGACAGCCCGAACGGATCGGGGATGAAGAGGGACCGCCAGACCGCCTCCCCTGCCGGATAGAAGAAGAAGACCGCCGTCACCGCGATCTGCGGCAGGACGAGCAGGATCGGCAGCAGGCTGCCCTTGAAGGTGACGCGCTTTTCCATGCGGGACCCTGTGTCCAGGCACCTGTGTCCAAGCGGGCGCCCCGGCAGGGCCGGGGCGCCGACAGGCTCAGCGGCTGGCCTGCTCGAAGCGGCGCAGCAGCTGGTTGCCGCGCTCGACGGCCGAGTCGAGCGCCGCCTGCGCCTCCTTGTCGCCGGCCCACACCGCCTCGAGCTCCTCGTCGATGATCGTCCGGATCTGGTCGAACATGCCGAGCCGGATGCCCTTCGAAAGGGGCGTCGGCTCGCGCGCGGTCATCTGCTTGACGGCGACATCGGTGCCCGGGTTCGCCTCGTAGAAGCCCTGCGCCCGCGTCAGCTTGCCCGCCTCGGTGGTGATCGGCAGATAGCCGGTGTCCTGGTGCCACTGGGCCTGCACCTCGGGCGAGGAGAGATAGTTCAGGAACTCGGCCACGCCCTTGTAGTCCTTCGGCTCGTGCCCGCTCATGATCCACAGCGAGGCGCCGCCGATGATGGTGTTCTGCGGCGCGCCCTCGACGCCCTCCCAATAGGGCAGCGGGCGGACGTCGAAGTCGAAGTCGGCCTCGGCCTTGATGCCGGCATAGCCGGCCGAGCTCTCGGTGAAGAGCGCGCACTCGCCACCGCGGAAATTGGCGCCGCCCTCGTTGCGGCGGCCGGTGTAGACGAACTTGCCCTCCTTGGCCCACTCGCCGAGCTGGCCGATGTGCTGGACCTGCACCGGGCCATTGAAGACGAGCTCGGCGTCGAGGCCGGCGAAGCCGTTCTCCTGCGTCGCGAATGGCACGTTGTGGTAGGCGGACAGGTTCTCCAGCTGAATCCAGCTCTGCCACGCCGTCGTCAGCGGGCAGGCGTGCCCGGCTTCCTTCAGCTTGTCGAGGACATCGTCCACTTTCTGCCAGGTGCCGAGGTCCGTGTCCGGGTCGATCCCCGCCGCCTCGAGCGCGTCGCGATTGACCCAGAGCACCGGGGTGGACGAGTTGAAGGGCAGCGACAGCATGTTGCCCTGCGTGTCGGTGTAGTAGCCCTTGACGGCCCCGATATAGGCGTCGGGGTTCCATTCGAGGCCGGACGCTTCCATGACTTTGTAGACCGGCTCGATCGCGCCCTCGGCCGCCATCATCGTGGCGGTGCCGACCTCGAAGACCATCAGGATGTGCGGCTGCTCGCCGGCGCGGAAGGCCGCGATGCCGGCGTTGAGCGTCTCGGAGTAGTTGCCCTTGTGCGTGGCGTTCACGGTGTAGTCGTCCTGGCTTTCGTTGAAGGCCTTCACCTGCTCGGCGACCAGCTCGCCGAGGCGTCCGGTGAAGGCATGCCAGAACTCTATCTGCGTCTGCGCCGTGGCGGCCGCCGGTACCGTCAGCGCGGCCGCGAGCGCCCAGGCCGAAATTGCGAGTTTCATCCGATCCTCCCTGTCTTCGTTCGCTAGAGACAACCCATAGCGGCGAGGATGCGCAACCCGCAACGGCTTCCCGGACCGTGCACGAACCATCGCAGCTGCGCCACGCCGCGGCCTGCTGGCATGGTCTTCGCCTGTCACCGGCCGGCCGCCGAAGTCACGCACCCCCCGGACGTGGCTCGCGTCGTGCGCCTTGTCCTCGCGTTGCCAAAACAAAAGCCTGCAGTCCGGAGGTGCCGATTAACTGGCGCGTCGAGGACATGTTCTGATGTGACTGCGGCGCCGGCAACGCGCGCCTGGGTTGGCCCGCAGCAGGGCCCTCCCTCCTGGCTGCTATCTCAGCCTAGGACACCTTCGGCGTCGCAGGCGCCGGGATCTTCAATGCGCGCGTGCGCGCGCGATCACCGGCGCGGAGATCGCAGGACCGGGACGCCGTCGTGGCGCGCTCCCGCGGTGTCCTCGGAGGCCATATGCAGCGAGCGCGCGATGCGCTCGGCGCGCTCGATGACATGCGCGGCACCCGTGGGCGAGCAGGTCTCGTTCGCGGTCTCGCGGAACAGCCGCAGCCAGCGCTCGAAATGCTCCCAGCGGATCGGCAGCCGGGCGTGCTTCGCCACGGGCGATCCGTGATAGCGGCCCGTCATCAGCGCGACCGAGGACCAGAACGCGACCATCCGCTCCAGATGCGGCTTCCAGTCCGCGATGCGCGCCTCGAACACCGGCCCGAGCAGCGGGTCGGCGCGGACCTTGCCGTAGAAGCGGTGGACGAGGGCGGTCAGGCGTTCCTCGTCGAGGCCCGTCGCCGCCACCAGTTCGGCAGTCATCGCCGGACGGGCCGAGCGCACCGGAATGCGTGAATGAGCGTTCTGCGGCATTCAAGCCCCTGCGTTCGATAGGCTGTTGCGATCTTGCGATAGCCAGGTTAATCGGTATTGTAAATGCCAATTCATCGGCGGCAACAATGCGCCTGACCTCCTTCACCGATTATGGCCTCAGGGCGCTGATGCGCATGGCGGCAGAGCCCGAGCGCGCTGTCTCCACTGCCGATCTCGCCGCCGAGTTCGGCCTCTCGCGCAATCACCTCGCCAAGGTCATGCAGCGCCTGGCCGCCGGCGGCGTCGTCGCGACGCGCCGCGGCGGCGGTGGCGGCGCGATCCTCGCGCGCCCCCCCGGCGCGATCCGGCTGGGCGCGGTGGTCCGCCTTCTCGAGGCAGGCCAGCCGCTGGTCGAGTGCTTCGCGCGCGACGGGGGTGGCTGCACGATCGAGGGGTGTTGCCGTCTCAAGGGCCGGCTGCGATCTGCCGAGGCGGCGTTCCTGGCCGAACTCGACCGCTCGACGCTCGCGGACGTCGCGCTGCCCCGGCGGGCCGCGCAGCCGGCCGGCTGACGATCAGCGCGGAGTGGAGGACATGCCGGAGATCAAAGTCACGGCGGACGGCTTCGTCATCGATGCCGCGCTGGTCGGAGCGGCTCTCGGGATCGACGCCGCTTCGGTGCACGTGCGAATGCGGACCGGCGAGATCACGAGCCGGTGCGAGACCGGGATCGACGAGGACGCGGGGCGGTTCCGGCTCACCCTGTTCTGCGACGGCAGGGCGCTGCGGCTGACCGTGGACGCCGAAGGCAAGATCCTCTCTCGCTCGACCTTTCCCGCACCGCGTGGCGCCGGCCCAGGTCAGCCGCGCGACGCATGATCAAACAGGTCCCGCAAAGGGCGCCTAGAGGTGGACGAGGAGTGCCGAATCGGGACATTCAGCTAAGTCGGCTGCCGGCACGCAGGGAACCGCCTGTGCGCGCTGAAAAGTCAACGGACCGAGACGCGTGGAGTAGGTGATGGTGCAGAGGTGGTTGATCATCGGCGCGGGCGCGCCGGTGCCGAAAGCTCGCTCGACCTTCCGCGCTGCTGGGGCGAGCGCGGCCGCAGGGGGCCGGAGGTGAGCATTCTTTTCCTCCTGATCCCCGTCTCCCTTTGCCTGGGACTTGTCGGGCTCGGCGCCTTCTTCTGGAGCCTGCAGAACGGTCAGTTCGAGGACCTCGACGGCGACGGCCAGCGCATCCTCTTCGACGAGGACGCGCCACTGCCCTCTTCCGACGTATTGCCGAAGGAGACGACGCGATGATCGCACAGCTGACGGGTGCCGAACGCCGGGCGGCGATGCTGATCTGCGTCGTGGCAGGGCTGGTCGGGCTGCTGATGGCGGTGGTCGGGCAGGACGATCCCATGGGCGTGCACGGCTGGATCGTGCTGCTCGCGGGCGCGGTGCTGTTTTTCCTCGTCGGCAACCGGCTGTCCGATCCCGAGCCCGGCGATGAGCGGCTCGCCTCGTACTATGACGATCCCACCAAGGCCGGCATCGTCCTGGCGCTGATCTGGGCCGTCTTTGGCATGGCGATGGGCGTCTGGGTGGCCGCACAGCTGCCCTGGCCGGAGCTGCGCTTCGACGCCGCCTGGTCGAGCTTCGGCCGGCTGCGACCCGTCCACACCACCGGGGTCATCTTCGGCTTCGGCGGCAACGCGCTGATCGCGACCTCGTACCACGTCATGCAGCGCACCTCGCGCGCCCGGCTGCCGGACCAGATCAGCCCCTGGTTCGTGCTGCTCGGCTATAATTTGTTCTGCATACTTGCGGTCACCGGCTATCCGATGGGCATCACCCAGTCCAAGGAGTACGCCGAGCCGGAATGGTACGCTGACATCTGGCTCGTGGTCGTGTGGGTGACCTATTTCGTCCTTTACATGCGGACGCTGGCGCGCCGGAACGAGCCGCACATCTACGTCGCCAACTGGTACTACATGGCCTTCATCCTGGTCGTGGCGATGCTGCACATCGTCAACAACCTCGCCGTGCCGGCCTCGTTCGCGGCGGCGCAGAGCTACCCGGCCTTCGCCGGCGTGCAGGACGCGATGACCCAATGGTGGTACGGGCACAACGCCGTCGCCTTCTTCCTGACGGCAGGCTTTTTGGGCATGCTCTACTACTTCCTGCCCAAGCGGGCGGAGCGGCCGATCTATTCCTACCGGCTCTCGATTCTCAGCTTCTGGGGGATCGTCTTCTTCTATATCTGGGCGGGCTCGCACCATCTGCACTACACCGCGCTGCCGCACTGGGTGCAGACGCTGGGCATGACCTTCTCGGTGATGCTGCTGGTGCCTTCCTGGGCTTCGGCGGGCAATGCGCTGATGACGCTGAACGGCGCCTGGCACAAGGTGCGCGACGACGCCACGCTGCGCTTCATGATGGTCGCGGCGATCTTCTACGGCATCTCGACCTTCGAGGGCTCCTTCCTGGCCATCCGGCCGGTCAACGCGCTCTCGCACTACACCGACTGGACCGTCGGCCATGTTCACGCGGGCGCCATGGGATGGGTGGCGCTGATCACCTTCGGGTCGATCTATGCGGTGACGCCGCTGCTCTGGCGGCGCGAGGGCATGTACTCCTGGCGGCTGGTCGAGTGGCACTTCTGGCTCGCCCTGGCGGGCGTCGTCATCTACATCTTCGCGATGTGGAACTCTGGCATCGTCCAGGGCCTGATGTGGCGCACCTACACGGATGCGGGCACGCTGCGCTATTCCTTCTACGAGACGATGCTGGCGATGCATCCCTACTACGTCGCGCGCGTGGTCGGCGGCTTGCTGTTCCTGATCGGCGCCATCATCGCCGGCTATAACGTCTGGATGACGATCAGGGGCGCGCCGATGAAGCGGCCGGCCTTCGACCGTCCGACCGGCTCCGAGGCGGCCGAGCCCACCGTTTCGGCTGCGGAGTAGCGCGATGTTCCGGAACCTGCTCAGGCCGCTGCTCAAGCCCTTCGCCTGGTTCTTCGAGGCGCATGCCCGGGGGCATTACCGGGTCGAGCGCTACTCGATGGGGCTGACGGTGGGGATCATCCTTGCCGCCAGCGTCGGGGGCGTCGTCGAGATCGCCCCGCTCTTCACCATCGACGAGACGGTCGAGGACGCCCCTGACATGCGCGTCTACACGCCGCTCGAGCAGGCCGGGCGCGACATCTACATCCGCGAGGGCTGCTATGCCTGCCACAGCCAGATGATCCGCACCCTGGCCGATGAAGTCGACCGGTACGGACATTATTCGCTCGCCGTCGAAAGCAAGTACGACCACCCGATGCTGTGGGGGTCGAAGCGCACCGGGCCGGACCTGGCGCGGATCGGCGGCAAGTACTCCGACTACTGGCACGTCATGCACCTCTTGAACCCGCGCGATTTGCTGCCTGAATCGGTGATGCCGGCCTACCCCTTCCTGGCGGAGGAGCTGCTGGAGGTCGAGAGCCTGCCGGACCGGCTCGCGGCCCTGCGCAGCGTGGGCGTGCCCTATACCGACGCGATGATCGCCAATGCGGCCGCCGATGCTCTCGCCCAGGCGCGGCCGGACAGTCCGCGCGTGGACGGCGTCGTCGAGCGCTATGGTGACGAGACGAACATCCGCTACTTCGACGGCATCGACGGCCGGGTGACCGAGATGGATGCGCTGGTCGCCTATCTCCAGATACTCGGTCAGCTGACGGACATACCCGAGCCGATCCGGCCTCCAGCCCAGGTGATGACGGAGTAGAAGATGGACATCTCGCATGAATTCCTGGTGGGGCTCGCCAAGACATTCGGGCTCTTCTACCTGATCGCCATGTCTGTGGTCGTCACGCTCTACGCGTTCTGGCCGTCCCTGGGCAAACGCTTCGACAAGGCCGCCAAGAGCGTGCTGGACGACGAGGACGGGCCATGTCGGTAAGGGAGCGCGACCCGCTGACCGGGCACGAGACGACCGGCCATGAATGGGACGGCATCACCGAGCTGAACACGCGCGTGCCGCGCGCCGTCTGGTGGTTCATCGGCATCACCCATCTCTGGGCGCTGCTCGTCTGGATCCTGATGCCGACCTGGCCGTTGATCAACAGCTACACCAAGGGCGTGCTCGGCATCGACCAGCAGGAGAGGGTCGAGAAGAAGGTGCGCCAGCTGCGCCTCGCGCGCGCCGACTGGGTCGAGGCGATCGAGGCGCAGAGCTTCGACGAGATCCGGGCCGATCCGAGGCTCATGCAAATCGTCTCCAAGACCGGCCCGGTGCTGTTCGCCGACAACTGTTCGGGATGCCACGGGGCCCGGGCGCAGGGCGGCCCCGGCTTCCCCAGCCTGACCGACCTCGCCTGGCTCTGGGGCGCCGAGGACGAGACGATCATGGAGACGCTCAGGGTCGGCATCAACGCGCCGCACCCGGAGACGCGCGTCTCGCAGATGATGGCCTTCGGCAGCGACGCCATCCTGACGCGCGAGGAGGTCAGGACCGTGGTCGACTACATCATGTCGCTCTCCGACGCCGAGACCGGGGTCGACCCGGTGCGCCTGGCCGCCGGCGCCGGCATCTTCGCCGAGAACTGCGCCGCCTGTCACGGCGAGGACGCCAAGGGCCTGAAGGAGATGGGCGCGCCTGATCTGACGGACGATTTCTGGCTCTATGGCGGGGACGCCGATTCCCTGTTTCACACCGTGCATAATGGCAGGCAGGGGTGGATGCCCGCCTGGGAGGACCGCATGAGTCTGGCCGACCGCAAGATCATGACGCTCTATCTGCAGCAGCTGGCGAGGAGGACCGAGCCGTGACCGCCCGCACGCCCGCCCGCACCCCCGGCCACCCGACTGATCACCCGCCATTCTGGTCCCGCTCGCGGATCGTCGCGCTCGCTCTCTCCAGCATTGTCCTCTCCGTTTTCGTCGGAGCCAACGCGCACCTGATCGCCGTTTCGTTTTCGTCGCAGCCCGACTGCGTTCCCCATCTCAAGGCTCCTCACCAGGGCGCCGGGCAGTTCCGCGCGGCGAACTCATCATGTTGAGCGACCGGACCGGCCTGCCGCCTCCCGACGACCCGCATGCCGGCGGGATGATCCCGGAGGTCGTGCCGCCATTGCCGCGCGAGAACCCCCGCGCGCGAAACCTGCCATGGCACACCGCCTTCGATTGGCTGCGCGCTGGCTGGCGCGACATGTGGACCAATCCGCTGCCGAGCCTCGTCTACGGCCTCGGCGTCTTCGCGCTCTCCGCCTTCATCGTCTGGTTCCTGTTCAAGCTCGAGCTCGACTATGTGCTCTTTCCCGCGCTGGCCGGCTTCATGATCATCGGGCCGCTCGTCGCCGGCGGCCTCTACGAGAAGAGCCGCCGGCTCGAGCACGGCGATCGCATCGGGCTTGCCACCATGATCTTCGTCCGGCCGCGATCGCTGTACTCGGCGTTCTTCATGGGTGTCCTGCTGCTGGCGCTCTTCCTGCTGTGGATGCGGGCCGCCGTGCTGATCTACGCGCTGTTCTTCGGACTGGTCCCGTTCCCGGGCACCGAGGAGATCCTGCCAATGCTGTTCCTGATGCCGGAGGGCTGGGGTCTGCTGCTGGTGGGCGGCGCCGTCGGCGCGCTCTTCGCCGCCTTCTCCTTCGCCATCAGCGTCTTCGCCATGCCGATGCTGATCGAGGAGGACACCGACGCCATGTCGGCGCTCGGCATCAGCATGGCCATCGTCTGGAACAATCTCCGCGTCATGCTCGCCTGGGGGGCGATCGTGCTGGCGCTGTTCCTCGCCTCGGTCGCGACGCTCGGGCTGGGGCTGATACTGGTCTTCCCGCTTCTCGGTCACGGTACCTGGCACGCCTACCGCGCCTTGCGCGGCGTCGACCACGAGGGCAGGCAAAGCGAGCGCATGTTCATCCGCCCGGCATGACTTCATGATCGACGATGACGCGGCCACCGTGCCGCTCGAGCGCCTCGACCTCGCCGATCCGCGGCGCTTCGAGGCCGGTACGCACTGGGCGTTCTTCGACCGCGTGCGCCGCGAGGACCCGGTGCATTTCTGCGCCGGCAGCCCGTTCGGCCCCTATTGGTCCGTCACGCGGTGGCAGGACATCCTGGGCGTCGAGACGAACCACCGGGTCTTCTCGTCCAAGGCCGGCATCTTCGTCGGCGACCGGTTCGAGGACTTCCAGCTCAACAACTTCATCGCCGCCGACGAGCCGATCCACAGCCGGTGGCGCAAGCCGGTGATGCCCGCCGTCGGCCCCGCGCGCCTGGGCGAGATTGAGGCGCAGATCCGTGCCCGCGTCGGCGCCATCCTCGACCGGCTGCCGCGCGGCGAGGAATTCGACTGGGTTGCCCAAGTCTCGATCGAGCTGACGACGCAGATGCTGGCGACGCTCTTCGACTTCCCCTGGGAGGAGCGCCACCTGCTGACCCGCTGGTCCGACATGGCGACGGCGACCTCCCAGGTCGGCGCGACCGGGGTGCCGCACGACGAGCGCAAGCGCGTGCTGATGGAGTGCCTCGATGTCTTGACCCGGCTCTGGCACGAGCGCGCGCCCGATCACGCCGGCGCCGAGCCGCGCTTCGATTTCCTCTCGCTGATGGCGCACCATCCCGACACGCGCGATCTGCCGAGCGAGCCGCTGAACCTGCTCGGCAATCTGCTGCTGCTGATCGTCGGTGGCAACGACACGACGCGCAACTCGATCTCGGGCGGGTTGCTGGCCCTGAACGAGCATCCCGACCAGTACGAGCGGCTCCGCGCCGAGCCGGGCCTCGTCCCCAACATGGTGCACGAGATCATCCGCTGGCAGACGCCGATCCTGCACATGCGCCGCACGGCGCTGGCCGACGCCGAGATCGCCGGCCGCAAGATCCGCGAGGGCGACAAGGTCGTGCTCTGGTACGTCTCGGCCAACCGCGACGAGGCGAAGTTCGACGCGCCCTACCGCTTCGACATCGCGCGGGCGAACGCCAGGAACCACACCTCGTTCGGCTTCGGCATCCACCGCTGCATGGGCAACCATGTCGCCGAGATGCAGCTGCGCATCCTCTGGGAAGAGCTTCTGCGCCGCTTCGACCGGATCGAGGTGGTGGGCGAGCCCGTGCGCCAGCGCTCGAACTTCATCCACGGCATCCTGCGCCTGCCGGTGCGCATCGCCGCCTGACTGGACACCTCACTGGACTGGGGGCGCCGTCGGGGGTATATGCGCGCGCATGACGGCGCTTTTCGCCATCCTCATTACCGGCCCGGCCCGCTGACGCGGCGCCGGGGCACAGGTGGCTGCGCTCTGCCCACCGACCGAATCCTGCCCACCACTGCCCGACCCCGAGGTGCGCGATGAGCGATACCGCCGACATGGACGCCGTCGACTACAAGCCGACGCTGCGCCTGCCCCAGACCGATTTCCCCATGCGCGCCGGCCTGCCGCAGCGCGAGCCGGACTGGCTCGCCCGGTGGGAGAAGCTGCGCATCTACGACCGCCTGCGCGCCAAGCAGGGCCGCCCGCCCTACGAGCTGCATGACGGCCCGCCATACGCCAACGGCCACCTGCACATCGGCCACGCGCTGAACAAGGTGCTGAAGGACTTCGTGGTGCGCTCCCAGCAGATGCTGGGGCACGACAGCCGCTATGTGCCCGGCTGGGACTGCCACGGTCTGCCGATCGAGTGGAAGATCGAGGAGGAGTACCGCGCCAAGGGCCGCAGCAAGGACGAGGTGCCGGTCAACGAGCTGCGCCGCCAGTGCCGCGCCTTCGCCGCGGGTTGGGTCGACATCCAGCGCGACGAGTTCAAGCGCCTCGGCGTCATCGGCGACTGGGACCACCCCTACCTGACGATGAGCTTCGACGCCGAGGCGGTGATCGCCGAGGAATTCATGAAGTTCATCGCCAACGGCACGCTCTACCAGGGCTCGAAGCCGGTGATGTGGTCCGTGGTCGAGAAGACCGCGCTGGCCGAGGCGGAGGTGGAGTACCACGACCACCAGAGCCACACGGTGTGGGTGAAGTTTCCGGTGCTCAGAGTGCTTCCGCAGGCAGTCGATCAACATCAGATCGGCGACGATATAGCGCGCCAACAGGAGCTGAGAGCGGCGAATGTCGTCATCTGGACAACCACGCCCTGGACCATCCCGCAGAACCGGGCGATCTGCTTTAATCCTGATCTTGAGTACGGACTCTATCGCGTAACGGCTGCGCCGGACGGCAACTGGGCCTGGGCGGGCGACCTTTATCTCCTCGCGGAGGAACTCGCCGAGGAGGTCATGAGCAAGGCGCGCGTCGAAAGCTGGCAGAAGGTTCGCCCTGTAGGCTTCGACGAGCTCTCGGCGCTCACCTGCGCCCACCCGTTCCGCGGCCTCGAAGGCGCAAACGGCGAATGGGACTTCGACGTGCCCCTGCTGCCAGGCGATCACGTCACCGACGAGGCCGGCACCGGCTTTGTCCACACCGCCCCCAGCCACGGCGCCGACGACTTCGAGGTCGGCCAAAAATACGGCCTGCCCATGACGCACAACGTGCTCGAGGACGGCAGCTTCCGCCCCGACCTGCCGTTCTTCGGCGGCGCCGTCATCCTCGACCACAAGGGCAAGGAGGGCGACGCCAACAAGCGCGTCATCGACAAGTTGGCGGCTAAGCGAGAGGACGGTGGGGCCGGCGCGCTGATCGCGCGCGGGCGGCTGACGCACAGCTATCCGCACAGCTGGCGGTCCAAGGCGCCGCTGATTTTCCGCAACACGCCGCAATGGTTCGTCGCCATCGACAAGCCGCTCGACGACGGTATGGGCCAGTACGGCGACACCATCCGGCAGCGGGCGCTGACCTCGATCGACGAACTGGTGGAGTGGACCCCGCCCACGGGCCGGAACCGCCTCCATGCGATGATCGAGCAGCGCCCCGACTGGGTCCTCTCGCGCCAGCGCGCCTGGGGCGTGCCGCTGACCTGCTTCATGCGCCGCACGCCCGACGGTGCCGAGGTGCTGCGCAACGACGAGGTCAACCGCCGCATCATCGCCGCCTTCCGCGAGGAGGGGGCCGACGCCTGGTTCGCCGACGGCGCCAAGGAGCGCTTCCTCGGCAATGTCGCGGGCGTCAGCCCCGCCGACTGGGAGCAGGTGAGCGACATCCTCGACGTCTGGTTCGACTCCGGTTCGACGCACGCCTTCGCGCTGCGCGACCGGCCCGACGGCACCTGGCCCGCCTCGCTCTACCTGGAAGGGACCGACCAGCATCGCGGCTGGTTCCACTCCTCGCTGCTGCAGGCCTGCGGCACGCGGGGCCGCGCGCCCTACGAGGGCGTGCTGACGCACGGCTTCGCGCTCGACGAGCAGGGGCGCAAGATGTCCAAGGCGCTCGGCAACGGCGTGGCGCCGCAGGACGTGATGAAGCAGTACGGCGCCGACATCCTGCGGCTGTGGGTCGCGCAATCGGACTACACGGCCGATTTGCGCATCGGCCCCGAGATCCTCAAGGGCGCGGCCGACAGCTATCGCCGTCTGCGCAACACCTTCCGCTACATGCTGGGCGCGCTGGGCCAGGACGCTGGAGGGCAGGGGGCGCACCAAGCCGTCGCGCCCGCCGACTGCCCCGAGCTCGAGCGGTGGGTGCTGCACCGGCTGGCCGAACTCGATGCCGAGGTGCGCGAGGGCTATCGCCGCTACGACTTCCAGGACGTCTACCAGCGGCTTTTCCAGTTCTGCACGACCGACCTGTCGGCCTACTGGTTCGACATCCGCAAGGACGCGCTCTACTGCGACGCGGAGGACAGCCCGCGCCGGCGCGCCTGCCTGCACGTCATGGCGCAGGTCTTCGCCCGCCTCACCACCTGGCTGGCGCCCATCCTCCCCTTCACCATGGAGGAGGTCTGGCTCACCCGCCACCCGGGCGAGGAGGAGAGCGTCCACCTGCACGACTTCCCGGCGACGCCGCCCGAGTGGCGCGACGACGCGCTCGCCGCCAAATGGGCGACGATCTGGCGCATCCGCCGGGTCGTCACCGGCGCGCTCGAGGTCGAGCGCCGGGAAAAGCGCATCGGCGCCAGCCTCGAGGCGGCGCCGGTGGTGCATGTCGAGGACGCTGCCGCCCGCGCCGCGCTCGCCTCGGTCGACCTTGCGGATCTCTGCATCACCTCGGGCATCGCGGTGACCGGCGAGCCGGCCCCGGCCGGGGCCTTCCGGCTGCCCGAGGTGCCGGGCATCGCCGTGGTGCCGGCCGAGGCCGGGGGCGAGAAGTGCCAGCGCTGCTGGCGCATCCTGCCCGAGGTCGGCGAGATGGCCGATCCGCATCTCTGCGCGCGCTGCCAGGGGGTGGTGCACGGCTGAGGCCGAGCCCCCTCCCCAGCGACCGCTTGTTCGCACCCGCGGTAACGCGCTATGGGGCGCGCATGAAGTCGCCCCCGGTGCTCCGCATCATCCTCGTCATAGCCGTCGTCGTGCTGGCGGCGGACCAGCTCTCGAAATGGTATGTCGTCGAGCTGCTCGAGCTGCGGCAGCGCCTGGTCGTCCCGGTGCTGCCGCCCTTCCTGATGTTCAAGATGGCCTGGAACACCGGCGTCAACTTCGGCCTGTTCGGCGGCGGCTCCGAGGCGACGCGCTGGGTTCTCGTCGCGATCAGCGTCGCCGTCTCGGCGGCGCTCGTCTGGTGGGTGATGCGCCGGCAGAGCCCGCCCCTGGCGCTGGGCGCCGGGCTCGTCATCGGCGGCGCCATCGGCAACGCCATCGACCGCGTGCGCTACGGTGCGGTGGCGGACTTCCTCAACACCAGCTGTTGCGGTATCCAGAACCCGTTCTCGTTCAACGTCGCCGACATTGCCATCTTCGTCGGCGCCGTCTGGATCGCGCTCAGGGCTTGACACGGGGCCCAAGCCCAGGCCGTGAGCCCCAAGCCCACGCCGTGGGCATTGCGCGAGCGGTCCCCCCTGGTCATTATGCGCCGCCGCGCCAGAACCGGAGACAACGAATGAACATTCGCAATGGAGTGGGAGCGGCCGTCGTCGCGCTGGGCGCATTGGGGGCGCTCGGCGGGTGCGACACGATCGGCAACCCCTTCGTGGTCCTCGGCAGCAAGCCGCCGGCGCCCGACGAGTTCCAGGTGATCACGCGCAAGCCGCTCGTCATGCCGCCGTCCGCCGCGCTGCCCGAGCCGCGCCTGGGCGAGGCCTCGCCGCTCGACCCGACGCCGAACCGCGACGCCGAGCTGGCGCTGCTCGGCACAGATGCGCGGCCCGTCGAGGCGGGCACCAGCCAGGGCGAGCAGGCGCTGCTCGCCGCCGCCGACGTGGCCGCCAGCAACCCGGAGATCCGTCAGACGCTGGCGCTCGACAAGGTGGACTCGAACGAGCCCTACGAGCCGCCATCGATCTTCGAGCTGCTCGGCACCACCGAGGCGCCGCCCAAGGATGCGATCGACGCGCCTGCCGAGGCGCGCCGGCTGCAGGCGGAAGGCGTCGCGGCGGCGCCGATCGACCCGAACGACCGCCCGATCGTCGTCGAGGGAGAGGTGGTCGAGGAGGTCTCGCAATATCCCGAGATCGGCCTCGACCGGCGGCCGAACAACAGACCGTTATCGACGGTCGACCCCGCCTTCGAATAGCTCCCGCCTTCGCCTATATGGCGAGCGAGGCCCGGGACGAGGCCAGGAGGACAAATCGACTCTCAAGCTCTTGAGCGGGGCGGCGCTGACCGCCGCCGCCATCTCGGTGGGTGCCGGTCCGGTGTTCGCCGAGCCGCCGGTGACCACCTTCGAGCTCGACAACGGCCTCGAGGTCGTCGTGATCGAGGACCACCGCGCCCCCGTCGCCACGCACATGGTCTGGTACCGCGTCGGCGCGGCCGACGAAAAGCCGGGCAAGTCGGGCATCGCCCACTTCCTCGAGCACCTGATGTTCAAGGGCACGGACGAGATCCCCGACGGCGCCTTCTCCAAGCTGGTCGCGGCGCAGGGCGGCGAGGACAACGCCTTCACCTCCTATGATTACACCGGCTATTTCCAGCGCATCGCCGCCGACCGGCTGCCGATCGTCATGCGCATGGAGGCCGACCGGATGCGCGACCTGCGCATCAACGAGGACCAGGTCAAAACCGAGCGCGACGTCATCCTCGAGGAGCGCAATGCGCGCACCGACAACTCGCCCGACGCGCTCTTCAACGAGCAGATGGACGCCGCCCAGTACCTCAACCATCATTACGGCATCCCCGTCATCGGCTGGCGGCAGGAGATGGAGGGGCTGACCCGGCAGGACGCGCTCGACTGGTACCAGCGCTATTACGCGCCGGACAACGCCATCCTGGTCGTCGCCGGCGACGTCGAGCCCGAGCAGGTGCGCGCGCTGGCCGAGCAATACTACGGCCCGCTCGCGCCGTCGGACAACCCGCCTGACGCCAGGCCGCAGGAGCCGCCGCAGCGCGCCGCCCGTCGCCTCGAGATGACCGACCCGCGGGTCGGCCAGGACTACCTCGTGCGCTCCTACCTCGTGCCGGCCTACGACCCGGAAAACCCCAAGGAGGCCGCCTCCATCGACATGCTGGCGGCGATCCTCGGCAACGGCGTCGCCTCGCGGCTCAGCCAGAGCCTGCAGATCGGCCAGGGGCTGGCCATCGACACGGGCGCCTGGTACTCGCCGCAGGCGCGCGACGCGACCACGCTGAGCGTCTACGGCGCCCCCACCGAGGGCCGCACGCTGGACGAGGTCGAGACGGCCATCGACGCCGAACTCGCCAGGATGGCGGCCGGCGGCCCCACCGAGGACGAGCTCGCCCGCGCCAAGCGCGTCGCCAGATCGGCCTACATTTTCGCCCAGGACAGCCAGTCGAGCCTGGCGCGCCAGTACGGCGCGGCGCTCGCCATGGGCTTCGGCGTCGCGGACGTGCGGAACTGGCCCGAGGTGCTCGACAGCGTCACCGTCGAGGACGTCCGCGCCGCCGCCGAGCAGTACCTGACCCCCGAGACCTCCGTGACCGGCCACCTGATGGGCACCCGCGGCACGGCAGGCGAGAGAAGCTGATGACCATCCGCACGACCGCAAGAAGCATGGCCACCGCCGCGGCCCTGGCCGTCGGCGCCGCCTTCGCGCTGCCCGTTCAGGCGGCCGTCGACATCCAGCAGCTGACCAGCCCCGGCGGCCAGGACTTCTGGCTGGTCGAGGAGCACGCCATCCCCATCGTCTCGCTCGAGATGGGCTTCGACGGCGGCAGCCGGCTCGACCCGCAGGGCAAGGCCGGGCTCGCCACCTTCACCATGGGGCTGATGGAGGAGGGCGCGGGCGAGCTCGACGCCGTCGCCTTCGCCAACCGCGCCGACGACATCTCGGCCCGGCTGGGCTTCGACGCCGGCCGCGATTCCGTCGAGGTCAGCGGCCAGTTCCTGACGGAAACGCTGGACGAGGGCGTCGACCTGCTCGCCCTGGCGCTGGCCGAGCCGCGCTTCGACCCCGAGCCCGTCGCCCGCGTGCGCGGCCAGATCCTGTCGGGCATCGCCCAGTCCGAGAACGACCCGCGCGACGTCGCCGGCAAGGAATGGTACGCGCAGGCCTTCCCGCACCACCCTTACGGCACGCCGCAATCGGGCACGCGCGAGAGCGTGGCGGCGATCGGGGCCGACGACCTGCGCGCCGCGCAGCAGCGGCTGATGACCCGGGCCAACGCCCACATCGCCATCGTCGGCGATGTCGACCCGGCGCGCGCCGGGCAGATCGTCGACCGCCTCGTCGCCGGCCTCCCGCAGGGCGAGCCCGTCGCGGCCCAGCCGGCCGAAACGCTCCCCCCGCCCGGCATCCACGTCGTCGAGCAGGACGTGCCGCAATCGGTCGCCGTCTTCGGCCAGCAGGGGATCGCGCGCGACGACCCCGACTTCATCCCGGCCTATGTGATGAACTACATCCTGGGCGGCGGCGGGTTCTCCTCGCGGCTGACCGAGGAGGTGCGCGAGAAGCGCGGGCTGGCCTATGGCGTCTATTCCTACCTGACCGAGATGGACGCGGCCAAGCTCTACATGGGCGGCGTGCAGACCGCCAACGAGCGCATCGCCGAGAGCCTCGACGTCATCCGCGCCGAATGGGCCCGCATGGCCGAGGACGGCGTCACGCCCGAGGAGCTGGACAAGGCCAAGACCTACCTGACCGGCTCGTTCCCGCTGCGCTTCGACACCAACGCCAAGATCGCCAGCTACCTCGTCTACGTGATGATGGAGGATCTTGGCGCCGACTACATCAACAAGCGCAACGACCTGATCGAGGCGGTCACGCTCGACGACGTCAACCGCGTCGCCAAGCGCCTGCTCAAGCCGGACGAGCTCTCCGTCGTCGTCGTCGGCAAGCCCGTCGGCCTCGCCCCCGGCCAGTGACCCGCAGGGCGGGCCGGCCCCCCATCATCCGGGGCCGACCGCCCACCCCCCCTCCCCCCTTGTGGGGGAGGGATGGGGAGGGGGTGACGCCGGGCCGGACATGCATCGGGCCCGCGAAACACGGCCTTGGCAAACCCCGCATCGCATTACGCAAGACTTAAGCAAGGATCGTCATACCCGGGCTCGCCGAACGGTTTGCGGAGCGGTTCCGCAAACCCATAGGAGAACCCCGAGCATGCCAGACACCCCACCGGCGGCCCCGCCGCCGTCCCCGCTTGCGTCAGCCGTCGAGACGCTGGTCGCCGAGCTCGAGCGCGAGCATGGCTGGCTGCAGGAGCTGCGCGAGGACGCCGGCCGCGCCGAGCGCACCTGCCAGCGCCTGCTCGCCTCGGTCGAGGCGGCGCTCGACACGCTGCCGCGCGCCGAGCGCCAGCCCTTCTACCTCCGCGTCATGCGGCTGCGGACCGAGACCAAGCCCACCGGCCGCCCGCCGCGCGACCCGCGCCGCTTTGCGCTGCTGGAACTGCTGGCCGAGCGCCGCGACGGCATCGTCACCAACGCCGAGGCCCGCGCCCATCTCGAGCGCCTGGGCCACGAGGCGCCGACCGTCTTCGTCGGCTCGATGCTGTCGCGCTTCGCCGGGGAAAAGCTGGTCACCCGCGTGGCGATGGGCCGCTACCGCGTCGAGGGCGCCCACCCCAAGCTGCAGAGCATCCGCTGGCGCACCGCCATGAAGGCCCAGCACGAGGCCGCCAAGGCCGAAGCCGCCACCCTCATGGCCCTCCGCGACGAGCGGGCGCCCGTAGGGTGGGTGCCGACCCCGCGAAAGCGGCGCCCCGCCATGCACGGCGCCCTTGGCGGTGGATTGCACACACCGTACGCTTGGTGGATTAGCTGCCGAAGAGTTCAAGACTGGGGGCGTTGACGGTCGACATCAGCGGGAACTCGAACGGTGAAAGATCTACCTTCTTTTGAACTTTTGTAAGATCCCAAATAACTTGACCAGCACCGTCGTGGCTCAACGCGATGTACCAATAGCTTTTGCCGCTCTCTCTTTCTGTGACGCTGCAGTCAGACAGATGGTGGCGCACCAGCGCGTGAGGAATTGCGAACGCCCGGTCTTTGTCCATGCAGGCGAGAACGAAAAATGAGTCGCTCCCATCCGCAAGGAAGGTATCCCAATGGGGATGGTAAGCGTACCAATATGGTTTGTAGGTACTCTCATATCGTTTTGAGACCGCCGCACATACTCGAACGGTCTTGTCGGGCGTCCAAAAGAGGGTCTGGCGATGTCGCTGGAGTATAACTCCTAACTTATGGCCCAGGCCGTTTACCGCACTTGCTCGGGTTTTGTTCAATAAATCTCGATCGGTGCGGACCTGACGATAGCGTCGAGTCGGCCCCGCTCCCGGTTCTGCAGGATCTTCTGTTGCTTCTATGGGGCTATCGATTTCTTTAACCGGCTCGACGTCTTGAGCTGCCGTAAATATTACGTCTATAATCCTGTCAACCTTTGTGTACTCGAATGGTCTAAGTAACTCTTGAATTTGTAGAACCGTGCGGTCGTCATCAGACTTTTCTTTGATTTGCAAAAGGGAATCCAGCCGATCGGCTCCAATCAATCTCATCTCCCAAGCATAACGGGAGCCCCCGAATCTGCGCTTCGATCGCGCCAGTGTCTTCTCGTCCAACGACAATCAAGATAGACGATTCTTGGAGAGGCCCTCCCTTCGCCGATAAGGCGTCTCTTATAAGAAGAAATTTTATCAAGTGATATTGTAACGTAGTCAGTTGTTTTAACCTCAATTATTATATCGCTGCCACTTTTGCTTCTCCAAACGCCATCGACGCCGATAACGCTAGGTTTTCCGCGATAGAGGCCGTCCTCAACTTCAAATCCGAGCCGCCTGCCCATCTCGTTGATTAAATCCTGTAAGGCTAGCCCCATCCTTAAAAGAAGCTTCTAAGCAGTTTCTGACATAGTCAGAAAGCTTTTCGCCGGAAACTTTGCCGAGTAATTACGGAACTGAAGCGAGCACTCGTTTCCGTCGCGCAGATTTCCATCGCCTGCAGCGCTGATAACTTGTTGTATTGTTAAACGCAGAACGGCTTCCGGTGAAGCGTCCCAAAACTCTTTGAGTGCCATGTAATGCCATGCTGCTTGCGGCTATGATTTGAGCTTCTATGCGCTCGGCAATCCGGGCGCAAGACGCTGCCCCGCGCGGAATTTCAGCAGACAAAAGGTGCACGCCTGTGCGTTCATTCTCAAGGGCAGTCTCTACTCAACGGAGAGCGAGTTTTTACCGGTATTCTGTGGAAAGGGCCGACTGCGGATCGGTGGGCATCGGCTGCCACTCACCCCCGCCGCGGCCCGAACAGCCGCTCCAGCGCGTCCCCGATGCCGTCGAGCTGCTCGCGAAAACCGGCGTGCAGGGCTGACCAGTCCTCGGCGTCGCGCTTTTCCGCCTCGGCCAGGCGCTGTTCCACCTCCTTGTGGCGGTCCTGCAGAACGGCGAGCTCGCCGGCGGCGTGCGGGCGGTCGCGCAGCGCGCCCGAGTCGACCTCGCGGCGGCAGCGGGCGATCTCGCGGTCGAGCTCCTTCAGCTGCTGCTTCAGCTCCGAGATATAGACGCCCTTGTCGGCCATGCTGTCCTCCCGCCTCGCGGCTCACGCCCGCCACAATCGCACGCGGCGGGCGCCCGTCAACCCGTGTCGTCAACCCGCTCTGCGGCCTCACTCCGCCGCCACGCGCTCGCCCAGCTTTTCCACCCGGCAGGCGCTGAACTTGTATTCCGGGATCTTGCCGAACGGGTCCAGCTGCGGGTTCGTCAGGATGTTCGCCGCCGCCTCGACATAGGCGAAGGGGATGAAGACCATGTCCTCGGCCACCGCCCGGTCGGCGCGCGCCATCAGCTCGATCCGACCGCGCCGGGTCTCGACGCCGATCATCTCGCCGGGCTCGACCCCCATGCGGCGCAGCGTCTTGGGGTGCAGCGAAGCGCTCGCCTCCGGCTCGGCCCAGTCGAGCACCGCCGAGCGCCTGGTCATTGCCCCGGTGTGCCAGTGCTCGAGCTGGCGGCCCGTGGTCAGGATCATCGGATAATTCTTGTCGGGCACCTCGCCCGGCGGGGTGATCCTGGCCGGCGTGAACTTGGCGCGTCCGCCGGCCCGCGGGAAGCCGTCGGCGAAGACCACGGCCTGGCCGGGGTCGTCGGGGCTGAGCGAGGGGTAGGTGACCGAGCCCTGCGCCTCCAGCCGGCCCCAGGTGATGTTGCGCAAGGAGGGCATGCCCATCTTCATCTCGGCGAAGACGTCCGAGGGGTGCTTGTATTCCCAGTCGAGGCCCAGCCGGCGCGCCATCTGGCAGAGGATGGCGAAATCCTCGCGCGCCTCGCCCGGCGGGTTCACCGCCTTGCGGCCCATCTGCACCTGGCGGTTGGTGTTGGTCACCGTGCCCGTCTTCTCGGGCCAGGCGGTGGCCGGCAGGATGACGTCGGCGAACATCGCCGTCTCGGTCAGGAAGATGTCCTGCACGACCAGATGGTCGAGATGGGCCAGCGCCTCGCGCGCATGGTCCAGATCCGGGTCCGACATGGCCGGGTTCTCGCCCATGACGTACATGCCGCGGACGATCCCGCGATAGGCGGCGTCGATGATCTCGACGACCGTCAGCCCCGGCTGCGGGTCGATCTCGGCCTTCCAGATCGAGCGGAAAAGCTCGCGCGCCTCCGGGCTGGTGACCGACTGGTAGTCGGGCAGCACCTGCGGGATCAGCCCGGCGTCGGACGCGCCCTGGACGTTGTTCTGGCCGCGCAGCGGGTGCAGCCCGCTGCCCGGCCGCCCGACCTGGCCGCAGAGCAGCGCCAGGCTGATCAGACAGCGGGCGTTGTCGGTGCCGTGGATGTGCTGGCTGATGCCCATGCCCCAGAAGATCATCGCGGCCTTCGCCCCGGCATAGGTGCGGGCGACCTCGCGGATCGTGTCCGCGTCGACGCCGCAGATCGGCGCCACCTTGTCCGGCGGAAAGTCCTTGAGGTGGTCGCGCAGCTGGAAAAAGCCCTCGGTGAAGCCCTCGACATAGTTCCGGTCGTAGAGCTTCTCCTCGACGATGACGTTCATGATGCCATTCAGCAGGGCGACATCCGTCCCCGGCCGGAACTGCAGCCGGTAGGTGGCGTGCCGGCCCAAGCCCACGCCGCGCGGGTCGATGACGATCAGCTTGCCGCCGCGCTTGGCGAACTGCTTGAAATAGGTCGCGGCGACGGGATGGTTCTCGATCGGATTGCAGCCGATCGCAATTGCCACATCGGCGTTTTCGATCTCGTTAAAGGTCGCCGTGACGGCGCCCGAGCCGACGTTCTCCATCAGCGCCGCGACCGACGAGGCGTGGCAGAGCCGCGTGCAGTGATCGACATTGTTGTGCCCGAACCCGGTGCGGATCAGTTTCTGGAAGAGATACGCCTCCTCGTTCGAGCATTTCGCCGAGCCAAACCCCGCCACCGCCTTGCCACCGAAAAAGCCGCGGATCTTGGCCAGGCCGGCGGCGGCGGCGTCGAGCGCCTCGTCCCAGCTCGCCTCGCGGAAATGCGTCGATGGGTCGGCCGGGTCGACGTTCAGCCCCTTGGAGGGCGCGTCCGGCCGGCGGATCAGCGGCTTGGTCAGGCGCTGCGGGTGGGCGATGTAGTCGAAGCCGAAACGGCCCTTGACGCACAGCCGGTTCTCGTTCGACGGGCCGTCGATGCCGTCGACCCAGGCGATGCGCTCGCGGCCGTCGCCGTCCTTGCGGATCTTGAAGCTCAGCTGGCAGCCGACGCCGCAATAGGGGCAGACCGAGGCGACCTCGCGGTCATAGTCCGCCGAATCGCCCCGCTCCTCGGCGTCGAGCGCGCTGGCCTCCATCAGCGCGCCGGTCGGGCAGGCCTGCACGCATTCGCCGCAGGCGACGCAGGTGCTGGCGCCCATCGGGTCGTCGAAGTCGAAGACAATCTTCTCGTCATGCCCGCGCCCGGCCATGCCGATCACGTCGTTGACCTGCACCTCGCGGCAGGCGCGGACGCAAAGGTTGCAGTGGATGCAGGCGTCCAGGTTGACCCGCATCGCGGCATGGCTGCCGTCGAGCAGCGGGATGCGATCATGCTCCAGCGCCGGGAAGCGGCTTGTCGCCACGCCCTGCAGCTCGGCCATCTTCCAGAAATGCGCCGAGCGGTCGTGCGCCATCTCGCGCGCCGGCTGGTCGGCCAGGAGCAGCTCGGTCACCAGCTTGCGCGACTTTATCGCCCGCTCGCTCTCGGACCGGACGATCATGCCGGCCGAGGGCTGGCGGATGCAGGACGCCGCCAGCACGCGCTCGCCGTCGATCTCGACCATGCAGGCGCGGCAGTTGCCGTCGGGCCGATAGCCTGGCGCGTCCTTGTGGCAGAGATGCGGAATCAGCGTGCCCTGTCGCTTGGCGACCTGCCAGATCGTCTCGCCGGGCCGCGCCTCGACCTCTTGTCCGTCGAGGGTGAACTTGATCGGCTCGCTCATGCTCTGGACTCCGGTGCTGCGGTCGCGCGGGCTCTGGTATACCACGGACCGGGAGCTTAACAATCGCGCCGGGGCCGCCGCCCGAGGGTTTCCGACGACCTGCGCGCGAAAACCGTCGAGCCGGCGCAGCGGAGCATGAGCTGTCGTCGACAGCCGGGCTTTCTTCGTGCCCAGCCCCGGTCCATGGTCGGCCGGCAGAACCGGAGGAGCGCCCTTGACCGATATTGCCGAAGCGACCGACCTCGCCTTTCTTTCCGCCACGGAGCTCGCGGCCAAGCTCGCCGCGCGCGAGATCGGCGCGCGCGAGCTGCTCGAGCACCATCTCGCGCGCGTCGAACGCCTGAACCCGAGGCTCAACGCGATCATCTGGACGGACGCCGAGCGCGCGCGGGCCGACGCCGATGCCTCTGACCGCCGACGGGCCGAGGGCAGGGCGCTGGGGCCGCTGGACGGCCTGCCCATGACGGTGAAGGAGTCCTTCAACATCGCCGGCGCGCCGACGACATGGGGCCACACGGAGTTCCGCGAGAACGTCGCCGACGCCGACTCGGCCGTGGTCGAGCGGCTGCGCGCGGCCGGGGGCGTCATCTTCGGCAAGACCAACGTGCCCTTCATGCTGGCCGACTGGCAGAGCTTCAACGCGATCTACGGCACCACGAACAATCCCTGGGACCTCGCCCGATCGCCCGGCGGCTCCTCCGGCGGCTCGGCGGCGGCGCTGGCCGCGGGCCTCAGCGCGCTCGAGGTCGGCAGCGATATCGGGGCGTCCATCCGCAACCCGGCGCATTACTGCGGCGTCTTCGGCCACAAGCCGACCTGGGACATCATCTCGGGCCGCGGCCAGGCGCTGCCGGGCGATCTGAGCCAGACGGACATCGCGGTCGTCGGGCCGCTCGCCCGCTCGGCGGCCGATCTGCGACTCGCGCTCGACCTGCTCGCCGGCGCCGACGGGCCGGAGGCGCGCGCCTGGGCGCTTCGGCTCCCGCCGCCCCGCAAGACGCGGCTGGAGGATTTCCGCGTCTCGGTCGTGCTGAGCGACCCGGTCGCGGAAGTCGACCGGCCGGTGCAGGAGGCGATCGCCAAGCTGGGGCGGTGGCTAGAAGAGCAGGGGGCGACCGTCGACATGGACGCCCGCCCCGGCTTCTCGAGCGAGGAGGCGCACGAGATCTATATCCGCCTGCTGCGCGCCGCGACGTCCAAGCGACTGACGGACGCGCAGCTTGCCGATGCCCGCGGCCAGCTCGACGCGGTGCCGCCGGATGCGGACCGTACGACCTATAAGGTGCGGATGTGGGAGGCGCAGACCATGGCCCATCGTGACTGGCTGCGCTGGAACGAGCGCCGCCACGCGCTGATGGCGGGCTGGGAGGCATTTTTCGAGACCTATGACCTGATGCTGTGCCCCGCGGCCGCCTCGGCCGCCGTGCCGCACGACCACGCGGGCGAGCGGCCGGACCGCATGATCGAGGTCAATGGGCGCCGCGTGCCGACCACCGACCA
Source organism: uncultured Alphaproteobacteria bacterium (assembly GCA_963822985.1). Lineage (GTDB taxonomy): Bacteria > Pseudomonadota > Alphaproteobacteria > Rhodobacterales > Rhodobacteraceae > Thermohalobaculum. The sequence continues at coordinate 232,999 of CAWGJU010000008.1, read as the reverse complement.
GCTGTTCTGGGCGGGATACCCCTGCGCTTTCTACCTGCCGGGCACGGTCGCGCCGGTCGGGCTGACGGATGCGGGCCTGCCCGTCGGCGTGCAGATCGTCGGGCGGCGCTTTGACGACCTGACATGTCTGCGGATGGCGGAGCTGATCGAGGAGGGGTACCGACGCTTCACGCCGCCGCCGGGCTGGTGAGGCGAGGCTGAGGCCGCGTCGAATCCCGCCGAACCGCGGCGGGCCCTCAGCCGAAGAGGCGCGGCTTCATCTTGAGGATGGTCTCGTTCGTCTCGCGGCTGACGCGCTGCACGAGGGCCAGAACCTGCTCGTGCGCCTCGCGGCCGGTGGCGACCCCCGCCTCGGCCGTCATGCACTGAACCATGGTCGCGACGAGTTCCGGGTGTTCGCGGGCATAGCCCTCGCCAAAGCTCGCGTCGATGCATTCGACGGCGGCGCGCAGGTAACGGTGGACGGCAGCCGCCGCCCCCGCCTGCCGCGCCTCGCCATCCGACCAGTGGGATTGAACGGTCATGCGCTCCTCCTGTCCCGGAAGAGACTAGCAGGCGCGGCCGCGACGGCCAGTCGCGACGGTCACTTCACGCGCCCATCAAGCGCCGGTCGGAGGCAGGACGCCGCGGGCCACGCGCTCGGCCGCGAGCCGCGCGAAGCGCAGCGTCACCGCCTTGCGCCGCGCCGGGACGAGGCGCGCCTCGACACCATGGCGCAGCACCTCGCCACCCCACTGGTCCGCCCGGATCAGGCCATGCTCGGGCGGCAGCAGCTCGTCCGGAAAGCCTGCGGGCACCGCGAAGAAAAGCCGGTCGCACCAGTCGAGATAGTCGGGCCACTTGCCGTCCGACTGGAAGTCCGCCCGGCACGACTTGACCTCGACGCACCAGACCTCGCCGCCCTGGCCGAGCGCGCAGACATCCATCCGCCGGCCGTTGCGCGTCGGCACCTCGACCAGCGGTGTCAGCCCCATGTCCAGCAGCATCCGGCAGACGCCGCGCGCAATCAGGATGCCCGGCTGCAGGGCGAGGACGGAATCGGCCATTCGCCGAGACTAGAATGAAACGAGAACGGATGCCAGTTTTGTCGTGCCGTCTGGTCGAGGCGCATCCGTTCAGCCCCGGCGCCGACAGGTGAAGGCGCCGGGCCCGGACCTGTCGGCTATTCGGGCGTGGCGCCGAGCGTATAGACGGCGATGACGGCATCGGGCGGCTGCTGGGCAAAGCGGCTGAACCACCGCGAATAGACGTCGCCGATCTGCCCCGTCCGGTTCAGTTGAGACAGGGCACGGTCGGCGACGAGCTGAAAATCGGGATCGCCGCGCCGGATCGCCAGCGCGAGGGGCTCGAACGAGTAGAGCTCGTTCGAGATCGCGTAGGTCTTGTCCGACGGCCGCGACATCGCCAGGCCGATCAGCACCACCTGGTCGGCGGCAAAGGCGGCGACGGCATTGTTGTCGAGGAGCGCCATGCCCGCCTCGGCGGAATCGACCGGTACGATCTCGGCGTTGATGGCCCGCGTCGCCAGCGCGCGCCGCAATACGTCGATCGTTGTCGTCCCTTCGGTGACGGCGACGCGCTTGCCCCGCAGCTCGGCCAGGCCTTTGACCCCGCGGCCCTCCGGGCTGATCAGCGAGGCGCCGGTGGCGAAGGTCAGCTGGGTGAACCCGACCTGCTCGGCGCGGCCCAGAGTCTTGGTGGTGGCCCCGCAAAGAATGTCGATTTGGCCCGATGTCAGCGCGTCGAACCGCGTCTCGGCGGTGAGCGGCACATAGTTGACCGCGATGTCCCTCCGCCCGAGCTGGCTCTTCACCCCCTCGGCGATCGAGGCGCAGAGATCGACCGAATAGCCGGTGAAGTTTCCCGACTGGTCGCGGAACGACATAGGCGGCCTGTCCTCGCGGACCCCGAGATTGATCTGGCCGGACGCAGCGATGCGCTGCAGGGTGCCCTCGGCTTGGCCGCTGGTGGCACCGGTCGTCTCGCAGGCTTGCAGGAACGCGACGGCGAGCGTCACGCAGGCGATGCGTCTGATCATCATTTCTCCCCCTCCATGGCATGCTGATGCGCCGGTTCGAGCGTTCGGCCATGGGGGAAGGTTATTCAAGGTGTTTCGGACGCCGTTCGCACAATCCTCGGGGGGCGGACGGGCGTGTCGCCACAGAAGCGGCATGGATCGCTTCTGGCTTCAGCGAGGGAACGGCGACCGGCCGGCCGGGTTGACGCAGATAAGCAGGCGCGGCCCCGACGCCGATCCGGGGTTCATATTGGCGCCGCACCGTCCAGGTGACAGTCAACGCCCGCGGGGTGCTCGAATGCAGATCAAACAGCTGTCCGGTGGTGACGAGCGCCGGTTCGTCGTCGTCCTCGACACGGGAGAGGAGGCGGTCGAGAGCCTGCTTTCCTTCGCGCGCGAGCACGGGATCACTGCCGCCGCTTTCACGGGGCTCGGCGCGTTCAGCGACGTGACGCTGGGCTTCTTCGACATCGAGCGGAAGGAGTACGAGCGGATCCGCATCGACGAGCAGGTCGAGCTGGTCACGCTGGTCGGCAACTTCGCCACCAAGGACGGCGAGGCCAAGCTGCACCCGCACGCGGTGGTCTCCAAGCGCAGCGGCCAGGCGTTCGGCGGGCACCTGCTCGAGGCGCATGTGCGCCCGACGCTGGAGGTCGTCGTCACCGAGACGCCGGCCGAGCTGCGCCGCGAAACCGATCCCGAGACCGGCCTGCCGCTGCTGGCACTTTAGAGGAGGTTGCCATGACCGAGGCGCTCGGCCACCGCCGATGGGCGATCCCGGAAGGCTACATCCCGACCCGGAGCAACGGCCCGGAGCCCGAGATGCTGAGCCACGAGACGGTCAGTCTGCTCAACGCCGGCGACCGTGACGCCAACATCTCGATCACGCTCTTCTTCAGCGACCGCGAGCCCGCCGGACCCTACCGGGTGACGGTGCCGGCCCGTCGGACGGCGCATGTCCGCTTCAATAACCTGACCGATCCCGAGCCCGTGCCCAAGGGGACCGATTTCGCCAGCGTCATCGAATCGGACGTGCCGGTCGTCGCGCAGCACACCCGCCTCGAACTCGCGACAGGCCGAGAATGCGCTGATGACGACCATGGCCTTTCCCTGCTTCTAGGTGGCGGCGGTGTCGGATCAGCCGGGCAAGGGCGAGAGCGTTCCCGATCGAAGTCGGTCGGGGTGCGCGTGTTTTCGCGTCCCGACCGAGACGCTTGAATCCGACGGCACGCTGGAGTGGGACTCGACGACGCTGGTCCTGGTCGAGATCGGCGCCGGCGGCGTCTCGGGCCTCGGCTACACCTATTCCAGCGAGGCGGCCGCGAGCGTGGTGTCGGGCAAACTCGCCGAGGTTCTGTCGGGACAGGACGCGCTGTCGACCAAAGCCCGCTGGCACGCCATGGTGCACGCGATCCGCAACCTAGGGCGCCCGGGCCTCTGTTCCGCGGCGATCGCCGCCTGCGACGTCGCCCTGCACGATTTGAATGGAAAGCTGTTGGGGGTGCCGGTCGTCCAGTTGCTGGGCGCCCGGCGCAACGCGGTGCCGGTCTACGGCAGCGGCGGCTTCACCTCCTACACCGACCGGCAGCTCGCCGAGCAGCTTGGCGGCTGGGCCGCCGATGGCCTGCCCGATGTCAAGATGAAGGTCGGGCGAGAACCGGGGCGCGATCTCGAGCGCGTGCGCGTCGCGCGCGAGGCGATCGGCGACGGTGTCGGCCTTTTCGTCGACGCCAACGGCGCCTTGTCGCGCAAGCAGGCGCTGGCCTTCGCCGAGGCTTGCGCGCCGCTCGGCGTCAGCTGGTTCGAGGAGCCGGTGTCCTCGAACGACATCGAGGGCATGCGCCTGATGCGCGACCGGATGCCGGCCACGATCGAGGTGACGACGGGCGAATACGCCTACCACATGCGCGACTTCCGCGAGCTGGTGCTGGGGGGTGCTGCCGACGTGCTGCAGGCGGACGCCACGCGCTGCGCGGGCTTTACCGGGTTCCTCATGGCCGACGCGCTGTGCCACACCTTCGAGCTGCCGCTGTCGACGCACACTGCGCCGGCTTTGCATCTGCACGTCGCCTGCGCGGGGCTGCAGGTGCGCCACATGGAGTGGTTCCACGATCATGTCAGGATCGAGCGGATGTTCTTCGACGGGGCCCCCGAGTCCCAAGGACGGATGCATCGTCCCCGACCTGTCTCGGCCGGGCCTCGGGCTGGAGCTGAAGCGCGCAGAGGCCGAGCGCTACACGGTCTGATCGGCTCCCCTCGGCAGCAACTTGGAACCACAGGCCGTCCGTCCGGCTTACCGCTCCACGGAAGCAAACTCGCGGAGACCGAATGGCCAGCCCGCATCCGAGCAGGAGCGAGCATCCGCTCTGGTCGTTCGCCACCCGCGTGCTGGTCGCGGTGGCGATCGTTGCGGCGGCGTACCTGCTCTGGCGGGTGCGCTTCGCGTTGCTCACGGCCTTTGCCGCCGTCCTGCTGGGGGTTTTGCTCCTGGGGCTCGCGGACCAGATCCGGCGGCTGGTGCCGATCGCGCGGGGCTGGGCGCTCGGCCTCACGGTCGCCGCGATCCTCGCGCTGATCGGCGGGTTCGGATGGTTGGTCGGCTCGCATGTGCAGAGCCAGTTCGGCGAGCTCTGGCGCGCCCTGCCGCAAGCCGCGATGACGATCGAGCAGCGCTGGGGCATCGAGGTCGCGGAGGGCATCGAGCCAGGGGACGCCGCGAATGCAACGGCGTCGGACGAAATGCCGGCCAGTGCTCGGCCGAACGCCTCGTCCACAGTCTCCGTGGACGACGTCCAGGGTGTCAGGGGCGCGCTCGTCTCGCGCCTTACGGGCTGGCTCGCCGCCTACGGGCTTTCGATCGTCGACGCGGTCGTGGGCGTGGTACTGGTGGTCGTCGCCGGCGTCTACCTTGCCGCCGACCCTGGCCTTTATCGGCGCGGCACGGTCAAGCTGTTCCCTCCAGCCAAGCACCCGCTGGTCGACGAGACCATGGTCGAAATCGGCGAGACCCTGCAGCTCTGGCTGCTCGGCAAGCTGATCTCGATGGTCTTGATCGGCGCCCTTTCGGGGCTCGGGACCTGGCTGCTTGGCTTGCCGACGCCGCTTGCCCTTGGCATCTTCGCCGGACTGACTGAATTCGTCCCCATCATCGGCCCGATCGTGGGCGCCGTCCCGGCGCTGCTGCTCGCCGCGACCGACGGGCTCACCACGGTGCTCTGGACGGTGCTGCTCTTCGTCGGCATCCAGCAGATCGAGTCGAACATCATCGCTCCAAACGTCGAAGGGCGCATGGTCAAGATCCCGCCCGCCCTCTTCGTGCTCGGCGTCGGCCTTTTCGGCGGCCTCTTCGGCATGCTCGGCCTGATCCTGTCGGGACCGCTGCTGGCGGCGAGCTTCGTTGGCGTGAAAAAGCTTTGGCTGCGCAAGGCCCTGGACGAGGATACAACGCTGCCGACCGAACCGGCGCAGCGATAGAATGAGGATGTCCGAGGCGATGCCCAGCGAAGTTCAGGATGCGCCCGGTGCCTCCGCGCATGGCGGGCAGGGGCGGCTGCCGGGCTATGCTGCCCCCGGCTGGGTCGTCCCGGTCATGCGCGTCGGTTATCTGGCGCGCGCCGTCGTCTACGGATTGATCGGCTTTTTCGCCGTGCGCGCCGCCTGGCTGGGCGGCTATGCCGAAGGGGTCGAGGGGGCGCTGGTCCAGGTGATGGACGAGGTCCTCGGCATCCCGCTGCTCTGGGCGGTTGCCGCCGGCGCCTTCTGCTTTGCGCTGTGGTGCCTGCTCGCCGCCGCGATGGACCTCGATTGCCGCGGGACCGGCCTCGGCGGGATCTACGCGCGCACCGATTTCGCCGCGACGGGACTGATCTACATCGTCATCGCCGTGTTCGTCGGCCAGCTGGCGCACAGGGGCTATGGCAGCGGCGGCGAGGGCGAGGGGCGCGAGCAGGGCACCGCCTGGCTGCTTTCGCTGCCGGCGGGCGGCTGGATCGTCATCGCCATCGGGGCGGGCTTCGTCGCTGCGGGGATCTGGTTCGCCTACAAGGCCTTCGCCGGCCGGTATCGCGAGCGGCTGCGCGATACCCCGATGGTGCAGTGGTTCGACCCGCTCTGCAAGTTCGGCTGGACGGCGAACGGCATCGTCGTCATCATACTCGGCGGTTTCCTTGTCTGGGCAGGATGGACGCTCGACGCCTCCAAGGCGGGCGGCTTCGCCGAGGCTTTCGCGATCGTCAGACAGGCCGAGTTTGGCCGGATCCTGTTGCTGTTCCTCGGGCTCGGCTTCGGCGCCTTTGCCGTCGAGTGCTGCGTCGAGTCGGTCTTTCGCATCGTGCCGGCGCGGCACGGGACCGACTATCCCACGCTGGCAACGGCCCGGGCCGCGCTGGGGCGCTCCGAGGGCGCGGCTGCGGGGACCCGCGACGTCCTCGGGCCAGAGGGATGAGCGCCCGCCGTCCAGCGGTCGCTTCGGCGGCTCATGCAGGCCATCCAGGCCCATGCAGGCCCATGCAGGGTGGCGGCACCGGCGGCGCCGGAGCGGGCCCGTGCGGACCCCGCCCGGAAGTGACAGATTGAGGTGACGATTAACTTTGGCTTAGCATCAACCCCCGGGCGATGATTCCACAGCGAGGTCACGATGAGCAGCATCGACGACGACTCCGACCCCTCCGCACATGAGGAAGATGACGACCGCAGCGTCGACTGCGGCGCCGACGCGCTCTTCGGCTGCTACACTGTGCTCGCTCCGGGCGTGCAGATCGTGCTTGACGGTCGCCCGGTCAGCGCGCCCGCAACGGACTGAATGGCGCCGGCGGATCTGCATCGCGTCGGTCGATGGCCGCCCTTCGGCCTCGTGCCGGCGGACCGAGCGACCAGCGGCCCTCGCGCCGGCCAGGCCTGGGTTCGTGATCATCTACAACGGAACCGCGCGTCCTCCGCGTCGTTAGCTTTCCGACAACACCGCCCGACGGTGTCAGTGTTTTTTCGGGGCTTCTTTCCGGACAGTGTCGGACGAAACTCGTGAAAGGCCATGCCATGAAATCGATCTTGATGACGACCTCCGCCGTGTTTCTGGTGACGGGGTTCGCCGCTGCGCAGGCGCAGGCAGCGTGCCCGGAGGATATCGACGCGTTCACCCGGGAATACGAGCAGACGCTGCAGAGCGCCGAGGCCGGCCAGGCCCTCACGACATCCGAGCAGGCTCAGCTGTTCGGCCTGCGCACCGCCGCCGAAAAACTCTACGCGAGCGGCGAGGCGGACAGCTGCGTCGTCGTGATCCAGCGCGCCAGGACGATGCTCGGAAGCGCGATCGCGCCCCAGGTCATCAAGCCCAGCGAGCTCGTCGGCCGCAATGTGACGAACGCCGCCGGTGAGAAGCTTGGCGAGATCGAGGATGTGATGATTGATCCGGTCTCGGGTCGGATCGCCTACGTCGTTCTCGAGCATGGTGGGTTCCTCGGCATCGGCGACGACCTTTTCGCGGTGCCCTGGAGGGCCATGACGTTCGTCCCAGGCGACGAGGAGACGGTGCTCCTCGATATCCCGGAGGAGAAGCTCGAGAACGCGCCGCGGTTCAGCCGCGAGGACGAGACGCCGCTCGAGCGGCGCGAATGGGTCACGTCAGTCCACACCTATTACGGCGTCGAGCCGTACTGGCAGGACAGCGTCGGCAGCATGGCGATGCAGTATGGCGGCGCGGCGGGCGCTGCGGGTGCCTCTGGCGAGTCGGGCGGGACCGCCACGACGACCGAAACGGTGCCCGTCATCGTGGAAGGCGCCGACCAGAGCAGCGGACTGCAGCCCGGCGGCAGCGAGCAGCAAACCGGCCAGCAGCAAACCGGCCAGCAGCAAACCGGCCAGCAGCAGGTCGGCGACAGCCAGCAGCCGGCGGGCGCAAGCGAGCCGGCAACTGATGTTGTCGTGATCGCACCGGTGACCGAGGGTGCCCAGCCCGCCACCGACGACCAGTCCCAGGCGCAATCCGAGGCTTCGACCTCGAGCGATCAGGCAGCGACGGCACCAGTCCCCGCCCCGGCCGCGCCTCCAGTCCAGCAGGAGGGGCAGTCCGAACAGCAGCAGCCCGCGCCAAGCGCGACCAGCAGCGGCGATAGCACCGGCGACACCACCGGGGCCAGCGCCGGGGGCAGCGGCGCGTCGGGCTCGACCCAGGCGCTGCTGGCGCCGCAGCCGGGCGTATCGGCCTCGGGCGCGTCCACGGCAACGCAGCCTTCGGCCGAAACCGCTGCTGTCCCCTCGGACGAGGTCAGTCTGCTGATCGATCGGATCGACCAGCTCGAGCAGCGCGTGCAGGAGCTCTCGCAGTCGGGCGTCGGCGCCGAGGTCGAGCAGTCAATCTCCTCGCTCGAGCAGGAGGTCCAGCAGCTTGCGCAGAAGGGGCCCGGCGAGGAAGTGACCCAGGCCATCCAACGGCTGGAAGGCGAGGTCCAGAAGCTAGCGCAGCAGGGGCCCGGCGAAGAGGTGACGCAGGCGATATCGCGGCTCGAGAGCCAGGTGCAGCAGCTGTCGGACCAGGGTCTGGGCACCGAGATCCGCCAGCAGCTCGCCAGCATCGAGGAGCGCCTTGCCTCCTTCGGCGACAGCGGAGGTCCGATGGGCACGAACGGGCAGGGCGAGCCCGCCGCGGTCGTGATCGTGCCCGATCAGTCGCCGGGCACCGAGCAGCAATCGGGCCAGCAGCCTCCCCAGCAACAGCCAGCCCAGACCCAGCCTGACTCCGGCACGGCTGAACCCAGCCAATCCCAGGCCGCCCAGCCGCAGTCGGAGCAGCAGTCGGCCGCGCCCCAGCCACAATCGTCGCAACAGCCGACGCAGGCGACCGGGTCGCAGGGCGGCCAGCAGCCGGCCGCCGGGCAACAGCAGGCCGCGCAGCCGCCGGCTGATACGGATGGTCAGCAGAACCAGGAGGTGGTGATCCAGGGCACGACAGTGCCCGCTGTCCCCGCTGCTCCGGCGGACGCGGCGTCGGAGATGACGGGCGAGCCCTGCGAGAAGCTGCTCGCGGTCCTCGAGGAGGATCTGCAGCGCGCCGAAAAGCTGGGAATCGCGGTGAATGACGCGCGCAGCGAGTACAAGGAGGCGCAGGCCATGCTCAACAACAACTCCGAGGCGCTCTGCCGCGCCGCCATCAGGCGGGCGCATGACGAGCTTGTCGCCGACGGGTTCGAGCCCACCGCGCTGAATTGACGGCGCTGAACTGACCGGCGCTGAATTGACCGGCGCTGAAGAAATCGGCGCCGGCCCGGCATGTAGAAGGACGCCCCTTCGCCAAGCGGCGAGCGGGCGTTTTTTTTCAGGCGGCAAGTTGCCCCGCCAGCGCCCGGTCGAGCAGGGCCACCGTCTCGGGCACGCCATAGAGCGCGATGAAGCCGCCGAAGCGCGGCCCTTGCTCCGAGCCCAGCAGCACCTCGTAGATGGTGCGGAACCAATCGCGCAGGTTCTCGTAGCCATGCGCGCGGCCGACGGCATAGACGATCGCCTGCAGCTCCTCCGGGTCGTTCCCGCCCGCCCACGCATCGAGGCGGGCACGCAGGTCGCCGAGCGCGGCGCGCTCGGGCTCGGTCGGCGCCCGGAAGCGCTTGGTCGGCTTCACATGGTCCTGGAAATAGCGCACGGCGTGGCCGCAGGCGGCATCGAGCCCCGGATGGTTCTCGGGCGTCGCCCCCGGCGCATAGCGGCGCAGGAACCCCCACAGCACCGCCTTGTCCTCGGCCGAGGCCGCCGATGCCAGGTTCAGCAGCATCGAGAACGGCACCTCCATGTCGCTGGCCGGCGGGTTGGGGCCGTGGATGTGCCAGGCCGGGTTGTTCAGCCGCCCCTCGAGCGGCTGGTCTGGATAGGCGCGCAGGTGCTGGTGGTACTCGTCGACGGCGCGCGGGATGACGTCCCAGTGCAGCCGCTTGGCGCTGCGCGGCTTCTGGAACATGAAGAGCTGCAGGCTCTCGGGGCTGGCATAGCTCAGCCATTCCTCGATCGACAGGCCGTTGCCCTTGGACTTGGAGATCTTCTGCCCCTCGCCGTCGAGGAACATCTCGTAGACGAAGTGCTCGGGCGGCCTGCCGCCGAGGATGCGGCAGATCCCGTCATAGATCGGCGTGTTCGGCTGGTGGTCCTTGCCGTACATCTCGAAGTCGACGTCGAGCGCCGCCCAGCGGGCGCCGAAATCGGGCTTCCACTGCAGCTTGACCTGGCCGCCGGTGACCGGCACCGTCACCTCGGTGCCGTCCTCGTCATCGAAGGTGATGGTGCCCGCGCGCCCGTTGACCGCCTTCATCGGCACATAGAGCACGCGGCCGGTGGTCGGGCTGATCGGCAGGAAGCAGGAATAGGTCTTCTGCCGCTCCTCGCGCAGGCTGGCCAGCATGACCTCCATGATGGCGTCATAGCGCTCGGCGGCGCGCAGTAGCACTTCGTCCATGCGGCCCGAGCGGTAGAATTCGGTGGCCGAGGCGAACTCGTAGTCGAAGCCGAAATGGTCGAGGAAGGCGCGCAGCCGGGCATTGTTGTGATGGCCAAAGCTTTCATGCGTGCCGAACGGGTCGGGCACCGAGGTCAGCGGCTCCTGCAGGTGCTCGCGCAGCAAGGCCTGGTTCGGCACGTTGTCCGGCACTTTACGCATTCCGTCCATGTCGTCCGAAAAGACGATCAGCCGGGTCGGAATGTCCGAGATCGTCTCGAAGGCGCGGCGGACCATCGTCGTCCGGGCGACTTCGCCGAACGTGCCGATATGCGGCAGGCCGGACGGGCCATAGCCCGTCTCGAAGAGGACGTGGCCCTTGGCCGGCGGGTTCTTCTCGAAGCGCTTGAGAAGCCTTCGGGCCTCCTCGAAGGGCCAGGCGCGCGAGGCGAGCACGGCTTCGCGCAGGGTCGCGTCTGTCATGGCATCGCTCCTCGGGACGGGGTCGCCCGCGTCATAGGCAGGCGGCCCGCCCGCGTCAACGCGCCGCGCCAAGGCCAGGCAGCAGCGGCCGCTTTCGCCGGCGTTCAAAATTTTTTAGGGTTGAAGGAACCGGGCCCGGGAGCCGGAGTTACTTTGCCAGACCGCACCTCCCCCCTGAAACCCCTCCCGCGGTCTCGCGGCCGGGCCTTTGGCCCGGCCGCTCGCTTTTGACCCTCCCCTCCGCCCGCCCCGCGGTCGGCCTGCCATCGCCCGGCGCCCCCAGCTTCGTGACCGCGCTGCGTCTTGCCGGGTCGCCGGCGGCACCCTATTGAGCACCGCTGAAGCCAGGAGACGCCGATGCAAAGCGATGCGCTGAGCCCACAGGACGCGCTGGTCGCCGTGATGATCGCGACCTCGGCGGCCGATGAGACGATGTCGGTCTCGGAGTTCCACGAGATCACGGCCATCGTCGGCGTGCTGCCGGTCTTCGAAGGCTATGACAGCGATCGGATCGCGGAGGTCGGCGCGCTGGTGTCGGACCTTTTCCAGGAGGAGGACGGCCTCGACGCGCTGCTTGGGCTGGTCGAGGAGGCATTGCCCGACCATCTGCGGGAGACGGCCTATGCGTTGGCCTGCGACGTGGCCGCGGCCGATCTTCGCATCGCCATGACCGAGCTGCGCCTGCTCGAGGAGCTGCGCCACCAGCTCGACGTCGACCGGCTGACCTCCGCCGCGATCGAGCGCGGCTCGCGGGCGCGCCACCAGCGCATGCAGCCGGTCGAGACCTGACGCTGCGCCTGCACTGGTCGCCTGACAGCGCCAACCTGATCGTCAGGCTGGCGCTCGAGGAGCTGGGCCTGGCTTTCGAGGCGGTGCGCATCGACCGCGCCCGCGGCGATCACAGAACGCCCGGCTATCTTGCGCTGAACCCGCAGGGCTTGATCCCGGTGCTGCAGGACGGCGACCTCGTGCTCTTCGAGACGGGCGCGATCCTCTGGCATCTGGCCGAGCGCTCCGGACGGCTGGGCGGCGACGGCCCGCCCGCCAGCGACGCGCGGGCCAGGGCGGCCATGCTGAAATGGCTGTTCTACCTGTCGAACACGCCGCATGCCGAGCTGCGCGCCGCCTTCTACACGCCGCGCTATGTCGACGCGGAGGAAGCGATCGCGCCGCTGCGCCGCGGCCTCGCCGCGCGGTTGCGCCTGCATCTGGACCTGGTGGAGGAACAGCTTGCCGCCGGCGGCCTCGTCGGCGCCGAGGTGACGCTTGCCGACATCTATCTCGCCGTGCTGCTGCGCTGGGCGCAGCTTTACCCGACGGGCGAGCCGGCCCTCGACGGTCTCGCCGCATGGCCGCGCGTCTTCGCGCTCTGCCGTCGCATAGAGGATCGTCCGGCCGCGGCGCGCGCCTTCGTGGCCGAGGCGATCCCGCCTCGAAGTGCGATCACCGCGCCGCAGCGGCCCGATCTGGCCGCCGCACAACTGACCGGCTGACCTTTTGCGTGTTTCGAGTTCGTGGCGCACATCTTATGGTTGTATCGCCCGCACACGGCTGGTATTGTCTTCGTGGAGTATCGGGCGGCGTCCTCGATGCCGCGCCGACTCTCCTAACTGGCGCCGCGACTCGCTTGCTGCGCCGGCCGCTCGAACAGCGACACTCTGCCCGGGATGCCGCACTCGGCGTCGGCCGCCGAGTGTTGCGATTTCCGGTCAAGTTGCTGAAAGTTAAGGACAAAACGTCCGATATTGGAACGGTTCGGAAACGCCAGCGCCATATCTGGTGTTTATCGAGTCTTAACCAACAACATGCTCTATCGGCGCACCCGCATTGAGCAGTAACGGGCAGCGGCAGGAAATCGAAACGATGAGCGCGAAAAGCACCGTCGACGCCCGGTTGGCCGAGGTTGTCTCTGACGTCCAGCTTCCTCTCGACAATCTGGCCTTCACGGTCGAGGCTTACTTAATGGCGAACGGCGCCCGGCTCGACACCGAGACGCGGTACCTCCTCGCAGGCATCAGAGACTGTGCCGGCCGCGTCGCCGGCTGCGTCCGTCAGATGGCGCACCAGAACCCGGTGCCGCCGAAATCGCGGGCGGCGCGCGGCATGGAGCTGCGCCCCGCCGATCCCTACTGAGGACGCCTGAAACGGCTTCAGGCGTGCTCCTCGCGCATCTCCTCCTCCAGAACCCGGTTGTAGGCCCTGAGCGCGTCCACGTGGAAGACGGCGCCGAGCAGCTCCGGCGGCTCGGCCGCGCCTGATCCGGCGTCCGGCAATGGCTGCTCCAGCACGGGCAGATAGGGCCCGCGCAGGCGGTCGAACATGCGCAGCGCCCGCTCCAGCGTGTCGTCCGGGGCGAGCGCCGCGCCCTGGTCGACCAGCTCGCGGCAGCCGCCGTCCGGCGCCCCGTTGTCCGCCCCGCGCGGCCGCATCAGGTCGCCCACGGTGACGGTCGCGGCCAGATAGGCCTGCGGCCCGCGGGCGAGGTTCAGCCCCTGCCGCTCGAGCTGGGTCAGGAAGAAGCTGCGCGCCACCAGCCGGTCCGAGACGACGCTGGCCAGCGAGACGGCGATCATCACGGCGATCGCCGCCTGGTAGTCGCCCGTCAGCTCGAAGACGATCAGCGTGGTCGAGATCGGCGCGCCCAGCACGGCGCCGGCGACCGCCCCCATGCCGGCGAGCGCATAAAGCGCCACGACGCCCGAAACATGCGGAAAGACCGCTGTCGCCAGCTCGCCAAACGCCGCGCCGGTCAGTGCGCCGACGACGATCGAGGGCGAGAAGACGCCACCGCCCATCCGGCCGGCAAAGGTGATGGCGACCGCCGCGACCTTGGTGACGGCGAAGACCACCGTCGTCCCGAAGGCGAGGCTCGAGCGCAGCGCCGCGAATGTCGTCTCGTAGCCGACCCCGATGATGTGCGGAAAGCGGAGCGCCATGCAGCCCAGCAGTAGGCCCGCCAAGACCGGCCGCAGCGGGTCCGGCAGGCGCAAGGTCGACTGCAAGCGGTCGCCGATCCGCTCGGCCAGAAAGATGGCGCGGATCATCACGACGCCAACCAGGCCCGAGACGATGCCGAGGAGCGCGAAGGCCGGCATCTCCCAATAGAACTCGACGCTGTTCGGCGGCAGGCCGAATTGCGGGAAATCGCCCAGGTGGATCCGGCTGACCACCGCGGCCGCCACCGAGGCGACGACGATCGGCCCGAACGACCTCAGCGCGAAATGGCGCAGCACGACCTCGAGCGCAAACAGCGCGCCGGCGAGCGGCGCGTTGAACGAGGCGGAGACGGCGGCGGCGGCCGCGCAGCCGAGCACGTCGCGTCCCGTGACCGGCGGGGCTCCGATCCGCTCCGAGATCCAGCTGGCGATGACGGCGCCGATGTGGACGGCCGGGCCCTCGCGCCCCGTGCTGCCGCCGGAGGACAGCGTGACGATCGCGGCCAGCGCCGAGGCCACGCCCTGGCGCTTGTCGAGGCGCCCGGCGTTCAGCGCCGCGGACTGGATGACCTCGTCGACGCCGCGCGCGCGGCCGCCGGGCGCAAGCCGCAGGATCTGGCCGACGACCAGCCCGCCGCAGACCGGCACGAGGACCAGATGCCACCAGGGCAGGGTCGCCGCATGGCTGTGCACGGCGAACGCCTCCGCGCCGTAGAGCGCATGTTCCAGCGAGGCGATGGCCCACATGAAGGCGAGGACCGTGTAGCCGGTGGCGATGCCCACGCCGACGGCGATCGGCCAGAGCGCCAGCGAGGACAGGTCCGTGCCGCGAAGCCGGACGATGTGCTTCGCCGCCCGGATGCGCGCGCGGCGCGGCGCCATGTCGGGATCGCTTCCAAGGTCCTGATCCATCGCGAGGCGCGGAGCCTAGTTCCTGCCCATCACCGCGGCAAGCCGCGCTGGGTCCATCGAGGGTCCATCATTGATCGATCAGCCGCCGCGCCGGATGCCGATGCCGGCGCCGATCTGCGGCGGCCGGGGCAGCCCGGCATGGGCCAGAAGCATCGCCTCGAGCCGGGCGCGGATGTCGTCGGGATAGGGCGCCGAGCGGCGCGCCTCGAGGTCGACATTGATCGACAGGCCCTCGAAGGTCGCCGCAACCGTCCCCTTCGCCAGATGCTGCATGGTGACGAAGTAGTGCATGCGCTTGTGATCGGCGTCGAGCAGCTGGAGGTCGCAGCAGAAGGGCTGCCCCTCGAGCAGCTCGTCGAGATAGTGGATCTGGTTGACCAGCGCCATCGGGCCCATGCGCCGCGTGCGAACGAGCTCGAGCCCCATGCTTAGGCGGTCGAAGATATCGTCCGTGGCCTTGTCGATCGCCAGCACGTAATAGGCCACGTTCATGTGGCCGTTGTAGTCGATCCATTCCGGCAGCACGTGACGCGTGGGGGAGCGCAGCGGCTTGGCCTCGAAGGTGTCCGTGCTTGAATCCATCACCGTCTCCCGCTTGTTGCGCGCCACCCTAGGTCGGCTATTGTCGAGCGCAAAGCCATAACCGGCGGGAGAGACATCGATGAGCATCGAGGCCGCGATCGCGGCGCTGGCGCCGCATTTCGGCGAACGCCTCAGCCGCACCCAGGCGATCCGCGAGCAGCACGCGCGGGACGAATCCTGGCACGCGCCGCATTTGCCCGACGCCGTCATCTGGCCGCACTCGACCGAGGAGGTCGCGCTCGTCGCGCGCACCTGCAACGAGCATGGCTGCCCGATCGTCGCCTGGGGCGCCGGCACCTCGCTGGAAGGGCACTCGATCCCGGTCCGGGGCGGCATCAGCCTGGATTTCGGCCAGATGGACAAGGTGCTGGCCGTCCACGCCGAGGATCTGGACGTCGTCGTCCAGCCCGGCATCACGCGCAAGCGCCTGAACGAGGAGCTGCGCCATACCGGCCTCTTCTTCCCGATCGACCCCGGCGCCGACGCCAGCATCGGCGGCATGGCCGGGACGCGCGCCTCGGGCACCTGCGCCGTGCGCTACGGCACGATGCGGGAATCGGTGCTGGCGCTCGAGGTCGTGCTCGCCGACGGCAGGGTGATCCGGACGGGCACGCGGGCCAAGAAGTCCTCGGCCGGCTATGATCTCACGCGGCTCTTCGTCGGCTCCGAGGGCACGCTCGGCGTCATCACCGAGATCACGCTCCGTCTCTACGGCCAGCCGGAAGCCGTCTCGGCGGCGATCTGCACCTTTGCCAACACGACCGAGGCCGTGAACACTGTTATCCAGACGATCCAGATGGGCGTGCCGGTCGCCCGGATGGAGTTCATCGACGCCGCCTCGATCCGGGCCGTCAACCAGTACTCGAACTATGCCATGGCCGAGCAGCCGACGCTCTTCATGGAGTTCCACGGCACGCCGGCGGGCGTCGCCGAGCAGGCCGAGACGGTCGGAGAACTGGCGCAGGCCAACAACGGCTCGGCCTTCGAGTGGACGACGAAACCCGAGGAGCGCAACCGGCTCTGGGCGGCGCGGCACAATTACTACTACGGGCTCAAGGCCATGCTGCCGGGCAAGCGCGGCTTCGCCACCGATGCCTGCGTGCCGATCTCGCGGCTGGCCGAATGCATCGACGAGACCGAGCGCGACCTCGCCAGCGCCGCCGTCTTCTTCGCCATCGTCGGCCATGTCGGCGACGGCAATTTCCATGTCAGCCTTATGATCGACCCCGACGACAGGGCCGAGATCGACGAGGCGATGCGACTGGCCGACCGCCTGACCGAGCGGACGCTGCGCTTGGGCGGCACTATCTCGGGCGAACACGGCGTCGGCATCGGCAAGAAGAAGTTCATGGCGCGCGAGCACGGCCAAGACGCCTGGGAGCTGATGGCCGCCATCAAGCGCACCTTCGACCCGGCCGGCATCCTGAACCCCGGCAAGATGCTGCCGGGGAACTAGGGCGCTGCACTGCAGAACTCCTGCGCTCGCGATGCGCGCGCCCCAGTGATGTGCCTGCGCCGGCTAGAAGAGGGGGCGTCGTGCGAAGCGCTCTCTTCTCCACATACCGGCGCTCCTGTACGTCGCCGATTTTCACGCCGCCCGGTGATCCGCAGCCGGGGCCGATGCCGATACTGCTGTTTGCGCCAAGGATTCTCCTCGGCCGGCTTCTCGGCCCTCCTCGCCACCGACTGGCGGGTGAGGAGTGGAGCAAAAGGCCTCGTTCGCGGCCGACAGATCAATGGCCCGCGGTGCCCATTCGGTTATCAGATGGTCTTGCCGATCAAGCCGAGCTCGTCCAAGGAAGGCGCACAGTCCAGCCAATAGAATGCGCCCGATGCCTAGCCTTTTGTGAGTCTCTACGGCAACAACTTTGCACATTCCGGCTGACCTGCTGCCAAATCCGCGGCTTTGTTGCAAAGCGTCACAAAGCGTGACTTGAGGGCCTGCCGGGGCCCTCCTAGGATGATATTTCATAAACAGGTGATCCGGCGCCTCCGCGCCCGGTCACCGCCAAAAACAGAGCAGGCGCGGGACAGAACGATGAAGGCTCAGGCAATGACGCGTACGGTGCGATCGAGCGTCGTCTTTAACGGCGTCGGGTTACATGGCGGGCAGGCAGTCACCATGCAGGTCGGGCCGGCGCCCGCCGGCCACGGCATCCTGTTCCGCCGCACCGATCTGGCGCTCGGCACGGGCGACATACCGGCGCGCTGGGATCATGTGGTCGACACGCGGCTGTGCACGCGGCTCGGCAACGAGCACGGGGCGTCGGTCGGCACGGTCGAACACCTGATGGCGGCGCTCGCCGGCTGCGGCATCACGGATGCGCTGGTCTCGCTGGCCGGCCCCGAGGTGCCGATCATGGACGGCAGCGCCGCGCCCTTCGTCGCCGCGCTGCTGCGCGCCGGCACCGTCGAGACGGGGCGGGGCTGCCGTGCGATCCGCGTCCGCGAGACCGTCGTCGTCGAGCAGGACGGCAAGCGCGCCGAGCTCCGTCCTGCCAACCGCTTCGAGATGGCCTTCGGCATCGAGTTCGACGACCCGGCGATCGGGACCCAGTCGCACGCGCTGGCGCTCGTCGATGGCGCCTTCGTGAACGAGCTCGGCGATTGCCGCACCTTCGGCCATCTGGGCGAGGTCGAGCAGCTGCGCGCCATGGGCCTCGCCCGCGGCGGCAGCTTGCAGAACGCCATCGTGGTCGATCGCGGCCGGGTGCTGAACCCCGATGGGTTGCGCCGTCCGGACGAGTTCGTGCGCCACAAGATGCTCGACGCCGTCGGCGACCTGGCGCTGGCCGGCGCGCCGATCGTCGGGCGCTATGCCGCCTACCGCGGCGGCCACGAGATGACCAACCGGCTGTTGCGCGCGCTCTTCGCGCGGCCCGAGGCCTGGAGCTGGATCGACCTGCGCCCCGGCCAGTGGCTGGGGGGTGGAGTAGCGACGGCGCCTGACAGCCAGCGCGAGCTCGGCGCCGTCGCCGTCTGAGCTCGACCCGCGGGGCGCGTCCGTGGCCGAGCGTGCCCGGGGCTGTCCGGGCCCGGGCCACCGGCAAACAACCCCCGGCGCCTCTTTTCCTGTGCTCGCCCCGGCTATATGGTCCGCGCCGGGCCGTTCGGGTCGGAAGGGTGAGGAATGAGGGTCAGACTGGCAGGAGCGCTCGTCGCGCTGTCGCTGCTCGGCGGATGCGGTACCGTGGGCGGCTGGTTCTCGAAGAAGGAGGTGCCTCTCGAGGATCGCTCCGCGCGCGAGATCTTTGCCCAGGCCGAACAGCTGATGGCCGATGGAAACTACGAACAGGCCTCGGACACCTTTGACGAGGTCGAGCGCCTCTACCCGTTCTCCCAGCTCGCCAAGCGTGCCACCATCATGTCGGCCTTCGCCAGCTACGAGGGCGGCAACATGCCGGCCGCGCGCACCGCGGCGAACCGTTATCTCGACCTCTATCCCTCGGACACGGACGCGCCCTACGCCCAGTATCTGATCGCGCTGACCTATTACGACAACATCGTCGACGTCGGGCGCGACCAGGCGGGCACCCAGCAGGCGCTGCAGGCGCTGACCGAGCTCGTCCGCCGCTATCCGAACTCCGAATACGCGCGCGACGCGGCGCTGAAGATCGACCTGACCAACAACCACCTGGCCGGCAAGGAGATGGAGATCGGCCGGTATTATCTGAAGCGAGGCCAGTACTTAGCAGCTATCAACCGCTTCAAGGTCGTGATCGAGAAGTACCAGACCACCGCGCACACGCCCGAGGCGCTGCACCGCCTGGTGGAATCCTACCTGGCGCTCGGCCTCAATCAAGAAGCCCAGGTCACCGCGGCGGTGCTGGGCGAGAACTTCGTCGGCTCGGATTGGTACGCCGCCAGCTATGCGCTGTTGACCGACCGCGACCTCCGGCCCGCGACCCGTTCCGACAGCTTCTGGGACCGCGTCTATCGCCGCGTGATCCTCGGCGAATGGCTCTGAGCCTTCTGCCAGAGCACCACCCCGCCGGGGGGACCGGGCGCGCCATCCGCCAGGCGCGCCCCCTCCCCCCTCGTGGGGGAGGGTCGGGGAGGGGGGGCGCCACCAGCGGTGCGCCCCGCCACCTCCGGCGCTAGTCGCGCCGCCGCGCCCCCATGCTGCGCAGCCTCTCGATCCGCGACATCGTCCTGATCGAGGCACTGGATCTGGACTTCGGCCCCGGCCTGACCGTGCTGACCGGGGAGACCGGCGCCGGCAAGTCGATCCTGCTCGACGCGCTCGGCTTCGCGCTCGGCCGCCGCCCGGGCCGCGAGCTGGTGCGCGCCGGCCGGCCCGAGGGCACGGTGACCGCCGGCTTCGAGCTCGCCCCTGCGCACCCCGCCCGGGCGATGCTGCACGAGCTCGGCGTGCCCGGGGCGCCCGAGCTGATCCTGCGCCGCGTCGCCTCGGCCGACGGCCCCAGCCGCGCCTTCGTCAACGACCAGCGCATCGGCGCCGAGGCGCTGGCGCGCATCGGCGCGCTGCTCGTCGAGGTGCACGGCCAGCACGACGACCGCAGCCTTCTCGACGCCCGCGCGCACCGGCCGCTGCTCGACGCCTTCGGCGGGCTCGAGGCGCAGGTGGCCGAGCTCCGCGCCCTGTGGGCGACGCGCCAGGGCGCCGCCCGACGGCTGTCCGACGCGCATGCCTCCCGCGCGGCGGCCGAGGCCGAGGCCGACTTCCTCCGGCACGGCACGGCCGAACTCGAACGGCTGGCGGCCGAGGCTGGCGAGGAGGTGGCCCTCGATGCCGAGCGCCGCCTGATCAAGCAGGCGGCGGGCCTGGCCCAGGAGATCGCGCGTGCGGCCGAGCTCTTGTCCGAGGGCGCGAGCGGTGCGCTCGCCGATGCGCTGCAGCGGCTGACGCGCATCGCCGACCGCGCCGCCGGCGAGATCGGCGGCCGGCTCGAGGCCTCGATCACGGCGATCGACCGCACCATGGTCGAGCTCGCCGAGGCCGAGGCCGCGCTCGCCGAGCTGCGCGAGGCGCTGAGCTTCGACCCCGGCCGGCTCGAGCAGGTCGAGGAGCGGCTCTTCGCCATTCGCGGATTGGCGCGCAAGCACGGCGTCCCGCCGGACGAGCTGCCGTCGCTGGCCGACGAGCTGGCCCGGCGCCTGGCCGCGCTCGACGCCTCCGGCGCGGCCATCGCCGCGCTCGATGCCGAGGCCCGGGCGGCGGCCCGCGCCTATGATGCGGCCGCGGCGAGGCTGTCCGCGGCGCGGCGCGAGGCGGCGGCAGCGCTCGACGCGGCGGTAACGGCGGAGCTTGGCCCCCTCCGCATGGAGGCGGCGCGCTTCCTGACCGAGATCGGCCCTGGCGAACCGGGGCCCGACGGCGTCGACCAGGTGCGCTTCACGGCGGCCATCAACCCCGGCGCGCCGGCGGGGCCGATCGACCGCATCGCCTCGGGCGGCGAGCTTTCGCGTTTTCTCCTGGCGCTCAAGGTGCGCCTCGCCGGCCGCGCCGAGGGGCTGACGATGATCTTCGACGAGATCGACCGCGGCGTCGGCGGCGCCACCGCCGACGCGGTCGGCCGCCGTCTCCTCCGGCTGGCCCGCTCGGGCCAGGTGCTCGTGGTGACGCATAGCCCGCAGGTCGCGGCCCTCGGCGACCGCCACCTGCGGATCGCCAAGACCGGCGATGAGCTCACGACCCGCACCGAGGTGACGCCGCTCGACGCTGCCGCACGCAATGACGAGATCGCCCGGATGCTGGCCGGCGGCCGCGTCACGGACGCCGCCCGCTCGGCGGCCGCGGCCCTGATGGCCGAGGGCCAGGGCTGACCGGCACCGTTTGGTTGGTGCGTTTTGTGACCGTTGCGTTTCCAGCGTTCCGCTTCCGTCATCCCCGCGCAAGCCGGGATCTGTCGGTCTGGCTGGCAGGTCCCCGCTTGGCCGTGGTTCGGGCGACTCGGTCGGCTTCACCACCGCACCAGCAGCACATACCTGCAACCGCGGCGTGATAAACTCAGAAGAAGTGCGCGTTCAGGTAACAGCTTGCCACGAAATCGTACCGTTCCGCAGCAAAATATGACGCGACGCTAATGGACTTTAAGGAACTTTCGGCTCACCTTGGTGGTTAGTAGCGTGAGGCAGGCCATAGGGCAATGGGTAGCAAAGAACGTCAATTAGTCGCTCGGCTGTCAGAAGAAGAGCAGCAGTCGCTTCGCAAGCTGTGCCGGTGCTGCTGCAAGGAGCAGCAGATCCCGAACGAGCACGCGGAAAAGCTGCTCATCCTCGGCCTGGCCGAGATGACATGCGGAGGCTTGGGCCCGACGAGCTCGGGCCGGCACGCGGCGGCGGCGCTCACGGCGCTGAACTAGGCGCCGCGCCATCGAGAGCGGGGCTGCGCTACAAGCGGTCGCGCAGCCCATACCAGAACATCGCCAGCCGCAGCAGCGGTACGCGGAACCAGTCACCGCCAGGAAAGGCCGGCGTCGGCATTCGCGCCAGCAGATCCCAGTCGCGCGTTCCGCCCAGCGCGGCCTCGGCCGCGATCCGGCCGCCCATCGTGCCCATGTGGATGCCCGAGCCCGACCAGCCGCCGATCGCGCGGATGCCCCGGCCGAGCTCGTGGAACAGCGGAAAGCGCGTCGCCGTGATCGCCAGCGTGCCGCCCCAGGCATGCGTAACCTCGAGGTCGCCGAGGTCCGGATAGACCTCCAGCATCCGCGCCCGCACCATGCCGCGGACATCGGCCGGAAAGCGCCGGCTGCTGCCCTCGCCGCCACCCCAGAGGAGGCGCCGGTCGGGCGTCAGCCGATAGTAGTTCAGCACGAAGCGCGTATCCGCGACGCAGAGATTGTCGCGGTTGACCTGCCGCGCCCGGTTCTCGCCCAAGGGCTCGGTCGCGAGAATGAAGTTGTTGATCGGCAGCATCCGGCGCGAGGCCGGCGGCGCCAGCCCGTCAATATAACCGTTGCAGGCCACCAGAACGTGATCGGCCCGCACGCCGCCGCCCTCGGCGGTGACCATGCCCGGCGCGACGCCCACCACCCGCGACCGCTCGTGGATGACGGCGCCCGCGGCGGTCGCGGCCCTGGCGAGGCCGAAGGCCAGCTTCAGCGGGTGCAGATGCCCGCCCATGCGGTCGACGAATCCGCCATGATAACGCTCGGTGCCGATCAGCGCCGCCACGCCGGCTCGGTCCAGGACCTCGACCTCGTGCCCGTAGTCTCTCCCGACATGTGCGGCATAGCCCTCGATGTCGTCGAGGTCCCCCTTGCGCCAGCCGGCCTCGAGATAGCCGTCGGCCAGGTCGCACTCGATGCCGTGCTTCGCGATCAGCTCGCGCACGAGGCGGTTGGCGGCAAGCGAGATCTCCCAGACCTTGCGCGCATCGTCGCGGCCGACCATCGCCTCGTATTTGCGGATGTCGGCGCGGGGGCCGACGCCCAGCTGCCCGCCATTGCGCCCCGACGCGCCCCAGCCGATGCGGTTCGCCTCGAGCAGCACGACGCGCCGCCCGGCCTCGGCCAGGTGCAGCGCGGCGCTCAGCCCCGCATAGCCGCCGCCGACGACGCAGACATCGGCCCGGACCTCGCCGACGAGCGGCGGATGATCCGGCAGCGGCCCCGCCGTCTCGGCATACCAGCTGCGCGCATGCTCGCCCGGGCGCTCGTTGGCCGTGAGGTAGCCCGTCATCCCAGCGCCGCGAAGGCGGGCGGGTAGCGGATCTCGCCGCCACGCGCCAGGGCCTCGGCCAGCGCGCCGGGTCGAAGCTCCAGCGCCATCATGTATTCGGGCGGATAGGGGCTCACAAAGGGCCGGGCGGCGTCCACCGAAAAGCCGAAGCGCTCGTAATAGGGCGGCTCGCCCAGGACAAAAATCGCCGAACGCCCGGCCTGCCGCGCCCAGCCCACGCTCTCGCCGATCAGCGCCTTGCCCAGGCCCTGGTCGCGCCGGTCGCCGGCGACCGCGATCGGGCCGAGGCCCACCGACTCCGCCGGCGCGCCGAGGTGCGAGAGCACGGCCACCGCCACGACCTTGTCCTCCGCCTCGTTCACCAGCGCGACGGCCATCTCGTCGCTGCCCCAGAGCGCCCGCACCAGCCGCGCCTCGTCCGGTCGCCCGAAGGCGTGCCGCAGTATGGCCGAGACGGCATCGAGGTCGCCGTCCTGTGCGTGGCGAACCGTCACCGGGCTAGAGCGCCTTTTCGCGGGCCAGTGCGTCGGCCAGTTCGTCGAAGGTCCGGCGCGCGCGGGCGACGAGCTCGTCGCATTCGGCGCGGCTGATTACCAGCGGGGGCGCGACGATGATCGTGTCGCGCACGGCCCGCATCACCAGGCCGTTGGCGACCGAGATGTCGCGGCAGCGCGTGCCCGTCGCGCCGACATCCTGGAAGCGCGCCAGCGTCGCCTTGTCGGCGACCAGTTCGGCCGCGCCGATCAGCCCGGCCATGCGCGTCTCGCCGACCAGCGGGTGGTCGGCCAGCGAATGCCAGCGCTCCTGCAGATAGGGGCCGATATCGTCGCGCACCCGCTCGACCAGCCGCTCCTCGCGCAGGATGCGAAGGTTGGCGAGCCCGGCCGCGCAGGCCAGCGGGTGCCCGGAATAGGTATAGCCGTGGAAGATCTCGCCCGCCGCTTCGTGGATCGGCCCGGCGACCCGGTCCGAGATCAAGACACCGCCCATCGGCACATAGCCGCTGGTCATGCCCTTGGCGATCGGCGCCAGGTCCGGGGTCACGCCGACGGTTTGCGACCCCCACCAATTGCCTGTCCGGCCAAAGCCGCAGATCACCTCGTCGACCACCAGCAGGATATCGTATTGCCGGCAGATCCGCTCGATCTCCGGCCAATAGCTGGCCGGCGGGATGATCACACCGCCGGCGCCCTGGAACGGCTCGCCGATGAAGGCCGCGACGTTTTCGGGCCCCACCTCCAGCAGCTTCGCCTCGAGCTGGCGGGCACGGGCGAGCCCGAACTCGTCCGGGCTGATGCCGGTATCGCGCCCCTCGCCGAACCAATAGGGCTGGCCGATGTGGTGGATACCCTCGATCGGCAGCCCGCTTTGCCCGTGCATGGCGCTCATGCCGCCCAGCGAGGCCGCGGCGACGGTCGAGCCGTGATAGGCGTTGACCCGGCTGATGAACGCCTTCTTGGTCGGCCGCCCCATGCAGTCCCAATAGACGCGGGCCAGGCGAAAGACGGTGTCGTTCGACTCCGAGCCGGAGTTCGTGAAGAACACCCGGCTCATGCCGGCCGGCGCCACCTCGGCCAGCGCCGCCGCGAACTCGGCCGCCGCCGGATGCGTCGACTGAAAGAACGTGTTGTAATAGGCGAGCTCGCGCGCCTGCCGGGCAATCGCCTCGACGATCTCCTCGCGCCCATAGCCGACCTGCACGCACCAGAGGCCCGACATGCCGTCGAGGATCTCGCGGCCCTCGGAATCGCGCAGCCAGACGCCATGGGCGCCCGTGATGACGCGCACGCCGCGCCGGGCGAGGTCGGCCGAGTTGGTGAACGGATGCCAGTGATGCGCCGCGTCCATCGCCTGGTATTCGGCCGTCGGGCGCAGGTTCCTCGCCATGTCCATGGGAGCTCTCCGATTGGGTACGCCGGCTTCTCGCGCGCCGGACGCGAGGGCGTCAAGCATCCACGCCGGCAGGCCTGCCGGCGCGGGCGACGAGGCTTGGCCCGGGGGAGAGGCGCTCAGATCCGCGCAGGGCGGCCTGCAAAGTGTCACTTTCACAATCTCGCCGCCGCCGGTCTCAAGCGATGGTGAACAGCCACGGCACGCAGGCGAGCGCCGTGATGATGTCCTCGGTGACCGCCCGGAGGGACCGGAAACGCCTTCCCCGACTACGTGCGCCGGCCCCGACGTCCCGAGAGCGGCTGGGGTTGACCCTCAGCCGGCGGCAGCGACCGCCCGCCGGGTCATCACTCCGATCAGATGCGCGCGATATTCCGGGCTCCCGTGGATGTCGCCGATCATCCCGTCGGCCGGGTGCTTCAGGTCCTTGATCGCGTCCGGGCCGAAGGTCGACGTCAGCGCCTGCTCGGCCTCGGTCCAGCGAAAGACGCCGCTCTCGGACGCGCCCGTCACCGCCACGCGCGCACCGTTCTCGAATTTGGCGACGAACACACCCACCAGCGGAAAGCGCGAGGCCGGCTGCGGGAACTTGCCATAGGCGCCCTTCTGCAGCCGCCCGAGGCTCTGGTCGCCGCGGCCCGAATTACCGTTGACCGAGGGGAAGACGATCTCGGTGACGATCTCGCCCTCCTCCAGCGCCGTCGTGAACATGCCCTGGAAGAAATCCCCGGCCGGGATCGTGCGCGCATTGGTGACGATCTCGGCGCCCAGCGCCAGCGCCGCCGCCGGATAGCAAGCCGCCGGGTCGTTGTTAGCAATGCTGCCGCCGATGGTGCCGCGGTTGCGCACCTGCGGATCGCCGATGCGCGCCGCCAGCCCCTGCAGCCCGGGGACAGCGGCCGTCACCTCCGACGTCTCGATGGCATGGTGCCGCGCGCCCGCGCCGACGTGCACGGCGCCGCCCCGGTCCATGGTGATCTCGCGGCTCAGCGCGCCCATCAGATCGACCAGCTTGGATGGCTGCGCCAGCCGCGCCTTCAGCGTCGGGATCAGCGTCTGACCGCCGGCGATCGGGATGGCATCCTCGGCCTGCAGCGCCGCCACCGCCTCGCCGATCGAGCCCGGCTTCACGTATTCGAAGTTGTACATTCCCTCGTCTCTCCTTGCGTCTCCGCCGTGGCGCACGCCTCAGACGCTGGCGCCCCCCTCTCCGCGTCGGAGAGGGGCCGGGGGAGAGGTTTCGGTCAGCCCGCCGCCTGCATCGCTTCCCAGACGCGCCTCGGCGTCAGCGGCATGTCGATATGCGTCACCCCGCCGTCGGCCAGCGCGTCGATCACCGCGTTGACCAGCGCCGGCGGCGAGCCGATGGCGCCCGCCTCGCCACAGCCCTTCAGCCCGAGCGGGTTGCCAGGGCACAGCGTCTCGTGCGTCGACACCTTGAAGGACGGCAGGTGCTCGGCCCGCGGCATGGCATAGTCCATGTACGAGCCGCTCAGCGGCTGCCCGTCCTCGTCATAGAGGGCGTGCTCCATGAGCGCTTGGCCGAGGCCCTGCGCGATGCCGCCATGCACCTGCCCCTCGACGATCAGCGGGTTGATGACGCGACCGAAATCATCGGCCGCGACGAAGTTCTCGACCAGGACCACGCCCGTCTCGGGGTCGACCTCGACCTCGCAGATGTAGCAGCCGGCCGGGAAGGTGAAGTTCGTCGGGTCGTAGAAGCTCGTCTCCTTCAGCCCGGGCTCCATGCCGGCCGGCAGGTTGTGCCCGGTATAGGCGGCGAGCCCGACCTCGTGCCAGGCCATCTGCCTGTCGGTGCCCTTGACCTTCGCCACGCCGCCCTCGATGACGATGTCGTCCTCGGACGCCTCCAGCACATGGGCTGCGATCTTCTTGACCTTGGCCTCGACCTTGTCGAGCGCCTTGACGATCGCCGAGATGCCGACCGCGCCCGAGCGCGACCCGTATGTCCCCATGCCGAACTGCACGGAGTTGGTGTCGCCATGCACGATGCGGATGTTCTCGAAGGGCACGCCGAAGCGGTCGGCCACCACCTGGGCGAAGGTCGTCTCGTGCCCCTGCCCATGGCTGTGACTGCCCGTCAGCACCTCGATCGTGCCGACCGGGTTGACGCGCACCTCGGCCGATTCCCAAAGCCCGACGCCCGCGCCGAGCGAGCCGACCGCCGCCGAGGGCGCGATGCCGCAGGCCTCGATATAGCAGGAATAGCCCATCCCCCGCTTCTTGCCGCGCTTCTCCGCCTCGGCCCGCCGCGCCGGGAAGCCGGCAACATCGGCCGCCGCCCGCGCCGCGTCCAGCGTTGCCGCGAAGTCACCCACATCATAGGCCATGATCACAGGCGTCTGATAGGGGAACTCGGTGATGAAGTTCTGCCGGCGCAGCTCGGCCGGGTCGACGCCCAGCTCGCGCGCCGCCTTCTCCATCAGTCGCTCGATCAGATAGCACGCCTCCGGCCGGCCCGCCCCGCGATAGGCGTCGACCGGCACGGTATTGGTGTAGACCGCCTTCACATTGGCGTAGATCGCGGGGATCTTGTACTGCCCCGACAACAGCGTCGCATAGAGATAGGTCGGCACCGACGACGAGAACAGCGACATGTACGCGCCGAAATTCGCCAGCGTGTCGACCTTCAGCCCGGTGATCCGGTTCTGCGCATCGAAGGCCAGCTTGGCCGTGCTGACATGGTCGCGGCCGTGCATGTCGGTGATGAAGGCCTCCGAGCGGTCGGCCGTCCACTTGACCGGCACGCGCGCCTTGCGCGCCGCCCACAGGCAGACGACCTCCTCGGGGTAGATGTAGATCTTGGAGCCGAAGCCGCCGCCGACATCGGGCGCGATGACGCGCAGCTTGTGCTCGGGCGCGATGTTGTAGAAGGCCGACAGGCACAGCCGCGCGACATGCGGGTTCTGGCTGGTCGTGTGCAGCGTCAGATGGTCGGCGCCCATATCGTAGACCGCCATGGCGGCGCGCGGCTCGATGGCGTTCGGCGCCAGCCGGTTGTTCGTCAGCGCGATCTCGACGACGCGCGCGGCCCCGGCGATCGCCGCATCGGCGGCCGCCTCGTCGCCCAGCCCCCAGTCGTAGATCAGGTTGCCCGGCGCCTCCGGATGCAGCTGCGGCGCGCCCGGCTCCAGCGCCTTCTGCACGTCGGTGACGACGGGCAGCTCCTCGTACTCTACCTCGACGAGGTCGGCGGCGTCGCGCGCCCGGCGCTGGCTGTCGGCGATGACGACCGCCACCGCGTCGCCGACATAGCGGGCGAACTCGGTGGCCAGCGCCGACCAGGCGCCCATCTTCATCGGCGAGCCGTCCTTCGACTTCACCGCCCAGCCGCAGATCAGGTTGCCGATGCCGTCGCCGGTCAGCTGCTTGCCGTCATAGACGGCGACGACGCCCGGCGCCGCTTCGGCCGCCGACTTGTCAATGCGCACGATCCGCGCATGCCCGTGCGGGCTGCGCACGAAGGCCGCGTGGTGCACGCCCGGGACGGTGAAATCGTCGGTGTACCGGCCCCGCCCCGTGGTAAACCGCCGATCCTCGGTGCGCTTGACCGGCGCGCCGATTCCCATGTCGTTGGGCATTGCTTCCTCCCCTGTTCCTCCCCCGATCCCCCTCCGAAGCGGAGGGCGAGGCCGCGGTCTCGCCGCTAGCGCCCCCGTCTCCGCTTCGGAGAGGGGTCGGGGGAGAGGTATTCCGGTGCCGCTGCCGCTCTCACTCCGCTGCGACCCGGCCGCCGGCCATGTTCGCGGCGGCCGCCTGGATTGATTTGACGATGTTGTGATAGCCGGTGCAGCGGCAGAAATTCCCCTCGAGCCATTCGCGGATCTCGTGCTCCGAGGGGTTGTTGTTGCGCTTCAGCAGGTCAGCCGCCGACATCACCATGCCCGGCGTGCAGAACCCGCACTGAAGCCCGTGATTGTCCTGGAAGGCCTGCTGGATGACGCCGAGGCTGCCGTCGTCATTGGCCATGCCCTCGATGGTCTTCACCTCGGCGCCCTCGCAGGCCAGCGCGAAAATCGTGCAGGCCTTGATGCTGTCACCGTTCACATGGACGACGCAGGCGCCGCACTGGCTGGTGTCGCAGCCGACATGCGTGCCGGTCAGGCCGAGGTTCTCGCGCAGGAACTGGACCAGCAACGTGCGGCCCTCGACCTCGCCGCTGACGGACTTGCCGTTCACGGTCATCGAAACGGTTGTCATAGCTCTCTCCTCGGGTCTCGTCGGGGCTGTCTCGTCGGCGCGTCAGCCGAACAGACGCGCCCACCAGCTCTTCTTCTGCGGCGCAGGCTCGGCGCCCTTGCTCTCCAACCCCGCCTTGGTCGCGCCGGCGGCCGAGCCGTGCGCCCGCCCGGCGCCGTGGCCGGCGACCGGCGGCACGGTGGCGGAGCTGGCCGCCGGTCCGTCGCCCGGCCGCGGCGCTTCGTGGCCCTGCTCGGGCGGCGGCTCCGGCGCATCCCGCGAGGCCGCCGTGACGCCCGCATCCGCCGCGGCCGAAGCGCCGTCGCCCTGCAGGTGGCGCGGATCGCTCTGCTGCTGCGCGCCGCCACCCGCCTCGCCGCCCGTCTCGCTGCCAGGCTGGCCGGGTGCGTCGCCCTCCGCACCGGGCCCCTCGACCTGCGCCTTGAAGCGATCAAAGAAATCGTCCGCCATCTTCTTGGCGAACCCGTCGATCAGGCGCGAGCCCAGCTGCGCCAGCTTTCCCGTCACCTTGGCGTCGACGTCATAGGCGAGCTTGGTGCCCTCGGGCACCTCCTCCAGCCGTACCGCCGCGCCGCCCGAGGCGCCCCCGGCAGCACCCCCCTTGCCCTTGCCGCTGATGCGATAGCTCTCGCCTTCGACGATGTCCGTCAGCTCGACCTCGCCGGTGAAGTTCGCCCGCACCGGGCCGACCTTCTGCGTGACCTTGGCCTCGAACTCGGTCGGCGAGGTCTTGGTCATCTCCTGGCAGCCGGGGATGCACTCCTTCAGCACGTCCGCGTCGTTCAGCGCGGCCCAGACCTTGGCCCGGTCGGCCGCGACCACCCGCTCGCCCGACATGTGCATGGGAAGCCCCCGCCTCGCTGCTTCGTCGCGCCGGATCGTAGCGACAATTTCGCGCGCGGCAACTCCCCATTGGGCGAGCGAGGCGAGACGCAGGCGGCGCTTGACCCGCGGTACGCCCGGCGCGACTGTCCGGCGCGGGCAGCGGGAGAGACCAATGCTGACAATCTGGGGCCGGGCGACCTCGCTGAACGTTCAGGCGGTGATGTGGACGGTGGCCGAGCTCGGCCTGGCGCACCGGCGCATCGACTGGGGCGGGCGCTTCGGCGGCAATGACGACGTCGACTACCGCCGGATGAACCCGAACGGGCTGGTCCCGACCCTCAAGGACGGCGACATCGTCATCTGGGAGAGCCCTGCAATCGTCCGCTATCTCGGCGCCCGCTACGGCCGCGGCGCCTTCTGGCCCGAGAACCCGGCGGTCCGCGCGCCGCTCGACATGTGGGCCGAATGGGCGCGCTCCAGCGTCTACCCCGCGCTTATCCGCATCTTCCGGCAGCTGATCTTCACGCGCGAGGTTGAGCGCAACATGACCGAGGTGGCTGCCGGCGCCGAGGCGCTGATTGCGCTGATGCCCCGCCTGGATGCCCGCCTCGGTGCCGCACGCGATAACGGTCCCTGGCTCTGCGGCGCCGAGCCCTGCTTCGCCGACGTGATGGTCGGGCACCTGCTCTACCGCTACATGACGCTCGATTTCGTCAAGACGCCGACGCCCGCCATCGACGCCTGGTATGCGCGCCTGTCGGAGCGGCCCGCCTATCGCGACCACGTCATGGTCTCCTACGAGAGCCTGAGGCCCACATGACCCGACCGACATGACCACCCCGAAATGACCAGCCCGACATGATCCCGACCCTGGCCGAGCTGCGCCGCGCCTATGCCGCGACCCGCGCCGTCACGCAGGAGACGCCGCTTCTCGAGGCGCCGTCGCTGGCCGAGACCGCGGGCGCGGCGCAGGTCTTCGTCAAGCCCGAGTCGCTGCAATGGGCCGGGTCCTTCAAGGTGCGCGGCGCCCTCTGGCGGCTCCTGCAGCTGGCTCCGGAAGAGCGCGCCCGCGGCGTCGTCGCCTATTCCTCCGGCAATTTCGCGCAAGGCCTCGCCGCGGCCGGCCGGGCGCAGGGCGTGCCCGTCACCATCGTCATGCCGGTCGACGCGCCCGAGGCGAAGCGCCGCGCCACCGAGCGCTTCGGCGCCCGCCTCGTGCTGACCGAGCATGGCGCGCGGCCGCGCGAGGAGGTGGCGAGCGCCAGGGCCCGCGAGATCGCCGAGAGCGAGGGCCTGGTCCTGCTCCATCCCTTCGACGACCCGGCCATCGTCGCCGGCCAGGCCGGCGCCGGGCTCGAGGCCATCGCCCAGCTCGGCGCCCGCGCCGCGCATGCGGATTTGGTGCTGTGCGGCGTCGGCGGCGGCGGGCTGATCGGCGGCGTGTCGCTCGCCTTCCACCATTTGTCGCCCACCACCGAGATCGTCGCCGTCGAGCCCGAGGGCTACGACGCCATGGGCGCCAGCCTCGCCGACGGCGAGATCCAGCGCCGCGCCACGGGCAAGCCCACCATCTGCGATGCCCTGCAGGCGACCGCGCCGGGCGTTGCCCCCTTCGAGGCCGCCCGCACCGCAGGCGTGCGCGGGCTGACGGTCGGCGATGGCGATGTCCGCCGCGCCATGCTGGCCGCCTTCGAATCGCTCAAGCTCGTGCTGGAGCCCTCCGGCGCCGTCGCCCTGGCGGCCCTCCTCTCGGGCAAGGTCGAGGTCGCCGGCCGCGCCGTGCTGGTCTACGCCACGGGCGGCAACGTCTCGTTCGCCGACTTCCAGCGCCACATCGCGGCGCTTTGAACGAGAAGCAGGATCAGGCCCGGAAGGGCATGGGCACATCGGCCTCGGAGGATCTCTGCCTGTCCTGCGGGCTCTGCTGCGACGGCTCGCTGTTCTGGGCGGTGCCGGTCGGCGCTGACGAGGCCGTCCCGGTGCCCCTCGACGCCGAGCGCCGGCTCAGGCAGCCCTGCGCCCGCTTCGACGGCGCGTGCACCGTCTATGCCGACCGTCCAGCCGCTTGCCGGACCTTCGACTGCCGCGTCCTGCAGACGGTGCGGGCAGGCCACCGGGACGCCGCCTGGGCACGCCAGCAGATCGTCGGGATGCGTCGCGTGCTCGCAGCCCTCGACGCCGCGTTGCCGGGCGGCGAACGCTCGCTCTACCGCCGCGCCGCCGAGTTCCTGGCAAAGCATCGGAAGGCGCTGCCCGACCCCGCCTTCCAGCGGCAGCACAGGCACCTCCTGCGTTGCCTCGCAGCCTACGAGGCGGCGCTCGCCCGCTTTCATGTGACGCCGAAGCAGGGGGCGCCCAAGCAGGTGGCGCGCCAGCAGGGAAAGAAATCGCCGGCGCGGCCGTGCTCGGCCTGTGCTCGGCAGGCGCGCGCCGAACCGCCCGGTCGATGCCCCGGACAGGCCGGGGCATCAACAGCTTCCTGTCCTCGGGCGGGCCTCAGCCCTCGCCGGCTTTCTTGCCCGAGGGCGTCACGAGGTACCACTCGCCGCCGAAGCCCTGGACGTCCTGGCCCTTGGCCTCGTCCTGGCCCTGGTCCTTGACGTAGTAGTAGAGAGGCCAGCCATTATAGGTGACCTGCGACGTGCCATCCCGGCGCTCGATCGTGCCGAGCAGCTCGGCGTTGACGTCGCCCATGCCCCTGACCTCCGAGCTCTGGGTCAGCACCGGCGGCCACTGCGTCGCGCAGTTATCATAGCAGTTGCTGGCTGCCTTCTGGGCGTCGCCCTTACCCCGCTTGTCGGCGGTGAACAGATAGACGGCACGGCCATTGCGGTCGACCAGATGATCGGCAGCCGCCTGGCCCTTCTCGGCAAGGATCATAGCGTCGGGAGAATTGGCGCCGACCTGGGCCTGGACGAGCTGCTGTCCGCTCTGCGCCTGGCCCGCCTGGGCCTGCTGGCCCTGCTGCGCCTGGCCTTGCTGCGATTGGCCCGCCTGCTGGCCCTGCTGGGCCTTGCCTGACTGCTGCTGATCCGGCTGCTGCTGGACCGCCATCTGCTGGCCCTGCGGCATGGTTGCCGCCGCCTGCTGCTGCGCCGCCTGGGCGCGGCCCTGCATCATCCCCAACATATAGCCCCGCTCGAAGAGCTCGCGGCCGATCTGCTCCATGGCGGCCGGATCGAGCTGGGGCCCCGCCGAGCTCTGCGCGTCGGCGACGCCGCGCTGATACCCGCGACGGTAGAGATCCATGGCCGTCGCCTCGGCCCGGTCACGCATCTGCTGCTGGCGGGCCGCCTGCTGCTGGCCGGCGCCCTGCTGGCCCGCGCCTTGCTGGTCCGAGCCCTTCTGATTGCCCGCCCCGGCCTGCTGGCCCTGCTGGCCCTGGCCCTGCATTTGGCCCTGGCCCGCCTCGGCCTGGCCTTGACCCTGCTGGCCTCGGTCTTGCTGCTGGCCCTGCTGCATCTCGTCCTGCGGGACCGGCACGAGGATGAACTGCTGCGCGCCGCCCGGGCCTTGGCCCTGCGGCACGAGCACGATGTGCTGCGCGGCCGCCGCCCCGGCTGACAGGGCGATGGCGGCGACGCCGGCGGAGAGCGTTCTGGTGAGGGATTTCATACTGTTCTCCCAAGCTAATGGCACTTGTTCCATGGAGCGCGGCACGCGAGGGCGCCCGCTGCTTCACACTTGGCAAACGGCAGACCGTTTGCATCGGTTCCGCTACGCGGCAGTCGCGCGCCGCCACGCCAAGTCGGACCAACGGGAGAGGTCCGGATGGTGTAGCAGCGGAAAGCGGCGTCGCGCCCGGCGCGCGGGTGCCCGCGTTGGATTTGGTGGAGTTCAGTCGAACCTGTAGAACGCCTCGTAGATCGGGCCCAGCATCTCCTCGTCGAAAAGGCTCGAGACCGAGGTGTCGTTCTTCACGTTCAGGATCGCCTGGGCGAAGAGCGGCGCGATCGACACGATGCGGATGTTGGGCGCCGCGCGGACGGCGGGCTTGGGGTCGATCGAGTCGGTGGTCACCAGCGACTTCAGCACCGAGCTCGTGACACGCTCCACCGCCGGGTCCGACAGCACGCCATGGCTGATATAGGCGTGCACCTCGGCCGCGCCCTTCTCCATCAGCAGCTCGGCGGCGCGCACCAGCGTGCCCGCCGTGTCGCAGATGTCGTCGACGATGACGCAGATGCGGCCCTCGACCTCGCCGATCACCGTCATCGACTCGACCTCGCCGGCGCGCACGCGCCGCTTGTCGACGATGGCGAGCCCGGCATCGAGGCGCTTGGCGAGGTCGCGGGCGCGCAGCACGCCGCCCACATCGGGCGAGACCACGGTCATGCGGTCGACGTCCGGCATGTGATGCTTGATGTCGAGCGCGAAGACCGGCGCGGCGTAGAGGTTGTCCGTCGGAATGTCGAAGAAGCCCTGGATCTGGCCGGCGTGCAGGTCCATGGTCAGCACGCGCGTGACGCCCGCCTGCTGGACCAGGTCGGCCACCAGCTTGGCGGTGATCGGCGTGCGCGCCGCCGTCTTCCGGTCCTGCCTTGCATAGCCGAAATAGGGCATGACGGCCGTGATCCGCTTGGCCGAGGCGCGTTTCAGCGCATCGGTCATGATCAGCAGCTCCATCAGGTTGTCGTTGGCAGGCGAGGAGGTCGGCTGGATGATGAACACGTCCTGGCCGCGGACGTTGTCGTAGATCTCGACGAAGATCTCGCTGTCGTTGAAGCGCTCGACGCGCGCGCTGGTCAGCCTGATCTTCTTGCCCTGGTAGACCGAGATGCGCCGCGCCATCGCCTCGGCCAGCGGCCGGTTGGCGTTGCCGGCGATCAGGTGCATGGTGTCTTCAATCATGCTGCAGTCTCCCGCTGGGCGCGCCGGTTCTTAGCAGCCGGGTCAGGGGTTGCATAGCCGCACGGAGCATGCCGGCACGGAAGTCAGGGGATGCGGCGCTTAAAAAAAACGATCGTTTGCCAGTGGGTTATGGGGGCTCTCTCTTTGTCCGCTCTACAACGAGGCAAGCCCAGTGTCGCAACTCGCCCTAGGCGCAGGGGCCGGCGCGCTCGGCGCCGGCGGGCTCGTCCTCCACCGTGTTGCGCAAGGTGCCGACGCCCTCGACCTCCACCTCGACGACATCGCCCGGCACGAGCCATCGCGGCGGGTCGAAGCGCGCGCCTGCGCCCGTCGGCGTGCCCGTGGCGATCAAGTCGCCCGGCAGCAGCGTCGTGAAGGTCGAGACGTATTCGATGATCCGCGCAAAGGGGAACGCCATGTTGGCCGTCGTGTCGCGCTGGCGCACCTCGCCGTTGACGCGCGTCTCGACTGTCATGTCGGTGAGGCTGAGCCCGGCCAAGTCCGTCTCGATCCAGGGCCCGAGGCCGCCCGAGCGATCGAAGTTCTTGCCCTGCGTCACGTTGAACTTGCCATGCCGCAGCCAGTCGCGGACGCTGCCCTCGTTCATCGCCGTCAGCCCGGCGATGGCGCCGTGCGCCCGCTCGGCCGGGATGCGCCGCCCGCCCCGGCCGATCACCAGAACGATTTCGCCCTCGTAGTCGAGTTGCTCCGACTCGCGCGGCCGCCAGATCGGCGCGTTCTGCGGCGAGAGGCTCAGCGGCGTGCGCATGAAGAGCGACGGCTTCTCCGGCGCGGCAGACCCGTCGCGGTACTCGGCATTGCGGTCCATATAGTTCACGCCGACGCACACGATCTTGGCCGGGTCGGGCACCGGCAGCCCCAAGACGACCTCGTAGATCCGCCGGTCGCCCGGCCCTTTGCAGACCCGCTCGGCGGCGGCGAGGTCGCCCCGCAGCAACGCCTTGACCGAGAGCACGCCCAGCCGCGCCGTCAGGTCCCAGACGGCAGATCCGTCCGTCGCACCGACCCGCCCTTGTCCGAATGTGATCAGCCGCATGGCCGAGCTCCGCGCGAAACCATCTCCTCTGGCCTGCCCGGCAACCGAAGGGCGCGGCGCTTGCTGGCAAAGGCCGCGCCGCTTTCCATTGACCGAGCCTGCCCTCGTTGCCATGAGGGCTGAAGGCCGGTCAACGCACGAGACAGCCATGCCGCATCTGACGGTCGAATACTCGGCAAACCTCGAGCAGGATGTCGACATGGCGGCCTTTTGCGCTGCGATGCGTGATGCGATGCTGGCGACCGGCATCTTTCCGCTTGGCGGCATCCGGGTGCGCGCTTTCCCCTGCCAGACCTACGTCATCGCCGACGGCGATCCCCGACACGCCTATCTGCACCTTATCTGCCGCATCGGCGCGGGCCGCGACCCGGACACCCGCCTCGCCGCCGCCGAGGCCATCTACGCCGCCGCCGAGGGCCATTTGACGGCCCGGATCGGCGACCGGCCGCTGGCGATGTCGCTGGACCTCGACGAGCTGCATCCGCGCACGTCGCTCAAGCGCTTCAACACGGTGCACGACGCCCTGCAGGCGAAGACATGACCGGTCACGCCGAGAACCTCGCCCGGGCCGAGACCTACCTCGACCGCTTCCGCGAGAGCGGGGTTCTCAACCGCATCGGCGGCGAGGTTGTTCCCGCGGCGGCCGGCGACACCTTCGAGACGCGTTCGCCCGTCGACGGGGCGAAGCTCGCCGACGTCGCGCGCGGCCGGCCCGAGGATGTCGACCGAGCCGCCCGCGCGGCCAGGGACGCCTTCCCGGCCTGGCGCGACGTCGACGCGGCCGAGCGCCGGGCGCTGATGCACCGCATCGCCGACGCCATCGAGGCGCGCGCGGAAGAGATCGCGCTTTGCGAATGCATGGACACCGGCCAGGCGCTGCGATTCATGTCCAAGGCGGCGTTGCGCGGCGCCGAGAACTTCCGCTTCTTCGCCGACCGCGCTCCCGGCGGCCGCGACGGCCAGGCGCTGCCCTCGCCCACGCTGATGAACGTCACGACGCGCGTGCCGATCGGCCCGGTCGGGATCATCACGCCTTGGAACACGCCCTTCATGCTCTCGACCTGGAAGATCGCGCCGGCGCTCGCCGCCGGCTGCACGTTGGTCCACAAGCCGGCGGAACTGGCGCCCATCACCGCGGCCATCCTGCACGAGATCGTCGAGGACGCCGGCCTGCCGCCAGGCGTCTGGAACGTCGTCAACGGAATGGGCGAGGAAGCGGGCAGGGCGCTGACCGAGCACGGTGAGATCCGTGCCATCGCCTTCGTCGGCGAATCCGCGACCGGCAGCGCCATCATGGCGCAGGGCGCGCCGACCCTGAAGCGCGTGCACTTTGAGCTCGGCGGCAAGAACCCGGTGGTTGTCTTCGACGATGCGGACCTCGACCGGGCGCTCGATGCCGTCGTCTTCATGATCTATTCGCTGAACGGCGAGCGCTGCACCTCGTCCTCGCGCCTGCTGGTGCAGTCGACCATTCACGACCGCTTCGTCGAGCGGCTGGCCGAGCGCGTGCGCCGCATCCGCGTCGGCCACCCGCTCGACCCGGCGACCGAGATGGGGCCGCTGATCGCGCCCGAGCACGTCGCCAAGGTCTGCGGGTATTTCGACATCGCCCGTGCCGAGGGCGCCACCGTCGCCGTCGGCGGCCGCGCGCGCGAGGGCTGCGGCGGCGGATGCTATGTCGAGCCGACGCTCCTCACCCATGCCCGCCCCGAGATGCGCATCGG
Organism: uncultured Alphaproteobacteria bacterium; assembly: GCA_963822985.1. Taxonomy (GTDB): domain Bacteria; phylum Pseudomonadota; class Alphaproteobacteria; order Rhodobacterales; family Rhodobacteraceae; genus Thermohalobaculum. The sequence continues at coordinate 195,441 of CAWGJU010000008.1, read as the reverse complement.
CCAGGAGGAGATCTTCGGCCCCGTGCTCACCGTTATCCCCTTCGATGACGAGGAGCAGGCGCTCGAGATCGCCAACGGCGTCAAATACGGCCTCACCGCCTATCTCTGGACGAACGACGTCACGCGTGCCTTCCGCTTCACCGACCGGATCGAGGCGGGCATGATCTGGGTGAATTCCGAGAACGTCCGCCACCTTCCCACCCCTTTCGGCGGGGTCAAGGCGTCCGGCATCGGCCGCGATGGTGGCGACTGGTCCTTTGACTTTTATATGGAGCAGAAACATATCGGCTTTGCGACCGGTCGACACCACATCCCGCGGCTCGGCGCCTGAGTCGCAGCCTGCACCTGGTGCCGAGGTGGGCCGGTGTCTGTAGCGAATGTCTCTGTTTTTCGCAGAATCGCTCTGCTACTCTCCCAAACATATGTTGGTTTGAGCGAGAAAATGGGCTCGGCAAATCCGTCCTGGTCAGGTCTCCAGACACAGTGTGACCGCTTTGCCGATTGCCGGCTGGTCGCGGTGCGCGGCCGGATCGATCACACCAATGCCGAGCGATTCCAGCAGAGCCTCAGCGCCGAAGCGAGCGAGGTACCCAAGGGCGGTGGCCTGGTCGTCGACATGACCGGTCTCGAATTCATCACGAGTGCCGGGCTGCGCGCGCTGCTTCTCGCTCAGCGATCGTTGAGTGCCCAAGGGGCGCAACTGATCGTCAGCGGGGTGAAGGGCGTCGTTCGCGAGGTCTTCCGGATCGCGCGCTTCGACACGCTGCTCAGCGTCGCCGACTCGACCGAGAAGGCGGTCGCGCAGGTCTCTCCAGCGGCGGCCGAGGCCTATTCCGGCTGACGTCCGCATGACGCTGCACCTGAAGTTCTGGGGCACCCGCGGATCCATCCCTCGGTCGCAATCCTCGGCTCAGGTACACGATCGCATCCGTGCCATTCTCAACGCCGCAAGGCCCGAGGACATCGCGACGCCCGCGGATGTCGACGCGTTCATCAATGGCGGCTGCCGCGGCGCGCTGCCGACGATCTATGGCGGCAGCACCCCTTGCGTGCAGCTCCGCGAAGAGGGCGGCCCCTCGCTGCTGATCGATTTCGGCTCGGGTGCACGCGACTATGCGAGCCACGTGATGCGAACCACCGGCCCGGTGGCGCCCGAGCCCTTTCATGTGCTGATGTCGCATTTTCACTGGGACCACATCATGGGGTTCCCATTCTTTATGCCGGCCTACATTCCCGGTAACGTCATCAACATCTATTCCTGCCATGACAACGTCGAGGAAGCCTTCCGGCGGCAGCACGGCGCCCCCTCGTTCCCCGTGCCCTTCGACGTGCTCGGCTCGGACATCCGCTTCCACATCATCGCCGCGAACCGGACGCACGAGATCAATGGGTTCGCGGTCACGCCGCACGAGCTCAACCATGCCGGCCGCGCCTTTGGCTATCGGCTCGAGCGCGGCGGGCGGCGGGTCGTCTATGCCTCGGATGCCGAGCACAAACCCGAGATGATCTCGGACGATTACCCGTATCTGGCCTGGATCCGCGACGCCGACGTGCTGATTTTCGACGCACAGTACTCGCTGGCCGAATCCACGAGCGTGAAGGAGGATTGGGGGCACAGCTCCAACGTCGTCGGCGTCGAGCTCGCGCTGATGGGCGGCGTCAAACACCTCCTTTTCTTTCATCACGAGCCGCTCAACGATGACGAGCGCATCGACCAGATCGTGCAGGAGGCCCGGCGCATCGAGGAGATCATGCGCCGCAAGAAGGCGCCGCTGCGGATAACCGGCGCCTATGACGGTCTAGACCTGATCCTCTGATGCAGCGGTGGGGCCGCGCTGTCGCGCCGCTGCGTCTGCCCTCGCGGCTGGTCGGCGCGGCGCTGCTGGCGGTCGGCCTGGCGTTCCAGCTCTGGGCAGGCGAGGAGGGGCTCGCCTGGCGCACCGCCTGGTGGGACACGCTGCATCGCCTAGCCGCGCGCGATCGCGGGCCGGCGGCCGAGGCGCCTGCCGTCGTCGTCGCCATCGACGAGCAGACGATGCGCCAGAACGGCCGCTGGCCCTGGCCGCGCAACCGGCTGGCCGAGCTCGTCGAGCGCACGCGCGCCCTCGGCGCCGCCGCGGTCGTGCTCGACATGGTCCTCGACGAGCCGGATCCGCAATCGCCCGCCCAGCTCGCCGCCGAGTACCGCGCCCGCGGCGTGCCAGAGGTGGCCGAGGCGCTCGAACCGTTGGGCGACACCGATGCGGTGCTGTTCGACGCGCTCCGCTCGGTCCCCAGCGTGCTGCCGGTCGCCGGCATCGCCGGCGCGCTTCCCGGCCAGTACGGCCGCGTCTGCGACTTCCCGCCGCCGCCCGTCAACGCGCCGGTGCCCCTGCCAGAGCTCGCCGGCGTCTATTACCTGGCCGTCGTGCCCCTGCCGAAGTTGCTCGAGCAGGCGCCGGGCCTCGCCGAAATCGGTCTGGGCGCGATCACCTTCCGCGCCGAGCAAGGCTTCGTCGTGCGCCGGGTCGAGGCGGTGCAGCGCATTTGCGGCGACCTCGTGCTCATGCCCGGACCCGAGGCGCTGCGCATCGGGACCGGTGCCTTCTTCGCCACCGTCCGCCCGAACTGGAACGGGCTCGAGGTGGTGCTCGGCGACCCGGCCGACCCCACAGCGCTCCGCTTCCCGACCGAGCGCGACGGCACCTTTTGGCTGCACTTCGGGCCGCTCGGCGACCCCAGGGAGGTCGGCGACCGCTATATCCCCGCACACCGCCTGTTCCACCCGGATTTCGACCCCGCCCGGCTCGCCGGCCGGACCGTGTTCGTCACCGTCCTTGGGCTCGGCGCCGTCGACGAGCGTATGTCGCCGCTCCGTCAGGTCATCCAAGGTGTCGAGACCCACGTCCAGATGGTCGAGCAGATCCTCTCCGGCGACTTCCTGCGCCGTCCCTGGTTCATGATCGGGATTGAGGCGGCGCTGATGCTGATCGGGTGCCTCGGCGTCATCGCTCTCGTGCCCGCCGCGCGGCCGGGGCTCTCGGCCGGGTTGATCGCGGCCGCTGTCGCCGCGCTGCTCATCGCGGGCTATGCCGCCTTCCGCTTGGGCCTGCTGCTCGACACGGCGACGCCCGCGATCGGCGTCTTCGTCGTGACCGCAGGCGTGCTGACGGCGACCCTGATCGAGCGCGACCGGGCGCGGCTCGTCTCCGAGCTCGCGCTGGTCGGCGAGCGGGCCGATCGCGCCCAGCTGCAGGGCGAGCTCGACGCGGCCGCACGCATGCAGCGGGTTCTGCTTCCGGAACGGCGTCTGCTGCTGCCGGGACGGCTCGACCTCGCCGCGCATATCGACCCGGCCCGCCAGGTCGGCGGCGACTTCTACGACCACGTCATGCTCGACGACCGGCACCTCTTTTTCCTGGTGGCCGACGTCTCGGGAAAGGGCGCCGACGCATCGCAGTTCATGCTGCTTTGCAAGACGCTCTGGAAAAGCATCGCGCTGCGCTGCGGCTCGGCGCTCGAGACGATCCAGCGCAACGCCAATGCCGAGATCACGCGCGAGAACGCCGCGACCATGTTCGTCACCGGCTTCTGCGGGCTGCTCGACACGCGCACCGGCGAGCTCGCCTATTCGTCGGCAGGCCACGACGCGCCTTTCCTGTTCGGGCGCGGCCGTGCGCCTGCCCGGCTTCAGATCGAGTCCGGCCCGCCGCTCGGCCTTGTCCTTGGCGCCGATTATCCGGTCGGCGCCTGCCGGCTGGTGCCTGGCGACCGGCTCTGCCTCTTCTCCGATGGCATTTCCGAGGCGATGGACAGCTCGGGCGCGGTTTTCGGCACCGACCGGCTGCGCGACGCGCTGGCCGGGATCCCGCCCGAGGCCGACAGCGCCGCCGTCGTCGCCGAGATCCTCGCCCGCGTCGCGGCATATATAGGCCGGGCCGAGCAGTCCGACGACCTGACCCTGTTGGTGCTGTCCCTGCCGCCCGACGCAGACATGAGCGATCCCGAAGCCTGAGATTCATGCGTGCAACGCATACCGCCGGCACTCTCGGCCCGTGGCCAGGATGGCTCGAGCGGTGAGGGAGCCAGCCACAGGCGTTCGCGTGTATTGTCCCGTTGCGCGACTAGGCGCACAACTAGGCGGCGCGGCACGTCGAGGGCCAAGGCGCTGGGACAGCACATGACGCTGGGCGAATGGCTGCAACGGCACGGAGTGGGCCACTGCCTGGGGGTCCTCGAGGCGAATGGCGTCGACGTCGACGTGCTCCAGACGCTGACCGAAGCCGATCTGCGGGAACTCGGGTTCGCGCTTGGCGATCGCAAGCGCCTGATGTCGGCCATCGCTGCGCACCGGCAGCGCCTGTCGAGCGAAGCCGGCCAAGACCCCGCTGCGATCCCGACGCCGCCGACGGAAGACGAGGTCCGCCAGATCACGCTGCTGTTCGTGGACCTGGTCGGATCGAGCCAGCTCTCGGCGGAGCTCTCGCTCGAGCAGTATCGCCAGACGCTTCAAGCCTACCAGAACTGCTGCCTCGACGCGATCCGCAAGGAATTCGGCTATGTGGCGCAGTTCCTGGGCGACGGGGTGGTGGCCTATTTCGGCTATCCGGTCGCCGAGGAGAACGATGCCGAGCGCGCTGTTCTGACCGCGCTGGAGATTGTCCGGACCGTCGAACGGATCGTTCCCGTTCGCGGCACGATGCTTCGGGCGCGCGCCGGGATCGCCACGGGCGACGTGCTGATCGGGGACATCGCCGGCAACGGCCTGCGCGGCCAGAACTTCGCCATGGGCGAGGTTCCGAACCTCGCCGCGCGCATCCAGAGCGCCGTGCAGCCCGGCGAGGTCGGGGTCAGCGGGCGCACCCACCGCCTTCTCGGCAGAAATTTCGACTGGGCCTTTGCCGGACCGAAGCACTTCAAGGGCTTCCGCCAGCCGGTCGATGTCTGGATCGCTCGTGGCGTGCGCCGAACCGAGCTCCGCTTCCAGGCGCGGTCGAGCGGTGCGCTCTCGCCGCTGCTGGGCCGCCAAGACGAATACGAGCTTCTCGAGAGCCGGTGGGAGGAGGCGCGGCAGGGCAAGGGCCAGGTCGTGCTGATCTCGGGCGAGGCCGGGGTCGGCAAATCCCGGCTCGTCGAAGCTTTGAAGGAACAGGCATCCGCGCATCCGAGCGCCATGCTCGGCCTTCAGTGCTCGCCTTATCATCAGAACTCGGCCTTCAACCCGCTGATCACCCACCTTTCGCACGCCGCCGGCGTGAGCCAGCCGGACGACCACGATGGCAACCTGGCGCAAATCCGCCTGTTCGCCGACCAAATCGCGCCGGACGATCCGGAGTTCGCCGGGGCCTTGGCGAGCCTTCTCGGCGTCGATCTGCCCGACAACGGTCACGGCCTTTCGCCTGACGAGACGAAAGAGCGGACGATGTCGGCGCTGCTGACCTATCTGAGGCGCGTGGCCTCGGGCAGGCCCGAGCTCTTGTTGTTCGAGGATCTTCATTGGGTCGATGCCTCCTCCGAAGAGCTGCTCGACCGGCTTGTCGAGCGCATCAGCGGAGATCCGATCCTGCTCGTTTGCACCTACAGGCTGGATTACACGCCACGCTGGACGGACCGCGCGAGCGTCGCGGTGCTGACGGTCTCCCGCCTCGACGACCAGAACGCCGAGCTGTTGCTTCGGCACATCTTCGCCGACGAGGCCGTGTCCGGGGAGCTCGTCCGGACCATCATCTCCCGCGCCGAGGGTGTGCCGCTCTTCCTCGAAGAGATGGCGCGGATGGTGCTGGACCGCCGGCGGCGCGCAGCCGCCGGCGAGGAATCGGTGACGGAGCACGAGCTTCCCGCCACGCTGAAGGATCTGCTGCGCGCCCAGATCGACCATCTGCCGACGGCACGCGACATCGTGCCCGTCTGCGCGGCACTGGGTCGAAGCTTCTCGCTCGACCTCGTCTCGACCGTCTACGGCTATGACGAGCGAACGACGCGAGCGCTGCTCGACCAGCTCGGCGAGGCGCAGGTCCTCACTTCGGAGAGCGACGGCAAATCGCAGATCTGGGCCTTTCGGCACGCGTTGATCCAGGAGGCGGCCTACGAGGCGATGCTGCCCAGCCGGTCGCGCGCGCTGCACCAGCGGATCGCGGAAGCGTACCTCACATCGTTCGCTGACGCCGCGCAGCGCAGCCCGGAAATCGTCGCGCAGCACCTCTGGCGCGCCGGCAAGGCGGCCGAGGCGCGGAACCACTGGCACCTCGCCGCCGCGAATGCCTTGCGTCAGTCGGCCGGCCATGAGGCGATCGCGCATCTGGAAGCGGCGATCAGGGCGAACGAGACGATCGAAGACGAGGAGGAGCGCGAGCGCGAGGAGATCGCGCTGCGCAAGACGCTGTCCGTCGCAATCGACACGCGCGCCTTCGGCTCGCCCGAGTCGCTGCAGAACCTGGCCCGATTGGGCGAAGTGCTCCGCCGGTCGGGCGGCGGAGCCGCCGATGTCTTCCTGGCGCTCCACATGCAGTTCGGGGCGCAGCTGATGTCGGGTGACTCCGAGAGCGCGCGTGCACTCTGCCCCGACATGGAGGCGCTGGCTCGGAGCTCGGGCGATCCGACCATGTCCGCGTTGAGCGAGCACAATCGGGGCATGGTCAGCTTCATGCTCGGCCAGCTCGGCGAGGCAGTCGAGCATCTCGACCGCGCCGTGGTGCTGCGCCAAGAGTGCAATCCGGAGGAAATCCTGCGCTTCCATGCCGCCGATATCCGCGTGGTCGATCTCTCGATGCGGTGCTGGGCGACAGCACTGAGCGAAGGCGACAGCCCCATGCTCCGCGAAGCCTTGCAGGAGGCGATCAAGGCGACAGAAGCCGAGGAGCACGAGTTTTCGCGCTGTTTCGGCCTCAACATTCTCGCGGCTGCGCATCAGGTGCTCGACGACTTCGGCGCCGTCTTGGATCTGGTAGGCGCGGCCCTGGCGATCAGCGGACAGAAGCAGTTCGCGTATTGGAATACTTGGAGCGCGATCCTTCGCGGATGGGCTTGGGCTCGTTCGGGCGATGCGGGCCGCGGCATACCGGAACTTCGGAACGGGCTCGACGCCTATCTGGCGACGGGCTCAACCCAGATCGAGCCTTACGCAAAGACGCTGCTGGCGGACGCCTATCTGAACGCGGGCGAGATCGAGCGGGGGCTCGCCGAAATAAACGATATCCGCCGCAAGCAGGACGCGATCGCCGTCAGATACCAGGCGGCGGTGACGGACCGGGTCGAACGCGACCTCGTCCGGGCAAAGCGCAGCGCGCGCTGATCGGACTGCTTGGTATTCAGGATCTGGGGATCGTCGCAGCGTCCGAGATAGCAGTAGGGCGGCCTGCTTCCGCCGCAGGCGCCCGACGTCGACAGCCCCGCCATTGGTCAAACGCGGGTCGGATCGGGCATGAACATCAAAGGACAAGTCCGCGTCCGTCTCGAACATGCCCTGCAGCGAGGCCGGCGCGTTCGCCGCCGGGTAGCGGATGGCTATGCCGATCGCGAGTTGTTCCGACATCGATCGCGGCTGTCGCGCTCAACGTGTCGCATCGGCCTGCGAGACCAGCGCGCGTTCCTCGACTTCGCGCAGCAGCTTGCGGCGGATGGCCTCCGGATAGTCGTCGAAGCTCGTCGCGATCTCCAGGAACGCGCGCGGGCCAGCGAGCACGTTCACCTCGTAGTGCTTCACAGGGTCGGGCGAGTCCCCGCGGATGACCAGCCCGTTCACGGTGTAGCCGATCGCCGCCAGCGCGTCGGCCATCGCTCGCGGCGGCCGACCCTCGTTGTTCACCCCGTCGCCCGAGACGTCGACAACGCGCCTGCGGCAGGTCTGCGGCGCGCTCTCGCCCACCTTCAGCGCATGGCGCAGCGCCTCGCCGATCGCCGTCGAATAGTTGCGCCAGTCGCGCCCGCCGTGGCGGATCTCCCGCGCGAAGTCGCCCATCGATGCTGCGCCCTTCAGCAGGTGCCAGCCGGTCACCTGGCGCTGCCGCGACGCTCCGCTCCACTGCGTCAGCGTCGCGAGCACGCCGCCTTCCTGCGCCTCGACCGCCTGGATCAGCTCGGGGTCCTCGAGGGCCGAGGCCAAGCCCTCCATCTGAAGGGCGAACTCACGATCGTCGATCGACCCGGAGACGTCGACGGCCAGAATGAGCTCGAGCGCGCAATCGGCAGCGGCGGCGGGCGGCGCGGCGAAGCACAGCGCCAGCGCCGCGATGCCTGCGGTCGCGCCTCGTCGGTGGCGACCTCTCGCCGGTTCCCGGCCCATCAGCGGTTCATGGCGACCGGCGCCTGCAGCTCGCGCAGCAGCTTGCGCAGGATGGCGCGGGGGTAGTCGGCATAGCTCTCGGCGATCTCGACGAAGGCTCCGGGGCCGTGGATCAGGTGCTTGCCGTAATAATCCGCCGGATCGGGCGACGCGCCGCGGATCGCCAGCCCGTTGACGGTGTAGCCGTCGAGCATGCCCCGCGCCGCGTACCAGTCGGGGCCGGCGCCGTGATTGTTCACGCCGTCGCCCGAGATGTCGATGATCCGGCGGGCGCAGAGGCGCGGGTTCGCATCATGCAGGCGCGTCGCGAACTCGACCGCGCGCCCCAGCGAGGTCGGCCAGGATTCGCTGTTGCGCCCGCTTGCGCTCAGTCGGTCGGCAAATGCGCGGATCGCCTCGGGGCTGTCGAGCCAGCTCCAGTCGACGATCACCTCCTGCTGGTAGAAGCCGGACCACTCGTAGACCGTGACCATCACGCCGTCGCCGATGCCGCCCAAAATGGCGTCCACCACGGCACCGTCGCGGAACGCGCTGGCGAGGCCTTGCGTCTGCAGATCGTGCTCGTCCGCGTCGACGCTCGACGAGACGTCGAGCCCAAGCGCGAGCGCGACCCCGCAGGGCTCGCCTTGAGCCTCGGCGCCGGCCGCCGGGGCGGCCAGCGCCAGCAGCAGCCCGAGCTGCCGGGCGGTCACCACGTGCCCGTCACCATGTTCCCGTGTTCTCCATGCTGGCCCATGGCTCCTGCTTCGGCAGCGCCTCGCCCATTTGCAGAAGCTCGATCGAGATGCCGTCCGGCGAGCGCACGAAGGCCATGCGGCCGTCGCGGGGCGGGCGGTTGATCGTCACGCCGCCATCCATAAGCTGCTGGCATTTCTCGTAGATGTTCTCGACCTCATAGGCCAGGTGGCCAAAATTTCGGCCGCCGCTGTATTCCTCGTCCGAGTCCCAGTTATAGGTCAGCTCCACCTCGTTGCCTGGGCCGCCGCCGGCCGGCGCCAGGAACACCAGCGTCGCCTTGGCGGGCTCGAGATCGCGGCGCCGCGTCTCGACCAGCCCCAGCAGGTCGCAGTAGAAGCGCTTGGACGCCTCGATGTCGCGCACGCGCACCATCGTGTGCAGGTAGTTGATCTTCATCCTGTCCTCCTGCCTCGCAATCCGGTTGCAAAGCCACAGATTGTGTCTATCATCACGCGCACCACCATATATCGAGGCCAGCGCGAATCGCTTGCACGCGCCGGCCGCACGGGGAACGCTGATGAATGATATGTCTCTGACGCCCGAACAACAGGCCGAAATCGACGAGGCGCGGGGCGGGGCGCGCGAAACCCGGCGGGCGGTGGCGCCGGGGCTAGAGGCGCGGTTGTACGAGCCGGTCCACGTGCTGGACCATGGGTTCGTGCGGGTCGTCGACTATATGGGCGATGATGCGGCGATCGTTCAGGCGGCGCGGGTAAGTTACGGACAGGGCACGAAAAAAGCCCGCGACGATGCCGGGCTGATCCGCTATCTGATGCGGCACTGGCACTCGACGCCGTTCGAAATGTGCGAGATCAAGCTGCACGTCAAGCTGCCGGTCTTTGTTGCGCGCCAGTGGATCAGGCACCGCACGGCCAATGTCAACGAGTATTCGGCGCGCTATTCCGTGCTGGACCGCGAGTTCTACATTCCGCAGCCCGAACAGCTGGCGGTGCAGTCGGCCGTCAACAATCAGGGCCGCGGCGCGGTGCTGGAGGGCGAAGAAGCGGCGCGGGTGCTCGATATCCTGCGGACCGATGCGGGCCGCGCCTATGACCATTACGAGGAAATGCTGAGCCAGGAGGGACAGCAGGGCCTGGCGCGGGAACTGGCGCGCATGAACCTGCCGATGAACATCTACACACAGTGGTACTGGAAGACCGACCTGCACAACTTGTTCCACTTTCTGCGGCTGCGCGCCGATGCTCATGCGCAATTCGAGATCAGGGCCTATGCGTACGCCATCTGCGAGCTGGTCCGCGACTGGGTTCCGATCGCCTATGCGGCCTTCGCGGACTATCGGTTGAACGCCGTAAGCCTTTCCGAATCAGCGATAAAATGCCTTCGCCGGATGCTGGCGGGCGAGGCGGTGGACGAGGCGGGCAGCGGCATGAGCCCGCGTGAGTGGCGGGAGTTCAGGGCGGCGCTGGGCCTGGAGTGAGGCCGATCCCGACAGGTTTTTTTCGGGGTGTTTTCGGGGTGCAAATGGGGTGCTGTCGGGGTGCAGGCGTGAATTCGGCCGGTCCGAGGCCGGATTGGCGCGAATTCAACGCGAATGCGCCAGAGTTCCGCCGAGCGAACGGCCGGAGGAACGGAGGGTCCCATGAAGCTGAGCAAGGAGGCGCTCCAGCGCGAGCGCCGCTATTTCGAGATGCTCGCGGGGCTGAGCGCGCAAATTCGGACCGGCGCTTCCGACCGTCGGTCGAAGCTTGTTGATCGCTCGCGAAGATTGACGGTGGCTTTATCGTTAAGGTACCCTTAACGCTCAGCCGACCTTAAACCGCGATTTGCCGCCGAGGAGTGACAGACATGCTTCGCACTCTTGCTTTGACTGCAGCCTTCGGAAGCTTGATCGCTTCCGACGCCTTTGCCACACTTGTGAGCATCGACGGCTGTCCGGCCAGCATCACCTGCCAGATTACCTCGGACCCTGTCGCCGAGCTCGGTGGCATTGTGACCGCCAATCCGAACGACAATCGCCTGCTCGCTTGGGACGAGGTACAAAACTTCACGCTCACGGCCGACCTGCGCGTCGATCGCGTGTTCGACGAGACCGCCGACTTCGTGATGCCGGTCGGTACAGATTTTCTGATCAAAGCCGGCACGGTGGTGTCCAGCCATTACCTCCAATACGACGGACCGCGCTTCCAAGCGACGGTCACGCTGGACAGCGAGATCTTCGCCTTCATCACGGCTGACCAGAACCTCTTCGATAGCGATGCTCAGCTCGGCTTGCTTGGCCTCGACTATAACGATTTCACCTTTCGCGGCCTTGAGGCCGGCGACACAACCACCTTCGACGGCAACTCGACTGCCATCAATTGGGCGACAAGCAGTCCCGGCGATTGGACGCGGTTGATCACAGCCTTCTCCCCAGGCGGCGAGGACGACATGGACAATGTTTCCGAGGTGCCGCTGCCGGCCACGCTGCCCTTGCTCGTCACGGCGCTTGTCGCCGCTGCGGGTGCCGCGCGCCGCCCGCGGACCTGATTCTCGGGCCTGGGCGCAGTGCGTCGGCTGAACTGCGCGTCCGTCTGGGAATCGGCGCCCATGTTAAGGTCGCAGGCCGCTGCTTGAATGTAACGTGCCTTGATGCCTGATCTGAGTCGGTTCTACGACGCCCAAGCCGGGACGTTCGAGACCGCACTGGCCGAGTTGCGGGCCGGACGCAAGCTAAGCCATTGGATGTGGTTCGTCTTTCCCCAGCTGCGCTCGCTCGGGCGGTCGGGGACGGCGAAGCATTACGGCATCGCCGATCTGGGCGAGGCGCGGTCCTATCTGGCCGATCCCGTGCTCGGGCCCCGGCTGGTCGAGGCGGCGGGCGCCGTGCTGGCCCATCGCCGCAGGCCTGCCCAGGACATCATGGGCCATGTCGACGCGCTGAAGCTGCGCTCGTCGGCCACGCTGTTCGAGGCGGCCGGCGGGGACCCGGTCTTCGGGCAGATCCTCGACGCGTTCTACGGTGGCGAGCGCTGTCCGCTGACGCTGGCCGAGCTCGCATAGGTGGGTGGAACCCGCCCCTCGGCTGGATCTAGACAGGGTGGATCGGCACCCGACGCGAGGGAAAATGATGGATCTGCCACCATTGCCCCTGCCTGACGGCATCGGCGCGGCCCGGGTCGCCACGGCGAGCGGGCTCGAGCAGCATTACCTGCAGGCCGGCGAGCCGGGGCGGCCCATGCTGCTGCTGCTGCACGGGTTTCCCGAGCTGGCGTTCTCGTGGCGGCGGGTGATGCTGCCGCTGGCGGGCGCGGGCTTTCATGTCGTGGCGCCGGACCAGCGCGGCTATGGCCGGACGACGGGCTGGGAGGGCGGCTACGATTGCGACCTCTCGGCCTTCGGCATGTTCAGCCTGGTGCGCGACGCGGTCGCCTTCGGGCGGGCGCTTGGCCGGCCGGTCCATGCGGTGATCGGCCACGATTATGGCGCACGGGTCGCCGCCTGGGCGGCGCTGCTGCGCCCCGACGTGTTCCCGCGCCTGGCCGCCATGAGCTCGCCCTTCGGCGGCCCGCCGCCGATCGCGCAAGGCCCTGACCCGGTGCATGACGCGCTGCGGCGCCTCGACCCGCCGCGCAAGCATTACCAGTGGTACTATTCCACGCAGCAAGCCGAGCGCGACATGCTGGAGGCGCCGCAGGGCCTGCACGCCTTCCTGCGCGCCTATTTTCACATGAAATCGGCCGACTGGCCGAACCGGCCGCACCGGCTGGAGAGCTGGCGGGCCGAGGAGCTGGCCATGCTGCCGACCTATTACGTGATGCGCGCCGACGAGAACATGGCGCAGACGGTGGCGCACGAGATGCCGGAGCGCGCGCCCGGCGGCGGGCCCGGCTGGCTGCCGGACGCGGCGCTGGCCGTCTATGCCGCCGAGTTCGCGCGCACCGGACTGCAGGGGGCGCTGAACAGCTATCGCTGCTCGACCTCGCCGCGGTTCCTGCGCGACTTATCCGCCTTCCACGGCCGGCGCATCGAGGTGCCGGCCGCCTTCATCTGCGGCGCACAGGACTGGGGCTGGGCGCAGTTCCCCGGCGCGCTCGAGGCGATGGAGACGACGGCGACGGCCGACTGGCGCGGCACGCATCTTGTCGAGGGCGCCGGCCATTGGGTGCAGCAGGAGCAGCCCGAGGCGGTGGTGGCGCTGCTCCTCGACTTTTTCGCAGGGTGAAGGGGGCGGCGCATCCGACCTTTTTGCCGTCAGGCGGGCAAACCGGCGCGGACGGACGCGAAGACCTCCTCGAACATCGCCGGCGTCAGCACGCCGGTGTTCGTGTTGTAGCGCGAGCAGTGATAGCTGGCGGTGACGGCGTAGGGCCCGATGGCGCTCGTCCGCCCATGCTTGAACGGGTGACGAGCCGGCCGCTCGCCGAGCGCTCTGATGGTCGAGTCGTGCGCGATCCGGCCCAAGGTCACGATGGCGGAAAGCCGCGGCAGGCAGCGAATCCGTTCCTCGAGGAACTGCCGGCAGCTGGCGATCTCGGGCCCGCTCGGCTTGTTCTGCGGCGGCACGCAGCGGACGGCGTTCGTCACCATGCAGTCGACAAGCTCGAAGCCGTCATCCGGGCGCGCTGCATAGGTCCCGCGCGTGAAGCCGTATGTCTGCAGCGTTGCGTACAGCAGGTTGCCTGCGACGTCGCCAGTGAAAGGCCGCCCCGTCCGGTTCGCGCCCTTCGCGCCGGGGGCAAGGCCTACGACCAGCAGCCGGGCCGTCTCGGGCCCGAAGCTCGCGACCGGGTTGTTGTGCCAGCCCGGTGTCTCGCGCCGCAACGCCGTGCGGTAATCGACCAGCCGCGGGCACAGCTGACAGTCCGCCGGCGCCTCGGTCGTGCAGCGTGCCACGCGTCAGTGGCGGATGTTCGCCAGCGCCCCGAAGCCGGCTACTCGGCGTCCTCCTCCTCGAGCTCGGCCGGGGCGGGCTGCGGCGCGGGCCGCGGCGGCCGCCCGATCACGTCCTTGAGCTCGTCGAGCTCGATGAAGTTGTCGGCCTGCCGGCGCAGATCGTCGGCGATCATCGGCGGTTGCGAGCGGATGGTCGAGACGACCGAGACGCGTACGCCCTTGCGTTGCAAGGCGCCGACCAGGCTCTTGAAATCGCCATCGCCCGAGAAAAGGACGATGTGCTCGACATGGTCGGCCATCTCCATGGCGTCGACCGCCAGCTCGATGTCCATGTTGCCCTTGATCTTGCGCCGCCCGGTCGAGTCGGTGAACTCCTTGGCGGGCTTGGTCACCAGGGTGAAGCCGTTGTAGTCCAGCCAATCGACCAGCGGCCGAATCGGCGAGTACTCCTCGTTCTCGATCAGCGCGGTGTAGTAGAAGGCGCGGACCATCTTACCGCGGCGCATAAACTCGGACCGCAGCAGTTTGTAGTCGATGTCAAATCCCAATGCCTTGGTCGCCGCGTAGAGGTTCGATCCGTCAATGAACAGGGCCAATCTCTCGTCTCGGTAAAACATCTGGACTTCCTGTCTCTCCGGTTGCACTCTCGCGCGCTCCACCGGACGAACCCGAAAAATTCCGGAAAGTGCACGAATCCGATCACAGTTAAGATGTGGCCGCCGGGATGTCCATGGCGGATGTTGCATATCGATGACGGAAGCGCTGATCGCCCTGGGGGCGAACATGCCGGCGGAGGGACGCGATCCCGATACAACCCTGGCGTGCGCCCTCGAGATGCTCGGCGCCGTCTCCGGCATCGCCGTCTCGCGGACGAGCCGCTGGTACGGGACACCGGCCTTCCCGCCGGGGGCGGGCGACGACTTCGTCAACGGCGCAGCGGTCCTGTCGACCGGGCTGCCGCCTGATCGGCTCCTGCGCGTGCTGCACGAGACGGAGGACCGGCTCGGACGGACCCGGCCGGTCCGCTGGGGGCCCCGAGCCTGCGACATCGACCTGCTCGGAATGGGCGACACCGTCCTGCCGGACCGGGCGACCGTCGAGGGCTGGCTCGCGCTGCCTCCCGGCGAGGCCGGCCGCGCCGCACCTGCCGAGCTGATCCTGCCGCATCCGCGGCTGCACGAACGCGCCTTCGTCCTCGTGCCGCTTGCCGAGGTCGCGCCGGAGTGGCGGCACCCCATCCTCGGCCGGACGGTGGCGGAGATGGCCGCCGCGCTGGCGCCCGAAGCTACGGCCGAGGTGGTGCCGCTCTGAGCCCGGCGCCGGCTATTCGCCCGGCGTCTCCAGCGCGTGCCGCTGCAGCAAGGGCCATTGCAGCGCCACGAAGGCGAAGGTGAAGGGCAGGTAGAAGAACGTCTTGAACGAGACCCAGAACTCGGTCGTCTGCGTCCGCCAGACGAGCTCGTTCAGCACCGCGCAGACGATGAAGAACACGACCCAGCGCTGGGTGAAGATCATCCAGCCCCGCTCGGTCAGCGGGACCGCCTCTCCCATCAGATATCGCAGATAGCTGCGGCCCTGCAGCAGGCCGACACCCAGGATCACGGCGAAGATCGTGTTCACGATCGTCGGCTTCATCTTGATGAATGTATCGTCCTGCAGCCAGAGCGTCAGCCCGCCGAAGACGGCGACGACCACGGCGGTGACGATAGCCATCTTGGGCAGCGTGCGCGTCAGCCACCACGAGACGCCCAGTGACAGGGCGATCGCCAGCATGAAGCACGCGGTCGCCAGCAGAACCGGGCCGTTTTCGGCGTGCAGCGCCTTGGCGCCCGTTGCCAGCTCGGCCCAGCCGAAGACGGTCGGGTTCTGCAGCAGCGCCTCGCCATAGCGGAACGTCAGGAAAAAGACGACGAGCGGCCCGATCTCGAGCGCGAGCTTCAGCAGCGGGTTGATGGGTTTGACGGCGACGGTTTCGGACATGGTTGCCAGATATGCCGCCCAGGCCCCTCGGTTCAAGGCTGCTGTGCGGGCTGGGCCTCGTGTGCCGAGAGGCACCTGTCGCACCCGGAGCGCGTTCACAAATCCCAGGCCAGCCGTTATGGCTCCGGAATGCTGCAGAACTTCCTGGCCGATTTCTACAATCCGTTCCCGAGCACGCCTTGGGAAACTTCGCTCGCCCGCATGCTTGTCGCCGCCCTGATGGGCGGGCTAATCGGCTGGGAGCGCGAGACGCACGAAAAACCGGCCGGTCTGCGCACGCACATGATGATCGCGCTCGCCGCCTGCCTGTTCACGCTTCTGGGGCTCGAGCTCGTCGAGTACGACACGCTCGAGGTCGAGCACGTCCGGGCCGATCCCATGCGCCTGATCGACGCGGTCACGGCGGGCGTGGCCTTTCTCGCCGCCGGCTCGATCATCACCTCGGGCGGCTCGGTCAAGGGGCTGACGACGGGCGCCAGCATGTGGATGGTCGGCGCGGTCGGCGTCGCCTGCGGGCTGGGCGAGGTGATGCTCGGCGGCTTTGCCGTGGTGATCACGCTCGTCGTGCTGTGGATCCTGGGCCGGCTGCAGATGTGAGCCCGTTCGCTCAGGCAGCCGCCCCGGTCAGCGCCGCGGCGAACTCGCCGGGGTCGAAGGGGGCGAGGTCGTCGATCGCCTCGCCGACGCCGATCGCGTGGATCGGCAGGCCGAAGCGGTCGGCCAGCGCCACCAGCACGCCGCCCTTGGCCGTGCCGTCGAGCTTGGTCATGACGAGGCCGCTGACATCGGCGATCTTGCGAAAGATCTCGACCTGGCTGAGCGCGTTCTGCCCGGTGGTGGCGTCCAGCACCAGCACGGTGTTGTGCGGCGCCTGAGGGTCCTTCTTGCGGATGACGCGGACGATCTTGGCCAGCTCCTCCATCAGGTCGGCGCGGTTCTGCAGCCGCCCCGCCGTGTCGACCAGCAGGATGTCGGCGCCGTCGCGCTCGGCGCGGGCCATCGCGTCGAAGGCGAGGCTGGCCGGGTCCGAGCCCTGCGCCGCCGTCAGCACCGGCACGCCGGCGCGGTCGCCCCAGATCTGCAGCTGCTCGACGGCGGCGGCGCGGAACGTGTCGCAGGCGGCGATCACCACGGTTTTGCCGGCGCCGCGCAGCTGGCTCGCCAGCTTGCCGATCGTCGTCGTCTTGCCCGAGCCGTTGACGCCGACCACCAGCACGACCTGCGGCCGCTTGGGGTAGAGGGGCAGGGGGCGGGCAACCGGCTCGAGGATGCGGGCGAGCTCGCCGGCCAGCGCCTGCTTGATCTCGTCGACGGCGACGGCGCGGCCGAAGCGGCCCTCGGCCAGTCGCGCCGACACCTTCAGCGCGGTGTCGACGCCGAGATCGGCGGTGATCAGCAGCTCCTCGAGCTCCTCCAGCATGGCGTCGTCCAGCACGCGCTTCTTGACCGCGCGCGTGCCGGAGAGCGCTTCGCGGGCCCGGTCCCACATGCCGGGGCGGGGCGTGTCCTGTGCGGGAGCGGGAATGTCAGGGCGGGGAGCTGCGGGGCTTGGCGCGCGCTCGGGTGGCCGGGCGAGATCGATTCCGGGTTCGGGCGTTGCCACCTCGACCGGCGCGGGCGCTACCTTCTCCTCGACGGCCTCGCCTTCGTCGACGATCGCCGCCAGGCCCTCGTCGAGCTTGGACGAGGACTTGAACAGACGCTCGCGCATCTTCTTGAAGAAGGACATGGGCGCTTTCCCGGACCGTTTATGCGGTCCATGTAGCCGCAGAAGCCGAACGCGAAAAGGCCGCGGGCCGCCGGCGCCGTCTTTCACCGCCCTGCCGCGCTTGGGGCATCGCCCGTCGAGCGCCAACACACCCCGGTTGCGCCCCGACCGTGGCCGGGGCGGCGAAATGCTCTATTGGCCCCGGCTCAGCGGAATCAGCCCTGGCGGGCCTTGAAGCGCCGCTGCGTCTTGTTGATGACGTAGATCCGACCCTTGCGCCGCACGACGCGGCAGTCGCGGTGCCGGCTCTTGAGCGAACGCAGCGAGTTCCTGATCTTCATTTTCTTTTCTCCTGCGGGGCCCGCGCCGATATGGTGGCCCGCCCCGTCGAATTCAATTCAGGCCCGGCTCAGGCCAATGCGGCGCGGGCCTTGTCGACGATGGCGCCGAAGGCTGCGGGCTCATGCACGGCCAGGTCCGCTAGCACCTTGCGGTCGACCTCGACGCCCGACTTCGCGAGCCCGTCGATGAACCGCGAATAGGTCAGCTCGCCATCATGCGCCCGCACCGCGGCGTTGATCCGCTGGATCCACAGCGCGCGGAACGTGCGCTTGCGCCGCTTGCGGTCGCGCGTCTGGTACTGCAGCGCCTTGTCGACCGACTGCTTGGCCGTCTTGAAGGCCCGGCTGCGCTGACCGTAATGGCCCGCGGCGGCAGCGACGACCTTCTTGTGGCGATTGCGGGAAGCTACTCCGCCTTTAACGCGTGGCATGGTCCGGGTCTCCTCAGGCGTAGGGCATGTATTGCTTGACGATCTTCTCGTCAGGCGCGGAGAGCACGGTCGTGCCGCGGGCGTTGCGGATGAACTTGTTCGTGCGCTTGATCATCCCGTGCCGCTTGCCGGCCTGCTGCACCTTGATGCGGCCGGTAGCGGTCACCTTGAAGCGCTTCTTGGCGCCCGACTTGGTCTTCATCTTGGGCATTTCGATCTCCTCGGAACGTGCAAGCGACGCCTCGGCAGCCCATCCCGGCCGGGCGTCGCGAAAGCGGGGCATATAGACAGCGGCACGCGCCGCCGTCAAGCGGCCGGGGCGATACCTTGGCGATACCTGACGGGGCCTGCCGGGGCCCGGAAACGGCTCGGCTTGGGTTGCAGCGTGTCCGCTCCTCGCCGCCGCACAGGGCTCGGGACGCCGCACAGGAAGCGAGCCTCCGCGCGCGGCGGCGTCCGGCTACTGGCGCTGCCGGTGCGCGCGCCAGAAATCGTAGGCTGCCATCACCACGCCGATGGCGAGCACCACGATCAGGTCGGGCTCGAGCACCCACCAGCCGAGGATGAACAGAAAGGCGACGAAGCCCGCGAGCGCGATGATGCTGAGGATGGCGTCGGTCATGCGTCCTCCCGGGAGGTCTCTTGTCTCAGATGCTCGACCAGCCAGCGCGCGGTGCGCAGCAGCCGGCCGTCGTTGCCGCGCCGGCCGACCAGCTGGACGCCGAGCGGCATGCCGGCCGGCCCGGTCAGCAGCGGCAGCGACAGCGCCGGCGTGCCGCAGAGCGTCCAGATCCTGCAGAAGGCCGGATCGCCCGTTGCCTCGCCGACCGGCGCCTCGCCCGCCGCGGCCGGCGTGATGATCGCGTCATACCGCTCGAAGATCCGCTCCAGCCCCGCGTTCAGCACCTCGCGCCAATCGCGGGCCGCGAGGTAGTCGACGGCCGGGATGCCGCGCCCCTCGTCGATCGCCTCGCGCATGCGGGCGCTCAGCTGGTCGCCGCCACGCTCGGCATAGCGGCGCAGGTTGCGCGCAAAGCCCGTCAGCATCAGCGTCGTCTGCGCGGCGTTGCCATTGGCGAAGGCCTCGGGCAGATCGACCTCGTCGCAGCGGCCGCCGAGCGCCGCGACCAGCTCGGCAAAGGCCTCCCGCGTGCCTGGCTCGGTCTGCTCCCAGGCGGGCTGGCGGACAAAGGCAAAGACCGGCTCGAGCGGCGGCCGGCTCCGGCAGTCGTCGAGCAGGCGGTGCGCCGCTTGCGGGTTTGTGTCGGGGTCCTGCGGATCGTGGCCCTGCAGCGCCTCGACCAGCAGCGCGGCGCCCTCGACCGTCGCGGCGAAGGCGCCGATCGTGTCGAGATCGGCCGAGACCGGCAGCACCCCGGTGCGCGGGATCATGCCGAAGCTGGGCTTGCAGCCGACGACGCCGCAGATAGGCGGCGGGGCGGATCACCGACCCGGCGGTCTGCGTGCCGACGGCGAGCGGCACCATGCCGGCCGCAACCGCCGCGGCCGAGCCCGAGGACGAGCCGCCCGGCGTGCGCGCGGGATCGTGCGGGTTGCGCGTCTTGCCGGGCGTGAAATAGGCGAGCTCGGTCGAGACCGTCTTGCCCATGACCAGCGCGCCCGCGGCGCGCAGCCGGGCCGCGACCGCGGCGTCGGTCCGCGGCCGGCGGCCGGCGTCGATCGGGGTGCCGTTCGCGGTCGGCATGTCGGCGGTGTCGATGATGTCCTTGATCCCGACGGGCAGCCCGTGCAGCGGCCCGATCGGCCGGCCCGACGGCGCGCAGCCGGTCCAGCGCCTCGGCCTGCCGCATCACATGGGCGGGATCGAGGAACTCCCAGGCCTGGACGCGGGGTTCGGCCTCGCGCGCCCGGTCGAGGCATGCCTCGGCGAGCTCGACGGCGCGGAGCGCGCCCGAGGCCAGCCGGTCGCGCAGATCCACCGCGTCCATGGGCCCGGGCGGCAGGGCCAGGCGGCGCTTTCGGCGCGGCTCAGCGGCCATAGACGAGGTCCGGCAGGTAGTAGGTGATGGCCGGGAACACGTAGACCAGCACCATCGAGACCAGCACCATGCCAGGAACGGCATGCAGCCGCTGAAGATCTGCGTCAGCTGCACCTGCGGCGGCGCGATGCCCTTCAGGTAGTAGGCCGAC
Organism: uncultured Alphaproteobacteria bacterium; assembly: GCA_963822985.1. GTDB lineage: Bacteria > Pseudomonadota > Alphaproteobacteria > Rhodobacterales > Rhodobacteraceae > Thermohalobaculum. The sequence continues at coordinate 174,999 of CAWGJU010000008.1, read as the reverse complement.
ATCGCCATGGGCGGCGTCAGGAACGAGGTCTGCAGGTTCAGCGCCACCAGCATGCCGAAGAACAACGGGTCGATGTCGAACAGCGGCAGCAGCGGCAGGAAGATCGGCACGAAGATGATGATGATCTCGGACCACTCCAGCGGCCAGCCGAGCAGGAAGATGATGATCTGCGCCAGGATCAGGAATGTCAGCGGCGTCAGGTCGAGGCTCTGGACGAACTCGGCAGATCACCTGCTCGCCGCCGAGATAGGAGAAGACCGACGAGAAGGTCCACGAGCCGACGAAGAGCCAGCACACCATCGCCGTCGTGCGCACGGTCAGATAGACGGATTCCTCCAGCCGCCTCCAGGTCAGCGCGCGGTAGGCGATCGCCAGGACCAGCCCGCCGAGCGCCCCGATCGACGCCGCCTCCGACGGCGTGGCGAGGCCGAACAGGATGGCGCCCAGCACCGCCAGGATCAGGAAGGCGAGCGGGAAGAAGGAGGTGATCAGCAGCAGGATCAGCTGGCCCGTGCGCGATCTGCTCGATCTCGTCGTCGCGCGGGCTGCGGCGCGATCGAGGGCTGCAGCCAGGCGCGCCCGACGACATAGAGGATGTAGAGCCCGGCGAGCAGAAGGCCCGGCAGCAGCGCCCCGGCATAGAGCTTGACGATCGAGACGCCCGAGGTCGCGGCGAAGACGATCAGCATGATCGAGGGCGGGATCAGGATGCCGAGCGTGCCGCCGGCGCAGATCACGCCCGAGGCGAAGCTGGCATCGTAGCGGGCCTTGAGCATGGCCGGGAAGGCGAGCAGCCCCATCAGGGTCACGACCGCGCCGACGATGCCGGTCGCGGTGGCGAACAGCGCGCAGGTGACCAGCGCGGCGACGGCCATCGAGCCGGGCATGTGCTTCGCGGCGATCTGCAGCGTGCCGAACAGCCGCTCGACGATGTTCGCCCGCTCGACGATGTAGCCCATGAACAGGAACAGCGGCACGGCCGTCAGCACGTCGTTCGCCATGACCGAATAGGTCTGGTTCACGAACAGGTCGAAGATGTTGTTGTTGAAGAACCCGCCGACCCAGGTCTCGGTCAGCGTCCAGCTGTCGGCGCCGTCGGCGACCGCGCGCTCATAGCCCCGCCACATGCCGGCCGGCGTCGAAATAGGCATAGTAGCCGAAGCCGACCGCCAGCGCCATCAGAGTGAAGGCGATCGGGAAGCCGAGGAAGATGCGACAGGATGAATACGCCGAGCATCATCACGGCGACCTGCGGCTCGGTCATCTGTCTGCCCCCGTTCCCACGGCCTCAGCGCCCCTGGCGGCGATCAGGGCCTTCGTCGCCGGGAATCTCGACGTCCACAGCCTCGCCGTGGTGGCGCAGCGCCTCGAGCTCGTGCTCGCGGATCAGCTGCTTCTCGAGTTCCTCGACGTCCTGCGGCAGCGGCGGCCAGGCGCCTTCGCGGATGGAGATGATGCAGCGGCAGACCCGCGCGATGCCCTGGATCAGCATCAGGATGCCGGCCGCGACGATGATCATCTTGAACTGGAAGATCGGCATGTTCGCCGGGCTCATCACGCTGACTTCCAGGTAGCGGAACGAGCGGCTGGCGTATTTCCAGCCGGCGACGATCAGCGCCAGGATGCCCGGAAAGAAGAAGATGAAGTAGAGCACCAGCTCGACGGTCGCCTGCGTGCGCGGCTTCCACAGCCGGTAGAGGAAATCGCCGCGCACATGGCCGTCGCGCGACAGCGTGTAGGCGCCGCCCATCATGAACAGCGCGCCGTACATCATGTAGGACAGGTCGAACGCCCAGGACGTCGGGTCGCGCAGCACGTAGCGCACGAAGACCTCGTAACCGACGCCGAAGGTCATCACCATGATGCACCAGGCGAACGCCTTGCCGAACCACATCGAGATCCGGTCGGCCAGCCAGATATAGCGGGACATGCGTCATCTCGGCTCTTCCGAGACATAGCGCGAGCCGGGCCGCCGCGGCGGCCCGGCCGGTGCTCGCGCTCAGCCGGACTCAGAACGTCGAGCTTGTCGGGGAAGTAGTGCTCGTAGGCGAGCTTGTAGTCGGCCTGGTTCATCAGCATGTAGAAGGCGACGCGCTCGGACCAGTCCTTGTAGCTGTCTGATCACCTTCTTGAAGAATTCGTCCTGGGTCAGCTGCTCGAGCACCGTGTCCCAGGACGTCGAGCTGCGCCTGCATGACGCTCGTCCGGCGTGCGATAGACGTTGACGCCGTCCTCGTTGATCAGCTTCTGCAGGTCCTTGGAGTACTGGTCCATGGCAAGGCCGTAGTTCGCCGTGTTGGCCGCCTCGGCGCCGTATTCGAGGATCGCCTGCAGGTCGGGGTCGAGCGCTTCGTAGAGATCCTTGTTGAAGATGATCTCGAAGAACTCGGCCGCCTGGTGGTACGAGCCCAGCATGTAGATCTTCGAGACGTCCTGCGCGCCGAAGCGGCTGTCCGAGGTCGGGTTGTTGAACTCGAAGGCCTCGATGACGCCGCGCTCCAGCGCCGGCACGATCTCGCCGCCCGGCAGCTGCGTGACGGCCAGGCCCATGCCCTGCATGACGTCGGTGGCGAGGCCGACGGTGCGGTACTTCAGGCCCTGCATCTGGCCGACGTCGGTGATCTCCTGCTTGAACCAGCCGAGCGGCTGGGTCGGCATCGGCATGGCGAAGAAGCCGACGACGTTCAGGCCGAGGATGTCCTGCACCAGCTCGCTTGTAGAGCTCCTTGCCGCCGCCGAACTGGATCCAGGCCAGGATCTGCGCGGCGTCGGCGCCGAAGACCGGCCCCGTGCCGAACAGCGACGCCGCCTTGTTCTTGCCGTACCAGTAGGCCGTCACGGTGTGCGCCGCGTCGATGGCGCCGTCGCTGGCCGCGTCCTGCACCTGGAAGGCCTGGACGACCGCGCCGGCCGGCAGCAGGTCGATCTTCAGCCGGCCGCCTGACATCGCCTCGACGCGGTCGACGTACTGCTTGGCCATCTCCTGGAAGATGTCCGACGCCGTCCACGACGTCTGCATCCGGATCGTCTGCGGCGTCTGCGCCAGCACGGCGGGCGCGGCGAGCACGCCTGCCGCAGCCGCCGGCCGCGACGGCACCGCCCCTGAGGAACTTGCGGCGGGAAACGGCGGCTTGAGTGCGTTCGGTCATCGATCTCCTCCCCATCCTGTCATGCGCGACGTCATCCCCGCGCTTCTGGTGACATGGCAGCAGTATAGAGACAAAGCTGCGGCCGGGCGCAAGGGACTTGGCGCCCCGAGGACAGACGGCGGATGGTGCCCGACAGGCCGCACGGAGAAATCTGCGGCGGGCGCGAAAGGACCGTCAGGCGAGGCGGCGCCGTGCCGCGAGCCGTCGAGGTGCTGGCGGTAGCGGTCGCCAACCGGGGGCACTGCGTTGCTGCATCACCGGTGGTGCTGGAGTAAACTTCAGTGTCGTCGGCTGCGAGGAGGCGTTCATGGAGCTTCATCGCCCGGAGCCCCTGCCGGTGAGCATTCCGGCTGCGCCGAGACCCCTTGGCTTTTGGGGCTCGTACCGCGCGGCACGGCGCAACGCCCTCGAAGTCGTTCCCGAGGCGGCCTATCGCGAGGCCGTCGTGACCGGTGGGCGCGGCGCGGGATGGATCATGGTCATGGATCCGCCCTGGCTCGAGCACGTCCTCAGGACGCACGAATCGAACTATCCCAGATCTGCCGTCGCCATCCGCATCCTGAAGCCGCGCGAGGGCGACAACCTGCTGACCGCCGACGCTGCGACAAGGCGCTGGCAGCGCCGCGCGATGGCGCCGGTCTTCCAGATCCGGAACTTGCAGGGCTTGGCCCCGACGATGACGGGCGCCGCCGAGTCGGCCGCCGCGCGGATCGGCGCGGCGGCGGGCGCCGGGGTGGTCGACGTCTATCCCGAGATGGTCGCCGCCACCTGCGACGTGATCTGCGACGCTGCGCTGTCGAGCCGCGAGGTGATCCGCCGCGAGGACATCACGGCCTCGGTGACCGCGTTCATCCAGAACATCGCCCGTGTTTCGCTTTTGGACGTGCTGGGGGCGCCTCGCTGGGTGCCGCGCCTGAATCGCATCCGTGCGGCGCGCGCCCCGGCGCTGGACGTGCTCGTCGATCGCGCCATCGCGGCGCGGCTGGAGGCCGGCCCGCTGCAGCCGCCGGACATGCTCGACGCCCTGATCGCCGCGCGCGATCCCGAAACCGGCCGGACGATGGACGCGGTCGAGCTGCGCAACAACCTGCTGGCCTTCGTCCTTGCCGGCCACGAGACGACGGCGCTGGCGCTGACATGGTCGCTTTACCTGCTGGCCTTCGACCGGGATGTTCAGGCACGGGCAAGGACGGTCGCGCAGGACGTGCTGGGAGACCGTCCTGCCGAAGCCGGCGACCTCGAAAGGCTTGGCTATCTTCGCCAGATCATCGAGGAAGCGCTGAGGCTCTACCCGCCGGCAGCGCTGCTCAGGCGCGGCGTGGCGGAAGAGGATCGCATCGGCGATCGTGTCGTCCGCCCCGGAGCGCTCGTGATGCTGCCCATCTATGCGCTGCACCGCCATGCGCTGCTTTGGGATCGGCCGAACGCGTTCGATCCCGATCGCTTCGCCCCTGACGCGGCGCGCGGCCGTCAGCGCTTCAGCTATCTGCCATTCGGCGCCGGCTCGCGGGCATGCATCGGCACCAGCTTCGCGATGATGGAGGCGCAGATCATCCTGGCGACTGTGCTGGCACGGTTCTCGTTCGAGCTGCCCTCCAATTTCCAGCCGCAGCCGCGGATGTGGCTGACGCTCCGTCCGGCCGGCGGAATGCCGCTGCTGGTTGAGCGAGCTTGAGACTGGGGCAACTGGCTTTGCGACGTTCGCGGCACCGACCCGGCCCAACGAAGTGATAGGCCGAAAATCGGATCAGACGCTCTCCAGCGCCTTCGCGAGACGCGCGGGCAGGCCGAGGGCCAGCGCCGCCGCGCGGCCCTGCGGCGACATCTTGCGCCCGGTCTTGGCGACGATGTCGACGATCTTCTCGGGGCCCTGGATCTCGGCGAAGGGCGCAAAATACCAGCGCATGAAGACGAGGCAGGCCACGTCCTCCAGCGTCTGCGCCTCGGCATCGCGCTTCAGCCCCTCCTTGCGCACCAGGCTGCCGACGCGCGCCCGGTCGGCCTCGGGCCAGCCCGACTCGGCCATCAGCGCCGTCACGCGGTCCGCATGGTAGGCCTTGAGCTTGTCCGCCAGCGCAGATAGCCCGCCTTTCCCTCGGGCCAGTCGGCGCGCGGGCGGGTCCAGCGCTCGATGTGCTGCCCGCGGCAGGCGATCTTCAGGTGGTCGGATGCAGCGGGCGCAAAGTCCTCCAGCACCTCGGACATTCGGCGCCCGTAGAGCAGAGCGGCCGGCTCGCCGTCCTCACGCGCGGGATCGGCGGCATTCGCCTCGTCGATCGCCGCCAGAACCGCCTCCAGCCGCCCGGTCATTCCGCCCTCCTCCACGATGCGACACGATCCTCCTCGCTGAAGGCCCGCAGCACGCCCACGTCCTCGATCACCACCTGGTTCTGCGGCACATGGACCCCGAGCTCGCGCAGCCGCGCCAATGCGCGCGAAAGGCTCTCGGGCTGCATTCCGAGGCGTGCCGCGACGAGCGACTTGTCATAGGGCAGCGTCATCGTACAGGGCCCGGCGGCCACCGGCGTGAGTGAGACGAGGAATTCGGCCAGCCGCTGCGCCCCGCTCTGCGCCTTCAACTGCTCGATCTGGTGCACGAGACCGTGCAAATGCGTCAGTGTCGCGGCAAGAATGCTCCGCGTCACCTCCGGGTTGTCCGCCATGAGCTCGATGAGCGGAGCAGCCCCAACCTGCAGCAAGCGGCAATCCGTCACGGCCGCCGCGGACACCGGGAACGCGGCTTCCATCACGGCGGGCGCCTCGCCGAAGCTGTCGCCGCGGGTGAAGACGCCGATCACCGCCTCGGCGCCGTTCGGCTTGATGCGGAACAGCTTCACCCAGCCTTCGAGGACGACGCCGATGAAATCGGCCGAATCCCCCTGCAGGAAGATGGCCTCGCCCCGAGCATAGTTCTTGACGACGGCCAACTCGATCAGGCCTCGGCCGAGTTTGTCCGGCAGGTTCCTGAACAGGAGCGCCTGCAGCGCGACGCGTCGATCCGAGCTATCCATCGAGAGCCACCCCCGTCCAGCAGCGTCGCCCTTGTAGCCGGGCGCGCATGAGGCTGAAACACCTCAGCGGGCGATGCGTGCCGCTTGACCCTTGTTAAGTCTCGGCGCGGCGGGGTCGCCTAAACTCGGACGAATCGTTCTTAGCCGAGGGACGGAGGAAATGCGTCTCGTAACACTCGCCGCGTTGATCGCGGCAGCGCCGGCGGCCGAGGCTGCGGTCAGGGATGGCGCGGTGCCCATCGAAGCGGCGGGAAGCCATTTGACGCCATGGCTCGCGCTCGCCTCGATCGCCATGGTGGCATCCCTTTTCGCGGCCCACTGGCTGGTTACTCGAAGGCCGCGCCGGTGATCCGTCTGCGGGACGAGACGGGGCGCTGGTCGGTGTCGCTGCTCGCGCTGGTTTTGTATCCGCTCGCCGTCGGCGCGGCGGCCGTCAACCTGTTCTTCCTTGCGCTGCTCGGCCGACCTTTCGGCGGCCCCGACCTCTCGCCGGTCGCCGCCTGCGGCTGGGGCCTGCTTTTCGGAGTGCCGGTCGCGATCTGGTTCGCTCGGTGGATGCGCGGCCTCATGGACAAGGCCGATGCCGGAGAGTGACCCGAGCGGGCCGATGACGAAACCTGACCCATACGGAGCTCGCATGCGCCTGCCCCTCCTCGCCGCATCCCTGGCCATCCTCCTCGCCACGCCGGCTCTCGCGGCGCCGCGCGCGGCGCTCGTCATCGGCAACGAGACCTATATGACGGGCCAGCCAGCGCCCGGCGCCGTCGCCGCGGCTGAAGTGGCGGCCGAAATGCTCGAGGCGGCAGGGTTCGTGGTCACGCTCGGGCTCGATGCGGACCTCGAGGACATGGCGGAAGTGCTCGAGGACTTCGAGGACCACGTCCGCGACGCCGAGATCGCGCTCGTCGTCTACATCGGCCGCGCCGTGGCCTTCGGCGGCTCTACCTGGCTCGTGCCGACGGGCGCGGACGCCGACACAATGGCCGAGCTTGGCTTGGGCTCCACGCCGCTGGCGCTGCCTTTGGGAATCGCCCAGCAGGCCGAGGCGGTCGTTCTGGTTATCGACGGCGCCTGGCCCGCCAGGTTCGACGATCAGCCCGGACTGGGCGTCGGGTCGTTCCACGAGGGGTCCGGGGTGGCGCCGGGGCCGGCCGGGATTTCCGTGCCGGGTGCGCTGATCGTCTCCGCCACGCCGCCCGGCGTCGAGCCGGGTGCGTTGGTCGAGCGAGAACCGGGTAAGGCCGACTTCGCCCTTCAGGCGCTGGCCGCGATCCTGGGGCCGGATGCGGACCTGACGGCCGCCGAGGACCGGCTTCGCGCGGCGCTTCCCGGCGCCCATGTGGCCGGCACGCTGGCGGCAGGGGCCGACCTTGCCTTGCCGACCGACGCCGAGCGCGCCGAGGAGCTCGAGTTTTGGAGACGCGCGCAGGCCGAGGCGTCCGCCGCCGGCTACACCGCCTATCTCGAGCGCTACCCCGACGGCTACTACGCCCATGGCGCGGAAAGCCGCCTCGAGGAGCTGGCGGCTGCCGATGCGGCGTTTGCCGCCGCCGCCGAGGATGCGCTCGGCCTCGACGAGGCGCAGCGCCGCAGGGTTGTCGAGGCGCTCGCCGGCCTGGGATTCGGAGTGGGCGAGGATCCCTCCGTCTTCGGCCCGGAGACGCGCGAGGCCATCCGCGCTTGGCAGATTGCGAGAGGCGAGGCCGCAACTGGTTTCCTGACGCGCGAGCAGGGACGGGAACTGCTGGCGCCGGCCGATCGGTAAACCATCATCATTTCAAGAGACACCCCAGAGCGGCGGCGTCTTGCGGCGCAAGAGCCCCGGTTCGGCGGAGCTCTTACGTCACTCGGCGACCCTCCCGCGTGCGGAGGCCTCGGTCCGTGACCGTCACTCTCTGATCGGTCCGGACCCGCAGCGGGGATGCGGGCGGCCGCCATCGGCGTAGGCGAGGCAGAGCACGATCTCGTCCGGCCGGGGCGCGTCCGGAAGCATCACGGTCATCGTGTCGAAATGGTCGAAGGACCAGGGATCGTCCTTGTGCCCGAGTGGAAGGTCGATCGCCGCGCCGAGCGGCGCGACCTTCACATTGGACGGGATGAGCGCGGCGCCGCCTCCGACGCCGGCCCGCATCGGCGCGCCCAGCCTTGGGTGGATGACCGCGCCGCCATGCTCCAGATCGCCTTCGACGCCGACCAGCGCGGCCTTGCCATAGCTGACGGCAGGCTTGTCGAGCTGCGCGAGCGCCTCGGCGACGAGCTGCTCGCCGATCTCCCGGCCGATATCGAACAGCAGCGAGAGGTCACGCTCGAACCGGCCGGCAAAGGGATTGGCGAAGACCGCCATGCCGGCGACCCGCCTGATCGGCGGGCATTCCTCTCGGAACGCGTCCGATCTGATCGTCTCGCGCTGGACCACGATTTTCCGGATCTTCAATTGCCGAGCCTCCCTCTCATGCCGACGCATCGCGAACCGGCCGGCCGGACCGAGCACGCTCCGCGCAACCGGTTCGAAGCGATGCAAGCGACGGGGAGCACATCATCCGCGCGGGGCTCTGGCAAGATGCGCCGGAAGTTGGACGTCGGCCGCCGAGGCCATCGGCGGATCGGCAAATACCGCTGCGGCCGCGCCGCCCGAGCTGTCGGCGGCCCCGCGCGGTCCGAGCCGGTAGCGCTCGGCAGCCGAACGTGCTCTCTTGCCCCAGCGTCAAAGCGGCACCGTCGCGCGAAGGGGAGGGGATCCATGAAGGCAGTCGCCGATCACGAGGTCGTCAGGCAGTTGGCGCGCGGTGGTGTCCTGCGGGCCGCCGTCAACCTGAGCAATCCCCTCCTGGTGACCGGCAGGACGGAGTCCGGAGACCCGGTCGGGGTGTCGCCCGACATGGCGCGCGCGGTTGCGGAAAGGCTCGGAATCCCCTTCGAGTACGTCACCTTTCCCTCGCCCGGGGCCGTCGCCGACGCCGTCTCCGAGGACCGCTGGGACATCGCGCTGATCGCGCAGGAGCCCAAGCGCGCCGAGACGATCACCTTCTCGCCGGCCTATGCCGAGATCGAGGCGACCTACCTGGTGCGTGGAGAATCCGATCTGCGCGCGCACGAGGATGTCGACCGGCCGGGGGTCCGGATCGCTGTGTCGGCGCGCAGCGCCTATGACCTCTATCTCAGCCGGACCCTGCGGCATGCGGAGCTGGTCCGGGGCGAGGGGCTAGCCGGCGCGCTCGCCCTGTTCGCCTCGGAAGGGCTGGACGCGCTCGCGGGCCTTCGGCCGGCATTGATCGAGGACGCAAGGACCGTCCCGGGCGCGCGCGTGCTCGACGGCGCCTTCACCTCCGTGCGTCAGGCCATCGGCGTGCGGCCGGAGCAGGGTGACGCCGCGGCCTTCCTCGCGCGGCTGGTCGTTGAGTTGCGCGAGGACGGCACGATCCGGCGCTTTATCGAGCGGCACGGAATGACCGGCCGGCTGGAGGTCGGGACGGACTGAGACCACCCGGCCGGGACGTCCCCCGCCGCGTGTCACTCTTCGACGCCCGGCTGATCATGTGACGGCGGAAGATCCCTGACGCGCCGCCAGGGCGGCGACGTCGCCGGCGTCGGCGAGGCGCGCGCCCGGATCGGCGAAACTCGAGCCGCCCCGCAGCGCCAGGCGCGCGGCCAGCTGCAGCGCCTTGATCGTGCCGCCCGGATTGGCGACGCCCTGCCCGGCGATGTCATAGGCGGTGCCGTGCGCCGGCGTGGCGATCCAGAACGGAAAGCCGCCGATCAGTGTCACGCCGCGATCAAAGCCGATCAGCTTCATCGCGATCTGGCCCTGGTCGTGGTACATGGTCAGGACCGCGTCGAACTCGCCCTTCAAAGCCCTGACATAGACTGTGTCGGACGGTATCGGCCCGCTGACATCGTGCCGCGCGGCCGCCTTTTGGACGGCCGGAGCGATGATCTCGATCTCTTCGCGGCCGAAATTGCCGCCGTCGCCGGCGTGCGGGTTCAGCCCGGCCACGCCGATGCGGGGCGCGTCGATGCCGGCGGCCCGCATCGTGCGGTCGGTCAGGTCGATCGCGCGCATTATTCGGTCGGAGGTGATGTGCCGCGCGACCTCGGCGAGCGGGATGTGCGAGGTGACCCGCGCGTTCCAGACCTCGTCGAGGACGTTGAACTCCGAGCCGTCCGCCTCGATGCCCGTGGCGCGCCGGACGAAGCCGATCTCGTCGACATAGTCCGATTCGGCGAGCCGCATGGCGTATTTGTTGAAGGGCGTGAAGCAGACCGCATCGACCTTGCCGGCGGCCCCGAGCCGCAGCGCCGTGCGGAAATTGGCCAGCGCCACCGCGCCGCCGGCAGGACTCGCCTCGCCAAGCGTGATGGCGCTCGTCTCGGCGTGCCCCAGATCGAGGAGGGCGAGGCCATCGAAGTCCGGGCCGACGGGCGATATCGCGAGGGATTGTCCCGCAATGCGCTCGCCCTCGGCCCAATGGCGCCGGTCGCCGATGACGAGATAGTCGGCGGCGGCCCGCGTCTCGGGATCGGACAGCGCCTTCACGGCCAGCTCGTTGCCGATCCCGGAGGGATCGCCGAGGGCAAGTGCGATCAGCGGACGGTCGACCATCGGGATCTCTCCTACCTTACATCTACAGCCTCGGCTCGACCGCGCGCCTAGACGACGTCGCGGACGCGCTCGAGCGTCTTGTCCATGTGCTCGGCCAGGACCTCCGCGAGCGCCGGGCCGTCGCGTGCGGCGAGTGCCGCCGCCATCCGCTCGTGCTCGGCGACGGCCTCGGCCCATTTCTCCGGGGCGTGGTTGCCGATGTAGCGGATGCGCTTGAGGCGGCTCTGCATGATGGTGTGCAGCTCGAGCAGGCTTGGATTGTGCGCGAGCGCGACGACGCCCGTGTGGATCGCCTGATTGAGCTTGTAGTAGGCGAGCCGGTCGCGCGCCGCATAGAGCTCCAGCATCAGGGCGTGCTGGTCCAGTATGGCGCCGATCTCGGCGTCGGTGGCACGCTCCACCCCCAGCCTCGCCGCACAGCCTTCCAGCGCCTTGAGCGTCTCGAGCATGTGCCGCACGTCGTCCAGGCCAAAGCGCCGAACGACCGCCCCGCGGGCAGGGACGAGCTCGATCAAGCCCTCTCCCGCCAGGGTCTTCAGCGCTTCGCGCAGCGGCGTGCGCGAGACGCCGAGCCGGCGGCCCAGTTCGCTCTCGTTCATGCGGCTGCCAGCCTCGAGTCGGCCTTCGATGATCATGTCGCGGAGCCGCGTGACCACCTCGTCGTGGAGGGTGCGCCGCTCGATGCGCAGCGAGTCGAGGCTCGACGAGTTTCAACGCTGGTGGCGCCTCTTTGCGATCGAGTGCGGCGGGTTCGTCTCGCCGAATGCCGTCTTGTCTCGGCATCTGCATTCTGCATACTACATGCAGAATGGCGGGGATGACAACATCGGGGCAGGGGGCGCCCGGCGCACGGCCGGAGGCGGGAATGACCGGGCTGCCGCCCCGGCTGGTCGACGCCCATATGCACCTCTGGGATCTGTCGCTCGGCCGCCACCCCTGGCTCTGCGCCGCGCCGCCGATCGCCTTCCGCTATGGCGACTATGCGCCGATCCGCAGAAGCTACCTCGCCGCAGGACTATCGTTGCGACACGGCCGGGCTCGGCATCGCGGCGACCGTCTATATTGAGGCCGAGTGGGATCCCGCTGACCCGACCGGCGAGACGGCGTGGATCTCGTCCGTGGCCGAGCGCGAAGGCTTCCCCAACGCGGTGATCGCCCAGGCCTGGCTGGACCGGCCGGACGTGGCCGAGGTGCTCGCCGCGCAGGCGGGCTTCCCGCTCGTCAGGGGCGTGCGGCACAAGCCGAAGGCGGCGGCATCGCCGGCGCAGGCCATGCGCGGTCAGGCCGGGTCGATGGACGACCCGCGCTGGCGGGACGGCTATGCGCTTCTGCAGCGGCATGGCCTACATTTCGAGTTGCAGACGCCCTTCTGGCACCTCGATGCCGCCGCTCGACCTGGCGCGGCGACATGCCCGGGACGACCATCGTGCTCAACCACACGGGGCTGCCCGCCGATCGCTCGGCGGAGGGACTCGCCGCCTGGCGCCGGGCGCTCGACCGCTTCGCGGACGCACCGAACGCGCGATTGAAGATCTCGGGCCTCGGCGTCGCCGGGCAGCGCTGGAGCGCCGATGCCAACCGCCCGGTCGTGCGGGACGCCATCGCGATCTTCGGGGCCGATCGCTGCCTGTTCGCGTCGAATTTCCCCGTCGACTCGCTGGTGGGCAGCCTGGCCGATATCTTCGCCGGGTTCGCACAGGCGGCGAGCGACTTCGATCCGGCGGTGCGCCGGGCGCTCTTCCACGACAACGCCGCCGCGCTCTATCGCATCGAGACGCCGCGCAGAGGCGGCGCACCCAGTCAAAGCAAAGGGAGGACCAGCATGAAGCGGACCATCAGGGCGCTCGTCGTCGCGGGCGTCAGCCTCGCGGTCACGTCCGCATCCGCCGAGGTGACGCTGCGCTATGCGCATGTCGGCGCCGAGGGCGAGGGCCAGACGCGCTATGCCGAGGAGCTCGCCAAGCGCGTCGAAGAGGCGACCGACGGCCGGGTGCAGATCGAAGTCTTCGGCAATTCGCAGCTCGGCAACCTCTCGGAGATGCTGGACGCGGTGCGCATCGGCGCCATCCAGATGGCGCACCACGACTTCTCCTCGCTCGACCGCTTCTACGAGGACGTGGCGGTCTTCAACGCGCCCTACGCCTATCGCGACGCCGAGCACGCCATGCGGGCGACCGGCCCGGACAGCCCCGTGCTGCAGGAGATCAACGAAAAGCTGATCGAGAATGCCGGCATCCGGATCATCGGCAACCTCTACCGCGGCGCGCGGCACCTGACGGCCCGCTATCCGGTCTACTCGCCCGCCGACATGGAGGGAAAGAAGTTCCGCGGCGTGCCGATCCAGCTGTGGAGCACGATGCTCGAGGGCATGGGGGCGATCCCGACGCCGGTCGAGATCTCCGAGATCATGCCCGCGCTGATGACCGGGCTGGTCGAGGGGCAGGAGAACCCGCTCAACAACATCATCGCCCGGAAGATGTACGAGGCGAACAAGTACCTGATGATGACGGGCCATATGGAGAGCGTGCTCGCAGTCTTCGTCAACGAGGACGCCTGGCAGTCGATCCCCGAGCAGGACCGGGAGATCATGAAGCAGGTGATGCTCGAGCTGGGCGCCGAGACGCTCGACTGGTACCGCGAGAGCGAGGCCGACGAGATCGCCTTCCTCAAGGACCAGGGCGTCACGGTGATCGACGTCTCGAACGGGCTCGACCTCGACGCCTTCCGCGAGAGCGTGCGCGCCAAGGTGCAGGAGGATTATCCCGGCTGGCAGCCCTATCTCGACCGCATCGACGCCATCGAATAGCGGCGCGCGGGTGGGGCGGCGAGGGTCGTCGCCCCGCCCCGTCCGAAAGACGCGGAGGCATCGATGCGACGGGTCTGGCTGACGATCGAGCGCGCACTGGCGGCAAGTTCGCTCCTCGCGCTCCTGGCGCTCGTCGCCCTGCCGTTCACGCAGGTCGTCATGCGGGACCTTTTCACGAGCCCGGTCATGGGCCTCGAAGAGGCGACACGCTGGGGGCTGATCGCCCTCGTCTATCTGGCGCTGCCGCTGCTGATTCGGCAGAACGAGCAGATCCGCTTCGACGAGCTGGTCAATCGCCTTCCGCGCCGGGTGCGGACCACGCTGGAGCGGGTCCATCTGCTCGTCGCGGCCGTCACCCTCGCCGTGCTGGTGAACGCGGCGCTCGGCAGCGCCCTGCAGCACGCGTCGACGCGGACGCCGATTCTGAACATTCCCTTCGTGCTGTTCATCGCCCCGATGGTTCTCGGGCTGAGTGCAACAGCGCTTGCCGCCTTCTACTTCGCGCTGCGCCGCCAGGCGCCGCCCGTCGCACCGCCGGACGTCACGCTCTTCGGGCCCGAGCCCGACGCCGCCGGGACCGGCGAGCCATGACATCGCCGCTGGACGGCGCCACGGCATGAGCCTCGGCCTGCTGGTCATCGCGGCGTTCTTCGGGCTCTTCCTGATCGGGATGCCCGTCGCCTTCGCCATCCTGGTGCCCTCGGTCGTCTACATCGCGGCGCAGGGCATTCCGCTCGCGACCGTCGCGCAGCGGGTGCTCTACGCGCTCGACAGCTTCCCCCTGGTCGCCGTGCCCGTCTTCATCTTCGTCGGCAACCTGATGAACGCGTCCGGCATCACCGAGCGCATGTTCCGCTTTGCCGATGTCATGGTCGGGCGGCTGCCGGGCGGCCTCGGCCAGGTCAACGTGTTCGCGAGCCTCATCTTCTCCGGCGTCTCGGGCGCGGCGCTGGCCGATGTCGGTGGCCTCGGCCGGGTCGAGATCAAGGCGATGTCCGAGCGCGGCTTTCCGCTGCCCTTCTCGGCTTCGGTCACGGCGGCCTCGGCCATCGTCGGGCCGATCTTCCCGCCCTCGATCCCCATCATCATCTACGCCTCGGTCACCTCCGTCTCGGCCGTCCAGCTGCTCGTGGCGGGCATCGTCCCGGCGCTTGTCTGCGTCGCCCTGCTGATGGTCACGGTGGCCGTGCTGGCGATCCGGCGCGGCTATCCGCGTGCGCCGGCCTGGCCCTCGGCGCGCGCGCTGTGGGGCGCTTTCTGGCCGGCGGCGCCGGCGCTCGCCGCCCCCGTCATCCTGGTCGGCGGCATGCTCTCGGGATCCTTCACGCCGACCGAGACATCCGCAGTGGCGGTGGTCTGGGTGCTGCTGGTCGGCGCCCTCCTTTACGGCGAGATGCCGTGGCGGTTCGTCAGGGCGGCGGCGCTCGAGACGGTGCGCTCGACGGCGGCCATCCTCTTCATCGTCGCCGCCGCGGCGATGTTCGGCTGGATCCTGACCGTCGAGGGCATCCCGAGGGACGTCGCCGCCTGGTTCGGGGCGATCTCCGACAACCCTTACGTCCTGCTGTTATTGGTCAACGCCATATTCCTGATCGCCGGCATGTTCGTCGACTCGACCACGGCCACGCTGCTGCTGGTGCCGATCATCGCGCCGCCCGTGATGCTCGCCGGTGTCGACCCGGTGCATCTGGGGATCGTGGTGATCTTCAACCTGATGTTCGGGACGGTGACGCCGCCCTTCGGCCTGTCGCTGTTCCTGCTGTCGAACATGACGGGCCTCAGCTTCTCGCGGCTGTCGCTGGCGATGGTGCCGTTCTACCCGGCGCTCCTGACGGCGCTGGGGCTGCTGACCTTCGTGCCGGATCTATCCCTCTGGATCCCGCGCCTTATCCGCTGAAGGAGGAACGCTATGCCAGGGAAAGTGGGCTTCATAGGCCTCGGGTTGATGGGCCAGGGCTTCGTCAAGCGCCTGATCGATACGGGGCATGACGTGCTCGGCACCGATATCAGCGCCGAGGCGGTGGACAAGGCCGAGGCGCTGGGCGTCCGGCCGATGCCGGACGCGGCCAGCATCGCCCGCGCCGCGGACACCGTGCTGCTCTGCGTCACCACCCCCGCCGCCGTGGCCGAGGTGGTGCGCGGCAAGGCCGGCGTGCTCGAGGCGGGCGAGCTGTCCGGGAAAGTTTTGGTCGACCACTCGACGACGGACATTCCGCTGACCCGCGAGCTGGGCGCCGCGCTTGCCGAACGCGGCATGGCCCTCGTCGATGCTCCGGTATCAGGCGGCCCCACGGCCGCCGAAAGCGGAAGCCTCGCCATCATGGCCGGGGGCACGGACGAGGCGGTCGCGCGGGTCCGCCCGGTGCTCGAACACCTGGGGCACCTCACGCATATGGGGCCGCCGGGCGCGGGGCAGGCGACCAAGCTGGTCAACCAGGCCCTGGTTCTGACGAACTATTGCGTCATTGCCGAGGCGCTCCGGCTGGCGGAGGCGTTCGACGTCGATCCGGCGAAGATCCCCGGCGCGCTCGCACCCGGCCATGCCGGCTCGAACCTGCTCGCCGCCCTGATGCCGCGCATGGCCGCGGAGGATTTCGCGCCCCGCGGCTTTGCCCGCCAGGTCCTGAAGGATCTCGAAATGCTGCACACGGCAACCAAGGACCTGCCGCTGTCGATGCCCATGGCGGGCCAGGCGCTCTCGCTCTTCCGCCTGCTGGTCGCGAGCGGCAAGGCCGAGCAGGACGGCGGCGCCGTGGTGACGCTGTTCCCGAAACCGCATCCGCCGGATCGGGGTTGAGCGGCGCGGTCAAGCCACATCAGATCAGCGCCGCGATCACCTCGTCGGCCTTGGTGACCAGAGCCACGTTCTGCATCGCGTACCCGATCGAGGCGCGGTGCCAGTCGGCACTCATGGTCGAGCAGCAATCCTCCGGGATCACCATGACATAGCCCTTGTCGGCGCCGGTGCGGGCCGTGTGCTCGATCGACATGTTGGTCCAGGCGCCCGTCTCGATGACCACGTCCCGACCCTCGGCCTTGAGGATCGTCTCCAGCATCGTGCCTTCCCAGGCCGACATCCGGGTCTTCTCGATGATGAAATCGCCGTCCTTCGGCTCGAGGCCGGGGACGGGCTCGGCGCCCCAGCTGCCGCGGACCATGGCGTTCGCCTCCTGCAGCCCCTCGAAGAGCGGCGCGTTCATTGTCACGCCGCGCGCCCCCGGCGGCACGACGAACCAGACGTGGATCACCGGCACGCCGCGCGCCCGGCATGCGTCCGCGAGGCGCACCGCGTTGGCGATGGCGTTCTGCTCGCGGCAATGTGTTGGCGAGCCGGACGCGGCGAAGGCGCCGCCCTCCATTACCACGTCGTTCTGCATGTCCTGGATGATCAGCGCGCAACGCGACGGATCGAGCCTGAGCCCGCCGTCCTCGCCCGCCGAAGGTGCCGGTGCCGGTGCCGAGGCCGAGGCACGCGGTCGCGCCCGCATGAACGGCTCGTTGCGCGGGCCGACCTTCACGTCCACCGCATAGAGCGAAGTGCAGGCGCAGACAAACAGCGTCCGCCAGTCCTCCCCGCCCCAGTGGAAGTTCGCCGCCATCTCGGGGATCGGGACCTTGCCGATCAGCCGCCCCTCGGGGTTATACACCCAAAGCCCGCCCGGCGCCGTCAGCCAGACGTTCCCCTCGGCATCGCACTTCATGCCGTCCGGCAGCCCGGCCTTCAGGCTGTCGCGAATACCCGAGGCGAAGACGCGGCCATCGGATAGCTTGCCGCCCGAACCGACACGATAGACACGGATGTTCGCCTGCTCCGTGTCGTTGACGTAGAGCTTCAACTCGTCGGGCGAGAAGCAGAGCCCGTTCGGCTGGCTGAACGTGTAGCGGTCGACCATCAGCTCGGGCTCGGCGCCCGGGCGCGCGCTGGCGGGAATGCGGAACACCCCCTGCCAGCCGAGCTCGCGCGGCCGCTCGACGCCGAAGTTCGGCATCCGCCCGTACCAGGGGTCGGTGAACCAGATCGAGCCGTCCGATTTCACGCAGATGTCGTTGGGCGAGTTCAGCTCGCGCCCCTCGAAATGCGTCGCCAGCACCTCGCGCGTGCCGTCGGGCCGGAACCGGGCGACGCTCGAGGTGGAGTGCTCGCAGACCAGCAGGTTCAGCTCGGCATCATAGGTCATGCCGTTGCCCTTGTTCGAGGGCTTCGTGACCTCGCGCACGCCGGCGCGGTCCCAGCCGCCGGCGGATGTCGGCCGGCATGTCCGAGAACAGCAGATAGTGCTCGACCGGGTGCCAGATCGGCCCCTCGGTGAAGGTGAAGCCTGTGCCGAGCTGGCGGACCGGCGCGTGCTCGTCGATCAGCCGCCGAAAGGCCGGGTCGAGCGCCTCATGGGCCATCGTCGCCTCCTCAGGCCGGGAACCAGTCGCGCCGGGCACGGTCTGGCTGACCGGCCCCGGGACCGCCATGTCCATCCGGCCGATCACCTGACCGCGCTCGATCTTGGCGGGCTTGTCGTGGACGGGCAGCAGGAACTTGGCGCCGCTGTTCATCAGCTTGCGCGATCGCCCCTTTTCCGCGCGCTTGGAGCCGCCATGGTTGCCGGTGACCTGGTACTCCTCCGGGCCGAAGGACCGGAAGGGCTCGATGATCTGGTCGTGGAAGTCGTAGATCACGTCGCCGCAGATCGTGGCGCGCCCCTCGGCGGTCTCGACATGGACGTTCATCGAGCCCTCGGTGTGGGCGCCCGCGGCCTCCATGACGACGCCGGGGAACAGCTCGACGGGCCCCGAGATCTCCAGATCCTCGTAGCCGCATGGCGCCCGGCGTGTGCAGGCGCTCGACCAGGTGCATGATGTCGGGCTTGGGATATTGCGGGTGCATCAGGCCCGAGACCGAGTACTCCATCTCGCGGCGGTTGATGACCACCGTCGTGTTCATCGGGAAATGGTCGTCCTTGCCCGCATGGTCGATGTGCAGGTGCGTGTGCAGGATGTAGCGCACGTCGCCGGGGCTGCACGCCGTGCCGGGCGAGCTGGTTCTCGATCATGGTTCTCGTGGAACTGACAGGCCCGCGCATGCCCAGCGTCTCCATGATCGCGTTGTCGCGGTACCCGGTGTCCACCACGACCGGCCAGGGCCCGCCGAGAATCAGGAAGCCGTAGGTCGGCACGCGCCGCACGCGCCCGCAGTCGCGGCCGAGCACGAGAAAGCTCGAATTCGAGCTCGATGTCGCCATAGTCGAGTATCTTGATTTCGAGAGCCATTCGTCCCCTCCCTCAGAGCCGGTAAACCCGGCGCGCCGTCTCGTGGAAAACCGCCTCGCGTTCGGCGGCGGACAGCCCGCCCGCCGCGTGCGCGATGCGCGGCGAGCAGCGATGGCATAGTCGGTCCAGAGCTTCTCGATTGGGAAGTTCGAGCCGAACAGGCAGCGGTCGGCGCCGAACAGCGCGACCGTCTCGGAGACGAGCCAGGCGACATGCGCCGGGTCGTTCCGGTGGATGAACGTGCCGAACCCGGAGAGCTTGCGACGACGTTGCGCCGGCCGGCGAGCGCGCGCATGCCGTCGCGCCACGCGGCCCTGCCGTGCTCCGAGCGGTCCTCGAGCATCCCGGCGTGCTGCAGCACGAGCGTCGTGCGCGGCGCGGCGTCGGCCAGCGCGCAGGCGCCCTCCATCTGCGGCGCAAAGACCTGGAGGTCGAAGGCGAGAGCATAGTCGGCGAGGCCGGGCGACGTTGCGCTGGACGTTCGCGTCGCGGCAGAGATCGGCGCGCGCGGCGAAGCGGTAGAGCGGGTTGTCGTGCCAGTGCAGCTGCTGGCGCACGCCGCGCAGGCGCGGATAGCGCGCGAGCTGGTCGAGCTGGGGCCGGGCGTCCGCCACGGTCAGGTCGGCATAGCCGACGATGGCGTGCGGCCAGCCGGTCTCGCGCGCGACCTCCTCGACCCAGCCGCCCCTCGTCCTCGGCCCGGTCGGGCGCCCAGTTGGCCTGGACGTAGACCGATTTCTCGACGCCCGTGCCCTCGATGTCGGCCAGGTATTCCGCCATCGGGTAGTCGCGCCGGATCGGCTCGTAGGGGCCGAAGATGCGGGGCTGCATCGGGCCGACCAGCCACGGCAGGTCGGCCTGCCGCCAGATATGGAAATGCGCGTCGATGACCCTCATGCCGGTCGCCGCACCTTGGCGCCCTTGCGGAAGCCGAGGATCTCGCTTGCGATCGCTGCGGGCGTGGCGCCGTCGCCCAGCTGGTCGAGCATCGGCAGGATCGCGCGCAGCGCCCCCGTTTCGGGCCGGTAGGCCGGATCGGCGGCGAGCGGCGAGAGCCAGAGCACGGCCCAGGCGAGGCGGGTCAGGCGCGTCATGGCGCCCTGCAGCGCCTCGGGCCCGCCGCGCTCGAGCCCGTCCGAGACGACGACGACGAGCGCGCCACGTGCGAAGCCGGCAAAGCGCGGGACGGCGAGGAAGGCGTCCATCGCCTCGCCGAGCCGGGTGCCGCCGTCCCAGTCGGCGACGAGTCCGGCCGCGAGGGTGAGGGCCTGGTCGCGGTCGCGCCGCCGGAGGGCGGGCGTGACGCGGGTCAGTCGGGTGCCAAGGGTGAAGACCTCGACGCGCTCGGCCACCTGGACCAGCGAATGGGAAAGCCGCAGCGCGCCGTCGGTGCCCGATTTCATCGAGCCCGAAACGTCGATCAGCAGCAGGACGCGCCGCTGCCGCGTCGTCCGCCGGCGGCGGGGCAGGTGGGTCACCTCGCCATCCCGGCGCAGCATCTCGCGGAAAGCCGCGCGCGGGTCGGCCCGGCGGCCCTTGCCGGAGGCGAAGCGTCGCGCCCGGCGGCGGGGCAGCATCGCCGGCGCGGCCCGGGCGAAGGCCTGAAGAGCGGCGTCGGGATCGGCGGGCGCGAAGCCGCGCACCGTCAGCCGCTCGGCGGCCGAGGCGACGGCGCCGGACGGCTCCTCCTCGCGCGCCTCGGGCATCAGGTCGAGGCCGGCGGAGTCGTAGGCGGCGGGGCTCTCCTCCGCCTCGCCGCTCGCCGGGGCCGAGAGGGCGCGGCCGAGGAACGCCGCGTCGAAGAGAGCGTCGAACTCCGCGAGCCGCTCGGGGCCCGGGCCATAGACGGCGCGTGCGGCGCGGCGAATGTCGTGGATGTGGCGCGGCCCGAGCAGGCCGATGGCGGCGATAAGATCCTCCGTCTGCTCCGGCGCCGCCGCGAAGCCGGCGCCGCGCAGCAGGGCGGCAAAGGTCAGCACCGGGCGGAGGGGCGCGGGAAAGGTCAAGCGGCGGTCTCCGCCAGCAGTCGGTCGAGGTCGGGCCGCACGAAGACCAAATCGTCCTGGTCCTTGAGCGCCACGCCGATGGCGGCGGCGAAGGCGCGCGGCCAGGGCGCGCCCTGCTCGTGCAGCAGCGTCGCGGCCTCGGCCCACTCCACCGTCTCGGCCACGCCCGGCCGCTTGGCGAGCGGCTGCGCGCGCAGGCGGCCCACGGCACGGACCACCCGGTCGGCCGTGTCGCGGGCGACCGTGGAGGCGCGCATCATGACGATCTCGGCCTCGAGCGACGGGTCGGGATAGTCGATCCAGTGGTAGACGCAGCGCCGCCGCAGCGCCTCGTGCAGCTCGCGCGTGCGGTTCGAGGTCAGGACGACGACGGGCGGCTCGGCCGCACGGATCGTCCCGCGCTCGGGGATCGAGATGCTGAAATCGGACAGGAACTCCAGCAGGAACGCCTCGAACTCGTGGTCGGCGCGGTCGATCTCGTCGATCAGCAGCACGCGCTCGCGCGGCTGCTGCAGCGCCAGCAGCATCGGCCGGGCGACCAGGTACTCGTCGGCATAGAGGTTGACGTATCCCTCGCCGGCCTGGCGGATCGCCAGCATCTGGCGCGGGAAGTTCCACTCGTAGATCGCCGCCGCCGCGTCGATCCCCTCATAGCACTGCAGGCGGGTGAGCTCGCGCCCGAGCACCGAGGCGAGCGCCTTGGCGGCCTCGGTCTTGCCAACGCCGGGCGAGCCCTCCAGAAGCAGCGGCTTGCCCAGCGCGAGCGCCAGATAGGCGGCCGTGGCCAGCCCCTCGTCGGCCACGTACTGCGCGTCGCGCAGCGCGCTGGCGAGCGGCGTCGGGCCGTCCAGCCCAAGGATCGAGCGGCGCACCGTCATCCGAGCCGCCGCTTCGGCTGCGCACCGCCCTGCGCGCGGAGCCCGCGCAGCACCTTTTCGGGCGTCACGGGCAGCTCGTCGATGCGGACGCCGACCGCGTCGTAGACGGCGTTGACCACCGCCGGCAGCACTGGGTTGGCGCACATCTCGCCCGGCCCCTTGCCGCCGAACGGCCCATCCGCCGCCGGGCGTTCCAGCACGGAGATATGGTGCGGCCAGAGGTCGCCGGGGCCCGGCATCAGGTAATTGTTGAAGTCGACGGGACCGTGCTCGCGGTCGGGATAATAGGGCTCGGTCGTCTCCCAGGCAGCGTGGCTGCCGCCCATCCAGGCGCCGCCGCGCAGCTGCTGCTCGACCAGGCGGGGGTTCAGCGCGCGGCCGACCTCGTAGGCGGACTTCATGTCGGTGATCGCGACCTCGCCCGTCTCGTCGTCCACCTCGACCTCGACGATCATGGCGGCGTGCGCGAAGGTCGAGACCGGTGTCATCTCGCCGGTATCGGCGTCCACCTCGGACAGCGGGATCAGGAAGATGCCCCGGCCAGCGATGGTGCGGCCCTGCTTGAACTGCGCCGCCTGCGCCGCCGCCATGGTGGTGATGGCGCGCGATGGCGCGCCGCGGACGTGGATGTTGCCCCGGCCATCGGTCACCAGGTCGGCCGCGTCCACCTCGAGCTCCTCGGCAGCGGCCTCGAGCATCACGGCGCGCGCCTCCTCGGCGGCGCGGATCACGGCGTTGCCGACGCGGTGCGTGCCGCGGCTGGCGAAACTGCCCATGTCGTGCGGGCCGGTGTCGCTGTCGGCCGTGTCGACGACCACGTCCTCGACCGGCACGCCCAGCGTCTCGGCCGCGATCTGGCGCGTCACCGACTTCATGCCCTGGCCGAGATCGATCGCCGACAGGGCTACGGTGAACTTGCCGTCGGGGTTCGAGTGAACGAGCGCCTGGCTCGGGTCGCCGCCGAGGTTCATGCCGATCGGGTAGTTGATCGCCGAAAAGCCGCGGCCGCGGTGCACCGCCATCACCGCCTCCGATAGCCGGAGATGGACGAGAAGCGCAGCGCACCCCTGCGGGCCGTCTCGGGGCTGGGCGGAGCCGGCTTCCGATCCGGCTGCGGCGACGAGCGCGCGGCACCCGGCTGCGCCGGCGGCACGGACGGAGCTTGCCCGGACGCAGGTTGCCCGGACGCAGGTTGCCCGGCGGGGGCGGAGGCAGGCGCCGGTTGCAGCGCGCGCGACGCGGGCGTGCGCGCCACGTACCCGTCCATCGGCAAGGGAGCGTCAGCCCCGCCCTTGCGGGCATAGCCGCCCGTATCGATCCCGCTGACGCGACCCTCCTGGTCCGTCGCCGTGTGCGCCGGCAGCTTGGCGCGCTCTCCCCCGCCACCCTTGGTCGAAGACGCCGCCCGCATCTCGTCCGAGAGCCCGACGCCGGCCTTTTCAGCCACGACCTGGCAGCACTCGATCATTGCGCAGTTCTTGGCCTCGCGCCGGTGCGCCTTCATGTCGCCGTCGCGATAGGCGTTCAGGATGCGCAGCTCGATCGGGTTCATGCCCACCGCCTCGGCCACCTTGTCCATATGCGCCTCGATGGCGAAATCGACGCCCGTGATGCCGAAGCCGCGCATCGCGGTGGCGGGCGTCCGGTTCGTGTAGACGCAATAGACATCGGCATAGACGTTCGGGATCGTGTAGGGGCCGGGCAGGTGCCCCACGCCCTTGATGATCGCGTAGGACGACAGGCGCGTATAGGCGCCGCTGTCGAAATAGCCGGTGAACTTGCGGGCAACGATCCGCCCGTCGCGCATGACGCCGTCGGTGAGGTACCAGCGCTCGGCGCCGCGGGGCGCGCCGACCTGCATCTCCTCCTCGCGGTCCCAGGCGAACTTGCACGCGCGCCCCGTCAGCATGGCGCCGAGGACGGCGATCGGCTCGTGAATCGAGTCGACCTTGCCGCCGAAGCCACCGCCCACCGTGCCGCCGATGAAATGCAGTCTGTTCGACGGCATGCGCAGCACCTTGGCCGCCGTGCCGAGCGAGAAGAACAGCGCCTGCGTGCCGGTATAACAGACATATCGGTCGTTGCCCTCGGGCGCGGCGATGGCGCCGCAGGTCTCGATCGGCGCCTGCTCGATGGGCGACATCTGGTAGCGCCCCTCGACGACGTGGTCGGCCCGGCCGAACGCCGCCTCGACATCGCCATAGCGCAGCTTCTGGTGGTCGTAGCGCCCATGGTAGACGAACTTGTTGCCCGGATAGACCTCGCAGACGGTGGGAGCGCCCGGTTTCACTGCCTCCTCGACGTCGAGGACGTGCGGCAGCACCTCCCAGTCGACGCGCACCTTCTTGACGGCGGCCCGCGCCGCCGCCTCGGTCTCGGCGATCACCGCGGCGACGGGCTCGCCGCGATAGGCGCATTTCGTCTCGGCCAGGATCGGCTCGTCGTCGAGCCCGAAGTCGAGCAGCGACAGCAGCGTGTTGAGGTTGCGCGGCACGTCGCGGCCAACCAGCACGCGGACGACGCCCGAGCTGCGCTCGGCCTCGGCCACGTCGATCCGCCGGATGCGGGCGTGGTGGTGCGGCGAGCGCACGCAACGGATGTGCAGCAGCCCGTCGAACAGGTGGTCGTCATAGAAGGGCGAACGCCCCGTGACATGGCCGAGGATGTCGTGCCGGCGCGTCGGCTTGCCGATCTCGTTCAAATCCTCGCGCCGCTCGTCGGCGAAGAACTCTTTGCGGAACTCGACGGTCATGCGGTTGCCCTCGCGCCGGCGGCGGCCAGCACCGCCTCGATGATCGGCTCGTACCCTGTGCAGCGGCAGAGATTGCCCGAGATCGCCTCGACCACCTCGCCGCGGGTCGGGCGCGGATTGCGGTCGAGCAGCGCCTTGGCCGAGACCAGCATGCCGGCCGTGCAGAAGCCGCACTGGGCGGCGAAATTGTCCATGAACGCCTCCTGCAGCGGGTGGAGGCGCGCCCCTTGGGCGATGCCGGCCGCGGTCTCGACATGGCTGCCGGCGACCGTCTCGGCCAGCACCAGGCAGGAGAGCGTCGTCTTGCCGTCGACCACCACGGTGCAGGCGCCACAGGTGCCCTGGCCGCAGCCGAATTTCGGCGTCAGGTCGCCCACCCCGCGGCGGAGGAAATCGAGCAGGTTTTGCCCCTCATCGGCGAATGCGGCGCGCTCGGCACCGTTCAGCGTGAAGGTGACGGGAACTTTTGCCATCAGCCGCGCTCCATGGCTTCGACGAGTCGGGCGAGAAGCCGGCGCAGGTGCACGCCCGCCACCTCGCGCCGGTACCAGGCGGTGGCGAGCGCGTCGGTCGGCGGGTCGAGCCCTTCGGCCGCCGCCCGCGCCGCGCGCTCGATCGTCTGGGCGTCCAGCGCAGTGCCTTCGAGCGCCCGCTCGGCGCCGCTGCCGCGCAGCGGGTGCGGGCCCATCGCCCCCCAGGCGACGCGCGCTCCGCGGACCCTGCCGCCCTCGCGCGGCAGAAGGGCCGCGACGGACAGCACCGAGACGCCCTTCGGCTTGACGCGCGAGACCTTGAGAAAGCCGAACGCGCGCGCGTCGCGCGGCCGCGGCACCTCGATGGCGGCGACGAGACCCGAGAGGCGCCCGCGCTCGCGCACCAGCTCCTCCACGCGGCGCGCGCCGCTCTGCCCGGCCATCACCGCGCTGGCGCCGAGCGCGATCAGCGCGACGGCGAAGTCGCCATAAGGGTGCGGCGCGAAGAGGTTGCCGCCGACCGTGCCCATGTTGCGCACCTGCGGCCCGCCGATCAGGCGGGCGGTGGGGTGCAGGAAGGCGAGCCTCGGCGCTGGCGAGGATGTCCGACATCGTCACGCCCGCGCCCAGCCTGACGGTGTCGCCCGTCACGCGGATCTCGGCCAACGCCGGGTCGGTCGTGCGCACGATCCGGGTGGGCATGTCGCCAGCGTTCACGGCGCGCATCAGCACCGTGCCGCCGCCGAGGAACGCGGCGCCCTGTCCCATCGCGCGCGCCGCCTCGGCCAGCGTCGGGTACGTCTCGACCGGGGTCACGCCGTGCCCCCCGCGAAGCGGGCGCGGACGGCGTCGAACCCTCCGCCGAAAATGCCGTCCGTGACGAGCGCCTCCATCGTCGCCTCCTGCCCGGGCGGCGCATCGAAGCGCGCCTCCCAGCGCCAGAAGGTGCGGTCACCATCCGTCACCGGCGCGAGCATCACGTGCGCGACATAGTTCAACAGCGGCACCGGCGTGTCGCGCAGGCAATAGCTGAACGCCATGTCGGCGTCCGACAGGCCGAGCAGCTGCTCGCGGACGTCCGAGCCGTCGCCCAGCGTGACGCGGCGGACGACGCCCACCTGGTCGGCGGGCCGCCCGCGCTCGATCTCGCTCGCAAGGATCGCGGGGTGCCAGCCGTCGAAGCCGTCGAAATCGCGCAGCAGCGCCCAGACCTGCTCGACGGGCGCGTCGATGACGGTGCTGCGAACGACGTGGCTCATCTCGGCGTCCTGTTCACCCGGCCAGTTGCCGTTTCAGCGCGTCGAAGCCGGCCTGGAAGACGTTCATGCCGACCCCGTTGACCAACTCCTCCTCGACCTCGGACGCGCAATTGAACTCGGCCGTCCACTCGCCAAAGGTGCCGGTCGCCGTCCGTGACCGGCGTCAGGCGCAGCGTCGCGACATAGTCGGTCAGCGGCATCGGGCTTTCCAGGATGCAATAGGTCTGGAACATGTCGAAATCCGACAGCGCCAGCAGCTTCTCGCGCAAATGGTCGCCGTTCTGAAGATGAAAGTCACGGACGCAGCCGACCCGGTCCGAGGGCTCGCCGTTCTCGATCCGGCTGTCGCGGATGCGTGGGTGCCAGCGCGGCATTCCGTTGAAGTCGCGCACCCGCTCCCATACCCGCGCGGCCGGCGCCTCGATGACTGACGAGATGTAGATGCGGGCCATTTATTTCTTCTCGCCCTTCTCGCCGCCCCTCTCGGCGCCCCTGCCGGCGCCCTTGTCGCCGCCGCCATCGCCACCGCCACCACCACCGCCGTCGCGCGGCAGCTTCTTCACGGCGTCGGAGATGCGCTGCATGTCCGACGCCTCGCGGATCAGACCGCCCTGCCGCGAGAGGTTTCCGCCCTCGATCCCGATGTCGGACAGCAGGCTGTCGATCAGCGGCGCCTGCACGCGGTAGCGCAGCGCCGAATTGATGACCTCGTCGGTCGGGCTGCCGTCGCGGCCGTTTCCGCCGCCGCCCGTGACGCCGTCGAGCTGCATGATGCGGATGTCCTGGATCTTTTCCAGCGGCTTGACCGAGGCCGCGACGATGCCCTCGACATGCTCCAGCATCTTGCGCCGGAAAAGGCTGGCGCGGGCCGGGTCGGTCAGGACGTTCTCGGCCTCGTTCAGCAGCTTCTGCGCCTCGGCCTCGACGGCGCGGCGCACCTTCTCGGCGTCGGCGGCGATCTTGGCCTCGGCGGCGGCCTTCTCGGCCAGCAGCACGTCGATCTTCTGCCGGCGGCTGGCGGCCTCGGTCTCGCGGACCGTCTTGACCCGCTCCTCGGCCTCGGCCGCGCGGGCGCGGGCGCCGTCGGCCTCGGCGCGCGCGGCGCTCTCCTCGAGCGACTTCTTGTAGAGGGAGATCGCCTTCTCCATCTGGACCGTCTCGACCGCCCGCTCGCGCTCGACCTCCAGCCGGCGCCGTTCGGTTTCGTGGCCGATGCGGATCTCGTCCAGCGCCCGCTCGGTGGCGATGCGCGTGCGCTCGACCTCCTCGCGGCTCTCGATCTCGGCCTCGCGCAGCGCCTGGACGCGCGACACCTCCAGCTGCTCGATGGCGCGCCGCCGTTCGAGCCGGGCCGCCTCGACGGACCGCTCGCGCTCGACATCGGCCGTCTCGACGTCGCGCTTGGCGGCGATTTCGGCCCGGCGCACCACGGCGTCGGCCTCGGCGGCGGCCGAGCGCCGCTGCGACAGAGCCACGATCCGGGACTGGTCCGCCTCCTCGGTCGCGCGCTTGCGCTCGATCTCGGCCGTCTCGCGGGATTGCTGGCTAGTGATACGCTCCTTCTCGAGCTCGAGCTCGGCGCCAATGCGGGCGCGCTCCACGGCTTCGCGGCGCGCGATCTCAGCCGATTCGACCGCGCGCTCGCGGGCGATGTCGCGGGCGCGCACCGTCTCCTCGGCGGCGATGCGCTCGGCCTCGACCTTCAGCATGCGGGCGATCTCGCGGGCGCGGGTCTCCTCCTCGGCCGCGATGCGCCTGGCGTCGAGCTCCAGCTTCTGGGCGATGCGCGCGGCCTCCACCGCCTCCTCGGCGGCAACGCGCGCCTCGTCGACGGCGCGGTTGCGGGCGATCTCGCGCCCCTTCGTCGCCTCGTCGGCCTCGATCCGCTCGGCGGCGAGCGCCTTTTCGCGGGCGATGCGCTGGGCCTCCACCGCCTTCTGCATGGCGATCTCGGCCGCCTCGACGGCCTGCGTCCGCTCGATCTCGAGCTCGCGGATGCGCCGGTCCTCGCCGATCCGCGCCTCGTTGACCTCGGCCGCCTGCT
Organism: uncultured Alphaproteobacteria bacterium; assembly: GCA_963822985.1. Classification (GTDB taxonomy): domain Bacteria; phylum Pseudomonadota; class Alphaproteobacteria; order Rhodobacterales; family Rhodobacteraceae; genus Thermohalobaculum. The sequence continues at coordinate 146,759 of CAWGJU010000008.1, read as the reverse complement.
GGATGCGCAGCCGCTCGGTCGCCTCGCGGGCGGCGATCTCGGCCTCCTCCCAGCCCTTCTGGCGGGCGATTTCCTGCAAGCGCACCGTCTCCTCGCCGCGGATGCGGGTCTGGTTGATCAGCAGGGTCTGCGCCATGCGGCGCTTCTCGGTCGCCTCGGCCGCCTCGATCTCGGCCTGGCTGATCTCGCGCTGGCGGGCGATCTCGGCGCTTTGTGTCTCGCGGTCCTTGGCGATCCGCGCCTCGGTGACAGCGCGCTCCTGGGCGATCCGCGCGGTCTCGGTCGCCTCGCGCGCCGCGATCTCGGCCGCCTCGATGGCCTTGCGCCGGGCGATGTCGCGCGCCTCGGTCTCCTGCTCGTTGGCGATGCGCGCCTCGCGGATCGCGCGCTCCTGGTGGATGCGTGCGGTCTCGACGGCCTGACGGGCCTCGATCTCCTCGGCCTCGTCGGCCTGGGCACGGGCGATCTCGCGGGCGCGGACCTCGCGCTCCTTGACGATGCGCGCCTCGGCCAGCACGCGCTCGTTGGCGATGCGGGCGGTCTCGATCGCCTCGCGCGCGGCGATCTGCGCCTGCTCGGATTCGCGCTCGCGCTCGGCGCGCTCGCGAGCCAGTTCGGCGCGCTGCTGGGCGCGGCGGAACTCGATCTCGCGCTCCTGCTCCAGCCGGGCGTGCTCGCTCTCGCGCTCGATGTCGAGGACCTGCCGCTCGGCTTCGAGGTTGCGGGTGCGGATCAGGATGGTCGTTTCCTGCTCGATGTCGTTGCGCAGCTTCCGGCGCGACTCGATGTCCTTGATCAGCGAGGTCAGGCCCTCGGCGTCGAACCGGTTCGACGGGTTGAAGTATTCCAGCGCCGTCTGGTCGATGTCGCGGATCGCGACGCTCTCGAGCTCGAGCCCGTTCCAGGCGAGGTCCTCCTGCGCCGCCTCCCGCACCATGGCAACATACGAGCCGCGGCGCTCGTGCATCTCGCCCATGTCCATTTCGGCGGCGACGCCGCGGAGCGCGCTCTCGAACTTGCCGGCGAGCAGCGTGCCGAGCCCGTTCTCCTCCATGGTGCGCCGCCCCAGCGTCGAGGCGGCCATCGACACGGCCTCGCGGGTCGGACGGACGCGGACATAGAAGTCGGCCTCGACGTCGACGCGCATCCGATCCTTGGTGATCAGCGCGTCGGCCTTCGTGCGCTCGACCCGGATCGGCACGGTGCTCATGGTCACGGGCGTGATGTCGTGGACGATCGGCCAGACGAAGGCGCCGCCGTCGATCACCACCTTCTCGCCGAGAAAGCCGGTGCGGACGAAGGCCGTCTCCTTCGTCGAGCGGCGGTAGAGCCACTGCATGACCCAGTAGATGATGGCGATGACGACCACCGCCACGATCAGCCACAGGATCAGCTCGCCGATCAGCTCTCCGGACATGTCGTCTCCTCCCCCTTAGCCCCGGCCGATCCGTTTGAAGGCGCGGGTCTGCTCGGTCATGGCCACCTCGGTCGGCAGCCGCTCCATCGAGGAGGCGCCGTAGAAGCCATGGCAGTTCTGCGTGTTCTTCAGGATGAACTCGGCATCCTCGGGCATGGCGACCGGGCCGCCATGCGCCAGGATGATGGCGTCCGGCTTCACCCGCAGCGCCGCCTCGGCCCATTCGTCGACCAGCGCCGGGCAGTCCTGCAACGTCAGCGCCGTCTCGGCGCCGATGCTGCCGCCCGTGGTCAGGCCCAGATGGCAGACAATGATGTCTGCCCCAGCCTTCGCCATTTCGGTGGCCGCGCCCGCATCCATCACATAGGGCGTGGTCAACATGTCCCTGGCGGCGGCCTTGGCGATCATGTCGACTTCGAGGCCATAGCTCATGCCCGTCTCCTCGAGCTGGGCACGGAACGTGCCGTCGATCAGGCCGACCGTCGGGAAGTTCTGCACGCCCGAGAAGCCGATGCGCTTCAGCTCGTCGAGAAAGACGTCCATCAGCCGGAACGGGTCGGTGGCGCAGACACCGGCCAGCACCGGCGTGCGTTTCACGACCGGCAGCACCTCGCGCGCCATGTCGACGACGATGGCGTTCGCGTCGCCATATGGCATCATGCCCGAGAGCGAGCCGCGCCCGGCCATTCGGAAGCGGCCGGAATTGTAGATGACGATGAGGTCGATGCCGCCGGCCTCCTCGCATTTTGCCGAGAGGCCGGTGCCGGCACCGCCTCCGACGATCGGCTCGCCGCGCGCCTTCATGGCCTGCAGCCGTTCGAGGATGTCCTTGCGGGGGATCATAGCCGCGCCTCTCCTTGCCGGTCGGGCCGCCGATCGGGTCGCCGCTGCGGCCGCCCGCCCGCGGTGTTGCGGAAGGCGGCGACCAGCGCGGCGGAGAAGGCCGCGTCATTGATGTTGTGCGGCAGCCGCACCAACCGCCGGTTGGCCGTCTGCCGGACCGTGCCCTCGAGCGCGCCGAACAGCGCCTCGCGCGCACGCGGATCGTTGAACGGCTGGCCCGGCGCGTCGAGCGCCGAGACGCCGCCCTCGGGCAGGAGAAAGCGCACCGGCCCCTCCATCTCGTTCAGCTTGGCGCCGATCCAGCGGCCCATGCCGGCGCACTCCTCTGCCGTCGTTCGCATCAGCGTCACCTGCGGGTTATGCGCGTGGAAGGTCCGGCCGCGATACTTCTCCGGCACTGTCTCGGGCGCGCCGAAATTGACCATGTCGAGCGCGCCGACCGAGCCGACATAAGGCAGCCTCGTGCGGATGAAGGCGCCGAACCGGTCCTCGGTCGCGGGAAAGACGCCGCCCATCATCATGTCGCAGATCTCGGTCGTCGTGACGTCGAGGACGCCGACCAGCCGACCGCTCTCGGCCAGCTTCTCCATCGCGCGGCCACCCACCCCGGTCGCGTGAAAGACGAGGCAGTCGAACTCCTCGTGCAGCGCCTGCGTCACCTGGCGCACGCAGGGCGTCGTCACGCCGAACATGCTCAGCCCGATCGCCGGCTTGCGGGCGCCGCGCGCCCGCGCGTCCTGCCGGGCGGTGCGGCGGGCGCGCACCATGCCGACCATCGCCTGCGCTGCGTTGCCCAGAACCTCCTCGGTGATCGCGTTCAGCCCCTGCACGTCGGCGACCGAGTGCATCATCATGATGTCGGCGGGGCCGACGTACTGCCCGACCTCGCCGCTCGCGACCGTCGAGACCAGCAGCTTCGGCACGCCGACCGGCAGCGCCCGCATGGCAGGTGCGACCAGCGCCGCCGCGCCCGAGCCGCCGGCGGCGAGGATACCGGCGATGCCCTGCTGGCGGACGACCCAGCGGGCGAAGGCGTCCGCCATCGCGGCGACCGAGCGCCCGCGATCGCCGGTGAAGACGCCGGCCGCGCCGCGCGGGTGGAAAGCGGCGATCTGGTGCGCGGGAATGTCCGCGCCTGTATGCGCGCCCGTCGTCGAGAGGTCGACCAGCCGCACCGGCAGCTCGGCCGCCCGGATCAGGTCGCGCATATAGCGCAGCTCGTCCCCTTTGGTGTCGAGCGTGCCGGCGACCAGGATCGTCTCCTGCCCGGGCATGGCAAGCGGCCGCAGCTCGGCTTGCGGCGCGCCGGCCGGTCCAGTGGTCAGGACCCGCGCCATCCGCTCGTGCTGGGCGACGGGCACGGGCCGGGACCAGCGGGTCGGCGGCCTCGGGTTCGAATCGTAGAGCTTGACGAGCTTCGGCCCCTCCGAGGCCTCGGCCGCCTCCGACCGCGCGTCCGGCTCGGGCGCGTCCTCGTGGCCGTGCCGGCCGACGCCCAGCAGGCGCTGCTGCAGCTCGCGGTCGGCGGCGAGCTGGGCCGAGGGCGCGATCCGGTTGATCCGTCCATTGACCATGATCGCCACTTCGTCGGCGGCGGCGCAGGCGACCCCGATGTTTTGCTCGATCACGAGCACGTCCATCGCCTCCTCCTCGGCCAGGCGATGCAGCATTTCCTCCACCTGGGTGACGATGACGGGGGCGAGGCCCTCGGTCGGCTCGTCCATCACCAGCAGCTTGGGGTTTGCCAGCAGCGCGCGCGAGATCGCCAGCATCTGCTGCTCGCCGCCGGAGAGCTGGCCGCCGCGATTGCCCTTCCGCTCGGCCAGCCGCGGGAAGGTGGCATAGACCCGCTCGGGCGACCACGCGCCCCCCGGCTGCGCAACGGTTCGCAGGTGCTCGTCCACCGTCAGCGAGCGCCAGAGCCGCCGGCCCTGCGGCACATAGCCGACGCCCATCCGCGCGATCTCGGACGGGCTGCGCCCCAGCAGCGGCTGCCCGAACAGGCTGATCGAGCCCGAGGCGGCCGGCACCAGGCCCATGATGGTCTTGCAGAGCGTCGTCTTGCCCATGCCGTTGCGGCCGACGACCGAGACGGCGCCGCGCCGCAGGACCAGATCCACCCCCTGCAGCGCGTGCGACGCGCCATAATAGACGTTGAGGCCCCTGATCTCGAGGGCCGGCGCACCAGGGCGATCGGGGATGCGCTCAGCCATGCCCACCACCGAGATAGAGCTCCTGAACCTCGGGGTCCTCCTCGATCTCCTCCGGGGTGCCTTCCTTGAAGATCCGGCCGTCATGCATCATCGTAACGCTCTCGGCGACGCGCAGCGCCACGTCCATGTCGTGCTCGATGACGATGAAGCCGATGTGGCCGGGCAGCCCGGTCAGGATCTTGACGAGCTCCTGCCGCTCGGTGGGCGAGAGGCCGGCTGCGGGCTCGTCGAACAGGACGAAGCGCGGCGCCCCGGCCAGCGCGAGCGCGATCTCGAGCTGGCGCTGCTGGCCATAGGACAGCTCGGCCACCTTGGTCTCGCGCACGGCGGTCAGCCGCACCGCCTCGACCAGTTCTTCGGCCTGCCGGACAAGCGCGTCGCCCCGCCGCGGCCGCAGGAACGAGAAGCGCCCGCGCGAGACGCCCCGGCAGGCGAGATAGACGTTGTCGGCGACCGTCAGCCCGGTGAACAGCAGGCTGATCTGATAGGTCCGCCGCAAGCCCCGGCGGATCCGCTCATAGGCGGGAAAGGCGGTCACGTCCTCGCCGAAGAACCGGATGGTGCCCGAGGTCGGCAGGAAGTCGCCCGTGACGCAGTTGAAGAGCGTCGTCTTGCCCGCGCCGTTCGAGCCCAACACCGCGCGCCGCTCGCCGGGACGGACGGTCAGCGTCACGTCCGAGATCGCGGCCAGCGCGCCGAACATCTTGGTTACCCCGCGCAGCTCGAGCGCGGCGCCGGAGGCCACCTGTCCGATCGGGTCGGCGAGGCTCATGGCTGGCCCCTGCGCAGCGGGTCGCCGGCCTCGGCCCGCGCCGCCCGCCACTTGTCCCACAGCCCGAGCACGCCGTCCGGCGAGAAGAAGACGATCAGCAGGAATCCAAGGCCGATCAACGTCTTGAACCGCTCGCCCGAGAGGTCGAGCGCCGTCAGCACGTCGGGCGAGAACGTGCGCAGCAGGACATAGATCAGCGCGCCTATGAACGGCCCGATCGGCCGGCCGATGCCGCCGACGACGGCGATCACCAGGATGTCGATGACGGCCGGAATGCCCGCCGTCCCGGGCGAGATCTGCGCGTTCTGCCAGGCGAGCAGGATGCCGCCGAGCGAGGCGATCACCGCCGCGAAGGCGTAAGCCGCGATCCGGTGCGCCGTAACGTTGAAGCCGAGCGCCGCCATGCGCCGCGGATTGTCCCGCACCCCCTGCAGCGCCAGCCCGAAGGGCGAGCGCGAGACGTAGACCACCGCGAAGTAGGCGAGGATCGCGATGCCGCCCGACAGGTAATAGAAGGCCGTCGGGCTGCGCCAGTCGATGCCGAAAAGCGGCGGCGGGACGACGAGGTTGAAGCCCGAATAGCCGTTGAAGATCGGATAGTTCTGGCGCGTGAAGTAGAAAAAGGCCGCGGCGATGGCGAGGGTGATCATGATTGTGTAGATGCCCTCGGTCCGCACCGCGAGCGCGCCGACCACCGCGCCGAAGGCCGTCGCGATGATGATCGCGATCGGCATGTAGACATACCAGGGCAGGAACAGGCTCAGCTTCTCGACGCCCGAGGTGCCGAAGAGCGCCACCATATAGCCGGCCAGCGCCGCGACGGACATCTGGATCAGGCTGACCATGCCGCCATAGCCGGCGAGGAACATCAGGCTGAGCGCGATGGTCCCCAGGATGAACGTCCAGCCCATCACCTGAAAGATGATGAAGTCGTTGGCGAAGGCCGGCATGACCAGCAGGATCAGGCCGATCGCCCAGACCTGCGCCGGGATTCGCTCGATCCAGCTCGGCTGCAGGGCGGGGCGATCTTCGGCGAGCGACATGGGCGGCCCTCAGGACCTGGCGCCGAGCAGGCCCTGCGGGCGAAAGGCCAGGACGACAGCCAGGACCAGGAAGGTGAAGACCACCGAGTAGGTCGGCGCGTAGACGGCCCCCATCTGCTCGCAGAGCCCGACGACCAGCGCGCCGATCGCGGCGCCCGGAATCGATCCCATGCCCCCTACGATCACGACGATCAGGGACGCGAGCAGGAATCGCGTGTCCTCGCCCGGGATCAGCGACTGGAAGGTGCCGCCGACGATCCCGCCCATGCCGGCGAGGCCTGCGCCGAAGGCGAAGACGCCGAGGAACACGTACTGGATGCGCACGCCCGAGGCGGCCAGCATCTCGCGGTCATCCACCCCGGCGCGGATCAGCATACCGATCCGCGTCCGGCTGAGGACCAGCCATATGGCCAGACCGACCACGATCGCCGCGACGAGGATCGCGATGCGCACGGCCGGAAACTTGAAGTAGAGCGTCTGGCCGTCCCGCCCGAGGCCCGAGACGATCGGCAGCGACGTCGGCCCGGACAGCCATTCGGGCGAGAGGATCGTGTAGGACGTGCTGCCCCAGATCCACAGCATGATGTCGGCGAAGACGACCGACAGGCCGATCGTCACCAGCGTCTGGCGAAGCTCCTCGCCCTCCATGCGCCGGAAAACCAGGTGCTGGAGGACAAGCCCGATCGCGCCCACGACGATAAAGACGACCGGGAAGGCGACCAGCCACGAGCCCGTCGCCTCGGCGACCTCGAAGCCGATATAGCCCCCCGCGAGATAGAGCGACCCGTGCGCGAGGTTCACATTGCGCATCAGCCCGAAGATCAGCGTGAACCCCGAGGCGACCAGGAAATAGAGCGCCCCGAGCGTGACCCCGCCGAAGACGGCGTTGAGGAAGATGCGCTTCGCTCCGAACGTATCCTCCATGCCTGCGGGCCAGGGCGCGATGACGAGCCACAGGACCGCCGCCGCCAGCACGACGATCAAGAAGCTCCAAACCGGATAGCGCCGCGCAAAGCCCTGCATCCACCCCATCCCGGCCGGGATGCCGCCTGGACGCGGCGCGCCCGGCTCGCACCCGACTCCGAGAAGACGTTAGCCGCGCCGGCAATGCGTGGGCTTACCTCGAGAGTCTCATCATTCGCCGGCGCGTCCGGAAATGCCGGTCAGGCCACCCCCCGGACATGCACGCTCCGGCGGTAGGCCGAAGGCGGCACGACCCCGTTGGCGATGAAGAAGCGCGAAAAGCTGGCCTGGCTCGAGAAGCCGAGATCGAGGCCGATCTCGGAGACGGCGTCCCGGCCCTCGGCCAGCCGCCCGATGGCGCGCTCCATGCGCAGCGTGTTGAGGTAGACGTTCGGGGTGACGCCGATTTGCGCGCGGAAGAGCTTGTAGAAGTGCGGCCGCGACAGCCCGACCTCGCGGGCGACGACGTCGAGCTCGCACGGGCCTCCGACTTTCTCCTGCAGCACGCGGAGCGCCTTGCGGATGCGCCAGTCGCGCTGCGGCAGGGCGGGCCCCGTGAACGCCGGGCCAAGCTCGGTCCACTGCCAGGACTGGTCGAACGCCGCCTGGGTCAGGCCGCAGATCCGGTCCTCCAGCCGCGGGTCGGCTTCGTCCTCCGACAGCATGTCGTTGGCGATGGTGAACGCCAGGCGCGCGAGCGACTCCGTCACCTCGACGCCCACCCGGCCGAAGCGCAGGGTCGCCGTGGCGCGCCGCGCCGCCTCGACGAACCAGCCGGGCCGGACATAGAGCACGAGCGCCAGCGTCTCGGCCCGGTCGTCGACCGGCGTATAGTAGTGCAGCTGCCAAGGGCTGACCGCGACGGCCTGTCCCGGCGAGAGCGGAAAGGCCTTGCCATCGACGACGAGCGCGGCGGCGGGTCCCTGGATATGGAAGAGCAGATGGCCCTCGCGATGGCTGTGGGGCACCATCGCCCGGTCCATCGAATAGAGGCACACACGACCGAAGGCGCCGTGGAACACGGCGAGCGCGGTGCTCATTCTCCTTCCTCCCCTTCCCGCATTTCTTTTCGTAGCGGGTACCCCAGCGTAAGGCAGAAATGCCGCACCGAGAAGCGCCTCGTTCAGCCCGCGAGGATCACGGCCGGGCGGGTCACAGCGCGGCCTCGAGCATTGCGAGATAGTCGTCCACGGTCGCGTGCCGCGGATTGGTCCTTGTCGCCGGGTCCTCGGCCGCGCGGCGCGCCGCCCGGCGCAGCGCGGCCTGCCCCAATCCCAGCTCGCCGAGGCGGTCGGGCAGGCTGAGCTCGGCGGCGAGCGCCGCCAACGCAGCCCCCGGCTCGGCGTCCGCCCCAAGTCCCAGCGCCCAGCGCGCGGCGTCCAGCCGGTCCGCCACAGCCGGAGCGTTGAAGGCGAGCACAGGCCGGACGAGAGCGGCATGGAGTGTCCCATGCCGCGCGCCGAGCCGCGCCTCCTCCTCGACCGCATGGGCCAGCGCCCGGACGGCGCCCAGCCCCTTCTCGGCGGCGAGGCCCGCGTCGAGCGCCGCGGCCAGCAGCTCCCTGCGGGCGCCGAGATCGTGCCCGTCCTCGACCGCGCGCGCCAGCCAGCGGCCCGCGCGACGCAACCCGTCGAGCGCGATGCCGTCGGCGGGCGGGTTCCAGGCGCCGCCGAGCAGCGCCTCGAGGCAATGGACCAGCGCATCCATCCCTGCGGCGGCGGTCTCGGCCGGCCCCGCCGCCAGCGTCAGCGTCGGATCGCACAGGATCAGCGTGGGCAGCCGCGCGCCCGTGGTCGCGCCAAGCTCGGGCGCGAGCGGGCCGAGCCCGACGCTCGCCGTGGTCGTCGGGATCGTCACGACGGGCGCGGCCGCCACCGCGCGCGCGGCGGCCGGCGCGGCGCGCTGCGGTCCCGCCTGGCCGAGCGCGCGCGCGAGATCGAGCGCCATGGGCCCGCCGATGCCGATCGCGCCATCGCAAGCCGCCTCGGCCCACGCATCGGCCTCGCGGGCGAGCGCCGCGCAGCTTGGCCGGTCAGGGGCGCGGCGCGGCCCGGCCGGCGCGACCCCGCGCGGCAAGGCGTCGAGCAGCCGGTCGAGCGCATCGCCCGCCTCGGCGGCGCGATCGAAGATGATCGCTGGGCGGCGCAGGGCCAGCTTGGCGATCTCCTCGCCCAGCGCATCCTCCAGGACGCGATCGGCGAAGTGAATGCGCGTGAGATAGGTGATCAGCGACATCGGCCAGTCCGCGCGGCTGCGGGGCGGAGGGCCGCCCGCGCGAGAGCCCGCGCGGGCGAAGTCGCAAGCGGCCCGGACGGACGTGTCCGGACCGGTGCCCGATCAGCTGGCGTTCCGAAGCTTCTCGCAGTCCACGACGTCGCGGGACGGCAGCCCGACCAGTTCGTCGAACTGCTCGGGCGTCAGCCCCAGCGTCTGGGTCACGCCGTCGATCCGCTTGATGAACTCGTTCTTCAGCCCGCCCTGGTCGTCCTCGATCACCTCGTTGATGAAGACGGGTCCGATCGCCTGCCGGTTCTCGTTCAGCGTAATGGTGCCGAGCGGCGATTCGAGGCTCATGTTCGAGAGCGCCTCCTGGAACTTCTTCTGCCCGTCCGAGAGGTCGCCGTTCACCTCGTCCAGCGCCTGGAGCGCGGCCTTGGCGGCGAGGTAATAGCCGACGCCGAACAGCGACGGGCTGGGCAAGCGATCGCTTTCCGGGAACGCCTCCTGGTAACGCTTGACGTAGTCGAGCCAGGCTTGGTCCGGATTGGCGTCAGCCATCAGGCCGGATGTCGGCGTGCCGACCAGCGCGTCCTTGGCGCGGCCCCGCGAGGTCAGCACCGTCTGGTCGGCCATGATCGAGCCGCCGATCAGGTTCGTCTCGACGCCGGCCTGCTGGTACTGGTTGAGGAAGTTGATCGCGTCGGTGCCGCCCACGCCCAGATAGATCGCGTCGACATCCTGCGGCAGCGCCGCGATGATGCCGGCGAAGTCGCCTGAGCCCAGCGGCACCCAGAACCGCTCGACGATATCGCCGCCCGCCTGGCAGAAGCCGGCGGCAAACCCCATGAAGTTGGTGTAGCCGAAAGAATAGTCGGCGGAGATCGTCGCCACCGTCTTCCAGCCCTTCTCGTTCACGACGTATTCGCCCAGCCCGGCGCCCATCTGCGCGCCGTCGAGGTTGAAGCGGAAGAAGTTGGGCGCGGGATCGACGTAGGTGGTCTCGAGCGCGCCCGAGACGCCGTTGATCACCGTCTTGTCCGGGATGGTCTTGGCGAAGTCGCGCATCGCCAGGCCCTCCGAGCCCGAGAGCGGGCCGATGATGAAATCGACCTGGTCCTGCTCGATCAGCTTGCGCGCCTGGCGGACGGTCGTGTCGGGCGTCGTGTCGGTCGGCGCAACGACGATCTCAACCTTCTTGCCGCCGGCCATGCCGTCGTTTTCCTGGATGGCGAGCTCGACCATTCGCACGCCGTCCTTCGCGCCTTCGGCAAAGACGCCGTCGAGCGCGGCGAGGATGCCGATCTTGATCGTGTCGTCCTGGGCCGCCGCCATCTGCGGCAGCACGAGCGCCACGGCCGAAGCCGCGCCAATGAGCCAAGTCCTCATCGAGTCCTCCCTTTGCCTCCCCGGGCGGCTTTGTCCCGGTGTGCCGCCGGGCGCGGCCCGGCAAGGAGGCGAGCCTAGCCGCGGCTTCGCGCCCGCCGCGATGACCGGCTGTTGGGCGCCATATCCGATGGTCTGTTTTTTACGCGCGGCGGGGTGGAGGAATCGGCCTGCGATCAGGCGCCGACGACCGCCGTGAAGCCCTCGAACTGCGGATGGCCGAGATAGAGCGGCTTGTTCTGCCCGGCATCCTTGTGCGCATCGCGGAACTGCTGCGACTTGGCCCACGCATCAAAATCCGCGCGGCTCGACCAGATGGTGTGCGAGGCATAGAGGGTATGGTCCTCGGCCTCGGGCCCGCGCAGCAGCCGGAAATCGATGAACCCCTTCATCTCGCCCAGCCGGGTGTCGCGGCCGCGCCAGATTTCCTCGAAGGCTTCCTCCTGGCCCTTGATCACCTTGAAGCGGTTCATCGCGACGAACATCGTGCTTCCTTTCTGACTGGACAGATTTCCACCGCTGCCGAAGCCTCTACGGCGAGGCCCGTCCGGGTCAGCCTGGGTCCGGTCGTTGCGATACCCGTGCTTCAGGAGGTTGTCGATTCCGAAGGCAGGCCCGCCCCTGCCGGCCGCCCGGCGCAGTCGTGGCCGGCGCCTCAGCCGGCGGCGAGCCCGCCCCGCTGCAGCCGCTCGGTCTGCGCGGCGTCCAGGCGCTGGTAGAGGCCGCCCCGCGCGACCAAATCGGCGTGGGTGCCTTGTTCGGCGACGCGCCCGTCGGCGATGACGACGATCCGGTCGGCGTTCCGGATGGTCGCCAGGCGGTGCGCGATGACCAGCGTCGTCCGCCCGCGCGCGAGTTCCTCCAGCGAGGCCTGGATCTGCCGCTCGGTGCTTGTGTCCAGCGACGAGGTCGCCTCGTCCAGGATCAGCACCGGCGGGTTGCGCAGAAAGATCCGGGCAATCGCCACACGCTGCTTCTGCCCGCCCGATAGCCTGACGCCGCGCTCGCCAACGATCGTGTCGAGGCCCTCGGGCAAGCCCTCGATCATCTCGCCGAGGCGGGCGCGCCGCGCCGCCACCTCGACCTCCTCGTCGCTTGCCCCCAGCCGGCCATAGGCGATGTTCTCGCGAAGCGTGCCCGCGAAGAGGAAGACGTCCTGCTGCACCACGCCGATCTGCCGCCGCAGCGAGGCGAGGGTCAGGTCCTGCACGTCGTGCCCATCGAGCGTCACCCTTCCGGCATCCACGTCGTAGAAGCGCGGCACCAGCGCCAGCAGCGTCGTCTTCCCGGCGCCCGACGGCCCGACGAAGGCGACCGTCTCGCCAGCCTGGATCTGCAGCGAAACGCCGCGCAGCACCGGCCGCGCCGGGTCATAGCCGAAGTGGACGCCCTCGAAGGCGACATCGCCGCGGGCGTGGTCGAGCACGCTCGCGCCCGGCCGGTCGGCCACGTCCGGCTCGATGGCCAGGAACTCGCGATAGCGCCGAAAGCCGGCGATCCCCTTGGGATAGGTCTCGATCACCGCCGCGATCTTCTCCAGCGGCTGGTAGAAGACGTTGACCAGCAGCAGGAACCCGACGAAGCCGCCGACCGAGAGCGAGCCCTTCGCGACGTACCAGGCGCCCGCCACCAGGATCAGCACCTGCACCAGGCGCATGCCCAGGAAGTTGATCGTCACCGTCGTCGCCATCAGCCGATAGGCGTCGAGCTTGGCCCGTCGGTAGAGCTCGTTGTCGCCGGCGAAGAGGCGCCGCTCGTGGTCCTCGTTGGCGAAGGCGCGAACGGTGCGGGCGCCGCCGACCGTCTCCTCGATCCGGGCGTTGAAGGCGGCGACGCGCTGGAACTGCGCCTGCCAGTTGGACGTCATGCGCCCGCCGAAGCGGATCACCAGCCACATCACCAGCGGCGCGATGCCGGCGGCGATGCCGGCCAGCGGCGCGTGCGTCCAGACCATCAGCGCCAGCGCCCCGACAAAGGTCATGATCGCGACGAACACGTCCTCGGGCCCGTGATGCGCGACCTCGCCGATCTCCTCGAGGTCCTTGGTCAGGCGCCCGACCAGATGCCCGGTCTTCTGCGCGTCGAAGAAGCGAAACGACAACCGCTGGAGATGGTCGAAGGCGCGCCGCCGCATCTCGGTCTCGATCGCGATCCCCAGGACGTGCCCCCAATAGGTGACGACCGCCATCAGGCCCGCATTGACCGCATAGACGACCAACAGCCCCGCCGCCGCGAGGAGGATGAGCTGCCAGTCGCCCCGCGGCAGCAGCCGATCGACGAAGCCCGAGACGGCGATGGGAAAGCCGAGCGAGAGCAGCCCGGAGAGCACCGCGCAGCCGAAATCGAGCAGGAACAGCCGCCGGTGCGGCGCGTAATAGGCAGCGAAGTCGCGCAGCATCGTCTGTCTCCGAGATGGGCGAGATCGCCTGCGCCGCCAAAAAGGCCTGGCGCCGAGCGGACCATATGCCAACACCGGCACGGCCCGGAAGGCTCTCCCGGTGATTTCGCCTGCCCCGGCAGAGCGCCGCGTCCTCGTGACCTGTCAACAATCCACTGCCGTCATCCTCGCGGAAGTGGGGATCTGCTCAGATTGAAGGACGGCTTGCCGCCTGCGCGGGGAATGACGACTGGATCGGCGACTCGGTCGCCGCGAAACCGCATCCGCGCGCCCGAGGCGGCATCACAGGCGCGAGCCGACGGCGTGCCGCGAGAGAGACCGTTCCGGGCCGTGCGAAAGACCGGCGGACCGCAGCAGGAAGGCGCCGATCTCGTCGATCCCCCGCCCGTGCCGGAGCTCGGCGAACAGGAACGGCCGGTCGCCCCGCATCCGCCGCGCATCCCGGTCCATCACCTCGAGCGAGGCGCCGACATGTGGCGCCAGATCCGTCTTGTTGATGATCAGCAGGTCCGAGCGCGTGATCGCCGGCCCGCCCTTGCGCGGAATCTCCTCGCCAGCCGCGACGTCGATGACGTAGAGCGTCAGGTCGGCGAGCTCGGGGCTGAACGTCGCGGCCAGGTTGTCGCCGCCCAATTCGATGAAGACGATGTCGAGATCGGGATGCCGGCGGCGGAGGTCGGCCAGCGCCGCGAGGTTGATCGAGGCATCCTCGCGTATCGCCGTATGCGGGCATCCACCGGTCTCGACGCCGACGATCCGGTCCGAGGGCAGGGCCTGCATCCGCATCAGCGCTTCGGCGTCCTCGCGCGTGTAGATGTCGTTGGTGATGGCGGCGACCGAGAACCGGTCGCGCAGCGCGCGGCACAGCGCGGCCGTCAGCGTCGTCTTGCCGGCGCCGACCGGCCCGCCGATGCCGACGCGCAGCGGCCCGTGTGGAGATTTGGGCGGGGATTGGGGCGGCGGCATCATGTCCTGAACAGCCTCGGTTCCTGGGTTTCGTGCCGCATGGCGGCGATGTCGGCGCGATAGGCGCAGCCGCCGATGTCGTCGAGCGAGGCGGTCGCGGCTTCTTCGGCGATGCGCGCGCAGAGCGGCATCAGGCGGGCGAGGACGCGCTGCCCGTCCGTTTGCCCCAACGGCACGAGCCTGACCGCGGCCGAGACGAGGTTCGCCGCGAAGGCATGGAGCGACAGCAGCAGCGTCGGCCCCAGCGGCACCCCTTCGCCGGCGGCGGCCCGGCCGATGGCCACGGGATAAGGGAACGCGCCCAGCGCCCGGCCCCACACGGCGCCGGTGACCTCGTCGAAGGCGCCGCCCTGCGCCTCGGTCTCCAGCAGCCGCTCCGCCGAGGGCGCCAGCGCGGCGGCGAGCTCGGCCAGCGCCGACAGGCCGGCCCCGTCGCCGCTGGCCTCCGCCCGCCAGGCATGGGCCAGCAGGATCGCGTCGCTGCGCCCGGCGCCATGCTCGACGCAGTCCGCGATCCAGGCCGCGACCGCGCCGGATCCCGCACGCCGTCTGCCATGGCGCGTTCCAGCCCATGCGAATAGGCGAACGCGCCGATCGGATAGCCCGGCGAGAGCCATGTGGCGAGCTTCCACAGCGCGGCGCCGGCCGGCGCCCCTTCGTGCGTCGCCCGGCATCCCTGCGCCCCGCTCGCGCCAAGCGAGGCGTGCGTGCGCGGCGCGGCTCCCGCCCCGGTGCCGCCGTTGACCGCCGACCGGCCGGCGTCATCCATGCCGATGCGGAATGTGCGCGTTCGGATCGTCCTGCGGCCCGTGATGGTGGTGCGCGTGCGTCCGCCCGTGGCCATAGGCGCCGCCCTCCGGCCGGAACGGCTCCTCGACATGGCGGATCGTCGCGCCCAGTCGGCGCAGCATGTCCTCCAGCACATGGTCCCGCCGGATCAGCAGCCGCCCGTCCTCGACCTGCGCCGGCGTGTGCCGGTTGCCGATATGCCAGGCCAGCCGCGCCAGCGCCGCGCCCTCAAGCCCAGCCCCGGTCTCGGCCCTCACCTCCGCCAGCGGCTCGGCCGCCGCACGGATTGCGACCAGGCGCCCGTCTTCCAGGACCAGCGCGTCGCCGTGGCCAAGCTCGGTCGCCTCGGCCAGGTCGAGCAGGATCTTTTCGCCCGCATCCGTCACCAGCAGGCCGCGACGGCGGTAGCGCGCCTCGTAGGCAAGGCCGATCCCGTCGCCCGCCGGGTGCCCGCCGCGCTCGATCCGCAGCGCCCGGGCCGGTCTGGGCGCGACGCTCGTGGCATCGTTGCGGTGCGCTTGCGGTATGTTGTTCATAGGGGCCTGCTCCTGGCTCAGAACAGGAAATAGCGCTGCGCCATCGGCAGCACCTCCGCGGGCGCGCAGCTCAGCAGTTCGCCATCAGCGCGCACCTCATAAGTCTCGGGATCGACCTCGACGACCGGCGTCGCATCGTTCAGAGCCATGTCCGACTTGCCGAGCGCACGGGTGTTGCGGACGGGCAGCGTCTGCTTGCGCAGGCCGAGCCGCCCGCCGATGCCGGCCTCTGCCGCCGCCGCGCTGACGAAGGTGACGGCCGAGGCTTCGAGCGAGCGGCCATAGGCCCCGAACATTGCGCGCGTGTAGACCGGCTGCGGCGTCGGGATCGAGGCGTTCGGGTCGCCCATCTGCGCGCAGGCGATCGTGCCGCCGATCAGCACCATCTCGGGCTTGACCCCGAAGAAGGCGGGCGACCACAGCACCAGGTCCGCCCGCTTGCCCTCCTCGACGCTGCCGATCTCGTGGCCGACCCCGTGCGCGATTGCGGGATTGATCGTGTACTTGGCGATGTAGCGCCGGACGCGGAGATTGTCGTTCTCGCCCGCCTCTTGTGTCAGCCGACCGCGCTGGACCTTCATCTTGTGGGCGGTCTGCCAGGTCCGGATGATGACCTCGCCGACGCGGCCCATCGCCTGGCTGTCCGAGGCGATGATCGAGAAGGCGCCCAGATCGTGCAGTATGTCCTCCGCCGCGATGGTTTCCCGGCGGATGCGGGACTCGGCGAAGGCGACGTCCTCGGGGATCGACCGCGACAGGTGGTGGCAGATCATCAGCATATCGAGGTGCTCGTCGACCGTGTTGATCGTGAAGGGGCGCGTCGGGTTGGTCGAGCTCGGCAGCACATGGGGCAGGCCGCAGACCTTGATGATGTCGGGCGCATGCCCGCCGCCCGCGCCCTCGGTGTGGAAGGCGTGGATCGTGCGCCCGGCGATGGCCTTCACCGTTTCCTCGACGAAGCCGGATTCGTTCAGCGTGTCGGTGTGGATCATCACCTGCACGTCCATCGCGTCGGCGACGCGCAGGCAGCAGTCGATGGCCGCGGGCGTCGTGCCCCAATCCTCGTGCAGCTTGAGCGCGCAGGCGCCCGCCGCGACCATCTCCTCCAGCGCCGCGGGCCTGCTGGCATTGCCCTTGCCCGACAGGCCGAAGTTCATGGGCAATGCGTCGAGTGCCTGCAGCATCCGCCCGATATGCCAGGGCCCGGGCGTGCAGGTGGTTGCGAGCGTGCCATGCGCCGGCCCCGTGCCGCCGCCGAGCATGGTCGTGATGCCGGAGTGCAGCGCGTCCTCGACCTGCTGCGGGCAGATGAAGTGGATGTGGCTGTCGAAGCCGCCGGCCGTCAGGATCTTGCCTTCTGCGGCGATGGCCTCCGTGCCGGGGCCAATGACTATGTCGACGCCCGGCTGGGTGTCGGGGTTGCCGGCCTTGCCGATCCTGGCGATGCGCCCGTCGCGCAGGCCCAGATCGGCCTTGTAGATGCCGGAGTGGTCGACGATCAGCGCATTGGTGATGACGGTGTCGACGGCGCCCTCGGCCCGCGAGAGCTGGCTCTGGCCCATGCCGTCGCGGATCACCTTGCCGCCGCCGAACTTCACCTCCTCGCCATAGGTGGTGAGGTCGCGCTCGACCTCGATGAAAAGCTCGGTGTCGGCCAGCCGCAGGCGGTCGCCCGTCGTGGGACCGAACATCGCGGCATAGGCGGCGCGGGGCAGGGCGTGCGGCATGCTCAGGGCTCTCCCATGACCTCGCCGCGAAAACCCACCACGCGGCGGGCACCGGCGTATGGGATCAGGCGTACTTCGCGGATCTGGCCGGGCTCGAAGCGCACCGCAGTGCCCGCCGGGATGTCGAGGCGGCGGCCGCGGGCGGCGGCGCGGTCGAAGGCGAGCGCCGGGTTCGTCTCGGCAAAGTGGTAGTGGCTGCCGACCTGGATGGGCCGGTCGCCGGTGTTGGCGACCTCGAGGGTTATCGCCGCGCGGCCCTCGTTCAGCAGGATGTCGCCCGCGGCGGGAAGGATCTCGCCCGGGATCATGCGCGGCCCCGGGCGATGATCCCGCAAGGCCATGACATCTTCCGTGGCATGATTGCTCTCGTCCAGATCGCGTAATGCGATGCGGCATTCATCATCGCCTCTCAGCGGATCGGCTGGTGGACGGTGACGAGCTTGGTGCCGTCGGGGAAGGTGGCCTCGACCTGCACCTCGTCGATCATCTCGGGCACCCCCTCCATGCACTGCTCGCGGGTCAGGACGTGGGCGCCCGCCTCCATCAGATCGGCGACGCTGCGCCCGTCGCGCGCGCCCTCGACGACGAAATCGGTGATCAGCGCAACCGCCTCGGGGTGGTTGAGCAGGACGCCGCGGGCGAGGCGGCGGCGCGCCACCCCGGCGGCCATCGAGACCAGCAGCTTGTCGCGCTCGCGCGGGGTCAGGAACATGGCTCAGATCGTCCAGACGCGCGGCAGCGCATCGCGGAAGACCGCGAGAAGGCGCGTGAGGCCCGCCCGCAGCGATCGGCCGTCCGGGGCAAGCAGGCGGGCGACGAGGACGCCGTGGCGGACGCTGGCGCCACCTTCGAGCCCGGCGGTCCGGCCCATTGGATGCTGCGCGGCCGCTTCGAGGGCGGCACGGGCGCGCGGCAGCCGATCGGCGGCGTCGGGCGCGACGTAGACCAGCGTGGCGGCCGCACGATGCGGGCCGAAGACGCCGGCACGGGCGGCCGTGGCGGCCACCGCCCCCGTCAGGCGCAGCGTGTCGGCATAGACCAGACCGCCGCCGCGGCGGATGCGCCAACGGTCGAGCAGGTGCGCCTGCGCTACCCGCTCGCCCATAGCCTGGCGGCCGAGGATCAGCGGCTCGACGGCCAGGAGCGTCGCATCGGTGGCCATCTCGACCGTGAGGCTGCGCTCGAGCGCGCCGCCGTCGAAAAGGATCGTCTCCTGCGGCAGCCAGTCGATCCGGGCGCCGGGTGCGAGCGTCAGCCGGGTCTCGACGCGCGCGACCTGGCCGGGCTGGGCGCGATAGACCCTTTCGGCGGCCTGGGTCGCCAGCGCGAGTTCCGCGCCGGCGGCGACCTCGGCCTGCCACGAGAAGCGGTCGCCGCCGGTCAGCCCCCCGGCCGTGTTCAGCAGGACGGCCACCAACTCGCCGGAGCCCTCGCGGGGAAACAGCGCCTTGGCGGAGCCGCGCTGGTGCAGGCGGGCGAGCGCCGTGAGGCCTGCGCGCCGTCGCGCGGCGATCCGCACGCCGCCCTCAGCACGGGGCTGTGGCTCGGTTGGGCGCGTGCAGCGCTAAGTCACCAGGGCGGGGGTCATCAGTTCGCTCGTGTGCAAGCTCGGTAGGGCCAATCCTCCGAACCGTAGCCGGTCGATCTACTCCAGAGAAGTGGCTTGATGATCGAAAAATAGGCATCTTTCGGTTTCGAACGCCCAGCCTATAGGCATCTGGCGCATCGAAGCTCAAAAATGATCATTCCGCTTGCGTTGGCGCTGCAATGCAGCATCACATAAGTCGCCGGCGACGCTTTGGGAGAGTAAGGGCGGGCTGCTCGGCAAGCAGCTCGAGGCCGTCGTCGTCGATCCCGCCAGCGACTGGCCGCTCTTCGCCGAGAAGGCGCGCGAGCTGATCGAGGTGGACGACATCGCGGCGGTCTTCGGCTGCTGGACCAGCGTCAGCCGCAAATCCGTGCTGCCGGTCTTCGAGGAGCTGAACTCGATCCTGTTCTACCCCGTCCAGTACGAGGGCGAGGAGAGCCAGCGGGACGTCTTCTATAGCAGCCCGCCCCCGCTCGCGGGGGAGGGCCAGGGTGGGCCTTGGCTCCCGCCATCAAAGGCTCAGAGCCCCTTGCCGCCGCACTGGTTGACGTCGGTGTTGTAGTTGCCGCAGCTCATCGGCGCGCGCCAGTCGGCTAAGCTGGCCGACAGGGTCGTCGTGCTCGAGCGGGGCGCCGTCGTGCTGTGTCCGGGCCGCGCGCCCAGGTCGACAGGCGCGAGGCGGCGCGGCTGGTCTCGGTCTGAGACCGGCGCGCCTGCCTCAGGCAGGGCGGGTTCCTCGTCCCAATGTAAAGCATCTCGGAAGCTGATCGGCTGTTCCGTTCGAGCTCAGCCGGTGCCGAGCTGTTGAGGGGCGGCGGCCCGCAGCAGCGCCGCGAGGTCGCCGGCGGCCAGCTTTCCGGCCGCATTACGCGGCAGGTCCTCGACCACGGTGACGCGGCGCGGGATAAAGACCGAGTCGACATGCCGGCGCAGGTGCTCGCGGACGAGCCGCGAGAGAATCTCGGCATCGGTTGCCCCGCCCGGCGCCGGAACGACGTAGACGTGGAGGCGGTCCTGTCCGTCCTCGACCTCCCGCACCATGACGGCGTCGCGGACCGAGGGCAGCATCGCCAGCGCGGCGTTGAGGGCGCCGAGGCTCTGGCGCTTGCCGGCGATGCGGACCATGTCGCCGCGCCGACCCAGGAGGCGGAAGCGGCCGTCCGCCTGCAGCTCGATCTCGTCCGGCAGCGGGACGGTCGAGCCCAGATGCGGCGCGCGCGCCTGCCAGCCTTCCTCGCCCGACAGCAATCGAAAGCCGTCGAACGGCGTCCACGGCTCGTCGCATGCGCTGCGGCGCCAGGCGAGCGACCCCGCCTCGGTGCAGCCATAGATCTCGTAGAGGCGGCAGCCGGCCTCCTCCATTTTGCCGGCGACCCCGCGATGCAGTGGCGCCGTCGCCGAGATGACGCAGCGGATCGGCGGCAGCGCGCGGATCCGCTCTTCGAGGAAGCGCAGATGCGGCGGGCTGGTGATAAGCGCGATCTCGTCGAACCCGGCCTCCGCCGCCCCTGCGACGATCGCGTCGAGATCGGCGGGGTAGAAGGCGATGTCGTCCGATATGCAGTGCCCATGCGCCAGCCCGGCGAAGATGGTCGCCTCGAGCCCGTACATGTGCTGGTGCGGCGTGGTGCCGACGATCAGCGACCGCCCCGGTATCAGGCCGGCCTGATCGACCAGAAACGAGGTCAGGCGCGCTCCGCCGGCCAATGCGGTCCAGTTCTTGACGTGGCGCACCGGCGCCCCGGTCGAGCCGGAGGTGAAGACGTGGACCTCGCCGGTCAGCGACGTGATCTCCGCGCCGGCAGAAGGCGCGCGGCGATCCAGCCCCTCCAGGACCAGCGGATTGCGGTAGCCCTCGAGCGAGGCCGCGACGGCCTGCTCGGCGCGGGAGGGCGGCAGGACGGTGACGATGCCCTCGGCCATCGTCGCAAGCAGCGCCGCGGCGAAGTCCGAGCGCCGCGGCGCCAGGTTGCAGACCGCGTCATGGCCGGCCAGGGCAGGGCGCAGGCGGCGCGCGTCCTCCAGCAGGTCGGACCAGAGCCGGAGCCCTGTCGGGCCGAGGCTGAACGGCCGAGACGGCGCGGGCAGCGCCGGAGCGTGCATCAGGCGCCCTGCCGGGACCGGATGATCCGGGACCAGATCTCGGGGCGCATCATCGCGCGCGCCGTGGTCCACCAGCCCTCGGGCCTGCCATACCGCAACGACGCGTAGTGGTGCGAGAGCATGAACCATGCGACCTGGGCCGCGACCAGCCAGGCCAGCACGTCCGCGAGCCAGGGATGCGAGGCGGCCGCCAGCATCGCCGCGAACGCGAGACCCGCGGTCGCCAGCGCCAGGCCGGCCCAGAGCAGGCATTGCCGGACGATGAACCGTCGGAAACGCACATCCTCGGCCGGCGATACGCCCATCAGGCTGACCAGACGGAGGAGAATCGGCTCGCGGCCCGGCCGCAGGCTGCTGGCGAAGAGCCAGGCCACGGCCAGGTTGGCGGGCACGACCAGCAGATAGGGCATGTAGCGCAGATCTGGGATGCCGAGCCGGAGTGCGGCGAGCGCGCCCGCGAGCGCTACCGCCGCCAGCGCCGCGGTCCTGCCGTCGATCCCCTTGTGCTGGACAAGGCGAAAGCAGACCCAGCCCAGCGACGCGACCGCGACCTGGTCCAGCGCGAGTTGCGAGATCAGTCCGAAGCCATGCGCCAGCATTGCGGCGGCCAGCCCCGCCGTCGCGAGCCAGCCGATGCGCGCGCCAGGCCGGCTCACTGCAGCCGTCACGGCGTGCGGTTCGCGGCGATGTGCCGGCTGAGCGCGTTCAGCGAC
Source organism: uncultured Alphaproteobacteria bacterium (assembly GCA_963822985.1). Lineage (GTDB taxonomy): Bacteria > Pseudomonadota > Alphaproteobacteria > Rhodobacterales > Rhodobacteraceae > Thermohalobaculum. Next base: position 125,085 of record CAWGJU010000008.1, on the reverse strand, counting down.
GAGAAGATCTCGCGATTGCGCTCGTCATCCGAGCGCAACCTGATCCCATAGCGCTGGGCGATCGCGAACGACAGCTCGAGCGCGTCGATGGAATTGAGGCCGAGGCCATCGCCGAACAACGGCTCGTCGGGCTTGATGTCGCCGGCGGCCATATCGTCGAGCACCAGCACCTCGACGATCATCTCGGCTATCTCCCGCCGGAACGCGGCATCCGCGAACTGCTCACGCGGCTCGTTCAACATTTGCAACAGCATCCACGCTACCCCTGACGCTGAACCTGTACCGGAACAGCTTGAACAGGGCAATGCGCGAGCGCAGCCGCAGGTCGGCGCTGAAGTCGCCGGCGAGCAGCGAGATCACCGCCCGCTCGACCCCCAGCACGTCGCGCGGGTTCAGCATCAGGCGCCGGAAGGCGGGGTCGTGGATCATGTAGACGAACCACGAGACGAAGGACAGCCGGGACCGGACGGCACGGTCATAGTCGGCCAGCCGGGCCGCCCGCCGGGACGGCCGGGCCAGGCAGTCGCGAATCGCCGCCGCGGCCTCGCCCGCGCCCACGAGCGCGAGATGGACGCCGGTCGAGAAGATCGGATCGAGAAACCCGTAGGCGTCGCCGACCTTCACATGGCTGGGACCCGCGGCCTCGGTGGCGCGATAGGAAAAGTTGCCGGTCGATCCCAGCCGGTTCGCCGGGCGGCCCTGCGAGAGCAGGGCGGCGACGTGCGGATGGCGCGAGACATGCGCGGCGAAGAACTCCTCGACCCCGCCCTCTCGGGCACGCAGGTAGTCGCCCGGCGCGACGAGGCCGACCGACGTCATGCCGCGGGGCAGCGGGATCTGCCACATCCATCCCGGCCTGGTCAGATAGATGCGGATGTTGCCGGCCCGCGCTCCCTCCTGGCGCGGCAGGTCGTGGAAGTGGCCGAAGATCGCCGCCGAGGTGTTGCGGGGGTCGGGCTGCTTCTGCGCCAGCATCCTGGACGTGACCGTGGAGCGCCCGGAGGCATCGACCAGGAAACGCGTCTGCCAGTCTGTCACCTCGCCATCGGGGCCGTTGGTGCGGACGAGCGCGCCGTCCTGCTGCAACTCCAGAACGGTCGCCGCGGTCTGCTCCAGCACCGTGACGCCGAATCGGCCGGCATTGCGGAAGAGGATCTCGTCGAACTCCGAGCGCAGGACCTGGTAGGCATGCGTCGGCCCGCCGAGCAGCGCGCGGCGGAACTCGAAGACCGCCTCGGTGGCGCCATCCTCGCTGATGAACTCGGCGCCGGGCTTGAAGACGCCGATCTCGTGCACCTGGTCGAGCACGCCCAGATCCTCAAGGATCGGCAGGCTCTGCGGCAGCAGCGATTCGCCGATGTGGAAGCGGGGGTGCGCGTCGCGTTCGACCAGCACCGTGTCGAGGCCGTGGCGCGCCAGGAACACCGCCCCGGCCGAGCCGCCTGGGCCTCCGCCCAGGACCAGAACATCGCATCTGCGGGTGCGATCCGCCGGGCCGGCGCCCGCCTCGCGCGGGGTGGCGTCTGGGGTGGCGTCTGGGTGGTTCAATTGGTTCCTCCGTCGACGGCGACGAGTTGGCCCGAGATATACGCCGCGGCCTCCGATGCGAGGAAGCCGACGATTGCGGCCACCTCTTGCGGCGTGCCGGCGCGGCCCGCCGGGCAGAGCGCGCGCAGCGCAGCGAAGTTCTCGAGCGCCTCGGTCTCGGGCGTGGCGATCAGGCCGGGGGCGACGACGTTGGCCGTGATCCCCCGGCTCGCATATTCGCGGGTCAGCGACTTGGCGAGCGCCAGCAGCCCGCCCTTGGCGGCCGCGTAGTTGGTCTGGCCGCGATTGCCCGTGATCGCGGTCAGCGACGAGATGGCGACGATGCGCCCCCATCGGCCGCGCATCATCGGCAGGATCAGCGGTCGCAGTGCCGCGTAGAAGCCGTTGAGGTTGACGTCGACCACGGCGCGCCAGTCCTCCGGGCCCATGCCGGCGAAGGGCATGTCGCGATGCAGCCCAGCATTATGCACCAGCACCTGTATCGGCGCGCGCTCGGCGATCTCACCAAGCCTTGCCAGCGCGACGTCCATGTCCGTCAGGTCCAGCGCGAGGCTCTCGGCGCTGCCGCCAGCGGCGCGGATCGCCTCGACCGTCGCCTCCGCGCCGGCGAGATTGCGGCCGGCATGGACGATCACGTGCATGCCCTGGCCCGACAGCTGGTGGCAGATGGCGGCGCCGATCGGGCTCGACCCGCCGGTGACGAGCGCCCGCCTCACGCCGGCACCATCGAGAGCAGGATCTCGCCCGTGACGAGCGGCGTATCGTGCTGGGACACTGCGAACCGGTAGGCGGCGGCGCCCTCCATCTGGTCCCGCCGCTCGGCCTGCATTCGCAGCGGGGCCGGATCCGCGATGTGCACGCAGCGCAAGTCCAGATCGTTGATCGCCAGGATCAGCCCGGAATGCGCCGCACGCATCCCGAACAGCGAAGCGTGCGCGGCCGCCGCCTGCGCTCCGAGCTCCACGAGCGCCGCGGCATAGAGCACGCCATCCAGCCGCAGCGGGTAGTCGGGCGGCGCATGATCGGTGGCGCGACAGCGAATGCCGGCGCCGTCGGCAGCCTCGACGGCAGCGATCAGCCGCATGGCGCCCCTGTGCGGCATGCGGGCCAGCGCCTCAGCGAGCATCGCCGCCCGCCCGCCATGCGATGCGCAGCCCGCCGCCGGCCGGCAGGCCGAGCACGACGGGGCGCGGATCGCTTTGCTGGATGCGGCAGAGCAAGGGGAGGGCGAACCGAACCGGGTTGCCGCTGCCGACGATCGCCTCCTCGGCGCCGCTGTCGCCGGGATCGGTCGGCGCCGCATTGTGGTAAAGAGCGAGCTCCAGCGAGCCGAGAGCCTCCGCCGCTCCCGCCGGAGCCAAGGCCAGCGCCGCCGCCATGGGCAGCGTGATCGGCCGCTTCTCGTGCAGCGGCGGTGGCAGGGGCGAATCGAAGATGACGAGCCCCACGGGGCGGCGCTCGAGCACGACTTGCATGGCGGCCTTCAGCAGCCCGGCCCCCGCCGTCTCGTCATAGGCCGCGATGCTCGTCGCCGGGCCCTCGGCGCCCGACGCGATCGACCATTGGCCCTGTGCGGCGTTGTGCACGGCGTTCTGGAAGCGCAGCGGCTGGATCATGATCTCCGGCCGGGCGAGCGCGGCGAGGATGTTCGTCAGCGTCTCGCCCTCGCCGACGGCGCTGGCGAAGACCCAGGCGGCATCGCGGGGCAGGGTGGGCGCGACCTGCTCGGCCGCGACGATCGCCAGGCCGATGCTGGAGCTCAGCCGTCGCGCCTCGCGCGGCGGCAGGCTCGCCGGGGTCGGCCGCCACCCCTCGGGCACGACCAGCGGCGCCCCGGCCAGGTGCGCGCGCAGAGCTTCGGCGTCGGGCAGTCCCGGCGCCACGAAGCCCAGGCCGATCACGTCGACGCGGCCGACCATCAGGCGCCGAGCACCAGCGCGCAGTTGCTGCCGCCGAACCCGAAGGCGTTGCAGAGGATTTTGTCGTACTCCGCCTCGACGGACCGCTGGAGGATATTGCCGGGCAGCGAGGGGTCGGCCGCGTCGATCCCCGCCGAGCCGGGCAGCAGGCGCGCCTCCATCGCATCGAGGCACATCACCGCCTCGACCGCGCCGGCCGCGCCCAGGGTGTGGCCGATCAGTCCCTTCATGGATCCGGCGGGCACCGGCTGCGGAAAGACGGCGCTGGCCGCTGCCATCTCGGCGCTGTCGTTGGCGTGTGTCGCCGTTCCGTGCAGCTTGAGAAAGCCCACGCGCCCGGGCGCCACCCCGGCGCTCTCTAGCGCGGCGCGCATGGCCGCGGCGGCGCCGGCGCCGTCGGGGGGCGGCGTCGACATGCTGACCGCGTCGGAGCTCTCGCCCACCCCCAGCAAATGCGGCCCGGCGCCATCCCGCTCGAGCAACAGGAACCCGGCCGCCTCGCCGATCGACACACCGTCGCGGTTGGCGTCGAGCGGCCGACAGGGCTGGCGCGAGACCAGTTCGAGCGCATCGAAGCCGTAGAGCGACGTCATGCACAGGCTGTCGACCCCACCGGCAAGCACCGCGTCACAGAGGCCGAGGCGGATCAGCTGGGCGGCGTCAACCAGCGCCTTGGCCGAGGACGAGCATGCGGTGGAAATCGTATAGCCCGGCCCCTCGAGCCCGAGATACTCGATCAGGAACGACGTCACAGCGTGGTGGTCGTTGTGGTGGCGCATGGAGTAGTCGGCGGCGAGCGGTCCGTCGCCCGGTTCGTCGGTCGGTCGCGCGCGGTAGACCTTTTCCAACCGCTCGATCCCCGAGGTCGATGTGCCGAGCACCAGGCCAACGCGCCGCGCGCCCCAGCGCGACACCGACTGGCGGACCGCGTCGAGGACGCCGTCCGTCTCGAGCGCCATCAGCGCGAGCCGGCTGGCGCGATTGTCCCAGCCGCCGTGCGCGGAGGGAAACGCGATCTCCTCGACGTTGCGGACCCGGCCGATATAGCAGCGAATGGCGATGTCGGGCAGGTCGCACGGCGCCAGTCCCGAGCGCATGCCGCGCATCGCCTCGACATGCGGGGCCCGGCCGCTGCCGATGCACGTGACCGCCGCCCGCGCGGTGATCGCCGGCTCGCCGAGCGGCAAGGGTCCGGCCCGCGTCATCGCGCAGCCGTCCCGCGGCCGCCGCGGATCATGTTGGACGCCACCACCGCGACTACGCCGATCGCTACGGTCGTCCCAATGTCCTCGAGCACTCCGACCCCGGATAGCGCCATTGTGGTGAAGCCGATGAGGGTGGTCGTCGCACAGAGCAGGACCGATCGGACCGCTGCGCCACGCTGTGCTTCGTCACCGCTCAATGTCAGCAGCAGTCCATAGTCGATGCCGATGCCTATCACAAGCGCGAGCGCCATCACGTGAAAGACGCCGAGGCCGCCGCCGATCAGGCCGGCGGCACAGGCGGTGACGAGGGCGGCGGCGACGCAGGCCGCGGCGATCTCGACGACGGCGCGGGGCCGGCGCACCGCCGCCAGAAGGTAGCCGAGCGCCGCGGCCGCGCCGAGGAGGACGCAGAGCCTGACCCGGCCGGCCAGCCGGTCGAAGCCCCGGGCGAAATCGGCGCCCAGGTCGACGAGCCGAATGGCGGGATCTCCGAGGCCGGCGACGGCAGCGGCGAGGGCCGGCGCGTCGGCGACGTCCCAGAGCAGGGCCGAGCCGCGGAGCAGGTCGCCGTCGCGGCGGATCAGGCCCGAGACGAGGATGTCCCCGGCCGGAAGATCTGCCGGCGCGACATCGCGCGCCGTCAACGCCGCGCCATAGGCCTCGACGATCTCCTTGCGGAACTCCGGGCGCAGCCCCGCCTCGGCCAGAGGGGCGACCAGCAGCTCGGAAAGCCGCTGGGGCGCGGGCAGGCGCCCGCCTTCGGCCGGCTGCGGCAGCATCGTCGCGAGCATCCGGAAATTGCCGATCCGGCCTTCGGCACGCGCGCGCTCCAGCACTCCGGCGAGCCGCCTCTGCCGCTCGAGCAGCTCGCCCAGCGAGGCGCCGTCCACCTCGACGCGGAGCCGCCCGGAGGGCAGGTCGAGCATCCGGTCCAGCCGTTCGATGTCGCCGCGCAGCGGCGCCGGCAGCGCCGCCAGGCGCTCGACACCCTTGGCCGGCAGCAGCGCCACGCCGATCGCTCCGGCGAGGATGACTGCCCCCAGCGCCGGCAGCTTTTGGCGCAGGCGAAACCCGGCAAACTCCGCCGGCCGAGCGCGGGCCGGCGGAAGGTCTCGTTCCATCCACAGCGCCGCCGCCGCGGCCGTCGCCAGGCCCGCCGCCACAAAGGCGCCGACCTGCGCGATGGCCGGTATGCCGGCCACGACCAGCGCAAGGAAGGCGATCGCGGTGGTCGCCGCACCGATGCGGATGCAGTGGCGCGCGTGCGCCGCCTCGGCGCCGCGGGCGGCTGCCATCAGATGCAGCGGATAGTCGAGCGCCAGCCCCAGCAGCGCCCCGCCGAACCCCAGCGCCAGGACGTGCACTCGGCCGAATAGCAGCTGGACGACCAGCGCGGCGGCAGCGGCCCCCAGTGCGGCGGGCACGATGCTCGCCAGGACGCCCCTGGCCGATCTCAGCACGGCGGCGAGCCAGAGCAGCAGCAGCGCGCTCGCGATCAGGCTGGAGACGGTGGCGCGCTCGGCGATGTCGGCGCTGACATCGGCGCTGATGCTGCGCGGGCCGACCAGCAGCGGCTCGGCGCCGAGCGACATGATCGTCGCGCGGAGCCGGTCGTCGAAGGCGGCTTGCGACGCGGCATCGAAGGGCCGCGGCGCAAGCTCGAGGAACAGCAGCGCCGCGCTGTCGTCGCGCGCCTGCGGCACGCCATCGTGCACGGCCAGCGAGTCCGCCCGCGCTGCCAGGGTCTCGACCAGGCTGCGGAAGCTGCCCGTCGGGTCGAGCAGATAGCGGCCGGCCAGGGGCGCGGCCGCGACGTCGGTCAGCGCCCGCCTGGCCCGCTGCAGCTCGGCCGTCAGTGCCGGGGGCGCGAACGCCTCGGCCGGTGGTGGCGCCAAGGCGAAACGGTGCAGCCACAGCCAGTCGAGCGCCGCCTCGGACGGCTCGGGCGCAAGCGTTGCCCGGTCGACCATCGGATCGGCTGCCAGCATCTCGAAGACCCGATGCGCGATCGCGCTCCGGCGATCAGGGTCCGGATGCAGGATGGCGACCGTCAGCGCCCTGCCCTCCGCCGTGTCCAGGGTGCTGGCGGTCGCCGCATCGGCGCCCAGGATCGCCCGCGCATCCGACTCGACCCGCACGCCTGCAAGCGCCAGCGCGCCCAGTGAGAGGGCAAGCGCGAAGAGGATGGTGACCCGCGTCATTGCCCGGGAGAGAAGGCGATGCTCCGCACCACGCCGTCACGACCCGCGATCTCCAGCGACGTCAGCCTGTCGCCGCAGCCGGTGAAGGTCAGCGCCGCCCCCTCGGCGGCGCCGTGCGGCCGCAGGGCCAGCGCCCAGCCGGTCGCGCCCGTCGAAAGCTCCGTCGTGAAGTCCGCCTGGATCGCGCCCGCGTCGCCCGCGAGCATGCGGCGAAGCGCCAGCAGCATCGGGCGCAGCTCGCCGGGGATGGGATAGAGCGTCGGTTCCGCCTGGGGCGAGGAACGGGTCGAGAGCATCCGGTCGCCCACCTCGCTGATCTGCCGCTCCGGCGTCTTCTGCTCGCGGACGAGCGTGCCGTCCTCGGCGACATACATCGTCCCGGTGGCGATCTCGGGCTCGACCAAAGCGGGGTGGCGGACCTCCTCGCGGTAGTCGATCCTTTCGCCGGGCGGGACCGCCAGAGCCGCGATCAACTCGGCCGTGTCCTCCGGCGCGGCGGCGGCGCAGGAGAGCGCGGCGCTATTCGCGCCATATGTCGAAGAAATTGAACCAGTTATAAGGATGGCGGCGACATATCTGCGCCAGCGCGTCGGCATAGCCTTGCGCCAATGCGCGGCAGCAGGCGTCGCGCTCGGGCCGCGGGACACGGCCGCCGTCATAGATCTCGTGAAAGCGAATCTCATAGCGGCGAGGTCCCGTGCGCGGCGCGAAGCAGAGGATCAGCGGCACGCCCGCCAGCATGGCGCTGAGATATGGCGCGCGCGGGACGAGGATGGGGGCGCCCAGGAACTCGACCTCCACCGCGCCGCGCCGGCTGTGGCTCGGCATGCGGTCGCCGAGATAGGCGACGAACTCTCCCGCCTCGAGCGCGTCGCGCACGGCGAGCATCGCGCTCTGGCCGTCGGCGGCGGGAATGACGCGCGCGGCGACCTCCGGGTTGAGCGACTCCAGCAGCCGCGTCACCTTCTCGGCGTTCTCCTGGAACATCAGATAGCGCACGCGCAGGCCCTGCAGCGACCTGTCGAAGGCGCGCAGGGCTTCGAAGCTGCCGAAATGCGCTCCCAGAAGCACGCCGCCGCGACCCGCCCGATGACGGCGCAGGAAGACCTCCTCGCCATGCGCCCGGACATCGAAGCCCGCGGTGCCTTCGCTGAGCAGGCGCGCCCGATCCAGGATGACGTGCGCAAAGCTCTGGCACTGCCGGAAGCGGTCGGCGAACCGAGGCGCCCGCCCGAGCGCCGCGCCCAGATATGCGGCTTGGCCGCGCGCCGCGATCCGGCTCGGGAACAATGTGAACCACAGTGCGATCGACGCCACCAGGGGGTCGGTGACGCCGTCGGGCGCGTGCCGCGCAAGCCAGCTGAGCGCCCCCAGGGCAAGCAGGCTTCCACGCTCGGGCTGCCGTCGCCACGCCGGCTGGGCCTCAGCCATCTACCGGGCGGAGAACCACCAGGGCGGTGGCGAAGACCCCGTGCTCGTCCAGCCACTCCGCCCGGCTTCGCGGTCCAGCCGGCGTCAGGCGAACTTCGAAGGGCATGCCTGGCAGCAGGGTGCGCCGGAACTTCAGGCGATCGATCCGCGCCACAGCCCGGCCGGTCTCGGCGAGGCGGGCGGCCAGAAAGGCGAGGATGACGGCCCCTGGCACGATCGGCCGGCCGGGAAAGTGTCCGTCGAGGCACCGGCTGCCCGCAGGAAAGCCCAAGTCGCTGCAGAACGTCTCGACGGGCGGCCCGGACATCCCGCTCAGGTGGTCTCCATACGCGTCACTTCGGCCTGGATATCCTGCTGCAGGTTAGTGACCCAGGAGTTGTAGTTGGGATGAATCTGATTGTTGCCGGCGTTGTAATCCAGATTGCGCGAGTCCTTGTATCTTATCGAGAACGACTTCGTGTCGTAAAACACGTCGGCGGTCGCGAAATGCTTGCCGCGGACCGCGAGATTGCCGACGAGGTGGCCCGGGCCGGCATCCTCGAACGTCCAGCCGCGCTTGGTGCCGGCGCGAATGATCGCGTTCTTGTAGTCCGTCTGGGTCAGCGCTCTCGTCTGGGTCGCGGCGGGGGCATAGGCGATGTCGGTCGGATTGTAGACCGTCTCGGCCCGACAGCCGGCGACGGCAAGGGCTGCGACGAGCAGCACGGCGGCGATGGATCGGCTCATGTCTTCTTCCCTCTGTTCCCCGCTCCCGCGGGGTTAGCGCACCACCCCAAGGGCGATCAACAGGCCTCTCGGGCGCGCTGCACCCCTGAGAATGAAGCGCGCGACGGCGCCCGTGATGCGCACCGTGTCGAGGACCGGGCGGAAGCGGCTGGGACGATGCTGATACCCCGCATAGCGCGCCTCGATCGGCACGCGGGCGAGGTCGAAGCCGGCCTCGGCAGCGTGCATCAGCACGGCGGTCTCGAAGACGAAATGCCGGCATTCGCGCGCCGGCACGCGGATGCGCGACCAAAGCTCGGCGGGATAGAGCCGCATGCCGCACTGGCAGTCGCGCAGCCGGTGGCCGGCCGCCCAGCTGATGAAGAAGTCGCCAAAGCCGATCGACGCGGCACGCGCGCGCGGCATCGGGCCAGGCGTGCCCATGCGATCGCCGAGGATCAGCGAACCCGGCAGCCGTCGCGCCGCGTCGAGAAAGGCCGGGATCTGCGTCGGGTTGTGCTGGCCGTCGGCGTCGAGCGTCAGCACGCAGTCGGCGCCCTGCCGGAATGCGTGCTCCAGGCCCTCGGCCAGCCGGGCGCCCTTGCCGCGGTTCTCGGCGTGGGCCAGCACCTCGACGGGCAGCCCTTGCAGCCGCGCCACCGTGTCGTCCGTCGAGCCATCGCTGATCACCAGCACCCGGTCGACATGCGCAAGCGCCCCCTCGACGATCTCGCGGATGGTGCCGGCCTCGTTATAGGCCGGGATCAGGACCGTGCAGACCGGATCGGCCAAAGCATCGCGGGGCATCAGCGGATCGCCTCGTACTCCGAGAAGCAGCCGAGAAGCACGCGGTGCTCGACCGCGCGGAAGCCGACCTTGCGCATGATGCCGGCCACCTCCTCGCGGCCCGTCATCTGCTCCATCGTCTCCCAGAAGTAGGTCATCAGGCGATAGGCCTCGCGATCCCGGCTCAGCGCCAGGGTGAGCTTCGGCAGGACATGCTTGAAATAAGCTGTGAAAAGGGCCCGGCCGATGGTGCCTTCCGGCACCGTCACATCCAGGATCAGCGCCTTGCCGCCCGGCTTCAGCACGCGGCGGAACTCGCGGAAGGTCGCCTCGAGGTCGTCGACGTGGCGCAGCGCGAATCCCATGGTCAGAAAGTCGAAGCTCGCATCGGACACGGGCAGCGCTTCGGCCGTCGCTTGATGGTGCACGCAAGGCACCCGCCTGCGCGACTCGGCGATCATCCCGGCCGAGGGCTCGACGCAGACGACCTGCTCGGGCCGGCGGACGATGCGCAACAGCGCGCGGGCCGTCGGCCCCGTCCCCGAGGCGACGTCGATCGCCCGCATGTGCGGCCGCAAGCCTGCGCGCCTCAGGGCGTTCCGACGGTAGGCGTCGCCCGATCCCAGCCATCCCCATCTGGCGATCGCCTCGTAGAGCGGCGCGGTGCGATCGAAGATCTCGCGCAGGAACCGCTGCTTCTGCTCGGGCCCGTCATAATAGGGACCGACGACAAAAGGCTTGCGAGCGTCCACGCCTCCAACTCCCACGCAACCACCAGTGCCCAGGCGACCGGGTTCTGCTATCCGGGCGCGCCGGCACATGCAAGGAGCCGCCATTGGAACGGCGCAGAGGGCGTGCAATTGCCGGGCGCGCCGGTTATCATCGCCACCGGGTTCATAATGGCTTTGGTCTCAAACACATGCGTCACGTGCCTGCTCGATCGGGTTCCCACTGCCGCGTGAACCGATGAGCGAGATCACGACGCCGCCCGAGATCGGGGCGGCCGCGGCTCCGGCCCTGTCGCTCCAGGTTCTGCGGACGCGGCTTTTCGAGGTCGCGATCCTGTTCTGGAGCCTGCCCTTCGGCCTCGCCATCCTGACGGTCTTCAAGGTCGTGCGCCCGCCGGCGCTCGTGCGCCGGGTCCTGCGCCTCTGGTCCTCGGGCTTCATCCTGGCCGCGTGGCGCATCCTCGGCGTCCGCTACAGGCTGGAGGGGGTCGAGCACATCCCTGACGGCCCGGTCCTCTTCGTCAGCAATCACCAATCCTACTGGGAGTCGATCGCCTTTACCGCCTTCGTTCCGCACATCAACGTCGTGACCAAGGCCGAGGCGATGGACATTCCGGTCTTCGGCTGGGGCCTGCGCCATGCGCCGATGACGCCGGTCTTTCGCGACCGGCGCGGCGCGAACCTCCGCCGGATCGTGCGCGAGGCCGGGATCTCCCTCTCCGAGGGCCGCAGCGTGCTGATCTTTCCGGAGGGGACGCGCGTCGAGCCGGGCCGCGTGCGTCCCCATCTCCGCGGGCTCGGGCTGCTCTACGGCGCCTGCGCGGTCCCGCTCGTGCCCGTGGTGCACAATGCCGGGCTGTGCTGGTCGGCGGGATTCCGCCGCAAGCGCGCGGGCGAGATCGTCTTGCGGTTCCAACCGCCGGTCCCGCCGGGCCGTGATCCCATGCAGGTCGCGCGAGAGATGGAGGCGCTGTTGAACCGCGAGAAGGAAGCCCTGCTCTCTCGGACAGGGACGGCGGGTCCGGCGACGCGGCATGGCCGGAGCCGTTGGGCGATCATCGGGTAGCGCCGCGCCACGGGTGGATTAGCCCGCGGCGGCCGCGAAGCCGGCCGCGATGATGGGCGGCGACAAAGCCGATATAGTTGCAGGGACGCGTGCCGCTGGTACTTCTTGGAGAGAAGGCGGTCTTCTTCGCGCATGTGCCGAGAACGGGCGGATCGAGCCTCGAAGACTACCTTCTGGCACGATTCGGTCCGCTGGCGATGTTGGATCGCAGCTGGATGCGCGCGTGGCGGCGGCATGGATGGCGCAGCAATTCGCTGGTCTGCTCGCCCCAGCACATGACGGCCGCGGATGCGCAGCGGCTGCTCCCGCACGGCGTCGTCTGGAGCTTTGCCGTGGTGCGCGACCCGCTGTCGCGCATCCAGAGCGAGTTCCGCTTCCAGTCGCGATCCGGCTATCGCGGCCGCAGGCTGACCCAGCTCGGGTTCTCTACCTGGCTGCGCATCGTGATGGAGGCGGCGCGGCGAGACCCGCGCGTCTTCGACAACCACATCCGCCCGCAGAGCCACATCGTGCCCGCCGATGCCGAGGTGTTCCGCATCGAGCGGGGCCTCTCGCCCCTGCTCGCGCGTCTCGACGAGATTTCCGGCACCTGCGCGCCGGAGCTCAGCGTGCCCGACGGTCGCAAGGCATATAAGAGGGACGTGCGACCGACCCGGCAAGACGTCGCGCTGATCGAGGCGTACTTCGCCGAGGACTACGCCCGCTTCGGCTACCCCGCCCCGGAGCCGGACGCTGCGTCATCCGACCTCGCCGCCGCAGCTCGCCGGGCGGCCGCGTGGACCATTGCCCCGGCCGTCAACCGACTTTATTTCCGCGGCGCGATCTGAGGTCGGCCTCGGTCGTGGCCGGCCCCGGCGGCGGGGCTTGCCGCGGTTGCCGCTCCTGCGCATTTCGCGGCTGCGGATCAGCGCCGGCAGCACCGCGGCAAGCACGGTCAGCCCGATCAGGACCAGGCCTGCGGCCTGGCCGCCTTGAAGCCGAGCACCTGCCCGTCCGAGATCATCCACGTCTGGTGGAACGACCGTTCGGCATCGGCGCCGAGGACGAGCGCTATGATGTAGGTGATGCGCGGATAGTCCTGGCGCATCATCAGCCAGCCGCCCAGTCCGGCGGCCAGGGTCAGCAGCACGTCCCCCGGCTCCTGCCGCAGCGCATAAGAGCCGGTCAGCGCCACGGACATCACCATCGGCACCAGGAGATCGGCGTCGAGCGTCGTTATGCGCGAGAGCGGCCGGGCGAACAGCACCCCCAGCGCCGAGGCGCCGAGGCAGGACAGCGTCACCGCCGCGATCAGCGCGTAGATCGCGGCACCGTCGTTTAGCAGCATGATCGGCCCGGGCGTCATGCCGTGCAGGATCAGGATGCCGAGGAAGACGGCGGTCTCCGGGCTGCCGGGAATGCCGAGCGCGATCGTCGGCAGCAGCGCGCCGCCGTCCTTGGCGTTGTTCGCGCTCTCGGGCGCGATCACGCCCACGATCTCGCCCTTGCCGAAGCGGCTGGGATCGGGCCCCGAGTGCTGCGCGGCGGAGTAGGCGATGAAGGACGCAACCGTGCCGCCGAGCCCCGGCAGCACGCCGATGGCGGTGCCGATGGCCGAGCCGCGCAGCACCACGCGCCAGTGGACGAAGGCGGCGCGCACGCCCTCCATCACGCGGGTGATGACGCGCGTGCCCGGCGCGGCATCCCGCGCGACGCTGCCGCCCTCGATGGCAAGCGCTATCATCGGGGTCAGCGCGAACATGCCGGTCAGCACCGGGATCAGGGGAACGCCGTCCCAAAGGTAGTCGATGCCGAGCGAGAAGCGGATGGCGCCGCCCACCTCGGATGCGAAATGGCTCTCGTTCTCGAGCAGCGGGCGATAGCCGGCATAGAAGCCCATCAGGTTGTCCATTATCGCCTGCGCTTCCGCGGCCGGATCGGGTCGAGCTGGTAGCCGGCGGAGGCCGACCATTCCTGCACCTCCGTCGACCGGGCGGCGCCCATCAGCGCGTCCGAGAGGCGCTGGACGATTTCCGCCGGAATGCCGGGGGGCCGCCGATCAAACGCTGCATCCGGAACTTGGAGAGGGCAGGGTAGCCGAGCTCGGTCGACGAGGGCACGCCGGGCAGGCTCGGCTCGTCCTCGAACGTCATCAGCAGCCGAAGGTCGCCCGAATCCACGTATTCGACGAGCGCCTCCTCAGTCTTGACGGTCCGCGTCCACCTCGCCGCGCATGACCGCGAGGACGGCCTCGGTCGAGCCCTTGTAGCCGGTCACCCCTGCGTGTTCGCAATCGACGAGCTCGAAGGCGAGCTCGCCGGCGATCGAGCTGGTATCGCGCCCATTGTCGGAGTGCTTCACCGGCCGGCCGATGGAGCAGAGGTCCTCCAAGGTGCGGTAGGGGCTGTCCGCCTTGACCGCCAGCGCGTGGCGCGAGGTCGCGATGTTGCCAATCCACGAGACCTTGCCGACGTCGTAGCCCGGATCCTCGCCCAGCAGGCCAGGCAGGATCAGGCCGGGCACGTTCCAGATGCCGATGGTATAGCCGTCCGGCTCGGCGCGGTAGACCGTGGTGGCGCCGCGCTGGCCGCCGGCGCCGGAGACGTTCTGGCCCGGTCTTCCACCGCTCGCTGCTGGCCCGGCTGGCGGGGCGGCGGCCGCGCACCGCGCTCCGCCTCGTGCGCTCGAGCTCGTTCAGCCTGCCCGCCGACCTTCTTGCCGAAATAGAGGCGACCTTCGGTGTCCCTGCACCGAGGGCTATGCCTCGACGGAGACCGGGGTGATCTGCTGCAACTTGCTGCCGCCCGGCGAGCGCGTGCCGGGTACGGTCGCGCTGCCCATGCGCTGCGAGGTGCGGATCGTCGACGGTGACGGAGATCCGCTCGGCCCCGGTCCCGGCCCTGGCGTCGAGGGCGAGATCGCGGTGCGCGGGCCGGGGCTGTTCGACCACTATGTCGGCGATCCCGAGACGACGCGCGCGACGCTGCGCGACGGCTGGTGCATGACCGGCGATCTCGGGCGCCTCGATGCGACCGGCCGGCTGACCATCGCCGCCGCGCCACGGCGCCAATTTCACGCCCCCGAACGCCGAGGCCTTCATCGAGCGGCTGCACGCCCAGCTCGCGGCGGCCACGCCCACGCCCTCGTCCACGCGCTCGTCCGGTCTGAACTGGCGGCGAACCGGCCTGATCGGGCGCGGCCTCAGTCCGGCTTGGCGCCGGCGCCTTTGCGGAACTCGGCGGCGGGGAAGACACCCAGCACCTTGAGGTGCTTGGTGAAGAAGGCGAGCTCCTCGAAGGCGTGCTGGACGCTGCGGTCGTCGGGATGGCCCTCGATCTCGGCGTAGAACTGGGTGGCCCAGAAGCTGCCGCCCAGCATATAGCTCTCCAGCTTGACCATGTTGATGCCGTTGGTCGCGAAGCCGCCCATCGCCTTGTAGAGCGCGGCCGGCACGTTGCGGACCTCGAAGACGAAGCTGGTCATGGCGGTGCCCTCGGTTGGATCCGCCTCGATCTTTTGGCGCGACATGACCAGGAAGCGCGTCGTGTTGTGGCTCGCATCCTCGATGTTTTCGGCAAGGGTCTGCAGCCCGTAAAGCTCGCCGGCGAGCGCCGAGGCGATGGCGGCGCGCGCCGGATCCTTGTCCTCGGCGATCTGCGCCGCGCTGCCGGCCGTGTCGGCGCCGATCGACGCCTTGATGCCATGCCTGGCCAGGAAGGCCTTGCACTGGCCGAGGGCGACGGTGTGGCTCTGCGCCTCCTGCACGCCTTCCAGCGCCGCACCGGGCACGCCCAGAAGCTGCAGGTGCACCGGCACGAAGTGCTCGCCGATGATGTAGAGGCCCGATGTCGGCAGCAGGTGGTGCAGATCCGCCACGCGGCCATAGGTCGAGTTCTCGATCGGCATCATGGCCAGATCCGCCTCGCGGCCCTTCACGGCGTCGAGAGCCGCCTCGAAGGTCGGGCAGGGCAAGGGCTCGAGATCCGGAAAGACCTCGCGGCAGGCCTGGTGGGAATAGGCGCCGAGATCGCCCTGGAAGGCGATGCGCCTGCCCGTGCCGCCGATCTGGCCGTTCAACAGCAAATCCCATGCCGGCCCCTCCCCGGAACCCTGCGCCGCGCCGGCGGCCGCCTCATGTCACCATTGGTCGCGGCTTCTATCGCTTGCGGCCCGGAGTTGGAAGGCGATATTCAAGGCCCCGGGCCACGGAGGCAGAGCGAATGAACTCGACGGACTTCAACAAGATCGCCGGTGCGGGATTGGGCGCGCTGCTGATCTTCCTGCTGCTGAACTTCTTCTCGGGCAAGATCTATGGCACGGGCGAGTTCGGCCATGGCGAGGAGCAGGTGCTGGCCTTCGCGCTGCCCATCGAGGAGGCCGCCGGCGGCGGCGAGGCGACCGAGGCGCCGCAGGTCGACCTGGTGGCGCTGTTCACCGAGCCCGATGCGGCTGCCGGCGAGAAGATCTTCCGGGCGTGCTCGGCCTGCCACGCGGTCGAGGCCGGCGTGAACAAGGTGGGGCCGACGCTCCACAACGTGGTCGGGCGTCCGGTTGCGGCGGTGGACGGCTTTGGCTATTCGGACGCGATGGCGGCGCATGGCGGCGACTGGACACCCGAGGAGATGTTCCACTTTCTCGAGAACCCAAAGGCCTGGGTGCCCGGCACCAAGATGAGCTATGCCGGGCTGAGCGATCCGGAGGACCGGGCCGACGTGATCGCCTATCTGAACCAGCAGAGCGATGCGCCGGTCGACCTGACGGCAGGGATCGCCCCGCTGGCCGAGGCGGGCGAGGCGGCCGCGGTCGGCAAGTCGGGGACGGCGATCCCCGACCCGGCGCTGTCGCCGGGTGTGGGCCCGGGACCGGGCGTCAACCCGCCGGGCGAGGCGATGGAGGGCGCGCCGGCGCCGGACGAGTCGGCCGCGATCGAGAGCATGTCCGAGGCGGCCGAGGTCGAGGAGACGGCGCAGGCGGTGAAGCCCGAGGGCGCCGAGGGCGTTGGCGGCGCGACCGCGCCGGCGGGCATCGTTCCCGACCAGGAGCCGGAGGACGGCGCGGTCGTCACCGGGGTGACCACCGTCCAGCCGGCCGAGGAGGACGTCGAGGTCCAGCGCACGGCGCCGCTCGACCTGGACGAGCAGCCGGCGGGGCCGGCGACGGCGCAGCCGCTGCCCGAGGCGCTGACCCCTGGCGAGACGCGCGCCGACCCTCGGGCCGAGCCGCTGCTGGAGCCGCAGCCCCTGCCGACGCCGCCGGGCGAGGCGCCGGCCTCGGGCCCCGGCGGGCCAGCCGGAACGCTGCCCGAGGGGCCGGCCGTCCCCGAGGCTTACACGCAGGACGACCAGCAAGCGGCGGCGCCTGCTCCCTCGACGCCGGCTCCAGCGGCGCCTGCTCCGGCGGCCGAGGAACTCGGTCGCGGCGGCCCCGGCGGCGCCCGCGGCGGGCGCCGACCAGGGCGGCGGCGGGATCGACCTCGCCTCGGCCGATGTCGCGGCGGGCGAGAAGCTGTTTCGCCGTTGCGGCGCCTGCCACAAGATCGAGGAGGGCAAGAACGGCATCGGTCCGTCGCTCTGGGGTGTCGTCGGCCGCCCGGTCGCCGCGGTCGAAGGGTACAGCTACTCCGATGCGATGGCGGCGCATGGCGGCGAGTGGACGCCGACCAATCTGTTCGCATATCTCGAAAACCCCAAGGCCGTGGTGCCCGGCACCAAGATGGCCTTCGCCGGGCTGAAGGACCCGCAGGACCGGATCGACGTGATCGCCTATCTGAACGAGCACGGGGGCAACCCCTAGGCGCGTCAGCCGGCGCGACCGGTCCGACGGGCGAGGGTGGCTTGCGGGCCCCGGCGGAGCCTCCGCCGGGGCCCGCTTCGCACTCGCCGCCGACCGGGTCGGGCGGGGCGCCGATCAAGACCGATCAAGACCGATCAAGACCGATCAAGACCGATCAAGACTGGGCCACCGGCTCTCACCCGAATGTGTGTCGTTCTTGCATCCTGCGATTGCGAACCCTAACCACAGGGAAAGGGTTTGGGAGTGGTTTCATGCAGCTGACGCCGCGCATCTTCGGGACAATGCTGGCCCTCGCGATGACGTTGGGCACGGCCTGGCCCGGCGGCCGCCGGGCCGGCGGGGGCCACCGAATCCGCGGGTGCGGAGACCGTAGGCGCGGAGGCCGTGAGCGCCGAGGCCGTGGGCACATCGGGAACGGCCGGCGCCAAGACACAGGCCGAAACGACGGTCAGCCACGGCATTTCGGCATTTGGCGACCTGAAATACGGGTCCGACTTCCAACATTTCGACTATGTCAACCCCGACGCGCCAAAGGGCGGCGTCTGGTCGACCGGCTATGGCAATGTCACCTTCGACAGCTTCAACCCCTTCATCCTCAAGGGCAACCCGGCGATCGGCGTTTCCTCGTTGATCTATGACAGCCTGATGGTCTCGGCCGAGGACGAGCCGGATTCCATGTACGGGCTGATCGCCGAGTCGGCCGAGCTGCCCGAGGATCGCGCCTGGGTCGCCTTCAACATCCGCCCGGAGGCGCGCTTTCAGGACGGCACGCCCATCATCGCCGAGGACGTGGTCTTCACCTTCGAGACGCTGCGGACCAAGGGCCACCCCAGCTATCGCGTGCTGCTGGCGCCTGTCGAAAGCGCCACGGCCGAGGGGGCGCACCGGGTGCGCTTCGACTTCGCCAAGGATGCGGCGACGCGCGACCTGCCGATGCTGGTGGCGGGATTGCCGGTGCTGTCAAAGGCCTACTACACCGAGCACGACTTCACCCAGTCGACGCTGGACAAACCCGTCGGCAGCGGCGCCTACCGGATCGGTCGCGTGCGGCCGGGCCAGAGCGTCGGCTTCGAGCGCCTCGAGGATTATTGGGCCCAGGACCTGCCCGTGAATGTCGGGCGGCACAATTTCGACGAGCTCCGCATCGAGTACTTCCGCGACCGCTCGGCCGCCTTCGAGGCGTTCAAGGCCGGCGCCTTCCTCTATAACGAGGAGTTCACCAGCCAGTTCTGGGCGACGGCCTATACGCCGGATAGCTTTCCTGCGGTCGCCTCGGGCGACGTCGTGCTCGAGACGCTGCCCGACAACCGCCCGGCGGGGACGCAGGGCTTCTGGTTCAACCTGCGGCGCGACAAGTTTCAGGACCCCCGCGTGCGCGAGGCGATTGCGCTCGCCTTCGACTTCGAATGGTCGAACGAGCGGCTTTTCTACGATCTCTACACCCGCACCGACAGCTTCTTCGAGGGCGGGCCGATGCAGGCCGACGGCAGGCCCACGCCGGGCGAGATGGCGATCCTCGAACTCTACGCCGACAAGCTGCCGCCCGAGGTGCTGAGCGAGGCCGCCTATGTGCCGCCGACCACCGACGCCACTGGGCGCAACCGGCAGAACCTGCGCCGCGCCGCCCAGCTGCTCGACGAGGCCGGCTGGGACGTGCAGAACGGCGTGCGCATGAAGGACGGCAAGCCGCTGGAGGTGGAGTTCCTGATCGGCAGCCAGGGCTTCGAGCGGATCGCCGCCCCGTTCTCCAAGAACCTCGAGAAGATCGGCGTCAAGGCGACGCTGCGCGAGGTCGACCCCGCGCAGTACCGCAAGCGCATGGAGGACTTCGACTTCGACATCACGACGGACCGCAAGGCCATGTCGCTGACGCCGGGGATCGAGCTGCGCGACTATTTCGCCTCGGGCAGCGCCAGCTCGCCCGGCTCGGAGAACATCGCGGGCGTCGCCGACCCGGTGGTCGACGGGCTGATCGAGATCATCGAGCGCGCCGACAGCCGCGAGACGCTGACCGACGCCGTCAAGGCGCTCGACCGCGTGCTGCGCGCCAAGCACATCTGGATTCCCCAGTGGAACAAGGGCAGCCATACGCTGGCCTACTGGGACGTCTTCGACCGGCCCCAGATCCAGCCGCAATTCGGACTTGGCGCGCCCGAGACCTGGTGGATGGACTTCGACCGCTACGCGGTGATGCAGGCGGCGGGGAAACTCTGATATCGACGCCGCCGGCAGCGACCACGACATGCCCCGGGCTGGCCGGCATCGCGGCGCCGCGTGGGCGGTCGGGCGGTCCGGCCGGGCATGAGGAATTGGTAAGTCGACTTGCCCGCGATGGAAGCTAGGAAGGCGCCGGAAACCATGAGCCACGGGCGGGTTCGCTGATGGGCGCCTACATCCTGCGCCGGCTGCTGCTGATCATTCCGACGCTGTTCGGCATCATGCTGCTGAACTTCATCGTCATCCAGTTCGCCCCTGGCGGCCCGGTCGAGCAGCTGATCGCCGAGCTGCAGGAGGGCGCCGGCGACGTCACCGGCCGTTTCTCGGGCGGCGGCGGCGAGGCGGGCGGCGGGCAGCCGAGCGTCGGTTCCGAGGGCAGCTATCGCGGCCGGCAGGGCATCGACCCCGACCTGATCGCCGACCTCGAGGCGCAGTTCGGCTTTGCCCGCATCGTCTGCCAGCCGGGCTACGAAGGCGTGCCGACCGTCACCGTGCCCGAATGCCAGCGCGAGCCGATCCCGGTCTGGGAACGCTTCGGCATCATGCTCTGGAACTATGCCCGGCTCGATTTCGGCCAGAGCTTCCGGCGCTCGGCCGACGTGATCGACATCATCCTCGAGAAGATGCCCGTGTCCGTCTCGCTCGGGCTCTGGGCGACGCTGATCTCTTACCTCGTCTCGATCCCGCTCGGCATCCGCAAGGCGGTCAAGGACGGCACGCCCTTCGACACCACCACCTCCGGCGTCATCATCGCCGCCTATGCGCTGCCCGGGTTCCTCGTCCCCGTCGTCCTGCTGGTGCTGTTCGCCGGCGGCTCGTACTGGCAATTGTTCCCCTTGCGCGGGCTCTATTCCGACGGCTGGGCGACGATGAGCCTCGGGCAGAAGATCGTCGACTATTTCTGGCATATCGCCCTGCCGGTGACGGCCTACACGATCTCCGGCTTCGCCACGCTGACGCTGCTGACCAAGAACTCGTTTCTCGACGAGATCCGCAAGCAGTACGTCATGACCGCCCGCGCCAAGGGGCTGGGCCAGACGCGGGTGCTCTATGGCCACGTCTTCCGCAACGCGATGCTGATCGTCATCGCCGGCTTCCCGGCGGCCTTCGTCAGCGTCTTCTTCGCCGGGTCGATCTTCGTCGAGACGGTGTTCTCGCTCGACGGGCTGGGCCTGCTCGGCTTCGAGTCGGTGGTCACGCGCGACTACCCGGTGGTGCTGGGCACGCTCTTCATCTTCGGGCTGCTGGGGCTGGTCATCAAGCTGGTCTCGGACCTCGTCTATGTGTGGATCGACCCGCGCATCGACTTCGAGCGGCGGGAAGGCTGAGCGGTGGCCGTCTCCGAGCTCAACCGGCGGCGCTGGCGCAGCTTCAAGCGGAACAGGCGGGCCTGGTGGTCGCTGTGGCTGTTCGCCGTGCTGTTCGTCCTCAGCCTGTTCGCCGAGTTCATCGCCAACGACAAGCCCATCCTCGTCAGCTTCAACGGCCAGCTCTATTGGCCGATCTTCCGCAGCTATCCCGAGACCACCTTCGGCGGCGATTTCCAGACGCAGGCCGACTACCGCGACCCGGTGGTGCGCTGCCTGATCCGCACTGGCGGCAATCTCGACGGCTGCTTCGACGAGGCCGACGGGTTCACGCCCGAGGCGCCGGTGCTGGAGGGCGCCGAGGAGGGCTGGATCGTCTGGCCGCTGATCGCCTTCGCCTTCGACACCGTTTCGTACGCGGTCGAGCGCGCGCCCTCGCCGCCCGACTGGCGGTTCGCCCGGTTCTTCGAGATAGGCGGTGTCGGCATCGGCGTGCCGGTGCCCACGGCCGAGTTCCACCATGTGCTCGGCACGGACGACCAGGCGCGCGACGTGATGGCGCGCATCATCTATGGCTTTCGCCTGAGCGTGCTGTTCGGCTTCTCGGTCACGCTGGTCTCGGCGGTGGTCGGCGTCATCGCCGGCGCCGCCCAGGGGTTCTTCGGCGGCTGGGTCGACCTGTTCTTCCAGCGTCTGGAGGAGGTCTGGTCGTCGATGAACCTGCTTTACGTCATCCTCATCGTCGTCTCGGTGCTGACGCCGACGATCTGGGTGATGTTCGTCGTCTTCGTCGCCTTCGGCTGGGTGACGCTGATTGGCGTTGTCCGCGCCGAGTTCCTGCGCGCGCGCAATTTCGAATACGTGCAGGCGGCCCGCGCGCTCGGCGTCGGCGACTGGACGCTGATGTTCCGGCACCTGCTGCCCAACGCCATGGTGGCCACCGTGACCATGCTGCCCTTCATGCTGACGGGCTCGATCTCGCTGCTCGCCGGGCTCGACTTCCTCGGCTTCGGCCTCGGCTCGGGCTATCCCTCGCTGGGCGAGCTGGCGCTGCAGGGCAAACAGCATCTGCAGGACAGCTGGCTGGCGCTTTCGGCCTTCTTCACCTTCGCCGTCATGCTCAGCCTGATGGTCTTTGTCTTCGAGGGCGTTCGCGACGCCTTCGACCCGCGCAAGACTTTTCGATGAGGGCGGGCCGGTGAGGGCAGCATCTTGAACGAACGCCCGCACGACAGGACGGGCACGCGGACGGCCGAGCCGCTGCTGGCGATCCGCGACCTCTCGGTCACCTTCCGGACCGAGGACGGCGTGGTCGAGGCCGTGCGGAACGTCTCGCTGCAGGTCGGCTATGGCGAGACGCTGGCGCTGGTCGGCGAGTCGGGATCGGGCAAATCGCTGACGGCGCTGTCGACCGTGTCGCTCTTGCCCGATTCGGCGCATGTGACGGGCTCGGTGCGCTGGAGGGGCGCGGAGATGGTGGGCGCGTCGGAGCGCGTCCTGCGCGAGATGCGCGGCAACGAGGTCAGCTTCATCTTTCAGGAGCCGATGACCTCGCTGAACCCGCTGCACACGATCCAGAAGCAGATCGCCGAGAGCCTGAAGATCCACCAGGGGCTGACCGGCGCCAAGGCGCGGGCGCGCATCATCGAGCTCTTGACGCGCGTCGGCATCCGCGACCCGGAGGAGCGGCTCGACGCCTGGCCGCACCAGCTTTCGGGCGGTCAGCGCCAGCGCGTGATGATCGCCATGGCGCTGGCGAACAAGCCCGAGCTGCTGGTCGCCGACGAGCCGACGACGGCGCTCGACGTCACCATCCAGGCGCAGATCCTGGAACTGCTGGCCCAGCTGCAGCGCGACGAGGGGCTCAGCATGCTCTTCATCACGCACGACCTCGGCATCGTGCGCCGCGTCGCCCAGCGCGTCGCCGTGATGCAGGCGGGCGAGATCGTCGAGACGGGCTGGACGGAGGAAGTCTTCGAGAACCCGCGCCACCCCTATACGCGCAAGCTGCTGGCCGCCGAGCCCAAGGGCGGCCCCGAGCCGGTGCCGCAAGGCGCCGAGACGATCCTCGAGGGCGACAAGGTCCGCGTCTGGTTCCCGATCAAGCGCGGCCTGCTCAAGCGCACGGTCGGCCACATCAAGGCGGTCACCGACGTCGATGTCAGCCTCAAGGCCGGCGAGACCCTGGCCGTGGTGGGCGAGTCGGGGTCCGGCAAGACGACGCTGGCACTGGCGCTGATGCGGCTCATCTCCTCGCAGGGCGACATCCGCTTCGAGGGGCGTGACATCCAGCACCTGCCCAAGCGCGACCTGCGCAGCTTGCGCCGGCACATGCAGGTCGTCTTCCAGGACCCGTACGGCTCGCTCAGCCCCCGCATGTCGGTGACCGAGATCGTCGCCGAGGGGCTCGGCGTGCACGGCGTGGGCGACCGCGGCCTGTCGAAGCGCGACGCGGTGGCCCGCGCGCTGGAGGAGGTGGGGCTCAGGCCGGAGATGATGGACCGCTACCCGCACGAGTTCTCCGGCGGGCAGCGCCAGCGCATCGCCATCGCCCGGGCGATGATCCTGAAGCCGAAATTCGTCGTGCTGGACGAGCCGACGAGCGCGCTCGACATGACCGTGCAGACGCAGATCGTCGACTTGCTGCGCGAGCTGCAGCGCAAGTACCGGCTCGGCTACCTCTTCATCAGCCACGACCTGAAGGTCGTGCGCGCGCTGGCGCACCGGCTGATCATCCTGCGCAATGGCGAGGTGGTCGAGGCCGGCCGCGCCGACCGCCTGTTCGCGCGCCCGACCACCGACTACGCCAAGGCCCTGATGGCCGCCGCCTTCGAGATGAAGGCCGTCGAGGGCGTGGCGGACTGACTGCGGCGACCACCGCGGCGGCGCGGCGGCATCGCCGCGCATGCTCACACCTTCGCCGTGCGGAGCCGAAGCGCATTGCCGACGACCGAGACGGACGACAGGCTCATCGCCGCCGCGGCGAACATAGGCGACAGCAGCAGGCCGAAGAACGGGTAGAGCACGCCCGCCGCAATCGGCACGCCTGCGGCGTTGTAGACCAGCGCAAAGAACAGGTTCTGGCGGATGTTGCGCATCGTCGCGAGCGAGAGCCGCCGCGCCCTGGCGATGCCGTTCAGATCGCCCCCCACCAATGTGAAGCCTGCGCTTTCGATGGCCACGTCGGCGCCGGTTCCCATGGCGATCCCGACATCGGCCTGGGCGAGCGCGGGCGCGTCGTTCACGCCGTCGCCGGCCATGGCGACCGTCGCCCCCTCGGCCTGCAGCTCGCGGACGATGCGCGCCTTGTCCTGCGGCAGCACGTCCGCGCGGATCTCGTCGATCCCCAGCCGGCCGGCCACCGCCCGCGCCGTGCGGTGGTTGTCGCCCGTCGCCATCACGACGCGGAAGCCGAGCGCGTGCAGATCCTTCAACGCCGCCGGCGTCGTCTCCTTGACGGGGTCGGCGACGCTGACGAGGCCGGCGACCGCGCCGTCGAGCACGACGAACATCACCGTCTCGCCGCGGTCGCGCCGGTCGTCGGCGGCGCCCGCCAGGCCGGCCGGGTCGACGCCAAGCTCGGCCAGCAGCTTGGCGTTGCCGAGCGCGACCGCGTGCCCGTCGACGATGCCGCGCACGCCCATGCCGGTGATCGCCTCGAATTCGCTGGCCTGCGCGGCCTCGACCGCGCGTTCCCCGGCGCCGCGCACGATCGCCTCGGCGAGCGGATGCTCCGAGCCGCGCTCGAGGCTGGCGGCCAGCCGCAGCACCTCGGCCTCGCCATGCGCTGCTTGCGGCAGCACCGCGATCAGCCGGGGCTTGCCCTCGGTCAGCGTGCCGGTCTTGTCGACGATCAGCGTGTCGACCCGGGCGAGCCGCTCCAGCGCCTCGGCGTTCTTGATCAGCACGCCCGCCTGCGCGCCCCGTCCTGTCGCCGTCATGATCGACATCGGCGTGGCGAGCCCGAGCGCGCATGGACAGGCGATGATCAGCACGGACACGGCACTCACCAGCGCATAGGCCAGCGCCGGCTCGGGCCCCCAGACCGCCCAGCCGATGAACGCGATGACCGCGACCCCGATCACCGCCGGCACGAAATAGCCCGCCACCAGATCGGCGAACTTCTGGATGGGCGCGCGCGAGCGCTGCGCGTTCGCCACCATCTCGACGATCTGGGCCAGCATCGTGTCCTTGCCGACGCGCCCGGCCTCCATGACCAGGCCGCCGGTGCCGTTGAGCGTGGCGCCCGTGACCCTGTCGCCCGCGACTTTCTCCGCCGGGATCGGCTCGCCCGAAATCATCGACTCGTCCACGGAGGAGCGGCCCTCGACGACCTCGCCGTCTACCGGGATCTTCTCGCCGGGGCGGATGCGGATCCGGTCGCCGACATGCACCTCGTCGATCGGCACCTCCTCCTCGCGGCCGTCCGGGCGGATGACGCGCGCCGTCTTGGCGGCGAGGTCGAGCAGCGCGCGGATGGCAGCGCCGGTGCGCTCGCGCGCGCGGAGCTCGAGCATCTGGCCCAGCAGCACCAGGACCACGATCACCGCGCCGGCCTCGAAATAGACGCCGACCGTCCCGTCCGCCGTGCGGAAGCCCGCCGGAAAGATGCCGGGCGCGAGCACGGCGACGGCGCTGAAGCTCCAGGCGGCCAGCACGCCCATGGCGATCAGGCTGAACATGTTGAGGTTCATCGTCCGGAACGAGCGCACGCCGCGCACCAGGAACGGCCAGCCGGACCAGAGGATGACCGGAGTGGCGAGCACGAATTCCGCCCACATCGCGGGGTACTCGCCAATCCAGCCGCGCACCGCCAGGCCGACATACTCGCCCATGGCGATGATCATCACCGGCACGGTCAGGGCGGCCCCGACCCAGAACCGCCGGGTGAAGTCGACGAGTTCCGGATTCGGCCCCTCGTCGGCGGCGGGGATGCCCTTCGGCTCGAGCGCCATGCCGCAGATCGGGCAGTCGCCCGGCCCGACCTGCTCAATCTCCGGGTGCATCGGGCAGGTGTAGATCGTGCCCTGGGGCATCGGTTCGGGCGCGGGAGCGCCTTCGAGGTGCTTCTCGGGCTCGGCCTCGAACCGCTCCCTGCAGCGGCCCGAGCAGAAATAGAAGCGCTGGCCGGCATGCTTTGCCATGTGCGCGGGCGTGGCCCGGTCGACGTTCATCCCGCAGACGGGATCCTTGGCCTTCAGATAGGCCTCCGGCTCGGCGGCGAACCGGTCATGGCAGTGCTGGCTGCAGAAGTGGAACGTGCGGCCTTCGTGCACATGCTCCGGCTTGCCGGCATGCGGATCGACAGTCATCCCGCAGACCGGGTCGAGCACGGGGCTGGCCACTGCCGTGGCTGTTCCGCCATGGTGTTCGTGGGCGCTCATCGGTTCGTCCTTTCGGAGCGGCGGCCGCATTCCTGCACGGGTGGCGGCCCAAGCTTTGGCCAGAGATGCACCTTCCACAGGGTGGAAGGTCAAGGGCTCCCCGAAATCGCCTAGGACGCCCAGAAAACGCCCCGGTAAACGCTGCGGCCCTTGACCTTCCAGAAAGAAGAACCTTCATGCTGGCGCGCACCTGCCGCTCAACGGAGCCGACCATGAACATCAAGGAGGTGGCGGAGCTCAGTCGGCTCCCAGCCAAGACGATCCGCTTCTACGAGGACATCGGGCTGGTCAGGCCGGGGCGCGCGGCGAACGGCTACCGGCGGTTCACCGAGCATGACCTGCACAAGCTCGCCTTCGTCGGCCGCGCCCGCAGCCTCGGCTTCACGGTCGAGGACTGCCGCACGCTGCTCTCGCTCTATGATGATCGCGGCCGCGCCAGCGCCGAGGTCAAGCGGCTGGCCGAGGCTCAGCTGCAGCGGATCGAGGCGAAGATCGTCGAGCTCGCGGCCATGAAGCGCACCCTCGGCGAGCTCGTGGCGGCCTGCCGGGGCGACAGCCGTCCCGAATGCCCGATCCTCGAAGATCTCGCCGGGGTCGAGCCGGAGACAGTGGAGCCGGCTTTGGCGAGACCTGCGACGTAATCGACCGATGGCCGCGGCCGTGGGGCGCGGCTCCAGGGACGGCTTGCGCGGCGGTTCTGATCCGCTAAGAACATCTCATGAACCTGCAGGAGATCGGGCTGGCGGGCGCGCGGCTGGCGTTGTCGCCTTCGGGGGTGCTTTGGTGGCCTGCGGCCAGGCTGATGGCGGTCGGCGACCTGCACCTGGGAAAGGCCGAGCGGGCGGCGCGCACCGGCGCCGCGCTGCTGCCGCCCTACGAGACCGCCGAGACGCTCGCGCGGCTCGAGGCGGAGGTGACGCGCCTCGCGCCGAGGACGGTTCTGCTGCTCGGCGACAGCTTCGACGACATGGCGGCGGCCGAGGGGCAGGGCGAGGAGGTCGTCGAGCGGCTGATGCGCCTTGCCGCCGGGCGGCGCTGGATCTGGATCGCCGGCAATCACGACCCGGGCCCGCTGGCGCTGCCCGGCAGCCATCGCGCCGAATGGCGCGAAGGTCCGCTGGTGTTTCGCCATGTCGCCGCGCCCGATGCGCTTGGCTTTCCGGGCGAGGTCAGCGCGCACTACCACCCCAAGGCGCGGCTCTGCCTCCGTGGTCAGCCGATCGCGCGGGCCTGCTTCCTGTCGGATCGCGAGCGGCTGATCCTGCCGGCCTTCGGCACCTATACGGGCGGCCTCGACATCCGCGACGCGGCCTTCGACGGGCTGGTCGGACGCGAGGCGACGGCGTACCTTACCGGCAGGTGTATCACCGCGATCCCTCGCCGCCGCTTGCTCTGAAGCTCTCGCGCGTCAGGCGGTCAGGCTCAGGCCGTCAAGCCCTGGGGCTCGGGCAGTCCGTTCGCTCGGCAGCAAGCGGTCAGCGTATTGGCCAGAAGGCAGGCGATCGTCATCGGGCCGACGCCGCCGGGCACGGGGGTGATGGCGCCAGCCACTTCGGCGCAGCTCTCGAAATGGCAGTCGCCGACGATGCGCGATTTGCCCTCGCCTTTCTCGGGCGCCGGCACGCGGTTGATGCCGACATCGATCACCGTCGCGCCCGGCTTGATCCAGTCGCCGCGCACCATCTCGGGCCGGCCGACGGCGGCCACCACGATGTCGGCGCGCCGCGCGACCTGGGCCAAGTCGCGGGTCCGCGAATGCGCCACGGTCACGGTGCAGGAATCACGCAGCAGCAGGTTGAACATCGGCTTGCCGACGATGTTCGACCGGCCGATCACCACCGCCTCCATCCCGGAGAGATCGCCATGCCTGGCGCGCAGCATCATCAGGCAGCCCAGCGGCGTGCAGGGCACCATCGCCTTTTGCCCGGTGCCGAGGCGGCCGACGTTCAGGATGTGGAAACCGTCGACATCCTTGGCGGGATCGAGCGCGTTGATCACGCCCTCGGAATCCATGTGGCCGGGCAGCGGGAGCTGGACGAGGATCCCATGCACGGCCGGATCCTCGTTCAGCCGGCGCACCAGCGCGAGGAGCTCGGCCTCGGGCGTCGAGGCGTCGAGCTTGTGCTCGAACGACTCCATGCCTGCCTCCAGGGTCGCGCGGCCCTTGTTGCGGACATAGACCTCGGAAGCCGCGTCCTGGCCGACCAGCACGACGGCGAGGCCGGGGGTGATCGCGTGCTCGGCCTTCAGGCGGCGGACATGGTCGGCGACCCGCGCGCGCAGGTCGGCGGCGATCGCCTTGCCATCTATGATCTCGGCTGCCATGGGCGCTGCTCCCTCGCTGTCGACTCCAGGATCTCTAGGCGGCGGCTGGGTCCGCCGGCCTGCCTGGGCCGGCATCCCTGCGCCCGAAAGCGTCAGGCGCCGCTCATTCCAGCGCGATCCGGTGCGACCAGGTCGCGCCGTCCGAGATGACGATGTCCTGGAACCCAAGCATCTTGGCCAGGTCGAACCAGGTCGCGGTGAACTGCAGGTTCGCGTCGATGAAGAACTTCGTGCCCCGCGCGTTCGAGGTCAGCTGGGCGAGCAGGGCGCGGGCGCGATAGAGCGTGTGGAAGATCTCGTCGTCGAGCGCCACGATGATCATGTGCTCGGCCTCGTCGCCCTTGGCGAAGACGGCGAAGCGCGGCGTCTCGGGCGCAGCGAGCTGGGCCTTGGTAAGCTCGGTGATGAAGTTGACGCGCACGGCGCGGTCGGCCGGCGGCGTGGCGATCAAGTCGCGGGCAAAGGCCTCCTCCGAGGTGATGGGCGGATAGTAATAGCCGACGCGATCGTCCTCGCTTGCGCCCTCCTGCGCGACAGCGGGACCGAGCGCGACGGCGACCGCCGCCGCGGCGAGCGCCGCGCCCGCCCTCATGCGCCCGCCCCCACGCGGCCGCCTCAAGCGGCCGGCCGGCGATAACCGGGCAGGGCGGCGAGGTCGTCGGCGAGCCGCGTCGCCTGGGCGGCGGGTAGCGGGACCAGCGGCGGGCGCACCCGCGCCCAGCGGGCGTCCCCCGTCCAGCGGGCGAGCAGCGCCTTTTGTCCGGGGATCGGCCCCGCGCTGGCCAGCAGCTTGCGAAAGCCTGCGACCTCCTCGTTCAGTTGCGGGTCCGGCTCGCCGGCCTCGATCGTTCCGATCAGGCGGGCGATGGCGGCGGGGTTGAGATTGGCGGTCGCCGAGATGCAGCCGACGGCGCCAAGCTCGTGGCCCTCGACCAGCGTCGTCTCCTGCGCCGGGTAGACGACGAAGCCCTCGATCGCGAGGAGTTGCTTCGTGTTCTCCCAATCGCCCGAGGAGTCCTTGATGCCGACGACGATCTCGGGGAACGCCGCGTGCAGGCGGCGCGCGACGGCGGGCGGTATTCCGACGCCGGCGACCTGCGGAATATGGTAGAGATAGATGGGCAGCTTCGGCCGGTCGATCGCCTCGATGAGCCAGGCGAAGTAATCGTAGAGGCCGTCATCCGGGACGCCCTTGTAGTAGAAGGGCGGCAGGATCATCGCCCCCGCGCAGCCCTGATCCGCCGCGTGCCGCGTCAGGCGGACCGTGTCGGGCAGGCAAGTCAATCCCGTGCCGGGGATCAGCCGGGCCGGGTCGATGCCGCGATCGACCATCGCCTCGAGCGTCGCCACGCGCTCCTCGATCCCCAGCGACAGCGCCTCGCCGGTGGTGCCGAAGGGGGCGAGCCCGACGCAGCCCTCGGCGATCAGCCACTCGGCATGATCGAGATAGAGCCCCTGGGCGATCGTGAAATCGTCGTTGAAGGGCGTGAGGTTCGGCGCGATCACGCCGCGGAGCGGTTGCATGCATGTTCTCCAATTCGCTGCCAGTTCGCGGCGGGGCGATCTCAACCGGACCGGCGGGCGATGTCCAGAACGGCGTCGAGCTCGGCATGTGCCTCGAGGTGGTCGGCCAGCCGGTCGAGCGTGCGGCCCACGGTTCCACGGTAGCTCCCGGCCGGCGCCGAGGCGCCGAGGCCCGCGAGCCAGGCGGCGCGGAAGGCGTCCGACGCGAAGAGGCCGTGAACATAGGTGCCCGCGACGAACCCGTCGGGCGAGGTCGCGCCGTCTGGGCGGCCGTCGATCTCGAGGACGGGGCGAGCACAGTCAGGCCCTGTCGTCCGGCCGATGTGGATCTCATAGCCCTCGACGGGCTCGCCCGTGGCGAGATGCTGGCCGGCAACGCGGGTGACGCGCTTTTCCGGCAGCATGACGGTCTCGACATCCAGCAGGCCGAGGCCGTCGTCGGCACCCGGCGCGCCCTCAATGCCCCCCGGGTCGGTGATGCGACGGCCGAGCAGCTGATATCCGCCGCAGAGGCCGAGGACGCGGCCGCCGCGGCGCACATGGGCGAGCAGGTCGATGTCCCAGCCCTGGGCGCGCAGAAAGGCGAGGTCGCCGCGCGTCGACTTGGTGCCGGGCAGGACGACCAGGTCCAGGTCGCCGGGCAGCGCGCGGCCGGGCGGCACCATCTCGACGGAAACGCCCGGCG
This sequence comes from uncultured Alphaproteobacteria bacterium, assembly GCA_963822985.1. GTDB lineage: Bacteria > Pseudomonadota > Alphaproteobacteria > Rhodobacterales > Rhodobacteraceae > Thermohalobaculum. The sequence goes on along the minus strand of CAWGJU010000008.1, from coordinate 94,282 downwards.
CGTGGCGGAGCGGGTCGAGGTCGTCGAAATTGGCGATGCGCGAAAGTTGCAGGCAGCCGATCCTGAGGCCCGGCTTTCGCGCATCGGGCCGGATGTCCGCCGCGTCCTCGGCGGGCAGGAGGTGCGCGTCGGCGAACCAGGGGATAACGCCGAGGCCCGGCCAGCCGGTGCGCCGGGCGATTTCGGCATAGCCCTCGTCGAAAAGCGCCGGGTCGCCGCGAAAGCGGTTGACGAGAAAGCCGCGGATTCGTGCCTGGTCGAGCTCGGGCAGGACGGCATGCGTTCCGACCAGCTGGGCGATGACGCCGCCCCGGTCGATGTCGCCGGCAAGGATCACCGGCACGCCCGCCGCCTGGGCGAAGCCCATGTTCGCGATGTCGCCGGCGCGCAGGTTGACCTCGGCCGGCGAGCCGGCGCCCTCGACCAGCACGAGGTCGGCCTCGGCCGCGAGGCGATGGAAGGCGGCGACGACCTCGGCGAGCAGCCTTGGCTTGAGCGCCGCGTAGTCGCGCGCCTTCACGGTGGCCAGCCGCTGGCCGAGGAGGATCACCTGCGCGCCCCTGTCGGTCTCGGGCTTGAGCAGGACGGGGTTCATCTCGACGGTCGGCTCCGTGCCGCAGGCCAAGGCCTGCAGCGCCTGGGCGCGTCCGATCTCGCCGCCGGAGGCCGTGACGGCGGCGTTGTTCGACATGTTCTGCGGCTTGAACGGCCGGACGCGCAGCCCACGCCGGGTGAAGGCGCGCGCCAGGCCGGCGACCAACAGCGACTTGCCGACGTTAGAGCCAGTGCCCTGCAGCATGACGGCGGCCGTCATGGCTGGCCCTTTAGGAGAAGCGGCAGGCCGGCGGCGACGAACTCGACATGGTCGGCCGCCGCGGCAACGCGTTGGTTGAGCCGGCCCTGCTCGTCGCGGAAGCGCCGGGCGAGAGCGTTCTCCGGCGTGATCGACAGCCCCACCTCGTTCGAGACGAAAACGACGCGGCCGGAGCTTTGCACGGCTTCGAGCAGGGCGGCGGTTTCGGCCGCCGGGTCTCGGCCGACGTGCATGAGGTTGGAGAGCCAGAGCGTCAGGCAATCGACGACCATCGCCCCCTCGCGGTGGCGGACGACCACGGGCGCGAGGTCGAGCGGCGCCTCGACGACCCGCCATTCTGGGCCACGCTCGGCGCGGTGGCTGGCAATGCGCGCCGCCATCTCGGCGTCGAGCGCCTCCGCCGTCGCGACGAAACTGCGCGGCGCCGCGAACGCCAGCGCCAGCGCCAGCGCGCGCGCCGACTTGCCCGAGCGGGCGCCGCCGAGGATCAGCGAGACGCGCGCGCTCATGCCGCCGCGCGCCCCAGCCGGATCGGCGTACAGTGCGGCACGGGCGCGGCGAAGACGGCGGCAAAGCTCTCTCCGCCCAGGATCATGCGCGCCGCGCGGATCACGCCGGCATGGGTGACGATGGTGGCTTCGGCCGGCGCGTCGGCCAGCGCGGCAGCGACGCGCCTCGTCAGCGCGGCGAAGGTCTCGCCGCCCGGAGGGGCAACCGAGACGGGGTCCGCCGCCCAGGGATCGCTCTCGGCGCGGTCGATCGCGTCCCAGCGGCGGCCCTCCCACCGCCCGAAGTCGAGCTCCTGCAGCCGGTCGTCAATCACCGCCGGCACGCCGTCGCGGGCGGCGATGCGCTCGGCCAGGATGCGGCAGCGGCGGGCGGGGCCGGAGAGCACGGCCGCGACCGGCGGCAGGAGGGTCAGCGCCTGGGCGATCTCGGCCTCGGCGCCGGGCGCTGGTCCCAAGTCGAGCCGGCCATAGCAAGTGCCGGGCGCGACCGCCGCGGCGGGGTGGCGCAGGAAGATCATCGCCAGCAGCCGACGAGGCTCGTCAGCACGGCGATCTCGGCCAGCTGCTGCACCGCGCCGAGCCCGTCGCCCGTGTAGCCGCCGAGCCGGCGCACCAGGATCGCCAGCATCAGGGCGGCCGCGCAGCCCGCCGCGGCAAAGGCCAGCAGCCCGCAGACCGGGCCCGCCAGCATGGCGATGGCGAGCGACAGGAGGAGGGCCACCGCCGTCCCGCCCGCGCCGACGCCCCCTGCGACGGCGCTGGCGGCACCGTGCTCGCGGGCGTAGCCCGTCGCGGCCAGCACGGGCGCCAGCATGCCCCGGCTGACGCCGTGCGCGACGACGAGCGCGAGGGCGCCGGCGGCGGGCGCCAGCGCAGCCAGCGCCGCCCAGCGCAGGCCGAGCGAAAGGAAAAGGCCGATGCCGGCGAACGTGCCGATGCGGCTGTCGCGCATGATCTGCAGCGCGTGCTCGCGGCTGCGGCCGCCGCCGAGCCCGTCGCAGCAATCGGCCAGCCCGTCCTCGTGCAGCGCGCCCGTGACCAGAACGCCGGCGGCGATGGCGAACCCGGCGGCGAGCGGCAGCGGCAGCAGCGCGGCGGCCACGAGCAGCGTGCCGCCGGCGATCGCCCCGACGATGACGCCCACCACCGGGAACCACGGCGCGGCTCGGGCCAGCCGCCCGTCGCAGTGGTCGAGCGCGACCGGCACGGGCAGGCGCGTCAGGAAGATGACGCCGACCAGAAGATGCCCGAGCTGGCGCGCGACCGTGCCCATCATTCCTTTGCGACGCCGGCGCTCTCGAAGGTCGCCATCTCGGCCAGCATGGCGCAGGCGGCGCGCATCACCGGCAGGGCGAGCAGCGCGCCAGTGCCTTCGCCAAGCCGCATTTCGAGGTCGAGGAGCGGCCGGGCGCCGAGCGCCTCCAACAGGCCCGCATGGCCGGGCTCGGCCGATCGGTGGGCGAAGACAGCGTAAGGCGCGGCCTCGGGCCGGGCGCGCAGCGCCGCGAGCGCGGCGGCGCCGGCGATGAAGCCGTCGACCACGCAGACGGCGCCGGCCGAGGCGGCGCCGATCAGCGCGCCCGCCATGGCGGCGATCTCGAGCCCGCCGAAGGCGGCAAGGGCCTCGGCCGGCGCCAGCGGGCCGGGCCGCCGGGCGGCGGCGCGCTCGAGAACCGCGCGCTTGCGCGAAATGCCGGCCGGGTCGAGCCCGGCGCCGGGCCCGGTCGCGCGCGCGAGGTCGAGCCCGGTCAGCGCGTGCGCCAGCAGGCTGGCCGATGCCGTGTTGCCGATGCCCATCTCGCCCAGCAGGATCGTGCGGGTGCCCTCGCGCGCGGCGGCGATGGCGAGCTCGGCCCCGGCGGCCAGCGCGCGCTGGACCTCGGCCGCGGTCAGCGCGTCTTCGGCGGCGGCATTGCGCGTGCCGCGCCTGATGTGAAGGCGGATAAGCCCCGGCTCGCCCGGCAGCTCGGTGGCGACGCCGGCATCGACCACCGATACGGCGCAGCCGACGCTTCGGGCGAAGACGTTGGCCGCCGCGCCGCCGGCCAGGAAATTCGCCACCATCTGCGCCGTGACGTCCTGCGGCCAGGCCGAGACGCCTTCGGCCACCAGCCCGTGGTCGCCCGCGAAGATGAAGAGCCGCGCCGGGTCGGCAATCGGCCGCCTCGTTCGCTGCGCCAGCGCCATCTGGACGGCCAGCGCCTCGATTCGGCCGAGCGAGCCCGGCGGCTTGGTCTTGGCGTCGATCTCGGCCGTCACCCGCGCGCGCATGTCCTCGTCGGTCGGGGCGATCGGCAATTCGGCCAGCATCAGCCGGGCTCCAGCGCCGGGATGCGGGCGACGAAATGGCCCTTCACCCCCTGCGGCCATTGCTTGAGCGGCACCTGGCCGGTGGGGCTCGCCGCGTGCAGCAGGGCATAGTCGACGACCGCCGCGGCCGAATTTTCGGTCGGCGCGAACATGCCGAGGACGTAGGTCAGCTTGCCCGGCGCAGCGACGGCCGTGTTGCAGAACCGGTCGCAGCCCATCAGGCAGGATTGGCGCCGCACCACGATGCCCGGCGCGCCATCGGCCAGCCCCTCGATGCGCTCGGCCAGCATCTGGCCGCCGGTGCGCCCGTCGGGCCCGTCGCGATCCTCGCGCGAATAGCGGCAGGTGTCGCAGACGAAGATCGTCGTGGTCATCGCGCCCCATCTTCCCGAACCCAACCGTCCGGAACCGGCCGCCCGGAACCTCCGGCCGGACCCGCCCCGGATTCCGATTGCGGCCGGCATAGCGCCGGGCTAGGGAGTTGTCGACGGACAGCGCACCCGAGACCGGGGGCAGAGCGGATCCGGGCCGGGGGCCGACCCACTTCGGGGGCCGCGGGCCAGGGCTGTTCCGGGCGGCAATCCTGCCGCCGCCCTTCGTGCGCCACTGAACGGAGGGACGATGATTCGCCTTTTCACCCTGCTGAGCACCGCCGGCCTGCCGGCGGCCGCACTGGCGCATCCCGGCCACCTGGCCGGCGTCGCAGGGCACGACCACTGGGACCTGCTCGGCGGGCTCGCGGTGCTCGCGCTGGCCGTGGGCGTCGCCGTCTGGGCCGGACGTCGGACCTGAGCCGGCCGGTGGGCCGCATCGGGGTCATGGTCTGCGGGCACGGCTCGCGCAGCCAGCCGGCTGTCGACGAGTTCGCCGCGCTGGCCGAGCGGCTGCGCGGCGTCTTGCCCGAGTGGCCGGTCGAGTACGGCTATCTGGAATTCGCCAACCCGGTGCTGCGCGACGGGCTCGACCGGCTGCGCGAGGCGGGCTGCGATCACATCCTGGCCGTGCCGGGGATGCTCTTTGCCGCCATGCATGCGAAGAACGACATCCCCTCCGTGCTCAACACCTATGCCGCCCGCCACGCGCTGAAGGTCGAGTACGGGCGCGAGCTGGGCGTCGACCCCAAGATGATCGCCGCGGCCGCGGACCGCGTGCACGAGGCGATCGCCGCGGCCGATGCGCGGCACGGGGCGGTGCCGCGCCACGACACCTGTCTCGTGGTGATCGGGCGCGGCGCCTCGGACCCCGACGCCAATGCCAATGTCGCCAAGGTGACGCGGCTGCTGTGGGAGGGGATGGGCTTCGGCTGGGCCGAGACGGGCTATTCGGGCGTCACCTTCCCGCTGGTCGAGCCCTGCCTCGAGCGGGTCGTGCGGCTCGGCTTCCGCCGCGTGGTGGTGTTCCCGTATTTCCTCTTCACCGGCGTGCTGGTCGACCGGATCTACGGCTTCACCGACTGGGTGGCCGAGGCCAATCCGGAGGTGCAATTCGTCAAGGCCGGTTACCTCAACGACCACCCGCAGGTCGTCGCGACCTTCGCCGAGCGGGTCCGCGAGATCCTGGACGGGCAGAACCTGATGAACTGCCAGATGTGCAAGTACCGCGCGCAGGTGCTGGGCTTCGAGGCCGAGGTCGGCTTGGCCCAGGAGAGCCATCATCACCACGTCGAGGGGCAGGGCGCGACGGCGCCAGGCGCCAACGTCGCCGAATGCACGCTGTGCGGCGACTTCTGCACCGGCGCCTGCCGCCTGGCGGCGGGCCGGCATGCACACCATCACTCCGCGCACGATCATGACGATCATCACGCGCACGATCATAGCGGGCACGGGCACGGGCACGAACACGGGCACGAACACGGGCACGACGAGCATGATCACGGCGACCAAGCGAACGGGCACGGGCACCACCATCATCCGGCCTATCCGCATGCCACCCATCCGCTGGGGCCCGAAAGCGTTCGCCGGCACCTGAAGGGTAGGGGGTGACGCCGCTCTTCAACAGCTATCTCATGGTCGATTGGTCGGCCGCGGGCGCGCCTCGGCGAGGCAGTGACAGTATCTGGCTGGCGCTGGCTGGCCCGGAAGGCGGATGCCGGCTCTGGAATCCGCCGACCCGGAGGGATGCCGAGGATCTGATCGCCGGGATTGCCGCTGCCGAGCGCAATGCGGGGCGGCGGATCCTGGCGGGATTCGACTTTCCCTTCGGTTATCCGGATGGGGCGGCGCATCTGTTGACCGGCCAGGCCGGCTGGTCCGCCCTCTGGAAGGCGATCGGTCAGGAAATCGCCGAGGGGGCGAAGAACGCAAATGATCGGTTCGACGCCGCCGCCCGGCTGAATGCCCGAACACCCGGTGAAGGACCGTTCTGGGGCAACGGGCTCGCACGCGATATCGCCGGCCTGCCGCGTCGCTGTCCTGCAGGTTGGGGTGGCCTTCTACCGGCGCGGCGGCGCGTGATCGAGCGAAGGGTTCGGGGCGCGCAGGAGGTTTGGAAGCTCTCCGGAAATGGCTCGGTCGGCGGCCAGGCGTTGGTTGGGATCGCTGCCCTCGACCGGCTGCGCCGCCGGGAGAAGCTCGCGGGCAACATCGCCGTCTGGCCATTCGAGGCGGTTTCCGGAGCGCCCATCGTCTTCGCGGAAATCTACCCTTCGCTTTGGCCGCCCGACCCTCGCGAAGAAGTCAGGGATGCCGGGCAGGTGCGTGCCGTTGCCGAGCACTTTCGCGCCCTCGATGCGGCCGGGCGGATGCCCGGGCTGCTCGCCGTCCCCGAGACGCTGGAGCCCGCCGAGCGGGGAGCTGTCCTCAAGGAGGAAGCGTGGATGCTCGGCGCCGACGCCGAGGGCCAGCCGGCCAGCTTGGTGTTTCCGGACGGCCGTGAAGACGTCCATGCCGCAGGCGATGATGGCGAGTCTTCGGCCGGGGAGCCGCCGCCGCCGAGCGCCTGGACGGCTCCGGCTTCGCGACCCGGGCGCCTGCAATACCTGCGCGACCCGTCCGAGATCTATCGCCGCTCCTTCGAGGCGGTGCGGGCCGAAGCCCGGCTCGACCACCTGCCGGACGACCTCCACGACGTCGCCGTCCGGCTGGTGCACGCCTGCGGCATGCCCGACATCACCGCCCGGCTCGCCTGGTCGGAGGATGTCGGCGCGGCGGCGCGCTCGGCGCTGGCCGCCGGCGCGCCCGTGCTCTGCGACTGCCAGGCGGTCGCGAGCATGGTCACGCAGCTGCCCGCCGGCAACGCCGTGCTGTGCGCGCTGGCCGAACCCGGCGTGGTCGAGAGCGCCGCGCGGCTCGGCACGACGCGCTCGGCCGCCGCGGTCGAGCTCTGGCGCGACCGGATCGAGGGCGCCGTGGTCGCCATCGGCAACGCGCCGACGGCGCTCTTCCGGCTGCTCGAGCTTCTTGACGACGGCTGGCCCCGTCCGGCCGCCATCCTCGGCTTTCCCGTCGGCTTCGTCGGCGCGGCCGAGTCCAAAGCCGAGCTCGCCGCCCGCCCGCGCGGCGTGCCCTTCCTCGCCTTGCGCGGACGCCGGGGCGGCTCGGCCATGGCCGCGGCGGCCGTGAACGCCCTCGCACGGCCATTGGAGGCCTGAGGTGGCGCGCAACCCCACGGCCGGGCGCGACCGGTCCCCTCCCCCCTCGTGGGGGAGGGCCAGGGAGGGGGCCGCCAGGCGCACGGAGGTTGCATGGCCGAGCGCTGGCTGACCATCATCGGCATCGGCGAGGACGGCATGGCCGGCCTCTCGCCCGCCGCCCGCCACGCCGTCGAGACGGCCGAAATCATCATCGGCGGCGACCGGCACCACCGGCTGTCGGAGGCCGTCCAGGCCGAGCGCCGGGCCTGGCCGCACCCTTTCGACGCGCTGACCGACGAGCTGCGCGCGCTGCGCGGCCGGCGCCTTGTGGTCCTCGCGACAGGCGATCCGCTCTGGTACTCGGTCGGCGCGCGCATCGGCCGGGCGATCCCGCCCGACGAGATCGAGTACCATCCGCAGCTGTCAGCCTTCCAATGGGCCGCCTGCCGGCTCGGCTGGTCGCTGGCGGATGTCGAGACGATCTCGGCGCATGGCCGCCCGCCCGAGCGGCTGATCCCGTTCTTCTGGCCGGGCGCGCGGCTGCTGGTGCTGACGGCCGGCGCCGATACCCCGGGCCAGGTCGCGCGCCTGCTGGCGGAGCGTGGCTATGGCCGGTCGCGCCTGACGGTGCTGGGCAGCCTCGGCGGCCCGGGCGAGACCCGCCACGAGGGCACGGCCGCCGAGTGGGCGGCGTGCGACCCGGTCGAGCGGCTGCCCGCTTTTCACCTCCTGGCCGTCGAGTGCGCTGGCGACGCCCGGGCCCGGCTGCTGCCGCGCTGGGGCCTGCCCGACGACGCTTTCGAGCATGATGGCAAGTTGACCAAGCAGGAGGTCCGCGCGGCGACGCTGGCGCGACTGATGCCAGCGCGCCTCGAGACGCTCTGGGATGTCGGCACCGGCTGCGGCTCGGTGGCGATCGAGTGGTGCCGCGCCGCCCGCGACGCCGAGGCGGTCGGCGTCGACCGCAACCCGGGACGCCTGAAGGTCGCGCGCCGCAACGCCATGGCGCTGGGCGCGCCGCGGCTCGAATTGGTCGAGGGCGAGGTGCCGGGCGCGCTGTCGGGCCTACCTCCGCCACATGCCGTATTCGTCGGCGGCGGGCTCTCGGCCGAGACCTTCGAGACCTGCTGGGCGGCGCTCCGCACCGGCGGACGGCTGGTCGCCAACGCCGTGACACTCGAATCCGAGGCGGTCTTGCTCGACCTACACGCCCGGCAGGGCGGTCATCTCACCCGGCTCGCGGTCAGCCGCGCCGAGCCGGTCGGCGGATTCACCGGCTGGCGGCCGCTGATGCCCGTCACGCAATGGGCGCTGGTCAAGTGAGCGGCACCCTCTGGGGCGTCGGCGTCGGCCCGGGCGACTCCGAGCTGATGACGCTCAAGGCCGACCGGCTGATACGCGCGGCGCGCGTCGTCGCCTATCCGGCGCCCGATACCGGCGAGAGCTTCGCGCGCGCGATCGCGGCGGCTGCCATTTCGCCTCACGCGGTCGAGATTCCGATGGTCGTGCCGATGCGCGAGGAGCGCTTCGCCGCGCAGGACGTCTACGCCGGGGCGGCACGCACCATCGCCGGGCATTTGACCGCCGGCACCGACGTCGTCGTGCTCTGCGAAGGCGATCCGTTCTTCTACGGCTCGTTCATGTATCTCTTCGCCCGGCTGGCCGGGCGGTACCCGGTCGAGGTGGTGCCCGGCGTCTCGTCGCTCGCCGCCTGCGCGGCGGCGATGCGCCGGCCGCTCGTCGCGCGCAACGGCGTGCTCAGTGTCCTGCCGGGACCGCTGCCCGACGCCGAGCTGGCGCCGCGGATCGAGATGGCGGATTCCGTCGCCATCCTCAAGGTCGGCCGGCACCTGCCGCGGCTGCGGGCGCTGATCGGCATGCTCGGCCTGACTGACCGCGCGGCCTATGTCGAGCGGGCCTCGCTGCCGCAGGCAAGCGCCTGCCCGCTGGTCGATGCGCCGAAGACGGCGCCCTATTTCTCGATGCTCCTGGTCATGCGGACGGAGGACCCGTGGTTGCGATCCTCTGCCTGACGCCGGGCGGCGAGGCGCTCGCGGTACGCATCGCCGGCACGGTCGGCGGCACGGTGCATGGCCGGGCCGGCAGGACCGGCGCAACTGCGGCGTTCGACGACACGCTCGGGCACGTTCGCGAGCTGTTCCTGGCGGGCGTGCCCATCATCGGCATCTGCGCCGCGGGCATCCTGATCCGCGCCGTGGCGCCGCTCCTGGTCGACAAGCGCGCCGAGCCGCCCGTCATCGCGGTCGCCGAGGACGGCTCGGCCGTCGTGCCGTTGCTGGGCGGCCATCGCGGCGCGAACGCGCTGGCGCGCCGGGTCGCCGACGCTCTGGGCATCCGCGCCGCGGTGACGACGGCGGGCGACCTGGCGCTTGGGCTGGCGCTCGACGAGCCGCCGCCCGGCTGGCGACTGGCCGAGCCGGAGGCGGCGAAGCCCGTCATGGCGGGGCTGCTGGCGGGCGAGCGCTATCGGCTTTCGGGCGAAGCCGACTGGCTCGCTCCGCTCGCCGCCCTGCCGAACGTCGCGGCTGGGCCAGCTTTGGGCGAGGCCATCGTGCTGGAGCCGGAAGCGAGCGGCCCGGCGCTGACCTGGCACCCGCAGCGCCATGCGCTCGGCGTCGGCTGCGCCCGGGGCTGCCCGGCGGAGGAGCTGTCCGGGCTGGTGGCCAGCACATTGGCCGAAGCCGGACTCGCGCGCGCGTCGCTCGTGGGCGTCTTCTCGCTCGACCTCAAAGCCGACGAAGCGGCGGTGACGGCGCTGGCCAGCGAGCTGGGCGTGTCGGCCCGCTTCTTCGACGCGGCGCGCCTCGAGGCCGAGACGCCACGGCTGGCGAGCCCGTCGGAGGTGGTCTTCGCCGAGGTCGGCTGCCACGGCGTCGCCGAGGCGGCGGCGCTGGCGGCCGCGGGGCCGGATGGCTGCCTCGTCGCACCCAAGCGCAAGACCGCCATGGCGACCTGCGCCGTCGCGCGGGCCCCGGCGCCGGTCGTCGAGCTCCCCGGCCGGGCACGCGGACAAGTGGCCATCGTCGGCATCGGCCCGGGCGCGGCCGAGTGGCGCACGCCCGAGGCGACACGGCTGATCGCGGGGGCCGACGAGCTTGTCGGCTATGGGCTCTATCTTGACCTGCTCGGGCCGCTCGGCGCGGGCAAGGCGCGCGCCGACTTCCCGCTCGGCGCCGAGGAGGAGCGCTGCCGCTACGCGCTGGAGCGCGCCGGCGAGGGGGCGGCCGTGGCGCTGGTTTCCTCTGGCGATGCGGGCATTTACGCCATGGCGGCGCTGGTCTGGGAGCTGGTCGCCGAGGACGCGGTCTCGCCCGCAGCCCGGCGGGTCGAGATCGTCACCGCGCCGGGCATCTCGGCCTTGCAGGCGGCGGCCGCACGGATCGGCGCGCCGCTCGGGCACGATTTCTGCGCCGTGTCGCTCTCGGACCTGCTGACGCCGCGCGAGGACATCCTGGCGCGGCTGCGCGCGGCAGCCGAAGGCGACTTCGTCACAGCGCTCTACAACCCCGTCTCGGCGCGGCGGCGCGAGCTGTTTCCCCGGGCGCTCCAGATCTTCGGCCGGCACCGGCCGCCGCAGACGCCGGTCGTCCTGGCGGCCAATCTGGGCCGGCCCGGCGAGCGGGTCAGCGTCCGGCGGCTGGACGAGGTGACGACAGGCGAGGTGGACATGCTGACCGTTGTGATCGTCGGCTCCAGCCGTTCGCGGGCGCTGACCCATTCGGGCGAGGCGCGGGTCTTCACGCCGCGCGGCTACGCGGCAAAGCGGGGTGTGGCGTGACGGTGCACTTCATCGGCGCGGGGCCGGGCGATCCGGAGCTGATCACCGTGCGCGGGCTCAGGCTGATAAGCCGCTGCCCCGTCTGCCTGTTCGCCGGCAGCCTGGTCCCGCGCGAAGTGGTCGCGGCGGCGCCGGAGGGGGCGCGCGTGCTGGACACCGCGCCGATGACGCTCGACGAGATCGTGGCCGAGATGGCGGCGGCGCACGGCGCGGAGCTGGAGGTGGCGCGGGTGCATTCCGGCGATCCCTCGCTCTACGGCGCCATCGCCGAGCAGATCCGGCGGCTTCGCGCCCTCGATATTCCTTACGATATCACGCCGGGCGTGCCGGCCTTCGCCGCGGCCGCGGCGGCGCTGGGGTGCGAGCTGACCGTGCCCGGCATCGCCCAGACGGTGATCCTGACGCGTACGGCCATGAAGTCGTCCGACATGCCGGCGGGCGAGGACCTCGACGTGCTGGGGCGGTCGGGCGCGACGCTGGCTATCCACTTGTCGATCCGCAACCTGCTGGAGATACAGCGGAAGCTGATCCCGCACTATGGCGCGGACTGTCCGGTCGTCGTCGCCTACCGGGTCGGCTGGCCGGACCAGAAGTTCGTGCAGGCGACGCTGGCGACGGTGCGCGACCGGGTGCGGGCCGAGAAGATCACGCGCACGGCGCTGATCCTGCTGGGTCCGGCGCTGGCAGCGGAAGGGTTCCGCGACAGCGCGCTCTATGACGGGGCGCACCCGCACATCCTGCGGCCGCGCCGGGCGGGGTGACCGGCGCACCGGGCCACCGCAAGCGTGTGACCTGCGTCGGCCAGGCGTGGTGCCGCCGCCGGGCCGCGGCGGAGGCGCGGCGCTTGGCGATGGGCGAGCAAGGGCGGCGACCAGCGCTTGATTCTACCGTTCGGCTGTCAACGAAACTTCGCACTCGTCGGCTAGGTTTCTGGGAGGTCGCGGGCGCAGGGAGTCTCGCCGAGGCGACGAGCCAGACAGGAGGTATAGCAGATGAAGTTCACGAACCGAGACTCCGAGCACCCGGTCGCAGCGGGCCGATGCCGCGGAGGACCACGGCCGCAGCCCCTCGACCGCGCCGACCATGGGCGACGTCATCGCGACGCGCTTCAGCCGCCGCGACCTTATGCGGGGCGCGCTCGGCTGCACCGCCATCGCCGCGGTCTTCGGCACGGCCGCGCTTCGCTCGGGCGGCGCCCGTGCCGCGACGGGTGCCAGCGCCTTCGACTTCGAGGAAATCAAGGCCGAGGTCACCGCCAACTCGGCGGTCGCGCCCGGCTATCGCGAGAAGGTGCTGATCCGCTGGGGCGACCCGGTCCTGCCCGGCGCGCCCCCTTTCGACCCGGCCAACCAGACGGCCGGCGCGCAGTTGAAGCAGTTCGGCTATAACAACGACTTCATCGGCGTCATCCCGCACCCCGACGCGCCGGGCGACGCGAACCGCAAGCTGCTGGTCGTCAACCACGAATACACGAACGAGGAGCTGATGTTCCCCGGCCTCGGCGTCGAGGACGACGCCGACTTCGCCGGCATGACCAAGGAGCTGGTCGATGTCGAGATGGCCGCGCATGGCGGCACGGTAATTGAAATCCGGCGGGGCGATGACGGCGAGTGGCAGACCGTGGTCGATGGCAAGTACAACCGCCGCATCACGCCGATGACCGAGATGACCGTCTCGGGCCCGGCCGCCGGGCACCGGATGCTGAAGACCGGCGCCGACCAGACCGGCACCAAGGTCAGCGGCACGGTCAACAACTGCGCCGGCGGGGTGACGCCCTGGGGCACTTGGCTGATGGCCGAGGAGAACTTCAACGGCTATTTCATGGGGCCCGACGCCTCGTCGGCCTCGGAACAGGAGGGGATCTCGGACGAGACCGTGAAAGCGCTCTACTCGCGCTATGGCGTCCCGGCCGGGTGGTACGCCTGGGGCCGGTTCTATGACCGCTTCGACGTCACCAAGGAGCCGAACGAGCCGAACCGCTTCGGCTGGGTGGTCGAGGTGAACCCGCGCGATCCGAGCTCGGCGCCGGTCAAGCGGACGGCGCTCGGCCGGTTCAAACACGAAGGCGCCGAGACCGTCGTCAACAAGGACGGCCGCATCGTCGTCTTCATGGGCGATGACGAGCGCTTCGACTATGTCTATCGCTTCGTCACCGACGCCGTCTTCGACGCGGCCAACCCCGACCCCGACATCCTCGACGAGGGCACGCTTTCCGTCGCGCGCTATGACGCCGACGGGACGCTGATCTGGATGCCGCTGGTGCATGGGCAAGGCCCGCTGACGGCCGAGAACGGCTTTGCCGACCAGGGCGAGGTATTGATCAAGACGCGGCTGGCCGGCGACTATCTCGAGGCGACGCCGATGGACCGGCCCGAGGACGTGCAGGCCGACCCCAAAACTGGCCGAGTTTATGCGATGCTGACCAACAACACCAAGCGCAAGCCGGGCGACGAGAACGCGGCCAACCCGCGCGCGACCAATGCCTTCGGCCACATCATCGAGATGACGGCGACCGACGGCGACTTCGCCGCCGACACGATGACATGGGACATCCTGCTGAAGTGCGGCGACCCCAGCGTCGCCGATGTCGGCGCCAGCTTCTCGTCGGCCACCACGGCGAACGGCTGGTTTGGCAGCCCGGACAACTGCGCCATCGACGCCGACGGGCGGCTGTGGGTCGCGACGGACGGCAACAGCTATGACTATTCGGGGCGCACTGACGGTCTCTTCGCGGTCGAGACCCAGGGCGATATGCGCGCCACCTCCAAGCTGTTCTACCGCGTGCCGGTCGGCGCCGAGATGTGCGGGCCGAGCTTTACGCAAGACGACGAGGCGCTGTTCCTGGCTGTGCAGCATCCGGGGGACGGCGGCAAGGAATGGCCCGAGTTCGGCCGCGACTCGACCTTCGAGGATCCCTCGACCCGCTGGCCTGACTTCCAGGACGGCATGCCGCCCCGGCCTTCGGTGGTGGTGATCACCAAGGAGGGTGGAGGCAAGATCGCCTCCTGACGCCGCACTGATCCGGGATCGGGGCGCCGGCTTTGCCGTCGGCGCCCCGTTCAACATCCCGCGACAGCACTCCCGTGATTTTGCGGATCTGCCGTGCACGACGCGGCATTTCCCATTGCCAATGGCGGATCTCTCCCCAGCTAGAGGGGCAGCAGTGTAGTTCGCTCGACGGAAAAGCGGAGAACAGCCATGAACGACGCCACCCCCTACCAGCCGCCGAAGGTCTGGACCCCGGACGCGCCGAGCGGCGGCCAGTTCGCCAACATCAACCGCCCGACTGCCGGCGCCCAGCACGAGAAGGAGCTGCCGGTCGGCCAGCATCCGCTGCAGCTCTATTCGCTGGCGACGCCGAACGGCGTGAAGGTGACGGTGCTGCTGGAGGAGCTGTTGGCAGCAGGGCACTGTGGCGCGGAGTACGATGCCTGGGTGATCAACATTCGCGAGGGCGACCAGTTCGGCAGCGGCTTTGTCGACATCAACCCGAATTCCAAGATCCCGGCGCTGGTCGACAACAGCCTGGCCAAGCCGACGCGCGTCTTCGAGTCGGGCGCGATCCTGCTCTATCTGGCCGAGAAGTTCGGCGCCTTCGTGCCGCAGGACACGTCGGAGCGCGCCGAGTGCCTCTCTTGGCTGTTCTGGCAGATGGGCTCGGCGCCCTATCTCGGCGGCGGCTTCGGCCATTTCTATGCCTATGCGCCCGAGAAGATGGAGTACCCGATCGACCGCTACACCATGGAGGTGAAGCGCCAGCTGGACGTGCTCGACCGCAATCTGGCGGACCGGCGCTTCGTCTGCGGCGACGAGTACACCATCGCCGACATGGCGATCTGGCCCTGGTACGGCGTGCTGACGACCGGCGCGCTCTATAGCGGCGAGGGCTTCAATGCCGCCGAGTTCCTCGATGCCCAGAGCTACGGGAACGTCGTGCGCTGGACCGAGGAGGTCGGCGCCCGTCCTGCGGTGAAGCGCGGCCGCATGGTCAACCGCATCAACGGTCCGCTGGAGCAGCAGCTGCGCGAGCGCCACGCGGCCAGCGACTTCGAGACCCGCACGCAGGATAAGATCGAGGCGGCTGGCTGACTTTTTCGGCAGCGATCACAGCCGCATTATCATTGCCCGGCTCGACCCGGCGATCTCCTGGCATTCCCGAAGACACCCCGGTCGAGCCTTGGGAGAGACAGGCTGGACGCTGGCCTCAGCGGGGCCGGGCGCCGACGAAGGCCCAGGCTTCGGCCTCCTGCTCGGGCTCGAAGGTGCGGGCGTCGACCGGCATCAGCGGCGCCATGGTCTCGATCATCGCCCGCGCCGCCGGAGGCGCGCCGATGACGGCGTATTTCTCGACGTGCCAGGGCGAGCGCATCTGCGCCTTCAGCGTCTCGAAACTTGCCGACCGATAGGCGTCGCCCATGTCGTAATCGCGCATGCGCAGCAGCATCGAGACGCCGCCGCCCGCCGTCTCGGCTTCGTCGAAGACCGCCTCCATGTGACGCGCCATGGCGCTGATGTCCTCGGGCCGCGTGCCGCCCCTGATCTCGAAGGCGTGCACGGCGGGGTTGTCGGTGGCGACCTCCACGACCGTGGGCGTCACGAGCATGGCGGTTTCATCAATAGATCCAGCCGAAGGCGAAGCCGATGATGATCACGACGACGAAGGCCAAGCCCGTGCTAACGGCCGCGACGCGCCAATTGCCCTTGCGTTCGGCGTTCACCGGATGGTCGCCTGGCTCGTTGGCGCGCGGATCCTGCGGATCGTAACGTTTCAATGTCTCACCCCTTGCGTTTGCATCTGAGTTAGGGCACCCGCCCCCGATGTCAGGGAGGGAACGGTCAGCGTCGCCGGCCCGTTCCCGAAAGGGCGCGCCACGGGGCAGCACCACGGGGCAGCACCACGGGGCAGCACGGGGCAGCACCAGGGGCAGCACCACGGGGCAGCACCACGGGGCAGCACCACGCGGCAGCACCACGGGGGAGCCCACGGCGAGCACGGGGAGGTTGAATGCGATCGCTGCACATCGGCTCGGCGATGATCGACACCGTCACGCTGGTGGCGTCCGAGGACATCGAGCAGGCGAGCTTCAGCAACGACGGCAAGACCTATCTTATGCTCGAGACCGGCCGCAAGGTGCCGGCCAAGGCGATCACCTGGCATGTCGGCGGCGGCGCCTGCAACACGGCGGTAAGCTTGGCGCGGCGTGGTTGGGCTGCGGCGGTGACCGCCAAGACGGGGAATGACCCGGCGGCCGACGAGGTGCGCCGGCACCTCGACAGCGAGGGGATCAAGGCGCGGCTGATCGAGGCCGCCGGGACGGCGACAGGCAAGGCGGTGATGATCGCGAGCCACGACCGCAACGCCTCGATCTTCGTGCACCGCGGCGCCAACGAGACGATCCGGGTGGACGAGCTGCCGGCCGAGGCGTTCGGCGGCTTCGACCTCGTCTATGTCGGGCCGCTGTCGAACGAATTGGCCGATTGCTTCCCCCACATCCTGCAGCAGGCCAAGGCGGCCGGGGCGACCGTGGCGGCCAACCCCGGCATCCGGCAGCTGACGGCGCGGACGGCTGGGTTCCTGGCAGCGCTGGAGAACCTCGATCTGCTCAACATCAATCGCGCCGAGGCCGAGGCGCTGGTGCCCTGCTTCGCGCCGCACGCCGAGGGACCCGACGCCGCGGCGCCGGCCGATGCGCCGCCGCTGGTGCGCCGGGGCCTGAGCTTTGGCGGCTTTCATATGGGGCTGGTGCGATTCATGCGGGCCGTGCGGGCGGCGGGGCCGCGCTGGGTGTCGATCACCGACGGCAAGGACGGCTCCTATCTCGGCACGCCCGACGCCGTGCTTTGGCACCCGATCGTGCCGGCCGAGGTGCAGGGCACAGCGGGCGCGGGCGACGGCTTTTGCTCGACGCTGTCGGCGGCGCTGGCCGAGGGGATGGCGCCCGAGGCGGCGATGCGCGAGGCGGCGGTGAACGCGTCGAGCGTGGTCGAGCACCTCGACACGACGAGCGGCCTGCTGCGGCCGGACGAGATGCGCGCCCGGGTGGCCCGGGTCGAGGCCGCAGCCGAATCGGGGGCGCGCCGCATCGACGCCTGAGACGCGCTCCGGCGTATCGACGCTGCATAGGAACCGGTTCCTGTTCCTACCCTGCCGTAAAACCTGCAAAGAACGACCGTGCACGCGTGCAAGGGTGCTCATCCTTCGATCACACCCGGCGCAGGTAGACCTCGTATTCGCGGTCGGTGACGAGGGCCAGCATATGCGCCAGCTCCTGGCGCTTTTGCGCGCCGTAGACGTGGCGGAACTTCTCGCCGAGCCAGCGGGCGACGAAACCGGAGCGCGAGAAGCGCCGCTCGGCCGCGGCCCAGGAGAGCGGCAACGGCTCGCCCTGGCCGGGGACGATCTGGCCCTGAAGGGGCGGCGGCGGCTCGGCGCGCTCGTCGAGTCCGGCGAGCGCCGCGGCGAGGACGGCGGCGGTCACGAGATAGGGGTTGGCGTCCGAGCCCGCGACGCGGTGCTCGATGCGCGCGCCGGGGCCCGCCGTCTCGGGCAGGCGCAGCGCCGAGCCGCGGTTGTCGAAGGCCCAGTGCGCCTCGACGGGGACGAAGCTGCCCGGCACCATGCGCCGGTACGAGTTCAGGTGCGGCGCGAAAACCAGCTGGCAGTCGGCCATGTGCCGCAGCATGCCCGCCATTGAGTGGCGCATTAGGTCGTTCGGCGGCGCCGATTGCGGCCGTGCCGCGTCACGCCCCGGCTGGGCAGGGGCATCCCCCTCGGCCGCAGATCGGCCGGCCGAGCCGGGCGATGACGCGTTTCGCGGGCTCGTCGCCGGCTCCAGGGCGGCATCGAAGAGGTTGTTGCCGGCGGCGTCGAGCAGGCTCAGGTGCATGTGCAGGCCGGAGCCGACCCGGTCGCCATAGGGTTTCGGCATGAAGGTCGCATCCAGCCCCTCGGCGCGCGCCACGCCGCGGATCGCCCGCTTCAGCGCGACCATCTTGTCGGCGGCGGCCAACGCATCGGCCATGTGGAGGAGGTTGACCTCGAACTGGCCGGTGCCGAATTCGGCGATCACCGTCTCGGCGGGCGCGCCGAGCGCGTGCGCGGCTTCGGTCATGCGGGCGATGACGGGCTCGAAGGCGCGCAAGAGCTCGAGGTCGTAGACTTGGTTGGCGGACAGCCGGAAACCGCCGGAGGGATGCATCGGCGGGCAGGGCTCGCGCGGGTCGATCAGGAAGAATTCGAGCTCGAGCGCCACGCAGGGGGTCAGCCCGCGCGTCGCGGCCTCGGCCACGACGCGCGCGAGCACGTTGCGAGGGTCGAAATCGGAGAGGGCGCCGTCCGGCATGCGGATCGTCGCCTGCACCTGCGCGGTGGGGCGCGCCGCCCAGAGCATCGGCCCGAGCGAGCCCGGCACCGGGTCGAGCGCGCCGTCCGGATCGCCCGTCTGGATGGCGATACCGGCCTCCTCGACGTCCTCGCCGAAGATGTCGAGGCCGGCGGTGGAGGCGGGCATCTTCATCGAACCCTTGCCGAGCTTGGCGAGGGTGTCGAGCGGCACCAGCTTGCCCCGCGCCTGGCCGTTCAGATCGACGACGAAGACCTCGGCCGCCGCGGCCGCGGGATGCGCGGCGCGGAAGGCGGCGAGCTCGGCCGCGAAGCGGGATCCTTGCGTCGCCCCGTGCGGCGCGTGAGCCGGCATGTGCGCCGCCCCTGGTGCCGCCGCTGGTGCCGCCGTCCCGGCGCCCCCCGGAGTGGCGTCGTTCATGCCTCGTCGGGCCAAGCCGGGCCCTCCGAGCCGCGCATGCCGGCGCGGCGCCAGCCCAAAACATTGGCGGTGATCTTCATCGCAGCGGCACTCTTGCTCCCGACCGTACCGTGCGGGACAAGGCCATAAACCGAGCCGCACTGCAATGGTGGGGATAGTTCGCGTCGCAGGCGGTCAGGGCTCCGGCCAGCGAGGCTGGCGCGACGAGTCCGCCAGGCGAAAGTGGATCATCGCGTCCCGCGCAGGCCTCTCCGGCACGCAACTCTCAAGCAGTCCGATCTTGCGAGACGCCGAGTTCCAGCCCCATCCGGTCGCGCATGACGAACTTCTGGACCTTGCCCGTGACGGTGACCGGGAATTCGTCGACGAACCTGATATGGCGCGGGATCTTGTTGTGCGCGATCTGGTCCTGGCAGAAGGCGCGGACATCCTCGGCCGTCAACTCATGCCCTTCGTTGAGGATGATCCAGGCGCAGAGCTCCTCGCCATAGCGCGGGTCCGGCACGCCGAACACCTGCACGTCGCGGATCGCCTCGTGGCGATAGAGGAACTCCTCGATCTCGCGCGGATAGATGTTCTCGCCGCCGCGGATCACCATGTCCTTGATGCGCCCGACGATGTTGCCATAGCCCTCGGCGTCGATCGTCGCGAGGTCGCCCGAATGCATCCAGCCCTCGGCGTCGAGCACCGCCGCGGTCTGTTCCGGATCGTCCCAGTAGCCGAGCATCACCGAATAGCCGCGGGTGCAGAGCTCGCCCCGCTGGCCGCGCGGCACGGTCCGGCCTTCCAGGTCGACGATCTTGACCTCGACATGCGGGTGGACGCGGCCGACGGTCGACACGCGGCGCTCGAGCGGGTCGTCGGTCGCGCTCTGGAAGCTGACGGGGCTGGTCTCGGTCATGCCGTAGGCGATCGTGACCTCGCGCATGTTCATGCGGGCGTTCACCCGGCGCATGACCTCGATCGGGCAGGGCGAGCCCGCCATGATCCCGGTGCGCAGCGAGGAGAGGTCGAATTCGGCGAAGCGCGGGTGATCGAGCTCGGCGATGAACATCGTCGGCACGCCGTAGAGCGCCGTGCAGCGCTCGGCCGCCGCGGTCTCCAGCGTCGCCAGCGGATCGAAGCCCTCGCCGGGGTAGACCATCGCCGCGCCGAGCGTCAGCGCCGCCAAATTCCCCATCACCATGCCGAAGCAGTGGTAGAGGGGCACGGGGATGCAGATCCGGTCCGCCTCGGTCAGCCGGATGCCGAGCCCGGTGAGATAGCCGTTGTTCAGGATGTTGCGGTGGCTGAGCGTCACGCCCTTCGGGCTGCCGGTCGTGCCGCTGGTGAACTGGATGTTGGTCGCGTCACCGGGCCGGACGGCGGCGCCGCGGGCCTTCACCTCGTCGCGGTGCTCGGGCCGGACGAGCCCCGGCAGGTCGTCGAAGGCGAGCGCGCCGGGGAGACGGGCCTCGCCCATCTGGATCACGGTGCGCAAGGCCGGCACGCGCGCGGCGCGCAGCTGCCCCGGCTGGGCGGTCGCGAGCTCTGGCGCCAGCTTCGACATCAGCGCGCCGTAGTCGCTGGTCTTGAAGGGCGGGGCGATGACGACGGCGGCGCAGCCGACCTTGTTCAGCGCATAGTCCAGCTCGTGCAGCCGGTAGGCCGGGTTGATCGTCACCAGTACCAGGCCGGCGCGGGCGGCGGCGAACTGCGTCAGCGTCCATTCCACGCGGTTGAGCGACCAGACCCCGATCCGGTCGCCAGGGCCGAGGCCGAGCGCCACGAAGGCGGCGGCGATCGTGTCGACCTCCGCGCCGAGCTCGGCCCAGCTGAGCCGCCGTCCCTGTGCCGGTGCGACCAGCGCCTCGCGTCCGCCCCATCTCTCGACGGCGCAATCGAGCGCGGAGCCAATGGTCATCTCGAGGAGCGGGGGCGTCTCGGGTCCGCTCACATGGCTGAGCTTCTGGTCCATCGCCGATCTCCGCGGCTGCCGTTCGCGTTGCGCCCTGATACGCCGCCAACCGCACCCGCCGCAATGCCGGAGCTCGCGTCGGGCCGGAAGGGCGCGGCCTTCGGCCACAAGCGGCGCAGCGAATTGTCAAAAGTCAGCGACTGGTACGATCACGCTCCCGCCGCTGCCGCCGATGATCGCCCCGAACTGAATCCCGCCGGGAACGCCTGGGGTCCAGCAAACCATGCAAGGCAGCATCGTTTCTGCAACAGCAACCTTGTAGCGCGCACCGGCCCCCGTTAATCGGCAGCCGATGGGAAACTGTTGGAGAGATCGAGGCAGTGTGGCCGACGCGGGTTCCTCTCGGGGCCGAGGATGGCAGATCCGCCCAAGCGTACTCCTGACGGCGTTGCCGTCGCAGCCGCCTCGCGATTCATGATCCAATCTCCAGAAATCCATCCCGTGCTCGCCCGTACCCTGACGACACGGGGATATACCGAGCTCACGCCCGTGCAGCAGGCGGTGCTCGAGCCAGGGGCGGGCGAACGCGACCTGCTCGTCTCGGCGCAGACTGGGTCGGGCAAGACGGTCGCCTTCGGGCTCGCCATCGCGGGCACGCTGCTCGCCGGCGCGGACCGGTTCGGCGGCGCGGACGCGCCGCTCGCCCTGGTGGTGGCGCCGACGCGCGAGCTGGCGCTGCAGGTCCGCCGCGAGCTCGAATGGCTCTATGCGCAGGCGGGCGCCGTGATGGCGTCCTCGGTGGGCGGCATGGACCCGCGCGCCGAGCGACGGGCTCTGGAACAGGGCGCCCATGTCGTCATCGGAACGCCGGGGCGCCTGCGCGACCACATCGAACGCGGCGCCCTCGACATGACGGCGCTGCGGGCGGTGGTGCTGGACGAGGCCGACGAGATGCTCGACCTCGGCTTTCGCGAGGACCTGGAGTTCATCCTCGGCGCCGCCCCGAGCGACCGCCGCACGCTGCTGTTCTCGGCCACCGTGCCGCGCGCCATCGCGGCACTCGCCCAGCGCTTCCAGCGCGACGCCCTGCGCATCGTCGCCGCGGGCGAGCGCGATCAGCATGCCGACATCGAGTACCGCGCCTACCCGGTCGCCCCCAGCGACCGCGAAGGCGCGATCTATAACCTCCTGCGCTTTCACGACGCCTCGAGCGCGCTGGTCTTCTGCGCGACGCGCGCCGCGGTCAGCCATATGGCGGCGCGCTTCACCAATCGCGGCTTCTCGGTCGTCGCGCTGTCCGGCGAGCTGAGCCAGAGCGAGCGAACGCACGCGCTGCAGGCGATGCGGGACGGGCGGGCGCGGGTCTGCGTCGCCACGGATGTCGCGGCCCGCGGCATCGACCTGCCGGCGCTCGAGCTGGTGATCCACGCCGACCTGCCGGGCAACCGGGAAGCGCTGCTGCACCGCAGCGGGCGCACCGGCCGCGCCGGGCGCAAGGGGATCAGCGCGCTGATCGTGCCGCACCGCGCCCGCCGCCGCGCCGAGGCGCTGCTGGCCGCGGCCGGGGTCGGCGCGACCTGGTCGGCGCCGCCTTCGCCGGCCGAGATCCTCGCCGCAGACGATGCTCGCATACTTGCCGATCCGACCCTCGCCGAATCAGTGACGGTGGAGGAGGAGGCGCTGGTCGCGGCGCTGCTCGAGCGGCACGGGCCCGAGCGCGTCGCGGCCGCCTTTCTACGCCGCCTGCGCGGCGGGCTGGCCGCGCCCGAGGAACTGGTCGAACTTGCCGGTCCCGACACTGTGCGCCCGCCGCGCGAGGCGTTCGGGCCGAGCGCCTGGTTCACGCTGTCGGTCGGCCGCCGGCAGAAGGCCGAGCCGCGCTGGCTGCTGCCGCTGATCTGCGGCGCCGGCGGCCTGAGCCGCCGGGATGTCGGCGCGATCCGCCTGCAGCGCAACGTCACGCTCGTCGAAATCTCCGCCGACCGCGCCGACGCCTTCCTTGCCGCGCTCGGGCCCGAGCGCACGCTGGAGAACGGCATCACGGTCTCGCCCAGCGACGGGCCGCCCGCGGACGGAGAACCGCATGATCCGACCCGAAAGCCGCGCACGAGGCCGGAGGGTTCGGAGCGGTCGGGGGACAGCAAGCGGCGTCCCAAGGACGGCTGACCCAAGGGTATCGCGTGCTTCCGTGGATCCACCTCGAGACCGCGACGACCCCGGATGGCGGCGTGCTGCGCCTTATGCGGCGCGGCGAGGAATTCTCCATCCGGATCGACGGAGCGGAGCTGATGAACAGCCGCCTGAGCGGATCGGAGGAGGCGCTCGCGAGCCTCGCTTTGGCGCAGATCTCGGGCAAGCCGGCGCCACGCGTCCTGATCGGCGGGCTGGGAATGGGCTTTACCCTGCGCGCCGCGCAGGCCGCGGCCGGCCCGGACGCACGCCTCGTGGTGGCCGAGATCGTGCCGGAGCTCGTCGCTTGGGCGCGCGGTCCGATGGCGGAGCTCTTCGGCGACAGCCTGGCCGATCCGCGGCTGGAACTGCAGGTGGCGGACGTGGCCGAGATCATCCGGGAGCGGGCAGGGCGGTACGACGCTATCCTGCTGGACGTCGATAACGGCCCGGAGGCGCTCACCCGCCCGGCGAACGATGCCCTGTACGGCGAGACCGGCCTACGCGCGGTGCGCCGCGCACTGGCGCCGGGCGGCGTCCTCGCCGTCTGGTCGGCCGCGCCGGACCAAGGCTTCACGCGGCGGCTCCGCCGCTGCGGCTTCGAGGCGGAGGCAAGGACCGTCCGCGCCAGCCGGACGGGGCGCGGCGCTCGCCATACGATCTGGCTCGCCGTCCGGCCGGCGGGCCAGTGAGCTTCACGCCGGTCGTTCGCCAGGAATGTTGTTGTGGAGCACGCTCGGCGCAGCCGGCTCCCTCACCGCTTCGCAGACAGCACGCCCCTAAGCGCATGGACGAGATCGCCCATGTGGGCGGGCTTCGACAGGATCGGGGCGTCTCGCATGGCGGAATGCGTGAAGTGCCTGGGCTCGTATCCGGTGACGAGAATAAACGGCACGGCCGACCTTTGCAGCGCGTCGGCGACCGGAGTCGACCAGGCGCCCCTCAGGTTGCCGTCGAGCACCGCGGCATCCGGGAGTTTCGCCGAGAGCGACGCCAAAGCGTCGTCGACCGTGCCCACCGGGCCCATCACCTCGGCGCCGTGCGCCGAGAGCCCGTGCTGCAGGTCCATCGCCAGGAAGGCCTCGTCCTCGACAACGAGAATCCGGTATCCAATTAGCATAATCGCACGCTCGGCAGAGTTTCGAGTCAGTCGCTCAAAGGAAATACAAGCCGGTACTGCAAACCTCCGGCGGCGTGGTCGAGTTCCGCGTCGCCGCCGAGCTCGTAGCTGACCAGCGTGGTCAGCAACCGGGTGCCGAAGCCCTGGCGCTCCGGTGGCCTGACGGGGGGACCGCCGCGCTCGATCCAGCAGAGCTCGACCCGGCGCCCGCCTTCCGCGTCCCGGACCGACCACGATATGCGGACCTCGCCATCCGGGTGCGAGAGCGCGCCATGCTTGATCGCATTCGTCCCGAGCTCGTGCAGGGCGAGCCCGAGCATGCGGCCCGATCGGGCGGGAACGCGCTGCGGAGGACCTTCGATGACGATCTTGCCGGCTCGGGCGTTCTCGAACGGCTCGAGCGAGCGGGCAACCAGCCGCTCGAGCTCGATCTTCTTGCCCTCGGCCTCGAAGATGACGTTCTCGGCCTGGGCAAGCGCGCCGAGGCGGCTCAGGAAGGCCTCCTGGTACGCCCGTGCGCCAGCATCATCGGCGGCCGTCTGCTTTGCGAGGGATTGAACAAGTCCCAGCAGGTTCTTCACGCGGTGCGCGAGCTCGTCGATCAGGACATCCTTCTCGCGTGCCGAAATCCTCCAGGCCGGTGTGGGTTCGGTGGCGATCGACGGCCGCGGCGAGCAGGTTCGCATAGGTCGCGAGGAAGGCGATGTCGTCTTCATCGAACTGCCGGGGCCTGGAAGCGTCCACCTCGAGCACCCCGAACGGCCCCTGCTCGCCGGCGATGATGACGTTGACCATGCTCTTGATGCCGTGATCCCAGAGGACCTGGGGGATCTCGAAACGCGTCTCGGAGTCGAGGTCGGGCGAGACGACCGGTTCGTCGTGTGAAAGCGCGTAGCCGGCCGGCAAGTCATCATCCGCGCCGAAAGTGGTCGAGCCGACGACGCCGGGATTCCAACCCACACCTGCGCGAAGCAGAAGTTCCTTGCCGCCGGGCAGCAGTTCAAGGACCTTGGTTCGTCTGACATCGAGGCCATGCGAGACGAGCTCGGCCGCCCGGTGCAGGATCTCGTCGAGATCATTGGAGCGGAACGCGAGCAGGCTGAACTCGGCCAGCGCCTTCTGCTGCCGGCGCAGCCGCTTTTCAGCCGTATTGCCGTCCTTCTGCATTCGCGTTCCCGCAATCTGGGGTGGGCGCCGATCGGGAGGCGCGCCGACCCATCTCAGCCAACTCCCGAGCGGCGGGGCCATCACATAGCAGGAGGCCGCGTTCTGCTATGTACTATGTGATAAGTGCGGCCTCTGGTGCGCCCTTCTCGCAAGCCGCCGCAGCATCCTCGCGCTGGCCGTTGCCGAACAAGGCGTCGACGTGCGTTGGTTCGGCCAGGCGGTCCAGCCATTGGCCGGCTGCAAACAAATGCGTTCAGGCTGTTGCCCGGCCGGGATCGTGCAGCACCGCCGTGTCGAGGGCCGGATCGGCCATCTCCGGCGCGAGCGGGTCCTGGACGCCGAGCCTGTGCCGCACCACCAGCCGGGCGAGCGCCGCGCGCCGATCGCTGCCAAGCGCCCGCGCTTCGGCGAGAAAGCCTGCCGCGGTCGTGACGTTGTAAAGCGCCGTCGCCGCTTGGCGGGCGAGCTCGGGCACCGGCCCCTCGGCCGCGCGGCGGGCCAGCGCGAAGGCCCTGGCGGCGAGACCCTGCAATTCGGGCAGGGCGGGATCCGGTCCCGCCAGCCGGGCGACATGTGCCTCGAGCGCGTCGAACGAGCTCTCGCGCCGGCCGGCGCGCATGACGTCGAGCGCCACGATGTTCGAGGTCCCCTCCCAGATCGAGCCGAGATGGCTGTCGCGCACCAGGCGCGCGTCAGGGAACTCCTCGATATAGCCGCAGCCGCCGCGCACCTCCATCGCGTCGCCCGTCACCCGGCGGGCGTCGCGGCAGGCGCGAAACTTGATCAGCGGCGTCAGGATGCGCAGCAGCGGATAGGCGCCGTCGTCGCCGGCATCCGAGCGGCGCAGCGCCTCGGCCGTCAGAAACATCATCGTGCACGCCTGCTCGGCCGGCACGACGATCTTCGCCAGTTGCCGGCGCATCAGCGGCATGTCGACCAGGCGCTGGCCGAAGGCGCGCCGGTTGTGCGCGATGTAGAGCGCCTCGGTGACGGCCCGGCGCATCATCCCCGCCGAGCGCACGCCGTTCGAGAGCCGGGAATTGTTGATCATATCGGCCATCTGGCGAAAACCGTCGCCGGGCGCGCCGATCATCCAGGCCGTGGCGCCCATCAGCGAGATCTCGCCCGAGGCCATCGAGCGGGTGCCGAGCTTGTCCTTGAGCCGCACGATCCGATAGGCGTTGCGCGTCCCCTCCGGCAGCACCTTGGGCAGCAGGAACAGCGACACGCCCGGCAGCCCGGCAGGGCCGCCCGCCGGGCGCGCCAGGACCATCGCCAGATCGGCGTCGGCGTTCGAGCAGAACCATTTCTCGCCCGTCAGCCGCCACGAGCCGTCCGGCGCGGGGTCGGCCCGCACTGCCGTCGCGCCGACGTCCGAGCCCGCCCCCTGCTCGGTCATGAACATCGCCCCCTGCAGCAGTGCGTCCGTGTCCTGGGCCTCGAGGCCGCCGAGATAGCGCGCGACCAGCGCCGGGTCGCCGAACTTGCGCAGGGTGCGCGTCAGGCTGTCGGTCATCGAGACGGGGCAGAGCAGCCCGAACTCGGCTTGCGCGAACAGATAGGTGACGAGGTACTTGGCGACGGGCGGCAGCGGCGCGTCCCAGCCGAAGACGCCCGCGCGGTGCGACATCGCCGCGAGGCCGAGCTCGCCAAAGGCGATGCGCTCCATCTCCTCATAGGCAGGGTGCTTGTCCACCCGGTCGCGATCCTCGCCGCGCCGGGTCCGGGGGACCAGCGCCGGGCCGTTCCGGTCGGCCGTCGCGGCGAGCCGGTCGAGACGGCCGCCGACGAGCGCGCCCAGCCGCTCGAGCCGCTCGACGAGCACCCCGGCGAGCCTGGCGTCGACATAATGCGCGATCAGCGCCGGCAGGTCAGGATCGGCGCGGTAGAAGTTCAGCCCGGCGCTGTCGGGGATGGCCTCGCCAACCGACGCGATCTCGGCGCCCTGAAGCTCTGCCATCCGGTTCATCGCCGCCTTCCTCGCCCGCGCCATTCTGCCCGTCCTAGGGGTGACAGTGCCGCAGAGGCGGCCGCCCCGCAACCGCAGGGCGCGCGGCGGCCGTTGCTTGGCGGTCGGTCTTCCGCCCTCGACCACAGCGAGGGTCAGGCTCAGGCCAGCGCGGCGCCCACGCGGTCGAGCGTCGCCTTCTCGGCATCCGAGACCTTGACGCCGCCGAAGCCGAGGAAGCCGCCCTCGGTGCCGGCCTCCGCCACCTTGGCCGCGATCTCCTTCAGCCACGCCTTGAAGGCCGGCGCCTCCGCCGGCGCCTTGGCGGTCACCAGGCCGGCGATCGCGCCGAGCTCGGCGACCGCCGCGTCGACGAT
This sequence comes from uncultured Alphaproteobacteria bacterium, assembly GCA_963822985.1. Classification (GTDB taxonomy): domain Bacteria; phylum Pseudomonadota; class Alphaproteobacteria; order Rhodobacterales; family Rhodobacteraceae; genus Thermohalobaculum. The sequence continues at coordinate 66,838 of CAWGJU010000008.1, read as the reverse complement.
CTCGGCCGGGTTCCTGCCGCTGGTCTGCCCCTTCAGGGCGCCGCGCGCCATGTCGCGGCCCTCGGAGCTCTCGTAGGCCGACGCCACCTCCTTGACCAACCCGTCGGAGGCACCGGCGCCCGTGCGCAGCGCACTGGCCGTGGCGGTGCCCTCCTTGACCGCGCCCCAGAGTCCACCCGGATCGGCGGCGGTCACCGCTATGCCCGCCAGCATCGGCGCACCGACAACGCGCCTCCACTCGTCGGGCGTGAAGCTGTCCTTCAGCGCCATGCCAACGTCTCCCTGCTTGCGGCGACGTCCTGTCGCCACCGGAGAAGATAGCGGGCGGGCAGCGCGGCTGGTAGTAGCCTCCCTCAAACCCGGTGGTGGAGCCCGTTGCGGCCGCGATCAGCCCATCAGGCGGCGGTAGCCGATCGCCTCGGCGACATGCACCTTTCGCACCGCCACGGAGCCTTCTAGGTCGGCCAGCGTGCGGGCCAGCCGCAGCACGCGGTGATAGCTGCGCGCGGTGTAGCGGAAGCGCTCGGCGGCGGTCTGCAGCATCGTCCGGCCGGCGTCGTCAGGGGCGGCGACCCGTTCGAGCAGCTCGCCCTCGAGCTCGGAATTCGTCAGCCGCGCGCCGTTCGAGCGCTCCATCTGCACGCCGCGGGCCTCGACGACGCGCGCCGAGACCTTGGCCGAGTCCTCGCCGTGGTTCGGCAGGGTCAGCACGTCAGCGGTGACGGGCGGCACCTCGATGCGGATGTCGAAGCGGTCGAGCAGCGGCCCCGAAAGCCGCGCCTGGTAGTCGGCCCCGCAGCGCGGCGCGCGCGGGCAGGCGCGGCCGGGGTCGGTCAGATAGCCGCAGCGGCACGGGTTCATCGCGGCGGCCAGCAGGAAGCGCGCCGGATACTTCACATGCGCGGTGGCCCGTGCGATGATCGCCTCGCCCGTCTCGATCGGCTGGCGCAGGGCCTCGAGCACGGCGCGCGAGAACTCGGGCAACTCGTCCAGAAACAGCACGCCGCGATGGGCGAGGCTGATCTCGCCCGGCTCGGCGTTCTTGCCGCCGCCGATGATCGAGGCCATCGACGCCGAGTGGTGCGGGTCGCGATAGGGCCGCTCGCGACAGATGTCGCCCCGCCCGGCCACGCGGGCGAGCGACCAGATCATGGCGACCTCAAGCGCCTCCTCGGGGGCGAGCGGCGGCATGATCCCGGTCAGCCGCTTGGCCAGCATCGACTTGCCGGCGCCCGGCTCGCCGACCATCAGGATGTGGTGGTTGCCCGCGGCCGCGACCTCCAGCGCCCGGCGCGCCGTCTCCTGGCCCTTCACGTCGATCAGGTCAGCGGCCGAGTGTCGCGCCGAGACGGGCCCAGGCTCCGGCGCCGGCAGCGGGTCGCGCCCGGCGAAATGGTTGACGAGCGCGATCAGCGAAGGGGGCGCTATGATCTCGCAGGCGCCGACCCAAGCGGCCTCGCGCCCGCAGGCCTCGGGGCAGATCAGGCCGCGATCCTGCGCCGCGGCGGCGACGGCGGCGGGCAGAGCGCCCTGCACCGGCTTGATCTCGCCGTCGAGCGAGAGCTCGCCCAGGGCGACGTGACCATCGACCACGTCGCTCGGCACGACGCCCAGCGCCGCCATCAGCGCCAGCGCGATCGGCAAGTCGTAATGCGATCCGACCTTGGGCAGGTCGGCGGGCGAGAGATTGATCGTGATGCGGCTCGGGGGGATGGCGAGGCCGATCGCCGCCATGGCCGCGCGCACGCGCTCCTTGGATTCCGACACCGCCTTGTCGGCCAGGCCCACGACGTTGAAGGCCGGCAGGCCGGGGGCGATGGCGCATTGCACCTCGACGGGCTTGGCCTCCACGCCCAGGAATGCGACGGTATGGGCCCGGGTGACCAAGGAACGCTCCGGCGAGGAATGCCGCCAAGCTGTTGACCGCTTGTCGTTAAGGGCGGGTTAAACGTGCCCGTCCAGCGTTAACGGGACGGGCGGACACAGTCCGGGCAGGGGCGGAAAGGGCGAGCACGGCGGCCCGGTTGACCGGGCGCGCCGGTCGAACCTAAGTGGCGCAGCGGCAGACCCCCGGATGCTGTGGGCAGGCGCCGATGGCGCAAGGAGCAATGCCAATGCCGAGCCGCAACCGCAAGCCGATCCTCGTGCTGCTGCTGTTCATCTGTTTTGCGGGCCAGGCGCTGGCCGGCGAGCCGGTCGTCGTCGCGGCAAAAGCGACGAGGACCGGCGAGACATGGACCGTCGACGTCACCGTCCAGCATGCGGACGAGAACTGGGAGCATTACGCCGACAGCTGGCGCGTGACCGGACCGGACGGAACCGTCTACGGCGTGCGCGAGCTCTTTCACCCGCATGTCGACGAGCAGCCCTTCACGCGCTCGCTGACCGGGCTCGCCATTCCGCCCGGCATCGCCCGCGTGACCATCGAGGCCCACGACCTCGTGCACGGCTGGGGCCGGCCCTTCACGCTCGACCTGCCGCGCTGAGGCGCCTCGGGCTGCCGCGTGCAGGCGCGCAGTCTTGCGCGTGCGGCGTCAGGCGCGCAGTCTTGCGCGTGCGGCGTGGTGCGCTGAAGCGCCCCTAGCCCTCCCGCTGGCCCCTGCCCTTGCCGCGCCCGGTCTTTTCCTGCAGCGCGTCGATCCGCTCCGATGCCTTGGCCTTCGTAAGCCCCGGGTCAAACTCTTCGCCCGCCTCCTCGCAGAGCGTCTCGAGATAGCTCGCCTGCGCGCCGGTCATCGGCTCGTCGCCGGTCGTCCACTGCTCGGGCGGCTTTTCCGCATTGCCGGGTGCGGTCACTTTCGGGTTGGTCACGGGATCCTGCGCCATTCTCTGTCCTCGCACGGAACATGCGTCGGACCTTCAACCGGCGGCAGGCTCCCGCGGTTCCGTCTGCCAGCACGGCATCGCGGGCAGACAAGCGGACGAGCGCGCGCCGTGGCACGCGCTCTGATCTTTCAGTCGCCGAGCGCTTCAGGCATCGGTGCGCCCGCGGCGGCGGAGCAGCGCCAGGCCGCCGAGGCCCGCCATGAGCAGGGGAAGCGATGCCGGGAGGGGAACGGCCGCGGTGTCGCTGACGAGCTCGAAAGTCGCCCCGACGACCGCTCCCTTCTTCCAGCCCTCGTTGAGGCCGAAGAAACCACGGTTGAAGACCTCGTCACTCAGCGTGATCCGGAGTACGCCGCCGTTGCCGAAGTCAATGAGCCCAGGACCATTCCAGGTCAGACGGCCTTCCTGCCAGATGAAGCCGCCGCCCACGGTAGTACCGGAAACGGCGCCCGTCGATTGCGGAGCGCTGAAATTGAAGATAGCCGAAATTGGCTTCGGCTGCGTGTCGTCCCACCCAACATCGGACTCATCTGTCCAGATCTTGAACAGGTTCACCATGTAGGTGTCGCCAACGCTGTTGAGGGCGAAGTTCAGCGGGTCGGCCAGCTCCTGAATCTGGATAAGCAGCCCGTTGCCCGAATTATGAGCGTCTATCTGATAGCTGCCGCTGAAGCTTACAGCGGAGGAGAGCGAAGAAGCGCCGATCACAGCCAGGAAAGCGGCGGCAGCGGCGGCTGTTCGGAAAAAACCACTAGGTACACTGAGCGTCATGCCTACAATCCACAGTTAGAACCTGTCCTGAAACTCCTTAAGTCTCTGGAATCGTTTGTGATTCTGTGTCCGGCGCCGGGGAGCGATGGAGGCGTCGGATGTGGAGTGGGGAAGATCGCCAGAGATATGGTCGGCGGGGGCTGCGCTACCCGAGCGATCTGAGCGATGCGGAGTGGGCGCTGATCGAGCCGCACATCCCGCCCGCGAAGCGCGGCGGGCGGCGACGCGAGGTCGATGTGCGCGAGGTTCTGCAGGGCGTGCTTTACGTGCTCGAGACCGGCTGTCAGTGGCGGCATCTTCCCAAGGACTTTCCGCCGCGCAGCACGGTCTGGGCGTATTTTGACCTGTGGCGCTACGACGGGACGCTCGATCGCATCCATGAGACGCTCTACGCGGCCCTGCGCGAGGCGGAGGGCCGCGCGCCCCAGCCCAGTGCGGCGATCGTCGACAGCCAGACGGTCAAATCGGCGGAAAAAGGGGGCGCAAACCGCAGGAAACGGGCTTTGACGCGGGCAAGAAGACCAAGGGCGTCAAGCGCCATGTGCTCGTCGACACGCTCGGCCTGATGCTGCGCGTCGTGATCCACCCTGCCAATTTGCAGGATCGCGACGGCGCCGCGCTGGTGTTCGACAAGCGCACGCGGCGGCGCTTTCCCTTCATCGAGACCGTGTTCGCCGATCAGGGCTACCAGGGGCCGAAGGCCGCCGAGACCATCGCGTCGGCCGGCAGATGGCGTCTGGAGATCGTGCGCCGCGAACCCGGAACGAAGGGCTTCGCCGTGCTGCCAAAACGCTGGATCGTCGAGCGCACCCTGTCTTGGATCAGGCGCAACCGCCGCCTCGCGCGCGACTACGAGCACCTCGCCCGAACGGCGGAAGCCCTCGTCAAGCTCGCCATGATCAAGATCATGCTACGCCGCTTGGCACGCTGAGAAACTTCCAGGACAGGTTCTTAGAGTCAATCTCCCTTGGCGCACCTTTATCTCACTATGCCTGGAGCATCGCAACAGTTTTGAAGGCTTTCTCATAGTTTTCATGCAGACGTAAAGCAGACCTATAGTTAATTATATTTCAGATAGAGCGGAATAGTTAACGTGATCGACCATAAATGAGCCGCAACAGCGCCGCCAGCGCGATCACCGCCCAGGTCGCCTCGATCAGGATGGCGCCCGGGTTCGGCCTGAACCACAGCGAGAAAAGCAGCATCAGCGCGCCGCAGAGGTTCACCAGGTGATAGGCGGCGCCCTCCGGATCGACCATCCGGCGCGAGACCATGAAATAGGCCGCACAGACCATCAGCGCGCCCACCGTTCCGACCAGGTCGGCGAGCGTGAACGACCCCATCGGGGCGGAAGGCGTCAGGCGGCGCGCGCCGCCAGAGCCGCGACGACCGCGTCGCCCATTTCGGCCGTCGAGGCGGGTTCGCGGCCCTTCGGCGCCAGGTCCGCCGTGCGGACGCCCGCGTCGAGCACGTCGTCGACCGCGCCTTCGAGCATGTCGGCCTCGGCTCCGAGATCGAAGGAATAGCGCAGCGCCATGGCGAAGCTGAGGATGCAGGCGCAGGGATTGGCGATGCCGCGCCCGGCGATGTCGGGCGCGCTGCCGTGCACGGGCTCGTAGAGCGCCTTCGGACGCCCGTTGGCCATTGGCGCGCCCAGCGAGGCGGAGGGCAGCATCCCCAGCGAGCCCGTCAGCATCGCCGCGCAGTCGCTGAGGATGTCGCCGAAGAGGTTGTCGGTGACGATCACGTCGAACTGCTTGGGGTTGCGCACCAGCTGCATGGCGCCGTTGTCGGCGTACATGTGGCTGAGCTCGACCTCCGGGTATTCCTCGTCATGGACGAGCTGCACCTCCTCGCGCCAGAGGATGCCGGCCTCCATGACGTTGGCCTTCTCCATTGAGCAGACGCGGTTCTGGCGCCGCCGCGCCAGCTCGAAGGCCGAGCGGGCGACGCGGCGGATCTCGTCCGTCGTATAGCGGTGCGTGTTGATGCCGACGCGCGTGCCGTCGTTCAGCTCGGTGATGCCGCGCGGCTCGCCGAAATACATGCCCGAGGTCAGCTCGCGCACGATCATGACGTCGAGCCCGGCCACCACCTCGCGCTTCAGCGAGGAATAGTCCGCCAGCGCGTCGAAGCAGCGCGCCGGGCGCAGATTGGCGTAGAGGTCCATCTCCTTGCGCAGGCGCAGCAGCCCGCGCTCGGGCTTGAGCGAGAAGTCGAGCGCATCGTATTCCGGCCCGCCGACCGCCCCCAGCAGCACGGCGTCGGCCGCCTGGGCCCGTGCCATCGTCTCGTCCGAGATCGGGCGGCCGTGCGCGTCATAGGCGACGCCGCCGACCAGGTCCTCCTCGACCCTGAAGTCGAGGCCGCGGCGCTCGGCCAGCCAATCGATGATCTTGCGCACCTCGGCCATAACCTCCGGGCCGATGCCGTCGCCCGGCAGGATCAAGAGCTTCATGGCCGCCATAAGAAGTGTCCCCGGTCGCTGTCCGGCGGTCTTGTGCGCCATCGGTCCCGCGAGATCAAGACGGCCGGAGGGGCCACAGGGGAACGCTGCGGCGGCGCCCGCAGCGGCCTGCGCTGGGCCGCCCGCGCGGTAAGGATTTGTTTGCCAATTGCCCACCAAACCAATTTCGCGGCGCGAAGCATCGCCGCTTCCGACCATCCTGCTGCAGAACCGGCAAGCAAGCATGACACCGTTATTAAGCGTCCGACAGGGTCCGGACGTCCGGCCGCCGATGGGCGGCCAGACCCTCTACCTCGAGAGCCTCCGCGATGGGATGGTCGTCGTCGGGCCCGACCGGCGGATCGCCTTCTTCAACGCCAGCTATCTCGTGCAGTTCGGCCTTGGGGATGGCGACATCCGCGTCGGCGACGAGCTCGAGGACGTTTTGCACATGCTGGCGCTGCGGCGAAAGCTGGGCGCCAGGCAAGGCGAGACGCCGGACCAGGTCGTCGCCCGTTGCCTGTCGGCCTGGGGCCGGCCCGAACTGCCGGTCGAGCGGCGGTTCATGGACGATGGGCGCGTGCTCGACATCTACCGGGCGACGACGATCCGCGACGAGGTGATCTCGGTGCACGCCGACGTCACCGACCACGTCCACGCCGAGCAGGAGATCGAACGTCAGCGGCAATACATGAAGATGATGCTCGAAAACGTCTCGGAGGGCATCAACCTGCTCGACCGCGACGGCCGCTTCGTGCTGTTCAACGATCTGTTTCCGCAGCTTTACGGCATCGACCCGGCAGCGGTCTCTTGTGGCATCCATTTTCGCGACTTTGCCGACCGCATGGTCGACGTCGTGCATCTGCCTGCGGAGGAGAGGCAGGCCGAGATTGCGGCGCGCGAGCGCTTTGCCATGGATCAGACGGCCACCCATGCGCGGCGCCGGCTGGGCGATGGGCGGACGCTGGATATTGCAAAGCGCAACTTGGCCGACGGCGGCTGCGTCATGACGATCCGCGACGTCACCGAGGATCTCCGCCGCGAGGCGGATCTGCTCGAGGCGCGCAATGCGGCCGAGCAGGCCGTGCAGCAGAAATCGGAGTTCGTCGCCCGGATGAGCCACGAGATGCGCACGCCTCTGAACGGCATCCTCGGCGTCGGCGCGCTCTTGCGGAGGACGACGCTCGATGCGCGCCAGCGCGAGCTGCTCGACACGATCGCCCGTTCCGGCGCGGTGTTGCTGCGGCTGATGGACGACATCCTGGACCTCAGCCGCCTGGAAGCCGGACCCTGCCAGGCCGTGGCCGAGGACATCGACATCGGCCGCCTGATCGGGGAATGCGTCGCCATCGTCGCGCCCGCCGCGTCCGAGAAGGGGCTGGCGCTGCGGCGCCGGTCGCAGCCTCACCCGCTGCCCGTCCTGCGAGGGAACGCGGTGCGCCTGAAGCAGATCGTGCTTAACCTGCTGACGAACGCCGTCAAGTTTACCGAGGCGGGCCATGTCGACGTGGCCTTCGAGGGCATCGAGGTGGCGGAAAGCGTGGCGCTGACCATCCACGTGGCCGACACCGGCGTCGGCATCGCGCCGGACTGCCTAGACCGCATCTTCGAGAGCTTCTATCAGGTCGACAGCGCGTCGCGCCGATACGGCGGGGCGGGGCTGGGGCTCGCCATCGCGCGCAGTCTCGTCCAGGCGATGGGCGGCACCATCGCCGTCTCGTCCGAGCCCGGCGTCGGCACCGTCTTCGACGTCTGGCTGACGCTGCCGCGGGCCGACGACGCCGCCGCCCACGCCGGCGCGGGCTGAGCGTGGCCTCCGCTCTTAGCCAGGCGCGGCGAGCCCGGCGGCCCCGGCCGCAACCACGCGCAGCGTCAGGTTGATGCGTCCGCCCTCGGGCAGCAGCGAGCCTTCGCCGAACAGCACTCGGTCGACGCCGTGGAAGGCGAGCCGCGCCGCGCCGCCCATCACGGCGACGTCGCCCGAGCGCAGAATCAGCGACTCGGTCGGGCCCTTGCGGGTGGTGCCGCCGATGCGAAAACGCGCCGGGTCGCCCAGCGAGATCGAGACCACGGGGGCGTCGAAGCGCCCCTCGTCGCGGTCCTGGTGCAGCCCCATGCGCGCGCTCTCGCCGTACCAGTTCACCAGGCAGCAGTCCGGGTCCTCCGCCCAGCCCGAGACGGCGCGCCAGACGTCGAGCACGCCTTGTGGGATCGGCGGCCAGGGCGCCCCGGTCTCCGGGTGGCGCGCGGCGTAGGCATAGCGGCCGCGCTCGATCACCCAGCCGAGCCGTCCGGCGGCGGTCATCCGCACGCTCATCGGCTTGCCCCAGGGCGTCACCGGCCGGACCAGCGGCGCGGCGGAAATCATGGCGCGGAGGTCACCCAGCATCGCCTGCTGAGCTGCCTCGTCCAGCCATTCGCGGTGGACCTCAAATCCTTCGATATGCTCGGTCACTCTGTCCTCGTCGCCCGGCGATTCCGCTGCCCCGCCGGTTGCGGCCCCAAAACGCCCCGCCTATATACCCGGCCGAAGCATTCCATCACGGTTCTGTGACGCTCGGAATGCGCAATCCAGGGATGGGCCGAGGGGGCCGCGACCGGACCCTGGCCCCATATCGCCGAGAGGAAAGCAGCACATGTCCAAAGTCATCGGTATCGACCTCGGAACGACCAACTCCTGCGTCGCCATCATGGATGGCGCGACGCCGCGGGTGATCGAGAACGCCGAGGGCGCCCGCACCACGCCCTCGATGGTCGCCTTCACCAATGACGGCGAGCGGCTGGTCGGCCAGCCGGCCAAGCGCCAGGCCGTCACCAATCCCGAGAACACCGTCTTCGCCGTCAAGCGCCTGATCGGCCGCCGGCACTCCGATCCGACCGTGGCCAAGGACAAGGGCATGGTCAGCTACAAGATCGTCGAGGGCAAGAACGGCGACGCCTGGGTCGAGGTCCGCGGCGAGAAGTATTCGCCCAGCCAGATTTCCGCCTTCATCCTGCAGAAGATGAAGGAGACGGCCGAGAGCTATCTCGGCGAGAAGGTCGAGAAGGCCGTCATCACCGTCCCCGCCTACTTCAACGACGCCCAGCGCCAGGCGACCAAGGACGCCGGCAAGATCGCCGGCCTCGAGGTGCTGCGCATCATCAACGAGCCGACGGCGGCGGCGCTCGCCTACGGGCTCGACAAGGACACGTCGAAGACGATCGCGGTCTATGACCTCGGCGGCGGCACCTTCGACATCTCGGTCCTCGAGATCGACGAGGGCCTGTTCGAGGTGAAGTCGACGAACGGCGACACCTTCCTGGGCGGCGAGGACTTCGACCTGCGGCTCGTCAACTATCTGGCCGACGAGTTCAAGAAGGAGCAGGGCGTCGACCTCAAGAAGGACAAGCTCGCGCTGCAGCGCCTGAAGGAGGCGGCCGAGAAGGCCAAGATCGAGCTCAGCGCCGGCGCGCAGACCGAGATCAACCTGCCCTACATCACGGCCGACGCGAGCGGCCCCAAGCACCTGACGATGAAGCTCAGCCGGGCCAAGTTCGAGAGCCTGGTCGACGACCTGATCAAGAAGACGATCGAGCCCTGCAAGGCGGCGCTCAAGGATGCCGGGCTCTCGGCCTCGGACATCCAGGAGGTCGTGCTGGTCGGCGGCATGACGCGCATGCCGAAGGTCGTCGAGACGGTGAAGCAGTTCTTCGGCAAAGAACCGCACAAGGGGGTGAACCCCGACGAGGTCGTGGCGCTCGGCGCCGCCATCCAGGCGGGCGTGCTGCAGGGCGACGTCAAGGACGTGGTGCTGCTCGATGTGACGCCGCTGTCGCTGGGCATCGAGACCAAGGGCGGCATCTTTGACCGGCTGATCGACCGCAACACGACGATCCCGACCAAGAAGTCCAAGATCTACTCGACGGCCGACGACAACCAGAACGCGGTGACGATCCGGGTCTTCCAGGGCGAGCGCGACATTGCGGAGCACAACAAGCTGCTCGGCCAGTTCAACCTGGAAGGAATCCCGCCCGCGCCGATGGGCATGCCGCAGATCGAGGTGACCTTCGACATCGACGCCAACGGCATTGTCAACGTCTCGGCCCAGGACAAGGGCACGGGCAAGCAGATGCAGATTACGATCCAGGCCTCGGGCGGTCTCAGCGAGTCCGAGATCGACAAGATGATGAAGGATGCCGAGGTTAACGCCGAGGAGGACAAGAAGCGGCGCGAGTTGGTCGAGGCCAAGAACCAGGGCGAGAGCCTGGTGCACGCCACCGAGAAGTCGCTGGCCGAGCATGGCGAGAAAGTCGACCAGGCTACCCGCGACGGAATCACCGCGGCGATCGCCTCGCTGAAGGAGGCCATCGAGGGCGACGACCTCGAGACCATCCGCTCGCGCAGCCAGTCGCTGGCCGAGGCCTCGATGAAGCTCGGCGAGGCGATCTACAAGGAGCAGGCCGAGGCCGCGTCGGCCGGCCAGCAGGGCCCCGATGCGGAGGGCGAGACCAAGTCGGACGAAGAGGGCGTCGTCGACGCCGAGTTCACCGACGTCACGGACGACGACCGCAAGGCGTCGTGAGGCGGACGCTCGGGTGACGCCCGGCGATGATGGACAGGAAGGCGGGCATGTCTGACGACGTGGCCGCCTTCGGCGCATATGCGCTGCCGCCGGCTGCCCGGCGGCTGCTGCGCCTCGCCGAGCGGCTGGGGCGCGGGCCGGTCGGCCGCGGCGCGCGCTCGATGGTGCGCCGCCTCGTCGGCCTCTGGCGCGAGGGCCCCTTCGACGTCGAGCCTTTCCCAGGGCAGCGCGCGCGGCTCTACCCGGTCGAGAACCTCAGCGACAAGCGCGTGTTCCTCACGCCCGGCCTCTGGGACCTGACCGAGCGCAGGGCGATCGGCCACGTGCTGCGCGCTGCCCCCGAGCCCGGCTATTTCGTCGACGCCGGCGCGAACATGGGCCTCTACACGCTGGCCGTCAGGGCCGAGCTCGCCGGCCGGTGCTTTCGCGCGCTGGTCGTCGAGCCCGATCCCGAGAACGTTGCGCGGCTGCGCTTCAACCTCGCCGCCTCGGGCGCCGAGGCCGAGGTCACCGTGGCGCCCGTCGCGCTCTCGGACAGCTATGGCACGCTCCACATCGAGCCCGACCAGGGCAACCGCGGCGCGCTGCATGTCGACCCCGCCGGCACGCCCGCCGGGACGCCTGTCGCGGCGCGCCCGCTGCTCGACATCGTGCGCGAGGCCGGCTTTCCGCGCGTCGACGCGCTGAAAATCGACATCGAGGGGATGGAGTTGCCGGTGCTGCGCCACTACTTCGGCAATGCGGAGCGGGCGCTCTGGCCGCGGCTCGTCGTGCTCGAGGCGCACCGGGGAGAGGAGACGCCGGCGCTGGCGCATCTGCGTCCGCTCGGCTACGAAATCGACGGACGAACGCGGCAGAACGCGGTGCTGAGGCTCGCGGCGCCGACGAACGGCATCGGGGTTACAGGCTATGCGCATGGCAACCAAGCGTGACTATTACGAATTGCTCGGCGTGGGGCGCAGCGCGTCCGCCGAGGAGATCAAGAAGGCCTATCGGCGCAAGGCCAAGGAGCTGCATCCCGACCGCAATGGCGGCAATGCGACCGCCGAGGCCCAGTTCAAGGAGGTGAACGAGGCCTACGAGGTCCTGAAGGACGAGCGCAAGAAGGCCGCCTACGACCAGTTTGGCCACGCCGCGGTCGACGGCTCGATGGGCGGCGCGCGCGCCGGCCAGGCCGATTTCTCCGGCGCCTTCTCCGAGGTATTCGAGGACCTCTTCGGCGACTTCATGGGCGGGCGCGGCCGCGCCACCCGGGCGCGCCGCGGCGCCGACCTGCGCTATAACCTCGGCGTCACGCTGGAAGAGGCATATACCGGCAAGCAGGCGACCATAACGGTCCCCGGCGCCACGCCCTGCGAGGAGTGCAACGGCACCGGCGCCGAGGGCGGCGCCCAGCCGCAGACCTGCCCGACCTGTTCGGGGATGGGCAAGGTGCGGGCCCAGCAGGGTTTCTTCACCATCGAGCGCACCTGCCCGACCTGCAAGGGCCAGGGCCAGATCATCAAGGATCCCTGCCGGCACTGCGCCGGCGCCGGCCAGGTGCGCAAGGACCGCGCGCTCTCGATCAATGTGCCGCCCGGGGTCGAGACCGGCACACGCATCCGGCTGGCCGGCGAGGGCGAGACGGGCCCGCGCGGCGGCGCGGCGGGCGATCTCTACATCTTCATCGACGTCCAGCCGCATCCGATCTTCGAGCGCGACGGGCCGAACCTCTACTGCCGCATCCCCGTCCCCATGACCACGGCCGCCTTGGGCGGCGAGATCGAGGCGCCGACGCTGGACGGCGGCCGCACCCGGGTGAAAGTGCCGGCCGGCGTGCAGTCGGGCAAGCAGCTGCGCCTGCGCGGCAAGGGCATGCCGGCGCTGCAGCGCGCCGGTCAGCAGGGCGACCTCTACATCGAGCTCGCCGTCGAGACGCCCGTCAACCTCTCGCGCCGCCAGGAGGAACTCCTGCGCGAGTTCGAGGCCGAGGCCCGCGACAACAGCCCCGAGAACCAGGACTTCTTCTCCAAGGTGAAGGATTTTTGGGAGCGCATGCGCGGGTAGTAAAACGCTCGAATGCGGGCTGTTTTCTGCATCCAGCCGCGACTTTATACGAAATTTAAGCCATAATGCACCGAGTCGGAGTTCACATCTCATTCGGTTGCGTTATGAGTTCTGTTAGCTGTCGCGTTCACGCAGCGATTGAAACCGGCCGCCGCTTGCAATCGCCTGCGGCAGTTTGGCTCTCTATTCTGCACAGTTGCCCTTGGGCGAGGTCCGCACAGTGCGCGTCATCTGCCCGCGATGAATGAGATGCCGAGCGGGGTATCAGCGGCCGCGCATGAGGTGCCGCCGCCGGCGCTGAGCAACACCCACAGCCAGATCTTCTCGGCGGTCGCCGGCGAGCTGATGCGCCGCAGGCCCGACGTCGCGCGGCCCTCGCTGCTCGACGCCGGGTGTGGGGATGGGCATCTGCTCGGCTATCTGGTCAGGGCGCTGCCCGGCGCGATCGGCCGGCCCGTCGATTTTCACGGCTTCGATATCTCCGGGCATGGCTCGCAGGACCCCGCCTTCTTCGACGCCTGCCGCCGACATCTCGCCGAGGCGGATGCCGGCACTGACTGGGCCGATCGGCTGCGGCTGATCGGCGAGCCCGACCCTTGGCCCTATGACGATGCCAGCTTCGATGCGGTGGTCTCGAACCAGGTGATCGAGCACGTCGCCGATATCGATCACTTCCTTGGCGAGCTCGCCCGGGTGCTGAAGCCCGGCGGCGCATCGGTCCACGTCTTCCCCTCGCTGCACTGCATCGTCGACCCGCATGTGCACGCGCCCTTCGCCCACCGGATGCGCGACATCGACCTGTCGCGGCGCTGGCTGACGTTCTGGGCGGGCATGCGGCCCAAGATCTATCGCTCGTGGCGCAGCAACGCGCCGACGCGCGACGACATCGAAGAGTATGCCCGCGCGCATGCCGACTACCTGCAGCGGTTCACGCGATACCGCTCGCTCCGCCAGATCAGGGAGGCGGTGAAGCGCGCCGGTCTCAGCGGCAGTTTTTCCCAGACGCCGCGCTATTATGGGTGCTTCCTGCGCAAGCTCGGGGGCAGGCCGCCGGCGGGGCCCTATGCCCCGCCCTGGCCGGTCTGGGGCGCGCTCGCGACCTTTTTCCTGCGCTATTTGTCGAACGTGACGCTGACCATCTCGCGCGACGAGTTCTACACGCGCTAACGCGGCTTTGAGACTGGCCAACTCGCATATACTGTCTCGTCAGTCCCGCGCAGGCGGGACTCTCGCCTCTGGGCCAAGCAGATCCTCGCTTGGCGGGGATGACGGCAGTGGATCGTCAGAGCCGCTCCGGCCGCGCGAGACGCTGTCGCGCCGACGCCCGACTCGGCGCTCGGCCGACGCCTGGACCGGCGCCCCGGACAGGCTTGCCGGACGGGGGGACGGACAAAACTCTACCCATCGCTGGCCGACGGGCCTATCGTCGGAGAAAATGCAAGACGCAGGGAGGTACCGCATGAGACGCTTCGCAAACCTGGCGCTGCCCGCCATTCTGGCCGCCGGGCTGGTGGCCGGGCCGGCGCTGGCGCAGGGCGAGCCCGAGAGCTGCGCCCCTGTCCGCTTCTCGGACGTCGGCTGGACGGACATCACCGCCACCACCGCGGTGGCGACAGAGATCCTCGACGCACTCGGCTACGAGACCGATGTCAAGGTACTTTCGGTGCCCGTCACCTACACCTCGCTCGCCAACAACGACATGGACGTCTTCCTCGGCAACTGGATGCCGACCATGGAAGCCGACATAGCGCCCTATCGCGAAGCCGGCACTGTCGACACGGTGCGCGAGAACCTCCAGGGCGCCAAGTACACGCTCGCCACCACGCGGAAGCTCTACGACGAAGGGCTGCAAACCTTCCAGGACATCGCCAAGTTCAAGGACAAGCTCGACGGCAAGATCTACGGCATCGAGGCCGGCAATGACGGCAACCGACTGATCCTCGAGATGATCGAAAGCGACCAGTACGGCCTCGAGGGCTTCAAGCTGGTCGAGAGCTCCGAGCAGGGCATGCTCGCCCAGGTCAAGCGCGCGGCCCAGCGCGGCGAAGGCGTCGTCTTCCTCGGATGGGAGCCGCATCCGATGAACAAGAACGTCGACATGGCGTACCTCTCGGGCGGCGACGAGGTGTTCGGGCCCGATTATGGCGGCGCGACCGTCTACACCAACACCCGCGCCGGCTATGTCGAGGAGTGCCCGAATGTCGGCCGGTTGCTGCAGAACCTCAAGTTCTCGCTCGCCATGGAGAACGAGATCATGGGCGGCATCCTCGACGACGGCGCGGAGCCGAGCGAGGCGGCGCAGGCCTGGTTGAAGGCGCATCCCGACGATGTCGCCGCCTGGCTCGACGGCGTCACCACCCGCAAGGGCGAGGATGCGCTGCCGGCGATAAAGGACGCGCTCGGCATGTGAGGCGACGGCTTATGACCGGGCGCGGCGGCCTGACCGGCCTCCCGCCCGGTGCTTGGGGGGCGCGGCCAATGGAGTGGATAAGGGCCTACAAGATTCCGATCGGCGACTGGGCGCAGGCCGTCGTCGACTGGCTGACGCTGCACGGCGCCTGGTTCTTCGACGGGCTCTCGGCGGCGCTCGACAGCGTCATCGGCGCGCTCCTGTGGTGCCTGCAGACGCCGCATCCGCTGATCGTCATCGCCGCCGTGACGGCGCTCGCCTGGTGGCTCCGACGCTCGGTCGGCTTTGCCGTCTTCGTCGCGGCCGGGCTGCTGCTGATCGTGAACCAGGGCTATTGGGAGGAGACGACCGAGACGCTGGCTCTGGTGCTCGCCTCGACGCTGGTCTGCATGGGCGTCGGCGTGCCCATCGGCATCGCCGCGGCGCGGCGGCCGTGGCTCTACACGGCGCTGCAGCCGGTGCTCGACCTGATGCAGACGATCCCGACCTTCGTCTACCTGATCCCGGCCCTGATCCTCTTCGGGCTCGGGATGGTACCGGGGCTGATCGCCACGGTGATCTTCGCCATCCCGGCGCCCATTCGCCTGACGCATCTCGGCATCACCTCGACCCCCGCGCCGCTGCTCGAGGCGGGCCAGGCCTTCGGCGCGACCCGGCACCAGCTGCTCTGGAAGGTCGAGCTGCCTTTCGCCATGCCGCAGATCATGGCCGGTCTGACGCAGACGATCATGCTGTCGCTCTCGATGGTGGTGATCGCCGCGCTTGTCGGCGCCGACGGGCTGGGCGTGCCGACGCTGAGGGCGCTCAACCAGGTGAACATCGCCAAGGGCTTCGAGGTCGGCATAGCCATCGTGCTGATCGCCATCATCCTCGACCGCATGTTCCGCCGGCGGGTCGCGTGATGTCGGCCCCGACCCCGATCCCGAACCCGACGCCGAAGATCACCTTCGACGAGGTCTCGATCGTCTTCGGCGACGCGCCGGGCCATGCCTTGCCCCTGATGGACGCCGGCCGCAGCCGCGAGGAGATCCAGACGGAGACGGGCCAGATCCTCGGCGTCCATGACTGTTCGCTCGAGGTGATGGAGGGCGAGATCGTCGTCCTCATGGGCCTCTCGGGCTCGGGCAAGTCGACGCTGATCCGCGCGGTGAACGGCCTCAACCCGATCGTGCGCGGCCATGTCACCGTGCGCGACGGCGACTGGTCCTGCCGCCTGCCCGGCTGCAGCGCGGCCGAGCTCAAGCGGCTGCGCCGTGAATGCGTCTCGATGGTCTTTCAGGCGTTCGGCCTGCTGCCCTGGCGCACGGTGCTCGACAACGTCGCCTTCGGGCTCGAGCTCGCCGGCGTCTCCGCGCCCGAGCGCCGCAAGCGCGCCCTGGCGCAGCTGGAACTCGTGCATCTCGACGCCTGGGCCGAGCGCCGCGTCCACCAGCTCTCGGGCGGCATGCAGCAGCGCGTCGGCCTCGCCCGCGCCTTCGCCACCGAGGCGCCGATCCTGCTGATGGACGAGCCCTTCTCGGCGCTCGACCCGCTGATCCGCGCCAAGCTGCAGGACGAGCTGCTCGAATTCCAGGCGAGCCTCGGCCGCACCATCGTCTTCGTCAGCCACGACCTTGACGAGGCGCTGAAGATCGGCAACCGCATCGCCATCATGGAGGGCGGCCGCATCGTCCAGCTCGACACGCCGCAGAACATCGTGCTTCAACCCTCGACCGACTATGTCGCCGAGTTCGTCGCGCACATGAACCCGCTGAACGTGCTGACGGCCGCCGAGGTGATGCACCCGCTGACGCCGGGCGGTGGCCTCGTCGCCGTGCCGGCCCAGGCGCGGGTGCTGCCCGCCACCACGCCGCTGCGCGAGCTCATCCGCGCGCAATGCGAGGACGCGGCCCCCATCGTCATCGCCGGCGACGACGGCCCCCTTGGCATCGTCAACCCGACGGCGATCCTCACCGCGCTCCTGCGCGAGCACCGGCCGGCCGAGGCCAAGGATGCCGGCCGGTCGCTCGCAACTTCCCTTTGATCGGGCGGCCGAACCGCGCCAGAGTGCGGTTTTCGGCGCAGCCACGAGGACATGGATGACACTCGCCGCCGGCCGCCTGCCGCCCGAGGCGCTCGCCGCCAACTTCGCCGAGCTGACGCCGGCGCTGACCCCGCACGAGGCGCTGGTGGCGGCCGACCGCTGCTATTTCTGCTATGAGGCGCCGTGTGTAACGGCCTGCCCGACGGGCATCGACATCCCGATGTTCATCCGGCAGATCGGCGCCGGTCGGCCGCGCGAGGCGGCCAGGACGATCTTCGACTCGAACATCCTCGGCGGCATGTGTGCGCGCGTCTGCCCCGTCGAGACGCTGTGCGAGGAGGCATGCGTGCGCGAGACGGCGGAGGGCGAGCCCGTGCAGATCGCCCGCCTTCAGCGGTATGCGACCGACGCCCAGATGCCGCACGGCCAGCCCTATGCCCGAGCGCCCGGCACCGGGCGGACGGTCGGCGTCGTCGGCGCCGGCCCGGCCGGCCTCGCCGCCGCGCACCGCCTCGCGCTGCACGGCCACGACGTCGTCGTCTACGACGCGCGCCCCAAGGGCGGCGGCCTCAACGAATACGGCATCGCTGCCTACAAGTCGGTGGACGACTTCGCGCAAGCCGAGCTCGACTGGCTGCTTGGCCTGGGCGGCATCGAGCTCCGCCGCGGCCAGGCGCTCGGCCGCGATCTGATGCTGGACGAGCTGCGCACCCGGCACGATGCGGTGGTGCTGGCGCTGGGCCTTGCCGGCGTCAACGCGCTCGGCGCCGCCGGCGCCGACGTGCCGGGCGCCGGCCTGCCGGGTGTCGAGAGCGCCACAGGCTTCATCGCCCGCATCCGCCAGGACGCGCGCGAGACCATCCCGGTGGGGCGAAACGTGCTGGTCATCGGCGGCGGCATGACGGCCATCGACGCCGCGGTGCAGGCGCGGCTGCTCGGCGCCGAGACCGTCACCATCGCCTACCGCCGCAGCCGCGCCGAGATGGGCGCCAGCCGCTGGGAGCAGGACCTCGCCGCGTCCCGGGGCGTCACCATCCGCGACCGGCTCCGCCCGGTGCGCGTCGCCGCGTCCGGGCCGGCGCTCGCCATCGAGCTCGAATACACCCGCCCCGGCCCGAACGGCATCGAGGGCACGGGCGAGACGGTGGCAATCGCCGCCGACCAGGTGCTGGTCGCCATCGGGCAGACCCTTGCCGGCGCTCCCGACGGCGTCGCGCTCGACCGCGGGCGCATCGCCGTCGACACCCAGGGCCGCACCTCCATCGCCGGCATCTGGGCAGCCGGCGACTGCACGAACGTGGGCGACGACCTGACCGTCACCGCCGTCGCCCAGGGGCGCGACGCCGCCGAGAGCATCCACCGTGCGCTGAACGAGGAGACCGCGCATGTCCAGCAACCCGGTCGAGAGCCACTACACGACGGGCAGCCTGCTCG
Source organism: uncultured Alphaproteobacteria bacterium (assembly GCA_963822985.1). Lineage (GTDB taxonomy): Bacteria > Pseudomonadota > Alphaproteobacteria > Rhodobacterales > Rhodobacteraceae > Thermohalobaculum. The sequence goes on along the minus strand of CAWGJU010000008.1, from coordinate 48,320 downwards.
AGCGCATCCGCCGGGGGCTTGAGCAAGCCGGGATCGACCCGGACCGCCCGTCCACGGCCGACCTCAAGCCCGTCGACGAGTTCCACATCGGCGGCGCCGCGGCGACCGAGGAGCTGCTGGCCCAGGTATCGCTGGACCCGCATCTGTCCGTGCTCGACATCGGCTCGGGCATCGGCGGCACCGCCCGGCTGATCGCCGAGCGCAGCGGCGCCCGCGTCACCGGCATCGACCTGACCCGCGAATTCGTCGAGACGGCGACCGCGCTGACCGCGCTCGTCGGCCTGGACGACCGCGTCGACTTCCGGCAGGGCAGCGCGCTCGACATGCCCTTCGAGGAGTCCGGTTTCGACCTCGCGACGCTGATCCATGTCGGCATGAACATCGAGGACAAGCCCCGCCTGATGGCCGAGGCCGCGCGCGTCCTGCGCCCCGGCGCCCACTTCCTCGTCTACGAGGTGATGCGCATCGGCGAGGGTGACGTGGCCTACCCGGTGCCCTGGGCGCGCACGCCCCAGACCAGCTTCGTCGACACGCCGGATGCCTATCGCGCCGCCGCCTCGGCCGCCGGCTTCGCCCCGGTCGCCGAGCGCAACCGCCGCGACTTCGCGCTCGACTTCTTCACCCGGATGCGCGCCCGCATCGCCGAGCATGGCATGCCGCCGACCGGCATCCACCTGCTGATGGGCGAGGAGGCGCGCCAGGCGATGATCGGCAACATGATCGCCAACATCGAGGCCGGCCGCCTCGCCCCCGTCGAGATGATCCTGCGCCTGCCCGACTAAGGAGGACCTCATGGCTTATGTCGATGGCTTCGTGATCGCCGTGCCCACCGCCAACCGCGAGACGTTCCGCACGCATGCCGCGGGTTTCGCGCCCATCTTCAAGGATTTCGGCGCGCTGCGCGTCGTCGAGTGCTGGGGCGACGACGTGCCCGAGGGTGAGGTCACCTCGTTCCCCATGGCCGTCAAGCGCGGCCCCGACGAGACGGTCGTCTTCTCCTGGGTCGAATGGCCCGACAAGGCGACCCGCGACCGCGCCATGGCCGAGATGATGAAGGACCCGCGCTTCGAGCCCGCCGCCAACCCGATGCCCTTCGACGGCAAGCGCATGATCTTTGGCGGCTTCGAGCCCATCGTCGACGCATAGGAGGCCCCGCACATGGCCAACCTCGCCAGCACCTTCGCCGGCATCAGCTCGCCTAACCCGTTCTGGCTGGCCTCGGCGCCACCGACCGACAAGGCCTATAATGTCGAGCGCGCCTTCCGCGCCGGCTGGGGCGGCGCCGTCTGGAAGACGCTGGGCCTCGACCCGCACATCGTCAACGTCAACGGCCCGCGCTATGGCGTCGTCTACGGCGCCGACCGCCGCGTGCTGGCGATGAACAACATCGAGCTGATCACTGACCGCCCGCTGCAGGTGAACCTCGACGAGATCAAGGCCGTCAAACGCGCCTGGCCTGACCGCGCGCTGGTGGTCTCGCTGATGGTACCCTGCGAGCAGCCCTGCTGGTCCGACATCCTCAAGCTCGTCGAGGACACCGGCGCCGACGGGGTCGAGCTCAACTTCGGCTGCCCGCATGGCATGTCCGAGCGCGGCATGGGCAGCGCCGTCGGCCAGGTGCCCGAGTACATCGAGATGGTCGCCCGTTGGTGCAAGCAGGCGACCCGGATGCCGGTGATTGTCAAGCTGACACCCAACATCACCGACATCCGCTATCCCGCGCGGGCCGCAAAAAAGGGCGGCGCCGACGCCGTCAGCCTGATCAATACCGTCTCGTCGATCACCTCCGTCAATCTCGACAGCATGAGCCCCGAGCCCGAGATCGACGGCAAGGGGTCGCATGGCGGCTATTGCGGCCCGGCGGTGAAGCCGATCGCGCTCAACATGGTGGCCGAGATCGCCCGCGACCCGGAGACCGCCGGCCTGCCGATCAGCGGGATCGGCGGCATCACCACTTGGCGCGACGCCGCCGAGTTCATGGCGCTGGGCGCCGGCAACGTGCAGATCTGCACGGCGGCGATGACCTATGGCTTTCGGGTCGTCACCGAGATGGCCCAGGGCCTCGCCGCCTGGATGGACGAGAAGGGCCACGCCGACGTCGAGGCCTTCCGCGGCCGCGCCGTGCCGAACGTGGTCAACTGGGAGCGGCTGAACCTCAACTACGTCACCAAGGCCCGCATCGACCAGGCGCTCTGCATCAAATGTGGCCGCTGCTTTGCCGCCTGCGAGGACACTAGCCACCAGGCGATCGCGCTCAACCCCGGCCGCGTCTTCGAGGTGATCGACGCCGAATGCGTTGCCTGCAACCTGTGCGTCAACGTCTGCCCGGTCGAGAACTGCATCACCATGGAGCGCCTCGCCCCAGGCACCGTCGACCCGCGCACCGGCCGCACCGTGCCGCCCGGCCACGGCGACTGGACCACGCACCCCAACAACCCGATGCGCGTCGCCGCGGAGTAGGGTGGGTGCTTGCACCCCACCCATGCCCAAGGCTCGCGCAACCCAGCGCCTGGCCCGACCGCAGCCCGCGCCTCACTCGTCCCTGTCCTCGGCCCCGCAGGTCTTGATCGACATGCCCTTGGGCAGGCGCGTCTCGGCGTCGCCGCAGGCTAGCGCGAGCTGGGCCGCCGAGAGCCCGTCGGCGCCGCTGAGATCGGCGCCGGAGAGGTCGGTTCGCCGCATCAGCGCGCCTCCGAGGGCGGCATCGGTCAGGTCGGCGCCGGACAGGTTCGTGCTCGACAGCCGCGCCCGCCCGAGGTCGGCGCCGGCGAAGGACGCGCCGGACAGGTCAGCCCGGTCGAGGTCGGCGCCGCCAAGACGCGCCTTGGTGAAATCGGCCTCGGTCAGCACGGCGCGCTCCAAATCGGTCCCCTCCATCAGCGCGCCGCGGAAGATCGCGCCCCGGCCCTCGGCCCGGCGCAGCAGCGCATGGCGCAGGTCGGCCCCACTGAAATCCGCGCCGGCGATGACGGCGTTCTCGAGGTCGCCGTCGCGCAGATCGGCGTCGACGAACCGCGCCCCGCTGGCATCGGCCTTCTCCAGATCGGCCTCGCGCATGCCAGCGTCGGTGAAGTCGGCGCCCGCCACGTTCGCACGCTCGAGCTCGGCGCGCTGCATCCAGCTGCCTGCGAAGACCGCGTCCCGCAGGTCCGCGCCCTTCAGATCGGCCTCGATCAGCTTGGCGCGGCCGAAGTCTGCGCCCGGCAGCTCGGCGGCGCGCAGCGCCGCGCGCGTCAGGTCGCAGCCCGGGCAGCCGCCCCGCGCCATCAGCGTGGCGGCATCCTGCCCGAACGCGACCGATCCGGTCAGCCAGACGGCGAGGGCGGCGTGGCGGAGCTGCATGGGCACTGATTCCGTTGCGGCTAGCACCATAGGCAATCTTGCGGGCGCGGCTGTCAATTCGGCCCCGCCCGCAGCTTTCCGCGATCAACGGCGAAAGCGAATTCGGGGCTTGCCGCCGCGCCGGGCGTATGCGTGCCCAGGATAGGGGGGTCTTTCGCTCGCGGTGCGAAACGCCTATGCCCCGTTCTGAGACGATCTGGCGCTTGACCGATCCCCTCGCATCGCTAGCGTCCCGCAAATGGTTAATGCGAGGTCCCCATGGCAGCGCCCGGCGAGAACCTGAAGATCGATGGCGCCCGCCTCTGGGACTCGATCATGGAGATGGCCAGGATCGGCCCCGGCATCGCCGGCGGCAACAACCGCCAGACGCTGACCGATGCCGATGCCGAGGGTCGGCGGCTGTTCAAGACCTGGTGCGATTCCGAGGGGCTGACGACCAGCGTCGACGCCATGGGCACCATGTTCGCCCGCCGCGAGGGCACCGAGCCGAGCCTGCCGCCCGTCTATGTCGGCAGCCATCTCGACACCCAGCCGACCGGGGGCAAGTATGACGGCGTCCTCGGCGTCCTCGGTGGGCTCGAGCTTGTCCGCACGCTTAACCGGCTCGAAATCAAGACCCGCCATCCTGTCGTCGTGGTGAACTGGACGAATGAAGAGGGCACGCGCTTCGCCCCCGCCATGATGGCCTCGGCCGTCTTCGCCGGCGTGCTGCCGCTCGAGGATGCCTACGCCAAGACCGACGCCGCCGGGAAATCCTTCGGCGCCGAGCTCGAGCGCATCGGCTGGAAGGGCGACGAGCCGGTCGGCCACCGGCCGATCAAGGCGCTCTTCGAGCTGCACATCGAGCAGGGCCCGATCCTCGAGGCCGAGGGCATCGACATCGGCGTCGTCACGCACGGGCAGGGCCTGCGCTGGATCCAGTGCACCGTGATCGGCAAGGAAAGCCACACCGGGTCCACGCCCATGGCCATGCGCCGCAATGCCGGGCGCGGCCTCGCCCAGATCACCGAGCTGGTGCACGAGATCGCCATGAAGCACCAGCCGAACGCCGTCGGCGCCATCGGGCATGTCGACATATATCCCAACAGCCGCAACATCATTCCGGGCCGGGCGGTCTTCACCGTCGACTTCCGCAGCCATGTGCTCGAGACCCTGGAGGCGATGGCCGCCGAGCTCGTCGAGCGCGCGCCGAGGCTCTGCGAAACCCTCGGCGTCGGCTTCGAGCACGAGATCGTCGGCCAGTTCGACCCGCCCGAGTTCGACCGTGCCTGCGTCAAGGCCGTGCGCGACGCGGCCGAACGGCTCGGCCTGAGCCATCGCGACATCGTCTCGGGCGCCGGGCACGACGCCTGCTGGATCAACCGAGTGGCGCCCACCGCGATGATCTTCTGCCCCTGCAAGGACGGTCTCAGCCACAACGAGGCCGAGGAGATCACGCCAGAATGGGCCGAGAAGAGCGCGAACGTCCTCTTTCACGCCGTCGTCGAGACGGCGGAAATCGTCGAATAGGCATGACGTCATGAAAAGCGGCGCTTCGGTCCTGATGCTGCTGGCGCTTGCCGCCTGCGCGCCCCTGCCGAAATCCGACCTGGGCAAGCTCAGCTCGCAGGGCGTCCGGCCCGGCGCGACCTCGGCCGCCGGATTCGACCAGGCCTCGCCGCCGGTCGATCAACTGGTCCGCTACCAGATCCTGTCGCCGCTGCGCGACGATCCGTCCGAGCTCTCGGTGATCTTCCACCCCGGCGAGAACGGCGGTTTCGTCCGCGAGGAGACGGTGCGCATCCCCGAGAGCTCGATCGTCGAGGCGCGCATGATCGCTTCGATGGTGCGCCAGCGCGACGGCCGCGCCGCCGACGTCGTGGGCACCGACGTCATCCTGCGCGAGCTCGACCAGATCGATCATCGCGGCCGCACGCTGCACTCGGATCGCGGCGGCGCGCAACTGACCTTCGAGCCACATGATTGCCGCGCCACCCTCGGCACATGCCGCACGACGCGCATCGACACTGACGGCGAGCAGGTTCCCCTCCTCGTCCAGACGTCCGAGCTCGGCGGCATCTGGCGCTCGGAGATCCGCCGCGACCCGGAGCGCGACCCGGCCAGCCGCGGCGCGTTGCTCGAGGAGACGATCTACTCGGTCGACGAGAACGCCGTGCTGATCGACATGAACCGGATCGACCACGAGAAGGATCTCGGCCAGTATCAGGAGATCCGCCGGGTCGAATAGCTCCCGCCCGTTTCCCGGGCTTGACCGAGGCTCCGAGGTGATGTGCCCTCGGCAGCGGAGAGTTGGCGGCCCGGCACGGGAGGAGCAGCGATGTCGAAGGTCATCAGGGGCGGGACGGTCGTCACGGCGGACCGGACGTGGAAGGCCGACGTGCTGGTCGAGGGCGAGAAGATCGCCGCGATCGGCGAGAATCTGACAGGCGACGAGACGGTCGACGCGACCGACGCCTATGTCATCCCGGGCGGCATCGACCCGCACACGCATCTGGAAATGCCCTTCATGGGCACGACCGCCACCGAGACCTTCGAATCCGGCACCTGGGCGGCGGCGACCGGCGGCACGACGATGCTGGTCGACTTCGTCCTGCCGGGCGCCGACGGCTCGCTGCTGACGGCCTTCGACGACTGGAACCGGAAGTCGAAGGACCAGATCTGCACCGATATCTCCTACCACATGGCAATCACCGGCTGGTCCGAGCGCATCCATGACGAGATGGCCGAGGTGGTGCGCCGCGGCGTCAACACGTTCAAGCACTTCATGGCCTACAAGGGCGCGCTGATGATCGACGACGACGAGATGTTCGCGTCCTTCCGCCGCTGCGCCGCGCTCGGCGCGATGCCGCTCGTCCACGCCGAGAACGGCGACGTCGTCGCCGCGCTGCAGCAAAAATACCTGGACGAGGGCGTCACCGGGCCCGAGGGCCACGCCTTCTCCCGCCCGCCCGAGGTCGAGGGCGAGGCCGCCAACCGCGCCATCATGATCGCCGACGCCGCGGGCGTGCCGCTCTACATCGTGCACGTCAGCTGCGAGCAGGCGCACGAGGCGATCCGCCGGGCCCGCCAGAAGGGGATGCGCGTCTATGGCGAGCCGCTGATCCAGCACCTGACCCTCGACGAGAGCGAATACTTCGACAAGGACTGGATGCACGCCGCCCGTCGGGTGATGTCGCCGCCCTTCCGTTCCAAGGATCACCAGGCGAGCCTCTGGGCCGGGCTCGCCGCCGGCTCGCTGCAGGTGGTGGCGACCGACCACGCGGCCTTTTCCTCCGAGCAGAAAAAGATGGGCCTGAAAGGCTTTTCGATGATCCCGAACGGCACCGGCGGGCTCGAGGACCGGATGCCCGTCCTCTGGACCAAGGGCGTCGAGACCGGGCGCCTAACGCCGAACGAGTTCGTCGCCGTCACCTCGACGAACATCGCCAGGATCCTGAACGTCTACCCGCAAAAGGGCGCGCTCGTGCCCGGCGCCGACGCCGACATCTGCGTCTGGGACCCGAAGATGAAAAAGACGATCTCGGCGGCGTCGCAGAAATCGATCATCGACTACAACGTTTTCGAGGGTTTCGAAGTCACCGCCCAGGCCCGCTACACGCTCAGCCGCGGCGAGGTGATCTGGGAGCACGGCAAGAACTTCCAGCCTCAGCCCGGCCGCGGCCGCTGCGTCCCGCGCCCCGCCTTCCCGGCGGTCCACGCGGCGCTCTCGAAATGGAAGGAGCTGACGGCCCCGCGCGGCGTCAGGCGCGACCCGACGAACATTCCGTCAGGCGTCTGATCCTCCGGCCGTTCGACTGCGAGCGATCCCGCCCGTGGCGCCGGTTCAGGCTGGGCCCAGATTGGCTCTGGCCATCGCCGCGCGCCCATGCTGTTGTCCGCGCCGGACGCCGATAGCCTGGGTAAGGCCGAATGACCCCCATTGTCCTGTCGCTGGTCGGCGGCCTCACATTGCTGATCCTCGGCGGCGAACTCCTCGTGCGCGGCGCCGTGCGCGTCGCGGAGCGGCTCGGGGTCTCGCCGCTGGTGATCGGCCTGACCCTGGTCGGATTCGGCACGTCGGCGCCCGAGCTCGTCACCTCGGTCCAGGCGGCGCTCAGCGGGTCACCGGGCATCGCCTATGGCAACATCGTCGGGTCGAACATCGCCAACATCCTGCTGATCCTGGGGATCGCGGCGGTGCTGACGCCGATCCTCGTCGCCTCGAACGCGCTCAAGCGCGACAGCGCCGTCATGGTCGGCGTCGCGGTGATCTTCGCCGTCCTGGCGGCCGTCATGCCGCTCGGCCGGGTCATCGGCGCCGCCTTCCTGGTCGGGCTCGCGGGCTACATCTTCCTGGCGTTCCGGCAGGAGCGCATGGCGGTCACGCCCGACCATGGCGCGCTCTACGACAAGGGGCTGGCCATGCGGGAGGCCGATCCCGCGCTGGTCCCCGCGGACGCGCCGGCGCGCCCGATCGCGCTCTCGCTGGCCATCGCGGTGCTCGGGCTGGGGCTGGTCGTGGTCGGCGGCTACTTCCTCGTGACCGGCGCCGTGGAGCTCGCCCGCTCCTTCAGCATCTCGGAGACCGTGATCGGGCTGACCATCGTCGCCATCGGCACTTCGATGCCCGAGCTGGTCACCTCGGTGATGGCGGCGATCCGCAAGGAAACGGATGTCGCCTTCGGCAATGTCGTGGGCTCCAACATCTACAACATTCTCGGCATCGGCGGGGCCACCGCGCTGATCGCGCCCAGCGAAGTGCCGGCCGAGATCGTCGGCTCGGACAATCTGGTGATGATCGGCGTCTCGCTCGCGCTCGTCGGCCTCGCCTATACGGGCATGCGCCTCGCGCGATGGGAGGGCGGGGTGCTGCTCGCCGCCTATGCGGTCTATCTCTGGTGGCTCTGGCCATGAGCCCCGCCCGGGACGCGTCGCCGGCCATCGAGGCGCGCGGGCTGGACTTGACGTTCCAGACCCGCGACGGCCCGGTGCACGCGCTGTCGGGCATCACGCTGACCGTCGCGCCCGGCGACTTCGTCTCTTTCATCGGTCCCTCCGGCTGCGGCAAGACGACATTCCTGCGCGTCATCGCCGATCTGGAGCAGCCGACGGGCGGCACGATCAGCGTCAACGGCATGTCGCCGGCCGAGGCGCGGCTGGCGCGCGCCTATGGCTATGTCTTCCAGGCGCCGGGCCTGCTGCCCTGGCGGACGATCGGCAGAAACGTCCGCCTGCCGCTCGAGATCATGGGCTACCCCAGGGCCGAGCGCGCCGAGCGCGCCGCCCGCGTGCTCGAGCTCGTCGGCCTCTCGGACTTCGCCGGCCGCTTTCCCTGGCAGCTCTCGGGCGGCATGCAGCAGCGCGCCTCCATCGCCCGGGCGCTCGCCTTCGACGCGGATCTGCTGCTGATGGACGAGCCCTTCGGCGCGCTCGACGAGATCGTCCGCGACCATCTGAACGAGCAGCTGCTGGCGCTCTGGGCGCGCACGGGCAAGACGGTGTGCTTCGTCACCCACTCGATCCCCGAGGCAGTCTACCTCTCGACCCGCATCGTCGTCATGTCGCCCCGCCCGGGCCGCATCATCGACGTCATCGAGAGCCCGCTGCCGGCCGAGCGCCCCCTCGACATCCGCGAGACGCCCGACTTCCTCGAGATCGCCGCCCGCGTCCGCGCCGGCCTGCGCGCCGGCCACAGCTATGACGACTAGCGGGGGGTTCGGTCAGGCGGCGGCGTGCGCACACCCTGTGCACGCGTGCACAAACACGCAAGCCATTGTATGATAAGGGAATTCGAGATCTCGTTAACCAGCTGGAAAGGCATTGGCGGCACCTGCAGAACGCGGTGCCGGGCCGATCCGATCGCGGCACGCTCTGGCGTCGGCCGCGGCGCTGGCGCCCACTCCTCCTTGGGGGGATGGCCGGGCCGGGGGTGCTAGCCGGCATGCGCAGCGTCCTGCCCATCGTCACCGTCCTGCTCGTCATCCTCGCCCTCTGGTACGCTGGCGCGGTGGTCCTGAACGCCCCGTGGGAGCGCGACCAGGCAGCCCGCGCGGGCCAGGAGATCGGCTGGGCCGAGATCATCCCCCGCACCATGTGGCAGGAGCGCCCCGTCCTGCCCGCCCCGCACCAGGTCGCCTGGGAAATCTGGGACACCACCGTCCTGAAGCCCGTCGATTCCAAGCGCAGCCTTGTCTGGCACGGCTGGATCACCCTCTCGGCGACGCTCTTGGGTTTCGCCATGGGCGCGGCTCTCGGCATCGGCCTCGCCATCGCCATCGTGCACAGCCGGGCGATGGACCTCAGCGTGATGCCCTGGGTGATCGCCAGCCAGACGGTGCCGATCCTCGCCATCGCGCCGATGATCATCGTCGTCCTCTACAATCTCGGCATCTCCGGGCTGATCGCCAAGGCGTCGATCTCGGCTTACCTCTCGTTCTTCCCGGTCGTCGTCGGCATGGTCACCGGGCTGCGCTCGCCCGACCGGATCGAGCTCGACCTGATGCGCACCTACAGCGCCAGCCCGGCCCAGGCCTTATGGAAGCTGCGCCTGCCGGCCTCGCTGCCCTACCTCTTCACCGCGCTCAAGATCGCCATCGCCATCGCGCTGGTCGGCGCCATCATCGGCGAGCTGCCGACGGGCGCCCAGGGCGGCTTCGGCGCCCGCATGCTGAACGGCAGCTATTACGGCCAGGTGCTGATCATCTGGTCGGCGCTGGTCGGCGCCGCGATCTGCGCCGGCCTGCTGGTCGGCGCCATCGGGCTCGCCCAGCGGCTGGTGCTCGGCCGCATGGGCATGGCCCGGTGAGCGCCAGATGACCGCCTGGATCGCCATCGCGCTCGCCGTCTGGGGCGGCGCCTGGGCCGCGAACCTCTGGCTCTCGCGCCAGCCCGGCCGGGCGGCCGCCCTGGTCGTGCCCGCCCTCTTCGGCATCACCGTGCTGGTTCTCTGGCAAGGCATCGTGCGCGGCCTCGACGTGCCGCTGGTGATCCTGCCGGCGCCCTCCGACATCGGCGCCGCGATCGTCGCCAACGTGTCGACGCTCACGGCCGACTTCGTCCAGACGGTGCTGCGCTCGGTGCTGCCGGGCTACGCCATTGGCTGCGGCGCGGGGTTCCTCGCGGCGCTCGCCATCGACCGCTCGCCCTTCCTGCAGCGCGGGCTGCTGCCGATCGGCAACCTCGCCGCCGCGCTGCCGATCGTCGGCATCGCGCCCATTATGGTGATGTGGTTCGGCTTCGACTGGCAGTCCAAGGCCGCCGTCGTCGTCGCCATGGTCTTCTTCCCCATTCTGGTCAACACCGCGCAGGGCCTGGCCGCCGCCGACCGGCTGCAGCATGACCTGATGCGCACCTATGCCGCCTCCTATTGGCAGACGCTGGTCAAGCTGCGCCTGCCCGCCGCGGCGCCCGCCATCTTCAACGGGCTGAAGATTTGCACGACGCTGGCGCTGATCGGCGCCATCGTCGCCGAGTTCTTCGGCACGCCGATCGTCGGCATGGGATTCCGCATCTCGACCGAGGTCGGGCGCCTCGCGCTCGACATGGTCTGGGCCGAGATCGCCGTTGCGGCGCTCAGCGGTTCTGCGTTCTATGGCCTCGTGGCACTGGCCGAGCGGCGGGCGACCTTCTGGCACCCGTCGCAGCGGCGGTGAGCGGGAGAGGGAAAAGGCATGAAGAGACTGATTTTCGCGGCCGCGGCCCTGGCGATGGCGGTCACGGCGGCGCGCGCCGACGACAAGGTCGTGCTGCAGCTGAAATGGGTCACCCAGGCGCAGTTCGCAGGCTACTATGTCGCCCAGGACCAGGGCTTCTACGAGGAAGAGGGCCTCGACGTCGAGATCAAGCCCGGCGGCCCCGACATCGCGCCCGCCCAGGTGATCGCCGGCGGCGGCGCCGACGTGATCGTCGACTGGATGCCGTCTGCGCTCGCCAGCCGCGAGAAGGGGCTCGACCTCGTCAACATCGCCCAGCCCTTCAAGAAGTCGGGCATGATGCTGACCTGCCTCGAGGACACCGGGGTGCAGAAGCCCGGGGATCTGCGCGGCCGCACGCTCGGCGTCTGGTTCTTCGGCAACGAATACCCGTTCCTCAGCTGGATGAGCCATCTCGGCATCCCGACCGACGGGCCGCCCGAGGGCGTCACCGTGCTGAAGCAGGGCTTCAACGTCGACCCGCTGCTGCAGCGCCAGGCCGACTGCATCTCCACCATGACCTATAACGAGTACTGGCAGGTCATCGACGCCGGCATCAAGCCGGACGAGCTCGTCACCTTCAAATACGAGGACGAGGGCGTCGCCACTCTGGAAGACGGCCTCTACGTCATGGGCGACAAGCTCAAGGACCCGGCCTTCGTCGACAAGATGGTCCGCTTCGTCCGCGCCAGCATGAAGGGCTGGCGCTGGGCCGAGGAGCATCCCGACGAGGCCGCCGAGATCGTGCTCGACAACGACGCCACCGGCGCTCAGACCGAGCACCACCAGAAGCAGATGATGGGCGAGATCGCCAAGCTGACCGAGGTCAGCAGCGGCGAGCTCGACCCCGCCGACTACGAGCGCACGGTCGAGATCCTGCTGGGCGGCGGCTCGGACCCGGTCATCACCAAGAAGCCCGAAGGCGCCTGGACGCACGAGGTTACCGACAAGGCTCTGCAGTAGTGCATGGGGCGAGTGGGCCTGCCGCCCAACGACACCAATCACCGAGATCATCCCCAACGTCGCGTTAGCGATGAACCTGAAGAGTTCATAAGGAGCTGAAGCGCAGCATCGACGTGGCCGGAGGCTTTGCCGGCACGTCGAAATCTCCTGGTTGTGTGAAGGAGCGCTACGCATTGCATGATTTCAGCTCATTCGCGGGCGTCCTGGCTCAGGCTGACGGCGCGAGCGCAGCGCTCATCGTTTTCGTCGCTGTGTTCTGCGGCCTCCTCGTCTTGAGCAAAGCGGCACCGAGAGGGCGCATATGGAAGCTCGCTCGCCACAAGAGGCAACAAGCTGATGTGGCGCGCGTCGTCCCCGCCGCGCCGGCCAAGCCGTCCCCGCGTCCATCTACGAACATCGCAGATCCGAAGGAGCAATTGGCCGCGGTCTCCCGCGTCGGCTTCGAGCGGCGCAGGCTCCTGAACCGGGAGGAGGTTCCCGTGCTTCGCCTGCTCGAGCAAACCGTCCGCGAAGCCAATGCGGGTTACCGGGTCATGGCGCAGACGAGCCTGGGCGAAATCATCCGCCCGAAACCGAACAGCGGGACTGACGAGGAACTGCAGCTCGCGTTTCGGTCGATAAACAGCAAGCGCCTCGATTTCGCGATCTTCGACCGTTTCGGCCAGCTGGTGGTGGCTGTGGAGTACCAAGGCTCGGGTCACTACCACGAAACCAGCTTCATGCGCGATGCCGTCAAGCAGGAGGCGCTGCGCAAAGCGGGCGTCGAGGTGATAGCAATTCAGGAGGGCTTCCGCGCGACAGAGGTGCTGCCGAGGCTTCGGCGCGCTCTGGGAATGTCGACCGTGTCAGAGGTCGAGGCACGTCAGCTATTGGCCTCCGGACGAGCCGCTTAGCCGGAGGCCCCGAACGCAAGTCCGCGCCCGCCAAGGTGGCCCTCTCTCAAGCCGCTTCGGCCAGCGTCGCGTCGAGCGCACGGGCCAGCTTGTCCGTGATCTCGGCCACGTGCTCCTCGCCGATGATGAAGGGCGGGGCCAGCAGCACGTGGTCGCCGTGCTGGCCGTCGACCGTGCCGCTCATCGGGTAGACCATCAGCCCGTCGCCGAAGGCGCGCTTCTTCAGCCGGGCCGCGATGCCCTTGCCGGGGTCGAACGGCGCCTTGGTCTCGCGGTCCTTGACGATCTCGATCCCGCGAAAGAGGCCGCGGCCGCGAATGTCGCCGACATGCGGATGCTGGCCGAGCCGCGCCTCGAGCGCCGCCTGCAGCGCCTCGCCCTGGGCGCGGACATTGGCGAGAAGGTCGCGCCCCTCGATCTCGTCCAGCACGGCGATGCCGGCGGCGCAGACCGTCGGGTGGCCCATATAGGTGTGGCCGTGCTGGAAAAAGCCGGATCCGGCCTCGATGGCCGCGTATATGGCGCCCGAGCACAGCATTGCGCCGATGGGCTGGATGCCGGCGCCGAGGCCCTTGGCGACGGCGACGATGTCGGGCGCGATCCCCTCCTGCTCGGAGGCGAAGAGCGTGCCCGTCCGCCCCATGCCGCACATCACCTCGTCGAGGATCAGCAGCACGCCATGCTCGTCGCAGATCTCGCGGATGCGCTTGAAATAGCCCGGCGGCGCTGGCACCGCGCCCATCGTCGCGCCGACCACCGGCTCGGCGATGAAGGCGGCCACCGTCTCGGGCCCCAGCTCGCGGATGCGTTCGTCGAGCTGGGTGGCGATGCGCTGGCCGTACTCCTCCGCGCTCTCGCCGGGCTCGCCCCAGCGCCAGTAGTTCACCGGGTCGACATGGTTCATCGCGGGGCTCAGCAGCGGCTCGAACTGCGCCCGGCGCCAGCGATTGCCGCCGGCCGACAGCGCGCCCAGCGTGTTGCCGTGATAGCTCTGCCAGCGGGCGATGACGTGCCGGCGCGACGCCTCGCCCTTCTCCATGTGGTACTGGCGCGCCAGCTTGATGGCCGCCTCGATCGCCTCGGACCCGCCAGAGAGGAAATAGACGCGCTCGATGCCCGGTGGCGCCTTGGCGATCAGCCGGTCGGCCAGCCGTTCGGCGGGCTCCGACGTGAAGAAGCTGGAATGCGCATAGGCGATCCGGTCGAGCTGCGCCTTGACCGCGTCGAGCACGGGCCGCGCGGAATGGCCGAGGCACGACACCGCCGCGCCGCCCGAGGCGTCGAGATATCGCTTGCCGCTTTCGTCGATCAGATACGGCCCGTCGCCCCCGGCGACGGTCGGCAGCTGCGCCTTGGTATGGCGATGGAAGACATGGTTCATTGGCCGCCCTCCCTGCGTCTTGGCCGCCGGAGCCTGACGCGGACGCAGGCTGGGCGCAACCTTTGCGCTGGACGCGTTCGGCCTGCGCGAGGAATCTCACTGCCGGTCCGGCCCCTTTCGGCCGCCGCCCCTCGGCTGCCGCCGTTCCAGTGAGACGTTCCGCCGGAGCGTTCCGCCGGGCTGGCGGCAAGCCGCCTTGCGCAGATCGCGCTTGCGCGGCGGCCGGCGGGCGCGGCATGAGCGCCGGTCATGCCCGTCACCGAACAGAACACGCTCCGCGGCGTCGCCTTCATGCTTGCGGCGACAGCCGTCTTCGCTCTGCAGGACGGTTTCTCCAAGGCGCTGGCCGCCAACCATTCACCGATTTTCATCACCATGCTGCGCTACTGGGCGTTCGGCGCGGTCTGCCTCGTCCTGCTCTGGCGGAACGGCTTCGCCCAGGGCATGCGTAGCGGCCAGCCGCGCCTGCAGGTCACGCGCGGCGTTCTGCTAGCGCTCGAGATCTGCGTGGCCGTCCTCGCCTTCCACCTGATCGGGCTCGCCAACACGCACGCGATCTTCGCCTTCGGGCCGCTGCTGATCGTCGCGCTCTCGGGCCCGCTGCTGGGGGAGCGGGTCGGCTGGCGGCGCTGGTCCGCCATCGGCATCGGTTTCCTGGGCATGATGCTGATCATCCGGCCCGGGTCCGAGCCGCTCACCTATGGCATGGGCGTGGCCATCCTCGGCATGGCGATGTTCGCGCTCTACGGCATCGCGACGCGCCGGGTCGCGCGCACCGACGGGGCGATGACCAGCTTCTACTACACCGGGGTCTTCGGCGCCGTGGTGATGACGCTGATCGGCCCGTGGTTCTGGTCGGCGATGACGCCGGTCGAGATCGTCATGATGACGACGCTCTGCGTCACGGGCATGACCGGCCACTACCTGCTGATCCGCGCCTTCGAGGCGGCCGAGGCCTCGGCGCTGCAGCCCTTCGCCTATCTGCAGACGGTGTTCTCGTCCCTGGTCGGCGTCGTCGTCTTTGGCGAGTTCCTCTCGCCCTGGACGGTGCTGGGCGCCGTCATCGTCATCGCCGCCGGCCTCTTCGCCTTCTGGCGCGAGCGGGTGCGAGCCAAGCAGGGCGCCGAGCGCCAGAAGGAGCTCCGCGAGGTCGCCTGACGAGGGCTCGCAGGGTGTATTCCACCCACCTTTCGGGGCGCGGCATTCACCCCGCGTCGGCCGTGAACCCCGCCGCCTCGATGCCGGCGATCGCCGCCGCCTCGTCGGCGTCCGACTTGTCGCCCGAGATGCCGACCGCGCCGATGATCGCGCCCCGCCGGTCGCGCACCAGCACGCCGCCCGGCACCGGGACGATGGCCGTCCCCTCCAGCGCGCCGACGGCCAGGACGAAATAGCCCTGCTCCTCGGCCCGCTTGTGCAAGGCCCGCGCGCCCATCCCCATGCCGATCGCGCCATGCGCCTTCCCATGCGCCACGCGAAAGCGGTAAATGGACGCCCCATCCTCGCGCTCGAACGCCTTCAGGTGTCCGCCCGCGTCCAGCACGACCACGCCCAGCGGCTGCATCTCGTTCGCCCGCGCGTGCTTCAGCGCACCGCGCAGGATCGCCCGCGCCTTGTTCAGCGTCAGCTCGGCCATCAGCCCTCCTTTTTTCGCGCCGCCCGCCTGCGGTGCAGGATCGGCTCGGTATAGCCGCTCGGCTGCTCGGCGCCCTCGAAGACCAGATCGCAGGCTGCCTGGAATGCCTGCCCGTCGAAGTTCGGCGCCATCGGCCGATAGCTCGGGTCGCCCGCGTTCTGCCGGTCGACGACCTCGGCCATCTCGCGCATCGCCGCCATCGCCTCGTCCTCGGAGACCACCCCGTGGCGCAGCCAATTGGCGATGTGCTGCGAGCTGATCCGGCAGGTCGCCCGGTCCTCCATCAGCGCCACATCGTTGATGTCGGGCACCTTGGAGCAGCCGACGCCGGCATCGATCCAGCGCACCACATAGCCCAGGATCCCTTGCGCGTTGTTGCGCACCTCGTCGCGGATCTCTTCCGGCGACCAGTTCTCGCTCGAGAGCGGCACGTCGAGGATGTCCTCCAGCCGCGCCCGCCTTCCGCCCTTGATCAGCTCGGCCTGCCGCGCCAGCACATCGACATGGTGGTAGTGCGTCGCGTGCAGCGTCGCCGCCGTGGGGCTCGGCACCCAGGCGCAGTTGGCGCCGGCCTCAGGGTGGCCCACCTTCTGCGCCAGCATGTCGGCCATCAGGTCGGGCATGGCCCACATGCCCTTGCCGATCTGCGCCCGGCCCGCCAGCCCGCAGGCAAGGCCCACATCGACGTTCCAGTCCTCATAGGCCTTGATCCAGGCGGTGTCCTTCATGGCCGCCTTGCGGACCATCGGCCCCGCCTCCATCGAGGTGTGGATCTCGTCGCCGGTCCGGTCGAGGAAGCCCGTGTTGATGAAGCAGACGCGCGCCCGCGCCGCCCTGATGCACTCCTTCAGGTTGACGGTCGTGCGCCGCTCCTCGTCCATGATGCCGATCTTCACCGTGTTCGGCGGCAGCCCCAGCACCGCCTCGACCCGGTCGAAGATCTCGGTCGTGAACGCCACCTCCTCGGGCCCGTGCATCTTGGGCTTGACGACATAGACCGAGCCTTGCGTCGAGTTCCTGGGGCCTTGCGCCTTCTTCAAGTCGTGCATCGCGATCACCGTGCCGATCATCGCGTCCATCAGCCCCTCGAAGGCCTCGCCGCCGTCGCGATCGAGGATCGCCGGGTTGGTCATCAGGTGTCCGACATTGCGCAGCAGCATCAGCGACCGGCCCTTCAGCGCCCGCTTGCCGCCCTCGGGCGTCGTGTACTCCCGGTCGGGCGCCAGGCTGCGCGTGAAGCTGCGGCCGTCCTTGGCGACCTCCTCGGTCAGGTCGCCCTTCATCAGGCCCAGCCAGTTGGCGTAGGCCAGCACCTTGTCCTCGGCGTCGACGGCGGCGATCGAATCCTCGAGATCCATGATCGTCGTGACCGCCGCCTCGAGGAGCATGTCCGACACGCCCGCCGGGTCCGAGGCGCCGATCTCGCTGGCGCGGTCGATGACGACTTCGACATGCAGCTGGTTGTGCGCCAGCAGGATCGCCTCGGGCTCGATCGCCGCCCCGCGATAGCCGACGAACTGCCCCGGCCGCCTGAGCTCGGTCTCGCGCCCGTCGGCCAGTGTCGGCACCAGGCGCCCATGCGCCACGACATAGCGTGTCACCTCGCTATGGCTGCCGCGCACCAGCGGCGCCGCCTCGTTCAGAAACGCCTTGGCCCAGGCGATCACCCGCTCGCCGCGGGCCGGATCATAGCCGCCGCCCGCCGGCCGGTCGCCCAGCGCGTCCGTGCCGTAGAGCGCGTCGTAGAGCGAGCCCCAGCGCGCGTTCGCCGCGTTCAGCGCATAGCGGGCGTTGGTGATCGGCACGACCAGCTGCGGCCCGGCCACGCTGGCGATCTCGGGGTCGACGCGGGCCGTCTCGACGCGAAAGTCCGGCCCCTCGGGCAGCAGGTAGCCGATCTCCTCCAGGAAGGCGCGGTAGGCGTCCGGGTCGGGGCGCCCCGGGTGCTCGCGGTGCCAGGCGTCGATGCGGCGCTGCAGCTCGGCGCGGTATTCCAGCAGCACGCGGTTCTTCGGCCCGAAATCGTGGACCAGCCCGCTCAGGCCGCGCCAGAAATCCGCCGGATCGACGCCCGTACCGGGCAGCGCCCGGTCCTCGAGAAACGCCGCCAGCTCGGCCGCGACCTGCAATCCCTCGCGCTCGACCCGTTCCATCGCCAGTTCCCTCATTGCCGGCTGCGTCCTAGAACAATAATCGACGGAACGGAAACGAGTTTCACCCTGTCGGATTGAGGCCCCAGATGCGAGGCTCGGCAATCTCGATCGAATTGCCGGCCGGATCGCGGAAGTAGATCGACCGCCCGCCCTGCGGCCATTCGAAATCCGCCTCGATCGCGACGCCCGCCTGGGCCAGCCGCGCGCGCCAGCGGTCGATCTCGTCGGCCGTGCCGGCAAAGCAGAGATGCCCCTCGCCGGTCGTGCCGTGCGGCGGCACCGGCACGCGGGCGCCCGGCGCGGGCGGCTCGCGCGTCGCCGAGGGCCGGAACAGCAGCAGCACGCCATCGCCTGCGCGAAAGAACACGTGCCGGCCCTCGGCGGCGGCGATGCGCTCGAGCCCCATCACCTCGGCATAGAAGGCCGCCGCCTCCTCCAGGTTCTCGGCGTAGAGCGCGCTTTCCAGGACCCGCATCTTATTCCCATCGGCAGCCCACGGCCAAGCTTAGGCGAGCCGGCCATCCGCGTCGACCCAAGCGCGAGCGGCCCGGAACCGGCCGCCTCCAAGGCGGTTTTTAACCAGACGCACAACGCAGAAAAGACGCACGAGGCTCCGCTTGCCCCTGGACGACAACAAGACCGCCACGCTCCACCGCATGGTGATGCCCGACCACCTCTGCCCCTTCGGCCTCAAATCCAAGGATCTGCTCGAGCGCGAGGGCTATGCCGTCGAGGATCACCACCTGACGACGAAAGAGGAGACCGAGGCCTTCAAGCGCGCGCATGACGTCAAGACGACACCGCAGACCTTCATCGGCGGCGAGCGGATCGGCGGCTATGACGAGCTGCGCGCGCACTTCGGCAAGGCGCCGGCCGGCCAGGACGAGGGCGAGATCCAGCTACCAGCCGGTGATCGCCGTCTTCGCCGTCGCCTTGCTGATGGCGTTGGCCGTCAGCTGGTACGCCTTCGGCGACCTCTTCACCGTGCGCATGGTCGAGTGGTTCATCGCCATCTCCATGTGCATCCTGGCGATCCTCAAGCTGCAGGACCTCGAGAGCTTCTCGAACATGTTCCTCGGCTATGACCTCCTGGCCCGGCGCTGGGTGCGCTATGCCTATGTCTACCCGTTCGGCGAGGCGCTGGCGGGCGTGCTGATGATCGCCCACGCACTCCTCTTCATCGCCATCCCGGTGGCGCTCTTCATCGGCACGATCGGCGCCGTCTCGGTCTTCAAGGCGGTCTATGTCGACCGGCGCGAGCTGAAATGCGCCTGCGTCGGCGGCGGCTCGAACGTGCCGCTCGGCTTCATCTCGCTGACCGAGAACCTGATGATGGTGGCGATGGGCCTCTGGATGCTGTTCACCTGACGCCTGTGGAACACGCCTCACTGGCGTGTTCAGGGCGACGCTGCAGGAACAACCGTACGGCGCGTTTCTCTGGTCCACGCTCGGAGATCTTCGAAGGTTTGACCCTCCGCCAAAGTCGAGGCGGTCCACCGCGCAAGGACGCGCTCCTTCCGGTCGACCCGTTCGCCCGCGCCCGGCCGTCTCGGCCCGGCTCAGGTCACCTTGGCGCGCCTCAGGTGCTCCGGCCGGTCCCAGGCGCGGGTGTCCAGCACCTCGGCCAGCAGGCGGGCGGCCTGCACGACCTCGGCCTCGGTGTTGTAGAGCGGCGCGAAGCCGAAGCGGATCAGGTCGGGCGCGCGGAAGTCGCCGATCACGCCGCGGGCGATCAGCGCCTGCATCACCGCATAGCCCTGCGGGCAGCGGAACGAGACCTGGCTGCCCCGGCGCGCCGCCTCGCGCGGCGAGGCGAGGCTCAGCCCGTGCCCAGCAGCGCGCGCCTCGACCTCGGCGACGAACCGCTGGGAAAGCGCCATCGAGCGCGCCCGCACCGCTTGCATGTCGATCCCCTCCCAGAGCTCCAGCGCCGCATCGAGCGCCGCCAGCGACAGGATCGGCGGCGTGCCGACCCGCAGCCGCTCGACGCCCTCGGCCGGTCGGTAGTCGAGGTCGAAGTCGAAGGGCGCCGCATGCCCCATCCAGCCGGCGAGGCGCGGCCGCAGGGCCTCGGCATGCTCCGGGCGCACATAGAGGAACGCCGGCGCCCCCGGGCCGCCGTTCAGGTACTTGTAGCCGCAGCCCACCGCGAAGTCGGCGCCAGCGCCCGTCAGGTCGACCGGCAGCGCGCCGGCCGAATGCGCCAAATCCCAGACCGTCAGCGCGCCGGCGGCGTGGGCCCGCGCGGTTAGCGCGCCCATGTCGTGCAGCCGTCCGGTGCGGTAGTCGACTTCGGTCAACATCAGTACCGCCACGCGCTCGTCGATCGCGTCAGCCACCGCCTCGGGCGCGACGACCTGCAGGACGTGGCCCGCGCCCATGCCGGCCAGCAGACCCTGCGCGACGTAGAGGTCGGTCGGGAAATTGCCCGTGTCCGACAGCACGACGCGCCGTCCGGGCCGCAGCGCCAGCGCCGCGGACAGCACCTTGTAGAGGTTCACGCTGGTCGAGTCGCAGGCCATCACGCTGTCCGGCGGCGCCCCGATCAGCCGGGCGATCCGCCCGCCCACCCGCGCCGGCAGGTCGATCCAGCCGGCCGCCGTCCAGCCGCGGATCAGCATCCCGCCCCATTCCTCGGCCGCGGTCCGGGCGACCCGCTCGCGGGCGCGGCGCGGCAGCGGCCCCAGCGAGTTGCCGTCGAGATAGATCAAGTCGCCGGGCAGCTCGAACGCCCCGCGGATCGGCAGGCCGCGGCCATCCTCGGTCATGGCCGCCCCTCGGCGCGGATCCGGCGCGGGACGGCGATCCCGCCGGTGAACGATTTCTTGCTTCATCGGCGGAACTCTCCCCGTTTGACGGCGTTGGTGCGTCGAATAAACGATGGACAGTTGATTTTTAGCTCGATTTCGCCATGCACCGATCCCCCCCGAGGGTGCATGCGCGATGGCCCCCGCCCCTCCCCCGAGGCGGGGGCTACTTTTTTGGCGGCGCCCGCTCGCGAGCGAGCAACTCGGTAATTCCGCGCCCTGTCCGACGGCTGCAAAGCCGAATGGGGCCGCAGGATTCACCGTTATCGTCCCGTCCAGCCCGGTCCGAGGGCCGTCCTCTGCCAGCGCGTCCTTCGCCCGTCACCACAAGCGGGGGCGGCCGACCGGGCCGGGCCACCGGGCCGGGCCACCGAGCCGGGGCAGCGAGGCTCGTATGACATAGGCGCTCGATGCGCGACGGACGTGATGGCCCGGACGGGCGCGCTCGGCCGGGGCATCTCACGACGGCCGCGCTCGGCTCACCCCTCCGCCGGCGGGCGCGGCTCAAGGAGCCGCGTCAGCATGGCCTCCAGGCTCCGATCGTCGACCGGCTTCGACAGCACCGGCCGGGTCTCGTGCTCGGGGCCCAGCGACACGCTCCCATAGCCCGTGAGGAACGCGAAGGGGATGCCGCGCGCGGCCAGCGCGTCGGCAACCGCATAGCTCGTCCGACCCTCGCCGAGATTGACGTCGAGCAGCGCCGCGTCAATCGGGGTGCTGCCAACCGCGTCGAGCGCCTTCTCCGGCCGCGCCTCGGCGGCGACCACCTCGCAACCGAGCCCCTCGAGAACATCGGTGATCGTCAGCATGATCAGTCCCTCGTCCTCGAGGACCAGGATCCGGCGGCCGCGAAACGCCTGCGATCGTCCATCACTCTGCATGCATCTCCTCCCAGCGCCGAGCTCGCACCCTAGCGCCACGCAATGGAACCGGAAAGGCTGCAGCGGTGTTTAAGAAGCGGGTAATTATACCTCGACAGAACGCCGGCGGTGTGCTTGCCACCCGGGCGATCGAAGGATCAGCGATGGAAGGACTCCCAGCCGCGGACGTCGTCCGCGCAGACCAGGTCGAGCCGATCGACGTCGCCCTGGGCGTCGATGGCTTGCCCGCGAGCCGGCCGGGGCTCGAGGTCCTTTTCCGCCTGACGGATAGCCTTTACCAGGCCCGCGACATCTCCGGCATCTCCGACGCCGCCCTCGACGCGATCAGCGCCGCCCTCGCCGTCGACCGCGCCTCGATGCTGCTGTTCGACGAGGCCGGCGTCATGCGCTTCGTCGCCTGGCGCGGCATCTCCGACGGCTACCGCGCGCGCGTCGAAGGGCACTCGCCCTGGCAGCCTGGCGATCGCGACCCCGCGCCGATCTATGTCGAGGACATCGAGGCGACGGACGAGCCCGACTGGCTCAAGGAGACGATCCGGGCGGAGGAAATACGGGCGCTCGCCTTCATCCCGCTCGTCGCCCAGGGCGAGTGCATCGGCAAGTTCATGACCTACCATCCGGCGCCGCACGCCTTCAGCCCGGCCGAGGCGGAGCTGGTCGCCCACATCGCGCGCCGCGTCGCCTTCGGTCTGGAGAGGGCCCGGGCCGAGGAGGCGCGCGCCCGGGCCGAGGCGGCGCTCTGCGAGACCGAGGACCGCTTCCGGCTGATGTCCGAGCATGCGCCCGTCATGCTCTGGGTCAGCAAGCCCGACGGCAGCTGCCACCATATGAACCGTATGCTGCGCGAGTTCTGGGACGTCGACGAGGCCACGCTCGATACCTTCGACTGGTCGTCGACGATCCACCCCGACGATGCCGAGCACGTCGCGGCAGTCATGGGCCGCGCGATCATGGCGTGCGAGCCAGTGACGGTCGAGGCGCGCTACCGCAACGCCGCTGGCGAGTACCGCGTGCTGCAGACGCATGCCAGGCCGCGGCTGGCGGCCGATGGCGGCTTCCTCGGCATGATCGGCGTCAACGTCGACATGACCGAGCGCAGCCAGGCCGAGAAGAGCCGCGAGCTTTTGCTGGCCGAGCTCAGCCACCGCGTCAAGAACATGCTCGCCGTCGTCCAGGGCCTGGCGCGGCAGACCTTCCGCAGCACGGAGTCCGTGCCCGAGGCGCAGGCGCGCTTCGAGGGCCGCCTCGTCGCGCTGGCGCATGCGCACGATCTTCTGACCCGCAGCAGCTGGACGAGCGCGTCGCTCGAGGAGCTGGTGCGCAGCACGCTTCCGCTCCGGCAGGAACGGCCCCAGATCGGCCTGTGCGGCCCGACGGTGGCGCTTGCGCCCAAGCAGACGCTGGCACTCGCCCTGGCGCTGCACGAACTTTTCACCAACGCGCTGAAATACGGTGCGCTGGTCTACGAGGAGGGGCGGATCGTCGTCAGCTGGAGCATCGCGCCCGGCCCCGGCCCCAGTACGGGGCGGCGGCTGAGACTCGACTGGCGCGAGACTGCGCCGCCCTCGGCCCCGCCCGTCACGCCGCCCGGCCGCGACGGCTTCGGCACGCGGCTGATCCGGCAGCTCTTCGCGCACGACCTCGGCGGCGAGGTGTCGCTCGACTTCTCCCCCCGCGGCCTCGCCTGCACGGCCGAGGTGCCGCTCGGATAGGTGTTCCGCCCTATCACGCCTCGTCGGCGATCCGGCGCAGCCGGCTGCTGTCGACGATCTCCAGCCAGCGATAGCCGGTCCGGATCGTTCCGGCCTCGACCAGGCTAGCCAGCGAGCGCCTGACGCCGGACCGCGTCATGCCGATGACCCGCCCGAACTCCTCCTGGTTGCCGAGGACCCGTCCTTGCCCGTCGGCGAGCCGCAGTAGCAGACGGGCCAGCCGGGCGCGCGGCGTCAGCGCCAGCGCCTCGGCCAGCAGCGAGACGGTCGTCCGCAGGTGCGAGAATGTCTGCTCGTAAAGCGCGCGCCAGTAGATCGGGTCCGAATCGAGCAATCCGCGGAGCGCCTCGAGCGGGATGTGCAATACGCGGCTCTCGACCGCCGCGGCGATGCTCACCAGCCGGGGGACGCTGGCCATCATGGCCGCCTCGCCGATCCAGAAGCCGGGCTCCGCCCGATGGATCGTCACGGGCTCGTCGCCGAGCAACGGAAACGTGACCTCCAGCGCTCCGGCGCCCAGCCCGTACATGCCGTTCGGTTCATCGCTGGCGAGATAGAGCACCTGCCCGGCTGCGAACTGCCGCCATCGCCCGTTCTGGGCGACCCATGACTTCAGCTCCTCGGGCTGCGTGGACAGCCAGCCGACCTGGTCGAGAGGCGTGATGCTTTGCGGCCGATTCCTGCGCAGCGAATGTGTGAATTGAGCCATTGTCCGCCCCGCCATGGCGCTATCCTAACTCAGCCCAGAAACGGGAGGTAGCGTCACGACTCGTCCGGTCCATGGCCGGCCTGTGGGCGAAGCAGGGACGAGCCGGCCTGGCGGTCAGAAGACGGCGCGTCCGGCGCCTTCTCGCCAGCAAATACGAGATCGCCGCGCAAGCGCGCACGAAACGACGACAGAAGCTCAAGGGAAGAGGGAGACTCTGATGCATCGTGTCACCGGCCTCGCCTCGGCCATCGTGCTGACGGCCAGCATGGCCGTCGCGCAGGACGCCGAGCGGCCCAACATTCTGGTGATCTGGGGCGACGATATCGGCCAGTCGAATATCTCCGCCTACACTTTCGGGCTGATGGGCTACGAGACGCCCAACATCGATCGCATCGCCGATGAAGGCACGATGTTCACCGACTACTATGGCGAGCAGTCCTGCACGGCCGGCCGGTCGTCCTTCATCACCGGGCAGTCGGTCTTCCGGACGGGCCTCTCGAAGGTGGGCCTGCCCGGCGCCGAGGAAGGCATGCAAGTCGAGGACCCGACGATCGCCGGCCTGCTGAAGGGGCAGGGCTATGCCACCGGCCAGTTCGGCAAGAACCATCTCGGCGACCGTGACGAGCACCTGCCGACCAATCACGGCTTCGACCGCTTCTTCGGCAACCTCTACCACCTCAACGCCGAGGAGGAGCCCGAGAACGAGGACTATCCGGGCGATATGGTGATGCCGAACGGTCAGACCTTTCTCGAGCGCTTCGGGCCGCGCGGCGTCCTGCGCTCGACCGCGACCTATGGCGAGAACGAGATCACCCAGCAGATCGAGGACACCGGCCCGCTGACGCGTGAGCGGATGGAGACCGTCGACGACGAGACGTCGGAGGCGGCCATCGCCTTCATCCGCGAGCAGCACGCGGCGGGCAATCCGTGGTTCGTATGGTGGAACGGCACGCGCATGCACTTCCGCACCCATGTCTCGCCCGAGATGCGCCAGCGGGCTAACGAGATCGCGGGCCACCCGGTGAACGAATACACTGCCGGGATGATCGAGCACGATCTCGATGTCGGCAAGTTCCTCGACCTCATCGACGAGCTCGGCATCGCCGAGAACACGCTCCTCTTCTACTCGACCGACAACGGGCCGCACATGAACACCTGGCCCGACGCCGGCATGACGCCGTTCTGGTCCGAGAAGAACACGAACTGGGAAGGCGGCTGGCGCGTGCCGGCGATGGTCCGCTGGCCGGGCCGGATCCCCGCCGGCGAGGTCACCAACGAGATCGTCCACCACATGGACTGGCTGCCGACCTTCCTCGCCGCGGCTGGCAACGAGACGGTCAAGGAGGACCTGCTCGACGGCGTCACCGTCGACGAGATGGCCGGACGCGAGTACCGGGTGCATCTCGACGGCTATAACCTTCTGCCATTCCTGACGGGCGAGACCGAGGAGAGCCCGCGCAAGGAGGTCTTCTACTTCTCCGATGATGGCGACCTGATGTCGCTGCGCTATAATGATTGGAAGATCGTGTTCCTCGAGCAGAAGGCGTGGGGAACGCTGCGGGCGTGGATCGAGCCGCTGACGCCGCTGCGGACGCCCATCATCTTCAACCTGCGCCGCGATCCTTACGAGCGGTCGTACCGGACGTCGAACACCTATTACGACTGGGTGCTCGACCATGCCTTCATGCTGGTTCCGGCGCAGGCCTATGTGCGGCAGTTCCTCGAGACGTTTCAGGAGTACCCGCCGCGCCAGGAAGCGGCCAGCTTCAGCCTGGACAAAGTGCTCGAGGTCCTCGCGGAAGGCGCCACCGGCGCCCGCTAGCGCAGGTCGCACGGGCGCCCACTCGGCCAGGCCCGACCGAGTGGGCGCCTCTGTGAGGCAAGCGACGCTCCCGTCCGGCTTGCGACCGAGAACGCGCCGGCGTTCGGCGGTCGCGTGAGATGCCGAGCCTTGTCCGATGGCTCGAAGCTCAGGAGGAACCCGTCAGCGGTCTTGCCAGGCTTTGCGGCTGGTCGATAGGCGAGACGACGGTCGCTGGCGGGCACTTCTCGGCGGCCACCGCCGAGCTGGCGCCGCAATCAGGCGGCGCATCTACCCCTCGGCGCCCTCGCGCGTCAGCCGGGGAAGGGCCAATAGCCCGCCATGCCGTGCAGCCATGCGACGATCGCGAAGACGGCGAGCGTCGCCACGATGTGGAGCACCGTCCCGGTGGCTGTCCACTCGGGCAGCGCGCCGCGCGGCCCGTCGCGCCGCTTGGTGCCGATCACCGCGATGACGGCCCAGGCGAGCAGGCCGCCGAAGAGCACGATCGAGGCGAGGTCGCCGTTCACCAGCAGGTGCGCCACCGCCCAGATCTTCACCCCCGTCAGCTGCGGATTGCGGATGCGGCGGCGCACCGGGCTGGCGAAGCTGCCGGCGACGAATACGAACACCGCGATCAGCATCAGCAGGTTGTTGAGGTGCCAGAGCCAGAAGGGCGGATTCCAGACCTCGATATACCCGGCACCCTTGTAGCCGAACACCATCTCGGCCACGGCGACCAGCGTCAGGACGGCGATGATGATCTTCCAGGGCCCCTCGCCGATGTGCTGGACGGCGGCGGCGCGTGGGCCCGGGGCCATGATCTTGAAGAGGTGGGTCGCGTACCAGAGGGCGAGGCCCAGGATCAGGAGGATCATGCGAATTCGGCCTCCAGCGCCCGGATCGCCTCGGCTTGCGCCAGCACGCGCCTGGCGCCGGCGGCGTGCAGGTTCTCGACCATGCGGCCGTCGACCACGGCGACGCCCTGGCCGGCGGATGCGGCCTGCTCGAAGGCGGCGAGGATCCGGCGCGCGGCGTCGATCTCCTGGGCCGAGGGGCTGAAGACCTCGTTGGCGGTGCCAAGCTGGCCCGGATGGATCAACGTCTTGCCGTCGAATCCCAATTCGCGGCCTTGGCGGCATTGGGCGCGCAGGCCGTCTAGGTCCTGGATGACGTTGTAGACCCCGTCGAGGACAGCCAGCCCGTTCGCGCGGGCGGCGACGATGCAGGTGGCGAGCGCCGGGACCAGCGCCGCGCGGTCGGTCGTGTCGGCGGCGCGCAGCTCGGCGGCGAGGTCGTTGGTGCCGATGACGAGGCAGGCCAGCGCCGGCGAGGAGCGGGCGATCTCGCGGATGTTGAGCACGCCGCGCGGCGACTCGATCATCGCCCAAAGCGGGATGTCCTCGGCGCCCGTGCCCTCGAGGCGCAGCTCGACATCGCCGAGGATAGAGGCGGCGTTGACCTTGGGGACCAGGATAGCGTCCGGCCGGCACTCGGCCGCCATGGCGAGGTCGTCGGGACCCCATTCGGTGGCCAGGCTGTTGATGCGGATGACGACCTCCCGCCTTCCATAGGCGCGGGCGCGCACGGCCTCGGCGACGGTGGCGCGCGCCGATGCCTTCTCGGCAGGGAGGACGGCATCCTCGAGGTCGAGGATCAGCGCGTCGGCGGGCAGGCCGCGCGCCTTCTCCAGCGCGCGCGGCTTGGAGCCGGGCATGTAGAGCGCCGAGCGGCGCGGGCGGGATCGGTCTGGCCCGGATTGATTTGGCATAGGCTCTCCTCGACGGCACGCGGACCCTAGCGGCGTGGCCAGGGCCGGGCAAGCCGGATGGCTTGCGGCGGCTTGCGGCGGGGCGCCGCGCAGGCGTCGCGCCCGCGCTGGCCAAAGGGCGCGGCCGCGGCGTAGGCTTTGGCGTGGGAGGATCCGCCATGCCGCTGCCAGCGCCCGTTCTCGACCCGCCCTTCAACACGGTGCGGCTGAGCCACACGGTTCTCGACGTCACCGATCTCGGCGCGGCCGAGGCCTTTTACGTGGGCATGCTGGGCCTGCAGGTGACGGCGAAGACGGCCGCCGCGATCGCCCTGCGTGGGCTGGAGGAACGGGGGCACCATTGCCTGATGCTGCGCCAGGCCGATGCGCCGCGCTGTGGCGCGCTGGCGTTCAAGCTCTGGTCGGAGGGCGATCTCGACCGCGCCGCCGACTGGTTCGGCGCCCAGGGGCTGGAGCCGGCCTGGGTCGAGCGGCCGCATCAGGAGCGGACGCTGGCCGTGGCCGACCCGCAGGGCATCCCGCTCGAGTTCTACGCGCGGATGGAGCGCCTGGGGCACATCCACCAGCGCTATGCGCTCTATCGCGGCGTGCGGCCGCTCAGGATCGACCATTTCAACTGCTTCTCGCCGGATGTGGAGGGTGCGGTCGGCTTCTGGAACGCGATGGGCTTTCGCGTGACGGAGTATACCGAGGATGCGGCGACCGGACGGCTCTGGGCGGCCTGGATGCATCGCAAGGGCGGCGTGCACGACATCGCCTTCACCAACGGGCGCGGCCCTCGGCTGCACCACATCGCCTTCTGGGTGCCGACGCCGCTGGCCATCATCGACCTTTTGGACCTGATGGCGACGTCGGGCTATGTGGGGAACATCGAGCGCGGGCCGGGCCGGCACGGCATCTCGAACGCCTTCTTCCTCTATGTGCGCGATCCGGATGGGCACCGGGTCGAGCTCTATTGCTCGGACTACCAGACGGTCGATCCCGACCACGAGCCGGTCCACTGGGACCTCAAGGACCCGCAGCGGCAGACGCTGTGGGGCGCGCCGGCGCCGCGCAGCTGGTTCGAGGAGGGGACGGCGTTCGCTGGCGTGCCCGTGCGCGAGCCGGTGCTGGCGGCGCAGCCGATCGTCGCACCCTGAGGCGCGGGTTTCATAGCGGCGGTGCCAGAGCGGCGAGGGACGGGCGGTCCCGCGACACTCCCTTGCCCGCGAAGCGCCAAGGGGCACTGGCGCGCAAGCCCACCCACCCCGCGCCGCGGAACCACCCGTCGGCCAAGGGGCAAGGAGGGCAGGGACGTTCCGCTGCCCGGCCGATGCGCCCGGATGCGGTCCGGGTCGTGGGCCGGGTTGTGGGCCGGGCTGGGGTCCGGGGGCTGCGGCCCGATCAGGCGTCGGCGGGCAGGCGGGCGGACAGGACCGGGCCGACCGTCTCGACCTTGCTCCCGAGCCAGAGGGCGGCGCCGTGGATGCGGCCGCGCGCCAGCATCGCCTCGGCGGCGGCGCGCCCGGCGGCGAGCGCCCGGGCAACCTCCTCCGGCGCGAGCGCGCCAACGCCGACCGTGACGAGCCGGCCGCCGAGATCGCTGTCGGGCGCGAGCTCGCGCGCCGGGCGGCGGCTGACGGCCGGGTGGCCGGGCAGGTCGACGGCGTTGGCGATCAGCGTCGCGGCGGCGTCCGCCTCGGCGGCGCTGCGCGCCAGCACGGTCACGGCATCGGCCAGCCCGAGCGAGTGGCTGCGGCCGCGCCAGCCCGAGGTGGCGATGCCGCGGACGGGCGTCTCGGCGGCGACGCGGATGCGCGTCGAGAGGTCGGGGCCGCCGGCGGCCGCGAGCGCGGCACCGGGCGCCAGCCAGAGGGCGGCGTCGCCGCCATTGTTGACATAGGCGCGCTCGAGGCGCCGGCCGGCGGTCATGGCGGCCAGCACATGGTCGGCGACGGCGCCAGCGACGGCCGCCATGGGCGTCACGAAGACGGGGGCGAACGGCGCGGTGGCGCGGAGCATCCGGTCGGCGACCGAGCTCTGCGCGAAGGCGGGGTGCGGGAAGACGGGGTGCAGGATGTCGGGGTGCAGGATGTCGGGAGCGGCGCCCCCTCTCCCCATCCCTCGCCCCAAATGGGGAGGGGGGCCGCTTGGCGGTGCCGGCGGCTCTTGGGCGACGAGCGCCGCGCGCGCGGTGGCGGTCGCAGCTTGCGTGGAACGCCGCCCGGCAGGTCCGGTCTCTGGAGCAGGTTCGCCGAGCAGCTGCGTGACGGGCCTGCGGAGCAGCGTCAGCACGGCGACGAGGTCGTCGAGAACCGGGCGGAAGGCGGTCCAGGCCTGGGCCTGGGCGGCCGCCACCTCCGCGTCCGGGCCGAAGGCCTCGAGGATCAGGTCGATGGGGCCGTGCTGGAAGTGCAGCCGGCCGTCGGGCAGGCGGGCGGCGGCCGGGCCGCTCAAAGCGTCTTGCAGCGGGCGGCTTCGATGAGCGTGGCGCTGCCATACTCGCCGCCCTTGGCGAGTATGTCGTCGAGCGTGCGCACCTTGCCGTCATGGCCGCCGAGGGCGCGGTAGGTCTCGCGGCGCATGGTGAACTCGATGGGCGCGACGAGCGCAGGGGTCGGCACATAGCCGAAGGCGCGCGCAGGCGCGCGGGCGACGTCGACCATCAGCGTGATGCCGCCGCCCGGCCAGACATAGGCCGGCGCGCCGCCGACCGTGACCTGCGTCTCGAGCCGATGGACGGCGCGGGTCAGCTCGACCGGGTTCTGCGTGACGCCGGCGCGCAAGGACCCGCCGGCGCCGCCCATGAAGAGGACCGAGCAGAGGGCGGGCTCGCAGTTCTGGTCGATCAGCTCGACCGAGCGGCGCAGCGCGTCGGGCAGCGCGGCGGGCCGCGGCACCAGATCGTCGTCGAGGACAAAGAAGGCGAACTGCTCGCCGGTGGTCGAGACCATAAGCAGCGTCAGGCCGGGGCGGGCGCCCTTTTTCGCGTTCCAGGGCCCCAGGATCGCCAGCGGATCCTCGATGTCGGTGCCGCCCCAGCCCTGACCCGGGCCGGCGACGCGGAAATACCGGCCGGGGGTGGAGCGCCGGCCGCGTAGGCGGACGCCGGTGTCAGGCCAGCCGAGCACCTTGCCGGCCTGGTGCTCGGAGACGACGCCGGTGATGTGGTCGTCGACGACGACGACCTCGTCGACCAGGCCCCGCCATTGCGCGGCGAACATGCCGATGGCGGCCGAGCCGCAGCCGACGCGCATCCGTTTCTCCGGCTCTCCGTCCACCACCGGCGGCTGGCCGGCCTGGACGATCAGGTCGTGGCCGCCGTCGATGCTGAGCTCGACGGGCTCGCGGTTGCACAAGCCGAGGAGGGCGGCGCAGGTGACGCGGCCCTCGGCCTTCTCGGCCGTCAGGTGGCGCACGCCGCCGAGGGAAAGCATCTGGCTGCCGTATTCGGCCGTGGTGACATGGCCGATGGGCTCGCCACCGGCGCGGACGGTGGCCTGCTCCGGGCCGAGATGGCGGTCGGTGTCGATCTTCACCTTGACGCCGCAATAGGAGAAGATGCCCTCGGTGACGACGGTAACCAGATCGGCGCCCGCCACCTGGCGCGAGACGATGAAGGGCGCGGGCTTGTAGTCGGGATAGGTTGTGCCGGCGCCGATCCCGGTGACGAAGCGGCGCGTTTCGTAATCATGGAGCGCCCGGACGGGGTTGCCGTCCCAGGCCTCGGGCGTCTCCCCCTGGAGGAAGCGGACGACATCGCCGCCGCTCTCGACGGTGCGCTCGAGGATCGTGAGCGGATCGACGCGGACGATGCGCCCGGCCTCGTTGGCATAGCGGTCGCAAGCACCGGCCTGGCCCTCGGCGATGTAGCACATCACAGGGCAGGCATCGCAGCGGATCTTTTCGGGGCGCTCGCGGGTCATCCAGGCCAGACTAGCAGCCGGCCTGCTCCCCCTCAATCGCGTCCGCAGGAGGCCCGCGGAAAGCTGCGGGGCGGCGGGAGGGAGAGGGCAGGGGAACGGCGCACCAGCCGCTACGTTCGTCCCGCATTGCCGAGAGGAGTGCCGATGGCCAAGACGGGCAAGACGGGCAGGAAGAAGAGCGGACGCCAAGCCTCGGACATAAAGGTCGCGAGGAAGGCCGAGGGCAGTGTCGAGGCATACCGCGCGCTCGCACATCGCCTCGCGGCGGGCGAGCAGGTCGTGCCCGCCGGTGCTGCTCACCGGCCAGGCGCGGCGCGAGCACGTCCGCTCGACGCTGCGCGAGGACCACGCCAGCCGGATCGAGCAGCGCGCGCACGGCGCACAGCAGAAGTTCGACGACGCTGGCCGGCGATTTCTTCAAGTTCTTTCGCGGCACGGCGCTGCTGTTCTATCGCGACATGGTCGGCCAGGACGCGCACATGCCCTCGGTGATGGCGCTGGGCGACGTGCATCCGGAGAATTTCGGCGTCATGCCCGACAGGAACGGCGCGCCGATCTTCGGCGTCAACGATTTCGACGAGACGATCTACGCCCCCTTCACCTGGGACATCAAGCGCGGGCGCGGTCGGCTTCTGGATCGCCGCGCGCGAGGACGGCCGGGCTGAAGCGCAAGAAGCGGCGCAAGATCGTCGTCAGGTTCGTCGAGGGCTATCTCGACGCGATGCAGGACTACGCCGAGCACGCCACCGAAAAGAACGACGACTACCGCATGGACAATTCGCCGAAGGTGATCCGGCGCCTGTTCGAGGAGGCCTGGGAGGAGCGCCGGGACTGGCTGTGGGACGACTACCTGAAGCCCTCGGGCCGCGGCTTTCGCGCCAACGACGAGCTGCAGCCGATCTCGAGCGAGATCGCGAAATTCCAGAAGGCGATCGACGACCTCGCCAGGCCGAAGGGCTTCGAGACGCCGGAGCGCGCCGGCGAGCTGAAGGTCAAGGACGTCTGCGTGCGCCATGGCCAGGGCACGGCCTCGCTGGGCCTGCCGCGCTACTACGTGCTGATCGAGGGGCCGTCGAAGGACGCGACCGACGACCTGATCATCGAGTTCAAGCGCGCGCGGCGCTCGGCGCTCGAGGGGCTGACGCCGCCGTCGGACTTCCATGCCGGCGCCAAGGCCGACCGCATCGCTGCACGGCCAGACGGTGCAGCTCGCGCATGGCGACATCTTCTACGGCGCGGTCGAGATCGACGGCGAGAGCTTCATGAGCCGCGAGCGGGCGCCGTTCCGCGACGACATCGACCTGGACGAGCTGAGCTACAACGACCTGGAAGGAGTACGCCCGCGTCTGCGGCGCGGCGCTGGCGCAGGCGCATGCGCTGTCGGACGATCTCGGGCCAGATCGATTACGACGTCGAGCCCTCGATCGTCGCGGCCGCGAGCCCGCGCGACGCTGTTCATCGCCGACATCGTGCGCTTCGCCGAAGAGGCCGCCGACCGGCTGAAGGCGGACCACGCCTGCTTCCGCGAGGACCACGCGCACGGCGCGTTCGACAGCATCGACATGGTCTACCGCTAGTCGCGGCCGCGACCGACGACGCTGTCACGATCTCTGCGCAGCGGCCATCGCCTCGACGATGCGGTGAGGCAGGGCGGGGAGGCGGGTGATCCGGGCGCCGGTGGCGTGGCGGATGGCCGAGAGGATGGCGGGGGCGGTGGGGATCAGCGCGTGCTCGCCCAGGCCGCGGGCGCCGAACGGGCCCTCGGGGTCGGGTCTCTCGATCAGGATGGTCTCGATCGGCGGCACGTCGCCGGTGGTGGGGATCAGGTAATCGTGCAGGTTCTCGGTGCGGCCGGGGACGTATTCCTCCATCAGCGCCATGCCGATGCCTTGCGCGATGCCGCCCTCGATCTGGCCGGTGGCGAGGACCGGGTTGATGCAGCGGCCGACATCGTGCGCGGCGGTGATCTTCAGCAGACGCACCGTGCCGAGCGCCCGGTCGACCTCCAGCTCCGCCATCTGCGCGCCCCAGCCATAGACGGCATAGGGAATGCCCTGGCCGTCGGCGCCGAGGGGCGTGGTCGGCGGGTCGTAGCTCTCCTGAGCGGCGAAGACGTAGCCTTGCGCGTCCGGGGCGAGGGTGGCGAGGTCGATGCTGCGCTGGCCGACGTCGAGCCGGCCGGGGCCCGGGAGGACGCAGGCGTCCTCGCCGGCATTGGCATGGCGCAGGATCGCCGCCCTGAGCGCCCGGCCGGTGCGCCAGGCCGCGTTGCCCGAGACATAGGTCTGGCGCGAGGCCGACGACTTGCCGGCGTCGGGCGTGCGCGCGGTGTCGGGGCCGACAAGGCGGATCGAGCCGAGCGGCAGGCCGGCGGCGTCGGCGAAGATCTGGGCGATCACCGTGTTGGCGCCCTGGCCCATGTCCTGGGCGCCCTGGTGGAGGACCACATGCCCCTCGGCGCGTGATGCCGGCGCGGATGGTCGACGGATTCGGCAGGCCCGTGTTGCCGCAGCCGTACCAGCAGCAGGCCGATGCCGACGCCATGCCCCGGACGGCTTCGGGCGAGCGCCGCGCGCCAGTGCGGGCGCAGTGCCTCGAGGCAGTCGGCCATTCCGACCGTGGCGAGCCGCTGGCCGGTTGCGGTGACGTCGCCGTCGCGGAACGCGTTCAGGAGCCGGATCTCGAGCCGGTCGACCCCCGCGGCCTCGGCAAGGTCGTCCATCAGCCTTTCGGTCAGGATCGCCGACTGCGGCACGCCGAAGCCGCGGAAGGCGCCCGAGACCGGCCCATGCGTGTGGACGGCGCGCGCCTGCGCCCGGTAGTGCGGGACACGGTAGGGGCCGGAGGCGTGCACGGGCACGCGATTCGCCACCGTCGGCCCCCAGGAGGCGTAGGCGCCGGTGTCGAAGGTGGCGGCGAAGTCGAGGGCGGTAAGGCGGCCCTCGGCGTCGCAGCCGGCGCGCGCGCGCAGGCGCGCCGGGTGGCGCTTGGTCGTCGACTGCATCGACTCGGCGCGCGAAAAGACCATGCGCGCCGGACGGCCGGTGCGGAGCGCGACAAGGCCGATGAGCGGCTGCACCGACAGGTCGAGCTTCGCGCCGAAGCCGCCGCCCGTGGCCGCGGGCAGGATGCGGACCCGGCTCTGGCGGCAGGCCCAGGATGGCCGCCGTCTCGACCCGGTCCATGGCCGGGGACTGGGTGCAGGCGTGGATGGTGAGGATGTCGCCATCCATCCAGGCGATGCCCGCCTCGGGCTCGATATAGGCGTGCTCGACATGGGCGGTGGCGACCGCGGCCTCGGCGATGTGGGCGGCCCCGGCCAGCGCGGCGGCGGCGTCGCCCTGGCGCACGAGGCCGCCCGTCAGCAGGTTGCCGGGGCGATCCGGATGGACGAGCGGCGCGCCGGGGGCCTCGGCCTCGGCCGGGTCGAGGAGATGGGGCAGCGGCTGCCACCGGGCGGGGAAGCTGGCCAGATCGAGCGCAGCAAGCCGCTCGGGCTCGCCGGCGACGAGCGCTACGGCCTCGCCGCGGAAGCGCGCCCGGCCCTCGGCCAGCGCCGGCTGGTCGGCGAAATCCGGGATGACGCCGAAGCGGTTGCGGCCGGGGATGTCGGCGGCGGTGAAGACGTGGACGCCATGCGCCCGCGCCCAGGCGGCGAGATCGCCGAAGGCGAAGCGGGCGTGGGGGTGCGGCGAGCGGACGGCGCGGACGGCGAGCCAGCCGCCCGACTGCGGATCGGGCCAGAGGTCGGCGCCGAAGCGGTCGGTGCCGCGCACCTTGGGCGGCCCGTCGAGGCGCTCGGGCGAGGCGCCGACGGCGCGGCCCGGCGCGATCTCGGCGGGCGGCGGCGGCTCGCGCCATGCGTCGCAGACGGCGTCGAGGATCTTGGCATAGCCGGTGCAGCGGCAGAGCACGCCGCCCAGCGCGGCCTCGGCCTCGGGCCGCGTCGGGAGCGGGGTGCGGGCGAGGAGCGCTGTGGCGGCCATCAGCATTCCCGGCGTGCAGATGCCGCATTGGGCGGCGCCGTGCCGCAGGAAGGCACGCTGCAGGCGGTCGAGCTCCGCGCCCGCGGGACCGGCCGCCAAGCCCTCGACGGTCGTGACCTCGCGGCCGATCGCGGCGGCGGCAGGCGTGAGGCAGGCGCAGACGGGAGCGCCGTCGAGCAGCACCGTGCAGGCGCCGCAGTCGCCCGCATCGCAGCCGACCTTGGTGCCGGCGAGGCCCAGCACCTCGCGCAACGCGTCGGAGAGGCGCCGGGTCGGCTCGACGCGCAGCCATGCAGGCGTGCCGTTGACGGTCAGACGGGGGGCTGGCGCGTCGAAGCTCATGCGGTCGCGGCCGGCATTGCGCGAGCGGCAGCGGCGCCGGCCGGGGTGGGCCCCGAACCAGCGCCGACGCCGAGTCCGGAAGCCGGGCTCATGCGACGAGCCGCGCCAGCGCGCGGCGAATGAGCTCGGCGGCGGCCCGCGAGCGGTAGGCGCCAGAGCCGCGCACATCATCGATGGGGGAGAGATGGGTCGCGACCGCTTCGTCCAGCACGAGCCTGGCCACGCCGGCGTCGGCGGGCTGCCCGACCAGCGCTCGCTCGACGCTGCCGATCCGCTGCGCCGCGGCCGAGCAGGCGCCGACCGCGACTGCGGCTTGCGCCACACGGCCGGCCTCGGTGGCGAGCCGGACCGCGACCATGGCTATGGAGATCACGAGGTGCTTGCGCGCGCCTAGCTTCAGAAATGTGGACCGGCCCGCG
Organism: uncultured Alphaproteobacteria bacterium; assembly: GCA_963822985.1. Classification (GTDB taxonomy): domain Bacteria; phylum Pseudomonadota; class Alphaproteobacteria; order Rhodobacterales; family Rhodobacteraceae; genus Thermohalobaculum. The sequence continues at coordinate 11,949 of CAWGJU010000008.1, read as the reverse complement.
GCGGCACCTTTGGGCACCAGCACGGCGGCGACCAGCTCGTCCGCCCGGCGGGCGGTCCGGCGCGGCCCGGTCAGGAAGTCGGGCAGGGCGACGATACGCCGGCCGGAGGCCGAGGCGAGTTCGACCTCGGCGTCGAGGACCATGAGCGGCGGCACGCCATCGGCCGCGGGCGAGGCGTTGCAGAGATTGCCCGCCACTGTGCCGGCGTTCTGGATCTGTACCGAGCCGACCTCGCGCGCGGCGAGCTTCAGCGCCTCGAAGGCCGGCGGCAGCGGGGCGCGCAGCAGGTCGGTCCAGGTGGTTCGGCCGCCGATCCACCAATGCGTCGGCGTCTCTGCGATGCCGCGGAGCGGGTCGAGCCCGCCGATGTCGAGAACGTCGCCGGAAAGCTGCTGCGCCGCCGTTGCCGGGTAGAGGTCCGTGCCGCCGGCCAGCACCGTCCATGGCCGCGTGGCCATCAGCCGCAGCGCCTCGTCGAGCCCCGTCGGTCGCGCGTAAACCATCGCTCGCCCCGTCCGGCACCTGGAACCTCTGGCAGGAACCTCCGGCGTCTTGACCAGCACCGCCGGAATTGTTTGTATACCAAGGATTACCATTGCCCCGGCCGGGCCACCAGACGGAAACTCGACGATGCATTCAGGGCCGTGGCCCCGAGCAGCTTATCTCGTGCAATGGGATCTCGCCGATGGCCGAACTCGCCGAGAAGCCCGAGACCGCCGAGACGCCGGCGCGCCCGGCGAGCGCCATCGGCGGGGCGCTCGCGTACCGCCTCGACGATCAGGTCGGCTTCCTGCTGCGGCGGGCGCAGCAGCGCCATCTGGCGATCTTCGCGCGCGCGATCCCGGATCTGACGCCGACCCAGTTCGCCGCCATCGCCAAGGCGCTCGAGCTGGGGCCCGTCAGCCAGGCCGAGCTCGGCCGCTCGACGGCGATGGACGCGGCGACGATCAAGGGCGTGACCGACCGGCTGGAGGCGCGCGGCCTGGTCGCCACCGCGCCCTGCGGCGCCGACCGCCGCCGCGTCCTGGTCCGGCTGACCGCCGAGGGCGCGCGGCTGTTCGCGGATCTGGCCCGGCGCGCGGCCGCGATCACCGTCGAGACGCTGGCGCCGCTGACCGCCGCCGAGCGGGCGAACCTTGTCAGGCTGTTGAGGAAACTGGGCTGATCGCTGGATGCGCTGATCGTGACCGACGTGCAGAACGATTTCTGCCCCGGCGGCGCGCTGGCCGTGCCGGAGGGCGACGCCGTCGTGCCGCTGGTCAATCGTCTGCAGGGGCGGTTCGACGCCGTGGTGCTGACGCAGGACTGGCATCCGCCCGACCATCGATCCTTCGCGTCCTTTCACGGGGCCGAACCCTTCTCGACGACCGAGATGCCCTATGGCCGCCAGGTCCTCTGGCCCGACCATTGCGTGCAGGGGACGCCCGGGCGCCGCGTTCCACCCCGAGCTCGACACGCGCCGGGCGCAGCTGATCATACGCAAGGGCTATCATGTCGCGATCGACAGCTATTCGGCATTCTACGAGAACGACCGAAAGACCGCGACGGGGCTGGCCGGGTACCTGCGCGAGCGCGGGCATCGGGGCGGTGACGCTGGTCGGGCTGGCCACGGATTTCTGCGTCGCCTATTCGGCGCTGGACGCGGCGGGGCTGGTTTCCGCGTGCGCGTCGTCGAGGACGCCTGCCGGGCGATCGATCTCGACGAGTCGCTCCGGCGGATGATGGCCGAGATGCGCGCGACGGGCGTCGAGATCGTCAGGAGCGACGCCGTCGGCTGAGCGGTTGGCCCCGCGGGCGACAGGGAGGGGCGGATGGTGGGTGGTGCGAGCGCCCACCTTATGGAGCGGGGTAGATCGCCCGCACTCTGGCACAGGAGGACGTCATGCTGACAGTCACGAAGCCGGCGCCGGACCGGCTCGACATCGACCTGAGCGGCGCTCTGGACGCCGAGGCGATGCGCAGCCGGCCTGGACCAGCTCATTGCCCAGTCCGAGGGGATGACGCACGCGCGCATGCTCTATCGGATCACCGATTTCGCCATGCCGACATTCGGCGCGTGGGCGGTCGAGTTCGACCGGCTGCCCAAGCTTTTCTCCCTGATCGGGCGGTTCGATCGCTGCGCCGTGCTGAGCGATATCGGCCTGGCTGCGGACCGCCGCAGAGGTCGAGGGCGCGCTGATCCCCGGGCTGGAAATCAAGGTCCTTCGGCCTGGACCAGGCCGAAGCGGCCGAGGCGTGGCTCAGCGAGGACGCGCCGCCCCGGGAGTGGCCGTGACCGCATGAGGCGGCGGGCTCAGAGCGCGTCGCGCAGCCGGGCGATGCAGCTGCGGTAGCGCTCCTCGACGCGGTCGCGGCCGATGTGCCGGCCGTCGCGCACGACGTGGCGGCCGGCGCTCCAGACGTCGCGCACCAGACGGTCGTCGCCGGCGAAGATCCAGCCGTCGAGCGCCGCGTCGCCGTCGAGGCCGGCGATGGCCAGCGCCTGGCCGTCGATGGCGACGAGATCGGCCCAGGCGCCCGGGCGGATGGCGCCGGCGTCGCGGCCGAGCGCCTGCGCGCCGCCGGCGGCGGCGCCCTCGAAGAGCGTGCGCCCGGTCGAGCGGGCCGGGCGCGGCGAGGACGGCGCGCGCCCGGTCGCGCAGGCGCTGCGAGTATTCGAGCGTGCGGAGCTCCTCGGCGAGCGCGATGCGGATGTTCGAATCCGAGCCGATGCCGAAGCGGCCGCCCGTCGACAGGTATCGCGCGCCGTCGAAGATGCCGTCGCCGAGGTTCGATTCGGTGATCGGGCAGAGCCCGGCGACGGCGCCGGAGCGGGCGAGGCCCGCCGTCTCCTCGGGCGCCATATGCGTGCAGTGGATCAGGCACCAGCGCGCGGCCGACGTCCTGGATCTCGAGCAGCCAGCGCATGGGCGTCGCGCCGTGGGTGGCCAGCACTTCGGCGACCTCGGCCTCCTGCTCGGCGATGTGCATGTGGATGGGCGCGTCTGGCCGCAGGTGGGCGAGGTCGGTCAGCGCCTCGACGGGCACGGCGCGCAAGCTGTGCGGTGCGACGCCGGTGCGCGCGTCCGGGCCGGCGGCCAGCGCGGCGCGCTCGGCGCCCTCGAGCAGGCGGACATAGCCGTCGATGTCGTTGCCGAAGCGGCGCTGGCCGCCCTGCGAGCTCGCGCCCGTCGGTGCCGCCCTGGCAGTAGAGCACCGGCAGCAGCGTCAGGCCGATGCCGGTCTCGGCGGCCGCCGCGGCGATGCGGTCCGAAAGCTCGGCCGGGTTCTCGTAAGGCACGCCGCCGACGTCGTGGTGCAGGTAGTGGAACTCGGCGACGGCGGCATAGCCGGCCTCCAGCATCTCGACATAGACCAGCGCGGCGATCGCCTCGACATCCTCGGGCCCGAGCCGGTCGAGGAAGCGGTACATCAGCGTGCGCCAGGTCCAGAAGCTGTCGCGCGCGCCGGGCCCGAGGGACGGGCCGCGCGCCTCGGTCATGCCGGCCATGGCGCGCTGGAAGGCGTGGCTGTGCAGGTTGGCGGGCGCGGGCAGCAGGATGGAGGCGCCGGTCGCGTCCTGGCCGGGCACGGCGTCCGGCGTGGCGGCGACGATGCGGCCGTCCTCGATGATCACGGCGACGTCGCGCGCCCAGCCGTCGGGCAGCAGCGCGCGCTCGGCATGGATGCGGGTCATGAACTCTCCTTGCCGGTATCGGGCGGATTCCGTTTGCGGTCCGGCCGCCCCTCGGGTCAACTGGTCGGCATGGATCGCCTGTTCGTCAATTGCCGTGTCGCGACCATGGCCGAGGGCGGCGCGCCCTATGGACTGATCGAGGACGGCGCGGTCGCGGTGCGCGACGGGCGGGTCGCGGCGGTCGGGCCGCGCGGCGAGGTTCGGGGCGGGCCCGAAGAGGACCTCGGCGGCCGCCTCGTCACGCCGGCGCCGATCGACTGCCACACGCATCTGGTCTTCGGCGGCGACCGGGCGCGCGAGTTCGAGATGCGGCTGATCGGCGCCAGCTACGAGGAGGTGGCGCGCGCCGGCGGCGGCATCGTCTCGACCGTGCGCGCGACGCGCTGCGCGTCCGAGGAGGCGCTGGTCGCGGCGGCCCTGCCGCGCCTCGACGCGCTGATCGCCGAGGGGGTGACGACGGTCGAGATCAAATCGGGCTACGGGCTCGACCGCGAGACCGAGCTGCGCTGCCTGCGCGCGGCGCGGCGGCTGGGGCGCGAGCGGCCCGTCCGGGTGGTGACGAGCTTCCTCGGCGCCCATGCGGTGCCGCCGGAGTTCGCCGGCCGGGCCGACGCCTACCTCGACGAAATCTGCCTGCCGACGCTGGACGCGGCGGCGGAGGAGGGGCTCGTCGACGCGGTCGACGGGTTCTGCGAGGGTATCGCGTTCTGCGCCGGCGCAGATCGCGCCGGTCTTCGACCGGGCGGCGGCGCTGGGGCTGCCGGTGAAGCTGCATGCCGAGCAGCTGTCCAACCTTGGCGGCGCGGCGCTGGTCGCCGAGCGCGGCGGCCTCTCGGCCGACCATCTGGAGTACCTCGACGAGGCGGGGGTGGCGGCGATGGCGCGGGCCGGACACCGTGGCCGTGCTGCTGCCAGGCGCCTTCTACACGCTGCGCGAGACGAGGCTGCCGCCCGTGCAGGCGCTGCGCGCGGCGGGCGTGCCGATCGCGGTCGCGACGGATGCGAACCCCGGCTCGTCGCCGATGTTCTCGATCCTGCTGGCGTTGAACATGGCGTGCACGCTGTTCCGTCTGACGCCGGAGGAGGCGCTGGCGGGCGCGACGCGGGTGGCGGCGCGCGCGCTCGGCCTTGACGATGCCGGGACGATCGAGCCGGGGCGCCGCGCCGATCTCGCCGTCTGGGACGTGGCACACCCGGCGGAGTTGGCCTACCGGATCGGCTTCAACCCGCTGCACCGCCGGATCTTCGGGGGCGAGGGATGACCGTTGCGCTGACGCCCGGCGCCGTGACGCTGGATGGCTGGCGCGCGGTGCTGGGCGGCGCGCCGGTCGCGCTCGACCCGGGCTGCCGCGAGGCGGTGGCGGCGAGCGCCGAGCAGGTGGCGCGCGCGGCGGCGGGCCCGGCGCCCGTCTATGGCGTGAACACCGGCTTCGGCAAGCTCGCGACCGTCAGGATCGCGCCCGCCGATGTCGAGGCGCTGCAGCGGAACCTGATCCTTAGCCATTCGGCGGGGGTCGGGGCGCCGCTGCCGCCGCGCGATCGTCCGGCTGACCATGGCGCTGAAGCTGGCCTCGCTGGGCCGGGGCGCCTCGGGAATCCGGCCGCCGACGCTGGCGCTGCTCGAGGCGATGCTGGCGCGCGGCGTGCTGCCGGTGATCCCGGCGCAGGGCTCGGTCGGCGCCTCCGGCGACCTCGCGCCGCTGGCGCATCTGACGGCAGTGATGATCGGCGCCGGCGAGGCCGACCGTGGAGGGCGACCGGATGCCCGGCGCGGATGCGCTGCGCGCGGTGGGCCTCGGGCCCGTGACGCTCGGCCCCAAGGAGGGGCTGGCCATGATCAACGGCACGCAGGTCTCGACGGCGCTGGCGCTGGCCGGCCTGTTCGCCGCCTGGACGGCGGCCGAGGCTGCGCTGGTGACGGGCGCGCTTGGCAACCGACGCCGCGATGGGCTCGCCCGTGCCGTTCCGGCCGGAGATCCACGGCTTACGCGGCCAGTCCGGGGCAGATCGAGGCGGCGGCCTGCCTGCAGGCGCTGCTCGACGGCTCGGCCATCCGCGAGGCGCATCGCGAGGACGACGAGCGGGTGCAGGACCCCTATTGCATCCGCTGCCAGCCGCAGGTGATGGGGGCCTGCCTCGACCTGCTGCGCCAGGCCGGCGCGGACGCTCGCCATCGAGGCCAATGCGGTCACGGACAACCCGCTGGTTATCGGCGACGACATCGTCTCGGGCGGCAACTTCCACGGCGAGCCGGTGGCGCTGGCCGCCGACCAGATCGCCCTGGCGGTCGCCGAGATCGGCTCGATCGCCCAGCGCGGATCGCGCTGCTGGTCGACCCGACGCTGTCGTTCGGCCTGCCTGCCTTCCTGACGCCCAAGCCCGGGCTGAACAGCGGGCTGATGATCGCCGAGGTCGACCTCGGCCGCGCTGATGAGCGAGAACAAGGCGCTGGCGAACCCGCGCTCGGTCGACTCCACGCCGACGAGCGCCAGCCAGGAGGACCACGTCTCGATGTCCTGCCACGCCGCCCGCCGGCTGCTGGAGATGACGGCGAACCTCGAGCGGATCGTCGCCATCGAGGCGCTGGCCGGCGCGCAGGGGGTGGAGATGCGGGCGCCGCTGGCCACCTCGCCGCGGCTGCAGGCTGTGATGGCGGCGATCCGCGCCGCCGTGCCGCCGCTGGTCGAGGATCGCTATCGTGGCGCCGACATCGACTGCGCGGCCGGTCTCGTCCGCTCAGGCGCGCTGGTCGAGGCGGCCGGGCGCGACCTCTTGCCGGGCGCCGCCATGAGCGGCGCCGGACGCCGCTCCGCATCGCCGCCAGGGCGGTGATCGTGATCGACGGGCGCGTGCTGCTGGTCAACGCCTATCCCGGTTTCGCCAAGGAGCTCTGGTGCGCGCCCGGTGGCGGCTGCAACGCCCGGCGAGTCGGTGACTGAGACGCTGCGTCGCGAGGTGCGCGAGGAGACGGGCCTCGATATCGTCCCCGGGGCTCTTGCCGGGCGTCAGCGAGTTCCATGAACCGGCCGAGGGGCTTCACCAGATCGACCTCTTCTTTCACGCGGCGGCCAGCGGTCGACTTCGACCCGGGCTGGCGCGACCCGGAGGGCGTCGTCAGCCGCCGGCACCTGGCGACACGAGACGAGTTGACGCGACTGCGCCACAAGCCGGATCATCTGGCCGCGATGGCCTTCGACGCCGGCCCCGCGCACTATCACGGGCTGGAGCTGAAGGTCTAATCGCCCCCGGGGGAGAACCGCAAATGACAAATCCGCGCCACAATGTCCGCGAGGTCCGCGCGCCGAGGGGGCCGGAGCTGAGCTGCCGGTCCTGGGCGACCGAGGCGCCCCTGCGCATGATGATGAACAATCTCGACCCCGAGGTGGCCGAGACCCCGCAACGAGCTGGTCGTCTATGGCGGCATCGGCCGGGCGGCGCGGACCTGGGCGGATTTCGACCTGATCGCCGAGTCGCTGCGGACGCTCGGCGACGACGAGACGCTGCTGGTGCAGTCCGGCAAGCCGGTCGGCATCTTCCGCACGCACGCCGACGCGCCGCGGGTGCTGATCGCGAACTCGAACCTCGTGCCGCACTGGGCGAGCTGGGAGCATTTCCACAAGCTCGATCGGCTGGGCCTGATGATGTACGGCCAGATGACGGCCGGGTCCTGGATCTATATCGGCACGCAGGGGATCGTGCAGGGGACCTACGAGACCTTTGTCGAGGCCGGGCGGCAGCATTATGGCGGGGATCTCAGCGGGCAAGCTGGATCCTGACGGCGGGCCTGGGCGGCATGGGCGGGGCGCAGCCGCTGGCGGCGCGTCTTCGCCGGCGCCTGCTGCCTGGCGGTGGAGTGCGACCCCGACAAGATCGAGTTCCGCCGGCGCACGCGCTATCTCGACGAGCGGGCCGACAGCATCGACCAGGCGCTGGAGATGATCCGCCGCTGGACGGAGGCGGGCGAGGCGAGGTCGGTCGGCCTGCTCGGCAATGCCGGCGAGGTGGTGCCCGAGCTGCTGCGGCGTGGCGTCAGGCCCGACATGCGTCACCGACCAGACCTCCGCGCATGATCCCGTGAACGGCTACCTGCCGGTCGGCTGGAGCCTGGCCGAGTGGCGGGCCAGGCGCGAGAGCGACCCGGCGGCGGTCGAGAAGGCGGCCCGCGCGTCCATGCGCGACCATGTCGAGGCGATGGTCGGCTTCTGGAACGCAGGGCGTGCCGGTGCTCGACTATGGCAACAACATCCGCCAGGTTGCCAAGGAGGAGGGGCTGGAGAACGCCTTCGCCTTTCCGGGCTTCGTGCCGGCCTATATCCGGCCGCTGTTCTGCCGGGGCGTCGGCCCATTCCGCTGGTGCGCGCTGAGCGGCGACCCGGAGGACATCTACGCCACCGACGCGAAGATGAAGGAGCTGTTCCCGGAGAACGCCCACCTGCACCAGTGGCTCGACATGGCGCGCGAGCGCATCGCCTTCCAGGGGCTGCCGGCGCGCATCTGCTGGATCGGCCTCGGCGATCGGCACAAGGCGGGGCTCGCCTTCAACGAGATGGTGGCGTCGCGGCGAGCTGAAGGCGCCGGTCGTGATCGGCCGCGACCATCTGGATTCGGGCTCGGTCGCCAGCCCGAACCGCGAGACCGAGGCGATGAAGGACGGCTCGGACGCCGTCTCCGACTGGCCGCTGCTGAACGCGCTGCTGAACACGCGCCTCGGGCGCGACCTGGGTCTCGATCCACCATGGCGGCGGCGTCGGCATGGGGTTCTGCCAGCACGCCGGCATGGTGATCTGCTGCGACGGCACGCGCAGAGGCGGCGCGGCGCATCGAGCGGGTGCTGTGGAACGACCCCGCCACCGGCGTCATGCGCCATGCCGACGCCGGCTATGACGAGGCGATCGACTGCGCCCGCGAGCACGGGCTGCGGCTGCCGGCGATCCTGGATTGACCACAGAGGCTAGGGCGCGCGCGCGCCCAGGCCCGCCGCCACTATGGTTGCCACTCGGTTGACGTGCAGCCGGCACTTCAATCATTACAATGACTTACTCGGCCTTGCACGCGTGCAAGGCCGGTCGGGAGCGCGACAAGGCGGCCGCGCCTGCGATCAGAGCAGCGGCGCGCGCCAGCCGATCTGGCCCATGGCCGAGTGCGGCAATGGCGCCGTGCCGGGGACGAAGAAGTCGGGCTGGAGCTTACTCCCCGGCGTGACCGCATAGCGCGCGAAGTCGGTGACGCCCTCGGCCGCCAACACCAGGTCGTCGAGGCAGCACCAGCCCGAGAACGTCACCGGCTTGGCCAGTATCACCATCGCCGCATCGGCCATGATGTCGGGCTTGCGCGAGCGCGCTGCCATCTCCTCGCCGCCCAGCAGGTTGCGCACCGCGGCCGTGTCGATCGTCGTCCGCGGCCAGAGGCAGTTAACCCCGATCTTGCCTTGGAACTCGGCCGCCCAGCCGATCGACAGAATGCTCATCGAGAACTTCGCCAGGCTGTAGGCGCCGTGATTGCGAAACCACTGCGGCGCGAAATCGAGCGGCGGGGACAGCGACAGCACCCGCGCATGATTGGATCGCAGCAGATGCGGCAGGCAGGTCTTGGTGACCACAAAGGTGCCGCGGCCGTTCACGCCCTGCATCAGATCGTAGCGGCGGATGTCGGTCTGCTCGGTGCCGGTCAGCTGGATCGCCGAGGCGTTGTTGACGACGATGTCGATCCCGCCGAACTCGGCCGCGGCCTGCTCGACGGCCCGCGCGACCGCGTCCTCGTCGCGGATGTCGCAGATCAGCGGCAGGGCCCGCCCGCCCGCAGCCTCGATCTCGGCCGCCGCGGTGTGGATGGTGCCCGGCAGCCTGGGGTGCGGCTCGGCCGTCTTGGCGGCGATGGCGACGTTCGCGCCCTCGGCGGCCGCCGCCTTGGCGATCGCCAGCCCGATGCCGCGGCTGCCGCCCGACATGAAAACGGTTCGTCCCTGCAAGCGGCCGGCCATGCGTCCTCCCCCGTGTTTGCCGAGTCAGCCCGGCTCGCCGTTCTCCAGCCACGAACGCAGCTGGAAACCGATGCGCTCCGCCCTGTCGTGCAGCTTTGGCGCGGCCTTCAGCGTGACGTTCAGCTGGCTGACATGCTGCACCAGCTGCGTCTTGGTGCCGTTCTGGTCGAGACCATAGAAGGTGATGATGTCGGGCGAGAAAAAGCCCATCCCCTTGATGTGCAGCGTGCCGGCCTCCGAGCCGGCAAAGCCCATGCCGACCTCGTGCTCGGCGTCGAGCCCCTCCTCGAACTTCTGCACGTACAGGATCAGTCGCTCATAGGCCCATTGCGCCGGCGTCTTCTTGGCCGAGGGCGTCCTGGCCATGGCTGGCGGCAGCGGCTGGCGCTCGGCGCAGTCGCCCTCAGGGCAGTCGGTGCGGATGACGCCCGCCTCGGGGAGGCACCGGCTGGCATTGCGGGTGGGGAGAAGGATGGTCGCTCATCGCGCCTCCGCATACGCCCAGGCGCCGTCGCGCAGCTCCCGCGTCGCGCGCCCCGTTCTGTAGAGGTGGTTCACATGCGCCACCGCCTCGGCCAGCGCCAGCCCGTATTGGCTGCCGCCGATCTCGCGCTTGAAGATCGGCTCGAAGAGCTCGACCGCCGTGCGCGGGCCATGGCGCAGCCTCGACAGGATGCGGTCGAGCGCGCCGTCGTGGTTCTCGATCAGCTGCGTCAGGCGGAAGGCGGCGCCATGGAAGGGCAATTTGTGGCCGGGCAGGACCAGCGGGTCGCGGCCCTCGGCCAGCCGGCGTAGGCGCGCGCAGCTCTCCAGCCACTCGGCCAGCGGGTCGGCCTCCGGCTCGGAGGGGTAGACGCCGATATTCGACGAGATGCCCGGGATTATCTGGTCGCCGGCGAGCACCAAGCCGCCGGGTTCGTCCTCGGTCCAGAGCGTCGCATGGTCGGGCGCGTGGCCGTGGCCGAAATGCACGGTCCAGTCGCGCCCGCCGAGGCGCAGCACCGCGCCCTCGGTGATCGCGCGATAGCCGAGCGGGATCGGCGCGGTGCAGAGCGAGAAATTGAACGGCCGCTCGGCCGCGAACTTCTCCAGCATGTCAGGCGGCATGCCGGCGCGGCGGCGAAAGGCGATCTGCTCGGGCGGCGGCACCTCGTGGTGGTCGAGCTGCAGCATGCGCGCCAGCGTCCAGCCGAGCCGGGTCGCCCAGACCTCGGCCCCGCAGGCGGCAAACCAGCCGAGCAGGCCGACATGGTCCGGGTGGTGATGCGTCAGCACCACGCGCCCGACCGGCTTGCCCGCCAGCGGGCCGGCGAGCAGCGCGTCCCAAGCCTGGCGGCTCGAGGCCAGGTCCATGCCGGTGTCGACGACCGTCCAGTGGTCGCCCTCGTCGAGCGCGTAGACGTTGACGTGGTCGAGCTTGGTCGGCAGCGGCAGGCGCAGCCAGAAGATGGCGTCCGCCACCTCGATGGCCTCGCCCGCCCCGGGCGGGCTCTCCCAGGGGAAGCGCAGGCCGGGGCCGTCGGTCCCGTCCATCATCGGGTCTCGTCGGCGGCGCGCGGCGCAGCCCCCTCCCCACCCCTCCGCCGCAAGGGGGGAGGGAGCCGGTCGCGCCCGGCCTGGAGGACGGCCTCCGGACGGGACATCGGCAGGAGCAGGAGCTCGGTCACGCGCTTAGCCGTTCGGCGGGGACAGCGTAGAGCGGTGCGGCTCCTTCGGTCGCTGCGGCGGCGAGTGCGGCGCATTGCGGTGCGATCTGCCGGCAGTGGAAGGCCGCAAGCGCGAGCCGCGCGTCGGACGGGTCGGCCAGCGCGCCTTTCGCCAGGTAGTGCGCGCCGAGCGTATGCGCCCAGAGGCGCAGATAGGGCGTCGACCCGGCGAAGCGGTCGTTGATCTCCGGGGTGGCCAGCATCCACTCCGTCGCGCGCCGCGCATGGGCGGCAGCGTCCCGCACCGCCGGCGCGAGGGCCTCCAGCGCGGGCGAGGCGCCCTCGAGCCGCGCGGCCGTCTGCTCGATCTCGGCGAGGAGGCGGCTCGCCGCGGCCCCGCCATCGGCCAGCTTGCGGCCGACGAGGTCCATCGCCTGGATGCCGTTCGTGCCCTCGTAGATCGCGGTCACGCGCACGTCGCGCAGGTACTGCGCGGCGCCCGTCTCCTCGATGAAGCCCATGCCGCCATGCACCTGCACGCCGAGGTCGGCCACCTGCGCGCCGGTGTCGGTGCCGAACGCCTTGGCGATCGGCGTGAGGAAGGCGCCCCGCGCCGCCCAGAGCCCGTCAGGGTCGTCGGCGCGGGC
>CAWGJU010000007.1:0-39663 GCA_963822985.1 uncultured Alphaproteobacteria bacterium | reverse complement strand
TCCCCAAGGCGGGCAAGCCGCGCCGGCCGGATCCCGACCCGGGCACCGGCGGGCTGGAGCCGCAGCCGCAGTAAGGCGCGGCACGCGAGCGAGAGCGACGGCCCGGGCAGCGCGGCCCGGGCCTTTTTGCGTCAGCCCATGAGCCAGGTGAGCGAGCGGCGGGCGCGGTCCGCGCCGGCCTGCGCGAACCAGCTGCCATGCGCGAAGATCACGCGTTCGGAGCGCCGCTCGAGAAGCGGTCCCAGCGCCCCGGCGGCCTCTGCCCGCCGCATGAGGACCGAGGCGCGCAGATAGAGCGGCGCGCGGCCGTCAGGCGCCAGCATGCCGTTCGCCCGCGCGAAGAGGCGCATCGTCAGCGGCAGCTTTTCCGGTTCTAGATTGGCGATCAGATCGGTCAGGACCAGGGTGCCGGAGAGTCGGTGCAGGAACGCGACCTCGCGAAAGCCGCCGGCTCCGAGAACAATGGCCTGGTCCATCTCCTCGGCCCAGTCGCCGGGCGCGCGAGGCCCGAGCTTGCGGTCGATCCGCAGGCCGCGCAGCCGCACGGGCAAGCGCCGGTCGAGCCCCGGCGCGGCCCAGAAGATCGCATCGGGATGCCGTCGCCGCCAGCCTGACGCGAAGCTCCAATGCGCGATGTTCGGCGCGACGAGGTGGCGGACGAGGCCGAGCTCGGCCAGCGCCCGCGCGAGCGCCGGTGAATGCCGCACGGGCGAATGCAGCCAGAGCGCGCCCGTGGCCAGCCGGACGACCGTCATCCGCACCGGCAGGACCAGCCCCGGCGCCGGCCGGATCGGCGCCCCGTCGACGATCCAGACGCCCTCAGCCACGGGCTTGGGGACGTCGATGGGCGGGTAGGTGATGGCGGTCATGCCCGGCGCAACGTCGTCAAGAGTGTGCGGTTCCGGGCGCCTGTCGCAAACCACTTCTCTTCCCAGCGGGGCGGGAGTGTGACAGATTCGGACGTTCCGCCGGAGGTTCGATGCCTGCGCTCTGCCGCGATTGCCTCAGCTGGTACGATCAGGCGCCGGGCCTTCGCTGTCCAAAATGCGCCGGCGCGCGGCTGCTGGCGCATCCGGAGTTGAACAGGCTCGCCATCGCGCATCTGGACGCCGACGCGTTCTACGCGGCGGTGGAGAAGCGGGACGAGCCCTCGCTGCGCGACAAGCCCGTCATCGTCGGCGGCGGGCGGCGCGGCGTGGTGTCGACCTGCTGCTACATCGCGCGGGTGGCGGGCGTGCGCTCGGCCATGCCGATGTTCAAGGCGCTCGAGCTCTGCCCGAACGCCGTGGTGGTCCGTCCCCGCATGGAGCTCTACGACGCCATCGGCCGGGACATTCGGGCGCGCATGCAGGCCTTGACGCCGCGGGTCGAGCCGCTTTCGCTCGACGAGGCTTTCCTGGACCTCGCCGGCACCGACAGGCTGCTCTGCGGGCCGCCGGCGCTCACCATGGCGCGGCTGGCGCTCGAGATCGAACGCGAGGTCGGCGTCAGCGTCTCGGTCGGCCTCAGCCACAACAAATACCTGGCGAAGATCGCGTCCGACCTGGACAAGCCGCGCGGCTTCGCGGTGATCGGTCGCGCCGATACGCTGGGTTTTCTGGCCGACCGCCCGGTGCGCAGCATCTGGGGCGTGGGCCAGGCGCTGGCCAAGCGGTTGGAGGCGGACGGCCTGCGCACAAATGCCGATCTGCGCAGGGTCGAGGCTGGCGAGCTGGTCGCGCGCTATGGCCGACTCGGGCGGCGGCTGCACGAGCTGGCGCTTGGCATCGACAACCGGCGCGTCAACCCGAACCAGCCGGTCAAGTCGATCTCGTCCGAGACGACCTTCGACGAGGACATCCATGATGCGGACCGGCTGGTCGGGCATCTCTGGCGGCTGGCCGTGGCGACCTCGGACCGCGGCAAGGCCAAGCGCCTGGGCGGGCGCACGGTGGTGCTGAGGCTGAAGACGGCCGCCTTCCGCATCGTCACGCGCCAGGCGCGGCTGCCCGACCCGACGAACCTGGCCGAAGTGATCTACCGGATAGCCGAGCCGATGCTGCTGCGCGAGCTGGGTCAGGGGCCGTTCCGTCTGATCGGGGTCGGCCTGAGCGCGCTCGCCGACATTGCCGATGGGCGGCCGGCGGCGCGGCTCTTCGTCGACCGGAGCGACGCGCAGGCGGGTGTGGAGGCCGCGACCGACCGCATCCGCGGCCGCTTCGGCAAGGGTGCGATCATCCGCGGCCGGGCGCTGCGCTAGCGCGATGGCGCTGCCCCGCACACCCTCGTTCCGGCTCGATGGCAAGAGGACGCGATCGTCCGGGCCAGGCTGCGCTGACAACATCGGTGCATCTACGTAGATGCTGTGGCCCGCGTCTCGTGCGGCCCTGTATCTGGTGCAAATGGGTCACAGGCTCATGCATACCCGATTTGCGTGCTGCACTGCACCTTTGATTTTTTGCGCCGCACACCTAATCTGTGTCTTGGCGGTATTCGTATCGCTCGCCCATCCTGGGCGTTTCCTCCCTTGAACTCGGGCCGCGGCAACGCGGCCCGTTTTTTTTTCTATTCGGCTGCCAGCGACGACAGGCCGGGCTCGATCGCGCAGAGCAGGGCGATGACCCGCTGCAGCCGCCGCGCCGTCTCGGCGAAGTCGCCGCTCGGCTCGACGCGGCGCTGGTCGAGATAGAGGCCGCGGTCGATCTCGATCTGGACCGCGTTCAGCCCGCGCGACGGGCGGCCATAGCGCTGGGTGATGTAGCCGCCGGCGAAGGGGGCATTGCGCGCGACGACGAAGCCCGCAGCCTCGAAGGCGTTCTGCGTCTCGGCGACGATGTCGCGCGTCGCGGCGGCTCCGAAGCGGTCGCCGAGCACGATCTCGGGGACGCGTCCGCGGACCCTGGGCGCGGCGCGCAGCGCGTCCGAGGGCATCGAGTGGCAGTCGAAAAGGATCGCCGCGCCGAACTCGGAGCGAGCGCGCATCAGCAGCGATTCGAGCTTGGCGTGATAGGGCGCGTGCATGCTGCTGATCCGCTCGTTCGCCTCGGCGAGCGAGATCTTGCCCTCGTAGATCGTGGCGCCTTCCGAGACGATGCGCGGCACCACGCCGAGGCCCGCCGCGATTCGCTGGTTCAACCCGCTGGCGCGGATGCCGTCGATCAGCGCCGGGTCGAGCTCGGACGGCCCGCGGTTGAGGTCGACCCAGGCGCGCGGCGCGATCGCGGCGAGCAGCGGCGCGCCCATGGTCGCCGCGGGCGCGAACAGCCGATCGATGAGCGCGTCCTCCGAGGCGCGCAGCTGCACGGCGTCGAGCCGCGTGCGCGCCAGCAGGGCCGGCGGATAGTCGTTGCCGCTGTGCGGCGAGTTGAACACGGCCCCCGTGGTCAGGCGAGGCGGCTCGACCAGTCGGTAAGGGGGCGGCATCGTCATGCGGCTCAATCTAGGCGCTACCGGCGGGCTTTGCACTCGTTTTGGGGCGATGCCACACCGCCATCCGCCGAGGCCTCAAGGGGCTTGCGCGGCCCCGGCCTCATTGCCTATAGGCAGTTTACCCTCTGGGGCGCGTAGCTCAGCGGGAGAGCACTACGTTGACATCGTAGGGGTCACAGGTTCAAATCCTGTCGCGCCCACCACCATACACTCACCTTGCGTATTCTCGCAGATCATGGACATTCACCCCCTACTCGCTGGCCGACGCGCCGGACGCCAGTCACTGATGGGTGCCGCCGTAACCGGCGGTTCCGTAAGCTCAATTTCGTAGGGTGTCCGGCAATCCGTCGCCGCCTAGCAGAGAGGTGGCTCGGGAAATCTGAACAGGGGCTATGAGTGGTGAAGCCGCTCGAGATCGGCAAGAAGATTGCCGAGAACCGAGGAGCGCATGACGAGACGACCGCGCCGGAACCACAGCCCGGCCTTCAAGGCGAAGGTGGCGATAGCGGCCCTCAAGGGCGAGAAGACGCTGGCCGAGCTGGCCCAGCAGTTCGATGTGCATCCGAACCAGATCACGCAATGGCGCGGCCATCTCCTGGAGGGCGCGACGGCGGTGTTCGGCGAGGGCGCCAAGGCCGACCCCGCTCCGGCGGTCGACGTCGAGGTCCTGCACGCGAAGATCGGCGAGCTGACGCTGGCCAATGATTTTTTAGCGGGCGCGCTCGACAAGGCCGGACTGCTGGCGAGCGCAAGGAAATGATCGACAGGTCCCATGAACTGCCGCTGACCGGCCAGGGATTGGGCAGGCGAAGGCGCTCGGGATCAGCCGGGGCGGCGTTTACTACCTGGCGCGGCCGACCTCGGCCGCCGACCTGGTGCTGATGCGCCGGATCGATGAGCTGCACCTCGAGCATCCGTTCGCGGGCAGCCGGATGCTGCGGGACATGCTGAAGGCGGAAGGCCGCCATGTCGGCAGCCGGCACGTTGCGACGCTGATGAGAAGAGTCGAGGCGATCTACCGACGGCCGAACACCTCGAAGCCGGCGCCCGGGCACAAGATCTATCCATACCTGCTGCGCAACCTGGCGGTGACGCGGCCCAACCAGGTCTGGGCGAGCGACATCACCTACGTGCCGATGGCGCGGGGGTTCGTCTACCTCGTCGCCATCGTCGACTGGTTCAGCCGCAAGGTCCTGGCCTGGCGGCTCTCGATCACGCTGTCGGCGGACTTCTGCGTCGAGGCCCTGGAGGAGGCGCTCGCCCGGCACGGCAATCCCGAGGTCTTCAACACGGACCAGGGCAGTCAATTCACCTCGACCGACTTCACCAAGGTACTGAAGGACGCCGAAATCTGCGATCAGTGTCTTCGTCGAGCGGCTCTGGCGGACGGTCAAATACGAGGAAGTCTATCTGCGTGCTTACGCCGGTGTCACGCAAGCCAGAGCTTCGATCGGCCGGTATCTGAGCTTCAACAACGGCAAGAGGCCGCATTCGTCGCTTGGCGGGCAAACTCCCGATCAGGCATACACCAACCTGCCGACGCCAATCCCGGCGGCGGCCTGAAATGGGCGGCGAAGCCACTCAAAAACGCCCGGGAAGGTGTTCAGACGAACCGAGCCACCTCTCTTGTCGTACAAAGAGTCAGAGATCGGCGATTTGGGAATCCCCTTCGAGCGTCAGCGCTATCGCAAGCCGGTATTGAAGCACTCCGGCACGCTCAAGGCGCGCATGGATGGAAGCAGGTCTGCAGCCATCCTCCGGCCACGTAATGGCGGGTTCGACCGACCGACGTATGGCCGCGCTCGCCCCGGCAGCGCCGTGCCGCACTCCATTGATTGTCGGGCTCAGCGGAATCGGGTACGATGTCGCTGATCTTCTCAGGATCGGGAGCATTCGCCCGCGTGCCCTCGCGCCCGGAGGCTTTGTCCATGCGCCTTCTTATCCTGCTCGCCGTCCTGGTAGCCATTGCCGCGCCAGCATCCGCCCAGCTCCAGAACGTCGATGACCTGTGCGCGCACGGCAATCCCACTATCCCCGGCGGGACCGTCCTCGGCGAGACCTTCGCCTATGGCGGCACGAACAGGCATATCTGCACCTAACCCCCGTCGTCAGGGGCTGCGCCCTATCCGCTCGTGATCGCGCTGCACGGCGGCGACGGCAACGCATCGCAGATGATGCTCGACCGCCGCGGGATTCTCGCCGCCGCCGAGGCGATGAGCGCGATCGCGGTGTTCCCGAACGGCCTGCCAAGGGACAGCTGCACGAGCGCCCTGTGTCTCGACAACAACTGGGGGGCGCCCGAGAGTGTCTTCTTCATTGTCGAGCTCATCGACCGGCAGCTTTCCGCCGGCCAGATCGATGCCGGCCGCATCCACCTCGTTGGCTTCTCGGGCGGCGCCAACCTGATCTACGACATCGTCGCCGACCCTGGTTTCCCGCACGCGATCCACTCCATCGCGACCGTCGCCGGCGCCTTCGGCCTATACCATGCCGATCGGCCCGACGCGGGCTTCTTCGTCGTCCCGCTCGTCGGCAGACGCACTTCTCGTCCAGGGCGGCAGCGACCCGAAGCTGCCCGCCGATGGCGGTGTCGACAACTCGACCCGCGAGGTTCATGTCGGCTTCCGAACCAAGGTCGACCTGTGGCGCCTCGCCGCCGGACTGGAGACGGCGACGCCCCGGCCGCTCAACGCCCAGGACTTCGACCCCGGCGCCCCCGCCGACGTGGAGGGGACGCGCTACACCCAGGGCGGCACGACGGTCGTCGAGGTCCTTGATCCCGGACTCGGCCATGAGTGGCCGGGTTGGAATGTCATGGCGATCGCCATCGAGCTCTTCGGTCGCTGATCACGCGGGCGCTCGCTTCGGACGTCGGAGACGCCGCCAGATCGGGCATCGGGGAATTCGCCGGCATCTTCTTGAAACCTGAGACAAGTATAGAGCTGCTGCGGATGAAGCCAGTGCCGCCGCGCAATCCGCGTCACACACGCACCAGGCTGCAATGTCTCGGCGAACCGCCCGAAATGGTCGAGGTCGTCGTGCGCGTGCCCGCGCGCGTGCTCGCGGACTATGACGCCGACGTCGGCCGCGGGCTCTACGAGACCCGCGACGAGGCGCTGCGCCTGGGGCTGGTCGAGAGTTGGCGCTACCATCAGGGGCGCTACAGCACCCTCCGAATCGAGCTGCGCGACTCGCCCGACAAGAGGCCGGATACCGGCAAGCCAGAGGCGACGGACGTGCTCGCGGCTGCTGACTTGCTGACCAATCCGGAGACTGGCGAGCCGGAAGCGGAAGATGGTGAGGAGCGAAAGACCTGACGTGAGCGCTCACGGTGTCGCGGTACCGCTGTTTGCTCTGCTCCTCGCCGGGGTCGCGGTTCTGATCGTGCATCTCACGCGCTGACCGCAACAGGGTCGGCCCCAAGGAGCCGGCCCGCTACCGAGCTACGGGTCGTGAACCACCGCGCCCGAACTTTGCGTCAATGATCGTGGGGGCGACCGCGACTGTAGTCCAAGGCATTACCGACATTGCGGACCTGGTCCGCCAACGGGCAACACGCGCCATCGAACGAACCCGCTCGCGCGGGAGGGGCGAGCGTCGAGGTTGGGGGAGCATGGTCGGCGGACGGCGTCGGCGAGAAGCGGATGAGGTGACGATCGGGCATCGGGTCCCGAGCATCGAAGGTCCTTGCAACCTCCAACTCGAGGACCTTCCAATGACAGCTCAGCCTGCTGATCGAGCTGCTGGCGCGCTCCGTCGGCGCATGCTGGAAGACATGACCGTGCGCGGCTTCGGCGAGACGACGCGTCACAACTACATTCGCCATGTCCGGAGCTTCGCGGCATTCATCGGCCGCTCGCCCGAGACGGCGACGGCCGAGGATCTGCGCCGCTTCCAGCTGACGCAGACCGAGGAGGGCCGTGGCGCGTCGGTGATCAACGGGACGGTCTCGGCGCTGCGCTTTCTCTTCACCAACACGCTCGACCGGCCGGATCTGGCCCGCCGGCTCACGGTGGTGCGCCAGCCGCGCAAGATCCCGGTGGTGCTGAGCACCGAGGAGGTGGCGCGCCTGCTCGATGCCGTGCCGAGAGCGAGGTACAAGGCCGCGCTCGCCACCGCCTATGGCGCCGGCCTGCGCGTGTCCGAGGTGGTGGCGCTCAAGGTCGGCGACGTCGACAGCGCCCGGATGATGCTGCGCATCGAGCGGGGCAAGGGACGGCGGGACCGGCACGCCATGCTCTCGCCGCAGTTGCTGGCGCTCTTGCGCGCCTGGTGGCGGGAGGGGCACCGGCAGGGCGTGATGCTGCCGAACGGCTGGCTCTTTCCCGGCCGGCCGCCGATCAACCCGATGTCGACGCGGCAGTTCGCCCGCGCGGTCCATGCCGCGGCCGAGGAGGCCGGGATCGACAAGCGGGTCTCGCCGCACACGCTCCGGCACAGCTTCGCGACCCACCTGCTCGAGCAGGACATCGACATCCGGGTGATCCAGGTGCTGCTCGGCCATGGCCCGAGCTGGACACCACGGCGCTCTACACCCGGGTCGCCACCTCGACGATCCGCTCGGTGATGAGCCCGCTCGCCCGGCTCGGCGCACAGCTCGGCTCCGTCGAGAGACCGGAGGCCTGAACGGGGCGGCCATAGGCCGCCCGCCGCTCGACGTCGCCGACACCTTCCGCCGCCACGGCCCCGCCTGGCGCCGGGCGCAGGCCGGGCACCTCAGCCTCGACCAGCTGAAGGTCATGGCGGCGATCGAGGCCTGCCGCACCGCCGCGCTCGGCGGTCATGTCGAGCGCTGCGAGGACTGCGGCCGCGAGCGCATCGCCTACAATTCCTGTCGCGACCGGCACTGCCCGAAGTGCCAGGGCGCGGCGGCAAAGGACTGGCTTGCGGCTCGCGAGGCCGACCTCCTGCCGGTGCCGTATTTCCACGTCGTCTTCACACTGCCGGCCGAGATCGCCGCCATCGCCTACCAGAACAAGGGGTGGTCTACGACCTCTTGTTCAGGGCCTCGTCCGAGGCGCTGCTGACCATCGCCGCAGACCCCAGGCACCTCGGCGCCCGCATCGGCGTCACCGCCGTGCTCCACACATGGGGCTCGGCGATGACCCACCACCCGCATGTCCACATGATCGTGCCGGGCGGCGGCATCTCGCTCGACGGCGCGAGCTGGGTCCGCTGCCGGCCGGGCTTCCTCCTGCCGGTGCGCGTGCTCTCCCGCCTGTTCCGCCGGCTCATGCTCGACGGCATCGCCGCCGCCCATGCCGCCGGCCGGCTGGCCTTCTTCGGCGACCTCGGCACCCTGAAGGACACCCGCGCTTTCGCCCAATACCTCGCGCCCCTGCGCCGGAAGGACGGGTTCGTCTACGCCAAGCCGCCCTTCGCCGGCCCGAGGGCGGTCCTCGCCTATCTCAGCCGCTACACCCACCGCGTCGCCATCGCCAACAGCCGGCTCGTCGCCGCGACCGACGAGGGCGTGACCTTCCGCGTCAAGGACTACCGCCGCAACGGCCGCAAGCGCTACCGGACCATGACGCTGCCGCCGCACGAGTTCATCCGCCGCTTCCTCCTCCACGTCCTGCCGAAGGGCTTCCACCGCATCCGCCACTACGGCCTGCTCGCCGGCGCCTCCCGCAAGGCCAACCTCGCCCGGGCACGCGAGCTCCTGACAATGCCCGAAGCGGAAGCGAGCACCTCGGCCGACACGGCCGCTCCACCGCGCGACCACCGGCCGCCATGCCCGTGCTGCGGCGGCCGCATGATCATCGTCGAGACCTTCGAGCACGGCCACCGTCCCCGGGCGCCGCCGGCCTGCGCTCCCGGCCTTCGGGCCGCGTCATGACCCGGAACGACACCCTCTCGAGCCGCTTCGCCACCGGAGCCCTCGCCTCCGGCCCGACCTCGATTGCGACCCGGTTCCTGCAACGGACAGAGGAATGCCCAGAGACGGCTCTTCACGCCACGCGGATCTCGATCGCGCCGAGTGCGACTCCTTCTCCATCGCCATTCCCGTCCGCCGATCCGCGCACCAGCAGCCGACGCACGGGCCGCCGCCCCGGCAACGCCCTGGCCGCAATCCCGAAATCCCCATAGCCCGGCCCGGTCCCCCGCGGGTTCCTTCCTTGGAGGCTTTC
The DNA here is from genome assembly GCA_963822985.1 of uncultured Alphaproteobacteria bacterium. Taxonomy (GTDB): domain Bacteria; phylum Pseudomonadota; class Alphaproteobacteria; order Rhodobacterales; family Rhodobacteraceae; genus Thermohalobaculum. Next base: position 30,124 of record CAWGJU010000007.1, on the reverse strand, counting down.
GGACGCCGGCCAGGTGCCCAGCAGAACCCGCACGGCAGGGCCGGCATCCGAAACCCTTCACAGATTTCAGACCTCCGGCCGCGCTGGGGCGCTGACTGGGGTTCGTCACCAGGTGGTTTCGAAAGCCGGCGCCGGGAAGAGACTCGACCGTTTGTCACCCGGTGAGCGAGGCCAAGTTGCCGATCGGTGTCAGGAGCTCGATGCGATTGACGCCGAAGTCCACTGGCCGCTCGGCGCCGGCGGCGTCGAGCATGACGACCCGCACCTCCATCCGACCGATCACGTCGTCGTCGCAACGTAAGCCGAGGAACGCCGAGGTTCCGGCTGAAGCCGTTCGCTGGACGCGGCCGGTCTGGCCGGTGTCCGGGTCGGTCACCTCGAGCTCCGCACGGAAACGCTCGCCCGGTACCACGGCTGGCGGCGTCGGCTCCACGTCGAGGCCCACGCCACGGACGGGCGCATTCAGGTCGACCCGGAAAGTTCGGCCGGGGTTGTGATTGGTCCACAGCACCAGCTCGCCCGCGGTCGGCATGTGCCCATTGAAGCTGCCGCCCTGCTCCTGCCGCAGCAGCGTCAGATGATCGGTGATTGCGCACCAGCAACGGCCGTGCGCCGAGCGCATTCGTGACCAGCGCGGCGTAAGCCCGTCCCCGGCGATGCCGATCCAGGACTGGAAGTCGTTCTCGGGGTCGGCCTGCAACGCGTGCCGGTTGCCGACGGCGGTGACGGTCAGGGGCATAGGCAAGCTCCCGTGCTGCTTGGTTCAGACCGGCTTTGGCCGAACGCCGCAGCTGATCGCTGTCGGGACCGGTGCCGCGCCCGGCCATGGATCGAGCGGCCCGACGGCCGGCCCGCCGGGCGCGGTCGTCTCGAGCGGACCCGAGCCGAGCAGCAGGAACGGCAGACACTCGAAATTGTCGGGCAGGATCGGGTCGCCGATCAGCTTGTTCTCGGGAAAGATGAATTCGCCGAATGGCGCCACGTACTGACCGGCCACGAGGCCGTGCGCGAAGAGCGGCGCCTCGGGCACCGGCTGGCCGTCGAGGTCCGCCGCTCCCGCCACGCGCGCCATCAGTTCGCGCGGCGCGCCCCTCTCGTTGCCGGCGGCGTCGAAAAGCGCGTTGGCGCGGCTGCCGAGGATCAGCCGGAAGCGGCCGAGCGGCGCTGGCTGCGCCGGCACGGTGTTGAAGAGCCTGAGCTGCGTGTCGCCAGTCGCCGGGTCGACGTCGATGGCGTAGAGCTCGACGCTGCGGCTCGGATCGGTGGTGATGCCCTCGATCTTGAGCCGGTCCTGGGTCTCCTGCGGGAAGATCGTGCCGGGGTCGGCCGGGTCGCGCGGCACCAGCGGCCCCTGCGTGCCGATCAGCGAGCCCTCGATCGATACATAGGCCGGATCGACGCCCGGCGCCGTGTAGATCCCGACGTTTGCCTCGACGGTGTGCGCCGAGATGTACCGGCCGGTGGCGTCCTCGGCCAGCGTGCCGGCGAAGAAGATGAAGTCGCCCGGCATCAGCGGCGCCTGGCGCGTCTGGTCACAGCCCGGGCAGGGCGGGATCGGCGGCGCGCCGGCCGGCGATCCTGCCAGTCCGTTCGCGCCCATGACGAAGGTCGTCAGCGGCGCGCCGTCCGGTCCCGGCGGCCGGTTCGCCGGCGGGCATTCGCCGGGCGCGGCGGCCTGGGCGATGCACATCGGATATCCCGTGCCGGCGTGCACCGTCGGGTTCGCCTCGTCGACCATGAAGCGCTCGTCCGCGTTCGGGTCGGGCGGTGCGAAAACGCCGTTCGGGTCGTTGATCCGAACACGAGTCACGGTGGCGGGCGCCGCCGCATCGGGATCGGCGACGACGCTGATCTCGCCGTCGGCGGCGATCTCGTCGATGAAACCGGCACCGGTCGCGAGCGAATGCTGGGCGATCCAGACGAGGCCGGCGCGGTATTCGCCGTCGACGATGTTGCCGACGACCGTCGCCTCGAAGGCCGCCAGCGGCGGCGGCGTGTCCTCGAGCGCCAGCCCCGAGTTCGTCCCCGGCGCCGCCGGGTTCAGCGCCACGATGTCCGCGGGGGTCAGGTAACGCGCCGGCATCTGCACGATCAGATTGCGCGGCAGCACCGCCTCGACGCCATGCACCTTGATCCGCCCCGCCGACAGCGGATCCGACGGGTCTTCGACGGTGAGGCTCTCGATGTGGCCGATCAGCTCGAACTGGTGGGCGATCTGGGCGGCACTCTGGGCGGTGGCAGGCCCTGCGGCCAGCATTGCGGCGGCTGCGCAGACGATGGTTCTCATCGGGCGGCTCTCCGGTCGGGCGCGGCATCGCGCGCATTGGTGACGGTCACGTAGACGGGCGGCGTGTCGGCGGGTCCGAGCCCGCGCGAGCGCACCGACAGGGCGATGCCGTAGCGGCCGGCGCGCGGGAATGACCACCGGCCGGCATAGCGGCCGTCGCCGAGCGGCGTCGCCCATTGCCGCGCCTGCCAGGTGCCGCCGGACGCAAACGCGAGCAGCCGCACGTCGCGCAAGCCCTCGGCCGGCGCCCCGGTGCGGGCGTCCAGAATGCGGAAGACGAGCTCGCCGCCCGTCCGGGCCGCGAGCGGCGACAGCGGCTCGGCCTCGATCCGCAGCGAGCGCCGGGCGGTCTGGATGGCGGTCTCGGGCGCTGGCCGGGCGGTGGCGGTAAAGCAGGTGACGAACCCCTCACCGCCGATCGCGACGGGAACGTCGTAGGTGCCGCCGTGCGGCAGGACCGCGGTGGTCTGGTAGACGCCTGGCTCGGTCTCGCGCAGGCTGCGGTCGGCGATCATGATGCCCTGCACCGACGGGCCATAGGTCTTGACCGTGCCCATCGGCGAGTTCATCCCCTCCATGTAGTAGTAGGCGACCGCCTCGTCGGGGTTCGCCACCAGCGCGCCGTGGCCGTAGGGCGCGATCAGGCGTGCCCGGGCCAGCGCCTCGCGCCCCGGCATCGGCCGCGACGCGGACTGCACGTTGAGCGGCGCGATCCGGCCGCGCGCGAGCTCGGCGAGCTCCACGACCGTGAAGTGATCGCCTTCCAGCCCGCGGACATAGAGGTAGTCGTGCGAGAAGGCGATCTCGACCGGCGCCCGCGCGACGGGTGCCGCGGCCAGCACCGTACCGGCGGCAGGGTCGATGAGCGACAGCGTGCTCTGCCGCCGGTTCAGCGCCAGCAGCTGGCCGCCCGGCTCGGCGGCCAGGGCGACGACGCCGGGCTCGACCGGGATGCGCCCGCGCACCACCAGCGTCGCCGTATCGAGCGCCAGGATCTCGCGGCTCCCGGTGCCGGCGACGAACAGGCGGCCGGCGACGACGGCGATCGAGGGCTCGCCCGAATGGCCAGGCGTCGCGCGCCGCGGCGCGCCAGCGCCGATTGCGGTCAGGCTGCCGTCGGACGCGGCGACGAACAGCGTTCCGGAGCCGGTGGCGGCCAGCGCGACGGGTCCGGGGCCGACGGCGATGGGCTCGGCCGAGGGCCCGTCGGCCTTGGCGATCGCGATGGCGCCAGCACCTGACAGATAAATCGCGAGCCGCCCGTCGGGCAGCGGTGACAGCTGGGTCGGCAACGTGCCCTTGCCGAGCTCCATCAGGCCGGTCATCTTGAAGCTGCGGGTGTCGACGACGGCGACCGCGCCGAAGACCGGCAGGCTGACGAACAGGGTTCTGCCGTCTGCGCCCATGGCCCAGTCGGCGGGCACGCCGGGCAGCGGCACCACGGCCTCCATCTGGGTGATGGTGAAGTCGACTTGCGGGTCGGCGATGCCGATCGTGCCGTCGCGGTTCAGGATCATCATTCTGGCGGCGTTGAGATCGACATCGGGCCGCGCCGTCACCCGGCCTTGCGTGAAGAGCTTGGCCTTGGCGCCGCACGAGAGCTCGGCGGCGACCTGGGCGTTCCGGCGCAGCAGCATCCAGCCGGCGACGCTCTGACCCGACACGGGGCGGCCGGAGGCGGCGTCGCGCAAGCTGAGGGTGATCCGCGCTTCCGTTCCCGCGATCGGCTCTCCGCCGTCGAGCGCGCTGACCTTCAGGTCGAGCTCGGTCGTTCGCGGATCGAAGGGCGCGGATCCGGCCGAGGCCGTCGCCTGATGCGGATGCTCGGGCATGGGCTCGGCCGACACGTCTCCGGCGCTGGCGAGGCACATCTGCGAGCCGAGAAGGTCGCTGAGGGACGACTGCGTCATGTCCGGCGCAGCGACGACGCCGGCGGCGAGAAGGCCGGCCAATCCGCGGGAGAAGGGACCAGCGAGCATGGCTCGGCCTACCGGCAGACCTGGAGCCGGCCGGTGCGCGTGTCGCGCACCGTCGCGGCCGGGCACTCGGCAGGATCGAAGACCCGCATGATGCCCCATTGGCCGCCGCCGAAGGAGAAGCCGACAGGCGTGCGGTAGAGATAATCGCCGGCCAGCCGGCCGGCCCCGCCGGCGCTCTCGATCAGCACGTTCTCGTGCCGCCCGGGTCCCATGCCGTTGATCGCGCCCGAGCGGTTCTGCGGACCGGGATCGGTCGTCTGCACGCGCGAGCGGTCGGTCCACGGGAAGATCGGCCAGTCATGGCCCGAGAGCGTGAAGCCGCCATTGCGCGGATGGCCGGCGGGCTCGACCAGGCGGAAGCGCACCTCCGAGCCGGCCCGGGCCGTGAAGAGCGGCGTCGCCGGATCGCCATGGCCGTGCTCGGGCTTGGACGACAGGACGTTGGTGTAGTCGTAGTCCATCATCGTCTCGGGATCGGCGGCGGGGTTGGCGTCGAGCCGGGCCCAGAACGGCTCCATGCGGTAGTTCAGCGCCTTCTGGCCCGAATCCTCGGCGTCGTCGCCGTTGCGCAGGTTGGCCAGCGCCTCGCCGCGATAGCGCAGGCTCGCGTCGTTCTGGTAGATCAGGACGAATTCGCGGAACGTGCTGCCATCGGCCTTGGTCACCGTCGCAGCCGCGTCCAGGCAGACGCGCAGATCCTCGGGCGTGGCCGCCGGATCGCCGCGCAGCGCCGCGCAGTCGGTCTGCCAGGTCGAGCCCTCGGGCTCGATGACCAGTGCGCCGATCGTGCCGTGCGAGGCGCCCTTGATGACGTCGGCCAGGTTCTGCAGGCCGACCGCGCCGAACTCGATGGGCGTGTGGATCGCCTGGGGCGAGTCGGCCGGCTTCTTCCAGTCGCCGGCATACCAGACGTATCCGGCCCGGTTCTCGAAGACATACTTGTCGAGCGGCTGCTCGGCGCTGTCGCTGCCGCAGACCTCGTGCGTTTCGGCCGCATCGCCGCTGGCGCAGGGATAGGCGAGCGTCGAGCGGTTGGCGCCGGTGGCCGACCCGTCGTGCAGGCGTGCATTCGACGCAAGAAGCGGCGCGTGCAGCCCGACTGCACGCGAGGCGCGCACGTCGTTGAAGTTCAGCCCGTCGGCGATCGGCGGCATCATGTTCCAGCTCCAGCTCGCCGGGTCCTTCAGGTTCTCCGGCGCGTCGCCGAGGCGGTTGACGAGCTCGACCGCGATGCACTCGCCGGCGCGGGCGCGCAGCATCAGCGGCTCCGGCTCCTTCAGCCCGTCGCGCAGCGCGGCCAGCGCGTCGGTGCGGTCCGTGGCGGAGCTCTCGTCCGGATTGAGCAGCCAGACCAGCGGCGGCCGGCTGCCGCCCTCGGGCGTGGCGGCCTGGAGGGATTCGGTCATCTTCACGAAGATCACCGCGTTCGGATCCGCCAGCCCGCGGCCGGCGTGATAGCGGAGGGCGCCGCCCGGCACGAGGTCGGCCAGGCGCCAGGCCTCGACCCTGAAGGCCCGCCGCGGCACGTTCGGGCCGCAGGTGTCCTGCGCGACGTTGATCAGCTCGTCCCGCCCGAGGCTCGTCGGCAGCGGCGCCAGCGCGGGCGTGTCCTGGTCCTGCCCGATCACGCGCAGCACGCCCCATTGCCCGTCCCACAGATTGTCGGTCGCGGTGGTGCCGTAGAGGTGGTCGACCGGCTGGTGGGGGGCCGGGTTCTCGATGTCGATCTCGAACTCGAAGTGCTCGGAGATGCCGATGTGCTGCGCGGCGCGCCAGCCGCTGTTGGCCGAGCCGGGCACCGCCAGCCATTTGGCGCCGTTCATGAAGAAGATGTGGTTCTCCTCCTGCGCGCCCTGGACCAGCCGCACCAGCAGGCTGTCGCCCTCGCGCGCCGTCAGGATCGGCGTCGCCGGATCGCCGTCATGGCGTACCCCGGCGGGCTCGGTGCAGTTGTGGTCGTCGCTGTCGGCGCAGTCGCGCGCGGAGATAGTTCTCGAGAAAGATGCGCCTGGTGTCGTAGCCGCGCGCGGCGGCGGCGATCGCCTGACGGAGCGCCGCGTCCTCGCCGGCATGGGTGCGGCTGGAGAACAGGTTCGCCAGGTCGCTCGGGTCGCAGAGCTGGGCGGTCACCCGCGCCTCGCAGGCGGCCCTGGCGGCGGCGGGCAGGCCGTCGACGCGGCACGCCTCGAGCCGCAGCGGCTCGTCGGCCTCGATGGCCGCGCGGCAGGCGGCGTTCGCGCCCGGGTCGGCCGGGTCGAAGCTGCGCAGCGACCATTTGCCGTCCGGCCGCTCCTCGCCGACGCGGCCGGGCGTGATCTCGTTGCGGTAGTTCATCAGCTGTCCGCCCGGGTCGCTGACCGAGATGCCCTCGGGCCGCGGCAGCGTCGAGCGGAACACCATCTGCGGCAGGTCGTGGTCGAGCCGCCCCGGCGGGTTGATCGGCCGGTTCTCGGGCGGCGCCGTGTAGAGCAGCGCGAAGTCGGCGACCGCGATGTTGTACTCGCGATGGCTCCAGGCGGGCTTGCCGTCCCGCCCGGCCGGTCCGACGATGTTGGCCGCGAACGAGGTCGGCCCGCCATCCGCCCGGCCGACGACCGGCGCGCCGCTCGCGTCCTGCCCGCCGAAGGTGCGGCCGGCCAGGGTCTGCCAGCTCGATCCGTTCGGCTCGATGACGAGCGCGGCGTAGAAGCCGTGCTGCTGCGCCGAGCTCGGCCCGAAATGGTCGTGCGTGAAGACGGTGCGGATCGTGCGGTCGTCGCCGTCGCGGTTCAGCAGCGGATCGGCCCACCAGCGCTGAACCGTCGACTGCGCCCCGCACCAGGGATGCGCCTCGAGCGCCCGCTCCGCGGCCAGCGGATCGGCGGGCAGCGTCTCGGGGCAGAGCCCGCGCGCGTCGCCGGCCAGCGCGCCGCCCGGGCGGAACAGCCGATGCGTCAGCGGCTTCAGCTCGGCCGTGCCCTTGAAGGCGTTGTTGGCGACGATGCGCTCGCGGATCTCGTCGGGCGAGAAGGTGCCGTCCTCGTAGTTCCAGCCATTGCCCGAGCCGTCCGACGAGGTGACGTCGAACTTCACCAGGTGGATGTGCTGGCCGACGGTGTCAGTCGGCGTGAAGATCTGGAAATCGTCGAGGTTCAGGTTCGACGGCATCAGGTTGGTCGCCTCGAACACCACGCACTCGCCGGAATTGGCGCGGAAGAAGAACGGCTCGGCCGGGCGCGTGTGGTCGAGCGTCGACCTGGCGTCCTGCTCCAGCGTTATGAGGCGGGCCTGCGGGTCGTGCCAGCCATGCTTGTTCACCGGCATGTCGAACTGCAGGTAGGTGGCGCGGTAGCGGCGCTCTGGCGGCAGGATCGCCCAGCGCCACGGGTCGTCCGGGTCGTCGTCGCGGCTGCCGACATAGAAGCGCGAGGGGCAGGGATCCGCGAAGGGCGCGCCCGGCTTCGGGCGTGTAGCCGTTGACGCGGAAGAGCACGCGCTCGGCGTCGCTGTCGCAGGTGCCGTCGGCGCGGCAGGCGGGATAACCCTTCTCCGGCACGCCATAGGTCGACCGCGAGATCGTCACCGCGTCGGCGCCGTTGCCGGCGTGGAACTGCATCGCCGTCTGCTCGGCCGGGCGTGCCGTCGAGCGGCAGCCTTTCGGAGCTGCAGGCTGGTCAGCTTCGCCGCGATCCCGAAGAGCTTGTCGCTGGCATTCTCGGCGCGTACCCGGGCCGCGATGCGGGTCGTCTGGCCCATCGGGTCGTCCTCGGGGATCGTCGTGTCGAAGTACTTCTTCTCCAGTTCGCTCGGCGCGCCGTCGGCGTCCGTGCCGAAGGGCTCGGTGCCCGTCTCGCGCGTGCCCGCCGAGCACGACGTGGCGCATGAGCGTCTGGTCCGTCTCCCCGGCATAGACGTCGGGGTCGATGTCGAGCGGCGCCTGCGGCGGCCGATGGCCGGGGATGCCGGCGATGTAGAAGGGATAGCCCTCGAAAGCCCGCCGTCGGCATCGGCGGCAGCGGCTTGTGCGGGCAGCGGCACCAGCGCCGGGTTCGGCGTGCCGCCGGCCACCTCGCCGTCGGGCAGCCGCCGGTCGCGGGTGCCGGCCTCGAAGACGTCGTGGGTGCGCCAGAGCTCCCACATGCCTTGCGCGAAATGCGGGTAGAGGTGGCAGTGGAAGATCGAGTCGCCCGGCGTCAGGTTGCGGTTGCCCGAGCCGCCATAATGCACCTCGTAGGTGAAGGACGCGCCCGGCGAGATGGTCTGGCTGTCGAGGTAGACACCGTCGGCGTCGTGCCAGTCCTGCACCCACTGATGCGCGTGCAGGTGAAAGACGTGGGTCTCCTTCGGCCCGGCGTGCAGGTTGCGGAACCGCACGCCGTCGCCGAGATAGGAGTGGTGCACGTTCGACGGGTCGTCCTCATAGAGCGCCTGCACGGCCTTGCCGTCGCCGTCGCGCTCGATGACCAGCGCCGGATCGCCCATCGCCCACGAGGTGAGGAAGAACTCCTCGAGCTTGCACTCGACGCAGTCCTTGGCCGGCCCCTTGCCCTCGCGGTTGGCCAGCACCATCGCGCCAAGCCCGGCCGAGCCGTAGTTGATGCCCATGCCGTCCTTCAGCGCGCTGATCGGGATCGTCTTCGTCGTCCAGCCGCGCAAACGCCTGCACCGCGGTGATCTCGTCGTGGAAGATCACGGTGAACTCGCGGAACGGCTCGCCGCAGGCCGAGCCGGGTCCGGGTACGTCCTCGCAGGCTTCGCCCTGGGCGCGGGGGTCGACGATCGCGTTGATGTCGCTGTGCACGAGCTCGCGCGCGGCGTCGGGATCGTCCGACGGCGCCAGCATCGCCAGGACGGGTAAGCCCTGCGCATCCGCGAGGCCGTAGTCGATGATCGGCGTGCCGCGCGCCGAGTTGCCCGTCGTGACCGCGCCGAGCTGCGCACCCGTTACCTGGCTGCGGTACCAGATCGAGCCCTTCGGCTCGACATTGACCGAGCCGAACAGCCCGAGTCCGAGCTGGCCGCCATCGCCCTCGCCGCCCGCCGGGGCCGCCATCGAATAGAGCAGATAGCCGCCTTCCTTGCGCGCGACCCAGGTATAGGTCTTGGTCTCGCCCGGCGCCGCCAGCGAGGACGGATTGAACCCGACATTGGTGCCGTCCGAGGCGATCGAGCCGAAGAGCTCGAGCCCGTTGACGTGCATCGAGGCCGATCGGGTCGCCGGCTCGTCGGAGTCGATCGAAATCTCACGCCCCGTCTCGGGGTCGACGACATGCTCCTCGCCGTCGCGCTCGGGCGAGAGCAGGTTGGTGAAGACCACCTTCAGGCAGTCGCCCTCGTTGACCCTGAGCACGATGGGGCGCGGCCGCTTGTCGGAGCGCAGCCGCACATTGCCGGCCAGCATCTGGTCCTTCGCAAGATCCGGCTCCAGCGGGATCGCTTCGCCGTCCACAATTTCTGCGACCGCGCCGTCCACGGACCCATCGCCGCTACTCACCACGTCGCGGCGAAGCGCATAGAGCATGCCGCCTGGGTTGAACGCCCCGAACCGATTGTAGATGTAGACCTGTTCGAGCGCGACCACGTGGGCGACAATGGTGTTGTCTCGGTCGCATCGCGGCGACGCTTCTCCATACTCGACGGCAAGTGCACTACTGACTGCCATCGAACCGAGGCAGGAAAGACCTGCCTTCAATAATAAAAAGCCTTGAAAGCGCCATTGATGCCCCCGAAGCTCTGATCAGGCGACAATACCTGCTCAGCAACGAAGTTGATTAATGGTAAACGCGAATCGGCGAGCCAAGCAAATGAATTCAACTGCGGATCGATTTCTGGACCATCGCACAGGTCAGTTCGGCTCGGCTGAGCGAAGTAGAAAACCGGGCGTTTCTGTCGGAACACCCGCAGCCGAATGCGGGCAAAGCTGAGCGCCGTTGCCAACGCGTCAACGCCGAGACACACGGCAACAAGTCCAGGTTACCCGCGCGCGCATCGCCGCCGAGATCGCGGGTGGACGCATCACGGGGAGCCCGTCTCGCTGGAGGCCGATCCAGCCCCCTGAGCTTCCCCCGAAGGAGCCTATAAGGGTCCGTTCCGTTCAGGGTCAGGCATCAGCGATGGTCGTGCGGCAGGAGCTGTGGGATCAGCGGGCGTTCATTCTTGGCCGTGGGGACGCGGAGCATGCGCCAGTTTCGGACATGTTGATGTCGGAAATTTTTGGTGCACCGGCATCGCGACCCGCGAACCGCCCCGTCCTTATTGAAGCCAGGCTCCGCCGGTTGCGGCCCGCTCGCTCGGACCCGTGCAGCGAACCGTCTCTGGGAGCCGCCCTCCGGGCCCGATCATTGGCAAAGAAGGAACGCTGGTGAATAGTCTCTGATATTCCTTTTGGGATGCGGAGAGTCAGATGCAGCTCGATGCCAGGGCCGGCGCGCCGCCGCGCAAAAACCAGCGGGTCTTGCGCATCTTGACTGCCGTGAGTGTCTCGCTTGCTGCCACATTATGCGCGCTGCCAAATGCTGCACGGGCAGAAAGTGCAGGATCGGAGCAACGTTACGACCCGCCTATACGAACTGACAGCCCGCACGAAATGATGGAATCCTTTCTGCGGCTGTCCGAGGAGATGGAAGCGGCGGTTCTTACCTACACCCAGGATAGCACCTTCGAGGGCGCCGCGCAGATCGCGCTTCTTTCCGATCAGATGGCGTCGCTCATCGACCTCGAGCCGGTCGCGAGCTCGTCCAGGCGCGAGGTCGGCATCCGAACCTTTAGCTATCTTATGGATATTTTCGGCAGGATCGGGAGCCCCGATCTCGCGGCCTTCCCGAACACGGACGAGAACGAGGCGTTGCACGACGCCACCCTCCGCATTCCCGGCACGCCGCTGCGGATCGTGCGGATTCCGGAGGGCGAGCGGGAAGGCGAGTTCCTGTTCGGCTCGTCCACAGTGAAGATCGCGCCGCGGTTCTTTCGTGCGATCCGCCACCTTCCCCTCGAGACACCGCTGCAGATCGAGAGCTTCACCGAGTTCGGGCCCCAGCTGACGGGGCCCCTCTTCCCTGCGGGCTTCGTGGCAGCGATCCCCGCGGCGCTGAGGAGCCTGTGGTTCGACACCCCGCTCTGGAAGGTCCTGACGCTCGCGATCGTAGCCGCGACGCTCGTGCTGGCGCTGGTCGGGCTCCAGCGCATTCTTTTCGCACGAACGCCCGTTACCCGTTTGCTGGCGGTCTCGATGCAACTCGTTCTTCCGCTCGCTCTCCTTCTCGCGGTGGCGGTCGTCACCCAATACGTCTCGCACCAGTTGAACATCTCCGGCCGCTTCGCGGCTATTGTCCAGACATCCGAGACCGTGATCGAGCACGCCGCTTATGCGTGGATCTTCTGGCTGGCCGTGCGCTGGCTGTTCGAGCTGGTCATCCGCTCGCCGACCATCCCGGAAGAAAGCCTGGACGCCAATCTGCTCCGCCTTGTCTCGGGCGTGATCGGCATCCTCGGCGGCGCGGTCATTCTCGCCTTCGGCGGACAGGCCATCGGCCTGCCGATCTTGAGCGTCCTCGCGGGCCTCGGCATTGGTGGCCTGGCGGTTGCGCTCGCGCTGAGGCCGACGCTCGAGAACCTTGTCGGCGGCGTGATCCTCTATTTGGACCGGCCGGTGCGGGTCGGCGACTTCTGCAGCTTCGGCGACCGGACAGGGACCGTCGAGGGGATCGGCATCCGGTCGACCACGCTGCGCGCGCTCGACCGGACGGTCATTTCTGTGCCGAACGCCCAGTTCGCCGACATGCAGATCGTCAACTGGGCGGAATGCGACCAGATGCTGATCAACGAGACGGTCGGGGTGCGCTATGAGACGACGCCCGATCAGCTCCGGTTTCTGCTCGCCCAGCTGCGGCGCATGCTGCACGCGCATCCGCGCATCGACAGCAACACCGTGCGGGTGCGCTTTGCCGGATATGGCGAGAGCGCGCTGAACATCAGCATCCGCGTCTATGCCGAGACGCGGGAGTGGAACGACTTTTTCGCCATTCGCGAGGACGTCTATCTGCGCGTCTACGATGTCGTGAAGGAGGCCGGCACCGGTTTCGCCTTCCCGTCGCAGACGCTCTATATGGCGCGGGATGGCGGTCTCGACGACGATAGGGGCGAGGCGGCGGAGGCGGCCGTGAAGCGCTGGCGCAAAACGGGTCGCCTGCCGTTCCCGAGGCTGCCGCGCGAAGAGATCGACCGGCTGGAAGCGACGCTCGACTATCCGCCCTATGGAAGCCCGGAGGCGGCGGGCGAGGAGCTCGACATCACCGCCGAGCCGCTCTCGGTTTCGGAGGGCCGTGCGGAGCCGGTGGAGGCGGATGCCGAGGGGCCGAGCGCCGCAGCTGAGCTGCGATGGCGGGGCAAAATAGATTGAGACCATCGGCAGCGAGACGTTAGTGTCCGCCGGCTTCTCGGGAATGCAGGGGGAACGTTCCGTGGATACGCCGAGATCGATGGCTGCGGCGGTCGGCATTCTCATCGGCGCGACGGCCCTTGTTCAGCTTGCGAACGGGTTCTTCACGACGTTTGTTTCACTGCGAATAGTCAGCGAGGGGTTCGAGCCGGCACTCGCCGGCGTGGTGCTGAGCAGCTACTTCGCCGGCTTTACCTTCGGCGCTGTACGCTCCGAACCCATCATCGCTCGGATCGGCCACATTCGCGCTTACGCCGCATTCGCCGGCACGGTCGCCATCGCCACGGCGGCGATGCCGCTCAAGGTCGACCCGGTCGCCTGGATCGTGTTCCGGGCCGTCATCGGCTTCGGGTGCGCCGGCCTGTTCGTCACCACGGAGAGCTGGCTGAATGCCAAGGCGCCACCGGCTCTGCGCGGCCGGGTCTTTGCCGTCTACATGGTCGGCACCTTCCTTGCCCTGGCCGTCGGACAGCTGCTGATCGGCCAGATCGACGTCGACTCCGCCGCCCCGTTCAATGTCATCGTGGCGCTGTTCGCCCTGGGGTTGGTCCTCGTCAGCGCGACCTGGGCGGAACCGCCGGAGGTCGTCACCGTCGCGGCACCGCCCTATCGCGAGCTCTTTCGAACGGCACCCGTGGCGACGATCGGCTGCGCCCTCAGCGGCATCATCACGGGCACCTTCTACGCGCTGGTTCCCGCCTGGATGCAAGGCTCCGGAATGGCCAACGAGACGATCGCGATGTTCATGTTCGCGGCCGTGATCGGCGGGCTCGCCTTCCAGATCCCCGTCGGCCGCCTGTCGGACGCTTTCGACCGGCGGGGCGTGATCGCGGGCCTGGGCGTGGGGCTCGCCGTCGTCGCGGTCGCCATTGTGTTTCTGCCGCGCTCACTGGTCGTCGTCCTGCCGGCGGCCGCCATGCTGGGCGGCTTCATGTCGACCCTCTACCCGGTGTGCATCGCCTTCGCGCATGATCGGATGCCGGCCGATCGCGTGGTGTCGCTGAGCGGCGCGCTCATCCTGATCAGCGGGATCGGGTCTGTGCTCGGCCCGCTGGTCGGCACGCCGCTGATGGCGACCTTCGACATCGACGGGGTGCTCTACCTGATGGCGGCGGCGGCCATGCTCCTGGTGTTCCTGGCGATGGCGGGACGGCTCTCCACCGCATCGCCGCCCCATCAGGAACGGACATTCGCGATCCTGACGCCGCAGGCGGCGCCCGTGGCGCACGACCCGGCTGACGCGGAACATGACGCGGCCGATCCGGCAAAGGGGACGGCCACAGCGGGCTGATCCGGCCGGCTACCCCCACTCAGGGGATGGGGCGATCTTCAGGGATCAGCGAGGCCCTCGCTCGCCTGGCGATGAGCACCGCCACAGCCATCGACATCAGCGGATTGAGCAGGTTGAAGAAGCTGTACGGCAGGAACTCGAGCGCGCCGACACCGAGCGTCGCCGCCATGTAGGCGCCACAGCTGTTCCACGGCACGAGCGGCGCCGTGACGATTCCGGAATCGCCCAGGCTGCGGGAGAGCAGGTGAGGCGGTAGGCCGCGGCTCGCGAACAGCGACTTGAACATGCGTCCCGGCAGGACGACGGCGAGGTACTGGTCGCCGGCGACGATGTTCATGCCGACGGCGGAGGCGATGACCGTGGCGACCAGGCCGGGGATGGAGCGGGCGTATCTGACCGCCGGCTCGACGATCCGGTCGAGCATGCCCGCATGCTGCATGACCGAGCCGAAGGCGAGCGCCGTGATGATCAGCCAGATGGTGTTCAGCATGCTGTCCATGCCGCCGCGCGACAGCAGGACGTCGAGGTCGGGATCGCCGCTCGCGAACACGAAGCCCGTGGCGAGCGCCTCCCAGACGCCCTTGACGAAGCCGATCCAGGCCGGCAGGTCGGGCACCGACGCGTGTTGCAGCACCAGCGCCGGCTGGAGGATGACCGCCATCACGCCGCCCACCAAGGCGCCGCCGAGGATGGCCAGGAACGGCGGCAGCCGCAGCAACGACATCACCACGACGAAGACCACGGGCACGAAGGCCCAGCCATTGACCTCGTAGCGCGCCGCGATCGCGTTCTGCGTCGTCGACGCATCGAAATCCGCCGGGCTGCCGAGCAGCCAGAAGCCGACGAGCGCCAGGACGAGGGCCGGCGCCCCGGTGACGAGGCTCGCCCGGATGTGGGCGAGCAAAGGGGCGCCGGTGGCGGCCGCGGCCAGGTTCGCGGTGTCGGACAGCGGCGAGGACTTGTCGCCGAAATAGGCGCCGGAGATAACGGCGCCGGCGGTGACGAAGGGAGAGAGCTCCATCTGGGCGGCGACGCCCATCATGCCGACGCCGATCGTGCCCACCGTCGTCCAAGAGCTGCCGGTGCTGACGGCGATCAGGGCGCAGATCACGCAGGCGGAGAGATAGAAGTAATTGGGGCTGAGCACCCCAAGCGCATAGTACACCATCGCGACCAGCGTGCCGCTCATCGCCCAGGTCCCGATCAGGGCGCCGACCGCGAACAGGATGAAGACGGCCGGCAGCGCCGACGCGATTCCCTCGACGACCGCCCTGCGGATGTCGTCCCAGCGGTGTCCGTTCTTCCAGGCGAGGCCGGCGGCGAGGGTGGCGGCGAGCGTCAGGGCGACCTGCGTCGGCCCCAGGATCGCCCTGTCGCCGAACAGAATGAAGCTCGCGCCGATCAGGACGATCAGGGCGCCGACCGAGATCGCGGTGTCGATCGTCGAGGCGCAGTTCGGCCGGCGAGTGCTCTGCGGCCCGGCAGGATCAGGGTCTGCCATTCCGCTCGCTCATCCGATCAGGAGGATTGGTGCGCGCACTGGCGCACGGCAGCACTGAAAGCAATGATCGTGACGCTGATCCAGCAAGTGTCGCGTGTCAATCGCCGCGGGACAGGCGTGCCGACCCGCGCGAGTATCGCTTCGGGCATGTCCTCTCCCTTCTACGGGTCTGCGATCTACTCGGCGAAATGGGCCTTCAGCCGCGCGACCTCGGGCGGCGTCCAGCCCTCGGGGTCGGTGACGGCGATCCAGGCGTCGACATAGTCCTCGGCCGCGTAGAGATGCCCAAGGCCAGGCCCGAGCGCGCTCGCCCCGGCCATGTCGAAGATGACCTGAAGCGCCGTCACGACCGGAAACCAGCTCAGCTCGGGCGAGACGTCCGGGCCGCGCTCGCCGGACAGCCATTGCGGCTCGCGGAAGAAGAGATCGGGCGAAAAGAAGGTGATCGGGTCGCTGGCGTATTGCAGGTAGACGAGCCGGACCGGGCCCCAGGTCGCGCCGGGGATCGGCAGCGCGTTCTCCTGGTTGGTGAACCGGACCAGCGAGCCGTCGCCGAACCTGGGCCGCCAGACCGGGCTTTCCGGATCGCGGTTCCGGGTGAAGGATTGCCAGTTCGGGCTGCGATAGGGCGGCCCGCTCCAGACGGCGCCCTGGATCAGATCGCCGAGGACGCGGTAGAGATCCATCGACTGCTCCGAGCCGTACGCGCCGAGGCTGAGGCCGAACAGGTAAAGCTGCGGCCGCGCGTCCCGCGGCAAGGTCTTCCAATGGCCGTAGACCGCGTCGAACAATGCCGCGGCGGTCTCGGTGGCAAAGCCCGGCTCGACGAAAATCGAGACATAGCTCGTCAGATAGGAATACTGCTGCGCGACGACGGCGGTGTCGCCGCCATGCAGGTATTCGAGCGTGTCGACGGCGGCCTCGTCGACCCAGCCGGTGCCGGTCGGCGTGGCGATGACGAGCACGCTTCGGTCGAAGGCGCCGACCCGCTTCATCTCGGCGACCGCGAGCGCCGCCCGCTCGCGTGGCGTCGCCGCGCCGCCCAGGCCGACATAGACCCGGATGGGCCGCTTGGCTTCGCCGTGGCCGAAGGCTTCGATGGCGTCCTTGGTCGGGCCCGTCGCGACGAAGTGCCGGCCCTGCCGGCCGAGCCGGCCCCACGAGACCAGCGATGCCCGGCTGCCGGTCGCCGCGGGATCGGATGGCGGCGGCAGATCCTCGTCGACCAGCTGGTCGACCTCGAGGAACATCGCGTCCACCGCCTGCAGTCCCCAAGCGCCGACCGTGCCCCTGGTCACGTTGACGAGCAGCACCGCCGCCAGGACGAGACCGAGCGCGATCGAGACCCGGCGCGGCAGGAACCGGTCGAGAAGCCTCGAGATGGCGTTGGCGATCCAGGCGAAGCCGCGCCCGAGCGCGCGCAGCAGCAGCGACAGCGGCACCGCGATCAGCACGACGATGGCGGTATAGCTGGTCTGCATGGGCTCGAGCCCCAGAAAGGCGCGCGTCGAGTCCTGCCAGACGGCCGCGTACCACAACGAGTAGGCGACGAGCAGCGCCAGGACGAAGGTCAGCGCCGTTCGCGCTGCCCGCGACGGGCGGCCGCCGATCTCGGGCAACTCCAGGAACCGCCAGGCCCAGAGGATGCCGAGACAGATCCAGTAGCCGGCCGCGGCCGAGATACCCGAGACGAGGCCCTGGACGACCGCGCTTCTCGGGATCAGGGACGGCGCCAGGGACATCGCGAAGAAAAGCGCGGCGCCAACGATGCCGGCGAACTGAATGCCGGCGAGGTGGCGCATCAGCCTGCCGGACAGAGGCTTGTCGGCGGCGAACCTTGGCTCGGCTGTTTGCATGTACCGTTCGCCTCATCTCTCGACGGACGCTGACCGGACGGCCGCTGTCCGCCCGCTCTGCCCGACGCTTCACCTTCGGGAGCGAGCCGGAGCTTCCGCTCGGCCGGCGGAGAAAGACATGCTCCGTCTTGCCGTGAGCTCATTGGCTTGGGCGCGCGCGGCTCTTGCGTCAAGGTGCCGCATTAGAGGGAGTCGAGTTTAATATAGTTTGCATCCTCAAGCGGGAACTCCGCTGCGCGCAAGGACGATGGCCGCCGGGGGTGGAACCGTCCGGAGGTCCAAGAATGGCAGTCATCACAACGGTCTCGGCGCCCGTCGAGGAGCGTGGTCCAGGCGCGAAGAAGATCTCTCTACTGGCTCTGACCGCGATGGTCGTCGGCTCCATGGTGGGCGCGGGCATCTTCAACCTCCCGGCCCGGTTCGGAACGGCGACCGGTCCATTCGGGGCGCTCATCGCCTGGTCGATTGCCGGCACGGGCATGTACATGCTGGCGCGCGTGTTCCAGGCGCTTGCCGAGCGGCGGCCGGACATCGACGCCGGTGTCTTCGCCTATGCGAAGGCCGGCTTCGGCGACTATCTGGGCTTCCTCTCCGCGTTCGGCTATTGGCTCGGCTCCTGCCTCGGCAACGTGTTCTACTGGGTGCTGATCGGCACGACCCTCGGCACCTTCTTCCCGGCCTTCGGCGCCGGCAACACCGTGCTCGCGATTGGCGTCTCGCTGATGGGCATCTGGCTCTTTCACACGATGATCCTCCGCGGCGTCGAGCAGGCGGCGTTCATCAACTTCGTGGTTACGATCGCCAAGATCGTGCCGATCGTCGTGGCGATCATGGCCATGATCGTCGCCTTCAACGCTTCCAACTTCGCCGATAACTTCTGGGGCGGCGTCGGCATGCCGGAGAAGTCGCTGATGCAGCAGGTCCGCGACACCATGCTGATCACGGTCTTCGTGTTCCTCGGGATCGAGGGCGCAAGCGTCTATTCCCGCTATGCCAAGGTCCGGTCGGATGTCGGCACGGCGACGATCCTCGGCTTCGTCGCGGTGACCGGGCTGATGGTCGCGGTGACGCTGCTGCCCTATGGCCTCCTGCCGCAGGCGGAGGTCGCGGCGATCCGCCAGCCATCGCTGGCCGGGGCGCTCGAAGCCGCCGTCGGCACCTGGGGGCGCTGGTTCATTTCGGTCGGCGTTCTGGTCTCGGTGCTCGGCGCCTATCTCGCCTGGTCGCTGATCTGCGCCGAGGTGTTGTTCGCCGCCGCGAAGTCGAAGGACATGCCCAGCTTGTTCGCGAAGGAGAACGGCAACAGGGTGCCGGCCAACGCGCTCTGGGCCACCAACCTCGTCGTCTCGGCCTTCGTGATCTCGACCTACTGGTCCTATGACGCGTTCAACTTCATGCTCGACATGGCGAGCGTGACGTCGCTGCTCCCCTATCTGCTGGTCGCGGGCTACGGCGTCCTGCTGGCCTCGAGCGGCGAGGCCTATGCCGACGTCCCCGGCGAGCGCGGCCGCGACCGTATCTTCGCCTCGATCGCCGTTTTCTACGTGCTCGTCATGTTCGCCGCGGCGGGCTTCAAATATGTGATCCTCGTGGCGGTGCTCTATGCGCCGGGAACGCTTCTCTACGTCTGGTCGCGGCGCGAGCAGAACGCGCGCCTGTTCACGCGCGTCGAGCTCCTGATCTTCGCGGCGGTCACGCTCGCCGCACTCGTCGGAATCGTTGGTCTGCTGACCGGCCGCATCACAGCATGAAGGGGGAAACGCGATGAACGTGCAGCCTGCATCGATGGTCGCCGCCTATGGCGTGCATTCCGAGGTCGGCCAGCTCCGCAAGGTGATGGTCTGTTCGCCGGGCCGCGCGCATGCGCGCCTGACACCCTCGAACTGCGACGCGCTGCTCTTCGACGACGTCATCTGGGTCGAGACGGCCAAGCGCGACCACCTCGACTTCCAGCAGAAGATGCGCGACCTCGGCATCGACGTCGTCGAGATGCACGATTTGCTGACCGAGACCATCGCCCAGCCCGAGGCGAAAAAATGGCTTCTCGACACCCGCGTCACCGAAAACGAGGTCGGCGTCGGGTTCGTCTCCGAGGTGCGCAGCTATCTCGAGGGACTGTCGGACAGGGAACTCGCCGAAACGCTGATCGGCGGCCTCTCGATCGAGGAGTTCCCCGAGACGCACTCAAGCGAGCTGATGAGCCTGGTCCGCCGCAGCCTGGGGATCACGCAATATCTGATCTCACCGCTGCCGAACACGCTCTACACCCGCGACACGACCTGCTGGGTCTATGGCGGCTGCACCGTCAACCCGCTGTTCTGGCCGGCGCGCACGGACGAGACGCTGTTGACGACCGCGATCTACCGCTTCCATCCGGACTTTGCCGGCAAGGTCAAGGTCTGGTGGGGCGATCCCGAAGAGGATCACGGCCTCGCCACGGTCGAGGGCGGCGACGTGATGCCCGCGGGCAACCGCACCATGCTGATCGGCCTGTCCGAGCGCACCTCGCGCCAGGGCATCGGCCAGATGGCGCGCGCGCTCTTCGCCCAGGACGTCGTCGACCACGTGCTCGTCGCGGCGATGCCCAGCCTGCGCGCCGCCATGCACCTCGACACGATCTTCACCTTCGCCGACCGCGACTGCGTGCTGATCTATCCCGACATCGTGAACACGATCATCCCATTTTCGGTCCGCCCCAAGGACGATGGCGGCATCGACGTCCGGCAGGCGAACGGCAGCTGGGTGGAGGCCGTCGGCGAGGCCCTCGGCATCGACAAGATGCGCGTCGTCGAGACCGGCGGCAACGCCTATGTCCGCGAGCGCACGCAGTGGGATTCCGGGGCGAACCTGGTCTGCGCGTCGCCCGGCGTCGTCTTCGCCTACGACCGGAACACCTACACCAACACCCTTCTGCGCAAGCAGGGCATCGAGGTCATCACAATCTCGGGCGCCGAGCTCGGCCGGGGTCGCGGCGGCGGACACTGCATGACCTGCCCGATCGCCCGCGACCCGGTCGACTGAGCCGGCGGCGCGCGACCCAGGCCGCTTCGAGAGTCCGCCTCGCGAGAATTCCGGCCATGCCGGAACCGCGTTGCGGTATGGTGCATCAAGGTGCGCCGGCAGTCGTTCAACGATCGATTCGAGGTGCGGGGGAATGCGGCGGTTGAGAAGCGGCGGGTGCAGCCTCCTGGTCCTGGTGGCGCTCCTCGGATGCGATCGGGAAGAGGAGGCGGCGGCGCCCCCCGTCAGGCCCGTGCGGGTGGTGACCGCCGTCGAGCGCGAGGCGGCCGAGACCGTATCGCTTTCGGGCGTCGTCGAGGCCAAGACCGAGGCCGACCTGGCGTTCCGCATCGGCGGGCGGCTGCTCGAGCGCTATGTCAACGTGGGCGACACGGTGCAGGGCGGCCAGCTGGTCGCGCGGCTCGACCCCGAGGACGAGGAGAACACGCTCCGCGCCGCGCAGGCCGAGCAGGTCGCCGCCGAGGGGCGGATGATCGAGGCCGAGGCGAACTACGAGCGCCAGCGCCAGCTGCTCGACCGTGGCTTCACCACCCGCCAGCGCTATGACGAGGCGGCCCAGGTGCTGCGCAGCCTGCGCGCCCAGGTCGACGCCGCCGAGGCGCAGCTCGCCATCGCGCGCCGGCGGCTCGACGACACGGTGCTCTACGCTGACGCGACCGGCGCCGTCACGGCGCGCGGCGCCGAGCCCGGCGAGGTGGTGCAGGCCGGGCAGATGGTGGTGCGGATCGCGCGCGACGGCGGGCGCGATGCCGTCTTCGACGCGCCGGCGGACCTGGTTGCGAGCGGGCGGGCGGACGCGCCGATCGAGGTTTCGCTGTCGATCGACCCGGCCGTCGTCGCCACGGGCCGCGTGCGCGAGGTCGCGCCGCAGGCCGACCCGGTGACGGGCTCGTTCCGGGTGCGCGTCGGGCTCGACCAGCCGCCCGAGGCGATGCGGCTCGGCTCGACTGTGACCGGGCGGATGCAGCTGGATCGCGAGGGCGGCATCACGGTGCCGGCCAGCGCGCTCGGCCGCGCCGAGGGCCAGCCGGCCGTCTGGGTCTTCGACCCCGGCAGCGCGACGGTCGCGCCGCGTGCGGTCGAGGTGCTGCTCCACCGCCCCAGCGAGGTCGTGCTCTCCGGCGGGCTCGCGCCGGGCGAGCTCGTCGTGACGGCAGGGGTCCAGACGCTCCGCCCGGGCCAGAAGGTCAGGCTGCCGGGCGATTCGTGATGATCGGACCGAACCTCTCCTCCTGGGCGGTCGGGCGGCGCTCGCTCGTCTTCTACTTCATGCTGGTGGGGCTCGCGGCCGGGATCGGCGCCTTCATCAGCCTCGGCCGCGCCGAGGACCCGGTGATCACGATTAGCACCATGCTGGTGCGCGCCGACTGGCCGGGCGCGACGCTCGAGGACACGCTCGAGCAGGTGACCGAGCGGATCGAGCGCAAGCTCCAGGAGGTACCGGGCCTCGACACGCTGCGGAGCTTCACCAGCGCCGGGACGACGACGATCTTCGTCGACATCGAAGGGGCCGTGAGCTCGGCAGAGCTGCCCGACATCTGGTACGAGGTGCGCAAGAAGGTCGGCGACATCCGCCACACGCTGCCGCAGGGCGTTCTCGGGCCGTTCTTCAACGACGACTTCGGCGACACGTTCGGTTTCGTCTATGGCTTCACGGCCGACGGCTTCACCCATCGCGAGTTGCGCGACTATGTCGAGGACATCCGCTCGGCTTTGCTGACCGTGCCGGACGTCTCGAAGATCGAGATCATCGGCGCACAGGACGAGGCGGTGTTCCTCGAGCTCGCGCCGGACCGCGTGGCGGCGATGGGGCTCGATTATCCCGCGCTTTTCCAGGCGATCGCGGCGCAGAACGTCGTCCGCCCGGCTGGCGTGATCCGGACGGGCGCCGAGAACGTCGCGCTGCGCGTCTCGGGCGCGTTCGAGAGCGAAGCCGACATCCTCGAGGTGAACATCCCCGTCGGCGACAGGGTCGTGCGGCTCGGCGACATCGCCGATGTCGTGCGCGGCTATGCCGACCCGCCGGCGCCGCTCTTCCGGGTGAACGGCCAGCCGGCGATCGGCCTCGGCATCGCGATGCGCGACCAGGGCGACATCCTCGCGCTCGGGCGCGACATCAAGGCCGAGATGGCTCGCATCACGGCCGAGCTGCCGGTCGGCATCGAGCCCATGCTGATCTCGGACCAGGCGGTGACGGTCGACGATGCCATCGGCGAGTTCACCGCCTCGCTCTGGCAGGCGGTGGCGATCATCCTGGTCATCAGCATCGTCAGCCTGGGCCTGCGGCCCGGCGCCGTGGTGGCGGTGGCCATCCCGCTGACGCTCGCCATCGTCATGGTGGTGATGGACCTGGTGAACATCGACCTGCAGCGGATCTCGCTGGGTGCGCTGATCATCGCGCTTGGGCTGCTCGTCGACGACGCGATGACGACGGTCGACGCGATGCTGCGCCGGCTGGCGGCCGGCGATGCCGCCGACAAGGCGGCGAGCTTCGCCTATTCGAACCTCGCGGCGCCGATGCTGATCGGCACGCTGGTGACGATTGCGGGCTTCGTGCCGATCGGCTTCGCCGCCAGCAGCGCGGGCGAGTACACGTTCTCGATCTTTGCGGTCGTCGCCATCGCGCTGATCGTCTCGTGGTTCGTCGCGGTGCTGTTCGCGCCGGTGATCGGTGCGCTGGTGTTGAAGCGGCCGGAGGAAATTGCGGCGGAGGCGCGCCCGGGCTGGATGATGCGCGCCTATGGCGGGTTCCTCGGCGCCGCCATCCGCCTGCGCTGGCTGACGATCTTCGGCACGGTCGCCGCCTTCGGCGTGGCGGTCTGGGCGCTGCAGTTCGTGCCGCAGCAGTTCTTCCCCTCGTCCGACCGGACGGAATTGCTCGTCGACATGACGCTGCCGCGCAACGCCTCGATCCGGGCCAGCGAGGAGGCGGTGCGCCGGCTCGACGCCGTGCTGGCCGAGGAGCCGGGCATCGAGCGGTGGAGCGGCTATGTCGGCCGGGGCGCCATACGCTTCTACCTGCCGCTCGACGTGCAGATGCCGAACGACTTCTTCGCGCAAGAGGTGATCGTCACGACCGACGTCGCCGCGCGCGACCGGCTGCGCGAGCGGCTCGAGACCGTGCTCGAGACCGATTTCCCAGAGGTGGTGGCCCGGGTCTACCCGCTCGAGCTCGGGCCGCCGGTCGGCTGGCCGGTGCAATACCGGCTGGTCGGGCCCGATATCGACCGGCTGCGCGACCTCGCGACGGGCCTCGCCGACGTCGTGGCGGCGCATCCCGACACGCGGCGGACGGGCTTCGACTGGATCGAGCCGGCGCGCCAGCTGCGCATCCGGGTCGACCAGGACCAGGCGCGCCGGCTGGGGCTGTCGAGCCAGGCCCTGTCGGCGGCGCTGAACGCCGCGGTCAGCGGCAGCGCCATCACGCAGCTGCGCGACGGCATCTATCTCGTGAACGTCATCGTCCGCGCGCAGCAGGCCGACCGGGTGGCGCTCGACACGCTGCGCACGCTGCAGGTGCCGCTGCCCTCGGGGCGCACGGTCGCGCTCAGCCAGATCGCGACCTTCGAGGCCGACCAGGAGCAGCCGATCGTGTGGCGGCGCGACCGGATCTCGACGCTGAGCGTGCAGGCGGACGTCGCCCCCGGCGCGCTCGCCGAGGGCGTCGTTGCCGATCTCGCGGACGACGTCGCCGCCTTCGCCGCGACGCTGCCGGCGGGCTACCGGGTCGAGCTCGGCGGCGTCGCCGAGGAGAGCGCGGCCAGCCGCGCCTCGGTCCTCGCGGTCGTGCCCTTGATGTTGGTGCTGATGTTGACCTTCCTGATGCTGCAGCTGCAGAGCTTCCAGCGCCTCGGCATGGTGGCGGTCGTCATGCCGCTCGGCATCATCGGCGTCGTCGCGATTCTGCTGGCGGTGCAAAAGCCGCTCGGCTTCGTGGCGATCCTCGGTGTGCTGGCGCTGCTCGGCATGATCGCCAAGAACGCCGTCATCCTGATCTCGCAGATCGAGGACGAGCGCGCCGGCGGCGCGCCGGTGCGCCAGGCGGTCAAGACGGCGTCGGCCTCGCGCTTCCGGCCGCTGATGCTGACGGGCCTCTCGACGGCGCTCGGCCTCGCGCCGATCGCGCCGACCGTCTTCTGGGGGCCGATGGCCTTCGCCATCATGGGCGGGCTGATGGTGGCGACTCTGCTCACGCTCGTCTTCCTCCCGGTCCTCTACGTGACCTGGTTCGAGCGCGGCGAGCGCCGCGTCGCGGGGGAGGCCTGATGGTCGGAAACGTGCAAGGCGCGGCGGCTTACCGCCGGCTCTTCGCCGCGCACGCGATCGGGCTTGTGGCGACCGGCCTCGCCACCGTCGCGCTGGCGCTGCTCGCCTTCGAGCTGGCCGAGGATGACGCGGGCGCCGTGCTCGGCACGGCGCTGGCGATCAAGATGGCGGCGAACGTCGTCGTCACGCCCGTCAGCGCCGCGCTGTTCGGCGGGTTGCCGCGGCAGCGCTGGCTGATCGCGCTCGCGGTGTTCAGGGCGGGGGCGCTCTTGCTGCTGCCTTTCGTCGGCGCCGTCTGGCAAGTCTGGGTGCTGGTCGCCGTCTTCCAGGCCGCCGCCGCCAGCGCGGCGGCCCTCTACCAGGCGACGGTGCCCGAGCTTTTGCCTGACGAAGCGGACTATGCCCGGGCGGTCTCGAAGTCGAAGATCGCATCCGAAGCCGAGACGCTGCTCAGCCCCCTTGCGGCCGCGCTGCTCCTGCTCGTGATCGGGCATCGCGAGGTTTTCGTCGTCTCGATGCTGCTGTTCCTCGTCTCTGCCGTCCTGCTGCGCGGGGTCACGCTACCCCACGCAGCACGCGAAGGGCGTCCGCTGGCTCAGACGTTGGGAGAGATCCACCGGCTGGTCGAACCACCGGCGATGCGCGGTGCCCTCCTGCTTGCCGCGGCGGGCATCACCGTCTCGGCAATGGTCACCGTCAACACCGTGGTCCTGGTGCGCGGGCTTTACGATCTCGACGACAGCGCCACGGCGCTTGGGCTCGCGGCCTTCGGCGGCGGCGGCATCGCGGCAGCGCTGGCGCTTCCTCTCTTGCTCGCGGCGATTGGCGAGCGCGCGGTGATGCTCCGGGCTGGGGTGACGGTGACGGCCCTGTTGGCCGCCGGCACCCTGTTGCCGGGCTACCCGGCGCTGCTCGCGCTCTGGGTCGCGCTCGGGGCGAGCACGACGCTGGCGCAGCTTCCAGTTCTCGCCCTCATGCGGAGCATCTGGCCTGTGGCGCGGCAGGGACTCTATGCGGCGCATTTCGCGGTGACGCACGCCGTCCAGCTTCTCGCCTATCTCGCAGCGGGGTGGGTCGGCGCCGAGGCGGGTTTGACATCCGCCTTCCTCGGCCTCGCCGGGGTCGCACTTGTCCTTGTCTTGACGGCCGGATGGGTTTGGCAGCCGGCCGGCAAGGCCAGAGGCTGGCGAGGGCGGTGTCGCGGGAGCCCGTCTTAGTGCGGGAGTGGGGGAATGGGGCATGAACGATAAGCCAGGGGCTTCGCGCCCGCCTGTCGCCAGTGGTGGCCTCGCCGGAGGCGGCGGGCCACGCGCATCGATGCTCATCGACATCGCGCTGCAGGGCGGGGGGTCGCACGGCGCCTTCGCCTGGGGCGTGCTCGACCGGCTGCTCGACGTCGAATGGCTCGACGTCGAGGCGATCTCCGGCACCTCGGCGGGCGCGATGAACGCGGCCGTCTTCGCGCATGGCATGGCGATCGGCGGCCGCGACTCCGCCCGCGCGGCGCTCGAGGATTTCTGGCGCCGGGTCTCGCGCGCCGCCGCCTTCAGCCCCTTCCAGCGCAGCCCGGTCGACCGGATGCTCGGGCGCTGGACGCTCGACACCAACCCGCTCTACATCGCGACCGACCTGATGGCGCGGCTCGTCTCGCCCTATGCGCTCGGGTCGGGGCACAACCCGCTGCGGTCAATCCTAGAGGAGACGATCGACTTCGAGCGCCTGGCCTCGGGTCCGATCAAGCTTTTCGTCACCGCGACCAATGTGCAAACCGGGCAGGGCCGCGTCTTCCGCAAGCACGAGATCACGCCCGACGTGCTGCTCGCCTCGGCCTGTCTGCCGACCATGTTCCAGGCGGTCGAGATCGACGGCGAGCCCTATTGGGACGGCGGCTTCTCGGGCAATCCGACGCTGACGCCGCTCGTCAACGAATGCCAGTCGCACGACACGTTCCTAGTGCAGATCAACCCGGTCCAGCGCGACGAGACGCCCCGCTCGGCCCGCGATATCCTCAACCGCCTGAACGAGATCTCGTTCAACGCGACCCTGCTGAAGGAGCTGCGGATGATCTCGCTGCTGCGCCAGGTGGTCGACCCCGGCAACACCGAGGGGCGGCTCTGGGGCGAGATGCGGATGCACCGGATCGCCAGCCCGATGATGAACGAGCTCGGCGCGTCATCGAAGCTGAACGCCGAGTGGGACTTCCTCGCCATGCTGCGCGACGAGGGCCGGCGGGCCGCGACGGCATTCGGCGAGAAGCACGCCGACGACATCGGGGTGCGCGCGACCTTCGACGTGGACGCCGTCGCTACGTGGAGCTGACCGATGGGACTCGCCGGCATCATCCTCGGCCTCGCCCTGCTGATGGCGCTGGCCTTCCGGGGCTGGACGATCCTGCTGCTCGCGCCCGCCGCGGCGGCGGTGGCGGCGGCCTTCGCGGGCGAGCCGCTGCTGGCGCACTGGACGCAGACCTTCATGGGCTCGGCGGCGGGATTCGTCGCGCAGTTCTTCCCGCTCTTCCTGCTGGGCGCGCTGTTTGGCAAGCTGATGGAGGACAGCGGATCGGTCGCGAGCATCGCCGACTTCATGACGCGCAAGCTCGGACCGTCGCGCGCGGTGCTCGCCGTGGTGCTGGCGGGCGCATTGGTCACCTATGGCGGCGTCAGCCTGTTCGTCGCCTTCTTCGTGATCGCGCCGATGGGCCTGGCGCTGTTCCTGGCGGGCGGCGTGCCGCGTCGGCTGTTGCCGGCGGCGATGGCGCTCGGCACCTCGACCTTCACCATGTCGGCGCTGCCCGGCACGCCGGCCATCCAGAACGCGATCCCGATGCCGTTCTTCGGCACCACGCCCTTCGCGGCGCCGGGACTCGGCATCATCGCGGCGGCGGTGATGCTGGGGTTCGGGCTGTGGTGGCTCTCGGCGTCCGAGGCTCGCGCGCGGAGGGCGGGAGAGGGCTTCGGCGATACGGCCGAGCCCGCCATGCCATCCGTCGGGCCGCCCCCCGTGGCTCCCGACATGATGCCCGCCATAACGCCCGCCGGCGACCTCGCGCTGCCGGCGGCCCGGGCCACGCAGGACCTGACGGTGCGCGAACTCGCGACGACGGCGCGGGAGTTCGACCCGGCCGAGATCTGCCGCGGCGCACCGGCTCCGCGCCAGCCGCCGGTCGCCCTCGCCATGCTGCCGCTCGGCACCGTGCTCGTCGTCAACTTCGCGATGACGCAGTTCGTCCTGCCCGCGCTCGACGCCGGCTTCCTGGCCGAGCCGCGCTGGGGCTCGACCTCGCTCGCGGCGGTGGGCGGCGTCTGGTCGGTGGCGGTCGCGCTCTTCGCAGCCATCGTGGTCCTCGTCGCGCTCAATCTCGGCCGGCTGCCGAGCCTGCGCGCCTCGGTCGATGCCGGCGCGAACGCGGCGGTTCTGCCCGTGCTGAGCGTGGCCAGTCTGGTCGGCTTCGGCGCGGTCGTGGCGGCGCTGCCGGCCTTCGAGGCGGTCAGGGACTGGGTGCTCGGCATCGGCGGCGGGCCGCTCGTCTCGCTGGCCGTCGCGACGAACGTGCTGGCGGCGCTGACCGGGTCGGCCTCGGGCGGCATGACGATCGCGCTTGACTCGCTCGGGCCGACCTTCATGGCGATCGCCGCCGAGACCGGGCTCGACCCGTCGCTGATGCACCGCGTCGCGGTGATCGCCTCGGGCACGCTCGACAGCCTGCCGCATAACGGCGCGGTGGTGACCATGCTCGCCGTCGCGGGGTGCACGCACCGCGAAAGCTATCTCGACATCGTCATGGTCGCGATCGCCGGCGCGCTGATCGCGCTGGCGGTGGTGATCGGCATGGGCTCGATCTTCGGCTCCTTCTGACGCCATCGGGCGGCGCCACAATGGATTGCTGACGCGGGGACCTTCATGTCGGAACTCTTGTGGAGACGCTTCGACGAAAGACTTCTCTCACTGCGCATCAGAACCAGCCAAAGCGCCTGAGGTCTACGTCCGAAAGGGGTCAGGTCAGCCGATCGTCGACTGGCAACACCTGGCTTTGGTACGGACGTCGTTCGCACACGATCTTTGGGACGGCCGACGTTACCCATCCCCTCTCGGCGGCAGTCTGAACCGCCCCGTGTGTGGATGCCCCCTTCGATGCAAGCGGTTTTTGGCGGTTGAGGACGTGCGGTCAGGTGCGGTCGTGTGTCCGGCCTCGTGATGCGGCCGTCGATTCGCCGCGGGCCTGTATGGAGATGTGCGGGTCGCGTCCCTATCGGGTTTGCGTGCTCTGCGGCGCGCGGCGCGGTACAGGTTCCTGCGACCCCGTCTCATCGACCGATGTCCCTTACCCCTCCTTCGACCTGCTCACATCGCCGGCGCACCCGCCCCCCGCCGGGTCAGGCGGCGACGGGATCTCTGTAGGTCTCTTCGCGAACCGTCAGCGCCCAGACGGTCCGCGCCATCTTGTTGGCGAGCGCGACGACGACGACCATGCGGGGCTTGCGCGCCATCATGCGGGCGAGCCACGAGCCCTTCGGCGGTCCCTTCCGAGCCGCCCACGTGACGACCGCCGAGGCGCCGATGATCAGCAGGCGCCGGATGTCGCGCTGCCCCATCTTCGAGGTGCTGCCGAGCCGGGTCTTGCCGCCGGTCGAGTTCTGTCTCGGCGTCAGGCCGACCCAGGCGGCGAAGTCGCGCCCGCTGCGGAACGTGGTCATGGACGGGCAGAACGCCTGCACCGCGGTCGCGCAGATTGCGCCGACACCGGGGATTGTCATCAGTCGCGCGATCTGCGCGTCCTTCGGCGCCCTTCGCCTGATGTCCTTCTCGAGGGCGCCGATCTTCGCGCCGAGCGCGGCGATCTGGTCGAGCAGGAGCTGGGCGAGATCGCGCACCGTCTCCGGCAGCAGGACCGTCTCGTCGCCGACGGCCTGCGCCAGCCGATCAATGCGCGCGGGACCTTGGGGCGCGACGACGCCATGCTCGGCGAGATGCCCCCTGAGCGCGTTGATCGACTGGGTTCGCTGACGCACCAGAAGGTCCCGCGTCCGGAACAGCATTCCCTGGCCCTGTTGGTCTGCCGTCTTGACCTCCACGAAGCGCATGGTCGGGCGCGACGCGGCTTCGGCGATGGCCTCTGCGTCGGCGGCGTCGTTCTTCTGTCGTTTCACGAAGGGCTTTACGTAGATCGGCGGCACGAGCTTCACCTCATGGCCGAGCGCCGCGATCTCCCGGCCCCAGTGATGAGCGCTCGCGCAGGCCTCCATGGCGACGAGCGCCGACGGCTGCGCGGCGAGAAACGACAGAACCATGTCCCGCGGAAGCTTTTTGCGGAACACGATTGCGCCGTCCGCGGCCGCGCCGTGCAACTGGAACGTAGACTTGGCGAGATCGATGCCGATGATGGTAGCTTGCGCCATGGATACCTCCTCCTTCAGGTGATCGTCAGCACAACCACCGTGGTACATCGCGATGCCGCCGGGCGGGGGCATCCACTCCATCGGGTTTGCCGGAGGCTGGTTTGTCTGATA
>CAWGJU010000006.1:17500-875021 GCA_963822985.1 uncultured Alphaproteobacteria bacterium | reverse complement strand
TTTTTGTTTCAAAGGGCGTTGGCAGGGCCATCCGCCCTTCGGAGACAGAACGCTTGACGCAGGATGGGTCTCCGAATGGCCCGCGTCTCTCTTCGAGCGCCCCTCTACTGTCACGGGACGGCGTAAAACATCCCAAAAAATTCAATAGGTTGCGGCGCTCATGGGGTCGTCCCGTTCGCGAGTTAATCCGGTGACTGAGACGGACACGAAGGCGCAGGGCGGCCAGAAGGACGGCTCCGTCGCGGCCGATCCCCAAGTCCGGCGGGAAGCGTCCGAAGCGAGCCAGGACCCTGCCGGAAGTCTCTGATGACAAACGATTCCACCCTAGCCTGGCGCAATGCCGAACGGGCCCTGGACGGATGAAGAGAACGACCTGATCGTCGCGGATTACTTCGCGATGCTGGCCGACGACATCTCCGCGCGCCCTACAGCAAAGCCGAGCACCGGCGCGCGCTTTTGCCGCTGCTGAACGAACGGTCCGAGGGATCCGTCGAGTTCAAGCACCAGAACATCAGCGCGGTGCTGAAGGGGCTGGGTGAGGACTGGATCCCCGGCTACAAGCCCGCGTTCAATTTTCAGATGACGCTGGTGGATGCCGTGGCGCGATGGCTGGCGCTGAACCCGGCCTGGCTCGGGCGCCAACCCGGGCTGCAACCCGCCGCTGGCCTGCACGAGGCGGCGCAGATCTGGATCGGGCCGCCGCCGACGCTGTCGAACCAGCCGCCGCCGCAGGAGCTGGACCAGATGCTGCACATCGCCCGCAAGTTCGACGTGGCGGGCCGGGACGAGCGCAACCGGGCCCTCGGCCGCGCGGGCGAGGAGCGTGTGCTGGCGCATGAACGCGCGGCCTTGCGGTCGGCAGGACGGGACGATCTGGCAGCAAGGTGCGCTGGGTGTCGGAGGAGGATGGCGACGGAGCGGGCTACGACATCGCGAGTTTCGCCCCGGACGGGCTCCCGCGACTGATCGAGGTCAAGACGACGAACGGATGGGAGCGCACGCCCTTCCACATCACCCGCAACGAACTGGCCGTGGCCGAGGAGCGCCGGTCGGAATGGTGTCTGTTCCGGCTGTGGAATTTCGCGCGCGAGCCGAAGGCGTTCGAGCTGCACCCGCCGCTGGATGCGCATGTCTCGCTTACCGCGACGACCTTTCAGGCGAGCTTTGTAGCTTCTTGAAGCAGAAATTCCTTCATCCCAGGTTGCGCCCAAGGCCAATGCCCGTTAGACTCCATCTAGAGACATTGTCGCCCAGCTCGGCCACTCCGCAGGCGGATAGATCGTCGCGGCTTTTTCCAGTCCCTGAGCAATCTCCGCACGGACGCCTTGACCATCAATCACACGCAGACAGTTCCGCTCTTCCCAGAATTCAATACTCGCATAATGCCGACTCGGGAAATATCGCATGCCGTCTGCAGTAGGTTCCCCCCTGAATCCTGTGACTTTGACTGCACGAATTCAGCGGGATTTCTATAGCGTTTGCCTGAGCTTGCATCGGAAAGCTTTGGAGCCATCGCTTTCGCCTGAATGTCGGAAAGGCGATCATAATTCTTATTCCAAAGTATGGGCAGCTCGTAATGTAAAGTCTTTAGCCTCACCGCACATCGGGGCGTCCAAGAGGAGTCCGAATGGTACGAAGGCCAAGTCCGGAGTGGTGATGAACCAGACGTCTTCTACGTTGAGCAACGTTCCGGTCACGGCGCATTTTTGGGAGCAAAATAGCTCTATTTCTTTTATCGGATTTGTTATCGCGAAAATTGGCTTTCCATTCTTCGAGTCGCGGCTAACGTTCGCGGGGATTGGGAGGCCCCGTGGGTCCCGTTCCATGGCTGCAACTTTTGGAAATTTCTCAATCCACTTTTAGATGATTCTTTGGTCGATCGAGATATTTCCGCACGGTTCATTTTCTTGAGTCTCTTTTTCTTTGGGATGGTTTTGGATTGCCATTTCGCGTGTGTTATGAGCCGCGCCATCGAGAATAGCGGAGGCCTTTGAAGATAGATTGGTCACGGCGCTGGATGATATTCGGTCGCATCCTGAGGGCATTAGAACAGACATCCCTCGATTGGCACGCCGCTTGTCGCAAGGGTGCCTACCCTCGCGAAATGATCAAGAGCTTTTCGCCGCAGTGGTACCTGCGGTTTTGGGATTCGCAGAAAACCCGCTCCGGCTGTTCGTGCCATGGCAGGGCCGCGACATCGGTCAGTTCAACAGGGTCACGGCGGGCACCTCGCGCTTGTAGACCAGGCGCTTGAGGACCCCCGGCGCGAGATAGGCGAGCCGCAGCTGTCGGCTGACATGGCGTTCGGCAAGCCCCACGGCTTTCGCCAGATCGGTGACCGTGTTGAATTCACCAGCCTCCATGCGCCGCCGCCAGCCCCACGCCCGGCCGATGGCGCGCAGGATATGCGGATCTTGCGTCCGGTCTTCGCTGGGCAGATAGGTGGCGGGCGGCATGATCTTCGGCCGCCCGTTCTGCTTGCGGACCTTGAGCGGCACGAAGATCTGGATGGACTCGTCGGGTTTCATCATTCCGCCGCCACCTTCTTTCGTGGCGCCATCATGTCGCGCATGACGCCCGAGACGCCGTCGGTCCGGACATCGATCACCAGCCCCTCGGACGTCACGGTGACCCGGCGCACCAGCAACTGCACGATCCGGGTCTGCTCCGCAGGGAACAGCTGGCCCCAGACGTCATCGAACGTCTGCAGCGCGGAGATCACGTCGGCCTCGGCGAAGGCGTGACCCTCGCGCGCCAAGTGGGCGATGACCTGTGCGGTGATCGACGGGGCGCGCATCACCCGCCGCAACTCGGTCACCACGGCCGCTTCCACGATGTCGGCAGGCAGGCGGCGCGGGATGTCTTGATCGCTGGGTTCGCGATTTTTTATGACGTCCATCGAGACGTAGTACCGTAACGGCGTCTGCCGGCCCTACCGCTGGCTGGTTGACGCCACCTCGAAGGCCCATGGCGTGAGGTCGTCGATGCGGCTCTTGGGATGGCCGGCGGTGATCGCCTCGAGAGTTCCGACGAGGTAAGCGAACGGGTCGACGCCGTTAATCTTGCAGGTCTCGATCAGCGAGGCGACGCATGCCCAGTTGGCTGCGCCGACATCATGACCCGCGAAGAGGCTGTTCTTTCTCTGAAGGGTCACCGGCCTGATGAGATTTTCGACCGCGTTCGAGTCCATCTCGATGCGGCCGTCGTCGAGAAAGACGGTGAGGCCATTCCAGTGGTTGGCGAAGTAGGCGAGCTTCTCGCCCATGCGCGATCGCGCCGAGACCCTGGCGCGGGCGCTGGCCAGCCAAACAGCGAAGTTCTCGACCAGCGGCTTGGAGCGCGCCTGGCGGGCGGCGCGGCGCGCCTCGGGCGTCATGCCGACGATAGCGGCCTCGATCTGATAGAGTTCGGCGATGCGCTGCAGGCCCTCCTCGGCGATGGGGGACGCATCGCGGTCGAAGATCTCGCGCAGCTTGCGCCGACCGTGCGCCCAGCAATGGGCGAGCACCAGCCGCCTGTTGCCGCCGCGCGCATCCCGCTCGGTCTTGTAGGCGCGGTAGCCGTCGACCTGGAGGACGCCGCTGAAGCCGTCGAGCACGGCGGCGGCATGCTCTGCCCCGCGGCCGGGGGCATAGTGGTAGACCACCCCCGGCGGATCGGCCCCGCCCCAACGCCGGTCGTCGCGCGCCAAGGCCCAGAGATAGCCGGTCTTGGTGCGCCCTCGTCCGGGGTCCAGCACCGGCGCCGTTGTTTCGTCGAGAAAGAGCTTGGTCGAGCGCTTCAGGAGCTCGGCCATGCGCTCTACAATGGGCGCGAGGTGGAAGGCGGCCTTGCCGACCCAGTCCGCCAGCGTCGAGCGGCTCAGCTCGATCCCGGCGCGGGCGAAGATCTGCGACTGGCGGTACAGCGGCAAGCGAGTTGCGCGGAGGAATCCCACCCCCGCGCGCTCCCAGAACCGTACGTGAACCTCTCGGCTCATACGGCTCCCGACGCTCAGCCGTTCCCGTAGACAAGCCGCCAGTGACCGAACAGATCCGGCTGCTCCCGCCTGATCGCCGCGAGCCATGCTCGGGCTTGCCGCGGGCGCTGCCGGAACCGTTTGTACTTGCGTGCAGCCCATCGGAGCAAGTGCATGTCTATCTTCATCAAGGTCTGATAGAGCGCCGACTTGTAGAAGTGACCGAAGTAGCCGATCCAGCCGCGTATGTACGGGTTGAACATCCGGGCAAGATCGAACAGCCCCTTGTCGCTGCGGCGCTGTAGCCCCCAGTTGCGCACTTGCCGACGTATGTTCGCAAGCGCCTGGGGCTTTGCAGCCGGGAGGAACGATACGCCGAAGAGCCCGCCGCGCCATTTCGCCAGCCGGGGCTGAAAGCGATAGCCCAGAAAGTCGAAGCTGACGCAGGCGTGCTCCGCCCTGCGGTTGGTGTCCTTGCAGTAGACGAGCTTGGTCTTCTGCGGATGGAGCTCCAGACCGCAGTCCCGCAGCCGGCTTCCCAGCCGCTGCCAGAGCGCACGCGCCTCCCCTTCGCTCCGGCAGTGACAGATGATGTCATCGGCGTACCGCTCGAACGGCACGCCGGGCATCTCCCGCCGCATCCAGACGTCGAAGGCGTAATGCAGGAACAGATTGGCCAGCAGAGGCGAGATCACCCCGCCCTGCGGCGTGCCCCTGTCCCGCTCGACAAGCTCGCCGCCATCGAGCATCACCGGCGCCTTCAGCCACCGCTCGACGTAGAGCAAGATCCACGCGCAGTCCGTATGCCGGCGCAACGCGCGAAGCAGCAGCTCGTGGTCGATGGTATCGAAGAATCCCTTGATGTCGATGTCGAGCACCCAGTCGTAGCGCCAGCATCGCCGACGCGCCGTCCGGATGGCATCGATCGCCGAGCGCCCCGGCCGATATCCGTACGAGTCCGGATGGAACACCGGATCGAGGATCGGTTCGAGATAGCGGCGGACAACCTCCTGGGCGGTGCGGTCGGCGACCGTGGGTATCCCCAGCGGCCTCGTTCCGCCCCCGGCCTTCGGGATCGCCACCCTGCGCACCGGTTTCGGCATGTAGCTGCCGGACGACAGCCGGTTCCAGAGCTTGTAGAGGTTTGCGGATAGCCGCGCCTCGAAGCCCTCGATCGACTGCCCGTCTACTCCCGCCGCTCCCCGGTTGGCCTTCACACTCTTGAAGGCCTCCCACACCTCCCGTTTCGGGATCGAGAACGGCTTTGCCTGCCTCATGCGGCTCCTCCCGTCACCGGTTGGCCACCTGGTCAGGCCGAGCGTCACAGCCCCTTCGGTCCGGCGCCATTACAGCGCCCTCACCCCTACTACGGGCTGTTCTGCCCCTGTGCCCCGCATCGGTACTCTGGGCCTCGCGGGGGTCACCCGCTTGGCCGTCTCCCTTGGCATCGGGGCGACAGGTTCTCCTGTTCCGCGCAAGAGCCTGATCCAAGGTCACGCCGCCTTCAAGCCGGACGCCGCACAGGCCGGTCTTCAGGACTCCGCCCGTGCTCATCCCGGAGCGACCACCACCCCCGGTTCTGACGTCGACGATACGATTTCGGCAGGTCATCAGCGGTTCGCTTTCGCTCGTCTCCTTGGATCGTACCTGACGGGATCGTCGCCCCGCCTTTTCCGTGACGCTCACCACCATCGCTCTTAACGACAGCAGCTCACGGTGGTTTGGGATCGGCTCCTGATCGCCGACCCCGAGGGGCCTGCCCTCATCTCCTACGCAGCTTCGCACCTCCTTGGGTTGACGTGCTTCCAGGACACACAGTGGTCGGCATATTTCGACACCAACACGTGGGCGATCAGCCGTTCGGTCGGCAGCGCGCCCTCGATCAGATGGGCCGGCGCCGGCGCCTGGGCCACCGCGCCCGCGCAGCGGCGGCAGGCGTATTTCGGCCGGATGGTCACCAGCACCCTGAACTGGGCGGGGATCACGTCGAGGCGTTCGACGCGGTCCTCGCCGATCCGGGTCATCTCCCCGCAGCCGCAGGGGCAGAGAGTGCTCGCAGGCTCGATCACGCGCTGGACGCGCGGCAGCGCCTCGGGCAGCCGGCCCTGATTGCGCTTGACGCCGGCGTGGGCGGGACGCGACGCTGGAGGCGTCGCGCTGGATCGGGCCTTCGCCTCCTCGGCGGCGGCGACTGCGCTCTCCAGATCCTCGAAGGCGAGCTGGCGCTCATCCTCCCTCAGCTTCTCGGACCGCTTTCCGTAGAGGACCTGCCGGAACTCGGCGACCAGATGCTCAAGCCGGCGATTGTGTTCGGCCAACGCCGCGACGTCGGCCTCAAGCGCCAGCCGCTGCGCGCGCTCGGCCTCGAAGGCGGCGCGGATCGAAGGCGGCAGGACGGAGAGGTCGATCTCGGCGGCGGTCATTGCTGACAAGACTATCGCGCCGCGTGGCGCTTGTGGCGCCCCCATGAGGCGGCCGAGTCACTCCGCCGCAGCGGGCGGGCGCACGCGCCGCGGCCCGTAGACCCGCCGCCAGTCGAGCCCGTCGAACAGCGCCTCGAACTGCGCCCGCGACAGCCGCATGACGCCGTCCCTGACGGCCGGCCAGGCGAACTTGCCTTCCTCCAGGCGCTTGTAGACCAGCACCAGCCCGCTGCCGTCCCACACCAGCACCTTGATCCGGTCGCCGCGCTTCGAGCGGAACACCACGATCAGGCCGGAATGCGGATCGAGGCCGAGTTCGTTCTGCGCCAGCGCCGCCAGCCCGTCATGGCCCTTGCGGAAGTCGACCGGCTTCGTCGCGATCACCACCCGAACCGCCTGCGCCGGGACGATCACGACGTCCGCAGCGCTCTGGCGATGGCGCCGATCCGCTCGGCCGATGCATCGGCCGGCAGCCGGATGACGACACCGCCCGCGTCGATCTCAACGGTCGCGGCGCGCTCGATCGCCGCCTCGGGCGCCGCCGCGGACGCCTCGACCATCAGCGTCGCGAACTCAACCTCGCCATCAGCCAGGATCACGAGCTTGCCTTGGCGCGCGAGCCGCCGCCACGACGTCACCTGCTGCGGCTGCACCCCGTGCCGGCGCGCGACATCGTTCACCCGCACGCCAGGCTCGAGCGTCTCCGCCACGATCCGCGCCTTCACCTCGTCAGGCCAGCGCCGTCGGCCCGTCGGTCCCGCGATCACCTCCAGCCGTGCAACGCGCGCCGCACCGCTCGCCAAAGAACATGGCAATCTTCTTTGCAAAGCTCGCCTCCAACCCGTCGCCAAACCTCCGCGACTGGATCAGAGCTGCGCGCCCGCCGACAGAGAGGGGGCGTGGACGCCGCTTACCCCGCAAAATGGAGGAAACCCCGGGAACGTGCAGGACCTTTGCGGAATGGAAGGATGGAACCGGCCCTTGCAACTCAGCCGGTTAGAGAATGTGGCGGAACATCTCGGAAGGTAGTTTGGCGCACCGGAGAGGATTCGAACCTCTGACCCCCAAGATTCGTAGTCGGTGCTCTATCCAGCTGAGCTACCGGTGCTGTGCCAAGAGGCTGGGTCGCCGATTAGCGGTCTGGATGGTGCAATGCAAGAACAGAGTTTGCCCATGTGCATTCCGCCGAGGGCGAGGCCAACGCGTGGTCACAATCAGCGCGCTTTCGCCAGGATCGCTCGCCGAACCAGCTTTTCCACCTCGAGGACCAGCAGCAGCGCGACGCCCAGTCCGATCACCACCGCGCCGTCGGCGACCGCGACGGGTCGCGTGTCGAACAGCGCCTGCAGTGGCGGCGCATAGGTA
Source organism: uncultured Alphaproteobacteria bacterium (assembly GCA_963822985.1). Classification (GTDB taxonomy): domain Bacteria; phylum Pseudomonadota; class Alphaproteobacteria; order Rhodobacterales; family Rhodobacteraceae; genus Thermohalobaculum. Next base: position 867,275 of record CAWGJU010000006.1, on the reverse strand, counting down.
AAGGTCAGCTGGCACAGCACTGTGAGTGCCACGCCGATCAGAACGGCGCGGGTGCCAAATATTCCAGACCAGGTGAACGACGTCAGGTGCAGATAGCGCACGGAGAAGAGATAGGCGATCTCCATCACCACGATCGCGTTCACGACCAAAGTGCGGGCGTATTCCACGCCCGATCCCCGGTCGACGCTCCAGAAATAAACCCCGAACGACGCCGCCGCCATCAGCACGGAGACGAAGGCCACGCGCCAGACCATCTCGGCGTCGAGCAACGCCGCGCCCCTGCGCCGGGGCGGGCGCTGCATGACCGAGGGCTCGGCCGGCTCGAACGCCAGCGTCAACCCGAGCGCCACCGCCGTCACCATGTTGACCCACAGGATCTGCACGGGCGAGATCGGGAGCACGACGCCGAACAAGATCGCCGCAATGATGACGAGCAATTCGCCGCCGTTCGTGGGCAGTGTCCAGGCGATCACCTTGCGGATGTTCTCGTAGATCGTCCGCCCCTCGCGCACCGCCGCGGCGATCGAGACGAAGTCGTCATCGGCCAGCACGATCCGCGCGGCCTCCTTCGCCGCCTCGGTGCCCTTGATCCCCATGGCGATGCCGATATCGGCGCGTTTCAGCGCCGGTGCGTCGTTGACGCCATCGCCGGTCATCGCGACCACGTTGCCCTCGGCCTGCAGTGCCTCGACCAGGCGCAGCTTGTGCTCGGGCGCGGCGCGGGCGACCACGTCGACATGCGGCGCCCGGGCGCGAAGCTCGGCATCCGACAGTGCGTCGATCTCGCCGCCCGTCAGCGCGCCGTGCCCCGTCTCGAGCCTCAGCTCGCGGGCTATGGCGAGCGCGGTCAGCGCATGGTCGCCGGTGATCATCTTGACGTCGATGCCTGCGCGCCGGCACTCGGCGATGGCATTCTTCACCTCGGGCCGCGGCGGGTCGATGAAGCCGGCAATGCCGAGCAGCGTGAAGCCGCCGTGCATGTCCCCCATGTCGAGCGTCGGCAGCTCGCCCACCTCCTTGCCGCGCGAAGGCGAGCACCCGCTGCCCCTTTGCCGCCAGCTGGTCGATGCGGTCGGACCAGCGCCGCAGATCGAGCGGCCCGTCGCTGCCCTGCGCCCGGTCACACATCTCCAGTATGGTGTGCGGCGCGCCCTTCACGTGGATGGCGTTCTGGCCCTCACCGTCGCGGTTGAGCGTGGCCGTGAAGCGATGCGCGGCGTCGAACGGGATGTCGCCCAGCGCCGGGCGCTCGTGCCGCTCCCATTCGGGGTCCAGTCCGAGCTTCCGCGCGAGCGCCAGCAGCGCGCCGTCCATCGGGTCGCCCGCGACCTTCCAGCTCCCGTCCGCGCTCTGATGCAGATGGGCGTCGTTGCAGAGCACGCCCGTCAGAGCGAGCGCCCGCGCCGCGCCGGTCTGTTCCGGGGCGATCGGACCGCCGTCGGCGCGTTCGACCTGAAGCTCGCCATCCGGCGCATAGCCCTCGCCGGTGATCGTCATGGCCGGCCCGTCCGGCGTCACGCCCAGCGTCCGCACCACCATCTCGTTCAGGGTCAATGTGCCGGTCTTGTCGGTGCAGATGATCGTGACCGCGCCCAGAGTCTCGACCGCGGGCAGCCGGCGGACGATGGCCTGGCGGCGCGCCATCCGCTGGACGCCGAGCGCGAGCGTGATCGTCAGCACCGCGGGCAGCCCCTCGGGGACGGCCGAGACCGCCATGCCGACCATCGCGAGGAAGGCCTCCTCGACGGCGTAGGTCCGCACCACAACCGCAAAGGCGAAGACGGCGACGCAGAGGCCAAGGATGGCGAAGGTCAGCCAGCGCGCGAAGCGGTCGATCTGCTGGAGGAGCGGCGTCTTCAGCTCCTCGATCTCGCCCAGCATCGCGCCGATGCGGCCGATCTCGGCCGACTGCCCGGTCGCCACGGTCGCGCCGACGCCCCGGCCGGCGGCGACGAGCGTTCCCGAGAACGCCATCGAGGCGCGGTCGCCCAGCGGCGCGTCCCGGCGGACCGGATCAACCTCCTTGACAACCGCGACGGATTCGCCCGTCAGCGCCGCCTCCTGCACCCGCAGGCCACGGACCTCGAGCAGCCGCAGATCGGCGGGAACGCGGTCGCCCGCCTCGAGCAGGACGACGTCGCCGGGGACGAGTTCGCCGGCGGATACCGTCTGCCGCCTGCCGTCGCGCAAGACCGAAGCCTCGGCCGAAAGCATCGCCCGCACGGCCGCGAGCGCGTTCTCGGCCCGCCCTTCCTGCCAGTAGCCGACAACGGCATTCAGCACGACGACGCCGAAGATGACGCCGGCATCCGTCCAGTGCCCGAGCAGCGCGGTGACGACCCCCGCGGCCATCAAAACGTAAATCAGCAGGTTGTTGAACTGCGCCGCGAGCCTCGTCAGCGCGCCGCGCCGCGGCGGCTCGGGCAAGGCGTTCGGCCCGAAGCGCTCGCGTCGGGCGCGCGCCTCCGCATCCGTCAGCCCCTGCCGGCCGACTTGCAAAAGCTCCAGCGTCTCGGCCGCTCCGACCGCGTGCCAGGCACTTTCCGGCTCGATGGCCGCCGGCGGAGTTCTGGCTCTCCATCAAATCGGTCATGGTCACTCGCGAGTTGAATGCAACGAGGCGTCGCGCGGCATGGGGGCCCGGCGCCGATCGGCGCCGTTCGGGGCGTGGCTAGGCCGGTTCGGCCGACGGGTCGTTGATCGAGCGCAATCGTTACCGTCCGGCGGCCGCACTTGCCAGCCGTGCGGCACACGAACCGAGTTCGCGGGGTCTCGACCGCGCTGGCTGTTTTCTTGCATTACGATCGGCAGATGCCGGGGACGCGGAGGGAGCCTTCCGATGAATTGACCTGTCGAGGATTACGGATTCATCGGGAACATGCTGTCCTGTGCCCTTGTGGCAAAGGATGGCTCGATCGATTGGCTCTGCCTGCCGCGCTTCAACTTCGGGCGCCTGCTTCGCGGCCCTGCTCGGCTCCGAGGAGAACGGCCGCTGGCTGATCCAGCCGGCTGGCGAAATCGTCAGCTCGTCGCGCCGCTACCGGCCGGGCACGCCCATCCTCGAGACCAGCTTCGAGACGGCCGAGGGCGCCGTCACGGTGATCGACTTCATGCCGCTGGCCGAGGACGAGGAGCATGTCGACCTGCTGCGCATCGTGCGCGGCGATCGCGGCCGGGTCGAGATGCGCATGGACCTGGTCCTGCGCTTCGACTACGGGCGCACGGTGCCCTGGGTCATCCGGATGGACTATGGCATCCGCGCGGTCGCCGGGCCCGACGCGGTCGAGCTGCGCACCCCCGTCGAGCTGCAGGGCAAGAACATGCACACGCACGCGACCTTCAGCGTCGGGGCCGGAGCGGAGGTGCCGTTCGCGCTGACCTGGCATCCCTCGTACCGGCCGCCGACGCGGCGCTGGGAGCCGGCCGAGCGGCTGGCCGAGACGACCGATTGGTGGCGCGACTGGTCGAAGGCCTGCAGCTTTGGCAACGGCGACGCCGAGCATCCCTGGCGCGAGGCGGTGATGCGCTCGATGATCACGCTCAAGGCGCTGAGCTACCAGCCTACCGGCGCCATCGTCGCCGCCGCGACCACCTCGCTGCCCGAGGAGATCGGCGGCGAGCGCAACTGGGACTATCGCTATTGCTGGATCCGGGACGCGACCCTGACTCTGCTGGCGCTGCTCTCCTGCGGCTATCGAGACGAGGCGCTGGCCTGGCGAGCCTGGGTGCTGCGGGCCGCCGCCGGGCACCCAAAGCACCTGCAGATCATGTACGGCATCGCGGGCGAGCGGCAGCTAACCGAGATCGAGCTGCCATGGCTGCAGGGCTATGAAGGCTCGAAGCCGGTTCGGATCGGCAACGGCGCCTTTTCGCAACTGCAGATCGACGTCTATGGCGAGATCATGGACGCTCTGCATGTCGGGCGCAAGTCGATGCTAGAGCCGTCGCATTCCGGCTGGGAGTTCCAGAAGGTGCTGCTCTCGGACCTCGAGGAGCGGTGGCGCGAGCCCGACGAGGGCATCTGGGAGGTGCGGGGCGGCCGGCGAAACTTCACGCATTCGCGCCTGATGGCCTGGGTCGCCTTCGATCGCGGCATCAAGGCCGTGGCCGATTACGGGCTGTCGGGGCCCGCCGAGCGCTGGCGCGCGGTCGCGCGGTCGATCCGCGACGACATTCTAGCCAATGGCTGGAGCGAAAAGCGCGGCAGCTTCACCCAGTTCTATGGTGGCGAAAGCCTCGATGCATCGCTGCTGCTGATCCCGCTGGTCGGGTTCCTGCCCCCCGACGACCCGCGGGTCGTCGCGACCGTCGAGGCGATCCAGCAGGAGCTCGTCCAGGATGGCCTCGTCCTTCGCTACCGTCCGGAGCAGACGCCGGACGGCCTGAGCGGCGGCGAAGGCACCTTTCTCGTCTGCAGCTTCTGGCTGGCCGACGCGCTGACGATGATGGGGCGCGTCGACGAGGCGGAGGAACTCTTCGAGCGCCTGCTGGCGTTACGCAACGATCTGGGGCTGCTGGCCGAAGAATATGATCCGCGCGCTGCGACGCCAGCTCGGCAACTTTCCGCAGGCGTTCAGCCATGTCGGCCTCGTCAACACCGCCCACAACCTCGCCTCGGCGCGCGGCCCGGCCGAGCAGCGCGCCGAGCGGGAGCCCCGGCAGGAGCCCCGGCGCAAGCGGTGAAACCCGGCAGACGCGCGTGCCGAACGCGGCTGCTGAACGGCCGGACTCGGTAGACGCGGGGTGTCTGCGTTGGACGCACGAGACGCTCGGGCTCGCAACCGAACCAACGGATCAGTCGATGGCGCGGATCAGCTTGCGATCGAAGAGCCGCAGGAGTTGGGCCAGGTCCCGGCCCCGCTTGAGAATGCCGCCACCTGGGCTGACGACCGACCAGGCGCCCTGGCGGTTCGCGTCCTTCGGGCGCTTCTCGACTCTGTAGAGCGGTGTCTCGCTCGTCCGGCGAAAGATCGAGAACACCGCCCTCTCAGGCAAATGGTCGATCGCATAGTCGCGCGCCATGCCGCAGGTCAGCATCCTGCCATAGACGCCCAGGATCAGAGACAGCTCGCGGCGATCAAAGCTGATGACCGCTGGGCTGGCAACTGTTGGGGTTGTGACTGCTTGGGGTTCCGCCGGCGCCACGCTGATGGCGCCGGAACGACTATCGAGGCGGGGTCACCCGATGGATCGAGGCTCATGACGGAAACATGGCACCGGCGCAACCGGGCCGCAACCCCTGTAAGGACCGCGCGGGACCGCCCGTCTTCAGTGGCACTGCGACCGGTCGAAAACGTAACGGTCGCCGTCGTACTCGGCGAAATAATCGCCGATGTCGGGGTGGTCGACCGGCATCCCGCTGTCGTCGGGCAGGAGGTTTTGCTCCGAGACGTAGGCCACGTAATAGGTGGTGTCGTTCTCGGCGAAGAGGTGGTAGTAGGGCTGATCCTTGCGCGGCCGCATCTCCTCGGGGATGGATTGCCACCACTCTTCGGTGTTCGCAAACTCCGGATCGACATCATAGATCACGCCCCGGAACGAGTGGATCCGGTGCTTCACGATCTGGCCGATCTTGAATTTTGCGGACGTGCGCAGCACACTTCCACCTCTCTCGTCCCAAGCCTCGGTTAGTAACCCGTCCGGCGGCGTTTTGTCCATATAGCCGCTCCGCGCGCCGATCCAATGCGTCCCAAGGGCAAGGGACGCACACTCTTTCCTTCTCCCGGCTTCTCGGCGCCCCTCGTTTTTGCTAGGATGGCGGAAAAACGAGAGGCAGAGCAGTGAACCTCCGGCACTTTCATGGGCTCGCCGCCCTGGCGGCGACGTTGTTATTGATGTCGTGCTCGGGCGGCGACAAGCGCGCCGACGAGGGGCCGCCGTCGCGCCAGGACGACATCTGCGCGATCTTCGACGAGCGTCCGCAGTGGCGTGAACCGGTCTATGCGTCCGCCCGGAAATGGGGCGCGCCAGTACCGGTGCAGATGGCGATCATCTGGCGCGAGTTCGAGCTTCCGGTCGAATGTGAGGCCGCCGGCCAAGTACGTCATGGGGGTGTCGACGGGGCACATCTCCTCGGCCTACGGCTTCTCGCAGGCGCTCGACGGCACGTGGGAGTGGTATCGGCAGGAGACGGGCAACAACCGCGCCGACCGGACGAACTGGGAGGACGCGACCGATTTCGTCGGCTGGTACATGTCCAAAACCTACGCCTCGAACGGCATCGGCATGCACGACGCGTTCAACCAGTACCTCGCCTATCACGAGGGACACATGGGCCACCGCAACGGCAGCTATCGCGCGAAGCCCTGGCTGACCGGCGTCGCGGCCCAGGTCGCAAGCCAAGCGGCGCGCTATCGCGGGCAACTGCGGCTCTGCCCCTGAGCGCGGCAAAGCCCAGACGAGCCGCTATTGCCGGCGCCGACGCCACCGCCCACGCCACCGGGCGGTCGCCTCGTCGAACTCGCGGTCCATGCGCGCGACCAGCGGATCGACGTTCCGGCGGCGCCAGATGATGAACATGCGCCTGAGGATCAGGAACCCCAGGATCAGCACGGTCAGGAAGATGACGTTGAACCACGGGAACACCGTGTCCTCGGGACCCGCAGCCGGCCGGATCGCCAGCGCATTGGGGAACATCGACAGCCAGGGAATACGCCACCCGTAATGGCGGACGATGACCCAGCTCGGGCTCGCCTCGGTGGATTTCAGGTTGGCCGCCTGGTTCGCGAGCCGGGCGCTGTCGAACTTGAAGTAGAACGGGAAACCCCAGTCGGTGTCTTCGTTGCGGTACTCGATCTGGTCGCCATCCGGGAAAACGGCATAGATGAAGCGCACGTCGCGCGTCAGGGCGTTGCCCTGCGTGTCGACGCCGCCAGTGTCCATGCGCGCGACGTCGATGTCGACGATGCGGACCGTGTCGTGCTGCGGCAACCAGTAGTAGAAGAACGCCGCCACCAGCAGGATCAAGAGCCCGTAGATCGTCCACTTCAGATAGAACATTGCGCGCCTCCCCACCGGCCCCGCCCATAGCTGCTGCCGGCGGGCGTGACAATCAAGGCTGGCGTGTAACGCGAAGCACGTTCGACAGCTTTGCGGTCTCGCCCGAGCCGACGACGCCGCAGCTCTGCCGCGCGCCGTTCTCGGATGCGACGCAATAATCGAAGCTGCCCATGTCGAGGTTGAACGCCATGCCGGCGTGATAGCGCTGCTGCAGCTCGTAGCCTGCATCGAACAGCGTCTGGGCGTCGGTGGTCTGATAGATGCCCCAGCCGTCCCGATCGGTGAACAGGATCCGCCGGCGCGCCTTGGGCGCGTCGAGCTGCGGGCGCACATCCAGCCGGCCGTCGACGATCAAAAGGTGGCTTTGCAGCACGGAAAGCCCGTTTTCGCCTGCCCAATCGGCGAAATCCAGCCTCTGGTCCGGATCGGTCAGGTCGGCGACGCCGTCGCGCAGCGGCACGCTTGTGCTCTGATAGATCCTCGGCTGCCCCTCGTCACCGATCACCAGGATTCCATCCATCCGCGCCAAGTTCGGGCTGACCACGCGGCCGTTGTCGACGAAGAGCCCGACCGGGTTGGGGTGCCCGTCACCCCGGGTGTCGGTCCCCGTATAGCCGCCGGTCACGGACAGGCTCTGGCCCGGCAGTGGCGCTTGCAGCGCTGACGTCTCTTCGGGCAGCAGCAGAAGCTCGATCGACGAGGGGCCGTGGCAGCTGTGGAAGAGCAAGCGCTCGCCAAGGTCGGGGCAAGCGCATGCCGGCACGGCGAAAAGGGCGGCCGTCGCGGCGCCGCCCACCAGGGCTGCAAGGCGCGCGATCACTGCGGCGACATGCCCCGCAGGCGCTCGGACCGGCGCCGCAGCAGCTCGACCACCACCAGCAAGAGGATCGAGAGCGTGACCAGGATCGTCGCCACCGCCAGGATCGTCGGCGAGATCTGTTCGCGCAGGCCGGTGAACATCTGCCAGGGCAGCGTCTTCTGGCTGGCCGAGCCGACGAAGAGGACGACGACCACCTCATCGAAGGAGGTGATGAAGGCGAAGAGCGCGCCGGAGATGACGCCGGGCAGGATGAGCGGCATCTGCACCTTGAAGAAGGTGGTGACCGGGCCCGCCCCGAGGTTCTGCGCCGCGCGCACCAGAGAGCGGTCAAAGCCCACCAGCGTCGCCGTGACCGTGATGATGACGAAGGGCGTGCCAAGCGCGGCATGCGCGAGGATCACGCCCAGATACGTCCCCTGCAGCCCGATGCGGCTGTAGAAGAAGTACATGCCGGCCGCCGAGATGATCAGCGGCACGATCATCGGCGAGATCAGCATGGCCATGATGGTACCGCGGAAGGGCACATGCGGCTGGCTGAGGCCGATCGCCGCCAGCGTTCCGATGCCCGTGGCCAGCAGCGTGGCGAGCGGCGCGATAATGAACGAATTGCGCAGCGCGATCTGCCAACCGCTGTCGTTGAAGAACCGCTCATAGTGCCGCAGCGAATAGCCCTCGGGCTGCAGGGTCAGCATCTCGGGCGTGAAGGTGAAGAAGTCGGTGGCGTTGAAGCTGAGCGGAATGATGATCAGGATCGGCAGGATCAGGAACAAGAAGATCAGGGCGCAGATCACCCGGAATCCGTAATACCAGGCGATCTGTCCGGTGCTGGCATAGGGTGGCAGCGCGGCCATCAGTCCTTCTCCTCAGCCGAGCTTCACGTTGTCGATGCCGACAATCCGGTCATAGACCCAGTAGAGCAGCATCACCGCCGTCAGCAGGATCACGCCCAGCGCGGCGGCGAGGCCCCAGTTCAGGCTTGACGAGATGTGATAGGCGATCCGGTTCGAGATGAAGATGCCCGATGTGCCGCCGACCAACTCCGGGGTGATGTAGTAGCCGATTGCCAGGATGAAGACGAGGATCGCGCCGGCGCCGATCCCCGGCACCGATTGCGGGAAGTAGACCCGCCAGAATGCCGTCCAATCCGTCGCGCCGAGCGATTTGGCGGCCCGAACGTAAGAAGGCGAGATGGTTTTCATCACCGAATAGAGCGGCAGGATCATGAAGGGCAGCAGGATATGCGTCATCGCGATCACCGTACCGATCGCGTTGAACATCATCTGCAGGCGGTTGTCGTCCGAGATGATGCCGATTGCGACGAGGACATCGTTGATGACACCGTTCTGCTGCAGCAGGACGATCCAGGACGACGTCCGAACCAGCAGCGACGTCCAGAAGGGCAGCAGGACCAGGATCATCAGCAGGTTCGAGATGCCCATCGGCAGCTGGGCGAGAAGAAAGGCCACAGGATAGCCGAGCAGCAGACAGGAGAGGGTGATGGTCACCGACAGCAGCAGAGTGCGCCAGAACAGCTTCAGGTAAATCCTCTCCGATTCCGGTTTGAATCCGGGACCGTCGACGGTCGGCTGCATGTCGACCGCGCTCAGGAAATACCCTGCCGTCAGGGAGCTGCTGTAACGCCAGATCGTTCGCCAGTTCTCGAGATTTCCCCAGTCGTCATCGGCGTCGATGAAGGCGGCCCGGAAGTCGAGTGGCGGAAGCTCGTCCGCGCGGCGGGCGGTCTCCGCAAGGACCTCGGCGCCGGGCCCCTGATAGGCGAGCGCCGCCTCACGCGCGGCAGGCTGCCCGAGGTCGACCGCGAGGGCGGCATGAACCGCCTCCCAAGGCTTCTCCTCCGCCACCTCGTCTCTGTCGACCAGCGCAGTCCAGAGGGCGAAGGTCGTGTAGGCTTCGGCCGTACGGGGCAGGATCGCCGCGATCTCGGTCGCCGGAACGAAGGCGAGCTCGCCCTCGAGCGGATCTCCCGTCAGGCTCTCCCAACGATCACGCATCTGTTCGAGCAGGGCTTCGTCGGGCTCGCGGCCGCCCGCATTCATCAGCTCGTACCAGAAGCCTGCCTCGCCCCATTGCGGAGCGATGTCGGCCAGCGCGTCCGCGTAAAGCTCGCCGATGTCGTCGATGTCGCGGCCGGCGCCGCGGAACAACGACGACATGCCCGACAACTCGTAGTTGAGCCGGCTGCCGAGCGCCGTGTGCTCCTTGGCCTCGGCGGCACGCCACAGGTCGAAGAACAGCGCACGGTACGCCGCCTCGGGCGGCAGCTCGCCGGTGGCCGGATCCCATTCGTCGATCACCTCTGTCGTCAGAGGCAGGGTGTTCGGCACGATCCGGTTGTCGATCGAGTAGAACAGCATGTCGAGGATTGGCGCGACGAAGGCGATCAGTATAAACAGCAACAGCGGCGCGACCAGCATCAGCGCGCGCAGCTTCTGCCGTCGCAGCGCCCGGGCGAGCGACACCCGCAGCGGCCTGCCGTCCGCCGCCAGCACGGGCCCTTGCTCCTTGCTGTCGGCAATCCTGAGTGCGTCGTCTGGCGTCGGCGCGCGCCTGGCGGTCGTCGCGTCGGTGACGTCCTGCGCCGTGCTGCTCATCTCGCCCTCCCGCAGGGGTTGGCGGGCCGCTGGTCGCGGCCCGCCAGGTCGGTGACTTAGCGCACCAGCCAGGCCTGGAACTTGGCGTCCAAGTCATCGCGATTGTCCGCCCACCATTCGTAGTCGTAGATGAAGGGGTTGAACGCATTCGCCGGGTTGGTCGGCATGTGCGGCGCCATGTCGATCCCGAGCGTCGCATGCTCCCCGACCAGCGGCTGCGACGAGGCGCGCGCCGGGCCGTAAGAGATGTACTTCGCCTGGTCGGCCAGCCGCTGCGTGTCGGTCGCGAAGTTGATGAACGCCTTGATGGCCTCGAGGTCGCCATCGTCCTTGTCGGCGTCCGCCGGGATGGTCCAGCCGTCGAGGTCGAACATCTGCATGTCCCAGATGATCTTGACGGGCTGATTTTCCTCTTCGGCGACCGAGAAGAGCCGGCCGTTATAGGTCGAGCCCATCACGACCTCGCCATCGGCCAGGCGTTGCGGCGTCTCCGCGCCGGCCGACCACCAGATCGTCTCGTCCTTGATCGTCTCGAGCTTGTCGAGCGCGCGCTGCAGGCCCTCGTCGGTTTCCAGCACGTCGTAGATCTGGTCCTTCTCGACACCGTCGCAGTAGAGCGCCCATTCGAGGTTGTTGATCGGCCGCTTCTCGAGGCTTCGCTTGCCGGGAAAGTTCTCGAGGTCGAACAGCGCGCAGACGTCCTCTGGCTCCTTGCCCTGCCATTCCGGCACGTCGCTGCGATAGCCGACGAGCGTCGAGTAGACGATCTCCGGGATGAAGCACTGCGACTGGACCATGTCGCCGAGATCCTCGACCGCCGACGTGCCGTCAGGCGCGGGTTTCATCCACTCGTCATGATCGATCTCCATCACCAGCCCTTCGTCGCAGAGACGGATGGCGTCCGAGATCAGCGTATCGACGACGTCCCAGGTCACGTTGCCGGCCTCGGACTGGGCCCGCAGCTTGGCGACCGCCTCGTTGGAGGAGGATTCCTGCACGATGTTGACGTTCGGGCAGGCTTCCATGAAAGGCTTGTAGTATGCGTTCTCCTGGCTCGCCTCGTAGGCGCCGCCCCAGGAGACGATGACGAGCTCGTGGTTGCCCTCGGGGCATTGGACCTCGTCCTGCGCCTTGGCCGGCGCATTGGCCAGCAGCACGACGGCAAGCGCCGTGCCCATCGTTGCGGTCATGCGTTTCAGCATGTGTGTCTCTCCCTGACTACTCCGCCGGAATTACCCGGCTCTCTGCCCCGGCCCCGAGGGGCCTGGGACTCGTTGCCGCCCTCAGTTCGCATCGAGCGCGCGGCAATCCTCCGGTCACCCAGCCGATCGGCGTTTCCTCGCCGACGCGCAGCGCCGCGTGGGCATGGGTGTTCGGCACCTTTACGATGAAGTCCTCGTTGCCCGCCACATCCATGCGGCAGCGTATGTGGTCGCCGAGATAGATGAGCTCGAGCACGCGGCCCGTCAGATCGTCGCCGGCCGCGCCCTCGGTGGCGCCGTTGATCAGCACGCGCTCGGGCCGGATCGACAGCATGGTCGGGCGGCCGACGCCATCGCACCTGACGGCCAGCGCGTGCACCCGCTTGCCATCGCCGATCCGCACCATCGCGACATCGCCCTCGATCGCCTCGACCTCGCCGCGGAAACGGTTGTTCTCGCCGATGAAGCCGGCGACGAAGGCGTTATCGGGCTTTTCGTACAGCGTCTCCGGGGCGGCGAGCTGCTGGATGACGCCATCGTTGAAGACGGCGATCCGGTCGGACATGGTCAGCGCCTCGGACTGGTCGTGCGTGACGTAGACGACCGTGACGCCCAGCCGCTCGTGGATGTGCTTGATCTCGAACTGCATGTGCTCGCGCAGCTGCTTGTCGAGCGCGCCCAGCGGCTCGTCCATCAGCACCAGTTCGGGTTCGAAGACCAGGGCGCGGGCCAGCGCCACGCGCTGCTGCTGCCCGCCCGACAGCTGGGCCGGCCGTCGCCCGGCGAATTCCCCGGTGTGCATCTGCACCATTTCGAGCGCGCGATTGACCTTCCGGTCGATCTCGGCGCGGTCCATCTTTCGCACCTGCAGGGGAAAGGCCAGGTTCTCGGCCACCGTCATATGCGGGAACAGCGCATAGTTCTGGAAGACCATGCCGATTCCGCGCCGGTGCGGCGGGATGTTGTTGATCGGCCGACCGCCCAGCTTGATCTCGCCATGTGTCGCTGTCTCGAAGCCGGCGAGCATCATCAGGCAGGTCGTCTTGCCGGAGCCGGAGGGGCCCAGCATCGTCAGGAACTCGCCCTTGCCGATCGTCAGGTTCAGATCCTTCACGACGAGCGTGATGCCGTCGTAGCTCTTCTGAACGCGCTCGAACGCAACGAATGCGTCGCCGGGCGTCGCTCGGTCCATATCCATCCCCCGTGCGATCGGCTGTTGCAGACGCGAGACTAAGCACCCGGGATCGCACGGCACAACCCCAAAACCGCTCCTTTGGGGGTTGACTTAGGCCAGGTGACCGATTTTGCGGCGAAAAATGGGACCGGGGCCGTCGCCCCGGTCCCGAGCTCGCAGGGCCGGACCTCCCTTAGCGCGGCAAGACCCGAAAGTGCAGCCGGGGCGAGACCTCGACCTGCCGATACGCGCCGCAATCCTGGATCACCTCCGCAAGGAACTGCGCGCGCCCCACGCCCATCTTCGGATGGACCTTCACCCCGAACGCCAATTCCTGTGACCCCTCGATCTGCGGCACCCGGACCAGATCGGTCTCGACCGAGTACCATCTGCCGTCGGCGTCGATCATGAACGCCGCGAAATCGCTGTTCCGGCATCCCTCGCGCACCCGGACCACGGGGGCGAGGCTGACGGTGACGCGATCGCCCGGTCGGCCGTCCCCGATCGCGTGCCGCAGGCCCGGAAAGGCCAATGCGGGAGAGCGATCGGCGGCCGCACGGACCTGCCCAGTGTCGAAACGCGCGAGCTCGGACCGCACTTCGTCCAGCACCCTGCCAAGCTCGACCACACGAGCCGGCAGATCGACGAAGCGGTCGTACTCATCGCGCGCCCAGAACAGAGCGCTCGCAACGAACACAAACAGCAACCAACGATCCCGCAGCCGCCTCAGGGTGCCCCACGCCCCCTCAGCCGCAATCTCCCCTGCTTCTCTGGCTGTCATTTTTGCCCCCTTTCTCGCCCGGGGGGCCGGCGCACCGGCCAGCCGCCGGGGCGCACCGCGTCTGCGCGCGGATTGCGGTTCAGGACATGTGCCGGCGCAGCCAATCCGGCCAATGCCCACCGATACGGCGCCGAGCGGACCGGAAGCCCCCGCCCATCGCCGCAACCTGAAGGTTAATCAGCGAGCGATAAGAAACCGTGAAGGCTCGGACCGGCGATCGGCCCGGCCGGCAGCACAAAGCTACGGCGATTTGCGCCCGAAGCAGCTCTCATGATGCGGTCGGTCGGCTTCGAAGCTCTCTAGCGCGGCGCACCTGCCGCATTCGAGATCACCGCCGCTTCCGGTGCCGCCTCGGCGCTGACGGCCGATCCCTCGCCCGCTTCAGCACCCTCTCCTGCGGAAAGCGTCGCCTCGGTCTGCGCGGAGGTCTCGGCGATCCCGTCCGGCGTCCCGACGCCAGGATCCGGGGTCGTCTGCGGCGGTACGGCGATCACCGGCCAAGCCGCCGTGCGCGGGTCGCCATCCGGGCTTGCCGCGGGTGTCTGCGGGGGCCGACGCTTGCGCTTGGCCTTTTTCTTGGCGCTGATCGGCGGCGCATCCCAGCGGAAGCCATGCGCCAGCGTCAGATCGGGCGCCGCCGGCCCGGGCGCCGAAGCCTCCGCCGCCGCGGCGATCTCGACCGCAGCCGGTTCCGCGGGTCCTGCCTGCAGCGGCGGTAGCGCCTCCAGTGAAGTTGACGCACTCGCCGTCAACTCCAGCATGCCGGCCTGGCCGGCATCGGGCTCGCCGGGTTGCGCAGCTTCGCCCGCGACAGAGGAGAGCTCGGTGTCCGAGGCGCCTCGCGGGGTCGAGACGCCCTGTCCGGCCAGCGCCAGCACCGGCACGCCCTTCATGGCCTGGGCGAGCAGGTCCAGATTTGCGCTGGCAGCTTCATGGTAGACGGGGCTGATCTCGACGGCGCGGCGCAGAAGTCGGTCCGCGACCTCGAAATCGCCGTTCACGATCGCGATGTATCCGACATTGTTCAGGACATCGGGCAGTTCGCCCGGGCGCGCACCCGACACGGCAGCGTCGTACTCGCCCAGCATTGCGCGGGCGATCCGCGCATTGGCGCTCGCCGTCACGTTCGCGGGGTCGATCGCCAGGGCGCGCTGGAACGCCTCGAGCGCGGCGGTGGGCTCCTTCTCCTCGAGATGGAGCATGCCGATGTCGTTGATGACGAGCGCCCGCACCGGGGCCGCATCCTCGGCGCGCGCGAAGGCCGAGCGCGCCTGGCCCGACCTGCCCTGCCGGCCGTAGGCGCGGCCGAGCCCCGCCCACGCCCGCCACATGCCAGGGCTGCGATCGACGCTCTGCTCGAGCAGCCGGATGGCTTCCTCGGTCTGGCCCTGCGCGAGCGCGACAAGCCCCCGGCCCTGCAGCAAACGCCCCTGGTCGGCGCCCGACGTGTCGCTCGCGACGAGGTCGAAGAGCCTGCCGGCCGTCTGCAGATCGCCCAGCGCCAGATATGTCTCCGCCAGGCCCAATGCCGGCTCGGGGTCGTTCGGGCTGCCCCGCAGCGCCGCCGTGAACGCCGCCTGGGCGGTCGACAGGTCGCCGGAGGAGAGCGCCTGCTGCCCCCGGGCGAGCTCGCTCGTGACCCGTTCGGGCCTGTCGATGATCGGGGCTGCCGCGGGCTCAACGTCGGTGACCCCATCGGATTGGCAAGCAGCGAGGCCCAAGACGCCGAGGCCGGCGAAGGCCGCGCGCCAGGGTGAAGCGAGAGCCAAAGGCAAGGGAACTCTCCCGTTTCGAAATGTCGCGGAGCGTGCGCTGGCTTCTAAGAGGGAGTGCTTTGCGTAACCTTAACGTGGCTCTGTCGGGTTCACCGCCCGCGTTCAAAGTCCTTTAGCGACTCCTCTTTAGGGTCGCGCCCATGTTCGGTAGGCGTAAGAGTGACGAGGTGACGGTCGCGCCGTCGCGGGTGGCGACGCCCTCGACCGGCGAGCGCGCGGCCGCGCCGCGATCGAGCCAGGCCGCCCCGCTGCAAGCCGCTCAGCCCCGCCCCGCCGTCCCCGAGCCGTCCGAGATCCCTGCGGCCGAGGCGAATGCGCGGCAGCGACGGCCCCGCCCGGAGGCTGACGATCTCGACCAAGGCTTCGAAGACAAGGTTGCCGCCTTCTACGAGACGAAGGACGCGATCTACGAAGCGCTGATCGAGACGATCGACATCACCCTTCTCTCCCGGATGTCGCCCGAGCGGGCGCGCCAAGAAGTGCAGGACATCGTGAAGGAGATCATGGCGCTCCGCCGGATCACCCTGCCGATGAGCGAACAGGACCGAATGCTGCGGCAGGTCTGCGACGACCTGCTGGGCTTCGGACCGCTCGAGCCGTTGCTGGCACGGGACGACATCGCCGACATCATGGTCAACGGCACCGAGCCGATCTTCATCGAGGTCGCCGGCCAGATCGAGCGGACCCCCATCCGCTTCCGCGACAACAAGCAGCTGCTGAACGTCTGCCAGAAGATCGTCGGTCAGGTGGGCCGTCGGATCGACGAGTCGAGCCCGATCTGCGACGCGCGCCTGCTGGACGGCAGCCGCGTCAACGTCATCGCGCCACCGCTGGCGATCGATGGGCCGTCGCTGACGATCCGCAAGTTCAAGCGGGACAAGCTGACGCTCGACAAGCTGGTCGGATACGGCTCGATCACGCCGGAGGGCGCCGAGCTTCTGCGCATCATCGGGCGCGTGCGCTGTAACGTGCTGGTCTCGGGCGGCACCGGCTCGGGCAAGACGACGCTGCTTAACTGCCTCTCGAACCACATCGACCACGGCGAGCGCATCATCAC
This sequence comes from uncultured Alphaproteobacteria bacterium, assembly GCA_963822985.1. GTDB lineage: Bacteria > Pseudomonadota > Alphaproteobacteria > Rhodobacterales > Rhodobacteraceae > Thermohalobaculum. The sequence continues at coordinate 850,855 of CAWGJU010000006.1, read as the reverse complement.
CTGCGAGGATTCGGCCGAGCTGCAGCTGCAGCAGCCGCATGTCGTCCGGCTCGAGACCAGGCCGCCCAACATCGAGGGGCATGGCGAGATCAACATGCGCCAGCTGGTGAAGAACTGCCTGCGCATGCGGCCCGAGCGGATCATCGTCGGCGAGGTCCGCGGGCCCGAGGCCTTCGACCTGCTGCAGGCGATGAACACCGGCCATGACGGCTCGATGGGAACGCTGCACGCCAACAGCCCGCGCGAGGCTCTGAGCCGCATGGAGGCGATGATCACCATGGGCGGCTTCTCGCTGCCGGCCGCGACCATCCGGCAGATGATCGTCAGCTCGATCGACGTCATCGTCCAGGCGGCGCGCCTGCGCGACGGCTCGCGGCGCATCACGCACGTCACCGAGGTGATCGGCATGGAGGGCGACGTTCCGATCCTGCAGGACCTGTTCGTCTACCAGATGGAAGGCGAAGACGCGCAGGGCCGCATCATCGGCCGCCACAAGGCGACCGGCATCACCAAGCCAAAGATGTGGGACCGCGCGCGATACTACCGCGAGGACCAGGCGCTGGCCGCGGCTCTGGAGACGGCACAGCGGAAATGACGGTGATGCAGGACATGCTCGGATCGCTCCCCCACGACCTGACGCCGTTTGTGGTGTTCGCGCTGGTGATGGCGGGCATGCTCGGGATGCTCTGGGTGGTCTTCGACGCCCTTCTCTCCAGCCGCATCGCGCTCCGCCGCCGGCTCGAGCTGGCCGGGGGGTTCGAGCCGCGCGCGTCCGCCGCGGGCGGCGGCGGGGTCATCAGCGAACACCGGCGCAAGCAGTCGATTGAAAAAGCGCTGAGCGACATGGCCAAGCGCGAGCGCTCCAAGCAGCGCGCCAAGCTGACGCTGCCGATGCGGCTCAATCAGGCCGACCTGTCCTGGACGGTCGCCACCTTCTATCTGCGCGCGGGCGTGGCGGCGCTGCTGCTGATGCCGGCGCTCTGGCTCGGCGCCGGGCTTGCCCTCTTCCTGGCCGTTCCGGCTGGCGCGCTGGGCGGGCTGATCCTGCTCAATTTCTACGTCAAATCGCAAAGGGCGCGGCGGATGAGGAAATTCATCGAGGAGTTCCCGAACGCGCTCGACATCGTGACGCGTGGCGTCAAGACGGGCCTTCCCCTCGGGGACTGCATCAGGGCGATCGCGAGCGAAGGGCAGGAGCCCGTCAAGGGCGAGTTCGCGCGCATGGTCGAGGACATGGCCGTGGGCCTGACGCTGAACCAGGCCCTGGGCCGCCTGACGCAGCGGGTGCCGATCATGGAGGCGAACTTCTTCGCGGTGGTGCTGGGCATCCAGAGCGACCTCGGCGGCAACCTGTCCGAGGCGTTGGGCAACCTCAGCCGCGTGTTACGCGAGCGCAAGATGATGAAGGAGAAGATCAAGGCCTTCAGCTCCGAGGCGAAAGCCTCGGGCGCCATCATTGCCGTCATGCCGGTCGCGGTCTGCGGCATCCTCGGCCTGACGAGCCCGAACTACATCGGCCTGCTCTTCAACGAGCTCATCGGCAACCTTGTGCTCGCGGGCTGCGCGATCTGGATGACGGCCGGCGTCATCGTCATGCGCAACATGATCCGCTTCGATCACTGACATGGACGTTGATCAGCTCGCCGCCAGCCAAAGCCAGATCGTCGCGGTGCTCGCGGCGATATCGGTGTTCGCTCTCACGCTGACATTCGCTTGGCCCTATTTCGCGCAGAACCCCGCGGCGCGGCGGCTGCGCCAGCAGGTCGCCGGCCCGGCGCCGGGCACCGCCGTGCGCAAGTCCGATCCGTCAGATCCGTCGGCCGGTCAGGCCGGTCTCCGCGCCCGGCAGTCGGCGTCGCTGGCGAGGCTGGTGGCCGCCTTCCGGTTCTCCGATCGGCTGAACGACGGCGAGATGGTCCAGAGGCTGCAGCAGGCCGGCTACCGGGGCCGCGCGGCGGCGGTGCAGTTCCTTGCCTTTCGGATCATCAGCCCGCTGGTCCTGCTTGGCCTTTCGATCCTCTTCATTCTTCTGGTCTGGCCGCACCAGTCGTTGCCGATCAAGGCGGCGGTGGTTGCCGGCGGCACCGCTTTCGGTTGGTTCCTGCCGTCCATCCTGCTCAAGAACAGGATCGACCGTCGCAAGCTCGAGATCGGCCGCGCTTGGCCGGATGCCGTCGACCTGATGCTGATCTGCGTCGAGACCGGCATGTCGATCGAGCACGCGTTCCGCAAGGTGGCCGAGGAGATGGCCAGCACCTCGATCGAGCTCGCCAAGGAGATGAGCCTGACGAATGCCGAGCTCAACTATCTGAAGGAGCGGCGGCAGGCCTACGAGAACCTGTCGCGGCGCGTCAACATCGACGCCGTGCAGGCGGTCACCGGCTGCCTCATCCAGTCCGAGCGGTACGGCACGTCGCTCGGCCACTCGCTGCGCGTGCTGGCGCAGGAGAGCCGGGCGATGCGCATGGCGGCCGCCGAGAAAAAGGCCGCGGCCCTGCCGCCGAAGCTGACCGTGCCGATGATCCTGTTCTTCCTGCCGGTGCTGTTTGCGGTGATCATCACGCCCGCGGTCATTCAGATCATCAACTCCTGATCTGCACCGCCATCGCGGGCGGACCATCGCCGCAGGACGGAGGCGGCGTCGGCCCGCCCGCACGCGCCGACCTCGGCCGCGCTGACCGAGAAGCGCGGCGCCGGCGCGGGCTGCGCCGGGCTGGCCAGGAACGCGGCGCGGGCGCGGTTGTGAGGATGGTCCGGCGCCTCGGCCATCGTCAGCACGGGCGCGACGCAGGCCTCCGTCCCGTCGAACAGCGCGGCCCAGTGGTCGCGCGGATTCTGGATGACGATGGCGGCGATCGCCTCGGCCAGCGCCGGCCAGCGGCTCCGGTCCGCCTGGTCCCAGGCGGAGGGATCGAGGCCGACGCCCCTGCATCATCGCGCGAAAGAACTGCGGCTCGATCGCGGCGATGGCGATGAAGCGCCCGTCGGCGCATTCATAGCAGCGGTAGAACGGCGCTCCGCCGTCGAGCAGGTTGCCGCCGCGCTCGAGCGACCAGCGCCCGGCGGCGAGCATGCCGTAGATCATCGTCATCTGGCTGTTGGCGCCGTCGATCATCGCGGCGTCGACCACCTGCCCCTGGCCGGTCCGGCCGGCATGGACCAGCGCCGCGACGACCCCGAAGGCCGCAAAGAGACCGCCGCCGCCGTAATCGCCGACAAGGTTCAGCGGCGGTTGCGGCGGGCGGCCGGGCTCGCCCATCGCCGCCAGCGCACCCGAGAGCGCGATATAGGTCAGGTCGTGGCCGGCGGCGCGGGCCCACGGGCCCTCCTGTCCCCAGCCGGTGATCCGGCCATAGACCAGCCGCGGGTTGCGCGCGAGGACAACCTCGGGGCCAAGCCCCAGCCGCTCCATGACGCCGGGCCGCAGGCCCTCGATCAGCGCATCGGCCCGCTTGAGCAGCGCGAGCGCGTCCTGCCGCCCCGCCTCGCTCTTGAGGTCGAGCGTCACCGTCGTGCGCCCCCGGTCGATCGGGTCCTGCCCGGTGTGCTGGATCAGCGGCCCGCGCTCGGCGTGCGGGCGGGCGATCCGCACAACGTCGGCGCCGAGATCGGCCAGCAGCATCCCGCAATAGGGCGCCGGCCCGATCCCCTCGAACTCGACCACTCTGGTGCCGGCCAACGGTCCCGCCATCGCGCGCTCCCTTGAGTTTTCGGCCACTTTGCCGCCCGCTCGGCCAATTGCAACCGAGGGAGAATCATGGTCGCGCCCGGACCGCTCAACACCATATGCGACGTGCCCGGCATCCGGGTCGGGAACGCCGAGGATCCGGCGCTGATCACGGGGGTGACCGCCGTCGTGCCCGACGAACCGGCCGTGGCGGCAGTGTCGGTCGCGGGCGGCGGGCCGGGCACGCGCGGCACGACGATCCTCGGCGCCGCCGCGACCATGACGCATGTGCATGCGGTGGTCCTGTCAGGCGGCTCGGCCTATGGCCTCGACGCCGCCGGCGGCGCCATGGATTGGCTGCGCGGCCAGGGCGTCGGCTTCCGCATGGGCACGGTGCGGGTGCCAATCGTGCCGGCAGCCATCATCTTCGACCTGACGGCCGGAGGCCCGAAGCACTGGGAGGGGTCGCCCTGGTGGTCGCTCGGCCGTGCCGCCACCGCGGCGGCCAGCGCCGGTTTAGCGCTCGGAAATGCCGGGGCTGGCCTCGGTGGACGTGCGGGAGACTTGAAGGGCGGGCTGGGCAGCGCGTCGCTGGTCACGGCGAGGGCGACGGTGGGGGCGGTCGCCGTCGTCAATTCGCTCGGCTCGGTCGTCGTGCCGGGCAGCTCCGCCTTCTGGGCATGGCCGTACGAGCGCGCCGGCGAGTTCGGCGGCGCGCCGCCGCCCGGCGGGCCGCTCGCCGATCTCGCCTTCGACTTCAGGCCTTTCAGCGCCGGCACGAACACCACGCTCGGCGTCGTCGCCACCGACGCGGCGCTGACGCGGGCCGAGGCCGAGCGGGTCGCGACGATGGCGCAGGACGGCATCGCGCGGGCGATCCGCCCGGCGCACAGCCCGCTCGACGGCGACACCATCTTCGTCCTGTCGACGGGTGCCAGGCCGCTTGCGGACCCCATCACCGGCGTTGCCGAGATCGGCCACCTCGCGGCCGACTGCCTCGCCCGGGCGATCGCGCGCGGCGTCTTCGAGGCCGAGCCGCTCGCCGACATGCCGAGCTATCGCCAGGTGCACGCCGAGGCCCTCGGCCGCAGCTGAGGCCCGCGCCGCGGCCGTCAGCCGCCCTCGCGCGCGATCGCCGTCCGGCTGACGGGCGCGCCCGTCGCCTCGTCGAACACCTGCAGCGTCTCGGCCCCGTTCGGTCCGCGCAGCACGAACAGCACTGTGCCGGAACCGCGCCCGACGGCGACAATCGCCGCCTCGGGCGGCAGCACGAAGCGCTCGGCCCGAATTGCCCCGGCCGAGACCGCCTCGCCAAAGCCGAAGCCGAGCCGGATGACAATCGTCCCGGCGATCGTTAGCACGCCCAGGATGAGAACGACCGTCAGCGTGGTCACCATCCAGCGCAGCCGGCGCAACCGCGGCGGCTCGGGAAGCTCGTCGTCAGGATCCTGAAACATGGAGCCTCCGCCAGAGGACGGCGACAGCGACGGCGGCGGCAGCACGGCCGAGCTGGTCGTCCCGGCAACGGCCGCCGGCGACCGGCTGGACCGCGCCCTCGCCACTGCCGCCGCGGCGGCCGGTCTGCCGCTTTCCCGGTCGCGCATCGGGGCGCTGATCGCCGCCGGCGCCGTGGCGGAAGCCCACGGCGCGACCGTTCGCGAGCCGGCCCGCCGGGTCAAGCCGGGCGAACGCTTTTTCATCGCCGTGCCGCCGGCAGTCGAGCCCGAGCCCGAGCCCGAGGCGATCCCGCTGTCGGTCGTCTACGAGGACGAGCATCTGATCGTCGTCGACAAGCCGGCCGGCATGGTCGTGCACCCGGCGCCCGGCGCCGAGACCGGCACCCTGGTCAACGCCTTGCTGGCGCATTGCGGCCAGAGCCTGACGGGCATCGGCGGCGCCCGCCGGCCTGGCATCGTCCACCGCATCGACAAGGACACCTCCGGCCTGCTGGTCGTGGCCAAGACCGAGGCGGCGCATGCCGGACTGGCCGCTCAGTTCGCGGCGCACACGGTCGAGCGGCGCTATCAGGCGCTCGTCTGGGGCGTCCCCGACCGGGCCGATCCGCGCCTGGGCGGCCTGCCCGGCGTCAGCTTCGAGGCGGAGGGCTGGGTCCGGATCGAGACCGGCATCGGCCGGCACCGCACCGACCGCAAGCGTATGGCGGTTGTGGCGGGCGGGCGGCGCGCGGTGACGCGGCTGCGCGTCCTTGAACGGTTCGGGCCGGCTTCCCGCCCGCTGGCGAGCCTTGTCGAATGCCGGCTCGAGACCGGGCGGACGCACCAGATCCGCGTGCACGCGAGCTATATCGGGCACGCCCTGATCGGCGATCCGGTCTATGGGCGGGCACGACCGCCGGCTGCCTCCGCCTGCCCCGAAGCGTTGCGCGCGCGACCTGCTCGGCTTTTCGCGTCAGGCACTCCACGCCCGGACGCTGGGTTTCGCTCACCCGCAAACGCAAAGCAGAGTTAACCTGTGCGCAACAATCCCGCAAGATTTGCACGTTTTGTTGATGGCGCTGCGACGGAATATGTGAAAGGATCGTTTCAGTGTATTGAGACCTGCTCGGAACGAACGATCGTACCCATCGTTCGCAGCAATGCATAGATCGGATTGGGAAATACCCCATGGCTAACACTTACGCCTCTCTGCCCGCTCCCTCGCCGGAACAGGGGCTAAGCCGCTATCTGTCCGAGATCCGCAAGTTCCCGATGCTGGAGCCGGAAGAGGAGTTCATGCTTGCCAAGGCGTGGGTCGATCACGGCGACCGCGACGCGGCGCACAGGCTGGTCACCTCGCATTTGCGGCTCGCCGCCAAGATCGCGATGGGCTATCGCGGCTATGGACTGCCGATCTCGGAGGTCATCTCCGAGGCGAATGTCGGCTTGATGCAGGCGGTGAAGCGTTTCGACCCCGACAAGGGCTTCCGGCTTGCCACCTACGCGATGTGGTGGATCCGCGCCGCGATCCAGGAATACATCCTGCGGTCCTGGTCGCTGGTGAAGCTCGGCACCACGGCGGCGCAGAAGAAGCTGTTCTTCAATCTTCGCAAGGCCAAGGGCAAGATCGGCGCGCTGGAAGAGGGCGACATGCGCCCCGAGCACGTCGAGAAGATCGCCACTGACCTGGGCGTCACCAAGGACGAGGTCGTTTCGATGAACCGGCGCCTGTCCGGTGGCGGCGACAGCTCGCTGAACGCGCCCCTGAAGGGCGATGGCGAGGGCACCTCGGAATGGCAGGACTGGCTGGCCGACGACGAGGCCGACCAGGCCTCGGCCTATGCCGAAGACCAGGAGCTGGAGCTGCGCCGCGAGCTGCTGATCGAGGCGATGAAGGCGCTGAACGAGCGTGAGCGGCACATCCTGACCGAGCGGCGCCTGAAGGACGAGCCGGTGACGCTGGAGGACCTCTCCAAGGTCTACAGCGTCAGCCGCGAGCGCATCCGGCAGATCGAGGTCCGCGCCTTCGAAAAACTGCAGCGGCGGATGCGCGAGCTCGCCGCCGAGAAGAGCCTCGTCTCGGCGTAAGACCGGGACGCGCTGTCGGCGGCCAGGGGCGCCCGCGTCACTCCTCCAGGCGGGTGACGATCACCGTCACGATGGGGCGCTTGCCCCATTCCTTGCCGGCGATGCGCCGTATCGCGCGCCCGGCCATCTCCTCGATCCCGGCATCTGTGCGGCGCGCCTTGGCCGGCATGTCCTCGATGGCGTCGTCGACGGCCTCGGCGATCATCTCGTCGAGCGGCGCCGCCCAGCTCATCGTCCTGCTTGGGCGCGCCGAGGCAGCGGACCTCCGGGTCGGCGAGCAGCTCGCCCTCCTCGTCGACGACCAGCACGCAGACGACGTGGCCCTGGCGCGCCATCTTCAGCCGCTCGCGGATGACGCCGTCGAGCGCGCCGATCTGGGTCGTGCCGTCGATATAGACGCGGCTCGTCTCGACATACTCGACCGGCCCGGGCGCATTGCCGTCGAGGCGCACCACGGTGCCGTTCGGCGCGATGATCGCCTGGGCCACGCCCCAGCGCCGAGCCCAGGCGCGCGTGCTCGACCAGGTGGCGGTGCTCGCCATGGATGGGCAGCGAGGTGCGCGGCTTTAGCGCGCGGTAGATCCGCTCGAGATCGCCCCGGCGGGCATGGCCCGAGACATGGATGCGCTCCATGTCGCTGTCGACGATGCGCACGCCGCGCTCGCTCAGTCGGTTGTGCAGCCGGTAGATGCCCGCCTCGTTGCCGGGGATGTTCTTGGACGAGAAAATGCACGGTGTCGCCCTCGGCCAGCGTCACCGTCGGGTGCGTGCCGGCGGCGATCCGGGCCAGCGCGGCGCGCCCCTCGCCCTGGCTGCCGGTCACCAGGTAGAACAGGTTCTCGGCCGGGATGTCCTTCGCCCGGTCCTCCGGCACGGTGGAGGGGAAATCCGTCAGCTGGCCGGTCTGCACCGCGATCTCGATCATCCGCCGCATGGCGCGGCCGGCAACCACGATCGACCGCCCGGCGGCGCGCGCGGCATTGGCGAGCGTCCGCAGGCGGGCGACGTTCGAGGCGAAGGTCGTGGCGGCGACGGCGCGCGGCGCCTCGGCGATGATGCGCTCGAGATTGTCTACGATCTCGGCCTCCGAGCCGGCCGCGCCCTCGAGGAAGACGTTGGTCGAATCGCAGGCCAGCGCCAGCACCCCCTCGGCGCCCAGTCGGTCGAACACGCCCATGTCGATCGGCTGGCCCAGCAGCGGCTCGGGGTCGAGCTTGAAGTCGCCCGAGTGCACCACCAGTCCCGACGCGGTGCGGATCGCGAGGCAGGACGCCTCGGGGATCGAGTGCGTGACGGGGAACCATTCCACCTCGAACGGCCCGGCCCTGACGCGCTCTCCCTGGCCGACCTGCCGCACCGCGCCGATGTCGAGGCCCGCCTCGGCCATGCTGCGGCGAACGACCTCGGCAGTGAAGGGACGCGCGTAGATCGGCACCTGCAGGCGGTCCCAGAGGTACTGGATCGCGCCGATATGGTCCTCGTGCGCATGGGTGAGGCAGATCGCCTCGAGCCGGTCGCGCTCGGCGATGATGTGGCCGATGTCGGGGACGATGACCTCGACGCCCGGCGCGGTCTCCATGTCGCCGAAGCCCAGGCCGAGGTCGACCATGATCCAACGGCGCGCCCGGCCGGCGCCATAGCCGTAGAGATAGCAGTTCATGCCGATCTCGCCCGCGCCGCCAAGCGCGAGGTAGACCAGCTCGTCGGGGGTATCAGGCATGAATTTGGGTCTTCTCGCGAGCCGTGTTGAACTCGTGGATGATCACCAGACCGCGCATGGTCAGGTCGGTATCGACGGTCTGGATCATGTCCGAACCGCGGGCGAAGAGCGGGGAGAGGCCGCCGGTTGCGATCAGCCGCATCTCGTGGCCGCGCTCGGCGGCGATGCGCGTCGCGATGCCCTCGATCAGACCGACATAGCCCCAGTAGATGCCGGATTGCATGCAGTGGACGGTGTTGCGGCCGATCACATGCGGCGGCCGGGTCACGTCGATGCGCGGCAGGTGCGCGGCCGCGTGGTGTAGCGCGTCGAGCGAGAGGTTGATCCCCGGCGCGATGGCCCCGCCGATATAGGCGCCGTCATGGGCGACGACGTCGAGCGTCGTGGCGGTGCCGAAATCGACGACGATCAGCTCGCCGCCATAGCGGTCGAAGGCCGCGATGGTGTTGACCAGGCGGTCGGCGCCGACCTCGGCCGGGTTGTCGACCCGGATCTCGCAGGGCAGCTTGCAGCCTTCCTTGCCGACGACCAGCGGGCGGCAGTTGAAGTAGCGGTCGCAGAGGACGCGCAGGTTGAAAAGCGTGGCCGGCGCCGTGTTCGAGATCACGACCGAATCGATGAGGAACGTTCCCAGCCCGTTGTGCTGCATCAGCTGGCGCAGCCACACGAAATACTGGTCCGCGGTGCGCACGCTTTCGGTGTTGCAGCGCCACTCGCCAACGAAGGTCGAGCCGTCGTGCAGGGCGAACACCGTGTTGGTGTTGCCGACATCGATCGCCAGCAGCATCAGCCGGCCTCCCGGAAGAAAACGTCGCCGGCCGCAATCCGCCGCGTGCCGTCCGCGGTTTCTAGGACAAGCGCGCCGTCGGCGTCTATCGCCGAGAAGCGGCCGGTCAGCGTGCCGCGGGGCAGGCGCGCGTCGATCACTTCGCCGAGGCGATCGGCGCGGGCGAGCCACGCGCCACGCACGACCTCGAAGCCGCGACGCTCGAGGGTGTCGAGCCAGTGCGCCATGCGCGCTGCCAGTACGGTCAACGCCTCGTCGAATGGCGGCGCGCGGCCGGTCTCGGCGGCAATCGCGGTCGCCGGCCAGAGCGTTTCGTCCGCCCTCGGATTGCTGGAGAGGTTGATCCCGATCCCGATCGCGATGCCGAGCCGCCCATCCGGCCCCGGGCCGAAGTTCTCGAGCAGGATCCCCGAGGCTTTGCGCCCGCACAGCAGAACGTCGTTCGGCCATTTCAGGGTGACGCCTACGCCGGGCGCGAAATGGTCGAAGAGCTCGGCAACCGCCAGCGCCGATGGAAACCCCAGCCGGGCGCCATCGGCGGGCGTACCGCGGAAGGGCAGAAGCAGCGTCGCGGCCAGGTTGCCCGGCTCGGTCGACCAGGGACGATGCTCGCGGCCTCGGCCGGCGAGCTGTCGGCGCGCGGCGATCCAGATCGGTCCCGTCTCGCCCGCCTCGAGCGAGTTGCCGCGCCTCGTCATTCGTGCTGCACACCGCATCGAGGACAACCCGGCCGACTCCGGCGGGCCACTCGCTCACCGGAGCAGGGATAGCGCCGCCTCCTGCGCGAGCTCGGGCACGCCGAAGCCGCCGAAGAAGGGCAGCCACCCGGCCGCCATCAGGAAGGCGGAGACGCCGAGCGTGGCCGAGTGATAGACGCGGCCCCGGATCTCGAGCGGTGCCGTCGTCTCCGACAGGTACATCACCCGGACGATGTTGAGATAGTAGTAGGCGCCGATCACCGAGGCGATGACGCCGGCGACCGCCAGCCACACCAGCCCCGCATCGACCGCGGCCTTGAACACGAAGAACTTGGCGAAGAAGCCGACCAGCGGCGGCAGACCGGCGAGCGACAGCATCAGGATCGCCATCGCCATCGCCTGGGCCGGGCGGGTCCGCGACAGGCCCGCGAGGTCCGACACGGCCTCGACGGGCTGGCCGTCGCGTTCCATGGTCAGGATGAAGGCGAAGACGCCGAGGTTCATGACCAGATAGATCGACCAGGTAGATCATCAGCGAGGTCGCGCCCTCGGGCGTGCCGGCAGCGAGCCCGACGAGCGCGTAGCCCATATGTCCGATCGACGAGTAGGCAAGCAGCCGCTTGAGGTTCGACTGCCCGATGGCCGCGATCGAGCCGAGGAACATCGAGGCGATGGCGATGAAGACCAGCACCTGCGCCCAGGCCTGCACGGCCGCGCCGAAGCCGTCGTAGAGGACGCGCGCGAACAGCACGGCGGCGGCGACCTTGGGCGCCGTGGCGAAGAAGGCGGTCGACGGGCGTCGGCGAGCCTTCGTAGACGTCGGGCGTCCACATATGGAAGGGCGCGGCCGAGATCTTGAACGCCAGCGCCGCGCAGAGGAAGACGAGGCCGAAGGTCAGGCCCAGGCTGACGCCCTCGGCCGCGACGACGGTGCCGATCCCGAGGAACAGCGTCGTGCCCGTGTAGCCATAGACCAGCGACGCGCCATAGAGCAGCATGCCCGAGGAGAGCGCGCCGAGGACGAAATACTTCAGCCCGGCCTCGGTCGAGCGGACGCTGTCGCGATTGATCGAGGCGATCACATAGGCCGCGAGCGACTGCAACTCGAGACCCATGTAGAGCGCGATCAGGTCGCCGGCCGAGACCATGACCAGCATCCCGACAGCCGAGAGCAGCACGAGCACCGGGAACTCGAACTTCATGATGCCGCGTCGGGTGAACCAGTCCTCGCCGAGGATCAGCATCAGCGCGGCGGACAGCAGGATCAGCACCTTGGCGAAACGCGCGAAGCCGTCCGACACGAAGGCCCCGGCGAAGGCGACCTGCTCGGGCCCTCCCGAGGTCGCGAGCCACAGCCCGACCCCCGCCATCAGCCCCGCGGCCAGCCAGTTGATGAGAGAAGCCTGCCTGTCGCCGCCGCGATAGGCGCCGAGCATCAGCAGCGCCATCGCGCCGCAGGCGAGCACGATCTCGGGCAGGATCAAGCCAAAATCGGGGTTCATCGCCGCTCCTCGCCGCTCAGCGCGTCAGCTCTGCCAGGGTCTCGGGCGCCAGCGCTCCCGGCGCCTGCGCCACGCGCACGCTCTCGAGCAGCGCCTCGACGGTCGGCGAGAAGAGATCCGTTACCAGGCCGGGGTAGATGCCGAGGATGATCGTGGCGGCAACCAACGGCACGATGTAGGCCGTCTCGCGCCGGTTCATGTCGGTGATCGACTTCAGGCTCTCCTTGATCAGGTCGCCGAAGACGACGCGACGGTAGAGCCAGAGCGCATAGGCCGCGCTGAGGATGACCCCGAGCGCCGCGCCGAACGCCGTCCAGGTCGAGACCTGATAGACGCCGATCATCGTCAGGAACTCGCCGACGAAGCCGCTGGTGCCCGGCAGGCCGACATTGGCCAGCGTGAACAGCATGAACACCGTGGCGTAGACCGGCATCCGGTTCACCAGGCCGCCATAGGCGGCGATCTCGCGCGTGTGCATCCGGTCGTAGACGACGCCGACGCAGAGGAACAGCGCGCCCGAGACGAAGCCGTGGCTGATCATCTGGAACATCGCGCCGTCGACGCCCTGCTGGTTGGCGGCGAAGATGCCCATGGTGACGAAGCCCATATGGGCGACCGAGCTGTAGGCGATCAGCTTCTTCATGTCCTCCTGCATCAGCGCCACCAGCGAGGTGTAGATGATGGCGATGACCGAGAGCAGGAAGACGAAGCTCGCCATGATCTCGGAGGCGGCCGGGAACATCGGCAGGCTGAAGCGCAGGAAGCCATAGCCGCCCATCTTCAGCAGGATGGCGGCCAGGATCACCGAGCCCGCGGTCGGCGCCTGGACGTGCGCGTCCGGCAACCAGGTGTGCACCGGCCACATCGGCATCTTGACGGCGAAGCTGGCGAAGAAGGCGAGCCACAGCAGTGTCTGCGCGCCGCCGATGATCTGCCAGCCCCAGAGGTCGATGCGCGCCGGCGTCGAAGCGGTGCATCAGCAGCCGCGGAATGTCGGTCGTGCCGGCGTCGAAGTACATGTAGATCATCGCCACCAGCATCAGCAGCGAGCCGAGCAGCGTGTAGAGGAAGAACTTGAACGCGGCATAGACCCGCTCGCGGCCGCCCCAGATGCCGATGATCAGGAACATCGGGATCAGCCCGCCCTCGAAGAACAGGTAGAACAGGATCAGGTCCAGCGAGACGAAGACGCCGAGGATCATCGTCTCGAGCAGCAGGAACATCGCCATGTATTCCTTGACGCGGCTCTCGACGGTCCAGCTCGCGGCGATGCAGATCGGGAAGAAGAAGGTCGTCAGCATGACGAAGGGCAGGCTGATGCCGTCGACGCCGAGCTTGTAGGTCAGGCCGGCGAGCCAGGCGCCTTCCTCGACGAACTGGAAGCCGGCTGGTCGGCGTCGAAGCTCGGCAAGCAGGAACAGCGACAGGACGAAGGTCGCGCGTCGTCACCAGCAGCGCGAAGCGGCGCGCATTCAGCCGCGCGGCCTCGTCGTCGCCGCGCAGGAAGATGATCAGGACCGCCGCGCCGACCAGCGGCAGGAAGGTGACGAGCGACAGGAGGCTGAGTTCGCTCACGACTCACCCTCCGTAGAACGCGAACCAGGTGATCAGCGCCGAGACGCCGATCAGCATGGCAAATGCATAGTGGAAAATGAAGCCCGACTGCACCCGGCCGGCAAAGCGCGTCAGCCAAGGGCACGAAGCCCATGGCCAGACCGTTGAGGAACCCGTCGATCGTCGCCCCGTCGCCCTTGCGCCAGAGGAAGCGCCCGAGCGCCCATCGCCGGTCGGACGAAGACCAGGTCGTAGAGCTCGTCAAAGTACCACTTGTTGAGCAGGAACTGGTAGAGCGGCTCGTTGCCGGGCCGCGAGCTGGTTCGGCATCTCGGGCCGGGCGATGTAGAAGAGGTACGCGACGCCGAGGCCGATCAGCATCGCGATGAACGGCGCTGACCTTCACCAGCCAGGGCACGTGGTGCGAAGCCTCGAGCAGCTGCTCGCCATGCACCTCGACCAGCGTTCATGATCGACGGGCCCCACCACGCATGCTCGTCGTGGCCGACGAAGTCTGCCGTACCAGATCATGCCCGCCAACGCCGCACCGGCCGCCAGCACGTAGAGCGGGATCATCATGACGTTCGGCGATTCGTGCGCGTGATCGAAGGTGTGGCTGGTCGGCGCGCGTCTGGCCGTGGAAGGTCATGAAGATCAGCCGCCAGGAATAGAAGGTGGTGAAGACGGCGGCGACCACCAGCAGGCCGAAGGCGTAATAGCCGACCTCGGCTCTCGGCCGCATAGGTCGTCTCGATGATGATGTCCTTGGAGATGAAGCCGGCAAAGCCGATGCCCGTCAGGGGAATGCCGACGCCGGTGATCGCCAGCGTGCCGATGACCATCATCCAGTAGGTCAGCGGGATCTTGGCGCGCAGCCCGCCCATCTTCCGCATGTCCTGCTCGTGGTGCATGGCGTGGATGACCGAGCCCGCGCCGAGGAAGAGCAGCGCCTTGAAGAAGGCGTGCGTGAACAGGTGGAACATCGCCGCCTCGTAGGCGCCGACGCCCGCGGCGGCGAACATGTAGCCGAGCTGCGAGCAGGTCGAATAGGCGATGACGCGCTTGATGTCGTTCTGCACCAGCCCGATGGTCGCGGCGAAGAACGCCGTCGAGGCGCCGATGATGGTCGACGATCATGACCGCCGTCGGCGCCAGCTCGAAAAGCGGCGACATGCGGCAGACGAGGAAGACGCCGGCCGTCACCATCGTCGCGGCATGAATCAGCGCCGAGACCGGCGTCGGGCCCTCCATGGCGTCGGGCAGCCAGGTGTGCAGGAACAGCTGCGCCGACTTGCCCATGGCGCCGATGAAGAGCAGCACGCAGACCAGCTCGACCGCGTTCACGCTGTAGCCGAGGAACACCGTCTCGAGCAGCGCCAGCTGCGGCGCATCGGCAAAGACATCGTCGAGCATCAGCGAGCCGGTCAGGTAGAACAGCGCGAACATGCCAAGCAGGAAGCCGAAATCGCCCACCCGGTTGACGATGAAGGCCTTGATCGCCGCAGCGTTGGCCGACGCCTTCTTGTACCAGAAGCCGATCAGCAGGTACGAGGCGACGCCGACCCCCTCCCAGCCGAAGAAGATCTGCAGGAGGTTGTCGCCCGTCACCAGCGCCAGCATGGCGAAGGTGAAGAAGGAGAGATAGGCGAAGAAGCGGGGCTTGCCCGGATCCTCCTCCATATAGCCGATCGAGTACATATGCACGAGCGACGACACGGTGGTGACGACGACCAGCATCACGGTCGTCAGCCGGTCGACGCGGATCGACCACCAGGCCTCGAGCTCGCCCGAGCTGATCCAGCGGAAGAGCTCGATCGAAGACGGCTGCTCGGGGTCGAGCGTGAAGAAGGCGATCCAGGACAGCACGCAGCAGAAGAACAGGATCCCCGTCGGGATCCACATCGCCATCTTCTCGCCGGTTACCCGGTGGAAGAAGCCGGCGATGACGGCGCCCAGCAGCGGCAGCAGCAGGATTGCCGTGTACATGCTCAGCCCTTCATCGTGCTGATGTCTTCGACGTCGATGCTGCCCCTGTTACGGAAGAAGCAGACGAGGATGGCAAGGCCGATCGCGGCCTCGGCGGCGGCGACGGTCAGCACGAACAGCGTGAAGACCTGCCCCGCCATGTCGCCGAGAAAGGCCGAGAAGGCGACCAGGTTGATGTTGACCGCCAGCAGCATCAGCTCGATCGACATCAGGATGACGATCACGTTCCGCCGGTTCACGAAGATGCCGAAGATCCCGATGACGAACAGCATCGCCGCGACAGTCAGGTAGCCTTCGAGACCAACGCCGCCGATCGGGATGACTTCGACCAGGACAGGTTCGACCAAGACAGGTGCGACCACAACGGGATCCATCGTCAGACCCCCTGTCCCGGCTCGACGTCCTTGAGCTCGACGTCGCGCCCCCGATAGATCTGCGCCAGCACGTCCTGTCGCTTGACGTTGGTGCGGTGCCGCAGCGTCAGGACGATCGCCCCGATCATCGCCACCAGCAGGATCAGCCCGGCCAGCTGGAAGATCAGGATGTAGCCGTCATAGAGGATCAGCCCCAGCGCCTGGGTGTTCGGGATCGCCTGCCGGCAGCCGGCATCACGGCGATCCGGGCGGCCGGCGCGTTCGCCGCGAAGATCCAGTGGCCGAGCACGAGCCCGAGCTCGGCCACCAGCACGACGCCGATCAGCGCGCCCGAGCGGCAGATAGGAGACGAAGCCGCTCTTCAGCTCGGCAAAGTCGACGTCCAGCATCATGACGACGAACAGGAACAGCACCATCACCGCGCCGACATAGACGATGACGAGGATCATCGCGATGAACTCGGCGCCCAGCAGCACCATCAGGCCGGCGGCCGAGAAGAAGGCGAGGATCAGCCACAGCACCGAGTGCACCGGGTTGCGCGCCAGCACGACGAACAGGCCCGACAGCGACGGCGACGGAGGCGAAAACGTAAAAGGCGACGACGGTCAGGCCGTCATCTCGGGCCCGTCACCGGTAGGGCGCGTCGAGGGCGAGGTTGCGGGCGATCTCGCGCTCCCAGCGATCGCCGTTCTCGAGCAGCTTCTGCTTGTTGTAGTACAGCTCCTCGCGCGTCTCGGCGGCGAACTCGAAGTTCGGGCCCTCGACGATGGCATCGACCGGGCAGGCCTCCTGGCAAAAGCCGCAATAGATGCACTTGGTCATGTCGATGTCGTAGCGCGTCGTCCGGCGCGAGCCATCGGCGCGCGGCTCGGCCTCGATGGTGATCGCCTGGGCGGGGCAGATCGCCTCGCACAGCTTGCAGGCGATGCAGCGCTCCTCGCCGTTCGGATAGCGACGCAGCGCATGCTCGCCGCGGAAGCGCGGGGAGAGCGGCCCCTTCTCGAACGGGATAGTTCAGCGTCGCCTTGGGCTTGAAGAAGTACTTCATGCCCAGCCGCATCCCGCCCCAGAAATCCTTGAGCAGGAAATAGCCGAGCGCCTTGTCGAGAGGGATGCCCATCGTCAGCCTCCTGACGAGGTAGCGGGCATAGCCCGGCACCTCGAGCTTTGCCAGGAACGCCGCGATCACGACCCAGCCGAGGCTCATCGGCAGGAACACCTTCCAGCCGAGGCGCATGAGCTGGTCATAGCGATAGCGCGGCACCACCGCCTTCACCATGGCGATGACGAAGAAGAAGAACACCACCTTCAGCGCGAACCAGAGCACGCCGTCGGGCATGCCCGGGATCGGGCTCAGCCAGCCGCCGAAGAACAGGATCGTCGTCAGCGCGCAGATCAGCACGATGTTCATGTACTCGCCGATCATGAACAGCAGATAGGGCGTCGACGAGTACTCGACCTGATAGCCGGCGACGAGCTCGGACTCGGCTTCTGGCAGGTCGAAGGGCGGCCGGTTCGTCTCGGCCAGGCGCCGAGACGAAGAACAGCACCACCATCGGCAGATGCGGCAGCCAGTACCAGCTGAACAGGCCGAACCGCCCGTCCTGCGCCAACACGATCGCCGTCAGGTTCAGCGAGCCCGTCGAGATCAGCACGCCGATGATGATCAGCCCGATCGAGACCTCGTAGCTGACCATCTGCGCGGCCGAGCGCAGGCTGCCGAGGAACGGGTATTTCGAGTTCGACGCCCAGCCGCCCATGATGATGCCATAGACGCCGAGCGATGAGATCGCGAAGATGTAGAGGATGCCGACGTTCAAATCGGCGATCACCCAGCCCTCGGCGAACGGGATTGCCGCCCAGGCGATCGTCGCGAACACGAAGGACAGCATCGGCGCCAGCATGAAGACGATCTTGTCGGCGCCGGCCGGAATGACGATCTCCTTCAGCACGAACTTGAAGAAGTCGGCGAATGACTGGAACAGCCCGAAGGGACCGACGACGTTCGGGCCGCGGCGCAGCTGCACCGCCGCCCAGACCTTGCGGTCCATGTAGAGCAGGAAGGCGAGGCTCACGAGGATCGCCGCAGTGACCACGAGGCACTGCGCCAAGATGATCAGCACGATCCCGGTGCCGGTGTCCCAGAACGTCATTCGTCGCCTTCTAGCCTTTTCCTACCCGGCTCCGCCGGCAGGCGCCTTCTCGCATCCCGCGGCCGGAACGTCCACCGCCAACACGCCGCGCGCTGGCGCTTCTGCGGCGCTGCGCCACTGTCACTCGGCCGCCATCGCCGTCGTGCGCCCCGCCGCCAGACGGCTCATCTCGGCCATCAGCTCCGAGGCGCGGAGGATCGGGTTGAGGAGGTAATGGTCGTTGCCGAGCCCGCGCAGCGGCACATCCTCCATCGTCCCCGCGTCGACCCGATGCCACGCGTTCTCCGGTACCCGGTCGAGCGCGCCCAGGTGCGGATGCGCCTTGCACCATCTGCCGGCGCAGCTCCTCGAGCGTGTCGAAGGGCAGCGTCTGGCCGAGCTCGGCCGAGAGCGCCCGCAGGATCGCCCAGTCCTCCTTGGCCTCGCCCGGCGGGAAGTTGGCGCGAAAGCCAAGCTGCGGTCGGCCCTCGAGATTGACGAAGATGCCCGACTGCTCGGTATAGGCAGCGCCCGGCAGGATGACGTCGGCTCGGTGCGCGCCGCGGTCGCCGTGGCTGCCGTGATAGACGACGAAAGGCGCCCGCCTGCAGCTCGACCTCGTCGGCGCCGAGGTTGTAGATCACTCGCGCGCCGTCGAGCGCCGCCAGCCCGTCCGGGTGCGCAAAGCCGATGTCCATGCCGCCGACCCGGGCAGCAGCGGTGTGCAGGACCAGCAGCTTGGCCCCCGCGGCCTCGGCCAGCGACATGGCATGGCCGAGGATGGCCGCGCCGTCAGGCCGCACCAGCGCGGCCTGGCCGACGATCACAACGGGCGCCTTGTCGCGCATGAAACCGACGGCTTTGTCCCGGTTCTCGCCGGTCAGGAGATGCGGGCCGTCGCCCATGTGGTGGACGGGATATGTCAGGTCGACGGCCTCGCCGATCACCGCGACCTCGGCGCCGTTCAGCCAGGCCTTGCGGATTCGGCTGTTCAGCACCGGCGCCTCCTTGCGCGGGTTCGCGCCGATGACCAGCACGGCGCCGGCCCTGTCGAGATCGGCGACGCGCGCCGTGCCAGCATAGGCCGAGCGGTTGCCCAAAGGCAGCTTCGCGCCGTCCTGCCGGCACTCGACGCGATCCGAGCCCAGCCGCGCCATCAGCTCCTTCAGCGCCCACATCGCCTCGACCGGCGCCAGGTCGCCCGCGATCGCGGCGATGTCGCCCTCGGCGGTGCGCACGGCCTCGGCCACTGCGCCGAAGGCCTCGCCCCAGCTCGCCGCACGCAGCTTGCCGTCGACGCGAACATAGGGCCGGTCGAGCCGCTGGCGGCGCAGCCCGTCCCAATGGTAGCGCGACCGGTCGGCCAGCCACTCCTCGTTCACGCCGTCATGGTTGCGCGGCAGGATGCGCATGACCTCGCGGCCGCGGCAGTCGACGCGGATGTTCGAGCCGAGCGCGTCCATGACGTCGATCGAGTCGGTCTTGCGCAACTCCCAGGGGCGCGCGGTGAAGGCATAGGGCTTGTTGGTCAGCGCGCCGACCGGGCAGAGGTCGACGATGTTGCCCTGCATCTCGGATTCGAGGATTCGGCCCAGATAGTTGGTGATCTCGGCGTCCTCGCCGCGGCCCGTCTGGCCAAGCTCGGCCATGCCGGCGACCTCGGTGATGAAGCGGACGCAGCGCGTGCAGCTGATGCAGCGCGTCATATGCGTCTCGACCAGCGGCCCCAGATGCAGGTCGAGCACGGCGCGCTTGGGCTCGCGAAAGCGGCTGAAGTCGATGCCATAGGCCATCGCCTGGTCCTGAAGGTCGCACTCGCCGCCCTGGTCGCAGATCGGGCAGTCGAGCGGGTGGTTGATGAGCAGGAACTCCATCACCCCCTCGCGCGCCTTCTTCACCATCGGCGAGTTGGTCTTGACCTCGGGCGGCGCGCCGTCCTTGCCGGGCCGCAGGTCCCGCACCTGCATATGGCACGAGGCCGCCGGCTTTGGCGGCCCGCCGACGATCTCGACCAGGCACATCCGGCAGTTGCCGGCGATCGACAGCCGCTCGTGGTAGCAAAAACGCGGGATCTCGACGCCGGCGACCTCGCAGGCCTGGATCAGCGTCAGGCTGGGGTCGACCTCGACCTCGCGGCCGTCGATCAGGATCTTGCGCAGATCAGCCATGGCTATTCTCCGGCCATCCCGGCCCTAAACTGCTGTCGCCGCGCCCGGAGCGGGTGCCGCATCGGCGCTACTCCGCCGCGACCGCGCTGACGCGGCCCGTCCGCTTGGCCTTGATCCGGTCCTCGATCTCGTCGCGGAAGTGCCGGATCAGGCCCTGGATCGGCCAGGCCGCGGCATCGCCGAGCGCGCAGATCGTGTGCCCCTCGACCTGCTTGGTCACGTCGAGCAGCATGTCGATCTCCTCGACCGCCGCGTCGCCGGTGACCAGCCGCTCCATCACGCGCATCATCCAGCCGGTGCCCTCGCGGCAGGGCGTGCACTGGCCGCAGCTCTCGTGCTTGTAGAATTTCGAGAAGCGCCAGATCGCCTTGATGATGTCCGTCGACTGGTCCATCACGATGACCGCCGCGGTGCCCAGCCCCGACTTCAGGTCCTTCAGATGGTCGAAGTCCATCGCGCAGTCGGCGCATTGCGGCGCCGGGATGCAAGGCACCGAGGACCCGCCCGGCACCACGGCCTTCAGATTGTCCCAGCCGCCGCGCACGCCGCCGCAATGCCGGTCGATCAGCTCGCGCAGGTCGATCGACATCGCCTCTTCGACGACGCAGGGCGCGTTCACATGGCCCGAGATCGCGAAGATCTTGGTGCCGGCGTTGTTCTTGCGCCCGAACGAGGCGAACCAGGCCGCGCCGCGCCGCATGATCGTCGGCACGACGGCGATCGAACTCGACGTTGTTGACGGTGGTCGGGCAGCCATAGAGGCCGACGCCCGCCGGGAAGGGCGGCTTGAGGCGCGGCATGCCCTTCTTGCCCTCCAGGCTCTCCAGCAGCGCCGTCTCCTCGCCGCAGATATAGGCGCCGGCGCCGTGCGCGAGGTAGATGTCGAAGTCGATAGCCGCTGCCGGCGGCGTTGGCGCCGAGCAGCCCGGCATCGTAGCACTCGTCGATGGCGATCTGCAGCGCCTCGCGCTCGCGGATGTATTCGCCGCGCAGATAGATGTAGGCGACATGCGCGCCCATGGCGAAGCCTGGCGATCAGGCAGCCCTCGATCAGCGTGTGCGGATCGTGCCGCATGATCTCGCGGTCCTTGCAGGTGCCGGGCTCCGACTCGTCCGCATTGACGACCAGGTAATGCGGCCGGCCATCCGAACTCCTTGGGCATGAAGGACCATTTGAGGCCGGTCGGGAAGCCCGGCGCCGCCGCGCCCGCGCAGCCCCGAGGATTTCAGCTCCTCGATGATCGCGTCGCGCCCGCGCCCGATAAGTCCGTCCGTGCCGTCCCAGTGCCCGCGCGCCCGCGCGCCCGCCAGGGTCCGGTCGAACATCCCGTAGAGGTTCGTGAAGATGCGGTCCTTGTCGTCCAGCATGTGTCCGTCCTCAGAGGTCCCGCTTCGCGGCATCAGGATCGCCGCCCTCGGCCAATGCCTGGGCCTGCGCCACCCAGTCGTCGCGCTCGATCCGGCCCTGAAAGCCCTCGAGCTGGCTGTCGATCCAGGCGATCTCGTCGGCATTCAACCCGGCGATCTGGTCGAAGTGCCAGATCCCGAGCGCGTTCAGCTGCGCCTCGATCTTCGGTCCGATCCCCCGGATGCGCTTCAGGTCGTCCGCCCGGCCGTCGCGCGGCGCCGGCATCAGGTTCTGCACCTCGGCCCGCGTCGGTCCGTGCGGCTTGCCGGCCGGGTCGGGCATCACCTCATCGATCTCGGTATCCGACCCGTCGCGCGGCGGCAGGCCCGAGCCGTTGTTGTCCTTGGCCGGCGCCTTTTCCGTCTGGCGCTCGGCCGCCTCCTCCCTCTCGGGCTCGCCCGCCACCTCGGCCTTGTCCGAGGGCAGAGGCGCCGGGCGCTCGGCGCGCTCCTTGCGGTCGGGCTTCGTCTCGGCGGCCTGTTTCGGCGCGGCCTGGCCGGCGGGTTCGCCAGGAATGTCGGTCAGCCCCGTCTCGGTCGCGGCGCGCCCCTCGGCCGGGCGCATGTCGCCCCGCTCGGTCGCGCGCTCGCCCGTGATGCGGGCGACCGTGTCGCCCTTGTCCAGCGCCAGCTCGACCGAGGCATTGCCGCCGTGGAAGGCGTCGCCAAGCAGCGCCGTCCGCCCGGTCACGGGCTCGCACGCCCAGCGGCCGTTCTGCGGGCCGGGCCGCGGCACCTCGCCGCTGGCAAAGGCGTCGAGGAGCGCGGCAAAGCTTTCGGCCGTCAGATCCTCGTAATAGTCCTTGCCGATCTGCACCATCGGCGCGTTCGAGCAGGCGCCGAGGCACTCGACCTCCTCCCACGAGAACTTGCCGTCGGCGGAAAGCTGGTGCGGCTCGCGCGCGATCCGCTCGCGGCAAACGGCGATCAGGTCCTCGGCGCCACAGATCATGCAAGAGGTCGTGCCGCAGACCTGGACGTGCGCGACGCCGCCGACGGGCTGCAGCTGGAACATGAAGTAGAAGGTCGCGACCTCGAGGACGCGGATCGAGTCCATGCCGAGCATCCGCGCGACCTCCTCGATCATCGGCCGCGTCACCCACCCCTCCTGCTCCTGGCCGCGCCAGAGCAGCGGGATCACCGCCGAGGCCTGCCGCCCGGCCGGGAACTTGGCCATCTGAGCCCGCGCCCACTCGGCATTCGCCGGGGTGAAGGCAAAGCTTGCGGGCTGCTCGTGATGGAGACGGCGCAGGCTCACCGGTCGATCTCCCCGAAGACGATGTCGAGCGAGCCGAGCACGGCCGAGACGTCGGCCAGCAGATGGCCGCGGCACATCGAGTCCATGGCGGAAAGATGCGGGTAGCCCGAGGGCCGGATCTTGGCCCTGTAGGGCTTGTTGGTGCCGTCGCTGACCAGATAGACGCCGAACTCGCCCTTCGGCGCCTCGACGAAGGCATAGGCCTCGCCCTCCGGCACGCGGAAGCCTTCGGTCCAAAGCTTGAAGTGGTGGATCAGCGCCTCCATCGAGGTCTTCATCTCGCCGCGCTTGGGCGGGGCGATCTTGCCGTCGTCGGTGATCACCGGCTCGCCCTTGCAGTCGTCGAGCTTTTCCAGCGCCTGGCGCATGATCTTGGTCGACTCGCGCATCTCGTCCATGCGGCAGAGATAGCGGTCATAACAGTCGCCGTGCTTGCCGACGGGGATGCGGAAATCGAACTCGCTGTAGCGCTCGTAGGGCTGCGCCCGGCGCAGATCCCAGGCCCAGCCCGAGCCGCGCACCATGACGCCCGAGAACCCCCAGGCCTGCGCCTCCTCGATCGAGCAGACGCCGATGTCGACATTGCGCTGCTTGAAGATGCGGTTCTCGGTCAACAACCCCTCGAGGTCGTCGAGGACCTGCGGGAACGCCTCCGTCCACTGCCAGATGTCGTCGCACAGCTGCGGCGGCAGGTCCTGGTGCACGCCGCCCGGCCGGAAATAGGCGGCGTGCAGCCGCCCGCCGCTGGCGCGCTCGTAGAAGACCATCAGCTTCTCGCGCTCCTCGAACCCCCAGAGCGGCGGGGTCAGCGCGCCGACATCCATCGCCTGCGTCGTCACGTTCAGCAGGTGGTTCAGGATGCGCGTGATCTCGGAATAGAGCACGCGGATATAGCTCGCGCGCCGCGGCACGCCGCATTGCACCAGCTTCTCGATGACCAGGCACCAGGCGTGCTCCTGGCTCATCGGCGAGACATAGTCGAGCCGGTCGAAATAAGGCAGGTTCTGCAGGTAGGTGCGGCTCTCCATCAGCTTTTCGGTGCCGCGATGGAGCAGGCCGATATGCGGGTCGACGCGCTCGACGATCTCGCCGTCGAGTTCCAGCACCAGGCGCAGCACGCCGTGCGCCGCCGGATGCTGCGGCCCGAAATTGATGTTGAAGTTGCGGATGCGCTGCTCGCCCGTCTGCAGGTCGCCTTCCATCTCGCTCCGTCCTCTGCGGCGGCTCAGGCCGCCTCCGCCGCGCATAGCACGGCCTCGATGTCCGTCATGATCCCGTCGACCTGGCGCGCCGCGCGCGCGGCGCGGCGCGCGAGGCGTCAGACCTCGCGCTTCTTCACTTCCGGGTTCTTCTCGTCACCCGGGAGGATGTAGTGCGCGCCCTCCCATGGCGACATGAAATCGAAGGCGCGGTACTCCTGCACCAGGCGAACCGGCTCGTAGACCACCCGCTTGTGCGTCTCGTCATAGCGCAGCTCGACATAGCCCGTCGTCGGAAAGTCCTTGCGCAGCGGATGCCCGCGAAAGCCGTAATCCGTCAGGATGCGGCGCAGGTCGGGATGGCCCGAGAACATGATCCCGTACATGTCGAAGACCTCGCGCTCGAACCAGTTCGCGGTCGGGTGCAGGTCGGTGATCGAGGGCACGACCTCGTCCTCGGACACGGCGATCTTGACGCGCACCCGCTGGTTCTGCGGCATCGACAGGAAATGGTAGACCACCTCAAAGCGGTCGTCGCGCTCGGGCCAGTCGACCGCCGTGACGTCGACCAGCGTCGTGAACGCGCAGGCCGCGTTGTCGCGCAGATGCGTGACCAGCCGGCGCAGGCCCGGCACGGTCGCCATCAGCGTCAGCTCGCCCACCGCGACGCGGGTCTCGAGCACCGCGTCGGCCTGGGCGGCGGCGATCATCTCGCCGAGCTCGTGCAGCGCCTCGTCAGCCATGGTCCCTCAGCGCACGATGGTGCCGGTGCGGCGGATCTTCCGCTGCAATTGCAGGATGCCGTAGAGCAGCGCCTCGGCCGTCGGCGGACAGCCGGGCACGTAGATGTCGACCGGGATGATCCGGTCGCAGCCGCGCACCACGCTGTAGCTGTAGTGATAGTACCCGCCGCCATTGGCGCACGAGCCCATCGAGATGACATAGCGCGGCTCGGGCATCTGATCGTAAACCTTGCGCAGCGCCGGCGCCATCTTGTTGCACAGCGTGCCCGCCACGATCATCACGTCCGACTGGCGCGGGCTCGCGCGCGGCGCGAAACCGAAGCGCTCGGCGTCATAGCGCGGCATCGAGGTGTGCATCATCTCGACGGCGCAGCAGGCCAGCCCGAAGGTCATCCACATCAGCGAGCCGGTGCGCGACCAGTTGATCAGGTCCTCCGCCGTCGTCAGCAGAAATCCCTTGTCGGCCAGCTCGTTGGAAACGTTCGTCCGCAGCGCGGGCGTGTCCGGCGGTGGAGAGGGGCGGGTTCACTCCCATTCCAGCGCTCCTTTCTTCCACTCATACGCAAAGCCGATCGTCAGCACGGCGAGAAAGACCATCATCGACCAGAACGCCGTGTCACTTAGCGCGCCGAAGGCCGCGGCCCACGGAAACAGCATGGCGATCTCGAGGTCGAATATAATGAACAGGATCGACACGAGGTAGAACCGCACGTCGAACTTCATCCGCGCGTCGTCGAAGGCGTTGAAGCCGCACTCATAGGCCGACACCTTCTCGGGGTCCGGGCGGCGCACCGCCAGCACCAGCGCGGCGATGATGAAGACCAGCCCGAGCGCGATGGCGATGCCGAGGAAGATCACGATCGGCAGGTATTCGAGGAGGATCTCGTTCATCGGGCACTCACCTGGCTGGCGGAGGTCCGCGGCGCTGGGGAGCATCCCGCCCCGCTGCGGCGGTGTGTAGCCGCCATGACCCACGAGGTCAACGCGGGCGGGTCTCTGCAAGTCGGGGTGGTGGAGAGAGATGGCGCGGTTGACGGGACTCGAACCCGCGACCCCCGGCGTGACAGGCCGGTACTCTAACCGACTGAGCTACAACCGCGCATTCACTGCCCGGCCATGCCGGACAATGACGCCGTCATCTACGCGAGCCCCGCTGCCCGGTCAAGGGCCTCTCAAGGCCTCAAAAAGGGCCTCGCGCCCGGCTTGACGCATCTGCTCGACCGCCCTACCGGCAAGGCATGCCGATCGTTTCCGACACCGCGCCGAGCCTCGCCGACTTCGAGGAGATGGCCACCGCCGCCTATGACGACCTGCCGGCGGTGTTCCGCGAACGCTGCGCCGGCCTGAGCCTCCACGTCGCCGACTTCGCCGAGGAGGACACGCTCGCCGAGCTCGGCATCGACGACGCCTTCGATCTGACCGGGCTCTACGAAGGCGTCGCATTGACCGAAAAGTCGGTCAACGACGTGGTGCAGTTGCCGGACGCGGTATGGCTCTTTCGCCGCCCGATCCTCGACGAGTGGGCCGCGCGCGGCGACGTCGCGCTCGATGCGCTGGTCCGGCATGTGCTGGTCCACGAGATCGCGCACCATTTCGGCATGACGGACGACGAAATAGCGGCGATCGACGACTGGCGTCTCTGACCCCCCACCTCGGGGGAGCGGAGCGGGAACGGCCGCCTCAATCGGCCGACCCGACAGTTCCTCGCACGAAAGCCTCGATCTGGTCCCGCGCAAGGCCTAGGTCCGCGAGCTCTCGATCGCTCAACGCCTCGAGCATCTCGATTTGGCGGTCGAGCGCGTTCTCGGCCCTGAAGATGTCGAGCAATCCGTCCAGCATGGCTTTCTCCAGGAAGGGGCGATGATGTCGTAGATGGGCCCCTCCGACCGAGCTTCGACGGCGATTCTCGCGAACGTGAGAGGCGGTCACCGGGCCGTGAAAGGGGCGGCCCGCCAGCGGTCCTCCGCCGCGCCCGCCAGCGTCCACTGGCTCGTCGAAGCCGTGGCGGAGGGCTGGCCGGCCTGCCATTGCCGACGGCCGGCCGGCAGAGCATAGTCCACGGCGCGCGCAACCATGGGGCGTGTCGACGCGGAGGAATGGGTGGTCGAGGGAGGGCGGACAGGCCTGGCGCCGCGACGCGACGGCATGCGCCGGTCGCTCGCCAAGTCGGTTTCCTGGCGGATCGTCGGTACGCTCGACACTTTCGTGTTGTCCTTCCTGGTGCTGACATTCGTTGCACCGCTGTTCGGGGTGCACCCGATCTCGCACGCGGCGACGGCGCGGACCTCGTCGCTCATCGCGGTGACCGAACTCGTGACGAAGGTCGTGCTCTACTTCCTGCACGAGCGTGGCTGGGCCCAGATCGCCTGGGGGCTGAGGCACGACGGGCCGCGGCGCCGAGAACTGCATCGACGTTCGGTCGCCAAGACCGCGAGTTGGCGCGTGCTGGCCGGCATCGACACCGTCGTCCTGGCGCTGATCTTCACCGGCAGCATCGGCGCCGCCCTGTCGATCGGCGGATTCGAGGTCGTCACGAAGCTTGTGCTCTACTTCCTGCACGAGCGCGTCTGGGCCCGCCTCGACTGGGGCCAGCAAGGCGGCCGTGATGGCGGCCATGAGGGGGCCGGCTGAGACGGATCAGCTCCGCCCCAACAGGCGCAGAAGCTCGGCGGCTGTCAGGAAATCAGCCTCGCGCCGAGCGGTCTGCTGCGCCGCCTCGGCGTCCTCGCCCCACTGCTCGATGTTCCACTGCTCGTCGATGCGCGACAGCGCCCAGGCCGCGTCCGGCTGAATTCGGCCGTGGCAGATGGCGAGCGCCAGGACCAGCGACCCGGTCAGCGTCGTCAGCTCGCTCAACGCCGTCAGTTCCCAGGGGTCGAGCGCGTCCACTTCGGCGCCGAGCCTGGCCATCGCCTCCGGCGGCTGCGCCACGTGCATGACGCCCTCGGCGACGGTCAGCTGCGCGCCGAGCGCCTCGGCGGCCCAGTCGAGCAGCGGATCCCAGCCGCGCGACTGGCGTTCGGCGAGCTCGGGCGGTCGGGGCGACCGATAGCAGAGGAGGTCCGCGCCCCCATAGCCGGCGACGTTGCGCCGCACGGCTCCGGCCTCGGGCATCACCCGATCAAGGCAGGTGCTGGCCGCGCGCGTCAAAGGCATGGACAACGGGTCGATCCGCTCGCCCTGCGCGTTCCATTCCGCGGCGATCCCGTCGGCCATGGAGGCGAGCGGCACGATGCAGAGCCGCCGCGCCGGCGTCAGCACGGGGCGCGCATCGAGGCGGATCAGCCAACCGCCCTCGACCCGCGCGGAGCGCGCCTCCTCCCAGAATCGCTTCATGCCGGCATCCAAAGCGTATCCAGCATCGCCTCCAGCTCCTCGAAGGTCTCGGCGATGCGCTCGGCCCCGCCCGCGAGAACGCGCGGCGTCGGATGATAGCCCCAGGCAACCCCCAGCGCCCGGCAACCTGCGGCGCGCGCCATCTCCATGTCGAAGCCCGTGTCGCCGACCATGACGGCGTCGCTTGCCGCGACACCCGACTCGGCCAGGCAGTTCAGCACCATCTGCGGATGCGGCTTGGAAGGCGCATCATCGGCCGTCTGCGTGACGACGAAATGGTGCTTCAGCCCGTGCGTCACCAGGAAATGGTCGAGCCCCCGGCGCGCCTTGCCGGTCGCGATGGCAAGCAAACGGCCCTCGCCGGCGAGCCGGGCCACGGTCTCGCGTGCGCCGGGGTAGAGCGGCATCGCCGCCTCGCCGCCCGTGCGGGACCGCAGGGCGATGAACGCCTCGCGGTAATGTCGGGCGAGCTGCATATGCGCGTCGGCCTCCGCCTCGGGCGCCAGCACCGCCATCGCCTGTGGCAGCGACAGGCCGACCACCCCGAGCGCCGCCTCGCGCAAGGGCGCGGGCCGGCCGGCCCGAAGGAACGCCTCCGCCATCGCCGACAGGATCGCCGCCTGGCTGTCGACCAGCGTGCCGTCGACGTCGAAGATGATCAGTTTCGGGCCCGGCCCGCGCATATGGTGACTCGCTTGCGGCAGCGCCTGCTTGCCCGCCCCGCGCCCGGTTGCCAAGTGGTTGCCCAGAGCGGGGGTTGTTTGCAGTGCGCGATTGCCATATAGACGCGCGTCCTCGAAGCCGCGAGCGCGGCCTCGTTAGTTTTTCCAATGCACGGGGACGGCGCCGCCGTCCGCACCTTTCTCTCCCGGAGCGAGCGATGAAGACCGACATTCACCCCGATTACCACGTCATCGACGTGAAGATGACCGATGGCAGCGTCGTGCAGATGCGCTCGACCTGGGGCGCGGCAGGCGACCAGCTGACGCTCGAGATCGACCCGCATGCGCATCCGGCCTGGACGGGCGGTCAGCGCAGCCTGGTCGACACGGGCGGGCGGGTCTCGCGCTTCAAGAAGAAGTACGACGGCTTCGGCCTCTGATCCCGGCTGACGGCGCGCTCACGGAAGGACGCGCCTTGACCGTGTTCGGCTCAGCGGCATCCGCCATGCACGTCGGCGACGCGCGGTGGTGTTCTCCGGCCGCGCGGATTTCGAGCGGGGGCATCGTTCTCGCCCCGGGTCGCGAAATTCAAACGCAGGCGCTCGTGCGCGAACGCTCCTTAATCGGGCGGACACCTTTGGCCCGGAAGGAAGCATTCTAGGCTTACGACCGCCGGACCATCAATGAGGGGACTGCGATGCGTATCGCGATGATCGGCACGGGCTATGTCGGGCTCGTCTCGGGCGTCTGCTTCTCGGATTTCGGTCACGACGTCGTCTGCGTCGACAAGGATCCCAGGAAGATCGACCTGCTGTCGGCGGGCCGGGTGCCGATCTACGAGCCCGGCCTCCAGTCGCTGATGGCGAAGAACGTCGAGGCAGGACGGCTCTCGTTTACCGGCGATCTCGCCGCGGCGGTGGACGGCGCGGACGCGGTTTTCATCGCGGTCGGAACGCCCACCCGGCGGGGCGACGGCCATGCCGACCTGACCTTTGTCTACGCCGCCGCCGAGGAGATCGCCCGCGCGCTGACGGGCTATGCGGTCGTGGTGACCAAGTCGACGGTGCCCGTCGGTACCAACCATCGGGTCCGCGACATCATCCGCGAGACCAGGCCCGATGCCGACTTCGACGTCGCCTCGAACCCCGAATTCCTGCGCGAGGGAGCGGCGATCGACGACTTCATGCGGCCTGACCGCGTCGTCGTCGGCGTCGAGACCGAGCGGGCGGCCGAGGTGATGGCCGAGCTCTACCGGCCCCTCTACCTCCGCGATTTCCCGATCGTCAGGACCGACATCGCCTCGGCCGAGATGATCAAGTACGCGGCCAACGCATTCCTCGCGACCAAGATCACCTTCATCAACGAGATCGCGATGCTTTGCGAGCGCGTCGGCGCCGACGTGAAGGAAGTCTCGAAGGGCATGGGCCTCGACGGCCGAATCGGCAACAAGTTCCTCCATGCCGGCCCCGGCTATGGCGGATCCTGCTTCCCCAAGGACACCTCGGCGCTCGCCCGCATCGGCCAGGAGCACGGAGCGCCGATGCGGATCGTCGAATCGGTGATCGCGGTCAACGACGCCGTGAAGCGGCGCATGATCGACAAGATCCTCGACATGATGGATGGGTCGGTCAACGGCAAGACGATCCTCGTCCTCGGCGTCACCTTCAAGCCCAACACCGACGACATGCGCGACGCGCCGGCGCTGACGATAGTGCCGGCGCTCGTCGGCGGCGGCGCGAAGGTCAGGGTCGTGGATCCGCAGGGGCGGCGCGAGGGCGAGCATCTCCTGCCCGCCGTGACCTGGTCCGACGACCCCTACGAGGCCGCCGACGGCGCCGACGGCGTGGTGCTCCTCACCGAGTGGAACGAGTTCCGCGCGCTCGACATGGCGCGGCTCCGCGGCCAGCTGGCTGGCGACGTCATGGTCGACCTGCGCAACGTCTATGTTCCCGAGGATGTCCGCGCCGCCGGCTTCCGCTATGCCTCGATCGGTCGGCCGTGATGCCGCCGGCGCCGCCGATCCCGGGTTGACGGGCCGGCCGGCTCAGCGGCGGCCGGCATGGACCACGTCGCAGGGCATGTTGCTTGCCGAGAGCACACCGCAAAGTTGCGCGGCGCTTCCCTCGGTCAGTCCCGCCAGGTGCAGGTTGTAGACCGGGGCGCCGGCCCTTGCGCTGCTCTGCTGTACCATGAACGAGGCGACGGCGTCGCCCGCCACGCGGCTGGCCGCGATGTCGGCGAGGCTGGCCAGCGCCGCCGTCTCGGAGGTGTAGGGGCCCGACCTGGGCGGCCCACGCCACCACGCTGCCGGGGCGCGGCAGCGGCACCGGGATGCCGTCCTGGCCACGGATCAGCTGCAGGGTCGTCACCGCCGGGCTGATTCGGCGAGGCGGCAGGCCGGCCGCTCTCGGCGCCAGGCGCGACCGCGACATCACCGTGACCGGGGCGACCACGGCGGCCGGCGGCGTCGCTGCCTCGGCCGCGGGGGAGAGCGCCTCGGCCACGGCGGCAAGGCCCGTCGCCGGCGCCTCGGGCTTGGCCTCCGGCAGTGGCGCCGCCGAGACCAGCAGGCGGCCCGGACCTTGTGGCCGCACGCTGCGCACGGCGTCTTGCGCCCTACCGAAACCCAGGTCGAGCAGACGCGCGACCTCCTGGTTGCGCTGCGCGCTCGAGCGGCCGCCGAGCAGCACGGCGACGACGCGCTTGTCGCCGCGATGCGCCGTAGCGGCCAGGTTGTAGCCAGCCGCCCGCGTGTACCCGGTCTTGAGCCCGTCGGCGCCCGGATAGCTCTTCAGCAGCCGGTTGGTCGTCCAGATCCGCTTGCCGGCGGCATAGTCGCTCGTCCGGCCGAAGATGTTGAAGTACTCCGGGAAATCGAAATAGAGATGGCGCGCCAGGGTGGCCATGTCGCGCGCCGTCGTCATGTGTCCCGACGCCGTCAGCCCGTGCGGGTTGCGGAAGCTCGAATTCTTCATGCCGAGCTGCCGCGCCCGTCGCGTCATCATCTCGGCGAAGGCGCGCTCCGACCCGCCGACGCCCTCGGCCAGGACCATCGCGGCGTCATTCGCCGACTTGATGGCCGCGGCCCGGATCAGGTCGCGCACGGCGACTCGCTGCCCCGCCTTGAGGTAGAGCTTGGAAGCCGGCTGGCGCGCCGCGTTCTGGGACACGCGCAACTTCTGGTCGAGGCCGAGCCGGCCGTCGCGCACCGCCTCGAAGGTCAGGTACAGCGTCATCATCTTGGTCAGCGACGCCGGGTGCTGGCGCCTGTCCGCATTGCTCTCGTAGAGGACCGCGCCGTTGCGCATGTCGATCACGATCGCCGCCTGCTGCGCCGCCTGCGCGGCTGCCGACGCTCGCCAGGCTCGTGACCAGCGCCAAAAGGACGCCGCCGAGCCACAAAAACCGGAGTCGCATTTCCCCTCTACCCTCGCCTGTACCCACTGCCCCGGGAGCCGATCTAAGCCGCTTCCCACCTATGGTTATGGGCAAAAGCTAACAGATCGTGCACGGCTTTGAAAATGGAAAACGGGCCTCCGCGCGGATGGCCCTGGGACCTGTTGCCGAAAAATCTTTGTGCAGTGCACAATCGCGCTCTTGACGCAGTGCAGCATGACGTCCATATAGCCGTCATCGAACACACGAGGCGCCGCGCCGGGCGGCGCGCCAGACGAGCGAAAAAGCGGGAGACCGAAAATGAACAAGATTGCAAACCAGCAGGTCGAGCAGTTCACTTCCGAGGCCAAGCGGTCGATGGAAGAGGGCGTCGAGCGGATGTCCAAGGGCTTCGAGGACGTGACCCAGTTCGGCCAGGAGAACGTCGAGGCGATGGTCGCTTCGGGCAAGGTGATGGCGAAGGCCGCCGAGGAGATGAACGCCGAGGTGATGGCGTTCTCGAAGAAGTCCTACGAGGACTCGATGGCCGCCGCGAAGGAGATCGCCTCGTCGAAGTCGGTCACCGAGTTCTTCGAGAAGCAGACCGGCTTTGCCAAGACCTCGTTCGAGAGCTTCGTCGCCGAGGCGACCAAGCTGAACGAGATGTACGCCAACGCCGCCAAGGAGGCGTTCGCGCCCCTGAACGCAGCGCTTCACCGTGGCCGCGGAGATGGTCAAGACGCACCGCGCCTGACCTGCCCTGGCACGGTCATGGCAGCGGATGCGGAGGGGGGCCCCGGGCCCCCCTTTTCTATTCCGGCCGGACCTCCTATATTCGCCCTCGGACGCCGGCGCTTCGGCAGCGCATCTCATCGACGGCATGCAGACCATCCAGCAGCAATACGGATCGTTCGGCGCCTCCCCGCGCAGCGTCGGACAGCGACAAGGGGCGCAAGGGCAAGGGCGAGGTCGGCGTCGTCACCAAGGCGAAGCCGAAGACCAAGCGGCCTTCGCTCTACAAGGTGCTCATGCTGAACGACGACTACACGCCGATGGAGTTCGTCGTCTACGTGCTCGAGCGCTTCTTCAACCTCGATCACGGCCGCGCGGTCGAGATCATGCTGACCGTGCACAACAAGGGAATCGCGGTCGTCGGCGTCTACCCGTTCGAGATCGCCGAGACCAAGGTGACGCAGGTCATGGACTGCGCGCGGTCGAACCAGCACCCGCTGCAGTGCACGATGGAGAAGGAGTGAGCGCACGCGCGTCGTGCCCGCCTCGCCCTGCCTCTCTCGTCTCCTTGATCGACGCTCCGACAACCACAAAATAACGGTCATGGCCTCTGCTGGCCTTGCGGGAACCGTGGGCATGGCCTCATGGTATACCATGGCAGCCCAGGCGACCGTGCGAAGGAGAAGTGGATGCCCTCTCTGACCACAACGCTCGAGGACGCGATCCATCGGGCCATCGGCTTCGCCAACGCGCGGCGCCACGAGCTGGCGACGCTCGAGCACCTGCTGCTGGCGCTGATCGACGAGCCTGACGCGGCGCGCGTCATGCGGGCCTGCTCGGTCGACCTGGCCGAGCTGCGCAAGACGCTGACGAAGTTCATCGACACCGAGCTCGAGACGCTGGTCTTCGACGTCGAGGGCTCGGAGGCGGCGCCGTCCACCGGCTTCCAGCGCGTGATCCAGCGCGCCGCCATCCATGTCCAGTCCTCCGGCCGGTCCGAGGTGACCGGCGCCAACGTGCTGGTCGCGATCTTCAACGAGCGCGAGAGCCATGCGGCCTTCTTCCTGCAAGAGCAGGACATGACCCGCTACGATGCCGTCAACTTCCTCAGCCACGGCATCGCCAAGGACCCCGCCTTCGGCGAGCGCCGCCCCGTGCGCGGCGCCGAGGACGAGGATTCGAGCGAGGAAACCACCACGGCCGAGGAATCGAACGAGGACACTTCGTTGGCCAAATTCTGCGTCGATCTGAACGCCAAGGCGCGTGCCGGCAAGGTGGACCCGCTGATCGGCCGCGAGCTGGAGGTCGAGCGCTGCGTGCAGGTGCTCTGCCGCCGGCGCAAGAACAACCCGCTGCTGGTCGGCGACCCCGGCGTCGGCAAGACGGCCATCGCCGAGGGCCTGGCCAAGAAGATCGTCGACGGCGACACGCCCGAGATCCTCTCGGGCGCGACCATCTTCTCGCTCGACATGGGCGCGCTGCTGGCCGGCACGCGCTATCGCGGCGACTTCGAGGAGCGGCTGAAGGCCGTCATCAAGGAGCTGGAGGAGCACCCCGACGCCATCCTCTTCATCGACGAGATCCACACGGTGATCGGCGCCGGCGCCACCACGGGCGGCGCGATGGACGCCTCGAACCTGCTGAAGCCGGCGCTGCAGGCGGGAACGCTGCGCTGCATGGGCAGCGACGACCTATAACGAGTTCCGCCAGCACTTCGAGAAGGACCGGGCGCTCTCCCGCCGCTTCCAGAAGATCGACGTCAACGAGCCGTCTGTCGACGACGCGATCAAGATCCTGCGCGGCCTCAAGCCGTTCTTCGAGGACCACCACGAGGTCAAGTACACGGCCGACGCGATCAAGTCGGCGGTGGACCTGTCCAGCCGCTACATCAACGACCGCAAGCTGCCCGACAAGGCGATCGACGTGATCGACGAGGCCGGCGCGGCGCAGCACCTGCTGCCGGCCAACAAGCGGCGCAAGACCATCACGCCCAAGGAGATCGAGACGGTCGTCTCCAAGATCGCCCGCATCCCGCCGAAATCGGTCTCCAAGACCGACACCGAGGCGCTGCGCGACCTGGAGAGCAACCTCAAGCGCGTGGTCTTCGGCCAGGACGCGGCGATCGACGCGCTGACCTCGGCGATCAAGCTGAGCCGGGCGGGCCTGCGCGAGCCGGAGAAGCCGATCGGCAGCTATCTGTTCACCGGCCCGACGGGCGTCGGCAAGACCGAGGTCGCAAAGCAGCTCGCCACCGTGCTCGGCATCGAGTTCAAGCGCTTCGACATGTCGGAATACATGGAGAAGCACTCGGTCAGCCGGCTGATCGGCGCCCCTCCGGGCTATGTCGGCTTCGACCAGGGCGGGCTGTTGACCGATGCCATCGACCAGCATCCGCATTGCGTCCTGCTGCTCGACGAGATCGAGAAGGCGCACCCGGACGTCTACAACATCCTGCTGCAGATCATGGACCACGGCAAGCTGACCGACCACAACGGCAAGGCGGTGAACTTCCGCAACACGATCCTGATCATGACCTCGAACGCCGGCGCGCAGGAGCAGGCCAGGGCCGCCATCGGCTTCGGCCGCGACCGGCGCGAGGGCGAGGACACGGCCGCCGTCGAGCGGATGTTCACGCCCGAGTTCCGCAACCGGCTGGACGCGGTGATCAGCTTCGCGCCGCTGCCGAAGGAGGTCATCCTGCAGGTCGTCGAGAAGTTCGTCATGCAGCTGGAGGTCCAGCTGATGGAGCGCGGCGTCTCGATCGAGCTGACCAAGGAGGCGGCCGAGTGGATCGCCGACAAGGGCTATGACGACAAGATGGGCGCCCGGCCGCTGGCCCGCGTGATCCAGGAGCACATCAAGAAGCCGCTGGCCGAGGAGCTGCTGTTCGGCAAGCTGGCCAAGGGCGGGCTGGTGCGCGTCGCCGTCGCAGGACGACAAGCTGGTGCTCGAGAGCGTCCCGCCGGGACGGCCGCAGCTGCCCGGCGAGGGCAAGACGCCGCTGCTCACTGCCGGCTGATCCACGGCCTTGCGCCCTGGGCGACATGCGCTGCCCCTTCCCCGGCTGGGGGGAGGGGTTTTTCTTTGGGCATCGCTCCTGTCCTCGGCGGTCCTGGCCGGCGATCTGCGCTTCCCGCTCGACTGCACTCTCGGCCGGGACTGCTTCATCCAGCAATATGTCGACCGCGATCCCGGCCCCGGGGCAACCGACTTCACCTGCGGCACGCTCGCCTATGACGGGCACAAGGGCACCGATTTTCGCCTGATCGACGATGCGGCGATGCGGCGCGGGGTCGACGTCCTCGCCGCCGCGCCGGGCATCGTGCGCGGCACGCGCGACGGGGTGCCGGACGTCCCCTCGGGCGACGAGCCTCCGTCCGGCATCAGCGGCCGCGAATGCGGAAACGGCGTCGTGATCGAGCGCGGCGACGGCTGGAGCTTGCAATTCTGCCACATGCGCCGGGGCAGCCTCCGCGTCGCCCGGGGAGATCGGGTTGCCGCCGGCGACGTGCTCGGCCAGGTCGGGCTATCGGGCCAGACCCAGTTCCCGCATCTGCACGTCACCGTCCGCGACCCGGCGGGGCGCGTCATCGATCCTTTCGACGCGCGCCCGCAGGACGCCTCCTGCGCGCTCCCCGACGAGGAGACGCTCTGGGCCGAGCCGATCGGCTATCGCCCCGGCGGGCTCCTGGCCGGCGGCTTTCTCGACCGGCTTCCCGGTTACGACGAGGTCAGGGCCGGGACGGCCGCGGTCCCGGAACTGCCTGCCGACGCGCCGGCCATGGTCTTCTGGGCGCATTTCTACGGGCTCCGCGCGGGCGACCAGCTGCAGCTGACGCTCACGGCGCCGGACGGCAGCACGGTTGCCGAGATGGCGCACGTCATGGGCCGCGACCGCGCCGTCGAGTTCCGCGCCGCCGGCCGGAAGGCGCGCGGCGCCTGGCCGGCGGGCGACTATCGCGGAACCGCCGTGCTGCGCCGCGCCGGCGCCGAGGTCGATCGGATCGAAAGGACGCTGCCCGTCGAGTGACCGCTCGACCCAGCCGTCAACCGCCCACCACCCGCCCACGACCCGGCCGGCTTGCAAAGCGCATCGCCCGGCGGCAACGTCTCGCCACGGGGCGCCGGAGAGGAACAATGCAGCGCATCGTCGTCGTGGGCGCCGGCCAGGCGGGTGCCGCGCTCGTCGCCAAGCTTCGGGCGCTCGGCCATTCCGGTCAGATCACGCTGATCGGCGACGAGCCGGTGCCGCCCTACCAGCGTCCGCCGCTCTCGAAGAAATACCTCCTGGGCGAGATGAGCCTCGAGCGGCTCTATCTCCGGCCAGAGAGCTTCTATGCCGAGCACGACATCGCGCTTCGGCTCGGGCAGCGCGTCACCGCCATCGACTGTGCCGCACGGACGGTTCGGGCCGGGGGCGAGGACATCCCGTATGACGCGCTGGCGCTGACGACGGGCGCGGTCGCCCGCCCGCTGCCCGCCTCGATTGGCGGCGAACTGCCGGGCGTCTACCTGATGCGCACGCTGGCCGATGCCGACCGGATGGAGCCCAAGTTCCGGCCCGGCCGCCGCGTGCTGATCGTCGGCGGCGGCTATATCGGGCTCGAGGCCGCCGCCGTCGCCGCCTCGCGCGGGCTCGCCGTCACGCTGATCGAGGCGACGCCCCGCATCCTCGGCCGGGTCGCCGCGCCCGAGACGGCCGATTTCTTCCGCACGCTCCACCGGTCGCACGGCGTCGATATCCGCGAGGGCGCCGGGCTGGTCCGGCTCGCTGCCCGCGACGGCAGGGCCGGCGCCGCGGTGCTGGCCGACGGCGCCGAGCTTGTCGTCGACTTCGTCATCGTCGGCATCGGCATCGCGCCGCACACATGGTTGGCCGAGGCCGCGGGGCTCGCGCTCGACAACGGCATCGCGGTCGACGAGCGCTGCCGCACCTCGGACCCGGCCATCTGGGCGGCCGGCGACTGCGCCTCTTTCCCCTGGCGCGGCCGGCGCCTGCGGCTCGAATCGGTGCAGAACGCCATCGACCAGGCCGAGCACGCCGCCGCGTCAATGCTGGGCTCCGACGCGCCCTACCTGCCCTCGCCCTGGTTCTGGTCGGACCAGTACGACTGCAAGCTGCAGATCGCCGGCTTGCACGCCGGCTATACCCGCACGGTCGCGCGACCGGGCAGCCGACCGAGCGGGCGCTCGGTCTGGTACTTCGGCGAGGACGGGTTCCTGGCCGTCGATGCCATCAACGACCCCAAGGCCTATATGCAGGGCAAGCGCTGGCTGGAAAGCGGCCTCTCGCCCGACCCGGCGCGCATCGCCGATCCCGCGCTCGATCTGCGGCAGGCCGTCTGACACGAGCGGCCGAGGACGGGGTGGGGAAGGGATGCGGGCGGCCCCGGAGAAGACCGCCCGCCGACGCGAATGCGATCGAACGCCACTCACGCAATTCCAGGCTATGGGCTGAAAGAGTTTCGGTTCGCCCATGCGCGCCCTGCAACGCCGGCGCGCAACAACTGTCTATTCCCGCCCCATGTCACAATTGCGGCCCGATGGCGGCGGGACCGCGGCCGGCGGCCGGTTTACCTTCGGTCAGATGCTGCTATGAAAGTTGCGGTTGCACGGCCACGCACGAAGAAGTCGGGGGTCAGAGGTCATGAACGATCCGGCGCTCCTCCAGTTTCCGGCGGGGAGCACGCTGCACGCCTGCGGCGCCGAGGGCTGCGCCGCGCTTTCTCGGTTCTGGACGGTGAGCAACTTTCCGGCCCGCTCCGTGATCGTCAGCGAGAGCGAGACCGAGGACGACGTCTTCTTCGTCCTCGAGGGGCTGGCGCGCGCCGCGACCTTCACCGACAACGGGCGCGAGGTGCTGTATTCCGACCTGCCGCGCGGCGAAGCCTTTGGCATCTTTGCCGCCATCGACGGCCAGCCGCGCTCGACCAACGTCTTCGCCAAGGAGCCGAGCCGGGTCGCCCGTCTCTCGGGCAACCAGTTCCGCGAGGTGCTCTATGGCAATCGGAAGGTCAACGAGGCCTTCATGCATTATCTCGTCGACCGGATCCGCTATCTCTCCAGCCGGATGACCGAGGCGACGACACTGTCGACCGAGCAGCGGCTCTGCTCCCAGCTTCTTCGCATTGCAGCAAAGTCGGGGGCGGACACCGCCCTCGTCGAGCGGCTGCCGACTCAGCAGGAGCTCGCGACGCTGATCTCCTCCCAGCGCGAATTGGTCGGCCGCGAAATGTCCAAGCTCAAGGAGCAGGGGCTGATCCGGCGCGACGGCAGATCGCTGCGCATCCTCAGCGTGCGCGGGCTCGAGGCCAAGCTTACCGATTTCTGAACAAATTCGGGCGGCCGCCGCAGCCAGCGTGCGCTGAAGCGAGATTCGCTGGAACGCCCCGGCAAAACCACTATATTTGGTGGTCATGAAGTTCCTGCCCGATTGCCGCGCCTACACCCGTGCCGAACAGATGGCCGATGCCGCTGTTCATCTGGTCGGCGTCGTGGGCGCGCTGCTCGCCGTGCCGGTGCTGGTCACGCTGGCCACGATTTGGCGCGGCGACGGGCCGCTGGTCGCGGCGGTGGCGGTCTACGGCCTTAGCCTGATCGCGATGCTGACATTCTCGGCCAGCTACAATCTGGCGGCGGTGCGGCTGGCGCGCGGCCGGGCTCTCGACTGGCTCCGCCGGCTCGACCACGCGACCATCTACATCAAGATCGCCGGAACCTACACGCCCTATGGCGTGATCGCCGGGGGCCCGGTCGGCAAGTGGCTGCTGATCGGCGTCTGGTCGGGCGCGACGCTCGGCTTTTTGGGCAAGCTGCTCGTGCCGCATCGGTGGCAGCGCTACTCGCTGGCGCTCTACCTTGCGCTCGGCTGGACCTTCGTCCTGGCCTTCGGGCCGATCAGCCAGTCGATCACGGCAGCCACCATGATGCTTGTCGCCATCGGCGGCGCGCTCTACACCGTCGGCGTCGTCTTCCATGTGTGGGAGCGGCTGCCCTTCCAGAACGCCATCTGGCATCTCTTCGTGCTGGTCGCGACCTCCGTCTTCTACGCCGCACTGCTCGTCGAGATCACGAACGGCGTCCTGATTCCCGTCGACGCGATCACCTGCGCGCAAGTAAAGCACCCGCATTGTGAGGATCGGGGACGGATTCGGGGCCGGAGGGGATCTCGTGAACGATACATTGCCGCACGAAAAGGGATTTCACGTCTCCTGGGAGCAGATGCACCGCGACAGCCGCGCGCTCGCCTGGCGGCTGGACCGGCAGGGGCCGGGCGAGGCCGGCGCCTGGAAGGCGGTGGTCGCGATCACCCGCGGCGGCATGGTGCCGGCCTGCATCATCGCGCGCGAGCTGAACATCCGGGTCGTCGACACCGTGGCGATCAAATCCTACGACCACCAGACCCAGGCCGAGGCGACGATCCTGAAAGGCCCCGACGCCGGGCTGATGGGCGACGGCGCCGGCATCCTCGTCATCGACGATCTGGTCGACTCCGGCCGGACCCTGCGCGTGGTGCGCGAGGCGTACCCGAAGGCGCATTTCGCGACCGTCTACGCCAAGCCCAAGGGCAAGCCGCTGGTCGACAGCTATATCACCGAGGTCAGCCAGGACACCTGGATCTTCTTTCCCTGGGACATGGCGCTGATGTACGTCGAGCCTTATCGCGGCACAGCCTGACGGTGCTGGCTGACCGGCACTGCTGACGGGCGCCGCAGCAAAGGAGAGAGGATGATCCGCAGAACGCTCCTGGCGCTCGCCGCCGCGACGACGCTCGCCGCCGCCTTGCCAGCCGCCCTGCCTGCCGCGGCGCAGGACGACCCGCTCAAGGTCGGCTTCGTCTATGTCGGCCCGGTCGGCGACTATGGGTGGAGCTACCAGCACGACCAGGG
Source organism: uncultured Alphaproteobacteria bacterium (assembly GCA_963822985.1). GTDB lineage: Bacteria > Pseudomonadota > Alphaproteobacteria > Rhodobacterales > Rhodobacteraceae > Thermohalobaculum. Next base: position 810,142 of record CAWGJU010000006.1, on the reverse strand, counting down.
CCGCCAGGCGCTCGAGGAAAAGTTCGGCGACCGGGTCGACACCACCTTCGTCGAGAGCGTCTCCGAGGGGCCGGACGCCGAGCGCGTCATCCGCCAGCTCGCGGCATCGGGCCACGACCTGATCTTCACGACGTCCTTCGGCTTCATGGACCCGACGCTCAAGGTCGCCGAGATGTTCCCGGACGTGAAGTTCGAGCACGCCACCGGCTACAAGCGGTCGCCGAACGTCTCGACCTACTCGGCGCGCTTCTACGAGGGCCGGGCGATCATCGGCACCATCGCCGGGCTGATGACCGAGACGGACAAGATCGGCTACATCGCCTCGTTCCCGATCCCCGAGGTCATCTCGGGCATCAACGCCGCGACTCTCGCCGCCCGCGCCGTCAACCCTGACGTCGAGGTGCAGGTCATCTGGGCCAATTCCTGGTACGATCCGGGCCGCGAGGCCGACGCCGCCAAGGCGCTGATCGCGCAAGGGGCGGACGTCATCATGCAGCACACCGACAGCCCGGCGGCGCTGCAGGTGGCACAGAACGAGGGCGTCCGGGCTTTCGGCCAGGCCTCGGACATGATCAAGTTCGCGCCCGACGCGCAGCTGACCGCGATCGTCGACAACTGGGCGCCCTACTACATCGACCGCGTGCAGGCCGTGCTCGACGGCACCTGGGAAAGCCAGGACATGTGGGGCGGCATCGACGCGGGCGAGGTCGTCATGGCGCCCTACACGAACATGCCCGACGAGGTGAAGGTCGAGGCCGAGAAGATGCAGGAGGCGATCCGCGCGGGCGAGCACCACCCCTTCGCGGGGCCGATCAAGGACCGCGAGGGCGAGACCCGCATCCCCGAGGGACAGACCGCGACGGACGAGCAGATCCTCAAGATGGACTGGTTCGTCGAGGGCGTGGAGGGCGACCTGCCTGAGTGACAGCTGCATTGTCGGGCGGTTTGGCTTGGCAACGCTTGGGGAGCGCCGGTGTCCGAGCTAGCACCTTCCGAACTCCGCGACGGCGTCGCGGTCCTGACCATGGACCGCGAGGGCGCGCTCAACGCGATGACGGCGGACCTCGCCGGGGCCGTTGTTGCGGCACTGGTCGAGGCGGACGCCGATGACCGGGTCCGGGGCATCGTGCTGACAGGCGCCGGCCGCCGGGCCTTCTGCGCCGGCGTCGACCTCGAAGAGGCGCGGCGGCAGGCGCCGGCCACGATCGAGGGCTGGTTCGGCAAGATCTGCGGCGTCTACCGCGCCATCCTCGACACGCGGAAGCCGGTCGTCGTGGCGGTCAACGGCGTGGCGGCCGGCGCGGGGTTCCAGATGGCGCTCGTCGCCGACATGCGGCTCGCGGCGCCGCACGCCCGGCTCGGCCAGCCCGAGATCGAGGCCGGCATCCCGTCCATCATGGGCGCCCATTGGATGAGCCTGCACCTGCCCTGGTCGCTGAACCAGGAGCTTTCCTACACCGGCCGGCTGATGCAGGCGGACGAGGCCGAGGCGCTCCGCCTCCTCCGGGTCGTGCCGGCCGAGGCGCTGATCGACGAGGCGGCGGCGCTCGCCCGCAGCCTCGGCGCCAAGCCCGCCGCCGCCCTGGCGCGCACCAAGGCGCGCTTCCGCGAGCTCGCGCTCCGCGGCTTCGACGAGGCCTTCCGCGCCGCCGTTCTCGGCCAGCAGGAGGCGTTTGCCAAGGGCGAGCCGCAGGCCATCATGACTGCCTTCCTCGCCCGGCGGGGCAAGGCCTGAAGCCGGGCCGCCAAGCCTGGGCTAGAACGTCTCCACCCATGGCCGGAGCTCGATCTCCCAGGCCCAGGCCGAGCGGTCCTGCTCGAGGAAATGCCAATAGCTCCGCGCGATCGCATCGGGGTCGAGCATTGTATCAGGCCGCTGCGGATCCTCGATCCGGCCGGCGCTGCGAATCCCGCCGTCGATGACGAAGTGCCCGACATGGATGCCGAGCGGGTGCAGCTCGCGCGCCATCGACTGGGCGAGTCCGCGCAGCGCGAACTTACCCATCGCAAAGCTCGCCGACTGGGCATAGCCTTTCACCCCGGCCGAGGCGCCCGTCAGCAGCATGGCCCCGTGATTGGCGGGGATCATCCGCTTCGCCGCCTGCTGCGCGGCGTAGAAGGCGCCCATCGCCGTCACCTGGACCGCCGCCTGCACGGCCGCCGGGTCGAGGTCGATCAGCGGCCCTCGCACGCGCGCCGAAGGGTTATAGACCAGCACGTCGGGCGGCGTCGGATGGTCCAGGCCCGCGAACAGCGCCTCGACCTGCGCATGGTCGGCGGCGTCGCAGCGATGCGCCGAGGCGCCCGTCTCGCGCGCCAGCGCGTCGAGGTCGTCGGGCTCGCGCGACGCCAGGCTCACCTTCAGCCCCTTGGCCGCGAACAGCCGCGCCAGCGAGGCGCTCAGGCCCTCCCCGGCGCCGAGGATCAGCACGTGATCGTATTTCGGTGTCATCTCGCTCCCCCTTGCGGTCTTGGACGCGAAGCCCGTGCACTATAGCGTGCCACGGGAAGGATGCACGGGGAGGCGGCGCATGGCACAGCGGATTCTCGTCACGGGGGCCGGCCGCGGCATCGGCCTCGAGATCGTTCGCCAGGCAGCGGCGCGCGGCGACGAGGCAACGGGTACGGCGCGCGACTCGGACGGTCTCGAAAGGATCGAGCAGGCTGGCGGTCGCGCGCTCCACCTCGACGTCACCGACGAAGCTACGCTTGCGCAGGCTGGTGCGGCCGTTGACGCGCCGATCGATCTGCTGGTCTGCAATGCCGGCATGCTGCGCGGCCGGGGCGGCATCAGCGCGCATGACGCGGGCGCCGAGGCGTGGGCAGCGGTGCTGATGACAAACGTCGCCGGCCCCTTCCTGACCGCGCGCGCCTTTCTGCCGCAGGTAGAGGCGGCGAAGGGCAAGATCGCCATCATCTCGTCGGTGATGGGCTCGTCCGAGCGCGCCTATGGCGGTTCCTACGTCTATTGCGCCTCGAAGGCCGGGGCGACGAACGTCGCCCGCAACTTGGCAAAGGAGCTGGCCGGGCGCGCGATCGCCGTCGGCGCCTACCATCCCGGCTGGGTGCGCTCTGACATGGGTGGGCCCAGCGCCGCGGTCAGCCCGGAGGAGAGCGCAAGCGGCCTGCTCGACCGCTTCGACCGGCTGTCGCTCGAGACCACCGGCGTCTTCGAGGATTACAAGGGCGATCCCATCCCCTTCTGACCGCCCGCAGCCAGCGCGTCCAGCGTGCGGCCGACCAGCGCCAGCTCGCGCGGCCCGGAGAACCGGTGGTCGGCCCCCTTGACCAGCGTCAGCCGGACGTCCGGCCCCTCCAGATGATCGAGCAGGCGCAGCGCCACCGAGCGGTCGACATCCTCGTCCGCCGTGCCCTGCAGCAGCCGCACGGGACAGTCGATCCGCAGCGGCTCGCGCAACACCAGGTTGGCCCGCCCCTCCTCGATCAGCCGCCGCGTGATGACGTAAGGCTCGTCCGAGTAGGCCGATGGCAGCGCCACGCGCCCTTCGACCAACAGCGCCTGGCGCTGGACCTCGGTAAAGCCCTCCCACATCGAATCCTCGGTGAAGTCCGGCGCCGCCGCGATGCCGACCAGCGCCGCCACCCGCTCGGGCGACCGGCGCGCCAGCAACAGCGCGATCCAGCCGCCCATCGACGAGCCGACCAGCACCTGGGGCCCCTCGGTCAGCCGGGCCAGCACCTCGGCCGCGTCGTCGGCCCAGTCGCCGATCGAGCCCTCCTCGAACGTGCCGGACGATTCGCCATGACCCCGGTAGTCGAACCGAACGAAGGCCCGCCCGCGGCTGCGCGCCCACTCCTCCAGCCACAGCGCCTTGGTGCCGCCCATGTCCGAGCGGAAGCCGCCCAGAAAGATGACGCCCGGAAGGGCCGCCCCATCGCCTTCGGCGCACAGCCTGTGGTAAGCGATACGCCTGCCTGCGGCGAGCTCGAGATGGGTACACGCGTTCATGGTCGCTCCGCTCTCCAGCCAGCAAGCCGGTCGGGATGCCGCCCTGATCGACTACAGCCCAAGCCCCGATCCGTCAAAGCCGCACCGCCCGCTGACCGTGCTGCAGGTCGTGCCCCGGCTCGACACCGGCGGCGTCGAGCGCGGCACGCTCGAGATCGCCGAGGCGATCTGCGCCGCGGGCGGCCGGGCGCTGATCGCCACATCGGGCGGCCGGCTCGAGTTCCGCATCGCGCGGTCGGGCGGCGAGATCTTTCCGATGAACGTCGAGTCGAAGAACCCGGCCACCATGTGGCAGAACGCCCGGCTGATGCGGCGGCTGATCCGCGAGGAGCGGGTCGATATCGTGCATGCCCGCTCGCGCGCGCCGGCTTGGTCGGCCTATTGGGCGACGCGCTCGACCGGCACGGCCTTCGTGACGACCTATCACGGGGTCTACAAGGAGGATCTACCGCTCAAGCGCGTCTACAACTCGGTGATGGCGCGCGGCCGGCCGGTCATCGCGATCTCGGAGTTCATCCGCAACCTGATCGTCGAGCGCCACCGCCTGCCCGAGGGGCACATCGTCACCATTCCGCGCGGCGCCGATGTCGCCGTCTTCTCCGAGGACGCGGTCGGCCACGAGCGCAGCATCAAGCTGGCCGAGAGCTGGGGGCTGGTCGAGGACACGCGCGCGATCGTGCTGATGCCGGGCCGGCTGACCCGCTGGAAGGGCGCCGAGAACGTCGTCGACGCGGCGGCGCGGCTGAAACAGCTGCGCGGCCCCGATTTCGCCGTGCTGCTGGTCGGGGACGACTATGGCAGCGGCTTTCGCGCCGCGTTGGCCAGGCGCATCGAGGCGACGCGCACGGGCGACGTCGTCTATCTCGTGGGCGAGTGCCAGGACATGCCGGCGGCCTACAAGCTCTCCTCCGTCGTGGTCTCGGCCTCGACCGAGCCCGAGGCCTTCGGCCGCGTCATGGTCGAGGCGCAGGCGATGGGCCGGCCGGTGATCGCCACCGCGCATGGCGGCGCGCGCGAGACGGTGGCGCATGGCGAGTCCGGCTGGCTCTACCCGCCGGGCGACGCCGACCTGCTGGCCGCGACCATCCACCAGGCGCTGAACATGGACCCCTCGGCCCGGGCGCATATGGGCCTCGCGGGGCGGGCGCGCGTGCACGCCCGCTTCACGACGGCCGCCATGCAGCGCGCGACCCTCGACCTTTACGAGCGCGTCGCCGGCCGCACTTTCGCCAAGCTCATCGTCGAGGCCGACCCGCCAGTGCCGTCGGCCTGACCCGCCTGACCACGGCTCGGGGCTGGCTCGGGGCCGCCTCACCTTGACAGGCTGCGGTCGCGCGCGCCATTTGCGCCGCAAACCAAGCCCCGAGGCCCCGAGATGTCGAAACCGCTGATCAACGTCACCTTGCCCGACGGAGCCGTGCGCGCCTATGCCGCCGGGACGACGGGCGGCGAGGTGGCGGCGAACATCTCGAAGTCGCTCGCCAAGTCGGCGCTCGCCGCGCGGATCGACGGGCGTGTCGCCGATCTCTCCGAGCCGCTGCAGGGCGACAGCCACCTCGAGATCCTGACCGCCAGGGACGAGGACACGCTCGAGCTGATCCGGCACGACGCCGCGCACATCATGGCGCGCGCGGTGCAGGAGCTGTGGCCCGACACCAAGGTCACGATCGGCCCCGTCGTGGAGAACGGCTGGTACTATGATTTCGACCGGGACGAGCCGTTCACGACGGAGGATTTCGAGAAGATCGAGCAGCGGATGCGCCAGATCATCGCCGCCCGCGAGGCCGTGCGCTGCGAGACCTGGGACCGGCAAGCCGCCATCGACTTCTACCGGGGCCGCGGCGAGCCCTACAAGGTCGAGCTGGTCGAGGCGATCCCCGAGGACCAGGCGATCAAGATGTACTGGCACGGCCACTGGCAGGACCTCTGCCGCGGCCCGCATCTGGCGCATACCGGCCAGGTGCCGCCCGACGCCTTCAAGCTGATGAGCGTCGCCGGCGCCTATTGGCGGGGCGACAGCCGCAACAAGATGCTGCAGCGCATCTACGGCGTCGCCTTTCCCAGCAAGACCGAGCTCGACGCCTACCTGACGATGCTGGAGGAGGCCGCCAAGCGCGACCACCGCCGCATCGGCCGCGAGATGGAGCTCTTCCACATGCAGGAAGAGGCGCCCGGCATGATCTTCTGGCACCCGAACGGCTGGGCCGTCTACCGGGTGCTCGAGGACTATATGCGGCGCCGGCTGAAGGCCGCGGGCTACAAGGAGATCCGCACGCCGCAGGTGATCGACCGCAAGCTCTGGGAACGCTCCGGCCACTGGGAGAAGTACCGCGAGCACATGTTCATCGCCGAGGTCGAGGAGGAGCACGCGCAGGAAAAGCGCGTCAATGCGCTCAAGCCGATGAACTGCCCAGGCCACGTCCAGATCTACAATCACGGGCTCAAATCCTACCGCGACCTGCCGCTCCGCCTGATGGAGTTCGGCTCCTGCCACCGCTACGAGCCGTCCGGGTCCATGCACGGGCTGATGCGGGTGCGCGGCTTCACCCAGGACGACGCGCACATCTTCTGCACCGAGGACCAGATCGAGGACGAGACCGCGCGCTTCATCGAGCTTTTGGCCTCGATCTACCGCGACCTCGGCTTCCCCAGCTTCGACATCAAGTTCTCCACCCGCCCCGAGGTGCGCGTTGGCTCGGACGAGGTCTGGGACAAGGCCGAGGCGGCGCTCGAGGCGGCCGTCCGCAAGGTGACGAACGACTACCAAGTCGATCCCGGCGAGGGCGCCTTCTATGGGCCGAAGCTCGACTTCAAGCTGACGGACGCGATCGGCCGCGAATGGCAGTGCGGCACCTTTCAGGCCGACTTCAACCTGCCCGAGCGGCTCGATGCCGAATACGTCGCGGCCGATGGCTCGAAGAGGCGCCCGGTGATGATGCACCGCGCCATACTCGGCAGCTTCGAGCGCTTTCTCGGCATCCTGATCGAGAACACCGCCGGCCGTTTCCCGCTGTGGTTGGCGCCGCGCCAGATCGTGATCGCCACCATCGTCTCGGACGCCGACGACTATGCCGACGAGGTCGCGGCCCGCCTGCGATCGGCCGGCATGCGGGTCGAGATCGACAAGCGCAACGAGAAGATCAACTACAAGGTCCGCGAGCATTCGGACGCGCATGTGCCAGTGATCCTCGCCGTCGGCCGGCAGGAGGTCGAGGACCATACCGTCTCGATCCGCCGCCTCGGCCAGAAGGGCCAGCGCGTCCTGCCCCTCGGCGAGGCGTTCGCCCACCTCGCCGAGGAATCGCTGCCGCCCGATCTGGCGCAGGGGCACGAGCCGAGGGCCTGACCCGGCGCCGTTCGCGTCCAGGTTTGTAGCTTCCATCACAGCGCGCATCCCGCTCGCGTCGCACAATCCTCTCCGACTCGTCAGAAGACGGAGGTCGAGGGCGTCATGCAGCTGCGATCCGCGCGCGAGCGGGCCATCCAGACGCTCTGCTACGAGGGCTGCGGCGTCCTACTGATCACTCCGCTCTACGCCCTCGCCGTCGACGCATCGATCGCCGAGTTCGACGACGCTGCTGGTCGCACTGTCGGCGGCGATGCTCGTCTGGACGCCCCTCCACAACATCGCCTTCGACTGGGCCGAGGTGAAGCTCGCCCGCCGCTGCGCCAGCGACCGCCCGCATGGCTGGCGTCTCGTGCACGCCGTCTCGAACGAGGGCAGTTCCGCGATCGTCACCGTCCCCATCATCATGTACCTGACGGGGTTCAGCCTCTGGTCCGCGCTCGCCGTCGATCTCGGCCTGACCGTTGCATGCGTCTGCTACGCCTATGTCTTCCATCTGGGCTTCGACCGGATCTGGCCGATCGCGCCGGCGGCGCAGCCTATCTGACGGCGCGCCGCCGCGTCATCGCCTCCGGCGCGGGCTGACATCCGCGGCGCCCGCGCTACCCTCTCCCTGCGTCAAGGGAGGAGCCCGCACATGCGCATCGTCATTGCCCTCTGCCTGATCATCGCCGCTTTGCCCGGCGCCGCCCGCGCCAGCCTGTGCTACGCCTTTGTCGAGGAGCTGCGGCGCGACTATCCGGGCGTGCGGTACGCCGAGCTTGGCAATGACGGCATCCGCCCGCGCTCGGTGCGCATCACCTATGTCGCGCACTCGGCCTTCCGGATCGAGACCGAGCAGGGCGTGGTCATCGTCACCGACTATTTCGGCAATCATGGGGCCGGGCGATTGCCCGACGTGGTCACGATGAACCACGCCCACACGACGCACTATACGAACGCGCCCGACCCCGGCATCCCGAACGTGCTGCGCGGCTGGAACCCGGCGGGCGGCCCGGCCGAGCACATGCTGACCCTCGGCGACGTCACCATCCGCAACGTGACGACCGATATCCGCGGCTGGGGCGCGCCCGAGAAGGACGGCAACTCGATCTTCGTCTTCGAGGTCGCCGATCTGTGCATCGGCCATCTGGGGCACCTGCATCACGTGCTCGACGAGGCGCAGTACGCGCGTGTCGGCTATCTCGACATCGTCATGGCGCCGGTCGATGGCTCCTACACGCTGGACCTGCCCGGCATGATCGAGGTGCTCAAGACGCTGAAGGCGCGGCTCGTGCTGCCGATGCACGCCTTCGGCCCGTATTCGCTCGAGCAGTTCCTGCGCGGCATGCAGGACGAGTTCGCCATCGAGCTGAGCGAATCGCCGATGATCGACGTCGCTTTCGACACATTGCCGTCGGCGCCGACGGTGCTCGTCCTGCCGGCTGCGGGCTTCGCCCCGACGGATAACTAGCCGCAGGGGCGACTCTCGTCGCCCTGGCGCCAGGCCGAGCCTTTTCCCGACGCGCGTTAACGGCTATATTGACCGGGTTGGCGGCAGTACTGCCGCCCTTCACCATCGAGAAGCTCCGGCCTGTCACCCGGGGCGCGGAACAGGAGAACGACCCATAGCCAGACGACCGCACCAGGCGCCGCCTACCCGCGACACGGGCCCGCGCGTCAACCGGATGATCCGCAACCCGGAGATCCGCCTCATCGACCACGAGGGCAACAACCACGGCGTTGTCGACCCGCGCGACGCCGTTCGCATGGCCGAGGAGGCCGGTCTCGACCTCGTCGAGATTTCGCCGAACGCCGATCCCCCCGTCTGCAAGATCATGGACTTCGGCAAGTTCAAGTACGAGTCGCAGAAGAAGGCCAACGAGGCCAAGAAAAAGCAAAAAGTCATCGAGGTCAAGGAAGTCAAGTTCCGGCCAAACATCGACACGCATGACTATGATGTCAAGATGCGGAACGTGACCAAGTTCCTCGAGGGCGGCGACAAGGTAAAGGTGACGCTGCGGTTCCGCGGGCGCGAGATGGCGCACCAGGAAATCGGCCGCGAGCTTTTGCAGAAGATCGCCGGCGAGATCGACGGGCTCGCCAAGATCGAGGCCATGCCCAAGATGGAGGGCCGTCAGATGGTGATGGTCGCCGCACCCCTGAAACACTGATGTGAGCGGCCGCGGGCGCATCACCACCGACCCGGTCGCGGCGACGGCCGGCGGCCGGCTGGTGGCGCCCTCGGCCGAGCGCAACCGGCAACCGATCATCGACGCGCTGGGGCCGTTGCTGGCCGGAGCTTCGGGAACGGTGCTCGAGATCGGATCGGGCACCGGCCAGCATGTCGCCGCGCTCGCCGCGGCGTTCCCCGGCCTCGACTGGCAGCCCTCCGAGCGCGTCGACGCCTGTCTCGAGAGCATCCGCGCCTGGGCGGCGACAAGCGGGCTCGCCAATCTCCGCCCGCCGATCCGGCTCGACGCGGCCAAGCCTTGGCCCGATCTCGGGCAGCTCGACCGCGCGCACCCGTCTTCGGGCGCTAGCACGCCACCCCGTTCCCTGGCTGCCGTGCTGGCGATCAACGTCATCCACATCGCCCCGTGGGAAGTGGCCGAGGGCATTGTGCGCGACGCCGGCCGGGCGCTCGCGCCGGGCGGCGCTCTCATCTTCTACGGCCCGTTCAAGGAGGGCGGTCGCCATACGGGCGGGGGCAATGAACAGTTCGACGCGATGCTCCGGGCCGAGGACCCGGGCTGGGGCGTGCGCGACCTCGACGACCTCTCGGCCCTCGCCGCCTCGACGGACCTCGGCCCGCCGCAGGTAACGCCGATGCCGGCGAACAACCGCCTGGTCAGCTATCGCTCGCTGGGTGGGTGAAACCCGTCACCTGCGGCGCCACGTCACTGACCGGGCGTGATCACGCCGCAGGCCACCCGCCCGCCGGCGCCCGCCTGGTCGCCATAGCTGTCCATGCGCTCGTGGATGATGAAGGCCGAGCCGTCCTGGTCGAACAGGCTGTTCAACGCGCCCTCCTCCAGGCTGACCGCCGTGGCGAAGGCGTCGGCGCGCGCCGTGCCGTCATCGGCGGCGTAGAGGTTGGGCAGGTCACCGGCGTGATAGCCGTCGTCGGACAGGAAGCCGTGCCCGTGTCCTTCCGGCGCGAAATGGTCGCCGGCGCTCTCGAAGCTCGGCGCGTCGCATTTGCCCGTCTGGTGGATGTGAAAGCCGTGGCGGCCCGGTTCCAGCCCGCTTGCATCGACGGTGACGAGCACGCCGTGCGGCGCCTGGATCATCTCGATCCGGCCCATGTTCTGGCCGTCGGGCCCCACGAGGTCGGCGCTCGCCGCGTCGGCGCTCAGCGCCGGCAGCCCGGCGAGTGCGACGGCGCAGGCCGAAGCGATGATGAATGCTTTGTGCATGATCCCTCTCCCGGCGGATTACCGCCTCTCTCTGCCGGCCGGCACCGGGCGCCGCAAGCGCCGATCCGGCGCCCATTACCCGCACGATCCGGCTTGGATCGTCAACGCGTCGAAGATAGGCTGGTTCCTATGGCAAGCGAGTTAGAGACCGGCCGGCGCTGGCACGACCTGGGCGGGACGGAGGCCGGGTCGGTGGACCGGCACGAGCACGATCACGCGCTGTGGGAAAAGCGCGTCGACGCGCTGCGCGCCATCGCGAACGCGCGCGGGCTGGCCACCGTCGACGCGCTGCGCCGCGCGCTCGAGGATATGGGCGAGGAGGCGTTCGAGACCATGACCTACTACGAGCGCTGGATCGCCGCGACGACGCAGAACCTGCTCGAAGCGGGCGCGTTCACCGTCGAGGAGCTGAACGCCAGGATGGACGCCGTCCGAGCGCGCGGCGCCACCTATGGCGAGGCCCAGGGCGAGACCCGAAGTGAGACCCAGGGCGCCTCCCGGGGCGGGCACTGAGAGCCGGGGGAGAGCGCGCGTGCCTGACGAGACAAAGCTCGTGTGGACGGCCGACGAGCTCGCCGCGAGCTCGTTCCGCTTCCGGCACCCGCTCGACGATGGGGCCGAGGCGGTGCTGACGCCGATCTCGCGCGTCGCGCGGCTGGCGCGGGCCGGCGTCAACCTCGTCCGTGTGCCGCCCGGACGGCGGGCCTTTCCGCTCCACCGCCACCATGTCGAGGAGGAGTGGGTCTTCATCCTCGCCGGCACGGCCGAGATCCGGCTGGACGATGCGCGCCACAGGCTCGGCCCCGGCGGATTCGTCGCGTTCCCGCCGGGCGGGCCGGCCCATGCGGTCGAGAACCCGTCCGAGACCGACGACCTCCTGTGCCTCGCCGGCGGCGAGAACGCGCCGGGCGAGATCGTCGACTTCCCGACCGCCGGCAAGCGAATCGTGCGCGGCCGCACCCTGTTCGAGATCGCCGATTCCGACGGCTTCGGCCCGTTCGACTATTTCTCCAGAACGCCGCTGCCGGAGAGGTCGGCATGACGCTTCCGCAGATCGACCCGCCGGGGTTTCCGCCGCCCTATCCGGTAGCCAATCCGCGCTTCGGCCCTGGCGACGTGGTGCGCGTGCGCACGGGCATCGCGCCCGGCCACATCCGCACGCCCTACTACCTGCGCGGCCGTACCGGCCGGGTCGAGCGCATCTGCGGCGCCTTCGCCAACCCCGAAGAGCTCGCCTATGGCCGCGACGGTCTGCCGGCCAAGCCGCTCTACCGCGTCCGCTTCACAATGGCCGAGTTGTGGGGCGACGACACCGACCGGCCCGACGATACGATCGACGCCGAGATCTTCGAGCATTGGCTCGAGCCGGCCGGCTGACGGAGGCCCACATGCCGCACGACGACCACGACCATGCGCATGACCACGCGCACGACCACGAGGGACTGAGCCCCTCGGGACATCCGTTCAGGGCCGACAATGACGGGCCGCTGACCTATTGGCAGACGATGGAGATCGCCGTCCGCGAGCTCATGGTCGACAAGGGCCTCGCCACGCCCGCCGAGATCCAGGCGCAGATCGAGCGCATGGACCGCCGCTCGCCCGCCGACGGCGCCAAGGTCGTCGCCCGCGCCTGGACCGATCCCGACTTCAAGGCCCGCCTGCTGGCGGACGGCTCGGCCGCCTGCGAGGAGATGGGGTTCTCCATGGACGGGCTGAAGCTCGTCGTGGTCGAGAACTCGGCCAGCGTGCACAACGTCATCGTCTGCACGCTATGCTCGTGCTATCCGCGCAACCTGCTGGGGCTCCCGCCCGACTGGTACAAGACCCGCGCCTACCGCGCCCGCACCGTGCGCGAGCCGCGCCTGGTGCTGGCCGAGTTCGGCCTCGACCTGCCCGACGACGTCCAGCTGCGGGTGCACGACTCGACCGCCGACATGCGCTACCTGGTCCTGCCGGACCGGCCCGCGGGCATCGAGGGCTGGGACGAGGCCCGCCTCGCTTCGATCGTCACCCGCGACTGCATGATCGGCACGGCCATTCCCATCGTTGGAGCGTCTTGATCCTTCCCTAGCCTGCGGGAAGGATGGGAGAGGGGCATTGGCGTCGGTTCATACACGAGTCCTATCCCCGTTCCCACTGACGAGCGCCGGCTTGCCGCGTTGTCGCAAACCTGCGAAGGGTACGCACCCCTGACCTAAGGTGCCCCTTGGCGATATCCGACATCGGCGCCCGGTTGACGCCGGAGACGCGCGGCATCCTCGGCATCGTCGTCGCGATGCTGCTTTTTACCTGCATGGACGTCTGCGCCAAGTACCTGCTCGAACGCAACCACACGGTCATGGTCGTCTGGGCCCGCTTCGCCAGCCAGATGGCGCTGGTGCTCGCCATCTCGGCGCCGATGCTGCGCACCCACCTGCGCACCTCGCGCCCCGGACTGCAGCTCGGCCGCTCGACGCTGCACGCGCTGGCGACGGGCATGTTCTTCTTTTCACTCAACTTCATGGCCTTGGCCGAGAGCGTCGCCGTCTTCGAGGTGGCGCCGCTTCTGATCACGCTGCTCGCCGCCCTGGTGCTGGGCGAGCACGTCGGCCCGCGCCGTTGGGCCGGCGTGCTGATCGGCCTTTGCGGCGCGCTGATCATCATCCGCCCGGGCCTCGACGTCTTCCAGCCGGCGGCGCTGCTGCCCTTCGGCGCGGCGATGTGCATGGCCGGCTTCCAGATCATCACGCGGCTGATCGGCACGGCCGACGCCATGCGCACGACGATGATCTATTCGGGCGCCGTCGGCCTGGTCGCCACCACCGCGCTCCTGCCCTGGTTCTGGCAGACCCCCACCCTGCCGGATGCGCTGCTGATGGCGACCTTCGGCTGGCTCGGCTATCTCGGCCACCTGGCGCTGGTCTTCGCGCTACAGCAGGCGCCGGCCTCGACGCTGGCGCCCTACAACTATTGCGGGTTCATCTGGGCAACCCTGCTCGGGCTCCTGATCTTCGCCGAGCTGCCGGACGGGCCGACGCTGATCGGCGCCGCGGTCATCCTGGGCGCCGGCATTTATGTCTGGCACCGCGAGCGCGTGTTCGCACGCCGGGCCGCCGCCGCTGTGCCGGGACAATGAGGCTTGGCGCCCGACGGGCCGCGGCTTGGGCGACGCGGCCATGAACCGCCCCGCCACCTTCGCGCAGGAGCGTATCGGCGCGAAGATCCGCCGGCACGTGGCCGACCTGCTGCGGCTCGCCTGGCCGGTGATGCTGTCGCGCGCGGGAATCCTGGTGATGGCCTTCGTCGACATCGCCATGCTCGGGCGCTATGGCCCCGGCGCGCCCGGCTTGATGGGGCTGGGCGTCGCGATCTTCGTGCCCGCCATGGTGATCGCGATCGGCCTGGTCTCGGGCATGGTTCCCGTCGTCGCGCGCGCTCATGGCGCGGGCGAGTGGGGTGAATGCGGGCGCATCTGGCGCCGGGCGATCAGCTGGGGAACCTTGGTCTCGGTGATCGGCGTCTGGCTGGTCTGGCAGGCCGAGACGCTGCTCGGCTGGCTCGACTACCCGGCCGAGGTGGCGATGGGCGGGGGTGCTGTCGCCCGGGCGCTTGCTCCCGGCCTGGTCGCGCAGGTGTTGTTCGCGGCCTCGGCCTTCTACCTCGAAGCGACGCGGCGGCCGCTCTACTCGCTTGCCGCGATGGTGCTGGCCAACATCGTCAACGGCCTGCTCAATTGGGTGATGATCTTCGGCAATCTCGGCTGGCCCGAGATGGGTCCCGAGGGCGCCGCCTGGGCGTCGACCATGGCGCGGTTCGCCGCGTTCGGGCTGATGGTTTGGTTCATCATCGGCCAGCGTGATCCGCGCGCGGCCGGCGTGGTCGGGCCCTGGGAGACGGTCTGGGGCCCGGGCGGCTGGCGCGCCGGCTGGCCGATGCGCCGGCTGGGACTGTCCGCCGGCCTCTCGAACGGATTCGAGACGATCGGCTTCGCCGCCATGATGATGATCGCCGGGACGCTGGGGACGGGCGCCCTCGACGCCTATTCGATCTCGCACAATCTGGTCGCGACGGCCTTCATGATCGGGCTCGGCCTCTCGGTCGCCACGGGCGTGCGCGTCGGCCTCGCCGCCGGCGCGGGCGACGCGGCCGAGGCGGCGGCCGCCGGCTGGACGGGCGCGTTGGTCGCGCTGGTGATCATGGCCGTCATCAGCGTCTTGGTGCTGAGCTTCCGGCACCAGATAGTCCTGGCCTACACCGACGTGCCCGAGCTCGCCGCGCGCGCCGCCGCGCTGTTCCTGTTCTCGGGCCTGATCTTCGTGCCGGACACGCTGCAGGTGGTGCTGGGCCAGGCTGTGCGCGCCATGGGCGATGCGTGGGTGCCGGTCGCCGCCTATGTAGCGAGCTTCCTCCTCCTGATGGTGCCGCTCGGCTGGTGGCTGGCCGTGCCCGGCGGATGGGACGAGCGCGGGCTGGCCCTGGCGATCATCGCCTCCTGCATCCTCGCCTCCGGGCTGCTGGGCTGGCGCTTTCGCGTTCTGTCGCGGCGCTCGGCATGAGCACCAGCTATCACCATATCCGCGACCGCTGGTCGGTTCGCGCAGGCGAATGGCTGCTCTTCGCGCTTGCCTGGGGCCTTCGCTGGGCGAGCTGGCCCGTGCCTACCTGGACGCTGGCGGATCTGTGTGCGCCGATCGGCGGCGCCATCGCGATCGCCGTCCCGCGCTATCGGCGCCGGGCAGAGCGAAACCTGGCACTGGTCTGGCCGGATCGGCCGCAGGCCGAGCGCCGGCGCATCCTGCGCGGGGCCGGCGCCCATTTCGGCCGCCTGATGATAGAATATGCACGCCTCGACAGGCTGATCCACGATGCCGACATAACGATCTCGGGCGCCGAGCATCTGCGCGCGGCCCGGGCCGCCGGCAGGGGCGCGGTGCTTGTCACGGCGCATTACGGCAACTGGGAGGCGGCACGGATCGCCGCGCTGCGGACAGGCTTCGAGACGGGCATCATCTACCGCGCCTTCAACAACCGCTACGCCGACCGTTTCGCGCTGGCCTTCATCGCCTGCGCCGGCCGGCCGGTCCTGCAGAAGGGCCACGGCATGCGCAAGCTGCTCGCCCATGTCGCGCGCGGCGGATTCGTGATGATCCTGGTCGACCAGCGCAACTCCGGCGCGCCCTTCCTCGATTTCCTCGGCCGGCCGGCCGAAACGTCGACGATCGCCGCCGACGTGGCCCGGCGCGCGGGCGCGGCGCTGATCCCCGTCAGGGCCATGCGGAACATCGCCGGGCGCCGCTTCGACGTCACCTTCGAGGCCCCGGTGACAGGGACCGATTCGCGCGCCATGATGGCCGAGGTGAACCGGCGCATCGCCGCCTGGGTCGAGGCGGCGCCCGAGCAGTGGTTCTGGTTCCACCGGCGCTGGCGCTCGACAGCACGCTCGCGCGGCGTGCATGAAGCGGAGGACGCCTGATGGCCACCGATGGACGCTGCCTCTGTGGTGCAGTGACCTACAGATTCGACGATGCGCCGCGCTGGCAGGCCTATTGCCACTGCGAAAGCTGCCGGCGGAACTGCTCGGCCCCGGTGGTGGCGTTCTTCGGCGTCGATCGCGGCGACTTCCATTGGACCGGCGCCGCACCCGCCGTCTACGAGTCTTCGCCCGGCGTGCGGCGGCTTTTCTGCGGCCGCTGCGGCTCGCCCATGGCCTATGACGCCGACCGGGACCGGCGCAACATCCACCTTTACGCGGCGAGCCTGGACGATCCGGGCGCCTATTGTCCGACGGCGCATGTCTTCGCGGCCGAAAGGCTGCCCTGGTTCGAGATCGCCGACGACCTGCCCCGACATCTGGGGTCGGGCGGCTGAGTCACTCCTCGACGAAGCTGGTGGCGAGGATGCGGCCGGACCGGTCGTCCTGAAGCCAGATAGCGACCCCATCGCCGGGCCCCGGCTGCGGCAGGGGCAGGCTGGCCGGCGCGGGCGGGTGCCAGGGGCCCACCTTCAACAGCTTCTCGACGACGTTGTGATAGGTGAAGGTGCGCCCGGCATTCTCGCCGCGATCGATATCGACCGTCGCCTCGCGGTCATAGGAGGCGACCCAGATCGTGCAGGGCCCGCCGTCGGATTGGCCGAGGATCTCGGCATTCAGCATGCCGTCCTGGCGCTCGATCGTGATGGAGGCGGGATGCCCCGCCCGCGCCGCCTTGTCGATCGCGTTCTCGATGGCCGACTGCTTGTAGCCGGGCATGCTGAGCGTGCCGTCCACGATGACCTGCGGGGTAAACAGCACGCGCCCGCCCAGTTTGTCGCGGTAATCCGCCTGGCGCGCCGTGTGCTCGGCCTGGGCGAAGGTGTCCTGCCAGCCGAGATAGTCCCAATAGTCGACATGCAGCGACAGCGCGAGGATGTCGTCGCGTTCGGCCAGTTCGGCAAGGGTCGTGTCGGCTGGCGGGCAGCTCGAGCAACCCTGGCTGGTGAAGAGCTCGACCATCACGACGTTGTCTCCCGCGCTGGCCGGCCCCGCGGGGGCAAACAGGAACAGCGCGGCGAGGATGCTTCTCATGGGGGGCATGGTTGGGACCATAGCCATGGCGCCCGGAGACCGCCAATCACCCTCGTGTGACAGGCCTGTCAGAAAGACCGGCCGTCGCAGACGAATCAGTGCACGGTCAGCTCGTGGTCGGCGAAGCGGAATTCCGTCGGCCGGATCAGCGCCGCATGCGCCAGCCGCACCGAGTGGATGGGGCCGTCGAGCTCGCGCGTCCAGAAGTTCAGGAACCTGCGCAGCTCGGGGAAGCGAGGCGCCATATCGTACTGTTGCCAGATGAAAGTCTGCAGGATGCCCCGCGCATCGGGCATGCGGTAGAAAATTTCCGCGGTCGCAAGAGAATAGCCCGCCAGCTGGCGGCTGAAGTCATTGTCGGCACAACGCATTTGTTTTCTCCTGAGGCCTCTCCTTCTGCTCGTTTGCGCTACCCGCCGGCGTGCGTTCCGGCACGGGCCCGGCGGGCTCGGTAAGAGCGATTCTGCAGCAAAATCATTAACTTTTGCAGCTTGAAAATGTTCCCTGACATTGAACAATGCGCGCGCCGGACCGCGATGTTGCGCTGCAACCTCGATCAGTTGCGCTCGACCGAGAACTCGCGCAGGGCGTCGAGCGGGACGATCTCGAGCGCCCGGCGATGCGTCGAGCGCAACCGGACGCGCGGCGCCCTCCCCGCCTGGTATGCCTGCAGAAAGCGCGCCGCGCACAGGCACCATTGGTCGCCGGGCGACAGCCCCTCGAAGCCGAACTGCGGATTCGGCGTCGAGAGGTCGTTACCGACCGAGCGCGAGAAAGCCAGAAAACCCGCTGTCATCACCGCACAGACTGTGTGGCTGCCCTGATCCTCGGCGCAGGTGTCGCAACTGCCATTGCGGAAGAACCCGGTCATCGGATCGGTCGAGCAAGGCTCGAGCGGCTCTCCCAACACGTTGACCGAGGGATCGACGTCGATGCGGCGCACGGCGGATCTCCTGTATGCAAGAATTTCATGCTACTATAAGCATATCACAATCGCGGGAAAGGCGGACGCAACCGCCAAGCGATCGAGCAGTGAGGAACAGGACATGTTGAACAGGCGAA
Organism: uncultured Alphaproteobacteria bacterium; assembly: GCA_963822985.1. Taxonomy (GTDB): domain Bacteria; phylum Pseudomonadota; class Alphaproteobacteria; order Rhodobacterales; family Rhodobacteraceae; genus Thermohalobaculum. The sequence goes on along the minus strand of CAWGJU010000006.1, from coordinate 791,822 downwards.
GCCTCCTCGTGGGAGCGGCGGGGATTGCGATTGCGGGTCCGGCATCGGCATCTAACCGCGCCAACATCGACAACCAGGTGCAAATGGGGCTGGACCGGATGTTCGCGCAGATGCCCGACACGCGCGAGCTGGCCGCCCGCGCCCCTGGAATGCTGATGATGCCGAGCGTCCTGAAGAGCGGCTTCTTCTTCGGCGGCGCCTATGGCGAAGGGGCGCTGCTGACCGGTGTCGCGACGGGGCGGATGCCGCCGGCGGCAGGCTACTATTCGGTCGTGTCGCTCTCGTTCGGGCTGCAGTTCGGCGCCCAGACGACGAGTCACGCGCTGTTCTTCATGACGCAGGAGGCGCTCGACCGCTTTCAGCGCACCGATGGTTGGAAGGTCGGCGCCGATGCCGAGGTGACCTGGCCGGGCGACGGGCGAACGTTCCAGACCAGCTCGAAAGTCGTGAACAAACCGGTGATTGGCATAGTCTTCAATCAAGACGGGCTGCTGATCGGCGCGAGCCTCGAGGGGGCGAAGTACTCGCGGATCGCGGTCGCCGCGGGATGAACTGCCTTCCGCGGCGTCGAGAAAATACCGATGCCCGCGGGAGCGACCGGCGCTCAATCCTGGACGGCGGTCTCCCACAAACGGAGCTCGGCCACCATCATGCCGCGCGGCCCGCGGAAGATGCGCACCGCCATGCCCTCGCCGCTGGCCAGATCCTGGAAGCCGCAGCGGCGCACCGTCTCCATGTGAACGAAGACATCCTCGTCCCTGCCGAAGACGTTGACGAAGCCGAAGCCCTTTTGCTTGTCGAACCACTTCACGCGAGCCGGCTGCAGGGGACCGGCCTCGACGTCCGGGCCGAGAAACTCCGTCGGCCGCGCGTCCTCGGCGAAGCCCGGCGCCGGGCCGCCTTCCGGCTCGTGGACCTCGACGAGCTTCTGCGCCTGCAGCCCCCGCGTGCTGGTCGTCGCGACCAGCCGGACATGCGCGCCCTCGCACAGCGCCACGCGGCCGAACGCGCGCACGCAGGATGCGTGCACCATCACATCCGATCCGCCGTCCTCCGGAACGACGAAGCCGTAGCCCTTGACAGCGTCATACCACTTGACATGTCCGGCGACGACGGCACCTTCCCCCCTGTCTGCGTCTTTCAAAATTCGACCCCTCCCGAAACCCGAGTCTCTTTGATATCACCTCGACCCGTGCCTGCTAAGATAGTAAATGATAATATCCCGAGCCGGGCCGCAAGAGGGTCCTTTCACTGCGTGACATGATTCGATGCGCGGCCTAAGCCTCGGTCCGCTCCGGGCAGGTGCAATCCTGCTGGGATTGGCGCTTGCCGGTTGTGCCGTGCCCGTCATGCCGGAGGTGCCCGACGCCGGCTCGCAGCATGCCCGCACGCCCTCCGAGCTGAACAGCCAGGAGATCCTGGTGCTGGACCACCCGCCGGCGGTGACGGCCAAGGATGCCGATGCGATCGCGACGGCGCGGCAGATCATGCACAACCTCGCACCGCAGACCCTGCGCGAACGCGCCGACGCCCGCTTGGTCAGCGCCGACGAGCTGCCCTGGCTGAGCGGATCGGCCGACGGGCGCGCCTTCCTGTCTACGCCGCCGCAGCGCGTCCTGGTCCGTGGCGAGCCGGCCGAGTTCTGCCCCGTAGCACTCGCCGTCGCGGCCCCGCCGCAAACGCCGATCGCCGACGTCGCCGCGGACGCGTTGCGGCGCTGCCTCGACCAGGTCGACCACGGTTGCGGCTGCCGGCTTGTCGCCGCGGGATCGGTGCTCCTCGTCCCGCGCGAGGAGGTGACTTATGCGACCGGCACCTCCGCGCGGATCAAGTCGCGATCCCTGGGGCTCGACGGCATGCTCGTCGCCGAGGAGGAGGCCGACGGAAAGATCGTCCTGCGCGATATCTCGCGCGTCGTCGGCGAGGTCGAGCACGGGACCGGCTCGGACGTGATCGTTCGTCTTGACGGCGCCGACGGCCTCTTCACCGGCTCGACCCGGAAGGTGGGCTTCCGGCGTGGGCGGATGGCCGAACGCATTTATGCCACCAACGCGCAGGGCGACCGGCTCAGCCTGCTGATCGGGTTCGATCCCGACGAGCTGGCCGAGCTTGCCGGGGCCTGGCTCGCATGGCCGCCGGACGCCTGATCGTCAGAGCGTGCAGCCGCCGCGATCGTCGCCGACGCGGGTCCAGATCTGGCTCTTGCCCAGCACGGAGATGCCGAGATAGCCGCGCACCTCGAGCTCGGACTGCGAGACGGTCCGGATCTCTGCCGAGTAGGTTCCGCCGTCCCGCGGATTGTACAGCCATCCGTCCTGCCAGGTGCCTTCATCGGCCTTGATCAAGCCGCCGACGAGCTCGAGCCCGCAGATCGGCCGCTGCCGTTTCGCGGCGTCCGTGTTCTTCACGTCGCGCTTGGGCTGGCCAGTGTTGTCGACGGCGTTCTCGACCCAGACCATCTGCCCGCAGGTATCGAACCCGCAGGGCGCCAACCGAACGATCGCCTTGCGATTCTCCGTCAGCCAGTAGCCATGCGCCGGATCCGCTGAGCGGTCCGCCCCGGCCACGATCGGCACCGTGCACAGCACGATGGCTGACACAAACGCGCGCACCTTCATCTCTACTGCCCCTGGTCCTTGTTTTTGGCCTCGGCCGGGCGTTCGAGCACCCGTGCCGCATTCGTCTCCGCGCATTTCGCCATTAACGATGGTTGACGCAAGCGGCATGTGGATATCAGGACCCAAGGAATCTGCGGGTTTTGCACTTGCGCAACAGTTTGGCGCGCGCCACGGTCGCGCCGCGATCGGATGGAGCTGTCTCGATGTTTCAGAGTTTCGACGTGTCCGGCGGCTCGGCGCAGTGCCGCGAGCGGCTGGAAGCACTGCGGCAGAGCCTTCGCGATGCGGGCGCCGACGGATTTCGTGGTTCCGCGCGCCGACGCCTATCAGGGCGAGACGGTCGCCCCGCATGACGAGCGGCTGGCCTGGCTGACCGGCTTCACCGGCTCGGCCGGCACCGCGATCGTCCTGCCCGGGCGAGCGGCGCTGTTCGTCGATGGCCGCTATCTGGTGCAGGCCCGTCTGCAGACGGACACGGACATCTTCGAGATCGTGCCCGTCCACAAGACGACGCCGGCCGAATGGCTGCCGGCGGCGCTGAAGGGCGGCGAGCGGATCGGCTATGACCCTTGGCTGCATGGCCGGGCCGAGATCGACAAGATCCGGGCGGCCGCGGAAGGGGCGGGCGCGGCGCTCGTCGCTTTGGCGGCGAACCCGCTCGACGCGGCCTGGAGCGACCAGCCGCCGCCGCCGGCCGGTTCGGTGCGCATCCACCCCGTGGAACTGGCGGGCGAGGAGGCGAGCGCCAAGCGGGCGCGTATCGCCGGCGAGATCCGGGCGCAGGGCGCCAAGGCGGCCGTGCTGACGATGCCGGAAAGCCTGTGCTGGCTGTTGAACATCCGCGGCTCGGACCTGGCGCGGTCGCCGGTCGCGCAGGGCTTCGGCGTGCTGCACGAGGACGGCCGGGCCGATCTGGTCATGGACCCCGACAAGATCGGCGGCGAGGTGCGCGAGCACCTGGGCAACGAGGTCGCCGTGCATGCGCCGGACGCCCTGCCCGAGCTGATCGCGGGGCTGCGCGGCCCCGTCCTGCTGGACGAGACGAGCTGCCCGCTGTGGTTCGCCGAGCGCACTCGAGGCGCAGGGTGGCAAGATCATCTGGGGGCGCGATCCCTGCCTGCTGCCCAAGGCGCGCAAGAACGCGGCCGAGTTGGGCGGCATGCATGCCGCGCATCTGCGCGACGGCGCGGTGATGGTGCGCTTCCTGCACTGGCTCGACGGCGCCCTGGCGGCCGGCGAGGCGCTGACCGAGATCGGCATCGCGACCCGGCTCGAGCGGATGCGGGCCGAGACCGGCAAGCTGCACGACATCGCCTTCGACACCATTGCCGGGGCCGGGCCGAACGCCGCCCTGCCGCATTATCGCGTGAACCGCGCGTCGAACCGCACGCTGCAACCGGGCGAGCTGATGCTCGTCGATTCCGGGGCGCAATACGAGGACGGGACGACCGACATCACCCGGACGATCGCCACCGGCTCTGTGACGGACGAGCAGCGGCGCCTGTTCACGCTCGTGCTGAAGGGCATGATCGCGATCAGCCGGACCCGCTGGCCCGCCGGCATGCGCGGGCGCGACCTCGACCCGCTGGCCCGCGCCGCGCTGTGGCGAGCAGGCTTCGACTACGACCACGGCACGGGGCATGGGGTCGGCGCCTGCCTGAACGTGCACGAAGGGCCGGCCAGCCTCTCGCGGCGCGGCGAGGCCGTGCTCGAGCCCGGCATGATCCTGTCGAACGAGCCCGGCTATTATCGCGAGGGCGCCTGGGGCATCCGCATCGAGAACCTGCTGATCGTGACCGAGCCCTCGGTGCCCGAGGGCGGCGAGCGGCCCATGCTGGGCTTCGAGACGCTGACCTGGTGCCCGATCGACCGGCGCCTGATCGCGGCCGAGCTGCTCGATGCCGAGGAGCGTGGCTGGCTCGACGCCTATCACGCCGAGGTGCTGGCGCGCATCGGGCCGCAATTGGACGGCGCGGTCCGGCAGTGGCTGGAATTCCGCCTGCGCCCCGCTTTAGCGGCTGCAACTGTCACGCGTCGCGGTTAGAACGCCGCAAACCGAAAGGGGTCTGCATGGCAGAGAAGTTCACGATCGAGCCGGCGCGCGGCGTCATCGTCGTCCGCACGGGCGACGGCATCATCGCCGAGAGCCGGAACGCGCTCCTCCTGCGCGAAAACGGCTATGATTTGGTCTATTACCTCCCGCGCGGCGACGTCGCGATGGAGTTCCTCGACCCGTCCGACAAGGTGACGCATTGCCCGCACAAGGGTGATGCCACGCATTACCACCTGGTCGGCGTCTCCGAGCGCATCGAGAACGGCGCCTGGTCCTATGAGAAGCCGAAGCCCGCCGCCGAGGCGATCGCCGGCCATCTCGCCTTCTATCCCGAACGGATCGCGGTCGAGGCGATCTGAGCGCCGTCACCCCGCGATCAGGCCGACAAGCGTCTCCAGCCGGTCGGCCTCGTCGGCCGGCTTGTCCCAGCGGATGCGGCTGACCCGCGGAAAGCGCATGGCGATGCCCGATTTGTGGCGGTCCGAGCGCTGCACGGCATCGAAGGCGACCTCGAGCACCAGGGCCGGACGCACGGCGCGGACCGGGCCGAAGCGCTCGGTCGTGTTGTTGCGGACCCAGCGGTCGAGCTGGAGCAGCTCCTCGTCGGTGAAACCGAAATAGGCCTTGCCGACGGGCACGAGCTCGGGCCCGCCTGCGCCGTCGCGCCAGGCCGCGAAAGTGTAATCCGAGTAGTAGGACGACCGCTTGCCGTGCCCGCGCTGGGCATAGACCAGCACGCAGTCGGCGGTCAGCGGGTCGCGCTTCCACTTGAACCAGGGGCCCATCGGGCGGCCGCCGACATAAGGCGCATCGCGGCGCTTGAGCATCAGCCCTTCCTGGCCGTTGACGCGCGCCTGCGAGCGGATCGTCGCCAGCTCGTCCCAGCTCGCGAAATCGATCGCCTCCGAGCAGTCGGTGCGCCGGGGCGCATGCCGGTCGAGCCAGTCGGAGAGGCGGGCCCGGCGCTCGACGAGAGGCAGGTCGCGCAGGTCCTCGTCGCCGTCGTGCAGGATGTCGTAGAGGCGCAGATGCGCCGGGCTTTCGGCCAAAAGCTTCGCGCCGACGCGCTTGCGGCCGAGTCGCCTCTGCAGGTCGGCGAAGGGCGCAACTTCGGACTCGCGTACGACGAGGAGCTCGCCGTCCACCGTGCCTTGCCAATCCATGCTGTCGATTATGTCGGGAAAGGATTGGCCGATATCGTCGCCCGTCCGGGTAAAGAGGCGTCGCTCGTCGCCATAGGCCGAGGCCTGGATGCGGATGCCGTCCCATTTCCACTCGGCGATGAACTCTCCCGGATGCAGCTCGGCCAGCCGCGCCTCGTCGAGCGGGTTGGCCAGCATGACGGGCCGGAAGGCGAGTGCGAGGTCGACGGACGGCTCCGCCCCGCCCTCGAGCCAGCGGAAGAGCGAGGTGTAGGGCGGGTGCAGGCCGAACCACAGCTCCTCGATGCGGGCGAGCGACCGGCCGGGATGCGCCTCGGCCAGGCGCGCGAGCGCGGTGCGCACGAGCCGCGCCGAGACGCCGACACGCATGTTGCCGTTGGCTAGCTTGATCAGCGCGAACCGTTCGGAGGCATTGAGGCGGTCGCAGAACCGGGCGAGCAAATTGCCGGCCTCGACCGGGCCGGCGCCGGCGAAGGCCTCGACCACCTCGCCCAGCCGCGGCGGATCGGCGGCCGCCTCGCCCGCCGGCCAGATCAGTGCCACCGTCTCGGCCAGGTCGCCGACATAGTCGTAGGAGAGGCGGAACAGCACCGGATCGACCCGCTCCTCGGCCATGCCGCGGATGCGCCGGGGCGTGACCGAGGGCAGCGCCAGCTCGCCGGCCAGCGCCGCCAGTGCCCAGCCGCGGTCTGGGTCGGGCGTGGTGGTGAAATACTCGGCCAGATGCGCCAGCTTGGCGTTGCGCCCCGGCGTGAAGAGCAGGTTCTCGAGCAGTCGGGCGAAAGCGCGCATCCGAGGGAGATAACGCGACCGACGCCGTTTTCGTAGGGTGGGTGCAACCTACCCCCGGATCACCGCATCCCGTAATAGAGCGCCTGCACATGCTCGGCCTCGGCGAAGAACAGCCAGCGCATGGCCAGCAGGCCGACGATATGGCTCAACAGCGCAGGTACCAGCAGCCAGCCGCCGAAGGGCAGCGCCATCAGCGCTAGCAGGATCGGCAGCAGATAGCCGAACAGCGCGCCCAGCCAGCGGATCTGGTAGGCGCGGCTCCGGCCGACCTCGAAAGCCATTTCGCGCAGGAGGTAGTTCGGCCCGGTGTGCGGCGGCTCGAACAGCCGGACGCGGCCGCGGCCGGCGAGCCCCGTCGCCGTTTCCATCGACGAGCCCTCGAGCCCGCGCCGAGCGCCGGCGGCCCGGGTCTGCCACCAGATGGCGACCGCCGCCGCCAGCACCAGCGCCAGCAGCACGGCCCAGACCGGCGCGCCCGCGCCCGAGAGCCCGTCCGCCGCGCCGACCGCGACCAGCCCGCCGGCGAGCCCGGTCGCCAGGAACAGCGACGGGGTCGGCGTGCCGCTCCAGCGCGGCACGGTGCGCAGCTGCGCGTAGATCATCGCGGTCGCATAGACCGTGGCCAGCGCCAATGCCGCGGCAATCCAGCCGAGCGGCGCAAATCGCAAGTCGCCGATCAGCCAGAGCCCGGCATAGATCACGAAGACGGCCATCGTGGCGACCAACAGGCAGGCCTCGCGGCTCAGCCACGAGGACCGCCACTGGCTGAAGGCGCGCCAGGCGGCCGATGGCCGGGCGAGGTGCCCCATCGAGGCCACGCCGCCCAGCCCGGCCAGCAGCAGCGCGATCACGACCGCCGCCCAGCCGGCCCCCCCGGCGAGGCCGAGCCCGACCCAGAACACCATGCCGAGGCCGACGCCCGTCAGCACGGTAAAGACGATCATCGACGGCGCGGGATGCATGTCAGCCGAGGCGCTCGAGTGCGCGGTCGAGCCAGCCGAGGAACCCCGTCGCCTCGGGCTCGGCCAAGGCCGCCAGCCCTGGTCGCGCGACGGCGTCCCGGTCGCGCGGCGGCAGGTACTTGTTGACGGGCCTGGTGCCCTGCTCGGGCATCAGGTCGAGCCCGCCGCGCTCGGCGACCAGCTGGCTCGCATCCGAGGCCGGGTCGGCGAGGTCGCCGAAGGCCCGCGCCCCCGTCGGGCAGGCGCGCACGCAGGCGGGGATGCGATCCACCTCGGGAATGTTCTCGTTGTAGATGCGGTCGACGCAGAGCGTGCACTTCTTCATGACCCCTGCCTTGGCGTCGAGCTCGCGCGCGCCGTAGGGACAGGCCCAGGCGCAAAGCCCGCAGCCCATGCAGGCGTCCTCGTTGACCAGGACGATGCCGTCCGCGGCCCGCTTGTACGACGCGCCGGTTGGGCAGACGGTGACGCAGGGTGCGTCCTCGCAGTGCAGGCACGATTTGGGGAAGTGCACGATCTGCGCGGGGGCATCCAGCGGCTGCACCTCGAAATGGTGGATGCGGTTCAGCCAGGTGCCGGACGGCTCGGCGGCATAGGCGTTCTGGTCCGAGAGCGCCGCGCCATAGCCGCCGGTGTTCCACTCCTTGCAGCTGACCGCACAGGCATGGCAGCCGACGCAGATGTCGAGATCAATCACCAGCCCGAGCTTGCGCTCGGTGCGCTCCGGCAGGCTGGTCATCGGCTGCTTCCGGCTTTGCTCATTCGATCCTCGTCCACGTCTGGTCCCGGCAAACGAGCCCGAGGATCGCGCATCCTTCGACACGGAGCATCTCCGGCGCAGCCAGATGCACGCGCGAGCGATAGGCCGTGCCCTCGATCGGGCGGACGATCCTGCCTTCGGCCCAGCTGCCATCCTCCTGCGGCTCGAGGCCGCGCAAGACGAGGTCGCCCACCACCTCCGGATTCGCCCCGTCATGGGCGCCCTCGACGACGCCGCAGCGCTGCGCGGGCGCGCCTGCGCATGGGCCGACGCGCACCGTGATCCAGGCGCCCGATTTGCGTGGAGGGCTGCGCCAGAGCCCGTCGATATCCTCGATGGCGCGGCCCGGCTGGGGCAACAGGGCGGCGATCACGGCCGCGGTCATTGCGATGAACCCTCTGGGCATGTCCACTCCTCTCCGAAAGCCACTTCGGCAGGGCCTCTGCCGACCGGAGAAGACTGAGCACCGGTGTCGGGTTCCGCGCGGCCCCCGTCCTCGGCTTTCTCGATGCGCACGCGCAGATCGTACCAGGCGGCCTGGCCCGTCACCGGGTCCGAATTGGCCCAGCGCAGCCCGTCGCCCCTGGGCGGCAGGAGCTCGTGGATCAGGTGATTGAGCAAAAAGCCGCGCTTCACCTCGGGCGCGTTGTCGTGCAGCGCCCAGGCGCCCTGCCGCTTGCCGATGGCGTTCCAAGTCCAGAGCGTCCGCGGGTTCACCGCCTCCATGCGCACGACCGGGACCCTGATGCGGGCATGGTGCGAGATCACCCAGGCCCAATCGCCCGTCTTCAGCCCGGCCGCGTCGCAGACAGGCCCCGGCACGTAGAGCGGGTTCTCGCCGTGGATCTGCCGCAGCCAGGCGTTCTGGCTGTGCCAGGCGTGATACATCGCCGCCGGGCGCTGGGTGATGGCGTGCAGCGGATACTGGCTGACGTCGATTGCGGCCTGCTCGAACGGCTCCCACCAGACGGGCAGCGGGTCCATGGCCTGCTTCAGCCGGTCGCGCAAATGCTCGGGCGGCTGGCGCTCGCCATGGCCTTCGGCCGCGAGCTGGAACTTGCGCAGCGGCTCGGAATAGATCTGGAAGACGTAGGGAAAGGGCTTGTCGAAAAAGCCCATCTCGACCGCCCAGTCCTGATAGGCGGTGTTGAAGGGCCGCATCCAGCGGCATTCCTCCGGAATGTGCGCCTGCCAGAAGCCGCCGTTCTCGATGTAGCGCTGCAGCTGTTCCGGGTTCGGCGCGCCGCGCCCGTGGCTGTCGCCATTGCCGCGCCAGCCGGCCAGCGGGCCGACGCCCGGCCGGCGCTGGTGGTTCGCCATGTAGTCGGCATAGTCGCGATAGCGCGGACGGCCCTCGTCGTCGAGCATGCCGGGCAGGCCCAGCCGCACGCCGAGGTCGAGCAGCACCGACTGGAAGCAGCGCACGTCGCGCGTGCCACCTTCGGGGGCCTGCGTCCCGGGCTCGACCACCGGCCAGCGAATGGCGTCGCCGGCGGCGTCGACCTCTCCCACCGGGCGGTCGAGCATCGAGATGCAGTCGTGCCGCTCGAGATAGGTCGTGTCGGGCAGCACCAGGTCGGCATAGGCGACCATCTCGGAGGAATAGGCGTCGGTGTAGATGATCTTGGGGATCTTGTACTCGCCGTCCTCGCGCTTGTCCGAAAGCATGGCGAGCACGCCCTCGGTGTTCATCGACGAGTTCCAGGCCATGTTGGCCATATAGAAGAACAGCACGTCGATCGGGTACGGGTCGCCGGCATGGGCGTTCGAGATGACCATGTGCATCATCCCGTGCGCCGACATCGGCGCCTCCCAGGTGAACGCCTTGTCGATGCGCGCCGGGCTGCCGTCCTCCTTCAGGCACAGATCCTCTGGCCCGCGCACAAACCCCAGATGCGGCCCGCCGAGCGGGGCGTTTCGCATGACCGCGCCATGCGGGATCGGGTGCGCCTCGACAGGCTTGGGGTAGGGCGGCTTGAAGCGGAAGCCGCCCGGCCGCTCGACGGCGCCGAGCAGCAGCTGCAGGACGTGGATCGCCCGGCAGGTCTGGAAGCCGTTCGAATGCGCCGAGACGCCGCGCATGGCGTGGAAGCTGACCGGGCGCGCGGTGACGCTCTCGTGCCGCTCGCCGCGGAAATCGGTCCAGGGGGTGGCGACCTCCCAGCTTTGGTTGAAGGCGGTGTCGGCCAGCTCGGCGGCGATCCGGCGGATCGTCGCGGCCGGCACGCCGCAGCGCTCGGCCACCGCATCGGGCGCGTAGTCGGGCTCGAGGTATTTGCGCGCCATCAGCTCGAAGACGGGCACGCAGCGCGTGCCGTCCGGCCCCGCCGTCTCGCCCTTCAGCGCCGGGCGCACGCCCGCCCGGTCGAAGGGCGCGAGCTCGCCCGTGGCCCTGTCCCGCACCACGGGCTTGCCATCCGCGTCGCGGACGAAGAGGCCGAAGCCCGGCGCCCGGCGCGCGGCTGACCAGCCAGCCGGCATTGGTCCAGCGCGCCAGATAGTCGACGTCGACGTGGCCGGTGCGCAGCAGCTCGTGGGCCAGCGCCAGCACGAACAGGCCGTCAGTGCCGGGCGTGATGCCGACCCATTCGTCGGCCACCGCATTGTAGCCCGTCCGCACCGGGTTGACCGCGATCACCCGGCCGCCGCGCGACTTCAGCCCGCCGATGCCGATCTTGATCGGGTTCGAGTCATGGTCCTCGGCGACGCCGAAGATCATGAACAGCTTGGTTCGGTCCCAGTCGGGCGAGCCGAACTCCCAGAACGCGCCGCCCAGCGTGTAGATGCCGCCAGCCGCCATGTTGACCGAGCAGAAGCCGCCATGCGCGGCATAGTTCGGCGTGCCGAACTGCTGCGCCCACCAAGAGGTCAGCGACTGCGACTGGTCGCGCCCGGTGAAGAAGGCGAGCTTCGACGGGTCCTTCTCGCGGACGGGCCTGCAGCCACGCGACGGCGGTCTGCAGCGCCTCCTCCCAGCTGATCTCCTCGAACTGCGCCCGAGCCGCGCGGGCCGATGCGCCGCAGCGGCTTCATCAGCCGGCCGGGCGAATAGTGCTGCATGATCCCGGCGCTGCCCTTGGCGCAGATCACGCCGCGATTGATCGGATGGTCGCGGTTGCCCTCGATATAGCTGACGATCGGCGCGCCGTTCGCGCTGTGCCGCAGATGCACGTTGATGCCGCAGCGGCAGGCGCACATGTAGCAGGTGGTGCGCCGGATCTCGTCCGAGACATGCGGCGAGAGGTCGAGCCGTGGCTCGGCCCGTGGCTCTGGGCGTTCCGTCGGCCATGCTGCGTCTCCTGCTGGTCGGTCCATCCCGTACCGGGCACCGGCGGTCATTTTGCAAGGCCGGCGCGGTGAAATTCCGCTGACCAGCGGCAGCCGAGATCCTCCGCGCTGTCGACGTCGCGCAGCGTCGCGGCGAGACGCGACGTCCAGATGGCGCAGCCGCGACCAGCGTGTCGGCCAGCGCGTGCGTCGGTCGACCAGCGCACGCCGTCGAGCAGATCGCGCGGCACCGCGCGACGCCTCCCGAGGCCGATCAGCCAATAGCCGCCATCGGTCGCCGGGCCCAGCACCGCGTCGTGGCGCCGCAGCAGGCGGAACGCCTGGCGACGTGGCCGGCGCGCAGCTCCGGCAGGTCGGCGCCGACCACGGCGACGGGGCCCGGCGCGATGCGCGTCCCCGGCTCACGGCGCAGGAAGCGGGCCATCCGCCGGCCGAGATCGCCGCCGCCCTGCGGCGCGCGCGGGATCTGGCCGGGCCAGACGCGGCTGCGCAGCCCCTCGGCGTCGGGCGTCACGGCCAGAACGGTGCGCCAGCGCCGGTCGCGCGCCAGCCGGGCGATCAGCCGCGGCCGACTGATGGCGGAACCACCAGGCCGCCGCAACCGCGCCGATGCCGCGCGCCAGCCGGGTCTTCGACGCGGCCCGGCCGCGGCTCCTTGACGAAGATCGACGAGCGTCGGGCGCATCAGCGGCGATAGCGCTCGGCGAGGCGCTCGGGGCTGACGCCGGCGAACCAGAGCGCCAGCGTCGAAAGGTTGCGGGCGCCGCGCCGGACCCAGCCCTGGCGCGCATAGCGCTCGGCCGAGGTGACGGCCACGCGCATCGAGCGGCACCAGGCGGCGGCCGAGCCGGCGGGCGATCGCCACGTCCTCCATCAGCGGGATCTCGGGATAGCCGCCGATGCGGTCGTAGAGCGCGCGTGCGATCAGCAGCCCCTGGTCGCCATAGGGCAGGCGAAAGCGCGCGCGCGCAGGTTGGCCCAGCAGGCGGTCACGCCGCGCCATCGGGTGGGGCGAATCGAAGGCGAGCCGGAAATAGCCGGCGCGCTCGGGCCCGCCCTCGATGTGCCGGCGGGCGGCCCCGGCCCAGCCGGGCGCCAGCACCGTGTCGGCATGCAGGAACAGAAGCCACGGCCCGCGATGCGGCGCGCGCGCCGGCGGCGAGCTGCGTGCCCCGGCCGCGTGGGCCGCGGACCAGCCGCGCGCCGGTCGCATCGGCGACCTCGGCGATCGCGTCAGCCGAGCCGCCATCGGCGAGAATGACCTCGCGAATCAACCCGGCGACCCCCTCGCCCAGCGCACCGAGGCAGGGGCCGATCCGGCCGGCCGCGTCCAGCGTCGGGATGACGACCGAGACGGGCGCCCTCACGCCCGGCGCGCCCGATCGGCAGCCAGCACCGCCAGCAAGGTCAGCACGCCGAAGCCGGCGAAGCCGGCGAAAAGCGGCATGGGCGTGCCCTGCACCTGCTCGGCCACCAGCCGGCCGAACGGCACGGCGGCCGAGCGTCGAGATCGACATGACGACGGCCGAGGCGGTGCCGGCGATGTGGCCGAGCGGCTCGAGCGCCAGGGCCGTCAGGTTGGAGAACAGCAGCGCCGCGCCGACGAAGATCGGGCTCAGCAGCAACAGGAACAGCCAGAGCGGCATCGGGCCGGTCAGCCAGGCATTCAGCCGCGATCGCCGCCAGGCCGGCCGTCACCACCATCGCGGCGGCGATCCGGCACAGCGAGCGCATGCCGAGCGTCATCACCAGCCGGCTGTTGGTGAACTGGGCAAGCGCGAAGACCAGCGCCATCAGCGCGAAGACCACCGGAAACAGGGCCCCGAGCCCGAAGATCTCCTCGTAGACCTGCTGGGCCGAGGCCAGGAAGGCGGCGAAGGCGGCGAAGATCATGCCGGCGCCGGCGGTGTAGAGCATGGTGCTGGGCGTCGTCAGCACCTCGGCGAAAGCGCGCGCCACCGGGAACGAGCTGCAGCGGCCGGCGTGCGGCGAGCGGCAGCGTCTCGGGCAGCGAGAGGTGCCAGCCCGCGCAGACGAACGCCATGGCGAGATAGAGGCCGAAGATCGCCCGCCATCCGGCCAGCGCCTCGAGCCCCTGGCCGATCAGCGGCGCGAACATCGGCACCAGCATGAAGACCGTCATGATCAGCGAGACGATGCGCGCCATCGCCCGGCCGCCATAGAGGTCGCGCACGATCGCGGTGGCGACCACGCGCGGCCCGGCGGCGCCGATCCCCTGCAGCACGCGGCCGGCGACGATCCACCAGAGGTCGCCGGCCTGCATCGCGACGACGGTGCCGACGGCATAGAGCGCCCAGCCGATTATGGCGGCGGGGCGCCGGCCGATCGCGTCCGAGAGCGGGCCGAAGACCGGCTGGCCCAGCCCCATGCCGGCGAAGACGGCGAGCACGAGCAGCTGCCGGTCGGTGGCGTCGGCGAAGCCCAGATCCGCCGAGATCGAGTCGAGCGCCGGCAGGATGGCGTCGATCGTCAGCGCGACGACCGAGGTCATCATCGCCAGGAAGATCAGAAAGGGCAGGGGCGCCCGTCCCTCGGCACGGGCGCTGGCATCGGGTAGCATGAGAGGCCTCGGGACCGGCGTTGCCGGGCGTTATATCCTTTGGCACCGGCGCGGCCACCTCTATATCGGGCGGGCGAGGGACGACGGAGCTTGCGGATGTATCGCGGATTTGTCGACGAGAACCGGGCGGTGCTGCGCATGACGGGCGGCGCCGCGCGCGACGTCCTGCAGGGCGTCGTGACCAACGACGTCGCGCGGCTGGGGCCCGGCCGGGCCGTCTATGCCGCCCTGCTGACGCCGCAGGGCAAGTACCTCTTCGACTTCTTTCTGCTGGAAGGGGAGGAGGCGGGCGCCGTGCTGATCGACGTGGCGCGCGACCGCGCGCAGGCGCTCGCGCAGCGGCTGAGGATGTACTGCCTGCGGCGCGATGCCAAGGTCGAGGGCGAGAGCGCGCTCGGCGTCGCGCTGGTCTGGCCCGAGCGCGACGCCTCGGGCAAGACCCCGGGCGGGCATCCGGAGGCGCCGAACTGGGCGCCGAACCACGGGATCGCCGTGCCCGACCCGCGCGCGGGCGGGCTCGGCTGGCGCCTCTACGCCGAAAAACCCGACATCGCGCTGGCCGATACGGGGGCCGCGCCCTCCGGTCGGCAGGATTACGACGCGTTGCGGGTGATGCTTCTCGTGCCCGAGACGGGGGTCGAGCTGGTCCCCGAGGAGAGCTTCATCCTCGAGGCGGGGTTCGAGCGCCTGCACGGCGTCGACTTCCGCAAGGGCTGCTATGTCGGCCAGGAGGTGACGGCCCGCATGAAGCACAAAGCCTCGCTGCGCCGCGGGCTGGTGCAGGTCGCCGTCGAGGGCAGCGCCGCGCCCGGCACGCCGGTGACGGCGGACGGCAAGCCGGCGGGCACGCTCTTCACCGTCGCCGGCGGCAGGGGCCTGGCCGAGCTGCGTCTCGACCGGGCGGGGCCCGGAATGCAGGCGGGAGACGCGCGCGTCGACTACGCCGGCTGAGGCCTGCGCCTTGACGGGAACGTCCCCTCGGCCTCCGCCGAAGCGGAGGGCAGGCCTGCGCCTCAGCCGCCGCCCCCCTCTCCGCGTCGGAGACGGGTCGGGGGACCGGGTGTGGCGGCATTGCCTTCGGCCTCAAGGATACCGGCGAGCCCCTCTCGATAGGTCGGGTAGCGCAGGCGCACGCTCCAGCTCCTTGCGGATCCGCCGGTTCGAGACGCGCTTCGATTCGGCGTAGAAGCTGCGCGCCATCGGCGACAGCTCGGCCTCCTCGAACGACACCGCCGGCGGCACGGGCAGGCCGATGAGCCGCGCGGCATGGGCGATCACGTCCTCGGGCGGCGCCGCCTCGTCGTCGCAGACATTGTAGATCGCGGGATGGGGCCGCGGCGCCGGCCGGGCGATCGAGGCGGCCAGCACCTCGGCGATGTCCTCGACATGGATGCGGCTGAACACCTGGCCGGGCTTCACAACGCGCTGCGCCGCGGCCGGCGCGCAGCTTCTCGAAGGGCCCGCGGCCAGGCCCGTAGATGCCGGCAAGGCGGAACACGTGCAGCGGCAGGCCCGTTGCCGCCCAGGCCTGTTCGGCGGCGAGACGCCAGCGCCCGCGCTCGCTCGAGGGGCGGCACTCCGATCCCTCGTCGACCTCGGCCCCGCCCCGATCGCCATAAACGGCCGTCGTCGACAGGTACCCCGCCCAGGCGATGCGCGGCGCCGCCGCCCCGATTGCCGCGCCGCATTGGCGCAGCACCGGGTCGCCCTCAGCATCTGGCGCGGCCGATGCAAGGAGATGCGTCGCGCGGTCGACCAGCGCGCCCGGATCGGCGGGCGGCCAAAGCACGGCCTCGGCGCCGGCCGCGCGGATCGCCTCGGCTTTCTCAGCCGAGCGCGTCGTGCCGATGACCTGCCAGCCTTCCGCCAGCAGGCGGGCGGCCAGCGCCTGCGCCGAATAGCCGTGGCCGAAACTGAGCAGCACGTTCGACATGGGCAAGCCCCCCTGAGCGCGATAGACGGTGGCGGAGATTAGGGCAGGAACGAGAGAATGCGAGCAGCGGGTTTGGCGCCGGGATTGGTCGTGGCGGCGCTGGCAACGGTCGGCATGGCGGGACGGGCCGCCGCGGTCGAGGATTACGATGCCTGCGTCGGCCTGATCGCAGGCGACGCCGAGCGCGCCGAGCGCGACGCGGCGGCCTGGGCCGATATCGGCGGCGGCGCCGCGGCCCGGCACTGCCACGCGCTCGCCCTGATCGCCACGGGCGCGACGTCCGCGGCAATCGACGAGTTGCTGGACATCGCCGCCGAGGACCCCGAGCTGACGCCGCAGGCGCGCGCCGACGTGCTGGTGCAGGCGGGCGAGATGCTGCTCGACGAGGGCGATGGCGTGACCGCGCGGGCCGTCGGCCAATCAGGCCCTGTCGCTCGCCCCGGGCGACCAGGACGCGATGGCGCTCAGCGCCGCTCTCCGGCTCGCTGACGGCGACGCGTCCGGCGCCGTGACGGAACTCGATGCAGCGATGGCGAACGGCGGGCCGACCGGGCGCCTCCTCGTGCTGCGCTCGGCGGCAGAGCGCCGGCTGGGCGACCTCGTGGCAGCGCGCGACAATTCGCAGCACGCGACCGAGCTCGCGCCCGACTCCGCGAGCGCCTGGCTCGAGCGGGGGCGCGTCTCGGCGCGGCTCGGAGACCGCGAGGACGCGCGCGACGCCTTGCTCCGCGCCATCAGCCTCGACCGGGGCGGCAAGCTGGGCCTCGCGGCGCAGAACGTGCTGCAGCGGATGGAGGCGGGCATCAAGGAGTGATGGCGAGGTCGGCGGCGGCCGTCGGAGCGCGGTCCCAGGGCCTCAGGAGCCGGTCGCCGCCAGGGCCGGCGCCGCGCGGGGCGCCTCGGCGCGGTCGGCCAGCGCCTCGCCGATGACCTGAGCCGCGGCGGCGACGCCCGAGCCGCCGATCCGGGCGCCCATGGCGTGCAGTCCGGCCTCGATCGTGCCGAGGGTGCCGAGCACCATGGGCGGGTTCAGATGGCCCATATGGCCGATGCGGAAGGCGCGGTCGGCGAACTCGCCGAGTCCCACGCCCAGCGTCAGGCCTGACCGCTCCTCGCAGATCCGGCGCAGCGTCTCGCCGTGGATGCGGCCGGTCAGCACCGTCGTCACCGCGTCCGAGCGGTGCGCCGGATCGGTGACGTTGAACTCGAGCCCGCCCTCGACCGACCAGGCCTCGATGGCGGCGCGCACGGCGCGGGCGAAGACGGCGTGGCGCGCCCAGATCGCCTCGAGCCCCTCCTCGAAGATCATGTCCAGCGCCTCGCGCATGGCGTGGATGTGCTGGATCGGCGCCGTGCCGCAATAGCGCACATAATGCGCGCCCTCGGCCATCCGCGCCGTCCAATCCCAATAGGGGGTGCGCAGCTCGGCCGTCTCATGCGCCGCCAGCGCCTTGTCGTTGGCCCAGACGAGGCCCAGGCCCGGCGGCACCATCAGCCCCTTCTGGCTGCCGCCGACCGTGACGTCGACGCCCCACGCATCCATCTCGTAGGGCACGCAGCCCAGCGAGGCGATCGTGTCGACCATGTAGAGCGCCGGGTGGCCGGCCGCGTCGATCGCCCGCCGGATGGCGGCGATGTCGTTCCAGACGCCCGAGGCGGTGTCGATCTGCACGACCAGCACGGCGCGGATCGCGTGGTCCTTGTCGGCGCGCAGCCGTGCCTCCACCGCCGCCGGGTCGACGGGCCCGCGCGGCTTGGCCCGCAGCACCTCGACCTCGCAGCCGAGCACGCGCGCCTGCTCGCCCCAGCCCAGCGCGAAGCGGCCGGATTCGAGCACCAGCACCTTGTCGCCGCGCCGCAGCGTGTTCGTCAACGCCATCTCCCAGGCGCCGTGGCCGTTGGCGATGGCCATGAAGGCGCGGCCGGCCGTGCGCGCGACCTTGGGCAGGTCGGCGAAGACGCCGCTCGATTTCTCGACCAGCGCGCCCTCGTAGATGTTGGGCATCGCGACATGCATCGCGGCGAGCACCCGGTCGGGGATCACCGAAGGGCCCGGCATCGACGTCAGGGCACGGCCGCGGTTGAGATTCATGAGGTCGCCTCTGCAGATTCGCGCAAGCTTGGCAGGCTAGATGGCCCAGGGCCCGCGTCCACGCCGAAATTGCTGATCGGTGATATCACGTTCCGTGATGGATTGCCCACAACCAATCGATCCTTGCGCCAGCCGAGTTAGCCGGAAGTCAACGCTATTCGCGCCGGAGCAGCTTGTCCGTGACGAAGAGCCCGACGCGCAGCGGCTGGAAGGCCTCGGTGATGGCCTGCGG
Organism: uncultured Alphaproteobacteria bacterium; assembly: GCA_963822985.1. Taxonomy (GTDB): domain Bacteria; phylum Pseudomonadota; class Alphaproteobacteria; order Rhodobacterales; family Rhodobacteraceae; genus Thermohalobaculum. Next base: position 773,348 of record CAWGJU010000006.1, on the reverse strand, counting down.
ATCATAGCGCGTCTCGACCCACTCCATCAGCGGCATCGCCCCGTCCGGTTGGTCGCGTTCGTAGGCGTCGAAGAAGGCGCCGAGCACGCCCGTCTTGCCGTGCCGCACATGGCCGAAGCGCAGGTGCAGTTGGCGGCGCGCCTCGGCCACCGAAAGCCCCTCGTGCAGCACGAGATAGAGCGCCGCCATCATGCCCGCCCGGTCGGCACCCGATTTGCAATGGAACAGCACCGGGTATTCCAGCCGGTCGAACAGCGCCTTCATGGCCCGGATCTCGGCTGCCGTAGGAATGGCGCGCGAGCGCATGACAAAGGTCTCGAAGTGCACCCCGGCGGCATTGCAGGCCTCGATCTCGAGCGGCAGCGAGCCGAAGCTCTGCCCGCCCCGCAGCGAGACGACGCTGCGCAGTCCCTGGCGCGCCAAGCGCTTGATCTGATAGGGTGTCGGCTGGGCAGATCGCCAGGCCCGGTCCGAGATCCGGTGCAGGTTGAGGTAGACCATTCGGAAAAATCCGTGGTCCACGAAGATCATGTTCGACCAGGCGCGCAGGCGGTCCCAGGTGCTGGCCAACGGGCGGCGCCAGCTGTCGAGCCGCTCTTGCCGGGGATGGGTCAATCTGGCGTCTGCGATGTCCGTCATGGTCGCGGGCATGTAGCATCGGTCCGGCACCGCAACAACCCGCGCCGCCCGACAAGGACCCGGCAAGGCCGTCCGCTGTGGCCGGCTTGACAGCGATCGGCCGAGTCCGTTGCGCTGTTTGCGTCAAGCAGGAAGGAAGCCGCCGTGCCGCAGACCGTCCGGATCGCCATGTGGTCGGGGCCGCGCAACATCTCGACGGCGATGATGCGCGCCTGGGACAGCCGCGCGGACACGGTCGTGATGGACGAGCCGTTCTATGCGGCCTATCTCGCCGCGACCGGGCTGCCCCACCCGATGGCGGCGCAGGTGATCGCCGCCCACCCGACCGGTTGGGACGCGGTCGCGCACGATTGCGCGACCCGCGCAGGCGCGCCCATCGTCTACCAGAAGCACATGTGCCAGCACATGGTGGAGGGCGCGCCGCTCGGCTGGATGGCCGCGGTGCGGCACGCCTTCCTGATCCGGCCGCCCGAGGAGGTCGCCGCCTCGTTCCGCGACAAATGGGAGGGGATGCGGGCGGAGGATCTGGGCTTTGCCCGGCAGGCCGCGCTCTACGACCATGTCCGCGCGCTGACGGGCAGCGCCCCGCCGGTGATCGAGGCGCGCGACGTGCTGGCCGACCCCGCGGGCATGCTGCGCGCGCTCTGCGCCGCGCTGGGGGTGGCCTTCGACCCGGCCATGCTTGCCTGGGCGCCGGGGCGTCGGCCGACCGATGGGGTTTGGGCCGCGCACTGGTATGCGGCGGTGGAGCGCTCGACGGGGTTCGCGGCGCCGCGCCCGGCCCGCCCGCTGCCGCCGGCGCTGCGGCCGGTGGCAGACGCCTGCCGTCCGCATTACGAGCGTCTGGCCGAGGCAAAGCTGTCGCCGGCCGGCTGACCCGGCGCGTTCAGTAGCGGTGGCGGGTCAGGTGCTGCCAGATGACCGTCGCGTCATAGGGGATGACGCGGGGCATGCCGAGAAGCTCCGCGCCCGGGATCAACGCCAGGCCCTGCCCCTCGGCCTGCCGCATGGTCGCGACCTGGCGCTCCTCGAGCCCGGCCACGAAGAAATGCCGCGGCAGGACGCCATGGCCCGCGAAGGAGAAGTCGAGACCCAGCGCGGCGAAGCTCTCCAGCCGGGCGGGCCGCCAGTCGAGCTCCTCGGCCAGCTCGCGGCGGATCGCCTCCTCCGGGGTCTCGCCCGGCTCGACGGCGCCTCCGAAGCAGCCCCACCAGCCGGGGAAGAAGATGCCGGGCTTCTCGTCGCGGTGCTGCATCAGATACCGCGCATCCGCCGTGACGATCAACGCGGCGGCCGCCTCGGACGGCCGGAGCTTGGGCCCGGCCCTCAGATCCATGGCCGCGCCATTGTCCCGCCATCCCTCAGGCCATGGCGACGTCCGGCGCGGCAGGCCGCAGGCGGGGCCGCTACCACTTCGTGGGGTTCTTCTTCAGCGCCGGGTGGCAGATCAGGCAATGCCAGATCAGCGCCTGGAAGCTCTCGGCGATCGGCGTGACCAGGGCCGCGTCCACCGTGGGCACGGTCAGCACCTCGTCGCCGACCCTGCCGGTGAACCCGCCGTCGCGGCCGACCACGCCGAAGACCCTGGCGCCGCGCTCCTTGGCGATGCGCAGGGCGTGGACGAGGTTCATCGAGACGTTGCGCTCGGCATTGCCTCCGCCGACCGAGAAGACGAGGACCGCATCCCTGGGTCCGATGCGGCTGACCGTCAGCCACCCCGCGAAGACCGTCTCCCAGCCCTCGTCATTGGTGCGCGCGCTCAGCTCGCCGACATTGTCGGTGGGCGCGTAGGCCTCGACCTCGCAGAACTTGCGGAAGTCGCTGACGGCGTGGCCGGCATTGCAGGCGCTGCCCCCGACGCCGAGGATGAATAGGCGGCCGCCCGCATCGCGGATCGCGGCGATGCCCGTCGCGATGCGGTCCACCTGCGCGGCGTCGACCTGTCCGCAGACGCTGGCGGCATGGTCCAGAAACTGGCGGCTGAAGCTGGTCATCAGGCCCTCCTGCGCGGGGCTTGGTAGGCGGGGCTTGGTAGGCGGGCTTGGTAGACTGAGGCGCGGGCGCGAATCAATGGCGCAGCCATGTTCCCCGTTTGGCTCGGCAGGTCCCGCCACCGGCTCGGGCCGCATTGCCGCGCTGGGAATTGCGCACTAGGTCTCGGGAAGCGATGCATGGAGAGAGATGATGGCCACCACTCCCGCCTGCGATTTCGGCTGGAAGGCGCCGGACTTCGCGCTGCCCGCCACGGAGGGCAAGACGTACCGGCTGGGCGATCTCCGCGGCCCAAAGGGCACGCTGATCATGTTCATCTGCAATCACTGTCCGTATGTGACGGGCGCCATAGAGCGGATCGTCCGTGACGCCGGCGAACTGATGCGGCACGGGATCGGCGTCGCCGCCATCTGCTCGAACGATGCGCGAAGCCATCCGCAGGACGGCTTCGACCGCATGGTCGAGTTCGCCCAGGCGCATCGCTTTCCGTTCCCCTATCTGCACGACGAGAGCCAGGCGGTCGCGCGCGCCTATGACGCCCAGTGCACGCCCGACTTCTTCGGCTTCGACGCAGAGCTTGGCCTGCAATACCGCGGCCGGCTGGACGAGGGCGGCCGCGTGGCGAAGCCCGGCGCCCGGCGCGAGCTCCTCGAGGCCATGCTGCAGGTTACCGAGACGGGGCAGGGGCCGCGCGAGCAGACGCCGTCGATGGGCTGTTCGATCAAGTGGAAGGCGGCCTGAGCCGGTCCATCCGCATCAGGGCGCGCATCGCCGCCACCCCGGCGGCCGGGCCGATCGCCATGATCGCCAGGACGGCCGGCCAGCCCCAGGCCGCGGCGGCAAGGGGTGTCAGCTGCACCGTGACGGCGGTCAGCGCAAAGCCGATCGAGGTCTGAAGGGTCATCAGCGTTCCCGCCCGCTCGGGCGGAGCGTAATCGGCCACCAGCGCCGAGAACTGCGCCGAATCGGGCACCACGGCGATTCCCCAGGCGACCAGCACCAGGCCGACGAGCCAGGGCGGGCCGCCCCAGGCCAGCGCGGCCGCGAGCGCCGCGGCGCCGGAGAGCACCATCGCCCCCGAGGCGACCCGCGCCTTGCCGAAGCGGTCGCCCCAGCGCCCGGCCGGCACGCAGGCGAGCCCGCCGAGCGCGATGGCGAGGAAGGCGGTCAGCTTGGCGGCCCAGGCGCTCTCGCTGCCGGCGGCCGCCCCGGCGGCGGCATAGGAGCTGCCGGCGATGACGCCGACCCAGGCCCAGAAGGCGTAGAGCTCCCACATGTGGCCGATATAGCCCAGGATCGCGAGCCTGATGCGCCGGTCCGTCCAGGCGAGCCCGATCGCGGCGATGTCCAGCCGCGGCGCCCGCGCATGGAACGGGCCGAGACCGGCCAGCAGCATCGCGAGGGCGCCCGCCGCGGCCAGCGCCGAGGTCGCGCCGATCGTCAGCCGCCAGTCCGCGCCGCCGCTGAGCGCGATCAGGTGCGGGCTGGCCGAGCCGAGCGTCAGCGCGCCCACCAGCGACCCGACCAGCAGCGCTCGGTCGGTCTTGGCCCAGCCGACGGCGATCTTCATGCCGACCGGATAGACCCCCGCCAGGAACAGCCCCGTGGCGGCACGCAGCGCGACCGCCTCGGCACCGCCCACCGGCACCGCAAGCAGGAGCGCGTTCGTGGCGGCTGCGCCCAGGCCCGACAACGCGAAGACCAGGCGCGGGTCGAAGCGATCGGCGAGCCCCAGCCCCGCATAGACCAGCGCGCCGCCGGCGAACCCCGCCTGCACCGCCGTCGACAGCCAGGCGAGCCGCCCGGGCGCGATCCCGGCCTCGGCACCCATCTCGCCCAGGACCGCGGCCGAGGAGAACCAGACGGAGAGCACGGCGACCTGGCAGAGGATGAGGACGGCGATCGACCGGCGCTTCATGCGCCCGCCGACGTCGCCCCAGGCGCGCGCCGTCTCCTCGGACCCATCCCTGCTCACGCGTGACCCCACTCTCCGTCAGATGATCCGGAGCGACGCGCGTCATCTCCGGCGCTTGAGATAGACATAGAAGGCGCCCTCGCCGCCATGCTTTCGGTGCGCCTGGTAGATGCCCACGACCGACTGGCCGAGCGGCGAGGCGCGGAGCCATCCGGGCAGCGATTCGCGCAGCACGCCGCCGCCTGCACCGCCGCCGCGGCCCTTGCCGGTGATGACCAGGACCACGCGATGGCCCTGCGCGAGCGCCTCGCCGAGAAAGCGCAGGCAGACGCCATGCGCGCGGGCGGCCGTCATGCCGTGCAGGTCGATGCGGGCGTCGGGTGTGCGCGTGCCCTTGCGCAGCCGCTCGGCGGTGCGCCGGTCGAGCCCGGGCTGGGTGCGCCCGACGGGCGAGAAGTCGGGAAGGCCCGGGCGCTCGAAGCTCCAGCCGGGCACCGCTGCGCCGGCGGGATTTGGGGCCTGCGGGGAAGGCCGTCCAGAAGGCCGCGTCCCAGAAGGCGGCGGCTCTGCGGGGGAGGTCGTCTCGCGCGCAGGGTCAACGACGCGGTCGGGCGCGGGGCCCGACGGCAAGGCCATGCGGATGGGCGCGCGCTGCTGATGAAGGGGGTTGGCAGTCGCGGTGACACGCTCCCAAAGCCGGCGCTCCTCCGGCCCCAGACGCCGCCTGCCCTTGCCGCCCATCGCCGCCGGAGGCCCGGCGGCGTTACTCGCCGGTGCCCGTCAGCAGCCAGTTGGGATCGGCCGAGCCCATCTCGCGGCTGAACGTCCAGCGATCGGTCTGGCGCCGGATCTCGTTCGGGTCGCCCTCGACCACGCGGTTCTCCGGGTCGCGCACCGCCGTGATCAGCTCGCCGACGAAGCGCACCGTGACGTCGGCGATGCGGCTGTCGGGATCGAAGGCGACATGATCCATCTTGGCCTCGCGCACGCCGATGAAGCGCGCCTCGACCCGCAGCCCCGCTTCCTCGCGCGCGACGATTCCCTGCTCGAAAGCCTGGTAGACGTCCGGTGCGAGCAGCGAGCGCAGCGTGTCGCGGTCGCCCTCCTCGAAGGCCATCAGGATCATCTCGTAGGCGCCGCGGGCGCCCGAGACGAACTCGTCGACATTGAAGCCGGGCTCGATCCGCCGGATGGCGTCGATCGCCCCCCGCCCGCTCTCGGGCACGCCGGGGATCGGCTCGTCCTCGTCGGGCGCCGAGGCGATCTCCGGCACACGCGCGGGCTTGGCCCCGGACCGCCGCGCCTCCTGCTGGCGCCGGGCGAACTCGGGCGGCGCCTCGTGCCCCGTGCGCGTGCCGATGACCGCCCGCAGACGGTAGAGCACGACCGCGGCAAGCGCGAAGAGCACCAGGAGTTCAATCACGTCGCTGCTCATGCCGGCCGCCCTTGTCTCGGATCCTGCGTCCGCGCCCCATTGCATGCCTTAACATTGTCATCTGGTAACGCTTGCCCCTATGTAGGATCATAGGCCGGTCGAGTCCATCGACCCCGCCGAAGTCTTGCCCGAGATCGAGGCTGCATGCGCTTATTCCTGCTCCTTCTGATCGTTCCGATCATCGAAATCGCGCTTTTCATCGAGATCGGCGGCTGGATCGGGACGTGGCCGACGATCGCGATCGTCGTGCTGACAGCGCTGCTGGGCAGCGTCATGCTGCGCCGACAGGGCCTCTCGGCCTTGCGCAATGTCCAGGCGAGGCTCGCCGCCGGCGAGAACCCGGGGCGGCTGTTGGCGGACGGCGCGATGATCCTGGTCGCCGGCGCGCTGTTGCTGACGCCGGGCTTCTTCACCGACACGATCGGCTTCGCCCTGTTGTTCCCGGCCGTCAGGGGACTCGTCTGGAACTGGCTGGCGCCGCGCCTGACGGTCGTGCAGGTCGAGGCGCGGCGTGCCGAAGCGCGGCGCACGCCGCCGCATGGCTCGCGGGGCACGCCGCAGCATGGCGCGCGGGGACAGACGATCGAGGGCGAGTACGAGGAGGTCGAGGTCGACCCGGCCAGCCGGCGCGACCCGCGCGGCGACGGCCAGGGCTGACGGGGCCCAGGCGGAGCTCAGGCGAGGCCAGAGCCGTCACGAGGCGGGCGGCCGCAAGTTGCGGCCCTGCACGTGATCTGCTACGGCCGCCGAAACCCGATCCGCCGAGGGAACAGAGAGAATGTCAGACGAGTTCGACCAACACCGGCGCGGCCGCGAACGAAGGCGACGCCGCAGCCCAGGCTGCGCCCAATGTGCGGATCGTCGGCCATTTCGTGCGCGACCTTTCCTTCGAGAACGTCGCGGCGATTGAAGGCAGCCAGATACAAGGCGCGCCCGAAATCAGCGTGACGGTGAATCTGGATGCATCCGCTGCGGGCGAGACGCGCTACCAGGTGGCGATGAAGATCAACGCCACGGCCAAGATCGGCGACAGCACGCGGTTCATCGCCGAGCTCGACTATGTCGGCGTCTTCGAGATCGCGAACGTCGCGAAGGAGCACCTGCACCCCTTCCTGTTCGTCGAGTGCCCGCGCCAGATCCTGCCCTATGCCCGGCGGGTCATCTCGGACGTGACCCGTGACGGCGGCTATCCGCCGCTGATGATCGACAACATCGATTTCGCCCAGCTCTACCGGCGCCGGCTCGAGGAGTTGCGGGCGCAGCAGCAGAACGCGCCAGTCAACTGAGCCGGTGAGCCTTCGAGCGAGGCTTTGAAGCTCACCGACCCGTCCGAACTGCGTCGTTATTCACGCTTAGCGGGATCCAAGCAGATCCCCATTGGCGCGGGGATGAAGGCGTTGGATCGTTGAAGTCGCTCGGGTTGGAAACATCCCTAGCGGTCGTTGCCCGCCGCCGGCTTCCAGTCGGTCTCGGCGCTCGTACCGGCGCCGAGACCGCGAAGGACGTCCTGGAAGACCCGCTCCACGACCGTAGATCCGCTGGCGTCCGAGACGGATGTCGAAGCCTCGGCGATGCGGGGCGGTTCGGGGACCACCACCCGCAGCGGCCGCGGCGTACGTCCTTGGTGCAGGCGGACCATCACCTCGCGCCAGATCTCGGCCGGCAGGCCGCCGCCGGTGACGCCGGTCAGCGGGCGGTTGTCGTCATAGCCCATCCAGACACCGACGACGTAATCGGCGGTGAAGCCGATGAACCAGGCGTCACGGGCGGCCTGGGTGGTGCCGGTCTTGCCGGCGGCCTCCCAGCCGTCGAACCGGGCGCGCCGGCCGGTGCCCTCGGTGATGACGGCCTCCATCATCCAGGTCAGCATGCCCGCGGTGCGCGGCGAGATCACCTGCTCGCCGGTGCCGGCCCGGCCCCGGTCGATCGGCAGGTCGTCGCCGCGCAGCCGGATCTCGGTCACGCCATAGGCCGCCGCCAGCCGGCCGCCATTGGCGATGGTGGCATAGGCGCCGACGAGCTCGATCAGGCGCGCCTCTGACGTGCCGAGGGCGATCGCGGGGGTGACCGGATCCGGCTCGGGCAGGCCGAGGCCGGCGGCGAGCTCGGCGACCCTGTCGATCCCGGCCCGCTGCGAGACGCGCACCGCGACCGTGTTGATCGACTGCGCAAGCGCCTGGCGCAGCGTCATCGGCCCGCGAAAATCGTTCGTGTAGTTCGAGGGCGACCAGTTGCCGATCCTGATGGGCGCGTCCTCCATCACCTGCAGCGGGTTCAGCCCGGCCTCCAGCCCCGCCGCGTAGACGACGGGCTTGAAGGCGCTGCCCGGCTGGCGCAGCGCCTGCGTCGCGCGGTTGAACTGCGCCGCGCCCTTCTCGCGCCCGCCGACGATGGCGCGCACCGCGCCGCCAGGGGTCATGACGACGATGGCGGCCTGGGCCTCCGACCCCTCCTTGACCTTGAGCGCGAAGATCTCGGCCAGCGCCGTCTCGGCGATGTGCTGGACGGCGGGGTCGAAGGTCGTGTCGATCTCGATGTCGGCCGCCTCGAGCAGGTCGAGGAACTGGTCCTCGGCGCCCTCCTCCATCACCCAATCGGCGAAGGCGCCCCCGGCGCGCGCCGCCGCCGCATCGCTGAGCACCGCGGGATTGGCCAGCGCCTCGAGCGTCTGGGCCTCGGTCAGATAGCCCTGCTCCTCCATCAGGCGGATGATCACGGCGGCGCGGCCCTGCGCCAGCGCCAGATCGCTGGTCGGCGCATAGCGCGACGGCGCGCGCAGCAGGCCCGCCAGCATTGCCGCTTCAGCCGGGGTGAGGACGCGGGCCGACTTGCCGAAATAGCGCTGCGCGGCGGCCTCGAAGCCATAGGTGCCCGCACCGAGATAGACGCGGTTGAGGTAGACCGCGAGGATCTCGTCCTTGCTGTATTTCAGCTCGAGCGCCAGCGCGATCGGCACTTCCTTGAGCTTGCGCTCGATGTCGCGCCCGGCATCCAGGAATTCCAGCTTCGCCACCTGCTGGGTGATGGTCGATCCGCCCTGCACGACCCGGCCGGCCATCGCGTTGACATAGAGCGCGCGCAGGATACCGCGCGGGTCCACGCCGAAATGATCGAAGAACCGCCGGTCCTCGGCGGCGACGATGGCGTGCACCAGGTGCGGCGAGACCTCGTCGACGCCGAGGTCGCCGCCGTATTGCTCGCCCCGCCAGGCAAAGATCCGGCCGTCGACGTCGCGCAACACGACCGAGCCGACGCCGCGGCCGTCGAAGAGCTGCTCGGAATCCGGCAACACTGACATGAAATAGGCCGTGGCGCCGGCGAGCACCAGGAACAAGATGAGTGCGCCGCGCCAAGCGAGGCCGAAGACCAGTCGAACGAAACCGCGAACCATGCGCCCGGCAGGACCCGGACCGCGCGGCGCCGGTTTCCGACCCGGCCCTTTCTTTCTACCCAACAGTCTCCCCGTTCGCGGTTGCTTCTCAAAATGGGCCCTGCCGGTCGGCATCGGAAGCCCGTTCCTGAAGGAGGTCACCTGATGCGGCATTCTCGCATCATGCCGGCATGATAAAGGCGGGGCTCGGTGCCGGCCGTGGCGCCGTCAGTGGCTCTCGCGCGCCCCGAAGATGGCGGAGCCGATCCTGACATGCGTGGCGCCGAGCGCGATGGCGCGCTCGAAATCGTCGCTCATGCCCATGGACAGGCCCGAGAGGCCGTTGCGCTCGGCGATCTTGCGCAGCAGCGCGAAGTGCAGCGACGGCTCCTCAGCGAGCGGGGGGATGCACATCAGCCCGAGGACCGGCAGGCCGTACTCGTCGCGGCAGCGGGCGACGAAAGCGTCGGCCTCCGCCGGCAGGCAGCCGGCCTTCTGCGGTTCCTCGCCGGTGTTCACCTGGATGAAGCAGGGCAGCGGCCGGCCGGTCTCGGCAAAGCCTTCGGCCAGCTTGCGCGCCAGCCGGTCGCGGTCGACCGAGTGGATCACGTCGAAGAGCTCGAGCGCCTGCCGGACCTTGTTCGTCTGCAGCGGGCCGACGAGGTGGAGCTCGATCCCGGAATAGCGTCCGCGGAAGGCGGGCCACTTGCCGGCCGCCTCCTGCACCCGGTTCTCGCCGAAGATGCGGTGGCCCTCGTCCAGCACGGCCTCGACGCGATCGAGCGGCTGGACCTTGGAGATGGCGACGAGGCAGACCGCGGCAGGGTCGCGGCCCGCCGCGCGCGCGGCCTGGTCGATGCGCGAGCGAATATCGGCAAGCCCGCTCATGCGCTGGCCGCGGCCTCGGCCGTCTCGTCGAGCATCTCGGGGTAGTGCCGCTGGAGCGTCGGCAGGAACTCGGTACGGATGCGGGCGACCTGAGCGGGGGTCAGCGCCTCGCGCCAGCCGCCGGATCGGCCGGTGGCGAAGAACTGCTTCATGCCGGGGGGGCGCTCGCGGAAGCCCTTCTCCTGCTCCTGCTTCTGCAGCGAGTTCGAAGCTCGCCGCGCGAATGGCGCGGCGGAGCTGGCCGTCCTGCACTGGCATCCGGAGGAAGGCGAAGAGGCCGCGAAAAGCGCGCTCGGTGTCGGCCAGCATATCCTCGTAGCGCATCACATGGCGCTGCAGCCCGGGCGCTTCGGTCCAGGAGGCGATGTGCTCGTCCCAGCGGCCGATGAACTCGAAGATGCGCGAACCGCTGGTGTTCACCGCCTCGCGGTTCGCCATGCGCGTGATCGTCTGGTCGACCGGCTCGCTGAGGTGGCGGGAATAGGAGAGCACGAGGTCGAAGGGGTTGCGCATGACATAGATCGCGGCGGCGGTCACTTCGGGCAGGATGAGATCGCGGCCGCCGATCTTGCGGACCTGGCAATGCGTCTTGACGAAATGGTGGCCGGGCTTGGAGGCGGCGATGGCGCGCAGGGCCTTGGGCCGCATCTCCAGCCAATCCGCGAAATCGCGCGCGACGAAGGGGCCGCCGTTCACGCGGTCGAAGAAGTCCTGCCTGATGTCGGCCGTCGTGAACCGGTAGAGCGTGTTGATGTCCGGCGCCTGGCCCGGCGGCATGAAGTAGTTGGCCAGGAACACCCTGGTCCATGTGTTGCCGGACTTCGGGAAGCTCGCCAGCCAGACAATGCGCTGCAGGGACTGCATCAGAAGTACCCGTGGTCCTTCATGATTCGGGCATGGCGCTCGCGCAGGAAGGCGACGTCCTCTGGCGACAGGGCGGCTTTCCATTGGCCGGATTCGCCCGTGTGGAAGAAGCGCTCGAGGTTGGCCGAGCGCTCGATGAAGGGCGTCACGCTCTCCTGCCGTTTCATTTCGTCGAAGGAGGAAAAGCCGATGGCGCGGTCGAGGCGCTCGGCATCGACCGGCAGGCCGAGGAACCGGAGGAGCTTGGTGAACGCCGCCTGCGGGTCGGCCTTCATGTCCTCGTAGCGCATGAGGTGGACGGGAAAGTCCGAGGTCTTGGTCCAGCCGGTGACATGGTCCGACCAGTCGCCGAGGTACTGCTTGACGCTCGTCGCGTCGGCCGAGGTCGTGTTGTCCGGCCGCGAGATCGCCCTCGCCGCCTGCGCGGGCGTCTGCCCATAGTGCCGGGCGTACGAGACCACGACGTCGAGCGGGTCACGGATGATGTAGACGGCCGAGCGCGTGTAGCGCGGCATGACCAGCTCGACGCCGAAGGCGCGGTCCTTGGCGTTGTGCGTCTTGACGAAATTCATGTCGCTGCCGTTGCCGGCGATGGCGCGCAGCACCCTTTCGCGCAGCCGCAGGTGGCCCATCGTGTCCAGCGGATCGTAGCGCCCGCCGGCGACGGCCTTGTAGGCGCCGGCGACCGAGTCGCCGATGCCGATCCGGTGCACCTGGTTGATGGGGATCGGCTCGGTTGCGCCGAGCAGGTAGTTCGCCAGGAAGATCCGCGTCCAGGTGTTGCCGGACTTTGGATACGAGGCGAGCCAGACGATGTTCTTGAGGCGGGCGGCCGGCGTCGGGGCGCCGGGCCCCGCACCGGACCTCGCGGCCCGCTTCTTGAGTTGCGCTTTCTGCGGCATTCGCTCGCTATCCTGGCGACGGGACGGCGGCCTGTATAGCAGAGGCGGCTTTCATTGGAAGGCTTGCGCCGGCACCGGATCGGCGCTGGGCGAAGCGCCTGGGCGCGACCCGAGGTCGAGCCTGGCCCTCAAAGCAGCAGGGGGGCGAATGCCCCCCTGCGAAAGTCGTCGGCAGAAGATCCGTTCGGATCAGAACGAGACCTTGATGCCGGTGCCGACCACCCAGCCGTCGACGTCGTCGCCGCCCGGGTTGAAGGCGGTTGCAGTGCCCGCTCCGGATTGACGGCATTTTCCCACGCACCGTCGCCGACGTCCTCGTCGAAGTCGACATAGGCGCCGTAGCCGGACGAGCGCCACGCCCTTGGCAAGGTCGTAGTTGATGCCGAGCAGATACTGCTTCAGCGTCTCGTTGGGCGCGAAGACGCCAGGGATGAAGTTCTCGTCGTCGCCGTTCTCGCCGTGGAAGTAGGTGAACGAGAAGCCCCAGGGGCCGGTCTCGTACGCGATGCCGGCGTCGTAGCTGGTGCCGTCAGCGCTCCTGAATGCCGACGGATTGTAGTTGTTCTGCTCGGCGACCGAGCCGCCGATCGTGAAGCCGTAGAGGCCGAGGTTCAGGCCGGCCGACCAGACCTGCGGATTGTCCGCATACGCCAAAGGCGTCGATCGTGTCGCCGAACTGTTCGTCTCGTCGAGATGTCGTTGGCGAGGAAGGCGATGCCGTACCGGCCGGAGACCGCGATGTCGATCGGACCGAACGAGTTGACGTAGTTCGCGCCGAAGTCGGTGATGTTGTTCAGGTCCGGCGAATTCTGGACGTCCAGGTTCAGCTGGCGTGTTGTCGTCCTGGGCGGGTCGCGCGCATAGGAGACGCCGAACTGGAAGCCGGCGAAGCGCGGCGTGAAGTAGGTGAAGCGCTGCGCGTCGTTGTTGAGGCCGTTCTCGAGATAGGTCGCGCCGAGCGTGCCGCGGAAGATATCGGCACCGACGGCCAGCGAGACGATGTCGCCGCAGTGCCGATGCGCTGGCCAACGACGGAGCCGGAGAACGGGACGAACGCCGTCAGCGAGCCCGAGTTGACGTTCAGGAACGTCACGTCAGGCGCGCCGTAGTGCATCAGGTAGCCGGCCGAGTTCTCGGAGCCGAGCAGCACGCGGCCGAACGAGCCGTCGATGAACAGGAACGATTCGTCGATCTGGTCGCCGCCCTGGAAGCCCTCGAGCTGGACGTTGGCACCGATCTTCAGGCCGTTGTCGAGCGTGATCGACGGCAGGAAGTGGATTTCCGAGTCCTGCTTGGAGTCGATGCCGTCATAGTCGTCGCTGACGATGCCGGTCGACGTCCGGCGAAGACCATGCAGCATACTGCTCCATATAGCCGCCAACCTTGACTTCCCAATCGACGGCCTGAGCGGTAGTCGCGAAGGCACTCGCGAGCGCGATGGCGCTGGTGCCCAGGAGTACTTTCTTCATGATGTCCCTCTTAGGTGGTCACACGTGTGTTTGATTTGCGCTCTCACGGACATGTGCCCGCAGGATGGCCGCTGGGCGCTACCTGCCCCGCAGCGGCCGTTGTTCATCAAGCCGGTATCAGCGTCAATCGCCGGGTAAGCGGCGCGAGAGAGAGGAAGGCCCCTTCGGTGCAGTTTTGCAACAGCGGGCAATCCCGCGCCGTTGCGCATTTTTCCTTGCCCCTCTATGAAGGCGCCGAAACTGACCCGATGGGACCGGACCGATGCGATATCGAGCAGCAGGGCGGAAGTATGTCGCCTTCATGGCGCTTCCGGCGCTGGTCGTCGCCGGGTGCGGCGGCGGCGAACACTTCCGAGCCGATCCCGCAAGGCCCGCCGGGCCGAGCGACCGATGGCAGCGTCTTTGGCGAGGACGGCGCGACGATCGGCAATCTCTTCAGCGGCGAGGCATTCGGGCTCGGCAAGCAGGACGGAGGCGGATCGCTGCCGGTCAACAAGTTCCTCTGGCAAGCGTCGCTCGACACGCTGAGCTTCCTGCCGCTGGCCTCGACCGACCCGTTCACCGGGGTGATCGCGACCGACTGGGGCGTGGCGCCGAACCAGCCTGGCGAGCGCTTCAAGGTCACGGCCTACATGCTGAGCCCGGCCTTGGCGGCGACGTCGCTGCGCGTCGCCGTCTATCGCGAGGTGCGCGACGCGAGCGGCACCTGGATGGCGGCGGCGGTCGATCCCGAGACGCCCCGGAAGCTGGAGGACGCCATCCTGACGCGGGCGCGCCAGATCCGAATCGCCGAACTCGAGGGCGGGACGACCGGGTGACGCCGCCAGCGGTTCGCTGACGGCCGATTGAACAGCGATGGCAGGCGCCGTAAGAGAGCCGGCGCGGCCGGCCCTCCGGCGCGCGGATCGGCGGTCGGGAGTTGGTGATGGCGTCGCGGTACGAAGCGCGCGAGATCGAACCGAAGATGGCAGGCGGCCTGGGAGGCGGCCGGAGCATTCCGTGCCGTCAGCGACGCGGCCCGCGCCAAGTTCTACGTGCTCGAGATGTTCCCTTATCCGTCAGGGCGCATCCACATGGGGCATGTGCGGAACTACACCATGGGCGACGTGGTGGCGCGCTACAAGCGCGCGCGCGGCTTCAACGTGCTGCACCCGATGGGTTGGGATGCGTTCGGGCTCGCGGCCGAGAACGCCGCCATGGAGCGGGGCATCCACCCAAAGGCCTGGACCTATGACAACATAGCCAACATGCGCCGGCAGCTGCGGTCGCTGGGCCTGAGCTATGATTGGGAGCGCGAGTTCGCGACCTGCGACACCGAATACTCGCACCAGCAGCAGGCGCTGTTCCTGGACATGCTCGACGCCGGTTTCGTCGCGCGGCGGAGTTCGGTCGTGAACTGGGATCCGGTCGACCAGACGGTGCTGGCCAACGAGCAGGTGATCGAGGGCAAGGGCTGGCGCTCGGGCGCACCGGTCGAGCGCCGCGAATTGGTCCAGTGGGTGTTCCAGATCAGCCAGATGGCCGAGGAGCTGCTGGAGGCGATCGACGGGCTGGCGGACTGGCCGGAAAAGGTGCGCCTGATGCAGGCGAACTGGATCGGCAAGAGCCGCGGGCTGCAGGTCGCCTTCGAGACGATCGGCGCACCGGAGGGCTTCGAGCGGATCGAGGTCTATACGACGCGGCCCGACACGCTGATGGGCGCGAGCTTTGTCGCGATCTCGCCCGATCACCCGCTCGCCAGGCGGTTGGAGGCCGAGGACGCCGACATCGCCGCGTTCAACGCGGAATGCCGGCGGCTGGGCACCTCGGAGGAGGCGCTCGAGACGGCGGAGAAGCGCGGCGTAGCGACCGGAATCACGGTTCGGCATCCGCTGGACCCCGGCTGGGAGCTGCCGGTCTGGATCGCCAATTTCGTGCTGATGGAGTACGGCACGGGCGCCATCTTCGGCTGCCCGGCGCACGACCAGCGCGACCTCGATTTCGTGCGGAAATACGAGTTGCCCGTCATCGACGTCTATCTGGCGCTGGAGGGCGGCCGGCCCGTCGACGCGGCGGCCTATGTGCCGCCCAAGACCGAACCAGTGCGCTATCTGCTGCCTGTCGCCGGGGCGGAGGTGATGACCGGCGAGGCTGCGGTCGATGCGGCGATCGAGCGGGCCGAGCGCGAGGGCTTCGGTCACGGGGTGATTAACTACCGGTTGCGCGACTGGGGCATCTCTCGGCAGCGCTATTGGGGGTGTCCCATCCCCATCATCCATTGCGAGCGCTGTGGCCCGGTGCCGGTACCGCGCGACCAGTTGCCGGTTCAGCTTCCGGAGGACGTCAGCTTTGACCGGCCGGGCAACCCGCTCGACCGGCACGCGGCCTGGCGCGACGTGCCGTGCCCGGCCTGCGCGGGACCCGCTCGGCGCGAGACCGACACGATGGACACCTTCGTCGATTTGTCCTGGTATTTCGCCCGCTTCACGTCGCCGCGGGCAGAGACGCCGACCGTGCTGGAGGATGTCGCCTACTGGATGAATGTCGACCAGTACATCGGCGGCGTCGAGCACGCGATCCTGCACCTGCTCTATTCGCGCTTTTTCTGCCGGGCGATGAGCCGCACCGGGCATTTGCCGCCGAGCGCCGAGGAGCCGTTCAACGCGCTTTTCACGCAAGGCATGGTCACGCACGAGACCTATTCGAAGCGCGACGCGGCCGGTCGCCAGGTCTGGCTGCTGCCGGAGGAAGTCGAGCGCGGCGAGGACGGGACCGTGCGCGAGCGCGCGACCGGCGCCACGGTCGCCATCGGGCCGAGCGTCAAGATGTCCAAGTCGAAGCGCAATGTCGTCGATCCCGAGCACATCATCGCCCAGTACGGCGCCGACACGGCGCGCTGGTTCATGCTGTCGGACAGCCCGCCGGAGCGGGACGTGGAATGGACCGCCGCCGGCGTCGAGGGGGCGTGGCGCTTTCTGCAGCGCGTCTGGCGGATGCTGGACGAGGCGCCGCCGGCGGATGTGCCGGCGCCGGAGTCCTTCGGGCCCGAGGCCATGGCCCTGCGCCGGACGACGCATGCCGCGATCCTGGGCGTGACCGAGGGCATCGAGGGGTTCACCTTCAACAAGGCCGTCGCGCGGCTGCACGAATTGGCCAATGCGCTCGGGCGCACCGAGGGCGCGGGCGATGATATCGGCTTTGCCCGGCGCGAGGGCTTCGCCGTTCTGGCGCGCCTGATGGCGCCGCTGGTGCCGCATTTCGCCGAGGAGATCTGGTCCCGGCTCGGCAACCAGACGATGCTGGTCGACGAGCCATGGCCGCAGGCGGACGAGGCGCTGCTCGCGTCCGAGACCGTGCTCCTGCCGATTCAGGTGAACGGAAAGAAACGCGGCGAGATCAAAATGCCGAAGGGCGCGGCGCGCGAGGCCGTCGAGGAGGCGGCGCTGGCCGAGCCGGGCATCGCCCGTATCCTGGAAGGGCGGGCGCCGAAGAAGGTCATCATCGTCCCGGAGCGGATCGTCAATGTCGTCATTTGACCGGCGCGCCGCCATCGCGGGACTGGGCGTGCTGCTGCTGGGAGGGTGCTTCCGGCCGATGCTGGCCGAAACCGCCGCCGCGACAGAGATTTGCCACCGGGTCGCGTTGCCCGCGGTCGATGGCCGGTTCGGCTATTACCTTGTGGAGAGCCTCGAGGACCGGCTGGGGGCGCCGCAGGATCCGGACTTCGTGCTGAACATCACCTCGACCCTGACCGAGCGCGGGATCGCGGTGACGCGCGATGCGGCGGTCACGCGCATCACGCTGGTCGCGCGCGCCACATGGTCGCTCTGGCGTCCGGGCGCGCCTGCGCCGCTGATTAGCGACGTCGCCTATTCGGAGTTGGGCTACAATGCGACGAGCTCGCTCTTCGGCACGCGGGCGGCGCGGCAGGAGATCGAGCGCCGCCTGGCCAGGGACATCGGCGAGCGGATCGCGCGCGGCATCATGGCGCGCGCGGAGGAGCTGGAAGCGTGAAGCTCGAGGGCGGCGACGCGGCACGCTTCTGCCGCGCGCCGAATCCGGCGGTGGCCGGCGTCCTGCTGCATGGCCCGGACGAAGGGCTTGTCGCGATCCGCCGCCGCGAGCTGGTCGCCGCCGTGCTCGGCGCGGAGGCGGAACCGCTGCGGCTTAGCCGGCTGGAGGGCGCGGCCGTCCGCCGCGACCCCGCATCGCTCGACGAGGCCCTGCGATCGCGCGGGTTCTTCACCGGGCGCGCAGTGGTGCTGGTCGAGAGCGCGACCGACGCGTTGGCGCCGACCTTGGCCGACGTGCTTTTGGGGGCGACGCCGGACGATGCCTTCGTCATCGTCAGTGCCGGCGCGCTCAAAGGTGGCTCGGAGCTGCGGCGCCTGTTCACGAGCGCGCGGCATCTCGCTGCGTTGCTGGTCCCGGCCGAGGCCCCGACGCCCGAGGAGATCAAGGCGCAGCTCGCAGAGTTCGGGCTCCGCGCCGGTCTGGAGGCCGAGGCGTTGATGCTGCTTGCATCCCTTGGCCAATCGCTCGACAGGATTTGTTTCGACCGGCTTCTGGAAAATGTGGCGATCTACTCGCTGGGCTCGGCGGCGCCGCTGACGTCCGATGAAATCAGGCTGTTGAGCCCGGCCGGCCTCGACGCCGAGGTTGACGCGTTCGTTGATGCCGTCGCCAACGGTCGGGCCGAGGCGGTCGGCCCGACGCTGCGCCGCGTCGTGGCCTCCGGCGCGACCGCCGTCACGCTGCTGCTGGGGCTGCAGCGGCACTTCAGGGCGATGATGATGGCGGCGGCCGGCGTTTCGGGCGGCCGGATGCCCGTCTGGGGCGGCCGCAAGGGTGTGGCGCTGGCGCAGTCGCGGGGATGGCGGGTCGGTAAATTGGAGCTTGCGGCGCGCATGCTCTACGAGGCCGATTCTCGCATACGCTCGGCCGAGCGTGTGCCGGCGATTGCGTTGGTCGAGCGCTGTGCGCTCCGCTTGGCGATGATGGCGGAGACGCAAGGCCGCTGAGGACCGCCTGCTACTCGCCCAGCTTCCGGCACAGTCGGTCGAGCTCGTCGAGGTCGCGATAGCGGATCCGCACCTCTCCGCCGCCCTCGGGCGAGCGATGCTCGATCTGGACGCGCATGCCGATGGCGGCCGAGAGATCGCCCTCGAGCACCCGCGTGTCTGCGTCCTTCTCGGCTGCGCGACGCTGTCCCTTCGCCCGCTCCGGGCCGGGGATCTTGCGGGCGAGTTCCTCGATCTGGCGCACGGTCAGCCCCCGCTCCACCGCCTGCTGCGCCAATCCGAGGGGGTCGGCGGCGGTGATCAGCGCCCTCGCATGGCCGGCCGTCAGCGCTCCGTTCCGCAGCATCGACAGGACCGCCTCAGGGAGCGCGAGGAGGCGCATCGTGTTGGCAAGGTGGCTGCGGCTCTTGCCGATGATGCGCGAAAGCTCCTCCTGCGTGTAGCCGAAGGTCTCGACCAGCTGCGTGTAGCCGTACGCCTCTTCGACCGGGTCGAGATCGACGCGCTGCACGTTCTCGATGATCGCGAGCTCGAGGATCTGCCGGTCGTCGAGCTCTCGGACGATGGCCGGCAGGGCATGCAGGCCCGCCAGTTGCGCGGCACGCCACCGCCGCTCGCCGGCGACGATCTGGTAGCTGCCCGGTTTCTCGGGGTTCGGCCGAAGAACCACCGGCTGGATGACGCCGTGCTCGCGGATGGAGCCGGCCAGGTCCTCAAGGTCGGCCGTCGCGGAAACTTTGCCGGGGCTGGTTCGGATTGGGGGCTATCAGATCGATGGCGATCGTCGACGCAGCCGGCTTCGGTCCCGCATCGGCCTCGCCAAGCAGGTCGGGATCGCCGAGCAGCGCCGAGAGGCCTCGCCCGAGCGGGCGCCGTTCGGGCTTGCGTGTCGGACCGACGCTCATGCCGCCACCGGGTGGCCGTCGCGGCCCAGCAGCTCGGCAGCGAGCGCCCGGTAGGCCTGGCTTCCGGCACAGGCGGGGTCGTAGAGCAGTACCGGCAGCGCGTGGCTCGGCGCCTCGGAGAGCCGGACGTTTCGAGGGATCATGGTGCTGTAGACGATCGCGCCGAGGTTATCGCGCACGTCTTGCGCGACTTGCGAGGACAAGCGGTTCCGGACATCAAACATCGTCAGCACGATCCCATGAATTCGCAACCTCGGGTTCAGCCCGCCCTGAACGCGGCGCACCGTCTCGAGAAGCTGTGTCAACCCTTCTAGGGCAAAGAACTCGCACTGCAGGGGCACGATGACGGCATCCGCAGCCACGAGAGCGTTTATCGTCAACAAATTGAGGGAAGGCGGACAATCGATCAAGATGTAGTCGTACTGGTCTCGGACCGACGCAGCATCCAGAAGGTTGCGCAGGCGCCTTGCGCGCTGCGGATCGTCGACGAACTCGACATCGATGCCGGAAAGGTCGACCGAGGCCGGAACAATATCAAGGTTGGGGACGGGGGTCTCCCTGATCGAACTCTCGAGGTCCACCGCACCCGACAGCGCCTCGTAGCTGGTGGCGGCTCGATCGGCGGCGTTGCTTCCGAGCCCCGTCGAGGCGTTGCCCTGCGGGTCGAGGTCGATGATGAGGCCGTGCAGGCCCTCGGCAACCAGCGCCGTTGCGAGATTGATCGCCGTCGTCGTCTTGCCGACGCCGCCCTTCTGATTCGCGATGGCGAACACCCTGGCTGTGCGGCTCGGTGCCTCGGCAGGATGCGTCATCGGCGTCGGCTAACCTCGGAGAGCCTGAGGATCATGGCGGCTGGATCGGTGCGGCTGGGATAGCGCACGACGCGACTATGCCAAGTGCGGCGGGCCAGCGTCAATTCGGAATCGGCGTGCCGGCCCTTGGGAAAGAGCATGACGGTCCCAGGGCCGGAGACCGGCGCGGCGTAGCCGAGCAGCTTTTCAAGCGGAGCCAACGCCCTGGCGGAGATTACGTCCTGTGGATGCAGTGCGAGCTCCTCGATTTGCCGCTGAAGAATGTCGAGCTCGAGTCCGAGCTCGAGCGCCGCTGCACGCAGAAAGGCCGCCTTACGGCCATCGGCCTCGACCAGGATAAATCGCAGTGGCCGACGCGCGGCGCGCGCCATCGTCGCGCAAACGAGCGCCGGAAAGCCCGCGCCAGATCCGAGGTCCAGCCATGACCGGGCCGACTGCGGCGCCAGCTCGAGAAGCTGCGCGCTGTCGAAGATGTGGCGATGCCAGAGATCGTCGATGTCGTGCCGCGACAGGAGGTTCAGGCGTCGGTTCCACTTTGTCAGGAGAGCCGCATACGCTTCGAGCGCCGGGACCGTTTCACGTGGAACAAGCGCGCCCGATGCTTTCACGCGGCCGCCGAGCTCCGGCGCGTATGGGCGAGAACCAGCGCCAGCGCCGCCGGGGTCATCCCGTCGACCCGACCGGCTTGCGCGAGGTCAGTCGGTTTCACCGCCGAGAGCTTTTGCGCGAGTTCCGCGGACAACCCCGGCATCGTCAAGTAGTCCAGATCGCTGGGAAGCGTCCTGGCCTGCTCTCGACGCATCGCGGCGATATCGCGCGCCTGGCGATCAGCGTAAGGCGCATATCGGGCGTCGTTGACGAGTTCTCCCAGGATCCTCCCATCGATCTCGCCGATCTCGGGCCAGAGTTCGAGCACATCCGACAGGCCTACCCCTGAGACGCAGAGAAGATCGAGCGGCGTGCGCGGCACGCCATCCTTCGTCAGGCGAATGCCTTTCCGCCCCGCGGCATCCGGCGAGACGGTCATCTTCCCCAGGCGATCGCCTGCCGCCTCGAGGCGCTCCATCTTTCGCTCGAAGGCGTGTTGGCGAGCCTCGCCGACGCACCCGACGGCTAATCCCTTTGGCGTGAGGCGGCGATCGGCATTGTCGGTACGCAAATAAAGACGGAATTCGGCGCGGGAGGTGAACATGCGATAAGGCTCGCGGACGCCCTGGGTGACGAGATCATCTACAAGCACGCCCAGATAGCCGTCGGCGCGATCGATTGTGACGGCTGGCCGCCCCGCCGCTCTCGCTGCGGCATTCAACCCAGCAATCAGGCCTTGCGCCGCGGCTTCCTCGTAGCCCGTCGTTCCGTTGATCTGGCCGGCAAGATAGAGGCCCGGAATCTCTCGACACCCGAGCGTTCGATCGAGCGCCTGGGGGTTCACGAAATCGTACTCCACGGCATAGCCCGGGCGCACGATCCGGGCTGATTCCAGACCGGCAATCGAGTGCACCATGGCCTCCTGAACCTCGGGGGGCAACGAGGTCGAGATCCCGTTGGGGTAAACCAGGTCGCTGTGCAGCCCCTCCGGCTCCAGAAAGACCTGGTGCGCAGTCCGCTCTGGGAACCGCGCGACCTTGTCCTCAACGGACGGGCAATATCGCGGACCCATGCCCTCCACGGCGCCGGAAAAGGCCGCCGAGCGGTGCAGATCGCGCGCGATGATCTCGTGCGTCAGCGCATTCGTGTGCGTTATGTGGCAATTCACTTGCGGCACGACCGGCCCAGAGCTCAGCGTTGAGAACATCACCGGCTCTCCGTCGCCGCTCTGAGGCGCAAGCCCCTCATAGGCGATCGAGCGCGCATCAAGGCGTGGGGGCGTTCCGGTCTTCAGCCTTCCCAGCGGCAAGCCGGCATCGCGAATACGTTCGGCCAAACGGATCGCGGGGGCATCACCGACCCGGCCACCCTCCTCTCGCTCCTCGCCGCGAAAGATCCTGCCGCGAAGAAACGTACCTGTCGTCAGTACGACCGCAGCGCCCGACAGGGTCGACCCGTCGGCAAGGAGCACGCCCTCGACCTCGCCCCTTCGCATCAAGAGGTCGACAACCTCGCCTTCGACCATCCTGAGCGTCGGCATCTCTCGCAGGCAGTGCTGCATCGCAGCGCGGTAGAGATCCCGGTCGCATTGCGCGCGGGGACCGCGAACGGCTGGGCCCTTGCTTCGGTTCAGCAGGCGAAACTGGATCCCGGCCTGGTCGGCAACCCGGCCCATCACGCCGTCGAGTGCGTCGATCTCGGCGACGAGATGTCCCTTCCCGAGTCCGCCGATGGCCGGGTTGCACGACATCTCGCCAATCCGGTCCCGGCGGTGCGTGACCAGGATGGCGGCGCCACCCATTCGCGCCACGGCATGTGCTGCCTCTGCCCCGGCATGTCCGCCACCGACGATGATGACAGCCCGATCGTGTGTGGCCCCTCGTTTCACGTGAAACGCCTACTTGCCCAGGCAGAACCCGCCGAAGATCTCACCGAGAACGTCCTCCACGCCAATCCGGCCGACCAGCCTATCCAACTCCTGAGACGCCAACCGAAGCTCCTCCGCTACGTGTTCCGCTGCCTCTGTGCCTAGCATAACGCGGGACGCGCAAACACGCTGCAGCGCACCCTCCGCGGCCTTCTGCTGGCGCATGTGTCCCAGCACCCCGGCTTGCCCCGCGCGCTCCGCCAAGCGGGCTTTGACCATATGCAAAAGGCGCTCGATACCCATTCCCTCGCAGGCGGACACCGAAACATCACCGTCGCCCGGACCCAGATCACATTTCGACCAGACGTGGATATCTCCGCCGCGCCAGAGGCCCTCGTCACTTTCCGCAGCCGCATCCGAAGACGCCAGGATCAATCGAAGGTCAGCGGCGGCCGCACGGCGTTTCGCACGGTCAATGCCGAGCCCTTCTATCCCGTCCCGCGCTTCCCGGATGCCGGCAGTGTCGAGAAAAAGAACAGGCAGCCCCGACAGATCGAAACGGACCTCGATGACGTCCCGCGTCGTGCCCGCGATCTCCGAGACGATCGCGGCGTCCCGGCCGGCGATTGCGTTCAACAACGAGGATTTCCCCACGTTGGGCGGGCCGACAATCGCCACCTCGAACCCCGAACGCATGCGCTCGGCGGGCCCGGAATGCGAAAGCTCCTTCTCGATGTCGCTTTGAAGTTCTTCCAGCAGCCGCGCCACCTCGGGCAGCACGTCTTCCGGGACATCCTCGTCCGCCCAGTCGATCGTCACCTCGATCAGAGCGCGCGCCCGCAGCAAGGCTTCGCGCCACCCTTCGGCGCGCCGCGAGACGGCGCCCGACTGAATCCGCAGGGCCTGGCGTCGCTGCTCGCTCGTCTCGGACGCTATGAGGTCGGCGAGGCCTTCAACCTCCGTCAGATCCATCCGTCCGCCGAGTAAGGCGCGCTGCGTGAACTCGCCCGGCTCGGCCAGCCGACAGCCGGGCACGTTTGACAACTCCGCCACGATATCGGTAGTCACGGCGCGGCTTCCATGGCACTGGATCTCAGCCATCGCCTCACCAGTGTAGCTGGCCCCCTCCGGGAAGACCGCCACCATCGCCCGGTCGATCACCGATCCGTCGGCCCCGCGAAGGTCGCGCAGCACCAAGGTTCGCCAAGCTGGCAGAGGATCGCCGATCAAGCGGCATAGGCTCTCATGCGCCCTCGGACCCGAAAGGCGGATGACGGCGATCGCCGACGGGGCAATCCCGGTCGCCGGCGCGAAGATCGTGTCGGGAACGAACCCGGCTGCGGTCGAGACCTTCCGCCGTTCCTCAGGCATTCATCGAGTCGAAGAACTCGCCATTCGTCTTGGTCTGCTTCAACTTGCCGAGGAGGAACTCGATGGCGTCGGTCGTGCCCATTGGGTTCAGGATGCGCCGCAGGACGAACATCTTCGTAAGGTCCCCCTTGGAGACCAGCAGCTCTTCCTTGCGCGTGCCGGATTTCAGTATGTCCATCGCCGGGAAAACGCGCTTGTCCGCGACCTTGCGGTCGAGAACGATCTCCGAGTTGCCGGTACCCTTGAACTCCTCGAAGATCACTTCGTCCATCCGGCTGCCGGTGTCGATCAGCGCGGTCGCGATGATCGTCAGCGATCCGCCCTCCTCGATGTTGCGCGCCGCGCCGAAGAACCGTTTCGGCCGCTGCAGCGCGTTGGCGTCGACGCCGCCCGTCAGCACCTTGCCCGAGCTCGGCACCACCGTGTTGTAGGCGCGGCCCAAGCGGGTGATCGAGTTCGAGCAGGATAACCACGTCGCGACCATGTTCGGTCAGGCGCTTCGCCTTCTCGATCACCATCTCGGAGACCGCCACATGGCGCGTTGCCGGCTCGTCGAAGGTGGACGAGACCACTTCGCCATGCACCGAGCGCTGCATGTCCGTCACCTCTTCCGGCCGCTCATCGATCAGCAGCACGATCAGATAGCACTCGGGGTGATTCCGCTCGATCGAGTGCGCGATGTTCTGGAGCAGGACAGTCTTGCCGGTGCGCGGCTGCGCCACGATCAGGCAGCGCTGGCCCTTGCCGATCGGCGCCACCAAGTCGATCACCCGCGCCGATCGATCCTTGATCGTGGGGTCCTCGATCTCCATCTTGAACCGCTCGTCCGGATAGAGCGGTGTCAAGTTATCGAAGTGCACCTTGTGGCGCGCCTTCTCGGGATCCTCGAAGTTGATCGTGTTGACCTTCAGAAGAGCGAAGTATCGTTCGCCGTCCTTTGGCGCCCTGATCGGCCCCTCGATGGTATCTCCCGTCCGCAACGCAAAACGTCGTATCTGTGAAGGGCTTAGATAAATATCGTCGGGGCCTGGCAAGTAATTCACGTCCGAAGAACGAAGAAAACCAAAGCCATCCTGCAGGACTTCGAGCACGCCGCTGCCGATTATCTCGACATCTTCCTCGGCCAGTTCCTTGAGGATGGCAAACATCATGTCTTGCTTGCGCATCGAAGCGGCGGCTTCGATTTCAAGCTCTTCGGCCAATGCAAGCAGATCAGCCGGCGATTTCGCCTTGAGGTCGGAAAGCTTCTGTTCGGTCATTCGTGGGGTCCAGCGCCAGTCTGGCGATGCATCGGGAGGAAGGAGAGACGCCGGGAGATCCACCATACCAATGGCGGCGCCGAAGCGGGCACCCGACGCCAAGCATATACGTCGCGCTCGGACGCTTTGTCAACCGCCGCCCGATCGAAACCGGTCAGAACGGCTCCACGACCGCCATGACGACGATGATAATCACCAACAGCGTGGGAATCTCGTTCGCCACGCGATAGTAGCGGCCCGGGCGCGTGTTTCGGTCCGCGGCGAAGTCCTTTCGCCATAGCGCCAGCGAGTGGTGGAACCAGGTCATTGCGATGACCAGGGCCGCCTTGACCCAGACCCAGCCACGCGACCAGTCGAGCACCCCGGCTCCGACCATCAGGAGGCCGAAGGTCCAGGCCGCGACCATCGCCGGGTTCATGATAAACCGGAGGAGCCTTTGCTCCATCACCTTCAAGCGTCTCGTCGAGCTCGCCGCCGGAGCGTGCGCGCTCGGCGTGATAGACGAAGAGCCTTGGCAGGTAGAACAGGCCCGCCATCCAGGCGATCACTGCCACGACGTGGAACGCCTTCAGCCAGAGATAGGCCTCAGCTAGCCAGTCCTGCACCGCGCTCATCGCAAGCCTCATCTGCGAACCGCTTCGACCAGCGCCTCGACATGGCGCGGGTCGGCGTCCGGCGTGATGCCATGGCCGAGGTTGAAGACATGCGGATGCCCGTGCATCTCGCGCACGATCCGGCGCGCCTCCTCGGTCATAGCGTCGCCGCCGACCACCATCAGCATCGGGTCGAGATTGCCCTGCAGCGCCGTCCCGGGCAGCGCCGCGCGCGCCCAGCCGAGCGGCATCT
The DNA here is from genome assembly GCA_963822985.1 of uncultured Alphaproteobacteria bacterium. Lineage (GTDB taxonomy): Bacteria > Pseudomonadota > Alphaproteobacteria > Rhodobacterales > Rhodobacteraceae > Thermohalobaculum. The sequence continues at coordinate 747,226 of CAWGJU010000006.1, read as the reverse complement.
GCGCGTCGAGCCCCACGCCGGCCACGCCCGTCGCCTGTGCGAAGCCGTCGTAGAGGGCTCCCGCGCCGCGCGGGAACCCAATGACGGGCAGTGCCGGGTGCAGCGCCTGCAGCGCGTCGACGATCCGACGCACCGGTTGCACCGCGAAACAGTCGAACAGCGGCGGCGTGAGAACGCCCGCCCAGCTGTCGAAGAGCATAACTGCCTCGGCACCTGCCCGGACCTGGCCGTCAAGATAATGGATCGTCGCCTCGGTCAGCCTCTCGATCAGCGCCTCGAAACGCGCCGGATCCTCGAAGGCGAGCCGCCGTGCTGGTCCCTGGTCCGGGGTTCCGCGCCCGGCGATCATGTATGTCGCGACCGTCCATGGCGCGCCTGCGAACCCGATGAGGGCCGTCTCGGCCGGCAGGGCGGCGCCCAGCGCGCGCACAGTTTCGTAGATCGGTGCGAGGGTCGCGTCGATCTCGTCGGCAGATCTGAGCGTGTCGATGTCGACCGAGCTGCCAGGCCAGCGCAACCGCGGCCCTTCGCCCTCGACAAAGCGCAGCTCGAGCCCCAGCGCGTGAGGGATCAGCAAGATGTCGGCGAAGAGGATCGCCGCATCGAAGCCGAACCGCCGGATCGGTTGCAGCGTCACCTCTGCGGCCAGTTCCGGCGTGTAGCAAAGATCGAGGAAGCTCCCGGCCTTCTCCCGGACCTGTCGATACTCCGGCAGGTAGCGACCGGCCTGACGCATCAGCCAGATCGGCGGCGGGCTGACCGCTTCGCCGCCGAGGACCCGGAGCAGTTTCTTATCGCTCGTTGCCATGCGTCACGCGCAATCCTTCAAAGGACTCTTAAGAGTCGTTGTCTTGGTAGCTGGTCCACCGAGTCATGGGGATTACCGGAAACCAGATTCAGTGCACAGAGTTATGCAGCGCTCGTCGCCGCCGCAGCAGGCGCCGATTTCAGAGCCGAAGGAGAAAAACCATGAAGCGTCGCATTTTTCCTCTCAACGGATCAAAGGCTTGCGAGAACTTCCGGGTTCTTCGGATCCAGCGCCGTTCCGCCGCAGCGCGACCACGCCCGATCGCCGCGGAATTTTTCCACAGCGCGGTGGACAAAGCGCCTCCCGTTTGGGACAGGACGAACAACTGCCCTTCTCCAGGGGATCGAGCTGGGAAGGGGCCAATCGCTCCCCTCTCTTCCCGTGATTTACAGCCATTGCGGTGGGACCCCGGCCAGGGACATCATGACCCGTATGACAGAGCCGGGATCGGCCAGATCGAGCACGCTGCACGTCCACCTGGTGTCGGACTCGACGGGGGAGACGCTGAATGCCGTGGTTCGCGCGGCGCTCGCCCGCTTTCAGCGCGTCGCCCCAGAGCTGCACGTGTCGGTGATGATTCGGACGGCGGCCGAGATGCGGGCGGCGATCGACGAGCTCGGGCTGCACCCCGGCGCCGTCCTCTACACAGTCGCCGACGCGCAGCGCCGCCTGCAGCTGCTGCAGGCCTGCGAGCGTCTGGGCGTCAGGGCGACGTCGGTCCTCGACCCCGTCATCGCGGCGCTTTCCGAGCATCTTGGCGAGCCGCCTGCTGAACGGGCAGGCCTGCAGCATCGCGTGACCTCTGACCATTTCAACCGCATCTCGGCGCTCGACTTCGCCACGGCGCATGACGATGGCGCGCTCGGCCAGCGCCTGCTGCAGGCCGATGTGATCTTGACGGGTGTATCCCGAACCTCGAAGACGCCGACATGCATCTATCTCGCCTATCGAGGCATCAAGGCGGCGAATGTCCCGCTGCTGCCGAAGACCGAGCCCGATCGGGCGCTCTTCGCCGCGATCGAGGCTGGGGTTCCGGTTGTCGGCCTCACTGCCAGCCCGGCGCGCCTTGGCCAGATCCGCTCCCAGCGGCTCGAGGCGGTCGGCGCGGGTTTTGCCGCGGACTATGCCGATCTCGCCCGGATCCGCGTCGAGGTCGCGGACGCCCGGCTGTTTTTCGACAGGCACGAGATCCCGGTCATCGACGTCACGACGCGCTCGATCGAGGAGACGGCGGCGGCGATCCTCGTCATCCTGCGCGGCAGGGGCCGGCTGGACGGATGAGTGTCGTGCTGGCGAGCGCGAGCGCGATCCGCGCCGACCTGCTGCGTAACGCCGGTGTCCCTGTGGCCGTCGAACCGGCGCGGATCGACGAGGCCGCCGTCAAGGCGGCCCTGCTCGCCGAGGGGGCGCCGCCCCGCGATGTCGCCGACAAGCTCGCCGAGTTGAAGGCCATTCGGGTCGGAGCGCGGCACCAAGCATCGCTCGTGCTTGGCGCTGACCAGGTGCTGGTCCATCGTGGCGAGATCCTGGACAAGCCCGCCACCCTCGAGGAGGCGCGCGCGCAGCTGGAGCGTCTGCGCGGCGGCCGGCACGACCTTCTATCCGCCGCAGTCATCGTCCTGCAGGGCGGGCCCGTCTGGCGGCATGTCGGCACGGCGAGGCTGGTCATGCGGCCGTTTTCGGACGGCTTTCTCGACCACTATCTCGCGCGCGTAGGGGACGCGGCGCTGACGAGCGTCGGCGCCTATCACCTCGAGGGGATCGGCGCGCAGCTCTTCTCGCGCGTCGAGGGCGACTACTTCACTGTCCTCGGCCTGCCATTGCTCGAGGTGCTGGGCTTCCTCCGCGCCCGTGGGGTTCTGGTGGAGTGAGCGACGACCGGCCCCTCCTCGCCGGCGTCTGTGGCTTTCCGATCGGCCACAGCAAATCGCCGGTGCTCTTTGCGCACTGGCTTGCCGAGCACGGCATCGCCGGCCATTACGTGCCGCTCCGCATCGCACCCGACGCGTTCTCGACGGTGCTCGGCGCCTTGCCCCGGGCGGGCTTCCGGGGCGTGAACGTCACGGTTCCGCACAAACGGCGGGCGCTGGCGCTCGCCGACCGGGCGAGCGAGGCTGCCCGGGCGATCGGTGCGGCGAACACGCTGATCTTCGGGCAGGATGGGTCGATCGAGGCCGACAACACGGACGCCTTCGGCTTCATGGCCAACCTTCGTGCCGGGGCGCCTGCCTGGCAACCCTCCGACGGTCCGGCGGTCCTGCTCGGCGCCGGCGGCGCTGCACGGGCAGCCGCTTACGTCCTGCTCGCCTCGGGTGCGCCCGCCTTGCGCATCGCCAACCGGACGCGCGCTCGCGCCGAAGAGATCGCTCAGGAGATCGGCGGCCCGATCGAGGTCGTCGACTGGTCGGCGCGCGAGGATGCGCTCGCAGGCGCGGCCATCATCGTCAACGCCACCAGCCTGGGGATGCTCGCCAAGCCACCGCTCGAACTCCGCCTCGACGCGGCACCGCGGACGGCGCTGGTGACGGACATGGTCTACAACCCGCTGGTGACGCCCCTTCTCGCCGGGGCGTCCGAGCGCGGCATGCCGGTGGTCGACGGGCTCGGCATGTTGCTGCATCAGGCCCGGCCCGGTTTCCGCGCCTGGTTCGGCACGGACCCTGAGGTGACGCAAGCGTTGCGCGAAGCCTGTCTCGCGGCAGGTTCATGATCGTTCTGGGCCTGACAGGCTCGATCGGCATGGGGAAAACGACGACCGCGGCGATGTTCGCCGAGGCCGGCGTGCCGGTCTGGGACGCCGATGCCGCCGTCCACCGGCTTTACGGCCCCGATGGCGCCGGCAGCCGGGCGCTTGCCGCGCTGGTGCCCCATGCCGTCGGAGAGATGGGCACGGACCGGGCGCGGCTGCGCGCGGCGATTCTCGCCAACCCCGATCTGCTCGCGCAGATCGAGGCGGCGGTCCACCCGCTCGTCGCTGCGGACCGGGCGGAGTTTCTCGACCGCACGCGGGCCGAGGGGCACGAGCTCGTCCTCTGCGACATACCTCTCCTCTACGAGACCGGGGCCGAGAGATGGCTTGACCGGGTGGCGGTGGCCACCGCGCCGGCGCACATCCAGCGCGACCGCGTCCTGTCGCGCCCCGGCATGACCGAGGAGGCGTTCGCCGCCATCCTTGCAAAACAGCTCCCGGACGAGGAAAAACGGGTGCGGGCGGACTTCGTCATCGACACCGGGCAGGGCCTCGAGCCCGTTCGGCGGCAGGTGGCCCGGATCATAGCCGAGCTGAGGGGAGCGGCGCATGCGTGAGATCGTGCTCGACACCGAGACGACGGGCCTCGACCCGGCCGATGGCCACCGGATCGTCGAGATCGGCGCGATCGAGCTGGTCAACCATATGCCGACCGGCCGGGTCTTTCACCAGTACATCAACCCGGAACGCTCGATGCCGCGCGAGGCGCAGGCCGTGCACGGCCTCGACGACGCCTTCCTGCGCGACAAGCCGGTCTTTGCCGCGGTCGCCGAGGCGCTGATCGCCTTTCTGGCCGAAGCGCCGCTGGTCATCCACAATGCCGGCTTCGACATCGCCTTCCTGAATGCCGAGTTCGGGCGCCTGCGGCGCCCGGCGCTGCCGATGACCCGCTGCGTCAACACGCTGGACCTGGCCAAGCGGCGGTTCCCCGGCGCCCAGGTCTCGCTCGATGCGCTCTGCAAGCGCTTTGGCGTCGACTGCGCGGCGCGTACCCTGCATGGAGCGCTGCTCGACAGCCAGCTGCTGGCCGAGGTCTATCTCGAGCTTCTCGGCGGTCGCCAGCAGGGGCTCGGGCTCCCGGCCGCGGCGACTTCCTCCTCGGCCGGCCCGCGCGACTGGGTCGTCCCGCCGCGGCCGCGCCCGCTTCGCCCGCGGCTGAGCGAGGCCGAGCGCGCGGCGCATGCGGCCTTCGTGGGCGAGCTCGGCGACGCCGCGCTGTGGCGCCGGCGGACCGCCGGCTCTGCCCCTAGCGGCGCGCCAGCCGTCGCGGCAATGTGAGACCGATCACCGCCACCCGGGAGGAGCGCCCATGTCCGCCGAACCAGCCGCCGTCTCCACCGCCGACACCGAGGCCGGCAAGGTGGCGGAGCTCGTCTCGCGCGGCAGGGCCGCGATAGCAGCCTACGAGAACCACGATCAGGCCCGCGTGGACGAGGCCGTGACCGCGCTCGCCTGGTCGATCTACAAGCCCGAGAACGCCCGGATGCTGGCCGAGCTGGCCGTCGAGGACACGGGGCTGGGCAATGTGCCGAGCAAGGTCGTCAAGAACCAGCGCAAGACCTTTGGCACCTTGCGCGACCTGATGCGCGCCCGCACAGTGGGCGTGATCGAGGAGGATTCCGCTCGCGGCATCGTCAAATACGGCAAGCCCGTCGGCGTCGTCGGCGCCGTCTGCCCCTCGACCAACCCCGCGGCGACGCCCGTCAACAAGGCGATGATGGCGCTGAAGGGCGGCAACGCCGTGATCATCGCTCCCTCGCCCGCCGGCTATGCGACGACCGCCAGGACGGTCGAGCTGATGCGCGCCGAGCTCGCCAAGACCGGCCACCCGGTCGATCTGGTCCAGATCCTGCCCGCCTCCGTCACCAAGGAGATGACGCAGTCGCTGCTCGAGCAATGCGACCTCGCCGTCGTCACCGGCAGCCAGAACAATGTGAAGCGCGCCATGGAGTTGGGCACGCCGGCGATCGGCGTCGGCGCGGGCAACGTGCCGGTGATCATCGACGAGACCGCCGACCTGGACGACGCAGCCGCCAAGATCACGGCGTCGAAGATCTTCGATAACGCGACCTCCTGCTCGTCCGAGAACGCCGTCATCCTCCTCGACGCCATCTATGAGGACGCCATCGCCGCGCTGGAGCGCGCGGGCGGTTGGCGCTGCGGCCCGGAGGAAAAGGCAGGCGTCGCCAGCACCCTTTGGGTCAACGGCAAGCTGAACCGGCGGGTCATCGCCAAGGACGCCGAAATCACCGCCGAGGTTATGGGGCTGCCCGACAAGGCCAAAGCGAGCAAGTTCTTCATGGTCGAGGAAGACGGCGTCGGCGGCAAGAACGGCTTCGCCGACGAGAAGCTTTCCCTCGTGCTGACGGTCTACAGGGCCCGCGACTTCGCGGACGCGAAACGACTCGCCACCGCGATCCTGAACGTCACCGGCAAGGGTCATTCGGTCGGCATCCACACCAAGGACCTCGCCCATGCGCGGGAGCTTGCCGCCGAGACCGACGTCGTCCGCGTGCTCGTCAACCAGGCGCACACTTTCGGCAATGGCGGCAGCTTCGACAACGCGCTGCCCTTCACGCTCTCCATGGGCTGCGGGACCTGGGCCGGCAATACGATCTCGGAGAACCTGAACTGGCGACACTTCATCAACATCACGCACCTCGTGACCACGATCCCCGAGGACAAGCCGCCCGAGGAGGAGCTCTTCGGCGCCCATTGGGCAAAGTACGGCAAATGAGCGCGCACTTTGGCCGAAGGCGTCCCCTCCCCCTGCAAGGGGGAGGATCGGGGAGGGGGTCCTCGCCCCAATGGCAGCCATGAACTTCGAGGAACACGCCGCCAAGCCCCTGCTCGCGCAGGCCGGCATCGCCGTCCCGCCATCCCGGCCGGCGACCACGCCCGACAAAGCCGCTGCCGCCGCCGCCGAGCTCGGCCCCTGCGTCGTGAAGGCCCAGGTCCCGACCGGCAAGCGCGGCAAGGCCGGCGGGATCCGCCTCGCCGCCACGCCCGACGAGGCGCGCACCGCGGCCGCAACGATCCTCGCGCTCGAGATCGCCGGCCACCGGGTCGAAAAGCTGCTCGTCGAGGCGCAGGTGCCGATCGCCCGCGAGCTTTACGCCGCCATCCTCTGCGACCCCGCGACGCGCGGCCCGATGCTGCTGTTCTCGCCCCTGGGCGGCATGGACGTCGAGGAGGCGGCCGAGCGCGACCCGCAGGCGATGCGGCATCTGCCGATCGACATCGGCGCCGGGCTCGAGCCCGGCGCCGCCGCGACCGCCCTGTCCGGGCTGGGCTTCGATTCGGCAGTCGAGAAGCGGATCGCCGAGACGCTGGTCCGCCTCTACCGCCTCTACCGGCAGCACGACGTCGAGTTGGTCGAGATCAACCCGCTCGTGGTGACGCGCGACGGCGAGGTGGTGGCGCTCGACTGCAAGCTCGTCCTCGACGATGCCGCGCTGTCGCGCCAGGCCGAGATCGCCGGCAATGGCACGCCTGACCGGCTGACGCCGCTCGAGGCGGAGGCGGCGCAGGCCGGCCTCAAATACATCGAGCTCGGCGGCTCGGTCGGCGTGCTGGCGAACGGCGCCGGGCTCACGATGACGACCATGGACGCGATCACGCATTACGGCGGCGCCCCGGCCAACTTCCTCGAGATCGGCGGCGAAGCCTATACCAAGTCCAAGACCGCGCTCTCCGATTCTGCTCAAGAACCCGAACATTCGCTCGCTGTTGGTTAACTTCTGCGGCGCATTTGCCCGCACGGACGTCATGGCCGAGGGCGTCGTCACCGCGTGGAAGGAGCTCCGGCCCCCGATCCCCGTCTATTCCACGATCCACGGCACCGGCGAGGACGAGGCCGTGGATCTTGTCCGCCGCGAACTGGGCATCGAGCCCTTCGACCTGATGGACGATGCGGTCAGGGCGGCGGTTGAGGCGGCACGATGATCCTGCGCAAGCACCACCGCATTCTCGTGCAGGGCATCACCGGCCGCCAGGGCAGCTGGTGGGCCCAGAAGATGATGGCCTATGGCGCGACGGTCGCCGGCGGCGTGAACCCCAAGAAGGCGGGCACCGAGCATCTCGGCGTGCCCGTCTTCGGCTCGGCCCGCGAGGCCGCCGGCCGGTTCGACGTGGCGCTGATGTTCATCCCGCCGATGGCTGCCAAGGCCGCCGCCATCGACGCCTGCGAGGCCGGCGCCAAGCTGCTCATCTGCCTGACCGAGCACATCCCGGCGCACGACGTCATGCAGATGCACGCCGCCGCGCGCGCCAGCGGCACCCGAATCGTCGGGCCGAACACGGCCGGCCTCGTCACCCCCGGCGAGACATTTGCGGGCATCATGCCCGCCTTCAACGACCGCGTCTTCCGGCCGGGCGAGGTCGGCGTCATCTCGCGGTCGGGCAGTCTCGGCACGCTGATCTGCCTGAACCTGACGCAAGCCGGCATGGGCCAGTCGGTCTTCTACGGCATCGGCGGTGATCCGATGATTGGCACGACGACGCGCGAGGCGCTGGAAATCCTGGACGCGGACGAGCGCACCCGCGCAGTCGCCATCTGCGGCGAAATCGGCGGCAGCGCCGAGGAAGAAGCGGCCGAGTGCGCGGCGACGATGCGAAAGCCGGTCGTGGCGTTCATCGCGGGGCGTGCCTCGCCGCCTGGCAAGAAGATGGGCCATGCCGGGGCCATCGTCTCCGGCGGCAGGGGCGACTATGCGTCCAAGCGTCGGGCGCTGGAGGCAGCGGGCGTGGCGGTCGCCGACGTGCCGAGCCAGATATCGGACCTGCTCCGCGCCCGGCTCGGCTGAGGCGGGCCGCGCGCGGCGCCTATTGCGTGGCGCCCTCCGGCGTCACCCGCAGCAGTGCCCCGGCATCGGCGTCAACCAACAGCAACAGCGCGCCGTCGCGGTCCTGCGCCACGTCGCGAATGCGGCCCTGACGCGTCAGAAGACGCTCCTCTCCGACCACGGTGGTGCCGTCCAGCTCCAAGCGGACCAGCGCTCCGGGGCTCAGCGAGCCGACCAGCACGTCGCTTTGCCAGCCGGGGAACATCTGGCCGTCGTAGAACACCATCCCCGATGGCGCGATCACCGGGTCCCAGTAATAGCGCGGCTCGACGAAGCCCTTCGGCTCGTGATGCGCGTCGCCGGAGCCGACCGGCGTGCCGTTGTAGTTCTCGCCATAGCTGACGACGGGCCAGCCGTAGTTTCCGCCCGCCTTCGGGTTGTTCAGCTCGTCACCGCCCCGGGGGCCGTGCTCGATCGTCCAGAGATCGCCCGGCGCGCGAAGGGCCGCCGCCTGGATGTTGCGATGGCCGAGCGACCAGATGCTGTCGATTGCGCCCTGTCGCCCGACGAAAGGGTTGTCGTCGGGCACGCGGCCATCCGTTTGAACGCGGATCACCTTGCCGTAGGTCGCCCCCAGCTCCTGCGCGTTCTGCCGGTTCTCGCGCGTGTAGCGCTCGCCGGTCGTGATCCACGCGATGTCGCCGTCGATGACGACCCGCGAGCCATAGTGCAGGGGTTCCGGGGCGCCGGGCTGCTGGACGAAGATGTCGGTCACGTGGCGGAGCTGGGTCATATCCTCCGAAAGCGTCGCCCGCGCGGCGGCGGTTGCCGAGAGTCCGTCGCCCACCGGCTTGGAATAGGTGAGAAAGATCGTGCGGTCGGACGCGAACTCCGGCGACACCGCGACGTCGAGCAGCCCGCCCTGGCGCCGGGCCACCAGGTCCGGAACCCCGCCGATCGGCTCCGAGATCTCGCCCTCCGCGGTGACATGCCGCAGCCGGCCGGGGCGCTCGGTCACGAGATAGCCGCCGTCCGGCAACACACCGACTGCCCACGGGTGCTCGAGCGGCGAGGCGAGCGTCTCGACCTGCAGCTCGACGCCGCTGTCCGAGGCCGGTGCGCGCGTCTGCTGCGGAAAGGCGGGCTTGAACTGCGGCACGTTTGGCGGGCCCTGCTCCACCGGCTGGGCCGTTGCGGCGGTCGCAGCCACTATCAGGAGAGCTGCGAATGCGGTTGTGCGCTGCATGGTTGTTCCTCTTGGACTTACCCGTCGCGAACGCCGCTTCAGATGCGCCGTTCCACTGGAGCCGGCGGCCCGCCATGATCGGCGGCGCGATAAGCTTCCGGCCTCTGGCGATCCGCGGCGCGGGCCGCTAATCAGGGCGGGGTTCAGCGCCGAGGCAGAGCGGCGCCGGCTGGACCGAGGCTGCCGATCGCGAGGGAGACGAGGATGGCCGAATACCGACTGCACTGCTTCGCCCAGTCCGGCAACGCCTACAAGGTGGCGCTGGCGCTGGAGCTGGCCGAGGCCGACTGGGAGCCGGTCTGGGTCGACTTCTTCAGGGGCGCGCACCGCAACCCCGAATTCGTTGCGCTGAACGTCATGGCCGAGGTGCCGGTGCTCGAGCATAAGGGCCGGGCCATGAGCCAGTCCGGCATCATCCTCGACTATCTGACCGACACGCTGGGCCGCTACAAGGCCTCCGACGAGCGCGAGGCCTGGCGATGGATCCTCTGGGACAACCACAAGCTGACCGCGAACTTGGCGACCTGGCGGTTCATGGCGAACTTCCTGCCCGAGGACAAGCGCAACCCGGAGGTGATCGCCTTCCTGAAGGGGCGCGCGACTGCGGCGCTGAAGGTGCTCGACCGGCATCTCGACGGGCGGGACTGGATCGTCGGCGACGATCTGTCGACCGCCGACCTGTCCTGCGTCGGGTATATGTTCTACCGCGAGCACTATGATTTCGACTGGGGCACGGTGCCGAACGTCGACGCCTGGCGCGACCGGATCGCGGCGCTGCCGCGTTGGAAGCACCCGCACGAGCTGATGCCTGGCCACCCTCTGGAGGTTGCATGAGCGAGACCAACCCGACCGTGCATGCCGCCGTCCAAGCCACCGTCCAAGCCACCGGCGGCTGCCAGTGCGGCGCCGTGCGCTATCGCGTCACCCAGCCGCTCGGCTCGGCCGGGATCTGCCATTGCCGGATGTGCCAGCGGGCGGCCGGCAACGTCTTCGCGCCGCTCGTCACCGCGCGCGGCGTCGAGTGGCAGGGCACGCCCGCGACTTGGGCAAGCTCGGACATCTCCGAGCGCGGGTTTTGTGCGGCCTGCGGCACGCCGCTGTTCTTCCGGAACTTCGACTCCGCGGACGAGGTCGAGCTGATGATCGGCTCGCTCGACGATCCCGGCGCGGCGCCGCCCGACCATCATTACGGCGTCGAGAGCCGCGTCGCCTGGCTGAAGCTGGCCGACGGGCTGCCGGGCTGGGAGACCGGGGGCAAGCCGGGCGAGGGTCCGGTCAACGTCACCTCGCGCCAGTTTGCCGTCGCGCCGGCGGCCGGGGAGGACCGATGACGCCAAATCACACGGACGCCTACATCTACGACGCCGTGCGCAGTCCGCGCGGCCGCGGCAAGGCGGATGGCAGCCTGCACGAGGTGACCTCGCTGCGCCTTTCGGCCGAAGTGCTGAACGCGCTGCGCACCCGCAACGGCTTCGACACGGCTCAGGTCGAGGACGTCATCTGGGGCTGCGTCACGCCGGTGGCCGAGCAGGGCGGCGACATCGCGCGCTCGGCCGTGCTCTATGCCGGCTGGGACGAGAGCGTGCCCGGGCTGCAGATCAACCGCTTCTGCGCGAGCGGGCTCGAGGCGGTGAACCTCGCCGCCAACCAGGTTCGGGGCGGCGCCGGCGATCTCTACGTCGCTGGCGGCGTCGAGATGATGAGCCGGGTCAGAATGGGCGCTGACGGCTTCGCCATCGCCGTCGACCCCTATCTGGCGATGAAGTCCTATTTCGTGCCGCAGGGCATCGGCGCGGACCTGATCGCCACGCGCTATGGCTTCAGCCGCGACGATGTCGACGCCTATGCCGTCGAGAGCCAAAGGCGCGCGGCGCGGGCCTGGGGGAGGGGCGCTTCGCCCGCTCGGTCGTGACCGTGAAGGACCAGAACGGCATCCCGATCCTCGACCGCGACGAGCATATCCGGCCCGGCACCGACATGCAGTCGCTGGGAGCGCTTCGCCCCAGCTTCAAGGAGCTGGGCGAGACCATGCCGGGCTTCGATGCGATCTCGATCCTGCGCTATCCTGACGTGGAGCGGATCAACCATGTCCACCATGCCGGCAACTCGTCGGGCATCGTCGACGGGGCGGCGGCGGTGCTGGTCGGCTCGCGCGAGGCCGGCGAGCGGCTGGGGCTGACGCCGCGGGCCCGGGTGCGGGCGACCTCCAAGGTGGGGACGGAGCCCTCGATCATGCTGACCGGGCCGCTGCCGGCGACGCGGCGGGCGCTGGCCGCGGCGGGGATGGAAGCGGGCGATGTCGATCTCTTCGAGGTGAACGAGGCCTTTGCCGCCGTACCGCTGATGTTCCTCGACGCGTTCGGCGTCGATCCCGAGCGGGTCAACCCGAACGGCGGAGCCATCGCCATGGGCCACCCGCTTGGCGCGACGGGGGCGATGCTGCTCGGCACCGCGCTCGACGAGCTCGAGCGGACGGGAAGGGGGACGGCGCTGATCACGCTCTGCGTCGCCTCGGGCATGGGCGCCGCGACGGTGATCGAGCGGGTGTGATGTCCAAGATCATCCTTGGAGTGCCACTGTCCGGCCCTCGACCTTCTCTGCATCAACGAGGACGAACTCGAGCCGCTTCGCCGCGATGGGCGGCCGCCGGCCGAAGGAGAGGATGCATGACCGAGATCTTCCGGATGGAGGTGGACGCCGAGGGCGTTGCTGTCATCACCTGGGACCTGCCCGACAGGGCGATGAACGTGCTGACCGAGCAGGGCATCGTCGAGCTCGGCCGGCACGTCGACGCGGCGCTGGCCGACGGAGGCGTCAGGGGGATCGTCATTACCTCGGCCAAGCAAGACTTCGCCGGGGGGATGGATTTGAACCTGATCGCCGACATCAAGCGGCGCACGGCGGATGGGGGCGGCAACCCGGCCGAGGCGATCTTCGCCAAGGTGATGGAGCTGCATGGCGTTCTGCGCAGGATCGAGCGCGCCGGCATGGATCCCAAGACCAAGAAGGGCGGCAAGCCCGTCGTCTGGGCCTGCCCCGGCACGGCGGCGGGCATCGGGCTCGAGATCGGCCTCGCCTGCCATCACCGCATCGCGGTCGCCCGCGACGGCGCCCGCATCGGCCTGCCCGAGATCATGGTGGGCCTTTTCCCGGGCGCCGGCGGCACGACCCGGCTGGTCCGCATGCTGGGCCTGATGGGCGCGGGCGAGCCGCTGCTGCAGGGCCGGATGTACCCCACCGCGCGCGCCCGCTCGATCGGGCTGATCCACGAGGTGATCGACGCCGACGACGCGGCGCAGCTGCTGCCCCGCGCCAAAGCCTGGGTTCTGAGGGCGACGGACCGCGAGATCGTCAAGATCTGGGACGACAAGGGCTACAAGATGCCGGGCGGCGCGCCGTACACGCCGCAGGGCTTCGAGACCTTCCTGGGCGGCATCGTCATGACGCATGGCCGCACGCAGGGCGTCTACCCGGCGGCCCGCGCGATGCTGTCGGCGGCCTATGAGGGCGCGCTCGTGCCCTTCGACACGGCGCTGAGGATCGAGGCCCGCTGGTTCACCAGCGTGCTGATGGACCCGCGCTCCGAGGCGATGATCCGCTCGCTCTTCATCAACAAGCAGGCGCTGGAGCGGGGGGCGGTGCGGCCCAAGGACGTGCCCGACATGAGCGTCAAGAAGCTCGGCGTGATCGGCGCCGGCATGATGGGCGCCGGCATCGCCTATGTCGCGGCAATGGCGGGCATGCAGGTCGTGCTGGTCGACCGCGACCGGGTATCCGCGGAAGCGGGGCTGGCCAGGATCGAGGCCATGCTGACGGACAGCGTAAAGAACAAGCGCATGGACGACCTGCGCAAGCAGGAGATCATGGCGACGGTCACCGCCACGGTCGATTACGGGCGCCTCCGCGGCAGCGACCTGGTTGTCGAGGCGGTCTTCGAGGACCAGGCGCTGAAGGCCGAGGTGACGGCGCAGGCCGAGGCGGTGATGGGGGCCGACGCGATCTTCGCCTCGAACACCTCGACGCTGCCGATCACCGAGCTCGCCCGCGCCAGCGTCAGGCCCGAGCGGTTCATCGGCATCCACTTCTTCTCGCCCGTCGAGAAGATGATGCTGGTCGAGATCATCAAGGGACGCGAGACCGGGCCCGAGGCGGTGGCCAAGGCGCTCGACTTCGTCCGGCAGATCCGCAAGACGCCGATCGTCGTCAACGATGCCCGCTTCTTCTACGCCAACCGCTGCATCATCCCTTACGTCAACGAAGGGCTGATCATGGTCGCCGAGGGCGTCAAGCCGGCGCTGGTCGAGAACGCGGCGCGCCAGCTGGGCATGCCGATCGGGCCCTTGCAGTTGACGGACGAGACCTCGCTCGAGCTGGGGTGGACGATCGCCCAGGCGACACGGGCGGCGATGGGCGACGCCTATCCGCTCACCGCCGCCGACGATCTGCTCGAGGAGATGGTGGTCCGCCGCGAGCGGCTGGGGCGGAAGAACCAGGCGGGCATGTACGCCTATGACGAAAAGGGAAAAAGGCTCGGCCTCTGGGAGGGGTTGGGCGAGATCTGGCCGCCGGCCGAGACGCAGCCGGGCGTGCACGAGGTGCAAAACCGGCTGATGATGGCGCAGGTGCTCGAGGCCGTGCGCGCGCTGGAGGAGGGGGTGCTCTCGGACGTGCGCGAGGGCGATGTCGGCGCGATCCTCGGCTGGGGGTTCGCGCCGTGGTCGGGCGGGCCGCTCTCCTGGCTTGACATGATCGGGCCCAAGCGCGCCGTCGAGACCTGCGAGAAGCTCGCGGCGCGCCATGGCCCGCGCTTCCGCCCGCCCGCGCTGCTGGCCGAGATGGCCGAGAGGGACGAGCGGTTCTATGGCCGGTTCGCGCGGGACGCCGCGGCGTGAGCGCTTGACCGACCGGCCGATGTCGGGGGGCGGCGGATGAGTGGGGGTTCGATGCGGCGAGGATGCGGCGGCGCTGATTGATCCGCCGCGCCGCAGCCCCTAGCCTGCACCACCGAGAATCGAATGCCGGGGCGGCCGATGAACATCGCGCGACAGCAGGCGGCCGGGCAGCAGGGCGCTGGGCAGCAGGGGGCCGGCGGGCGGGCGCCGCAGGTCCAGCTGCGGCAGCTTTTCCCCACGCCCGTGGCGCTTTTCGAGGTGCCTGACGCGGCCGCCATCAACGCCGCGCTGGAGGCGCGCATCTTCGCCCGCGAAGCCGAGGTGCCCTCGGTCAGGCGCTCGAACTGGGGCGGCTGGCAGAGCCCCGACGATTTCCCCAGCTGGTGCGGGCCCGAGGGCGAGAGGGTGCTGTCGATCGCCCAAGGGCTCGCGACCCAGCTGACGGCCGACCGAGAGGGCCGGCGGCTGGACGGCAAATGGCGCATGAATGCCTGGGCCAACGTCAACCGGCATGGCCAGGGCAACGAGTTCCACACGCATCCCGGCGCGTTCTGGTCGGCGACCTATTACGTCCGCGACGGCGGCGTGGCCGACGACCCCGGCCTTGGCGGCGAGTTCGAGATCCAGGATCCGCGCGGCGTGGCGCCGGCCATGCTGGCACCGCTGATCGCCTTCGCCATCCCCGGCGGCCAGTCGGTCGGCGCCTCCGAGCTGATCCGGCCGCGCGCCGGGCTGATGGTGATGTTCCCATCCTGGCTTAGCCACGGGGTCAGGCCCTATGCCGGCCAGGATGTCCGCATTTCGATCGCGCTGAACCTGACGCCGGCTTGAGCGACCTGCCCGACGCCCAGGCCGCGGCGGCGCTGACGCGCGGCCGCATCACCTACGGCCGCGTCGCCGCGATCGCCCTGCCGGTCGTGCTGTCAAACGCCACCGTGCCGCTGCAGGGCGCGATCGACACGGCCATCATCGGCAATCTGGGCGATGCGGTCTTTATCGCCGCCGTGACGCTCGGCGCGCAGGCGCTCACGCTGCTGTTGGCCGTCTTCAACTTCCTCCAATTCGGCGCGGGCGCGCTCTCGGCGCAGGCGCTGGGCGCGGGCGACAGCCGGCGCGTCATCAACGTGCTCGCCCGGGCGCTGATCATCGCCGGCACCATCGGGCTGGCGCTGATCGCGGCGCAGGCGCTGATCCTGCCGGCCGTGCTGGCCATCTTCGAGGGCTCGGCGCAGGCCGAGCGGCTGGCCGGCACCTATTTCTCCATCCGCATCTGGGCCGCGCCGGCCGAGCTCGGCGCCTTCGCCGTCACCGGCTGGTTCGCCGGGCAGGAGATGACCCGGCGCCTCTTCGAGGT
This sequence comes from uncultured Alphaproteobacteria bacterium, assembly GCA_963822985.1. Classification (GTDB taxonomy): domain Bacteria; phylum Pseudomonadota; class Alphaproteobacteria; order Rhodobacterales; family Rhodobacteraceae; genus Thermohalobaculum. The sequence goes on along the minus strand of CAWGJU010000006.1, from coordinate 731,393 downwards.
TCAGGTCGTCACCTCGGTCTCGAATATCGTGCTGAACCTCGCGCTGGTGCTCGGCCTCGGCATGGACGTCGACGGCGTGGCGCTCGGCACGCTGATCGCCGCCAATCTCGGCCTCGGCTTCGGCCTATGGCGGGTGCGCCAGCGCATCGCCGAGCTGCTGCCCGACTGGCGACCCGAGCGGCACCGGCTGTTGAACCCCGAGGAGCTCGGGCGCCTGATGCGCCTCAACCGCGACATTCTGATCCGAACGCTGCTCCTGGTCTCGTCCTTCACCTGGTTCACCCGACTGGGCTCGCTGCAGGGCGACGTCGTGCTGGCGGCCAACGGCATCCTCTACCAGATCTTCCACGTCGCCGTTTACGCCCTCGACGGCTTCGCCATCGCCGCCGAATTGCTGGTCGGCCAGGCGGCCGGCGCCGGCGACCGCCGGCTGCTGCGCCGCTCGGCGCTGGTCAGCACGGTCGCGGCCTTCTGGTTGGCGGCCGGCTTCGCCGTCCTGCTGATCGCGCTGCAGGACCCGCTGATCCGCGTCTTCACCAACGTCACCGAGGTGCGCGTCGCGGCCGAGACCTATTTCTTCTGGGCGGCGCTGATGCCGGTCGCGGGCGTCGCCGCCTACCAGCTCGACGGCATCTTCATGGGCGCGACCGCGGGGCCGGCGATGCGCAACGCGATGATCGTCTCGGGCGGCCTCTACCTCGCCGTCAGCTCGTGGATCGCCGCGCTCTATGGCAATGACGGCGTCTGGGCGGGCATCTGGGGCTTTCTGATCCTGCGCGGGCTGACGCTGGCCGTGCAGTACCCTGCGCTCGAGCGCCGGGCGGCGGGATGAGCCGCCGCCCGGCCGACCGGGGTCCGCGGGGCGCGCGGGCGGTGCCAGAATGGTCCGGGGGGCGATCCGGCTTGACTTTCGTGCCGGCGGAGTCCACTTGATGCGCATAATTTCTCGCGATTGCGCGGACCTCCGCCCGGAAGCGGAGCTTCTTCTCGAGAAGACCCAGATTGAGACGCATCTGGCCGAGCCGCGCTCGGCGGTGGTGCATGTGCCGGAGCGAAAATGAGGACAAGCCTCTTCGCCCTGCACGCGAAAGGAACCTTGGTTGACGACTGAGAGCTTCTCGGATTTCGGCTTGGCCGAACCGATCCTGCGCGCCGTGACGGCGCGCGGCCATACCGAACCCACTCCGATCCAGGCCCGGGCGATCCCGGGCCAGATCGAGGGCCGTGACATTCTGGGCATCGCCCAGACAGGTACGGGCAAAACGGCGGCGTTTGTCCTGCCGATGCTCGACCGGCTGTGCTCGGCGCCCGCGCCAAAGCCGCGCCGGCCGCGCGCCCTGATCCTGGCGCCGACGCGCGAGCTCGCCATCCAGATCGGCGAGGACGTGCGCGCCTACTCCGCCCACCTGCAGCTGCGCCACGCCGTGATCTTCGGCGGCGTCAAGGAGGGGCCGCAGATCGCCGCGCTGGCACGCGGGCTGGACATCATCGTGGCGACCCCCGGCCGGCTGCTCGACCTGGTGACGCAGCGCCGGGCCGACCTGCGCGGCGTCGAGGTCTTGGTGCTCGACGAGGCGGACCGGATGCTCGACATGGGCTTCATCCGCGACATCCGCAAACTGATCGACGCCCTGCCGGCAGAGCGCCAGTCGCTGCTGTTCTCGGCGACGATGCCGGCCGAGATCGCCCGGCTGGCCGATGGCCTGCTGCGCGAGCCGCTGCGGATCGAGGTGGCGCGGCAGGCGACGCCCGTCGAGCGCATCGGCCAGAGCGTCTATCACCTCGCCGCGGCCGAGAAGACGGCCAAGCTCGCCGCCCTTTTGGCCGAGCCCGAGCTGAAGAAGGTGATCGTCTTCACCCGGACCAAGCACCGCGCCAACCGCGTGTCGGAGCAGCTCGCCAAGCACGGCATCGGCGCCGAGGCGATCCACGGCAACAAATCGCAGGGCGCCCGCCAGCGCGCGCTCGCGGCATTTCGCTCGGGCGAGGCCCGCGTCCTCGTCGCCACCGACATCGCCGCGCGCGGGATCGACGTCGAGGCGGTCAGCCACGTCATCAACTACGAGTTGCCGAACGAGGCCGAGAGCTATGTGCACCGCATAGGCCGGACCGCGCGGGCCGGCGCGTCCGGGGCGGCGATCTCGCTGTGCGATCCGTCCGAGCGCGGCTATCTGCGCGACATCGAGCGGCTGACGGGCGCGGCCATGGCCGTTCAGGGCTCCGGCCCGGTCGGCGCCGACGAGCCCGCGCCGATCTCCGGCGGCCGCCAGCGCGGCGGCGCGCCGAAGCCGGCCAATGCGCCGGCTGCCCCGCGCCGACGCAGCCGCCGCCGCAGGCGCGCGGCCTGAGGCCGCAGGGCACTCTGCAGCCGGACCGGCTTCGACGCGCCCGTCTGGTGACGGGGCGCCGACGCCTACTCCATTCCGCCCTCGAAGATCTTGCGCTCGTCCACCGGGGCGACGCGCAGGATGTTGGTCGTGCCCGCCTGGTTGAAGGGCACGCCAGCGGTGACGATGATCCGGTCCTGCTCGGTGGCGAACCCGAAGGTGCGGCAGGCGCGGGCCGCCTGGACGACGGCCATCTTGAAGCGCTCGACCGACGGCGTCAGCGCGCAGTGCAGGCCCCAGGTCAGCGTCAGCCGCCGCGCCGTCGCGGCGATCGGCGTCAGCGCCAGGATCGGCACCAGCGGCCGCTCGCGCGCCGCCAGCAGCGCCGTCGTCCCAGAATGCGTGAAGCAGCAGAGCGCCTTGACGTCCGTCGCCTCGGCGACCTGACGGGCGGCCGCCGTGATCGCGTCGGCGACCGTCGTGCGGGTCAGCTGCGGCCCGGCCTCAAGCGACCGGCGATATCCCTCGTCCGCCTCGACGTTGCAGGCCACGTGGTCCATCATCTCGACCGCCTCGATCGGATACTGGCCGACGGCGCTCTCGGCCGAGAGCATCACGGCGTCGGCCCCGTCATAGATGGCGGTCGCCACGTCCGAGACCTCGGCGCGCGTCGGCTGCGGGCTCTCGATCATGCTCTCGAGCATCTGCGTCGCCACGATCACCGGCTTGCCGGCCTGGCGGCAGCGGCGGACCATCCGCTTCTGGATGGGCGGCAGCTCCCAGCTCATCATCTCGACGCCCAGATCGCCGCGCGCCACCATGATGCCGTCGACGACGGCGAGGATCTCCTCGAAGCGGGCCACCGCGGCCGGCTTCTCCACCTTGACCATCACGCCGACCTGACGCTCGCCCAGCAACCTGCGCGCCTCGGTCACGTCCTCGGGCCGCTGCACGAAGCTCAAGGCCAGCCAGTCGATGCCGAGCCCCAGCGCGAACTCCAGGTCCTCGCGGTCCTTCTCGGTCAGCGCCGCCAGCGGCAGCACCACGTCCGGCAGGTTCACGCCCTTGTTGTTCGAGATCGTGCCGCCGGCGATCACCTCGCATTCGGCGCTGCGCGCGTCGCAGGCGACGACCCGCAGCCGGATCTTGCCGTCGTTGACCAGCAGCGTCGCGCCTGGCGCGAGTGCCGCGAAAATCTCGGGATGCGGCAGGCCGACACGCGTTCCGTCGCCCGGGCTCGTGTCGAGGTCGAGGCGGAACGTCTGGCCCTCGGCCAGCTCCTCCGAGCCGTTGGCGAACCGGCCGACGCGCAGCTTCGGCCCCTGCAGGTCGACCAGGACGCCGATCGGCCGGTCGAGTTCGAGCTCGATCTCGCGGATCAGCCGGTGCCGCTCGGCCACGTCCGCGTGGCCGCCATGGCTCATGTTCAGCCGGAAGACGTCGACGCCGGCGACGAACAGCCGCTTCAGCATCTCGCGCGACGAGCTCGCCGGCCCGACGGTCGCCACGATCTTTGTATTGCGCTGTCGCCGCATCCGACCGGCCTCCGATGTCTTCCTGCCCGCCGGCATCATCGCGCCCGACCATGACCGTTTCAACATGGCAGACGGAGGGGCCAGCTTGCGCGGCGGGCGAGTGGCTTATATGGCACCGCCATGCCCGGCCACCCATCAGATGTGTCGAATTTCCCCCCCGTCGAGCGCGTGGCGCCGTCCGATGCGCCGGAGGCGATGCGCGACCTCGTGCTCGTCTGCGACCACGCGTCGAACAACGTGCCGCCCGAGATCGGCTCGCTCGGCCTCTCCGAGGAGGACATGCGCCGGCACATCGCCTGGGATGTCGGCGCGCGCGGCGTGACGCTGGGGCTGGCGCGGCGGCTCGGCGCCGAGGCGGTGCTCTCCACCTGGTCGCGGCTGGTGATCGACCCGAACCGCGGCGAGGACGACCCGACGCTGGTCATGAAGCTCTATGACGGTTCGCTGGTGCCCGGCAACCGGCAGGTGGGGCTGGCCGAGACGATGCGCCGCATCGAGGCCTATCACCGCCCCTATCATCGCGTCGTCGACGCGGCGCTCGACCGCGTCGTCGCCGAGCACCGGGCGCCGGCGCTGGTCGCCATCCACTCGTTCACGCCGCAGTTCCGCGGCCGGCCGCTGCGGCCCTGGCACATCGGGCTGCTCTGGGACCGCGACGACCGTCTGCTCCGCCCGCTGCTGGGACGGCTGCGCGCCGAGCCGGACCTCTGCGTCGGCGACAACGAGCCCTATTCCGGCCAGCTCCATGGCGACTGCATGTTCACGCACGGCACGCGGCGCGGCATCCCGCACATCCTGATCGAGATCCGCAACGATCTGATCGAGACCGCCGACGGGCAGGAGGCCTGGGCCGAGCGGCTGGCGCCCATGCTGCGCGAGGCGGTGCCGCTTGCCACGGCCGGAGCCGGGGCCATATCGGGCGAACCCATGGAGGACACCATGCCTGCAGAACCGACCGACAACACGACCGAGCTCGAGGCCGCCGTCTACCGCCGCCTGCGCGACCACCTGCGCGCGAACCCGGACGTGCAGAACATCGACCTGATGAACCTGGCCGGCTTCTGCCGCAACTGCCTCAGCCGCTGGTACCAGGAGGCCGCGGCCGAGCAGGGGCAGCAGATCGGCAAGGACGAGGCGCGCGAGATCGTCTACGGCGAACCTTACGAGGAATGGCGCGCCAAGCACCAGAAGGAGGCGAGCTCCGAGCAGCAGGCGGCCTTCGCCAAGGCCCAGCCCGGCCACTGAGGCCGATCTATAAGGCTCGAGTTCAAGACGTCTCTTGCATCCGTTGCCCGGACCCGGCGTCGTCCCCGGCCCGGGCACGCGCCAGCTCGGCGTCGAGCTCGTCGCCGGCCGCGGCGCGAGGGCGCGAGAGGCCGGCGACCAGGACATAGGCCGCGGGCGCCAGGAGAAGCGTGAAGCCCGCGGCGAGCCCGAGGCCGCCGAAGACCACCCAGCCGATCGCCGCCCGCGCCTCGGCGCCCGGGCCGCCACCGAGGATCAGCGGGAGGCCCGCCAGGATGGTCGAGGCGAGCGTCATGGCGATTGGGCGAAGCCGCACGCGCGCCGCTTCCAGCGCCGCCTCGGCCACGTCCGCGCCCCGGTCGCGCAGCTGGTCGGCGAACTCGACCAGCAGGATGCCGTTCTTGGCCATGATGCCGATCAGCATCAGCACGCCGATCTGGCTGAAGATGTTGATCGTCGTGCCGGTCAGCCACAGCGCGTAGATCGCGGCGCCGACGCCGAAGGGCACGGTGATCATGACCACGGCCGCGCTGGTGACGCTCTCGAACTGGGCGACGAGCACCAGAAAGACGACGACCAGCGCGATGACATAGGTCGCCGTCAGCGCCGCCGAGGTCTCGTCGAGCGCCGCCGCCTCGCCCAGCATCAGGAGGCCGATCTCCGGCGGCAGCGTCTCGCGCGCCAGCGTCGCGGACCTGTTCGACGGCGCCGCTGAGCGCCAGCTCGGGCGAGACGGCGGCGTCGATCTCGACCGCGCGGCGCTGGCCGTGCCGGTCGAGCTCGGCGGCGACGCCATCTTCCGAGAACTCGACGAGCTGTGACAGCGGCACCAGATGGCCCGCCTCGGCCCGGACATAGAGGTTCAGCAGATCGGCCGGGTCGCGCACGGCGCCGGCCGAAGACTGGAGCATCAGCGGCACGGCCTGGTCGTCGATGGTGATCTCGGCGATCTCCTCCTCGTCGATCAGCGCGCGCAAGGTGGTCGAGAGCGCCGACATCGGCGACCCCAAGGTCGGCCGCGCGCCGCCGGTCGATCCCGATCGAAAGCTGCGGCTGCGTAGCCTGGTACTGGACGCGGACCTCCGAAAGGCCCGGCAGCTGCTCCATCGCCCGCGCGAATTCCTCGGCGGCCGCGGCGATCACGGGATAGCTCGGCCCGGTCAGGGCGATCGAGAGGCCCCCGTCCGAGCCGCCGCTGAGGCCGAGGCTGTTCTCGGACGCGATGCGCGCCTGGGCGCCCGGCAATTGGCCGAGCTGCGGCCGGATCTCGGCCTCGATCTCGGCCTGGCTGACGTCGCGCGCGTCCCAGGGGATCAGCTGCGCCTCGACCGAGCCGCGATTAAGGTCATAGCGCCCGGTGATGGAGAAGAGCGCAGTCGGCGACACCCCGCTCGACCCAGGGCCACAGCATCTCCTCGACGATCACGACCTGGCGGTCGGTGTAGTCGAGCCCGGTACCGTCCGGCCCCTGCAGGCGGACGGTCACGCTGCCCCGGTCCTCGGCCGGCACCAGCTCTTCGCCCAGCTCGCCGTACACGACCACGGCGCTCGCTCCGAGCAGGCATGCGGCGGTGACCGTGACGAGCGGCGCCGCGACCAGCGGGCGCAGCAGCGCCGCGTAACCACGCGGCCAGCCGCGCGCCGACCCAGCCGACGATGCCGCGGCGCTCGCCGCCCATCGAGGGCAGGCGCGCGGCGATCATGGGGCAGAGCGACAGCGCGACGAAGGAGGACAGCGCCACGGTGACGGCGAGCACGAAGCCGAACTCCGAGAACAGCCGCCCGGCGTCGCTCGGCAGGAACGAGATCGGCACGAAGACGGCGATCAGCGTCAGCGTCGTGGCGATCACCGCGAAGAAGACCTGCCGCGTGCCGAGCACGGCGGCGGCCTTGGCGCCCATGCCCTCGGCGCGGCGGCGCTGGATGTTCTCGGTGACGACGATGGAATCGTCGACGACCAGCCCCGTCGCCAGCACCAGCGCCAGCAGCGTGATCAGGTTGATCGAGAAGCCGAGCAGCCAGATCGCCGCGACCGATCCGATCAGCGCGACCGGGATCGCCAGCGCCGGGATCAGCGTGACGCCGAGCCGGCCGAGGAACAGCCACAGCACCAGCACGACGATCCCGAGCGCGAGGGCCAGGGTGGTGAGCACCTCGCGGATCGAGCCGCGGATGAAGACGGCGTCGTCGCTCGTCACCTCGAAGCGCAGATCGGGAAAGCGCTCCTCGAGCACGCCGACCGCGCGCCGCACCTGCGTCGGAGATTCGCACCGTGTTCGACTGCGCCTGCCGGACGATGCCGAGGCTGAGCACCAGGCGATCGTTCAGCCGCGCGATGCTCTCGGGCGTAGCCAGGCCGAAATAGACGCTCGCCACGTCGCCGAGGCGCACGGGGTCGCGCAGCACCAGCTCCTCGATGCAGCCTGGGCTCGGCCACGGTCGCGTCGGCGCGCACCAGCACGTCGAGCTCGCCCGCCGAGAAGCTGCCGACGGGCACGTCGAACTGGGCCGCGCGCAGCGCGTCGGCGACCTCGCCGATCGACAGGCCGAAGGCGGCCAGCCGCTCGGGCGAGACCTCGACCCGGATGACCCGCTCGCGCTCGCCGAATACCGTCACCTCGGCGACGCCGTCGACGGCGGTCAGCTCGGGGATGATCTCGTCCTCGACGCGCCGGGTCAGCACGTCGACGGGGTCGCGATCGCTCCAGACGGCGAGCTGCATGACAGGGCGCGCGTCCTGCTCGGCCTTGACGACGAACAGGTCCTCGACGCCCGCCGGCAGCTCGGGCGTGATCCGGCTGACCGCCTCGCGCACGTCGTTGGCGGCGTCGGCGAGGTCGACATCCGGCCGGAACTCGGCGCGCATGCCGGAAATTGCCCTCCTCCGACGAGGATTCGACGCTGACGACGCCGGCGACCCGGGCGACCGCCGCCTCGACGATCGACGTGACCTCGGCATCGATGGTGGTGGGCGAGGCGCCGGGATAGTTCGCGCGCACCGAGACGACGGGGCGGTCGATATCCGGCAGCTCGCGGACCTCGACGCCCATGATGGCGGCGATGCCGGCGATCACGACCAGCAGGTTCATCACCGCCGCCAGCATGGGGCGGCGCACGCTCAGGCCTGGCAGGCCGCCCGCTGTCCGGCGCGCTCATGTCGCGCCGCCGTCCAGCGTCCGCACGATGCGGACGCGCCTGGCCGGGCGCCAGCCGCTGCGTGCCCTCGACGACGACGAGATCGCCCTCGTCGAGCGGTCCCTCGACCAGAACGGCGCCCTCGCGCCGGCGGACGAGCCGCACCTCGACCGGCTCGACGACGTCGCCGTCGATGCGCCAGACCTGCAGGGCGCCCTCGGAGAACTGGAGCGCCAGCTCGGGCACGACGGGCAGCGCCTCGCCCGGCAGCTTCAGGCGGACGGCGAAGGACGCGCCGGGGCGGAGGCGGTCCTCCGGGTTCGGGATCGCCACCTGGACGCGCGCCGTCCGGCTGGCCTCGACGATGCGGCTGTCGATGGCGGCGACGCTGCCCTCGAAGCGCCGGCCGGCCGAGGCGGGCGTGCTGGCGGTCACGGTCACGCCGGGGTGGACCCGGCCGAGCAGCGCCTCGGGCAGCTCGAACTCGACCAGCAGCACGCTGCGGTCGTCGAAGCTCGAGATCGCGACATCGCTGTCGATCCAGTCGCCGACATCGGTCTCGGACAGCCCGGCGACGCCGTCGAAAGGCGCGCGGATGGTCCGCTCGCGCAGCTCCTCGCGCGCAGCCTCGAGCTCGATGCGGGCAATCTCGGCCGCCGTTTCGGTCTCGTCGAGCCGGGCTTGCGCCGCGGCGCCGGTGTCCTGAAGCTGCCGGTAGCGGTCGCGAACCCGCTCGGCCTCGACAAGCCGCGTCCGGGCCAGCTCGACGGCCAGCCGCTGGTCCGCGTCGTCGAGGCGCAGCAGAACGTCGCCGGCGGCGTACCGCTCGCCAGCGTTCAGCGGCGCCTCCACGACGGTGCCCTCGGTCTCCGACCGCAGCGTCACCGAGCGCTGCGCGCGACCGGTTCCCACCGCCTCGAGAACCAGGTCGTCATCGGCGATGCGTACGGGCGCGGCGATGACGGGGACGCCGGGCTCGCGGCCGGTCGCGGGGCCCCCCATCCGCTCGGCCCCGGGTGCCAGGATCGCCTGGCCGACGATCGCCTGAACGGGCTCGCGATAGTGCCACAGCAGACCGGCCGCAACGACAAGGCACGCCGCCGCCACGATCTGCTTCCATGCCTGCACCCGTCCCGGCACGCCGCCCAGCGCCCTCCTCGAAGAAGCGACTGGTGGACACACATAGCACGGTCGTCGCCCGCGTCTGCCCCGATGCATCCGATCGCCGCGGAGCCGCGCCTGCCCAGCCGCCTTTCGCGCCGTCCTTCGAGGCGTTAAATGCGGGTAATCCCCTGTGCGCTTTGCAGCCGTCCGGAGGCGTGGTACCAAGCACGCTCCGGGGGGGGGGACCGTCGCGATGCAAAGGCTCGGCTACCTGCTCGTCATCTCGGGCGCGCTTCTGCTCAGCCCGGGCAACGCGGCGCTGGCGCAGCAGGCGGGGGCGCCGCCGCCTGCGGTCGTCGTCGCCCCCGTGGTGGCGAAGGACGTGACGCCGTCCTTCACCTTCAACGGCCGGGTCGAGGCGGTCGACACGGTCGAGCTGCGCGCCAGGGTCGACGGATATGTCGAGCAGCGGCTCTTCAAGGACGGCGCGGATGTCCGGGCCGGCGACGTCCTGATCGTGCTCGAGAAGGCGCCCTACCAGGCGCAGATCGACGGCATCCGGGGGCAGATCACCTCGGCCGAGGGCGCGTTGCGCCTGTCCGAGATCGAGGTCGATCGCCAGACCAAGCTCGTGAAGACCGAGGCCGTGGCGCAGCAGAGGCTCGACGTGGCCGAGGCGAACCAAAAGCAATCGCTGGGCGCGCTGCAGAACCTGCAGGCCTCGCTGAGGCGGGCCGAGCTCGACCTCGGCTATACCGACATAAAGGCGCCGATGGACGGGCGCGTCGGCCGCTTCGGCTTCTCGGTCGGCGACTACGTCACGCCGTCCAGCGGAACGCTCGCCGAGATCGTGACGCAGGATCCGATCTACGTCACCTTCCCGGTCAGCGCGCGGCAGCTGCTCGAGCTGCGCAAGCAGGCCGAGGCCGATGGCCGCGACCTCGCGGCCGTGCAAATGCGCCTCCGGCTGCCGGACGGCTCGATCTACGACCAGACGGGCACGCCCGATTTCCTCGACGTGCAGGTCGACCAGACGACCGACAGCGTCACCGTCCGCGCCGTCTTCCCCAACCCGCAGGGCTGGCTGGTCGACAAGCAGCTGGTCGGCGTGATCGTCGAGCGGGCCGAGGCGGAGCAGGCGCTGGTCATCCCGCAGGCGTCCGTCGCCGTCGACCAGGCCGGCACCTATGTGCTGGCCGTAGGCCGGGACGGCACCGTCGAGCAGCGGCGGGTCCGCCTGGGCGCAGCGCAAGGCAGCGATGTCGTGGTGGCGGACGGCCTGAAGGATGGCGAGCAGGTCATCGTCGAGGGCCTGCAGAAGGTCAGGCCGGGACAGGTCGTCCAGGTCAGCCGGTCGGAGACGGCCGCCCAGGCGGTCAGATGATCTCGAGCACCTTCATCGACCGCCCGCGGCTGGCCTTCGTCGTCTCTATCGTCATCACGCTGGCCGGCATCATCGCGATCTTCTCCATCCCGATCGCCCAGTTCCCCGACATCGTGCCGCCGCAGGTGCAGGTCACCGGCGCCTATCCCGGCGCCAATGCCGAGGTGGTCGAGTCGACCGTCGCCCAGCCGATCGAGCAGCAGATCGTCGGCGTCCCCGACATGCTCTACATGCAGTCGACGTCCTCGGCCGACGGCGCCTACACGCTGACGGCGACTTTCGCGCTGGGCTCCGATCCCGACATCAACACGGTCAATGTCCAGAACCGGGTCCAGCTGGCCGAGCCGCTGCTGCCCGACGACGTCACGCGCCAGGGGCTGACCGTGCGCAAAAAGTCCTCGGGGCTGCTGCAGGTGCTCGAGCTCTATTCGCCGAACGGCACCTATGACGGCCTCTACCTCAGCAATTACGCGACCATCAACGTCATCGACACGCTGAAGCGTGTGCCGGGCGTGGGCGACGTCGCGCTGTTCGGGCCGCTCGACTATTCGATGCGCATTTGGCTCGAACCGGACAAGCTGACGAATTTCCAGCTAACGCCCGCCGAGGTCGCGCAGGCCATCAGCACCCAGAACGTCCAGGCGGCGGTGGGTCGCATCGGCGCCGCGCCGCTCGTCCCCGACCAGCGGTTCCAGCTGACGATCAGCACGCAAGGGCGGCTGACCAGCCAGGAGGAGTTCGAGCGGATCATCATCCGCGCCAACCCGGACGGCTCGGTCGTGCGGCTGAGCGACGTGGCCCGGGTCGAGCTCGGCGCCAAGTCCTCGGACCAGTTCAGCCGCTTCGACGGCCAGCCGGGGGCGTCGATCGGCATCTACCAGGCGCCGGGCGCCAATGCCGTCAGCACCGCCAAGCTGATCGACGCGCGCATGGCGGACCTCGCCCAGCGTTTTCCCGAGGACCTGGCGTATCTGCCCGTCTACGACACGACCGTCTTCGTCAACGCCTCGATCGAGGAGGTCATCAAGACGCTGGCCGAGGCCTTCGTTCTGGTGGCGCTCGTCGTCTTCGTTTTCATCGGCAAGCTGCGCACGACGATCATCCCGCTGTCCGCCGTGCCCGTCTCGATCATCGGCACCTTCGCCGTCCTCCTGCTGATCGGCTACAGCGCCAACACCGTGTCGCTGCTGGCGCTGGTGCTGTCGATCGGCATCGTCGTCGACGACGCCATCGTCGTCATCGAGAATGTCGAGCGCGTGATGGAGGAGGACCCGCACCTCTCCCCCAAGGAGGCGACGCGCAAGGCGATGGGCGAGATCACCGCGCCGATCATCGCCACCACCCTGGTGCTGCTGTCCGTCTTCGTGCCCGTGGCGTTCCTGCCCGGAATCTCGGGCGAGCTCTTCCGGCAGTTCGCGGTCGCCGTCTCGGTCGCGATGGTGATCTCGATGGTCAACGCGCTGACCTTGTCGCCGGCGCTCTGCTCGGTGATGCTGAAGCCGGGTCCGCGGCCGCGCGGCCCGATCGGCTGGATGCTGACCGGCATCGACAGGGTGACGGACGGCTATGCCCGGATCGTCCGCAAGCTCGTCAGGGTCAGCGTCATCTGCCTGCTGCTGGTCGCCGGCGCCGCGGCGCTCACCTACGGCGTCTTCCGCGTGACGCCGCAGGGCTTCCTGCCGAGCGAGGACCAGGGCGCGATGTTCGTCGTCGTGCAGGTGCCCGAGGCCGCCTCGCTCAACCGCACCGATGCGGTCGCCCGCGAGGTCGAGGACATCGTGCGGGCCGATGCGGCGGTCGACCATGTCATCTCGATCGTCGGGCTCGACTTCCTCAGCAACAGCGCCGCCTCGAACAGCGCGTTCCTGATCGTGCGCCTGAAGCCTTTCGATCAGCGCGGGACGCCGGAGCTCGGGGTCGATGCCGTCATCGAGCGTCTGCGCCCCAAGCTGTTCGCCGTCTCCGGCGGGGTCGCGGTGCCGCTGAACGTGCCGCCGATCATCGGCCTGGGCTCGACCGGCGGCTTCGAATACGCGCTGGAGGCGCTGCAGGGCCAGCCGCCCGGCGACATCGCGGCCGTGGTGCGGGGGCTGACGATCGCCGCCAACCAGGATCCGGCGCTGGCGGGCGTCTTCTCCACCTTCGCCGCCAACACCCCGCAGCTCTATCTCGATATCGACCGCGACAAGGCCCAGACGCTGGGCGTCGCGATCAACGACATCTTCACCGCCCTGCAGGCGACCTTGGGCGGCTATTACGTCAACGACTTCAACCTCTTCGGCCGCACCTGGCAGGTCAAGCTGCAGGCCGAGACCGACTACCGGTCCAAGGTCGACGACATCTACCAGATCCATGTCAAGAACAGCCAGGGTGCGATGGTGCCGATCAGGGCGCTGGCCGACGTGCGGCTGGTGCTGGGTCCGCAGGCCCTGACCCGGTACAACAACTATCGGGCCGCCATCGTCAACGGCGCCCCGGCGCCCGGGCGCAGCAGCGGCGACGCGCTCGCGGCGATGGAGCGGCTGTCGGCGGCGACCCTGCCGGCCGGCTATGGCTTCGAGTGGACGGGCACCGCGCTGCAGGAGAAGGAGGCGGCCGGCAAGACGGGCATCGTGCTCGCGCTCGCGGTGGTGTTCGCCTACCTGTTCCTGGTGGCGCTCTACGAAAGCTGGAACGTACCGGTCCCGGTGCTGCTCTCGGTGACGATCGCCATAGGCGGGGCCGTGACGGCGGTGTGGCTGACGGGGCTCGCCTTCGACGTCTACGCCCAGATCGGGCTGGTGACACTGATCGCGCTCGCCGCCAAGAACGCGATCCTGATCGTCGAGTTCGCGCTCGAGCAGCGCGCGGCGGGCAAGGCGCTGTTCAATTCGGCGATCGAAGGCGCGCGCCTGCGCTTCCGGCCGGTAATGATGACGAGCTTCGCCTTCATCCTCGGCCTCCTGCCGCTGGTGCTGGCGACCGGGCCCGGCGCCGCCAGCCGGCAGGCCGTCGGCACGCCCGTCTTCTTCGGCATGCTGGCCGCCGCGCTGATCGGCATTCTCGTCATCCCGATGCTCTACGTCGTCTTCCAGTGGCTGCGCGAGAAGACCGGCTGGAAGCCGCCCCTCGCGGGGCCCGCCGCCCCCGAGGAGCGGGCGAGGGTGGCGGCCGAATAGCGCGAGTTCTCCGACCGGCGCTCCCCCGAGAACCAAAGGCCCGCCGCACCCTCCCCGCCGAGCTCCAATGGGCGGAGCATCACGGTCGCTGGCGCCGCGCCCACATCATGCTGCTTGCGATTGCGCCCCGTCCGCGCTTCGGCCTAGTCTCCCGAAAACAACCTCGGATGGAGGCGACGAGACGTGACGACGGCACCCGACGAGTTGCGACTGGATCCCGATGGCACGGCCGAGGTGCTGGCCCGAATCTTCGCCGCGGCCGGCGGCTCGGCCGACGAGGCGCGGGCGATCGCCGTCAACCTCGTCGAGGCAAACCTCGCCGGTCATGACAGCCATGGCATCGTCCGGACCCAGCGCTATTGCCTCTGGGCGCGGGAGGGCAATGTGCGCTTCGGCCAGCAGGTCGAGACCGTGATCGACGCGCCCGCCTTCGCGCTGTTCGACGGCCGGCACGGCTTCGGCCAGACAGTGGGTGCCCAGGCGGTGCGCATGGGCATGGACAAGGCGCGCGCGCAGGGCTTTGCAGTCGTCGGCCTGCGCCGGTCGGGGCATCTCGGGCGGATCGGCGCCTGGGCCGAGGCGGCCTGCGCCGAGGGGCTCGTCTCGATCCACTTCGTCAACGTCGCCCATTCGCTGCTGGTCGCGCCCTTCGGCGGCGCCGAGCGGCGGATGGGCACCGACCCGGTGGCGATCGGCATCCCCTGTGAAGGCGGTGACTTCCTGCTCGACTTCGCCACCTCGACGGTGGCCGAGGGCAAGGTGCTGGTCGCCAAGCGGGGCGGAAAAAAGCTGCCGCACGACGCGCTGGTCGGCCCCGACGGGCGGCTGAGCGCCGACCCGGAGATCCTCTATGGCGAGACGCCGCCCGGCGCGGTGCCCGACCCGCGCAAGGGGCCGGGCTCGCTGACCGCAATGGGCGCTCACAAGGGCTCGGGCCTAGCGCTCGCCTGCGAACTTCTGGCGGGCGCGCTGACGGGCTCGGGCACCTGCGGGCCGGGCGAGCGCGTCCACAACGGCATGCTCTCGATCTACATCGACCCGGGCCGGCTCGACGACGGGCATGGCTGGGCCGAGCAGGTGCACGCCTATCTCGACTATGTGCGCGCCTGCCGCCCGGCCGACCCCGCGCAGCCCGTGCTGACGCCCGGCGACCCCGAGCGGCAGCGCCGGGCCGAGCGCCGGGCGAACGGCCTGCCGCTGACGGCGCAGGCCTGGGAATCGATCCTCGCAACGGGCGACGAGCTGGGGCTCGACCGCGGCGAGCTCAGGACATTGGCAGAGAAGGAGACGGCATGAAACCCGACGGCCTGCGCGCCCGGATCCTCGCGGGCGAGCCGCTGACCGGCACTTTCATCAAGACGCCGGCCTATGAGATCATGGAGGTGCTGGCGATGTCGGGGCTCGACTTCGTCTGCCTCGACGCCGAGCACGCGCCGAACGACCGGCGCGGCATGGACGCGTGCCTGGCCATCGCCCGCGCGCTCGGGCTGCCGACGCTCGTCCGCGTGCCCGAGGGGACGCCGGCGCAGATCCTGATGGCGCTCGATTCGGGCGCGGTCGGCGTGGTGGTGCCGCACGTCTTCACCGTCGAGCGGGCGCAGATCGCGTCCCGCGCCGCGCATTTCGGCCATGGCGGGCGCGGCTTCGCCGGCTCGACCCGCTGGGCGGGCAGCGGCCGGCACAGCATGGCCGAGGTGCTGGCCATGGACGACGAGACCATCGTGCTGGCGCAGATCGAGGAGCCCGAGGGCGTCGAGGCGGCGGCCGAGATCGCCGCCGTGCCGGGGGTGGACGGCCTCTTCGTCGGGCCGGCCGACATGACGGTCTGCCTCGGCAAGACCGATGTCAGCGACCCGGCCGTGCACGAGGTGATGGCGAGCGTCGCCGCGGCCGCCAAGGGCGCCGGCAAGGCGGCGGTCACCTTCGTCGGCTCGACCGCGCTGGTCCCGGCGCTGCGTGAGCTGGGGATGTCGGTGTTCTTCGTCGCCTCCGAGCACAATTTCATGCTGAACGCCGCGCGCCAGGTGGTGACCGAGATGCGGGCGCGGCGCTGATGGGCGCCGCCGCGATCGGCGGGCCGCCGCCGAGGGCACGGGCCGGCGGCTCCGCTGCGCGCCCCCTCTCCCCTTGTGGGGGAGGGTCTGGGAGGGTGTTGTGACGGTCCACATCGGCTGCGGCGCCGGGTTCATGGGCGACCGGTTCGACGCCTCGCTGCCGATCCTCGCCTCGATGGAGCGCCGCGCCGGGCCGCGCTACCTCATGTTCGAAGTGCTGGCCGAGCGGACGCTCGCCGTCGCGCAGAACCTCCGGCGCGAGGATCCGTCGAAAGGGTATTCGCCCTATCTCGAGCACTATATCCGCCCGGCGCTGGCCGAGGCCAAGCGGCTGGGCGTGACCATCGTCTCGAACATGGGCGCGGCGAACCCGGGCGGCGGGGCGCGGCGGGTGCTCGAGATCGCGCGCGAGCTGGGCGTGCCGGGCGTCAAGGTCGCCGTCGTGCTGGGCGACGACCTGACGGAGCTGATCGCGCCGGCCGAGATCGCGGCGATGGAGACGATGGAGGGGATCGGGCTGAACGGCCGCGCCGTGCTGGCCGCCAATGTCTATCTCGGCGCGCGCCCCGTGGCCGTGGCGGTCGCCACCGGCGCCGATGTGGTGCTCGTCGGGCGCACCACCAACTCGGCGCTGGCGCTGGGACCTTTGGTGCACGAGTTCGGCTGGCCGGCCGACGATTGGGACCGGCTGGCGCAGGGCACCGTGACGGGCCACCTGCTGGAATGCGGCGGGCAGGTCACGGGCTGCTACTTCGCCGATCCCGGCTTCAAGGACGTGCCCGACCCTGCCCGCGCCGGCTTTCCCATCGCCGAGGTCGAGGCGGACGGAACCTTCGTCATCACCAAGCCCGAGGGCACCGGCGGTCTGGTCGACCGGCGCACGGTGACGGAACAACTGCTCTACGAGATGCACGACCCGGCCGCCTATCTGGTGCCGGACGTGGTGCTGGACTGCACCGAGATCGAGCTGGCCGAGACCGGGCCCGACCGCATCCGCGTCACCGGCGCGCGGGGCCGTGCCGCGCCGGCGACGCTGAAGGCGACGGTCTCGGTCGATGGCGGCTGGCTCGGCGAGGCCTTCATGACCTATTCCGGGCCGAACGCCCTGGCGCGCGCCGATCTGGCCGGCGAGATCGTGCGCGAGCGGCTGGCCATGCGGGGGATGAACGAGTCGGTGCGCATCGAGGTGATCGGCACCGGGGCGACGCATGACGGCGGCTCGGCGGCGCGCCGGGCCAAGCGGCATCTGTCGACGGACGGCGAATACACCGTGCGGGTCGCGACGCAGTCGGTCGACCGCGCGCGGGCGCAGCTGGTCGTCGACGAGCTGATGATGCTCTACTGCTCGGGGCCGGCGGCGGGCGGCGGCTATCGCTGCTCGGTGACCAGCCAGATCCACACGGCCTCGGTGCTGATCCCGCGCGAGCGGGTCGAACGCCATGTCCGCGTCGAGGTCTTCGCGTGATCCTGCCGCTGCATGCTGTGGCGCACGGCCGCGCGGGCGACAAGGGCGACGTCTCGAACGTCTCGGTCATCGCCTACAAGCCGCAGGCCTGGCCGCATCTGCTCGAGCAGGTGACGGCCGAGGCTGTGCTGGCCGTCTTCGCCCATCTCGGCGCCACCGCCTGCCGGCGCTACGAGCTGCCGAGGCTGATGGCGCTGAACTTCGTCATCGAGGGCGCGCTGCAGGGCGGCGTCAACGCCAGCCTCGGACTCGACCGGCACGGCAAGACGCTGTCCTACCTGCTGCTCGGCGAAGTCATGGTCGACGTGCCCGAGGACGCCGTGCCCGACGCCTCGCCATATCTCGGCGGCCGGGACGCGCCGGGCGGGCCGAGGACGGGGTGAAGGCACGACCGCTGCGGGGTCAGCTTCGCTCGCCACCGCGTCGCCCGCTGCCGCTTCCGGCCGGAACGTCTCCGGCCGGACCGCCTCCGGGATGACGCCGGACGCACGCTCGCGTAGGGTGCGCCCCCAACTCGCACGAGCCCCGACCCAATGACGCCTCCCCTCACCCTCCGCACCCCCGCATGAGCCGCCGCGTCCACGCGCTGGCGCTCGCCGGGGCGCTGGCGGTCTTCCTTGTCCTGCTGCTGGCGCTGCGCCTGCGCAACTGGCTGCCCTTTATCGGCGCGGCGCTGGCCTATATGGGCCTGCTCTGGGCCTGGCGCCCCGGCGGGCGCGCCCCCCGCGCCGACGAGCCGCAGGCGCCGCTGCCCTCCGGCGTCTCGGCCGACGACCACCGCACCGCGCTCGACACGCTTGGCGAGGCCCGCGACCAGCTCGCCCGGCTCGGCCCGGAGGCACCGCCGGCCGACCGGCCGGCCATCGCCCGCATGGCCGAGCTGGTCGCCGCCATCCGCCGCCACCACGAGGCCAACCCCGGCCACACGCCGCGCACCCGGGCCTTTGTCCGACACACGCTGCCCCGCATGGTCGCGGCGGTGGCGGGCTATGTAGACCTCGCCCGCCGCACCGGACCGCGCACCGGGCCCGGCGATGCCGACCTGCCCGGGCTCGACGACCGGCTGGCCGAGGTCTCGCGCCGGCTCGGCGGCTTCGTGCCGGTGCTCGAAAACATCGACCGCGCCTGCGTCGACGACGACCTGACGGCGCTCGAGATCAATGTCGACGTGCTCGACGAGCAGCTCGGCCGGGGCAGCCTGAACGGGAGAGGACAATGACGGAACAGGGAAACGGGCCCAGCCGCATCACCGACCGCGCCTTTTCGGGCCATTCGCCGCACGGGCTCAGCGATCACGACACCTATGCCGGCGCGCTCAGCTTCCTGCGCCGGCCCTATTCAAAGGACGCGACCGGCGCCGACGTCGTCGTCAGCGGCGTGCCGTTCGACCTCGCGACCACGAACCGTCCCGGCACTCGCCTGGGGCCGCGCGCCATCCGCGCCGCCTCGGCGTCGATCGCCTGGGACGGCGGACCATGGCGCTGGCCCTTCGACCCGACCGAGCGGCTGCGCATCGTCGACTGGGGCGATATGAGCCACGACTTCTCGCACCCCCAGCGCTTTCCCGAGGCGCTCGAGGCGCATGCCGACGCGCTCATCGCCACGGGCGCCCGGATGCTCACCCTCGGCGGCGACCACTTCATCAGCTACCCGCTGATCAAGGCGCACGCGAAGCGGCACGGGCCGATCGCGCTGCTCCAGTTCGACAGCCACTCCGACACCTGGCGGCCGGACGAGAAGGGCATCAACCACGGAACCATGTTCTTTCACGCCATCGAGGAGGGGGTGATCGACGCGGCCCGTTCCGTGCAGATCGGCATCCGCTCGGGCAATCCGGAGACGCACGGGGCGACCGTGCTCGACGCCGACTACATGATCGAGACGCCGGTGGCCGAGATTATCGCCCGCATTGAGCAGGTCACCGCCGGCCGGCCCGTCTATCTGACCTTCGACATCGACTGCCTCGACCCCGCCTTCGCCCCCGGCACCGGCACGCCCGTCTGCGGCGGCCCGACCTCGCACCGCGCCGAGCGCATCCTCGCCGGGCTGACGGCGCTCGACATCGTCGGCGCGGATATAGTCGAGGTCTCGCCCCCCTACGATCACGCCGAGATCACGGCGCTCGCCGCCGCGACGGTCGGCGTGAACATCCTCGGTCTATGGGCGCACGCCAAGGGCGGGTGAGCGGACGCCGCATCACGGCAGCGAAAGCTTCCGCACATAGACCGGCACCGCCACCACGCCGATCATCTCCTCGCTCCCGTCGAACATCGGCGCGATCTCCGGGATGCTCGTCGAGAAGGCGAGCTCTCCGGCCGCCTTCTTGTCGAGAGGCGCGCTCATGACCAGGTCCGCGAGCTGGTCGTACCGGTAGATCCT
The DNA here is from genome assembly GCA_963822985.1 of uncultured Alphaproteobacteria bacterium. Lineage (GTDB taxonomy): Bacteria > Pseudomonadota > Alphaproteobacteria > Rhodobacterales > Rhodobacteraceae > Thermohalobaculum. The sequence goes on along the minus strand of CAWGJU010000006.1, from coordinate 711,607 downwards.
GTGGAAATCGGGGTCGACGGCAGAGTAGACGAACGCCTCGTTCGTTGACCAGCTCGGGCTCTCGCCCTCGTAGGTCGAGCTGAACGCCAGCTCGCCCCCGGCCTCCGGCTTGACGGTCCACAATTCCTCATACGTCGGAGCCGCGCCAGGCGCACCGTCATAGGTCGTGCTGTGCCCGATACTCGCGCTGACCGAGTTCTTGTACGGATCGATCGATGTATCGGTCACGTAGACGCGGGTGACGAACAAACGCTTCTCGTCCGAGCCGTCGCGGCCAGCGAGGCTCGCCAGTGCCAGCCCACGATAGGAAGACGGGGTAGCGGGCTTGCCATCCGGGCCGAGCACCAGGTGACTGTCGACAAAGACGGCCAGCAAATTAGCGCCAGCAAATGGCCCCCCGGGGAAAGGCGCGAGCGTCCAGTCCGCTGGAAGCCATTCCTGCGCCGCCTTTTCGTCCACCTTGAAGCCGATCACCGCGCGATTGTCCACGTTGGAGCCGAGGTAAGTCTCGGCGACCGCTGGCAAACCCGTCTGGGAAATGCCAATGACGAACGCCATAGCGACGAGGCGGCGGTATCCAATTACCCTGGGCAGCATCATCCTTCCCTTCCCTGTGATTGCACGAGCCACGGGGTGGTGATGAATGGGCTGCTCGACGGTCGTCTTGAGGCTCGACTATCCTGTTGTCGCCGTGGCTCGGGGTACGAATTGTAACCGAGTACCCGAGTCACAGGAACCCTGCTGCCCCTGGCGCGGCGTCAACCACCCGATCGCCGCGATCGCTGCTCCGGGCCGCCCGGTCTATGCCGCCCTGCGCGCGCCTTCACCGGTCGCGGCCGGGCCGCGGTGGTCGGCGGACGGCCGGGGCGCGCGCTCGGGTTCGCGCCCTGCGGCGGGGCGCGCCGACATCGCGAAGCGCGGCCGCCAGACCCCCAGCACGACATTGGCGACCGAGAGCGCCATGACCATCCCGAGCACTTGCCATTCGTGCGCGAGCGCTGTGTCTAGCACCCGCCGCTCCGCCTCGCCGTCGGCGATCCGGCGCGCGACGACGGCCGCGTAGTCGGCCATCGAGCCGACCAGCATCAGCACGCCCCGGAACATCAGGATGCCCAGGCCCGCCTTCAGCCAGGCCCAACCCTGATTGACGAAAGGCGCATGCACCGCCATCGAGAATAGGCCTGAAACCAGCGCCAGCCCCAGCGACGGGATCAGCAGATAGTTGCCGATCGCGCCAATCGCCTGGCGCAAGCCCGCATAGGAGGCCGGCGTGTCCTGCGGATGGGCCAGCAGCAGGACCATGTAGCAGGCGAGCCCGCCGATCAGGCCGGCCGCCGCCACCGTGTGCAGGATCTTCAGCGCCTTGCGCATCCCCAGCTCCCGTCCCGCCAGTCCGCTCCGATCGACCCGCCCAGCCCCGCCGGCTGCCGTCGCAGCCATCATATGGTCCCGACCGCCCCCGGCGGCCACTCCTTTCCCAGCGGTTCGGGCGTGGCCGCAAGCGCGCCGTGTCATCGGGCTCCAGGGGGCGATACGGACGCAGGAGGGGCGCCGAAGCCGGCGCCCCTCCCCTCCCCCGAACGCTGTCGAGCGCGCGCTGCCGCCCGAGACCCGCGAGCCCGCGGGAATGACGCCGCAGGCCTCTATTCGCCGCCGCCGAGGCCGTGCACGTAGTGCGCCAGCTGCTTGAGTTCGGCCTCGTTCAGGCGGCTGCTCCAGGCCGGCATCACGCCGTGGCGCGCGCGGGTCAGCTGGGTCAGGATCGACTCCCTGGTGCCGCCATAGAGCCAGATCGCGTCGGCGAGGTTCGGCGCGCCCATATCCTGCAGGCCCTCGCCGTTCTCGCCATGGCAGGCGGCGCAGTTGTCGGCGAACAGCTCGGCGCCCTCCGCGTTCGGCTCGGCCTGGCCCGAGAGCGACAGCACATGATCGGCCAGCGCCTCCATCTGCGGCCGCGTCAGGATGCCGTCGGCGCCGAAGTTCGGCATCTCGCTGTAGCGCGTGTCGGGATCGTCTTCCCAACGGATGCCATGCTGCAGCGTGGTGTAGATCGCCTCCTCGGTGCCGCCCCACAGCCACTCGTCGTCGAGTAGGTTCGGATAGCCGGACGCCCCCGCGGCCCCCGCGCCGTGGCACTGCGAGCAATTGGTGCGGAAAAGCGCGGCGCCGCCCGCCCGGGCAAAGGCGTCGAGATCGGGATCGGCGCCGATCTGGCCGAAATCGGCCGCGGCGACGCGCGCCAGGACATCGGCGTTCGCCGCCTCGTGCGCGGCGACGGTCCGCTCGAACTCGGACCGCGTGGAGTAGCCGAGCACGCCCTGCGTCGCCTGGTTGATCAGCGGTATCGCCGGATAGGCGATCACATAGCCGAACGCCCAGACGATGGTGGCGTAGAAGGTCCACAGCCACCAGCGCGGCAGGGGCGTGTCCAACTCCTTGATGCCGTCCCATTCGTGGCCGGTCGTCGCGGTGCCGGTCTCGGCATCGGTCTCGCGGCCGGTCGAGCCCGTGGCGGTCTTCTTGGGATCGTTCGTCATCTCTCGGTGCTCCGGTCGCCCGCGGCCGGATCGCTCTCCGGCAGCCGGTCGTTGCGCAGGGGGATCTGGGCCGTGTCGCGGTGCAGGGCGCGCGAGCCGGGCCTGAGCGCCCAGAGGACGACGGCCAGGAAGGCCAGCATCATGGCCAGCAGCGCCCAGCTGTCGGCGAAGTGTCGCAGAAGCGTGTAGGTGTCCATGGGCCCCTCAGCGCGTTTCGCTGACGTCGAAGGTCGAGAAGTCGACCAGCGTGCCCAGCATCTGCAGATAGGCGATCAGCGCATCGAGCTCGGTGATCTCGGGCCGACCGTCGAAATTGCGCACCTGCGCCTTGGGATAGCGCGCCAGCAGCGCGTCCACCCCGTCATGGTCCGGATTGACCTGGGCGTAGACGTCCCTGGCCGCGTTGGCGATCATCTCGTCGTCATAGGGCACGCCGACGGCGACGTTGGTGCGCAGGTGGTCGGCGATGTGCTCGAAGTCGAGCCGCGTCTCGGCCAGCCACGGATAGGCCGGCATGATCAACTCGGGGACGAGCGCGCGCGGGTCGTGCATGTGGTCGATGTGCCACTCGTCCGAATAGCGGCCGCCGACGCGCGCCAGATCCGGCCCGGTGCGCTTCGAGCCCCACTGGAAGGGGTGGTCGTACATCGACTCGGCGGCGAGGCTGTAGTGGCCATAGCGCTCGACCTCGTCGCGCATCGGCCGGATCATCTGGCTGTGGCAGACATAGCAGCCCTCGCGGACATAGATCTGCCGGCCGGCCAGCTCGAGGGGCGAATAGGGCCGCATGCCCTCGACCTTCTCGATCGTGTTCTGCAGGTAGAACAGCGGCGCAATCTCGACGATGCCGCCGACCGCCACGACGACAAACGACAGGACCAGCAGCAGCGTGGCGTTGCGCTCGATCTTGCCGTGGTGGCGGAACCACCAGCTGTGATGCGGCAGCTCGTGCGGCAGGTGCTCGGGCAGGTCCTTGACCCCCTTGACCTCGTCGCTGGTCTCGGGCGTCGCGACGACGTCCTCGTGCTTGGGCCCGCTCGGCCCACTCGGCCCTTTGGGTTCATTCGGGTCGTTCGTCATTGCAGGCTCTCCGTGGGGGCGCGGCGGCAGATTGGGCGTCGGGGCCGGCGCACGACGATGACGGGTTGGCGGGCGGCGAAGCCCCGACAGAACCGGCGGCAGAGCGCGATGCCGTCCCAGCTGACGGGGCGGCCGCGGACGGGGTCGCCCGTGCCGGCCCGGGCGAGGCTGCGGCAGAACCGGCGGCAGAGCGCGGCGCCGTCACCGTCGGGCATCCACGGGGCCGGAAAGCCGCTGGGCTCACGGGGCTCGGTGGGGCGGCCGGTCATGCCCGTGCCTCCCCGCCGACGGCCAGCGCGCCGGTCGCCGCGCCAATCTCGCTGCCGCGGACGCGCCGCTGCATGGTCTGCCAGAGGTTCCAGAGCATGATGACCGCGCCCGCCAGGTAGAGCACGCCGCCCATGGCGCGGACGATGTACATCGGCATCTTGGCGGCCACCGTGTCGGCGAACGAGTTCACCAGGAACCCGTGCGCGTCGACCTCGCGCCACATCAGCCCCTCCATGATGCCCGTCACCCACATCGAGGCCGCGTAGAGGACGATGCCGATCGTCGCCAACCAGAAGTGCCAGGAGACCAGTGACAGCGAGTAGAGCCGCCGGGCGCCCCACAGGCGCGGCACCAGGAAGTAGAGCGCGCCGAAGGTGATCATGCCGTTCCAGCCGAGCGCGCCCGAATGCACGTGCCCGATCGTCCAGTCGGTGTAGTGGCTGAGCGAGTTGACGGCCCGGATCGACATCATCGGCCCCTCGAAGGTGGCCATGCCGTAGAAGCCGACGCTGACCACCAGCATGCGCATCACCGGGTCCGTGCGCAGCTTGTCCCAGGCGCCCTGCAGCGTCATCAGCCCGTTGATCATGCCGCCCCAGCTGGGCATCCACAGCATGATCGAGAACACCATGCCCAGCGTCTGCGCCCAGTCGGGCAGCGCAGTGTAGTGCAGATGGTGCGGCCCCGCCCAGATATAGAGGAAGATTAGCGCCCAGAAATGAATGATCGAAAGCTTGTAGCTGTAGATGGGGCGCTCGGCCTGCTTCGGCACGAAATAGTACATCATGCCCAAGAAACCCGCCGTCAGGAAGAAGCCGACCGCGTTGTGGCCGTACCACCACTGCGTCAGCGCGTCCTGCACGCCCGAGAAGGCCGAATAGGACTGGCTGCCCAGCACCGAGACCGGCACCGCCGCGTTGTTCACCACGTGCAGCATCGCGACCGTCACGATGAAGGCGAGGTAGAACCAGTTGGCGACGTAGATATGCGGCTCCTTGCGCTTGATGATCGTGCCCAGGAAGACCGCCAGATAGGCGACCCAGACGATCGTCAGCAGGATATCGACATACCAGACCGGCTCGGCGTATTCGCGGCTTTGCGTGCCGCCGAAGACATAGCCGGTCGCCGCCAGCACGATGACGAGTTGGTAGCCCCAGAAGACGAACCAGGCGAGGTTGCCGCCCCAGAGCCGCGCGGCGCAGGTGCGCTGCACGACATAGAAGCTGGTCATGATCAGCGCATTGCCGCCAAAGGCGAAGATGACGGCCGAGGTGTGCAGCGGACGCAGCCGCCCGAACGACGTCCAGGGCAGGTCCCAGTTCAGCACGGGGAAGGCCAGCTCGAAGGCGATGTAGGTGCCGGCCAGAAAGCCGACCACGCCCCACAGCGCCGTGGCGATCACGCCGGCGCGCACCACGTCGTCCATATAGCCCGTCGCCGGCGCCCCGTGCCCGTTCGGCATCGGCGCCTCGGGGTCGCGGCCCATCACCCAGAAGAAGCCGACGCCGGCCGCCAGCATAACGACGAGCGCGTTCACCCGGTAGGCGACGTCATGCCCCCAGTTCGCGCCCAGCGCCCCCAGCACTATCACGATGCCCAGAAGGCCAAGTTTGACCGCGGTCCCCATCTTCTTCTCCAATCCTTCGGGATGCGCCCCGGAGCCTGTCTGTCACGGCCCGCGCCGCGCCGATTTGATCCCGGTCAAGTCATCGCGACCAGGCGCCGGCGCCCCGCCGCGCCAATTGGGTTCTGCGCCTCCTCGCGGAGCGGCGGCGGCAGGCGCTTCAATGCGCCACCAGCACCGGGATCTTGGCCTGGCGCAGCACGTCGCGGGTCGGGCCGCCGAACAGCGCCTCGCCCAGGCGCGAATGCTCGTAGGCGCCCATGACCAGCAGCCCCGAGCCCGAGACCTCGGCGATCTCGAGCAGGATCTCGGCGATCGGCCGCCCGGCGGGCGGCAGGGCCAGGAACTCGGCATGAATGCCGTGGCGGCTCAGATGCTCCATGACGTCGCGGCCGGGCTGGCGCACCTGGGCGTCGCTGTCGCCGACATGCAGCACGGTCAGCGGCCCGTCGTTGATCAGCGTCGCCAGGGCGTCGCCCAGCGCCCGCGCGGCTGCGCGCTGCCCGTCCCATGCCAGCACTGCCCCGTTCTGAAGCGCGCCCAGGTGCAGGGTGCGTGGGGCGACCAGCACCGGCCGGCCACTCGTCAACGCCACCGTGTCGGGATGCGGCTCGCGCAGCGGCTCCCAGACATCGCCGCGCGGCTGACCCATGACCACCAGATCATAGCTCAGCGCGAACTCGGAAAACCGGATGTCGGCCGGGCCCTGCACGGCGAAGAACGAGGTGCGCTCGGTCATGCCCTCGGCGGCGCAGCGCTCGTGGAACTGCCGGCGGATGCCGTCGGCGCGCTCCTTCTCGCGCGCGATCAGCATCTCCATGGTCTCGACGGGAAGCCAGGCGCCGTTCGGCGCGGCATAGAGCGGCAGCGGCTGGGTCAGCAGCCCGGTCAGGTGCGCATCGTGCCGCTCGGCGACCTGGACGGCCAGGGCGAGCGCGCTCTGCGACGGCTCGGCGCCGTCGAAGGCGACGAGGATGTTCTTCACGGCCATGCATCGGCTCCTTGCCCAGCGAAACGATCGGGCAAGCGCCTAGCCGGCCGCGAGCGCGGCCACCTTGATCAGGATCAACGAAGCCATGGGCTCGAGCCCCGCGCGTCAGGCGCGCGACAGCTGCCCGTCCTGGCCATGCTCCTCGCCGGCCAGCTCGGCCAGAGCATCGTGATCGGTCAGCGACACCGAGCGGGCGCCGTGCAGCTCGATGATCCCGGCCTTGCGCAGCGCCGTCAGCTGGCGGCTGACCGTCTCGATGGTCAGGCCCAGATATTCCGAGATCGCCTCGCGCGACAGCGGGATTGGGAACTCGCCCCTGTCGCGCACCGAGCGGTTCTCCAGCGCGGCGGCGCGGCGCGCCAGGATCATCAGAAAGCTCGCCACCTTCTCACGCGCCGATTTGCGGCCCAGCAACAGCATCCAGTCGCGCGCGGCGTCGAGCTCGTCCAGCATCATCTCCAGCAGCCGGCGCTCGAGGCTGGGCTTGCGCGACAGGATGTCCTCGAACTGGCTGCGCCGGAACAGGCACATGCGGACGTCCGTCACCGCCACGGCCTCGTAGGGCGCCACGGGCCGCAGCGGCCGGCCGACGAAGTCCGAGGGGAACAGCAGGCCGACGATCTGCCGCCGCCCGTCCTCGAGGCTCTTGTGCAGCGCGACCACGCCCGTGACGATCGAGCCGAGCGTCCGGGTGGATTCGCCCTCGCCGACGATCTCCTGGCCGGGCGTGTACTCGCGATAGAACTTGGCCTGCTCGAGCTCGGCCAGCTCCGCCGGGCCGGAATAGCTGCAGACGGCGCGATGCCGGATCGGGCACCCGCTGCAGCGTTCGGCCTCCCTGCCCAAGGCGGGCCGCAGGGCCGGGATCGGAGCGATCGAAGTCATGAAATCATATATGAGCGATTCCACCGAGGGGGAAAGCCCTTGGCGCCTTCTGCCGCACCCGCGGGCAGGCCATTCGCTCTCAGGCGTCGCGCTCAGCCGAAATATCGGTGCATTTGCGGGCGCTTTTAGACCCTTAGCCCGGGCGCTCCGCCCTTGATTCAGGTCAAGGCCCCGGATCGGCCACGGGGCCAGTTTCCGACCCCAGCCCGCAAGGGCGCAGTTCGATTCGATAGGCGAAACGCCCGTGCCCGTCAGCACCTCACAACCGTCGCTCTACGCTCCGCGCGAGCACGTCTTTCCCAAGGCCGTCAGCGGCTTCTATCGCCGCTTGAAATGGTGGATCATGGGCGTCACGCTTGCGATCTACTATTTGACGCCGTGGATCCGCTGGGATCGCGGACCGCATCTGCCGGACCAGGCCGTTCTGGTCGACCTGGCGAACCGGCGCTTCTTCTTCTTCTGGATCGAGATCTGGCCGGACGAGTTCTATTACGTCGCCGGCCTGCTGATCATGGCTGGGCTTGGGCTTTTCCTGTTCACCTCGGTGCTCGGCCGGGTCTGGTGCGGCTATGCCTGCCCGCAGACGGTTTGGGTCGACCTCTACCAGCATGTCGAGCGCTGGATCGACGGCGACCGGAACGCCCAGTTCCGCCTGCTGAAATCGTCCTGGACGCGTGAAAAGATCGCCCGCCGCGCCGCGAAATGGTCGATCTGGCTGCTGATCGCGGTCGCAACCGGCGGCGCCTGGATCTTCTATTTCGCCGATGCGCCGACCCTCCTTGTCGACCTCTTCACCGGCCAGGCGCACCCCGTCGCCTATGCGACGATCGCCGTCCTGACCGCCACGACATTCGTGCTTGGCGGCTTCATGCGCGAGCAGGTTTGCATCTACATGTGTCCCTGGCCGCGGATCCAGGCGGCGATGCTCGACGAGAACTCGCTGACCGTCACCTACAAGGACTGGCGCGGCGAGCCGCGCGGCAAGCATCGCAAGGCCGCCGAGGCCGCAAGTCTGGGCGACTGCATCGACTGCAACGCCTGCGTCGCCGTCTGCCCCACGGGCGTCGATATCCGCAACGGCCAGCAGATCGGCTGCATCACGTGCGCGCTATGCATCGACGCCTGCGACGACATCATGGCCAAGGTCGGCAAGCCGCGCGGGCTGATCGACTACTGCAGCCTGGCCGACGAAAAGCTCGAGCGCGCCGGGGAGCCCTCGCTCCCCGCCTGGCGCCGCGCGTTCAGGCCGCGGACGGTCCTCTACTCCTCGCTCTGGATCGCGGTGGGCGTCGCCATGCTGGTCGCGCTCTTCATGCGGGAGTCCATCGACGTGACGCTGCGGCACGACCGCAACCCCGTCTTCGTCACGCTGTCGGACGGCTCGATCCGGAACGGCTATGACCTCGGCATCCAGAACCGCAACGCCGAGCCGCAACCCTTCCGCGTCTCGCTCGCCGACGCGCCGGGCATGTACCTGACCGTCGAGGGCGCTGACGCCTCGACGGTCGAAGTCGGCCCCGACCGGGCCCGCAAGCTGCGCATCTTCGTCACCGCGCCCCAGGCCATCGCGCCCGAGCGCGCCGATATCCGGGTTTGGATCGAGAACCTGGTCACGCGCGAGCGCGCCGCGTACGAGACCTATTTCCAGGGACCCGAGAAATGAGCAGAACGCTGACCGGACGGCACGTGCTGATCATCGCGGTGGCCGCATTCGGCACCATAATAGCCGTCAACATGGCCATGCTCTTCGCCGCCACGGGCACCTTCCCGGGGCTTGTCGTCGAGAACTCCTACGTCGCGAGCCAGCAATGGGATTCGCGCCATGCCGCGCAGCAGGCGCTGGGCTGGCGCGCGACGACCGCCTGGCGCGACGGGCGGCTGCTCGTCGACCTGCGCGACAGGGCCGGCCGGCCGGTCGAGGGCGCGGCGCTGCAGGCCTTTGTCGGCCGGCCGACCGTCGCGAGCGACGACCATCACCTGACGCTCGCGCCCACAGCCAGCGGCTATGCGGCGGCGGTCGAGCTTGACACCGGCGCCTGGCGGGTCGAGGTCGGCACGACCGAGGGGCCGGCCTTCTCGGTCGTCGACCGCATCTTCGTCGCAGGGGCCCGCTGATGCCGCGCGATACCGCCACCGACACCGCCTCGGCGACGGAGGTCGAGCTGCTCGTCCCCGGCATCCGCTGCGGCGGGTGCATCGCCGGGGTCGAGCGGCGGCTCGGTGCCATCGACGGCGTGCTCTCGGCTCGCGTCAACCTGACGGCCAAGCGGGCGCGGGTCGCGATCGACCCGGCGCGCACCGATGCTGATGCGCTGGTCGCGGCGCTGGCCGCCGGCGGCTGGGACGCGCGCCGCTTCGAGCCCAGGGTGCATGGCGAATCCGGGACCGACCGCACGGGCCGCGACCTGCTGTTGCGCATCGGCGTCGCGGGCTTCGCCTCGATGAACGTCATGCTGCTGTCGGTCTCGGTCTGGTCCGGTGCCGAAGGCGCAACGCGCGACCTGCTGCATTGGGTCTCGGCGCTGATCGCGCTGCCCGCGGCCGCCTATGCGGGGATGCCCTTCTTCCGCAGCGCGGCCCGGGCGCTCGCGCATGGCCGCATGGGCATGGACGTACCGATCTCGCTGGCCATCGTGCTCGCCTGCGTCAGCTCGGTGATCGCCACGGCCGAGAGCGGCCAGCACGCCTATTTCGACGCCGCCGTGATGCTGACGTTCTTCCTGCTGATCGGCCGCTATCTCGAGCACCGCACGCGGGCAGGCGCGCGCTCCGCCGCGGCGGAGTTGATGGCGCTGTCGGCCCGCACGGCGATGCGCGTCGCCGAGGACGGGGCCAAGGCGCTGATCGAGGTCGACGCGCTGCGGCCCGGCATGGTGATCGAGGTCGCCGCCGGCGAGCGGCTGCCGGCCGACGGCACCGTCATCGTGGGCCGCAGCGATCTCGACCGGGCCCTCGTAACGGGCGAATCGGTGCCCGAGCCGGTGTCCGAGGGCGCCGAGGTGCACGCCGGCATGCTGAACCTGACCGGCCCCCTTCGGGTCGCGGTGACGGCCACGGGCGAGGCGACGCTGCTGGCCGAGATCGCCCGGCTGGTCGATGCCGCCGAGCGCAGCCGCGGCCGCTATGAGCGGTTGGCCGACCGCGCCGCGCGCATCTATTCGCCGGGCGTCCACGCGGTCGCGCTCCTCGCCTTCTGCGGCTGGCTCTGGGCGACGGGCAGCTGGTTCGTGGGCCTGGAGGTCGCGACCGCGGTGCTGATCATCACCTGCCCCTGCGCGCTCGGGCTGGCCGTGCCAACGGTGCACACGGTCGCCACGGGACGGTTGTTCCGCCGGGGCATCTACCTCAAGGACGGCGCCGAGCTCGAGCGGCTGGCCGAGGTCGACACGGTGGTCTTCGACAAGACCGGCACGCTGACCGACGGCGCGCCGCGCGTCGTCGAGGGGCCCGAGGACCCGCGCACCTGGGCGGTCGCCGCGGCGCTGGCGGGCGGCTCGCGCCACCCGCTGTCGCAGGCTATCGCGGCCGCGGCCGAGGCGCGCGGCGTCGCGCCCGCGGCCCTGCGCGAGGTGCGCGAGGTGCCGGGCTACGGGGTGGAGGCGCTGCTGCCCGATGCCGGCGGCGGCCGCCGCGTCCGGCTCGGCCGGCCCGAATGGGTCGGCGGCGCCTTCGACTGTGCAGTGGCGGTGGATCCCGGCCGGGCCGTGACTATGGATGTCGGCGGGGCCGTGGCCGGCTTCCGCCTTGCCGAGACGCTCAGGCCCGGTGCGGCCGAGACCTGCGCGCGCCTGCGGGCGATGGGGCTCGACCTCGCCATCCTTTCGGGCGACGCCGCGGGGGCGGTCGCCGCCGTGGCGGATGAGACCGGCATCGCCAAGCGCCAGGCGCGGCTCCGCCCCGGCGAAAAGTTCGCCTGGCTCGAGGCGCGGCGCGCCGAGGGCCGGCGTGTGCTGATGGTGGGCGACGGGCTGAACGACGGGCCGGCGCTGGCGGCGGCGCATGCCTCGATGTCGCCGGCCGGCGCGGCCGACGTCGCCAAGGCGGCGGCGGGCCTGGTCTTCACCGGCGCCCGGCTCGATGCCGTCGCCGAGGCCGTGGCGCTGCGCGCGGGCGGCGAAGCGCCGGACGCTGCAGAGCTTCGCCATCGCCGCCGTCTACAACGCGCTCGCCATGCCGCTGGCGGTGGCCGGGCTGGTCACGCCGCTGATCGCGGCGGCGGCGATGTCGGGGTCGTCCATCGCTGGTCGTGCTGAACGCACTGCGCCTGCGGGGTGCCAGATGACGATCCTCGCCACGCTGATTCCCGTCTCGCTGGGCCTGGGGCTGCTCGGACTCGCGCGCCTTCGTCTGGTCGCTGAAGACGCACCAGTACGACGACCTCGAGGGCGACCAGCACAGGGCGCTGTTCGGCGGCAACGACGACGCGCCCCGAGACTGAGCCTCTAAAGCCAACAATCCCGGGCCGACTTCCCCCTAGCCTCCTTGCCCATGGCAACTATGCTGGCGTGGCGCGCGTTTTTTGCGCGGCAACGCAGGCGAGGAGGCAAGAATGCCCGTAGACGTCAAGTACACGACCAGCGCCACGGCCACCGGCGGGCGCAACGGCGCCGCCAAGACCGACGACGGCACGATGAACGTCAAGCTGACGACCCCCAAGCGCGCTGGGTGGCCCGGGCGGCGAGGGCACGAACCCCGAGCAGCTCTTCGCGCTTGGCTATTCCGGCTGCTTTCTCGGCGCCATGAAGGCGGTCGCCGGCAAGGTCGGCGCCAAGGTGCCGGATGATGCCAGCGTCACCGCGACGGTCGGCATCGGCCCGCGCTCGGAGGGCGGCTTCGGCATCACCGCCGAGCTCGAGGTGCACCTGCCGGGGGTGGAGCGCGAAAAGGCCGAGGAGCTGGCGCGCAAGGCGCACGAGGAGATCTGCCCCTACAGCCACGCGACGCGCGGCAATGTCGACGTGAAGATCAGGGTCGTCTGACTCACCGCCGGCGGGGTGTCCGGCGCGGGCGCCCTGCCTCCGCGGCCTTCCCTGGCGCCTTTTCTTGGCACCCTCTCCCGGGAGGCCCGAGCCAATGCCGATCTGCGAAGCGGACCCCTGGCGGCTGCAGTTCTTCGACGGCGTGCCCTGTCCCCAAGAGGTGCGCATCCCAACCGAGGACGGCGACGCCTGGGCTTGGTACCCGCGGCAGAAATGGGTCTACAACAAGTTGGCCGTCGCCGAGAGCCAGGGCCTGGTGTGCGGCCCGCACGGGCTCGAGCCGCCGGAGTTCCCGGTGTTCTCCAAGCCCGTCTTCAACATGCGCGGCATGGGCGCCGGCAGCAGGGTTCTGCGGACGCGGCGCGAATACCTGGCGAACGAGCGGCCGGGCCACATCTGGATGCCGCTGATGGCGGGCGAGCACGTCTCGACGGACGTCGCCGTCGTCGACGGCGAGGCCAGGTGGTGGCGCCACGCGATCGGCGTGCCGCTGGAAGGCGGCATGTTCGACCACTGGATCGTGCTGGGCGCCGGCCGGCCCGAGGTCGAGGCCTGGTGCGGTGACTGGCTGCGCCGCAACCTGCCCGGCTACACGGGCATGGTGAACTTCGAGACGATCGGCGCGCGCATCATCGAGGTGCACCTGCGCTTTGCCGACCAGTGGCCCGACCTCTATGGCGGGCGCCCTTGGGTCGAGGCGCTGGTGAAGCTCTATGCCGAGGGGGCTTGGGAGTTCGACGAACCCGAGCGGCGCGACGGGTACTCGGTCGTGCTGTTCGGCGCGCACGGCATCCAGTACCGCCACCCGCCGGCCGATCTGCTGGCCGAGATACGCGCCACGCCCGGCATCCTCAGCGTGCAGGTCACCTTCCACGAGGACCGGCCGCCGAACTGGCACTCCATGCCGCCCGGCGGCTTCCGCCTGGCCATCGTCAACAGCTTCGACCAGAACGCGGCCGAGCGCGCGCGCGAGCGGCTGGCCGTCAGCTTCTGGTCGACGCAAGAGCTGGCGCGGCGGTCCGGCAAGCGGGCGAAGGCGCGCTCGCACTGAGCCGGCACGGGCCGGACGGGCGCTCAGGCGTGGTCGCGCGGAACCGACTCGTCCCATTCACCCTCGTGGATCAGGTCGTCGCCCTCCCACGCGCGCAAGGTCGCGCGGACGCGAAAGGCGTCGGCGGTGGCGTCGACCCGGGCCGTCGTCTCGAGCCGGGCGCGCCAATCGCCCCTGGCATAGCCCTTTTGACAATCGGCCGAGGCCCAGGCGGTGGTCGGGTCGTCGGCCTGTATGCCGAAGCGATGTTGGCTGGCCACCGAAACCTCCAGCCCGGTGTGCTCGTGCCGGACGGTGCCGCTGTCGCTGATCCGCTCGGCCAGCGTGTGGCCCGTCGCCTGGTCGGTGGTGACGCGGCGGAGATATCCCGCGCCCTTCTCCAGAACCGTTGGCGCCAGCGGCTCGGCGCTTTCCGGAGGATCGAAAGGCGCGAGATCGGCGTCCGAGGGCCGCGGGGAGCGCACGGGGAGGAGCAGCCGGCTCTCGCCCATCTGCACCGTCAGCGTCGCCGCGTCGGGCGGCGGGAACGCGATCGGCCAATAGGCGGTCGAGAGCGCGAGCCTGATGCGGTGGCCGCGGACGAAGCGCTTGCCGCAGGCGTTGAGCTGGACGCGGACCGCATAGGCGTGGCCGGGCTCGAGCGCGCTCGGCTCGGCATGGCTGTCGCGGTGCGCCAGATTCAGCAAGCCGTAGGACACGCGGGTCGCCGTCCCGTCGGGCGCGACGTCGCTGAGGGTCGCCGCCAGCATCGCCTGCGGCCGGTCAGCGGCGACTGACGCGGCGAGCAGAGGAAAGCCCAGGATCTCGACCTCCTCCTCCAGCGGCGCCGTCTCGAAGACCAGGCTGCCGCCGGCGTCGATCCGCTGGTCGAGACTGAGGTCAGGGTCGAGCCCATAGCCGCACCAGTTGCCGGCGGCGAGCCCCGTCGTCTGGGGCGAGCAGATGCTGCGCGCCCCCGCCGCCTCGCCCGCTCGAGGCCCGCCGAGCGTGCCATCGGCCCCGAGCGCGAGCTCGCGCATCTCGATCCCCGGCGCGGGCCAGGCCGGCTCGGCGACCCAGCGGCCGGGGACGCGGTCGTAATACGGGCGGGGCGGCACCGGGTCCTCGATCCAGGCGCGCAGCATCGGCTCGCGCATGACGCCCGTGTCGGTGTCCTTCAGCCACTGGTCCCACCAGCGCAGGCACTCCTGCAAAAAGCCGATGCGCGGGCCCGGCTTGGCGAAATGCGGGTACTTGTGGCCCCAAGCGCCCACCAGCCCCTTGCGCGGCCCCTTGAGCTCGGCCAGCAGCCGGAAGACCGCGTTGGTATAGCCGTCGGCCCAACCGCCGACCGCATAGACCGGGCAGACCACGTCGGCATAGTTCTCGCAGATCGAGCCGTGCCGGTAGAACTCGTCGCGCCGCTGGTGGCGGAACCAGTCGAGCAGCCAGAGGCCGTTGCCCTGCAGCCGATCCGTCCACATCTCGCGCCAGCGCGGGCCGGCGATGGCCGGGTCGGGCGGCGTCATGGCGATGGGGAACGCCGTGCCGCCCCAGCCGAGCTTGTCCGTCAGGAGGGCGCCGCCCATGAAGTGGACGTCGTCGGCATAGCGGTCGTCCGTCGAGCAGAGCGTAATGACAGCTTTGAGCGACTCGGGCTGGCGCGCCGCCACCTGCAGCCCGTTGAAGCCGCCCCAGGAGATGCCGATCATCCCGGCCCGGCCCGTCGACCAGGGTTGCCTGGCCGCCCAGTTGAGCACCTCGAGCGCGTCGTCCTGCTCCTGCAGGAGGTACTCGCCCCGGCAGACGCCCTCGCTGTCGCCCGTGCCGCGCATGTCGACACGCAGGCACGCATAGCCGTGCCCGGCGAAATAGGGGTGGGTCAGATGATCGCGCGCGACCGTCCCGTCGCGCTTGCGGTAGGGCAGGTATTCGAGAATGACGGGCACCGGGTCCTGCTCGGCGTCCTCCGGCAGCCAGATGCGCGCGGCCAGGCGGGTGCCGTCCGACATGGGTATCCATGTGTTCTCGATCTCGCGCACCCTGCGAGGAAAATCGCGCACCACCCTGATCTCGTCGCTCATCCGGAGGGCTCCTTCTCGGCGCCCGCATCTGACCGGGCGTGGGTGGTTGGGCGGCCCGTGCCGGCCGGCGCCTTGCTCTGCCATGCAGAGCCGCGCCGCGCAACGCGTCAGCGTCGAGAAGCAGCGAGGCTGGGGTAAGGCGATGGGGATCGCATATCGACCTGCCCCGAGGGTTGTCCTATGGTTGCGCCCAGCGCGCATGCGCGCGCACCGGACGCCAGCCCTGAGGAGCGCATGCCGGACCTGCTGCTCGGCCTGATCGGCGACAACATCGCGCGGTCCAAGGCGCCGCTGCTGCACCACATCGCCGGGCGGCTGTGCGGGCTCGACGTGCGCTACGAGCGCCTGGTGCCGCGCGAGATGGGCGCCGACTTCGACGCGGTGTTCCGGCACGCGGCCACGGGCGGGTTCAGGGGCATCAACGTCACCTACCCCTACAAGGAGCTGGCGGCCGCCCGGGTGACGGTCGACGACCCTCTGGTGCGCGCCATCGGCGCGGTGAATACCGTCGTCTTCCCCGGTGGTTCTCCGGACGGGCCGAAGGGCTACAACACGGATTATTCCGGTTTCGTCGCCGCGATGCGCGCGGCCTTCGGGGATGGCGCGCCGGGGTCGGTGCCGGGCCCGGTCTACATGATCGGCGCGGGCGGGGTCGGCAAGGCAATCGCCTTCGGCCTTGTTGCCCTCGGCATTGAGGAGCTGCGCATCGTCGAGCGCGACCTTGCCCGGGCCGAGGCGCTGGCGCGGGCGTTGAGAGAGGCCGCTCCGGATATGCGCGTCAGCGTCAGCGACGACGCTGCCGACGCGGCGCGGGGCGCCGCCGGGCTCGTCAACTGCACGCCGGTCGGCATGGTCGGCTACGAGGGCACGCCGCTTGCGCGCCGGCACTTCGCCGGCGCCCAATGGGCGTTCGACGCAGTCTACACGCCCGTCGACACGCAGTTCCTGCAGGACGCCGCCGCCGAGGGGCTGGCCATCGTCTCCGGCTACGAACTCTTCTTTCACCAGGGCGTCGACGCCTGGGCGCTGTTCTCGGGCCGGTCCGTCGATCCGGGCGAGCTGCGCGCGGCGCTCGCGGCCGCAGGGGCCGGCGCCTGATGCGCACCTCGATCGCCACCGTCTCGATGGGCGGCCTGTTGCGCGACAAGCTGCAGGCGATCGCGGCGGCCGGGTTCGAGGGGGTCGAGCTCTTCGAGACCGACGTGCTCGCCTCCGAGCGGCGGCCCGAAGAGATCGCGGCGATGGCGGGCGAGCTGGGGCTCGAGATCGTCGCGCTCCAGCCGCTCCGCGACTTCGAGGGCATGCCAGGGCCGCTGCGCGCCCGCGCCTTCGAGCGCGCGCGGCGCCGGCTCGAGCTGGCCGTCCGGCTGGGCACGCCGCGGCTCCTGGTCTGTTCGAGCGTCCACCACGCGGCGGAAGGCGGCATCGACCGCGCTGCCGCCGATGTCCGCGAACTCGGCGATCTGGCCGCGAGCGCCGGCATCGCCATCGGCTTCGAGGCGCTGGCCTGGGGCCGCCACGTCCGCGACTGGCGCGACGCCTGGGAGATCGTGCGCCGCGCCGACCACCCGGCGGTCGGCCTGGTGCTCGATGCCTTCCACATTCTGGCTCCGGGCTATCCGGTCGAGCCGATCCGCGCCGTGCCGGCCAACCGGATCGCCTTCGTCCAGGTATCGGACGCGCCGCGCATCGACATGGACGTGATGCAGCTCTCGCGCCATTACCGCTGCTTCCCGGGCCAGGGCGAGCTGGACCTTGCCGGCTTCATGGCGGCGCTCGGCGCGACCGGCTATGATGGCTGGCTGAGCCACGAGATCTTTTCCGATCGCTTCCGCATGGGCTCGCCCCGGCAGGTCGCGGCCGATGGCGAGCGCTCGCTGATCGCGCTGCTCGGCCGGCGGCGGAACGGCAAGCTTCTGCCCGCGCCGTCGCCGGCCGAGAGCGTCGGCTTCGTCGAATTCGCCGTCGGCGAAGCCGATGCGGCGGAGCTGGCCGGGCTGTTCCGGGCGATGGGCTTCGCCCATGCCGGGCGGCACTGCTCGAAGGCGGTCGATCGCTATGTGCAGGGCGAGGTGAACCTGGTCATCAACACCGACCCGAACGGCCTTGCGCATTCGCATTACCTGGCGCACGGGCCATCCGTGGCCGCTCTCGGCCTCTGGGTCGAGAACGCCGCCCGGGCGATGGACCGGGCCGAGGCGCTGCTGGCGACCGCGCACCGCCAGCCGGTCGCTCCTGGCGAGCTGGAGATCCCGGCGATCCGCGGGGTCGGCGGCTCGCTCATCCATTTCCTCGACCGCGAGACCGAGCTCGCCCGCGTCTGGGAGGTGGAGTTCGAGCCGGTCGAAGGCGAGGCGGCGGGCGCCGGGCTGACCCGGATCGACCACATCGCCCAGACGATCCCCTTCGAGGAGCTGCCCTCGTGGCGGCTGTTCTACGCCGCCGTGCTGGGGTTCGACCGGACCCCGCAGGTCGATGTCGCCGACCCCGCCGGCCTGGTCGAGAGCCAGGTGCTGTTCTCGCCAGGGCATGGCGTCCAGATCGCGCTCAACGCCTCGCAAGGGCGGCAGACGCAGTCGAGCCGCTTCATCGACGAGTTCTTCGGCGCCGGCGTCCAGCACGTCGCTTTCGCGACCGACGACATCTTCGCGGCCGTCGAGCGGATGCGCGCCGCGGGGCTGGAGCTTCTGCCCATTCCGGCGAATTACCATGACGACCTCGAGGCGCGCTTCGGGCTCGACGAGGGGCTTTCGGCACGGCTGCGGTCGCTCGGCCTCCTATACGACGAGGACGAGGGCGGGCGGTATCTTCAAGTGTACACCCGCGTCGTCGCCGAGCGCTTCTTCTTCGAGATCGTGCAGCGCGACGGCTATGGCGGCTTTGGCGCGACGAACGCGCCGATCCGGCTGGCGGCGCAGGCGCGGCTGTCGCGCCATCCGGCAGTGCCCCGGCGATAGCGGCGACAGGAGAGGGAAGGATGAGCATCAGCAATCGCCCGCCGGCCTCGGGCGGCTTCTTCGGCCGCGACCGGTCCTGGCACCCGCCGGCGCTGACGCCGCAATACAAGACCTCGGTCGCCCGCTCGCCCCAGCGCGCGCTCTTGTCCATGCCGCAGACGCTGTCCGAGACGACCGGGCCGGTCTTCGGCCGATCAATCCTCGGCCCGCTCGACGACGACCTAACGCTGAATTTCGCCGAACCCGGCGAGAGCGCCGTCGGCCCGCGCATCGTCGTGCACGGCCGCGTGGTGGACGAGACGGGGCGCGGCGTGCCGGGCGCGCTGGTCGAGGTCTGGCAGGCCAATGCCGGCGGGCGCTATCGCCATGCCAAGGAGAGCTATATCGCGCCGCTCGACCCGAATTTCGGCGGCTGCGGCCGGGTCATCACCGACGACGATGGCTCGTACCAGTTCCGCACGGTCATGCCGGGCCCCTACCCCTGGCCGAACCGCGCGAACGACTGGCGCCCGGCGCACATCCACTTCTCGCTTTTCGGCAGCGGCTTCGCCCAGCGGCTGATCACCCAGATGTACTTCGAGGGCGACCCGCTGATCCCCCTCTGCCCCATCGTCGGCACGATTCCCAGCCAGGAGGGGATAGAGACGCTGGTCGCGGCGCTCGACATGGGCAACACGATCCCGATGGACGCGCGCGCCTACAAGTTCGACCTGGTGCTGCGCGGGCGACGGCAGACGCGCTTCGAGAACCGGATGGCGGGCGGCTGATGGCCCGGCGGCTGGACCGGCTGAAGGAGAGCCCGAGCCAGACGGCGGGGCCATATGTCCACATCGGCTGCGTGCCGAACTTCTGCGGGATCGAGGGCGTCTATCCGGCCGATCTGGGCGCCGCCATGGTATCGGAGCGGACGCGCGGGCGGCGGATCACCGTCGGCGGGATGGTGAT
Organism: uncultured Alphaproteobacteria bacterium; assembly: GCA_963822985.1. Classification (GTDB taxonomy): domain Bacteria; phylum Pseudomonadota; class Alphaproteobacteria; order Rhodobacterales; family Rhodobacteraceae; genus Thermohalobaculum. The sequence continues at coordinate 692,225 of CAWGJU010000006.1, read as the reverse complement.
CGACGGCACCGGCACGCCGCTCAAGGACGCGATGGTCGAGATCTGGCAGGCGGATGCCGAGGGCGTCTATGCCAATGACCCGCGCGGCCCCGGCGACCCGGAGTTCACCGGCTGGGGCCGGCGCGCCGGCGACTACAAGACCGGCGAGTGGACCTTCGAGACGATCAAGCCCGGCCGCGTGCCCTTTCCGGACGGGCGGAGGCAGGCGCCGCACATCCTCTTCTGGATCGTCGCGCGCGGCATCAACGTCGGGCTGAACACGCGGATGTACTTCCCCGACGAGGCCGAGGCCAATGCCGAGGATCCGATCCTGAGCCGGATCGAGCACCAGAACCGCGTGCCGACGCTGATCGCGCAGCAGACCGGCGAAGCGGCCTACCGCTTCGACATAAGACTACAGGGCGAGGGCGAGACCGTGTTCTTCGACGTGTGAGCCCGCGGGTGGAGGACCCCGAGGCTCGGCTCCGCGCCCTCTGCCTTGGCCTGCCGGAGGCGACGGAGAAGCAGGCCTGGGGCGACCCAACCTGGCGCGTGCGCGACCGCATCTTCGCCATGCTCAAGCGCGGCGGCGGCCGGCCATCGGTCTGGCTGAAGGCGCCCCGGGGCGCGCAGGAGGTTCTGGTGGCGCCGATCCCGGCCGGTTCTTCCGGCCGCCTTACCTCGGACACAAGGGCTGGGTCGGCATCCGCCTTGATGATGGACCCGACTGGCAAGAGGTTGCCCGGCAGGTCCGGCGCAGCTATCGCCTGATTGCGCCAAAGCGGCTGGCCGGAACCGTTTCCGACTGACGGCGCGTTGCAAGGGTGCAAGGACAGAAGCGATGCACCGTTGGCCCGGCCGCCGGGCGGGGACGGGCCGCGCCCCCGGATGGATGGATGGCCAGGATCGGCAGCCTTTTCATCGTCACGGCCATGCGCACCGGCTATGCGGCGCGCGGCGTGCTCTATGGCACGGTCGGCATCCTCGCGCTGGCGGCGTCGGCCGGGGGTGGCCCGGCACCGGGCCTGGTCGGCACGGTCCATCGGCTCGGCCAGTTGAGCTGGCACAAGCCCGTCCTGTTCGCCCTGGCGCTGGGATTCGTGCTCTACGCTTGCTGGCGCGGGCTCGACGCGCTCCTCGACCTGGCCGGGCACGGGCGCGGCTTTGGCTGGGTCGAGCGCTTTGGCCTTTTCTTTGTCGCCATGCTCTACCTCGTCTTCGCCTGGTATGCGGCCCGGCTGGCGATCGGCGGCGCCTATGCTCCGGGCGGCGGCGGCCGGCTGACCGAGCTGGTGCGCGATCTGGTGGGGCATCCGGCGGGCCGCGGGTTCGTCGTGCTGGTCGGGATCGGCACCATCTCGTTCGGCGCCTATTCGGTCTGGAAGGGGCTCAGCCGCCAGTACCGCAAGCATCTGCGGCCGACCCGGCTGCTGGCGCGGGTGATCCCGCTGATCAGCTTCGGGCTCGTCGCCCGGGGCGCGGTCTTCTGGGTGATGGGAGGGTTCATCGCCTGGGCCGGCTGGAACCAGGAGCCGCTGGCGGCGGGCGGCTTCGGCGAGGCGCTGGGCCATATCCGCAGCGTCGACTATGGCCGGGCGCTGCTGGCCTTTGTCGGCACCGGCATCGTCGCCTTCTCGTTCTACTGCTTCATCGAGGCGACCCACAGGATCCTTCCTCAGCGGCCACCTCGCTGAAGGCATCCGCGCTGGGGGCCACCCGCCTGCACCAAACGGGCACATCAAACCTGAATCGCGTATAGAAATCATTTGTGCTGTTGGCTGTTCAGATTTCATCAACAAACAGCAGAAATATTCATGGCACCCAGTTATATAGCGAGAGGATCGGTGTTGTGCCAAACTGGATCGAGTTATCTTTGGCAGAAGCCGCATCCGTTTTAGAAAAAATCGGAAATGGCGAGCTGGCAGGGATTTTAGCCCGCCTGAGTCGCGAGCCTCAACTGCATGATCTAAAGCTTTACCGCTCTCTAGAGGTCGCCGCGATGGCGGATGCTCTCTATGAGTGCGACAGTCTGGACGAACTCTTCGTTTTGGTAGATAAGGTTGCTGCGGCGTTTGGCGCCTCACATTGCACCATTCACTGCGTTCGGGAACGATCCACCGCGTTCTTCCACACCAAAGTCCTGACGAACATCCCGCGCGCTTGGGTAACGCAATACCTTGAGCGCCGCTACAACACGATCGACCCAATCGTGGCGCGCTGTCGTAGCCAGACCGGGACATTCTTTTGGGATGAGCTCGCGCTTTCCGACCCTATTACCAGGCATTTCGCCAAGTTCTGCAATCAGTCCGGCATCGGCCCCAGCGGCATCTCTTCTGTCCGGCAGACGGGTAACGGCTCCATCGTGGGCGTCACATTGTGTTCAACGGCAGACAGAAACACTTTCAGAAATATATTGGAGCCGCAACTGGTGGATTTTGAGGAGATCGCCGCAATTATGCGAGCGGTGTTTTCCGATCTCGCCTGCGAACAAAACGAGGCGCCTTTCAATCCTACCGACGATCAGCTCAAGGTCCTGAGAGCGATCGCGTCCGGGCGGTGCGTGACAGAGGTGCAGTCGTTCAACTTCGTCTATGGCTCATTCGCTACCATAGAGAAGTCGATCCTGAGGAGCTTCGGGGCCAAGACGCTCGCGCACGCCACGGCCATCGCTGCGAACATGGGATTGCTCGAGGATCTACCATATTTCGAAGAGGACGTGTTCGCCGGCCGCCGTGACGATATCGGGTCGGACGATTTCGCCTCCGCAGCCTGAAGGTACGCTGCGCATCGCGTCGTTCACGGCAGACGCCGCCTTCAGCAGCTGAGTGAGCGCCGCGCCTAGCGGGCGTTGATGCGCAACGCCGCCGCGGCCGCGAATGGCGCGAGCGCGGCGGCGAGCAGGCTGATCGCGCCGGTCAGCGCCAGCGGCGGCACCGGGTCGAGCGCCAGCAGCGCCTGCTGGACGGCGCGCGCGCCGAAGACCAGCGTCGGCACGTAGAGCGGCAGGACCAGGATCGAGAGCAGCAGGCCGCCGCGCCTGACGCCGACCGTGATGGCCGCGCCGATCGCGCCAATGAGGCTCAGCGCCGGGGTGCCGGCGGCCATCGCCACGGCCAGCGCGGGCAGGGCCGGCGTGGGCAGCTGCAGCATGACGCCGAGCACCGGCGCGATCAGCGTCATCGGCAGGCCGGTCGTCAGCCAATGCGCCATGGCCTTGACCAGCACCACCTGCTCGAGCGGCATCGGCGCCAGCATAAGCTGGTCGAGCGAGCCGTCCTCGTGATCGGCCTGGAAGAGCCGGTCGAGGCTGAGGAGCGCGGCCAGCAGCGCCGCGATCCAGAGCACGCCGCCGGCGATGCGCGCCAGCATCTGCCCCTCGGCGCCGATGCCGAGCGGCACGAGGACCACCGTCAGCACGAAGAAGGCGAGGCCGATGCCCCCGCCCCCGCCCAGCCGCAGCGCCAGCGCAACGTCGCGCCTGAGGAGCGAAACGAACGGGCTCACCAATCGCCCTCGAGAAAGGCGTCCCGGCCGACCGCCGCCGGTTGCCCGGCCGCAGCATGCATCTCTAGGACCGGCAAGGCCCCGAGCCCGAGGTCGATATGCGTGGCGATCAACGCGAGGCCTCCGGACCGAGCGTGCTCGCGCACGAGCGCCGCCACCAGCGCGGTCGAGGCGGCATCGAGCGAGACGGTCGGCTCGTCGAGCAGCCAGAGCGGCCGGTCGAGCACCAGCAGGCGCGCCAGCCCCAGCCGGCGGCGCTGGCCGGCCGAGCACTGGCCGGCCGGCCGCTCGGCGATCGTCCTCAGGCCAAAGCGGTCGAGCGCCGCATCCGCGCGCCCCCGCGCCTCACCCCGCGCCTCACGTCGTCCGTCGGCCAGGATGCCGGCCCAGAAGCCGAGGTTCTCTGCCACCGTCAGCGCCGGCTTGACCGCGTCGAGGTGGCCCGCAAAGGCCACGCGCTCCTGAAGCGCCGATCGGTCGTGCGCCAAAGAGGTCTCGCCAAAGCGCACATCGCCCGCCGCCGGCGGCAACAGGCCGGCGACGATGCGCAGCAGGCTGGACTTGCCAGCGCCGTTCGGCCCGCGCACCAGCGCCGCCGAGCCGGCTTCCAGCCGGAAGTCGACCGCAGCGAACACCGTGCGCCCACCGCGCCGGCAGGCGAGCCGATCAAGGACAAGCTCCATGGGCGGCGTTGGTAAGGCCCCTGCCCCGCCCAGGGAAGGCATTCCCAAAGGCAATCCGAAGGCAATCCGAAGGCATGGCGGAAGCATCACGCGGGGCAACGAGGCTGACGAGCGCATCACGAGGGCATCACGGGGCGGCATTGCGTTCGGCCGGGGTTTTGGCCAATAAGCGCAATTGAAGCTCGCCCCTCGCGAGGCCATGCGGCCCCCGGCCGGCCGGCGCGACGGGCGCATCAGCCAGGACAGGGAACCCCAGCCATGCCCATCACCGTCGGAAGCGATACCGCGAAGACCCGCCGCGAGCTCGAGGCCGGCGGCAGGAAGCTGGCTTATTACTCGATCGACGCCGCCGAGCAGGCGGGGCTCGGGCGCTTTGGCCGGCTGCCCGCGGTGCTGAAGGTCGTGCTCGAGAACATGCTGCGCTTCGAGGATGGCACGAGCGTCACCCATGACGACATCCGCGCCTTCTCCGAGTGGGCGGAGAAGGGCGGCAAGAACCCGCGCGAGATCGCCTACCGGCCCGCGCGCGTGCTGATGCAGGACTTCACCGGCGTGCCGGCCGTGGTCGACCTCGCCGCTATGCGCGACGCGATGGTGGCGCTGGGCGGCGACCCGGAGAAGATCAACCCGCTGAACCCGGTCGACCTGGTGATCGACCACTCGGTTATGGTCGACGAGTTCGGCAACCCGCGCGCCTTCCAGCTGAATGTGGAGCGGGAGTACGAGCGCAACTACGAGCGCTATCAGTTCCTGAAATGGGGGCAGGACGCGTTCGACAATTTCCGCGTCGTGCCGCCGGGGACAGGCATCTGCCACCAGGTGAACCTCGAATACCTCAGCCAGGCGGTCTGGAGCGACAAGGACCAGAACGGCGTCGAGGTGGCCTATCCCGACACTCTGGTCGGCACGGACAGCCACACGACCATGGTGAACGGCATGGCGGTGCTCGGCTGGGGGGTCGGCGGCATTGAGGCCGAGGCGGCGATGCTGGGGCAGCCGATCTCCATGCTGATCCCCGAGGTGGTGGGCTTCAAGGTGACGGGGGCGCTGAAGGAGGGGGTGACGGCGACGGACCTTGTGCTGACCGTCACCCAGATGCTGCGCAAGCACGGCGTCGTCGGCAAGTTCGTCGAGTTCTATGGGCCGGGGCTCGACCATCTGCCGCTGGCGGACCGGGCGACGATCGGCAACATGGCGCCGGAATACGGCGCGACCTGCGGCTTCTTCCCGATCGACGGGGAGACGCTGCGCTACATGGAGACGACGGGGCGCGAGAAGTCCCGCATCGAGCTCGTCGAGGCCTATGCCAAGGCCAACGGCATGTGGCGCGGCGCCGACTACGACCCGGTCTACAGCGCGACGCTCTCGCTCGACCTGAGCGACGTCGTGCCCTCGCTCGCCGGCCCGAAGCGGCCGCAGGACAAGGTGGCGCTGGACGAGGCCGCGCCGGCCTTCGCCAAGGTCGTGGCCGACTTCCGCGAGAGCGGGCCCAGGGAGGTGCCGGTCGAGGGCGCCGACTACCAGATCCGCGACGGCTCGGTGGTGATCGCGGCGATCACCTCGTGCACCAACACCTCGAACCCCTATGTCATGATCGGCGCGGGCCTCGTGGCGCGCAAGGCGCGGGAGAAGGGGCTGACCGCCAAGCCCTGGGTGAAGACCTCGCTCGCGCCCGGCAGCCAAGTGGTCAGCGAGTACCTGCAGGCGGCCGGTCTGCAGGAGGATCTCGATGCGCTGGGGTTCAACCTCGTCGGCTATGGCTGCACGACCTGCATCGGCAATTCGGGCCCGCTGCCCGAGCCGATCTCCAAGGCGGTCCACGATGCCGATCTGGTCGTCTGCTCGGTGCTGTCGGGCAACCGCAACTTCGAGGGCCGGGTCAACCCCGATTGCCGGGCGAACTACCTAGCCTCGCCGCCGCTGGTCGTCGTCTACGCCATCGCCGGCGACATGAACATCGACGTGACCAAGGAACCGATCGGCACCGGCAGCGACGGCCAGCCCGTCTACATGAAGGACCTCTGGCCAACTCAAGCCGAGATCGCCGACATGGTGCACCGCACCGTCACGCGCGAGGCGTTCCAGTCGAAATACGCCGACGTCTTCGCCGGCGACGAGCGCTGGCGCGATATCCCCGTCAAGGGCGGGCTGACCTATGAGTGGCCCTCGACCTCGACCTATGTGCAGAACCCGCCCTATTTCGAGGGCATGGGACCCGAGCCCGGCGAGATATCGGATGTCAGGGACGCGCGGATCCTGGCGGTCCTCGGCGAACTCGGTGACGACGGACCACATCTCGCCGGCCGGCTCGTTCCGCAAGAGCCACCCGGCCGGTCAGTACCTGGTCGAGCGCCAGGTGCCGGAGCGGGAGTTCAACTCCTATGGTGCGCGCCGCGGCAATCACGAGGTGATGATGCGCGGCACCTTCGCCAACATCCGCATCAGGAACGAGATGCTGCAGGGCGTCGAGGGCGGCTACACCAAGGGCCCGGCCGGCGAGCAGACCTCGATCTACGAGGCGGCGATGGACTGGAAGCACAAGGGCGTGCCTTTGGTCGTCATCGCGGGCAAGGAATACGGCACCGGGTCGTCGCGCGATTGGGCGGCCAAGGGCACGGCGCTGCTGGGCGTCAAGGCCGTCATCGCCGAGAGCTTCGAGCGCATCCATCGCTCGAACCTCGTCGGCATGGGCGTGATCCCGCTCGAGTTCACGGGCGGCGAGGACCGCCACAGCCTGGGGCTGTCGGGCGAGGAGACGGTCACGATCACCGGCCTTGAGGGTACCGTCAAGCCGCGCCAGAACGTGACGGCGACCATCACCTATGCCGATGGCAAGACCAAGGACATCGACCTGCTCTGCCGGATCGACACCGAGGTCGAGATCGCCTATGTCGAGAACGGCGGCGTGCTGCACTATGTGCTGAGGAGCCTCGCAAAGGCGGCCTGAACGCCGGAAGACGGCCGCGCCCGCCGCGGACCGCATGGCCGGGGTGGCGGCGAATACTTTTACTATCATGGCGCGGCGCCGGGAGGCCCGCCCGACCAAGGGGGCTTGGAACATGACCAACGATGACTCGCGGCGCGTCCGCGGGAGCGGGCTGCTGCCGGGCGCGATCCTGCTCCTTGCGATGGCCGGCCCGGCCGACGCCGACGAGGCCTACGCCCGACAGAAGATCCAGGAGATGTCCGATTTCATGGCGGGGGCGCAGGCGATCTCGCTCGATTTCGATGCCGGCTTGGATGCGGTGACGGAGAACGGCGAGAAACTGACGCTCGCGAGTTCGGCGACGTCGTCCTCAATCGCCCGGACAAGCTGTTGATCCATCGCAAGGGCGGCTTCGCCAACGTCGAGATGATCTTCGACGGAAAGACGCTGACGGTGCTGGGCAAGGCGGCGAACGTCTACGCCCAGGCCGATGCGCCCGGGACGATCGATGCGCTGATCGACGCGCTGCGCGAGCGCTTTAAGGTGCCGGCGCCCGGCGCCGACCTGCTGATGACCGATCTCGGCGACGCGCTGATGGCTGGCGTGACCGAAGTGAAGGACCTGGGCAGCGGCGTCGTCGACGGCGTCGAGTGCGATCATTTCGCGGGCCGGGGCGAGAACGCGGACTGGCAGATCTGGGTGGCTCAGGGCGAGCAGCCCTATCCCTGCATGTACGTGATCACGTCTCGCGATGTGGAAGGCGGGCCGCAGTTTTCATGGCGGGTTCGCGACTTCCGGACCGGCGCCGATGCCGAGCAGGCGAGCTTCGCCTTCGAGAACACCTCCGGCGCTACCCAGGTGGACATCGCCGAGCTCGAGGGCGCGGGCGACCTGCCGGAGAACTTCAAGCTCGGAGCGCAGAAATGAACCTCACCCTTCGCGTCACCCTGGCCGCCGCCGTCGCGCTGATCGCGCTCTGCGGCATGCAGCTGGGCGATACCCGTTCCGGCAGCGGGATCACCATGGTCCACGAGGCCGCGGCGATCGTCGGCCGGCCGCTGACGCCGGTCAGCATCGCTGGCGTCGGCCGCCGCACGGTTCGCCGCTGCGCCGCCGGGGTCTACCGCTGCTGAGCGCCTGATCGGCGCCAATGCGCCTGCGGCGCGGCGGACATTCGCGGCCCGTCGTCCGTGGGAAGAAAGGCTTGCACTTTCGCCGCCCCGGCCCGAGGATCGCGCCGGCCGCGCGTTCAGATCGCGCGAGACCAGACCGACCGGTCAGGTCGGCGCCGGGGGACGTCACGACACGAGGAGATTGCATGTCCAGACTGATCACTGGTGGCGGCGTCACGCGGCGCGGCCTGATGCAAGGTGCGGCAGCGGGCGCCCTGCTGCTCGGCACCGGGATGCGCCCGGCATTCGCCCAGAGCGAACCGAAGCGCGGGGGCACGTTGCGCGTCGGCAAGGGCCACGGCCAGACTTCGGACAGCCCTGATCCGGGAAGCTGGGAGTCGGGCTTCGTGATCCCGATGGGGTTCGCCACCTACAACCACCTCACCGAGGTCGATGCCGACGGCAGCCTGATCCCGGAGCTGGCCGAGAGCTGGGAGGCGACCTCCGACGCCAAGCAGTGGACCTTCAAGATCCGCGACGCGAAATTCCACGACGGCTCGAAGGTGCGCGCGCGGGACGTCGTCGCCTCGATCGACCACCATCGCGGCGAGGAACTCCAAATCGGCCGCCAAGCCGCTGGTCGCGCCGGTGACCAGCATCGAGGCAAAGGACGACAAGACCGTCGTCTTCACGCTGGACGCGGGCAATGCCGACTTCCCCTTCCTGCTCAGCGATTACCACCTGCCGATCGGCAAGGCGGGCGACGACGGCAAGGTCGACTGGAGCAAGTGGAACGGCTCGGGCAGCTATGTCCTCGAGAACTGGGAGCCGGGCGTGCGCGCCGATCTCAAGCGCTGGGACGACAACTGGCGCAGCGACCGTGGTTGGTTCGACCGCATCGAGATGCTGGCGATCATCGATCCGGTGGCACGCCAGAACGCACTGATGACCGGCGCCGTCGACGCCATCGACCGCGTCGACATCAAGACGGTCGAGCTGCTCAAGCGCAACCCGAACATCACCATCGCGGCGCTCGACGGCAACCAGCACTTCACCTTCCCGATGCGCTGCAACGAGGCGCCGTTCACCGACCCCAACGTGCGCAACGCCGTAAAGTACGCGATAAAGCGGCAGGAACTTGTCGACAAGGTGCTTGCCGGCTATGGCGCGGTGGGCAACGACAATCCGATCACGCCGGCGATGCCGTATTTCAATCCGAACATCGCGCAGCGCGAGTACGATCCGGAAAAGGCCAAGTGGTACCTGAAGCAGTCGGGCCTCGATTCGATCGACCTGAGGCTGATCTCGTCCGAGGCGGCCTTCGCCGGCGCGGTGGACGCCGCGCAGCTGATGGCCGCATCGGCAGGGCCGGCAGGCATCAATGTCACGGTCGAGCGGGCTTCCAATGACGGCTACTGGTCGAACATCTGGAACCTGAAGCCCTGGTGCGCCAGCTATTGGAGCGGGCGGCCGACACCCGACCAGATGTTCTCGACGGCTTATGAGTGCGGCGTTCCCTGGAACGAGTCCGCATGGTGCAACGAACGCTTCGACGAGCTTTTGGTCGCCGCGCGCGCCGAGCTCGACCAGGAAAAGCGCCAGACGATGTACTGGGAGATGCAGGAGCTGGTCCACGACGATGGCGGCGCGCTGCTGCCGATGTTCGCGGCCTGGGTCATGGCGCTCTCGAACAAGATCGGGCATGGCGAGATGGCCGTGAACTGGGACATGGACGGCGAGCGCTGGTCCGAGCGCTGGTGGTTCAAGAGCTGACACGGTCGGCAACGGCAGGGGTGGGCGGCCCGCCCGCCCCTGATCGCCCAGCCCCCGATCGGCCGGGCCTGATGCAGCGACGACGACGCCTATGATCGAGATTGGCCGGGTCCGCGGCGTCTATCAGGGCCGCAACGCGGGGACGCGGTACAACGGCTTTGCCTGGGCGGTGGCGACCGATCGCGACAAGGCACCGGACGTGCATGCCCAGACCGTCGCCGCCCTGGCCGAGATCGACCGGGTGCTCGGCGAACTCGGCACGGACCGGACGCGGCTGCTCTCGGCCACGGTCTATCTGTCCCGGATCGAGCTCAAGGCCGAGATGGACCGCGCCTGGTGCGACTGGGTCGGTGATGACCCGGCGCATTGGCCGCAGCGCGCCTGCGTCGAGGCCGGGCTGGCGCCCGGCACCCTCGTCGAGATCGCAGTCCTCGCCGCCTGCCCCTGAGGCTGGAGAGTGGGGCGTGGGGGCTGCGGCGCTCTGCCGCGGGAACCCTCGCCGGTGCGGGAGCCGAATGCGGCCGGTTTCCCTTGACAGCAATTCCAGTGTTGCCTAACTCCGCCCGTGCCGAGCGTTAGCACTCGGCAGCGGTGAGTGCTAACAGGCGGCCGGTCCGATGGATGGTCCGCCCCGGCCCCGCCGCTGCACCAGAAACAACACTGGAACGCAATAAGGGAGCGCATTCCATGGAGTTTACCCCCCTGCACGACCGAGTCCTGGTCCGTCGGATCGAAGGCGAGGACAAGACCAAGGGCGGCCTCATCATCCCCGACACCGCCAAGGAAAAGCCCCAGGAGGGCGAGGTCGTCTCCGTCGGCGAGGGCGCGCGCAAGGAATCAGGCGAGCTGATCCCGATGTCGGTCAAGGCCGGCGACCGCATTCTCTTCGGTAAGTGGTCGGGCACCGAGGTCAAGCTTGACGGCGAGGACCTGCTCATCATGAAGGAGAGCGACATCCTCGGCGTTCTCAGCAACAAGCGCGCCGCCAAGGCCGCCTGAGCAAGCTCGCGCCCCAGACCAAGATTTCAGAGACTTAGGAGACCGCACACATGGCTGCCAAGGAAGTACGCTTCCATTCCGACGCCCGCGACCGGATGCTCAAGGGCGTCAACACGCTCGCCAACGCCGTCAAGGTGACGCTGGGCCCCAAGGGCCGCAACGTCGTGCTCGACAAGTCGTTCGGCGCGCCGCGCATCACCAAGGACGGCGTCACCGTCGCCAAGGAGATCGAGCTTTCCGATAAGTTCGAGAACATGGGCGCCCAGATGGTCCGCGAGGTCGCCTCGCGCACCAATGACACTGCCGGCGACGGCACCACGACGGCGACGATCCTGGCCCAGGCCATCGTCACCGAGGGCATGAAGGCGGTCGCCGCCGGCATGAACCCAATGGACCTCAAGCGTGGCGTCGACAAGGCCGTCCAGTCGGTCGTCGAGGACATCAAGGCCGCGTCCCGCCCGGTGCGCGATTCCGACGAGGTCGCCATGGTCGGCTCGATCTCGGCCAATGGCGAGCGCGAGATCGGCCGGCAGATCGCCGAGGCGATGCAGAAGGTCGGCAACGAGGGTGTCATCACCGTCGAGGAGAACAAGGGCCTCGAGACCGAGACCGAGGTCGTCGAGGGCATGCAGTTCGACCGAGGCTATCTCTCGCCCTACTTCATCACCAACGCCGACAAGATGGTGGCGGAGCTCGAGGACGCGCTGATCCTGCTGCACGAGAAGAAGCTCTCGTCGCTGCAGCCGATGGTGCCGCTGCTCGAGTCGGTGATCCAGTCGGGCAAGCCGCTGCTGATCGTCGCCGAGGACGTCGAGGGCGAGGCGCTGGCCACGCTCGTCGTCAACAAGCTGCGCGGTGGCCTGAAGATCGCCGCCGTCAAGGCGCCGGGCTTCGGTGATCGCCGCAAGGCCATGCTGCAGGACATCGCGATCCTGACGGGCGGCCAGGTGATCTCGGATGATCTGGGCATGAAGCTCGAGAATGTCGGCATCGACATGCTCGGCCGCGCCAAGAAGGTCCGCATCACCAAGGACGACACCACCGTCATCGACGGCGGCGGCGAGAAGTCCGAGATCGAGGCCCGCGTCGCCCAGATCCGGCAGCAGGTCGAGGAGACCACGTCGGACTACGACAAGGAGAAGCTGCAGGAGCGGCTGGCGAAGCTCGCCGGCGGCGTCGCGGTGATCCGTGTCGGCGGCCAGACCGAGGTCGAGGTGAAGGAGCGCAAGGACCGCGTCGACGACGCGCTGAACGCCACCCGCGCCGCGGTGCAGGAGGGTGTGGTCCCGGGCGGCGGTGCCGCTCTGCTGCACGCCTCGAAGAAGCTGACCGACCTGAAGGGCGACAACCCCGACCAGGATGCGGGCATCGCGATCATCCGTCGCGCGCTGCAGCAGCCGGTTCGCCAGATCGCCGAGAACGCCGGCGTCGATGGCGCCGTGGTCGCCGGCAAGCTGCTCGACAGCTCGGACGTCAACTTCGGCTTCGACGCTCAGGAAGAGCGCTATGGCAACCTGATGGACTGGGGCATCATCGACCCGGCAAAGGTCGTGCGCACCGCGCTTGAGGACGCAGCCTCGGTCGCCGGCCTGCTGATCACCACCGAGGCGATGGTCGCCGAGAAGCCGGAGAAAAAGTCCGGCGCCGGCGCCGGTGCCGACATGGGCGGCATGGGCGGCATGGGCGGCATGGACTTCTGATCGCCCCGGAAGATCGCACGAGGGACCTGGGGGCCGCGCCGCATGGCGCGGCCCTTCTTCGTTGCGCGGGCCTTTACCCGGCGCGCCTTGGCCCGCGGAGCGCGGCGAGAAAGGCGCCCATCTCATCGATCGACATATTGTCCTGGGCCGCGCGCATGAGTTGGACAAAGAGCCCGTCAAGCCGCTGGACCCCGTCGCGCAGGCCGAGCGCATGATCGCTGCCGACATCATCCTGCTGCGCCGCGAGGTGTCTCTCGAGCATCTCGCCATGCACCGAGATGGCGCGCAGCGGCGGAGCCAGCTCCTCGGCCAGGATGCGGAAAAGCTCGTCCTTCAGCATCAGTGCCTTCGTGACCTCCGCCTCGCGGATGACCCGCTCGGTGATGTCCATGAGGACGCCGCGCACCGCGGTCTCGCGGCTCGCCTCGCCGCGGGGCACGATGATCTGGTGCACCCAGACGGTCTGCCCCGCAGCATCGACCACGCGGTATTCGAGCTGCTGGTCGGGGCCGGTCTCTGGCCAGACCGCGAAGAAGGCGCGCACCGCCTCGGCGTCCTCGGGGTGAAGGCGGCCGTGCCAGAACCCCGGCCGGCACCATTCCTCGAGTGAGAAGCCGAGCATCGGCTCGGTGCTGCCGCTGAGCTTGACGAAATCCAGCGTCGCCGGGTCCAACTGGAAGGCCACGATCTTGGGATCTGCGAAAAGGCCCCTATCGCGCGGTTGCAGCACGCGGAAGCCCGATCCGATTGAACCCATGTGCACCGCTCCGGCTGCCGCTTTTGTTTCTGAACCGTCGTTAGGTGGCCACTGTATTTTGACCGAAGGATGTCCTGAAATGGGATGTTCGGCCGGACAGGGTTACGGAAAGGGGCGAAACTCCGCCGCACCGGGTTGGCACCGGGTCAGCACCCGGGGGACCCACTGGCGCCGGCGCGGCAAACCGGCTATCGCTGGTCTTCTCGCACCGAGCCTTGGAGGACGTCCGATGCCGCACGACACGAAGCCGCTTTCCAATGCGCAGACGCGCGACATCGAGGCGCTGCTCCACCCCTACACCAATCCGGCGCAGCACCGCCGCGTCGGCGCCCATCTGATCGACCGCGGCGAGGGCGTCTATGTCTATGACGAACAAGGCAACCGCTTCATTGAGGGCATGGCGGGGCTGTGGTGCGCGGGCCTGGGCTTTGGCGACAAGGAGCTGATCGACGCCGCGAAGGCCCAGCTCGACCGGCTGCCCTACTACCACCTCTTCGGCGGGCGGACGCACGAGCCGGCGATCGAGCTGGCCGAGAAGATCAAGGATCTCTATCCGGTGCCGATGGCGCGGGTGTTCTATGGCTCGTCCGGGTCGGAGGCGAACGACACCCAGGTCAAACTGATCTGGTACATGATGAACGGTCTCGGCAAGCCTGAGAAGAAGAAGATCATCGCCCGCAAGAAGGGCTATCACGGCATCACGCTGGTGGCCGCGTCGCTGACCGGCCTGCCGCTGAACCACAATTCGTTCGACGTGCCCTTCGCGTTTGCCAAGCACACGACGACGCCGCACTACTGGCGCGAGGGCCGCGACGGCGAGAGCGAGGAGCAGTTCGCCGAGCGGCTGGCGCAGGATCTGGAAGAGCTTATCCTGCGGGAAGGCCCCGACACGGTCGCGGCCTTCATCGCCGAGCCGGTGATGGGCGCGGGCGGCGTCATCGTGCCGCCCAAGGGCTATTTCCCGGCGATCGGCCGGGTGCTGAAGAAGTACGACGTGCTGATGATCGCCGACGAGGTGATCTGCGGCTTCGGCCGGACGGGCAACTGGTTCGGCACCGAGACCTTCGACATCCCGGCGACCTCGGTCTCGATGGCCAAGCAGCTCACCGGCGCCTATGCGCCGCTCTCGGCGGTGGCGATCAACGCCGAGATGGCGGACGCGATCGAGGCCGAGGCGTCGCGCCAGCCGGTGCTGGGGCACGGCTTCACCTATGGCGGCCATCCGCTCGGCTGCGCCGTTGGTTGCGCCGCGCTCGACATCTATCAGCGGCGCGACATTCTCGGCCACGTCCGCAAGGTGGCGCCGCATTTCCAGAAGCGGCTGGCCAGTTTTGCCGACCACCCGCTGGTGGGCCAGGCGCGCGGCGTCGGCCTGATGGGCGCCATCGAGGTCAGTCCGAAGCAGGGCGACCCCGCTCCCTTCCAGACGCCCGGCAAGGTCGGCGCCCAGCTGATGACCGAGCTGCTCGGCCACGGCGTCATCCTGCGCTCGATCGGCGACACGCTGGCGATCTGCCCGCCGATGATCATCACCGAGGACGAGATCGACGCGCTGTTCGAGCCAATGGGCAAGGCGCTCGACGCAACCCATGCCTGGGCGAAGGCGGAGGGGCACATCGCCGGCTGACGCGCCCCGGCGGCGAGAGGACGGGCGCATCCGGTGAGGGGCTGGCTGATCTGGCTGCGCCGGGCCGTCTTCGGCCGGCTCTGGGTGCGCTCGGCCATCTACGGGGTGGTCGCGCTGCTGCTGGCGCTACTCGCGCCGCCGTTGACCAACTATCTTCCCGCCTCGCTGACGGCGTGGGTAAAGCCCGAACTCGGTCGAGAAGGTGCTCGAGATCGTCGCTTCCAGCATGCTGGTCGTGACGACCTTTTCGCTCGGCACCATGGTGGCCGCCTACACGACGGCGGCCAACTTGGCGACGCCGCGAGCGTCCAAGGTGCTGATCGACGACCCTGTCTCGCAGCGGGTGCTGTCGACCTTCATCGCCGCCTTCGTCTTCTCCATCGTGGCATTGATTGGGCTGGCGCTCGGCTATTACGACGAGCAAGGGCAGACGCTGCTGCTGTTCGGCACGGCCCTGGTGATCGGCGCCATCATCGTTACGCTGTTCGGCTGGGTCGACTATCTGCAGAACCTCGTGCGCCTGGGCGCGGTGCTGAACAAGGTCGAATTCGCAGTCGAGCGCGCGCTGATGGCGCGGCGCAGGCAGCCTTTCATGGGCGCGCGGCCTCCCGGGGCGGAGCGTCCTGTCGAGCATGCCGTGCGCGTGGACAAAACCGGATATATCGCGGAGATCGATCTCGCCACACTCGAGCGCATCTCCGCCGAACGGCAGGGGGCGATCCGGCTCGTCGTCATGCCAGGCAAGCTCGTCGGCCCGTGGAGCGACCTTGCCCACGCCTCCTTCGCGCCCACCGCCGAGGAGGCATCCGAGTTGAAAGGCGCGTTCTCGCTGGCCGCCGAGCGGTCGATCGACCAGGACCCCCGCTATGGCGTGATCATCCTGGCCGAGATCGCCTCGCGCGCGCTGTCGCCCGGGATCAACGATCCGGGCACTGCGATCGGCGTGATCAGCCGTCTCGAGCGGCTGCTCGCGGGCTGGGCCGATCCACTCGATGACGCGCCGGATATCGAGTTCCCGCACATCGAGGCGCCGCCGATCACGGCCGAGGATCTGTGCCAGGACGCCTTCGGCCCGCTCGCCCGCGACGGCGCGCCGATGTTCGAGGTCGGCGTCAGGCTGCAGAAATCGCTCGCAGCGCTCGCCGGTCTCGGCCGCGCGGACCTGGCCAAGGCGGCGGCGCACCAGTCGGAGCGCGCGCTGAAGACGGCCGAGGCCGAGCTGACGCTTGAAAGCGACCGCGCCAATCTGGGCGTGCTCGCCCGGCGCGTTCACGAAGCGGCCGCGGCGTCGGGCGCCTGACGAATCTGCGCCCGGCGAGCGCCAGATACGGGGAGGAGGGACGCGTGAACCCGGCCCGCGGCATCGGCCTGAAAGTCCTCTCCGTCGCCATCTTCATGGCGATGTCGATCTGCATCAAGCTGGTCGCGACGCATGTGCCGCCGGGCGAGATCGTCTTTTTCCGCTCGTTCTTCGCTATCCCGGTGATCCTCGTCTGGCTCTGGTCCGCGCATCATCTGCATGACGGGCTGAGGACCCGGCACCCTCTCGGCCATCTCTGGCGCGGACTTCTGGGGGCCTCGGCCATGGCGTGCAGCTTCACGGCGCTGGGGCTGCTGCCGCTGCCCGAGGTGACGGCGATCGGCTACGCGAGCCCCGTGCTGGTGGTGATCTTCGCCGCGGTCTTCCTGCACGAGGTGGTGCGGTTCTATCGCGTGGGCGCGGTCTTCCTGGGCCTCGTCGGCGTCGTCATCGTGCTCACCCCCAGCCTCAGCGTGGTCGACCAGGCGACGCCCTGGCAAACCGTCGGCGCGCTGACGGCGCTGATGGCGGCGGTCTTCGGCGCGCTGGCGCAGGTTACGGTGCGCAACCTGCTGCTGACCGAGACGACGACCTGCATCGTCTTTTACTTCTCGCTGTCGGCGTCGGTGCTGGCGCTCTTCACGCTGCCCCTGGGCTGGGTCTCGCCGTCGCCACAGGAGGCGGTGCTGCTGGTCGCCACGGGGATCCTGGGCGGCTTCGGCCAGATCGCCCTGACCGAGAGCTACCGGCACGCCGAGGCGGCCGTGATTGCGCCGTTCGAGTACACCTCGATGCTCCTGGCGCTCACCGCCGGCTACTTCCTGTTTGCCGAGGTGCCGACCGGTGCCACGCTGGCGGGCGCGGCGCTGATCGTGCTGGCCGGGCTCATCATCATCTGGCGCGAGCGCCAGCTGGGCCTTGAGCGCGGCAAGGCGCGCCAGTCGGTGACGCCGCAGGGCTGAGCGGAGGGGCGCCGCCGCCTGCCAGCCGCGTGTCAGCCCAGTGCAAGCCATGTGCCCCGAACGCTTGACGCAGCCGCCGCGGGCGGGCAGTGCGGAGCGATGCTGGTCTTCAAGCTGCTGACCCCCGACGAGATGTCGTCCTTCAACCTGGCGCAGCAGGTGCCGCCGTCGCCGGCCGACGCGCGCGACGGCTATGTCCACCTCTCGACCGCGGCGCAGGTCGCCGAGACGGCGGGCCGGCATTTCGCCGACGCCCAGGCGCTCTGGCTCCTGGCGGTCGAGACTGATCGGCTGGGCGAGGGTATCGGTGGCGGGCTGCGCTGGGAGGAGGCGCGCGGCGGCGACCGGTTCCCGCACTTCTACGGCCGGCTTCAGGCGCGGCACGTCGTCTGGAGCCGACCGCTGCAGCGCGGCCCCGACGGCCGCTTCCGCTTCCCCGAGGAGATCGGCCCGTGAGCTCCGTCACGCGCGCTGTCGAGCGCGCGGGCCTGGCGCTGCTGCACCGGCTCGACCCCGAACGCGCTCACGGGGTGGCGCTGCGCGCGTTGCGCGCCGGGCTCGCGGGCGGCGCGGGGCCGGTCACCTCGCCGCGGCTGGCGGTGCGCCTGGCGGGGCTGGCGCTGCCCAACCCCGTCGGCACGGCGGCGGGCTTCGACAAGGCGGCGGTCGCGGTCGACGCGACGCTGCGCACCGGCTTCGGCTTTGTCGAGATCGGCGCCGTCACGCCGCGCCCGCAGCCGGGCAATCCGCGCCCACGCCTGTTCCGGCTGGACCAGGACCGCGCGGCCATCAATCGCTTCGGCTTCAACAGCCTCGGGATGGAGGCGGTCCACGCCAATCTGCTGGCCCAGCGCCGGCCCGGTATCGTGGGCGTCAACCTCGGCGCCAACAAGGACAGCGAGGACAAGGCCGACGACTATGTCGCCGTTCTGCAGCGGTTCCGCGGCGACGTGGCCTTCGCAACGGTCAACGTCTCGTCGCCGAACACCGAGCGGCTGCGCGAGCTGCAGGGCCGCGCGGCGCTCGACGCCCTGCTCGCCCGCGTGCTCGAGGCGCGCGATGCCGGGTCAAGGGATGCGGGGGCGCCGCGAATCCCCGTCTTCCTGAAGATCGCGCCCGACCTCGACGCGGCCGGGTTGCGCGACATTGCCGAGATCTGCCTCGGCCGTGGGGTGGACGGCATCATCGCCACGAACACAACGGTGGCGCGCGAGGGGATGCGGGCGCCGCTGGCGCGCGAGGCGGGCGGGCTCTCCGGCGCGCCGCTCTTCCGGCGCTCGACCGAGGTGCTTGCCACGCTCTACCGCCTGACCGGAGGCGCCGTGCCGCTGATCGGCGTGGGCGGCATCGCGACGGCCGAGGACGCCTTCGCCAAGATCCGGGCGGGCGCCTCGGCCGTGCAGCTTTACACCGCGATGATCTTCGAGGGCGTCTCGCTTGGGCCGCGGATCGCGCAGGGGCTCGACCGGCTGCTGTCGAAAGCGGGCGTGACGAACCTGGCCGAGGCGGTCGGCGCCGACGTCGCCCTGGCCGCGCAGGTCTGAGCGCTTGCTGACCTTCGCCGCGGCCGTCTTCTTCCTGATCATCACCCCCGGGCCCGGCGTGCTGACGACGGCCGGCGTCGGCTCGGGCTTTGGCTGGCGCGCCGGCCTGCGTTTTCTGGCCGGGCTCTTCGTCGGCACGAACGGCGTCGCGCTGGTCGTCGTCTCGGGGCTCTGGGCGATCGTTATGGCGATGCCGACGGTCCGCACGATGCTGGCGATCGCATCGCTGGCCTATTTCGCCTGGCTGGCGGCCAAGATCGCGCTCGCCGGCGGCGGCCGCGTTGCCTTCATCGAGGCCGAGCGGGCGCCGGGCCTCGGCAACGGCATGGCGCTGCAGTTCATCAACCCCAAGGCCTATGCTGTGAACACCTTCCTGTTCACCGATTTCCCCTTCTATCCGGACAGCCTCGGGGCCGAGATCGCGCTCAAGTTCCTGGTCATCAACGTGATTTGGATCCCCGTCCACCTGGCCTGGCTCGGCGCCGGCGTCACGCTGCGGCGGCTCGATCTCGCCCCCGGCGCGCAGCGTGCGATCAATGTCGGCATGGCCGCGTCGCTGATCGCCGTCGTGCTGCTGGCCGCCTTGGCTTGACGAGGCGCACCGCTCACGGACCAGTTCGGAGCCGCGTAGAGGTCGCCGCCATTGACGAAGCGGACAGATTCAGACGCTCCGAGCTTCTTCTCCTCCGACTCCGGAATCGGCTCCTGCTGCCGAGGCGACGAGCGCTGCATAGCTCAGCACTGTGCACTGCACGGACCAAGGCGGGTCTCAACTCCCTTGCCAGACCGGCACCGGGCCAGTATGTCGGCCGCCTGAGTTCCGCGCCCTTCGTCTAGCGGTCCAGGACGCCGCCCTTTCACGGCGGAAACACGGGTTCGAGTCCCGTAGGGCGTACCATCCCTCAGAATCCTCATATGTTCATCATTGGGTTGAGCCACCCATTTGTCCCACCCGCGAGGCAGGTTGGACATCGTCTTTGGGCGTCGGTTCCCGTGAGAAGCGCTTTCCGAACACGAGCGCGCTTGTTCGGAGGCTTTCGTATTTCTCTCGGGCAGCATTGGATCGGCCGAAGAAGCACCACTGCTGACCGGATCCACGGGCCTTGGCGGCGAGGGTAAAGCTGCGCTCGCGGGAGAGACGGCAGACGAATTTTGGAGCTGTTCCCCTAGTCGATCTGGGGCGGCACATCGGTCCGAACTCCGGGTGCCGAAGCGCGTTGGTCGATTCCGCGCCGTTTTCGACGACAGCGACACCGAGTAGACGGACTCCAAGCACTGCGGTCTGCGCCTCGTCGGCTCCGGTTGCCCGCTCGGTGCTCGGCCCGTCGAAGTGGCGCTGGTCGATAACGATCCGCCGCTCGGCGCCGCGCGGGTGGCAGGCGACGATCTCGCAGCTCTTGAGCACCTGCACCGCGCCGGCGACGCCGCGAACCTCGACCGTCTCACCGACCAGGTGGAACGGCACGGCTCGATTGCCGGCCCTCGAGGCGAAGAGGCCGTCGCGGCCGAGCCTCGGGGCGGCGACGAAATCGAACTCGGGCGCGGTCTCCGGCAGCGGCGCGAGCCAGGCGCCGTTCCTCGGCCCAAGCCTCCGCGACCGTGCCGCCGGTCGCCGGTCGCCGGGCAGCGCCGCTCCGCCGACCGCTCCGCCTGCCGCGCATTGGTCCAGGCCGGCAGCTCGGCGAGGTCGCGAAAGCTCCGGCCGTAGGCTTCGATCGCGGCGCGATGGTCGCGCACCCGGCGTTCGACGTTGACCGCCGTGCTCCTGGACCGCCTGACCCACCGCTGCCGCATCCTCGAGACCGGAAGCGACAGCTTCCGTTTCAGGGCCAGCTCAGAAGCGCGCGCAGCAAGAAACAGGATCATCGGCATTGACCCAAACATGAACCGAGAACGATAACGTTTCAGGCGGGTCACTTCTCAGTGGAAATTCTCCCGGCTGCTCGGGTCAGTTCTCAGTGCAAACCAACAGCCCGGGTCATCGCGGTGACCTGTCCCGCAAGGAGAGCAGTATGCCCGCACATGAGAGCCTCCGACTTCATGTTCCCGAACCAGAGGTTCGACCGGGCGACCAGCCGGACTTCTCGCATGTGAAGATCCCGCAGGCGGGGTCCGTCCAGCGACCGCCGGTCGATGTCGACCCGCGCGAGATTCGCGATCTCGCCTTCTCGATCATCCGCGTGCTGAACCGGAAGGGCGAGGCGGTCGGCCCCTGGGCCGACACCCTGAGCTCCGAGGAGCTTCTGCAGGGCCTGCGCCACATGATGACGCTTCGGACATTCGATGCGCGCATGCTGACCGCGCAGCGGCAGGGCAAGACGTCGTTCTACATCCAGCACATGGGCGAGGAGGCGGTGTCGTGCGCCTTCCGTCGCGCGCTCGAACCCGGCGACATGAACTTTCCGACCTATCGCCAGGCCGGCCTGCTGATCGCGGGCGGCTACCCAATGGTCGAGATGATGAACCAGATCTACTCGAACGAGGCCGATCCGCTGAAGGGGCGCCAGCTGCCGGTGCTGTATTCCTCGAAGGAGCACGGCTTCTTCACCGTGTCGGGCAATCTCGGCACCCAGTTCGTGCAGGCCGTCGGCTGGGCGATGGCCTCGGCCATCCGCAACGACACGCGGATCGCCGCGGGCTGGATCGGCGACGGCTCGACGGCCGAGAGCGATTTCCACGCGGCGCTCGTCTTCGCCTCGACCTACCGCGCGCCCGTGGTGCTGAACATCGTCAACAACCAATGGGCGATCTCGACCTTCCAGGGCATCGCGCGGGGCGGCTCGGGCACCTTCGCCGCGCGCGGCCTCGGCTTCGGCATCCCGGCGCTCAGGGTCGACGGCAACGACTATCCCGCCGTGCACGCGGTCGCGAAATGGGCGGTCGAGCGCGCGCGGCGCAATCTCGGGCCGACGCTGGTCGAGTACGTCACCTACCGTGTCGGTGCGCATTCCACCTCCGACGACCCGTCCGCCTATCGGCCGAAGACCGAGTCCGAAGGATGGCCACTCGGCGACCCGGTGCTGCGCCTGAAGAACCACCTGATCGCGACCGGCGCCTGGTCGGAGGAGCGCCACAGGCAGGCCGAGGCCGAGATCCTCGACGACGTCATCGCGGCGCAGAAGGAGGCCGAGAAGCACGGCACGCTCCACTCGGGCCGCAAGCCCTCGATCCGCGACATCTTCGAGGACGTCTATGCCACCATGCCGCCGCACCTGCGCCGCCAGCGCCAGAATGCAGGGGTCTGAGCCATGCCGCGCATGACCATGGTCGAGGCGATCCGCAGCGCGATGGACGTCGCCATGGGCCGGGACGAGACCGTCGTGGTCTTCGGCGAGGACGTCGGCTATTTCGGCGGCGTCTTCCGCTGCACGCAGGGCTTGCAGCAGAAATATGGCTCAAGCCGATGTTTCGACGCGCCGATCAGCGAGCTCGGCATCGTCGGCGCCGCGATCGGCATGGCGGCCTATGGCCTCAAGCCCTGCGTCGAGATCCAGTTCGCCGACTATGTCTATCCGGCCTACGACCAGATCGTCTCGGAGGCGGCGCGGATCCGCTACCGCTCGGCGGGGCAGTTCACCTGCCCCATGGTGATCCGCATGCCCACCGGCGGCGGCATCTTCGGCGGCCAGACGCACAGCCAGAGCCCGGAGGCGCTGTTCACCCACGTCTCCGGCCTGAAGGTCGTCGTGCCCTCGAACCCGCGCGACGCCAAGGGCCTGCTGGTCGCCGCGATCGAGGACCCGGACCCGGTGATCTTCCTCGAGCCGAAGCGCCTCTACAACGGCCCGTTCGACGGCCATCACGACCGCCCGGTGACGCCGTGGTCGAAGCATCCGCTGGGCGAGGTGCCGGCCGATCACTACACGGTGCCCCTCGGCCAGGCCGCGGTTCGCCGCGAGGGGCGCGCCGTGACGGTCCTCGCCTACGGCACGATGGTCTACGTGGCCGAGGCCGCGGCCGAGGAGACGGGCGTCGACGCCGAGGTGATCGATCTCAGGACGTTGCTGCCGCTCGATCTGGACGCGATCCTGGCCTCGGTCGGCAAGACGGGGCGCTGCGTCGTGATCCACGAGGCGACGCTGACATCCGGCTTCGGCGCCGAGCTCGCATCGGTGGTGCAGGAGCACTGCTTCTATGGCCTCGAGGCGCCGGTGGTGCGGGTCGCCGGCTGGGACACGCCGTATCCGCACGCGCAGGAATGGGACTATTTTCCCGGGCCGAAGCGCGTCGGCGAGGCGCTGCTCGCCGTCATGGAGGCCTGATATGGCCGAGCGCACGATCAAGCTGCCGGACGTCGGCGAGGGCATCGCCGAGGCCGAGGTGGTGGAGTGGCACGTAAAGGTTGGCGACCTGGTGCGCGAGGACGCGACGCTCGCCGCGGTGATGACGGACAAGGCGACGGTCGAGATCCCGTCACCAGCCGATGGCACCGTCACCTGGCTCGGCGCCGAGGTGGGCGAGACGGTGGCCGTCGGCGCCCCGCTCTTGCAACTCGAGGTTGCCGGCGAAGCAGGCGAAGCGCCGGCCGCCGAGGCTAGCGCGGAGTCCCCCGCGCAGGCTCCAGCGCAGGCTCCAGCGTCGCAGCGAAGCGTGCCGGAGCAGCCTGGGACGCCGGAGGTTGCCGAGCCGCGCGAGACGCCGGCACCGCGCCGCGAGCCGAAGCCGGCCGCGCCGCCTCCGCCAGAACCGGCCCCTCGGCCCGCGCGGCCGGTCGGCGCACCGCGTCCCGAAGGCGAACGGCCGCTCGCCTCGCCAGCCGTGCGGCTGCGGGCCAGGGAAGCAGGCATCGACCTCCGCCAGGTGCCGGGCAGCGGACCGGCCGGCCGGATCACGCACGAGGACATCGACGAGTTCGTCGCGCACGGGCGTCCCGCGGCCCCGGCCGGCCTGCAGCGCCGCACGGGCGTCGAGGAGATCAAGGTCACCGGCCTGCGCCGCCGCATCGCCGAGCGGATGGCGCTGGCCAAGCAGCGCATCCCGCACATCACCTATGTCGAGGAGGTCGACGTCACCGCGCTCGAGGAGCTCCGCGGCAGGTTGAATGCCGAGACGCGCGGCGGCCGGCCGCGGCTGACGATGCTCCCCTTGCTGATGCGCGCCTTGGTGAGGGCGATCGACGAGCTGCCGAAGGTCAATGCGCAGTTCGACGACGAGGCGGGAATCATCCGCCGCTATGCCGCCGTGCACATCGGCGTCGCCACCCAGACCGACGGTGGGCTGATGGTGCCGGTCGTGCGCCATGCCGAGGCGCGCAGCCTGTGGGACTGCGCGGCGGAGCTCACCCGGCTGGCCGACGCCGCCCGCGCCGGCACCGCAACGCGCGAGGAGCTGACCGGCTCGACCATCACAATCACCTCGCTCGGCGCGCTCGGCGGCATCGTCACCACGCCCGTCATCAACCGCCCGGAGGTCGCTATCGTCGGCGTCAACAGGATGGTCGTTCGCCCGCACTGGGACGGCAGCGGCTTCGTGCCGCGCAAGATGATGAACCTGTCGTCGAGCTTCGATCACCGGGTGATCGACGGCTGGGACGCCGCCGTGTTCGTGCAGCGCGTCAAGGCGCTGCTCGAGACGCCGGCGATGATCTTCATGGAGGGCTGAACCGATGAAGGAGGTCTCCTGCAGGCTCCTGGTGATCGGCGCCGGCCCGGGCGGCTATGTCTGCGCCATCCGCGCCGGCCAACTCGGCATCGACACCGTCATCGTCGAGGCGGCGCGCCCCGGCGGGACCTGCCTGAACATCGGCTGCATTCCGTCGAAGGCGCTGATCCACGCGGCAGATGAATACGCCAAAATGGCAGCGGCGGCGTCCGGCCGAAACCCGTTCGGCCTGTCGGCCGAGCGGCCGGCGATCGACCTCGTCCGCACGGTCGCCTGGAAGGACGAGATCGTCGGCCGGCTGACCACCGGCGTCTCGGGCCTGCTGAAGCGCGCCGGCGTCAAGTCGATCGCCGGCTGGGCACGGTTCCGCGACGGCAAGACCGTCGAGGTCGAGACCGAGACGGGGCTGCAGGTCGTCCGCGCCGACTCCGTTGTGATCGCCACCGGCTCGGTGCCGGTCGAGCTGGCCTCGCTGCCGTTTGGCGACCCCGTCTTCTCGTCGGCCGATGCGCTGTCCCTGACGAGCCTGCCGGACCGGCTGGTCGTCGTCGGCGCCGGCTATATCGGACTCGAGCTCGGGACGGCTCTCGCCAAGCTCGGCTCGCAGGTGACGGTGGTCGAGGCCCTGTCGCGGATCCTGCCGCAATGGGACGCCGAGCTCACCCGCCCGGTTGCCCGGGCGCTGGACGCGCTCGGCGTCCAGGTCCTGACCGGTGCCAAGGCGAAGAGGCTGAGCTCGGACCGTCAGGCGCTGGCGATCGAAACCGCCGACGGCAAGGAGGCCAGGCTTCCGGCCGACAAGGTCCTCGTCACAGTCGGGCGGAAGCCCGCCGTCGACGGCTGGGGGCTGGAGGAGCTCGACTTGGACCGTGACGGCGCCTTCATCCGCATCGACGACCAGTGCCGCACGTCCATGCGCGGGGTCTATGCGATCGGCGACGTGACCGGCGAGCCGATGCTGGCGCACCGGGCCATGGCGCAGGGCGAGATGGTCGCCGAGATCGTCGCCGGCCACCGTCGCGGCTGGGACACGCGCGCCATCCCGGCGGTCTGCTTCACCGACCCCGAGATCGTCGCCGTCGGGCTCGGCCCGGAGGAGGCCGGCGGCGACGGACGCGAGATCCGCACGGGCCTCTTTCCGTTCACCGCCAACGGCCGGGCCATGACGCTCGGCGCCGAGCAGGGCTTCGTCCGCGTCCTCGCCCGCGCCGACACCCATCTCGTTCTCGGCATCCAGGCGGTCGGAGCCGGCGTCTCGGAGCTCTCGGCGGCATTTTCCGCGGCGCTCGAGATGGGCGCGCGGCTGGAGGACATCGCCGGCACGATCCACGCCCACCCCACCCAGAGCGAGGCTTTCCAGGAAGCAGCACTCAAGACACTTGGCCGCGCTCTGCACTTCTGACGAGAAGGAGACCGGCCGTCACTTTGTTCGGGACGCGCTGCGGCTCCTGCAGAGCGCGGCCAGCGCATCCATGTCGATGGCGCGGCACAGCTTTCCGGGTGGCCGCAAGGTGGTCATGTCCTCTGCGGCGGCCATCGCGTTGACCACCGCCTCCTCGGTCGCCTCGACCGCCGCCATGTAGAACGGGTCGAACTCGTCGTCGGAGAGGAAGCGGTAATTGTTCTCGCCTCGGGCCAGGCCGACGCGGGGGATCGGGTTCGCGGTGCTGAAGGCGAGAAAGATGTCGCCGGAGCTGTTGCCGCCCGGCGTCCCGTGCCGGCCGATGCCAATCGTGGCGCGCCGCGCGAGCCGGCTTAGCTGGTGAGGCATCATCGGCGCGTCCGTCCCGAGCACAACGATGATGGAGCCCGTCTCGCGCTCCCAGAGGTTATCACCTCGCAGCCGGTCGCCGACGGGCACGCCGAGGATGGTGAGCCATTCGCGCCGGCCATGGTTCGCCTGCACCAGCGCCCCGACCGTCCAGGCGCCAACCATTCGGGACGAGGTTCCGGTGCCGCCCTTGTACTCGTAGCAGATCATGCCGGTGCCGCCGCCGACGCTGCCTTCGGGCACCGGGCCGCCACGGGCGCCCTCGATGGCGGCGCGGACATGCGCCTCGGTGACGTGCTGGCCGTTGATATCGTTCAGGACGCCGTCATAGGTTTCGGCGACGACTGGGAGCGCCCAGAAATGCGCCTCGTCGCCCAGCGCCGGCGCGTAGGTCTCGACGATCCATCGCACCGCCGCGTGATGGGCGATGCCGACGGAATGGGTGTTGGTCAGGATCACCGGACCGTAGAAATGCCCGGCGTCGGCAATCCAGTGGCTGCCGGTCATCTCGCCATTGCCGTTCAGCGCGTGCAGCCCGGCCCAGACGGGAACCGGCTGCGGATCGTGTCCGCGCGGCAGGATCGCTGTCACGCCCGTGCGTACGGGGCCGCGGCCGGGAATCAGCGGGCCGTCGCCCTCGAGCAGCGTCGTAAGCCCGACCTCGACACCCGGCACATCGGTGATCGCGTTCAGCGGCCCCGGGCGACCGGGGAAGGGCAGGCCTGCCTCTCTCGCGCGCGGCTTCGGCATATTTCCCCTCCCGGTGCTGCAGCTCGGGTGTTATAGAAGTATCGACGGCGCCGGTCCATGTTGGTTTTGCTGCAGTCAGCTGTGCGCCCGAAACGACAACAGGGAGGCACCAGATGTCCAGAAAGCTCCTTCTCACGTTGGCGGCTACGGCCGGCATCGCGCTGATCGGCGCCATGCCCGCGGACGCCCAGGACAAGATCCGGATCGGATCGCCATATGCCACCACCACGCTCGATCCGATGCGCTCGGCGGCCGCGGGAAACATCGAGACCTACGGCCAGCTCTATTCGCGCCTGCTGCGCCGCGACGAGAACGGCGAGCTGCAGCCTGGCCTGGCCGAGAGCTGGGAGGTCTCGGAGGACGGCACGACAATCACGCTGCACCTGCGCGACGCGAAGTTCTCGACCGGCGAGCCGATCACCGCCGAGGATGTGGTCTTCAGCCTGACCCGCGTGCGCGACAACGAGGAGTCGGCCTATCCGGCGCCGCTCCAGACGATGGAATCGATCACCGCAAAGGACGACAGGACCGTCGAGATCACCCTCGCACACCCGTTCGCGCCGTTCCTGGGCAATCTGGAGGTTTTCAATGCCGGGATCGTCGACAAATCCGACGTCGAGGCGCGCGGCGAGGATGCCTTCACGCAAGACCCGGCGACGTCCGGACCGTACATGGTCGAGGAGTGGATCCCGAACGACCGGCTCGTGCTGGCGCCCAATCCGCATTACTGGCGTGACGGCTTTCCCAAGAACCAGGGCGCCGAACTGATCGAGGTAGCGGCCGAGAACACGCGCGTCTCGATGATGCTTTCGGGCGAGCTGGACGCCGCCCGCGAGATCCCGTGGAGCCAGGTCGAGCAGATGAAGAACGCCGAGGGCATCGAGATGCCGCTCGAGCCCTCCACGCAGATCTTCATCGTGCTCTTGAACCACGCCCGCGCTCCCTTCGATGATGTGAAGGTCCGCAAGGCCGCGGCGATGGCGCTCGACACGGACGGCATCACCAAGGCCATGACCTTCGGGAATGCCACTCCGGCGAATAGCACGCTGCCCATGGCGCTCGACTTCTGGGACGAGGACGCGCCCGGCATCCCCTATGACCCGGAGCAGGCGGGCACGCTGCTGGAGGGGTCCGGCTATGACGGCCAGGAGGTGGTGATTCTGATCACTGATAACCCGGAGCGCGAGAAGATGGCCGTGCTGATGCAGGCCCAGTGGAACGAGATCGGGCTCAATTCGCGCATCGAGAAGGTCGACGGCGGCACATGGTGGAGCCGCGTGCCCGAGGGCGACTACGACGCCGCGCCGACCTGGTACTACAACGAGACGACCGACCCCGACCTGGCGTTGCGCTGGGCGCTCTGCGGCGCCTGCGGCAGCGACAGCTTCCACACGAACTACAACAACGAGGAAGTGAACCGGCTGACCGAGCAGGGCGCGGCCGAGCTCGACCCGGCGAAGCGCGCGGAAATCTACAAGAAAGTCCAGCAGATCACGCTCGACGAGGTCTCGCAGATCCCGCTCTACTATCCGCCCTTCGCCAACGCCTATAGCGACCGCGTGGAAGGCTTGAGCATGACGCCGGCGCTCCAATGGACGCTCGAGGGCGCCGAGCTCGCGAACTGATCTGCGGCGGGGCGGGCGACCGCACCCGCCCCGCCCGCGAGGCCACCGATGTCCTCCCTGCGCTACATCCTCTGGCGGCTGGTCCAGCTGATCCCGGTGCTGATCGGGATCAGCATTGTCTCGTTTCTGCTGGTCAAGCTCTCGCCCGGCGATCCGATCCGGCTGATGCTGGGCCCGCGCGCGACCGAGGAGGCGGTCGCCGCCCTGCGCGAGCGCTACGGGCTCGAGCGGCCGTTGGTCGAGCAGTACCTCGTCTACATGCGCAACCTGATCGAGGGCGATCTCGGCCGCTCGATCCGCTTCCGCGTGCCAGTCATCCAGCTGATTGCGGAGTACCTGCCGCGCACGCTGTTCCTGATCGGCTATGTGCTGGCGCTCGCGATCCCGGCGTCGGTCGTGCTGGCCATCGTCGCGGCGCGGCACCGGGACGCTTGGGTCGACCGCGCCATCCGCGGGGCGAGCCTTCTCGGCATGACCATCCCGGTCTTTTGGCTGGCGTTGATGATGGCGCGGCTCTTCGGCGTCGAGCTCGGCTGGTTTCCCGTCAGCGGTTTCGGCCGGAGCTTTGCGGAGCATCTGCACCACCTGTTCCTGCCGGCGGTGAGCACGGCGGTCTGGCTGGTGCCGCTGCTGTTCCGGAACTTGCGCGCCGCGCTGATCGAGCAGATGGCGAGCGATCACGTCATCGCCAGCCGCGCCAAGGGGCTGCCGGAGGGTTATATTTTCCGCCGGCACGTGCTGCCGAACTCGATCCTGCCGACGCTGCACCTGCTCGGCGTGATGATCGCCTTCCTGATCGGTGGCTCGGTCGTCGTCGAGATCGTCTATGCCGTGCCGGGGCTGGGCGCCCTGATGGTCGGCTCGGTGATCGGCCGCGACTTCTACGTCGTGCAGGGGCTGACGCTGGTCTACGCGGCCGCCACCGTGATCGTCACACTGGGGGTCGACCTCGCCTCGGCGGCGCTGGATCCGCGGGTGAAGCTGTGAGCGCGCGCGACCGCCGCGGCTTGGGCGAGGTCCTGGTCGGGGCCGCCGTCATGGCAGTCTGGCTGGCCCTCGCCCTCGCGGCGCCCTTGCTCGCGCCCCATGACCCGAACGCGATCGACCTCGGGTCCGTCCTCGTGGGCCCGGGCGTCGAGCACTGGTTTGGCACGGACCATCTCGGCCGCGACGTGCTGTCGCGCGTCGTCTACGGGGCGCGGATCGACATCTGGATGGGAGTGGCCGGCGTGATCCCGCCGCTGGTCATCGGGGTTACGATCGGACTTTTGTCGGGCTATTTCGGCGGCTGGCTCGACCTGACCATGATGCGGCTCGTCGACGTGACCGTCGCCTTCCCCTTCTTCATCCTCGTCATCGCCATCGTCGGCATGCTGGGGCCGGGGCTGACCAACTACTTCATCGCGCTCGCGCTCGTCGCCTGGGTCGCCTATGCACGGCTGATCCGCGCCGAGGTGCTGGTGCTGAAACGCGCCGAGTACATCGAGGCGGCGCGCGCGCTGGGTTTCCCAAATCGCGCGATCCTCGTCAGCCACGTCCTGCCGAACGCGACGGGGCCGATCGTCATCTATGCCATGACGGACGCGGTGCTCGTGATCCTTGCGGGGGCGAGCCTCGGCTTCCTCGGCCTCGGCGCGCAGCCGCCGACCGCCGAGTGGGGCGTGATGATCGCCGATGGGCAGCCCTATGTCGTGCAGGCCTGGTGGATCTGCCTTTTCCCGGGGCTGGCCGCGGTGGCGCTGGGGCTCGGCTTCCTGATGGTCAGCGACGGGCTCTCGCGCCTGCTCCGGGTAGGCTCGTGACCGAACCAGTCCTGCGCGTCGAAGACCTCTCCGTCGCCTTCGGGCCCGTCGAGGCGGTGCGCGACGTCTCGTTCGAGCTTGGCCGCGGCGAGGTGCTGGGCATCGTCGGCGAGAGCGGCTCGGGCAAGTCCGTTACCTGCCGCGCCATACTGGGCCTGCTGCCGCAGCGGGCGCGCGTCGCGGGCCGCGTGCTGCATGACGGGCGTGACCTCGTCGCGCTGACCCCGGCCGAGATGCAGCGGGTGCGCGGCCGGCAGATCTCGATGATCTTCCAGAACCCGTCCTCGCATCTCGATCCGCTGATGACCATCGGCGCGCATGTCGCCGAGCCCTTGCGCCGCCATTTCGGCCTCGGCAGGCGCGAGGCGCGGGAGCAGGCGACCGCGCTGCTCGAGGCGGTGAAGATCCGGGACGCCGCTGCGCGCTACGGCGCCTATCCGCACCAGCTCTCGGGTGGCATGAAGCAGCGGGTGCTGATCGCCTCGGCGCTCGCCTGCGAGCCCGAGATCCTGCTCGCTGACGAGCCGACGACGGCGCTCGACGTCACCGTGCAGGCGCGCATCCTCGAGTTGCTTCGCGAACTCAATCGCGCCCGCGGATTGTCCACGGTGTTGGTCTCGCACGACCTCGGCGTGATCGCCGGGATCAGCGATCGCGTCATCGTCATGCGGCACGGCCAGGTCGTCGAGACGGGGCCGGTGGCCGACGTCGTGGCCAGGCCGCGGCACGACTACACGCGTCTGCTGATCGGCTCGCAGCCCGGCCGGCTGAAGGGCGAGCCCCGCGCCGAGCCCAGTGCGGGGGGCGGGCAGGAGCCGCCGCTGCTCGAGGTCGAAGACCTCTCGGTTCACTTTCCGGTCGCCGCGCTATTGTTCGCTCACTCTCCGCCGGTGCGCGCGCTCGACGGGATAAGCCTGTCGGTCCGCACCGGCGAGTGCTTCGGCGTCGTCGGCGAGAGCGGGTCGGGCAAGAGCACCCTCGCCCGCGCCGTCATCCGGCTCGTCGAGCCGACCGGGGGCGCGATCCGGCACCGGGGGCGGGACGTCGCCGCGCTCTCCGGTCCCAAACTCGCCGCCTATCGCCGCGAGGTGCAGATGGTCTTTCAAAGCCCCTACGATTCGCTCAACCCACGCATGACGGCCATCCGAACGATCGCCGAGCCGATCTGGCGACACAGGCTGGCACCAAAGGACGAGGCGCTGGACCGCGCGGCCGAGCTGATGGAGCAGGTCGAGCTGCCGGCCGAACTCGCCCACCGTCGCCCGCGCGAGCTCTCGGGCGGCCAGTGCCAGCGCGTCGGCATCGCCCGGGCGCTCGCGCTCTCGCCCGGGCTCTTGATCGCCGACGAGATCACCTCGGCGCTCGACGTGACCATTCAGGCGCAAGTCCTGGCGCTGCTCCGCCGGCTCCGGCGAGAGCGAAACCTGACCATTCTCTACATCAGCCACGACCTTGCCGTGGTCCGCCGCCTTTGCGACCGGGTGGCGGTGTTTCGCGCCGGGCGATTGGTCGAGATCGGGCAGACCGAGCGCGTCTTCGCCCAGCCCGTCGACCCCTATACGGCCGAGCTGATCGCCGCGGCTCCGGACCTCGACGCCATCATCGCGTCGCAGCTGGCCGCCGGGAATGCGAGGAGCGCAGGCACATGACGCCGCCGGACGACACTCCGACACCTGTCGGCTGGGCCCGGCTCGAGGCTGCGCTCGACCGGCGCGTCGACGAGATGACGGCGGCCGAGCGCGCCATCGCAGCCTATCTGCGCGACAACCGCGCGATGATCCCCTACGAGACCGGCGCCACGATTGCCGCCGCCGCGGATGTCAGCGAGATGAGCGTCATCCGCTTCATCCGTTCGCTCGGCTACGCCAACCTGAAAAGCCTGAAGGAGGAGCTGCGTCCCCGGACCGACGCCGACGCTCGCGCAATTGACGAGGTCATGGCCCGATTCCGGCCGCAGAGCGACGATCACGAGCACCTGCGGCGCAGCCTCGAGCTCGAGCTCGAGGCGATCGCGCGCGCCTACGACCAGGCGATGACCCCGCGCTGGCACCGAATCGTCTCGCGAGTCGTCGCCGCCGAGCGCGTCCACGTCGTCGGCTTTCAGGCCAGCCAGGGGCTGGCCATGGATTTCGCGACACGATTGAAATGGGTGCGGCCGGGCGTGCGTTTCGCCGAGGCGCGGGCGGGGATCTATTCCGAGGTGCTGGAGAGCGATCCGGCGCGCGAATGCCTGGTCTTGATCGACACCGCCTCCTATGCTCGCAAGGCGATCCTGCTCGCACGCAAGGCGCAGGAGATGGGGCTGCCGGCCATCATCGTCTGCGACCGCTACAGCAACTGGCCATTCGAGTTCACGCAAGACGTGTTGGTGGGAAGCACTCAGGTCGGCACGTTCTGGGACTCGCTGGCCAGCCTTACGGCCGTGCTGAACCTGCTCGTCAACTCGGTCGCGGCCCAACTTGGCGAGAAGGCAGTGATGCGCTTCCGCCTGCTCGCCAACTGGGGCGAGCACTTCGGCGAGTTCGACACGGCAACGAGCCGGAGTGCCGAGCTTCGGCCAAGAGGGCGGTGAGCGCCCGGAGCCACCCTACTGACGCGAATGGCCGGGTTTCGGGGAATAACGACCGGCGATGGCCGGCTCCTGCGACGCTCACGATGCGCCAGAGGCGGTCCTTCGCCGCGTTCCAACTCACCGGGATGGTCCAGGCAATCCAGGGAGCGGAAAGAAATACACGCATCCGCGAATGAAGACTTCGGAGGGCATCAGGCCTCGGCCAACCTGGCGACCGCGGCACCGAGCGCCTCGCCCGCGAAGTGATGCGGCATGTGGCCGAGCCCCTCGAGCAAGGTGAGATGGCTCGTGGGCAGGACCGCGTGCATGGCCTCCGCGTGAATCCGGGGCGAGACTGCGTTGTCTTCGGTGCCGTGCAGGATCTCGACCTGGAGGCGCAGCGAGGGGTAGCGGGCGGACTGCTCCACCAGTTCGCCGTTCAGGCGGGCGAGGTCGCGGGCGTTCCAGCGAAAGCTGCGCGCCCGCGTCGACAAGGGCCAGCCGAAATGGGCGAGATACCCCTCCGGCATCGCCTGCGGCGCGAAGACCTTTCCGATCATCGGCTCGACGACCGAGGGGCGCGCATAGGCGGAGACGACGGCGCCGACAAGCGGACCGAGCGGCGATGCGCCGATCTTGTAGAGAAACGGGATTTCTCCACCCCAGGGCATGGTGGCGCCAGCGACGCTGACCACGCCGCGAACCTCCTCCTGGTAGCGCAGGGCCCAGGCCATCGCCAGCGCGCCGCCCCAGCTGTGCCCAACGATGACGGCATTCTCAGCGCCGAGTTGCGTGGCAGCATTCCGCAGATGCGCCGCTTGCACGCCGGGCACCCAGCCGCGCCTGGGCAGCCGGTCGGAATAGCCAAAGCCAGGCCGGTCGAATGCGATGACGCGGAAGCGTTCCGCCAGCCGGGGCGCGACAGCGAACGTCCAGTCGCGCAGGTTGCCGCTGGCGCCATGAACAAGGATCACCGGAGTGCCGCTGCCCTGTTCCCAGTAATGGACCGTCAGGCCGTTGACCTCGACGCATTGCCCGATCGGCGGCCAGAGCTCGCGGATCTCGTCACGCGAGTAGCCTGCGCAGCCGGAGAATGCGAGGCCGGTTGACGGCATGGCGCCGGCGAGAAATGTGCGGCGACGCATCGGGTCTCCCGTGATGCGAAGGACTGATGTCTGGAAAGATAGACCGCTGGGGCGCCTCGTCAGCCGCGGGCCCGATCAGCTCGATAGGCGCCAGCAAATGTTCTGGCGCCGCGTATTGCACCGCCGAACACTTTGAACAGCCGGCAGCACTCGACCCCGGGGCAGCCGAGTGGACGCGTGTTGGACGCGGTGGCTCCATTGCGCGTGAACTGGACCAGCATGCGGGATGGATCCACCTACCGCGCCGAAGACGGCAGTGTCTCCGCAGCTTGGGCGGAACCGACGAGGCGCGCGATCTTGGCGGCGAGCTGCTGCTGCATGTAGGGCTTGCGAAGGCGAGGGAGGTTCACCTCGCCTTCGGGCAGATCGGCGAACCCGGTGGCGAGCAGGATTGGCAGATCGGGGCGCAGAGCACGAGCGGCCTGGGCGAGCTCCGCTCCGGACATTCCGGGCATGGAATAATCGGTAATCATAAGGTCGCGCCCGGGTGCTCGCGCAGGATGTCGAGCGCCTCGGCGCCGCGACCTGCCGCGACGAACGCGTGGCCTAGATCTTCCAGCAGGCCCGCGTGCTCATGGCAATCAGGGCGTCATCCTCGACGAGCAGGATCGTGATCGGCACCGCGGCGGCAGGCTCGGCCGGCATTTTCACGGGGACGGACTCGGCCGCATACGCCACGGCCGGCAGCAAAAGCTCGGCCGCCGTGCCGCGTCCCGGCTCGCTGGCGAGCCTGAGCGCGCCTTTCAGCTGGATCGCGAGCCCCCCGATCATCGAGAGGCCGAGCCCCGTCCCCTTGCCGATCTCCTTCGTCGAGAAGAACGGCTCCAAAGCTCGGCGGAGCGTCTCGGCGTCCATGCCGGTGCCGCTGTCGATCACGGCGAGCCTGACATAGTCGCCTGCCGGCAGCCCGTCGTTCTCGCCCGGATCGGCCCTCTCGACCCGGACGGTGATCGTGCCGCCGTTCGGCATGGCGTCGCGGGCGTTGACGACGAGGTTCAGCAGTGCGAGCTGGAGCTGGTTGGCGTCGGCGAGCGCCCTCGGCAGCGACTCGTCGATCTCGTAGACGAGCTCGGCCATGCCGCCGACCGAGCGCTCGAGCAGGCTCGCCATACCATGCACGAGCGCGCCGAGATCCACCGGCTTCGGATCGAGTTCCTGCTGTCGCGCAAAGGCCAGCATCCGCTGCGTCAGGGTGGCGCCGCGCTGGGCACCCGAAAGCGCGCTGTCGATCAAGCGCATCGCCCGACCGTCGTCGGCGACATGCCGGCGCTGAAGCTCGAGATTGCCGATTACGGCCGCCAGCAGGTTGTTGAAGTCGTGCGCGACACCGCCAGTCAGCTGGCCGAGCGTCTCCACCTTCTGCGCCTGGCGCAGCTGCTCCTCGGCTTCCTCGCGCTGCGCCACCTCCGCGAGAACGGCAGCATGCGCCTCCTCCAACTCGGCGGTCCGCGCGGCGACGCGCTCCTCGAGCATCTCGGCCATGCGGCGAAGCCCGTCCTCCACCGCCTTGCGTTCTGTGATATCCAGTACCACGCCAACCAGGCGCGGCCCGTCGGCGGCGCCGGTGCGAACCGAACGAGCCTGCAGCGCGGCCCAGGTCACTCGACTGTCGTCCCCGAGGACGCGGTACTCGGCCAGCAGATTGTCGCCGGTGACCCTGCTTCGGTCGACCGCGTCGCCCAGGAGCGGCCGATCGTCCGGGTGGAGAGCGGCAAGCAGATCATCATAGACGAACGGATCGTCCGGCCGCCGGCCGAAGCAGGCGCGGCAGATCTCGCATGAAACCAGTTTCCAGCTATCGAGATCCAGCTCCCAGGTACCGAGGCGGCCGGCAGTCAGCGCCGTCCTCAGCCGCGCTTCGCTCTCGGACAGCTCTTCAAGGCGCTGCCGCGCCTTGTACTGGCGAAGCCGCCCGCGCAGCGCCGTACGCGCGAGGCTGATGAAGGTCGTCGTGTGGAAAGGGCGCTCAACGAAAGTCACGTTGCCGAGGACCTCCGAGAGACGACCGGCCGCCGGGTTGCGCTCGAGTCCGCCGCCGCGGCTGGTCAGGAGGCCTGATTCCTGGCATGGCTGGTGTCGGGATCGGGCCGGCTGCTTTGCGCTGCACTCCGGTCGCCGGGCACGGGGAGCCTTTACGGGCACGAGACAGCGGCGGCTGGGCGCATTCCATCGGCAGCCCCCAGTTTCGGTGCTTGTCCCTTGGAACGCCGATTTCCTGACGCTATGCCGCTGCACCGAAACGTCAGGAGCCGGGCATGGACATGACCGCTGAACGCATCGCACGCACCATCGCCGCCGAGATCGGGGCGCGGCCGGCCCAGGTGAGCGCGGCGGCCGAGCTTCTGGATGGCGGCGCCACCGTGCCGTTCGTCGCGCGCTACCGGAAGGAGGTGACCGGCGGGCTCGACGACACGCAGCTGCGGACGCTGTCGGACCGGCTCGCCTATTTGCGCGAGCTCGAGGCGCGGCGCCGGGCGATCCTCCAGTCGATCGGCGAACAAGGCAAGCTGACGGACGATCTCGCCCGCGCCATCGCCGGGGCCGAGACGAAGGCGCGGCTCGAGGATCTCTACCTGCCCTTCAAGCCAAAGCGCCGCACCAAGGCGATGATCGCGCGCGAGAGGGGGCTCGAGCCGCTGCTCCGCGCCATTGAGGCGGACCGGGTAGCGCGGCCCGAGGCACTGGCCGAAGCCTATCTCGGTGAGGACGTTGCCGACACGAAGGCCGCGCTCGAGGGCGCGCGCGACATCCTGGTCGAGGAGCTGAGCGAAAACGCCGATCTTCTCGCCCGCCTGCGTGAGTTCATGCGCTCGGAGGCGATCCTCTCGGCGGAGGTGGTGCCGGGGAAGGAGGAGGCGGGCGCAAAGTTCTCAGACTATTTCGACCACCGCGAAAAATGGGCGGGCATGCCGTCGCACCGTGCGCTGGCGATCATGCGCGCCGCCAACGAGGACGTGGTGACGATCTCGGTCGCACCCGAGCCCGAGACGGGGGCGGCGCGCGCCGAGTCCATCGTGGCGGCCGCGATCGGGAGCGGCGGCGGTGGCCCTGGCGACCTCTGGCTGCGGCAGGCCGCCGCTTGGGCCTGGCGGGTGAAGCTCGGCCTCTCCATGCATCTCGACCTGCTCGGCGAATTGCGCCGCCGCGCCCATGAGGAGGCGATCGCGGTCTTTGCGCGCAACCTCAAGGACCTGCTGCTCGCCGCCCCGGCCGGACCGCGGACGACGCTCGGCCTCGATCCGGGGATCCGTACCGGGGTCAAGGCGGCCGTGGTCGACGCCACGGGCAAGCTGGTCGAGACAGCGACGTTGTACCCCTTCCAGCCGCGCAACGACGTCCGCGGCGCGGAGGCGAAGCTGCTGGAGCTGGTCAGTCGCCACGGCGTCGAGCTGATCGCCATCGGCAACGGCACGGCCAGCCGCGAGACCGAGCGGTTCGTTGCCGACGCGCTGCGCCTCCTGCCCGCCGGCGCCGCCCGCCCGACCAAGGTCATCGTCTCCGAGGCGGGCGCATCGGTCTATTCCGCCTCGGAGCTGGCGTCGCGCGAGTTTCCGGGGCTCGACGTCTCACTGCGAGGCGCGGTGTCAATCGCCCGGCGGCTGCAGGATCCGCTGGCCGAGTTGGTGAAGATCGAGCCCAAGTCCATCGGCGTCGGCCAGTATCAGCACGATGTCGACCAGCATCGGCTGGCCCGCGCGCTCGACGGGGTTGTCGAGGACGCGGTGAACGCCGTGGGCGTTGATCTCAACACCGCCTCGGCGCCGCTGCTCGCGCGCGTCGCCGGGCTCGGGCCGTCGCTCGCGCAGAGCGTCGTGACGCATCGCGACGCCAACGGCGCCTTCCCCTCGCGCAAGGCGCTGATGAAGGTCTCCGGGCTCGGTCCCAAGGCCTTCCAGCAATGCGCGGGCTTCTTGCGCATCCGCGACGGGTCCGAGCCGCTCGACGCCTCGGCGGTGCATCCCGAAGCCTATGGCCTGGCGCGCCGGATCGTTAAGGCCTGCGGGCGCGACATTCGGACGATCATGGGCGGCGGGGCTGTCCTTCGGGACCTGAGGGCCAAGGATTTCGTTGACGACAGCTTCGGCCTGCCGACCGTGCGCGACATACTGGCCGAGCTCGAGAAGCCCGGCCGCGATCCGCGCCCGGAATTCCGGACGGCCAGCTTCGCCGAGGGCGTCGAGACGATCGCCGACCTGCGCCCCGGCATGGTTCTGGAGGGAACGGTGACGAACGTCGCCGCCTTCGGCGCCTTCGTCGACATCGGCGTGCACCAGGACGGGCTCGTCCACATCAGCCAGCTGGCCGACCGGTTCGTGAAGGATCCACACGAGGTGGTGAAGGCGGGCGACGTGGTCAGGGTCCGGGTCACCGAGATCGACATCCCGCGCAAGCGGATCGGCCTCAGCATGCGCAAGCAAGCGAACGGCGATCCCAGCGAAAAACCGGCACGCCGCCAGGACTCCGCGTCGCAGAAAACCGCGGGCGGCAAGGGCGTCGAGCCGCCGCGAGGCCCCGGGCGGAAAGATGACGCTGGCGGCGCCCTTGGTGCGGCCCTGCGCCAGGCCATGAAGAAGGAGTGATGGCTCCGCCAGTATAGCGACACCGGGCCTGCTGTCGTCGATCAGGAATCCGTACACGGCCTGTCGGCTTTTCTGGCAAGCTGCGGCATCGGGTCGAACGGGAGTGCAAGATGTCCGGCCGCAGGTCTCGGATCCCCGCCCTGATGCCGGGCCGGGCGGGGCGTGCTTTCGGCGCGCTCCTGTTGCTTTTCCTGTCGGTCCTGATGCTCCGGCCAGCATACTCGCAGGTTGCGCCCATCGCTCCGGCCATCTCCCCGGCCGCGTGCCGTATCGGGGTGAACATCGAGGACCTCTACGACCTCGACATGGCTCGCGACACCTTCGGCGCGATATTCTGGATTTGGAGCGTCTGTCCTTCGGCCGACCTGTCGCCCCTCGGCACCATCGCATTCCCGACCGCCTCGGCCAGCCTGAACCTCAGTCCCATCGAAGCCGTGGACCTCGCTTCCGGCGGCCAGTACGCTTCGCGGCGCGTGCAGGGGACCTTCCGGTACAACTGGGACATGGATCACTACCCGTTCGACCGGCAGCATGTGGTGATCCCCATCGACGAGACGCAGTACGGCGCCGCGCGGCTCGCCTTCGAGGCGGACGAGCGCGAGTCCTTCCTGTCTCCGGACCTTCGCGAGCGGCTGGACGAATGGGACGGTTTCCGATCTGGCGCTCGAGACCTCGGTCAGCGAGGAGCCCTCGACCTATGGACTGCCGGACGAGGAGGGCGCGCGGTATGCCCGCCTCGAAGCCGCGATCATATTGGAGCGCGCGAATCTCGTCACCTTCCTGAAGCTTACCTCCGGGGTGTTCGCGGGCGCCTTCTTCGCCTTCCTGTCGCTTTTCTACGATCCGAACGAGCGGTCGGGTTTCGGCGGCACGCTCGGCCTGCTCGTCGGGGTCCTGTTCGCGGTGCTCCTCAGTCTGCGCAACGCCGATGCAACCATCGGCGACACCGGGTCTCTCACGCTTGTCACCCGGATTCACCTGATCACGCTCGGCTTGGTCGTCGTCCTCGCAACGGCCGCGCTGCGCGCCCGCCGGCGAGTTGATCGCGGCTTGCCCGTCCGCTACCCGGACTGGCCGATGCTCGCCGCGGCGGGCAGCCTCTACGCGGTGATCATCGGAGGAATGATCATCGGTGCAGCGTGGTGGTGACGAAGGGGACGCGCTCCACTGCCTCGTCTTGCATTTTGCGGTCGGCAGCGGCCTTATCCGGCCGAGATCGACTGCATCGCGATGAGCTTCAGGCCGCGGGCGGCCGTGCTGGCCCAGTCGGACTCCGCGTCGAGCTCGAGGTAGCGCGTCCACCAGCGGCGCGCCTCGGCGAGGTCGCCGGCATCCCAGGCATGCGCGGCCAGGTTGTAGACGGCGTCGGAATAATCGGGCTCGATCCGCACGGCACGCTCGAGATGGTTGCGGGCGGCCTCGGCACGACCCTGCCCCGCAAGCAGGCAGGCGAGGTTGAACCAGGCCTCGACGAAGTCCGGGTCGCGCTGCAGCGCGCGCATGTACTCCTGCTCGGCCTCGGCCGCGCGGTCGATCTCGGCGAGGCAGTTCGCGCGGTTGAAGGCGGCGATGGCGTCGCCCGGGTCGAGCGCGAGGCACCGGCCGTAGAGCGCGGTCGCCGCGTCGAAGCGCCGATCTGCCTCGGCCTCCTCGGCGGCGGCGAAGAGCGCGTCGGCCTCGTCGGGCGCGGCCGAGAGGTCGAGCAGCAACTGGCCGTCGAGCTCGCTCAGCCGGTTGCCGCAGCGGGCCTGGATCGCCCGGCCTGCGCCGATCTGCAGCGACTTGGCGGTCAGCGAGACCGGGGAGCCGAAGCGATGCACCGAGCGGGCAATGGCGCTCCAGCCGGCGCCGCCGGCGAGCAGGCCCGCATATTTGCGGGCGAGGATCAGGTCGCGGAACGAGAATGGCCCGGCATCGCGCTCGAACGCGTCGAAGAGCGCGAGCATGTCGAGATCGTCGGCCGGCAGCTGCGACTGCCGCAGGAGATCATTGCGCGAGATCTCGGCCGGCTTGGCGGCCTCGGCCAGTCCCAGCCAGCGCAGGAACGCGCTCTCGCTCATAAGCTTGCGGCCCGCCCGTCGCTCGGTCTCGGCCCGCGCGGCGAGATCGGCATCGCTCCACCTCGCCAGCAGGCTCCGGCCGAACACCGCATGGGTCGTTCGCTTGGAGGTGCCGCGGCGCAGGCGCCCGCCGGCCGCCTCGACCGCCCGCGCGGCGAGCCGCCTGGGAAACGCCGCGAGCCCGCCGATCAGCCCGAAAGACGGGCTGGCCGTCACGCCTTGCTCTTGGCCCGGCGCGCCCCGCCGCCGGTACCGGTGGCCTTCGCCGGCGCCTCGGTCGCCGGTGCCTCTGCCTTGCGGCGGCTCTTGGCGGGCGGCTTGCTCTGGCCGAGGCTCGCCTTCAGCGCTGCCATCAGGTCGATGACGTTGGCCTGCTCGGGCTCGGCCGCCAGCACGGGCTTGTGGCCCTTGAGCTTTTCCCTAATCATTTCCATCAGCGCCGCCTCGTAGCGGTCCTCATAGGCCTGCGGGTCGAAAGTCGTGCTCTTCTGCGCGATCAGCGCCTCGGCGAGCTGCAGCATCTCGGGATCCGGGCTGCCCTGCGGGATCTCGTCGAAATAGGTGGCGCTCGCCCGCACCTCGGCCGGATTGCGCAGGGTCTGGACGAACATCCCCGTCTCGCGCGCGCCGATCGTGACCACCCGCTCGCGGCTCGAGAGCACCAGGCGCGCGATGGCGAGCTTGCCGGTCCGGCGCAGCGCCTCGCGCAGGACGATGAAAGTCTCCTCGGCCATCGCGCCGTCGGGGGCGAGGTAATAGGGCGCGTCCTGCCAGATCGGGTCGACCTCGCCCGCGGCGACGAAGGCCTCGATGTTCATCGCGTGGCTCGACTCGATCTTCACCGACTCGAGGTCCTCATCCTCGATGATGACGTATCTCTTCGGCTCGTACTCATAGCCGCGGACGAGGTCCGAGCGCTCGACGAGTCCGAGCTCGGGATCGACCGGCTTGACGTTGATGCGGTTGTGCGTCTCGCGGTGTAGCTGGTTGAACGAGATCCGGTTGCCGGAGCTCGTCGCCGGGTAGAGCCGCACCGGGCAGCTCACCAGGCTCAGCCGCAGATGCCCCTTCCAGCTCGGCCTCGGCGCCATGCCGTTCTCCTTGCGCGCGTGCCGCTCCTTGCGCTTCGGCATGGCCGAGCCTTCGGCACGGGATGAGACGACATTAATCTTCTTAGTATCGCCCGTCGACGGACAGTTTCGCCCGGGGCACGTGATCGGCGCCTCGTGTGGCTTCGAGGCGGCTGTGACGAACTCACGCCGGCCCGCGACGGCGGGCCGGCGCATCGGTGAGGCGCTACCCCGAGAGCCGGGCGGCATCGGCGCCCGGGAGCTTCCCCCGAGGGGCTCTCGTCAGCAGCTATAGTACATCTGGAACTCGACCGGGTGCGGCGTGTGCTCGTAGTTGTAGATCTCGTCCCACTTCAGCGCGATGTAGCCGTCGATCTGGTCGCGGGTGAACACGTTGCCCTTCAGCAGGAACTCGTGGTCGGATTCCAGGCTCTCCATGGCCTCGCGCAAGCTGCCGCAGACCGTGGGGATCCCGGCCAGTTCCTCCGGCGGTAGGTCGTAGAGGTCCTTGTCGGCCGCCTCGCCCGGATGGATGCGGTTCTCGATGCCGTCGAGCCCCGCCATCAGCAGCGCCGACATGGCCAGATAGGGGTTGGCGGCCGGGTCAGGGAAGCGGGTCTCGACGCGCTTGGCCTTGGGGCTTTCCGTCCAGGGGATGCGCACCGATGCCGAGCGGTTGCGCGCCGAGTAGGCCAGCAGGACCGGCGCCTCGAAGCCAGGGATCAGCCGCTTGTAGCTGTTGGTCGACGGGTTCGTGAAGGCGTTCAGCGCCTTGGCGTGCTTGAGGATGCCGCCAATATAGAACAGCGCCTCCTCGCTCAGATCGGCGTACTGGTCGCCAGCGAACAGCGGCTTGCCGCCCTTCCAGATCGACTGGTTGACGTGCATGCCGCTGCCATTGTCGCCTTTGATTGGCTTGGGCATGAAGGTCGCCGTCTTGCCATAGGCGTGCGCCACGTTGTGGATGACGTATTTGTACTTCTGCATGTTGTCACCCTGGCGCGTCAGGGTGTCGAAGATCATCCCGAGCTCGTGCTGGCAGCTGGCGACTTCGTGGTGGTGCTTGTCGACTTTCATGCCGATCCGCGCCATCGTCGACAGCATCTCCGAGCGGATGTCTTGGCCGGAATCGGTCGGGTTCACCGGAAAGTAGCCGCCCTTCAGCGTCGGGCGGTGGCCCATATTGCCCATCTCGAACTCGGCATCCGAGTTCCAGCTGGCGTCGTCGGCGTCGACCTCGTAGCCCACCTTGTTGATGTCGACCTTGAAGCGGACGTCGTCGAAGATGAAGAACTCGGCCTCCGGCCCCCAAAAGGATTCGTCGCCGATGCCGCTGTCCTTCAGATACCGCTCGGCATTTTGCGCCGTGCCGCGCGGGTCGCGCTCATAGGGCTCGCCCGTGTCAGGCTCGACGACGGTGCAGAAGACCGCCAGCGTCTTCTCGGCATAGAACGGGTCGATATGCGCGGAGTCCGCGTCCGGCATCAGCTTCATGTCGGATTTGTCGATCGACTTCCAGCCGGCGATCGAACTGCCGTCGAACATCCAGCCCTCGGCGAACCAGTCCTCGTCGACGATTCCGGAATAGGCCGTGACGTGCTGCATCTTGCCGCGCGGATCGGTGAAGCGCAGATCGACATAGGCGATTTCTTCGTCCTTGATACGCTTGGCCAGTTCTGCGGGTGTGCTCATATGTCCCTCTCCCTATTTGTCGCGGCGCTCAGAGCGCGTCGACGCCTTCCTCGCCGGTACGGATCCGCACGGCCTGCTCGACATGCGTGACAAAGATCTTGCCGTCGCCGATCTTGCCCGTCTTGGCGGCGGCGACGATCGCCTCGGTGACCTGGTCGACCAGCGCGTCGTCGACGACCACCTCGATCTTCACCTTGGGGAGGAAGTCAACGACGTACTCGGCCCCCCGATAGAGCTCGGTGTGGCCCTTCTGCCGACCGAACCCCTTGGCCTCGAGCACGCTCAGGCCCTGGATGCCGATGTCCTGCAGGGCCTCCTTGACCTCGTCGAGCTTGAACGGCTTGATGATCGCTTCGACCTTCTTCATCGCTTCCTCCCGCGTCCGCGCATGGCTGATGCCCGGCCGGCTGCCGGGTTTCAACTTGGTACGCAAGCGCCGTGCCATCCGCGTAATATGTTGATCCTCAACGGAAATCTTTGCGCCTTCGTCCGCGTCGAGAATTCAGTTGATTAAAAACTAGGCATGCTGCCGAAAGGACGTGCGGTCGACGCCGGGACGCGATCGTGCATACGCTGCGCAAAGGATCAGAGCGGGTGGGACGAATGAGCGAGGCATTGACGGCGGCGCAGATGCGCGCCGCGGAGCGCGCCGCCATCGACGCGGGCCATGTGACGGGACTCGAGCTGATGGAGCGGGCCGGCCGCGGGGTCGTCCAGGCGATGCTCGCCTGGCGGCCAGAGCTTGCGTCCACGCCACACCGGGCTGCCGTGCTCTGCGGGCCGGGCAACAATGGCGGGGACGGCTTTGTCATCGCCCGCCTGCTGCGCGAGCGCGGCTGGGAAGTGGAGGTCCTTCTCTACGGCCGCGATCCCTCGGAGATCGACGAGCTGCCATCCGATGCAGCCGCCAATGCGCGGCGCTGGACCGGCTTGGGCGAGATCCAGGCACTGGCCCCCGAACGGTTGTCCGCCGACTTCGACATCTGCGTGGACGCGATTTTCGGCACTGGGCTGATGCGGGA
Source organism: uncultured Alphaproteobacteria bacterium (assembly GCA_963822985.1). Taxonomy (GTDB): domain Bacteria; phylum Pseudomonadota; class Alphaproteobacteria; order Rhodobacterales; family Rhodobacteraceae; genus Thermohalobaculum. The sequence goes on along the minus strand of CAWGJU010000006.1, from coordinate 647,690 downwards.
TCTGGGAGCCGACCTGCAGGAAGTTGTCGCGGTGGTGGAGCGGATGGTTGCCACGGACCTCGGCCAGTTGGTTTGCGTGGATGTCCCCACGGGGCTCTGCTCGGACAGCGGTCGACCGCGGCCGGTCGCAATGCGAGGCGCACTGACCGTGACCTTCCACCGGGCCAAGCTGGGGCACTTCCTCGCCAGCGGAGCAGAGTGCTGCGGGCGCCTGGTCGTTGCCGATATCGGCCTCGATCCCGCTCCGGTCGCCGGTGCAATCCGCGTAAACGAACCACCGGCCCCTGCATTGCTGGCCAAGGCCGGCGCCGCGCACAAATACGGGCACGGCCACGCGCTGGTGCTGTCGGGCGGGGTAGGCAAAGGAGGTGCGGCGCGGCTCGCGGCACGCGGGGCGCTGCGTGTCGGCGCGGGGCTGGTCACCGTCGGCTGCCCGCCGGCGGCGCTGATCGAGAACGCCGCCGCGCTCGACGCCGTCATGTTGGCGCCGGTGGAGGATGCCGAGGCGCTCGGCAGGCTGACCGAGGCGCGCAGGATCAAGGCCGCGTGCATTGGGCCGGGCTTCGGCCACGGCGAGCGGCTGCGGTCGTTCGTGGCGGCGCTGCTCGGCGGCGGGCAGACCGCCCACCCCGCGCCGGCGGCGGCACTCGATGCCGATGCGATCAGCGACTATGCCGACGAGCCAGAGGCGCTCTTCGACCTGCTGCACCCGCGCTGCGTGCTGACGCCGCATGAGGGCGAGTTCGGGCGGCTGTTCCCCGATCTGCTGGACAAGCTGCGGGCGCCTCCTGGCACAGGCGCCGCTTATTCCAAGGTGGACGCGACGCGCGAGGCTGCGGCGCGGGCCGGTTGCGTCGTGCTGTTGAAAGGGCCGGACACGGTGATCGCCGATCCCGCCGGGCGATGCGCGATCAACTCGGCCGGCTACGAGCGCGCAGCGCCCTGGCTGGCGACGGCGGGGACAGGCGACGTGCTGTCCGGATTGATCACTGGCCTGCTTGCCCGCGGCCTCGGCGCCTTCGATGCCGCCGAGACGGCCGCGTGGCTGCACGTCGAATGCGCGCTCGCCTTCGGGCCCGGGCTGATCTCCGAGGATCTGAGCGAGGCGCTGCCGGCCGTCCTGCGCGAGCTCGGTCTCTGACGGGTCGCGCCGCAGGTACGAGTTTTTTTCTATGGCTCTGCCGCGACTCGTTGATATAGAGGCGCCGATTTCGCCGGGCCGTCCCGGTTGGCGGGCGTGGTGGAACTGGTAGACACGCGAGATTTAGGTTCTCGTGCCGCAAGGCGTGGGGGTTCAAGTCCCTCCGTCCGCACCAAGCCAAGGAAGATCGCCCGGCCCGAGCCGGTGTCGGACGAAGAGGACGCTAGATGCAGGTGACTGAGACCAAGGCCGAGGGGTTGAAGCGGGAATACAAGCTCGTGGTCGCGGCGGAGACACTCGACGCCAAGACCACCGAGAAGCTCGAGGTTCTGCGCCAGGACATTCACCTGAAGGGCTTCCGCAAGGGCAAGGCGCCGCTCAAGCTGATGAAGCAGCGCTTTGGCAAGTCGGTCTTGGGCGAGGTCGTCCAGGAGACGGTGGAGAACACCGTCGCCGATCACCTGAAGGAGCAGGGGCACCGGCCGGCGCGCCAGCCCGACATCAAGATCGAGAACGAGAAGTTCGAGGAGGGCGACGACCTGAAGGTCGAGATCGCCTATGAGTGCCTGCCCGAGGTGCCGGACATCGACTTCTCGGCGATCAAGCTCGAGCGGCGGGTCGTCACGGTCGACGATGCGGCGATCGACGAGGCGCTCGACCGCTTGGCGAAGGGCTCGGTCAACTACGAAGCGGCCGAGGAGGGCGCTGCGGCCGAGGACGGCGATCAGGTCGTCATCGACTTCACCGGCCGGATCGATGGCGAGGTGTTCGACGGCGGCGAGGCCCAGGACTATCCGCTGGTGCTGGGCTCGGAGAGCTTCATCCCCGGCTTCGAGGGCCAGCTCGTCGGCGCCAGGGCCGGCGAGGAGAAGGACGTGCAGGTCTCGTTCCCGGAGCAGTACGGCGCGCCCAACCTTGCCGGCAAGGACGCCGTCTTCACCGTCGTGGTGAAGGAGGTGCGCAAGCCGAAAGCCGCCGAGGTCGACGACTCTCTGGCCGAGCGCTATGGCGCCGAGAACCTCGAGCAGCTGAAGGAGCAGCTGCGCGAGCGAATTGGCAATGAATATGCCGGCGCCGGGCGCACGCTGCTGAAGCGCCGGCTGCTGGACCGGCTGGACGAGATGGTCGCGTTCGACCTGCCCGAGTCGCTGGTGCAGATCGAGGCGAAGTCGATCGCCCACCAGCTCTGGCACGAGGAAAACCCGGACCACCACGGCCACGACCACCCGGAGATCGAGCCGACCGATGAGCATGTCCGGCTGGCCGAGCGGCGCGTCAGGCTGGGCCTGCTGCTGGCCGAGATCGGCTCGCGCGAGAAGGTCGAGATCGGCGAGGCCGAGCTCGGCCAGGCGATCATGGCCCAGGCGCGGCGCTATCCGGGTCAGGAGCGCGAGTTCTTCGAGTTCGTGCGCCAGAACCGCGAGGCGCTGGAGCAGATCCGCGCGCCGCTCTACGAGGACAAGGTCGTGGACCTGATCCTGGGCAAGGCCGACGTGACCGAGACGCCCGTCGGCAAGGACGAGCTTCAGGCCGAACTCGACAAGCTCGACGAGGATTCGCCGGCACCGACCGAGACGGCCACCGATCAGTCTTGAGGGCGCGCCCCTGAGGATGCGGCCTGAGCGCGCGCGCGGGCTCAGCGAGCCCGCGTGGCGATCAGCACGCCGACCCCTGCCACGGCCATGCCCGCCCAGGCGAGCGGCGGCATCAGCTCGCCCAGAAGCGCCCACGCCATCGCCGCGGCGATCGGCGGCACGAGGAACATGAGCGCCGAGACGCGCGCCACCTCGCCCGCCCGTATCATCGCCAGCAGGAGCGAGGTGGCGATGAGCGAGTTGCCGATCACGAGATAGCCGAGCGCGGCGCCGAATTCCCAGGTCCATTCGACCCTCTGCGTCTCGAGCAGCAGGGCGAAGGGCAGGATGCCGACAAGGCCCGCGGTGAAGCCGACGAGGTTTGCCGTCACCGGATGGTGTGTCACGCCGAAGCGCTTTTCCCAGAGCGTGCCCGCGATCATTCCGGCAAGGCCGAAGGCCGCGAAGGCGAGGCCGAGGGCGGGCGGCGGCGCGATGGCCGAGCGGGCGATGATGACGGTGGCCGTGCCGAGCAGGCCGAGCGCCAGCCCCGACCAGCGGCGCCAGCCGATGCGCTCGGCGGCAACTCCGGGCGCGAGCATCGCGACGAGAACGGGCTGCAGCGACATCACCAGGGCGACCACGCCGGCGGCCACGCCCGCGCGGAAGGCCAGGTAGGACATGCCGAAATAGACCGTCTGGATGAAGAACCCGACGACCGCGAGATGTGCCCACTGGCTGGGACGCCTGGGCAGGGGCGGGCGCAGCAGGGCAAAGAGCGGCAGCATGACGCCGATGGCGCAGGCATAGCGGAGCACGAGCAGCGTCAGCGGCTCGGCATAGAGCAGGCCCACCTTGGCGACGACATAGCCGCCCGACCAGAGGCAGCAGAAAGCCACCGGCGCGGCCAGCAGCCAGACCGGGCGGCGGCGCGCCCGCCCTCCGCCGGTCGCGGCGACGGGGTTCATGCAGCCCCGGCTCTCGGCATCGATTGGCGTGCCGCCTGGATCGGCAGGCCGATCATCCGTGCGGCGGAGCGGGTGCAACTAATTCGGTTCGGCGCCATTGAAGGGCCAGTAAGCAGTCATTAAGACATTGGCGCAACGTATACCCATGCCGACGCCGCCGCCCCGCCGCGGCGCCGGGGAGCCAAAGGCAGACCCCCATGCGCGATCCCGCTGATACCGTTACGAATTTCATCATTCCGACCGTCGAGGAGATCACCGCCCGCGGTTCGACTCGCTACGACATCTTCTCGCGCCTGCTGAAGGAGCGGATCATCTTCGTGGCCGGTCCGATCGAGGACCAGAGCGCAACGCTGATCGTCGCCCAGCTGCTGTTCCTCGAGGCCGAGAACCCGAAGAAGGAAATCTCGATGTACATCAACAGCCCGGGTGGCGTCGTCACCTCGGGGCTGTCGATCTACGACACCATGCAGTACATCCGGCCCAAGGTCTCGACGCTCTGCGTCGGCCAGGCGGCCTCGATGGGCTCGCTGCTGCTCGCTGCCGGCAACAAGGACATGCGCTTCTCGTTGCCGAATTCCCGGATCATGGTGCACCAGCCGTCCGGCGGTTTCCGCGGCCAGGCGTCCGACATCGAGATCCACGCCCGCGAGGTGCTCGAGCTGAAGCGGCGGCTGAACGAGATTTACCAGTCGCATACAGGCCAGGACCTCGAGGTCATTGAGCGCGCGCTCGACCGCGACTATTTCATGACCCCGCAGTCGGCCAAGGAGTGGGGCCTGATCGACAACATCGTCGATCATCGCAAGGAGCCGGAGCCGGCGTGAGCGCAGCACCCCTCGCCGGGGTGTGACAACCGTGACAGTCTGGTGCAACGGCGCTAACTTGATCGTGTCGGGATTCGGGAGGATCGCGGCCTGAGCATTCGACGTAAGTGACCTAGCGGCGACCGGATCCGCCCGAAGAAAAAAGGCGGGTCCGCATTCGCCCGGAGACGTGAAATGAGCAAGACCAGCGGCTCGGACAGCAAGAACACCCTCTACTGCTCGTTCTGCGGAAAGAGCCAGCACGAGGTCCGCAAGCTGATCGCCGGACCGACGGTGTTCATCTGCGACGAATGCGTCGAGCTCTGCATGGACATCATCCGCGAGGAGACGAAGAACAACCTCGTCAAGTCGTCGGAAGGCGTGCCGACGCCGCGCGACATCTGCAACGTGCTCGACGACTATGTCATCGGGCAGGAAGTGGCCAAGCGCGTGCTGTCGGTCGCCGTCCACAACCACTACAAGCGGCTGAACCACGCGGCGAAGTCGTCGGATGTCGAGCTCGCCAAGTCGAACATCCTTCTGATCGGCCCGACCGGCTGCGGCAAGACGCTGCTCGCGCAGACGCTGGCGCGCATCCTCGACGTGCCGTTCACCATGGCCGATGCGACGACGCTGACCGAGGCCGGCTACGTCGGCGAGGACGTCGAGAACATCATCCTCAAGCTGCTCCAGTCGGCCGACTACAATGTCGAGCGGGCGCAGCGCGGCATCGTCTATATCGACGAGGTCGACAAGATCAGCCGCAAGTCGGACAATCCCTCGATCACGCGCGACGTGAGCGGAGAGGGTGTGCAGCAGGCGCTGCTGAAGATCATGGAGGGGACGGTCGCCTCCGTGCCGCCCCAGGGCGGGCGCAAGCACCCGCAGCAGGAGTTCCTGCAGGTCGACACCACGAACATCCTCTTCATCTGCGGCGGCGCCTTCGCCGGGCTCGACAAGATCATCGCCCAGCGCAACAAGGGCAGCGCCATGGGGTTCGGGGCCGACGTCAAGTCGACCGAGGACCGGCGGGTCGGCGAGGTGCTGATGGACCTCGAGCCCGAGGATCTGCTGAAGTTCGGGCTGATCCCCGAGTTCGTCGGCCGCCTGCCGGTCATCGCCACGCTGCAGGATCTCGACGAGGAGGCGCTGGTCCAGATCCTCACCTCGCCGAAGAACGCGCTGGTCAAGCAGTACCAGCGGCTTTTCGAGATGGAGAGCGTCGAGCTGACCTTCACCGAAGAGGCTTTGGCGTCGATCGCGCGCAAGGCGATCAACCGCAAGACCGGCGCACGGGGTTTGCGGTCGATCCTGGAAGACGTGTTGCTCGATCCGATGTTCGATCTGCCCGGAATGGAGGGCGTCCAGGAGATCGTCGTCAATGACGAGGTGATCGAGGGAAGGGTCAAGCCTCTCTACATCTATTCGGAAAAGAGTGCGGAGGCTACCGCATCTTGATGGGAAGGGCGGCATAGACCGCCCAGCTGCCGTGCGGTCAGCTTGAATTCAGGGTGGTTGGGCCCCATTTTCGGGCTCAAGCAGACAAACGCTCGCGCGGCCCCTCCGCGGGAGCCAGAGGCAGACACATGAGCGATCAGAATTTCTCTCCCTCGGCGGCGACCTACCCGGTGCTGCCGCTCCGCGACATCGTTGTCTTCCCGCACATGATCGTGCCGCTCTTCGTCGGGCGGACGCGCTCTGTCAAGGCGCTGGAAGCGGTGATGAAGGACGACCGGCAGATCCTGCTCGCGTCGCAGCGCGACGCGGCCAAGGACGAGCCGGCCGAGGACGACATCTACCGCGTGGGCTCGCTGGCCAACGTGCTGCAGCTGCTGAAGCTGCCCGACGGCACCGTGAAGGTGCTGGTCGAAGGGCGCAGCCGCGCGCGCATCACGGGCTTCGTGCCGAACGAGGACTATTTCGAGGCGGCGATCGAAGGGATCGACGAGTCGCTCGGCGATGCCGATACGCTGTCGGCGCTGTCGCGCTCGCTGGTCGACCGGTTCGAGCGCTACGTGAAGCTCAACAAGAACGTGCCCGAGGAGGCGCTGGCCAATATCGGCGAGATCGAGGATCCGTCGAAGCTGGCCGACACCATCGCCGGCCACATGGGCGTGAAGCTCTCCGAGCGCCAGAGGCTTCTGGAGGAGTCGAGTGTCGCGAGCCGCATGGAGAAGATCCTCGGCCTGATTCAGGGCGAGATCTCGGTCCTGCAGGTCGAGAAGAAAATCAAGTCGCGCGTCAAGAACCAGATGGAGAAGACGCAACGCGAGTACTATCTGAACGAGCAGATGAAGGCGATCCAGCGCGAGCTGGGCGAAGGCGATGACGGCCGTGACGACATCGCCGAATACGAGCGACAGATCGAGGAGACCAAGCTTTCGAAGGAGGCGCGTGACAAGGCGACGACCGAGCTGAAGAAGCTCAAGAACATGTCGCCGATGTCCGCCGAGGCCACTGTCGTTCGGAACTATCTCGACTGGATCCTCTCCATCCCGTGGGGCGTCAAATCCCGCGTGAAAAAGGATCTGACCAAGGCGCAAGCCGTCCTGGACGACGACCATTTTGGCCTGGCGAAGGTCAAGGAGCGGATCGTCGAGTATCTGGCCGTGCAGCAGCGCTCGGCCAAGCTCAAGGGCCCGATCCTCTGCCTCGTCGGCCCTCCGGGCGTCGGCAAGACCTCGTTGGGTAAATCGGTCGCGCGGGCGACGGGGCGCGAGTTCATCCGCATCTCGCTCGGCGGCGTCCGTGACGAGGCCGAGATCCGCGGCCACCGGCGGACCTATATCGGCTCGATGCCGGGCAAGATTATCCAGTCGATGAAGAAAGCCAAGACCACGAACCCGCTCATCCTGCTCGACGAGATCGACAAGATGGGCCACGATTTCCGTGGCGACCCGGCCTCGGCCATGCTCGAGGTGTTGGATCCCGAGCAGAACGGCACGTTCGCAGACCACTATCTCGAGGTCGAATACGATCTGTCCAACGTGATGTTCATCACGACGGCCAACACCTACAACATGCCGCAGCCGCTGATCGACCGCATGGAGATCATCAGCCTCGCCGGCTACACCGAGGACGAGAAGATCGAGATCGCCCGGCGCCACCTGCAGCCTAAGCAGGAGAAGGAGCACGGGCTGCGCAAGGACGAGTTCGCTCTGACGGACGAGGCGCTGAAGGCGATCGTGCAGACTTACACACGCGAGGCCGGCGTCCGGAACCTCGAGCGCGAGCTCGCCAAGCTGTGCCGCAAGGTGCTGACCGAGATCGTCCGCGGCGACCACAAGCGGGTCGAGGTGACCAAGGACAACCTCGAGCGCTATCTGGGCGTGCCCCGGTTCAAGCACGGCCTCGCTGAGGAAACCGACCAGGTCGGCGTGACCACGGGGCTGGCCTATACCTCGGTCGGCGGCGACCTGCTGCACATCGAGGCGCTCAAGCTGCCGGGGAAGGGTCGCATGAAGACGACGGGCACGCTCGGCGACGTGATGAAGGAGTCCATCGACGCGGCGGCGAGCTTCGTGCGCTCTAAGGCGCCTGTCTTCGGCATCAAGCCGACGCGATTCGAGAAGTTGGACATCCACGTCCACGTCCCCGAGGGGGCAACCCCCAAGGACGGCCCGTCCGCGGGTGTCGCCATGGTGACCTCGATCGTCTCGGTCCTGACCGAGATCCCCGTCCGGAAGGATGTGGCGATGACGGGCGAAGTGACGCTGCGCGGCAACGTCCTGCCGATCGGCGGCCTGAAGGAGAAGCTGCTCGCCGCGCTCCGCGGCGGCATCAAGACGGTGCTGATCCCCAAGGAGAACACCAAGGACCTGGCGGACATCCCCGACAATGTGAAGGGTGGGCTCGAGATCATTCCGGTCGAGAGCGTCAGCCAAGTGCTCAAGCGGGCGCTGGTCCGCCAGCCAGAGCCCATTGAGTGGGAAGAGGAAGAGCAAGTCGACGCCCCGATCGCGGGCGACGAGAACGAAGGCGTCGAGACACCGCTCGCCCACTGAGCGAAGCCAAAGATTAGCTAAGAAGGCCGGGTTGATCGACCCGGCCTTTTCTTTTGCGGGCGGATCTCCGTCGTCCGCCTTTCCTGAGAGCTCGAAGGGGAACTTCTTTTCGCGGTCGGCGTTTGTCGCGGAGTGCGCAAGGAACTGCGCCAATAGAGGGAGTGAAGGCATGGATTTCCTTCGACTGAGCATCCTCGCGGCAATGCTTGGCTGCCTTTCCGTTTCCGGGTGTGGGTTGGTCGCGGCGGGAGCGGCGGGTGGCGTTGCCGGAAGTGAGTTGAGCGAGGACGACAACGACTTTGATCCGCTCGAGAACACCGAGGTCGGCCAGGAGGTTGATCAACAGGTCGACCAAGCGCTCGAGTGATCTCCGAGGAGCCGTGCGGATGACCGTACGGCAGGCGCGGCACAGCGGGTGCCGCGCAGACCGCCTCTGCTTTGCCGTCTTGAAATCCTAGGAAAAAGTCGACGGCTGCTCGCCGGCGCCCCGCCGGCGCGCGGTGCATGAATAGATCGTTGATTTTTGCGTCTCTCTCCGCAGCGGGCGTTGCGCGGCGCAGACCTCCCGCTATAGTGCGACCCAATCCCGCGGGGCACAAGACCCGGCGCGGCGGACGGAGGGAAGATGGCCGATCAGAAGCATGGGGCTGACCAGAAGCATGGCGAAGAGCATGGGCTCTATTCCGGCGAGCCCATCTATCACGGTCTCCAAAACGAACATGACAAGCTCGGCCACGCGCTACTCGAGGATCGCGAGTGGATCTTCGAGGCATTCCTCCGCTGGAGCTCGTGGACGGTCCTGCTGATCCTCATCATCCTCGCCTTTCTGGCGATCACCCAGACCTGACGCCCCGACCATCCCCGGCCGGCCCTGCCCGCTCGCGCCGATCGGGCGGCCTGCCTTCCTGCGGGAGAGACCATGAAGATCGCCGTCCCCAAGGAGAGCCGCGCGCACGAGACGCGCGTGGCGGCCACCCCCGAGACCGTGAAGAAGTTCGTGCGGTCCGGCTGCGAGGTGGTTGTCGAGAAATGCGCAGGCCGGGCGGCCAGCATCCCCGACGCAGAATTCGAGGAGGCGGGCGCCTCACTGGCCGAGGGCCTGGGCGCGACGCTCGGCAGCGCCGACGTCGTGCTGAAGGTGCTGCGCCCGACGGCTGAGGAAGTCGACGCCTTCGCCAGCGGGCAGAAGCTCTTCTGCATCATGCTGGCGCACAGCGAGCCCGAGATCATGCAGCGGCTGGCCGAGAAGGGCGTCGAGGTTTTTGCCATGGAGCTCATGCCGCGCATCACGCGGGCGCAGTCCATGGACGTGCTATCCAGCCAGGCGAACCTCGCAGGGTACAAGGCCGTGCTCGAGGCCGCCAATGCCTACGCCAAGGGGTTCCCGCAGATGATGACGGCGGCCGGCACGGTGGCGCCGGCCAAGGTCTTCGTCATGGGCGTGGGAGTTGCCGGGCTGCAGGCGATCGCGACGGCCAAGCGCCTCGGCGCCATCGTCACCGCGACGGATGTGCGTCCGGCGACGGAGGAGCAGGTGGCGTCGCTGGGCGGCAAGTTCATCGCGGTCAAGAACGAGGAGTTCGCCCAGGCCCAGACCGCCGGCGGCTATGCCAAGGAAATGTCGGACGACTACAAGCGCCAGCAGGCGGAGCTGATCGCCGGCCATATCGCGCGGCAGGACGTGGTGATCACGACGGCGCTGATCCCCGGCCGCAAGGCGCCGGTGCTGGTGACGGCCGAGATGGTCGCCTCGATGAAGCCTGGCTCGATCCTGGTCGACCTCGCCGCCGAGCAGGGCGGCAATGTCGAGGGCACCAGGCACGGCGAGGCGGTGACCGCCGAGGGCGGGCAGCTGATCATCGGCTATGCCAACATGCCGGGGCGAATTGCCGCCGACGCCTCGGCGCTGCTGGCGCGCAACCACTACAACTTCCTCTCGCCGTTCATCGGGGAGGGCGGCGCGCTGGCGCTGAAGGACGATGACGAGCTCGTCAAGGGCATCCGCCTGACGCAAGGGGGGCGCGTGGTTCACCCGAACTACGCCGAGAAGGAGGGCTAGCCATGGCGACGATGGACCAGATAAGGGATGCGGCGGCCGAGCTCTCCGAGGCTGCTCGCTACCTCGCCGAGATGGCGCGCGAGGCCGAGATCGGCGGGGCGGCGGCTGCCGCGGGACACGGGGTGGGGCACGGGGCGCTCGACCCGATCACCTTCCAGGTGTCGATCTTCGTGCTGGCCTGCTTTGTCGGCTATTACGTCGTCTGGTCGGTGACGCCGGCGCTGCACACGCCGCTGATGTCGGTGACGAACGCGATCTCGTCCGTCATCGTCGTTGGCGGCCTGATCGCCATCGGCGCGGGCAGCGAGGAGGGGGGCACGGGGCTGACGCGCGCCTTCGGCTTCGTCGCGGTGCTGCTGGCCAGCGTCAACATCTTCGGCGGCTTCCTCGTCACCGAGCGCATGCTCGGCATGTACAAGAAGAAGGGGTAGGCGGCGCATGGCCAACTTCGCTGCATTCGCCTACCTGGTCGCCGGGGTCCTGTTCATCCTGGCGCTGAGAGGGCTCAGTCACCCGACGACCAGCGTCCGGGGCAACCGCTTCGGCATGATCGGCATGGCCATCGCCGTGCTGATCACGCTGATCTTCTTCCCGCCTGACAGCGTCTGGGCCTGGCTGCTGATGATCGTGGCAATCGCCATCGGCGGCACGCTCGGCGCGACGATCGCGCGGCGCGTCGAGATGACCAAGATGCCGCAGCTGGTGGCGTTCTTCCACAGCCTCGTCGGTCTCGCCGCCGTCTTCGTCGCCGCCGGCGCGCTCTACTCGCCGCTCGCCTTCGGCATCGGCGTGCCGGGCGACATCGCCAGCGGCTCGATCGTCGAGATGGGCATCGGCGTGGCGATCGCCGCGATCACGTTCACGGGTTCGGTGATCGCCTTCGCCAAGCTCGACGGGCGCATGTCGGGCGCGCCGATCATGCTGCCCGCGCGGCACATGATCAACATCGGGCTGGCGGTCGCGGTCGTCGTGATGATCATCCTGCTGATCACGACGCAGTGGACCGGCTGGTTCTGGCTCATCGCCATCGCCGCGGCGGTGTTGGGCGTGCTGATCATCATCCCGATCGGCGGCGCGGACATGCCTGTCGTGATCTCGATGCTGAACTCATATTCTGGATGGGCGGCGGCGGCGGTCGGCTTTACGCTGGGGAACACGGCACTGCTGATCACCGGGTCGCTGGTCGGCTCGGCCGGCGCCATCCTCAGCTACATCATGTGCCATGGGATGAACCGCTCGTTCATCAGCGTGATCCTGGGCGGCTTCGGTGGCGAGACGACGGCCGCAGCCGCCGGCGGCGAGGATCGGCCGGTCAAGCGCGGATCCGCCGACGACGCGGCCTTCATCATGTCGAACGCCGGGTCGGTGATCATCGTGCCCGGCTATGGCATGGCGGTCGCCCAGGCGCAGCATGCGCTGCGCGAGATGGCCGACAAGCTGAAGGCGCACGGGGTCGACGTGAAGTACGCGATCCACCCGGTCGCGGGACGCATGCCCGGCCACATGAACGTGCTGCTGGCCGAGGCGAACGTGCCCTATGACGAGGTGTTCGAGCTCGAGGACATCAATTCGGAGTTCTCGCGCACCGACGTCGTCTATGTCATCGGCGCCAACGACGTGACGAACCCCTCGGCCAAGACGGACCCGAATTCGCCCATCGCCGGCATGCCGGTGCTGGACGTCGAGAAGGCGAAGACGGTGCTGTTCGTCAAGCGGTCGCTGGGGTCCGGCTATGCCGGCATCGACAACCCGCTGTTCTTCATGGACCAGACGATGATGCTGCTGGGCGATGCCAAGAAGATGACCGAGGACATCGTCAAGGCGATGGACTGACGCCGCCGCGGCGGCGGGGCCGCGACGCACTCTGCCGGGCGCCCTTCCGGGCGCCCTTTTCAATATGCGAGGGCCGGCGTGGCGTGGACGAGGCTCGGCTCGGCCGCCTCGCGCACCAGGAAGTGGGCGACGTCGGCGCGCGAGATCAGGCCGTTGCGCCAGGTGGCCGGCTCGACGAGCACGCGGTAGCGGCCGGTCCGGGCGCCGTTCGTCAGGATGGTCGGCCGCACGATCACCCAATCGAGCCCGCTGCCGCGGATGAGCACTTCCTGCCGGTCCTTGTCGTCATAGGCTGCGCCAAGCATCAGCCGGTAGCCGACGCGTTCGGGCAGGCTGAGCCGCCCGCGGCTGTCGCCCGCACCGAAGCCCGTGACAGCGACGAGCCGTCGAGCGCCGGTGCGGTGCATCTCGGCGAGGAGAACGCGCGTCGTCTCGGAGAACAGGCCGATCCGACCGATCGGGCGGCCGAGCGCGCCCGACATGCCGATGGCGTAGATGACGGCGTCGCTGCCCTGAAGCGCTGCGGCCACGGCAGGGCCATCGGTGGCGTCAGCCGCGACGGGCTCGAAGCGCCGGTCGGCGATGCCGATGCGCTCGGCGCTGCGCGCGAGTGCGCGGACAGTGTGACCGCGCGCCAGCGCCTCGCGCACTGTCGCGAGGCCCATGCCGCGGCTTGCACCGAGGATGAGGATGCGCATCAGGCGCGCTCCCTCGGGGCGGCGATCAACCCTCTCTCGTGTGGTGGAAGAGCGCTTGGGCGATCGCCGCCTCGACACTTTCCGGCCGGAAGGGCTTTGTGACCAGGTAGGTCGGCTCCGGCCGGTCCCCGGTCAGCAGCCGCTCGGGGTAGGCGGTGATGAAAACCACGGGCACGGACATCGCGCCCAGGATTTCCTCGACAGCCTTGATGCCGGACGAGCCGTCGGCGAGCTGGACGTCAGCCAGGACGAGGTCCGGCTCGGTCTCGGCGGCGAGCGTCACGGCGGTGCGCCGGGTGTCGGCGATGCCGACGACCTGGTGGCCCATGCCGAGCACGATCGAATTCGATGTCCACGGCGATGATCGGCTCGTCCTCGATGATCATCACCCGGGCGCGCCGCTCGCGCGCCAGCTCGTCGCGCGCGTGGCGGAGCATCGTCTCGGCCTCGTCGCCCGAGATGCTCATCACCGCCGCGGCGTCCGCGATGTTGAAATCCTCGATGCTGGTCAGCAGCAGCAGCCGACGCGACTGCGGCGTCAGCCGCGCGACCTGGGCCGTGCCGAGAACGGCGACGTCGCTCTCCATGTCGTCCGTCGTGTCGACGCCGTCGACGCGAACGCTCGACCAGATCGAATAGAAGAGGCGGTAGAGCGCGACCCTCGGCGGATAGCTGAGATCGATGGTCGAGCGGTCCTCGATCACCGCTTCGAGCGTCGAGGCGACGAACGCGTCGCCCGAGCTCTGGCTGCCGCAGAGAGCCCGCGCGAAGCGGCGCAGATAGGGCAGATGGGGCGCGATCACCGTTCGACAGATTCGGCCTACCGCCCGCTTCTTGGGCCATGCGAACTTCTCCCTCCGCGCTCATCCCACCGGCCGGGAACCAACGCGCATTCGACGCGTTCGTTCCTGTAAGCCGGCGGCGCTCTCTTGATCATACCGGGGTTTCCGGGCAGGGGTTATTAGTCCATGCATATCCAGCGACGCAACCCGCCGGGGCGTAGCGACACGGCCGACAGCGACAGATTGCTTGCGCGGGAAGACATGGACCCTGACAAAAAGGCGGTGGACAAGGACTTGGAAGGGGACCCGATCATTTCTGAGCTGCGGAAGCTCTATGAGGGGGTCGTCGACGAGCCGCTACCGGAAGATCTGCTGGACCTCCTGAAGAAACTCGACGAAGTCGAGCGCAGCCGATGAGCGACAGCTTCCGCGGCGAGCTGATCGAGGCCATCAGGCCGTTGCGCGCTTTCTCGCGGACGCTGATCCGCGACGAGGTGCGTGCCGAGGACCTGGTGCAGGAGACCTTGGTCAAGGCCTGGGAAAAGCAGGCGAGCTTCCAGCCCGGTACCAACATCCGCGCCTGGCTCTTTACCATCTTGCGCAACACCTATTATTCCGAGTTGCGCAAGCGCAAGCGCGAGGTCGAGGATGTCGACGGCAAGATGACCGCCGATCTCTCGGTCAAGGCGCCGCAGGACGGCCACATGGCGGTGCGCGACCTGCGCGGCGCGCTCGAGACGCTGAACGCCGAACAGCGCGAGGCGCTGATCCTGGTGGGCGCCTCGGGTTTCTCCTACGAGGAGGCCGGAGAGATCTGCGGCGTTGCCGCTGGCACCGTCAAGAGCCGGGTCAGCCGCGCGCGCCAACGATTGACCGACCTGCTTGGCGAGCGCGGTGAACCCAAGGGCGATGACGAGTCCGGCGCCAAGGCGCTTGTGGGCAGGACGCCGACGGCCCGGTCGGCCTGATCCGCCGTGCTGCGGCGGGGCATCGGGGTGCCGCGGCGGCTCCGCTCGCAATTGGCGCTGGTCATCGCGATCGCCATGGCGCCGGCCGGGATCCTAGCTCTGCTGCAGGCCTTTGCCAGCGCGGATGAGGCGATCGGCCAGCGCGAGGCCGTTTACGCCAGCGAGATGCGCGCAACGGCGCTCAAGGAGCGCGACGCGCTGCTGCGGGTGCGCGGAGCGGTCGCAGCCGCGGCCGAAGCGGCGGAAGCCGAGTTCGTGGCAAGCGGAGAATGCGGCCCGGCATTGCGCCCCCTGACGGCGGAGACGCGCGGCGTCACGCGGGCGGCGCTCATCGACGTTCAGGGCCGCGTGGTTTGCGGAACGGACGGCTGGACCGCGGTGGACCTGCCGCAATGGGACGAGTTCAAGCGCTGGCCGCGCGCAATGTTCAGCCTGGAAAGGGGCGGTGCGGACGAAGCCTGGCCTGTCGTGGTCCTGCATCCGACCGTATTCAGCCGCCCGGATACATTCGCGATCGCGGCAGAAATCAACCTCTCCTACCTGCGCGCCTTGTCCGAGGTGACGGGCGACGGCGTGATCTATGGCGTCGCTGACAGCCGCGGCACGCTGGTCGCCGACAGCGGAAAGCTTGGGGACAGCGGAAAGCTTGGGGACGCGTGGATGCCGAGGGACTCCAAGCAGCTGTTCGGCGCATTCGAGCGGACGGTGAGCACGACCTCGAAACGCGGCAACGAGCGGCTCTACATCACCCAGCCGCTGGTCGAGGGGCAGTTGTGGGCCCTGGCTTCGATGCCGAAGGCAAGTTTCCTCGACGTCCTCGCCAGCCGTGACGGGGTGATGGTCCTGGCGCCAGTCCTGCTCTGGGGCATTGCCGTCGTCGTCGCCTACGTCTCCATCGACAAGCTGGTGACCCGGCACGTGGACAAGCTGCACCGCGCCACCCTCCGGATCGGGCGTGGCGATCTCGACGTCGAGATCGGCGTGCTCGAGCGCGCGCCCGCCGAGCTGCGCGCGCTCGGCGACGCGATCAGCGAAATGGCCCGCAACCTGCAGGACCGCGACGCCGATCTGCGCGACCTCATCGAACGCCAGAAGAGCCTGATCCTTGAGATCCACCACCGGGTGAAGAACAACCTGCAGATGGTGACCAGCCTGATCAACATCCAGCTGCGCCGGGCTCGGACCCCTGACGAGCGCGAGGCGTTGCGCTTTCTTGAAGACCGCATCCAGAGCCTGGCCCTGGTGCACCACCATCTCTATGGCAGCGACGAGCTGGACCAGATCCCGCTGGACGAGCTGGTGCGCGACATCTGCGAGCGGCTGAAGATGTCGATGACGCCGATCGCGGCCCGCGTCGACTTGCACTACCAGCTCGAGCATCTGGTGGTCGATTCACGCATCGCCACGCCGGTCGCGCTGTTCCTGACCGAGGCGGTCAGCAATGCCTTCAAGCACGCGGTGCCTCATGCGGAGCAGAGCGAGATCTGGATCGAACTCGCCGTCTCGGGACGGCGCTTCACGCTGGAAGTCCGCAACAGGCTGCCGGCAAAGCCCGAGCAACAGGTGCGCGAGGCCGACCGGCAGCGGCTTGGGATGCGGCTGTTGCGAAGTTTTGCGGCGCAGCTGGACGGCAGCTTCGAGAAGATCGAGACCGCCAAGGACTTTCGCTTGGTGCTAACCGCCCCGGTTGCCGTACGCGGCTCGGAGCCCGCGTCCAGCGGGAACAGCTGAGAACGGCGCCGCGGCTCGTGATTGCTATGGATGGCGAGCGGCCCTTATGGTCGCGCAAAATGGGGATGAGGGTGCGATGCGTGCCTTCGACGGAGTGCAGGAGCCGGGTTTGATGGTCGAGGCATTGACGCGAAAGCTGTCAGGTTTCTTCCATGTGAGCGATGCGGCGGCAAAGGATCTGGTGAGTCTGTGCTCCGAGACGCGGGTCTTCGCCCCGAAGGAGCGAATCGCCGAATCAGGGCAGGCCTATCGTGGCATCTATCTGCTCCACAACGGCTGGGCGCTGCGCTCGCGCGTGCTCGAGAACGGCTCGCGCCAGATCGTCAACGTCGCGATGTCCGGTGATTTCCTGGGCCTGAACGCCGTGATTTTCGAGAATTCGGACTTCGACATCGTCGCCAAGACCGAGGTCACGGCGTTTTTCATCCACAAGGACGAGCTGCGCGGCGTGCTCGGCCGCGACCCGGTGCTGGCGGCGGCGATCTTCTGGGTGACGGCGCATGAAGAGTCCATGCTGGCCGAGCGCATCGTCTCGCTCGGGCGCCGCAGCGTCCGCGTGCGCACGGCGCACGTCCTCTGCGAGTTCATCAGCCGTTTGGAGATCATCGAGCCGAGCGCGGCGGACGAGCTCTTGATCCCGCTGACGCAGGAGGACTTCTCCGACATTCTCGGCACCAGCCTCGTGCACACGAACAAGACGCTGCGCTCGCTGGACCGCGACGGCATCATCCAGTTCCGGCAGGGGCTGCTGCGGATCAGCGACCGGCACGAGCTGGAACGCACCGCGGGCTTCGAGCGCGGCTATTTGCATTTCACCCAGATACGGCCGGGGCGCGCGCGCGCCGGGGACGGTTGAGCTTCATGAAGATATTTCGGGCAGCGGCGGCGGGCCGGATGGATCCGCCGCCCACACGGCCGGTCGGCGCCTTCGAGCCGCTGATCACGGCCGAGGAGGTCTATCCCGTCCTGGCGAAGCTCGCTTGGGAGGCCGAGCGGACGATCTGGATGGCCTTCCGGATCTTCGAGCCGAGCACCAGGATCCGCAGCGGCGAAGTCCCCGCCGAGACCTGGCTCGATCTGCTGGGCGAAAAGCTGCGCCAGGGTGTCGAGGTGCGGATCGCGCTGGCCGATTTCGACGCCATCGCCGCGCCCGAGCTGCACGAGACGTGCTGGCGGTCGGCCGACGAGCTGGGCACGATCGCCGGAGAGGGCTCCGGAGGGGGCTCGCTCGAGGTTCTGCCGATCCGGCACGAAGCGCGGCTCGGCACCGGCTGGCGATACGGCTTCTGGCTGCCGGCGATGCTGGGGCTCGAGCGCCAGCGACGCGAGATGAACGAGCTGACGGAAGCCGAGCGGCGCAAGGTGTTCCAGCAGCGGCCGGGCATCTGGTCGTTCCTGCGGCTGGATCGGCATGGCCGACTGAAATGGCGGACCTACCGGCTGCCGCGGCTCTACCCGGTGACCCACCATCAGAAGATCGCGGTCTTCGATGGCGAGCGCGCGGTGATCGGCGGGCTCGACGTCAACGAGCGACGGTGGGACACCAGGCAGCACAACCGACCGGCTGCGGAAACCTGGCACGACATATCGGTCATGGTGGACGGGCCTGTGGTGACGGACATCGCGCGCCACCTGGCCGAGGGCTGGAACGACAACCGCGTCCGGATGGCGGCGCTGCGCCGCGAGCAGATGCGTCACGCTCCGCCCGGCGCGCCGCAGCTGCCGATGCAGACCCGTGCGCTGCCCCAGCCGCCCGAGCCGACCGAGACCTCCGAGCAGGGAATCCGGCTGCTGCGCACAGTGTCCAAGAACATGCGTGCCGTTCTGCGGTTCTCGCCCGTCACCTGCTTTGCCGAGATCGAGGCCGAGCATCTGCGCCTGATCGGCGCCGCCCGCCGGCTGATCTACATCGAGAGCCAGTTCCTGCGCAGCGAGCGGATCGCCGAGGCGCTGGGGCGCGCGGGCCGGGCGGAACCGGGCTTGGGCCTGCTGATGGTGCTGCCGGCGGCACCCGAGCAGATCGCCTTTGACAAGAAGGCCGGTGTGCCCGAGCGGCTGGGCGAGCATCTGCACCATGAATGCGTCGGGACGGTGCGAGAAGCCTTCGGCGACCGTGCGGCGATCCTGACGCCGGCCCGCCCCGTGCCGAGCCGGTCCGATGGCCGCGACCAGACGCATGGCGCCGAAATCATCTATGTCCACGCAAAGACGATCGTCGTCGACGATCGCGAGGCGATCGTCAGCTCGGCGAACCTGAACGGACGCAGCCTGCGCTGGGACACCGAGGCGGGCGTGCTGTGCAATGTCGCGGAGAAGGCCGCGACGCTGCGCCGCCGGCAGTTCGAGAAATGGCTGCCGAAAGGTGCCGGCCCCGAGTTCTTCGGTCTCGACACGGCCGTGGCGGCATGGGCCCGCATGGCGGAGGAGAACGCCGCCCTGCCGCCCGAGCGGCGGTCGAGCTTTCTGGTGCCGCACCAAGAGACGGCGGCGGCCGACTTCGGCGTCGACGTGCCCGGCGTGCCGGAGGAGGCCGTCTAGCTCGGGCGGCTTCGAAGCCCACGAAGTCGCCCGAACTTCATTGGCATTCCTGCGCAAGCGGGACTCTGCCTGCCGCGTCCGGTCATATCCCGCTTTCGCGGAGCTCGCGGCAGTCAATCGTCAAAGATGCTCAGGCGCAAATGCTCCCGTCCAAGAAAAGGGCCGCCCCCCGGAGGAGGCGGCGAGCAGAGAACCGTCGAGTCGGCGGGCCTGCCGGCCCGCCAGTGCTTCAAAGAGCCTTCAGTTGGCCTGCCGGCGCAGGAACGCCGGGATGTCGCCGCCTGCATCGTCGAAATCCGGCGGGTCGCGTCGCTCGGCCCTTTGCTGCCGCTCGTCCTGCGAGTGGCCGTGGCCGGCCACGCGGTGGATCAGCTTGTTGATCGTGAACAGCCCAGAGCGCGTCGTCTGGCGCGGCTCCGGCTCGGCCTCGCGCGGGCGCACGCCGAATGGATCGTCGGAGCGGCGGATGGGCTGAGCCGACAGACGGGCTTCCGCGGCGCGCCGTTCGAGAGACGCCCCCTCGAGCGGCAGAAGCGCCGACTCGTCGGCTCCCTCGACCGGCACGTCGGTGCGACGCTCCTCGTCCCGGCGCGCTCGCGCGGCGAGCGCACGCTGGCGCACCTCCTCGGCCCTGGCGCGGATGTCCGCGGGCGAGGGCGTCGTCGCATAGCGCTGCTCCTCGGTCTGGGCCGCTTGGGCCGCCGCGCGCTGGTCGGCGGAGTGGCGAAGCTCCGGACGCGGCTCGGGTGCCGCGGCGCGGCCGAGGGTAGCGGCCGTGTACATCTGCTCCTCGGCGGTCGCCGCGTACTCGGGCGCCGCCGCGTCATCCTCGTGCGCCTCTCCCTCGCTGGCCATTGCGGCGGTCGCCGTCTCCGGTCGGCGCTGGCCGCGCACCGCGGCGACGATCGAGGGGTCGGTCTCGACCGGGCGGCGGCGCGCCATTGGCTCGACCGCCTCGCGGAGCCGGCATCGACTCGGCGTCGATGCCGGTCGCGACGACCGAGACGCGCATCTTGCCTTCCAGCGCCGGGTCGATGGCCGAGCCGAACTTGATCATCGCGTTTGCGTCGACCTCCTCCTTGATGCGGTTGGCCGCCTCGTCCATTTCGAAGAGCGTCAAATCGTGGCCGCCGGTGATGTTGATCAGCACGCCCTTGGCGCCCTTGAGGCTGACCTCGTCGAGCAGCGGATTGGCGATGGCCTTCTCGGCGGCGTCGATGGCGCGGGTCTCGCCCTCGGCCTCGCCGGTGCCCATCATCGCCTTGCCCATCTCCTCCATCACCGAGCGGACGTCGGCGAAGTCGAGGTTGATCATGCCCGGCCGGACCATCAGATCGGTGACGCCCTGGACGCCCTGGTAGAGCACGTCATCGGCCATCTGAAAGGCCTCGACGAAGGTCGTCCGCTCTGACGCCACCTGGAAGAGGTTCTGGTTCGGGATGACGATCAGCGTGTCGACGACCTGCTGCATGGCGTCGATGCCGGCCTCGGCGACCCGCATCCGCCGCGTGCCCTCGAAGTGGAAGGGCTTCGTGACCACGCCGACCGTGAGAATCCCCATCTCGCGAGCAACGCGCGCCACGACCGGGGCCGCGCCCGTGCCCGTGCCGCCGCCCATGCCGGCGGTGATGAAGCACATATGGCAGCCTTCCAGATGGGAGGCGATCTCCTCCATCGTCTCCTCGGCGGCCTGCAGGCCGACTTCCGGCTTCGAGCCGGCCCCGAGGCCGCGGGTGACGCCCGTGCCGAGCTGGAGCGCGCGCGGCGCGCGGCTGTTGCCGAGTGCCTGGGCGTCGGTGTTCGCCGTGATGAACTCGACGCCCGGCAGCTGCTTCTCGATCATGTTGTTGACGGCATTGCCGCCGGCACCGCCGACGCCGAACACCGTGATGCGTGCCCGGAGCTCCGGCTCTTCCGGGAACTTGAGCGTGATTGCCATGGATGCTTGCCTCTTGGTTTCTCTGCCTCAGGAAAGGCGCCGCTCTTTTATTTGGCCTTGGTTCGACGCCCTGTTTCGATCACGCGTGTTTACGCTTACGCAACCTCCTTGACCGACGCGATCACCAGGCGCGCCGCAGCCAGCGGAACATGTCGCCGGCGCGGCCGCGGGCGCCGAGACGCGGCGCCTCGAAATCCCAGAGCTCGTCATGCGGCCGGAGCGCGTACATCGCGAGCCCCACCGCGGTAGCGTATTCGGGCCCGGTCAGCGCCTGCGGCAGCCCGGCGATGCGAAGCGGCCGGCCGATGCGCGGGCGCCGGCCGAGGATGCGGGCAACGAGCTCGTCGACGCCCTGCATCTGGCAGGCGGCGCCGGTCAGAACCAATCCCGAGCCAGGCATGGAGTCGATGCCGATGACGTCGAGCCGCCCCTTGAGCAGGTGCAGCGTCTCCTCGATGCGCGGGCGGATCACGCCGACCAGCATGCCGCGGCTGATCTGCCGCCGATAGGACGAATCCTCCTCGCCGATCTTGGGCGCGTCGATCAGCTCGCGGTCGTCGGCACCGGTGGCGATCACGCCGCCATGCAGCGTCTTGATGCGCTCGGCGGCCGCCTGGCTCATCAGCAGGCCGGCGGCGATGTCGCCGGTGACGTGGGCGCCGCCATAGCGGATCTGCTCGACGCACATCAGATGATCGCGCAGGAAGACCGAGAACGAGGTGCCGCCGCCGCCCATGTCGACGCAGACGGCGCCGGCGCGCTGCTCGTCCTCGACCAGCGCCGCCATCGCCGAGGCGTAAGGCGCGCTGACCACGCCGGCCAGGTCCAGGTCGCAGCGGCGCACGCACTCGATGAGATCCGCGAGCGGGCGGGAGTCGACGGTCATCACGTGCAACGCGACCGAAAGCTTGCGGGCGGTCATGCCGCGCGGGTCGGTGACGCCGCTCTGGTAGTCGACAGTGATCTCGCAGGGCTGGGCGTGCAGGATCTGCCGGTCGGACTTGATCGGCGGCTCGGGGCAGGCGCCGAGCACGTTCGACAGGTCGCGCTCGGTGACCTGCCCGGTCTCGGTCTCGACCTCGGCCTCGGTGAAATGGCTCTCTGGCCGCCCGCCGGAGAACGAGACGATAACGTGGTCGACGCGCTCGACGCGGGGCGCGGCCATCTTCTCGGCGTTGAGCAGCGCCAGCCGGATGGCGCGGCAGACCTCCTCCATATCGGTGATCTCGCCGCGCCTTATGCCGCGCGCCTGGACAGTGCGGGCGCCGACGACCTCGATCGCGCCATAGAGCGAGGTACCGAGCCGATCCTGGCTGTCCGCCGCCTCGATGCGGTCCGGATCGAGGCGCAGCACCAGGCAGGTGATCTTGGACGAGCCGATATCGAGCACCGCCAGCCGCCCGCGCTTGACCGCGGCGTGCAGCCGGGCACGCATGGAGCGGTACATCTCGACGCGGGCAAAGTTCATGTCCGTCTCCCCGAATCGCCACTGGCGGCGTCGCGCAGTTGCATGCTCTCGATCGCCTCTGGCGACATGCGCAGGGTCGGCCGCTCGCCGAGGCGCATGTCGATCACCGTGAGGTCGCGGTCGAGCAACTCCTCGCCGTAGTGCAGCGCCATGATGCGGGCGAGCGCCGCCTCGGCGCCCTGCTCGGGCAGCATGATCGTCAGCCCGCGATCGAGCGCGAGATCCCAACGGCGATCGCCGACACGGACGAGCGCCCGCAATCGCTGCTGGAGCTCGGGGACGGCGCGAAGCAGCGACAAGGCCTCGTCCATGGCCTCGGCCGCGCCCTCGCCGATCACGACGGGCAGCGCCGGGTGCTCGGCCCGCGGGCCGGCGGGCCCCATCGCGACGCCCTCGCGGTCGACGAGCCAGAGCGCGCCGTCCTGGTCGCGCCAGAGCGCTTCGGCCATCCGCTCCTCGACCGCGATGCGCAGGATGCCGTCGGGCCCCAGCTTGACGCGGGCGCTGCGGACGGGTCCGAGCGCGGCGATGCGGGCCTGCAGCGCGGCGACGTCGAGGGTCAGTGAGGACGTTCCGGGCGACAGAGCAACGATGCGGCCGATTGACTGCACGATCGGGTCAGAGGCGCCCGTGACGTGAAAGTCGCTCACGGCGAATTCGGGCCGGGAGGAGAGTGCCGCGACGACCGCTTCGCGCCGATGCTCCAGCCAGGCAGCGACCGCCGGGCTCATCGCCACGCGCAGGGCAAGGAAGCCGAGGCACAGCACCGGCAACAGCAGGGCCGCGCGACGGAGCCAGGCCTTCTTCCACAGGCGCGAGAGCCTGAAGGCGAGCTTCGACGGGCCGGGTCCCGGTTGCCGCCCCGGACGTTGGCGGCGCGGAGCCACGGGAACGGGCAGAGGCGCCGCGAGAACGTCGAGGGGGGCGGCGGGCAAGCCCTGGCGCGCGGCCGGCGGCGTCAGCGCCCGCAAGACGCGTCCTCCACCAGCCAACCGCAGAGGTCCTCGAAGGAGATACCGATGTGGCTCGCCTGCTCGGGCGCGAGCGAGGTCGGCGTCATGCCGGGTTGCGTGTTGGTCTCGAGCAGCACGAGCCCGTCGAGACCGCGCGTCTCGTCCCAGCGGAAATCGGTCCGGCTGAGGCCACGGCAGCCGAGCGCCCGGTGGGCGGCCAGCGCATGGTCCATGCAGGCGGCATAGACGGCGCGCGGCACCTCGGCCGGCACCATGTGCCGCGAGCCGCCGGCGGCGTATTTCGCGTGATAGTCGTACCAGCCCGCCGTGGCGACGATGTCGGTGACGGCCAGCGGCCGATCGCCCATGACGGCGGTGGTCAGCTCGCGGCCGGGGATGAAGCGCTCGACGAGCATCACCTCCGGCGCGTTCGGGCCCAGCCGGGCCGGGGCGTTGGCGCCGGTGGGCACGATGTGGACGCCGACGGACGAGCCCTCGTTGCAGGGCTTCACGACGTAAGGCGGCTCGATCGGGTGACTGCCCTCGATCTCGGCGCGGCAAACGGTGCGGCTCTCGGCGACCGGCAGCCCGTAATCGGCGTAGACGGCCTTGGCGCGGGGCTTGTCCATCGCCAGCGCCGAGGCGAGCACGCCGGAATGGGTGTAGGGGATGCGCAGCCATTCGAGCAGGCCCTGGACGCATCCATCCTCGCCCCAGCGGCCGTGCAGCGCGTTGAAGACGACGTCAGGCCGCGCCTCGGCCAGCGCCGCGGGCAGATCCGCCCCGGCGTCGATCTCGACGGCGTCGTAGCCTGCACGCCGAAGCGCCCCTGCGCACTCGGCACCCGAGACCAGCGAGACCTCTCGCTCGGCCGACGGGCCACCCATCAGAACCACGACGCGGCTTGGTGTCCTGCCCGACATCCCGCGCCCTCAACACTCACCGACCCCCAGGTTCATCCCAGGTGATTCGGACCGCGGCGCCGAAGCATCACGGTTCTGCGACCATAACCCCGATCCGGCGGATTTCCCAAGACAAATCGTGTCCTGATTGCACTCGAACACGGGCGCGAACCTGCTCGCCAAGGGCTTCGAGGTCGCGGGCGGTGGCATTCCCGGCGTTGATCAGGAAATTCGGGTGCATTTCCGACATCTGCGCCCCGCCCAGGCGCAGCCCGCGGCAGCCGGCGGCGTCGATCAGCTTCCACGCCTTGAGCTCGTGCGTGTCATCCGCCGCGCCCGTCGAGGAATAGCCGGCCGGGTTGCGGAAGGTGGAACCGCAGGAGCGTTCTTTGACGGGCTGCGTCGCGGCACGCTTGGCGACGAGCTCGTCCATGCGGGCGGCGATGGCGGCGGGCTCGCCAGGCCGCCCTTGCAGCACCGCCTCGACGACAACGGCATCGTCCGGGACGGCGGAGGAGCGGTAGGCGAAGGCCAGCTCGGCGGGATCAAGCGTATGTGAACGGCCCTGCCGGTCGATCACTGTGGCGTCGACAAGCACGTCGGCGATGTAGCTGCCATAGCAGCCGGCGTTCATCTTGACGGCGCCACCGATCGCGCCGGGGATGGTGCGCAGGAACTCGAGCCCGGCGATGCCGGCCTGCGCCGCTTGCCGCGCCACGTACGCATCGAGCGCGGCGGCGCCGGCCCGAATGCGGTTCCCGGGCAGAGGCTCGACGGCGCCGAAGGCGCGGCCGAGGCGGATCGCGACCCCCGTCAGCCCGCCGTCGCGGACGATCAGGTTCGAGCAGACGCCCAGCGGGGTAACGGCGACGGCCGGGTCGAGCTCGGCCAGGAAGCCGGCAAGGTCGTCGCGGTCGGCTGGGGTGAACAGCGCCTCGGCCGGCCCGCCGACGCGCAGCCAAGTGAGGGACGCAAGCGGCCTGTCCCGCTCGACACGTCCGCGAACGGGCGGGTGATGGAGGGGCCCCGGTCCGGCTTCGGTCATCCGCCGTAGTGGAGCGCCGCCGCCGCCACCGCCGTGACGACGAGGATCATCCCGATCGGCCTCAGCAGGGGGGCGAGCAGGACCCGGAGCACCGCCCACCAGATGCTGAACCGCACGAATCCAAGCCCGAGGATGACGAGGAGTGCGAGAAGGGCGGGATTGGCAAGTTGCTCGTCAATCATCAGGCGGCGCTCCGGTCGGCGAGTTGGCCCGGCAGCGCGTTGGCCCAGGCCGAGATCGAGCCGGCGCCGAGGCAGACGACGAGATCTCCGGGCTTGGCGTGCCGCGTGACGAAGTCGGCCAGCCCCTCGGGCGCGCGCAGCGCATGCGCCGCGCGGTGGCCGTGCGCGCGCAGGCCGCCGACAAGCGCGTCGCGGCTGACGCCGTCGATCGGCTCCTCGCCGGCCGAGTAGACGTCGGCGATGGCGACGACGTCGGCGTCGTTGAAGCAGGCGCAGAACTGGTCGAACAGGTCGTGCAGCCGCGAATAACGGTGCGGCTGGTGGATGGCGATGACGTTGCCCTGCGTGGCCGAGCGCGCGGCCTTGAGCACGGCGGCGATCTCGACCGGGTGGTGGCCGTAATCGTCAATGATTGTGGCGCCGTTCCATGTCCCGACGCGCGTGAACCGGCGGCGGACGCCGGTGAAGGCTCCGAGCCCCGAGCGGATGTCCTCGAAGCTGATCTTCAGCTCGCGCGCGGCGCCGATGGCGCCGAGCGCGTTCAGCACGTTGTGCTCGCCCGGCAGCGCGAGCAGCATGCCGTCATGCCGCTCGCCATCGCGCAGCACCACGTCGAACCGCATGTGGCCGTCGACATAGGCGACGTTCTCGGCGCGGATGTCGGCCTGCCGGCTGGTGCCATAAGTGACGACGCGGCGGTCGGTGACGCGGCCGACCAGCGACTGCACCTCCGGATGGTCGATGCAGGCGACGAAGGCGCCATAGAACGGGATGTTCGAGACAAAGGCCTCGAAGCCGTCGCGCAGCGCCTCGATGTCGCCGTAATGGTCCATGTGCTCGGGGTCGATGTTGGTCACGATGGCGACGGTCGCCGGCAGCTTGACGAAGGTGCCGTCGGATTCGTCGGCCTCGACGACCATCCACCGCCCCTCGCCGAGCCGGGCGTTCGAGCCATAGGACTGGATGATGCCGCCATTGATGACGGTCGGATCCATGCGCCCGGCATCAAGCAGCGCGGCGACAAGCGAGGTGGTGGTGGTCTTGCCGTGCGTGCCGGCGACGGCAACGTTCCAGCGCAGCCGCATGAGTTCCGCCAGCATCTCGGCGCGCCGAACCACGGGCAGGGCGCGGGCGCGGGCGGCGTCGAGTTCCGGATTGCCGGCCTTGACGGCGGAGGAGATGACGACGACCTGGGCGGCGTCGAGGTTCTCCGGTGCGTGGCCGATGTGGATTGTCGCGCCGAGCCCGCGCAGGCGCTCGAGGATCGGGCCGTCGCGCAGGTCCGAGCCCTGCACCGTGTAGCCGAGGTTCAGCATGACCTCGGCGATGCCCGACATGCCGATGCCCCCGATGCCGACGAAGTGGATGGCGCCGATGTCGAGGGGCAGGTTCGTGGGCGTCATGCGTCTCTCCTGTTTCGGGCCGGCGAGGTATCAGGCGGGCCTTCGCCCGGCAAGCTCCTCGACGAGGTCGGCAAGCCGGTGGGCGGCGTCGGGACGGCCGAGGCGGGCGGCCGAAGCGGCCATGCCGGCGGCGCGCGCGGGATCGTCGAGGATGGCGGCCGCCTCGGCGGAGAGGCGCTCGGGCGTGAGGTCGCGCTCCGGCACCGCGACGGCGGCGCCGGCCTCGACGAGGCCGCGGGCGTTGGCCGTCTGCTCGTCGCGCTTGGCGACGGCAAGGGGCACAAGGATCGATGGCCGCCCGATGGCCGCGATATCGGCCACGGACGAGGCGCCGGCGCGCGAGATGACCAGCCGAGCCGCGATTAGCCGATCCGGCACGTCGTCGAAGAAGGAGCGAAGGTCGGCCTCGATGCCGGCGGCGGCATAGGTCGCCGCTGCGGCCTCGCGGTCCTCTGGCCGGGCCTGGTGGGAGACGCGCAGCCGGGCGCGCAGCGCCTCGGGCAGCGCCGCGAGCGCCGCGGGCACGGTGCGCGACAGGATGCGCGCGCCCTGGCTGCCGCCGATGACGAGGACATTCAGCGGACCATCGCCGGCCCCGTACGGCGCGCCGGCGCGGGTGGCGATGGCGGCGCGCACCGGGTTGCCGATATGGACGCCGCGCGCGCCCTTCGGCAGCGCCGTCGGCCAGCTGCCGCAGGCGACGCGGTCGACGCGGGCCGCGAAGAGCTCGTTGACGCGGCCGAGCACGGCGTTCTGCTCGTGCACGAGGCGCGGCCGGCCGAGCAGCGTCGCCGCCGTCATTGCCGGCAGGGCCGGATAGCCGCCGAAGCCCACGACGCAGGCGGGCGGATCGCGGCGCATCCGCGCGACGGCCGTGGTCACGCCGATGGCGATCTGGAAGGGTGCGGCGAGCTTGGTCAGGCCCTCTCGCGCAAAGGTGCCGGCACGCACGACCTGGCGTTCGACCTCGGCCGGAAAGCCCGTCGCATAGGCGGCGCCGCGCGCGTCGGTCGACAGGCGCACGCGCCAGCCGCGCCCCAGCATCTCCTCGGCCAGCGCCTGCGCCGGGAACATATGACCGCCCGTCCCGCCCGCGGCGATCAGCAGCAGCGGCGCGCCGCCTCGCGCATCCGTCACGGGCCCGCCCGGACCGCCGCTCCGTGCGGCCGGCTGCGCGTCAGCGCCAGAAGCGCCCCCATGAGGATGGCGGCGGCAAGCATGGACGAGCCGCCATAGGAAATGAAGGGCAGCGTCATGCCCTTGGCGGGCAGCAGCCGGACGGCGACCGAGACGTTGACGAAGGCCTGCAGCCCGAAGAGCGCGGCCAACCCTGTGCCGGCGAGGCGCACGAATCCGTTTCGCTCGTCGACCAGCCGCGCGAGCGAGCGCAGCGTGATAAAGAGGTAAAGGCCGACGATGCCGAGCGTCAGCACGAGGCCGAACTCCTCGGCGGCGACCGCGATGATGAAGTCGGTATGCGCGTCTGGCAGCGCCCATTTGACCTGGCCCTGCGCCGCGCCGACCCCGAAAAAGCCGCCCTCGCTTATCGCCGACTGGGCATAGGCGAGCTGGGTGTGCGGGTCGACGCCTTCCGCCAGATAGCCGTCGATGCGCCGGGCGACGTGCTCGGATTCGAGATAGGCGAAGGTGCCCCCCGCGGCGACGATCGCGGCGAACACGACGAGCAGGAGGACCGGCGCGCCCGAGGCGAAGAACATCGCCGCCCAGACGCTGAGCACCAGCATCGCCTGGCCGAAATCCGGCTGCGCCACCAGCAGCGCCGCGATACCGGCGGCGAGCAGCCCCGAGAGCGTGCGCCCCGGCGGCCCGCTCCGCTCGAGCGCGCCCGCCATCAGCCACGCGGCGGTGATGGCGAAGCCGGGCTTCAGGAACTCCGACGGTTGCAGGCCGATGATGCCGAGCGAGTACCAGCGGATGGCGCCCTTGCCGAAATCGGTGCCGAACCAGGGCAGCGCCGCGGTGGCGGCGAGAGTGCCCAGGAACAGCAGGACGCCCGCGCGGCGGATGGCGACCGTGCTCATCATAGAGAGCACGGCGATGAGGCCGAGCCCGACCAGCGCGAACACCGCCTGGCGGACGACGTAGTGATATGTCCAGAGACCGTTCTTCTCGGCCAGTGGCGGCGAGGCGGCCAGGCCGAGGACGGCGCCGACCGCGAAGAGCGCCAGCACGGCGCCCAGCGTCCAGCGGTCCACCGATTGCCACCAGTTCCCGATGACCGAGCCCTCGGCGCGGTCGCCCGCGCGGGGCATCAGCATGGCGCGGAAGGTCAGCTCCGTCACGGCACCGTCTCCGACAGAAGGGGGCGGACGAGAGCGCGGAAGGCCTCGCCCCGTGCCTCGAAATCGGCGAACTGGTCGAAGCTGGCCCCGGCGGGGGCGAGCAGCACCGTGTCGCCGGGCTCGGCGTCGGCGGCGGCTCGCGCCACAGCGGTCGCGAGATCGCCGCAGATGGCGTGCGGCGTGTCGCCCAGCGTGGCCGCGAACTGCTCGGCCGCGTCGCCGATCAGATAGGCCTTGGCGATCCGGCCGAAATGCGGGCGGAGCGGCTCGATGCCCCCCGTCTTGGGCTGGCCGCCGGCGATCCAGCGGATGCGCTCGAAGCTGACCAGCGCCTTTTCGGCGGCATCGGCGTTCGTCGCCTTGGAGTCGTTGACGAAGGTCACGCCGCGCGCCGTGCCGAGCCGCTCCATGCGGTGGGCGAGGCCGGGGAAGCTGGCGAAACCTTCCTCGATCTGACGGGGCGCCAGGCCGACGGCGCGGCACGCCGCCCAGGCGGCGCAGGCGTTCTGATGGTTGTGCCGGCCGAGCAAGGCGGGCGCGCCCCTGATGTCGAAGGCGGAGATCTGCCGGCCCCGCCATTCGGTCAGGTGATTCCGGTTCATGAAGACCGAGCGCGCCTCGCCGCGCGGGCGCTCGCTGACCGAGACCAGCACCGGGTTGTCGCAGATCGAGGCCAGATAGCGCCCCTCGGTCTCGTCGATGCCGGCGATCGCGGTCTCCGGCGCGCCGATCTCGAAGAGGCGGCGCTTGGCGGCGAAATAGCCGCCGAGGCCGCCATGCCGGTCGAGATGGTCCGGCGAGAGATTGAGGAATAGCGCGATGTCGGGCGCGAGCCGGCGCGCAAGCTCGATCTGATACGAGCTCAGCTCCAGCACGAGGATCTCGCCCGGGCGGGGCGGGTCGAGGTCGAGGACCCCGCGGCCGATATTGCCGCCCATCTGCGTGCGTCTTCCGGCGGATCTGAGCACGTGGTGGATCAGCGCGGTGGTGGTCGACTTTCCGTTCGAGCCGGTGACGGCGATCACCCTCGGCGCCGGGTCGTCGTCGAGCTCGATCTCCGCCAGCGCGCCGAAGAAGAGACCGATGTCGTTGTCGACGGGGACGCCGCTCGCCCAGGCCCGCGCGATGGCGGGGTGCGGCGCCGGATACAGGTGCGGAATGCCGGGCGAGACGATCAGCGCGGCAAGGCCAGCCGCCTCGCGCTCGCGGGTGATGTCGGCGACCTCGAACTCGGCGGCATTGGCGCGCGCGACCTCGCCGTCATCCCAGCAGACGGGCTCGGCGCCGCCGGCGCGGAGCGCCTTCGCGGCAGCGAGGCCCGAGCGGCCGAGGCCGAGCACGCCGACGCGCTTCCCTTCATAAGCGGAGACGGGGATCATGCGGCGCCCCCCCTCCCCATCCCTCCCCCACGAGGGGGGAGGGGGCCTGTCGCGCGGGGGGAAGGGCAATGGCCCCAACGCGTGTCGCTCCGGGCGCGTCGCGGGCGGCTCGACAGACGGTAGCTCCCTCCCCCCTTGTGGGGGAGGGACGGGGAGGGGGGTGCCACGCGCGCCCTCATCTGACCTTGAGGCTCGCCAGGCCGATCAGCGCCAGAATGACGGCGATGATCCAGAAACGGATGACGACGGTCGGCTCGGCCCAGCCCTTTTGCTCGAAATGGTGGTGAATGGGCGCCATCTTGAAGACGCGCTTGCCCGTCAGCTTGAAGCTCGCCACCTGAACCATGACGCTGACGGCCTCGAGCACGAAGAGGCCGCCGATGATCGCCCAGACGATCTCGTGCTTCACCGCGACCGCGATCGCGCCGAGGCAGCCGCCGAGGGCCAGCGAGCCGGTGTCGCCCATGAAGACCATGGCGGGGGGCGCATTGTACCAGAGAAACCCCAGACCAGCGCCGATCACCGCCGCGGCGATCACCGCGATCTCGCCCGTGCCGGGCACGTAGTTCACGCCCAGATACTCGGTGAAGTCGGTGCGGCCGACCACATAGGCGATGATGCCGAGCGAGCCCGCGGCGATCATCACCGGCATGATGGCGAGCCCGTCGAGCCCGTCCGTCAGGTTCACCGCATTGGCCGAGCCGACGATCACCAGCATGGCGAAGGGCACGTAGAAAAGCCCCGCATGGATCATTGCCGTGTTGACGATCGGCATGGCGATGACGCCCTGCAGCGGCTCGGGCTGGATCGAGCTCATCCACCAGCCGGCGATCAGCGCGATCAGGAACCCGGCCACCAGCCGCAGGCGGCCGGGCACGCCCCGGTGCGAATACTTCGCCACCTTCAGGAAATCGTCGGCGAAACCGATCAGCCCGAAGCCGAACGTCACCAGCAGCACGGCCCAGACAAAGCCGTTGTCGAGCCGCGCCCAGAGCAGCGCTGACGAGAGCATGGCGCCGAGGATCAGCACCCCTCCCATTGTGGGCGTGCCGGCCTTCTCGACGATGTGGCGCTGCGGGCCGTCGCCGCGGATCGGCTGGCCCTTTTTCTGCATCCGACGCAGCCAGTCGATGATAGGCCGGCCGAGGAAGAAGCCGAAGACCAGCGCCGTGAAGAACGCGCCGCCGGCGCGGAAGGTGATATAGCGGAACAGGTTGAAGAGATCGCCGCCCTCGCTGAGAGGGGTGAGCAGGTGGAAGAGCATCAGGCGTCCTCGTCGGCCGGAAACAGGCGGCCTGGATTGCCGCTGCCCAGCCCCCTGATGGCCTCGACGACCCGGGCCATGCACGCCCCGAGCGAGCCCTTGACCATGACGACGTCGCCGGCGTCAACGGCCTTGGCGACTTCGGCCGCCAGCGCGGCGCTGTCGGGGCACCAGAGCCCACGCTTCGCACGCGGCAGCGCCCCGTGCAGCGCTCGCATGCGCGTGCCGCAGCAATGCACCCGGTCGATCTGCGCGATCTCGGTCAGCTTGGCCAGCCCGGCGTGGAAGGCCTCCTCGTCGGGGCCGAGCTCGAGCATGTCGCCGAGAAAGGCCAGCCGGCGACCCCGGTTAAAGCGCCCCATATCGTCCGTGGGCGGGCTCGCCGCCAGGACGGCGAGCGCCGCGCGCATCGAGGCGGGATTGGCGTTGTAGCTCTCGTCGAGCAACGTCACCGTGCCGTCGATGCCGGCGGGGCCAAGCGCTATCGTCTCGCGGCTGCCCCGCCCGCCGGGCGGCGTCCAGGTGGCAAGCGCCACCGCGGCGCGGGCGATGTCGCCGCCGGCGGCATCGGCCGCGGCCAGCGCGCCCATCGCGTTCAGCGCGAAATGCAGTCCGGGCGTGCCGATCTTGAAGGCGATCGGCTTGCCCCGGACCCGCGCGCGCACCAGCGTGCAGCCACCGGACAGCGTCGCCTCCTCGATAGCGAAATTGGGGAGGGCGAAATCGGGCGCCGCCCGTCCGAAGGCGACGACGCGGCGCGGCGCCGCGGCGGCGGCCAGGCGCGCGAAATGGGGATTGTCGGCGTTGAGCACGGCGATGCCATCCGGCGCGAGCCCGGCGAAGATCTCGGCCTTGGCATCGGCAATGCCCTCGACCGAGGCGAAGTTCTCGAGGTGCACGGCCTCGACCGTCGTGACCAGCGCGACATGCGGGCGGGCAAGCCTCGACAGCGGCGCGATCTCGCCGGCATGGTTCATGCCCATCTCGATCACGGCATAGCCGGTGTCGGCCGGCATGCGGGCGAGCGTCAGCGGCACGCCCCAGTGATTGTTGAAGCTGCGCGTCGGCGCGTGCGTCGGCGCCTGGCCCGCCAGCATGACGCGCAGCATCTCCTTGGTCGAGGTCTTGCCGACCGAGCCGGTGACGCCGATCACCCGTGCGGCCGTCCGGGCCCGCGCGGCGGCGGCGAGGCCCCGCAACCCCTTGAGCGTGTCCCCGACCATCAGGAGCGGCGCATCGGCCGGCAGGCCCTCCGGCACGCCGGCCACCATCGCGGCCGCGGCGCCGCCGGCGAGCGCCTGAGCGACGAAGGCGTGCCCGTCGCGGTTCTCGCCCCTCAGCGCGACGAAGAGGTCGCCGGGCGCCATCTCGCGCGTGTCGATGGCGACGCCGGCGATGCCCGGGGTCGCCGCCCAGTCGCCGCGCACCGCGCCGCCGGTCGCCCGCGCCGCCTCGGCGGCCGTCCAGAGCGGGCCGGTCATGCGCCATATTCCTGATCGACGGCGTCGAGCGCGATGACGGCGGCACGAGCCTGCTCGACATCGTCGAAGGGCAGCACGCGTCCCGCCGCCTCCTGGCCCTGCTCGTGCCCCTTGCCGGCGATCAGCAGGCAGTCGCCCGGCTCCTTCAGCGCCTCGACGCCGGCGAGGATCGCCGCGGCCCTGTCGCCGATGTCCTCGGCCAGCGGCGCGCCCGCGCGCACGGCGGCGCGGATCGCCGCCGGCTCCTCCGAGCGCGGGTTGTCGTCCGTGACGATGGCCGCGTCGGCCAATTCGGCGACGGCGGCGCCCATCAGCGGCCGCTTGCCGGGGTCGCGGTCGCCGCCTGCGCCGAAGACGA
Organism: uncultured Alphaproteobacteria bacterium; assembly: GCA_963822985.1. Classification (GTDB taxonomy): domain Bacteria; phylum Pseudomonadota; class Alphaproteobacteria; order Rhodobacterales; family Rhodobacteraceae; genus Thermohalobaculum. Next base: position 613,914 of record CAWGJU010000006.1, on the reverse strand, counting down.
CGACGAGGCGCCCCGGCACGTGCGGGCGCAGCGCCTCGATGGCCGAGGAGAGCGCTGCCGGTGTATGCGCATAATCGACATAGATCGGGGCGCCGTTCGCCCGCGTGGCGGCGCGCTGCATCCGGCCGCGCACGCCCTCGAGCCGCGGCAGGGCAGCGAAGACGGCCTCGGGCTCGGCGCCGGTCGCGATGGCGAGGCCGGCGGCGACCAGCACGTTCTCGGCCTGGAAGCCGCCGATGAGCGCGAGATCGGCGCGGTGCGTCGCGCCCCGCCAGGAAAAGGCGATCTCCTGCCCGTCGGCGTGGAAGCGCGTCTCGGTCAGCCGCAGCGCGACATCGGCGCCGTGCCCGACGGCCAGCACCTCGATGCCCCGGTCGACGCAGATCTGCCGGGCGGCGACCGAGGCCGGATCGCCAGCGTTCAGCACCGCCGTGCCGCCGGGCGGCAGCAGTTCGGCGAAGAGACGCATCTTGGCGGCGAGATACGATGCGAAATCCGGGTGGTAGTCGAGGTGATCGCGGCTGATGTTGGTGAAGGCCGCCGCCTTCGGCAGCACGCCGTCGAGCCGGTGCTGGGCGAGGCCATGGCTCGACGCCTCCATCGCCGCATGCGTGCAGCCCTTGTCGGCCAGGCGCGCCAGCAGGGCGTGCAGCGCCACCGGCTCGGGCGTGGTGATGGCGAGCGGCTCGTCGAAGCCCTCGCCCGCAACGCCCGTCGTGCCGAGCGCCGCGGCCCTGAAGCCAAGCGCCGCCCAAATCTGGCGGGTGAACTGCGCGACCGAGGTCTTGCCGTTCGTGCCTGTCACCGCGACCATCGTCGCGGGTTGCCGACCGTAGAAGGTGGCGGCGAGCCTGGCGAGCTCGGCCCGCGGATGCTCGGTCAGGAAGAACGGAACCGGCAGTTCGCCGATGTCGGCGCGCGCGGTCTCGATCCCCTGCGCGGTAGCCAGCACCGCCGCCGCGCCCTGGCGGATCGCATACTGGGCGAAGCTGGCGCCATCGCGCACATGGCCGGGGATGGCGACGAAGACGAAGCCCGGGCGAACCTCGCGGCTGTCGACGGCAATGCCGGCGACGGTCGCTCGCGCCACCGGCTCGGGGCCCTCATGGGCCAGGCGCGTCAGCCCCAGGCTCTCGAGCGTCGGCTCCGGCATTCACTCGCTCCCGCTGCCCTCGATACTGGCGATATCGTCCGGCGCGGGGGGCGGCAAGGGCCGCAGGCCCAGCACGGGGGCGGCGCGGCGCACGATGTCAGCGGCGACCGGCACGGCAGTGCGTCCGGCGGTGCGCGCCGGGTAGCGGCCCGAGCGGTCCGTCGGCTCGTCGAGCGAAACGATCAGCACGTATTGCGGGCGCGAGGTCGGGAAGACGGCCGCGAAGGTCGAGATGTTGCGGTCGTGGTAATAGCCGCCATTGGGCCGCACCTTGTCGGCGGTACCGGTCTTGCCGCCGATCTCGTAGCCGGCGAGGTCGGCGCGCCGCGCAGTGCCGCGGACGACCACCTGGCGCATGATGCGCAGCATCTCGCGCGACGCCTGCTCGGAGAAGACCCGCTCGCCGGGCGCGCGGCCGCCGACCAGGAGCGAGGGGAAGACGCGCACCCCGCCATTGGCGATCGTCGCATAGGCGGCGGCCAGGTGCACGGGCGAGGCGGCCAGCCCGTGGCCGAACGAGATCGTGATCGTCGACAGGTCCGTCCAGCGCGGCGGCTCGAGCGTGTCGTTGTTGACCGCCTCGACGAGCTCGAGCCCGCTCGGGTCCATGAAGCCGAGCTTGGCGAGGTACTCCTTGAAGCGCGGCGTGCCGACCATCAGGGCGAGGCGCGCCGAACCGACGTTCGACGATTCGACCACCACGTCCTCGACCGGCATCATCGCCGGCATCCGGTGGAAGTCGCGGATGCTGTGCCGGCCATAGCGCAGCGACGGCGGCGTCTCGATCAGCGTCGTCGACGTGGCCACGCCGGTGTCGAGCGCCATGGCGGCGGTCAGCACCTTGAAGGTCGAGCCGAGCTCGTAGCGCCCCTGCGCCGCACGGTTGAAGCGGGGGTTCTGTCCCGGCTCGCCGCGGAAGGGGGCGGGCGCGGCGTTCGGGTCGAAGTCGGGCAGCGAGACCATGGCGACCGTCTCGCCCGTCCGGGCGTTCATCAGGATCGCCGTGCCGCCCTTGGCGGTCATGCGGGCGATCCCGGCGGCGAGCTCCTGCCTGATGACCTCCTGCACCGCGAGGTCGATCGAGAGCCGCAGCGGCTCGGCCGCGCGCGCCGGGTCGCGCAGGCGCGCATCGAACTGCCCCTCGACGCCGCCCGCGCCGACCAGCTCGGCAAAGTGCACGCCCTCGCGCTCGGCACGCACGCCGCCCACGACATGCGCGGCGGCGGGACCGGCCGGGTAGACGCGCATCTCGCGGCTGCCAAAGAACAGGCCGGGCAGGCCGAGCTCGTGCACTGCCTGCTTCTCGCGCGGCGTGATCGGCCGCTTGACCCAGACAAAGCGGCGCTTTCCGGTCAGCAGGTGCAGGAGCGCGTCGCGGTCGAGCTCGGGGAAGATCCCGGCCAGCGCGTCGGCGGCATAGACCGGATCCCTGATCTCCTCCGGGTGGGCATAGAGCGACCAGGCGGGCAGGTTCGCCGCCAAAAGCCGCCCGTCACGGTCGACGATCTCGCCGCGCACCGGCCGGCCGGACTGGTCGGCGCGCCCGAGCTGCGGCTCCTCGGGCTCGACTGCCGCCAGCACCCCCATGCGCAGACCGACGGCGCCATAGCAAAGGGTAAAGCAGACCATCAGCAGGATAAGCCGCCAGTCGCCGCGCAGCGCCGCGCGACCGCGCGCCGACTGGGCCGCGATATCGGTCACTGCCTGGCCCAGGCGACAGGCCGGGTGGCGGGCCGGGTGGCGGGCAGGGGAACGCCGGGCGCCGCGGCGGCGAAGACGCCCGACACCCCTTCGGACGGCACGGCGACCACACCGTCATGCGGCACGCCCGAGCGGGTCTCGTCGAGCCGTACGCCCACCTCGACGAGCGCGGCGGCAATCGCCGCCTCGAGCGTCTGGGGGACGGCGTCCTTGGCGGACCGCGAAGCCTGAAGGCGCTCGTCGCGCATTGCCAACGTCATCGTCTCTGGGGCGCCTGCAGCGGCCGAAGAAGCGCCGGCATGTGCCGTGGCAACGGCTGGCTGGGCAGGGGCGCCAGGTGCGGGAGCGGCGGGCGCTGGAGTGGCCGGCGCCGACGGCGCGGCGGCTATCAGCGCCTCCGGCATCGCCGGCGCGAGCGGCGCGGCACCGGGGGCTCGCGGCGGGTATGGGATCGCGGCGACCTGACCCAGCCCCTCGGGCACCAGGGGCACGAGGGCGAGCACGTCGTTGTGCGCGGCGACCAACTCCGCCAGGCGGTCGGGCGCGTTCAGATACGCCCACTCGACGCGCAGCACCTGCAGCGCCTCGCGCTGGGCCGCGATCTCGGCGCGCAGTCCCGACAGCCGGTCGAGCACCGCCCGCGTGTCATAGTTGACCGTATAGGCCCAGCCGGCGCTCGCGACGATCGAGAGGGCGAGAAGGGCGGCTCCGTGCCGGGTCATCGGCGTCTCCCGAGAATATCGCCGACGGGCGGCGCCGCCGGCAGGCCAAGTGCCCGCGGGTCGAGGGCGACCGGGGCCGCATCCGTTCGGATCGCGCTGCGCAGCCGTGCCGAGCGGGCGCGCGGGTTGCGGGCGAGCTCCACCTGCCCGGGCGTCACCGGCGCGGCGGGTGACTCGAAGCGGGGCGGCGGCAGGGCGCGCGCCGGCGCGTGCCGCGAGCCGCCCGCAGTGATGGCCGAGGCGGCCTGCAGGTAGCGTTTCACGATCCGGTCCTCGAGCGAGTGGAAGGTGACGACCGCCAACCGCCCGCCGGGCGCGAGCACGCGTTCGGCCGCAGCCAGGCCGCGGGCCAATTCGCCCAGCTCATCGTTCACGGCGATCCGCAGCGCCTGGAAGGTCCTCGTTGCCGGGTGCACCTGCCCCGGGCGCGGACGCGGCAGCACCGCGGTGACGATCTCGGCCAGCTGGGCGGTGCGGGTGATCGGCGCCGCCTCGCGGGCGCGCAGAATGGCACGCGCGATGCGCCGTGCCGCCCGGTCCTCGCCCAGATCGTAGAGGATGTCGGCGAGCGTCGCCTCGTCGGCGCGGTTGACGAGATCGGCGGCGCTCGGTCCCGAGCCAGCGCCCGACATCCGCATGTCGAGCGGCCCGTCCTGCTGGAACGAGAAACCACGCTCGGCCTGGTCGAGCTGCATGGACGAGACGCCGATGTCGAGCACGACGGCGTCGACCGGCGCATGGCTTCCGGCCAGCCGATCGAGCTCGCCGAACCTGCCCTCGATCAGCGTCAGGCGCGGGTCGTCGCCGGCCGATCGCGCCATGACCAGCGCCTGGGCGTCCCGGTCGATGCCGATCACATGCTCGGCGCCGGCGCGCAGGATCGCCCGCGAATAGCCGCCCGCGCCAAAGGTGCCGTCGATTGCGGTCGCGCCCGGCAGCGGCGCGACCGCGGCAAGCACCTCGTCGAGCAGGACCGGGATATGTGGTTCTTCGACGGCCATGCGCGCCGCGGCCCCCATCAGTGCAGCCCCCGCCGGTCGATGTGTACAGGCTCGTCCGCCTCGGCCGCCATAAGCTCGGCCTCGAAGGCGTCGCGGGCATCCGGCCGCCAGACCTCGAAGCTCGAGGCGACGCCGACGAAGCGCAGCTCCTTTTCCAGCCCGATCGCGTCGCGCAGCGCCTTGGTCAGGACGATCCGACCGGCATCGTCGACCTGGATCTGGCTCGCCCGTGTGACGAGCTTCAGCTCCATGCGCTGCTGCGCGGCTAGCGACGGGTACTCGCGCTGATTGTGGCGCTCGATCAGCGCGCTATAGGCCTCGGTCGTGAAGAAGACCAGCGCGCGGGCGTCATCGAGCTGTGGTACGACGTAGAGGGCGCCAGAGGAGCCGACGGCATCGAGCACACGACGGAACTCGGTCGGGAGCGACACCCGTCCCTTGTCGTCCATCTTGTGGTCATGCGTGCCTGTAAAATGCTTCAGCACGGCCCCGGACGCCCCTCTCTACGCGCACGCGCCCGGCCGAAGCGACGGTCTCCGAATGGGCTCCAAACGGAACGGGCGGATCAGTTGCCTCCGATCCGCCCGCCGTCCCTCGGAGAAGTTTCGCGGCCGTCCCATTGTCTCCTGGGCTCTGTTCTGCCGCCGCGCCTGCTCTCGCCTCGCGTGTGTTCGCGGGGACACCCGCCGAGCCTGTATGAAACTGCTCTTGTTTTGTCCTGAGCCGGCGGGTGTCCCTGGGAGATCTTGTACGCTGCCACTTCGCGCCAATCAACACCTTTTTGCTCCACCACTCGGAATTCACAGCCACCTTCAAACTCTAGTGGCTTAATTCTAGTTAAGCACAACATAGCGACGACCCTGTTCGGATCGGGGTCGACATCGGCGCGCGTAAATGGCTTGAAATGGCACGCGGTCCCGAGTCGCGGGCCAGAAGGGGAGCGTGATGGAGCATCTCGAGGCAGACAGTCGGCCGACTCGGTTCGGCCCCAAGGAGTATTTCACCGGCACCGTGCTGCTGGACCCGATCGTCGAGGCGCCCGAGCCCGCGCGCGTGCGCGCCGCGCGCGTCACCTTCCTGCCAGGGGCGCGCACGAACTGGCACACGCACCCGCTGGGGCAGACGCTTTACGTACTCTCGGGCGTCGGCCGCTTCCAGACCAAGGGTGGGAAGGTCGTCGCGATCCGCGCCGGCGACACCATCTGGATCCCGCCGGGCGAGAACCACTGGCACGGCGCCGCGCCAGAGACAGCCATGTGCCACATCGCCATCCAGGAGACGGATGGCACAGCCCCCGTCACCTGGCTGGAGCCGGTGGCGGACGAGGACTACGCCGTCGAGCCCTGAGGCCCGGCCGATCGAGCGGCGCGAAAGCGCGGACGGCCTGTAAGCCGGGTTCTGTCCCCCGCCCGAGGACGAGGGGATGGCCATTCATCTGGGACCGCGGTCGCCCGCGGCCTCGTGCGATCCACCCGGGAAGCGGGCCGGAGACGGCCCCGGGGCGCGGGTCTGACCCTTGCCCCTGCTTCCCCTATCTGACCTTGCTCCCGGTGGGGCTTGCCGTGCCGCCCCCGTTGCCGGGGGCGCGGTGGGCTCTTACCCCACCGTTTCACCTTGACCGGGCCGGAGCCCGGCAGACTGTTCTCTGTGGCGCTTTCCCTGGGGTCGCCCCCGCCGGGCGTTACCCGGCACCGTGTCTCCGTGGAGCCCGGACTTTCCTCCCCGACCGCCCGCTGACGCAAACGATCGGAGCGACCATCCGGCCGTCCGCGCAGAGCCTAGCTAGGCGATCGCCTCGGCGGACTCAAGGACGCTTGCCGTTTCGCGGCGCTCGCAGGCTCTTCTGCCTGACGATCCCCGCGGAGCTCGCGAGCGACCGGCCAGCGCGCGGCGAGTGCCTCGAGGTGACGGACGCCGCCTTCGGTCGGCCCGGCATTTGCCTCGTCCGGGCGGAACCGCATGGCAAAGCTGCGCCAGACGACGTGCAGCGCCTGCGTCCAGCCCTCGGCCTCGTCGACCCGATAGCCGAACGCCCGCGCCGCCGCGCGGAACCGGGCGGCGTCGGCCGGTCGGTCGTCATGCTCGCCGTCCCGCCAGATGCCGAGGCCGCGCCGGGCGAGGCGGCGCCAGTCGAACTTCTCGCCCGGATCGATCTTGCGCCCCGGCGCTATGCAGGCGTGTCCCAGGACCCGCTCCGGCGGGACCGCCCAGCGCGTCATCAGCCCGGCGACAAGCGCCTCCAGCGCCGCCATCTGCGGCTCGGGGAACGGATGGTAGCCGAGCACATGGCCCGGATTGTCGAGCTCGATCCCGATCGAGCGCGAGTTGATGTCGCCCACGTCACCCCAGGCCGAGACGCCGGCGTGCCAGGCCCGCCACTCCTCGGGCACGAGCGCCAGCACGACCCCGTCGCGGGCGATAAGGTAATGCGCGCTGACCTCCGCCGCGGGGTCGCAGAGCCGGTCCGCCGCCGCCTCGGCACTCTCCATGGCGGTGTAGTGCAGGACGATCATGTCGGGGCGCGCGCCGTCGCGGCGCGGCCCGCAATTGGGGGACGGCCGCTCGGCGGTGGACGTCCCTGCGCCTCCGCGTGCCGCGCGTGGCCCGTCAGCGTGTGGGCCGTCGGCGCTCACCGCCGGCGCAGCTCGCGGCGCATGATCTTGCCCGTCGCCGTCATCGGCAGGCGCTCGACCCAAGCGATCTCGCGCGGCATCAGATGCGGCGACAGACGGGCGCGGACATGCGCGCGCAGCTCGTCGGCCAGCTCGGGCGAGCCGTTCCGCCCCTCGGCGAGCACCACGAAGGCCTTCACCACCTCGGTGCGCAGCGGGTCGGGCACGCCGATGCAGGCCGACATGGCCACCGCCGGATGGCGGTTCAGGCAGTCCTCGATCTCGGAGGGTCCGACGCGATAGCCGGAAGAGGTGATGACGTCATCGGTGCGCGAGCCGAACCAGAAATAGCCGTCAGCATCGACCGAGCCCTCGTCGCCCGTCAGCATCCACTCGTCGCCGTCCTCGCCGACGACGAACTTCTCTGCCGTCTTCTCGGGCTGGTTCCAGTACCTCAGGAACATCGCCGGATCGCCGCGGCGCACGGCGATCTCGCCGGCTTCGCCCGCGGGACGGCGTCGCCCGTCTGGCCCCAGCACAGCCACCTCCTTGCCCGGCACCGCCTTGCCGATCGAGCCCGGCCGCACGGGCAGGATCCGCGCGCAGTTGCCGAGCACGAGGTTGCACTCGGTCTGGCCGTAGAACTCGTTGATCGTCAGCCCCAGCGCCTCGCGCCCCCAGTCGAGCACGGCCGCCCCCAGGCTCTCGCCGCCCGAGCCGACCGAGCGAAGCGGCAGGGGCGGGATGCCAGGCAGCTGGCGCATGAGGCGGAGCGCCGTCGGCGCGAGGAAGGCCGAGGTGACGCCGTGCTCGGCGATCAGCCGCACCGCGTGCTCGGCGTCGAAGCGGCGCGGAGCGTGCGCCACCAGCGGCACGCCCATGCGCAGCGCCGGCATCATCACATTGCCGAGCCCGCCGAGCCACGCCCAGTCCGACGGCGTCCAGATCCGGTCGCCCGCCTGCGGCCAGAAGTCGTAGAACAGCTGCACGCCCGGGATATGCCCGAGAAAGACGCGCTGTGCGTGCAGCGCGCCCTTGGGCGGGCCGGTCGTCCCCGAGGTGTAGCTGATGAAGGCCATGTCCTCGGGCCCGGTATCGGCCAGCGCGCCCTCCTCGCGCGCCGCCGCCATTGCCGCCGGCAGCGAGGCCGCGCCGTCGCCTGCCCCGTTGACCGACCAAACATGCGCGAGCGCCGGCAACTCGTCGCCGACATCGGCGATCTTCGGCAGATTGGCCGCGTCCGTCACCAGCGCCCTTGCGCCCGAATCGGCAAGTCGGAACTGGAGGGCGTCGGCGCCGAACTGGGTGAAGAGCGGCACGACCACCGCGCCCAGCCGGTAGGCCGCGATATGCGACAGCACGGTTTCCGGGCACTGGGGCAGCAGCACCCCGACCCTGTCGCCGCGGGCCACCCCATGCGCGGCGAGCACGTTGGCGAGCCGCCCGGACAGCCGCCAGAGCTCGCCATGGCTCAACTCCCGCACGCCGTCGTCGTGCAGATAGACCAGCGCCAGCCTGCCCGGCTCGGCCTCGGCCCACTTCCCGCAAATGTCCCAGGCGATGTTATAGCGCCGCGGGATCTCCCAGCGGTGCTGCGCGCGCACCTCGTCCCAGCTGCCGGCGCGGCGGATCTCGACCATCTCGCTCCCTTTCCGCAGCGAGCCATATTCCCCACGCAGGCACGGGGCAAGGCGCAGGCCTGCTCGCTTCTTGATCGCGGCAACATATCGCCGCCGGAAACAGGCGGCGCTTGGGGGCAGCTGCGCGTCGAGGCGGCGTCAGCCTCCGGTCACGCTCATATGACGGGCGACCTGGCCATCAACCCGACTGCGCGAGTAATCGAAGTCATGGCCGCGCGGCTTGCGAGCGATGGCCGCGCGGATGGCGGCCTGCAGCGCCCGGTCATCGTCCGTCTCACGCAACACCTTGCGCAAATCGGCGTCGTCGTCTTGGCCGAGGCACATGTAAAGCTGCCCCGTGCAGGTGAGGCGAACGCGATTGCAGCTCTCGCAGAAGTTGTGGGACAGCGGCGTGATAAAGCCTATGCTCTGGCCCGTTTCCTCGAGTTGGGCATAGCGGGCCGGGCCGCCCGTACGCTCGGCCGTGTCGGTCAACGTCCAGCGCTCCTCGAGGCGGGCGCGAACGTCCTCGAGCGACCAGAACTGGTCGAGACGGTCCTCCTCGCCCAGATCGCCCATCGGCATGACCTCGATGAAGGTCAGGTCGATGCCCCAGTCGCGGCACCATTCCACCAGCCGGTGGACCTCGTCGTCGTTGACGCCCTTGAGCGCCACCGTGTTGATCTTGACGCGAAGTCCGGCTGCTTGAGCCGCCTCGATCCCCTCCAGCACCTGGTCGAGCCGGCCCCAGCGGGTGATCGCCTGGAACCTGGCCTTGTCGAGCGTATCGAGCGAGACGTTGATGCGGCGGACGCCCACATCGGCCAGCGGCTGCGCATACTTCTTCAGCTGCGAGCCGTTCGTCGTGACCGTGAGCTCGTCGAGGCCCGCGCCCAGATGCCGGCCCATCCGATCGAAAAACCACAGGATGTTCTTGCGCACCAAAGGCTCGCCGCCCGTGACGCGCAGCTTGCGGACGCCGAGCTGAATGAAGGTCGAGCAGAGCCTGTCGAGCTCCTCCAGCGTCAGCACCTCGCGCTTGGGCAGGAACGTCATGTGCTCCGCCATGCAATAGACGCAGCGGAAGTCGCACCGATCGGTGACCGAGACGCGCAGATAGGTGATCGCCCGGGCGAAAGGGTCGATCAGCGGTGGCGTGGCGTCGTCCATGACCTCTAGGTAAGCCCTGGGCCCGCTCGACGCAATCGGCTGGCGCAGACGGCCTTCGCGCTGGACCGCGGCGAGCGCCGGGAACGTCACAAAGCAAGCCCCGCGCCCCAGCCTCGGGATCCGAACAAATGAAAAATCCAGCGACTCAAGCAGTAAGAACCTTGCACGCGTGCAAGGTCGCTTTTTGCACGGTTTACCCAAAGGGCAGGATACGGCTCCTTCGCCGCGTCGATACGCCGGAGGCGTCTCAGGCGTCGACCATCTCGGCGGCCCGGCTCAGATCGACCGAGACCAGCTGGCTGACGCCCCTCTCGACCATCGTCACGCCGAACAGCCGGTCCATCCGGCTCATGGTGATGGCGTGGTGCGTGATGATGAGAAAGCGCGTCCGCGTGCGCCGGCGCATCTCGTCGAGCAGGTCGCAGAACCGCGTGACGTTCGAATTGTCGAGCGGCGCGTCCACCTCGTCGAGCACGCAGATCGGAGCCGGGTTCGCCAGGAACACCGCGAAGATCAGCGAGAGCGCGGTCAGCGTCTGCTCGCCGCCCGAAAGCAGCGACAGCGTCGACAGCTTCTTGCCGGGCGGCTGGCACAGGATTTCCAGCCCGGCATCGAGCGGGTCGTCCAATTCGACCAGGACGAGGCGCGCCTCGCCACCGCCGAAAAGGTGCCGGAAAAGCCCGGAGAACCGCTGGTTCACCGTATCGAAGGCGGCAGTCAGGCGGTGCCGCCCCTCGCGGTTGAGCTCGTGGATGCCGTGCCGGAGCTTGGCGACCGCGGCGTCCAGATCGGCCTTCTCGGCGGCGATCCCGTCGCGCTCGGCGCGGACCTCGTCGGCGTCCTGGTCGGCCCGCAGATTGACGGCCCCCAGCGCGTCCCGCTGCCGCCGGAGCTTGGCCACCTCGGCCTCGGCCGTGGCGATCGGGGGCAGGTCTCCCTCCAGGCTTGCGCGCAGCGCGTCGGGCTCGGTGCCGAGCTCGGTGCGGATTTCCCCCGCCGCCGCCTCGACCCGCGCGGCCAGGCCCTGCAGGACGCCGTCCAGGCCGGCGCGCTCCTCGCGGCGGGCCGAAGCCTCGCGCTCGGCCTCGCGTTCGGCAGACTCGGCCCGGGCGAGCGCTGTCTCGGCCGCGGCGAGCGCATCGGCCGCCGACTTGCGCCGCGCTTCGGCCGCTTCGATTTCGGCGGCCAGTCTTCGGCGCCGCTCGGCCAGGGCAGCCGGCTGGTCGGCGATGGCGGCCTGCCGGACCTGCGTCTCGTCCATGCGGCGCTTGAGATCGTCGAGACGCGCGCCCGCGCCGTCGCGCCGATCGCGCCACGAGGCGACCTCGCGCCGCACCTCGCCCAGCCGGCGCTCGCGGCCGGCGGCCGCGCGCCGCAGGTCCTCGGCGCGGGTCCTGGCCTCGAGCATGGCGCCGCGCAGCCGGTCGACCTCGGCCCGCTGGCGCTCGACCGCCTGGCGCGCCTCGCCCGCATCGGGCAGGCGGGCGATCTCGTCCTCCGCCTCGGCGAGCTCTTCTTGCAGGGCCTCGCGCTCCGCCCGGCGCGTGGCCAGGGCCTCGGCCTGGCTGTCCCGTCTTGAGCGGAGAAGCGTCAGCGCGGCTTCAGCCGCGGCCAGGGCCCGCGCCGCGTTAGCCTGGGCCGCCTCGGCGTCGCGGCGCGCCCGGCGCGCCTCGGCCTCGCGCGCCACGTTCCGCTCCAGGGCGGCGCGCGCCTGCGCATGCGCCTCGGCCGCCCGGTCACGCCCCTCGCGGGCCGAGTCAAGCGCGCCTTGCACCTGGGTGAGCCTGTTGCGCTGCGCCAGGCGCAGCGCCGCCGCCGTCGGCGCGTCCTGGGCGCGCAGGCGAAAGCCATCCCAGCGCCAGAGGTCACCCTCTCGGCTCACCAGGCGCTGGCCGGGGCCGAGCGTCGCCTGCAACGCGTCGCCGGCATCGCGGTCGACGAGCCCCGTCTGCGAGAACCGCCGGTCCAGCAGCGCAGGGCCGCGCGCGACCTCGCCGATGGGCCGCGCCGCGCCCGGCAGCTTCGGGGGCGCGGCATAAGGATCGAGCGAGGTCCAGCCGGACCCCTCGACCGCCTCGTCCGCGGACAGATCGTCGCCCAGCGCGGCGCCAAGCGCGGCTTCCCAGCCCGGCACAACCTCGATCCGGTCGACGAGCCGGTCGCCCTCGCCGGCATCGCGGGCCAGCAGCTTTTCGAGGCCCTGTGCCTCGGCCGCGAGCGCGGCTGTCTCGCCGTCGGCATCGGAGCGGGTCGCGCGCGCCGCCGCCTCGGCCTCGCGGGCAGCGCCCTGCTCGGCCGCGGCGGCCGCCAGCTCGGCCTCGACCGCCTCGACCGCCGCCGCCGACTCGGTCGCGGCCTGCCGCCGGGCCTCGAGCTCGGCTTCGGCATCGGTGATCTGTCCATCGAGGCCTGCTGCCGCCTGCTCCGCCGCGGCGATGGCCGCGTCGGCCCGGCCGGCCGTTGTGCGCAAGTCCTGAACCCTGCGCGCCACCGCCGTCGACTGCGCCTCGAGCCGCGCCGCCTCGGATGCCAGCGCGTCGAGCGCGCGTTCCTGCGCGCCCAGGCGCTCGGCAGCCGCCTGCGCCGCCTGCGCCGCCAAGGCCTGCGCCTCGTCCTGGCCCTGCATCGCCTCGGCCAGCCGGGCCTCCTCCGACGCCAGCCGCTCGAGCGTCGAATGCGCGTCCTGGCCGAGTGTCTCCTCGCGCTCGAAATCAGCAGCGAGCTGGCGCACGCGCGCGGCCAGGGACTCGGCCTCGGCCCGCGCGCGCTCCTCCTGCTCGTCCTGGCGCTCGCGCTCGACGGCGAGCCGCTGGTGGACGGCCGAGGCGATCGCCTCCTCCTCGCGCGTCGAGGGCAGCGCAGCGGAGGCTTGCTCTCGCGCCCGCGTAGCGCCGCGCACGGCAACCTCGGCGGCGGCGGCGGCGCGCAACGCGGCCGTCACGCCGGCATCCGCAGCGGCGCGCTCGTCCTCGGCGGCGCGCCAGCGCAGCCAAAGCGCGACAGCCTCGGCGCGGCGCAGCGCTTCGGCGATCGCGCGATACCGGCGCGCTTGCCCCGCTTGGCGCTCGAGCGCGACGAGCCTCTGCGTCAGCTCGCCCAGCAGGTCCTGGACACGCGCCAGGTTCGTCTCCGTGGCGCGCAACTTCAGCTCGGCCTCGTGCCGGCGCTGGTAGAGGCCCGAGATGCCGGCCGCCTCCTCCAACACCCGGCGGCGGGCCTTGGGCTTGGCGCTGATCAGCTCGGAGATCTGGCCTTGGCGGACGAGCGCCGGCGAATGCGCGCCCGTCGATGCATCGGCGAACAGCATCTGCACGTCGCGCGCGCGCACCTCGCGCCCGTTGATGCGGTAGGCCGAGCCGATCTCGCGCGTGATCCGCCGGCTGACCTCGAGCCGGTCATCCTTGTTGAAGGCGGCCGGCGCCAGCCGGTCGGAATTGTCGATGACGAGCTCGACCGCCGCGGCGTTGCGCGGCGGGCGCGTGCCGCTGCCGGCGAAGATGACGTCGTCCATCCCCTCGCCGCGCATCTGCGTCGGCCGGTTCTCGCCCATGATCCAGCGAAGCGCCTCGAGCAGGTTCGACTTGCCGCAGCCGTTCGGCCCGACAACGCCCGTCAGCCCGGCCGAGATGACGAGATCGGTCGGGTCGACGAACGACTTGAACCCATTGAGCCGAAGCCGGGTGAACTGCACAGGCCTGCCTCACGCCATTTTTCGCACATGAGACACGCGCACGCTGCCGTTGTCAAGCCGCAGACCCCGCATCTGGCGCTCACCAAGGCGCCCACCGCAAGATTTAGTTAACCAAGCCGCGGAGGGTCAAAGGGCCTGGTCGAGCAGCGCCGAGAACTCCTCGAAGTTCATGGCGCCTGTATGCGCTTCGCCGTTGATTATGAAGGTCGGGGTCGACTTCACGTCGTCGGCGTCGCGGTTCTGCTGGTAGGCTTCCAGCAACGTCTTGGCATACTCCCGGTCCGAGAGGCACTGTTGTAGGCGTTCGGCCGGCAGCCCGGCGCGCCGGCCGACCTGCTGGATCGCGGTCCCGATGTCGGGCGCCCGCGTCCAGGTCGACTGCGTGCTCAGGAAAGCCTCGGCCATGGGGTAAAAGCCCTGCTCGCCGCCGCAGCGTGCCACCATCGATGCCCAGAGCCCGTACTGGTCGAAATAGACCTCGCGCAGGATGAAGCGCACCTTGCCGGTGTCGATGTACTGCTCCTTGAACTCCGGAAACGTATTCTCGTGGAACGCAGCGCAATGCGGGCAGGTGAACGAGGCATATTCATAGACCGTCAGCGGGGCGTTCGGATCGCCGAGCGCGATGTCCCCGAGCGCATAGCTGCCGGCGGCCGGCTCTTGCGCGCTGGACGCGCCGGTGTCCGCTTGGGGCGGCTGCTCCGCGCTCTGGGCCGGCGCCGGCTGCGCGGTTTCGGACGTCCCCGTCGCGGACTGGCCGAGCGCAGAGGCTGGAAGCATGGCGGAGACCGCCAACAAGGAGAGTCCGGCGAGAACGCCGCGAAGGGGGCTGACGGGCATCGTCATGTCCTTTGTGGATTTGAACCTACTTTGCGGGGCGAAGGCGGCTGCGCGCGAGCACATTGGCGCCGAGGCGGGTCAAGGCGGCGCGCAGGCCGGCATCCTCGACGCCCTCGGTCAGGGCCGCCGCGCGGCCCGCATCGGCGTCGGTCGGCTCGGTCGGCGCCGCATCGAAGCCGGCCTGCTTCTCGGCGAAGGCCGGGACGACGCCGCTCTGGGTGATGCGGACGCGCGCCACTGCGCGATAGCCGTAAAACTGGTTGACGCGCTCGATGATGCGCGGGGCCAGGTGCTCGACCTCGGGCGCCCGGCCGCTGTCGGCCTTTAGCACCAGCGTCGCGCCGAGGCCCCGCTGGGCGTAGCTCACGCGAACCGGACGACAGGTCGGCGCCAGGGCCTCGCCGACGATCTCGGCCCAGCGCAGCAGCACGTCGGGCTCGGCAAATCCATGGCTGCCGGCGACCTTGTCGAGGACCGGGCGCGTCTGGTCGGCAGCGCGCCGGAACCCGCCGCCCCTCGGCCGGGGTTTGCCCTGGGACTTGCCGGGGGACTTGCCGGGGGACTTGCCGGGGGACTTCCGGAGTCTCCCGGGGGGCTTGCCGTCCTTGCCTTGTTGCGCCATGGCGGTCTCCGCGGCGGGGTCGAACCACGTCTAACGTGCATCTGAAGGATAGGCGGTGGACGGTGTGATAACAACCGCGCGAGCGGAGCCCGGGGCCCTGCTCGAATGGTACGACCAGCACGCCCGGGTGCTGCCCTGGCGGGTCGGGCCTACCGCTCGGCAGGCGGGCGAACGGCCCGACCCCTACCGCGTCTGGCTGAGCGAGGTCATGCTTCAGCAGACGACGGTCGCGGCGGCCACGGGACATTTCCTGCGGTTCACGGCGCGCTGGCCGGATGTGCACGCGCTGGCCGCCGCGCCGCGCGAGGAGGTGCTCGGGGCTTGGGCGGGCCTCGGCTACTACACTCGGGCGCGAAAGCTGCACGACTGCGCGGCCGTCGTCAGCCAAGAGTTCGGCGGCCGCTTCCCCGCGACCGAGGATGCCTTGCGCGGGCTGCCGGGCATCGGTCCCTACACGGCCGCCGCCATAGCCGCGATCGCGTTCAATGTGCCTGCGGTTGTCGTTGACGGCAATGTCGAGCGGGTGATGGCTCGGCTGTTCGCCGAGACCGAGCCCTTGCCGGCGGCCAAGCCCGTGCTGCGCGCCCGCGCGGCCGGCCTCACGCCGGGCGAGCGGCCGGGGGACTATGCCCAGGCTGTGATGGACCTCGGCGCAACCGTCTGCGTGCCGGCGCGGCCCGCCTGCCTCGCCTGCCCCTGGCGCGAGCCATGCCGCGGGCACGCCCTCGGAATCGCCGCGGGCTTGCCCCGGCGAGCGCCGAAGGCGGCGAAGCCCGTTCGTCATGGCATCGCCTGGGTTGCTCTCGATCGGCATGGCCGGGTCCTGACGGAACGGCGCCCCGAGCGAGGCCTGCTCGGCGGAATGCTGGCGCTGCCGAGCAGCGAGTGGGCGGCGCCGGAGCCGGACGGGGCCGGAGAGGGCGCGCCACCCCTGCCGGGTGCATGGGAGCCGGCCGGCGAAGTCCGTCACACCTTTACGCATTTTCATTTGCGCCTTGACATACGCGTCCTGCGGCTCGCTGACCGGGGTGGCGACGGCTTCATGCAGGCAGAATCCGCCGTGGCGGCCATGCCGACCGTTTTCGCCAAGGCGGTGCGGCTCGCCTGTGAAGGCGGGCTGGGCGTCGGACGCGTGGTAACCGATCGGTAACCCATGTTAGCGTCAGTTGCGGGGTCCGCATCTCGAGCCACATCAGTTGCAGGGATGGCCGGGCGTGTCGCATCATTCGGGCACAGCCAAGGGGGCCCGTCATGCCACCAAGAGCGTTGCCCTTCGCCATCGCGTTCGTCATCGCGCCGCTGATCCTGCTGGCGGCGGTCTTCGGCGGTTGGTGGATCATCGGTCCTTTCGTGTGGGGATGGGTTGTCGTGTCGCTGCTCGATCGGCTGGCCGGCGCCGACACGTCGAACATTGACCCCGCCACCGCCGACGAGCTGCTGTTGCGGCACAAGCTCGTTACCTGGGCCTGGATCCCGGTGCAGGTGGCGCTGATCGCCGTCTGCCTCTGGCAGGCTTCGCTGCCCGGTCATCTCGGGACGTGGGAATCGATCGGTCTTTTCGCCGCGCTCGGGCTCGGCACCGGCGGCATCGGCATCACCTTCGCGCACGAGATGGTGCACCAGCGCAACCGGTGGGAGCGGCTGGCCGGCGAACTGCTGCTCGTCTCGGTCGGCTACGGTCATTTCGCGACCGAGCACGTCTTTGGGCACCATGTGACGGTCGCGACGCCAAAGGACCCCGTGACGGCCAGGAAGGGGCAGGACCTCTATTCGTTCACCGTGCGCGCCGTCGGACGCGAGCTGCTCTCGGCCTGGGCGATCGAGCGCGGGCGCCTGGCGCGGAGCGGCCGTCCCGTCTGGCACCACACCAACCCGTTCTGGCGCTATGGGCTGGGGACCGCGGCGTTCCTCGGGCTGTCCTGGGCGCTGGCCGGGCCCTTCGGACTGGTGCTCTTCGCCGTGCAGAGCCTGGTCGCGATCTACCAGCTCGAGGCGGTGAACTATGTCGAGCATTACGGGCTGACCCGGCGCTATCTCGGCGAGGGCCGGTTCGAGCGGGTCCGGCCGCACCATTCCTGGAACGCCTCTGACACTGTGACGAACTGGACGCTGATCAATCTGCAGCGCCATTCGGACCACCACTACCGGCCGGACCGCCGCTTTCCGCTGCTGCAGCATCACCCGATCGACGAGGCGCCGCACCTGCCCTTCAGCTATCCCGTCATGATCGCGCTGGCGACGAACCCGCGGGTTTGGTTCCGGGTCATGAACCCGCGCGTCGACCGATGGCGCCAGGCATTCTATCCCGACATCGAGGACTGGCGCGCCTATGACGACGGATCAATCGGCCGCGAGCCCGCGAAGGCGCGCCTCGCCGCATAGACGCCGCCCGGCCGATCGGCCCCGGCGGGCGCTCGCAGTCTCCCTCAGTCGCGGATCTCGGCCCGCAGCTGCTGGCGCAGGACGTCGATCGGCACCGGCCGCCCGTCGCGGCTAAAGCACCAATAGGTCCAGCCATTGCAGGAGGGCGCCCCTTCCAGCGCGGCGCCGATCTGGTGGATCGACCCCGTCATGTCGGCGATGGCGAGCGTGCCGTCGGCGCGCACCTTGGCCTTGTGCCGGCCGTTGAAGGATTCCAGCATTTCGCCGGGCTCGAGCAGCCGGCGCTCGACCAGCTCGCCGAAGGGGATGCGCGGCTCGGCCCGGCGGCTGCGCGTGACGGCCAGCGCCTGCGGCTCCAGCGGGCGAACGGCGGCCATTCTGTCGCGGGCGAGCGCCGCGTAGGCCGGGTCGCGCTCGATTCCGATGAAGCGCCGGCCCAGCCGCTTGGCGACGGCGCCCGTCGTGCCGGAGCCGAGGAAAGGGTCGAGCACCACGTCGCCGACATTGGTCGTGCCGAGCAGCACCCGGTGCAGCAGCGCCTCGGGCTTTTGCGTCGGGTGCGCCTTGGCGCCATCGGCACCCTTGAGCCGCTCCGCCCCCGAGCAGATCGGCAGGAGCCAGTCCGAGCGCATCTGCAGCCCCTCGTTCAGCTCCTTCAGCGCGTCGTAGTTGAAGACCGGGCGCGCCGTCGCCGAAGGCGCCGCCCAGATCAGCGTCTCGTGCGCGTTGGTCAGCCGCTTGCCGCGGAAATTCGGCATTGGGTTCGTCTTGCGCCAGACGACGTCGTTGAGAATCCAGAAGCCGAGATCCTGCAGCGCCACACCGAGGCGAAAGATGTTGTGGTAGGTGCCGATCACCCAGATGGCGCCATCGGGCTTCAGAACCCGCCGCGCCTCGGTCAGCCATTCGCGCGTGAACGCGTCATAGGCCTCGACGCTCTCGTACCGGTCCCATTCGTCGTCGACCGCGTCGACGCGCGTGTTGTTCGGCCGGTGCAGCTCGCCGCGCAGGCGCAGGAAATAGGGCGGGTCGGCGAAGACGAGGTCGACGGAGCCCGCCGGCAGCTCGCGCATCGCCCGGATACAATCCCCTTCGAAAATGCGCTCCGCAGCGGGCTCGGTCATGCACGTCCCCTCATGTGCGCCGGGGAGAGTACGCAAAACGGGGTAGCCGTCAAGTAGTTTGGAATCAGACGGTTACGTTTGATCTCTGAAGCGCTTGTTCGTCGGGAATGCCGTACAAGATATTGTGCACCGGTCGCCAGCTGCGACGATGATGCTGCGTCACGCCGAGACTGGCGAGGGCCGTCCTGTGCTCGGGCGTGCCGTAGCCGACATTGGTGATCCAGCCATAGCCGGGGCACCGCTCGTGCAGCCGCGCCATGATGCGGTCCCGCGTCACCTTGGCGATGATCGAGGCCGCGGCGATCGACAGCGACAGCGCGTCGCCGCCGACGATGGCGCGCACGGGGATCTTGATCGTCTTGGGCACCCAGTTTCCGTCGACGAGGGCGACGACGGGCGCCCGGCCCAGCGCCGCGAGCGCGCGCGCCATGGCCAGATCGTTCGCGCGCAGGATGTTTATGCGATCGATCTCCTCGACGGTGCCGATGCCGATGCCGACGCGGGACGAGGCAATGATCGCGTCGAACAGCGACGCGCGGGCCGCCGCGGAAAGCTTCTTGGAATCGTCGATCCCATCCGGGATCGCCGCCCGGTCGAGGATCACTGCCGCGGCGACCACGGGACCCGCCCAGGGACCGCGCCCGGCCTCGTCGATTCCGCAGGCCGGACCGGTGCAGTCGTCTTCTATGGCGCAGTCGGGCGGCATCGCCAGCGGTGATGCCAGCACGGCGGCGCGCGATCAAGCCCCGCTGACCGGAGCATGACCGCGGGTCACAGGGCCATGACCGAGGCTCAGCGGATCTCCGGTGCCTGGCGCCAGCCCCGCTCGGTCGAGCCCTGCCCGCGCTCGCGCACGATCTCGATGCCAAGGCCGGCGCCGCCCGGAAGACGGTCGAGCTTTTCGATGCGGATGTGCACCCTCCGGGCGCGCGGATCGACCAGGCAAAGCTCCGCCAGCCGTTCGGCGAGAGTCTCGACCAGATTGACGCGCGGCCCGCCCGCCACCTCGCCGATGGCCTCGACAAGATCCTCGTAATTGACGACCCGCGTGTACTGGTCGAGGTTGGAAGCGACCTCGCGGGCCACTTCCAGCGTTACGTCGAAGCGGACGCGCTGCGTGCGGCCGCGCTCGTCCGGATAGGCTCCGATTTCCATCTCGCAGACATGGTTCGAGACGAAGATCCTGTCGGCCGGGGGCTCGGGCGTGTCGGTGCGATCGGGCATGGCATCCCTCTGCGGTTCCCGCCGAGAGTAACTCCCCGGAACGGAGAGAGTCACCGGTCTCGCGGGCTTGGGCGTCAATTTCCTCTCCACTGGCCCGCCTTCACTGGCCCGCCTTCGGCCATCGCGCTATGCGGTGCAGGCAGCATGGAGGAGGACAGCATGGCCCAACCAGCCCGCGTGCGCGACATCGTCTGCCTCGGCGAGCCGCTGGTCGAGTTCGTCCGCTCGGATCATGCCGAGCTCGGCGGCTATTACCGTCCCGGCTTTGGCGGCGACACTTCGAACGCGGCGATCGCGGCGGCCCGCCAAGGGGCGCGGGTCGGCTACCTGACGGCGCTCGGCCGCGACACCTTCGGCGACAGCGTCATGGCTCTCTGGGCCGAGGAGGGGATTGATGCCGCCGAGGTTCGCCGACGCGCGGATGCGCCGACAGGCATCTATTTCGTCGATCCGCACCCCTCCGGGCGCCGCTTCAGCTATTTCCGCAAAGGATCGGCCGCCAGCCTCTACGACCCTGCCGACCTGCCGACCGGCTACATCGCGGGCGCCAGGGCGCTGCACCTGTCGGCCATCACGCTGGCGATCAGCCCATCGATGCGCGCCGCCTCCTTCGCCGCGATCAGCACGGCGCGGGCGGAAGGAACGCTCGTCTCCTTCGACACGAACCTGCGCCTCGCGCTCTGGCCGCTTGAGCAGGCCCGCGCGACGATCGCCCTGGCCCTCGCTATGGCCGACATCGCTTTTCCCAGCGAGGACGAGGCTTCGGAGATCTGGGGCCTGCACGACGCGGACGCGGTGCTCGATCATGTTCTGGCCCTCGGCCCGGGCATCGTCGCCCTGAAGCGCGGCGACCGCGGCGCGGTGGTGGCGACCCAAGACCGCCGGTGCGAGATCCCGCCCGCGCCGTGCGTTCCGGTCGATTCGACCGGGGCCGGCGACGCCTTCGCGGGCGGATTCCTGGCCCGCTATCTGGAGACGAGCGACCCGTTCGAGGCCGGCCACTACGCCGCCCGCGTCGCTGCAGGCACGGTCTCGGGCTATGGCGCGGTCGCGCCGATCCCGCGGCGGGGCGAGCTGTTGCCCGAGGTTTCCCCCGGCGCAGAGCCGGCGCGGTCCCGCTGAGACGGGCGAGGCTTGGGCAGATCCCGCCCTCCATCCGGATTGCCGTCCCCTTTGCTGCGCCATCTTCCCAGATCCATCTTGCGCTGCGCCTGGCTAGGCAGCTTGAATCGGTAGACCCAGCGGCCGCCCCCTTCGAAGAAACGCCAGGAACAAGCCGCCGACATCGCTCAGCGTTGTCGCCGCCTTCGCTGCCTCGACCTGCTTGGCCGTGAGGAGGTGCAATTCCCCGCGCAACTCATCACGGCGAGCCGCTCGTTGGCCGCGGTGAGCTCGGTCGTGCAGCCCATTGCACGCATGCAAAGTGTCCGCGCGCTCGACCCCTGTCCCCCTGCTGCACGGAACTCAGGCGGCGCCGAGCACGACTTTGGTCGAGTAGACGTTGATGCCGAGCGCCTCGCCCACGGCGTAGTATGTCACCTTGCCGGCGTGGACATTCAGGCCGTTCGCCAAATGCGCATCGTCGCGGCAGGCCTGCTTCCAGCCCTTGTCGGCCAGCGCCAGCATGTAGGGCATGGTGGCGTTGGTCAGCGCCAGCGTCGAGCTGCGCGCGACCGCGCCCGGCATGTTGGCGACGCAGTAGTGGACGATCCCGTCGACCTCGTAGATCGGGTCGTTGTGGGTGGTCGCGCGCGAGGTCTCGAAGCAGCCGCCCTGGTCGATGGCGACGTCGACGAGCACCGCGCCGCGCAGCATCAGCGGCAGGTGCGCGCGGCGGACCAGCTTGGGCGCCGCCGCGCCCGGGATCAGCACGGCGCCGATCACCATGTCGGATTGCAGCACCAGCTCCTCGGTCGAGCCGGCCGAGGCATAGCGCGTCTTGAACTGCCGCCCGAAGACGTCGTCGAGATAGCGCAGCCGCGGCAGCGAGCGATCGAGCACGGTGACGTTCGCGCCCATGCCCGCGGCGATGCGGGCGGCATGGGTGCCGACGACGCCGCCGCCGATCACGGTCACGCGGGCGGGCGCCACGCCCGGCACGCCGCCCATCAGCACGCCGCGACCGCCGTTCGCCTTCTGCAGCGCCCAGGCGCCGACTTGCGGGGCGAGGCGCCCGGCCACCTCGGACATCGGCGCCAGCAGCGGCAAACCTCCTGCCGCGTCGGTCACCGTCTCGTAGGCGATGGCGGTGCAGCCCGAGGCGATGAGATCGTGCGTCTGCTCGGGGTCGGGCGCGAGGTGGAGATAGGTGAACAGCACCTGCCCCTCGCGCAGCATCTTGCGCTCGGGCGCCTGCGGCTCCTTGACCTTCACGATCATCTCGGCTTCGGCGAAGATCTTCTCGGCCGTCTCGGCCAGCTCGACGCCGACGGCCTGATAGTCCTCGTCGGGAAAACCCGAGCCGATTCCGGCGCCTGCCTGGACCATCACCCGGTGACCGTGCGCGATCGCTTCGCGGCAGGTGGCAGGCGTCATTCCGACACGGTATTCTCGGGTCTTGATCTCGGTCGGGCAGCCGATCAGCATTGTATTCCTCCCTTGGCGCGCTCTGGGGTGCGCCTGCACCGGCGCGCGCCCATATGCTATGGTCAAAGGCAATACTAGGGCGGGGGCCGCGACCGCAACCCCGCGGGTTTCCTGCGGCGTGGCGGGGTTGACGCGGGCCGGCGGGCAGGATTTTTGGGGCTATGGACGATCTGGCGGACAAAACCCGAGGCGAGCGCGAGCTCCTGATAGCCCCCGATCCGGGCGATAGCCGCCTGACCCGCGCCATAGAGGGCGTGGACCAGACCGGTGCGGCCGCCGAGGCGCGTGTCGTCGAGGAGCGCCCGCTGACCATTTTTCTCAATTCGCAGGAGATCGTCACGGCGATGACGATCGGCGATTACCCCGACTTCCTGGCGCTCGGTTACCTGCTGAACCAGGGCATGCTGCTGCCGGATGACCGGGTGACGGCGGTCGACCACGACGAGGATCTGGGCGTCGTCGTCGTCCGGACGGAGCGCGCGACCGACTACGAGGAAAAGCTGAAGAAGAAAACGCGCACCAGCGGCTGCGCCGTGGGCACCGTCTTCGGCGACGTCATGGAGGCGCTGGAGGGCGTGCGCTTCGGGCAGGATGGAGCGGCGGGCGAGGTGCGCACGTCGTGGCTCTACGCGCTGGCGCGCAAGATCAACACGGCGCCCAGCCTCTATCTCGAGGCGGGGGCGATCCACGGAACGGTGCTGTGCCGGCGCGACCGGCCGCTGGTCTTCATGGAAGATGTCGGCCGGCACAACGCCGTCGACAAGATCGCCGGCTGGATGTTCCGCGAGGGGGTGGCGGGCGACGACAAGATTCTCTACACGACCGGCCGGCTAACCTCGGAGATGGTCATCAAAACCGCATTGATGGGGATCCCGGTCCTCGCCTCGCGCTCGGGCTTCACGGCGTGGGGGGTGGAGCTGGCCCGGCAGACGGGCCTGACGCTGATCGGGCGCATGCGCGGCCAGCGCTTCCTGTGCCTCAGCGGCCCGGAACGGCTGGTCTTCGACAGCGACACCGCGGCGGTCCCTGACGAGGCCGCGAAACATCGCCGCAAGGGGGCAGGCGATGCTGCGTGATCCCCATGGGGCTGCCGTGGCGGCGGCGCGCACGCTGATCGCCGAGCGGGCCAAGGAGGGGCGGCACCACGTCGCAGCCACCGTGCTGACGCGCGCCGGGAACAGCTACACGGCTGTCAACATCGACAGCGTGCTCGGCCGCGCCGCGGTCTGCGCCGAGGCCGTGGCCATCGGCATGGCCTCGACGGCCGAGCCCGATGCCGAGATCGCCTTCGTCTGCGCGCTGAACCGGCGGCAGGTCGTCATCGCCCCCTGCGGGCTCTGCCGCGAGCTGTTGCTCGACTATGGGCCCGAAGCGCTGGTCGCGGTGCCGACCAAGGGCATGGAGTGGACGACGCGGCCGCTGCCCGAGCTGATGCCCGACGCCTACAAGGCCGGGCGGCGGGGCGTCTGATGGTCGCTGGCGTGATCCTGGCCGGCGGGTTGGCGCGCCGCATGGGCGGCGGCGACAAGGCACTGCTGGAGGTCGCCGGGCGGCCGCTGCTGGCGCATGTGATCGAGCGGCTCGCGACGCAGGTGGACGAATTGGTCCTGAACGCCAATGGCGACCCGGCGCGCTTTGCGCGCTTCGGCCTGCCCGTGGTGCCCGACACGGTGGAGGGTTTCGCCGGGCCGTTGGCGGGCGTGCTTGCCGGCATGCGCTGGGCGGCGGCGCGCGGCCACGAGGATTTGGTCAGCGCGGCCGGCGACACGCCGTTCTTCCCGGCGGATCTCGTCGCCCGGCTGCAGACGGCGCGCGGCGACCAGCCGATCTCGATGGCGACGACCGACGATCCCGAGCGCGGTCTCTCCGAGCACCCGACCTTTGCGCTCTGGCCCGTACGGCTGGCCGACGATCTGGAAAAGGCGCTGACCGAGGGGCACATGCGCAAAGTCATCGTCTGGACCTCGCGTCATGGCTGCGCGCGCGCGGTCTTCGACGGCGCCGAATTCCCGTTCTTCAACGTCAACACGCCCGACGACCTGGCCGAAGCCGGCCGGATCGCCGGCAGGGCGGGGCCGGGCCACGCCATGCGCGAGACGGGCCCGTGAACGTCTATGGCGTGATCGGCTGGAAGAATGCCGGCAAGACCACGCTGGTCGAACGGCTGGTCGCCGAGATCGCGCACCGCGGCTTCACCGTCTCGACGGTCAAGCACACGCACCATTTGGTCGACGTCGACCGCCCGGGCAAGGACAGCCAGCGCCATCGCGCCGCCGGCGCACGGCAGGTCATCCTCGCCTCCTCGGCGCGCTGGGCGCTGATGACCGAGCTGCGCGGCGCCCCCGAGCGACCGCTGGCGGAGCTCCTCGGTCATCTTGACCCGGTCGACCTGGTCATAGTCGAGGGGTACAAGCGCGACGCTCACCCGAAGGTCGAGGCCTGGCGCGCCGCCACTGGCCAGCCGCTGATCGCCGCCGAGGATCCGACCGTGCGCGCCGTCGCCTCGAACGACCGGCCGATGACCGACCGCCCGGTGATCGGCCTCGACGATATTGCGGGTGTGGCCGATTTCATCCTGGCGGACCTCGGAATGACCCTTCGAAAGACAGCATGAGCCTTGAATCAAGGATTAGCGCGCGCGGCCTCCGCCAAGCGCCCCTCCTGCCGCGCGTGGCCGAATGGCCAGGGAGGGGGCCATGAGCGCCCGCCTCGGCGACGACTGCTTCGCGCTGCCGCCCGGCATCGACTGGACGCCGGTCGACGAAGCCCTTTCGCGGCTGCGCGAGGGCCTCGCGCCTGTGACCGCGGTCGAGGAGCTGCCGCTGACCGAGGCCGCGGGCCGGGTGCTCGCCCGTCCGGCCACAGCTCGCCGCGCCAATCCGCCGGCCGCCAATGCGGCGGTCGACGGCTATGCCTTCGCCTGGGCCGCGCTCGGCGGGCGAGAGGAGATCAACTTGCCGCTCGAGCCCGGCCGCGCGGCCGCCGGTAGCCCGTTCTCGCGGACGGTGCCGCCCGGCCACGCGCTGCGGATCCTGACCGGGGCCGAGATGCCCGCCGGCACCGATACCGTGGTGTTGCAGGAGGATGCCGCCGTCGCCACCGGCCGGGTCCGCTTTCGCGCGCCGCGCAGACAAGGCGCGAACAGCCGCGGGCTGGGCGAAGACGCGGCCGAGGGCCAGCCGGTGCTGCTCGCCGGCCGCCGCCTCGGCCCGGCCGACCTGGCCCGGTTGGCGGCCGTGGGCGTCGACCAGGTCGCCGTGCGGGCACCGTTGCGCGTCGCCGTGCTCTCGACGGGCGACGAGCTGCTGCAGCCGGGCGCCGACCCGGCCGATCCCGGCATCTTCGACGCCAACCGCCCGATGCTGCGCGCGCTGGTCGCCGAGTTTGGGCACGAGGCCGTCGACCTCGGCGCCATGCCGGACCGGCCGGCCGCGATCCGCGCGGCGCTCGACCGGGGCGCCGAGACGGCGGACGCGATCCTGACGACCGGCGGCGCGTCGGCGGGCGACGAGGACCACGTCTCGCGCCTGATCCGCGAGGAAGGGCGGCTGACGACCTGGCGGATCGCCGTCAAGCCGGGCCGGCCCCTGGCCATGGGGCTGTGGCGCGGCGTCCCGGTCTTCGGCCTGCCGGGCAATCCTGTGGCGGCGTTCGTCTGCGCGCTGGTCTTCGCACGCCCGGCCTTTGCCGTCCTGGCGGGACGCGATTGGGCCGACCCGGTCGGCTTCCAGGTGCCGGCGGCGTTCAGCAAGCGCAAGAAGCCAGGCCGGCGGGAATACCTGCGCGCCCGGCTCGACGCGACGGGCGCGGCCGAGGTGTTCCGCTCCGAGGGCTCCGGCCTGATCGGCGGGCTGACCTGGGCCGACGGGCTGGTCGAGCTGCCGGACGGCGCCGCCGAGATCGAGCCTGGCACGCCCGTGCGCTATCTGCCCTATACGAGCTTCGGGCTGCGCGCTTGAGCCAAGGCCGGCGGGCGGCCGCCCTGACGGCCGCGTTCTACGCCGCGCTTTTCGCCGTCGCCGGGGCGCAGCTGCCCTATTGGCCGGTCTGGCTGGCCGAATGGGGCCTCAGCGCGGCCGAGATCGGGCGCTATCTGGGGCTCGCGATCCTTGTCCGGATCGTCGGCGCGACGGCGCTGCCGGCGCTGGCCGACCGCTTCGCCGTCCGCCGCCTGACTGTCGCCGGCGCGGCGCTGCTGGCGGGCGGGCTCTATCTGCTGCATCTGGGGATCGAGGCGCGGACCACGCTGCTGCTTGGGACACTGGCCGTTGCCTTCGCGATGTCGCCGCTGATGCCGCTCGGCGAGGCGCTGGGCTTGCGGGCGAGCCTTTGGCACGGCTTCGCCTATGCGCCGGTCCGCGCGGCGGGCTCGGTCGCCTTCCTGGTCGTCAATGTCGTGGCCGGGACGGCCATTGCCCGGCTTGGGGCGGCGCCGGTGCTGTGGATCATCGCCGGAGGCCTCGTCTGCGTCGCGGCGCTCGGCGCGCTGCATCCGGGCGGCGGCGCTGCGCCCTCGCGCGACGCCGACCGGCCCGGCCCCGGCGAGTTGCGCCGGTTGCTCGCCGCGCCCGCCTTCTTGGCGGCCGCGGTGGCCATGGCGGCGGGACAGGCCTCGCATTCCGTCTACTACGTCTATTCGGTGCTCGACTGGCGGGCGCAGGGGGTGGGCGCCGCGATGATCGGCTGGCTCTGGGCTTTCGGGGTTATCGCCGAGACGGCGCTGATGCTGGGGCCCGGCCGTGCCTGGGTCGCGCGGCTCGGCCCTGCCGGCGCGCTGGCCGTCGCGGCAGGGGCAGGGGTTGTGCGCTGGGGCGCCATGAGCTTCGCCCCGCCGCTGGCGCTGCTCTGGCCTCTGCAGGCGCTGCATGCGCTGACCTTCGCGGTCGGCCATCTCGGCTTCATGGCCTTTGTCGCGGCGGCGGTACCCGCCCGGCTTGCCGGCAGCGCGCAGGGTGCGGCCCTCGGCGCGATCAGTGGCATGACGATGGCGGGGGCGGCTTTCGGCGGCGCCGCCATCGCTGATCGGTACGGAACGAGCGCGGCCTACGGGCTCTCGGCCAGCCTTTCGGCCGCCAGCCTGCTGGCGGCGATCGGGCTCGCACGGATCTGGCGGCCAGGTCGCACGCGGAGGAGCCTCAGCCCGGCTCGCTGACCTCAGAAGTACTTGACGCTGAGGATCTCGTAGGAGCGGCCGCCGCCCGGCGTCATCACCTCGACGCTGTCGCCCTTTTCCTTGCCGATCAGGGCGCGCGCCAGCGGCGAGCGCAGGTTCAGCTTGCCGCGGTCGATATCGGCCTCGGGCTCGCCGACGATCTGGTAGACCTTCTCCTCGTCGGTGTCCTCGTCGACGATTTCGACGGTGGCGCCGAAGCGGATGGTGCTGTCCGAGAACTTGGCCGGGTCGATGACATCGGCCCGTCCGATCAGGTCCTCGAGCTCGGCGATGCGGCCCTCGACGAAGCTCTGCCGCTCGCGCGCCGCATGGTATTCCGCGTTCTCGCTGAGGTCGCCGTGCTCGCGCGCCTCGGCGATCGCTCGGATGACGGCCGGGCGCGTTTCTTCCTTCAGGGTCTTCAGCTCGGTATTGAGGGCCGAATGACCCTGCTTCGTCATGGGAACCTTGTCCATCGCCCCTCTCCGAGGACCAACGCAGTCACGCAAAAAGCGACCGGAGCCGCGCCATCGGCGCGGCCCCGTGCTCACATCGAGAGGATAGGGAGAGCCCGGCCATTCCGCAAGGGCAGCCGCGACAAAGTCAGGCGCGGATGTAGGACTGCAGCGGCGCTACCTCGAGCGCGCCCTCCTTCAGATTCTCGATGGCGCGCGCTGCGGCGATCGCGCCCGCGGCGGTCGTGTAGTACGGGATCTTCTGGCGCAGCGCGGTCGCCCGGATGTCGAAGCTGTCGCTGACGGACTGGGCGCCCTCGGTCGTGTTGAAGACCAGCCTGACGTCGCCGTCCTTCAGCCGGTCGACCACGTGCGGCCGGCCCTCGCTGACCTTCAGCACGCGTTCGGCCGGGACGCCGTGGCGGCCGAGATAGTCGGCCGTACCGCCGGTCGCGATGATGCTGAAGCCCAGCCGGTGCAGGATCTGCGCGGCGCGCACGATCGCGTCCTTGTCGGCGTCGCGCACCGAGACGAAGGCCGTGCCGCCCTCGGGCAGCGGCACCCCGGCGCCGAGCTGGCTCTTCAGGAAGGCGCGGGCAAAGCTGCGGTCGAGGCCCATCACCTCGCCGGTCGAGCGCATCTCCGGTCCCAACAGAACGTCGACGCCCGGGAAGCGGGCGAAGGGCAGCACCGCCTCCTTGACGGCGACATGCTCGGTCAGCGGGTCGGCGAGGGTGAAGGCCGAGAGCGGCTCGCCCGCCATGACGCGGGCCGCGATGGCGGCGATGGGCGAGCCGGTCGCCTTGGCGACGAATGGCACCGTGCGCGAGGCGCGCGGATTGACCTCGAGCACGTAGATGTCGCTGCCCTTGATGGCGAACTGGACGTTCATCAGCCCGACCACGTCGAGGCCGAGCGCCAGCGCCTGCGTCTGCCGGCCGAGTTCCTCGATGATCTCGGGCGAGAGCGAATGCGGCGGAAGCGAGCAGGCGCTGTCGCCCGAATGGATGCCCGCCTCCTCGATATGCTCCATGACCCCGGCGACGTGCACCTGGGCGCCGTCGCTGAGCGCGTCGACGTCGACCTCGACGGCGGCGGACAGGTAGCTGTCGATCAGCACGGGGCTGGCGCCCGAGACCACCACCGCCTCGTTGATGTAGCGGCGGAGCTCGACCTCGTTGCGAACGATCTCCATGGCGCGGCCGCCGAGCACATAGGACGGGCGGATCACCACCGGATAGCCGACGGCCGAGGCGATGGCGAAGGCCTCGTTGCCGGAATAGGCGATGCCGTTGCGCGGCTGGCGCAGGCCGAGGTCGTTGAGCAGCTTTTGGAAGCGCGCGCGGTCCTCGGCCAGGTCGATGGCGTCGGGCGTGGTGCCCAGGATCGGGATGCCGGCGGCCTCGAGCCCGCGGGCCAGCTTCAGCGGCGTCTGGCCGCCGAACTGGACGATGACGCCGACCAGCGTTCCGTTCTCCTGCTCGACGCGCAGGATCTCGAGCACGTGCTCGAGCGTCAGCGGCTCGAAGTAGAGCCGGTCCGAGGTGTCGTAGTCGGTCGAGACGGTCTCCGGGTTGCAGTTGATCATCACCGTCTCGAAGCCGGCCTCGGTCAGCGCGTAGCAGGCATGGCAGCAGCAATAGTCGAACTCGATGCCCTGGCCGATGCGGTTCGGGCCGCCGCCGAGGATGACGACCTTCCTGGCGTCGGTGGGGCGGGCCTCGCACTCGACCTCGCCGCCGACCGCTGCCTCGTAGGTCGAGTACATATAGGGGGTCTGCGCCTCGAACTCGGCGGCGCAGGTGTCGATGCGCTTGAAGACCGCCGTGACGCCGAGGCCGTGGCGCAGGCTGCGCACCTGGTCCTCGGCCAGGTTGGTCAGCCGGGCGATGCGGGCGTCGGAGAGGCCGAGCGCCTTGAGACGGCGCAACGCTTCGGCCGTCTGCGGCAGGCCCTCGGCGATCAGTTGCGCCTCGGCGGCGAGGATCTCGTCGATGCGCTCGAGGAACCAGCAGTCGAAGCCGGTGGCGGCGGCGATCTCGTCGAGCGACAGGCCCTCGCGGATCGCCTGGGCGGCGACGCGGAGGCGGTCGGGCGTCTGCCGGCTGAGGGCCGCGACGACGGCGCGCCGCCGTTCTTCGGCGCTCTGGTCGGGCGCGAGGCCGGGGATGGCGATCTCGTCGAAGCCGGTCAGCCCGGTCTCGAGCGAGCAGAGCGCCTTCTGCACCGACTCCTGGAAGCTCCGGCCGATCGCCATCGCCTCGCCGACCGATTTCATGGCGGTGGTCAGCTCGGGCTTGGTGCCGGGGAACTTCTCGAAGGCGAAACGCGGGATCTTGGTGACGACATAGTCGATGGTCGGCTCGAAGCTGGCCGGGGTGACGCCGGTGATGTCGTTGGTCAGTTCGTCGAGCGTGTAGCCGACGGCAAGCTTCGCCGCGACCTTGGCGATGGGGAAGCCCGTCGCCTTTGACGCCAGCGCCGAGGAGCGGCTGACGCGCGGGTTCATCTCGATCACCACCATGCGGCCGGTTTCCGGGTGGATGGCGAACTGGACGTTCGACCCGCCGGTCTCGACGCCGATCTCGCGCAGGACGGCGAGCGAGGCGTTGCGCATGCGCTGGTATTCCTTGTCGGTCAGCGTCAGCGCGGGCGCGACGGTGATCGAGTCGCCGGTGTGCACGCCCATCGGGTCGACGTTCTCGATCGAGCAGACGATGATGGCGTTGTCCGCGCGGTCGCGGACCACCTCCATCTCGAACTCCTTCCAGCCGATCAGGCTTTCGTCGATCAGGATCTGGCTGACGGGCGAGGCCTCGAGCCCGGCGCGGCAGACGGATTCGTACTCCTCGCGGTTATAGGCGACGCCGCCGCCAGTGCCACCGAGCGTGTAGGCCGGGCGGATGATCGCCGGCAGGCCGACATGGGAGACCGCCTCCATCGCCTCGGCGATCGAGTTGGCGATGACGGCGCGCGGGTTCTCCAGACCGATCCGGTCCATCGCCTCGCGGAAGAGGCGGCGGTCCTCGGCCATGTCGATGGCCTCGCGGTCGGCGCCGATCAGCTCGACGCCGAAGCGGTCGAGCACGCCCGACTTGGCCAGCGCCATGGCGGTGTTGAGGCCGGTCTGGCCGCCCATGGTGGGCAGGAGCGCGTCGGGGCGCTCGCGCTCGATGATGAGGGTGACGATCTCGGGCGTGATCGGCTCGATGTATGTGGCGTCGGCCATGCCGGGATCGGTCATGATCGTCGCGGGGTTCGAGTTGACCAGGATGACGCGATAGCCCTCCTCGCGCAGCGCCTTGCACGCCTGGGCCCCGGAATAGTCGAACTCGCAGGCCTGGCCGATGACGATGGGCCCCGCCCCGATGATCATGATCGAGGCGATGTCGGTGCGTTTCGGCATCCAGGGCTCCGGGCGCCCCAGCGGGCGCGGGCGACTCGACAGCGGGCGGACAATCCGGCGCGTTATACCGATGGCGCGGCAGAGGGCAATGGTGGGAGATCAGCCGAGCCGGAGGAAGGGACCGTGGCCCGGGAGACGGGGCGGTCTCGTAGCGCCAAGGTTGGCGAACTTCCAACAAGCTGGAATTATTATGTAGAAACGTTCACGCATTTCCGGCTGGAGTTCTGGCCAGGCCGGCGTTTAACACGAGTGGCCCCGCCAAGGCGCGGCCACTCCATTCTCCTAAATAGATCCAGTTGCGGGTCAGACCATCACGCCGTCCTTGCGGCGACGCCCGGCAATACCGAGCACTCCGATGCCGCCGAGCAGCAAGAGGATCGGCGCAGGAAGCGGTACAACGGTCGTCGTCGGCACGCACGCAGTGTTGGCGAGCGACTCGCCGTTGGCGGCGACGCAATCCAACCGCATCTGCGCAGATTTTGGATTGCTGTCGTTCCCAAACGTGTTTGTCACCCATGTCACTGAGACGAGGTCCTTCCAGTCGCCATTGAGCGCCGCCCAATAGCCGCAGATTTTGTCAATTGTTGTGGTGCTCGACGAGCAGCTACCCGTCGTAGTTTTTGCATAAGTTGTCGTAACCGAGTTGATGCCAGTTTTGCCAGATGGCGGACTAGATACCGTGGCATTGAAAGTCTCTAGCGTGGCGCCGAGAACAATCTCGGCTGATATCGTTCCGACCGTTGTTGTAAGTTCCAGTCGCGGTAAAGCTGTTTTCCGTCTCAACCCCGTTCCCAACGAGTACGAAATAGAAGTAGTTTAGGTCGAAAACATTGTTATAAACTGCATCTAGCTCGCCTTCAGTCACCTTGCTGTCGCTTGTATTGTTATCTTTTCTGTAGGATCCGGTTCCGCCCGTCCCATTATTGGCGAACGGAGAGTCACGGGCTATCTGCGCCGTCGACGCCCGGAACGTCATACGTCATCGTCGTGCAGTTCCTTGACTTAATCTCCAGAAACAGTCCTTCTCAAAGCATTTAGCGGCGTCGGCCAATGCGTTGACCGGCTTAAAAAGAAAGTTGTCTTCTTCCCAGTAGACGTCCGATTCCCGTTGATGCCCGTGAAATCCATCACGGCGGCGCTCGCACCAAACGGCGACGCGGCGAACGCGATAACCGTCGCCGCAAGCATTCCTGAAAGCCTCCTGTTCATCTTACACCCCTAGTGCCACCGCGCGCCAGCTATGGCGCCGAAACCGCGGATCACCCGCCGCGATGGCTACATGACATGGGTCCGGGCACAGCGTTCAGACTTTCCTCACTCAAGTGGCCCTGAGCCCAGTTTTGCAATCCGCGGTTGCCGATATGTCGGTAGGGGCTCGCGCGTGGATTGCGGTTCCGTTCGTAAGTACAACATTTGCGAAGGCCGGTGCCAGCAACGAGCCGCGAATCAGTCGCGCCAGCTCTCACTCCACGGGCCGCAGCTCGGCGATGATCTCGGCGGACCACGGGCATGGCCGTTTCCGGCGGCATGCCTGGCGCAAGGCGGCGGTCGTAGAGGACGCGCAGCAGGAGTTCGTCGTGGGCGGTCAGGACGCCGAACTCCTTCTCGTCGTTGAAGATGGAGGGGCGGACGCCGGCGTCGTCGTTCGGCAGGCCCATTGACTGCGTCAGCTCCTCCTCGACGCAGGAGCGCAGCAGCGCCTCGGGCAGGCCGGCGCGGATCAGGACCAGGGCGCCAAGGATGGTGCCGGCCTCGGCGGCGGGGCGGTCGACGTTGAAGAACTGGGCGGCGCAGGGCGAGGCGGTGGCGCCGTACCAGATGCGGATGAACTCGGCGATGCGCGCCCGCACCTGCTCCGCGGGTTCGCCGGTGCCGCCGGTCTCGGGCGCCCCGCCCGGCAGGGTCTCGATGAAGCCGCCGATCGCGTCGGGCACGACCCAGATCTGTAGGTTGGCGGGCTGCGCCGTGGGACCCGTCCTGGGCCCCGTCCTGGGGCCCATGCTCGCCTCGCGGCCGGCGGGGCGGATGGCGAGTCCCGTGAGGCCCGCGAGCCGCGCCGAGAAGCCGTGCACCAGCGGGCGGACCCGCGCCTGCTCGGCCGGCGAGGCGTAGACGGCCCAGAGCACCGGGCCGTGCCAGCGCCGCAGCAGCTGGCTGGCGCCGAGCCCCTGCGGGGCCGCGCCCGTGCCGAAGGGGTCGCGCTCGACCTCGAAGGCGATCGTCCGGAAGTTGCGCGCCAGCGTCGCGTTGTCGAAGGGCGCGTCGAGCGGCGCCGGGTCGTCGCGCATCCGCCCGATCGAGCGCTCGGCGCTGAGCCATGCCTGCCAGTCGATGGGGGCGGGCGGCCCGGCGCAGGCCACGAGCGCCCCGAGTGCAGCGACGCTGGAGAGAAGGAGGGGGCGCATCGCGCGGCAGATGGCGCAGGCCGGGGGCGGAGGCAAGCGCCGTGTCGCGCTCAACCCCCGATATAGGTGCGGCGGAAGCGGCCGCCGAGCGCGGTGAGCACCTCGTGGCCGATCGTGCCGGCCATCTCGGCCACCGCGTCGATGCCCTGGTGCGGGCCGACGAACTCGACCATGTCGCCGGGTGCGCAGCGGCAATCGGTGACGTCGAGGGTGACGAGGTCCATCGAGACGCGGCCGGCGAAGGGGACCTGGGCATCGCCGATCCAGGCGGCGCCGCGGGCTCCGCTCGCGCGGATCAGCCCGTCGGCATAGCCGAGGCCGACGGTGGCGATCCGGCTCGGCCGGGCGGCGGTCCAGGCGGCGGCGTAGCCGACGCTCTCGCCGGCGGCGAGGTCGCGGACCTGAATGATCGGCGCCTCCAGCGTCACCACCGGGCGCGCCTGCCTGAAGGGCAGGCCGCCGAAGAGGCCGATGCCCGGCCGCGCCATGTCGAACTGATAATCGGGGCCGAGCAGCATCCCGGCGGTGGCGCTGAGCGAGCGCGGGCGGTCGATCTTTTGCGTCAGCCGCAGGAACTCGGTCAGCTGCGCCCCGTTCATCGGGTGCCCGGGGTCGTCGGCGCAGCCCATATGGCTCATGACCAGCCTGACCGCGTCGGGCAGGGGGCCGAGCTCGGCGAACTCATCGGCCTCCATGCCGAGGCGGTTCATGCCGGTGTCGACCTGCACGGCCGCCGGCGCGCCGGGGCGGGTCTCGAACCAGGCGCGGGCCTGATCGGCGCTGTTCAGCACGGGACGCAGGTCGTGCGCGGCATAGCGGGCCGTCGTCTCGCGCGAATAGCCGGCGAGGACATAGATGGCGGGCTGGGGCCCGACCGCGTCGCGCAGGTGCTCGCCCTCCAGAGCGACGGCGACGAAGAAGGTGCGCACCCCCGCACGCGCCAGCGCCCGGCCGACGCGTGCCGCGTCGCAGCCATAGCCGTCGCCCTTGACGACGGCCGCGGTCTCGCAGCCGGGCGGCGTCAGCGCGTCGAGCGCCCGCCAGTTCGCGACGACGGCGCCGAGGTCGACGGTCAGCCGCGCCCGCAGGCTCACCGCCCGGTCACGAGAACGAGTTGGCGTCGTAGCCGATGCCGGGGGCGCTCCCGGCGCTCCCGGCCTTGCCGGGCGCCGCCGGCGTGTAACCGCTGCCCTCGCGCACCGGATCGGTGAACTTGGTCAGGCTGTCCTCGAAATGCAGGTCCACCGTGCCGATGGGCCCGTGCCGCTGCTTGCCGATGATGACCTCGGCGCGGCCATGCAGCTTTTCGGCCTTGGACATCCATTCGGGGAACCTCTCGTCGTCCTCGCCGGGCTTGCTGCGGTCGTGATAATAACTCTCGCGGTAGACGAACATCACCACATCGGCGTCCTGCTCGATCGAGCCCGACTCGCGCAGGTCGGCCAGCTGCGGCCGCTTGTCCTCGCGGTCCTCGACCTTGCGGGAGAGCTGGGAGAGGGCGATGACGGGGATGTCGAGCTCCTTGGCGATGGCCTTCAGCCCCTGGCTGATCTCGGAGACCTCGTTGACGCGGCCCTGGTCGCGCGACGAGGCCGGGCGGACGAGCTGGAGATAGTCGATGACCAGCACGTCGAGCCCGTGCTGGCGCTTCAGGCGCCGGGCGCGGGCGGCCAGCGCCGAGATCGGCAGGGCGGGCGTGTCGTCGATGTAGAGCGGCATGCGCTCGAGGTCGCGCGCCACCTCGATGAAGCTGCGCATCTGGTCCTCGGTGATCTTGCCGGCGAGAAGCTCGTGGCTGCGGATGCGCGCCTCGGCGGCGAGGATGCGGTTGGCGAGCTGCTCGGACGACATCTCAAGCGAGAAGAAGCCGACGACGCCGCCCTCGACGGTGCCCTCGGTACCGTCCGGCCGCGTGCCCTTACGGTGCTTCTTGGCGATGTTGAAGGCGATGTTGGTGGCGAGCGCCGTCTTGCCCATCGAGGGGCGCCCGGCGAGGATCAAGAGATCCGAGTTGCGCAGGCCGCCGAGCTTGTAGTCGAGCTCGTGCAGCCCCGACGAGATGCCGGCCAGCCCGCCGCCGCGCTGAAAAGCGCGGTTGATCATCTCGGTCGCGTCCTTCGCCGCCTGGCGGAAGGAGACGAAGCCGCCCTCGTACTTGCCCTTCTCGGCGAGCTGGTAGAGCGCCTGCTCGGCGTCGGTGATCTGCTCGACCGGCTCCTTGTCGTCGGTGAAATCGGTGGCGCGCCCCTGAATCTCGTCGCCGATGCGGATGAGGTCGCGGCGCATGGCGAGGTCGCGGATCGACTGGGCATAGTCGCGCGCGGCGACGATGGAGATGGCGGCGCCCGCCAGCCGCGCCAGGTAGTCGACGCCGCCGAGCTCGGCCAGCCCCTCGTCGTCGGCCAGGAACGGCTTCAGCGTCACCGGCGAGGCGAGCGCGTTCTTGCCGATGCGCCGCGCGGCGGTCTGGTAGATGCGACCGTGCACCGGGTCGTAAAAGTGCCTGGGCTCGACGATGGCCTCGATGCGGTCGTAGATCTCATTGTTGAGCAGCAGCGCGCCCAGCAGCGCCTGCTCTGCCTCGATGTTGTGCGGCTGCAGCCGCTCGCCCGGAATCCTTCCGCCGTCTGCCATTCACCTGCTCTCTTGCGCTGCCCCCGCGAGTGACAACCTAGGGCAAAGCGGAGCGCCTGGCACGCGGAATATCGGCAGATGCTGTGGCTATGCCCGGGTTTCTCACCAGATCCGGTGGGTGCATGTGAGTGCCCGGCAAAAGCCCTTTGTCGCGAGACCGATAGGCCGGCATATGCTGTGGACAGGTTCGGAATAACCGCGGGCAGGCCATGCGCACAGCCGGAGGGAGAACAGGGTGACGAAGACAGCGATCGTGACGGGAGGGACGAGCGGCATCGGCCGGGCGACCGCCGAGCTGTTGCGGGCGCAAGGCTGGCGCGTGCTCGCCACAGGCCTGAGCGAGGCCGAGGTCGCGGCGGCGGGCGGCGAGGCCGAGCGGCTGGACGTGACCGACGATGCGGCCGTCGCGGCGCTGTTCGCGCGCTTTGACCGTCTCGACGGGCTGGTCACCGCCGCCGGCATGGTGGCGCGCGAGGCGGAGTGGGAGATCGAGAGCTTCGCGCGCGTGCTGGACGTCAATCTGACGGGCACGGTGCGGGCCTGCGTTGCCGCCCATCCGGCGTTGAGGCGGGCGGCCGGCGCGGTCGTCACCATCGCCTCGATCATGGGCTATGTCGCGAACCCGCGGGCGCCGGCATATGCGGCATCCAAGGCCGGCGTCATCAACCTGACCCGCGCGCTGGCGGCACGCTGGGCGCCCGACGGGATCCGGGTCAACGCGGTGGCGCCCGGCTATGTCGAGACGGCGATGACGGAAGTGGTCCGGCAGGACAACGCGATGGCCGACGCCCTGCTGCAGCGGCAGAAGCTCGGGCGCTGGGGCCGGCCGGAGGAGATCGCCGAACTGATCGTCTGGCTGCTTTCGGCCAAGGCGAGCTTCGTCACGGGCTCGACGCATCTGGCCGATGGCGGTTACCTGACTACCTGACTACCTGACTACCTGACTACCTGACGCGGACGCGCCGACGAGACGTGACTAAGCGGGCGCGGCTCGGGCAGGGACAAACGGAGGGTGCGATGCGGGCCTGGCAGATCGTTTCGGAGGGCGGCGTCGACGCGCTGGAGCTGGCCGAGCGTCCGTCGCCTCGGCCCGGACCGGGCGAGATTGCCGTGCGATTGCGGGCGAGCTCGATCAACTATCGCGACCTCGCGACGATCGAGAACCCGGCGGCGCGCAAGCTGGCCTATCCGACCGTGCCCAACTCGGACGCCGCGGGCGAGGTGATCGCGCTCGGCGATGGCGTCACGGGCCTCGCTGTCGGCGACCGGGTGGCGAGCTGCTTCTTCCAGGACTGGGAGGCCGGCGAGTGCTCGCCCGAGGCCATGGCCTCGGCGCTGGGTGGTGCGCGACAGGGCGTGCTGACCGAGGAGGTCGTGCTGTCGGCCCGGGGCGTCGTCCGGGTGCCGGAGGGGCTGTCCTTCGAGGAGGCCGCCTGCCTGCCCTGCGCCGGCCTGACCGCCTGGCACGCGCTCACCGAGCCGCGCCCGGTCGTCCCCGGCGAGACAGTGCTGCTGCTCGGCACGGGCGGCGTCTCGGTGTTTGCTCAGCAGTTCTGCGCGCTGATGGGTGCGCGCACGATCGTGACCTCGTCGAGCGACGGGAAGCTCGCGCGAATGCGCGGCCTCGGGGCGGCGGGGACGATCAACTACCGCGCCTCGCCGGATTGGCACGAGGCGGTGCTGGAGATGACCGGCGGGCGCGGCGTCGACCGCGTGGTCGAAGTCGGCGGTCCCGGCACGTTGCAGCGCTCGATCGCGGCCGCGCGGGTCGGCGGCACGGTCGCGCTGATCGGCATCCTGACGGACCCGCGCGGCCAGGTCGTGCCGACCGACATCATGCGCAAGTCGCTGACGGTGCGCGGCATCTATGTCGGCCCCCGGACGATGTTCCTGGCCATGAATCGCGCGATCGCCGCGCATGGGCTGAGGCCGGTGATCGACCATGTCGTGCCGTTCGACGACGCGCGCGAGGCCTATCGCGCGATGCGCGCCGCTGGCCATTTCGGCAAGATCGTCGTCCGGGCCTGAAGTTAGAGCGTTTTCGACCGCAACTGCTCGGATCTCAGACTGCGATCTCGACCGCAGCCCGAACGGGCCGATCGGCTTCGGAACTGCTGCTAGCCCAGCACTGCCGCGAGCGCTTGGCAGAGCGTGTCGGCGCCGGCCGCGTCGACATCCAGATGCGTGACGACGCGCATCCGGCGCGGCCCGAGCACACCGCTGCCGACGCCGCGCTCGGCCAGTCGCGCCACGGTCGCATCGGCATCGAGCGCGCCTTCCGCAAGGTCGAATATGACGATGTTGGTCTCGACCGGCAGCACGGAGGCGACGCCCGGCATCGCGCTCAGCCGCTCGCCGATGGCGCGGGCGAGCCGGTGGTCCTCGGCCAGCCGCTCGACATTGTGGTCGAGGGCGTAGAGGCACATCGCCGCCAGCACGCCGGACTGGCGCATGGCGCCGCCCCAGCGCTGCTTCAGCCGCCAGGCGCAGTCGATGAATTGACGCCTTCCGGCCAGCACGGCGCCGACCGGGCAGCCGAGCCCCTTGGTGAAGTCGATCCAGACGCTGTCAAAGCCGCCGGCATGGTCCGCCGCCGGGGCGCCGCTGGCGACCGCGGCGTTCATCAGCCGGGCGCCGTCCATGTGTGCGGCAAGACCGTGCGCCCGGGCGACGGCCAGCACCTCGCGCAGCTGGTCGAGCGGCCAGATCGCGCCACCGCCGAGGTTGACGCTCTGCTCGACCTCGACGATGCGGCTGACCGGCTCGTAGCGCGAGCCGGAGCGGATGGCGCCGGCCACCTGCTCGGCGGTGAACCGGCCGCGGTCGCCGTCGAGCATGTGGATCATCAGCCCGGAAAGCGCGGCGGGGCCGCCGGCCTCCGACGTCACGATGTGGCTGACGCGGTCGCAGATCACCTCGTCGCCAGGGCGGCCATGCACGGCCAGCGCGATCTCGTTGCACATGGTGCCAGAGGGAAGGAGTACCGCGGCCTCGTGACCGAGCAGCGTCGCGACTTGGCTGCAGAGCCGCGTCGTCGTCGGGTCGGTGCCGCGCTGCTCGTCGCCCGTCTCGGCGTCGAGCGCCGCCGCGAGCATCGCCCGCGACGGCCGCGTCTGCGTGTCGGAGTAGAAGTTCAGCCCCGGCCTCGCGTTCATCGGGGCGCTCCGATCGGCGGTCTCAGTCGGCCGCCTCAGCGGCGCGGATCCTCGCTGTCGTCCGTCTCGATGACGGGGGCAGGGCCTTCGCCCATGTCGTCGCCGGCCGCGGCGCCCATGTCCTCGAAGAGCTCGGCGATGTCGAACTCGGCCTCGGCCTCCTCCTCGGCGCGCACGTCCTGGATCGAGCGGCCGCTGGCCTGCAGCGCGGCCTCGTCCTGGCTGCGCGCCACGTTGACCCGGATCGTTGCGTCGACCTCGGGGTGGAGCACGATGCGGATCGGGTGCAGCCCGAGCTCCTTGACCGGACGGTCGAGCACGATCTGCCGTCGCTCGACCGTGAACCCCGTTTGCGTCGCCGCCTCGGCGACGTCGCGGGCCGCGACCGAGCCATAGAGCGCGCCGGCCTCCGAGGCCTGACGGATGATGACGAACTGCTGCCCGTCGAGCTTGGCCGCGACCGCCTCGGCCTCCTTCTTCAGGTCGAGGTTGCGCGCCTCGAGTTGCGCCCGCTCGCGCTCGAAGCGGGTCAGGTTCGCCTTGGTCGAACGCAGCGCCTTGCCCTGCGGCAGCAGGTAGTTGCGCGCATAGCCGTCCTTGACGGTGACGACCTCGCCCATCTGGCCCAGTTTCTCCACGCGCTCCAGCAGAACAACCTGCATCTCAAGGCCCCCTTACTGGATCGAGTACGGAAGCAGCGCGAGGAAGCGCGCGCGCTTGATGGCGCGGGCGAGCTCTCGCTGCTTCTTGGAAGAGACGGCGGTGATGCGGGACGGGACAATCTTGCCGCGCTCGGAGACGAAGCGCTGGAGAAGCTTGACGTCCTTGTAGTCGATGACCGGCGCGTTCGGGCCCGAAAACGGGCAGGACTTGCGGCGGCGGAAAAACGGACGGCGGGCCATTATGCTCTCTCCTCACGCGGGGCGCGGTCGTCGCGGTCGCGGCGGGGCGGGCGGTCGTCGCGGTCGCGGCCGCCCCGATCACCGCCCCGGTCCCCGCGCGGGCCGCGGTCGTCGCGGTCGCGGCCGCCGCGGCGGTCGTCGCGGCTGGACTTGGCCTGGATGACGGCCGAGGGGCCCTCCTCGTGC
Organism: uncultured Alphaproteobacteria bacterium; assembly: GCA_963822985.1. Taxonomy (GTDB): domain Bacteria; phylum Pseudomonadota; class Alphaproteobacteria; order Rhodobacterales; family Rhodobacteraceae; genus Thermohalobaculum. The sequence continues at coordinate 573,172 of CAWGJU010000006.1, read as the reverse complement.
TCGTCAACCTTGACGGTGAGCACGCGCATGACGTCCTCGTGCAAGCGCATCAGCCGCTCCATCTCCTGGACGGCGGCGGCCGGGCTGTCCGACTTCATATAGCCGTAATGGCCCTTGCGATTGCGGTTGATCTTGTAGGCGAGTGTGCGCAGGCCCCAATATTCGGTGCCGCTCAGCGTTCCGCCATTGTCGGTCAGGATCTGCCCGAAATGCTCGATCAGGCCCTCGGCCTGCTGGTTCGAGAGGTCCTGACGCGCGATGAAGACGTGCTCGTAGAGAGCCATGGCTCGCGTCCTTGTCCGGCGCGCTTCAAAATGCGGGTGAAACTCCCCGGACCCCGCATACGAGAGGCAACGCGTTCTATCCGTCCTCCGGGAAGGGGCGGCATATACCCGCGCCGGGCGGGGAATGCAAGGGCGGCCCGGGGGCGTTCAATGGGCGGCAGAAAAGCGAGCGTGAAACAGGCGTGCAAGCGTGCCGCAAGCGTATGACTTGCGTACCGCATGCGTGCCGACGCTGCGCCAGAGACATGCTTTCAGGCCTCGTTGAGCGAAACTTTACGCGAATGCGCAAAGATGGCGAGCGGACAGTCGAGGGCGACGATGGACAGTGAACGCAGACGAACCAAGGCCGAGGAGCGCGCCTATGCGCTGATGCTGGCCGATTTGGAGGAGCAGGAGGCCGACCTTGAGCTGCTGGCGCGCCGCACGGCGGTGATGCCGCGCGATTGGGCCGAGCTCGAACGCAAGGCGCCGGTCGAGCCGCGCAAGGAGCGGGTGACGATCCGGCTCGATGCCGAGATGCTGAGATGGTATCGCGGCCTCGGCCACGGCTATCAGCGCCGCATGAATGCGGTGCTGCGCGCCTATATGAACGGCGTCATCGCCAAGGTGATCGAGCGCCAGGGCGACCGCGACGCCAAGGGCCGGCCGATCTGACGGCGTGGCCCCATTCTTCATGTCGGGGCCTTAGCCGAACCGGCGCCACAGTCGGCTCTCGACTGCGGGTCATTCGTGGCGTCAGCCCGTCTTTTTGCCCGTCCGCCTCGCCTCGCTGGCCAATGCGGCGCGGTGCTCCTGCATGCGGCGGCGGTCCTCGGCGGTGACCTCGGGGAATTTCGGGTCGATGCCCTGCAGGGCGTCGTCGAGGGCGGCCGCGATCACCAGGCGAGAATACCATTTGTTGTTGGCCGGGACGACGTACCACGGGGCGTGCGGGCAGGCGGTGTTGCGGATGGCGTCCTCGTAAGCGGCCATGTAGTCGTCCCAGCGCTTGCGCTCCTCGAGGTCGCCGAACGAGAACTTCCAGTTCTTGTCGGGCTCGTCGATGCGGTCGAGGAAGCGGCGGGCCTGTTCGTCCCTGGAGATATGCAGGAAGAACTTCAGGACGACAGTGCCCGTCTCGGCGAGGTGGCGCTCCCAGCCGCGGATGCTCTCGAAGCGGCGCTGCCAGATGTGCTCGTCGATCAACTCGCCCGGAACGTCGCGGCCCCGAAGGATCTCGGGATGGACGCGGACCACCAGCACTTCCTCGTAATGCGAGCGGTTGAAGATGCCGATGCGGCCGCGCGCCGGCAGCGCCAGCGCGTGTCGCCAGAGAAAGTCGTGCTGAAGCTCGACCGGGCCGGGGGCCTTGAACGAGCGGACGTCGCAGCCCTGCGGGTTGATGCCCGTCATGACGTGCTCGATGGCGCTGTCCTTGCCGGCGGCGTCCATCGCCTGCAGCACCATCAGGACGGCCCATTTGCCCTCGGCATACAGGCGCTCCTGCAGCTTGCGCAGGTCCTTGATGCCGTCCTCGAGGAGCTGCTTGGCCTCGCTCTTGTCAATGTCGAGCCCGCCGGTGTCGTCGGGATCGACATTGGCGAGCCGGAACTTGGTGCCGTCGGTCACCCGGTGGCGCCGGGCCAGGTCCGCTGCCTTCATCGCTCGGTCTCCCGCGAAGGTCCGTCACCCGCCCCGGCTGTTCGCACAGCTCTGAACGCCGAGGTCAGAGGTCCTTCTTCGTGTACTTGGTGCCGTCGAGCGCCACGCCGCCGGCGAGGCCCGAACCGCTGAAGATGAAGGCGACGATGTCGTTCTGCAGGTTGTTGGTGTTGAGCCTGGTGGCGAGGTCCGCGTCGACGACGGTCACGCCGCCATCAACGCCGACCTCGAAGCCGGCGCCGTCGCGGAACTTGGCGAGCGCCTCGGGCGTCATGAACATCAGCACCTGGCTGTACGCCTGTCCGCCGGCCTGGAAGCCGAACGACAGCCCGGAGACGTCGTAGTAGGCGACCGGCTGGTTGTCGACGAAGAGGACGCCGTCCCCGGTCTGGCCGCCGACGACCAAACTCGCCGACACGATCGACGGGAAGACGAGAACGCCCTGGGCGTCGGTCGACAGGGTCTTCGCGACCTGCCTGAGGCCATAGAGCTCGGTCAGCGACGCCCGCGCCTGTTGGACCAGCGTCGACCGCTCGACGCCCTTCTCGCTTTCGGTCTGCGTTGCGCAGGCCGCGAGCGCGCCGACCAGCAAAATGGTGCAGAAGTTGCGAATTGCCTTCATGGTTCATCCCCTCGGTCATCTGTTTGGGTGGAAAACGGGAGCACGCGCAATGGGCGCCGACAGCGGATGGCGCTATAGAGCCACCACCGCATATACTGTTCACAGTTCGGCGGCAAAGTAATCGCTCTTTCCTGGCGGCACGGCAGACCAGCATTCAGCGCTCGCCGACGCTGCCCCCTCAGGCAACCGCCACACCTATCCTCGGATCGACGCCCGGGTCGAGGCGGGCGTAGCCGTCACCTGTCGCGTTTCGCCAGCGTCATCAGCCGCTCCAGCTCCTTCGATCCCTGCTCCAGCGCCGAGGCGAACTGCGCCTTGACCCTGGCGTTGGACGCGGTCCGGTCCTCGATGGCTTTCCGGATGTCGGGGATCAGACGCGCGCCCTCGGGGGCGGCCTTCCTCAGCTGGGCCACGAACTCGTCGTCAGCGAGTTGCGAGAGGGACTTCTCGGCCTTGGCGGCATCCTTTTCCAGCTCGTCGTCCAGCAGCTGCCCGGCCAGCTTCAGGCGGATCGCCGTGTCCGCCAGCGCGCCCTCGACGCCGCCCTCCGGCGCCGTCACGCGATCGGTCGGCTTCAGGCCCGTGTCCGACGGCACCACGACGATCCGGCCCGGCTTGAAGCCACCGGCGCCGACCAGCTCCGGATTGGCGCGCAGCAGCGCGGCCTCTGCGATCTTCTGCGCCTCGCTCGCGCTTGCGCCCTGGATGTCGAACAGCCGCTTGGCCAGTGTGGCGATGGTCCTTTCCGACTTCACGGTGGCGAACGATCTCTGCATTCCGTGTCTCCCTAGACGCCTCGTCAGTTGACGCCCATCAGGTTCAGTTCTCTGAACGGCGGGTTCAGTCCGGCCGGCACCAGCTCAATCGAGCCGGAGGTGATGTTGCCCATCGGCGTCGCGGCGCCGTTCTCGGTGGTGCTGAGGAGAATCGACAGCGAGTCGCTCCGGTGGCGCACGACGTTTGAGGCTGCCGTGATGCGCGGCGCCCCGATCAGAACGATCGTCCGGACGTCGCCGCCGCCGCCGTCGATCTCGCACTGATTGTGACTGAAGCCCACGGCCGAGGCGGCGGTGTCGACGATCGAGATCATGGCCCGCCCCGGAGGCGCGGCATGGAACACTTGGTTCGTCTGCACGGCGACCTGGCTGGCCCTGAGCTGCGCGATGGCGAAGGCGTCTTTTCGCGAGAGGCTGTAGAGCGACTCGCCGATGGCGGCGAAGCCCACCGCGTTCGGCGCAACGCCGGGGATGTCGGCCATAACGCCGGTCAGGGCAGGTGTCCTGCCGATCTCGGGATTGATCTCGTCCGCCGGTCCCGCGACGCCGATCTCGATGGCCATCCAGCCCGTCGTCGCGTCCCGCCTGACGGCGACGCCGTTCAGCCGGTTCGATTGGACCGAGAGCTGGAGGAAGGGCGGCCGGACCATGATCGCTGTCGCCCGGGCCCGCGGCAGGTCGGGGCCGATCTCGGAGATCGTGTTCTCGGCGATGGACATCGCGCCCAGCCCCTGCATGGCGATGCCCGCCGAAACCGAAGCCTCGGGCATCGTGCGCCCGACCGCGTGGATCGAGTTGCCGATCACCTGGCCCCCCAGCGCCCGCGTGATGCTGATGCCGGCGGCGCCGCCGACGCCGCTGTTATCGGCGATGCCGGCGATGTTCTCGATGACGTTGTTGTCGAGCGAAATGTGCCGGATGATCGCCTCGGGCGCAGTCAAGATGCCCGCCAGCCCGCAGCGGCGGATCATGTTGCGCTTGATCAGCAGGGCGTCGTGCACGCCTTGGATCGCGATGCCCGAGCCCGCCAGGTCGCTGATGTGGTTGCCGACGATCTCTGCCGAGGTCGGCAAGCTCGGCACGACGTTCGGCACCAGCCGCACGCCGTCGCCGGTGTCTGGGCCGCCGCTGACCTCGTTGTCCTGCATGCGCAGATCGGTCACGCCGAACACGGCCGCGTCCGTATTGGCGAAGATCGTGTTGCCCTCGACCGAGGTCCCGCCCGTCGGCAGCTCCAGCCAGTTCAGCCGGATGCCGCTCTCGATCCCGATCAGCAGGTTCCGCGCCACCGTCACGCCCGCGATGGACAGGACGGTGCCGGCGAACCCGACGGCGGCGCGGCTGGAGAAGACGATGTTGTCGATAGCCCGGAACTCGGCCAGCGCGAGGTAGTTCGGTCCCGCATTGTCCGGTTCAGAGGCCGAGAACGACCCGATCCCGAACGGCGCGATGACCAGGCACTCCTCGATCTTGGCGCCGATGGCCAGCCCGTCCAGCGAGATCCCGTGGTCGTTGCGCGCCTCGCCGAAGGCGCCGACCAGGACGGCGAGGCGCCTCAGCGCCAGGAAGACGGTGTTCGTCGCCGTGACGCCGTGCACGGGCAGCGGAATGCCGCTGGCGTCCTCGCCTGACGGCGCGGCCAGGATGCTCAGGCGTTCGACCTGCACGTCGACCGCGCGTGCAATCTCGATGGCGCTCTCATCGCCCTGGTAGCCCAGGACAGTGCCCATGCCCTGGCCGGTCAGCGTGACGGCTGTCAGGCCCGCGAATTCGCACGGGCTCGCGCAGCGCATAGAACCCCGCCGACAGGCAGACCGTCCCGCCGGCCTCCGGGAGCGAGTCGATGGCGGTCTGGATCGTCATCTGCCCGGTCCGGTGGCTCTCGGGCGTCACGCAGACGGTGCAGGCGCAGCCCTCGGAGGTGGCCGTGGGGACGGCCGGGGGCCAGAACTCGCGGCAATCGTCCTCGGATTCGGGGAAGGTCACGATGGCGAGCTTGGCATAGTGGCGCTGGACCGATTGCGGCGGGGCCTCGGCCAGGATCTGGATCCGGGTTCCGGCCGTGCGTGCCCAGAAGCTCCAGGCGTCCATCTCGCGGAACCCGCCTGTTCCCTCCGCGGTCGAGAACGAGACGGTGACGCCGGACTCCAGCATCAGCTCGACACCGGCGGGCGGGACCCCGATCAACCCGTCCGAAGCGGGCGCATCGAGGTCCGCCCAGACCTCGTTGGTGTCGGTCCGGCGGATCTGGCCCTTCTGGTCCCAGCGCACCAACCGGCTGCGGCGCGCCTGGGCGGTGTCGCCTCCGACGCCGGTCGGGATCAGGTCGGTGGCGATAGTGCCGACCAGCTCGACCTCGCGGGTCTCCTCGTTGACGAGGTCGACATAGAGCATCTGGCCCGAGCGGTGGTCGAACTCGCGGATGTCGTCGGTGATCTCGACCCAGTTGCCGGCCTGGAAGCGCAACAGGTCGTCACGGCCGATCCGGCCGAGCGTGATCCGGCTGCTCGCCGCGTCAAAGCTTTCGATGGCTGCCGCGACCGAGGCGTTCTCGCGCGAGAACTTGAAGCTCGCGTCGGCCTGGCTGTCGCCGACGCTGTGCAGCTGGACGCGGTAGAACTGGTTCTCGAGCCCAGTGTAGCCGTCCGTCGGCGGGATGAGGCAGGGATCCTCCGGATCCTCGACGTCGACGGTGCCGGTCGTCAGGCGCGCCGTCGACGGCGCGATGGTCCGCTGCCAGATCTCCAGCTGGCCCTCCGGCGTCTCGCAGGTGACGTCCGGGCCTATGTCGGAGAGGGCACGCACCTGCCAGACGGTCTGCCAGCGGGTCGTTGTGTCGATGCCGCCGAGCGCCGGCTCCAGCAGATCGAGCGCCTCCAGCGGCGTGACCTCGCGCTGCCAGGCGACCAGGTAGACGAGGTACGGGCCGTTCGCCTCCGGCAGGGGCTCGGGGTTCGGCCAGTAGGGCTGGTCCGCGTAGGTCAGGAAATCGCCGCCATCGGCCGAGATCAACTCATCGAGCACGCCCTCGGGCCCGTCGTCGCCGGGGCGGGCGCGGTCGAAGACGGGCGCCGCCAGATCGGTATCGACGGAGCCCGGAAAATCGGCCGCCCCGCGGCATTCCAGGAGCATCCCGTCCAGGTAGAGCCGCCCCCGGCCGATCTCGAGCGAATGGTCCGCCGTGGCCCGGATCTCGAACCCGTGCATCGTCTCGCGCGGGACCACGGCCCGCCCGATCGTGTCGACCGTGCCCGCGCGGATGCGCCGCTCGACGACCCTGACCATCTCGTTCCAGTCGGAATCGAGCACCGGGCGTCCCTGCTGGAGGAAGACACCCGCATAGTCCCGCAGCGAATCGAAGCTGTCTCTGCTGTGGTCGCCGCTCATGGGGCTTGTCCTCTCGCATTCGGTCTTCGGCGTCAGGTTTCGAAGAACAGCCCCGCCTCGAGACCGAAGCGGAGGTATTCCTCCAGCCGGATGCGCAGGTTCGCCTCGCGCTGCGGCTGGAACAGCATGTGGTAGGCGCCCATTTCGCCCTCATCGGACGCGCCGGCCCGGATCTCGGCGGGCGCCATGCGACGGAGCTGGGCATAGGCGGGTGCACTGGCGGACAGCGCGGTGAAGCTGGGGCGAAGCCAGCGGACGATCCGCGCCGCGATCAGGGCGCGCTCGGCCTGGGTTATCTGGGTGCCCGTCTCGGCCTGGCGCGCCGCCACGGCCTGGTCGATGGCGAATTGCGGCTGGCAGCGATAGCGGCGCGGCGTGATCGACCCGTCGGGCACGAAGCTGAACCGGATGCACCCGTCCTGCCGCCGCATGGATCGCACGGGCACCACGCCGTCGCCGGGATCGCGGCCGAACAGGATCGAGTCGGAGACCAGCGGCAACGCGCGCGCCAGGATACGGCCGATGATCGTCGACGTCAGGATCGTGAGCGCGCCTGCCGGCTGGTCGGTGGCCAGCCCGGTAATCGCCCATCCCTCCGGGCTGTCGCGGGACATGGCGGCGGCGGCGTCGACGATGCCGTCCTCGATGCGCGCGTTCGTGGTGTCCGTCATCCGGATGGGTCCGGTGACCGACCTGCGGATGGTCAGCTCGACCCCGGTCGCCGTGACCCGCAGGCCCTCGGCCCCCGGCGTCTGCGGCGCGCCCTCGGCGGTGAACGACAGGCCCGGGATCAGCGTCAGGTGGTCGAAGTGGACCGAGCCGAGCGAGGCGCCGCCGCCGTCCGGGAGGATGTGCACGGGCGCGCCGTCGACGACGAATCCGTTCAGCAGGACGCGCGCATCCGCGCCGCCGGATATCTCGATCGGGTCCGTCCCGCGCAGGATTGGCCGGGCGCCGTCGGCGGCGCGTAGGCCGACCTGGGTCCCGGCCGGCGCCGCGATCGCGCTGGGCGCCTCGAAGACGTCGTTCGTGTCGACCTCGACGATGCCGCCCGCGGCGGGAAGGTCGTCCAGCGCATCCTGGATGCTGGCGTGCCCGCTGGCCGGGAAGCGGATCAGTGCGCCGCCGCGCTCCGGCGGCGCGATGCTGGCGGCGCGGTTGTACTCGCCCCCGCCGATGGGCGCGGGGAAAGCGGTGTGGAAGCTGACCCGGACCTCGCCCGTCTCCTGGTTGGGAAAGGCGATCCGGCCAAGCTCGGGGTCGACCCGGACGAGCGCGTTCGGTGCCGGCGCCTCGGGCCCCGGCGCCCCCTCGATCTCGGCCAGCTCGGCCGGGTCGATCGGCTCATGCGGCGAGTGGTTCCAGCTCGGCCCGTCGTCGGACAGATCACAGGCCTGGAGGCGCGTCACCGCAATCGGGGTGCCGTCGACGAAGATCTCGAAGGCGCGCAACCCGCCCGGTTGGGTGCCCCGCACCCACAGCGTCGGGTCGGCGTCCAGCATCCGCCGCGTGATGTCGCCCGGCACGTTGATCGGCTTGGCCAGCGTCGTGATCTCGCGCTCGGCCTCCTGCCGGTTGACCAGCTGGCGCGGCGCTCCCAGCGCATCGAACAGGTAGCGTCGACCGTCCACCTGCGTCGTTGGCGCATTCGTTGCCCGGTGCGCGCCCAGCCGCCAGAGGTGGATGCCGATGTTCGGAAGATTGTGCCTGCCGCCGATGCTTTTGCGCGTCGGTCCCTGCGTGATCGAGCGCATGTCGACCGAGCGCGCCACCCGATCGAACGCCCCGCCCGGCCTCTCCAGGTCCAGCGGGTCGTGCAGGTCGGGCGTCGCGTGGTGGTCCGCCCGGACCACGTTCACATGCTGGCAGGTCGCCACGCGCTGGAAGTATTCCACGGCCGCCGCAGGCCATCCGGTCACGTCGCGGGCCAGTTGCTCCAGCACCGCGGCCGTGCCCTTGCGGCGGCGGTAGCCTATGGTGTTGGCCACCTCGGCCCGCGTCCCGGCGGTCAGCCCCTCGACCGGGTGCAGCGGCTTGTAGCCGATCACCCCGCCGACATAGGGCGCGGCCCAAGGCGCGCAGGTTTCGATGAAGAGATCATCGAACAATTGCTCAATGTTCTCCTCCACCACCGCGCCCTCGCGGGCCAGGATGCCGACCAGCGCCTTCAGCGGCTCGCCCTCCTCGGCGTCGCGCAGCCGGTGGATGGCGGGCAGCAGCCGGTAGAGCGCCTCGGGGGTGATCCGGTTCATGTCGTCACCTCCAGCCTGTCCAGCGGGCCGGGGTCCAGCGTCAGGATCTCGGCCGCCAGCAGAATGCCGGCATCGTCGGTCCGCCCGGTCAGCGACTGCAGCAGCATGTTGTCCTTGGGCTCGTTCTGCGGCGCGGCAGTGCGATAGAGCTTGTCGATGTCGACGGCGGCGACGCCCTTCACGGCATGCGCCTTCGCCGCCACCTCGCTCAGCGCCACGGGCTGTGCGAAGTCCCGGTTCTCGAAAGAATAGGCCTCGCGCAGGGCAGTCTCGACGTCCTTCAGCACCTGCGCTTCGTCGCAGGCGTCGTCGACGGCGACGCGGATGCCCAGGCGGAACGTGCGCGGCTGGTAGGACACAAGGTCGAACATGACCAACGGGTCGCCATACCGGCGATAGGCGTCCAGCAGCGCGGCATGCAGCGTGCCGCCCTTCGGCACCGCCTTGCCGCCGTCGCCCGCGACGGTGACGACGATCCGCCGCGCCTCGCCCCGCCAGATCCAGCGCGCGTCTGCCATGGCGACCCCTGGATAGCCCAGCGCGAAGTCCCGGTAATCGGTCACCGAGACGACGCGCCCCAGCGTCAATGTGTAGATCGGCGCGTTCCGCCGCGCGGTCTTCGACGTCTCGGCGTCCGATCCGCCATCGGCGGGCAGCGGGTTCGTCACCTCCTTCAGCCCCAGCGGACGGTCCAGCGCCAGTGAGAGCTGGCCGGCGCGGACACTGCCTGCGGCGCCCAGGCCCTTGCGGTATTCCGCCTGGATGTTGTCGCGGCCGGCGTGCGGGCGGGCGCCCGAGACGCCGTCGCCGAACTGGATCGTGGTTACGCCCTGGTCATCGAGGGCCGTGGTGAACACCCGCGATGTCGCCCCGCGCCGATAGAGGTCGGGCTTATCCTCCCACTCCACCCCGTCGATGCGCACGGTCAGCGTGGACTCGACGCCGTTCTCGGTCGCAGCGACCAAATGGGTGACCGGGTTCTGCTTCAGCTCGAAGGCCTGGAAGGGCTTCGCCGCGTTCCCGCCGCCCAGGATCTCGGTCGCCGTCTCGCCATGCGAGGCATGCGCGATGTTGCCGTGCACGACCATTGTGGCGCGGTCATAGACCGCCTGCAGCGCCGACCTCAGCATTAGCCGGACATTCTGCGGCGGCGCGGCGGGCTTCAGTTCGTCCAGCACGGCCCGCTCGGTGAAGCTGGGCGCGTCCTCGGTGGACACCACCGCCGTGAAGAACCAGGCGGGCGCGATGGCGAGGCTGAAAAGCCCGTCCTCGTCCTGGAACGCGAACATTGCCAGCGGCTGCAGGGCGGGCAGGAACCAGGCCGGCAGCGGGACCGGCGGCAGCACCAGGGTCAGGCGGGCGCCCAGCCTGTACCGGCTCTTGGTCGAGCCGATCGGGAACACGTCCAGGAAGGGCACCGCGACCAGCACCTGCGCCAGCCGTCCGCTGACATAGAGGACGCGGTCCCCGGTCAGGCCGGTGACGTTCGCGTCGAGCTCGATCTCCTTGCCGAAGACGGGGAAGTGGACCGGCGCGTCGGCCAGCTCCAGCTGCTGGCTGCCGCCGAAGACCGAGACGCGGCGGTACTGGCCCGCGAAGGACGCGGTCCACCCGTCGCGGTCGGGCACGATGCGCGTCGCCTTGCCGCTGATCGCGTATTTCGCCGCCGCGTCCGTGTCGGCGCTGACGGCCCTGTAGAGCAGGGTCGCGCCGCCGGGCGCGGTCAGAACCGCCCAGCTGTCCTTGACGACCTCCTTGTGGACGGCGTCCAGCGGGATCGCCGCGTCGTCGACCTCGTCCGCGAAGTTCCAGTCGCCAGGGTTGGCGGCCGTGCCGATGATGTGCGACGGCGAGTTCGTCGGAATGGTCCCGCCCGCGTAGCCGAACGCATCCCGTGCCTCCTTGGTCAGCACGAGAGGATGCGGCGCGTTGTGGCCGAACAGGGCGGCCTGCTTGCGCAGCACATGTAAGCTGTGCACGGGCTCCGTCTCTCCGACTGGGCTGACGGCGCCCAACGGGCTCTCCCACTCCACCCAGGTCCGGTCCAGGGCGGCGTCAGGCTCGACCCTCTTCAGCCGGCGGAACGCCCAGAGCGAAGACTTGGTCGAGAAGCCGGGACTTCCCGGGACGCCGCGCTGCGGATGGACGAGCAGCACCGCGTCGCCGGGGCTCAGCCCCGTCGCCTGCCCCTTCAGCCAGGTGCCCGTCGCCCCCTGCGCCAGCGTCACCCGCAGGTTCCGGCGCGCCTTCATCCGGTTCCACTCGACGCGGGCCTCCAGCTCCTCCAGCGTCTCGAAGGTCTGGGGTGTCTCGTCCGGCCCCGGCTGGCTCTGGACGCGCGTCCCGGCGGGGATGGTCAGTTCGGCCACGTCGGGCTCGGCGCCCGGCGGATCCTCCATGGTAAGGATCAGGTCGGCCTCGGCCGCCGATCCGGGGTTCAGGCGATAGCCGATCAGGCGCGCGATCTCGGTGATCGACAGGTGCTCCAGCGCCGTCTGGATGTACGCCTCGTTGGCGTGTCGCTCCTGATAGAAGCCCAGCACGTCGCAGACGGTCGCCCAGCCATCGATCAGGGCGACGGAAAAGTCGTCGTCGTCCCGCGTGCCCAGCCCGCGCAGGGCGGGGGAGCCGGACGACGCCAGCCGCGCCAGCATCGATGCCTTGAACCGGCCGTGATCGCCGACCCGATAGTCGATGGCGCCCAGCCCCGGCCGGTTCTTCGCGGGTTGCGGCGTCGACAGCGTCGTCCCTTTGCAGCACCCGCAGGTGGCGTCGGGCGCGGGGTCGTCGTCGGCATGGCCGATGCGAATGGGCCGGTCGCTCATTTCCCGCCCCCCATCTCGATCTCGATCGAGCCCCGCTCGGGGAAGTTCCTGTCGTTCTCCAGCTGCGCGATTTCCAGCCGCCCCATCTCGATCACCCCGTCCTCCAGCGGGGTGGCCGAGGTGCTGTTGCGCCGGCGGAAGACCTGCGCCTTGGCCGAGGCGACGCCCTCGACCGACATCACGGCGGCATAGATCGGGCTCAGTTGGACCGGGTCGCCGAAGCTGAGATTGTCCGGGTGGAAGTGCCCCAGACGCCCGTCGGGCAGCCGCGAGGTGCCCAGCACCTGCAGCACGTCGCGCCGCACCTGGGCGCGGAAATGATCCCGGCTGGCGCATACGAACAGCGCCAGCTCCAGCGGGACGAAGCGCGGCGCGTCGATCTCGAGGTCGTAGCCGGCCATCCGGTAGCGTTCGAGAAAGACCCGAAGCTCGGCTTCGAAGTCCGGCGTCACCGGCCGCCCGCCATAGCGGTCCACCGTGACGAAGACCGTGTGCCCGTGCCCGTTCCAGCGGAAGGTGCCCACGGCCCGCTGCACGTCCGGATGGCGGCGCGCGACCTCGCCGTAATCCTCGGCCGTCACCGCGCGCTCCTGCCGGCGATAGGCATGGGGGGCGGCCTTGCGGACCTCCTCGATCGATTCGGGTTCGCGCCCGCCCGTGCCGGGCAGCGGGTTGCGGATGCCGAGAATCCCGCCCTGCGTCGTGACGACGTGGCTGAGCGCGTCCGCGCCGATGTTGCCCGCCGTGCCGTTGCCGACGCGGTAGCTCGCCGTGAACCCGGTCCCCGAGTTCGGCCGCCGCCCGTTCAGGTCGTCGCCGAAGCGCAGCCGCGCCTGGCCGTCGCTCTCGGTCTCGACCACGAAATGCCGGTCGTCGGCATAGGATTGCAGCAGGTCGCGCCGCGCGTCCCAAGGCTCCGGGACGGGCAGGGCGTCGCTCTCCAGCGCGACCGCGGGGCGCCGTCCGTCGACACTCTGCTCCATCGCGGCGAAGGCCGAGGGATTGGCGGAAGGGTCGTAGTCGACGGGAGCCTGTGTCTCCGGGTCGAAGCTCTGCTTGGCCTGCGTGACCGGGCCGAGCTTCAGCACCGGCCGATAGCGCACCGCCACCGGGACCGGATCGGCGCGGTCGCAGGGCTCGCCGGTCGGCTCGGGCATCAGGCTCAGATGCGGCTGCGGCACGGCCGGCAGCTCCTCGCCCGCGATCATGCGGCCATGGTCGGCCAGCAGGATGTTGCCCAAGGCATGCGAGACGCGCGTGATGGGCCCGCCGCCGATCTCGTCGTCCAGCGTGGACGAGACGCAGAACGGGAAGGGGAGCGCGTCCTCCCCGGCCCAGCGGATCTCGGTGATGGGCGCGGCCGTCCCGCCATCGGGGATGGTCAGCTCGTCCGTCAGCCCGGCCGCCACCGCCGCGAGCCGCACCGCGTGGCGGTGCATGGAATCGGCGTCCGCCACCCGGCCCGTGCGCGGTCCCACCCGCTCCTCGAAGATCAGGATGTCGCCCGGGACGAGGTTCGGATAGTCGCCCGCCAGCGTCGCCCGCGTCGCCCCTTTGGGCAGGCAGCAATCGGCACTGCCCCATTCATAGAAGTCGATCTCGTTATAGCCGGCGAACAGCTCCTTGTCGTGCAGCGGCTCGAAGACCAGCGGCGCGTGGCCCAACGCCCGGTCGCGCATGTCGGGGGTCAGCACGGTGTCGAAGCGGGGAATGCGCGTCAGGAACTGCTCGTCGCCCTTGCGGATGGTCACGCCGTCCGCGTCGACCCGGACCTGCACCCAGACCCGAGCGTTGCCGCCGTCGTGCATGTGGTAGTCGACCAGCCGCGCATGGCGTCGGACCGAGGACCGCCGCCGCGCCGTCCCAAGGTAGGCTTCGGTCATCACGGCGTCCTGTGCATAGCTCAGCCGGTCGCCGGTATAGGCCAGCAGCTCGACCATCGTGATGCCCAGATCCGCGACGTTGCGCTCGCGCCAGTCGGGCATCTTCTGCGCCATCCGGCCAAGCATCAGGCGGCGGAAGCTGCGGTAGTCCTTGGCGAGGTAGGAGATCGCCGGCGGCTCGGGCGCATCGTCCGGGCAGATCTGCACCGGCGCGCAGTCGAAATCGGTCTCGCACTCGACCTTGAACGAAAACCGGATCTGCGCCAGCAGCCGGTCGATCCCCGGTGGCGGCGACAGCGCGCCGGGCGCGTTCACCAGCCGCAGCGTGTAGCTCGCGTGGTCGCCATGCGAGGTGGTGCGGATCGCGATCACCTGGCCGGCGGCCGGCAAATTGGTCAGCAGGCCTGCCAGCCCGTCCTCCTCCGGCTCGAAGAGCGAGGTGTCGGGAGCGTCAGCGTGCGTGACCCACTCGATGCCGACGCCGGTGATGCGCTCGCCGCCGGTCAGTTCCAGGTTTTCCGGCGTCAGCGGCGGCGCGTCCTTCAGGAAGCGGACCAGCAGCGTGCGCTGCCTGGGCGTCGTCTCGGGCGCCTCGCCGTCCAGCACTTCGAGGAAGTCGATCCCGTTCAGGTCTGGCGCGGTGCTGTTCAGCACCAGCTCGCGGCGGCGTTCGTCGCAGCAATGGAAGATCACGATGTCCCTCCCATCTCGAACTCGGCCACCTGCTCGGTCCCGTCGCGCAGCAGCCGGTAGGAAATCCGGATGCGCATGGTCGACTCCTCGGCCTCGGCGCGGACGTCTGCGACCTCGATCCGCTGGCCCAGGTACTGCTGCAGCGCGCCGCGGATCATGAACTCGGCCGTCGCCGCCGCCTCGGGGCTGGCCGGGGCGAACACCAGCTGCAGCACGCCCCCGCCGAACTCCGGCCGGTTGACCCGCTCGCCGGGCGCGGTGAACAGGATCTGCTCGATCAGGTCGCGGACATGCTTTGCCTCGCTGGCCGTGGCGGTGCGCTCGCGGCCGTCGAAGTGGTACGGGAAGTCGACCTGGACCATCGCTCAGCTCCCGATCACGCGCGTCTGCGCCTGCAGCGGCAGCATCGGCGTGCCGGTCGGCGTGCAGATGGTCACGCCGTCCTGCAGCACGACGGGCACGCCGCCGGCCAGCACCCGCGTCGCGGCGGTGATGAAGGTGCCGTTGACGCAGGGACCGTTGCCGCCGGGCGGCACGAAACCGCAGCCGGCGATCAGCCAGGGCGAGGACTGCGTGACGACCGGCTGGCCCGACACCAGCACCCGGGCGAAGGGCGCCGCCGGCGTCGCCTGCCCGCCATGGCTGCAGGTAACGGTGGCGCCGAGGTGCAGGATGGGTCCGGGCATGGTCCTTCGTTTCCTCAGATGACGGTCAGCGCGCCGTTGTTCACCGTGACCGTCGGGCCGGTCATGGTGATCGAGGCGCCCCGGCCGTTCTGGATGTAGATGCCGGTGTCGTTCACGATCAGCGAGGCGCCGGCGGCGGTCTTCAGCACGATCCCGCCGGTCGGCCCCGGCAGGTCGGTGACCGTGATCCCGTTCTGCAGCAGCGTCTGGATCGTCACCGCCGAGACGCCGGGCGGCGTCAGCTGGTGCAGCGCCGGCACTTCGGCGGCCGAGCCGAAATAGCAGCCCGTCCAGATCGGATAGTCGGGGTCGCCGCGCTCAAACTCGATCCAGACCCCGGCGCCGATCGGCGGTACGCCCATCGCGGCGGTCTGCGTCCCGGCCATCGGGAAGCACGGCATGGCCCAGCTGGTCAGCGACAGGGCGGAGACGTCGGGAACGGTCGCCTGGATGCGCCCGATCAGCATTGGGTCCAGATTGTTCACGACCGTGCCGCGATACTTGCCGTAGTAGGTTTCCGTCATGCCGGTATGGATGCCTGCGTGGGCAGGAGCCCGCTGCGTTTCAGGGTGAAGGACTGCTTGTACGAACCGCGCCCGATCTCGTGCGTCACGCTGTCGACGTAGTGGACGCCGTCGAACGCGCGGCCCGCCCCGCGCACGCCGACCAGCCCGCGCGCCCGCAGCACGCGGCCATAGCGGACCACGTCAAGCTTGCCGCTGCCCGACACGGCGTCCGAGTGCCGCGCGGCATAGGAGAACCCGAGCACCAGCGCCTCCATCGGGTTCAGCCGGGCGGTGTTGCGCAGCCGCGCGATCCTGGGCGGCAGCGGCGGGATCGCGCCAAGCGGTGGCTGGAACGGGATTGCCGAGGGGATCGGGATCGGGATCGGGACCTTTGTCAGCGAATTCTGGATGTAGACGACCGGTATCTCGGTTCCGTCCTTGTTGAAGGTGAAGCGCAGCTCCTCGGCATTGGTCGGGCTGCCGGCGTCGATGGTCAGCGCCGGCTGCACCTCGCCGATCCGCACCTCGGGCCCCCAATAGGCATAGCTGGTCGCGGGGGCGGGGCCCGGCTTCATGAAGAACGTGTAGCCCGCCTCCTCGGCCAGCATCCGGACATAGGCGAGGTCGGTGTCCTGGTGGCGCGGCAGTCGCTCGGTCGGCAGCGGCGGGCCTTCCAGCGAGGGGATGACCTGCGGGATCACGCCCAGCCAGGCGTACTTGGCCAGGATCAGTCCGACCCGGACGAAGGGGGGCATCCCGTAATAGGGCAGCCCGGAGAAATCGAGGATCTCCATCGCCGCCGTCAGGTCGCGGCCCATGACCTTCAGCATTGCCGGCTGGTTGCCCGTGCCCGGCGTCAGCTCGGTCCGCGTCACGACGCCGTTGATCAGAGACGTCGCGCGCCCGTTGATCGTGGCGACCAGCGCGACGCGCAGGATCGGCAGGGCCGCCCCGCCCGCCAGAAGGAAGATGGTGTTCAGGGGCGAGTCCTTCTCCAGCGCGAACAACATGTCGAAGCCGCTCTGCGTCTCGCCCGAGTTCTCCTGGATGGTCACCGATTGCAGCGCATCGACGACCGACCGCGGAGCGGGGACCGGCACGCCCGGCCCGAACAGAACGGTCAGGTCGATGCCCTTGATCATGCCATCGGGTCCTCGTCCGGCCCGGGGATGCCCTCGGGCAGGGGCACCCTGACCTCGGTGCCCTCGACCTCGAGCTCCTCGGGAAACACCGCGCCGTTGGCGTCGCACAGCATCCAGAATGCCTCCGGGTCGCCGATCTCGGCGGCGGTGAACTGGTCCAGCCGCTCGCCCTGCAGGATCCGGCGGACGCGCTGCGTGGCGAACGCCTCCGGCGCTGGCGCGAAGCGGCGCCGGAGGTAGGGTATGATCAGCCCGTCGGGCCGCGTGATCTGCGCCGTCGGCACGCCGTGATAGCGGCTCTCTGGCGGGAAGTCGGTGCGCTCGACCACGCCCGCCTCGAACATCTGCTGGATCGGGTTCTTCATGGCAGCCCTCCGATTCCGAAGTCGCCCAGCGCGCCTGTCGCGGCCTTGGCGGCCAGCTGTTCCTTGGCCTGCAGATACGCCATGAACAGCCCGCTGCCGCGGTGGCGGAAGCCCAGGTCATCGACGCTCAGCACCCGCAGCGTCATGCCGACCCTGGCCCGGATCGGGTTCAGCGCCGGGTCGAAGAACTCCTCGGTGATCGAGAGGTCCGTGACCCTGACCGGCACGATCCGGTTGCGGCTCCAGACGAACAGCGCCAGCGGCGTCTCGGCCGGCGTGATCGTGAACCCGCCGCTGTCCGCCTGGGCGTTTTGGCGTTCCAGTTGCGCGACGGTCGGATGCACCAGCATCTCCAGCGCGGCGAGGGCGGGGAAGATCCCGGCCGCGACGGCGTTCGCGTTCTGGCGCGGGAACTCCAGCTGGTCGGTCGCGTCCAGCTCGGCCTCGATCGTGATCGTCTCGACCGCCGGCCCGGTCAGCCGCAGCGGCTGCGATCGGTGCTGCTCGTCCTGGATCGACTGCACCTGCAACTGCCGCTTCAGGCTGTCTGAGGCGTATTGCAGGGTGATGATCCGCCCGACCGCGCCGCTGTCGGGATCAATCAGCACCAGTCCGGCGCGGGTCAGCTTGGGGGATCCTGGGAAGCCGGTCACCTCAGATATCCTCGGCCGATCGGAACATCTCGCGGTTGAAGTCCTGGCGCGGCCGGATCAGCGAGTTCGGGTCGCGGCCCAGCCGGATGATCTCGCGCAGTCGCTCGGCCTCGATGCGCAGCGCGGCGACGCTGCGCCCGCCCGTCCGGCGCTCGGTCTCGCGCTGGTAGACGCCCTGAGTGTCGAAGACAAAGGCCAAGTCCTCGGGAAGGATGGTCGCGTCCTGCGCGCCCAGCGGGTCCTGCCGCTGTCCCAGCTCTCGGTCGGGAACGTTCGTGTGCCCCGTCACCCGGCGCCCGTCCGGCGTCAGGTCGGTCATCGCGATGTACCGGTCCAGCAGCCCGAACAGGTGCAGGGTCTCGTGGCCCAGGATGCCGGCGCGCGCGATATGCGCCGGCGGGATCGAGATCACGCCGCCGTCGCAGCCGGAGTTGGTGATCGAGGTCGGCACCCCGGCGGGTGGCTGGTCGAACTGGCAGCCGGGATAGTTGAGCGCACCGGTGTCCGTCGGACGCACTGTCAGCAGATATGCCCGCCGGTCGCGCGCCGCGCCCATGGCGACCGCCTCGATCACGGGCACCATTGCGAAGTCGCGGCCGCCGAAGACCTCGTCGCCGAGCCGCTGGTTCCAGACCAGGGCGATCCCCCGGCGCAGCGTCTCGGCCACCTCGCCGAACCGGTGGGCCATCGCCGGATCCTCGAACCGGACGTGGAAGCGGATGCGGAACTCGACACGCGTCGCGGTGACCGAGACCGTCACCGGCGCCCGGTTCATGGCCTCGGCCCCGGCGCGCTCGCTTCGCGCCCGCAGCCCCATCGCCGTCGCGGCGTCCGAGGCGGTACGGTCCAGGTCGCGGCGCGATTGCAGCGCGCTCTGGCGCTGCAGATCGACCTCCATGGCCCGCGCCAGCAGCTCCTCGACGATCGCCAGCCGCCGCCGCGCCCGCTCGACCGTCATCTGCTCGAACGGCGTGCGCGGCTCGTGCGCCCGGACCTCGCCGCGCTCCAGCGCCGCCCGGCCGCCCTCGAACCGGTAGTCGAAGAATTGCCGCAGCTGCCGCAGCTCGGGTCCTTGGAAATCCGATTCCAGCGCGGCGACGGTAAGCCCGCCGCGCCCGAACATCGTGTTCAGCGCATCGACGCCGGCGGTGTCCAGCAGGTAAACGATCGCCCGCTCGTCGTCGTTGCCGGTGAAGCCCGACTGCATTTCCCGGATCAGCAGCGTCCGCAGCTCCGGCGTATCGCGAACACCCAGCAGGTCGTCGCCGTCGCGCAGCCGGTTGACGACGGCACGCGCCTTGTTGTCCGAATCCGTGAAGTCCTCGATGCTGTTCTCGCGCGTGATGGTCCGAAGGTAGCGCCGCAGCTCGTCCTCGGAGAAACTGTCCGAGCTGAAGAGCCCCGCGACCTCCTCGAAAAACGTCCGGCGCCGGATCGTCCGCTCTCCTTGGCCCGCGCCCTGCTGCAGCGTGTGGGTCAGTTCGTGCGCCAGCAGGTAGCGCCCGGCGCGGCTGTCGGGCCGGTATTGCCCGGCGGCGAAGGCGATGTTCCGCCCCAGCGTATAGGCCCGTGCGCGGATCCCGCGCGCCGCCGCCTGCGCCTCGGCACCCGTGTGGATGCGCACATGGCCGAGCCCCCGCCCGAACCTCGGCTCGAAATACGCGCGAGCCGTCCGGGGCAGGGGCGACCCGTTGGCCGCGACCGCACGCACGGCCTGCGCCGTGGCCGCGCCGGTTCGCAGCGCGCCCGGCCCGGCCGCCTTCGCCTGCAGCGTCTCCTCCTCCTCTTCGTCCTCCTGGGGCTGGCGCTGTACCATCGGCATGACTGCCAGCGGGCCGACCACCGGCGCGGGCCGCTCCGACACCATCTGGTCGGCGATCCGGTCCGCCTCCTGCTCCCAGCGGTCGCCGGGCCGGCTGATCGCCAGCTTCGGCTGCACGCCCAGCCGCGCGTTCGCCGCGCAGGTCGGGCATTTCCCCGACACACCGGCCGCCTCGCTGCAGGAGCAGGGCCGCCGCATCGGCCGAGCGCTGATGGCGGCGGTCTCGGTCGCGGTCCGCTGCGCGTGCTCGCTCACGGCGTGCCCCCGCGGACCAGGAACATCTCGACGCGCCGGTTCAAGGCGCGGGTGATCACGTCCTCCTCGGTCGCGGTCGGCCGATTCTCGCCGAAATGCGGCGGCCGGTCGGCGTCGACCATGCGGTTCCACGGCACGCCCTCGCGCCGCGCCATGCGGTAGAAGGCGACCGAGCGTCGCCGCGACAGGCCCATGTTGTAGCTGTCCGATCCCGGACCCGAGGCATGGCCGACGAAGCGCAGCTTGACCGCGGGATCAGGGTCGAACTGGCTGGTCTTGACCGCTCGGAACGCCGCCTCGTGCTCGGCCTTCGGCTCGGCCTCGGCGTTGCCGAGGCTGATGAAGCGGTAATGCTCGCCCGGCACGACCGACTGGAACATGCCCGCGCCGGTGCGCGAGCCCTCGATTTCCTCCTCGCGCGTGCCGGTCTCGCTGATCCCCGTCTCGGCCTCGAAGGCCGACCGCGCCTCGGCGCTCCGGGTCTCGAGGCGCCAGACCTCGCCCCGGAAGAACGCCCGTGCGATGCCATCCTCCGAGACGTGCTGGGCGATCTGATCCTGCACCGTCTGGACCCGCGCGGCATAGCTCGACCGCGTCGCCCGCTCGGCCGCCGTCATCACCCGCAGGGCCAGCCACTCGGTGATGCCCTCGTTGTAGTGGCGCTCGTCCCTCGAGGCGTTCACCCAGTCGCGATAGCGCTGGTGGCGGTAGAGATGGACGATCTCGTGGATCAGCATTGGCTGGCGTCGCGCGGCGGTGACGCTCTGGTGCACGAAGATCTCGCGCGCCGTGCCTTCGCCGCGCGTGAAGCCGGGCTGCCCGGATGCCAGCGTCAGGATCTTCGGGCTGACGTCGGGGTCGTTGATCAACCGCGTGATCATCGCCCGGTAGTTCGTGTTCGTCGGGTCGATCTGGTAATCCTCGGAATCCGACATCTGGTCGATGAAATTGTCCATCCAGGCGTCCAGATAACCCATGTCGCCGGCCACCACCGACGGCGTGAACAGCGAGACCCTGCTCTGGACATCGGCATCGCTGAGGACCGAGGGGATCTGCGGGAAATGCGCGGTCACGCGCCGGTGCATGGCGACCGCGTCGGCGTCCAAATTGGCGCTGGTCGTGTGGCTGCCCGCCGGCTGCGAGAACACCCGCATGTCGAGGAAGTTGAAGATCTGGTTGTAGAGCAGGTGCGCCGTGCTGGCGGTGTCCGAGACCGGACCGTCCACCCAGGGCAGCCGCGTGCTCGTCGTGCCCGTCGAGGTGGTCCTGGGCGGTCCCTCGACGCGGACCCCCTGGTGGACCTCGCCCAGCCGTCCGGGGCTGACCAGGTCGCGGGCCACCGCCGGCGCCCGGCCGCCCCTGACGGGGCGGCCCGCGCCCTCTGCAGCCGCCCGCGCCTCGCTCTCGGCCGGCGCGTCGGCGCGGCCGACGGGCACCCTGCCCCTTGGCTCGGCCATGTTCTGCTGCAGGGCGTGTGCCGCCTCGTGCGCAAGCGTGCCGTGCCGTGCCGTGCGCTCCAGCGCCACATGCCGGCCGACCGCGAAGCCACGCGCGCCCAGCGCCACCGCGGCGCGGTCGGCCGCGGGGCCCTCGTGGACCTTCAGCGTCGACAGGTCGCCGCCCAGCCGCGTCTCCAGATCGGCGCGCTCGGGCCGCGACAACGACCGGGCGGGTGCGGCCAAGGCGGCGGAAACCGCGGTGCTGACCGGGTCGAAAGGCCTTTGTGCGCGGCTCCTCACGGCTTCAGCACTCCCGCCGTCGCCCGGCCGATGGCCTCTCCGACGCCGCCGCCCTCGCCTCCGGTACCCTCGGCGGTTCCCGCGTCGACCACGGCGATGGCGCCGCGCGGCGGCGCGACGGCGCCTAGGCCGTGCAGCCGCATGGCCAGCTCGGCCCGGATCGCCTCGCCCAGTGCCTGCTCCGACAGCTCGCCATCCCGGACCACCACCCGGCCGATGCGCAGGTTGATCCGCTGCCGGGTCATGTCGCCGCCGCCTGCTCGGCCGAGGTGAAGGGCTTTTCCAGCTTGGCGTATTCGCGCTGAGCCGCGGTCTGGATCTGGGCCGGCGTGACCGGCCCGCCCGCGCCCGCCGCCAGATAGCTGGCGTTCAGCGCGATCGACCGGATCGAGCCGCCGGACAGGTTCAGCCGCGCCAGCCGCGCGAAATCCAGCCCCTTGGTCGGTGTCTGATGCGGGAAGATGCGCCTCCAGATCTCGGCCCTGGCCGCAGTGTCCGGGAACGGAAACTGCACGATGAAGCGCAATCGCCGCAGGAACGCCGCGTCCAGCGCGCTCTTCTGGTTCGTCGTCAGGATGGCGAGCCCCCGATAGGACTCCATCTGTTGCAGCAGGTAACTGACCTCGATGTTGGCGTATCGGTCGTGGCTGTCCTTGACCTCGCTGCGCTTGCCGAACAGCGAGTCCGCCTCGTCGAACAGCAGGATCGCGCCGCCGCGCTCGGCGGCCGTGAAGATCCGCGACAGGTTCTTCTCGGTCTCGCCGATGTATTTCGAGACCACCTGGCTGAGGTCGATCCGGTAGAGATCGAGGCCCAGCCGGTTCGACAGCACTTCCGCCGCGAAGGTCTTGCCCGTTCCCGACGGGCCGGCAAACAGCGCCGCCCCGCCCAGCCCGCGCGGGCTCTTGGCGCGCCAGCCCCAGTCCTCGCCGATGCGCCAGGCCTCGCGCACGTGCAGCTCCAGGTCGCGAAGCTGCGCCATCTGCGCCTCCGGCAGGACCAGATCGTCCCACTCGGCGGTGCTCTCGATCCGCTCGGCCAGCCCGTCAAGACGGCGCCGTCCCTGCTCGCGGGCGGCCCGCCAGACTTCCGCCTTCAGCCGGTCGGGCGCGATCCTGGCGCCGCTCGTCACCGACTCGGCCGCCGCCATCACGCCCGCGCGGTCCAGCACGAACTGCTCGGCCAGATGGTCGAGGTCCGCGCCCAGCGCCTCGGCCCGCTGGCCCAGGGCGTCGGCCCAGATAGCGCGCCGCTCGTGGATGCCCGGCGCGGCCACGTCCAGCCGCAGGCGCGGCCCCCGGTCGGGGATTGCGGGGTCGGCGGCCGAGATCGCCGTCGGCGCCGCCAGCAGGTTCGCCAGCCGAGCGGACTCCCGCGCCCCGGCCCGCGCCCCGGCCTCCGCACCGGCTTCCGCACCGGCCTCGCCGCATTCGATCAACAGCGCGCCGTCCGATAGCGCCAGCTCGCGGTCGATGAACGTCGCCAGCGCGTCGCGCTGCGTCCAGTCCGCCGGGATGTCCGCCGCGTCCAAGCGAAACAAAAGGATGCCGAGCGCCGAGGCGGCCTCCAGCATCGCTTCGCGGACAGCCAGCCGATCGGTGCCGGCCAGCAGCAGGACCGGCATCGCGCCCTGCGCGCGACCAGACGGCGGCGATCCGGCGGCTCGCCTCGCTGCTGGGGGAGCAGCCGGGCGCCGGCTCCATCGCGTGCACGATCCCCTCCAGCCGCGCGTCCAGATAGTTCAGGCCCATCAGGAAGTGCAGCACCCGCTCGTCCGGCTCGATCTGCCGGCCGGGCATGGGCCCGCTGCCAGCCAGGTCGACCATCCGCCGCCTGCGCAGCGGCGCGGCGGGGCAGAGGGCGTCCCACGCCTCGGGTCCGAACAGCCTGATCGCCAGCGAGACGTCGGCGCGCGACAGGCCGCCCGTCGCCTGCGCGATCGCCGCCCCCAGCGTGGGGTCCAGGTCCGGCCCGGCGGCCAGGCAGAGCAGGCCGCGCTCGATCGTGGTCAGCCGGAACAGCGTGACCAGCGTGTCCAGCCCGGACCCGCTCGGCCCGGGGGGCGCACCGGCCAGCGGCTCTCCGGCCGCCGGCTCTCCGCCACCCAGCCCGCCGGCGTGCAGCTCTCTGGCGCCCAGCGCCTCGATCCGCGCCCTCAGCGCCGCGCAATCGGCCGCCAGCGCCGCGCGCATCTCGGCGACGACGGCGCGGGCGGAGCCCTCGATGGCGGCCTTCACCGTCATGGGATGGTCACCGTCTCGAGCACCGGCGGATCGGCCCCGAGGTCTATCACCGGGCTGTCCACGCCGTCGACGCGCAGGCGCACGGGAACCTGCGACCCTGGCGCCAGCCCGGTGAACTCGGCCGATGCGCTGGAGGCGGGCGTAACTGGCGAGTCGACCAGCGCCATCTCCTGTCCCGCCAGGATCGCCACCGTCTGGCCCGGCCTGATCGCGGGCTGGCAGGTCACCGTGATCGTGGTGCCGCCGGCGCTGGGCGCTGCTGAAGGCGCGCTGGCCGGGGCCAGTGCCAGCGGCAACGCGTTCGTCTCGCTCTCGCGCCCGTCGCCGCCGATCAGGCCGACGCCGATCGAATAGGGTCCGATCCGCCAGGCGCCCGGGTCCGCTCCGGTACCGGCAAGCGGATGCGAGGCCGCCAGCGCCGGCCCGGAGGGCAGCTGAACCAGCAGGCGGCTCGGGCCGGTCGGCAGCACCGGAGCCAGCTCCAGCACCATGCCGCTGCCGGGCTCCGTGAACCGCGCCGTCGCGTCGCCCCGGTCGAGCGCCGTCCCGCTCAGCGCGATCCGTCCGCCCAGCCGCATCACCGGATGGCCGTCCATCGGCTCGATCGAGGACACCGTCGGCACGCCCGACAGCAGGTCGGGCCGGACCGTCACGCCCGGATCGCGCCTCGTCGCCGGGTCGACCGGCCCGCCCCGGCTGAGCACGGGCAGCGGCGGCCGCACCGGCAGCTCGCGCTCGATCAGCACCAGCGAGACGTCGTATGCCACGGTCGTCCGGTAACTCGTCTGCAACGCCGTCCACATCTTGGACATGTCGTCCATCGACAGCGTGCGCGGCGTGATCTTGATCAGCTCGATCTGGTCCGCCAGCTCGGCCACGCGGATCACGCCGAAATCGTCGGGGAGGATGTTGCCCGGAATGCCCGAGGACAGCGCCGTCCGGATCTGCTCGCGCGGCAGGATGGCCGTCTCGTGGAACAGCTGCATGGCGTAGCCGAGTAGGATCTCGGCGTGCAGCTCGCTGGCCGAGACGGCGGTCAACATGTAGTGCAGGTCCAGCGCCAGCCGAGGCCGCCGGACCAGCCGCCCCTCGCTGTCGCGGGTCGGCAGGTCGGTGTTGCGCAGCGCTGCGTTCGGCGTGATCCGGTGCAGAAAGACGTTCAGCTGGGTCGCCTGGCTCTCGCCGTTCCGGGCGACGATCCGGTCGGGAGGAAGGGCGGTCACAGTGAAATCCGCGCCCATGGCCTGGCTTACGTCACCGTCGATCAGCGCGTCGTTGATCAGGTCCTTCAACAACTGCGTGACCGCGGCGATGGCCAGGACGTTGCTCATCCGCCGGTCTCCCTGCCCCGGAGATAGTCACCGAGGTCTGTCATCCGAGGCGGGCGCGGCTCGGCGCGCTTCGCTCCCTTCCGCTCGTCGGGGGTCATGACCACGTCGATCCGGCCGATATGGACTGTGATCTCCGGCGGCTCGGGCGCGGCGGTCTGCCTGTTGCGGGTGACTGGCGGGGCGCGGAACGGCGGGCGGATCTCGCCGCCCGGATCCGAGGGACGCCGCCTCCGGTCGAACGGCGGCGGCTCGGACAGGAGCACGTCAGGCGCGCGCTCCACCGCCGGCCGCTGCGGCTTCGGTCCGCGCAGTGGGGGTCCAGGCGGCAGATGCTGCCTCGCCGCTTCCCGGTCCTCGGGCGTGTCGTGGCCGGCCTGTGCCGCAACGATCGGTCCGGGCGGCTCGGGCGCCTGCCGAGGCTCCGCCCGTCCGGCGTTCGGCGTCTCCGCCGGTGGCGGCAGCGGTTCCGGCAGATCCGGCGCCGATCGCTCGGAGAGTGCCGCCGGCGCCCGCGTCTCCTGACCTTCCGGCGCTGGGCCCTCGCTGTGCCGCGCCGTCCGTGGTAACGGCGCCTCCCGCCTCACCGCCTCCGCGGCTCGGGCCGGCGCCGCGACCGTCCGTCCGTGGACCTCCGGAGGCTCGGCCCCTGCGCTGCCCGTCTCGAACCGGCCCGGCAGACGGGGCGTCAGCCCCGCGGCGGCCCGTCCGGTGGCGCGGGCGACAAGGCGGGTCAGCAGGCTCATGCATCCCCCCGCGCGATGTTTAGGTAAGCGGCGCGGCGCGTCTCGCTCATCGCGATGATCTCGGCCTCGGACCAGCCGAAAGCGGCGGCGACCTCGGCCACCTCGCGCAGCAGCCGGCGCGCGGCGGCGTCGACCTCGGCCCAGACATGGACGGCGACGTCAAGATGCTCGCTCCAGGTCGAGCCGCATTCCACGCAGGCCAGCCCGCAGGTCAGCTCGCCCGCAGCCTCGCGCTCCTCGATCAGCGCGTCGATCCGGCCGACCGCGTCAGGCGGCAGCTCCACCGCGCCGGTCAGGCGGGCGCGCAGGATGCCCGGCACGTCCGCCTCCGCGGCCCCCGCCGCGGCCGCCAGATCCCGGCTGGTCAGCGGGCGCAGCGAAACGGCGTGGCCGCCTATCGCGACCTCGTCCGTCCCGGGCGCCACCAGCAGCCGCGCAAGCTGCCCGGCCTCCAGCGTGACCTCGACCTGCTCGCCGCATTCCGGGCAACGCGCGGTCGCCGTCAGATGGCTGCCGAAGGTCGCCTCCCGTACCGCCAGCAATCGGCGGTCCCGCTCGGCCAGCGGCAGGTCGGCGGCGTCGATGGCCTCGGCGGCCCAAAGGACGGCGATCGCCCGGTCGAGTGGGCTTCGCCTCGCCCCGGTCTCCCAGGCACCGAGGATGGCTTTCGATGTCAATGCGCCGGTCATCTCACGTCAGCCCCCACCGACCGTCCCCCGCCGACCGCTCCCAACAGACCGCGCCGGTCAGCCTCCGGCGAAGGACGGCTCGGCGGGCTCGTTGACGCCGGTGTCGCGGATCCAGCCCTCGTTCTCCAGCTTGATGCTCTGGATGGCGACGGCGTTGGCGTTGGCGTCCAGCTCGGGCAGCGCCTGGAACTCGGACACCCAGCAGCGGAAGACGTTGTAGGCGATCGCCAGCTGACCGGCCTCGTTGTACATCTCGATGGTGATGTCCTTGCGGAAATCGGCCAGCGACACCTCGGCCCCGAGGCCCCCCTCGACGTTCCAGACCAGCGAGGCCCAGGCCTCGAAATCCGGATCGTGGGTAACGCCGCGCTCGAGCATGATCGCCTCGAACTTGGACCGGCCGGGCGACTTCCGGCTGGTTGACGGATCGCCGCCGACCCGGTGCTCGACCACCTCGGTCGTGCGCTTCAGCGCGCCGACCTTGCTGATCCCGGCGACATAGCGGTTGTCCCAGCGCACCCTGAACTTGAAGTTCTTGTACGGGTCGAAGCGCTGGGGATTGACGCTGAACTGGACCATGTCTCTCTCCTCCGCGCTCAGGACTGGCTCTGGCCGGCCAGTTGCTGGATCTGGATGACGACGAACTCGGCCGGCTTCAGCGGCGCGAAGCCGACGACGATGTTGACGATGCCGAGGTCGATGTCAGCCTGCGTGGTCGTGCTGGAGTCGCAGCGCACCAGGTAGGCGTCCCTGGGGCTCGAGCCCTGGAAGGCGCCCTGCCGGAACAGGTTGTTCATGAAGGATCCGACCGCCAGCCGGATCTGCGCCCACAACGGCTCGTCGTTCGGCTCGAACACGGCGAACTGGGTCCCGCGATAGAGGCTCTCCTCGATGAACAGCGCCAGCCGCCGGACCGGCACATACTTCCACTCGCTGGTCAGCGCGTCGGCCCCGACCATGGTCCGCGCGCCCCAGCTGACCGAGCCGAAGACCGGAAACGTCCTGAGGCAGTTCAGCCCCAGCGGGTTCAGCACCCCGTTCTCCGGATCCGACAGCACGTAGCCCAGCGCCTGCACGCCGCGCAGCCGCGCCTCGATCCCGGCGGGCGCCTTCCAGACGCCCCGGGACGCGTCGGTGCGGGCATAGAGCCCGGCGATCAGCCCGGAATTGGCGAAGGGCCGCGTCCGGTTGCCCTGCAGCGGGTCGCCCATCGACACGCGCGGGAAATAGACCGCGGCGTTGCGATGGCGCAGCCCCGCATTCGCCGGATCGTTGATCCATTCGCGCGCCGACTCGAAATCGTCGACCGAGTCGTCCATGTCGATGAGAATCGATCGACCGGCGCTCCTCGGCATAGGTGATGGCGTTGGCCAGCACCGTCGCGTCCGTCACCTCGGGCAGGTTCAGGATGTTGAACAGATCGACGCTCTCCAGCGCGTAGAGCCCGGTCTTCGGGGCTCGCGAGCCCAGCACCTCGGCATCCGACGGCGGCGCGCCGTCGTCACCGCCGACGGCGCCCTGCTGCGCGGCGACGCTCGGTCCCGTGCCCATCTGGTAGCTGGCCACGTTGACGGACGCGCCGGCGGCCGTGGTCAGCGCCAACGCCGTCGCGCCGCCGCCGGTCGGGTCGAAGCGCACCGAGCTGTCGCCGCCGCCCGGCGTCAGCACCAGCGCGTTGTCGACCACCGCGACGGTCGCGCGCGCGAACGCCTCCTGCGTCGAGGCGCGCAGCGCCGTCTCGATCATCGTCCGCGCCGCGCCCAGCGTTGTCGGCGCGGCGACCGGCGTCGTCGCTCCGGTGTCCTGCAGCGTGACCGTCTCGGCGCCGATGTTGGTCCCGGCCGAATCGAGCAGGTTGATCGTCATCGTCTCCGGGTCGGCGAAGGCGACGGCCGGGAAATCCGCGATCCTCTCGCCCACGGCCCCGGTCGGCAGGGGCCGGGTCGGAGCCGAGCCATGCGTCTCGCGCCCGCCACTGGCCAAGCCCAGCGTCAGCACCGCCGCAGCGCTGCGGATCGAGGCGCGCCGGAACATCACCGCCGACGCCCTCGTCGTGGTGCCCGATGTCGCGACGATCTCGTTGGTCGTGCCGTCGACCGCGCAGGCGAAACCCGAGAACGCGGGGTTGGCGGGCTCCAGCGTCGGCACGATCGCATAGATGGCCGCGGCGACCGCCGCCAGGTCCGCCAGGCTGCCGCCCGCGGCAAACAGGTCGAACTCGTAGAACGGCCCGCCGTCCAGCGAGACGGCGAGCCGCCGTACGTCGTCGTTCAGCGATCCGGTGACCGCGTCGGTCAGCGGGCGCGACCGGGACTCGCCGGCCACCGAGCCGGCGGCGTCCTCGTCAGTGACCCGGATCATGTTCGAATCCGCGTTCACCACCGTCTCGACATAGGTTCCGGCTAGCGGGTCCATGGATAAATTGCGGTGCGTCTCGGCCCGCGCGGGCACCAGCCGGCCATTGCGTTCGACCAGCTCGGTGACGCCCAGGTTGAACGTGCTCGCCGGATTTCCGGTGTTGTGGTCGACGGTCAGGATCACCGAGTTGCCCCAGAGGCCCTCGCTGGCCGCCTCGACCGTCAGGGTCAGCACGCCTGCGGCGTTCTCCATGCCGATCTCGGCCGCAGCCGCGCCTGCCGCCACGCGCACGACCCAGGCCGTCGCGCCGCCGTTCAGGAAGAAGTGGTTCATCGCATAGCCGAGCGCGCTGTCCAGGTGCAGGCCGCCGAACTTCCGCTCGAAATCGGCGAAGCTGAACATCTGCTCGGGCTGGTTGACCGGTCCGCGCGCCGTGTAGCCGACGAAGGCCGCGATGGAGGTGGGCACCCCCGCGATCGCGCGCGCGCCGCTCGGAACCTCCTGGATATAAACGCCGGGATACGAAACGGCGACAGCCATGGCCTGCGTTCCTTCGTTCAATGCGATTTGGACAGTATGCAGCAAAACGCGAGCCGAATTGAGGTAAATCAACTTACGATAACTATGTTGAATCGCGGCGACCCGGTGAGCCTGTCGTTTCCGGTTGCGCAGTGCCCTCGCCGCATGGTCGAGGGAGTGGCTCCAGAGCGCGGTTCGTGCGAGGCCCGGCATCCCGAGCGTTCCGCCGGACCCGGAGGTGGCCAGGCTGGCAGGTGATCGGGCGGATGTTTCCGATTGTTCGCTTTGACCATCTCGCCCGGCCTATGCTCTGGTGCGCTGGCAATCCGCAAACCTATTGAGAACGCCCATGACCACGATCGTTGCGATGCACGAGAGATCGCTCGAACACATCGGCGAGCGGCTCGATGCGCTCGGTCTCGACGTCGACGTGCTGACCTTCGGCAGCGACGGGCAGTTCCGGGTGAATGGCGCGAGTGCCCCTCCGTCGCACGTCGACGTCGACTATTTCTGGCTGAGCTCGCATGTGTCGCGCGACGGCGGGCAGCAGTCGGCTTTCGAGACGGTGCTCGCCTGCCGGTCGGTGGGCGTGCTGCAGACCTACAATGCCGGGCTCGACCATCCCTTCTACCGGAAGGCCGCGGATCAGGGCATCCGGATCTGCAACAGCTCAGCGCAAGGCGTCGCGATATCGGAGTACGCGATCGCCCAGGTGATGAGTGTCTTCCACCCGATCGCCGAGCAGCGGAACATGCAGGCGGCCGGCGAGTGGCGCGTGACCCCGTTCCGCGAGATCTGGCGCACGCACTGGCTGATCATCGGCTTCGGCCCGATCGGCCAGGCGATCGCCGCCCGCGTCAAGTCGTTCGGCGCCGTCACGACGGTGGTCCGCCGAAGCCGGGAGGCCTCCGCAACCGCCGACAGGGTGGGCACGCAGGGCGACCTGCCGTCGCTGCTGCCGGACGCCGATGTCGTCGTTCTCGCCTGCCCTTTGAACGACACCACGCGCGGCTTGGCCGATGCGGGGTTCTTCGCCGCCGTCAAGCCGGGCGCGCTCCTCGTGAACGTGGCGCGCGGCGGCGTTATCGACGACGCAGCGTTGCTGGCGGCGCTGAAGGCGGGCCGGATCGGGACGGCGATTCTCGACGTCTTCAGGACCGAGCCGCTGCCGCCGGACGATCCCTACTGGTCCCACCCAAAGGTTCGTCTGACACCGCACACCTCGTTCGCCGGCGACGGCGTCCAGGCGCGCTGGGACCAGCTCTTCCTTGACAATATCGTGCGCTTCGCCAACGGCCAGCCGCTCATCCGCGAGGTCGATCCGGCCGAAATCTGACAGCGCCGACCGGGCTCAGCAGAAGCTCTCCTCGTCGACGACCAGCTCGACCCGGTCGGTGCAGAACCAGGTCCTGCCATATTCGACTGGGCCTCCGCCGGCGTCGACGTTCAGCGCCACGGTGCGCAGCACGGGCGCGCCCTCGGACAGGCGCAGATGCCGCGCGATGGCGCCCATTGCCCGCTCGGCCGAGAGCCGGGTGCGCAGGCGCCGGTAGTCGGCCACGCCGCAGCTGGCGAGCGCCGCCGTGATCGAGCCGGTCCGCTCCAGCGCGCGGGGCAGATCCGGCAGCCGCTCGGCGGGGAAGACGCTGTGCGCGTAGGTGAAGGGCACCCTGTCCGACAAGCCGACGGCTTCGAGCACGTGCACCCGTCCGCCGGCGCGCAGGCCCAGCGCCTCGAGCTCGGGCCCCGTGCCTTCGAGCGTCTCAAGCCGCAGGATCTCGCGGCTGCCGGTCTGGCCGGCTGCGGCCAGGTTCTGCGTGAAGCGCGTGCGCGGGCCCAAACGATAGGCGACGGGTGTCCCGGTGACGAAGACGCCGGCGCCGCGGCGGGCGTGCAGCAGCCCTTCGGCCTGCAGCTCGGCCAATGCGCGGCGCACCGTGTGCCGGTTGACGCCGAACCGGGTGGCGAGCTGCGCCTCCGACGGCAGGCGGTCGCCGGCGCGATAGCGCTGGCCGAGCTCGGCGCCCAGCGTGTCGCGGATCTGCCGCCAGAGCGGCTCCTTCGTCATCAACTGTTCACCGACGGCCAGCTTGAACGTCCTCCAAAGAGCCGATATATTTGTCTAGTAGTATAGACAAAAGCGGCGGGTTGTCGAGCATCATGGAGCGGCGCGACTGGATGGGCTTGCTGGCGCGGGCGCCGGCCGAGGCGCTGGCCGAGGCCTATCGGCGCCTCGGGCCGGAGCCCGCGGCGCAGTGGCTGCGCGCGCCGGAATTCGGCTCGGTCATGGTGCGGGGCCGCATGGGCGGCACCGGCGCCCCTTTCAATCTCGGCGAAATGACCGTGACGCGGGCCAGCCTGCGGCTGGCGGATGGCACCGTCGGCCATGCCTATGTCGCCGGGCGCGACGCCGAGAAGGCGCGGATCGCCGCCATCTGCGACGCGCTGCTCCAGGGCCCCGCCGCCGAGCGCGTGCGCGAGCGGGTGGTCCGGCCCATGCAGACGCTGCTGGCGGGAGCGGCTGCCGAGCGCTCGGCCAAGGCGGCGGCAACCCGCGTCGAGTTCTTCACTATGGCGCGGGGCCAGGGCTGATGGCCGGGCCAAGCGTCGGGGCCGGGCCAGCGGCTGGGGCAGGGGCGGCGGCGCTCGAGGGTGGCTTCGCCGAGCCGGCGGTCGACGCGGCGCACGTCTTCCGCGCGGCGCTGCAGGCCATGGCGCGACCCGGCACGGTGCACCGCGTCGCCGGGGCGCGGCCGCCGGCGCCGCTCTCGCCCGCGGCGGGGGCGTTGGCGCTGACGCTCGCCGATCACGACACCGGGCTCTGGCTCGCGGGCTCGCTGGATACGGCCGCGGTGCGCGACTGGCTGACCTTCCATACCGGCGCGCCCTTCGTGCCGCCGGGCGCAGCTGGCTTCGCCTTCGGCCGCTGGGACGAGTTGCCGCTCGACGCCCTTCCGTCCGGCACGCCCGAATACCCGGACCGCTCGGCGACGCTGGTGGTGGAGGTGGACGAGCTTGCCACGGACGGCCCGCGGGCGCACCGGCTGACGGGGCCCGGCATCGCGCGCGAGGCTTGGGCGACCGTCCCCGACCCGCAGGCGGCGAGGCTCATCCGGGCGCGCTATCCGCTGGGCCTCGATCTCCTCCTCACTTGCGGCGACAGGCTGGCGGCGCTGCCGCGCACGACGCGCGTCGAGGCGAGGGCGGGCTGATGTATGTCGCGACCAAGGGCGGCGAGCGGGCGATCGAGGCGGCGCACGCCTGGCTCGCCGATCTGCGCCGCGGCGACCGCGCGGTGCCCGAGCTCTCGCTCGCGCAAGTTCGCGAGCAGCTGGCGCTCTCGGTGGCGCGCGTCATGGCCGAGGGCTCGCTCTACGACCCGGATCTCGCGGCGCTGGCGATCAAGCAGGCGCGCGGCGACCTGATCGAGGCGATCTTCCTTCTCCGCGCCTATCGCACGACGCTGCCGCGCTTCGGCGCGACCGAGCCGGTCGACACCGGGGCCATGGCCTGCATCCGGCGCATCTCGGCGACCTACAAGGACGCGCCGGGCGGCCAGGTGCTGGGGCCGACCTTTGACTACACGCACCGGCTGCTCGACTTCGCGCTGGCCGCCGAGGGCGGGGCCCCCACCGCCCCCCCAACCCGCTCGGCCGAGCCCGGCGCGGCGGCAAAGCCGCACATCACGGGCTTTCTCGACCGCGAGGGGCTGATCCAGCCCGAACCCCCGCCCCAGTCCCCGCCCGCGCCGGAGGTTGCGCCGCCCGACTTGACGCGCCAGCCGCTTGCCCTGCCGGCCGAGCGGGCGCTGCGCCTGCAGGCGCTCGCCCGCGGCGACGAGGGCTTCTTGCTCGGCCTCGGCTACTCGACCCAGCGCGGCTATGCGCGCACGCACCCCTTCGTTGGCGAGCTCCGTATCGGGCTGGTCGAAATCGAGCTCATGGTCCCGGAGCTCGGCCTGGCCGTCGCCATCGCTGAGATCGAGCTGACCGAGTGCGAGACGGTGAACCAGTTCACCGGCTCGCGCACCGAGCCCGCCCAGTTCACCCGCGGCTATGGCCTCGTCTTCGGCCAGTCCGAGCGCAAGGCCATCGCCATGGCGCTCGTCGACCGCGCGCTGCGCTGGGGGGAGCTGGGCGAGGATTTCGTCGGCGCCCCGGCCCAGGACGCCGAGTTCGTCCTCTCCCACGCCGACAACATCCAGGCGACAGGCTTCGTCGAGCACATCAAGCTGCCGCACTATGTCGACTTCCAGTCCGAGCTCGAACTGGTCCGGCGCCTCCGTCGCGAGGCCCAGGCGGCGGGGAAGGCGGCGGAGTGACCAACCCCCTCCCGCTTCATCGGAACGGCGGCGTCGCGCCCGGCTCGGGCGTCGCCACCAAGGAGCAGGCATGACGGCGGTCGTCTTCGACGTCGGCAACGTGCTGATCCGCTGGGAGCCGGCGCTGGTCTGGGCGGGAGACTTCCGCGGCCCGGCCGAGCTCGACGCCTTCATGGACGAGATCGGCTTTGCCGCCTGGAACCTCGAGCAGGACCGGGGCCGCAGCTGGGCCGACGGGGTCGCCACCGCCTGCGCCGCGCATCCGCACCGCCGCGCGCTGATCGAGAAGTTCCACCGCGACTGGCATCGCGCGGTGCCGGGCGCGATCGACGGCACCGTCGCGATCCTCGACCGGCTGCGCGCGGCCGGCGTGCCGCTCTACGCCATCACCAACTTCTCGGCCGAGAAATGGGCCGAGTGCCGCGACCGCTTTCCCTTCCTCGACAGTGCCTTTCTCGACGTCGTCGTCTCTGCGCACGAGAGGGTGGTCAAGCCCGACCCGGCGATCTTCGAGCTGTTCCTGGCGCGCAACGGGCTGAAGGCCGACGACTGCATCTTCGTCGACGACGTCCCGCGCAATGTCGCGATGGCCGAGATCCTGGGCTTCGACGCGATCCTCTTCGACGAGCCGGTCTGCCTGGCCGGCAAGCTTCGGGTCAGGGGACTGCCGGCATGAGCACGAACTTCGCGGCCGCAGACTACAACTTCGCCTATCTGGACGAGCAGACCAAGCGGATGATCCGCCGGGCGCTGCTGAAGGCGGTGGCAATCCCCGGTTATCAGGTGCCCTTTGCCAGCCGCGAGATGCCGATGCCCTATGGCTGGGGCACCGGCGGCGTGCAGGTGACGGCGGCGTGCCTGACCCCCGAGGACGTATTGAAGGTCATCGACCAGGGCGCGGACGACACGACGAACGCCGTCTCGATCCGCAAGTTCTTCCAGAAGACCGCCGGCGTGGCCACGACCGAGCGCACGTCCGAGGCGACGGTCATACAGACGCGGCACCGCATTCCCGAGCGCGAGCTGACCGAGGAACAAATTCTCGTCTACCAGGTGCCGATTCCAGAACCCCTGCGTTTCCTCGAGCCGCGCGAGACAGAGACGCGCAAAATGCACGCGCTGGAAGAATACGGGCTGATGCACGTCAAGCTCTACGAGGACATCGCCCGGCATGGCGCGATCTCGACGGCTTATGCCTACCCGGTGAAGGTCGAGGGGCGGTATGTCATGGACCCGAGCCCCATCCCGAAGTTCGACAACCCGAAGCTTTCGGACTGTGCGGCGCTGCAGCTTTTTGGCGCCGGCCGTGAGCAGCGGATCTATGCGATCCCGCCCTACACGCAGGTCGTCAGCCTCGATTTCGAGGACCACCCCTTCGAGCGCGGCCGGGCGCCGCATGACTGCGCCCTCTGCGGCGCCGCCGACAGCTATCTCGACGAGGTGATCATGGATGACGAGGGCTCCCGCATGTTCGTCTGCTCGGACACCGACTGGTGCCGCGAGCGCCGGGCGGCGGGGCATCTTGGCGCTGCCGGCGCGCCCTATGAAGAGGACGCGGCGTGACGACGGCGGTCTGGCTGCATGGCGCGGGGCTCTCGGCCGGCACCTGGGACCGCGCAGCGATAGGCGAGGGGCTGGCGCTCGACCTGCCCGGCCATGGCGGGCGGCCGCGCGCGCCCCAGCCGACCGTCGAGGCGTTCGCGACCGCTATCCTGCCGGACTGCCCGCAGCGGTTCGACATCGTCGGCCACTCCCTCGGCGCCATGGTGGCGATAGTCGTCGCCGCGCTCCAGCCGGAGCGGGTGCGCCGCCTGGTGCTGGCCGAAGCCGTCATCGGCTCGGGCAACGAGACGCTGCGCTGGCAAGGCTCGATCATCGCCCGCGGGCTCGTGCGGGTGCTCGGCCCTGGCGCGGTGGCACGCCTCTTCTCCCTCGGCGCGCAGGGCGAGACGCGGCGGGCGCTGCGGGACGATCTCGCCTCGATGACGCGGGGCGGGCTGCGGGATGCGCTGAACGCGGCGACCTCGTTCGACGTGGAGCGGTACCTGCCGGCCATCGAGGCGCCGACATTGGTGCTGGCCGCGGCCGAGAACGCGCTGACGCGCCGCCAGGGCCGCGAGATCGCCGACGCGATCGGCGGGGCGGACTACGAGGAGCTGCCGGGTGGGCACATGCTGCACACCGACTGCCCCAAGCATTTCTACCCGCGTGTCGCCGCCTTCCTCGAGCGCGGCCGGTGACGCCGCTCCTGCAGGTCGAGGGCCTGACCAAGCGATATGGCGCGCGGATCGGCTGCATCGACGTCCGCATGGAGCTCTGGCCGGGCGAGGTGCTGGGCGTCGTCGGCGAATCGGGCTCGGGCAAGACGACGCTGCTGAACTGCCTCGCCGGGCACATGGCGCCGGATGCCGGGCGGGTCGTCTTCGACACCCGCGACCGGGGGCCGGTGGACGTGCTGACCATGTCCGAGCCCGAGCGGCGGATGCTGGGGCGCACCGACTGGGCCTTCGTGCACCAGAACCCGCGCGACGGCCTGCGCATGAACGTCTCCGCCGGGGGCAATGTCGGCGAGCGGCTGATGGCGACCGGCGCGCGGCATTACGGCCGGATCAGGGGCGCGGCGCTCGACTGGCTCGAGCGGGTCGAGATCGCCGCCGACCGCATCGACGACCGGCCCCGGGCCTTCTCGGGCGGGATGCAGCAGCGGCTGCAGATCGCGCGCAACCTCGTCACCGGCCCCCGCCTCGTCTTCATGGACGAGCCGACGGGCGGCCTCGACGTCTCGGTACAGGCGCGGCTCCTCGACCTGCTGCGCGGGCTCGTGCGCGAGCTCGGGCTCTCGGCCGTCATCGTCACGCACGACCTCGCCGTCGTGCGCCTGCTCGCCGACCGCTTGATGGTGATGAAGGACGGCCGCGTCGTCGAGCACGGGCTGACGGACCAGGTTCTCGACGATCCGCAGCATGCCTACACGCAGCTTCTGGTCAGTTCGGTCCTGCAGGTCTAGCTCTAGGGGCGGCGCGGCGGAAGGGCATGGCATGATCAAGGCGTATCGGATCCATGGCAACGGGCTGGTCCCTGAGGACAGAACCGAGTTCGCGCAGGCCGCCTGGATCGACATGCTCGAGCCGACCGACGCCGAGCGTACGGAGGTATCGGCCTCGATCGGCGTCGACGTTCCCAGCCGCGCCGATCAGGAGGAGATCGAGCAGTCCTCGCGCCTCTACCTTGAGAACGGCACGCCGGTGACAACGGTCCTGCTGCCCGCGCGCAGCGGCGAGGGCGCGACGGAGATCGGCCCCGTTACCTTCATCCTGACGGCCGACCGCCTGGTCACCGTCCGCCACCACAGCCCGAGGCCCTTCGAGACCTATCCGGCGCGCGCCGGCCGCGCGGCGCTCGGCTGCCACAATGTCGAGCAGCTGATGCTGGGCCTGGTCGAGGACATCATCGACCGGCTGGCCGACATCACCGAGCAGGCGGGGCGCGACATCGACGCGCTTTCAAAGACGGTGTTCCAGCCCGAGGCGGCGGAAAAGACCGACCTGCAATCCGTCCTGCGCCAGATCGGCGCCAAGGACGCCATGGTCATGCATTTGCGCGAGAGCCTGCTGACGATGGAGCGGATGCTCGGCTTCCTCATGCCGGTAATGGAGGCGCGCAAATCGGCGGGCCGCGAGCTGCGCGGCATGGTCAAGACGCAGCTGCGCGACGTGCACACCATCACCGAGCAGGCGGCGTTCCTGGTCCAGAAGACCGGGCTGCTGCTCGACGCCACGCTGGGCCTGATCAACATCGAGCAGAACGCGATCATCAAGATCTTCTCGGTCGCCGCGGTCGTCTTCCTGCCGCCGACGCTGATCGCCTCGATCTACGGCATGAATTTCCAGCACATGCC
This sequence comes from uncultured Alphaproteobacteria bacterium, assembly GCA_963822985.1. Lineage (GTDB taxonomy): Bacteria > Pseudomonadota > Alphaproteobacteria > Rhodobacterales > Rhodobacteraceae > Thermohalobaculum. The sequence goes on along the minus strand of CAWGJU010000006.1, from coordinate 535,539 downwards.
CGAGCTCGACGAATCCTACGGCTATCCGCTGGCGCTCGGCGCCATGGTGCTCTCGGCGGTGATCCCGCTCGCCTACTTCAAGCGCAAGGGATGGTTCTGATGGCGGCGGTGATCGAGGTGGCGGGCGTCGCCAAGGAGTTCACGCTGCACAACCAGGGCGGCGCCGTCATCAGGGTGGTGACCGATGCCGGGCTCGAGGTGCGGCCCGGCGAGTGCGTTGCGCTGACGGGCCCCTCCGGCGCCGGCAAGTCGACGCTGATGCGCATGATCTGGGGCAACTATCTGGCCGCCTCGGGCCGCATCCTGGTGGGCGGCGTCGACGTCGTCGCCGCCAGCCCGCGCGAGATCCTGGCGCTGCGCCGCCGGACCCTCGGCTATGTCAGCCAGTTCCTGCGCGTCGTTCCCCGCGTGCCGGCGCTCGACGTCGTCGCCGAGCCCCTGCTGGCGCTGGGCACGCCCGCCGACGTGGCGCGCGAGCGGGCGGCGTCGTTGCTGGCGCGACTGCGCATCCCCGAGGCGCTCTGGGCGCTTTCGCCCACCACATTCTCGGGCGGCGAGGAACAGCGGGTGAACATCGCCAGGGGCTTCGTTCACGCCTATCCGGCCATGCTGCTCGACGAACCGACGGCCTCGCTCGACCCGGCCAACCGCGAGACGGTGCTGGAGCTGATCGACGAGGCCAAGGCGCGCGGCGCCGCCATCGTCGGCATCTTCCACGACGCGGCGGCGCGCGCCCGCGTGGCCGATCGCGAGGTCGACGTCTCGGCGTTCGCGCCGCGGTTGGATCCCCGGCCGGATCCCCAGGCCCATGCTGCGACCGCGCCGGGATGAGGGGCACCTTCGTCGCCGTCGTCGGGCCGTCCGGCTCGGGCAAGGACACGCTGATCCGCGCGGCGCTGGGGCAGCGGCCCGGTTTGGTCGCGGCCCGCCGCGTCATCTCGCGGCCGCCCGACGACGCGACGGAGGTTTTCGACAGCGTCGACGAGCCGACGTTCCACCGCGCCAGGCTCGAGGGCCGCTTCGCGCTCGACTGGCAGGCGCACGGGCTCTGCTATGGCATCCCCGCTGCCGTCGAGCGCGATCTCGCCGCGGGGCTCCACGTGCTCGCCAACTTGTCGCGCCAGGCGATCGGCGCGGCCCGCCTTCGCTTCCGCCCCTTCCTGGCGCTGGTCGTCACGGCGCCGCCCGAGGTGCTGGCCCGCCGGCTGGCGTGGCGCGGGCGCGAGGACGCGCAGGCCATAGCCCAGCGCCTGCTGCGCGCCGGCTATTCGGCGCCCGAGGGGCCGGACGTGGTCATGGTCGACAATGGCCGCTCGCTCGCGGCCGGCGTCGAGGCCTTCCTCGCCGCGCTGCCGCCGAGCCCGGTCAGCGCCCCGTCCGATCGTCGCCCGACAGCGCATAGCGCTTGATGATGTGGAAGTGCCCGGTCTCGCCCTCGCCGACGATGCAGAACTCGGTCACCGGCAGCGGCGCCGCGCAGAACGGCGCCGTCAGCCAGGCCAGGATGTCGAAGACCTTGTCCCCATCCCCGCGGTCGAGCGCGCCCGTCAGCGTCAGATGAAACCGGAACTCGTCCAGCACGTAAGGATAGCCCCAGCGGACCAGGTGCTCCTCCTGCCGGGCAGAGAGGCCGTGCGCCCGCCGCCGGGCGAGCTCGGCCGCCTCCGCCGGTGCGCGGAAGCCGTCGAGCGCCTGCACGCAGGCGGCGGCGAGATCGTCGAGCGCGGAGCAGGGGGCGAAGGGCATCAGAGCCACGAAGGCGCCGATGCGCCGGGGCTCCAGCGCCGGGGCGAGAAAGGGCGCCGTGCGCCCGGCCAGCGCCGCGGCGGTCGCGTCGAGTCCGGTGAAGCCCGCTCCCTCGGCCAGCCGGAAGGGCGGCTTCAGCGTGCCGTGAAAGCCATAACGGCGCGGCGTCGCCGTGATCTCGGCGACAGGCACGGGCAGCCTGGGCGTCTCGGGGTGCGGCACGAGCTCGCTCGCCTCGGCGTCCCAGCCGAGCCAGCTCGCGCCGAAACGGGCCAATGCCGAGCCGCGCGGCGGGGCCCAGAACAGCGCATAGCGGCGGAACGTGGTCATGGCGTCTCCGTAAAAGGGCTTATACTGGCAGCGCCGCGTCACGAAATAGCGACAGTTTGATGGGATGCCGGTCACGGCATCGGGAGAATCGCGGATGACAATACATCAGGCGGCGAAGGCGCCGGCGACGGGCACTGGCGAGACGGTGCTGGCGAATGCGCGCGTCGTGCTGCCGGACGAGGTGGTGACGGGGGCGGTCTGCCTGCGCGACGGCCTGATCGCCGCCATCGAGCCTGGCCGCTCGGTGCCGCGCGGCGCGATCGACCTGGGCGGCGACTGGCTTGCGCCCGGCCAGATCGAACTGCACACGGACAATCTCGAGCGGCACAAGGAGCCGCGGCCCGGCGTCAAATGGCCGCTGGCGCCCGCCATCATCGCGCATGACGCCGAGCTCGCCTCGGTCGGCATCACCACCGTCTTCGACGCGCTGCGGGTCGGCTCGGTCGTCTCTGACGAGCGGTCCCGCTATGACCCCTACGCGCGCGAGATGAGCCGCGAGATCATCGCCTTGCGCGGGCGCGGGGCGTTGCGGATCAGCCACTTCATCCACCTGCGCGCCGAGCTTTGCTCCGAAACGCTGGCGCAGGAGCTCGACGAGTTCGGCGCCTCCGATCGGATCGGCATCGTCAGCCTGATGGACCACACGCCCGGCGAGCGGCAGTTCACCGACACGACGTCGCTGCGTACCTATCTCAAGGGCAAGTACGCGATGTCCGACGAGCGGATCGACGAGCACATCGCCTTCCAGCAGGCGCTCGGCGCGGCCCATGCCGGGCCGCATCGCGCGGCGGCCGTCCGTCGGGCGCGCGAGCTCGGCGCCATCCTCGCCAGCCATGACGACACGACCGAGGCGCATGTCGCTGAGTCCGTGCGCGCCGGCGTCCGGCTGGCCGAGTTCCCGACGACCGCCGTCGCCGCCCGCAGCTCGGCCGAGGGCGGGATCGCCGTGATGATGGGGGCGCCGAACCTGCTGCGCGGCGGCTCGCATTCGGGCAATGTCGCGGCCGCCGAGCTGGCCGGGATCGGCTGCCTCGACATCCTCTCATCGGACTATGCGCCGGCGAGCCTGCTGATGGGCGCCGTGCGGCTGGGGCAGGAGAGCGGCGACATGGCCGCGGGCCTCCGCCGCGTGACCGCGGCGCCGGCCGATGCCGCCGGACTGACGGACCGCGGCCGGCTCGAGCCGGGCCTGCGCGCCGACCTGCTGCGCTTCGCGCTCGACCAGGGCACGCCGGTCACGCGCGGCATCTGGGTCCGAGGCGAGCGCGTCGCCTGATAAGAGTAAACTCAGCGCTTTGATGACGGCGCGCGTTTGCGAGGTGCCCCGGTCGATCCAGGTCGATCCGGGGCACGACAGTTCGTGCCGGCGCCGAAATCAGGCGCCGGGGGCCAGGTCGAAGCGGTCGGCGTTCATCACCTTGGTCCAGGCCGTGACGAAGTCGCGGGCGAACTTGGCCCCGTTGCCGTCGCAGGCATAGTGCTCGGACAGCGCGCGAAGCTGCGAGTTCGAGCCGAAGACCAGATCCACCCGGCTGGCCGTCCATTTCACCTCGTGGCTCGCCCGGTCGCGGCCCTCGAAGACGTCGGCGTTGTCCGACGCCGCCTTCCAGGCCGTGCCCATGTCGAGCAGGTTGACGAAGAAGTCATTCGTCAGCGTGCCCGGCCGGTCGGTGAAGACGCCGTGCCCGGACCCGGCATGGTTGGCGCCGAGCACGCGCAGCCCGCCGACCAGCACCGTCATCTCGGGCGCCGTCAGCGTCAGCAGCTGCGCCCGGTCGACCAGCAGCTCCTCGGTCGGCACCGTGAAGTCCGCCCTCAGATAGTTGCGGAAGCCGTCCGCCTCCGGCTCCAGCGGCGCGAACGAGTCGACATCCGTCTGCTCCTGCGTCGCATCCGTGCGGCCCGGTGCGAAGGGCACCTCGACCTCGTGCCCGCCGGCCTTGGCCGCCCTCTCGATGGCCGCGCAGCCGCCCAGCACGATCAGGTCGGCCAGCGACACCTTCTTGCCGCCGCACGCGCCGTCATTGAAGGTCTTCCGGATGCCCTCGAGCGTGTCGAGCACCTTGGCCAGCTGCTGCGGCTGGTTGACCTCCCAATCCTTTTGCGGCGCAAGCCGGATGCGCGCGCCGTTCGCGCCGCCGCGCTTGTCCGAGTTGCGGAAGGTCGAGGCCGAGGCCCAGGCCGTCTGCACCAGCTCGGTGATCGACAGGCCCGAGTTCGAGGATCTTCGCCTTCAGCGACGCCATGTCCGCGCCGTCGACCAGCGGGTGGTCGACCTCCGGCACCGGATCCTGCCAGATCAGCTCTTCATCCGGCACTTCCGGTCCCAGGTATCGGACGCGCGGGCCCATGTCGCGGTGGGTCAGCTTGTACCACGCGCGAGCGAAGGCGTCGGCGTACTCCTCGGGATTCTGGTGGAACCGGCGCGAGATCGGCTCGTAGATCGGGTCGACCTTCAGCGACAGGTCCGTCGTCAGCATCATGGTGGGCACGCGCTTGCCCGGCGTGTGCGCGGCCGGCGCCAGGTCCTTCTCGGCCTCGTTCTTCGGCGCCCATTGCCAGGCGCCCGCCGGGCTCTTGGTCAGCTCGTAGTCGTAGCCGAAGAGCAGGTCGAAATAGCCCATGTCCCATTCGATCGGGCGGGACGTCCAGGCGCCCTCGAGGCCGCTGGTGATCGTATGGTCGCCGAAGCCGGTCTGGAAGCGGCTGCTCCAGCCCAGGCCCTGCTCGGCGATGTCGGCCTCTTCGGGCACGTGACCGATATTGGACGCATCGCCCGCGCCGTGGCACTTGCCGAAGGTGTGGCCGCCGGCGATCAGCGCGACCGTCTCCTCGTCGTTCATCGCCATCCGCCCGAAGGTCTCGCGGATGTCCTTGGCTGCCGCCAGCGGGTCGGGCTTGCCGTCAGGCCCCTCGGGGTTGACGTAGATCAGGCCCATCTGGACGGCCGCAAGCGGGTTTTCCAGCATGCGGTCGCCCGAATAGCGGCTGTTCTCCTTGTCGCTGGTCGCCAGCCACTCCTGCTCGGTGCCCCAGTAGATGTCCTCGGGCGCCTCCCAGACGTCGACGCGGCCGCCGCCGAAGCCGAAGGTCTTGAAGCCCATCGATTCCAGCGAGACGTTGCCGGCCATGATGATGAGGTCGGCCCAGGACAGCGCGTCGCCGTACTTCTTCTTGATCGGCCACAGCAGCCGGCGCGCCTTGTCGAGATTGGCGTTGTCCGGCCAGCTGTTCAGCGGCGCAAAGCGCTGCGCGCCCGTGGACGAGCCGCCGCGGCCGTCGCCCGTGCGATAGCTGCCGGCGCTGTGCCAGGCCATGCGGATGAAGAACGGCCCGTAATGCCCATAGTCGGCCGGCCACCAGGGCTGCGAATCCGTCATCAGCGCGTGCAGGTCGCGCTTCACCGCCTGGTAGTCGAGCGTCCTGAACGCCTCGGCATAGTCGAACTCTCCGCCCATCGGATTGGCCGTGGCGGGGTTCTGGTGCAGGATGTTCAGCTTCAGCTGATTCGGCCACCAGTCGCGGTTCGACCGGCCCCCAAAGCGCGAGCGCACTACCGGGCATCTGGCTTCTGCCGGTGCGTCATTTCCGTCCATGTCGTCCTCCGATTTTGGCTTTGCTGGCTATCGGTTGGCGAGCGGCCGCCCCCGCCTAGGCTCGCCCTGCAAGTCCGTGCGTCCGTGCTCTCCCCGACCGCCCCCCGATCTGGCCGCCAGGGCATGCGCGGAAGGTCGAACTTCCGGCGCCGCCCGCGCGGCCGCGCCCGGGAGGGTCCGCCCATCTCCTCTTCCTCCACCCCAGATAGCAAAGCTTCTCGATCAGGGGAACTTGGATTTTCTGATAGTGGCGATAAGATCATCCTATGGCAAACGTGACCCTGAAGCAGTTGCGCTATTTCGAGGCCTTGGCCCGCCACGCACATTTCGGACGCGCCGCTGATTCCTGCGCAATCTCGCAGCCCGCTCTGTCCATGCAGATCAAGGAGCTCGAGGCGGCGTTGGGCCTGGCCCTTTTCGAGCGGGGCGCGCGGCAGGTTCGGCTCACCGCCTTCGGCGAGGAGTTCGCCGAGCGCGTACGCAGGATCCTGCGCGATGTCGACGAGCTTTCCGACCTCGCCCGCGCCTCGCAGCAAGGGCTGGCGCGGCGCCTGCGCATCGGGGTGATCCCGACGATCGCCCCCTATCTGCTGCCCAGGATCGTGGGCGACCTCACGCGCCTCCACGCCGGCATCGACATCAGCGTTCGCGAGACGCTGACGCCCAGGCTGATTCGGGAGCTGACGGACGGCCGACTCGACATGGCGATCGTCGCGCTGCCGGTTTCGGAGCCGGCCTTCACCGAGGTCGCGCTCTTCACGGAGGAATTCCTGCTGGTCCGGCCCAGCGAGGCCGCCGGCAGCCCCGTGCCCAGCCGCGAGGCGCTGCGCGAGATGCGGCTCTTGCTGCTCGAGGAGGGGCACTGCTTCCGCGACCAGGCGCTGTCCTTCTGCGAGCTCGCCACGACGCAGCCGCGCGAGCTCCTCGAGGGCAGCTCGCTCTCGACGCTGGTCCAGATGGTGGGGACCGGGATCGGCGTCACCCTGATCCCCGAGATGGCCGTCGCGGTCGAGGCCCGCTCGGCGCCGGTCTCTGTGGCGCGCTTCGACGAGCCCCGGCCCTCGCGCACCGTCGGGATGATCTGGCGCAAATCGAGTCCCCTGGCCGATCAGCTGCTGCGCATGGCCGAGGTGGTGCGCCAGTCAGCGAACGCCTGCCGCGCCCGGCAGGATTGCCCCCGAGGGGTCGGCGCTCAGGCGGGGCGCGGCCACAGCACCGGGAACTCCGGCCCCCCGAAGGGCGCGCCGTCCTCGTAGGCGAGGTCCGGATAGGGCGGCGAGGTCCGGCCCGGCCGCGCGGCAAAGCGGGCGTCGTCGCCGACCCAGCGCACCGAGATCACGCGCCGCCGCTCGGCCGAGCGGTTGGCCGGCGCGCCGTGCAGCGTCCGGAAGTCGAACGCCACCGCGTCGCCGGGCTCGACTGCCCAGCCGCACACGTCCAGTGCCGTCTTCCGCCCCTCCACATCCGGCACGCGCTCGCTCTCGTCGCCCTCGTAGAGGTTTGTCCCGTCGAAGCGCTGGGCGCGATAGGTCAGGCCGCGATGCGAGCCGGGCACGAACTCGATCGTCCGGTCGCGCGGCACGGGGTCGAGCGGCACCCAGAAGCTGACGCTGCGTGCCGCCTCGACGAGGTAGTAGGGCGCGTCCTGGTGCCAGGGCGTGGCAATCGAGGTTCCGGGCTCCTTGACCAGCACATGGTCGTGAAAGATCCGCGCCGTCGGCGATCCCATCAGTCGTGCCGCGATCGCGGCCATGGGCGACTCGACGACCAGCGCGCGATAGCCCGGAATGCGGTCCCAATTGCAGAAGTCCTGAAAAAAGGGCGCGGAGCCGTCCTCCGGCCGATAGGTGCGCTCGCGAAAGCTCGGCGCGGCCATGTTCTCCGCAATGCCGGCCCGCGCGCCCTCGATCCACGGCGCGAGGACCCTGCGGATCACGGCGCAGCCGTCGCGCCGGAAGCTCTCGACTAAGGCATCGTCGACGGCGTGCGTGTCGATCATCCCCTCCCCTCCGAATGCCCCCCTCCGAGTGGCGGCCGGACGATGGCAGGGCCCGGCCGCCCGCACAAGGGGACGCCGCCCCGGCCTTGCCCCGGCCTTGCCCCGGCCTGCCGTCTCGCCCCACCCCGGCGGTCTCGGAGCTCCCTTCCTGCTACCCTTCCCCTGTGTAAACAGGCACCGCCGCAATGCCAAATGAGATTGGGCGGTGCTGATCGTGGTCACCTGCCGGGCCAGGGTCGCGCGGGGCCACGCGTCGCGGTCCCGGGAGGCCCGGACACGAATCTGTTGCAAGTCTCTGCTATTCGTCTGCCAGAGCGGGATCCGCCCTATCTAGAGGGTTGCCGAAACCCCGCCGCCAGATATAGTCGCTTGGGGCGAGTCTCTTCTCCGCTTGCGCGCCCCGTGCGATAAGTAGAGGTACGGACGGGCAGGCAGGGCAGCTTGATGGACGGGGATTTCGCGGCCGAGTTCGTTCGACAGCCGGGCAGCCTGAGAGAATCCAGCGCTGGTCCTGAACGCCGATTATCGTCCGCTCAGTTATTTTCCCCTCTCGCTCTGGAGTTGGCAGGACGCGATCAAGGCGACCTTCCTCGACCGGGTCAGCATCGTCGCCGAGTACGAGATCGAGGTGCATTCGCCGTCGATCGCGATGAAGCTGCCTTCGGTTGTCGTGCTGCGCGACTATGTGAAGCCCTCGCGCTATCCGGCCTTCACGCGGTTCAACCTGTTCCTGCGGGACGAGTTCACCTGCCAATATTGCGGGTCCAAGGGCGAGATGACCTTCGACCACGTGCTGCCGCGCTCGCGCGGCGGGCGCACGACCTGGGAGAACGTCATCGCCGCCTGCGGGCGCTGCAATTTGCGCAAGGGCAACCTCACGGTGCGCCAGGCCGGCATGACGCTGAACCGTCTGCCACAGCGGCCGACCTCGTCCGAGCTGCAGAACCAGGGCCGCAAGTTCCCGCCCAACCACCTGCACGAGAGCTGGATGGATTTCCTCTACTGGGACGCCGAGCTCGACGCCTGACATCCGCCCCATCGCCGCCAGACGCCCGGGCTGGCCCGCGAGTGATCGCGCAAAGCCCGACGCCCGGTCCGCAGGCGTCGATTCCCAACCGATGCCGGGCTTTCCAATGACCGACTGAGCTGGCGCCCCTTTTCCCTCTTTGGTTCAAATGGCTTCCGGCTGATCCAGTTCGGGACTACGCGCTCTGGCCACCAGTGGAAGCCTGCTTGGCCTTTGACGCCAGGCGCGGTCCGCGTTGAGGGCGACGCACTGCGCCGCGAAGGCGGCGTCGAGTGTGTCGAAGTGCTTGTTCAATCCGCTTTCCACAACGTCCGCCAGCACCCATCTTCAAAAGGCTGCAACTGAACGATGTGGCGGATCCCGGAGGGGTGATGGGCGAGGCTTTGAAGAAATCGGATCTCTCTGCGGCGCTTCGCCAGGGGGTTCCGCTGTTCTCCGGCCAACCCGAGGAGGCGCTCGAACGCGCGGTCGGGCTCGCGCGGCGCGCAAAGCTCGGCAAGGGCGAGACGCTGTTCCGGCAGGGCGCGCCGGCCGAGGCATTCCACCTGATCATCGGCGGCCGCCTCAAGGTCAGCCAGACGACGCCCGAGGGTCAGCACGTCATCATCCGCTATCTCGGGCCGCGCGACATCGCCGGCTGCGTCGCGGTCTGCGGCGGCATGCCGTATCCGGCCACCGCCGAGGCGGTCGAGGATACCTGGATGCTGAGCTGGACGCGTCCACGGATCGCCGAGCTGGCGGACCGCCATCCCGGTATCGCCATGACAGCCATGCGCATCATGGGCGGGCGGATGGTCGAGCTGCAGGAGCGGCTGCGCGAGATGCAGACCGAGCAGGTCGAGCGCCGCATCGCCCACGCCCTCGGCCGGCTCGTGGTGCAGGCCGGCCGGCGCACGCCAGACGGCATCGAGATCGACTTTCCGATCACCCGGCAGGATCTGGCCGAGATGACCGGCACGACGCTGCACACGGTCAGCCGGACGCTCTCGAACTGGGAGGCCGCCGGCATTGTCGGCGGCGGACGCCAGAAGGTCATCATCGTGCAGCCGCATGCGCTGGTCAGCATTGCCGAGGATCTTCCGGAGCCGGAGTGAGACGCCCGGAAGGCTGGAACCACTCGCCGGATTCGTCGGCGAAGACGCCGTCGACCGGCCCTCATCGTCCCGGCCGCGGCGCCAGCAGCATCGGCCCATAGATCCCGAGGAACAGCAGGAAGGCCGCGACCCAGGCGGCGCCGGCGACGGCCAACAGCGGCATCATGGCACCCGCCCAGACCCCGGCCGCGACGCGCGCCGCCGCGGCCAGCGTGACCAACGCGTAGAGTGCCGTCGTCGCGTGTCCGGCGGTCAGAGCCCGCCCCGTGTGGCCGCGCGTCGCGCGGGTCGCCACCGCGACGATCATCGTCGTCATGGCCCCGCCGGTCAGCGCGTGCAACGCTGCCGTCTGGGCAAACCCCAGGATCGGCCCCAGCGCCATCAGCGCGAACCCGACGGGGAACCAGGCGAAGCCGAGGTGCAGCACCCAGACCAGCGGTTCAGCCCCGGTCAGAAGCCCCCGCCAGCGCGCCAGCCGAACCGCGTTCGCCAGCGCCGCCAATCCCATGAGCGGCACCACGCCCGCGCCGTCCGGTGCGACAACCCAGGCCAGCAGAGCCGCCGCCGTGATTGCCAGCGTCGCGGCATCGAGTCGTCCCGCCGGCGCCGGCAATCGCTTCTCGCCGCGCTTGACCAGCCAGTTGCGCGTGAAGCTCGGGATGATCCGACCGCCGACCAGCCCGATCAGCAGCAGCACGACCGCGATCCCGATCCTGAGCCCCGCCGCCCCCGTCCACGCCGAGCCGATCGCCTCGAGATGCGTCAGTGCGTTGGCCACTCCAAGGAGGGCAAGGACAGCCAGCATCGGCAGATTGCGCCAGTTCCGCCCGGCGACGATCTCGCGCGCCAGCGCCGCCAGCAGCGCCGCCGGGAACGCCAGGTCGATGAGCGCCGCGATCTCCGGCCCGATCACGGCCGAAAACGTCGTGGCCGCCCTTCCGGCGACGAAGAGCAGCGCCAGCGCGCCAAGGCTCCGGCCCTGCAGCGGCATGCGCCCGGTCCAGTTCGGCACCGCCGTCAGCAGGAAGCCCGCGACGGCCGCCATCACGAAGCCGAAGAGCATCTCGTGCGCGTGCCAGGCAACCGGGTCGAGGGCGCTCGGCAAAACGAGCCCGCCCGTCAGAACCGCAAGCCAGAGGGGCACCGCGACCGCAGCCCAGAGGCCAGCGATCAGGAAGAACGGCCGAAACCCGGCTGACAGCAGCGCCGGGCCGGACCAGGGGCGATAGCGGGGAGTGCCGCCAGCGACCTCCGTCATGGCCGCGACGCCACCGAAGGCCGGACGACCGCCGCATGGAGCTCCTCGATTAGCTCGTCCTGGTCGAGCCGGTAGTTCGTTGCCGCTTCCGAGACCGTCATCAACCGAGCCATGACGCAGCCGGGGCAGTGCATCCGCTTGCGAACGAACACGGACAATGTCTCGGGGTGCTCGTTCAGCAGCACGCCCACCAGGGACTGGGCAGTGACGACCATGAGTTCGCGCTCTCCTCTGCGGTCATACAAGAAATGAGCGCGTCGGCTCGTCGCGTCTTTGCGCAGGCACAAAGAAGGCGCGAGCCAAGGAAGGCGCGGGCGGGGTCAAGCCGATCTGCAAAGTGAGGCGGCGAACGCCACCGGTCCGAGAGAGCCGCCGAACACCGATCGCCCCCCGTCGACTACCGAGCCCACGGCCGGCGCATCGCCGACCCGTCCCGGCTCTCCGGCCGGGCGAAGCGGGATGCCGAGCTGCGGCCCAAGATCCGGCGCGTCTGGGACGAGAACTTCGAAGTCTACGGCGTGCGAAAAATCTGGCGGCAGCTGAACCGGGAAGGGATTGCTGTCGCCAGAGGCACCGTCGCGCGCCTCATGGGCGAGATGGGGCTGGCCGGCGCCGTTCGGTGACAGTCCCCGGGGAAGGGCCGTGAAGACAACAAGATCCAACCCTCCAATTTGCCGTGCCGGCGGACGGCGTGAACCGCGAGTTCCACGCCCCTGCGCCGAACCGTCTCTGGCTCTCGGACTTCACCTACGTCGTCACCTGGACGGGATTCGTCTACGTCGCGCTCATCATCGACGCCTTCGCGCGCGTTCGGCGCGGCCTCGAACCGGTGGCGGCTCGCGCCTCACCTCGGCTGGCGGGTGTCGCGGTCGATGCAGGCTCAGTTCGTCCTTAATGCTCTGGAGCAGGCGCTGCATGATCGCCAGCCTGCCGAGAGCGCCGCGTCGGTCTGGTCGTAAGCCTTGAACTCGCCGAAATACTTGGTGATCGCCGCCGTCAGCGTCGTCTTGCCGTGGTCGACATGGTCGATCGTGCCGACATTGACGTGCGGCTTCTTCCGCTCGAACTTCTGCTTACCCATCGCTGCTCACCCTTCCGGACTGCGGCCGTGGATCTCAGTGTTCTGACCGCCGCCGCCGGATCGCCCGGTGCGCGTCGGGTAGGATGGATGACGCGGGCGCGCAAGCTTCGAAGACCTGGCGATGACTTTGGGGCCGAGGGCTGGAGCGGGCAGCGGGAATTGAACCCGGACGACCAGCTCCCCCCGGTGTACGGTTGCTTGAGACATCGGATTGGGCAAGAGCGGCTCCGGGTTAGGAGGGGCCATGACGGACGAATTGAGAGCCAGGGCGGGCGTGTCGGAGCGCGCCCATCACGCTGGCGACAGCTCGCCCTCCGTGAAGCGCGCCTACGGGGTAGTCCGGGTTTGCCGGACGTGGGGCCTGAGCCGAGCCACGCCGCACCAAGATCGACAAGCCGTTCGCCAAGCAGTACCTCGTGACCCTGCATGGCGTGGGCTACGTCCTGCAGCCATGACCGTCCCGCTCTCCTGGTCGATGCGCTTCGCGCTGGCGCTCTGCGCCGTCTTCGTTTCCGCCGCGCTCGGGGCTGGCGGCATCGCCTATGTCCTGCAATCGCGTGAACTCGCGCAGCGCTTGGCGGCCGATGTCAGGGCGACGGCGGAAAGCTTCGCCCGCATCGCCGAGAACGGCGACCGGCAGGATCTGATCGAGCAGATCGACGCCCAGTCCCTCGCGACGCATGGCGGGGCGACGCTGGTCGCCTTCATCGACGGGGCGACCGGCGAGGCGATCGGCACCCTCGGGGTGGCGACGTCGTTCGCCGGCGCGGCGGCTGACGGTCGGCCACGATCTCGAGCTGGAAGGCGCGCGCCCGCAGGACGCTCCCGACGTATATTGTGCCTACGGCATCCTTACGATACTTGGATGGATCATCGCGGCACGGGACGAGGCCTGGATCGTCGAAAGCCGCGAGGTCCTCCTTGCAGACGACCGCATGGGGTCTGGGCGCCGCATTGCTGATCTCGATCGCCCTGGCCCTTGTGATTGCGCGGCGCAACGGCAGGCGCGTGGCCGCGATGGAGCGCGTCCTCGCCGCCGTCGCCGCCGGCCGCTTCGACCGGCGTATCCGCGACCGGGGCAATGATGATCTGGCGCAGCTCGCGTCGAGCGTCGACACGACCCTCGACCGGCTCGAAGCGGGGACCGCGGCGGTCCGCCAGGTCTCTACGGACGTGGCGCACGACCTGCGCGCGCCGCTGGCGCGGCTGCGGCTCGATCCGCATGCTCTCGATGCCGATCTCGCTCCGGCGACAAGGCGAGAGATCGGCTCGGCCCTGGCCGATCTCGATGCGGTCTCGGCGAGCTTCGATGCGATCCTGCGCCTCGCACAACTCCAGTCCGGGTCGGTGGACCGGCGCGAGGACGAAATCGACCTCCGCGCCATAGCGACGGAGGCGGCATCCTGGAAGCCTCCGCCGAGGAGGCCGGGCACGAGCTGACGCTCGATCTTCAGGAGACGCCGGTCGTCGTTAAGGGCAACGGCGAGATCTCGCAGGCGGTCGCCGCTGCCTTGCCTTCTCACTTTCGCTCCGGTTGATCAGGCAATGAGATGGAGAGCCGTGCGTGAATCCTGATACCAGAAGCCGGGTCCAGCCGAGGCAGAAGGAGGCCGTAACCTGCACAGGCTGGTTTTGATTGGCGTGCTAGCCCTGTCCGGGCTGACATTCTGGTTCGCGGCGCCGTGGGTTGAACGGAAGCTGTTCGTCGGCGACTTCGACTTCACGGATCTCGAGGACCCTGCCGGCTTTCGGTACACCGGCACGGGCGATTTCTTCGGCGCGTCGGATCCTCTTGCTGGCGTGGGCGGGGCGTCGGATGGGACCGGCAGCCAGGTGGCCGAGCTGGGAGGTGGCAATCTCTGCCAGGCGTTGTTCGGTGGGGAGCCGAACGCGGGCGTGGTTCCGATCGCCTACTTCTCGGACTATCGCTGCCCCTATTGCCGTGTCCTGTCGAAGCGTCTGGCGGCGCTCGAGGAGGAGCAACCCGGCCGGGTGAGCATCGCCTGGCACGAATGGCCCGTCTTCGGGGCAGCCTCTGAACTGGCCGCCAGGGCAGCGCTCGCGGCGAAGCGACAGGATGCGCACGCGGCGTTTCACCAGAGGCTGATGCGGACGTCGTTCGTCCCGACGCCGGCGTATCTGAGGAGCCTCTCGGTGGAGATCGGCATCGACCCGGACCGCCTGCTCGACGACATGCAAAGCATCGAGGTCGACCGGGCGATCGCCGAAGCTCGCGCGCTTGCGGCAATCTTTGGGTTTCCTGGCACTCCGGGCTTGGTCGTCGGCCGCACGGTGGTGGTCGGCGCCATCGGCCAGGCCGAGCTGCGGGCATTGGTCGAACGCGAGAGCGCCGACGGTCGCATAGAAGCCTGCCGCTGACCAATCGTCCACGTGTCTGTTGGTTGCAAGCCGTCAGCGAGGCAGGGGATGAGCGATAGGGTCTCCTACATCATGGGGTCGGGCCGAACTCCCGGCGGGTATCAGAGGCTGCGCTCGAGGATGCGGAAGACCAGGTCGAAGGCGATGGCCATAAGCGCGACGAGAACGGCGCCCTGCAGCACGAAGGCCGAGTTGCCGGCTTGGAGACCGGCGATGATCACCTCGCCCAGACCCTTCGCCCCGACGGTGCTGCCGATGGTCGCCGTGCCGATGCCGATGATCGTCGACACGCGAATCCCCGCCAGGATGACCGGCGCGGCCAGCGGTAGCTCGACCCTGCCGAGGATGGCGGGCTTGGACATGCCCATGCCGCGCGCGGCTTCGAGCGTCGTGGCGGGCACGCCGCGCAGCCCCGCCACCGTGTTCTCGAAGACGGGCAGCAGCCCGTAGGCGGCGAGCGCGACGAAGGTCGGCTCGAAGCCGAAGCCGAGAATGGGCACGCAGAGCGCGAGCACGGCGATGGGCGGGAAGGTCTGGCCGAGGTTCGAGGTCATGCGGGCCAGCGTCATGAAGTCGGCGCCCCGCCGCCGGGTGACCAGGATGCCGAGCCCCAGCGCGATCGCCACCGCCACGAGCTCGGCCGACAGCACCAGCGCCAGATGCCAGCCGGTCAGCTCGATCAGCGGCTGGCGATCGTAGATCAGCGGCTGTCCCGGGCGGGCCAGCGGCGCCAGGATCGGCGTCATCAGGCCGGGCCGGGCGGCCAGCAGCGCGAAGGCGCCGAAGGCGAGCGCCGGCGGGACGAGCGCCCCGAGCCTCATGCGCGGCTGCCGGCGCGCCAGACGTCGCCGGCGCGCACGAAGCCGACAACGGCGCCGCCGTCGACGACCGGAAGCGCCTCGCTGCGCTGCCAGATGAGCCGCGACGCAGCCTCGCGCAGCGTGTCGCCGGGAGCGAGCGCAAGCACCTCGGCGTCGAGCTGCCGGTCGAAGACCCTGTCTTCGCGCAGCTCCCAGCGGCCATCGGGGGCCGGGATGGCGACCTCTTGCACGCGGTGGAGCGATAGAACCCGCAGCGACCGGTCCTCGAGACCGACGAACCGCCGCACGAACCCCTCTTGCGGCTCGCGCAGCAGCGCTTCGGGCGGGGCGATCTGCAGGATCCTGCCCGCATCCATCACGGCGATGCGGTCGGCCAGGCGGAACGCCTCGTCCATGTCATGCGTGACGAGGATCGCCGTCATGCGCCGGCGCCGCTGGATGGCCGCAAACTCTTCCTGCAGCCGGGCCCGGGTGATCGGGTCGAGCGCGCCGAACGGCTCGTCCATCAGCAGGACGGCAGGCTCGGCCGCCATCGCCCTGGCGACGCCCACCCTCTGCTGCTGGCCGCCCGAGAGCTCGGCCGGGTACTTGCCGGCGAACTCGGCCGGATCGAGGCCGAAGAGCTCGAGGAGCTCGGCCACCCGCCGCTCGATCCGCTCGCGCTCCCAGCGGAGCAGCCGGGGCACGGTCGCGACGTTGCGGGCGACCGTCCAGTGCGGGAAGAGGCCGATGGCCTGGATGACATAGCCGATCCCGAGCCGCAGCTCCTCGAGCCGCATTGCCGCCGTGTCGCGTCCGTCCAGCGTGACGCGGCCGGCGCTCGGCTCGATAAGGCGGTTGATCATGCGCAGAGTCGTCGACTTGCCGCAGCCGGAGGTTCCGACCAGCGCCAGCACCTCGCCTTCGGCGACCGTGAAGCTGGCATCGTCGACCGCGGTCGCGCCGTCGAACCGCTTGGTCAGCCCGTTGACATCGATCATGCGCGGCGCCTCCCCGCAAGCTCGATCGCGGCGTCGAGCAGGACGGTCGCGAGGATCGCGAGCGCGATGATCGGCAGCGTGCCGAGGAGGATCAGGTCGCTGGCGGCCTGTCCCATGCCGCGGAAGACCAGCGTGCCGAAGCCGCCGCCGCCGATCAGCGCGGCGACGGTGGCCAGCCCGATGTTCTGGACGACCACGATGCGGATGCCGGTCAGGATCACGGGCGCCGCAAGCGGCAGCTCCACCTGGAGCAGCAGGCCACGGTACGTCATCCCCATGCCGCGGCCGGCCTCGCGCAGATGCGCCGGCACCGCCCCGAAGCCCGCCATCGTGTTGCTGACGATCGGCAGCAAAGAATAGAGCGTCAGCGCCACGATCGCCGGCGCCGCGCCGATGCCGGCGATCCCGAAAGACCCGAGCCAGGGCGCCGCGGCGACCAGCGCGCCGAGCGGCACCATCAAGAGGCCGAACATGGCAATGCTGGGCGTCGTCTGCAGGATGTTCAGCACCGGAACCGCAACCGCCCGCGCCTTGCCCGAGGTGAAGCAGAGACGGCCGAGCGGCAGGCCGATGGCGAGCGCCGGCAGCAGGCTGCCCCCGACCAGCAGCAGGTGACCCGAAAGCGCCGCCTGGAAGGCATCCTCGTTCGCCCCGTACTCCTGGAGAATGGAGAGGCCGTCGAACCAGCCGCTGCCGAGCCCGGCCGCGACCGCGGCCGAGACCGCCAGCGCCACCGCGGCGCTGACGAAGGGGTGCAGCCGCAGGCGCGTCAGCGCATCCGCCGCCGCCAGTCCGAGAAAGGCGACGACGGTCCAGAACCCGCCACCGAGCGAGACGCGCGCCACCGCGGGCGCGTCGGCCAGCAGCTCGCTCGCGCCGATGCCGGCCAGGAAGGCGGCGGTGGCGATCCCGACCGCGGCCAGCAGGGCGCGCGCCGTCTGCCTTCCGGCCGCGACAGTCGCCACGGCCAGCAGCACCAGCGCGGCGGCCCCGAGCGCGCTGCCGGCGGGCGAGCCGGTGTCCCAGAGGAAGATGCCCTCTCCCGGCACAAGCCTGTTTGCGCGGAAGCTCAGGAAAGGCAAGCCGGCGACCGCCGCGATCACCGCGACGGCAAACACGGCCGCAACCGACCGGCCGGCGCCCATCAGACCCTCGCCGGGCCCGGGCGCGACTGCGCCCACGGCGGCCACCGCGCTCAGTCGATAAAGCCTTGCGACTTCAGGTAATCCTGCGCCACGGCCTGCGCGCTTTCGCCGCCCAGCTGAATGCGGGCGTTCAGCTTCTGCAGCGTCTCGAGGTCGAGGCTTTGGAACACCGGCGCGAGAACGTCCTCGATCTGCGGGTTGGCATCGAGCGCCTCGCGCCGGACGATCGGTGTCGGCGCATAGACGGGCTGGACGGATTTGTCGTCCTCCAGCACCTTCAGCCCGACCTCCTGGATGGCGCCGTCAGTGCCGTAGACCATGGCGGCGTTCGCGCCGTCGGTCTGTTGGGCCGCCGCCCGGATTGTCGCCGCCGTGTCGCCGCCCGAAAGGATCACCAGTTGGTCCGGCGAGAGCTCGAAGCCATAAGCCTCCTGGAAGGCGGGCAGCGCCGCCGCGGAATTGACGAACTCGGCCGAGGCCGCAAGCGTCAGGTCGCCGCCGCCCTCGACGTACTCGCCCAGGTCGGACATGGTCTGCAGGTCGTTCCCCGAGGCCAGGTCCTGCCGGACCGCGATAGCCCAGGTGTTGTTCGCCGGCGCCGGGGTCAGCCAGACGATATCGTTCGCCTCGGCGTCCAGGCGCTTGGCCTCCTCATAGCCCTTCTGCCGGTCGCGCCAGACCTCGCTGTCGGCCTTGTCGAAGA
Organism: uncultured Alphaproteobacteria bacterium; assembly: GCA_963822985.1. Taxonomy (GTDB): domain Bacteria; phylum Pseudomonadota; class Alphaproteobacteria; order Rhodobacterales; family Rhodobacteraceae; genus Thermohalobaculum. The sequence goes on along the minus strand of CAWGJU010000006.1, from coordinate 517,380 downwards.
AGAAGGCGGCGTTACCGGTGTATTCCGGATAGATGTCGATCTCGCCGCCGGTGATGGCCTGCCGCACGATCGGCGTCGCGCCGAGGCTGATCCGGTCGCTGACCTCGATGCCGGCATCCTCGAGCGCCAGCTTGATCATGTTGCCGAGGAGATTGCCCTCCGTGTCGATTTTCGAGCCGACGACGACCGCGGCGTCGGCGAGCGTGGCGAAAGCCATCGAGGCGGAAACGATGGCGGCGGCGGCAAACTTCATCACGGACTCCTGGGCTGGTCTCTCGGCCGAACGTTCCGGGATGAGCGGGGTTCCGTCAAGGCGGAGGGGAGCACTCTCCAGGGACGGCCTCCCCGTAGGGATGACCGAAGATCATTCCGTGATGAGGCAGCGGGGCGGAGCTGCGCCGCCCGTGGCCAACACGGACCTGCAGCCAGCTAAACCGAAACCAATGCGGCACCGCGCCGTGTGTTTGCATCCGGCACCGCGTCGCCGGGCCCGAGCCCGCAGAACCGCATCCAGCGCAACCGATCGGCGACCAGGTATTCGGTCTGCGCGAGCGACAGCCCGTGCATCGCCTGCAGCACCAGCATGCGGAACTTCAACACCGCGTCGAAGGGCGGCCGGCCGCCCTTCGAGTGGTCCCGTACCCCCAGCGCGGCCTCGAGGTCGGTGTGGAAGATCTCGAAATCCACCGTCGCCGTGAGCTTCTCGAGCGGATCGCCCTGCTCGGACAACTCCCGCAGCCGCTCCTCCACGTCCCAGAACCCCGGCTGTCTTCCCTCTGGCTCTCCTACTCCACCGGAAACCCCTTCATCAACGCCGGCAGGGTCACGGCCTCCGCCTGCTGCCCGTCCAGGATCGACTCGACGATCTATCGCGACAGCAGCGTCAGCCGGAGCACGCGGCAGAGATGGGACCGGTCGATCTTCTCCGCCGCGCCACCGGTTCTCGCCCGCGCAGACAGTTCGGGGGCGCGATTTCAGGAAATGTTTACCGTTCGTTGGCAGGCCAGCATCTCCAAAAGCAGTCCTTCCTTGTCCTCTTCATCTCTCGGCCTTTCGAAGACGGCTGTTTCCAAAAGGGCAATCGCCATGCCTACGCTTGTAAACATCACCAAAGGCATTCCGCACGCGGTGCAGATCTGGGGCTTCCACGGTCCCTGCAGCGTGCGGGACGTCGCGAGAGCTCTTGAAAGGATCGCGTCTGAGTTGGTCGGCGGCGGGCAGACAATCGACATCATGTCCGGAACACACGGTTATTGCGGCGGCAAGGTCGGCGCGGTCGCGACCCGCGATCAGAGGTTCGCTCAACAGGATCGGTCGCTTGCGTCGCCAAAAACCAAAGACGGCCATAGCGTGACGATTGCCGTTCATGACTTCAACACCGCGAAGCTTCCGGCTCCGGACCCTGTCACCGCGGCGATGGCGAAGCTGAACGGTGACATGCGGAGGATCGTGGGGAATGACGGAAGCAAGCACAGTTTTCTTCTGGCCTACTGCTGTAGCGCTGGAACAACTTGAGCGATGATGGCGCTCGATCGCTCCTGACGGCGAAGAGCGCCACAGTCGGTTCTGAACTCTCTGGGCGCAGGAGGGACGCCTCTCAACCGAGGTTGTGCTCTGCGATGAGAAATCGGACGTGACCCAGCTGACCCGGAGCGACGCCGCCATGGATGGCCACCAGACCGGCAGGGTCGGGCCCGAAAGGCGGGTCGAGGCGGAGAGGCATGCCGACGGACGCCTGCACGGCGGCGTGCGGGTCTTCGACGCGCAGGGTCGGCTCTTGCGTGAGTCTCGCTATCGTGACGGTCTCGCCCACGGTCCGGCAGTCGACTACGACGCCGCCGGGGCACGCGTTGCCGAGGTGAGCTGGATCGGCGGTCGGCGCCGCGGACCGGCGACGCTCTACCGCGACGGCCGAGTTGCTGCGCGCTTTGCCTATGCCGAGGACCTGATCGAGGGGATGTTCGAGGCCTATGGGCCTGGCGGCGAGTTGGTGGCCCGCATTCCGCACCATGCCGGGCGGCGCCATGGCGTCATGGAGCTGTTCGGGCCGGACGGGGCGGTGCTCCGCCGGATGAGCTATGTCTACGGCGTGCCGCACGGGCCTGCCGAGGACCTCGCGCCCGACGGCTCGCTCGTCCGGCGAATCGAGTTCGTCGAGGGGCTGCCAGCGGCCGCCGCCGCGCACGGTCAGCCGCAGCCATGCCGGCACCGGCACCGGCACCGGCACTGGCCGGACCGGCCGACGACTTCTACGCACGGCTGATGCGGCGATGCTGAGTGCCCGCCGCTGCGCCGCGCGGCGAGAGGAGGTTCTTCCCTGTCTTTCCAGGTCGTGACCGGTGCGCTGATGAGCTGCAGCTTCGGCGCCGCCCCCGCTACGTTCGCCGCCACGCCGGCAGCCACTGCGCTCGCGGGTGGGCCACAGGCCGGCACTGTCGCCGATATCGTGCCGTTCCTGAACATTCCCGCCTTCGGTATGTGCAGCAGCCTCGCCAACCCGACGGTGGCCGCGGCGACGGCCGCCGCGCTGGGTGCGCTGACGCCGATGCCCTGCATACCCGCGACGGTAGCACCCTGGGTGCCGGGCTCGATGCAGACGCAGATTCAAAACATGCCGGCACTCCATGACGGCTGCAGCCTCAGCTGCATGTGGGGGGGCATGATTTCGATCAGCTTCGCCGGTCAGGCGACCGTCGCCGTCTCCTAGGTGCGGAATGCTTCAGCGGAAGTATCCGCCATTAAGCCAGCATTAAGCGCGCTGCACGGAAGGTCGCGGCCGCAAGGCTGAAAGCCTGACGCGACCACGGAACGGGTCCCGAGCGGACCGGGGGAGGCGGCGCATGGCGGAGCGCAAGAACAGCGCAGGGATGCTGGTCGCGGCGGGGATCGCGACGGTCGCGGGAACATCTTTCATGCTGGGCGCCGCGGTCGTGTCGATCTGGATCGCGCGGGACGATGGCGCGGGCGCGCAACGCGCCGAAGCGATCGCCGCGCCGTACATCACGCTGAAGCAGCACGAACTGCCGGCCGTCGCGCCGATGAGGGCCGAAGGAAACGCCCCGTCGACCGGCGCACAGGGGGCGCCGGCGGCGCAGGGCACAACCCAAACGCAGGACGCGAGCCAGCAGCGAATTACCGAGCGCCCCGTCACTTCGCAGCCGCTGGCGCTGCCGGCCGTCGCGTTCGCAACCGAAGGAGCGGCCGCGGTGACGACCGGCGCGCAAGCCGCGGCCCCGACGGGCAAAGCAGGCGAAGCGGCCGGCCTCGGCATTGCGCCCGATCCAGCGGCTGACGTCGGGCCGGAGCCCCGTCCCTCGGGCAATGGTTCCGCGGCGATGGTAGCAGCGCCTGCGATTTCGGATGCGGCGACACGCCTGGACGCAAGCCCAGCCGCTAGCGACGCGGATCAGGAGGCGGCGGCTGAAGCGTCGCCCGGCGCAGCGGCACAGCCGGCCGATCCGGCGCAGCCACGCGCGGAGGCGGCGCTCGCCGAGCTGACCCCCGACCGCTACCTCGTCCAGGTCGGCGCATTCATCGACAAGCCGAGCGCCCAGCGTCTTGTCGATCGGCTCGACGCCGAGTTTGCGCCGGACTGCCCCGCGAGCATCGAGCAACGCCCGGGCCGGCCGGTGCGGGTCTGGTGGATCGTCACGCTCTGCCCGCAGCCGGACCGCTCGGCGGCCGGCGAGATGGCCGGCCGAGTCGCCCGCAGCCTCGACATCAGGCCGCTGGTGCGCCGCGCGGGAGCAGCGCCATGAGGGCGCGGCGGGTCGCGGCGGCGCTTGCATTGCTCGCCGTCGCCTTGGCGTCCGGCTGTTCGCTTTACTGCGGCGTCGACGGCGGCGGGCGCGTCAGCGTGACCGCCGATGCGGATGCCAACCGCGGCTCGGCAACCGCCATCGACCTGGTGGCGGCGGAGGATGAGGCGCTCGTGGACAAGCTCGCCGGGATCGACGCGGCCGCCTGGTTCGCCGGCCGCAGTCAGCTCCGACGCGACAATCCCGACAGCCTCTCCGTCACGGGATGGGAGATCGCGCCGGGCCAGACGATCGAGCCGGAGAAGGTATCGTTCCCCTGCGGCACCGAAGGGGTCTTCCTCTTCGCGAGCCTCTTGGCGCCCGGCTCGCACCGTGTCCGGCTTCCGGGGCTCGACGACCTGACGGTGACCGTCCACGCCGACACCGTCGAGGTCTCGCCTTGAGCGCCGCCGAGCCGCTTCGCCCGGTCGCGCACGACGTCGCCGACGCGGTTCAGTGGCACGAGGGCATGTTGCTCGCGCCGCAGCACTTCCAGCAGGAGACACGGCGGCTGGAGAGTTCTGCTCAACCTGCAGATGCGGGCCGCGGTGCCGTCCTTTTGGGGTGTCAGGACGATTGAGATCGACGAGTTGGCGCTGCTTGCCGGGCTCCTCCGGATCACGCGGCTCGAGGGGCTGATGCCCGATGGGCTGCCGCTTGCCTGGCCTCCGGCAAGCGGGCAGACGCGGGCGCTCGAGCTCGACCTCACGGCGCTCGAGACCGATATCGGGGCTTCGCCGCAGGTTATCCACGTCGCGGTGCCGGCGCGGAGCGAGCGCGCGGCCGCGCCCGGCGACCTGCGCCGCTACCTGTCGCTCGACGGGCCGCTCGCGCTCGACCAGAACCTCGGCGAGAACCCGGTGCCGGTGCCGCGGCTTGCCCCGGCGCTGGCGCTCTTCGCCACCGGCAGCCCGCTGGTCGGGCCGGGTTCGGCCTATGTATCGCTGCCGCTCGCCAGGATCGGCCGGCGCGACGGGCGGGTGCAGCGGCTCGACTACCAGCCCCCGGCGCTCTGGGTCGGTCCGGAGGACCGGCTGGCCGAGGTGGCCGGCGAGATCGCGCGCGAGATGCGCGAGCGCGCCGTCTCGATCGTCGACCGGCTTCGTCACGCCGCGGCCGGGAGCGCACTGGAGAGCCGCGGCATCGAGCAGGCGCTCGCAGCAATCGTGGCGCCGCTGCCGCGGCTCGAAGCGCTGCTCCGCGACGGCGCCGCACCCTACGCGCTCTACCTCTCGCTCTGCGATGCGCTCGGCGCCGCGGCGGCGATCAGCCCCGAGCTCGCGCGCGCCGCTCCGCCTGCCTATTCCCACGTCGATGCCCTGCCGGCCTTCGTGACATTCAGAAAGCTCATCCTCGATGGCCTGAAGACGCTCCGGCAGAGAGGGCGACTCGTCTTCTTCGAACCGATAGGTGACGGCGGCTTCCGCGCGCCCGAGCTAGCGGCGGAGGCGGAGGAGCGCCTGCTCCTTGTGCTCTTCGGCGCGGATGGCGAGAGGATCGAGCGCACCGCCGACTGGGCCGGCGAGGCGGTCGTCGCCGGCAGCGCGGCGATGGAGCGGATCCGCCTCAGCCGCATCAGCGGCGCGGCGCGCCGGCTTGTCGAGGCGGCCGAGGTCACCGATGTCGCGCTGCCATCGCACGCGCTCGCGCTCGAGGTCATGCTGGACCCGCGCTTCGTCGCGCCCGGCGAGCCGCTCGAGATCCGCCATCCCGACGGCGGCCACGTGCGCGGCGAGCCGGCCCGGATCGCGCTCGTGGTCACCGCCGACCCGGCCGACTTGGCCGAGTCCGCCGCGCCAGAACCTCCGGGAGGCGCGTGATGATCGGCGCGGTGAGTGGCGCGGTGGGCGGGGCGCCGACACCGCCGCGCGAGACACGCGAGACGCTGGTGGCGTTCCAGACGCTGCTGCTCGGCATCAAGGACATCGGCCGGCGCGCCGCGGCGGGTACGCTGGCGCCCGGCGGCGGTCCGGAGCAGGAGGCCGAGCGGGCGCAGGCCGAGCTCCGCCAGCTCCTGATCGAGCTCGGTGCGCCGCCGACGCCGCCCGCCCGGCTCGACGCCGAGCGGATCGACCGCGGCTATGTCCTCGCCGCCTATGCGGACGAGGCGCTGCTGCACCTCGTCGACTGGCGCGGCGCTTCCGCGTGCCCCGGTCGCCTGCTCGAGCACGCGCTCTACAACCGGCGCATCGCCGGCGAGTGGATCTTCGATGCGGCCGACGTGCTCGCGCGCCGGCGCGACGCCGGCCGGCGCGACGTCGCCGCGGCGATATTCCTCGCTCTCTCGGTCGGCTTTCGCGGCCGCACCCGCGGCTCCGCCGACGACGGTGCGCTCGACCGCACGCGCGCGCAGATGTTCGACCTCGCGCTCGGACGGCAGGCGCCGGCACGGCTCGAGCTGCCGTCGCGCTTCCGGCAGGCGGCGACGTATACCGCCACCGGGCGCCGCGCGCCGCTCTCGCGCCCGGTGCAGCGCTGGAGCGCCGCGATTGCCGGGATCGCGCTCGGCTACCTCGTCATCTCGCAGATCGTCTGGAGCAGCGGCGCCTCGGACCTCGACGCCGTGGCGGGGAGGATCATCGCAGCGCATGACGCGGGAGCCGCGGACGGGGTGCGATAATGATCGACGTCGTGCCTTACCTGCCGGTCGCCGCGCTGGCGCTTGCGGCGCTGACGGTCGCCTCGGCTGTCGTGACCTGGCGGACGGCGAGCGGCGCGATGCTGCCGGCCGTGGCGCCCCAACACGCGCCGCCGAGCGCCGGGCAAGCCTCGCCCCGGCGTGGCGCCGCGGCCCGCGCGCTCGGCGCGCTGTCGCAGCTCAGGGGCGGTGGCGAGGCGGTCGAGCTCCCGCTCGTCGCGGTGCTCGGGGCGCCCGGCGCCTGCGCCTCGCGCCTTGCCTGGGCGGGGGCGTTCCGCACGCCCGGAGAGGCTCCCGACGCGGTGCAGCAGTCGGGCGTGGCGCGCGTGCTCGCCGCAGGCGACGGCGCGATCCTTGACTTCGGCGACGGACTGCTTGCCGGCGAAGCCTGGCGCGAGACCTGGCGTGCTGCGCTCGATCGATTGGGTGGGCGCAGGGCTCAGGGGCCGCTCGATGCCATAGTGATCGCCGTACCGTTCGGGATGCTGGCCGGCAGCGAGGCGGCGGCGCCGGGCGAGCTCGCGCAGCTCGGTCAGACGCTCGGCACGCTGCTGGAGGATGTGCAGCGCGAGGGCGGGCTGTCCGTGCCGGTCTATCTCGCGCTTGCCGCGGCGGATGCCGAGCGCGGCTTCGCGGCGCTGGCCGAGGGGGCGTTTCACGAGGGCTCGGCCGATACGATCATCGGCTGGTCCTCGCCGCATGGCGTCGACACGCCCTACGATCCGGGCTGGGCGGAGGCGGCGGTCGAGACCATCTCCGCGGCGTTCGACGGGCTCACCTACGACGCGCTCGCCGGCAGCGGATCGCTGCCGATTGCGGTGGTCGAGCTCGGCATCAGCGTCCGCGCTCTCGCGGCGCCGCTGCGCGTGCTGCTCGAGCCGATGATGCGCCCCGCGCCGATGCTCGAGCCGATGATGCTCCGCGGCATCTATCTGACCGGCGGCGCGGCCGAGGACATCCCGGCGACGTTCGCCGAGGGCCTCTTCGCCGAGAAGGTCTTTCCCGAGACGACGCTCGCGCGCCCGGCGCGGAGCCGCGCGACGCGCACGGCGCGGACCGGCCGCAGGCTGAGGCTGGCCGCGGCCGGCGCGGGCGCGCTCGGGCTGGCGGGGCTCGGCCTGCTTGCGCTTCACGACGTGGGGGACAGCGAGGTCCGCGAGCTGTTGGAGGCCGTCGACCGCTTCACCGCCGGCAATTTGGCCGCCGAGCGCGCCGGCGCGCCGGTGGCGCAGCCATTGCTGGTGCGCCAGACCGAGGAACTGTTCAGGCGGATGGCGGCGCTGCGGATCGAGTCGGTGCGGACATGGCTGGCGCCGACCAGCCGTCTGTCCGATATCGACCGGCGTGTGCTGCATGCGATGGCCGCAGGCTTCGACACAGTTGTTCTGCAGGCGCTCGGCAACGGGCTGGTTGAGCGCGTCGGCGCAGTCGCGGCCGCAGTGCCGCCGACGGCCGAGCGTACCCCCGAATCGCTTGAGCGCCTCGCCTCGGAGCTCGCGGTCATCGACACCGACGTCGTGCTCTTCGCCAGCCTGCCGCAGTCGGAAGACCCCTCCGAGCTCGCGACGCTCTCGCGCGACACCATCGGCATTGCGCCGCCGCCAGGCTTCGACCGCTCCTACGGGCTTTACATCTCCGCGCTCGCGCTGACCGACACGCGCGGCTTCCGGGCGGCCGCGGCGTGGGATGCGGTGAGCGGCGCGCTCGACGGCGACCCGGTCGCCGCGTTTCGTGCGAGCTATCTGCAAAGCCCCCTCTTCCGCGCGCTCGCGACAATTTCGGACAGCGCGGAATGGCTGGTGCAGGACGCCGGGAGATCAGGGCCTGACGTTGTGGCGCGTCTTGCGATGCTCGCGACCGCGATCGACGAGGCCGGGCGGCTGCTGGGCGACCCGCAGGAGAACTGGCTGGAATACGGCAGCGCTTTCGAGGATCGGCTGGCTGGCGCCGGCAGTGGCGTGGCGGCGCTCAGTTTCGCGCCGGCGGGACTTGGCCCCCGCCTCTCGGCCGCCGTGCATGACGGGCGGGACGCCGATCGGCGCCGGGCCGCGGCGCTGCCGGGCTTCGGCGGGCGTCCGGTGCTCGACGCGTCCGCGACGCCGGCCCGCCTCGACCCGATCTACGCGCCGCTGCGCGAGGCGCTCGGCCGGGTCCTGAACGACGCGCAGCTCGCGCGCGCCGCCACCGGCAACCTCGCCGTGCGCGGCACGGGCGGCCGGTTCGGCTGGTCGCCCGAGCGGCTGCGCGAGGCGGGCTCGCTCGCCGACCGCCTCCTCGACGCGCTCTCCGGCTCCGCGGCTGAAATTCCGCCGGACCTGCGCGCCGTGCTCCTGCCCGTCCTGCGCGCGCGTGCCGAGGCCACGATCGGCGGGCTGATCGACCAGGCCCGCCAGCCGCTGCCGCTCGCCGGCGGGGGCGGCGCCGAGGATGCCGAGGCGCGCAGCTTCGCCACGGCCGCGCCGCTGCTGCAGGGACTGCGCGACCAGGTCGCGCTGCTCGAGCTCGCCGAGACGGGGCGCCAGCTTGACAGCACCGCCGGCGCACAGGCGCGGCGGATCGTCGAGGATGCCGACGAGGCCCTTTTCTACGCCGCGCCCTATGCGCCGAGCGGCACCGGCATCGCGATCTGGGACGGACGGCCGGGCGGAGCCGCGACGATGTTCGGCGTCTCCGGCATCTCGGCGCTCACCGGGCTCGTGCGTGACTGGGGCGCCTATGTCGGCGAACTGTCGCAGACGCGGGCGGCGCCGGCGGTGGCCTTCCTCGGCGAATCGGGCGGCCCGCCGGAGCCGGGTCTCGCCGGCACTCTGGGGCGCTGGCGCGACATCTCCGCGACGCTGAGCGAGAATGCGCGACGGACTCCGCGCAACGCGCTCGCCCAGCTCGAGCGGTTCATCCTGATCGATCTCGACCAGATGGATGCCTCCTCGTGCGTCAAGCGGCTGGCGGCGGTCGTGCCCGGCGCCGGCTGGTTTGGCGAGCGCCAGGCCGAGATCGTCGCCGCGGTCTCGCGGCGCTGCCTCGAGCTTGGGACCTCGACCGCGTATGATGCGCTCGGCGAGATCGCCGACGCCTTCAACGCGGCCCTTGGCGGGCGCTTTCCGTTTGTCGGCGCGGGCGGCGGCGCGCCGCTCACCGATCTCGGGCGGATCGCCGATCCGGCCGACCCCGACACCGTTCGCCGCTTCTTTGCGCGCTATGGCGAACCGATTGCTCGGCTTGCCGGCGACGGGGGTGACGCAGCGGAAATCCTTGCAGCGGCAGTGCCTGCGCGCGCGTCGGGGGCGCTCGACCCGATGCTGCTCGACGGCGTGCTGCTCGAATCGGCCGGGCTCGACTTCGCGCGCGCGCTCGACGCCGGCCGGCGCTTCCTCGGGACGCTCGATGCGGGGCCCCGGGAAGGCCTCGCCTACGCCGTCTCGCTCGACTTCCGCCCGAACCGCGCGCGCGAGAGCGGGGGCGACCAGATCGTCGAGTGGCGCCTAAGTATCGGCGACGACTCGATCGGCTCGTTCGACCCGCCGCGGCCGGTCATCTGGCGGCAGGGCGAGCCGGTCAGGCTGACGCTACGCTGGGCCCGCAATGCGCCGAACCGCCCGGAGCAGCCAAAGCGCCCGGACGCGACGCTCGATGAGCGGTCGCTGACCTACAGCTATGACGGACCTTGGGCGATCCTCGCTTTTGTCGCGGCCAACGCGGCTCCGTCCCCGGAACTGCGCACGCTGCCAGACCCGCGGCCGAACGTGCTCCGCATCGACGTGCCGCTCGAGCCCAACCCGGACAGCGCCGCCGGCGGGACGGCGCCGATCGAGCGTGCGCGGGTCTTCCTCCGCCTCGAGCTTCGCGCGCTCGACGACCGCGGCGCGGCGCCGAGCGGCCCGCCGCTTGCCATGCCGGTTTTCCCCGCCGGGGGACCCGGGCTATGAGCGTTCTCGCCGCCACGGTGTTCGGCGGGCTGCTCGATCCCGTGCCGGGGCCGGCGCCGGCCGGGGCTTCGCTCCGCTACGGGCCGGTGCACGCGGAGATCGAGGAGGCGCGGCGGAGCGACGAGGCCGACCTGCCTCGCGGTGTCTGGTCGCACGAGCTCAAATACGCCGACTGGGACCGCGTGATCGGGCTCTGCCGCGCCGCGCTCGCGGAGCAGTCCAAGGATCTGCAGGTGGCCTGCTGGCTGGTCGAGGCGGCGGCGGAGCGCGACGGGCTCGCCAGCGCGGCCGACGGGCTCGGCTTCGTCGCCGCGCTCTGCGACGCCCACTGGCAGGGTCTGCACCCGCAGCACGACGGCGAGGCCGATTCGCCGCGCTTCGCGCCGCTCGTCTGGCTCGAGACGGCACTCGTGCGGATCGTCCAGACCGTGCCGGTGGCCCTGCCCGACGCCGCCCCGGAGGAGGTGCAGCCATTCAGCTGGACCGATTATGTGAACGCGACGCGGCGCGACGTGGCGCGGCGGGCGGCCGCCGGCAAGAAGCCCGGCGGCGCGGGCGTCGCCGCCTTCGACGCGGCGATTGCGGCCACCCCGGCGCATCATCTCGAGGCGTTTGAGATCGGGATCCAGCGGCTCTCGGAAGCGACGGTCGCGCTCGAGGCGAGGCTCTCCGAGCTGGCGGGAGAGGCCGCGCCGACGTTGTCGAGGCTCCGCTGCTCGCTCCAGGACTTGCTGACCTTGCTCAGGCCCATCCTGGCGCAGCGCACCCGGCCGCGGCCGACGCGAGTGATCGCGGCCTTGCCCGCCCCGGCCGGCGAGGAGGCAACCGGAGCAGCCGGGCCGGCGGTCTGCGTCGCGGCGCCCCCGCCGCCCACGCTCGACGCCGCCGCCTCCGACCATGGCCGCGCCGCGGCGTACCGCGCCCTCTCGGAGGTCGCCGGCTATCTACGCCGTGTCGAGCCGCACAGCCCGGTTCCGTACCTGATCGACCGCGCGGTGCGCTGGGGCGGCATGAGCCTCGCCGAGGTGCTGGCAGACCTTTCCCGCGATGGCCGCGACAAGGAAATGCTGGCCTGGATATTTACTGACACTCGGCAAGCACAGGGTAAATGATCCCGCCGTCGTAGACGGCTGTTTAACCTTCCTCAGGCGGTAATGGGGAATTGGCGGTCCGATTTTCGAACCGACTTCCGACAGCTTCAGATATTTCGCGAGGAGGAAAAGCCATGGCCGAAAGCATCCAGCAAAAGCTTTCGCGGATCAGACCGCCGCGGGTCCAGATCACCTATGACGTCGAGACCGGCGACGCCATCGAGAAAAAGGAGCTGCCCTTCGTCATCGGCATCATGGCCGACCTGTCGGGGCAGCCGGCCGAGCCGCTGCCGCGGCTGGCCGAGCGCAAGTTCGTGGCGATCGACCGGGACAACTTCGACGAAGTGCTCAAGTCGTCGTCGCCGCGGCTGGCGCTGCGCGTGCCGAACCGGCTGCAGCCCGAATCGGACGAGATGCTCAACGTCGAGCTGAACTTTAAGCGCTTCGACGACTTCGAGCCGACCAGTGTGGTGCGGCAGGTGCCGGCGCTGGCCAAGCTGTTCGAGGCGCGCGGGCGATTGCGCGACCTGCTGACCAAGCTCGACGGCAATGACGAGCTCGACCACCTGCTCGGCGACGTGGTCACGAATACCGAGCGCCAGTCGGCGCTGCGTGACCAGCTGAGCGCGGCCGCGCCCAAGGACGAAGCCCCGTCCGACGACGGCAAGGCCGATTGACGCGCCGTTTCCGCCGGACGCGCGACGGGCTCTGAGTATAGATTAGAGGGAGACGGCCAATGGCCAAAAAGACCGAAGCTGCGGGCGCGGAGGCCGGCGACGTCGCCGTTGACGAGCGCAGCCTGCTCGACCAGATCATCTTCGACGGAAAAATTGCTCGTGACGAGAGCCAGCGGGGCTATGCTCGCGACCTCGTGGCGGGCTTCGTCGACGACGTGCTGGCGGACGAGTCGCGCGTCGGCAACGACGTCGTCGCGATGATCAACGACCGCATTGCCGAAATCGACAAGCTGATCTCGGACCAGCTGAACGAGATCATGCACGACCCCGCGTTCCAGGAGATCGAGGCGACCTGGCGCGGCGTGCGCCATCTGGTCATGAATGCCGAGACCGGCAAGACGCTGAAGCTGCGCATCCTCAACGTCTCGAAGCCGGACCTGCTCAAGGACCTCGAGAAGGCGGTTGAATTCGACCAGAGCGCGCTGTTCAAGAACGTCTACGAGGCCGAGTACGGCACCTTCGGCGGCCATCCGTACTCGATGCTGGTCGGTGGCTACGAGTTCGGGCGCCACCCGCAGGACATCGCGTTGCTGAAGCTGGTGTCGGGCGTCGCGGCGGCGGCGCACGCGCCGTTCATCGCGGCCGCGAGCCCGCGCCTGTTCGATATGGACAGCCATACCGAGCTGCCGATCCCGCGCGACCTCTCGAAGATCTTCGAGAGCGCCGAGCTGATCTCTTGGCGCTCGTTCCGCGAGAGCGAGGACAGCCGTTACGTGGCCCTCGTGCTGCCGCGCGTGCTCATGCGGCTGCCCTACGGCCCCGACACCGTGCCGGTCGAAGGCATGACGTTTCGCGAGGACGTCACCGGCACCCGCCACACGCAATACCTCTGGGGCAACCCGGCCTACGTGCTCGCCGAGCGCGTCGCCCATGCGTTCTCGCTCTATGGCTGGACGGCGGCGATCCGCGGCGTCGAGGGCGGCGGCAAGGTCGAGGGCCTGCCGGTCCACACCTTCCACACCGCGGACGGCGACATCGCGTTCAAGTGCCCGACCGAGGTGGCGATCACCGACCGCCGAGAGAAGGAGCTGAACGACCTCGGCTTCATCACCCTGATGCACTGCAAGAACACCGACTACGCGGCGTTCTTCGGCGGCCAGACCACCAACAAGCCGAAGACCTACAACACCGCTGCCGCCAATGCCAACGCCCGGCTGTCGGCGATGCTGCCCTACATGCTGAACGCCTCGCGCTTCGCCCATTACGTCAAGGTCATCATGCGCGACAAGATCGGTTCGTTCATGACCGAGGACAATGTCCGCGACTACCTGACCACCTGGGTGTCCGACTACGTCCTCGGCAAGGACGATGCCGGGCAGTCGATCAAGGCGCAGTATCCGCTGCGCGAGGCGCGGGTCGACGTCAAGCCGGTGCCCGGGCGGCCCGGTTCCTACCAGGCGGTGATGTTCCTCAGGCCGCATTTCCAGCTCGAGGACCTGTCCACCTCAATCCGCCTCGTCGCCGAACTGCCGGCGGCGGCGGCGTGACGCGGCAACGATAGCAAGGGAGCCAAGCGATGGCCGCGAACATGTTCCTCGAGGTGACCGAGCCCACGGTGAAGGGCGAGGTTACCGACTCCAAGCATACCGACCAGATCCAGGTCCTGTCCTGGAGCCACAGCTTCAATCAGCCGACCTCGCCGACGCGCAGCTCGGCCGGCGGGGGCACGGTCGAGCAGGCGAACCACGCCGACTTCAGCTTCACCAAGTACACCGACGCATCGACCGATGACCTGCTGAAAATCTGCTGGCAGGGCAACATGATAGGCAAGTGTACGTTCTATGCGTACCGTGCCGACGGCGACAACCAGCCGGTGCTCTATCTGCAGATCGACATGGAGCAGGTTGTCGTCTCCAATGTCAGCATCGGCGGCGGCTCCGGCGATATCCCGACCGAAAACGTCTCGCTCAGCTATGGCAAGGTGAAGTACACCTACAAGCCGCAGAAGAAGGACGACAACACCGCCGACGGCGCGCAGCCCGTCAGCCACGACCTGATGCTGCAGGAAGTTGCCTAGCCCCAGTCTCGGCCCGCGGCGCATCGAGGGCGTCGCGGCGCCGCTGATGGAGCGGCTGCTGCAAGGCGGCCGCGGCGCTTCGCGGGTTCTGGACGCGGCCGGCCTGCGTGCCTCGGTGGCCGCCTCGCTTGGGGCGCTCATGTCGGTCCGGGCGCCGGCGGCCACCGCCGGGCGGCCCGCCGCGGCGCGGACGGTCCTTGACTACGGTGCGCCGGCGGTCGAGGGCCGGTCGGCGGCGCGCGAGGCCGACCGCAACTGGATCGCAGACGAGCTCCGCGAAGCGGTGCTCGCCTTCGAGCCGCGGCTGGACCAGCCGATGGTTGCCGTTCTGCCCGACCTGGAGGATCCGGGGCTGCTCCGCGTACGTATCGCCGGGGCGGTGTCTCTGGGGCGGGTGCTCGAGCCCTTCGAATTCGTCGCGCCGCTCGGAGGTGGCGGTGGCGGTGAACGCTGAACTGCGAGCCGAGCAGCTCGTCTACTTCCAGCGCGAGCTGGCGGCGCTTCGGCACGAGGCCGCCGCCTTTGCGCAATGCTTTCCCAGCGTCGCCGCGGCGCTCGACCTCTCGGGCGAAGCCTCGGCCGATCCGCAGGTCGAGCGGCTGCTCGAAGCGTTCGCCTTCCTCGCCGGCCGGGTGCAGCTCAGGCTCGACCGCCAGCTTCCAACGCTCGCGACGGCGCTGCTCGACCAGCTCTACCCGTCGCTGACCGCGCCGGTGCCGTCGGCGATGATCGCCGAACTCCGCGTCGACCCGGCGCGGGCGAGGGCTGCGCACGGCCACGTCCTGCCGCGCGGGACGCGGCTGACGGCGGCCACCGATCTCGGCGCGTCCTGCCAGTTCCGCACCGTCTCGGACCTCGAGCTCTGGCCGATCGAAGTGTTCGCCGCGGACCGGCCGGAGCCGGCGCTGCTGCCGTTCCTCGACGGCCGGGGCGCGCCCGGTGGCTTGATCCGCCTCCGCCTCCGTGCGCTCGGCGGCGAGCGCTTCGGCGCGATGGCGCCTGCCAGGCTGCGCTTCCGACTGGCCGGGACGCCGGCGACGGCGAGTGCGCTCTACGAGGCGCTGCTCGCGCAGACGCGCGAAATCTGGGCAGTCGATCCGTCAGTGCGGGACGGCGCGCCGGCGGCGCTGGTCGAGCGCGCGCCGGATGCCTGGCGGAGGCTCTCCGCCGCGACGCTCTCGCCCGTGGGCTTCGCGCCGGAGGAGGCGCTGCTGCCCGACCGCGGCGTCGAGCACCGGGGCCACCGCCTGCTGCAGGAGTATTTCGCCTTTCCCGAGAAGTTCCTGTTCGTCGATCTCGGCGGGCTCGGACCGGCGCCGCTCGCCGAGAGCAGCTGGCTCGACCTCGTCTTCCTGCTCGACCGGCCCGCGCCGCCGCCCGCGGGAACCGATGGCCCGGCGATCCGGCTGGGCAACGTGCCCGCCGTGAACCTGTTCACCCGGGTCAGCGAGCCGATCCGCGTCGACCGCACCGCCACCGAGTACCTGATCCAGCCCGATGCCCGGCTCGAGCGCAGCACCGAGGTGCACAGCGTTCGCGCCGTCACCCTGACCCGGCGCGAGGAACGCGGCGCCACCCACGCCGCGCCCTTCTTCGGCTTCGGCCACTCCGACGCGATGGCCGATCCGGGCGTCTACTGGACCGTCCGCCGCGCGCCTTGCCGGCGCCCGGACATGGGCGGCACGGACATGCTGATCTCGTTCCGCGACCGCGCCTTCGATGTCGCGAGGCCGCCCGCCGAGGTCGCCTTCGCGCATCTGCTCTGCACCAATCGCGGCGTCGCCGAGCACCTGCCGTCCGGGGCGCGGCTCGGGCTCGAGGTCGATGCGCCCGTCGCCTCGGTGAAGGTCGCCGCCGGTCCGACGGGGCAGGCCGCACCGCCCGCCTCTGGGGTCGATCTCTGGCGGCTGGTCGCGCATCTCGCGGCCAACCGGCTCTCCTTTGTCGAGGGGCCGGAGGCAGCGGCGGCGCTGCGCACCCATCTCGGACTCTATGGCGGCGGCCTCGCGGCCGACCGGCAGGTCGGCGGCATCGCGGGGCTCGCGACGCGGCGCGTGGCGCGACGGGTCGGCGACGACGCCTGGCGCGGCTTCTGCCGCGGCATCGAGGTGACGCTGACGCTCGACGAACAACGCTTCGTCGGCGGCACTGGCTATCTGTTCGCGACCGTGCTGTCGCATTTCTTCGGGCTCTATGCCGGCGCGACGGGCTTCACCGAGCTCGCGCTGCGCGGGGTCCGCCGGGACGAGGAGTGTGCAAGATGGCCGGCGATGGCTGGCGATCGCCGCGTGGCCTGATCGAGCAGCTCAGCCGCGGGCCGCAGCGCTTCGAGCTGCTGGCCGCGGTCGCGCTGCTCGAGGCCGACGGCCGGCGCGTGCGCTTCCGCGCGCCGCTTCGCCCGGTATTCCCCTCCGGCGACGTTGCCGCGGTGCGCTCCGAGGCGCCCGGCGAGGCGGTAATCGAGACTGCGGCGATCTCGCTCTTCGGCCCGAACGGGCCGCTGCCCGAGCCGCTCGCCGAAGCGCTCGGCGAGTGCGAGCGGCAGGGCGGCGAGGGCGCCGCGCCGCGCGCCTTCGTCGAAATCTTCGGCGACCGGCTCGCGCGGCTCCTGGTCGACGCGCTGCGGCTCGAGCGCCCGGCGGCGGCCCGCGCGCTCCCCGAGCAGAACCCGCAGGCCGACGTCCTGCTGGCGCTCGCCGGCCGGGCCTACGACCGGCCGGGGCGGAGCGCGATCGACCGCTCGCTGGCCGGCGCCGCCGGTCTGCTCGACCAGAGGCCGCAGAGCCTGCACGCCTGCGAGCGGCTGCTCGCGGCGCACTTCGGCGTGCCCGTCGCGGTGACTGGCCTGCGCGGCGGCTGGACCGCACTGTCCGAGCCCACGCGCGCTCGGCTCGGCGCTCGGCCGGGCGCGGCCGGCGCGGCCGGAGGCACCCGTCTCGGCTCCGGCGCCGCGATCGGCGGGCGGGTCTGGCTGCAGGAGGTGGGGATCGAGATCGGCCCGGTCAGCGCCGAGCTGTTCTCGGCCCTCCTGCCCGGCGGCACGGCGCACCCGCGGCTCCGCGCGCTGGTCGCCGCAGGGCTGCCGCCCGAGCTCGACGCCACCTGCCGGCTGATCGTCGCCGCCGCGGAGGCGCCGGCGGCGCGGCTCGGCCTGAGGGCGCGGCTTGGCTGGAGCACCTGGCTCGGCGGCCGCCCCGGGGCGCCGGACGGGACGAGGGCGGACGGGGTCGCCGAGATCAGGCTCGATCGCGACGGCGGAGGCAGCGTGTGACCGACGTCAAGGCTTTGGTGGACAGGCTCGACCGCGGCGGGCGCGCCGCGCTCGAGCGCGCCGCCGCGCTCTGCCATGCCCGGGGGCAGGTCACGGTCGAGCTCGAGCATCTGCTGGTGGAACTGCTTGCGGCCGACGAGGGGCCGCCGTCGCGGCTCCTGCGCGCGCTCGACGTCGAGCCCGCGCGGGTGCGTGCCGAGCTCCAGCGTGCGATCGACGGATTCGAGACCGGTCCCGCGCGGACCCCCGCGCTCTCGGTCCATCTGGTCGAGACGCTGAAGGAGGCCTGGGGCCACGCGGCGCTGGACCGCGCCGATCGGGTCAGCGAGGCGGCGCTCGTCCGCGCCATGCTGCGCGCCGAGACGCCGCGCCGGCTGATCCTCGCCGCTGCGCCGGTGCTGGCGCTGATCGGCCGCGACCGACTGGACGAGGAGGTCGCCCGATTTTCGGGCGACACGCCCCAGGGGGCGGCGGCGCCGGAGGATGACGAGCTCGCCCGTTACGCGCTCGACCTCACCGAGGAGGCACGCGCGGGCCGGCTCGACCCCGTCGTCGGCCGCGATGCCGAGATCCGCCAGCTCGTCGACATCCTGTTGCGCAGGCGGCAGAACAACCCGATCCTGACCGGCGACGCCGGTGTCGGCAAGACCGCGGTGGTCGAGGGGCTGGCGCAGCTGATCGTCGCCGCGCAGGTCCCGCGCGAGCTGTCCGGCGTGCGGCTGCTCGCGCTCGATCTGGGCCTCCTGCAATCGGGCGCAGGCGTGCGCGGCGAGTTCGAGCGCCGCCTCCGCGCCGTGATCGACGGGGTTGCGGCGTCGCCCGCGCCGGTCGTGCTGTTCATAGACGAGGCGCATGTCCTCATCGGCTCGGGCGCGGCGCCCGGCCAGGGCGACGCGGCGAACCTGCTCAAGCCCGCGCTGGCGCGCGGCGCGCTGCGCTGCATCGCGGCGACGACCTGGGCCGAGTACAAGCGCCACATCGAAAAGGATCCCGCCCTCGCCCGCCGCTTCGAGGTCGTCAGGGTCGCCGAGCCCGAGCCCGAATTGGCCGTCGCGATGCTGCGCGGCACGGCGGAAAGGCTCGAGCGGCATCACGGCGTGCGGGTGCTCGAGGCTGGCTTGCGCGAGGCGGTCCGCCTCTCGCACCGCTACATCAGCGGCCGGCAGCTGCCGGACAAGGCGATCGGCGTGCTCGACACCGCCTGCGCCAAGGTCGCGGTCAGCCAGTCCGAGGCGCCCGCCGAGCTGTCGGATGCGCGCGCCCGGCTGGCCACGATCGACGCCGAACTCGCGCGGCTCGCGCGCGACGCGCCGCTCGGCGGGGTGGGCGAGGCCGAGCGCGCGTCCGAGCTCGAGGTCGAGCGCGAGGCGCTGGTCGACCGCGCCGGCGCGCTCGAGGCGCGCTGGCGGCACGAGCGCGAGACCGTCGAAAGGCTGCTCGCGCTCGACGCCGAGGCGGCCGACCCGTCCGAGCTCCGCTACCTGCAGCTGAAGCTCGAGACGCTGCAGGAGGCGGGCGGGCTGGTCCATCCCTTCGTGGACGCGCGCGCCGTGGCCCATATCGTCAGCGCCTGGACCGGCATCCCGACGGGCGACATGCTGCGCGCCGGCGTCGAGGACGCGCAGGGTCTCTACGAGCGGCTGCGCGAGCGGGTGGTGGCGCAGGACGGCGCGCTCGCCACGATCTGCCGGCGCATCCAGACCTGGTTCGCCCAGCTCGGCGAGCCGGGCAAGCCGACCGGCGTGTTCCTGCTCGCGGGCCCGAGCGGCGTCGGCAAGACCGAGACGGCGGTGACGCTGGCCGAGACGCTGTTCGGTGGCCGCCGCGCGCTCGTCACGATCAACATGTCCGAATACCAGGAGGCGCACTCGGTGTCCGGCCTCAAAGGCGCGCCGCCCGGCTATGTCGGCTACGGCCATGGCGGGGTGCTGACCGAGGCGGTGCGGCGGCGGCCCTATTCCGTCGTCCTGCTCGACGAGATCGAAAAGGCCCATCGCGATGTGATCGAGCTGTTCTACCAGGTGTTTGACAAGGGCATGATGGAGGACAGCGAGGGTGTGTCGGTCGACTTCCGCAACACGGTGGTGATCCTGACCTCGAATGTCGGCGCCGACATCGTGGCGGCCGAGGCCGCCCGCGGCGTGACCGAGCCTGCCGCGCTGGCCGCCGCGATCAGGCCGGAGCTCAGGCGTCACTTCCCCGCCGCCTTCCTCGGCCGGCTGACCGTTGCGCCCTACCTGCCGCTCGGCCGCCCCGAGCTCGCGCGGATCGCCGCGATGAAGCTCGACGCGCTGCGCGACCGCCTGGCCGCCACCCACCGGGTCGCGCTGACCTGGGAGCGGGCGGTGCTGGACGCGCTGGTCGATCGCGCGACCGAGACCGAGAGCGGCGCGCGCAATGTCGAGGCGATCATCTCGGACACGCTGACGCCGCAGGTCGCGGGGCTGATGCTGTCGCGCATCACCGAGGGAAACGCGATCGAGTCGCTCCACATCGCGCTCTCGCCGGGTGGCGGCTTCTCGGTCGAGGCGCGCTGACCACATGACGGCGCCCTCGCAGTCCGGCAGCTCGCTCAGCCTCTCGACCGCGCTGGGGACGGACGCATTGTTCCTGCTGGGGCTGAGCGGCGCCGAGCACGTCTCGCGCCCCTTCGAGTTCGCGCTCGAGGCCGAGGCCGCGACCGACGGCGCCGATCTCGCCTCGCTCCTGGGCGGCCCGGCCGCGGTCACCCTGACCGGCGGCGACGACGCGGTGCGGCAGATCCACGCGCGGGTCTGGTCGGTCCGCCGCGAGCGGCGGGCCTGCCGGCTGACGCTGCGCCCGTGGCTGTCGCTGCTGGCGCTGTCGTCCGACAACCGCATCTTCCAGGACAAGAGCACAACCGACATCGTCACCGCGGTCTTCGACGCCGCCGGCTTCTCCGACTACCGCCTCTCGCTGACGGGCACGCCAGCGACCCGGCCATATTGCGTGCAGTTCGACGAGACCGATCTCGCCTTCGTCTCGCGGCTGCTCGAGGAGGAGGGGCTCGGCTACTATTTCGAGCACAGCGACAGCGCCCATACGCTTGTCATCTTCGACGACGTCAGCGGCTGCGCCACGCTGGGGGGCGGCGACGTGCCGTTCCTGTGGCTGCCGCCGGACGCCGGCCATACGCAGGAGCGTCGGGTCCAGACGTTGGTCTCGCGCGCCGCGGTCGTGGCCGGCAAGGTGGCCGCGCGCGACTTCAATTTCGAGACGCCGTCCGAGACGCTGGAGGTCTCGATCGGCGACGCGTCGCCGGCGCAGTATCTCTACCCCGGCCGCTATGACGACAGCGACGCCGGGCAGGATGTCGCCAAGCGCCGGCTCGAGGCGCTCGAAGCCGAGGCGGAGGCGGTCGAGGGCACCTCGCCCTGGCGGATGCTCGCCGCCGGCGCGACCTTCACGCTGTCGGGCCATCCCGAGACGGCGCTGAACGGCGACTATCTGGTCCGCTCGGTCGCGCACCGGGCCGAGCGGCGCGGCTACGAGGCGACGTTCGACGCGCAGCCCAAGGGCGACCCGTGGCGCCCAGCCGTTCGCACGCCGCGCCCGCGCATGGCCGGGCCGCAGACCGCCAAGGTCACCGGGCCGTCTGGCGAGGAGATCTGGACCGACAAGCACGGCCGGGTGAAGGTGCAGTTCCACTGGGACCGCGAGGGCGCGTCGGACGAGAACAGCTCGTGCTGGCTCCGCGTCGCGCAAATCTGGGCCGGCGCCGGCTGGGGCGCCCTGGTGCTGCCGCGGATCGGCCAGGAGGTCATCGTCAGTTTCCTCGACGGAGACCCGGACCGCCCGCTCGTCACCGGCGTCGTCTACAACGCCGAGAAGGTGCCGCCCTATGCGCTGCCGGCCGAGCAGACCAAGACGGTGCTGAAATCCGACAGCTCGAAGGACGCGGAAGGCTCGAACGAGCTCCGCTTCGAGGACAAGGCGGGCGAGGAGGAGGTCTACCTCCACGCCCAAAAGGACATGACCGTCGCGGTCGAGAACGACCGCACCACGACCGTCGGCCACGACGAGACGGTGACGGTGAAGAACGCGCGCAGCGTCACGATCTCGGAGGGCGACGAGAGCCTGACCGTCTCGAAGGGCAAGCGCACGGTGGCCGTCTCGGACGGCGACGAGAGCCATAGCGTCGGCGGCAAGCGCAGCCTGACGGTGACCGGCAACGAGACGCGCCAGAGCGAGGCCAAGCTCGACCAGACGGTCGGCGGCGACATGACGCTGACCGTCTCGGGCGGGCTGACGATCAAGGTCTCGGGGAACGTAACGATCGACGCTGGTGGCTCGCTAACGCTCAAATCCGGCAGCACGCTCAGCATCTCGGCCGGCAGCTCGCTCAGCCTCGATGCCGGGACCTCCGCGTCGCTGAGCGCCGGCACCTCGCTCGAGGCGAGCGGCGGCACCAGCGTGTTCGTCAAGGGCGCGGCCTCGGGCGAGATCGACGGCGGCGGGATGCTGACCGTCAAGGGCGGCATGATCAAGCTCAACTAACGCCGCGGCCCCGGCACGGGCCGTTGACGGGGGTCGCGTCAGTCCTCGCCTCGTTAAAGGTGATGCTGGCCGTCGAGGCCTGCCGGGCCGAAGCGCTCGGCGGGCGTGTGGCGGCATGCGCGAGTTGAAAAATTTGGGGAGAAACGGCGCCAATACGCGTTTTTTGGGATACTCGGTGGCGGCTGACTCCGGGCGCACTCTGCCTGTCCCTCAAGCCGGGCCGAACGCACCGAGCAACCCGATGGCACCGACGAGGATCAGGCTCAGCGCCCAGAGCCGGTCGAGGTTGAACCAGCTCTTAGACAGGAATCGGAGTCCCAGCCAGAAGTAGACCGCCGCGGCCAACGTCCCGCCCGCCAGGATCATCGCTGTCGTATGCGCGGCGGCGACCAGCAGCGCGGTGCCGATATTGCTCGCCATGAGGGAGATCGCGGCCTGGTGCCCGGGCTCCAGCGCCTCCGTCCGGCAGAGCCCAAGATACATCGGCACCAGCATCAGGCCTGCGCCATGGGCGAGAGCCGCAAGGAACGACCAGAGCGCCAGCCGGGACGGCGGCACCCGCGACAGGAAGAGGGGATGGCGGCGGTACGCCAGCAGGAACATCCCGGCCGCGATCACGATCAGCGCGGCGGCGATCCGGATTTCGCTCTCCCAGCGGACCAGCGCGGTCATGAGGGAGAACGGCAGCAGGATCATCGTCATCGACGCGAAGTGACCGGCCGCCAGCGCGAACAGCGCCGACGGGAGGGCGTCTGCGCGCCGTTCCATCAGGGCGGACGAGACGGCCAGCGGCCAGCCCATGCCGGGGTTCAGGCCGTGATAGATCCCGATCGCCGCGACGGCCCACCAGAGGGCCGCCGCGCTGACGGGCGCCTCCACCTCAGGCCGACGGATAGCAGAAGCTGTCAGTCGAACAATCGCCGCCCTCCAGACGGATCTGGTGCGCGCGATAGCCTTCGGGGAAGTCGACCCAGAAGTCCTCGGCCAGCGTCAGCCCGCCATCCTCGCCGGCATGGGCCATGACCATCGCCGCCCCGCCTTCCGGGTAGAACTGGTTGTCCCAGGTCGAGTAGAGCGAGTTGGTCCAGTAGACGCGTTTGCCGTCGCGGCTGATCTCGACCATCTGCGGGCCGTATCCAAAGGGCTTGCCGTTCGGGTGCGGTGTCTTGCTGACGATGCCGCCGATCTCGACCTTGCCGGCGAGTTTCGGGTTCATCGGATCGGTCACGTCATACTGATGCATCTCGCCCGTGCCCCAGCAGGCAACGTAGAGGAAGCGGTCGTCGAGGCTGAGGTCGATATCCGTGACCAGAGGCGGCACCGCGCCGAAGCCCTTGAGCAGGTCCGGCAGATCGTCGGCCTCGGCGGGCTGCGGGTCGATGGTGGCCGTCTTTTTCGCCTCGAACGTGCCGTCGTCGTTGCGCCACCAGGTGAAGATCGCGCCTTGCAGATTCGTCGTGTCGATCACGACGCCGCAGAACCCGTATTGCTTGGCCGGATCGTGCGCGGGGCGGATCTCGAGCGGCATCTGGTAGTTTTCGCCCAGGTCGATCGTCTGGATGTTGCGGCGCGCGCGCAGCTCCCAGAAGTGGATCGAATGCCCGTACTTGTTGGACAGCAGGTCCTCGGGCACGATGCCGTTCTCGTATTGCGGCGGCAGGCCCCATTCGGAGCTGACCATGTAGTCGCGGGGCAGGTTCCACCAGAAGTCGTAGTGCTTGTCCTGGGCGCCGCGGTCCATCTCGTATCGGCCCAGGATCTCGAAGGTCTCGCAATCCATGATGAAGATGCCCGGAGGGCCGTCGGTGCCGTCCGCGCCGCCGCCGCCGAGCGTGCTGACATAGATCCCCTCGGGGCCGCAATGGATGGTGTGCGGGCGCGAATAGCCGGTTTTCTTCAACACCTCTTCGGGCTCGATGATCTTGTGGATCTTGGCCTCGAGCGGCTCCTTCACGTCGATCACGTAGATGCGCGAGGAGCGGATGCCGGGGATGATCAGGTAGCGGCGCTCCAGGAAGGCGTGACCGGTCAGCGGCGACAGCGCGGACGAGCATGCGTTCCAGCCGAAGTGATGAAACTCGTCGCCCTTGTTGGGCATAAACAGGCTATGCAGGATCGCCCCATGAGTGTCGGAGGTCGGATCGACGTCCACGACCGCGAGGCCGTCCGGCTGCGACCCGTCCGGGCTGAGCATCAGTGTGAAGGCGAGGGTTTCCACCGGTCCTTGCATGGCCAACTTGGCCGATGGATAGAATGTCGGGTCTGGTCTTAGGTTCATCTTTTCCTCCCGCAATTTTGATTATGTGCGCTTCGGGCGGTCTATCTGCAAAGGGGCAGGCTGTGTAGGCCAAACATCTATGGCGCTCGTGCCTCTATCGCCTCTATGATCCTTCACGATAAGCGGGGCTATGGAAGCTGTACAAAGCCCCAAACCCAGAAGCCCCCTCAAAAGATAGTAGGGCGCCTGGCGTCCGCGACGTCAGCTTGGTGCCGTCTCAACTCGTGCCGGTTATGCCGAGGACGTCGGTGTTCAGTAACGCACACCCAAGCGATGGCAGCAAGGGGCTCAAAACCATCATGCGGCGCCGCGGCACACCGGTTGGCTCGCAGCAGCGAATCCGTTGACGCTCTGCGGTGCTGCGTCGGCTCGGCGCGCTCGTCGTGTCGCTGCCCGGCGGGGATATCGTTCCTGCGCTCCAGTCCGGCGCGATTGATGCCAGCGAGTGGGTGGGACCCTGGAACGACATGGTTCTCGGGCTGAACAAAGTCTCAGAACTCTACTATTATCCCGGCTTCCACAGACCTGGTACTGTCCTGAGCGCCGGAATCAACAAATCGCTTTGGGGGGACCTCTCGGACGAGCACCCAAGCTTGTTCAGAAGGTTGGCAGATGCGGAGTACACTTATTCCCTTGCCGAGTTCAACGCCAACAACGCCCGGGCACTGAGCGAGCTCGCCCAGGACAGATCGATCGAGATCCGCAAGTTCGATGACGACCTCCTGCGTGCGCTGGGAGAAGCGAGCGTGAACCGCACCCGGTTCCTTGGACACTCGGTTGGGTTACGCGGCCATGGTCATGGTCGCAAGGTCGTACTGGTTACGCAGGGCGTTGGGGCTGAGGTATCCGTTCTTCTCGATCAGCCACTCGGCATTGTATCGGGCGATGAAGGCGCGCACGGCGGCGCGGACCTCGTCGAGGGTCTGGAAGGCGCGGCCGTGGACGACCTGCTCCTTCAGGGTCCGGAAGAACCGCTCGATGACGCCGTTGGTCTTGGGCTGGCCGACGAAGGCGAAGCTCGGCGCCATGGCCCCAGGCCCTGATCTGCGTCTGGAAATCCTCGGCCATGAAGCAGCTGCCGTGATCGTGGCGCAGCTGCACGCCGCGGGCGGCGTCGCGGCCGAGATGGCAGGAGGTCGCCCGCCGCGCCGAACGGATCTTCGCAGCGGCGCCTGCGCTGCTAACGGTCGGGACTGAGGACGAGAAGCAGACCTGGTCGCAGCAGCGCGTCGAGTTCCTCGGCGAGCGGCTCGACCTCGTGCGGCCGCCGGCGCTCGCCGCGGCGACGGCTTGCCGAGCCGCCGGTCGCGCAGCCCCTCGGCACCTTCCTCGTCATGGCGCACCAGCAGCCGGCGGAAGTGCCGGCCCGACATGCCGAGCAGCTCGCCCGCATCCTCGGCCGTCAGCCGCCGCTTGCGGTAGCGCTCCATCGCTTCTTCGAACCTGAGCACGAAGACCTCCCATAACGCGCTTGTCCGCCGCATCGCCCCCTCCCGAACAGGAGGCGAACCTGGCGGACAACTCACGCGCTACGAAGGCGGACAACTCACCCATCTCCGACATGTACTTCGACTGAGACTTGCTCTGTGCGACCGGAGCCGCCATGATCGGCCACGACGTCTGCCTGGGGTCAGGGCAACGACCAGGACTATGATCTGGAGTCGGGCGACGACATCGCGCTCTCCGGACCCGGCATCCAGCGCTTCGAGGGAATGTTCGGCTTCGACTGGGCGATCGCCAAGTACGACGTCGTCGGAGCGAACCACGATCTTCAGATCCGCATGTTCACGACCATCACCGCCGACATCCTGCGCGACCGCTTCGACCAGATCGAAGCTCTGTCGGGCTGGAAGTACGACGACATCCTGAATGGCGACGACCGCGGCCACTGAACGGCGGGTCCTCCGCGCCGGACTCGGTGCCGACGGAGCTCTTCACCGACCACATCCTGACCCAGGAGGGGATCGATCGGATCGACGGCCTTCAGGAATGGTTCGACGGCGCCCGGGTCACGCTGTTCGGCTCGCATGGCGGTCAGCAGGTCCAGCAATATCGCGACGGCAACATCCTGATGGGCGGCGACGGAAGCGACACGCTCTACGGCCGCGGCGGATACGACATCATCGACGGCGACGCTTGGCTGAACGTGCGGATCAGCATCATCGTGGACGGCGTCGAATACTCGGCCGAGTCGCGCAACAGCTCGATCCTCGCCGCCGGCCCGAATGCGGGCAAGGTCTACTACGTCGACGCGAATGGCAACCCGAACTTCACTAGTCCCACGGTCGCTGACCTCGCTCCTGCTCGACCGGACGATCAATCCCGGCGACATGAGCATCGTGCGCGAGATCAAGTACGACACAACGCCCGACAACAATATCGACACGGCGTTCTTCCAGGGCACCCACGCCGAATACGACATCGAGGGCCGCGGCGAGTTCATCGACCTGAACGGCGACGGCGATTTCCTCGACCCCTTCGAGGACGTGCCGCAGGTCGCCTATGACGTGAACGGCGACGGGTTCATCTCGGTCCTCGACCGCGACACCGGCACGGTTGGCGCCATCGTCGACGGGGTGCAGCTTGCGAGCCGCGGCGCGCTGACCGAGGATCTGGATTCTGCTGAAGAACATCGAGCAGCTTCTGTTCGCGGACCGGACCATCGTCATCTCGGGCAACAACAAGAACGCCGCCGGAACCGTCACGATCTCGGATCCGACGCCTAATCTTACTAAGTCACAAAATCTGCGGAGAAAACGATGCGGACCCCAAGATGCTGGGGTATGATTGAAGATTCAAGCTGGATCAGGGGCAGCGATGGATCTTCAATGGAGCAACGAAGGCAGTGACGCGCGGTTCTCGGCGTATGTCGAGGTTCTTGCGCGGTGTCTCGGGCACCAGGATCGGGTGGAGCCGTTCCGGCGGTACTGCGTCGGCCTGCTGCTGCCAGGCGAGCGCAAGTCGGTGGAGCCGATGGCAGCCCGGCTTCGGCCGGAGCGGACGGCGGCCGAGCATCAGTCGCTGCTGCATTTCGTGGGGCAGTCACCTTGGGACGATAGGGCTCTGCTGCGGGCCGTCCGAGAGGCGGTGCTGCCGGGGATGACGGCCAGAAGCCCGGTGACGGCCTGGATCCTCGACGACACCGGGTTTCCGAAGAAGGGACCTCATTCCGTCGGGATCGCCCGGCAATACTGCGGCGAGCTCGGCAAGCAGGACAATTGCCAGGTCGCGGTCTCGCTCTCGGTGGCGAGCGCCGAGGCGTCGCTGCCGATCGCCTGGCAGCTGTACCTGCCGGAAGCGTGGGCGAACGACCCCGCACGCCGTGCGTCGGCCAAGGTGCCGCCCGAGGTTGCGTTCGCCACCAAGCCGGAGATCGCGCTGGCGCAGATCCGCGCGGCACGGGAGGAAGGTGTGCCGCCGGGTGTCGTCCTGGCCGACGCGGGTTACGGCAACAACAGCGCGTTCCGCGATGCAATCGCCGAGCTCGGCCTGGACTACGTCGTGGGTGTCCTTGGCAATATCGTCGTCTGGCCGCCAGGAACGAAGCCGGAGGTTCCAGCCTGGTCCGGCCGGGGAAGGCGAGCGACCCGGCTGCGTCGGGGTCGTGACAACGCCGACGTCGTCCAGCTGCGCACGCTGGCCGCGCGGCTGCCCGACGAGATATGGCGGTCCGTGCACTGGCGTGCGGGCGTGGCCGAGGAGCTCTGCTCGCGCTTTGCGGCCGTACGCGTGCGCCCGGCCCCCCTCGCCGCCGCAGCCAATGATGACCCGGTCGACATAGGCCCTGATCCAGACGTCGCGGTGACCATAGGCGACGGGCACCGAGTAGTCATTGGTCCTATAGCGCACCAGCGCCTGCGAGCTCACCCGGCCCGTCGCCTGATCGCAGGCCTCGAACGGCGCTGCCGGCAACGGCGCCATCGCCTCGAGATCGCGCTCGAGCCGCTCGCCGATTGTCTCGCTGTGGCCGCGCAGGATCTCCGCCTGCCGCTTGCGGCACTGCTCCTCCAACCAGGCGTTGAAGTCGTCCCAGGTCGCAAAGCGCGGCAGCGGCACCATGAAGTTCCGCCGCGACCAGCCGACGATCCCTTCGACGCTGCCCTTGTCGTTCCCCTTGCCCGGCCGGCCGTAGCGGTCCTCAATCACGTAGTGCGACAGCAACCCGCTGAACAGCGTCGCCCGCTTGCGCGTCCCGTCAGGCAGGATGCGCGCCACCAGGCAGCGGTCGTTATCGTAGAGCACCGACAGCGGCACCCGCCCGAAGAAGGCGAAGGCATGGACATGGCCATCGGCCCATGCCTCGGCGGTCGCCGCCGGGTAGGCCCGCACGTAACAGGCATCGCTGTGCGGCAGGTCGAGCACAAAGCAGTGCGCCTTCTGCTCGACCCCGCCGATCACCACCAGCGACTTCGCCGAAGTCCGCCTGGGCATGCCCGGGCGCGTGGTGCAGCGGCACGAACATCTCCCGGCCGCGCCGCTGGTGCTCGCGCAGATACGACTTCACGATCGTGTAGCCGCCGGTGAACCCATGCTCTTCCCGAAGTCGGTCAAGGACCCGCTTCGCCGTGTGGCGCTGCTTGCGAGGGCGGTCCGCGTCCTCGAGCAGCCACTGGTCGATGATCTCGGTGAACCCGTCCAGCTTCGGCCGCTTGATCGGCGCCGTCCGTCGATACCCCGGCGGCGCCGAATAGACGATCATCTTGTCCACGCTGTCGCGCGAGATCCCGAAGTGGCGCGCGCTCGCCCGCTTGCTCAGACCCCGCCTGAAGTAGGCGTGGCGCACCTTCCGATACAGCTCCACGGTGAAAATGCCCCCGCCCTCCCTGCCGCCAGAGAGGGCAAACGTGGCCGACCTTTACGCCGCCCGCCGCAGGATTATCCCGCCGCTACCGTGGCCGACTTTTGCACCGCCGTTCTCAGCCGGCGGCGTAGGCGGCCATCAGCGCCGCCCGCGCCTTCAGGCTCGGCACCGCCTCGAGAAACCGCACCACCTCGTCGGCGCCGAGCACCACGGGAAGGCGGCGCGGCTCGCGGGCGTAGGCGATCCGCTCGGGGACCTCCGCCATCCCGAGCGTCACGCCGTAGAAGCCGCGACTGTCTGGTTCAGGCTCGCCCACGCCACGCTCTTCGAGGCGAGATGCACTTGGAAGGTCCGCACGTCCTCGAGCGTCAGGCGGTCCGGAGATTGGCCAAAGAACCGGCTGAACTTCGAAACCGCGTGCACGTAGGATCGCTGCGTTGCCGGTGAGAGGTTGCGGACGGTCATGTCCTCGAGCATGCGCCGGCGCAGCGAGCTGATCTCGGCCATCGGAAAATCTCCTGTCTGGAAGCGGGTTGCAGCAACCCAGAGCTTCCAATCAGGAGCGCCAACCGCGAAGGAGCCCTACCGCGCAGCGGTTTCGTTCAATCACCTCTATGGGGCCAGTGCCTATGCGGCCCGGTTAGGACAGCCGGGCGATCAGCCGGTCCATGAAAGCCGCCCCGGCGTCGAGCTGGCCGATCTCGATGAACTCGTCCGGCTGGTGCGCCTGGGCGATCGAGCCCGGCCCGCAGACGCAGGCCGAATAGCCGCCGTCCTGGAACAAGCCCGCCTCGGTGCCATAGCTGACGGCGTGCTGCGCCGTTGTCGCCCGTCAGCTGCCGGCACAGCCCCTCGGCCGCGCCGTCCGGCTCGGGCCGGCAGCCCGGCAGGTCGGCGCGCACCTCGATCTCGATGCCGGCCTCGGGGCGGACCGCCTTCATCGCGGCCTCGACCTCGGCGACCTTGGCCTTGTAGCGCGCCAGCCAGTCGGCCGAGTTCTCGCTCGGCAACATGCGGATGTCGGTCGAGAAGGTGCAGTCGCGCGCCACGATGTTGCGCGCCGTGCCGCCCTCGATCAGCCCGACATGCAGCGTCGTGTAGGGCGGGTCGTAGAGCGGGTCGCCGGTTGGACCCTGGCTCGGCGGCCTGCCTGTTCGCCTCCATCTGGTCCTCGAGCCAGGTGACCAGCCGCGCCGCCGTCATCACCGCCGAGACGCCGGTGTGCACGATGCTGGAATGCACCTCGAAGCCGCGCACATGCGTGTAGAGCATCAGCCCGCCCTTGTGGCCGGTGACGACCTGCATCTCCGTCGGCTCGCCGACGACGACGCCCGCGGCCGGCGGCATGCCCGCCGGCCATCGCCGGCACCAGGCGCTTGGCGCCCCACATGCCGACCTCCTCGTCATAGGACAGCGCCAGCTGGATCGGCCGCTTCAGCCCGGCCTTCAGCGCCGCCGGCACCGCCGCCAGCGCGACCGCCGCAAAGCCCTTCATGTCGCAGGTGCCGCGGCCATAGAGCCGGCCGTCCCGCTCGGTCAGGCTGAACGGGTCCGTCGACCAGTCCTGCCCGTCGACCGGCACCACGTCCGTATGCGCCGAGAGCACGACGCCGCCCGGCTCGGCCGGGCCGACCAGCGCATAGAGGTTGGCCTTCTTGCCCTCGTCGTCCGGCACCCGGTGGCACTCGACCCCGTGCCCCCGCAGATAGTCCTCGACGAAGTCGATCAGCGGCAGGTTCGAGGCGCGCGAGACCGTCGGGAAGGCGACCAGCTCGCCAGCATCTCGCGGGGGGTGTACTCGGCCATGCGTCCTCCGGCGGCAAAGACCGGACCATCGCCGCCCCGCCCGCAGCGGTCAACTGGCGCGTCGCATGCTGCGCCGCACCGCACCCCGGCGCATTTCCTTGTCGCGCAGCCAGCTTGCTGTTGATCTTTTCCCCAGGCGCGGCTAACGCTTCGTTTTGCGCCTGCGAACGGAGGAGCATGTCGCTGGATCTCGCAACGACATCGCCGAGCCCGTGCTCGAGGTCCGCGGATCTCCGCACCGTGTTCCACACCGGCGACGGGCTGATCCACGCCGTCAACGGCGTCAGCTTCGCGATCCGCGAGGGCGAGCTGCTCGGCGTCGTCGGCGAGTTCGGGCTCGGGCAAGTCGGTGACGATGATGTCGCTGATGAAGCTGCTGCCCATGCCGCCCGGCGAGATCGTCGGCGGCGAGGTCCTGTTCAACGGGCGCGACCTCGTGACGATGAGCGCGCGCGAGCTGCGCCGCGTGCGCGGCCGGCAGATCGGCTTCATCTTCCAGGACCCGATGACCTCGCTCAACCCGGTCTTCACCGTCGGCTTCCAGATCACGGAGCCGCTGCGCAAGCACCTGCGCATGTCGCGCGCGGCGGCGCGCAGGCGCGCGGTCGAGCTGCTCGAGCTCGTCGGCATCCCCTCGGCCGCCGACCGGCTGGGCGACTATCCGCACCAGTTCTCGGGCGGCATGCGCCAGCGCGTGATGATCGCCATGGCGCTGGCCTGCGACCCCAAGGTGCTGATCGCCGACGAGCCGACCACCGCGCTCGACGTCACCATCCAGGCGCAGATCCTCGAGCTGGTGAAAAAGCTCCGCGCGCGAGCTCGGCATGGCGATCATCTGGATCACGCACGACCTCGGCGTCGTCGCCGGCATCGCCGACCGGGTCGTCGTCATGTATGGCGGCCAGATCGTCGAGCACGCGCCGCGTCCGCGAGCTCTACGAGGACCCGCAGCACCCCTATACGCGGGCGCTGCTGGAGACGCTGCCCAGCCTCGACGACAGCCGCGCCGAGCGGCTGCAGCTCGATCCCCGGCCAGCCGCCGGCCCTGACCGAGCCGCTGACCGCCTGCCCCTTCAGGGCGCGCTGCCCGCACGCCTTCGCGCGCTGCCACCTGGAAAACCCGCCGCTGATCTCGGTCGGCGAGGCGCATCAGGCCGCCTGCTGGTGGGACCCGCGGCACGGAACAGGCCGCGCGCATGCCTGAGGCGCTGCTGCAGGTCGAGGAGCTGCAGCAAGCACTTCCCCATCCATCGCGGCGTGCTGCGCCGCCAGGTCGGCAGCAGTCAAGGCGGTCGACGGCATCAGCTTCGACATCGCCCGCGGCGAGACGCTGGGCCTCGTCGGCGAGTCGGGCTGCGGCAAGTCGACCGCCGGGCGCACCATCCTGCGCCTCTACGAC
Source organism: uncultured Alphaproteobacteria bacterium (assembly GCA_963822985.1). Taxonomy (GTDB): domain Bacteria; phylum Pseudomonadota; class Alphaproteobacteria; order Rhodobacterales; family Rhodobacteraceae; genus Thermohalobaculum. Next base: position 485,101 of record CAWGJU010000006.1, on the reverse strand, counting down.
GCCACCGCGGGGCGCATCCTCTTCGACGGCCACGACATCGCGGACCTGCATGGCGAGCGGCTGCGCAATGCCCGGCCGCGCATGCAGATGATCTTCCAGGACCCGCAGGCCAGCCTCAACCCGCGCATGACGGTCGGCTCGATCATCGCCGAGCCGCTGGTCGAGCACGGCGTCGTCGCGCCGCCGCGAGCGCGAGGACCGCGTGCGCGAGCTGCTCGACGCCGTCGGCCTCAACCCCGATTTCGCCAACCGCTATCCGCACGAGTTCTCCGGCGGCCAGCGCCAGCGCATCGGCATCGCCCGCGCGCTGGCGCTGCACCCCGACTTCATCGTCGCCGACGAGCCGATCGCGGCGCTCGACGTCTCGATCCAGGCCCAGGTCGTCAACCTGCTCGAGGACCTGCAGGAAAAGTTCGGCCTGACCTACCTCTTCATCAGCCACGATCTGTCGATGGTGCGCCACATCTGCGACCGGGTCGCGGTGATGTATCTCGGCAAGGTGATGGAGCTCGCGCCGCGCGAGCATGCTCTACAACAGCCCGCGCCACCCCTACACGCAGGCGCTGCTCTCGGCCGTGCCGATCCCCAAGCCCGAGGTCGAGGCGACGCCGCCAGCGCATCATCCTGACGGGCGACGTGCCGAGCCCGGCCAACCCGCCCTCGGGCTGCGTCTTCCGCACCCGCTGCCCCAGGGCCGAGGAGCGCTGCGCCGCCGAGGTGCCGGCATGGCGCGAGATCGAGCCCGGCCGGCGGATCGCCTGCCATTTCCCCAGTCTGAAGGAGGCGAGGACGAGAGAAGGCCTTTACAAATCCGGACGCGCGGCGACAGGCTGCGATCAAGGCAATCACCACAGGGAGAAGAAACGGCATGAGAAAATCTCACCATCTTGCTGGACGACCACGGCCTCCGGCCGCAGCGCTCGCCGCCACGGCGGCAGCAGGCCGAGCGCGGCGCGGACGGCCAGCTCAACATCATCTACTGGCAGGCGCCGTCGACGCAGAACCCCTATCTTTCGGGCGGCACCAAGGAGGTCGAGTCCTCCTCGCTGGTCATCGAGCCGCTGGCCGGCTTCGACGAGGCCGGCAACATCTACCCGCGCCTCGTCCAGGACATCCCGACGGTCGAGAACGGCGGCGTCGCCGAGGACCTCAAATCGATCACCTGGAAGCTCAAGCCCGACCTCAAATGGTCCGACGGCACGCCGGTGACGGCCGAGGACGCCGTCTTCACCTGGCAGTACTGCACGCATCCCGAGGGCGGCTGCGCCCAGGCCACGCTATTTCGAGGGCGTCGAGAGCGTCGAGGCGGTCGACGACCAGACGATCAAGATCAACTTCACCGAGCCCAAGCCCTTCCCCTACACGGCGCTCGTCGGCGCCGAGTTGCCGCTGATCCAGAAGGCGCAGTTCGAGAACTGCATGGGCGCCAAGGCGCCGGAATGCACCGAGCAGAACTTCCACCCCGTCGGCACCGGCCCCTTCACGGTCAAGGAGTTCAAGGCCGAACGACGTCATCATCTACGAGGCCAACCCGAACTATCGCGAGCCCGACAAGCCGGCCTTCGGCAGCGTCGTCTTCAAGGGCGGCGGCGACGCGGCGGCGGCGGCGCGCTCGGTGCTCGAGACGGGCGAGTTCGACTATGCCTGGAACCTGCAGGTCGAGCCCGAGATCCTGACCCAGATGGAGGCCGCGGGCAAAGGCGAGATCGTCATCGCCTTCGGCACCTCGGTCGAGCGCCTGCACATGAACCAGACGAACCCCGACCCCTCGCTGCCGCCGGACAAGCGCTCGGTCTACATGGACGGCAAGAACCCGCACCCCTTCCTGACCGATCCCGCCGTGCTGAAGGCGATGTCGATGGCCATCGACCGCGAACCTGCTCACCGAGGCTCGGCTACGGCGCCGGCGGCCAGGCGACCTGCAACGTCCTGCCGGCGCCCGGCGCTCTACGCATCGACCGCCAATGACGACTGCCTGACCCAGGACATCGAGGGCGCGAAGAAGCTCCTCGACGAGGCGGGCTGGTCGACTCGGACGGCGACGGCATCCGCGAGAAGGACGGCGTCAAGCTGTCGCGTGCTCTACCAGACCTCGACCAACTCGGTGCGCCAGGGCACCCAGGCGCTGATCAAGCAGTGGTGGGACGAGCTCGGCATCGAGACGGAACTCCGCAACGTCTCGGCCAGCGTCTTCTTCGGCGGCGACCCGGCGAGCCCGGACACCTTCCAGAAGTTCTATGCCGACGTCGAGATGTACACCAACAACTTCGCCGGCGTCGACCCGGAGGCCTACATGGCCGACTGGCGCTGCGACGCCATGCCGGGGCCCTCGACCCAGTGGCAGGGCACCAACATCCAGCGCTATTGCGACCCCGAATACGACGCGCTGACCAAGCAGATGGCGAACACCGCCGACATCGAGAAGCGCGGCGAGATCGCCAAGAAGATGAACGACATGCTCGTGCAGACCTACACGCATCCAGCCGCTCGTCCACCGCGGCGGCGTCTCGGCGCATGCGAACACGCTCGGCGGCGTCAAGATGTCCGACTGGGACAGCGAGCTCTGGAACATCCAGGACTGGACCCGCGTCAAGACGCAGTGACGCTGACCAAGCGCGGGGCGGCCGTCCTTCGGGCCGCCCCGCATCCGCAGACGCCATCCGGGGGGCCGCGGATGCTGCGCTACACGATCCGCAGGCTGATCTTCGCGATCCCGACGCTGCTGGTGATCTCCTTCATCATCTTCGCGCTGCTCGACCTCGCGCCGAGCGACCCGACCGCCAACCTGCCGCTGACCATCCCGCCCGAGGTGCGCGAGCAGATCCGCCAGAGCCTCGGCCTCGGCGAGCCCTTCCACATCCGCTATCTCTACTGGCTGCAGCAGTTCTTCGTGAACGAGCCGCTGAACATCATCGAGGAGTGGACCGGCTGGACGATCGGCAACTCCGACCGGCTGCGCGTCGTCTCGTGGTCGACCCGCTCGCCCGTCGTCGACCTGATCGTCGAGCGCATGCCGCAGACGCTCTGGGTCGTCGGCATGTCCTATGTCGTCGGCATCGCTGATCGCCATCCCGATCGGCGTGATCTCGGCCTACAAGCAGTATTCCTGGTTCGACCAGGCCGGCACGTTCTTCTCGATGGTCGGCTTCTCGGTGCCGACCTTCTTCACCGGCCTGCTGCTGCATCGTCATCTTCTCGGTGCTGGATCCCGACCGACTCGCCCTTCTGGCTGCCCTCGATCTACGACACGACGCTACGGGTGACCGACTGGGACAGCTTCGTCTACCAGGTCAAGCAGATGATCATGCCGGTCATGGTGCTGGCGCTGTCCAACGCCGCGCAGATCAGCCGCTTCATGCGCGCGTCCATGCTCGACAACCTGAACCAGGACTATGTGCGCACCGCCCGCGCCAAGGGCCTGAGCGAGCGCGTCGTCGTGCTGCTGCACGTGCTGCGCAACTCGCTGATCCCGGTCGTGACGATCATCGCGCTCGGCATGCCGCAGATCTTCGGCGGCGCCATCATCACCGAGCAGATCTTCAAGGTGAACGGCCTCGGCGCGCTGCTGATCGGCGGCATCGAGGCCGCCGACATCCCGCTCGTGCAGACGCTGACCTTCATCTTCGCCGTGCTGATCGTGCTCTTCAACCTGATCGCCGACGTGCTCTACGGCATCCTCGACCCCCGGATCCGCTATGACTGACCCGGCCATTCCGACCACCGCCAGCCGTTCCGCGCCCCTTCCCCATGCATGGGGAGCCCGCCGCCGCCAGGCGCAGCGCGGCCCCCTCCCCCCTCGGCGGGGAGGGATGGGGAGGGGGGTGCGTCGCCGCCTCCAAAACCGCCGCCGGGGCCACCCATGACCGACCGCCCCGCCATGACCGCTCCCCAGGGCGCCACCCCCGCCGGCGGGATCGCCGCCCCGCCCCGGACCCGAGCGCGATGGAGCCGATCCGCCCGCACCGCTCGCTGTGGATGGATGTCTGGCTCACCTACCGCACGCATGCCGGCGCGCTGGTCGGCACGGGCGTCTTCCTCTTCATCGTGCTCGCCGTGATCTTCGGCCCCTTGATCCACACCATCGACCCGGCCTTCCTCGACTACAAGGCGCGCAACCTGAACGCCTCAGCTGGGAGCACCCGATGGGGACGGACAATCTCGGCCGCGACATGCTGGCCCAGGTGCTGGCCGGCGGCCGGGTCAGCCTGGCCGTCGGCGTCACCGCCATGCTGCTCGCGCTCGCCCTCGGCGCGCTGGTCGGCGTTCTCGCCGGCTATTTCCGGCTGGCTCGACGGCCTGCTGATGCGGCTGACGGACCTGTTCCTAGCGCTGCCGCTGCTGCCGCTGCTGCTGGTCATCATCCTGCTGTTCCGCGACATGCTGCGCAGCGCCTTCGGACCCGAGACCGGGCATCTTCATCCTGATCGTCTTCGTCATCGGCATCACCTCGTGGATGAACACCGCCCGCATCGTCCGGGGCGACGTGCTGGCCATCAAGGAGCGCGAATTCGTGCTGGCCGCGCAATCCATCGGCACGCGCGAGCGGCGCATCATCAGCCGGCACATCTTTCCCAACGTGCTCTCGCCGATCATGGTCTCGGCGACGCTCGGGCTGGCCAACGCGATCATCACCGAGTCCGCCGCTCTCCTTCCTCGGCCTCGGCTTCCCGCCCGACTTCCCGACCTGGGGGCGGCTGCTCTACGACGGCAAGGACTTCATGCAGCTGACGCCCGATCGCGTCATCTGGCCGGGCCTCGCCATCTCGCTGACCGTGCTCAGCGTCAACTACATGGGCGACGGCCTGCGCGACGCCCTCGACCCGCGCCTGCGCGGCTGACCTCGAGCGCTGCCGAACGGTGAGGTGGTGCGTAAGCCCCTGCTCCCGCCTGCTCTACTCGGCCGCCTGCGTGCCGGCCATCTCAAGCACCCCCGGCACGTCCGCCGGCCGGCCGCGCCAGGCCAGCACGCGGCAGGCCACCAGATCGCCGGTGACGTTCACTGCCGTGCGCGCCATGTCGAGGATGCGGTCGACCCCCAGGATCAGCGGCAAGCCCTCGAGCGGCACGCCAAAGCTCGCCGCAGTCGCCGCCAAGATGGCTATGCTGGCGCCGGGCGCCGCCGGCGCCCCGATCGAGGCGCCGGTCAGCGTCACCATCATCAGCACGAGGTCGCCAACCGGCATGTAGGTGCCCGCCGACTGCGCCAGGAAGACGATCGCCGACGCCTGGTAGAGCGCCGTGCCGGCCATGTTCACCGTCGAGGCCAGCGGCACGATCGCGCCGGCCAATGCGGGCGTGACGCCGAGCTCGTCCACCGCCGTCTTCATGGTCAGCGGCATCACCGCCGCCGAGCTCGATGTCGAGAAGGCCAGCAGCTGCACCGGCCAGATCGCCCGCGCGAAGGCCCAGGGCGAGATGCGGCCGAGCGCAGCCACGATGACCAGGTACATGACCAGCAGCAGCGCCAGCCCGGCCAGCACGACGCCGCAGTAGATGGCCAGGTCGACCAGCGTCTGCAGCCCATTCGACATCACCGTGTTGGCGATCAGGCCAAAGACCGCGACGGGCGCGAACAGCATGGCGGATCGGATCACGGTCATCGAGACCTCGAGCACCGCCTGCGTCAGCGCCACCAGCGGCCGCGTCAGCTCCTTCTTGTCGGCGCTGACCACCGCGATCCCGACGAAGATCGCGAAGATCACCACCGCCAGGATGTCGCGCTCGAGCAGCGCCTGGGTGATGTTCTGCGGAATCAGGTCGATGATCAGCGCCGGCAGCTCGCGCGTCATCTCCTCCAGCGCCCCGGCGATGTCCGGCGCCGCCGCGTCGGGCACCGAGCCGGGCGGCGGCGGCACGTATTCGGGCCGGCCGATGCCGCTGCCGGGCTTGACCGCCTTGGCCAGCACGATCCCCAGCCCGGCTGCCGCCATGGTCGTCGTGACCACGAAGGCGCCAAAGCGCAGGCCGACCGAGCGCAGCTCCTCGCCGCCCCCCGTCCCGGTGATCCCCAGCACGATCGAGCTCGCCGCCAGCGGGATGATGACCATGCCGATCAGCGCCAGGAACAGCTGCCCCGGCAGCGCCAGCCAGGCGCCGAGCAGGTCGGCCGCCGCGCGCCCGACGAGCCCCAGATCCGGCCCGAGCAGCACGCCAAGCCCGGCGCCGGCAAAGATGCCGATCAGCACCTGCAGCCACAGCCGCGTCCTGATCAGGACGCCGAGGCGGCGCGACAGCGTGTCGTGAACGTAGACGGGCTGGACCATTCGGGGCTGCGAGCAGCTGCGGCGGATGCCGGGCCGCGCGGCCCGGTCTGCGCGCCGGGGTGACGCACGGCGATGCGCGGCGCCCTGACTCAGATCAAGAAGGCGTGCCCTGCCGACCGGGCAGGGCGGCGTTTCCGCTCTCGATCCGGTTCACCTTGCGGCGAGGGTGGTCAAACCAAGGGACAATGACGCCTCGGGGCCTCCACCCGAACGCCGACGACCTCAGCAGACGACCTCAGCAGACGGCCTCAGCCGACGATTTCCAGCTCCGAAAAGAAGAAAGCGATCTCCGACTTCGCGTTCTCCTCCGAGTCCGAGCCGTGCACCGAGTTCTCGCCGATCGACAGCGCGAACTCCTTGCGGATCGTGCCCTCGGCGGCCTCGGCGGGGTTGGTCGCACCCATCACGTCGCGGTTCTTCTTCACCGCGCCCTCGCCCTCCAGCACCTGGACGACGACTGGGGCCGAGCTCATGAAGGTGCAGAGCTCGTCATAGAACGGCCGCTCGCGATGCACCGCGTAGAACTGCCCGGCCTGCTCGCGCGTCATTCGCAGGCGCTTCTGCGCCACGATCCGCAGGCCCGCCTCCTCCAGCTTGGCGTTGATCCTGCCGGTGAGGTTGCGGTTTGTCGCATCAGGCTTGATAATCGAGAACGTACGGGTCAGGGCCACGGGAAAATCTCCTCGCCTCGGGGGCAGAAATGGACGGGTTGGCGCTTGGCGGCGCGGCCTTAGCATGGGAGACGTGCGCAATGAAAGCGCATTTCGAGATGATGGCCGCGTACAACGCCTGGGCCAATGCGCGCCTCTACGACGCAGTCTACGCCCTGCCGGACGAGGAATGCCGCCGCGATCTCGGCGCCGCCTTCAAGTCGCTGCACGGCACGCTCAACCACCTCTTCGTGGCCGACGTCATCTGGATGTCCCGGTTCCGCGACCGGCCGAACCCGCCCTGGAGCCTCGACCACATCCCGCATGACGACCCGCGCGAGCTCCGCGCCCGGCGCGACGCGCTCGATCGCGACATCATGGGCTTTGTCGGGGCGCTGACCGAAGCGCGGCTGGAGGGCGAGTTCGAATACCTGACCGTCACCCGCCCCGAGAAGGTCAGGCAAAAGCTCAGCCCGGCGCTGGCGCATTTCTTCAACCACCAGACGCACCATCGCGGCCAGTGCCACGCCATGCTGACGCGCCTGACTGGCCACGCCCCGGCCCTAGACCTCATCTATTTCCAGCGCGAGCAGTAATGTTCTTCGAGGATTTCTCGCCCGGCGACCGCTTTACCACGGGCAGCCGCACCATGGGCGAGGCCGAGATCATCGCCTTCGCCAGCCAATGGGACCGCCAGTTCTTTCACCTCGACGCGCAGGCCGCGAAGGCGTCCATCTTCGGCGGCCTGATCGCCAGCGGCTTCCACACGCTGCTGGTCACCTTCGACCTCATCGTCGAGGCGGCGATCTGGACCGAGTTCGAGCCAGGGCTCGCCCGGGATGGAGAGCTTGCGTTGGCTGATTCCCGTTCGCCCGGGCGACACGCTGACCGTGGAGCTGGAGGTCGTCGAGACGACGCCCTCGCGAAAGGGTGACCGCGGCTATGTCGTCTGGGACCACACCACCCGCAACCAGCACGGCCAGCCGGTGATGACCTTCCGCTCGACAGGCATCCTGCTGCGCCGCCAGGCCGCCGCGCCGCCGCCCGCCTAGGGACGGCTTCCGACCGATCGGGCCAGCAAGCGGGAACCTGCCAGCTTGACCGGACAGATAGACGCTTGCGCGGAATGACGGCGGTGGATCGTTCGAACCGCTTCGGTTGCAAGCGCGCCGGCGCCGGCAAGCATCAGCTCCGGAAGGGGGATCCCGGCGCCGGCGGCCCAGGGTGGCCCGGGATGGTCCATCCCGGGTCCGATCGCCTAGGTCATGAGGGGCGCGGAACGGCGCCGCGCGGTCCTGCCCTGCAGGTCAAGCCCGAGGGGCAGCTACTTCAGGATCGTCTTCGACCAGGTGCCGTCGTCGCCCACGGTGTTGACGCCGTAGACGCCCGGCACGTCGCCATGCTCGTCAAAATCGACCGTGCCCGAGGCGCCCTGATAGTTGATGGGCTTGCCCTCGTCGATCAGCTTCTTGCCCTTCTCCCAATCGCCGGGGCCGACGACCTCGCCCTTCGGGTCGTTGATCTGCATCAGCGCGTCGGCGATCGCGCGCTTGTCGGTCGAGCCCGCCTTCTCGATGGCAAGCGCCATCAGCATCACGGCGTCATAGCCGTGCCCGGCATAGGGCGCCTGCGGATCATAGCCCGTGCCCTTGTAATCCTCGGCAGAAGACCTCGAACCCCGTGTTGTCCGGGTCCGACGCCGACTGCGTCAGCCAGATGTTGCCGCGCAGCGCGTCGGCGCCGATCTGGTCGATCACCGACTGGTCGAACATGCCGTCGGCGCCGAAGAACTTGCAAAGGCGCCGGTCTCGAGCGAGTTCTTGACGATCGTGATGCCCGAGCCGCCGTAATAGGCGAAGAGCGCCAGCGCGTCCGGGCTCGCCCCCGCTCAGCGTCGTCACCTCGGCGCGGTAGCTCGCCTTGTTCGGCTCGTGCACCTGGGTCGCCGTCACCTCGCCGCCCAGCTCCTTGAAGACCTGCTCGAAGACCTTGGCGATGCCGGCGTTGTAGTCGTCGTTGGCATAGGTGACCGCGACCTTGCGGATGCCCTCGTCCCAGGCGACGTTCGCCAGCGCCGCGCCCTGATAGGCGTCGGACGGCGCGGTGCGGAAGACCAGGTTCTTGTCGTCGAGATTGGTGATCGAGGGCGCCGTCGCGCTGTCCGAGATCGAGGCGATGCCGGCCGGGATCGTCACCGACTGCACCATGCCGTTCGTCTCGCCCGAGCACGATGCGCCGATCACCGCCACGACCTGGTCGACGTTGACGACCTTGTTGCCGGCGTCGACGCCGGCCTTGGGGTCGCACTGGCCGTCGGCCGCGATCAGCTCGAGCTTGCGGCCGTCGAGCAGCCCGCCCTGCGCGTTGATCTGCTCGGCCGCGAGGTTGCGCCCCGCCATGATCGGCGCCACCAGCTCGGCGATCGGGCCGGTGATGCCGGCGACCGAGCCGACCTTGACGGCGTCCTGGGCGAGCGCCGGCGCCGTCATCAGCGCAGCGAGTCGCGGCCGCCGAGAGCAGTCGTTTCATGTCTTTCTCTCCCTGTATGCGAGCCCTTCCCGGGCCGGTTCAGGCGCGGGCCGCCGCTCGGGCAGGATGCCCTGCGGCCGCGCCTGGAGGATGAACTGCAGGATCAGCCCGATCAGGAACACCCTGGCATAGGCGGACCTCACCTGAAGATTCCCGATCTCCCAGCCGAAAACAATGACCTTGTCCGGCAGCAAGCCGCTGACGATCTGCGTCGTCGACCAGATGATCCAGAGCAGGAAGGCGCCGAGGATGGCGCCGCGGTTGTTCGCCGAGCCGCCGGCGATCAGCATCACCCAGACCAGGAACGTCGCCGTCAGCGGATCGAAGACCTGCGGGTCGACCTGCCTGAGATACTGCGCCAGCAGCGCGCCGCCGAGCCCCATCAGCGCCGCGCCGAGCACGAAGCCCTCCATCCGGAAGGCCTCGACATCCTTGCCGATGGCGGCCGCCGCCTCCTCGTTCTCGCGGATCGCCGTCATGACGCGGCCCCAGGGCGAGCGGTGCGCGCGTTCGAGCAGCAGGTAGATGATGGCGATGATGATCAGGATCATGCCCAGGAACGCCACGGCGTCCCAGGGCCGCGGCAGCCACTCGAAGGCCTTGGGAATCTGGCTGACGCCGCGCGGCCCGTTCGTCGCCCAGAGCTCGTTCTTGAAGATCAGCCGCAGGATCTCGGCGATGCCGATCGTGGCGATCGCCAGATAGTCCGAGCGCAGCCGGATGCAGACCTTGCCGATGCCCCAGGCGACGGCGGCCGACAGCACCATCGCCAGCACCATGGCGACCGGGATCGGCAGCCCGATGCCGCCGATATGGCCCCTCGGTCACCGGCGTCGTCAGCAGCGCCTGCGTGTAGGCGCCGACGGCGACGAAGCCCGCGATCCCGGCATTGAACAGCCCCGTGTAGCCCCACTGGATGTTCAGCCCCAGCGTCAGCACGGCATAGATGCCGCCCATGGTCAGCAGCGTCGCGCGCATAGAGCAGGTATCCGCCGAGCACCGATCCATCAGGCCGCGTCCATCAGAACTGGCTCCCCCTCGCCAGGCCCTGCGGCCGCCAGATCAGCATGGCGACCATCATGCGCGAAGGCGATGCCGGCCTTGTAGCCGGGGCTAAGCAGCGGCGCCGTGCCGATCCAGGGGTAGGCCGAGAGCTCCTCGACGATGCCGATGACCAGCCCGCCCGCCACCGCGCCATAGGGCTTGCCGATGCCGCCGAGGATCGCCGCCGCGAACATCGGCAGCAGCAGGCGAAAGCCCATCTGCGTCTCGACATGCGTGTCGAGCGCCAGGAAGACGCCCGCCGCCACCGCCAGCGCCGCAGCCGATCATCCAGGTCATGCGCACGACCAGCTCGGTGTCGATCCCGGTGATCCGCGCCAGCTCCGGGCTGTCCGAGGTCGCGCGCATCGCCTTGCCGATCCGCGTCCGCGTCAGCAGCAGGTGGACGAGCAGCATCAGCACGACCGTGCCGCCGATGATCAGCAGATGCTTCTGCGGGATGCGCAGCGGCGACAGCCAGGCGACCGGCGGCTGGATGCCCGTCACCATCGGCTGCAGCTGCACGCCCCAGAAGAACTGCATGGCCGAGCGGATCATCAGCATCAGGCCGAAGCTCGCGATGACCAGCATGATCGTCGGCGCCCGCCGGAACGGCCTGTAGAAGACCTGGTCGATCCCGATGCGACAGCGCCCCCGTCACCGCGCATGGCGACGGGCGCCACGACCAGCGGGTGGACGCCGGTGATCCAGACCAGCGTCAGCGTCACATAGGCGCCGAAGGTGACGATCTCGCCATGCGCGAAATTGGCGAAGCGCAGGATGCCGAAGGTCAGCGAGATGCCGATGGCGCCGAGCGCATAGATGCAGCCGAGCACGATGCCTGGCACCAGGTAGAAGTTGACGAACTCCATCAGGCGTGCCCCTGATTGACTATAATCATTTCTTACCAATTCTGGTTTGCCAGTAGCGCCGCGCGCCATCATTCAAAGGCTCGGGCTTTAACACCATCAAAAATGCTCCAGCGGACAGACCGCCCCACAGAATTGTATACATGAGAGTGAGAAACCAAATGGGCTTTCCGCAAGTTTCGGATTGTCATCCCAGAGGGTCAAGCCGCCGACATGAACGATGTAATTCGCCGCCGATAGAACAAGGATGCCGATGGCTGTCCACCCGATTAGCGGGTCAGCGCCGTGTTTCTTGTCCTCGCTGTATGCGGGCCCAATCACGCCTTCGCCCCCAGGAACAGCCGCGCCACCTCGCGGTCGGCCAAGCAGCTCGGCGCCCGTGCCCTCGTGCCGGTTCTCGCCATCGACCAGCACATAGGCGCGGTCGGCGATCCCCAGCGCCTGTTTCGCGTTCTGCTCGACCATCAGGATCGGCACGCCGCTGGCGTTGATGCGCCGCACCGTCTCGAAGATCTCGCCCCGGTACCGCGGCGAGAGCCCGGCCGTCGGCTCGTCCAGCATCAGCACCTTGGGCTCGAGCATCAGCGCGCGCCCCATGGCCACCATCTGGCGCTGCCCGCCCGACAGCGAGCCCGCCGGCTGGCGCCGCTTCTCGGCCAGATCGGGGAACATCGCGTAGATCTCGGCCAGGCGCGGCCGGATGTCGTCCCGGCGCAGATAGGCCCCCATCTCGAGGTTCTCCTGCACGCTCAACGAGACAAAGACGTTGCCGACCTGCGGCACATAGCAGACGCCCTCGCGCACCACCCGGTCGGGGGCGAGCCCCGTGATTTCGGCGCCATCCAGAACGATCCGCCCGCCGGTGATGTTCAGCATGCCGAAGATCGCCTTCATCGCGGTCGACTTGCCGGCGCCGTTCGGACCGATGATGACGACGACCTCGCCCGGCTCGATGCGCAAGGACTGACCCCGTGCAGCACGGGGCTCTCGCCATAGCCGGCATGCACGCCCTCGAGCGCCAGCACGCTCAAGCGGCCACCTCGATCGCCGCCGAAATAGGCGTCGACGACGCGCTCGTCGGCGCGCACCTCCTCCATGCTGCCGACCGTCAAAACGCGCCCCGCCGCCAGCACCACCACCGGGTCGCAGAGCTCGGCGATCAGGTCCATGTCGTGCTCGATGATGCAGAAGGTATAGCCCCGCTCGCGGTGCAGCCGCTGGATCATCTCCATGATCCGGCGCATCAGCGTCGGGTTGACGCCGGCGCCTGGCTCGTCGAGCAGCACCAGCTTCGCATCCGTCATCATCGTGCGGCCGAGCTCGACCAGCTTCTTCTGCCCGCCGGACAAATTGCCGGCCAGCTCGTCGCGGACATGGGAGAGGCCGAGGAAGGCGAGCGACTCCTCGGCGCGTTGCATCACCTCGGCCTCGCGCGCCCGCACCCGGCCCGGCTGCAGCCAGTTGAGGAAAATCTTCTCACCGGGTTGGTCGGGCGCCGCCGCCATCAGGTTCTCGAGCACCGTCAGCCGGCCGAACTCCTTGGGGATCTGGAAGGTGCGCAGGATGCCCCGCCGATAGAGCTCGTGCGGCCGCAGCCCGGTGACGTCCCGCCCCTCGAAGAGCACGCGGCCCGAGCTCGGCGGCAGCGCGCCGGCGATGACGTTGAAGGTGGTCGTCTTGCCGGCCCCGTTCGGGCCGATCAGCCCGGTGATCGTCCCCCTGGCGATCTCGAAGGAGCAGTCCGCCACGGCGGTGATGCCGCCGAAGCGCCTGGTCAGCTTGTCGACCTTCAGCACGCCATCCCTCGACACCCCCCTCGCGGCGCGGTCATATAAGCGCACTTTTTGCAGCTGCGAAAGCCCGTGCCGCGCGTGCCGGCGGGCTTGGGGAGAACGACATGCCGGACGCCGCCGCCTCGAAGGTCTCGACCCACGACGCCGCCCCCGACGCGCGCAATGACGAGATCCTGATCTACGTCAACGGCCGCCTCGTGCCGCGCCGCGAGGCCGTCGTCAGCGTCTACGATTCGGGCTTTCTGCTGGGCGACGGCGTGTGGGAGGGCCTGCGCCTCTATAACGGCAGCTGGGCGTTTCTCGACGAGCACCTCGACCGGCTCTTCGAGGCGGCCAAGGCGATCGACCTCGACATTGGCATGGATCCCGCCGGCATTGCCGCCGCGCTCGACGAGACGGCGGCGGTGAACGGCATGACGGGCGATGCTCACGCCCGGCTGATGGTGACGCGCGGCCTCAAGGCCAAGCCCTTCCAGGACCCGCGGCTGTCGCGCAGCGGGCCCGACGATCGTCATCATCGCCGAGCATTCGACCGTCACCGAGGAGGGGTTCGAGCGCGGCGTCCGCCTCGCCACCGTGCCTCATCTGCGCGGCCTGCCGATGACGCAGGACCCAAAGCTGAATTCGCACTCGAAACTCAACTGCATCCTGGCCGCCGTCGCCGCCCAGAAGGCTGGCGCCGACGAGGCGCTGATGCTCGACGTGCACGGCTTCGTCGACACGACGAACAGCTGCAACTTCTTCATCGTCCGCAAGGGCGAGGTCTGGACCTCGACCGGCGACTACTGCATGAACGGCATCACGCGCGGCAAGGTGATCCAGATCTGCCGGGCGAACGGCATCCCGGTCTTCGAGCGCAACTTTAGCCTGGTCGACACCTATGGCGCCGACGAGGCGTTCCTGACCGGCACCTTCGGCGCCCAGACGCCCGTCCGCGAGATCGACGGCCGCCCGATCGGCTCCGCTTCGGGCTGGAGCCCCGGACCGCTGACGCGGCGCATCAGGCTCGAGTACAAGGCGCTGGTCGCCGCCGCGACAGGCTGAGGCCCGCGCGGACCTCGACGCGTGGCCCACGGCGGGCTCAGGCTAACACCGCCTTATACGGCCGGCCCATGGAGATGACTCGGGGGATTCTCAAGCCGGCGGAAATGTGAGTCCCTGTCTTTGAGGACAGGGAGACAGGGATGGCGGTCGAGATCACGCGGAAGGACCTAACGCCGGCGCAGATGCGAGCGACGGCGGGAAAGACGAAGGATGCGCGCGCGGCGCGGCGGATGCTGGCGATCGCGCTGGTGCTGGAGGGCAGCGACCGTAAGGGCGCGGCCGAGACTTGCGGGATGGACCGGCAGACGCTGCGCGACTGGGTGCACCGTTACAATGCCGAAGGGCTGGCGGGCCTGACGAACCGTTCATCGCCCGGCCGCCGACCGCGCCTCACCCCCGAGCAGAACCATGCGCACCGCACGGGCGCGCACCTCCGGTGAATATCGGTTCGATGTCGTCGTCATGGCTCCACCTTCTCAAGGTTCGGAGCCTCCGGCAAACCCGATGGAGTGGATGCCCCCGCCCGGCGGCATCGCGATGTACCACGGTGGTTGTGCTGACGATCACCTGAAGGAGGAGGTATCCATGGCGCAAGCTACCATCATCGGCATCGATCTCGCCAAGTCTACGTTCCAGTTGCACGGCGCGGCCGCGGACGGCGCAATCGTGTTCCGCAAAAAGCTTCCGCGGGACATGGTTCTGTCGTTTCTCGCCGCGCAGCCGTCGGCGCTCGTCGCCATGGAGGCCTGCGCGAGCGCTCATCACTGGGGCCGGGAGATCGCGGCGCTCGGCCATGAGGTGAAGCTCGTGCCGCCGATCTACGTAAAGCCCTTCGTGAAACGACAGAAGAACGACGCCGCCGACGCAGAGGCCATCGCCGAAGCCGCGTCGCGCCCGACCATGCGCTTCGTGGAGGTCAAGACGGCAGACCAACAGGGCCAGGGAATGCTGTTCCGGACGCGGGACCTTCTGGTGCGTCAGCGAACCCAGTCGATCAACGCGCTCAGGGGGCATCTCGCCGAGCATGGCGTCGTCGCGCCCCAAGGTCCCGCGCGCATTGATCGGCTGGCGCAGGCCGTCGGCGACGAGACGGTCCTGCTGCCGGAGACGGTGCGCGATCTCGCCCAGCTCCTGCTCGACCAGATCGCCGCGCTCGGCGCGAAGATCGGCGCCCTCGAGAAGGACATCAGGCGAAGGGCGCCGAAGGACGCGCAGATCGCGCGACTGATGACAATCCCCGGTGTCGGCGCAATCTGCGCGACCGCGGTGCAGGCGTTCTGCCCGTCCATGACCACGTTCCGCAGCGGGCGCGACTTCGCCGCCTGGGTCGGCCTGACGCCGAGACAGAACTCGACCGGCGGCAAGACCCGGCTCGGCAGCACCTCGAAGATGGGGCAGCGCGACATCCGGCGCCTGCTGATCATCGGCGCCTCGGCGGTCGTCACGTGGGCGGCTCGGAAGGGACCGCCGAAGGGCTCGTGGCTCGCCCGCATGATGGCGCGCAAGCCCCGCATGGTCGTCGTCGTCGCGCTCGCCAACAAGATGGCGCGGACCGTCTGGGCGCTGACGGTTCGCGAAGAGACCTACAGAGATCCCGTCGCCGCCTGACCCGGCGGGGGGCGGGTGCGCCGGCGATGTGAGCAGGTCGAAGGAGGGGTAAGGGACATCGGTCGATGAGACGGGGTCGCAGGAACCTGTACCGCGCCGCGCGCCGCAGAGCACGCAAACCCGATAGGGACGCGACCCGCACATCTCCATACAGGCCCGCGGCGAATCGACGGCCGCATCACGAGGCCGGACACACGACCGCACCTGACCGCACGTCCTCAACCGCCAAAAACCGCTTGCATCGAAGGGGGCATCCACACACGGGGCGGTTCACTGGGTGATGCTGTTGGTAGTAATGAACCCGAAACGCCGGAACGGATTGAGCTGGCGCCCGCTGGAGGCAGTCTTCGCCGTAAGCCTGCGAGCCGCCTCGTCCCAGAAGTGCATTACGAAGTCGGCGCCGACCGGCACGTCCGGCCGGATTGCCCACGCCGCCTCAGCGTATCCGTCGCCGAGTTCAACACGCATGTCCTTCCCGGCGATGAAGGGCGGACTGCCGATCACGAACTCCACCTCAGGCCAAGCGGCGCGGCGTGGGTTGCGGAAGGTCATGATGGGCACGGTCGCGTCTGGGTCCTGGATCTCTTCGCCGGTGATTGGGTGGAGCTTGGTCGTATGACCATCCTATCGGGTGCGCGGCTTCCCTTCGTCATCGAGCGAGGGCGCCTGCCCGGAGAAGTCGGCGAAGACCTCGATCACGTTGCCGACGTCCACGACCAGCAGGAACGGTGGGTAGCCGTGCTCAACGGGAAGTGCCCGGGCGTATTTCTCTGCCTGGCGCCTAGCCTCGACCATCACTCGGTCCCACGAGCCGCCTCGGACCCCGGTTCCTGTACGTCGATGGCTCTCGTTGCCCAGCAGCGATAGCTGTCTGGTCTCGTCCGAACTCGAACGCTTCCGGGACTGCTTCGCCTCCAGCACGAAGGAGCCCCTCCGGTAGCAGTCGACGAAGCCCGCTGTCGCGCTGCCATCGCCCAGCTGCGCGACGGCGCCCTCACCCTCATCCGCCAAATGCGTCTCAGCCCAAAGCCCGCCCGTGAAGCTTTCGCCGCAAACCCACGCGCCGCCACCCGAGCCGTCAAAACCGCATGAATTGAATTGCCCTGTCAGCAATGCCGCAACCCGCGCCGCCTGATCAGGTCGCGTCACCCAAATTCAGCCATAGCTCGGCTTCATGATGCGGCCGGACACACGACCGCACCTGACCGCATGTCCTCAGCCGCCGAAAACTGCTTGAATTGAAGAGGGCATCCACACACGGGCCAGTTCAAGCGCGCCGAATGCCTCGATGCGTGGCGACAACGCGTCCGGGTCGCCGTCGATGGCGACGGTTTTGATCCGCGTTGTCTCGCCCGCAAGGGGCGTGACGGATGATTTCGGTAGCTAAAGCGCTTTCGCGAGCAGGGGCGACAAGCGCCGCATTGGCGGCGCCATCGACGGGCGGTGCTGCCGCCACGCGGACCTTCAGCAGACGCTCGCCATCCATCTCGACCCAGCCCTCGATGCGGTCGCGCCCGCCCCGCGGGGTCAGCCGCACGCGGAGCCGCAGCGGCCCGTCCGCCATGGCCCGGCTCAGTAGACGAGCGCCGGCGCGATGTCGCGGTTGAACAGGATCTGCAGGAAGGTGATCGCGAGCAGCACGATCAGCGGCGAGAGGTCGAGCCCGCCCATGTTCGGCAGGAAGCTGCGGATCGGCCGGTACATCGGCTCGGTGAGCCGCGTCAGGCCGTCCCAGATCGAGCGGACCAGCGGCTGGTAGAGGTTAATGACGTTGAAGTTGATCAACCAGCTCATGATCACCTGGATGATCACGATCCACCAGGCGATCGAGAGGATCGCGTTGACCAGCCAGATCAAGGCGTACATTGCGGGCTCTCTCCCCCTGCGGTCGGGCCCCGGCGCGGGCGGACGCACAGGTAACCTCCCGGTCCGCGCGGCGCAAGTCGGCGCGGGGCGCAGCGCAGGCGAAGCGCCCGCGGAGCGCAGGCCAGGGGAAACGCATTCGAGAAATAGGGCTGGCGTTTTGCAGGGGCGCTAAGTGGTGGAGCGGATCGAAATCCGCTCGTTGTCTTCGAGGCGTTGGACGGCAGCGGTGCACTCACCTGGGTGGGGGACGGCCGCTGAAAGATCGCATCTGTCTTGAAGATCGGGCTCCTGCAGCGCTTCCATACTGATTAACGACGGCGAGCGGTTGCGGGCGGCGGCCGGATGCGTCCAGAGGACTTTCGTTGGCGTTTCGGATGCCGGCCCTGCCGTGCGGGTTCTGCTGGGCACCTGGCCGGCGTCCGAAAGCCTCCAAGGAAGGAACCCGCGGGGGACCGGGCCGGGCTATGGGGATTTCGGGATTGCGGCCAGGGCGTTGCCGGGGCGGCGGCCCGTGCGTCGGCTGCTGGTGCGCGGATCGGCGGGCGGGAATGGCGATGGAGAAGGAGTCGCACTCGGCGCGATCGAGATCCGCGTGGCGTGAAGAGCCGTCTCTGGGCATTCCTCTGTCCGTTGCAGGAACCGGGGCGTAAGCGGTGCGCAGCCCCCGTCTTCTGCGGGACCGGCTGAGCTGCGATCCATGGCCGTCATGTTCAGACGGGAGGATCGCCTTGGGAGTCCAAAGGGAGCGCCGGATGGAGTCCGGCTGCCGGATGGAGGTTCTGGCGGGGCCGACGGGCCGGCGGCGTTGGCCTGACGAGGTCAAGGGGCGGATCGTTGCCGAGACGCTGGTTGCCGGCGTTACGGTGAACGAAGTGGCGGCGCGTCACGGGCTCTCGCCGCATCACCTGTCCGAATGGCGCGGCCGGGCGCGGCGCGGGGAGCTGGCGCTGCCGGCGGAGGATGTGCCTGCGTTCGCCATGCTCGAGTTGGAGGTCCCTTCGGCGGCGCCGCCGCCCGTTGAGGAGGCGCATGCCGGTGCGCCGCCGGAGCCGGACGGGGGCATCGAGATCGTCGTCGCGGGCGTGACGGTGCGCCTGCCGGCCGGGACGAGCGCCGGGCGCATCGCCGAGATCGCCGCGGCGCTGCGCGGGGCGACGTGATCGTTCCCGGCCAGGCCGTCCGCATCGTCGTGGCCACCCGGCCGGTGGACTTCCGCAATTATGCCGGGCGCATGATTATGCGGAGTTGCGGGCGGCTTTCTTTGAGCCGCCAGCGGTTTAGCGCCTCTCTCACCCCGCATATCTTTTGGGGCTCCGGACGTCGCTGAGCATCGTGAGCACCTTGTCGGGCGCTCTGAAGCGGCCGGGCCGGAGCGGCGGCGGCTCCATGGCGGCGAGCGCCTCGAGCTTTCCGGTCGGGTCGGCGCGCAGATAGATCTCGGTGCTCTGAAGGGTGGCGTGGCCGAGCCAGAGGGAGACCTTCCGCACGTCGTGGGTGGCCTGAAGCGTGTGCATCGCGCAGGTGTGGCGCAGGACGTGCGGGGTGACGCGTTTGTCGATGAGCGAGGGCTGTGCCTCGCCGGCGCGCCTGACGTGCTTGGCGAGGATGTGCTCAAAGCCCGATCGGGTCATCGCACGGCCGACGCTGTTCAGGAAGAGCTCGGGCGCCGCGGTCCTCGGGCGAATGGCCGTCCAGGCCTTGAGCGCGGCCGCCGTCTCCCTCCAGAGCGGCAGCACGCGCTCGCGCCGCCCCTTGCCCATCACGTGGATGCTCGCCCAGCTCCGCTGGTCGACCTGATCGAGACGCAGGCCGACCAGCTCCGAGACCCGCAGGCCGGCCGCGAAGGCGAGGTGCAGCATCGCCCTATCCCGCGTTCCCGAAGGTGTCCGCGGGTCGGGCGCGTCGAGAAGCGCCTTCATCTCGGGGCGCGTCAGGTGCGTGACGAGCGCCTCGTCCGTCTTTTTCATCGGGATCGCGTGGATACGGCCCGCCTGGTCGAGGCAGTCGGGAAGCCGGTACTCGAGAAAGCGGAAGAAGGCGTTGATCGCGGCCAGCCGCGCGTTTCGCGAGCGCGCGCCGTTGCCGCGCTCGATTTCCAGGTGCTCGAGGAAGGCGAGGACCAACTCCGCGTCGATCTGCTCCACCGCAAGCTTAGAGGGTCTGGTCCGAAGGCGGCGGGCGGCGAAGACGACGAGGAGCTGGAAGCAGGTGGCGTAGGCCTCGCAAGTGTGAGGGCTGGCGCGGCGATCCCGGGGAAGGTGCTGGCGCAGGAAGACGGCGAGATGAGGACCGAGGAGGGTCATGACGCCTCTCCCCGGTGCAGCGCCTCGCCAGCCTCGACGATCGCGGTCATCAGCGCCGGTGTCGCCTGCAGGTACCAGTAGGTATCGGTGACCTGGGCGTGGCCGAGATAGGTGCTGAGGCCGACCATGTGGCGGGTGACCGCTTGGCGGCCGGGTCCGCATTGCTGAGCGAGCGGACCGCGAAGCTGTGCCGGAGATCGTGGATGCGCGGCCCGGGCTCACCGGGCGCGCCGCGGAGGCCGACGGAGCGGGTCAGCCGCAGGAATACGCCGATCACGGTGCTGTAGGCGGAGCCCGTCCCGGCGCTCGAGCGGAAGAGAGGCTCACTCGGCGAAGCGAGCGACAGAAGGACCGATCGCGCTCGCCTTGGGCGCGACCGGCGCGACGACACCGAGCCCGCCGAGAAACCGTACGAAGCGACGGGTCCGCCTGACATACTTCGCCGACAGCCGATTTGAGGCGCGGTTGCCGCCGCAGCGACAGCGATGCCGCGCGAAGCGCGCGAGGACGCGCTCGTCGAGCGCGGAGGCGGCTATACCCGAAAGCGCGAGCCAGGCGCCGAGATGGCGGGCCGAGTCCGCGCATCCCTTGATCGTCAGCGGCGCGTAGCCGAGCCCGGCAAGGTGAGCTGCGTATGCGATGATCGGCTCGTCGAACTCGCCGACATCCATACGCAGCGGGCGGCTCGGCCTGAGCTCCTCAAGATTGGTCATTGATGGTCTCTCCCCGGCGCACAGGCGCGCCACGGGGAAGGACTAAGTTATGTGGTGCAGGGCGGTCGCACCGGTCGCATAGAGCACTGAACGGGCGGCATTTCCTCAACCAGTCGCTCCGCGACTTCGCATAATCATGCGCTCGGCATAATTGCGGTTATGCAGAGCTCTGCATAACCGCAAGGGACATGACGGGCTCGCCGCGGTCGTGCAGGACCAGCTCGGCTTCGACCCGCATTCGGGCCTGGTCGTGATCTTCCGTTCCAGGCGCGGCGATAGAACGAAGATCCTTTTCTGGAACGGCAGCGGCCTCGTCATGGTCTACAAGCGCCTCGAGCAGGGCAGCTTCACCTGGCCTGCGGTGCAGGACGGCGTGATGCGGCTGTCGCGGGCCCAGTTCGAGGCGCTCGTTGAGGGGCTGGACTGGCGCCGGGTGATGGCGCGGCGGGTGCCTCGGCCAACTGCGGCGGAGTGACTCGGGCGCCGATCGCCGGGTGGCGGAGCTGGGCGATGCTGGTAGTCGTTGGCCCATGTCGACTGGGCCCGGCGATCTCGACCTGGACAGGCTGCCGCCCGAGTACCGGGCGGCCTTCGAGGCGCAGCAGGCCGAAATGGTCGACCAGCAGGCGGGCGGTCGGCGCCGGATCGTCGAGCCAGAGCGAGACGCCGAAGAAGCCGTCGAGCGGCGACTGCGCGGCGCTGTCGCTCTCGACGATCTCGATGGCCAGCCCGTCGGGGTCGCGGAGCGTGATCACCCGGCCGCCGAACCGCTCGACGGGGCCGTCGAAGTCGACCGCGTCGAGCGCCAGCCGGTCCATCCATCGGTCGAAATCCGCAGGCGAGGCGGCATAGGCGACGGCGTCCGCCATGCCCGCCCCGGCGCGCCCGAGGCCCGCATCGACAAAGGGAAAGAAGGTGAGGATGGTGCCCGGCGAGCCTGTCCGGTCGCTGTAGTACAGGTGATAGGTGCCCGGATCGTCGAAGTTGACGGTCCGCTTCACCAGCCGCTGCTTCAGCGTGCGCGTGTAGAAGTCGACGTTCGGCTGCGGCGGCCCGGAGATCGCGGTCACATGATGCAGGCCGGGGATCGCTGTGGACATCTCCGTCTCCGTCAGAACGCCCGGCTGCCGGTGGCGCGGCGCGGCTTGCCGGGGCCCTCGGGCAGCGGGATGAACTCCTCCTCGTCGCCCGGCACCGTGTCGAAGCGGCCGCGCGCCCATTCCTGCTTGGCCTGCTCGATCCGCTCGGGGCGCGAGGAGACGAAGTTCCACCAGATGTAGCGCGGCCCCTCCATCGGCTCGCCGCCATAGAGCATCAGGCGCGCGTCGCTCTCGGCCGCGACGCTGACGTGCGCGCCCGGGCGCAGCACCAGCAAGCGGCCGGGCCCGTGCTGCGCCCCGTCGATCTCGACGGTGCCGGAGAGCAGGTAGAGCGCGCGTTCCTCGTGGCTGGGCTCGATCTCCACTCGGCCGCCAGCGCGCAGGCCGATGTCGGCATAGAGCGTCTCCGATGCCGTCGCCAGCGGCGAGCGCAGGCCGTGCATGGCGCCAGCGATCAGCCGCAGCGACAGCGCGCCGTCCTCCAGCCGGGGCATCTCGGCCTCGGGGTGGTGCATGAAGACCGGATCGCTCTCCTCGGCATCGGTCGGCAGCGCCACCCAGGTCTGCATGCCGAAGAGCCGCTGCCCGCTGGCCTTGAGCGCGGGCGCGGTGCGCTCGGAGTGCACGATGCCCCGGCCCGCGCGCATCCAGTTCACCGCGCCCGGCCGGATCGCCTGCTCGGTGCCGAGGCTGTCGCGGTGCAGGATCTCGCCTTCGAGCAGATAGGTGACGGTGGCGAGATTGATGTGCGGATGCGGCCGGACGTCGATGCCCTGGTCGGTCAGGAACTCGGCCGGCCCCATCTGGTCGACGAAGATGAAGGGGCCGACCATCTGGCGCTGCACGGCCGGCAGCACGCGGCTCGGCCGGCACGACATAGCGCACCTGCACCATGACCGGCCCTTGGGCGTGCTGGGGGGCCGAGGCGGTCAGCGGCGCCGGCCAGTGCATCGAAGGTGCGAGCTCCATCTCGGCGCCCCGGTTCAGCCGGAAGCGCCGGACGAGCGGTATGGCGAGCACCGCGCCGGCCGACGCGATCAGCGCAGCCGGGATCGAGAGGGTGGTCGCGACCTGCCCCCAGATCAGGCTGCCCGCCGCCATCGAGCCGAAGAAGACCATCAGGAATACCGAAAGCCCCCGCCCGCGCACCCAGTCGGGCAGCGCCGTCTGGGCCGAGACGTTCAGGCTCGAGAGCACCGCGATCCAGGAGAGCCCCGCCAGCAGCGAAGCCAGCGCCGCAACTTCGGCTCGGCCACCCCGGCGAAGGCCGCCATGGCCGCGGCGGTGCCGAGCGTGCCGGCGGCGACCGTCCGGTCGGAGCCGAGCCGCCGGCGCACCACCGGCAGGACAAGCGCGCCCGTCACGGCGCCGAAGCCGACGCAGCCGAGCAGCACGCCGTAAAGCGTCGGCCCGCCGGACAGCACGTCGCGCGACCACAAGCGGCAGCATGGCCCAGTCGACCACCGTCGCGACACAACCCAGGTGCGAACGAAACTATTTTATGGATGTTTGACGATCTCTATAAGGTGCCGAGCAGTCGGCCCACACACGCTCAGGGCTTCGGACTGGCAGAACAATGCGGGAGGGGCGTTTGGGCGAGACATTCGGCTTCGTCGGCCTTGGCAATATGGGTCGGCCGATGGCGGGTCGGCTGATGGATGCCGGCACTTCTCTGGTTGTCTTCGACACGCGCGACAGCGCCGTCGTGCCCTTTGTCGAGCGCGGCGCGACGCGCGCCGGCTCGGTCGCGGACCTCGCCGCGCAGGTCGGCACGGTCTTCCTGTCGCTGCCGACGCCGCCCGTCGTCGAGAAGGTGGCGCTTGGCGATGGCGGCCTCGCCTCCGGCGGCACGCTGAGGCGCGTGGTCGACCTGTCGACGACCGGCCCCCGCATGGCGGCGCGCCTGGCGGAGACGTTTGCCAAGCAACACGTCCGCTGGATTAACTCGCCGGTCAGCGGCGGAGTCGGCGGCGCCAAGGCCGGCACGCTCGCCGTGATGTTCTCGGGCCTGCAGCAGGATTTCGACGATCTGCAGGAGCAGCTGAAGGTCATCGGCAAGCCGTTCTACATCGGCCCGGACGCCGGCCTTGCCCAAACGATGAAGCTCGTCAACAACATGCTCTCGGCGGCGGCGATGGCGCTGACCTCCGAGGCGGTGGTGATGGGCGCGAAGGCGGGTCTGGACCCCGATGTTATGATCGACGTGATCAACGCCGGCAGCGGCCGCAACACCGCGAGCATGCAGAAGTTCCCGCAGTCCATCCTGCCGCGCAGCTTCGACTACGGCTTCTCGACCGGGCTGATGCACAAGGATGTCGACCTCTTCATGAAGGTCGCGGCGGAGCTCGGCCTCCAGCTCAAGGCCTGCGGCGTCGTCAACGAGATCTGGGACGAGGCCGAGCGCACCTTCGGCGCCGACAGCGACTTCACCCATGTCGTCGAGCTGATGGAAAAGACGGCTGCGGTCACCGTGAAGGGCAAGTCGGCGGGCTGAGCGTCGCCAAAGATCCGCGCGGTCCCCCGCGCGGCCGCAAGAACCTGGAGGAACACATGAAGATCATACCGTGCGGGTCACGCCCGTCACGTCAGGCGCCGGCGCACGCCTTCACAGGCACGGTCTGGCAGGACCCGATCATCGAGGCCGAGCCGCCCGGGCTGCTCAAGTCCAACCTCGTGATGTTCCAGCCCGGCGCGCGCACCGCCTGGCATACGCATCCGATGGGCCAGACGCTCTACGTCACCGCGGGCTCGGGCCGGGTGCAGAGCTGGGGCGAACCCATCCGGGAGATCCGCGCCGGCGACGTCGTCTGGATACCGGCCGGCGAAAAGCACTGGCACGGCGCCGGTCCCGAGACGCAGATGACGCACATCTCGATGCAGGAGGGCCATGACGGCGTCGTCGTCGAATGGCTCGAGCACGTGACGGACGAGCAGTATGCGGGCGCCGGCTCCGACAGCCAGTGAGCCGGGCGGGGTCCGCCGCTGAACGCCCGTGAGGCCGAGACCGCGCGAGATGAGCCCGACGGCAATCCTGGTCGAGCAAATCCTGCAGGCCTTGGTGGCGGGCCTGTCGCTCGGCGCGATCTATGGGCTGATGTGCGTCGGCCTGGCGATGATCTTCGGCATCATGCGGGTGATCAACTTCGCCCAGGGCGACTTCATGATGCTGGGCATGTACGCGACCTACTACATCTTGGTCGGGCTCGGCATCAACGCCGCCATGGGCGACATCGTCGGGCCCTATGTCGCGGTCGCGCTGGCGGGGCCGCTGCTCTTTGTCTTCGGCTGGGCCGTCCACCGCACGCTGATCCGGCGAGTGACAGGCATCCGCACGACCGAGATGGAGGCCGAGGGGCACTATGCGCAGCTGATCCTGACGCTGGGCATCGCGCTCGTCCTGCAGAACGGCGCGATGATCCCGTTCGGCGCGCAGCTGATGTCAGTGCGCACGCCGCTGGCCTCGGACGCCGTCGTGCTCGGGCCTCTTTGGGGCGATGCGGTACTGCTTTTCGTCAACAAGGCACGGCTCGCGGCGGCGGTCTGGTCGGTCGTTGGCGGGCTCAAGGCGGTCAACGACGCCAGCTTCACCGTCGGCGTGGCGAGAACCTCGGCATCATCGGGTCGAACGGCGCCGGCAAGACGACGCTGTTCAACGTGCTGAACGGGTTCCAGAAGCCCGACGCCGGCTCGATCCGCCTGAACGGCGTCGAGCTTTCCGGCCGGCGGCCTATGAGGTCTGCATGCGTGTTCCAGCTGATGGTGGGCGCTGATTCCAGAGGAAGGTGGGCGCCCGTTCCAGGCGATCGTGGGCGCGGATTCCAGACGATGCTGGGCACGGTTTCCAGCTGATCGTGGGCGCCCGGTGGTGGGCGCGCTTCGGCCGACAGTTTGACCGGGCTACGCGGCCCTCGTGATCAGCGAGGAGTTGCAGATGCCTACCGAGAGACTGTCGATGCGCCGGATACGAGACCTTCTGCGACTGAAGCTTTCCCAAGGCCTGAGCGACCGGGCCATCGCCACGGCGCTATCGATCTCGAAGGGCTCGGTGGGAGCCTACCTGTCGCGGGCGCGCGCGGCGGGCCTGTCCTGGCCGCTGCCGCCCGGAGTTGGACGACGACGCGCTGGAACTGCTGCTGTTCCCCGGCCAGCGCCTATCGAACGGAGCCCGACCGGCCCGCCCCCGACTGGGCCGCGGTCGACCGCGAGCTGCGCCGCAAGGGCGTGACGCGGGCGCTGGTTTGGGAGGAATATCGCGCCGCCCATCCCGACGGCTACAGCTACGCGTGGTTCTGCGAGCACTACGACGCCTGGAAGGGCCGCGTCCGGCCGACCATGCGCCAGACCCACATCGGCGGCGACAAGGTGTTCATCGACTTCTCCGGCGACGGGATCCCCTTTGTCGATCCCCTGACCGGGAGGTCCGCGAGGCCCGGCTGTTCGTCGCGGCCATGGGTGCGTCGAGCTACACCTTCGCCGAGGCGCGGCCCGCCGAGACGCTGGAGGACTGGATCGGCGCGCAGGTCAACCTGTTCGCCTTCCTCGGCGGCGTGCCGCGCATGGTCGTGCCGGACAACCCGCGCGCCGTGATCGTGGCCCCGGATCGTTACGAGCCGGGGCTCAATCGCACCATGGCCGCCATGGCCGAGCATTATGGCGTGGCCGTGCTGCCCGCCCGGTCGCGCAAACCCCGAGACAAGGCCAAGGTCGAGGTGGCGGTGCTGGTGGCGCAACGCTGGATCATCGCCCGGCTGCGCAACCGCCGCTTCTTCTCCGATCGAGGAGATCAACGCCGCGATCGCCGCCGCTGCTCGACGAGATCAACGCGCGCGTCATGCGCGGCTACGGCGCCAGCCGCGCCGACCTCTTCGCCACGCTCGACCGGCCGGCGCTGTCGCCGCTGCCCGACGAAGCTTACGTCTTCGCGCGCTGGAGCCGCCCCCGCGTCGCGCCCGACTATCATGTCGAGATCGAGGGCTTCTTCTACTCCGGTCCCCTTCGGCCTGATCCGCGACACGGTGGACGCCCGCGCCACCGAGCGCACCGTCGAGATCTTCCACCGCGGCCGCCGCGTCGCCAGCCACGCCCGCGGCGTCGGCCGCCGCGGCGGCCATGTTACCGATCCCGCCCATATGCCGAGCGCGCACCGCCGCTACGCCGAATGGACGCCGGCGCGCATGCTGGCTTGCGCAGAGAGGGTCGGCCCCTCGGTCGCGGCGTTCTGCCAGGCGGCGATGGCGGCCAGACCCCACCCCGAGCAAGGCTTCCGCACCTGTCTCGGCGTGCTCGGCTTTGGAGAAGGTCTACGGCGCCGTCCGTCTCGACGCCGCCTGTCGGCGCGGCCTGCCGATCGGCGCGCGCTCGGTCAGCTCCATCCGCTCGATCCTCAAGACCGGCCTCGACCAGGCCTTCCTCGAGCCCGCCCCCGACACCGAACCCCTGCGCCAACCCCTGCGCCACGCCAACATCCGCGGCCAGCGCTATTACCACTGAAGAAGGAGATCGATCCCGTGCTCGCCCACCCCACCAGCGACCGCCTGCTCGCCCTCGGCCTGACCGGCATGGCCAGGGCGCTCGACGAGCAGCGCCGCATCCCGGCCTGCGACGCCATGAGCTTCGAGGAGCGCCTCGGCCTCCTCGTCGACCGCGAGGCCGCCGAACGCGACAGCCGCCGCCTCGCCACCCGGCTGAAGTTCGCGGCTCTCCGCCACGCCGCCTGTGTCGAGGACGCCGACCTGCGCACGCCCCGCGGCCTCGACCGCGCCGTCTTCGCCCATCTCGCCGACGGCGGCTGGATCGGGCGAGCCGAGAACCTGCTCATCACCGGCGCCACCGGCCTCGGCAAGAGCTGGATCGCCTGCGCCTTCGGCCACAAGGCCTGCCGGGACGGCCGTTCCGTCCTCTACCACCGCGTCCCGCGCCTCTTCGAGGCGCTCGCCCTCGCGCGCGGCGACGGCCGCTATGCGCGCACCCTCAAGACCATCGCCCGCGCCGAGCTGCTCATCCTCGACGACTGGGGCCTCGCGGCCCTCGGCGCCGCCGAGCGCCGCGACCTGCTCGAGATCCTCGAGGACCGCCACGGCCGCGCCGCCACCATCGTCACCAGCCAGCTCCCCGTCGACGCCTGGCACGACGTCATCGGCGATCCCACCCTCGCCGACGCCATCCTCGACCGGCTCGTCCACAACGCCCACCGTCTCGAGCTCGCCGGCGAAAGCATGCGAAAGCTCAAGGCCGGACGCAAAAGGCTTGACCTCGACACCGAGACCTGACCCCCTCATCCCATAGGCCGAGGCGACCGCCCATCATCCTGGAACGGGCGCCCACGATGCGCTGGAATGCGTGCCCACGATCACGCGTATCGCGGGCGCCGGGCGCACCTTCAAAATCATGCGGCCGTTCAACCGCTGTAGCGTGGCCGACAACGTGAAGGTCGGCGCCTTCGTGCGCTCCCGGGACGAGGCGGATGCAGAGGCGATCGCCCGGGACGCCGTGCGCCGCGTCGGGCTGGCCGCCGTGTCGGAGGGGCCAGGAGGCGCTGATCCAGCGCCTGAACGAGCGCTATGGCGAGCCGCGGATGACGCAGAACGCGATCTCGACCTATGGCGACATGTTCCTATTCAAGGCGGCGCTGGAGAAGGCGTGCAGCCGAGACCGAGCGGCGGTGGCCGAGGCGCTGCGCACGCTGGACGCAGGCCCCAGCGAGCACTTCCCGGGCGGCACGCTCAGCTTCGACGAGAAGGGGCGTCGCGAGGGCGCGAGCCTGACGATCATCCAGTGGCAGGATGGCGTGCCGGTGACGATCTTCCCTGAGGACATGGCCGTGGCAACGCCGGAATGGCCGAAAGGCTGATCGCCCGAGGCCCTGGGTCCCGGGCAGCTCCCGAGACCTCTCGCGCACCGCTTATTCCGGCGTCGGGCGGGACGCGGCCACGGCACCGCCCACTTATGAACGGGCACACGAACCGGACGCTGCCCGCGATCCCTTTGCGGCGCCCCCTGGGCGCTGGCATCGTTACCCCAGCAAGCACCGAGGAGTGAACATGGACGACAGCTACTTCGAAAAAGGCCTCGCCAAGCGCAAGGCCACGCTCGGCGCCGAGTGCGTCGAGAAGAACCTGGCTGCGGCCGACGATTTCAACCGGCCCTTCCAGGAGGCGATGACCGCCTGGTGCTGGGGCTTGGCTGGGGCGACGAGGCGCTCGACCCCAAGACGCGCAGCCTGATGAACCTGGCCATGCTAGGCGCGCTCGGCCGCTGGCACGAATGGGAGACGCACTGCAAGGGCGCGATCACGAACGGTGTGTCGCGCGAGCAGATCCGCGCGGCGACCCATGCCGTCGCCATCTATGGCGGCGTGCCCTGCGGCGTCGAATGCTTTTGCATCGCACGACGCGTCTCTGGCGAGATCGACGGGACGTCCTGACGGCGATGCGGCTTCGGCTGCAGGGCGGAGCCGCGCTTTTCCCCGGACTATTCGACCTGCGACGGCAGCCACAGCACCAGCGCCGGCCAGAAGTAGATCAGCACCTGGAAGGCCAGCATGATGCCGACAGAGGGCAGCACGCCCAGCACGATCTCGCGCAGCGCGACGTTGTCGCTCGTGCCGCGCAGGATGAAGAGCACGATGCCGACCGGCGGCGTCACCAGGCCGAGCTCGATCATCACGACCAGCGCGATGCCGAACCAGACCGGGCCGAACCCCAGCGCGGTGACGATCGGGAAAGTCACCGGCAGCGTCATCAGCATCATCGAGATCGATTCGATGAACATGCCGAGCACGACGTAGAGCGCGGCGATCGTCAGCATCACCATCCAGGGCGACAGCCCGGCTCGACCGTCGAGACCAGCGTGCGCGGGACGCGCAGGAAATCGAAGACCCAGCTCATGATCGCCGCGCCCACGACGATCAGCAGCAGGAAGGACGTGATCCGCACCGTCTCGGCCGCCGTGTCGTAAAGGCCGCGCCAATCGAGCATGCCGCGCGCCAGGCAGACGACCAGCGAGGCGACGGCGCCGATGGCCCCGGCCTCGGTCGGCGTCGCGACGCCGGCATAGAGCGAGCCGAGCACCACCAGGATGATCAGCGCGAAGGGCATGACCGCGACCGAGCCGCGCAGCTTTTCGGCCAGCGGGCTGCTCTCGCCGGCGGGCGTCGCCTCGGGGCGCAGCGTCGACCACAGCGCGACGCCGCCCATGAAGCCGAGGCTGAGCACGATGCCGGGGAAAATCCCCGCCATGAAGAGCTTCGTCACCGGCACGCCGACGGTGGTGCCGTAGATGATCATCGCGATGCTGGGCGGAATGAGGATCCCGAGCGTCGCGCCGGCGGCGACGACGCCATAGGTCAGCCGCGTGCTATAGCCGCGCCGCACCATCTCGGGGCAGGCCACCTTGCCCATCGTGGCGGCGGTGGCGAGGCTCGAGCCCGAGACGGCTGCGAACACTGCCGAGGCGCCGACGGTCGCATGCGCGACACCGCCAGGCACCCGGCCGAACCAGCGGGTCAGCGCGTCGAACATCTCGCGCGTGACGCCGCTGCGGATCAGCAGCGCCCCCATCAGCACGAACATCGGCACAGCGGTCAGCGTGAAGGTGTTGACGCTGTTCCACGACCGCTCGGCCACGACCGAAAGCTGCGGCTGCGGCAGCAGGAACATCAGGCCCAGCAGCCCGACGATGCCGAGCGTCAGTGCCACCCGGACGCCCAGCAACAGCAGCAGCAGCAGCGTCGCCACCAGCGCGCCGCCGACCAGCGGCAGCGCCGCGCCACGCAAGGCCCAGTAGGCGAGGCCGAGCGCGCCGATGAACGCCGCCACCGGCAGCAGCATTCGCCAGCCGCTGATCAGCGCGCGCGCAGCGAGCCGGCGCGTTCAGCACCCCGCGCCAGCAGCGGCTCCATGCCGGCGGGATGCAGGTCGTAGAGGACGAGGTCGTACCCGCCGTCGGCGAGCCGCCCTGCCATGGGCGCGCCCATCCGCCCAAATCCCACAAAACCCAGAGTTCGCGTCGCCATCCGGTCGTCCCTTCTTCCGTCGCTGTCGGTCAGGCGATAGCCGAGGGCCTCGACGCGCCGCAAGCCGGTTGTCGGACGATATGCAGGGGCGGACCCGGGGCCGCGGTGCCCTGCGGTTCAGGCGTCGGGCTTGCCTTCGGCTTCGCGCTCGATCTCGGCGAAGCGCAGATCGGCGACCCGGGCCGCCGAGGCGACGTGCTTCTCCGCCGCCTGGCGCGCTACCTCCGGATTGCGGCGGCGGACGGCCTCGACGATCGCGTCGATCTCGCGCCGCGTCTCGGGCAGGCGGCCCGGGCGCGACATCGAGATGCGGCGCAGCTGGACGACGCGGTTGTTCAGCTGCGTGAACATCTGCCGCAGCACGCGGTTGCCGCAGCCCTCGAGCAGGCAGACGTAGAAGGCGTTCTTGGCATCCAACAGCGCCTGCGGCGGGTCGCCCTCAACAAGCTCGCCCAGTCTGGCGGCCAGCCGGAACAGCTCCTCCCGCGTTTCATCATCGGCGCGCTCGGTGAACTCGGCGAAGGCCAGCCCCTCGAGGACGGCGCGCACCTTGTAGAGGTCGCGCGCGCTCTGCCGGTCGATCCGCGACACCGTCAGGCCGCGATGGGGGACCAGCGTCACCAACTCCTCGGCCGCGAGCTTCTGCACGGCTTCGCGCACCAGGCTGCGGCTGACCTGGAACATGTCGCAGAGTTCGCGCTCCTTCAGGTGGTGTCCCGGCGGCAGGCGGCCGTTGAGGATCGCCTCGCGAATGGCTGCGATCAGGCGGCTGCTGAGGGTCACGCCCTCGCGGCTGATGGCGAATTCTTGATCAGACATGCGATCCTCTGCTCTGCGTGTAGATTTCGTCCGACATTCGGTCAATCCTGCCCGCGCGAACAACGTCCCGAAGACCCCACGGCAACCGGCAAAGCCGAGGAAGAGCCATGCCCCCAGATCCGAGCGAGACCTACGTGCTCTATGCGATCCGCTACGCCACGCGCGAGGCGCGCCGCAGTGATCACTTCATCGGCGGCGACCTCGCGGCTGGCGCATTCCTTCGAAGTCGAGGACGTCTGCGGCATTGTCAGGCTGAACTATGGCCGCCGCGTGGTCTTCCATGACGGCGATGCCGAGCTGGCGCCCGGCATCCGCCTGCACCGCGCCGGCGGCCATTCCGCCGGCCTCCAGTTCGTCAGCGTGGCGATCGAGCGGGGCGCTGTGGTCGTGGCCTTGAATGTCAGCCATTTCTACGAGAACATGGAAGCCGGGCGGCCCTACACCACCTCGCTCCACGTCGGCGAGATGCTCGAGGGCTTCGACCTGCTGCGGCGCGTCGCCGTCACGCCCGCGCTGATCGTCCCGGGGCACGATCCGCGCGTCATGGAGCGCTACCCGGCGCCAGGTCCCGAACTGGAGGGCATCGTCGTCCGGCTTGACGTGGCGCCGCAGGCGGCTTGAGGGGCTGCGCAGGGCGTCGCGGTCAGCCGGCGGAGTCCTCCGGCAGCAGACCGAGCGCCGCCTCCGCCGCCATCCGCACATGGTTCTGGCCGCGTTCGCGAGCGCGTGCACCGTCGCCCGCGAGCAGCGCATCCATCAGCTCGGAGAGCTCGGCGATGCTGTGCTCGGTCCGGCCAGGCGCGCGCATCGAGGTCGCCCTCAGCAGGGTCACGCGCGCGTTGAGGAGGCGCAGGAAGGTGCCGAGCGCCTCGTTGCCGCTGCCCTCGCAGAGGCAGGAGTAGAACTGGTTCTTGGCCCGCAGCGGCGCCTGCGGGTCGGGGCGGCGCACGGCCGTCTTCAGCATCTCGAAGGCGTCGCGAAGCGCCGCGCGCTGCTCGGGCGTCGCCCGCTCGGCAAAGAGCTGGCATGCCAGCCCCTCGAGCTCGATGCGGACCTGGTAGATGCCTTCGGCCTGGGCGCGCGAGAGCCGCGCGACATATGGCCCGCGGTTCGGCTCGACAACGACCAGCCCCTCGGATTCGAGCTGGCGGAGCGCCTCGCGCACCAGGGTGCGGCTGACGCCGGTCAGCTCGCAGAGCTCGCGCTCGGGCAGGCGCTCGCCGGCCCGGAAGCGGCCGACGGTGATCGCGTTGCGGATGCTATTGGTCACGCTCTGGCGCAGCGGCGCCGCGACCTTCTCGACGCGGAAGATGGCGTCCGGATCGGTCATCCGCTCTCCTCTCACGCCGCCAGCCAGCCGCCATCGACGGGCAGGACGGTTCCCGTGATGTCGTCGCCGGCCGGCCCGCACAGAAAGGCGAGCAGCGCGCCGATGCTGTCCATGGCGACGAAGCGGCCCATCGGGTTGCGCTCGGCTGGCATAGGCGCGCGCGACTTCCTCGACGGGCTCGCCGCGCTCGCGCGCGATGCCAGCGATCGCGGCCCTCGATCGCGGGCGTCAGCACGGTGCCGGGGCAGATGGCGTTGCAGGTGACGCCGGTCCGCGCCGTCTCGATGGCGACGGCGCGCGTCATGCCGATCAGGGCCGTCTTGGTCGTCACATAGTCGATGCGGTTCTCGGCGCCCCGCCAGCCGTAATAGGACGACAGGTTGATTATACGCCCCCAGCCCTTACGCTTCATGCCGGGCAGGCTGAGGCGAATGGCATGGAAAGCCGCCGTGAGGTTGACGGCGATCGACGTATCCCAGCCGGCCGGGTCAAAGCTCTCGATCGGCGCGAAGTGGCGCACGACGGCGCTGTTGACCAGGATGTCGATGGCGCCGAAGCGCCTCGGCGTCGCGGACCATGCGCTCGATCTGCCCCGCATCCCGCAGGTCGGCGGGGTCGAAGGCGGCCTCGACGCCATGCGCCTCGGCCAGCCGGTGGGCCGAGGCCTCGCCCTCGCTGGGCGCGCAGAGGCCGTTCAGCACGACGTTGGCGCCCATGCCCGCCAGCGCCTCGGCCATCGCATGGCCCAAGCCGGCGACGGAGCCCGTGACGAGAGCGCAGCGTGATTCGGCCAAACCGATCCTCCTTTCGGTCACGCGCCGCGCGCGAGCCGCATGATCTCGCCGGCGTCGTCCTGCCGGTCGATCGACCAGATAGCGTCGATCAGTCGGCGCGTCCCGCCAAAGCCCACGCGCGCCGCCAACGTCTGGAGCTTTCCCTCGAGCTCGGAATCGGTCAGCGGGCGCCCGCGCGAGCCGCGCGCGGCATCGACCGAACGATGGAACTCGCGCCCGTCAAGGGTGCGCACAGTCATGTCGACCGAGGCGACGTCCCGGCCTTCCTGGTCGCGGAACTCGATCTCGGGCCGGCCGAGGCGCCACGTCTCGGCGACCGCCTCGTCGGTGAACTCGTCCAGGCCGGCGCGGCCGCGCAGAAGGGTGATGGCGACGGCGTGCTGGGCGCTGACCTGCGAACTCGCGCCCGGTGCGCACCCCCGGCCGGTCGGTGCGCTGGCGCAGCAGCGGATGGCCGGTCAGCGTGATCGATGGCACCTGATCCAGCCTCAGCCCCTCGGACTCCCGCAGCGTCAGGCAGGCGTCCAGCACCGGGTTGAGGACGACGCCGACAGGATAGGGCTTGTAGGTGTTCTTGGCGATCTCCCACTCGGCGCCGAGGCCGTAGGTCAGCGCTTCGAACCGCGGCGCGTCGGAATGGACCCGCAGCCAGCCGCGGGCGCCCGACAGCGGCGCCTCGGGGCCGGCGAAGTCGCGCGCCGCCAGCGCCGCCGAGATGAGGCCGTTGCGCGCGGCGTTGCCGACGCTGACGCTCTTGGCCATCGTCCCCAGCGCCTCGACAAGGCCGGAGGTCTGCACCGCCGCGGTCCCGAGCGCGTGCAGCATCCGGTTGGCGCCGAGGCCCAGCAGCGCGCCGACCCCGGCGGCCGCGCCGAAGACGCCGCAGGTCGAGGTGATGTGCCAGCCCCGCGGATAATGCCAGGGCGTCAGGGCGTTGCCCATCCGGCACTCGACCTCGCCGCCGATGACGAAGGCGCGCAGCAGATCGGCGCCGCTGCATTGGGCCGCCTCGGCCTGCGCGAACAGCGCCGCGAAGACGATCGGGGCGGGGTGGATGATCGTCGACTCGTGCGTGTCGTCGAAGTCGAAGATGTTGGCGCCCATCGCGTTGACGAAGGCGGCGAGCGGCGGGTCGGCCCGCTCGGGGCGGCCGACCAGGCTGCAGGAGGCCGAGCCGGAAAAGGGCAGCATCGTCGCCAGAGCGATCTCGACCGCCGGCTCGCGGCTGCCGGCGAGCGCCGTCGCGAACACGTTGACCAGCGAGCGCTTGGCCTCGTGCAGCACCGCGGCGGGGATGTCGGCCGCCGCCAATCCGGCGGCAAAGCCGGCGAGCCGCTGCTCCGGGGAGAGGGAGGCGTCCATCAGATCCCCGGCGTCGCGCCGCCATCCACGGTGACGGTCGTCCCGTGCAAATAGGCGGCGCGCTCCGAGCACATGAAGGCGACGGTCGCGGCGATATCCGCCGGATCGCCGAACCGGCGGATGCCGAGCGCCTTGCGCATCTCCTCGCGCGCCTCGTCGCGGCCGATGCCGTGCGTGCTAGCATATGTCTCGATGCGCGCATGCAGCCGGTCGGTGACGATGTGGCCGGGGCAGAGCGCGTTGACGCGCATGGCGCCCGTCGCGCGCTTGGACAGCGCCTTCGTGAAGTTCAGCAGCGCCGCGTTGACCGGGCCGCCGATGGTGAACTTGGGCTCGGGCGTCTGGGCGGCGACGCCGGCGATGTTGACGACGACGCCTTGCGATTGCTCCAGGTACGGCCAGGCCGCCCGGCAGAAGCGCACCGTCGCATGGTATTTCAGCGTAAAGCCGGCAAGATGGTCCTCGTCCGGCAGGTCGAGGAAGTCGCCGCGCTTGGTCGCCCCGGCATTGTTCACCAGGATGTCGAGCCCGCCGAACCGCTGGACGGCCGCCTCGACGACGTGCGCGGGCTGGTGCGGCTGGCTCAGGTCGCCCGCGACGATCAGCGCGTCGGGCGCGCCCGCGGCGCGTGCCTCACCCGCGACGCGCTCCAGCGCCTCGCCGTCGCGCGCGGCCAGCACGACCGCGCAGCCCTCGCCCGCCAGCACGACGGCGATCGCGCGGCCAAGCCCACGGCTCGCCCCGGTGACGATCGCCGTGCGGGGCGACCCCTCCTGCACCACTCCATTCATCTGCGGTCTCGCGAAAACGTCGGACAATGTTCTCAAATGATTGACTTAAGGCCCCGTCCTCCATGGGATGGCCCTGCAGCCGACGCAAGCCGAGGGCGAAGACCCGGACGAAAACGAGACGCGGCACAACAGGGAGCGAGCGCGGGATGAACAGGGCCGATCTGGTCGGCGGCCTCGGGATCACGGCCCTTGGACTGCTGCTGATCTTTGTGATCATCCCGCAGACCACGGCCTCCGGCATGTATTACGGCCCGCCGCCGACATTCTTCCCAACGGTGATGGCCACCGGGCTGACGGCAAGCGCCGTCGTGCTGATGCTGCAGGCATGGCGGCGCCGAGGCAGCAAGGCCGATGCCCGCCCCGCGCCGCTGAGTCTCTGGAACCTGCTGATGTTCCTGCTGGCGGCCGCGCTGGCCGTGGCAGGCGTCGTCGCGATCGACTATCTCGGCATGATATATGTGGGGCCGGCGCTGATCGCGGCCTTTATGCTGTTCATGGGCGAGCGCAGCATCGTCAGGATCATGCTGACCTCGACGCTTCCGGTGGCCGTGATCTACCTGCTGGCGCGCTACGTGCTCTATGCACCGTTGCCCTGAGCGCCATGCTTCCGGAGAACTTCCTGATCGCGGCCGGTGAGATCTTCACCCCGATCACGATCGCCTACATCGTCATCGGCGTTCTGATCGGCTACATCGTCGGCGCGCTGCCGGGCATGAACCGGACGACAGCCATCGCGCTGGCGATCCCCTTCACCTTCACGATGCCGCCCGCCGTGGCGCTGTCCTTCCTGATCGGCATCAACAATGGGGGGCGCCCGCGGGTGCCGCGGTCTCGGCCATCCTGCTGAACGTTCCCGGAGAGCCGTCGGCCGTCGTCACGACCTATGACGGGTATCCCATGACCAAGCAGGGCAAGGCGCAAAAGGCGCTGAAGATCGCGCTGATCGCCTCGGTCGTCGGCGACGTGCTGGCGACGATCGTGCTGATCCTGCTGGCCCGACCGATCGCGCTTTGCCGTCGGGCTCGGGCCGATCGAGCTCGCCTCAATCCTGATCTTCTCGATCACCTTCATCGCCGCCGTCTCGGGCGAGTCCTTCTTCAAGGCGCTGATCGCCGGCTTTCTCGGCCTGCTGCTCTCGGCGCCGGGGCTCGACAGCGAGACGGCGATGCCGCGCATGACCTTCGGCTTTCTCGAAGCTCTATGACGGCATCCCGCTGCTGGCGGTGGCGATCGGTACGCTCGCCTTCTCGGAGATACTGGTGCAGATGGACCAGGGCTGGCGGGGCGACCACCGCTACCCGCCGCCCTCCGACGAGACAGGCAGCGCCGCCGACTCCGCGCTGCCGCTGCGCGAGCTGGGACAGGTCACGCCGGCCATCCTCAAGGGCTCGATCGTCGGCACCGTGATCGGCCTCCTGCCCGGCCTCGGTGCGACGCTCGCCTCATTTCTCGCCTACACCTGGGTGCGCAACAGCTCGAAGACGCCCGAGGCGTTCGGCACGGGCATGCCGGAGGGCGTCGCCACCTCGGAATTCGGCGGACAACGCAACCGTGCCGGCCGCGCTGATCCCCGTCTTCGCCATCGGCATTCCGGGCAGCCTGTCGACGGCGCTGCTGATGGGCGCCTTCATCATGCATGGGCTGACGCCCGGGCCCTTCCTGTTCCAGCAAAGCGGCGACGTCGTCTTCACCATCTATCTGGGCATGCTGTTCGCCTCGGTGGCGCTGCTCGGCGTCGGCCTGTTCGGCCAGCGCATCTTCAGCCTGGTGATCCGCGTCCGCCAGACGATCCTGTTTTCGATCATCATCTTCCTGTGCGTCGTCGGGGCGTACATGGAAGGCGGCGGCATGTTCGGCGTCTACCTGATGCTGATCTTCGGCTTCATCGGCTATTTCATGAAGAAGTTCGACTACTCGTTCGTCACCTTCGTCGTCGGCTATGTCCTGGGCCCGATGGCCGAGCTGACGCTGCGCCAGTCGATGATCATCTCGAACGGCAGCCCGGCGGCGCTGATCGACCGCCCGATCGCGCTCCTGTTCCTGTGCCTGACCGTGCTGGCGATCTGGCGTTTCGCGATCGCCGGCGCGCGCTCGATGCAGGTCGGGCGCCCTGAACCCGCAGAAATCAAAAAGTCCTGAAAACCCAGAGGAGCAAAACGATGACACGCACAACCATCACCCGGCGCGCCGCAGCGGCGCTGGTCGCCGCGGCGGGCGCGTCCGCGCTGGCCGTGCAGGTCGCGCAGGCCGAGGACTGGCCGACGCAGCCGATCACGATCGTCGCCGCCTACCCGGCCGGCGGCGGCACCGACATCACCGTGCGGGCGATGACCGACATCCTGAGCGAAAAGCTGGGCCAGCCCATCCTGGTGCAGAACGTCGGCGGTACCGGCGGCGGGGTGGCCGCGGCGCAGGTCCCCCAGGCCGAGCCGGACGGCTACACGCTGCTGGCGACGAACTCGACCTCGGTGACGCTGGCGCCGCTGGTCCAGCAAGCGCCCTACAGCATGGAGAGCTTCGAGCCCGTCGCGCTGCTGGGAGAGTTCCAGAACGCCTACTTCACCGGGGCGGATGCGCCCTATGACACGCTGGACGAGCTGGTCGCGTATGCCAAGGAGCAGGGCCGGCCGATCAAGGGCGCGAGCCAGCTCGCGCTCGACCGGCTGGTCATGCAGTACATCGCCAGCTAGCGCGGGGTCGAGTTCATCCCGGTGCCCGTCCAGGGCGGCAGCGGCTCGGTGCAGGCGGTGATGTCGGGTGATGTCGACGTCGCCTTCTCGGGCGGCCCCTGGGCGCCGATGGTCGAGTTGGGCGACGCCAAGGCGCTGTTCGCGGCGTCCTATGACCCGCTCAAGATGGCGCCCGACCTCGTCACGATGAAGGATCTGGGCTTCGATTTCGGCACGACGGCCTTCATCCCGCTCTATGCCCCGGCCGGCACGCCCGAGGACGTGATCCAGAAGATTGCCGAGGCCGCCAGTGCCGGCGTCAACGGCCAGATGGCGCAGAATGTCGGCCAGCAGCGCTAATGGACATGACCTTCCGCGGTCCCGAGGAAGCCGAGCAGCTGCTGCAGAAGGAGCACGCAGTCTACGAGGAGCTCGTCAAGAGCGTCGGCCCCGGCAACTGACCGGGGAATGCGGCACCGCGTGCGGGAAAGGGTTATCAGAACCTCCAGGCGCGGACGGCCGCACGATCATTCGCCGGAGGTCCTGCGCAACTTTGGCGAATCAGAGATCGGCTCGAGGCGCGCAGGCAGACGTCATCGGACAACGGAAGCCGTAAAGAGTTCAAGATTCGCCTCAGGCGCTCCTCCCACGGGAGAGGCCGCTGGGCCGCTCGTCCAGGACGTAGGCCCGCTTTTCGGCAATCGTGCGTTTTCCGGCGCCCCCTTCAAAACTCGATCTCGAGCGCCTGGCAACGGCCCAAAAGCCGTTCCAGCGCCGCGGCGCGCGCCTCGTACTCGCTGAGCAGCTCAGCGGACGCGATGTTCTGGTCGAGCTACCTGGCCTCAGCCTTCTCGATCCAGATCCGGATCAGGATCTGGATGCGAGACAGGTCATGGCGTCGGCCGAGCGTGTGAAGCGTCTCCCAGGCGTATTACTCGGCAACGACTTGCCGCTTGAAGTCGGTGCTGTGGCTGCGATGTCTGGGCATAGGCCTTCTTCCTCAGAGAGCCCGGCCGCGGTCAATCGGAAGCCCTCGATCTGGCCATTCCCAGGGGCGCAGCTCCACGCCTCGTGTGCGAATTGGGTGCGGGTTGACGGCAGCAATGCGCGCGGTCCATCGTGGTGGCTCGGCGGCGCGTTGCCTGCGCAGGACGTACCCGGGGCGATGCAGCCGAGCACCTTGAACGGGGTGGGCGAAGACCCCAAACGGGGTAGGCAAAGCATGGAGCGCGACTGGTGGCGTGCGGACCTCAGCCGGCCGGCACGGAGCCGCCAGAGCGTTCGCATTCAACGCCACGCACATACGTCGCCGAGCCCCGTGCAGACACGCCAGCAATCCCGGTCTGCCGCGCCGTCCACGCCGGACGTAGCCGGGGCGCAGGGGCGTCCGAGGGACCAACACTCAACAGGAATGGGAGCGATCAGGATGAAGAAGATCGTGGCGATCGTCGCCGCCGTCGTCGCGGTAGCGGTCGGAACAGTGTCGGCGCAGGCCGAGCAGGTTAAGATCGGCTTTTCGCCGGAACCCTACCCGCCGTTCTGGTCACTCGATGCATCGGGGAACTGGGGCGGCTGGGAGGTCGAGATCATCAACGCCATTTGTGAATTGCAGAACCTCGATTGCATGCTGACGCCGGTCCCTTGGGACGGCATCATTCCGGCGCTGACCACCAAGAAGATCGACGCGATCATGAACTCGATGTCGATCACCGACGAGCGCAAGCAGACAATCGACTTCTCCGACAAGTACTACAACACGCCGGCCGCGATCATCGGCCCGAAGGGCCTGGAGTTTGACGCCACATCCGCCGGCCTGGAAGGCAAGATCATCGGGGTGCAAGTAGCCACCACGCACTCGAACTACGTAAAAAAGCACTTTCCCGGTGCGGCGCAGATCAAGGAGTATCAGACGCAGGACGAGGCAAACCAGGATCTCGCGGCCGGACGGATAGACGCCACGCAGGCCGACTCGATCGCGCTTGAGGGCTTCCTCGAGACCGAGACCGGCAAAGCCTGCTGCGAGATGAAGGGCATGGTCGCTCCGGATGACGAAGTCCTCGGCCCCGGCGTGGCCGCTGGCGTGCGCAAGGGCGACGCGGCGCTGAAGAAGAAGATCGACGCCGGCATCCAGGCGATCCGCGAGAGCGGCAAGTACGACGAGATCACGTCGAAGTACTTCGACTTCGACATCTACGGCGACCAGCCGCAGGCGAACTGATGGCGATGCCGGCCCCTGCGATCGTCAGCGGCCGGAGGTCCTCCGGTCGCGGCGGTTGCCCTTAGCCGGAGTTGCGCCGATCGACGCTGTCATTCCAATCGTCGGAGCGTCCACGCTCGAACTGCTGTCTTACGATCCGCCGGGCTGGGGCGCGGTGCTGCTGCGCGGGTTGCTCAACTCGCTGATCATCGCGGGCGGCGCATACACCCTCGGCCTGCTGATCGGCGTCGGCGGGGCAGTCGGCAAGCTCTACGGCGGCCCCGTCGCCAAGGACTTGCTGGAGGTCTACACTACGGTGGTTCGCGCCGTGCCTGAGCTGGTCCTGATACTCATCCTCTATTTCGCCGGTACGGACCTGATCAACAGGCTGCTGGAGCTGTTCGGTCTGCCGCCTGTAGACATCAACGGCATGGTGGCGGGCATCGGCGTGCTCGCGGTCGTGCAGGGCGCCTACTCGACCGAGGTCATCAGGGGCGCCATCCTGTCGATCCCGCAGGGAGAGATCGAGGCGGCGCGGGCTTTCGGCATGCCTGGGTTCACGACGCTGCGGCGGATCACACTTCCCGCAATGCTGCCGTTCGCGATCCCCGGTCTTGCCAATCTGTGGCTGATTGCGACGAAAGACACCGCCCTGCTCGCGGTTGTCGGATTCAGCGAGCTTACACAGGTGACGCGCCAGGCCGCGGGGTCGACCAAGGCGTACTTCACCTTCTTCGTTGCGGCAGGAGTTCTCTACCTGTGCGTAACGCTCGTATCGAATCTCGTGATATCGCGCGCCGAGCAACATGCTCGGCGCGGGACGCACTCGGTTAGCGGCCCGCGATGAGCGGCGCGGCGCCTCGCCTCCTGCGCGGCGGCCGGACGCGGGCCTGGCTGCAGCCGCACCGGATTGTGCTGATCCTCCTCGCAATCGTGCTGGCCGTCGCCGCGGCGCGCTTCATGCGCTGGGAATGGCTGCCCGATTACGCTGCCCTTGCCGCGGTGGGCCTGTGGCGCACGATCTGGCTGCTGGTGGTCACCGTCGTGCTCGGCTTCATGCTCGCCGTGCCGATCGGGCTAGTGCAGGTCACCGGCCCATGGTGGTTGAGCTTGCCGGCCACGGCGTTCTGCACCGTCATCCGCGGCACGCCGCTGCTCCTGCAGCTCTGGTTGCTCTATTACGGGCTGGGTTCGCTCTTCCCCGAGTTCCCGTGGCTCCGCGAGTTCGTTCTCTGGCCGTATCTGCGCCAGGCGTGGCCGTACGGCGTGCTCGCGCTCACGCTGTCCTATGCCGGTTACGAGGGAGAGGTGATGCGCGGCGCGTTCGCGGGCGTGCCGCGCGGACAGCTGGAAGCCGGGCGGGCCGTGGGCATGGGGCGGCTCACAATTCTTCGCCGCATCTGGCTCCCGCAGGCCTTCTATCGAGCGACGCCGACGCTGGCCGGAGAGACCGTACTGCAGCTCAAGGCGACGCCACTCGTCGCCACCATCACCATGGTCGACATCTACTCGGTGGCATCCCAGGTTCGCCAGCAGACCTTCATCACGTACGAGCCGCTGCTGCTGCTCGCGCTGGTTTACATGACCATCACCGGCGTTCTGATCATGCTCTTCCGCAGGCTTGAAGCCCGCCTTCCAGTGCGGCCCGGCTGAGCTGTCAACGACGGAGCAAAGGCAGGCCAAAGGGCGGCGCAAAAGTCTACCCCTCGGGGATGGGGAGCTGATGCTGGGAGATGGCGGGCGTCTTGGGGCGGCACCTTCGAACGAGCCCGCCTGGGCCTCAACAAGCGCATATCTCCCGTCGCGATCGTAATTTCTCACACCGAGCGTCTGCAATTCGGCCGCATTTGTGCCCGAAAGCGCCAGGGAACGCGCGACGGAAAGAATGGTTCGAGGCACACCGACGGCTCGCGTCCGCCGACCAGATCGGCAATCAGCCGGCCCGGTATGGCGGACAGGCCGAGGCCCATGTGGCCGTGGCCGGCGGCGAGGTAGACGTCGCGGAGAGCGGGCGCCGGGCCGATTGCGGGCTTCGAGTCGAGGGGTCGAGGGGCGGG
The DNA here is from genome assembly GCA_963822985.1 of uncultured Alphaproteobacteria bacterium. Taxonomy (GTDB): domain Bacteria; phylum Pseudomonadota; class Alphaproteobacteria; order Rhodobacterales; family Rhodobacteraceae; genus Thermohalobaculum. The sequence continues at coordinate 442,290 of CAWGJU010000006.1, read as the reverse complement.
GCCCATCCTCCAGCTCAGTCAAGAAGCGCCCGCCATGGCGGCGCCTTCCTGCCTGCGCCGCGGCGCCTGCTTGAGGCATGGACCGGTCTAGAAACCCTTAGAGCCGCCGGCGAGCGCGTGTTAACCCTCGCGCGGTGCGGGATTCTTCGAGCGGGGCGGGAACTGCGGTGATCGGGGCCGGGCTGGTCGGCCTGGCGATCGCCTACGGCTCGTCCGATATGGCCAGCAGGTGATGCTGTTCGACGAGGAAGATGCGGCGCGCGCGACTTCGCTCGGCAATTTTGGGCTTGTCTGGGTCCGGAGCAAGGACGCCGGCATGCCGGCCTACATGGCGTGGACTGTGCGCCCGGCGCTGCTCTGGCCCCGCTTCGCCGCCGCGCTGGCGGCCGAGACCGGGATCGACGTCGGCCATGCCCAGCGCGGTGGGCTGCACCTCTGCCTGGGCGAGGAGGAAGTAGAGAGCCGCGGCCGGTATGTGCGGCGCATGGGACAACCAGTTCGCCGCCGCCGGCCGCAAGGTCAGCATTCTCGACTGCGCCGAGACGCGCGCGCTGGCGCCGGCGGTCGGGCCGCGGGTCAGCGACGCCCCGTTCTGCGCGCTCGAAGGGCACACCAACCCCCTTCCTGCTCGTGCGGGCGCTGGTGCAGGCGGCGAAGGCGCAGGGCATGCAGCACCGGCAGGGCCGCTACGTCAGGGGCCTGCGTCGGCTGGACGGTACGGCCATTCGCTCGAGTTCGCCGACGGGGGCAGCGCTGCCTTTGAGCGGGTCGTGCTCGCCGCCCGTCTTGGGTTTAGCGAGCTTGCGGGCGGGCTCGGCAAGAGCTTTCCCTTGCGACCGCAGCGGGAGCAGATGCTGGCGACCCGGCGGGTGGCGCCAAACCTCGACCTGCCGACGACGCATGTCCGGCAGGCGGCGGAGGGATCGGTACTGCTCGGCGACAGCAAGGAGGACGTCGGCATGAACTACGGGACGAGCCTTCCGGCGGCGCGGGCGATCGCCGAGCGCGCCATCGCCAGCTTCCCGGCGCTTGCCGACGCGCCGGTGGTCCGCACCTGGGGGGCGCTGCGGGTCATGTCGCCGGACGGCTTCCCAATCTATCAGAGCTGGCCCGACCTGCCAGGCCTTCACGCGGCGGCCTGCCACAGCGGCGTGACCCTGGCGGCGGCCCATGCCGAGGTCCTGGCGCCCGCCATCGCGGGCGGCGGGTTGCCGGCCGAGGCGGCCGCCTTCAACGCGGAGAGGTTCGATGTTCAAGAGGCTCGGGCATCCTGACGCCGGGGCACGCGTGGTCATCCGCTTCGAGGGGCGCGAGATCGCGGCGCGGGCGGGCGACAACCTCGCCGGCGTGCTGCTGGGGGCGGGCGAGCGTGTATTGCGCCACGCTCCGGTTTCGGGCGCGCCGCGCGGCGCCTACTGCATGATGGGTGTCTGCTTCGAGTGCCTGGTCGAGCTGGATGGTCGCCCCGGCCAACAGGCCTGCATGACGGCGGTGCGGGACGGCATGAACGTGCGGCGCGACCGCGGCGCAGGGGAGACCGCGTGACAGGCACAGCCGCAGACCCGTTCGACCTGGCCGTCATCGGCGCCGGCCCGGCCGGCATGGCCGCAGCGATCGAGGCGCGGGCGCTCGGGCTCGACTGCGTCCTGCTGGACGAGCAGCCCTCGCCGGGCGGCCAGGTCTTCCGCGACGTCGAGCGGATGGCGGCGGGGCCTGCCGCCGGAGCGCTAGGGGCCGCATACGCCAAGGGCGCCGCGCTGGCGAAGGCGCTGCGCGGGTCGACGGTCGAGTACCGGCCCGGCGCCGCCGTGTGGCACATCGAGACCGGGGCGGGGCCCTTCGCCCTCTGGTATCTGCGTGAGGACCGCGTGCGGGAAGTGCGTGCCCGCCGCGTCATCCTGGCTGGCGGTGCGCTTGAGCGCCCAGTGCCGGTTCCCGGCTGGACGCTGCCCGGCGTCATGACGGTCGGGGCGCTGCAGATCCTGCTGAAGTCGGCGGCGATGACGCCGGTCGCGCCGACGGTGCTCGTCGGCAGCGGCCCGCTCGTCTACCTCACGGCCGTCCAGCACGCCGCCGCGGGGGGCGACATCGCGGCCGTGCTGCTGACGGACGATCCGCGCCGCCGCGCGGCGGCGATGCGGCATCTCCCGGCCTTCGCGGCAAGCGGCTCTTTTCTGCCAGGGCTGCGCCTGCTCCGCGCCTTTCGCGCACTCGGGGCCCGTGTCGTCCGCGACGTGGCCGAAGTGGAGATCCTTGGTGGCGACCGCGCGACCGGCGTGCGCTATCGCACCAGCGGCGCCGCGAGCGGCGAGCTCGCGACTGGGCTGGTCGGCCTGCACGAAGGCGTCATTTCGCACACGAACCTCGCCCGGGTGCTGGGCTGCGAGCACCGCTGGGACGAGGGCCAGCAGGCGTTCCGGCCGGTGCTGGACGACTGGGCGAACAGCACGGTCGAGGGCGTGCAGATCGCCGGTGACGGCGGCGGCATCGCGGGCGCCGATGCCTGCGTCCCGGCGGGGCGGATCGCCGCGCTGGAGGCGGCGCGGGCGCTCGGGCGGATTGCGGAGGCCGAGCGCGACGCCAAGGCCGCGGCGCCGCTGCGGGCGCTGCGGCGGGCACTGCAGGCGCGACCGTTCATCGACGCGCTCTATGCGCCGCGCCTGGCGGCGGGGCGGGTGGCCGATGCGACGGTCGTCTGCCGCTGCGAGGACGTGACGGCCGGGCAGCTCCGCCAGGCCGTCGCCGCGGGCGCACAGGGGCCGAACCAGGCGAAGGCGTTCCTCCGCTGCGGCATGGGCCCCTGCCAGGGGCGGCTCTGCGGGCCGACCGTCTCGCGCCTGATTGCCGAGGCGCGCGGCGTGCCCGTCGCCGAGGTCGGGTATTTCCGCCTGCGCCCGCCCGCCAAGCCGGTGCCGCTCCGCAGCTTTGCCGCCGTCGGCGAGGCCGCGGGATGACGGGGGCCGACGTCATCGTCGTCGGCGGCGGCATCCACGGCTGCTCGACGGCGCTGCAGTGTCGGCTGCGCGGGCTGTCGGTCATCGTGCTGGAGAAGGACCATGTCGGGCGGCACGCCTCGGGCGTGAACGCCGGCGGCGTGCGCCGGCTAAACCGGCACCCGGCCGAGATCCCGCTGGCCGTGGCGTCGGCTGCACTGTGGCAAGATATCCAGGCGCTGGTCGGCGACGACTGCGGCTATCGCCAGTCCGGCCAGGTCCGCGTCGCCGAGAGCGAGGCGGGGTTGGCGACCCTGCAGGCGAGGCGCGCGCTGGTCGAGGGGCTGGGCTACAATCACGAGGCGTGGATCGACGCCGAGGCGCTTTTCGAGATCGTCCCGGCGATCTCGCGGCACTGCCTCGGCGCGCTCTACACGCGGGACGACGGCTTCGCCGATCCCGCCCGCACCACCGCCGCCTTCGCCAGGCGCGCCGCCGAGCTGGGCGCCGAGATCGTCAGCCGATGCCGAGCCGGGCCGCCCGAGCGCGCCGGTGACGCATGGTGGGTGCCCACCGACCGGGGGCCGGTCACGGGCAAGGTGCTGGTCAACGCCGCCGGCGCCTGGGGCGGCGCGATCGCCGCGGCGCTGGGCGAGCCCGTGCCGATCGAGGCGATCGCACCGATGATGATGGTCACCAACCGTATGGAGCCCTTTGTCGAGCCGGTGGTCGGCAGCTTCGACCGGCTGATCTCGTTCAAGCAATCGCCGAACGGCACGGTCGTGATCGGCGGCGGCTGGCGCGGCCGGGCCGAGCTCGAGCGGAGCCGCGCGCATGTCTCGTTCGGCGAGCTGCAATGCCTTATCGCCAGCACGGGCGAGCTGTTCCCGATCATGCGCGAGGCGCACATCGTGCGTACCTGGGCGGGGATCGAGGGCTCTATGCCTGACGCCATCCCGGTGCTGGGGCCGAGCGGCACGGCGCCCGGCGTGATCCACGCCTTCGGCTTCTCGGCGCACGGATTCCAGCTCGGCCCCATCGGCGGGCGGATCGTCGCCGAGCTGATCGAGACCGGCACGAGCAGCCTGCCGATTGAGCCATTCTCGATCGGCCGGTTCCGGCACGCCGCCGCCATGCAGGTCGCGTCTTGACCGCCCCGCGTTTCCATCGCGTCGCCGAGGCGGAGCGCAGGCCGATCCGCATCACGGTGGACGGGACGCCGCGAACCGCGCTTGCCGGCGACACGCTGATGACGGCGATCCTGACGACGGGCGGCCGCCTGCGCCTGTCCGAGTTCGGCGACGGGGCGCGCGCCGGCTTTTGCGTGATGGGCGCCTGCCAGGACTGCTGGGTCCGGCTGGCAGACGGGCGCCGGGTGCGCGCCTGCACGACCTATGCCGCCGATGGCATGGCGGTGCTGACAGGGCCGGAGGAGGTCGGTGGCTGAGCGGATCGTCATCGTCGGCGCCGGTCCCGCAGGGATGCGCGCGGCCGAGGTGCTGGCCGAAAGCGGGGCTCGGCCCATCGTGCTGGACGAGGCGCCGGCCAGCGGCGGGCAGATCTATCGCCGGCAGCCTGAGGGCTTCGCGCGCGGCTACGGCACCCTCTACGGTCTCGAGGCGGGCAAGGCGCGGCGGTTGCACGACGCCTTCGACGCGTCGGGGGATCGGCTCGACCACCGGCCCGGTGCGCTCGTCTGGGGGATCGAGGAACGTCATCTGCTGGTCCTGCGGGACGGCCTCGGCGAGAGTGTGCCTTTCGACCGGCTGCTGTTGGCGACCGGGGCTATGGATCGCGTCATCCCCCTGCCTGGCTGGACGCTGCCCGGCGTCTTCACGCTCGGCGGCGCGCAGGTCGCGCTGAAGCACCAGGCCTGCGCGATCGGCCGGCGCGTCGCGTTCATGGGCTCGAGCCCGCTGCTGCCGCTCGTCGCCCTGCAATATGCGCAGGCCGGCGCGAAGGTGGCGGCGGTGCTCGACACCACGCCCTGGCGCGCGCGGCTGGCCGCCCTTCCCACGCTGGCGGCCGGCGGCTCGACCGTGTGGAAGGGCTTCCGCTACGTCGGGGCGCTCGCCGCGCGCGGCATCGTCTATCGCCACGGCGTGACGCCCTTGGCGGTGCAGGGCGGGGACGCGGTGCAGGGCCTCGCCTACCGCGACGGGGCCGGGCGGCGGCGCGAGGTCGCCTGCGACGCGGTGGCCTTCGGCTATGGCTTGAAAAGCGAATGGCAGCTCTCCGACCTGGCCGGCTGCGACTTCGAATGGGATGTCGGCACGCACCAGTGGCGGGTCGTGCAGGACGCGCTCGGCCGCGGCTCGGCGGACGGGGTGTACCTCGCCGGCGACGGCGCCCGGATCGCCGGCGCCGACGTGGCCGAGCTGGCGGGCGAGCGCGCCGCACGCACCATCCTGCTCGACGGCGGGGACCAGGCCCAGCAGGCTCCTCTCGAGCGCGTCCGGCAAGCGATCGCCGCGCACGCGCCGCTCCGCCGCGCGATCGAACGCGCCTTCCCGTTCCCCGCCGGTCTCGCGGCCTCCTTGCCCGACGACTGCATTCTCTGCCGCTGCGAGGCGGTCAGCGCGGGCGCGCTGCGCGCCGCCGTCCGCGACCTCGGCGCCGATGACGTGAACCGGGCCAAGGCGTTCTCGCGCGTCGGGATGGGGCGCTGCCAGGGCCGCGTCTGCGGCCCCGCCGCCTGCGAGATCGTGGCCCGCGAGCTGGGCTGCAGCCCCGCGCGGGCCGGCCGCCTGCGGAGCCAGCCGCCGGTCAAGCCGCTGCCGATCGCGGCGTTTGAGGAACAGCCCGACGTGGCGCCGGCATGACGGAGCGCCTGGATCTCGACGTCGCCATCGTCGGCGGCGGCACCGCCGGCTGCGCCGCCGCGCTGTTCCTGGCGCAGCGCGGCGTCAGGGCGGGCCTCTTCGAGCGGCGCACCGTCGGCAGCCAAGCAAGCGGCGTCAATTACGGGGGCGTGCGCGAGCAGGGCCGCGTCTTCGCCGAGCTGCCCCTCAGCCGCCGCTCGCGCCAGCTCTGGGACCAGCTGCCGGCGTTGGTCGGGCAGGACTGTGAGTTCCAGGCGACGGGCCATCTCAAGCTAGCGCGCTCGGAGCCGCAGATGGCCAGCCTCGAGGCCTTCGCCGCCGGCGCGGCCCGGCACGGGCTGGAGATCGAGCTGCTCAGCGGAAACATGCTGCGCGACAGCTATCCCTGGCTCGGGCCGGCCGCGACCGGCGCCTCGCTCTGCCGCAGCGATGGGCAGGCCAACCCGCGCCTGGTCGCGCCTTCATTCGCGGCCGCCGCGCGGCGGGCCGGTGCCCTGATCCACGAGCACGAGGCGGTGGCCGGCGCCACCCGCGGCGCCGAGGGCTTTCATGTCGAGACCGAAACCGGTCGGCATGTGACCGCACGACAGCTGCTGAATGTCGCCGGCGCCTGGGGCGCGACCGTCGCCGGCTGGTTCGGCGAGCACGCGCCCGTCGATCCGCAATCGCCGAACATGCAGGTGACCGAGCCCCTGCCCCACCGCCTGACGGTCAACATCGGCGTCGCCGGCGGCGACGTCTACGCGCGCCAGATCCCGCGCGGCAACCTGATCTTCGGCGGCGGCCGCGGCTGGAACGACTTCGCCGGCATCCGCTCGCGCGCCGGGGAGGACAGTACCGTCGGCGCGATGGCCCGCCTGCTCGAGGTCCTGCCCTGGGCACGCGATGCGCATGTCATCCGCACCTGGTCGGGAATCGAGGGCTTCCTGCCCGACGCTATACCCGTGATCGGCCCCAGCGCGACGGCCCCGGGCCTGATCCACGCCTTCGGTTTCTGCGGCCACGGTTTCCAGCTTGGCCCCGCCGTGGGAGAAATGCTCGCGGAAATGGCGCTCTCGGGGTTAGGCTCGGTGCCGATCGACGACTTCACCATTCGCCGCTTCGCGAACGACGCTCCCGCGGGGCGGCCGGAGGGGGCGGACGGGCGGGGCAACGGAGACCGGCGAGCACGCCGGTGATAACGAGGAACTTCAGGAGGGAGGAACCAGATGAAGACCGGAAACATCACGGCGGGCATGCTGCTTGCCGGTGGGCTGGCGCTGGGCGCCGGCACCGCGAACCTCGCCATGGCGGGGCCGGACACGAATGTCCTGAACGTCGGCATCGCGGCCCCGGACGCGGGCCGCCTGGACCCGCATTTGTCGGCGACGACCATCGACAAGGCGGTGTTCGGCTGGATGTTCAACGGCCTGGTCCGGTTCGCACCGGGCACCGCCTCGCCCGAAACGATCGAGCCCGACCTGGCCGAGAGCTGGGAGTCCTCGGATGATGGCCTCGAGTGGACGTTCCACCTGCGCGACGGCGTCCAGTGCCATCACGGCTATGGCGAGCTGACGGCCGAGGATATCGTCTACTCGCTCGAGCGCGCCGCCGACCCGAACCGCTCAAGCTTCGCCAGCGACTTCGACGTGTTCGAGAAGGTCGAGGCGGTGGACGACTCCACGGTCAAGATCACGCTGAAGAACGCGGTGCCCAGCCTGCTCGGCCTGGTCACGAACTACCACGGCGGCAACATCGTCTGCAAAGCCGCGGCGGAGGAGATGGGGGAGGACTTCCAGAAGCGGCCGATCGGCACCGGCCCCTTCATGTTCGAGGAGTACGTGCCGCAGCAAAACCTGAAGCTGGCCGCCAACCCTGACTACTTCCGCGGCAAGCCGAAGCTGGACGGCATCAACTACCAGTACATACCGTCCGAACTCCGCGCGCGACCTGGCGTTCCAATCGGGCGAGCTCGACATGGTCTACGGCAAGCAGGACCAGACCTGGGCCGAGCGGACCGGCAAGATGGATGATGTGGTGGTCCACGTCATGGAGCCGGCCGAGATGTCGGTCATGTACCTGAACACGGCGAGCCCGCCGCTGGACGACATCCGCGTCCGCCGCGCGATGGCGATGGCCACGAACCGCGACCAGTTCATGGACTTCAAGGGGCGTGACGTGACGCGCGAGGCCAACTCGGTCGTGCCGCAGGGCTATCTGGGGCATGCCGACATGTCGGGGCTGATGCCCGGCTACGACATCGAGGCGGCCAAGGCGCTGCTCGCCGAGGCCGGTCACCCCGACGGCGTCACGCTCAAGGTCATCCATACGGCGCTGCCCGGAATGCTGGGAACCATGGAGGTCTTCCAGGCGCAGATGGCGCAGGCGGGCATCAAGCTCGACGTCGAGGTCGTCGAGCACGCCACCTTCCACGCGCAGATCCGCAAGGATTTGAGCCAGGTGGTGCACTACTCGGCCGCCCGCTTTCCGGTGGCCGACACCTATCTGACCCAGTTCTACCACTCGGACAGCACCGTCGGCACGCCGACCGGCATCACGAACTTCACGCACTGCTCGGCTGCCGACGACGAAATCGAGGCGGCGCGGACCGAGCAGGATCCGGAGAAGCAGAAGCACCTTTGGGAGACCGCGCAGCGCAAGCTCATGGAGGAGATCTGCGCCATTCCGATCTACGAGAATCTGCAGATCTGGGCCACCAAGAAGAACCTGGACCTCGGCTATGACCTGGTCGGCTCGCTGAGCCTCGGCCCGCCGGTCACCGAGAACACGCACTTCACCGAGTAAGCTGGGGCGGCCCCGGGGCGGCGAAGTCGCGCGCGCGCCCCCCGGGCCGACCCGTCGCGCCCGGCCGGCACTGCCCGGCCGGACGCAGGGGGAAATCCGATGCTGCAGTTCGTCGTTCGCCGCCTGCTGTTTGCCGTCCCGACGCTGCTCGCGGTCATGACCATGGTCTTCGTCCTGGTGCGCATCGTGCCCGGCGACCCGGCGCAGACGATCCTCGGTGACCAGGCCAGCGCCGAGGCGCTGCAGATGATGCGCGAACGGCTCGGCCTCGACAGGCCGCTGGTCGAGCAATACGTCGACTTCATGGCCGGCGCGCTGACCGGCGACTGGGGCGAGTCGATGGTCACGGGCAAGCCGGTGCTGGCCGAGATCGCCCGCGTGCTGCCCTACACGATCGAGCTGACGGTGGTGTCGCTGATCATCGGCGCCGTCATCGGCATCCCGCTCGGCGCCTGGTCGGCGCTGCACCGGAACGAGACGATCGACTATGTGACGCGGATCGGCTCGCTGCTCGGCCTGTCCTTCCCGGCCTTCGTCTCGGCCATCCTGCTGCTCATCGCCTTCTCGATCCAGCTGCGCTGGTTCCCCGTCATCAGCGCCGGAGGCCGCGACAGCCTGCTCGAATGGGCGCGCAACCTGGCCCTGCCGGCGATCAACCTTGGGTTGATCATGGCGGCCTACATCACGCGCGTGACGCGCTCGTCCATGCTGGGCACGCTGGGCGAGGACTATATCCGCACCGCCCATGCGAAGGGCGTGCCTGGGCGCGTCGTCGTCTGGCGCCACGGCATGCGGAACGCGCTGATCCCCGTTGTGACGGTCGTCGGCCTCTATCTCGGCATCCTGATCGGCAACTCGGTCCTGACCGAGATCGTCTTCAACCGCCCCGGCCTCGGCAAGCTCATCGTGGGCGCGCTCGGCCAGCGCGACTACACGCTGCTGCAGGGCCTCATGGTCATCTACACCTTCGTGATCGTGGTGGTGAACCTGCTGACCGACCTGACCTACGGCCTCATCGACCCGAGGGTGAAGTACCAATGAGCGACCAGGCACAGGCACTGCCCAAGGCGCCGCCGCGCCACCCCTTCGTCGATCAGCTGCTCAAGGCCTTTCGGACCAACAAGCTGACCTGGGTGGGTGCTGCCATCTTTGCCGCCATCGTGCTGGTGGCGATCGCGGCGCCCCTGCTGGCGCCGCACGACCCGCTGGACCAGAACATCATCGACCGTCTGGAAGGGCCCAGCACCGACTACTGGCTGGGCACCGATGCCTATGGGCGCGACATCCTCTCGCGCCTGCTCTACGGCGCGCGCATCTCGCTGGTCATCGCCGTCGCCGCGATCGGCTCGGCGATGATCATCGGCTCGGCCATCGGCATCGTCGCCGGCTTTTATGGCGGCATCGTCGACTTGGTCATCATGCAGGTCATGGACGTGCTGCTGGCCTTCCCGGCGCTGATCCTGGGCCTGATCGTCGTCGCCATGCTGGGCCCCAGCATGACCAACCTGATCATCGCCATCTCGCTGACGGCGATCCCGCCCTTCGCGCGCATCGCCCGCGCGCCGACCATCGTCGTGAAAGAGCGCGACTACATCGAGGCCTGCCGGGCGCTCGGCTATGGCAATTTGCGCATCATGGTGCTGCACGTCCTGCCGAACGTGCTGTCCGAGGTGCTGGTGATGGGCTCGCTCTGGCTCGCCACCGCCATCCGGGTCGAGGCATCGCTCAGCTTCATCGGCCTCGGCGTCAAACCGCCGACGCCCAGCTGGGGCGGCATGATCCGCGAGGGCTTCGAGAACATCCTCGACAATATGTGGCTGTCGATCTTTCCCAGCATCGCCATCCTGCTGGTGGTGTTCTCGCTCAACCTGCTGGGCGACGGGCTGCGCGACGCGATCGACCCCAAGACGCGGAGCGACGGGTGATGCCCCCCGAAACCCGCGGCGAAACCCGCGGCGAGGCGCGATCCGCCGGCCCCGTGCTCGAGGTCCGCAACCTGACGACCAGCTTTCGCGTCGAGGGCGCCTGGTACCCGGCCGTCCGCGGCATCAGCTTCGCGCTGCAGCCGAACGAGACCCTGGCGCTGGTCGGCGAATCGGGCTGCGGCAAGAGCATGACGGCGCTCTCGATCATGGGGCTGGTGCCGAAGAACAACGGCCGCGTCGAGGCCGACCTGATCGGCTTCGAGGGGCGCAACCTCGCGCGGCTCTCGCACGAGGAGATGCGCGAGGTGCGCGGCAACGGCATCTCGATGATCTTCCAGGAGCCGATGACCTCGCTGAACCCGGTGCTGCAGGTCGGCTTCCAGGTCGCCGAGGCGCTGCGCTACCATCAGGGCGCGACGCGCGCCGAGGCCAACGCCCGCGCGCTCGAGCTGTTCGAACTGGTCAAGATCCCGTCCGCCGCCAGCCGGTTCAAGGAATACCCGCACCAGTTCTCGGGCGGCATGCGCCAGCGCGTGATGATCGCCATGGCGCTGGCCTGCCGGCCCAAGGTCATCCTGGCCGACGAGCCGACGACGGCGCTGGACGTGACGATCCAGGCGCAGATCCTGGCGCTGCTGAACGAGCTGAAGGCCGAGACCGGCATGTCGATCGTCTTCATCACGCACAATCTGGGCGTGGTGGCGGCGCTTGGCCGACCGCGTCGCGGTGATGTATGCGGGCGACATCGTCGAGATCGCCGGCGTCGAGGACCTGTTCGCCAGGCCGACCCACCCCTACACTGAGGCGCTGCTTCGCTCGATCCCGCGCAGCGACCGCGACACGGCCACGTTGCACACGATTCCGGGCGCCGTCCCGCCGATCAACCGGATGCCAGCGGGCTGCCGCTTCGCCGCGCGCTGCGAGCTGGCGCGCGACATCTGCCGCGCCAAGACGCCGCCGCTCGACCCGCTGCCGCAGGCCGCCGGCCATGCCGTCCGGTGCTGGGTGCGCGGCGACCACGACCTGACCGCCCTGGAGGAGAAAGCCGGTGCCTGAAACCCTCCTCAGCGTCCGCGACCTGAAGAAGTTCTTCCACGTCCGGCGCGGCTTCCCGAATCCGAAGACGGTGACGGTCCGCGCACTCGACGAGATCTCGTTCGACGTCGAGCGCGGCCAGGCCTTTGGGCTGGTCGGCGAATCCGGCTGCGGCAAGTCCACCGCCGGGCGCAGCGTGCTGCGGTTGGTCGAGCCCGAACTCCGGCTCGATCCTGTTCGACGGCGAGGACATCGCGACGGCCGGCAGCGCCCGCATGCGCGAGCTGCGCAAGCGCCTGCAGATCATCTTCCAGGACCCGTACTCCTCGCTGAACCCGCGGATGCGGGTCGGCAAGGCGCTGGCCGAGCCGCTGCTCGTGCACGGGCTGTTCGGCCGCAAAGAGGCCGATGAGAGGGTGCAGGACCTGCTCGAGGAGGTCGGCCTGCCGCGCGATGCCGGCATCCGCTTCCCGCACGAGTTCTCGGGCGGTCAGCGCCAGCGCATCGGTATTGCCCGCGCCCTGACGCTCGAGCCGGAGCTGATCATCGCCGACGAGGCCGTCTCGGCGCTCGACGTCTCGATCCAGTCGCAGATCCTGATGCTGCTGCGCAGCCTGCAGGAGAGCCACAACCTCAGCTTCATCTTCATCTCGCACGACCTGGGCGTGGTCCGCTGGTTCTGCCAGACCATGGCGGTGATGTATCTCGGCCGGATCGTCGAAAAGGGCCCGATCCCGCAGATATTCAACGAGCCGCTGCACCCCTACACGGTGATCCTGCGCAACGCCTCGCCCGTGCCCGACCCGACGGCGCGCAAGGCTTTCGAGCGAATCGAGGGCGAAGTGCCCTCGGCCGTCAGCCCGCCGAGCGGCTGCCATTTCCACCCGCGCTGCCCGAACGCCATGGAGATCTGCCGCAGCGTCTATCCGAAGTGGACGCAGGTCGACGCGCGGCGGTCGGTGGCCTGCCACCTCTATTCCGAGGGGGCGGAGGACGCCCGTGCCGCCGCCGGTGCCCCCAGTGCCTGAGGCGGAAAAGAGCTCTCCGGGGAACGGCCGCGTTGCGATGATCTCGGGCGCGAGCCGCGGCATCGGCGCGGCGATCGCAAGGGACCTCGCCGCGAACGGCTGGCGGCCCGCATCGGGCGAGTCGAAGTCGAAGTGCGGATAGTCGGTCGAGAACACCAGGATCTCGTCAGTGCCCATCAGGTCGACGAGCTTCAGCCACTGGTCGGCCGAGATGTCCTCGGTCGGTTGGGTCGAGAGGCGCAGCCGCTCGCGGATATGCGCGCTCGGCAGCTTCTTGATCCACGGCACCTCGATGCGTCCCTGCCGGTACTCGCGGTCGAGCCGCCACATGACGTGCGGCAGCCAGGAAAAGCCGCCCTCGAGCACCATGAAGCGCAGGCGCGGGAACTCGTCGAAGACGCCGTTGCAGATCAGGCTGATCACCTGCGGCACCAGGCCCATCGGGATCAGCGCGTGCCGCTCCATATAGGTCAGCCCCATGCCATAGGGCCCCTGCACCTGCGCCGTGTGGTGGAAGGCGACCTGCAGGTCGTGGCGTGCGGCGGCGGCGAAGATCGGCCGGTACTGCGGCTCGCCATAGGCGATGTCGCCGACGACGGGCAGCAGAATCTGGCGCATCTTTGGGTGCGCGGCCATGCGGTCGATCTCACGCGCCGCCGCCTGCGGATCGCGGGCGAAGATCTGGATCGAGCCGATCAGCCGGTCGTCGCGGGCCAGCCAGTGCTCGGCGCAGTAGTCGTTGTAGGCGGCGGCCAGCGCGTTGCCGAGGCCGTATTGCAGCTGAAGCATGGTCGGATAGAAGTAGCCGGTGAGGACCGCATGCGTGATGTCGTGCGCCTCGAAGACGTGCCGGCGCATCGCGTCGAAATCGGACGCCGAGGCCGAGCCGTCGCCCGAGGCGACGTCCGCGCGGTTGCCGTTTCCCGGAGACGTATAGCAGAAGGGCTGGGTAAAGCCCCGCCACGCGCTCTTGGCGATCCACCCCGCCCAGGGCTCGGGCAGATACGGGACCAGGTCCGCGAGGCTTGCGAAGTTCTCGTGGACGTCGGTGTCGATGATCGGCATCGGGCGCTCCTCCGAGGCTGTACTCGCGCACGCTGAATGATCGCTCTCGCGGGGCTGCCGTCAATCAGTTCCGTTGCAGGCCACGTGTAGACCACGGCCGACGCTTGCCGGGCGGCGCGGACGGGATAGAGTGGCTTGTGGGCTGCCGCGTCAGGGGCGCCGGAAGGGGTGCGCGATGTTCTCGATCCAGACGGTGAGCTACACGGGTACCGATGCGCCGGCGGCCTTCACGCGCTCCTTGCGCGAGACGGGGTTCGCGGTGCTGACCGACCATCCGATCGGGCCCGCGCGCATCGAGGAGGCGTACAACGCCTGGGGCGAGTTCTTCCGCTCGGACCTGAAGCATGACTGGCTGGCCGACCCCGAGCGCCAGGACGGCTACTTTCCCTTTCGGTCCGAGAACGCAAAGGGCGCGAAGGCCAAGGACCTAAAGGAATTCTACCATGTCTACCCGGACGGGCGGCTGCCGCACAATCTGGAGGGGCTGACGCGCGCGCTCTACGACGAGCTGGTCGGCATCGGCACGACGCTGCTGCGCTGGGTCCAGGAAAACGCGCCGCCCGAGGTGACGCAGCGCCTGTCCGAGCCGCTGCCGCAGATGCTCGAAGGATCGAGGCAGAACCTGCTGCGCATCTTGCACTACCCGCCGCTCGAGCAGCCGCCCGAGCCGGGCGCCGTGCGGGCGGCCGCGCATGGCGACATCAACCTGATCACCGTGCTGCTGGCCGGCTCGGCGCCGGGGCTCGAGGCGCAGGATGCAGGCGGCCGCTGGCACGCCGTGCCCTGCGATCCGGGGATGATCGCGATCAATGTCGGCGACATGCTCGAAATGGCGTCGGGCGGCTATTTCCCCTCGACGGTTCACCGGGTGGTCAACCCGGAGACGACCGAGGGCGGCGCGCGCTTTTCCATGCCGATGTTCTTGCACCCTCGTCCCGATGTCGTGCTGAAGGAGGGGGTCACGGCGGACGATTTTCTGCAGGAGCGCCTGCGCGAGATCGGCCTCAAGGCCTGACAAGGGACAATAGGGAGACCCGCAAATGCTCAAGACGCTTCTGGCTGGCGCGGCCGCCGCGCTGATCGCGACCGGTGTGTTCGCCCAGGACAAGGAGTTCAAGCCGGCCGTCGTGTTCGACATGGGCGGCAAGTTCGACAAGAGCTTCAACGAAGGTGTCTGGGAAGGCGTCAAGCGCTTCACCGAAGAGACGGGCGTCGACGTCATGGAGTTCGAGGTGACGAACGAGACCCAGCGCGAGCAGGCGATGCGGCGAATGGTCGACCGGGGCGCGACCGTGGTGCTGGGCGTCGGCTTCGCCCAGGCCGACGCGATCGACAAGGTCGCGGCCGAGAACCCCGACACCGAATTCGCCATCATCGACGTCAGCTGGCTCGACCGGCCGAACCTGCGCCAGTACTCGTTCAAGGAGCACGAGGGCTCGTACTTGGTCGGCGTCGCCGCCGCCGAGGCGACAGAGACGGGCAAGGTCGGCTTCGTCGGCGGCATGGATATCCCGCTGATCCGCAAGTTCGCCTGCGGCTACAAGCAGGGCGTCAGGGACACGAACGCCGATGTGCAGGTGCTGGAGAACATGACCGGCACGACGCCGGCTGCCTGGAACGACCCGGCCAAGGGGGCCGAGCTGGCGCAGGGCCAGATCGACCGCGGCGCGGATGTGATCTACCACGCGGCCGGCGGCACCGGCATGGGTGTGATCCGCGCGGCGGCCGAGGCCGACAAGCTGGCCATCGGCGTCGACTCCAACCAGAACGCGCTGGCGCCCGGCCATGTGCTGACCTCGATGCTGAAGCGGGTCGACGTCGCCGCCTACGACACGCTGAAGGATGCGATGGAGGGCAACTTCACGCCGGGCGTCGTGACGCTGGGCCTGGCCGAGGAGGGGGTCGATTGGGCGGTCGACGCCAACAACGAGCCGATCCTGACGGACGAGATCAAGAGCGCGGTGGCCAATGCCAAGGAGCGGATCATCGCGGGCGAGATCGACGTGCACAACTACGAGGACACTCAGAGCTGCCCGTACTGAGGCGGCGTGCCGAGTTGGCGGGCCTGGCGCTGATCCGGCTCGGCTCGGCGGGCCGGGGGCTCCCTCCCGGCCCCCCTCTCCGTTTCGGAGAGGGCTCGGCGGAGAGTCCCGGGTGACCACCCCTGCGGTCCGGCTGCGCGGCATCTCCAAGCGCTTCGGCGCCGTGCAGGCAAACGATGCGGTCGATCTCGAAATCCTGCCGGGGACGATCCACGGCATCATCGGTGAGAACGGGGCGGGCAAGTCGACGCTGGTCTCGATCCTCTACGGCTTCTACACGGCCGACAGTGGCAGCATCGAGGTCGACGGGCAGCCGGTCGCGATCGCCAGCTCGGCCGACGCCATCGGGCACGGCATCGGGATGGTGCACCAGCACTTCATGCTGGTGCCGACCTTCACGGTTCTCGAGAACGTCATGCTGGGGCGCGAGGGCGGCGCACGGCTGGCGCCGGGCCGTGCCGCGACCCGCGCGGAGCTGATGCGGCTGGAGCGCGAGCACGGGCTCGAGGTGCCGCCCGACGCCTTGGTCGGCACGCTGCCCGTCGGGCTGCAGCAGCGGGTGGAAATCCTCAAGGCGCTGATCCGCGGCGCCCGGATCCTGATCCTGGACGAGCCGACGGGCGTGCTGACGCCGGACGAGACCGACCGGCTGTTCGACATCCTGCGCGGCTTGGCGGGCGAAGGCGTCACCGTGCTGCTGATCACGCACAAGCTGCGCGAGATCAGGGCGGTCTGCGACGCCGTCTCGGTGATGCGGCGCGGTCGGATGGTCGGCCATCGCGTGCCGGCCGAGACGACGCGCGAGGAACTGGCCGAGCTGATGGTCGGCCGCCCGGTGCAGCTCGACGCTCAGCGGCGGGCGGCCGCGCCGGGCGCGGTGGCGCTGCGCGCCGAGGGGCTGACCTGGCGCGATGCCGCTGGCGCGGTGCGGCTGCGCGAGGTGTCCTTCGAGCTGCGGTCGGGCGAGATCCTGGGGGTCGCCGGCGTCTCGGGCAATGGGCAATCCGAGCTGCTCGACCTGCTCTCGGGGATCGCGCCGGTGCAGGAGGGCTTCTTCGAGCTTGGCGCCCGGCGAGTCGACCGGGCGCACCCCGCCGGGCCCGCCGAGATGCGCGCGCTGCACCTCGCGCATGTGCCCGAGGACCGGCAGCGGCGCGGGCTGGTGCTGCCCTTCGAGGCGGCCGAGAACGCCATGCTGGGCTATCACCGCGGCGCGCAAGCGGGCCCGGGGCCGTTCACGCGCCCCACCTCGATGCGCGCATTCGCCGCCGCGCTGATGCGCCGCTTCGACGTGCGCCCGCCCGACCCGCGGCTGCGCGCGCGCGGCTTCTCGGGCGGCAACCAGCAGAAGATCGTGCTGGCGCGCGAGATCGAGGCGGCCCCGCGCGTGCTGCTGGTCGGGCAGCCGACGCGCGGCGTCGACATCGGCGCCATCGAGTTCATCCATGCCGAGCTGCTGGCGCTGAAAGCGCGGGGCTGCGCCATCCTGCTGGTCTCGGTCGAGCTCGACGAGATCCTGGCGCTGAGCGACCGGGTCATGGCGATGAATGCGGGCCGCGTCGTCGGTTGTCTGCCGCGCGCCGATGCCGACCGGCACCGCATCGGGCTGATGATGGCCGGCATCGCGGACGAGGCGGCATGACGCCGCTGCCGCGTTGGGTCGACATCGGCCTCCTGCCGCTGATCAACCTGGCGTTGGCGCTGGCGGTGGCGGGGCTCGTCGTGGCGCTGGTCGGCGAGAACCCGGTGGCGGCCATGGCCGTGATGGTCGAGGGCGCTTTCGTCTATCCGGGCGCGTTCGGCTATACGCTCTATTACACGACGAACTTCATCTTCACCGGCCTGGCCGTCTCGGTCGCCTTCCACGCGGCGCTCTTCAACATCGGCGGCGAGGGGCAGGCGACGCTCGGGGGGCTGGGGCTTGCCCTGGTGGTACTGGCGGTCGGGCCGGTGCTGCCAGGCCCGCTTGCCATCCTGCTCGCGATCGGCGGGGCGGCGCTCTTCGGCGCAGCCTGGGCCTTTGTCCCGGGCTGGCTGCAGGCCTATCGCGGCAGCCACGTCGTGATCACGACGATCATGTTCAACTTCATCGCCTCGGGCCTTATGGTGTGGCTGCTGTCGGGGCCGCTGATGGCCTCGGCCCAGGGCTCGCCGCAGACCGAGACCTTTCCGCCGAGCACCTGGCTGCCGCAGATGCACGAAATAGCCGGCTGGTTCGGCATCGAGGTCGCCCGCTCGCCGTTGAACCTCGCCTTCGTGCTGGCGCTGATCGCCTGCGCGGGCGTCTGGGTGCTGATCTGGCGCACTAAGTTCGGCTTTGCGCTGCGCGCGCTCGGCCATTCGGCGCCGGCGGCGGCCTATGCCGGGATGCACGTCCGGCGGCTGATCGTGGTCGCCATGCTGATCTCGGGCGCGCTGGCGGGCTGCATGGCGCTGAACGAGATCCTCGGCGTGCAGCACAAGCTGCTGCTGAACTTCTCGTCCGGCTACGGCTTCACGGGCATCGCGGTGGCGCTGATGGGGCGCAACCATCCCGTGGGAATCGTGCTCGCCAGCCTGCTCTTCGGGGCGCTCTTCCAGGGCGGCGCCGAGCTCGATTTCGAGTTCCAGTCGATCACCCGCGAGATGGTGCTGGTGGTGCAGGGGCTGATCATCCTGTTCTCGGGCGCGCTCGCCTACATGTTCACGCCCTGGCTCGCCCGGTTCTGGTTCCGGAGGCCGGGTCTTGCCTGAGCTCTGGCCCGAACTCCTGTCCGACTACTGGATCGACCTGCTGCGCATTCTCGACGGCACGCTGCGGCTGGCGACGCCGCTGATCCTCTGCGCCATGGCGGGGCTGGTCTCGGAGCGTTCGGGCGTGATCGACATCGGGCTCGAGGGCAAGCTGCTGATCGGCGCCTTCGCGGCGGCGGCCGTGGCGGCGCTGACGGGCTCGCCCTGGCTGGCGCTCGCGGCGGCCATCGCGCTGTCGATGGGGTTCGCGCTGGTGCACGGATTCGCCTGCATCACGCACAGGGGCGAGCAGATCATCTCGGGCGTCGCCGTCAATATCCTCGCCTCGGGCCTGAGCGTTGTGATTGGGATCGCGCTCTTCCGGCAGGGCGGGCAGACGCCGCCGCTGATGCCGGATGCGCGGTTCACGCCGCTCGAGCTGCCGGGCGCGCAGGCGCTGGCCGGCGTGCCGGTGCTGGGGCCGCTCTATGCCGAGCTGATCAGCGGGCACAACCTGCTGGTCTACCTGGCGCTCGCCTCGGTGGTCGCCGTCTGGTGGCTGCTCTACCGGACGAGCTTCGGCCTGAGGCTGCGCGCCGTCGGAGAGGCGCCAGAGGCCGTCGACAGCGCGGGCATCTCGGTGACTTGGCTGCGCTATCGCGGCGTGCTGATCGCGGGCTTCCTGTGCGGCATCGCCGGGGCCTACCTCTCGATCGCGCACGGCGCGGGATTCGTGCGCGAGATGTCGGCCGGCAAGGGCTTCATCGCGCTCGCCGCCATGATCTTCGGCAAATGGCGGCCCTGGCCGACACTGGGGGCTTGCCTGCTCTTCGGGTTCCTCGACACGGCGGGGCCGCGGCTGCAGGGGGTGGAGATCCCCTTCGTCGGCGATGCGCCGGTCGCCGTGATCCCCGTGCTGCCCTATATCTTCACGGTGATCCTGCTGGCCGGGTTCTTCGGGCGGGCAGTGCCGCCGCGCGCGCTGGGGGTGCCTTATGTCAAGGACCATTGAGGACACGCTGGTCACCGCCGCGCTGGTCGTGCGCGCGCGGGCCTATGCGCCCTATTCGGGCTTCCAGGTCGGCGCTGCGGTGCTCGATGGCGACGGGCGCGTCCATGCCGGCACGAATGTCGAGAACGCCGCCTATCCAGAGGGCGTCTGCGCCGAGGCCGCGGCGATCGCCGCCATGGTGGCTGCCGGCGGGCGCCGGATCGAGGCCATCGCCGTGGCGGGGCCGCCGTGCCAGCTTTGCACGCCCTGCGGCGGCTGCCGGCAGAAGATCCGCGAGTTCGCGGCGCCCGAGGTCCCCATCCTGGTCTGCGGCCCGGATGGTTTGCTGCGTCGCTTCACCCTGGCCGAGCTGCTGCCGGCCTCCTTCGGCCCGGAGCATCTTGCCTCTGCGAAGCCGGGCAGCCGGCCGTGCGACCGCTGACCCGCGCGGGGCCGCTTCGGCCGGGCGCCATCGCCGCTGCGCCACTCCGTCAGAGCCTGTTTCAACATGGGACCGCTGATGCCGTCGAATCGAGCTCGGTCCCGAGGACGGCCGCCGTCCGCTCCGGCAATCAACCCCGAACACCGTCTTGCGGGAACCTGTGGCGCGGCGACGGCAAGTGAGCCGCCGCCGCGCCACACCGAAGGGTCGCCTCAGTTCTCTCGTTCCGAGTTGTCGCTGCGGTGGCCCTCCTCTCCCGCAGCAATGGCCTCGGCTCGCTCTCGCCCAGGTCTGTGAGCTCCCGGGCGGGGAGCGAGCTCGGCGCCGGCGCCCCGGTAGGAGTGAAAGGCCGTCGCGGCTCCCGACGAGGACGCAGCCGGCTTCACATGTATGTCTTGCTGCGGGTACGGGATGGTGATCCCGGCCGCGTCGAACCCATGCTTCACTTGGTGCATGAGGTCCCAGTAGACCGTCCAGTAGTCCGTGCTCTTGGTCCACGGGCGGCAGACGATGTTCACCGAGCTGTCGGCAAGCTCGTTCAGCTTGATGACGGGCGCGGGGTCGTCGAGCACCAGCGGATGCGCCTCGACCGTCTCCCGCATGACGCGGATCGCATCCTCGATCGAGTCATCATAGGAGATCCCGAAGACCAGGTCGACGCGCCGCGTGTCGCTCGCGGTCACGTTGGTGATCACATTGCCCCAGACGTTCTTGTTGGGCACGACGATCACCTGGTTGTCGGGCGTGACGACCGTGGTGGCGACGATGCTGACCGCCCGGACCGTGCCGGCCGTGCCGCCGATGTCGACATAGTCGCCCTCGTCGAAGGGCCGGTTGACCATAATCATCAGGCCGCTGGCGAGGTTGCCGAGCGTGTCTTGGAAGGCGAACGCCAGGATGAACGAGGCACCGCCGATCAGCGCGAACACTGGCGAGATGTCGACGCCCAGCGCCGAAAGGACGACCATCAGGCCGAAGGCGAGGACGACCCAGTATATGGCAGCGACGATAAAGGCCTGCAGCAGCAGTGACAGGTTTGGCACGCGACCGATCCAGCGCCTGAAGAACCCGCGAAACAGCCGGGCCAGGAAGATCAGGCCGATCAGCGATGCGACAATGACCAGGATGTCGATCGCGAGCTCGACGCCGCCATCGGGCGCGGTCAGCCAAGTCAGCGCCTGCGCTACCAGCGTCTCGAAGTCGGCGGTTCGCGTCTCCTCGACGATGACGGCGTTCTGATAGGCCCTGTAGGCGGCGACCTCTGCCTCGTCGCCGCCTTTCTTCTCCCACGCCGAGATGATGTTGCCGTATTTGTCGAACAGCGACTTGCGCTCCGCGACGAGCTCCGTCAGCCTCTCGCGGGCCGCATCCTCGACATCGCCCTCGGTCCGCGAGATCGCGATCTGGGCTTGCATGACCTCCTCGGTCTTCGCTTTGACGACTGAGAGCCATTCGGCTGCCAGAGCCGCAAGTTCCTCCTTGGTGAGCGGCACCAGCCGGTAATCCAGCTCCTGCGTGTCGATCTGCGGGTCAAGGACCTCGGGCGGAAGGGCGACGCCGCCTTCTGCGCCGCCCTCCGCTGCCGCTTCCTCGGGTGGAGCGGCGACCGGAGGCTCGGCGGCTTCCTCCGCCGGCGCGCTCGGCGCCGGCGCCAGCTGCGCCTGAGCATGACCGACCGCCAAGAGCGCCGGAAGGCAAAGCGCTGCAAACAAGACAAGCACACAAAGCAATTGCTCGAACAAGAATCTTCTGCTGGTGATTTGCATGACTTCCCCTCCTCTGCGGCCGAAAACGGCCTTCCTGATCCGTTCTACCCCTCGAACAGACGTGGACTCGCAGCCGGGCACGCCAATGGCACGCCGCAAGGTAGATGTAGGCCGGATCTCCGGTCGCCCAGCCTGTGCCGATCCGGCGCGAACACTGCCACATCCCGGGAGGAAGAATGGCCGCTGGGGACGATTCTGCCGCCAGCGGCAGAGCTTTGAATAAGGTTCGGGGCGACGCGGAGCCGCGCGCAGGGCCCCTCACCGATGGCTCTCCGACGGCGGACCCGAGTTGGCGTCGCGATCCGGCGATGGCGGGCACGCTCGCCACCGCTGACGGCTGCATCTGCGCGCCAGGCTACCCGCCGCTGCACGGCGACAGGCTCGAGCTCGTGGGCGAGCGCGGCACCATCGTCATGGATCTGGACCGCGTCTACCTCGTCGGGCGCGAGGACGAGGCCGAGACGGTCGACCTCGTCGGCCGCTATCAGGAGTGCTTCGACCACGCGATCGCCGAGTTCGTCCATGGCATCCGCGACGGCACGCCCTTCGAGACCGACCGGCTCGACAACCTCGAGACGCTCCGCCTGATGGAGGAGGTCTACACCGCGGCCGGGGTGGAGGTGCGCTGATGCCCGACATCGCCCCCGCGGCGTCGCTCACCCCTGCAATCGACATGGCGGCCCTCGACCGGCTCTTCGAGGTCACCGGGCTGCGCGTCTTCCTGCCCGGCGGCTATGGCGCGCTCGGCGAGGCGATCGCCTGGGGATTTGCCCGGCGCGGCGCGCGGGTCGCCATCGCGGGTCCGTCCACCGAAAAGGCGGCGCGCCTGGCCGCGGCGATCGGCGCGACCGGGGGGCGAGGCCATCTCGCTGTCCCTCGACGCCCGCGATGCCGGCCAGATCGTGGCCGTGACGGACGCCGCCGCCGACGCCCTCGGCGGAGTCGACGTGCTGGTCAACTGCGTGGGTATCCAGCGCGAGCAGCCGCTGATGGAGGTGACCGAGGAGACCTTCGACGACGTCTACCGGGTCAATCTGAAGTCGGCGATGTTCCTGGCCCAGGCCGCGGCGCGCCACCAGATCCCGGCCGGCGGGGGGCGTCAGATCCACCTCCTCTCGGTGCGCTCGCAGCTGGCTCTGCGCGGCCGCGGTTATTCGGCCTACTGCGCAACCAAGGGTGGGCTTGCCATGCTGGTGCGGCAGCACGCGATGGAGCTTGCGCCGCACGACATAACCGTGAACGGAGTGGCGCCCACCTTCATCCGGTCCGACCGCATCCGCGGCCATCTCGAGCGTCCAGAATTCCACGAGTTCATAGAGAAGCGCAATCCGCTCGGGCGGATTGGCGCACCGGTCGAGGTCGTTGGCCAGGTGATCGCGCTGGCCGCCCGCGCCGGCAGCTATACCACCGGGCAAGTCATCTTCGTTGACGGCGGCGTGACGGCCAGCCAATAAAACGCATGGCCGAAAGGAGAGCCCCACCGGAGTTCAACCGATGTCTCCTCCTGCAGGTCCTGCCCGGGGCTTCCTCCGAATCAGACACTACGTTTCCTTGCCTGTTAATGCCCGATCATCCATCTTTTGCGCACCGAATTGGGTTTTGGCTGCTCGAGGCTGTCGAGGACGCCATCGGCGCGATCGAGGACGGCCGTGAACTGATCTCTCGGCTGCTGGGCTTCGGCCGCGCTGACGGGGCCGAATGCGATGCCCTCGATCTGCAGGACGAACTGCCGTCCATGATGCGGGTTCTGAAGCACGCCCTGGGGGGCAGCATCGCCATGGCGCTCGAGGTCGGGCGCGAGCTCGCCCCCGTCCGAATCGCCCGGCCGGCGCTTGAGTCCTGCCTGCTCAATCTGGCGCTCAACGCGCGCGACGCCATGCCGATGGGGGGCACGTTGCGCTTCGAGGCGCGCAACATCGCGCCGGAGCGGACACCGGCGGAACACAGCCGCGCACCCGCGCTCGACAGCGTCGTGCGGCTCTCGGTGATCGATACCGGGCATGGGATGCCGCGCGAGATATGCGGGCGTGCGCTCGAGCCGTTCTTCACGACCAAGCCGCGGCGCCAAGGCAATGGCCTGGGCCTCTCCACCGTCGAGAGCGTCGTCCGGAACGCCGGCGGATGGATATCGATCACCAGCGCATGATGCTCGACAAGCCGACCGCGATCATTGCGCCACGCATCTCGCTGGAACTCTATCAGTTCATCGCCGCGCTGCCCGAGCAGGGGATCACGGTGATCCTCGTCGATCAGAACGTCCGCTCCTGCGTGCGCGTCTCGGATCACGTATATATCTTGAGCTCGGCCAGAACCGTGCCGAAGGCGATGCCGGGGACTTCTCCGGGGACAGCGCGCTCCGCGAGATGATTGCCGAGTGGCTGGACTACAGGATCGATTGAAAGAACGACGATGACAAAGACATCCGCCGACGATGCTTATCCCGCGCTTATCGCGCTGGCCGATGCCTATCTCGACGGCGCCATACGCCCGAGCGCCGTCGTCGAGGCGCACCTCGAGAGAATCGAGCGGCTCGACGGGCGCATCGGAAGCTATCAGGTCGTCTATGCTGACGAGGCGCGCCGGGCGGCCGACGCCGCGGACCGTGCAATCGCCGCCGGTCACCGGATCGGGCCGTTCCACGGCGTCCCCTTCGCCCTGAAGGACATCATCGACCTCGAGGGTCGGGTCACGACCGGCGGGTCGAAGGCGCTGGAGCATCGGGTCTCGCCGACGACCGCCACGATCGCGCGCCGTCTGATCTCGGCGGGCGGCATTCTGCTCGGCAAGACCAGGACGGTCGAGCTCGCCTTTGGCGGCTGGGGCACGAACCAGCGGATGGGGACGCCCTGGAACCCCTGGGACATGGAGACCCACCGCGTCTGTGGTGGCTCGTCCTCGGGCTCGGCGGCCGCCGTCGCCGCCGGGCTGGCGGTCTGCGCCGTCGGCACCGATACGGGCGGCTCGGTCAGGCTGCCGGCGGGGTTCTGCGGGCTGGCCGGGCTCAAGGTGACGGAGGGATTGCTGCCATGCGACGGCATCCTGCCGCTCGCGCACACGCTCGACACGCCCGGGCCGCTGGCACGCTCGGTCGCCGATGCTACGCTGATGCTCGAGGTGATGGACGGGCGCGAGGGCGTGGCGATCGACCGCGACAGGGCCGGGCGGACCGGGCTCTGGGGCGCGCTGGCTGGCGGTGCGGAGGGTGTCGTCCTCGGCGCGCTCGACGCCGCATCGCGCGAGGTCTGCGACGCGCAAGTGCTCGACGCCTACGACGCGGTGCTCGACAGGTTGCGCCGGCTCGGCGCGATCATCCGCGAGTTCGTCCCGCCCACCCCCTACGAGGCGGTGCGCGAGGCCAATGGACGGCTCATCGCCATCGAGGGCTGGTTTCACCAGGGTCATCTCTTCGGCGACCCCGATCTGCCGATGGACGAGGATGTCCGGCCGCGCTTCCTCTCCGGGCGCAATGCGACGGCGGCCGAGTATCTGCGCGTGCTGGCCGATCGCGAGGCCATGCGCGCCGCCTATGCCGAAGCGATGCGCGGCCTCGCCGCCGTGCTGACGCCGGTGACCATGACGCCCGCCCCGCCGGTCGCCGAGATCGACCAGGCGGTCTCGCCCGGCCATTTCACGCGCGGCTTCAATTTCCTTGGCATGTGCGCCCTGGCGCTGCCGATCGCGCTCTCAACCGAGGGCCTGCCGATCGGGCTGCAGGTCGCCGCCCGCGGAGGAGACGAGGCCGTCGCGCTCAGGGTCGGCGCAGCCCTCGAATCGGCCCTGCCACGCCTCGCCCGGCCCGGGCTCTGAAGTTGCCTCACGATCAGGCATTGAAGTCGGGACCGCTCGTCACCGCATGGGATCCCGCAACGCCGGTCGCGCACGGCAGGTGCAGTCGGGGTAGCGGGCGTCCATGCCTGACCCGACGGACGCGCAAGATGCGCCAGAATCTGCCTTTCGACCTCATGGGCGAAAGCAGGCATCATCGGAACATGGCAGGAAACGATCATTATTCCGCAAGTCCGCGCTAACGGGTCGCCGCATGGGATCCTGCGCACACGCAGCTGGTCAACGCGCTGCGCGGCCATCTGGCGGAATACCGCGTCGTGGCCGCGCAGGGCATGCCCCACCTCAGCCGGTCGAGCCGCCGCTGGCCAACCTCGGGCGTCAAAGCAGGTGCGCGCGCTGCGGAACGCCCGCCAGACGGCGAGCGCGCCATGTCGGCCCGGAGGCCGCCAGACAGACATGATCGCCTCGTCCCGCGTCAGTTGAACCTGTAATTATAAGAACCTGTCCTGAAACTCCTTGAGTCTCTGGAATCGTTTGTTGATTCTGTGTCCGACGCCGGGGAGCGATTCCCCCGGTGTACGGTTGCTTGAGACATTCGATTGGGTGAGAGCGGCCCCAGGTTAGGAGGGGCCATGACGAACGAATGGAGAGCCACGGCGGGCGCGTCGGAGCGCGCCCATTACGCTGGCGGAGACGCGCCCGCCGCGCCGCGCAAGCGGCGCATGTCGGCGCAGAGGAAGCAGGAAGCCGTGCTGAGACTGCTGCGCGGTGAAGATCTCGAGCTGGTGTCGCGAGGGGGCGTCATAGCCTTTGTGCGCGGCTCGAAACGGGCTGACTTCATTTCTTCGAATGATCAACATCTAAAAGGAGATGATTGGATATTTGTCGGCAACGGCAACGATACAGTCCGATCCGGAACCGGCGATGATGTCGTATTCGGTGGGAACGGGCGCGATGAGCTCGCCGGCGAGAAGGGCAACGACGTAATCTTCGGTGAGAACGGCAACGACCTCCTCAGTGGCGGCGAAGGTTGCGACCTCCTGAGCAGAGGCAATGGCGACGACACGCTCATCGGAGCCGAGGGAAGTGACTGGCTCTTCGGTGGCAACGGCGACGATCTCCTGGATGCAGGAACGGGTGCGAACACGGTGTCCGGTGGACGCGGAGACGACGTTGGCATCTTCGGATCGTCGTCCTCTCAATCGAAGTTCGCGTGGCTCAGCTGGACATCCCTACGTTCGACGACGCTCTCATAGAGGCCACGGAGGATCTGCGCATCGAGCTGTCGAGCCCGTCGGCGGGCGCCGAGATTGGTGACGGCAGCGGCACCGGGACCATTATCGACAACGACGCCGCGCCGCCGCCCGAGCTGTTGATCGACGACGGCCCGGTCCAGGCCGAGGGCGACGCCGGAACCACGCTCTTCAGCTTCACGTTGACCCGCACCGGCGACCTCTCGGGCGAGATCACGGCCGACTGGGCGGTGACCGGCGTCGGCGCCGACCCGGCGAACCCGGCCGACTTCGTCGGCGGCGTGTTGCCGAGCGGCACCGTCACCTTCGCCGCCGGCGAGGACACCGCGACCATCGAGATTCCGGTCCAGGGCGACACCGATGTCGAGCCGGACGAGGACTTCCGCGTCACCCTCTCGGCGCCGACAAACGCCACGCTCGGCGACGCCGAGGGCGACGCGACGATCCTCAACGATGACGAGGTGGTCGTGCCGCCGCCCGAGCTGTCGATCGACGACGGCCCGGACCAGGCCGAGGGCGACGCCGGAACAACGCTCTTCAGCTTCACGGTGACGCGCAGCGGCGACCTCTCGGGCGAGAGCACGGCCGACTGGGCGGTGACCGGCGTTGGCGCCGACCCGGCGAACGCGGCCGACTTCGTCGGCGGCGTGTTGCCGAGCGGCACGGTCACCTTCGCCGCCGGCGAGGACACCGCGACCATCGGGGTTCCGGTCCAGGGCGACACCGATGTCGAGCCGGACGAGGCCTTCCGCGTCACCCTCTCGGGCCTGACGAACGCGACGCTCGGCGCCGCCGAGGGCGATGCCACGATCCTCAACGACAACTCCGTCGACAACGAAGGATTGGTCTGCGGTACCAGCTGGGGCGACCCGCACTACCGAACCTTCGACGGGCTCGCATACGATTTCCAGGGCGCCGGCGAGTACATCCTGGTCGAGTCAACCGATACGGACGAGGTCGTCGTCCAGACCCGCACGCGGCCGATCAACCACAATCTGACCGTCAACTCGGCGGTGGCGACTGAGATCGGCGACGTGCGTGTCACGATCGACACGGACGCCGAGGACGTCCTCCAGATCGATGGGGCGGTGGTCGACCTCGCCGGTAGCATGGCCGTCGGAAACGGCATGGTCGATTTTCAGGGCAACACCTACAGCATCACCTACCAAACCGGAGAGGTGCTCACGGTCGTCGACTTCGGCAGCCATCTCGACGTCACCTTCTGCGCCAGCGAGGAGCGGGCGCCCGACAGTCTGCAGGGGCTCCTCGGAAACTTCGACGGCGACCCCACCAACGATCTGACGACGCGCGACGGCTCTGCCGGGCCGTTCGGCACCTCGCTTACCTTCAACGAGCTCTACGGGACATTCAACGACAGTTGGCGGATCAGCCAGGCGGAGTTGCTCTTCGACTACGGATCGGGAGAAGTCGACCGAGACCTTCACCGATGTGCGGTTCCCATGGCACCGGGTAACGCGCGACCAGCTTCCGCAGGACAAGGTGGACGAGGCCATCGATCTGCTCGACGCGGCGGGCGTCACGGATCCCGTCCTGCGCGAGGCCGCGATCCTTGACTACGCCGTCACCTGCGACCCGACGTTCATCGACAGTGTCGCGCTCGTAGAGGATCCGATCGACATGGTCGAGCTCATCGACCCGCTGACGATCTGGACGAATGGCGGCCAGGTCGTGATCAACGGGAATGCCTTCGAGGTCGGCGCTATCGGGTCGGCGGCCGGCGCCGATCTCTGGTCCGGAGACGGCTCTTCGGAAAGCTGGAGCGACGGAGGCAACTGGAATGACGGCACGCCCCCCGGCTCCACCGACGGAGCCGTCTTCGCGGTCCTCGGCAGCGGCGGGACCAACATCGTCGATGCCGACTTCGCGATCGCCCCGCTCGAGTACACCGGCGAGGGCAGCCACACGACGGACCTCGGCGGTTCCAGTGTGCTGGAAGTCACCGGCAACGCTTTGCTCTACGCGGCAGCCCCCACGCGGCGCCACACGCTGGTCGTGCAGGAAGGGACGGAGGTCGTTGCCGACGTTGAGGCGGTCCGGATTGATGAACGATGCCGGTGGCGGCACCGTCTTCGGGAACATGGTGATCGAGACGGGCGCTTCGCTGGACGCTTCCGCAGCCTCGGAGCTCTCGGTCGGGTTTTCGACCCCGTCCGGGGGTGCGGGTGCTGACGCTCAGGGCAGCCTGACGCTTGGCGCGAACACCTCTCTGACGCTGGGGGCCGGCGGGGCGCCGGCGGTGCTCAACGTCGGCGTTGCGCAGAGGTTCAGCCCCAACAACTCGAGCACGGCAACCGGGTTGCTCGATGCCTCGGAGGGAACACTCGACGCACAACTTTCTGAGCTCAACGTCGGAACTGCACCCGCGACTGGCACCTTCCTCATCGGCGCGGGTGTTGCTTTCGCGGCCGAAACGAGCAATGTGGGAACGGTTTCTGGTGGCGAAGGAACAGTCGACTTCGGTAACCGCACATTCTCAGTTGGAGTTACGGGGAATTTCCACACCCAAAGCCTGAACTTCGAAGCCGGGTTAATTACCGGCGAGACGCTGGCTATTGATGCGGCGACAGGCATTTTCAACTTCCTTGGTGGAACGCTGGCGGTCGACGAGATCAACGGCGACCTTGAGCAGAACGGAGGCACCCTTGATCCAAGCCGGGAAGTCGGATCCACCGTAGTGAACGGCAACTACGCGGTCAACTCGGCCGGCGCGATGCGCATCGAGGTGAACGGCACGGGAAATGCGGACCACGACCTGCTCTCGGTCAACGGGATGGTCGACCTCAATTCTGACGCAGGCACAGGAGCGTCGCTGGAGATGGCTCTCGGCTTTGCCGCTTCGATCGGCGACAGCTTCGTCTTTCTGCAGAACGACGGCGCGGACGCGGTGAGCGGGACTTTCGATAATCTCGGCCAAGGCGGTCACATCGAGGCAGAGTTCGGAGGAGACACCTACACGTTTGAGATCGACTATACGGCTGGGGACGGCAATGACATCTCTCTGGAGCTGATCAGCATCCTGTAGGCGATGTTGCCTTGCTTGTCGGCGTGCGTCAGCCGGATCGCGCCACTCCACCGAAGGCAGCCTCATCAACGCCGTCGGCGTCGCCCCGTCTGTCTGCCGCAAACCAGGATCGCCTCGACGATCTCCGTCGCCACCATTGCACGCGACAGAAGGTGGGACCGTTCGATCTTCGCCTCAAGAAGCTCGGTTGCCATGGTCAGGCGGCGATCTTCTCCTTGCTCGCGCGGAGACGATGGTCCCTGTCGCCCTCGGGCCGCCTCTTCACAGACGCAGCTCGGCGGCGTGGAAGCTGTCCCGACAGTCATACAACCGGGATCCGCATCGCCATAGGACGGAGCGCGTTTGCCCACCGGGTCCGGCATATAGGTGAACCTGGGCGGAATTGTCCGAAGCCACCTTCGCAAGATGAAGGCCCGCGCGGCGCCGGCGGTTCTGACGCCAGTACTGACGCCAGGCCTCCTCTCGCGTGGTACCGCTATGTCGAGCCCTGCACCCCGTGTCCGGGAGACAACCGAGGTTGCCGCCCGGTCGGCGCATCACCAATGCCTCGGCGGCGACCCGAGCATGCTCGCCCAACCTCCGGCCACTCCAAGCTGCGGATGACCGGGTTGGGTCACGATCCGTCCCGTTCCGAAGGGCGGGTATCGCGGGAGCAGCAGTCAGCTGTGGCAGCCCCCTCGACGCGAGGCATGCGCCATAATCGGACATCGAGGGTAGCAGTCCCGGTGGTTCGAGCGGGGCGAACGAACCTCTCGCGCACGCGGCTTGCTATCGCGCAGACCGCGCCGGCTCGCGGGGAAGCGCTCACCCCAATGACGTGCCGGGCCGAGGTCGATGTGCATTAAGCCCGAGCGCGGGTATGAGCACGGCCGCGCCTTGCAGATTTCCGGCGCGCAGATCACCAAGGGCTGCGTTCGCCCGCTCGAGCGGATAGGAGATGACCGACGTCTTGATCTTCATTGCCTTGACAAGGTCGAAAAACTCCGCCCCGTCGCTGCGGGTCAGGTTGGCGACGGAGCGTATCACCCGCTCTTCCCAGAGGTCCGAATACGGGAAGGAGGGTACGTCGCTCATGTGGATGCCGCCGCAGACGACGATGCCACCCTTGCGGATGGCTTTCAGCGCAGCGGGAACCAGTGCACCCACTGGCGCGAAGATGATGGCCGCGTCGAGCTTGACGGGAGGCGCCTCGTCGGAGCCGCCGACCCACACGGCGCCGAGGGCCCGGGCGAACTCCTGTGCCGGCCAGTCACCGGGGCGGGTGAAGGCGTAGATCTCGCGCCCCTGCTGACGCGCCACCTGAGTAAGAATGTGAGCTGCCGCGCCGAATCCGTAGAGACCCAGCCGCCGCGCGTCCCCGGCCATCCGGAGGGAGCGATATCCTATCAGGCCGGCGCAGAGCAGCGGTGCCAGATCCTGCGCTCTCGGTTCCTCGGGCAGTGCGAAACAGTACTCGGCGGCGGCGACGCATTCGTCGGCATAACCGCCGTCGATCGTGTAGCCTGTGAACCCGGGCGAATCGCAGAGGTTTTCCCTGCCCAGCCTGCAATAGTCGCAGCTGTGGCAGGTCCGGCCAAGCCAGGGCACACCGACCCTCTGCCCGACCGAAAGCCCCTCGACTGAACTGCCAGCCTCCGCAACGCACCCAACGATCTCGTGCCCCGGAACGAGGGGCAGCTTCGGATGCGGAAGTTCGCCATCGACGACATGCAGATCTGTGCGGCAGACGCCGCAAGCCTCGACTTCGATGCGCACCTCGTCCGGGCAAAGCGGGCGCGACGGGAGGTCGCGCAGGACGAGTAGCTCATGCGGGGCCTCGAGAACCATCGCGCGCATGTTCGGTCGCCTTCGACAGCCGTGTTCCGCCAGGTCAAACCTACCCGGAACCGTTCGAGGCGCATAGTTGTTCGGGCGTCCACGGCGGGAGGCGATGCCCGCCACTCGCTCGTGACGCCGGTGTCCCGAGCCCTGCGAATGCACGGACATGCCAAGCCTCGCCCAAATGATCGCGGCCCGGTGCAGAGGAACGTGCCCGTCAGGCTCGCGTCGATGCGGCGGCGCCACTCGGCCAGGCTCAACGCCTCGACGGGCCCGGTCTCCGCGCCCGCCACGCCCGCATTGTTTGAAGAGAAGATCGAGGCCTCCACCAGCGGTCCAGCTATCGATTCGAGCAAAAGCCCGGGCGACCGCCTCCTCGTCGGCGACATCGGCCGCGATCGCCGGCTGCTGCTCGCTGCCGAACTCATCCGTGATCTCGGCGACCGCCTGCGCTTCAACGTCGAGGCAGGCGACGCGCCCGCCAGCGCCGATGAGGTACTCGGCGCAACCGCGGCCGATGCCTTGCGCACCTCCGGTGATCACCGCGGCCTTGTTCATCGCGTTTGCCTCCCGTCGCGCGCTCCAACTGACAATCTCGCCACCATCGGGGCCATTCGATCCTGCCGACCTTAGCGGCACTCTTTGTCAGGCTCCGCCCGCAACCTCTCGCTCGAGCGCGCCTCGAACCTCAGCACCCAAAGCTTCCTCTACGATCCGTGAGCGCATTCGCCATCTTGCCGACGCAGTACGTCCCGCGTCCGCTTCAGCGCCGCTCGGAACGCGCCGCGCTGATGAGCTGACACGCTGGAGATCTCGACGCTGACCATACGCTCGTTCGGCTCGGCCGAGCCGGAGCTCATTGTGCCGGCCTCGTACGGAACCACCTCCCAATAGTCGCCTGGCCGCAGAGCGGCTGCATATCCTCCACATGTCCGGCTGCCGGTCGGGACCGGGTCGGCGCATAGCTGGCCGCGATAGATGTCCAGCACGATGCCATGTGCTGAGGTGAGCGCGGCGAGGTCGTCGAGAAACACCCTCATGCGATCTCGCTCGATCATGCCTGGGCCCCGCCTGTTCCCCGCTGCGCCGCATCGAGCGACGGCTCGTGAGTCGGAAGCTCGCCGTGTCCTTTATATCCGATCTTCCGCTCCCGCATCGCCGTCGCCGCGCTGACGTGCGGCTTACGCCAAACCACCATTGGCCTCCTCCGATTTCCTGTCGACGTAGGCCGACTCCTCGGAAGAACGTTGGCCGGATCTTTCTCGCGCGAAGCCTCGCAGCAACGCGATGTCGGTCCTGCGGTGGGTCGCGACCCGGTCACGCCTAACTGTGCTGCTATGGCAGGTTTCGGCGGTGCATCAGCTGCTCGACTGAGCCTTCATTGACGGCGTGCATGCGCCATCAATGGACATCCCATTGCAGAAGGAGGCTCCACAAGAAGGCATTGAACCACCAGGCCAGAAACGGCGGGTCCCAACCTACGGATTGCGACGACGAGACCGGGAAAGGCGGGCGGACAAGAAGCATGCGGGAGCTCAAGGCGCCGCCCTGGTTCGGCAGAGATCAGGCCTCGTAGATCATCCGCTTCTGCATCCCGCCGTCGACGGCGATCGTCTGCCCCGTGACGAAACCGGCGCCCGTCAGCCACTCGATGGCCTCGGCGATATCCCGCGGTGTGCCGACGCGGCCGGCCGGATGCTGCAGCCGCTCGGCCTCATCATGCTCGACCGGTTGCCGCTTGTCGCGGCGGGCGAAGGGCCGCGTCTCGATCCAGCCAGGGGCCACCGCGTTGACGCGGATGTCGGGGCCGAGGCTGACCGCCAGCGCATGCGTCAGCGCGACAATCCCGCCTTTGGCCGCCGCATAGGCTTCGCAATGCGGCTCGGACTGGAAGGCGCGCGTCGACGCCATGTTGACGATAGCGCCCCCGCGGCGCCGGAGAGCCGGGACCGCGGCCCGGGTGCAGAGGAACGTGCCCGTCAGGCTCGCATCGATGCGACGGCGCCACTCGGCCAGTTCCAATTGCTCGACGGGTCCGGTCTCGGCGCCCGCCATGCCCGCATTGTTGAAGAGGAGATCGAGGCCGCCGCCGGCGGTCCAGTCCTCAACCCGTTCGAAGGCCCGGGCGACCGCCTCCTCGTCGGCGACATCGGCCTCGATCGCCAGCAGCTGCTCGCCGCCGAAATCATCCGTGATCTCGGCGACCGCCTGGGCGTCAGCGTCGAGGCAGGCGACGCGCCAGCCAGCGCCGATGAGGTACTCGGCGCAACCGCGGCCGATGCCTTGCGCGCCTCCGGTGATCACCGCGGCCTTGTTCATCGTCTATGCCTCCTGTCGAGCGCTCCAACATCTCGCCACCATCGGCGCCATTCGATCTGTGGACCGTAGCGGCACTCTTTGTCAGGCTCCGGCAACCCCTCGCTCGAGCGCGCGTCGAAACTCAGCCAGGGCTTCCTCTATGATCCGTCGGCGCATCCGCCGTCTTGCCGAGGCAGTACGTCCCGCGCCCGCTTCAGCGCCGCTCGGAGCGCGACACGCTGATGACCTGACACGCTGGAGATCTCGAAGCTCAACAAACGCTCGTTCGGCTCGTCCGAGCCGGAGCTCATTGTGCCGGCCTCGCACGGAAACACCTCCCAGTAGTCGCCTGGCCGCAGAGCGGCTGCATATCCTCCACATGTGCGGCTGCCCGTCGGGACTGGATAAGCGCATAGCTGGCCACGGTAGGTGTCCAGCACGATGCCATGTGCTGCGGCGAGCGCGGCGAGGTCGTCGAGAAACCCGCTGATAAGATCTCGCTCGATCATGCCAGGGCCACGCCTGTTCACCGCTGCGCCACATCGAGCAGGCGATGGTGAGCCTGAAGCCTGCCGTGTCCTGTACATTCGATTATCCCCTCCTGCATCGCCGTCTCCGCGCTGATGTGCGCCTGAATACGGACGGCCCTATTTGCTGACCGCTACCCAGCTTCGTGAGGTGATGGATTTGATGGCTGAGGGGTCTTGCGCGAAGAAGTTCCATGCCTCGCAGCACTTGGTGACAATGGCGTCGTAGCTGTCGAAGACGGTGATGGCGAGTTTGTTGCTCCGGAGGTAGGCCCAGACATTCTCGATCGGGTTGAGCTCCGGGGCATAGGGCGGCAGCGTGAGCAGTGAGAGGTTACCGGGCACGATCAGGCCATGCGCCCCATGCCAGCCAGCTCCGTCGAGGACGAGGATGGCGTGGGCGCCGGGCGCTACGGTGCGCCCGATCTCGGCCAGATGCGCGTTCATCGCCTCGGTGTCCGCGAAGGGCATGATGAGGCCCGCGGCCGCCCCGCGCGCCGGGCAGGCCGCTCCAAAGATGTAGGCCCACTTGTAGCGAGTGTCGCGCACGGCGCGCGGGCGGCTGCCGCGGCGGGCCCAGACGCGGGTGAGCGTGCCCTGCTGGCCGACGCGCGCCTCGTCTTTACATGAGGGTTCGATCGTCAATGGGGTCTTACATGCTATCCTCCCGCTCGACTGCGTCGATCTGGTCTCATTCATAGCAATCTTGTTTGAAGGCCCGGAGCGATCGTTCCCCGCAGCCGCGGCTGCGTCACCTTACATGCGGTCGGGACGACGATGCGGTCCCGCACCATGATGCCTCATGCACGAGGCCTGGCTCCGGCGAGACGCGACCCACCTGAAACGCGGCGGCTCGAGCGCCGCCAATGACGAAGACGGTCGCGCTCCCCTCATCGCCGCCGGTCGGCGTCCCGCCGACGTCGATCTCTTTTCTACGCCTTGAAAGCGACGCCTTCCGGCACGACTCCCGCTTCGACGTAGCGCCAGAGCGCAACCAGGAGCTTCCGCGCCATGGCGACGATCGCGATCCGCCGGGTGCGACCGGCCAGCGCGCCGACACGTTCGCGGAACCACCGGGCGAGCGCACTTTCCGGCTGATAGCGCAGCCACAGCCAGGCGAGCTGGATGAGAGCCGTCCTCGCCCGAGGATTCCCGGCGCGCCCGATCCCTCGGTCCCGATCCATCGTCCCGCTCTGGTGCGGCATCGGGGCGATGCCGACATAGCTCGCGAGCTGCCGGCGGTTGTGGAAGCGGCGATAGAACACTTCGCGGGTCAGCACGGCGGCAAAGTTGTCGCCGACGCCCCGAATGCCGGAGAGCGCCACGATCTTGCGACCGGTCTCGTCTTGCGGCGCGTCCTCAAAGGCGGACGCGCGTTCCGCCTCGATCTCCCGGATCAGGTCTCTGGTGTGGACGAGCCGGCGCTTGAGGCGGCCGATCTCCGCACGCAGACACGGCGGTAGCGCGCGTCCATCGGCCGTGCGCAACACGGCGAGATCGCTGTCCCAGGTTCGCAGGGACGGCCGCTTGCGGATGCCTTGCGTGACCAGGAGCGCCTCGATGCGGTTCTCGATCCGGACCCGCTCGCGCACGAGGTGTTCGCGCTCGCGGTGCGGGCGCTTGGCATCCTCCTCCGCGGGCGTTGGCACGCGAAGGACGCTGCAGATCTGGTGATCGCCCTGATGACGCGCCGCCAGAACCCGAAGCAGGCCCTGCGCGTCGAGCCGATCGGTCTTGGCCCGCCGCGCCCTTCGGTTGACCAGGATGCTGGTCGGCTCGACGACATGGTTGATCACGTCGTTGGCGAGCAGGAGCCGGTGCAGCCAGAAGCCGTCGCGGCCCGCCTCATAGCAGGAGACGACTTCGACCGCGACGCCTGTCAGCGCCCGCGCCCGAGCGCGCTGGGTCGCGATGAAGGCGAGCAGCGCCGCGGTGTCGCCGGCCTCCATCTTGTGCAGCACGATTTTGTCGCGACCCGGCAGCCGGACGGCGGCAAGCCAACTCGAACAGCTCAGTTCAAGTGCGAGGTAGACGGTGGTCTCGGTGGCGGGAAGGATCGTCGACATCTGCGGCTCCATCGGTTGAGGGGCCGCCATCATCCGCGAGTCCCCGCCTCATAGCATCTGGAACCAGATCTCGAGCGGCTTGTCCTTGGCGTGCTCAGGGAGCGCGGCGACTACGGCTTGCGGGAAGTTTTTTTGAACGCCTCCTGGGCGTCGAAATCCGCCTCCGGGTGCTTCGGCCGCGGCACCAGGCGGCGCAGGCCGAGCGCCCGGAGCTGTTTGCCCACGCTGCGCTCGTGCATCACCACGCCGAACGCCGCCTCGATGCGCCGCTTCAGGTCGACCCGCCGCCAGCGCACCACCCCGTCGCGCTCGGGATCGGGACCGGCTTCCACCCACGCCGCGAGCTCCGCCTTCTGCTCGGGGGTGAGGCGCGGTCGGCGGCCGGGCGATGAACGGTTCGTCAGGCCCGCCAGCCCTTCGGCATTGTAACGGTGCACCCAGTCGCGCAGCGTCTGCCCGTCCATCCCGCAAGTCTCGGCCGCGCCCTTACGGTCGCTGCCCTCCAGCACCAGCGCGATCGCCAGCATCCGCCGCGCCGCGCGCGCATCCTTCGTCTTTCCCGCCGTCGCTCGCATCTGCGCCGGCGTTAGGTCCTTCCGCGTGATCTCGACCGCCATCCCTGTCTCCCTGTCCTCAAAGACAGGGACTCACATTTCCGCCGGCTTGAGAATCCCCCGAGTCATCTCCATCGGCGGCCGTATTACGCCAATCCACCTTTGGCCGCCTCCGATTTTCCTGTCGACGGAGATCGACTCCTTGGAAGAATGTTGGCCGGATCTTTCTCGCGCGAAGCGTCGCAGCAACGCGATGCCGGTCCTGCGTTGGGTCGCGACCCGGTCACGCGTAACGGCCCTTCTATGGCAGGTTTCGGCAGTGCATCAGCTGCTCGACTGAGCCTTCATCGACGCCGTGCTTGCGCCATAATGCGACATCTGCGTCTGCCGCCAGGTCTTTCCCTCGGGGCGTGTCCGCGTGCGAATCCAGCCCCGTATGCTGCGGCGGCGGGCCGTCGAGCAGGTCGGCGGCGCGCAGCTCCTTCAGCCCGGGCAGAGTCCTTGGCGCTCTCGGACCAATTCCCCGAACAGCGGACATCTTCGTAGGTCAAGGACAGCTCGGGGACATCTTCTCGCACTGCTGCTGGCGCCGCCACGAGGACCGCCGCTGCTGATGCGCCTGCCGCCTGGCCAAGCCGGTAGGGGTCGAAAACGGGCAGCCATCCGGGTTCTGCCGATAGAGTTGAGATGTAGCAGCTGCTACAGTATGTACCTATCCATGCCAGAACCGAGTTGGCTCTTGATGACCTACAAAGTGCCGCCCGCGCCCGCGGCCAAGCGCATGGCGATCTGGCGCAAGCTCAAGGGCATGGGGGCGGTCTACCTGCAGGGCGGCGTCTGCCTGCTGCCGAAGACCGATGATCACGTCCGCCGCCTGAAGATGCTGGAAAACGACATCGCCGAGGCTGCCGGCGAGTGCGTCATCCTCGAGACGGTGGCGCTCGACGCAGGCCAGCGCGACAAGGTCGTCGCCCGCTTCCGCGCCGACCGGGACGATGCCTATGAGGAATTGCTCGACAAATGCGACGACTTCGAGCGCGAGGTCGCCAAGGAAGCCGCCGCCGATCACTACACCTATGCCGAGCTCGAGGAGAACGACCTCGACCTGAAGAAGCTGCAGGGGTGGCTCGCCAAGATCCGCGCGCTCGACTTCTACGGCGCCGAGCGGGCGGGCGAGGCCGAGGCACGGCTCAAGCGATGCGAGGCGATCCTTGACGATTACGCCAAGCGCGTCTTCGAGGCGCGCGGCGAGAGCGAGGCGTGATGAACGCCGGCTGGACTGCCGGCGGGCCGGTCACCGCCTTCGTCCCCGGCTTTCCTCCAGAGCCGGACCATCGTGGGCCCTCGCGGGTTTCGCCGTGGCTCGACCGCCAGAGACAACGCCAGCACCTGTCGCGGCTGGACGACCGCCTGCTCGACGATATTGGCGTCAGTCGGGACGCCGCCAAAGCCGAAAGCCGGCGGTGGGACTGAGAACGGCGCGCTGCAGAGGAAGCCACTGAACATGCTCGAATGGTCCACCGCCGCCCCGGCGGTCTCGGCCGCCTTCCTGGCCTCGCTGGTCGAGGTGGTAGAGGCCTTCACCATCGTGCTGGCCGTCGCCGCCGTGCGGGGGCTGCGCCCGGCGGTGCTCGGCACGCTGGCGGCGCTGGCCGTGCTGGTGGCCGTGGTTCTGGCGCTCGGGCCGCTGCTCGGCGCCGTGCCGCTCTGGCTGCTGCAACTCGTCGTCGGCGTTCTGCTGCTGCTCTTCGGCATCGGCTGGCTGCGCAAGGCGGCGCTGCGCGGGGCGGGCGTGATCGCGCTGCACGACGAGTCCGCGGCCTTCGCCGCCGAGACCGCCGAGCTGTCCGAGGAGATGCGCCTGCACAGAACCTCGCAGGACTGGATCGCCGGGCTCGCCGCCTTCAAGGCGGTGCTGCTGGAAGGGCTCGAGGTCATCTTCATCGTCATCGCGGTCGGCGCGGGCGGGCACCTCGTCCCCGCCGGCATCGGCGCGCTCGCCGCCTGCGCGCTGGTCTTCGCCGTCGGCGCTTTCGTGCACCGGCCGCTCGCCAGGGTGCCCGAAAACACGCTGAAGTTCGCCGTCGGCGTGATGCTCTCCGCCTTCGGCGTGTTCTGGACGGGCGAGGGCCTGGGCATCGAATGGCCGGGCCACGACCTCGCCTTGCTGGCCTTCGCCGCGCTGTTCCTCGTGGCCGGGCTCGGCTCGGTCGCGATGGCGCGCCGGCTGGCCGAGGCACGGCCATGACGATCCTGCGCGCCGTCCTGGCCGAGCTCCGCAAGATGTTCCTGGCCGATGCCCGGCTCTCGCTCGCGCTGCTGGCCGTTGTTGCGCTGACCGCCCTGGTTCACGCCGCCCGGCCCGGACAGGCCGCGGGCATCGTGCTGCTCGTCGGCGCGCTGGCGGTGCTGCTGGTCGGCGTCGGGAGCGGCGCTCGGCGGCCCTGACAGGGAGGGGCCGAGCACTGGTGCTTCTCGGTCGTTTTTCATCGGCGGCTATAGCTGAATTCGTCAGCACCCCATCGGCGGCGTGAGTTTGCCCGCGCATCTGCCATGCCAACGATGATTTTGGCGTGACTCCTTGCTTTCGCCCGGGGTCATCGGAATCAGGAGTTGCCGCTGCACAGCGTCTCGCCGGAGATCGCCTTCGCGGCGCATAAAATCGTGCGGCGGCCTAACTTCGGTCAACGGCGGATGAGACAGCAGGGCTCCGCTCAGCCGATCAGTTCGAAGCTCGCCGAATTTGGACAAAGGTGGGAGCGCCGCAGGATCATGGCCGCGATAGACAAGCTAACGCCGCACGCGCTCTGGCGCCGCCTCCCGGCGGGGATCTGGGCGCTCGGCTTCGTCTCCATGCTCATGGACATCTCGTCGGAGATGATCCATGCGCTGCTGCCTGTCTATCTGACCGTGGGGCTCGGGGCGACGGCGCTGGCCGTCGGCGTGATCGAGGGCATCGCCGAGGCGACGGCGGCGATCACCAAGGTCTTTTCGGGCGCGCTGTCGGACCGCCTCGGTCGGCGCAAGGAACTGGCGGCGCTCGGCTATGGCCTTGCGGCGGTGACGAAGCCCGTCTTTCCCCTTGCCCCTTCGATCGGCTGGCTGATCGCGGCGCGCTTCATCGACCGGGTCGGCAAGGGCATCCGGGGCGCGCCGCGCGATGCGCTGGTGGCGGATCTGGCCCCGGAAGGCTTGCGCGGCGCGGCCTTCGGCCTGCGCCAGTCGCTCGACACCTTCGGGGCCTTCCTCGGCCCCCTCGCGGCCATCGGCCTGATGTGGCTGTTCTCCGACGACTTCCGAAGCGTCTTCTGGGTCGCAGTCCTGCCGGGTTTTCTCGCCTTCGCGCTTATCCTCCTTGCGGTCAAGGAGCCCGCGCGCCCCGAGGGCCTGAGGCGCGTGCGCAATCCGTTGTCGCGCGCCGACCTACGGCTGCTTGGCACGACCTACTGGTGGGTGGTCGTGGTGGCGACACTGTTCACGCTGGCGCGGTTCAGCGAGGCCTTTCTGATTCTGCGCGCACAGGCCGAGGGCGTGCCGGTGATGCTGGTGCCGCTCGTGCTGGTCGGAATGAACGCGGTCTATGCGCTCTCGGCCTATCCGGCGGGAGCGCTGTCCGACCGCATCGGGCGGGTGGGGCTGCTCGTCGCGGGCCTTGCCTTTCTGATTGTGGCGGATCTGTTGCTCGCCCTCTCCGGCGGCCTTTCCGGCATTGCCATCGGCGTTCTGATCTGGGGCCTGCACATGGGTTTCACCCAGGGCCTCTTCGCCGCGCTCGTCGCCGAGGCGGTCCCCGCCGAACTGCGAGGCACCGCCTTCGGCATGTTCAATCTGGTCACGGGCATCGCGCTGCTGCTCGCCAGCGTTCTGGCCGGCGCACTCTGGCAGGAATTCGGCGCACAATGGACGTTTCTCGCGGGCGCCATCTTCGCGGCCGTGGCGGCGCTCGGCCTCTTGCCGATTCGCCTGAGGCTCGACTGCGCCGGGACGCGAGACGGGCAGGCGTGAGCTGGCCGGTGCGTCGTCGCCGATGCCGGTTGGCAAGCAGGCGACGGTCGCCGCCCTGAAGGACGCCTTCGATCGGTCGCGCCCGGAGGGCGCGCTCCTCGCCTTGGCCACATTCCCCAGCGGGCACGCGGCGACGTCGGTCGCCCTTTACGGGCTGCTCTTCTGGCTGGCCTGGTGGTTGCGGCTTGTTCCGGCGCGCGCCTCCATCATCGCCGGGCTCGTCGTCGCGATCGCGATCGGGGCGAGCCGCGTCTATCTGGGCGAGCACTATGTGGCGGACGTCCTGAACGGCTATGTCGTCGGCGGCCTCTGGCTTGTGATAGGCGC
Source organism: uncultured Alphaproteobacteria bacterium (assembly GCA_963822985.1). Classification (GTDB taxonomy): domain Bacteria; phylum Pseudomonadota; class Alphaproteobacteria; order Rhodobacterales; family Rhodobacteraceae; genus Thermohalobaculum. Next base: position 401,068 of record CAWGJU010000006.1, on the reverse strand, counting down.
TGCCGTCTGCACGCGGTGGGACGACCGCCGACCCGATCGCTGATCCCGCTTCTCCTCGGCATCCCCGATCAGCGGCAGGCGCACGGTGGCGCACAGGCCCGGCGCGTTGCCCTCGAGGCGGATCGCGCCGCGATGCAGGCCGACGACGGCGGCGACGAGGCTGAGGCCGAGCCCGCTGCCCTCGGTCGTCCGGCTCGCCTCGAGCCGGTAGAGGCGCCGGAACACCTTCTCGCGCTCCTCCGCCGGGATGCCCGGACCCTCGTCGGCGACCGTGATCTCGGCCGCCTCGCCGCGTCGCGCCAGGGTCAGCGTCAGGCTGGCCGGCGGCGGCGCGTGACGGAGCGCGTTCTCCAGCAGGTTCGAGAGCATCTGGGCGAGCAGGTCGCGGTCGCCCTCGACCAACAGTGGGCCGCCGTCCGGAATTTCGACGCGGAACGCGCGGCCCTGGTCCTCGGCGGCCGGCTGGAACAGCTCGGCCACCGTCGCGCAGAGGTCGGCCAGATCCACCTCTCGGAAGCGCGCGCGCGGCGAGCCGCCCTCGATCTGCGCGATGCGGAGCTGCGCCTGGAAGCAGGCGTTGATCGCGTCGATCTGCGCCCGCGCATCGTCGAGGACCTCGACATCGGGCCCGTCCTGCAGCCGGTCCAGCGTCGCCCGAAGCCGGGTTAGCGGCGTCCGCAGGTCGTGGGCTATGTCGGCCGAGACCTGGCGCAGGCTGGCGACGTTCTCGGAAAGCCGATCGAGCATGGCGTTGATGGCCTGGGCGATGCGGCCGATGTCGTCGTGTTGAGTGCCGACGGGCACCCGGCGCTCGAGATCGCCGCCGGCGACCGCGTCGAGCGTCTGGCCGATGGCGGCGATCCGCGCCTCGGTCCGCCCGAGGAACCACAGCATCCCCGCGATGGCCAGCAGGGCCGAGGCGCCGAGACCGACCAGCAGCGCCTGCGAGAAGATCTCGACGACCTCGTCGCGCGCCTCGGTGCTGCGAGCCAGCACGAGCGGCCGCCCCGCGAGCTCCGCACCGAGCGCGAGATAGCTGTCGGCAGGCTGCAGGGGCGGCAGGGGCCGAACCGCCTGCTCGTCGAGCGGCCGCCAGCCGACGAAGGGCGCGGCAAGGCTGGCATTGCCGATGGTCGGCCCGCCTCCGGCAGCCGGCCAGAGAACGTAGACAGGCCCCTCGAAGCGTGCGGCTGCCGCCCGCGCGCGGACCTCGGCTTCGAGGGCCTGCCCGCCGCCGGCCGCGGCGATCGTCTCGAGCGCCGCGAGCTCCTCCAGCAGCCCGGCGCGGAGTCGATGCTCCATCTCCTGCATCGAGAGCACATAGGCGGCGAGGAAGGCGGCAAAGTTCGCTGCCAGGAACACCGCGGTCAGCAGGCCGCCGAGCCGGACGACGCCCGAGCGTGCGAAGGCCGTCAGCCCACGCCGGCCGGCTGGCGTCACTCGCCCGCCCGCATGGTGTAGCCGGCGCCGCGCACCGTGCGGATCAACTCGGCGCCGAACGGCTTGTCGACCTTGGCGCGCAGGCGGCTGACATGGCTCTCGACCACGTTGGTCTGCGGGTCGAAATGGATGTCCCAGACGGCCTCGAGCAGCATCGTCCGGGTCTGCACCCGTCCGGCCGTGCGCATCAGGTGCTCGAGCAGGCGGAACTCGCGAGGCTGCAGGTCGAGCGGCCGGCCCGCGCGGGTGACCCGCCGCCGGATCAGGTCCATCTCGAGATCCGCGACCTTCAGCACGGTCGGCTCGTCCTGCATGTGCGGGCGGCGCGCCAGCGCCGCGAGCCGGGCCGTGAGCTCGGTGAAGGCGAAGGGCTTGACGAGGTAGTCGTCGGCGCCGGCGTTCAGCCCCTCGACCCGGTCGTCGACACCGCCGAGCGCCGTCAGGAACAGCACGGGCGTGCGCACCTTGGCGCCGCGCAGCGTGCGGACCAGCGACAGCCCGTCGAGCCCGGGCAGCATCCGGTCGACGATGAGGATGTCATAGCCGCCGACGGTCGCCTGGATCAGCCCGTCACGCCCGTTCGACAGCCGGTCGACCAGGTGGCCGGTCTCGGTCAGGCCGGCCACGATGTAGTCGGCCGTCCGCTCGTCATCCTCGATCAGCAGCAGTTTCACGCGCGCTCCCCCGGTGGCGCTCCCCGGCAGGCGGGGGCCCGGCGGTTGTCGGCCGGGCCGCATGTCTGTCAGTCGTCATCCTCGTCGGCGGGGTGCCCGCTGGCAACGACCTTGCCCGTCTGCGCATCGACCGCGACCATCGTGCGAGCGCCGTCCTGACCGGCAATCAACACCGCCCAAACCGGGCCGGAGGCACCCTGGACCGTCTCGTCCGCGTCGTCCTCGAAGTCGGCCTCCATCGCCTTGCCGTTGGCGGCACTCTCGGCCGCGGTGATCGCGTCGGCCAGCGCGACCTTCGCCCCATCGCCGCCCTCCCGGTCGTCCATCAGCCGCGCGAGGAAGCCCGGCTGCTCCTTCGCGGTCACGCTGCCCGACTGCGGATCGACGGCGACGTTCGTGACCTCGCCGGACGCAAAGTGCTGACGATGTAGAGCGTCCGGCCGTTGTCGCCCTCGATCGACGCCTCGACGGCGCGCCCCTCGGCGACCTGCTCGGCCGTCCTCACCGCGTCGAGCAGCGAATGCGGCGCCGAAAGCGCCAGCTTCGCCTCGCTGGCCTGTTCCCCGCTGTCGCTCTCGGCCAGCGCCGCGCTGCCGGCGCCGATCATGGCGAGGCACGCCGTCGCGGCATAGAGGGTCTTCCTGACATTCATGGCTGTCTCCTTGGATCTCGTCTCTGCCGGCGCCCAAGGGATCGGCGCCCGGCTACCACCGATCTGGCGCCGCCGGATCGCCGGATCCTGCCCTGTCGATTACGGATTCCCAATGTCCTCCGTTAATCGCCCGCCGTCCGTCGAGGCGGCTCGGCGGGATCAGGCGATGAGCCGCCGTCCGTGCGCCACTGTCGCATCGGCCCAGGCAATGCGCCCGCGCATGCCCGGCCCGGCCGGGAGCGGGGCGGATCATTGCCAAACCGTATAGCCAAGGCCAGCCGGGCGTACAGGAAGGAGGCCAGATCCCTGCGCGTCCGACCAACAAGGATTCCAGATGAAGCAGTTTTTTCTCGCGGCGATTCTGATCGCGCTGCCCGTCGCCGCCTTCACGGCCGCCGAGATCTGGCTGTTGCCCGGTGGCGCGGGCCAAACCGCCGCTGCGGCCTCGCCGGGGTCTCTCGGTGAGCTCCCCGCCTACGAGGCCATCGTCGCGGACACGCGCGATCTCGTCGGCTCGGGCAACCTCGCAGCCGCTGAAACCCGGATCACCGATTTCGAGACGAAGTGGGATGACGCCGAAGCGACGATGCGTCCCGAGGGGCCCGCCGCCTGGGGCAATGTCGATGCCGCGGCGGATGCCGCCTTCGCCGCACTGCGCGCCCGCACGCCCGATGCGGCTGAGGCGACGAAGGCGTTGGTCGCATTATCCGCCGTTCTGGCTGACCCCGCTGGCGCCGGCTCGTCGGGAGGCGTCGAGCGCGTCGCCGGTATCGCTGTCACCGACGCGAACGGCCATCCGATCCCATGCGAGTCCATGCTGGCCGATCTCCGCTCGGCCCTGCAGGACGGTCAGGCCGAGGCGACCGATCTGCAGGCCAAGGCGACGGAGCGCTGCAACGCCGACGATGACGGGCGCGCCGACGCTTTCGCGGCGAAGGCGCTCGCGCTGGCTCGCCAGTAACCCAAGCCCGGAGAAAGCAATGAGCACCCATACCCTGGCGACGGTCGAAGACGCCCGATCGGAGCCGCGCCCCAACCGCGTGCCGAACGTCACGCCTGAGTTCTGGCTGATCAAGCTGATGGCGGTGACCATGGGCGAGACGGCGGCGGATTACCTCGCTGTCAACCTGGGGCTCGGTCTCGCCACGACGTCGCTGATCATGACCGGCGTGCTGGTCGCGGCGCTGGTGCTGCAGTTCTCGCGCCAGCGCTATGTGCCGTGGACGTACTGGTTGACCGTCGTCCTGATCTCGATCGTCGGCACGCTCGTCACCGACAATCTCGTCGACAATCTCGGCGTCGGCCTGGTGACCTGCACCGCGGCCTTCACCGTGGCACTCGCGCTGACATTCTGGATCTGGTTCCGGGCCGAGGGTACGCTCTCGATTCACACCATCGTCACGACGCGCCGCGAGGCGTTCTACTGGCTCGCGATCCTCTTCACCTTCGCGCTCGGCACGGCCGCCGGCGATCTCGTCGCCGAAGAGTTCGGGCTCGGCTACCTGCCGACTGGCATCCTGTTCGGAGCGATCATCCTGTCGCTCGCCATCGGGTACTTTTTCCTCGGGCTCGACGGCATCCTCGCCTTCTGGCTCGTCTACATCTTCACCAGACCGCTCGGCGCGTCGGTCGGCGATCTCCTGTCCCAGCCGGTGGACTATGGCGGGCTCGGCTTCGGAACCATCATCACCAGCGCCGCCTTCCTGGCCGTAATCCTCGTGGTGGTGGTCTGGCTGACGCTGTCAGGCCGCGACCAGGAGTTTGTCCCGGCACGATAGCGGACCGCGGCCGCGGAGCGCACGACTATGCTCGATCAGTGATGCTTTGCACCACCGAGCTCTGCGGCTCGCCACTCGAACGCGACCCGCAGCGGAACGGCGCGCTCAGTTTCGCGGACGACGAGGTGCTGTGTGGCATGAGCCCGCGGGCACAGCCGGATCGCCTCATCAGCAGCGACATCGACTGAGAAGCTTTGGCCGAGAAGGAATTCCCTGGTCTTGGCAGCAGCGCTTGTGCTGAACGGCCGAAAGGGGTCATCCCCAGCCTCCAGTCGAACGGCAGGTTTCGGAGGCAGAGCGCAGCCTCAGGAGGAAGCTCGCTCGGAAGGCTCAGCGAGGAAATCGATGGGGCTGCATGGCGTACTGCCTGCCAAGCCCATGATCCCAATCGGCCGCCCTGCGACCCGCCGCCTCGTCTGTTCGAACCGGGTGCAGCACCCAGCCCTTCTTGTCCGACGGAAAATGCGCGATAAGAACGGCGGCCGGGGACGCAAAGGACGAGCGTGGCAATGGCTGTACCGGTCCACAGTTTTGAGACAGCGATCTGGGGTTAAGCGGCTGTCTGCATGATGGTGGTCTGCTCGCGTCTGACCTGCGCTGGTGTGCGGTATCCGTGGCGCTGGATGATCCAATTCTCGTTGTAAGTGCGCTGGAAGCCGAGGAGGGCTTGGCGCAGGTCTTCGATGGTCTCGAACCACCGGACCCAGAGCAGGTTCTCCTTGAGCGTCCTGATGAAGCGCTCGGCGCAGCCGTTGCCTTCGGGTGCGCGGACGAAGGCGGGCGAGTTCGTCGCGCCGAGGAAGCGGAGCTCCTTCTGGAAGTCGCCGCTCATGTCCTGGGAGCCATGGTCATGGCGGATGCTCAGCCCCGCGGCGACGCCCTGGCCGATCGCGCCGAAGCTGTTCCGCACCGCCTGGCGGATCGGCTCGAGGGCCTCAAAGCGGGTGGCGCGGTGGCTGGCGTGGATCCCGACGCACTCGGCCGAGCAGTGATCGACCGCGACGAAGACGGCGGCTGACCCCTCGCCGGTCATGACCGTCGTCAGATCGGTGCCCCACATCTCGTCGACCACTCCGGTCGTGATCGTGCCGTCATGCGCCCGCGGGCCACGTGCGGCGCCAGGGCGCTGATGGGCCAGGAGCGCGTTCTCACGCATCACCCGGAGGACGCGACGCGGGCTGGTCCGAGTGCCGGAGACACGCAGCCGGGCCCAGACCTTGCGATAGCCTTCGCCGTGAAAGGGGCTCGTCGCCAGCAGCGCCCGGATCTCGGACGCCAGCGCGTCGTCGGGCATGGGGCCTTGCGGGCCGGGCCGGGCCGGCGGCGGGGTGCCTTCGGCAGGTTAACGGCCCGACGGTGGCGCCAGATCGTGGCCCGGCTCAGGCCCCACGTCCGGCAAACCCGGCCCAGCCCGTAGGCGCGCTTCGCGGAGGGCGAGACCGTCCGGCTCATCTCCTCGACCTCCGCCGCACAAAAGGGGCGCCGGGGACGCCGGCCTCCATCCGGTCGATCTTCGCCTCCAGAAGCTCGTTCGCCATGGTCAGGTCGCCGATCTTCTCTCTCATGGCGCGGAGCTGACGGTCCCTGTCGTCCTCGGCCCGGCTCTTCAGCGACGCCGCGCCCCCTGCCAGAAAGCCGTCCCGCCAGCTGCTCAGATCGGCGGCGGTCACGCCGAGTTCCCGCGACACCAGCTCGAGATCTTCACCGCGCAGCAGTCTCAGCACGGCTTCCTGCTTCCTCTGCGCCGACATGCGCCGCTTGCGCGGCGCGGCGGGCGCGTCTCCGCCAGCGTAATGGGCGCGCTCCGACGCGCCCGCCGTGGCTCTCCATTCGTTCGTCATGGCCCCTCCTAACCTGGGGCCGCTCTCACCAAATCGAATGTCTCAAGCAACCGTACACCGGGGGATGGCGAAGCTGCGGAACGGGCGGCTCATTGGGATCGGGCTCTACACCGCACCCGAAGCTGCTGCGCTGACACGTGCTAAGCGTCAGAGCATCGCGCGCTGGCTGCGCGGCTACGAGCGGCGTGGCATTGCGCACGAGCCGCTCTGGACGCCCGAGCCCGACACGCGGTCCGACGTACTGACGCTCTCCTGAGCTGGCCCCGATTTCCTTGGACACCATTTTGTCCGAGGAGAAATCGAGATGAGCGAGACGAGGGACACCAGTATGAACTCGCGCGAAGGAGCGTCTGCTGTTGATGCGCCTGTGGGCAGGGTGGGCGGGTGCAGCCCGTCCACGCTGTCCACGGGCGAGGCAGCAAGCGAGGGCGGTCGGCTGGAGGTCGGGCCGCTCGGCCACGGGCAGCGCTGGAGCTTGGCGCGCAAGCGGGCGGTGGTGATGCGGATGCTCCGGGGCGAGTCGGTCGAGCTGCTCTCGCGCGCGCTCGGGGTGCCGGTCCACAAGCTCGAGCGCTGGCGCGACAAGGCCGAGGCGGCGCTCGACGGGGCGCTGAAGGAGCGCGAGAGCGACACCGCCGACGCCGATCTCGCCGCGGCCATGCAGCGCATCGGCGAGCTCACCATGGAGAACGAGCTCCTGCGCGCGAGGATGGAGCGCCCGAGCGGCCCTTTGGCCCGGAGGAGGTCGCGGTGACGGCCGGGGCGATCTCTCCCACGACCGGCCGCCGCTACGGCGTCGCGCGCGTCTGCCGCGTCTGCCGCGTCTGGGGCGTGGCGCGCTCGTCGTTCTACGCCGCGAGGGCCGCCGTCGCCGAGGAGCGGCCGCAGCGGACGCCCGGCCGGCGCGGACCGAAGCCCGCGATCTCCGACGCCGATCTCCTCGCCGCGATCCGGGCCGACCTCGTGCGCTCGCCCTGGTCGGGCGAAGGGCATCGCAAGGTGTGGGCGCGCTTGCGTGTGCTCGACGGCCTGCGCGTCGCGCGAAAGCGCGTGCTTCGCCTCATGCGGGAGAACGCGCTCCTCTCGCCGCATCGGGCACGCCCGCGCCCGGAGCAGACGCACGATCGCAGGATCGTCACCGAGGCGCCGAACGTGATGTGGGCGATCGACGCGACGCAGATCACCACCGCCCGCGACGGCAAGGTCTGGCTCTTCGGCGTCGCCGAGCACTGGAACGCCGAGCTCGTCGGTTGGCATGTGACGAAGCACGGCACCCGGCACGAGGCCCTGCAGGCGATGAGCATGGCGGTGTCCGAGCAGTTCGGGCACCTCGGCCGCGACGCCGCCCGAGGTCTCGCCCTGCGGCACGACCACGGCAGCGCCTTCATGTCCGAGGACTTCCAGCGCCAGGTGAAGGCCTGGGGCATGACGCCGAGCTACGCCTTCGTCGCCCAGCCCGAGACGAACGGCGTCATCGAGCGCCTCTTCCGCACCTTCAAGGAGCAGGTCGTGTACGGACGGATCTTTCAGACGATCAAGGAGGTCCGCGACGCCGTTCGCGCGTTCGTCGCCCGCTACAATACTGAGTGGCTGGTCGAGAAGAACGGCCTCGTCAGCCCCACGGCCGCGAGAGAGCGCTGGATGGCGGCCAACCTCAAGGCGGCCGCGTAGTGCAAACTATTGTCCAGGGAACCGGGTGCGGTACATACTGACGCTCTCCTTCAAGGACCTGCTGCAGCTACGCACCGTCACCGCCTTCCAGAATAGCGGGCTAAGCACACGGCATCTTCGCCGGGCGATTCTCCGCGCCCAGGAGGTGCTCGGCCGAGAACGACCCTTCGCCACCGCCCGGTTCCGAACAGATGGCGTCTCGATTCTGCTGCAGGTCGATCGAGACTGCGAGGAGCCGGAGCTCGAGAACATCTTCACCGGCCAGAGAGAGATGACCAGGACCATCGAGCGGAGCTTGCGCGACGTCGAGTTCGAAGACATGCAGCCCCTCCTATGGCGGCCACTCGGCCGATCGGGCGGCGTGGTTCTCGACCCACGCCGCTCATTCGGCGCTCCGATTGAGGAGCAGACCTCGATCCCGACTTCCGCAATCGCCGAGGCGGTGGAGGCCGAGGGCTCGGTCGCAGCCGCCGCCCGCCTGTACGAGATCGACCGCCGCGCCGTAGACCGCGCCATGCGGTTCGAGACGTGGTTAGCGCAGGCTGCGTGAACCGCTCCAACGTTTTCATCGACAACGATCTCCCACCGGTTTTCGCGAGGGTTCTCCGCGCCCTGCTCTCGACGGAGATGCCGGAGCCCCGAGTGGTCGCGCTGATCGAAGTGCTGCCGAAGGACACTCCGGACGTGGACTGGATTGAGTGGATCCGGCAGCAGGAGGGCGAGTGGATTGTCCTCACGGGCGAGCGCCGCATCCGCACCGTCCCAGCCGAGCGGGAGGCACTCCGGCAGGCACGGCTCCGCGTCCTGAACATGCCGAAGAGCATCAGGTCGAAACCGCATCACCAGCGTTGTGCGACGCTCCTCTGGCAATGGCCACGGATCGTTTCGGCAATGAAAAGCTTTGAGCCCTCGGTCATGTGCGAGATGTCGCCCAGGCTTGACGGCCTCCCGAAGCAGCTTGTGATCTGATCCACGACGGCGTGACGCTCAATGCTCGCGCGCCAGCTCCTCGAGCGGGTTTCTCGAAATGGCACACTCCTCACGGCGAAAATTTGCGCCATTCATCTCTCAGGAGGAGCACCAACATGACTATCGGTGTGCAGGCTTGTAGTGCGACAATCTGGGTGATTTGACGTGTTGCCTCACTACGGAATGTTCCTGAATGATTTGCGCTTGCCTTACCCATAATGTTCCCGAGCACGCGTTCCGGCAGCGACGCGCGGGACGAGGTCACGTTCGACCCACCCACGCGCTTTCTCGTGCAAAGAAACCTGGAGAGCAGTGCCTGGGGTGCGGGGGCGGCGAGCGCCCCGCCGGCGCAGGCGAACACGCCTGCGCCAGAGGAAGCCGTGCGCGCACCTGCGCGCACAATCTGGCGCCAAAGGGCGCCTGCGCCGCGACCGCGTGTCGGCCAGTCTGGCACTCGCGCGTCATGCTGCGGCGTCAGCCGGCGTACCCTTCGCAGGCGGGTTGAGCTGGGGTGCTCGGGCTCCTTCAGCGACCTGCGAAGCATCGGCATCGGGCAGCATGTCGCCGGCGAACCGCGAGTGCGCGCCGATGGCGGAAGGCCCGAGCACGAGCGCCCTCGCGCGCTCGCGGCGCCAGACCCTGAGCCGGCGCTGCACCGTCCGGAGCAGCTTATCCGGGTACGAGTCTGGATGGGCCGCCTGAAGTCTATCGAGGAGCTGCCGGCCGCTGAGGCCAGGCTCGGCGCCGAACCAGGCTTCGAGCTCGGCGGTGACCTCCTTCAGCGGGTCAGGCCGACGTCGTCCGCGCGGCTTGGTCGCCTTTCGCCGCGCCGTCGGGCGGACCTCGCCCTCCTTCCAGGCCAGGCGCAGGCCGGCGAGGAAGGCTTCGAGGGGCGGCTCGCCGCCGGCCGCCGGCGGCGCCTTGTCAGCGATTTCCACCAGCGCCTGCTGAGCCGCGCGGATCTCGCTGAGCAGACGCACCGGGTCGAGTTCGGCGTGCCGCGCGTCCAGCGCGTCCTTCTGCGCCTGCGGGACGCGCGGATCCGCGACCAGACGCTGATGCGGCGTCAGCGGCGGATGGTAGCGCTTGCGGACGAGAGCGCCCTCGCGCCGCTTCTCGGCGAGCCGGAAGGAGGGCTGGAAGAAGTTCACGAACAGGCGCATCGGCCGGTAAAGCCGCGCCAGAGCCTCGGCGGCGGCGAGCCCCTCCAGCCGCTGGTAGCCCACCATCCGCCGCACGATCGCGCCGTTCTTCTGCTCGACCTATGCCTGGTCATTCTTGCGGTAGGGCCGCGAGCGCGTGAACTCGATGCCCGCTGCCTCGCAGTACGACTTCACCGTCTCGTTGATGAACACGGTGTCGTTGTCCGTGTCGAAGCCGAGCACGGGAAACGGCGTCGCCCGCGCGCATCACCGTCATCACCTCGCGCAGCACTGCTGCTCGCGAAAGAGCAGCGGCGCGCACTCGGTCCAGCCCGTGGCGATGTCGGTGAGGACCAGCGTCTGGACGAAGCTCCCGCTCACCGACGGCCCGCTGTGCGCCACGAGGTCGGCCTCCATGAAGCCGGGCGGCGGATCGTTCCAATCGGCAAGGTCCGGATCGGCACGGCGCGCCGGATCGCCGGCGAACTCGCCACGCGCCGGCGCCGGCCCGCGTCTGCGCCCGCGCCGGAGCGAGCATCCGGTCGATCGTCGCCGCGCTGACCCTCTCCAGCCGTGCCCGCACCTCCGCATCGAGCGCCAGATGCCCGTGCCGCTCCATCGCCGCGATCAGCACCGGCATCAGCGGCTTCAGCCGTTTGCCGCAGATCCGGTCCGACGCCTCCCAGAGCAGGATCAGCGCCTCGCGGACCGCCTCGTCATAGATGCGGCGCTCCGGTCGGGGCCGCGAGCGATCACTCCGGCAGCTGCCGCGCAGAAGTCGCTCGGCATGCTTGCGATGGTAGCCCGTCACCTCCGCTAACTCCGTCAGGATGCGCCCCTTCTCCGCCCGTCCTGCCGCTCCGTACCGCTCGACCAGCGCCCCCAGCAGTTCGTCCCGCGTCGCCATGCTCACCCGCCTCAATCTCGCCTCCACAGACGCCCTTCGGGAGCAGTCCTGATGAGGCAACACGAGCGCAGGCCCTCGCCCGACCAGGGCGAGCGGGCGAGGTCGGCCCGGATCGCCGCCAGCAGGTCGGCGTCCGACACCGCCGGCTTCGGCCCGCGGCGGCCTTCGGGCGCGCTGCGCCGCTGCGGCTTCGAGGCAGAGGCGAGGTCCGTCCGCGCCAGCGGGACGGGGCGCGGCTGACGCACTACCATCTGGCTCGCGCTCCGTCCGGCCAACGCGCGCTCGGGGTATGAGCTCGTCGATACCAGCATTCAAGCGGCAGAGCGGCGCACCTCAGGCCGCCGGCTCTGGCGCCGCGCTGGGCCAATTCGGCTTCCAGCCCCGCGATTTGCCAGTTCTCGTTTCGACGGCTGCGGAACCAGTTGGCGACGCAGCGCCCCCGACTAAAATACGCCGCCATCGAACCGCGCCAGCAGCAGCCGTGCGTCGATCGATTTGAAATCCGGGATCGGCACTGTTACCTCGTTCCGACCGGCGCAACGCGCTTACCATCTGGTCCAGCAACCTCGCATTTGCGGAAGTCGGGTGGCCCCGCGAACCGCCCAGCATCGACTGAGACATTCATGCAGACCTTCGCCCGTTTCGTGGCGGCCAATTCTCGCTGGCTCGCGGGCGGCTTTCTCCTGGCCTTCTTCTCCTCCTTCGGCCAGACCTTTTTCATCGCACTCTCGGGGAGCGAGATCCGCCGGACGTTCGAGCTGACGAACGGCGAGTTCGGCAGCCTCTACATGGCGGCGACCCTGCTCAGCGCCTTGACCCTGCCGTTCCTCGGCAAGCTTCTCGACCGATATTCGGTCCTTGTGGTCTCGATCGGCACCATGCTGATGCTGGCCGCGGCGACCGTCGCATTCGGCCTCGCCTGGAGCGTCCCGACTCTGCTTCTCGCGGTCTACATGCTGCGGCTCTTCGGTCAGGGCATGATGACCGAAGTGGCGCTGACCGCGATTGGCCGCTGGTTCGCGGCGAACAGGGGGCGTGCCGTCTCGATCACGACGATTGGCAACCGGGTCGGCGAGGGCGTCTATCCGCTCCTCTTCGTGTTCTTCGCCGCTCAGATCGGCTGGCGCGACACCTGGCTGGTCTGCACCGGCGTCATACTCCTCATTGCGCTGCCGGCGATCGCGGCGCTCGTTCGCGTCGAGCGTAGCCCGCGCGGCGACACTCCGCAGGAGGCGCAGCAAGCGATCCGCGACTGGACGCGCCGGGAGGTGCTGCGCGACCCGAAGTTCTACGTGATCTGCGCGGGTGCCCTGGCGCCCGCCTTCATCGGCACCACCGTCTTCTTCCACCAGGCCTATCTCGCCGAGCTTAGAGGCTGGTCGCTCGGCACGTTCGGAGCCGCGTTCATGCTGATGTCCGCCATCACGGTCGTCGTCGGCCTTCTGGCAGGAGTGCTGATCGACCGCTTCTCGGCAGTGCGGCTATTGCCGGTGTTTCTCGTGCCACTGGCGCTGTCCTGCTTCTCGGCGGCCTGGATCGAGCAGGAGGTCGGTGTCTTCGTCTTCATGGCCTTCATGGGGGTCAGCTACGGCTTCTCCTCGACGATCTCCGGGGCGATCTGGCCCGAGCTCTATGGTACCCGGCATCTCGGCGCGATCCGCTCGGTCGTGATCTCGACGATGGTGCTCGCGACGGCGATGGGGCCTGGCATCACCGGGCTCCTGATCGATGCGGGCGTGCCGTTTTCGCTGCAGCTCGCGGGCATGGGGGCTTACAGCCTTGGCGCATCCATCGTGATGCTGCTTTTGGCGCGGCGGCTCTCGGCCAGGCGCGCCTGCTGCGAAGTTCCTGTGTGAGGGGAGGCACGCGGCCAAGCGGCGTAACTTCAGAAAAATCATGCGGAGAGGAGGAGAGCGGATGGACATCGACGACGAACGGCTGCGGGCGGAGTTCGAGCCGGTGCTTTGCCGCGAGCTCGAGGAACTCGAGACAAGCTCTCGCGCGACGGCAGAGGATAGGAAGCCGGTCGAACTCGACCAGCAGAGCGTCGGCCGGCTCGCACGCATGGACGCCATGCAGGTCCAGGCGATGGCAAAAGCCGCAGACAGGCGGCGCCAGGCGCGTCGCGCCCGCATCCGGGCAGCCCTCCGGCGCATTGCGGATGGCGAATTCGGGTACTGCCTGACCTGCGGTGAGTTCATCGGCGTCGGCAGGTTACGGGTCGACCCAACCACAGCCCAGTGCCTTCAATGCGCGGCAGGACATGGGTAAAAAACGCGCCGCGAATACCGCCATTCGCGCAGCTGACCCCGGACTTAGTATTCGCAACGAAATCGCTTTTGGAGCTACGACCGAAGGGGTCGGAGTTCGTCTCAATTGGATGGCAAGCTTCGATGGCATTCCGGCACTTCATACGGAACTCGATGAGCGCGGCGCATGCGCCATAAACGGCAGTTCGTGGAGTTCGCCGGCCCTATATCAAACATGTTGGCCAGGTCCGGCTAACGAGGCGGACGCGATGCGGCAGGACGCCCTGCGTGCGGTGGGCGCTCGGAACCTCGGGACCACTGACGGTCCGGCCTGAACGCCAGCAGTCGGAGAGCATTCAGCGTGACCAGCACGGTCGCGCCGGTATCGGCCATGATCGCCGGCCAGAGGCCGGTGATACCGGCGACGGTGGTGACGAGAAAGACGCCCTTCAGCCCGAGCGCGATGGCGATGTTCTGGCGGATGTTGCGCATCGTGGCGCGGGCGAGCCGGATCTTGGCCGCCACGTCGCCGACCCGGTTCCGCATCAGCGCGCCGTCCGCCGTCTCGAGCGCGACATCGGTGCCCGAGCCCATCGCGATCCCGACATGCGCGGCGGCCAGCGCCGGCGCGTCGTTGATCCCGTCGCCGACCATCATCACCCGCTCGGCCGCGACCATCTCGCGGACCGCCGCGATCTTGCCGTCCGGCAGGAGCCCGGCGCGGTGCTCCATGCGAAGCGCCCCGGCAATCGCGGCAGCCGTCCGCTCGTTGTCGCCGGTCAGCATCACCGTGCGCAGCCCGAGCCGCCGAAGGGCCGCGAGGCCGGCTTCCGCATCGGCCCGCGGCTCGTCGCGGAGCGCGAGGAGGCCGAGGCAGGCCCTCTCCCGGAACACCGCCGCCACGGTCTTGCCGTCGGCCTCGAGCGCCGCCGCACGCTGCGCCGCTTCGTCGGGCCAGGCGCCGCTCTCTGCGGCATAGCGCGGGGATCCGACGAAGACGCGCACCCCGCCGATCTCGCCGCTGACGCCACGCCCGGGAGTGGCCGTGCCGACGCTCGCCGGCTCGACGGCTATGCCCTCGACCTCGGCGGCCGCGAGCACCGCCGCCGCGAGTGGGTGGCTGGAGGCGGCCTCGACGGCAGCGGCGAGCGCCAGGAATTCCCGCCGCTCTGCCGCCAGGGGCACGATGTCCGTCACCGCCGGCGCGCCACGGGTCAGCGTGCCGGTCTTGTCGAAGGCGACCAGCGTCGTCGCGGCCGCCGCCTCGATCACGGCGCCGCCCTTCACCAGCAGGCCCTGCCGAGTGCCGGCGGACAGGGCCGAGGCGATCGACGCCGGCACCGAGATGACGAGCGCGCAGGGACAGCCGATCAGGAGCAGCGCAAGGGCGCGGTAGATCCAGGTCTCCCAAGGCTCTCCCATTGCCAGCGGCGGGATCACCGCGACCAGCGCCGCGAATCCGACCACCGCCGGCATGTACCAGCGGCTGAACCGGTCGATGAAGCGCTCGGTCGGCGCGCGGGCCGCCTCGGCCTCCTCGACAAGGCGGATGATGCGGGCGATCGTGTTGTCCTCCGGCGCCCGCGTGACGCGTACCTTGAGCACCGCCTCGGCGTTGATCGAGCCGGCGAAGACCCGGTCGCCCGGCTCCTTCAACCGCGGAACGGCCTCGCCCGTCACCGGGCTCTCGTCGACGCCGGAGGTGCCCTCGATCACCTCGCCATCGGCCGGCACGCGATCGCCTGGGCGCACCAGGACGGCGTTGCCGATCGCGAGGCTCTCGGCCGGGACCTCGCGCACGCGCGGGCCGACGACCAGGCGCGCCGTCTTCGGCACCAGCGCGCCGAGCGCCCGGATGCCGGCCCGCGCCCGACCGGCCGCGACACCCTCCAGCACCTCGCCGATGGCAAAGAGAAAGACGACCATGGCCGCCTCGGCGGCCGCGCCGATCGCCAGCGCGCCGGTGGCGGCCACCGTCATCAGCATCTCGATCGTGAACGGCTGCCCGAGCCGCGCTGCGGCGAGGGCGCGCCGGGCCACCGGCACGAGCCCGGTCAGCGTCGCGGCCACGAACGCCCACTCGCCCGCAGGGCCAGGCAGGACGAGCTGTGCGACGCCCGCGGCCGCGAGCAGCGCCCCCGTCGCAAGGACGAAGCTCCCCTTGGTCGTCCCGTACCATGGGCGCTCGGACGGCGCCGAGCCGCCCCTCTTCTTTCGGACGACGAGGCGCGGGACGGACGACGCGCTCTCGCCCTCCTCGAATCCCTCTCTGCGCCCATCGCGCAACTCGGCGTCATAGCCCAGCCGCCGTATGACGCTCTCAACCGCATCCGGCGTCGTGACGGCCGGATCAAGCCGCAGCGCGAGGCTTTCGGACATGAGCGACACGCGCACATCCGAGATTCCGGGCAGCCCCTCGACCGACCGGCGGACCTTGGCAACGCACGCCGCGCAGTCCATGCCGCCGACTGACCAGCTCATCTCGCCGCCGGCCGCCGATGTGTTTCGTTCGCCTTCGTCCCGCATCACGACCTCCGCCGGTAGCACGCCAGTTGCTTCCGCGTGGCCGGGCAGATACGACCTCCAGCGACTGGAGGTTCAAGGGGCGATCATGCTGTCGATCGGAGACTTGTCCCGCCGGACCGCGACCAAGGTCCAGACGATCCGCTACTACGAGCAGATCGGCCTGATGCACGAGGCCGAGCGCAGCGCCGGCGGGCAGCGCCGCTACACGGAGGCCGATCTCGAGCGGCTGGCCTTCATCCGCCACGCCCGCGAGCTCGGCTTCCCGCTGGACGCGGTGCGCGAGCTCCTCGACCTCGCCGACAACCCGAAGCGGCCCTGCGACGAGGCCGACGCGATCGCCCGCCGGCAGCTCGTCCGGGTCGAGCAGCGCATTCAGCGACTGGAGGCGCTGAGGGCCGAGCTTTCCCGCATGCTCGAGGAGTGCTCGGGCGGTCGCGTCTCGGACTGCCGCGTGATCGAGGTCCTACGGGATCACTCGGAATGCCTGGCCGACCACCGCCAGATCAACGCATGAGCATTCTGGCGCCGGCCGCCATCTATATCGGCGCGGCGATAGCAGAGATCGCGGGCTGCTACAGCGTCTGGGCCTGGCTCAGGCTGGAGAGATCTCCGCTCTGGCTGGTGCCAGGCGTCGCAAGCCTGCTGCTGTTCGCCTTTCTCCTGACGCGCATCGATACCGGCTTCGCCGGCCGGGCCTATGCGGCCTATGGCGGCGTTTACATCGTCGCCTCGCTCGCATGGCTTTGGGCAGTAGAGGAGATCCGGCCGGACCGCTGGGACGCGCTGGGCGCACTCGTCGCGCTCATCGGCAGCGCCATCATTCTATTCGGACCACGGCCCGTATAGCGCAGGCAAGCACTCGATCAGCACCAACCCGGGTTGATCCGATTGCAGATTCGGAGGTACTTCGGCCGGTGGCAGTAGGCTCCTGCGACTGCGCACCATGCGCCAACTTCCGATATCAAGCGGAGTTGCTTGCGCCGATCCGGTCATGCAACGACCCGGCACTCAGTTGCCTGGACGCTTCGCCAGGGCGAGGCCAACGCCCAGCGCGATCATGGCGCCTCCCGAGGTCTCTCGCAGGCGGCGGATCAGGTCGGGACGCGCGGCGGCGCCCGTTCGGATGCCACCGCCGCGCAGGCGACCACAATGTCCGCGAGCGTGTTCAGGGCGACAGAGACGAAGCCCAGCATCACGAACTGCATCGCCACGGGCCCTGCGCTCGGGTCGATGAACTGCGGGATGAAGGCGAGAAAGAAGGTTGAGCGCCTCGACCAGCACGCCTTCCCGGAAGGCCCGCCGGGCGCCGACCGGGGGCGCCACCGCGCCGCCAGCCAGGACGGTCGCCGCCTCGCGGCGGGCGGCCCTGAACGTGCGGAAGCCGAGCCAGACGAGGTACACCGCACCGATCAGCTTCAGCGCGGTGAAGAGTTCCGCGCTCGCGAGCACGATTGCGGAAACGCCGAGGCTTCCGGCGAGGACGTGAACCATGCCGCCGAGCCCCGTGCCGAAGCTCGAGGCGGTGCCTTCCGCGCGACCGCCGGCGAGCGTCCGCGCGGCCACGTAGAAGATGCCCGGGCCGGGCGTGACGGCGAGCAGGACCGCCGCGGCGACGTAGAGTGCGAGCTGGCTTGCATCTGGCATGATCAAGGACCCTGACGGAGATGACGTTCGCTGAACAGGCGCGCGGAGTTCACGATGGGATGAGCGCGGCGACTTGGCGGTCGGGTGCCCGACCGCTCGCCGCGAGGCCCGCAGCCACGCCGGCGCGGTCGGCCGCGTTCCGGTTCTGGCTCATCTTGCGCTTGCCCTCCAGTCGCGCGACCGGCATGCGCAGGCCGACGACGCCGCGAAGCTGTGCCCTGACGAACTCCGGCGGCGCGTCCGAGACTGCCCAGGGCGAGGCCCGCTCGCCCTCGTGCAGGTCGGTCAGACGCTTGACCACGTCCAGCAGCCTGTCCGGGTCTTCGAAGAACTCGACCGGGCCGGAGGCGTGCACGGCGACATAGTTCCAGGTCGGCACGACCTTGCCCGTTTCCGCCTTGGTCGCGTACCAGGACGGCGTGACATAGGCGTCGGGCCCCATGAAGATCGCCAGCGCATGCCCCAGCGTGGAAACGCGCCACTGGGGATTGGCCCTGGCGAGATGGCCATGGATCACGCCGTGCTCGCCCTCGCTCTCGTCGAGGAAGAGCGGCAGCGGCGTCGCCAACGGCCCATCCGCCGTGGCGGTGACGAAGTTGGCCAGCCGCGCCGCGCGGATCGTCGCGATCAGGCTGTCCCTGTCGTCGTCGCGGAAGGCGGGCGGCGTGTACATGGCGGACCTCCTTGTCTCGCCGCGACAGATGCCGACAATCTGGCTCGTTGGAAACATCCAGTTTCGAAGGATTGTCGTGGACCAGTCGCCGAGGGAGGGCGTCGCGCGCCGGATCGTCGCGGCGGTCAAGGAGCAGATCCACGAAGGGTTCCACCAGCCCGGTGACCGTCTGCCGTCCACGCGGGCCTTCGCGGCCGAGTGGGGCGTCTCCCGCACGACGGTGACGGCGGCCTACAACCAGCTCATCGCCGAAGGCTACCTGGTCACCCGCCCCGGTGCGCGCGCCGTCGTCGCCGAGGGGCTCGGCGCTGCCGCAACGCCGATGCCTGCGCCGGCCGCCGGGCCGCGGCATCTCTCGGCATTCGCCCAACGCCTGCTCGCCCAGCCCCCGCTTCCGCCGACGCAGCCGGTCCGGGTCGCCGATTTCCGTTACGGGGACCTGTCAGGCGCGGACTTTCCGGTCACGACCTGGCGACGCGCGCTGAACAAGGCAAGCCTTCGGCGCACCGCGCGGCTGCGGTACGACGATCCGCAGGGCTCCGCCTCCCTCCGCGCCGCGCTGCAGGGCTATCTATGGCGGGCCCGCGGCATCAGCTGCGCGCCGGAGCAGATCGTGGTCGTGAACGGCTCGCAGCAGGGGCTCGATCTCTGCGCGCGACTGCTGCTCGACCCCGGCGATCGGTTCGTGATCGAGAACCCCGGTTACCTCCTGGCACGCCAAGCCTTCGCGGCCGCAGGCGGTGTCGCGGCGCCCATTCCGGTCGACGGGGAGGGCCTGAGGACGGACCTGCTCCCCCCGGCGCGGCTGGCCTATGTCACGCCCTCGCACCAGTTTCCGCTGGGCCACGTCCTCTCGGCCAGCCGGCGGCGTGCTCTTCTGGCCTGGGCCGGGCGGTCGGGCGCCTACGTCGTCGAGGACGACTATGATGGCGAGTACCGGCACGACGTCGCCCCGATCCCGCCCCTGCGGACGCTCGACCAGGAGTCGGTGATCTATGCCGGCACGTTCTCCAAGACGCTCTCGCCGACCCTGCGCCTCGGCTATCTCGTCGTCCCGACCGGCCTCTGCCGGGCGTTCGGCGAGGCGAAGCGCCTGACCGACCGGCACACGCCCCTGCTCGAGCAGGACGCGCTGGCCGACCTGCTGGCCAGCGGCGTCTACGAGCGGCACGTCCGCAGCATCCGCAGGAAGAACGCCGAGCGTAGGGCGGTGCTCTTGCAGGCTATCGCGGACCATCTCGGCTCGTCGGTGACCGTCGTCGGCGCCGATACGGGACTGCATGTCGTCATCTGGATCGACGGCGTCCCCGCCGACCGCGAGCCCGCGATCATCGCCGCCGCCCGCGCGGCCGGGATCGGCCTCTACCCGGTTTCACCGCTCTACGATCCGGCAGGGCCTCGCCCGACGGCGCCCGGCTTCACTCTCGGCTATGCCGGGCTCGACGCCGACGCCCTGCGGCGAGGCATTGCGGCGCTGGCACGCTTACAGGCCGAGCATCGCTGACGGGGGTGCCAGCTCGCTCTCTGGAATGCTGGCTTCACGCCGACTACTAACAGTCCGAGCACCGACTGCTCGGATAATTGTCGATCATGGCGCCCGATGTCCTGCGCCCAGAGCGATCGCATAGACACCAGGTTCGGAAGGCTCTCGAGATCATGCTGTCTCCGCCGTTCAGGTCAAAAGCTGGCGGAGGACAGGGCGCTGCGAAGCAATTACGCCGGCTTCCAGGAAGCGCCAGAGCCGGTCATTGCGTGATGGTGTGGATGGAGGCCTGCGCCGCCGGAGAAGACCGTGGAGCCTGATGCCCCGGCTCATCTTTGCGGCGATCTCTTATAGTCAGTCCGAACATCGGTTCGGTACTGGCTTCGCCTATGACGCAGTAAGCCCTGCTGTTGATCCGGTCCGGTCCACGCCAGCGAGCGGACTGAGCATGAACCAACGACGGAAGCTGCGGCTCAAGTTCCGGTCCCCCTGCAACTCGATCCTGCCCTCCTCGATCGCACCGCCAAGCGGGCGGTCGCCCATCCAGATCTCCGTCAGCGTTCGAAGATCTGCAATCACGTAGAGATCCACCTCGTAGCCGGGATCTTTGACACAGAGCTCGGCCTCGTCACGGCTGCCGACGAGCCAGTACGATCCCTTCGCTCCAGGAACGTCCGTGAAGTCGAAGTGAACCGTGGTGCGTCGCTCGGGAAATTGGGCGGTGTCGATATTGCGCCTTATGTCCCACATCAGGAGGCCCGCATCGAGGTCGTGCTCCTCGAGCTGCGCACGCGCCCAGCGTTGGCCCCAACGGCCAAGCATCTCGATCAGCGGACGCAGTTCCTGCCCCGCCGGGGTCAATGCGTAGCTGGTGCGCCCGCCAAGCTCTTCACGCTCGACGATGCCCGCCTTCTCCAGCGATTTCAGCCGCTGCGAAAGCAGCGAGGGCGACATCAGCGGCACGCCACGGCGCAGGTCGTTGAAGTGCTGGCTGCCGCAGAGCAGCTCGCGCAGCACCAGCGGCGTCCAGCGCTCGCCTAGAATCTCGGTCGCCTTCGCTACCGGGCAGAACTGTCCGTAACCCTTCATCGCATCCGGTCCTCCACGCCACCTCTGCGAGATTCTGGCACCGCAGACGCCGAGCGCCCCGGTACAGATCTCGAACTTGTTGACGGTGGCGCCGGATCGGTAGGGTCCGCGCGAGTGAAATCGAAGGAGCCTCGAGGAGGGCCGAAACGATGACACGCATCCGAACCATCCATGGCAACGAAATCGAGCTCGCCGGCTCGACCCTTAAGACATTCACAAGCGGGCTTCGCGGCACCGTCCTGCGGTCTGACGATGCCGGGTACGATGACGCCCGGTCGATCTGGAACGCCATGATCGATCGCCGCCCGGCGCTGATCGTGCGCGCGGCCGGGGCGGCCGACGTTGCCGATACCGTCCGGCTGGCCCGCGAGCATGACCTCCTGCTCGCGATCCGGGGCGGCGGCCACAACATCGCCGGCACAGCTGTATGCGACGGCGGGCTGATGCTGGACCTGAGCCCGATGGGCGGGATCCATGTCGATCCGGCGGCAGAGACCGTCCGGGTCGAACCGGGCTGCGTCTGGGGCGATGTGGATCGCGAGACGCAGCGCTTCGGCCTGGCGGTGCCGAGTGGCATCGTCTCGACGACGGGCGTGCCGGGGCTGACGCTCGGCGGCGGCTTCGGGTGGACGACCCGGAAATGGGGGTACACCTCGGACAACCTCCTGTCGGCGGACGTGGTGACCGCGGATGGCCAAATGCGCCGGGCAAGCGAGCGCGACGACCCTGAGCTGTTCTGGGCTATCCGTGGTGGTGGTGGCAATTTCGGCGTGGTGACGTCCTTCGAGTTCCGCGCCAGGCGCATCGGCCCCGAGGTGGCAGGCGGCATGATCCTGTGGCCGATGGCGCGTGCTCGAGAGGTCATGGACTTCTTCCGCGAGTTCACGGCCGCCGCGCCGGACGAGCTGACCTGCCTGCTCGTCCTTCGGAAGGCGCCGCCCGTGCCGGCGCTGCCCGAGGAGATACACGGCGCGCCCGTGGCGATCGTCGCCGCCTGTCACACCGGGCCGGTGGAGGACGGAATGCGGACTCTCGCGCCACTGCGGGCCTTCGGCGAGCCACTGGCCGACCTGCTGGGTCCGAAGCCGTATGTGGGCATGCAATCCATGCTGGACGCGGGCAGCCCGCACGGACGGCACTACTACTGGAAGTCCGACTACTTCCGGGGTCTGCCGGAGGCGGCTGTCGCGCCGATGATCGAGCACGCAAAGCAGATGACTTCGCCGCAATCGGCGGTGCTCTTCATGCATCTCGGTGGAGCCGCGAACCGGCTGCCGGAGGACCATTCGGCGGCGGGTCCCCGCGACATCGACTACGTCCTGAACATTCAGGGCTCCTGGCTGGAGGTCGCGGAATCCGAGCGCCACGTCCGCTGGGTTCGCGACTACTGGCAGGCGATGCACCTCCACGCGAGCGGCCGAGCATACGCCAACTTCTTCACCGAGGACGAGGGGCCAGACCGACTGCTGCAGGGATACGGGGCGGACACCTACCGACGGCTGGCCCGGATCAAGGCCCACCACGATCCGGCGAACCTGTTCCGGCTCAACCAGAACATCGAGCCGGTTTCCAGTGGTGTGAATGCCGAGCGACTTACGCCGGTCGCCTGATCGAGCCGAGCGTCGGCAACGGCACGGTCCATCCGCCGTTCCATGCGCTGGGCCTGTGCCCGGCCGGTCACGGTACTCGGCGGTCGACAGGTTGGGGTCATGCATCGCCGGTGATCGGATGGAGGGTGCAGAGGGAACAGCGGGCGCTCAGCCCGGCCCGAGTGGACGTGAAGGATGCGCCACAACCGGTCATCTGACTTGCGAGCGATGGCGCGCGACGCAGGCCAGAATACAAAGTCCCGCTCGCAGGAAACGTGATCCTTGACCGCCCTCCCTGTGGCAGCTTTTCATCTCTGGGCGAAATGCGCGGCAATCGAGACGCCGGAAACCATGATGCGCGGCTTGCTCCGCGGTTTCGTCCTGTGTCGATGCGGAGGAGGTGGAGACCATTCGCCGCCGGTCTGAAAGAAAGAAAGGAAGACCACAGCATGAGGACGATCCTTGCGGCATGCGCCGTTCTGGTGGCCTTTCCGGTCGGCGCCGAGGAGCTGAATGCGCTCGTCTGGTGCGACCACACCGATGATGCTCTGATCAGGCCGTTCGAGGAGGAGCACGGCGTCACGGTGAACCTCAAGGAGTACGAGGGCACGGGGGCCGCGCTCTCGATCATCGAGCAGTCGCAGCCCGGCGACTGGGACGTGCTGGTCATCGACGGCATCGACGTGCCTCGCGCGGTCGAGGCGGGCATCCTGGCGCCGCTCGACACCGAGGCGCTGCCCTACGACACGCTCTTTCCCGAGATCGTCATGGCCGACAAGCAGGTCATCGATGGCAAGACCTACGCGATCACCGATAAATTCGGCTACAACACCGTCTCGTTCGACAAGTTGAAAGTGAGCCCCGAACAGCTCGCCGACATGTCGAAGCTGTGGACCGATCCGGCCTTCGAAGGGCGCCTTGCGGTTTACGACTATTACCTCCCGGTCATGGGTCTGGTCGCGATTGGCCTCGGCAAGGAGACGGCCGAGCTGACCAAGGAGGACCTGCCCGAGATCGAGGCGGCGCTGATGAAGCTGAAGGAGAACGCGGCCAGCGTCGGCGAGGTGGTCGCCAGCCAGACGGCGCTGGCCACGGGCGCGGTCGACGTGCTGGTCGGCGGCGGCGAGTGGGTGACGGCGGGCCTCGTCTCGGAGAACCCGGACCTCGACTGGACGATCCCAGAGCAAGGCGCCGTCCGCTGGTCCGAGTCGATCGGCGTCTTTGCCGACAGCCACAAGAAGGACCTGGCGCAGAAGTTCGTCCAATGGGTGCTCTCGCCCCAAGGCCAAGCGGCGCTCGCCACGTCCTCCTGCTACTGGGCGATGCCGGCGAACAGGGCGGCGGCCGAGGTGCTGACGACCGAGCAGAAGGCGGCGCTTCGCTGGGACGACCAGGCGGGGTACCTCGAGCGCGCGCAGCTATACCCCGCGCCCGACACCGAGCTCGATCGGGCGATGCAGGACGTCTGGACGCGTTTCCTCGCCCACTGAGGTGGCGGGCCTCGAGGCGGCGGAGCGCCGGCGGGCGGGGGCGCTGCTGGCGCCCGCGCTGATCTGGACGCTCGCCTTTTTCGCGCTGCCGTTCGCGATCATGGCGGCGATCAGCCTCTGGCGCCGCACCGACGAGGGGCTGGAGCGGCCGTGGAGCGTGGCCAACTATGCCGACTTCGCCGCCCGCCCGGCTTATCTCGACGCATTCCTGAACTCGCTCGAGATCACGCTCTCGGTCACGGTCCTCTCTGTCCTGCTGGCCTATCCGCTTGCCTGGATCATCGCCGAGGAGGTGCCGGCCCGCTGGCGCCGCGCCGCGCTGGCGCTCGCGGTCGTGCCGTTCTGGACGTCCTATGTCGTCCGCTCCTACGCTTGGACGCTGGTGCTGGCCAAGCAGGGCGTCTTGAGCAGCTGGCTGGCTCCGCTCGGGCTGACGGTCGACCTCGCCAACTCGCGTGCCGCGATCGTCATCGGCTTCGTCCACTTCTTCACGATGCTGCTGACGCTGACGATCTACGCCAGCCTCGTGCAGCTACCGCCGAACCTCCGCCGCGCGGCGGCCGACCTCGGTGCCGGGCCTGTGCAGACCTTCCGCCACGTCATCCTGCCGCTGACGCTGCCCGGCGTCATGACCGGCGCCTTCCTGACCTTCGCCCTCTGTATCGGCGATTACGTCACCCCGCAGATCCTCGGCGGCGGCCAGGACCTGGCGCTGCCGCAGCTCATCATGCTGCAGCTCGGACGCCGCGCCGACCTGCCGATGGCCGCCGCACTCTCGATTGTGCTGATGGCAGCGGTGACGCTCGCCTATCTTGCGACGGCGCGCTTTATGCGGGTGCCGAAGTGACCCGGATCGCGGTCTCGGCCGGCTATATGGCGCTGCTGTACGCCTTCATATTCATGCCCGTCGGCGTGTTGGTGCTCTTCTCCTTTCAGGACGGGCGCTTCCCGATCCCGCCGCTCCGCGGGGTCACGCTTCGCTGGTATGGCGAGGTGCTGTCGGACGCCGACCTGATGGCGGCGCTCGGCAACTCGCTGATCGTCGCCGTCGGCTCTTCCCTCGTGGCGCTGGTGCTGGGGTTCCTGGCCGCGCGCGGCATCGCCGGGTCGCGGCTCGGCGCCGCCGCGGCGGTGCGCGGCGCGCTGATGGCGCCGCTCTCGGTCAGCTATCTCGTGATCGGCCTCGGGCTTCTGGCCAGCTTCAACCTGATGGGCGTGTCGCTTTCACTCGCCACCGTCACGGTCGGGCATGTCGTCATCAACGCCCCGCTCTGCTTTGCCATCTGCCTCGCCGCGCTCGGGCCGGCCGAGCAGCAGGCCGAGCGCGCGGCCCGTGACCTCGGCGCGTCCGAGCTCGCCGGTCATGACGCTCGTGACCGCGCCGATGATCGTGCCGGCGCTGCTGGCCGCCTTCCTCCTCTCCGTCACGTTCTCCTGGGACGAGTTCATCATCGCCTTCCTGCTCTCGCGCTTCGACGTGACGCTGCCCGTCGAAATCTGGTGCCTCCTGCGCTCGGGCCTGAACCCGAAGACGAACGCCATCGGATCGCTCGTCTTCCTCGCTCTCGGCGCTCGCCTTGCTCGCCGTGGAACTGCCACGGTGCGCCGCAGATGACCGCACGGATCGAGGTCGCAGGCCGTCATCCAGCCGTTATGGCGAGGCGACTGGCGCTGGACGGCGTGACGCTGACGATCGAGGCGGGGGCATACTGCGTGCTGCTTGGCCCGTCCGGCTGCGGCAAGACAACGCTCCTGAACATTCATCGGCGGATTTGCCGACCCGACAGGTGGCGCCGTCCGCATCGGCGGGCGGGACATGGTCGGCGTTCCGGCCGCGCAGCGGCCGACGACGACGGTGTTTCAGGACTACGCGCTGTTCCCGCATATGAGCCTGCTCGACAACGTCGCCTTCGGCCTGCGGATGCGCGGGCAGGCGCGCGCGGCCTGAGCGCCACGCCCGGGCAGAAGAGATGCTCGCCCTCGTCGGCCTCTCCGGGGCGTTGGCCGCCAGCGGCCGACCGAACTCTCGGGCGGGCAGCGCCAGCGCGTGGCCCTCGCCCGTGCGCTGGCGGTCGAGCCGGACGTGCTGCTGCTCGACGAGCCGCTGGGCGCGCTCGACCTGAACCTGCGCCGCGCCATGCAGGACGAGCTGAAGGAGATCCAGCGCCGGGTCGGCGCGACCTTCGTCCACGTCACCCACGATCAGGAGGAGGCGATGGCCATCGCCGACCGTATCGTGGTGATGAATGCCGGGCGGATCGAGGATCGAGGGACCGCCCGAACGCGTCTACCGCCGCCCCGCTACCCGCTTTGCCGCAGCTTTTCTGGGCGAGATGAACTTCCTGCCCGCCCGCGTGGCGCAGGGCCGCGCCGTGACCGTCTTTGGCGCGCTCGGCCCCGCCACGGATCTGCCCGACGGCGCGCAGCGTCACCCTTTGCGCCCGGCCCGACACATCTGCGCCCCGGCGACGGGCGATCCGCTTGGCGCGGCCCGGATGACCGAGACCGTCTTTCAGGGCGTGCACCGCAAGGTGAGCGTCGTGCCCGAAGCCGCGCCGGACATGATCTTGCGCGCCCTGCTGCCCGCCGGCATAGATGCCAACGCCCGGCGACATCATCCCGCTGGCGCTCGACGCCGTGCACATCACCCTGCTGGAGGACACATGAGGCGCGCAAGACCCGAAGACTGGTGGCGTGTGACCCGGCTCGACGATGGCATCAGCCTGATCGACGAGCCTCACATCCTGCCCTTCTACCGCTGCAACTGCTGGCATGTGCGCGGGCCGGACGGCGATTTGCTGGTCGATAGCGGCATGGGTGTCGTGTCGTTGCGCGACTGGGTGCCGCTGGTCAGCGAACGCCCGCTTCTGGCCGTGGCGAGCCATACGCATTTCGACCATATCGGCTGTCATCACGAATTCGACCACCGGGCCGTGCACCGCGCCGAGGCGCATCTGCTGGCCGACCCGGAGCGCAAGGCCGTGTTGGCCGATCCCTATGTGACCGACGAGATCTTCGAGACGCTGCCGCCCGAGCCCTATGTCTCGGCGCGCTACGACCGTCATCCCGGCCCCCGCGACGCGGCTGCTGGAGGATGGCGAAGTGATCGATGCGGGTGGGCGCGTTCTTTGAGGTCGTGCACACGCCGGGCCATTCTCCGGGCGGTATCGCACTGTTCGAAGCGTGCGACGGGTGTGCTTTTTTCCGGCGATATCGTCTATGACGGCCCGCTGATCGAGGACACCTACCACGCGGATGCCGCCGACTATGTCGCCGTCGATGCGCCGCCTGCTGGAGCTGCCGGTGCGGGTGGTGCATGGCGGGCATTTCCCGAGCTTCTCTGGCGATCGGCTGCGCAACATCATCGCGAATTGGCTCCGAGACCACGACTGATCTGTGGGTGTTCAACGTGCCCCTCGATCGCGACATAACCCGACGAATGCGACGGCGGCGCAGGCCGGCTGCCTCTCGGACCCTTGCTGCGACGAGAAATGGTCGGTGCCCATGTGCGCTTACGTCTGTCACGCGAGCAGGCGAACAAGATCACGGGCACCCGAATCTGCGTCAGCGACAGCGTCGCCGAGAGGATCCCCGGCTTCGCCGGGCGCACCGTCGGAACAGTGCTGCTGAGGGGCAAGTCACAGGTCATCAAATGCCACGAGCCGCTGCCGCCCGAGCTGTCCGGGTCGCCTGCGATCGAGAGCTACCGCAGGGCGTTCTGGTTGCTCGAAGGGGGCGATCCGAAGGCGAGGCAGGCGTTTGCGGTGCTGGTCGGACAGTACGAGGAGGACGCGCTGTCGATTTTCCATCTCGGGCGGCTGCTCGCGGGCACTGTCGACGCCGAGATCCAGGTGACGGAGTAGGTCTGCAAGAAGTGGCGGCAATGACGACCGCTCCGGCCCGTCTTGGCCCGGTCTGCCACCGGCAAGTTTCGGTGTCAGAGCGGCTGTTGGTAGTCGAGCCCCTGGACGAGTTGGATGCGGACGAAGCGGACTGTGTGTGCATCCTGGGAGTAGAATCGCCTCGTCTCAGCTGAGCGACTCCAGCAGAGTCGTGGCTTCCGTAAGGTCGGGCGTCTGGAAGCCCTCGGTGAAGGCGCCCACCACGGGCGCGAGCAGATCGTGCGCTTGGTCTCGCTCTCCGCGCGCACCGAGAAGCGCGGCGAGATCGCGCGCAGCTCGCAACTGCAGCGACAGCGCCCCTTGCTCCCGAGCGATCTCCAGGGCGCGGCGTAGATCACTCTCCGCTGCCTCCCGGGCGCCGGCGTCGGCGCTGAGTGCGATGGCCGCTGACGTGACCCCTTGTTTCTCGTCCACAAGCTGCTGGAATCCGGACCACAGGAGAGGGACCGGAATGAAGCGGAACAGGTTTACCGAAGAGCAGATCATCGGGGTGCTGCGCGAGCAGGAAGCCGGCGCGTCGGTCGCGGATGTCTGCCGCAAGCACGGAATGTCGTCGGCGACGTTCTACGCCTGGAAGGCGAAGTACGGCGGGATGGACGTGTCGGAGGCGAAGCGGCTGAAGGCGCTCGAGGCCGAGAACGCGAAGCTGAAGCGGCTCTACGCCGACGCGATGCTCGACAATGCCGGGCTGAAGGATCTGCTGGCAAAAAAATGGTGACGCCCGCCGCCAGGCGGGAGGCGGTCGCGCACCTGAGGACGAGCCTCGAGGTGAGCGAGCGGCGGGCGTGCACCCTCCTTGCGGCGGACCGGAGCGTGATCCGCTACCGCGCCAGGCGCCCCGACGACGCTGCCTTGCGCGCCCGGTTGCGCGAGCTGGCGGAGCAGCGCCGGCGGTTCGGCTACCGCCGGCTGCATGTTCTGCTCCGCGGCGAGGGCTGGACGATGAACCGCAAGAAGACCCAGCGGCTTTATCGCGAGGAGGGCCTGGCGGTACGCCGGCGTCGGTCGCGCCGCCGGATCGCGGTGGCGCGCACGCCGATCCCGACGCCCGAGGGCCGCAACAGCCGCTGGTCGACGGACTTCGTCCATGACCAGCTGGCCGACGGGCGCCGGTTCCGGGTGCTGACGATCATCGACGACGTGACCAAGGAGTGCCTCGCCGCGGTGCCGGAGAGATCGCTCACCGGCAAGCGCGTGGTGCGCGAGATGAGCGCGCTGATCGAGCGGCGCGGCCGGCCCGGCGTGATCGTCAGCGGTCGCCAGCGAAGTGCGCCACCGGTCCGAGCACCGCTGGCGACGGCACCGAATTCACCTCCTCAGCGGTGCTCGCCTTCACCCAGGCGGCCAAGCTCGACTGGCGCTACATCGCGCCCGGCAAGCCGACCCAGAACGCCTTCGCCGAGAGCTTCCAAGGGCGGATGCGGGACGAATGCCTCAACGAGCATCTGTTCTTCTCGATGAACCACGCCCGCGCCGTCGTTGCGGGCTGGGCTGACGACTTCAATACCGCGCGGCCGCACTCGGCGATCGGCTACATGACGCCCGCCGCCTATGCCGCGACCCTGAAGCCGCAACGGGCATCGGCGCTACGCCATATTGAAAGCTCCGCACCGATGCCCGTTGCTACCGTCGCGATCACGCGCAATTCTCAACTCACGATTCCAGTGGCCCCTGGATGAAGCAAGGGGGTCACGTCAACGTCTCGCCAGCCCGTCGACCGTATGATGCCGCCGTCGGTAGAGCTTCAGACCGAGCCGATTGCGACAGAACGCGAAGACCTCATCGTAGATTGGCGGCAGCGGCCGCCCGGACAAGTCGCATGGCGGGTAGAGCAGCATCTTGCCGATGCGCGACGCAAAGGCTCGCTTGTCGCGCCTGCGGTCTTGAGATGGCGGGAATCGGTGGGCGACATCGGAAAGCAGCGAATGGAACGCGTCCGGCCAGTCGTCGAGAATCGCGAACGCTGCCTCGATCCGCCGAGAAGCCGCAGAAATGTCTACCGGTGGGTCGGTGTTGTCGGCGGCGGTCGCCGCGAGGAGCCGGGCATAGCGGAGCAGCAGATCCCGCAGCGCCAGCCCGATCTCCTCCGGTTCGATGGCGTCGAGCCCGATCACGGTCACGGCGGCCTGAAGATCCTGGTCGGAGACGGTGATCAGCGGTCGATCGCCGATGGGGTCGGACTGGCTCGGCAGCGTCGTGGCGCAAGCCGGTGCCCCGAGCGGAAACGACGGAAATGGCAAAATCTCGTCCACTGCAATCTCCCTGGTTCGGTCTGCCGGAGAGATTGGCCGGCGGTGTGCGGGACGAAGCGCGAGGGATGCCGGTGCTGCGCCTGTCTGTCTGTCTTTCAGCGGAGGGGCGCCAGAGAAAGACAGACAGGAAGTGGGAATCCGGCGGGCAGCGCAGGGCGCTTCACCCTGTTCATTCCTTAGTATCGCGGGTGAAGTGCGGCCGTGCCTGCGCGAGATTGACTCCGATCGAAGGTGGGCTCGGGCCGCGATGCGTTCCTGACACCGTCCGATGGTTGGCACAAGGCCTTGCCGGCGAGGGATCCGGATCCGGCGAGTCGGTCACGGCCGGTGATCCATGGTTAACCCTTTGGGTGAAATGTGGGCGTGTTGACAGCCGGCTCTCCGAGTTGTCGGCGCGATGGGGCGCTGCCTGCCCGCGGGTCGTATTGGATTGAGCGCGCCCGTACGCATCCACGAGGAGCCATGTCGCGCCATTGGTCCGAGCGACAATGGCGAACGGGCTGAAGGATCTGCTGACAAAATAAAATGTTGACGCCCGCCGCCAGGCGGGAGGCGGTCGCGCATCTGAAATCTGAGGACGAGCCTCGAGATGAGCGAGCGGCGGGCGTGCACCATGCTTGCGGCAGACCGGAGCGTGATTCGGTACCGCGCCAGGCGCCCCGACGACGGCGCGCTGCGCGCACGGCTGCGGGAGCTGGCCGATCAGCGCCGACGGTTCGGCTATCGCCGGCTGCATGTCCTGCTCCGCGGCGAGGGCTGGGCCGTGAACCGCAAGAAGACCCAGCGGCTCTATCGCGAGGAGGGCCTGGCGGTGCGCCGGCGTCGGTCGCGGCGCCGGATCGCGGTTGCGCGCACGCCGATCCCAAAGCCGGCCGGGCCGAACAGCCGCTGGTCGACGGACTTCGTTCACGACCAGTTGGCCGATGGCCGACCGTTCCGGGTGCTGACGATCATCGACGACGTCACCAAGTACCTCGCCGCCGTGCCCGACACGTCCTCGTCCGGGAAACGGGTTGTCCGGGAGATGAGCGCGATGATCGCGGCGCGCGGCCGGCCTGGAACGGTCGTCAGCGACAACGGCACCGAGTTCACGTCGGCGGCGGTGCTGGCAGACCCAATTCCTTCAGTCCGGCCACGCGTCGTGCTGCTGAGCGGTTTAAGCGCTCGCAGCGCTTCGGCTGATTACCCTCCCGTCTGAGAGCGGCGTCCCCGGCGAACCGGCATCAAGCCTCGGCGGCAATCCGGCAGAGACGGAGCCTGATCGGATGCACCTTCGGTCCACCCGGCCGCTCCTTTCGGCTTCGCGCCAACTCTGCTGCTTTCACGACCGGCGCAGCCCGCGCTGTGGGGCAGATTGTGGGGCAGAAATCGAGGCCTGAGGGTCGGAAAACCTGAGGAATCCTGCGAAATCAACGCTGACCAGGGTTGACAGTGGTGCCGGTGAAGGGACTCGAACCCCCGACCCCATCATTACGAATGACGTGCTCTACCAGCTGAGCTACACCGGCCCGGGCGCGCCGTCTCCTACACTGGCCGGGGCGGGACGGCAAACGTAAAATGGACCCGCCAAGCTAAAGCCCCAATTCCCGTCGAGCCCAAGCCGCGCAAGCGGCTCGCCGCTTCAGCCCGGTCTCGCTCGCGCGGCCTCAGGTGGCGCCAGCGACGCGGGGTTTGGGTTCGGCGCGCGGGACCTCGGGACCGGCGGCGCCGGCCAGATCGGCGGGGTCGCGCGCGACAGCGGCATCCTCCGCATCGCGCGCAGGCCGTGCGCTCGCTCCGGCACCAACCGGTGCGCCAGACCGCGCCCCGGCCGCCGCCTCGGCCCCGGTCCCGGCCACCGCCGCCTCGGGAAGGACCCGCGGCCCGGCGCCCGCTCCCGGCGAGCGCGGCTCGTCGCTCTCGACCAGCAGCGGCAGCATGGTCGACTGCGCGATGGCGATCTCGGCCGCCTCGTCGCGTGGCGCGCCGAGCGCACGCGCGAGCCAGGCGCGCACCACATGGTCGGGCTCGCCGCGGCCGCGGGCGATCGCCGCCATGATGGCGCAGCTGCGCGCCGAGGGTTCGGTCTCGCGCAGCTCGTCGATGGCCGCGTGCGCGCCCGTCCAGTCGCGGTTGGCGAGCGCCAGTTCGGCGCGCAGGAACTTGGTCTCCGGGTGGTCCGGGTGCAGCGTAAACAGCTGCTCGAAGCGCCGCCGCCGCGCCGCCGGCGCCTCGTCCGGCTCTATCGCCGCGAACGCCGCCGCCAGTTGCGGGTGCGGCCGCACCCGCCAGGCGTCGGTTACCGTCTTGGTCGCCGCGCGCTTCGCGCCCGAATCGATCAGATAGCGCACTGCCGTCGTGACCGCGGCGGTGTTGCCCGGATCGAGCTTCGCCGCCTCGACGGCCAGCGCGCGCGCCTTCTCCGCATCGCCGAGCCCCGCGGCGTCCTCGGATTGCGCCAGCGCCAGCGCCGAGTCGCGCCGATGCGCCTCAGGCGGGGGCAGGTGCCCGGCCTTGGCCTGCGCCGCCAGCGTGCGGCGCGCCGCAGCCCAGTCGAAGCGCTGGCTGTGCAGGGTGTAGAGCGCCTCGAGGATCTCCGGGTCCTTGGGCTTGAGCTCGCGCGCATGCTCGGCGAGCTTCAGCGCGCGGTCGGTGTCGCCCGACTTCATGGCCAGCTTCAGCAGGCCGCGCGTGCCGACGAAGGCGGTCTGCCGCTCGGTCAGCAGCGCACGGTAATAGGTGCGCGCCCGCGCCTCGTCGCCGGCCAGCTCGGCGGCCTGGGCGTTGACGAGCCGCGTCAGCCCCGGGCGCATCAGCTTGGCCTCGGCCCGCTCGGCCGAGCGCTTGGCGCGCGTCCCGTCGCCGGCCGCCAGCGCCACATAGGCCTTGGACAGCGCGTCGAAGCCGCGCCGCTCGCGCCGCCGGGCGAAAAAGCGCGAGAAGGCCGTCTCGTCGCCAGCGATGAAGCGGATCAGCGCGACCAGGATCCGCAGCACGAGGAACACCAGCATCACCGCGAGGATCAGCAGCACGAGAACCACCGCCGCCTCGAACAGCGTCAGCTCGTGCACCCGGTCATTGTAGTAGACGACGAGTCGCCCCGGCTCCTCGACCAGGTAGTTAAGCGCGACGCCGCCGGCCAGGATGACGACCAGCAGGCCAAGGACATAGAAGATCGGGCCCAGCAGCATCTCAGCCCCCCACCGTCGAGGTTTTTCCTGCCGCGCCCAGCCAGTCCGCCGCCGCCTGCGTGGCGGCGACGCGCGCCGTCAGCTCGGCCAGCCAAGGCCCGAGCGCCGCCTGCGCCGGCGCGGGCAGCGTCCCGGCCTCGGCCAGCGCCGCCGCCGGGTCGCCGGCGCGCAGCCGCGCCTCGACCCGCGACAGGATCGCCTCGACGCTGTCGCCGGGCAGCTCGCTCGCCGGCCGGCCGGCGATCACCGATTCGACGCGCGCGCTCGCCTGCGCGAGCAGACCGCTGCCGGCCCGCGCCTCGATATCGGCCTTGATCGCGGCCTGCGCCGGCTGGCCGAAATGGCGCAGCAGCTCGGCCGTGGTCGCCACCCCTGCCTCGGCCGGCGCGGCCAGCGGCGCCGGCGGCGGCGTGCCCTGCAGGCTCGCGACCTCGGCCATCGCCCCGGCATAGGGCACGCCGTTCTCCAGCCGGCTGGTCAGCGCCGCGGCCGCCGAGCGCAGCGATGCCTGCCGGATCGCCTCGTCGACCTTGGCGACGGCCGTGTTGGCCGCCTGCTCGGCCGCCGTGGCCGTGTCGGCCGCCTGCGCGGCGGTCTTCTCCAGCGTGTCCACCCGGTCGATCACCTGCGAGACCTTGGACTCGGCGTTCTGCCGCAGCTGGTTCAGCTGGTCCTCGACGACGATCTGCTGCGGTGCCGGCAATCTGGCGATGGCCTTGCCGATCTCGGCCTCGAGCGCGGTGCGCGCCGAGCGCAGGTCGTCCTGCGTGGCGAAGCGCTGCGCCTCGGTCTCGGTCACCAGGTCGGCCTGCCCCAGCTGCGTCTTGAGCGACTCAACCTCGGATTTGACCGCTGCAAAGGCCGCGGCCAGCTCCGGCGCCGCCGCCTCGCCATCGGCGCCGCCGCCGGCCAGGCTTTCGTTGACCGCGTCGATCTGGTCCGAGAGCGCCGCGAGGCGCGCGTCGAAATCAGTCATCCGCCGCGCCAGCGAGGCGGTGTCGCGGGCCGCGGCCGAGGCGACCTTACCGGCCTCCGTCGCGGCCGTGGTCGCCGTGTCGGCCAGCCCGCTCGCCTCGCGCGCCGCGGCTTCGGCCCGGCTGACGGTCTCGCCGGCGACGACGTTGGTCTGCGCCGAGGCGGCCGATTCCTCGGCCGATTTGCGCGCGGCCTCGGACTCGGTGCGGGCCGAGCCGGCCGTCTGCTCGACGGTGCCCAGCCGCTCGGTCAGCGTGGCGATGTCTTGGCGCATGGCGGCGACATCGGCCGAGATCTGCCCGGTGCTCGACTCGATACGGTCGCCCAGCGCCGCCAACTGCTGGTCGAGCTCGGCCTGGCCCGGCATCAGCACACGGGCGAGCCCCGCCGGCAGATGCGGCGCCACCATCGGCACGAGCCACAGCGAGAGCCCGAAGATAACCAGGACGAAGATCAGGATCTTGAGCGCGGTGGCGGCAAAGCCGGACCGCGCATGATGCTCCTCGTGCTCGGCGGCGTGTTGGTCCTCGGCGTGGGGGGTCTCGGCCGGCTCGGCGCCGATCGGACTGCCTTCCAGCGAAGGGACGGTGCGGTCGGCAATTCCGGCCCGCGCCGCAGCCTGCGCATCGGGGCGCTCGCCTCCCAGGTCGCCGTCGAGATCGTCGTCGCGGCCGGTCAGGCGCGGCGCCGCGTCATCGGCCATGGAATCGCCCGTAGACGTCCCAGAATCCGGCGTCTCCGCCGGCCGGACGCCAGATCCGGCATCCGTCGCCTCGGGCGTACCCGGCGCGACCTCGCGCGTCGGGTCGTCCTGACCGCCGGCCTGCGCCTCCCGATCCCCGGCTTGGTCTCTGGCCGGATCCCTGGCCGGATCCCTGGCCGAATCCCTGGGCTGGTTCCTGGCGCCATTCCTGCCGCGATCCCTGGACGGTCGCTTTGCCATCAGGAACTCCTGTCGCTGCTTCCCGGGCGCGACCGTTCTGTTCGCCAGCCCCTCCGAAATCCTACGTTATTTTGCGCTGCCGCGAAGCACAATCCCTTGGCCGACTTATTGCCGCAGCGCCTGCGTCGCGCGTTCGGCCATCGACCGGGCGTCCGGCCGCTCCGCCACCAGCACCTCGGCGAAGCCCTCGCCCCGCAACGGGGCGACCGCGGCCTCGGAGATGCCGAGCAGCCGGGTCGCCGCCAGCGGCGGCCGCGCCCTCGCCAGCCAATCGCGCAGGATCAGCGCGTTGCGCGGCGACCACAGGGTGACGAGGCCGAGCGCGCCGGTGGCGAAGGCCTTCGCCACCTCGGCCGGCGGCGGCCCGGCCGGCTCGGCCGCATAGACGATGGGCGCCCGGACCTCGACCCCTTCCTCGGCCCCCTCGAGGTCCAGCTCCGCCGCTTCGCGCCCGCGCGGGTGGAGGAAGCGGCGCCAGCGCGTCGCGCGCGCCAGCCGCGCCAGGTCGCGCGCATCGCCCCTGGCGCTCGTCACCTGCGCGAAGCCGGCCTCGCGCGCCACCGCCGCCGTCCGGTCTCCCACCGTGAAGACCGGCAGATCGCGCACCGGCGAGGCCGCGGCAAAGGCTCGCACCGCATTGGCCGAGGTGAAAAGGATCGCCTCGGTTTCCGCCGGCACCTCCAGCCGCTCGATCAGCGGCACGATCCGCGTCAGCGGCCATTCCAGGCAGGTGGCGCCCAGGCGCGCGAGCTCGCCGCCCAGCCCTGCGTTCTCGCCCGGCGGCCGCGTCAGCAGGACCAAGCCGCGTTCATTCCGGCCCATTCACCCCAACCCATTCACTCCAGCCCACTCACCACGGGCCACACATCCGGCTCGATCATCCGGGATCGAAGAACCCCGGTCCGGCGCGCCCCCGCAGCTCGTCGGCGGCGTCGCGGCCCATGGCGGCGGCATCCGCCGCCGGGCCGTGCCGCTCGGTGGCGATCCGCTCGGACCCGTCCGGCCGGATGATCTCGCCGCGGAACCACAGCCCGCCGTCCCGCAGGATGGCCAGCCCGCCGATCGGCGTCCGGCACGACCCGTCGAGCCCCGCCAGGAAGGCCCGCTCCGCCGCCAGCGCCTGGGCCGTGGCGCCGTCATTGATCGGCACCAGCAAAGCCGCCACGGCCTCGTCGCCCGCCCGCGCCTCGATGCCGATCGCGCCCTGCGCTACGGCCGGCAGCATCTCCTCCGGCTCCACGGGCGCGCGGATGACCTCGTCCATGCCCAGCCGCCGCAGGCCGGCGACGGCCAGGAAGGTCGCGTCGGCCACGCCCTCCTCCAGCTTGCGCAGCCGCGTCTGCACGTTGCCGCGGAACTCCACCACGTGGACGTCCGGCCGCCGGTTCAGCAGCTGCGCCCGGCGCCGCAGCGATGACGAGCCGACCACCGCCCCCCGGGGCAGCGCCGCGATGCCCGCATGGCGGCCGCTGACGAAGGCGTCGCGCACATCCTCCCGCGGCAGCAGCGCCGCGATCTCCAGCCCGGCCGGCAGCACCGTCGGCATGTCCTTCATGGAATGCACGGCGATGTCGATGGTGCCCGCCAGCAGCGCCTCCTCGATTTCCTTGGTGAACAGGCCCTTGCCGCCGATCTCGGCAAGCGGCCGGTCCTGCACCCGGTCGCCCGTCGTGCGGATCACCTCGACGGCGAAGGCCGCCTCGGGCAGCCCATGCGCCCGCATCAGCCGACGCTGCGTCTCGTGCGCCTGGGCCAGCGCCAAGGCCGAACCGCGCGTGCCGATGCGCAGCGGCCGCTCGGGTGTCGGTGTCATGCGGTTGCTTCCCTTGGCCAGCCGCCCCAGTTAAGCCTCGGATTAAGCGACCAGGCGCCCGCGCGCAATCGCGCGGGCCGACGGGCGCGAGAGCCGGAAAGGCGCGAGAGGCGATGGCCACCACCATCCTCGGCATCGAATCGAGCTGCGACGAAACCGCGGCGGCCGTCGTCCGCAGCGAGAGCACGGGCGAGGCGATGGGCGACGGCTCCTGCTCCGGCCCCGGCCGCATCCTGTCGAACGCCGTCTTCGGCCAGGCCGACCTGCACGACCGCTTCGGCGGCGTCGTCCCCGAGATCGCCGCCCGTGCCCATGCCGAACGCGCGGACCTCGTCATCGAGCGCGCGCTCGCCGAGGCCGGCGCGACCCTCGCCGACCTCGACGCCATCGCCGTCACCGCAGGGCCCGGCCTGATCGGCGGCGTGCTGGTCGGCGTGATGACCGCCAAGGCGCTCGCCGCCGCCGCCGGGCTGCCGCTGATCGGCGTCAACCACCTCGAGGGCCACGCGCTCACCCCCCGCCTCACCGACGGGATCCCCTATCCCTACCTCCTCCTCCTCGTCTCGGGCGGCCACTGCCAGTTCCTCGCCGTCGAGGCGCTCGGCCGCTACCGCCGCCTCGGCGGCACGATCGACGACGCACCGGGCGAGGCCTTCGACAAAGTCGCCCGCACGTTGGGCCTGGGCTTTCCCGGCGGCCCCGAGGTCGAGCGCGCCGCCAGTGGGGGCGACCCAGCCCGCTTTGCCTTGCCCCGCCCGCTGATCGAGCGCGACGATTGCGACCTCTCCTTCTCCGGCCTCAAGACCGCCGTCGTGCGCGCCCGCGACACGCTCGTCGCCGCGCAGGGCGGGCTCTGGCGCCGCGACGTCGCCGACCTCTGCGCCGCCTTCCAGGCCGCCACCGCCGAGGTGCTGGCGGCGAAGACCCGCCGCGCCATGCGCCGCTTCGCCGCCGCCCAGGGGACGGATGGCGCGCGAACTCTCGCCGTTGCCGGCGGCGTCGCCGCGAACACTCCCTTGCGCGCCGCGCTCCACCAGGCCGCCGGGGCGGAAAGCTTCCGCCTCGTCGCCCCGCCGCTCGCGCTGTGCACCGACAACGGCGCGATGATCGCCTGGGCTGGCCTCGAGCGGCACGCCGCCGGCCTTGCCCATACCCCCGTCACGGCCCGCCCCCGCTGGCCCCTCGACGAGGCCGCCGCCCCGATGCTCGGCGCCGGCAAGCGCGGCGCCAAGGCATGAGGTTCCGCATGGTCAGCGCCGCCGCAGTCGCGCGCCTCTCTTTCCCCTGGCGGGGAGGGGGCAGGGCGGCCCGGCACACGCCCGGCGTCGCCGCAATCCGTGAGTTGAAGGGCGCCGCCGTCGGTCATATCCGCCTCCCCTCTCCCTTAAGGGGAACGGGTGGAGGTACGCCACACACCCCGCCGCCCGCTGCGATCGGAGGCGCGCCCGCATGACCCGCATCGCCATCATCGGCCGGGGGGCCTGGGGCACGGCGCTCGGCCATTCGCTGCGCGGCGCCGGCGCGGACGTCGCCTTCTGGCACCGCGAGAGCGGCCCGGCGCCGCTGGCGGGCGCCGAGCTCGTCATCGCCGCTGTCCCGGCCCAGGCGACCCGCGGCGTCCTGGCCGCGCTGGCCCCCGACCTGCCGCCCGGCGCGCCTCTCGTCCTCACCGCCAAGGGCCTCGAGCGCGGCACCCTGATGCGGCAGAGCCAGATCGCGGCCGAGCTCGGCCGCGGATATTCGCTGGGCCCGCTCGCTGTCCTCTCGGGCCCCTCCTTCGCCGACGACCTCACCCGCGGCCTGCCGACGGCCGTGACGCTCGCCACCGACGCCGCCGAGGCCGACGCCCTCCAGCAACGCCTCGCCACCCCCAGCCTGCGCCCCTACCTGTCGCACGACCTCGTCGGCGTCGAGCTCGGCGGCGCACTCAAGAACGTCATGGCCATCGCCTGCGGCGCCGCCATCGGCGCGGGCTATGGCGAGTCGGCCAGGGCCGCGCTGCTGGCCCGCGGCTTTGCCGAACTCTCGCGCATCGCCGCCGCCGCCGGCGCCAACCCCGAGACGCTCGGCGGCCTTTCGGGCCTCGGCGATCTCGCGCTGACATGCACCTCGGCCCAGTCGCGCAACTTCCGCTACGGGGTCGCGCTCGGCGAGCGCGGCGAGGCCCCCGAGTTGGGCACATACGAAGGCGTGGCGACGGCCGGCGCCGCCCTCGACTACGCCCGCCGCCTGGGCGTCGAGGCCCCCATCACCGAGGTCGTCGCGGCGCTGGTCGAGGCCCGCATGGCCGTCCCCGAGGCGGTCGCCCGCCTCTACAACCGCCCGCTCCGCCGCGAGTGACGGCGTGATGCCCGCCCAGGCCTGACGCCGCCATGACCGACGACCACGCCGCCTTCGACGCCTTCGCCGCCCATTTGGCCGATCCCGCCACGCATGGCGGCGAGACCCCGCGGCGCATCGACACGCACACGGCGGCCATCTTTCTTGTCGACGACCGCGCCCTGAAGCTCCGCCGCCCGGTCGACTATGGCTGGCTCGATTACTCCACCCGTGGCCGCCGGCGCGCCGCCGCTCGGCGCGAGGCCGAGCAGAACGAGCGCACGGCGCCGGGCCTGGGCCTCGGCCTCGCCGGCCTGGTCCGCGAGAGCCCGGTCGGCGGCGACGGCGCCCTCCGCTTGACGCGGCCCGGCAAGCTTACCGACGATGCCGAGCCCGTCAGCGTCATGCGCCGCTTCCCCGACGAGGCGCTTTTCGACCGCATGGCGGCCGATGGCCGCCTGAGACCCGAGCTCATGCACCGCACCGGCCGCGCCATCGCCGCCATGCATCGAGGGGCCGCGCTGCGCCCCGGCACCGGCGACCTGCCGGCCATGGCGCGCGGCCGCGACCCGCAGCTCCGCGGACTTCGCCCGCTGCTTGGGCCCGAGGTCGACCGGCTCCTCCAGGCCCTGCGCGAGGCGCATGAACGGCTCGGACCCCTGATCCAGCACCGCCGGGCCCGCCGTTGCCATGGCGATCTCCACCTGGGCAACATCGTCCTCTGGCGGGGCGAGCCCGCGCCCTTCGACGCCATCGACTTCAACGACGCCTTCTCGGACATCGACCCGCTCTTCGACCTGGCCTTCCTCTTGATGGACCTCGAGCACCGCGGCCACGCCGAGCTCGGCCCCCCGGTGCTGAACGCCTGGGCCGAGGCGATGGCCACGGCCCCGGGCGCCGATATCGGGACGGCCTATGCGGGCCTCGCCCTCCTGCCGCTCTACAAGGCCGTGCGCGCCGCCATCCGCGCCAAGGTCGGCGCCCTCGCCGTGCAGGCGACGCCCGCCGAGGCCGCCCCTTCAGGCGGTCAAGCAGCGCCGCCCGCTCCGCCCCGCTTTGTGGGGGAGGACCGGAGAGAGGGGGCGGCCCCCCGCGCCGAGGCCAGTGAACGCAAGCACCCCGATCCCCGCCTCGCTACGGCGGGCGCCTATCTCGCCCAGTCCCTCGCCTCTCTCGCCACGCCGCCCCAGGCGCGGCTCGTCGCCATCGGGGGGCTCTCCGGCACGGGCAAATCCACCGTCGCCCGCGCGCTCGCCGCGCGAGTTGGCGCCGTCGTGCTGCGCTCGGACGGCATCCGCAAAGGCCTGCACGGGGTGCCCGAGACCCGCCGCCTGCCGGCCGAGCTCTACACCCTCGCCGCCGCCGAACGCGTCTATGGCGAAGCGCTGTTCCGCGCCGCCCTCGCGCTCGGCGCAGGCCACCCGGTCATCGTCGACGCCGCGCATCTGCGCGCCGAGGAACGCAACGCCGTCGAGGCCCTCGCCCGCCGGCTCGGCTGCCCTTTCGCCGGCCTCTGGCTCGAGGCGCCGGCCGCGGTCCTGCGTGCCCGCGTCGCGGCGCGCCGGGCGGACGTCTCGGATGCGGATGCCGGCGTGGTGACGATCCAGCTCGGCCGCGACCCGGGGCCGATCGCCTGGGCCCGCATCGCCGCCGACGGCACGCCCGAGGCCACCGCCGCGCTGGCCGCCGAACGGCTGAACGCGCCCTGATCCGGCGTGACAGGAGCCCCGCGGTGTCGACTTCATGGTCGGGAACACGGGCAAACGCCGTGCCTCCGGCCATTCTCGGTTCCGGCGCGGTTTGCCGGCTTGGCGTTTCGGCCCCGGCGCCTAGAATGGTTCGGCACAAGGGGGAGGCGTCTCGCATGGCCTATTGGCTCTTCAAGTCGGAACCGGGCGCCTTTGGCTGGGACGACCAAGTCGCGCTGGGGGCCAAGGGCGGCCACTGGGACGGCGTGCGCAACTACCAGGCGCGCAACAACATGAAGACGATGCAGGTCGGCGATCTCGGCTTCTTCTACCACTCGGTCGACGAGAAGCGGATCGTCGGCGTGGTCGAGGTCGTGGCCGAGGCGCACCCCGACACCACGACCGACGACCCTCGCTGGGAATGCGTCGACGTCCGCGCGGTGGGGCCCATGCCGCGCCCCGTGACCCTGGCCGAGATGAAGGCCGACCCCCGCCTCGCCGATTTCGCGCTCATCCGGCAATCCCGCCTCTCAGTCGTGCCGGTCGGCCCCGAGGAATGGCGGGCGATCTGCCAGATGGGCGGTTGGCAGGGCCAAGGCTGAGGGCGCCGGGCCGAGGGCGGTCCGACGCCCGTGGATCCCGGCGTGGCCCCTTTCGCCGGTCTGGCGGCCCGGCTGGCCATCGCCGCCGCCATCGCCGCTGCGGTGACGCTGCTCCTCTGGAATGGCGACCGGCGCCTGCCCGCGCGCGGCGACGGCGCCCTTCGCCGCCGCCCTTGCCGCCGGCCGGTCGCCGTCGCCCGAAGCCGCGGCCGCCTTCTCGGCCGCGCTGCTTGCCGCCGGCATCGCCAACCCGCGGCCGTGGGGCCTCGCCGCCCACCTCCTGCGCAGCGCGCTCGGCTGCCTGGGGGTCGCGGCCCTCCTTTGGGCCTTGGCGACGCCCCGGCTGCCGGCAGGCATTTTCGCCGACGCCGACGCGTTCGCCCGCTTCGCCGGCCGGCTGCTGGCAAGCGGTCTCGTCACCGTCTTTCTCGTCGACTGGGCCGCGGCCGCCATGATCGGCCCGCTCGCGCCGCGCATCGCCCGCGCCCGGCCCCGTGGCGTGCTGGGCTTCATGGCGCTCGACCTCGGCATCCGGCTCGCGGCGCTCGTCGCCGTCAGCGCCGCCACCTTCGCGCTCTATGCCCGCACGGCGGGCAGTTTCGGCGGCTCGGCGCGCACGGCGCTCGCCGTGATCCCCGAGACGCTGCTCGCCGCCCTGCGCCTCGAGGGCCTCTCCGGCATCTATGTCTGGGCCGCGCTCCTCGGCGGCTTTCCGCTGGCGCTCGTGCTGCTCGCCCGCCTCTGCGCCCGCCTCTGCACCCGGGGCTCGCCATGGTCCTGGCGGCGGCTCGCCCGCCTCTCGCCGGTCCGCCAGCATCCGGTGCGGGCGCTCGGCGCCCTTCTCGGCCTGTTCGCCGGCGCGGCCGCGCTGGCGGCGTTCCTGGCCCTCGGCGCCGCCCGCGCGGCGGGCATCTGACCGGGCCGAACCGGATGCGCGGCCCGAAGCATCGGGTCGGCCCGCGCCTTCGGCGGCGTCATTCCACCTCGAAAATCGCCTCGACCTCGCAGAGGGCGCCGAGCGGCAGGCTCGAGCAGCCGACCGCCGCCCGCGCGTGCCGGCCCTTGTCGCCGAAGGCGCCGATCATCAGCGACGAGGCGCCGTTCACCACCTGCGGATGCTGGGTGAAGCTCGGCATCGGCATTGACGAAGCCCGTCAGCTTCACCACCCGCACGACCCGGTCGAGATCGCCGACCGCCGCCTTCAGCTGCGCCAGGACGTTGACGGCGCAAAGGGTTGCGGCGCCGACCGCCAGCCCCAGCTTCGAGCCGGGCGCCGGCACGCCGTCCGCCGCGTGGTCGCTCGCGTCGAGCCGGCCCGCGATCAAGTCGTCGCCGCCGATCGACACCTGGCCCGAGACGAAGACCAGATTGCCCGTCCGCACCCAGGGCACGTAATCGGCCACCGGCGCCACCGGCTCTGGCAGCGCAATCCCCATCTCGGCCAGCGTCGCTTCGTACCCTACCCATTGATCTGCCTCCCTGTTCAGAACAGCCCGTCATAGGCGCGGCGCGGCAGCTCGACCTCGATCAGCGTGAACCGGCCCGGCCGCGTCTCCGCCAGCGCCTCGGCCAGCGCCGGCCCGGCCTCG
Organism: uncultured Alphaproteobacteria bacterium; assembly: GCA_963822985.1. Classification (GTDB taxonomy): domain Bacteria; phylum Pseudomonadota; class Alphaproteobacteria; order Rhodobacterales; family Rhodobacteraceae; genus Thermohalobaculum. The sequence continues at coordinate 357,997 of CAWGJU010000006.1, read as the reverse complement.
CCGGCGCCCCGCACCGTCACGCCCAGGCCGCCATAGAGCCTCGCGATCGCGGCGAAATCCGTCCGCCCGAAGTCGACGCCGGCGTTCTGCAGGCCCGAGCGCCGCTGCTTGAGCTCGATCAGCGACAGGCTGCGGTCGACGAAGACCACGATCACCAGCGGCAGGCCCATGTCGCGCAGCGTGCCGAGCTCGCCCAGCACCATCTCGAGCCCCGCATCGCCGGTGAAGGCGATCACCGGCGCCTCGGCCCGCGCCCGCTTGTACCCCATGGCGAGCGGCAGGGCGCAGCCCATGGTGCAGAGCCCCGTCGACTGCAGCACCGCGCGCGGATGCCGGGCCCGCCACTGCTGGCTGAGCAGGATGCGGTGCGCGCCCGAGTCGATGGTGATCGTCGTCTCGGCCGGCGCGACGGCCAGCATCTCGGCGATGGCCTGCGCCGGCCCCCAGCCATCGCCGGCGCCAAAGGCCTGCCAATAGGCCTCGCGCATCGCCGCCGCCTCGCCGCCCGGCCAGCGAGGGCGAGCCGGGGTGGGGCCGGGTCCATCCAGCGCCGCCAGGCCGCCGGCGACCGAGCACACCCAGGACAGCGCCGCATGGTGCATGTCGTGGTCGTTGGTGCCGTGGGCGAACTCGATGACCTTGGCGGGGTCCCAGGGGTTCTGCCAGCCGATGCGCATCTCGATCGGGTCGTAGCCCGCCGAGATGATGCAGTCCGCCGCCTCGAAAACCGGCAGCACCAGCGCGTCGGCGCGGGGGCGGAGCCCGTGCCCGCCCAGCGACAGCTTGTGGTCCTCGGGCAGCACGCCCTTGGCCTTGTAGCTCGTCAGCAGCGGCAGCCCGTGGCGCTCGACGAAGGCGCACACCGCCTGCGCCCCGCCAGGCTCGTTCAGCACGTCGAGCCCCGCCATCATCACCGGGCGCTCGGCCCCGGCGAACAGCGCCCGCGCCCGCTCCAGCGCCTCGCCTGGGCCCGGGGCGGCGGGCAGCGGCGGCCCATGGCGCCAGGCGCGCGGCGCCGGCTGGTCACGCTCGGCCAGCCGGATCGGCAGGTCGATGTGCACCGGCCCCGGCCGGCTCGCGAGCGCAAGGCCTATCGCCTTGTCGATCATCACGTCGACCGCGCCGTCCTGCGCCGTGAAGCTCGCCTTGCAGGAGCGGGCGAAGACCGCCCCGTGGTCGAACACCTGGTGGTTATAGCTCAGCGCCTCGCCGGCATCGACGCTGCCCGCCAGCACCAGCAGCGGCACGCGGTCCTGCCGGGCGTTCTCGACCACGTTGAAGGCGTTGGCGATGCCGGGCCCGACCGTCGCCAGCAGCACGCCCGGCGCGCCCGTCGCGTGCCAGACGCCCTCGGCCATGAAGCCCGCGGCGTTCTCGTGCTTGGTCAGCACGAAGCGGATGCCGGCGCGTTCCAGCGCGTCGACCAGCGCCAGCACCTCGCCCCCGGGGATGCCAAAAGCCAGCCGGCAGCCGGCCGCCGCCAACCGCGCGGCGATGATGTCGGCGGCGTTCATTCGCCGTCGAACTCGCAGAGCGTGTGAACGTCGATCCCCAGCCCCTCCAGCCGCTCGCGCCCGCCCAGATCGGGCAGGTCGATGACGAAGGCCGCCGCGACAAGCTCGGCGCCCAGTTTCTCGAGCAGCCGCACGCCCGCCTCGGCCGTCCCGCCTGTGGCGAGCAGGTCGTCGACCAGCAGGACGCGGGCCCCCGCCGCCAGCGCGTCCTCGTGGATCTCGACCTCGTCCTCGCCATATTCGAGCGCGTAGGCTTGGCTGATCTTCGCGCCCGGCAGCTTGCCCCGCTTGCGGATCGGCACGAAGGGCAGCCCCAGCTTGTAGGCCACGGCGCCGCCCAGGATGAAGCCGCGCGCGTCCATCGCGACCACCGCGTCCAGCCGCTCGCCCGTATAGGGGTTGGCCAGCGCGTCTATCGCCATGCGAAAGCCGGTCGCATCGTTGAAGAGCGTCGTCACGTCGCGGAACTGCACGCCGGGCACGGGAAAGTCCGGGATCGTGCGGATATAGTCGCGGATCTCTTTGGTCTCGTGCATGCGGGTCTCCGCCCGGCGGCCCTGATCACAGGCTTTCTCGCGCGCGCATGGCCGGGAGACAATCGAATCTTGGTGAAATTGTCGGAAAATCCCGCGCCGACGAGATTGCGGCGAAGGAGTTTTCAGACATGCATATCAAGAACCACCGCCTGCTGCGGGACGACGGCGCGGCCGTCGCCTTCGTGCCGACGCCCAACAAGGGCGGCGCGCTGCGCGACGGCCGGCCGAAATACATCGTCATGCATTTCACCGCCAGCGGCTCGGCACGCAGCTCGATCGACTGGTTCCGCAACCCCCGCGCCAAGGCCTCGGCGCATCTGGTGATCGGCGCCGACGGCGCGGTGACGCAGCTGGTCGACCTGAATCAAAAGGCCTGGCACGCCGGCCGGTCGAGCTGGAAGGGGCTGCAGGGCCTGAACGACCACTCGGTCGGCATCGAGCTGGTCAACTGGGGCGCCTTGCAGGGGGGGCCGGGCGCCTGGCGCAGCTGGACGGGCGCGCCGGTCGAGGACGCCCGCGTCATCCAGGCGGCGCACCGCAACAGCCCGGGCCATGTCTGCGGCTGGGAGGTCTTCGACGCCGCCCAGATCGACGCGGCCGCCCGTGCGGTGGCCGCCATCGCCGAGGCCTATGGCATCGGGATCGGCGAGGTCATCGGCCATGACGACATCTCGCCGATCCGCAAGACCGACCCCGGACCGGCCTGGGACATGGAGCGCTTCCGCGCGCTGGCCTTCGGCCAGGCCGATGACGGCGCCGAGAGCAATCTCTTCGAGGTCTCGGCGGTCTCGGGGCTCAACATGCGCAGCGGCGCCGGCGTCGGCGCGCCGCGGATCGAGCTGCTGCCGCGGGCCACGAGGGTGGCGGTGGTCGAGCGCGCCGGCCCCTGGTGGCTCGTCGCCAAGGTCGAGAACGGCCATCCCGACACCACGGGATGGGTGCACTCGAACTGGCTGGCCGAGCTCTGACCGCCTGGCCGGCGCCCGACGATCCCTTCATTCCACGGCTCGAGCGGGGTATCTACGAAGCGGGAGGTCGCCCGGTATAGGCGGGCGACGACGATGCGGCGGCCCGAATGGGCCGGCCTCACCCCGCAGCGGGGCGCGTCGGCGTCTCGCCCTGCAGAACGCGGGCGAAGAGCCGGGCGTCGACATTGCCGCCCGAGAGGATCACGCCGACACGCTTGCCCGCCAGCCGCTCGCGCTCCTGCAGCGCGGCGGCGAGCCCGGCGGCGCCGGCCCCTTCGGCCACATTGTGGGTATCGGCGTAGAAGGCGCGCATGGCCTCGGCCAGCTCGTCGTCGCTGACCCGCACGATGCGGGACGCCCCGCGCCGGATGATCTCCACCGGCTGCTCCCACGGCGCGCGACAGTCCATGCCGTCGCCCAGCACCGTGTGCGTGGTGTTCGTGGGCACGACATGCCCGGCCTCGTGGCTGAGGGCATAGCAGTCGGCGCCCGTCGAGACGACGCCGACGATCTCGGTCGACAGCCCGAGCAGATCGCGCACCGTGATCAGCCCGCAGACGCCCGAGCCCATGCCGATCGGCGCATAGACGACGTCGAGCTCCGGCACCGCCTCGAAGAGCTCGAGCGCATAGGTGCCGACGCCCCTGACCAGCGGCTCGGCGAAAGGCGGCACGATGTGCAGGCCCTGGCTTTCCGCGCGGCGCACCGCCTCCTGCCGGGCCTCCTCGAAATCCGCGCCATGGACCTCGAGCCGGGCGCCCCAGCCCTGCATCGCCGCGTTCTTCTCGACCGAGTTGCCGTGCGGCACCAGCACGGTGACGGGGATGCCATAGGCGCGGGCCGCGTAGGGGACGGATTGGCCGTGATTGCCGCGCGTGGCGGTCACGATGCCGGGGCAGTTGGGCTCGGATCGGCTCAGCTCGTCCATATAGACCAGCCCGCCGCGCACCTTGAAGGCGCCGATCGGCGTGTGGTTCTCGTGCTTGACCCACAGCTCGGTCCCCAGGCGCCGGGCGAGCTGCGGCCAATCGTATTGCGGCGTCGGCGGCATGTGCCGGTGGACGAGCGCGCTGGCGGCGCGGAGCGCGTCCAGGTCGAAGAGCGGCGCCGGGGCTGGGGCGGGGTTTGCGGCATCGGGCATCGGGGCACCTCCTGTCCCGGCCCTCATCGCCCGGCCCGGCCCCGGGACGCAAGCCTGGACGAAAGCCCGCCCCGGCCCAGGTGCAAGCCGGTGGCGCGAGCCTCAGCCCTCGATCGGGATCAGGATCTCGTTGCGCCGGAACCAGGGCAGGGTCCAGGGCGGGTTGTAGCCCGCGACCTCGGCCGGCCCGGCTGGGGAGAGCCCCTCGGCCTCCATCCAGCGCATCAGCCGCTCGCGCGCCTCGATGACGTTCGAATCACCCAAGAAGCCGCTGAAGCGAATGGCGGCGACGCGGCGCGGCGGCAGCGTGTCGATCCGCACGGTGTCCTCGGCCGGGACGGGCGCCGTATCGGCCGTCATGTCGGCGGGCAGCACGAACACCATGCGCCACTCGCCCCCCTCGGCCAGCTGCCGCAGCACGGGCGCCGTCATCTCGATCTTCCTGCCCGCTTCCTCATCCTGCGCCGAATCCTGTGCCGTGTCCTGCGCCTCGTCCACCTCAGGCTGCTGGATCACGGGCGCCGTCATCGCGACCTCACGGTCGCCGCTGTTGTCGCCCGAGATATAGCCGAACAACCGCCGGAAGGCGCCGCCGGTGCCCTCGCCCAGGCCCGCCCCCATGGGCGTGCTGGCGACCACCAGCGCCGGATAGGCGCGGAGCTCGAAGGGCGGCTCCTCGCGCAGCACCTCGAAAGCGGGCTCTGGCGCGGCCGGACCGCCAAAGACGCCGCAGGCGCCGAGAAGCAGCACGCCGGCCAGCGTTGCGACACGCGTTGCGAGAACTCGATGCAAGACTTGGCGCAAGACTTGGTGCGAAACGGGTCATCGGTCAACTCCGCGGGCGATCAGGCCAACTTGGCTAACTAGAGCAAAAGAGCGCCGTTGCAAAATGCGCAGCCGCGCAGGCGCCGATTGGCAGCGCCTGCGATCGCTCAACGGTTCAGGATCCAAAGCAGCGCCGAGAGCAGCACGCTCAGCAGCAGCCCCGTGCCGAGCGGCAAATAGATCGTCAGCCCGTCGCGCTGGATGACGATGTCGCCCGGCAGGCGGCCCAGGGGCAGCTTGCCGAGCCAAGGCCAGAGCAGGCCCGCGACGACAAGAACCAGCCCCAGGATGATCAGCGTGCGCGCCATCCGCCCGAGATCGGGGCGCGCGCCGGCTTGATCAAGCGATTCCTCCCCCGGGCTTCAGCAGGCCTCAGCCCCGCCCGTTCAGCACGCGCCCCGCCACCGCGTCGAGCCTGGCGATCGCGCCCGCGTCGCGCTGCTCGGGCGCAGTCAGCAGGGCGAACTCCAGCGCCCGGTCGCAGCCATGCGGGCAGGGGGCTGGCCGGTTCGCCAGCGCCGGCACCACGGCCGCGACCAGCCGGCGCGCCTTCTCGGCGTTCTCGCCGGCGACCTTCAGGATCGACTGGATGTCGACCTCGCCATGCTGCGGGTGCCAGCTGTCATAGTCCGTCACCATGGCGACGGTCGCGTAGCAGAGCTCGGCCTCGCGCGCGAGCTTGGCCTCGGGCATGTTGGTCATGCCGATGACGTGGCAGCCCCAGCTTTCGCGGTACATCCGGCTCTCGGCCAGCGTCGAGAACTGCGGCCCCTCCATCACCAGATAGGTGCCGCCCCGGTGGCAGGTGATCGCCTCGCCGCCCGCCGCCTCGGCCAGCGCGTCGTGCAGCCGGCCGCAGACCGGGTGGGCCATCGAGACATGCGCGACCAGCCCGGCGCCGAAGAACGACTTCTCGCGGTTCACCGTCCGGTCGATGAACTGGTCGACCAGCACGAAATCGCCGGGCGCCATCTCCTCGCGGAACGAGCCGACCGCCGAGACCGAGACGACATCGGTCACCCCGAGCCGCTTCAGCGCGTCGATGTTGGCCCGATAGTTGATCGAGGTCGGGCTCTGCGGATGCCCCCGCCCGTGCCGGGGCAGGAAGGCGACCGGCACGCCCGCATAGCTGCCGGTCAGGATCTCGTCAGAGGGTGGGCCCCAGGGCGTGTCTACGCGGACCCATTCCGCGCCCTGAAGCCCCTCGATGGCGTAGAGCCCGCTGCCGCCGATGATGCCGATCCGTCCCATCCGTCCCTCCAGCAATAACCGCCGCAACACCCTCACCGTTCGCGGGGAAGGGGGCGCCCGGGCTGGCGCCTCGTGGCTAGACCTTCGGGCGCCGCATCTCCCAGCGGTCCTCGACGGTCGTGTACTCCATGTATCCCATGCGGGCGACGGGGTTGTAGGTCAGCACGTCGACCAGCCCGTCCTTCAGGACCTCGTCCCTGATGTGGACGCCCACGACCTCGCCGATGACGACGATGTTCATCAGTCCCTCGCGCGCGACGGGCAGGTCGTCGATGATCCTGACCATCCGGCATTCGAGTGCGGCCGGCGCCTCGGCGACATGCGGTGCGCGGATCGCCCGTCCCTCGCCCTTGCTCAGCCCTGCCTTCTCGAACTCGTCGACGCCCGCCGGGAAGCTCGCCGTCGAGGCGTTCATCGCGTCCTTCAGCGCCAGGCTCACCACCGAGCAGGCGAACTCGCCCGTCGCGCGGATGTTGGCGATCGAGTCCTTCTCGCCCTCGTCGCGGCTCTTGCGGCCGCTCTGCGCGAACATCACCAGCGGCGGGTGGTCGCCGCAGCCGTTGAAGAAGCTGTAGGGCGCCAGGTTCGCCCGGCCCTCGGCGTCGAGCGTCGAGACCCAGCCGATCGGCCGCGGCACGACGATCGCCTTGAAGGGGTCGTGCGGCAGGCCGTGGCCATCCTTTGGGCGGTAGAACATTCACGCCTCCTCGGGGGCAGGGCGGGGATCCGCCAGAACCGGCCCGGCTTGGCCGGTCCGGTCTGGTCTGGTCGGGCGGCGCATGCTACCGGCCCGCCAAGCCACAGCGCCAGCCATAGCGTAAGCGCCGCCCGATGCAACCACCGACCCGCCCCGAACCCGGGCGCGAAACCGGGCCCGGATCTGGCCCCGAAACTGGCCCCGAAACTGGCCCCGAAACTGGCCCCGATCCGGGCCCGATCCGGGGCCCGGGCCTCGGCCCGGCTCCCCCGAGAGGTTCCGCCTGCTACGCGAGCGGCCCGGGGACGCGGCCGAGGTCGAGTGGCTGCTCGATCTGGCCTTCGCGCCGGGCCGGACGGCGCTCAGCTCATACCGGCTGCGCGAGGGCGTGCCGCCGGTGGGCGAGCTCTGCACCGTGGTCCGCGACGACTATGACGCGCTGGCCGGGGCCATCCGCTATTGGCCCGTGCGCATCGGCGATGCGGGCGCGCCGGCGCTGCTGCTCGGCCCCGTCGCCGTCCACCCGACGCGCCAGGGCGAGGGGATCGGCGCGCTGATGATGCGCGAGACACTGGCCGACGCCGGGGCGCTGGGCTGGGCCCGGGTCGTTCTGGTCGGTGACCTTCCTTATTACTCTCGCTTCGGCTTCTCTCGCGAACTCGCGCGCGCGTTGGTCTTTCCCCAGCCCTACACCCCCGACCGCTTGCTGGGGAGGGCGCTTACGCCCGCGGCTTTTGACGGTTGTTCGGGGTTGATACGCCCGTGGAGCGAAGCCATGGCCGGGAATTAACTGCATTTAATCTTCCGCCGCCGCCAGTTTGCCGAGACAGGCAAAAACCATGTTTTAATAATTGATTTCTTATCCGGAGTGGCTAAGTTGGCAGGTACAAAGAAACGATTGCAGAGCAGTGTCCGAAAGATGTATCGCCCGGGAAAGCGTCGCGCCAATCGGAGTTCTGCTCCTACCGTTCCGGTTCAACAAAGGACTCAGGCTATGAACGAACAAGCAGTGGAGCACGGCGAGCTTCTGGAGCTGACCTCCGACATCGTCGCTGCGCACGTCTCCAACAACCCGGTGCCGCTGGGCGAGTTGCCGGGTCTCATCCAGACGGTCTACTCGACGCTGTCGGGGCTGAACGCGCCGGCAAGCGAACCCGAGGTCGAGCTGAAGCCGGCCGTTAATCCGAAAAAGTCGGTGACGGACGACTACATCATCTGCCTCGAGGATGGCAAGAAGCTGAAGATGCTCAAGCGGCACCTCAAGACCGCCTACGACATGACGCCGGAGGCGTATCGCGCGAAGTGGGGCCTGTCGCACGACTACCCCATGGTCGCGCCGAACTATGCCAAGAAGCGGCAGCAGCTCGCCAAGAAGATCGGCCTCGGCCGCAAGCCGCGCGCGGCCTGACGTGCGCAAAAGCGTCAGGCTCCGGCCCGGTCTCGCTCAACCGGGTCGCCTCCTGACGCGAAGCCGCGTTGCCTCGTCGCGAGGCTGGGTTTAGAAGGGCGGCCGCGCGCCGCCCTTTTCGCTGCCGACGACCGGACCGGATGCCCCCGATGCCCGCCATGCCGAAGACGGTCTTCATCAAGACCTATGGCTGTCAGATGAACGTCTATGACAGCGAGCGCATGGCCGGCGCCATGGCCGCGGCCGGCTATGCGCAGGTCGAAGCGCCCGAAGGGGCAGACCTGGTCGTGCTGAACACCTGCCACATCCGCGAGAAGGCCGCCGAGAAGGTCTATTCCGAGCTCGGCCGGCTCAAGCCGCTCAAGGCGGCACACCCCGGCATGAAGATCGCCGTCGCCGGCTGCGTCGCCCAGGCCGAGGGGGCGGAGATCCTGCGCCGCCAGCCGCTGGTCGACCTCGTCGTCGGGCCGCAGGCCTATCACCGGCTGCCCGCGATGGCGGCCGCCGACCGGGCGCTCGGCCAGCAGCTCGACACCGGCATGCCCGAGGAGCTGAAATTCGACCATCTGGCGCCCGACCTGCGGCCCAGGCGCGCACCCGCGGCCTTCCTGACGGTGCAGGAAGGCTGCGACAAGTTCTGCGCCTTCTGCGTCGTGCCCTATACGCGGGGCGCCGAGGTCTCGCGGCGCGCCGACAAGGTGCTGGCCGAGGCGCGCGACCTGATCGCGCGGGGCGTGGTCGAGATCACGCTCCTGGGCCAGAACGTGAATGCGTACCACGGGGCGGGCCACGGGGCGGGCCACGGGGCGGGATCAGAGGGGACCTGGAGCCTCGCGCGGCTGATCGGGGCGCTCGCCGGAATCGAGGGGCTCGAGCGCATCCGCTACACGACCTCGCACCCGAACGACATGGGCGATGACCTGATCGCCGCCCATGGGGCGGAGCCGAAGCTGATGCCCTATGTGCACCTGCCGGTGCAGGCGGGCTCGGACAGGGTGCTCCGCGCGATGAACCGCCGCCACACGGCGCAGGCCTATATCCGACTGATCGAGCGCATCCGCGCCGCCCGGCCGGACATCGCCGTCTCGGGCGACTTCATCACCGGGTTCCCCGGCGAGACCGAGGAGGATTTCCAGGCGACCCTCGCTTTGGTGCGCGAGGTCCGCTACGCTCAGGCCTATGCCTTCAAGTATTCGCCGCGCCCCGGCACGCCGGCGGCGACCGCCGAACAGGTGCCCGAGCCGGTCAGCGCCGACCGGCTCGCCAGGCTGCAGGCGCTGCTGGCCGAGCAGCAGGCGGCCTTCCAGCGCGACCAGATCGGCCGGACCCTGCCCGTGCTGATCGAAAAGCCCGGCCGCCGCCCCGGCCAGATGGTCGGCCGCTCGCCCTATCTGCAGGCCGTGCACCTCGACGCGCCCGCCGACTGGGCGGGCCGGATCGTCGATGCCGAGATCACGCAGTCGGTCGCCCACTCGCTCGCCGGCCGGCTTGCCGCCTGAACCCGTCACCGCGATCGCCGCTCCGCGACTGATCCGCCCCGGATTCCATGCATCCGCTCGCCTCTCGCGACTGGACATCGCGCGCGACTGCGCCAAGACTCCTGCATGCGTTCAGGGCCGGTACTTGCGACGCTGCTCGCCGCCGCGACGCCTGCGGCGGCCGAGGACGTGCGCGTCGATGTCGAGCTGGTGCTCGCCGTCGACGTCTCCCGCTCGATGACGGCGAACGAGCTCGAGATCCAGCGCCGCGGCTATGCCGAGGCGATCGCCAGCCGCGACATCATCGACGCCATCCGCAACGGCCCCGAGGGCCAGGTGGCGCTGACCTATATGGAATGGGCGGGCTCGGGCTCGCAGCGCACCGTCGTCGACTGGACGCTGATCGCCGCGCCCGAGGACGCGCAGCGCTTTGCCGCCCAGCTGACGGCGCGGTTCGACGCCAATCTCAGCCGGACCTCGATCTCGGGCGCGATCGACGCGGCCGCGGCCAGCTTCGAGGGCAACGGCTTCGACGGCTGGCGCCGGGTGATCGACGTCTCGGGCGACGGGCCGAATAACCATGGCCGCACGGTCGAGGCCGCGCGCGACACGGCGCTGGCGCGCGGCATCGTCATCAACGGCCTGCCGCTGATGACCGACGAGGGGATCGGCCGGCAATGGCACCTGGCCGATCTCGACCGCTATTATCGCGACTGCGTCATCGGCGGCCCGGCCGCCTTCGTGATCCCCGTCTCCGACTGGAGCGAGTTCGCCCTCGCCGTGCGGCAGAAGCTGGTGCTCGAATTCGTCGGCGGCCGCCCGCCGGTCACGCGCGTCCAGTTCGCGCCCGAGCAGCCGAAATACGACTGCCTGATCGGCGAGAAGATCTGGAACGACATGATGCGCGGCTGGAACTGAGCAACGGTAGGTGCAAGCGCCCACCCTACGGATCCGTGGCTACGGGCCCATGGCTGTCGACGCGGGTAGGCGACGGGCTCGCACCCCCCGCCGCCGTCAGTTGATCCAGACGAAATAGCTGAAGAAATCGCCGCCGAAGAGCTGCAGGATCCGCGTCCAGGCCTGCGCGTCCGACAGAGGTCCGTCCTCCAGGTAAGGCACCGCCGCCGAGCCCTGGGCGAGCAGTACCGCGTCGAAGGTCCGCGGCTCGAGGAACATGCGCCGCAGGTTCACCCCCTGGCGGAAGCGCCAGTGTGCGACCAGCTTCTCGCCCTTGAGGATCGCCTCGAACTCGTCGAGGAAGGCCTGCCAGCCCTGCAGCACCGTGTCGTCGATGCCGAGCCCGGTCAGCATGCCCGTCTGCGCCGGCGCCGGCAGCCATTCGCGCTCGTCGTCCGTTTCGGCCAGCACCCGCGCCCAGGTCTCGCGGCTGCTCGCCACCATCGCCTCGAGGTGGCCGAGCGACGAGGCCATGCGCTCGGGCGCGACGACCGGCCAGCGCATCAGGTGCAGGAAGGCGACCGCGTCGGCGATGCCGCCGCCCTCGACCGCCATCTGCAGCCACGCCGCCTCGTCCCACGCCGCTGCCTGCTCGGCCTCCCAGAGGGCGAAGCGCTGCTGGCAATCGGGCGTCGCAGGGTCGCAATCAGGCTGCTGGCCGATCGCGCCCATGATGCCCTCGAGCCGGGCCGCGAGCTCGGCCGTCGCTCCGGCGAGCGGCGTCTGCGGCGTGAAGCTGTCGGGGAACAGCCCGTGGAAGGTCGCCGTGTAGGCCTCCTCCCAATCATGCGCGAGGAGGAAGTCCGTCAGCGCCATCAGCAGGTGCGCATAGCCGCGAAGCCACGCCACGTCCGCCGCATCGAAGCGGAACCTCAGCGGCTCCTCGATGTCGTCGCGCAGCGTCGCCGGTCCCGCAATGGCGAGGAAGACGGCGAAGAGGTCCACCTCGCCGCCATCGCCATCCGTCGCGTCCAGCCTGACCCGCATCAGGTCAAGCGGCAGCGCCACGGGCCGGTCGCCGGCCGCGGCCAGCGCCTGCTCGGCCGCCGCCAGATCGGCGCCGAAGCGCTCGAGCATGGCGCGCAGATCGGCATAGGAGACCGGCTGCGGCGAGGGGTTCGGCAGGACCGGCAGGCGCAGGATCGGCAGCCCGGACAGCGTCTCGGGGCCCAGAAATTCGCTGTGCAGCCCGTGCCGGTGCAGCGTCTGCAACAGCCCCTCGACGGCGCCGAGGAACCGCGCGACGCCCAGCGCGAACTCGGCCGTTCCCTCTGCCTCGCCCGCCGCGCCCGCCGCGATCGCCGCCTCGGCCCGCTCCGCCGCGCCGCGCGTGTCCGCCGCGTAGAGGCGCGCCGCCACGTCCTCGGCCAACTCCGCCGCATTGGCGCCGGGCGCCCATAGAAGAAGGAGCCCGAAGGCCCACCCGACTGGTCTCATCCCCCAAACCCCCGAACCGGGGCGCCGGCCGGCGCCCGCTCCGATCGCGACCCCGCCGCCGGGCATCGACGTGTCGACGCTCTGCGCGGCGGCGCCGCTCGCGGCACTCTATCGGAAAATCCAGTGCCGATTGAAAGCCTCTCCTGCCGGGCGGCGCTGCGGCATGCCGCGCCGCGTCGCCCTCGGGCGGCACGGTCCGCGGTCAGCCGCCCGGGGATCCAGCGGCGTCCGCGGCGGCGCGGCCGAGCCCCAGCCAGTCCGGCAGCGCCGAGATGTCGGGCAGGACGACATCGGCGTGGGGCGCGAGCTCCTGCGCCGCGGCGGGCCCGCTGAGGACCGCGACGGTGCAGAGCCCGGCGGCACGGCCCGAAAGCAGGTCGTGCGTGCTGTCGCCGACCATCGCCACCTCGGCCGGCGCCAGCCCGAGCGCGCGGCAGAAGGCGAGCCCCATTCCCGGCTGCGGCTTGGCGCCGAAGCCGCTGTCGTAGCCGGCGACGAAACGCAGCCGGTCGAGGATGCCGGCGCGCGCCAGATGCGCCCGCGCCGGTTCCTCCCCGTCATTGGTGGCGACCCCGAGCGCCAGCCCGGAGGCGGCCAGCCGGTCGAGCAGCGGTCCGAGCGGCGTCACCGGCACCTGCTCGGCGGCAGCCGTCGAGGCGGCGATCTCGTCGCGCAGCGCCGCCTCATCCAGCTCGGGCCTGACGGCAAGCACGGCGTCGACAACCACCTCCATCGTACCGGCGATCATCGGGCTCGACCGGTGGAACCGCTCGGCCGCGAGGTCGAGGTCGAGCGCCCGGGCCAGCGCCTCGGCCTTGGCCATGTCGCCATCGGTGATCCTCCGGACGAAGCCGGCGCCCCAGCCGCCCCAGCTCGCCTGGAAGTCGAAGAGCGTGCCGTCCTTGTCGAGCAGGAGCCCGCGCAGGCCGGCAGGCGCCCGTGCCGAGCGCGGCGGGCTCGCCGATTTGCCCGCGCCGTCGCTCGGCGCCCAGTCGGGCCGGCATGAACTCCTCCGATCTTCGATCGACAGCGGCCGGAGCGACCCGAGCGCCGAGGCTCGCTCGTGAACAGCAAGCCTGTGGTGAGCGGCCGCCCACCCTATTCCTCCGGCTCGGTCGTGAACATCAACGGAAAGCCCGCCTGCCGCCCGGCATCCGTCGCCTCGGTCGCCTTGGTCTCGGCGACGTCGCGGGTATAGACGGCGACAACGCAACAGCCCTTGCGGTGAGCCGTCATCATCACGCCAAGGGCGCGTTCCGGCCCCATGCCAAAGACCTTCTTCAGCACCAGCACGACGAATTCGCGCGGCGTGAAATCGTCGTTCAGCAGGATGACCTTGTGCATCCGCGGCCGCTCGACCTTGGGCCGCGCCTTGCTCTTCGGCTCGAGCACGCGCTGTTCGCTCATCGCCAGTCTTCCCGATTCCCGGCCCGAAGCCCACTCCAGAAATCCCGTCCGAGGCCCTGCCCCGAGGCCCTGCCCCGCGGCCCAGCCCCGGCGACCCGTCCCGTTTCAGCGCCAGTGAAAGGCCACCATCGCCAGCCGCGTGCCGGCGACCCGCTCGGCGCCGCGGCCGAACTCGCGCCCGCCCATCGCGCGGTAAAAGCGGCACGCGGGCTCGTTTTCGGCCAGCGAGCGCACGACCAGCCCGCGCAGGCCCGCGGCGCGCAGCTCGTCGCGCGCCGCCTCGAACAACTTCCGGCCCAGCCCCGCCCCGTGATATTCCGGCCGGAGGTAAAGCTCGTAGATCTCGCCCTGCGCCCCGGCCCGACCGGATCGGCTGCGCCCGTGGGTGGCATACCCGGCCGCCTCCTTGCCGAATTCCAGGATCGTCGTGGTGCCGCCGACGGCATGCATCCGGCGCCACCAGCCGGGCCCGCGCCGCGCCACCATGCGCTCGAGCACCAGGCCCGGGATGACGCCGCGATAGGCATAGCGCCAAGCCTCGGCATGCAGCGCCGCCAGTGCCACGGCGTCCCCGGCCCTCGACCGGCGGATCGCGATCTCGACCGTCGCCACCGACAGGCTCCGCTCACATCTCCTCGGGACTCAGGAATAGCACAGGCCCGGGCCGAATGCGCGCGGCGATGCGCCCCCCGATGCGTCTCGCGAGGACGCCGTCACTGCCGGGCCTCGGCCCGCGCCCTGGCGACGACGTCGGAGACGCCCTCGACGTCGCGCAGCATATCGGCCATCCAGCCCCGGTTCTCGACCGAGATCGTCTCCTCGACATCGTGGACGAAGTCCGACCAGACGGCCGGGTCGAAGCGCAGCGGGTCGGCCTGCCAGCTGCGGGCCAGCGCCTCGAGCCGCTGGGCGTGCTGGGCATAGCTCTTGGCGTTGAACTCATAACGCTCGATCGCCGCATGCGCGGCAAAGGCGGCGGCAAGCGTCGTCAGCACCGGCACCCAGATGCCGAGCGCGGCCACGCCCAGCACGGCCATGGCGATGCTGAGCACCGTGCCGATTGCCGCCGCGGCGATGGCGAGGTTGCGGTAGAGATCGGCCTGGCCCTGGTTCTTGCGCGCCTGTGGCGCGTAATAGCGGTTGATCTGCTGGTCGACCCGGCTCTCCAGATAGCTCGCGGGCGTCAGCGGCCCCGGTGGCTCGGACGGCTTGGCCGCCGCGGCCGGCAGGAGGTTCGCCAGATCGCCGGCCGAGTTCTCGAGCTCGGCCGTGCGCTGGGCCAGCAGCGTGCCGTTCGGGTCGGCCTCGTATGGCCGCGCCCGGGCGCGGAACCGGAAGACTTCGGATTTCAGCCCCTCGCCGGCCGAGCGCAGGCGCGCCAAGGCCGCGACGCGCTCGGCTTTCAGGAAGTGGATCTGGATCAAGCCGACCAGCGCCAGCGCGATGGCGCCGAGCAGGGCGGCGGCCCGCCCGGCCGCCTCGCCGGCACCGCCATCGGCCGCCCCGGCAGCATCGGCCACCCCCTCGGCGCCCCAGAGCCACCTCGTCGCCGCCGCGGCCAGCACCGAGCCGGCGACGGCCAGGGCCAGCTGCGCCATGCGCCAGCGCCGGACCTTGTCGCGCGAGGCATCGGCCGCCTCGGACCATCTGCACCGGCTGGCCCAGATGCGCCGGACGCGCGCCTCGACATCCGCCGCCTCATCGCCGCCTCATCCGCCGCCTCGGCCGGCCGCCCGGGCGTTGCCGCCGGCGGCCTCTCCTGCGCCACGCCTGGCTGCGACACCACGATCCCCCCGAATTCTTTGCCTCCGGGGCACAATTCTGCGCCCGAAAGCCGCCGAAGACCAGCCGTTCAGTGCCGGTGCGTTTGCGGTACGCAGGGGTACGCATGCGGACCGCCTGCCGCGCTCGGGAACCCGCCCGGCCGCTCGGGCGCTTTGACATCCGTGATGACGGCCTTTTCTCTTGCGGCCGCGATGCCGCTGCGTCACCATCTAGCGGTGCGAACCGGATCGGAGTTGAGCATTTCGTGCAGCTTGTCGCCGGCGGGGCCAGCGCGTTGCCTGAAGCGCTTGGCGAGACCCTTGTCGAGTTTCCCGACAACAGGCTCCTCATCGATCTTTGCGGCCAGTACGACCGAAACCTTGCGCAGATCGAGCAGGCGGTCGGCGTCGCCATCGCCCGGCGCGGCAACCTCCTCGTGCTGCACGGCTCGGCCGATGCGCGCGAGCAGGCCGCCGCCGCCCTGTCCGAGCTCTACGAGCGGCTCGAGGAGGGCCGCTCGGTGCAAGCCGCCGACATCGATCGGCTGATCCGGATGGGGACCGCCGCCGAGGAGGTCGCGCGGGCCGATCGCGACGAGGGCGGCCAACTCGACATGTTTCCGGGCGGGCGCGTCGAGATCCGCACCCGGCGGCGCGTCATCGAGCCGCGCACGCCCACCCAGCGGCTCTATGTCCAGGAGCTTTTCAACCGCGAGATGGTCTTCGGCATCGGCCCGGCCGGCACCGGCAAGACCTACCTCGCCGTCGCCGCCGCCGTCGCCATGTTCCTCGACGGCCAGGTCGACCGCATCGTCCTCAGCCGCCCGGCGGTGGAGGCGGGCGAGCGCCTGGGCTTCCTGCCCGGCGACATGAAGGAGAAGATCGACCCCTATCTCCGCCCGCTCTACGACGCGCTGAACGACATGATCCCGGGCCGCCAGGCGGCCAAGCTGATGGAGGAGGGCAAGATCGAGGTGGCCCCGCTTGCCTTCATGCGCGGGCGCACGCTTGCCCACGCCTTCGTCGTGCTGGACGAGGCGCAGAACTGCACCGAGATGCAGATGAAGATGTTTCTGACCCGCATGGGCGAGGGCAGCCGCATGGCGATCACCGGCGACCCGACGCAGGTCGACCTGCCGCGCGGCATGCGCTCGGGCCTGGTGCAGGCGCTCGACTTCCTCGGCGACGTCGAGGGCATCGGCTTCGTCACCTTCACGGCCGCGGATGTCGTGCGCCACCCGCTGGTCGCGCGCATCGTCGAGGCCTATGGGCGCGGCGGCGGGTGAGTGGGGCGGGCGAACCTCTGGTCGATCTGGTCGTCGAAGTGCCAGAATGGAACAAAGCGCTGCCCGAGCTGGACGCGGTGGCGCGCCGGGCCGTCGAGCTCGCCCTCGCCGCGGTGGGGCTGCGGGCCGACGGATACGCCGTCTCGCTGCTGGCCTGCGGCGACGCGCGGATCGGCGAGCTGAACGCCGAGTTTCGCGGCAGGCCGGATGCGACGAACGTGCTTTCCTGGCCGGCGTTCGAGCTGCGGGCCACCGCCGAGGGAGCGGTCCCGGCCAGCCCGCCCCAGGGCGAGAGGGGGAGCAGACTCCCGCTGGGGGATATCGCCATCGCCCTCCAGACAGTGACGCGCGAGGCGGAAAGCGCGAAACTGCCCTTGAAAAATCATGTGCTCCACCTGATTCTCCATGGCAGCCTGCATCTGCTCGGGTATGATCACGAGCGGGTTGGGGATGCGGAGCTGATGGAAGGGCTCGAGCGCCGGGCGCTTGCCGAAATGGGGATCCCCGACCCTTACGTGTGAGGAGGTGCGGGACACCGCGCTGCATCGATCGGACCATGGACGGCGACAACAGTACCACCTCCTCGGCGGAGGAACGCACCCGACGCGACCCCGCCGAGCCACCGCCATCGGACGAGCCCCAGCCTTCGCTGCTCGGCCGGCTTCTGGGATGGTCGGGCAATGGCGACGGGCAGGATAGGCCGGTTCGCGGCCGCGCCGCGCTGGGGCCGGCCTTTCGCGAGAGCTCGCCGGCCGAGCTGGCCATGGTGGCCAACATCCTCCGTTTGCGAGAGCTGCGCGTCGAGGACGTGATGACGCCGCGCGCCGACATCGAGGCGGTTCCCGAGGACGCGGCGCTGGCCGACGTGATCGCGACCTTCGAGCGTGGCTCGTTCTCGCGCCTGCCGGTCTATCGCGAGACGCTGGACGACCCGATCGGCTTCGTGCACCTCAAGGATCTGGCGCTGCGCTATGGCTTTGGCCGCGCGCAAGCCGAGGATTTCCGGCTGGACGACCACATCCGCACGGCGCTGTTCGTGCCGCCCTCGATGCGCATCGCGTCGCTGCTGCAGAAGATGCAGGGCGATCGCGTGCACATGGCGCTGGTGATCGACGAGTTCGGCGGCGTCGACGGCCTCGTCACCATCGAGGACCTTGTCGAGCAGATCGTCGGCGACATCGAGGACGAGCATGACATTGACGATGCCGCGCCGTGGACCAAGGAGGCCGACGGCGTCTACCTGGTGAACGCGCGCTCGGACATCCGCGAGTTCGAGCAGGCCGAGGGCATTCGCCTCCTGCCCGACGATTGGGAGGAGGAAGTCGAGACGCTGGGCGGCCTCGTCTCCATGCTTGCCAACCGAGTCCCCGCCCGAGGCGAGGTGATCACGCATCCCATGGGCCACGAGTTCGAGGTTGTCGACGCGGATGCGCGGCGCATTAAACGGCTGCGTCTCGCCCTGGGCGGGTCATCGGCTGCCGCCTCGGAGCAGGTCGGCCAGGCGGCCGAGTAGCCGCTTCCCTTGGAGTCGCGAACGAGCGAGACCGGGGCGGTGGCGTCCCGCCTGCCCGCGGTGCACGGCCGCTGGGCGCGGCTGGCGCTCGCCCTGCTGGCCGGCGCCTTGATGGCGGCCGGACATGCGCCGGTCGGCCTGCCCTGGGTGCTGTTCCTGGCGGTTCCGGCATTGGTTTGGCTGGTCGCCGGGACGCCGACGGTGGGCGCTGCGGCCCTGGTCGGCTGGACGGCCGGCTTCGGCTATCTCGCGGCCGCGCTGCACTGGATCGGCAACGCCTTCCTGGTCGACCCCGATCAGTTCGCGCTGCTGATGCCGCTCGGCGTCATCGCGCTGCCCTCGTATCTGGCGCTGTACTGGGCGGCGGCATTCGCGGCGGCGCGCTGGCTGTGGCCGGGCGATCTCGTCAGGGGGGCGCTTCTTCTCGCGGCGCTGTGGACGGCGGCGGAGGCCGCCCGGTCATTCGCCTTCACCGGGTTTCCCTGGGCGCTGCCCGGCTACGTCTGGATCGACCTGCCGCCGATGCAGGCGGCCGCTTGGGTCGGCCCGTTCGGCATGACGCTGCTGACGCTGCTGATCTGCGGCCTGCCGCTCGTCGCGGCCTTGCAGCGGCGCTGGGCGGTGGCCGCGCTGGCGCTCGCCGCCGGCGGGGCGGTCTGGGTAGCGGGCGCCGCCCGGCTCGACACGCCGACGGCGTATGCCCCCGACGCGCCGGTCCTGCGCATCGTCCAGCCGAATGCGCCGCAGCACCTGAAGTTCAAGCCTGGCTATCGCGAGGAGTTCTACCGACGGACGCTCGAGGCGACGGCCGCGCCGCCCGATCCGGCGCTCGGGCCGGCCGACATCGTCGTCTGGCCGGAGACGGCCGTGCATTTCGTGCCTGCGGCGCGCCCCGAAGAGGTCGCGCGCATCGCCGGGGCGGCGGCGGGCGCAACCGTCATCATGGGTGCGCTGCATGGCGAGCGGACGCCCGAGGGCGACCGCTGGACCAACGCGCTGGCGGTCGTCCTGCCGGATGGAACGCTCGGTCCGCGCTATGACAAGCATCATCTGGTCCCGTTCGGCGAATACATGCCGATGTGGTCCGTCCTGCGCTATCTCGGCCTGCCCCAGTTCACGACCGGCGCAGGGTTGGCGGCCGGGTCGGGGCCGCGCACGCTGGCGCTCGACGGCCTGCCGCCCTTTTCGGCGCTGATCTGCTACGAGGCGATCTTTCCGCACGGCGTGGTCCCGGCGGACCAGCGCCCCGACTGGATGGTGCAACTGACCAACGATGCCTGGTTCGGCAGCTTTGCCGGCCCGCAGCAGCATCTGGCACAGGCGCGCATTCGCGCCATCGAGCAAGGACTTCCGCTGGTCCGCGCTGCCAATACGGGCATCTCGGCGGTCATCGATTCGCAGGGTCGCTTAGTTGCATCCCTCCCGCTAAACAGCTTTGGCGAAATAGACGCAAAGTTGCCGGCGGCTCTGCCGTCCACACTTTACAGCAGAATTAGCGATCTTCCGACGACATTTGTGGTTGTAATTGTGGGTCTTTTTGGAGCTATTTGGCACAAGAAGGCCGTAACCCGTTGACACTGCAGGCTCCGCGTGGACTCAGTATTGAGCGTCGGCGAGATTTAGGCCGGCGTGGTGTCCGAAGGGATGCTGACGCATTCAGTTTAAGGAGTGGCGCGCCTTTCCGATCAGGTAATTGGCCGGCGCGTCCGGGAGCGGGTGTACGTTGCGATCAGCGGATGAAGTTGACGCGCATGTCGGACGCAGGTTGCGTCAGCGGCGCATTGCGCTCGGGATAAGCCAGGAGCAGCTGGGGAACGAGCTCGGGCTCACCTTTCAGCAGATACAGAAATACGAGAAGGGACAGAACCGGATCAGCGCCGGCCGCTTGTACAAGCTCTCGACGATCCTCTCCGTTTCGGTCGGGTTCTTCTTCGAAGGCCTGTCAAACAGCGACACCGCCGACAAGCAGCGGCGGGCGCCGCGCGAGGTCGAGGTGCAGGCCTTCTTGGCCTCGCCCGAGGGATTGGCGCTGACGGCGGGCTTCATGCGCATTTCCGACGCCGCGACCCGCCGGCGCATCATCGAGCTGGTGAATACGATCGGAGGCGACGGCGTCTGATCGCGCCGTCGCTCGGCTCGCGCGGCGACGTCGCCGCATGTTTTCCCGACGGACTGCTTCCCGAGGGACTGCTTCCCGAGGGACTGCCGCGAGGCCCGGCAGGCGGTCAGGCCGAGGGCACTCCCCGCCTCGCCTGAAGGGCTGGCGTCGATCGAGGGCTCCGCACGAACCTCCGCCGCAGGGGCACGGTCAAAGATCCTGGAACCGCTGAACGCAATAACGGGGACGGTCCAGCCCCGGGGCGACGCCTGCGTCTTGCCCAAGCCGCAAAGCCCTTTCGGCAACCGGGCAGCAACCCAAGCCGGCCATATTGACCCATTGGGGCCTGCGTGCGAAAGGGGCCGCCGACCGTTCGCCCGCAGCCCAGACCACACGGCCCAGACGACACAGCCCAGGCCACGCCGCCAAGATCACGCAGACTAGACCAGGAGCGCCGATGTCCCGCAGCGACTATCTCTTTACGTCTGAATCAGTGTCGGAGGGGCATCCTGATAAGGTCTGCGACCAGATCTCGGACGCGATGATCGACATGATCCTGGAGCGCGAGCCCGAGGCGCGCGTCGCGGTCGAGACCGCGGCCACGACGAACCAGGTCGTCCTGATGGGCGAGATCAAGGTCAGCCCCGACAATGCCGTCTCCGATGAGGAGATGATCGAGAAGACGCGCGAGACGATCCGCGAGATCGGCTACATGCAGAAGGGCTTTCACTTCAAGACCTGCAACATCGACTGCTATGTGCACGAGCAGTCGGCCGACATCGCGCAAGGGGTCGACGCCGCCGACAACAAGGACGAGGGCGCGGGCGACCAGGGCATCATGTTCGGCTTCGCGACCAACGAGACGCCCGAGCTGATGCCGGCCCCGATCCTCTACGCGCACCGCATCTTGCGCCTGATGGCCGAGGCGCGCCACGCGGGCGATGCCCCCGAGCTGGGGCCCGACGCGAAAAGCCAAGTGACGGTCGAGTATCGCGGCGGACAGCCGGTGCGGGCGCACACGATCGTCGTCTCGACCCAGCACGCCGAGGGGCTCGAGTTGGGCGATATCCGCAGGATCGTCGAGCCCTATGCGCTGAAGGCGCTGCCCGAAGGCTGGGTCGACGACAAGACGATCTGGCACGTCAACCCGACTGGGCGGTTCGTGATCGGCGGTCCTGACGGCGATGCCGGGCTGACCGGCCGCAAGATCATCGTCGACACCTATGGTGGTGCTGCGCCGCATGGCGGCGGCGCTTTCTCGGGCAAGGACCCGACCAAGGTCGACCGCTCGGCGGCCTATGCCGCGCGCTATGTGGCCAAGAACGTGGTCGCCGCCGGGCTGGCCGACAAATGCTGCATCCAGCTGGCCTATGCGATCGGCGTTTCGGAGCCTTTGTCGATCTATGTCGACGCCTATGGCACCGAGAAGGTCGAGATCGAGCGGATCGAGCGGGCGGTCCGCGAGGCGATGAGCCTGACGCCGCGCGGCATCCGCACGCATCTGGGGCTGAACAAGCCGATCTACCGGCGCACGGCCGCCTATGGCCATTTCGGGCGCGAGCCGGAGGCCGATGGCGGATTCTCTTGGGAGAAGCTCGACCTCGCCGACGCGCTGAAGGCTGCCGTCTGACGGTCGGTACGGGCGGCGCGGGCGGTCAGCGCTGCGCCGCGCCCATGTCTTCGATCGCGCCCAGCCAGTTGCTCACGCCCTTGGGGCCGAGCCCGTCGACGCCGCCGATATAGGTGGTGCGGACGGGCGCGATGCCGGACATCCACAGGATGCCGTTGCGCAGGCTGCGCACGCCCGCCGCGCCGAACACCACCCGGTAAGCCGTCGCGGGCATTCCCATGGTGACGATGATGCGGGCCGAGCGCCCCCGCAGATTGCGCTTCGGCCACCGGCCGCCAGCGGTCGAGAGCGCGAACTCGGCCCGCGCGAGCTGTTCGAAGAACGCCTTCAGCGCCGCCGGCATCGTGCCGAGCCAGAGCGGGAAGACGATGACCAGATGGTCGGCCTCGGCGACGGCCGCCTGCGCCGCGCGCATCGGCTCGTCCGGCGGCGTTGCGAAATCGGCGGGCTCGGTCAGCGGCCGGGGCGCGATCCGTCCGACATCGAGCCTCGAGACCTGCGCGCCGGTCCGCGTGGCGCCCTTGTCGTAGGCGTCGGCGAGCGCATGGCACAGATGGCCGCCCTTGCCGTGCGGATGCCCCTGAATGATGCAGATCGCCCGTGCCATCGTCCGGTTCCCCGCTGCTGCTTCGCGCGCCGCGGCCGAGCGCGCTTCGATTGCCGCCAATCGTCAAACCGGCGGGCCGTTCGCGCCTCTTTCCCGTCGAGCGTTCCCGGCATAGATCGCCCCGCATGACAAGCCCCGAGCGCGAGGATGGCGCCCCCTGGCGCAATTTCTATGGTCGCCGCCACGGCAAGAAGCTGCGGGCGGGCCAAGCGAAGCTGGTCGCGCGACTTGCCGAGCTGGCGCCGCCAGGGATCGGCTGGGACGAGAACCCCGGGCGCTGCCCGCTCGATCTTGCCCGGCTCTATCCCGAGCGGGAGGTGTGGCTCGAGATCGGCTTTGGCGGTGGCGAGCACATGCTGGCGCAGTCGGCGGCCAACCCGGGCGTGCAGATCATCGGTGCCGAGCCCTTCATCAACGGCGTCGCCAAGCTGCTGGCGGCCATCGAGCGCACCGGCGTCCGCAACGTCGCCGTCACCGACCGGGATGCGCGCGACGTCATGGATGTCTTGCCCGCGGGCGCGATCGGCCGCGTCTTCCTGCTTTACCCCGATCCCTGGCCGAAAGCGCGCCACCACAAGCGACGCTTCGTCAACCCGCCGCAGCTCGACCAACTGGCCCGCGTCATGGCGCCCGGCGCCGAGCTGCGCGTCGCGACCGACATCGAGGAGTATGTCGGGCACACGCTGGAGGTCGTGACCCGCGACCCTCGCTTTGCCTGGACGGCCGAGAACCCGGCCGATTGGCGCGAGCCATGGCCCGGTTGGCCGGGCACGCGCTATGAGGCCAAGGCGCTGCGCGAGGGGCGGCGGCCACACTACCTGACCATCATTCGCACGGACGCCCCCGCGACGTGACGCTGGACGCGCCGGCCCGGCCCGCGTTAGATGCCGGGCCCGAGCGGGGGCGCGAGCGGGAGAGGGCGCCGATGTCGACTGCGAGCGCGATGCCGCTGACCGCGCGGCCGGGCGGCCCCCTGCGCGGGACGGCCGCGATTCCGGGCGACAAGTCGGTCAGCCACCGGGCCCTGATCCTGGGCGCGCTGACGGTCGGAGAGACCCGCGTGACGGGCCTGCTCGAAGGCGAGGACGTGCTCGCCACCGCGGGCGCCATGCGCGCCTTCGGCGCCGAGGTCACGCGGAGCCCCGAGGGCACCTGGTCGATCCACGGCGTCGGCGTCGGCGGCTTTGCCGAGCCCGCCGACGTGATCGACTGCGGCAATGCCGGCACGGGCGTGCGCCTGATCATGGGCAGCATGGCGACGACCGCGATCTGCGCGACATTCACAGGGGACGCGTCGCTCCGCCGCCGGCCGATGGGGCGCGTGCTCGATCCCCTGCTGCTGTTCGGGGCGGAGAGCCTCGGCCGGGCCGGTGGCCTGCTGCCGCTGACCCTGCGCGGCGCGCGCGATCCGGTGCCGGTGGAGTACCGGCTGCCCGTCCCGTCGGCGCAGGTGAAGTCGGCCGTGCTGCTGGCCGGGCTGAACGCGCCCGGCGAGACGGTGGTGATCGAGGGCGAGGCGACACGGGACCATACCGAGCGGATGCTGCGCGGATTCGGAGCGACGCTGGCCGTGGAGAAGCTGCCGGAGGGCCGGGCCATCCGGCTGACCGGCCAGCCGGAGCTTGTCCCGCAGACGCTCGCCGTGCCGCGCGACCCGTCCTCGGCGGCCTTTCCCGTCGCCGCGGCGTTGATCGTGCCGGGTTCGGAGATCGTCGTGCCGACGATCTGCCTCAATCCGACGCGCGCCGGCTTCTACCAGACGCTGGCCGAGATGGGCGCCGATATCGTCCACGAGAACCCGCGGGAGGAGGGCGGCGAGCCGGTTGCCGACCTGCGCGTCCGGCATTCGGGGCTGAGAGGCGTCGAGGTGCCGCCCGAGCGGGCGCCGGCGATGATCGACGAGTACCCGATGCTGGCCTGCCTCGCCGCTTTTGCCGAGGGCCGCACCGCGATGCGCGGCATCGGCGAGATGCGGGTCAAGGAATCGGATCGCATCGCCGCGACCGTCGCCGGGCTGCGTGCGAACGGCGTCGGGGTCGACGAGCACGAGGACGGCATGACGGTGCATGGCCGCGGCGGCGAGGTGCCGGGGGGCGGCACCGTGGCGACGCAGCTCGATCACCGCATCGCCATGAGCTTTCTCTGCCTCGGCCTGGCATCCGGCCGGCCCGTCAGCGTGGACGACGCCGCGCCGATCGCGACCAGCTTTCCCCGCTTCATGGACCTGATGCGCGATCTCGGCGCCACCATCACAAGGGATGATCGCCCGTGAAGTTCGTCGTCGCCATCGACGGGCCTGCCGCCGCCGGCAAGGGCACGATTTCGAGGGCGATGGCCGAGCGGTTCGGCCTGGCGCATCTCGACACCGGGCTGCTCTACCGCGCCGTCGGCAAGCGCGCGCTCGACCAGGGGCACGGCGTCATCGACCAGGGCGTGGCCGAGCTGGTCGCCGGCGAACTGCGCGAGGCGGACCTTTCGCGGCCCGACCTGCGCGGCGGCGCGGCCGCCAGGGCCGCGAGCCGCGTCGCGGCCATGCCCGGTGTGCGCGCGGCCCTGCTCGAGTTTCAGCACCGTTTTGCGCTGCGCGACGGTGGCGCGGTGCTGGATGGGCGCGACATCGGCACGGTGATCTGCCCCGACGCGGACGTGAAGCTGTTCGTGACCGCCTCGGACGCCGCGCGCGCGCAGCGCCGCTATGCCGAGCTGCGTCAGCGGGGCGAGGAGACGACGCTCGAGCGGGTCGCCGCCGATCTGAAGGCCCGCGACGCGCGGGACGCGGCGCGCAACGCGGCGCCGCTTCGGCAGGCCGATGATGCGCACTTGCTGGACACGACGGAGTTGGCTATATCCGATGCCGTCGCCAAGGCGGCAGAGATAATCGGGCAGGCACTGGATCGGGTTCGCGGGCAACGCGCCTGATCGGCGCCTGTTTTCGCGTCTCGGCCCGATCCATGAGCGCCAAGACCGCCGGAGACAACCGGCTGGCCGGAAATGAACAGAACCTAGGAGAACAGATGCCAGCTTCGGCAACGATGGAAGACTTCGAGGCCCTGCTTCAGGAGAGCTTCGAGCACGATACGCCCGATGAGGGCTCGGTCGTCAAGGGCAAGGTGATCGCCGTCGAGAACGGCCAGGCGATCATCGACGTCGGCTTCAAGGTGGAAGGCCGCGTCGACCTCAAGGAATTCGCAAGCCCGGGCCAGGCCCCCGAGATCAGCGTCGGCGACGAGGTCGAGGTCTTCCTCGAGCGGGTCGAGAACGCGCGCGGCGAGGCGATGATCAGCCGCGACAAGGCGCGCCGCGAGGAGGCGTGGGATCGCCTCGAGAAAGCCTATGAGAAGAACGACCGCGTCGAGGGCGCGATCTTCGGCCGCGTCAAGGGCGGCTTCACCGTCGACCTCGGCGGCGCCGTGGCCTTCCTGCCCGGCAGCCAGATCGACGTCCGCCCCGTGCGCGATGTCGGCCCGCTGATGGGCGTGCCCCAGCCCTTCCAGATCCTCAAGATGGACCGCCGGCGCGGCAACATCGTCGTCAGCCGCCGCGCGATCCTGGAGGAGAGCCGGGCCGAGCAGCGCGCCGAGATCGTCTCCAAGCTCAAGGAAGGCGATGTCGTCGAGGGCGTGGTCAAGAACGTCACCGATTATGGCGCCTTCGTGGATCTGGGCGGCGTCGATGGCCTGCTGCACGTCACCGACATGGCATGGCGGCGCGTCAACCATCCCTCCGAGATCGTCTCGATCGGCGAGACGCTCAAGGTGCAGGTCGTCAAGGTCAACAAGGAGACCCAGCGCATCAGCCTCGGCATGAAGCAGCTGCAGGCCGACCCCTGGGATTCGGTGGCGATCAAGTATCCGATCGGCGCCAAGTTCACCGGCCGCGTGACCAACATCACCGATTACGGCGCCTTCGTCGAGCTGGAACCGGGGGTCGAGGGCCTGGTCCACGTCTCGGAGATGAGCTGGACCAAGAAGAACGTCCATCCGGGCAAGATCGTTTCCACCTCCCAGGAGGTCGAGGTGATGGTGCTGGACGTCAACTCGAACAAGCGCCGCGTCTCGCTGGGCCTGAAGCAGACCCAGGGCAACCCCTGGGACAACTTCGCGGCCAGCCATCCGGCCGGCACCGAGGTCGAGGGCGAGGTGAAGAACATCACCGAGTTCGGCCTCTTCATCGGGCTCGACGGCGACATCGACGGCATGGTTCACCTGTCGGATCTCGACTGGGACCGTGCCGGCGACGAGGCGATCCAGGACTACCGCAAGGGCGATCTGGTCAAGGCCGTGGTGCTCGATGTCGACGTCGAGAAGGAGCGCATCTCGCTCGGCATCAAGCAGCTGGGCGGCGACAAGTTCGTGGCGGCGGCGCAGGGCGTCAAGCGCGGCAGCATCGTGACCGTGACCGTGACCAAGATCGAGGATGGCGGCATCGAGGTCGAGTACGAGGGGATGAAGGCGTTCATCCGCCGTTCGGACCTCAGCCGCGACCGGCAGGACCAGCGGCCCGACCGCTTCCAGGTCGGCGGCCGCGTCGATGCCAAGATCACCAACATCGACAAGGCGCAGCGCCGGCTCGGTCTCTCGATCAAGGCGCTGCAGATCGCCGAGGAGAAGGAGGCGGTCGAGCAGTACGGCTCGTCCGATTCCGGCGCCTCGCTCGGCGACATCCTGGGCGCGGCGCTGAAGCAGCGCGGCGAGGAGTAGCCCTTGGCCGCGACTGCGGACATGATCATCGAGCGGCGCCGGATTCGGCGCCGTCTCGCCTTTTGGCGCATACTGGCGATCGTCGCGATCGTCGCGGCGGTCATCGGCTTTTTGCCGCGCGCCGCAACGCTCGGCGAGCACGTCGCCCGCATCGACATCGACGGCGTCATCCTCGACGACCCGGACCGCGAGCGCGAGTTGCTGGCGATCGCGGATGACGAGCGCGCACGCGCGCTGATCGTGCACGTGAACAGCCCCGGCGGCACCGTCGCAGCGTCGGAAGCGATCTACCTCGCGCTGCGCAAGGTGGCGGCGAAAAAGCCGGTCGTGACCGTGATGGACGAGTACGCCGCCTCGGGCGGCTATGTCACGGCGCTGGCCGGCGAGCGGATCATCGCGCGCGGCAACACGCTGACGGGATCGATCGGCGTGGTGATGGAGGCGCCGAACATCGCCGGCCTGCTCGACAAGCTCGGCGTCGAGGTCACGCGGGTCAAGAGCGGCCCGCTGAAGGCGGAGCCGTCTTTGACGACGAGCCCCAGCCCCGAGGCGCTGCGTGCGCAGGAGGAGCTGATCGCCGACACCTTCAACTGGTTCCGCGAGCTCGTGGCCGAGCGCCGCAAGCTGGAGGGCGCGGCGCTCGAGCGGGTCACCGACGGTCGGGCCTTCACGGGCCGCCAGGCGGTGGAGCTGGGCCTGGTTGACGAGCTCGGCGACCAGGAGACCGCGCTCGCCTGGCTGCGCGAGACGCACGGCATCGATGGCGGGCTCGACGTCTTCGAGCGGAACTGGGACGACAGCAACCTGCCCTGGCCGTTCTCGGCGGTGAGCGAGGGTGCCGAGGCGCTCGTTCGGCTTCAGCGCCTGGTTGCCGCGGCACCGCGACTCTATGCGCTTATCCAGTAGGCGCATGTCGCGGGTCGTTGACGCCGCTGGGGGGGCGTGAGACCGTAACGTCCAAATGTGCCACGAAGAATCAAATCGCGGCCGGGCGCGGGGGGACGGGGATGATCAAGTCGGAGCTGATCCAGAAGATCGCCGAGGACAATCCCCACCTCTATCAGCGCGACGTCGAACGCATCGTCTCGACCGTGTTCGAGGAGATCACGGCGGCGCTGGCGCGGGGCGACCGCGTCGAGCTGCGCGGCTTCGGTGCGTTCTCGGTCAAGCACCGGGACGGGCGCATGGGGCGCAATCCGCGGACCGGCGACACCGTTCCGGTGCCCGCCAAGTCGGTTCCTTTCTTCAAGACCGGCAAGGAACTGCGCGAGCGGATGAACTCGGGCTGACCCCCTCCGGCAAGACGAGCAGAACATGCGGACGCTGAAACTTGTCATCGCGGTGATCCTCGGCCTTGCGCTGATGATCATCGTCGCCGCCAACATGAACCCGGTCGATCTGCACTTGCTGCCCGAAGCGGTCGGCATTTCAGGCGACAGCATCACCGGCGTGCCCCTGGCGCTCGTCATCCTCGCCACCTTCCTGCTGGGCTTTCTGGTCGGAGAGCTGGTCGAGTTCACGCGCGAGCGCAAATACCGGGCGCAGCTCGGCGCGAAGCGGCGCGAGCTCGCGGCCATGCGCGCGGAGAACGATCGCCTCGCCAGGCGGGCCGGCGTCAAGGACGACGACCTGGCGGTGATCCGGCGCTGATCGACGCGGTGCGCATCAAGATCTGCGGGCTGACCCGACCCGAGGCGGTACGGCATGCGGCGGAAGCGGGTGCGAGCTATGTCGGCGTGGTCCTCTTTCCGCCGTCGCCTCGCCATGTCAGCGCCGAGGATGCCGGGCCCCTCATCGCCGCCGCGCCGCCCGGCGTGACGACGGTCGCCTTGCTGGTCGACCCCGACGATGCATTGGTCGACCGGGTGGCGGCGCTCGGTATCGGCATGCTGCAGCTGCACGGGCGCGAGACGCCCCAGCGCGTCGCCGAGATTCGCGCCCGCACTGGGCTGCCGGTGATGAAGGCCGTGGGCATCGGCGGCGCCGAAGACCTCTCGCGCATCGCGGAGTATGAACCGGTGGCCGACCAGCTGCTGGTCGACGCCCGCCCCCCGGCCGGGGCGAGCCGGCCCGGCGGAAACGCGACGGCCTTCGATTGGCGGCTGATCGCGGGCCGGCGCTGGGCGCGTCCATGGATGCTGGCGGGCGGCCTTGACGCCGCGAACGTCGCAGAGGCGCTGCGCCTCACGGGGGCGCAGCAGATCGACGTGTCCTCCGGCGTCGAGAGCGCACCGGGCATCAAGGATCCGGCGCTGGTGGACGCCTTTGTCGCGGCTGCCCGCGCGGCCCGCTGAGCCGGAACGATCCGGATGGCCGGTCGGTTGGGGCCGGGGCGGACACCTGCCTCGATGCCACGCTTTCTCGATCAGCGAATCCGTGCCCTGACCGGGCCTGCGGCATCGACAGCAATCAGCCGCCGCACTAGAAGCGGGCAAACCGCGAACGGGGCCAGCAATGCAGCAGATCCAACCTAACAGCTTCCGGACCGGGCCGGACGAGCGTGGCCGGTTCGGCCAGTTCGGCGGGCGTTTCGTTTCCGAGACGCTGATGCCGCTGGTCCTCGAGCTCGAGGCCGAATATGGGCGCGCCAAGGACGACCCGGCTTTCTGGGCCGAGATGGACGATCTCTGGAAGCACTATGTCGGCAGGCCCTCGCCGCTCTACTTCGCGCCGCGCCTGACTAAGGAGCTCGGCGGCGCCAAGGTCTACCTGAAGCGCGACGAGCTGAACCACACCGGCGCGCACAAGATCAACAACGTGCTGGGCCAGATCCTGCTGGCCCGCCGCATGGGCAAGACGCGCATCATCGCCGAGACGGGCGCCGGCCAGCACGGCGTGGCCACCGCCACCGTCTGCGCCAAGTTCGGGCTGAAGTGCATCGTCTTCATGGGCAAGACCGATGTCGAGCGCCAGCGCCCGAACGTCTTCCGGATGCGGCTGCTGGGCGCCGAGGTGGTGCCGGTCACGGCCGGCCGCGGCACGCTCAAGGACGCGATGAACGAGGCGCTGCGCGACTGGGTGACCAATGTGCGCGACACGTTCTACTGCATCGGCACCGTCGCGGGGCCGCACCCCTATCCGGCGATGGTGCGCGACTTCCAGTCGATCATCGGCCGCGAGACGCGCGAGCAGATGATGGAGGCCGAGGGCCGGCTGCCGGACGTGCTGGTGGCCTGCATCGGCGGCGGCTCCAACGCGATGGGCCTGTTCCACCCATTCCTCGACGACAGGCAAGTGCGCATCATCGGCGTCGAGGCCGGCGGGCACGGCGTCGACGAGCGCATGGAGCACTGCGCCAGCCTGACCGGCGGCCGCCCCGGCGTGCTGCACGGCAACCGCACCTACCTGCTGCAGGACGAGGACGGGCAGATCCTCGAGGGGCACTCGATCTCGGCGGGTCTCGACTATCCGGGAATCGGTCCCGAGCACGCCTGGCTGCACGACATCGAGCGCGTGGAATACGTCTCGGTCACCGACGCCGAGGCGCTCGACGCGTTCAAACTGTCGTGCCGCACCGAGGGCATCATTCCGGCCCTTGAACCCAGCCACGCGTTGGCCCATGTGGCGAGGCTCGCGCCGACCCTGCCCCCCGAGACGCTGATCGTCATGAACATGTGCGGCCGAGGCGACAAGGACATCTTCACCGTGGCCGAGGCGCTCGGCGTCCAGATCTGAGGCGGCATGAACAGGAAGGAGCGGGCGCTGGAGCTGATCGGGATCTGGCTGGCGGTCTACCCATCGGTCCTCCTGATGACGTATGTGTTCAAGTGGCTCCAGCTTGGCTGGCCGATGTGGACCGAGATCATGTTCTCGACGGCCCTGACGGTCCCGCTGATCAGCTTCGTCGCGGTACCCAAGGTCCGCGGCGCCATTGCGACGGCCGAGAACACGACGCCGTCCGACCTGGCTCGGCGCGAGGCGCACAAGGCCGAACGGAAGGAAGGCGCCCGGGCGCCCGGAGAGTGAGAACATGACGAAGTTCAACGTGGGCGACCTGGTCGTGCTGAAGTCCGGCTCGATGCGGATGGTGGTCGAGGACGTAGGCGAGGACGAGACCGTGCAGACGGTCTGGTGCAATGAGGGCGTGATCGGCCGCGACCGCTTCAGCCCGGCCCTGCTCAACAAATGGGAGCATCGCGAGGACTCTCCGCGGTCCGGCGGCCCCGATCGGGGCGGCGACCGGCCGCCGCGCGGCAAGCCCTATGGCGGCGATCGCGAGGGCGGCGGCAAGCCCTATCGCGGCGGCGAGCGGGGCGGCGAACGGGGTGGCGGCGAGGGCGACCGGCCGCGCAAGACCGGCTGGGACGGCAAGCCGCGCGAGAAGAAGTTCTACCGCAAGGACGATTAGCGCCGGCGCTACCGCCAGCGGCCCCTCAGGGGAGGGACGGCGGCACTAGGGATTTCTCGGGGGGAAGAGAGCAATGTCCCGCATCGACGATCGTTTTGCGGCACTGCGCGGCGAGAACCGCGCCGCTTTCGTCGCCTTCGTCATGGCCGGCGATCCCGATCGCGACCGTTCGCTCGAGATCATCCGCGGCCTGCCGGGCGCGGGTGTCGATCTGATCGAGCTCGGCATGCCCTTCACCGACCCGATGGCCGACGGCCCCGCGATCCAGGCGGCCGGCCAGCGCGCACTGGCGGCCGGCCAGACCATGGCCGACACGCTCGCGATGGTTCGCGCCTTCCGCGAGGGCGACGACCGGACGCCCATCATCCTGATGGGCTACTACAACCCGATCTATTCGATGGGGGTGGAGAGGTTCCTCGATCAGGCGAAGGCGGCCGGCGTCGACGGCCTCATCATCGTCGACCTGCCGCCGGAGGAGGATGACGAGCTCTGCCTGCCGGCGGCGCGCGCGGGCCTGCACTTCATCCGGCTGGCGACGCCCACGACGGACGACCGTCGCCTGCCGGCGGTGCTGATGAACACCAGCGGCTTCGTCTACTACGTCTCGATCACCGGCATCACCGGCGCGGCGGCCGCCGTGGCCGACGAGGTCGCGCCCGAGGTCGCGCGCATCAAGCGGACGACAGACTTGCCGGTCTGCGTAGGCTTCGGCGTCAGGACGCCCGAGAACGCCGCCGCCATCGCGCAGGTGGCCGACGGCGTCGTCGTCGGATCGGCCATCGTCGATCAGATCGGCGATGGCAAACCGGCCGGGGAAGTGCTGGAGTTCGTGCGCGGACTGGCCGAAGGGGCGCACAGCGTCCGCAGCTGATCCCGCGCCATCAACCGGACCAAGGAATTCCCATTGGCAATCCTCCAGATCGACGGCGAGAACGAGCTCTCCTATCTGCAGACCCCGCCGGCGAGGACAGGGGCGCCGACCTTCGTCTTCGTCAACGCGCTGACGGGGACGACGGACCATTGGGAGGCGATCGTCGCCCCGGCGCTGCGCGAGAACGGCTTTGGCACGCTCAGCTACAATTTCCGCGGCCAGGCCAACAGCCCGTTCGCGCCCGGCACCGAGCTGTCCCCGCAGCTGATCGTCGACGACGCCGTCCGGATCGTCAGCGAACTCGGCCCTGCGCGCCCGATCCTGGTCGGCCTCTCGATCGGTGGGCTCTTCGCCGCACAAGCCATATCGGCGGGGGTCGATGCGGCGGGTCTGGTCTTCCTGAACACTATTCGCGAGATCGGGCCGCGCATCGCCTGGGTGAACGACGCCCTGCCGGTCTTCGCCCGCACGACCGGCATCCCGACCTATATGGACGCGACCTTCCCGATGCTGGTGAACCCCGACTTCCTGCGCAAGGCGCGGCCGAACGCACTCAAGGGCCAGATCGCGCCGCTGCCGCCGGAGCATGGCCACATGAACCTGATGCGCAACTCGGTGAAGGCCGACTGGGCGTTTCCGTGGCAGTCGCTGAGCCTGCCGGTCCTGAACGTCACCGGCCATTGCGACCGCGTCTTTCTCGATGTCGAGGTGGTCGACCGGGTCACGGCCGGCATGGCGGATGTCCGCCGGCTCGACTGGCAGGACTGCGGCCACCTGGTGCCGCTCGAGCGGCCGGAGCGGCTGGCCGAGGCGCTGGCTGAATTTGGCGCCGAGATCGAAGCTCGCGCCTGACCGGCAAGCAGGCCCGCTGTTGCAGCGCCGCGCGGCGGCCTGTATCCCTCGCTGCGACGCGGAAGAGCGGACAGCCATGAACTGGATCACCGATTACGTGCCGTCGAAGATCAAGTCGATCTTCACCCGGCGCGACATGCCCGAGAACCTCTGGTCGAAATGCGACGAGTGCGGGCAGATGGTCTTTCACCGCGAGCTGACGGACAATCTGAACGTCTGCCCGAACTGCGGGCACCATATGGCGATCAGCCCGCGCGAGCGGTTCCGGCACCTGTTCGACGGCGGCATCTTCGTGCAGGTCGAGGTGCCCGATCCCGTTGCCGACCCGCTGCATTTCAGGGACGAGAAGCGCTACACCGACCGCCTGAAGGACGCACGGCGCAAGACCGGCGAGCACGAGGCGATGCTGGTGGCCGAGGGGCGCATCTTCGGACTGGCCGTCATCGCCGTCGGCCAGGACTTTGCCTTCATGGGCGGCTCGATGGGCATGGCGGTCGGCAACGCCCTGCTGAAGGCCACCGAGACG
The DNA here is from genome assembly GCA_963822985.1 of uncultured Alphaproteobacteria bacterium. Taxonomy (GTDB): domain Bacteria; phylum Pseudomonadota; class Alphaproteobacteria; order Rhodobacterales; family Rhodobacteraceae; genus Thermohalobaculum. The sequence goes on along the minus strand of CAWGJU010000006.1, from coordinate 324,184 downwards.
GCGATCGGCCATGGCGCGCCGCTGGTGGTCTTTGCCGCCGCCGGCGGGGCGCGCATGCAGGAGGGCATCCTCAGCCTGATGCAGATGCCGCGCAGCACCATCGCCGTGCAGATGCTGCGCGAGGCGGGGCTGCCTTACGTGGTCGTGCTGACCAACCCGACGACCGGCGGCGTCACCGCCTCCTACGCCATGCTCGGCGACATCCAACTGGCCGAGCCCGGCGCGCTGATCTGCTTCGCCGGCCCGCGCGTGATCGAGCAGACCATCCGCGAGAAGCTGCCCGAGGGGTTCCAGCGCTCGGAATACCTGCTCGAGCACGGCATGATCGACCGCGTCGTGCAGCGCAAGCATCTGCGCGAAGAGCTCGGTCGCACCTTGCGGCTCTTGATGAAGGCGCCGCCCATGGTGCATGGCGACCTGCCGGCGCCGGCGCCGCCCACGGTCACCCCGCCGCCCGAGGAGGCCGCCACCGGTTCGAGCGGATCGGCGGCGTGACCACCGCGCGCAGCGACGTCCTGCTCGACCGCCTGCTGACGCTGCATCCAAAGGTCATCGATCTCTCGCTCGATCGCGTCTGGCGGCTGCTCGAGGCCGTCGGCCATCCCGAGCGCGCTTTGCCGCCGGTCGTCCACATCGCCGGCACGAACGGCAAGGGGTCGGTCCTGGCGATGCTCCGGGCGGGGCTCGCCGCGGCGGGCATGACCGCGCACGCCTACACCTCGCCGCATCTGGTCCGCTTTCACGAGCGGGTCCGGGTCGCCGGGGAGATCATCGACGAGCCGGCCCTGGCGGCGCTGCTCGCCGAATGCGAATCGGCCAATGCCGGCGTGCCGATCACCTTTTTCGAGATCACCACCGTCGCCGCGCTGCTGGCCTTCGCGCGAACGCCCGCGGACTACACGCTGCTCGAGGTGGGGCTCGGCGGGCGGCTGGACGCCACCAATGTGATCGACCGGCCGCGGCTGACGGTCATCACGCCGGTCTCGATCGACCACCAGCAATATCTGGGCGAAGCGCTCGCCGAGATCGCCGGCGAGAAGGCGGGCATTCTGAAGCGCGGCGTCCCTTGCGTCGTCGGCCAGCAGCGGGACGAGGCGCTCGACGTGATCGAGGCCCGCGCGGCCGCGATCGGCGCGCCGCTCCTCGTGCACGGGCGCGACTGGGTGGTGCGGACCGAACACGGGCGCCTCGTCTACCAGGACGAGCACTGCCTCTACGATCTCGACCCGCCGCGCCTGAACGGCTCGCACCAGATCGCCAATGGCGGCATCGCCATAGCGGCCCTGCGGGCCCTCGGGCTCGACCAGCGCGCGGCGCAGGGGGCGCTGCGCGACCCGGTCTGGCCGGCCCGGATGCAGCGGCTGACGCACGGTCCCCTGGCCGAGGCATTGCCGCCTGGCGCCGAGCTCTGGCTCGACGGCGGGCACAATGCGGCGGCGGGCGAGGCGATCGCGGCGGTGCTCGACGAGTGGCGGGCGCGGGCGGCGCTGCCGGTGCATCTGGTTGTCGGCATGCTCGAGACCAAGGCGGCGACCGACTTCCTGCGTCCCCTCGGTCCGCGGGCCGCCAGCCTGCAGACCGTGGCTATTCCGGGTGCCCAGGCCAGCTATTCGGCCGAATCCCTGGCCGAGGCCGCGCAAGCGACCGGCGGCGTCAGCGGCCGCCCTGCGCGCTCGGCCGAGGCAGCGATCGCCCGGATAGCGAATGTCGAGACGGCGCCCTACAGGGTGCTGATCTGTGGCTCGCTTTACCTCGCGGGCCATGTTCTCGCAGCGAACGGCTGACGGGCGAAAAAAAGGCGCGCCGTGGCGCGCCTCTTGGCCGGATCACCGCGCGAATCAAAGGGCGCTTTCGATCCAGCTCTCGATGCCGCGCTTCGAATCAGCGCCGACCTTCTTGTCGACGATCTCGCCGTCCTTGAACAGCAGAAGCGTCGGGATCCCGCGGACGCCGTAGCGCGACGGGGCGTTCGGGCTGTCGTCGATGTTGACCTTGGCCACCTTGATCCGGCCGTCCATCTCCTGAGCGATCTCTTCCAGGGCGGGGCCTATCTGCTTGCAGGGGCCGCACCATTCGGCCCAGAAATCGACAACCACCGGGCCGTTGGCCTTCAGAACATCGGTCTCGAAGCTATCGTCGGTCACGGCAAAAGTCGCCATGGCGCAAATCCTCCGTTGCTCCCCACGCCATCCGGCGGCAGGACGCCAAACCTAGGTCTGCCCCTGGATTGAATCAATGATCAGGGGCGGGCACGCGGACAGGCTGTCGTGAAAGGCGCTTTGCGTCAACTCGGGGTTGATCCGCATCACGCTGGGACCGGCAGTCCAGAGCAGGGCCGTGCCGATGGCACGCCGCGGATAGGCGGCGGCAATCGCGGCGGCATAGGCGCCCAGCTGGGCCAGATACGCCATCGGCACCGCATCGGGGCGCGCCGGCGGCACGCGGTCGGTCTTGATATCGACGATCAGCGCCTCCTCCTCGCCGGCGACAAGCCGGTCGATCCGGCCCGTCATGCGGGTGCCGCCAGGTCCCGGCATCACGACCGCCACCTCGGCCAGCGCCTGCGGGCCGAAGATGGCGGCCGCCTCGGGCAGCGCCAGCACGCGCTCTGCCTCGGCAATCGCGAGCCGCCGCTGGTCTTGGGTCAGATCGGCGAAGCCGCTGGCCAGAAGCCTGTCGGCGAGCGTTGCGCGCGCGGCCGCCGGCCGGTCCGCCAGCCTCTCGAGCAGCAGGTGCACGGCCCGGCCAAGGGCGAGCGCCGCCTCCCGGCCAATCCCGGCGCCGCCATGCGGCTCGGACGGAGCAAGGGCCGAGGGGCTCAGCCGCGGCGGCCGCGCCTCGCGCGGCGCCGGCCCCAGCCAGGCAGGCAGCGCGATCGGCCCCGTCGCCGCGAGCTCCGGGATATCGGCCAGCGGAACCGGCGGCGTGCCGCTTTCGAAGCGCAGCATCTCGCCGGCGCCGGTCGGGCTCGGCAGCCGCGTGACGCCCGGGCACCGGGCCATGCCGGCCTCGAGCAGGTCGTACCAGCCCTCCTGATGCTGTCGCTTCTGACCGGCGCCGCAGAGGATCAGCCAGTCCTCGGCCCGGGTCAGCGCAACGTAGAGCAGCCGCTTGCGCTCGGCCCGTTCGCGCGCCTCCGCCGCCTGCCGGGCCGCGCCTGCGACGAGGTCGTCATCCGCCTTGGCACCGGGCCACAGCGTCAGCTCGGGCAGGTTGCCGCCGGCCGCCGTCGCGACCAGCGGGCCGCCGCGCCGTCCGGCCGACACGGTGTCCGGCACGATGACGATCGGCGCCTCGAGCCCCTTGGCGCCGTGCACGGTCATCACGCGGACCAGGTCGCCGCCGCCCTCCATCTCGCGCCTGACCTCGACGTCGCCGGCCTCGACCCAGGCGACGAAGCCGGTCAGCGACGGTGCCTCGCCCGTCTCGTAGATCAGCGCCTGCGCCAGCAGCTCGTCGATGGCGTCTTCGGCCTCCAGCCCCAGCCGGGCGAGCAGCCGGCACCGCCCGTCATGGCGGATCAGCGCGTGCTCGAGGAACTCGTAGGGACGCAGGAAATCGGCACGCCCCGCCATGTCGCGGAGGAAGGCGGCCGCCGCCTGGTGGCGGTCTGAGACCGACAGCCGCTGCCAGAGACTGCCGTCTCGGCCGTGCGCGAGCTCGAAAAGCTCGTCCTCGCTCAGGCCGCACAGCGGCGAGCGGAGCAGCGCCGCGAGCGACAGGTCGTCGCCCGGCAGGCAGGCGACCTTGGCGAGCGCCACCAGGTCCTGCACCGCGATCTCGTTGGTCAGCCGCAGGCGGTCCGCGCCGGCGACCGGCACGCCCTGCGCCTTCAACCGCCGGACAATGCCGGCCGCGAGCGGGTAGCGCTTGGCGACCAGCACCAATATGTCGCCGGGCCGAACGCGCCGGGCGGGGAGGTCGCCCCGCGGCGCCAGCCATTCCTCGCGCAGCAGCCTGCCGATCTCGTCGGCCACCATGCCGGCCAGCCGCTCGCGCGCATCCGAGGGCGGGACCAGATCGACCGGCCGCCACCATTCGGGCGGGTCCGGCGCGTCCTCCGGCTCGATCAGCGGCCAGAGGTCGACCCGGCCGAACGCGCCGCCGCGGTGGGCTTCGTGCCGCACCGCTTCGCCCGTCACGGTCAGCCCGCCAGCCGCATCGCCCTGGAAGACGGCGTCGACGAAATCGAGGATCGCCGGCGCCGAGCGGTAGGAGGTGCGCAGCGCCGGCCGGCCGAGCGGCGCGCCCAGCGCCCGGAAGCGCTCGTCGAAATGGCCGAGCATCTGGCCGAATGCCTGCGGCTCGGCGCCCTGGAACGAGAAGATCGACTGCTTCTCGTCGCCCACCACGAAGATCGAGCGCGGCCCGTGCCGCGCCCCCTTGCCGGCCAGGAACTCGTCGGCGATCGCCTGGACCACCTGCCATTGCAGCGGCGCGGTGTCCTGCGCCTCGTCGACCAGGATGTGGTCGATGCCGAGGTCCAGCTTGTATAGCACCCAGGCGCGCATGACCGAGTCGGTGAGCAGCGCGCAGGCGCGGAGAACCAGATCGTCGAAGTCGAGCAGCGCGCCGGCCGCCTTCGCGGCGCCGTGCCGGTCGAGCAGCTCGCCGGCGAAGCGGTGCAGGTCGCGCGTCCGCGCGGCGATCCGAGCCGCCCGCAACCGATCGCAGGTCTCCTGCGCCCAGCTCGTCAGCCGGGCGATCTCGTCCTCGGCGCCCGGATGCGCCCGCTTCACCTCGAGCGTCGGAAACCGGCTCAGGCTTCGCGCCCCGCCATCCGCCTTCAGCACGGCGCGGACCAGATCGCAGACGGCCGTCAGGGCCGCCGCGCCGCGCGGCCGCTCGGTCGGCAGCGCCTCGCCCAGGCGACGGTCTTGCTTGCCGCCGCGGCTCAGCAGCACCGAGCGCAGCATCGGGATCCCGACCCAGGCGAGGTGCCCGAGGGCCGCCTCGGCGACCGAGATCTCGTCCAGGTCCGGCCCGAAATGCGCGGCGATCCTGGCATCGGCGTCGCCCGCGAAGGACGTCCGGCGGGCGAGCACGGCCCCGGCCAGCTCGTCGATGCCGCTCTCGTCGAGCAGCTTGGCCGCACAGTCAAACGCGTCGCCGCAGCTCGCGGCCATCGTCTCGCGCACGGCCGCCATCAGCACGGCGGCGCGGCGCTCGTCCGCCACCTCGTAGCGGGGCGAGACGCCGGCCTCGAGCGGGAACCGGCGCAGCAGCGCCTCGCAGAAGGCGTGGATCGTCTGGATCTTCAGCCCGCCGGGCGTCTCGAGCGCCCGGGCGAACAGGCGCCGTGCCCGCGCCAGCGTCTCGGCGTCGGGACTGAGGGCGGGCGCCCCGGCGAGGGCGGCCAGGTCGCGGGCCAGGCGGTCGTCAGGCGCCATCGCCCAGGCGCCCAGCAGGCGGAAGAGCCGCGTCTGCATCTCGGCGGCCGCCGCCTTGGTGTAGGTCAGGCACAGGATCTTGTGCGGCTCGGCCCCTTGCAGCAGCAGCCGCGCGACGCGCTGCGTCAGCACATGCGTCTTGCCCGAGCCGGCATTGGCGCCGACCCAGTTCGAGCTGGCGGGGTCGGTCGCCGCGATCTGCGCGGGCGACGGGCGGAGGCTGGTCATTCCTCTGCCCCCCACCACTCGTCCCGGCGCGCGAGATGGTCATAGTCGCCGCGCGTCCGCACGGTCTCGACGCGGCCGAGCGCGACATAGGGCGCGCCGGCGTCATAGGCCGAGAGCAGCTTGACGACGCCCTCGATATGCTGCTCGATCTGGTCCGGCGCGGTGTCCACCTCGGTCAGCCTGCCGCCATCGCCCGAGCCGGTGAGGCCGATATAGGCGCCGCAGGCGGTCTGCATCGCCGGCAGCCCGTCGAAGCCACCCTGCGCGAGCATCGCCGCCTGCAGGTGAATCTGCTGCGCGAACCCTGCCTTCACCTGTCCTTTGCTGGGCGGCTGCCCGGTCTTGTAATCGTAGATCGCCGCGCGTCCGTCCTGCCAAGCATCAATCCGGTCGGCCCGTGCCCTGATCTCGAAGGGCCCGGCGGCCAAGTCTATCTGAATGCGGCCGAAAACCTCGCAGGAGATGGATCTCAGGCCTTGCCGCCGCGCCTCCTCGCTCTCGACGAACCAGTCGGCGAAGCGGGCGATGCGGGCGCGCCAGGTGCGACGCAGATCCGGCCAGGGGACCTCGTCGGCGAGGATCTCATCGGCGGCGCATAACAGGATGCCCCGCGCCGCCTCCACCCCGGGCCAGGGAGAGGTCCGGGCGGTGAACTTCTCCATCACGCGGTGGACGAGGCTGCCGCGCTCGCGCGCGTCGGGCGGCCGGCCGAGCGGCTCGAGCGGCCGGAGCCGCAGCACGTGCTTGGCATAGATCGCGTAGGCGTCCCGGATCAGCCTCTCGATGTCGGTCACCGAGAGCCGACGCGGCCGGACGTCGAGCGGCGGCGTCGGCCGCGGCCGCGCCGCGGGCGGGACGGCTTTCTCCGGCCTGCCGAGGCGTTCCGCCAGCCCGAGATAGCGCCCGCCCCGCGCGCGCATGGCCCGCAGCGCGTCCGGTGCGCCGATGCCCTCGACCAGCGTCTCGAGCCGCACCAGCCAGCGCGAGGCCACCGTCGGCACCCCGTCGACCTTGCGCGCCCGGGTCAGCAGCGCGCGGCCTTGGCAGGCGCCCTGCAGGAAATCGTGCGCGGCGAGCCCGACCGTCCGCTCGGGCAGGGGCAGGCCGATGGCCGCATGCATCGGCCGGCTCAGCCAGGGTCCGGGATCGGCGGCCGCAGGCCACACGCCGTCGTTGAGCCCGGCCAGGATCATCAGGTCGGCGGCCTGCACGCGCGCCTCGCGCGGCCCCCAGATGGCGACGCGCGGATGCGGTCGCTCGGGCGATGGGCGGACCTGCCGTCCGCGCATGAGGCCGAGGAGCAGCGCCGGGAAGTCGCCGACCGGACCTTCGCCGAAGGCGTCGGCGTGCCGCTCGAGCTCGGCCGTGAAGGCGTCGAGCTCCTGCCCGGCGGGACCGGCCCAGATCTCCGGGCCATTGCCCGCATCGGTCAGCCGCCCGGCGCTGGCGCGCAGCGCCGCGACCGTCGCGCCGAGGGGCGCCGCCCCCGTGATCGCCTCGGCCAGCGGAGCCAGCGCCACCTCCATTTGGGCGAGCCAGGCCACGCCCTCCGGCTTCGCCTTCGCCCAAGCGGGCAAGCAGCCGGCGCCCGCGCGCGCGCCCGTGCCGCGCAGCACCCGGGCCTCGTAGCGTCGCGCCTGGGCCAGATGCGCGGCACGCGCCATGCCGGGCCTGACCAGCGGGTGCTGCAGCAGCGCCGTGATCTGCACGGCGTCGGCGCGACCCGCTGCGACCGCTGCGGTCAGCCGCAGCAGGACGGCAGGCGGGGCGAGCGCCAGCGCTTGCCCCAGCGTGTCGTCGGGGACGATGCTGAACCGGTCGAGGGCGGCCGTCACCCGCCGGGCGAGTCCCGCATCCGGCGAGACCAGGCCGACCGTCGCGCCCGGCGTCTCCAGCGCCTCGCGGATCGCCACCGCGATCGCCTCGGCCTCGTGACGCGGCGAGTCCGCTTCGACCAGCGCAAGCCCGGCGGTGGCCGTGTCGATGGTCCCGGCCAGATCCGCCGCCGCCTCGCGCCAATGGTCGGTGACTGGCGCCGGGCGCAGCGCCTGGGCGAAGAGCGCCCGCCGCGGGCTGTCCGGCAGCTTCTGCCAGGCCTGCACATCGCCCGGCGCGACGCCCAGCCGCCCGAGCAGTGGCCGGAAGATGCCGGCAGGGTGCTCGGGACCCGCCGCCTCCCACATGGCCGGCTCGATCGCCGGATCGAAGCCCGGCAGCACGACGGCCCCCTGCGGCAGCCCGGCGACCGCCGCCATCAGCTCGCGTGTCGAGCCGACCGAGCCCGTCGAGCCCGCGACGATCACCGGATGGGTCGGTGGATCGGCCCGCCAGCTCTCGGCCAGCGCCGCCACCGCCGCGCGCTGCCGCTGCCGCGGATCGGGCGCGCCGCCCTCGAGCTCGGCAGAGATCGCGGGCCACTGATGCCGGACGATGTCGACAAAACGCAGCGTGCGCTGCCAATGCGCCGCGGCGCCCTCGCCGAGCTCGGACCCGTCGAGGATCCCGTCGAGACAGTCGGCCGCCAGCCCCTCGTCGCAGAACCGGTCGACCAGCAGCGCCAGCTCCTCGGCCAGATCGGGGGCGGCCCGGGCAGGAGCCATGATCTCGCCCGCCCGTCGCTCGGTTGCCAGGAAATGCTCGACCAGCCGCGTCAGCCGCAGCTGGCGCCGCAGCGGCGAGATGGCCGGCGGCAGGTCGGTCGCGAGCGGATCGGCGAAAAGCTCGGACATCAGCCCCAGCCTCGGCAGCAGCCCGGGGCCGGGCGCGAGCTCGGCGAGCGCATCCTCGATGGCGCGGAGCGCCCTGCGCGTGTTGACCAGGACGACCGTGCGCCCGATCGTCTCGGGCTGGGAGAAGCGGGCATGAAAGCCTTGGGCGAAATGCCGCGCGAAGGGCACCCCCGGCGGCAGCGCGAAGACCCGCGGGGCGGGACCGTTCAGGCTCATGCGGCTTGGCTCATCTGCCGGTGGCCGCCAGCGCGCATTCGGCCTCGCCCAGGCCCGCGGGCGTGCCGACATCGACCCAGTCGCCGGCATAGGTGACGGCGGCCAGCCGGCCGGCATGGATCAGCCGGTCCCAGACCAGGTTGAGCGAAAATGGCCCACCCGGTGCTCCGGCAAAGGCGCAGGGCGCCAGGATCTGCGCACCGCTGAACACCAAGGGCGCGGAAGCCGCCGCCCCGCGGCGCCGCGGCGGCCCGCCCTCGCCCTCGAGGAAGAAGTCGCCGGCCCGTGAGTAGCCGCGGGCACGGGCGACCGGAACGAGCAGCAGCAGCGCGTCCAGCCGCTCGGGCACCCACGCGCCGGCGAGCGCCGCGAGCGGGTTCGCCCCGACGAAGAGGGCGTCGCTGTTCAGCGCGAAGAAGGCCTTCGACCCCAGCTGCGGCAGTGCCCGTACAATGCCGCCGCCCGTCTCGAGGATTTCCGGCGCTTCCTCCGAGAAGACGATCTCGGGCGCCCGCCTGTCGGCGAGGTGCGCCCGGATCTGGTCGCCCAGATAGTGCAGGTTGACGACGGCACGCCGGACGCCCGCCGCCTCGGCCGTGTCGAGCGCGTGGTCGATCAGGGCCCGCCCCGCCACGGTCAGCAGCGGCTTGGGACGCGAGCGGGTCAGCGCGCCCATGCGCGTCCCGTAGCCCGCCGCCAGCACCATGGCCGAGGTCAGGCTCACGCCGGAACCACCGCGCCCGCCCTGGCCAGCACCGCGGGCTCGGGCGCGGGCGCGTGCCGCGCGATCCATGCGGCGAGCGGCGCGAGCGCCGGATGCGCGAGGTCGCCCTGCAGATGCCGCCAGACGCGCGGGATCAGTCCCAGGTACCGGGCCTTGCCGTTGCGCCGGGCCAGCCGGGCGAAGATGCCGATGATCTTCAGGTTCCGCTGCGCGCCGAGCACGGCATAGGCCATGCGGAATGCATCCTGGTCGAGCTGCGGGCGGGCGCGCAGGTATCGGGCGACCATCGCCGCCTGCAGCTCGGGCGTGGTATCGCGCCGCGCGTCCTCGAGCAGCGAGACGAGGTCATAGGCAGCGTGCCCGGCCAGCGCGTCCTGATAGTCGAGCAGGCCGACGCGGGCCGCGCCCGCGCGCCCGGGCAACCACAGCAGGTTCTCCGCGTGGTAGTCGCGCAGCACCAGCACCTCGCGGGCCGGCGCGACCGCGGCCGTGGCCTCGGCCACCAGCCCGGCATAGTCAGTCGCCATTGCGGGCGAGACCGTCGAGACCGCCGGCAGCCACCAGCCGGTGAAGAGCGCGGCCTCGCGCGCCAGGACGGCCGCATCATAGGGCGCGAGCTCCATCGCGGCCGCGCCGTCGCCGATGCGGGGCGGCGGCGGCGCGTTCGCAAGCCCTGCCAGCAGGTCCACGGCGGCACCGTAGAGCGTCGCCTCCTCGGCCGGACGCCGCGCCAAATGGCGGACGAAGAGGTCGTCGCCGAGATCCTCGAGCAGCAGGAGGCCGGCGTCGAGGTCCGAGGCGAGCGGGCGCGGAGCCGACAGGCCGCCGTCGCGCAGCCAGCGCGTCACGGCGAGGAACGGTCGCACATCCTCGCCGCGCTCGGGCGGCGCGTCCATCAGCACGGCGGTCGTGCCGGCGCGCGCCAACCGCAGATATCGCCGGTTCGAGGCGTCGCCGGCCAGCGGCGCGATCGTGGCCTCGCCCCAGCCCGCGTCGGCGAGAAAGGCGGCGATGGCGGCGTCGCGCGCGCTCACTGCGCCAGCCCCAGCGCCTGCATGGTGCGCTGCCAACCCCGACCGCGCGGGGTCACGGCCAGGCTCCGGCCGCCGTCGCCGGCGAAACCGAGTTCGACATCCAACCGCCGCGCCGGCAGCCCCAGCCAGCGATCGGCCCATTCGACGAGCAGGATGGCGTCGCGCGGCGCGTCCGTCAGCCCGAGCTCGTCCACCTCCTCCGGGTCGACGCGGTAGAGGTCGGCGTGCCAGATCTCGACGTCCACCGCTTGGTAGATGTTGACGAGCGTGTAGCTGGGCGACGGCACCTCGGCCTCGGGGTCGGCAAGCCTGGCGCGGATCAGCGCCCGGGCTAGGTGCGATTTTCCGGCCCCGAGCGGCCCGTGCAGAGCGACCGTATCGCCGGGCGTCAGCACGGCGGCGAGTGTCCGCCCGACCGCATCGGTCTCGGCAGCCGTGGCGGCGAAGAGCGCGAGAGCAGGCGGCACGGGAGCGGCGATCATCACTCGTGGACGGTGCTGGTTCGGGGCGCCGACCCTAGCCTCATTCCGCGAGGCTTGCCAGCATTGCGGGCCAAGTTGGAGCCAAGTTCGGGCCAAGGAAGCTCAGCTGACGCGTGTCTTCAGCTCGTGCACGTTATCGCGCCGAACCATCGGGGCTGCGTCGCCGTTCGTCGCGGCGCCGGTGGCCCTGTTCATCGGACCGCGCGCGACGAAGTTGCAAACGACCCGGCTCCATCCGTTCGCCGGATCCTCCTCAATCTCGACGCGCCCGTTCTCCTTGTCGACGAGCCGCTGGACCAGCCGCATGACTTCGGCCTTGGTGTTGTCCTCGTATGTGCTCGGGACCGTGGGCGCCGGGCGCGTGGCGCGGCAGTCGGCGTAGAGCTTGAACCAGTCGGCCTCGCCCTGGGCGCCAAGGGTCACGCGAAAGCCGGGCTGCGCGCGCCCGATGGCATCGACGGCCAGCTGGAAGGCGATCTGGCGCAGCCGCCCGGGCGAGCAGTCGAACGCGTTCGGGGCTCTGGCGTCGTCGAGAACCAGCTCGACGCCCGCGTCTTCCGCCCTCGGGGTGACGATGGCGCGGACGAAGCGCAGCACCTCGCCGACATTGCAATTCTCGGCCCGGTCGTCGCGCGGGTCTGCCGGTCGCGACACGAGGCGCAGGGCCTCGATCAACGTCGCGTGCAGACCGGCCGATGCGCCGGCGACGCTGCCCGCGACCTCTCGCGCCTCGTCCGGCAACCGCCCGGCGCTCTCGAGCTCGGCCAGCCGCCGCCCCAGATCCTCGAGCGCCGGGACGGGGGCGCGATCGAGCAGCCGCTCGACGGCGTTTCGCGTCGTCTCGGCCATCGAGAGCGAGGCGCTGCGCTCGATCAGCGCCTCGGAAATGCGCTCGGACTCGCTGATGTCCGAGAAGACGGCCATGGTCGAGCCGTCCGGCAGCGGCGTAAAGCGCGCGGTCAGCACCCGGCGCGAGCCCATGCGCAGGCGCGCCGTCCAGACCCGGCGGTTGTCGTCGCCGGTGATGAAGCCGTGCAGTCTCTGCCAGGTGTCGCTGCCGCCGGCGATGCTTTCGCAGAGCGCGATCAGCTGGCGGGCGTGCATGGCGGCATGGACGGTTTCGCTGTCGGTGCCCCAGATCTCGTGGAACGCCTGGTTAACGAACTGCAGCAGTCCGTTCGCGCCGAAGACGGCGATCCCTTCGGTCAGCCCGTCCAGCGTTGCGCGGCGCAGGTCGATCGAGTGGCGATAGCGCTGCTCGAGCCGCATCCGCTCGGTCACGTCGTCGAAGTTGAAGGCGAGCGAGCCATGCGGATGCGGCCGTGCCAGCACCCGGATGTTCGAGCCGTCCGCCAGGTGCCACAGCTCCTCGTAATCCGCGGCCTCGGTGTTCTCGAAGAGGCTGAGCAGCTTCGAGCGCCATTTATGGAAATCCTCGACCTCGGGCAGACGGCGGATGGCGCGCAGCTCGTCAAGGATGTCGCGCAGGGACGGCCGGCGCGCCAGCCAGGCGGGCTCGACCTGCCACATCTGCACCAGCGCGGGATTGAACAGCGCCAGCGTCTGGTTGCGGTCGAAGATCGCCAGCCCCACGGTCAGGTGGGCGAAGGTCTCGGTCATCGTCTGGACAAAGCGCGTCAGCGTCCGCTCGGCCGCGGCGGCCGTGCCGGCGTCCGTCGCAAAGCCGATCCGCGAGCCGTCCTGGCGCACGATCTCAATGACGTGCAGCGACACAGTCTCGGCGCCGTCGTTGACGACGATCTCGATGCGCGATTTCTGCGGCTGGCCCGCCAGCGCCGGCTGCCGGTTCAGGCGCGTCCGCGCGACGATCAGGTCGACGGTCTGCTCGGGCGTGACGGCGCCGTTGCGCGTGCGGATCTGCCCGGCCGACCAGTTGACCTGACCCTCGGCCGTCCTGTGCCAGGCGATGATCGGCGCCTCGGCGACCAGGCCATGCAGCGTCTGCTGTTCCCAGTTGTGGTCGTGCAGAAGCGTTTCGGCCGCTTGGACGCGGGTTTCGGCCTCGCGCAGCTTGCCGTCGACATAGCTGGCGTCGCGCAGGACCAGTCGGATGAGGGCGCCCGAGGGCTCGCCCACCATTTCGAAGGCGCGGCCATCGGGCAACCGCACCAGCATGTCGAGCGGTTCGCCCAGCACCTCGAGGCGGCCCAAGGCCTCGCGCGCGTCCGGGGCCTCGGGACCGAGCATCCCGTCGAGGAGCGGACCGAGCGGCTGGCCCACGCACTCGCCGAAGAGCGTGCGCGCCTCGGGAGAGGCCTGCTGCACCAGCCCATCGGAGGAGAGCAGGACCGCGCCGTCCGTCAGCACCTCCGGCTCGCCCGCGCGATGTGCCGCGAAGAACAGGCGCCAGATCGCGAAGACCAGCAAAACCAGGCCGACGGCGGCGACGGCCAGCATGATGTCGACGCCAGAGGAGGCGAGAGCGCCCGCGCTCAAGGCCGCAATGCCGCGTTGACTGGCGTCACTTCCCCGCCCCCCGCCGCGTTGACTGGCGTCACTTCCGCGCCCCCCAGAGTCGACCTTAAGTTGTTTGCCAACACGGTTAAGATGTCAATTCCCCTTATCCGGCAGCGGCATTGGCAAATCCTTAATCAGCTCTCAAACCGGCGGTTCGGCCCAAGCGCGCGACGCGTCTCGTCGCGCGCTGCCACCAGGCTTCCAACCGGCCAGACCATCTCGATGATGGCGCCGGGCGGATGCAGGTGTTCGGGGGGCGTGCCGGTCTGCCGTCGCCGCCGCGTATCGCTGCCGTTCGCGAAGGCGACGCGCGCGCCGGTGCGCTCGAGCAGGGTGCGGGCGATGAAAAGCCCGAGCCCCATGCCTTCGTACTGCCCGTCCGCGGCGCGGCGATCGCCGCGCGCGCGGGTCGAGACATAGGGCTCGCCCAGGCGCGGCAGGATGTCGGGGCTGAAGCCCGGCCCGTCATCGCCAACTGCAATGCGCAGGCAATCGTCCGTCGTCTCGGCGTCGATCCATACCGTGGACGCGGCGAAGTCGACGGCGTTCTGGATGGCGTTGCGCAGGCCATGGACCAGCTCGGGAGAGCGCGCGATCGTCGGCTGGCTCGCATCCGCCTCCTCGGCGGGCGCGCCGTCGATCCGCACGATCAGCGCCTTGCCGCGATCGGCGTGTGGCCGCGCGGACTCGGCAATCACCGCCGAGATCGGCGCGAGCTTCACATGGGCGTCGTCGCGCCCGCCCTGGCTCAGGTCGCGCATGATGGCGCCGCAGCGTTCGGCCTCGCGCCTGATAAGGGCGGCGTCCTCGGCCAGCTCGGCATTGTCCGCCAGCTCGCGCGCCAGCTCGCCCGCCACCAGCTTGATGGTCGCGAGCGGCGTGCCGAGCTCGTGCGCCGCGGCGGCCGCCATGCCGCCGATCGCCGCCAGCCGTTGCTCGCGCGCCAGCGCCAGCTGCGTCGCCGCGAGCGCCTCCGACATCGCATGGCTCTCGACCGAGACGCGGCGCGCGTAGAGGCCCAGGAACACCAGGCCGATCGCCAGCGCCGCCGCGATCCCATGGCGATAGATGTCGGGAACGGCCAGCACCTCGCCCTCCGACGTGACCAGCGCCACGTGCAGGAACGACATCAGCGGGATGCTGAGCAGCGCCGGTACGCCGATGAACAGCGTCGACCGCAAGCGCAGGGCGGTTGCGGCGACCGTCACCGGCGCCAGGATCAGCATGGCGAATGGATTGTTCAGCCCGCCGGTCAGCATCAGCATGCTGACGAGTTGCGCGAGGTCGAAGAACAGGCACGCCAGCGTGCCGCGTTCGCTCAGCCGCTTTTCCGCGGGGTGAACCATCTGCGCGACGACGTTGAACGAGACCGACGCCGAGATCACCAGCGCGCAGAGCGCCACCGGCAGCTCGAAACCGAACCAGCGGGCCGCGATCAGAACGGCGCCGATCTGGCCGGCGATGGCGATCCAGCGCAGCACGACCAGCGTGCGCAGCCGCACCCAGTCGCCGCGGGTGCGCCTGTCGAAGAAGGAACGCTGCTGAATGACGGCCATATGCGGCACTATTCCGCAAGATCGGGCGACTGCAAGGCGCGATTCGCGGCTGCACCCCTTGCAAGTCGGGCGGCCGGAGCATTTCTCTTGCTCGGATCATCGGTGGAGATCGGTGGAGCAGGAATGAGAGTCGTCGTCCTCGCCACGGCAGGCGCGCTGGTCGTTGCCATCGCCGGCCTCGCGCTTTGGCTCGGGCTTGCCGAGCGCCCGGTCGAGCTTTCGCCTTCCATGGTGAACGTCCAGGGGGCCGACATAGGCGGTCCCTTCGAGCTGACCGCGCAGAACGGCGAACGCGTCAGCTCGGACCAGCTGATCGACGGGCCGACGCTGATCTATTTCGGCTACACTTTCTGCCCGGACGTCTGCCCGGTCGACACGCAGGTCATGGCGCAGGCGGTCGACATCCTCGACGAGCAGGGCATCGACGTGACCCCGGTCTTCATCACGGTCGATCCCGAGCGCGACACGCCCGAGGCGCTGGCCGACTATGCCGAGGCGGTGCATCCCAAGATGGTGGCGCTCACCGGCACGCCCGAGGAGATCAAGGCGGCCGCGGACGCCTACAAGGTCTTCTACCAAAGGGTCGAGATGCCTGAGTCGGCCGTCGGCTACCTGATGAACCACACGAGCTATTTCTACCTGATGATGCCGCAGAAGGGGCTTGTCGCGCTGTTTCGGCGCGACGTCACGCCCGAGAGCCTGGCCGCCGACATCGCGCGCGTCCTGGCCGCGGTCTGACGAGCTTGCCTCGATGGCCTGGCGCGGCCAATCTGCCGCGACCGAGGCAGGAGGCGAAGATGGACGACAAGCTGTTCGAGACGGGGCTGCAGCAGCGCAAGACGACGCTCGGCGCCGACTATGTCGACGCGGTGATGGCGGGCGCCGACGATTTCAGCCGGCCCTTCCAGGAGGCGATGACTGCCTGGTGCTGGGGCTTTGGCTGGGGCGACGACGCGCTGCCGGCCAAGACGCGGTCGATGATCAACCTGCCCATGCTGGCGGCGCTGAACCGCATGGAGGAGTTCGAGTTGCACTTCCGCGGTGCTCTGCGCAACGGCGTCACCCGCGAGGAACTCCGCGCACTGCTCCACGTTATTGCCATATACTGCGGAGTGCCCGCGGCGGTGTCGTCCTTGCGCATAGCCAAGCGGGTTTTCGCCGAAATCGACGGTAAATCGTAATCTGGCGTTCATCTTTCGCGTGCAGCCATTTGCGTTATGCGCTTAACGTGTGGCCGGAGAAGCCGGGGCAACCGTTCTGGACTGTCGCGAACGACAGCGGTCGGTAAGCGCCTGGACGAGGCAGGTATCGGAGGGCAGGCATGGGGTCGCGTGGCGGACTGATCGTGTCGGCGCTTATGGCGATCGGCGCAGGCGCCCAATGTGCCGCGGCCGCCGATGCAAAGACTTGGTACGTCTATTGCGAAGGCGCCAGCGCCGAGGGGCACTGGGCCGTCTTTTCCGAGAACTTCTGGCCTCACCCCGAAACGGCCGACTACGCCGTCCGGGTTGGCGACGCGGCGAAGGCGTTCTTCGAGAAGCGGCACGCCGTCTCGCTCGAGGGGTGCGCGGGCGTCAATTTCCGCGATGACAGCCTGGCCGAGCACAGCCGGCAGACCACCGCGCATCTGCATCGCCGGATGGGCGACCGCGTCTATTTCTTTCCCTTGCCGAACGAGATCCTGCGGCAGGAGCTGGCGCCGGACCCCGGTTTCGTGCTGAGGGCGGCGGTCGCTACCCGCGACGTCCCCGGCGAAGGCGCATCCGCCGCGCTCGGCGACGAGCCTCAGTGGACGCCGCACACGGCGCCGCGCTGAGGCCGACGGCCGACCTGCAGGACCGATGCCGCGGCGTCGGCCGCTTGACCGCCCTCTCAGCCGCCCCTAGAGACGCCTGCGCGATTGCGAGGGGCAGGACATGGCGCACACACCGCGCGTCTTTTCGGGCGTGCAGCCGACCGGGCAGCTGACGCTCGGCAATTATCTCGGCGCGCTGAAGC
This sequence comes from uncultured Alphaproteobacteria bacterium, assembly GCA_963822985.1. GTDB lineage: Bacteria > Pseudomonadota > Alphaproteobacteria > Rhodobacterales > Rhodobacteraceae > Thermohalobaculum. The sequence goes on along the minus strand of CAWGJU010000006.1, from coordinate 307,349 downwards.
GTTTCGTCGAGCTGCAGGGCAGCGGCATGGAGACGATCTACTGCGTCGTCGACCTGCACGCGATCACCCAGTGGCAGGACCCGGCCGGTTTGCGCGACGCCACCCGCTCGGTGACGGCGGCGTTCCTGGCCTGCGGGCTCGATCCCAGGCATTCGATCCTCTTCAACCAGAGCGCGGTGGCGGCACATGCCGAGCTCGGCTGGGTGTTCTCCTGCGTCGTCCGGCTGGGCTGGCTGAACCGCATGACGCAGTTCAAGGAGAAGGCCGGCAAGGACCGCGAGGCGGCCTCGGGCGGGCTCTACATGTACCCGGCGCTGATGGCGGCCGATATCCTGGTCTACAAGGCGACGCATGTGCCGGTCGGCGAGGACCAGAAGCAACACCTGGAGTTGACGCGCGACATCGCGACCAAGTTCAACAACGATTTCGGCTGCCCGGACTTCTTCCCCCTGACCGAGCCGCTGATCGGCGGGCCGGCGCCGCGCGTGATGAGCTTGCGCGACGGCACGAAGAAGATGTCCAAGTCCGACCCTTCTGACATGAGCCGCATCAACCTGACGGACGATGCGGATGCGATCGCGTCCAAGATCCGGAAAGCGCGCACCGACGCCGAACCGCTGCCCGAAACGGCGGCGGGGCTGGAGGGGCGAGCCGAGGCGCGAAACCTCGTCGGGATCTATGCAGCGCTTGCCGATAGGCAGGCCGAGACAGTGCTGGCCGAGTTCGCGGGCAGAGGGTTCTCCGAGTTCAAGCCGGCGCTGGCCGAATTGGCCGTTGCGCGGCTTGCGCCGATCAATGCCGAGATGCGCCGGCTGATGGCCGACCCGGCCGAGATCGACCGGATTCTTGCCGACGGCGCCGAGCGGGCGGCCGCGATCGCCGAGCCGATCCTGGCCGAGACCTTTGATCGCGTTGGCCTTTTGCCGACGCGGCGCTGAGGCCGGCCGCAAACATTTTGCGGCTCGCCGACTCGGTTGCGCCGGGCGAGCAATTCCTGTCATCCTGAGCGCTTCTGTTGGCGCTGAGCATGGCCGCTGACGAGGACATCGATGCGTAAGTTCCTGGTGGTTGTCGACGAGACGCCGGAGTGCATGAACGCCATGCGCTTCGCCGCCCGTCGCGCGCAGAAGACCGGCGGCGGCGTCGTCATGCTTTACGTGATCACGCCGGACGATTTTCAGCATTTCCTTGGCGTGGCCGAGGTGATGCGCCACGAGGCCCGCGACAAGGCCGAAGATCGGTTGGGCGAGCTGGCGACCGAACTCCAGGCGCTCTGCGGCGTGACGCCCGAGCTTTCGATCCGCGAGGGCAACCGCGCCGAGGAGGTGCTGGCGCTGATCGAGGCAGATCCGGAGATTGGCGTGCTGGTGCTGGGCGCGGGCGAGGGCGACAGCCCGGGGCCGCTGGTCAGCCAGCTGGTCGCCAAGATGGGCGGGCGAATGCCCATCCCGGTCACGGTGGTGCCGGGGGGGATGAGTCTCGAACGCATCGACGCGGTTTCCTGAGCCGAGCCCGGCAGCCGCGAGCGCGCGGCGAAATCTGGCTCGGTAAGCGCGGCATCTCCCGGCAAAAGCCGGGCGATGCCGGTGCGCCTGCCGCGAACGGGCTTCAGGCGTTGGCCCGGCGGCGGAGTGCCGGGCCAGAGAGGGGGGCGAGCAGGCTCGGTCCCCGCGACGCCATCCCGTCCGGTACCGGCGCGCCGTCGGAGCTGGGCTCGCCGATCAGCGCGAAGCGCTGCAGCAGGCGCCAGCGCCGGCCCTCGCCGGGGTCGCCGACCAGCGCCATGTCCCAGACCGCTTGCTGGCGCTCCAGCACCGCGGCCAGCCGGGGTTCGAGCCCGGCCACGATCTGGTAGGCGGTGCCGAGCCCGAGCCGGTCTGTCAGCGGCAGGTGAAAGCGATCGAGCGCCGGGGGCGTCGCGCCGCCGGGCTCGCGGCTGCCGCCCACGCCGTCCCTCCGGGTATAGGGCAGCGGCTGCCGGAACGGCCTGAGCGCCAGGTCCACGGCCGAGAGCAGGTCGGCCACGGCCGCGTCAGGCCGTGACAGCGCCAGCGCCACATGCCCGTCGAAGACGGTCAACTCGAACGATGGCAGCCGGATCGCCTCGGTGCGCTCGGCCAGCTCGGCCAACGCGTCCTCGAGCGCCCAGAGGCTTCGCCCGGGCGCCAGCCGGAAAGCGGGCCTGATGGTGGCGTGCAGCCCGTGCCGGCCGACCTGACCGGGGACGCCCGGAGGCGGAGACGCGGTCGCATGCTCCGCCGAGACGATCCCGTCATCAGCGCACCAGCCGGTCCATTCGGTGCCGAATCGCCCAAGGCTCGTCGCCGGACGCGGCACCCACCAGATTGCGTAGCTTACATAGTCCATTGGCGGCCTCCCGCCGTCGATCTTCCGCAAGATTACGGCGAATCGACGACGGGCAGCTGTATCATTTGCCCCACTTCCGCCAGGTTACCTGTCCCGACCCGTCCCGATTTCGGACATCTATTCGGCGGCCTCGGCATAAGCCTCGACGGGCGGGCAGGTGCAGACGAGGTGGCGGTCGCCATAGGCGTTGTCGACACGGTTGACCGGCGGCCAGTATTTGTCGACGCGGAACGCGCCGGGCGGGAAGCAGGCCTGCTCGCGGCTGTAGGGCCTGTCCCATTCGCCCACCAGGTCCTCGACCGTGTGCGGCGCGTTCTTCAGCGGGTTGTTGTCGCGGTCCATCTCGCCCCGCTCGATGGCGCGCGCCTCCTCGCGGATGGCCAGCATGGCGTCGCAGAACCGGTCGAGCTCGGCCTTGTCCTCGGACTCGGTCGGCTCGATCATCAGCGTGCCGGCCACCGGCCAGCTCATGGTCGGCGCGTGGAAGCCGCAATCGACCAGGCGCTTGGCGACGTCGTCGACCGTGACGCCGGCCGATTTCTGCAGCGGCCGGGTGTCGACGATGCACTCGTGCGCGACGCGGCCATTGCGGCCACGGTAGAGCACGTCATAGGCGCCCTCGAGCCGCCTGGCGATGTAGTTGGCGTTGAGGATCGCGACGCGCGTCGCCTGGGTCAGCCCGCCGCCGCCCATGGCCAGGCAATAGGCCCAGCTGATCGGCAGGATGCCGGCCGAGCCGTAGGGCGCGGCGGAGACGGCACCCTCGTGCCCGGTCTCGGGCGGGCCCGGCAGGAAGGGGACCAGGTGCGCCTTGACGCCGATCGGCCCCATGCCGGGGCCGCCGCCGCCATGCGGGATGCAGAACGTCTTGTGCAGGTTGAGGTGACTGACGTCCGAGCCGAAATCGCCCGGCCGGGCGAGGCCGACCAGCGCGTTGAGGTTGGCGCCGTCCATATAGACCTGGCCGCCGCAGGCATGGGTGATCTCGCAGAGCTCGGTGATCGTCTCCTCGAAGACGCCATGCGTCGAGGGATAGGTCACCATCACGGCGGCCAGCCGCTCGGCGTTCTGCTCGGCCTTGGCGCGGAAGTCGGCCATGTCGACATTGCCGTGGTCGTCCGTCCTGACGACGACGACCCGCATGCCCGCCATCTGCGCCGAGGCGGGGTTCGTGCCATGCGCCGATGACGGGATCAGGCAGAGGTCCCGGTGCGCCTCGCCGCGGCTGGCATGGTAGGCACGGATGACCATCAAACCGGCATATTCGCCCTGCGCGCCCGAGTTCGGCTGCATCGAGAACGCGTCATAGCCGGTGATCTGGCACAGCTTGTCCGACAGGTCGCGCACCAGCTCGGCATAGCCCTCGGCCTGGTTCGCCGGCACGAACGGGTGGAGCTCGGCGAATTCCGGCCAGGTGATCGGCAGCATCTCGACGGTCGCGTTCAGCTTCATCGTGCACGAGCCGAGCGGGATCATCGAGCGGTCGAGCGCGAGGTCGCGGTCGGCGAGCCGCCGCATGTAGCGCGTCATCTCGGACTCGGCCCGGTTCATGTGGAAGATCGGGTGGTCGAGATAGCCGCTCTGCCGGATCAATTTCGGCGGCAGGCGATACTCCGGGTGCTCGTCAGGATAGCGGAGGTCGAAACCGCCAAAGGCGCGCCACACCGCCTCGACCGTCTCGGGCCGCGTGCGCTCGTCGACGGTGATGCCGATTCTGTGCTCGCCCACCTTGCGAAAGTTCAGCCCCTGGTCGATGGCGTTCTTCAGGATAAGGCCCTGGTACGGGCCGACCTCGACCGTGATCGTGTCGAAGAACCGCTTCGGCGCGCAGGGGAAGCCCAGCCCCTCGAGCCCCTCGACCATGCGGGCCGCCTTGCGGTGCACCCGCTCGGCGATGGCCCGCAGGCCGCGCGGCCCGTGAAACACCGCATACATGCCGGCGATGACGGCCAGCAGCACCTGCGCCGTGCAGATGTTCGAGGTCGCCTTCTCGCGGCGGATGTGCTGCTCGCGCGTCTGCAAGCTCAGCCGATAGGCGCGGTTGCCGCGGGCATCGACCGAGACGCCGACCAGCCGCCCCGGCATCGCCCGCTTGTGCCCGTCGCGTGTCGCCATATAGGCCGCGTGCGGCCCGCCATAGCCCATCGGCACGCCAAAGCGCTGCATCGAGCCCACGACGATGTCGGCGCCCATTTCGCCCGGTGGCTTCAGCAGGCAGAGGGCGAGGGGGTCGGCCGAGACGACGCCGAGCGCGCCCTGCTCGTGCAGCGCGGCGATCTGCTTGGTGAAGTCCATGATGTGGCCGTGCGTGCCCGGGTACTGGAAGAGCGCGCCGAAGACCGCGGAGGCGTCGAGGTCCACCGGATCGCCGACGACGATCTCGATGCCGAGCGGCTCGGCCCGCGTGCGCATCACCGCGAGGTTCTGCGGGTGGCACTCCTGGTCGACGAAAAAGGCCGTCGCCTTGGACTTGGCCTGCCTGTGCGCCATGGTCATCGCCTCGGCGCAGGCGGTCGCCTCGTCGAGCAGGGACCCGTTGGCGATGTCCATCGCGGTGAGGTCGGTCACCAACGTCTGGAAGTTCAGGAGCGCCTCGAGGCGGCCCTGGCTGATCTCGGGCTGATAGGGCGTGTAGGCCGTGTACCAGGCGGGGTTTTCAAGGATGTTGCGCTGGATCGCCGGGGGCAGGATCGTCCCGTGATAGCCTTGGCCGATCAGGCTGGTCAGCACGCGGTTCTTGTTCGCGGTCAGCCGCACCCGGTCGAGCGTGCCGCGCTCGGTCAGGGGCGGCCCCCAGTCGAGCGGCGCCTTCTGCCGGATGCCGGCGGGCACGGTCTGCTCGATCAGCGCGTCGAGGCTGTCGGCGCCCACGACCTGCAGCATCTCGGCCATCTCGGCGGGCGAGGGGCCGATATGGCGCCGGTTGGCGAAGTCGTAGGGCTCGTAGTCTTCGGGCGTCAGTTCCGTCATTTCTACCTTTCTCGCAGGCACTGCCGGGCTCCGATCTGGCGCGAGCGCTTGCACCCGCCTATGTCCAAAAATCGGGTGGGTGCTTGACCCACCATGGGCCCGAGGGCCCGACCGGGCTCAGCCCACCAGGTCCCTGTACGCCGCCTCGTCCATCAGCGCGTCGGCGTCGGACGGGTTCTTGAGCCGGATCTTGACGAACCAGGCCGCGCCCTGCGGGTCCTCGTTGACCTTGGCCGGCTCGTCGACGATCGCCTGGTTCGCCTCCGTGATCGTGCCGTCGAGCGGCATGAAGACGTCCGAGGCCGCCTTGACCAACTCGACCACCGCGGCTGCGTCGCCCTTGGCGAACTCGGCGCCCGCCTCGGGCAGCTCGACGAAGACGATGTCGCCCAACTGCTCGGTCGCGTATTTGGTGATGCCGACCGTCGCGATGTCACCCTCGATCCGCAGCCATTCGTGGTCGTCGGTGAATTTCAGCATTGGTCCTCCCTAGACCTCGTAGCGGTGTTCTATCGTTTGTAGCCCGGGGCGACGAAGGGCATCTCGCTCACGGTGACGGGCAGGCGCTTGCCGCGCAGCTCGGCGAACAGCCGTGTGCCGGGCTCGGCATAGGCGCTCGGCACATAGCCCATCGCCACGGGGCCGTCGACCGTCGGCCCGAAGACGCCGGAGGTGATCTGGCCGATGGGCTCGTCCTCGGAGTCGAGGTGGATCGTCGCGCCCGCCCTGATCGGTGCCCGGCCCTCGGGGCGCAGGCCGACGCGGCGGCGCGGCGCGCCCTCCGCCAGCTGCGCGAGGATGATCTCTGCGCCCGGGAATCCGCCCTCGCGCGCGCCGCCCCGCCGGCGGACCTTCTGGATGGCCCAGGTCAGCGCCGCCTCGACGGGCGTGGTCGTTTCGTCGATGTCGTTGCCAAAGAGGCAGAGCCCGGCCTCGAGCCGCAGCGAATCACGCGCGCCGAGCCCGATCGGCAGGACGCCCGACTGCGCCAGCAGTGCCTCGGCGAAAGGCTCGGCGCGCACCGCCGGCACCGAGATCTCGAACCCGTCCTCGCCGGTGTAGCCAGAACGCGAGGCGAAGCAGGGGATGCGGTGCAGCATGATCTGGCGCGCGTCCATAAAGCGCATCTCGGCGACTTCGGGGGCGAGATGCGCCAGCGCCGTCTCGGCCCCCGGCCCTTGCAGCGCCAGCAACGCCCGGTCCTCCTGCGGCTCGACGAGGCAGTCCTCGGCGAGGTGGACCTCGAGATGGGCGATGTCGGCCGCCTTGCGCGACGCGTTCACCACCAGGAACAAATGGTCGCCGCGGTTGGCGATCATTAGGTCGTCGAGGATGCCGCCGGCCTCGTTGGTGAAGAAGCCATAGCGCTGCCGCCCCTCGGCCAGCCCGAGCACGTCGACCGGGACGAGGCGCTCGAGCGCGCGGGCGGCGTCGGCGACCACGCCCGTGCGCGGGCGCAGCACCACCTGGCCCATATGGCTGACGTCGAAGAGGCCAGCGGCGGCGCGGCAGTGCAGGTGCTCCTTCAGCACGCCCGTCGGGTACTGCACCGGCATAGAATAGCCGGCGAAGGGCACCATGCGCGCGCCGAGCCGCGCGTGCAGGAGGTCGAGCGGGGTTCTGTGCAACTCTTCCACCATGCCTCTCGGGTTACCGACGAGCCGGGGCGCTGGCAAGACGCAAGGCGAACCGGGTGGCGGTCCGGCGCGCGGTTGACCCCTGCGCGAGGCGCGCGATATGCACCCGAAGGCACTCAGAGGACCCGAAATGACAGAGATCGAGCGCGAGGCGATGGAGGTCGACGTGGTCATCGTCGGCGCGGGGCCAGCAGGCCTGAGCGCGGCGATCCGGCTGAAGCAGCTCGACCCAGACCTCAACGTCGTCGTGCTGGAGAAGGGGTCCGAGGTGGGCGCGCATATCCTGTCTGGCGCGGTGGTCGACCCGTCGGGCCTGAACGCGCTTATCCCCGACTGGCGCGACAAGGGCGCGCCGCTGAACACGGCCGTCACCGAGGACCAGTTCCTGTGGCTCGGGCAGGCGGGCGGCGTGCGGCTGCCCAATTTCATGATGCCGCGGCTGATGAGCAACCACGGCAACTATATCGTCTCGCTGGGCAATGTCTGCCGCTGGCTGGCCGAGCAGGCCGAGGCGCTGGGGGTCGAGGTCTATCCCGGCATGTCCTGCTCCGAGCTGGTCTATGGCGACAATGGCGAGGTGACCGGCGTCGTCGCCGGCGAGTTCGGCCGCAACCAGGATGGCGAGCCCGGCGAGAACTACGAGCCGGGCATGATCGTCTCGGGCAAGTACGTGCTGCTGGGCGAGGGCGTGCGCGGCTCGCTGTCGAAGCAGGTCATCGCGAAATACGGGCTCTCGGACGGGGTCGAACCGCAGAAATACGGGCTGGGCATGAAGGAGCTGTGGGAGATCAAGCCCGAGAAGCATCGCGAGGGGCTGGTCATGCATACCCTGGGCTGGCCGCTCGGCAACCAGGCGGGCGGCGGGTCCTTTGTCTATCATTTCGAGAACAACCAGGTGGCGATCGGCTTTGTCGTGCACCTGAACTACGCCAACCCGTATCTGTACCCCTACATGGAGTTCCAGCGCTTCAAGCATCACCCCAAGATCGCCGAGATGCTGGAGGGCGGCAAGCGCGTCGCCTATGGCGCGCGGGCGATCAGCGAGGGCGGCTGGCAGTCGCTGCCGAAGCTCGCCTTCCCCGGGGGCGCTCTGCTGGGCTGCGCCGCCGGCATGGTCAACGTGCCGCGCATCAAGGGCACGCACAACGCCATGCATTCCGGCATCCACGCGGCCGAGGCGGCGCATGCGGCGATCGGCGCGGGGCGCGGTGGCGACGAGCTGGCCGACTATGACGAGGCGGTGCGCCGCGGGCCCATCATGCGCGACCTCCGCCCCGTGCGGAACGTCAAGCCGATCTGGTCGAAATACGGGCTGATGGGCGGGCTGGTGCTGGGCGGCGTGGACATGTGGGGCGGCAGCGTCGGCATGAACCCGTTCGGTACGATGAGGCACGGCAAGACCGACGCCGAGGCGACCGGCAAGGCGGCCGACCACAAGCCGATCGACTATCCCAAGCCCGACGGCGTGCTGAGCTTTGACCGGCTGACCAATGTGGCGTTCTCGTTCACCAATCACGAGGAGAGCCAGCCCTGCCACCTGCGGCTGAAGGATCCCAAGATCCCGATCGAGCACAATCTGCCGGTCTATGCCGAGCCCTCCGAGCGCTATTGCCCGGCCGGCGTCTACGAGGTGGTGCGCGACGATGACGGGTCGAACCCGCGTTTCCAGATCAACTTCCAGAACTGCGTGCACTGCAAGACCTGCGACATCAAGGACCCGCCGCAGAACATCGTCTGGACCGTGCCGCAGGGCGGCGACGGCCCGAACTATCCGAACATGTGAGGAGCGGCGCGGCTGGCCCAGGGCTGGCCGCCGTTAGCGCTCCCGCGGCATTGCTTGCCCCGGCGGCGGGGCTCCGCGATGATGGGGCGGCCGGCCGGAGCCGCCCGCAACCCCATGAGTCGCCACGATGTTCGACGCCATCAACCTCGCCATCCTGATCGGGGCGGGGCTGGTGGCGGCCAGCGCGCTGACGAGCCTCGTCTCGCAGCGGATCGGGGCGCCGCTGCTGCTGGTCTTCCTGGGCATCGGCCTGCTCGCCGGCGAGGACGGCATTCTCGGCGTCGAGTTCGACAGCGGCGAGACGGCCTATTTTGTCGGCTCGCTGGCGCTTGCCATCATCCTGTTCGACAGCGGCTTCGCGACGCCGCTGCGCAGCTATCGTCTGGCCGCCGCGCCGGCGCTGGTGCTGGCGACGCTGGGCGTCATCCTGACGACGGCGTTCGTCGGGGCGGCGGCGCACTGGCTGTTCGGCGTCGGCTGGATCGAGGGCCTGCTGCTGGGCGCCATCGTCGCCTCGACGGACGCGGCGGCCGTCTTTTTCCTGCTGCGCGTCGGCGGCATCCGCATCCGCGACCGTGTGGGCGCGACGCTCGAGATCGAATTGGGCGCCAACGATCCGATGGCGATCTTCCTGACGGCGACGCTGGTCGAGCTCGCGGCCATGACGGGCGGTGCGCCGCTCGACGGGTCGCTGGTGGGCGAGTTCGTTCGGCAGATCGGCCTCGGAATTGTCTGCGGCGCGGCCGGCGGGTTCGCGCTGGTCTGGTTCATGCGGCTGCTCCGGCGCGTCGACCCCGGGCTCTATCCGGTGGCGGCGGTCGCGGCGGCGCTGATCCTGTTCGCGGCGACGGGCCTGGTCGGCGGCAGCGGGTTCCTCGCCGCCTATGTCGCGGGGGTGGTGGCCGGCAACAGCGGGGTGCGCTTTGCCAACCGCATCCGGCGGTTCCAGGTCGGCATGACGTGGCTGGCCCAGATCGGCATGTTCCTGTCGCTCGGCCTGCTCGCCACGCCGTCCGAGTTCGGCGCCGTCATGGGGCCGGCGCTGGCGCTGGCGGCCGTGCTGATCTTCGTGGCGCGGCCGCTGGCGGTGTGGCTGTGCCTGCTGCCCTTCGGCTTCAACGGGCGCGAGGTGCTGTTCGTCGGTTGGGTGGGCCTGCGTGGCGCGGTCTCGATCCTGCTGGCGATTCTGCCGGCGCTGGGCGGCGTTACCGGCGGCTCGCTCTATTTCAACGTCGTCTTCGTCATGGTGATCTCGTCGCTGGTCGTCCAGGGCTGGACGATCGGCGCGGCTGCCAAGCGACTGCGCCTGCTGGTGCCGCCGGCACCCGGGCTGGTCGACCGGATCGAGCTCGAGCTGCCGGGCGACGCCGAGGTCGAGCTGGTCGGCTATCGCATCCACCCGGAGAGCGCGGTGGCGGGCGGCGAGCGCGTGCCGCGCTGGGCGCGGCCGCTGCTGATCATGCGCGATGCGCGGGCCTATTCGGTGCACAATGCCGGGCCGCTGCAGGCCGAGGACCACGTCTATTTGTTCGCGCCGCCGCGCCAGCTGCGGCTGCTCGACAGCATCTACACCCGCCCGGGCGACCCCGAGGACGCGCAGGTCTATGGCGACTTCGCGCTGCGGCCCGAGACCACGCTGGGCGAGTTCGAGCGCGAATATGGCATCGCGCTGGGCGGCGACCCGGAGCAGACCCTGGGCGAATTGCTGACGGCTGAGTTCCGTGGCCAGCCGGTGCCCGGCGACCGGATCGCGCTCGACCAGCTGGAGCTTGTCGTCCGCTCGCTGACGGCCGATGGCGAGGTCGCCGAGGTGGGCCTGATCCTCGAGCCGGCCGCCAGGGCGTGGCCCTGGCAGGAGTTCCCGTTGCCCCTGCCGAAATGGCTCCGGCGCGAGGGTTGAGCGGCGAAGCGCCGGCGTCGCAGACCAAGCTGTGACGGAGTTTGCTCAAGCTGCAGGACCGTCATCGTCCGGCTTGGCCGGACGATCTCTCGTAAGCCAGTCATGCCCCGGACGAGCCGGGCCGGGGCATGACGGAATTGGGGCGTGGCCGGTTCAGCTGAAGAACTGGCCGCCATTGGCCGAGATCGTCGAGCCGGTGATGAAGCCCGCATCGTCCGAGCAGAGGAAGGCGACGCAGCGGGCGATCTCGTCGGGCTCGCCGAGGCGGCCGACGGGGATCTGGGCGATGATGCCCTCGCGCACCTTCTCGGGGACCGCCATCACCATGTCGGTGGCGATGTAGCCGGGGGCCACGACGTTGACCGTGATACCGGCCCGCGCCCCCTCTTGCGCGAGAGCGCGCGTGAAACCGATGTCGCCGGCCTTTGACGCCGAATAATTTGCCTGGGCGAACTGGCCCTTCTGGCCGTTGATCGAGCTGATCGTCACGATCCGGCCGAACTTGCGCTCACGCATGCCGGGCCAGACGACGTGGGTCATGTTGAATGTGCCGGTCAGGTTGGTGTCGATGACCTCGCGCCACTGCTCGGGCGTCATGCGGTGGAAGGGGGCGTCGCGGGTGATGCCGGCATTGTTGACCAGGATCTCAACGGGGCCGTGCTCGGCCTCGACCTTGGCGATGCCCGCCTTGCAGGCGTCGTAGTCGGCGACCGACCATTTGTGGACGGGGATGCCGGTCTCGTCCTTGAACTTGGCCGCCGCCTCGTCGTTGCCGGCATAGTTCGCCACGACGGTGCAGCCCGCCGCCTTCAGAGCCCTGGAGATCGCCGCGCCGATGCCGCGCGACCCTCCCGTCACCAGTGCCACTCGTGCCATGTATTCCTCCCGTTCTAGGTGGTCAGTGGATCTTGTCGTCGTCGACGCCGTGGCGCGCAAGAAAAGCGTCGCCATCGCGGCGGCCCAGCTCCCAGGTGCGTCGGAGCTTGTCGGCATCGGTGAAGTCGATCTTGTCGGCCGGCGTCTCGCGCGAGGGCGCGACATAGACCCGGTCGGGGGCGCGCGGGGTATTCGGGAACTCGTCGGTCAGCATGATCAGCGTGCGGCCGCGGTTCGGTTCCGGCATCGGCGCCTTGTCGGCCATGCCGCTGTCAATGACCTGCTGGCCGTCCCAGATGGCGATCTTGAAGACCGGGGGGATGACCGCGGCGGCGCAGATCAGCTCGCAGAGCCGGTCGTCGCGGGCCGCCCGGCGCGCGTCGATCAGCTGCGCGCGCAAGCCGGCCCGCTGGCACCAGCGCAAATGCGGAGTGCCGCGCAGGCGCTTTTCCGCCTCGTAGAGCGTGAAGAGCGGGATGGTCGAGGCGCGCGGCGCCGCCTCGGATGGCGGGTGGCCGATCTGCACCTGGAAGGCGGGGCCTTCGGCGATCCGCCGCCGCGCCTCGTCGTCGTCGAGCAGCGCGGCGACGATCTCGCGGTAGATGCGCTGGTGCGGGGTGATCGAGTCGCCCTCGGGGATCGCGTGCAGGTCCAAATTGCTGTCCACGCGCTCGAATGTCTCGATCATGACGCGCTTGAGCTCGTGCGCGCGGCCCGTGATGAAGGACGCGGCCGACAGCGCGCCGCCCGAAACGCCGACGATGCGCTCGGGCGCAATTCCGATCGCCGGCGCGACAACCTCGAGGAACCCGCCATGCCAGAAGCAGCGCGTGCCGCCGCCGGAGAAGACCAGCTGCGCGAAGGCGAGCAGCCGTTCCTCCGCCGGCGGCACTCGATCCGGAGCGCTCTCAGGGGCGCTCGACGCACATGGCGACGCCCATGCCGCCGCCGATGCACAGCGTGGCGAGGCCCTTCTTGGCGTCGCGGCGCTTCATCTCGTGCAGCAGCGTCGTCAGCACGCGCGCGCCGCTGGCGCCGATCGGGTGGCCGATGGCGATGGCGCCGCCGTTGACGTTCACGATGTCGGGGTTCCAGCCCATGTCCTTGTTCACGGCGCAGGCCTGGGCGGCGAAGGCCTCGTTCGCCTCGACGAGGTCGAGGTCCTCGACCTTCCAGCCGGCCTTCTCCAGCGCGCGGCGGCTGGCCGGGATTGGGCCCGTGCCCATGATCGACGGGTCGACGCCGGCGGTGGCGTAGGAGACGATGCGGGCGAGCGGCGTGATGCCCCGGCGCTCGGCCTCCTCGGCGGTCATCAGCACCGTGACCGCCGCGCCGTCGTTGAGGCCCGAGGCGTTGCCGGCAGTGACCGTGCCCTCCTTGTCGAAGGCGGCGCGCAGCTTGGTCATCGCGTCGAGCGTCGCGCCGTGGCGGATGTACTCGTCCTTGTCGACGACGGTGTCGCCCTTGCGGGTCTTGACGGTGAAAGGCGCGATCTCGTCGTCGAAGCGGCCGGCCTTCTGCGCCGCCTCGGCCTTGTTCTGGCTGGCCAGCGCGAACTCGTCCTGCTGCTCGCGCGTGATCTGGAACTGCTTGGCGACGTTCTCGGCCGTGTTGCCCATGTGGTAGCCGTTGAAGGCGTCCCACAGCCCGTCCTTGATCATCGTGTCGACGAACTTCAGGTCGCCCATCTTCTGGCCCTGGCGCAGATGCGCGGCGTGCGGCGCCAGCGACATGCTCTCCTGGCCGCCGGCCACGACGATGGAATCGTCGCCCAGCATGATGTGCTGCGCGCCGAGCGCCACCGCGCGCAGGCCCGAGCCGCAGACCTGGTTGATGCCCCAGGCGGCGGCCTCGATCGGCAGGCCTGCCGCGACATGCGCCTGGCGCGCCGGGTTCTGGCCCTGCGCGGCGGTCAGCACCTGGCCGAGGATGGTCTCCGACACCTCGCCGGGCTCGACCCCCGCCCGCTCGAGCGCCGCCTTGATCACGGAGGCGCCGAGCTCGTGCGCCGGCGTGTTGGCGAAGGCGCCGTTGAAGCTGCCGACCGCGGTGCGGGCGGCCGATGCGATCACGACATTCGTCATGGTGTATTCCTCTCAACCGAGAATTCTGTCTCCCTGGCAAATTTCTCGCACGGGCGCAGCGGGGACTCAATGCGACTCTTCCCCGATATTGCGCAGCGGTCGGGTGCGATCGGGCGGCCTTGCGGTTTCGCAGCCGCAACAAAGCGGTTGCGCGGGTCTGCGGCCGATGCGAAAGTCGTCGCGATGGCTCAAGGGAGTGCGGTCGTGGCGGAGAGCAAGGGCGCTGAGAGCGTAAGCCCGAAGGTCGTCATCAAGAAGTACGCCAACCGGCGACTCTACAACACCGCGAAGAGCAGCTATGTCACGCTGGACGACCTGGCCAAGATGGTCCGGTCGGGCGAGGACTTCGTCGTCTTCGACGCCAAGTCCGGCGAGGACATCACGCGGTCGGTGCTGACGCAGATCATCGTCGACGAGGAAGCCGGCGAGCAGAACATGCTGCCCACCAAATTCCTGCGCGAGCTGATCCGGCTTTACGGCGACCCGCTGCAGGGCGTGGTGCCAAGCTATCTCGACGCGGCGATGGAAGCCTTCCGCCGCAACCAGGAGCAGTTGCGCCGCGCCTTTGGCGGCGCCCAGGCGCTGGAGAACTTCGAGCAGATCGCCCGGTCGAACATGGAGCTGTTCGAGCGCTCGGTGCGGATGTTCTCGCCCTTCGGCAAGGGGGACGCGCCGAACGCCCCGCAGCCCCCGTCCCGGCCCGAGCCGGAAAGCAAGGAGCTTGGCGACGATCTGGAGTTGCTGCAGCGGCAGCTGACCGAGATGCAGCAGCAGCTCGAACGGCTGAGCCGATCCAAGGTCTGAGGCGTGCTCAGGCCTGGGCCGCGACCGCCGGCATCGGGACGGTCGTGGGCCCCAGCATCAGGCTTGGAGAGCCGAAATAAAACCCCTGGAAGTGCTCGGCGCCGAGCTCGGCCAGGCAGCGCGCCTCGGCCGGGCTCTGCACCGCTTCGGCGACCGTCATCATCTCGAAGTGGCGGGCGATCTCGATCATGCGCTCGACCAGGAAGGCGCTGTCCGAGCCGTGCCGGATGTCGCGGACGAACCTGCCGTCGATCTTGAGGATGTCGAAGCGGAAGTCGCGCAGATAGTGCAGCGCGGTATGGCCGGCGCCGAAATCGTCCAGCGCGAACGAGACGCCGTGGCCGCGCAGCCGCTCCATGAACGCGCGGGTGCGGCCATGGTCGAGCATCGAGCCCGTCTCGGTGAGCTCGACGATCAGCCGCTCGGCGAGCGTTGGATCGCGGGCGACGCTTTCGTCGAACAGCGTCATCCACGCGCGGTCATGCATGGTCTGCGGGCAGACGTTGATCGAGAACCGCGCGCTCGGATGCCGCGCCAGCACGGTGAAGGTTTGCGCCAGCACCTGTCGGTCGACCAAGGGCGCGAGGCCGAGGCGCTCGATCTCGGGCATGAACGCGCCCGCCCGCAGGAGCCCGCCATCCGGCTGCCGGAGGCGGACGAGGCATTCGTGGAAGCTGATCACGTTGCCGCCGCTCGCCCGCACGACCGGCTGGAAGGCCAGCCCCAGCCGGCTGTCGCCGACAGGGCCGATGACGGCGCGCGCCGTCTCGAGCAGGCTGCGCCCGCTGTCGTCGCACCCCGTCAGGGTCGCGGCCGAATTCGATGCTGGCGGCGCCGCGCGCCATCGCGGCGTGGAGCGCGTGCAGGGCGGTGAAGCGCAACCCCTCGCGGCCGGCCCGGCCGCCGGGGTCGCTCGGCGCTGGCTGCGTCGGCGAGGGCGCAGCCGCCGGAGATCGTCACCGCGACCGGGCCGTGCGCCGTCTCGATCGCCCCGGCGCACACGGCGGCCTGAAGCGAGTTCGAACATCGCCCGGGCGAGCGCCGGGTCGAAGCCCGGCAGGCTGACCAGCAGGCGGCCGATGCCGGGTGGCGACGAGCGCGCAGCGCTGCGGCAGGACGGCGCGCAGGCGTCGCTCGACCGCGGCCAGAACCTCGTCGCCGAGCGTCTCGCCGAACAGCTCCTCGAGGGCCGGGAGGTTGTCGATGCCGATCGCCAGCAGCGCCTGCGGCCCGGCGTCCTGCGCTGATCCGCTGTGCTGCCTTCTGTCTCTCTTGCCGCATCACGAACTCCGAATCCGCCGGCGCACCGCCCGGTCAGTTCCTGCAGAAAGTTCTACAGACGTTCTAAGAACCGGTTATCGCGGCGCAAATCGACTGGTTGCGCTTGGCGGCTCGATGCACCCATGGCTTGTGTCTCGCCGGGCCGGATGCCCGCATCAGTAGCTCGATCCGGAGTTTTCTGACATGCCGTCCACATTCGGATTTCAATAAGGGTGATTCTAAGGTTAAAATTCGTCAACGAACTTCATCGGGAGATTACTATGAACCTCGGCTGGCCGCGGACGGGGTCCGCACATTCGTCGTGGCAGCGGGCGCGTGTTTCGCGGTTCTGCAGCCGCAGCCATCGCAAGCGTGGTGCGGATACTATGGCTGCCGGGGGGGCGACGCGCTGATCGGCGGCGCGATCGGCGGGATCATAGGCGGCGCCATCGCAGGCTCCCGGAACCGCGAGCCGGCGCCAGCGCCAGCGGTGAAGGAGACGGTGATCATCAAGGAGCGCGAGGTGTCGCGCCCGTCCGCACCGCGGCCTGCGGCCCCGCGGGTCAGTTCCTATGAGCGCGAACAGACCCGCAATGTGCAGATCGCGCTGAACTATTTCGGCTTCGATGCGGGCGCGCCGGACGGCATCAGCGGCGGCCGCACCCGCTCGGCCATCCAGCAGTACCAAGCCTTCATGGGCTTTCCGGCCAGTGGGCAGATGTCGGAATATGAGCGCTCGTTCCTGATCAGCTCGCATGCGCGCGCGCTGGCCGGCGGCGCCCAGACGATGGAGATCGCCGCCCAGCAGGGGATGGGCTCGCGGGGGCTGCTCAAGGTCTACCAGCAGAACCAGGCAGCCGGCGCGGTGATCAACACCGTGCCCGCCACCATACCCGTCGCGCAGCCGCAGCTGGCCCAGCCTGCTCCGCAGGGGCCGGCGACCCAGCAGGCGATGGCGGTGGCGCCCCAGGCGCCTGCGACACAGCCCGCGCCGCAGCCGGTCGCGGTCGCCGTGGCGACGGAGCCCGAGCCCGCGGCCACGCCCGAGGGCGAGGCTGAAGGCGCGCCGGCGATGATGCCGAGCTTTATCGGCGGACCGGTCGAGGCGTCGATGGCGAGCTTCTGCAACAAGACGAACCTCGTCACCTCGACCAATGGCGGCATGGTCACGGCGGCCGCTTTCACCGACGCCAAGCCGGACACCAACGTCGTTCTCGGCGAGCAGTTTTGCCTCGCCCGCGCCTATGTGATGGACAATGGCGAGCGGCTCTCGGCCACCGTCCAGGGCGTGTCTCTCGCCGACATGCAGAGCCAATGCGCTGCCTTCGCGCCGAGCATGCGCGACTATGTCGCCAGCTTGGTCTCGAAATCGCCAACGGAAACCACCAACGATCTGCAGGCCTTCGTCATCAAGACGGGCATGAGCCCGGCACAGCTCTCGGCGAACGCCCGCATCTGCCTCAGCATCGGCTATCGCACCGATGGGGCGGACGTGGCGCTGGCCTCGGCGCTGGTGCTCGTCGGTCTGGGCGAGGCGGCCTATGGCGAGCTTCTCGGGCACCACTTGGCCGAAGGCTTCGGCGTGCCCAAGCGGCTCGATCGCGCGGCAGATTGGTACGACTCCACCGTCCAGGCGATGCAAGGCGGTGCCGAGCGCGTCGTGGCGCCGGGGCTGAATGACCGGCCGGCCCTGCTGCAAGCCGTCGCCTTGCGGCTTCGCGGCGGTGCGCCGGGCCGCAATCTGGGCGAGGCTGCGTCGCAGCCGGCGGCGGCCGCGGTGCCGGCCTTCGTCATGCCGGACGCCCCGGTCGAAAGCGTGAGCAACTGAGCTTTGGACTTGCGGGGGGCGGTCTCCGCCCCCTCGCGCATGAGCCGGCGCCGCGGTGGCAGGCAGCCGTTCGCGGCCGGTTGTCACACCCGCCGCGACGGCTTTAGCTCGGAGCATGCAAACAGTGCCCGAGCTTGACCGTTGTGACTGGTGCGGGGGCGATCCGCTCTATGTCGCCTACCATGACCATGAGTGGGGCCGGCCCGAGACGGACTCGCGGGCGCTGTTCGAGAAGCTGGTGCTCGACGGTTTCCAGGCGGGGCTGGCCTGGATCACCATCCTGCGCAAGCGCGATGCGTTCCGCGCCGCCTTCGAGGGGTTCCGACCCGAGCGGATCGCTCGTTATGGCGAGGCAGACGTCGTGCGCCTGCTGGCCGATCCCGGCATCGTGCGCTCGCGCGCCAAGATCGAGGCGACGATCGGCAATGCGCGCGCCTGGGCCCAGATCGAGGGGCGCGAGGGCTTCGCCCGGTTCATCTGGCAGTTCTACGACTTTCGGCCGCGGCAGAACAGCTGGGCCGGGCGCGGCGAGGTGCCCACCGAGACCGCCGAGAGCCGCGAGATGTCCAAGGCGCTGAAGGCCGCCGGCTTCAAGTTCTGCGGGCCGACCATCGTTTACGCCTTCACCCAGGCCTGCGGCCTCGTCAACGACCACTATGTCGGCTGCCCGCAGCACGCCGAATGCGCGGCCGAGGCGGGGCGGGTCGCCCTTTGATGCCGGTCGCGCGCGTCATCGTCATCGACGCGCGGCGCCCGGAATTGGTCGTGCCGGGCATCATGCCCCATCTCTGCGCCTTCGCCGCCGACCTCGACGACCCGACGATAGCTTAGGCCGGGCCGCGCGACGGCCCGCTCAGCCTTCCTGAAAGCGGTAGGCGTGCAGCCGGCGGCCCTCGCGCCTCAGCCAGGCGCGGTGCCGGGCATGGTCCGGCACGAGGCCTTCGACCAGCTTCCAGTAGCGCGGCGAGTGGTTCATCTCGACCAGATGCGCAGCCTCGTGCGCCGCGACATAGTCGAGCACGGCGGGCGGCGCCATGGCGAGCCGCCAGGAAAAGCTGAGCGTTCCGCGCGACGAGCACGAGCCCCAGCGCGAGCGCGTGTCCCGCAGCGAGATCTCGGCCACCTCGCGCCCGAGGCGGCGCGCATAGCCGCGCGTCGCGGGCAGGAGCGCGTCCCGCGCCCTGAGCTTCAGCCAGGCCGCGATGCGCGGGCCCTCGGCGCCCGCACCCTGCAGGATCAGCGCGCCGTCCTGCAGGACCGGCGCACGCCGCGGCCCCGGCCGCGCGATCACCGGCACGGGGACGCCCGCCACGGGCAGGTCGACGCCGGGGCCGACGATCGTCGCTTCGGGCTGGCGGGACAGCGCGGCGCGCAGCCAGGCGGCATGGCGCGCCAGAAACCGGCGGCTCTCAGCCGCGGGCACGCCCGGCGGCACGGTCAGGACGGCGCCCGCCCCGCAGGTCTCGAGCCTGAGAGTGAAGCGTCGCGCGCGCGCGCTCCGCACCAGGCGAACCCGGCAGGGCGGATCCTCGAGGTCGATGCTGGTCACGAGAGCCATATGCCGCGCGGCGCGGCCGGTGTCAGCCCGGTATCACCCGCGCACCATGCTGCGCTCGGCGCGGATGAAGTCGCGCATCTTGGGCTGGATGTGATTGCGGAAGCGAGAGCCGTTGAAGACGCCGTAATGGCCGACGCGCGGCTGGACGTAGTGGAACTTGCGCTGATCGGGCAGGCCCGTGCACAGATCCTGCGCCGCCCGCGTCTGGCCGCGCCCGGTGATGTCGTCCTTCTCGCCCTCGACCGTCATCAGCCCGATGTCGCGGATCGCCTGCGGACGCACAAGGCGGCCACGGTGCATGTACTGGCCGGTGGGGATAAGGTGCTTCTGGAAGACGACTTCGACCGTGTCGAGGTAGAACTCGGCGTCCAAGTCCATCACCGAGAGATACTCGTCATAGAAGGCGCGATGCCCCGCCACCGAATCGCCGTCGCCTTCGACCAGATGCTGGAAATGATCGAAATGCGCGTCGAGGTGCCGGTCGAGGTTCATCGACATGAAGCCGGAGAGCTGGAGAAAACCCGGATAGACGCGCCGGAGAAAGCCGGCGTTTGGCCAGGGCACGGTGACGACCACGTTCTTCTCGAACCAGCTGAGCGGCCGGGTCTGGGCCAGCCGGTTCGGCTCGGTCTGGTTGACGCGCGTATCGATCGGGCTGCCCATCAGGACGACCGAGGACGGTCGCGCCGGGTCCTCCGCCTCGGCCATCAGCGAGGCCGCCACCAGCACCGGCACGCCGGGCTGGCAAACGGCCATCACCGCGGGCCGCTCGCCGTCCCGGGCAAGCAGCCGGCAGAAATCCATCACGTACTCGACATAATCGGCCAAGCCGAAGCTGCCCTGGGCGAGCGACACTTCGCGCGCATCGATCCAGTCGGTGACGTAAACGTCGTGCTCGGGCAGCATGGCCTCGACCGTACCGCGCAGCAGAGTGGCGAAGTGGCCGGACATCGGCGCCACCATCAGCACCTTGGGATCATTGCGCGCCTCGGCAATCGCCGAGGCGCGGCGGAAGCGGACGAGGTTGCAGAACGGCCGTTCGGCGACCACTTCCTCCACGACGGGGACCCGCTCGCCCATGACCTCGGTTTCGTCGATGCCGAATTCGGGCTTGCCGTAGCGGCGCGTGGCGTTGACGAACATCTCGCAGGCGGCCGCGGTGGCCCGCGCGGGATAGGTGGCTGCGAAAGGGTTGAAGCAGCTTGTCAGGACATGGTTGCTGACGCGGGCCATGGTCCGCATGGGACTGATCGCCGCGTGTGTCATTTCATATGCATGGTACAGCAAGTTGTGTCCTTACGCATCAAGCCCCCAAAAAGTAGGCAGGTCAGGTTAATTTCGCGTATGCACAACGGCAAGCCTTGGTTCCGCGCTGGCGCAGCATTATTTCACATGCGATGCGCGTAGCACACGCCGGAGCCTTTGACAGGGCAGGCCGGATGTGCAATTCGCGCGCCGAATCCCGAAAATTCCAATTGAGGAAGCAAGGATGCCCAAGGCCGAATGGGGCGTGAAGAGAACCTGTCCGAACTGCGAGGCGCGGTTCTACGACCTGCAGCGCGAGCCGATCGTGTGCCCTGAATGCGGTGCCGCCTTCGCCGTCGACAATCAAGGCAAGGTCTCTGCGCCGCGCGAGCGCCGGGCGCCGGTGCCCGTCGCCGAGGACGAGGATCCGTTGGTCGCGGACCAGGATCTCGTCGACGAGGAGGATGCGGACGAGGACGCGGACGAGCCGCTGCTCGCCGACGATGACGATGAGGAGGAGGCGACCGGGCCGGCCCTGGCCGAGGAGAATGAGGAGGAAGACACTGCGGTCGCCTTCAAGGGTCCCGACCTGATCGACGGCGACGACGATGTCGACGAGTCGGAGTCCGAGGACGACGACGACATCGAGGAGCTCGATGATCTTCCGGACGACGACCACCGGCCGGGCAGCTGAGCAGGACGCTGCCGCAAGCGGGGGGCATCAGGGGGCGAATCCGCTTGATTCCGACGGACCCGCCGCTTAGGTTCATCGACTGAAATGGGGCCATAGCTCAGTTGGGAGAGCGCTTGAATGGCATTCAAGAGGTCAGGGGTTCGAACTCCCCTTGGCTCCACCATTTCGTACTTTCGTGTTGAGAAATCCGCTATCGCCTTTAAGGGAAGGGTGAGATTTTCGAGTCGGTGACCTCGATGACGCCTTTACGGAAGAGGCTCTGTAAAGGTCGGTTCGGCACCGTTCTCTTCAGTGCTAAGCTCCCTTTCGTAAAGTTAAAGTGTTTGGCAGAAATGCCATGGTATGTTCGATAGCTTCCTCTAGGCGTCCCATTGGCGGCATGACTTGGCTCGCTTGTTCGGCTAGCTTTATCTTTTGACTCTCCAGCTTTTTCGATCCGTGCCTCGTACTCGCGCTGCTGAAGGGGCGCTATGGCCTCGCCCGGATGCGTTGTTACGGCCTGGAGGCCAACCCCTTCCCGTCGACTTCGTGGCGATCGCGCGCAATCTGCGTCAGGCCACAGCACTCGGCTGACCGTCTGAGCGGCCCGGGGCCGCCCCCAGAACCGGACGGCGGGCCACGCCCAGCCCGGGCGCACCCAGCCGCCATGGCGAACGCATCGCGCCACCCGACCGACCCCGCGCGCACTTCTTTCGCAGAGGCCTCCCGCGAGCGGGGGGGGGGGACGGGGATGACGGCAGTGGATCGTGAGAACCGCTCCGTTCGCAAACGCTCCGGCTGCCATCGAATGGGCCAGCGCCGCGTTGGAGCGCGCGCCGCGGCGCGCTGGTCAGACCTGTGCCAGGACGCGATCGATCAGCGCGGCGGCGGCGCCGGTGTGGCGGGCCGGGTCAGCCAAGGCGGCCCAGTCGAGCGGCGCCTCCGTCTGCCGGCGAAGGGCCGAGACGAGGTCCTCGCCGGGGGCGAGAGCGGCGGCGGCCGCCTTGACCAGCTCCTGGGCCTGGGGCCGGGGCATGTGCGCGGCGAGCGCGAACTGGGCGGCCTCGGCCAGCAGCGTGCCCCGGGTCGCGGCGATCTCGGCCTGCATTGCAGCGGGGTCGGGCTCGACCGTGCGGCCCAGCTCGATCGCGTGGCGCAGCGCGGCGCCCGTGGCCACCGCCATCGGCGGCAGCGCCAGCCATTCGCCGGCCCAGGCGCCGGCATCGCGCTCCTCGGCATGGACCAGCGCGCCGTGCAGCGCGGCGAGACCAGCGGCATTGTGCCGCGCCAGCGCCAGGAGCGCCTCGGCACCGACGGGGTTGGCCTTCTGCGGCATGGTGGACGAACCGCCGGCGGCGCCGGCCCGCGCCGTGCCTACGGCCGCCATCAGCTTCAGGTCGACGCCCATCTTGGCGAGCGAGCCGGTGACCAGCGACAGCCAGCCGCCGAACTCGGCGATGCCGTCGCGCTCGGCATGCCAGGGTTTCGCCGGGGCGCCGAGGCCCAGCGCCTGGGCCAGCGCCGCCTCGATGGCCGGACCCGCCGGGCCCATGGCCGCCATGGTGCCCGAGGCGCCGCCACAGGAGACGAGGAGGAGGCGAGGCCGCAACTCGCCCAGCCTGTCACGGTGGCGCAGCAGCGGCGCGAGCCAGCCGGCGATGCGCAGGCCGAAGGTGGTGGGCGTCGCGACCTGCCCCCAGGTCCGCGCCGCCATCACCAGTTCGCGATGCGCCCGCGTCTGATCGGCCAGCGCCGCGATGACCGCGTCGAGACGGCCGCCGAGCAGGTCGCAGACCTGGCCCAGGCGCAGCACCAGCCCGGTGTCGACGATGTCCTGCGTCGTGGCGCCCCAGTGGACGTACTGCGCCGCCTCGCCGCCGACGATCTTGCGCAGGGCCGCGACCAGCGCCGGCACCGGGATGCCCGAGCCCGCCATCCCCAGGCCCAGCGCGGCCGGATCGACGACGACCCCGTCGAGGGCGAGCGCGATCGTCTCGCCGGCATCGGCCGGAATCACCCCGAGCCGGCCTTGCACCTTGGCGAGCGCCATCTCGACGCGCACCATGGCCGCGACCTCGGCGGTGTCGGAGAAGAGCGCCGCCGTCCCGGCATCGCCGAGGTGCGGGGCGGCCCAGGCGCTCTCGAAGGGCGAGACCGCCATCAGGCGGCGGGGCGCAGGCCCAGCATGCGCCGCGCCTCGGCGACCGTGGCGACGGGGCGCTCGTATCTCTCGCAGAGCTCGACGGCGCGGCGGACGAGCGCCGCGTTCGACGGCGCGAGGCGGCCGCGGTCGAGCCGGACATTGTCCTCGAGCCCCGTGCGGGTGTGGCCGCCTGCCGCGATCGACCATTCGTTCAGCTGGATCTGGCCGGACGCGATCCCGGCGCCGCACCATGTGGCACCGGGGGCGATGCGCCGCACGGTTGAGACATAGAAGTCGAAGACCTCGCGGTCGACGGGCATGGCGTTCTTGACACCCATGACGAACTGGATGTGCAGCGGGCCCTTCAAACGGCCATCGGCCTGCATCTTCATCGCCTGGAAGATGTGGCTGAGGTCGAAGGCCTCGATCTCGGGCTTGACCTCGTGCGCCAGCATCTCGGCGGCCAGCCAGTCGACCAGCTCCGGGCTGTTCTCGTAGACGCGCGTCGGGAAGTTGTTTGAGCCGACGGCGAGCGATGCCATGTCGGGGCGCAGCTTCAGCATGCCGCCGCGATCGCGGCCCGTGCCGGAGCGGCCGCCCGTCGACAGCTGGACGATGATGCCGGGGCAGTGCTTCTCGAGCCCCTCCTTCAGGCGTGCGAATTTCTCCGGGTCCGAGGTCGGCGTCTGGTCGTCGTTCCGGACATGGCAGTGCGCGATGGTGGCGCCGGCCTCGAACGCCTCGTGCGTCGAATTCGACCTGCTCCTCGACGGTGATGGGCAGGGCGGGGTTGTTCTCCTTGCGCGGCACGCTGCCGGTGATGGCCACGCAGATGATGCAGGGATCGGTCATTGACGGTTCCTCCCAGTCCATCGCTCAAGGCGGCCCGCACTCACGGCGGCGCGCGCCGCCGCGGCCGGCCGCTGCCTTTCGCCGATGGCGGGAGCATAACGGCGCTGGCGTCGCTGTCATTGGAAATCCGGGACAGCCACCAGCGCCGCGCCGGGTCATGATCAGAGCCGCTCTGACCGCACCTCGCGCTAGAAGCTGAGCGACACGTCACGGTGCGTCGACGTGCAGGCCGCGACATAGAGCGCCTGCTCCCTCGGCAGCACCGGCTGCTGGCGCAGCCCGATCGTGTCCCTCAGCTCCTCGCGATAGGCCAACAGCCCCGGCAGGATGGCAGTCTCGGCACGCCTGCGCCACTCCAGATCGGCGGCCAGCGCCGCCAGGGCCTCGTCGAGCGCCGCGGCCGCTTGCTCCTTGTTCGGGTTGCGGCGCAGCGCGTCGCGGGCGTCCGACAACCCGCCGATGACGTCGCGTCCCGCCTCGGCCCCGCGCATTGCCGAGCGCAGCGCCTCGATCCGTTCGACCAGCGCCGCCGGCTCGCCCGCGGGCACATCCGAGCGAAGCTGCGCGAGGTCGGGCTCGAGCGCGGCCAGCGCCGGCGTCGCCTGCAGCAGGGAGCTGACCTCGATCACCGGCTCGAAGGCGTCGTCAGCGGTCCGCTGATAGGCCCGGCGGGCCCTGTCCTCCGCCGTGGTCAGCTGGGCGAAAGTCTCGTGGCGGTCCTGCCATTCCTCGGGCACGCGGTCGAGCAGCGCCTGGCGCTCGGCCTCGAGCTCGGCGACTCGCGCCTCGAGCTGGTCGATGCGGGGGCTGTCGGGCTGGAGGTTCCGCAGGCGCGTGAGGTCGGTCCGCCGCGCGGCGATGTCGCGCGCCACCCGGCCGGCATCGCGCTCGAGCGTGCGCACCTGGGTGTGCAGCGGGCGATAGGCGGGGGCCGCGGCCGCCACGGCGGCCTCGGCCGCGGCGATCTCCTGCATGCGAGCGAACGTGTCGCCGGCCGCCGCGAACGCCTCGCGCAGCTCGTCGGCATAGTCCTCCGGCAGCTCGTCGAGCGGCAACCCTTGCGCGCGGGCGATCACCGCGCGCAGCTCGTCGCCGCGTTCGGCGAACTGCTCGCCGACATAGCGCTCCATGCAGTATTGCAGGCGCGGGTTGACAGGCGGCGGCGCCGTCTCGGCGGTCAGCCCGATCCGCGTCGGCAGGTAGTTCACCAGCGGCGGCAGCACGCCGACGATGCCGAGCGCCAGCAGCTGCAGCATGATGAACGGCACCACGCCCTTGTAGATGCCGACCGTCGTCACCTCGGGCGGGGCCACGCCGCGCAGGTAGAAGAGCGCGAAACCGAAGGGGGGCGTCAGGAACGAGGTCTGGATGTTCAGGCCGATCATGACGCCGAGCCAGACGGCGGTGACGTTCGCCTCGGGGTTCATCAGCAGGATCGGCGTGACGATCGGCACGACCACGACGACGATCTCGAGAAAGTCGATGAAGAAGCCCAGGATGAAGATCACCGCCATGACGATGGTGAACTGCGTCCAGAAGCCGCCCGGCAGCGTGACCAGGAAATCGCGCACCAGCTCCTCGCCGCCGAAGGCGCGGAAGGCCGCAGTGAGCATGGCGGCGCCGATCAGGATGATGAAGACCAGCGCCGTCGTCTTGGCGGTCTCGATCATCACCTGCGTCAGCGTGTTGTCCATCTTGTAGGTGCGCCAGATCGCCCAGATGACGGCGACGACGAAGACGGCGACGGCGGCGATCGTTGCCCAGATGCCGAGCGTATGCTCGCTCGAGCCCATGTTGCGGATGTTGGTGTCGTAGAACGAGGTCAGGATGGCGATCGCCACAAGCGACAAGACGGCGAGAATGGCCGGCGTATGGGCGCCGCGCTCCTCCTCGTGCAGGCGGTAGCTCGCCATGATGGTGGCGCCGATGGCGCCGATCGCACCCGCCTGGTTCACCGTGGCGACGCCGGCGATGATCGAGCCGAGCACCGCGAAGATGAGAGCCAGCGGCGGCACGAGGATAAGCAGGACGCGCAGGACGAGGCGCGCGTCGAACTTCTCCTCGAACGGTACCGTGGGGGCCAACGCCGGGCGGATCAGGCCGATGACCAGAATGAAGATCATGTAGAGGCCGACCAGCACGAGCCCCGGCACCAGCGCGCCCATGAACATGTCGCCGGCCGATGTCGAGCTGACCGCGAACTCCGACGGCATGGAGAGCTCGCCCGTCGCCGCCTTGAAAAGATCGACCCGCGCCGTCTGCGCCTGGTCGACGGCGGAGGCGAGCTGGTCGGCAAGGATGATCAGCACGATCGAGGGTGGGATGATCTGGCCGAGCGTGCCCGACGCGGCGATCGTGCCGGTCGACAGCGGGATGCTGTAGTTGTTGCGCATCATCGCCGGCAGCGAGATCAGGCCCATCGCGACGACGGTCGCGCCGACGATCCCTGTGGTGGCGGCGAGCAGCGCGCCGACGAAGACGACCGAGATGCCGAGGCCCCCGGGGATCGGCCCGAAGAGCTGCGCCATGGTCAGCAGCAGGTCCTCGGCGATCTTCGAGCGCTGCAGCATGATGCCCATGAAGATGAACAGGGGCACCGCGATCAGCGTGTCGCGCTCGACCTCCCAATAGACGCCGCGGAAGTTGGTCACCCCGGCGGAGAGCCATTCGTGCGGCCCGCCCTGGGCGAAAAAGGCGTCGCTGTGGCCGGCGAAGATCCACCCTGTCACGCCCGCCAGCAGGATCGTCAGGATCGCGGCACCGGGCAGCGCGAAGGCGACCGGATAGCCCATGCCGAGCGCCGTTGCCATCAGCACGGCAAGAAGGAGCAGGAAAAACAGTTCCATCCGGTCTGCCTCAGGAGCCGATCACGAGTTCGCCGTCGTGGTCGTGCAGATGCGTGCCCGGGTCGCCGCGCCAGTCGGCGACACTCTCGAGCAGCATGGCGCAGAACTGCACCATCATCGACACGGCGAAGATGCCGAGGAACCCCGCCATCAGATATTTGACGAAGAGGCCGAAGCCCGACTGCGTGATCTCGTAGCTGACGAGCGGCGCATTGATGATCGAGGACCGGCCGGACATGCTCATGAGCAGCACCGTCCAGCAGAAGAGGATGCCGAGCAGCACCGTGCCGACCGCGTTCACGCGCCCCTTGGCCCTGTCGGAGAAGCGCGAATAAAAGACGTCGACCCGGACGTGGCCGTCCTGCGCCAGCGTATAGGCCGAGGCGAACAGGAAAAGCGCGGCGTACCAAAAGCGGACGAGGTCGCCCATGAACGCCTGCTCGTAGGAGAAGATGAACCGCGAGAGGACGATCGAAAGCTCGGCGACCACGACCAGCAGCGCCAGCCAGTGGAAGCCGAGCGTCCCGCGCGTGAAGATGGCGATCAGGATGCCCACCAGGACCAGCGGATAGTGGACGAAGGGCCCGCGCAATTCGTTGAAGTCCAGCAGGCGGGTGATGTCGGGCCCGAACAGCGGGGTGAGCATGCCCTCGATGCGCATGAACGAGATCGCGGTGTCGATCACGCCGATCAGCAGCACCGACCAGAAGGCGGCGCGGATCATGAATTGGACGACCCCGCTCAGCCGGGCGGCATCGGCGCGCAGCGCCTTGTCCGGCGTGCGCAGAACATAGGCTGCGGCGAGCACGACGGCGCCGAGATAGATCGCCACCTGCACCAGCGTCAGCCCGTCGACGGCGCCGGCGGCCAACCCTCCCGCGCCGGGCCAGCCTTGCCAGACGACCAGGTAGTTATTCAGCACGTAGGCGAAGGTCAGCCAGAACATTGCCCAGGAAAAGATCCTGACGGCACGCGTTCCGGCCGTCGGTGGCAAGGCTCTCTCGTTCGCTGCCAATGGCGTCTCCCCCCTGGTGTCGCGCTCGGATCCCCCGGTGAAGATCGCGACGAGAGGCACACTAGAGCAATTGGCGCGGCTGTCATCCCTTTCGCTGAAGGAGAGACAGAGTGGCGCGCTGTTGGGAAAACGGCGCCCAGGTCGCAACCGCCGGTGATGCGCGGGAGCCGCCTGAGCCCGCCCCTGAGCCGCCCCCCTGAGCCCGCCGTGGGGGCGGGGGGCGGTCGAGGCCGCGTCAGCAGCCCTGCGCTGTGCGGGGCGGCTTGCCGCCGGCGGCGATCAGCATCGAGCCGTCACTGCCCTCGATGGTCACATCGACGATGTCGCCGGGCCGGTGGTCGGCGGCGAGCCGCACTTCGGCGAAGGTCTCGGACCGGCCGGCGCGTGGACGCTCGACCAGCACGCGCTGGCCGCTGCCGGCCTGCGCCTCGGCCCAGGCGGCGGCGCGCGCACGCCCGAGCGCGCGCAGCCGCGCCGCGCGTTCCTTGCGCACGGCCTTGGGCACCTGCGGCATCCGCGCGGCCGGCGTGCCCTTGCGGGCGCTGTAGGGGAAGACGTGCAGCCAGGTCAGGCCGCACTCCTGGACGAGCGCGAGCGTGTTGTCGAACATCGCATCGGTCTCGGTCGGGAAGCCGGCGATCAGGTCGGCGCCGAAGACGATCTCGGGCCGGGCGCGGCGGACGTCCTCGCAGAAGCGGATGGCGTCGTCGCGGCCGTGCCGCCGCTTCATGCGCTTGAGGATCAGGTCGCCGCCAGCCTGCAGGCTGAGGTGCAGATGCGGCATCAGGCGCGGCTCCGAGGCGATCGCCTCGACCAGCGCCGCGTCAGCCTCGATCGAATCAATGGAACTCACGCGCAGGCGGGGCAGATCGGGCGCCAGGCGCAGGATGCGCTGGACGAGGTGCCCGAGACGCGGGCGGCCCGGCAGGTCGGCGCCCCAACTCGTCAGGTCGACGCCCGTCAGCACCACCTCGTTGAAGCCGTTGGCCACCAGCCGGCGGATCTGCTCGACGACGACGCCGGCCGGGACCGAGCGCGAGTTGCCGCGGCCGAACGGGATGATGCAGAAGGTGCAGCGGTGGTCACAGCCGTTCTGCACCTGGACATAGGCGCGCGCCCGGGTGCCGAAGCCGTCGATCAGGTGCCCGGCCGTCTCGCGCGCCGACATGATGTCGTCGACCTGCACGGGCTCGGTCGCGCCGATCAGCCCCGTTGCCAGGTCTCGGGCGAGGCCCGCCCAGGTCTCGGCGCGCATCTTCTCGAGATTGCCGAGGACGAGGTCCACCTCGGGCATCCCGGCGAAGGTCTCGGGCTCGGTCTGGGCGGCGCAGCCAGTGACGATCAGCCGCTTGCCAGGGTTCTCGGCGCGCAGCCGGCGGATGCGCTGGCGGGCCTGGCGGACGGCCTCGGCCGTGACCGCGCAGGTGTTGACGACGACGGTGTCGCCGAGGCCGCTCTCGGCGGCGAGCCGGCGCATCGCCTCGGTCTCGTAGGCGTTCAGCCGGCAGCCGAAGGTCTCGAACAGGGGCCCCGGAATCGGTACTGGCGCGTTCATGCGAAGGCGGCCAGGAAGGCGGGCGAGAGCGTGCCCTCGAAGACATGCGCGACGGGGCCCGCCATCAGGACGTGGTCGTCCTCGCACCATTCCATCCGGAGCTCTCCGCCGTCGAGGAGGATCGTGGCGCGGCGCTCCATCAGCCCCCGCCGCACTGCGTTGACGAGCACGGCGCAGGAGGACGAACCCGAGGCTTGCGTCACGCCGACGCCGCGCTCCCAGACCCGGACGCGGGCGCGCTGGGGCGCCAGCACCTGGACGAACTGGACGTTGGTGCGCTCGGGGAAGAGCGGGTCGTGCTCGACGGCAGGGCCGCGCGTCTCGACCGGCACGGAGCCGACATCCTCGACGAAGAAGGTGCAGTGCGGGTTGCCCATGCTGCAGGCGGCGGGCCCGCCGTCGATCGGCAGCCGGGCCGTGTCGGCCTCTCGCGCCAGGGGCACGTCGCGCCAGCCAAAACGCGGGGCACCCATGTCGACCTCGATCAGCCCGTCGGCCCGGCGGTGGGCGGTCAGCACGCCGTTCTCCGAGGCGAGCGTGATCTCCGATAGCCCGGTCTCGCCGATCAGCAGGTCGGCGATGCAGCGCGTGGCGTTGCCGCAGGCCTGCGCCCCGCTGCCGTCCGCGTTCCAGAACCGCACGCCGGCGGTCGCGTTGCCGCCGGGCAGGATCTCGGCCAGTTGGTCGAAGCCGACGCCGCGATGCCGGTCGCCGATGGCGCGCACCAGGCCGGGCGTCAGCGCGGTGGCGCGCTGCCGCTGATCGATGATGACGAAATCATTGCCGAGCCCGTGCATCTTGCGGAATGCAAGGCCCTGGCGCGCATCATGCCGGCTGCCATCCATGCGCGGCCATATAGCCGACCGGCCGCGCGCGCACCAGTGCCGCCCGCGTCAGAGCCCGCGTCAAAGCCGGTCGGCGTGCCAGCGGACGTGGTCTTCCATGAAGCTCGCCACGAAGAAGTAGGAGTGGTCGTAGCCGGCGAGCATGCGCACGGTGG
Source organism: uncultured Alphaproteobacteria bacterium (assembly GCA_963822985.1). GTDB lineage: Bacteria > Pseudomonadota > Alphaproteobacteria > Rhodobacterales > Rhodobacteraceae > Thermohalobaculum. The sequence goes on along the minus strand of CAWGJU010000006.1, from coordinate 276,953 downwards.
ACGGCGTCCGCGTTTGGGCGAGCGCGGCCGACAGCGCCTCGGGCTGGAGCTTGTCGAGGAACTGGTCGTCGGTCCCCTGGTCGACCAGGATGTCGCTGCCCCAGCCGCGCTCGCGGATCAGCAGGCTTGCGTCATGCTCGGCCCAGGCCTGCTCGTCGTCGCCGAGATAGGCCGAGAGCTGCTTGCGCCCCCAGTCGCTGGCGGTTGGGTGGCAGATCGGCGCGAAGGCCGAGACCGAGCGGTAGAGCTCCGGATGCCGCAGCGCCAGCGTCAGCGCCCCATGGCCGCCCATTGAGTGCCCGGTGATGCCCTGGCGATCGGGCTCGACCGGGAACTCGGTCGTCACCAGCGTCTGCAGGTCCCTGGTGATGTAGGAGAGCATGCGGAAATGCGGTGCCCACGGATCTTCCGTCGCGTCGACGTAGAAACCGGCGCCCTGGCCGAGATCGTACTCGCTGTCATTGGCCACGTTCTCGCCGCGCGGCGAGGTGTCGGGAAAGACCAGCGCCAGCCCGTGCCGCGCGGCCCAGGCTTGCGCGCCCGCCTTGTTCATCGCGTTCTCGTGCGTGCAGGTCAGGCCCGAAAGGTACCACAGGCACGGTACCCGGCCACGGCGTGCCTGCGGCGGCAGGTAGACGGCGAACGTCATGTCGCAGTTCGTCCGGGCCGAGGCGTGCCGGTAGACGCCCTGGACGCCGCCGAAGGCCCGGTTCTCGGAAACCGTTTCCATCTCTCCTCCGCGTTCCTGGCCTCAGGAGCTGAATTTCAGTAGCTGTATTCGCGATAGACGCGGGTGAGGTCGCCGCCCCAATCGCCGCGGTAATGCTCGAGAAGCTCCTCGGCGGGCGTCCGGCCGCTCGCCACGATGTCCTTCAGCGCATTGAGGAAATGCGTCTCGTCAGGGATCATGCCGCCGGCACCCTTGCGAGCGCGGCGCTTCAGCCCCTCCTCGGCGATGACGAGACAGTCGTGCGCGATGTCGCGCATCGAGCGGCCTCGGATCGCGGCCTTCAGCCCCTTGACCGAAGCGTCGACGCGCAGCTGCTCGCGCTCTTCGGCGGTCCAGTCGCGCACCAGATCCGCCGCGGCGTCGAGCGAGCTCTGCTCGTAGAGCAGCCCGACCCAGAAGGCGGGCAGCGCGCAGAGCCGCCGCCACGGGCCGCCATCGGCGCCCCGCATCTCGATGAAGCGCTTGATCCGCGCCTCGGGGAAGATGGTCGTCAGATGGTCGGCCCAGTCGCTGAGCGTCGGCAGCTCGCCGGGCAGCGCCGGCAGCCGGCCTGCCATGAAGTCGCGGAAGGACTGACCGAGTGCGTCGATGTAGCGGCCCTGCCGGTAGACGAAGTACATCGGCACATCGAGCGCATAGTCGACGTAAGCCTCGAAGCCCATGCCGGGCTCGAAGACCCAGGGCAGCATGCCCGTCCGGTCCGGGTCGAGATCGCGCCAGATGCGCGATCGCCACGACAGATGGCCGTTCGGCTTGCCCTCCCAGAAGGGCGAGTTGGCGAAGAGCGCCGTCGCCACCGGCTGCAGCGCCAGCGCCACCCGCAGCTTCGCCACCATGTCGGCCTCCGAGGCGAAGTCGAGGTTCACCTGCACGGTGCAGGTCCGGTACATCATCGCCGTGCCGAGCGTGCCGACCTTGCCCATGTACTCGGTCATCAGCTTGTACCGCCCCTTGGGCATCCGGGGCATCTCGTCATGCGTCCAGATCGGCGCGGCGCCCAGGCCGATGAAGCCGACGCCGATCTCGTCGGCGACCGCCTTCACTTCGGCCAAATGCTGGTTCACCTCGTCGCAGGTCTCGTGGATCGATTCGAGGGGCGCGCCCGAGAGCTCGAGCTGGCCGCCGGGCTCGAGGCTGACATTCGCCTTGTCCTTGGACAGCCCGATGATGTGGCCGGCCTCGGTGATCGGCGTCCAGCCGAAGCGGGCGGCCAGCCCCTCGAGCACCGCCCGGACCGAGCGCCGGCCCTCATAGGGCAGGGGTTTCAGCGTATCGACGCAGTAGCCGAACTTCTCGTGCTCGGTGCCGATGCGCCACTCGGCCTTGGGCTTGTTGCCGGCCGCGAGGTACTGCACCAGATCGGCCTTGCTCTCGACCGGGCCGCCGCCCTGCTGGGGTATCGACATCGGTATGCTCCTCGCCCCATGCGCCGCAGTCAGCTAAACCTCGCTGGCGGGCGAGGCAACCAGAACGAAGCGGCGAAGGCTCGCATCGGCGGGTGCCGTCGCGGCCGGGGCTGCGGGCGGATCGCGGCCGGGATTGCGCCGCGACGGATCAGGCATAGCTTAAGGCCGATCCCGCCGCGCGGCCGCGGCCGTCCGCGAATTCCCTTGACCTCGTGACTGCCGCCCGCTTCAACCCGGCGGATTCAATCTGGAGCGGCTTTATGGGCCAGGACGACGCCAAAAACCTGATCTTGGCAGCTGTGCTGTCGATGCTGGTCGTGCTCGGGTGGTACATGCTGTTCCCACCGGCGCCCCCGCCCGTCGACGTGCCTCTCGAACAGCAGGAGACCGGCGCCGTCCCCGCTCCCGGCGCCGGGGTGGGCGCCGTCCCGGTCCCCGGCACCGCGGCGGGCGCGCCCTCGACGCCTACCCTGCAGAGCCGCGCCGCCGCCTTGGCGGACGGCCAGCGCATCGAGATCAGGACGCCTTCGGTCTCGGGCTCGCTCCGGCTCCAAGGGGGGCGGCTCGACGATCTCCACCTCGACGATTATCGCGTCTCACTGGCGCCAGGCGCCGACACGGTCATCCTGCTGAATCCCGCCGGCGGGCCCGAGCCCTACTACGCCGATTTCGGCTGGGTGCCCGTGGAGGGCGCGAAGGCGGGCCCGCTGCCGGACGAGAACACGCCGTGGACGGTCGAGAGCGGCGCGGTCCTGACGCCCGAAAGCCCCGTGACGCTCGTCTGGGACAATGGCGAAGGCCTCGTCTTCCGGCGCGAGATCGCCGTCGACGACGAATACATGTTCACGATGCGCCAGACGGTCGAGAACCGGACCGAAGCGCCAGTCAGCCTGGCGCCTTACGGTCGGGTCACCCGCATCGGCGGCGAGGCCTCGACCCAGTTGTGGATCCTGCACGAGGGCGCCGTCGCCTACATAGACGACGAGCTGAAGGAGATCAGCTACTCGAACCTGGAGGAGCTGCCCGCCGCACCGGGCCAAGTCGGTGGGATCGAATCATTCCGCGTCGAGCAGAATGGTTGGATGGGCTTCACCGACAAGTACTGGATGTCGACGCTGATCGCCGAGCCCGGAACCGCCTTCGACGGTTTCTACCAGGGATTCCAGCGGAATGGCGAGCACGAGTTCCGTGGCGTGATGCGCCTGCCCGTCGTCACCGTCGCCCCCGGCGAGACCGTCGAGGCGACGAACCGGCTCTTTGCCGGCGCCAAGGAGTTCTACACGCTGCGCAAATACGAGCGCACCCTCGGCGTCCACAACTTGCACTGGGCCATCGACTGGGGCTGGTTCTACTTCCTGACAAAGCCGATTTTCCAGGTGCTGAACTGGCTGCACGGCCTGATCGGCAACATGGGCTTTGCCATCATTCTGCTGACGTTCATGATCAAGTTCGCGCTGTTTCCGCTGGCGTACAAATCCTACGTCTCCATGTCGAAAATGAAGCAGCTGCAGCCCGAGATGGAGAAGATCAAGGAGCGCTGCGGCGACGATCGCATGAAGATGCAGCAGGAGATGATGGCCCTCTACAAGAGGGAGAAGGTCAACCCGGCGGCTGGGTGCCTGCCCATCTTGCTGCAGATCCCGATCTTCTTCTCGCTCTACAAGGTGCTGTTCGTGACCATCGAGATGCGGCACGCGCCTTTCATCGGCTGGATCCACGACATGTCGGCGCCCGACCCGACCTCGTGGATGAACCTCTTCGGCCTGCTGCCCTGGGACGCGCCCGGGCCGGCGAGCATCCTGGCCATCCTGTCGATCGGCGTATTCCCGATCGTCATGGGCATTACCATGTGGCTGCAGCAAAAGCTGAACCCGCTGCCGAGCGACCCGACCCAGGCGATGATCTTCGCCTGGATGCCCTTTGTCTTCATGTTCATGCTCGGCAAGTTCGCCGTGGGTCTGGTGATCTACTGGATCACCAACAACACGATCACCTTCATGCAGCAGTACCTGATCATGCGCAGCCAGGGCGTGGACGTGGACCTGCTGGGGAACATCAAGTCCGGCTTCCGCAAGCGAAAGAAGGCCGAGAGCAAGCAGTGAGCTGGACGCTGGCCGAGATCTATCGCCACCCTGTCAAGAGCCTGGGCGAGGAGGCGCTGGAGGACGTGCGGCTGGAGGCGGCGCGCCCCGTGCCTTGGGACCGCGCCTGGGCAATCTGCCACGGGGCGGCGGACTGGGACGAGGCCGCGCCGCAATGGCTGCCGCCGCGCAACTTCGTCAACCAGACGCATGTGCCCCGGCTGGCGCAGATCGCCGTCTCCTTCGAGGCGGAGGCGGGCCTCCTGACCTTGCGCCACCCGGACCGTCCGGAGCTGGTCGTGGCTCCAGGGACGCCGGAGGGCGACAACGCGCTCACCGCGTGGATCGCGCCGCTGACCGAGGGGACGTCCCGACAGGGCCCGTTCCGCGTCTGCCGGGCGCCGGGCGTGCAGTTCACCGACTTCGAGGACACCCATGTCTCGATCGGCTCGGTCGCCTCGCGCCGGGCGCTGGAGGAGATCGCCGGAATGCGCCTCGAACCCATCCGATTCCGGATGAATCTCTGGCTCGAGGGGCTGGCGCCCTGGGAGGAGCTGGAGCTCGTCGGTCGTGAGATCGAGGTCGGCGCCGCGAGGCTGCGGATCGTCGCGCGCGATGCCCGGTGCAATGCGACGGCCGCCAGCCCGTCCACCGGTGCGCGCGACGTGCCTGTGCCGAGCCTGCTGAAGCAGCATCTCGGCCACACGGATTTCGGCGTCTATGCCCAGGTCGTCGCCGGAAGCACCGTGCGCAGGGGCGACCCGGCCCGGCTCGCCCGATGAGCGGGAGATCACCGCGGCCGAGCGAGAGACGCGCCGCGACGGCCCAGCGGCGGCGTCGCCGCGCCGGCGGGACCAACGGCATCCCCTTGCCAGCAGGCGCGAGCTCGCTTGCGCCTTCGGGGAGCGGGCGGGCAAGGGGGGCGTCCTCGGGGTGACGGTCACGTTCGACATCGACCCCGAGCAGCCCGAGGAGCGCGTCGAGACCGGCCGCAAGCTCTTTGCCGGTTCCTGCGACTTCCTCAAGGGCGTGGTCGCCATGGACGGGCTGCCGCCCGCCGACCGACCGGAGGTTTGCTTCGCCGGCCGATCGAATGTCGGGAAATCGACGCTCATCAACGCGCTGACCGGCCGCAACGGGCTGGCGCGCGCCTCGAACACGCCCGGGCGAACGCAGGAGCTCAACTTCTTCGCGCTCGGGCCAGCGGGGTATCTGGTCGACTTGCCGGGCTATGGCTTCGCCAAGGCGCCGGTCGCCAAGGTCGCGGCCTGGCAGGCGCTGCTGCGCGGCTATCTCGCCGGGCGGCCGACGCTCGCGCGCGCCTTCGTGCTGGTCGATGCGCGGCACGGCCTCAAGCCGCTCGACCACGAGATCATGCAGCTGCTCGACGGCGCGGCGGTCGTTTTCCAGGTCGTGCTGACCAAGGCCGACAAGCCGCGGGCGGGCGCGCTCGACCGGATCGCCGCCGCCGTCGCTGACGGGCTGGCCCGCCACCCGGCGGCCTTCCCCGAGATCCTGCTGACGGCCGCCGAGACGGGCCGCGGCATCCCCGCCCTCCGGGCCGTGATCGCCGGCCTCCTGAACCGCTGACGCCTGGACGGATGCGTCCGCCGCCCCGGGACGCTGTCCGCGCAGGGGCGGCGGCAGCGCCGGCACCGGGGGGCGGCAGCGGAGCGGCCGACAATGCTTTACCTGCCCGGATCGGGCTGCTACGAGACCTTGACCGGCCCTACCGTCATGGACGTTTCCGGCCGGCGAACGTGCTCGTCGGGCCGAGGCGGAGGGGTAATGCGGCTCATCCTGATCGTCGTCGCGCTCTACGTCTATTGGCTGGCCCTGTCCGGCCATTACGAGCCTTGGTTCCTCGTCTCGGGATTTCTGCTCAGCCTCGGCGTCGTCGCCTTCTGCTGGGCCAAGGGCATCATCGATTCCGAAGGCTTTCCGGTGGGCCTGCTGAGACGGGCCGTTCTCTACTGGCCTTGGCTGGGGTTGCAGATCTTGAAATCGGGCCTGCGCGTGGCCCGGATCATCCTCGATCCGCGGCTGCCGATCACGCCGACGCTCGTCCGGGTGAATGCGCTGCAGCGCACGGCGGTCGGGCTGACGACCTATGGCAACTCGATCACCCTCACCCCGGGGACGCTGACCGTAGAGGCGAGCGAGCGCGGCCGCGCGCTCTGGGTGCACGCGCTCGAGCGGTCGAGTGCCGAGGGCTTTTCCGACGACGAGATGAACCGCCAGGTGGCGTGGTTCGAGGCGGCGAAGGCCTGATGTTCGCCGCCGCGATATTGGCTGTCCTGATTGCGCTTGCGCTGATGGTCGCCCGGGCCCTGCTGGGGCCGACCGCCTTCGACCGATTGCTGGCCGCCAACACGATCGGGACGCTGGCGGTGATGCTGCTCGCGCTCTTCGGTTTCCTGACTGAGCGGCCGGAGTTCCTGGACGTCAGCATCACCTACGCGCTTCTGAACGTCATCGGCACGCTGGCGGTGCTCAAGTTCTTCCGGTACGGCGCGCTCGGTTACGACCACCGCACCTCCGAGAACCTCGAAGGCAAGGGATGAGCCTGCTGCTCGATGTCCTCGCCTGGGCGGCGCTGCTCGTCGGCGGGCTCTTCGTCATCGTCGGCGCCGTCGGCATCCACCGGATGCCCGACGTCTTCACCCGGATGCACGCGACGTCGCTGGTCGACACGCTGGGCGTCGCGTTCCTCGGGCTCGGCATGCTGCTGCAGACCGACGAGTTCGCCGTGGCCGTGCGCCTCGCGATCATCGTTCTCGTCACCATGACGGCAAGCGCCGTGGCCACGCACGCGCTGGCGCGCGCCGCGCTGCACGACGGCGTGCGGCCGCTGCTGGCCGGCAGCGACGACGCGCTGCGCGCGACCGACTGCGCCAGCATCTATCCCGATCTCGGGGTCCGGCTGGCCCAGCCGCTGATCTCCGAGCAGGTCGAGCAGAGCCTGCCGCTGCCGGTGCCGCCGGACGACCGTTCGCTGGCGACCGAGGCCGATGAAAGGGAGGACCGGCCATCGAGCTCCTGATCAACATGGTGCTGCTGACGCTGCTCGCGCTGGTGACTATGGGCATCGTGCGCGTGCGCAACCTTTTCGCCGTGGTCGTCCTGTCGAGCGCCTATTCCTTCCTGATCGCCAGCGTGATGATCGTGCTCGACGCCGTCGACGTGGCGATGACCGAGGCGTCGGTCGGGGCGGGCATCTCGACCGTTCTGGTGCTCGGCGCGCTCTACCTGACCAAGGTCGAGGAGGCGCCGCCCCGCCATTCCATGGCAATTCCGCTGATCGCCGCGATCGGCACGGGCGCCATGCTGATCTACGGCTCGTTCGGACTGCCGAGCTTCGGCACGGTCGGCCAACCGGTGAACACCGGCGTCGGCGCCATGTATCTCGAGCGGAACATGCACGACACCGAGATCCCGAACGTGGTCACGGCCGTTCTGGCGAGCTATCGCGGCTTTGACACGCTCGGCGAGGTGACCGTCATCTTTTGCGCCGGCATCGGCGTCTTGCTGCTGCTGCGGCGCTGGAAGACGGAGGGCCCGCGATGAATCTCGACGTCATCCTCCGGGTCGCCACCAAGCTGGGCCTGCCGTTTCTCCTGATGTTCGGCCTCTATGTCCAATGGCATGGCGACTACGGGCCGGGCGGCGGGTTCCAGGCCGGCGTGATCGTGGCCGCGGGCGTGATCCTCTACGCGATCATCTACGGCACGGAGGCGGCCGAGCGGGCGGTGCCCCGGTGGCTCGCCGAGGCGATGGTGCCGCTCGGCGTGCTGATCTATGCCGGCGTGGGCGTCTGGTCGCTGGTCATGGGGGCGAACTACCTCGACTATGATGCGCTGTTCCATTGGCCGGCAAACCATGAGGAGGCCGTCCACGGGCAGCATTGGGGGGTCTACCTGGTGGAAATCGGCGTGCTCGTGACCGTCTCGGGCACGATGCTGACGATCTTCTACAATTTCGCGACCCGGGGCCGGCCGCAATGAGCCCGGCATGAGCGAGGCCGCCGATCTGTTCGCCGCCTTCGCGGCGCATTACAATTACTGGGTGACGATCTTCCTGATGGTCTCCGGGATATACATCGTCGCCGCGCGCTCGAACATGATCAAGACGCTGGTCGGTCTCGGCATCTTCCAGACGTCGGTCTACCTGCTTTATCTGACGCCGGGAAAGGTCATCGGGGCGACGCCGCCGATCATCGATCCGGGCTACAAGCTGTACTCGAACCCGCTGCCGCACGTCCTGATCCTGACGGCGATCGTCGTCGGCGTGGCGACGCTCGCGCTCGGTCTCGCGCTGGTCGTGCGCATCCATGAAGCCTATCGGACGATCGAGGAAGACGAGGTCGTCGCGGTCGTCGAGCGCGAAGACTACCCGGCATGAGCACAGCCTCATGAGCAAAGCCCTGATGAGCACAGCCTGATGAGCGCCGCCGCATGAGTGCCGGCCGATGAGTGCCGGAGGCTTCGAGCCGACCGAACACCTGCCGGCGTTGCAGGTCGTGGTTCCGCTGATCGCGGCGGTGGTCTGCGCCGCCGTGCGCGAACGGCATGTCTGCTGGCTGATCGCGCTGGCCTGCTCGCTCGTGCTGCCGGTGATCGCCTTCGGGCTGCTCTGGCAGGTCGAGCAGTACGGTCCGATCTCGTACGCGCTCGGCGGGTTCGAGCCGCCGGTCGGCATCGAGTACCGCGTCGATGCGCCGAACGCCTTCCTGCTGGTCCTGGTGTCGCTGATCAACGCCGCCGTCACGATCTACGCGCCGCGTTCGGTCGGCGACGAGATCGCGCCCGAGCGGCAGGGCTGGTTCTACGCCATGTACCTGATGTGCGTGGCGGGGCTTCTCGGCATGTGCATCACGGGCGATGCGTTCAACGTGTTCGTGTTCATGGAGATCTCGTCGCTCGCCATGTACACGCTGATCGCCCTCGGCCAGGAGCGGCGGGCGCTGGTCGCGGCTTTTCAGTACCTCGTCATCGGGACCGTCGGCGCCACCTTCTACGTGATCGGCATCGGCCTCGTCTTTGCCATGACGGGGACGCTGAACCTCGTCGACATCGCCGGCAGCCTGCAGCAGGTCGACGAGACGCGCCCGCTGATCGCCGGGCTCGCCTTCATCGTCATCGGCATCGGCCTCAAGCTGGCGATGTACCCGCTGCACCTGTGGTTGCCGAACGCCTATGCCTATGCGCCGACGGTCGCGACCGCCTTGATCGCCGCGACGGCGACCAAGGTCGCCGTCTATCTGCTGCTGCGCTACCTTTTCTCCGTCTTCGGCGTCGCCTTCGTGCTGACGCTGACGCCAGCCATGACGCTGCTGATGGGGCTGGCGGCGATCGCGATGATCACCTGCTCGCTGAGCGCGATCTACCAGATCAACGTCAAGCGCATGCTCGCCTACTCCTCGGTCGCGCAGGTCGGCTATATGCTGCTCGGCATCTCGCTGGTCTCGGAGGCGGGGCTCACCGGCGGGATCAGCCACCTCTTCAATCACGCGATCATCAAGTGCTGCCTGTTCCTGGCGATTGGCTGCGTCTACTACTCGACGGGGGTGACGCGGATCGACAATATGGCGGGCATCGGGCGGACGATGCCCTTGACCATGGCCGCCTTCGTGATCGCGGGGCTGGGGCTGATCGGCGTGCCCGGCACCGCTGGCTTCGTGTCGAAATGGTACCTGATCCAGGGCGCCGCACAGGCCGGCCAGTGGTGGCTCGTGGCCGTCATCGTGATTTCGTCCGTCCTCGCCGTCCTCTACATCGGCCGGATCGTCGAGGTCGCCTGGTTCCGCGAGCCGACGGCGAAGGTCGTGCGCAAGCCGCCGATCGAGATGCTGGCGGTCACCTGGATTCTGGCGGCGGCCGTCATCTATTTCGGCGTGCAGACCCAGATATCGGCCGGCGTGCCGGCGCAGGCGGCGCGCGAGTTGCTGGCGGGGTTCAGCCCGGCGGGGGTCACTTATGGATGGTGAGCTCCTCATCCGCCTGGCGCTCGCCATCCCGGTGCTCGGCACCTGCGGCATCGCGCTGACCGGCCGGATACCGAACCTGCGCGAGGGCGTGACGCTCGTCACCGCCGGCGCGCTCTTCTGGGTGGTGGTCGTCGAGCTCGCGCCAATGGTGCTGGCGGGCGAGCGCCCGCAGGCCGTTCTGCTGGAGACGTTTGCGGGGATCGACCTCGAGATGCGGGTCGAACCGCTCGGGATGCTCTTCGCCTGCATCGCCTCGACGCTCTGGATCGTCAACTCGGTCTATTCGATCGGCTATATGCGCGGAAACCACGAGCCGCGCCAGACGCCCTATTACGCGTGCTTCGCCGTCGCGATCGGCTCGGCGGTCGGCATCGCCTTCGCCGGCAACCTGTTCACGCTGTTCCTGTTCTACGAGATCCTGACGCTCTCGACCTATCCGCTGGTCACGCACAAGGGCAGTGACGAGGCGCGGATCAAGGGCCGCGTCTATCTCGTCCTGCTGATCACGACGTCGATGGTCCTGCTGTTGCCGGCGATCATCTACACCTTCGCCGTGACGGGAACCTCGGCCTTCATGCCGGGCGGCATCCTGGGCGGTGCCGGCCTGTCGGCGACCGCGCTCGCGCTGCTCTACACGGCGTATATCTTCGGCATCGGCAAGGCGGCGGTGATGCCGGTGCACTGGTGGCTGCCCGCGGCGATGGTGGCGCCGACGCCCGTCTCGGCGCTGCTGCATGCCGTCGCCGTCGTCAAGGCCGGCGTCTTCTGCGTCGTCAAGGTCACCGTCTATATCTTCGGGCTCGACCTGCTGAGGGAGACCGGCGCGTCGACCTTCGTCTCCTATGCCGCGGGGGCGACGGTCCTCCTGGCGTCGCTGGTCGCGCTGAACCAGAACAACTTCAAGGCGCGGCTCGCCTACTCCACCGTCAGCCAGCTTTCCTACATCGTCATGGCGGCGGCGCTCGCGACGCCCATCGCCATCCTCGGCGCGGCCTTTCACATCCTGGCGCACGCCGTCTCGAAGATCACCCTCTTCTTCGCGGCCGGCTCGATCTACACGGCGGCCCACCTGACCGAGGTCAGCCAGTTCGACGGCATCGGCCGCAAGATGCCGATCACGCTCACCGCCTATCTGATCGGCTCGCTCTCGATCATCGGCCTGCCGCCGCTGATCGGGCTCTGGAGCAAGTGGTGGATCGGCGTCGGCGCGGTCGAGGCGGGCGATCTCTGGGTCGTCGCCGTGCTGATGATCAGCTCGCTGCTGAACGTCGCCTATCTGCTGCCGATCTTCTCGCGCGGCTTCTTCGCGCCGCCGCCCGAGGGCGAGCGCGGCAAGCCGGTGGCCATCCACGAGGCGCCGGCGGCTTGTGTCATGGCAATCTCGGTGACGGCGCTGCTGTGCATCGGGCTCTTCTTCGCCGCCGATCCCGTCGAGCGCCTGCTCGTGCAGATCGCGGCCGTGCCGGCCGAGCTTTCGCCCCAAGCCCAGATGGGAGCGCCCGATGCGCGATGATCCCGGCACCGCGCCTGGGGCGCGCATCGGCTGGGGGCTGGTGCTCGCGCTGGCGGCGGCCAGCGCCGCTCTCGTCGGCCTCGACTTCGTGATCGAGCGCCATCCGCATTTCGAGGCCGAGGCTTGGCCCGGCTTCTATGCCCTCTGCGGCGCTGCGGCCTGCCTGGTCGGCGTCGGCGTCGCGCTCCTGCTGCGCCCGCTCGTCCGGCGTTCGGATGATTATTATGATCGCTGAGCTGTCGCCCGGGCTGATCCTGATCCTGGGCGCGCTGCTGGTGCCCGTCCTCGGCGGCTGGCTGCGGTCCGCCTGGATGCTGGCCCTGCCGGTGCTCGCCCTGGTGCAAACCCTCGGGCTCGAGCCCGGCGTTCAGGGGCTGGTGTCGGTCTTCGACCTCGAGCTGTTCACGCTGCGGGTCGACGCGCTCGCCCTGGTCTTTGCCTATGCCTTCCTGGTCGCCCTCTTCTTCGGCATGCTCTACCAGCTGCATGTGCCGGGCGCGCTGCAGCCGACCGCCAGCCTGATCTATGCCGGCAGCGCCGTCGGAGCCGTCTTCGCTGGCGACCTCATCACGCTCTTCCTGTTCTGGGAGGGCACCTCGATCGCCTCGGTCTTCCTGATCTGGGCGCGCGGCAGCGACCGCGCCGTGGCGGCAGGGACGCGCTACCTGATCCTCCAGGTCGGCTCGGGCGTGCTGCTGCTCGCCGGCGCTATCATCCAGTTCGGCGAGACCGGGTCGCTCGCCTTCGAGAGCTTTGACCTCGGCACGACCGCCGGGCTGATCATCTTCCTCGGCTTCGGCATCAAGGCGGCGTTCCCGCTGCTGCACAGCTGGCTGCAGGACGCCTATCCCGAGGCGACGGTCACCGGCACGGTCATCCTCTCGATCTTCACGACGAAGCTCGCGATCTATGCGCTCGCCCGCGGCTTTCCCGGCACCGAGCTGCTCGTGCCCATCGGCGTCACCATGGCGGCGTTCCCGGTCTTCTTTGCGCTGATCGAGGACGATTTCCGCCGCGTGCTGTCCTGGGGGCTGATCAGCCAGCTCGGGATCATGGTGACCGGCATCGGCATCGGCAGCGACCTGTCGGTCAACGGCGCCGTCGCGCACGCCGTCTGCTCGATGATCTACCAGGCGTTGCTCTACATGGGCATGGGCGCCGTCCTCTACCGCACCGGCAGCGCGCGCGGCAGCGAGCTTTCGGGGCTGGCCCGCGACATGCCCTGGACGGCGGCGCTCTACGGCATCGGCGCGGCGTCGATCGCCGCCTTGCCGCTGACCTCGGGCTTCGTCTCGAAATCGATGATCATCAGCGCCGCGGCCTATAAGGAGCTGTTCGTGCCCTGGCTGATCCTGCTCGGCGCGAGCGCCCTCTCGCTGGTCTATGCCGGGCTGCGCATTCCGTTCAGCGCGTTCTTCGGTCCGGCCGTCCCCGGCCGCGAGGTGCGCGAGGCCCCGGCCAACATGCTGGCGGCGATGGGCATCGCCGCGGCGCTCTGCATCCTGCTCGGCGTTTACCCTGCGGTGCTCTATGACCTGCTGCCGAGGCCCTACGAGTATCACCCATACACGGCAGATCACGTCCTGACGCAGCTGCAGCTTTTGGTGCTGACAGCGCTTGTCTTCGTCGTCCTGTGGCGCCTGCGCATCTTCCCGCGCGATGCGCGCGGGACCTATCTCGACACCGACTGGCTCTGGCGCGGCCTGGGCGCCTGGGCTGCCCGCGGCGCGCTGCGCGGGATCACTTCAGCCGGGCGCCTGCTGGTCGAGCGCGGCTCGGCGGCGGGCGAGTGGCTGACCGAGTCGCTCCGCAGCAATCACAGGCCAGCGGGCAGGCTGGCGCGCACCCAGCCCTCGGGCTCGATGGCGCTCTGGATGACGGTGCTGCTCTGCACCTTCCTGGTGTTCTCGTTCTTCTAACCCGAGCGGCTCTCAGGCCTCCCGCGGTGCCTGGCTGACGCGATGGCGCGCAATCCCCGCGTCGACATCCGAGACGTAGAGCAGGCCCGACAGCCGCCGGACCAATGAATCCTCGTCGGCGTCCAGCGCCCCGTCGGCGTAGATCACGCGCCAGACCGCCTCGATCACCGCGACACGGTCCTCGTGCGGGACCGCGTCCTTGATCGCCCGCGTGAAGCGGACGAGATCGACCGCATGCTCCTGCGCCTCCTCGCCGCGCTGGCGCAGCGCGGCAGCCTCGGCGGGCGCGAGGCCAAAGCGCTCGGCCAGCACGCGGTCGATCGTCGCCCGCTCGGGCTCGAGATAGCTGTCGTCCGAGCGCGCCGCCTCGACCAGCACCGCGGCAATGGCCACGCGGCCGGCCTCGACCGGATCCTCGCCATGCCCTTCTTCGCCCGTCAGGGCCGCTATCAGATTTTCGAACATGTGCCGATATGTAGCCACCGCGGCAGGAAATGGAACCCGGCGCGTCTGCGCGCCGGGTTCCGCGTCGGGCCGGACTGCGCTATGCGCTTGGGCGAGCGATCAGGGGTAACGCGATGTCGCCAAATCCGCTGTCAAAGCCGCTGACCGGCGTCGAGGTCAACACGCTGGCCAGCCTCGAGCTGCCGATGATCCGGCCGACGGGCTTTCGTGAATACGACGCGCGCTGGCGTTACCCCGAGGAGATCAACCTGCCCGGCATGCAGGCGATCGGCCTCGGCCTCGCCACCCAGCTGCACGAGGCGGGGCTGCCGCCGACGGTCGTGGTCGGCAACGACTATCGCAGCTATTCGCTGGCGATCAAGCAGGCGCTGACGATCGGATTGCTGGCTGGCGGCGCGACGGTGCACGACATCGGAGTCGCCCTCAGCCCGATGGCCTATTTCGCCCAGTTCGACCTCGACGCCCAGGCCGTCGCCATGGTGACCGCCAGCCACAACCCGAACGGCTGGACGGGCGTCAAGATCGGCATGGGGCGCCCGCTGACGCATGGCCCGGACGAGATGGCGCGGCTGCGCGACATCGTGCTCGGCGGCGAGGGCATGGCGCGTCCGGGCGGCGCCTATACCCGAGCCGAGGGCGTGCGCCAGCGCTATATCGCCGATCTCGCGGGCGACCTCAGGCTGTCGCGGCCGCTGAAGGTCGTCTGCGCCACGGGCAACGGCACCGCCGGCGCCTTCGCGCCCGAGGTGCTGCAGCGGATCGGGGCCGAAATCGTGCCGCTGCACACCGGGCTCGACTACACCTTTCCAGTCTACAACCCGAACCCCGAGGCCATGGAGATGCTGCACGACATGGCCCGCGCCGTGCGCGATTCGGGCGCCGACCTGGCGCTCGGCTTCGACGGCGACGGCGACCGCTGCGGGGTGGTGGACGACGAGGGCGAAGAAATCTTCGCCGACAAGGTGGGCGTCATGCTGGCGCGCGACTGGATCCGGCTATACCCGGGCGCCCGCTTCGTGGCGGACGTCAAGTCGACCGGCCTTTTTCTCAGCGACCCGGAGCTGGTCGCGGGCGGCGCCAGGGTCGAGTACTGGCGCACCGGCCACAGCCACATGAAGCGCCGCGTGCACGAGATGGGCGCGCTGGCCGGTTTCGAGAAATCCGGCCACCACTTCCTGGCGCCGCCGATCGGCCGGGGCTATGATGACGGGCTGCTGGTCGCGGTCGAGATCCTGAGGATGCTCGATCGCCACCCGGATCAGTCGATGTCGGACCTCAGGCGCGCGCTGCCGCAGACGTTCTCGACGCCCACCATGTCGCCCTGGTGCGCCGACGAGGAGAAATACGCCGTCGTCGAGCGGCTGACCGAGCGGCTGGTCGGCATGGCCCGCGCCGGCGACCGTCTCGGCCCGCTGCCGATCCGCGAGGTGGTGACGGTGAACGGCGCCCGCGTGCTGCTCGAAGGCGGCGCCTGGGCGCTGGTGCGTGCCTCGTCGAACACGCCGAACCTCGTCGTCGTTTGCGAGAGCACCCGTTCCGAGGACGAGCTGCGCGCCATCTTCGAGGCGATCGACGCGGTCATCCGAGGAGAGCCCGCCGTCGGCGCCTACGACCAGACGTTTTGAGGGCTGCAGGCGGCTTGCACGCGTGCAAGCCCGGCAACCCGCTGATCTCTTTGATCTTCTTTCCTAACGGCTTGTGAAACGCCGTCAGCCGCCCTCGCGCAGCGCTGTCCGCACGAGCCGCTCGAGCGCGTCGAGAAAGCGCGACCGGTCGGCCTTGCCGAAGGGCTTCGCCCCGCCGCCGGCCCCGAGCGGGTTCGCCGCGCGCAGATCCGCCATCAGGTCGCGCATGGCAAGCGCATGGCCGATATTGGCCGGCGTGAAGGCCTCGCCGTTGTGCCGGATGGCCCGTGCGCCGGCCTCGATGCAGCGCGCTGCCAGCGGCACATCCGCCGTCACGCAGATATCGCCCGGCCCGATCCGCTCGGCGATCCAGCGGTCCGCCGCATCGGCGCCCTCGGGGACGATCACCGATTCGACCAGCGGGCTCGGGTCCGGCCGGATGCCGCCATTCGAGACGACGAAGACCTGCAGCCGGTGCCGCTCGGCCACGCGCACCGCTTCGGCCCGGACCGGGCAGGCATCGGCATCGATGAAGACGCGCGCCACGCTAATCCTCGTTGCCTGGCGCCGAGCGCAGCGCCTTGACGCTGCTGCGCTGCTTCTTGGCGTCGAAGCGCCGGCGCTTGGAGGCGAGCGTCGGCTTTGTGGCGATGCGGCGCTTCGGCTTCTCGGCGGCCCGGCGGATGAGGTCGAGCAAGCGCTCCAGCGCCTCGGCGCGGTTGCGCGCCTGGCTGCGATGCGCCTGCGCCTGGATCACCACGGCGCCCTCGTCGGTCCAGCGCCGCCCGGCCAGCCGTCGGAGCCGCGCCTTCACCGCGTCGGGCAGGTTCGGCGAGCGCGCCGCCTCGAAGCGCAGCTGCACCGCCGTCTCGACCTTGTTGACGTTCTGCCCACCGGGCCCGGAGGCGCGCGCAAAGCTCTCGACCAGTTCCCATTCGGCGATGGAGATCGTGTCGGTGACGCGGATCATGGCGCGGGCAGGACTAGCGGTCCCGCCCCGCCCGCACCAGTCCCCAAAACGTCAGGCGCGCCGCGCCCGTGCCTGCAGCCCGGCCATCAGCCCCTGCCGCTCGGACGCGGCGTCGACGATGGCGCCGATCAGCCCCTCGAACGGCATCCCGGCCTTGGCCGACAGGATCGGCAGGTCGGAATGCGTCGGGTGCAGCCCCGCGAGGGTGTTGACCTCGAGGAACTGCGGCCGGCCCGCGCCGTCCGAGCGCACGTCCAGCCGCGCCGCATCCCGGCAGCCGAGCGCCCGGTAGGCGGCGAGCGCCACCCGGCCCGCCTCCTGCGCCTCGGGATCGTCGGCGAGGCGATAGACGACCCGGTCCTCGCACAGCTCCTTGTTGACGAAGGAATAGACCTCGGCCTCGGCATTGGCGAGCAGCTCGATCTCCATCACGCCGATCACGCGCGCGCCCGCACCGTTGCCGAGCACGCCCACGGTGAACTCGCGCCCCGGCAGAAACGGCTCGGCCAGCGCCGGCTGGCCGAAGCGGGCGCGCAGCTGCCGCGCCGCCTGCACCAGCGCGCGCCGGTCGGCTACCTTGGAGGCGCGCTCGCAGCCCTTGCCCGTGCCCTCGGCGATCGGCTTCACGAAAACCGGGAACGCCAGTTCGCAGGCCCGCGCGTCGGCGTCCGTCTCCAGCACCGCGAAGGGCGCCGTCGGCACGCCGGCGTCGCGCACCAGGCGCTTGGCCACCGCCTTGTCGAGCCCCGCCGCCTGGGTCAGCGGGTCCGAGAAGGTGTAGGGCTGGTCGAACGCCTCGAGCAGCGCCGGCACCTGCGCCTCGCGCGAGCGGCCGGAAAGGCCCTCGGCGATGTTGAAGACCAGGTCCCAGCGATGGCCGGCCACCAGCCGCTCTGCCAGCGCCCGGACGTGGCCGATCCGCTCGGGCTGGTGGCCGTTCGCCGCCAGTGCCGTCTCAATGCCCTCGATGGTCTCGGGGCTGTCGAACTCGGCCAGCGCCTCCTCCGGCAGCCCGCGGCCGGCATAGTCGTCGCGCAGGTCATAGGTCAGGCCGATGCGCATGCCTGCCTCCCGCAGCGGGT
This sequence comes from uncultured Alphaproteobacteria bacterium, assembly GCA_963822985.1. Taxonomy (GTDB): domain Bacteria; phylum Pseudomonadota; class Alphaproteobacteria; order Rhodobacterales; family Rhodobacteraceae; genus Thermohalobaculum. Next base: position 259,176 of record CAWGJU010000006.1, on the reverse strand, counting down.
GCCATAGCTCTCGCCCGGATCGGGGTAGCGATAGGTGCTGCCCTCGAAATTGCGCAAAAGGAGGTCGTCGCCGTCGCGGCCGACGACATAGTCCGGGATCAGCGGGATCTTGCCGCCGCCGCCGGGCGCGTCGACAACGAAGTGCGGCACCGCATAGCCGGTGGTGTGCCCGCGCAGGCCCTCGATAATCTCGATGCCCTTGGAGACCGGCGTGCGGAAATGCGCCGAGCCGCTGATCGGGTCGCATTGGTAGAGGTAATAGGGCCGCACGCGCCGCATCAGCAGCCCGTGATAGAGCGACTTCATCGTCTCGACGCTGTCGTTGATGCCCTTGAGCAGCACCGTCTGCGAGCCGAGCGGGATGCCCGCATCGGCCAGCCGCGAGTAAGCCTCGGTGGCCTCCACCGTCAGCTCGGCCGGATGCGTGACGTGCAGCGACATCCAGATCGGCTGGTGCTTTTTCAGCACCCTGGTCAGCGCCTTGGTGATGCGCATCGGCACGACGGTCGGCATCTTGGTGCCGAGCCGGATGAACTCGACATGGCGGATCGCGCGCAGCCGCCCGAGCAGCCAGTCGAGCTTGTCGTCGCCGATGGTCAGCGGGTCGCCGCCCGAGAGCAGCACGTCGCGGATCTCCCCGTGCGCCTCGATATAGGCGAGCGCCTGCTCCCATTGCCGCGTCGAGAATTGGTACTCGCCGCCCGCCTGGCCGACCATGCGCGAGCGCGTGCAATAGCGGCAATAGGTCGAGCAGGTGCCCGTGGTCAGGAACAGAACGCGGTCCGGGTAGCGATGCACCAGCCCGGGCGTCGCGGTGTCGTGGTCCTCGCCCAGCGGGTCGTCATCCTCGCCGGGCAGGCGGAGATACTCGCCGCCAACGGGGATGTGCGTCCGCCGCAGCGGCTCGCCCGGGTCGCCAAGGCCCATCAGGCTGGCGTAGTACGGCGTGATGCCGACGGGCAGCCCGGTCTTGTGCTGGGCCAGCGCGTCGCGCTCGTCATCGCTGAGCGCGAAGACGCGCTCGAGGCCCGCGGTCGTGCGGATGCGCGTGCGCATCTGCCAGCGCCAGTCCGCCCAGTCGGCGGCGGTGGCGTCGGGGTAGAAGCGTTTGCGGAAGGCGCGGGAGCTGGGGCTGGAGGGGAAACTGGCTCGGCCTGCTGGCCTCGGTGCCGGTTTCAGGATCTCGGCGAGACGGCGTCGTTCAGGGCCGTCAGCCGAGCCGGTACCGGGAGGTTCCGTTTCGGGAACCGCGGACATCTGTTCCATTGCTAACTGTCCCTTGCCCGGGCGGGCCGTCGCGCGAGGACCGTCGTTTCTGCCGCGCGCCCGAAGCGGCTGCGAATGTGAGTAGAGCCAGGGGTCAGTGCAAGGTCCATGCGCGACATGGGCGAAATTTTCTACCAGGGTGCAACTAGCCGAAAAATAATGCGTTTCGCAGGGTTCGTCAGACGTTTGCGACCAGAAGGCCGAGATAGGCGGCATAGCCCGCGAGCAGGGCGCCGCCCTGGGCCCGGCCGATGCGTTTCGCGGTGCCGGCGAAGAGCAGCAATGCCGCCGTCGCCGTCAGCATGACCCAGATGTCGAATCGGGCGATCTCGGCCGGCACCGCGATCGGCCGGACCACCGCCGTGGCGCCCAGATTGCAGAGAACGTTGAAGATGTTAGCGCCAACGATGTTGCCGAGGCCGAGATCCCCATGCCCGCGCAGCGACGACATCCAGGCGGTCATCATTTCCGGCAGCGAGGTGCCGATGGCGACCACCGTCACCCCGATGACGGCCTCGGAGACGCCGAAGGTCGTCGCCACGTCGATCGCGCCATGCACGAGCAGCCGGGCGCCGAAGATCGTCAGGACCAGGCCAAGAAGGAACCTGAGGAAGAACAGGAGCACGCTGCCCTGGCGCGCGCCCGACAGCTCGGCGGCCACTCCGACCGCCGTGAGACCGTCCGCCTCGTCGCCGCCGCGCCGCCGCTCGGCGCGCAGCGTCAGCGTGACGAAAGCGGCCAGCAACAGCAGGAAGGCGGTCCCGGTCAGGCGTCCGACGGACCCGGCGAGAACGGCACCGAGACAGAGCAGCGACGCCAGCGCCAGCACGGCGCCTTCGCGCCGCAGCGTGCCCTTCGGCGCCGGGACGGGACGTAGGAGGGCCGCCCCGCCGAGAACCAGAAGGATGTTGCAGATGTTCGAGCCGACGATGTTGCCGACAGCGATTCCGGGCGACCCGATCAGCGCCGCCTGCAGGCTGGTCAGCAGCTCGGGGCTGGAGGTTCCGAAGCTGACGAGCGTCAGCCCGATCACCATGGGAGAGAGGCCGAAATGACGCGCGACGGCGACCGACCCGCTCACCAGCAGATCGCCGCCGACGGTCAGCCCGACCAGGCCGATGGCGAGCAGAAGCAGAGACATCCGAGCCCCTCCGTCCCCTGCGGCGCGCGATCGGCTATCGCAAAGGAGGGAGATTAGGGCAACGGGTGGGCTTGCGTCGATGCCCGGCCCTGTCGCAGGTGCGGGCGCGCGGGGGCGCGCTTCGGACTATCTGCTTGGCCAGGATGCCAGAGTCCGGCTTGCGTGGGAATGACGGCGCAGTCTGACGACGCAGTTCGGATGAATCGGTCGGCTTCGGAACTGCTCTAGCCGGCTTCCGGCGCGCCGCGGTCGCGTTCGCCTCGCCAGGCTATCGCGGCGGGCTTTCGGGCCGCTGTCTCGCCAGTGAGCTCGCGCTCATCGGTCGGTCCGGCATCGTTCTCCGTCCGGCTGCGCGAGAAGCGCAGCGTCGCGCGCAGGCCGGGAGCGTTGTCTTCGAGCTCGAGCCGCGCGTCGTGCAGCCGCGCCACCGCGGCCACGAGGGAGAGGCCGAGGCCGGCGCCCGGCCGCCCCCGGCTGGCGTCGAGGCGGACGAAGCGCTCGAGCACCCGCGCCCGCTCCTCGGGCGGGATGCCCGGACCGCGATCGGCGACGGTCAGCGTCGGCTGCGGGCCGGAGGACAGCTCGAGCGCCACCTCGCTGCCGGCGGGCGCCTGCGCGACCGCGTTCTCGACCAGGTTGGCGACGGCGTTGGCCAGCAGCTGCGGATGGCCCGAGACCGTCGCGCCCTCGCCCCGCTGCACCAGGCGCGTCGATTTCTCGGCCGCGCTGGGCGTGTAGAGATCGATGACGTCGGCGGCCAGCGCGCCGAGCTCGATCGGCTCGAACTGTTCGCGGCCCATACCGGCCTCGGTGCGGGCGATCTGCAAGAGCGCCGTGAAGGCGCGCAGCACGCCGTCCGCCTCGGCGATGGCGCGCTCGATGCGCTCGCGCCGCCCGGCCGGGTCGAGCTCCTCGTCGAGACTGCCTTCCAGGTGGGCGCGCAGCCGGGTCAGCGGGCTGCGCAGATCGTGCGCCACGCCGTCCGTCACCATGCGCAGGTCGCCGACCAGGCCCTGGATCCGGTCGAGCATCCGGTTCAGCGTCCCGGCCAGCCGGTCGAACTCGTCGCCGGCGCCGCGGACTGGCACGCGCCGCGCCATGTCGCCCTGGACGATCTCGTCGGCCGTCTCGACGACATCGGCGACGCGACGGCCGACCAGGCGCGAGAGCAGCCAGCCGCTGGCCAGCGCCAGCAGCCCGGCGGCGGCGAGCGCCCAGCCGAGCGCGCCCAGCAGCGTGCGGCGAAACTTGGCCTGCGCCTGGCTGTCATGGCCGACCAGCAGCCGCTCGCCCGAGGGGAGCGGGATCGCGGCGACCGACAGGGTCGTCACCCGGTCGCGGTCGCTGCGATAGAGGTCGAGCTCGACCCAGCCGCCCGTCGGCGGGATCACCGGCGGCCATGCCGAGAGGTTGCCGGCGATCCGGCTGCCCCGAGCGTCGGCCAGCAGATAGACGGCGTCCTGGCGCCGGCGGTCGGCGAGCCGGCGCTCGATGGCGCGCGCGAGGCCGAGGGCGCCGCCCTCGCGGAATTCATCGCCGAGGCCGCTCAGATCGGCGGCGACGATCTCGCGCACCTCGTCCTCGATCACCTGGCGCGTCTGATAGTAGACGAAGGCCAGAACCATCGCCGTCGACAGCGCGACGACGACGAGGTGTGCCGCCATCAGCCGGCTGGTGGCGTTGCGCAGCCACACGGGGCGGGCGCTCAGTTCTCGGCCGAGAGCATATAGCCGGCGCCGCGCACGGTGCGGATCAGCTGCGGCTCGCCTTCGGCGTCGACCTTCTTGCGCAGCCGGCTGATATGGACGTCGATGACATTGGTCTGCGGATCGAAGCGATAGCCCCAAAGCCCCTCCAGCAGCATGGTCCGCGTGACCACCCGGCCCTTGCGGCGCATCAGGAACTCGAGCATCTGGAACTCGCGGTTCTGCAGCTCGATCGTGCGGTTGCCGCGCCGGGCTGTGCGGGTCAGCAGGTCGAGCTCGAGCCCGCCGCAGACCAGCCGCGTCTCTTCCTTGTGCTGCTCCTGCGGCCGTCGCAGCAGCGTCTCGCTGCGGGCGAGCAGCTCGTCAAAGGAAAATGGCTTGACCAGATAGTCGTCGGCGCCGGCGCGCAGGCCGCGCACCCGCTCGTCGACGGCGCTCATCGCCGTCAGCATCAGGACGGGCACGGTGATCCCGGCGGCGCGGACGGCCTTGAGGACCGAAAGCCCGTCCATCCCGGGCAGCATACGGTCGAGGATGATGAGGTCGACCGCCCCTTCCGTGGCAAGAAACAGACCGTCGCGTCCGTCCGTCGCCGTCTCGACGGCAAAGCCGCTCTCCTCGAGACCGCGGGCAAGGTATGCGGCTGTCTCGGCGTCGTCCTCGATGACGAGAATGCGGCGCGCCATGGCAACGCCTCCTGTTGAACCCGCCTAATATGGAAACCCGGACCCGGACGCGCAAATGCCGGGCTCTCGCCCGAAGTCACAAATCAAAGAGCCGGGGGATTTCTCCCCCGGCCAAAGTCGCTGGCGACGAATTCGTCGCCTGGGATCACGCCTCGACCTTCACGCTCATGAAGATCTGGTTGCCGCGCCGGTTGACCAGCAGCAGCGCCGTGTCCTTCTTCGCCTGGGCAAGCGCCGTGTCGAGCTCCTGCGCGCTCCTGACCGGCGTATCGCCGACCTGGACGATGACGTCGCCGACCCGCAGCCCGGCCTCGGAGGCCGCGCCGCCCGACTTCAGCGAGGTCACGACCGTGCCGTCGACCAACTCCTCGATGCCGAGCGACTGGCGGGTTTCGGGCGAGAGCGCGGCGACGGTGGCGCCGAGCTTCTCGGAGGCGGCCGCGTTGCCCTGCGCCGGCGCGGTCGCGGTGTTGGCGGCCAGCCGCTCGGCCGGCAGCTCGCCGACCTGCACGTCGATGGTCTCGCGGTCACCCTTGCGCAGGATGCCGACCTCGACCGTCGATCCGGCCTGGGTGGCGGCGACCAGCTTCGGCAGGTCACGATTGCTGTCGACCGGCTTGCCGTCGAAGCTGAGGATGACGTCGCCGGTCTGCAGCTTGCCGTTCGAGGGCGCGTTCTCGACCACGCTCGCCACCAGGGCGCCTTTCGGCTCGTCGAGGCCGAGCGCCGTCGCGATGTCGGGCGTCACGTTCTGGATCGAGACGCCGAGCCAGCCGCGGCTGACGCTGCCGCTTTCCTTCAGCTGGGCAACCACCTGCTTGACGATATTCGAGGGGATCGCGAAGCCGACGCCGACATTGCCGCCCGAGGGCGAGTAGATCGCCGAGTTCACGCCGATGACGTTGCCGTCCATGTCGAAGAGCGGCCCGCCCGAGTTGCCCCGGTTGATCGCCGCGTCCGTCTGGATGAAGTCGACGTAAGGACCCGCATTGATGTCGCGCCCGATGGCCGAGACGATGCCGCGGGTGACTGTGCCGCCCAGGCCGAACGGGTTGCCGACGGCCACGACGTCCTCGCCGACGCGGATCGCGTCCGAGTTGCCCAGCGTCAGATATGGCAGGTCGCGGTCGGTGTCGATCTTCAGCAGCGCCACGTCGCTCTGCGAATTGGTGCCGATGACCTTGGCCTCGTGGTCGACCTGATCGGCGAAGCGCACCTTCACATCGGTCGCACCGTCGACGACGTGGTGGTTTGTGATGATGTAGCCTTCGGCGTCGAACACGAAGCCCGAGCCAAGGCCCTGACGCGGCATGTCGTCATGCGGCATCGGCATGCCGGGCATGCCCTCGGGCACGCCGAAGCGCTTGAAGAATTCCTCGAACGGAGAGCCCTCGGGCATGTTGAAGGGCTGGGCATCGCCCTCGTCGCCGGAAGACTGCGCCACCTGGGTCGTGTAGACCGTCACGACGGCGGGGCTGACGCGCTCGACCAGATTGGCGACCGCGTCGTCGGCCATGGCAGCCGACGAGAAGGCGATCGCGCCCAGGCCGAGGCTTGCAACCCCGATCCGCCGGACGCGTCCCGACCCGGAAAGGATGTCGGTCATGTTCATTGCTGGATAGGCTCCACTCTTGCGCCCGGCATATTCCAGGCTGAGAGGTGAAGATGCGCCCTGCGCCTGAGCGGCGCCTTGTCGGCGGGTTAAGGAAATTTCACCTTGCGCCGCGGCCAGGCGTTACGGCCAGGTTCAGCGCGCGTCCGTCGGAGAGGCGAGGGAGCCGCGTGCCAGCAGGTCGCGGATTTCGGTCAGCAGCCTGACGTCGGCCGCTGGCTCGGGCGTTGCCGGCGAGGCCGGCGCCTCCTCGGCCATCCGCCTGAGATGGTTCACCCCCCTGATCACAAAGAACAGGATCCAGGCGACGATGAGAAAGCTGATGATCGCGTTGACGAACAGGCCGTAGTTCACCGTCGGCGCCCCGGCGGCCTGGGCGGCGGTCAGGCTCTCGAACTCGCCCGAGCCGAGGTTCACGAAGAAGTTCGAGAAATCCACGCCGCCGGTGGCGACGCCGATGATCGGGTTGATGATGTCGTTGACCAGGCTGTTGACGATCGAGGTGAACGCCGCGCCGATGATGATGCCGACGCCCATGTCGACGACGTTGCCCTTGACGGCGAATTCCTGGAATTCCTTGATCATGCCCATGCGCGGTCCCCCATTTGTTCGGCGAGATTGTCAGCAGAACGGCCATTTTAATCCCGGCAACATGTCAGGCAATCGGCAAAAGCCTCAGCGGCGCAGCTCGGCCCCCGTGGCCTTCGCCACCGCGTCGACGATGCGCGTGCCCACCGCCTCGATCTCGGCCTCGGTCAGCGTCGCCTCGCGCGGCTGGAGGCGGAGGCTGATCGCGACCGATTTGCGGCCGGCGCCGAACTGCTCGGCGGCGCGCCGGCCGGCGAAGACGTCGAAGACCTCGACGCTCTCGATCAGCGACTTCTCGGCGCCGCGCGCGGCGCGCAGGATCGCCTCGGCCTCGACCCGCTCGTCGACCACGAAGGCGAAGTCGCGCTCGACGCCCTGGAAGTTCGAGATCTCGAGCGCCGGGCGCGCCGGCCCCTTGGGGCGGGGCGCGGGCAGGTTGCCGAGAAAAACCGTCATCGCGACGCCGGGCCCCTTGGCCTCCATCGCCGCCAGGACGCGCGGGTGCAGCTCGCCGAACTCGGCCAGCACGGTCTTTGGCCCCAGCTTCAGCACGCCCGAGCGGCCCGGATGGAACCAGCCGGGCGCCTCGCGTGCGACCTTCAGGCTGGCGACCGGGGCGCCGAGCGCCTGCAGCACGGCCTCGGCATCGGCGCGCGCGTCCCACAGATCGACGGGGCGGCGCGTGCCCGACCAGTGCCGCGCGCTCGTCGGCCCCAGGCGCAGCGCCGAGGCGGCGGCGAGCTGCTCGCCCGGCTGCGGCCCGAAATAGCCGGCGCCGACCTCGAAGAGGCCGAAGCCGTCGGCGCCCTGCGCCTGGTTGCGCGCCGCGGCCGCCAGCAGCCCCGGCAGCGGCGAGGGCCGCATATGGCTCATCTCGGACGAGATCGGGTTGTCGAGCCGCATCTCGTCGCCGCCGCCGCCGAACAGCGCCGCCGCCGGCTGGGCGATGAACGAGTAGGTGACGCATTCGTTCAGGCCCCGGGCGGCCAGCGACCGGCGAGCGTCGCGCTCGCGCCGCTGCGTTTGCGTCAGCGTGCGCCGGCCGACGCCGGCCAGGCTCGGCAGCGGCCGCGACTGCAGCCGGCCCAGCGAGGCGACGCGGGCAATCTCCTCGACCAGATCGGCCTCGCCGCGGATGTCGGGCCGCCACGAGGGGGGCGTCACCGCCATCTCCAGCTCGTCGCCGCCGGCCAGCGCGGTGCCGGCGGCGGGCGACATGGACGCCGCCGCGATCATGGCGACGGTCGGGTCCTCGACGGTGAAGCCCAGATCGGCGAGGATCCGCGCCTGCTCGGCCCGGCCGATCTCCATCCCCACCAAGCTGACCACCCGCGACGGGCGCAGCTGGTACGAGCGCGCGGTGTCCGGCACGGCGCCGGCCGTGACGACATGCGAGGCCTCGCCGCCGCAGAGATCGAGGATCATGCGGGTGCCGAGCTCGAGCCCGGCCGGCGTGAACGCCGGGTCGACGCCGCGCTCGAAGCGGTAGCGGGCGTCCGAGTTGACCTTCAGCCGCCGCCCGGTCGAGGCGACCGTCACCGGGTCCCAATAGGCGCTCTCGAGGAAGACGTTGACCGTCGCCTCGGTGCAGCCGGTCGCCTCGCCGCCCATGATGCCGGCGATCGACTCGGGGCCCTGATCGTCGGCGATGACCATCATGTCGGGCTCGAACGCGTAGTCCCGGCCGTCGAGCGCCAGCAGCCGCTCGCCGGCGCGCGCCCAGCGGACGCGCAAATCCCCCCGGACCTTGTCGGCGTCGAAGACGTGCAGCGGCCGGTTGCGGTCGTAGGTGACGAAGTTCGTGATGTCGACCAGCGCCGAGATGGGGCGCAGCCCGATGGCGCGCAGCCGCCGCTGCAGCCAGTCGGGCGACGGGCCGTTGCCGACGCCGCGGATCAGCCGGCCGCAGAAGACGGGCGCGCCGCGCAGGACGTCGTCGTCGATCGTGATCGAGAGCGGGCAGGGAAAGCCGCCCGCCACCGGCTCGACCTCGCGCATCTTCAGCCGGCCCAGGCCGCGGGCGGCGAGGTCGCGGGCGATGCCCTCGACGCCCAGCGCATCGGGGCGGTTCGGCGTGATGGCGATGTCGAAGACCGGGTCGTTCAGGCCGGCCCAGTCGACATAGCGCGCGCCCAGCGGCGCGTCGGGCGCCAGGTCGATGATGCCCTCGTGATCGTCCGAGATCATCAGCTCGCGCTCGGAGCAGAGCATGCCGTTCGATTCGACGCCGCGGATCACGCCCGGCTTGAGGTCGACGCCGGTGCCCGGGATGTGGGTGCCCGGCGGCGCGAAGACGCCGACCATGCCCGTGCGGGCGTTCGGCGCGCCGCAGACGACCTGCACCCGGCGCGACGGGCCGCCGCGGCCCTCGGGCCAGGCCTCGACCTCGCAGACGCGCAGGCGGTCGGCGTTCGGATGCGGCCGCGCCTCGACGACGCGGGCGATGGTGAAGGCGCCGAGCGCGCGGGCGGGGTCGTCGACGCTCTCGACCTCGAGGCCCAGATCGGTCACGGCGGCCGCGATCTCGTCGGCCGTCGCCTCGGTCTCGAGGTGCTCCTTCAGCCATGAAAGGGTAAATTTCATGCGTCCCCGCCCCGCCATTTCCCGCGCGCGGGCGGGTGCTTAGCGTGAATTGTCGGGGTCGGGAAGGGGCGGAGGGGAACGGCCTCCACTGGATCGTGGCGGCGAATCCCCTAGGTCCATGCTAGAATGGTCAGCCTCACCGGGAGAAGCACCATGCCGCGCATCGCCGTCATCGCCGCCCTTCTCGGCGCGCTCAGCGCCTCCGTCGCCGCGGCGCAGCAGGCCCCGCTCCGTGCCCAGGCCCCGGCCCCGGCCCAGCCACCAGCGGCGGCACAGCAAACCACGCCCGGGCCGGAGCAGGGGGGTCAGGTGAACGCCGTCGACTGGATCCGCGGCGCGCTGGCCAACCAGCAATACGATCCGCAGGACCGCGCAAGGGCGCGCAACTATGCGCCCGAGATCGAGGCCGGCACGCATTGGCGCAGCTCGATCTTCGACGGGCGCCGCAGCCGCGCGACGACCGGCACAGGCCTGCGGCTGCCCAACCTGCCGAGCGGCGACGCCGACTAGCGGGGCCGGCGGCCCAGACTCGGGCCGCCGCCGCCCGGAAGGCGGCTTTTTATCGCGGGGCGGGAGGCCGGGTGAGGTGGAACTCCACCCTACGGGACGTGCGTGTGGGGTGGGGTCACGGCTCCGACGGCTGGCCGGGCAGCTGCCGGACCAGCCGGAAGCGCTCGCAGACCAGCGCCATGTCGGGCGACCAGCCGCCGTTCCGCTCGAAATAGCGGCGGTGGCCGGCGCGCCAGCCTTCGAGCGACTCGTCCTCGCCCTCGGCCAGCGCGAATGCCTCGTCTACCTCGTCAAAGCGGCGGATCGTGACCTCGACCGTCTCGACCAGCGCGACGGGGGTGCCGTCCCAATCCGTCGCCACGTCCTGCCGCCCGACCACGGGCATCGCCTCGCCCCCGCTCTCGACATCGCGCAGCGGCATGCAGGTCGCGGTCTTGCGGCCTGCGAGCACCAGCGCCGTCAGCACCTCCAGAGCGCGCGGTTGTCGCCGAAGCGGAAGTGGACGGGGGTGTCCGTCATGATCGTGCCCTCCTTGCGCGTCATGCCCGCGGAAGCGGGCATCTCCTGCCGGTATGAGATTCCCGCGTTCGCGGGAATGACCTGATCAGCCGCTCAACCCCCCGTGCACGCTCGGCCAGTCGAGCGCCCTGAAACCGTAGTGGCGGAGCCAGCGGAGGTCGCTGTCGAAGAAGGCGCGCAAATCGGGGATGCCGTATTTCAGCATGGCGATGCGGTCGATGCCCATGCCGAAGGCGAAGCCCTGCCAAAGCTCCGGGTCCACGCCGGCATTGGCCAGCACCTGCGGGTGCACCATGCCGCTGCCGAGGATCTCCATCCAGCTGTCGCCCTCGCCGAGGCGGAGCTGGCCGCCGGCCCAGGAGCAGCGGATGTCGACCTCGGCCGAGGGCTCGGTGAAGGGGAAGTGGCTGGCGCGGAAGCGCAGCTCGACGGAGTCGACCTCGAAAAAGGCGCGGCAGAACTCCTCCAGCGTCCATTTCAGGTTGGCCATCGAGATGTCGCGGTCGATGGCCAGGCCCTCGACCTGGTGGAACATCGGCGTGTGCGTCTGGTCATAGTCGCTGCGATAGACGCGGCCGGGCGCGATGACCCGGCAGGGGGCGCCGTGCTTCTCCATGTGCCGGATTTGCACCGGGCTGGTGTGCGTGCGCAGCACATGCCGCGTCCCATCCGCGCCGGGCGCCATGTAGAACGTGTCCATCTCGGTGCGCGCCGGGTGCTCGGCGGGGATGTTCAGCGCGTCGAAATTGTACCAGTCGGTCTCGATGTGCGGTCCCTCGGCGACCGAGAAGCCCATTTCGGCGAAGATGGCGATCAGCTCGTCGCTGACCTGGCTGACGGGGTGGATCGTGCCTTGCGTCTCTGGCCGGGGGGAGAGCGTGACGTCCAGCCACTCGGCGCGCAGGCGTTCCTCCAGCGCCGCGTCGGCCAGCGAGGCCTTTCGCGCGACGATGGCGGCGTTGATTTCGTCCTTCAGCGTGTTGAAGGCGGGGCCGGCGGTCTGGCGCTGCTCCGGCGTCATGCGGCCGAGCTCGCGCATCATCAGAGCGATCTCGCCCTTCTTGCCGAGGGCTGCGACGCGCACCGCCTCGATCGTCGCCTCGTCGGCGGCGTCGGCGATCTCCCTCAGGTATTTCGCCCTGATCGGCTCCGGATCGTGCATCGCGGCTCTCCCTGCCCGGCGGCCAGCCCGGCCCCTGCCCGGGAGCGCGCGTTAGCATGGGCGGCGGGCAAGGCCAACAGGGACGCCGTTCAAGCTGGATTGCAGGGGCCAAGCTGGCCCTGGCAACCGGCGGCTGGCTTCAGCGGTCGCTGCCGGGGCCGGTCATCGTGGTGCAGTTGGCGCGGCGCATGGAGTCCCGCCTCCATGTCTGCGTCTTGCCGAGCAGCGAGATGCCGAGATAGCCGCGCACGGCCAGCCGGTCGTCGCCGTCGGGCCATACCTCGATGCCATAGCTGCGGCCGTCGCGGGTCGAGTAGATCTTGCCGTCTTCCCAGGTGCCATCGCCCGCCGGCTCGAGCCCGCTGACGAGCTGCAGGCCGCAGAGGGGGCGGTCGCGCAATCGCGGGTCGGGGTTCTTGTCGTCGCGCTTCGGCGCGCCATTGGCGTCCCAGGGGCTCTGCAGCCAGACGAGTTGGCCGCAGGCCGCGTCGCCGCAGGGCGCGAGCTCGATGACGGCCTTGCCCTCCTCGACGACCCAGCGCCCGAAGATGGGATTGCTCGCGGCCGCGGCCGGGCCGGCGAGAAGCAGCGCGACGCCGAGGACGAAACGCATCCGCGTCAGCCCATCGCCTCGAGCTCGTCGATCATGCGCCCGATCAGGCCAAGACCCTTGTCCCAGAAGGCCGGATCCGAGGCGTCGAGGCCGAAGGGCGCGAGCGCGCGGCTGTGGTGCAGCGTGCCGCCGGCGGACAGCATCTCGAAATAGCGGTCCTGGAAGCCGGGCGCGCCCTGCTCGTAGACGGCGTAGAGAGCGTTCACCAGCCCGTCGCCGAAGGCATAGGCATAGACGTAGAAGGGCGAGTGGATGAAGTGCGGTATATAGGCCCAGAAGGTGCGGTACTCGTCGGCCAGGTTGATCGCCGGCCCGAGGCTCTCGCTTTGCACTTCCATCCAGATCTCGCCGATCTGGTCGGTGGTCAGCTCGCCCTCGCGCCGGGCGGCGTGGATGCGGCGCTCGAACTCGTAGAAGGCGATCTGCCGGACCACCGTGTTCAGCATATCCTCGACCTTGGCGGCCAGCATCGCCTTGCGGATGCGCGCGTCCGGCGCCTGCGCCAGCATGCGCTGGAAAGTCAGCATCTCGCCGAAGACCGAAGCCGTCTCGGCCAGCGTCAGCGGCGTGCGGGAGAGGAGCTCGCCCTGGGCGGCGGCGAGGCGCTGGTGGACGCCGTGGCCGAGCTCGTGCGCCAGCGTCATCACGTCCCGCGGCTTCCCGAGGTAGTTCAGCATCACGTAAGGGTGCACGTCGACGACGGTCGAGTGCGAAAAGGCGCCGGGCGCCTTGCCCGGCTTGACGGGCGCGTCGATCCAGCCGCGGTCGAAGAAGGGCTGGGCCAGCTCGGCCATGCGCGGGCTGAAGCCGGCATAGGCGTCGAGCACGGTCGCGCGCGCCTCGTCCCAGGCGATGGTGCGGTCGTCCGAATTGGGCAACGGCGCGTTGCGGTCCCAGTATTCGAGCCGGTCGAGGCCCAGCCACCTGGCCTTCATCGCGTAATAGCGGTGCGAGAGGCTCGGATAGGCGGCCTGCACGGCGCGGCGCAGCGCGTCGACGACGTCCGGCTCCACATGGTTGGCGAGGTGGCGCGCATGGTCGGGCGCCGGCAGCTTGCGCCAGCGGTCCTCGACCTCCTTCTCCTTGACGAGCGTGTTGGTCACGCGGACGAAAAGCCGGATGTTCTCGGCCATGCCGCGGGCAACGGCGTGCCCACCGGCCTCGCGCTTGGCCCGGTCCTTGTCGGACAAGAGGTTCAGCGTCGCCTCGAGCCCCAGCGGCTCGGGCTCTCCCTCCACCTCGAAGGTCATGCCGGCCAGCGTCTCGTCGAACAGGCGGTTCCAGGCGGCGGCGCCGACGACGGACTGGTCGTGGAGGAATTTCTCGAGCTCGTCCGAGAGCTGGTAGGGCTTGAAGGACCGCAGCCGCTCGAGCCAAGGGCGGTAGCGCGCCAGCGCCGCGCTCTCGGCGAACATCGCCTCGAGCCGGTCGTCCTCCAGCCGGTTGAGCTCGAGCGCGAAGAAGACGAGCGGCGTCGAGATGTCGGTGGCCCGGACCTGGGTGTCGCCCATGAACTTGGCGCGGCCGGGGTCTTGCGTGTTTTGCTGGTAGAGCAGGCCAGCATAGGACATCACGCGGCCGAGCACGCCCTCGATCGCCTCGTACTCGGCCACCGCACGGGCGAGCCCGTCGCCGTCGAGCGCGGCGAGCTTGCCCTCGTAGCTGTCGGCGAAGCCGCGGCAGGCGGCGGTCATTCGCGCGAGGTCGGCCTCGAGCTCGGGGCTGTTCATCGATGTGTAGAGGTCGGTCAGGTCCCATTCGGGCAGCTGCCCGAGCTGGCGCTCGGCGGCATTCTCTGGAGCAGTTTCGGCGGCATCTTCGGCGGCGCGCTCGGTTGCGGTCGCTCGGTATGGGTCAGTCGAGGCCATGAAGGGATCCCGGGGGTGCTGCACTATCCCGGACATAATCCGTCGCCGGGGAAAGCGAAACCCCATCGCGCCGGGATCAGATGCGCACGCCGTCCTCGGGATCGGGCTGCCGATCGGGCGGCAGGTCGGCGGGCGGGTCTTCCCCCGGCCCCGGCGGCGCATCGGGGTCGAGCGCCGGCGCGTCCGCCCGGCGGCGGATGATGATGTCGCCGTTCGGCAGGACCTCGGGCATCCGGTAGTTCAGCGGGTCGTTGATGGCGCCGAGGCTGCGCATGTAGTCGAGCGCGCCCTCCAGCGTCGGCTCGACATCGTCCATCAGGTCGCGCAGGGTGCGGTCCAGCCGCTCGGGCAGGCCGAGATCCGTCGCAAGATCCTCCGTCGCCAGATCCGCTGCGGAGGCGGGGCCCGTCACGCCGTACATGGCGAGCAGGACGGCGCTCGCGGTCTTGCGGATATGGGGCATGGTCTGGTCCGTCCCCTCGTTCGCCCATTTTCACCCGGTCGGCGTTCACCCGGTCGGGCGCCTGAGCGATGTGGGAAGGCGGACGCGCGGTCGCAAGGAGCGGCGTTGCCCAAAGGAAAACGCCCCGCGCCTGGGGCGCGGGGCGTCGAGTTTCGAGAGAGGCGCGGCTTGCGCTTACTTCGAGAGCGTGATCTCGACCCGGCGGTTCAGCGGCTCGCGAACGTTCGGGCCGGTCGGCACGGCCGGCTCGAGGTACGAGCGGCCGGCCAGCGTCATCGAGTTCGGACGGGATGCCGCGCTGCACCAGACCCTCGGCGACGCGGCGGGCGCGCCGCTCGGAGAGGCCCTGGTTGTACTGCAGCGAGCCCACCGTGTCGGTGTGGCCGACGACCGAGAGCGCGGCCGAGCCCATCGAGTTGACCGCCTGGACGACCTGGTCGAGCGTCTGCTGCGCCTGGTCGGTCAGGTTGGTGCGGTCGAAGCCGAAGTAGACGACGAAAGCCGAGGCTTGGCTGCCGCGGCAGGCCGCCAGTGCCTCGTCGAGCAGCGCCTTGGCGTCGGCCGGCAGGAGGCAGATCGCCCCGTTGGCGTCGGCACGCAGCGCCTCGAGGTACTGGTCCCACATGGCCTGCGCACGAGCACAGGCCTCGGGCCGGGCAGCCTTGTTCGAGTTGATCGTCGCGACGACGTCCGGATAGAGCGCGGCCGCGTCGCCGTTGACATTGAGCTGCTCGGGCGTCCAGGGCGCAGGCTCGACCCCATTCTCTGCCTGCTGGGCCTTGGCGATGTAGGCGGTCGAGTTACGCCAGCGCACGTCACGGAAGGCCGCCCGCCGCCCGAGTTCGGTGTACTCCTTCGCCAACGCACCGGTGAAGCCCGGCCCCCCGTGGTCGGCATCCAAATAACGCTCGGCCGTGAACGTCGCCGGGAGCGACGAGCCCGGAAGCGGGTTGCAGCCGGACAGCGCAATCGCCGCGGTGCCGAGCAGCAAATACGTTACAGTCTTCATCCCTCTCTCCGTTTTCGGTGCAGGGGCGCGCCGTTAACACGCCCACGATTGCTTGTACCGGCGAACGCCGATCCGCATTGCTTGCTCTGACACGATCGCCGCGAAAGCACAATGCGGCTGGGCGAAGGAGAGCGGCCGCACTGTTGCGGAATATGCTTGCAGGTGCACATAAACAACACTCGGCTGAAACAAGCACCGCCGGCCCCGCCAGAGCTCATGTGCGCCGCCGCCGTGCCGTGCGGCGTGCCGGGCGGTGACAAAATTATAACCAGAATGCGTTTCGATCCGGCGCAACCCGAGCCAGCGCCCGAGCGAACACACACATGGCTGCAAGAGTTCTGATCGCCGACGACGACGCGCAGCAGCGCCGATACATCTCGGCGGTGCTGTCCGCCGCGGGCTATGTGGTCGTCGCCACCGATGGCGGGCGCGCGGCGCTCGACAAGCTGACCGGCGAGGGCGGCGAGGGGGCGACCCGCGTCGACCTCGTGCTGCTCGACCTGCACATGCCCGACATCGACGGGCTCGAGGTCATCCGCCGGCTGCGCGTCGCCCAGGTGCGCACGCCCGTCCTGGTGCTGACGGCCGACGGCTCGGTCAACCGCGCGGTCGAGGCGATGCGCGCCGGCGCCACCGACTTCCTCATTAAGCCGGTCGGGCCCGAGCGGCTCGACGTCTCGATCCGCAACGCGCTGGCGCTCTCGGATTTGTCGAGCGAGGTGCGGCGGCTGACCCTGGCCGAGGAGAACCGGCTGTCCTTCGACGAGCTCGTGGCCGCGTCGGCGAGCACGCGCGCCGCCATCGCGCTGGCGCGGCGGGCGGCGCGCTCGGACATCCCCGTCCTGATCGAGGGCGAGTTGGGCACGGGCAAGGAGGTTTTCGCCCGGGCGATCCACGGCTCGTCCGAGCGGGCCGGCAACCCGTTCATCGCGGTGAACTGCGGCGCCCTGCCGGCGCAGCTGGTCGAGTCGATCCTGTTCGGGCACGAAAAGGGCTCGTTCACCGGTGCGACGGCGCGGCGGCCGGGCAAGTTCCAGGAGGCCAGCGGCGGCACGCTGTTCCTCGACGAGGTCGGCGAGCTGCCGCCCGAGGCGCAGGTCAAGCTGCTGCGCGCGCTGCAATCGGGCGAGGTCGACCCGGTCGGCGCGACGCAGCCCGTCAAGGTCGACATCCGGCTGATCTCGGCGACCAACCGGGACCTCTCCGCCATGATCGCCGAGGGCAGCTTCCGCGAGGACCTGTTCTACCGCCTCAGCGTCTTCCCGCTGCGCCTGCCGCCGCTGCGCGAGCGGCGCGAGGACCTGCCGGGCCTCGCGCGGATGTTCCTCAAGCGCTTTGCCGCGGCCGAGGGGACGGGCGTCGAGGGCTTTGCCCAGGCGGCGATGGAGGCGATCATCCGCGCACCCTGGCCGGGCAATGTCCGGCAGCTCGAGAACACCATCCACCGGGCGATCGTCATGGCGGACAGCTCGCTGATCCGGCCCGCCGACCTGCACGGCCTGGCCGATCCGGCGGGCGACCGCGACCATCCGGCGCGCGCCTGCGCTCAGACCGGCCAATCGGGTGGCCAATCGGGTGGCCAATCGGGCGGCCAGCCGAGCGGCCAGCCGCCGAACGGGTACGACCCGTTCCTGCGCGACGACGGCCACGTCAAACGGCTGCTCGAGATCGAGGCCGAGGCGATCGGCCGGGCGCTGTCGCTCTATCGCGGCCGGATGAGCGAGACGGCGCGCCGGCTCGGCATCGGTCGCTCGACGCTCTACCGCAAGATGGACGAGCTCCGGATCGAGAAGAAAGAGGGTTGAGCCCACCGGGGCGGCGACAGCCGGTGGATTGGCACCCGTCCTACGAGCGGACCTGTAGGGTGGGTGCCAACCCACCACAGGCCCGGGCGACTGCCGGCTCGGGCCAGGCTCAGCCCGGCAGCATGCCCAGCGCCGAGAGGTAGAGATCGAGCAGCGCCTGCTCCTCCTGCCGCTCCTCGGTCGACCGCTTGCGAAGCGAGACGACCTTGCGCAGCGTCTTGGCGTCGAAGCCGTTCGCCTTTGCCTCGGCGTAGACTTCCTTTATCTGCTCGGCGACTTCTTTCTTCTCCTCCTCGAGCCGCTCGACGCGCTCGACGATGCTTTTCAGCTGGCCGGCGGCGACGGCCGTCGTGGAGAAGGACTTGTCGTTCATTTCGTTCATTTTGGTCCCCACTGCTCGGTGAACCCGTATAGGCGGTCGGGCGGGTCGGCATCAACCGGGGCAATGCGGGGATAGCGGGGACAAGCCGTGCGGGGGGCTTGGCGGCGGCTCGTCAGATCCCCGCTTTCGCTTGCGCGGGAATGACGAGGGAGCCGCGGGTCGATCGCGTTCGAAACCGCTCTATCCCTCCGGCTCTTCCAGGCTTTTGCGCAGGACGCCGCGGTCCGCCTTGCCCGTCCGGCCGAGCGGGAGCCGGTCGGCGAAATGGATGCAGTCGGGCAGCTTGAAGCGTTCGGTCCTGTCGCGCGCCCAGGCGATCAGCGCCGCTTCGTCAGGGCCGGCGCCGGGATGCGGCACGACCAGCAGGTGGATGGCCTCGCCGAGCCGCGCGTCGCGCACGCCCGTGGCGAGCACCGCGCGCACCTCCGGGTGCGCCGCGAACAGACGCTCCACCTCCAAGGGCGAGACCTTGTTGCCGGCGCGGTTGATCAGCTCCTTGAGGCGGCCGACCAGCGTCACCGAGCCATCGGCTTCGATCCGCGCGACGTCGCCCGTGCGCAGCCAGCCATCCTGCAGCGTGCGCGCGGTCTCCTGCGCCATGTCGAGATAGCCGAGCATGGCGTAAGGCGTCCGGATCAGCAGCTCGCCCGTCGCCGGATCGACCCGGACCTCGACCCCGGGCGAGGGGCGGCCCATCGTGTCCGGCGCCTGCATGCCGCCCCGGTCGAGATGGAAAAGGTCGCAGGTGCCGGTCTCCGTCAGCCCATAGATGCTGGCGATGGACGCGGCCCTCCACCGGCCGAGGAGGCGGCTGCGAAGCTCGGCCGTGACCGGCTCGCCGCCGGTCAGGATGGTGAACGCGGCGTCGCCGCCGCGGTCGTCGGACAAATCGTCGGGCAAGAGCCGCAGCATGGTCGGAACGGCCGCGAGCCAGCCCGCCTCGCCGCGGCCAAGCGCGTCGGCGGTCGCGGCCGGATCGAAGCGCTCGGCCAGGTGCACCGTGCCGCCGCGCGCCAGCGTCAGGAACGTGACCCACTGGCCGAAGCTGAAGATCAGCTGGAGCGGGTTCAGCACGACCGCGCCGCGCGGCATGGCCAGCATATGCTGGATGGCGCCGAGCTTGGCCGTGATGCGCTCGCGCGCCAGCACGACGCCCTTGGGCACGCCCGTCGAACCCGAGGTGAAGGTGATCATCGCCGCCGCGTCGAGCAGCGGCCGCGGCCGGGGCGGCGGGCCGGCGGCGTCGATCTCGGGCGCGGGGCCGGCCGACAGCGCGATGCGGGCGCCGGTGGCATCGCGGATCTGCCCAACCGTGTCGCTGTGCGCGCGGCGATGCACCGGCACCGCGACCCCGCCGGCCAGGACCACCGCGAGGATCGATGCGACGTCCCGCGCCTCGTTCGCCACCGGCACGAGGACCGGCTCGTGCGGCCCGAGCCCCGCGCGGGCGAGCGCGGACTGCGCCGCGGCGGCCCAGCCCTGAACCGTGCCGATCGCGTGCCGTCCCTGCGCGTCGACGATGGCGCCATCGCGCGCCGTCATCAGCTCGGACCAGAGGTCGGCGAGCCGCCAGCCCGCCCCGTCGGCCTCCATCGGCTAGACCCCGAACCGCCGGTCGCGCCAGGCGAGCGCGCCGCGCAAGCCCCCGGCCCGCAGCTCGGAAAGGAAGGCGCGCTTGTCCTCGCTGCCCTCGCCCTCGAGCTCGAGGTCGATGGCCAGCGCCCGTTCCAGCGCGTCGTCCATGCCCATGATCGACAGCGTCTCGTTGATCTGCTGCTTGGTGCGCCGGATCACCATCGGGTCGACCACGGCGATCCGCCGGGCGATGCCCATCGCCTCGTCCAGCACCGACTCGTCGGGGACGACGCGGTTGATCAGGCCCAGCGACAGGGCCTGACGCGCCGGCAGATCGTCGAGCCCCAGCATGGCGATCTCCTTGGCCTGCTTGGGCCCGGTCAGCCAGGGCAGCAGCATGACGACGATGCCGGCGCCGAACTTGACCTCGGGCTCGCCGAAGACGGCGCCCTCGCCCGCCACCGTGATGTCGCAGGCGAGCGCCATCTCGCAGCCGCCGGCCAGCGCCGCCCCGCGCACGGCCGAGACGGTCGGCTTCGACATCCGCCAGAACCGCACCACGCCCTCGAAATCCCGGCGCAGCACCGGGCGCCAGGCCTCGTGCCCCTGCGGGGTGCTCGCGGCCTGGTCCTGCAGGTCGAAGCCCGACGAGAACGCCTTGCCCGCGCCCGTGACGACCAGCACGCGCGCGCCTTCGTCGGCCTCGACGGCGTCGCAGGCCTGCCCCAGTTCGGCCAGCATTTGCTGGCTGATGGCGTTCAGCCGCCCGGGCCGGTTCAGCGTCAGCACCGCGACCGGCCCATCGCGGTCGAGCGTTATGGTCTGGTAGCTCACCCGCGCCGTCCTCCTGCTTTCGGGACGCCGGCGGCTGCGGCGGCCCCTCGAACGGACTGCAACCACCCGCCCGGGCCGCTGTCAACGATGCGCCGGCCGGACAGGGCGGCCATTGGCGCGCATCCCCGGTGGTCGGGGCGGTGGGGGGCGGTCGGTCGGCGGCGGCTAGCAGGCGGCAAGCTTCGTTGACGCCGCGGCGCGCGCTCTTTACCGGTTTGCGGTGCGCGCACGCTGCCCGCGACGGTGCAGCGTCGGCGACATCGACCGAAAGCGGAAAACCGCACCAGACGAGGAGGAGACACGCGGATGAGGTCACTGATCAAACGGGCAGGGGCCGGGGCGGCTGCGACCGTCACGGCCATCGTCATGGCGGTTGCTGCCATCGGCGCCCTGCCGGCCGCCGCGCAGGAGGGCGAGACGTTCAAGATCGGCGTCGTGACGTTCCTGTCCGGCCAGGCGGCGCAAAGCTTCGGCGTGCCGGCCTGGAATGGCGGCAAGATGCTGGTCGAGAAGCTGAACGCCGGCGAGGCGCCGGCGCCCTACGACCAGAAGGGCTTCGGCGGCATGAAGATCGAGCCCGTCGTCATCGACGAGGCCGGCGGCGCCACCACCCAGGTGCAGGAGTTCCGCAACCTCGTGCAGCGCGAGGGCGTCGACGCGGTCGTCGGCTATGTCAGCTCGGGCGACTGCCTGGCGATCGCGCCGGTCGCCGAGGAGCTGAAGCAGTTCACCATCCTCTACGATTGCGGCACGCCGCGCATCTTCGAGGAGGCCGACTACGACTACGTCTTCCGCACCGCCGCGCACGCGACGCAGGACAATGTCGGGCTGGCCCGCTACCTCAAGGCGCAGGGCGTCGAGGTCGACACCTTCTCGGGCATCAACCAGGACTATGCCTGGGGCCATGACAGCTGGGCCGACTTCAAGGCGGCGATGGGCCAGATCTATCCCGACGCCAAGGTCACGGCCGAGCTGTTCCCCGCCTTCGGCGCCGGGCCAGTACGGCACCGAGATCTCGGCCCTGATGCAGGGCGACGCCGACGTGGTGCACTCCTCGCTCTGGGGCGGCGACCTGCAGGCGCTGACGCTGCAGGCGCTGCCGCGCGGGCTCTACCAGCAGAGCCAGGTCGTCTACTCGGCCGGCGACCACGTGCTGCCGCCGATGGGCAACAACATGCCCGAGGGCGTGATCATCGGCGCCCGCGGCGCCTATGGCTACATGGCGCCCGAGAGCGACCTGAACACATGGTGGTGGGACAACTACATGGAGACCGTACGACGTCTTCCCGGTCCAGGCGCCCTACCGCATGGCGCAGGCGCTGCTGGGCCTGAAGACCGCCGTCGAGAAGGCGATGGCCGACGAACGGCGGCAAGAAGCCGACCGACGAGGAACTGGCCGCCGCCCTGAAGGGCCTGAGCTGGGAAAGCCCGGGCGGCAAGATCGAGATGGTCGACTGGGCAACGGCCACCAGGCGATCCAGCCGATCGGCTTCGGCACGCACGATGAAGGACGACGAGCGGCAACATCATCCTCGGCGACATCGTCCGCTTCCCGGCGCGCTGCGTGAACCCGCCCGCCGACATGACCGGGCAGGAGTGGATCACCGCGCGGCTTCGCCGGCGCCGAGTGCTGACGCGAGTCCTCGGCGTGCCATCGGCGCCGGACGGCGGCGCCGCCCCGGGGCGCCGCCATCATCGTGGAGCGCGGGGCGTCTGCGATGAACATCGTCTTGACGATCATTCTCGACGGCCTGATCTACGGCTCGTGGCTGTTCATCGTGGCGCTGGGCCTGACGCTGGTCTTCGGCGTGCTGCGCATCCTGAACTTCGCGCATGGCGGGCTCTACGCGCTCGGCGCCTACTCGGCGGCGGTGTTCGTGCCGTTCTTCGCCGGGCATCGGCCTGCCGGCCTGGTTCAGCCTGGTCGCGATGTTCATCGCCGCGATGGCGGTCGCCGTCATCGTCGCGCCGGTCATCGAGCGCGGCCTGCTGCGGCTGTTCTACGGCAAGGACGAGGTGATGGTGCTGCTGGTCACCTACGCCGTCTTCCTGATGCTCGAGGACATCACGAAGCTGATCTTCGGCGTGCAGCCCTACTACGTCTTCGAGCCGCGGATGCTGCTCGGCAACGTCGACCGTCGGCTCGCTGTTCTATGTCGGCTACGACCTCGGCCTGATCGGGCTGGCCGTGCTCTGCGGCCTCGGCGTCTGGCTGGCGCTGACGCGCACGCGCATCGGCAAGATCACGGTCGCCGTCATCAACGAGCCCGAGGTCAGCGCCGCCATGGGCGTGAACGTGACCCGCATCTACCTGCTGGCCTTCGGCGTCGGCGTCTTCCTTGCGGCGCTGGGCGGCGCCTTCACCAGCCCGCTGATCTCGGTGCAGCCGGGCGTCAGCGTCAGCGTCATCATCGTCAGCTTCGCCGTCGTCATCATCGGCGGGCTCGGCTCGATCCCGGGCGCCGCCATCGGCGCGCTGATCGTCGGCCTGGCCCGCTCGGTCGCCGTCTACGAGTTCCCGGCCGCCGAGATCTTCATCATCTACCTCGTCATGGTGATCGTGCTGATCTTCCGGCCCGAGGGCCTGTTCGTGCCCGTCCAGGCGAGGAAGATATGAGCGCCGCTCGCCCGCGTCCTGCTGATCGCCGCTGGCCGGCGCCGCCGCCTTCGTCGGCGCTGGGCTTCGCCCTGCCGGCCTGGCTGCTGTTCACCATGACCAAGGCGATCGCCTTCGGGCTGGTGGCGCTGGGCATCGTCGCGCTGATGCGCGGCGGGCTCGTCTCCTTCGGGCAGGGGCTCTACTACTGCGTCGGCGCCTATGTCGTCGGGCATGCTGGCCGGCCAGACCGGCATCACCAACATCGTGCGTGCTGCTGCTGGTCGGCGGGCTGTCGGGCGGGCTGGTCGCGGCGCGTCGTCTCGCCGCTGATCGCGCGCTATCGCGGCATCTTCTTCGCCATGCTGACCATGGCGCTGTCGATGGTGCTGTACGGCGTGCTGGCCAAGATCACGGCGATCGGCGGCACCGACGGCTTCATCGTCGTCGACCCGACCTATTTCGGCTGGGCGCCCGGCGTCGGCACCAGCCGACTTCGCGCTCTATGTCAGCGCCGTGATCCTGGCGGCGCTCTGCGCCGCGGTGGCGCGGCTCTACTTCGACAGCGGGCCGGGGCTGGTGGCGCTGGCCGCGCGCGAGAACGAGCTGCGGGTCGAGTATCTCGGCGCCTCGGTCTTCGTCGTGACGATGCGCAACTTCATCCTCGCCGGCACGCTGGCCGGCTTCGGCGGCACGCTGAACGGGCTGGCGCTGGGCCATGTCGACCCGTTCTACGCCTACTGGACGACGTCGGGCGAGGTCGTGTTCGTCGCCATCCTCGGCGGCCACGCCAGCGCCGTCGCCGTGTTCGGCGCGGCGCTGATCACCGAGCTGGTGCGCTCGTTCGCCAACCAGTATTTCCCCGAAAGCTGGCAGCTCGCGCTCGGCATCTTCCTGCTGCTGGTGATCCTGTTCCTGCCGCAGGGCTTCGGCTCGCTCTGGGCAGCCGGCACCGTGGCGGGCCGCGCCGCATGGGCCGCCGCGGCGGCAAGCGGCCCTTCGCCGGAGGCGGCGGAATGAGCGAGCGCGGTCCTCGAGGTGCGCGGCATGGGCAAGACCTTCGGCGCGGTCGTCGCCGCCAAGGACATCAACGTCGTCCGTCCTGCCCGCCGCGCGGCTGTCGCTGATCGGCGCGAACGGCGCCGGCAAGACGACCTTCGTCAACATGGTGACCGGCTACATGAAGCCCGACCGCGGCGAGGTGCTGCTCGACGGCAAGCCGATCACCGGCCTGCCGCCGCGGCGGATCACGCGGCATGGGCGTCTGCCGCTCGTTCCAGATCCCGCAGCTGTGCGAGCCGATGTCGCCGCTCGACAACGTGCTCGTCGCCATGGAGATCGCGTCAGCACCGGCGGCACAGGCCCGCCGACTTCTTCCGCCCGGCGCATGCGGCCGGGGCCGTCGAGCAGGCGCGCGGCGCTGCTCGACCGCTTCGGCCTCGGCGACTACGCCGACCAGCCAGTCAACGAGCTGCCGGGCGGCGTGCGCAAGCTGATCGACATCGCCATGGCGCTGGCCTGCCGCCCGCGCGTCCTGCTGCTGGACGAGCCGACCTCGGGCGTCAGCTCGGAGGAGAAGTTCCCGCTGATGGACCGCGTCATGGCGGCGCTGGAGGGCGAGGACGCTGCCGCGATCTTCGTCGAGCACGACATGGACATCGTCACCCGCTACTCCGACCGGGTGCTGGCCTTCTATTCGGGCGAGATCATCGCCGACGACCCGCCGGACCGGGTGCTGTCGGACCCGACGGTGCAGAAATACGTGACCGGGACGGCCCGCTGATGCTGAAGCTCGACGACATCTCGCGTCCGGATCGGCTCGGTCGAGGCGGTGCGCGGCTTCTCGATGGAGGTCGCGCGCCGGCGAGCTGGTCGGCCTGGCCGGGCGCAACGGCGCCGGCAAGACCACCGTGATGCGCACCGTCATGGGCATGACGCGGCTGGTCGGCGGCAGCGTCGACCTACGACGGCGCCGGACATACCGCCGTGCCGACGCACCGCCGGGCCGGCATGGGCATCGGCTACATGCCGGAGACGCGCGGCCTGATCGCCGATCTGACGGTCGAGGAGAACATCCTGCTGCCGACCTGGACCACGGGCGCCGACGGGCCCGCGCGGCTGGCGCTGGTCTACGACATC
Organism: uncultured Alphaproteobacteria bacterium; assembly: GCA_963822985.1. Classification (GTDB taxonomy): domain Bacteria; phylum Pseudomonadota; class Alphaproteobacteria; order Rhodobacterales; family Rhodobacteraceae; genus Thermohalobaculum. Next base: position 234,119 of record CAWGJU010000006.1, on the reverse strand, counting down.
ATGCCCGAGCTGCGGCGCCATGGCGAAGCGCAAGGCGCTGCTGCTGTCCGGCGGCCAGCAGAAGCTGGTGGCGCTCGGCCGCGCGCTGACCGTCGGCACGCGGCTGCTGCTGCTCGACGAGCCCTTCGAGGGCGTCGCGCCGGCGCTGGCGCAGCGGCTTTCCGAGGTGATCTCGCGCCTCAAGAGCGAGCGGCTCTCGATCGTCATGAGCATGTCCGAGATGACGCACACGCGAGTACGCTGCTCGACCACGTCTGGGGGATCGAGCGCGGCGCCAACGCCGAGGTCGCCGCGCACTGAGGATGCGTCTCGTGCTCGTGCGGTCAGGCCACCCGGCAGTGCAGCTCGCCGATCCCGTCGACATGGCCTTCCAGCGCGTCGCCGCGCTTGACGGCGCCGACGCCCGATGGCGTGCCCGACAGGATCAAATCGCCCGGCGCCAGCTCGAAGAGGCCGGAGAGGTAGGCGATCATCTCGGGCACCTTCCAGATCATGTGGTTGAGGTCGCCCTCCTGCCGCGTCTCGCCGTTCACCTTCAGCCAGATGGCGCCGTCCGACGGGTGCCCCATCTCGGAGGCGGGCACCAGGTCCGAGCAGGGCGCCGAGTGCTCGAACGCCTTGCCGATCTCCCAGGGGCGGCCCGCCTTCTTGCACTCGCCCTGCAGGTCGCGCCGCGTCATGTCGAGCGCCACCGCATAGCCCCAGACGCAGTCGAGCGCCTCGTCCACCGCGATGTTCCGGCCGCCCTTGGCCAGCGCCACGGCCAGCTCGATCTCGTGGTGCACGTCGTTGGACTTGTCGGGATAGGGAAAGTCGGCGCCGCCCGTCAGCAGGTTGTCGGGGTTCTTCTGGAAGAAGAACGGCTCCTCCCGGTCCGGGTCGCCGCCCATCTCGATTGTGTGCGCGGCATAGTTCCGGCCGACGCAATAAATGCGGTGCACGGGGAACAGCCCGCCGCCGCGCACGGGCAGCACGGCCTGGCGTGGCGGGGCGATGACATAGTCGGAAGCAGCATAGTCCATCGGATCTCCTTTCAGTGCCGCGAGGCGGCTGTTGGTCGACGCGGCGCTCGGCCGAGGCAAGCCCCTCGTCCGGATATCGGCCTTCGAGCTCAGCATACAGTTCGCGCGGTCGGAGGCAGAGCCCTTTCGGCAGTCGCTTCAAACGGTCTTGCGCTCCGCCTCGGCGGCCCTGGCGCGGGTCAGCGGACCGTTGCGCCCGGGGCCGCCGTCTGCGGCGCGTAGGCGGCGGGGTCGAGCTCCGCCGGCCGGCCTTCCATCCTCAGCGTGGCGCGCCGGGGCGCCGCCTCGGCGATGACGCGGCCGCGGCGGATCACCGCGAGGCGGGTCGCCTTGAGGCGTATCGCCTCGATCGGGTCGGCCGCCTGCAGGACGACCATGTCGGCGCGACAGCCCGGCGCCAGCCCGTTTCCCTCCAGTCGCATGGCCCGGGCCGGCAGGCGCGTGACGGCGTCGAAGCACCAGGCCATGTCGGCGCGCGACGAGAGCTGGGCGACGTGCAGCCCCATCGCCGCCACCTCCAGCATGTCGGCGTTGCCGAGCGAGTACCAGGGGTCCATGACGCAGTCGCTGCCGAAGGCGACCGTAGCCCGGCATCGCGCATCTCCCGCACGCGGGTCAGGCCGCGCCGCTGCGGATAGGTGTCGTGGCGGCCCTGCAGCAGGATGTTGATCAGCGGGTTCGGGATCGCCGCGAGGCCGGCTTCGGCCATCAGCGGGATCAGCTTCGAGACGTAGTAGTTGTCCATCGAGTGCATCGAGGTGAGGTGCGATGCTGCGACCCGTCCCTGCAGCCCCAGCCGGACCGTCTCTGCGGCCAGCGTCTCGATATGGCGCGACAGCGGGTCGTCGGTCTCGTCGCAATGCATGTCGACGGGCAGGCCGCGCTCGGCGGCGATCTCGCAGAGGCGCCGCACCGAGGCGGCGCCGTCGGCCATGCGTGCGCTCGAAATGCGGGATGCCGCCGACGACATCGACCCCCATGTCGAGGGCGCGCAGCAGGTTCGCCTCGCGCCGTCGGGTCGCGCAGCAGGCCGTCCTGCGGGAAACGCCACGAGCTGCAGGTCGAGATAGGGGGCGACCTGCCGGCGCACCTCCAGCAACGCCTCGACGCCGGTCAATCTCTCATCGCAGACGTCGACATGGCTGCGGATGGCGAGGATGCCCTGCGATACGGCGAAGTCGCAATAGCGGAGCGCGCGCTCGACGATCTCCTCCACGGTCTGGATCGACTTCAGCTCGCCCCAAAGCGCGATGCCCTCGAGCAGCGTGCCCGAGACGTTGAGCCGCGGCCGCCCTAGCGAGAGCGTCGCGTCGAGGTGGAAATGGCGAATCGACGAAGGGGGGCGCCACCAGGCGGCCGGCGGCGTCGTAGGTTTCGCCCGCCTCGGCGGCGATGGCGGGCTCGACCGCGACGATGCGGCCGTCGCGGCAGGCGATGTCGACATCGCGCCGCCCGTCCGGCAGCGTGGCGCGGCGAACGATCAGGTCGAGGTTCATCGGTACCCCCTCAGCGCTGCCCCTTGAACCACGGCGTCAGCAGCGCCGAGGGTAGTCGGCGCGCCGCGACACCACAACCAGGGCGACGATCGAGAGCAAATAGGGCACCATCAGGAAGAGCTGGTACGGCACCGCGCCGCCGATACTCGGCCTGGAGCCGCATCTGGAAGGCATCGAAGGCGGCGAAGAGCAGCGCGCCGAGCAGCGCCTTGCCACGGCTGCCACGAGGCGAAGACCACCAGCGCGATGCAGATCCAGCCGCGCCCGTTGACCATCTCGAAGAAGAAGGCGTTGAAGGCCGACATGGTCAGGAAGGCGCCGCCGACCGCCATCAGCGCCGAGCCCGCCATGACGGCGCCGATGCGGAGCCCGTAGACCGAGAGCCCCTGGGCCTCGACGGCGTCAGGGTTGTCGCCGACGGCACGCAGCGCGAGGCCGAGCGGGGTGCGGCCCATCAGCCACCAGACAAGGCCCACCGCGCCGCAGCGCGAGCCAGGTCAGCGGCGTCTGCTGGAACAGGGCGGTGCCGAGCAAGGGGAGGTCGGACAGCAGCGGCACGTCGATCGGCTGGAACGGCTGGATCCGCGGCGGGCTGGTCACGTCCGGCAGGGCCATGCGATAGGCGAAATAGGTGGCCGAACTGGCCAGCAGCGTGACGCCGAGCCCCGAGACGTGCTGCGACAGGCCGAGCGGCACCGTCAGGATCGCGTGCAGCAGGCCGAAGGCGGCGCCGGTCATCGCCGCGACGAGGACGCCGCCCCAGAGGCCGGCGCCCAGCTAGACGGCCATCCACCCCGCCAAGGCGCCAGCGATCATGATCCCCTCGATGCCGAGGTTGAGCACGCCCGCCCGCTCGCAGATCAGCTCGCCCAGCGCGCCGAAGATCAGCGGCGTCGCGATGCGGATCGCCGCCGCCCAGAAGCTCGCGCCGAGCAGGATGTCGAGGATCTCCATCACGACCGCGCCGGCGCGACCCGGACCAGCCGGTAGCGCGCGACGAACCCGCCGACCAGAACGGTCAGCAGCGAGGTCGCGACCACCAGGTCGGCGAGGTAGCTCGAGACGCCGAGCGCCCGGCTCATGCTGTCGGCGCCGACGAAGACCGCCGCGACGAAGAGCGCCGAGGCGATGACGCCCAGCGGCGAGAGCCGCGCCAGCATGGCGACGACGATGCCGGTATAGCCAAAGCCGGGCGAGAGGTCGACCGTCAGGTACCCTTTGAGCCCGGCGACCTCGCAGACGCCGGCGAGTGCGGCGAGCCCGCCGGACAGGATCGCGACGCCTATGAGGATCCGCGTGACCGGGATGCCGGCATGGCGCGCCGCCGCGGCATTGGCGCCGACCGCGCGGATGCGCATGCCCCAGACGGTCCGCGACACGACAAGGTGCAGCAGGACCGCGGCACCAAGGCCGATCAGCAGCCCGGCATGCAGCCGCATGCGCTCGACCAGCGGCGGCAGCGTGGCCGCCTCGATCACGGGCGCCGATTGCGGCCAGCCCATGCCCATCGGGTCCTTCAGCGGCCCCTCCAGCATCATCGGCACGAAAAGCAGGACCACGAAGTTCAGGAGCAGCGTCGTCACCACCTCGTCCACGCCGAAGCGCGTCTTGAGCAGCGCCGGGACGAGCAGGCCGACCGCGCCCGCCGCCGCTCCGGCGACCAGCACCAGGGGCACCATCGCGGCGGGCGGCGCGTCGATCAGCCCGCCGCCGACCGTCACCGCCGCCAGCGCGCCGAGATAGAGCTGCGCCTCGGCGCCGATGTTCCACAGCCTGGCGCGGAAGGCGACCGCGACGGCAAGCCCGGTCAAGATCAGCGGCGTCGCACGGGTCAGCGTCTCGGTGACGGCGAAGTCCGAGCCGAAGACGCCGCTCCACATCAGCGAGAAGGCGCGCGCCACATCGGCGCCGGCCAGCAGCAGCGGCACCGCGGCGAGCGCCAGCGAGACGAGCGCGGCGCCCACCGGCACGGCGAGGTTGACCAGCGCCGAGGGCTCGCGCGGCTCGATGCGGATCATGCGGCCTCGCCCGCCATCATCAGGCCGATGCGCCCGCGGTCGCGCGTCCCCGCCGGGGCGAGGCGCCCGTCGTGCATGACGACGATCCGGTCCGAAAGGGCGAGGATCTCGTCGAGGTCCTCCGAGACCAGAACGACCGCCGGCGCCGCGGGCGCGCGCCTCGAGCAGACGGCGGGCGACCGCCTGCGCGGCGCCGATGTCGAGGCCCCGCGTCGGCTGGTTGGCCACGATCAGCCGGGGCGAGGCGCTGAAGACGCGGGCGAGGACCAGCTTCTGCATGTTGCCCCCCGACAAGAGCCGCGCCTCGGCCTCGGGCCCGGGGCAGCGGATGTCGAAGCCCTGATGCCGCCGCCCTGGCGCGATCGCGGATCGCCGCCCGCCGCAGGAACCCCAACCGGGCGACGGCGGGGTCGTCGAGGCTTTCGAGGACGAGGTTCTCGGCGACGCTCATCGAGCCGACGACGCCCTCGTGGTGCCGGTCCTCCGGGATGCGGCCGACGCCCGCCGGCACGAAGGCGCGCGGGTCAAAGCGCCTGACGGGCGCGCCGTCCAGGCGCATCTCGCCGCTGTCCGGAGCGCGCAGGCCCGAGAGCAGCCCGGTCAGGACGCGCTGGCCATTGCCCGAGACGCCGGCGATGCCCGACGATCTCGCCGGCATGGACGGTCAGCGACACGGCGTCGAGGCTGCTGCGGCTGTCCGGCCCGTGCACGGTCACCCTGTCGAGCGACAGGACCGGGGCGCCGGGGCTTGCGGGCGGGCGCGCGGGCGCCTCGGTCTCGCCGCCGACCATCAGCGCGGCGATGCGCGCCTGGCTGGCCTCGGCGGCGGCCATCTCGCCGACCTTTCGCCCGTGGCGCAGCACGGCGATGCGGTCGGCGAAGGCCAGCACCTCGCGCAGCTTGTGCGAGATGAAGACGACAGACAGGCCCGAGGCGGTCATGCCCCGCAGCGTGGCGAAGAGCGAGTCGGCCTCCTGCGGGGTCAGCACGGCGGTCGGCTCGTCCAGCACCAGGATGCGGGCATCGCGGTAGAGCGCCTTCAGGATCTCTACCCTCTGGCGCTCGCCGACCGAGAGCCGGCCGACCGGCCGGCCGAGCGGCACCGCCAGCCCGGTGTCGGCCATGATGCGCTCGATGCGGGCGGCAAGGCGCCTGGTATGACGTCGCCATGACCAGAGCGGCTCGGCGCCGAGCACAATGTTGTCGAGCGCCGAGAGGTTCAGCGCCAGCGTGAAGTGCTGGTGCACCATGCCGACCCCGGCCCCCAGCGCCGCCTCCGGGTCGCCGCCGGGCAGCGGCGCCAGGGTGCCGTCCGGGCCGGCGACCTCGACCGTGCCGCTGTCGGGCAGATAGTGGCCGAACAGCATGTTCATCAGCGTGGTCTTGCCGGCGCCGTTCTCGCCCAACAGCGCCAGCACCTCGCCGCGGCGCAGCTCGAGATCGACGCCGTCCACCGCCAGCACCGAGCCGAAGCGCTTTGTCAGGCCGGCAAGGCGCAGGACGACCGGCGCGGCGGACGCGGTCGTCACCGCAGGACCGTCATCGAGCGAAGGTACCGCGCCGCGCCGGCTCAGCAATCGGATTTCGGCTCCTCGTCGACCACGTTGACCCGGAAGAGGCCGTCGAGGATCTCGCCCTTCCGCGCGTCGACCTTCTCCATCACCTCGGCCGGGACCAGCGCGGGGTCGGCCACGATCGAGCCGCCGCCATGCGTCATGAAGCTGTACTGGCCATAATCGGCGGGCTCGAACTCGCCCGAGGCGACGTCCGAGATGGCCCGGTCGATGGTCGGCTCCATGTGCCAGATCGCCGAGGCGAGGATGGTGTCGGGATAGTCGGCCGCGGTGTCGATCACATTGCCGATCGCCTTGGCGCCGCGCTCGACGGCGGCGTCCGAGACGCCGAAGCGCTCCGCGTACATGATGTCCGCGCCCGCATCCATCATGGCGAAGGCCGCCTCCTTGGCCTTGGGCGGGTCGTACCACGAGTTGATGAAGCTGACCATGAAGCAGACGTCCGGGTTCGCCTCGCGGGCGCCCGCCATGAAGGCGTGCATCAGGCGGTTGACCTCGGGGATGGCGAAGCCGCCGATCATGCCGATCTTGTCGGATTCGGTCATCGCGCCGGCGATGATCCCGGTCAGGAAACTCGGCTCGTGGATCCAGTTGTCGAAGACGGCGAAGTTCGGCTGGGCGGGGCCGAAGGACGAGCCCATCAGGAAGGCAGTCTCCGGATAGTCGGCGGCCACGTCGCGCGCGGCGCGCTCGACGGCGAAGGCTTCGCCCACCACCAGATCCTTGCCCTGCTCGGCGTATTCGCGCATCACGCGCTCGTAATCGGTGTTGGCGACGTTCTCCGAGAAGACGTAGCTGATCCGCCCCTCCGCCTCGGCGGCCTTCAGCGCCTTGTGGATCCGGCTCACCCATTGCTGCTCGACCGGGACGGTGTAGATCGCCGCCACCTCGATCTTCTCCGCGGCTTGCGCCGGTAGCGTGACGGCCGAAGCCACGGCCACCATGACGGCAATGCCGGCTGCCCGGCATGCCTGCAGAATTCCCCACATCTTCGTTCCCCGTTGTTGGATCAGGCCCCGTTGTTCAGCGTGGTCTGCCGCTGAATGCCTCACTCTGTCGCCCACGGCGGACCGGCGCAACAGTTCGACACGCGACGGTCACGCTATGGGGGTGAAGCGGGCTCCGGGCGCCGGGGACCGGCATTTGCGGCCCCGGCGGCGATCGGCGGCGGCGAGTTCGATTGACTCGCTGCGTTTCGTCGGTGGGTCAGCAGGGCTCGGCGACGTCCTCGATGCAGAGCTTGGCGCGGCGCCGGCCGCCCCAGTCGTCGAGCTCGAGCCGGCCGGCGACGTGCAAGCGGCGGCGCGCCGCGGCGGCCGCCTCGAGCAGCGCCGCGATGCCGCGCTCGGCGGCGCGGAAGGCGATGGCGCCCAGCGTCTCGAAGCGCACCTGGCAGTGGCCGTTGCCGACGGCGCGCACGCCCGAGGGCACGACATGGCCGAGCGCCAGCTGCGGCGCCGGGTTCGACGGGCCGAAGGGGCCGGCCGTCTCGATCCGCTCGACGAGCTCGGCCGTGCAGCCGCCCGGCGCCAGCGCGCCCAGGACGTGCAGCTCCTGCGGGGCGGCCTCGCCGGCGCCCGCCGCGGCCAGCAGCTCGGCCAGCGCCGCCATCGCCGCCTCGACCCCGCCGGCGGCGACGCTGAGGCCCGCCGCCATCCGGTGCCCGCCGCCCTTGGCCAGCACGCCGCGCGCCGTCAGCGTGGCGACGGCCGAGCCGAGGTCGATGCCCGCGACCGAGCGGCCCGAGCCCGTGCCCATGCCGGTGCCGCCGTCGAGGCCGATGACCACGGCCGGGCGGCCGAAGCGCTCCTTCAGCCGGCTCGCGACGATGCCGACGACGCCCGGGTGCCAGCCCTCGCCCGCCGCCCAGACCAGCGGGCCCACCCCGCGGCGCTCGACCTGCTCGCAGGCGGCGTCGAGCACCGCGGCCTCGATCGCGCGCCGCTCGCGGTTCAGCCCGTCGAGCCGCTCGGCCAGCGCCGCGGCCTCGTGCGGGTCGCGCGCGGTCAGCAGCCGCACGCCGAGATCGGCCGCGCCGATCCGCCCGCCGGCGTTGATCCGCGGGCCGATGGCGATAGCCGAGATCGCTCGAGCAGGGCGGCGCGGCGAGGCCCGCGACATCGGCCAGCGCGGCGAGCCCCGGGCGCTCGCGGCGGGCCAGCACGGTCAGCCCCTGGCGGACGAAGGCGCGGTTCAGCCCGGTCAGCGGCGCCACGTCGGCGACGGTCGCGACGGCGACGAGGTCGAGCAGGCGCAGCAGGTCGGGCTCGGGCCGGCCACCGAAGAGCTGGCCGGCGAACAGCCCTCGGCGCGCATCAGCCGGTTCGTCGCGACCAGCAGCAGGAAGACGACGCCAGCGGCGCAGAGATGGCCGAGGCCCGAGCCGTCCTCGGGGCGGTTCGGGTTGACGACGAGGGCGTCCGGCAGCTCGGGGCCCGGCAGATGGTGGTCGACGACGACGACGTCCGCGCCCGCCGCCCGCGCGGCGGCGACGGGGCCAAGCGCCAGCGTGCCGCAGTCGACGCAGAAGCACGAGGTCGTGCGTCGCGGCCGAGCTCGGCCATCGCCGGCACGTTCGGGCCATAGCCCTCGTCGATCCGGTCGGGGATGTAGAATGTCGCCTCGCGCCCCAGCGCCCGCAGCCAGTCGACCAGCAGCGCCGTCGAGGCGGCGCCGTCGACGTCATAGTCGCCGAAGACGGCGATGCGCTGCCGGAGGGCGACGGCCTCGGCCAGCCGGCGGGCCGCCCGGTCCATGTCGGCCAGCGTCGAGGGGTCCGGCATCAGCCCACGGAGCGTCGGCGCCATGTAGGCCTCGACGCCCTCGGCGGCGATCCCGTTCGCGGCCAGCAGGCGCGCGACGATGTCGGGCAGGCCGGTCGCTTGCGCGAGGCCGAGCGCCGCGCGCTCGACCGCCGGCCCGGGCCCACGCCAGCAGCCGGCCGGTCAGCGAGCGGTCGACGCCGAGAAGGGGCTTCGGGCAGCATGGCCCGCGTGTATATCCCGGCATGGAGGCGGGGGGCGGAAGCAGCGCCGAGTCGATCTGCCGCATGCGAGAATGGGCAAAGGGCGATGCCATGGACTGGGACGACGCCTATGCGAACGCGGCGCACATCCCGGGCGCCGAGGCGTATCCGCCGCGCTGGGCCGGCGAGGCGGCGGCGTTCCGCGAGGCGCTGGGCGAGCGGGCGCGGGTCGGGATGCCCTATGGCGAGGCGCCTGCCGAGCGGCTGGACCTGTTCCTGCCGGAGGGGTCGCCGCGCGGCCTGGCTGGTCTTCGTGCATGGCGGCTATTGGCAGCGCTTCGGCCGGCAGGACTGGTCGCATCTGGCGGCGGGCGGCGTGGCGCGCGGCTGGGCGGTGGCGATGCCGGGCTATACGCTCTGCCCGGGGATCCGCGTCGCCGGGATCACGCGGCAGGTCGGCGCGGCCGTGGCGCAGGCCGCGGCGGTCGTCGCCGGGCCGATCCGGCTTGCCGGCCACTCGGCGGGCGGGCATCTCGTCAGCCGGATGCTGTGCGCTGAGGCGCCGCTGCCGCCGGCACGTCGCCGCGCGGATCGAGCACACCGTCTCGATCAGCGGCGTGCACGATCTGCGGCCTCTGCTGCGGACGCGGCTGAACGAGGCGCTGCGGCTCGACGGCTCGGAGGCGCGGGCTGAGAGCCCGGCGCTGCTCGAGCCGCGCGAGGGCGTGCGGCTAGCGGCCTGGGTCGGCGGCCGACGAGCGGCCGGAGTTCGTCCGCCAGAACGCGCTGCTCGCCAACATCTGGACCGGGCTCGGCGCCGCGACGCGCGGCGGTGGACGAGCCGGGGCGGCACCATTTCGACGTGATCGGAGGGCTGAAGGGGCCGGACAGCCCGCTGACGGGCGAGCTGCTCGGCTGAGCCCGGGCTTGCGCCGACGAACCCGCGCGCCGATGGTGCGCCCGAGAACAGCGAAGGGGGGAAGCCCATGTCCGTCATGCTGGTGACCGGCGGCAGCCGGGGGATCGGGGCGGCCGTCTGCCGGCTGGCCGCGGGGCAGGGGTGGGCCGTCGCCGTGAACTACGCGCGCGACAAGGCGGCGGCCGAGGCCGTGGTGGCCGACATCGCCGCCAGGGGCGGCCAGGCCGTCGCCGTGCAAGGGCGACGTGGCGGCCGAGGCGGACGTGCTGGCGATGTACGACGCGGCCGCAGCGCTCGGCCCGGTCACGGCGGTGGTCGTCAATGCCGGCATCGTCGCGCAAGTCTCGCCGGTCGCCGAGATGCACGACCGACCGCATCCGCCGGGTGTTCGACGTCAACGTGCTCGGCGCGTTCCTGACGGCGCGCGAGGCGGCGCGCGGATGCCGACCGACCGGGGCGGGCCGGGCGGCGCGATCGTCATCGTCTCGTCGGCCGCCTCGCGCCTCGGCGCGCCCTTCGAGTTCGTCGACTACGCGGCCTCGAAGGGGGCGATGGACACGCTGACGCTGGGGCTCGCCAAGGAGCTCGGGCCCGGGGCCGTGCGCGTCAACGCCGTCCGTCCCGGGCTGATCGAGACCGAGATCCACGCCTCGGCCGGCGCGCCCGAGCGGGTCGCGCGGCTGGTCGGCGGCGTGCCGCTCGGCCGGCCGGGCTCGGCCGACGAGGTCGCGGAGGCGATCGTCTGGCTGGCCTCGGACGCCGCCTCCTATGTCAGCGGCGCGCTGGTCGACATCGGCGGCGGGCGCTGAGCTGAGCCGGTCGTCAGCCGCCCTGGGCCTTCTCGATCGCCGGCCGGATGTACTTCTCGATGTCGCTGCTGACGATCGGGCCGACATGGCGGTAGACGATCGTCCCCTCGCCGTCGATCACGAAGGTCTCGGGCACGCCGTAGACGCCGAAGTCGATGCCGGTGCGCCCAGTTTCGTCGGCGCCGATGCGCGCGAAGGGGTTGCCCAGAGCGTCGAGGAAGGCGGTCGCGTTGGCGGGCTCGTCCTTGTAGTTGATGCCGTAGAGCGTGACGCCGCGCTCGGCCAGCGCCATCAGCTGCGGGTGCTCGGCCCGGCAGGGCGCGCACCAGCTGGCCCAGACGTTGACGAGCTTGACGCCCGGCGCGTTCGAGGTCGGCGGTCGAGAGGCCGGGTCCCCCCTCGCGCAGTGGCCCGAGCTCGAACTCGGGCGCCGGCTTGTCGATCAGCACCGAGGGCAGGGTCTGGACGTCGTCGCGCTGCAGGCCCAGCATGAAGACGGCCAGCACCATGCCGGCGCCGATCGCCGGGATCAGCATCCAGAGACGGAAGCCGCCCGCCGGCCGCGCCTCGCCTCGCGTCCGCTCGCTCATCGCCGGCGCTCCCTTTCCAACCCGTCCAGTTCCCGCCGGGCGCGGCGGGCCGCGGCGACGCTCGACCAGATCAGCGCGCCGAGGATCAGCGCCGTCGCCGCATAGGCAGCGATCACGTAGGGCGCGTAGGTGTCGCCGAGAAGGCTCATGCCGGAACCGCGGCGAAGCGCAGCGCGCGGGCGCGGCGGAGGCGGATCTCGGTCCGCGCGCGCAGCAGCAGCAGCGCCAGGAACAGCACGTAGAAGGCGGCGATGCAAATGTAGAGCGGCGTGCGGAAGGCGTCGTCGATGCGCTGGCCGGCCTCGACCATGGACAGGGACGAATCCTGGTGCAGCGTCGAGAAGAAGCGCACCGCATAGCGCGACAGGAAGGCGAAGACGACGCCGACCAGGCAGAGCACGGCCGAGAGGTCGGCGGCCTTCTCCGGCTCGTCGATGGCGGCCCAGAGCGCCATGTAGCCGAGATAGAAGAAGAACATGATCAGCACGGCGGTCAGCCGGGCGTCCCAGACCCACCAGGTGCCCCACATCGGCTGGCCCCAGACGGCGCCGGTGATCAGCGCCACCGCCGTGAAGGCGGCGCCGATGGGGGCGGCGGCCTTGGCGACGAGAAAGCTGACATGGTGGCGGCGGATCAGGCCGATGCCGCTGGCCACCGCCATGATGAAGTAGATGTTGATCGCCAGCATGGCGGCCGGGACGTGAAGGAAGATGATCTTGACGGTCGAGCCCTGCTGGTAGTCCGGCGGCGTGGCGAAGAGCGCCCAGCCGAGGCCGGCGGCCAGCAGCAGGCCCGCGGCGGCCCACAGCGGCGCCATGGCGGGCGCCGTGATGCGCATGAACTCGGCCGGGTTCGCGTAACGCCAGAGGGACATGGACGACTAGGTAGAGCGAGCGCCGGCGCGACTCAACAGGATCGCGCGGGCGTGATTGCCGCGCCCGGTGCGACGGGCGCGAGAATGCGCGATACGGACGCGCCGAAGGGGCGCGGCTGACTGGTTGGTGGCCGGCGGTGGGTGGATGTCTCTCGCGGGAGAGAGGCCGCAGGCGCTCTGGCGCCCGTCCCCTCTGGTCTGCGCGTGCCCGGCACCCCCGAGCCGTGGAGGGACCGGGAGCCAAGAGCACGGCCGGCCGGCCGTGGGTGTCCCTTGCGGGACGGTTTGGCGCCGCCGATGGTTGCCAGCCATCCGGCGCCTCGGCAGTTTGCAAACCGGGAGGCCCGTCTGTCACCCGGGCCCTCCTGAGGCGCGTGATCTACGCGGCGAAGCCTAACATCCGGTGTTCGCGCGTCTTCGGTTCGGACCCGCGTCAGGCGATCCAGAAAGCCTTTTCGAGATCGTGGAACTCGGCGGCCGGGCCCTCGAACTTGTTGCGGCCGAGCTCGAGCACGTAGACGTGGTCGGCGATCTTCAGCGCCTGGCGGATCTCCTGGTCGACAAGGAGGATCGTCAGGCGGTCGCGCGTCGCCAGCGTCTTCAGCATCTCGTAGACCTCGGAGGCGAGCATCTTGGACAGGCCGGCGGTGGGCTCGTCGACCAGCAGCATGCGGGGCTCGGACATCAGCGTGCGGCCGATCTCGACCATGCGCTGCTGGCCGCCCGAGAGCTCGCCGGTGATCTGGCGGCGCTTGTCGCGCAGCGCCGGGAAGCGCTCGTAGTTCGCCTCGATCTTGGCGCGCACCTGGGCCCGGTCGCGGCGGAACGTCCAGCCGCCGAGCTCGAGGTTTTCCTCGACGGACATGTCCTTGAAGATGCCGGGGTTCTGCGGGATGTAGGCGAGGCCCTTGAGGATCCGCTGATGCGTCGGCACGTCGAGGATCGACTCGCCCTCCAGCAGGATGTCGCCCGAATTGGGCCTGAGGAAGCCGAAGGCGGCCTTGAGCGCGGTCGACTTGCCGACGCCATTGGCGCCGAGCACGGCGGTGATCCGGTGGCGGCGAGCCTTGAGGTTCAGCGCCTGCAGGATGTTGAGGTCGCGGTAATAGCCGACATAGAGGTCGCGCAGCTCGAGCACCGCGTCGTCGGCGTTGTCGTCGACGGCGGCGGCCGCAGCGGAGACGGCGGGCGCGCTCATTCCACACCGAGGCAGGCGGGCCGCCGACCCGCCCGGCATCGCCGCGACGCTGCCGGCATGAGCGCCGGGCGTCGCCGCGGCCACCGGCGCGCAGGGACCTGATGGTTTCGCAGGGTATCGGATCGCCTAAGCATCCAATGTCTCCTCAGCCGACGGCTCGACCTTTCTGAGCCGCTGCAACCACAGGACCGCGCCCCAGCTGACCATCGCCCAGGCTGCGCCGGCCGCCCAGCCGGCCAGGACATCGGTCGGCCAGTGGACGCCCAGGTACACCCTGCTCACGCCCACCGCGACCGTGACCAGCACCGCCAGCAGCAGCACGTAGATCTTGAGCCGCCGTTCCGGCTGCAGGCGGGCCAGCAGAACCCCCAGCGTCAGGTAGACCAGCGCCGACATCATGGAGTGGCCGCTCGGGAAGCTTTTCGTGTAGACGATCGAGCCGTGTGGAACCAGATCGGGGCGCGGCCGGTCGAAGCCGAATTTGAGTGCGGTGCTGAGGGCGATGCCGCTGGCGATCGAGATCGCGACGAACAGCGCGGCGCGGCCCTTTCCGCGGAGAACGAGGTAGACGACCGACGCGACGGTGATCAGGGTGAGGACGCCGACGCCGCCCAGCGCGGTGGCGTCGCGGCCCAGTTCCTCGACCCAATCGGGGCCGATCGGATCGCTGCGGTCGCCCGGCGTGCGCAGCGACAGGAGAATGGCCTCGTCGATCGCGTGCGTTTCGCCTTCGAGGACGTCGTCAGAGATGCCGATGAACGCCCAGATGCTGCCGGCGAGCAAGGCCATCACGGCGACGAGCCCGATCTCCTTCCTCGCCGCTGCTGCCGAGCGCCGCGCCAAGCCCGTCAGTCGACCGAGATCGGCCATCTCAGCTCCGCACCGCGGCTCTGCTTTCGCGGCCGGGGTAACGGCGTCGTGGCGGCGGGGCAACCGGCCGGTTCACGCGGCATCCTCCTCGTCCGCGCCGAGATAGGCCTCGATGACGGCGGGGTCGCGCTTGACATCGTCCGGCGCGCCGTCGGCGATCAGGGCGCCGAAGTTGAGCACGAGCAGGCGATTACAAAGGGAGAAGATCGACTCCATCTGGTGCGAGATCAGGATGATCGCCTTGCCGTCGGCGTTCACGCGGCGGATGTATTCGTAGATGATCTCCATCAGCCGGGGGTGCACGCCGGCGAAGGGCTCGTCGAGGATGATGACCTCGGGGTCGAGCATCAGCAGCCGGCCGAGCTCGAGCAGCTTTTGCTGGCCGCCCGACAGCGCCTGGGCGTACTCGTTGCGCAGATGGTCCATCGTCAGGAATTGCAGCACCTCCATGGCGCGGTCGTGCACCTCCGAGCGGCGGCCGCCGAGGGCGAGCGCCGGGACGTAGAGGTTCTCGAGCACCGACATGCGCCGGAACGACCGCGTCACCTGGAAGGTGCGGCCGAGGCCGGCGCGCGCCACCTGGTAGGGCTGCAGCTGGTCGATGCGCTGGCCGTTCAGGTAGACGGTGCCGCTCTCGGGCGTCAGCGCGCCGTCGAGGATGTTGGTCAGCGTCGTCTTGCCGGCGCCGTTCGGGCCGATCAGGCCGATCAGCTCGGGGCCGTTCACCTCGAAGCTGACGCCCTTGAGCACTTCGTTGCCGCCAAAGCGCTTGCGGACCTCGGTCGCCACCAGATGCGTCATCGCGCCACTCTCATAGAACGGGCCTCATCGAACGGCCTCACCGAACTGGCTCCACGGCCTTGGCCAGTTCGGGCTCGGTGACGGTCTCGGTCGTCTCCTGCCCGGCGGCGCGGCGCCTCGCGACGGTCTCGGCCGCGACCTGGCCGCGGGCGAAGAAATCGATGATCGGCGCGATCAGCCCGTTGCGGAAGAAGCGCAGCGTGACCATCAGCAGCAGGCCGAAGACGACGAGGCGCCACTCGGTCATGTCGACGGTGACCCCGCCGATCGTGAAGCTGTTGCGCAGCATCTCGAGCAGAACCTGGATGATGATGGCGCCGATGGCGGCGGCAACGAAGTTCTCGACGCCGCCGATCACGGCCATGGCGACGACCAGGCTCATCTGCAGGAGGAAGAGGTTGTTGGGCGTGATGATGCCGACATAATAGCCCTGCACCGCGCCGGCGGCGGCGGCCATCATGGTGGTGACGACGAAGACCAGCACCTTGTAGCGCGTGGTGTTTACGCCGAGGGCGGCGGCGGCGTCCTGGTCCTCGCGCAAGGCGCGCACGAAGAGGCCGAAGCGGGAATGCGCGAGCCAGGCGAGGATGCCTAGGCAGAGCAGCAGCAGGCCCAGCATGATGAAATAGGGCGGCAACTTCGCGGTCGGCCCGAAATAGGTGCCGAAGAGCGTGACACCGTCGGGGAACATCGGCGGCATCTCGATGCCGGCCTGGCCGCGCGTCAGCCAGACCTCGGCCGAGATCGTGGCCTTCACGATCTCGGCGAAGCCGAGCGTGAAGAGCGCGAGATAGGCGGCGCGCAGGCGAAGCACCAGCAGGCCGACGAGGAAGCCGAAGAAGCCGCCGACAGCCGTGCCGAGGATGACACCGAGCCAGATCGGCATCGGCGCGACCGAGAGGGTCGGGTCGGCGGCCAGCGCCTGCTGCAGGCAATCCTGCGTCAGCGTGGTCGAGGTGATGCCGATCGGGTTGACGAAAACAAGCCAGCTGCCGCCGAGGGCGAGCTCGGTGCAGAGCCCGGTCGGCTGGGGCGCGAGCCAGAGGTAATGGCTGAAGAGCGCGGCCGTGTAGGCGCCGATCCCCATGAAGCCGATATGGCCGAACGAGAACTGCCCGGCATAGCCCGCCAGCATCGACCAGCTGGAGGCCAGTATGGCGTAGAAGAAGGCCGTGATGAGAATGTGCATCACGTAAGGGTAGTCGGCGCCCGTATAGGCGAAGGGGAACGCGACGAAGAAGCCGAGAAGCGCCAGGCCGAGCAGCGCTGGGACGAGGCGGCGCATCAGGCCTTGCCGTGCGTGCCGGCGGCGTATTTCCGCCCGAAAAGCCCGGTCGGGCGCAACAGTAGCGTCAGCGTCAGCACGATCATGCCATAGGCCGGGATATAGCCCGCCGCGCGCTGGGTGTCCGGGATGCAGCCGGTGCCCGCCGCCTCGACCAGGCCCACGAGGATGCCGCCGATGAAGGCGCCCGGCAGCGAGCCGAGGCCGCCCAGCACGACAATGACGAAGCTGCGCATGGCCGGGATGTTGCCGACCTGCGGCAGCCATGAGAAGGCCTGCACCAGCAGCGCGCCGGCCAGCGCCGCGATCATGCCGCCGAGCGCGAAGGCCAGCATGTTCATCCGGTCGGGGTTGATGCCGACGACGGCGGCGGCCTCGCGATCCTGGCTGACGGCGCGCAGCGCCTTGCCGGTCCAGGTGCGGTGCAGCAGCCACATGAGCGCCAGCAGCACCAGGATGCAGGTGACGGCCGCGGTAAAGCGCGGGTTCGAGATGGTCACCGTGTTGAAGAGGTCGATCGAGCCGCCGGTGGTCTTGATCCAGGGCGGCTCGGCGTCGGCCGGAAAGCTCCAGCGCGGGAAGTCGACATATCGCTGGACCTTGACCGGGCTGGCGCCCGCCGTGGCCTGGACGAAGTACTGCAGCGTGAAGGCCAGTCCGAAGGTGGCGAGGATGCCGTATTCGACCGGCCGGTCGATCTTGCCGTGGTACATAGGCGTCAGCATCGCCCGCTCGAAGACGGCGCCGAGCAGGAAGGCGATGGCGCAGGCGGCCAGCACGGCCAGCAGCGGCGGCATCCAGGGCAGCCACTGATAGGCGATCCAGTAAACCAGCATCCCGCCGACCATGTAGAACTCGCCATGCGCGAAGCTGACGACGCCGAGGATCGAGAAGATCAGCGTCAGGCCCAGTGCCATGAAGCCGTAGATGATGCCGATGATCAGCCCGTTGACGATCTGGCTGAGCACGAAGGGGCCGTTCGTGACGCAGAGATTGTCGGGATGGCCGAAGGCGAAGGCGGCGGCGAAGAGCATGACGGCGAGGATGGCCGGCGCGACCCGCAGGAAGGTGGTCAGCCGCGGCGTCGCGGCCCAGAGCGCGGCGAGGCCCACGGGCCCGAGCGCCGCGCCCGTCATGGCGCCGACGAAGGTGGTGTCGGAGGTGTCGAGGTTGCGGTGCAGATAGCGCCGGCGGATCAGCGGCGCGCCGATGGCGCCCCAGACGAGCATCCAGACGATCACGCCCCAGAAGACGCCGTCACTGTCCACGCGGTCCCCCCGATTGTCCCCCGACCTCCTCGGCACGCCCCGCCGGCCAGCCGGGCCGGCGGGTGCGTTCGTCGGGTCAGGCGATCACTCGTTGACCCAGACCGGGTCGGCGGTCTTGTAGGTGTCCGGCCAGACGATGGCGGCGTCGGTAGAGGACTCGCCCTCGTTCTGGTACTGGATCACGGTCAGCGCCACGTCGGGCCACTGGTGCCACCACTCGTCGCCCTTGCCGTCGGCGCTGGGCTCCTTCTTGGTGCCGTAGGGGAAGAAGATCGTCCCCAGCGTGCCCTCGTGCTGGATGTTCTCGAGCGCCTCGACGATGGCGTCGCCATCGGTCGAGCCCGCCTCGTTGATCGCCTGCGCCAGGATGGCGATCGAGTCGTAGGCCTCCATCGCATAGCTCTCGACGTCGGACTTGCCGGTCCGCTCCTTGTACTTCTTGGCGAACGCCTTGGCGGTTTCGTTGAACGCGGTCTCGGGCAGGCCGACGCGCTGGACGAAAGCGTACTGGCCGTCCGGCACGTTGCGCCAATAGGCGCCCGAATTCGAGCGAGTCCTGCCCGGCGATGAAGGGGATGTCCTGCGGGCCGATGCCGGCGTCCGCCGCCTGCTGGGCAAAGTTGTAGGCGGCCTCGCCGGTGTTCAGCGTGATGATGAAGTCCGGGTCGATCGCCTTCATGCGCTGGATGATGCCCGAGAAGTCCTGCGTGCCGATGTCGACGGCGAAGACCTCGCTCTCGATGCCCTTGGACTCCAGGCCCTTCTGCGTCTCCTGGCTGGCCGGGATGCCGTAGTCGGTGTTCTCGGTCGAGATCGCCACCTTCTTCACGCCAGGCGCCAGCGCGGCGAACTGCCAGAGCGTGTTCGACGCCCAGGAGCTGAGCGGGGCGATGCGGAAAATGTACTTCTGCTTGTCGCCGGTGATCGTGTCGTTCCAGGTCTCGGCAAAGACGACGGGCACGCCGCGGGCGTCGGCCACGTCCTTGGACGCCACGCCGACGCTGGAGTGATAGCCGCCGCCGACCGCGGCGACGCCGTCCTGGGTGATGAACTTCTCCATCACGGCAGAGCCGCGCTCGGGCAGGCCCTCGGTGTCGCCGATCACCACCTCGACGTCGCAGCCGAGCACGCCGCCCTTGGCATTGATGTCCTCCTGCGCGATCAGCATGGCGTCGCGCATCGCCTCGCCGCCGACCACCGTGCCGGGGGCCGAAAGCGGCGCCAGCCCGCCGATCTTGACCGGGCAGTCCTGCGCCAGCGCGCCGGCGGTGCCGAGCGCCAGTGTGGCGGCTGACGCCGCCAAAGCCGCGAAGAGCGTTCGCTTCATGATTTTCTCCCTGTTCTGGTCCGGAGGCCCGGATCCCCCGCGCCACCCTCCGGCGCACCCCAACTCGGGACTAGATCAAGGAAAATCTCGCGGCGCAACAGAGTTGGAAATCTCCCTTGACGGCGCGGCGGCGCGGTGTCCGATAACCTCGCCGGGGAAAAAGGAGGCTGCCATGGACCTGCGTGCGAACGAGCGAGTCGTCTGGATGAACGGCGAGTTCATCCCGGAGAGCCAGGCGCTGGTGCCCTATCGCGAGCGTAGTTTCATCTTCGGCGACGGCGCCTTCGACATGACGCGCACGTTCGGGCATCGCATCTTCAAGCTCGACGAGCATGTCGAGCGGCTCTACCGCTCGCTGAAGGCGCTGCGGCTCGACGCCACCATGCCGGCCGACAAGATGATCGAGATCAGCCGCGAGGTCGTCGCCCGCAACCTGCATCTGCTGGGGCCGGAGGACGACTACTGGCTCGGCCAGCGCATCACGCGCGGCGTGCAGCGGGCCGAAGGCGACAACTGGGGGCACTATGGCCCCACGGTGATCGTCGAGTGCACGCCGCTGCCCCTGCGCGACCGCGCCCCGCTCTATCGCGACGGCATCCAGGTGGTGACGCCCTCGGTGCGCCGCACGCCGCCCGAGGCGCAGACGCCGCGCGCGAAAAGCCACAACTACCTGAACCTTGTGATGGGAGATCTGGAGGTGCGGGCGCAGAACCCCGTCGCCTGGGCGGTGCTGCTCGACATGAACGGCAACCTCTGCGAGGGGCTGGGGTCGAACATCTTCCTGGTGCAGGACGGCGAGCTGCTGACGCCGCGCGACAAGTTCGTGCTGCCGGGCGTCAGCCGGGCGACGGTGATCGAGCTGGCGGCCAAGCTGGGGATCCCGTTCCGCGAGGCGGATCTCGACCTCTACGACGCCTACAACGCGGACGAGGCCTTCATCACCTCGACCAGCCTCTGCATCTGCCCGGTCGCCAGCGTCAACGGGATGGCACCGGCGGCCGGCACCTACGGGCCGGTGACCAAGCGGCTGGTCGACGCATATGTCGAGCTGGTCGACTGCGACTTCGTGCAGCAGTATCTCGACCGGCTTTAGGAGCGGGCGCGCCGGAGGAGATCGGGCGTCGGCCGGCGGTGGGTGCGAGCACCCACCCTACGAAGCGGGCTCGCCGGGGCCGAGGCACCACATCAGGCCGGCGCGGGTCTGGTCGCGCCAGTTCTGCCAGTGGTGCGCGTCCTTGGGCTCGACATAGCGGGTGCGCACGCCCGTCTGGCGCAGGAAGGCGGCGATCTGGCGGTTCTCGCTGGCCAGCCCCTCGTAGCGGCCGCAGGTGACATAGGCGCGGCGCGTCAGCCGCTCGGCCTCGCTCAAGGCGCCGACGAATTCGTGGACGCGGCGGAAGACGTCGCCGCGCGTGGCGAGCTTGCGCTGGTCGACGACGAACGAGCCCGACTTCAGCACCAGCCCGCCGAAGGCGCGCGGGATGCGGTCGGCCGTCGACAGCGAGGCGACGGCGCCGAGGCTCGCGCCCATCAGCACGCGGCGCGCCGGCTGGGGCGCGATGGCATGGCGCGCCTCGACGGCCGGCACCAGCTCGTCGGCGACGAAGGTCGCGTGGCGCGGATCGTCGACATATTCGGTCGTCCGGTCGGGCGACTGGGTCAGCACGGCGATCAGCGGCGGCACGTCGCCCCGGTGGATGAGGTTGTCGAGCACCGGCTGGAGTGCCGCGTGGTCGAGGTAGTCGAAGCCGTCATGCACGACGACCAGCGGGTAGGGCCGCCCCGAACTCGTGCCCGGCCGGCAAATAGAGCCCGACCGGGCGCTTGGCGCCGAAGGCCGCGCTGGCGATGGCGGTCTCGTCGATGCGGCCGGCCGGCGCCTCCGGGTCGGGCTGCGCCCAGTCCGGCACCTCGTAGCCCAGGGTCATGCAGACCGAGTTCGCGCCGAAAGGATCGGTGGCCAGCGCCGGGTTCAGCGGGTCGTTGATCCACTCGCCGCCGCCGTTCCGGCCGATGTCGATCTTGTATTCGAACCGCGCCTTGTCCGGCACCGATAGGCGCAGATGCCAGAGCTCGTCGCCAATGCGCTCGAAGGGGAACGGCCCGTGCGGCAGCGACATGAAGTGGCGCAGCACCACCGTGTCAGCCCGCCCCAGCCAGAGGAAGGTCGCCGCCCCCGGCTCGACCAGGGGCAAGCTGCGGTCGCGCAGCAGTTCCACGCGCTCGCGGCTGGTGGCGCCGGTGTCGACCAGGCGCTCCACCAGCGGATGCCGACGGTCGGGGTCGGGCCGGAAGTCGCCGTAAAAGCGCGGCCGCCGGTCGCGGCGGCCGGCGCCGTCGGGCGTGGTGCCGGCGCGTGTGGTCTCGTCCATCTGCAGGGTGCTGCTCATCTTGTTTCTTGTTTCCTTTTGCCCCGCGATCGGCGCAGGCCGCCGCAAGACCCTTTGATATAGGAAGGGCGCCCCCGCGTGCACAGCGCCACGCCGGGCGAGGCACACTCCCCGGCCCGCCGCGTCCGTTCGCAACGCCAACTCTTCGGGCCAGCATCTTCAGGAACCGATTTCCGCAAAGCGCGTTTCGCCCCCGATGTTCGCTTGAGGCCGGTCCCGGAAAGCTGCCTTCCGGGCCACAGACACAGAGCGGAACGAGAAGGAGCATAATGGCCGCGCCAACCTATCTGATCACCGGCGGCGCCGGATTCATCGGCCGCCATCTCGCCCGAGAACTCGCAGCAAACGGTGCCAGGGTCCGCATCCTGGACAGTCTCGTCGAGCAGGTTCACGGGCCCGACGCGCCCGCTCCCGCCGATCTGGGCGCCGGCGTCGAGTTCCGCCGCGGCGACGTGCGCGACGCGCAGGCTGTGCGCGCGGCGCTGCGCGGCGTCGACGGCGTCTTCCACCTGGCGGCCGAGGTCGGCGTCGGCCAGAGCATGTACGAGATCGATCGTTATACATCCGTTAACGATCTCGGCACGGCGGTGCTGTTCCAGCAGCTGATCGAGCAGCCGGTGCGCCGGATCGTCGTCGCCTCGTCGATGAGCGTCTATGGCGAGGGTCTCTACATCAACGAGAACGGCGAGCGGATGGACGTGCCCGACCGTGGGGCCGAGCGGCCGGCCGGCGGCTGGGACCCGATCGACGCCGACGGGCGGCCGCTGATGCCGGTGCCGACGCCCGAGAGCAAGGCGCCGTCGCTCGCCTCGGTCTATGCGCTCGGCAAGTTCGTGCAGGAGCGCATGTGCCTGATCGTCGCCGGTGCCTACCGGATGGAGGCCTGCGCGCTGCGGCTCTTCAACGTGTACGGGCCGGGGCAGGCGCTTTCGAACCCCTACACGGGCGTGCTGGCGATCTTCGCCTCGCGGCTGGCCAACGGGCAGCGGCCGATGGTGTTCGAGGATGGCGAGCAGCGGCGCGACTTCGTTCATGTCGAGGACGTGGCGCGGGCCTTTCGCCTGGCGATCGAGCGGCCCGAGGCCGATGGCGCGGTCATCAACATCGGCAGCGGCCAGTCGGTGACGGTCACCGAGACGGCCGAGCGCCTGGCGATGGCGATGGGGCGGCCCGAGATCCGGCCGATGATCTCCGGCGAGGCGCGGCGGGGGGACATCCGCCATTGCTTCGCCGATATCGGCCGGGCGCGCGAGCTGCTCGGGTTCGAGCCGCGGCGCAGCTTCGACAACTCGCTGGGCGAGCTTGCCGACTGGGTCGCCGGCCAGCGCGCCGACGACCGCGTCGACGCGGCCGCCGCCGAGCTGCGGGCCCGGGGCCTCGTCGCATGACGGAGGAGGCGCGGCCAGTTCTCGTCACCGGTGGCGCCGGCTTCGTCGGCGCCAACCTCGCCGACGCGCTGGCGCGCGACGGGCGGACGGTGCACGTCTTCGACTCGCTCGCCCGCGCGGGCGTCGAGGAGAACCTCGCCTGGCTGCGCCGCCGACACCCCGAGCGGCTGCGCTGCACCACCGCCGACATCCGCGACGCCGCCGCGGTCGACGCGGCGGTGGGCGGCGCGGGGGCGGTCTTCCACCTGGCGGCGCAGGTGGCCGTCACGACATCGGTCGTGGCGCCCGTCGAGGATTTCGAGACGAATGCGCGCGGCACGCTGAACGTGCTCGAAGCGGCGCGCCGGCAGGCCGCGCCGCCGCCCGTCATCTTCGCCAGCACCAACAAGGTCTATGGCAATCTCGCCGGCACCGGCACGGCGCTGGTCGACGGACGCTGGGCGCCGGCCGAGAGCGCGCTGCGGGCGGGCGTGGGCGAGGACCAGCCGCTGCATTTCTGCACGCCCTATGGCTGCTCCAAGGGCGTGGCCGACCAGTACGTGCTCGACTATGCGGCGACCTATGGCGTGCCGGCGGCGGTGCTGCGCATGAGCTGCATCTACGGGCCGCGCCAGTTCGGCACCGAGGACCAGGGCTGGGTCGCGCATTTCCTGATCCGGGCGCGGCGCGGCGAGCCGATCACCATCTTCGGCGACGGCCGGCAGGTGCGCGACATCCTGCATGTGGCGGACGCCGTGCGGGCCTATCGCGCTTTGCTCGGCCGCATCGATCTGCTCAAGGGGCGCGCCTTCAACCTCGGAGGGGGCACGGCGAACGCCGTCAGCCTGCTCGAGCTGATGGCCGAGATCGAGGCGGTGCTGGGCCGGCCCGTGCGGCGCTCGCATGCCGAGACGCGGCTGGGGGATCAGGCATGGTTCGTCTCGAACACCGCGGCGCTGGCCGAGGCGACGGGCTGGCGGGCGCGCATGGGCTGGCGCGAGGGCTTGCGCGACCTGGCGCGGTGGCTGGACGAGAGCGGCGAGGTTTCGCGCAAGAGGGCCGTCGCGTGAGGGTGGCGCTGGTCAACCCGCCCTGGAGCTTTGCCGGCAGCATCTATTTCGGCTGCCGCGACGAGCACCTGCCGCTGGAACTCGGCTACTCTGCGGCGCTGCTCCGCCGCGCGGGGCACGAGGCGCGCATCTTCGACGGCGCGCTGGACGGAATGGACATGGAGGGCATCGCCGAAGCGGTGGCGGGCTGGCGGCCGGAGATGACCGTGGTCACGACGGCGCCGACCTATCTGTTCTGGCGCTGCGCGCAGCCCGAGTTGAACGTGCCGCGGGCGTTTCTCGACGCGCTGGGACCGCACGGCGGGCGCACGGTCGCGGTCGGGCCGCACGGCTCGGCCACGCCCGGCGCAGCGCTGGGCAAGCTGGGCTGCGACATGGTCGTCCGGGGCGAGTGCGAGGAGGCGGTCGTCGAAATCGCCGAGGGGCGGCCGTCGAGGGAGATCGCCGGGCTGGCTTTCGTCGAGGAGGGCGAGACGGTCGTCACGGGTGGGCCGCGCTCGGTTGCCTTCGCCGGTCTGCCGGCGCTGCATTGGCCGGATGGGTGGGTCGCGAGGCACCGGCATCACCACCACCGCTTCGACGGTGCGCCTCAGGGGCCGGGCGCCGAGATCGAGGCGTCGCGCGGCTGCCCGTACCATTGCAGCTTCTGCGCCAAGATCGACTTCCGCGACGCGTATCGGCGTCGCGACCTCGGCGTGCTGGCAAAGGAGATCGACGGGCTCATCGGGCAAGGTGTGGAGTATCTCTACTTCGTCGACGAGATCTTCCTGCCCTGGAAGGAGCTGCTCGAGCTTTTGCGCGCGCGGCCGGTCACGTTCGGCGTGCAGACGCGGATCGACCTTTGGAAGCCCGAGATGATCCGGCTGCTGGGCGCCGCCGGCTGCGTCTCGATCGAGGCGGGCGTCGAGAGCCTGAGCGAGGCGGGTCGCGACGCGCTCGACAAAAAGTGCCGCATGTCGACAGACGAGCTGACGGACCGCCTGCTGCTCGCCAGGCGGCATGTGCCTTTCGTGCAGGCGAACCTGATCGAGATGGCGGGCGACGATCCGGGGCAGATCGAGCGCTGGCGCGAGACGATGCGGGCGGCGGGCGTCTGGGCGAACGACCCGGTGCCGCTCTATCCGTATCCGAGCTCGCCCGACTACCGGAAGCTCTGGGGCAGGCCGGACGAGCGCGCCTGGGAGCGCGCGCACGACCATTATCTGGGGCTTTTCGATCGGTTCAGCGACATCCAGGAGGCGCGTCCCGTGCCGCTGGAGGAGCTGGAAGCCGGGACCGCCCGATGAGCCTGCGGCTGTTCATGACGACGGACGCCGTCGGCGGTGTCTGGAATTATTCCGTCACGCTGGGGACCGAGTTGGCGCGCAACGGCGTGGCGGTCCGGCTGGGGGTGATCGGGCCGCCGCCGAGCCGCGACCAGCGCGCCGAGCTGGCGGCGGTGCCGAGGCTGGACTGGACAATGGTGGCGGCGCCGCTCGATTGGGTGGCGGATGGCCGGGAGTTGCGCTCTGGCGCGCGGGCGATCGCGGCGGCCGCCCGCGCCTGGGGGGCGGATCTCGTCCAGCTGAACCAGCCGGCCTTTGCCGGCGGGCCGTTCCCGATGCCGGTCGTGACCGTCGCGCATTCCTGCGTCGAGACATGGTGGCGCGGCACGCATGGCGGGCCGGCCCCGGCCGAGTGGGCATGGCACCGCGAGGCGGTCGGCGCAGGCCTTCGCGCCGCCGCGGTTGCCGTGGCGCCGAGCCGCGCCTTCGCGGCGATGCTGCGGCGCGTCTATGGCCTCGAGCGCGCGCCCCGCGCCGTGCTGAACGGCGTCGCGCCGGGAGGTGTGCCGGAGCCGAAGCAAGACGTCGTCCTCGCCGCCGGCCGGGTCTGGGACGCATCGAAGAACTTCATGGCGCTCGAGGGCGCCGCCGCGACGATCCGCTGGCCCGTGCGGCTGGCCGGCGAATGCGTCGCCCCGGACGGCGCGAGCGCCCCGGTCCTGTGCAATGTGCGCTGCCTCGGCCAGCTGCACCGGGCCGACATGGCGCGCGAACATGCGGCCGCGTCGGTCTTCGTCGCGCCGTCTCTGCACGAGCCGTTCGGGCTGGGCGTGGCTGAGGCGGCCAACAGCGGGGCGGCCCTCGTGCTGTCCGACATCCCGACCTTCCGCGAGCTTTGGGACGGCGCCGCGCTGTTCTTCTACCCGCGCGACCCTGCCGGCCTGGCCGTGGCCGTCAACCGGCTGGCCGACGATCCCGGCCTGCGCGCCCGGATCGCGGCGGCGGCGCGCGAGCGGGCCGGGCAGTACACGGTCGCGCGGACGGCGCGCGGCATGCTGGCGGCCTACCGGGCGGCGGCGACGGCCGGAGCGTCCGTCTGATGCGCATCGCCTGGTTCACGCATTCGCTGGTCTCGGACTGGAACCACGGCAACGCGCATTTCCTGCGCGGGGTCCTGACCGAGCTGGTCGCCCGCGGCCACGAGGCGGTGGCGTGGGAGCCGGAGGGCGGCTGGAGCCGCGCCAATCTGCGCCGGCAAGCGCCCGAGGCCGAGGCGGGCTTCGCCCGGCGGTTCCCCGGGCTGGTCTCGCGGACGTATCGCGGCGTCGAGGACATCGACCGCGCGATCGACGGCGCCGGGCTGGTCGTCGTGCACGAGTGGACCGACCCGGAGATCGTCCGCGCCATCGGCCGCCGCCGGGCGCAGGGCGGCCGCTTCACGCTGCTGTTTCACGACACGCACCATCGCGCGGTCTCGGCGCCGGCGGAGATGGCGGCCTACGACCTCTCGGATTATGACGGCGTGCTGGCCTTCGGCGAGGCGCTGCGCGCGGTCTATCTCGCGCGCGGCTGGGGGCGGCGCGTCTGGACCTGGCACGAGGCGGCCGACACGCGCCTCTTCCGGCCGCATCCCGAGGTTCCTCCTGAGGGCGACATCGTCTGGATCGGCAACTGGGGCGACGAGGAGCGCAGCGCCGAGCTGGAGGCGTTCCTGATCGGCCCGGCCGAGGCGGTCGGCGCGAGCCTGGAGGTGCACGGCGTGCGCTTTCCGCAGGAGGCGCTGGACCGGCTGGCGAAAGCGGGCGCACGCTATCG
The DNA here is from genome assembly GCA_963822985.1 of uncultured Alphaproteobacteria bacterium. GTDB lineage: Bacteria > Pseudomonadota > Alphaproteobacteria > Rhodobacterales > Rhodobacteraceae > Thermohalobaculum. The sequence continues at coordinate 207,196 of CAWGJU010000006.1, read as the reverse complement.
CGGCTGGCTCGCCAACGCCGATGTGCCGGGCGCCTTCGCGCGCCACCTTATGACGGTGCATGTGCCGCGCCGGTTCTATGCCAGCGCCCTGCCGGGCGTCCCGACGATCAGGGTGTTCGAGGCGCTGGCCTGCGGCATCCCGCTGATCAGCGCGCCCTGGCGGGACAGCGAAGAGCTGTTCGTGCCAAGCACCGATTTTCTGGTGGCGCGGACCGGCACCGAGGCGGCGGCGCATATGCGGCTGCTGAAGAACGATCCTGCGGCGCGGCGCGCGCTCGCCGCCAGCGGGCTCGAGCGCATCAGGGCGCGGCACAGCTGCGCGCACCGCGTCGACGAGCTTTGCGGACTGCTGGGCCGGATCGACCCCGGCCTGGGCCTGGCCTTGCGCCGGAGGGAGGGGGCGGCGGCATGAGGATCGGCTTCTACGGGTCGAGCCTGCTGTCGTCCTACTGGAACGGCGCAGCCACCTATTACCGCGGCCTGATCCGGGCGCTGCACGGGCGCGGCCACCGCATCACCTTCTTCGAGCCGCGCGCCTACAGCCGCCAGGAGAACGCCGACATCGCGCCGCCCGACTGGTGCGAGGTCGTGGTCTTCGAGCCCGACCCCGCGGGCCTCGCCTCGGTGCTGGCGCAGGCGCGGCGCTTCGACGTGGTGGTGAAGACGAGCGGCGTGGGGGTGCTCGACACCGAGCTGCTGCAGGGCGTGCATGGCGCCGCGGCCCCGGGCGCGCTGCGCGTGTTTCTCGACGTCGACGCGCCGGCGACGCAGGCCGAGATCGCGCCAGACCCCGAGCACCCGCTGCGCCGCGCTGCTGCCCGAGCTCGACTTCGTGCTGACCTATGGCGGCGGGCCGCCGGTGACGCGGCGCTATCGCGAGCTCGGCGCCCGCGAATGCCACGCGATCTACAACGCGCTCGACCCCGAGACGCATCATCCCGTGCCGCCCGAGCCGCGCTTCGAGGCGACGCTGGGCTTCCTGGCCAACCGGCTGCCCGATCGCGAGGCGCGGGTCGAGGCGTTCTTCCTCGACGCCGCGCGCCGGCTGCCGGAGGGGCGCTTCCTGCTGGGCGGCAATGGCTGGGACGATAAGGCCGTGCCGGGCAACGTCGCGCCGGCTCGGCCATGTGCCGACGCGCGACCACAACGCTTTCAACGCGACGCCGCTCGCCGTTCTGAACGTCGCCAGGGACAGCATGGCGCCGGTCGGCTTCTCGCCGGCGACGCGGGTCTTCGAGGCGGCGGGGGCGGGCGCCTGCCTGATCACCGACGCCTGGGAGGGGATCGAGCTGTTCCTGAGCCCGACGAGGAGATCCTGGTCGCGCGCGACGGCGCCGAAGTCGCCGAGCACCTGCACGCGCTGACGCGCGAGCGGGCGGCCGAGATCGGGCGGCGGGCGCTGGCGCGCGTGCTGGCCGAGCACACCTATGACCGGCGCGCCGAGCAGGTCGAGCGGCTGCTGTTGCCGGCTCTGTCGGGGCGGCCGGACGTGATCGGGGCGGTGGCGTGATGCACCTCGTGGTGCTCGGCCTGACGCTGAGCTCGTCCTGGGGGAACGGGCATGCGACGACCTGGCGCGCGCTGCTCGGCGCCTTCGCGGCCCAGGGCGGGCGCGTGACCTTCCTCGAGCGCGACGTGCCCTGGTATGCGGCGCATCGCGACCTGCCGGATCCGGATTTCGCCCGGCTGGAGCTCTATCGAGACCTCGACGATCTGCGTGCCCGCCATGCCCGCATCGTGCGCGAGGCGGATGCCGTGCTTGTCGGTTCCTACGTTCCCGAGGGCGTCGCCGTCATCGACTGGGCGGTCCAGACGGCGCGCGGCCCGCTGGCGTTCTACGACATCGACACGCCGATCACGCTCGCCAAGCTCGCGCGCGGCGACGAGGAGTACATCGCCCGGCGGCAGGTGCCGTTCTTCGACACGTATTTCTCGTTCACGGGCGGACCGACGCTGGGGCGGCTGGAGGGCGAGTACGGCGCGCGCCGCGCGGTGGCGCTCTACTGCACGGTCGACGTGGCCCGCTATGGCCACCAGCCCGAGGTGCCGCGCCGCTGGCGGCTCGGCTATCTCGGCACCTACAGCGACGACCGGCAACCGGCGCTGGAGCGCCTGCTGCTGGAGCCGGCACGGCGGCGTCCGCGCGACCGCTTCGCCGTCGCCGGCCCGCAGTACCCGGCCGAGATCGGCTGGCCGGCGAACGTCCGGCGCATCGAGCATTGCCCGCCGGGCGAGCACCAGCGCTTTTACAATGCCCAGGACTTCACGCTGAACGTCACGCGCGCCGCGATGGTGGCCGCCGGCTGGTCGCCCAGCGTGCGGCTCTTCGAGGCGGCCGCCTGCGCCGTGCCGATCATATCGGACCGCTGGCCGGGGCTCGACGCGCTGTTCCCGGAGGGCGCCGTCGTCATCGCAGGCACGGCCGAGGACGTGCTGGCGGCGCTCGACCTGCCCGAGCGCCGGCGACGAGCGATCGGCCAGGCGGCGCAGGAGATCGTCTTCGCACAGCACCGGGCCGAGGTCCGGGCGCGCCAGCTGGCCCGCGACGTGCAGCCGGCGCAAAGCCCGCGCCGGCCGCTGCCGGTCGCGGCGGCGGAGTAAGTATCAGGTCGACAAGCCGATGAAGACCGAGGTGTCGGCGAGCGCTGCGGCGATGGCGTCGCGGTCCACGGCTCCATCGGGGAAAGTGGCGCTGAAGCGGCTGTCGGGGATGGCTTCCGGCAGGGGGGCGTCGCGGCGGCGGCCGGAAAGGTCGGCGACCAGCAGGAGACGCGTGGCGCCCGCCTCGCGCGTGAAGGCGAGCAGCCGCTCGTCCTGCGGCAGCTCCAACGGCCGGTAGGTGGCCTCGAAGAGTTCCGGGCCGTCGCGCCGGAGTGCGAGGCCGAAGCGCATCAGCGGCGCCTTGAGCGCGCTGCCGTGCGGCGCGTCGTCCCTGTCGGGCGGCTCGCGCAGGCCCGCGAAATCGACCGGCCGCCGGTTGTCGGGGTCGACGAAGCTGAGGTCGAAGGTCTCGGTGCCCTGGTAGATGTCGGGGATGCCCGGGGCCAGGAGCTTCAGCGCCAGCTGCACCGTCGACTTGCGCCGGCCCGTCTCGATGAAGGGCGCCGTCAGGTCGTCGACGAGGCCCAGGAAGCGCGGCGAGGCAAAGGCGCGGTCGATGAAGGCCATCAGCCCGGCCTCGTAGTCCTCGTCGGGGCCGAGCCAGCTGGTCTGCCGCTTGGCCTCGCGCACCGCCTTTTCCATGTAGGTCTTCATGCGGTCGCGCAGCCCGTCATCCGCCGGCTGCTGCCAGCCGCCGAGCAGCGCCTGGTAGAAGAGCCAGCGCGATTCAGCGTCGTCGAAGCCCTCGCCGATCTCGCGGTCGAAGGCGGCCACGGCGCCGAGCCAGGCATCGGGCAGCTCGGCCATGGCGGCGATGCGCATGCGGGCGTCCTCGCCGCGCTTGGTGTCGTGCGTGGCCGTCGCGTTCAGCGCCGTGCCGCCATGCCGGCGCATCGCCTCGTGGAAGGCGGATGGCGGCAGCGCGGGGTGGTCCGGCTCGCCGCCGACCTCGTTGGCCGAGATCAGGCGGTTGTAGCGGTAGAAAAGCGTGTCTTCGACCGCCTTGGCCATCAGCGCGCCGCTGGTCTGCTGCAGCCGCGTGCGCAGCCGGCGGTCGGCCTCGCTGGCCGCATCGGTCAGGTGGTTCATGACGGCGTCGATGGCGCCCGTCTCGTCGAGATTGGCGTGCCCCGGCGCCTCGGCCCGCACGCGCTCGAGGATCGCGCGGTCGGCCGCCGATGGCGGCCCGTCGCGCAGATAGGTCCGGTAGACCGGCAGGGCCACGAGTATGCCGATCATCGCCTGGCGCAAGCTGTCGCGGCCCCAGTCGCGGCCCGAGGGATCGTCGGTCAGCGTCGTCTCGGCGAGGCCGGTCAGGAGGTCGAGCTCGGCGGCGAGGTTCTGGCGCAGGATCTCGTGCTTGGCCTCGAGGCGCATGGCCTCGTAGTCGTGCTCGGCCCCGGTGAAGGCATCGTAGCCTTCGGAGAGGACCGGCACGCCCCGCGGGTCGGTGACGGTCGCGGCGACGAGGTCGGCGAACTCGTAGCCCGTCGTGCCGGCGACCGGCCAGTCGGCCGGCAAGACCTCGCCGCGGGCGAGGATCTTCTCCACCCAGATCGGCACCGGCCGGGGCAGCTCGTGCGCCAGACGGTCGAGATAGCCGGTCGGGTCGGCGAGGCCGTCGACATGGTCGATGCGCACGCCGTCGACGCGGCCCGCCTCGATCATCTCGAACAGGAAGCGGTGCACGTCGTCGAAGACGCGCGGCTCCTCGACCCGGACGCCGACGAGGTCCGAGATCTCGAAGAAGCGGCGGTTGGTCAGCCCGTCGCGGGCGAGCCGCCAATAGGCGAGGCGATAGGGCTGCGCCTCGTGGATGCGGTGGATCAGCTCGCGGTCGCCGGAGAGGCGCGCGAGCGTCGCGTCGTCCACGTGGGCGGAGCGGTCGAGGCCGGCCGCCTCCGCAATGGTCGCGGTGGTTGCGGGCGAGAGGGGAAAGGCGTGCTCGTAATAGCGCAGCACATAGCCGTCCTCGTCGCGGCCGAGCGTCAGCTCGCCGGCCTCGAGCGCGTCGCCATAGGGCTGGCCGAGGATCGGCAGCACCAGGCTGGGCGCGTCCCAGTCGATGTCGAAATGGCCGGCATAGCGGCTCTCGCGGCCGTGGCGCAGCACGTCCGCCCACCAGGGGTTCTCGACGGAGGCCGCCATGTGGTTCGGCACGATGTCGAGGATCAGGCCGAGCCCGTGCGCCTTCAGCGCGTCCGAGAGCGCGCAGAAGCCGTCGAACCCGCCGAGCTCGTCGTCGAAGCGGCGATGGTCGGTGACGTCGTAGCCATGCGTCGAGCCCTTCTGCGCCTGAAAGATCGGCGAGGCGTAGAGATGGCTGACGCCGAGCCCGGCCAGATAGGGGACGACCGTCGCGGCCCGCGAGAAATCCATGCCGGTGCGGAACTGCAGGCGATAGGTGGCGCTCGGCAGGCCCTGGGATCGGCCCTGGGATCGGCCCTGGGATCGGCCCTGGGATCGGCCCGGGGATCGGCCCTGGAGCTGGTTCGTTTCGGTCATCGCGGCCGTGCCTCTCGCATCACTTCGACATGCGCTCGGAAGCCGGGATCGTCCGCCAGCGCCTCGACATCGGCAGGCAGCCGGTTGCGCCAGTTCGGATACTCGTCGATCGTGCCGGGCACGTTGATCTGGGCCTCGAGCCCGAGCGCGTCCTCCATCTGCAGCGCCGCCAGCCGGCAGGGGCTGGCCGCCATGTGCGCATGCATGGCGAGCGAGAGCGAAAGCGTGTCGTCGGCGGCGCCGAGCCGGCGGGCGATGCGCGCCTTGTCCTCGCGCCGCTCGTCGCGCGCCGTTTCGGCCGCGACCGCGTCGTGCACGCCGAAGCGCTCGCGCAGGTCGATGTCGCGGCCCGCCGCCCAGCCCGGGACGGTGGCCATGTCGTGCGTGCCGAGGCAGGCGAGGGCGTGGCGGGGCCAGCCCTCGACCTGTGGCAGCCCGTGTTCGCCGCGCTCGAAGAACCAGACCTTGTAGGAGTGGATCGCCCGCTGGGCCATCAGCGGGCGGAAGCCATCCGGCACGACGCCTAGGTCCTCGCCGATGACGATGGCGCGCGCCGCCTGCGACGCCTCGGCGAGGCGCGCGAGCAGGGCCGAGAGGGGATAGCGGATATAGGCGCCCTCGAGCGCCGGCTTGTCGAAGGGGATGAGCCAGAGCCGGGCGAGGCTCATCGCGTGGTCGATGCGGACGGCGCCCGAATGGCGCATGACGGCGGTCATGATGTCGGCGACGGGCGTGCCCGCGCGCTCGGACATGACGACGGGCGAGATTGGGGCGAGGCCCCAATCCTGGCCGGCGAGGCTGAAATCGTCGGGCGGCGCGCCGATCTTGAGCTCGGGCACGGTGCGCTGCGGATCGGTCCAGGTCGACGAGCCGTCGGCCGTCGCGCCGACCGCGATGTCGAGGTAGAGGCCGACGCGCATCCCGGCGCCGAGCGCCGTGCTCTGCACGCGGGCAAGCTGGCGGTCGGTCTGCCACTGCAACCAAAGATGGTAGAAAATCTCGTCTTGGTTGCGGTCGGCGAGTTCGGCGACCTCGGGGGCATGACAGTCGCGATAAGGCGCGGGCCAGCCGAGCCAGCCGGCGCCATGGCCCTGGCGGGCCATCTCGGCCGAGACCGTCTCGAACAGCGCATGCGCCCGGAGCGGCGCGCCACCTTCCCGAATGAACGCCTCGAATTCGCGATCATCGGGCGGCCTCGCGGAAAACAGCCGTCGAAGCACCCGGTCCTTGAGCGCGCCCGCGCCCGGCCCGTCCACCAGCCGGGCCTCGCGCAGGCGCGCGGCTTCGGCGGCTTCCTCCGCCGTCAGCCCGTCGAAGCCGTCGATCCATTCGGGCGCGACGTAGATCGGGTTCAGCAGGCGCCGGTTCGACGGCGAGAACGGGCTGATCCGGGCGGGGTCGGACCAGAACATCGCGTGCAGAGGGTTGATGCCGAGGAAGTCGGCGCCCTCGGCGGCCGTGACCTCGGCCAGCCGGGCGAGGTCGGCGAAATCGCCCATGCCGAGATTGCGCGCCGAGCAGAGCGAGGCGACCTGGCATGTGATGCCCCAGGCGCGCGCGGCCCGCAGCGCCTCGGGCACGAAGCAGGCTGGCGGCTGCCGCTCGGCGAGCGCCTCGGCAATGCCGGGCGGCGGCGCATGCGACTCGCTTGTCAGGCCGAAGATGTGGGCGAGCTCGGCCAGCGTGGTCTCGGGCACCACGTGATCGCGGCCGTCGATGCCGCGATAGGTGGGCTCGATGCCGTGCGAGGCGCAGAGCCGGGCGAGCGGGGTCATGCGTCCTCGATCGTCACGCGGATCGCCCAGTCGTCCTCGGCGGTGTCGCTGATGTGGAAGATTTCGCGGCCGGGCAGCGTGTACTCGAAGGGCTCGCCGCCCAGGTTGACGAGGATGCGCAGCCGGCTGCCGTCGCCCATCCGCCAGCTGGCGACGATGCCGCGCGCGCCGTGCAGCTCGGCCTCGCCGGCGTGGCCGCCGATGCCGGCCAGCCGCGGCATGATCTCGGCCTCGCGGATCTGCAGCAGCTGCCGGAAAAGGCGCTGCCGGCGCTTGCCGACGTTGCGTTGCGACGCCGCCCAGTCGAGCTTGGAGCGGTTGAACGTCTCGGGATCGTTCGGATCGGGGATGTGCTCGCGCAGGTCCGGGTCCGCGAATTTCGGCCATTTGGCGAATTCGCGGCGGCGCCCCTCGCGGACGGCGTCGGCGAGCTCGCCATGGAAGTCGGTGAAGAACTGGAAGGGCCGCGTCTCGCCCCATTCCTCGCCCATGAACAGCAGCGGGGTGTGGGGCGAAAGGAGGAGGAGCGCCGTCAACACGCGCACGGCCTCGGGCTCGGCCAGCGCGGTCAGCCGTTCGCCGAAGGCGCGGTTGCCGGTCTGGTCGTGGTTCTGCAGGAAATTGACGAAAGCCGGCGGCGGCAGGTGCGCGGAGGGGACGCCGCGCTCGGCATGGTCGCGGAAGGGCGAGTGCTCGCCCTGGTAGACATATCCGTCGCGCAGCGCGACCGCCATGTTGTGGCAGGCGGCGCGGGCATAGTCGTAGTAGTAGCCCTCGCTCTCGCCGGTCGCCAGAACGTGCGCGACGTGGTGCCAGTCGTCGTTCCACTCGCCGTCATAGAGCTTGGGGCTGCCATCCTCGTTCCGTTCGTGCATCCAAGTGACGTTGCGGTCGTCCTCGGTTGTCAGGTGCACCGGCCGGTCGAAGCCGTGCTCGCGCACCGCGCGGGCGATCTCCTCCAGGACCGGCTCCTCGGTCTCTTCTTCGATCTGGTCGACGGCGTCGAGGCGCAGGCCGTCGAAGCGGTACTCGTCGAGCCAGAAGAGCGCGTTCTCGATGAAGAAGTTGCGCACCGGCGCGCGCTCGAAGGCGATCGAGGCGCCCCAGGGCGTCTCGCGCTCCGGATGGAAGAACTCGGGCGCGTACATGTGCAGATAGCTGCCGTCCGGGCCGAAATGGTTGTAGACGACGTCGAGGAAGACCATCAGCCCACGCTCGTGCGCCTCGTCGACCAGGCGCTTCAGCCCCTCGGGCCCGCCATAGGCGACATGGGGCGCATACATCAGCACGCCGTCATAGCCCCAGCCGCGATTGCCGGAGAACTGCGCGACGGGGCAGAGCTCGATCGCGGTCACGCCGGTCTCCGCCAGGTGGTCGAGATGGTCGCGGACGCCGTCGAACGTGCCGGAGCGCGAGAAGGTGCCGACATGCAGCTCGTAGAGCACGGTCTCGTGCCAGGGGCGGCCGCGCCAGTCGGTGCAGCGCCACTGATAGGCCTCGGGATCGACGAGGACCGAGGGCCCGTGCACGTCGCCGGCCTGGGCCCGGGCGGCGGGGTCGGGGACGTTCGGTCCGCCGGGCGGCGCGAAGGCGTATTCCGTGCCGGCCTGCGCGTCGAGCTCGGCCTGGAACCAGCCTTCGGCGTCCTTCTCCATGGCATGCTCGGTGCCGCCGAGGACGAGGCCCATCCTCTCCCGGCCGGGCGCCCAGAGGCGGAACCGCCAGCGGCCGTCGGCCACGGGATCGGCGCCCCAGCTGCGGCGGAACAGGCTGGTCGCGGCCGCGGTCGCCTCGGCTGTCCGCTCGCGCGTGATCATGGTCATCGCAACACCTCCAACGTCTCCAGCACGCAGATCGCCCGGCCGCCGACAACGATCGGCGCGCCCGGATCGATCGGCTCCCAGCCCGGCTCGATCGTCCCGTCGCCGGTGTCGAGCAGCCAGCGCCACTTCGTGCCGGCGACCAGCTCGGGCATCGTGTACTCGGCGTCATCGCCGAGCGGGTTGAACATCAGGACGAGCGAGCGCTGGCCCACGCCGCTGAGCATGAGCATGACGCGCCCGCCCGTGCCGTGCCAGTCCTCGGACTCCATCGGCGTGCCCTCGGGCCGGAACCAGGCGACATCCGAGATCTTGGATTGTCCGACGGGCCGGCCATGGCGGAACTTCTGGACGCGCAACAGGGGCCGGGTGCGGCGCAGCGCCGTAAGGCCGGCGACGAAGTCGCAGAAGGCCTGGTCGCCCTCCTCCCAGTCGAGCCAGTTCATCTCGGCGTCCTGGCAGTAGGCGTTGTTGTTGCCGCCCTGGGTGCGCAGCAGCTCGTCGCCGATCAGGATCATCGGCACGCCATGGCTGAGCAGCAGCGTCGCCATCGTCGCGCGCCGAAGCCGGGCGCGCCTCTCGAGCACGTCCGGGTCGTCGGTCGGACCCTCGACGCCGCAGTTCCAGCTGCGGTTGTCGTCATGGCCGTCGCGATTGTCCTCGAGGTTCGCCTCGTTGTGCTTGCCGTTGTAGGCCCAGAGGTCGGCGAGCGTGAAGCCGTCATGCGCGGTGGCGAAGTTGATGCTGGCCCAGCTGCGCCGGCCGCGGTGCTCGAACATCTCGGCCGAGCCGAGCAGCCCGGCGGCCATGCCGGGCAGCGTGTGGTCGTCGGCCTTCCAAAAGCTGCGCACCGTGTCGCGATAGGCGCCGTTCCACTCGGACCACCCCGGCGGGAAGTTGCCGAGCTGATAGCCGTCCGGGCCGATATCCCACGGCTCGGCGATCAGCTTTACCGTGTTGAGAATGGGGTCCTGCGCGATCGAGTCGAAGAAGATCGCGCTGGGATCGAAGTTATCGTATTCGCGACCGAGCTGCGTCGCCAGGTCGAAGCGGAACCCGTCGACATGGCACTCCTGCACCCAGTAGCGCAGCGAATCCATCACCATCTGCAACACGCGCGGATGCCGGAGGTTCATCGTGTTGCCGCAGCCGGTGGTGTCGAAATAGAAGCGCGGGTCCTCGGCGAGGAAATAGTAGTTGGCGTTGTCGATGCCGCGAAAGCTGAGCGTCGGGCCGAGATGGTTGCCCTCGGCCGTGTGGTTGTAGACGACGTCGAGGATGACCTCGATGCCGGCCTCGTGCAGCCGCTTCACCATCAGCCGGAACTCGTCGATGCCATGGCCGGGCGAGATGTAGCGGGCGGCGGGCGCGTGATAGCAGAAGGTGTTATAGCCCCAATAGTTGGTGAGGCCCTTCTCGACGAGATGGCGGTCGTCGTAGAACGCCTGCACGGGCAGCAACTCGATCGCCGTGACGCCGATCCTGACCAGATGGTCGATCACTCGGGGGTCGCCCAGCCCCGCGAACGTGCCGCGCAGGTTCGGCGGCAGGTCGGGATGGCGGGCCGTCATGCCCTTGACGTGCGCCTCGTAGATCACCGTCTCGGCCCAGGAGCGACGGGGCCGGATGTCCTCGCCCCAGGTGTGCGCGGTGTCGACCACCTGGCATTTCGGCATGACGAAGGCGCTGTCGCGCCGGTCGAAGCTGAAATCCTCGCGCGGCGAGCCGACGCGGTAGCCATAGCAGGCGTCGTGCCAGCGCAGGTCGCCGACCAGCGCCTTGGCATAGGGGTCGATCAGCAGCTTGTGCGGGTTGAAGCGGTGCCCCCGCGACGGCTCGTAGGGGCCGCTGACGCGATAGCCGTAGAGCTGGCCCGGGCGGATGTCCGGGAAATAGCCGTGCCACACCTCGTGCGTCTGCTCGGGCAGCGGGATGCGTTCGGTCTGGCGCCGCCCGTTCGGATCGAAGAGGCAGAGCTCGACCTTCTCGGCGTTGGCCGAGAACAGCGCGAAGTTCACGCCAGACCCGTCCCAGGTCGCCCCTAGGGGATGCGGCAGGCCGGTGTCGACGCGCACAGTCATCAATGCTCACCGATGCGAGGTGTTGGGCTTCGATCCGGGAGGGATCGGGCTGGAGAGGATCGGGCGGGGCTTTCGCTGAACGAAGACAGCGCCGCGCAGTTCCAATTCGGGACACACGCGCCGCGCATGAACTAGCCCGCCCCGGGCGACAGCACAATGGTCCCCAGCGGCGGCAGGGTCAGCGACGCCGAGGCGGACCGGCCGTGCAGCGGCGTGTCGGTCGCCTCGACCTGGCCGGCATTGCCGATCCCGCTGCCGCCATAATCGGCGGCATCGGTGTTCAGCACCTCGCGCCAGACGCCGCCGCGCGGCATGCCGATGGCATAGTCGTGGCGCACCACGGGCGTCATGTTGGCGACGACGACGACCGGGTTGCCCTGCGCGTCGCGGCGCTCGAACGAGAAGACCGATTGTTCGGAATCGCCCCCCTCGATCCAGGCGAAGCCGGCCGGGTCGCAGTCGCGCTGATGGAGCGCGGGCTCGTCCCGGTAGAGGCGGTTGAGGTCGCGCACGAGGCGCTGCAGCCCGGCATGCTCCGGCTGCTCGAGCAGGTGCCAGTCGAGGCTGCGGTCGTGGTCCCACTCGCGCTCCTGGCCGAACTCGCACCCCATGAACAGCAGCTTCTTGCCGGGATGCGTCCACATGAAGCCGTAATAGGCGCGCAGATTGGCGAACTTCTGCCAGCGGTCGCCCGGCATCTTGCCGAGCAGCGAGCCCTTGCCGTGCACGACCTCGTCATGGCTGAGCGGCAGCACGAAGTTCTCGGAGAAGGCATAGACGAGGCTGAACGTCATCTGGCCGTGGTGGTGTTTGCGCCAGGCCGGATCCTTCTGCATGTATTCGAGCGTGTCGTGCATCCAGCCCATGTTCCACTTGAAATCGAAGCCGAGCCCGCCCTCGTCGACGGGCTTCGAGACGCCGGGCCAGGCGGTGGATTCCTCCGCGATGGTCAGGCGGCCGGGGGTGCGCTCGGAGATCAGGTGGTTGGTGGATTTGAGGAACTCGATGGCGTCGAGGTTCTCGCGCCCGCCATAGATGTTCGGGATCCACTCGCCGGCATTGCGCGAGTAGTCGAGGTAGAGCATCGAGGCGACCGCGTCGACGCGCAGCGCGTCGATGCCGTACTGCTCGAGCCAGAAAAGCGCGTTCGAGCGGAGGAAATTCGCGACCTCGGTCCGGCCGAAATTGTAGATCAGCGTGTTCCAGTCCTTGTGGAACCCCAGCCGCGGGTCGTCGTGCTCGTAGAGCCGGGTGCCGTCGAACCGGGCGAGCCCGTGCTCGTCCGAGGGGAAGTGCGCGGGCACCCAGTCGATGATGACGCGCAAGTCCGCGTCGTGGCAGGCGTGCACCAGGCGGCGGAAACCGTCCGGGTCGCCATAGCGCGCCGTCGGCGCGAAGAGGCCGGTCGGCTGATAGCCCCAGGAGCCGGTGAAAGGGTGCTCGGAGACCGGCAGGAACTCCAGATGGGTGAATCCCATATCGGTCGCATAGGCCACGAGGTTCTCGGCCAGCTCGTCATAGCTGAGGATCCGGTCGCCATCGCCGCGCCGCCACGAGCCGAGGTGCACCTCGTAGATCGACATCGGGCATTCGCGCGACTCGATGGCCGGCGGGCGCGTGCCGCGCGACGCGGGCTCGGCCAGCTTGTGGACGATCGAGGCGGTGCCGGGGGCGAGCTCCTGGCGGAAGCCGACCGGGTCGGCCTTGAGGATCGGGTTGCCCTGGGCGCCGAGCAGCTCGTATTTGTACTTGGAGCCCGGCTCGACGCCGGGCAGGAACAGCTCCCACACGCCCGCGCCGAAGCGCTGGCGCATCGGGTGGCGGCGCCCGTCCCAGAAGTTGAAGTCGCCGACGACGCTGACGCGCCGCGCATTCGGCGCCCAGACGGCGAAGGTGGTGCCCTCGACGCCCTCGTGCACCGTCGGATGGGCGCCGAGACGGGTCCACAGCTCGGCGTGCCGGCCCTCGGCCAGCAGGTACTCGTCCATCTCGCCCAGCACCGGGCCGAAGGAGTAAGGGTCGCGCACCGTCCAGTCGCGGCCGTCGCCCGAGAAGACCAGGCAATAGTCGAAAGGCTCGTCCCGGTCGTCGAGCAGCGCCGCGAAAACGCCCCCCGAGTGGACCTTGTCGAGCGTGGCGACGTGCTGGCCGTCGGTGCCGGTGATGACCGCTTCGTGGGCGCCCGGATCGAAGGCGATGATCCTCAGCCCGCGGTCGCTCTGGTGCAGCCCTAGCCAGCGGAAGGGGTCGCGCAGCCGGCCATCGGCAATCTCGGCGGCGATCTCGGGCGGCAAGATGGGGGCCGCCATTTCGGCGGTGGTCAGTGTCCTGACAGGCATGGGTCAGCTCTCCTGGTCGAGCAGAGCGAGGACGCCGCGCACCGGGATCGACAGCCAGGCCGGGCGGTTGGCCGCCTCGTAGCCGATCTCGTAGAACGCCTTTTGCAGCATCAGCAGACGCAGCACGTCCTCGGCGTTGGAGGGGATGGTCTCGAGATTTTCGGTGGCCGCCGCATAGCCTTCATGGAAGCGGCGGACGGCGCGGTCGCGCCAGGTCCAGGCCAGCGCCTCCGCCTCGGGCGTCTGCCGGCCGAGGGCGCGCAGCTTGTCGATGGCGGCGAAGGCGGCGTAGTCGAAGCTGCGCAGCATGCCGGCGACGTCGCGCAAGGGCGACCCCTTGGCGCGGCGCTCGTCCATCGTGCGGCGCGGCTCGCCCTCGAAGTCGATGAGGTAGAAGTCGCCCTGGCTGACCAGCACCTGGCCGAGGTGGTAGTCGCCGTGGAGGCGCGACTTCTTGCCCTGCGGCTTGATCTTGCCGAGCTGGTCGATCAGCGCCAGCGCCTCGTCGCGGCGGCCCAGCAGCACCTGGGCGTCCTCGCTTTCCGCCCCGCGCATCCGGCGGAACGCGTCCTCGGCCTGGGCGCGCGTGTCGGCGGCCCATTCGGCGATGTCCTCGGCGGCGACAGGCTCGAGCGCGAAGGCCGGGTCGTCGGTCGGCGTGGCGAAGGCCCGATGCAGCTCGCCCGTGCGCCGGCCGAGAATGCGCGTGAGGTCCAGCGGATAGGGGAAGCCGTCCTCGTCCTCGGGCGGCTGGCCCTCGCGCTCGGGCAGATGCGTCGCCTCCTCGGGCGGGGCGGAGGGCGGCGTCTCGGACCCGGCCAGCGCGCGGTCCTCGAGCTCGCGGCCCAGCGCCTCGACCATGGCCTTCCAGCCATCGCCCTGGTTCGGCACGAAGGCGAAGCAGGCGGCGATGGTGGCGGGCTCCTCGCCCTCGCGCTCGACCGTCGCCTCGCCGAGGAAGGCGGGCGTGTTCGGATAATGCGCCACCTCGGTCAGGAAGCGGCCGACCTCGATGTCGGGCTGCCGGCCCGGTCGCAGGCGGCGGTAGATCTTGAGCAGACCCTTGTCGCCGAAGGCGATCGAGACGTTTGATTGCTCGACGCCGAGCGCGCGGGCCTCGTCGACCTCCTCGAGCTGGTCGATGCCAGCGGCGCCCTCGGCGCGGAAGCTCAGCCCATCGTCCTTCATCTCGGTGCCGGCGCGCATCGCACCGACCATCGCTTCGGCGAAGTCCGGGTCGCGGGCGGCGTCGATCAGGCCTCCCACGCGGTTCGTCCGTCGGATCTTGGCCAGCGTCCAGCCGAGCGTCGGCGACCCGAACCGGATGTGCTCCTCGCCCCAGAGCGCCGTCATGGGCATGAAATAGCTCTGCTCGCCGCTATCCGCGGTCTGGACCTGCGCGACGGTCAGCGTGAAGCCCGTTCCGATCGTCGGCCCGCGCAGGACCTCGGCCTTGCGGACCCGTTCGCCCTTGGCGCCGTACCAGCGCTGGAGCTGCAGGAAGTCGGGCAGCACCTCGCGCGCCAGGCGCTGGCGGTTCTCGTCCGTTAGGATGGCGTCGCAGGTCTGGCCGCGGCAGGTCAGCGTGATGAACTCGGGCAGGATCTCCTGGTGCGGGCTGTGCCATTCGGGCAGCGTCTCGGCGGCGGCCAGCTGGAACCAGAAGAAGCCGTAGGGCGGCAGCGTCAGCATATAGGGCAGGTCGCCGATCGGCGGGAAGGTGATGCCGCCCTCGAGCTCGACGGGAACGCGGCTGCGATAATCGGCGAGGTCGAGCTCCACGGCCTGGGCGCTGCGGCTGACGTTGAAGACGCAGAGCAGGACTTCGTCGTCATGGGTGCGCGTATAGGCCAGCACCTTGCGGTTGCGCGGGTAGATGAAGTCGAGCTCGCCGCGGCCGAAGGCGCGCTGGCGCTTGCGGATGCGGATCATCCGCTTCATCCAGTTGAGCAGCGAGCCGGTGCTCGAGCCCTGCGCTTCGACGTTCAGGCCCTGGAAGCCATAGACCGGATCCTGGATCGTCGGCAGATAGAGCTGCTGCGGATTGGCGCGGCTGAAGCCGGCATTGCGGTCGGCCGACCACTGCATCGGCGTGCGCACGCCGTCGCGGTCGCCGAGATAGTAGTTGTCGCCCATGCCGATCTCGTCGCCGTAATAGACGATGGGCGTGCCGGGCATCGAGAACAGCATCCCGTTCAGCAGCTCGACCTTGCGCCGGTCATTGTCGAGCAACGGTGCGAGCCGGCGGCGGATGCCCAGATTGATGCGCGAGCGGCGGTCGGACGCGTAGAACGACCACATGTAGTCGCGCTCCTCGTCCGTCACCATCTCCAGCGTCAGCTCGTCATGGTTGCGCAGGAAGATCGCCCACTGGCAGCTCTCGGGGATCTCGGGCGTCTGGCGGAGGATGTCGGTGACGGGATGCCGGTCCTCCTGCGCCAGCGCCATGTACATGCGCGGCATCAGCGGGAAGTGGAACCCCATGTGGCACTCGTCGCCCTCGCCGAAATAGGGGCGCGTGTCCTCGGGCCACTGGTTGGCTTCGGCCAGCAGCATCTTGTCGGGATAGCTGCGGTCAAGCTCGGCGCGGATCTTCTTCAGGACCTCGTGCGTCTCGGGCAGGTTCTCGTTGTTCGTGCCGTCGCGCTCCACGAGATAGGGGATCGCGTCGAGCCGCAGCCCGTCCACCCCCATGTCGAGCCAGAAGTGCATGGTCTTCAGCACTTCCTCCAGCACGGCCGGGTTGTCGAAGTTCAAATCCGGCTGGTGGCTGAAGAAGCGGTGCCAGTAATAGGCCTTGGCCTCGTCGTCCCAGGTCCAGTTGGACTTTTCGGTGTCGGTGAAGATGATGCGCGTCTCGGGCCACTTCTCGTCCGTATCTGACCAGACGTAGAAGTCCCGCTCCGGGCTGCCCGGCGGCGCCTTGCGCGCCCGCTGGAACCAGGGATGCTGGTCCGAGGTGTGGTTGATGACGAGCTCGGTAATGACGCGGATGCCGCGGCTGTGCGCTTCTTGCACAAAGCGCTGGAAGTCCTCCATCCGCCCATAGCTCGGGTTGATCGAGGTATAGTCGGCGATGTCGTAGCCATCGTCGCGCAGGGGCGACGGATAGAACGGCAACAGCCAGATCGTGTTGACGCCGAGCTCGGCGACATAGTCGAGCCGCTGGATCAGGCCGGGAAAGTCGCCGATCCCGTCGCCGTTCGAATCCTGGAAGGCCTTGATGTGCAATTGATAGACGATCGCATCCTTGTACCAGTCCTGCGCGTCGAGCGTGACCGGGGTGGAGGCGATGGCGGCGGCGGTGGATGCGTCTGCAGGCGTCATGCGTGCGCTGCCGCCGAATTTGAGCCCGAGGCCGGGTTCCGGAGCGTCCAGATGGCATAGGGCCGGTCATGCGGCGTCAGCCAGACATGCTGCGCCTTGCCATGCCACTGGAAATCGGCGCCGGTCACCTCGTCATGCGCGTCGATCGTCGCATGGTCGGGCAGGTCGAACTCCCACAGCGGCACCTCGATGGGGCCGCCCTGCTCGTGATGGGGGTCCAGGCTCACCGCGAAAAGCATGAAGTCCGAACGGTCGGGCGTGAACTTGCCATAGTAGAGCACATGGTCGTTCCAGCAGTTGTAGAACTGCAGCCCCTCCATCTGGCGCAGCGCCGGGTGCTCGGCGCGCAGCCGGTTGATCAGCCGGATGTCGTCCTTGATGTGGCCGGGGCGGTCGAAATCCCAGACGCGGAGCTGGTACTTCTCGCTGTCGAGGTATTCCTCCTTGCCCGGCACCGGCGCCCCCTCGCAGATCTCGAAGCCGTTGTAGAGGCCCCAATTCGTGCTGAGGGACGCCGCCAGGATCGTGCGCGTGCGATAGCCCGGCCGGCCGCTCGTCTGCAGCGGCACCGGGTTGATGTCGGGCGTGTTGACGAAAAAGTTCGGCCGCATGACGTATGGCATGTCGCCCGACGTCAGCTCGGTCAGATACTCCGTCAGCTCGTGCTTGGTATTGCGCCAGGTATAATAGCTGTAGGACTGCGTATAGCCGACCTTGCCCAGGCGCTTCATCATCTTCGGCCGCGTGAACGCCTCGGCCAGGAAGATGGTGTCAGGGTGCTCGGCCTGAACCTCGCCGATCATCCACTCCCAGAAGGGCAGGGGCTTGGTGTGCGGGTTGTCGACGCGGAAGATCTTCACGCCGTGCCCGACCCAGAACAGCACGATGTCGCGCAGCGCGTACCAGAGGCCGGGGATGGCGTCGCGGTAGAAGTGGACGTTGACGATGTCCTCGTACTTCTTCGGCGGGTTCTCGGCGAACTTGATGGTGCCGTCGGGGCGCCAGTCGAACCACTCGGGATGCTCCTTGATCCACGGGTGGTCGGGCGCGCACTGGATGGCGAAGTCGATGGCGATCTCGAGCCCGTGCTCGCGCGCCGCGTCGACCAGCCGCTTGAAGGCGTCGAAGTCGCCGAGCTCGGGGTGGAGCGCGTCGTGCCCGCCCTCCTCCGATCCGATCGCATAGGGGCTGCCCGGATCGTCGGGCGCCGGCGTCAGCGAGTTGTTGCGCCCCTTGCGGTTCGTCCGGCCGATCGGGTGGATCGGCGGGAAATAGAGCACGTCGAAGCCGAGGTCGCGGATATAGGGAAGCCGCTGGACCACGTCGTCGAAGGTTCCGTGCCGTCCCATGTCGAAGGACATCGAGCGCGGCATCAGCTCGTACCAGGCGCTGACCAAGGCCTTTTCGCGGTCGACCCAGACCGGCAGCCAGCGGTCGTTCGTCAGGTTCGTGCGGATGCCGGCGCGCCGCATCAGCGTGGTCGTGTCGCCGTTCATCAGGATCGAGAAGGCCTCGCCCTCGCTGGCGTTTTCCAGCTGGGCGTGCAGGTCGCGCAGGGCGGCGGCGTCCTCGTCCGAGGCGTGGTCGTGACCCTTGGCCGTCTTCTCGATCAGCAGCCGCCCCTCGATCAGCTCGAGCGAGATAGGCACGTCGGCCGCATGCTTCTTGGCAACCTCGGACTGCCAGGCGGCGAAGAGGTCACGCCAGGCGACGATGCGGAACTCGTGTGCGCCGATCTCGTCGAACACGGCCGTGCAACGCCAGCGGTCGTTGATGACAAAGCGCATGCGCGTTTCGCGCCAGCTGTCCTCGCCGACGCGGCGGGTCTGCAACGCGGCGTCGATCTTGTCGTGACCGTCGCAGAACACGTCGGCCTCGATCACGAAATGACGCCCCACCACGCCCTTGGCCGGGAAGCGGCCGCAATTGATCGAGGGCGAGATGCCCTCGATGGCGATGCGCTGGGCGGCCAGCTGCTGCAGCCGCTGCTCCGGCCCTTCGTCCTCGACCGTCGAAAAGGCCGCGCTCTGCTGCGAGAAGAGCTTCATGTCGACGCTCCTGTCTGCCAAGGGCAGCTCTTCTAGGCAATTGTATCGGCCGGGGTCAAATCGGGCTCCGCCACGGCGGCCGGGCGGTGCCGATACCTCCGCGCCTGCAGCATCTGCGTTCATCGCCGAACCCCCCTCGAGACCTAAACCTCGGGTTGCCAACGTCAGTGCTGTGGGATGGTTCCGGCCGTGGCATGGTCCGGGGCGGGAGCGACCGTCGCCTGCCGGACCGGTCGCTGCGCGGCGAGCGGGGCTGGCGATCGCGCTCTGGCGATCCCGGTGCGGACGGGCGATGATCGCGCGAGATCCGCCTCAACCGTCGGAGAGCGACGGGATGGCGGGGGCGCAGCCTTTCGGTCGCGTGCGTCGGGCAAGGCGCCGCGAGGGGGCAGGCAGGGGGCAGGCATGGATATTCTCGTCACGGGCGCGGCGGGCTTCATCGGGTTCCACGTCGCCAGGGCGCTCATCGCGCGCGGCGACCGGGTCGTCGGATTCGATTCGGTCGACGCCTATTACGACCCTGTTCTGAAGGAGCGCCGGCTGGAGCTGCTGGCCGAGGGCGCCGCGACCGCGCAGGGATCGTTCGACTTCGTCCGCGCCGATCTGGTCGATGTCGAGGCGGTGCGGGCGACGTTTCGCAGGGGCTTCGAGCGCGTCATTCACCTCGCCGCGCAGGCCGGCGTGCGGCACAGCCTGGAATGCCCGCAGGATTATGTGAGCGCGAACGTCGTCGGGTTCATGAACATCCTCGAAGCGTGCCGGTACGCCGGGACGCCGCACCTGACCTATGCGTCGACCTCGTCCGTCTATGGCGCGAACACGCGGATGCCGTTCTCGGAGCATGCGGGCGTCGATCACCCGCTGCAGCTCTACGCCGCGACCAAGCGCGCGAACGAGCTGATGGCGCATTCCTACAGCCACCTCTTCCGGCTGCCGACGACCGGTTTGCGGTTCTTCACCGTATATGGCCCCTGGGGCCGGCCGGACATGGCGCTTTTCCTGTTCACCAAGGCGATCATCGCCGGCGAGCCGATCAAGGTCTTCAATCACGGCAATCACACGCGCGACTTCACCTATGTCTCTGACATCGCCGAGGGCGTGATCCGCGTCTCGGACCAAATGGCCGAGCCCAACCCGAACTGGTCGAGCGAGGCGCCGGACCCGGCCACCTCGAACGCGCCTTTCCGCATCTTCAACATCGGCAACAACGCCCCGGTGAAGCTGGGCGAGTACATCGCCGCCATCGAGGAGGCGGTCGGGCGCGAGGCGATCAAGGAATACCTGCCGCTGCAGCCGGGCGACGCGCCCGACACGTTCGCGGACGTCTCCGAGCTCGCCGCCGCCGTCGGCTATCGGCCGGCGACTCCCGTCCGCGAGGGCGTGCGGGCGTTCGTCGAGTGGTACCGGAGCTATTACGGCGTTTAGACGCTCTGGTCGGGGCGGCAGGATTCGAACCTGCGGCCCTCTGCTCCCAAAGCAGATGCGCTACCAGACTGCGCTACGCCCCGACGCGCCGTCCGGATAGCGCGATCCACCTCCTGCAGCAAGGCCGGTCAACGCGCGGCGGCTGCGGCCCGCACCGCTCCAGCCAGATCACGCGACAGGCCGTCGCGGCAGGAACGGACGCGGGCGCCCGCCGTTATTCGCCCAGAAGTAGATCGTCCCCAATTTGCGTAGGGAGAACCAGAATGGTTACCACTGTCGGATCAGGCAGCGACTTCAAGACGGTCGTCGAGAACATGATCATGCTCGAGCACGACGCCATCGCCGCCTACACGGCGACGATCGAGCGGCTCGAGAGTGTCACTCACAAGGCCAAGGTCACCGAGTTTCGCGGCGACCACGAGCGGCATATGCGCGAGCTGCACGACATGGCGCGGGCCTGCGGCGCGGACATTCCGGCCGAAGGCGACATGAAGCAGATGCTGACGACCGGGAAGATCAAGCTCGCCAACCTTATGGGCGGCGACAGCGCGCTGCTCAAGGCGATGAGCTCGAACGAGAACGATACGATCCAGGCCTATCAGCAGGCCTCGGAGAACAGCGCCATCCCGGCCGAGCATCGTCCGGTCTTCCAGCGCGGGCTCGAGGACGAGCGCAAGCACCAGGCCTACATGGACAGCGCCGCGCAGGCCGCCTGACCGGCATCCCGCCCGAGTCAAGCGCGCGTGCCCCTGCCGGGCACGCGCGATGTCCAGTGCGCAGAGGAGTAGCGCGCCGATGTTCTACCATTCCAGCAAGCTTCAGTACCATGTCCGCGTCGACAAGCCGGACCCGCAATTCGCCAAGTTCCTGCAGCAGGCGATCGGCGGCATCGAGGGCGAGATCCGCGTCGCCATGCAGTACTTTTTCCAGGCGATGGGCGCGCGCGGCGACAAGAAGTACCGCGACGTGATTATGATGACCGCGACCGAGGAGCTGAGCCATGTCGAGTTCCTCGGCCACGCCGTCGCGCTGAACCTCGAAGGGGCGCCGGTGACCGCGCAGGAGGAGGCGGCAAAGGACCCGCTCGTCCACGCGATCATGGGCGGCATGAACCCGCGGCACATTCTCTCGTCGGGCCTGTCGGCGATGCCGGTCAACGCCAATGGCGTGCCCTTCGACATGAGCCATATCTATGCCAGCGGCAATCTCGCGGCCGACATGCTCGCCAACGTGACCGCCGAGGCGACCGGCCGCGTGCTGGCCTCGCGGCTCTACAACATGACCGACGACAGCGGCATGAAGGACATGCTGTCCTTCCTGATCGCGCGGGACACCATGCACCAGCAGCAGTGGCTGGCGGTGCTCGAGGACATCGGCGGGCTCTCGGCGCAGCTGCCGATCCCGAACGCGACGCCCGAGGCGCACGAGAACGTCGAGCACAGCTATTACTTCCTCAACACGTCGCTCGACGAGCCGACGCCGCAGGGCCCCTGGATGTCGGGCCCGTCGCTCGACGGCCGCTCGGAGTTCTCGTCGCGCGACAAGGCCGAGCCGATGGGCCAGGCGCCCAGCCTCGGCAAGGCAAAGCCCAAATCCGGCGCCCAGAAGGCGCAGATCGGCTGACGCGAAGGAGGCCCGAGCATGAGCACCGAACTCGAATTCAGACCGCAACGCTACAAGCGGCCCTACCGTCCGCGTCATGATGGCCGCCGCGGCCGCGACTATCGCGAGGCGCTGGCGTCGCCTTGGGTCGTGCTCGGCCTCGGCGCCCTGGCTGGCGTGGCGACCGCCTATTATTTCTCGTCGCGCGACGCCTATGCGCCGCGCCCCCACGACAGCGCGCCGCGCCGGGCGGCGCGGAGCCAGCCCGGCCGGTACGCGATCGTCGGGCGGACTGTGACCATCGCCAAGCCGCGCGCCGAGCTTTTCGCCTTCTGGCGCGAGCCATCGAACCTTTCCTTCATGGAGAACATCGAGCGCGTCGAAAAGCTCGGCGACACCCGGATGCGCTGGACGATCGCGGCGCCGGCCGGCCGTCAGGCGACCATCGAGACCGAGACCGTCGACGCGCGCAAGGACGAGCTCTTCGCCTGGCGCTCGGTCGAGGGGTCCGACATCGAGATGCACGGCCGGGTCGAGTTCCGCGACGCACCCGACAGCCGGGGCACAGAAGTCACGGCCGAGATCGAATACGTGCCGCCGGGCGGCACGCTCGGCCAGACCCTCGCCAAGCTTTTCCAGCGCGAGCCGCGCGTCCAGGTGCGCCACGACCTCAAGCGCCTGAAGATGCTGCTCGAGACGGGCGAGATCGCCACGAACCGCAACCGCAGACACGCCGACTGAGGAGGCCGCCCATGCGCGCCCTGACCTATCACGGCACCCACGACGTGCGCGTCGACACGGTGCCCGATCCCGAGATCGTCAACCCGCGCGACGCCATCATCGAGGTGACGTCGACCGCGATCTGCGGCTCGGACCTGCACCTCTATGACGGGGTGATCCCCGGCGTCTGGACCGGCGACATCCTCGGCCACGAGTTCATGGGCCGGGTCGTCGAGACCGGGCCGAAGAGCACGCTGAAGAAGGGCGACCGCGTCGTCGTGCCCTTCACCATCTCGTGCGGCGGCTGCTTTCACTGCCGCCGGAAGGAATACTCGGCCTGCGACAACTCGAACCCGGTCGAGAACCAGGACGTGTCCGAGACGCTGTACGGCCACGCCATGAGCGGCCTCTTCGGCTATTCGCACCTGACGGGCGGCTATCCGGGCGGCCAGGCGGAATACGTCCGCGTGCCGTTCTCGGATGTCGGCCCGATTGTCGTGCCCGACGGGCTCGACGACGACAAGGTGCTGTTCCTGTCGGACATCCTGCCGACCGGCTGGATGGCGGCCGACAACGCCGACATCGGCGAGGGCGACACGGTCGCGGTCTGGGGCTGCGGCCCTGTCGGGCTCTTCGCCGTGCAAAGCGCGAAAGTCATGGGCGCGGCGCGGGTGATCGCCATCGACCACGTCCCGCGCCGGCTCGAGCTTGCCCGCCGGCTGGGCGCCGAGGTGATCGACTACAGCCAGACGAGCGTGCTCGAGGCGCTGATGGAGATGTCGGGCGGCCTCGGCCCGGACGCCGTCATCGACGCCGTCGGCATGGAGAGCCACGGCTTCGCGCCCGACAACGTGCTCGACGCGGTGAAGCAGACCATCGGCATGGGTGCCGACCGCATCCATGCGCTGCGCGAGGCGATCACCGCCGTCCGCAAGGGCGGCCGCGTCTCGATCCCCGGCGTCTATGGCGGCATGGCCGACAAGTTCCCGACGGGTGCGCTGATGGAAAAGGCCCTGCAGGTCCGCACCGGCCAGACGCATGTCCAGCGCTATATCAAGGACCTGCTGGCCAAGATCGAGGAGGGCAAGATCGACACGACCTTCCTCATCAGCCACCGCCTGCCGCTCGAGGAGGCGCCGGCCGGCTACGCCAACTTCCACTCGAACCAGAACGATTGGACCAAGGTCGTGCTGAAGACCGAAAGGGCCGCCGCATGAGCAAGGGTCTCGCGGTCGTCACGGGCGCCTCGAGCGGCATCGGCCTCGAGCTCGCCCGCTGCTGCGCCGAGGACGGGTTCGACCTGATCCTCTGCGCCGACGAGCCCGAGATCGAGTCCGCGGCCGCCCGGCTGCGCGACGGTGTCTCGGTCACCCCCGTGAAAGCCGATCTCGCCACCGAGGACGGCGCCCGCCGGCTGATGGACGCAGTCGGCGCGCGCGACCTGGAGGTGCTGATCGCCAATGCCGGGGTCGGCGCCCGCGGCGCCTTCCTCGACCAGCCCTGGGAGGAGACGCGCCAGGTGATCGACCTGAACGTCCGCGGCACGCTGCGGCTGCTGCACCTGGCGGGGCAGAAGATGCGCGCGCGCGGCAGCGGCCGGATCCTCGTGACGGGCTCGATCGCCGGCCACATGCCGGGCAGCTTCAACGCCGTCTACAACGCCTCGAAGGCGTTCCTCGACAATTTCAGCTTTGCCATCGCCGACGAGCTGCACGACAGCGGCGTCACCGTCACCTGCCTGATGCCGGGTCCGACCGATACCGAGTTCTTCGAGCGGGCCGACATCGAGGACACGAAGCTCGCCTCGACCGACCAGAAGTCCGACCCGGCCGAAGTGGCGCGGCGCGGCTACGACGCCATGATGCGCGGCGACCGCGAGGTGGTGCCCGGGCTGATGAACAAGATCCAGTCGAGCCTCGCGGGCGTCGTGCCCGAGAGCTGGATCGCCGCCGTCCACCGCACGATGGCAAGGCCCGGCAGCGGCGCCTGACGATTAAATGAACGCCTCGGCTGATCCCATGGCGGCGGATCAGCCCGCGGCATGCGCCCGAAGCTTGGCGTGCTGCCGCTCTTCCGTCTCGCGCTCCGCCCGCGCCTTCGGTGCATCACGCCCGGGCGTTTCGTTATCGCCCATGCCCCCGGCCATGCCGTCGACGGAATATGGAACGATCTCGTCGCGGAAACCTTTGAGTTTGACCGGCGCCATCGCTCGGGCGCGCACGGCGCGCGCGACCAGGCCGTGGGTGTCGGGGCTGACCACCACGCCGCCCGGCTCGGCGATGTGCTCGAGACGCGCCGCGAGGTTCGCGGCCGCACCGATGATGGTGTAGTTCATCCGGTCGGCGCTGCCGAAGTTGCCGACGCTGCAGAACCCGGTGTGGATTCCGATCCGTGCCGAGAGCGGGTGCGGCAGGCCTTGCTCCAGCCACCTGGCATTCAGCTCGGCCATGCGGCTCTGCATCGCCAGCGCCATGCGGACGCAGGCCACAGCGTCCTCCCTGACGCCGAGCGTCTCCGGGTCGCCGAAGAACCCGATGATCGCGTCGCCGACGAACTTGTCGATGGTCGCGCCATGCCTGCCCGCAATCTCCGACATCTCGGTGAAGTACTCGTTCAGGAGCCGCGTCAGCGCATCGGGCGGCAGCTGCTCGGCGGTGTCGGTGAATTCCTTGAGGTCGCTGACGAAGATCGTCAGCATTCTGCGCTCGGCCGAGATGACCGCCTGGCGCTCGCCCTGGAAGATCCTGCGATAGATCTGCTCGGGCAGGTAGCGACCGATGCTGTCGGAGAGGCGCGCCAGGAAGTGGTTCGCCAGCTCGAGCTCGGCGTTGAGCCGGCGGTAGTCGCGCGCCCTGTGCCAGAAGATCAGGGAGACCGCGGTGCCGAAGAGCCCCGCTCCGACGAAATAGGCCAGCAGATAGGTGAAGGAGAACAGGCTCTCGGCCAGCGGCTGCTCGAGCTCGACCGTCTGCACCCCGCGCACGTCGCCGACCTTCCAGTCGAGCTTGGGGCTGTCGGGCGCCGTGTTGTGGCACACGACGCAGGCCTCGGCCATGATGAGCGGCCCGGCGAAATGGACGCGCCGGTTGAACAGCGATCCGCTGAACTCGGTATAGGCGGGATCCGGCACTGCCTGGCTGCGGAACCGCGCCAGCGCGCGCTGCTCGAAGGAGCTGAGCTCGAGCGGCCCGCGCGAGGCGAAGGGCAGGTCTGAGACGAGGCGGAAGTTCGAGACCTCGCCGCGGCGACCGAGGATTTCGCCGAGCTCGATCCCCATGGTCGCCGTGGTCGGCACGGCGCCCGTCCGGCCGCCATGCTCGTGCGAGACGATCATCGGCCGGCCGGCATTGGCGAGGACGGGCGCCTCGACATTCACGGTGTAGTAGTCGCGCACATCGGCGAGCATCTCGTTGAAGCGCTCGGCCTGAAGGGTCAGTGCCCGGTCAGTCAGGCGCGTCAGGTCGAGCCAGATCGCGAGCGGCAGCAGCACAACAGCGAGCGCCGCGCCGACCGGGAACAGGAAGGGGCGCGCAATGAGGAAAGTCGCGATCCGCTGCATGTCGGGCTCCAGCCTTGATGCTAGCATGACGCGAATTCTACTTCATGGGCCTACCAGAAATTGTGATGCGCGTCACATTTTCGGGGGCGGCGATCGGCGGAACCGGCTGTGGATCGGATCACTGGGGACTTCAGCTCAAGACCCCCAGTTCGTTCGCTCCGCGGCGGTTGGTTCCCGTCTGCACGCCTACGTGATGGATGGCGGCATGGCGCTTGCCATTGCGAGCGATCAGATTTCCTTTCGGTGCGCAGTATCTATTTTGTGGCAGTACCGAGATTGGGAGCGTGCGTATGACCCGCAGCACGGCGGAAGCTTTGGTCCACGCAAAATTCTCCGACCCTTACGTCACGGCCGAGGGCGAGGCGCGGGCCAGCGTGCGCCTCGGGGCGCTCGAGACGCTCTGGTTCAACACGGGCACTCTGTGCAACATCGAATGCAAGAACTGCTACATCCTCTCCAGCCCCAGCAATGACGACCTGGTCTATCTGACCGCCGCCGAGGTCGAGACCTATCTCGAAGAGGTCGCGGCGCGCGGGTGGCCGACGCGCGAGATCGGCTTCACCGGCGGCGAGCCCTTCATGAACCCCGAGATCGGCGCTATGGCCAGGCTGGCGCTGGCGCGCGGCTTCGAGGTGCTGATCCTGACCAACGCCATGCGCCCGATGATGCGGCCGGCGGTGCAGGACGAGCTGCTGGCGCTGGCGCGCGCGCACGGGGGCCGCCTGACCCTGCGCGTCTCGCTCGACCATTACACGGCCGCGCAGCATGACGAGCAGCGCGGCGCGGGCAGCTTCGGCAAGACGCTCGACGGCATGCGCTGGCTGCGCGACAACGCCATCCGCATGGCGGTGGCGGGCCGCTCGATCTGGGGCGAGGACGAGGACAGCTGTCGCGCCGGCTTCGCCGCGCTGTTCGCGCGCGAGGGCCTGGCGATCGCCGCCGACGACCCCGCCGGGCTGGTGCTGTTCCCCGAAATGGACCCCGAGGCCGACGTGCCCGAGATCACCACGGCCTGCTGGGGCATCCTCGGCAAGAGCCCCGACAGCGTCATGTGCTCGAACGCGCGCATGGTCGTACGCCGCCGCGGCGCGCCGCATCCGGTCGTGCTGGCCTGCACGCTGCTGGCCTATGACCCCCGCTTCGAGCTCGGCCGCACGCTGGCCGAGGCCGACCGGCCGGTGGCGCTCAACCATCCGCATTGCGCCAAGTTCTGCGTGCTCGGCGGCGCCCGGTGCTCGGCGTGACCAAAGAAGTCATCGCCGGGCGCGGCGCCCGCGGCACGGGCGCCGCCAGCGGCACGCAGCTGCGCACCGGCATCGCCGCGGCCTGCGCGGCGGTGATGATCTGGGGCGGCTTCCTGATCGTCACGCGCTTTGCCGTGCAGGGAACCTTCACGGTGCCGGAGCTCCTGCTGCTGCGGCTGGTCCCCGCCGCGATCCTGGTCGCGCCCGTGATGTGGCGCCAGGGCGTGCTGCCCAGCGGCCTCTCCTGGCCGCGGACGCTGATGCTGGTCATCGGCGCCGGCATCGGCTTTCCGGCGATCCTGATGTCGGGACTGCAGTTCGCGCCGGCCTCGGATGCGGGCGCGCTGGCGCCCGGCATGCTGCCGTTCTGGACGGCGCTGACCGCGGCGATCATGCTGGGCGAGGTGCCGGGGCCGCGCCGCAAGGTCGGGCTGGGGCTCATCCTCGCCGGCGCCGCCTTAGTCGGCCTCTGGCAGATCGTCGTCCAGGCGGACAGCGGCGCCTGGCGCGGTCACCTGTGCTTTCTGGCCGCGGCCGCGCTCTGGGCGGTCTACACCGTCGTCTACCGGCAGAGCGGGCTGACGCCGATCCATGCGCTGGCCATCGGGCTTTTCTGGTCCGGGGTGGTCGGGCTGCCGATCCTCGTCTGGATCGGCGTTCCCTTCGAGGGTGCCGGGCCGCAGGCCATCATCGTCATGGCGCTGCTGCAGGGCCTGGTCATGGGCTTTCTGTCCCTTCTCCTCTACGGCCATGCCGTCCAGCGGCTCGGCGCGGCCGAGACGGGGGCCTTCGGGGCGCTGGTGCCGATCCTGGCGCTCGTCGGCGGCGCGCTCTTCCTCGACGAGAAGGTCGATGCGGTGAAGGCGGCGGGCGTGGCGCTCGTGGCCATCGGCGTCTTCATGGCCTCGGGCATCCTGGCGCGGGTCGCGCCCCGCGGCGGGGCGGCGGCCCCCGCCGCCGGGTCCGTCAGCGACCCGCCGCCAGGCGGATCGCCTGAGCCCGCCACCACGGATCGGCGGCAAGACGCCGCCTGAGCGCCGTGTCGGTCGCCAGCGGCGCGTTCTCGATGTAGCGCACGGCCTCGTCCAGGCTTTCGCCGGCCAGCGTCCGCAGATAAGCGATGCCGCGATCTATGGTGAAGGCCTCGCCCCGCAACTCGGCATAGTTCGGCAACAGATCGGTCCAGACGGCCCCCGTCCAGCCGGCCTCGCGGCACCAGTCGCGCACGACCGCGGCGATCTCCTCGCGGCCCTGCGCGGCGCCGCTGGCGAGGCAGACGCCGCCGATCCGGTGCCGCGGCGCCCGTTCGCGCCGGGCGAGGTCGTCGACCGCGTCGCCGAGGATGCCGCGCGTCGAGGCGACGGCATGCGTCGGGCACGGCGCGCCGCCGGGGTCGAGGCAGACAACGAGCCCCATGCGGCGCTTGGCGCTGACGCGGCTGAACTCCATCGGCAGGCGCGGCCCGGCATGCATCGCCCAGGGCAGCCGCACATGCGGCGCCAGTGTTTCGAGATCCCAGATCAGCGAGCCCCAGCCGAGCACCGCATAGCGATGTTGCCCTCCGTCCTCAGCCAATCGGATCCTCCGGTCATCCCGTGCCGCCGGCCTTCTTGCGGGAGGCCGGCTCGGCTATAACATGAGGCTGGGAGGACCGGGAAATATGTGTCGTCTGTTTCGCGTCTGTTTGCTGTTCGCGCTGGCGCTCGTCACCGTCGCCGGCTGCACGCCGCTGCCGGGCGATGCGCGCATCCCTGACGGCGCGTGGATCAGCCATCGCGCGGTCCTGATCGGCAAGAGCGACCACGACACCGTCGGCACGGTCAGCCTCTACCAGTCGGAGGAGTACCCCGTCGTCGTCTTCGAGCCGAATTTCCGCGTGACCGACGCGCCCGACGCGGTGGTGGCGCTCGGCACCGACGGCTATCGCCCCGACACCGCGCTGGGCGCGCTCCTGCGGCCGAGCGGACGCCAGGCCTATGCCGTGCCGCGCGGCTTCGACATGCGGCTCTACAACGAGATCTGGCTGTGGAGCCCCAGCGCCGGCAAGCCCGTCGGCATCGCCCGGTTGACCCCGCTATGAGCAAGGCCCAGGCAGCAAAGCGCCAGGTGCTTGCCGCCAACGAAGCCTTCTACAAGGCGATGCGCGAGGGCGACTATGCGGCCATGGACCGGCTCTGGGCCGAGCGGCGGACCGTGACCTGCACGCATCCCGACTGGCACATGCTGGTCGGCCGCGAGGCGGTGATGGAGAGCTGGCGGGTGATCCTGACCGAGCACGAGCCGCCCGAGATCTGGCCGACCGAGGCGCTGGCGATCGTCACCGGCTCGACGGCCATGGTGCTGTGCACCGAGCGGATCGGCGGCATCGAGCTCGTCGCCTCGAACGGCTTCGTTCGCGAAGGGCTGCGCTGGCGCGTGCTGAACCACCAATCGTCGCACGCCCCGGCCGAGAGCACGCAGTAGGGGCCCGGCCTAGGCAGCCGCAGGCTTTCGTTCCGATCATTTCGCCAAAGCGAGTTGCGACCAGAGCGGCGCTGACGGGGTTCCGGAGGCCATCCGTCCAAAACGTCTCTAGACGGCCAGAGCGTCCTCCGGCGCCTCGGCGCGCTCGTGCATGCCATAATCCCGGATGACCTGCGCGACTCGCAAGCGATAGCCGGCGAACATGTGGCTCCGTCCCTTGTGCTGCGCGAGCCGGTGATGCGCCTCCCGCCGCCACGCCGCCAGGGCCGCTTCGTCGCGCCAAAAGCTTACCGACAGGTATTTGCCGGGCGTGGTCAGGCTGGCAAAGCGCTCGACCGAGATGAAGCCGTCGATCTGCTCCAGCCGCGGCCGCAGCTCGGCGGCGATGTCCAGATACGGGTCGAGCATGCCGTCGCGCGGCTCGACCTCGAAGATTACGGCAAGCATGGGCTCCCTCCTTGCTGACGCGCGAGCGTACGCGCCGGTGCGTCCGAGTCGACCGGTCTCAGTGCGCTCCGGCGACGCGAATTGACGTGCCGCCGATCAGTCCCGCGCCGACCAATCGATCGGATCGAAGCGGGCGCCGCCGAACGTCTGCTCGACCGGCTGCAACTCGATCGTCGAGACGTTGACATGCGCCGGCGCGGTGACGGCGTAGAGCACCGCTGCGGCTATGTCGTCGGGCGACAACTCGCGAATGCCGGTCGTCTTCATCTGCGGACCGCAGATCCGCGTCGGGCACTGCGGCATCGTAGAACTCGGTCGAGACGCGCCCCGGGCAAATCTCGGTGATCCGGACGCCCGTCCCGCGCAGCTCGAGCCGCAGGCTCTGCCCCATCAGCCGAACGGCCCCCTTCGACGCGCCGTAGATGGCCGAAACGGTGGGGTAGAGCCCGGCGACCGAGCCGATGTTGACGATCTGCCCGCGGCCGCGCGCGATCATCCCGGGCAGCGTCAGGCGCAAGAGCTCCAGCACCGCGGTGACGTTGGTGCCGATCGTTTGCGCCACGTCCTCGCGGCTGGCGGTCGCCAGGCCGGTGAACCCGGCGCCCAGGCCCGCATTGTTGACGACGAGCTCCGCCTCCAGCCCGGCCGTCAGCCGCTCCACCGCCGCGCCGTCGCGCACGTCGACCGCATGGGGCACGACGCCGGCCTCCGCCGCCAGCGCCTGCAGGCGCTCGGCGCGCCGGGCCAGCGCGTGCACCTCCCAGCCGGCCGCCGACAGGGCGCGCGCGACGGCGGTGCCGATCCCGGAGGAGGCTCCGGTGACGATCGCGACGCGTTTGACTGCAGTCATGGAGTCCTCCTGATCCTCGGCCCCGAACTAACGGCCCCGAGCTTACGGCCCCCAACTTACGGCCAAGCCGCGACGGGCGGCATGCTCATCAGCACCGCCTCGACATTGTGGCCGGTCTCCAGCCCGAAGCGCGTTCCGCGGTCGTAGACGAGGTTGAACTCGGCATAGCGGCCGCGCCTGACCAGCTGCCAGGCCCGGTCCTCCTCGGTCCACGCCTCGCCCATATGCCGCTCGGTCAGCGGCACGAAGGCGTCCAGAAAGGCGCGCCCGACGTCCTGGGTGAAGGCGAAATCCGCCTCCCAGTCGCCGGTGCAGTGGTCGTCATAGAAGATACCGCCGACGCCCCGCGCCTCGCCGCGGTGCCGGATGGTGAAATACTCGTCGGCCCATGCCTTGAAGCGCGGGTAATAGCCGGGATCGTGCCGGTCGCAGGCATCGCGCAGCCGGGCGTGGAAGAAGGCCGTGTCCTCGGCCACCTCGACCATCGGGTTGAGGTCCGAGCCGCCGCCGAACCACCAGGCGCCGGGCGTCCAGAACATCCGCGTGTTCATGTGCACGGCCGGGCATTTCGGCGAGCGCATATGCGCGACCAGGCTGATTCCCGAGGCCCAGAAGCGCGGGTCCTCGGCCAGCCCGGCGATCTCGCGGCGTGCCGTCAGCGAACGCTGCGCCTGCGCGCCCAGCACGCCATAGACCGTCGAGACGTTGACGCCCACCTTCTCGAAGCAACGCCCGCGCATCACGGACATGACGCCGCCGCCCTGATTGCCTTCACCCTCCCCTGCACGCCGCGTCTCGCGCCGCTCGAAGCGGCCAGGCGGCAGCCCGGCGTGCGGCCCGGTCGCCTGCGCGTCCTCCAGCCGTTCGAAGGCAGCGCAGATCGCGTCGCGCAGCTCGGCGAACCAGCGGCTCGCGCGGGCCTTCTGCTCGGCCATCTCATCGGCCAGATCGTGGGTCATCTTGCGTTCTCCCCCGCATCAACGGCTGCATTAACGCCGCGCTTGGCGCAGCCGCAAGCCCGGGACGGCTGGACCGGGCGACGATTCGCGGCTATCTACTTGCCGCCCGAACATGGAGGGGCGTCGATGCCACACGAAAGTCAGCACAGCACCACTGGCTGAGCCCGGCTGACCGCCGGGTGCCACCGCCCGGACCTGCATCGCGTCCTTTGCAGCCTACATCCTGCACATCCATTCGCCCGAAGGAGGGCGGCCATGTTCCGCTATTTCGAGCACCTGATCGACCCGTATCAGCCCTATGACGAATCGGCCGAGATCCCGGACCGGCTGATCCCCTTCCTACGCCGGTTCCTGTGGCCGGCGCGCTGGGTGATCGGCATCGGCATGACGATCGGCCTGATCTCGGCGCTGGCCGAGGCGGCCATCGTCAAGTTCGCCGCCGAGCTCGTCGACATGCTGTCCTCGACCACGCCCGACCGGCTGTGGCAGGACCATGGCTGGGCGCTCGCTTTGATGGCGGTCGTTGCGCTGCTGATCCGGCCGGCGGCGGACGTCGCCTGGACGCTGGTGACGGGCCAGGGCTTTTACCCCCATATGGGGGCACTCGTCCGCTGGCGGACGCATCGCAAGATGCTGCGCCAGTCGCTCAGCTTCTTCGCCGACGATTTCTCTGGCCGGATCGCCAACAAGCAGATCCAGCTGGCGCCGGCGCTCAACGATTCGGTGTTTCTCGTCACCGACGCGATCTGGTTCGCGCTGATCTTCGTCGCCGGCTCGGCGGCGGTGCTGGGATCGGCCGATCCGCGGATACTCGTCCCGCTGGGGATCTGGTTCGCCGCCTTCATCGGGCTCGCCCTCTGGTTCGTGCCCCGCCTGATCGAGGTCGGCAAGCACGTGGCCGAGGCGCGCTCGCGGCTGGCTGGCCGCATCGTCGACGCCTACGCCAACATCCAGACGGTGAAGCTCTTCAGCCATGCCGCGCGCGAGGACGACTACGCCCGCGAGGCGATCGACGATTTCCGCTGGACCTTTGCCAAGCAGACGAGGCTCTACAGCCAGCTGCAGATGGGCATGTCGGTCATGCATGTGCTGCTCTATGGCGGGGTGGTCGGCTACACGATCCGGCTCTGGACCGTGGGCGCTGTCTCGGCCGGCATCGTCGCGGCCTCGGTCGCGGTGGCGCTGCGGCTGACGGGCCTGGTCGACTGGATCATGCAGACCGTGACGATGCTGTTCCAGAATATCGGCACGATCCAGGAGGGGATGGAGACGGTCAGCCAGCCGCTCCGGCTCAAGGACCGCCCCGGCGCCGCGCCCCTGAAGCTGACCGCGGGCGAGATCCGCTACGACCATGTCACGCATCTCTATGGCCACAAGGCTGGCGGCGTGCGCGACATCGACCTGACGGTCCGGGGCGGCGAGCGGGTCGGCCTGGTCGGCCGCTCCGGCGCCGGCAAGTCGACGCTGGTGAACCTGGCGCTGCGCTTCTACGACCCCGACCGGGGCCGCGTGCTGATCGACGGGCAGGACATCGCCCTGGCGACGCAGGAGAGCGTGCGCGAGCAGGTGGCCATGGTGACGCAGGACACTTCGCTGCTGCACCGCTCGATCGCCGAGAACATCCGCTATGGCCGCCCCGAGGCGACCGACGCCGAGGTCTGGCGGGCGGCGGCCCAGGTCCATGCCGACGGCTTCATCCCGGACCTCGTCGACCAGGACGGGCGCACGGGGCTGGAGGCCTATGTCGGCGAGCGTGGCGTGCGGCTCTCGGGCGGCCAGCGCCAGCGCATCGCGCTGGCCCGCGCCGTGCTGAAGGACGCGCCGATCCTGATCCTCGACGAGGCGACCTCGGCGCTCGACTCGGAGGTCGAGGCCGACATCCAGGCGGCGCTCTACCAGTTCATGGCCGGCAAGACGGTCATCGCCATCGCGCACCGGCTCTCGACGCTGCGCCGCATGGACCGCATCGTCGTGCTGGACGAGGGCCGCATCGTCGAGGAGGGCACGCACGACACCCTGCTGGCCCGCCGCGGCCTCTATGCCCGCTTCTGGGACCGCCAGGCAGGCGGCCTGATCGGCGTCGCGGCGGAGTAGCCCGCTGGGCGCTGCGGGGCAAGGCGACCAGGCCCTGGACCTGGGATCACTTCCGACGCTCCGTGCCGCTGCCCGTCGCAACGGCCGGGCGCTGACGAGCAGCTTCGCCCCGCGTCCGCCAGAGCGAGGCGAGAATGCCGCCGGCGAGGATGGCGAGCGTCACGCCGAGCGAGAGCTCGGGCGGCACCTTCTCCACCCCCAGCAGGTCGGCGGCGAAGATCTTGCCGCCGATGAAGACCAGCACGATCGCGAGCGCGTGCTGGAGGTAGACGAAGCGGTGCAGCATCGCCGAGAGCGCGAAGTAGAGCGAGCGCAGCCCCAGGATAGCGAAGATGTTCGAAGTGTAGACGAGATAGGGGTCCGTCGTGATGGCGAAGATCGCCGGGATGGAGTCGACGGCGAAGATGATGTCGGCGACCTCGACCATGACCAGCGCCAGGAAAAGCGGCGTGGCGAACAGCACGCTGCGGCCCGCGGCCGGGTCGTGCCGGCGCACGAAGAAGCGCTCGCCGTGCAGCCCCTCGGTGACGCGCAGGTGCCGGCGCGCGAATTTGAGGATCGGGTTGGCGCCGACATCGTACTCCTTGTCGGCGTCCACCAGCATCTTGATGCCGGTGAACAGCAGGAAGGCGGCGAAGATGTAGAGCACCCATTCGAACTCCTGCACGATCGCCGCGCCCGCGCCGATCATCACGGCGCGCAGCACGATGACGCCCAGAATTCCATAGACCAGCACGCGATGCCGGTATTCCGCAGGCACGCCGAAATAGGCGAAGATCGTGGCGATGACGAAGATATTGTCCATCGCCAGGCTGTATTCGACGACATAGCCCGTCAGGTACAGCGTCGCCGCCTCGGAGCCCATCAGGTACCAGACGACGCCGGCATAGCCGACGGCCATGCTGACGAAAAAGGCGGTCAGCCCCAGGCTCTCGCGCATGCCGATGGCATGGGTCTTGCGGTGAAAGACGCCGAGGTCGAGCACGAGGAGGGCGAGGACGAGCGCGATGAAGGCGGCCCACATCCATGCGGGCTTGCCGAGGACGTCGGTCAGGAGAATTTCCATAGCTGAAGCCTTGGCCCGCAGCTGTCGACCGTGGCGGCTCCGACATCGCGAGAGAGCGGGCAGCTCTCGCCAGAGGGGCCCGGCGCCGCGGGGACTTCCGCGAGGTAGGGCGGCGCAGCGGCGCCGACAAGATGACAGGGCCGACAGATTTGCTCCGCCATATCCGGCGCCAGATCCGGGAGGGGCGATTTACCGGCGGGCGCCGCGGCGTATGATGGCGGAAATGCCAAGCCGACAGGAGGACGCCATGAAGACCTACCAGCACTACATCGACGGCAAGTATGTCGACCCGGCCAAGGGCGAGTGGTTCGAACTCGGTGGACCCCTATCGCGGCGAGGTGTGGGCCCGCATGCCGCGCGGCACCGCCGCGGACGTCGATCGCGCCGTCGGCGCGGCGAAAACCGCGCTGAACTCGGGCCCCTGGTCGAAGATGACGGCGACCCAGCGCGGCAAGCTGATGCGGCGCCTGGGCGATCTGGTCGCCGACAATGCCGAGCGACTGGCGGAAATCGAGGTCCGCGACAACGGCAAGCTGCTGTCCGAGATGCTCGGCCAGATGCGCTACCACCCGGAATGGTGGTATTACTTCGCCGGGCTTGCCGACAAGGTCGAGGGCTCGACGATCCCGATCGACAAGCCCGACCACTTCGCCTTCACGACGCACGAGCCGGTCGGCGTCGTCGGCGCCATCACGGCGTGGAACTCGCCACTTCTGTTCATCGCCTGGAAGTGCGCGCCGGCGCTCGCCGCCGGCTGCACGGTGGTGGTGAAGCCGTCTGAATTTACCTCGGCCTCCACCCTGGAATATGCCGCGTTGACCAAAGAGGCAGGTTTCCCGGACGGAGTCTTCAACGTCGTCGCGGGTCTGGGCCAGGAAGCGGGCGCGGCGCTCGTCGATCATCCCGACGTCTCGAAGATCACCTTCACGGGCTCGGACAAGACGGGGGCCGCGATCTACGCCCAGGCGGCGAAGACGATCAAGCGCGTGTCGCTTGAGCTCGGCGGCAAGTCGCCGAACGTCATCTTCGACGACGCCAACCTGGACGCCGCCTGCGCCGGCGCGGTCTCGGGCATCTTCGCGGCCACCGGCCAGACCTGCATCGCCGGCTCGCGGCTGTTGGTGCAGAACTCGGTGCGCGACGAGGTCTCGCGCCGCCTGGTCGAAATCGCGCGGACGGCGCGGATCGGCGACCCGATGAAGCCCGAGACGAACATCGGCCCGGTCACCACCGCGCCGCAGTTCAACAAGATCCGCGAATACATCGAGATCGGCCGGCAGGAGGGCGCCGAGGTGCTGTTCGGCGGCGGCACGCCGTCCGGCCCGGAAATCCTGGGCACGCAATTCGTCGAGCCGACCATCTTCGCCAATGTGCGCAACGACATGCGGATCGCGCAGGAGGAGATATTCGGCCCCGTCCTGTCCATCATCGGCTTCGACGACGAGGAGGAGGCGGTCGAGATCGGCAACGACATCGCCTTCGGGCTCGCCGCCGGCGTCTGGACGCAGAACATCGGCCGGGCGATGCGCATGTCCAAGCGGCTGAAGGCCGGCACGGTCTGGGTGAACACCTACCGGGCGGTCAGCTACATGATGCCGTTCGGCGGCGTGAAGCGCTCGGGGATAGGCCGCGAGTCCGGCATCGAGTCGATCCGCGAGTACCTGTCGACCAAATCGGTCTGGATCAACACCTCGGACGCAGCACCCGGCAACCCGTTCGTCATGCGGTGAGAAGGCGCCGACGGAGGCATCCAAGGCCGGCGTTCCACCAGCAGCAAGGAGGACAGACCATGCGGAAGTGGAAGATGGCGCTGATAGCCCCGCTCGGGGCATTGCTGCTGGGGACATCCGGGCCGGCCGCCGCCGATGATCGCGGGCACGACCGCTCGGATCGGCGCGTCGAGCACCGGATCGAGCACCGGATCGAGCACCGGCACGGCGACGCCAACGGCAGGCGGCACGACCGGCGCGACAAGGGCTGGAATCGGGACGGCAAGCGACGCGACTGGCAGCGGGACAAGGCGGCTGCCCGCCAGGCCGCTCGCGAGCGATACCGTTTCCAGCAACGGGCCGACAAGTTCGAACGGCGCGCCGATATGCTCCGCGAATATGGGCGCTTTCGCCAGGCCGAGCGCTACGAGCGGCAGGCCGACCGTTTCGAGCGCCGCGCCGACCGGTCGGGTTTGGGAGACCACCGCCGCGACGGACGCCACGGCACGCTCCCCTACATGCGCTGAACAGCTACCGACAAGCGCTGCCGCCGGTCCCATAGGCGGCCGGGTCCCCTCTGTTCGTGCCAGAGGGGGCTACTCCAGCGCGTAGAGGCGCGCGTATTTGCTTTCCAGGTAGTCGAGCAGCGGCGCCTCGGTGGGTGCATGGCCGCAGGCGCGGGCGATGATTTCCGCCGGAGGGCGCAAGGATCCCTGCCGATGCACGGCGCCGCTCAGCCAGCCTAGGACCGGGCCGAGATCACCCGCCCGGATCAGCGCGTCGGCATCGCCCACCTCCCGGCAGAGCGCGGCCCAGAGCTCGCCCGCATAGACGTTGCCGAGCGCGTAGGTCGGGAAATAGCCGAACGAGCCGCCGGACCAGTGCACATCCTGCAGCACGCCACGGGCCGCGTCCGGCACCGCACGGCCGAAATCGGCGGCGAAGCGCTCGTTCCATGCCGCCTCGAGGTCGGCCACCGCCAAGTCGCCCGCCAGCAGCGCCCGCTCGAGATCGAAGCGGAGCATGATGTGCAGGTTATAGTGCACCTCGTCGGCCTCGGTGCGGATGAAGCCCGGCTCGACCCGGTTGGCGGCGCGGTGCAGCGCTTCGGGCGAGCCTAGCCCGAGGTCGCCGAGGGCGGCCGTCATGCGCGGGTAGAGCCATTCGGCGAAGGCTGCCGAGCGTCCGATCTGGTTCTCGGCCAGGCGCGACTGCGATTCGTGCACGCCCATCGAGACCGACGCCCCGGCCGGCTGCCAGGCGAGCGCCGGATCGAGCCTCTGCTCGTAGGTGGCGTGCCCGGTCTCGTGGGCGACGGCCGAGAGGCAGTAGAACGGGTCCGCCTCGTCGATCCGCGCCGTGATGCGGACATCGCCGAGCGTGCCGGCGACGAAGGGGTGGACGACCAGGTCGAGCCGCCCCGCCTGCCAGTCATAGCCCAGGACGGTCGCGATCTCGCGAGCGAGGGCCAGCTGGCCCTCGGCGGGAAAACGCCCGCCCATAGGCCCGGCCAGGCGCGGCGGCTCGCGGCCGGATCCGGCGACACGGCTCGCGCAGGCTCGTCAGGCGCGGGCGGAGGCCGGCCGAACATTTCCGCCAGCCCCACCTCGGTCGCGCCCGGCTCGTAGTCCTCGAGCAGCGCGTCGTACAGCGTCTCGCCGTCGCGCCGCAGGCACTCGGCCCGTTGCCGGGCCAGCGCGACGATGCGGGCCAGAACGGGAGCGAAATCCGCAAACCGGGCATTCCGCCGCGCCTCGGCCCAGATGCCGTGCGCCAGCGTCGTCTCGCGGGCGATCGCGGCGGCCAGGTCGCCGGGCATCGCGCACCGCCCGGTCATGATCGCCGGCGCGTCCAGTAGAGATTGGCTTGCCCCGCCTCGTCGAGTTCGCCTGGGTCGATCGCGGCAAGCCACTCGCCGATCCGCGGATCGGTGCGGCGGGCATGCCGCACGGCTTCCAGCGCCGCCGCCTGCTCGGCGCGCTGGGCCGCGCCCTTGGGCGGCATCATCGCCTCGTGGTCCCAGTGCAGGAGTCGGGCGATCTGGCTCAGCGCCGCGCTTTCCTTCAGATGCGCGAGCAGCGCCGACATAGGCTCTGCGCGGACGTCACGCATCGCTCGGCATCGCTCCGGAAGGGCACACCGCCGGTCGCCTCGCCGCGCAGATCGCCGGCGGGCGCCCAGGTCTCGGGGTCGGTGATCAGCGCCGCGATCGCCTCGGCCGCGGCGTCGAGCAGGCGCTCGCCCTTCTCGGCCGTCGCCTTGGCCGGCACCCCGGAGACGCCGTTCGCCGTCATGTGCTGGAACGGCCGCCACCGATAGGACGCCTTGCCGGCCGAGAGGAAACCGGGGCCGCGTTCGGTCGCGAGCCCCGCGAGGTCGGAGGTGTCGACGAGGTCCGGCTCGACCGCCAGCATCATCGAGGTCTCGGCCTCGCAGGCGTGTTGGACGCCGGCCTGGTCCTCGAGCAGCCGCGCGAAGGCGAGCGCCGCCTCCGACACATAGGTCGTGGCGACGATGGTCGCCGGCAGCACGCAGGCCAGCTCGTCGGCGATCGCCTGCATGGCGACGATGTTGCCGCCGTGGCTGTTCGAGATCAGCACGTCGCGGTATCCGTGCCGGGTCAGCGCGTGGATCAGGTCGTGCAGCACGGCGCGGAAGGTGGCGTGGCTGAGGATCAGCGTGCCGCCGAACGCCATGTGATGCTCGGAGAGACCGGACCAGACGACGGGCGTGACCACGGTCGGACGGGCCGCGTAGGCCAGCCCTGCCGCGCGCACCGCCACCTCGTGGCCGAGCCGCGTGTCGGTCATCACCGGCAGATGCGGCCCGTGCTGCTCGATCGAGGCGATCGGCAGGATGACGCAGGCGTCGCGCTCGGCCAGCGCCCGCAGCTCGTGCGCCTTGAGGCGCGCCCATTCGACTTCCGGCATCGCGATCCTTTCTCCGGGCTTCCCCTTGACGGCCGGCGATCCTCGCCGGCGGGTTTCCCCGGACGATATGCAGGCGCCGACCCGCCGAGTCGACATGCGCGAGAAGTGGGGCGGCCGTGGCCGGAGGTGGCCCAAGCCGACACAGGGTTGACTCGGCGCCGCACCCAGGGGGACGATCGGCTTGTCTGCCGCAGAACGCACCGCGAGGGAGCCGATGGCAGAAAGCTTCAAGTCGATCGAGCGGGACGGCTGGGAGAGCCGGGCGAGCGTCTACCGCGACGCCACGGCCCTGGCGACCACGCAGGCGATACCCGAGCTCCTGCGCGCCGTGCGGTCGCGCCTTGGCATGCGGTTGCTCGATATCTGCACTGGTCCGGGCTATGCCGCCGGCGCGGCCGAGGCGATCGGCTGCGAGGTCACCGGCATCGATTTCGCCCCGGCGATGGTCGATCTCGCGCGCGAAACCTTTCCGCGCTGCCGGTTCGAGGTGGGCGACGGCGAGGCGCTCGACCTGCGCGACGCCGCCTTTGACGCGGCGGTCTGCAACTATGGCGTCTTCCACTTCGGCGAGCCGGAGGAGGCGTTCGCCGAGGCCGCCCGTGTTCTGGTGCCGGGCGGGCGCTATGCCTGGTCTCAATGGGTCGGCCCGGATGGCTGCGCGCTGATGGGGACAATCATGAAGTCGGTCAAGCAGCACGCCGACATGGAGGTCGGCCTGCCGCCCGCGCCACCGCCCTTCCGGTTCAGCGACCCGGCGACCGCCGAATCGGCGATGCGTGAGGCCGGGTTCGAGGATATCGTGATCGATCGCGTGCCGAGCGTGATGCACATCCCTGCCGGCGATTTCGGCGCTTTCTTCCGGCGGTTCAGCGTGCGCATGGGAATGCTGGTCGAGCGGCAGGAGCCAGCCATTGCCGGTCGGATCACGGACGAGATCAGCGAGGGCTTCGAGGCGTTCCGCTCGGGCAACGAGTGGGTCGTGCCGGCGCCCGGCATCGTGGTGTCAGGCCGGAAGCCGCACTGAACGGAAGGCCCAAGGGAGCGCTACGAGGGAGCACCAAGGGAGCGCCGCCGGCCCTTGCAATGGGAAATGGTCCGGCGTATATGCCCGGTCACATCGCGGCGGCCTCGCTGGCACCCAGCGGGACCCCCACCGGGTTGCTGAGGCGGGCCGCGAGGCCCGTTTTTGATTCGCCACCCGGAGATCGCGTCCCGTGACCAACATGGTCGCCAAGGCCCCCATCGACCAGCGCCTCGCCGCCATTGTCGAGCCAACCGTCAAGGGCATGGGCTTCGAGCTCGTGCGCCTGCGGCTGATGGGCGGCAGGCGGGCGACGCTGCAGATCATGGCCGAGCGCGCCGATGGCACCATGGAGGTCGAGGACTGCGCCGGGCTCTCGCGCCAGCTCTCGGTGGTGCTGGACGTCGAGGACCCGATCGAGCGCGAGTACACGCTCGAGGTCTCCTCGCCCGGCATCGACCGGCCGCTGACGCGGTTCGCCGATTTCGACCGCTGGGAAGGCTATGAGGCCAAGCTCGAGACGACCGAGCCGGTCGACGGGCGCAAGCGCTTCAAGGGCGTGCTGGCGGGCACCGAGGGCGACGAGGTGCTGATCGACGTCGCAGACGATTCGATCGAGGGCACGATCGGGCTGAAGTTCGAATGGCTGTCCGACGCCAAGCTGGTCCTGACGGACGAGCTGATCACCGAAAGCCTGCGCCGGTCCAAACGCCCCTTCCGGCCCGAGGATTATGACGAAGTGAACGAGGTCGGCCCCGACGCTTTCGGCGACGAGACGGTCGACGACAATGAAGACGACAGGCCCGACGGGCCATTGCGAGAGGATGCCTGACATGGTGAGCGCCAACAGACTGGAGCTGCTGCAGATCGCCGATGCCGTCGCGCGCGAGAAGCTGATCGAGCGCGAGCTGGTGCTCGAGGCGATGGAGGACAGCTTGGGCAAGGCCGCGCGCTCGCGCTATGGCGCCGAGTACGACATCCGCGCCTTCATCGATCGCAAGTCCGGCGAGATCAACATGAGCCGGGCCATGGAGGTCGTCGACGACGATGCCGAGGAGATCAACCACTTCACGCAGATCAAGCTGAGCGAGGCGCGCCACAAGAACCCCGAGGCGCAGGTCGGCGACTTCATCACCGACCCGCTGCCGCAGATGGATTTCGGCCGCATCGCCGCGCAGACCGCCAAGCAGGTCATCGTCCAGCAGATCCGCGACGCCGAGCGCGAGCGGCAGTACGAGGAGTTCAAGGACCGCGTCGGCGAGATCATCAACGGCATCGTCAAGCGCGTCGAGTACGGCAACGTCATCGTCGACCTCGGCCGGGCCGAGGCGATCGTCCGGCGCGACCAGCTGATCCCGCGCGAGGCTTATCGCGTCGGCGACCGTATCCGCGCCTATATCCGCGACGTACGCTCGGAGACGCGCGGGCCGCAGATCTTCCTCAGCCGCACGGCGCCCGAGTTCATGGCCAAGCTGTTCGCCCAGGAGGTGCCGGAGATCTATGACGGCATCATCGAGGTGAAGGCGGTGGCGCGCGACCCCGGCAGCCGGGCGAAGATCGGCGTCATCTCCTATGACAGCTCGATCGATCCGGTCGGCGCCTGCGTCGGCATGCGTGGCAGCCGCGTGCAGGCGGTCGTCTCCGAGCTGCAGGGCGAGAAGATCGACATCATTCCGTTCAACGAGGACGCGGCGACCTTCATCGTCAACGCGCTGCAGCCGGCCGAGGTGACCAAGGTCGTCATGGACGAGGACGCGCAGCGCATCGAGGTGGTGGTGCCCGACGAGCAGCTGAGTTCAGGCAATCGGCCGGCGCGGGCAGAACGTGCGCTTGGCCTCCCAGCTGACCGGCTGGGACATCGACATCATGACCGAGGCCGAGGAATCCGAGCGGCGCCAGCAGGAGTTCCGCGAGCGCAGCCAGATGTTCATGGAGACCATGAACGTCGACGAGATGGTGGCGCAGCTTCTGGTGTCCGAGGGCTTCACCTCGCTCGAGGAAGTGGCCTT
The DNA here is from genome assembly GCA_963822985.1 of uncultured Alphaproteobacteria bacterium. Classification (GTDB taxonomy): domain Bacteria; phylum Pseudomonadota; class Alphaproteobacteria; order Rhodobacterales; family Rhodobacteraceae; genus Thermohalobaculum. The sequence goes on along the minus strand of CAWGJU010000006.1, from coordinate 164,602 downwards.
TGTCGATGTCGACGAGCTGACGGCCATCGACGGCTTCGACGAGGGCACGGCCGAGGAGTTGCAGGCCCGCGCCCGCGAAAGCCTGGAGGAGATGAATGCCAAGACGCTCGACGAGGCCCGCGCCCTCGGGACGCAGGACGATCTGATTGAATTCGAGGGGCTGACGCCCCAGATGGTCCTTGCGCTCGCCAAGGACGGCGTGTTCGACCTCCAGACCTTCGCAACCTGTGCCGACTGGGAACTCGCCGGCGGCTACACGGTGGTGGATGGCAAGCGCGTCAAGGACGAGGGTGTTCTGGAGCCCTTCGATGTCAGCCTGGAAGAAGCCCAGTACCTGGTGATGAAGGCCCGTGTCGAGCTCGGGCTCGTCAACCCGGAAGACCTGCCGGCGCAGGCCGAGGACGGGGCTGAAGAAGGCGAAGAGGCGGAGGAAGAAGAGACCGCGTGATCCACCCGGCGACCATGCACGAGATGACCCGCGGCGGCAGGCGCAAGGAGCGGGACGGGCCCGAGCGGCGCTGCATCGCCACCGGCGAGAGCGGCCCGACGGACCGGCTGATCCGCTTTGTCCTGTCGCCCGATGGCGAGGTCGTGCCCGATCTCGCGGCCAAGCTGCCGGGACGGGGCGTCTGGCTGACGGCCGACCGCGCGCTGGCCGAGCGGGCGCTGAAGAAGCGGCTGTTCGCCCGCGCGTTCAGGGCGCAGGTCAAGGTTGCGGAGGATCTTCCCGACCGGCTCGAGGCTTTGCTGGCCGACCGCATGGTCGCGATGGTCGGACTGGCGCGGAAGGCCGGGCAGGCGGTCACCGGCGCCGAGAAGGTCCGCGCGCGGATCGTTTCGGGCCAGGCCGCCGTTCTGCTCCAGGCGCGCGACGGCGCGCCTGGAGGGCGGCGCAAGCTTTCGGCCCTGGCACGGGCGGTTGGCGAGGGCAGGATCGGTCAGATCGAGCTGCTGGACGCCGCCGAATTGGGTTTGGCTTTTGGGCGCGACTTTGCCATACATGCCGCGCTCGACACTGGTGGTTTCGCGGCGCGCCTTGAAGAAGAGGCGCGGCGGCTTTCCGGTTTCCGGGACGCTCCGCCGGGCGATGCGACTGCAGACGCAGAAAATGGGCATGCCGATCTCGCGCATGGCCCAGGTGCACAGACGGCCGGGCCCCGCCCGGAGACAAAGCACTTGAACGACAGCGAGGGGCAGACCGGCCCCGGAGTACAGGACGACTGATGAGCGAGCACGACAGCGGCGACAACAAGGGCGGCGGGCGCGGGCGCGGTGGCGTCGGCGGTGTGCCTGGGCGCAGTTCCGTGCGCCAGAGCTTCAGCCATGGGCGCTCGAAGGCTGTCGTCGTCGAGAAGAAGCGCAAGCGGGTGCTGACGCCGGGCACCGGCGGTGCGGGCACGCATGCCGCCGGTGTGGCGCCGGCCGGCAGCCCGGCCAAGCCGACGGCGGCGAAACCTTCGGCGACCCGGCCGAGCGCGCCCAGGCCAGCGGCCGAGGAGAGGTCGCGCGCGCCGCAGCCCGCCGGGGCGGAGCGCGCCGCGCCCCGTGCCGAGCCCCGTACCGAGCCCCGGGCGGAGTCCCGCGCCGAGTCGCCGCGCGCCGAGAAGCCCGGCGCCGCTGCCAGGCCCCGCGGCGGGCAGCGCCCGCGCATGCTCAACGTGCTGACCGATGACGAGGCCGCCCGCCGGCTCGAGGCGATTCGCCAGCACCAGAAGGACGAGGAGGTCCGCAAGCGCCGCGAGGCCGAGGACGATCGGCGCCGCGAGGAGGAATCGCGCCGCCGCGCCGAGGAGTCCGCGCGCCGCACGGCCGAGGAGCGTGCCGTCGAGGAAACGCGCCTGCGCGAGGAGGCCGAGGTCGAGGCGCGCCGGCAGGCCGAGGAGGCCGAGGCGGCCGTCGAGGCGGCGAAGACGGCGCCGGCGGCGAAGGCCGCGCCCGCGGCGGCACCGGCCGGGACGACCGAGCGCGTCGCCGCGCGCGCCGCCGAGCCCGAGGAGGACGCCCGCGGCCGTGGGCGCGGGCCCGCCGCCCCGCCGAAGAAGCCCGCGCCGACGCGTGGGCGCGGCGACGACGCAAAGCGCCGTTCGGGCAAGCTGACGATCACACAGGCGCTGACCGACGGCGATGGCGGGCGGCAGCGCTCGCTCGCTGCCATGCGCCGCCGGCAGGAGCGCGAGAAGCGCCGCCACATCGGTCCGGTCGAACGCGAGAAGGTGGTACGCGACGTGCAAATTCCCGAAGCCATTACCGTACAGGAGCTCGCCAACCGCATGGCCGAGCGCGTCGCCGACGTCATCAAGGCGCTGATGAAGAACGGCATCATGGCGACGCAGAACCAGTCGATCGACCAGGACACGGCCGAGCTGATCATCGAGGAGTTCGGCCACAAGTCGCGCCGCGTCTCGGCGGCCGATGTCGAGAACGTCATCGAGACGGCGGCGGATGCCGAGGCCGACCTGCAGTCGCGTGCGCCGGTCGTGACCATCATGGGCCATGTCGACCACGGCAAGACGTCGCTGCTCGATGCGCTGCGCAAGACCAATGTCGTCGCCGGCGAGGCGGGCGGCATCACGCAGCACATCGGCGCCTATCAGATCGTGACCGAGGGCGGCCAGAAGATCACCTTCCTCGACACGCCGGGCCACGCCGCGTTCACCTCGATGCGGGCGCGCGGCGCGCAGGTGACCGACATCGTCGTGCTGGTGGTGGCGGCCGACGACAGCGTCATGCCGCAGACCGTCGAGGCCATCAACCACGCCAAGGCGGCGGGCGTGCCGATGATCGTGGCGATCAACAAGATCGACCGCGAGGGCGCCGATCCGCAGCGGGTGCGCACCCAGCTGCTGCAGCACGAGGTCCTCGTCGAGGAGATGTCGGGCGACGTGCTCGATGTCGAGGTCTCGGCGGTGACGGGGCAGGGGCTCGACAGGCTGGTCGAGGCGATCGTCCTGCAGTCCGAGCTGCTCGAGCTGAAGGCGAACCCGAACCGCCCGGCCGAGGGCGCGGTCATCGAGGCCAAGCTCGACACGGGCCGCGGCCCGGTCGCGACCGTGCTGATCCAGCGCGGAACGCTGCGCACCGGCGATGTCTTCGTCGTCGGCGAGCAGTGGGGCCGCGTCCGCGCGCTGGTCAACGACCAGGGCGAGCGGGTGACGCAGGCGGGCCCGTCCGAGCCGGTCGAGGTGCTGGGCCTGAACGGCACGCCCGAGGCCGGCGACGTGCTGAACGTCGTCGAGGGCGAGGCCAAGGCCCGCGAGATCGCGGACTACCGCGCCGGGGTCGCGCGCGACAAGCTGGCGGCCTCGGGCGCGCGCACCACGCTCGACCAGCTCTTGGCGCAGGCCAAGTCCGGAACCGCGACGTCCGAGCTGCCGCTCGTCCTCAAGGCGGACGTGCAGGGCTCGGCCGAGGCGATCGTCCAGGCGCTGGAGAAGGTCGGCAACGAGGAGGTGCGCGTCCGCGTGCTGCACTCGGGCGTCGGCGCCATCACCGAGTTGGACGTGACGCTGGCCGACGCCTCGCGGGCGCCGATCATCGGCTTCAACGTCCGCGCCAACGCGGCGGCGCGCCAGGCGGCGAACCAGAAGGGGGTCGAGCTGCGCTACTACTCGATCATCTACGATTTGGTCGACGACGTGAAGAAGGCGGCCTCGGGCATGCTGTCGCCAGAGGTCAAGGAGCGCTTCATCGGCTATGCCAAGATCCTGCAGGTCTTCAAGATCACCGGGGCCGGCAAGGTCGCGGGCTGCCAGGTCACCGAGGGCGTGGCGCGCCGCTCGGCCGGCGTGCGCCTGCTGCGCGACAACGTCGTGATCCACGAGGGCACGCTGAAGACGCTGAAGCGCTTCAAGGACGAGGTCCGCGAGGTGCAGATCGGCCAGGAATGCGGCATGGCCTTCGAGAACTACGAGGACATCCGCGAGGGCGACGTCATCGAGATCTTCGAGCGCGAGGAGGTCGAGCGCACCCTGGCGTGACAGGACCCCCGCCAATCCAGAACGGAGATGGGCCGCCTTCGGGCGGCCCATTGCGTTTCGGCGAGGCGCGCCAGGGAGTTTCGCAAGCGAAGCGGCTTTGACGATCCACTGCCGTCGTCCTCGCGAGAGTGGGGATCTCTTGGGCCAAATGAAGGATTGCCCGCCTGGCGCGGGGATGACGCGAGTGGGTGGGCTGCGAAACCGCGCTAGTTCCTCGGTCCGGTGCGCGATGCGGAGGGCAGATGCCCCAGATCGATTTTGCGCGGGCGCTCGTGCTCGGCGCCAATGGCGCCCTGGGCGGGGCGTTCGTGCGGTGTCTGCAGGGCAGCGGCAGCGTGACCGGGCTCTCGCGGCGTGACGGGCTCGACTGGACGCAGCCGTCGCGCGCCGAGGCCGTGCTGGACGAGGCAGCCGCTTCCGGGCCGTTCGACCTCGTGATCGATGCGACGGGCGCGCTCGAGCCCGGCGGCTATCCGCCCGAGAAGAAGCTGGCCGCCGTCGAGGCCGATGGAATGGCGACGCATTTCTCCGTCAATGCGATCGGCCCGGCGCTGGTGCTGAAGCGTCATGACGCGCTGCTGGTGCGCGAGGGCCGCGCGGTCTTCGCCACCCTTTCGGCCCGGGTCGGCTCGATCGGCGACAACCGGCTCGGCGGCTGGATCTCCTATCGTGCGTCCAAGGCGGCGCTGAACCAGATCGTGCGCACGGCGGCCATCGAAATCGCGCGCAAGCGCCCCGAGGCGGTGGTGGTCGCGCTGCATCCCGGCACCGTGGCGACGCCGCTGAGCGAGAAGTTCGCGGGCGAGCGCGAGCGCTTCACGCCGGACGAGGCGGCCACCCGGCTGCTTGGCGTTCTCGGCGGCCTCAGGCCCGATCAGTCGGGCGGCTTCTTCGCCCATGACGGGGCAGCCATCCCCTGGTAGCCGCTAACTTCGGCCAGAGCTCTCGCCGCCCTTTGACTGCAGGAAGTGCAGCAGTTCGGCCACCGCGCGGTAGAACTCGGGCGGGATCCTGCTGTCGATCGCGACGGCATCGTAGAGCGCGCGCGCCAGCGCCTTGTCCTCGACCACCGGGACGTCGTGCGTCTCGGCGATCTCGCGGATCTTCAGCGCGACCAGGTCCTGGCCCTTGGCGACCACGACCGGCGCGGCGTCCTCGCTGCGCCTGTAGCGCATGGCGATGGCGAAGTGCGTCGGGTTCGTCACCACCAATGTCGCGGTCGGCACGGCCGCCATCATCCGGCGGCGCGATCGGGCGCGCGCGATCGAGAGGCGCCGCGCCTTTTGCATCGGGTCGCCCTCGGCCTGCTTCAGCTCGTCCTTGACCTCCTGGCGCGTCATGCGGAGCTCGTGCTCCCAGTGCATTCGCGACCACAGGAGGTCGGCCGCGACCAGGACGACGGTCGCGACGCTGACCCCGGCCAGCAGGCGCACCGACATCCGCCTGATCAGCTCGGGCAGGGCGCTCGGGTCGCCGAACATCGCATTCGTCATCGCCTGGAAGTCCGAGCCGAGCAGCACGCCGACGACGATCACGACCGCGGCGAACTTCAGCAGCGCCTTGGCGATCTCGGTCAGACCCTGCCGCCCGAAGATCCGTCGGGCGCCTTCCGAGAGCGACAGCCGGGACATGGTCGGCTTGATGCGCTCGAGGACCAGCCGCGGCGTGTTCTGCAGAACTGATGCGCCGATCGTGGCCAAGGCGCACACCAGCACCAGCGGCAGGAGAAAGCGCCCCGCCTCTAACGCCAGCGTGGTGAAGACGACGTTCGCATCGGCCGGCGTCTCGAAGGTCCAGTCGCCAGACTTCTCGAACAGCTGGCGCAGCGCCAGCGTCAGGCGCTTGGTGCCCTGGGCGATCGTCAGCGCCGCGCCGACGAGGATCCCGAGCAGAGACGCGAAGAGCAGGGCCTCCCTCGAAGCGGGGACGCGACCCTTCTCGGCGGCGTCGCGCTTCTTCTTCTCGGTGGCGGGCTCGGTCCTGCTGTCCCTGTCGGTTGCTTCGGACATGCAGTCAGGCGATCATCATGTCGCCCTGCTCCTCGGCCTGGGGCTTCAGCCGGATCTCGCCGCGGCCGGCGAGGTCCAGAGCCATGGTGGCGATCTCGCGCCGGGCGTTGGTCACGTCGCGCTGCGCCGCCGGCTCGTTCCGGCCAAGCTCGCTTTCGACGACGCGCCGGGCGCGCGCCGCCAGCCCCGAAAGGACGGTCTCGCGGAACTCGGCGTCGGTTCCCTTGAGCGCGAGCACAAGCCGGTCGCTCGGCACCTTGTCGAGCAGCGTCGTCCGGGCCTTCGCGTCCAGACCGACGAGGTCCTCGAAGGTGAACAGCAGGCTCTTCAGGGTCTCGGCCGATTTCGGTCGCGCATCGCCCAGGCTCTGCAGCACGGCGTCCATCTGGTCCCGATCCATGTTGTTGATGATCTTCGCCAATCGCTCGTGCGGGTCGGCGCCGCTGCCCTTGGCCGCCGTCGCGAGCAGATCCTCCTGCAGCGCGCCTGCCACGATCCTGAGGGCGGCGTCGGTCGCCGGCTGCGAGGCGATCATGCGGCGCATCACCTCGTCGCGCAGCTTGGGCGGGAACCCCGTCATGACCTTGGCGGACTTGGTGGGGTCGAGCCTCGACAGCACAAGCGCCGCCGTCTGCGGGTGCTCGCCGCCGAGATGGCTGGCAAGCGCAGCCTCCGACAGCTGCGAGATCTTCTGCCAGACCGATGGATCGAGCGCATCCGCCGGCGCAGCCTGGGCGGCGGCAGGCTCCTCGGGCGGCATCACGCCCGTCAGCAGGTCCTCGATCTCTCGAGCCGAGACAAGCAGGTTCAGGCCGGCGGCGAACTGGTTGGCGAACTCCTCGATCAGCGTCTCGAGCTCGGCGGCAGGCACCGGCCCGAGCGCCACTGCGCTGCGCGAGATCTCGCGCAGCTCGGACGGCTTGAAATGCGGCAGCAGACGCTCGGCCAGCGGCTTGCCCATGGCGAGCAGCAGCGCCGCGACGCGCTCGGGGCCTTGCAGCCGTCGCGGCCGTTCGCGAAGCTCGGCGGTCTTCACGGCCATGCTGGTCTCCGCTAGTCCTTCGGCTCGGTGGCTGCCGGGCCGACGACCTCGGTCAGCGTCACGCCGAAGCGCGACGTCTCCTCGTCGGCAACGACCACTTCGCCACGCGCCACGATGCGGCCATTGACGACGATATCGACGGGCTCGCCGACATGGTGGTCGAGCGGGATCACCGTCCCGCGCCCCAGCTTCATCAGGTTCGCGACCGGCAGGACCGCCGAGCCCAGCACCACCTGCACGGTGACGGGGATGCGCAGGATCGTGTCGAGGTTCGGGGCCCCGTCGCGCGTCACCGCATCGCCGGGGTTCACGGGTTGGGCATCCGCCTCGGCGACGGTCGAGCCGGCCTGCGCCATGGTCATGCCCGCCCCGGATTGCGGCCGCCGGAAACACGATTGCCCGGATCGCGATCGCCCGGGATGCGATCGCGCGGGGGCGCCCGCCAGACATCCGGCTCAGTTCGAAATGATCGCATTGATCAGCTCCTGCTCTTCGTCGGGAAAGTCCTTGACCCGCAGCGTGTAGGCGCCGTCCGCCTGGCCGAGCTCGCACCAGAACAAGATCTGGTCCTTGCAGACCATCTTGACCTGGCTGCGCGGCCCGGCCCGCAGCGTCAGCATCTGGCCGACGTGAAGTCCGGCGACCTCGCCCAGCGTCAGCTTCTGCTCGTCGAGCACGGCCTGCAGCGTGACCTCCGTCCGCTGCACCTCGTGTTCGATCAGCCTGCTCCAGCGCGGATCGCGCGCGGTCGCTGCGGGCGAGGCCGCCGTCGCCGCGGTCTTCTGCAGGCCCTGCAGCGCGGCCTTCGGCAGCAGGACGAAGGCTTCGCCCTCGCGCTCCAGCACCGTGACGGCGAGCTTCGCCAGCAGCGCGCCGTCGCCCTGCCGGGCCGCTGGCGGCAGCTTTTCGACGGGTTCGAGCCGTTCGCGCTCCATGGGCGCGGCGACGGTGCCGGCGAAGGTGCCGCGCAGCGCCTCGGCGATCAGGTCGAAGATCGCGCCCGCCAGGCGCAGTTCGATGCCGGTGCCGGCATATCGCCTTTCGCTCGGCGGCTCGGACCCGTCGGCACCGAAGACGGCGTCGAGCGCCGCATCCATGCAGGCGAGATCGGCGCCGATGACGATGCGCGACCGCCTGTCGGGCGCATGGTACACGGCGACGGGCGCGAGCTCTCCGTAAGCCGCGAGGATGTCGCCCTCGCCGCTCGGGGCCAGGTCCTTCAGCGCGATCTCGATGGGAGACGGCGAGAGCTGGCACAGGTTCTCGGCGCACCGCTCCGCCAGCCGCTCGAAGCTCGCCTTCAGGCCGGTCAGGCGCTCGGTGGCCTTGGCCCCGCCCATCAGCAGCGGATCGGCGGGACGGCGCGCGGCGGATGGGTGAGCTTCGCGCATGGTCAGGCTGCCTGCTGCGCTTCGCTGGCCGGGGCCGGGGCGCCGCCGCCCAGCGTCTGGTTCTCGACGGCGTCGATCGACGGCCGATACCCGGTCGAGATCGCCTTGCGGCCATGCTCGAGCGCGATCTGCGGCATGGCGCCGTTCAGGAAGGCGAGCAGCGTCTGCTTGACGATGATGTTCACGCGGCACCGCTTCTCGCGGTTCATCTTCACCATCGTCGCGAGCGGCCCGACGAACCCATAGGAGAAGAAGATCCCGGCAAAGGTCCCGACCAGCGCGGCGCCGATGAAGTGGCCGAGGATCTCGGGCGACTGGTCGAGCGCGCCCATCGCCTTGATGACGCCCAGAACGGCCGCGACGATGCCGATCGCCGGCAGGCCGTCAGCCATGCTGGTCAGGGCGTAATAGGGCTTCAGCTTGTCGCGGACGAGGGTGTTGATCTCCTCGTCCATCAGGCTCTCGATCTCGTGCGGCCGCGCGTTGCCGATGATGATCAGCCGGAAATAGTCGCAGATGAACGTCGTGAGCTCCTTGTCCTTCAGTATGTCCGGGAAGGCCTTGAATATCTCCGACTCCTCCGGATTGTCGACATGCGCCTCGACTTGGGCGCGCGACTTGGTCTTGTGCTCGCGCATCAGACCGTAGAGCACGCCCAGCAGGTCGAGATAGTTCTTCTGCTTCGGCGCCTTGCCCAGGATCGCGTCCTTCACGGCGGCACCGGTGTCCTTGAGAACCGCCATCGGGTTGGCGATGATGAACGTGCCGATCGAGGTGCCGCAGATGATCACGTATTCGAAAGGCTGCCACAGCACCTCGAGGTGCCCGCCCATGGCGGCGAACCCGCCGAGCATCGAGGCGAGCACGACGATGAGGCCGATGATGAAGCCCAAGGTTCTGACCCCGCTGGTGGACAACGCTGCGTAAGCGCCGCGGGGTTAACGGAGGGTGTGCGGACGCACCGATGGCGCCGGGCAGGCCCCGCGCGGCCCGGCGCGAATTCAGCTTGTGGCAAGGTTTTGCCCGCTATGACCCGGTCTGGCAGGCTATGCGGCTGGGAAATCGATGCTCACGACGACGGCGGCGTTTCGCCTCATTTCGACCGATATCGACCGATCCTTGCTCCGCACGGCGGAGAAGCCGAATGTCGAGCGGGAGTCGGCCTATTACCTCGAGAACATCGGCAACGTAAAATCCGTCGACGACTTCTTCGCCGACGACCGCGTCTACCGGTATGCCCTCAAGGCCTTCGGGCTGAGCGACATGGCTTATGCGAAGGCGTTCATCCGCAAGGTGCTCGAGGAAGGCATCGACGATACGTCCAGCCTCGCCAACAGGCTGGCGGATCCACGTTATCGCGAGCTCGCCGAGGCCTTCAATTTCGCCCGCTACGGCGAGACGACGACGACGTTCGGCCGCACCCAGCAGGGCACGGTCGACCGGCATGTGCGGCAGACGATGGAGGAAGACGCCGGCCAGCAGAACGAGGGCGTTCGCCTGGCGCTCTACTTCCAGCGGAAGGCGGCCGATATCGACAGCCCGATGCAGTTCCTGGCCGATCCGGCGCTGCTCAAGGTGGCTCAGACGGCGCTCGGCATCTCGCCGTTGACCGCGGCCGCCGACATCGACAAGCAGGCGGCGATGATCTCGGCGCGGCTGGATGTCGAGGATCTCAAGGACCCGGAAAAGCTCGACCGGTTCCTGGCGCGGTTCACCAGCCTATGGGAGCTGGAGAACGGCCAATCCCTCGCCTCGTCGCCCTCCATACTGCTGGGGCAGCCGCTGACGCTTGGCCTGAGCGCGAACCTTCTCGCCTCGCTGCAAAACCTCAAGCTCGGGGGGATCTGAGCGCATGTCGGTCGTCCAGTATGTCGGGCTCTCCGCGCAGATCGCGCTCGACCGCCGCATGGAGGCGATCGCGCGCAATGTCGCCAACCTCGGCACGGCCGGGTACCGCGCCGAAGGCATCAAGTTCGAGTCGCTCCTGTCCAGCCACCTCGGCGAGGAATCGGTGGCCTATGCGGCAGTCGACGAGACCTACATCTCGCGCCAGGCGGGGCCGCTCAGCCAGACCGGGAACCCCCTCGACGTCGCGGTCCAGGGCGAGGCCTGGCTGGCCATCCAGACGCCCGGCGGCACCGTCTATACGCGGGACGGCCGGATGAAGGTGCTGGAGACGGGCGAGCTCGTCTCGCTGAACGATCACCCGATCCTCGACGCCGGCGGCGCGCCGCTGCTGCTCGACCCGGTCGGCGGGCCACCGCAGATCGCGCGCGATGGCATGATCACCCAGGGCGGGATCGAGATCGGCGCGATCGGGCTCTTCGCCATCGACCCGCAGGCCCAGCTCTCGCGCCGCGAGAACTCGGGCGTCGTGCCCGACCAGCCCGCCGTCGCGGTGCTCGACTTCGATGCGAACGGCGTGGTGCAGGGCTTTGTCGAAGGCGCCAACGTCAACCCGGTGCTCGAGCTCACCAAGCTCATCATGGTCTCGCGCAACTTCGAGAGCGCGTCGGCGGTGATCGCGGAATCAGAGCAGTCGCTCGACGACGCGATCAAGGCGCTCGGAGCGGTGTGATCGAGGCCCGTCGTGCTTCGGAGCGACTGACGCAGCGGGGCGCGAGCGCCGCCATTCGCGGCGAGGATCGATGAATCCGCTCCAGCGCCTCGAGCGCGCCGTCCGGTCGGCCGGGCCGCCGCGCGTGCGGATCAGCGGGGTGGTCAGCGAGGCGACGGCAGGCGCTTATGCGGTCAACGGCCTGTCGCGCTTCGTCGCGCTCGGCGATTGCGTCTGCCTCGCCATCGGCGCCCACGAGCAATTGGCCGAGGTGATCCGCATCGACGAGGCGCGGGTCACGGTCAAGCCCTTCGACGTCCAGACCAGCGCCTCGCTCGGCACTCGCGTCTATCTCGACGGCCCGCGCCAGTTGCGCCCCGACGCGAGCTGGCGCGGACGCGTGATCGACGCGCTCGGCCGCTCGCTCGATGCGGCTGGGCCGCTGCTGGCCGGCGAGCGGGCGCTGTCGACGGAACGGGGCCCGCCTGCGGCGCTGCGGCGGGCGCGCGTTCTCGCGCCGGTGCGATTCGGCGTGCGCGCGATCGATCTCTTCACGCCGCTTTGCCTGGGCCAGCGCGTCGGCATTTTCGCCGGCTCGGGCGTCGGCAAGTCCAGCCTGCTCGCCATGCTCGCCCGCTCGCGCGGCTTCGACACCGTCGTGATCGCACTCGTCGGCGAACGCGGCCGCGAGGTTCGCGAATTCGTCGAGGACAGCCTGAAGGCCAGCCTCGGGACCGCCGTCGTCGTCGTCTCGACAAGCGACGAGAGCCCGATGATGCGGCGCCAGGCGCCGAAGACGGCGATCACGGTGGCCGAGTATTTCCGCGACCGGGGCGACAACGTCCTGCTGATCGTCGACTCCGTCACCCGCTACGCGCACGCGGCGCGCGATGTCGCCCTGGCCGCCGGCGAGCCGCCCGTGGCGCGCGGCTACACGCCCAGCGTCTTCAGCGAGCTGCCCAAGCTTCTCGAGCGCGCCGGGCCGGGCGAGGAGGGCAGCGGCTCGATCACCGGGATCTTCGCCGTTCTGGTCGATGGCGACGACCACAACGACCCGGTGGCCGACGCCATTCGGGGCACGCTCGATGGCCACATCGTGCTCGACCGGTCGATTGCCGATCAGGGCCGCTATCCGGCGATCAACGTGCTGTCCTCGATCTCGCGGCTGGCGCGGAACGTCTGGACGCCAGAGCAGCGCACCCTGCTGGCCAAGGTGCGCGGGCTGATCGCACGCTATGAGGACACCCGCGACCTGCGGCTGATGGGCGGCTACAAGCCCGGCACCGACCCCGAACTCGACCGCGCGGTCGTGCTGGTGCCCAAGGTCTACCAGGCGCTGGAGCAGGATCTGGCCGCGCCGCCCAGCGAGGACGCGTTCCGCGAGCTCGCCGACCTGCTGGCGCAGGGGCAGCCCGCGGCCCGTCCGGCCGCGCCGGTGCGCTGAGCCCGCCTCAGAACCCGTGCTCGATGCGCGAGTAGCAGTTCTCGGTGAAGGCGTAGATCTGGCCGCCGATGAAATAGCCCATGAATGTCAGGGCGATGAAGACGACGACGATCTTCGGGATGAAGGTCAGCGTCACTTCCTGGACCTGCGTCAGCGCCTGCAGCAGGGAGATGGTCAGGCCCACGACCATGGCGGCGCCGACGGCCGGCCCCGAGGCGATGATCACGGTCCAGATCGCCTCCTTGACCAGGTCGAGCGCGTCGGCCTCATTCATCTCGGCGGATCATCTCAGCTGATCGTCACGCCCGAGCCGAGCGGGACTTCGCTGCCGTCCTCGAGCACGGCGACCGCGCCGTCGGCGCCGACCGTGAAGGCGACCGCCTCGCCCGATATGGCGCCATCGGCCGAGGTGACGAGGCGGCCGATGATGCCGTCCGCCTGCGACAGCGCCGACGAGGTCAGCAGCGCGTCGAGCTTTGCGTTGGCCTTGATCGCCTGCTCGACCTGGCTGAACGTCGCGAGCTGCGCCATCTGGTCGGTCGGATCCATCGGGTTCGTCGGATCCTGGTTCTTCATCTGCGCGATCAGCAGCTGCAGGAAGGCGTCGTAGTCGAGCGCGCTGCGCGATTGCGTCGCCTCGGCCGCCTGTGCGGCGGGTGGCTTGGCGGCTGTGGCCTGAACTTCCATGGCTGTCTCCTACGCGGCCTTGGTTACCGAGTCCTTGCCGGCGAGGATCCGCTCCTCGATCGGCAGCAGCGCGCGGATCGCCTTCATCGCCTCCAGCGTCCGCCCCGCGTCCATCAGGCGCCCCACCGTCTCCATGCCGGCGAGCACCTCCGGATGCCGGAAGGTCTCCAGCAGCAGCCGATAGCTCTCGTCGAAGACCACCCTGCAGCCGCGGGTCTCGGCCGGCTCCATGAGGATCGTCTGGGCGATGAAATAGAGCTGCCGCAGCGGCGTCGTCGCCTCCTCGGCCTGCAGCACGTGCTGCTCGAGCAGGAAGGTCGCGTCGTTCAGGATCTCGACCGAGGTCTTGCGGTCGACGCGCAGGACGGCGCCGTTGACGTAGATCTTCGCGCCGGCGCGCAGCGAGACGCGCATGGTCATGCGAGCCCGCCCCGGATGCTCTCGCAGACGTCGATCAGGCCCGCGAAGTTGTCGGAGTCCTCGCGCCGAATGCTCTCCGCCTCCTTCAGCACCCAGATCCCGATCGAGATGAGGCTGGCCTTGAGCTCGGCCGGCAGGCCGTTCTCGGGCGAGGCGAGATCCTCGAGCATCATGTTCCACAGCCGCGTGACGAACAGCACGGCGTCGATCGCTTCGCGCGACCGTCGCCCGCGCTGCTGCGCGGCGACGAGCAGCTCGATCGCGCGGTCGAAGGCCCGCCGCTCGTGCGAGCGCGCAGTGCCGCTGGCGTCGTCGAGGACCTCGGCATAACCGGCTTGGTACATCATACGCTCCTGTCGTTCGTCTCGCTTGGTGACGGGGCGGCGCCCGTCAGAGATAGTCGAGGATGCTGAGGCGCTGCATTCGCGCGGTCAGCGCGTAGCCGGCCTCCAGCTGCGTCATCAGCGTGTTGACGCGGCTCGCCGCCTCGAAGGGATCGACGTTCTCGAGCCCGGTGACCTGCTCCGAGAGGATGTCGAGCTGCAGCGACATGCGGTCGTTGACCTGGGAGATCCGCCCCTGCACGCCGCCCACCCTGGCCTGCAGCGCGGTAAGCTCGTTGATGCCCTCGGCGATCAGCTGCGTCGCCTTCTCGGTCACGGCGCTGCGCGCCCCCTCGTTCAGCCCCTCGATCCCGAGATCCGCGACCATCGTGTAGGCCATCGCGATCTTGCGCATGGCCTGCTCGTTGGCGTTGACCGAGGTCTCGACCACCTCGGTCGCGGTGATCCGGCTCTGCATGTCCTGCGACGAGGCCGCGGACCAGTCGGCCCATTGCGGGTCGTCGAACAGCGTCTGGAACGCGCCGTCGAGGAAGGTCTGCATGTCGGCGGCGGTGATCGCCGCCACGCCCGGATCGTCCTGCGCCACGCCGAAGGCCGCCAGGAACGCGGTGTCGACCGCCTGCTTGTTCGCCGGCGCCGGTGCCGCGAAATAATCGGTGATGGGCGGCGCGTCACTGTTGATGCCGCCGAAGAGGTGCCCGCCGCCCATTGACGCGTTCAGGCCGTGGATCAGGCCCTTCAGCCCGATCGCCGCCTGCTCTTTCAGCACGTTCGCGCCGGTCGCGCCTTCGGACAGCGCGATCAGCGCGCCGAGAAAGTCGTTCGCCGTGGAGCTGATGTCGCCGAGCGCCGCCTGCGTCGCATCGAGCTGCGAGCTGGCCAGCGCGTTGGTATCGACGATGGCGTTCAGCCGGGCGTGCTCCTGGCGCAGCGAGACGGTTTGCCCGGCGCGCGCGCCGAGCGTCAGGCCGACATCGGCGTGGCGGCCGGTCGCGACCTCTTTCTGCGCGCCGACCATCTCGCCCTGGGTTTTGAGGATCGACTGTCGCAAAGAGGTGGCGATTGCCACCGTCGAGACAAAGGTCGTCTTCATGGCGTCACCTCACCGATGCGAGAAGCGCGGCCAGCATGCTGTCGACCGTCGAGATCAGCTTGGCCGACGCCTGGTAGGATCGCTCGAGCTCGAGCATGATGGTCATCTCCTCCTCGATGTTGACGCCGGTCGCGTTCGAGAGCGCCGCCATCGACCGGTCGAAAAGCGTCTGGCGATAATCGGTCTCGTCCGAAGCGTTCTGACGCGACGCCTCGATCCAGCTGACCGAGGAGGCGGCGAACCCGACCAGGTCGGCGTCGATGTCGGCTCCGGCCGCGGGATCGAAGGCGCGGGCCTGGTCGAGCGCGTCGATCATGCCCCGCAGGCGGCCCGAAAAGGCGCTGCCGCCCGAGGTGTTGTAGACATAGGCCGGCTGCAGCGGGTCGCCGATGCCGCCGTCGCGCAGCCGCTCGATCACGCCGCCCCCGTCAGGATCGGCGTTGGGGTTGATCGTGATCTCCGCGGCGAGCCCCGGCAAGACGCTGCCGGCTGGCGGCATGGCCGGGGCTCCGGAATAGGTGAACAGGCCGGGAATGGTCGGCAGCGTCGGCGTGGCGCTCTGATCGGTTTCGGCGAAGGCCTCGACCAGGCCGCGCGCGATCTCGTCCAGCTGGCTCTGATAGGTGACCGCGACCGTGTCGCGGAGCGCCGCGAGCCCGGCCAGCCGCCCGGATTTGAGCGGCATGGCCGGCGTGCCGCCGACCACCGGGACGCCGTCGACAAAGACCGCCTTGCCCGTGGTCGCGGCGCCAAAGGCCTGCGTCGGCTCCATGCTGACGGCGCGGGCCTTCGTCTCGAAGAGCGTGACGCCGCCATCGGTGTAGAGCGCCAGGTCGTTGTTCGCGCGCGTGACGACGCGGATGCCGATCTCCTGCGCCAGGTCGGCCATCACCCTGTCGCGCGTGTCGAGCTTCTCGGTGATGTCGGCGCCCGTCTGCGTGCCGCGGACGATCTCGGTGTTCAGCGTCTCGAAGCGGGCGAGCAGCCCGTTGATCTGCTCGACCGAGCGGACCATGTCGGCGTCCGCCTGCTGGCGCGCCCCCTGCGTCGTGGCGCTGGCGGCGCGCAGCGCGTCGGCGACGTCGCCGGCGCCGCCCAGCACGGCGCGCGCCGCGCTCGCGTCGGCGGGCGCCGAGGCGTGCAGCTGGATCGCGTCCCGCAGCCTGCCGATCAGCGCCGCCGGAGACCGGCCGTCCTCGGGGTCGCCGACCGTCTGGGCCAGCTTCTCCAGCCCGTCGGCGATCGCCTGTTGGCCCGCCGCCTGCGAGCTCGCGCCCAGCATGGTGTGCAGCAAGCGCGGGTTGGCCGCCCTGCCGATCGACTCCACCCGCACGCCGCCCTCGTATGTGGCGATCAGCGCCGATTTGCGCGTGAACAGCGGCTCCTGCGCGCCCGAGATGTTGCGCGAGATGATGGACGTCTGGCTGGCGCCCACGGTGAGTGACGACCTTGCGGCGTTCAGCGCGTCGGACAGGCTCATTTATTTTGACCCTCAGCGTTCGTTTTCTGCCGGGACCGCCAAGCTGCGGTCAGCGCTTGAGATTGATCAGGACGTCGAGCAGCTCGGCGCCCGTCTGGAAGACCTTGGAGTTCGCCGTGTAGCCGCGCTGCGCCTCGATCATCGAGACGAGCTCCGAGCCCAGGTCTACGTTCGACTGCTCGAGCGCGCCGCTGATGACCGTGCCGAAGCTGCCCTCGCCGGGGGCGCCGACGCGGACGTCGCCCAACTCGTTGGTCGGCACATAGACATTGCCCGTCAGCGGCCGCAGCTTGTCCGGGCTCGTCACGTCGGCCAGCGCGATCCGGTAGAGCGGCTGGCGCGAGCCGTTCTCGAGCAGGGCGATCAGCGTGCCGTCCTCGGCGATCTCGATGTCGTCGACGGCGCTCGGCGCGCTGCCGTCGACCTCGGCCGCCATGACCGTGTAGTCGGTGGCGAGCTGCGTCATCTGCGAGAGGTCGATGTCCAGCGTCGCGCCGTTCGGCACCGCGATGGTGAGCGAATTCGCGCTCGCCCCGGTCAGCTCGCCGGTGGTCGCGTCGAACGCCAGCGTCTGCGTCACGAGCGGACCGGCGGCATAGGGGAAGCCGCCCGCCGCGGGCGCGTCGGCCTGGTTGTAGACCGCGACCTCCCAGGTCTCGGGCGCGGTCTTGGTGTAGTACATGTCGAGCAGGACCTCGTTGCCGAGGTTGTCGTAGCTGACAAGCGAGCTCTTGGCCGTGGGCGTCGCCGTCGCGCCATTGGCCGAGGGCAGGTCGGCGCCGACCGTCACGGCGGTGGCGTTCGACGGCAGGTTGGCGAAGAACTGGCCCGTGGTCGACGGCATGGCGTCGAGCTGCGCCAGGGTGACGTTGACCTCCTGAAGGCCGGCCAGCCCGTTCGCGACGCCGCCCGCGTCGCCATTCGTCACCGGATAGCCCATCAGCCTGTAGCCGGCGGCGTTGACGAGCACGCCTTCGCCGTTCGGAACGAAGGCCCCCGCGCGCGACAGGAACGGTGTGCCGGCCGTGTCGCTGACGACGAAAAAGCCCCTGCCGTCGACCGCGAGGTCGGTCGTCGACGTCGTCTGCAGCAGGCTGCCCTGCTCGGCGACCGAGAACCGCACGCTGGTGGTGACGCCGCCCGAATTGTAGGTGTCGGTCGTGTCGCCGATGACGAGCGACGAAAACTCCACCCCGGCGCGCTTGTAGCCTGTCGTGTTGGCGTTGGCGATGTTGTCGGCGACGGTGCCGAGCTTGCTCGCCTGGGCCAGCAGGCCCGAAACGCCGGTGCGCAGGACTCCGTAAAGGCTCATCTCAGGGCTCCATCATGAAATCGGCCTGCTGCTCCGGGCACTCGCGGAGATGGCGGCAGGGTGTTGACTAAGGGTTGCAGAAAGCCTTCGCGTTCGGCGTCCAGGCGCCGAAGCCGCTGGCGACCATGTTGCTGATGACGGCGCAGACATAGCGCTTCTGCGCGGGATCGTTGTCGGGCCCGGCATGGTAGCGGGCGACCGCCATCGTCCAGCTGCCCTCGCGCTCGCGCAGCTCGCGCAGGAAGCGGGCGGCATAGTCGACGTTCCGGCCGGGATCGAGCATCGCCTCGACCGAGGCGAAGCGGTCGCCGTGGTAGTGGTGATTGATCTGCATGCAGCCGAGGTCGATAAGGCTCGCGCCCCGTCCGCGCGCCGCGGCGAAGACGCGGACCGCCTCGCCGGCGCTGGCCGCGAAGTGCGACTTGCCCTCGATGTTCATCGCATAGGGCTGGAGCGATCCCTTGCGCCCCGTCTCGGTCATGCCGACGGCGTAGAGCACGCCCAGCGGCACCTGATAGCGCGCCGACGCACGCGTCATCTCGCGCTCGCACACGCTCTGCCCGGCCGCCCGGACGGTATCGGCGGCGCTAGAGATAGAGATCGCCATGGCGGCGAGCAGCCAGAACCGGCCGATCCTGCTCATCATGCACCTTCTCGAAGGCGGGCGCGTCCTGTCGCGCGCGACGAAGGGCCGCCGTCCTGGCGGCCGCCCTGCTCGCGGGGCGTGCCCGGCTGCGCGCCTGCTTGCGCGCCTGATTGGGCGCCGGCCTGCGTGTCGGCACGCGCGCCGGACGATTGCGAGCCATCCTGCGACGCCTGCCCCTGCCCGTGCCCCTGCGCCGCGCTCCTGTCGGCGAAGGTCACCGTCACCGAGTCCGCCGAGTGGCCGGTGCCGCGCAGCACCTGGGCCAGCGCCTCGCGGTCGTTCTTGAGCAAAGCCAGCGTCTCGCTCCGGTTGGCGTCGATGTGCACCTCGAGCCCCGCATCCGTCAGGCGCATCGTGACCTCGAGCGTGCCGAGCTCGGATGGCTGCAGGTGGATCTGCAGCACCTTCACCGGGCCGGCGGCGCCGGTGATAGCGGGCGGCGCCGGCGGCTGGACGGCCGTGCCCGAGCCGATCAGGGCGGCGGCGGCCCGGGCCTGGCCGGCGCCGCCAGCCGCGGCGCCTTGCGAGAGCGTGCCCTCCGGCGTCTCGGCCGCGGTGCCATCCGCGCTGCCCGCGGCGGCGCCGCTCGGCGCGCTGGCGGATGCGCCGGCAGCCTCTCCCCGGCCGCCGCGCATCTCGCCCGGCGCGCCGCGGAGGCCGACCTGCTCGGCCCGGCCGCGTGCAAGGGGCAGCGGCCCCGCCTGCCGCGCTCCGTCGGCGCTCTGCTCGGCGTCCGCGGTCGACCCGGTCGCGAGCGCGCCCCTGGCCGCGTCCGCGAGCGCGTCCGTTGGGGTCCCTGTTACCCTCGACACCGGGGCGAAATGCGTCTCGCGGCGCGTGACCGAGAAGTCCGGCGTGGCCGCCGCGCCGAATCCGGAGCCGCCGGCCAAGTCGCCGCGGCGCGCGGCGGCAATCGCCAGCGCCAGGTTCGCGCCGACGGGCGCTCCGCGCTGTTTCTCGCCCCGCAGTCCCGGCGCCGGCTCGGCCGCCACCGGCTCGGCCGTTGCGCCGTCGACCGCCGCGGCGATCCGCTGGGCGACGGCATGGCCAAGGCTTTGCCCGGGTGCAAGGTGATCGAGGTGGACGAAGTCGGTCGTGGCGAGCCGCTCGTCGCCGGCGACCGGCTCGCCGCCCGCCTCGCCCTCGGGCGTCGCTCCGAGCTTGGCCTTGCCGTCATCGAGCGGCCGCTTGGCCGTGCACCCCTTTCGTGCCGCTCTTTTCACCCGGCGTCTCTTTCGCCCCCTGGCGGTGCAGTCGGGCGAAGAGCGTCTCGAACGGCGAAGAGGCTTGCGGCTTCCCCTTCGGCTGTCCGGCCTCCGTCCGCCTGCCGGAAATCGGCCCGCCGGCCAGCGCCGACGTCAGCCGGAGCTCGGGTCCACCCTTCATCGCGTCCTCCTCAACAGGGCGTCGGCCGCGGCGATCGCCGCGGAGGCCCGCTGCAGCACGGCCGAGGCCTCGAACTCGACGGCCTCTCGAGGCGTGGCGTCCTTTAACGGGGCTTCGCGCCAGACCTGGTCGGCGACGGCCAGCGCGGCGGTTTGCAGCTCGGCATCGGGCCTGGACAAACGGGCTGGATCGACGCCCCGCAGCCTCTCGACCGCGCGCGCGGAGCCGCCGCCGGCGACCTCTGCCGCCGCGCCGTAGAGCGCGGCGCGCATCGCCTCAGAGCTTCCGGCCTCGGCCAGCTCCGCCGCCCGGGCCGCGGCAAAGCCGGCGAGCACCGTGTCGCCGGCAACGAGCCGATGGCGCGCCAGGGCCAGATAGAGCTCGCCACGGCTCGCCGGATCCAGCCCCGCCACGGTCGCCTCGAGCCGCATGAAGCTGTCGGCGTCGTTCGGCAGGCCGAGCCCCGCCCAGAGCTGCGGAAAGGCCCGCACGAGGTTCGGCGCATAGACCGAGCGGGCAAAGCGCCGGATGTACTGGCGGGCGAGAAAGGTGAAGCGCTCGGCATTCGCCATGTCGCTGGCGACCGAGACCTCTCGCCGCAGCGCCGCATCCTCGATCAGCGTTCCGGGCGCCAACAGCCGCGCGGTTTCCAGATATCCCGCGGCGCTCGCCGGATCGCGCTCCATCGTCAGGCTGGCCTGGACCAGGGCCACATGCGCGCCCAGCAACGGCGGCAGCGCCCGCGCCTCGACGGCACGCAGGCCCGCCCACGCCTCGTCCCGCCGCCCGGTGGCATAGGCGAGCGCACCCCGCGCGAGATCGGCCTCGGCATCGGGCAGGGACCCGGCATGGATCAGCCTTTGCAGGAAATGCGGCCAGCCGCCGCTCAGGACATAGACGATCGCGGCCCGTGCATTCGCCGGCTCGCGCCAGACGGATTTCGGCGCCTTGGAGAATTCGTCGCCGATCCGGACCAGCAGCGCCTTCTGGGCCGCGCCGGCGGCATGGCTGCCGAGCACCATCTGGTCCTGCAGGGCCTGCAGCGAGCGCGTGAGCTCGAAGGGCGGGCGCGGCCCGGCGGGCGCGGCGGCAGCGTGTTCGGCGGGTGCGGGTTCGGCGGCCGCGTGTTCGGCGCCAGCGACCGGCTGCGGCAGGCCGGCGAGCAACACGGCGCAGAGCGCGCCGCGCAGCAGCGTGCCCAAAACCTGGGTCACGACCGGGGCCATGACCGGGGTCACGGCTTCGCTCATGACCGGCCGCATCACCGGCCGCATCACCGGGCTCATGACCGGGCTCATGACCGGGCTTCGCCGCGCTGGACGAGAATGTCGATGCGCCGGTTCTCGGCGGCATCGGGACGGTCCGGCAGTTTCAGGTCGCGGTCGGCATAGCCCTCGATGCGCTCGACGCGACCATCGTCGAGGCCGCCGCGCACCAGCATGTGATAGGCGATATACGCGCGGTCGGCCGACAGCCGCCAGTTGTCGTAGTTTGCCGACCGAAAGGCGCGCCCGTCGGTATGGCCGCGGATGATGACCCGGCCCGGCATGTCCTTCAGCAGCGCCGCGATCTTCTCCATGACCGCGATCGTTTCCGGCAGCGGCTCGGCCGAGCCGATGGCGAACATCCCGAAATCGACCTGGTCGGCCAGGCTGATCAGCACGCCGCCATCGGCACGCCCGACGGTTATGTTCGGAAGCGCGTGCGACGCCATGGCCTGCTCCAAGGCCTGCATCAGCTCCTTTTGCAGGCGCTCGGCCTCGGCATCGGCCGCCGCTTCCGCGGGTTTGCTGGCGCCGCTGCCGGCGCCGTCGCTCGCCTGGTCCGGACCGGCATATTCGGGCAGCTCCGATGCGGGGTCCGGTCGCTGCGGGCGGGGGGCCGCTGGCGCTTCGGGCCTGGCCTCGGATGGCTCCCCCTCGGCCGGCAGCGCCGCCGCGACACCATCGCCGGCGTCCCAGGCCGGCGGATCGAACGGGTCGCCATAGCGCTCGGCGTCGGTTGCGCCGCCGCGCGCGTCGAGCCCCGGCCCCGAGCCGCCGCCGCTGCCGTCCAGCGCAGAGGCCGCATCGGCCTCGGCGACGATCGCGGCCAGCACGGCGTACGGATCGCGGAACAGCGCGTCCTCGGTGAAGCGCGCCCTCTTCTCCGACCCCCGCCCGGACTCGGCCGCGGCATCGTCCGGCTCTGCGGCCGGGGTTGCGGGCGTGGCCTCGTCGGCCTCGTGCTCCGCCGCCCCGGCCCCTGCCGCTTGCGCCGTCTCGGCGTGATCGTCCGCGGCTTCAGCCTCGCCCTGCGCCGCCTTGTCCGCCGCGTCTGCGGGCCCCTCGACGTCCTCGGGGTCGTTCAGCCCCTTCTTCGGCAATTGCATGCCGTCGGACAGCTTGATCGGGTTGAAGTAGTTCGCGACCCCGGTTTTGGTCGTCTCGCTGGTCGCGTTGATCAGCCACATGACCAGGAAGAACGCCATCATCGCCGTCATGAAGTCGGCATAGGCGATCTTCCACACGCCGCCCTTGTGCGCCTCGGCTTCGCCACCGCCGCTGCGCCGGATGATCAGGAACTCCTGTTCCCGGGTGTTGGCTTCGCTCATCGGCGCGTCTCCGCGAACCGGTCGATCCACTTCTGGATCTCGGTCTCGATGGTCGTCTGGTCGGCGACGACGCGCACATCCGCGTCGCGGCTTTCTTCCCACTCGATCGCCACCGGAATGGGCCCGAGCTTTTCGCGCAGCCCGGCCAGCAGATCCTCTGGTCCCCGGATCTGCAGCGCCGCCTTGGCGCCGCCCGAGAGCAGCGTGCGGATGCTCGCGCTCAGCGCGTCGACCATCTCCGTGCGCAATTCGGCCGCGACGAACGGCGTCAGCACGCGCGCCACCGACACCGCGACCCTGCTCTCCAGCTCCTCAATGCCGGAGGAGAGCCGGGCGGCGAGCTCGTCGGCGTGCTCGCTCCGCCATCTTTGCTGCTCGGCCGCCAGCCGCTCCTCGCTGCCCGCCTGCGCCTCTGCCAGCTTTTCGCCCAGCTCGGCCATTGCGGCCGCGCGTCCGGCCTGCTCGCCGCGGGCGAAGGCGTCGTCGACCATGCCGGCCGCCTGGTCCTCGGCGACAAATCCCGGAGGCGCGTCCGGCGCGGCGCGGGCGGGCTCGTCGCGCGGCACCTGCCGGGGGGCAGGGCGCCCAAAATCGATCAGCACATGCGAGAGCGGCGTGTTCACGACGCCTTCTCGTCCTGATAGACCCACTGCCGCAGGATCGACGCCGCACGCTGCTCGTCGAAGTCGACGATCTGCGCAAGGCGCTTCTGCGGCGAGCGCTGCATCTTGCTGGTCAGATCGCCGATCAGGTCGGGCGCGGCGGCCGCGGCTCGGGCCTGCGAGGTCTCTTGGGCCTGCGCCTCGGCCGGCGCGGCGGCGAGCTGGGCAGCGGCCGGCGGCTCGGCACGCGCCAGCAGCGCCTTGGTCGCCGGCCGCAGGCCGAACCAGATGACCAGCAGCGAGACGAGCAGGATCGTCCCGGCATTGATGAACGTGCCGGACTGCCGCGCCATCACCTCCATCAGCGAGGGCGGCGGAACGGGCTCGAGGCTTCGCGCATCGGCGTGGAACTCGACGGCGGACACTTCGAGCGTGTCGCCGCGCGCCTCGTCCAGCCCCGCCGCCGAGGCGACGAGGCGCTTGATCTCGCCCAGCCGGGCATCGACGTCGGCGTCGCTCGGGCTGTCGCCCAGCGTGGCGGCGAGCTGCCCGCGATGGATCAGGACGGCGATGGACAGCCTCTCGATGCCATAGCCGTCGCTGACGGTCGTGATGGTCTTGGACGAGAGCTCGTAGTTCGTCAGCTCCTCGCGGCGCTCGTTCTGGTTGCTCGACTGCTCGCCGGTGGTTGGCTGCGCATCGCCCTCGGGCAGGTTCTGCTCGACGGTCGCTGCGGTCTCGCTGCTGCGGTTCTGCTCGAGCTCGTTCTGCTTGATGACGCGGGTCGACCGCTCGACGCGGGAATTCGGGTCGAAGATCGTCTCGCTGACCTGCTGCCGGTCGGTGTTCAGCCGTGCCGACACGCTGACCTGGAAATTTTCGAGGCCCAGATAGGGCGTCAGCGTCTGCCGGACGTTCTCGCGGACCTCGTGCGCGACGGTCTGCTCCAGCCCCGCCATGTTGGCGGGCGCCGCGGTGTCGCCCTCGCCGCCCGCCATCAGCACGCCGTCAGTGTTCAGCACCGTGACCTGCGCGGGCGTCAGCGCGGGGACGGCGGCGGCGACGAGGTGCTGGATCGCGCGCGCCGTGCTTGCCTGCTCGGCCGACTCGATGCGCAGCACGACCGAGGCCGAGGGTGGCTGGCGGTTCCGCCGGAACGATCCGTCGTCGGGCAGGACCAGATGCACGCGAGCCGCCTTGACGCCCCGCATCAGCTGGATGGTGCGGGCGAGCTCGCCCTCGAGCGCGCGGACGCGCGTCACCTCCTGCATGAACGAGGTCAGCCCCAGCGAGCCGAGATCGTTGAACAGCTCGTAGCCGGCGCTGGCGCTGTTCGGCAGGCCCTTCTCCGCCAGCAGCATGCGCGCCCGGCCGGTCTCGCCGTATTTGACGAGCACCGTGTCGCCCTTGGCGTTCACGTCGAAGGCGATGCCCGCCTCGTTCAGCGCGGCGCCGATCCGGCCGATATCGGCGCCATCGAGGCCGGAATAGAGGACTTCCTGCTCGGCGCGGCTGAGATAGAGGGCGCCCAGGGTGACGGCGCCGAAGACCGTCGCGCCGATGAGGGCGAGGGCTCCGAGGCGCCGCGCGCCCAGGCCGAGCACGTTGGACAGAAGCTGTCGCGCCCTGTCGCTCGCCGCCATAGCCGTCTCCCCGAGAGTTCTCTCTTGTCGGGGAGTCGTTTATGCGGCCAATGCTTGCAGTATACTTAATGAAAGAGGCCGCATTCGGTGAACGAATGCGGCCTACTGGCGCAAGTTGTATCGAATTAGATCAGCGGAACAGCGACAGGATGTTCTGGCTGTTGGAGTTGGCGATGCTCAGCGCCTGGATGCCGAGCTGCTGCTGGACCTGCAGCGCCTGGAGACGGGTCGATTCCTCGTTCATGTCCGCATCGACCAGCTGGCCGATGCCGCGGTCGATCGCGTCCATCAGGTTGGTGACGAACTCCTTCTGCAGATCGACGCGGCCCTTGACAGCACCCAGATTCGTCGCGGCATCCGTCATGTCCAGGATGGCGGCGTCGACAATGTTGATCGACTCCTCGAGCGTGGTCACGTCGGCCGCCGCGTCGGTCAGCGCCGAGATGTCGATGTCGGCGATGGCTACGGTGGTGCCGCCGTCGGTGCGGTCCTTGTCGAGGATGCCGGCCGCCGTGCCGCCGCCCGTGTCATAGAGCTTGGTGTTGGTGACGTCGACGTCGACCGTCTTGATCGACACCGCGCCGGTGCTGTCGCGGGTGAACGAGGCGACGATGCTGCGGGTGGCGTTGAAGCCGGCCGCCGCCGAGTCGCCGACATCCAACCAGTTCTGCCCGTTGAACGTGGCCGACTGCGAGATGTTCTGCAGCTGGTTCTGCAGCTCGCCGATCTCGTCCTGGATCTTGCCGCGGTCGACGCCCGGCGTCGTGGCGGCGACGAGCTTCGCCTTGATCTCGTCCATGACGTCGATGGCGCTTTTCATGCCGGTGTAGGCGACGTCGACGGTGGCGGCGCCGAGCCCGAGCGCGTCGCTGACGGCTGAGAGCGCCTTGTTGTCCGAGCGCATCGTCGTGGCGATCGACCAGTAGGCCGCGTTGTCCGAGGCCTCGGCGACGCGGTAGCCGGTGGAGATGCGGCTCTGCGTCGTCTCCATGCTGCTGTTGATGTTGCGCAGCGTCTGCAGCGCGGTCATTGCCGCGGTATTCGTCATCATGCTCGACATGGAGTGTCCCTTCTCGCGAAACTAATTTTGGGGGGAGCATGCCGGGCTGAAACCGGTATGGCAGAGCGGCATCATGCCCATCGACCGGCTACAAGCGCTCGCGTCGACCTGCCATGCGCCCATCTTTAGCGCGCGAAATCTTGCGGGGACCTTAACTCGCCCGTGGGGATCAGAAAAAGGACCGGACCAGGCTGCCGACCAGCAGGTTCCAGCCGTCGATCAGGATGAAGAACAGGATCTTGAAGGGCAGCGAGATCACCGTCGGCGGCAGCATCATCATGCCCATCGACATCACCAGCGTCGCGACGATCAGGTCGATGACCAGGAAGGGCAGGATGATCAGGAAGCCGATCTCGAAGCCGCGGCGCAGCTCGGAGATCATGAAGGCGGGGATCAGGACCCGCAGCTCGACCTCCGCGTCGGCCGGCGCCTCCTCCGGCAGAGGCGACGCTCCCCGGCTCAGATCGTCGAACATCGCCAGGTCCTTCTCGCGGACATTGCGCAGCATGAATTCGCGGAACGGCTCGACGATGCGCCCGAACGCCTCTTCCTCGCCGATCTGGTTCTCCATCAGCGGCTTCACGCCGTCGTCCCAGGCTTTCGTGAAGGCCGGGGCCATGACGTAGAACGTCATGAACAGCGCCAGGCTGATCAGGATCAGGTTCGCCGGCGTGCTCGGCACGCCAAGCCCCGAGCGCAGGAACGAGAGCGCGACGATGAAGCGCGTGAAGCTCGTCACCATGATCAGCAGGCCCGGCGCCACCGACAGCACCGTCAACAGCGCGACCAGCTGGATGATCCGCCCCGCCGCGGCGCCTTCGCCGTCCGGCAGCAAGCCCCCGAGGTCGATCTGCTGCGCGACGGCGGTCGATGGCAGGCCGACGACCAGAAGGACGAGGAGGGCGCGCGTCACTGCACCACCAGCGTCTCGATCACCAGCTCGCGGACCCGGTCGTTCGAGCGGATCGCCACCCTGTCGTTCAGGTCTTCGTGCAGATGCAGCAGGCCGCTCGGCCCCTCGAGCTGCTCGAGCGAGAGCGTCCGCAGATAGGCCAGTATGTCCTCGGCAATCTCGCCGGCGAGCACATCCGGGCTCTCGACCTCCTCGTCGGCGACGATGATCGAGGCCTCGAGGCGCACCCAGGCATCTTGCGGCGAGGCCAGATTGGCGATGACCACGGGAACCGAATGAACGCTCGTCCCCGTCGCGTACCGCAGCTCCACGACGGGCGGCGGAGTCTCCATCGCCTTGTTCTTCAACGCGCTCTCGACGCTGCCGACGAGATGGAAGCCGAGGAAGGTGCCCGCGCCTGCGGCGACCAGCGTCAACACCGCGAAGGCGGCGATCGACTGCACCATGGACTCGCGCGGTTTGCCTGCCGCCTGCTCTGCGGCGCCAGCTGGGGCGCCCGCCGGGGCCTCGTCGGAAGTCGCCGCCACTGCGGTCCCTCCCGTCAGAACGGGACGATCAGATCGTAGAGCTGCTGTCCGTAGGCGGGCTGCTGCACTTCGGTCAGCCGGCCGCGGCCGCCATAGGCCAGACGCGCTTCTGCGATCTTCTCGTATTCGATGGTGTTGTTCTTCGAGATGTCGAAGGGCCGAACGATGCCCGCGATGCTGAGCACGCGCATCTCGAAATTGACCCGCACCTCCTGCGATCCGCTGATCACCAGATTGCCGTTCGGCAGCACACCGGTGACCACCGCCGCGATGGTGAGCTCCAGCGCTTCCGAGCGCTCGATCGCGCCGCGGCCGACCGAGCCCGAATCCGACCCCAGACTGGCGCCCAGATCCCAGGAGAAGCCGGTCGAGGGAACGGCGATGCCGGCGTCCAGCCCGATGCTGGAATTGCGCATCCGGTTCGAGCGGTTGTCGAGCTTGGCGCTGTCGTCGAGCTCGATGATCACCGTCAGCGTGTCGCCGACCTGCAGCGCCCGCTGGTCCCCGTAGAGGCTGCGCGTCGTCGTGCTCCACAGCGAGTTGGGATAGGCCGGTGCCGAGGCGGGGAAGGCGGCCAGGGGCGGCTGCAGGCTGGGCGCGGTGATGCCGGCGCCCGACGGGGGTCATCGGCGGCTCGCGATTGATCAGGCGCGGGTCTCCCGCGCAGCCACCGAGGGCGAGCGCGTGCGCGAGCGCGAGCGCGACGAGGGGAAGCCGTGTCATTGCGAGGACTTCTCCTTGGCTTCCTTCGGCGGGCCGGCCATGGCCAGGGCCAGCTGCGCCGCCCGCTCGGGTTTCATCTCGTTCAGGATGGCGCCCGCCGTGCGCGGCACGAGGTTGGCGAGCACGGATGCGGCTTCCTCGTCCTCGAGGATCGCCAGCTGCTGTGCGGCCGCATCCGGCCGCATGCTCGCATAGACGGCGACGAGGTTCTCCTTGGCCCGCGCGACGAACTCCTCGCGCCGGCGCAGCCATTCCTCGAAGTCGGCCTGCCGCGCGTCGAGATCGGCGATCCGCTGCTCGACCTCCTTCTCCAGCGCGCGCAGCTCCTCCATCTGCCAGGCGAGCCGCGCCTCGGCGGCCACATCGCGGATGTTGGTGCAGTATTGCTCCACGATGCTGGGCGGCTCGGCGGCGGCGGCCGCCGAGGGCTCCGCCGGCTCCGGCGCGGCTTTGCCCTCGGTCGCGGGCTGGGGGCGCTGCTTCGGCTGCGCCGCCGCCGGGCCGGCGGCGAGCAGAAGGCCTGCGAGGCCCGTGATCAACGGCGCTGAGAGGCGCTTCATCTGCGTACCCCGAGGAAAGCTTCTAGACCTCGTGCGTCGGCGGCATCATTGCAGGATCAGATCGGCCTGCAGCGCGCCGGCGGTCTTGATCGCCTGCAGGATCGCCATGATCCCGGTCGGCTTCAGGCCGATCCGGTTCAGGCCGCGCACGAGCATCTGCAGATCGGCCCCGCCGACGATGGCGAGAGAGCCCCCCGTCTCGTCGGCTTCGACATCCGTTCGCGGGAGGACGACGGTGTCGCCCTCGGCAAAGGCGTTCGGCTGCGAGGCTATCGGCGTCTCGGTGATCCGGACCGTCAGCGTGCCATGTGTGACCGCGACGGGCGAGATCTGGACGTTGGCGCCGATCACCACGGTGCCGGTCCGCTGGTCGATAACCACTTTGGCAGGCGTGTCGGGGGTCACGCGCAGCTCGCCGATCTCGGCGACGAAGCGCGCGGCGCTGATGTCGGCGGGCTTGTAGAGGGTCAGCTGCCGGGCGTTGTCCTCGCGTGCCGCCTGAACGCCGTACCGCCGGGAGGTGTGCGCGTTGATCGCGCGCGCGATGGCGAGCGCGGTGTTGAAATCGGGATTGCGCAGCTCGAGCACCATCGGCCCCGCGGCGTCGAAAAAGCCCGGCACGACCTGCTCGACCAGCGCCCCGTTCGGGATACGGCCCGTCGTGGGTACGCCCTGCTCGACGCTCGCCCCGTCGCCCGAGGCCTCGAAGCCGGAAACCGACAGCGCGCCCTGGGCGACCGCATAGACCTGGCCGTCCGCGCCCTGCAGCTGGGTCATCAGCAGCGTGCCGCCCAGCAGCGACTTGGAATCGCCCAGCGACGAGACGGTCACGTCGATGCGCGAGCCGCGCCCGATGAAGGGCGGCAGCTCGGCCGTCACCATCACCGCGGCGACGTTGCGGGTACGCAGGTTGGCGTCGCGCACGTTGACGCCGAGATGGTTCAGCATCGACTGCAGCGACTGCTCGGTGAAGGGCGAGTTGCGCAGCGTGTCGCCCGTGCCGGCCAGCCCGATCACCAGGCCATAGCCGATCAGCTGGTTCTCGCGGACGCCCCGGATCGAGGTGATGTCCTTGATCCGCGCGGCGGCGAGCGCCTCGGCCGCGATCAGCGCGAGGATGGCGGCGAGCAGCAGGCGGCGCATCACGGCCCCCCGACGCGGACGGTTCCGTCGGGCTGGACCTTGGCCGTGATGATCAGGCCGCTGTCGAGATTGCGCACGCGGATGAGGTCGCCGGCGGACCCCGCCTCGAGCGACATGGCTTGCGCCAGGATCGTCAGCCCGCCCTCTTGGAAGACGATCTCGATCGGCACCCCCCGCGCGACGAGATCGGGGTCGGCGACGGCGACCACCGGCACGGGCCGCCCGGGCAACAGCGTCCGGCGCGCCACCTTGCCCACCAGGCCCGCGCGCTCGGGGACGACCATCATCCGGCCGATCTGCGAGGGCTGCACCGCAAGCTCGGCGATCATGCCGTCGTCGATGATCTCGCCGGGATAGATGGTGGTCGTCGGCACCGGCAGCGTCAGGCCCGCGGCGAGCGCAGTCGGTGCCGTCGCCCCGGCCAGCAATGCCGCCACGACAAGGGTTCGAATTCTTCGGCCCGTCCGCATTGTCAGGAGACCTCTCTCGGCAAGCGCCTCAGCGGATGCCCTTGGAAACGGTTCCGGCCATCTCGTCGGCCGCCTGCAGGACCTTGGAGTTCATCTCGTAGGCGCGCTGCGCCGAGATGAGCTGCGTGATCTCCTTCACCGGATCGACGTTCGACAATTCGAGGTAACCCTGGTGCACGGTCGCGAAGCCCGCATCCGCCGGCACGCCGATCACCGGCGCGCCCGAGGCGGGGGTCTCGCGGTAGAGGTTGCTGCCGATCGGGTCGAGCCCGGCCTCGTTGACGAAGTTCGCAAGCGTCAGCTGCCCGAGTTCCTGCGGCACGGGATCCGTCCCGATCCTCGCCAGCACCTGGCCGCTCTCGTTGACCATCACGTCGACGGTGTCGCTCGGGAAGATGATCGATGGATCGACCGTGTAGCCGTCGATGGTGACCAGCTGGCCATCGGCATTGGTGTTGAACGAGCCCGAGCGGGTGTAGAGCGTCTCGCCGCCGGCGCCGATCACCTGGAACCAGCCGCGCCCGTTCAGCGCCAAGTCGAGCCGGTTCGAGGTCGCCGCCAGCGCGCCCTGCATGTGCAGGTTGCGGATCGCTGCCGTGCGGACGCCGAGGCCGAGCAGCGCGCCTTCCGGGATCGGCTCCTCGCCGCCGCGATTCGGCACGCCCTGCAGGCGCTCGGCCTGGTAGAGCAGGTCGGTGAACTCGGCCCGCGCCCGCTTGAACGCCGTCGTGTTGATGTTCGCGATGTTGTTCGCGATGACCTCGACGTTCAGCTGCTGCGCGTTCATGCCGGTGGCGGCGATGGCGAGTGCTCTCATCTTCCTGCTCCTCAGATCGCCATCCGGCTGACTTCCTGATAGGCCTGCACGACCTTGTCGCGCACCGCCGTCGCGGTCTGCAGCGTCATCTCGGCCGCCTTGATCGCCTCGACCACTTCCAGCGTGGTGGACCCGCCCTGAAGCGCCGAGATCGAGGCCGACTCGGCGCCGCGCATCGAGTTCGACCGCCTGGCGGGAAACCTGCTCGAGGATCTGGCCGAAGCTCGGGCCCTCCTCGGCTTGGACGGCCGGCGGCTGGGATGCGGGCAGGGCGGCGGCGGGGCCGACGCTGTCGACGCCCGTCGGCGTCAGGCGCGCTTGGAATGCGGAAACGGCATCGATCATTGTCAGCTCCTCAACAGGTCGATGGTCATCGAGACCAGCTCGCGCGCCTGCTTGATTACCTGCAGATTTGCCTCGTAGGACCGGTTCGCCTCGCGCATGTCGGCCATCTCGACCAGCATGTTGACGTTCGGCAGCTTGACGAAGCCCGCCGCATCAGCGGCCGGGTGGCCGGGATCGTACTCGACGCGGAACGGGCTGCGGTCGACGCCGATATCCGCGATCTGCACCAGAGTGGCCTCCGAGGCGCGGTCGAGCTCGTTCTCGAAGGTGATCGTCTTGCGCCGGTAGGGGTCGGAGCCAGGCGCCTCGCCCGTCGACTGAGAGTTCGCCAGGTTTTCCGAGACGATGCGCATGCGCGAGGATTGCGCCTCGAGCCCCGAGGCCGCGATCTTCAGCGCGCTCAGCAGAGGATCGATCATCGTCAGCCCTTGACCGCGGTCAGCATCATTCGATGGAAGGCCTTCACGATTGCCGTGTTGAGCGAGAAGGCGCGCCCGACTTCGCCGGCCTTCAGCATCTCTGCCTCCAAGGTGACGGCGTTGCCGGAAACCTTGGTCGCCCAGCTCTCGCCCTCGGTCAGCGATGCCGCGCCCGGCGTGGTCCCGCCAATTCCGAGATGGCTCGTGGAGGTCGTCGCCATGGCCAGCCGGCTGTTCTCGAGCACCTCAACGAAGGGCTCGACGTCCTGCGGCACGAAGCCCGGCGTGTCTGCGTTGGCGATGTTGCCGGCGACCGCGGCCTGCCGCGCCGAAAGCCATTGCGCCTGGCGGGAGGCGAGATCGAACAGGTAGACGGGTCCCACTTCACGCTCCGCTTACTGCGCCGTTGCGGGGTGTGGTAGCCGAGCGAGGTTACCCAAAGATTATGGCCGCGCCGGGGCTTGGGACGCGCAGCTGACCGGGCGCACTTGTTCGGCTGCCGCAGGATTCACCTCCGCACAACCATTCTGAGGCATGAGCAGCGCAGCGGAAAGCGGAAGAACCTCATGTCCAGAACGGCGAGCGTGGGCGCGATCCAGCGCAATGACGGGCGCGATGTCGGCTTCGCGCTGGGCATCGTGGTCATTCTCACGGTCCTGTTCCTGCCGATCCCGCCGGCGCTGATCGACGTGGGCCTTGCGCTCTCGATCGCGCTCTCGGTTCTCATTCTGATGGTCGCGCTCTGGATCGACCGCCCGCTCGAGTTCTCGGCCTTTCCCATCGTGCTGCTGATCGCGACCATGCTGCGGCTGTCGCTGAACATCGCGACGACGCGGACGATCCTGTCCGAGGGGCACGAGGGCGTCACCGCCGCGGGCCACGTCATCGCCGGCTTCTCGACCTTCGTGATGAGCGGCGACTTCGTGATCGGCGTGATCGTCTTCATCATCCTGATAACCGTCAACTTCCTCGTCATCACCAAGGGCGCCACCCGCATCGCCGAGGTCGGCGCGCGCTTCACGCTCGACGCCATTCCCGGCAAGCAGATGGCGATCGACGCCGACCTCTCGGCCGGGCTGATCGACGACAAGACGGCGCAGGCCCGCCGGCGCGAGCTCGAGGAGGAGAGCGCCTTCTTCGGCTCGATGGACGGCGCATCGAAATTCGTCCGCGGCGACGCCATCGCCGGCCTGATCATCACCGCGGTCAACATCTTCGGCGGCATTGTCATCGGGGTGACGCGCCACGACATGGATCTGGGCCAGGCGGCCGATGTCTTCACCCGGCTGTCGGTCGGCGACGGCCTCGTCACGCAGATTCCCGCTTTGGTCGTCTCGCTCGCCGCCGGCCTGCTCGTGTCCAAGGGCGGCACGCGCGGTTCCGCCGAGCAAGCCGTGCTGGGGCAGCTCAGCAACTATCCGCGAGCTCTCTTCGTCGCCGGATTCCTGATGGCGCTGTTGGCGCTGCTGCCGGGGCTGCCGCTGGTGCCCTTCGCGCTGCTGGGCGTGCTGATGGCTTCGCTCGGCTACATCATCCCCAGGCGGATCGCCGAGCGCAAAGCGACGGAGGATGCCAAGACGCTCGCGCTCGAGCGCGAGGAAGAGGAGGAGGCCCGCCTCTCGGTCAAGGAGTTGCTGAAGATAGCCGAAATCGAGCTGGTGCTCGGCAAGCAGCTCGCGTCGACGCTGGTCAGCGCGCACGGCGAGATGGCGCATCGCGTCAGCAAGATGCGCCGCAAGTTCGCCACGCAGTACGGTTTCGTCATTCCCGACATCAAGCTCTCGGACAATATTTCGATCCCTCCGAAAAGCTATCAGGTGAAGATCCACGGCACCGTCGCCGCCAGCCACGAGGTCAGGATCGGCGAGGTCCTGGTGCTGGCCGGGCAGGGCGGCCTGCCCGATGTGCCGGGCGACCAGACGCGCGAGCCGGCCTACGGGATGCCGGCGATCTGGGTACCCAAGGCCTTCGAGGACGAGGTCAAGCGCGCCGGCTTCAACTCGGTCGACACGATCTCGATCGTCCTGACCCATCTCAGCGAGGTGATCCGCAACAACCTCTCGCAGCTCCTGTCCTACAAGGACGTCCGCATCCTGCTCGACGGCCTCGATCCCGAATACAAGCGGCTAATCGACGAGATCTGCCCGGCGCACATCTCGTATTCCGGCCTGCAGACCGTGCTGAAGCTGCTGCTTGCCGAGCGCGTCTCGATCCGCAACCTGCCGTTGATATTGGAGGCGGTGGCCGAGATCGCGCCGCATGCCCGCCGCTCGGAGCAGGTCTCCGAGCATGTCCGCATGCGCATCGCGCAGCAGATCTGCGGCGACATCACCAAGGGGGGCGAGCTCAAAGTCCTGCGGCTCGGCAATCGCTGGGACCTGGTCTTCCACCAGAGCCTCAAGCGCGACGCCAAGGGCGAGGTGATCGAGTTCGACGTCGACCCGCGGCTGATCGAGCAGTTCGGCGGCGAGGTCACCACCGCCGTGCGCGAGCGCATGGCCCAGGGGCACGAGTTCGTCCTGGTCGCGGCGCCCGACGCGCGCCCCTATGTCCGGATGATCGTCGAGCGGCTGTTCCCGACCCTGCCCGTGCTCTCGCATGTCGAGATCGCGCGCGGCGTGGAGGTCAAGGCGCTGGGCACCGTCTCGTGACCGCATTCGGCGCCGAGTCGGTGCTTGGCGTCTTCGTGGTCTTCTGCCGTGTCGGCGCGACCATGCTGCTGATGCCCGGCCTCTCCAGCGCCCAGATCCCGGGACAGGTCCGGCTTTTCCTGGCCGTCGCCCTGTCGCTCGCGCTCGCGCCGCTCCTGCTCGCGGCGGTGCGGCGCGTCATCGCCGGCGCCGAGCCGCTGGCGCTGCTCTGGATTATCGCCGGCGAGCTGTTGGTGGGGTTGCTCATCGGCCTGCTGGCCCGTGTCTTCCTCATGGCCCTGCAGGCGCTGGCGGCTGTGCTGGCGACCGCCATCGGCTACGGCGGCATCCCGGGCTCGATGATCGACGAGACCGAGCCCCAGCCGGCGCTGGTCTCGCTCGTCACGATCTCGGCGGTCGTCATCATGTTCCAGACCGACCTGCACTGGGAGGTGCTGCGCGGGCTGGCGGCTTCCTACACGGTCCTGCCGCCCGGCTCCGGCTTCGACAGCCGTTTCGGCCTTAACGAGATCGCCGACCAGATGTCCGAGACCTTCCTCATCGCGCTGCGCATCAGCAGCCCTTTCCTGGTCTATGCGGTCATCGCGAACCTCGCGGTCGGCATCGCCAACAAGCTGGTGCCGCAGATCTCGGTTTACTTCGTCTCGCTGCCGCTGATCCTCGCCGGCGGTCTTTTCGTTCTATACCTCAACATCGACGACCTTCTCCGCCTGTTCACGGCAGAGTTCGGCCGATGGGCAACGACGGGATGACCGAATGCGTGTAGACAAGGTGCGCCGCTTCCTCGATGTCCAGAAGCAGATCCAGAAGTCCGCGGAGTGGGCGCTGCACGAGCTGCGCCAGGAGCGGTATCGCCTGCAGCAGGCGCAGGAGGACGTCCTCGCGGCGCTGAACCGCGAGGATCCGCTGGCCATGTGGCTGGCGCCGGCGCTGACCCGCCAGCTCGGCAGGCTGACCGCCGAGGAAAACAGCGTCGCCGCCGCCGGGCAGCAGCAGACCGATGTCGTTCTCGAGCAGACCGGCCGCCTGAAGCAGGCCGAGCGGCTCGAGCGCGCCCTCGGGGTCGAGCACGCGAGAGAACAGGAGAAGACCGCGCTCGCGGACGTCATCGACGGCGCCGTGGGAAACACTCAGGCAAGGCTTCGGTAAGCATTCTCCGGCACCGTCCCGGCGCCGTCGGTTAAGCGTGAGGACTTGGCATGGCGATCAGCCCCATCTCGGACATCGTGCTCGATGTCGCCAGAGCGGCGGACCCGACCAGATACAGGACTGCCGCCGCACGGCTGGGCCAGCTGGCCGGCGCATCGGCCGAGCAGCCGATGCCCTTCGAGGAAGCGCTCGGCAACGCGCGACCGCCAGGGACGCTGCCGGGGCCGCCCCCAATGCGCATGCCGTTCGACCCGGCGCTCGCGCTCGTCCAGATGCGAAACGTCGACGCCATGCGCCCCGCGCAGCCCTATGAGCAGTTCGAGGCCTTCGTCCTGCAGACCTTCGTCCAGTCGATGCTCCCGCGGGACAGCGAAGCCCTGTTCGGCGCCGGAACCGCGGGCGAGATCTGGAAATCCATGCTCGCGGAGAGCCTCGGGACGCAGCTCGCGCGCACCGGGGGCATCGGAATCGCCCGCATGCTGGCCGAACACGATCCGCGAAACGATGGGCCCGAGGGCGCCACCGACAGCCCGGCGCCGGCCCGCTCGTGACCGCGCCAGTCAGGGACTCCATGACAGAACAGCCCGCCCACTCCGGCCAGCCCGCACCCGCATCGGCGCGTCTCGCCCTCAAGAGCGCCGTCGCCAGGCTCATCCAGGTGCTCGACCGCGAGACGACCGCGCTCAAGCGGCGCGAGCCGGTCGACATGGACGAGCTCTGCGATCGCAAGAACCAGGCGCTGCTGGAACTGAGCAGGATCGCCCGGAGATTCGACCGCGACGAGATCGACCCCGAGCTGCGCCCGATGCTGGGACAGCTGCGCGAGAAGCTCGACGAGAACCGCTCCGTGCTGACGCTGCATCTGCAAGCGGTGCAGGAGGTCGCGAAGATCCTGGCCGAGGCGATCCGCGACGCCGACTCCGACGGGACGTACGCGATCGGCCCTGCGGGCTCGACGTGAAAAAGCTGCTGCTCGGCGGCATCTGGGTCTGCGCCGTCACGAGCGGAGCGGTTTACTTCGCCTCGTGGAATGCCGGCGGTGCGTCGGTCGCGTCCGAAGAGGCCTACCTTCAGGGCATCGATTACGTGAAGACGCGGCAGATCACCGTGCCGCGGATCTCGGAGGGCAAGATCCAGGGCTATGTCATCGCCCGCTTCGTCTTCACGGTCGACGCGCAGACGGCGCGCGAGCTCGCCGTCCCGCCCGAGATCTTCGTCGTCGACGAGGCGTTCCGCGCGATCTATGGCGACGACAAGCTGGATTTCGACCATCTGGAACGGGTTGACCTGTCGGGGCTGACGACCCGGATCGTGACCAACGTCAACGATCGCGTGCAACCCGACCTCGTGGAAGAGGTTCTCGTCGAGCAGTTCGACTACGTGCCATACGCCTCGCTGACGAGCCCGAGCTCTCCACCGGAGGCGGGCATCGAGAGGACGCACAAGGACACCGCCGCGCACGCCGAGCACTAATCTAGTCGCCGCAGCCCGAGGGCCGTCGGGGTGGCGATCTCGCTTCCGGGCTCCGGGCCTGCGTTTTCAGGCGGCCTTGAGGGCCTGTCTTCCCTCGGCGACGGGCAGTGTCACCACGAAGGTGAAGGTCGATCCGGCGCCGAGCGCGCTGTCGACGAGGATTTCTCCGCCCATCATCGCGGAAAGCCACCGGCAGATCGACAGGCCGAGGCCGAGGCCGCCAGCGACGCGGGTCGTCGAGCTGTCGACCTGCGTCAGGTGCTGGAAGATCCGCGCGTGGTTCGACGGATCGACGCCGATGCCGGTGTCTTCAACGCTGATCCGGTAGTCGAGCGCGGTCGTGCCTCGCTGCGTGGCCGATGCGATCACGGCGACGCCGCCGCTGTGCGTGAACTTGATCGCGTTCTCGACCAGGTTCGTGACGATCTGGCGAAGCGCCTCCTGATCCCCGAGCACGAGAGACGATCTGTCCGTCTCGTCTCGAAGCTCGAAGGAGAGACCCTTCTGCTCGCAGGCGACCCGGGCGACTTCCGCGACCTCGGAGAGCACCTTCGAAGGGCTGAAGGCATCGATGGCCAGCGACCGCTTGCCGCTTTCGATCTGAGCTATGTCGAGCAGCGCCTCGATCAGCCGCATCTGAGATTTGGCGCAGCTCATCATCGTGGCGAGCAAGGTGCGATGACGATCGCCGAGCTCTTCGGCCTGCAGCAGCTGGCCGAGGCCGATGATGCCGTTCATCGGCGTGCGCAGCTCGTGGCTGACGATACCCAAGAACTGGCTCTTGGCGCGGTCGGCGGCCTTTGCCTCGAGCAGCGCGACCTCGAGACGGCGCGCCGCCCTGGTCGAATAGAGACTGATCAGGACGGCGACGGTGGCGAAGACGATGATGATGATCGTCAGCGGCAGCGCGGCG
Source organism: uncultured Alphaproteobacteria bacterium (assembly GCA_963822985.1). Classification (GTDB taxonomy): domain Bacteria; phylum Pseudomonadota; class Alphaproteobacteria; order Rhodobacterales; family Rhodobacteraceae; genus Thermohalobaculum. The sequence goes on along the minus strand of CAWGJU010000006.1, from coordinate 126,813 downwards.
CGCATCAGGATTTGCGTGCCGGGCTTCGGCGCCGTCCAAACGATATCGAGCGTGTCGGCCGTGTTTATGGGATGCAGCGGAAGCGTTTCCTGCCCGGCCGCCGCGGATCGCGTGATCGCGACCTCGTGCAGAATGAACGATTCCTTGATGTCCTTGAGAAGGTTCTGCTCAAGCCGCACGCCCTGGATCTGCCGTGGAAGATCGGCGTCAGTGACGCCCTCGGGCACCCCATCGACCGGAACCACGCGCGTGACGGTGAGAAGCCAAACCTGTCCGTCCAGGACCGCGTAAGCCGACTTCACGACTCGCTCGGAGAGAGGCGTTCCCGCCAGCAGGCCCAGCATCTCGTCGAGGATGTCGGGCGGCAACAAACCGGCCTCGCCACTCGCGGGCGACTCCAACCGCCAGCCGATCGGCTGCGCATCGCCGGGTGGAACCAGGACAATCAGGTCCAACGCGCCGATCTCGGCGGCGCCCGTCCCTATATTGCTGTAGAGCCATTCGATGTCGTCTTTCAGAATCGCGTCATACGCCTCGGTCCAGACCGAATAATCGCGATTCGTCGCGCGCATGCGCTTTTCGAACGATTTCGACTTGGCGTCGATCATCTGCTTCATATAAATCGCAGCCTGTCGATTGTGCTCGTGCGCCAGCCAAAGCGTGCCGACCAGAATCGAGGCAATCAGGATTGCGCTGACGCCCAGATGCATGATCGCCAGCCGTGTCGAGAGACGGATCTCTTGGCCCACGTCGCCTTCCGACTTGCTGGGATCAGTCGAGGCAGCGATGATCGACATGTCTGCGCTCCGGTACGGTCGGCACGCCGAGATCACGGCCACGCCCGGTCCTATTGTGGCTCGGTCCGCATCCTTCTCGCCGGACCAAGACCGGTCAGCGATCCTATAATGCTTTTGTAAAGTCCTCAACGCTTCGTCAACGAGGGCACCGATTATGTGCCGGCAGGCCGATCAGAGGCTGTGTAGGGAAGCCTGCATCCGATACGGCCCGTCGGCAAGGCAGTCATAGTTGCATGTGAGTTCTTCGCCGGCCTCGATGTCGCGCGTTGCCGTGGCAATGCCCGGAACCGAGAAGTCGAGGGTCGGCGCGTCGGAGTGGTTCATGAAGCGCCCGTCGTCGCCATCGAGCGCCACATGCTGGGGATTGTCGGGTATGACGTAGGCATACCTTTCGAACAGTGCTCGCGTTGCCGGCGGCGCAGCGGCCAGTTCTGCCTTGGAGACGAGAATGTCGAACCGACGGTCGAACCGCCAGACGCAGGATCCCGCAGCGATTCGTTCGCTCGTGAAGACGCCCAAGCCCTCGATCTCGGACTTGCCGAGATAGCATTGCACGAGCATCATGGTCACACTCCCGTCCACTTCTGGCCGAGCTCCCGGCGGCCGATCTGCCGGCGTCACGCGACCTTGCGCATCCGCTTCTGTTCAATTTCAAGCAAGAACGAATAGTGCTCGGGGCAAAATTCCTTGTAGAGGTCGATTAGCCAATGCCGCTTGCGGATCTGCATGATTGACCAAAACGAATAATCCTCAAAAAGCTCTTCGCCCGCCTCGATATCGCGGAGAGCCGTGCAGTTGTCCGCCATCAGTGGAGTCCATTCGAGGATCCCGATGTTGGCCGCATGGCCCGGCGCATGGTTCAGGTATTCCATGCCGTCTGCGTAATACACGAAGGTCTGCGATGGTTGATGAAGATAGCCGCCGTGCAACGCAAACCGGATCTCTTCCGGCGGCAGCTTGCGCAAATCGGCCGGCCCCATGAATTTCATCGTCGGATCCACGGTCCAGACCTTGGTTCCCTTGCGAATGGGCTCGCGCGCGAAAGCGCCCATTCCATGCACCGAGCTGTCACGAAATTCCACGTTTGCAAGCCAGGTCACAATGCTTCCCCCGTCTCATTGCCGCGGGCCGGATTTTTCATGACCGGCCTTGCGGCGGCTGCGCGGCGCCTTCCGTGCCGGGACGGTGGCCGCGTCCCTTTCGGCAAGCCCGCGCCAGATCCAAGGGGCACGGCGACCGGCCCCCGCCCGTAGATTTCACAGGACGCAACAACTGCCACGAGCGACGCAAGCAACACGGAACTGACTAAGCTGTTCCTCAAATCGAAATCATCGGCACAGCGAGAGAAATGAATAGAAGAAGAACCCGATGCTCCGTAATGCGTGCCGCATCGGATGCCGACGTGAAAGTTAACTATAAAAATATCGGTCGAGGGTGTGGGTAGGGGCGCGGCGAAGTCATCGAGACTGCTCGGCGCAGGCGCTGGATCCGGGCCGCCGCGGACCAATGCGACCGGCGCAGGCGGAAGAACGACCACCAAAAGCACCAGACTTACAGTGGTCATTCGACCTGCTCCTCGACGAAGTCCCCGAGCTTAGGAACCGTTTTAAATCGATACACATCGAGCGATTGCCGGCGTTGGCTCTCACATCGAGTGGGCTGCTACATTTGGGTCGCAACTTGGAGTTAAGGTTGCGTTAAGGGCGCGCCTTGTCTCCGAGGCCTTTGCGTAAACTCTGGCGGAGGCGAGGTTTTGTCGCGGCCACTTCCCTCCGTCGGAGCCATTCAGCGCACAACTTCCGGTAGTATTTGTCCGAGAATGCTGGTCATGCGCAGGCCGGTCGGCGCAGGCCGGTCAGCGCCTCGTGGCGCGTCAGCGTTCCGGGCCGGGCGCCTGCGTGCCGGTGCCGTTCCGCCGCGCAGCCATCCAGGCCTCAAGCTCGCCGGCGGCCGCAGGGCCGAGGTGCAGCCCCAGCTTGCTGCGCCGCCAGAGCACGTCCTCGGCGGTGCGCGCCCATTCCCGGTCGATCAGCCAATCGACCTCGCGCTCGGTCAGGCCCGCGCCGAAGTCCCGGCCGAGCTCGGCCGCGTCGCGCGCCGTGCCCAGCATCTCGGCCGCCTCGGTGCCATAGGCGCGGACCAGCCGCCGGCCCTGCGCAGCAGCGAGGAACGGAAAACGCGCGCCCAGCGCCGCGACCTCGGCCTCGAAGCCATCGGGCGCGAAATCGCCCCCAGGCAAGGGCGCACCTGCCGTCCACGCGCCGGGTGCGTCGGGGAAAAACGAAGCGAGCGACGCGAGCGCCGCCTCGGCCAGTCGGCGATAGGTGGTGATCTTGCCGCCATAGACGTTGAGCAGCGGTGCGTCGCCCTCCGGCGCGTCGAGCCGCAGCACGTAGTCGCGTGTCGCCGCGGTCGCCGACTTCAGCCCGTCGTCAAACAGCGGCCTGACGCCCGAGAACCGCCAGACGATGTCGTCACGACCGACCGGACGGCGGAAGTAAGCCGAGACCGCCGCACAGAGGTAATCCGCCTCCTCGTCCGTGCAGCGCGCCTCGTCGGGGTCGCCTTCATGGTCGCGGTCGGTCGTGCCGATCAGGGTGAAGTCGCCCTCATACGGGATCGCGAAGACGATGCGTCCGTCCGACTGCTGGAAGATGTAGGGCCGGTCGTGCTCGAACAGCTTGCGCGTCACGATGTGGCTGCCGCGGACCAGCCGGATCTTCTCGCGCGGCGCCTGGCCGAGCCGCTCTCGCACGATGCGCCCGGCCCAGGGCCCGCCGGCATTCACCAGCGCGCGCGCCGCTTCCACCCGCTCCTCGCCCGATTCCAGATCGCGCAGCGCCAGGCGCCAGCATCTTCCCTCGCGGTGCGCGCTTTCCAGGCGCGTCCGCGTCAGGATCTCGGCGCCGCGATCGGCCGCGTCGCGGGCGTTGAGAACGACGAGACGCGAATCCTCCACCCAGCAATCCGAGTATTCGAAGCCGCGGGTGAACTCGTCCTTCAGCGGTGCGCCGGCCGGGTCGGTCCGCAAGTCGAGCGTGCGCGTCGGCGGCAGCAGCCTACGCCCGCCGAGATGGTCGTAGATGAAGAGGCCGAGCCGCAGCAGCCAGGCCGGCCTGAGCCCCCGGTGGTGCGGCAGGACGAAGCGGAGCGGCCAGGAGATGTGCGGCATCGCCCGCAGCAGCACCTCGCGCTCGCGCAGCGCTTCGCGGACGAGACGGAACTCGTAGTATTCGAGATAGCGCAGCCCGCCGTGGAACAGCTTGGTCGAGGCCGAGGACGTCGCCTGCGCCAGGTCGCTCTGCTCGACCAGCAGGACCGAAAGCCCGCGCCCGGCGGCATCGCGCGCGATGCCGGCGCCGTTGACCCCGCCGCCGATGATCGCGAGGTCAAACGGCGATGCCATGCGCGCCCTCTTCCGCGGCCGTGGTGGTCTCCGTCGCGATCACAATCTCGGTGCCCGCGGCCGAGCAAGCCATGCGAAACCGTGCCGGTGGTTCGCCATCGGTGACGAAATGGTCGACCGCCGCGAGCGGGCAGATGCGGATCGGCGCGGTCCGCTCGAACTTCATGTGGTCGGCGACCAGGATCGTGCGCCGCGCGTTCTCGATGATGGCGCGCGCGACCGAGACCTCGCGCAGGTCGAAGTCGAGGATGGCGCCGTCCTCGTCCAGCGCCGAGGCCCCGATCACCGCGCAGTCAACCTTGAACTGGCGGATGAAGGCCACCGCCGCCTCGCCGACGATGCCGCCATCCGTCTGGCGGACGATGCCGCCGGCCAGGATCAGCTCCTTGCGCGCCGAGCCGGACAGGATGTTCACCACGTTGATGTTGTTGGTGACGACCATCAGGTCGTGCCGGTCGTAGAGCGCGCGCGCCACCTGCTCGGTCGTCGTGCCGATGTTGATGATGACCGAGGAGTTTTCCGCGATCAGCGCGGCCGCGGCGGCGCCGATTCGCCGCTTGCCCTCCGCCGACAGGCCGCGCCGGTCCTCGTAGGCGACGTTCGAGACCGAGGTCGCCGGCACGGCTCCACCATGCACCCGGCTGAGGAGCCCGCGGGTGCAGAGATCGTTCAGGTCGCGGCGGATCGTCTGCGGCGTGACCTCGTGCTGCGCCGCCAGCTCGTCGACGCCGACGCGCCCGCCGACGCGTGCCGTCTGCAGGATCTCGCGCTGTCGCTCGCTCAGTTCGATCAAGCTTCGGCTCCGGCCCGGATAGGGACGCCGACAATCTGGCGAGCTTTCCCTTGACGCTCAAGCGATTTTCATACGAACATCCGTCACCCCAGAGAAACCGGGGACCCAAGGAGGGAGGAGAAGGATGCGCAGGCATCTGATGTCGGCCGTCGCTGCGTCGGCCGTCGCTGCATCGGCGGTGGCGCTCGCGGGCTGGCCGGCCTTGGCCGACATGGCCGCCGCCGAGCGGTGGGTCGATCAGGAATTCCAGCCCTCGTCGCTCAGCCGCGACGAGCAGCTGGCCGAGATGGAATGGTTCATCAAGGCCGCCGAGCCCTTCCAGGGCATGGAGATCAACGTGCTGTCGGAGACGATCCCGACGCACAGCTACGAATCGCAGACGCTGACCAAGGCGTTCGAGGACATCACCGGGATCAAGGTGAACCACCAGCTGCTCGGCGAGGGCGAGGTGGTGCAGGCGGTGCAGACGCAGATGCAGACGAACCGCAACCTCTATGACGGGTACGTCAACGACAGCGACCTGATCGGCACGCACGCCCGCTTGCAGCAGGCCTACAACCTCACCGACATGATGGAGGGCGAGTGGGCGGAGGTGACGAACCCCGGCCTCGACCTCGAGGACTTCATCGGGATCAGCTTCACCACCGGGCCGGACGGCAAGATCTACCAGCTGCCCGACCAGCAGTTCGCCAACCTCTACTGGTTCCGCAAGGATTGGTTCGACGACCCCGACCTGAAGGCCAGGTTCAAGGAGAAATACGGCTACGAGCTCGGCGTCCCCGTCAACTGGTCGGCCTACGAGGACATCGCCGAATTCTTCTCCGAGGACGTCAAGGAGATCGACGGCACCCGCATCTATGGCCACATGGACTATGGCAAGCGGGCGCCCGACCTCGGCTGGCGCATGACGGATGCCTGGCTCTCGATGGCGGGCGTCGGTAGCCAGGGCGAGCCGAACGGCGTGCCGATCGACGAATGGGGCATCCGGATGCCGGCGGGCAGCTGCAACCCGGTCGGCTCCAGCGTCAGCCGCGGCGGCGAGGCGAACGGCCCGGCGGCGGTCTACGCCATCCGCAAATGGGACGAGTGGCTGCGCAAATACGCGCCTCCGGGTGCGGCCAGCTACGATTTCTACCAGTCGCTGCCGGCGCTGAGCCAGGGCAACGTCGCCCAGCAGATCTTCTGGTACACGGCCTTCGTGCCCGACATGGTCAAGCCCAAATCCGAGGGCAACAACACGGTGGACGACGAGGGCAACCTCCTGTGGCGGATGGCGCCCAGCCCGCACGGCCCCTATTGGCAGGAGGGCCAGAAGGTCGGCTACCAGGACGCCGGCTCGTGGACGTTCCTGAAGTCCACCCCGAGCGATCGGGCCAAGGCCGCCTGGCTCTACGCTCAGTTCGTGACGTCCAAGACCGTCGACACGAAGAAGAGCCATGTCGGGCTGACCTTCATCCGCAACTCGACGATCAACGACGAGAGCTTCACCGAGCGGGCGCCCAAGCTCGGCGGCCTGGTCGAGTTCTACCGCTCGCCCGACCGCGTGCGCTGGTCGCCGACCGGCATTAACGTGCCGGACTATCCGAAGCTCGCCCAGATCTGGTGGCAGCAGATCGGCGACGTGAACGCCGGCACGTTCACGCCGCAGGAGGCGATGGACCGGCTGGCCACCGAGATGGACACGACCATGGCGCGCATGGAGGAGGCGGACAAGGCGGCCAACGTCTATGGCGGCTGCGGCCCGCGGCTGAACGAGCCGAAGGACCCCTCCGAGTGGCTCGGCAAGCCCGACGGGCCCAAGGCCAAGCTCGAGAACGAGAAGCCGCAGGGCGAGACCATCGCCTATGACGAGCTGATCAAGCGCTGGTCCGAGGCCCAGTAGTCGTCGCGCATCGCCGGACCGGCGCCGCCGGTCCGGCTTCCGCCCGGGCGGAGGCCCGACTGCGCGGATCGCGGCATCTTCTCTCGAAACGGGTCGGCCGGTCTGGCGACGAGGCGGAAAGCCCCATGACGCTCGAGCTGCAGGACGTGGTGAAGCAGGTGGCTCGCGAGGCGCACATCCACCGCACCTCGCTGAGGCTCGCGCAGTCAGGCTTCAACGTGCTCCTCGGGGCGACGGGCGCCGGCAAGACGACGCTGATGAAGCTGATGGCGGGGCTCGACCAGCCGACCGGCGGCCGCATCCTGATGGACGGCGAGGACGTGACTGGCGTCAGCCCGCAGCGCCGCAATGTCAGCTTCGTGCATCAGTTCTTCATCAACTATCCGAACATGACCGTTCGGGAGAACATCGCCTCGCCGCTGCGCATCCGCGGGCTCGCCCGCGCCGAGATCGAGCGGCGGGTCGAGGAGACGGCGGCGCTGCTCAGGCTCTCGCCCATGCTCGGGCGCCGGCCGTCCGAGCTGTCGGGCGGCCAGCAGCAGCGCACGGCGCTGGCCCGCGCGATCGTCAAGGACGCCCGCCTCGTGCTGCTCGACGAGCCGCTCGCCAACCTCGACTACAAGCTGCGCGAGGAAATGCGCGAGGAATTGCCCAAGCTCTTTGAGGGGCGCGGCACGGTCGTCGTCTATGCCACCTCCGAGCCGCACGAGGCGCTGCTGCTCGGCGGTCACGTCGCCACCATGCACGAGGGCCGCGTGACCGAGTTCGGCCCCACGGCGGCAACCTACCGCCGCCCGGGGACGCTGACGACGGCGCGGGTGTTCTCGAACCCGCCGATCAATGTCGGCGAGGTCGTGAAGACCGGCGACACGGTCAGGCTCGACGGCCATGCGAGCTGGCCGGCGTCCGGCAGCGCGGCCGCCATGCCGGACGGCGCCTACACGCTGGCCGTTCGCCCGCACCATGTGACGCCGGCGGCCGAATCCGCGGGGGCCGTGCCGCTGCAGGGCACCGTCAGGCTGACCGAGCTCTCCGGGTCCGAGAGCGTCGCGCATTTCAGCTTCGGCGACGAGACCTGGGTGTCGCAAAGCCACGGCGTCCACCCCTATCGCCTCGGCGAGCCGCACACCTTCTATGTCGACCCGGCGGGCCATCTCTACTTCGACCGCGGCGGCAACCTCGTGGCGGCCTGACGCGATGGCGACGATCGAGCTGCGCGATCTGCGCCACAGCTATCTCGACCGGCCGCGATCCGACGCCGATTGGGCGCTGAAGGAGATCGACCTCGAATGGTCCGACGGCGGCGCCTATGCGTTGCTCGGCCCATCCGGCTGCGGCAAGACCACGCTGCTCAACATCATCTCGGGGCTGGTGATACCGAGCGAGGGGCGCGTGCTGTTCGACGGGGCGGATGTGACGCACCTGCCGGCCGACCGGCGCAACATCGCGCAGGTGTTCCAGTTCCCCGTCATCTACGACACGATGACCGTCTACCAGAACCTGGCCTTTCCCCTGCGCAACCGCGGCGTCGACGGCGCCCGCGTCGACGCCCGCGTGCGCGAGATCGCCGCCATGCTCGAGGTCGAGGACATGCTCGACCGCCGGGCCGCCGGGCTCACGCCCGACGACAAGCAGAAGATCTCGATGGGCCGCGGCTTGGTGCGCGACGAGGTCAACGTCGTGATGTTCGACGAGCCGCTGACCGTCATCGACCCGCACCTGAAATGGAAGCTCCGCTCCAAGCTCAAGGAGCTGCACCAGCGGGTGCGCCTGACCATGATCTACGTCACGCACGACCAGACCGAGGCGCTGACCTTCGCCGACACGGTCGTCGTCATGCAGGACGGCGAGGTCGTGCAGATCGGCACGCCCGTCGAGCTCTTCGAGCGGCCGCAGCACACCTTCGTCGGCCATTTCATCGGCTCGCCCGGCATGAACGTGCTGCCGGCGACGGTGCGCGACGGCGGCGTCTGGTTCCAGGAGACGCGCCTTGAGGTCGACGGTCCCGTAGTGGATGGCGGACGGCTCGAGATCGGCGTGCGGCCCGAATTCGTGCAGCTGGCGCCAGCCGGTGCGCCCGGCGGGGTGCTCGTCGAGATCGGCAAGGTCTCGGATGCCGGCCGCTACCGCGTCATCGAGGCCTGGGCGGGCGAGCACCGGATCTATTTCCTCGCCGCCGACCGGGACGAGGTGCCGCAAGGTCGGGCGCACCTCGCCTTCGACCCCGCCATGACGCGGCTCTATGCCGATGGCTGGCTGGCCGGGCGCCGCGGCCATCGGGAGACCGCCGCTTCCGCAGGGGGGACGGCCGGATGAAAAAGACACTGAGCCGCCGCCGTCATTCCCGCGCAGGCGGGACTCGCATCGGGACCGGATCGCAGGAGGCGGTGCGATGAAGACCGAGAACCAGCGCGGCTGGCTCTTCGTCCTGCCCGTCCTCGTGCTCGTCGCCTTCAACGCGCTGGTGCCGTTGATGACGGTGGTGAACTATTCGGTGCAGGAGACGTTCGGCAGCAACGTCTTCCTCTGGCACGGGCTTGGCTGGTACCAGGACATCCTGACCTCGCCGCGCTTCCATGCAGCGCTCGGTCGCCAGTTCCTGTTTACCTTCCTGATCTTGGCTATCGAGATACCGCTCGGCGTCGCCATCGCGCTGACCATGCCGCGCTCGGGCCGCTGGGTCTCGGTCTGCCTCGTGCTGATGGCGCTGCCGCTGCTGATCCCCTGGAACGTGGTGGGCGCGATGTGGAACATCTTCGCGCTGCCCGACATTGGCCTGCTCGGCTACACGCTGAACGCGGTCGGCTTCGACTACGACTACACGCAGCAGCCGCTCAGCGCCTGGTTCACCGTCATCCTGATGGATGTCTGGCACTGGACGTCGCTGGTCGTGCTGCTCGCCTATGCCGGGCTGATCTCGATCCCCGACGCCTACTACCAGGCCGCCAAGATCGACGGCGCGCGGCCCTGGGCCGTCTTCTGGTACATCCAGCTGCCCAAGATGAAGCGAGTGCTGACCATCGCGGTCCTGCTCCGCTTCATCGACAGCTTCATGATCTATACCGAGCCCTTCGTGCTGACCGGCGGCGGCCCCGGCAACGCCACCACCTTCCTGTCGATCGATCTGGTGAAGATCGCGCTCGGCCAGTTCGACCTCGGCAATGCCGGCGCCATGAGCCTGATCTACTTCCTGATCACGCTGCTGGTCTCCTACGTCTTCTACGTGCTGATGACCAAAGACGAGGGGGCCTGAGGCATGGGCAGGGCCAGCTTCCTCGTACCCGCGCTCTACATCTTCTTCCTGATGCTGCCGATCTACTGGCTCGTGAATATGTCGTTCAAGACGACGAATGAGATCCTCGGCGGCTTCAGCCTCTACCCGGCCGAGTTCACACTTGCGAACTACGCCGTCATCTTCAACGATCCGACTTGGTACATGGGGTATGTGAACTCGCTGACCTATGTGCTCATCAACACCGTGCTTTCGGTGGGGGTGGCGCTGCCGGCGGCCTACGCGTTCTCGCGCTATCGCTTTCTCGGCGACAAGCACCTGTTCTTCTGGCTGCTGACGAACCGCATGGCGCCGCCGGCGGTCTTCGCGCTGCCCTTCTTCCAGCTTTATTCCGCCGTCGGGCTTTTCGACACGCCCTGGGCGGTGGCGCTGGCGCACACGCTCTTCAACGTGCCGCTGGCCGTCTGGATCCTCGAAGGGTTCATGTCCGGCGTGCCCAAGGAGCTCGACGAGACGGCCTATGTCGACGGCTATTCGTTCCCGCGCTTCTTCGTCCGCATCTTCCTGCCGACGATCAGCGCCGGGATCGGCGTCGCCGCCTTCTTCTGCTTCATGTTCTCCTGGGTCGAGCTCCTGCTCGCCAAGACGCTCACCTCGGTCGACGCCAAGCCGATCGCGGCGGTCATGACGCGCACGGCCTCGACCAGCGGCTACGAGCTCGGCCTGCTGGCCGCCGCGGGCGTGCTGACGATCATCCCCGGCGCCTTCGTGATCTATTTCGTGCGCAACTACATCGCCAAGGGCTTCGCCCTGGGGCGGGTCTGATGCGCGCCGCGGCCCTCGTCCTCGGCGCCGTGCTGCCCGTCGCGGCAGCCGCGCAGACGCAAGGCTGGGGCAACATGGGCAAGCAGGAGGAGGCCGGCTTCTCCTGGACCCGGCCGCTCTTCGGCGGCTTCTGGATGGCCTGGACGCCGGCGACGCTCGCCTTCTTCGTATTCATCTTCGCCGCGATCGCGCTGATGGGATTGCTCGAATGGCGCCGGCCCGGTGGCGCGCCCCGGCACGGCATCCTCGGCATCGACACGACCCGGGGCGACCGGCTGTTCATCGGGCTGCTCGGCTCGGCCTACATCTTCCTCGCCTGGATCGGCTTGGTCGGGCTGACGCTGCTGTGGCCGCTGGCGCTCGCCTGCCTCTGGATCGCCCTCGTCTTCTGGCGGGTATAGGGCGCCGCCGCCGCTCGGGCGTCAGCGCCCCCGATTGGTCAGGCGCCCTCGCGCGTCCAGAAGCGCAGCTTGCGGCAGCATCTCGACAAAGCCTTCGGCGTTGCCGCCGTCGAGCGCCGACGAACCCGCCATCCGGGCTGACGCAGGCCGCCTGGAACAGCGCCGACGGCATGGCTGGTTGTGCGCGACGAACTTGTAGTGCGCGAAGGCGTCAGTGACGAAGTCCTTCGCCGCCGGCATCTTGGCCAGCATCGCTGCGCCCTCGGCCGAGGGCAGCACGGCGACGGCGTCGAAGACGACCGACGGCCCGCCGTCGATCTTCTCGTCGGCCTCGACCGTCGAGCCGTCATCGGCGGTGACGCCGAAGATCTTGGGCGCGACGATCTTCAGCATCGCGCCCTCCGCCTCCAGCGCCTTCTTCAGCCCGTCCAGCACCTTCATCTCGACGCCGTCGGTGACCAGCGCCCCGACCTTGCGCCCGGCAAAGCTCCTCGGGCCCGTTCTTCAGGATGCTGAGCGGGTCCGAGGGCGGCAGGCCCGTGTTCACGGGCGCCGCCGGCTCGGCCGCCTTCGGCATCTGCGGCGAGGCCGAGGCCCTCGGCCACGTGCGCCGGCCAGGTCGTCATGGATGTTCATCAGGTGCGCGACGATGCGCTCGCGGATGTCGGCGCGCTCGCATTTCGACAGCTCGAAGACGATGGCGTCGCCGATATGCGCCTGCTCGACCGGCGTCTGGCTGATGTAGAACTGCCGCGCCTGGCTGTAGTGGTCGGCGAAGCTCTCGGGCCGGATGCGCCGCTTCTCGCCCGTCTCGGCTGCCGGGATAGGTCTGGAAGCCCGCCTCCGGGTCCTCGCGCGGGCCGCCCGCCTCGCCCCAGCTGTTCGGCTCGTAGTTCGCCCGGCCCTTCGGGTTGTGGAACGCCATGTGGCCGTCCTGCTGGAAGTGGTGGAACGGGCAGCGCGGCGCGTTGACGGGCAGATGCGTGAAGTTCGGGCTGCCGAGCCGCTTCAGCTGCGTGTCGAGATAGGAGAAGTTGCGGCCCTGCAGCAGCGGGTCGTTGGTGAAGTCGATGCCGGGCACGACGTTGCCGGTGTGGAACGCCACCTGCTCGGTCTCGGCGAAGAAGTTGTCGACCACGCGGTCGAGCACCAGCCGGCCGACGCGGCGCACCGGCACCTGCTCCTCGGGGATGATCTTGGTGGCGTCGAGCACGTCGAACTCGAAGCGGTCGGCGAACTCGTCGTCGAAGACCTGCAGGCCCAGCTCCCACTCCGGATAGTCGCCGGCCTCGATCGCGTCCCACAGGTCGCGGCGGTGAAAGTCCGGGTCGGCGCCGTTGATCTTCAGCGCCTCGTTCCAGACGACCGATTGCAGGCCCTGCTTGGGCTTCCAGTGGAACTTGACGAAGGTGCGACTTGCCCTCGGCGTTGACAGCCGGAAGGTGTGGACGCCGAAGCCCTCCATGAAGCGGAAGCTGCGCGGGATCGCGCGGTCCGACATGACCCACATGATCATGTGCATCGACTCGGGCATCAGCGAGATGAAGTCCCAGAAGTTGTCGTGCGCGCTCTGCGCCTGCGGGAATCCGCGGTCGGGCGCCGGCTTCACCGAATGGATCAGGTCGGGGAACTTGATGGCGTCCTGGATGAAGAAGACCGGGATGTTGTTGCCGACGATGTCCCAGTTGCCCTCCTTGGTGTAGAGCTTGACGGCAAAGCCGCGCACGTCGCGCGCGAGGTCGATCGAGCCCTTGTTGCCGGCGACCGTCGAGAAGCGGACGAAGGCCTCGGTCTTCTCGCCCTTGCGCTGGAAGATGTCGGCGCGGCTGAGTTCGGGGATCGGGCCTCGGTCGTCTCGAAATAGCCGTGCGCGCCGAAGCCGCGGGCGTGCACGACGCGCTCGGGGATGCGCTCGTGGTCGAAGTGGAAGATCTTCTCGCGGAAGAACTGGTCCTCCATCAGCAGCGGCCCGCGCGCGCCGAGCCGCAGCGAGTTCTGGTCGTCCGGGACCGGCACGCCCTGCTGCGTGGTGAGCCGGGCGTCGCCGGTGGCGTGCTGGTGAAGCTCGCCCGCATTGCCGCGGGTTGTCTTTGCGTCCGTGCGGGATGCCATGTCGTGTCCTTAACGGATGTGCTGAAACGGGTATGCTGGTGACGGGGCGGATCCCCGCGCCCGAACGGGGAACGTCGGCCGGAAAGGAGGGTTCCCCATGAGTACCGCCGAGGTTTCGCCGCCCGCCGCGGAGCCTCGGACGGGAGGGATCGGACCCGCTATCCCGGCGCTTCGCGGGGTCAGGCCGCCGCCGAGCTGCGCAGCGGACCGAAGGGCGCCAACGGGCTGAGCACGAAGGCCAGGAGCGCCGCCGCCATCAGCAGGTCGACACGCAGCAGCGGCAGGACATCGTCGCTCCGGAACAGGAACAGCTGGGCGCCCGACAGCACGCCCTCGGCGCCGATCACCGTCAGGCCGAACACGTTGAAGCCGACATGAACGCCGATCGCGGCCCAGAGCGTGCCCGTGCGCCACACCAGCGCGGCGAGCGTCAGCCCCATCAGGAAGGTGGTGGCGACATAATAGGCCGCGGCTTCGCCCGGCAGATCCCCCGCCCAGTGCAGCATGCCGAAGACCGCCGATGGCAGCACGGCCCAGACAAGGGGATTTCGGCTTCGGAGGGCGAGCTGCTGCAGGACATAGCCGCGGAAGATCAGCTCCTCGGCGGTGGCTTGCACGAAGACGAGCGCGATCAACGGCAACAGCAAGGCGAGCCACACCGGCAGCGGTAGCGCCGTCGCGATGGGCTCGGCGATCATCATGCCGATCAGCGTCGAGCCTGTCGCGAAAGCCCCGGCGACCAACAGCCCCTTGCCCAGATCGCCGGTCCGCACGCGACAATCGGGCGCGAAGAGCGTGCCGAGCCGCTGGCGGTGGAGAATGTTGGTGGCGACCAGAACGCCGAGCCAGATGCCGGCAAAGGTTGCGAGCAGGACGGCAACAACCTCGGGATCGTCGCCCGCCAGCGCGCCGGCCAGCCGCTCACGCGCAAAGCCGGGATCGCCCGTCGCCACCGCGGTCCAAGTCGTCCACAGAAATAGGATCCCTGCCGTGCCGGCGACCCAGGCGGCGACGATGATCCCGAGCCCGGCAAGGACCCGCCAAAGCCCGGGCCGCTGCCCTCCCGAAGCTATGTAGCGCTCGAACGCGGTCATGGAGACCGCCCCAGGACCTCGCGCTGCCCCGGCGTTCCGCTCAGTTCTTTGGCGTCCGTTCGCGGCGCATGAATTCCTCCGTGCGACGCCCGCTCGCCTGCGTGTCGGACGGCCGGCGCTTCAGCTCTTCGGTCCTCGGATGCGCTCCGGCGGCACCCTGCTCGCGCTCGATGCGGGTGTACTCCCGAACGCGCGTTCCCTCGCATCTTTCGCGGGGCTGATCGACGACATGCTTCGACATGGTTGTCTCCTTCCCGGCTTTCTCTCGTTAAGGTGGCAGCGCCCGATGGCGATTACCAGCCCTGATTTCGCCCTTCGCCCGGCCCGCCAGCACGGCCCGGCCGTCCCGCCCGACATTCCGCCAGGTAGCGCGACCCGGCAGTGCAACCAGACCGCGCCGCGATCGGTGCTGGAAACGTGCAACGCCCCCCGCTAGTTTCGCGCCAGCCACGATTCAGAAGAGCCGGGGGAGGGTACGGGGCGCCATGGATGCGAGAACGTTCGACAAGGCCAGGCTCGTCAGCCGGCACGTGACGGAAGGGCCGGCTCGGGCGCCGCACCGGTCCTATTACTACGCCATGGGCCTGACGGAGGAGGAGATCCATCGCCCCTTCGTCGGCGTCGCCACCTGCTGGAACGAGGCCGCGCCCTGCAACATCGCGCTTAGCCGTCAGGCCCAGGCGGTGAAGCTCGGCGTCAAGGAGGCGCTGGGGACGCCGCGCGAGTTCACGACCATCACGGTGACGGACGGCATCGCCATGGGCCACGAGGGGATGCGCTCCTCGCTCGCGAGCCGCGAGGCCATCGCCGACACGGTCGAGCTGACCATGCGCGGCCACGCCTATGACGCGCTCGTCGGTCTCGCTGGCTGCGACAAGTCGCTGCCCGGCATGATGATGGCCATGGTGCGCCTGAACGTGCCCTCGGTCTTCATCTATGGCGGGTCGATCCTGCCCGGCCGGGCGCCGAACAACCCGGAGGTTCCCGACGACTTCGCCCACCGCGACCTGACGGTGCAGGACATGTTCGAGGCGGTCGGCCGGCACCAGGGCGGCACGCTCTCCGATGCGGCGCTCGCCCTGCTCGAGCGCACCGCCTGCCCGTCGGCCGGCGCCTGCGGCGGCCAGTTCACCGCAAACACCATGGCTTGCGTCTCCGAGGCGATCGGCCTCGCCCTGCCGCAATCGGCCGGCGCGCCCGCGCCCTATGAAAGCCGCGACGCCTTCTCCGAGGCCTCCGGCCGGGCGGTGATGAGCCTGCTCGCGCGCGGCATCCGCGCCCGCGACGTCGTCACCCGCAAGGCGCTCGAGAACGCGGCGCGCGTCGTCGCCTGCACCGGCGGCTCGACCAATGCCGGGCTGCATCTGCCGGCGATCGCGCACGAGGCGGGGATCGACTTCAGCCTGCAGGACGTCTGCGACATCTTCAAGGAGACGCCCTATTTCGTCGACCTCAAGCCGGGCGGCAAATACGTCGCCAAGGACCTCTACGAGGCCGGCGGCATCCCGATCGTGATGAAGGAATTGCTGCGCGCCGGCCTGCTGCACGGCGACTGCGTCACGGCGACCGGCAAGACCATCGCCGAGAACCTCGCCGCGATCGACGGCGAACCGGACGGCCGCGTCATCTACTCGATCGACAAGCCGCTGACCAAGACCGGCGGCGTCGTCGGCCTTATCGGCAACCTCGCGCCCGAGGGCGCGATCGTGAAGGTCGCCGGCATGAAGAAGCTGAAGTTCGAGGGCCCGGCGCGCGTCTTCGAATGCGAGGAGGACGCCTTCGCCGCGGTCCAGCGCCGCGAGTACGAGGAGGGCGAGGTCATCGTCATCCGCAACGAGGGGCCGAAGGGCGGCCCCGGCATGCGCGAGATGCTGGCGACGACCGCCGCCATCTCGGGCCAGGGCATGGGCTCGAAGGTGGCGCTGATCACCGACGGGCGCTTCTCGGGCGCGACGCGCGGCTTCTGCGTCGGCCATGTCGGGCCCGAGGCCGCGGTCGGCGGCCCGATCGCGCTGCTGCGCGATGGCGACATCATCTCGATCGATGCCGGCAAGGGCACGATCAAGGTCAAGCTGACCGCCAAGGAGCTGCGCGACCGGCGCAAGGCGTGGAAGGGCCCGCGCGAGACGATCTACGGCTCGGGCGCGCTCTGGAAATACGCCCAGACGGTGGGGGGCGCGCAGCAGGGGGCGGTCACGCATCCCGGGGGCAAGGGCGAGCGGCACTGCTACGCCGACCTCTGAGGCGGCGATGCGCACCTCGAGGGAACGCTCGCGCGGATTGCGCCGAGGCCTGATCGCGCCGGCGCTGCTGGGGCCGCTGCTCGGCGCGCTGGCGGGCTGCGTCGCGCCGCCGGGACTCGAGCGCGGCTTTAGCGGCCGCGACGCCGAATTGGCGCGCGCGCGCGGCGACGGCAACTTTGCCCTGGTCTCGGCCAGCGCCGACCGGGCCGTCGTCTCGGCGCTCGGGCACCAGATCGCGGTCGAGCCGGCCGCCGGCTTCTGCCTCGCCAGGGAGGCGATCGAGACCTCCGACCGCTCGGCCTTCCTGCTCCTCGGCGACTGCGCGCTGGAGGAGCCGGCGGGCGGAGACACCGCTGCCGCCGAGCTTCTCGACCTGCCGCGCGGCGTGCCGGGGATCATCACCGTGTCGATCTCGGGCGATCCGGGGTTCACCAATACCGGTGCCACTGGCGACCTCTCGGATCTGCAGCGCTTCGTCGAGAGCGAGGATGGCCGCGCGCTGCTCGGCCGCGGCGGCGATGGCGCGCAGGTCTCGGTCGTCGAGACCCGGACCATCGGCAACTGCCTCTACGTCCTGGTCGAGGATGCCGATGGCAGCGTGCCGGTGCTGGCGCCCCGCTTCTGGCGCGCCTTCGTCGAGCTGAACGAGCGGCTGGCGGTCGTCACCATCAGCGGCTTCCGCGACCGCCCGCTGCGCGAGGAGGAGATGCTGCGCCATCTGGGCGACCAGGTCCGGCAGCTTCAGGTCGCCAACAGCGAGCCGGTCGACGAGCCGCCGGTCCTGCTCGCCGGCCAGCCCTGGCAGGCGCGCGCCCCGGCCTGGCCGTCCCTGGCGCCGCGCAGCGAGGCGGAGGCGATCGAGGAGGAGGTCGAGGACCACGCCCCCGAGATTGCCGATCTTCAGCCCACCTCGATCATCGTCTCGACCGCGACCGGCGAAGGCTTCTGGCCCGTTCCATCTCGCCGCCGCGGTCCGTCTGCTGCCGCGCCGGCGGCGCCCCCGGGCAAGGCGGGGAAAGTGGCGGTCGTCGCCGGGCCACAGGCGCCCGCCTCTGCCCCGGTGGCGCGCCCGCCCCCGTGAGCATCCGTCGGTATCGACGGGCCTGAGCAGGCGATCCTTCGCCGGTCCGTCCCGTAAGGCTTGAAGCCGCTGCGGTCGCTGGACGCAGGCGCGGATGGTCGCGCGACAGAGCGCCCAATCGCGCGGGGCACACGGAGGCGCGTATGTCCTGCATGATCGCTCGGACTGCAGCCGGCGTCCGGGATTGGCGAGGCGGAGGGAACTGCGTTGGCGAGATTTGCAGCAACGGCCGCGCTCGCGGCCGGCCTTGGAATAGCGCTGTGCGCGGAGACGGCGGGGGCCGCCGATCAGGCCGCCCTGGCCGCAGAGGGCAAGGCGCGGATCCAGGAGTTCGGCGAGACCCTCAAAGCCGAGCTGATGGCCGCGATGGAGAGAGGCGGCCCGGTCGAGGCGATCGCGGTCTGCAACCTGCGCGCGCCGGAGATCGCCGCGGCCGTCTCGACGGATGGCTGGGCGGTGGCGCGCTCGAGCCACCGGCTCCGCAACCCCGCGAACGCGCCCGACGCCTACACCGCGGCGGCGATCGAGGAGTTCCTGGCGAGCGAAGCCGCCGGCCAGCCCGCCAGCGAACTGGTCAAAGCCGAGATCGTCGAGGAGGACGGCGGCGAGGTCTTCCGCATGGTCAAGGCGATCCCGACGGCCGGGCTCTGCGTGACCTGTCACGGCGGCAAGGAAGTCGCGCCGGAGGTCGAGGCCAAGCTCGCCGAGCTCTACCCGCAGGACCAGGCGCGCGGCTTCTCGGAAGGCGAGATGCGGGGGGTCTTCACGCTGAAAATGCCAGTCGATTGATCGGCCGGCGCCCGGGCGAGACGCTTGCGCTCCGGGATCAGATGTCGAGCTCGACCCAGACCGGCACGTGGTCCGATGGCTTCTCGCGGCCGCGCGCCTCGGAATCGATGCCGGCGCCCGCCAGCCGGTCGGCGGCCTGCGGCGACAGCAGGAGATGGTCGATCCGGATGCCGTTGTTCTTCTGCCAGGCGCCGGCCTGATAGTCCCAGAAGCTGTAGACCCGGTCACCTTGCGTCACCTCGCGGATCGCGTCCGACCAGCCGAGGTTGACGATCCGGCGCCAGGCCGCCCGCGTCTGCGGCAGGAAGAGCGCGTCCTCGCGCCAGCTCTCCGGCCGGGCCGCGTCGCGCGCCTCGGGGATGACGTTGAAGTCGCCGGCCAGCAGGGCGGGCTCCTCGCTCTCGATCAGTTCGACGGCGCGGGCGCGCAGCCGCTCCATCCAGGCGAGCTTGTAGTCATAGCGCGGCCCCGGCGCCGGGTTGCCGTTCGGCAGATAGAGGCAGCAGACGCGCACGGCTGCCCTTGTCGCCCGCGACGGTCGCCTCGATCCAGCGCGCCTCGGCGTCGCCGTCGTCGCCCGGCAGGCCGCGCCCGCAGCTCTCGATCGGCCGTTTCGAGAGGATCGCGACGCCGTTGAAGCCCTTCTGGCCGCAGGTCTCGACATTGTAGCCGAGCCCGTCCAGCTCCAGCCGCGGAAAGGCGTCGTCCAGCGACTTGATTTCCTGCAGCGCGACGATGTCGGGCGCCGCCTCGGCCAGCCAGTCGAGCAGCGCCGGCAGCCGCGCCTTGATGCCGTTGATGTTGAAGGTCGCGATCTTCATGGCCCGACTTCCTGCCCGCCCATCTCCTGCCCCACCGCGCGGATGAGGGCAAGGAAGGCGTCGCCGAAACGCTCGGCCTTCTGCGCCCCCATTCCCGATATCCTTTCGAGCTCGGCCAGGCTTCGCGGCCTTTCGGCGGCGATCCGGGCGAGCGTGGTCGTCGTGCAGCAGAGGAACCGGTCCGTGCCGGAGGCACCGCGCGCCAGCTCGACCTGGGCCGCCTGCAGGCGGTCGAAGAGCGCGCCCTCGGGCTGCCGGCGAGCCGGGCGCGGGCCGGGTGGACGCGCTCGGTCTCCTCGGCCCGGATGACGCGGAGAAAGGCGTCGCCGAATTCCGTCAGCTTTTTGGCGCCGACGCCGTGGCAGCCCGCCAGCGCATCGAGGTCGTCGGGCTTGCGCGCCGCCATCTCGATCAGCGTCGCGTCGGGGAAGATGACATAGGCCGGCACGCCGCGCGCGCGGGCGAGCTCGGTGCGCAGCGCCCGCAGCGCCTCGAACAGCTCCTGGTCGTCCGGAGCGAGCCCGGGTGCGGTGCGTGCCCGCGACTTCTCCTTGCGCCTGGGCTTGGCATCCTGCCGGAGCAGCACCGCCGTCTCGCCGCGCAGCACCGCGCGGCCGGCCTCGGTGACGCTCCAGCCGCCGCGATCGTCGATGCCGGCGAACCCGAGCGCATAGAGCTGGCGGAAGACGCCGCGCCAGGGCCCGGGCTCGAGCTCGGTGCCGACGCCGAAGGTCTTGATCCGGTCGTGGCCCAGCTGGCGCACGCGGTCGGTCGCTTCGCCGCGCAGAACGGCGACCAGGTGCTCGACGCCGAAGCGCTCGCCGGTGCGCAGCATGGCCGAGAGCGCCTTCTGCACCGGCACGGTGCCGTCATAGCCCTCCGGCGCCTCGAGGCAGGTGTCGCAGTTGCCGCAAGCGCTCGGCGCCCTCCTCGCCGAAATAGCGCAGCAGCACCTGCCGCCGGCAGCCCGGCGTCTCGGCCAGCGCCAGCAGCGCGTTCAGCCGCGCATGCTCGGCGCGCTTGACCTCGGCGGGCGCGTCCGTCTCGTCGATCTGCCGCCGGCGCAGGCGGATGTCGTCGAGCCCGTAGAGCGTCAGCGTGTCGGCCGGCAGCCCGTCGCGCCCGGCCCGGCCGATCTCCTGGTAATAGGCCTCGATCGTCTTCGGCAGGTCGGCATGGACGACGAAGCGGACGTCCGGCTTGTCGATGCCCATGCCGAAGGCGACGGTCGCCGCCATGACGACGCCGTCCTCCTGGGCGAAGCGGTCCTGGCGCTCGGCCCGGAGGGGGCCGTCCAGCCCGGCATGGTAGGCCATCGCCTTGACGCCGGCGCCCTGCAGCGCCACGGCCAGCGCCTCGGCCTTGCGGCGCGAGGCGGTGTAGACGATGCCGCTCTGCCCCGGCCGGGCGCCGACGAATTCGCAGCAGGCGCGCCTGCGGCTGGTGCTTGGGCTCGAAGGCGAGGCCCAGGTTCGGCCGGTCGAAGCCGCGCAGGAAGATGGTCGGGCTCGCGCTCGAACAGCCGGGCGACGATCTCGGCCCGGGTCGCCGCGTCGGCGGTCGCGGTGAAGGCCGCGATCTGCACGCCGCCGAGCGCCGCGCGCAGATCGCCGATGCGCAGATAGTCGGGGCGGAAATCGTGGCCCCACTGGCTGACGCAATGCGCCTCGTCGACCGCCAGCAGGCGGCGTGCCGGCGCGCTGCAGCATGCGCGGTCGCCGCCTCGCTCGCCAGCCGCTCGGGCGCCATGTAGAGCAGCTTCAGCCGGCCCGGCCGCAGCGCGTCGAGCACGCGCGCCGTCTCGCGCGGGTCGTTGGCCGAGGTCAGCGCGCCCGCCTCGACGCCCGCCTGCCGCAGCGCCGCGACCTGGTCGCGCATCAGCGCGATCAGCGGCGAGATGACGACCGTCAGCCCCGGGCGCAGCAGCGCCGGCAGCTGGTAGCAGAGCGACTTGCCGCCGCCCGTCGGCATGATCGCCAGCACGTCGCGGCCGGCGGCGATCGCCTCGACGATCTCGGCCTGGCCGGCGCGGAAGCCGTCATAGCCGAAGACCGACTTCAGGATCTCGAGCGGCGCGCCCACTTCCCTACCCCCTGCCGGCCGCTCGGCACGTTGCACGATGCGTGCCGTGCGCCCTCAGCCGCTGGACCCGCAGGCGCGAGGTCGTCTCGAGGATATCGACGGAAAAACCCACTGCAGGCGCCCCTCGGCGCTAGGCCGTGATGCCGGCCAGAGCCCTGTCAATGGAAAAGGCGGCCCGAGCCTCAGATCGAGAAGCTGGTCCCGCAGCCGCAGGTCGAGGTGGCGTTCGGGTTCTCGACGGCGAAGCGCGCGCCGATCAGCTCGTCCTTGAAGTCGACGACCGAGCCGGCGAGGAAGGGCAGGCTCTCGGCGTCGATGAAGACGCGCTGGCCGTCGTGCTCGATGACCGTGTCGCCCTCGGCTGGCGCGTCCTCGAGCGCGAATTCGTAGCTGAAACCCGAGCAGCCGCCGCCCAGCACCGCGACGCGCAGCGCCTTGGCCTCGCCGCTGTCCTCGGCGATCTCGGCCAGCCGGGCGAAGGCGCGCTCGGTCACGCGCACGCCCGGCGCGGCGCGGCTGGTTCCCGGCGCCTGCGTCGTGGGCGAGCGTCAGGGCCGGCGAGGTCAGATCCGGGACATCGGCTCGCATTCGGTCCCTCCGATGCGCTATAGGCTGGCGCGAATGTATCCATCGATCGCGCCTGCACAAGGGGGGCGGCGGCCGGAGGGGCGATGCACGAAGCCGACCTCGCGGACTATGCGGCGCATCCGGGCGCAAAGCCGCGGCCGGCTGTACCGCGAGCCCGACAGCGCGCACCGCTCGCCCTTCCAGCGCGACCGCGACCGGATCATCCATTCCTCGGCCTTCCGGCGGCTCAAGCACAAGACGCAGGTCTTCGTCGAGCACGAGGGCGACTATTACCGCACGCGGCTGACGCACTCGATCGAGGTGGCGCAGATCGCCCGCACCATCGCCCGGACGCTGCGGCTGAACGAGGATCTGGCCGAGGCGGTGGCGCTGGCGCACGATCTCGGGCACACGCCCTTCGGCCATACCGGCGAGGACGACGCTGGCCGAGTGCATGGCGCCGCATGGCGGCTTCGACCACAACGCCCAGGCGCTGAAGATCGTCACCGCGCTCGAGCGGCACTATGCCGGATTTCGACGGGCTGAACCTGACCTGGGAGACGCTGGAGGGCATCGCCAAGCACAACGGCCCGCTGCTGCCGTCGCCGGACGCGCCGCCGCGACGCGCCTGCCGCTGGCGATCGCCGACTATACGGCCCGGCACGACCTCGAGCTGCACGCCGCATGCCAGCGCCGAGGCGCAGGTCGCGGCGCTGTCGGACGACATCGCCTATGTCAACCACGACCTGCACGACGGGCTGCAGGCGGGGCTGTTCGAGCTCGACGAGATCCTGCGCGCTGCCGCTGGTCGGCGACTGCTTCGCCGCCGTCGACCGCCAGTGGCCGGGTCTCGACGCAGACGCGGCGGCGGCACGAGGGGCTGCGCCGCGTCTTCGGCGTGATGGTGGAGGACGCGCTCGCCCGCTCGGCCGAGACGCTGGCGCGGCTCGCGCCGGCCTCGCTGGCCGAGGTGCAGGCGCTGCCGGCGCCGGTCATCGGCTTCTCCGACGCGGTGGCGGCGCGACATCGCCGAGATCAAGGGGTTCCTCTTCGCGCGCATGTACCGCCACCACCGCGTCAAGCGCATGCGCGTCAAGGCGGTGCGCGTGGTGCGCGAGCTCTTCGACATCTTCCTCGCCGATCCCGGCGTGCATGCCGGGCGAGTGGCGCAGGCCGCCGAGGCGGCCGAGACCGAAACGTTGCGCGCCCGCGTCGTCGCCGACTATATCGCCGGCATGACCGACCGCTTCGCGCTCGAGGAACATCGGGTGCTGACCGACCCCTTCGCCCGCGCCTGAGCGACCCAAGCCCGAAAGGACCGCTCCCCGTGAACCTGTTCGCCGAGGTCAAGCAGGATGTCGACGCCGCGCTGTCGGCGCTGGCGGTGCGCGGCGAGCTGCCGGGCGGGCTCGACATGGGCAGCGTCACGGTCGAGCCGCCGCGCGATGCGGCGCATGGCGACATGGCGACGAACGCCGCGATGGTGCTGGCCAAGGCCGCCGGGCACGAAGCCGCGCGACCTTGCCGAGCGGATCGCGGGCGAGCTGCGGCAGAGCGCCGCGACTCGACGAGGTGACCGTCGCCGGGCCGGGCTTCATCAACCTGCGCCTCGTCGCCCCGGCTCTGGCACATGGCGTGGTCGGCGCCGCGCTCCGCGCCGGCGCCGACTACGGCCGCTCGACCGCGGGGCAGGGCAGGCGGGTCAATGTCGAGTTCGTCTCGGCCAACCCGACCGGGCCGCTGCATGTCGGGCACACCCGCGGCGCCGTCTTCGGCGACGCGCTCGCCAGCCTGCTCGCCTTCGCCGGCTGGGAGGTGAC
The DNA here is from genome assembly GCA_963822985.1 of uncultured Alphaproteobacteria bacterium. Classification (GTDB taxonomy): domain Bacteria; phylum Pseudomonadota; class Alphaproteobacteria; order Rhodobacterales; family Rhodobacteraceae; genus Thermohalobaculum. The sequence continues at coordinate 102,868 of CAWGJU010000006.1, read as the reverse complement.
GCGCGAATACTATGTCAACGACGGCGGCGCGCAGGTCGACGTGCTCGCGCGGTCGGCCTATCTGCGCTATCGCGAGGCGAACGGCGAGACGGTCGAGATCGCCGGCGGCCTCTATCCCGGCGACTATCTGATCCCGGTCGGGCAGGGGCTGCGCGAGGCATTCGGCGACAGGCTGATGCACGTGCCCGAGAGGTCGTGGCTGCCCGCAGGTCCGCGACTTTGCCATCGAGGCGATGATGGCAGCTGATTCGCGACGACCTGGCGGCGCTCGGCGTCCGGATGGACCACTACTTCTCCGAGCGCTCGCTCTACGGCACCGGCCGGATCGAGGCGACGCTGGCCGATCTCGAGCGCCGCGAGCTGATCTATGTCGGCATGCTCGAGCCGCCCAAGGGCAAGACGCCGGAGGACTGGGAGCCGCGGCCGCAGACGCTGTTCCGCTCGACCGACGCATGGCGACGATGTCGACCGGCCGATCAGCAAGGCCGACGGCAACTGGACCTATTTCGCGCCCGACATCGCCTATCACAAGGACAAGATCGACCGCGGCTTCGACATGCTGATCGACGTGCTCGGCGCCGATCATGGCGGCTATGTCAAGCGCATGAAGGCCGCCGTCGCGGCGCTGTCGGACGGGCGGGTGCCGCTCGACGTCAAGCTCTGCCAGCTCGTGCGCCTGTTCAAGGACGGCGCCGAGTACAAGATGTCCAAGCGGGCCGGCACCTTCGTGACGCTTCGTGATGTTCTGGACGAGGTCGGTCCGGACGTTGACGCGCTTCACCATGCTGACGCGCCGCAACGACGCGCAGCTCGATTTCGACTTCAACAGCGTGCTGGCGCAGGCCAAGGAGAACCCAGTCTGGTACGTCCAGTACGCCAATGCGCGGACGAATTCGGCCTTCCGCAAGGCGGCCGAGGAGGGCGTGGCGCCCGACGAGGACGACTCTGGCCGAGGCCGATCTCTCGGCGCTGACCGATCCGGGCGAGCTCGACCTGATCCGCCGGATCGCCGAATGGCCGCGCCTGGTCGAGACCGCCGCGGCGCAGCACGAGCCGCACCGCGTCACCTTCTACCTCTACGACCTGGCCTCGGTCTTCAACGCGCACTGGAACCGCGGCCAGGACAATCCGGAGCTGCGCTTCGTCCGCGCCGACGATCGCCGAATTGACGCGCGCGCGGCTGGCGCTGGTGATGGCGGTCAGAGTTGTTATTTCGGCCGGTCTTGCTATTCTGGGCGTGGCTCCGATGCAGGAAATGTAAAGCAGCGGCCCTTAGGGTCCCGCATCGGCGCCAGGCAGAGCACTCCCCAGAGCAGCGGGGCGGCATCAGGCATGCGACCGATACGGGATTATCCGCCCGACGATTACGATGCCGTCGCATGACGGCCCGTCGCGCCTTGCGCGGCTGCGACGCGGGCTGTCGACGGCCATCGGCGCGGCTGTGGCGGTGGCGGTGTTGCTGGCGCTCGGCATCTGGTTCTACCGCCTCGGCGCGCGCGGACGCCGAGAGCGTGCCGATCATCCGCGCCTCGGCCGAGCCGACCAAGACGCGGCCCGAGGAGCCGGGCGGCGCCGTCACGCCCTATCAGGACATCACCAGCTATCGCGTCGGCCGAGAGCAAGGCGAGCCGCCCGCGGCCGTCCGTGCTCGCCCCGCCGCCGCCCGAGCCGCGCGCCCGAGGACGTCGCCGATGGGGACGCTCGCGCCCGAGCCCGCGCCGCGTCCTGGCAGCCCGCGCCTGGCGACGGCCAGTGCGGGCCCGCGCCGCGCCCGAAGCGCCGGCGCCGTGCGTCCGCGTCGGCGCCCGCCGGCGCCGCTCGCGCGGCGATGCGGCCCGGCTCCGGACGACGAGCTCGATAGGCGGCCTTGGACGCGGCACGAGGCCGATCGTCGTCGAGGACGAGGCCGGTCCGATCGAGACGCCCGGCGCCGTGATGAGGCTGCCGTCCGAGGCCGACGAGATCGCCGCGCTGGTCCGCCAGGCGACGCTCGACGCACGACGGGCCGACGCCGAGCCCCGAGCCCGCGGCTCGGCCACCGGACGGCGCCGAGCTGCAGGCCGGCGGATCCTCGCACTCTGCCGCCCCTGCCGCCGGCGCGGCCCGTCCGACCTGCGCGCAGCGCATCGCCGCCTCGGTCGCGATCGGCCGAGGAGAGCGCGGCCGAGCTCGACTCGCCGCGCCGCCGACTCGCCCGTCCAGATCCAGCTTGCCGCCGATCCCGACGAGCAGGCGGTCCGCGCGATGTGGCGCCGCATCAGCGCAGGCGAACTCAGGACATACTGCACGACCGCGAGCTGGCCGTGCAGACCACCGTCTCCGGCGGCAGGACCTATTACCGGCTGCGCGTCGGCCCGTTCGTCGGCATGTCCGAGGCGCATGCGGTCTGCCAGGCGCTGAAGGCGCGCGGGCAGGACTGCATCGTCGCGCGGAACGGCTGATGGCCGGCGCGGCGATCTACGGCCTCGCGGGCCCCGAGCTGACGCGCGGGCGAAGCGGCGTTCTTCCGCGACGCCGACCCGTGGGGCTTCATCCTCTTCTCGCGCAACATCGTCGATCCGGTCGCAGCTGACGCGGCTGACGGCGCGCGTTGCGCGAGACGGTCGGCCGCGAACGCGCCGATCCTGGTCGACCAGGAGGGCGGGCGCGTCCAGCGCCTCGGGCCGCCGCACTGGCGGAGCTGGTGCCCGGTGGCGAGCCTCTTCGACGGTGCCGACGAGGCGGCGGCGCTCGAGGCGGCGCGGCTGCGCTATCGCATCATCGCCGACGAGCTGGCCCGCGTCGGCATCGACGTGAACTGCGCGCCGCTGCTGGACGTACGCGCGCCCGAAGGCCACGAGATCATCGGCAGCCGCGCGCTCGGCCAGGCCGCCGACGAGGTGGCGCGCCGCGGCCGCGCCGTCTGCGAGGGGCTGCTCGCCGGCGGCGTGCTGCCGGTCATCAAGCACATTCCGGGGCACGGCCGCGCGACCGTCGACAGCCATCTCGACCTGCCGCGCGTGGCGACGCCGCGGCCCGAGCTCGAGCGGATCGACTTCGCGCCCTTCCGCGCGCTGGCCGACCAGGCGCTGGGCATGACGGCGCATGTCGTCTACGAGGCGATCGACCCCGACCGCTGCGCCACGCTCTCGCCGGCCGTCATCGACGCGATCCGGCGTCAGATCGGCTTCGACGGCCTGCTGATGACGGACGATCTCTCGATGCGCGCGCTGGCCGGGCCGATGGCAGGCGCGGGCGCGGGACGCGCTTGCGGCGGGATGCGACGTCGTCCTCCATTGCAATGGCGACATGGCCGAGATGGCCGCCATCGCCTCGGCCGTGCCCGCGGCTGGCCGGCGAGGCCGCGCGCCGCGCCGCGCGGGCCGAGGCGGCGCGGCGGCGACCCGACCCCGCCGACATCACGGCGGCGGCCGCACGCTATCGCGAGCTGACAGGAGAGGCGCTGCATGGCTGAAGCGGCCTATATCGACGACCTCGCCTTCGACATCGCGCCGCGCGACGCGACGGCGATCGAGGCCGAGACGCTGCTGATCAACGTGGACGGCTTCGAGGGGCCGCTCGACCTGCTGCTGACGCTGGCGCGGACGCAGAAGGTCGACCTCGCCCGCATCTCGGTGCTGAAGCTGGCCGAGCAGTATCTCGAATTCGTCGAGCAGGCCCGCGCGCTGCGCATCGAGCTGGCCGCCGACTATCTGGTGATGGCGGCTTGGCTCGCCTTCCTCAAATCCCGGCTGCTGCTGCCCAAGCCCGCCGCCGATGACGAGCCCTCGGGCGAGGAGCTGGCGGCGGCGCTGGCCTTCAGGCTCGAGCGGCTGGCGGCGATGCGCCAGGCGGCGGCGGAGCTGATGGGGCGCGACCAGCTCGGCCGCGACTTCTTCGCCAGGGGCATGCCCGAGACGGTGGCGGTCGACCGGCAGACCTCGTGGTCGGTGACGCTGGCCGATCTGCTCAAGGCCTATGCCCGCGTGACGACCCGGGCCGAGTACCGCCCGGTCGCCTTCGACCAGCGCGAGGTCTATGCCGTCGACGCGGCGCTGCAGCGGCTGCGCGCCATCATCGGCACGAATGCGGACTGGGCCAAGCTGGCGGTCTTCCTGCCGGACAGCTGGCGCGGCGAGGCCGAGCGCCGCCGCTCGGCCGTCGCCAGCACGTTCTCGGCCATGCTCGAGCTCGCCAAGCTGGGCGAGATCGAGATCCGGCAGGAGGCGGTCTTCGCCCCCATTTTCCTGCGCCGCCGGGCCGGCCTGCCTGAAGGCGGGACGCCGGGGTGAGCGAGCCCTCGGGGCCGAACGAGCCGGCCGAACCGTCGGGGCCGCCCGACGGGCCCGGCGCCACGGTGCATGCGCTCTTCGACGCGCCGCTGCTGCCGGAGGTCGAGCGCATGGTCGAGGCGCTGCTCTTCGCCAGCGCCACGCCGATGACGCTGGCGCAGATGGCCGAGCGCCTGCCGCACGGCGCCGATGGTGCCGCGGCGCTCGAGTCGCTGCGCCGGCGCTATGAGGGCAGGGGGGTCAACCTCGTCCGCATCGGCCAGGCCTGGGCGTTCCGCACGGCGCCGGACCTCGGCTATCCTGATGCGCCGCGAGGCCGAGGAGACGCGGCGCCTGTCGCGCGCCGCGACCGAGACGCTGGCCATCATCGCCTATCACCAGCCGGTGACGCGCGCCGAGATCGAGGAGATCCGCGGCGTGTCGGTCTCGCGCGGCACGCTCGACCTGCTGCTCGAGCTCGACTGGATCAAGCTCGGACGCCGGCGCGAGACGCCCGGCCGGCCGGTGACCTTCGTGACGACCCAGGCCTTCCTCGACCATTTCGGGCTGGAGAGCGCCAAGGACCTGCCTGGGCTGAAGGAGCTGCGCGCGGCCGGGCTGCTCGACAGCGGGCCCGGCCAGCCGCGCCGAGCTGGGACGGAGGACGAGGCCGACGACCTGTTCGGCGAGAGCGAGCAGGAGGAGCCCGAGCCCTGACGAAAGCCGGCGCGAGCCTTGGGCGGCAAGCGATCCGGAACCCTGACCCGGTCCTTACGTTGGCAGGGTGATCGAAAGGCCATCTCCGACAGGCCCGCTTTGGGAGAACCCATGCTGGACATCCTCCGCATCATCCTGTCCGTCCTGATACCGCCGCTCGGCGTCTTCCTGCAGGTAGGGCTCGGCGGCCAGTTCTGGCTGAACGTACTGCTGACGCTGCTCGGCTACATCCCGGGCGTGGTGCATGCGATCTACATCATCCTCAGCCGCTGAGGCGCCGGCCCTGCCGGCCCCTGGGATTCAGCCCGCCCGGAAGTGCTTGGAGAGCCTGAGCGCTTGGCCCTGATAGGTCGAGCCGATGCCGGTGCCGTAGAGGACGTCCGGCACCTCGGCCATTCGCTCATAGACCAGCCGCCCGACCATCTGGCCGTGCTCGAGCGCGAACGGCGCCTCGTGGCAGCGCACCTCGAGCACGCCGCGCGAGCCGGCGCCGCCCGTCGCCCGGTGGCCGAAGCCCGGGTCGAAGAACCCCGCATAGTGCACGCGGAACTCGCCCGCGACCGCCATGTAGGGCACCATCTCGGCGGCCGTCGTCGGCGGCACGCTGACCTCCTCGCGGCTGACCAGGATGTAGAAGGCGCCGGGGTCCAGGATCACGCCGCCGAAGCGGGCGGGCGTCACCCGCTCCCAGAACTCGTCGGCGTCGTAGTGGTCGATGCGGGCGAGGTCGATCAGCCCGGCATGCCGCCGCGCCCGCCAGCCGACGGTGCCGTCGGACCGGTCGGCGCCTTGCGGCGTCAGGTCGACCGAGAAGCCGAGGCCGCCATCGATCAGCGCCGGGCCGTTCACCAGCGGGTCGCCGGCGTGCAGCCGCCGCAGCGCGTCATCGTCGAGCGCCGCCTGGCCGCGGCGGAAGCGGATCTGGTTCAGCCGCTCGCCCGGTCGGACGAGCACCGAGAAGGTACGCGGGCTGATCTCGGCATAGAGCGGCCCGCGATAGCCGGGCTCGACCCGGTCGAACTCGGGGCTATGGTCGGCGATCAGCCGGGTGAAGAGGTCGAGCCGCCCGGTCGAGCTCTTGGCGTTGGCGGCGGCCGACATGTCGGCTGGCAGGCGCAGCGCCTCGGCGAGCTCGACGACATAGACGCAGCCCGTCTCGAGCACGGCGCCGGCCCGCAGATCGATCTCGTGCATGGCGAAGTCGTGCAGCCGATCGGCGACCGTCCGGTCGCGGCCGGCGAGGAAACTCGCCCGGACGCGCCAGGCCCGCTGGCCGAGCCGCAGATCGAGGCTGGCCGGCTGCACTTGCGCGGGCAGGATGGGCGGGTCGGCCAGGATCGCGCCTTGGGCCACCATCGCCCGCAGCGCCTGCGAGGGGAGCACGCCGCGCCCCCCTCCCCGCATCTTCCCCACAAGGGGGGAGGGAGTGCCAATGTCGACGGGCATCCCGGCGCCCGAGCTCAGGGACCTGTCATGCCGCGGTTCGACCGGGGCATCTCGGCGGCGGAGGATGGCGCGTTCGGAACGGGCGACGACTTTGGAAAATCGGGCGCTGGTGTCATCATGCATCCCCCGGAATGGAAAACGCCAGCGACCGGGGCCGCTGGCGTCTGTTGGTCGGGCCGGCGAGATTCGAACTCACGACCTCTTGCGCCCCATGCAAGCGCGCTACCAGGCTGCGCTACGGCCCGCGCGAGGGCTCTCTTATAGGCCACGCCACGCCGGCGCAACGCCAATCCGGCGCCGATCAGGCCGCGCGCGATCCATGTTTCTGGCCATGTCCCTGGCCACGTCCCTGGCCTTGCCGCCTCGCTAGGCGCCGCCTCCGCGCGCGTCGAGCTCGCGCAGCAGGCCCTCCAGCGTTGCGATCGAGCGATGCACCAGCGCCGCGTCGAGCTCGCTCCGGGCGTCCCGCGGCCGTGCCGCGGCGACACGGTCCCGCAGTGCCGCGAGCCGCTCGCCGGCATCGTCGGGCAAGTCGAGCGGCAGCATCCCGTCGCCAGCCTCCGCGCTGCGCCGTCTCCCGCGCCGTCTCCCGCGCCGTCTCCCGCGCCGTCTCCCGCGCCATCGTTCAGCTCGAGCGACAGCGCCGCATCGGCCTTGCCGCGTGCGATCACCGTGCGGGCCCCCGATTCGCGCAGCATCTTCTGTACGCCCTTGATCGTCAGCCCGTCATCGTAGAGCAGCGCCTTGATGCCGCGCAGCAGCGCGATGTGGTCGGGCCGATAGAGCCGGCGCCCGCCGCTGCGCTTCATCGGCTTGACCTGGGCGAAGCGCGTCTCCCAGAAGCGCAGCACATGCTGCGGCAGGCCCAGCTCCTCCGAGACCTCGCTGATCGTGCGGAAGGCCTCGGGCGACTTCTCGGCGGCCCGGCCGGTGGTGACGCTCATGCCTCGTCCCCTGCGTTGACGCGCTCTTTCAGGATGTGCGACGGACGGAAGACGAGCACCCTGCGCGGGTCGATCGGCACCTCCTCGCCGGTCTTCGGGTTGCGGCCCATGCGCGCGCCCTTGTCGCGCACGGCGAAGGTGCCGAACGACGAGATCTTGACCGCCTCGCCGGCGATCAGGGCGTCCGAGATGCGCGCCAGGATCGTCTCGACCATCTGCGCCGACTCGTTGCGCGACAGGCCGATTTCGCGATGAACTGCTTCGCTGAGATCGGAACGCGTTAAAGTATTTCCTGCCATAGCACCGTCCCCTCCTCTTCTCGTCAGAAACGGGTTGCACTTTCAATGCGTACGGTAAGGGAGCAGATCAAATCGAGTCAACGTCAATGACTTGGCCCGCGAGGGATAATCCGGGCCCGACCCTCACCAGCGCAGCAGCGCCGAACCCCAGGCGAGGCCGCCGCCGATCGCCTCCATCAGCAGCAGCTGCCCCGGCCTGACGCGGCCGTCGGCGATGCCGCAGCTGAGCGCCAGCGGGATCGACGCCGCCGAGGTGTTGCCGTGCTGCTCGACGGTGACGATGACCTTCTCCATCGGCACGCCGGTCTTTCTCGCCGTGCTCTCGATGATCCTGAGATTGGCCTGGTGCGGCACGATCCAGTCGATGTCGTCGCCGGTGACGCCCACTTTCTGCATCACCTCGTCGGCCACCTCTGCGAGCTTGATGACGGCGTGGCGAAAGACCTCGCGTCCCTCCATCTTCAGCACGCCGACGCTGCGGTTCTCGGACCCGGTGCCGCCCGAGACGTGCAGAATGCGGTTGTGCGCGCCGTCCGAATGCAGGCAGACGCCGAGGATGCCGCGATCGGCGACGGTGCCGGTGCCCTCCGAGCGCTCGAGCACGATGGCGCCGGCGCCGTCGCCGAAGAGCACGCAGGTCGAGCGGTCCTCCCAGTCGAGGATGCGCGAGAAGGTCTCGGCCCCGATCACCAGCACGCGGTCGGCCATGTTGCCCTGGATCAGCCCGTCGGCAGTTGGCCAGCGCATAGATGAACCCGGCGCAGACCGCCTGCAGGTCGAAGGCGAAGCCGTTGTCCATGCCGATCATGTGCTGGACGCGCGTGGCGGTGGAGGGGAAGGTCTGGTCGGGCGTCGCCGTCGCCAGGACGATCGCGTCGATGTCGCGAGCGCGCGAGGCCGGCGGCCGCCAGCGCCCGGTCGGCGGCGCGTGCCGCCAGGTCCGAAGTCAGCTGGCCGTCGGCCGCGATGTGGCGCTGGCCGATGCCTGTGCGGGCGCGGATCCACTCGTCTGACGTGTCGAGGCGCCGCGACAGCTCCTCGTTGGTCACGATCGCGCTCGGGCAGATAGTGGCCGCAGCCGCGCGCCTTAACTCGTCACCGCGCTCATTCGTCGTTACCCCGTCCTCGCCCGCTGCGGCCTCGGACCGTCTTTCGCCGTTCAGTGTCGCGAGTTGCCGGGCGACCTTGGCCGAGAAGTCGTCCCGCGCCAGCCGCGCCGCAAGCTCGATCGCCGAGGCGTGACCGATCGCGTCGGCGCCGCCATGGCTTTTCACCACCGCCCCGTTCAGGCCCAGGAACACGCCGCCATTGGCGCGGCGCGGGTCGATGCGCATCCTCAGGCGTCTGAGCGAGGTCGAGCGCGAACAGCGACCCCAGACCGCGACAGGACCGAATGGCTGAACGCTTCCTTCAGCGAGGCGCGGATGAAGCCCGCGGTCCCCTCGGCCGCCTTCATGGCGATGTTGCCGGTGAAGCCGTCGGTCACGACCACGTCGAGCCGCTGGCCGACGATGTCGTTGCCCTCGACAAAGCCGAGGAATTCGAATGGCGGCTCGGCCCCATGCCCTTGCCCGTCCCCGGATCCATCCGTGGCCCGATCGACCAGCTCGGCCAGCCGGCTTTTCGCCTCGTGCAGCTCGGGCCGGCCCTTGATGTCTTCGCGCGCCGATGTTCAGCAGGCCGACGCGCGGCGCGGCGATCCCGGCGGCCAGCCGGCAGTACTCGGTCGCCCATGATGGCGTATTGCACGAGCGTCCGGGCATCGGCGCGGACATCGGCGCCCATGTCGAGCGCGACGTTGAAGCCGCGGGCGTTGTCGGCCGGCCAGTGCACCGCGATCGCCGGGCGATCGACGCCGGGCGCGCTGGCGCAGCACCAGCCATGGCCATGGCGACGATCGCCCCGGTGTTGCCCGGCGGTGAACGCCACCTTCGCCTCGCCGGCCGCGACCGACTGGAGCGACCGCCAGAGCGAGCTTTTCCGCCCCGTGCGCAGCGCGCGCGAGGGCTTCTCGTCCATCGGCACGACGTCCTCGGCGTGCCGTATCTCGGTGATCCCTGCAGCCTGCCGATGCTTGCGCAGCAGCCGGCCGAGCCTCGTGCTCGTCGCCGTGCAGGATGAAGCGCAGCGACGGGTCCCGCTTCAACGCCCGCAAACAGCCCGGCCATGACGGGGATCAGGGCCCCCGTCCCCGCCCATCGCATCGACCGAGATCACCGTCTCGCCTCATCCCGCTCCAGGGCCGCCACTCGCGCCGGGCGACCTTCGAACTGATCGCACTGGCGCGGGCCCTGCGGTCCGACAGCACGTGACGCCGACTGGCGGACGCGCGATCACGCGGCGTCTTCGTCGAGCTCGACCTCGTCCTTGCGAACCACTTCGCGCTCGCGATAGTAGCCGCAGGCGCCGCAGACATGGTGCGGACGCTTGAGCTCGCCGCAGTTCGGGCATTCGATGCCGCTCGGCGCGACGAGCGCATCATGCGAACGCCGCATGTCGCGCTTGGAGCGCGTCTTGCGGTTCTGCTGGACAGCCATCGATCACCTCTCTTCCGTCCGATCGCGCATCCGCCCGCCGCCCGCCCCGTGCGCGCGGCCCTCGGACGTGCGTACCGCCGGCGATCCGGCCGGACCGCCGGCATTCGATCGGATCTGTTTGAAAACGAGGGGCGGAACATACTCGCTTTCATCGTTGCGGAGCAACAGTTTTCTGGGCGGCGGATGGCTGGAAGTCAGCCCTTCCCGCCGCCCAGCTTCTCTTTCAGAACGGCCAGCTTGGCAAAGGGTTTCAGATCGCCTTCGGCCAGCGGCGTGACGCCGGGCGGGGCGGCGCGGTATTCGGCGGCCGGCACGCCCGGCGCGCGCGGATAGGGATCGAGCACCAGCGCCAGCGATTCCAGCGCCAGCAGGCCGGGGTCGATCACCTTGCCGAACGGATCCGGATCGTCCTCGGCCTCGGGATCGAGGTCGATCTCGGCGGGCAGGCTGTACTCCTCCTCGGGCACGTAGTCGCGCGCGACCGTCTCGTCGACCCGCTGGGCCACCGGGCTCGAGCGTGACGACGCACTTCTGCACCAGACTTCGGCCGTCAGCCGTCCCTCGATGCGCCAGCCCTCGTGCGCCCGGGCATCAGCTCGCCGCCGAAGCGCAGGCTCTGCAGCGCTCCAGCAGGCCCAGAAAGCGGGCGATGGCGCGGGCCTCGTCGGGCTCCGGCGACAGTCGAAGGCCATGCGGCTGCCTGCGCGACAGCGTGCGCACGGCTATCGGACGCCGAAAGGGCGGCTCGGCCGCGGCGCGCGCGGCTCGGGACGGGCGATCGTCTGGACATCGGTACCTCGCGGGCAGCGGCGGGCGAATCGGCACTCGGGCCACTCCAGAGCTAGGCGCGACCGGCTTGAAATAAAAGCATGCCGCGCTACGGCAAAGAAATCGTTGCCAACCTTTCCGGAGCATGCGAATGCGTCCGCGCGATGCGCCATGCGCCGCTTCCTCGCCTCCGCCGGCCTGGCGCTGGCGCTCGTGTCCGCCGGTTGCTCGCCGATCATCGAGCAACCACGGCTATACGCCGCTGCCGGAGGAGCTGGCCGAGCCTGCAGCATCGGGCTCGACACGCGCGTCTCGGTGCAGAGCAAGATCGGCCGGCCCGGCGGGCACCGGCATCTTCACGGACGACGGCTGGTACTATGTCAGCAACCGAAGGTCGAGCACCTGACCTATCATGCGCCCGAGGTCGTCGACCGCCGCGTGGTGGCGCTGATCTTCGACCCGAACGACGTGCTCGCGGCTCGTGACGGAGTACGGGCTCGAGGACGGGCGCATCGATCGATCTCGAGACCAAGACGACGCCGACCTATGGCCGCCAGCTGACGATCCTCGAGCAGGCCTTCGGCAATATCGGCGTGATCACCGAGGAAATTCGCCCGCAGGGCGATTCAGACGGCCGCTCTAGGCCCCGCCTCACGCGGGCCGGGACGATCGCCGGCCGCACAAGCCAGCCAGGCGAGCGCCGCCGCGGCGAGCGCCAGCGCGCGGCAACATCGAGAGGCTCACGGCCGCCCAGCCGAAGCCCGCCATCAGCGCGCCCGAGCTGAACGAGGCGACGGTGACGAGGCCGAAGACGCAGGAAGTCGTTCATGCCCTGGACGCGCGCGCGCTCCTCCGGCCGGTGGGCGCTCGGCCAGCATCGCCGTCGCGCCGATGAAGCCGAAGTTCCAGCCCAGCCCCGAGCAGGGCCAGCGCGACCCAGAAGTGCGGCAGCGTCATGCCCGGCGATCGCCACCGCGGCGCAGCCGGTCAGCAGGACGAGGCCTGCGGCGATGATCTTCGGCGCGCCGATAGCGGGCGATCAGCATGCCGGTGAAGAAGCTCGGCGCGAACATGGCGATGACGTGGATGCGGACCACCTGCGCGGCATCGTCGGTGACGAAGCCGCAGCCGATCATGGCGAGCGGCGTCGAGGTCATCACCAGGTTCATCAGCGCATAGCTGACCATGGCGCACAGCATGGCGACGGGGACGCGGCGGTCGGCCAGGATCTCGGCCCAGGGGCGGCCCGGCCGGCCCCCGCCGTGGCGCCGCAGCGGCGGCGGCAGGTCGAGGAACAGCACCGGGATGACGCCGACGAGGTTCAGCGCGACCATGGCGACGTAGCCGCCGGCATAGGGCACCGGCTCGAGCAGGTCCTTGAAGCGCACGACGATCTCGGGCCCCAGCACGGCCGAGACGAGCCCGCCCGCCATCACCCACGAGATCGCCTTCGGCCGGAAGGCCGGCGAGGCCGACGTCGGCGGCGGCGAAGCGATAGAGCGCCTGCGCCGCCATGTAGACGCCGAGCAGCATCGAGGCCGCGCAGAACAGCGGTGAAATCGCGATGCACGATCGCCCAGGCGGCGAGCCGCGGCGCCGGTGGCCGCGGCCAGCGCGCCGAGCACGAAGCCCGGCCGCCGGCCGAAGCGGCCCATCAGCGCCGAGAGCGCCGGCGCCGCCAGCATCGAGCCCAGCACCGTCATCGAGATCGGCAGGGTGGCGAGCGACTTGTCCTCGGCCAGCAGCGCGCCCGTCAGCCCGCCGAGGATGAAGTGCACGGGCATCTGCGCGCCCAGCACCGACTGCGCCCAGACGAGGATCGCCACCGCGCGCTCGGCCCGGGCATCGTCGTGCCCAGCGTCGTGCTGCGGGGTCATGCTCGAGCGTCGGCATCGGACATGGCCGGTCTGGCTGACGGCCTTGTCGGACATGGGCGCGCAGTGCCTACCGCAGAGCTCGGCGAATCTCCCAAGCGCGAGATCCTCGGCTCGGCCGCCGTAAGGTCGCGCTCCGGGCCGGATATCAGCCGGCTGTCACAGCGCGGCGTCGCCGTCAGCCAGACGCCGCCCTCGGGCCGCACGGTCATGCTCATGGTCGGCACCGGCGGCGGCTTGCCGGCCAGGTCGAAGCGATAGCGGGCGAGCAGCGTCGAGAGGATGATCTGCGCCTGCATCATCGCGAAGTTGGCGCCGACGCAGACGCGCGGGCCGGCGCCGAAGGGCAGATAGAGATAGCGGTGCCGGTCCCGCACCGGTCCGGGCGCGAAATTGTCCGGGTCGAAGGCGTTCGGCCGGTCCCACCACATCTCGTGCCGGTGCAGCGCGTAGATGGCGAGAAAGACGATGTCGTTCGGCAGCACCTCGCGGCCGACGAGGATGTCGGGCTCGGCCACGTTGCGCGCCAGCAGGCCGACCGGCGGGTAGAGGCGCATCGCCTCCTCCAGCACCTGGCGGACATAGGGCATGGCGTCGAGATCGCGCGGCGCCGGCGGCGCCGGTCGCCGAGCACGCCGCGCGCCTCGTCGCGCGCGCGGTCCTGGAAGCGCGGCTCGCCGGCCAGCAGGTACAGCGCCCAGGAGAGCGCCAGCGCCGTCGTCTCGTGCCCGGCGACGATGAAGAACTGCATGTTGTGCAGCAGCTCTTCCGGCGTCATGCCGGCGGCCCGGTCTCGGCGTCCTCGGCGTGCAGCATGTGGTCGAGCAGGTCGTCCGCCTTGCCGGTCGCATGGCGCCGTCGCGTCGCGCCTCGATCGCCTCGGCGACCATGCGGTGCATGGTGCGCGCATGCCGGGCGCCGAGCACCAGGCCGGGGCGCGGCACCCAGCTCGGCACCTGCAGGAAGTCGAGCAGCGAGGCCTTGCCCGCCGTCTCGAAATAGCCGGTGATGGCGGCGCCATAGACCTCGGCGTCGAAATGCTCGCGGCCCGAGAGCGCCACCTCGCAGATCACGTCGAAGGTGGCCGACAGCATCTCGGAGACCATCTCGCGCGGGCCGCTGCCCGCGCCGCCAGCCGCTCGGCGGCGCGCTCGGCGGTGCCGGTCATCATCGGCGCCAGCGCGACCACGTTGCGCTGGGCGAAGACGGGCGCCACCGCGCGGCGCTGCCAGCGCCAGTGCGCGCCCTCCGAGGTGAAGAGCGAGTTGCCGACGGCGGGCCGCAGCATCCGGTTCATCACCTCGGACTTCGGATAGGCCTGGACGTTGTCCAGGAAGATGCGCTTCAGCGCGACCGGGTCCTGCACCATGTGCCAGCGCGCGCCCATGCGCCCCGAGATGCATCGGCTGCACATAGCAGATGGCCGGGATGATCTCGAGCACGTTGCGCCGCGCCGCCTGCAGCGACTGGAGCATGGTCAGCGGCGCGGTGTGCGGGCGGATGTGCGGGGGCATGAAGCTCATGGTGCAGGACATAGGCTGCCGGCGTGGGAGCGCCAATCGGTGCGAGTCCTCGATACGGTCTTTTCCCAGGGGGAAGGAGCCACACCGCGGACCCGATCGGGGGACACGGTCGGGCTTCAGGTTCTCGACCTATTGTAAACCGACGCGCTTGACCGGCCGCGCGCCGCCCCGGAAGGTGCGCCGAAAGCGGGGAGGGGAAGGTGCCCGAGACGTACGATTTCATCATCGTGGGCGCGGGCTCGGCCGGCTGCGTGCTCGCCAACCGGCTGTCGGCGGATCCGGCGCGCAAGGTCCTGCTGCTGGAGGCCGGGGGCACGGATGCGCGGTTCTGGAGCCGGGTCCCGATCGGCTATTATCGGCTGATGTACGATGCGGGCTATTCGCGGGTCTTCGAGACCGAGCCTTGCGAGGGCACGGCGGGGCGGTCGATCCGCTGGCCGCGGGGCCGCATGCTGGGCGGGTCGAGCTCGATCAACGGCCTCATCTTCATCCGCGGCCAGCACCAGGATTTCGACGACTGGGCGGCGATGGGCGCGACCGGCTGGTCGTTCCGCGAGGTGCTGCCCTATTTCCGTCGGCTCGAGAGCTGGAAGGGCGGCGAGAACCAGTGGCGCGGCGGGCTCGGTCCCATCCAGGTCGACACGCTGCGGGTGCAGAACGAGGCCTGCGAGCGCTGGATCGAGGCGGCCGAGAACTGGGGGCTGCCGCGCAACCCCGACTTCAACGCCGAGACGACGGAGGGCGTCGGCAAGTACAACCTGACGCTCGACGGCCGCTGGCGGTCGAGTGCCGCGCGCGCCTATCTGCGCCCGGCCCGGTCGCGGCCGAACCTGACGGTCGTGACGGGCGCGCTGGTCGATAAGGTCGTCTTCCAGGGCACGCGCGCGGTGGGCATCAGCTGGCGCGACAAGCAGGGCGCGCAGAGCGCGCATGCCGGCCGGATCGTGCTGAGCGCAGGCGCCCTGCAGTCGCCGCAGCTGCTGCAGCTCTCGGGTGTCGGCCCGGCCGAGCTGCTGCGGCGGCACGGCATCCCGGTGGTGCATGACGCGGCCGGCGTCGGCCAGAACCTGCAGGACCACTACCAGGTGCGCCTCGTCGTCCGGCTGAAGCGCCCGATCTCGCTGAACGACGAGGTGCGCAACCCCCTGAAGCTGGCGCGGATGACGATGGAATGGCTGCTCTCGTCCAAGGGGCCGCTGACGGTCGGCGCCGGGCAGATCGGCGGGGCGGTGGCGACCAGCCACGCGGAGGGCGGCCGGCCGGACATCCAGCTCCTCGCCATGCCGCTGTCGCTCGATGCCCCGGGATCGCCGCTGCACGCCTGGTCGGGCTTCACCACGGTGATCTGGCAGTGCCACCCGGACTCGCGCGGCACGCTCGAGATCCGCTCGGCCGACCCGGCCGAGCCGGCCTGCATCCGGCCCAACTACCTCAGCCACGAGCGCGACCGGAAGGTGATGGTCGAGGGCGTGAAGATCGCGCGCGAGATCCACGCCGCGGCGCCCTTCCGCGACCTGGCCGAGGCGGAGGTGATGCTGGGCCCGGAGGTGCGCACGGACGAGCAGATCCTCGACGGCATCTGCCGCACCGGCTCGACCGTCTACCACCCCGTGGGCACCTGCCGCATGGGCACGGACGCGCGCGCGGTCGTTAGCCCGGGGCTCGCCGTGCACGGCGTCGAGGGCCTCTATGTCGCGGATGCGTCGGTGATGCCGAAGGTCACCTCGGCCAATACCAACGCGCCGACGCTGATGATCGGCGAGAAGGCGGCGGAGCTGGTCCTCGCCTGAACCGCTTCCATCGCCCTGCGGATGGCAATCGCGGCCGCACTCCGTGGCATGCGGGCGCTGCGTCGGAGCAGAGGAGAGGCAACGATGCGCAACAGCGCGCCGGTCTGGGAGAAGGTCGAGGACAGGAAGGCCGAGTTCATCGCGCTGGCCGACCGCGTCTTCGACGCGCCGGAACTGCTCTATGCCGAGCACCGGGCGGTGGCCGAGCACGCCGCCGCGCTCGAGGCGCAGGGCTTCCGTGTCACGCGCGACGTCGCCGGCATCCCGACCGCCGTCACGGGCGAGGCGGGCGAGGGCGGGCCCGTCATCGCCATCCTCGGCGAATACGACGCGCTGCCGGGCCTGAGCCAGGCAGCCGGGCGTCGCCGAGCACCGGCCCGGTCGAGGCGGGCGGCGCGGGGCATGGCTGCGGCCACAACCTGCTGGGCGCGGCGGCGCTGCTGGCGGCGACCGCCGTCAAGGACTGGCTGGCCGAGGCGGGGCTGCCCGGCCGCGTGCGCTATTACGGCTGCCCGGCCGAGGAGGGCGGGCGCGGCCAAGACCTACATGGTGCGCGACGGGCTCTTCGACGATGTCGACATCGCGATCAGCTGGCACCCCGCCAGCTGGACGGGCGTCGACGACGCCCGGTCGCTGGCCAACACGCGGATCGACTTCACCTTCACCGGGCGCGCCGCGCATGCCGCGGGCGCGCCCGAGCTCGGCCGCAGCGCGCTCGACGCCTGCGAGCTGATGAGCGTCGGCGTCAACTATATGCGCGAGCACATGCCGGACGATGCGCGCGTGCATTACGCCTATCTCGACGCCGGCGGCCCGGCGCCGAACGTCGTGCAGGCCCATGCGACCGTCCGCCACCTGATCCGGGCGCGCGACAATGCCGGGCTGGCGCAGCTGGTCGAGCGGGTCCGCAAGATCGCCGAGGGCGCGGCGCTGATGACCGAGACGAGCGTCGAGGCGCGCACCTTCAGCGCCGTCTCGAACCTCGTCGGCAACCGCCCGCTGGAGGAGGCGATGCAAAGCGCGCTCGAGCGGCTGGGGCCGGTCGCCTTCGACGCGGCGGACCGCGACTTCGCCCGCGCCATCCGGGCGACGCTGACGCCGGCGGACATCGAGGCGACCTTCCGGCGCATCGGGCGGCCGACCGACCCGGACTTGGCCCTCTGCGACTTCGTGGCGCCGCTCGAGCGGCCGCGCATGGGCGGCGAGGGCTCGACCGATCTGGGCGATGTCAGCTGGGCCGTGCCGACCGTGCAGGCGCGCGTCGCCACCTGCGCCATCGGCACGCCCTTCCACACCTGGCAGACGACGGCGCAGGGCAAGGTGCCGGCGGCGCACAAGGGAATGGTCCACGCCGCCAAGGTCATGGCGGACGATGGCGGCGGTGGCGATCGCCGATGGCGCGCTGCGCGAGGCGGCCAGGGCCGAGCACGACCGACGCATGGCGGCGGCGCCCTATCGCTGTCCCGCTGCCGCCCGAGGTCAGGCCGCCCGTCACCCCGAGCTGAAGCGCCCCCGGCTGAGGCGCCCGATATACTGGCCGGCATGCGCGCTTGCTCCGCGGGCCTGCCCGGTGGCAGGAAGTGGGCATCAGGAAGGACCGAACGATGACCGAACCGCTGTTCCGCGACGACCCTTACGCGCGCGAGTGCGCGGCCCGCGTGGTCGAGGTGACCGATGGCGGCGTCGTGCTCGACCGCACGGTCTTCTACCCGACGGGCGGCGGTCAGCCGGGCGACACGGGCGCCTCGTCTGGGAGGGTGGCGAGATGCCGGTCGCCAGCGCGGTCAAGGGCGAGGGCGGCGCCATCGTCCATGTGCCGGGCGAGGGCGCGGCGCTGCCGGCCGGCGGGCGCGGCGGTGACGGCCCGGCTCGACTGGGAGCGGCGGCACCGGCATATGCGCGTGCACACCGGGCTGCACCTGCTCTCGGTCGTCATCCCGCTGCCGGTGACGGGCGGGCAGATCGCCGCCGACAAGGGCCGGCTCGACTTCGACATGGCCGAGCCGCCGGAGGACCGCGACGCGCTGGAGGCGGCGCTGAACGCGCTGGTCGCGGCCGACCATCCGGTGACGACGGAGTGGATCACCGACGAGGACCTCGCCGCCCGGCCCGAGATGGTCAAGACCATGGCCGTGCAAGCCGCCGATGGGGCAGGGCCGCGTGCGGCTGGTGCGCATCGGCTGCGGACGGCGAGCCGGCGATCGACCTGCAGCCCTGCGGCGGCACGCATGTGCGCAGCGACGGCCGAGATCGGCCGCCTGACAATCGGCAAGATCGAGAAGAAGGGCCGGCAGAACCGGCGGGTGTCGATCCTGATCGAATGATAGGTGCGCGGCGGCGGGCCGGCGCTTCTCCTCCACCGGGTCTCGATCCGATCACATCCGTGCTCGCGCGCTCTCGCGCGGTCTGGTACTCCGGCGCGCCAAGAACCCCGAGGTCGTATGCCCGCCGCTGTCCGCTCCGCCTTCGACGAGCTCTACCGGCGGCCGGCGCTGCTTCTGGTGCTGACGGCGCTGTTCTGGGCGGGCAACGCCATCGCCGGGCAGTTGGCCAGGGGCGAGATCACGCCCCTGCAGCTGGTGCTGGCGCGCTGGGTCGGCGTGGCTCTGCTGCTCTGGCCGCTGTTCGGCGGCCAGGTGGTCGGCGCACTGGCCGGTCATCCGGCCGCGCATCGGGCGCATCGCGGCGATGGCGGTGGCGGGCTTCACCGGGTTCAACATCCTCTTCTACTTCGCCTCGCTGCAGACCAGCGCCGTCAATATCGGCATCCTGCAGGGCGCGGTGCCGGTCTTCGTCATGCTCGGCGCCTTCCTGATGCACGGCTCGCGCGTGACCTGGCTGCAGGCCGTCGGCGTCGCCGTGACGCTGGTCGGCGTGCTGCTGGTGGCGACGCAGGGCTCGCCCTGGGCCGTGCTGGAGACCGAGGTAAACCCGGGCGACCTGCTGATGCTGGTCGCCTGCGTGCTCTATTCGGGATATGCGGTGATGCTGGCGGGCCGGCCGCCCGTGCCTGGCGTGGTCTTCTTCACGCTCATGGCGCCGATCGCCGCGCTGGCCGCCGTGCCCCCGGCGGTGGCCGAGGCGTTCTCACCGCGGCTATCGGCTGCCCACGGCCGAGGGCTGGCTGATCGTCGCCTATGTCGCGCTTTTCCCATCCTGCATCGCCCAGCTCTTCTTTCTGCGCGGCGTCGACCTGATCGGGCCGGGCCGGGCCGGGCATCTTCACCAACCTGGTGCCGGTCTTCGCCGCGGCGCTGGCGGTCGGGCTGCTGGGCCAGGCCTTCGCCGCCTATCATGCGCTGGCGATGGTCGCGGTGATCGGCGGCATCGCGCTGGCCCAGCGCGAGCGCCAGGCGGCGACCAGATAGGCGGCCGCCCGGACGCGCGCCCGCGCCGGGCGAGCGGTCTCAGTGGTGGTCTCAGTGCATGTGGCCGGCGATGTCTTTCGAGACGGGCACGTCGATGGTCACCTCGCCCGCCTTCTCGAAGATCAGCGTCAGCGGCACGGTCGCGCCGTCGTCGAGCGGCTTCTCGCAGGCCGATCAGCATGACGTGGTAGCCGCCGGGCTCGAGCATGGCCGGCGCGTCGGCGGTCGACCGGGATGCCGTCGATGGGCTGCATCTTGCTGACGCCGCCCTCCTGCAGCGAGGCGTGCAGCTCCACCGCCTGCGCGGCGGGGCTTTGCACGCCGACCAGCCGGTCCGGCGCGCCGGCCGTCGTGATCGTCATGTAGACGGCCGAGGTCGGCGCGTTGCCGATCGAGGCGCGCGCCACCGCGCCCGAGATGGTCAGATCGCCGGCCGTCGCGCGCCGGTTTCCGCCTTGCGTCGCGGCACGACGTGCATCTGATGCGCGCCGGTGCCGGCGGGCTCCTGCGCTCTGCTGCGCGACCGAGGTCAGCGGCAGCAGCAGGCCGGCGACCAGCGCCAGGGTCGAAATCGGTCTCATCCTCACCTCACATCCGTCCGAGCTTGCCTGCGCATCGGTTCCGGCCGCCCGAGGAGGCGCGAATCCGGAACCGCCGGCGCGGGAGCGTTGATTCCAGCTTTCCTTCGCCGTACGCAAGTCCGGTGGAAATGGGGGTGCCGATGGAGGAAAGCGATCCGACGCTGCTGGTGTCGACGGCCTGGCTGGGCGAGCGGCTGGAGGCGCCCGATGTGCGCATCCTCGACGCCTCGATGTACCTGCCGACGGACGGGCGCGACGGCCATGCGCTCTATCTCGAGCAGCACATTCCCGGCGCGCGCTTCTTCGACATCGACGAGATCGCCGACGACCACTCGCCGCTGCCGCACATGCTGCCGCCGATGGAGAAGTTCGTGGCGCGCGTGCGCCGCATGGGCGTCGGCGACGGCCACCGGGTGGTGGTCTACGATCAGCAGGGCATCTACTCGGCGGCGCGCGTCTGGTGGATGTTCCGGGTCTTCGGCCACATGGACGTCGCCGTGCTGGACGGCGGCCTGCCGAAATGGCTGGCCGAGGGGCGACAGGTGACGGGCGAGGTGCCGGACCCGCGCGAGCGCCATTTCACCGGGCGGCGCAACGCCGCGCTGGTGCGCGACGTGACGCAGGTGGCGCGGGCCGTGAAGCTGCGCGACGAGCAGATCGTCGACGCCCGCAGCCCCGGCCGGTTCCGCGGCGAGGAGGCCGAGCCCCGCCAAGGCCTGCGCGCGGGCCATATGCCGGGGGCGATCAACGTCCATTTCCGCGAGCTGTTGAACGACGACCAGACGATGAAGTCGCCGGACGAGCTGCGCGCCATCTTCGACGCGGCGGGCGTCGACCTGGGCAAGCCGGTCGTCACCAGCTGCGGCTCGGGCGTGACGGCGGCGATCGTCAGCCTGGCGCTGGCGCGGCTCGGCCACACGCGCAACGCCGTCTATGACGGCAGCTGGGTCGAATGGGGCGCCTATCCCGACCTGGCAGTCGAGACGGGATGACGCATGGCCAGAACGAGGCGATCCCACTGCCCGTCAGACGTCATCCCTGCGAAAGCGGGGATCGGCAACAAGCGGCAACTGAGGTCCTGCTTTCGCGGAGATGACTGGCCGCGGCGGATTGGGTGGCCTGATCGGCAGGCACGCTAGGCGATGCGGCGGCTGCGTCCCGGCGACGAGGTCGACTGCGTCGTCACCTGGCTGGAGATGACCGAGCGGCCGCGCAAGCCGGTGCCGCCGCTGCCCGTAGGCCAGCAGGCGGCGCTGCTGGCGGCGAAGTCGCCGCCAGCCGACTATTTCCTTTACCTTTATCGCGCCGTCGGCGCCGAGTACGAATGGAACGACTGGCTGGCGCGGCCGAAGGCCGAGGCGCAGGCATTCGTGCAGGATCCGCAAATCACGCTCTACACCATGCTTCTCGACGGCTGGCCGGGCGGGTTCTTCGTGCTGGACGGCCGGCTGAACGGGCGGCGGGCAGGGGTGGTGGACCTGGCCTATTTCGGCCTGGTGCCGCAGGCGATCGGGCGCGGGCTCGGCCACTGGCTGCTGGCGACGGCGATCCAGGCCGGGTGGGAACGGCCAGGCGTGGAAAAGATGACGGTTAACACCAACACGCTCGATCATCCGCGCGCGCTCGGGCTTTACCAGAAGCTGGGGTTCGTGCCGGTGCGGCGCGAGCGGCTGACCCGCGTGCTGACGCAGCCGCGCGACGAGGAGGGCTGACGCCCCTTCGGACGCGGCTGGCAAGTCTGGCGGATCTGCGCTTCCAGAAAGAGCGTCTCGGCCAAATCGGGGTGTCTGATTGTACGCGGGCGCCGCATTGACGGGAATGGCCGAGCATCGGCAGCGGAACCCATGGCCGGGCGTCGGATTACCATGTCAATGGCGGTTGGGCGGAAACGAGACATCCGAGCTGTACGACCAACCGGTCCGGCGGTTGGGCCACGCCACCGGCCCGGATGCGCTGCATGGGTGGCCCGAATGAGGTGGTTTCCATGAGGTGGCCCGTATGAGATGGATCGTCCGCGGACTGGCGCTGCTCGTGCTCGTCGGCTTCGTGCTGAGCGTGCTGCCCTATTTCGGCGCGAATGCCTGGTGGGTGCGGATGGCAACCTATCCGCGCGTCCAACTATTGGCCGCGCTGGCGCTGCTGCTGGTCTTGCTGCTGCTCCTGCCCGGACGATTCCGGGTCCTTTCGCTCGCCGCCTCGGCGCTCGCCCTCGTCGGCATCGCCGTCCAGTGCTGGGAGCTCTGGCCGTACACCGACCTTCACGATCGTCGGATCGTTTCCGGCGGCGACTGCCCGGCCGAGCGACAGCTGCGCGTCGTCGCGGTCAACGTGCTGATGACCAACGAGAACGATAAGAAGTTGTTCGCGATCCTGCAGGAAGCCGACCCGGACGTGATCCTGTTTCAGGAGACCGACGAATGGTGGGACGAACATTTGAAGGCGCTCTCGGACGAGTACCCCTATGCGGCCCAGCACGTGACGAAAAACTATTTCGGGATTCATCTTCTCTCGCGCTATCCGTTGATCGACCCCCAGGTGCATTTCCTGACCGGGTCGCGCGACCCCTCGATCTTCACTGGCATGCGCCTACCCTCGGGCGACGTCGTGCGCTTCTACGGCGTCCATCCGCGGCCGCCCGAGAAGGGGCAATCGAGCGCCGAGCGGGACGGTCAGATCCTGGCCGCCGCCCTGGCGATCCGCGATGACGGGGCGCCCTCGGTGATGGCGGGCGACATGAACGCGACGCCCTGGTCGAGCGTGATGCGGCACGCCGCACGGGTCGGCGAGTTGCTCGAGCCGCGGATCGGTCGCGGCTGGGTGCCGACCTTCAAGGCGGGCTCGCTGGTTCTGACCTGGCCGCTCGACCACGTGCTGGCTGGCGACGAGTTCAGCCTGGCCGCCTTTGGCGCGCTGCGCGACTTCCAGTCGGATCACCGGCCGATCATGGCGGCGCTGTGCCTCGATCCGAGCGTCGCCGCGCGGCAGTCCGCGCCGCCGCTGCGGCCGCGCGATCTTGAGCGCGCGGCGCAGGCGGTCGAGCGGGGACAGGGCGACGCGGCGCCCTCGCCCGAGCCTGCCCCGCAGAAGCAGGTTCCGGGGCAGGACTCCGGCTGACGCGACCCCCGGCGCCTCCAAGTCGGAAAGCACGAGGCGACGACGGGTCCGCCGTCAACTCGAGCGCCTCGAGACCGGGGCTAATCGGTAGCCCACGCCAAGACTGCCTCGGTCGAGTGTTCGAGCGCGGTCATCCCCGCGAAAAGCGCAAGCGGGGATGACGATGGCGCCTGGACGAGCCGATTGGCTTCGATACTGCCCTACTCGGCGCCCTCGATGCGGAATTCGGAAGTCACGCGCATCGGGAGTCGGGCCGGCCGAAAACGGCACAGTCGTTACCCGGAGATTACCATGTTCGCGGAATGTTCTACCATCCTTGGTAAGTAGTGTGCCGCCGGCCCCAAAATGTGGTGCGCAAGACGAGATTATAGTTGACCGGAATCACTGATTCCCTCCAGGTTGAAGTCACCGAAGCGGCGGCCACAACATCTGGTGAGCGGCTCGGGATCTAGAGGACCCGCCCCAGTGCGGGATCAGAAACAGCAGACGTTCAACGCGCCGGCCGGGCAACCGGCCGGGTCCGGCGGGCGACCGCCGGGACGGAGAACGAGTCGCCGGCAGCGGCGCGAGGAACGAGGGACAGATGAAGATCGACCGCAAGTTCACCCAAGCCGCCCAGTCGCCCTATGCGGGCGTCCCGTTCCGGCAGGCGACCTCCGAGATCCGCAATCCGGACGGGTCCGTCGTCTTCCGGCTGGAAGGCTTCGAGGTGCCTGCGGCGTGGAGCCAGGTCGCCGCCGACGTGCTGGCGCAGAAATACTTCCGCAAGGCGGGCGTGCCGGCGGCGACAAAGCGGGTGCGCGAGAAGGGCGTGCCGTCCTTCCTGTGGCGCTCGGTGCCGGACGAGGCGGCGCTGGCCAAGCTGCCCGAGGGCGAGCGGTTCGGCGGCGAGACCTCGGCCGCCCAGGTCTTCGACCGGATGGCCGGTACCTGGGCCTATTGGGGCTGGAAGGGCGGCTATTTCTCGTCCGAGGCGGCCGCCGCCGCCTATCATGACGAGATGCGCTACATGCTGGCGGCGCAGATGGCGGCGCCGAACAGCCCGCAATGGTTCAACACCGGGCTGCACTGGGCCTATGGCATCGACGGGCCGAGCCAGGGGCATTTCTACGTCGACTACCAAACGGGCGAGCTGGTGCGCGCGACCAGCGCCTACGAGCACCCGCAGCCGCATGCCTGCTTCATCCAGTCCGTGCAGGACGACCTCGTCAACGAGGGCGGCATCATGGACCTGTGGAACCGCGAGGCGCGGCTCTTCAAGTACGGCTCGGGCACGGGGACGAACTTCTCCTCCTTGCGCGCCGCGAATGAGAAGCTGGGCGGCGGCGGCAAGTCCTCCGGCCTCATGTCCTTCCTGAAGATTGGCGACCGGGCGGCCGGCGCGATCAAGTCGGGCGGCACCACCAGGCGCGCGGCGAAGATGGTGATCTGCGACCTCGACCACCCTGACATCGAGGAATTCGTCAACTGGAAGGTGCGCGAGGAGCAGAAGGTCGCGGCACTGGTCGCGGGCTCCAAGCTGCACCAGGAGCGGCTGAACGAGGTGCTGGCGGCGGTCGCCGCCTGGGACGGCTCGCAAGCCGACGCGGTCGACCCGGCGAAGAACCCCGGCCTGAAGGCGGCGATGCGGGCGGCGCGCAAGGCGGCGATCCCCGAGGCGATGGTCAAGCGCGTTCTGCAATACGCGACGCAAGGAATGCGCGCAAATCGAGTTTCCGGTCTTCGACACGGACTGGGATTCGGAGGCCTACCTGACCGTCTCGGGCCAGAACTCGAACAACTCGGTGCGCGTCACCGACGCCTTCCTGCGCGCCGTCGAGGCGGATGCCGACTGGGAGCTGGTCCGGCGCACGGACGGCAAGGTCGCCAAGACCCTGAAGGCGCGCGAGCTGTGGGAGCAGATCGGCCACGCCGCCTGGGCCTGCGCCGATCCCGGCGTGCAGTTCCACGACACGATCAACGACTGGCACACCTGCCCGGCGAGCGGGCCGATCCGCGCCTCGAATCCGTGCTCGGAATACATGTTCCTCGACGACACGGCCTGCAATCTGGCGTCGCTGAACCTGCTCGAGTTCCTGGGCGAGGACGGCTTCGACGCCGAAAGGCTACGAGCACGCGGCCCGTCTCTGGACGGTGACGCTCGAGATCAGCGTGCTGATGGCGCAGTTCCCCTCGAAGGAGATCGCGCAGCTTTCCTACGAGTACCGCACGCTGGGCCTCGGCTATGCCAATCTCGGCGGGCTGCTGATGACGCTGGGCCTGTCCTACGACTCGGACGAGGGGCGGGCGCTCTGCGGGGCGTTGTCGGCCATCCTGACGGGGGCGGCCTATGCGACCTCGGCCGAGATGGCGGGCGAGCTCGGCGCATTCCCCGGTTATGCGGCGAATGCCGAGCACATGCTGCGCGTCATGCGCAACCACCGCCGGGCGGCCATGTCCGAGACCGGCGGGTACGAAGGACTGGCGACTCTCCCTGTGCCGCTTGATGCGGCCACCTGCCCGGACGCTGGCCTCGTGGCCCGCGCCCGGGCCCTTTGGGACCAGGCGGTGGAGCTGGGGGAAAAGCACGGCTATCGGAATGCGCAGGCCAGCGTGATCGCGCCGACCGGGACGATCGGCCTGGTCATGGACTGCGACACGACCGGGATCGAGCCGGACTTCGCGCTGGTCAAGTTCAAGAAGCTGGCGGGCGGCGGCTATTTCAAGATCATCAATCGCGCCGTGCCGAGCGCGCTGGCAACGCTGGGCTATCTCGATGACGAGATCGACGCGATCGTCGCCTATGCGGTCGGCCGCGGCCGGCTGGAGGACGCGCCCGGCGTGACGCCCGAGCGGCTGAAGCTGCTGGGTTTCGGGCCCGACGAGTTCGCCAAGGTCGAGGCGGCGCTGGAATCGGCATTCGACATCCGCTTCGTCTTCAACCCGTGGACGCTGGGCGCCGAGTTCTGCGAGCAGACCTTGGGGCTCGACCGCGCGGCGATGGCGGCGCCGGGCTTCGACCTGCTGCGCGCCATAGGCTTCACGGCGGCCGAGATCGACGCGGCCAACATCCACATCTGCGGGACCATGACGCTGGAGGGCGCGCCGGGCCTCCGCCCTGAGCATCTGCCCGTCTTTGACTGCGCCAATCCCTGCGGGCGGACGGGCAAGCGCTATCTCGGCGTCGAGAGCCACATCCGGATGATGGCGGCCGCGCAACCCTTCATCTCGGGCGCGATCTCGAAGACCATCAACATGCCGAACGCGGCGACGATCGCCGACTGCCTCGACGCCTACCGGATGTCGTGGCGGCTGGGGCTCAAGGCCAACGCGCTCTACCGCGACGGCTCCAAGCTCAGCCAGCCGCTGTCGTCGGCGCTGATCGACGAGGTAGAGGAGATCGAGGAGGCGGAGGGCGTCGAGAAGACCGTCGTCTTCGCCGAGAAGATCGTCGAGAAGGTGATCGTCCGCGAGACCAAGGGCGATCGCGAGCGGCTGCCGCACCGGCGCAAGGGCTATATCCAGAAGGCCATCGTCGGCGGCCACAAGGTCTATCTGCACACCGGCGAGTTCGAGGACGGGCGCCTGGGCGAGATCTTCATCGACATGCACAAGGAGGGCGCGGCCTTCCGGGCGATGATGAACAACTTTGCCATCGCCGTCTCGATGGGCCTGCAATACGGGGTGCCGCTCGAGGAGTTCGTCGAGGCCTTCACCTTCACCCGCTTCGAGCCGGCGGGCGTTGTCAGCGGCAACGACAACATCAAGAACGCGACCTCGATCCTCGACTACATCTTCCGTGAGCTGGCGGTCAGCTATCTCGACCGCTCGGACCTCGCCCATGTCGAGCCCGAGGGGCAGCGCTTCGACGCGATCGGCGGCGGCATCGCCGAAGGGACGCCGGCCACGGCGGATGACGCATCGGGCGGCCAGGCCGGCGGGCAGGGGGCCATCGAGCTGGTCAAGCGCATGGCGTCCTCGGGCTTCCACCGCAAGCGGCTGCCCAAGGAGTTCCTGGTGCTGAGCGGCGGCCAGGGCCAGCCGGCGGTGATGAGCGCGGCCATAGCCGGCGCGGCCCCCGGGGCGATCATTGCCGCGACCGCCGCCATCGGCGCGGCCGGCGCGGTGGCCATCGACCGCCGGGCCGAGGCGCGCATGAAGGGCTATGAGGGCGACGCCTGCGGCGAATGCGGCAACTTCACGCTGGTGCGCAACGGCACCTGCATGAAGTGCGACAGCTGCGGCGCCACGAGCGGCTGCAGCTGATGGCACGGATTATGCCTCTCAAGGACGCATAGCGTGTTTTAGGGGCTCTCGGGACATGTACGACGCGAAGTTCCAGCAGAAATGCCAGATCTGCGGCTGCGGGTTTCGCTTCGGGCCGCACATCTTCGAGGGGCGGCTGATCAAGCGGTATCAGCTGCTCGTCTGCCGGGCCTGCTGGATCGACAACTGGAATGGCTGGTCGCCGGAATGGGACGAGCGCCTCGAATCGCATCTGGCGGCGCGGGGCATCCCGCTGCCGCAGCGCAACCGGAACGGGTGCTACCCGCGGGGCGACCAGTAAGGGGGAGGGTGGCGCCGGCGGGGGATGCCGGTGCGCCCGCGAAGGGATCAGGCCGCAGGCGAGACCATCGAGCAGCAAAAACGGTCCGAACGAGAAGCCTGAACCAAGGACCTGAGGGGGGAGCCGTAACGGCTCTCCCCTTCTTCATTGCGCCGGCCGGTCGGGCCGGTCGGCAGGGTCATTACGGGCGAGCGTCTGAGCTCCGGGCGCAAGGAAGCCAGGGGCTGCCTTCCCCTGGCTCCTTGGGCCCGCGGCACCTCCGACTTCCGCGGGTAGGCCGCACTCCGCTCGAAACTGTCGACGACGATGAGGACGCCGAAAGGGCGCGGCGATCAACGGGGATCGCGCTCTCCCACAGCATTTCCACGGCTTGTCGACAGCCGGCCTGTGATCAAGCACAAGCGTCCACAGCACAGGCACAGGTTGTGAACAGCGAGGCTGTGGATAACGGGCGGGGCCGCGGCCGAAGCCCGCGAATCACCCACCCATGCCGGCGCGGATGGCGAGGCGGCGGAGCGGGCCGATGCGGTCGATGGCGCCGAGCCCCAGGGCCGCGCAGGTCGCGCAGCGGCTGGGCCTCGGCCCGCGCGGCGCGGTTCAGCACGTCGACGCCAGCGACGCGGGCGAGGATCGCCGGCATCTGCTGGCGCTCGTAGCGGGTCAGGGGCGCGCGGGCGCCGGGGTCGGGGGCGTTTTCGGTCGCGCGGGCCAGCTGCTCGATATCGGCGAGGCTCATGTTCAGGCCCTGCGCGCCGATCGGCGGCACGACATGCGCCGCCTCGGCGACCAGCGCGAGGCGGGGCGCGGCGAGGCGCAGCGCCACCTGGCTGATGATCGGCCAGGCGGCGCGCGGCGAGGCGACGGCGAGCGGGCCGAAAAGGCCCATCGTCTCGGCGGTCAGCTCGGCGCCGAGGGCGGCGTCGTCCAGCGCGGCGAGCTCGGCTGCGCGCGCGCCCGGCACCATCCACACGACGGATGAGCAGGGCCGGCCACCGCCGTGCTGGGGGCCGTCATGGGGGCCCTCATAGGGCTGGTCCGGCATCGGCACCAGCGTCAGCGGTCCGCCGGTGCGGTGGATCTCGGTCGAGACGCCCCCGTGCGGGTCGGGATGCGTGACGGCGAAGACCAGCGCCCTCTGGCCATAGCTCCACCGCTGGTGCCGAATGCCGGCCAGCCGGCGGAGCGTCGAATTCGCGCCCGTCGGCGGCGACCACCAGCTTCGCCGCCAGCGTCCCGCCATCCGAGAGGCGGACCAGCGCCGCGTCGAGCCGGGGCAGGTAGCGCTCGACCGCCGTGCCCTGGCGCAGCCGGACGTTCGGCATCTGCGCCAGCCGCTCGAGGAGCGCGCGGCGCGCGGCGCGGTTCGGCACGTTCCAGCCAAAAAGGCCGTGCCCGGTCTCGGCGCCGGTGAAGTCGGCGGTGGCACGCGGCCGGTGGACGCGGCCGCCGGCGTCGACGATGCGCATGGTGCGCAGCTCGGCGCCGGCCGCCTGCATCGCCGCCCAGGCGCCGGCGAGGGTCAGGGTGGCGATGGCGGGCTGCAGGAAGGCGGTGGTGCGCAAATCGTGGCCGGCGCCGGCCTCGGCCGGGGCGGGGTCGACCAGCGTGACGCCGCGCCCGTCGACGCCGAGGCGTACGGCAGCGGAAAGGCCTGCGATGCCGCCGCCGGCGACGAGGATGTCCGTATGTTCCATGCACGGACGATAGGACGGGGGGCCGGGGGCGTCCACTCTGGGCGCCCCCGGCGGAGCCCCCTCCCTGATCCTCCCGCCGGCCGGGGGGGGGAAGCACGTACGGAGGGTTGCTGCTCCGTCTTGGGGGTGGTCAGCGCAGGGTGCGGAAGAACTCGGTCAGCAGGGCTGCGCAGGCGCGTTCGGCGATGCCGCCATAGACGGCCGGACTGTGATGGCAGGTCGGTTGGGCGAAGACCCGGGGGCCGTGCTCGACGCCGCCCCCCTTCGCGTCGGGCGCGCCGTACCAGAGCCGGGCGATCCGGGCCAAGGAGATGGCGCCGGCGCACATCGGGCAGGGCTCGAGCGTGACGGTCAGGCCGCAGCCGGTCAGCCGCTCGCGCCCGAGCGCGGCCGCGGCGGCGCGGATCACCAGCATCTCGGCATGCGCGCTGGGGTCGCGCAGCTCGCGCACGCGGTTGCCGTCGGCGGCGAGCACGGCTCCGTCCGGCGCCGAGAGCACGGCGCCGACGGGCGTCTCGCCACGCCGGGCGGCGGCGCGCGCCTCGGCGAGCGCGCGGTCCATGTGGCCCTGGAACATCGGCTGCAGGGTAGGGGCGATGGCCGGCTGAGGCCAGCGGGACCGCTCAGAGGGGCCGCGGCTTCAGCGGGCCCGGCAGCGCCGCCTCGGCCTTCGCGATCAGCCGGCGCTCGTGCCGCCGGGCGAAGCGTAGGCCGGCAAGCCCCAGCACCACCGCCACGCCGAAGAGCAGGGCGCCGACCGGGCCGACGAGCGACCGGACGCCGTCGCCGAGCAGCCAGGCGGCCCCGCCGACGAGCGACGCCCAGGCGGCGGCGCCGGCCGCGTTGAAGACGAGGAAGCGGCGCCAGCCCATGCCGCAGGCCCCGGCCAGGACGGCGGCCAGCACGCGCAGCACGGCGACGAAGCGGCCGAGGAAGACGACCTTGCCGCCGTGCCGGAGGAACAGGTACTGGCCTAGCCGTAGCCTGGGCGGGGTGATGCCGACGATCGGCCCATAGCGGACCAGCGCAGGGAAGCCGATCCAACGGCCGATCAGAAACCCCAGATTGTCGCCGAGGACGGCGCCCGCCACCGCGGCCGCGACGACGATGGCGATGTCGAGCTCGCCCGTCGTCCCGGCATAGATGCCGGCTGCGATCAGCGTGGTCTCGCCGGGGAAGGGGACGCCCATGCTCTCGACCGCCACCGCGATCGCGACGGCGGCATAGCCGCCTTCGGCGATCATCTGCGTCGCATCGGGCGAGAGAAAGGACATGGCTCGGGCCCTCGGGTGAGCCACGCATTTAGTGAGGCGGGCGGCGCGATCATAGGCTATGGGGGCGCGATGGGCGGCGATGGCGACGACGGGGCTGAGCGGATCGCAAAGCGGCTGGCGCGGGCCGGCATCGCTTCGCGCCGCGAGGCCGAGCGGATGATCGAGGCGGGCCGCGTCGCGGTGAACGGCCGGCGGATCGACAGCCCGGCGCTGAACGTGACGGCGGCGGACCGGGTCGAGGTGGACGGGCGCGCCGTCGAGGCGCCGGAGGCGGCGCGGCTCTGGCGCTATCACAAGCCCGCCGGGCTGGTGACGAGCGCGCGCGACGAGAAGGGGCGGCCGACGGTGTTCGACCGGCTGCCGGCCGAACTCGGCCGGGTGATGAGCGTCGGCCGGCTCGACCTCGCCTCCGAGGGGCTGCTGCTGCTGACCAATGACGGGTCGCTGAAGCGGCGGCTGGAGCTGCCCTCGACGGGGTGGCTGCGCAAGTACCGGGTGCGAGTGCATGGCAGCCCCGACGAGCCGGCGCTCGAACGGCTGCGCCGTGGGCTCACGATCGAGGGCGAGCGCTTCCAGCCCATGGAGGTGGCGCTCGACCGCCTGCAAGGCGCGAACGCCTGGCTGACCGTCGGCCTGCGCGAAGGCCGCAACCGCGAGGTGCGCCGCGCCATGGAGGAGATCGGGCTGGTGGTGAACCGGCTGATCCGCACGGGCTATGGGCCCTTTCGCCTGGGCGAATTGGCGCCGGGCGCGGTCGAGGAGGTGCGCCCCCGCGTGCTGGCCGACCAGCTGGGCTGGAAGCGGACCAGCCGCCCCGGCGCGGCGGAGAGCCCAGAGAGGCGCGGGCCTGGCCAGCGGCGCGGCGGTGCCGGGGCCGGAAGTCAGAGCAGTCGCGGCGGGAAGCGGCCTCCCCGGTCTGATTGACTCCACAAGATGCTGTGATGTACTCTCTTCGTTCTACACTTCATTTGGTGTCCCATGCCTGATTCCGTCGATGCGCGCACACTCTTCGCGGCCCCGATCTCGGAGCAGATCTGGGACATGAAGTACCGGTTGCGCGATCCCCAGGGCGCGCCGGTGGACGCCGGCGTCGAGGACAGCTGGCGCCGGGTCGCGCGTGCGCTGGCCGCCGTCGAGGCCGAGCCCGCGCTGTGGGAGGACCGCTTCTACCGGGCGCTCGAAGGCTTCCGCTTCCTGCCGGCGGGGCGGATCCTGGCCGGCGCCGGCACCGGGCGCACGGTGACGCTCTTCAATTGCTTCGTCATGGGGACGATCCCCAATTCGATGGAGGGCATCTTCCAGGCGCTGAAGGAAGCGGCGCTGACCATGCAGCAGGGCGGGGGCATCGGCTATGACTTCTCGACGCTCCGCCCGCGCGGGGCGCCGGTGGAGGGGGTTGGGGCGGATGCCTCCGGCCCGCTCAGCTTCATGGACGTCTGGGATGCCATGTGCCGGACGATCATGTCGGCGGGCAGCCGGCGGGGCGCCATGATGGCGACCCTGCGCTGCGACCACCCCGACATCGAGGACTTCGTCTCGGCCAAGCAGGACCCGGCCCGGTTGCGCATGTTTAACCTGAGCGTTCTGGCGACTGACGCCTTCATGGCGGCGGTGGAGGCCGATGCCGACTGGCCGTTGGTCTTCGAGGGCAAGACCTACCGGACCGTGCGGGCGCGCGACCTCTGGGACCGGATCATGCGCGCCACCTACGACTATGCCGAGCCGGGCGTCATCTTCATCGACCGGATCAACCGGGCGAACAACCTCTGGTATGCGGAGACCATCAGCGCGACCAATCCCTGCGGCGAGCAGCCGCTGCCGCCCTATGGTGCCTGCCTGCTGGGCTCGGTGAACCTCGCGGCGTTGGTGCGGGCGCCGTTCGAGGCGGGGGCAGGGGTGGACGAGGGCGAGCTGGTCGAGCTGGTGACCACGGCCGTGCGGATGATGGACGACGTCGTCGACGTCTCGCGTTTTCCGCTGCCCGAGCAGGCCGAGGAGGCGCGCGCCAAGCGGCGGATCGGGCTCGGCGTCACGGGGCTGGCCGACGCACTCGCGATGTGCGGACTGCGCTATGGCGACGAAGCGGCGCTGGCACGCACCGAGGACTGGCTGCGCACGGTGCGGGACGCGGCTTACCGTGCCTCGGTGGAGCTGGCGCGCGAGAAGGGGGCGTTCCCGCTCTTCGATCGCGAGCGTTATCTCGAGGGCGAGGTGATCCGGTCGTTGCCGGACGACATCCGCGAGGGGATCGCCCGGCACGGCATCCGCAACGCGCTGCTGACCTCGATCGCGCCGACGGGGACGATCTCGCTTTTTGCCGGGAATGTTTCGAGCGGGATCGAGCCGATCTTCGCCGTCTCCTACACGCGCAAGGTGCTGCAGAAGGACGGCTCGCGCACCGAGGAGGAGGTCGTCGACTATGCCGTTTCCTGGTGGCGCGAGCTGCGCGGCGAGGCCGAGCTGCCGGACAGCTTCGTCAGCGCGCAGACGCTCTCGCCCATGGACCATGTCCGGATGCAGGCCGTGGCCCAGCGCTATGTCGACAGCAGCATCTCCAAGACCATCAACGTGCCGGCCGAGATCGACTTCGAGGCGTTCAAGGACGTCTACCTCGAGGCGTTTCGCCAGGGCTGCAAGGGCTGCACGACCTACCGGCCGAACGAGGTGACGGGAGCTGTTCTGGCGGTGGCCGAGGGTTCGACGCCGGCTTTAGCTGATGCTGCTGCGCGCCTTCGACACGCGTACGATCGATCAGCTTTCAACAACTGGAACGAATTAGCGAGAGCCTGCGATGTTGATACGTCGCAGTTAACCAAATACAGGCACGGAGTCCGTCAGATATCGAAGCGAGACGCTCCGAAACTTGCAGATGCATTATCGTGTGCCGGTTGGATGGCTTTTGTTTGGTGAGGGAAGCGCCGAGCCGATCCAAACGGCTCCGGAGACGGCTCCCCCCTTAGACCATCCCGGCGAGGTGGTTTACATCTCCGAGCCGCTCGAGCGGCCTGAGGAGCTGGAGGGCGTCACCTACAAGCTGAAATGGCCCGAGAGCGCGCACGCCATCTACATCACCATGAACGACATCGTCACGGGCGGGCGGCGGCGGCCGTTTGAGATCTTCATCAACTCCAAGAACATGGAGCACTATGCTTGGACCGTCGCGCTGACGCGGATGATCTCGGCGGTGTTCCGGCGCGGCGGCGACGTCTCGTTCGTGGTGGAGGAGCTCAAGGCCGTCTTCGACCCGCGCGGCGGCGCCTGGATCAAGGGCAAATACGTCCCCTCGATCCTGGCAGCGATCGGCGGCGTCATCGAGCGCCACCTGATCGAGATCGGCTTCATCGGCGGCGAGGGCCTGGGCCTGCCCGAGGACCCGGCCGCCCGGCGGGCCGCCGCAGCGGTCGTCGGCGGCCCGCCGGTGCCCGTACCCTGCCCGCGCTGCGGCGGCTTCCACATCGAGCTGCGCGAGGGCTGCGAGATCTGCCTCGACTGCGGCCACTCGAAGTGTTCTTAAGGCTTGAATATCACCGTATGTATGACGCCAAGCATAGTTTGCACATTTCGGGGTTAGAATGAACATTTTCGCAGGTGAAGTTTGAACATTGGGGTTCGAGCGTCGCTTTTGCCGGCCTGGCGGGCTCTGTCACGTTAACCGGGTGGCGACCAGAGCGACGGCGTCGTATCAGCCGAGATGAGCAGCATCTCCTACGCCCGCCACCGCTTCCCGCCCATCGTCATCCAGCACGCCGTTTGGCTCTGCTTCCGGTTTGCGTTGAGCTACCGCGACGTCGAGGATCTTCTGGCCGAGCGCGGCATCGACGTCTCCTACGAGACGGTGCGCCGGTGGGCGCTGAAGTTCGGCCCTGTCTATGCCAGGGAGATCCGTCTTCGCCGGCCACGCCCTTCGGAGCGCTGGCACCTGGACGAGGTCTTCGTCCGCATTGGCGGCAGGATCCACTATCTCTGGCGCGCCGTCGACGACGAGGGCGAAGTCCTCGATATGATCGTCCAGCCCCGGCGCGACCGGAAGGCGTCGCTCAAGCTCTTGCGAAAACTCCTGAAGCGGCAAGAATACGTGCCGGATACCATCGTCACCGACCGGCTTCGATCCTATGGCGCCGCCCTGCGCGATCTCGGCCTTGCAGAGCGCCATGTCGCCGGCGGGAGGTCGAACAACCGAGCGGAAGTTTCGCATCAACCGACCCGACGGCGGGAACACCAGCGCCGAGGGTTCCGGTCGCCGGGCTCGGCGCAACGGTTCCTCGCCATCCATGCCGCCGGCTACAACCAGTTCAATGTGCAACGACACCTGATCTCTCGCCATACGCTGAAGATCTTCCGAGCCGAAGCCTTCGCCGGCTGGCGCGACATCGTCGCCGCTTGAGCCTTCGACCGGTCTACTCTCGGCCCGGGCGCGCTAACGTGACAAAGCCCCTTTTTTGAATGAGGGGTCTCCACGTGATGATACCCACTTACAATCATCTTCCGGAAGCATAATATCTGTTGGGAGGCGTTCGAATCAGGGCGACAAGGGAAGGGATCTTCATGACCATGTTTTCAATCAAACCGAAATTCGATCTCGCTGAATTTCTTGCCCAGCCAGCAAAGCCGAGCGCATCAAGAAGACGGAAAACCATCACTCCAGCCCCGCCGCCGAAGCCCCCGGGAGCGCCGAAATTCGAGGTAGGTGCTGCTGCCGCTGCGTCGAGAGCGAAAGCTCTCTAACATTCTTCCGCGCGGCGACGTGTGCCATCGCATGGGTCCACGCCAACAACTTTGATCATCCGCGGCGGGGCTGGGAACAGGAGCGAACTCATTGGCTCTGCTGAAGATTGTCTACTCCTCGCAACCATTCGGATTCGACGAGGCAATGCTCGCTGGAATCCTTATGGACGCGCGGCGGTGCAACACGCGCGACGATGTGACTGGGGCGCTCATTTGCCGAAGGGAAGTATTCCTCCAATTGCTGGAGGGGCCCGAACGGCAGGTCCGTGATGCCTTCCAACGGATCGGTCAGGACGACCGGCATCTGGATGTCGCCCTGCACGTCTCAGAACCTGTGTCCGAAAGGATGTTCGGGAATTGGGCGATGCTTCATGATCCTGCCCGATCGTGGCTATTGCCAGAGACAGAAACCTCAGGAGATTGCCTTGACCGCGTCAGGTCATCGAACGTGAGGGGCATTTTCGAGGCGCTCGCGGCGGAATTGCAGCCAAACCCGATCGACTGAGCGGATCGAAGGGACAACTCGCGGCCGCTGCAGTTACCCTGGACAGCGGTCCCCTCGCATGCGGTGGTAGACGGCCCGCGCGACGAGACCGGTTTGTCCGCATCTACGCTGTAAAGTCGCGTCGCCGCAGGACCGCTTCCGCTCCGAGACCCGACGACCGGAACCGCCGGGGGAAAACTGGTGATCACGCCAGATGGCAAGACTAATCGCCCGCGGCCGCGCCTCGGTGGTTATGCCGGCAGGCGTTCGCCCGCGCATCGCTGCGATCGCCTGCTGGTCCTGCCGGCCCGAGGACCAACTCTGCTTCTTCGACCACCACTGGCAGTCGTGCGGGCAGCTTCCGCAGCCGGGCCCTGCTCAGAGCCGGTCGAGCGAAGGCTCCTGCTCTCCCGCCCAGGCGTCACGCCACATTGCCAGCGCAGCCTGCGCGCCGCCGGTGTCGCCCTGCGCCTCGCGCGCCCTGGCCAAACCCCAATAAGCCCAGCCGTTATCAGGGCTCTCGACCAGCGTAGCAAAGAACTCTTGTTCTGCGCGCTCTGCCTGCCCGTCCTGCAGCAGGGCGGCGGCGAAGCTTTGGCGCGCCGGGTAGTACCAGAAAGGCGGTTCGAGATAGGGAAGGTCCGCCTGGATCGCAGTCGCCTTGCCCCAGTGACGGATCGCCGTCTCGAGATCCTGCTCTGCCATCGCCGCCCGGGCGAGGACCGTCTCCTGCATGATGTCGACGAGCATCGCACCCGGCATCCACGGGATCGCCTTCTCCCAGTCCGTCGCCGCGTCGAGCTCGGCAAGCTTTGCCGCCTCGGCGCGCGCCTCGCCCGCACGCCCGAGCCGCGCCGCCGCCTCGCCGCGGGCATAGCGCCAGGCGGCTTCAACGTAGGCGGGCGCGTCCTCTGCTTCCGGCGCCGCGAGCACGCCCTCGAGCACGGTCTGGTCGCCGAACTGGACCTTGGCGAACCATGGCGCCGCCTTGATCAGCTGGACCCAGCCTTCGATGGCAGCCATGTCCATTGGCAGGGCGGCATCAAGCTCGTCCGCCGCATTCAGCACCGTCGCGCCGTCGCCCGCCATCTGCGCCGAGGTCAGCACGAAGTGGACGTTGTGCGGATAATAACCGTAGCGGTAGATCTCGCTCGCCGCCTCGCCCGCCTTTTCGAGATA
Organism: uncultured Alphaproteobacteria bacterium; assembly: GCA_963822985.1. Taxonomy (GTDB): domain Bacteria; phylum Pseudomonadota; class Alphaproteobacteria; order Rhodobacterales; family Rhodobacteraceae; genus Thermohalobaculum. The sequence continues at coordinate 65,755 of CAWGJU010000006.1, read as the reverse complement.
AGCCTCATCCACCTCGACCGCGTCGATGTTGGCCGCCAGCGACTCCTTGAAGCGACCCACGCGATAGTAGGTATGCGCCGGCATGTGCACGAGGTGCCCCGCGCCGGGCGCGAGACCGGCCAGCCGCTCGGCATGCGGCGCCGCGCGCCAGGGATCGTCCGATGCCTCGGTCAGGTGAATGTGCAGATGGATGGCCAGCACGCTTTCGGGATTGCGCGCCAGCACGGTCTCGATCCGCTGCAGAGCCTGGCCGGCATCACCCTTCGGGGTCCGCCCGCCGGGCTCCCAGTAGTCCCAGGGCTGGGCATCCATGATTGCCTCGGCGGCGAGTGCCTGAACCTGGTCGTCCTCGGGAAAGCGATCGGCGACGTCCTGCATCGCCCGAGAATAGGCCGCGTCCAGGGCGGCGCGATCGGCGGACGAGTCCTCGGAATACCGGGTCCCGAGCGCGCCAATTAGCGCCCGCTCGATCTCGCTGACGCCGGCGGCCTTCTCCTTGGCCATCCGCAGGGCTCCCAGCGCCCGAACATTGTTGGCCGGGTCCATCGCATCGTTGATGTTCGGTCCGAGCGCGTAAGCCTCGGCCCAGAAGCAGAGTGCGCAGTCGGGGTCGAGCGCCTGGGCGGCTCGAAGGGCACGGATCGCCTCGAAGTGGTTGAAGCCATCGATCAGGCCGATCGCCTGCTGGAAATACGGCCGCGCCGCGTCGTTCACCGTCGCTTGCAAGGCATCGGAGGCCACCCCCTGCAGGAGCGGCGGAGGACCCGAATCTGCGGCGCTCACCGACTGCGCATAGGCGCGAGCCGCGGCAATGAAGAGGCCGCGTCGATCGAGCCGGGCCTCGGCGCCTCGAGTTCGACAGAGTTCGCGGTTCACGACCAGCGGATCGAGCACGTCGCTGCGGAGAAGCGCCTCGGGCGGCGCGACGGAAATGGTGGGGGCCGCGATCAGCAACGTGGACAGCGCGGCACCGGCGAGAAGCTTGGATCGCATCGCGGTTCCCCCGACCCGCTTTCAGCGCTCTCGCCCGCACCCGCGCGGGTCGAACGGCTGCGCGCGAATGATTGTCTCACATCGGGTCAGCCCCTTCAATGCAGCAGCCGCGTTCGAAGTCTCGCTGCGACCTCTGCCCGGATCCGGGTAAAGCGGGTGGTCACGCCTGACGGTCAATCCTACCGTCAACGGCCGCGGATCGACTGCACGTTGTCAACGCGAACGCCAAGGGCCACCGCTGGCAGCGCCTGCAGGAGAGCGGAGAGTGCGCCAGTATCACTGAACTCGCCGCGGCCGAGAAGATTGACCGGTCCTAACTTTGCCGCGTGCTGCGGCTGACGCTGCTGGCGCCGGAGGTCGTCGAGGCGATCGTGGACGGTCGGCAGCCTGAAGAGGTGACCCTGCCGGGGCAGATGATACGGCTTACGGTGGAGTGGGGCGGCAGCACGTTGCTGTATCCGCGAACGCGACCGCCGAGCCATAGCATTGCCGGCAGTTGCCAGGCTGCGCCGATGCGGATCTTGCGATTGACGCCCAGGCTCGAGACCGCGACGCTCCGCTTCAGGTGACCTCCAGGCGGGTGGAGCTGGACTGATGGCGAAAAAGCCCTCGCGTGCCCCGGTCGACAGCGCGCAGGTCAAGGAAATGCTGCGCCGATACGAGTGCCCGGTGCCGTAGCATGAGGTCCGCACCCGGTTTCGGCAACATCGCGAGCCCGGACATGTCGGCATCGCCGCTCCGCGTCGTAGAGAGCCTCTGGGGCGGCGAAATGCCGGCGGTCGATTCCATCGAGGACGCGAACGCGCTGATCGGCGTGTTGGTGAACGGTCTGTGGGACGCGCTCACCCGCCATCAGAAGCGGACGGAGCCGTTCCGCCTGGTGCGCGTGCAGGGCGATCCGACGCCAGAGACGCTCGCGCGACTGGCAGAGGTGCGGCAGCAGGAAATCGACGGCTTCGTCGAGGGGCTCTTCCACGGGGCGGGCGAGATCGACCTGCCCGAGAAAGCATCAAGGGCACTCGACGCACTGAGCGAGATCAGGGCGATGATGGCCGGCACGGTCGACCTGGTACGGAGGGGCATTCAGCCGGCGGAAGCATCGCAGCTGGCGATCACGTTCAAGCACTTTGGTGAGCTTCAAAGGATAACAGAGCGCGAGATACACACCATCGCGCTCGACTGCACACGGGCGCGCCGAGCCGGGATGCAAGCCCTTGGCGGGCCCGGTCCGACAATGCACTGAAGGCCGTCGTCACGAGCCCTCTGAAGCGCGCTCGCGAAGGGGCTCGCCCGCTGCCACCGCTGCCGGGATTGCCGGCATTGATGAAGGGGTTTCCGTGGAGTAGGCGAGGCAGCGAGCCTGGCAGGCTACCTGAATTGATCACCGGACGTCGGCTTCCCCCTAACCTCCTGCCGATCCCCAGACGAGCTGGTCGAGCCTTGAACGGAGCTTCCGCGTGGCGGCGCGAGTGAGCAGCGTCCGACGTGCAGAGCCCGCGGGTGTGTCCTCAGGTCCCGGCGACCAACGGCGCGGTCATGCGGCGCAGGCAGGCGATGATGCTCGGCGCGACGATCCGGCCGGTGCGCGGGTTCTCGGCCGAGGGCACGTTGCGGATCGTCATCTCGGCCTGGGCAAACTCGGAGGAAACGCGCACGGACTGGACGTTGCGGTCGACGCCCGGGTCGGCCCAGATCTCGATCGTGGTGCGATCCGGGCCTATGCCGGCGAGCGACAGCGCCGCAGCCACATGACGTTGGCCGGGAAGCCGCGCGCCGCCTCGCGTGCCGTGCCCCTGAAGACGAGCTTGGGCTCGGTCAGCCCCTCGACGTCGATGTTGTTCTCGACGAGATGCGGCGCGCCGGCGAGACCGCGCGGCGGCTTGCGGGTCTCGAGCGTGACGCTGCAAATCTCGCCTTCGGCCATCGCTCGCACGGCGTCGAGCCCGAGGATGGGGCCGCTGGGAACGACGATGCGCGCTCCGGTCTGGCGGGCCCGCTCAACGAGCACCTGCACCGGGTTGGACTTCATACAGCGAGGAGACGTGGCCCGCGCCGACTTCGGCGCACTCGGAGTGGTCGTAGTCGAGGGTCAGTAGGTCTATAGGGGAGGTTAATTGTTGCCCACCCCAGGGAGCGCCAGCGAGCGATGCCTTCGACGGTCGCGTCAGGTCACGCGTCCTGCGCCGCCATCCGAGCCAGCCGCTCGGCGAGTTCGTTCAGCTCCCATTCCCGCGCGAGTGCTGCGGCGGTTTCCCACGTCGGTTTTCGATCAGAGATCGTAGGGAGCGGCGCCGTGGCGTCCATGGCGGCGATGCGGCGGTATAGCCTCAGATCCTCCGCCTGGGCGGTAAAGCGCCCATTGGCGATCATCTCCTCCAGGTTCGCAAAGCGCTTCAGAAGCCTCGCCGCGGTCTGAGCTCCAACGCCGCGAGCACCTGGAATCCTGTCGGATGGGTCACCGCGAAGAGCGATGAAATCCGGGACTTGAGCCGGCTCGACACCGTAGCGATCCCGCACCTCTTCGGGGCCGATCCGGGCGATCTCACCTGCCTTCACAGGATAGAGGATCGTCGTGAACTCCGAAGCGAGCTGGAACGTGTCTCTATCGCCGCTCGCGACCAGAGTGGTCCAACCCCGCCGTTCCGCGACCGCAACGGCGGCCGCGAGGAAATCGTCGGCTTCATAACCGGGGGCCTTGGCCACCGTGAACCCGCATGCCTCGACGAATACGGGCAGCGCCTCGAGCTGTTCGAGAAGCTCGTCATGGAAACTTCTCCCCCCCTGATACTGGGAGAATTCGAGGACGCGCCAATTCGGGGCACCAAGCGTGTCCCACCCCACGACCACTGCCCTCGGTCGTTCGCCATAGAGCCGCAGCAGGTAGTTGGCGAGAACCCAAGATGGCCCCGGCGCCCTTGTCGCCAACCCGCCGGATTGTCTTCGGCAGGCCGTGGTAGGCGCGGTGAGCGAGAGAGTCGCCATCGATGACCAGGAGCGGTCGTGCTGCGTTTTCGCTGTCCATGATGTGCAACTCGCTGCCGCTCCTCAGCCGTGCGACCGGCGGCACCCCTGGGATACTCATCGCTCGCGAGCCGTGACAAGCGACAGCAGGATGCCGGACGCGCCGCGGCATTGCAGTCCGTGGTGCCTGCGTGCGTTGTCCTCGTCCTCGCGATCCGGGGGTCGCGGCCCAAACTACGGTTCTCTGTTTTACACCGATTTTTTCTTCGTGCCTCTATCGACTGGCCAACTTCCCCTCCGGGTGCGATCGGCACCTGCTATCGAGGAGGCGGTTCGTTATGGCCGATGAAGTAGTAAAATCTGAAAGTGTGACCCTCGATGTCCCGGGGAGGATAATCCGGGACATGAGAACGCTCGTCGAGGCAGGAGTTTAACTGTCCGTCGACGAGGCACTGCGGAAGTCGATCCTGGCCAATTGGCGGTTCATCCGCGGCAGCTACCACAGCATCCGCATCGATGGGCCGACCGATGACGCCGATGAAAAGGCGGAGGCCCCGGCCGGCGACGCTCCGAAGGGCGAGCCGGCGAGCGGCAATCCGACTCCCGGTTGACCGAAAACCTGCCCTGGGGCCGCTCCTGCGCCCCAGGGCAGGACCTCCCGAGATCATTGACTGCGCGGCCGCGTGGCCGGCTCAACTTGGGGACAGTCATATATCAGTAAGCATCCGGCATAGGCCGTGGGCGTCAGGGCTTGTCCTCTTTGGCCATGATGCGTTCGATCATGTCGGGCTCGCATTGCTGGTCGATGGGGAACTGACGAACGCCGCCATCCCAGGTTCGGATGTCGGCGAGGAATTCCTGCAGGGCTTCGATGCCGCGGTCGGTGAAGGTGGTGATGCCCTCCTCGGTGCCGTTTGCGGCCACGCTGGTGAGCCTGCTCGGGTCGACTCGGGTCAATGACGCGAACGGACTGGCGGCCATCACACCCGTCGGATGGGCCGCACTCGCGGTCGCGGTCGTGAGCCTCTCCTTCGGAGCATTGCAGATTTACGCTGCCTGCGCCGAGCGCCGGATCGGGGCGGCCGCCGCCGCGGCGGACATATCGCCGCCTCGGAGGCGCTGTTCGAGGTGCTGCGCTTCGCCATCCTCATCCCGAATATCACGGCGCCTGCGGGTTTGGGGAAGTACGACGCCATCGTTCCAAATGAACCCGAGCCGCCGACCTTTCCCTTCCCCGGGCGCGTTCCTGGAGTCGCGGACTTGGCTGACCCGGCCGTCGTCGAGCGGCTGAAGCGAACTTACGTCTCGCCGCTGCTCGCGATCAACGACTGGTATGCGCAACCGATCCCTTTCGGGACACAGCGGAACCGGTCAGCGTTCAACGTCCTGAAGCAAGAAACAAGCGCCGCTCGGGCGCGCCTGGAGAAGGTGATCTACGGACATGGCCCGACCTATATGGGCCCGGAGGTTCTTGCGGCGGGCCGCGCCATCGACAATCAGCGCTATCTCGACTTCCTGCAAACTCTGGACGAAGCCTTCCGGAAGCGCCGGAACATGGAGGACAGCGACAATCCGCGGATCCTCAAGTCACTCTCCTCGACAGCGGAAATCCGGGTGGATACGCGTCCGATTACCTCGCGCTCGTAGCGGCGCTCCAGCGGCTCGATGAGGGCCGGTCGACCTGGCGCTGCTTCACCGCGGGAAGCGCTGCGCCGCGTCTTTCGCGGCGGCCGCGGGGGGCAGACGCCGCGCAGCGGCAAATTAGACTGGCCCCGAAATCATTGGCGTCTGTCCACGTAAATCGGGGCGACGGCCTTATGCGCCGTTCACCCAGATTGTCGCGCTACAACGGCCGATCCGCCGGCAGCGATCGCCACGACGACGGGGGACACGACTACCGTCGGCCGCTGGTCGCAACCTCGTGGTGGACCCTACATCTTGACGCCCATGGTTCTGGGCCAGATCGCACGCGGCTGTGGCCTTGCTGGACCGCTCAACCACTCACGAAGCTTCGACCACCGGCGCCGCCCCGCCACGTTGCGTACCGCAACGGCGACAGCCTTTCTGTGGCCGACAGAACGACCAGTCGCTTGCCACGCGTCACCCCTGTGTAAAGCAGGTTTCGCTGCAGCATCGCGTAGTGCTGCGTCATGATCGGGATGACGACCGCGGGGTACTCCGAGCCCTGGCTCTCGCGGATCGTTGCTGCGTAGGCTGGTACCAGAGCGTCGAGCTCGCCGAACCCATAGGTAACGCTGCGGCCATCGAAGCTGGCGGCCAGTTCGCCGGCGTTAGCAATCTGATGCACGGCAGCCGAAATCCGCGGGTCGCCAATGCCGGTCTGCTCAGCACTCGACAGGTCGAACTCGCGCGAGCGCGCGCACCGAGCATCTGAGCGACGCTGGGCTCGACCAGGCCCAGGGTGATCGAAACCTCGCAGACGCGGTTGAATCCCGTCCCGCCTCTTCGAAGGATCGATGCACGGCCATATCGAGCCAACTCAGTCCACGATCCGTCTCAGCGGGAGCGCTGCGGCTCAGATCGTCCGGGACACGACACTGCCGCACCCCGTTCGATTTACGCGTCCGTCTTACACCGACAGGTTTTCGGCAGATAGCCGCCCGTCCCGGCCGTCCTGAACGTCGAAGGCGACCTTCTGGCCATCATCGAGGGACCTGATGCCAGCGCGCTCGAGAGCCGATGCGTGGACGAACACGTCCTTACTGCCATCGTCGGGCTGGATGAAGCCGAAGCCCTTTGTGGGGTTATACCATTTCACGGTGCCATTGGCCATCGTGACGTCTCCTTGATAGCGCTGCCCGCAGGATGCGGCAGCCTGGCGCAGTCAGCAAAACCGAGAGACTGCAGCCATTGAGGAGACAGTAGGCTCGATGGAGATAACTAAGCCCGACGGACATGGCCTGAACCCGGCGGGATTACAAGAACGGAGAGTCCCACGGCAGCTTAATTTCAAGCCCGAGATCGGCCCCCCAACGCTCAGGGCGGCACGGTCTCAGCGTCATCGTCTGGCGGCTAACAGCCCTTTGACGAAGTCGCTCGTCTCAGGTTGGCGCGATGACGGTGTGCACGAACATCGCCAGCCCTGTCGTCGTCCTTGATCACGCCTGCCTATCTGAGGTGAGACCGTGAAGCTCGGCGCGCCGCGCCTATTTTCGGCGCCCGTCCGGGCGTAGACTGTCGGCGAGCGCAGCGGGGCCGGTCGCCGCAGCGGGACGGGGGACGCTTATGGCTGATCTGCTGCCGCCGACAACCCCAGCCCCGATGGAGGGCGACGGCGCCTACAACCGATCCTCGAGCGTGCAAGAACACGGTGCCTCACCGGCGCTCCCGCTCTTCCTCGCCGCCGCCGAAGCCGTGCCGCTCGCAGACGGCCCCGAGCCCATCGTGATCGCGGATTATGGCGCGTCCGAGGGACGGAACTCGCTCGAGCCGATCCGGACGGCCATCACCGCGCTGCGCCACCGGATTGGATCCGACCGCGCGATCACTGTCGTCCACACCGACCTGCCCACAACGACTTCGCGGCGCTCCTTTGCGGTGGTCGCCAATGATCCCGGCAGCTATCTGCGCGGCGATGCGGCCGTCTTCCCTATGGCGGTCGGGCGGTCCTTCTATGGCCAGATCCTGCCACCGGCCTCGGTCACCCTCGGCTGGTCGGCCTGGGCGGTGCAGTGGCTGAGCCGCGTGCCCGCTCCCATTCCCGACCAGCTGCAGCTCGCCTTCAGCGACGACCCGGGCGCCCGGGCCGCTTACGCCGCACAGGCTGATGCTGACTGGCGCACCTTTCTTGCCGCCCGCGCCGCCGAGCTGCGCCCGGGAGGTCGGCTCGTGATCGTGACGATGGCGAGCGACGCCGAGGGCGACTTCGGCTACCGCCCTTGCCGTGAGGCGATGTATGCGGGCGTTCAGGCCTGCGTGACCGAAAGGGTCATCAGCGCCGCCGAGGCGTCGCTGATGGCCATTCCCACCGTCGGACGGACTCTCGACGAGTTCCTCGCGCCATTCTCAGCCAGTGCATTCGATGGGCTGAGGGTCGAAGCCGCGGAGATCTTCCTCGCGGAAGACGACATCTGGCGCCAGTTCCTGGCCGATGGTGATGCGGCGGGCTTCGGGGCACGTTGGATGGCGTTCTCGCGCGCTTCGGTATTTCCGACGCTCGCCCGGTCTATCGAGGGACAAGATGCGGAGGCACGACGCGCTGCTTTCATCGCGCGGCTGGGCGAGAACATGGCGGCGGCGCTCGCCACCCGGCCGGAGCCGACCAAGATCCCGCTCGCGAGGATAGCGCTCGTCAAAGCAGGTTGATCCGGTCTGCGGCTTTAACGGAACGGCGATCAAGCGGACACACCAGCGGCCGCCCCGCGACTACGCCCCCTTACCCTTCGGTGAGCCTATCAACGAGGCCGAGCTGAGGGCGAAGCGCGACGCGCTGCACGGCGCACGCTGGCGCGGCGTCCGCACGGTCGAGTTCGAGGGCCGGCGCCTGACCTATGCGACCGACGCCGATCTGGCGACAGCCATCGCCGATCGGAGCGCCGCATCGATGCCGCCAGGACCAGCGGCCGCCGGCGGATCGTGCGTACGACCGCGAGGAAGGGCTCTGATGCTCGAGTGCGATCAACAGATGGCGCCGGCGCGGTGGTGCCCTGGTCGGCGGCTCCGGGGCCGGCCAGTCCGGATGCCGGCTCCGGCATTTCACCCCAAGCGGGGCGGATCTCAACACGATCGTCGCAGCGGCGGGCGGAGACATCACCGCCCGGGCCCGGTGGCTCGCGCGGAACAACGGCTACGCCCGGGACGTGATCTGCACCGGCGCGCGATGATCTTCGCCCGCCGCAAGGCCTGAACCTCAACACCGGGGTTAGCGAGGCACTCCGTCGGTATCCCGACGGGGACGATCGCGGCTTGACGCCCTCTCGGGGCGTGCGCCGGGCTCGGTTTCTCCAGCCGAGACGACCGTGCCGGCTTGATCAACTCGGAAAACGGCTCGAGCAGCTCCGGCCACCGCGGCCGGAGATAGGCGTCGACGCCCGCTCTAAATTGCAGCTCGGGCGACGCCATGATGGGCGCCGCCCCCGTGCCGAAGCCATAGCCTCGGCAGCCCCGGTCATTGCAGCAGCTGACCGTCCTCCGCGCTGTCCGTGATCGCCTGGTAGACGAGCTGCTTGACGAGCTTGCGGTAGTACGCCCGCGTCGCGCCCGGCATCTGCGTCATCAGCACGGCGACGAGATCCTCGGCCGGGTCGATCCAGAAGAAGGTGCCGCCATAGCCGGCCCACATGAACTCGCCCTCGCTGCCGGGCACGCCCGCGATGCCGTCCTCCTCGCGCACCATGAAGCCCAGACCGAAGGTGTAGCCGGGCACGCCCATGAGCAGCTCGCCCGGCTCGACCGGCGTCTCGATCCGGTCGCCGAGATGGTCGGACGCCATCAGCCGCACCGTCGTCGGGCTCAACACCTGCGCACCGTCCAGAGCGCCGCCGTCGAGCAGCATCTGGCTGAACCGGAGATAGTCGCCAGCGGTCGAGACGCCGCCCGCGCCGCCCGAGTTGTTCGCCGGCTGCGCCGAGACGTCGATCATCTCGATCGGCTTACCCGCCGCATCCGCGGGGAATGACGAGGCGACGCGGCTCATTGCGTTCTGCGGAACGGAGAACCCGGTCGACTTCATCTTCAGCGGACCGAACACCCGCTCCTCGAGAAAGTCGCCGAGGCGCTGCCCCGAGGCCCGCTCGATCACGCGGCCGAGCACGTCGCTGGCGAGGCTGTATTCCCAGACCGTCCCGGGCTGGTGGACGAGCGGCACCTTCGCGAGCCCCGCCACTTCATCTTCAGGACTGACGCTGCGCGCGTCGAAGGCCATTCCGCCGGGGTTGAAGACGCCGGCCTCCGCATAGCCCTGCTGCACCTCAGTGTTCCCGGTCAGCTCGCCATAGCCGAGACCGGCGGTGTGGCGGAGGAGATCCTGGACGGTCATCTCTCGCTCGGTCGGGACGGTGCTGTAGGTCGTCTTGCCGTAGACGTTGGTGTCGGGCACGCTGACCTGCAGGTTCTTGAACTCGGGCAGGAACTTCGAGACCGGGTCGGTCAGCTCGAGCTTGCCCTCCTCCATGAGGATCATGGCGGCAACCGAGACGAGCGGTTTCGTCATCGAGTAGATGCGGAAGATGCTGTCCTCCGCCATCGGCTCCTTGGCGTCCGGGTTCTCCATCCCCAGCGCGGCCGAGTAGACGAGCTTGCCGTCGCGCGCGACCATGATGACGGCGCCGGGCAGTGCTCCTTTGTCGATCTCCTGTTGGAACGCGCTCCCGATGCGCTCGAGCCGTTCGGCCGACATTCCGACCGTTTCCGGTTCGGCGGTCGGCAGCGGCTCGGCGATTGCCAGCCCGGCCGTGAACAGGATCCCCAGCACCGGGGTGATCCCGATATGCTTCTGCATGGCATTTCCCCTATGTCTCCCACTCCCTCGCAGTCAGGCGGCGAGGTGCTTTCAGCGGGGTCTCCGACGGAGACCGACGGAAACTTGCCCGCCGCCGAGAACGCACGCAAGGATTGAGCGGCCGAGCACATTTTTATCCCGAGCATGATCGACGGCACGGCGGGCCGATCGCGGAACGTGCAGGGAATGGCGCATCGCGCGCGAGCATCTCACCGCTGAGGAGCGCCGGGCAGCGAGATTTTTCGCGGCTCAGATCGGAATTTTTTTCCGATTTCTGCCGATGAGCCAATCTTCTGGCTGAGTGGGCTGCCGACGCAGTCCACAGGATCCGGGACCTGTAGCTGGCAGGATGCGAGAAACGTCCTCCGACTGCAGGTCTCATCAGAAGTACGGACCCCGCTATGGAAGAAGATTTGCCTATCTCCATGACGCTGCCACCTTCGCCGAGGTCGCAGCGTGAAATATCTCGGGTGACTCTCTTCCCCCACTTGCCGTTCGACGGCTCCGAGACGCATCTGTCCTTTGCCGCCCGCCTGGCACCATTTCACACCGGCGGCCGTGTCGTGCCCTTTCTCAACGATCTGGGCATCAGGGCCATCGACCTCGCACGCGGTGACCGAAGTGCCGTCATTGCGCTCTGTCACCATGCAGATGTCGACCCGCACCCGGTTCTCGAGAACACGCCGATCTCGACGGGCAAGGGCCGATACCATCTGCGGGATGAGGCGATCTCGGCGGACTTCCTGTCGAACCCCGCGACTGCGTTCTGTCCGGCCTGCCTGCTGGAGGACGATCGGGCCGGCATGGACCGGGCGCTGGCGCGCCGCGGCAGGTTCGAATGGCCATTGCGCGTGGTCCGGACGTGCCCGGTGCACGAGATCGCTCTGATCGACAGGGCACGTCGCACATGGGACGACCAGTTCCACGAGCTCGCAGTCCGCGTCCCGGAGCGCGGAGACGCCCTGCGGGCGCTGACGGACCAGGCCGTCCGGCGGGCTGTCTCCCCCCTGCAGGAATATGCGATGTCTCGGCTGACCGGTCTCGCCGGACCGGAATGGCTGGACAGCCAGTCCCTGGAGCAGGCGGTTCGCGCGACAGAGATGATCGGGGCGCTGGTGGAATTCGGAGCCTCCCGCTGGGTGAGGGACCTGAGCGCCGATGAATGGGATCGTGCTGGTCGAGCCGGCTACGCCTTAACCTCAAACGGCGAAGCAGGCATCCGGGAAGGGCTGAGTCAAGTCCAGGCCGCATTCCGCAAAACGGGCCGGCGGCCGCTGCATCGAAACGTCTTTGGCCGCTTGTTCGAGTGGCTCGCGTCGCCCAAGACCGCGAAGGATGCTGGGGACATCAAGCGCATCGTTCGCGAGCACATGGCCGACACGGTCGAGATGGCCACGGGCGAGATGCTGCTGGGGGAGAGAGTGCCTGAGCGGCGCCTTCACAGCGTCGCGTCGCTGGCCAAGGAGAGCGGCCTGCATCCGAAAACGCTGCGGCATCTCCTGATCGCCCAACGCCTCATCCCACCCCACGAAAAGCATCCTGTCTTCAATGCCAATGCCGGCCGGAAGGTGGCGGCCTCCGCACGCAACCTGGTCCACATCATCGCCTTGCCGAAGGCGCTGAACTGCTCGCGGCCCCAGGCCGCAGGTCTGCTCGATGAGCGCATTCTGGTGCCGATCGCGGTGGGTGAGGCGGGAACTCCCGGTCACACTCAGAAGGCGGTCGATGCTGCGAACATCACCGCCTTTCTGTCGGCGCTGTCTGCGTCCGCCCGCGTCGTCGATACTGTCCAGATCGGCATGGTGCCGATGTCCGAAGGCGGCCGAGAAAGCGAAGGCCTCGGGCGTGGACATCATCCACCTCGTCCTGGGGGGCTACCTCTCCAACGTGTTCATGCTTTCCACGGATCAGGGCTATGCGGCGGTGCACGTCGATGCAGCCGAGGTTCGCTGCCCCGACAGTCAGGTCGGGCGTCAAGATCCGCGCGAGCGGCGGTTGACCTGCCGGGATCTCGACCATCCCGGCCAGGTCTGTAGGAGCGCCCGGACGCGGCGATCGGAACCGCGCCCGAGCATCTGTCAACGGCGGAGCAAAAGCAGGCCAATGGGCGGCGCAAAAGTCTGCCAGCTGGGGGATCGGGAGCTGATGCTGGGAGATGGCGCGCGCCTTGGCACGCGCGCTCCCCGAATAGCTGGCGTGTGCCAAGGCGCGTTGGCCTGAAAGGCCAACCTCGGTCTGCTGGCGTCAGGCGTTGGTTGAGGTTTTTCTCGTGCGGCTCTGGGCGAGCCGATAGCTGTCGCCGTTCATCTCGAGAATGGTGACGTGGTGGGTCAGCCGGTCGAGCAGCGCGCCGGTCAGGCGCTCGGAGGCGAAGATCTCGGTCCACTCATCGAACGGCAGGTTGCTGGTGTACCGCACCCGGTTCCCTGGACAATAGTTTGCACTACGCGGCCGCCTTGAGGTTGGCCGCCATCCAGCGCTCTCTCGCGGCCGTGGGGCTGACGAGGCCGTTCTTCTCGACCAGCCACTCAGTATTGTAGCGGGCGACGAACGCGCGAACGGCGTCGCGGACCTCCTTGATCGTCTGAAAGATCCGTCCGTACACGACCTGCTCCTTGAAGGTGCGGAAGAGGCGCTCGATGACGCCGTTCGTCTCGGGCTGGGCGACGAAGGCGTAGCTCGGCGTCATGCCCCAGGCCTTCACCTGGCGCTGGAAGTCCTCGGACATGAAGGCGCTGCCGTGGTCGTGCCGCAGGGCGAGACCTCGGGCGGCGTCGCGGCCGAGGTGCCCGAACTGCTCGGACACCGCCATGCTCATCGCCTGCAGGGCCTCGTGCCGGGTGCCGTGCTTCGTCACATGCCAACCGACGAGCTCGGCGTTCCAGTGCTCGGCGACGCCGAAGAGCCAGACCTTGCCGTCGCGGGCGGTGGTGATCTGCGTCGCGTCGATCGCCCACATCACGTTCGGCGCCTCGGTGACGATCCTGCGATCGTGCGTCTGCTCCGGGCGCGGGCGTGCCCGATGCGGCGAGAGGAGCGCGTTCTCCCGCATGAGGCGAAGCACGCGCTTTCGCGCGACGCGCAGGCCGTCGAGCACACGCAAGCGCGCCCACACCTTGCGATGCCCTTCGCCCGACCAGGGCGAGCGCACGAGGTCGGCCCGGATCGCGGCGAGGAGATCGGCGTCGGAGATCGCGGGCTTCGGTCCGCGCCGGCCGGGCGTCCGCTGCGGCCGCTCCTCGGCGACGGCGGCCCTCGCGGCGTAGAACGACGAGCGCGCCACGCCCCAGACGCGGCAGACGCGCGCGACGCCGTAGCGGCGGCCGGTCGTGGGAGAGATCGCCCCGGCCGTCACCGCGACCTCCTCCGGGCCAAAGGGCCGCTCGGGCGCTCCATCCTCGCGCGCAGGAGCTCGTTCTCCATGGTGAGCTCGCCGATGCGCTGCATGGCCGCGGCGAGATCGGCGTCGGCGGTGTCGCTCTCGCGCTCCTTCAGCGCCCCGTCGAGCGCCGCCTCGGCCTTGTCGCGCCAGCGCTCGAGCTTGTGGACCGGCACCCCGAGCGCGCGCGAGAGCAGCTCGACCGACTCGCCCCGGAGCATCCGCATCACCACCGCCCGCTTGCGCGCCAAGCTCCAGCGCTGCCCGTGGCCGAGCGGCCCGACCTCCAGCCGACCGCCCTCGCTTGCTGCCTCGCCCGTGGACAGCGTGGACGGGCTGCACCCGCCCACCCTGCCCACAGGCGCATCAACAGCAGACGCTCCTTCGCGCGAGTTCATACTGGTGTCCCTCGTCTCGCTCATCTCGATTTCTCCTCGGACAAAATGGTGTCCAAGGAAATCGGGGCCAGCTCACGGCAGGTTGCTGGTGATCAGCGTGGCGCCACGTTCGTAGCGCTGGGAGATCAGCTCGAACAGCAACTCGGCACCGGTCTTCGACAGCGGCACGAAGCCGTTCGGCGCGGCGCTCGGACCGGTGGCGCGCTCGCGCCTCACCATCGATGATCAACAGCTTCTGGTTCGCCATCTGCTTCTGCAGGCGCAGGAGCCGGCGTTCGTCGCGGGCCTCCATCAATTCGTGGACGAGGCCGGCGGCGGTGGTGAAGCCGACGGAGAGGCCCTTCTGGCAGGCGGCCAGGCCGAGCCCGAGGGCTGTGTGATCTTGTACCCATAGCGCAAGCCCTTTTTGGCGGATCACTCGGCGACCGGTGTGCGGTTCGTGCGGCGGCAGGCTCGGACGCCGTTTGGGACGGTGAAGCGCTGGAGAACGATGGCCTTGGCCTCTGCGACCGAGATTTCCCGTCCGTCGACGTCGCGCAGAACGTAGGGCCTGCCGCTGCGCAGAACGCTGAGGATGCGATTGACGAGACGGTTGGCGACGGCACAGAGCGCCTGTTTGTGGTGGTGACCCTTGGTGGTCATCACGGTCGATGCCGCTGCGCCATGAAGCGCGGCGTCGCCCCTGGGGCACTCCGCCGCTCGGTGCTCGACGCGCTCGCCACCCGCGCCGAGGCGAGTGCCGTCGTTTCGGCCGCCCCGGCCCCGACCGCCGCCGCCCCTGCGGCGAGCCCCATCGTTAAGCGCGCCCGCGAGCGCGCCGCCGCCACCCGCACCTGAGGAGCTGACGCATGCCCGTCCTCACCCAGTCGCCGAGGCTCGGCGATCTCCTGAAGTTCGAGCTCAACGGCAACTACAGCCGCGAGAGACCGTGACCCTGAAATCAGGCACGAACTATGCGCTCGGGTCGGTGCTCGGCCAGATCACCGCCTCGGGCAAGTACCGACTCTCGCCCGCCGCCGAGGTCGTCGGCGACGAAGGCGCCGAGACCGCCGTCGCCGTGCTGATCGAGGCGGTGGACGCGACAGATGCGGATGCCACCGCCCTCGTCGTCGCGCGCGGCCCCGCGATCGTCTCGAAAGCGGCGCTCGTCTTCGACGCCTCCGTGGACCAGGCAGCCGAGATCACCGCCAAGCACGGTCAGCTCATCGCCGCCGGCATCGTCCCGCGCGACACCGCCTGATCCCGCGCCGCCCGTTTCGGGCGGCTGCCATTCCTGGGCTCCGGCCCGCTTCCCCCATTGCATAGGAGACCGACCCGATGGTCGTGATGAACCCGTTCGACGCGGGCGGCTATTCGCTCGCCGAGATGACCGAGGCGATCAACATCCTGCCGAACGTCTACACCCGGCTCGGCCTGATGGGCCTCTTCCGCTTCGAGGGCGTGACCCAGCGCTCGGTGATCATCGAGCAGGCCGAGGGCGTGCTCAACCTGCTGCCGACCGTGCCGCTCGGCGGACCCGCCACCGTCGCCAACCGCGACACGCGCTCCATGCGCTCCTTCACCGTGCCCTCGATCCCGCATGACGACGTGATCACGCCGAAGGACATCCAGGGCGTCCGCGGCTTCGGCGTCGCCGATGCCGCCGACCCGCTCGCGACCGTGATGGAGCGCAAGCTCACGCGCATGCGCGTCAAGCACGCGCAGACCCGCGAGTACATGGAGGTGAACGCGCTGCGCGGCATCGTGAAGGACGGCGCCGGCATGACGCTCTACGACTACTTCAGCGAGTTCGGCCTGCCCAGCTCGCCGTCGACTTCGTGCTCGGCACGGCGGGCACGCAGGTCCAGGCCAAGGTCCGCCAGGTGCTCCGGCATGTCGAGACCGAGCTGAAGGGCGAGACCATGTCGGGCGTGCTCGCCCTCGTCAGCCCTGAGTTCTTCGACAAGCTGATCGGCATGCCAAGGTCGAGGAGGCCTACAAGTACTTCTCATCCACCGGCGCCCAGCCGCTCCGCGAGGACACCCGCCGGCGCTTCCCCTTCGCCGGCATCGTATTCGAGGAGTACAACGCCACCGTCACGCTCTCGACGGGGACGACCGAGACGCTGATCCCGGCCGGCGAGGGCATCGCCTTCCCGCTCGGCACGCTCGACACCTTCGTCACGCACGGCGCGCCGGCCAACCTCATCGAGACCGTCAACACGGTCGGCCTGCCGATCTATGCCCGGCAGATCTCGCGGCCGGACGGCAGCGCCATCGAGGTGAAGACCGAGGCGTCGATCCTGCCGATCAACAAGCGCCCGCGGCTGGCGGTCAGGATCTTCTCGAGCAACTGACGAGCATGATCGCGTTCGCCGCGCAGGGGGAGGAGATCACCTCGCCTCCATCCTTCGTCTGGGAACCCCGTCGGGGACAGGCCGTTTATCGAGCCTGTCCCCAGGAGCGCCCCGATGAAGAATCCCTTTCTCAGCATGTGGCTGAGCGCCGCGAACACCGCCGCCGGATCGGCCCGTGGTTTCTGGACCGCGGAGTTGCAGCGTCAGCAGAAGGCGTTTGCCAAAGGTCTCGCAGCCCCGGCCTCCAAGAAGCGGCCTTCTGCAAAGCGGCGGAAAACCGGCTCGAAGTGACTTTGCGACGCTGACGCATGACTTCGAGGTGATCGACACCTCCGAGACCCCCGCAGTTGTGCCTGATGCCCTGCGGCGCGGGCGCGGCCGTATCCAGGACCGGTTTCATTGAGGGGTGGACAAGTGGAACGAAATGCGCGCCTCTCCGATCAGCGGTAACGAGGGACGTGCCATGGAATTCCTAGTCGGGCTGGTCATCCTGGCTCTTGATATCTGGGCTATCTACAAAATCGTGACGAGCAGCGCCTCGGGAGCGGCCAAGGTAATCTGGGTCCTGGTGATCATTATTCTTCCGGTCATTGGCTTCATCGCGTGGCTCATTGCCGGGCCGAAGGGTCCCTGATCCTGAAGCTGCTGGCAGGTTCCTGAGCCCACGATCCGACTGGGGCAGCGGGAGGCGGTTGCAGTCTCCTCTTTCCGGGCGGCTGGCTCAATTGCTCGAAAAGGCGCTGGTGCGCCACCGCGCCGAGGGAGCGACGGCAGTGCAAATCGATTTCGACGGCAAGCGTGTCCTGGTCACCGGAAGCTCGAGGGGCATCGGGCATGCCACTGCCGCGGCCTTCCTGGACGCGGGGGCGCGCGTTGCCCTCAACGGTCGCTCGGCGACCTCGACGGAAGCCGGGATCGCCGCGCTCGGCAGCGAACGACTTGTCCCGGCGCCGGGCGATGTCGCCAGCGCTGCCGGGTGCCGCGGGATCGTCGCCGCGGCGCTGGAAGGCCTCGGCGGGCTCGATGTCTTGGTCAACAGCGCCGGGATCGGCAGGAGCGGCCCCATCGAGACGTGCGAAGAGGCGGCATGGGACGAGATGATCGACGTGAACCTCAAGGGCACGTTCTTCTGCATTCAGGCCTGCCTTGACGCCCTGCGCGGCAGCGGCGGCAACATCGTCAACGTCGCATCCGACGCCGGCCTGATCGGACAGGTCGGCCTCGCGGCTTACTGCGCTTCAAAGGGCGGCGTCGTGACCATGACGCGGGCGATGGCGCTGGAGCTTGCCCCGGCGATACGGGTGAACAGCGTCTGTCCCGGGTACGTCGATACGGACATGGTGCGGCGCGATGGCATCGAGCGGGCGAAGGATCCGGCCGCGGCGGAGCGGTGGATGGCGGATTATGCGCCGCTCCGGCGCATCGCGGCGCCCGGGGAGATCGCCTCGGCGATCCTGTTCCTAGCCTCCGACCACGCCCGGTTCGTCACCGGCGCGGCGTTCCAGATCGATGGAGGAACCACCGCGGGTCATCCCCGTCACGAGTGAACCGGGTGCTTCTCGCCAGGTCGGTTTTAGGAATTGAGAACCGATCCGGATCAGCAGTCGGCAAGGCTCGATCCGGCTGTCGCTGTCAGGAAGCGGCCTTCTTCCGTCTGGGAGCAGCCGCCGTCGCGGCCGGCTTTCGGCCAAGCCCGATCTTCTTGGCAAGCTCCTGGCGCTTCCTCGCATAGGCCGGCGCCACCATCGGATAGTCGTGCGACAGTCCCCACTTCGCCCGGTATTCGGCAGGCGTCATGTCGTAGGCGGTTGAGAGGTGCCGCTTCAGCATTTTCAGCTTCTTTCCGTCCTCGAGGCAGACGATGTATTCGTCGGTCACCGACCTCTTCGGATTGACGGCGGGCGTCAGCTCGACCTTCGGCTCGGGAGCCGGGGTGCTTAGCCCGGTCAACGTCGAATAGACTGTCTGAATCAGGCCAGGCAGCTCTCCCAGCGGCACCGGATTGTTCGAGACATGCGCGCTGACGATGTCCGAGGTGATGTGCAGCAGGTCGTCGTGATCGATGACACGATCGGTCATTAAGATTTGCTCCTTCGTTTCGGGATGCGAGCGGTTGATCCGGGTACTGCGCCAACTCTATGGCGACAGATTTCCGTTTGCTGCTTGATTCTTCGTTCTTCTGGCGCGTCTCTACCAGTCCGCACGGAGGTTGCAATGAATTATGCGGCGCTCCTTTACGATCCAATCTACAAGACCTTCGGCTTACCGGCTTCGCTGACGCCGAACCGTCCCGATGTTGCGCCGGTTGCCGTCACCATCATCGAGCGGACGAGGAGCACCGACGCATCGGAGGAGTTCGAGCTCGGCACCGTGCGCCCGGGTGCGTTCGTGCGCAGGCGCGAGCTTGATGATGCCCACATCGCGCCCGCCGAGCTCGACGGCGGCAACCTGGTGTTCGGCGGCAGGGCCTGGCGCATCGAAGCGCACGCACCGCGGCCGGGGCCCGACGGCGAGGCTTCGGGCGAAATCCTGATGCACCTGGTGGAGGACGCCAATGGCTGATGGCCGCGAGGAGATCCTTGCGCGCCTTGTCGCGATCGCGGCCGAGGTGCCCGGCGTCCTCAGCGCCGGCCGGAACCGGGTCGCGCTGTCCGAGACGGCGCGCCCGGCAATCATCGTGCTCGATGCCGACGAGGCGGCGGAGGATGACGAGCGCGCCGGCCACCCAGGGAGCAGACCGCAGCTGATCGTCATGACGCCCGAGCTCTTCGTGCTGGCGGGCAAACCGGCGGCCGAGATCGGCGCCGAGCTGAACGCCTTTCGTCGGCGGATCGTCCGCCGCGTGCTGACGGACGCGCCGCTGCTCGGCCTCGCCGGCCCGAACGGCTTCGTCCGCTACGCCGGCTGCGCGACCGCGTTCGCGGCCGGGCGGAGCCTGGAAGGAGAGATGAGCCTCTCCTTCGCCATCCGGTACGTGCTGAGACCCATGGAGCTGGAGGATTAGTAGATAGTCAAAATGGAAGGTTCCGGAGGGCCGCCTAACGCTCGTTCCGGACGATCTCTCCGGGCACTGCAGGAACATTCGCGGCGCCGAAGGTGCAGTTTTCTGCTACGGTGCACAGATCGAACCAAAAGTGGTTCAGCCGTACTGCAGGGGGAATGATTTGTCTTTGGGCCGAGCAATCACTTCCCCGTTTGCCAGGAGCGTCACTCTCCTTCTACTCCGCGTCACCACGGGGTTTCTGCTCATCTGGTTTGGATTGAACAAGCTCGTATCTGGAAGTGCGCCGTTGATGGTGCAGCGAAATATTGAACTCGACGGCTCGATGGCGGCCGTCGTTAGTATAATCGCCGGAGGCGGAGAGGTCCTGATCGGAACGCTTTGCGTGCTCGGGCTTTGGCGGCGGCTGGCGCTGCCCATTCAAGCTCTCATCAACGGCGCGACAGCAGTCAGCGTCTGGTGGGCGATCCTGGATCCCTTTCGCTGGTACATCTCGGGCGTCGATCGGATCGTATTCAACTCACACGTGTTCTATCCGACGAGCATAACGTTCGCCTCCTGTCTCCTGCTCATCGCGTTCCGCAAGCAGGACAACCTCGCCCTCGACACTTTGTTGGGACGCTCCCGGTAAGATTTTGCTTGGTTCGCAGGCGGCCCAATGCGGTGTTCCTACGGTCAGAAAGAGAGCGGCTTGCTGCAGCGCGCCGACGCGCGCGATCGGTCCCCGTTCCTGAATAACGACAACTGACCTCGTCGGCTCGTCGCCCGAACAGCTCAGCCCGCTCGCCCCGCAGCGCAACCGCGCTCGCCACCCCGAAAGCCATTGAGATGGAGGACTGATGCCTGCCACCCCAAGCATCAAGAACTACTACATCGGCAAGGGGAAGGTGTTCTGGACCCCGGATGGCGGGGCCGAGCGCGAGCTCGGCAACGTGCCGGAGTTCGAGTTCACACCCTCGCTCGAGATGACGTGACCCCCTTGCTTCATCCAGGGGCCACTGGAATCGTGAGTTGAGAATTGCGCGTGATCGCGACGGTAGCAACGGGCATCGGTGCGGAGCTTTCAATATGGCGTAGCGCCGATGCCCGTTGCGGCTTCAGGGTCGCGGCATAGGCGGCGGGCGTCATGTAGCCGATCGCCGAGTGCGGCCGCGCGGTATTGAAGTCGTCAGCCCAGCCCGCAACGACGGCGCGGGCGTGGTTCATCGAGAAGAACAGATGCTCGTTGAGGCATTCGTCCCGCATCCGCCCTTGGAAGCTCTCGGCGAAGGCGTTCTGGGTCGGCTTGCCGGGCGCGATGTAGCGCCAGTCGAGCTTGGCCGCCTGGGTGAAGGCGAGCACCGCTGAGGAGGTGAATTCGGTGCCGTCGCCAGCGGTGCTCGGACCGGTGGCGCACTTCGCTGGCGACCGCTGACGATCGCGCCGGGCCGGCCGCGCCGCTCGATCAGCGCGCTCATCTCGCGCACCACGCGCTTGCCGGTGAGCGATCTCTCCGGCACCGCGGCGAGGCACTCCTTGGTCACGTCGTCGATGATCGTCAGCACCCGGAACCGGCGCCCGTCGGCCAGCTGGTCATGGACGAAGTCCGTCGACCAGCGGCTGTTGCGGCCCTCGGGCGTCGGGATCGGCGTGCGCGCCACCGCGATCCGGCGCCGCGACCGACGCCGGCGTACCGCCAGGCCCTCCTCGCGATAAAGCCGCTGGGTCTTCTTGCGGTTCATCGTCCAGCCCTCGCCGCGGAGCAGAACATGCAGCCGTCGGTAGCCGAACCGCCGGCGCTGCTCCGCCAGCTCGCGCAACCGGGCGCGCAAGGCAGCGTCGTCGGGGCGCCTGGCGCGGTAGCGGATCACGCTCCGGTCCGCCGCAAGGAGGGTGCACGCCCGCCGCTCGCTCACCTCGAGGCTCGTCCTCAGGTGCGCGACCGCCTCCCGCCTGGCGGCGGGCGTCACCATTTTTTTGCCAGCAGATCCTTCAGCCCGGCATTGTCGAGCATCGCGTCGGCGTAGAGCCGCTTCAGCTTCGCGTTCTCGGCCTCGAGCGCCTTCAGCCGCTTCGCCTCCGACACGTCCATCCCGCCGTACTTCGCCTTCCAGGCGTAGAACGTCGCCGACGACATTCCGTGCTTGCGGCAGACATCCGCGACCGACGCGCCGGCTTCCTGCTCGCGCAGCACCCCGATGATCTGCTCTTCGGTAAACCTGTTCCGCTTCATTCCGGTCCCTCTCCTGTGGTCCGGATTCCAGCAGCTTGTGGACGAGAAACAAGGGGTCACGTCACTCTATGTCGAGTTCTTCAACAGCGAGCACTGGTGCCGCAACCGCTACCAGGTCGCCACACAGATCGGCATCGAGGGCCGGCGGAAGAACCGCTACGACGTGACTCTGCTGGTCAATGGCCTGCCGCTCAGCCAGATCGAGCTGAAGCGCCGCGGCGTCGAGTTGAAGAAGGCATTCAACCAGATCAACCGCTACCAGCGCGATGGCTTCAGGGCCGCCGGTGGACTTTCCAGTTCATCCAGATCTTCGTGATCTCCAACGGCGTGAACACCCGCTACTATGCCAACAACCGCCACCAGACCTTCAAGCCGACCTTCGCCTGGGCTGGTCCCGACAACCTCGCCATCAACCGCCTCGAGGCCTTCGCCGACGCTTTCCTCGAGAAGTGCCACCTGAGCAAGATGATCGCGCGCTACGTCGTGCGGCATGAGAGCGACAGGGTGATGATGGTGCTGCGCTCCTACCAGTACCATGCCGCCGAGGCAATCACCGAGCGCGTCATGCAAGGCCGCGCCAACGGCTATGTCTGGCACACCACCGGCTCGGGAAAGACGCTGACCAGCTTCAAGGCCGCCCAGAACCTCGTCGCCATTCCCAAGGTCGACAAGGTCGTGTTCGTCGTCGATCGCGCCGACCTCGACTACCAGACGACGAAGGAGTTCAACCACTTCTCGCCTGGCTCGGTCGACGGCACGGACGACACGCGCGAGCTCGTGCGGCAGCTGGCCAACTCGAAGGTTCGAACTCGCCATCACCACCATTCAGAAGCTCAACGGCGCCGTCTCGCGCGAGCGTTTCGCCGAGGTCATGGGCGGAGTGAAAAACGCCCGCGTCGTCTTCATCTTCGACGAGTGCCACCGATCTCAGTTCGGCGACGCGCATGCGCGCATCACGACGTTCTTCCCCAGTGCGCAGCTCTTCGGCTTCACCGGAACCCCGATCTTCGCCGACAACGCGGTGAACATGCGCACGACGAGGGGACCTCTTCGGCGAATGCCTACACCGCTACGTCATCACCGATGCCATCCGCGATGAGAACGTGCTGCGCTTCTCGGTGGAGTATCTTGGCCCGCAGGGGTCATCTCCGGCAGAGACCAGCGCGGCGGAGACTTCCCGCGAGCGTCGCGATCGGATGCAGCGGCTCAACGCTATCTACGGCAGCCCCCAGTGGTTCGAGACGGTTGTCGACTGGATCATCCAGAACCACGACCGCAAGACACGCGGCCGGCAGTTCGGGGCGATCATGGCGGTGAGCTCGGTCGACGCGCTCCTGTCCTACTACGATGCGTTCGAGGCGCGCCGGCAGGCGGGTGCGCATGACCTGAAGATCGCGACGATCTTCACCTACGCCGACAACGAGGAAGATCCGGAGGCTGACGGCCTGATCCCCGACGTCGACATGCCCGAGGGCGCGCCAACGGCAGCGCAGCTGCCCCGCCGCGACCGGCTTGCCGCCTGCGTTGGCGACTACAACGCCCGCTACGGCGTCAACGAGAGCGTCAGAGATGGCAAGGCCTTCTACAGCTACTACAAGGCCCTCGCGAAGCGCGTGAAGGACCGGGATCGGAAGCCGTTCGCTCCGGAGCAGGGCGTGGACATCCTGCTGGTCGTCAACATGTTCCTGACCGGCTTCGACGCGAAGACCGTCAGCACGCTCTATGTCGACAAGAACCTGCGCTACCACGGCCTCATCCAGGCCTTCTCTCGAACGAACCGAATCCTTCGGCAGGAGAAGTCGCACGGCAACATTGTGTGCTTCCGCGACCTGAAGGAGAGCACCGACGAAGCTATTGCGCTGTTCGCCGACAAAAATGCCCGCGAGACGATCCTGATCCCGCCCTACGAGGACCAGCTATCGCGTTTCGAAGCCGCCGTGTCGTGCGAGCGTTCAGGAACGTCATGCGCGTCCGCAATGTGCTGACGACCTTCTCAGAATTCGACCCTGACGATCTCGCTCTGACACCGCAGGAGTTCGAGGACTACAAGAGCAAGTATCTGGACCTGGCCCAGGGCCGCGGCGACGAGGACGGTGGTGAGGGAGGCGAAGGCGGTGGAGACCCAGAGCCGTCGCCGCTCGACGACATCGACTTCGAGCTGGAGCTGATCCGGCACGACGAGATCAACGTGGCCTACATCCTCGCTCTGCTGATCGCATTCACCACCGCGTCCAGGGCGGGTGGTGCAGGCTCGGAGCGCGCGGAAGAGCAGCGCCGCCGCATCTTTGATCTCCTCGTCTCCGAAGCCCAGTTGCGCAACAAGCGGGAGGCCATCGAGCGGTTCATCGACCATCGCCTGCCGATGCTGGGCCCGGAAGACGATATCCGCGCCGCCTTTGCCGAGTTCTGGTCGGAGGAGCGGGACCGGTCCTATGCGGATCTCTGCGCAAGGGAGGATCTCGAACCTGCCGGCGTTGAACGTCTGGTGCGCACAATTGTCTTCACGGGCAAGCGACCGATGGCTGCCGCTGTGGTGGAGGCCATGAACACAAAGCCCGGCATCCTTTCACGTCGGTCGGCGATCGAACGAGTGCTCGCCGGGATAGAGGACATCATCGCAACGTTCGATGACGGCATCGGCGACCTCGACGAGTAATCTTCTCCCGGTCGGGCGTGGAAACGGCGGAGGGCGCAGCGATCACTCGCTGCGCCCTTTTCAGTAAGGTGCGGATCCAGGTCAGGCGGGATTCTCGACGCCCCAGAGGCGCCCGAAAGCTATGCCCCGAGGAATTGAACGTGTAGCTCTGCCTGGCGGGGCCTTTTTCTTCCTGACGGCAAGCTGAAGCGGGAATCGCCGCTCCGTCAGGAAGCCCTCAGGTCGGCTCTCCAGATTGTCCTCAGCAGACGAAAGGAGACCTGCCATGAAAAAGACCCTACGCTTCTCATCGCCTCCACGGCGCTGACCGCAGCCATCGGCCTCCCGGCCTGGAGCGCTATGCACGCCCCCGAGGGCGGCGCCCTTCGACCCATCGCCGCGCTCTTTGAGGACGGGGCGCAAACGATGCCGCTGGTTCTGGCAAGCGACGATGACGACGACGACGGCCGCTGGCGGGACGGCTCGCGGCGCGGGCACGACGACGACGATCACGACGACGAGGATGATGACGACGACGATGACGACGACGATCGCGGCTCCGCCCGCAATCCCGCGCCCGCCGGCGCCGTCGCGCCGCCGCAGAACGGCCTTTTCGGGAACGGCGCTCCTCCGCAGGTCCAGGTGAACTGACCCGCTCCGCAGCACCTCTCCGAACAAGGATCCATCCGATGAAATCGTTACTCGCAACGCTCGCGCTCACCACTGCGCTGACGCTTCCCGGCCTCGCCATGGCACGACCGGTGACGCTGACCACGACCCTCAACAACTATGGCGGCGACGGGGCCTATCTCGCGCTCTACGTCACCGATGGCTCGGGTGCCTATGTCGGCAGCCTCTGGATGGCTGGCGGCAAGTCCAAATACTATGAGCATCTGAGCGACTGGTACCGTGCCACGGGCGGAGACACCGCGCAGGTAAACGGCATCACCGGCGCCAGTGTCGGCGCGGGCCGGACGCTCGAGATCACCCTCGACCTTGCCGACGCGCTGTTCGACGCGGGCTACACGCTCCACATCGACGCGGCCGTCGAGGACATGCGCGACAGCCCGAACGAGGTGGCGGTGCCGCTCACGACTGGTGGCGCCGGCACGCCCGCGCCTGGCCGCCGCTACGTCGCCAGCTTCGCCTACGACATGTGAGGGGTGAGGGCCATGATCCGTGCACTCCATCGCTGGCCGGGTCTTCTGGCCCTCTCGCTGGTCACCGTCCTCGCGCTCAGCGGCGCGGCGCTGTCGGTCTTCCCTGCGGCCGAGCGGCTCGCCGCGCCGCAGGCGGAGGCAGGCCTGACGGTCGCCACCCTCGCGGACCGCATCCAGGCGGTCTATCCGGGCGTCGAGCAAATCCGCCGACAGCCCTCCGGCCGGATCACCGCCTACTGGTTCGATCAGGGCGCGCCCGGTGCCGCCGTGATCGACCCGGCGACGGGTGAAGGAGTGGCCTCGGCCGACCCGAACCAGGTCGAACGGTGGCTGACGAACCTGCATCGCTCGCTGTTCCTCGGTGACGGGGGCCGCATCGCCATGGCCGCGGGGGCGGCGGCGATGCTGGTCCTAGCGCTCTCGGGCGCGGCGCTGGTCGCGCGGCGGGCGGGCGGCTGGCGGCACTGGTTCGCGCCCCTGCGTGGGCCGCTCGCCGGTCGCGTGCATGTCGAGATCGCCCGCATTGCGGTGATCGGCCTTCTCCTCTCCTCCGCCACCGCCCTGTGGATGACGGCCTCGACCTTCGATCTGCTGCCTGACGGCGGCGCAGCGCCGGTCATGCCGACCGAGGTGACCAACGAGACCGGGTTCACGCTCGCCTTGATGCCTGCGTTGAGGGAAACGCCCGTCACCGAGCTGCGCGAGTTGAGCTTTCCCTATCCGGGCGACGCCAGCGACGTGTTCACGCTGAAGACCGACCGGGGAACCGGGTATCTCGATCAGGGTAGCGGCGCGCTCCTGGCGTGGGCCGACCTGACCGGGTGGGAGCGCATCTCGGAAACCATCTACATGCTGCACACCGGACAGGGCGCGGCGACGCTTGGCCTCGTGCTAGGGCTGATGGCGCTCGGCGTGCCGGCGATGGGCGCGACCGGCGTCTTGGTCTGGCTCGCCGGGCGGCGCGGGCGGCCGCGCATCCGCGGCAATCAGCCCGCGGGGCGCGCCGCGACGATCCTGCTGGTCGGCAGCGAGGGCGGCAGCACCTGGGGCTTCGTCGCAACGCTGCACGCCGCGCTGGCAGAGGCCGGGCAGAGCGTGCATGCCGGGCCGATGTCGGGCTTCGCCCCGGAGCGCTACACCCGGGCCGAGCGGATAATCGTGCTCGCCGCGACCTATGGCAACGGTGCGGCGCCCGCCTCGGCCAAGGGATTCCTCGACCGCCTGAGCGCCGCCGATCGCGCGCGTGTCATCCCTCTGGCCGTGCTCGGCTTCGGCGACCGAAGCTTTCCCGCCTACTGCGCCTTCGCCGAGGCCGTCGCGGCAGCCGCCGAGGCGAAGGGTTGGGCCGAACTCCTGCCTCTCGAACTGTCGACCGCCAGTCGCCGCAGGACTTCGCCCGCTGGGGCCGGGCGCTTGGGGCTGCGCTGGGAGTTGAACTGGAACTGTCGCACCAGCCCGTTCTTCCGCAAACCGAGACGCTGAGCCTCGTCTCGCGCCGGGACTACGGCGCCGAGGTGCAGGCCCCGACCGCGATCCTCCGCTTCTCCCTGCCGAAGGCGACCCTCTGGCAGCGTTTGACTGGGGCGGGCTTCGGACGCTTCGTTGCGGGTGACCTGATTGGCATTCTGCCCGAGGGATCGCCCGTGCCGCGCCTCTACTCGCTCGCCTCAGCGCGCCGGGACGGGTTCGTCGAGATCGTGGTGAAAAAGCAGCCTGGCGGCCTCTGCTCTGGCCAACTCACCGCACTGGAGCCCGGCGACACGGTGACCGCATTCCTGCGTCGCAATCCGGGTTTCCAGCCGGGCCGGGGCGGCGCGCCGCTGATCCTGATCGGCGCCGGAACTGGTATCGGACCGCTGGCGGGGTTCGTGCGCGGCAATGCGCGGCGGCGGCCCATCCACCTCTTCTTCGGGATGCGCCACCTGGACAGCGACTTTCTCTACGGTGAAGAAATGCACGCCTGGCAGGACGAGGGCCGACTTACCCAGCTTGTCACGGCCGTCTCGCGCGGGACGCGTCCGCATTACGTCCAGGACGCGATGCGCAATGAGGCCGCCGAGGTGGCCCGGCTGATCCGGGACGGTGCGCGCGTAATGGTCTGCGGCGGGCGCGACATGGCTGCGGGCGTGTCCGACGCGATGGCCGAAATGCTTGCACCCGATGGGCTGACGCCCGCGGCGCTGAAGGCGGAGGGTCGGTATGTCGAAGATGTCTATTGAGCTGGTGCGCCACGCTCTAAACGGCCCCACAATGGGCACGCGCTGGCAGGCCACGTTCTTCGCGCCGCCGGGATTTTATCCGGCCCCGGCCCGCGCGGCACTGCAGGCCGCCGTCGACGAGGTGGATGCCCAGATGTCCACCTGGAAGCCCGACAGCGACCTCATGCGCCTCAACGCGGCGCCCGTGGGCGAATGGGTGGTGGTCCCGGATCGGCTGCGGCAGGTTCTGCGGCTCGGGCTCGAGATCGGGCGCGCCTCGGACCGAGCCTTCGACATCGGCATGGGCGACGCGGTGACGGCCTGGGGCTTCGGGCCGGACGCCGCGACACCCGACCGTCTCCGCACCACGATGACGGCCGACCGAGTGCCCGCACATCATGCGCTCGAGATCGACGCGGCGACTGGCCTTGTCCGAAAGACGTCGCCACTTGCGCTCGACCTGAACGGCGTCGCCAAGGGGTATGGCGTCGACCGGCTGGCCGAGACGCTGCGCGAGCACGGCATCGAGGCTGGCCTTGTCGGCATCGACGGCGAGATACGCGCCCTCGGGCTCCGGCCCGACGGGCAAGCCTGGACCGTCGCGGTGGAGGCGCCCGACCCCGATCGCCGCGCGCCCAATTCCATTCTCGCGCTTCAGGACGCCGCCGTGGCGACCTCGGGAGACTACCGTCACTGGGTCAAGGTGGGGGGCCGCCGCCTGTCGCACACCATGGACCCACACCGCGGCGCGCCCGTGCCAGCCTCGCCCGCCTCGGTCACGGTCGTCGCGCGGACATGTGCCGAGGCTGACGCTTGGGCGACGGCCCTGATGGTGAAAGGAAGCCTGGAGGGCGCGAAACTGGCCCGCAGATGCAATCTGAACGCCCTCTTCATTGACCGCGAGGGCGACCATCTTCGCGAAACGAGAGTGGGACGGCTGTTCGAGACCCGTCCAGACCCCGAGCGCGTGTTTGAAGCCGGGATATGCACCAAATGACACCTTTGTTTCGTGATCGCCTGAACGTTGCCTTGCTGGGCCTGGCGCTTCTTGGTCTGGTGTCCGGCCTGGCCCTTTGGCTCGCCGGGCAGCCGGACCTTGCCAAGATCGTGTGGGCGGCAGGTGTCGCCCCTGTCCTTGCGGCCCTCTGCGTCGAGATCGTGCGAAGCCTCTGGAAGGGCGAGGTCGGACTCGACATCGTGGCGGCGCTGTCGATGTCGGCAGCACTGCTGTTCGGCGAAACGCTGGCGGCGGCGGTGGTCGCGCTAATGTATTCGGGCGGTACCTTCCTCGAGAGTTTCGCGCAAGGTCGCGCCCGCCGAGAGATGAGCGATCTTCTGTCCCGCGTGCCCCGGACGGCCACCCGCCACCGGAACGGAGCGCTCGATGAGGTGCCTCTGGACGACATTGCACCGGGCGACCTGCTCCTGATCCGGCAGGGCGACGTTGCCCCTGTGGACGGGACGGTCGAGAGCGCGGGCGCGATACTCGATCAGTCGGCACTGACGGGCGAGTCCATGCCCGCCCGGCTGGCGCACGGGCAGGATGTGATGAGCGGCTCGACCAACGCCGGCGAGGCTTTCGATCTCAGGGTCACACTGAGGGCGGCCGACAGTACCTATGCCGGGATCGTCAGGCTGGTCGAGGCGGCGCAGAAGTCCAAGGCGCCGATGGCACGGCTGGCCGACCGCTATTCGCTCTTGTTCCTGACCGTCACGGTCTCGCTAGCGACCTCCGCGTGGTGGTTCACCGGAGATCCGATCCGCGCCGTTGCAGTCCTCGTGGTCGCAACACCCTGTCCGCTGATCCTTGCCGTTCCGGTGGCGTTGGTGGCCGGGCTGTCGCGGGCGGCCCATTTCGGGGTTCTGATCAAGGGGGCAAAACCTCTCGAGGCGCTGGCCCGGATCACGACGCTGATCCTGGACAAGACCGGGACGTTGACCGACGGGCGACCACAGATCGTGTCGATCGACAGGCGTGGCGACATGTCCGAGGACGAGGTTCTGTATTTCGCGGCAGCCCTCGATCAGGCATCGAAACACCCGATCGCACAAGCGATCGTCGCGGCCGCGCGTGCGCGCGGGACCGCCTTGCCGATCCCTGAAAACGTGGTCGAGACGCCGGGCGAAGGCGTCGCGGGAACCGTCGATGGACGAAGGGTCGTCGTGGGAGGTGCAGGTTTCGTTGCCTCGAAGGCCGGCGTTGCCGACCCTGTGGGCGCGGTCATTGAGGCGGGGTCGGTGGTCGTCTCGCTTGCCGTGGACGGAAGACTTGTGGGTCATCTCGTGATGGCCGACGCGCTGCGTGCCGGCACGTCAGACCTGCTGGCAGGACTGCGCAGGTTGGGTATCGCCCGCATCCTCCTGGCGACAGGCGACCGTCGCGCCGTGGCCGAGGCCGTGACGGAGGGGCTGGGGCTCGACGCCGTTCGGGCCGATCTGAGCCCCGATCAGAAAGTGCTTCTGGTTCTGAGCGAGCGCAAGAACGGCCCGGTCATGATGGTGGGCGACGGGGTCAATGATGCACCGGCCCTTGCCGCCGCCGATATTGGGGTCGCCATGGGCGCGCGCGGGGCGGCGGCTTCCGCCGAGGCAGCGGACGTCGTCCTTCTGGTCGATCACCTCGATCGCCTGTTGCCGGGGATCGAGGTGGCGCAGCGCTCGCGCCGGATCGCGCTCGAGAGCGTCGCTGCCGGGATCGGGCTCTCGGTCGCCGGGATGATTGCCGCGGCGTTCGGCTACCTGACTCCCGTGCAGGGCGCCCTGCTGCAGGAACTGATCGACGTGGCCGTCATCCTGAACGCTCTCAGGGCACTGAGGATCGTGCCGCGAGAAGCTGTCAGAACACCCGATAATCCTCCCATACCAGCTTCCGGCCGGTTGCCCGGACTGCAATTGCCCCCCGCATGAGCCGAAAGGACCCCTGATGATCAGGCTCTCCCATCCCGATAAGCACTTGGTCTCGCGGATCGGCTGGCTGCGGGCGGCGGTTCTGGGCGCGAATGACGGAATTGTCTCGACGGCCAGTCTCATCGTCGGCGTGGCTGCGGCTTCGGCCGCGACATCGGACGTGCTGGTGGCGGGGGTCGCGGGCCTCGTCGCGGGGGCGATGTCGATGGCGGCGGGCGAATACGTGTCGGTCAGTTCGCAATCCGACACCGAACGGGCGGACCTTGCGCGCGAGCGGGCCGAGCTGGCGACGCAGCCCGAATTCGAGCGCGAGGAACTCGCCCGGATCTACATGGAACGCGGCGTCTCCTCCGATCTTGCGCACCAGGTGGCAGATCAGCTGATGGCGAATGACGCGCTCGGCGCCCATGCCCGCGACGAGCTCGGCATCTCGGGGGTGACGGCGGCGCGTCCCATCCAGGCGGCACTGACCTCGGCCTCGACCTTTGCGGTTGGTGCGGCGATGCCTTTGGCGATGGTGGTGTTGATGCCGCGTTCTGCGCTGGTCCTTGGGGTTTCGATCGCCTCGCTGCTGTTCCTCGCAATCCTGGGCGCGCTCGGCGCCCGGGCGGGCGGTGCGAACGTGATGAAGGCGACGCTGCGGGTCACCTTCTGGGGCGCGCTCGCCATGGCGCTGACGGCCGGGATCGGTGCGCTGTTCGGAACCGTCGTTTGACAGCGTGGTCGTCATCGGGCTGCGGGCGCCCCGTGGCGGGAGCGCCTCATTGCAGAGGCGGCGTGAGGGTCGGCTACTGGAATTGGCACGGCTCCGCCAGCGGGACACGCCCCGACGAGGCTTCCGCCGGACCTGCGGGAGCCGCGCAGGTCCGCCGCGTTCCGTGGGCGAGCTGGGGCAAAGTCTGCCTGCTTATGCCAGTCTGGCGAGTGAGGCAGGAATGTCGGTGATCCACGGTGCAGGCTCGATGACGGCGGGAACATGCGGCTATGGATGGCGTATAGGACGCCGACAAGGCGACCTGCGAAATCCAGTGTCTGCCGCCGGCCTTTCTCTCGCCCGTTTCGCCCCTGCCGCAGACCAATTGCGACGGGCCGCTGAAAGGCTCCGGTCCCCATCCCACAAATCGCGAAGCTCATACTGATCTGCATCAATGGCACCGGCAGCAGTCCATGCGACAAGTTCCTCCTTACAAGAAATCCACAGCAAGAAACCCACAGGAGGTTCGGCGTGACACGCACTGCACTCTTGAGGATCTCGGTCGCGGCCATCCTTGCCGGCGTGGGAGGCAGCTGGACGCTTGCCGCTGACCCCGGTCTCCGCGAGGAGGCGCTCGCCCTCTTCGAGCCGATCCCTGAATCTCCGGACCCGCCGCCCGACCCGGCCGCCGTCGCACTCGGCAAGGCGCTGTTCTTCGAACCCCGCCTGTCGGAGGGGCACAACATCAGCTGCAACACCTGCCACAATCTCGGCACGGGCGGCGCGGACCTCGCGCCGGTCTCGCTCGGCCATCGATGGCAGAAGGGCGGGCGCAACTCGCCCACGGTTCTGAACGCGACCTATAACACGGCGCAGTTCTGGGACGGTCGGGCGGCCGACCTGACCGAGCAGGCAGGCGGACCGATGGTCAACCCGGTCGAGATGGGCTCGTCGGCAGAGCATGTGGTCGAGCAGCTGAAGGGCATCCCCGGCTATCTACCGCTCTTCGCCGCTGCCTTCCCGGACGACCCGGATCCGGTGAGCTTTCCGAATGCCGAGGCCGCGATCGCGGCCTTCGAGCAGACCCTGATCACCCCGAACGCACCCTTTGATCGTTTTCTCCGCGGCGACGACGCAGCGATGACGGCGGAACAGCAGGCGGGGCTGCGCGCCTTCATCGATCGGGGCTGCGCGGCTTGCCACAACGGCATCAATCTCGGCGGCAACAGCTATCAGCCCTTTGGTGTGGTCGAGAAACCGGATTGGGCAATCATGCCGCCGGGCGACAAGGGCCGCTTCGAGGTTACGCGCGCCGAAGAGGATGCCTATGTGTTCAAGGTGCCGACGCTGCGCAACATCGCCATCACGCCACCCTATTTTCATTCAGGCTCGGTCTGGGATCTGAATCTCGCGGTCGGGGTGATGGGCTCGGCCCAGCTCGGCGCGGCGCTCGACCCCGACCAGGAAGCGAGCATCGCGGCGTTTCTCGACAGCCTGACCGGCGAGATGCCTCAAATCGTCTATCCGACACTGCCGCCCAGCAGCGCCGATACGCCACGGCCGCAGCAGTGATTTGCATAGACGAGACGCTCGGCTCCGAACGGCGAAGTAAAATCACAGACCCGCTGGCAAGTGCAGGAGAAGTTTATGAGTTACACCATCGATCGAACACTCGAAGGCGTCACCTTTGAACAGGCGGTAGAAAGGACTCGGAAGGCTCTTGCCGACCAGGGTTTCGGCGTTCTGACCGAGATTGACGCGCAAGCAACCATGAAGAAGAAGTTGGACGTCGATATGGACGCATACCGGATTCTGGGCGCGTGCAATCCGACCATGGCGCACAAGGCGATTGGCATTGAGCCACGGGTCGGCGCCATGCTCCCGTGCAACGTCATCGTTCGGCAGGTTTCGGATGGCGTCGAAATCAGCGCCATAGACCCTGTGGCATCCATGCAGGCGATCGAGAATCCGGATCTCACACGCGTTGCCGATCAGGTACGCGCGATGCTGGCCGAGGCCGTGCGACGTATCTGAAGGCCCGTCTCTGAAGGCCGTCGGCTCAGTCGCAGATTGCCGAGAGAGAGAGAGCGTTCCGGTGCTTGTGAAGGCGCCGCACCTCAGGGTCACCGGCGTTCGAAGCCATCTCCAAGGAAGGCGAGTGAAAGTTGCTCAATTTGCACGTAGTGCGGCGACCACCGGCTGACACAGGCGACCGAAGATAGCCCGCCGCCGAGGCCTGTGGGAGCAGATGAAACTGTGCCTGGAGGTGGTCAAACGAGCAAATTGCCTGCTATGCTTACGGCGCAGAACACTACCTCTAGGTCGTCCCGGCCACGGAAGTCGATCCGAGGAGAGTGAGGGGCTCTGACCATTGGCTGAGGAAAACGAGAAGGCGCAGGAACGGGCGGGCGCCCAACAGCCCGGACCAGAGGCGATCCTGGGCATGTGGGCCGCTTGGATGGACCAAATGTCCGCCTCGGCACCCGCCGCCGCGGACCAGGCCGGCAAATCGTGGCCGGTGCCGCCGGCCGCGGCCTCGGGCGTGATCGCCGATGGGACCAGGCAGATCGAGGACGTTCTTTCCAGGGATCCGACGCTGCGCTCCATCGCCCAGATGTGGAACGCGAACCCTCTGCACAAGGTCGTTCCCCTCGACTGGGCGGAGATCGCGAGGGCTCTCCGTACGGTGGGGCTGCGATCCCTCGCGAGGCCGGAGACGGCGAAATCCGTCATGGAGCTCAACCAGGACCTGTGGCGCTCGACGCTCGACGCCTGGCGCGAGGCAGGGCAGCGCTGGATGGGCGTGGTGGAGCCGTCGCCGCCGGAAGGTCCGGCTTCGGTCCCAGCCGACAAGCGCTTTGCGGCGCCCGAGTGGCGATCAAACCCCGCCTACCGGCTGCTGAAGGAGGTCTACCTGCTCGCCTCGGACTGGCTGCTGGAACATGGCGGCACGGCCGACATGGACGAGGCCGAACGGCAGCGCGTCAACTTTCACCTCCGCCAGTTCGTCGATGCGATGAGTCCGACGCTGATGCTGATGTCGAACCCGGCGGCGCTGAAGAAGGCGATCGAGACGGGCGGCGCCAGCGTCGCTGCCGGCGCCCGCAACCTGATGGCCGACCTCAATGCCGGGCGGCTCAGTATGGTGGACGCCGACGCGTACGCGCCAGGGCGGAACCTCGCGATGACGCCGGGAAAGGTGGTCCACCGCAATCGCCTGATCGAGCTGATCCAGTACGAGCCAACCACGGACAAGGTCCACTCCGTGCCGTTGCTGATCGTTCCGCCCTGGATCAACAAGTACTACATTCTCGACATGCAGCCCAAGAACAGCATGGTCGCCTACCTGGTGGCTCAGGGTTTCACCGTCTTCGTCGTCTCGTGGAAGAACCCCGACGCGTCGATGGATGGGGTCGGGATCGAGGATTACATGGACCTCGGCCCGCTCGAGGCGAGCGACGTCGCGCGCGAGATCACCGGCAGCAAGACGGTCAACGTGATGGGGTACTGCATCGGCGGAACCCTCATGACGATGACGCTGGCCGTTCTCGCGGCGAAGGGCGACAAGCGGTTCCGCTCGGCCAGCTTCATGGTTTCGCTGCAGGATTTCGAGCGGGTCGGCGACACCGCGGTCTTCATGGACGACCAGGGCCTCGACGTCGTCGAGCGCCAGATGATGGAACGCGGCTATCTCGACAGCACCGAGATGTCCAACATGTTCAACCTCCTGCGGTCGAACGACCTGATCTGGGCCAACGTCGTCAACAACTACCTGCTGGGCAATAAGCCGCCGGCCTTCGACCTGCTCTACTGGAACAGCGACGGCACGCGGATGACCCGTGCCGCGCACAGCTGGTATCTGCGCAACACCTATCGCGAGAACAACCTCGTCAAGCCCGGCAAGGTCAAGCTCAAGGGCGAGGCGATCGACCTCGGCCGCATCACCCTCGACTGCTATTCGGTCGGCGCCGAGAAGGACCACATCGTACCCTGGGATGCGGCGTGGCGCATCACGCAGCTCTTCGGCGGCGACGTGCGGTTCATCCTCGCCTCCAGCGGCCACATTGCCGGCATCATCAACCCGCCGGGCGGCAAGGGCGCGCACTGGGCGCTCGACGGCGGCGAAGCAGCGAACACGCCGAAGCAGTGGCTGCAGGAGGCGATCCGCCGCGAGGGCAGCTGGTGGCCCGACTGGGCGGCCTGGCTGGCGGTCCGTTCCGGCAGGAAGGGCAAGCCCCCAGCGATCGGCAGTCGCAATCACCCGCCATTGCAGGACGCACCCGGAAGCTACGTGCTGGAGAAATAGCGGCGAAGGACAGCCTCGGCGGGCTCTCGACCGCGCGGTGCAGCTCCGTGCCGAGTGCGACTCGGCGTTCTTCGCCGATCCCGTGCCACACAAGGAGATGCGGGAGACCTGGACACCTCCAAGAACACTTAACGCCGTTTCCCGGTCCCCTAAAACCGCCTCAGTAATACCGGCTT
Source organism: uncultured Alphaproteobacteria bacterium (assembly GCA_963822985.1). Classification (GTDB taxonomy): domain Bacteria; phylum Pseudomonadota; class Alphaproteobacteria; order Rhodobacterales; family Rhodobacteraceae; genus Thermohalobaculum. Next base: position 29,940 of record CAWGJU010000006.1, on the reverse strand, counting down.
GCGATAGCGCCGACTCGCGTGGGGGATTCCCAAGACTGCCGATCTCTGACTCACTGTCGAAAACGGGCAGGAGGCAGGGATGGGACGGGCGCTGGCGCTTCGAGGGGACTTCACTGCGGCGGATCTGAAGCGGCTGGCGCGGTCGAGCCGGGACGCGGACCAGACGCGCCGCCTTCTGGCGCTGGCCGTGATCTATGATGGAGGGAGCCGCGCCGAGGCGGCCGAGACCGGCGGCGTCGGGCGGCAGATCGTGCGGGGACTGGGTCGAGCGGTTCAACGCCGAGGGGCCGGACGGGCTCGTGAGCCGCAAGCCACCGGGCAATCGCTCGAAGCTCAACGACGCACAGCGGACCGAGCTCGTGCGGATCGTCGAGCGCGGGCCGATCCCGGCGACAGACGGCGTGGTGCGGTGGCGGCTGATCGATCTCGCCGCCTGGGTGTGGGAGACGTTCGGCATTTCCGTCAGCGAGGCGACGCTCAGCCGGGAGCTTAAGGGGCTCGGTTACTCGAAGCTGTCGGCGCGGCCGCGCCATCATGCGCGAGACACGAGGAGCGGATCGCCGCTTTTAAAAAGACTTTCCCGCCCGCCTGGCGGAGGTCCGCGTGTACCGCACCCGGTTCCCTGGACAATAGTTTGCACTACGCGGCCGCCTTGAGGTTGGCCGCCATCCAGCGCTCTCTCGCGGCCGTGGGGCTGACGAGGCCGTTCTTCTCGACCAGCCACTCAGTATTGTAGCGGGCGACGAACGCGCGAACGGCGTCGCGGACCTCCTTGATCGTCTGAAAGATCCGTCCGTACACGACCTGCTCCTTGAAGGTGCGGAAGAGGCGCTCGATGACGCCGTTCGTCTCGGGCTGGGCGACGAAGGCGTAGCTCGGCGTCATGCCCCAGGCCTTCACCTGGCGCTGGAAGTCCTCGGACATGAAGGCGCTGCCGTGGTCGTGCCGCAGGGCGAGACCTCGGGCGGCGTCGCGGCCGAGGTGCCCGAACTGCTCGGACACCGCCATGCTCATCGCCTGCAGGGCCTCGTGCCGGGTGCCGTGCTTCGTCACATGCCAACCGACGAGCTCGGCGTTCCAGTGCTCGGCGACGCCGAAGAGCCAGACCTTGCCGTCGCGGGCGGTGGTGATCTGCGTCGCGTCGATCGCCCACATCACGTTCGGCGCCTCGGTGACGATCCTGCGATCGTGCGTCTGCTCCGGGCGCGGGCGTGCCCGATGCGGCGAGAGGAGCGCGTTCTCCCGCATGAGGCGAAGCACGCGCTTTCGCGCGACGCGCAGGCCGTCGAGCACACGCAAGCGCGCCCACACCTTGCGATGCCCTTCGCCCGACCAGGGCGAGCGCACGAGGTCGGCCCGGATCGCGGCGAGGAGATCGGCGTCGGAGATCGCGGGCTTCGGTCCGCGCCGGCCGGGCGTCCGCTGCGGCCGCTCCTCGGCGACGGCGGCCCTCGCGGCGTAGAACGACGAGCGCGCCACGCCCCAGACGCGGCAGACGCGCGCGACGCCGTAGCGGCGGCCGGTCGTGGGAGAGATCGCCCCGGCCGTCACCGCGACCTCCTCCGGGCCAAAGGGCCGCTCGGGCGCTCCATCCTCGCGCGCAGGAGCTCGTTCTCCATGGTGAGCTCGCCGATGCGCTGCATGGCCGCGGCGAGATCGGCGTCGGCGGTGTCGCTCTCGCGCTCCTTCAGCGCCCCGTCGAGCGCCGCCTCGGCCTTGTCGCGCCAGCGCTCGAGCTTGTGGACCGGCACCCCGAGCGCGCGCGAGAGCAGCTCGACCGACTCGCCCCGGAGCATCCGCATCACCACCGCCCGCTTGCGCGCCAAGCTCCAGCGCTGCCCGTGGCCGAGCGGCCCGACCTCCAGCCGACCGCCCTCGCTTGCTGCCTCGCCCGTGGACAGCGTGGACGGGCTGCACCCGCCCACCCTGCCCACAGGCGCATCAACAGCAGACGCTCCTTCGCGCGAGTTCATACTGGTGTCCCTCGTCTCGCTCATCTCGATTTCTCCTCGGACAAAATGGTGTCCAAGGAAATCGGGGCCAGCTCACGTGATCCACCCCGCAATTTCGGCAGGATCTGCGACGGCGCCGCGCTGATGCTCGACAGAGCCTGCACGCGGCGGCGCTTTCCCTTCATCGAGACCGTGTTCGCCGATCATGATCTTGACCAGTGGCCGAAGGCTCGCCGAGAGCCATCGCGTCGGCCGGGCAGATGGCGCTCTGGAGATCGTGCGCCGCGAACCCGGAACGAAGGGCTTCGCCGTGCTGCCAAAACGCTGGATGCGCTCGAGCGCATCCACTGTCTTGGATCAGGCGCAACCGCTTCGTCCTCGCGGCGCAGATCTACGAGCACCTCGCCCGACGACGGAAGCCCTCGTCGAGCCTTCGCCATGATCAGCTCATGCTACGCCGCTTGGCACGCTGAGGGAAAGCTTCCAGGACAGGTTCTTCGAGCATCGCTCGGGTAGCGCAGCCCCCGCCGATCCATGATCTCTGGCTGAGCTGGCCCCGATTTCCTTGGACACCATTTTGTCCGAGGAGAAATCGAGATGAGCGAGACGAGGGACACCAGTATGAACTCGCGCGAAGGAGCGTCTGCTGTTGATGCGCCTGTGGGCAGGGTGGGCGGGTGCAGCCCGTCCACGCTGTCCACGGGCGAGGCAGCAAGCGAGGGCGGTCGGCTGGAGGTCGGGCCGCTCGGCCACGGGCAGCGCTGGAGCTTGGCGCGCAAGCGGGCGGTGGTGATGCGGATGCTCCGGGGCGAGTTGGTCGAGCTGCTCTCGCGCGCGCTCGGGGTGCCGGTCCACAAGCTCGAGCGCTGGCGCGACAAGGCCGAGGCGGCGCTCGACGGGGCGCTGAAGGAGCGCGAGAGCGACACCGCCGACGCCGATCTCGCCGCGGCCATGCAGCGCATCGGCGAGCTCACCATGGAGAACGAGCTCCTGCGCGCGAGGATGGAGCGCCCGAGCGGCCCTTTGGCCCGGAGGAGGTCGCGGTGACGGCCGGGGCGATCTCTCCCACGACCGGCCGCCGCTACGGCGTCGCGCGCGTCTGCCGCGTCTGGGGCGTGGCGCGCTCGTCGTTCTACGCCGCGAGGGCCGCCGTCGCCGAGGAGCGGCCGCAGCGGACGCCCGGCCGGCGCGGACCGAAGCCCGCGATCTCCGACGCCGATCTCCTCGCCGCGATCCGGGCCGACCTCGTGCGCTCGCCCTGGTCGGGCGAAGGGCATCGCAAGGTGTGGGCGCGCTTGCGTGTGCTCGACGGCCTGCGCGTCGCGCGAAAGCGCGTGCTTCGCCTCATGCGGGAGAACGCGCTCCTCTCGCCGCATCGGGCACGCCCGCGCCCGGAGCAGACGCACGATCGCAGGATCGTCACCGAGGCGCCGAACGTGATGTGGGCGATCGACGCGACGCAGATCACCACCGCCCGCGACGGCAAGGTCTGGCTCTTCGGCGTCGCCGAGCACTGGAACGCCGAGCTCGTCGGTTGGCATGTGACGAAGCACGGCACCCGGCACGAGGCCCTGCAGGCGATGAGCATGGCGGTGTCCGAGCAGTTCGGGCACCTCGGCCGCGACGCCGCCCGAGGTCTCGCCCTGCGGCACGACCACGGCAGCGCCTTCATGTCCGAGGACTTCCAGCGCCAGGTGAAGGCCTGGGGCATGACGCCGAGCTACGCCTTCGTCGCCCAGCCCGAGACGAACGGCGTCATCGAGCGCCTCTTCCGCACCTTCAAGGAGCAGGTCGTGTACGGACGGATCTTTCAGACGATCAAGGAGGTCCGCGACGCCGTTCGCGCGTTCGTCGCCCGCTACAATACTGAGTGGCTGGTCGAGAAGAACGGCCTCGTCAGCCCCACGGCCGCGAGAGAGCGCTGGATGGCGGCCAACCTCAAGGCGGCCGCGTAGTGCAAACTATTGTCCAGGGAACCGGGTGCGGTACACGGGGTGGATCACGACGCGCAGCATCAGGCCGAGCGTGTCGACGAGCACATGGCGCTTGACGCCCTTGGTCTTCTTGCCCGCGTCAAAGCCCGTTTCCTGCGGTTTGCGCCCCCTTTTTCCGCCGATTTGACCGTCTGGCTGTCGACGATCGCCGCACTGGGCTGGGGCGCGCGGCCCTCCGCCTCGCGCAGGGCCGCGTAGCACGGTCTGGGCGTATTTTGACTGCATATTCCAGCGATGCTGGGCGGCCATTCCACGTGATCGTGGGCACGCATTCCAGCGCATTGTGGGCGCCCGTTCCAGGATGATGGGCGGTCGCCTCGGCCTATGGGATGAGGGGGTCAGGTCTCGGGGTCGAGGTCAAGCCTTTTGCGTCCGGCCTTGAGCTTGCGCATGCTTTCGCCGACGAGTTCGAGACGGTGGGCGTTGTGGACGAGCCTGTCGAGGATGGCGTCGGCGAGGGTGGGGTCGCCGATGACGTCGTGCCAGGCGTCGACGGGTAACTGGCTGGTGACGATGGTTGCGGCGCGGCCGTGGCGGTCCTCGAGGATCTCGAGCAGGTCGCGACGCTCGGCGGCGCAGAGCGACGCGAGGCCCCAGTCGTCGAGGATCAGCAGCTCGGCGCGGGCGATGGTCTTGAGGGTGCGCGCATAGCGGCCGTCGCCGCGCGCGATGGCGAGCGCCTCGAAGAGCCTCGGGATGCGGTGGTAGAGGACGGATCGGCCGTCCCTGCAGGCCTTGTGGCCGAGGGCGCAGGCGATCCAGCTCTTTCCGAGGCCGGTGGCGCCGGTGATGAGTAGGTTCTCGGCTCGCCCGATCCAACCGCCGTCGGCGAGGTGGGCGAAGACGGCGCGGTCGAGGCCGCGGGGCGTGCGCAGGTCGGCGTCCTCGACGCAGGCGGCGTGGCGGAGAGCCGCGAACTTCAGCCGAGTGGCGAGGCGGCGGCTGTCACGTTCGGCGGCCTCGCGGTCGACGAGCAGGCCGAGGCGCTCCTCGAAGGTCATGGCGTCGCAGGCCGGGATGCGGCGCTGCTCGTCGAGCGCCCTGGCCATGCCGGTCAGGCCGAGGGCGAGCAGGCGGTCGCTGGTGGGGTGGGCGAGCACGGGATCCATCTCCTTCTTCAGTGGTAGTAGCGCTGGCCGCGGATGTTGGCGTGGCGCAGGGGTTGGCGCAGGGGTTCGGTGTCGGGGGCGGGCTCGAGGAAGGCCTGGTCGAGGCCGGTCCTGAGGCCGGTCTTGAGGATCGAGCGGATCGAGCTGACCGAGCGCGCGCCGATCTGCAGGCCGCGCCGACAGGCGGCGTCGAGACGGGCGGCACCGTAGCCCTTCTCCAGGGCGAGCACGCCGAGACAGGTGCGGAAGCCCTGCTCGGGGTGGGGCCGCGCCGCCATGGCGGCCTGGCAGAACGCCGCGACCGAGGGGCCGACCTTCTCGGCGGAGGCCAGCATGCGCGCCGGCGTCCATTCGGCGTAGCGGCGGTGCGCGGCTCGGGCATGTGGGCGGGATCGGTGACATGGCCGCCGCGGCGGCCGACGCCGCGGGCGTGGCTGGCGACGCGCCGGCCGCGGTGGAAGATCTCCACGGTGCGCTCGGTGGCGCGGGCGTCCACCGTCTCGCGGATCAGGCCGAACGGCACGGAGTAGAAGAAGCCCTCGATCTCGACATGGTAGTCGGGCGCGACGCGGGGACGGCTCCAGCGGGCGAAGACGTAGGTCTCGTCGGGCAGCGGCGCCAGGGCCGGCCGGTCGAGGGTGGCGAAGAGGTCGGCGCGGCTGGCGCCGTAGTCGCGCATGACGCGCGCGTTGATCTCGTCGAGCAGCGGCCGGATCGCGGCGTTGATCTCCTCGATCGAGAAGAATTCAGCGGTTGCGGAGCCGCGCAATGACCCAGCGCTGAGCCACCAGCACCGCCGCCTCGACCTTGGCCTTGTCTCTGGGCTTGCGCGACCGGGCGGGCAGCACGGCGACGCCGTAATGCTCGGCCATGGCGGCCATGGTGCGATTGAGCCCCGGCTCGTAGCGGTCCGGGGCGAGGATAACGGCGCGGGGGTTGTCCGGCACGACCAGGCGCGGCACGCCGCCGAGGAAGGCGAACAGGTTGACCTGCGCGCCGATCCAGTCCTCCAGCGTCTCCGCGGGCCGCGCCTCGGCGAAGGTGTAGCTCGAAGCGCCCATGGCCGCGACGAACAGCCTGGCCTCGCGGACCTCTCCGCTCTGCCGGTCGACGAAGGGGATGCCGTCGCCGGAGAAGTCGATGAACACCTTGTCGCCGCCGACATGGGTCTGCCGCATCGTCGGCCGGACCCGGCCCTTCCAGGCGTCGTAGCGCTCGCAGAACCAGGCGTAGCTGTAGCCGTCGGGCTGGGCGGCGCGGTACTCCTCCCAGACCAGCGCGCGCGTCACGCCCTTGCGGCGCAGCTCGCGGTCGATTGCCGGCCAGTCGGGGACCGGCCGCTCAGGGGTGCGGGCGCCGACCTGGCCGGGGAAGAGCAGCAGCTCCAGCGCGTCGTCGTCCAGCCCGGCCGGCAGCGGCCACGACAGGCCCGCCGCGCGCGCCGCGACAGGTAGGCGCCCACCGAGCCCTTCGAGATCGACAGCGCCGTGGCGATGGCCCGGTCACTCAGGCCCTGGGAAAGCTTCAGTCGCAGAAGGTCTCGTATCCGGCGCATCGACAGTCTCTCGGTGGGCATCCGCAACTCCTCGCTGATCACGAGGGCCGCGTAGCCCGGTCATGCTGTCGGCCGAAGCACGCCCGTCGCGCAGGCGCCCACGATCAGCTGGAAACCGTGCCCAGCATCGTCTGGAATCCGCGCCCACGATCGTCTGGAACGGGCGCCCACCTTCCTCTGGAATTGCCGCCCGCCATCAGCTGGAACACGCAGATCGTCGACAGCCAGACGGTCAAATCGGCGGAAAAAGGGGGCGCAAACCGCAGGAAACGGGCTTTGACGCGGGCAAGAAGACCAAGGGCGTCAAGCGCCATGTGCTCGTCGACACGCTCGGCCTGATGCTGCGCGTCGTGATCCACCCCGCCAATTTGCAGGATCGCGACGGCGCCGCGCTGGTGCTCGACAAGCGCACGCGGCGGCGCTTTCCCTTCATCGAGACCGTGTTCGCCGATCAGGGCTACCAGGGGCCGAAGGCCGCCGAGACCATCGCGTCGGCCGGCACATGGCGTCTGGAGATCGTGCGCCGCGAACCCGGAACGAAGGGCTTCGCCGTGCTGCCAAAACGCTGGATCGAGCGCACCCTGTCTTGGATCAGGCGCAACCGCCGCCTCGCGCGCGACTACGAGCACCTCGCCCGAACGGCGGAAGCCCTCGTCAAGCTCGCCATGATCAAGATCATGCTACGCCGCTTGGCACGCTGAGAAACTTCCAGGACAGGTTCTCAAGAGATCGCGTGCAACCTGAACGCTGAACGTATCCCTGGGCCCTCGCGGCGGGGAGTGGGTCGGCACCACAATTCGCGGAGACGCAAAGAAGCAGAACGGTATTCTTCGCAATCGCGCCTACATCGGCGAGATTGTATATGGTCGGATGAAGTTTCGCAAGGACCCGATTAGTGGCAAACGTACAGCGAGGCTGGCGGAAGATCCCATAATAACGGCAGAGCCATCCCTACGGATCGTCAACGACGAGCTCTGGCAGCGAGTTAAGGATTGCCCGGCGTTCCACGCCCATACTATTCAGCTGGATGACACAACGGGTCAGCCGCTGAACCGCGCGCACCGAAAGCAGTACGTCCTATCGGGGCTTCTGACTTGCGGATGCTGCGGCGGCAACTACGCGATCGTGGCCAAGGACCGCTACGGTTGCTCAATCAGAAAGAACCGGGGAACGTGCACCAATGACGTCACGATCGTCCGGCAGGCGATCGAGTCGCGTGTCCTGGCCACAATCAAGCGCGGCCTGCTCGCACCGGAGAGGGCCGAGCAATTCGTGGCCAAGGTCACGGCGGACCTCGCCGCGGAGCGTAAAGCGGCGCGGAGCGAGGAAGACGGGTTGCGCCGTCGGCTCGCCGCCGCGGAGCGCAAAATAGAGCGGCTGCTCGATCAGATCGAGGACGAAGAGGGCGATGCCCGCGCCCTGCGCGATCGCCTCACCCAACGCCAGCGTGAGCGTGACGAAGTCCAGGCACGGCTCGACGAGATTCTAGGCAGAAACTCCGGCGGTGCTGCCCATGCCGAACTTCGCCGAGGCCTATGCCGCGCAAGTGCGCGCGCCCGAGGAGGTGCTGCGGGATGCGTCGCTGGTGCAGCGGGCGCACGAGACGCTGGCGGGTCTGATCAAGGTCGTGCTGACGCCGGACCCGGAGGCCGAGAACGGGCTCCGGGCGATGCTGAACGGAAATCTCGCAAGGATCCTGAGGACTTGCGAAGCGGCTGGGAGTGATGAGCTCCCGGCCGAATTTCTTCGGTCCGGGGGTCAACTGTCGGTGGTTGCGGGGGTAGGATTTGAACCTACGACCTTCAGGTTATGAGCCTGACGAGCTACCGGGCTGCTCCACCCCGCGTCAGTCGTGTGTTTGCTCGGCGGGCGCTCTGCCGGGCGGGATTGGATGGGGCCGCGGCCCCCTGCTTTGCCAAGGGAGCCGCGGCGCGGCGGTGAAGAGAGAGAACGCGGGCGGGTGTGGCTCCGGGCTTTGTCGAGGCATGTCGCTGAGGTCTGGCGGCGACCTACTCTCCCGCGTCTTGAGACGCAGTACCATCGGCGCGGCGGGGCTTAACGGCCGGGTTCGGGATGGGACCGGGTGTTTCCCTCGCGCTGTGGCCACCAGACCTTGGAAGCCTCCAGGCCGCGCTCGAGGCGGGCGGGGGCTTGCAATGTCCGGCATGCAATGTCCGGCAGGTGTCGGACGACATTGAGCGGCGGATCGATGCCGGTGTCGGGCGCTCTCGCCCCGACGCCGGGTGATCCCCCGGGTCGGCACTGGGCCAATCCCAGGCCAACCGTGATCGCTCTGTCGTCCTGCCTGGACGCGACTGTCTTTCCAGATTTCAGTGCACTGTCCTGGCCCTTGCGGGCGAGGAGATCGGGTCCGGCGTCCCTGTCGCCCGGCCTCTGGCGTGGTGCCTGGGGCCTGGCGAGGGGGACCCGCCTTCACCGGATCGGATCAAGCCAATCGGAGGATTAGTACCGGTCGACTGAACGCGTTACCGCGCTTGCATCCCCGGCCTATCGACGTGGTGGTCTGCCACGCTCCTCATGCGAGACCTTATTTCGAGGGGGGCTTCCCGCTTAGATGCCTTCAGCGGTTATCCTGTCCGGACATAGCTACCCTGCACTGCGGCTGGCGCCACAACAGGTCCACCAGTGGTCCGTCCACCCCGGTCCTCTCGTACTAGGGGCAGCTCCTCTCAAGTCTCGTACACCCACGGCAGATAGGGACCGAACTGTCTCACGACGTTCTAAACCCAGCTCACGTACCTCTTTAAATGGCGAACAGCCATACCCTTGGGACCTGCTCCAGCCCCAGGATGAGATGAGCCGACATCGAGGTGCCAAACGATGCCGTCGATATGGACTCTTGGGCATCATCAGCCTGTTATCCCCGGCGTACCTTTTATCCGTTGAGCGATGGCCCTTCCACGCGGGACCACCGGATCACTATGGCCGACTTTCGTCTCTGCTCGATCTGTCGATCTCGCAGTCAGGCGGGCTTATGCCATTGCACTCGACGAGCGATTTCCGACCGCTCTGAGCCCACCATCGCGCGCCTCCGTTACTCTTTGGGAGGCGACCGCCCCAGTCAAACTACCCGCCACAGATGGTCCCGGATCCGGATGACGGACCGCGGTTAGACGTGAAGCGAGCGAAGGGTGGTATCTCAAGGGTGGCTCCACGGAGACTGGCGTCCCCGCTTCGAAGCCTACCACCTATCCTGCACATCGCTGGCCGCACGCCAGTCTGAAGCTGTAGTAAAGGTGCACGGGGTCTTTCCGTCTGACCGCGGGAACCCCGCATCTTCACGGGGAATTCGATTTCGCTGAGCCTGCGTTGGAGACAGCGGGGAAGTCGTTACGCCATTCGTGCAGGTCGGAACTTACCCGACAAGGAATTTCGCTACCTTAGGACCGTTATAGTTACGGCCGCCGTTTACCGGGGCTTCAATTCGGTGCTTGCACACCTCCTCTTAACCTTCCGGCACCGGGCAGGCGTCAGACCCTATACGTCGCCTTGCGGCTTCGCAGAGCCCTGTGTTTTTAGTAAACAGTCGCCACCCCCTGGTCTGTGCCCCCCGCCGATGGTTGCCCACCGACGGGGCCTCCTTCTCCCGAAGTTACGGAGGCATTTTGCCGAGTTCCTTCAACGCAGTTCTCTCAAGCGCCTTGGTATTCTCTACCAGTCCACCTGTGTCGGTTTCGGGTACGGTCATATGCGGGGCTGTTTCCAGGGACCGCTTCGAGGCCGCCCCAATCCGATAAGGGACGACAACAACCGCGATCCGTCACATCCCGCTGGCCCTGGAATATTGACCAGGTTCCCATCGACTACGCCTTTCGGCCTCGCCTTAGGGGCCGGCTCACCCTGCTCAGATTAGCTTCAAGCAGGAACCCTTGGACTTTCGGCGAGCGGGTCTCTCACCCGCTTTATCGCTACTCACGTCAGCATTCTCGCTACCGATCGCTCCACCGGTAAGGCTTGCGCCCCGGCTTCATCGCCAAACCTCAAGCCTGCGCAGAGCCCTCTGGCGCTACCGCTCGCTTCGCTCGCTGCTTGAGCGCGGTCGGGCACTCCGCCGGAGCGGTGCGCCTTCACGTCCTCAAGCAGGCCGAAGGCCGATAGGACACGTAAAGACTCAGAACAGGCGTGGATTTTATCACGGTACGCTCCGCTACCACTGCTTGCGCAGTCCGAAGCTTCGGCTCGTGGCTTGAGCCCCGTTACATCTTCGCCGCAGGACAGCTTAACTAGACCAGTGAGCTGTTACGCTTTCTTTAAATGATGGCTGCTTCTAAGCCAACATCCTGGTTGTTTTGGCCGTCCCACATGCTTTCCCACTTAGCCACGAATTAGGGGCCTTAGCTGTCGGTCAGGGCTGTTTCCCTTTCCACGACGGACCTTAGCACCCGCCGTGTGTCTGCCGAGTAGTACTCCCGGGTATTCGGAGTTTGGTTAGGATCAGTAAGCCTGTGGGGCCCCATTACCCATCCAGTGCTCTACCCCCCGGGGTATTCGCTCGACGCTCTACCTAAATAGATTTCGCGGAGAACCAGCTATCTCCAGGTTTGATTGGCCTTTCACCCCTAGCCACAACTCATCCCCGACTTTTTCAACAGGCGTGGGTTCGGCCCTCCAGTGGGTGTTACCCCACCTTCAGCCTGGTCATGGCTAGATCACCTGGTTTCGGGTCTGATCCCACGAACTGAACGCCCTGTTCAGACTCGCTTTCGCTGCGCCTACGCCTAGCGGCTTAAGCTCGCTCGTGAGACCAACTCGCTGACCCATTATACAAAAGGTACGTGGTCAGGAGACAAGCTCCCTCCCACTGTTTGTAGGCGTTCGGTTTCAGGGTCTGTTTCACTCCCCTCGTCGGGGTGCTTTTCACCTTTCCCTCACGGTACTGGTTCGCTATCGGTCGACAAGGAGTACTTAGGCTTGGAGGGTGGTCCCCCCATTTTCAGACAGGATTTCACGTGTCCCGCCCTACTCTAACGGCAGACCTTTCTGCGACTACGGGGCTGTCACCCGCTCTGGCCCGGCTTCCCAACCGGTTCGTCTTTATGGTCTGCACGGCCTGGTCCGCGTTCGCTCGCCACTACTAGCGGAGTCTCGGTTGATGTCCTTTCCTCCGGGTACTGAGATGTTTCAGTTCCCCGGGTTCGCTCTTTGAAGCCTATGGATTCAGCCTCAAAGTACCTGTTTCAACCAAAGATCGTCAGGATTTCGCAGGTCAGCGCCAAACCGGCCGAACGGCCGGCGCGGCGCGGATCCAACAAAACCCTGACAATCTCCGATTGTCAGGTGGGTTGCCCCATTCGGAGATCCCGGGATCAAAGGGTGCTCTCGCCTCCCCCGGGCTTTTCGCAGAGTGCCACGTCCTTCATCGCCTCTTGTCGCCAAGGCATTCACCAAACGCCCTTTTCGCGCTTGATCCGATCCGGTGAACGCGGGTCCTGTTTTCAGGTGGCCTATCGGCCTTCGGCCTCCTTGAGGCCGATTTCGGCTTGATCGCCCAAGGCGATCAAGCCCAATTCCCGCCCTCACCGATCTCTCCCGGCCGGCGCCCTCGGCAGGACGCGACCGGTCTTCGGTCAGTGCATTAGACTTGGAAAGACTGCTCTTGGTTGTCCTATCGCTCGCGGTGCTCGCTGCTTGAGGACGCAATCGCGCCCTGACCCACAGCTACCGCCCGGAGACGAAGCCCCGAACGGTCACGACGAACGTAAGACCGCGCCGCGGCCGCACTGGCCACGACGCCCAAAAGCGTCTCGTGTTCTCTCTCTTCACGATGTCAAGTTTCAGTCATCAGGCACGAGGCCAAAGGCCCCAGGCC
>CAWGJU010000006.1:0-15000 GCA_963822985.1 uncultured Alphaproteobacteria bacterium | reverse complement strand
GCATCTTGGCCACGCGCAGGGTCCGGGCGAAAGCCGCTGAAAGCGCGAACATGTATCCCTGCCAGCCGCCCGTGAAATGCCGGCGCAGAAAGTAGAAGCGCAGAAAGGCCAGCGGCAGCTCGAAGGGCAGGCGGAGCAGCAGGACAGGCCGCGAGCGAAGCCGCGCGGTCTCGACCGCATAGGTGGAGTAGCGGTTCTCCTTGTCGACGAAGTGCGCCCAGGAGAGCAGGGAGAAGTGGTGGAGCGGCCCGCGCAGCTGGCCGGGAGCCACCTCCAATTCGACCCGGTCAAAGAGTTCGTGCACGCGGTAGCGCGCGACGGCGCGGTGGTAGAAGCGCACGACGTTGTAGTCGTCAGCCAGCCAGCGCGGGCGGTCGCGGCCTGGGTAGACGTTGAGGATGCGCACCCGAAAGGCGCCGGGAGGCGGGCCGGCGGCGATCAGATCCGCGATCTCGGCGGCCAGCTCAGGGGTCACGACCTCGTCGGCGTCGACGTTCAGCAGCCAGTCGTGGCGGCAGAGCGACTCGGCAAAAGCCTTTTGCTGGCCATATCCTTCCCAGTCGCGCTGGTGCACCTCGGCGCCAACGGCGCGCGCAAGCTCGCGCGTTGCATCCGTCGATCCCGAATCGACGACGACGACCTGGTCGGCCCAGTCGAGCGCCGCGAGCGTCCGGCCGATCCGTGCCTCTTCGTTCCGGGCGATCACGAAGGCCGATAGGGGAATTTTCATGCCGCGGCCGTAACACGCGCGCAGGGACGGGTCAAAACACCGCAGAGGCTGGACGGCGTCGCGTCGCTCCGATAGGGGAGCCTCCGCCGCCACGCGCCCTGCGATTTCGACAAAGGCATCCGGATGAACGCAAACACCCAGCCGATCCCCGAGCTCTATGTCTCGGCCGAGAGCGCAGCGAAGCTGAAGAAGTCGGCCGGCGACCTGGCCAGCTGGGATCTCACGCCGCGCCAGATCTGTGATCTCGAACTCCTGATGAATGGCGGCTTCCACCCGCTGAAAGGGTTTCTCGGGCAGGTCGACTATGACCGCGTCGTCGCCGACTGGCGGCTGGCCGACGGCACGCTTTGGCCGATGCCAGTCACGCTCGACGTGTCGGAAAAATTCGCAGAAGGCATCGAGCCCGGCCAGGACATCGCGCTGCGCGACCAGGAGGGGGTGATCCTCGCCATCCTCTCGGTGACGGACAAATGGACGCCGGACAAGGCGCGCGAAGCCGAGGGCGTGTTCGGCACGACCGACCTGCGGCACCCGGCCATCAACTATCTGATGAACGTGGCGGGCCCCGTCAATCTCGGCGGGCCGATCACCGGCATCCAGCCGCCGACGCATTACGACTACAAGTCGCGCCGCGACACGCCGAACGAGCTGCGCACCTATTTCCGAAAGCTCGGCTGGCGCCGCATCGTCGCCTTCCAGACGCGTAATCCGCTGCACCGGGCGCACCAGGAGCTGACCTTCCGCGCCGCGCGCGAGGCGCAGGCGAACCTGCTGATCCACCCCGTCGTCGGCATGACCAAGCCCGGCGACATCGACCATTTCACGCGCGTGCGCTGCTATGAGGCGGTGCTCGACAAGTACCCGGCCGCGACCACGCACCTGTCGCTCCTCAATCTCGCCATGCGCATGGGTGGCCCGCGCGAGGCCGTCTGGCACGCCCTGATCCGGCGCAACCACGGCTGCACGCATTTCATCGTCGGCCGCGACCATGCTGGCCCGGGCAAGGACAGCCAGGGCAAGGATTTCTACGGGCCGTACGACGCCCAGGAGGCCGTCGCCAAGTACGCCGACGAGATCGGCGTCGAGATGGTGCCCTTCAAGCAGATGGTCTACATCGGGGAGAAGGCGCAGTACTTCCCCAGTGACGAGGTCGAGGAGGGTTGGACCGTGCTCGACATATCGGGCACCGAGCTGCGCCGCCGGCTACAGGAGGGGCTCGACATCCCCGACTGGTTCTCGTTCCCCGAGGTCGTCGCCGAACTCCGCCGCACCAAGCCGCCACGCTCCAGGCAGGGCTTCACGGTCTTCTTCACCGGGCTTTCCGGCTCGGGCAAGTCGACCATCGCCAACGCGCTGATGGTCAAGCTGATGGAGCAGGGCGGGCGCCCCGTGACCCTCCTGGACGGCGACGTCGTGCGCAAGCACCTCTCCTCGGAACTGGGCTTCTCCAAGGAGCACCGCGACATCAACATCCGTCGGATCGGCTATGTCGCCTCGGAGATCACCAAGAACGGCGGCATCGCGCTCTGCGCGCCGATCGCGCCCTATTCCGCCACTCGGCGGGCGGTGCGCGAGATGATCGAGGAGCACGGCGCCTTCGTCGAGGCGCACGTGGCCACCAGCCTCGAGGAATGCGAACGACGCGACCGCAAGGGCCTCTACCGTCTGGCCCGCGAGGGCAAGATCAAGGAGTTCACCGGGATCTCCGACCCCTACGAGGCGCCGGAGAACCCCGAGCTGCGCCTCGACACCGAGAGTGTCGACCCCGATCACTGCGCGCACCAGGTCCTGCTGAAGCTCGAGGCGCTCGGGCTGATAGGCACCACGCGCTAGCCCGCCGGCCGCCCCTCGCGGGCGGCCGGCGCCGTAAACCCGGCAGCGTTATCCTGAACGGACGCCGCCGCTTCGCCATCGAGGCCGAAGCGCGCGGCCATGTCGGGCGCATAGTGCAGCAGGTCGGCGCGCAGCCGCAGCAGCGCCAGATCCTTGGCCTTGGCTTCCAGCATCACGTCGAAGGCAAGCCCCGTCGCCCGCCGCATGAAGCCGATGAACTCGAACGGGTGCACGAAGTCGGCGTGACCGGTCCAGACGGGCGCCAGCAGCACTCCCCTTTCCCTGGCCGTCTTGCGGTCCTTGCGCGCGGCGCGGCGGAACTCGGTCCGGGGCGACGAGAAGTGCAGCTTGGGCCGCACGCCTTCCGGCCAGCTTCGGAGCATCCGCTCGAGCGTATCGCGCAGCTCCAGGCCCTCGGGGTTCAGGCACCAGAAATGCTGATGGTCGAAGACCAGTGGCACGCCCGTCCGCTCGTGGTCCAGAGCGTGTCGGCGGCGCTGAAGCGCAGATCGTCATGCTCAAGAACCAGCCGCCGGCGCACATGCTCGGGCAGACTCTCCCAGGCGCCGAGCCAGCGGGCACGGCTCGCCTCGCGGTCGCCGTAGGTGCCGCCGACATGCGTCACCACCACCGCCTCGGGACCCTGCTCCATCCGGTCGAGCATCTCGGCCTGCGAGGCGAGGTCCCAGACGCTCTTGGCCGTCAGATCGGGGTCTGGGCTGTTCAAGAGCACGAACTGCGACGGGTGAAAGGAGAGGCGTATGCCGAGCGTCCGGGCCTTGGCGCCGAAGGCGCGCAGCTCGGCGTCGCTCTCGGCCACCATGGGGTGGAACTGCGGCATCTCGGGATGCTTGGCATAGGGCGCGAGGTCCGAGGACATGCGGTACATGCCGATCCGGCGCTTTGCCAGGTGATCGAGCACCGCGTCGAGGTACTCGAGCGATACCTTGAGGTGCGGACCGCTCTGCCAGCGCCGGGCATCGTGCGACTTGAGCTCCGGCGCGCCCATCACCGTGACGGGGAAGCCGAGCCGGGCGGGGCGGCAGGCGCTGGGATGGCTTTGATTGGTCGCCGCACGCATCGACGGCCAACGCCATTGGCGGCCGACCGTTACCTGGCCCCTTGCGCTGGACGCCGCGCGCCGGCGCCGGTTGACTTGCCGTCAGTCTCCGACCGTCCGAGAGGACCCGATGCCCGAGCAGGTGATCGTCACGGCCCAGCCCGAGGCCTCGAAGGCCGGCGCGCGGGTCCTGATGGCCGGCGGCAACGCCGTCGACGCGGCGATGGCGGCGGCGCTGGTGCAGGGCGTCGTCGATCCGCAGATGTGGCATCGCCGGCTTCGGCTCGTGCCAGATCCATGCGCCGAAGCAGGGAGTTCACACCTGCATCGACTTCCACGGCCGAACGCCCCCGGCGGCCACGCCCGAGATGTGGGCCGACCTGCTGGAAGGCGAGACGCGCGACGGCTTCGGCTTCGGCTTCGTGCTGCGCGGCAATGTCAACGATCTCGGCTACGGTTCGGTGACGACGCCGGGGTCGCTCAAGGCCGATGCCGAGGCGGTCGATGAGTTCGGGACATGGGACTCGGCGGACGTGGTCGCGCCCGCCGTTGCCCGGGCCGAGCGGGGCTTCGCCGTTCTCGGAGAATCCGGTTCCGGCGCTGGCGTCGGAGGCGCTCGAGACGGTGCTTCGGTCGCTGAGCGTCTTCTATCTCGACCGCTTCGCCTACACCGGATCGCGGCCGCAACGCTGGCGCCTCGGCGAGCCGGCCGATCTCGAGATCATCGACCGCGGCGGCGCGATCGTGATCCTCGCCGTCAAGAACGCTGCGGCGGAGCTCGCTCGCGGCCTGCATGGGCGCGAGGCCGCGGCGCTCCTGCGGCGCATTGGTCCACAACGTCCACCGCGCGCACGCGATCGAGGGCAGGTCCAACCAGGCGCGCTTGCGATCGTCAGAGTAATCCGCCCGAGAAAACCGTTGGATGTACGACAGTTAGCCGTGTAGTCGGCGAGCTGTCTTTTTAAACCCGCAATTAACCATGATTAAGCATTGAGTCCCGGACCTTCGGAGGCTCGGGCCAGTGTCTTTCCCAGCGCCTTTTCCAGCGCCTGCCCCCGCGCGTTCTCCCGTGCGCTCCCCCATGCGTCTCCCGGCGCGGTCCCTGGCGCTCGCCCTCGCATGCTGCCTCTGGGCCGGCGACGCCGCGGCGGGCGCCTGGACGCTGGCCAAGGGCCAGGGCCAGGTCATCTCGACGACCGGGCGCAACATCGCGCCCATCGGCGCCTTCATCGACGGCGCGGCCGACACCGATGCGAACTCCAGCCAACTCTGGGTCGAGTACGGCCTGGCCGAGCGCTGGACGGTAGGCGCGCTGGTCTATGGCGAATTCTCGACCACCGACGCCGCCGACATGCAGCTCCGCCTCGGCGCCCATGTGCGGCACCAGGTCTGGGCGGGCGAGCAGGGCGGCGTCGCCGCGGTCCAGGCCAGCTTCAGCGCGCCCGTCGAGAGCTGGATCGGCGACATGGTGCCCGACAGCCTGCCCGACTCGGTCCCCGAGATCAGCGTCAGCGCGCTCTACGGCCGCGGCTGGCAGACCGGTTGGGGCAACAGCTTCGTCTCGACAGGCGCCGGCTTCCAGTGGCGCGGCGAGGGCGCGGACGAGGAGCTCCGCCTCGAGCTCACCGCCGGGCACGAGGCCTGGAAGGGCGTGCTCGGCCTCTTCAGCGTCTTCGGCTCGCTGCCGCTCGGCGACCGCAACGACGCGACGCTGAAACTCGCGCCGTCGATCGCCTACACGCTGTGGCCCTGGCTGGGCGAGAACGACCGCAAGCCCTTCGATGCGCCGCACCCCAACACCATCCAGCTGGGCGTCGTCTGGGACACGCTGAACCCAGATGACGGGCTGGGCTTGCAGATCAGCATCTGGAAAAACTTCTGAGCTCGGCGCCGCTGGCGGCCGGATGGCGGGCCTCCGAGGCGCGGCCTCGGAGCGAGGGGCGCATCCGGACACCCGCCACCGTCATCCCCGCGCAAGGCGCAAGTGGGGATGACGACAGGAGAGGTGACGGACTCCTTCGTCTGCGCAAATCAGCCTGTCTGGTCGGCGCCGCCGGTGGCGGGCTCGAAGATCATCGCGACGCCGTTGATGCAGTGGCGCTTGCCCGTCGGTGCCGGACCGTCGTCGAAGACATGGCCCTGGTGGCCGCCGCAGCGGGCGCAGTGCACTTCGGTCCGGGGGAGGACCAGCTTCCAATCGGTCCTGTAGCCGATGGCCTCCTCGCCGATCGGCTGCCAGAAGCTGGGCCAGCCCGTGCCGCTGTCGAACTTGTGCTCCGACGCGTAGAGCGGGTTGCCGCAACCCGCGCAGGCGAAGGTGCCCGCGCGCTTCTCGTCGTTCAGCGGGCTCGAGAAGGGCGGCTCGGTCGCCTCCTCGCGCAGGACGGCGAACTGGTCGTCCGTCAGCAGCTTGCGCCACTCCTCCTCGGTCCTCGTCACCTCGAAGGCCTCGGCCTCGGCCCGAACAGCGTACACGCCGCCCGCGGCAGCAAGTGCCGAGAGCCCGGCCGCTCCGAGCAGGAATCCTCGCCGCGTCGTCATTGCCGAACCTCTCGTCTGCTATGAAGCGCCTGACTTCGCCCTGCTACCTACGGGCCCCCGCCCCTCAACTGAAGGCCGCCCGCTTCACGATCGCGCTATGACCGTGGCCGATGGCATAGTCCACCGCCACCCTCATACAGCGAGACCGAGGGTGCTCTTAGCGGCTGCTTCGAGCGTGAACGCGCAATGCGTGGGCAGCAGCGTCCAGGACGGCGGCTTCTTCGCCGCGCGGGCGGCTGGATTGCCCCGTAGCCCGTGCCCCATGCCCTTGCCGCAACTCAGGTGTTCCGCCGCACTCCGCGTTCCGGCATGAAAGCGCCCGCCCCGGCGGCTGCCGGGCGGGCGCTTTCGTCGAGGCTGCGCGAGGCGTTACTGTTCGCTGCCGATCCGGACCGTGTCCTCGGCGGCGAGCTCCGACTCGGTTTCTGACTCGAACTCGGGCATGGCCTCGAACTCGTCCGTGCCGATGCCGGTCAGGACAAGCTGCTCGCCCTGCATCGCCAGCTGCGCCGCGGGCACGGCCACGTCGTCGCTGCCGAGCCCGAAGAAGCCGCCGCGCTTGAAGACGACGTGCGGCTCGCCGCCGATCACGACGAACCGGTCGATCTCGGCGATCTCCTCGCCATCGGGCGTGACGACCTCACGGCCAGTGAGGTCCGAAACGACCATCTCGGTACCTGCCTCCGCAGCTGCGTCGGCTGCGGCCTGCGTCCCCGCGGACTCGGATCCGGATTGCGCGGCCTGATCGGCGGCCGGCTCCTGCTGGGCCGTCTCGCCGCCGGACGGCTCGGCGGCGGTCTCCTCCGCCTGTTGCTGCCCGGTGCCTCCGGTCCCGGCGGCCTCCTGTGCGGCCGAGGCCGCGTCCTGCTCTCCGGTCGCCTGGCCGGTGGTCGTGTCCTGCTGATCGGTCGACGCTTGGCCGGTGGTCGTGGTGCCGGACTGCTCAGCGGCCGACTGCTCAGTGGCCGACTGCCCGGTATCCTGTCCAGTCGAGGCCTGACCGGTCGACGTGGTGTCCGACGACGTGGTGTCCGACTGTTGGGTCGACGCCTGACCGCTCGACGGCTCGTCCGACTGTTCGGTCGACGCTTGGCTGCTCGCAGCTGTGCCCTGCTGGCCGGTCGACGCCTGCCCACCGGTAGCGCTCTCCTCCGTCGTGGCCTGGCCCGCCGTCTGCTGCTCCGTCTGCCGGTCCGCCGCCTGGCTGGCCTGCTCACTCGTTGCGGGAGCCGACACCTGACCGCCAGTGCTCTGCTCCGCGCCGGTCGAGCCAGTCGCGCCTTGGCCAGTCGCGCCCTGGGTGGCCGTCGCGCCCATCTGCCCCGAGGTCTCGGGCTGGCTGGCCTGGCCGGTCATGGCCTCCGATTGGCCGGAGGTCTGGCCAGACGTCTGACCCGTCATCTGGCCGGCCGATTGGTCTCGACCGATGGCCTCGACATCCGCCTGGAAGCCGCCGGTGCCCGTCTGGCCCGTCTGCTCCATGGCCTGCCCGGTCTGCTGGCCCTGATCGGTAGCACTCTGGCCCGTGCTCTGGCCCGTGCTCTGGCCCGTGCTCTGCACAGCCGTCGTTCCGGCGCCCTCGGCCGGTGCGATCGCGGTGATGCCGCCCCCCTCCTCGACCCGGTCAATGTAGAGAAGGCAGGCGTCGCCGTCGCTCATCTTGGCGACCTCGGCCGCGTCCGCGAAGTCGGGGCTGATGCTGTCGCCCGCTTCCTCGATCAGCCGGTTGAGCGCCCCGCAGGCGTTTGCGCTGGTCGTCTGCGCCGCGGCCGGGCTTAGCAGGGCGAGACCCAGTGCCGTCGCGCCGAGCATCGCCGAGGTCATCGTCGAATACGTCATCTCGTCCTCCGGTGGAAACTCAAGGTCAACACGCCAGCGCGGGGCGCGGTTCCGCCTCGGGCACCCGATTGCGGCTCGCTAACGGCCGGCGAAACGAAGAACGCCCGCCCGGAAACCGGGCGGGCTCGCAATCAGGTCTATCGGTCTGTTCGACCGAAGCTTACTCGTAGCGGCCGATCTGCACGGTCTCGCTGCCGGCCACCGCCTGGTCGGTGTTGAAGTCGTAGTTCGGCATCTGCTCGAGCTGCTGCTCGGTCAGGCCAAGCAGAACGACGTTGTCACCCCGAACTGCGATGCGTTCGGCGGGGATGGCAATCTCGTTATCGCCGATCCCGAGGAAACCGCCATGCGAGATCACGGCGTAGGTCCGTCCGCCGTTGCGGAATATGCCCTCGATTTCGCCGACGTCTTCGCCACGCAACGTCACGACATCGCGGCCGGCGAGATCCGCGGCGGCAACGCCGATAAGGCTGCCGCCACCGACAGCGTTACCGTCGACGCCGAGGAGCCGCGAGGTCTGATCGGACGTCAGCCGATCCGCAGCCGAGCCGACCGCCTCGGCGCCCTGTTCTACGCCCTGGCCGACAGCCTCGGCGCCCTGCTCGATGCCCTGGCCGACCGCCGCGACGCCCTGACCGACAGCGGTCTGGGCATCCTGACCAATGGCGGCCTGATTGCGGTCGACCGCCTGCACGTCCGCCTGGAAGTTAGCGCCCTGCTGACCCTGACCCGCCTGCTGGGCCGGCTGAGCCTGCATGGCAGCCTGCTGACCCTGTTGGCTCTGGCCCTGCTGGCCCTGTGCAGCCGCCTGCTGGCCCTGGCCCTGCTGACCCTGTGCGGCAGCCTGCTGAGCCTGGCCCTGCTGGTTCTGGCCCTGCTGGCTCTGCACGTTCATCGCTTGGTCGTCGCCCCGACGACGCACGCGGACGGTCGGCTCGCCGACCTGGCGAACCTCGACCCGCGGCTCGTCGTTGAAGGTCACTTCAACGTTCGGCTCGGCGGGCTCGTACGTCACCTGGGGGTTCACCCGGTTATACTGCACGTCGTCCTGCACCTCTGCGGTCGCGAAGCGTATGCTCGGCTCGACCTTGCGGACCGTCACGTCGGCATCCTGGTCCTGTGCGACACGCTGGCCGGCGGCATTCGTGCGCTCGGTGCGCGTGGCGACCTTCGGCGTATCGGTCGTCGCCGCGACGGTCGCCGGGTCGACGAGACGCGCGTCGACATTGACGTCGACCTGGGGGTCGGCCTGGGTGACGGTGATCGTCGGATCGGCCATGACGACGTCGACCTGCGGCTGGTCCCGCTGCACGGTAAGCCCCGGCGACGGCATGGTGATGGTGATCTCGGGTGCCGGCTGCTCGACGACGATCGTCGGGCGCGCGATGGCGACACGAACATTGGCCGGCTTCATGCGCACGACGATCTCGGCCGGCTGCTCGTCGACTTCGATGCGGCCAGGGCGCTCGCGCACCTGAACCTCGGCCGAGCCCTGCTCGACGTCGACTTCGGGGATCGGCTGGCGCACCAGAACCTCGCCCGCCACGACGGCCTTCTGCTCGATCTGCACGCTCTTGCTGACCGTGTCCGTTGCGCGGAACGTCTCGGTGTCGGTCGTCACCTTGGTACCGCGCTTCTCAGCCTGGGCCTGGCGCGAGATGCCGCCGGCCTGGCCGATCTTCTCGATCATCAGCACGCAGGCATTCGCCTCGTTCTGATCCGCCACCTGGGGGGCGCGCCGGAACTCGTCGAGGAGGTCCTCGTCCGCTGCCTCGTCGACCAGCCGGTACAGCTTCTCGCAGGCACCGAGCTCGGCGTTCTGCTGCTGCCCCTGAGCCTGCTGACCCTGCCCCTGCTGGTTCTGCCCCTGCTGCTGTGCGGCCGCAGGCGAGAACGCCAACGGCAGCGTCAGCGCCGTGGCGCCAAGCAGCAGCGCGGATGTTTTCAATGCGGTCATGTCATATCCTCCGAATTTTCACATACCTACCGGCCCCCCAACACCTTTGGGCAGGTATGGTTCCCTTTACGGCAGGTCGACGATCGAAGGAGGCGACGTCAGCGCGCGCGGCTGCCTCGGTCCTCGGGCGAGACGTGCCGGGTCGGCGTCCGCTGCACCGCGGCGGCGACCCAGAGAAGCGCCAGGCCGGCGGAAATCAGCCCGTTCCATCCCGCCATCGAGATGGCCAGAAAGTCCCAGGCGATCTCGTCGCAGCGCACCAGCGGCGCCTGCGAGAGCCGCGTCAGAAGCTCGTCCGGCGTCAGCCCGGAAGGGTCGACACCGCTGCAACTCGTCGGCCCCGGCCACCAGCCCTGCTCGACGCCCGCGTGATAGGCGCCGAGCCCGGCGCCTACCGTCATGGTTAACGCGCCCGCCACCGCGAGCGGCCGGCGCAGCCGCCAGAGCACCGTGGTCGCGGTCAGCGCGATCAGCACGGCCACGACATGCGGCCAGCGCTGCCAGATGCACATGGGGCACGGGGCGAGCTCACCGAGATACTGATAGCCGAGCGCCGCCGTCAGCAGGAGCAGCGAACCCGCCCCCGCGAGCAGAATCCGCCCGTAGACGCTCATTCGCCGATCAGCCTGACCAGCGCGAAGCCGCCCACGATCAGCACCGCCGTGACGGTCGCGAGCGCGGTCATGTGCCGCTCGACCAGCTCCTTGGCCCGCGCCCCGAGCAGCCAGAGCAGGACGGCGATCGAGAAGAACTGCAGCCCGCGCCCGATCACCGAAGCCCAGATCAGCGTGCCCAGGCCAAGCCCCGTCACGCCGGAGGCGATCGTCACGACCTTGTAGGGAAAGGGCGTCAGCGCGGCGAAGATCACCGCCTCGGCGCCGACCTCGTTGAACCAGGCGGCGAACTCGTCGACCATGCCCGCCTTGCCGTAGAACTCGAGCACCGGCCGGCCGATCTCCTGATAGAAGGTGTGGCCGATCCACCAGCCGAACACGCCGCCGGCGACCGAGGCCGCCGTGCAGACGCCGGCGATCAACCAGGTCCGCTCGGGCCGCGCCAGCACCATCGGGATCAGCATCACTATGGGCGTAATCGGAAAGACCGAGCTCTCGATGAAGGCGACGGCGGCGAGCGCCCAGAGCGCCAGCCTGTGCTCGGCAAGCTCGAGGACCCAGTCATAGAGGCGGCGCAACATGGGCCGGCGCCTAGCATCCGGCGCGCCGACCTGTCCATAGCGCGAACCCGGTGTATAACTACTCTGTTGTTGGCAGCGGACCGGGCGAGGGGGAGTGTCATGCGCTGGCGAGGCAGGCGGACGAGCAGCAATATCGAGGACCGGCGCGGCGGCTTTGGCGGCATGCCCGGCGGGCGCGGCGTCCGCATGGCGGGCGGCGGCGGCATCGGCGTGCTCGGCGCGGTGATCCTGGTCGTGCTGGCCCTGTTCTTCGGCGTCGACCCGTCGGCGCTGCTGGGCGGCGGGGGCGGCGGCTTCTCGGTGCCGCAACAGAGCGGGCCGAACACCATCGACGACGCCTCCGAGCAGTTCGTGGCCGTCGTGCTCGCCGACACCGAGGAGGTCTGGTCGGACCTCCTGTCCGGCCAGGGCGGCTACCCCGAGCCGACGCTGGTGCTCTACTCCCGCGGCACTGTGTCGGCCTGCGGCTCGGCCAATGCGGCGGTCGGCCCGTTCTACTGCCCGAACGACCGCAAGATCTATCTCGACACCGAGTTCTTTCGCGTGCTCGACCAGCGCATGGGCGCCGGCGGCGACTTCGCGGCCGCCTATGTGGTCGCGCACGAAGTGGCGCACCACGTCCAGAACGTGCTCGGCATCCTGCCGCAGGTGAACCAGCGCAGGGCGCAGGCCGGCGAGAGCGAGAGCAACCAGCTCTCGGTCATGGTCGAGCTGCAGGCCGACTGCCTCAGCGGCGTCTGGGCGCGGCACGCCGAGCAGCGGTTCGGCTCGCTCGAGCCAGGTGACATCGAGGAGGCGCTGAACGCCGCCGCCCGGATCGGCGACGACACGCTGCAGCGCAATGCGGGCCGCGCCGTCAGGCCCGACAGCTTCCAGCATGGCAGCTCGCAACAGCGGGTCGATTGGTTCGACCGCGGCTATCAGAGCGGCGACCCGAACGCCTGCGACACCTTCGGCGCCGCCCGCCTCTGAGCGGGAATGCGCGGCGATGCTGGAGGCCCGGCGCCCGCGCCCAGAGCTATGGCCGAAACTGGGTGATGCGAGTTGAGAGGGCGGCGTATCGTGGCGGGTGATCAAGCCTGCCAAAACTCCAGGAAGGAGCGATGCGCTGTGAAGGAAGATACCAGCATCATCGAGTTTCGTCAGCCGGGTTTCGTCGAGGACCCGCTCACTGCGCATTCCGGGCTCATCCGGTCAGGGGTTCCGATAACATCCGGTCGGTGATTCCGATCTGATCCGGTCACGGATTCCGGGGCATCCGGTCACCTGGTGCTCCGGCCGAGACCAGCGCCGCTGGGCGATCGTGCAGCGGGATAGCCTTGCGTCCTTCGAGCAGGCGCAGGGACCCCGAGATGAGACGATTGCCGATGCGCAAGATTGCAGAGGCCCTCCGATTGAGGGCAGCCGGGCTGTCGACCCGGAAGATCGCCGCGAGCCTGTCGGTCGCGCAGTCGACCGTCGCCGAGTATTTGAAGCGGGCGGACCGTGCCGGCCTGTCCTGGCCGCTGCCGGCGGGCGCGACCGATGTCGATCTCGAGCGCCGCCTGTTCGCGGCCGTTGGCGGCAGGACGCGGCGCGGCCTGGAGCAGCCCGATTGGGCGGCCGTGCACCGCGAGCTGCGGCGCAAGGGGGTAACGCTCTCCCTGGTCTGGGAGGAGTACCGATCCGCCCATCCCGGCGACGGCTATGGCTACAGCCGTTTCTGCGAGCTCTATCGCCGCTGGGAAGGTCGGCTTTCTCCTTCCATGCGCCAGCATCACGCCGCCGGCGAGCGCGTCTTCGTCGACTATGCCGGCGACACGCTGGACATCATTGACGGCGCGACGGGCGAGGCGCGGCGCGGCGCAGATCTTCATCGGCGTGCTCGGCGCCTCGAATTACACCTACGCGGAGGCGACCTGGACCCAGAGCCTGCCGGACTGGATCGGCGCCCATGTCCGGATGCTCGCCTTCTTCGGCGGCGTCCCCGCGCAGCTGGTCTGCGACAATCTCAAGGCCGGCGTCACGAAGGCGTGCTTCCACGAACCGCGGATCAACCGGACCTATGCGGAGATGGCGGCGCACTACGAGACCGCGGTGATCCCGGCGCGGCCCTTCAAGCCGCGCGACAAGGCGAAGGTCGAGGTCGGTGTCCAGCTCGTCCAGCGCTGGATCATCGCGCGGTTGCGCAAACGGCGGTTCTTCTCGCTCGCCGAGGCGAACGCGGCGATCCGGGAGCTGCTCGACCGCCTGAACGGCAAGATCACCCGTCATCTCGGGGCCAGCCGCCGGGCGTTGTTCGAGCAGCTGGACAAGCCGGCGCTGAAGCCGCTGCCGTCCACGCCCTACGCCTACGCCGAGTGGCTCGAGCGGCGCGTCGGGCTCGACTACCACGTCGAGGTCGAGAAGCATTACTACTCGGTCCCGCACCAGCTCCTGAAGAAGACGCTCTGGGTCCGGGTCGCCGCCCGGACGGTCGAGATCTTCCATGACGGCCAGCGCGTCGCCTCCCATGTCCGGACGTCGGGCAACGCCAAGCACACGACCGTGGCCGCGCACATGCCAGCCAGCCATCGACGATATGCCGGGCTGACGCCGGCCGAACTGCGCAGTCGCGCCGAGGCGATCGGGCCCGACACCGCGGCCCTCGTCGACCTGATCCTGCGCACGAAGCCCCATCCCGAGCAGGGCTTCCGGGCCTGCATCGGGATCGTCCGTCTCGCTCGATCGCACGGCCGCGACGCGCTCGAGGCCGCATGCCTGCGCGCCCGGCAGATCGGCGGGCTCTCCTACAGCTCGGTCCGATCGATCCTCCGGAACAACCTGCATCGCCGTCGGCCTGAGACGCCCGCGGAGGGGCCGGCGATCACCCATCCCAACATCCGCGGCGCCAGCTACTTCCATTGAAAGGAGAGCGCATGCTCGACCACCCCACCCACCAGCGCCTGCGCGCGCTCAAGCTCGACGGCATGGCCGACGCCTTCGCCGAATTGCAGGGGCAGGATGCCGCCGGCGATCTCAGCCATGCCGAATGGCTTGGCCTGCTGGTCGACCGCGAGGCCTCGAGCCGCAGCACCCGGCAGTTCCAGAGCCGGATGCGCGCCGCGAAGCTGCGCAACAGCGGCGCCGCCATCGAGGACGTCGACTACCGCGCCTCGCGCCAGCTCGACCGCGACCTGTTCCGCCGGCTCGCCCAGGGCGACTGGATCGAGAAGCGCCAGAACCTGCTGATCACCGGGCCCTGCGGCGTGGGCAAGACCTGGCTCGCCTGCGCTCTCGGCCAGAAAGCCTGCCGCGATGGCAGGACCGTCCTCTACCACCGTCTGCCGAGGCTCTTCGCCGAGCTCGAGCTTGCCCATGGCGACGGGCGCTTCCCCCGCCTGTTCCGCCAGCTGGTCCGGACCGACCTGCTGATCATCGACGACTGGGGCCCCGACAGGCTCTCCGCACAGCAGCGCCGGGATCTTATGGAGATCGTCGAGGATCGCCATGGCGCCGGCTCGATCATCGTCACCAGCCAGCTCCCCGTCGACGCCTGGCATGCCGTCATCGACGAGCCGACCTTCGCCGACGCCATTCTCGACCGACTCGTCCACAACGCCCATCGGCTCACCCTCGATGGGCCCTCCATGCGAAAGACCCGGTCATGACGCGCGCCCGGACCGCCGCCGCGCGCGACGCCGCGCCAGCGTTATGGGGCGCGCTCGGAGCCGCGCGCGGCTCCGACAACGCTTCGCCCCAACGCTTGACCAGACCCAGCCGAGAGGACATCAGGAAACCACGCTCAGCGCCGTGAGCTCGGGGTGACCGGATACCCCGAAACGCCTGACCGGATGTCGCCGGAACGAGCGACCGGATGCTCCGGA
>CAWGJU010000005.1:80000-311990 GCA_963822985.1 uncultured Alphaproteobacteria bacterium | reverse complement strand
GTTGGGCTCGCAGACCTCGGTCAGTTCCCAGCGGCGATAGAGCCCCGGAAGACGCCTGAAATCCTCGAGCGACAGATCGGCAGTGCGGTTCATGCGTGTCTGCTTTCGGTTGGAGGGAAGGCGCTCGGGGCGCTCGAATGGGAAAAGCCACCGGCGGGACCGGATCGGGACATCGGTTCAGGGGATTTCCTCGAGGGCGTCGTGCAGCCGGCGCATCGCGCGCTGGTACCGCTTGCGAGCGGCGGCCTCGGTCAGGCCCAGCTCGACGGCGACTTCGGCCTGGGAGAAGCCCTCGATCGCCACGCGGATCACCAGCAGGGCGTCATCGCCGAGCAGCTTCCGCACGGCGCCGTTCAGCCGTGCGTACCCGGCCGCGCCGATCCCGCTGTCGCCGCTGTCCGCCACCTCGTCGGGATCGGCGCCGCTGGCGAGATGTTCGCGTGTCTGGTCGCGCTGGCGCACGCGGATCATGTCGCGCTCGACATTCCGCAGCACTGTGGCCGCGATCCAGTTGACACGCCCGAGGTCGAGGCCGCGGACAGCCTCGGTGGTGCGCGCCAGAACATCGGATGCGACCTCATCGGCGGTGCCGATCCTGCGCCAGATCGACCGGCGCCGGATGGCGTCGAGGCCGGGCCAGAGTGCCAGCAACAGCAGCGTCAGGGCGCAGTCGGACGCGGGTCCGTCGTCCTGCGCCGCCCTGACGAGCGCGGAGAGGATCACGTTCTTCTGGCCCTGATCGCCGGGCGTGCGGTGCAGCCCGTCCAGCAGGGCCGCCGGATCCCGGAACGGTGTGAGGGCAGCCTGCGCACGCCGGACGGCGTCGAAACTGCGCTGGAAGTGAAGGTTGGAAGAAGAATGCATGAGGTGATCACGGATCTCGTGCCACGCGAAGGACATCGGACGCCTGCCTTGCGGCCAGGCGTCCGGCGCCTTCTCGTGGCCAGGTCAGGACGTCGCGCGTCTCTGCGATTTCAGGGGGCTGGGTGGATGTGGGACGAACTTTTCCCCGCCGAACAGGCACGCATCGTGGCGCTGCTGGTCGAGCGCGTGGACATCGGCACGGATGGGCTCAACGTCCGCCTTCGCATGGACGGCCTTGGAGGACTCGCGCGTGAGATGCTGTCTGGCAGCATCGGAGAAGCCGCATGACCCGCGGGATGACGATCCCCGAGACCGTGACGATCCACGTTCCGTTCCGTGTCATAAAGAGCGGCGGCCGTAAGGAAATGGTGTGGCCGAGCAACATGCCTGATGGAGAGCCGCTACCACGAAAACCCAACGCTGCACTGGTCAAGGCACTAGCGCGCGCCTTTCGGTGGCAGCGCATGCTCGAAAGCGGTCAGTTCACCACCATGTCCGAGCTCGCAAACCGAGAAAATATTGCACCAACTTACATGACACGGGTGATGCGCCTAAGTCTTCTCTCGCCCGCTATGGTCGATACCATCTTGGATGGACGCCTGTCACACACCGTGACCTTGGCTGATCTCTTAAGGCACGTCCCTGCCGAGTGGGACGTGCAAGAAACACGATACTGCATCACCGGCTAAGTGTCGCAGGCTGATGGGTCCACCTGGTCGATGAGCACGACCAGCACGACCATCTCCATGTCCCCGGTCATCGACAGGCAGCGGCCGTGTTGAGCTCTCGCATCAATCGACCGCTTGCCCTTCGATGACATCTGTTGTCTAATCTTATCAAACAACACCGTTTTTCCACTCCATCAATGGTGACCGTATGGACGCATCCGACAAATGGCTGACCATTGATGAGCTCGCCTCCTACCTAAAGCTGAGCCGGACCAAGCTGTACGGGATGGCTCAACGCGGCGAGCTGCCTGCTTCCAAGATCGGCAACCAGTGGCGGTTCAATCGCGAAGAAATCGACCAGTGGATGAAATCGAACGCGAGTGGGAAAGCAGGGTCGGACACATGAATTACGCGAATGTCGTTGCGGAACAAAATACGTTGAATACCAAAGAAATAATAGATCACATATTCAAGGATCCGAGTACAGCATACGAGCTTACTGAGTTCGAAAACTTGGGAAAACCAGTTCACGAAATCGTATCGATATATCCAAAAACCACCTCCACCGGCCGGGATGCCGGAAAGGTAAAGTATTTCTTGAAATGCTTTATTCCATTCTCATCTGGAAATGAGGAAGTGCAAGTCTTTGTTGAGGGCGGGAAGTCTGCTCCCGAGGAAATAATCCGCCAATTATGGGTTTATAAGCTCACAAACCAATACGGATACAAGAGTGACGAAATTGACCTTGAGGCCGGCGTCCAGTTTGGCGTGGAGGTGGGCACGAAGGCGGCAGACATTATCGTCTACACTGACAATGCCAAGGATACCCCGAAGATCATTGTTGAATGCAAGAAGCCGAAGCGCGAAGACGGCATCGAGCAGCTGAAGAGCTATATGAATGCCAAGGGGGCACCCGTTGCCGTTTGGTCCAATGGCAGCGACAGCATAATTCTATATCGCCCCTATCCGAAGAATTTCGATGACACGCTATTCGATATTCCAAAGCGGGGCCAGGAGCCCAAGGATGTTCTTGAGGCAAAGAAAACGCTTCTTCAGCTAAAGCGGGATTTTAACTTCAAGAAGATCATCCAAGACCTTGAGGAGCTGGTTCTGGCCGATAGCGGCAAGGACGAGTTCAACGAGATATTTAAACTGATATTTGCTAAGATCTGGGACGAAAAAGAAGCGCTGGAGAACCGCAAAGATAAGACCGTGGAGTTCAGCAAGGCGCTCGATCCGGACATCACCTTCGATCGGATCAATGGCCTGTTCAAGAAGGCCTGTGAGGAGTGGCCTGGTATCTTCAAGGACAACGAAGATATCGAACTGGCGAAGCGCCATCTGCAAGTGTGTGTCGGCCCGATCGAGGGCGTTCGGCTGATGGGCTCGAATCTCCGGATCATGGACGATGCCTTCGAGTATCTTTTGCCTACCGAGGCGAAGAAGAAGAAGGGTCAGTTTTTTACGCCGCGGCACGTCGTCGAAATGTGCGTCCGGATGCTCAACCCCACGCAGAAAGAATACGTCATGGACTCGTCCTGTGGATCGGGCGGCTTTCTTCTGCATGCGATGGAGTGGTGCTACCCGGCGGATGACAACGACAAGCGGGAGCTTCGCAAGCACAAATACGCTGCGAGATATCTCTGGGGCATCGACTTCAAGGCCCGCGCAGCCAAGACGTCCCGCGCGCTGATGCTGATTGCCGGTGACGGACATACGAACATCTTCGGACCGGACGTCAGCAGCCTGGACCCTCGAACCTGGTACGAGAACAGCTCGGGACAGGCGCTCATGCATGGCCTGAGGCAGGCGAAGTTGACGGCTGCCAAAATCCCCGAGCAGGAGACGCTCAAGGACGATGATCGAGCGTGGGAGTATTTCGACGAGCTGAAGTTTGACGTGGTCCTGGCCAACCCCCCGTTTGCGGGGGAGATGAAGGACCGCAAGATGCTGGCGCGCTACGAGCTAGCCAAGCCCGCTCTGAAGCGGGCCGGGTCCGACAAGGCCGCCAAGGAAGAGCGCGACGTGCTCTTCATCGAGCGCATCCTGAAGATGCTGCGCCCGGGCGGTCGTGCCGCGATCGTTCTGCCCCAGGGCAAGTTCAACAACTCCTCGCTCGCATTCATCCGCGAGTGGATCCTGAAGAAGGCGCGCCTGCTTGCCGTCGTCGGTCTGCACCCGAACACCTTCAAACCGCACACCGGGACTAAGACGTCGGTCCTGTTCATCCAGAAGTACACGGACGAGCAGCTCGCCGACATCGCCCGCGTCCACGACGACGTGGCGAAGGACTGCCCGGCATACGAAACGGAAATCCAGGCCCTGCTGGACGCTCACGAAGGGGAGGTGCCTGAAGACGTAATCCCCGACGCCGTGGCCGATCTGATCAGCGAGACATTCAGCGAGCCGGAGCCCGATGATCCTGCCGCCGAGGATGGCGAAGGCGAAGATGGCGAGGAGGCGCCCGAGCCGCCAAGCGAGGAGGACCGGATCGCTGCGGCGGAGGACAAAGTCGACACGCTCAAGAGCGAGCTGGTCGGTATGAGATACCGTCTGGTTTATCAAGTGGTTTGTTGCGCCGCAGGCGCGATCGGCTCCGATATTTGGCGTCTACGCCGCTCGCGCCTGCTCGGTGGCGATGACGAACGGCTTTCGGTACTTGGCGACGCTGAAAACGGCGTGAAGCAGTTTGCGCATGGCGGCGATGAGCGCGAGCTTGGGCGGCTTGCCGGCCTCGCGCAGGCGATCGTGGAAGGCCTTGAGCCAAGGATTGATGCGTACGGCGGCCAGCACGGTCATCCAGAGCGCGCGGCGCAGCTTCGCGTTGCCGAAGGCTGTGGCGGCACGGGCGGCTGTACGCTTTCCCGATTGCCGGAGGCCGGGAACGACACCGACATAGGCAGCGAAGGCGCCGGCGCTTCGAAAGGGGCGCTGACTGAGGCTATTAGGGCTGGATACGCGAAGCGCGCAGGGTCCTCGTCTCCATATCCCGACTTTCAGGACATTCTAGAAATTGCAGTCGCTGCCTATGAAGAAGATGGTAAGAAAGATGACAGCCTCATTGAAGTGCTGCGTGATCTTTCCGACTTCGACCTCTTTTGGAAGCACGGAAGCGAATCCCCCCAATTGAGAGGAATTCCAATCGCACGCTGATAATTGATGTACATGCTATGCCTGTCCTGAAGGAACTAGTGGCGTATCTTGTCATTGAAAGATTGTACAAGGAGATGGCGCACATGCCGGACAGTCCAGTCATAGATGGGAGGCGGACTATTCGGAGTATCTTGGTCATTGATGAGGCGCACAATTACTTGAGTTAAAAGAACAATTTTCTTCAGAGAATTATCCGTGAGGGTCGCTCGAAAGGGGTTGTGGTTTTTTTTTTCGCAAGCCAATCGCCGAACGATTACCAGCAAGAATTCTTTAATTTTCAAGAACTTCTTGAGTTTGCTTATATTTTTCAATGCGAGGGTGTGAGTGCCACTTCTGTGCAAAAAATTCTTGGGTGTAGCAACAAAACAGCAAAAGACCTTCAAACTGAAATCGCTAGGCTAGAGCCTTGGCAGGTGGTGAGTTGAAGCACCGACAAGACCGAGGAGTTTGTGAAGTTCGAGGCAGAGGCCTTTTACAAGACATACTGACTCGGACTGACCGTTGGCTTCTATCCCTCCGCAACCGAGGAAGGGGTCCACCCGCAGGATGCTTGGTTAGACGCCAGTACCGTTCGGGTGCATATGGCAATTACAAAGAGGCTCTCGTGTGGAGCGAAAAAAAGGCCCTAAAAACATCGGCGTAGTGGTCTGAACCGAAGCTGCGCAGTCATCAGGTCCGGAGAATATCGGCCCTGAGAGACCGCTTCCGGGCCACCTGGCAGCAGGGGCAGTGCTCAGCCCCTCCCGCATAACCCTCGAAAACAACGAGAAAATCCGGCCGCAGCCGGATCGGGAGAACGCTTTCGCGAGGGCAAGTGGCGGAGAGGGTGGGATTCGAACCCACGGTACCCTCGCGGGTACAACGGTTTTCGAGACCGCCCCGTTCGACCACTCCGGCACCTCTCCGCATCGCGTTGTCGGGCGAGGACCGGAACCTAGTCGCTCGCCGCGGGCTCGGCAAGGGACAATCGATCGCCTGTCGGAGATGGGTGAGTTGTCCGCTTTCGTAGCGCGTGAGTTGTCCGCCAGGTTCGCGTCCTGTTCGGGAGGGGGCGATGCGGCGGACAAGCGCGTTATGGGAGGTCTTCGTGCTCAGGTTCGAAGAAGCGATGGAGCGCTACCGCAAGCGGCGGCTGACGGCCGAGGATGCGGGCGAGCTGCTCGGCATGTCGGGTCGCCATTTCCGGCGGCTGTTGGTGCGCCATGACGCGGAGGGCGCCGAGGGTCTGCGCGACCGGCGGCTCGGCAAGCCGTCGCCGCGGCGGGCGCCGGCGGCCGAGCTGACGCGGATGCAGATGCTCTACCAGGAACGCTACCGCGATTTCACGGTGAAGCATTTCCATGAGCAGCTGGTGCAGCGGCACGGCTACAAACTGTCCTACACGGTGACCCGGCTGGCGCTGCAATCGGCCGGGCTGGTGGCGGCGCAGAAGCGGCGCGGCGGCAGCCACCGCACGAAGCGCGAGCGCCGGCCGCTGCCCGGCATGCTGCTGTTCCAGGACGGCTCGACGCATCGCTGGATCGGCGCGCTCGACCGTGATCTCGATCTCGTCGTCACCCTCGACGACGCGACGGGGGCGATCTACTCGGCGGTCCTGGTGGCAGAAGAAGGCACCGCCTCGAGCTTTGTCGGCCTGGCCGAGACGATCGCCGCGCACGGCCTGTTCCGCGCGCTCTACACCGATCGCGGCTCGCACTATTTCTATACGCCGAGGTCCGGCGGCAAGGTCGACAAGACCAGGCCGACGCAGGTCGGCCGGGCGCTCTCGCAGCTCGGCATCACCCACATCCCGTCCTACTCGCCGGAGGCGCGCGGCCGCATGGAGCGGGCGTTCGGCACGCTGCAGAGCCGCCTGCCGCCCGAGTTGCGGCTCGCCGGGATCGCCACGGTCGAGGCCGCCAACCGCTATCTGAGCGAGGTCTTCGTGCCCGACTACAACGCCCGCTTCGCGGTGCCGGCGGCCGAGCACGGCTCGGCTTTCATCCCCTATGCCGGCCGGCCGCTCGAGGACGTCCTGTGCGTCCAGGAGAGCCGCCAGGTCGGCCGCGACAACTGCGTCATCTGGAAGGGCATCTCGCTGCAGATCCCGGCGCAGCGCCACCGCCATCACTACGTGAAGGCGAGCGTGCGGGTGCACGAGTACCCCGATGGCCGGCTCGCCATCTTCGACGGGCCGAGCTGCCTGGTCCGCTTCGATCCAGCCGGCAAGCCCATCGATGCCTCCCTGGCCGCTTAACTCCGCTCGGCGGCCGGGGCTTGGGCCTGATGGATTTGTGGACAACGCTGCGCGTTGCCCACAACCCCACAGGCGCTACAATCACAGCGGCGGACATTTGATGCGCTACGAAGGCGGACATCTTCACGCGCTACCGACAGGGACAATCGATCGCCTGGGCATCGCGGGCGAATTGCGCGCCGGGGGCCCTCCCGCGCGGCTGCGGGGCCGGCCACATCGACGATATCCGGGGCCATCCCGGGCGATCTCTGGCAAGCACCGGCGATCGGACCGGTCGCCTGCCGCAGAGCCATGGTTATCCCGCGCTTCAGCCGAACGTGCTCGGTACGCTCGGGCGCCCTCACCACCACCTCGCCGCGGTCGAGCTCGTCTCGCCCGGAACTCCTGAAGGCCCCAGGCGATGAACTCGTCGGCGGTCATCTTCGCGGCTCTCGGTGCGTTCACGGCGTCCGCCTTCGCGGGACACCCTGCACTATTGCCGGGCCGGCTGCTCTCCCGGCGCGGCCTCGCCTTCGGCAGGCGCCTGCCGCGCCGCCTCTGCTTGCTGCCGCTCGATCCGGCGCCATGCGGCGACGTTGCGGTTGTGTTCGTTCAGCGAGGTGGCGAAGGCGTGCCCGCCGCTGCCGTCGGCGACGAAGTAGAGATAGCGGGTGTTCTCGGGGCTGGCCGTCGCCATGATGGATTCGCGCCCGGGGTTCGCGATCGGCGTCGGCGGCAGGCCCGTGATCGCATAGGTGTTGTAGGGCGTCTGGGCCACCAGCTCGGATTGCTTGATGCCGCGCCCGAGCGGCGCCTTGCCGCCGGTGATGCCGTAGATCACCGTCGGGTCGCTCTGCAGCTTCATGCCCCGCTTCAGCCGGTTGACGAAGACCGACGCCACCCGGCCATGCTCGTGCGGCCGCGTCTCCTTCTCGACGACCGACGCCAGGACCAGCAGTTCCTGCTTGCTCGCGAGCGGCAGGCTCGGGTCGCGGTTTGCCCAAGCTTCGTCCAGCACCGCCTGCATCGCGTCCTGCATGCGCCGGACGATCTCGGCCCGGCTATCGCCGCGCGTCACGCTGTAGGTCTCCGGCAAGAGCGACCCCTCCGCCGGCAGCTCGTCGATCTCGCCGGTCAGGAAATCCGCGTTCTCGAGAACTTGCACAACCTCCGCAACCGTCCGGCCTTCCGGCACGGTGATCTGGTAGTCGACATTGCCGCCCGTGGTAATGAGCGCCAGGATCTCGTTCATCGAGGCGGCGGGCGCGATCTCGTACTCGCCGAACTTCAGCTCGTCAGCTCGGCCGGAATAGCTCGCGGCCAGGCGGAACAGCGCGGCGCTGTCGATCGCCCCCGACTCGGCCAGCCGGTCGGCGACCTGCCCCATGCGGGCGCCCTTCTCGACCGTCAGCCGAATTGGCGCGGTTGCCGGTCCGGGCGCCGCGACCTGCTGGCGCGCGATCTCGAACGCCGCCAGCACCACGATGCCGACGACGATCAGTATCGACAGGACATTGGCGGCGATGCTGCGCATCTCGGGCCCCGCTCAACTCTCCGGCGCGCGGCCGAAGATCACGCTGGCGTTGGTGCCGCCAAAGCCGAAGCTGTTCGACAGCACGATGTCGATCGCGCGCTCGCGTTTCGTCAGCGGCGCCAGGTCGATTGCCGTCTCGACCGAGGGATCCTCGAGGTTCAGCGTCGGTGGTGCCACATTGTCGCGCATGGCCAGGATCGAGAAGATCGCCTCGACCGCGCCGGCGGCGCCGAGCAGGTGGCCGGTCGACGACTTCGTCGAGCTCATCGTCACTCGCGACGCCGCATTCGAGCCCAGCAGCCGCTCCACCGCGCGCAGTTCCAGCTCGTCACCCATGGGCGTCGAGGTGCCGTGTGCGTTGATATAGTCGATCTGGTCGGCCTCCAGCCGGGCGCTGCGCAGCGCCGCGCGCATCGAGCGGAAGGCGCCGTCGCCGTCCGGGCTGGGCGCCGTGATGTGATAGGCGTCGCCCGACATCCCATAGCCCAGCCACTCAGCATAGATCTTGGCGCCCCTGGCGCGGGCATGCTCGAGCTCTTCGAGGACCACCACCCCGGCGCCCTCGCCCATGACAAAGCCGTCGCGCCCGCTGTCATAAGGCCGCGACGCCTTCTCCGGCCTGTCGTTATACCCCGTCGACAACGCCTTGCAGGCAGAGAAACCCGCCACCGACAGCTCGTTGACCGGCGATTCCGCGCCGCCCGCCAGCATCACGTCGGCATCGCCGAGCCCGATCAGCCGCGCCGCGTCGCCGATGGCGTGCGATCCCGTCGAGCAGGCCGTCACCACCGAATGGTTCGGTCCCCTGAAGCCGTATTTGATCGACACCTGGCCCGAGGCCAGATTGATCAGCGCCGACGGGATGAAGAACGGGCTGACGCGGCGCGCGCCCTTTTCCTTCAGAGTGATGGCCGTCTCGGCGATCGTCTCGATGCCGCCGATCCCCGAGCCGAGCATCACGCCCGTGCGCTCCTGCTGCTCGGGCTCCTCCGGTCGCCAGCCGCTGTCCGTCACCGCCTGCTCGGCCGCCGTCAGCGCATAGGCGATGAACCTGTCGATCTTGCGCTGGTCCTTGGGCGCGACCCAGTCGTCCGGGTTGTAGGTGCCGTCAGAGCCATCGCCCCGCGGTATCTCGCAGGCGATCCGACAGGGCAGGTGGCTCGCGTCGAAATAGCTGATGGGTCCCGCGCCCAACTCGCCCGCGACCAGCCGACGCCAGCTCTCCTCGACACCGCAGGCCAGCGGCGAGACCATCCCGAGCCCGGTGATCACGACACGGCGCATGGGCGTACTCCCGAATGGCTAACGGCCGGGAACCGGTCCCGGCCAGTCCAGTCGATTCGATAAGCTAACGAATCCAAGCGTCGCGGCGGGCGCCCCCGCGCGCGGCGCGCACCGCGAGCACCGGCTCTCAGACCTTTTCCGAGATGAACTTCACGGCGTCGCCGAAGGTCTGAATGGACTCGGCGGCGTCGTCCGGGATCTCGATGCCGAACTCCTCCTCGAACGCCATCACGAGCTCGACCGTATCAAGGCTGTCGGCACCCAGATCGTCGATGAACGAGGCGCTGTCGACGACCTTCTCCTCGTCGACGCCGAGATGCTCGACCACGATTTTCTTGACGCGCTGTGCGATGTCGCCTTCGCTCATCCCTTACCTCGTTAGAACCGGCCAATGGCCGCTTGTCTTCATCTGTCGTTGCTCTGGCCCGCCGACGCGGGATCGCGGGCGACAGCCCGCGCCAGATAGCCCGCGCGTCGATTAGCAACAACAACGCGCGGACGCAAATTCTAGTTTCGCACAAGATTCGCGTCGGGCGCCGTCCGCATTCAGATCATCGCCATGCCGCCATTGACGTGCAGCGTCTGGCCCGTGACATAAGCCGCCTCGGGGCTCGCCAGGTAAAGCACGGCGGCGGCGCAGTCCTCCGGCGCGCCCATGCGGCCCGCCGGGATCTGGCCCTGAATGC
This sequence comes from uncultured Alphaproteobacteria bacterium, assembly GCA_963822985.1. Classification (GTDB taxonomy): domain Bacteria; phylum Pseudomonadota; class Alphaproteobacteria; order Rhodobacterales; family Rhodobacteraceae; genus Thermohalobaculum. The sequence goes on along the minus strand of CAWGJU010000005.1, from coordinate 301,586 downwards.
GCGCCTTCTGCTCGTCGTTCAGCTTGTCGGTCATCGCCGTTTCGATAAAGCCCGGCGCCACGCAGTTCACCGTGATCCCGCGCGACGCCACCTCGGCGGCCAGCGATTTCGACATGGCCGCCAGCCCGGCCTTGGCGGCGGCATAGTTCCCCTGTCCCGGATTGCCCGTGTGCCCGACCACCGAGGTCACGTTGACGATCCTCCCCCAGCGCGCCTTCATCATGCCCCGCAACACCGCCTTCGAGAGCAGGAAGGCGGCAGTCAGGTTCACCTGCAGCACGCTGTCCCATTCCTCGGCCGACATGCGCAGGAACAGGTTGTCGCGCGTCAGCCCGGCATTGTTGACCAGAATGTCGAGTCCGCCCATCGCGTCGGCGGCCTGCTTGGACAGCGCCTCTGCCGCGGCCCGGTCGGAGAGATCGGCAGGCGTCACATGCGCCCGCTCCCCCAACTCGCCCGCCAGCGCCTCGAGCCGCTCGGCCCGCGTGCCGTGCAGCGCCACCGTCGCGCCGGCGCCATGCAGCGCCTTGGCGACCGCCGCGCCGATGCCGCCGGAGGCGCCGGTCACAAGCGCCGATTTCCCGCTCAGGTCGAACATGCGCCGCTCCCTCCTTTGTCGCGACAGGGCTTAGCGAACTCCCTTCCATTTCGTCACGTGCTTCGGGCCGGCAGGGGCCGAAATGACCTCGATCATTGCAACGCCGTCTCGAACTCGGTACCGAGCCTTGGAGTGGTCCCGCCAAGCTCGCCGGAGCCGGCCGGTCCAGCTACGCGGGAGGAACAAGATGTTGCGTCGATCGATCGTCGCGCTGGCGGCCGCAGGAATTGTCGCTACCGCTCCGGCCAACGCCGCCCAGGACCCGATCGCCGCCGGAAAGGCGGAGTACAACCAGCTTTGCGCGAACTGCCACGGCAGGACCGGCACCGGGGACGGACCCATCGCCGCCATCCTCACCGTCAAGCCGGCCGACCTCACCAAGATCTCGGCGCGGAACGATGGAACCTTCCCCTCGCAGCAGGTCTACGAGCTCATCGACGGCCGCGTCGTCCCGCCTGCGCATGGCACCTCGCAGATGCCGATCTGGGGCAACTACTATGACGAGAAAAGCCAGCTGCTGAGGAGCATATTCGGCGACGGCTTTGCCGAAGAATATGTGCGGGGCCGCATCCTGTCGCTCGTCTACTATCTGCAATCCATCCAGGAGAACTGAGCTCGAGGAACGACACCGCGGCAACACGACACGGCGGCAAGTGCGCGCCAGGAGCCGAGATGGGACAAATGCCGTATCGCATCCGAGCCGCAACCTTGCTCGCCGCCGCTTTCCTGCTGGCGGCGCCGGCTATCGCGCAGACGTCCATGCCGAAAGATGAGGTCGGTTTGGGCAAGGGGGAGTACGAGACCAACTGCGCCGTCTGCCACGGTTCGGAAGGGCAGGGGGACGGCCCGCTGGCCCAGTTCCTCACGGTCCCGCCGGCGAACCTGACCGAGCTTGCCAAGACCAATAACGGCCAGTTCCCCTTCTCCGAGGTCTACCAGACCATAGCCGGCGACCCGGACATCCGGGCGCATGGCGGCGCCGCCATGCCGGTCTGGGGCGACTATTTCGAGGCGCAGGCATTCGTCGGCGGCGCGCTGGATGCCGAGGCCGCCGAGTACATCGCGCGCGGCCGCATCCTCTCCGTCGTCTATTATCTGCAGGCGATCCAGTCCCGCTGAGGCAGCGCCGTACCTGTGCGAGGTGTCAGCCGGCGACCGCTTCGGCAAGCCGCTTCACGTCCTCCGGCCCGTTGACGGCGACGGTGCTCAAGCCCCTGTCGATCCGCTTCGCCATCCCGCTCAGCGCCTTGCCGGCGCCGATCTCGACCAGCTCGGTCACGCCCTGCGCGGCCATCCAGGCCACCGACTCGCGCCAGCGCACCGTGCCCGTCACCTGCTCGACCAGCAGGCGGCGGATCTCGTCGGGGTCGCGCACCGCCTCGGCCCGGACATTCGCCACCAGCGGCACGGCCGGCGCGCGCATCTCGACCTCGGCCAGCGCCTCGCGCATCCGCTCGGCGGCCGGCGCCATCAGCGCGCAATGGAAGGGCGCCGAGACCGGCAGCATCAGCGCCCGTTTCGCACCCCGCTCCTTGGCGATCTCGACGGCCCGCTCGACCGCCGCCCGGTCGCCCGACACCACCACCTGGGCCGGATCGTTGTCGTTCGCCGCCTGGCAGACCTGGCCGCCCGGACCTTGGGCCGCCGCATCCTCGGCGATGGCGCGCGCCGCCGCTAAGTCGAGCCCCAGGAGCGCCGCCATCGCCCCGGTGCCGACCGGCGTCGCCTCCTGCATCGACCGCCCGCGGATGCGCAGCAGCCGCGCCGTGTCGGCCAGCGTCAGCGCGCCCGCCGCACACAGCGCGGAGTACTCGCCCAGCGAATGCCCCGCCACGAAGGCGGCGTCGCGGACGGTCACGCCCTCCGCCTCCAGCGCCCCCATCGCCGCCAGCGAGGTCGCCATCAGCGCCGGCTGGGCGTTCGCCGTCAGCGTCAACTCGTCCTGCGGCCCCTCGCGGATCAGCCGCGAGAGCTTTTCGCCCAGCGCCTCGTCGACCGCCTCGAAGACGCGGCGGGCGGCCGGATAGGCTTCGGCCAGCTCGGCGCCCATGCCGACCGCCTGCGCCCCCTGACCGGGAAAGGTGAAGGCGCGCATCGTCTGTCCCTCGATCATGGTCGCAGAACGCCCGGGGTGCGGCGCAATGTCAAGCCGGGCTCACGCCCCGTATGAACGCCCGTTTCGGCCAGGGCTCAAGCCGGGCTTGGCGGCTTGCATCCACCGCTGCTAGACCCACCTGAGCAACCATGGTGAGCGCCATGCCTGAAATCACCGTCGCCGTCACAGGCTGCTCCGGCCGCATGGGCCGCATGCTGATCCAGGCCGTCGACGAGCGCGACGACATGCGGCTGGTCGGCGCCACCGAGCATCCGGGCCACGACTGGATCGGCCGCGACCTCGGCGAGGCGCTGGGCGGCGCGCCGCGCGACCTCACCGTCAGCGACGACCCGCTGCCGGTCTTCGCGCGCGCCCACGCGGTGCTCGACTTCACCACGCCGGCCGCGACCGTCGAGCATGCCGCGCTGGCGGCGCAGGCCCGCCTGGTCCACGTCGTCGGCACGACGGGGCTCGAGCCTGACGACCTGGCCCGGCTTTCGGCGGCTGCGCGCCATGCCGTGATCGTGCGGGCCGGCAACATGTCGCTGGGCGTCAACCTCCTGGTCGGCCTGACGCGCCAGGTGGCGCGCGCGCTCGGCCCCGAATTCGACATCGAGATCGTCGAGATGCACCACCGCATGAAGGTCGACGCCCCGTCCGGCACCGCGCTGATGCTGGGCGAGGCGGCGGCCGAGGGGCGCGGCGTCGCGCTGGCCGAGGCGGCGGATCGCGGCCGCGACGGACAGACCGGCGCGCGCAGGGAGGGCGCGATCGGCTTTGCGGCGCTCCGCGGCGGCGATGTCGTCGGCGAGCACGACGTCGTCTTCGCCGGCCTGGGCGAGCGCCTCGTGCTGCGCCACATCGCCACCGACCGGATGATCTTCGCGCGCGGCGCCGTCAGGGCCGCGCTCTGGGGCCAGGGCATGAAGCCCGGCGAATACAGCATGGCCGACGTCCTCGGCATCGGGCAGGGCTCAGCGTGAGCGCGCCGCTGCACCTGGTCAAGCTCTGCGTCGGCGCCGAGTCGATCGACGACCTCTCCGACTGGCAGGCACGCCGCATGGCAGAGCGCCGCGCGGCGGGGCTCGACCCGCGCCCGCGCCATGTGACCCGCATGTGGCCGCGCCGCGCCGAGGAGGTGCTTTGCGGCGGCTCGCTCTATTGGGTCATCCAGGGCTATGTCGCCGTGCGCCAGGCCGTTCAGGCCTTCGACGAGGTGAGGGGCGAGGACGGCGTCCGCCGCTGCGCCATCGTGTTCTCGCCCGCGCTGGTACGTGTTGCCGCCCGGCCGCGCAGGCCGTTTCAGGGCTGGCGCTATCTCGCCGCCGGTGACGCGCCCCCGGATTTGCCCCAGGGTTCGCCCCAGGACTCGCCCCACGGCTTCGCCGAGGCCGCCGAGTCCTTCCTGCCGCCCGAGCTCGCGATCGCGCTCGACGGGCTCGGCGTGCCGATCCGCGATCCGGCACGCTGATGGCGGCCGCCGACATGCTCGAGGAGGTGCTCGCCCCGGTCCGCGAGAGCGCCATCGCCGCGCTGCTCGCCGCTCAGGCGCGCGCCATCGAGGCCGGCGCCGAGATCGAACTCCGAGCCGGTGCGCCGCGACCCGGCGGGCCGTGTCAAGCGGCAGGGGCGGCTCGGCCTGCCGAGCCGTGGCGACCTTGCGGTCACGCTCGACGGGCGGACGCTGATCCAGCGCGTCGAGGCGCGCCGTGTCACCGCCTTCCTGCCGATCGAGGTGCGCACGCGCTCGGGCTTCACCGGGGTGATCGGCCCGTTTCGCTGGGAGGATGCCACGCTCGCCTTCGAGGCCAAGGGCAAACGGCCCAACTGGGCGCCGGTCCGGCTCTGGTTCCTGGAATGGTTCCAGCCGCGGCAAACCAAGCTGCAGCCCGAACTCGCGGGCGTCGTGCACGCGCTCGACGGCCCCGACGAGGTCGACGGCGTCTGGAAGCTGCACCTCGACCTCGGCTCGGCGCCGATCGCCGCGGTCGCCGCGTTGATCGAGACGGCGGGCGAGACCGGCTGCGCCAGGTTGAGCATCGGCCAGGTACCGCCGGTCTGAAGCCCCGGCCAACGCATGCAAGGGCCGGGCAGGGGCCGGCCCCGCCCCGCCCTCGTCCCTCAGACGCGCATCTGGTAGGTCACCGGCACGAAGCGGAAGCCGCCCTCCGCCGCCTCGACGAAGCCGACCGCCGGAGAGGGCATGTGGTAGCCGACGAAGGGAATGCGGTCGGCGGCCAGCATGCCCAGCATCTGCTTGCGAGCCGCGGCGCCCGCCTCCTTGTCCATGTCGAAGCGAACGTGCCAGTCCGGCCGCTGGATCGACAGCACGAAGTGGTTCGCGACATCGCCCAGCACCAGCAGCTGCCGGCCGTCGCTCTCGATCATATAGCTCATATGCCCCGGCGTGTGGCCTTGGCTGCCGACGGCGGTGACGCCCGGCGCGACCTGGTCGCCCGGCTTGACGAAGGTCGTCTTCTCGGCCAGCGGGACGACGTTCGACTGGACCAGCTGGCCGACCCGCGCCGTCGCCTCGGCCTCGGCCTTCTCGGGCGGCGACCAGAAATCGTACTCGGCCGCCGCGGCGACATAGCGGGCGTTCGGGAAGGCCGGCGCGCCGTCCTCCATCAACCCGCCGATATGGTCGGGGTGGAAATGCGTCAGCACCACGACGTCGATCGACCCGGGCGGCACCCCGGCCTCGGCCAGCCGCTGGCGCATATGCCCAGCATTCGGCCGCCGGCCGGCGCCGTTGCCGCTATCGAAGAGGATCAGCCCGGCTCCGGTATTCAGCAGCGTCTGGGTGAAGCCGTTCTCCAGCTTGCCCGGCGGCAGGAAGTTAGCGACGGCGAGCGCCCGCACGTCCTCGGGCGGCACGTTGATGCCAAAGATCGTGTGCGGGTCCTCGGCCACCACGGCACCGTCGCGCACCGTCGTGACCTCCATCTGCCCCAGCGGAAAGCGGTAGACATACGGCACCAACGCGCCCTGCATGGGCAACTCGGCGGCCGCGGTGCTGAAGCCGGTGGCCGTGGCGAGCGCGCCGGCACCCGCCAGGGCGAAGGCCTGCCGACGAGTCAGCTTCGGGTCGAGCATCGAGTCCTCCCACAAAGTTTCCGATGGGGAAAGATGCAGCCGGATGCCCTCGCGTGAACCCGACCGACATGAATTTTGCGTTATCCCGCCGACCGGTCGCGCTTGCCCCCCGGCGCCATCCGCGTCACGCCGTGCCGCGTCTTGTCCCAGTAATAGGGCGCGCAGATCAGCTCGATGACGGCCTTCCAGGCGGCGATGGCGCCGAGCGTCCAGTAGATCAGCAGCAACGGCGCCCAGCGCAGCAGCCGCAGCTCGCCGCGCCGGCGGAGCGCCAGCACGGCGCAGCCCAGCATCACCACATGGCCGCCCCACAGCGTCCCCACCAGCGCCATCAGAGCCCAGGCCGGCAGCGCATCGCCGTGGATCGACGGCCCCCCGAACGCCGTGGAGACCATCGCCACCCAGAAAAGCGGCGTCATGAGATAGCTGACGGCGCCGCCCAGCAGCAGCACGTTGAGCCCGAGGAAGCCGACCGGCCCGAGCTCGCGCCACAGCCGCAGCGGCGAGCGCATGTGGACGAACCAGGTCAGCAGATAGCCCTTCAGCCAGCGCGAGCGCTGCCGGATCCACGGCGCCATGCGCAGGTTCGCCTCCTCCTCGGTCGTCGAGCCGATCACCTCGGTGCGCAGGCCGCGGCGGGCCAGCCGCATGCCTAGATCGGCGTCCTCGGTCACGTTGTGCGCGTCCCAGCCATCGAGGTCGCGCAGCGCCGAGCGGCGGAAATAGACCGAGGTGCCGCCGAGCGGGATAGGCAGCCCGAGGCTCTGGAACCCGCGCAGCAGCACGTCGAACCAGATGCCGTACTCGATCTGGAAGCAGCGGGTGATCCAGTTCTCGCGCGCATTGAACCAGGCGAGCTGGCACTGCACGCAGGCGACGTCCGAGGTCGCGGCGCGCAGGTGCTCGGCGACGGCCTGGAACTGGCCCGGATCGGGGCGGTCCTCCGCGTCCATGACCCCGACGATCTCGCCATCGCAGAACTCGAGCGCGAGGTTCAGCGCGCGCGGCTTGGTGCGCGGCGCGCCCTCGGGCAGGACCAACGGCTCGATCCAGGGCGGCAGGTCGGCCGCCGTCACGGCGCCGCGCGTGGCTGCGTCTCGCTCCTCGAGCAGCAGCTTCACGTCCATCAGCGGCCGGGGATAGTCGATCCGTTCGAGCGCGGCGACCAGCTGGCGCACCATGCGCGGCTCGTCATAGAGCGGCACCAGCAGCGAGATGCGCGGCAGCGGCCGCCGCTCGGCCAGCGCGACGGTGCCCGGCGGCGGCAGCTGCCGACTGCGCCGGCGCGACGCCGCCAGCGCGGCCAGGCGCGTCAGGGTCGTCGTGCCGCTGACAAGCAGCAGCACGAGGCCCATCCCGCCCAGCACAAGCTCGGCCGAGAGCGCCAGCGAGACCGCCAGCGCGGCCAGCGCGATCACCGTCAGGACCCGCGCGGCCCCGAGCGTGCGCACGCTGAGCTCCGGCGCCGTCCGGAAGGCCGCCCGCTCGGCCAGCGTCGGGCCAAAGCGGTCGAGCAGGGCCTGGTCGACCGCCTGGCGCGGCGCCACCGTGACCAGGGCGAGCGGCTTGCCGAGGCGGTCGAGGGCCGCGCCGGCGCCCGCGGGCTCGGAGGTGGCGAAGATGTCGAGCCTGCCGACCCGCCGCCAAGGCACGATCGAATGCCGCAGATAGATATCGAGCGCCGCGGGATCGCCGGCCGTCGGGTCGGGCGGTTCGTGCTTGAGGTTCGCGGCGCCGAGCCCCCATTGCTCGGCAAGCGCCGATGCGATGTCGTCGGCCCGCGCCAGCCCCCGCGCGGCCAGCACCTCGCCGAGCCGCCCGCCGACGACGATCTGCTCGGCCAGCGCCCGGTCGAGATCGGCATCGGCCAGCACGCCCCGCTCGCAGAGAATTCGCCCGAGCGGCGGCGCGCCGCGCGCCTCCGAGCGGTCGCTGCGCAGGACCGGCCCGCCCGCCACCCTCACCTGGGCCGCGCTCAACTCGCCTCCGCGATGCGGCGCCGGGCACGCATACGCTCTCCCCTTATCGATCGTCCGATCGCAGGGAACTAAGCAGATTTTCCGGTTAAGCTGTTGTTAATTAGAGGAAATTAACCGAAGATTTCTAGCCGTCCGCGAGCGTTGCGGGGATCGCGCCCGTGGCGCGGACCAGTTCTCCCGGTGCGATTGCAAAGACCGCGTCGGGCGCACCGGCCGCCGCCCAGACGGTCGCGAATCGCATGAGGTCCTGGTCGACCCAGATCCGCGGGCGTTCGAGATGGCCGATGGGCGCCACGCCGCCGATGGCAAAGCCGGTGCGCGCCCGGACCTCGTCCGCATCGGCCCGCTCGAGCGCCTCGCCGGCCGCCTCGGCCGCGCGGCCCATACCGACCCGGTTCGCGCCGGAAACGAGCAGAAGAACCAACGCCCCGCTCTCGCGCCCACGGAAGATCAGCGATTTGACGATCTGCGCCACCTCGCACCCGCAGGCGAGCGCCGCGTCTTCGGCGGTGCGGCTGTTGCCGAGCCGCCGGACCTCGATCCCGAGGCCCAGATCGGCAGCGGCCCGCTCGACGCGTCGCACGGATTTGCTCATCGCTTCCCACCCCGAAATTGGCGGCACGCTGCCACCGGGCAATCATCCATGCCGGCACCGGGGGCGCCACCCGCGTCCGACGCATGCGAGGCGATCGGACCGAAGCAGTGGCGTTTTCCCATCCCCGCTGCCATAACCCGTGCCGCTGCCGCCGCGGTAAGCGCCGCTCGCGGCAGTTGCCGTATCATTCAAGTGGCGGCTGCGGCCGGCAATGTCGCGGCGGGCCACGTTCGGGGGACAGCTTCACGCAGTGTCTGGACTGCTAGCCCGCAAGCGCGACGAGCGTTCTTCGCCCTGGCGCGACCGGCTTCGCCGAGGCCGCCCGGTCGGCTGCCTCGCGCTCGGCTGTGCGCTGCTGCTTGGCGCCTGCGCGGCGGTCGGCGGCCCGCTGCCGGGCGATCCGGCTGTCCGAATCGCCGCGAAGGCCGAACGCCAGGCGATCATGCTCCGGGCCGCCGATGGCAGCCCCGTGCCGGTGGCCGAGTGGGGCCCGCGCGAGCCGAGCGCCGTGATCCTCGCCTTCCACGGCTATGGCGACCATGGCCGGAGCACCTTCGCGGACGCCGCCGCAATCTGGGCCAAGCGCGGCATCGCGACCTATGCCGTCGATCAGCGCGGCTTCGGCCGGAACCGCTCGCGCGGGCAGTGGCCGGGCGCCGACGGGCTGATCGACGACGCTGTCGCCCTGTCGGCCCAGCTGCGCGCCATGCATCCGTGCGTGCCCCTGATCGTCGTCGGTCATTCCATGGGCGGCGGGGTCGTGCTGGCCGCGGCGGCCGAGGGCCTGCAGGCGGATGGCATCGTCTTGGCCGCGCCGGCGATCTGGGGCGGCAAATACCTTAACCCGATGCACCGGATGGCCGCGTGGACGGCCGCGATGGTGGCACCCGAGCACCGGTTCACGGGACGGGGCGTCGTGCGCATAGTGGCCAGCGACAACATCGAGGCGCTGCGCCAGATGCGCGACGACCCGCTCTATATCGGCACACCCTCGGCCCGCGAGCTCCTCGGCCTGGTCCGCGTCACCGACCGCGCCGAGGCCGCGGCCGGGCGCGTCGACCTGCCGGCGCTCATGTTGCTGGGCTCCAAGGACCAGATCGTCCCCAACGACCGCGTAGGCGAGGTTTTCACCGCGCTGCGCGGACCCAAGCAGACCATCCTCTATCCCGAAGGCTGGCATCTGCTGTTCCGAGACCTGCAGGCGCCGAATGTCTGGCGTGATGTGGCCGACTGGACGCTGTCGCGCGCGCCGCCGTCCTGCGCGGGCGGGACTTCCTCGCCCATGCTGCGCGCCCGGGCGGACCTCCTCGAAGCGGGATAGGAGACCCAAACAATGCTGGCACCGGACGGACGCGTCATCCTGATCTCGGGCGCAAATCGCGGCATCGGACTGGCCACGGCCACCCTGCTGGGCGCCCGCGGCTATCGGCTCAGCCTCGGCGCGCGCGATCCGGCCACGATCGACGCCGGCCGCTTTCCCGATTCGCTGACGGCCGAGTGGCACGCCGAGGACGCCGCCACCTCGCGCGCCTGGGTCGAGCAGACGCTCGAGCGGTTCGGCCGGCTCGACGGCCTTGTGATGAACGCCGGCCTCGCCCTCGAGATCGGGCTGATGGAGGAGAACGAGACCGCCTACGACCGCATGTGGGAAGTGAACTTCAAGGGCCCGCTGCGCCTCGCGCGCGCCGCGATGCCGGGGCTGCGCAAGGCCGGGCACGGACGCGTCGTCAATGTCGTGTCGCTGGCCGGCAAGCGGCTGCTCGGGGCGGCAATGCTGGGCTATTCGGCGTCCAAGTTCGCCTCGCTGGCGTTGACCCACGCGATCCGGCGCGAGGGCTGGCCGCATGGCGTGCGCGCGTCGGCCATCTGCCCCGGCATGGTCGACACCCGCATGGTGGCCGACATCGAGGTGGCCGCCGGCGAATTCAAGATCGAGCCCGAGGCGATCGCCGAGACCGTGGCCTATGCGCTGTCGCTGCCCGACAACGCCTCGGTCGCCGAGATCCTGGTCAACAGCCGGCTCGAGCCGAGCTTCTGAGATCAGCTCAGGAACAAGCGTCCTTCATGCCACGGCTTGTCCGGGGCATCCCCCGAATTCCTGGAGATCGCCAGGTCAAGCCGGGCGGGCGAGACCTTGGACGAAGGGGCGCTGGCGATCAGGCCGCGGCGCGTCTCTCGCGCAGCGTCCTCAGCCAGGCGAGGCTCCAGCGGGCGAAGTCGGGGCCGGCCACCGGTCGGCCGAGGCTCGCCAGCGCGGCGTCGGCCGTCTCGCGCGGGATGCGATCGCCGCCGATGCGCTCGATCAGCGCGCGCATGAAGGCCTCGTCGAACTCGGGGTGCGACTGGATCGAGATGGCCTCCGGCGCCGCCGGATCGCCATAGGCGAGCATGGCGTATTCGCAGAAGGGCGAGCTGGCGAGGCAGGTGGCGCCCGGCGGCAGCGAGGTGACCTGATCCTGGTGCAGCACGTGCACCGCCATGCGCGGCGCCGCGCCCGCCATCCAGCCCGGCGCCCCGTCACCAGCTCCGGCCAGCGCATAGTCCTGGACGCCCACGCCCCACCCCTTGGCCGACTTCTCGGCGCGGCCGCCAAAGGCCTCGGCCATGATCTGGTGGCCGAAGCAGACGCCGATGATCGGCACGCGCTGGGCGCGGGCGTCGCGCAAAAATGTCTTCAGGGGCTCGATCCAGGGCAGCCCGTCATAGACGCCGTGCCGCGAGCCGGTGATCAGCCAGGCATCGGCCTCGACCGGCGCCTCCGGCAGCTCGCCGTCGACCACGGCATAGCCGCGCGCCGCGATGTCGGGATCGGCGGCGCGATAGAGCCGGGCGAACATGTCCGGGTATTCGCCGAACCGCTCGACCAGCGCCTCATTCACCTTGCCCGTCTGCAGTATCCCGAGGCGCATCCATCCCTCCAGTGCCGTCTCGCGTGACAGATAAGGCAGGCGCGGCCCGCGCGGAAGGCTCTGCGGACGGCTCTGCGGGAGGGGGCACGGTCAGCACGGCACGCACGGCCAGATGGTCCGAGCCGGGGATCGCGACGGTGCTGATCGAGCGCACGCCGAGCCCCGGCGAGACCAGGATATGGTCGATCGGCAGGCCCAGCGGCTCGGGGATCCGGCCGAGCGGCGTGTCATAGCCGCCATGCCAGGTCCGGTCGACGCCGGCGATGCGCTGCGTGCCGGTCAGCCGCTCGACGCGACGGACGGCATAGGACCAGGCCGTGGCGTTGAAGTCGCCCATCACGACCAGCGGCCGCCGCAGATCCCGGGCAATCCCGCCCAGGGTCTCGATCTGCGTGCCTTGATCGCCTAAGGCGACATGCCCGAGGTGCAGTCCCAGAACCGTGATCTCCTGGCCCGGCGCGATCTCGATCCGCGCCAGCGCCCCGGCCGGCGCGCCGTTCTCCGGCATGATCATCGCGCCGTCCGTGATCGGGAACCGGGACCACAGCGCCGTCCGCAGGTCGGCGCCCCCGGTCTGGTAGATCACATGGTAAGGATAGTGCTCGTCGAGCCCGCCCGAATCTCGCTCGGCCCGGGTCGTCTCGGCGGTGACCAAAATGTCGGGATCGGCATCCAGCAGCGCCTGGCGCATCTGCCGGGGCACCGGATTCCAGAAGAAGAGGTTGGCCGTCATCACGGTGATCGGCGTGCCCGCCCCCGGCGGCGGCGGCGACTGCCAGAGCGGCACGAGGCCGGCCATGGCCAGCACCGCCGCGGCCACCGATCGCCACAGCGCGCCGCGGTTCCGCACCAGAACCGCCACGGCGGCGAGGGCCAGTGCCAGCAGCAGCAGGTGCAGCCGGAAGTGCGCGAGCAGGTCGAGATCGAACCAGATCGGGCCGCCATAGCCGAGCAGCACCGCGCCCAGCACGGCCGGGGCGGCCAGTCCGACACCGACTCCGACAACCCGCCGCATGCCTCACACCCGAACCAAGCTATCCGGACTTAATGCGCCGGGCGACGATCTGCAGCCCGCTTACGGATCGAGGATCGTCATTCCCGCGCGAAAGCGTTCAAGCGATCTGATCTCCTCGCGCATCCAGGCGAGGAAGGCGCAGATCTTCGGCCGCGTCTCGGCGCCCGACGGGCAGACGAAGCGGTACTGCGCGCCGACCCGCCTGTGCGCGGCCGTGAGCAGCCGAAGCCCAGGGCCGGTCGGCGCGCCGCCTGACGCCCGATCTCGTCCAATCATGGGCGGGCGCGCCGCAAGGGCGCGGTCCCCAGGCCGGGCCGCGAAGACTGGTCAGCCCGGCAGGCTCTGCGCCAGCGCCTTGAGACCGCTCTCATAGATCCCGGCGATCAGCCTGAAGGCCGCGTCCGCCGTCGGCTCGAAGGTCGAGGTCCAGACGACGACCGAGCCCGATCCGGCCGGGGCGACCGACAGCACCGAGCGATAGCCCTGCACCGGCAGCGGCCCCGAGACGATCTCGTAGGCGTAGGAGCGGGTCGCGCCGCCCGTCTCTTCGCCCAGCAGGCGTTCGACCAGCATCCCGCCGCCCGCGAGATGCAGGTGGCGCGAATCGCCCTCGGCCGTCTGCTTCTCCACGCCGGGGTGCCATTCGGCGAGCCGGTGAAAGTCGCCGATCACCGCCCAGATCTGCTCGACCGGGACGCCGAAGTCGGCGCTCCGCGTCACATTGGCCATCTTCGTCCTCCATGCCCCGCCCCGGGCCCGGCGCGCAGGTTACGCACAGCGCGCCGGGTCTGCCAATCGGCTTTGAACGTCGGTCGTCGGCCGGCATCGCGGTTGTCAGCCGGTTCCTGCCGGGGCTATGCCTGCCTCCAGGGCAGAGTTCGGGGAGGGCCGATGTCACTCATCCACGCCACCGCGCGGCAGGTCGCGGGTTGGCTCGACTCGGGCGAGGTCGGTCACCTCGAGGTGCTGGACGCGCTCGAGGCCCGCATCGCCAAGGTCGACGGCCAGGTGAACGCGCTGCCGACGCTGTGCTTCGACCGGGCCCGGCGGCACGCCGCCGAGATCGCTGCCAGGCCGGCCGGCGAGCGCGGCGTGCTCGGCGGGCTGCCCGTCGCCATCAAGGATCTCGAGGCGGTCGCCGGCGTGCGCACGACCTGGGGCTCGCCGATCTATGCCGACCATGTGCCCGACCGCTCGGACCATGCCGTCGAGCGGATCGAGGAGCGGGGCGGCGTCGTCTACGCCAAGTCGAACACGCCCGAATTCGGTGCCGGCGCCAGCACCTTCAACCCGGTCTTCGGGCGCACGCACAACCCGTGGAACCTCAGCCGCTCGGTCGCGGGCTCGTCCGGTGGCTCGGCGGCGGCGCTGGTCTGCGGCACGGCCTGGCTGGCGCAAGGCTCCGACACCGGCGGCAGCCTGCGCAACCCGGCCAGCTTCTGCGGCTGCGTCGGCCTGCGCCCGTCGCCCAGCCGCGTGCCGCGCGGGCCGTCCGCCAACACCTTCGAGGTGCTGGGCCAGCTTGGGCCCATGGCGCGCAATGTCGGCGACACAGGGTTCTTTCTCGACGCGATGGCCGGCGCCGACCCGCGCGAGCCGCTGGCCCAGCCGGACCCGGACATGACCTTCCGAGCCTATGCCGAACAGCCGCGCGTGCCCCGGCGCGTCGCCTACAGCGCCGACCTCGGCATCACGCCCGTCGATCCGCAGATACGCCGGATCACCGAGGCCGCGGCGCGCCGCTTCGAGAAGCTCGGCGCCCGGGTCGACGAGGCCTGCCCCGACTTCTCCGGGGCGATGGACGCGTTCCAGACCCTGCGCGGCATCGCCTTCGCCACGAACCACGAGCGCCGCTATCGCGAGCAGCGCGACCAGCTGAAGCCCGACGTCGTCTGGAACATCGAGCGCGGCCACGCCGTCACCGGCCAGGAGCTGGTCCGGGCGAACGCCATCCGCAACCGCATGACCGAGAGCCTGGCCGCGTTCTTCCAGACCTATGATTTGCTGCTGGCGCCGGCGACGATCGTGCCGCCCTTCAACGTCGAGGACCGCACCGTCACCTCCTGCGACGGCGTCGAGTTCCAGACCTATATCGACTGGTTGGCCATCGTCGTGCCCGCGACGCTGACCGGCGCCCCGGCGCTCTCGCTGCCCTGCGGCTTCACCGATGACGGGCTGCCGGTCGGGCTGCAGATGATCGGCGCCCTGCATGGCGAGGGACCGCTGCTGTCGCATGCCGCGGCGCTCGAGGCCGAGCTGGCGCTCGATCTCGGCCCCATCGACCCGCGCCCGGGATCCGCCGGCGGCCCGCCGCCGGGATGAGCCAGGTGGCCGAGACCCGGGCCGCGCTTATGGCCGCGCTCGCCTGGCAGGTCGAGCTCGGCGCCGACGAGGCCATCGGCGAAGCCCCGGTCGACCGCTTTGCGGAAACGGCGGAGGCGGCGCGTGCGGCAGCCCCCCCTCCCCGGCCCTCCCCCACGAGGGGGGAGGGGGCGCTGGGCCGCGAGGGTGGGGCTCCTCCACGGCCCAGGGTCCCGGCCGCCGAGCCGCGGCGCCGCTGCCACGCTGGTTCGCGCCGAACCAGCCGCTCCGGGCACGCGGCGCCACCGCCCCCCCCCTCGTGGGGGAGGGTCGGGGAGGGGGGGCGCCGGGACGGCCCTCTCCGGCCCGGCTCCCTTCGCGCGGCGGACGCCCGCGCGCTCGCCGCCGCAGCCTCCACGCTCGACGAGCTCGCCGCCGCGCTCGGCGCCTGGACCGGCTCGCCGCTGCGCGACTCGGCCCGCAACACGGTGTTCAGCGACGGGTTGGCAGGCGCGCGCCTCATGGTCATCGGCGAGGCGCCGGGCGCCGAGGAGGACCGGGTCGGCCGCCCCTTCGTCGGCCGCGCCGGGCAGCTGCTCGACCGGATGCTCGCCGCCATCCACCTCTCGCGCACCGCGCCGGCGCCCGAGGATGCCGTCTACATCACCAACATCCTGCCCTGGCGACCGCCCGGCAACCGCACGCCCTCCGAGGCCGAGGCGCTGCAGTTCCTGCCCTTTGTCGAGCGCCATATCGAGCTCGCCCGGCCGAACTTCATCCTCGCCGTCGGCAACACGCCGACCAAGGCGCTGCTGGCGACCTCGACCGGCATCCGGCGGATGCGCGGCCGCTGGCTGCGGCACGGGCCGAGCGGCCTGCCGGTGATGCCCTGCTTCCACCCCGCCTATCTCCTGCGTTCGCCCGAGGAAAAGCGGCTGGCCTGGCTGGACCTCCTCGCCGTCCGCCGCGCGCTCGACGGCGAGCCGGTGCCCACATGACCCTGGCCAGATGAGTCGCCCATGACCCGCATCCTCGCCTTCTCGGACATGCACCTCTCGCGCCGCTGCGCGGCCGAAATCCGCGACGCGGCGGCTCAAGCCGATCTGGTTATCGGCGCCGGCGACTTCTGCACCCAACGCCGCGGCCTCGCCGACGCCATGGCCGAGCTGGCGCCGGTGCTGCCGAAGGCCGTGCTGGTGCCGGGCAACGCCGAGAGCGCCGACGAGCTGCGCGCCGCCGCCGGACCCGCGACCGTCCTACATGGCGAGGCGGCCGAGCGCGCCGGCCTCGCCCTTTTCGGCCTCGGCTATGCCGTGCCGCGCACGCCCTTCGGCGCCTGGTCCTGCGATCTCGACGAGGCCGAGGCCGCCGCGCTCCTCGACCACATGGGCCGCGCCGACATCCTGCCCGACATCCTTATCGTGCACTCACCGCCCAAGGGCGTCGCCGACCGCACCTCGGCGGGCGACTTCGTCGGCTCGACGGCCGTCCGGGCGGCGGTCGAGCGGGTGCAGCCGCGGCTGGTCCTCTGCGGCCACATCCACGACAGCTGGGGCGCCTCGGGCTTGATCGGCGCCAGCTCGGTGCACAATCTCGGGCCGAGGCCGACCTGGTTCGAGCTCTGACATGGCCATCGACGAGAGCCGCGAGTTCATCCCCGTCCGCATCGCCGTGCTGACGGTATCGGACACGCGCAGCCTGGCCGATGACCGCTCGGGCGACACGCTGGCCCAGCGCATTGCGCAGGCCGGCCACGTCCTCGCGGACCGGGCCGTCGTGATCGACGACCGCGCCGCCATCGCCGAGCGTCTGCGCGGTTGGATCGCCGATCCGGGCGTCGACGTCGTGATCTCGACGGGCGGCACGGGGCTGACCGGGCGCGACGTCACCGTCGAGGCGCATCGCGACGTCTACGAGAAGGAGATCGACGCCTTCGGCACCGTCTTCACCCACATCTCCATGGCCAAGATCGGCACCTCGGCGGTGCAGAGCCGCGCCTGCGCCGGCGTCGCTGGCGGCACCTACCTCTTCGCGCTTCCGGGCTCGCCCGGCGCCTGCCGCGACGGCTGGGACGAGATCCTGAAGCCCCAGCTCGACTACCGGCACCGGCCCTGC
The DNA here is from genome assembly GCA_963822985.1 of uncultured Alphaproteobacteria bacterium. Classification (GTDB taxonomy): domain Bacteria; phylum Pseudomonadota; class Alphaproteobacteria; order Rhodobacterales; family Rhodobacteraceae; genus Thermohalobaculum. Next base: position 284,883 of record CAWGJU010000005.1, on the reverse strand, counting down.
AACTTCGTCGAGATCATGCCTCGCCTCGACGAGCACAAGCGCCGGAAGTGAGGCGCAAGGCGCTGCCCTTTCATGCTTTTTTAACCTTCGCCCCGCTAGCCTCACCGATCGAGTTTTCGCCGCGAGGGTACGAGTTCATGTTGGAATGGCAAGCACGCACCGAGCCGCCGCCACCGATCCTCGACTGCGACTACCTAGACCGGCTCCGCCGGCACCTCGGCACGCCGCAGACCTGCGAGCTCCTGGCCGACGGCATGCTCGAGCTGGTCGACCGGCTCGACCGGCTCTCCGAACTTGCCGATCAGGGCGACAGGGGCGAGGTCGCGGCCCTGGCGCACGAGATCGTCGGCGCGGCCGGCCATCTCGGCCTTTCGATGATCTCGCGATATGCCTCCTACGCCTCGCAGGCGGCGCGGCGGGGCGATCCCACCGATTGGGTGCGCGCGATGGTCGAGGTGCGCTCGGTCTCGATCGGCAGCCTTCGGGACTATTGCGCCGCCTACGAGGGCACCGCGGGGGTTTAACGCGGGGCGGGCTTGCGCCCGTCCGCTGCCCGGCTAGGCTCGCCGAGTGCCGGTGCATCCGAGCCGGCGGTTCTCCCGGGTGAGCATGCGATGAGTTCCAGCGACGACAGGGCCGATGCCTCGATCCCCACCGGCACCGAAACCGGCGGCGCGGCCGGGCCCGTTGGCCTGGCGCTGGTGCCGGCCGACGGCCTCGAGGCGCTGTCGCTCGACCCCGCGGCGCTTACCTGGGCGCGCGCCAACCGGTTCACTGGCAAGCTCGGCCAATCGCTGCGGCTGCCGGCGCCGGACGGCGGCCTGGCCCGGGTGCTGATCGGCTGGGGCGACGCCGCAGCGCGGGCGCGCGAGCGGTTCCATCTGGGCGAGTTCGCGCGCTCGGCTCCGCCTGGCACCTACCGGCTCGAGACGCCGCTCGACGCCGATGCGGCCGAGGAGGCCGCGCTCGGCTGGCGGCTCGGACGCTACCGCTTCGATCGCTACAAGCCGCGCGACCAGGCGCCGGCCGAGCTGATCGTCGACGGCACCGACCCGGCCCGCATCGCCTGCATCGCCCAGGGCGTGTTCCTCGCCCGCGACCTGATCAACACGCCGGCCAACGAGATAGGCCCAGTCGCGCTCGAGGCTGCCTGCCGCGATCTCGCAGCCCGCCACGGCGCCAGCGTCGCCGTCATGACGGGCGAGGAGCTGCTCGCCGCCAACTTCCCCTTGATCCATGCCGTCGGCCGGGCCGGCGCCGAGGCGCCGCGGCTGATCGACATGGCCTGGGGCGACCCGGCCGATGCCAAGGTGACCCTGGTCGGCAAGGGCGTCTGCTTCGACACGGGCGGGCTCGACATCAAGCCCGCCGCCGGCATGTTGTTGATGAAGAAGGACATGGGCGGCGCCGCCACCGTGCTCGGCCTCGCCCACATGGTCATGGGGCTCGGGCTGCCGGTGCGCCTGCGCGTGCTGATCCCGGCGGTTGAGAACGCGATCGGCGCCAGCTCGATGCGGCCGGGCGACGTGCTGCGCTCGCGCCTCGGCAGGACGGTCGAGGTCAACAACACCGACGCCGAGGGCCGGCTGGTCCTGGCTGACGCGCTGGCGCTGGGGGCCGAGGAATTGCCTTCGGTGATGCTCGACATGGCGACGCTGACGGGCGCGGCCCGCGTCGCGCTGGGGCCCGACCTCGTCCCCTTCTACACGGATGACGAGCCGCTGGCGGCCGAGCTCTTCCAGGCCGGGCGGCGCGCCGCCGACCCGCTCTGGCGGATGCCGCTCTGGCCGGGCTACGAGCGCGACATTGAGCCCGAGATCGCCGATCTCGACAACGCGCCCGGCGGCGGCATGGCCGGCTCGATCACGGCGGCGCTCTTTCTCAAGCGCTTCGTAGCCGACGTCGCCTGGGCGCATTTCGACATCTATGCCTGGAGCCCAAAGCCGCGCCCGGGCCGACCCAGGGGCGGCGAGTGCCAGGCCGCGCGCGCCGTCTTGCGGGTGCTCGAGGGGCGCTTCGGGGGGTGCGGGTGAACGTCGACCGGCGCCTCACGCCGGCGCGGCCCGACCTCGCGGCGCGCCACCTTTCGGGCAAGGTCGCGGCCACGCGCTTCGCCGATCCCACGCCCTGCCGCGTGACGGCCGCCTCGGCGCCGATGCGGGCCACGCCCGATCCATGCGCCGCCTTCGACACCGAGCTCCTGCATGGCGAGGAGGTCGCGGTCTACGAGATCTCCGGTCCCTGGGCTTGGGGACAGGCGGTGCTCGACGGCTATGTCGGCTATCTGCCGGCCGACGCCGTCGCCTGCACCGAGACGCCGCCGGCCACGCATCGCGTGGCAACGCTCTGGGCGAACCTCTACGGGCGGCCGGTCCTGAAATCGCCGGCCTTCGGCGCGCTGCCCTTCGCCGCCCGGATCGCAATCACCGCGGAGCGGGAAGGCTTCGCTCGCATCGCGCCGGAGCACTGGGTGTCGCTGCGCCACGTCGTGCCGCTGGCCGCGCCCGGGTCGGGATGGGTCGAGCCGGACTGGGTGGTCATAGCCGAGCGCTTCCTCGGCACGCCTTATCTCTGGGGCGGCCGGTCGCCCGCAGGGCTCGACTGCTCGGCGCTGCTCCAGCTCGCCCGGCAGGCCGCCGGGCACAATGCCCCGCGCGATTCCGACATGCAGGCCGCGCTCGGCCGCGCGCTCGGGCCGGACGCGGCGCTCCGGCGCGGCGACCTGGTCTTCTGGCGCGGCCATGTCGCAATCATGGTCGACGCCGAACGGATCGTGCACGCGAACGGCCACCACATGTCCACCGTCGTCGAGCCGCTGGGCGAGGCGGTGGCGCGCATCGACGCGGCTGGCGGGGGTCCCGTCACCCGCCGCGCCCGTCTCGACGAGCCCGCGCCGCCGGTGTAGAGCGGAAAAAAGAGCGGGCAGGAGAGCGGGCGATGTGGCGCAGATCGCTGTCAAGATCGCGGGGCAGATCGCGGGGCAGATCGCGGGCATGGAGCCTCGGCGCGGGCCTCGCTGCCATCATGATGGCGACGGGCTGCGCCTCCAGCGCCGGTCAGACCGTCGCGCCCGAGCCGCCGCCGCGCCCGGCCGCCGAACCACGCCCGAAATATGCGAGCTTTGCCGAATGGCGCGAGGCGTTCCGCGCCCGCGCGCTGGCCGCGGGCATCACGCCGGCGACCTTCGACCGCGCCTTTGCCGGCATCGAGCCGAACGCCCGCGTGATGGAGCTCGACGCCTACCAGCCCGAGTTCACCCGCCCGATCTGGGAGTATCTCGACAGCGCGGTCTCCGAGGCGCGTGTCACCACCGGGCGGCAGAAGGCGCAGGCGAACCAGGCGATGCTGCAGCGGCTCGAGCAGCGCTACGGCGTCGACTATCCCGCGGTGCTCGCCATCTGGGGTCTCGAATCGGCCTATGGCAGCAATTTCGGCGACATACCGGTGATCGAGAGCATGGCCACGCTGGCCTATGAGGGCCGGCGCCAGGCGTTCGCGGAAGAGCAGCTCTTGGCGGCGCTGCAGATCCTCCAGGCCGGCGACATCGCGCCCTCGGCCATGGTCGGCTCCTGGGCCGGCGCCATGGGGCACACCCAGTTCATCCCGACGAGCTTCGTCTCCTATGCGGTCGACGCCGATGGCGACGGACACCGCAACGTCTGGGCACCGGACGCCGCCGACGCGCTCGGCTCGACCGCCAACTATCTCGGCAGCTTCGGCTGGCAGCGGGGCCAGCCCGCGGTGATCGAAGTGCGACTGCCGCAGGGCTTCGACTACAGGCTGGCGGACGACGACACCCGGCGCCCAACCGCCGAGTGGCAGGCGCTGGGGGTCAGCGCGGTGCGCGGCACGCTGCCGCCGGGCGACGCGGTCGAGATCCTGCTGCCCGCCGGCGCCCGCGGTCCCGCCTTCGCCGCCTATCCGAACTTCCGCGTCATCAAGCGCTACAACAACGCCACTTCCTACGCGCTGGCGGTGGCGCTGCTCGCCGAGCGGATCGACGGTGCGCCCGCCTTCGCGCTCGCCTGGCCGCGCGGCGACCGGATGCTCAGCCGCAGCGAGACGCAGGAGCTGCAGCGCCGGTTGACGGATCTCGGCTATGACACGCAGGGCGTGGACGGCATCGTCGGGCCGAACAGCCGGGCGGCCATCCGCCAGTTCCAGGCCGCGCAGGGCATGACGCCCGACGGCTATGTCTCGGTCGCGCTGCTCGACGCCGTGCGCGCCGCCGGGAGCTGAGCAGGAAGCTGAGCCGTTTCCCGTTAACGGTAATTCGCCTAGGCTGTCCGCGCGTCTCAGCGGAGGGCTCATGAAATCCTGGCAGGACTGCGCCGCGCGCCTGATCGGCGTCGCGGCCGGGCGCGAGCCCGCCGACACCGTCGTGCGCGGCGGCATCTGGGTGAACGTCCACTCGCGCGAGCTGATCCCCGGCACGGACCTCGCCATCGCCGAGGGCCGCTTCGCCTATTGCGGCCCGGAGGCCTCGGCCATGATCGGCCCGGGCACGCAAGTGATCGAGGCGGAGGGCCGCTTCCTCGTCCCCGGCCTCTGCGACGGCCACATGCACATCGAATCCGGCATGCTGACCGTCACCGAGTTCGTCCGCGCCGTCGCCCCGCACGGCACGACTTCGATGTTCGTCGACCCGCACGAGATCGCCAACGTGCTCGGCCTGCCCGGCGTCCGGCTGATGCATGACGAGGCCTTGGCCCAGCCGATCAACGTCTTCGTCCAGATGCCCTCCTGCGCGCCGTCGGCCCCGGGGCTCGAGACCACCGGCCACGAGATCGGCCCCGAGGATGTCGCCGAGGCGATGGGCTGGCCCGGCATCATCGGCCTGGGCGAAATGATGAACTTCCCCGGCGTCGCCGCCGCCGACCCCAAGATGCTGGGCGAGATGGCCGCGACGCGCGCCGCTGGCAAGACGATCGGCGGCCACTATGCCTCGCCCGACCTTGGGCCTGCCTTCCACGCCTATGTCGCGGGCGGGCCCGCCGACGACCACGAGGGCACGCGCGAGGCTGACGCCATCGCCCGCGTCCGCCAGGGCATGCGCGCCATGCTGCGCCTGGGTTCCGCCTGGTACGACGTCGCGTCACAGATCACGGCGGTGACGCAAAAGGGGCTCGACCCGCGCAACTTCATCCTCTGCACCGACGATTGCCATTCCGGCACGCTGGTCGACGAGGGGCATATGAACCGCGTCGTCCGCCACGCCATCGCCCAGGGGCTCGACCCGCTGATCGCGATCCAGATGGCAACGATCAACACCGTCACCCATTTCGGGCTGGAGCGCGAGCTCGGCTCGATCGCGCCCGGCCGCCGCGCCGACCTCGTCCTCACCTCCGACCTCAGGGCGCTGCCGATAGAGACGGTGATCGCCCGCGGCATCGTGATCGCCGAAGCCGGCGAGATGCGCGTGGCCGCCCCGGGCTTCGCCTATCCCGACAGCGCGCGGAACACGGTGCACCTGAAGCGACCGCTAACGCCTACGGACTTCGACATTCCCGCCCCGCCGGCGGCGCCTAGGGTTCGAGCACGGGTCATCGGCGTCGTCGAGAACCAAGCGCCGACCCGCGCGCTCGAGGCCGAGCTTGGCGTCGCCGGCGGCCTCGTCCAGATGGACAGGGCGCAGGACATCTGCCAGATCGCGCTGGTCGAGCGCCACCGCGCCACGGGCCAGGTCACGAACGGCTTCGTCTCGGGCTTCGGCTATGACGTGCCCTGCGCCATGGCCTCGACCGTCGCGCATGACAGCCACCACATGATCGTCGTCGGCACATCCAAGCTCGATATGGCGCGCGCTGCCAACCGGCTGGCCGAAGTCGGCGGCGGCGTCACGCTCTGGCGCGAGGGCGAGGAGCTGGCGCTGGTCGAGCTGCCGATCGCCGGCCTCATCTCGAACGCGCCGGCGCGCAGTGTCGCCGAGAAGGCCGGCCGGCTGATGGCGGCGATGCGCGCCTGCGGCTGCGGGCTCAACAACGCGTACATGCAGCACTCGCTGCTCGCGCTGGTCGTCATTCCGGAGCTGCGCATCTCGGACCTCGGGCTGATCGACGTCCGCCGCTTTGCCAGGACCGAGCTCCTCGTCTGACGCCGAGACCATCCCGGCCGAGACCATCCCGGCCGAGACCAGTCCCGGCCGAGACCATCCCGGCCGAAACCATCCCGGGTCGAAACCATCGCGGCGCCGACGCGTTGGAAGAGCAGGATTGGTGGTCGCGCCAAAGCGCGGAGCTGGCGCCGGTGAACGCGTTTGCGAAGCGCTTCGTCGACGGCCGTGCTGGCCGGCCGTTGTACAAAAGGAGACGAGACATGAAACGCACGCTTCTCGCCGCCCTGTTCCTGGGTGCTGCGACGTCCTACGGCATGGCGGCCGGGACAGCCGCCACGGACATCGAGGCCGGCAAGCCCACGATCGTCTACGAGAAGGGCATGCGGGACAAGTTCGAGATCAAGCGCGAGATCGTCGAGCGCGCGCAGGATGCCTTTGGCGAGGCCGCGGCCTACGAAACGCCTCAGGACCTGCCCGACAGCATCAATGCCCAGATCGTCCCTGGCGAAAAACTGCCGGCGGACGCGCCGACCAAGTCCGTTCCGGCCGAGCTCGGCGACCTGCCAAAGCTGAGCGACAACTCGCACTGGATCGCCACGGGCAACCATCTGGTCGAGGTCTCGGACGACGACAACACGATCGTCATGGTCGTCTATAACGCGCTGCCGTAAGGCGCGCGAGGCGCTGACCGAGAAGGCCCCGCCCCTGCGGGGCCTTCTCGCTTGCCTGCGGCCCCCAATGAGGGGCCGTTTCGCGTCCGGCGACGTCGCAATCTCCCCCGGCGAGGTCGCAACCCCTCGACTCCGTCTCGGCCCCCGGGACTATGCCGGCTGCAGTAGGCAAAGGGGGCAAGCCCATGAAGACCCATGCGCGCGTGGTGGTGGTCGGCGGCGGCGCGGTCGGCTGCGGCATCGCCTATCACCTGGCCAAGGCCGGCTGGGACTGCGTCTTGCTCGAGCGCGACGAGCTGACCAGCGGCAGCACCTGGCATGCGGCGGGCTTGCTGCCCCTCTTCAACATGAGCTACGCGACCAGCCACATCCACGACTATTCGGTCAAGTTCTACAAAGCGCTCGAGGCCGAGACGGGCCTCAACCCCGGCTTCTCGGTCGTCGGCAACCTGCGCATGGCGCAGACGCAGGACCGCATGGACGAGTACATGCTCTATGCCACCACCGCCGAGACGGTGGGCATCCCCTTCGAATGGCTGACACCGAAGGAGATCGGCGAGCGCTGGCCGCTGCTGCGCACCGACGACCTGAAGGGCGCGATCTTCCATCCGACCGACGGCTACATCAACCCGGCCGACGTGACGCAGGCGATGGCCCGCGGCGCCCGCCAGCGCGGCGTCGAGATCGTCCGCCGCGCCCAGGTCGACGGCTACGCCCGGCGCAACGGCGAGTGGCAGGTCACGGGCTGCATCATGGCCGACCGCGGCGGCAACCTCGTGCCGACCGACGAGGCCTTCGCCATCACCTGCGAGCACGTCGTCACCGCCACCGGCAACCATGCCCAGCGCACCGCGGCGATGCTCGGGCTCGAGCTCCCGGCGATACCGGTCGAGCACCAGTACATCGTCACCGAGCCGGACCCGGCGCTGGTCGAGTGGCGCCGCTCGCACCCCGAGCACCCCGTCCTGCGCGATGCCGACGCCAAATGGTACGTCCGCGAGGAGCGCGGCGGCTGGATCCTCGGGCCTTACGAGAAGGGCGCGCCGGCCCGCTTCGTCCATGGCGTGCCCGACAGCTTCCGCGCCGACCTCTTCGAGCTCGATCTCGAGCGCATCGAGGCCGAGTACATGTCGATGCTGCACCGCATCCCGTCCTCCGAGACCGTAGGCCTCAAGGACGACTACAACGGGCCGATCTGCTACACGCCCGACGGCAACCCGCTGCTCGGGCCCGCGCCGGGGGTGGAGAATTTCTGGCTGGCCGAGGGCTTTTCCTTCGGCATCACGGCGGCCGGCGGCACCGGCCATTACCTCGCCCAGCTGATGACCGAGGGCGAGGCCGAGATCGACATGTGGTCGCTCGACCCGCGCCGCTTCGGCCGGTGGATGAACAAGGAATACGCCGCCCGCAAGAATGAGGAGGCGTACGACCACGTCTACGTCCTGCACCACCCGGACGAGGAGCGCCCGGCCTGCCGCCCGTTGCGCACTGCACCCTGCTATGACCGGCTCAAGGCCCGCGGCGCCCAATTCGGCCAGGTGAACGGCTGGGAGCGGCCGAACTACTATGCGCCGCAGGGCTTCGACGACCACGCCGCGCGGTCGTTCCGCCGCGGCGGCTGGTGGTCCTATGCCGTCGAGGAGGCCAAGGCCGTGCGTGAGAGCGTGGGCCTCTTCGACGCCACCGCCTTCACCAAGCACCGCGTCCGCGGCCCCGGCGCCACCGCCTTCCTCGACTGGCTGACCTGCAACAAGCTGCCCCGCACCGGCCGCATCAACCTGACCTATGCGCTGACGGATGCCGGCACGGTCCGCACCGAGGCGACCATCGTCCGCCTGGCCGAGGACGACTACTACGTCATCACCGCCGGCGCCGCGCAGGCGTACGACCACGACTTCCTGGTGAAGGAAGCCGAGCGCCAGCGCGACGAGCTCGGCTGGATCGAGATCTGGGACGTCTCCACGCAATGGGGCGTCTTCGCCATCGCCGGCCCGCGCTCGCGCGACGTGCTGCGCCCGCTGGTCGTGGACGCCGACCCAGGCAGCGCGCTGTCGAACAAGCGCTTCCCCTGGCTCTCGGCCCGCGAGCTGGACCTCGGCATGTGCCGGACGCTGGCCATCCGCGTCGCCTATACGGGCGAGCTCGGCTGGGAGCTGCACCATCCGATGGAGATGCAGAACTACCTCTTCGACCGGCTGGCCGCGGCGAGCGAGCAGGCCGAGGTTCCCGGGGGCCTGCGCCTCTGCGGCGCGCGGGCGCAGAACTGGCTGCGGCAGGAGAAATCCTACCGCGCCTTCGGCTCGGACCTCGGCCGCGACGCGACGCCGCTGGAGAGCGGCCTCGACCGCTTCGTCGACATGGCCAAGGACTTTCGCGGCAAGGCGGTGATGCAGGAGACGGGCATCCGCTCGGCTTGCGTCACCGTGCTGATCGACGGGCCGGAGGACGCCGACCCCTGGGGCAAGGAGGCGCTGGTGCTCGACGGCCAGAAGGTCGGGCGCCTCACCTCGGGGGGCTATTCGGTGCATTTCGGCAAGCAGATCGGCATCGCCTATGTCCGGCCCGATCTCGCCAAGCCTGGCCAGAAGCTGCAGCTCCGCATGCTGCGCGAGCTCTGGCCTGCCGAGGTGGTCGAGGAGAGCCCCTATGACCCGCAGAACGCGACGATCCGCAAGGACGGCTGAGGCGTCGCCCGGAACAAGAGCCGCCATGCCCTGGGCTTGACGGGCATCTCCTTGAGTGACGCGCGATCGCCCGGTCGAGCCGGGCGATGATCATGGGTCAGTAGACCATCACCGCCGAGGCGCCGCTGTCCCAGGTGAAGAACAACCGGGCGCGAACCAAGTAGGTGCGCCCCTTGCGCAGCCGGACGCGGATCTTGGCGTTGAAATCGAAGCCGCTGTCGTCGTCGCCGGCCAGAAAGACCGGCTCGCCGTCCTCCTCCTCGAAGACGGTCAGCACCATGTCCGTCGGCCCGAAGGTCTCGACCGTATAGCGGCGCGTCTCCTCGGGGACGAAGACCGCGTTGAAGTGCTGCCCGGCGGCCAGATCCAGCCGCCTGGCGACGAATGGCTCCAGCCGGATCACGTCGGCCTCGGCGATCGGCGGATAGGTCTCCTTGATCCAGGCCCGGTCGCGGGCCGAGAGCCCGCCCGCGGGCACCAGCGCCGCCGCGCGGAACTCGGTGGGCTCGCGGATCATGCCGGCCGCGAACGGGTAATGCATGATCGAATTCCTGTCCCAGTCCGTGCCGATCACGGTCTGCGGCGGGATCTTGCGGATGATGTTGTGGAAGGTCGTCTCGCGCGACCAGAAATTCGGCGCCCCGGCGAGGTCGCGATAGACGGCCTCCTCTTCCCAGACGATGCCGGCATGCGGGTTCTGGTGCTCGTGCGGCATGCCGAGCGTGTGGCCGATCTCGTGCATCGCCGTGTCCAGCCCGTCGGAGCCCGTCAGGTCCCAGCCGAAATTCATCGTGCGCGCGTTCTTGCCCCGGTTCAGTATGTCGCGGCCGACATAGGACCAGGCGCCGTCGCCATCCATGAAGCCGATCCGGATCTCGGCCTCGTCGCGGTCGGCGACCTCGGCGAAGTCGAGGCCGATGCCCACCTTCTTCCAGGCCTCGAAGGCGCTGCGGACGACCCTTTTCTGGTTCTCGGCGCCCTTCCAGCCAATAAACTTGCTGGAGCCGTCGGCGAGCAGCACGTTCTCGCCGTCCTCGGCCCGGTCGAAAAAGCAGTACCGCAGCTTGGTGCCGTTCACCCATTTCTTGTCGCTGACGATGATCGCCTCCAGCCGGAGGCTGTCGATATCGTTCCCGAAATTGCGCCGCTGCTCGGGCTTGACCGAGCAATAGCCGCCGACCGAGTGGCGGTCGTCGATGCGCATGCGCGCCCGCGCACCGTCTTTGGCATCGGTCTTCAGCTGGTCTTTGCTGGCCTTCGACTTGGGGGCCGGCGGTGCTTTCGTAGCCATGTATAAATCACCCCTGCGTGTAAATACTTCAAGGGTACCGCATGGGAGGCAAGTCGGCAAACGTCGCCAAGTCCCGCGCCCCGGATATCCGAATGCATCGTCACAGCCCGGTGCGAAATCGGCCGACCCCCGATATGCGCGGGCCATGATCCGGCTCGACTTGATCAAGCCGGAGCATGGCGAGATCGTCGGGCGCTGGTCCTACAGGGGGCGGATCGCCACCTTGCGGAACTTCATCGTGCCCGACCCGTGCTGCAGCGCGATCGGGCCCTCCTCGAACATCCCGCTGCGCAGCTTGGCCGTCGTCTCGCCGTTTAGCATCACGGTGATGTCGCGGCCGTCGGCCGTGATCTCGAAGGTGTTCCACTTGCCGCCGGCCTTGGGCATCGGGTCCACCTCGGCGAACCGCACGATGCCGCCGGTGCCATAGCTCGGGTCAGGGCGCTGGTCGAAGATGTTGACCTCGTAGCAGTTCATATCGGTAATCTTCGCCGGGTCCTGGCAGCGCAGGAACACGCCGCTGTTGGCGTCGTCGCTGGCCCAGAACTCGACATGGATCTCGAAGTCCTTGTAGCTGTCCTTGCTGACCAGATAGGCGGGCAGCTCAGAGGTGCGGTTGTCGGCGACCAGTGCGCCGTCCTCCCCATGCCAGTTGGTCTCGCCCAGTTGCTCCCAGCCGGCCTCCCAGTCGCCCATGTTCCCGCCGTCGAGCAGCACGGTCCACCCCTCGCCGCTCTGCGCCTGGGCGGGGCCGCTCAAGCCTAGCGCGGCAACGCTCAGCAGCGCAGCCGCGACCCGAATGGTCAGCGTCTTCATCATAGGTCCTCCCCAAGTGCAGGACGTTGCCTGCTGATCGGCACGATCGGTGCCGGCGATGGCCCAAGGCAGGCCGATGCGCCTGCCAGAGCAGACCCAGGCTGCAAGCCAGCGGCACTGGCCGGGACGCCGACCGCGGCACAACTCTCGCCATGATTGTAGCACGCACCCCCTGCCCGCGCACGCTGCTCAGGTGGGGGTTCCAGCGGAGTGCGCAGCGACCCTTCACCGCGTTGCGCGCCGGTTCGGGCCGACGTTCCCAAAAGAAACGGCGCCCCAGTGGGGCGCCGCTTTAACGTCACCGATGCGGCAGCGCTCAGCCCTCGGCCGGCGCCTCTTCCTCGGCTCTTTCGGAACGCTGGATCTCCTCGCCGGTGGCCTGGTCGACCACCTTCATCGACAGGCGGGTCTTGCCGCGGTCGTCGAAGCCCATCAGCTTGACCTTCACCTCCTGGCCCTCCTTGACCAGGTCCTTGGGGTTGGCGCCACGCTCGAAGGTCATCTGGCTGACGTGAACCAAGCCGTCGCGCTTGCCGAAATAGTTCACGAAGGCGCCGAAATCCATGATCTTCACCACTTTGCCGGTGTAGATCTTGCCGACCTCGGGCTCGGCCACGATGGCGTGGATCAGGTCGTAGGCCTTCTGGATGGCCTTGCCGTCGGCGGACGCGATCTTGATCACGCCGTCGTCGTTGATGTCGACCTTGGCGCCCGATTCCTCGACGATGGCGCGGATGACCTTGCCGCCCGAGCCGATGACCTCGCGGATCTTGTCCGGATTGATCTGCATCGTCTCGATGCGCGGCGCGTGCACGGAAAACTCGGTCCGGCCCTGGGTCAGCGCCTTGGACATCTCGTCCAGGATGTGCATCCGGCCATCCTTGGCCTGCGCCAAGGCCACTCTCATGATCTCGGGCGTGATGCCGGCGACCTTGATGTCCATCTGCAGCGAGGTGACGCCGTTCGCCGTGCCCGCGACCTTAAAGTCCATGTCGCCCAGATGGTCCTCGTCGCCCAGGATGTCGGTCAGCACCGCGTACTGGCCGTCCTCCTGCAGGATCAGGCCCATGGCGACGCCCGCCACCGGCGCCTTCAGCGGCACGCCGGCATCCATCATGGAAAGCGAGCTGCCGCAAACCGTCGCCATAGATGACGAGCCGTTCGAACTCGGTGATCTCGCTGACCAGCCGGATCGTGTAGGGGAAGTCCGTCGGCGCCGGCAGCACCGCCTGCAGCGCCCGCCAGGCGAGCTTGCCATGGCCGACCTCGCGCCGCCCCGGAGGACCCATGCGACCGGCCTCGCCCACCGAATAGGGCGGGAAGTTGTAGTGCAGCAGGAAGCGCTCGCGCCACTCGCCTTCCAACGCGTCGATGATCTGCTCGTCATCGCCCGTGCCGAGCGTGGTGACGATCAGCCCTTGCGTCTCGCCGCGGGTGAAGAGCGCCGAGCCATGCGTTCGAGGCAGGATGCCCACCTCGCACGAGATCGGCCGCACCGTCGTCAGGTCGCGCCCGTCGATGCGCCGGCCGGTCTCGATAACGTCGCCGCGCAGCACCGCCGATTCCAGCTTCTTGAAGACGCTGCCGAGCGCCGAATTCGTTGGCGCGCTCCTCCTCGGACAGGCCCGCCTTGATCGTCTCGCGCGCGGCCGAGATCGCGGCCTGGCGCTCCTGCTTGTCGCGGATGGCGAAGGCGGCGCGCATCGGCTCCTCACCCAGCTCACGCACGCGGGCATAGAGCGCGCCGCGGTCCTCGGCCTGGAACGGGTACGGATCCTTGGCGGCCTCCTCGGCCAGGCTGACGATCGCGTCGATCACGGGCTGCATCTGCTCGTGGCCGAACTGCACGGCGCCGAGCATATCGTCCTCGGACAGCTCATAGGCCTCGGACTCGACCATCATCACGGCGTTGCGGGTGCCGGCGACAATCAGGTTCAGCTTCTGATCGGGGTTCTCGGCCAGCTTGGCCATGTCGTCGACCTTGGGGTTCAGCACAAAGGCGCCCTTGGTCAGGCCGACGCGCGCCGCGCCGATCGGGCCCATGAAGGGCGCGCCCGACAGCGTCAGCGCCGCCGATGCCGCGATCAGGCCGACAATGTCGGGGTCGTTCTCGAGGTCATGGCTGAGCACGGTCACGATGACCTGCGTCTCGTGCTTGAAGCCCGGCACGAACAGCGGCCGGATCGGCCGGTCGATGAGGCGGGAGGTCAGCACCTCCTTCTCGGTCGGCTTGGCCTCGCGCTTGAAGAATCCTCCCGGGATCTTGCCGGCGGCATAGTATTTTTCCTGATAGTGAACAGTCAACGGAAAAAAATCCAGGCCTTCCTTGGGCTTCTTCTCGAAGACGACGGTGGCCAGCACGGTTGTCTCGCCCAAGGTGGCGACGACGGAAGCGTCGGCCTGGCGGGCCATCTTGCCCGTCTCCAGGGTCAGCGTCTCGCCGCCCCATTGCAGTTCCCTGCGAACGATATTGAACATTCCTCTTCCTTCTTCCGGCGACGCCCGCCCGGTGGCGGACCCCGCATGACGCGCCCATGCGGCGCGGACCCCTTGGGTTTCGTCATGTCTGGCGGCCGCCTGGGGTCGGGGGCGGCCACGCTCGGACGGTTAAGCCTGCGCTCTTGGCCGCGCCGACGCTCTGCCGCGGCGCGGCCGGGCCCGCAGGCCGGCCCGGATGCGTGAGTGCGCGCCCCGGGCGAAGTCCGGCGGGCGCGCTTTGGCATTATCTGCGGATTCCCAGCCGCTGGATCAGCTCGCGATAGCGCGGCTCGTTGCGATCCTTGACGTAATCGAGCAGCTTGCGGCGCTGGCTGACCATTTTCAGCAGCCCGCGGCGCGAGTGGTTGTCCTTCTTGTGGTCCTTGAAGTGCTCGGTCAGATTGGCAATCCGTTCGGTCAGGATCGCGACCTGCACCTCGGGCGACCCGGTGTCACCCTCCTTGGTGGCGTATTCGCGAATCAACTCTTCCTTGCGCGCCGGTGTGATCGACATCGGGAATCCTTTCTCGTCTCGGGTTGAACCCCGTTCCCGCCGGCGCGAGCCGGGATGTCGTCCAGCGCGGTCGGTCGGGAGCGGTCGTGCCGCCAATGGCGGCAACAACGGCGCATATGGGGGTGTTTGCCGGGGAAATCCAGCGGAAAAGCGGGACAAGGCCGTTCCGCCGCAGTCAGCCGGGCGCCTCGGACGGCCGCCGCCAGCGACCCGGCGGCGTCCGTTCGGCACTGGCCGGACAGGGTCCGGCTAACCGGCGCTGGACCTTCGTCCGGGCCAGCGGGCCCGTCTTGCCGCACTACTCCGCTGCGACGCCGGCGAAGACGCGTGCCGGGTGCAGCATGCCGGCCCGGTAGGTGACGATGGCGACCGGGCGGCCGTCGAGCGACGCCCAGGCCTCGTCGCCATAGTCCAGGCTCGTCGCCGCCACCGGCGCGGGGTTGCCGCGCCACAGCCGCTCGGCCTCCGGCGCCCGCAGGCGCACCTCGGGCAGGTCGGCCAGGCCCGCCTCGATCGGCAGCAGCAGCGCGTCGCCGCCGGTCTCGCGCAGCGCGTCCAGCCGGTCGAACGCCACCGCCTGCTCCAGCGTGAAGCCGCCGCTGGCCGTGCGCGTCAGCGCCACCACATGGGCGTGGCAGCCCAGCGCCTCGCCCAGGTCGCGGGCGATGGAGCGCACATAGCCGCCCTTGCCGCAGACCAGCTCCAGCTCGACCGTGTCGGGGTCGGGCCGCGCCAGCAGCGCCAGGCGCTCGACCCAGAGCGGCCGGGGCGCGAGGTCGAGCTCCACCCCCTCGCGCGCCAGATCATAGGCGCGCTCGCCCTCGACGCGCACGGCCGAGAACTGCGGCGGCACCTGCGCGATCTCGCCCTCGAAGGCGGGCAGGGCGGCGGCGATCTCGGCATCCGTCGGGCGCAGCGCCGAGGTTGCGATCACCGCGCCCTCGGCATCGTCCGTCGTCGTGCGCGCGCCCAGGCGCACGGTGAACCGGTAGGTCTTCATACCCTCCTGAGCATAGGGAATGGTCTTGGTCGCCTCGCCGAAGGCGATGGCGAGCAAGCCTGTGGCGAGCGGGTCGAGCGTGCCCGCATGCCCCGCCTTTTGCGCCTGGAAGGCCCAGCGCGCCTTGCCGACCACCGCGGTCGAGCCGATCCCGGCGGGCTTGTCGACGATCAGCCAGCCATCGACGAGCCGTCCCTTGCGCTTGCGTGCCATGCCCCGCGCCCTAGGACGCCGGGCGCCGCATGTCCAGTCGCCCAGCGGAGGAGTTAGGCGGCTCCCTCCCCCAATGTGGGGGAGGGGACGGGGCGACGCATCGGCTCCGGCGCAGCCGCGCTTCACTGCGGGAATGCGCCCTCCGCCTGACCGTGCACCAGCACGTCCTCCGGCGCGGCGAGCCCGTCGCCCAGCAGGGCCACGGCGCCGGCCACCGCGCAGGCCTTCACGCGCTCGGCCCGGATCTGCTCGACATCCAGGCCCGTCCGACCGGCCAGACCGTCGACGGCGACCCTGATCTCCTGCCCGTCCAGCAGGCGACAGCGGGCGAGGATCGCGCCCGTCGCGCCGTCGACGGCGCCGAGGATGCCGCCGGCCTCGAAGCCGGCAACCGTTTGCGGCGCGAAGCTGCCGATCGTCTCGCAACCGGCAAGCGTCAGGACGGCAGCAGCAATGCGAATGACCTTCATGGAAAAGCCCCTTTTTCTCGGAATGAGGGGCCGCCGGCGGGAGAGCAGTGGGGCGAGCAAGCGCTCCGGCACCCGCGCAGGCGGCAGGCCCCGCGTTAGCCTGCGGGGCGCGCTGGTTCCTAGCAGGGGTCTATTTAAGTCGAAGTTTACGCGCCGACCGGCCGTGCCATCACCGCCCCTCGCGCAGCCAGGCGCCCAGCAGCAGCAGGCCGACGACCAGCGCGGCCACCCAGGCCGGGATCAGCGGCGTCAGCCGGATGCCGGTGACGCGATAGGCATCGCGCGCCATCAGGCCGACCCAGCCCCGCCCGGCGGCGCGCCGCCCCTCGGCGACGGCGCGCACGCCCGGAACGCCGTCGGCCAGCCAGGCGCTGCCGCCGTCCGTCGCCGCGACCAGCGACGCCAGCGGCGCGGCGCTCGCCAGCGGGTTGGCGTATTCGGCCGGACTCGGCGGGCCGACGGCGGCGACCGCCTGCGCCTGGCCGTCGTCGAGCTTCCAAAGGCCCTCCTCGGCGCCTTCGAGCAACGCCTGCCAGCGGCCGGGCGCCACTTGGCTATAGGCCAGCAGCTGCGGCGCGCCGCCGTCGGGCGGGGTGGCCGACACGCCGTCAGGCGCCTCGTCGGCCAGCGAGCGGCGCTCGATCAGCAGCCGGTCGCCCTCGACGCGCGCGAACAGCGCCTCCTCCTCGAGCTCGGGCTCCTTCATCAGCCAGTGCGCGACGCGGCGCAGCAGGTCGGTCTGCGGCCCGCCGCCGTCGAACTGGCGCGACCACAGCCAGGCGTGGTCGGACGCCAGAAGCGCCACCCGGCCCTCGCCGACGCGGTCGAGGATCAGGAGCGGCAGTCCCTGATAGCCCGACATGACCACGTTGCCCGAGCGCGGCAACACCTCGATCTGGCGCATCCAGCGGCCCCAGGCGGGCTCGCCGTCCGCCAGACGCCCCGAAGCCTCCTCGAGCCCCGCCGCCACCGGATGCCGCCGGCCGAGCTCGGTCACGCGGGGCCTGTAGGGCCGCTCGATCGTCTCCACCGAGGGCTCGGCCGGCAGGATCTCGGCCAGCGGCGTGCGCGCCAGGCTCTGCGCGCCCGAGAACGCAGGCCCCGCCGTCACCAGCACGGCGCCGCCGTCGCGAACATAGGCCGCGACGTTCGCCAGATAGGCGGGCGAGAGCACGCCGCGATAGCGGTAGTTGTCGAAGATGATCAGGTCGAAGCTGTCGATCTTCTCCAGGAACAGCTCGCGCGTCGGGAAGGCGATCAGCGAGAGCTCGCTGACCGGGGTGCCGTCCTGCTTGGCCGGCGGCCGCAGGATGGTGAAGTGGATCAGCTCGACCGCGGGGTCGGACTTCAGCAGATCGCGCCAGGTCCGCCCGCCCGGATAGGGCTCGCCCGAGACCAGCAGCACGCGCAGGCGGTCGCGCACGCCGTTGACGCTCGC
This sequence comes from uncultured Alphaproteobacteria bacterium, assembly GCA_963822985.1. GTDB lineage: Bacteria > Pseudomonadota > Alphaproteobacteria > Rhodobacterales > Rhodobacteraceae > Thermohalobaculum. The sequence goes on along the minus strand of CAWGJU010000005.1, from coordinate 267,253 downwards.
GATGACGCGGTTGTTGCGCTCGGTCAGCTCGTCGGGATGCGCGGCGAGGCGCATGTCGACCACCGTCGGCCCGCCATGCTCGATGGCCACCGAGAGGTCCTGCGGGGCGCCCAGCTCCAGCGTCAGCCGCTGCGCCGGCCCGCCATCGACCGAGACCTCGACCGGCACGCGGCGACCGATGTCACCGGGCACCTGCCCGAGGCCCTCGGCGACGATGCGGAACGTGACGCTCTCGCCGACGATGCCGAAGGCCGGCGCGGTCTCCATCGCCAGGCGCAGGTCGAACGCGTCCTCCTCGCCGGCGATCAGGGAGTGAACCGGCGCGGGAAAGCTCTCCAGCCGGTCGGCGTCGTGCACCTGACCGTCGGTCAGCAGCACGGCGCCCGCGATCTGGCCCGGGGCGACGCGCGCCGAGGCCTCCTCCAGCGCCGTCAGAAGCCGCGTGCCACGGTCGCCAGGGCCCGCGGAGTCGACCTCGACGGTGACCAGCTCGAACGGATCGCGCGGCGTTGACAGGGCCGGGATCTCGGCCGCGAGCCGATCGGCCGCCGCGTCGATCTGGGCCCGCCGGTCCTCGAGCGAGGTGCTGGCCGAGTGGTCGACGACCATGAAGGCCACGTTCGGCAGCCCGTCCCGCTCCTCGCGCTTCAGCTGCGGGCCGGCCAGCGCCAGCACCAGCACGGTATAGGCCATCAGCCGCAGCCACCAGCCCGAGAGGCGGAACCACAGCGCCAGCACGACGCCGGCCACGGCCACCGCCGCCAGCACGCCGATGACAGGCCAGGGCAGCAGCGGCGCGAAGGTCAGACCGAACTGCATCACGCCCTCTACCCTCCGGTCTCGATCGCCGTCATCGCCCGGCCTGACCGGACGATCTCACGCCGCTCGGCAGATGCCCCTATCGAGCCGAGCCCTGACGAAATAATTGCAATGGTCACCTGCATCACTGGCCCAGCCGCTGCAGCACCGCGGGGGCGTGCACCTGGTCCGACTTGTAGTTGCCCGTCAGCGCGTACATCACCGCGTTGACGCCGAAGCGATAGGCCATCTCGCGCTGCCGGTCGCCGGGCCGGCCGATCGGGAACATCGGCATGCCGGTCTCGTCGACCGCCCAGGCCGAGGCCCAGTCGGCCGAGCCCACCAGCACCGGCGAGACATTGTCGTCGACCCGGTCGAATTGCGGAATGTCCGCCGGCGGCGTCTCGCCGCCGTCCGCCCGCAGCGGCGGCGCCTCGGCCCAGACGCGGCCGCCGCGCCAGCGCCCAGGGAAATCCGAAAGCAGGTAGAAGGTCCGCGTCAGCACGTGGTCCTCGCCGACCGGCGCCAGCGGCGGCAGGTTCAGCGCCCGCGCGATCTCGCGCATCTCGACCGCCGAGGCGCCGCCCATGCCCGAGGCGCCGTTCTGCGTGTCGATGATCAGCATGCCGCCGTTGCGGATATAGCCGGCCAGCGCCTCGAGCGCGTCGCGCCCCGGCAAGGTCGCCCCTGTCAGGGGCCAGTAGAGCACCGGGTACAAGCTCAGCTCGTCAGCGCCCGGCACGACGCCGACCGGCGGCCCCGGCTCGACGGCCGTCTTGCGCGCCAGCTCGTTGCCGAGCCCGACCATGCCGCGCTCGGAGACCTCGTCGAGCCGCCGGTCGCCCGTGCGCACATAGGCCAGTGTCGTCTCGGCCGTGGCGGCGACCGACCCGGGCGCGACATCCTCGGCCTGGGCCTGCTCGGCCGGGGCCTGCTCGGCTTGCGCCCGGGCCTCCGGCGCCAGGAACAGCAGCACCAGCAGCGCGCTCGCCGCCGCCGTGGCGCCGCGCCGGCGCACCGCCAGCCGTCCCGAGGCGACCAGCGTGCCAAGCACGTCGACGCAGGCGATCAGCAGCGCCAGCCCGATCAGCCAGGGGCCGTAGCGCGCCGGCGCCTCGCCGCCCAGCGTCTCGACAATCGCGCCCGCCGGCGCCGGCGGGAACGGCGCGAGCTCGCTTTCGGCAGTCATGAGGTTGACGACCAGGCTGTCGGCCGTGCCCGCCGCATTGCCCGACCGCGCCGCCGCGCGTGTAGACGCCGGGCGGCAGGCTCGGGGCCGGCGCCGCCGGCCGCCAGCCGCTCGCCCGCCACCGGCTCGACCAGCGACGAGACCGGCCGCGGCGCGCCGTCGCCGCCCATCAGCGTCTCGGCCCGCCAGAGCGTGCCTTCCAGCGCCGCCGAATCCGGCACCCCCGCGGTCCGGCCCGGCGCCAGCGCCATCAGTCGCCCCAGCATCTCGACGAACAGGCCCGAGAGCGGCAGCGACGACCACTCGGCATCGGACGAGACGTGGAACAGCACGACATGACCATCGCCCAGGCTCTTGCCGGTGACGAGCGGCGTGCCGTCCTCCAGCGTCGCCCAGACGCGGCCGGCGAGATCAGGCGAGGGCTCGGCCAGCACCTGGGTGCGCACCTCGACCTCGCCCGGCGCCGCGAGCCCCCGGAACGGCCCGGCCGGATCGAAAGGCCCGAGCGCGCGCGGCGTCGTCCACGCCAGCGCCCCGCCCAGCACCCGCCCGCCGCGGCGCAGCCGGACGGGCAGCAGCGGGTCGTCCCCCCCGACCAGCGCGCTGGCGCCGAAATTCTGCGCGCCGATGGCGGCCGCCAGCCGCGGCCCGGCAAAGCGCACCAGCAGGCCGCCCGCCTCGACCCATTCGGCCAAAGCGGCGCGCTCGGCATCCGTCATCTCGCCCTGGTCGGCCAGGATCACCACCGCGGGATCGCCCGCGAGCACCGTCTCGATGCCGCCTCGGGTCAGGTCGGCCCAGGGCACCAGCGCCTTCTCCAGGTAGAAGACGGGAGAAATCAGGCCCCGCACCGCGTCCTCGGTGGCCGGCGCCACCAGCCCGGCCGAGACGCGCCGGATCGCCCCGTCGGCAAAGGCGGCGCCGCCGGCACTCGGGCCCAGCGCCAGCGCGATCCGCGTCACCTCGTTCTGCAGCTCGGTCGGCAGGTCGAACGTCGACCGCCGCGCGCGTCGCGCCGCCCGCGAAGGCGGCCCGGCCGACGGCGATCCGCCGCTCGCCGCCGCCCTCGGCCGCCGCCATGGCGACGACGTCGGCGGCTCCTCCGTCCCGGCGCCCGCACCGCCGTCGGCGCGCAGCACGTCGGCCGTCAGCACGCCCTCCTCCAGCCGGGGCGGCGTCAGCCCGCGCGCCACCTCGGCCGGCCCGATCAGCCGCAGCCGCCCCTGACGCGAGAGATAGCCCAACAGCTCGTCAGTGCCCGCATGCGCCAGCCCGTCATGCAGCCACACCGTCTCGCCGAACGTCGACGGCCCGCCGGCCCGCAACGCCGTCGAGCACCGCCGCATGGTCGGGCGCCCAGGGCCGCGGCTCGGCGCTGGCAAGCTCGCCCGCCGCCGCATTGGCCGAGGCCAGCGGCGGCGCACCCTCCTGCGCTGTCGGCCTGATCGGTCGGCCAGAACAGCACCTCGCGGCCCGCCCTGGTCGGCCTCGGCCAGGATCTCGCGCACGGCGGCGCTGCGCTCGGCCCAGTCGGGCGCGCTGGCCCAACCGGCATCCATCAGCACCAGCAGCGGCCCGCCGCCCCCGCCAATGCGCTCGGCCAGGTTCAGCACCGGCTGCGAAAAGCCGATCAGCGCCGCCGCTACCGCCAGGCAGCGCAGCAGCAGCAGCCACCAGGGCGTGCGGTCGGTCTGCCGTTCCTCGTCCTGCAACCCGAGCAGCAGCCTGACGCCCGCGAAGACCTGGGTCTTCGGGCTGGGCGGGATCGCGCGCAGCAGCCACCAGAGCACCGGCAGGGCGGCCAGCCCCGCCAGCACCCAAGGGTTGAGAAACGCAAGCGACCCCAGACGTCAACATCACGCGCCCTCCATCACCCGCCGCCGAGGATGCCGTGCAGCCGGACCAGCGGCTTGCGCGGGCTCTCGTCCGTCCTGTGCAGGATCAGCTGCCAGTTCGCCCGGCGCGCCACGGAAGCGAGGTCGTCGCGCCGCTCGGCCAGCCGCCGCAGATACTTGGCCCGCAGGCTGCCCGCCTCGTCAGTGTCGTGCCGCACGGCGCGCGCGACGCTCTCGAACCGGGTCCGGCCCTGGAAGGGAAACTCCTCCTCGATTGGGTCGAGGATCATCACGAAGACGCCGCCCGTGCCCTGGCCCGCGGCGTTCAGCAGCGCCGGGAAGACCGCGTCGCGCGGCCCCATGAAGTCCGAGAAGAACACCGCCTTGCCGGCCTTGGGCATCAGCCCGGCCGGCGGCGCGCCGAAATCGGGCGGGTTCAACTGCGCCTGCGACAGCAGCGCCGCCATCCGCATCAGCTGCGATCTCGCCCGTGCGCGGCCGCGCCGCCTCGGTGCCGAGCAGCGCAAAGCGCTCGCCGCCGCGGTTCAGCAGGACGGCGATGGCCAGCGTCAGCAACCGCGCGCGCTCGGCCTTGGACCACTGCACCCGGTCCGAGCGATAGTCCATCGAGCGGGCGCGGTCGCACCACAGCAGCGCCGTCTCGGCCGCCTCCCACTCCATCTCGCGGATAAAGAGCCGGTCCGAACGCGCCGAGCGCCGCCAGTCGATCTGCGTGAGGTTGTCGCCCGGCTGGGCCGTGCGGTACTGCCAGAAAGTCTCGCCCACCCCGGCCCGCCTGCGCCCGTGAACGCCCACCGCCAGCGTCGAGACCAGCCGCTCGGCCTCCACCAGCAGCGGCGGCAGCGTGCCGGAGATCTTCTCCGAATCGCGCCGCAGCGCGCCGGCGCGGGGGTGGCCCGCCTCGGCCATTCAGCCGGCCCGCCTCATGCCGCGTCCGCCAGAGGCGCCCGCGCCATCAGCTCGTCGATGACGCCGCGGATCGAGGCGCCCTCCGCACGCGCGGCAAAGCTCAGCGCCATGCGGTGCGTCAGCGCCGCCGGCGCCAGCGCGACCACGTCGGCGATCGAGGGCGCCAGCCGCCCATCGAGCAGCGCGCGGGCGCGAACCGCCAGCATCAGCGCCTGCGCGGCGCGCGGGCCCGGCCCCCAAGCCAGCCGCGCGCGGGCGACCTCGGCCCCGCCCTCGCCATCTGGGCGCGCCGCGCGCACGAGGTCAAGGATCGCCTCGACGACGCTCTCGCCGACGGGCATGGCGCGGACGGTGCGCTGCATGGCGATCAGATCGGGGCCATCCAGCACCTGGTTCGCCTCGGCCTCCTCGACGCCCGTCGTGGCGATCAGGATGGCGCGCTCCTCGTCGCGGGTGGGATAGCCGACGTCGATCTGCAGCAGGAATCGGTCGAGCTGTGCCTCGGGCAGCGGATAGGTGCCCTCCTGCTCGATCGGGTTCTGTGTCGCCAGAACGTGGAAGGGGCGGGCCAGCGGCCGGTTCTGGCCCGCCACGGTCACCTGCTTTTCCTGCATGGCCTGGAGCAGCGCCGACTGGGTGCGCGGGCTCGCGCGGTTGATCTCGTCGGCCAGCAGCAGCTGGGTGAAGACGGGGCCCTGGATGAACTTGAACATCCGGGCGCCGTCCTGTCCTTCCTCCAGCACTTCCGAGCCCAGGATGTCGGCCGGCATCAGGTCGGGCGTGAACTGGATGCGGTTCGCGCCGAGCCCCAGCACGGTGCCCAGCGTCTCGACCAGCCGGGTCTTGGCCAGGCCCGGCACGCCGATCAGCAGCATGTGCCCGCCGCTCAGGATCGCCGTCAGGCTCAGCGCGACGACGTTGTCCTGGCCGATGATGCGCTTGGCGATCTCGGAACGAACATGGGCCATGCGCTCGCCGGCGGCCTCGATCTCGGCTACAAGGTCGGTCATTCACTGTCTCCGGAGCGGGCGCAACGGTCGCGCCGGAACTCTGCATTGTACCTATGTACGGTTGCGGAAAGGAACAGGGCCGATCGAATGACGCACACACAAAATCCTGATCGCGCCGGCGATGCGGTGGCCTCCGGCGACCCGGGCGCGGCCGACAGCCTGGCCAAGGCCGTGCAGGCGGCGACGAAAGGCGCGCGGGGCCCGGCGCCGGTGCATCTCTGGAACCCGCCCTATTGCGGCGATCTCGACATCCGCATCTCGCGCGACGGCATGTGGTGGTATCTCGGCACGCCGATCGGGCGGAAGGAGCTGGTCAAGCTGTTCGCCTCGGTGCTGAAGCTCGAGGACGGACGGCACTACCTCGTGACCCCCGTCGAGAAGATCGGCATAACGGTCGACGACGCGCCCTTCGTCGCGGTCGACTTCGAGGTCGCCGAGCCCGGTCCCAACCAGACCATCACCTTCGAGACCAATGTCGGCGACAAGACGGTGGCGGGCCCCGAGAACCCCATCCGCGTCGAGCGCGACCCCCAGACGGGCGAGCCCTCGCCATACGTCCACGTCCGCCGCGGCCTCGAGGCGCTGATCGACCGCAAGAGCTATTACCGCCTGGTCGAGATCGGCGAGGACCAGGAGGTCGACGGCCGCCGCTGGTTCGGCCTGCGTTCGGGCGGCGTGTTCTTCCCCATCATCCCCTCGAAGGAGCTCGAGGTCTGATACAATTCTCGGTCGACCGCTTCGTTGCACGGCGGTCGGTGCCCCGCCAGCCCACATAGGCGCTGCGCCCTCCACCCTCAGCCCGTCGGGGCCAGCCCGGTGAAATCGAACGCGGCCGGGTCAGCCAGGTGGCCTGGCTGGACGCTCGTCAGCGCCTTGAACATGATCGCGCGCCGGCCGGGGCTCGCCCGCTCCCACTCGTCCAGCATGCGCTTGACCTGCACGCGCTGCAGCCCCTCCTGGCTGCCGCAGAGATCGCAGGGTATGATCGGGAACCGCATCGCGCGAGCGAACCGGGCGCAGTCCTCCTCTGCCACGAAGGCCAGCGGCCGCAGCACCATCAGGTCGCCGTCCTCGTTGACCAGCTTGGGCGGCATCGCCGCCAGCCGCCCGCCATGGAACAGGTTCAGCATGAACGTCTCGAGGATGTCGTCCCGGTGGTGGCCCAGCACCACCGCCGTGCACTTCTCCTCCCGCGCGATCCGGTAGAGGTTGCCGCGCCGCAGCCGCGAGCAGAGCGCGCAATAGGTTCGCCCCTCGGGCACCTTGTCGACGACGACGGAATAGGTGTCCCGCCGCTCGATCCGGTGCGGAATGCCCAATTTCCCCAGATACTCCGGCAGCACCGTCTGCGGAAAGCCGGGCTGCCCCTGGTCGAGATTGCAGGCCAGCAGGTCCACCGGCAGCAGCCCGCGCCAGCGCATCTCGATCAGCGCGGCGAGCAGCGTGTAGCTGTCCTTGCCGCCCGACAGGCAGACGAGCCAGCGGTCGGGGGTCTCGCGGTCGGACCGGACCATGCCATAGGTCTCGATCGCCGCCCGCGTCTCGCGCAGGAGGCGCTTGCGCAGCTTGCGGAACTCCAGCCTCTGCGGAGCGCCCGCATAAAGCCGCCCCAGCATCGCGTCATCGGTCGCATCCAGCATGGCCCGGGCTGATACGCCGGAAGCCCGCGCGCAGGCAAGGGCATGGAGAGGTCCGGGGCGGGAGCGACTTCGCGCCGGTGCGCGGACGCGCCCAGCATAAGGGTCGGTGCCGCGGCGGACCAGAGCTGCCAAGGAGCCGGCCGGGCTGGTGGCGGCGCAGAAGCGGCGCGGCGGCAGGCACCGCAAGAAGCGCGAGCGCCGGCCGCTGCCCGGCATGCTGCTGTTCAGGATGGCTCGACGCATCGCTGGCTCGGCGCGCTCGACCGTGATCTCGATCTCGTCGTCACCCTCGACGACGCGACGGGGGCGATCTACTCGGCGGTCCTGGTGGCAGAAGAAGGCACCGCCTCGAGCTTTGTCGGCCTGGCCGAGACGATCGCCGCGCACGGCCTGTTCCGCGCGCTCTACACCGATCGCGGCTCGCACTATTTCTATACGCCGAGGTCCGGCGGCAAGGTCGACAAGACCAGGCCGACGCAGGTCGGCCGGGCGCTCTCGCAGCTCGGCATCACCCACATCCCGTCCTACTCGCCGGAGGCGCGCGGCCGCATGGAGCGGGCGTTCGGCACGCTGCAGAGCCGCCTGCCGCCCGAGTTGCGGCTCGCCGGGATCGCCACGGTCGAGGCCGCCAACCGCTCTGGGCGCTTAAGAAAGCCCGCACGAAGTGAGCCCACGCTCAGGCGGCGCCCGGCATCGCGCATCGGAGGAACGCCTGCGCAAGTTCGCCCGTTTCCGGTGATCGGTGACGCAGGATAGGTCTCATGAGCCTCAAGCGCGTACTTGGAATGATGCTTGCCTCCCGCATGGCCGGGCGCGGTCGTCGGCGTGGGAGCCTCGGAACGGCAGCCATGCTCGGCGGGCTCGGTCGTCGGCGACGCGGCATGGGAGGAAAGCTCGGCATAGCCGCTCTTGGCTACATGGCCTACCGAGCCTACCAGGACCACCAAGCACGCAATGCAGGAAGCTCCAGTCAAAGCACCGCTACCGGTTCCGGAAGCGGAATCGGCGGGCTGATCCAGAATGTTGCCGATCGCATTACCGGCGGCGGTGCGACGTCCGGGCCGGAGCCGACCGGAGAACAGGCCGGCGGAGCAGCCGAGCTGCAGGAGGGCGAACGCGCTGCAGCCGAACTCAGCGACGAGACGGCTCTGCTTCTCCTGCGCGCGATGGTGACGGCGGCCTATTCCGATGGCGCCCTCTCGGAGGCAGAGCGTACCGGCATCATGCAGGAGGTCGACGCAGCCGGCGGGGGCTCCGAGGATCGGCGTATCGTGGAGCGAGAGTTTGCCAATCCCAAGCCGCTCGACGAGTTGCTCGGGCGGGTGCGCGATCAGGAGACCGCCGAGGAGTTCTATTTCGCCTCGCGCGCGGCCATAGACGGAGAGACACAACAGAACCGGACCTATCTCGCGGACCTGCGCCAGCGGCTCGGCTTATCGGCAGAGCATGCAGCCGAAATCGAAGAGCTTGCATCGTAGTCGGATTTCGCTCCCCGCCTCCATGCGATCACCCATGACTTCGAGGTGATCGACTCCTCGGAACCGGCGACCTGATCACCAACACCCTCCGGCGCCGCGGGACGGCTTTGTAGCCTCAGGCTGCCGTCCTTGCGCGCGATCGCCTGGCCTTTGGCTGCGGTGTGGACTCGGCCTCGACGATGCGCGGCTTGCGTCCGAGCCCGATCTTCTTAGCGAGCTCCTGCCGCTTCCTCGCATAGGCCGGCGCCACCATCGGGTAATCGTGCGGCAGGCCCCACTTCGCCCGGTACTCGGCGGGCGTCATATCGTAGGCCGTCGAAAGATGGCGCTTCAGCATCTTCAGCTTCTTGCCGTCCTCGAGGCAGACTATGTAGTCGTCGGTCACCGACTTCTTCGGATTGACGGCCGGCTTCAGCTCGACTTCTGGCTCGGGAGCCGGGGCGCTCAGCCCGTTCAGCGTCGAATAAACTGTCTGGATCAGGCCGGGCAGCTCGCCCAGCGGCACCGGATTGTTCGAGACATGCGCGCTGACGATGTCCGAGGTGATCTGCAGCAGGTCGTCGTGATCGATGACACGATCTGTCATTAAGAATGTCTCCTTCGTTTCAGGGTGCGAGCGGGTCGTCTGGCCGACTTCTACGAGGCAGTCCGCCGCCGTCAGGTTTTTTCGTTCATCTGCCGCGTCTCTACCATTCCGCACGGACGTTGCAACGAATTTCGCCTCGCTTCTTGACGCTGCGATCTATGATCGCCGGCAGGCTACGGTGCGATCCGGCCGAGACCGCACCATAGGAGGGCGACCCCGATGATCGAGAGGCCTTCATGGTGCGTCGGGAGATCAGGCCGCGTCGGACATCGAACTGGTTGCAGACGGCGGCATGGACTGCGGGGAACCTTTGCGCCGAGACCGGCGATCGAAATCCTCGGCGCCGGCGTTTTCGCCTTTGGGCGCACGCATGGCCCCGAGATCGAACTCGCTGATGCTGCCCTTCATGCCGAGGGTGCTGTCGCGCGCATCTACTTCACGACCAGTTCGGGGCCCATCAGCAGTGTCGGCAGCCAGGTCGAGAGGAACGGAATGTAGGTAACCAGGATCAGGAACACGAACAGGATGCCCAGGAACGGTAGCGCCGCCCTGACCACTGCCATGACCGACATGTTCGCGACGCCCGAGGTGACGAACAGGTTGAGGCCGACCGGCGGCGTTATCATGCCGATCTCCATGTTCACGACCATGATGATGCCGAGGTGGATCGGATCGATGCCAAGCTCGATCGCAATCGGAAAGACCAGCGGCGCGACGATGACGATCAGCCCCGACGGCTCCATGAACTGGCCGCCGATCAGCAGGATCAGGTTGACGACGATCAGGAAGCTGATCGGCCCGAGCCCTGCGCCGAGCAGCATCTGTGCCAACTCCTGCGGGATCTGCTCGTCCGTCAGCACGTGCTTCAGAAGGAGCGCGTTGGCGATGATGAACATCAGCATCACCGTCAGCCGTCCGCTCTCGAACAGCGCATGCTTGGTGTCGGGATGGACGATCGCCGTCACCAGCGCCCAGGGTCGGCGCCAGAGCGGCACGGGACGACCGCCCGGCGCGGCCTTGAGCGGCCCCATGTCGCGGTAGACGAAGCAGGCGACCAGGAAGGCGTAGACCGACGCGACCGCCGCGGCCTCGGTCGGCGTGAACAGCGCGTTCGTCACGCCGGGAATGCCGTAGATGCCGACCATGATGACGACGATCAGCAGGAGCCCCCAGAACGCGTCCCCGAAGCTGTCCAGCACCTCGCCCCAGCCCTGCCATTGGCCGCGGGGCATTTTCCGCCACCGCGCGACGACGTAGATGCCAAACATAAGCATCAGCCCGGCCAGGATACCGGGCACGACGCCGGCGAGGAACATGCGGCCGACCGAGACATCGGTGGCCGCCGAGTAAACGACCATGACGATCGAGGGCGGGATGAGGATGCCGAGCGTGCCGGCATTGCAGATCACGCCCGCCGCGAACTCCTTGGTGTAGCCGGCCTGGCGCATCGCGCTGATGACGATGGTGCCGATCGCGACCACGGTCGCGGGCGACGAGCCCGAGAGCGCCGCGAACATCATGCAGGCGAAGACGCCGGCGATGGCCAGGCCGCCGGGAAAGTGCGCGACACAGGCGATGGCAAAGCGGATGATCCGCGTCGCCACCCCGCCCGTCGACATGAAGGTCGAGGCCAGGATGAAGAAGGGGATCGCCGTGAGCGTGTAGTGCCCCGCCATCGCGTTGAAGAATGTCTGACCGACGGACGCCATCGAGGCATCGCTGAAGACCAGCAGGAAGATGATCGAGGCGAGGCCCAGCGCCGCCGCGATCGGCACGCCGATCAGCAGCAGGGCGATGATCAGCAGGAACAGGATCAGGACGCTCATGGCTCAGCTTCTGGTTCGCTCGGCGGCCGCCGCCTCGGCGACCATCTCCTCGGCCTCGTGGCCGACGATCAGCCGGTCGGTCTCGCCGCGCCAGACGCGCAGCGTCGCCTGGACGAAGCGGAAGAGCAGCAGCGCCATGCCTATCGGCAGAATAAGGTAGGGAATGACGCGCGGCAGCTTTTCGTACTCGTCGCCATCATTGAAAACGTCCTGCAGAAATCCAAGCCCGGCCGGGAACGGGATATCGTTTACCTCGTACCAGCCCTGCGGCAGGAACTCGGTGTCGAACCCGGTCGGCACCCAGCGGCCGGTGGTCGGCGGCAGGTTGGCAAAGGGCGCGAAGAAGTCCCATCCGGCCTTCAGCAGCAGCGCCGCGTAGGCGACGCAAAAGATGCCCGCGGCGAGCGCCAGCCCCCGCCGCGCGCCCGCGGGCAGCACGTTGATGACCGCGTCCACGCCGAGGTTGGCGCTGACCTTCACGCAATAGCTGATGCCGAAGATGACCAGCCAGGCAAACAGGAAGCTGGTGATCTCGACTGCCCAGAGAAACTCGATCCGCGGCAGCTTGACGCCGTCGAAGAGATAGCGGATCGGCACGTTGACGAAGGTGACAACCGTCATCAACCCGAGCAGCACCGCGATCGCGGTCTCCTCGAAGCCGTTCACGGCGCGCCCGAGGCGGGTGCGCATCCAGGGTGCGCGATGGTCCATCGGTCCTTCCCCCTGAGGCCGGGCGGCCCTGCGGTGACGGCCCGCCCCGACCCCGGGGCCGGGACGGGCCGGGCGGATCAGACGCCGCTGTTGATCTTCTGGATCGCCTCGATGGTCGCGGGATCGACATCATCGGCGTACTTGTCCCAGACCGGCTTCATCGCGTCGACCCAGGCTTGCCGCTGCTCGTCCGTCAGCTCGCGGATCTCGACGCCGGCCTCGACGAGGCGCTGCTTCGATGCCTCCTCGATCTTGGTGACCTCGGCGTTCCTCTCGGCCGTGACCTCGTCCATAATGGTCCTGAGCTGCTGGCGCTGGTCCTCGGGCAGCGAGTCCCACCACTTGGCGTTGACCGCGACCAGATAGTCGAGCACGCCGTGATCGGTGTGGGTGACGCCGTCCTGAACCTCGAAGAACTTCTGGCCGTAGATGTTCGACCAGGTGTTCTCCTGGCCGTCGACAACGCCGGTCTGCAGGGCGCCGTACACCTCGGAGAAGGCCATCTTCTGCGGGCTCGCGTTCAGCGCCTGAATCATGTCGACGAGCACGTCCGAGGATTGGACGCGGAACTTCAGCCCGGCGGCGTCCGAAGGCAGGATCAGCGGCTTGTTGGCCGAGAACTGCTTCATGCCCGAGTGCCAGAAGGCCAGGCCCTGCACGCCGCGCTTGCGCATCGAGTTCCTTCAGCGCCTGGCCTTCTTCGCTGGACTGATAGGCGTCGACGGCCGCGATGTCCTTGAACAGGAACGGGAAGTCGTACATGCGGAATTTCTTGGTGAACTGCTCGAACTTGGACACTGACGGCGCGATCATCTGCACGTCGTTGTTGAGCAGCGCCTCGAGCTCCTTGTCGTCACCGTAGAGCGTCGAGTTCGGATAGACCTCGACGCAGAGCTTGCCGTCCATCTCTTCGTCCACCCGTTTGGCGAACAGCGCGGCGGCCAGCCCCTTGGGGTGCTTGTCGGCGTTGGTCACATGGCTGAACTTGATCACTTCCTCGCCAGCATCGCAGGCGGCGAAGGCGGCCGCGGGCAGAGCGAGAACGGCGGTGATCGCAGCGATCGTCAGAAGACGCATTGGTATTCCTCCCTTGAACGAACTCGTCGTCGCCTTCCGATTCGCGGAATGGCCCGTGGCGAACGTACACGGTCTTGGACGAGGCGCGCAGGCCATTGGCACCTTCGGCGCAATAACATCAGAGAGAAGCCTTGACCTCTCTCCCTGCGCCAAACGGGTCCACGTCGGGGTTGTGACTGGCTGGACGGCTCAACTGCGCAAGGGCGCCGAGAACGGGCGCCCGAGGTTGACCCTGGCGGGAGCTCTCGCTTTCACCCGGCGCCGCGCGCCGATCAAGGCGCGCCGAGATCGAGCTGCACCTTCATCGCGCGGCTGCGGTCGGACGCAAGTCGAAACGCCGCCAGCGCTTCCGACATCGGCAGAACGTCGGTGACGAGCGGCGTCATGTCGACATGACCGCGGTCGATCAGCTCGACGGCCATGGCGAATTCGTGGTCGAAGCGGAAGCTTCCCCGAATGCGCAGCTCCTTCGTCACCATCAGGCCGAGCGGCATCGGCGTCTCGCCACCCAGCCCGACCGCAACGATCGTTCCGCGCGGCCGGGTCACGGCAATGGCTGACTGCATCGCCTTCGCGCTGCCCGAACACTCGAAGGCTGCGTCGACGGTGCCCTTGTCCTTTGCAAGGGCGTCGATCGCATCGTGGTCGGCACTCAGGTCGATCACGCGCGTCGCGCCCATCCGACGGGCGATGGCAAGGGGCGCCGCCGTCAGGTCGGTCGCGATGATCTCGGCGGCGCCGGCCTGGGCTGCCGCCAGAACGGCGAGGCAGCCGATCGGTCCGCAGCCGGTCACCAGCACGCGCTGCCCCAGCAGCGGCCCGGCCTGGAGCGCCGCATGCAGGCAGACCGCGAAGGGCTCGGCGCACGCGGCATGCGAGAGATCGGTGCCGGGGCCGAGCCGCAAGGCCTGATCGGCCGGGACCGTCAGCGACTGGCGGAAGAAGCCCTGCTGGTGCGGGAAGCGCATGGCGCTGCCTGCAAAGCGCATGTCGAGGCAGTGGTTGCGCATGTCACGCAGGCAATATCGGCAGCGCCCGCAGGGCGTCGACGGGTTGAGGGCGACGCGGTCGCCGGGGGCGAGGCCCTCGACGCCGGCCCCCACCGCGTCGACAACGCCCGAGACTTCGTGCCCGAGCACCATCGGTTCGCGGATGCGCACCGCGCCGAAACCGCCATGGTGGAAATAATGCAGGTCCGAGCCGCAGACGCCCCCGCGCGCGATCGCGACGCGCACCACGCCGGGCCCGGGCGCCCCGGCATCGGGCTGTTCGTCGAGGCGCAGATCCTCCGGGGCATGAATGACGACGGCGCGCATCAGAGCACCGAGCTCATGCCGCCGTCGACATAGATGATCTGGCCGTTGACGTAGTCGGACGCGGACGAGGCGAGAAAGATCGCGGCCCCGACGAGCTCGTCCGGCCTGCCCCATCGGCCGGCGGGCGTGCGGCCCGTGACCCATGCGTTGAAGTCCGGGTTCGAGACCAGCGCCTCGTTCATCTCGGTCAGCATATATCCGGGACCGATGGCGTTCGCCTGGATGCCGTGCCCGGCCCATTCGGCCGCCATCGACTTGGTCAGCATCTTCACCCCGCCTTTCGCGGCCGTGTAGGGCGCCACCGTCGCACGGGCCAGACCGGACATCAGCGAGCCGATGTTGATGATCTTGCCGCTTTTGCGCGGCACCATGCGCTTGGCCGCCTCGCGCCCCGCGACGAAGGCGGCGGTCAGGTTCGTGTCGATCACGCGCCGCCAGTCGTTGCTGGCCAGTTCGAGCATCGGCTTGCGGAACTGGATGCCGGCATTGTTGACGAGGATGTCGACGGCTACGCCCTCTGCGTCGAACCCCTCGAAGGCGGCGACGAGCGCCGCCTCGTCCGTGACGTCGAACGCGGCCGTCAGGACGTCGTGGCCCGCCCCCCGCATCTCGTCCGACGCGGCTTGAAGCCGGCCGGGGTCGACGCCGTTCAGGACGACCCGGGCGCCGGCGGCCGCCATCCCTTCGGCGAAGGCGCGGCCGAGGCCGCGCGACGAGCCGGTCACGAGCGCCGTCTTGCCGCTCAGGTCGAATAACTGGACGCTCATCTGGTCTCCCCTCGGTGATCAGGCCGAGACGTTATTGATGGTTGCATCTGCCGCGGCCAAGCCGGCCCGCCGCTCGGAAATCGAGATGACACTGTCATCAGCCGGCCTCGACCACGTGCTTTGGTCGCCGTCCGAGCGACACATCGGCAATCGAGCGCAGCGCCGTCCGCGCCATGTCCTCGAAGCACTCATCAGTCCAGCAGAGCGCGTGCGGCGTCAGGATGACATTGTCCATGCCAATGAGCCGGCTCGAGGCGGGCAATGGCTCGACCTCGTGCACGTCGAGCCCGGCGGCTTGCAGCCGGCCCGACTCCAGCGCCTCGACAAGCGCCGCCTCATCGTGGATAGGCCCGCGCGCCACGTTGACGAAGGTTGCGCCCCGCTTGATGCGGGCGAAGGCGCCGGCGTCCATCAGGTGGTGCGTCGCGTCGTTGAGCGGGCAGGCGACGACCAGGTAGTCCGATTCCTTGAGTACCGTCTCGAACGTCACCTTGCGGGCGCCGAGCTTCTCGAAGACCTCGCCCGGAACCTGGGGGTCGGCGACGATCACCTCGCCGAAGAACGGGCGGGCGAGCGGGATCAGCTCCTGCCCGATGCCGCCGCCGCCGACGAGCCCGAGCGTGCGCGTCGTCAGCCCCTCGCCCATGTGCTCGACCCGCTCGCCCCAACGGCCTTCGCGCACGATCCGGTCCTTGACGAACAGCCGGCCCGCGAGCGCCAGGATCAGCGTCATCGCCGCGACGGCCACCGGGCGGCGGATCGCCAGCGGCGTGTTCGTGACGACGATCCCCTTGGCGGCGCAGGCGGCAAGGTCGACCGAATCGAAGCCGACCCCGTTGCGAGCGACGATCTTCAGCCGGCAATCGTCACGGGCGATGCTGCGCGCGGTCAGCTTCGGTGCGTTGAGGTGCAGCCCGTCATAGCGGGCGGCGATGTCGGGCGTGATCTCGCGCAAGCTCTCGGGGATCCATTCCCACTCGATCTCCGGGTTCGCCTTCAATTCGTCGAAGGCGCGCTCGTCGAAGGCGGGTTGGCCCGAGCGGGTCATAAGGTCGCGGGTGGTTCCGACGCGAAAGCTCATGTCCGGCCCTCCTCCGCCCCTTCCAGCACGCCGCGCACGCCGTGGACAAGCATCGCCTGGTCCGTCCCGGCGGCGAGCATGTTGAAGCCGTGCTCGCGATACTCCCGCAGCCAGTCGGCGTCCGCCGCCATGAAGCCCAGCCCCTTGCCGTGGCGTCGCGCCGCCGCGACGATCGCGCGGACCGCGTCGAGATAGGTCTCGCTGCGGAACTGGCCCGGCACGCCCAGGAAGTTCGTCATGTCGAAATGGCCGAGCCAGAGCACGTCGACGCCCTGGGTGCCGGCGATGGCATCGAGGTTCTCCAGCCCGCGCTCCGTCTCGATCTGGGCGATGGTCAGCACCTCGGCATCAGCGCGGCGCATCTTGTCGGCAGGGTCCCCGGGCGCATAGTCGTCATGCGCAAAGCCGAAGGCGGCGCCGCGGCGTCCTGCCGGCGGATAGCGAGACGCCTCGGCGATCACCCGGGCCTGGTCGGCCGATTCGACCATCGGAACCATTACGCCCTTCATTCCGATGTCGAGCGCCCCCGCGATGAAGCGGTATTCGCATCGCGGTATCCGCGCCATCGGGACGACGGCAAGGCCCCGACAGTGAGCCGCCTGGACGCGGAGCGTCTCGAGACCGATGCCCGTATGCTCCATGTCGTAGATGAGGTATTCGCAGCCGGCGAGTTCCATAAGCCGCGCGATGCCGGGCGTGAAGCACTCGAACACCATGGCGCCGAGGACCGGCTCGCCGGCCAGCACGCGCTTGCGGATCGTGTTCATCGCCACTCCTTCTGGATGCCGGCCCACCGAGGTAAGACGATGACCGACGCGGCGGGGCATCGCAATGGGGCGGTGGCCGTGCATGTGCGGGCAGCGGCCCGGCATCCGGGCGTTGTCATCCCCGGCGCCAGTGCGCGCCAGACCCTGTTGCACGAGGAGAATTCCCAATGAGCCTGCTCGCATCCCCCTTCGATACGCAACGAGACGCGGCCCTGGTGACCGGTGCAGGCAACGGCATCGGCCGTGCGATCGCTCAGGCGCTGGTCGGCGAGGGCGTCCGGACGATCTTCGCGGACATCGACGGGGACCGCGTTCGAGCGGCCCTGGGCGCTTCGGCGGCGCCGGGCTTTGGCATTCCCTGGGTGGGCGATCTGGCGAACCGCGAGGCCTGCGATGCGCTGCTCTCGTTCGCCCGGGCCAATCTCGGCGTGGTCACGCATTTCGTGCACAGCGCGGCGCCGCCGAGACGCGAGGCCGATCACGCGCTGGCGGTCTCGGACGAAACCTGGGAGCATATGCGGGCCGTCAATGTGGATGCCGGTTTCCATCTCTCGCGCGGGTTGGCCAAGCAGCTCATCGCCGCCGGCGAGCCGGGTTCCTTTCTGATGCTGACCTCGCTGCATTCGCAGACGCCGCGCAACCTCCCGCACTACAGCACCTCGAAGGCGGCATTGGCCATGCTGGTGAAGGAGCTGGCCAAGACGCTCGGCCGGTTCGGGATCCGCGTGAACGCCCTGGTTCCGGGGGCGATCGCGGCCGGAGGCTTTGTCGCCGATCCATCGCTCGCGCAGCACATCCCGCTCGGGCGGCTGGGCAAGAGCGAGGATCTCGCGGCGATGGCGCTCGCCGTGCTCTCGGACCGCATTTCGGGATACATCACCGGTGCCGCCTTCGTGGTGGATGGCGGCCTGTCCCTGACAAACTGGTTCGAGCCGCCGGCGCTGGACTGATCTCGGCGCCGCGCAGCCGGTCAGTGGGGCGGATACCGAGGATCTCGACGACAGCGATGCCGCGTGCAACGCCGAGGCGCAGAACCGTTGCGGTGGTGGACGGGCTGCTGCGCGACAAGACACGGCCGCCTCGCATTCCGGCGCTCGACCGGCAGGTGGTCGACCGGGTGGTGGCGCTGACGCTGGACGAGCCGCCGCCGCGCGAGGCGACGCACTGGACGGGCGGGGCCGGATCGATGCCCGGCGCGCGCTGTTCTGGTACGGCGTCGGCTATTAGGTCGGCCTCGAGCGCATCAAGCGCTTCGCCGCCAGGCACGGCCGCTGGCTGACGATGACGCCCGAGGAAGTCGGTCAGGCCATTGACTTGTTCCACCGGCGCGGCGGCATAGCCGTCTTTTTCGGGCGGCTCGTCCGCACCGCGTCCTTGCTGCCGCCGTAGCCCGCCTGCGGTTCCGCCACGCTTTGAGGGGCACTCGGAAGGAGGACCGCTAATCTCGTGGCACCTCCGGCACCGGGTCGTAGCCATGCCCGCCGCCGGGCCGGCAGCGCAGCAGCCGCCGCAGGGCCAGCCAGCCGCCGCGCACCGCGCCGTGCCGCTCCAGCGCCTCGAGCGCGTATTCCGAGCAGGTCGGCTGGAAGCGGCAGTTCCGCCCAAGCCACGGGCTGAGGAACAGCCGGTAGGCCCGCACCGGCAGGGCCAGCATATGCGCAGCGGGCTCATTTCCGCCCTCTGCGCGCGCCCCGGGCATGGACGCGGCCCAGCGCCGTGCGGAGGTCGTCCAGCAGCGCGGCGAAGGGGCGGGAGACAGTCACCTCGCGCCGCCCGACCAGGACGTAGTCCCAGCCGGCAACCCCTTGTTCTGTCAGGATTTCAGCCGCAGCGGCACGCAGCCGTCGCTTGGCGCGGTTGCGCGCCACGGCGTTGCCGAGCTTTTTCGAGCAGGTATAGCCGACGCGTATGCCACCCGGTCGCGCCGTCCTCGCCCTCGGGCGCCGGCGCGCCTGAGAGCACGACCCCCGGCGCCGCCCAGCGGCGGGCGCGGGCGCAGGCCAGGAAGTCGCGGCGCTGCTTCAGCGTCGGCGGCGGCGCGGCCATCGCCGCCCCCCGGCGCTCACGCCGACAGGCGCTTGCGGCCCTTGGCGCGGCGGCGATTGATGATCTTTCGGCCGTTCTTGGTCGCCATGCGGGCGCGGAAACCATGACGCGCCTTGCGGACGCGGACCGAGGGCTGGAATGTGCGTTTCATCGCGTCGTCACCGGGCGGCTGCGCCCGGACCTCTTCTAGCGGCGCCCGGGGCGCCTGCGGAAATTCACCGGAAGCGCCGCCGCATACCCCGCCCGCGCACCAGTCAACCGCATCAAGGCCGCGTGTACGGCGTCCGGCGCAATCGCCCGGCCGCGGCACAGTCTGGACCTGCGGGCGTCGCGGATTGCCACTGGCCTGAGGAGCGAGCGGATATGGATCGGCGGAGCGCGAGAGGAAACGGCCGGCCGCTGGGGCGCTGCTGCTGCTCGGTGCCGTCCTGGCCGGCGCCGCAGCCGCCTTCTGGGTTGCCGGGCGACAGGCTCAACTATCAGGACACTGCACGACAATTACGCCGCGCTGGAAGGCTGGCGCGAGCGCCATCTGGCGCTGGCCATCGCGGCCTTCGCCGCGGTCTACATCGCAGCGGTCGCCTTCTCGGTGCCCGGCGCGGTCTGGCTGACCCTGCTCGGCGGCTTCCTGTTCGGCGTCGCCGCCGGCGCGGCGCTGGTCATCGTCTCGGCGACGATCGGCGCGACGCTGCTGTTCCTCGCCGCCCGCACCGTGCTGGCCGCGCCGCTGCGCGCGCTGCCAGGCAGCTGGGTCGAGCGCACTCGAGCGCGGCTTCCGCCAGGGCGAGGTCAGCTTCCTGCTGATCATGCGGCTGGTGCCGGCGGTGCCGTTCTTCGTCGCCAACCTGGCGCCGGCCTTCCTGGGCGCGCGGCCGTGGACCTTTGTCTGGACGACCTTCGTCGGCATCATCCCCGGCCACGCTGGTCTACATTTCGATCGGCGCCGGCCTTGGCGAGCAGCTTGAGCGCGGCGAGCGCCCGGACCTGGGCGTGATCTTCCAGCCCTACGTTCTGGGGCCGCTGCTGGGCCTCGCGGCACTTGCCGCGCTGCCGCTGGTGCTCCGCTGGACGGGCGTGACGCGGCCGGGCGCGGGCAGCGCGGGCCGGCCGAGTGAGCGTGCTCAGGCCCGACCTCTGCGTCATCGGCGCCGGCTCGGGCGGGCTGTCTGTCGCCGCCGGCGCAGTGCAGATGGGCGCCAGCGTCGTGCTGATCGAGGCGGGCGAGATGGGCGGCGACTGCCTGAACTTCGGCTGCGTGCCGTCGAAATCGCTGATCGCCGCCGCCGCGGCGGCGCAGGCGCATCGCTGCTCGGCGCCGCTTCGGCGTCGCGGCCGACGAGCCGGCGGTCGATTACGCGGCCGTGATGGACCACGTGCATGGCGTCATCGCCGGGCATCGCGCCGCATGACAGCCAGGAGCGGTTCGAGCGCCCTCGGCGTCACGGTGATACGCGACGCGCGCGCTTCGTCGGACCGCGCGCGCTCGTCGCCGGTGACCGGCGCATCGAGGCGCGGCGCTTTGTCATCGCCACCGGCTCGTCACCGGCCGTTCCGCCGATCCCGGGGCTCGACGAAGCCGGCTACCTGACCAACGAGACGCTGTGGAACAACCGCACCCTGCCCACGCACCTGCTTGTCATCGGCGGCGGCCCGATCGGCCTCGAGATTGGCGCAGGCGCATCGTCGGCTGGGCGCGCGGGTCACGGTGCTCGAGGCCGACCGCGCGCTGTCCAGGGACGATCCCGAGACGGCCGCGATCGTGCTGGCCCGGCTGCGCGCCGAGGGCGTCGACCTGCGCGAAGGCGCGAAAATCGCCGAGGTGCGCGCCGGCAGGACGACTGCCCCGTCGATAGACCTGGAAGGTGGCGAGACCATCGCCGGCTCGCACCTGCTGGTCGCGGCCGGACGCACGCCGAACGTCGGCGCTCTCGAACTGGACGCCGCCGAGGTCGCGCATGACAAGCGTGGCGTGATCGTCGACCGCGGCCTTCGCTCGGTCTAGCAACCGGCGCGTCTACGCTGTCGGCGACGTCGCGCGGCGGACTGCAGTTCACGCATGTCGCCGGCTACCAGGCCGGGCTCGTCATCCGCTCGGCACTGTTCCGCCTGCCCGCGCGCAACAATCCGGACATCGTCCCCTGGGTGACGCTCACCGACCCGGAACTCGCCCAGGCCGGGCCTGACCGAGGCGCAGGCCCGCGACAGGCACGGCCGGCGTCGAGGTCGCCCGCTTCCCCTTTGCCGAGAACGACAGGGCACGCGCCGAGCACGCAACCGAGGGCCTGGTCAAGGCGGTCGTCGGCCGGCGCGGCCGCATCCTCGGCGCCTCGATCGTTGGCGCGCATGCCGGCGAGCTGATCCACCCCTGGGCGCTGGCGCTCTCGAAGGGGCTGAAGATCGGCGACATGGCCGGCTATGTCGCGCCCTACCCGACGCTGGGCGAAGCCTCGAAGCGCGCCGCCGGCGCCTATTTCGCGCCGCGTCTGTTCGAAAGCCGGACCGTGCAAACCAGCTGTGCGGCTGCTTTCGCGCCTCGGGTGAGCTATCTATAGAGACGAATAGTCCCTTGTGGATGGCGGAATGTCCTTGCTGCGCAGCCTGTCCGGGCGGCTCCTGATCGTCACGCATCGGCGTGGTGATGCTGACCGAGGTGGCGATTTTCGTCCCCTCGGTCGCGCGCTTCCGCGTCGACTACCTGATGGAGCGCGTCCGCCGCGCCGAGATCGCCGCCCTGACCGTGCTGGCGGCGCCTGACCGGATGGTCAGCCCGACGCTCGAGGCCGCGCTCTTGGACCGGGCCGAGGTGCTGAACATCGTCGTCGGCCGCGACGGCGTGCGCGAGCTGGTGCTGACCAGCCCCGACCTGGCGCCGGTCGTCGAGACCTTCGATCTGCGCCACCCGACCTTTGCCGAGCTGATCCGCGACGCGCTGCTGCGCCTCGTCAAGCCGGACCACGGCGTGCATCCGGGTCCTGGCCGAGGCGCCGCCCGATATCGGCGAGGAGCTGGAGGTGACGCTGGAGGCGGCGCCGCTGCGCGCGGCGATCGCTCGACTACGGGCTGCGCATCCTGCAGCTCAGCCTGGTGATCTCGCTGACGACGGCGGTCATGGTGTTCTTCGCCGTGCGCCGCTTTGTCGTCCGGCCGATCACCGGCGTCGTCGCCGACGTCAAGCGGTTCTCGGAGAACCCGGAGGACCCCGACGCGCATCATCCGGCCGCAGCAGCCGGCTGGGCGAGATCGCCGATGCCGAGCGCGCCGTCGCCGAGATGCAGCGCGAGGTGCACGCGGCGCTCCGGGCCCGGGCCCGGCTGGCCTCGCTCGGCGAGGCGGTTGCCAAGATCAGCCACGATCTGCGCAACATCCTGGCGACGGCGCAGCTGATGGCGGACCGCATCGAGATGCTCGCGCGACCCGACGTCGTCGCGCACGGCGCCGAAGCTGGTCGCCTCGCTCGGCCGCGCCATCCGGCTCTGCCAGTCGACGCTGGCCTACGGCAAGGCCGAGGAGGCGCCGCCCGAGGCGCGTATGGTGCGGCTGCAGGACCTGGCCGAGGAGGTCGTCGACGGGCTGGGCCTGACGCCGGACGACCCGCTGGTGCGCTGCGAGGTCGACATCGCCGCCCGAGCTGGCGGCGCGCGCCGACCCCGAGCACCTCTACCGCGTGCTGGCCAACCTCGCGCGCAATGCCGAGCAGGCGATCCGCACGCATGGCCGGCCGGGCGAGCTGCGATCACGGCACGCGAGGTCGGCGGCCCGCCGGCGCGTCGGTCGAGATCAGCGTCGCCGATACGGGGCCCGGGCATGCCGGCGCAGCGCGCTCGAGCACCTGTTCGAGCCGTTCCGCGGCGGCACGCGGCGCGAGGGCACCGGCCTCGGCCTGGCGATCGCGCAGGAACTCGTGCGCGCCAACGGCGGCGCGCTGCCGCTCTCGACCAGCAGCACAACCGGCACCGAGTTCCGCATCGTCCTGCCCGCCCGCCTCCATCGCCGCAGCCTGACCAAGCCCGGATGGGCTGCCCGGGCGCGGCTCCCGACCGGATGCGGGGCGGCTCTGGGGCGAACCCTCGGCGGCTGGACCCGACCTCTCGAGAAGCGCTGGCGGCCAACGTCCTCCGGCGTATCGACGCGGCAAAGAACCAGTCTCTACCCTGCCGCTAAAATGGGCGACCTTGCACGCCGCACTGCACGACATTGGGATAGCTGATGGCGGTGAGAGGTGATTTTCCGGGCAATTCTCGCCAAGAGGATCGCCCGATGCCTCTCCGTGCCATCACCGCCCTCAAGCAAATTCTGCGGCCGCATGTCGGGCTGAGCAAGAGCCGACTGGAGACGCTGTGCCTGGTCGTCGTGGGCATGGTCAGCGCCCGCCAAGTCCGCCGCGATACGCCGAAGGGCGCTTCAGTCGAACCGCAGGTCCCTGGGGAAGCCCGAGGGCGCGATCCGGCCGGCGGTGGCGCGGCGGTGCAGATAGCCCTGGCGCAACTCGGCCTCGGGCATCGTTCGTGTCCGCCCGCCGCTGCCTCCCATCGTCCAGCTGAGCCCGCGGGCGAGCTCGAAGACGGTGGCGTCGGAGAGGCCGCCATCCTTGTAGGTCTGAAGCCGCACGCCCTTGCCGCGCCCCATCTCGGGCAGCTCGTCGAGCGGGAAGACCAGCAGCTTCTTGTTCTGGCCGATGGCGGCGACATGATCGCCTGTCGCGGGTCGGCAGACGCAGGCAACGCCGTCGCCGGTGTTCAGCACCTGTTTGCCAGAACGCGTCTGGGCCACGACCTCGTCCTCGGGGACGAGAAAGCCGTGGCCGGTGGTCGAGGCGACGAAGCAGGCGGCCGCCGGGGCGGTGGACGAAGAGGGCCACGAGATCGGCCTCGTTCGGCAGGTCGACCATCAGCCGCACCGGCTCGCCCATGCCGCGGCCGCCCGGCAGCTTGTCGGGGGCCAGCGTGTAGAAGCGGCCGTTGGTGGCGAAGGCGAGGAGCTTGTCGGTCGTCTCGGCGTGGAAGACGAAGCGCGGGGCGTCGCCGTCCTTGTATTTAAGCTCGGCGTCGAGGGGCTGGTGGCCGCGCAGCGCGCGGATCCAGCCCTGCGCCGAGCAGACCACGGTGACGGGCTCGCGTTCGACCGTGGCCTCGACCGGCATCAGCGCCACCTGCGGCGCGTCCGCCAGCCCCGTTCGGCGCGCGCCCGGCGGGTAGGGCTGATGCCGGCGCCTGGCGTCGTCGATCTGCTCGGCGAGGCAGAGGCCGCGCAGGCCCTTGGGCGGGCCGAAGCGGTCGCGGATCTCGCGGATCTCGGCCGCGATGCGGTCCCATTGCAGGGCCTCGTCAGCCTGCAGCGCGCGCAGCTCGCCCTGCTCGGCCAGCAGTCGGTCGCGCTCGGCGCGGAGCTCCATCTCTTCCAGCCGGCGCAGCGAGCGCAGGCGCATGTTGAGGATGGCCTCGGCCTGCACATCCGTCAGGTAGACGCCGCCGCCATCCTTGGCCCAGTCCTCGGCCATCAGCGCGGGTTTGGGTTCGTCCTCGCCGCGGATGATCTCGATGATGCGGTCGAGGTTGAGATAGGCGATGATGTAGCCACCGAGCACCTCGAGGCGGTGGGCGATCTTCTCCAGCCGGTGCGCCGCGCGGCGCAGCAGCACCTCGCGACGGTGATCGAGAAAGGCGCGCAGCACCTCGGGCAGCGAGCAGACTTTCGGCGTGCGGCCATCGATCAGCACGTTCATGTTGAGCGGAACGCGGATTTCCAGGTCCGAGTGGCGGAACAGGCTCTCCATCAGCACGGCGGCGTCGACCGTGCGGGCGCGCGGCTCCAGCACCAGGCGGATGTCCTCGGCCGATTCGTCGCGGACATCGGCCAGCATCGGGATCTTCTTGGCGTTCAGCAGGTCGGCGATCCGCTCGACGAGCTTGCCCTTCTGCACGCCGTAGGGGATCTCGGTGACGACGATCAGGTACTGGCCGCGGCCCTGGTCCTCGACCTCCCAGCGGGCGCGCAGGCGGAAGCTGCCGCGGCCGGTGGAGTAGGCCTCGAGGATCGCGTCGCGGCCCTCGACCAGCACGCCGCCCGTCGGGAAGTCGGGGCCGGGGATCATGCCGACCAGCGTCTCGGTGCGGGCGTTGGGCGTCCTGATCAGGTGCAGCAGCGCCTCGCAGACCTCGCCGACATTGTGCGGCGGGATCGAGGTCGCCATGCCGACGGCGATGCCGCTGGCGCCGTTGGCCAGCAGGTTCGGGAAGGCGGCCGGCAGGACCTCGGGCTCTTCCTTGCGGCCGTCATAGTTCGGGCGGAAGTCGACGGCGTCCTCGTCGAGGCCGTCGAGCATGGCCTCGGCGACGGCGGTCAGCCGCGCCTCGGTGTAGCGGCCGGCGGCGGGGTTGTCGCCGTCGATGTTGCCGAAATTCCCCTGCCCCTCGACCAGCGGATAGCGCTGGGAGAAGTCCTGGGCGAGGCGGACCATGGCGTCGTAGATCGCCTGGTCGCCATGCGGGTGGTAGTCGCCCATCGTGTCGCCGGAGATCTTGGCCGACTTGAGGAACTTCGAGGTCGGCCCCAAGCCGAGCTGGCGCATGGCGAACAGGATGCGCCGGTGCACGGGCTTCAGCCCGTCGCGCGCATCCGGCAGCGCCCGGTGCATGATGGTCGACAGCGCATAGGTCAGGTATCGCTCGCCGAGCGCGCGGGCCAGCGGCTCGGCCACGACCTGCATGTCGTCATCGTCGATCGGTGGGGTCATAGATGTTGTGTAGCTGCGTTTGACATCTGCCGTCTAGACGCGCAAGCGGTGCGTTGCCGTGCCCGGAAGCGCGGGCCATAGGGTGGCACCGGGCCGGCTCTGTTGCCGGCCGGAGGGCATGCGGGCGCGGATGGCGACTGACCCGAAGATCAGGCTGCGCATCGTCTTCGGCGACGTCGTCATGCTGGGGCCCGGCAAGGCCGACCTGCTCGAGGGCATCCGCGAGACGGGCTCGATCGCGGCGGCGGGGCGGCGGATGAAGATGAGCTACAAGCGCGCCTGGATGCTGGTCGAGACGATGAACGCCGCCTTTCGCCGAGCCGCTGGTCGAGAGCGCGCGCGGCGGCGCGCAGGGCGGCGGCGCCACGGCTGACCGCGACGGGCGAGGCGGTGCTGGCGCACTACCGCCGGGTGGAGGGGCGGGTCGCCGAGGCCGGCGCAGGCGAGATCGTCGGCGCATCCGCGATCTGCTCAGGGATATTCCCGGCCAGAAATAACGCTTGCGCCGCCGGCGCGCCGCGCAGCCGATATTTCCCGCCGAACCGAACGGCCGAAACGAACGCTGGGGATCCGCCATGCCGCTTCGCCTGCGCTGCCGTGCCGCAACGGTCGCCGCCATCGCGCTGCTCGCGCTCGCGCCCGCGCGCGCTGCCGCCGAGGAGATCACCGTCTTCGCCGCGGCGTCGCTGAAGACGGCGCTCGACGAGATCGCCGCGGCCTGGGCGGCGCGGACGGGCAACAAGGCCGATCGTCGCCTATGCCGGCAGCTCGGCGCTGGCCAGGCAGATCGAGCAGGGGGCGCCGGCCGACCTGTTCATCTCGGCGAGCACGGACTGGATGGACGCGCTGGAGGCCGGCGGGCACGTCCGGGCGGAGACGCGGCGCGACCTGCTCGGCAACACGCTGGTGCTGATCGCGCACGGAGCGCGAGCGGCGCCGGTCGAGATCGCGCCCGGCCTCGACCTTGCCGGCATGCTGGGCTCGGGGCGGGCGGCGGCTCGCCATGGCGCTGGTCGACAGCGTGCCGGCGGGCGTCTACGGCAAGGCGGCGCTGACGTCGCTGGGCGTCTGGGACGAGGTCGCGCCAAAGGTGGCGCAGGCCGACAACGTGCGGGCGGCGCTGGCGCTGGTCGCGACGGGCGAGGCGCCGCTGGGCATCGTCTACCGCACGGACGCGGACGCCGACGACGGCGTCACGGTCGTCGGCACCTTCCCGGCCGACAGCCACCCGCCGATCGTCTATCCCGCCGCCGTCACCGCCGAGAGCGCGCAGCGCCGACGCGGCCGCGGCCTTCCTCGACTATCTCGCGGGCGAGGCGGCGCGGGCCGTCTTCGAGGGCGCAGGGGTTCCGGCGTGCTCGCCCGAATGAGCGAATGACGGACTGGCTCGGCCCGGAGGGATGGCAGGCGCTGGCGCTGTCGCTGCGCGTGTCGTTCTGGGCGACGCTGCTCAGCCTGCCGGTCGGGATCGGCATCGCGGTCGCGCTGGCGCGCGGGCGGTTTCCCGGGCCGGCAGCTGCTGAACGGCCTCGTCCACCTGCCGCTGATCCTGCCGCCGGTGGTGACGGGCTATCTGCTGCTCCTGGGCTTCGGGCGGCGCGGGCCGATCGGCGGCGTGCTCGAGGACTGGTTCGGCATCGTGCTGGCCTTCCGCTGGACGGGCGCGGCGCTGGCGGCGGCCGTGATGGCTTTCCGCTGATGGTGCGCGCCATCCGGCTGTCGGTCGAGGCCGTCGACCCGAAGCTGGAGCAGGCCGGCGCGACGCTCGGCGCCTCCCGCGCCTGGGTGTTCCTGACCGTGACGCTGCCGCTGATCGCGCCCGGCATCGTGGTCGGCGCGATCCTCGCCTTCGCCAAGGCGATGGGCGAGTTCGGCGCGACGATCACCTTCGTCTCGAACATCCCCGGCGAGACGCAGACGCTGCCCTCGGCGATCTACGCCTTCCTGCAGGTGCCGGGCGGCGAGGCGCCCGCCATGCGCCTGCTGCTGGTCTCGGTCGCCGTCGCCATGCTGGCGCTGCTGCTCTCCGAGGTGATCGCGACGCGCGTCGCGCGGCGGGTGCGCGGCGCATGAGCCTCGAGGTGCGGCTGGCGCACGCCTTTCCGGGGTTCGCGCTCGACGTCGCCTTCGAGGCGCCGGCGGGCGTGACGGCGCTGTTCGGCCGGTCGGGCTCGGGCAAGACGACCGTGGTCAACGCCGTCGCCGGGCTGCTGCGGCCCGACCGGGGCCGCGTCGCGGTCGACGGCGCCGTCCTCTGCGACACTGCCGCCGGCATCTGGGTGCCGCCGCACCGCAGGCGCGCGGGCTATGTGTTCCAGGAGGGGCGGCTGTTTCCCGCACCTGACCGTGCGGCAGAACCTGCTCTATGGCCGCTGGTTCGCCGGCGTCCGCGACGGCCGCGCCTTTGGCGACATGTCGTCGAGATGCTGGGCATCGGGCACCTGCTCGGCCGCCGGCCGGGCGCGCTGTCGGGCGGCGAGAAAAGCCGCGTCGCGCTCGGCCGGGCGCTGCTGTCGGCGCCGCGCTTCCTGCTGATGGACGAGCCGCTCGCCGCGCTCGACGAGGCGCGCAAGGCCGAGGTGCTGCCCTATCTCGAGCGGATACGCGACGAGACGCGGGTGCCGATCGTCTATGTCAGCCATTCCGTCGCCGAGGTGGCGCGGCTCGCCACGACCGTCGCCGTGCTCGAGGCTGGGCGCGTGGTGCGCGCCGGCCCCGCCGAAGCGGTGCTTGTCCGACCCCGAGGCGGTGCCGACGCTGGGCGTTCGCGAGGCAGGGGCGCGTGTTGTGGGCCGCGTGCTGCGCCACCACGCCGACGGGCTGACCGAGATCGCCGTCTCGGCCGGCCGCCTGCTGCTGCCGCGCCTCCCCGCGCCCCCCGGCGCCGCCGTGCGCGTCCGGATCGAGGCGCAGGACGTGATTCTGGCGCTCGAACGGCCGGACCGGATCTCGGCGCTGAACATGCTGCCGGGCGTGGTGGCGGCGCTGCGCCGCGGCGAGGGACCGGGCGTGGTCGTGCAGCTCCGCTGCGGCGAGGACCTGATCCTGGCGCGCATCACGCGGCGCTCGGCCGAGGCGCTGGGGATCGCGCCGGGGGTGGCGTGCTGGGCGGTGATCAAGACGATGGCCGTGGCGCAGTGGGATATCGGCCAGGTGGGGGCGACTGACCTGGCCTTTTGCGGAACGCCGGCAGCGGATCCGGAGGGCTGACACGCCCTCCGGCGTAACGACGCAGCGAAAGGATCGCCTCCCCCCTCCCGGTGAAACGTGCGCATAAAGCGGCTTAGGATGGGTGCGTGCGCCACTCTTGCACGCCCGTCACCGAGCCGCTCCAAGACCTCTTGCCTTCGAACGAAAACGGAACACATTTGCCTTCATGAAGCTCGACCTGCGCCAGAAGCTGGCGATTCTCAGCGACGCCGCGAAGTACGACGCCTCCTGCGCCTCCTCGGGCGGCACCCGCCGCGACAGCCGCGACGGCAAGGGCCTCGGCTCGAACGAGAGCAGCGGCATCTGCCACGCCTACGCGCCCGACGGGCGGTGCATCTCGCTGCTCAAGATCCTGCTGACGAACTTCTGCATCTATGACTGCGCCTACTGCATCAATCGTGCCTCGTCGAACGTGCCGCGCGCCAGGTTCACCGTCGACGAGGTCGTGCGGCTGACCATCGAGTTCTACCGGCGCAACTATATCGAGGGGCTGTTCCTCTCCTCGGGCGTCATCCGCTCGCCGGACGAGACGATGGGCGAGATGGTGCGCATCGCCCGCCGCCTGCGCGAGGACGAGCAATTCCGCGGCTATATCCACCTCAAGACCATCCCGGACGCCGCGCCCGAGCTGATAGAGGAAGCCGGCCGTTATGCTGATCGCCTGTCGATCAACATCGAGCTGCCGACTGACGACAGCGTGCGCCGCTTCGCCCCCGGCAAGGACCCCGCCACCATTCGCAAGGCGATGGCCGAGGTGCGCCTGCGCCGCGAGGCCACCAGGGACGCGACCCATACCGGGCGGGCGCCCGCCCGCTTCGCCCCGGCCGGCCAGTCGACCCAGGTCATCGTCGGCGCCGACGGCGCGACCGACGCGACCATCCTGCGGAACTCCGCCCGCCTCTACACCGGCTACCGGCTCAAGCGCGTCTACTATTCGGCCTTCTCGCCCATCCCCGACGCCTCGGCCAACCTGCCGCTGATGAAGCCGCCGCTCCAGCGCGAGCACCGGCTCTACCAGGCCGACTGGCTGATGCGCTTTTACGGCTTCGAGGTCGACGAGATCGCCGACGCCGCGGCCGGCGGCAATCTGGACCTCGACGTCGACCCAAAGCTCGCCTGGGCGCTGGCCAATCGCGGCCGCTTCCCCGTCGACGTGAACCGCGCCGAGCGCGCGCTCCTGCTGCGCGTGCCGGGCCTTGGCGTGAAGACGGTCGAGCGCATCCTCGCCGCGCGGCGCGAGCGGCTCCTCGGCTATGCCGACCTCCAGCGCCTCGGCGCCGGGCTGAAGAAGGCGCGCCCCTTCCTGGTCGCTGCCGACTGGTCGCCCGGCGCGCTGACCGACAGCGCGGATCTGCGCGCGCGGTTCGCCCCGCCGCCCGAGCAGCTGAGCCTCCTCTGATGCGCAGCGTCGTGCTGCCCACGCTTGGCACGGCCAAGGCCTGGCGCGAGGCCGCGCGCGCCTGTCTCGCCGCCGGCCTGCCGCCCGAGGAGGTTGTCTGGTCCTATGGCGAGGCGCCGGGCGACCTCTTCGCCGGCGAAGGTGCTCCGCCCGCCGGGCAGGCCGGCACCGTGCCCCGCGGCTTCCTCGAGCTTGCCGACACGGTCGCCTGGCACAGCGACCCCGAACGCTTCGCCCGCCTCTACGCGTTTCTGTGGCGCGTGCGCCACCAGCCCGGCCTGATGAACGACCGCGCCGATCCGGCGCTGGCGCGGCTGCGCGCCATGGAGAAATCGGTCCGCCGCTGCCAGCACAAGATGAAGGCCTTCGTCCGTTTCCGCGAGATCGGCCCGTCCGATGCTGCCCACCCCAATGCCGCCCCCGACGCTGCACGGCGCAGCTTCGCCGCCTGGTTCGAGCCGCTGCACCACACGCTTGAGCCGACGGCGCCCTTCTTCGCCGCGCGCTTCGCCGACATGGACTGGCGCATGGTCACGCCCGAGCTGACGGCCGTCTTCGCGGACGGCCGGCTGAGCTTCGCGCCCGGCCAGTCCAAGCCGCCTTTGGCCGAGGACGCGACCGAGGAACTCTGGTCGGAGTATTTTCGTAGCATCTTCAACCCGGCGCGATTGAAGGTGAAGGCCATGCAATCCGAGATGCCAAAGCGCTACTGGCGCAACATGCCCGAGGCGCAGGCCATCCCCGAGCTGATCGCCGGGGCCGGCACCCGCGCCCGCGAGATGCGCGAGGCCGCCCCCACCGCTCCGCCGCTGCGCGCGCTGCGGATGGCCGAGCGCCGGCCGACCGTCATCGGCACCGGCCGCGAGCCGAAGGGGTTGGGGTCGCTGAAGGACGAGGTCGGCGCCTGCACGCGCTGCGCGCTCTACAAGGACGCGACGCAGGTCGTCATGGGCGAGGGCCCGGCCGATGCCGAGCTGATGTTCGTGGGCGAGCAGCCGGGCGACAAGGAGGACCTGGCCGGCCGCCCCTTCATCGGCCCGGCGGGACAGCTGCTCGACGAGGCTTGCAAGGCCGCCGGCATCGACCGCCGCATCGTCTTCGTCACCAACGCCGTGAAGCACTTCAAATACAGCATGCGCGGCAAGCGCCGCCTGCACCAGCGGCCGAACTCGGGCGAGGTCTCGGCCTGCAAATGGTGGCTCGATGCCGAGCGCACGCTCGTCAAGCCGCGCCTCGTCGTGGCGCTGGGCGCCACGGCGGCCGAGTTGCTGACCGGCAGCGGCAAGGGCATCCTGAGCCGGCGCGGCCAGCTCGAGGAGACGGACGACGGCGCGCCCGTCTTCCTGACGATCCATCCCTCCTATCTGCTGCGGCTGCAGGACAGCCAGCAGAAGCTGGCCGAGACGACGCGCTTCCAGGACGAGCTGCGCGCCGCGGCGGGGCATCTGGAACGGCTGCGAGCCGCTTGAAGGTTGCGCTTTGGTCGCTCTGGCGTAATGCGAGTGGCGCGTTCATAGACCGGCGGTCGACCGGCCGCAGAGGATACCTCCGTGCTGCATTGGTTTGAAACTCTGATCGATCCCTTTCCGACGGGCCGCTCGGCGCCGCCGCGGACGCTTTGGGCGTATATGCGCTGGTCGATGCGAGGCTCGGAGCGGGCGGTCGGGCTGTTGCTGACGGCTTCGATCCTCACCGGGTTCTCCGAGGTGCTGGGCGCCGCGCTGATCAGCTGGGCCGTCGACGCGACGGCGCAAGGCGCGGCGGCGAGCTTCTTCGCCGACCACTGGATCGAGATCGCGCTGGTGCTGGGCTTTTTCCTGCTCGTCCGGCCGTTCCTGATGATCATGTCGAGCGGCTTTGTCAGCGTCACGCTGGCGCCAGGCCTCTACCCGCTGACGATCTGGCGCATCCACCGCCACACGCTGGGCCAGGCGCTGCGCTATTTCGAGGACGATTTCGCCGGTCGGATCAGCCAGAAGCAGCTGCAGACCTCGATGGCGATCCTCGACACCGTCACCGAGTTCGTCAACTCGATCAGCTTCGGCGCGGCGGCGGTGATCGGTGCGCTGGTCGTGCTCTTCGGCGCCGACTGGCGGCTGATGCTGGTGATGCTGGCCTGGTTCCTCGTCTATTCCGGTTGGGTCGCCTGGATGCTGCCGGTCGTGCGCGCTCGCTCGGCGGCCCGCGCCGAGGCCAAGGCCAGCCTCTCGGGCCAGCTGGTCGACACGCTGTCGAACATGCCGACCGTCAAGCTTTTCGCCCACACCGACCGCGAGGAGGCGGCGGCGCACGCCTCGATCAGCCGCTACCGCAGGGCGGCGATCGGCTTCGGCCGGGCCACCTGGACGTTCCGCACGGGGCTCGCCATCCTGGGCGGCATGCTGCCGGCGACGCTGATCGGCGTGGCGATCTGGCTCTGGTCGATCGGGCAGGGCAGCCCGGGCACGATCGCGCTCGCCGCCCTGATCTCGACCCGGCTCAGCCAGATGTCGGGCTGGCTCTCCTTTGTCGCCATGACGATCTTCGCCAATGTCGGCGTCATCGAGGACGGCATTCGCACGTTGTCGCCCAGCCATCGGCTGCAGGACGCGCCGGACGCCCGGACGCCCGCCCGCGTGCTCGGCGGCGTGACCTTCGAGGACGTGCATTTCGAGTATGGCCGCGAGGGCGGTGGCGGGCTGCACGGCGTGACGCTGAACATCGACCCTGGCGAGCGGGTCGGCCTCGTCGGCCGGTCGGGCGCGGGCAAGTCGACGCTGATCCGGCTGCTCGCCCGGCTCGACGACGTCGAGCGCGGCCGCATCCTGCTCGACGGCCGCGACATCCGCGAGCTGACGCAGGTGGGGCTGCGCAAGCACATCTCGGTCGTCACGCAGGACACCGCAATGTTCAATCGCTCGGCGCTCGACAATATTCTCTACGGCCGCCCCGAGGCGGGCGACGAGGCCGCGGTCGCCGCCGCCCACCAGGCGCGCGCCGACAGCTTCATCCGCGACCTCGTCGATCCGCGCGGCCGCGAAGGCTACGAGGCGCATCTCGGCGAGCGCGGCGTCAAGCTCTCGGGCGGCCAGCGCCAGCGCATCGCGCTGGCCCGCGCC
The DNA here is from genome assembly GCA_963822985.1 of uncultured Alphaproteobacteria bacterium. Lineage (GTDB taxonomy): Bacteria > Pseudomonadota > Alphaproteobacteria > Rhodobacterales > Rhodobacteraceae > Thermohalobaculum. The sequence goes on along the minus strand of CAWGJU010000005.1, from coordinate 233,756 downwards.
GTGCTGAAGGACGCGCCGATCCTGGTGCTCGACGAGGCGACCTCGGCGCTCGATTCCGAGGTCGAGGCCGAGATCCAGGAGACGCTCGACGAGTTCATGGAGGGCCGCACCGTGCTCGCCATCGCGCACCGGCTCTCGACCATTCGCCGCATGGACCGCATCGTCGTCATGGACGAGGGGCGGATCGTCGAGGAGGGACGGCACGACGACCTCCTGGCGCAGCGCGGCATCTACGCCCGGCTCTGGGACCACCAGACGGGCGGCATGATCGGCCTCGAAGCCGCCGAATAGACCAGCAGCTGCGCTGCACCCGCCATCGGCCGTCAGGGCCTTCCTCTCCCATTTTGGGGCCCCGCCCAACGCAGGCTTGCCCCAGATCCGCCTACGCCACGGGCGCCGTCCTCGCCCGCGGCTTCCAGTTCACCAGCACGATGCCCGTGCCCACCAGCGCCAGCGCCCCGATGATCGCCGGCGAGACCGGCTCGTCCAGGATCATCCAGCCGGCCAGCACGCCGAAGAGCGGCGCGAGAAACGTGAAGGCCGCCATGTCCGAGGCCGGATAGTGCCGGAGCACCCAAAAGAAGATCAGGAACCCGAAGGAGACGACCACCACCACCTGAAAGGCGAAGATGCCGCCGATGGCCGGCGTCACCTCGCGCACTGTTGCGCCGAAGAGCGGCGCCGCGGCCAGCAGCACCACCGCCGAGACGGCGAGCTGGTAGACGAGCTGCATCTCCGGCTCGGCGCGCCGCAGCTGTGTCGTCCGCACCACCAGCGCGATGCCGGCCCAGCAGGCCGCGCCGGCAAGGCACATGAGGTCTCCGATCAGCGAGGCGTGCCCCAGCGACGGCGCCCGGCCGAGCAGCGCCAGCGCCACCCCGCAGACGGCCAGGGCCAGCCCGACCAGCCGGCGCAGGCTCATCCGCTCGCCGGGCAGGAGGAAATGCGCGCTCACGGCGACCCAGACCGGCATGGTGTAGAAAAGCACCGAGGCGCGGCTGACCGTCGTGCGGTCAAGGCCCAGGAACAGTAGCAGGAACTCGCCCGAGAACAGCAGCCCGCAGATGATCCCGGGTCCGAGCGAGCCGTCCCTGACGCTGAGCCTGCGGCGCGCGACGACGGCGAACAGCACCACCAGCGGCAGCGCGCAGGCCGACCGCAGCCCCGCCTGGAATGCCGGCGCCAGCCCGGCATTGACCAGCTTGACCAGCACCTGGTTCACGCCCATCAGCAGCGAGAAGCACAGCAGCGCTGCCGCGCCCGTGGCGTCGATCCGGTCCTTCATGCGGCCTCGCAAAGCCTCGGGCGGCACCCTCACGCTTAGACGAACCCCGGCCGGCTCTCAATCCCGCCTCTCAGTCGCGCCCTCAGTCGCCCCCTGAGTCGCGCCCTCAGTCACGGCGGGGCGGCGCCAGCCAGCGCGCCGCGAAGGGCGCGCCCAGGATGACGAGGACGACGCGCAGCAAATGGTGCGTCACGACATAGGCCACGTCCGTCCCGGCGATGATCGCCAGCAGCACCATCTCGGCCTGTCCGCCGGGGGCGAAGGCCAGGATGGCGTCGAGCGGCGGCGCGATCCCGGCCTGGATGACCGTCTCGGCAAAGGCGATGCTCAGCACGGTCAGCATCACGCAATAGCCCAGCGAGGCGATCAGCATGCGGCGGATCTCGGCCATCGTGATGCCGACATATTTGACGCCGATCCCGATGCCGAGAAAGAACTGCGCCACCCACATCGCCTCGGCGGGGGGCCGGAAGTGCAGCCCGTCGGCAAAGGCGACGGCGCCCGCCACGATCATCGGCCCCAGCATCGGCGCGCCGAACAGCCCGATGCGGCGGGCCAGCCACCAGCCGACCACGCCGCAGACGGCCATGATGACGAACTCGAAGGGCGGGATGGCGCCGGCATGCTTGCCGGGCGGCCCGGAGAGCGGCAGCTCGTACAGCCACCGGATCAGGAAGGGCATCAGCGAGACGATGACCAGGACCCGCGTCGTATGGATCAGCGACAGCGCGCGCGGATTGGCGCCGGCCTCGATGCCGAAAAGCAGCATGTCCTGCAGCCCGCCCGGCATCGCGGCGTAATAGCTCGTCGCGTGGTCGAACCCCCAGAGCCGGCGGAAATAGGGATAGCCGGTCAGGCCTATCAGCAGGATGAAGACCGGGACCAGCGAGACCGAGAGCGCCATGTCGCCGAGCCGGGCGAAGAGCGCCGGCGTCAGCGAGGCACCGACCGCTACCCCCAGAACGGGGCGCATCGCCTCGGAAATCGGCGGCACGCCCTTGAGCGGCATGCCCGCCAGCGCGGCGGCGAGGCAGGCGAACATCGGCCCGAGCAACAGCGGCAGCGGCAGGCCCAGCCACCAGAACGCGCCAGCCCCCGCCGCGGACAGCCCGAGCGTTGCCAGCCGCCAGGGAGAGAAGACCGCGCGGAACTGCATACAGTTGTATGCAGTAGCAGAAGCCGTTCGCCGCGCAACCGCCCGATCGGCCCAGGCTCGGCCCAGGCTCGGCCCAGGCTCGGCCCAGGCTCGGCCCAGGCTCGGCCCGGACGGGCGGGCGCGAATTGACCCCGATCAATGCATGCGGCCACTCGCGCCCGCATGCCGGCGCGGGCCAGGAGGTGAGGACGGTCGGATGCCTGCGCGAGAGACCAGCGATCCCGCCCGTACGGACATCGCTCGCCCCAGCGCCGGCGGACCCGTCAGCAGCGGAGAGATGGCGCCGCGCAACTCGCCGGCCAACCCGACCGGCATCGACGCCTACAAGCCGGCCGAGATCGCCGCGCTGGTCCGCGCCGCCGGGGTCGCCAAGGCGCGCCTGCCGCTGATCCGCATGGCGACGTTGGCCGTGCTCGCCGGTGTCTTCATCGGCCTTGGCGCCATGGCCTATCTGATGGCGATGACCGGGGCCGACCCGAGCCACGGGCCGACGCGGCTGCTCGGCGGCCTCGTCTTCTCGCTCGGGCTCATCCTCGTCATCGTCGGCGGCGCCGAGCTCTTCACCGGCAACGCGCTGATGGTGCTGGCGGCGGTCGACCGGCTGATCTCGGCCCGCGAGCTCGGCCGCGCCTGGGCGGTGGTCTACGCCGGCAACCTTGCCGGCTCGCTGGCGCTCGCGGTGCTGGTCTGGCTGACGGGTCTGACGGCAGGGCCTTTCGGCGCCACCGCGGCCGCCATCGCCGAGGCCAAGGCCGCGCTCGGCCCCGTCGAGGTCATCGCCAGGGGTGTCATCTGCAACATGCTGGTCTGCCTCGCCGTCTGGCTGACGATCGCGGCGCGCGACGTCGCGGGCAAGGTACTGGTGATCCTGCCGCCCATCTCGGCCTTCGTGCTGCTCGGCATGGAGCACTCGGTCGCGAACATGTTCTTCTTCCCGCTTGGCGCGCTGGCCGGCGCGCCGGTGACGCTGGCCGAGGCGGCCGAGAACATCGCGCTCGTGACGCTGGGCAACATCACCGGCGGCGCGGGCGGCGTGGCGTTGGCTTACCGCCTGGCCTATGGATCGCGCGTTTGACCGGGCGCGCCCGGGCTGCTATGTTCCGCATTTGTTCTCACACGAGGCGCCGATGCGCACCCTCACCTGCGCCGAGCTGGCGCTGACGCCCGACCGCTCGCGCGCCCGCGTCGCCGGGCTCGTCATCACCCGGCAGCGGCCCGGCACCGCCTCGGGCGTCATCTTCGTGACGCTGGAGGACGAGACCGGCATCGCCAACGTGATCGTCTGGCCCAAGGTCTACGAGCGCAACCGTCGCGCCGTCATCGCCGGGCGCCTGCTGCGCGTGACCGGTCAATTGCAGAGCGAGGGCTCGGTCCGGCACCTCGTCGCCTGGCGGATCGAGGACCTCTCGCACCTGCTCGACCGCCTGGGCATGCCGGACACGCGCAGCCCCTATGCCGACGAGGGCAGGCGCCCGACCATGGACCACCGCCCGCTCGGGAATCGCCCGCTCGGGAATCGCCCACGCGTCAACCACCCGCGCGACGAGACGCGCCAGCTGTTCCCCAGCCGCGATTTCCACTGAAGTCCGCCGTCCGCGCGCTTCTGCGCGCAAGAGGAAAGCGTCGCGCCGGCAACCCCGCACGCCGGGGCCAGCGGCAAACCTCTCCCCCGCCCTCTCCGAAGCGGAGAGGGGGGGCGCCAGCGGCCGTCGCCGAGCCACCCCCCCTCCGCCTCGGAGGGGCTAGGGATGAGGCTTTCCTGTTCGCTGATCCGATCAGGCGCGCAGCGTCAGCTTGAACACCGCTCCGGGCGCAGCCGTCTCGGCCAGCTCGATGCCGCCGCCATGCGCCGCCAGCAGCGCCTTGACGATGCCGAGGCCAAGCCCCGTGCCGCCCTGCTCGCGCCGCGTGGTGAAGAAATGCTCGAAGATTCGCTCGCGGTTCGCCACCGAGACGCCGCGACCGTCGTCGGCGACGGTCAGCACCACGGCGCCGCCCTCGGCCCGCGCCGTCACGGCGACCCGGCTGGCGCCGTGCTGGGCGGCGTTCTCGAACAGGTTGCCCAGCACGATTGCCAGCGCGTCCTCGGCGATCCGCGCCTGCAGCCCGTCGGGTACGTCGATCGCGGCGGCGACCCCTTCGGGCAGCCGCGCCGCCGCCCGCTCGGCCACCGGCAGCAGCGCGGCGCGCGCGTCGGTCTGCACCGCGTTCTCGGCCTTGGCCAGCTCCATCAGCCGGTCGAGCAGCGCCTTCAGCCGCGCCCCGTCGGCGGCGATGTTACCGGCAAAGCGCCGGCGCTCGTCGCCCGTCATCTCGTGGTCCTGCAACAGTTCGGCCGCGCCCTGGATGGCGGCGATCGGCGTCTTGAACTCGTGGCTGACATGGCGCGCCAGCGTCCTGATGTACTCGGCGCGCCGGTTCAGCGCCGTGGCCATGCGCGCTATGCCCTGGCCCAGCTCGGCCATCTCGCGCGTGCCGGGCCGCTCGAGCGGCGCCATCGTCGCCCGCTCGCCGCTCGCCACCGCCCGCGTCCGCGCCAGGAGCTCGGCCACGGGGCGCGAGATCGTCCGCGAGGTCAGGAGCGCCAGCGAGGCCGCCAGCACCAGCATCGTCGCCCCCGCCAGCGCCGCCTTCTCGCGCTCGTCATAGAGGTGGCGAAGCACGCTCTTGGGCGTGCGCGACAGGTAGACGGCGCCCAGGATCCGGCCATCGGCCACCACCGGCAGCGCCACGAAGACGCGCACGCCGGTGCCGCGCGAGACGCGGGCGAGCACGCTCGGCGCGTTCTGCAGCTCGCGATAGCGCAGCGCGCTGGCGTACCGGCCCGACAGCGCCGCCGCCACCTCGGGCACATGCGCGAAATTGAGCCCGATCTCGGCCGTGCCGCCCACCACCGTGCCCTGCGCGTCGAGCACCCGGGCGCCGATCAGCGTCGTCAGCTGCGCCCGGTCGAGCACGGGGCTGAGCGCCCCGCCGGCCGACACCGCCGCAGCGTTGGGCGGCGCGGGCGGCGGCACGCCCTCGGGCCGCGCCGGCAGCGTCTCGACACGCGCAAGGTCGAGCGCCGGGTCCACGGGCGTCCAGCCGGCGGCCCCAGGCGCGCCGGGCGGCGCCGCCGGCAGGTCGCCGGCCAGTTCGCCGGCCAATTCCGCCCGCCGCAGCCCGGCGGCGTAGGCCGCGCCGATCAGCGCCGCCTGGCTGATCAGCTCGCGCTCGGTCTCCTGCACCAGCTGGTTCTCGTAGATGCGGAAGAAGAAGATCGAGCCGATCGGCAGCAGGATGACGGCCAGATTGACGATCAGCAGCACCGCCGAGAGGCGTGGCCTAAACCTCATCCCCGGCTTACTTCAGCCCGAGCCGGAAGCCGACGCCGTGCACCGTCTCGACCACGCCCGCCGCCCCCGCGGCCGACAGCTTGGCCCTGACATGGCGGATATGGCTGTCGAGCGTGCGGTCGCTGACATGGATGTTCGGCGCATAGACCGCCCGCATCAGCTCGTCGCGGCCAAAGACCCGGCGCGGCTGGCGCGCAAGCGTCAGCAGCAGCTGGAACTCGGTCGCCGTCAGCGCGACATCCGCGCTCTGCCAGCTGACGCGATGCTCGGCCGGGTCGATCTCGAGCGCGCCGACCCGGACCGGCCCATCGCCCGGCGCGCCCGCCGAGCCGGCCGCGGGGGCGGCGCGGACGCGCTTGAGGATGGCGTTGATCCGCGCCACCAGCTCGCGCGGGCTGAAGGGCTTGGTCACGTAATCGTCGGCGCCCAGCTCGAGGCCCAGCACCCGGTCGATCTCGTCGTCGCGTGAGGACAGGAACAGGATCGGCACCTCCGAATCGCGCCGCAGCGTCCGGCAGAGCTCCAGCCCGTCCATCTCGGGCATGTTGATGTCGAGCACGACCAGGTCGGGCGCGACGTCGCCCACCATGCGCAGCGCCGCCGCGCCGTCTTCGGCCGCCCGCGCCGCCATGCCGGCCTTGGCCAAGGCGAAGCAGACGACCTCGCGGATGTGCGGATCATCGTCGACGACGAGGATTGAATGCGCCATGGCCCGCGTTTTAGCCGGTTCGCCGCAGGCCCGCCAGCACCCGCGGCCGGGCAACGGCAGGGGCGCGGCGAGCCTTCCCCGCGTCGCCCGCAAGCGACCCGTGCCGCGCCGACGCGGTACGGATATTATCCAGATGCGTTGACAAGGCGCGGCGCGAACTGTCTCGTGCCCCACTCACCATCCGAGGCGCACGCGGGCGATTCACCCCCGGTCGCCTTCGCTGAAAGAAAAAGTAGGGAGGAACGCCATGATCTATCGGACGCTTCTGGCGGCCGCTGCACTGGCCGGCCTGGCAACCGGTGCATCCGCGCAGACGACCATCGAGGTCGGCCACGCGACGACGCTCGATTCGCATTACGGCATGGGCATGACGCGCTTCGGCGAAGTGCTGGAGGAGCTGTCGGGCGGCGACATGACGCTGGTCCAGCATCCGGCGGCGGCGCTCGGCGGCGAGCGCGAGATGATCGAGGCGGTCCAGATCGGCGCGCTCGACATGGTCATCACCTCGACCGGCCCGCTGCCGAACTTCGTGCCCGAGACGCAGGTGCTCGACCTGCCCTTCCTGTTCCGCGACTACGACCATGCGCGCGGCGTGCTGGACGGCGAGATCGGCCAGGAACTCCTGGCCAAGGTCGAGGAAGCCGGCTTCAAGCCGCTGGCCTGGACGGAGAACGGCTTCCGGCACATCACCAACTCGCAGCGGCCGATCGAGACGCCGGAGGATCTCGCCGGACTTAAGATCCGCACCATGGAGAACCCGATCCACCTCAAGGCCTTCGAGGCGCTGGGCGCGGCGCCGACGCCGATGTCGTTCGCCGAGCTCTTCACCGCGCTGCAGCAGGGCGTGGTCGACGCGCAGGAGAACCCGATCGTCGTGATCTCGGTCTCGAACTTCTCCGAGGTGCAGAAGTATCTGACGCTTTCCGGGCATCTCTACTCGCCCGCCATAATCCTGATGTCGCAGAGCAAGTGGGACAGCCTGACCGAGGAGCAGCAGGGCTGGGTGATGGAGGCCGCCAAGGCCTCGGTCGGGGTCACGCGCGACCGCGTCACCGAGCTCGAGGAGACGGGCGTCGACAAGCTCCGCGACCAGGGCATGGAGGTCGTCACCGAGATCGACCGCCCGGCCTTCGAGGCCGCCGTCCAGCCGGCCTACGAGCAGTACAGCTCGCAGTTCGGCGACGAGATGATCGAGCGCATCCGCGCCCAGTAGGGGCCGCCGATGCCCGCCGAGACCGCACCAGGCACGCCGCCCCCCTGGCGGCGTCCGCCCTGGCTCCGCGCGCTGCGCGGCGTCGAGCGGTGGCTGACCGGCGCCGCCCTCGGCGCGGCCATGGTCGGCCTCGGGCTGATGGCGTTCTTCACCTGCTATCAGGTCGTCATGCGCTTCATCTTCGACCAGCCGTCCACCTGGTCCGAGGTCCTGGTCCGCTCGGTGATGATCTGGACCGTCTACCTCGCCGCCGCCGCCGCCTTCCGCGAGGGCGCGGTGATCGCCGCCGAGATCCTGGTGCGCTCGGTGCCGCGCCCGCTTGGCAAGGCGCTGCAGATCGTCGCCGGCATCGCCTCGATGGCGTTCCTCCTGGTCGTCGTCTGGACCGGCATCGAGATGGTCGATCGGACCAGTTCGCAGCGGCTGGCGGGCCTCGGCTTTTCCATCTCCTGGATCTACCTGGCGCTGCCGATCGGCGGCGCGCTGGCGGCGCTGGCCGTCCTCGTGCGCACGGGCGAGCTGCTCGAGCCCGGCGCCGACATCCACGACGTCCACAGCGAGCCGGCGCTGTGAACGTCACGATCATCGGCGCGCTGATCCTGCTCATCGCGCTGGGCGTGCCCGTGGCCGTCAGCCTGGGGCTCGCCTCGATCTTCGGCATCCAGGTCTTCGCCGGCCTGCCGCTGATCCTCGTCGGCCAGCGGATGTTCACCGGGATCGACAGCTTTCCGCTGATGGCGATTCCGCTCTTCATCCTGTCGGGCAATCTGATGTCGGCGGGCGGCATATCGACCCGCCTCGTCAATTTCGCCCGCGCCCTGGTCGGCGGCATGCGCGGCGGGCTGGCGGCCTCCTGCGTGATCACCTGCATGATCTTCGCCGCCGTCTCGGGCTCGTCGGTGGCGACGACCTTCGCGATCGGCGCGATCCTGATCCCGGCGATGGTGGCGAACGGCTATCCGCGCGCGACGGCAGCCGCGGTGCAGGCGACCTCGGCCGAGCTCGGCGTGCTGATCCCGCCCTCGATCCCGCTGATCCTCTACGGCGTCGCCACCGACACCTCGGTCGGCCAGCTCTTCATCGCGGGCTTCGGTCCCGGGCTGCTGGTCGCTGGCGCGCTGATGCTGTTCCTGCTCGTCTATTGCCGGTTCAAGGGCTATGGCGACGAGGACGGCGCCGAGCGCATCCCGCTTGGCCCGGCCGCCGCGGACGCGATCATCGCGCTCATCATGCCGATCATCGTGATCGGCGGCATCTATGGCGGCATCTTCACGCCGACCGAGGCATCGGGCGTCGCCGTTGCCTATTCGCTGCTCGTCGGCGCGCTGATCTATCGCGAGCTGAGCTGGGCCTCGTTCGTCAAGGTGATGCGCGACACGGTGATCGCCACCTCGGTCGTCATGCTGATCATCGCCGCCGCGGCGCTCTTCTCCTTCCTGCTCAGCCGCACCGGGCTGCCGGCGATGGCGACGGACTGGGTGCAGGCGACGTTCACCGACAAGGTCACCTTCCTGCTCGCGGTCAATCTCTTCCTTTTCGTGGTCGGCATGTTCATCGAGACGGCGGCGGCCATCTTGGTGCTCGCGCCGATCCTGGTGCCGATCGCCGTCGGGTTCGGGGTCGACCCCGTGCATTTCGGCCTGATCATGGTCGTCAACCTCGCCATGGGCATGATCACGCCCCCCGTCGGCGTGAACCTGTTCGCCGCCTGCCAGGTCGCGCGCCTGCCGATCGAGAAGATCGTGCCGTCGCTCCTGCCGTTCTTCTGCGTGATCGTCCTCTGCGTGCTGCTGGTGACCTACGTCCCCTGGATCTCGCTCGGCCTGCGCGACCTGCTCTACTGAGGTCGGGCCAGGGCAGGTCGCCGAGCCATCAGAGCGAGTTGCGACCACAGCGGCTCCGACACCCGCGGCCGTCATCCCCGCGCAAGCCGGGGATCTCGCTGAATATCAAGGCAGACCCGGCTTGCGCGGGAATGACAATGGGGTTCCGGCGATCTGCCGGCGTCCCACGGCTCAGGTCGCGGGGCTCTCCACCGGCTCGGGATCGTCCCCGCCCAGCTCGCCGCGCGGCGCATAGCCCGGCACCAGCGCCATCCGCTCGCGGATCGAGAGATGGATCGTCTCGCCATCGGCGCAGCCGACCCGGCGCGGGCTCCGAGACAGGAACAGCCTGCCGACACCTGTGCGCGCGCCCAGCATCGGCGCGGCCGCATCCTCGGGAAAGCGCGTCTCCCAGCCTTCCGGCAGGATCAGCCCGTGCCGGACGGCGCGGCGCAGCAGCCAGTTTAGCGGGATGTTGGCCAGCGGCCGCGCCTCGGGACGCGTGTGCACCTCGCCGCCGACATCGCCATGCGCTCCCGGAAACCAGGCCTGCTCCAGCCGCCCGCGCCAGTCGGCGCTGCGCTGCCAGAGCTTGGGCCGGAAGGACCTGCGGTCCTCGTCGATCGCCAGCGCCTGGTAGCCCTGACGGATATGCCGTCCGAGCTCGTCGTCGTGGAACTCGGTCGCCATCGGCGCCAGCCGGTTCAGAATCGGATAGGGCAGCCCCAGCGACTTCACCGTGTCCCAGACGCCCAGCATCTCGACCGTCACGCCGTCATAGCAGCGATGCGCCGTGAATGCGCGCCGCGCCGGCGAGTTCGAACCGATCTCGTAGAAGCGGAAGGCGAGGTTGACATAGCGCTCGGTGGCATAGCGTCGGCGCAGCAGCCCGACCCGGCCGATCATCCCCGCCAGCGACCGGACGGCATAGCCGCCGCGCGAATAGCCGATCAGGAAGATGCGGTCGCCCGGCCGATAGTGCCGCGCGATGAAGCCATAGCCGCGCATGATCGAGAGGTTGACGCCCTCGCCCAAGGCGGCGTTGAACCACCGGCGCCAGCCCGTGCCCTGGACGCCCCTGTCGTACTTCCAGCGCTGGGTGCGCGCCTGGCCGATCTCGGCCAGCAGCCGGTGCAGCAGACCGGCGTTCAACTCCTCGCCCGGCAGGTCGGACGACAGCGTGCCGTCGCAGACGAAGACCAGATTGCGCGGTGGAAACGGCTGCTCGGTCATCTGCTGCGGTCGGTCCTCCCGGGCAGGTGGCGACGATAGCGGGGCATCCACGGCCCGCGCAATCGCCCCCGAAGCCGCTCGGCGAGAGCCATGCCAGATCCATGCCAGATCCGGGTTGACCGTCGCTCGAAGGGCTCAGCCGTGCTGGCCCGCCATGATCTCGGCGCGCAGCTCTGAGAGCTGCTTCTCGATCTCGACGATGCGGGCGATCAGGGCCGCTCTGCCGGCATCGATGCCGGGCTGAGAATCGCTGAAATGCACACCCAGCAGGTTCGCGTTCTGCCAGACCAGCTTTGTCGGCCGCCGCGTGCCGTCGGGCAGGACGACCCAGAACTGGCCGGGCAGCGCCTGCTCGACCTCGGTGTCGATCTTGGCTCCGGATTCCGAGATGTCCCGGATCATGCAATCGATGACCCTCTGACCTCCGTCGAGGACGATCTGGGCCGCCTTCAGCACGCGCCGCCTTGGCGCGCACCTCTGTTTCTCGCTACTTCCGGGATTGGCCATCCCCGTCCGCTCCGATTGCGTCTGCCATCCGTTGCAGCGGCGAAGATGCTGCCGCACAAAGCCTAACGTTTGATAACGCGGGGCCTCTCCTGCCGGGTTCGGTCCCGGCCACGAGCGGTCGATCCCCTGGCATGTTGCGGCGCGGGGCGCCGCCGCCTAGCTTGGTGGCAGCCGCGCGAAGACCGGAGTATGGCGGCGCGACCCCAACCAAGGAGAGATCTCATGAGCCGCGACATCGTCATCCTGGACGGCGCGCGCACCGCCATCGGCACCTTCGGCGGCACGCTGGCCGGGACCCCGCCGATCGCGCTCGCGGCGCACGTCGCCAAGGCCGCGATGCAGCGGTCGGGCGTCGAGCCCGGGCAGATCGGCCATGTCGTCTTCGGCCACGTCATCAACACCGAGCCGCGCGACATGTATCTCAGCCGCTGCGCCGCGATCGAGGCCGGGATCCCGGACTCGACGCCCGCCATGAACGTCAACCGGCTGTGCGGGTCGGGCGCGCAGGCGATCGTCTCGTGCTTCCAGGCGCTCGCCATGGGCGATGCCGAGTTCGCGCTGGCCGGCGGGGCCGAGGCGATGTCGCGCAGCCCGCATTCCATGCAGGTGGCCCGCTTCGGCCAGAAGATGGGCGACGCCCGGATGGTCGATATGATGATCGGCGCGCTCGAATGCCCCTTCGGCACCGGCCATATGGGCGTCACCGCCGAGAACGTGGCGGCCGAGCACCAGATCACGCGCGACCAGCAGGACGCCTTTGCGCTGGAAAGCCAGCAGCGGACCAAAAAGGCGCAGGACGGCGGGCACTTCGCCGGCCAGATCGTTCCGATCACGATCAAGGGGCGCAAGGGCGACATCGTCTTCGACCGGGACGAGCACCCAAAGGCCGACACGACGGCCGAGGGCCTGGCAAAGCTCAGGCCCGTCTTCAAAAAGGACGGCACGGTGACCGCCGGCAACGCCTCGGGCATCAATGACGGCGCCGCCGCGCTGGTGCTGGCCGAGGCCGGCGCCGCAGAGCGGGCAGGAGCCAAGCCCCGCGCCCGCGTCATCGGTTACGCGCATGCCGGCGTGCGGCCCGAGGTGATGGGGCTGGGGCCGATCCCGGCCGTGCAGAAGCTGCTCGAGCGCACCGGCCTGACGGTCGACGATTTCGACGTGATCGAATCGAACGAGGCCTTCGCCGCGCAGGCCTGCGCCGTGAACAAGGGGCTGGCGCTCGACCCATCCAAGGTCAACCCGAACGGCGGCGCCATCGCCCTCGGCCACCCGGTCGGCGCGACGGGCGCCATCATCACGCTGAAATGCCTGGCCGAACTCGAGCGGACGGGCGGCAATCGCGGCCTCGTCACCATGTGCATCGGCGGCGGCCAGGGGATCGCGCTGGCCATCGAGCGGCTCTGACGGCGCCTCGCCCAATGCTCGGGGCGCCCGGGCGCCAAGACCGAAACGGCGAGTGCGCGCACCCGCCGTTGCCCGTTTCTGGTCAGTTGGGCCGTCAGCTGCCCATGCCCTCAGGGCATTGCGCGTCGGCCGCCGAGAAGCCGCCCATGATTGTCGGGCCGGCCGATACGACATTTGTCCGCACCTCGTCGGAATCCGTCGATTCGCTGACGATCTGGGCAGCCTGCTCCTGCTGGTCGGGCGACAATTTCTGCGAGAGCACGTCCTGGTAGCAGGCAGCCCGCTGCTCGGCCATGCCCAGCTTGACGAAGGCCTGCTTGATCCCCGTGCCGCCGGAAGATTGGGTGACGTTCGCGCCCTGCGCGCTCTGCCCGCCCCGGCCGGAGGCGGCCTGGCCGCTGTCCGGCTGGCTTTCACCCTGGTTGCCGCTCCAGTCGGATGATTTCAGCGAGTCCCAGTTCGTGCCGGCCTGCGCCAGCGTTCCGATCGAGACCGCACAAGCAAGACACGCGCCGAGCGCGCGGGTGTGGATGGTCATTGAAGTATCCCTTTCGAGGCTTGTTGATGTCATCGCGCGCATCAACGCCGGAGCCGGCTCCGGCGATCCATCGCGATACCAGGACCTCAGCTGCCCATCTGCTCGGGGCAGCGCTTGTTCGCGCTGCGGAAGCCGCCCATGATGTCGAAACCCTTACGCGTGACTTTTTTCCTGACCTCGCCCGCTTCCTGCGACGTCCTGAGCAGCTCCACCGCATCGTCCTGATGCTTCGGCTTCAACTTCTGCTCCAGAACGCGCCCGTAGCAGTCGGCGCGCGCGGCGGTCATGCCGAGCTCCTGGAAGGCGCTCGAGATGTCGCTCGCGAATTGCGATGGCGAGGAGGCTGCCGTCTCCGGCGCGCTCTGCTGCGTCTCGCCCCAATCCGGCCGCTCCAGCGCATCCCAATCAGTGTCCTGCGCCTGCGCCATGCCGGCAGCAGCGACGATCGCCGATGCGGCCAAGAGGCGCACCGGAGCCCGCCACGCGGTGCGGAAGGTCATCGCGTTCTCCTTTGGCTTTGATTGCTTCGGCGGCTTAACGGCCGAGCCCGCCGGCCCGATCCATCTCCCGGGCGATTACCCGGCCGCAGGCGGCAAGCGAGACCGCTACTCGGCCGCCTCCTGCAGCACGGCGGGCGCGTCGGCGGCCCGGTCACCGAAGGTGAAGACCTCGATCCGCCGGCCATAGTCGCGGATCTCGACCTCGCCGGCCGAGGGCCAGTTGCCCGTGGCCGCCGCCGCGAAGGCGGCTTCCGCCAGCACGGGCAGGCCCAGCTCCTTCGTCATCTTCTCGATCCGTTGCACCGTATTCACGACCTGGCCGATGCCCGAGAAGGCGAGTCGGCTGGGCACGCCGATATTGCCGAACATGACCTCGCCGATCGCCAGCCCGATGCCGAAGCGCAGCGGTGCGCCGCCAGGCGTGTCCGTCGCCGCGTCGCAGCAGAGGCGGAGCGCGTCCGCCACCGCCCGCTCGGCGCGCGCCGCGGCCTCGCGCGGGCAGCCGGCCTGGATGGGGAAGATAGCCAGCACGCCGTCGCCAATGAAGTTCAGGATCTCGCCGCCGTGCTCGATGACGGGCGTCGCCGTGCATTCGTAGTACCGGTTGAGCAGCGCCAGGTAATCGTCCGGCGCCATGCTGTCCGACAGCCGCGTCGAGCCGCGCAGGTCCGAGAACCAGACCACCGCCGGGATGCGCGCGCCGTCGCCGCGGCGGATGTCGCCGGCCAGCACCTGCCACCCGGCCGTCGCGCCCAGATAGGCGTTGGCCAGGTTCGCCATCACGCGCTTCTGGATCGCCGCGCGGCAGGCGACGGCGAACACCGTCTGGATGCGCTTCAGCGCGTCGAGATCGTCATCGGTGAAGCCCTGCTCGCGCCTGGTCGCCCAGCTGGCGATCAGGCCCGGCTTGCCGCCCTGGAAATCGTCCACTTCTGCGATGCGGAAGGTCGAGCTGGTAACCAGATAGTCCGTGTAGCCCTGCCCGCGGAACTCCTCGAGAACCTCGAAGTCGACAAGCGCGCCCGGGCCGGTCAGCTGCCGGCGCATGCTCGAGAGACCGTGCGAGACCACATGGAAGAGCGGCGAGCGCAGCCAGGGCTCGCTCCTCGTCACGCCGTGGATGTACTGCTGGAACTCGGTGCCTGTCTCGCGCCGCCAGAAGACCTGCTCGGAGCGGTAGAGCGGGTGCAGCGTCGGCCAGCTGAGCGACGCCCGGTCGAGCGGCACGCCGACCGCGTGCAGCCGCTTGCACAGCGTCTCGAACAGCAGGGTGATGTCGGGATCGCCGAGCGCCTTCTCGATCAGCCAGTCCTCGATGCCGGCAATGAAGGTCGCGTGTGACATGATCGTTCAAGTAATACCGGGCGAGCGTCCTGGCAAATCACGCTTGGTCAAATCACGATTGCGGCCACCGCGGAGCCCGCCGACGGCTCACTCCTTCGCTGCGGGTCCCGGCGCGGGCCGGGCCGCCTGATGAGCGACACTGCCGGTAGTAATTGGCCGGCGCCGGGCTGCCGAGGGATTTTATGGTGCGGTCGAGAAGACTCGAACTTCCACGGGAGTTACCCCACAGCGACCTCAACGCTGCGCGTCTACCAATTCCGCCACGACCGCAAATCGTGCGAGCGCGCATGTAGCAAACGCCCCCGCCCTTGTGAAGCCCCGCCTGCGCGGCCTTGTAGACACGGGGGGCGCGGCATATGCCCTGCCGCATGGTCGAGTGGCGGATCAGCCAGGCGCCCGTCGAATACCCCGACGCGCTCGCCTTCATGGAGGCGCGGGCCGACGCGATCCGCGCCGGCAGCGCCCCGGAATGCGTTTGGCTGCTCGAGCACCCGGCCCTCTACACGGCCGGCACCTCCGCCCGGTCCGAGGAACTCGTCGAGCCGCTCTTGCCCATCTATCCGGCCCGTCGAGGCGGCCGCTACACCTATCACGGGCCTGGCCAGCGCGTCGCCTATGTGATGCTCGACCTCGAGCGGCGTGGCCGCGACCTGCGCCGCTTCGTCCACGCGCTCGAGGGCTGGGTCATCGCCGCCCTCGCCGACTTCCAGGTCAGGGGCGAGCGCCGCGAGGGCCGCGTCGGCGTCTGGGTTCGCCGCCCCGACAAAGCGCCCGCGCTGGACGGCACGCCCGCCGAGGACAAGATCGCCGCCATCGGCGTGCGCGTCCGTCGCTGGGTCACCTTCCACGGCGTCTCGATCAATGTCGAGCCGGAGCTCGGCCACTATCGCGGTATCGTGCCCTGCGGCATCGACGGCGACGGGTCGGGCCACGGCGTCACCAGCCTTGTCGACCTCGGCCTGCCCGTCACCATGGCCGATCTCGACGTCGCGCTGCAGCGCCGCTTTGTCGAGGCCTTTTCGCCGGATGGATCGCCGCATCTCGGCTGACACGTACTGGACAGCGCGCGGCGGCGGTGCATATCGATGTGTCCCTGCCGGCCCGGCCAAGTCGTTGCGCCGGCGACAAAACACCCAAGGGAATGGAGTGACACAATGCGGAATGCTCTGACCGGCACCCTCGCGGCGCTGGCGGTCGTGGCTTCGGCCTCCGCCGCCTCGGCGCTCGAATGCGATGCCGGCAAGGTCTCGTCGGGCGAGAAGATCTTCAAGCGCTGCCAGGCCTGCCACGTCGTCGACCAGCCCAAGAACCGCGTCGGCCCGCACCTCGACGGCGTCGTCGGCCGCCCGGTGGCCAGCATATCGGACTTCAACTACTCGGACGCTATGAAAGCCTATGCCGAGACGAACCCGACCTGGGACGAGACGCATTTGGTCGCCTATCTGGAAAAGCCGCGCGAGATCGTCAAGGGTACGAAGATGGCCTTCGCCGGCCTGCCCAAGGTCGAGGACCGCGAGGCGGTCGTCTGCTACCTGGGCGAGCACTAGCCGCCGGCGGCCGGGACGGCGCCTCCGCCTCGGGGGCTGAACCGCTCCCGGCCATAGCGCGCGCGGAGGCACCACTGCCACGCCCGGCTGCTCAACGGCCTGGCCGAACTCTGGTCATGGCTTGACGCAGCGCCCCTGACCTCATCTGGGGCAGCACGCCTCGCATTTGGCTGCGCGTGAGCCGGCGGCCGCCCGAAGGCGTCCTGAGGCGCCGTTGACCGCGCCCCGCGCGCTCGGCAGAGTGGCGCCGACGCATCCCTCCCGAGTCTCCCGCCTGGCAACACCGCCCTTTCCCTGGATCGAGATTGGCACGGCGCTCGCCGTCTTCGGCGCGAACGTGCTGTCGCCGGGTCCGAACGTCTTCAACACGATCGCCATCGCGCTCGGCTCGGGCCGACGGACGGCGCTGGCCGTCGTGCCGGCGGTCGCCCTCGGCGTGCTCGGCTGGGCGGCCGCGGCGGTGTTGGGCGCGGCGGTCGTCTTCCGCGAGGCGCCCTGGCTCGCGTCCGCGCTCTCGGCGGTCGGCGGCACGCTGCTGCTCGTTTTCGCCGCGCGCTATGCGCGTCGGGCCTGGGGCTGGGCCGCCGACGGCGCCCGGCCGCGCGTGCTGGCGCCGCGCGGCGCCTTCCTGCTGACGCTCGGCGTCCTGGCGACGAACCCCAAGGCGCTGACCACCTGGCTGGTGCTCGTGACGATCTTCCCGGCCGGCTCGGCGACGCCCGCGGCCATCGCCACCATGGTGCTCGGCGCCGCGCTCCTCGCCGGCCTCATCCATGCCGGCTACGCGCTCGCCTTTACCACGCGCCCGGCGGCCGCAGCCTATGCGAGGGCGGGGCGTTGGATCACCGCCGGCGTCGCCGTCTTCTTCGCCGCGCTGGGTCTCTCGCTGCTCCTCCGCGCCGCCCAGACGCTCGGCTGACGCAGGGCGAGTGTCCGAGACGCAAACCGCGCCCCCTTGGCCGGCTGCGGCAAGTCTGACGGTTGCCGCGCCCCACTCTGCGGGCTAAACCCTGCTATGAAGGGCTGCGCCGGCGCGCGCCCGACGGAAGAATCTCGCGAGGCACCCCCATGGCTGACGCAGCCGTCCACGCCCATGACGATCACAGGCCAGGCTTCTTCACCCGCTGGTTCTGTTCGACCAACCACAAGGACATTGGCGTCCTCTATCTGATCACCGCGGCGACGATGGGCACCGTCGCCGTCGCGCTGTCCATCTACATGCGGCTCGAGTTGATGTATTCGGGCGTCCAGTGGATGGACAACGGCCACACCTGGAACGTGCTCGTCACCGGGCACGGCATCCTGATGATGTTCTTCGTCGTCATCCCGGCCATGTTCGGCGGCTTCGGCAACTATTTCATGCCGCTTGCAGATCGGGGCGCCCGACATGGCGTTCCCGCGCATGAACAATCTCAGCTACTGGCTCTATGCGGCCGGCTGCATCATGGCGATCCTGTCGATCGTGACGCCGGGCGGCAATGGCGAGTTCGGCTCGGGCGTCGCCTGGGTGCTCTACCCGCCGCTGTCGACCAGCGAGGGCGGCATGGCGACCGATTTCGCGATCTTCGCCCTGCACCTTTCGGGCGCCTCGTCGATCCTCGGCGCGATCAACATGATCACCACCTTCCTGAACATGCGCGCGCCCGGCATGCGGCTGATGAAGGTGCCGCTCTTCCCCTGGGCGATCTTCGCCACGGCGTGGATGATCCTGCTGTCGCTGCCGGTGCTGGCGGGCGCCATCACCATGCTGCTGACCGACCGCAACTTCGGCACGGCGTTCTTCCAGCCCTCGGGCGGCGGCGACCCGCTGCTCTACCAGCACATCTTCTGGTTCTTCGGGCACCCGGAGGTCTATATGCTGATCGTGCCGGGCTTCGGCATCATCAGCCACGTCGTCTCGACCTTCGCGCGCAAGCCGGTCTTCGGCTATGCCGCCATGGTCGCCGCCATGCTGATCATCTCGGCGCTCGGCTTCGTCGTCTGGGCGCACCACATGTTCACGGTCGGCATGTCGCTGAACGCGCAGGCCTATTTCATGCTGGCGACGCTGACGATCGCGGTGCCGACGGGCATCAAGGTCTTCTCGTGGATCGCCACCATGTGGGGCGGCTCGGTCGAGTTTCGCACGCCGATGCTCTACGCCATCGGCTTCATCTTCCTCTTCACCTTCGGCGGCGTCACCGGCATCGTGCTCAGCCAGGCGGGCGTCGACCGCGCCTATCACGACACCTATTACGTCGTCGCCCACTTCCACTATGTGATGAGCCTCGGCGCCGCCTTCGCCATCCTCTGCGGCTGCTATTACTGGGTCGGCAAGATCTCGGGCCGGCAGTACCCCGAGTTCTGGGGCAAGGTGCAGTTCTGGACGCTGTTCATCGGCGCCAACCTGACCTTCTTCCCGCAGCACTTCCTCGGCCGGCAGGGCATGCCGCGGCGCTATATCGACTACCCGCAGGCCTTCGAGTATTGGCACTGGTGGTCGTCGATTGGCGCCTTCATCGCCGGCGCCAGCTTCGCCTTCTTCCTCGGACTGATGGTCTACACGGTGCTGCGCGGCCAGCGCATCACCAACCCGAACTACTGGGACGACCCCTACGGCACGCTTGAGTGGACGCTGCCGAACCCGCCGCCGGCGCATACCTTCGAGACGCTGCCGACGGCCGAGGTCTGGGACAAGCAGCGGCCTGTCCATCACTGAGATGGGCACGCTGCCCGCGAACGGCCGGGGGCACCCCGGCCGTCGCGAGCGGGCCGGTCTGGCGCGAGCGCTGGGACCGTCCCGTCTATGACGTGACGCTCTGGCCGAACCAGTCGCTGACCCGCCGGGGCCAGCGCATGGCGATGGGTACGGCGGCGGCCGGGCTCGCCTGGCCGCTCGTCGCGATGGCCGGCACGCCGGTCTTCTGGGGCCTCGCGCCCTTCCTAGCCTGCGCCTTCGGAGCGCTGTGGTTCGCCATACACCGCAATGGCAAGCATCTGCGCATCCAGGAGCGGCTGACGCTCTGGCGCGACGAGGTGCGCGTCGAGCGGCGCGAGCCGAACGGGCGTCTCCTGCGCTGGCAGGCCGAGCCCCTGCGCGTCCGTCTGCATCTCCACAAGGACGCCAAGGTCGAGGACTATCTCACGCTCGCCGGCGGCGGCCGCGAAATCGAGCTCGGCGCCTTTCTCGCCCCCGAGGAGCGCGTCGCGCTCGCCACCGAGATCGAGGAAGCGCTGACCCGGGCCCTGCGCCCCTGAATTCCGCCCCTGCCGCCCCCCTCGTCTCCGCATCGGAGAGGGCGGGGAGACTGCCTCGGGTGATGGGTACGAAATCCATGAGCTTGCGGTACGGCTGCGGTCCGTGATTGGACGCAACCCGGCCATGTTTCCGGGGCCGGTCGCTCGCCGATAGGCACCGGCGCCCGGCCGCGCTATCAGCTGGCGTCTGATTCACGAGGCGGCGATGTCCGAGGCACTCCCCCAGCCGGAGCGCGATCAGCGCGAGGACGAGTACGGGCTCGACCCGGACGTCGTCGACGCCGTCCGCGAGGCGGTGCGCGCCGGTGACCGCGACCGCAGCGTCGGTCTGATCGCCGAGCTGCACGTCGCTGACATTGCCGACCTTTTCGAGCAGATCGACCACGAGGACCGGCGCGCCCTGATCGGCCTCGCCTGGTCGGACATCGACCCCGAGGTGCTTGCCGAGCTGGAAGAGGGCGTGCGCGACGACGTCCTGCGCATCCTCGAGCCCGCCCAGGTCGCAGAGGCCGCCCGCGAGCTCGAGACCGACGACGTCGTCTACCTCGTCGAAGACCTCGACGAGGACCAGCGCCGCGAGGTCCTGGCCGCCCTCGACCCCGGCGAGCGGCTGGCCGTCGCCCAGTCGCTGACCTACCCGGAATACTCCGCCGGCCGCCTGATGCAGCGCGATCTGGTCAAGGCGCCGCCCTTCTGGACCGTCGGCCAGATGATCGATTTCATGCGCGCGGCCAAGGATCTGCCCGAGCAGTTCTACGACGTGATCGTCGTCGATCCGGGCATGAAGCCGATCGGCACCATCCCGCTGTCCAAGATCATGGCCTCGCGCCGGCCGGTGACGCTCGGCAGCCTGATGGAGGAGGATTTCCGCACCATCGGCGTGCTCGACGAGCAGGATGACGTCGCCTACGCCTTCAACCAGTACCACCTTGTCTCGGCGCCCGTTGTCGACCAGGATGGAAGGCTGATCGGCGTGATTACCATCGACGACGCCGTCGAGGTTATGCAGGAGGAGAGCGCCGAAGACATCCTGCGCCTCGGTGGCGTCGGCGACGAGGAGATCTCGGACAATGTCTGGGAGATCTGCCGCCGCCGCATACCATGGCTGGGGGTGAACCTGCTCACGGCAATCGCCGCCTCGCTGGTCATCGGCCTTTTCGACGACGAGATCGCCAAGCTGGTCGCGCTCGCCGTGCTGATGCCGATCGTCGCCTCGATGGGCGGCAATGGCGGTACCCAGACCTTGACGGTGGCCGTTCGCGCGCTGGCCACCCGCAACCTGACGCGCAGCAACGCCATTCGCGTCGTCGGGCGCGAGGCGGCCGTCGGGCTCGCGAACGGCCTCGCCTTCGCCGTTATCATGGGCGTGGTCGCCTGGCTGTGGTTCGGCCTGCCGATGCTCGCGGCGGTCATCGGCATCGCCATGATCGTCAACATGTTGGCCGCCGGGCTGGCCGGCATCCTCATTCCCATGGTGCTGGACCGCGCCGGCGCCGATCCAGCGCTGGCGTCGGGCACCTTCGTCACGACGGTCACGGACATCGTCGGCTTCTTCGCCTTCCTGGGCCTAGCCACCATCGTCCTGCTCTGACCGCTTGAGGGCACCGTTGGGCGCTTCGTGCGTTCGGTCCTCATGCGCGGGGCGATGATCCTCCTGCAGCTGCTGCTTGTGCTCGGCCTTCTGGCCTGGGCGCCGGTCGCTGCTGCACAGGCCGTTGGCGGCGCCGCCTCGGGAGGTTCCGCCTCCTCGGGCGGCTCCGGCGACGGCCCTTCCGAAGCCTGGTTCGAGGTCGAGCGGCTGAATGCCGGACTTGGCCCGGCGCCCGAGGCGCTCGATCGCGCGACCCCAATGGGCGCCATGGAGAGCTTCCTCGCGGCCGTGCGCGCCGAGCGATATGTCGAGGCCGCGCACCTTCTCGACCTGACGCGCGTGCCGCCCCAAGCGCAGCTGCGGCGCGGGGCCGAGCTCGCGCGCAAGCTCGGCGTCATCCTGGAAAACCACGTCTGGATGGACTGGGATCAGCTGCCCGACCGCCCGGATGCCGTCCCCCTGGCCGGAGCCGGCAACGATCCCCTGGCGGGCGAGATGCGCCGCAGCCTGCTGGTCGAGCGGCTGGACCTCGGCGGCCACTCAGTGCCGCTGCGCCTCAACCGGGTGAAGCCGACCGGCGGCGATCCCGTTTGGGTTTTCTCGCGCCAGTCGGTCGACAATATCGACGCGCTCTACCGGATTTACGGCCCCGGCTGGCTCGCCGAGATCCTCCCGCCCGAGTGGCAGCGGCAGAGCTGGCTGTCATTGGAGCGATGGGAGTTCGTTGGCCTTCCGCTGGTGGCGGTGGCCGCGGTGCTCGTTTTCATCGTTCTGCGGAGGCTCCTCCACGCCCTCGCCTGCTCGTCCCCTTGGAGGCAGGCGCAACGTGCATGCGTCGCCGCCTGCACCCCGCTCGCGCTGCTCGCCGTCGCCGGGCTGCTCTACTACGCGACGTTGACGCTCGTCACATTCTCGGCGCCGATCACCGCCGTGCTGGATCCCGTCCTGATCGCCGCCATGGTCATTGCCGTGACGGTGACGGTGGTGCGTGCCATCGATGCGCTGATCGCCGCCGTGACCGAAAAGGTGGTCGGCGACACCAGCAAGGAGCTCGATCAGCACCAACGGCAGGTCTTCACGTCGATCTATGCCGCGCGCCGCACGGTGCTGCTGCTCGCCTTTCTCCTGGGGCTGGGCTTCGTGCTGATGCAGCTCGACGTTTTCGGCTCGCTCGGCGTCTCGCTGCTCGCCTCGGCGGGCGTGCTGACGGTTGTCCTGGGGGTTGCCGCCCAGCCCGTGCTCGGCAACCTGATCGCCAGCCTGCAAATCGCCATCTCGCAGCCGATCCGCATCGGCGATGCCGTCCAGTACGAGGGCAACTGGGCCTATGTCGAGGCGATCTTCTACACCTTCGTCCGGCTGCGCACCTGGGACGACCGGCGCCTGATCGTGCCGGTGCAGTACTTCATCTCCAAGCCCTTCGAGAACTGGTCGACGGTCGAGAAGAAGATGACGCGCGTTTTCCTGCTGGTGCTCGATCCGCGCACCGATGTGGAGGAGCTGCGCCAGGCCTATCTCGAGATCGCCCGCGCCGACGAGGACGTGATGGCCGACGAGATGCTGAAGGTTCTCGTGCTCGGCCAGGACCACAACGGCATCCAGGTCCGCTTCTACTGCACGGCCAAGGACGCCGACACCGCCTGGAACATGCACTGCCGCCTGCGCGAGAAGACGCTCGCCTGGGTGCGGGAGAATCATCCCGATTGGTGGCCGCGCCAGCGCGAGCTGAACATCGGCGCTCAGGAAGGCTATGCCGAGGCGGCCGAGTGAGCGCGGCGCTGCGCCCGATTGCGGCACGGGGCTCGCCGGACTAGGTGAACCTTGTTAGGTAAGCGAGGGCCGGGCATGACCGAACTGCCGACATCGATCGACGAGACGCAGCAGCTGTTGTCGCGCAGCGGCTATGTCTGCGGCCGGGCGCTGGCGACCGTCGTCTTCCTGTCGCTGAAGCTCGGCCGGCCGCTGTTCCTCGAGGGCGAGGCCGGCGTCGGCAAGACCGAGATCGCCAAGGCACTGACGACGGCGCTGGGCCGTCGCCTGATCCGGCTGCAGTGTTATGAAGGGCTGGACGCCTCCTCCGCGGTCTACGAGTGGAACTATCCGGCGCAGATGATCGAGATCCGGCTGGCCGAGGCGGCGGGCGACCGCGACCGCGACGCGCTGCAGTCCGAGCTCTTCTCCGAGCGGTTCCTGACGCGCCGGCCCCTTCTCGAGGCGATGGAGCCGCATGTCGAAGGCCCGCCCGTGCTGCTGATCGACGAGATCGACCGGACGGACGAGCCCTTCGAGGCTTTCCTGCTCGAGGCGCTCAGCGACTTTCAGGTGACGATCCCCGAGCTCGGCACGGTCAGGGCCGAGCATCCGCCGATCGTGGTGATCACGTCCAACCGGACGCGTGAGGTGCACGACGCGCTGAAGCGGCGCTGTCTCTACCATTGGGTCGATTATCCTGACGCCGAGCGCGAGCTCGCGATCCTCAGCGTCCGCGCGCCCGAGGCGTCGCGCCACCTCTCGGAGGAGGTCGTCGCCTTCGTCCAGCGGCTGCGCGGCGAGGACCTGTTCAAGCGCCCTGGCGTCGCCGAGACGATCGACTGGGCCAAATCGCTGGTGGCGCTCGACGCGCTGGCGCTGACACCCGAGGTCGTCACCGATACGCTGGGCGCGCTGCTCAAGTACCAGGACGACATCGCCCGCTTCCAGGGCTCGGAGGCAAAGCGGATCCTGGACGAGGCTAGGGCGTCCATGAAGGGCGCTGCCTGACCTGAGGCAAGGTGCACGAACACGATCTCGGAGCTGATCCGGCGCCCCTGCGCGATCCGGGCTGTGACTACCGGCGCCCGCCCATGTAGACTTGCGCCGTCGAACGGGACGGGAGCCGTTCATGGCAGATGACCAGCCGTTGCCGGAGAACCTGCCCGTCACCGTGCGTGCGCCAACCCAGCCGCTCGGCTTCTGGGGTGCGTACCGGGCGGCGCGGCGCAACGTCCTCGAGATCATCCCCGAGCAGGCCTACCGCGAGCCCATCGTGGCCGGCGGCCGCGGGGCCGGGTGGATCATGGTCATGGACCCGCCCTGGATCGAGCACATCCTGGGCACGCGCGAAAGGAGCTATCCCAAATCCGCCGCCACGCTGCGGATCCTCAAGCCGCGCCAGGGCGACAGCCTGATGACCGCCGATCGCGCGACCTGGCGCTGGCAGCGCCGCGCGATGGTCCCGATCTTCCAGAGCCGCAGCCTCGCCCGCCTGGCCCCTGCCATGACGCGGGCCGCCGAAGCCGCCGCCTGGCGGATCGGCGCCGCGGCGGGCGCCGGGCCTGTCGACGTTTATCCGGAGATGGTCGCCACGACCTGCGACGTGATCTGCGACGCGGCGCTGTCGGGGAGGGAGGCCGTCGACCGCGACGAGATCGCCGCTGGCATCACCAGCTTTGTCACAAACATTGCTAGGGTGTCGCTGCTGGACGTCATCGGCGCGCCGCGCTGGGTTCCGCGGCCGGGCCAGCTGCGCGCGGCTCGCGGGCCCGCCATGGACGTCATGATGGACCGCGTCGTGGCGGAACGGCGACGCAGCGGCCCTTCCGATCCGCCCGACATGCTTGACGCGCTGATCGCCACGCGCGATCCCGAGACCGGCCGGTCGATGGATGCGATCGAGCTGCGCAACAACCTGCTCGCCCTTGTCACGGCCGGGCACGAGACGACGGCGCTCGCGCTGACATGGTCGCTCTACCTGCTGGCGCTGTGCCCCGACGTCCAGGCGCGGGCGAGATCGGTGGCGCTCGACGTTCTGGACGGCCGGGCCGCGGCCGCCGAGGACCTTCCGCGCCTGGGCTATCTCCGCCAGGTCATTGACGAGGCGATGCGGCTCTATCCGCCGGCGGCCTTCCTCAGCCGCCGCGCCGCCAAGCCCGACCGGATCGGCGATCGCGCGGTCCGCGCGGGCGCGCTCGTCTTCCTGCCGGTCTACGCGCTTCATCGTCACGCGCGTCTCTGGGACCGCCCGGCGGCCTTCGACCCCGACCGCTTCGCGCCCGACGCCGTGCGCGGGCGTCATCGGTACGGCTATCTGCCGTTCGGAGCCGGGCCGCGCGCCTGCATCGGCGCCAGCTTCGCCGTCATGGAGGCGCAGATCATCCTGGCGACGCTGCTGTCGCGGCTCTCCTTCGGCCTGCCATCCGGCTTCCGCCCGCGGCCGCAGATGTGGCTGACGCTGCGCCCGGCGGGCGGCATGCCGCTGACCGTGCGGCGGCTTTGAGCAGTCCGGCTATTCTTCGGGCGCGATCGAGACGGTGAGCCGGTTGCGGGCGCCCGCCCGCTCGTAGTCGACCCGCGAGGCCAGCCCCTTGATGAGCTCGAGCCCATGTCCGCCGATCCCGGCTGGCGCCTCGCGCCGATGCTCGAGCGGGTTGAACGGGCGCCCCGCATCGCAGATCACCATCACCAAGCTCGCGCCGTCATCGGTCAGCTCCACCGAAAAGCGGTCCGCCTCGGAGAGGCTGCCATCATGCTGGACCACGTTGGCGCAGACCTCGTCGATGATCACCGAAAGCCGGTGCGCCATCAGGGCGTCTCGGCCGCGGTGTGCCACCGTCTCGGCGACGAAGTCGAAGGCGGCGGCGACACCGGCGCTCGACAGGGGAAACTCTCTCAGCATCCGGGCCCCCCGGGACGAGCCGTTTGCTATCCGCTGCGTCCCCGTCATACTCCGGCCGGCAACATTCGGGGCAAGCCGCAACCTTGTCAATCGGAGGGCGTTCATGCGCGCTCGTGCTTTTTTCCCGCTCACTGCTTTCCCGCTCACTGCGCTGTTCCTCGCCGCCACCGTCGGGTGCGCGAACGCCGAGGAGCGGATTGGCCAGGTCAAGGCCGTCTCGGGCGCGGTCACGATCGGCAGGGGCGAGACGACGCTGCCGGCCACCCCTGGCACGCCGCTGCACGAAAGGGATGCGGTCGAGACCGGGGCGAACAGTGCGGTCGGCATGACCTTCACGGACAACTCGCGTTTAAGCCTCGGCCCGAGCTCGCGGCTCGTCCTCGAGAGCTATGCCTTCGGGCCGGGGCGCACGGCCGGGTTCGACGCACGCCTGGCGCGCGGCAGCCTGACCGCCGCCTCGGGCGGCATCGCCGAAGCGAGCCCGCTGTCCATGCGCGTCCTGATGCCGACGACGATCCTCGGCGTGCAGGGCACCGAGTTCGCCGTCCGGGTCTCCCCGCCGGAATGAGGGCGGCGCTCGCGATCGGCGTGGCATTCGCGGTGCTCGGCGGCTGCACCGGCGATGGCCCGCTGCCGCCCGGCTGGAGCAGCGGCGCGGCCTGGGACATCGACGCAGTGGCCGCGCTGCCGCCCGCCGCCGACCCCTATGCCCGCGCGCTGCAGGAGGGTTATCTCGACCACGCCCGCGTCGAGCTCGCCGATTACGATTGGGCGGCCGGCGCCGGCTTTGCCGCGCGGGCGCGGGGGGCGGCCGAGGGTCGTCCGTCGCGGCCGCGTCCCGCACCCGATGTCGCCGGCATGAACGCGGCCGTGGCGCCGCTTCTGGGCTTTATCGCCGCGCCCGGGGCCCGGCTGCGCGCCGGCCGCCAGATCGGCGAGGCGCAGGTCAGCTGGGATTGCTGGGTCGACGAGGCGCAGGAGCTCGACACGCAGGATTTCTCCAAGGCCAAGGGCTGCCGCGAGCGCTTCGAGGCCCTGATGGAGCTGGTCAGGGACCTGGCCGTGCTGCCGGGCGATCTCGCCGTGGTGCTGCCCCAGGAGGGCCAGATCGGCGGCATCGAGCTTGAGCAGCGGGGCAGGACGGTGACGCTCGACCGCCCTTGGGCGGCCGCGGCGACGGGGGCCCAGCTGGGCGGCCTGCCCGTCGCCGAGCCAGAGATCCGCGAAGCGTTTGGCGCGGCGCTTGCCGCCCAGCCGAAGCCGCCGGCCGAGTACGAGATCTATTTCGAGTTCGGCAGCGCCCGGGTCGATGACCAGGCGTTCGAGGCGATCCTGCGCATCGTCGAGGACGTGCGCTCGCGCGAGGCGGCCGAAATCATCGTCACGGGCCACGCCGATGGGCCGGGGCCGGCCGAGGCGAACCGGGCGCTGTCGCGTCGGCGCGCCGAGGCCGTGCGCCAGGCCGTGCTGAACGAGCTCCGGCGCGAGGAGAGCCCGGAGATTGCGGTCGTCGCTCGCGGCGAGGGCGAGCCGGCCGTCGAAACCCCGGCCAGCGAACGCCGAAACCGCCGGGTCGTCATCCTTGTCCGCTAAGGCAGGCCCGGCGCCATAGGCAATCGGTTCAGCGAGGGCGCCGTCAACGGGCGCGTGATGCAGGCCTCGGCGGGCGTCAGCGCTCGGTGAACTTGAACTCGATGCGGCGGTTGGCGGCCAGCGCCTCGGGGCTGTCGCCCTGGGCGATGGGCGCGTAGGCGCCGAAGCCCGTGGGGGCGAGCCGCTCGGGCGGAATGCCCTCCTCGCGCACCAGGTAGCGCACGACCGACAGCGCGCGGGCCTGGCTCAGCTCCCAATTGTCGCGGTACCGGCCGCCGCTCAGCGGGCGCTTGTCGGTGTGACCGTCGACGCGCAGCACCCAGTCGAGCTCGGGCGGGGCGGCCGCCGCGACCTCGCGAACGACCTCGGCGATCCTGGAGAGCTGCGCCCGGCCCTCGGGCCCGAGATCGGCCGAGGCGGTGTCGAACAGCACCTCCGATTGCAGGACGAAGCGGTCGCCGACCTGGCGGATGTCCTGCCGCCCCCCCAGCAGCTCGCGCATTCGGCCGAAGAACTCCGAGCGGAAGCGCTGGAGCTCGCTGACCTTCTGGGCCAGCGCCTGGTTCAGCTGGCTGCCGAGCTCGGCGATCTGCACCTGCGCCTGCCGGTCGCGCTCGCCCGCATCGTCGAGCAGCGCCTGGATCGCGCCGAGCTGCTGGTTCAGCTCGCGCACCTGGGCGTTCAGCGCCGCCACCTTGCGCTGCTCGGCAACCGTCTGCGCCTGCGATTCGGCCAGCTTTTGCTCGGCCACCCGGCGCAGCGACTCGGCCCGGTCGACCTGCTCGGCGGCGGCGCGCCTGTCCTCGGTCAGCTCGTCCTCGGCCGCCTGGGCCGCGGCCAGGAGCTCGAGCGTCTCCTCGGCCTTGCGGCGCGCCTCGTCGAGCGCCAGCGTGGCTGCGTCGAGCTCTTCCTCGCTGTTCGCCAGCCTCTCGCGCAGCGCCTTGGCCGCGGCGGCCTCGGCGAGCCGCCCCTCCTCCTCTTCGCTCAGGCGCGCGGAAAGCTGGGCGGCCCGGTCGAGCGCTGCCTTGAGGTTCACCTGGAAGCGCTCGGCCTGCGCCTGCGCGTCGTCGCGCGCGTCGGCCAGCGCGGCGCGCTCGGCCTCGATCCGGGCGGCGCGTTCCTCGGCGGTCTCCTTGTCCCGCTCGAGGCGGGCGATGGTGGCGAGCGCCAGTGCCTGCTCGTCGCTTAGCTTCTGGAAGTCCTCGAGCGCCTCGGCGTTCTCGGCTTCCAGCTCGGCGATGCGCTGTCGGCGCGCCTCGATATCCTCGGCCAATGCGTCGCGCCGCGCGGCGCTCTCGGACTGAGCGTTTCGCGCCGTCCGCAAGTCGGATCGCAGCGTCTCGGCCAGCGCGAGCGCCGCCGCCCTGTCCGAGTTCGAGCTGCTCGACCTGGGCCAGTGTGCCGGCGTTCTCGCGCTCCAGCTGGGCGATCAGCGCCAGCGCCGCGGCCTTTTCCTCGTCGAGCTTCTCCACCCGTTCGACGATGCCGGCGTTCTCCCTCTCGAGACGCGCGACGGCGGCGATCGCGGCGGCCTTCTCAGCGTCGATCTCGTCCAGCCGCGCCAGCACCTCGTCCCTGTCCTCTCGCAGCGCCGCCAGCGCGCTGAGCGCGTCCGCCTTTTCGGCCGACAGGTTCTCGATCGCGGCGCGGTCCTGCTCGCGCGCCTCCGTCAGCTCGGCGATGGTGCTTTCGGCGGTTTCCGCCCGACCGGTCAGCGCGTCGATCCGCGCCGCCCGCTCGGCAGTCTCCTCGCGCAGCGAGGCCAGCAGCGCGAGGGTGCGCGTCCGCTCGTCGCTGAGCGAGGCGATCTCGGCCGACTGGTCGTCGCGCGTCCGTTCGAGGTCCGCGACCATCGCCTCCAGCGCCTCGCGCCGGGCCGCGGCGAGCCGCGCCGCCTCGGCCTGCTCGTCGAGCCGGTCCTCCGCCGCGCCGAGGCGTGCGGTCAGGTTCTCGACCTGACCCAGTCGAGTATCGAGCTCGCCCGCCAGCCGCGCGACCTCGGCCTCGGCGCTCTGCCGCGCCGCCGTCACCGTGTCCAGCGCCTGGGCGAGTTGCGGCGCGCTCGTCCCGCTCCTGGCGGAGCGTCGCGCGCAGCGTGCCGAGCTCGCCTTCGAGCCCCGTGCTGCGCTGCTGTTCCAGCCCCAGCGCGTTCGACAGCTCGCTCAACTGCGCCGAGAGCCGCGAGATGCGGTCCTCGCTGGCCGACAGCTTGTCGCCCAGCGTCTCCAGCGCCTTGTCCTGGCCGGTGATCCGCTCGCGCAAGCTGAACTGGACGATCATGAAGATCGACAGCACGAACATCAGGATCAGCAGCAGCGCCGTCATCATGTCGACGAAGCCCGGCCAGACCGAGGCCGACATCCGGCCGCCGCGACGCGACGACAGCGCCATCACTGAGTCTCGCGTGTGCGCATATCGATCAGGTTGGTCAGCGCGCGCAGCTCGGCGCGCAAGGCCGTCAGCGCCTCGTGCCGGCCGACCGCGACGTCATCGGCCAGCGCGCGCAGCTGCTTGTCCATCGAGCGGATATGCGTGCGGGTCTCGGAATCGAGCCCGGTCGTGGCCGGCGAGGTGCGCGTCCGCTCCAGCATCTCGGCGACCGATTGCTGGGCGGCGGCGAGGTGGTTCTGGCCCTGGTCGATGCGCTTGAGCACCGCCAGCACGGCATGGTCGCGCCCGGCCTCCATCTCGCGGCCCTCGCGCATCTCGGCGACGAGCTGGGCCACCATGCCGCGCTCGCGCTCGATCTCGGCCGCCATCTTGCCGACGACGTCCGCCGCCAGGGCCAGCCGCTTTTCCGCATCGATGCGGGCCTGCTCGGCCGTCTCGGCGAAAGCGGAGGTGCGCTCGAGCCCCTCGTCGACGCGCTCGAGAAGCGAAATCAGCGCGCCCTCAGGCCCCTCGCCCTCGCTGACCATGCCGAGGCGGGTGAACGAGGTGAGATAGTCCTCGAGCTCGCGGAAGAAGCGGTTCTGGCCGTGGCTGGCGAAGAGCTCGAGCAGGCCCACCACGAGCGAGCCGGCGAGGCCGACCAGCGACGAGGCGAAGGCCGTGCCCATGCCGCCGAGCTGGTTCTCGAGGCCGCTCATCAGCCGGTCGAAGACCGAGACGTCCGAGGTGTCGCCCGCTTGATCGGGCGCCAGCGACCGGATGGTGTCGACGACCGCGGGAACCGTCAGCGAGAGGCCCCAGAAGGTGCCGAGAAGCCCGAGGAAGATCAGCAGGTTCGCCACATAGCGCGTGATCTCGCGCGATTCCTCGAGCCGGATGGCGATCGAGTTCGAGGATCGACCGGGTGGCCGAGGTGGCGAGGCGCCTCTTGAGGCGACCCTCGCGGATCATCGGGCCCATCGAGGCGATCAGCGCCGGCGGCTGGGCGATCTCGTGGCCCTTGAAGCCGGCCTGCAGGTTGCGCAGCCAGCGCACCGAGGCGAATACCTGGCTGAGCTGCCAGAAGGTGGCGAGAATGCCGAGCAGGAAAACGAAGGCGATGAAGCCGTTCAGGTAGACATTCGCCACCAGGATGGTGGCGATCTGCCCGGCCATCAGCGAGCAGCCAATGGTCACGGCCGCCAGAACCAGCAGCATCATCAGGATCTGCCGGGTCGGTTGGGTGAACATTCGGTCAGGCACGTCTGCGAAGGTCATACGCCGGCCATGCAAGAAATATGCGCAACCGTAGAGAATTAGAGGGCAAAAACCAAGCGTTGCAGCCCGGCGCGCCTCAGGATCCGGCGTGGGCGGGCGCGAGCAGCCGCGCCAGGTGGCCATAGGCGCCGGGCGCCGCGGCGATGATGTCGCCGGTCGGCAGGGGATCCTGCGCCTCGGTGCTCTCGCCGATCGTGCCGACGAGGCCGCCCGCCTCGCGGACCAAGATCATTCCAGCGGCGATGTCCCAGGGCTTGAGCGCGCGTTCCCAGAAGCCGTCGAAGCGGCCGGCGGCGACATAGGCGAGGTCGAGCGCGGCCACGCCCCAGCGCCGGATGCCGGCCGTGCGCGGCATCATGCGGCCGAGCTCGCCCAGCATCTCGGGCAGGCCGCGCCGGCCGCCGAAGGGCAGGCCCGTGCCGAACAGCATGGTCGAGAGGTCGCGCCGGGCCGAGACGCGCAACCGCCGGTCGTTCAGCCAGGCGCCCTGGCCGGCCTCGGCGGTGAACATCTCGTCCTTGACCGGGTCGTAGATGACGCCGGCGACGATGTCGCCCTTGTGCTCGAGCCCGATCGAGATCGCCCAGTGCGGCAGGCCGTGCAGGAAGTTGGTCGTGCCGTCCAGCGGGTCTACGATCCAGCGGCGGGTGGGGTCCTTGCCCGCCTCCTCGCCCGTCTCCTCGCCCAGCCAGCCATAGTTCGGCCGCGCCTCCATCAGCATGTCCCGGATGGTGGCCTCGGCCTGGGTGTCGGCGCGGCTGGCGAAGTCGCCGATGCCCTTGACCGAGACCTGCAGCTGCTCGATCTCGCCGAAATCGCGGACGAGACGCCGGCCGGCCCGGCGGGAAGCCTGGATCATCAGGTTCAGGTTGGCCGAGCCCGCCACCTCAGGCGCGCTCGACGTATTCGAAGGTCTCGGTCGAGACGACGATGGCCTCGCCCTCGCCGACAAAGGGTGGCACCATCACGCGCACGCCGTTGTCGAGCTTGGCCGGCTTGAACGAGTTCGCCGCCGTCTGGCCCCTGACGACCGGCTCGGTCTCGACGATGGTGCAGGTCACCCGTTCCGGCAGCCGCACTGACAGCGCCTCGTCCTCATAGTATTCGACCGTGATTGTCATGCCGTCCTGCAGAAACGGCCGGGCGTCGCCCAAAAGATCGGCCGGCAGGGTGATCTGCTCGAATGTCTCGGCGTCCATGAAGGTCAGGATGCCGTCGGATTCGTAAAGGAATTGCTGGTCCTTTTGCTCGAGCCGGACACGCTCGACCTTGTCGGCCGAGCGGAAGCGCTCGTTCAGCTTGGACCCGTTGCGCAGATTGCGCAGCTCGACCTGGGCGAAGGCGCCGCCCTTGCCAGGCTTGACGTGCTCGGCCTTCACGGCCTGCCACAGGCCACCATCGTGCTCGATGATATTGCCGGGACGAATTTCGTTCCCGTTGATCTTAGGCATTTCCAACCTCGGAGGAGAGAATTCGCGCGCGCTATAGCGCCTGCACGCGACGGAGTCACGCGCGGCGACTCGGGGGCTTTCGGCTTGCCGCTACGATTTGTCGAGGATCGCCAGAGCCTCGCGGTACTCGTCCATGCCCTCTCGGGCGATCTCCAAAGCGCGCTCAAGATCGCTCGCCGCCGAGGTCAGGTCGCCGCCATGCTTTGTACGCCTCAGCGCGACCAGATCGCAAACAAGGAGCCTCAATTTCCCTCCAGCAGCCGCCGGGCAATCACCTGCGCCTGGATCTCGGCGGCGCCCTCGAAGATGGAGAGAATGCGGGCGTCGCACAGCACCCGGCTGATCGGGTATTCGAGCGCAAAGCCGTTGCCGCCATGGATCTGCAGGGCGTTGTCGGCGGCGGCCCAGGCGACCCTCGCCCCCAGCAGCTTTGCCATGCCGGCCTCGAGGTCGCAGCGGCGGTCCTGGTCCTTCTCGCGCGCGGCATGATAGGTCAGCTGGCGGGCGATCATTATCTCGACCGCCATCATGGCGAGCTTGTTCGCCACCCGCGGGAAGGCGACCAGTGGCTTGCCGAAGGCGGTGCGCTCCTGCGCATAGCGCAGCCCCAGCTCCAGCGCCGACTGGGCGACGCCGATGGCGCGCGCCGCCGTCTGGATGCGCGCGCTCTCGAAGGTGCGCATCAGCTGCTTGAAACCCTGGCCCTCGACCCCGCCGAGCAGCGCCGCGCCGGGGACGCGGTGGCCGTCGAGCGCCACCGTGTACTCCTTCATGCCGCGATAGCCGAGCACCTCGATCTCGCCGCCTGAGATGGCGGGGTCGGGGAAGGGCTCCTCCGCGGTGCCGCGCGCTTTCGGCGCGAGGAACATCGAAAGCCCGCGATAGTCGCTCGTCTCCGGGTCGGTGCGCGCAAGCAAGGTCATCAGGTCGGCGCGCGCCGCATGCGTGATCCAGGTCTTGTTGCCCGTGATCACCCAGTCCTCGCCGTCGCGCACGGCCCGTGTCCGCAGCGCACCGAGATCCGATCCCGTGTTCGGCTCGGTGAAGACGGCTGTCGGCAGCACCTCTCCGCTGGCGATCCTGGGCAGCCATTCGGCCTTCTGGTCCTCTGTGCCGCCGCCGAGGATCAGCTCCGCCGCAATCTCCGAGCGGGTGCCGAGCGAGCCTACGCCGATATAGCCGCGGCTCAGCTCCTCGGAGACGACGCACATCGCCGTCTTTCCCATGCCGAGCCCGCCATGCGCCTCCGGAATCGTCAGGCCGAAGACGCCGAGTTCGGCCATCTCGGTCACCACCTCGATCGGGATCAGCTCGTCCGCCATGTGCCAGCCATGCGCGTGCGGCACGACGCGCTCGTCGGCAAAGCGGCGGAACTGGTCGCGGATCATCTCGAACTCGTCGTCGAGCCCGGTGGCGCCGAAGCTGGCCGCGCCCTGCTGCTCGACCAGCAGCGCCGCCAGGCGCGCGCGAGCGGTCTCGGTCGAGCCGTTTCGGATCAGCCAGTCGGCTTCGACCCCGAGACCCGCGGCCTCGACACCGAGGTCGCCGGGTCGCGCGATCTCGCCCTGGCTCATTGGTATGCCGCCGCGGATCTGCGCCAAGTACTCGCCAAAGCCGATCTGCAGGATCAGCCGCTCGATCTCGCCAAGGGCGCCGGCCTCGGCCAGCCGCGCAGCCCAGAGGTGCAGCTGGCGCAGCGCCTCGGCATAGGTGGCGAACCAGGCGAAGGCGTGCGCGGCATGCTGCGCCGCGTCGAGGCGCTCGCCAGAGACGCGGCCCTCGGCAACGACGGTCCGGCGAAGGCCCTCGCGCGCCATCTGGTGCAGCTCATCAGCGTTCTCGATCGACGCCGCGGCCCGCCCTAGAAGTTCGTCGACATCGGGCACGGCGGGGATGCCGGCGCGCTCGGCGGCGATTTCTCCGGCGGGTTCTGCGGACATCGTGGCCTCCGACGCTTGTTGCAGCTGCGAAGAGGTAGCCGCCCCTCTCGCCCGGGTCAATTGCGGCGATGGCCGCGGACCTCGGGCGAGGCCTACCCGGTGATCGCGACGCCGGCGCGACGAGGGTCGCCGGCGGCCTCGAGATCGCCGGCGCGGCAACGCCGGGCGCCGTGCACGCCGCCGAAATACATCGACCGGTCGGGCCAGGGCCGCGCCTGCGGAAAGGCCGCTAGCAGCGCCGCGCGCACTGCCTCGCCGGCCAGGTCCTCGAACTCGACCGCCGGCGGCGCTCCGGCTTCCGGCTCCCGGCTCGACATGCAGGCGCGGCGCCTCGATGGCGGTGCTCCATCCGCTCGCCCCGGTCGATCAGGCCGACCAGCACCTGCGCCAGCGCCGTGCGGATGCGGTTCGACCCGCCCGAGCCCAGCATGGCGAAGCGCCCGTCCGGCCAGTCGACCGCCATCGGCGCCATCATCGAGGCGAGCCGGGTGCCGGGCGCGCCAGCTGTGCCAGCCGCCCGGCACCAGGTCCGCCTCGCCCAGCATGTTGTTCGGCATCAGCCCGGTGCCGGGCACGATCAGACCGCAGCCCTCGCCGTTCGAGAGCGTCAGCGCGGCGCCCATGGCCCGTCGGCGTCGATCACCGAGATGTGCGTCGTGCCGCGCGTCGCCGCCGGGTCGCCCGGCGAGCTCGGCGCGATAGCGCGCCGACCAGCGCCGGCGACAGCAGCCGGGCGGCGCCGGCGACTCGGGTCGGCGGCGAGGTCCGCCTCGAGCCGCGCCCGGCTCGTCGCCTCGAAGGCGCGCGCCAGCGCGACGGCGTCGGGCTCGCGCTGCGAGCAGCTCGAGCGAGAAGACGGCCAGCGCGCCGCCGAGCGAGGGCGGCGGGTTGACCGAGATGCCGCACGCCGCGCGCGCTCGACCCGCAGCGGCTCGCGCCAGGCCGGGCGATAGCCGGCGAGGTCCGCCGCCGTCAGATGGCCCGCCCTCGTCGCAGAGCGCCAGAAGCGCCTGCGCGACCTCGCCCTCGGTGACCAGGCGCGGCCCCTCGTGCGCCATCACCTCGATGCACGTCGGCGAATTCCGGGTTCCGGAAGAGGAAGCCCTCGGGCATCAGCGCGTCCCCGCGGCAGAAGAGCGCGCGGGCTGCCGGCGTCGCCGTCAGGATCGGCCGTGATGATGCCGCAGATGAAGGACTGGTAGTCGGTGACGGAGACGCCCTCGCGCGCGGCGACGATCGGCGGGCCGGGCGAGCTCGGGCATCGGCATGCGACCGTAGCGGGCATGCGCCTCGGCCAGCCCGGCGGCGACGCCGGGCGTCGCGATCGCAGCCGGCGCCGATGTGGAACTCCTGCGTCGCCGTGCCGAACTCGCCTCGATGGCGCGGAAGTCGAGCTCGCCGGCCGGGCGGCTGCGCTTCGGCGTCTCGACGAAGAAGTCGAGAGCCCGCGCTCTGCCCGCCCGGCTCGCGCACCATCAGGAAGCCGCCGCCGAGCAGCCCCGCCAGCGCCGGCTCGGCGACCATGCAGGCGAGGCCCGCGGCGATCGCGCATCGACGGCAGTGCCGCCGGCGCGCAGCACCTCGGCCGCGGCCTCGGCGGTGATGCGGTGGCCTGCGGCGACGGCGAAATCGGGCATGAGGGGTCTCTTGGATCAGCGACGGTGCCGGATAGCGCAATCGCCGGCCGGAGGTCGAACAGCCATCATGCCCTCCGCCTTCGCCGGTCCACATGCGAGCCGCGGGTCGGGCCGGCGGTCAAGGGTCGCGCAGCGACCGGCGAAGCCGGCTTGCCCTTGACGGCCGGTCCGAGCTCGCGGATCGCTCGCGTCCGGCCGGATCCCCGGTCCGGCCTTCCCCAGCAGCTTCTGCCGACGACTGCGCCGGGTGCGGCATGCGAAGTCGATGCTCCGAGCGCTGCGACCCTGGACGGCTCGGCCGAAAGTCGGCGCCACCGGCGCCGCGCCAGGCCGAGGCGAATGTCGCATGCGGGCGACCAGCCCGCATTCCGCTGTCGCTGCTCGCGCCCGGGATGGCGGATTCAGGCCGCCTTGGGCGCGGCGGCCATGACCTCTTCGCCGACGAAGGGCTCGTACTGGGCGAAATTGTCGGCGAACATCTTGACCAGCGCCTTGGCCTGGCGGTCGTACTCGGCCGGGTCGGCCCAGGTGCGGCGCGGGTCGAGCAACTCGTCCGGCACGCCGGGGCAGGCGACCGGCACCTCGAAGCCGAAGTTCGGGTCGCTGCGGAACTGCCCTTGGCCAGCTCGCCGCTCAGCGCCGCCGAGCAGCAGCGCGCGCGTCGCCTGGATCGGCATGCGCTCGCCCATGCCATAGCCGCCGCCCGTCCAGCCGGTGTTGACCAGCCAGCAGGCGCTGCCATGGCGCGCGATCTTCTCGCGCAGCATCGCGCCATAGACCTCGGGCCGCCGCGTCATGAAGGGCGCGCCGAAGCAGGTCGAGAAGGTCGGCTGGGCGCCCGCCATGCCCTTCTCGGTGCCCGCCACCTTGGCGGTGAAGCCCGAGAGGAAGTGGTACTCGGCCTGCGCGGGCGTCAGCCGGGCGATCGGCGGCATGACGCCGAACGCGTCGCAGGTCAGCATGACGATGTTCTTCGGGATGCCGGCCAGCCCGCGTCGGCGAGGCGTTCGGGATATAGTGCAGCGGATAGGCGCAGCGCATGTTCGGCGTCAGCGACTTCGTCGTGGAAATCCAGCTCGCGCGTGTGCGGGTCGTAGACCATGTTCTCGACGACGCTGGCGAACATGGTCGTCGTCGCATGGATCTCGGGCTCGGCCTTCGGCGACAGGTGGATCGTCTTGGCGTAGCAGCCGCCTTCGAAGTTGAAGATGCCGGTGATCCGTCCAGCCATGCTCGTCATCGCCGAGCAGGGTCCGCGCGGGATCGGCCGACAGCGTCGTCTTGCCGGTGCCCGACAGGCCGAAGAAGACGGCGCAATCGTCCGTGTTCCCCGGCGCGTGATTGGCCGAGCAGTGCATCGGCATCACGCCCTGTCCGGGCAGGATGTAGTTCAGGACCGAGAAGATGCCCTTCTTGTTCTCGCCGGCATAGCTGGAATCGCCGACCAGGATCATCTTCTGCTCGAAGCTGACGGCGATCACCGTCTCGGACCGGCAGCCATGCCGTCTCCGGATCCGCCTTGAAGCTGGGGCAGTTCACCACCGTGAAGCCCGGCACGAAGCCTTCCAGCTCGTCGCGTTCGGGCCGGCGCAGCATGTGCCGGATGAACAGCGAGTGCCAGGCGAGTTCGTTGATCATGCGCACGTTCAGCCGGTAGGCCGGATCGGCACCGGCATAGAGGTCCTGCACGAAGAACTCGCGCCCGCGCATATGCGCGAACATGTCCTCCTTCAGCCGCTCGAAGGCGGCCGGGTCCATCGGCTTGTTGTTCTCCCAC
This sequence comes from uncultured Alphaproteobacteria bacterium, assembly GCA_963822985.1. Taxonomy (GTDB): domain Bacteria; phylum Pseudomonadota; class Alphaproteobacteria; order Rhodobacterales; family Rhodobacteraceae; genus Thermohalobaculum. The sequence continues at coordinate 195,634 of CAWGJU010000005.1, read as the reverse complement.
CAGACGGTGTCCTCGACCGAGGGCTCGCGGACGACGAACTTGTCCTTGGGACTGCGGCCGGTGTGCTTGCCCGTCTCGCAGAGGAAGGCGCCGCCTCGCCCGAGCTCGCCCTCGCCCCGGCGCAGCGCCGCCTCGACGAGCGCCGGCTCCATCAGGTTGTAGTGCACCTTGCCGAGCCCGGTCATTCCGGCCTGATCGACACGGCAGCTAGGGTTGAAGACACCCGACTCCATGGACGCTTTCTCCCGCCTGACGGCCTTGCCGGTCGGTCGACCAGCCGCCGTAACGTATTTTTGTGGGCCGGCGCGCGGTTACGCGCAAACTCCCAGTCGGGAGCAAGCCCCTCTTGTCGGATCCTTCTATGCGCTGCGAACGCCTCCGTCCATAGCGGCGTTCCGCCGCGCCGGCGGCGAGCGCCCGTGCCGCCGGCCGCCGCCGAGCCTGGGCGGGCTGGCTTGCTCCACCTTACCGCGATTGCGGTGGGACTTCTTTCCCTGCATTCGTGTAGCAGTGTGCCAGAATGGAAGGGGCTCCGGAAGGTGCATGACGACAATCGCACTCGTCGATGACGACAGGAACATCCTGACTTCGGTCTCCATGGCCCTCGAGGCGGAGGGTTTCGAGGTCCGCACCTACAATGACGGCGCGACGGCGCTGACCGCGCTGAGCCAGAGCGCGCCCGACCTGGCGGTGCTCGACATCAAGATGCCGCGTATGGACGGCATGGAGCTGCTGCGCCGGCTGCGCCAGAAATCCGACCTGCCGGTGATCTTCCTGACCTCCAAGGACGAGGAGATCGACGAGCTGATCGGCCTGCGCATGGGCGCCGACGACTATGTGCGCAAGCCCTTCAGCCAGCGCCTGCTGGTCGAGCGGATCCGGGCCGTGCTGCGCCGGCGCGACCCCGCCATCGAGAGCCAGGCCGAGCGCGGCGAGGCCGACAAGGTGCTGCGGCGCGGCAAGCTGGAGATGGACCCGCTGCGCCACGCGACGCTCTGGGACGGCCGCCAGGTCACGCTGACCGTGACCGAGTTCCTGATCCTGCATGCGCTGGCGACCGCGTCCCGGCTTCGTCAAGAGCCGCGACCAGCTGATGGACGCCGCCTATGACGACCGCGTCTATGTCGACGACCGCACGATCGACAGCCACATCAAGCGAATCCGCAAGAAGTTCCGCGAGGTGGCTGACGACTTCAACGCCATCGAAACGCTCTACGGCGTCGGCTATCGTTATCGCGAGGTCGTAAGGACTTGCGGTGCCGGGGTGCTGAAGCGGGCGGACAGCGGGGCCGATCTCGGCCGGAGCTGAGACCAGGCCCGGTCGGGCTCGACGACCGGCCGCGGCCGCGCTCGGCGCGTGCCCGCCTGCTGCGCGGGCTGAGGCAGTCGGCGCCGTTCTCGTCGCTGCAGCGGCGGATCATCTTCTTCAACCTGATCGGCCTGACCTTCCTGGTCGTCGGCATGAGCAATCTGTCGAACGGCAAGCGCAACCTGATCGAGGTCTATGTCGATGCGCTGCGCAAGCAGGGCGAGATCATCGCCGTCGCCATCTCCGAGGCCGCCGCCGTCGATGAAGACGGCACGCTGGTCTACGACCCTGCAGGAGGCGGCGACGATCCTCGCCAGGCTCGCCGGGCCGACCGGCGTCCGCGTCAGGCTCTACGACATCGGGCGGCGGCTGACCGCCGACAGCTACGATCTCTGGCCGGCCGGCTCGCCGATCGAGGTCTCGCCGCTGCCGCCCGCCCGCAGCGACGGAGCTCGCTTCAGCGGCATCAGCCGCCGCGTCAGGCGACGGTCTTCGACGGAGCCGGGCCAGGCCCGCTGGCCGCGGACGGAGATCCATCCCGAGGTGCCGGTCCCTGGCGTCAGCGAGGACGAGGAGGTCCGGCTCGCCGCCGAGGGGCAGGTCGCCCACAGCGTGCGGGTGAACGGCGAGGGCGAGCTGATCGTCTCGGTCGCGATGCCCGTGCGGCAGATCAAGGGCATTATCGGCGTGCTGCAGCTTTCGACCAGTGTCGGCGGCGAGATCGAGCGCTTCGTGCGTCGAGGAGCGCAAGACGCTGTTCCAGATCTTCCTGCTGGCGGCGATCGCCTCGGTGCTGATGTCGATCGTGCTCGCCAACATGATCGCGAGCCCGATCCGCCGGCTCGCCCGTGCGGCGCAATCCGAAGGCGCCGGCGCCGCGCGGCCGTCAGCCCGGACAAGCCCGAGATCCCGGACCTGACGCACCGGACGGACGAGATCGGCGAGCTTTCCGGCGCGCTGATCAGGCATGACGGGCGCGCTTTATCGCCCGGATCGGCGCCATCGAGAGCTTCGCCGCCGATGTCGCGCACGAGATCAAGAACCCGCTGAGCTCGCTGCGCTCGGCCGTGGAATCGATGGAGTACGCCCGCACAGCGACGAACAGCGCCAGCGGCTGCTCGACATCATCGAGAGCGACGTCCGGCGAATGGACCGGCTGGTGACCGACATCTCGAACGCATCGCGTCTCGACGCCGAGCTCGTGCGCGAGCGGATGGAGCCCTTCGACCTTGGCGAGACTGATCTCCGTCCTGGCCGCCGTGACCGAGGCCGAGGGCGCGACGCGCGGCATCCGGGTGGTGACGCGGCTGCCCGAGGGCGGCCTGACTGCGCCGGCGGCTCGAGGGCCGCATCGCCCAGGTCATCGCCAACCTGCTCGGCAACGCGCTGTCCTTCTCGCCGTCGAGCGGCGCCACATCACGGTGACCGGCGCGCCATGCGCGGCGAGGGCGGCGTGCGCATGACCGTCGAGGACGAGGGGCCCGGGCATCCCGCCCGAGAACCTCGGCTCGATCTTCGAGCGGTTTTATTCCCAGCGACCCGAGAGCGAGGCTTTCGGCAACCATTCGGGCCTGGGCCTGAGCATCTCGAGGCAGATCGTCGAGGCGCATGGCGGCCGCATCTGGGCCGAGAACATCGCGCCGCATCCAGCCGACCCGGCGCAGTGCGGCGCGGCGCGCGCTTCGTCGTCGAGCTGCCGGGATGAGCGGCATCCTGGCCGCCACCACCCAGCTGCATGCCAGCGCCGTCGCGGTCGACGGGCGCGGCTGCCTGATCACCGGCGCGAGCGCCTCGGGCAAGAGCACGCTGGCGCTCGAGATGATCGCGCTCGGCGCCGAGCTGGTCGCCGACGACCGGGTCGACGTCCGCCGGCGGCGACGGGGCGCTGATGCTCTCGGCGCCGGCCTCGATCGCCGGGCATGATCGAGGCGCGCGGCGTCGGCATCCTGCGGCTGCCGGCGCGGGCCGCAGGCGCCGCTGGCGCTGATCGTCGACCTCGACGAGGCCGAGCACGAGCGGCTGCCCGCCGCGCGCGGCGCAGGCAGCTGCTGGGCCTGCCCCTGCGCGCTCGTCCTCGGCCGGGGCCGCGTCGGGCTCGCCGCGCTGGCCTTTGTGCTGCTGCGTGCGGGCGGGTCCCGAGCCGTGTGCGGCCGGCGCGCAGCCGGAGAGCGTGAGCGGCGATGCATGGACGACGAGGACCCCGACGGATCGGACCAGCGCGCGGCAAGCGCCGCTCGTCCTGATCGTCACGGGCATGTCCGGGGCGGGCCGCACGACGGCGATCAACGCGCTCGAGGACCTCGGCTACGAGGCGCTGAACAACTTCCCGCTCTCGCTGATCGAGGCGCTGGTCGCGCCGGTCGTCGGCACCCCGGCGCCGATGGCGATCGGCGTCGAGAGCCGCACGCGCGGCTTCTCGGCGCGGGCGCTGACCGAGACCTTGCGCACGCTTGCGCCAGAGCTGGGGCGCCGGCGCGCTGCTGCTGTTCCTCGACTGCGCCGACGAGGTGCTGGTCGCCCGCTTCAACCAGACCCGCCGCCGCCATCCGCTGGCGCCCGCCGAGGATCCGGCGACCGGCATCGCGCGCGAGCGCGACGTGCTGGCCGAGGTGCGCGAGCACGCCGACGCGCTGATCGACACGACGACGATGACGCCGCACGAGCTCAAGGCCGAGCTCGAGGCGCGCTTCGCGCTCGGCCAGTCGGCCGGGATGTCGGTGACGATCCAGTCGTTCTCCTACAAGCGCGGCACGCCGCACGGCGCCGACATGGTGATCGATACCCGCTTCCTCGACAACCCCTACTGGCAGGAGGACCTGCGCGTCGCTTGACGGGCGCGACGAGAAGATACAGGTTTTCGTCCGCGCCGATCCGCTTTATGTGGAGTTCTTCGAGAAGCTCTGCGACATGGTCACGATGCTGCTGCCCGCCTATCGCGAGGAAGGGAAGGCCCATTTCACCATCGCCTTCGGCTGCACCGGCGGGCGCCATCGCTCGGTCAGCGTCGCCGAGGCGCTGGCGCGGCATCTCGCGGAGCGCGGCTGGCCGGTATCGGTCCGCCACCGCGAGCTGGAGCGTCGGGCGGATGCCCGATGAGGCGCGCGATGAAGGGCGAGCCGGCCGGCGCGCTGATCGGACTCGTCGTCGTCGCGCATGGCGGGCTGGCCGCGGCGCTGCTCGACGCGACCGAGCACGTCGTCGGCGCCGCAGCCCGGCGCGCGCGCCATCGCCATCGACCCGAGCGACGACCTGCACGCCCGCCAGGCCGAGATCGCGCGCACCGTCGCCGAGGTCGACACCGGCGCCGGCGTCGTCGTCGTGACCGACATGTTCGGCGGCACGCCGTCGAACCTGGCGCATGGCGCTCTGGTCGGGCCCGGGCGTCGAGGTCGTCTACGGCGCCAACCTGCCGCTGCTGGTCAAGCTCGCCAAGATGCGCGACCGGCCGCTGCCCGAGGCGGTGCGCGCCGCGCTCGAGGCGGGGCGCAAGTACATCGACTCGGCCGCGGGGATCCTGGAAACCGCCAAGGCCGCGCTGAGCGGTCGCCGCCCATGACCAGACCGCCGTCTCGCGCACGCTGACGATCGTCAATGCCAAGGGTCTGCACGCCCGCGCCTCGGCGAAGTTCGTCGAGACGGTCGAGGCGCATGACGCCGAGGCGCGCGTCAGCCGCGACGGGCAGACCGTGTCGGGCAATTCCATCATGGGCCTGCTGATGCTCGCCGCCGCGCGCGGCTCGACGATCGACGTGACCTGCACCGGGCCGGAGGCCGAGGCGCTGATGCAGAGCCTCGAGGCGCTGCTCGCCAGCGGCTTCGGCGAGGGCGCGGAGAGCCGGAGCGCCGAGGAGGGTTGACGGCCGAACTCAGCGTGGATTCGGGCGGCGGCGGTCGGCGAAGCGCTCGGCGATGGCCAGCATCGCGGGGTCGTTCAGCAATCGGCCTGCCTCCGACAGGGTCACGAAGCGCCGCTGGCGCTGGCGCGCTTCGGGCCAGTCGTCCAGGACCTCGTCGATGCGCATCGGATAGATCGCCACCTCGATCGGCCAGGCGACCGGCGGGCGGATCTTCATCGTCCGGAAGCTGCCGAGGGGCTGCGGCTCGGGCTGGCCCGTCACGCCCGCCTCCTCCAGCGCTTCCCGGCCGGCGGCGGCGGGCGGCGTCATGCCTCGACCGACCGAGCCCTTGGGAAACACCCACCGCCCGGTGCGGCGCGAGGTGACCAGCACGAAGCGCAGCGGGTCCGATTCGGGCAGCCAGGCCAGCGCGCCGACCTGGCGGCGCAGGAAGGGCAGGCGCAGCCAGGCGGCTCTCACGCCGGCCCCTGACCGGCCGATTGCGCCGGGCTCATGCGGCCAGCCGGGCGCGGACGAGCTGGCCCAGCTGCGCGAGCTCGGGGTCGGGAATGCCGAGCTCGTCGAGCTTGGCCAGCGTGTTCATCAGGTAGTCGGCGTTCGAGCCGGACAGGCCGGCCGCCGCGAGGATCCGCCCGGCCTGGTCCTCCAGCGTCAGGCCGCCGGCATATTGCTCGTGCGTGCGGTCGACGACATAGCAGAGCGCCTCGCGCGTCTCGCCCCGAGGAGCGTTGCTGCCGGGACCGTCGCAGAGCAGCGTCACGGGGTAGAGCGTCTCGAAATAGGCGTAGGAGACGAGCTCGCGCTCGGCAAGATAGTCGCGGACGTGCCGGTCCTTGGTCGGGCAGACCCGCAGGGCCACGCCCACGCAGGCGGCGCCCGGCGCCCAGTCGAGGCCGAGCACCAGGCCCGGCCTCTCGCGCGTGCCGCGGTAGTGCCAGGAAGCCAGCGAGAAGGCGCGCTTATAGCCGTCGAGCCGCGCCAGCCGCCGCTCGAGATAATCGAAGCCCGGCGCCCACATCAGCGAGCCATAGCCGAACACCCAGAGGTCGCCGCCTCCGAGATCTCCGCGTTGCATGCAGTCTCCCACGCACGTATCTGCGAGCTATACCCGGTGGCCCGCCGGTGCAAGGCATGGGCCCAAGCAGCTTTCGGGATGGTTCATGCGACGTCTGATCAAGGTTCTGCTTGGCCTCGCCATCGTCGCCGGCCTGGGCTGGTCGCTCTGGTGGTATGCCGGGGCACAGGCGCATCGCGCGGGCTTCCAGGCCTGGCTCGCCCAGCAGCGCGAACGCGGCTGGCAGGCCGAGGCGGCCAAGGTCGAGGTGACGGGCTTCCCGACCGAGTTCCGGTTGGCCGTGCGCGAACCGGCGCTGGCCGATCCGGCCAATGGCTGGGCGTGGAGCGCGCCGCTGCTGTCGGCGGTGAGCAAGGCCTGGGCGCCGACCCGCATCGCCGTGACCTGGCCGCCGGAGCAGGCGGTCGCTGTGCCCGGCGAGCGCGCGGTGATCCGCTCGGCGGCCATGGGAACGCTGCTCGACGTCCGGCCCGGCACCGCGCTCGAGCTGCGCGAGGCGTCGAGCGAGATCAGTGGACTGGCTGTCGAGGGCGAGCGCCGGCTGGTCGGCCGCCGCCGAGAGCGCCGCCGTCCGCGTCTCCGAACGCGCGGAGGACCTGGCGCCGCCGAACAGCTATGACCTCCGCGTCACCGCCGAGAAGGTGCGCCTGCCGGAGCAGCTGGTCGCGCGTATCGACCCGACCGGCTGGCTGAAGCCGCAGCTAGACCGGCTCACGGTGATCGGCCACGCGGCGCTGGCCCAGCCCATTGCGCTGAGGACGTTGGAGGAAGGCCAGATCGCGCTCCGCGCCGCGACGCTGCGCGAGGTGGGCTTCGACTGGGGGGAGATGAGGCTGGTCGTCTCGGGCGCGTTCGAGGTGGACGATCAGGGCTATCCCGAGGGCTCGATCACGGTCGAGGCGCGTGAATGGCGGCAGATGCTGCGCGTCGCCGTCAGCTCTGGCGTGATCGACGGGGGCACCGCGGACACCATCAAGACGGCCATCGAGTTCGTGACCGCGCTGACCGGCAGCGGCGAGACGCTCTCGGCGCCGCTGAACCTGTCGGGCGGCAAGCTGCGGATCGGCCCCTTCGCGGTCGCCGACGCGCCCCGCCTGGCTCCGCCGCGCGGCTGAGGCGCCGGCGGGATGACAGCCGCCAACCGCTCCTGGGCCGGTGGACAGGCGGGCATTGCCCGGCCACTCTGTCGCCGCAGCGGGAGGATCGGGCATGGCGCAGACCGCGGACGTCATCATCATCGGCGCGGGCGTCATCGGCGCGGCGACGGCCTTCGAGCTCGCCAAGGCGGACATCGCACGCTCAGCCTCGACCGCAACGCCGAGGCGGGGCATGGGTCGACCTCGGGCTCCTGCGCCATCATCCGCGTGCACTATTCCACGCTCGACGGCACCGCCTTCGCCTATGAGGGCTATCACTACTGGCGCGACTGGGCGGACTATCTCGGCCACAGCCCAGGCCATGGGGACGAGCGCGGGCTCGCGCCCTTCCGCCAGACCGGCTGCCTCGTCTTCAAGACCGAGGTGAACGGGCATCTGGCCCGGCACAAGGCGCATTGCGACGCGCTCGGCATCCCCTTCGAGGACTGGGACGCCGACCGGATCCTCGCGCGGCTGCCGATCGTGGATCTCGCGCGGTTCTCCCCGCCCAAGCGGCCCGAGGACCCCGGCTTCGGCGAGCCGACGTGCGGCCGCATCGAGGGCGGTGTCTTCTTCCCGACGGCCGGCTATGTCACCGACCCGGCGCTCTCGGCGCACAACCTGCAACGCGCGGCCGAGGCGCATGGCGCGCGCTTTCGCTTCGGCGCGACCGTCGCCGGGATCCTGACGGAAGGCGGCCGCGCGGCGGGCGTTCGGCTGGCCGATGGCGAGGAGCTGCGCGCCCCCGTCGTCATCAACGTAGCCGGTCCCGGCTCGGCGCAGGTGAACCGGATGGCGGGCGTGACCGAGGACATGACGATCTCGACGCGCGCGCTGAGGCAGGAGGTGGTGCACCTGCCGGCGCCAATGGGCCTCGACGCGGGTTTCGACTGGGAGCGCGACGGCATGGTCGTCTCGGATAGCGACATCGCCTGCTATTGCCGGCCCGAGCACGGCAACACCGTCCTCGTCGGCTCGGAGGACCCGCCCTGCGACGGCCATGTCTGGGTCGAGGACGACCGGGCTTACGACCGCGACTTCACCGAGCAATGGCAGGTGCAGGCGCTCCGCTTCGCGCAGCGGGTGCCGTCCGTCGGTATCCCCAGCCGGATGCGCGGCGTCGTCGACCTCTACGACGTGACCGATGACTGGATACCGATCTATGACCGGTCGAGCCTGCCGGGCTTCTACATGGCCTGCGGCACGAGCGGAAACCAGTACAAGAACGCGCCGATCGCGGGCAAGCTGATGGCGGCATTGGTCGAGTACTGCGAGGGCGGGGCCGACCACGACGCCCGGCCGCTGCGCTTCCGCCTGCCCTATCTGGATCGCGAGATCGACGCCGGCTTCTACTCCCGCAAGCGGCCGATCAACCGTGAGTCGAGCTTTTCGGTCCTGGGCTGACCGGACGCGCGAACTACTCGCCAGCCGCCTTGTGGCCGTGCGGGCGGCCGAAATCGGGGGCGGCGACGTCCTGGCCGGCCTCGATGATCGAGCGGCGGATCGCGCGGGTGCGGGCGAAGTAGGCGTGCAGGTGCTCGCCGTCGCCGGTGCGGATCGCCCGTTGCAGGAACATCAGCTCCTCGACGAAGCGGCCGAGGATCTCGATCGTCGCCTCGCGGTTCGCCAGGAACACGTCGCGCCACATCGTCGGGTCGGATGCGGCGATCCGGGTGAAGTCGCGAAAGCCCGCGGCCGAGAACTGCACCACTTCCTGGTTCGTCACGCGCGACATGTCGTCGGCGACGCCGCACATCGTGTAGGCGATGGCGTGCGGCACGTGCGACGTCACCGCCAGCACCAGATCGTGGTGCTCGGCTTCCATGCTCTCGGTGCGGGCGCCGAGCGCCTGCCAGAAGGCCGTGAGCCGTTCCAGCGCGACGGGGTCGGTGCCCGCCAGCGGCGTCAACAGGCACCAGCGGTCGTCGAAGAGCTCGGCAAAGCCCGAATCGGGCCCGGAATGCTCGGTCCCCGCCAAGGGGTGGGCGGGGATGAAGTGCACATTTTGGGGCAGATGCGGGCACATGGCGTCGATCACCGCCCGCTTGACCGAGCCCGCATCCGAGACCACGGCGCCCTCGGCCAGATGGGGGCCGATCTCGGCCGCGACCGGGCCGCAGGCGCCGACGGGCACGCACAGTATCACCAGATCGGCGCCGGCCACTGCTTCGGCCGCACTGTCGGCGACGCGGTCGCAGAAGCCGAGCTCGGCGGCGCGCGCCCGGGTGGCAGGGGTCCTGGCATGGCCGACGATCTCGCCCGCGGCACCCGCCCGCCGCGCCGCCCAGGCGATCGACGAGCCGATGAGGCCGAGGCCGATCAGCGTGACGCGTTGGAAGTGGGGCATGGGTCTCAGCCGCCGTTGGCGAAGGCGGCGGTCGCCTCGGCGACGGCGCGGCAGGCGGCCTCGCCGCCGACGGTGATGCGCAGATGGCCGGGCAGGCCATAGCCGTCGACGCGCCGGGCGATCAGCCCGCGGCCACGCAGATGGGCGTCGTAGTCGGCCGTGCGATCGCCCGCCCCGACCAGCAGGAAATTCGCCTTGCTCGGCACCACCGGCAGCCCGGCGGCGGCGATCTCGCGCGCCAGCCACTCGCGCCAGACCTCGTTCAGCACGCGGCAGCGGTCGACCCAGGCCTGGTCCTGCACGGCCGCCTCGCCGGCGACCAGCGCCGGCCGCGTGACGTTGAAGGGCCCGCGCACGCGGTGCAGCACGTCGACGACGTGCTCGGGCGCATAGGCCCAGCCTAGCCGCAGCGCCGCCAGCCCGTAGATCTTGGAGAAGGTCCGCGTCATCACGACGTTGTCACGGTCGCGCACGAGCGCGAGCCCGCCATCGTCGTCGGAGGGGCGCAGGTACTCGGCATAGGCCGCGTCGAGGACCAGGAGCGCCCGCGGGGGCAGGGCGTCGGCCAGCCGCCTGAGCTCGTCCGCGCCGATCATCGTGCCGGTCGGGTTGTTGGGGTTGGCCAGAAACACCAGCCGCGTGCGCTCGGTCAGCGCGCCGATCAGCATGTCCACATCCGTCGTCAGCTCGCGCTCGGGCGCGGAGACGGGCATGGCGCCGGCCGCCAGTGCCGAGAGGCGATACATCAGGAAGCCGTGCGCCGAGTAGAGGACCTCGTCGCCCTCGCCGGCATAGGCCTTGCAGAGCAGCGCGATCAGCTCGTCCGAGCCGGCGCCGAGCACGATCCGGCCCGCCTCAATCCCGTGCACGGCGGCAATGGCGCGCGCAAGTCCCTCCTGCCCCTCGGGATAGAGGTGCAGCTCGCCCGCGACCGAGCGGTAGGCCTCGACGGCCTTGGGGCTGGCACCGTGCGGGTTCTCGTTGGCGCTGAGCTTGATCGCGAAGTTCGCCCCCGCGATGCGGCTCGACCCGCCGACATAGGGCGCGATGTCGAGCACGCCCGCGCGCGGGCGAATGGTGGCATGGCTGGGCAAGGTCGACCCCCGTCCGTGGATTCCGGCCCATCTACACGCTCGGTCAAGGCTTTGCCAGCGCCGAAGGCGCCGGGGAGGGGTCGAGGCCCGCGGCGTTGGCCGCCTGCGCCGAAATGGGGGGCCGGAACCGGCGTGACCGGATCGGCGTTTTGGCCGGCGCTGCGCAGGAGCAGTGGGCAAGGTGACCAATGACGACCTCGACGTGATCGAGGGGCACGCGACCAGCTCCTCGGCCGAATTCAGGAGCGCTATGGCATCGCCAAGGGCGACGCGCGGCGCCAGGTGGACGAATGGAGTACCGCGCCTGACGTGATTGGCCCCGATTCCGGACTCGGGGCAAATTCCTTTGGAGCGAGAGGAAGCTATGACCCTGGGAACCATCCTCCTGATCGTCGTCATCCTGCTGCTGGTCGGCGCGCTGCCGGCCTGGCCCTACAGCCGCGGCTGGGGCTATGCGCCGGGCGGCATCCTGGCGACGGTTCTGGTCATCGTTCTGGTGCTGGTGCTGCTCGGCAGGGCCTGAGCGTCCGACGACCCGAAAGACTGCGGGGTGCCTCAACGTGGCTGGCGGGATCCCGATCTGACGCGACCTCAATCAGCCGGGCGCCGCCGACAGGCGGCGCATCGCGGCCTGCGCCTCGTCGACGAGCCGCTCGACCAACTCGGCCACCGTGCCCTGCCGGTTCAGCGCGACCGCCTGGCCGGCCCAGAGCGCCATGAAGTCGGCGCTGCCGGAAGCGGCGCTCGCCTTGCGCAGGGGAGCCGTCAGCGTGTTCATCAGGGGGAAATCCGGCAGGCCCTCCTCGTGCGGCCCGAGCTCGCGCATGAAGCGATTGACGATGCCGCGCGCTGGCCGGCCGGAAAAGGCGCGGGTCATCGCCGTGCCGGCCCCGTCCGCCGCCAGCAAGGCCTCGACATGCGGCCGCGCGACGCCCGTCTCGGCGGTCGTCAGAAAGGCCGTGCCGATCTGCACGCCCGCGGCACCCAGCGCCAGCGCCGCGGCGATGCCGCGCCCGTCGGCGATGCCGCCCGCCGCCACCACCGGCACGCGCACTGCGTCGACCACCTGCGGCACGAGCGCCATGGTGCCGATGCCGGCCGGCCGGTCGGTCAGGTAGTGGCCTTGGTGGCCGCCGGCCTCCCAGCCCTGGGCGATGATGACGTCGACGCCGCGCGCCTCGAGATCGCGCGCCTCGGCCGCGGTCGTCGCCGAGCAGAGGATGATCGCGCCATCGGCCTTCAGCGCGTCGACGAAGCGCTGCTCGGGCAGGCCGAAATGGAAGCTGACCACGCGCGGTCGCGTTCCCAGCACCGCCTCGAACATCTCCTCGCCGAAGGGGAAGTTGATCGGCGCGACCTCCGGCACTTCGCCGAGGCCCATCTGGAGAAAGAACGGCTTCAGCCGGGCCTGCGCCGCCGCGGCCTTCTGGTCATCGAAGAACGGGGGCTTGTGGCAGAAGAAGTTGACGTTCACCGCCCTGTTCGTTGCCGTGCGGGTCTGCTCGAGCGCGGCGCGATAGTCGTCGGGCGTCATCATGGCGCAGCCGAGCGAGCCGACGCAGCCGGCATTGGCGGCCGCCGCGGCCATGGCGGGCGTATTGGCGCCGGCCATCGGCGCCTGGATGATCGGATGCTCGATGCCGAGCAGCTCGGTCAGCCGGGTATCAGGCCACATCGGTCATCTCCTGGAACGGTCGGGGAGCATCTGAGCCGATCCGGGCCGCCACGCAACCCTCGGCCTCAGGAGCGCACTCAGGAGCGCGCCGAGCGCCCCGCCGGCTTTGGCGCCGGGGCGCCCAGCCCGGCCAGCACGCGGATCGGCGCGCGGGCGGAGACGCGCGACCCCGAATGCGGCGTGATGTAGACCAGCTTTTCCACCTCCACCATCGAGACCCCGGCCAGCCGGCGGATGTCGAGCCGCTGGCCCAGGCGCTCCATCGCCGGCGCGAGGCGGAGCCACGTCCGGCGGTGGCTGGGCATGAGGTAGAGCGCCGCCGTCCGCTGCGTCACGGTGAACTTGTGCGCGCCCATCGTCTCGTCGAGCTGGCTGACCGAATAGGGCCGGCCATAGCCGAAGGGGGTCGCGTCGCGCCGCGCCCACATGCCTGCGCGGTTCGGCACGATGAAGATGGCGCGCCCGCCCGGCGCCAGCACCCGCCAGATCTCGTCGAGCAGCGCCGAGGGGCGCTCGCAGGTCTCGAGCCCGTGCGCCACCACCAGCCGGTCCGCCGAGCCGCCCGGCAGCGGCCAGAGCGTCTCCTCGACCAGCGCGGTCAGGTTCGGCCCCTCGCCCGGCCAGGCGCAGACGCCCTGCTGGGCCGGCATGAGGCAGAGCGTGCGCGCCGCCTCGGCCAAAAAGGGCCGCATCAGCGGTGCCGCATAGCCGAAGCCGACGACGGTCATGCCACGGACGCTGGGCCACAGCGCCCTCAGCCGCGCGCGCATCGATTCGCGCGCCAGCCGGCCGAGACCGGTCGAGGTGTAGAATCGCCGCAGCTCCACCACGTCGAGGTGCATTGCAACCGCCTTTGCTGTACGCAGCGCCAATCTAGCCGATCAACGGAGGAATTCCCATGCCCGTCGAGGTCGTCACCGTGCCCTGCCTTTCGGACAACTATGCCTATCTCGTGCGCGACCAGGGCACGGGAAAGGTGGCGCTGGTCGATGCCCCCGCCGTCGAGCCGATCGTCGAGGCGCTCGAGGCGCATGGCTGGGGACTGGACCAGATCTGGATCACGCACCACCACACCGACCACACCGAGGGCGTCGACGAGTTGCGCGGGCGCTATGGCGCCGAGGTTGTCGGCCACGTCAAGGACCGCTCGCGCCTGCCCAAGCTCGACCGCGAACTCTCCGAGGGCGAGACGGTCGCGCTCGGCGAGACGACGGCGCGCGTCATCGACGTCTCGGGCCACACGATCGGCCACATCGCCTTCGTGCTCGACGACGACAAGGCGGCGTTCACGGCCGACAGCCTGATGGCGCTCGGCTGCGGGCGCGTCTTCGAGGGCACGCACGCGATGATGTGGGAGAGCCTGTCCAAGTTCCTCCAGATGCCCGACGACATGCGGATCTACTCCGGCCACAACTACGGTCAGGCGAACGGCCGTTTCGCGCTGTCGATCGAGCCGGAGAACGGTGCGCTGAAGGACCGGATCGAACGGATAAAACAGGCTGACGCCGAAGGCGCGCCGATCGTGCCCGTGACGCTGGCCGAGGAAAAGGCGACGAACCCGTTCCTCCGAGCGACCCGGCCGAGCGTGAAGCAAGCGGTGGGGCTGGCCGGCGGCGACGACGCCAGCGTCTTCGCCGAGGTTCGCCGGCGCAAGGACGCATTCTAGGAGCGCTTGCAAGGCCGCCCGGCCCGTCCGACCTGCCTCGTCCGAGATGCGTCGTTATTCCCAGTCGGGCCTTCGAGGGAATGACGGCGCAGTCCGGGCGGCAGGTCGGCTTCGAAACCGCGCTAGTTGAAGTTGCGCGCCATGGTCGCGGCGGTGACCAGCGCTTTCGCCTTGTCCACCGTCTCCTGGTACTCGGCCGCGGGCTCGGAGTCGTAGACGACGCCGCCGCCGGCCTGGACGTAGAGGCGGCCATTCTTCACCACGCCGGTGCGCAGCGCGATGCAGGTGTCCATGTCGCCGCCGGCCGAGAAATAGCCGACGCCGCCGGCATAGACGCCGCGCTTTTCCTTCTCGAGTTCGTCGATGATCTCCATGGCGCGGATTTTTGGCGCGCCGGAGACCGTGCCGGCGGGCAGGCCGGCGAGAAGCGCGGAGAGCCCGTCCTCGCCCTCGCGCAGGCGCCCGTCGACGTTCGAGACGATGTGCATGACGTGGCTGTAGCGCTCGACGGTGAACTGCTCGTTCGGGTCGACGGTGCCGATCCTGGCCACCCGGCCGACATCGTTGCGGCCGAGGTCGAGCAGCATCAGGTGCTCGGCCAGCTCCTTGGGGTCGGCGAGGAGCTCGGCCTCGAGCGCCGCGTCCTCCGCCGGCGTGGCGCCGCGGCGGCGGGTGCCGGCGATGGGGCGGATGGTGACGGTGTCGCCGCGCAGGCGCACGAGGATCTCGGGGCTTGCGCCGACGATCTGGAAGTCGGCGAAGTCGAAAAAGAACATGTAGGGCGAGGGGTTCAGCCGCCGGAGCGCGCGGTAGAGCGCGAAGGGCGAGACCTCGAGCTCCAGCGACCAGCGCTGCGAGGGCACGACCTGGAAAACGTCGCCTGCGCGGACGTATTCCTTGGCGCGCTCAACCAAGGCGAGGTACTCGTCGCGCGTCGTGTTCGAGACGGGGCTGACGGCGCGCACGGGCTTGGCGGGAAGCGGCGTGACCGGGGTCAGCGCCGGCGTCCGGTCGAGCGCCGTCAGCGCGTCCTGCAGGCGGTTCGCGGCCGAGAGCCACGCCTCGTCGGCGTCCGTACCGGGCGAGACCCAGGCGGGCGCGCACAGCATCACCGTGTCGCGGATGTTGTCGACGATGGCGACGACCGATGGCCGCATCAGCATCGCGTCGGGCAGGCCGAGCGGGTCGGGGTTCGGCTGCGGCAATCGCTCGACCAGGCGGATCATGTCATAGCCGAGATAGCCGAAAAGGCCGGCGGCCATGGGCGGCATGCCTTCGGGCAGGTCGATGCGGCACTCGGCGATCAGGGCGCGCAGCGAGTTCGAGCGCCGGGCGGTCGTCGCGCCGGAACGATTTGCGGTCCCATTGCGCGGCGCGGTTGATCTCGGCGACATCGCCGCGGCAGCGCCAGATCAGGTCGGGCCGGCAGCCCAGCACGCTGAAGCGGCCGCGGATCTCGCCGCCGGTGACCGATTCAAGCAGGAACGAGTTGGGCCGCGCGCCCGTCAGCTTCAGCATCAGCGACACGGCCGTGTCCATGTCGGCGACGAGTTCGGCCCAAAGCAGCTGGTTCCGGCCAGCGCGGTAGCCGGCGAGGAAGGCGGATTTCTCCGGGAAGAGCTCCACCGTCAGTTCGCGCCGGACTGGCCGATGCGGTCGAAGACGCTGGCGATGATGTCCGGGTTGACGGTCGCGCCGTAGCGGTCCTCGAGCGCGCGACCGAAATAGTCGAGCTGGTCGCGCTGCAGGCTCTCGAGCAGCGCCGCGTCGATCGCCGCCGCGCGCGTGGCGAGCTCGGCGCCGCCGAGCGGCTCGACGGCGGAGACGACGCCCAGCAGCACGGCGTCGCCGCCGGCCCGGCGGCCGGTGACGGGGTCGCCCTGCGACGCGGCGAAGACGGCGTCGGCAAGCTCGGGCGTCAGCTCTTCGGGCACCGTCTCGCGGGTGAAGCTGATGCTCTGCGGCTCGTCGAGCCCGGTCTCGGCGGCGACAGGGGCGAGGCCCTCCTGCGCCACGCGGCCGGCGAGCTCGGTGGCGCGCGCCTGGAGGGCCGCGACGCGCTGGTCCTCGGCCCAGGCCTCGGCCACCTGGTCGCGGACGACCGGGAGCTCGGGCGTGTGGCTGACCTTGATGTCCTCGACCATGATCAAGGCGTAGCTGCCATCCGAGAGCGGGATCAGGTCGCGCTCCTCGCCGTCCATGGCCACGTTCACTTCGGCCATGAAGGCGGGATCTGCGGCGACCGGCGGCGGCGGGCCTTCGGCGGCGAGGCCCTGCGCGTCGAGCCCCTCGAAGCGGACGAGCTCGACGCCGGGGATCTGCTCGGCGATCTCCGGCAGTGGCGTGCCGCCGGCGCGCAGGTCGTCGATGGCGTTCGCCTTCTGGACGACCTGCTCGCGCGCCCGGCGCTGGGCGATCTGGTCGCGGATCGCGGGCGCCGCCTGCTCGAAGGGAGCGACGCCGCCCGGCTCGACCGCCGTGACGTTCAGCAGCACCGGGCCGAACGGCCCCTCTATCGGGCCGACGAGGCCCGGCTCCTCGGTGGCGAACACGGCCTCGGCGGTCGCCTGCGGCAGCTCGGCGCGGGTGACGCGGCCGAGGGGCAGGTCGGCGACCGAGACGTTCTGCTCGGCGGCGATCTGGGCGAAACTGGCCTCGCCCGCCCGGAGGCGCTCGGCGGCAGCCTCGGCCGCCGCCATGTCGGGGAAGACCAGCTGCTCGAGCTCGCGGGCGGGCTCGCGCGTGTAGCGATCCTGGTGCGTGTCGTACTCGGCGCGGACCTCTTCGTCCGTCGGCACGGTCTCCTCGGCGATCTTGGCGAGGTCGGTGTGGAGATAAAAGCCGGAGCGGCGCTCTGGCTCGACGAATCGCTGGGCGTTCGCCTCGAAATAGGCGGCGAGGGTCGCGTCGTCGGGCGCGCCCGGATCGGGCGCCATGTCGGGCGTCAGCCTGACGAGATCGACCGTGCGGCTCTCGCCGCGATAGGCGGCGATGGCCTCCGCCGCGCCCGGGGGCGCGACCAGCGCCGGCGCGGCCGCATCGGCCATCAGCTGGCCGCCGAGCTGCTCGCGGGTCGCGGCCTCGAAGCTCTGCGGGTTGAAGCCCGCCTCGTTCAGCCGGCTCTGGTAGAGGAACTGGCTGAAGCCGCCCTGGCCGTCCTGAAAGGCCGGGTTGGCGGTGATCGCCTCGCGGACGGCCGAGGCCGGCACGGCGATCCGCAGACGGTCGAGCTCCTCGAGCATGGCCGCGTCGCGCAGCAGCCCGGCGAGCGCCGCGTCGGCGATGCCCGACTCGCGGAGCTCGGCCAGCGACACGGCCTGCCGACGCTGCTGCGAGAGGTTGCGCTGCAGGCGCATCAGCGCGTCGGCATAGCGGCTGGCGGAGACCTCGGTGTCGCCGACCTGCGCGACGACGCCGTCGCTGCCGGAGCGGAAGATGTCGCCGATGCCCCAGATCGCGAAGCTGACGATCAGCAGGCCGAGCAGGATCTGCGCGAAGATCGACTTCACGGCGCGGCGGATGATGTGGAGCATCGGTTCTCCGGTCTTGGGTCCGCGCGCTACTTAGCCGGCGCGCCGAACCCGAACAAGCCTGCGCCGAAGAAGTCTCAGGGCCGGAAGGCGGCGAGCCGGCGGCCCATATCGGCGAGGCCCGCCGCGTCGGCATTGGCGAAGGCGATCCGCAGCGCCCGGGTCCCGTCCCCGGCGGGCATGAACATGCTGCCGGGCAGCACGAGCAGCGCCTGCTCGGCGAGGAGCCTGCGTGCCGTCTCCTCCGCCGCCAGCTCGAAGGGAGGCGTCACCCAAGCGAAGTAGGCGCCGGCACCGTGCACCTGCCAGCCGGGCAAAGCGTCCAGGGCGGCGAGCAGCGCGGCGCGGCGGGCGAGGATCTCGTCGCGTTCCCCCGCGACCCATTGCGCGAGGTGCTCGAGCCCACAAAGCGCCGCCACCTGGCCTGTTTGCGGCGCCGAGATGGCGACCGTGTCGAGCCATTTCTCGGCCTCTGCCAGCCGTGCCGCATCGGTGACGATCGCGCCCGTGCGGTGGCCGGTCAGCCGGAAGACCTTGGAGAAGCTGTAAAGGTGGACGAGCCGCTCGGGCCAGTCGTCGCGGGCGAACAGGCCGTGCGGCGGGCCCGAGACCGAGTGAAAGTCGCGATAGGTCTCGTCGACGATCAGCAGCGCGCCGGCCT
Source organism: uncultured Alphaproteobacteria bacterium (assembly GCA_963822985.1). Classification (GTDB taxonomy): domain Bacteria; phylum Pseudomonadota; class Alphaproteobacteria; order Rhodobacterales; family Rhodobacteraceae; genus Thermohalobaculum. Next base: position 177,284 of record CAWGJU010000005.1, on the reverse strand, counting down.
CGGCCGCGAGATCGTAGAACCCCTGCATCAGCGCGTCGGGGTATTCGGCCCCCGTCGGGTTGTTCGGCGTCACCAGCACGATGGCGCGCACCGCGGGGGTCATGGCGGCGCGGGCGGCCTCGATGTCGGGCAGCATGCCCTCGCCGCAGGGCAGCGGCACGCAGTCGATGCCGTTCATCTGCAGCCACATGCGGTGGTTGAAGTACCATGGGAAGGGCAGCATCACCGCGTCGCCCGGCGCGCAGGCGGTGGCGGTGGCGACGCAGAACGCCTGGTTGCACCCGGCGGTGATGGCGACCTGCTCGGGCGCGATTGCGGCGCCGTAGTCCCGCGACCAGCCTCGGGCGATCGCCGCGCGCAGCGGAGCGTTGCCCAGCACGGGGCCGTAGAGATGCGTCGCGGGTTCCTCCATCGCCTCGGCGAGGCGGCGGCGGAGGACGGCGGGCGGCGGCCCGGCCGGTGCCGCTTGGCTGAGATTGATCAGCGGCAGGCCGGTCGGCAGCGGCGTCTCGCGCACCCAGCGCTGCACCTGCATGATCGGCGGGGATGCCGTGGCGGCTAGGTTGGGGTTCACGGGCATGGCGGCTCCGCTGCTCGGGCGGCGCCGACCCTAGAGCTCCCGCCGCCCGCGGGAAAGCGGCTTACGCGACCAGCCGTCGGCTCTCGACCCAGTGCCGCGCGCCGGCGATCCCGCTCTCGACCTTCTCGCCCGGCTCGGCGCCGCACGTCGCCAGCGCATCGACGGCATCGACAGCACGGCGAGCTTCGACGATCGGCGGGCATGGGGCAGGCGCCGGAGCAGCGCGCAGATCGACAGAACGGCCAGCGGCAGGCCCATCTCCTTGCGCTCGGTGGCGATGAAGCCGACGATGGGCGCCGCGCGGATCGCGACGTCCAGCCCGGCGAACTTCGGGCCGATCGAATTCGAGCTCGTCCGCGCCCTTCTCGTCCGACAAGCACGGCGCCAAGCCTTCCAAGGCAGCGATCCGCAGCGCCAGCGAGCGGGCGTGCCGGGTCGTCTGCCAGACGTTCATGATGAAGCTGACCGAAAGCGTCGGCATCACCATGCCGTTCACCGTCGCGACCGCCGACAGGATGTCCCAGACGCCGGTTGCCGGCTCGGCGAGCCGCGCGCCGACGATCGACGCCGGTCATGCCGATCGTCGTCTTGAGAAAGTCGAACAGCGTCGCCGCGAGCAGGACGGCGCCGAGGGCGAACAGGGCCCAGCCAAGCATGCGCGGCAAACCTGCGGCCCGTGCCGATGGTTCCGGGGAGTTCCGGGCGCTTGACGTGCGTCCAGCGCCGGGCCACGTGACGCGCCATGGCGCCGCCCCCTCTGCTCACGCTCTCCGACACAACGCTCGGCTTTGGCGGCCGGCCGCTCTTCGCCGGCGTGACGCTGGCGATCGGGCCGGGCGAACGCTTGTGCCTGGTCGGGCGGAACGGCTCGGGCAAGTCGACGCTGCTCAAGGTCATGGCCGGGCTGACCGAGCCGGATGCGGGCGAGCGCTTTGTCCAGCCGGGGCGGACTGTCGCCTATCTGCCGCAGGATCCTGACCCGACGGGGCATGCCACGCTCCTGGACTATGCCGCCGCCGAGTTGGCGCCTGACGAGCGCTGGCGCGCCGAGTCGGCGCTGGACGGGCTGCAGGTCGCGGCCGGTACCGACCCGGCGACCGCATCGGGCGGCGAGCGGCGGCGCGCGGCGCTGGCCCGGCTCGTCGCGGCGCAAGCCGACCTCATGCTGCTCGACGAGCCGACCAACCATCTGGACATCGCGGCGATCGAGTGGCTGGAGGAGCATCTGGACGCGAGCCGCGCCGGCTTCGTGCTGATCAGCCACGACCGGGCGTTCCTGGCGCGCCTCTCCCGCGCGACGCTGTGGATCGACCGGGGCGAGGTGCGGCGCGCCCCCCAGGGCTTCGCCGGCTTCGAGGCCTGGCGCGACAAGGTCTGGGAGGACGAGGAGGCGGCGCGGGCCAGGCTCGACAAGCTGATCAAGGCCGAGGCGCACTGGGCGACCTATGGCATCTCGGCCCGGCGCACGCGCAACCAGGGGCGGCTGCGGCGGCTGGCGACGCTGCGCGCCGAGCGGGCCGAGCAGATCCGCCGCGCCGGCACGGCGGCGATGGCGCTGGAGGGTGGCGAGAAGTCGGGCAAGCTGGTGGTCGAGGCGAAGGGTATTGCCAAGGCGTTCGGATCGCGGCAGATTGTGCGCGACTTCTCGCTGCGCATCGGCCGGGGCGAGCGCGTGGCGATCGTCGGCCCGAACGGCGTCGGCAAGACGACGCTGCTGAACATGCTGATCGGGCGCGAGGCGCCGGACCAAGGAACGGTGCGCCTCGGCACGGGGCGCGAAATCGCCGTCTTCGATCAGGCGCGTGCGCAGCTCGACCCAGAGAAGTCGCTCTGGGAGACGCTGACGGACGACCGCGGTCTGGGCGGCCGGGGGGGCGCGAAAGGCGACCAGGTGATGGTGCGCGGCCAGCCGCGCCATGTGGTCGCCTATCTCAAGGATTTCTTGTTCGACGAGCGCCAGGCGCGGGGGCCCGTGAAGGCCCTGTCGGGCGGCGAGCGGGCGCGGCTGTTGCTGGCGCGGATCATGGCGCGGCCGGCGAACCTGCTGGTGCTAGACGAGCCGACGAACGACCTCGACATCGAGACGCTGGACCTGCTGCAGGAATTGGTCGCCGATTTCGAGGGCACGGTTCTGCTGGTCAGCCACGACCGCGATTTCCTCGACCGGGTGGCGACGACGACCATCGCCATGGAGGGCGCCCCGGAGGACGGCGGGCGGGCGGTGGTCTATGCCGGCGGCTGGTCGGATTACCGCGCGCAGCGGGCCGGGCAGGCAGACGGGCTGCCGGTTGCCAAGCCCGCAGCCGCGCCGAAACCGGCCGCCGCGAAGCCGCCGCGCCCGGAGACGCGCCCCGAGCCGCGGGCTGATGCGCGGGCGGTGGGCCTCAGTTTCACCCAGCGCCACAGGCTGGAGGCGCTGCCCGCCGAGATCGACCGTCTGACGGCCGAGATCGGCAAGCTGGAGGCGCTGCTGGCGGACCCGAACCTCTACGCCCGCGATCCCGCGAAATTCGACAAGGCGACGCAGGCGCTGGCCGAGCGGCAGGCCCGGCGCGACGCCGCCGAAACCGAGTGGCTGGAGCTTGAGTCCCTGCGCGAGTTGCACGGCTGAGGCGCGAGGCCGCGCCCGTACGGCCGGAGCTCTCCTGATCTCAGCCCCCAGATAGGGCTTAGTGGTTCGGTGGCGCTGAGTTAGACTGCTCCCTCAATTTCAACTTGCGAGGGAGAAACGAATGTTTCGGACACTGGTCGGCATCAGTCTTGCGGCTTCCCTCGCGGCGGTTGCCGCGGCCAAGGATTTCGGCCCGGCGAGCGCGCATTCCGAGTTCCGCGATGCTTTCAACGCCCGCGACTGGGATACGGTCCGCACGCTGCTGGCCGACGACGCCGTCTTTCAGCGCGCCACCTCCGCCGAGGTGCATTCCGGACCCGATGCGGTGATTGGCAGTTTGCGGGATCCTTTGGCCGATCAGTGGAACGTCAAGTTCGCCAAGCTGAGCCCGCAGGCGCATCTCGTCGGCAAGGACGGCCGCGTCGTCGAGCGGGGCGACCTCGCCCTGACCGCGGGCGCCGCCGACGACAGCTGCTATGCCGGCTCCTATATGATGACCTGGGTGCCCAAGGCCGACGGCTGGGCGCTGCAGGTCCTGAACTGGCAGGACGTCGAGACCGAGATGTCGAACTGCTGAGCCTGGCCGGGTGGCCGGCTTCGCGCCCGCCACCTCGTCGCCTCGCAGGCCCGCGGTGACTGCGCCGTGACCGCTTGCCGCTTGAAACCGGCCGCCCTCCGGGCGTAACTGGCCCCGGTCCGGCGGAGTCCGGCAGGGAGGCAATCATGCGATACGAGGCGCCGGACACGCTCGAGCGGGCGGTCGCGCTGATGTCGGCCGAGGCCGGTACGACCCGCGTGCTGGCGGGCGGAACCGACGTTCTGGTTCAACTGCGGTCGGGAACGGTCGAGCCCGACCTGATCGTCGACATCAAGCGCGCGGACGGGGTCTTCGGCATCACGCAGGAAGACGGCGGCTGGCGCATCGGCGCGGCCGTGCCCGCGGTCGCCATGAAGGAGCATGCCGGGCTCGCCGCTGCCTGGCCGGGCGTGGTCGAGGCGGCGAACCTGATCGGCTCGACGCAGATCCACAATCGCGCGACGCTGGCGGGCAACCTCTGCAACGCATCGCCCGCGGCCGACAGCGTGCCGGCGATGATCGCGGCCGGCGCCACAGCCCGGCTGATCGGGCCGGAGGGGACGCGCGATGTTTCTGTGGAGAAGATCGCCACGGGGCCCGGCAAGACCTCGCTGAAGAAAAGCGAGATCGTCGCGTCGATTTTCCTGCCGGCGCGGCCGGCGCATGCCGCGGACGCCTATCTGCGCTTCATCCCGCGCAGCGAGATGGACATCGCGGTCGTCGGCTGCGGCGTGAACCTGGTGCTGGACGGCGACCGGGTGGCCGAGGCGCGGGTGGCGCTCGGCGCAGTGGCGCCGACGGCGCTGCTGGTGACCGAGGCGGGTGCGGCGCTGAATGGCTCGACGCTCGACGACGCAGCGCTCGATAAGCTCGCGGACGCCTGCTCGGCCGCCTGCAATCCGATCGACGACAAGCGCGGCACCATCGTCTTCCGCAAGCGGATCGCCGGCGTCCTCGCCCGGCGCACCGCCCGGACCGCGTATGACCGCGCGAAAGGAATGGCATGAAGATCCACGTCCAGACCACCATCAACGGCGATGCCGCCGAGTTCCTCTGCGACCCGGAGGAGACGCTGCTCGACGTGCTGCGCGACCGGATGGGCCTGACCGGCGCCAAGGAAGGCTGCGGCACCGGCGATTGCGGCGCCTGCACGGTGGCCGTCGACGGGCGCGTCGTCTGCTCGTGCCTGATGCTGGGCGCGGAGGCCTCGGGCCGCAAGATCGAGACCATCGAGGGCATGGCTAGGGGCGACCACCTGCACCCGCTGCAACGCAAGTTCCTTGAGCACGCGGCTCTGCAATGCGGGATCTGCACGCCGGGGATCCTGGTCGCGGCGAAGGCGCTGCTCGAGCGCAACCCCGACCCGGACGAGACCGAGGTGCGCTTCTGGCTGGCCGGGAATCTCTGCCGCTGCACCGGCTATGACAAGATCATCCGTGCCGTGATGGACGCCGCCGCCGAGATGCGGAAGGCGCCTCAGATGGAAGGAGCCTGACGCATGGCCCTCGACGAATACGACAGCGACCAGCGCGTCTTCACCGCCGTCGGCACACGGCCGCTGCGGCCCGACGGCATCGACAAGGTGACCGGCCGCGCCCAGTTCGGCGCGGACATGAGCGCGCCGGGCATGCTGATCGGCGCCGTCCTGCGCTCGCCGCACGCGCATGCGCGGATCGTGAGGATTGATGCGTCCAAGGCCGAGGCGCTGCCGGGCGTCAAGGCGGTGGTGACGCGCAAGGACTTCAACCAGAAGGTCAGCCGGGCGAACGCCGACGTGCTGGAGAACGTCATGGCGGGCCAGAAGGCCCTTTACGACGGCCATGCCGTCGCGGCCGTGGCGGCGACCAGCGCGGTGATTGCCCGCAAGGCGCTGAAGCTGATCGAGGTGGATTGGGAGATCCTGCCGCACGTCACCGACGTCGACGAGGCGATGCAGCCCGGCGCCCCGGTAATCCGCGAGCAGGGCGGCGACGAGACGGTGCCCGAGGGCTATTCGAAGAACGTCATGAGCCGCTGCGAGTTCGGCCATGGCGACGTCGATGCGGGGTTCGCGCAAGCCGACCTGGTCATCGAGCGCGTCGTTCAAGACGGCGGCGACGCATCAGGGTTATATCGAGCCGCACGCCTGTCTGGCGTCGCTCACTGCCGACGGGCGGGGCGATCTCTGGGTGTGCACGCAAGGCCACTTCGTCGTGCGCAACATCTGCGCCGATCTGCTGGGCATCGACGCGGCGCAGCTGCGCGTTGTCGCGTCGGAGATCGGCGGCGGGTTCGGCGGCAAGACGACCGTCTTCATCGAGCCGGTGGCGCTGGCGCTCTCCCGCAAATGCGGGCGGCCGGTGAAGCTCGTGATGCAGCGCTCCGAAGTGTTCCGGGCGACGGGGCCGACCTCGTCGACCTCGATTGACGTCAAGATCGGCATGAAGAAGGACGGCACGATCACCGCCGCATCCGCCGAGAACCGCTTTCAGGGCGGTGCCTTCCCCGGCGCGCCGGTCGACATGGGGGCGATGTGCTCCTTTGCCTGCTACGCGCTCGAGAACGTCAGGTCGGTGGGCTACGACGTCGTCACGAACCGGCCGAAGCAGGCGGCCTACCGGGCGCCGGGCTCGCCCATGGCGACGTTCGCCGTCGAGTTGGTTGTGGACGAGCTCTGCCAAAAGCTGGACCTCGATCCTCTCGAGGTCCGGCTGAAGAACGCCGCGTGTGAGGGGACGAAGTCGAGCTATGGCCCGACCTGGCCGCGCATCGGGCTGGTCGCGACGCTGGAGGCCGCCAAGGCCCACCCGCACACCACGGCCCCGCTGAAGGCCAACCAGGGCAGGGGCATCTCCTGCGGTTTCTGGTTCAACCATGGCGGCGAGACCTCCGTTACCATGGCGCTGTCGCCCGACGGCACGGTGGCGCTCAGCGTCGGCACGCCCGACATCGGCGGTTCGCGCGCCTCGATGTGCCTGATGGCGGCGGAGGAACTGGGCATTTCTTACGAGAAGGTGCGCACGACGGTCGTCGACACGGCGTCGCTCGGCTATAACGATGTCAGCCATGGCAGCCGCGTCACCTATGCGAGCGGGCTCGCCACCATCAAGGCGGCGCGGGACGCCAAGAAAAAGCTGTGCGCCAGGGCAGCCAAGATCTGGGGCATCGACGAGGAGGCCGTGGAGTGGGAGGACGGCATGGCGCGGCCGACCAGCCCCAATGCCGGCGAGTTCGATCCGCTGCCCTTCGCCAAGCTCTGCCGCATCATGGGGCGGACCGGCGGGCCGATCTCCGGACACTACGAGGCGACGCCCGAGGGGGCGGGGGTCTCGTTCGCGACCCACATCGTCGATGCCGAGGTCGACCCGGAGACGGGCGCGGCCAAGGTCGTGCGCTATACCATTGCGCAGGACGCGGGCAAGGCGATCCATCCCGCTTACGTCGAGGGCCAGTTCCAGGGCGGCGCGGCGCAAGGCATCGGCTGGGCGCTGAACGAGGAATACATCTACGGCGATGACGGGCGGCTGCAGAACCCGGGGTTCCTCGACTACCGCATCCCGGTCGCCTCCGACCTGCCGATGATAGACACGGTGATCGTCGAGGTGCCGAACCCCGGCCATCCCTATGGCGTGCGCGGCGTCGGCGAGACCTCCATCGTGCCGCCGCTCGCCGCCATCGCCAACGCGGTCAGCCGCGCCGCCGGCGTGCGGATGACGGAACTGCCGATGTCGCCGCCGCGCCTCCTCGCCGCGCTCGACGCGCAGCGGGAGCAGATTGCCGCAGAGTGAGCCCATGTCCGCGGCTTCCCGGCTACCGTCGCGGTAAGCGCGCCGGCTTCCTCCCCCCTTGTGGGGGGAGGGATGCGGAGGGGGCACCACGCCGACATTGCGGCTGTGATTCGGGGCTGCGCCATGGCTGAGCCCATCACGGTCGGCCTCTTCGGCGCGTTGCGGATCCATGCGGACGGTGCGGCGCACGTACAGGTCGAGGCGGCCAACATCGCCCAGCTGCTGAACGCACTCGGCCGGCGCTATCCGGGCATGGCGCCGCTGCTCGAGCGCGGCGTCTCGGTCTCGATCGACGGTCGCATCTACACAGAATCGCTGCTCGAGAAGATCGGCCCCGAGAACGAGGTGGTGCTGCTGCCGCGCGTCGCCGGCGGCTGAGTGCCCTGGCCTTGCCATCGCCGAGACTCGGAGCTTAGGCTCGGAGGCGACAGAGCCGCAGAAGCGGTCGCGTGACGAAGGGAGAAGAGGGAATGGCCGACATCACGCGCAGGATCGGCCTGTCGCTCGGGGCCGACATTTGCTGGCCGATCTGCTACGAGACGCTGATGCGTCAGCTGGACCTCGCGGTCCCGAGCGGCGGCGACACGGTTCGCTTCGAGGTCGAGCGGGTCACGATCGAGCCGTTCAGCCTGACCCAGCCCTGCAAATACGACGTCGTGATCGACCGGCTGACGCACTGGTACCACACCAGCCGCGAGTGGATCAAAAAGGCGATCATCCTCGACGACCTCTACGTCTACAACAATCCCTGGTCACTGCAGTCGAACGAGAAGCAGACGACCTATGCCGCGATGACGCGGCTCGGCCTGCCGGTGCCGGAAACCTGGATGATTCCGCCCAAGGCCTACAAGCATTCGGCCGACCTGCAGTCGACGCTGCGCCAGTACGCGCGCTATTTCGACCTCGGCGCCATCGGCGAGAAGATCGGCTTCCCGCTTTTCATGAAGCCCTATGACGGCGGCGCCTGGGTCGGCGTCAGCAAGATCGACGATGTCGGCGAGCTCTGGCGGGCCTATGAGGGCTCGGGCGAGCTGGTGATGAACCTGCAGAAGGGGATCATCCCTTACGAGTGGTTCGTCCGCTGCGTCGGCCTGGGCCCGCAGACGCGGTGTGTCAACTACAACCCGGCGGCGCCGCTGCACGACCGCTACAAGCTGGACCACGATTTCCTCGACGCCGAGGACCGGTCGGTGCTCGAGGACATGACGCTGACGATCAACACCTTCTTCGGCTGGGACTTCAATTCATGCGAGGCGCTGAAGAAGGACGGCGTCTGGCATCCGATCGACTTCGCCAACGCCTGCCCCGACAGCCAGGTGACCTCGCTGCACTTCCATTTCCCCTGGCTGATCAAGGCGAACATCCGCTGGTCGGTGTTCTGCGCGGCGACCGACCGGCCGATGCGCAAGAACCTCGACTGGCAGCCTTTCTTCGACATCGCCGACCGCGACCTGCCCCCGCGCGAGCGGCTGCGGGAGTTCGCGCGCCTCGCCCGCGAGCGGCTGGAGGCCGACCGCTTCGAGGAATTCTGCGCGACGCATCTCGGCCATCTCGACGAGGTGGCGGACGCCTTCTTCGGCTCCGAGATCGCGCATGACGCGGTGCGCCAGAAGGTGCGGGCGCTCTACCCCGAGCACGAGATCGAGGCGTTCACCGAGCTTTTCTGGCAGCGCATCCAGCACTGGCGGAAGCTGGAAGGGGCGGCCGCTTGAGGGAGCACACGCGCTGGTATTCGCCGCGGCTCGAGCGCGACGTCTCGCTGGTGCGCTGGGGGTATTGGGGGCAGCCGGTGCTGCTGTTCCCCACCGCCGGCGGCGACGCATTCGAGGTCGAGCGCATGCACGTGATCGCGGCGGTTATGCCGCTGATCGAGGGCGGGCGCATCAAGGTCTATTCCTGCGACAGCGTGGCGGGGCAGGAATGGGTCTCGCGGCGCGCCGGGCCGGCGCATTGCTGCTGGCTGCAGAACCGCTTTGGCGCCTATGTCGCCGAGGAGGCGGTGCCGGCGATCCGCGCCGACTGCCGCGCGGAGGGGATCGAGATCATCGCGGCCGGCGCCTCGATCGGCGCCTTCAACGCCGTCGCTTCGCTCTGCCGGTACCCTTGGGCGTTCTCGGCGGCGCTGGGCATGAGCGGTACCTATGACCTGGAGCTGCTGTTCGGCTTTCAGGCGACCGAGGAGTTCTACTTCGCCTCGCCGCTCCTGTTCCTGCCCGGCCTTTCCGACCCGCAGCAGCTGAGCCTTCTGCGGCGCCGCTTCGTGCTGCTGACGCATGGCCAGGGGCGGTGGGAGGAGCCGAACCAATCCTGGCGCATGGCAGAGGTGCTGGGGGCCAAGGGCATCCCGAACCGGGTCGAGCCCTGGGGGCCGGAATGGGACCATGACTGGCCGACCTGGCGCAAGATGCTGCCGATCTACCTCGACCGGCTGACCGGAGGAGAGGCATGAACGTCATCTTCGTCGAGCCGTCTTTCCCGAACAACCAGCGCGAGTTCGTCCGTGCCCTGCACTCGACGGGCGCCACGGTCTGGGGCCTGGGCGAGCGTCCCTATGAATGGCTGGACGACGAGCTGAAGGGCTGGCTCGCGGGCTATGAGCGGATCGGGTCGGTCACCAATGTGGGCGAGGTCGTCGACGCCGTGCGCCGGCTGCAGGGCCGGGTCTGGGTCGACCGGCTGGAGGCGACGATCGAGGCGCACATCCTGCCGATCGCCCGGGCGCGCGAGGCCTGCACAATCCCGGGCCTGTCGGCGCATGCCGCCTGGCTCTGCCGCGACAAGGTGGCGATGAAGGAGGCGCTGCGCCGGGCCGGCGTGCCCTGCGCCGCCTCGGCGGCCGTGTCGAATGCGCACGAGGCGCGGGAGTTCGCGCAAGCGGTCGGATTCCCGCTGATCATCAAGCCGCGCGACGCCGCTGGCGCCAAGGGTACGTACCGGGTCGACGACTGGCACCAGCTGGACGTGGCGCTGCAGGAGAGCGGCGTCGACCACGGCGCGCCGGCGGCAATCGAGGAATTCGTCGTCGGGCATGAAGGGTTCTACGACACGCTGACGGTGAACGGGCGCGTCGCGCAGGACTTCGTCAGCCACTATTATCCGAACGTGCTCGATGCGATGCGCAACCGCTGGATCAGCCCGCAGATCGTGGCGACGAACCGGATGGGGGTGTCCGACTACCAGGAGCTCTACGAGATGGGGCGGCGGGTGATCGAGGTGTTCGGCATCGGCACCGCGGCCACGCATATGGAGTGGTTCTTCGGGCCGAAGGGATTGCGGTTCTCCGAGATCGGCGCGCGCCCGCCGGGGGTGGGTCAGTGGGACGTCTATTGTGCTGCCAACGAGTTCGACCTCTACCACGAATGGGCGCTGGCGGTGACGCAAGGGCGCACCGACCGGCAGCCTTCGCGGCGCTTTGCCTGCGGGATGGTCGCGCTGCGGCCCGACCGTGACGGCCGGATCCGGAGCTATGAGGGCGCCGACGAGATCTGGCGGCGCTGGGGCGGGAACATCGTCGCGCACCACTTCCCCGAGCCCGGCACGCCGACGCAAGCCATCGAGGCCGGCTATATGGCGAACGCCTGGATGCGCGTCCGCCACGAGGATTATGACGCGCTGCGCCACATCCTTGACACCATCGGGCAGACGATCAGGGTCCGGGCGGGCTGATCGCGAAGCCGCCGGCGCTAAATAAAACTCCGCCCCGCCAAGTTGCGCATCAAGGCCGCCACCCCGAAGGTCCACTCCGGGCATTCGGTGGAAAGCCGCACGGTGTTTTCGAGCCGCCCGAGCCCGGCGGAGGAGATTGTCACACGGTCGCCGAGCTTGTGGGTGAAGCCCTGCCCGGGGTGGTCGCGGTCCTCGGTCGGCGCGAAAAGTGTGCCAAGATAGAGCACGAAGCCGTCAGGGTACTGGTGATGTCGGCCGATCGTCTGGGCGACCAGGTCTTCCGGGGCGCGGCTGATCTTGGCCATCTCGGACCGGCCGGTCAGCACATAGCCGTCCTCACCCTCGACGCGCAGGTCGATCACCGCCCGGCGTAGGTCGTCGAGCGTGTAGCTGTCGTCGAAGAGCCGGAACATCGGCCCGATCGCCGAGGAGGCGTTGTTGTCTTTGGCCTTGGACAGCAGCAGCGCCGAGCGCCCCTCGACATCGCGGAGGTTCACGTCGTTGCCGAGCGTGGCGGCGCGCATGCGCCCGCCGCTCGTCACGGCCAGCACGATTTCGGGCTCGGGGTTGTTCCAGGTCGAGATCGGGTGGAGCCCGATATCGGCGCCTGTCCCGACCGAGGAGAGTGTCTGCGCCTTGGAGAAGACCTCGGCGTCAGGGCCGATGCCGACCTCGAGGTATTGCGACCAGAGGCCGAGCTCGATCAGCTCGCGCTTCACGGCCGCCGCCTTGTCCGACCCCGCGACGATCTGGTCGAGGCTGTCGCCGATGATCTCGGTCACGCGCTTCCGGATGCCGTCGGCCTTGGCGGGGTCGCCCGCCGCACGTTCCTCGATGACGCGCTCGACCATGGACTGGGCAAAGGTCACGCCGCAGGCCTTGACGGCCTGCAGGTCGCAGGGCGCCAGCAGATAGGGTCTGTCGCCTGCGCTGGCCTGGCCGTGCATGTCTCCGAGCGCGCCGATTGCTTCGCCCTCGGCCGCCGAGACATAGGCGATCGGGTCGTCGTGCTCGAGCACGTCGCGCACCGTCGGCGCCTCGCGCGCGGTGATGTCGACGAGGTCGTCGCCGCGCAGCGTCACGATGCAAGGGCCGATGCCGGGCCGCCACACCCGGCCCAGCCAGCGCCCGCGCCGTTCATCGTCGCTGAGGTGCATCAGCTTACCCTCGCTTCGCCGGTATCGAGGTCTTCGGTGTCGAGCTTGTCGGTGTCGAGCTTGTCAAAGGTCACTACCCGCCGCAACCGGCGCCGTCTTGGCCTGCTCTGGTCCTGCGGCGCTGCATCGGATCGGGCCACCTGGTCGGAGATGAGGCGCGGGCAGGCGGTGCCACCCGCACCCCGGCCTTCAGGGTCGCGGCGCCCGACCGCGAAAGGCGTTCGCGATCAGGGCGATCACGAAAAGCACAATGAAGATGAAGAACAGGATCTGCGCGATCCCGGCCGACGCATCAGCGATGCCGCCAAATCCGAACAGCGCGGCGACGAGAGCAACCACAAGAAAGATCAGGGCCCATTTGAGCATATCGTTCTCCTGCATCTATGTAGAAGCTGAACGCCGCACGATCGTCGGGAGTTCCTGTCCGCAAAAGAAAGCGGGCCGCGACCGCAGCCCGCTCGATTTCAAGCCGGATCGGGACGCGCGGCTTACTGGCTGACCTCGCGGCCGGAGCGGGTCGCGTCATAGCGCATCTCGTCCTCTTGCCAGGCCGCGCTCTCTTCGTCGTTCCACATGTCGTCCTGATCCGCGTCGTACTGGGTCCAGAGACCCTCGCCGTACTCGTCGGAGGACAGCATCTGGTCCTGGTCCTGGTCCCAGTCGCTGTAGCGGTCGTCCCAGCCGGCGAACGAGTCGCCGTTGTCCTGGCCGCTGACGCCGGCCTCGTACTCGGAGCGGCTCAGCATGCCGTCACCGTCAGTGTCCCAGGCGCCGAAAGAGTTGTCACCCATGCTGGCCTGGAACTCCTCACGCGAAATCTGGCCGTCACCGTCGGTGTCCAGCCCCGGCTGCATTTTGCCCGACTGCTCGGACGAAGACTGCACGTTGGTACCCTTGCCGGGGTTCTCGGCATTGCCGCCGACGCTCGACTGGGCGAAAGCGAAGCCGGAGGCCAGAATAACGGCCGCCGTGCTCATCATCAGGGATTTCATTCAGACTTCTCCTATCAATGGGGCAAGCCGCCTGTGCCCGTGCCACTTCGCATCGGTGCGCGCACAAGTGGCTGGCGTGCGCCTACAATTCACGAACGGGCATGTCGGTTCCCGGCGCCGAGATCGCATTAGGCAAAAGCAGCAGGCCTAGGGCGCGGAAGGTGAGCGGGCAGGGGTACGCGCGAAGCAAGACGGGCCGCTCGAGGCGGCCCGTTTCCGATGAGGCCGGCGTCAGATCGCCGGGTTCCCTTGCGAGCGATGGCCGCTCCGATTACTGGCTAACCTCGCGGCCCGAGCGCGTCGCATCGTACCGCATCTGGTACTCGTCCCAAGCCTGGACCTCGGCCGGCTCGAGCGTGCCAGACTGGTCGACATCATAGTGCGTCCAGATGCCTTCCTCGAAGTCCTCAGGGTTCATCTCGGCGGATTCATCCTCGGCCCAGGGATCGTAGAGGCTGCTGACGTCGTCGTCGCCCCAGTTCTCCATTCCGGCCTGGTACTCATCGCGGGTGAGCACGCCGTCCGAATTCGCGTCCCAGCGCCCGAAGACATCGTCGCCATAGGCGGCGCGGAATTCGTCGCGATCAACCATCTGGTCCTGGTTGGCGTCGACCTGGCTCAGGTCATAGCCGGCCTGCGCGAACGCCGAGCCGGCGAACAGGATCGCAGCAGCGGAACTCATAAGGAAAGTCTTCATGTCGTTCACCTCTCTGGTCTTTACATTGAGGAGGCCAGCAAATGCTCGCCATGCGAAACTAACCGTCAGCGCCGGCAAGGGTTCCGTCCCCAGCGGGCTTTGTCTGGTCTCGCAGACGGAGTTTGCGCTCGCAGGCGGATCAGGTCGCGAAGATCAGCACGGCGACGACGACGATCGCCGCAATTGCGGCCGCGGTGAACCAAGGCACGAAAGGCTTCGTCTGCCGCCCGCCCAGGCGGTCGACCGAGGGGCGCTCGGCCTCGACATGGCCGAGTGGAGTGTGCGGCTTGCCGTGCTGGACATCCGCCCGCTGAACATCAGCCTGCGCCTTCGCCGTATGGGCATGGGTGTCGCTCATGGCGCTCTCCTTGCTTGGGCGGCTCGCGCCGGCTGCGGTGCGCTGCGCGAACGCCATCAAAGCATCAACACGCGCGACGGCCGGCGCGTTCCGTGCATCGGCCCCTGCGTGGCGCACGCGAACCCGTTATGGGGCGCGTCTCGGGCGCCGCGAGGCGGTGTGCGGACGGACGTGAACCCTTCCATCGCAAGGGGCGTTAGGCCGACGTGACAACCGTTCCTCTCTACGCAAAGATCGCGCCGACGACGGCCGCAGCACCATTCGCAGCACCATTCTCGGTGGTCGGCTGCCCGGAATGCGGCGCCGTGCAGCGCATTCCGCCACTGTCCGCGGGCGCGACCGCCGAATGCGAACGCTGCGACACGACGCTCGAGCGCACGGCCGGCCGCAGCGCCGGAGCTGCGCTGGCCCTGGCCGGCGCAGCGTTCGCCCTTTTCCTGCCCGGCAACGTGCTGCCGGCCATGCGGTCGGAGCTCCTGGGCGCGGCGGTCGAGTCCCGGCCGATCGACGGCGCCTATGCCTATTTCTCGGATGGCTGGCCGATCATGGCGGCCCTTGTCGCCGTGTTCGTCGTCATCGTGCCGATGCTGCGCGCGGCGATGCTCGTGGCGGTGCTGGGCGCGCTGCGGCTCGGCGTCCGTGAGCGGGAATGGCAGGGCCGCCTCTTCCGCGTTGCCGAGGCGCTGCGCGGCTGGTCGATGGCGCAGGTGTTCCTCGCGGCGGGCGCGGTGACCTACAGCCGCGTCTCGGCGCAGTTGGACGTCGAGGTGCTGCCCGGCGGCTGGTGCTTTGTCGCCGGCACCGTGCTGCTGATGGTCGCCGAGGCCTCGCTCGACCGGCGGCGCGTCTGGACGGCCATCAGGGCGGACGCGGTGGTGTCGCCCGACACGCCGGCAGTCGGCTGCAGCGCCTGCCTGATGGTGCTGCCGGCCGAGCGGGAGGGCGAGCCCTGCCCGCGCTGCGCCCGGACGCTCCATGCCGCCAAGCCCGACTCGCTGCAGCGCACGACGGCGCTGACGCTCGCTTCGGTGTTCCTGCTCTATCCCGCCTATGCCCTGCCGATGGTCGTCAGCGTGCAGCCGAACGGCGTAATGGAGCGGACGATCCTCGACGGCGTGGCAGAGCTGTTCGATCGCGGCTTTTGGTATCTCGGCGTGCTTGTCTTTCTGGTCAGCGTCGGCATCCCGGCGATGAAGCTGGTTGCACTGACCTGGCTGACGCTGAGCGTGAGGTTCCCGCACTGGCGCGCCCTGCGCTTGCGCACGCGGGTGCACAGGTTCGTCGACGAGATCAACCACTGGTCGTTCGTGGATCCGTTCATCGTGGCGCTGAACGCGGCGATGATGGCGTATCCGGGCATCGTCTCGGTCCAGGCCGGGGCGGGGGCGCTGCCCTTCGCGCTGGTCGTCGTGCTGACGATGATCGCGTCGCGCACCTTCGATGCGCGCCTGATGTGGGCCGCGGCGGAGGCCAGGAAATGACGGAGGAAGCCATGAACGAGAGCCGCAGCGAGCGCGCGGACGAGCGCCAGGGCCAGGCGCGCATGCGCCGCACGCGCTGGCCTGGCTGGGTGTGGCTGGTGCCAGCGGTGGCGGTCGGCGTCGCGCTGTGGCTGGTCGGCGAGGAGTGGATTTGGGGGCCGCGGCAGGTGACGGTCCATTTCGCCGATGTCGAGGGGATCAAGCCCGGCGCGCCGGTGCGCTACAAGGGCGTGCAGGTCGGCAGCGTCGACGGTATTCGGGTCGCCGAGGGGCTCGGCGGGGTGGACCTGACCCTCGAGCTGCAGGAGGTGATGGAGGGTCATCTCGGCGACGGCACACGGTTCTGGATCGTCAAGCCCGGGCTGTCGGGCGGCGATATCACCAACCTCATCTCGGGCGCCCATGTCGCGATCGATCCCGACGGTGAGGGCGACGCCAAGACGTTCGACGGGCTGACCGAGGCGCCGATCCTCGCGCCCGACGCGGCCGGACGGGTCTTCGTGCTGACCGCCGACCAGGCCGAGGGGCTGTCCGCCGGTGCGCCGGTGCGCTTCCGCGGGCTTCAGGTCGGCCGCGTCCTCGGCGTGCGCTTCGGCGAGCAGAGCGTCGAGGTGCCGGTCTTCGTGCGCGAGGAGTATGCCGGCCTCGTACGCCAGGCGAGCGTGTTCTGGCGGGCCGGCGGGCTGGCGCTCTCCAGGGGCGGGGGTGGGCTCGACGTCAACCTGCCCTCGCTTGGCGCCATTGCCACGGGCGCCGTCGCCTTCGAGACGCCGAAGGTGCTGGAGGGGTCCGCCGCCGAGGCGGATGCCAGCTTCACGCTCTACCAGACGCGCGAGGACGCGATGGCGACGGCGACCGGGCCGCGGCTGTCCTATGCGCTGATGTTCGACCAGCCGGCCGGCGGGCTCGCCCGCGGCGCGCCGGTGACGCTGGGCGGCAAGACGGTCGGCCGGGTCGCCGCGGTGAAGCTGCGGCTGGCGCCCGATGGACCGGGTGTCTCGACGCCGGTCGGCATCGTGCTCGATGCGCGCGAGATGGGGCTCGACCTCGAGGGCGTCGACACGCGCGAGAAGCTGCGCGAGCGGCTGGACGAGCTGCTCTCGCGGCTGGTCGATGCCGGGCTGCGCGCCCGGCTCGCCGAGGGCGGCATCGTCTTCGGCGGCCAATCGGTCGAGCTGGTCATGCAGCAGGACGCGGCGCCGGCGCAGCTGGGCAAGGTCGGCCAGTTTCCGGTCATCCCGGCCGTCGGGGGTTGAGGCCCCGGACGGCTCGGCGTGGCTGCAGAAGTGGCGGGCCGGGCATCGCCCAACCGGCATTGCTGGGCGGCGGCTCGTTGACAGCCTTCGGGCGGCCTCTACTATGTGCCGGCGCGCAGGTCGGCGAGGCGGCGATGAGCAAGTCCTATCCCGAGATCACCCAACGGATCGTCGGCGGCATCAGGATGCTGCGCAAGGAGATCCCGGACACCATGGCAGGGTTCAGCGCCATGGCGGGCGCGGCCACCAAGCAAGGGGCGCTGACCACCAAGACGAAAGAGCTGATCGCGCTCGCGATCGGCGTCGCGACCCGGTGCGACGGCTGCATCGGCTTCCATATGGAGGCGTTGGTGAAGGCCGGAGCGACGCGGGAGGAGGTCGAGGAAGCGCTCGGCATGGCGGTCTACATGGGCGGCGGCCCGGCCCTGATGTATGCTGCGGACGCCATTCTTG
The DNA here is from genome assembly GCA_963822985.1 of uncultured Alphaproteobacteria bacterium. Lineage (GTDB taxonomy): Bacteria > Pseudomonadota > Alphaproteobacteria > Rhodobacterales > Rhodobacteraceae > Thermohalobaculum. Next base: position 159,689 of record CAWGJU010000005.1, on the reverse strand, counting down.
CTTTCGAGCAGTTCAGCGAAAAGCTTGGCACCAACCCGGCGCCGGCCGGCTGATCGCCAACGCAAGCCGCGCGACCGGGCGTGAGGCCGATGCGGGGCCGGGCGGAGCGGGTGAGTGGAGGATCGGATGTCGGTTGGAGCACCCGGAACGAGCGGTGAAGGTCGCGTATCGGCCGCCCAGCTGCCGCTGGATCGGGACGTTTTCCTGCGGAACCTGCTGCGCGAGCTTGCCGGCACCCTGGAGAGCGTGGTCGGCGTGGACGAGGCCGCCGGCTATATCAGCGTGGTCGGTGGCTCGATCGGCGAGCAGATCGACAATGGCTACCGCACGGCGCTCGGCGTCGACCGGCTGACGCGCGCCCAGGTCGGCGAGGTTCTCGTCGACCTCAAGCGGCGGATCGAGGGGCAGTTCTACGTCATCGAGGAGACCGAGGACCGCATCGTTCTCGGCAACCGGGCCTGCCCCTTCGGCGCCTATGTCGAGGGGCGGCCGTCGCTGTGCATGATGACCTCGAATGTCTTCGGCTCGATCTCGGCGCGTAATCTCGGCTACGCGCGCGTGCAGATCGAGGAGGCGATCGCAACGGGGCACCCGGGATGCCGCGTGGTCGTGCACCTGAAGCCGACCGCGAACCCAGAGCCCGACGCGCGCGAGTATTTCGGCACCGAACTATGATCGCGGCCCCATGATCGCGGCCCGATGATCGCGGCGCTGGCGCAGGGGATCCTCGACGCGCTGCCCGAGCCCGCCTTCCTGCTGGCGGGCGATGGAGGCATCCGCACTGCGAACCGGTCGGCGATCGCGTCATTGGGGCCGGAGGTAGCCGAGGGTCACCTCGCCGAGCGGCTGGCTACCCCGGCCGGGGAGGTCGAGCGCTATATCCGGCGCGCCCGGGGGACGGGCTCGCCCTTGCCCGGCGCGCTCGTCTTCCGGACCCGCGATGGCGAGGTACGCTACCGCGTGCACTGCGCCAGGCTCTCCGGCGCGACGCCCGACGTCACGCTGATGCTGCGCTGCGTCAAACCGGGCGACGACCGCTTCTCCGTCCTGGCGGATCGCATTCGCCAACTGGATGACGAGCTGCGCCGTCGCGTCCGCGAAAAGGCGGTCTTGCACGAAGCGCTGCTCGAGAACCGCACACTGATGCGCGAGCTGCAGCATCGGGTGAAGAACAACATCCAGATGATGATGTCCTTGCTGACGATGTCGGCGACGAACACGTCGTCCCAGGACGTACGGCGACTGGCCGCGAGCGTGAAGCAACGGTTCCTGGCGTTGGCGACGACGCAGGACCTGATCTACGAGGCGCAGTCGGGCGGCGACATCTCGGCCAGCGAGCTCTTCGGCCGGCTGGCGCAGGCGATCAAGGACAGTGCCGAGGATGGCGTGTCGATCGATGTCGACATCGCAGAGGTGCGGCTGTCGCAGGACCGGGCGCACTGCCTGGCGCTGATCGTCAACGAGCTCGTCACCAACTCGATCAAGCATGGCGTGGATGGCGGTGCCCGCATCGTGCGGCTGCGCCTGGACCGGGCCAACGGTCAGCTGCGGCTGACGGTTCACGACAATGGCAAGGGCTATCCCGAGGGGAGCGAGACGACGAGGAGCTCCGGCCTGACGCTGATCCGCGGCCTATGCCGGCAGATCGGCGCCTCGCTGGCACTCGGGAACGAAAGCGGTGCCAAGAGCGTCGTGACCTTTGGCGACCGCTCCTGAGGGGGTGATGGCACTCGGTGTGCCGCGGCCGCGAGCAGACGCCAATTCTGGGGCGAGTTTGACTTGAGGCACATGATGTTGCGGAGTATTGATGGTGCCGTCGGCCGCGCCGGCGATCGGGAAGACGAGGTGATGGTGCTGGTTGTCAGTCCGCTGCAGGCGCCCCCGGCCGTGCTGCTGCATCCCGATCCCTCCGGCGGGGGTCAAGCGGCCCCCAGGATGCGCAAGCTGCGCGCCCTGATCGTCGAGGACGAGTTCATCATCGCGCTCGAGATCGAGATGATGCTCGCCGAACTCGGCATCGAGGTGGTCGGATCGGCGAACACAGCCGAGCGCGCCCTGCAAATGGCGGCCGATACCAAGCCCGATTTTCTGACCATGGACATCAAGCTCGCTGGTCCCCGCGACGGGATCAGCACGGCGATCGAGATCTTCGACACGCATGGCATCCGGTCGATCTTCGTCTCGGCCTACAAGGACACCGAGCTCTTCGAGCGGGCGCAAGCGGCAAAGCCGCTCGGCTGGGTGCGCAAGCCGGTGTCGCTGGGTGCGCTGCGCGCCGCATTGCCGGGGCCTGGCGGCGTGCATTGACAGGCATCGGCGGTTACTGACGGGCGCCGGCAGGCGGGGGGCCTGAAGCAATGCGCAGCGCGCGACTGGTGCAGATCGTCGGGTGCCACGCCGAGGGCGAGGTCGGCGATGTGATCATCGGCGGCGTGCCGCCGCCGCCGGGCGCGACGCTGTGGGAGCAATCGCGCTGGATCGCGCGGGACGGTGCCCTGCGCGATTTTGTCCTCAACGAGCCGCGGGGCGGCATCTTCCGCCACGTCAACCTGCTGGTGCCGCCAAAGCGGCCCGAGGCCGCCATGGGCTTCATCATCATGGAGCCCGAGGACACGCCGCCAATGTCAGGCTCGAATTCAATCTGCGTCGCCACGGTGCTGCTCGAGGCCGGTATCCTGCCGATGACCGAGCCGGCGACCGAGCTGGTGCTCGAGGCGCCGGCGGGGCTCGTGCGGGTGCGCGCCGCCTGCAGCCAGGGCCGCGTCGAGCGGATCGAGATCACGAACGTGCCGAGCTTTGCCGACCGGCTGGGCGCGTCACTGGAGGTGGAGGGGGTCGGCACGCTGACGGTCGACACGGCCTATGGTGGCGACAGCTTCGTCATCGTCGATGCGGCGGCGCTGGGCTTCCGGATCGCCCCGGACGAGGCCCGCGAACTGGCCGAGGCGGGGATGCGCATCACGCGCGCCGCGAACGAGCAGCTGGGCTTCCGGCACCCTGAGAACCCGGAATGGGATCACATCAGCTTTTGCCAGATCGCGGCGGCGATCGAGTTGGACGACGGCGTCCCCACCGGCCGGAACGCCGTCGTCGTGCGGCCCGGCAAGATCGACCGCTCGCCCACCGGGACCGGTTGCTCGGCGCGCATGGCGGTTCTCCATGCCAGGGGCGAGCTGCGCGTCGGTGACGCCTTCCGCGGCGTCTCGATCGTCGGGTCGCGCTTCGACTGCCGGATCGAGGCGGAGGCGTCCGCCGCCGGTCGCCCGGCGATCGTCCCCACGGTCGCCGGGCGGGCTTGGCTCACCGGCACGCGGCAGTTGTGGCTGGATCCCCAAGACCCATGGCCGGCCGGCTATCGGCTCTCGGACACATGGCCGCGGCTCGGCTGAGGAACTGCGCCAAGGAACGGTGGCGAGGACCGGCCTGAGGACCGGGGCTGAGGACCGGGGCTGAGGAACGGCGCCCAGCCCCCTGCGTTCTCGGTGACCGCAGTTTGCCGAGAGGGTTTCATGCAAGACGAGCCGATTTTCGCCGATTCCGCCGGCCATACCATGATCGACTTCGAGGCGATTCCCGCCGCCGACCACATGGCGGCCGAGGCCGCGCCGGAGCAAAGGGGTGACGAGGAGGAGCCTGCCTGACCGGCGACGGCTCTCCCGCATCGCCGGCGGCCCTGCCTCGGATCAGGCCGCCTTCTGCGCCTTTTCCGCAAGGCGCGCGAGGTCGCGGGCGATGGCATAGGCGCCGCGCACCCGGTCCTTGTCGACCGTCCAGTCGCGGCGGATGACGAGCCGGTTGTCCCGCACCTTGGCGTGGCCGTTCTGCCCCTGGAGATAGTCGACCAGCCCGGCGGGGTCCGAGAACCTGTTGTTCCGGAAGATCACGGTCGCGCCCTTGGGGCCTGTGTCGAGGCGCTCGATGCCGGCCCGTTTGCACATCGTCTTGACCTGGACGATCTTCAGCAGCGTCTCGACATCGGCGGGCAGCTTGCCGAAGCGGTCGTGCAACTCGGCGGCGAAGCCTTCCAGGTCGGCGCGCGTATCGAGGGTCGAGAGCCGGCGGTAGAGGCCCAGGCGGACGTCGAGGTCCGGCACATAGTCGTCGGGGATCAGCACAGGCACGCCCAGGTTGATCTGCGGCGACCAGCCGCCTTCGGGCTGGGTCTCGACGTCCTCGCCGCTGCGCAGCCGGGCGATCGCCTCCTCCAGCATCTCCTGGTAGAGTTCGAAGCCGACCTCGCGGATGTGGCCGGACTGCTCCTCGCCCAGCAGGTTGCCGGCGCCGCGAATGTCGAGGTCATGGCTGGCCAGCTGGAACCCGGCGCCGAGCGTGTCGAGCGAGCCGAGGACGCGCAGGCGGCGCTCGGCCTGCGGGGTCAGCGGCTTGCGGGGTTGGGTGGTCAGGTAGGCATAGGCGCGCAGCTTGGCGCGGCCGACCCGGCCGCGCAGCTGGTAGAGCTGGGCCAGGCCGAACATGTCGGCGCGCTGGACGATCAGCGTGTTGGCCGTCGGGATGTCGAGGCCGGACTCGATGATGGTCGTCGAGAGCAGCACGTCATAGCGGCCATCGTAGAAGGCGTTCATCCGGTCGTCGAGCTCGGTCGCCGCCATCTGGCCGTGCGCGACGAGGTAGCTGACCTCGGGCGCGTTGTCCTTAAGCCAGGCCTCGGCCTCGGGCAGGTCGGCGATGCGCGGGACCACGAAGAAGGCCTGGCCGCCGCGATAGCGCTCGCGCAGCAGGGCCTCGCGGACGGTGACCGTGTCGAAGGGGGCGACATAGGTGCGCACGGCCAGCCGGTCGACGGGCGGCGTGGCGATGACCGAGAGCTCGCGCACGCCCGACATGGCGAGCTGCAGCGTGCGCGGGATGGGCGTCGCCGTCATGGTCAGGACGTGGACATCGGCGCGCAGCGCCTTGAGGCGCTCCTTGTGGGCGACGCCGAAATGCTGCTCCTCGTCGATGACGAGCAGGCCGAGCTTGCAGAACTTGACCGATTTCGCCAGCAGCGCGTGCGTGCCGACGACGATGGCGATCGAGCCGTCCTCCAGCCCCTTTCGCGTCTCGGCCGCCTCCTTGGCGGGGACGAAGCGCGAGAGCTGGCGGACGCGGAGCCCCGTGCCGGCAAAGCGCTCGGCGAAGGTCTTGGCGTGCTGGCGGGCCAGCAGCGTGGTGGGGGCGATGACGGCGACCTGCACGCCCGACAGGGCGGCGATAAAGGCGGCGCGCAGCGCCACCTCGGTCTTGCCGAAGCCGACGTCGCCGCAGATCAGCCGGTCCATCGGCCGGCCGCTGCCGATGTCGGACAGCACGTCGGCAATGGCGCGCAGCTGGTCGTCCGTCTCCTGGTAGGGGAAGCGGGCGCAGAACCGCTCATAGGCGTGGCTGTCGGTCTCGGGCTCGAGCACGTCCGCCTTGCGCAGTGCCCGCTCGGCGGCGACCGCGATCAGCCGCTCGGCCATGTCGCGGATGCGTTGCTTGAGCCTGGCCTTCTTGGCCTGCCAGGCGCCGCCGCCCAGCCGGTCGAGGTCGCCCGTCTCCTGGCCATAGCGGGTCAGCAGCTCGATGTTTTCGACGGGCAGATAGAGGCGGTCGCCGCCGTGGTATTCGAGCGCCAGACATTCGTGCGGCGCGCCCGCGGCGGTGACGGTCTCCAGCCCCGTGTAGCGGCCGATACCGTGGTCGGCGTGGACGACAAGGTCGCCGGGGGTGAGCGACTGGTGCTCGGTGAGGAAGTTCTCGGCGCGCCGCGCCCGACGGGCCTTGCGGATCAGCCGGTCGCCGAGCACGTCCTGCTCGGAGATGACCGTCAGGCCCGGCGCCTCGAAGCCGCGCTCGAGACCCCAGACGAGCAGGTTGACGCCCGGCTTGACGTCGGTCCAGGCGGCGATCTGACGCGCGCCCTCCTGCCCGTGATCTGCCAGAAGCGTGCCGAGACGCTCGCGCGCGCCCTCGGAGTAGGAGGCAACAACGACGGGGCCGTGCTTGGCGCGGGCGCGGGTATGCTCGACCAGGGCCTCGAAGACGTTCACGCCGTCCTGCTGGCGCTCGGGCGCGAAGGAGCGGCCGATCCGGCCGCCGGCGTCGACGATGCCGGGCCCGAGCGCCGGCTTTTCGGGCGCGAAGCGGCGCACCCCCTTGGATGCGGCCCGGTCGGCCAGCGCGCGCTGCCAGCCGGCATCGTCGAGATAGAGCAGCTCGGGCGGGCAGGCGCGGTAGGGCGCCTCGCCGGCCCCGCCCGCGCCGACGCGGGCCTGGTAATGCTCGGCGATCATGTCGAGGCGGGCGGCCGCCGCCTCGTCAGCGCGGTGGTCGAGCGTGACCTGCGCGCCGGGCAAGTAGTCGAAGACGGTCTCCATCCGCCCCTGGAAGAGCGGCACCCAGTGCTCCATGCCCTGGTACTTCCGCCCCTCGGAGACGGCGGCGTAGAGCGGGTCGTCGGGCCGGGCGGCGCCGAAGGTCTCGCGGTAGCGGGTGCGGAAGCGCTGGATCGACGCCGGGTCGAGCACGACCTCGGAGGCGGGGGCGAGCTCGATCCGGGCAACCTTCTCGACGGTGCGTTGGCTTTCCGGGTCGAAGCGGCGGGCGCCCTCGAGCACGTCGCCGAAGAAGTCGAGGCGCACGGGCAGGGCGTCGCCCGGCGCGAACAGGTCGACGATGCCGCCGCGCACGGCGAAGTCGCCGGGCTCGATGACGGTCGAGACGCGGTTGAACCCCATATCGGCCAGCCAGCGAAGAAGCGCGTCGAGATCGACCTGCCTGCCCACGGCGGCTGTGAAGCTGAGATCCCGGACGATCTCGTGTGCCGGCACGCGCTGGGTCGCCGCGGCGACGGTGGTCAGCACCACCGACGGACGGTTCCAGCCCTGCGCCAGCGTCGCCAGTGTCGCCATGCGCGCCGCCGAGATCGCCGGGTTGGGCGAGACCCGGTCATAGGGCAGGCAATCCCAGGCGGGCAGCTGCAGGACGGGCAGGCCGGGCGCAAAGATGCCGAGCGCCTCGACCATCGCGGCGGCGCGCGTGTCGTCGCGCGCGACATGAATCAGCGGCTTGCCAAGCTTGGCGACCTGGTCGGCGACCAGCTTCGCGTCCCAGCCCTCGGGCGCGCCGCCAACCGTGACGGCGCCCGAGACGATCTTCGTCACGTGCGTCATGCGCGGGCAGGTAGCGCCGGGCGGGCCTGCGCGCAAGATGGCGAAAGCGGGGTCCTGCCGGGATGCTGCCACGGAAGCCAAGCGAGTGACGGCACGCTCGCTCGCCCTAAAGGGGAAGGGCCCTCCAAAGAGGCCCTTCGCCGGCTCGTCTTGTCCGATCGAGCGGACGGGTTCAGGTAGCCGCGCTGGTGCGCCGCCGGCCGATGAAGCCAAGGCCCGCTAGCCCGGCCAGCAGCGACCAGACGGCTGCCGGCAGCGGCACCTCCGAGACGGGGAGATCGGCCAGCTTGACCTGGAAGGAAGGCCGCGACTGGTTGTTGTTGCCGCCGTCAGGTCCGTCGTTGACCGAATTAAAAAAGATGTCGCCGCTGAGCGTCCACGCGCTCATCACGTCGACATTGGTGAGCGCGATGTAGGACACGACGTCGTCGGCCGTGAGCGGGCCGAAAGCCATGTCGTTGAACTTGAGATTGCTGATCGTCGGATCGCCCTTGCGGCCGTCCGCCCGGAGCGCCAGGGCGGAATAGCCGCCGACAGTGATCGCGTGGGTGAGCTGCTCGCCGCTGAAATCGAGGGTCAGCCCACCGGCGCCGTCATAGGTCAGCAGAAAAGCCCAGGTTTGGTTGCCCTCGGTCCATTTGTGGCCGCCTTGAGACTGGGTGGTGGCATTCGAGGTGGGGTTGCCAACCGCGAACTCCCAAACGCCGGCCTCGGGATTGTTGTTTCCCCAGCGGAACTCCGCAACCGCTTTGTCGCCACCAGCGCCGGCAGCAGCCTGGAAAGCAGCGTCGCCGGTGTACTGAACCGTGTTCAGCGGAGCGGCGACCGCCACTGAAGATAGAACCGAGACAAAGGCGGAACTAACAAGAATCTTTCGCACGTCTTACTCCTCAAGCGTGACACATGCTGGCATGCAATTATTCTGTTGCGCCGCTATTAACTTTGATGAATCTCCGGCGCAGACGAACTTGCTTCCGCGTGCAGCGAGATACAGTTTTCTCTGACATCCGTCAAACTATTCGAAATTGCTTCGCGCTTTGCGAACAGTGTTCGTTTTCGATACAATTTATCTGCAGAGAAGCTGAATTTTGAGCCGCTCAGCCAAGTGATGTGCTGTTCACCTCCTGATCGATTGCGGCTGCCGCGTGCGAAGAGTCCGTCGTGGTTGTTCCCGGTTGGCCGCCGCCGGCGTGCGGTGCCGGCGCGCCGACTGTCGACAGCCGGGCAGATCCGCTTATTCTCGGCGGATGGATGTCGACGCCCTGAGCGACTGGGTCACGCGGTTCTGGCCGAAGCTGGAGAACACCGCCACCGCGCTGCTGCAGCCCTGGCGCCTCTACCAGATCGGCATCCTGCTGGCCTGCTTCCTGGTCGCGCACCTGCTCAACCGCTGGCTGTCGCCGCGGATGCGGGCCTGGATGTCCGGCATGGAGGGCGCCACCAAGGCCCGTCTGCGGCTGCTGCTGATCGTCTACCATCGCCTGCGCCCGCTGATCTTCGTCGTGCTCGCCTGGGCCGCTGTCGCCATTCTGCAGTCCGTCACTTGGCCGAGCCGCAGCTATCTGGTGACGCTCGGCGCCAGCCTGGCCACGGCCTGGGTCTTTGTCGCCGTCACGACACGGCTGATCCGCAACCGGGTCGCCCGGCTGCTGGTCTCGTGGGGTGCCTGGGCGTTCGTGACGCTCCACCTCCTCGGCTGGCTGGACGAGACCGAGGGCGTGCTCGACAGCGCCGCCGTCCAGCTGGGCCAGGTCCGCCTGTCGCTGCTGCTGGTGCTGAAGGTCTGCGTGACGCTGGCCGTCCTGCTGACGCTCGCCTCGTGGGTCGGCCGGCTGATCGCCGCGCGTATCGAGCGCGACGAGGACATCTCGCCCTCGATGAAGGTGCTGTCGGACAAGCTGATCCGAATCACGCTGTTCGCCATCGCGATCGTCGTCGCGCTGCAGTCGGTCGGCTTCGACATGACCAGCCTGACGGTGCTGTCGGGGGCCATCGGTCTCGGGCTCGGCTTCGGGCTGCAGAAGATCGTCTCCAACCTCGTCTCGGGCGTCATCCTGCTGATGGACAAGTCGATCAAGCCCGGCGACGTCATTTCGCTCGGCGAGACGTTCGGCTGGATCACCTCGCTCGGCGCGCGCTGCGTCTCGGTGCTGACGCGCGACGGGCGCGAGTACCTGATCCCGAACGAGGACCTGATCACCGGCCAGGTGGTGAACTGGTCGCATTCGTCCGATCTGGTGCGGCTGGATATCTTCTTCGGCGTGAGCTACGAGTCGGACCCGCATTTCGTTCGCCGGATCGTCGTCGATGCGGCGAAGGAGGTGCCCAGGGTGTCGAGCGACCCGCCGCCCGTCTGCCATATCGTCGGCTTCGGCGACAGCTCGATCGATTTCATCGTGCGCTTCTGGATCTACGACCCCAGCAAAGGGCTGACCAACGTGCGGGGCAGCGTCTACCTTGCGATCTGGGACACGCTGAAGGCCAATGGCGTCCAGATCCCCTACCCGAAGCGCGACGTGACGATCGTCGACGGCCGACGGGCGGCGGAGCGCGCGGCCGCCGAATAGGGTGGGTGCAAGCACCCACCGTCAGCCTGAGCTGCGGGCAGCGAGGGTGGGTGCAAGCATCCGCCCTACAGGCTCAACTCCTCCGGTCCGAGCGGGGCGAAGGCCTCGGCGACATAGGTGTCCGTTGCCTCGTCCAGCGTCGCCGGCTGCCAGCGCGGGCGGTTGTCCTTGTCGACGATCACGGCGCGCACGCCTGCGTAGAAGTCGGGGTGCGTCATGCAATAGCGGGCGAGGCGGTATTCGAGGCGCATGCAGTTCTCGAACTCCAGCCCTGCGCCCGCGCGGATCTGGCGAAAGGCGATGCGGGTCGAGGTGGGCGACTTGGTCAGGATCGCGTCGCGCTGGGTCAGTGACCATTCGTGGCCGTCCGCCTCCAGCGCCGCCAGCACCCCCTCGACGCTGTCCGCGCCGAAGCAGCGGTCGATGCGTTCGCGGTGGCGGTCGAGCACAGTCTCGTCTTCAGGTGCCCGGGCAAAGGCCTCGAGGATCCAGTCGAGCGCCTCGCTCGGCTCACGCCCGGCGGCGTCGAACCGGGCCAGCGCGTCGACCAGTTCGTCCATGACGGGCGTGGGGACGTGGAAGTCGCAGATGCCGCAGGCGACCGCGTCCGCCGTCTTCAGCCGCGCGCCGGTCAGGCCCAGCCACATGCCGGTCTGGCCGGGCAGGCGCGGCAGGAAATGGGTCGCGCCCACGTCGGGAAAGAGGCCGATGCCCGTCTCGGGCATGGCGAAGACGGTGCGGTCTCCCGCCACCCGGCGCGTCCCGTGCACCGAGACGCCGACGCCGCCGCCCATGACCACGCCGTCCATCACGCCCACATAGGGCTTCGGGTAGCGCTTGATCCTGGTGTTCAGCCGGTACTCGTCGGCAAAGAAGGCGAAGTTGCGCCGCCCGTCGCCCTGTCCGGGTCGCCCGGCATCGTAGAGCGCGCGGATGTCGCCGCCGGCGGCAAAGGCCCGGTCGCCGGCGCCGCGGATGGCGACGACGCCGATCGAGACGTCGGCCGCCCAGGCGTCGAGCTGCGTCTCGAGCGCCAGCGCCATGCCGTGCGTCAGCGCGTTCATCGCCTTCGGCCGGTTCAGCGTGACGAGCCCGAGGCGCCCGCGCTGTTCGAAGAGGATCTCAGGCTCGGCCAAAGCTTGCCCCCGATGGTGTTGCCCCCTAAGCCGGCGGCGCCTAGTGTCGCGCGCCCCGAATACAAGGACCGGAGCCCATGCTGCAACCCGCCCCGTTTCCGGCGAGCCGGCCGCGCCGGCTGCGCCAGGCGCCGTGGATCCGCTCGCTGGTGGCCGAGAACGTGCTGACCCCGGGCGATCTGATCTGGCCATGCTTCGTCGTCGATGGCGACGGGCGGGACGAGCCGATCCCCTCGATGCCGGCGGCCCAGCGCCTGACGATCGACCGGCTGGCGCGCCGGGCCGAGGAGGCGGCCGAGCTCGGCATCCCGGCCATCGCCATCTTCCCCTTCACCGATCCCGCGCTCAAGACGCCGGAGGCGGAGGAGGCGTGGAACCCTGAGAACTTGGTCTGCCGAGCGACCCGCGCGGTGAAGCAGGCGGTGCCGGACCTCGGTGTCATGCTGGACGTGGCGCTCGACCCCTACAATTCGGACGGCCATGACGGCATCGTGCGCGACACCGAGCGCGGCATCGAGATCGCCAATGACGAGACGCTGCTGGCGCTGGAGCGCCAGGCGCTGGCGCAGGCTGAGGCCGGCTGCGACATCCTCGGGCCGTCCGACATGATGGATGGGCGCATCGCCGTGATCCGCCGCGCGCTGGAGGAGCACGATTTTCCGCATGTGACGATCATGAGCTATGCGGCGAAGTATGCCAGCGCCTTCTACGGCCCGTTCCGCGACGCGGTCGGCTCGGGGGCCATGCTGCGCGGCGACAAGAAGACCTATCAGATGGATCCCGCGAACACGGACGAGGCGCTGCGCGAGGTGGCGGCGGATCTGGCCGAGGGCGCCGACATGGTGATGGTCAAGCCCGGCATGCCCTATCTCGACATCTGCCGGCGCGTCGCGGACGAGTTCCGCGTGCCGACCTTCGCCTACCAGGTCAGCGGCGAGTACGCGATGCTGCAGGCGGCCGCCCGCAACGGCTGGCTCGACGGCGAGAAGGTGATGATCGAGAGCCTGATGGCCTTCAAGCGCGCCGGCTGCGCCGGGGTGCTGACCTACTACGCCATGGACGCGGCGAGGTGGCTCCGTGCGCGCGCCTGAGCCAGCGCCGGAGAGGGCCCGCCCGCGCCTGACCCGGATCGTCGAGGGCTTGCCGGCCACCGTGCCCTTTGTCGGGCCGGAGGCGCAGGAGCGAACGAGCGGGCGCCCCTTCCGGGCGCGCATCGGGGCGAACGAGAGCGTCTTCGGTCCCTCGCCGGCCGCCGTCGAGGCGATGCGCCGCGCCGCGCCCGAGCAGTGGAGGTATTGCGACCCGAACATCCATGAGCTGCGCCAGGCGCTGGCCCGCCGCCACGACCTGCCGCCGGAGAGCATCGTCATCGGCGAGGGCATCGACGGGCTTTTTGGCTACACGGTCCGGCTGTTCGTCGAGCCGGGCGATGTGGTCGTGACCTCGCTCGGCGCCTACCCGACCTTCAACTACCACGTCGCGGGCTATGGCGGGCGCCTGGTCACCGTGCCCTATCGCGACGACGCCGAGGACGTCGAAGCGCTTGCCAGCGCCGCGCGCGAGCATCGCGCGAAGCTGGTCTTTCTGGCCAACCCGGACAATCCGATGGGCAGCTGGCACGGCGCCGCCCGCGTCCAGGCGCTGATCGACGCGCTGCCGGAGGGCACGCTGCTCTGCCTCGACGAGGCCTATATCGAGTTCGCGCCCGAGGGCACGGCGCCCCGCTGGGACCTGGATGACCCGCGGGTGATCCGCTTTCGCACTTTCTCCAAGGCCTATGGGTTGGCGGGCCTGCGCATCGCCTATGCGGTCACGCATCCCGCGCTCGCCGCGGCCTTCGACCGCGTCCGCAACCATTTCGGCGTCAGCCGGGTCGCGCAGGCGGCGGCGCTGGCGGCCCTCGAGGACAGGGCGCATCTCGGCTGGGTGGTCGAGCAGGTCGCCGCCGCGCGGGGCGTCATTGCGCGGATCGCTGAGGCAAGCGGGCTCACGGCGCTGCCATCGGCGGCGAACTTCGTCACCATTGACTGCGGCCGCGACGGCGACTTCGCGCGCGCCGTGCTGCGCGAGCTGATCGTGCGCGATATCTTCGTCCGCATGCCGGGCGTGGCGCCGCTCGACCGCTGCATCCGTATCAGCGCGGGGCGAGAGGCCGACTTGGCGATCCTGGCCCACGCCATGCCCGAGGCGCTCGCGGCCGCCACCTGATCGCCTCCTCGCCGTCATCCTCGCCTCGATGTGACGGACTGTCCCGGTTACGCTCCGGGCTGGCTGACGCGACGGCCGGGTACGCCCGGAGCGGGAGGCGCAGGGTCCAGCCAGCGGATGGGCAGCGTGGGCACGGCGCCTGGGCGTGCGGTGATCACGGCGTTGGAGGGGACCGAGACGGAATAGGCGATTTCCTCGCCATGCGTGAAGTTCAGCGCGACGAACAGCCTGCCACGGAACGTGTCGGGCAGCGTCAGCCTGACGCTCTGGCGGCGCCGGTTGTGGTCGAGCTGGACGGTCGCCGCCCAGGTCCCGGCCCATTCATAGGCGAAGGGCTTTGTATCGAAGAGGACGGTGCCGCCGGCGGAATAGCTGTAGCCGATCCCGGCCGGCGCCTCGAAGTCGAACACCAGCGACTGGGCACCGGAAGGCAGAGCGATCAAGAGGAAATAGTCGTCCGAGTGCAGGCCGCCCGTTCCGGCGATGCGGTCGATCCCCGCGGCGACGACGGTGGGGGCGCGCCAATCGCCGGAGAACTCGCTGCCGGGCAACTGGGCTTCCGTCAGCGTGGTCGCAGCGGCGCCGGTGGCGACGGCCGATGCGACAAAGAGGCACGCCGCCGCCCTGCGCCATCGGCTTCCGTCAAAAATCCCGGACTTCATCAGAGCCTCCATCGCCGGCGGATGGCTTTTCCCCCGACATGCGCGCGCACGGCACTCGCATGCGGCGTTGTCGCTCCGCGAGGATTAAGCCCCGGTGAACCCGCTCAGGCGGCCGGATCCAGGCAGGCCCGCAGCTCTTCGGCCAACTGGCGCAGCAGCGCCGGATAGAGCTCGGGCCCGGGTGCTAGCATGGTGCCGAGCGGGTCGAGCAAGGCGGAGCGGGCGTCCGTTCCCTCGACAACGGTCTCGATCAGGTCCGGCGGGAATTGCGGCTCGGCGAAGACGCAGCGCGCGCCGGTTTCGCGGAGGGTCGCCCGGATCTCGGCAATGCGCGCAGGGCTCGGCGCCGCGGCATCGCCGAACGCGATGGCTCCCGCGGCCTTCAGGCCGAAGTGGTCCTCGAAGTACTGGTATGCGTCGTGGAAGACGATGAAGGACCTGCTCCTGACCGGGTCCACCATCGCAGAGATCTCGCGGCTGAGCGCAGTCAGCTCGGCCTTCGCATCGGTGGCGTTCCGGGCGTAGCTGTCGGCGTGCTCGGGGTCGGCCTCGCCCAGCGCCGCGGCGATCGCATCGAGCCAGAGCTTCGCGTTGTCGGGATCGAGCCAGGCATGCGGATCGACGCCCTCGTGCGTGCCGCCCTGGTGCTCGCCTTCCTCGGCATCGGCGTGGTGTTCGCCCTTCCCTAGATCGGCATGATCGCCTTCGCCGTGCTCAGCACCTTCATGCGAGTGATGCTCGAACGTGGCACCCTCGCGGAAGCCGAGCAGGGTCGTGCCCGGGACGTCGAGCAGCTCGAGCGTGCCTGCGTCGGGCGCAAGCGTCTCGATGGACCGCCCCAGCCACGGGGTCAGTGCCGCGCCCGTCCAGACCACCATCTCGGCATCGGCCAGCGCGCTGGCTTCGGACGGGCGCATCGAATAGCCATGCGGCGAGGCGCCGGGCGGCAGAATCAGGCTGGGGGCACCGACACCCAGCATGACGCGGGCAACCAGCGAGTGGACCGGCGGGATGTCGGTCGCGACGCTTGGCGGTTCGGCGACGGCCGGTCGGGCGCCGGCAAGGGCCAGTGTCAGTGTCAGCGGCAAAAGTGGTTTCACGTTCACGGCGAGCATCACCTTCTGTCGCGCTCGAGCATGGGGTCGTCAACTACAATGTTATGTGATACCATTTCATTCAAGATGCGGATTCCCAGCTGACCACCGACACATGACGACGCTTCCCTTCGCCTCGCACGACCATGCCGGATGCATCACCCGCACGATCCAGGTCGTGGAGACCATCTGCGCCGAGCGGGGGCTCCGCCTCACGACGCTGCGCCGGCGGGCGCTCGAGATCCTGCTCGAGGAGCACAAGGCTCTCGGCGCCTATGACGTGCTCGCCCGCATGGCGGCGGAGGGGTCGGGTGCGCATCCTCCGATCGCCTATCGCGCGCTGGACTTCCTTGTCGAGCACGGCTTTGCGCACCGAATCGAGCGTTTGAACGCCTTCGTCGCCTGTCCGACCCCGGCGACGCGGCACCGGCCGGCCTTCATGGTCTGCCGGCTGTGCCGGACCGTCGCCGAGGCCGAAGCGACCGTCGCCGAGGGCGCGCTCGGCCCCAGCGCCGAGGAGATCGGCTTTCGCATCGAGCGGACCGTCATCGAGGCCGAGGGCGTCTGCCCCGCCTGCAGCGCCGCGGCGGCGCAGTGACGCTGATCGGGGCGGAGCACCTCGCGGTCAGCCTTGGCGGGCGGGCTGTGCTGCACGGCATCGACCTGGCGATCCACCCTGGCGAGATCGTGACCATCGTCGGGCCGAACGGGTCGGGCAAGACGACGCTGCTGCGCGCGCTAATCGGCGCGGTGCCGGTCGCGGCGGGCCGGATCCTCCGCGCGCCTGGGCTGCGCGTCGGCTATGTCCCCCAGCGGCTCGAGCTCGACCCGACGCTGCCGATCGCCGTCGGGCGCTTTCTCGGGCTGCCGCGGCGCCGCGAGCGGCGCGCCGCCGAGGCAGTCCTGACACGCGTCGGCGTGGCCGATCTCTACGACCGGCCCATGGCCGAGCTCTCGGGCGGCCAGTTCCAGCGGGTGCTGCTGGCGCGCGCGCTGCTGGCCGAGCCGCGCCTGCTGCTGCTCGACGAGCCGACGCAGGCGCTCGACCAGCCCGGCACGGCCGCCTTCTACGCGCTGGTGGCGGCGCTGCGCGCCGAGCTCGGCTGCGCCGTCCTGATGGTCAGCCACGATTTGCACGTCGTCATGCGGGCGTCCGACCGCGTCATCTGCCTCAACGGGCACATCTGCTGCCAGGGCACGCCCACCGTCGTCTCGGCCGCGCCCGAATACCGCGCGCTGTTCGGCACGGGGACCGACGGGGCGCTGGCGCTCTACCAGCATCATCACGACCATCGACACGACGAACAGGCCGGGGCCGGTTGATGCCCGAGGAATTCGTCCTGCGCGCCGCGCTGGCGGGGATCGGCGTGGCGCTGGCCGCGGGCCCGCTGGGCTGCTTCGTCGTCTGGCGGCGCATGGCATATATTGGCGACGCGACCGCGCATGCCGGCATCCTTGGCGTTGCGCTGTCGCTCGCGCTGGCGATCGACGTGCACCTCGGCGTCCTGGCCGTGGCGGCGGCGATGGCGCTGGCGGTGTCGACCCTGACGGGGCGCACCTATGCGGCCGACACGCTGCTGGGGGTCGGCGCGCATTCGGCGCTCGCCTTTGGCCTCGTCGCCGTCTCGCTGCTGCCCGGCGCCCGGATCGACCTGATGGCCTACCTTTTCGGCGACCTGCTGGCGGTCAGCCGGGCCGATCTCGGCGTGATCTGGGGCGGGTCGGCGGTGGTCCTGCTCCTGTTGGCGCTGCGCTGGTCGTCCCTGCTGACGGCGACGCTGAACCCGGACCTGGCCTATGCCAGCGGCATCGACCCGCGCCGCGAGCAGCACGTGCTGACGCTGACGCTGGCGATCGTCGTTGCGGTCGCGATCAAGGTCGTGGGCGCGCTGCTGATCGCGGCTGTCCTGATCATCCCGGCTGCCGCCGCGCGGCCCTTCGCCCGCTCGCCCGAGGGCATGGCAGGGCTCGCGGCGCTGATCGGCGCGGCGGCCGTCCTGGCGGGGCTGGCCGCCTCATGGCGGCTCGACACGCCGACAGGCCCGACGATCGTCGCCGTCGCGGCGCTGCTGTTTGCCGCGTCGAACCTCGCGCGGATGGGCGCGGCTGCCCGCCGAGCCGGCCGCTGAAGGGCTTCCGCGCGGCGCTTCGCGCGCCTAGGCTCGGCGCGTCCATGCGAGGGAGGAAAAGCATGAAAGTGGCATTCGCGGGGCTCGGCGCCATGGGGCGTGGCATGGCGGCGCGGCTGATCGGCGCCGGGCACGCGCTCACGGGCTATGATCCCGCGCCCGCGGCCGCCGATTGGCTGGCGGGGCAGGGCGGCGGCGCAGCGGCGACCGTCGCCGAGGCCTGCGACGGGGCCGAGGCGCTGGTGGTGATGGTCGTGAATGCCGCGCAGCTCGAGCAGGTCTTGTTCGGCGAGCAGTCCGCCGACGGCGCGCTGCCGAACGGCGCCCTGGTGCTCTCAGGGGTCACCGTGCCGCCAGAGGCCGCAACCCGGATCGGCGCGCATGCCGAGGCGCTCGGCTGGCGCTATCTCGATTGCCCGGTTTCCGGCGGCACGGTCGGGGCCGAGAGCGGCACGCTCACCATCATGGGGTCGGGCTCGGACGAGGCCTGGGGCGCCGCGCAACCCTTGCTGCGGGCGATGGGCAAGAATGTCTATCGGCTGGGCGACGGGCCGGGCGCGGGCTCGACCATGAAGATGGTGCACCAGCTCGCCGCCGGCGCCAATCTGGCCGTTGCCGCCGAGGTGCTGAGCTTTGGCGCGCATCTAGGCCTCGCGCCGGCGCAGGTGCTCGAGATCCTCAACGTCTCTGCCGGCCAGTCCTGGATGCTGGGCAATCGCGGGCCGCGCATGCTGGAACCGCCGGACGGCGCCAGCTCGGCGGTCGACATCTTCGTCAAGGACCTCGGCATCGTGCTGGACGCCGCGCGGGCGCATCGTTTCCCGGTGCCGGTCAGCGCCGCCGCCCTCCAGGTCTTCCTTGGCGCCGCGGGTGCGGGCTTCGGCCGGGCCGACGACAGCCAGGCCGTGCGCTTCTACGAGAGCTTGGGCGGCAAGCCGGTGCGTGGCGAGTGAGCCCGTTCCGGCGCTTCAGTCGGACCAGGGGTTTACCAGCGGCACCCCGACGCCTTCGAAGTGGCGCAAAGTGCGCGTCGCAAGCGTCGCCTTCCGGGCTCTGGCGATGCCGGCGATCTGCACGTCGCGAATGTCCACCGGCTTTGCGGTCGCCCGCCGACCTGCTGCGAACTGGGCCGATGCCAATGCTGCCGGGCAATCAAAGGGAAGCACACGGCCTGCGGGACGTCGCTGGAGCGCCTTTTCGAAAGACGCCTCGAGGTCGCGGCGTCGCCTGCCATCATCCAGGATGGCTATGGCGCCATTCCCAGCGCGTCGGCGAAGAAGGTCTCGCGCCCGAAATTGCCCGATTTCAGTGCCAGCGCGATCGGCGCCTCGTCGATCGTCGCGCACCAGGGCACGCCCGGCGCGATCTGCGGTCCGACGGCGAGACGCCGGACCTCCAGCGCCGCAGCGACGGCGCCCGAAGTTTCGCCCCCGGCGACGATGAAGCGGCGCATCTCATGCGTCCGCGCGCGTGTCGCGATCGCGGCGAGGGTCTCTTCGACCAGGGCGGCCGCGCGGGCGGCGCCCAGTCGCTCCTGCGCGGTGCGCACCTGCTCGGGTGGCTGGGTCGCCGCGATCAGCACGGGGACCTCGTCGAGCCGTGCCTCGGCCCACGCCCAGGCGGCTTCGGCATCCATCCGGCCCTCGGCCAGCTCCAGCGGGTCGAGGTGCAGCGTCGCCCCGTCCGACGCCTCCCAGCGTGCCACCTGCGCGTTCGTCGCGGCCGAGCACGAGCCCGAGAGCATCAGGCAGGGGCCGCCGATCTCGGGCAGCAGGTCGGCGGGCCCTCCGACCAGCTTGCCGGCCCGGGCGAAATTGTCCGGCAGCCCGAGGCCCAGCCCCGAGCCGGCGGTCACGAGGGCCAGGTCGGCGACGGCGTGGCCCAGCACCTCGAGGTGCCGGTCCGTCAGCGCGTCGACGACGGCGTGGCGGATGCCGTCGGCCCGCAGGTGATGGATGGCCAGCTCGACCCCTTTCACGCCGGCCTCGAGCGCGGCGAAGGGGATCAGCCCGACCGCCTCGCCGCCCAGCTGCTGCCGCAGCCAGCGGACGAGGTTCGCGTCGGTCATCGGCGTCAGCGGGTGGTCCTTGAGCGGGCTCTCGTTCAACGGCTTGTCGAAGACGAAGAGGTGGCCCTGGTAGATCGTCCGCCCGGCCTCGGGGAAAGCCGGGCAGTAGACGGTGAAGTCTGCCCCGGTCGCCTTCATCAGCGCCAGTGAAATGGGGCCGATATTGCCCTGCGGCGTCGAGTCGAAGGTCGAGCAGTACTTAAAATAGCACTGCTCCGCGCCGGCCCCGGCCAGCCACGCCCAGGCGGCGAGGCTGTCCGCGACCGCCTCGGCGACGGGTGCGGTGCGCGACTTCAGCGCCACCACGACGGCCTCGGCCTCGGGCACCGTCTCGCCGGGCTCGGGCCGCCCGAGCGCCAGCACCGTGCGCATGCCGGCGCGCGCCAGCATGTTGGCGAGGTCCGTCGCGCCGGTGAAATCATCGGCGACGGCGCCGAGAAGCGGGTGCAAGGCGTTTGCGTCAGACATCGATCCAGCGCCGCTCCTCGTGGCTTCGATAGACCGCGCCCTCGATCTCGAGGTTGCGCAGGTAGGCGTCCGCCTCGGTCTCGGCGGGCCGGTCCTGGCGGAAGGCGGCCAGAACGGCGCGGTTCGTCAGAAGGACGCAGTCGCCGCCGAACAGGTGGTCGAGCCACTCATAGGCGTGCGGGCGCCACTCGTTCGACCCATGCGGCCTCAGCCAGATCCGGGCCTCGCCGTCCAGCCGGATCGTGGCCGCCGATCCCTCGATCTCCATCTCGCCCAGCGTCAGGCGCCGGTTCGCCGCAGCGTGATCGGCCAGCCTGTTGCCGTCGAAGAGCCCGCGGGCGCCGCTGGCGAAGGCGAACTGCACGATGCCGGCATCCTCGCCCCGGATGGCCGGATTGAGCTGGCGCAGATCGGCCGAGACGGCGGTGATCTCGCCCAGCAGGTAGCGGAAGGTGTCGATCCAGTGGATGCCCGTCTCGTGCATCAAAAAGCGCGGCATCTCGCGGAAATAGGGTTGCCGGCCGCGATAGGCGTCCGGCCCCTGGCCGTCGCCCGGCCGCAGCCGGAAGGTGACACCATAGGACTCGCCGATCGCGTGGTGATCGAGCAGCCGCTTGATCGCGCGATACCAGGGCTGGAAGCGCACGTTCTCGTGCACGGCGATGCGCGTGCCGTGCTCGCCGGCCCGCCGAACGGCTTCGCGCGCCTCATCGAGGTTCCGGCAGAAGGGCTTCTGGCAGATGATCCAGCGAACGGCCGGCGCGGCCTCCGCGATGGTTGCGAGATGCGTCTCGGGCGGCGCGGTGATGTCGAGTAGATCCGGCTGCGTCGCCTCGAGCATCTGCCCCAGACCGGTGAATGTGGCAGGGACGCCGAACTCGGCGGCCACCTCGGCCGCGCCGCGCCCTGTGCGGGTGCAGAGCCCGACGAGCTCGCAGCCTTCCATCCGGCTCCAGGCATCGTAGTGGAACCGACCGAAATAACCGGCGCCGAGCATGGCGACCCGGGTGGCGTCGCTCAAGGGTCCAGCCGCTGCATGGCCGCGCCCACCGAGGCATAGACCTCGGCCGTCCCGGCCTTGCCGCCGAGCTCGCAGGTCACGAGCCGGCCATCCGCGAATGCGGCGTCGACGGCCCGGCGCAGCAGCGCGCCGGTTCGTGTCGCCTCGGACGAGGCGTGCCGCGCGCCGAGCCATTCCAGCATCATGGCCGCCGAGAGGATCATCGCCGTGGGGTTGGCCAGCCCCTTGCCAGCGATGTCGGGCGCCGTGCCGTGGCAGGGCTGGAAGACGGCGTGCTCGTCGCCCATGTCGGCCGAGGGCGCATAGCCGAGGCCGCCCATCAGCGCGGCGCCAAGATCTGAGAGAATATCGCCGAACATGTTCTCGGTCACGGCGACGTCGATCGTCCAGGGCTTCTGCACCATGTGCATGGCGAAGGCGTCGACATAGGCGTGGTCGGCGCCGACCTCGGGGAACCCGCGCGCCCGTTCGTAGAAGATGCCGCGCGCCCAGTGAAAGGCCGGGAAGACGTTGGCCTTGTCGACATGCGTGACCTTGGCCCCCGGCGTGCCACGCCGTCCGCGCTGGGCGGCGAGGCGGAAGCAGAAGTCGTAGAGCTTCTCGCAGGTGGGACGGGTCAGGACCAGCGTCTCGCGCGCCTCGCGGTCCTCGATGATCTCGCCCGGCGCCTGCGGGGCGAACAGCCCCTCGGTTGACTCGCGGACGATCACATAGTCGATCTCGTGCGCCCGCGGATCGGCGAGGATCGGGCGCACGCCCGGGATCGGCCGCACTGGCCGCACGCCGGCATAGAGCCCGAACTCGAAGCGCAGTTCCAGCTGTGGCGCGATCTCGCGCCCGTCGCGGTAGCGCACCTCGGGCAGGCCCATGGCGCAAAGCAGGATCGCGTCGGCGCTGGCGCAGGTCTCGCGCGTCTCGCGCGGCATCGACTGCCCCGTCTCGCGATAGTGCGCGGCGCCGCCGGCCAGCGTCTCGAAGCTGAAGCCAGGGCCGCCGATGCGGGACGCAGCGGCATCGACCAGGTCGAGGCAGGGCGGGGTGAGCTCCGGCCCGATGCCGTCGCCCGGCAGCACGGCGACGTGGAAGGTATTCTGCATGCACCCTCTCTCGGACCAGCGGCGCCCCAGGCCACTAGAGCGCGGGGCCGGCGTGCTGGCAAGCCCGCAACCGGCCCTCGCGCCGCTCCTTGCGCGCCTCTTGCGTCGAGGGCCCATGCCCGGCATGGTGACGCCATGCTGCTCGTCGCCGTAACCTTCGACATCGTGCCGGAGCGCGCAGAAGCCTTCCGCGACCGCGTCCGCCGGCAGGCGACCGACAGCCTGGCCGAGCCCGGCTGCCGGCGCTTCGACGTCTGGTGCGACACCGGCGATTGCTGCCGCGTGTTCCTGTTCGAGATCTATGACGACCGTCCGGCCTTCGATGCGCATCTCGAAAGCCGGCACTTCCGCGAGTTCGACTCCGAGGTCGGGCCGTGGGTCACGGCCAAGAAGATCGAGCTCTGGACGCTTGCGCCGGCCTGACGTTTAGCCGGCGCCGGTGCGGAGTTTACTGCTCGGCAGCGAGGCGCCACACGCCGTCCTCACCCTTGCAGCGCCGCGAGGTGACCCGGTTCGTGTTGGTGGTCCTGCCGCTGCGGAACACATGCTCGATCGTGACGCAGCGCCCGTCGAACGCCAGGATCTCGACCTTGCCATAGGACCCCGTCTCGGGATTCTGCCAGATAGAATCGGCGCCGACCTCGATCGGGCCCGAACTCGTAGAGCTTTGCCGCCTCGGCCGAGGCAATGCGGAAGTCCTCGTTGTTCAGCCCGAGGTCCCCGACCATGTTCATGAAGCTCTGCGCAAAGGCGCCGGTGCTGACCGTCATCCCGACCAGCAGCAGCGCGGCAAGCGAACGTCGCATGGAAGCCCTTTCATGTCCTGTCGCAGACCAAGTGCCGGCGACCAGCCGGGGCGCCGTCCGCCCGATGACCGTCGCCCCTCGCGATTGCCTGCTCTGGCCTGCACCTAACCCAGCCATCGCGCGCTTGCAATCCAGGCGCTTCCGCCCCATGGTCCGCGCGCGAACGAAACACTAACGGACACCGCATGGCCAAGGAAGAGACACTCGAGTTCCCCGGGGCCGTGACCGAGCTTTTGCCGAACGCGACATTCCGGGTGAAGCTCGAGAACGGCCATGAGATCATCGCCCACACCGCCGGCAAGATGCGCAAGAACCGCATCCGCGTGCTGGCGGGCGACAAGGTGCAGGTCGAGATGACGCCCTACGACCTGACCAAGGGCCGGATCATCTATCGATTCAAATAGCGATATGCTTGGCCCGGAGGCTGTCCCCGAGGGCGGCGCCGCCTCGGACGTTTATCTTTCCGTCTCGGAGGGAGGCGAGGGGCCGGGCGGAGGGCTGATCCTGGGCTCGGCCTCGCCGCGCCGTCGCGCGCTGCTGGCGCAGATCGGCGTCGTGCCGGAGGCCGTTCTCCCGGCCGAGATCGACGAGACGCCGCGCAAGGGCGAGCTTCCGCGCGCCTATGCCCGGCGGATCGCCGCCGAGAAGAACGCAACCGTCGCAGCGAGCATCTCGCGCGTGCGAGGCGATGAGCCCACTGTGCGCCCTCCCTCCCCCCGCCGGGGCGAGGGCCGGGGAGGGGGGCGGCACTCGCAGCCGCCATTCATCCTGACCGCCGATACCGTCGTCGGCGTCGGCCGCCGCATCCTAGGCAAGCCCGCCGACGTGGCGGAGGCCGTCCAATTCCTCCGGCTCCTGTCCGGCCGCCGGCATCGCGTCACGACCTGCGTCTGCCTGCGTCGCGGCGAGCGCGCCGCCAGCCGAACGGTCGAGACGCGCGTCCAGGTCAAGCGTCTCTCCGACGAGGAGCTGTCGGCCTATCTCCGCTCGGATGAGTGGCGGGGCAAGGCCGGCGGCTATGCCATCCAGGGCCTGTTCGGCGCCTTCGTGCCAGAGATCGTCGGCTCGTACACCAACGTGGTCGGCTTGCCGCTGGCCGAGACGGCCGCGCTGTTGACCGGCATGGGCTACCGCGTGCCCTACGAGCCCGCGCGGGAACTGGGACCGGGATGAGCGGCACGCTGGTTCTGGCCGGCCTCGGCGGTGGCGCCGAGCTGGCGGCGCTGGTCGAGGACCGGCGCGTCACCGACTGGGTCTTCGGGCCCTGTCCCGGGCCGGCGCCGGAGACGGTGTTCAAGGCCAAGGTCGAGCGCCCCGTGCCCGGTGCGGGCGCCGTCTTCGTCAGCCTCGGCCGGGACAACGAGCCAGGCCGGGGCGAGGAGCCAGGCCAGGGGTATGTCCGCGAGGCCCGCGGGCTGAAGCCCGGTGCCGTGCTGCTGGTCGAGGCTACCTCGATTCCCGAGCCCGGAAAGGCGGTGCCCGTCAGCCCGCGCGTGCTCTACCGCCAACGCTACACGATCCACACGCCGGGCGCCGCCGGCGTCAACGTGGCGCGCGGCATCGACGACGCGGACGAGCGCGCCCGCTTGCAGGCGGTCGTCGAGGCGCACATCGCCGCGCTCGACGACTGGTTGGTGCGCCGCGGCGACGATCGGCCGGACGAGGCGGCGCGGATCCGCCGCGTGCTCGAGGCGCATGCGACGGGCGGCACGATCCTGCGCTCGGCCGCGAAGGGCGCGCAGGCGGAACGCGTCGCCCGCGATCTCGATCTGGCCGTAGAGGCGCGCCTCGCGGCGGAGGAGCGGCTCGCCGATCCGGGCGTTGCCCTCGGACCCGTGGCGCCGGGGCCGCTGCCGCGCGACTATGCCCTGCGCGAATGGGGCGAGCGGATCGGCCGGATCGCGCTTGGACCGGGTCTCGACGGCCTGCCGGCCGAGGAGGAGGAGGCCCGCCTTTCGCCCTTCGCCGGCCGAATTGACCGGATGCCCGATCCCATGGATCAGTTCGGCGTCTGGGAGGAGATCGACCGAATGCGCCGGCCGGACGTCGAGCTGTCCTCCGGCGGTTGGATCGCGGTCGAGCCGACGCGTGCCATGGTGACGGTCGACGTCAACACCGGCGCGGCCTTCGCGCCCGGCGCCGCCGTCACGGCCAATGTGGAGGCAGCGCGCGAGCTGCCGCGCCAGCTGCGCCTGCGCGGGCTCGGCGGCCAGGTCGCCATCGATTTCGCGCCGCTGAAGAAGACCGAGCGCCGGCGTATCGAGGACACGCTGAAATCCGCCTTCCGCCGCGACCCGGTCGAGACGACGCTCGCCGGCTGGACGCCGCTCGGCCATTTCGAGCTGCAACGCAAGCGCGAGCGCCGGCCGATCGATGAGCTCTTCAAGCTCCTCGATCGGCAGAGCTGAGTCGCAGGCAGGCGCGGGCGGCGAGGCGAGGCCGGCGTCTGGCTTGACCTGCACGCGGCGGCCCTCCAGATCGCGCGAATGCCCCAGGATAGACCAATTGCCGCCAAGTGCCCCATCTGCGGCCGCCCGAGCGAGCCGCGCTGGCGCCCGTTCTGCTCCAAGCGATGCGCCGACATAGATCTCGGGCGCTGGCTCAAGGGCCAGTACGCCGTGCCTACCGAGGAAGCGCCGGACCCCGACGTCGACGCGGACGAGACGCGCTGACGGCTGCGCGACGGTCCCGGATTGGGCGGCACGCGGTGCGCGCGCCTCTGGACCCATGGCGCCACCGACCGCCACCGGCCGCCACATTCCGATTGCCGTCGGCTCTCTGCATCGGCAAATTCGGGGGATGAGAATGCTGCTTGCCGCCCTGTTGATCGCCGCGCCGGCGCTGGCCCAGGAGCCCGTCAGCCCGGAGCAATTCCGCGAGTTCGCCGAAGGGTGGACCCTGCACTTCGAGCGCGACGGGGAGCCATTCGGCTCCGAAGCCTTCGAGGGCGATGGCAAGGTCCGTTGGCGCTATAGCGACGGCAGCTGCGTCAGCGGCCTCTGGCGGGCGCATAAGGGCCAGCTCTGCTTTCTCTATGACAGCCCTGAGGAAGGCAGGACGATCAACTGCTGGAAGATGCTGCGCGACGAGGCGGGGCTCCTTGCTCGGCTGGTCAGCGGCCGGAACGAGGGGCTCGAGCTGCGCGTGGCGCGCCGCGACACTGCGCCGCTGCTCTGCGGCGAACCGGGCGTAGGCACGTGACGCGGGGCGTGGCGCGCGCCGCCGTGCATCGCTCCCCTTGGCATCCACAGGTCCAGCGGCGATGCCGCGCATGAAGATCGGCGTCGCGGGCTGCGGCCGTATGGGGCTGCCCATGGCCCGTGCCATGGTGCGGGCCGGTTTGGACGTCAGCGGCTTCGACGTCCGGCCATTGGCCGAATTCGGCGATTTCGCGCACCGTATGGTCGCCGAGCCCGCGGGGTTCGCCGCCGATCGCGAGGCAATCTTCACTGTGGTGCGCGACACGGGCGAGACGGAGGATCTGCTCTTTCGCCGCCAGGCGATCCTCGCCCATGCGCCTCGGCTCCGCTGTCTGGTCGTCTGCTCGACGCTCTCGCCGCGCTACGTGGCCGGGCTCGGCCCGCGCCTTCCGGCCGGCATCGCGCTGGTCGACGCGCCGATGTCCGGCGCCCAAATCGCCGCCGAGGAGGCGCGGCTCTCCTTTATGCTGGGCGGCGCCGATGCCGATCTCGACGCGCTCGAGCCTGTCTTGCGGACGATGGGCACTCGGCTGCACCGCATGGGCCCGACGGGGACCGGCATGACGGCCAAGGTGCTGAACAACTTCGTGGCCGCCTGCTCCACGGCCGGGACGCGGTGGGTGCTCGACCGCGCGGCCGAGCTGGGCGTCGACCGCGCCCGCCTGCTCGCGCTCATGCATGACAGCTCGGGCCAGACCTGGTTCGGCTCGAACTTCGACCGGATCGAGTTTGCCCGCGACGGCTACGCGCCGGAGAACACGATGGGCATCTTGAAGAAGGATGTCGAAAGCTGCCTGGACGCCGTCAGACCCGAGCTGCGCGAGGGCTTGGCCGGCGCCGTGATCCAGGCCATCGCGGCGCTGCGCCCGCTCGGGTGATTCAGAACAGCGTTCCCTGCTTCTCGTCCTGCGCGCGTCTGCCGCGCCTTGGCTTCGGCCCCTGGTGCGAGCTGCGGGCCGGAGAGCCGAGCGGCCCTGACGCGGCGGCGCCGTCGGCCCCGCCGGCGGCGGTCGCCGCCACATGCCCATCGGCGAACTGCAGGTCGAGCGCCGCCGCCGGCGCGACCGCCTCGGCCCGCGACAGCACCCGCCCCTCGGCATCGCGCACGACGGCGAAGCCCCGCGCCAGCGTCGCCGTGTAGCCCAGCGTCTTCAGCATGCGCCCGGCCGCGGCCAGCCTATCGCCGCGGGCCCGCAGGAGGCGCGCGGCGGCAGGGCGCAGGCGGTCGCCGCGCGAGACCAGCCGCTCCGAGCACCGCTCGATGCGGTCGCGCAACCGCCCGGCGGCGAGGCCCGCGCCCGCCCGCCCGAGCCGCAGCTCGGCACGGCCCACACGCTCGCGCAGCGCCGGCGCCAGCCGCCCGGCGCAGCGCTCGAGCGCGTGCCGCCGCTCGGCCAGCAGGCGATCGGGTCGGGCCAGCCGGGCGGTCGCGAGGTCCAGCCGCTGGCGCCGCTCGGCCAGCAGCGCATCCGCCCGGGGCATCGCGCGGCAGAGGTCGGTCAGCCGCTGCCGCGACCGCTCGAGCCCGCGGTCGAGCGCGCGCAGGCGGCGCGCTTCGAGCCCCGCCACCACGGCGGCCAATTCGGCCCTGACCGGAACCGCCATCTCGGCCGCCGCCGTCGGTGTCGGCGCCCGCCGGTCGGCGGCGTGGTCGATCAGCGTCACGTCCGTCTCGTGCCCGACCGCCGAGATCAGCGGGATCGGACAGTCCGCGGCCGCTCGCACGACGACCTCCTCGTTGAAGCCCCACAGATCCTCGACCGAGCCGCCGCCCCGCGCGACGATGACGATGTCGGGCTGCGGCGCCACGTGGCTCGGCATCCGGCAGAACCCGCGAAGCGCCGCCGCCACCTGCGGCGCGCATTCCTTGCCCTGCACGGCCACCGGCCAGACCAGAACGTGCACCGGAAAACGCTCGGAGAGACGGTGCAGGATGTCCCGGATCACCGCGCCGGTGGGCGAGGTCACAACGCCGACGACCCGCGGCAGATAAGGGATCGGCTTTTTGCGGCCCGCGTCGAACAGCCCCTCGGCGGCCAGCGCCTGGCGCCGCTTCTCCAGCATCGCCATCAGCGCGCCGACACCGGCCGGCGCCAGTTCGTCGATCACCATCTGGTATTTCGACTGCCCGGGGAAGGTCGACAGCCGCCCGGTCGCGACGACCTCCATCCCCTCTTCGGGCTGGGTCGCCAGCCCCGCCGCCGTGTTCCGCCAGACGACCCCGGACAGCACGGCGCGCTCGTCCTTCAGGTCGAGATACACATGGCCCGAGCGATGCCGCGTCACGCGGCCGACCTCGCCGCGCACGCGGACATGGCCGAACTGGCCCTCGATGTGCTTCTTCACGGCGCCGGAGATCTCCGACACCGAATACTCGGGGACGTTCGCGCCCTGGGCGCCAGGCGTGCCGGGATCGTCGATCAGGCTGGACACGGGTGCTCCTCGCGGGGCATGGGGGGCCGATCCCCCGCGCGACAGTGGCAGAGCGGCGCGTGGGCCCGCAACCCCTTCGGGAGAGGCGATGCACGTCCTGATCCTCGGCGGCGGCGGGCGCGAGCACGCGCTGGCCTGGAAGATCGCGCAAAGCCCGCTCGTCCAACGCATGACCGTCGCGCCCGGCAATGCCGGGATCGCCGCTCTGGCCGACTGCGTCGCGCTGCCGATCGAGGACGGCGCCGAGGTGGCGGCCTGGGCGGGCGGGAACGCCGTCGACCTCGTCGTCATCGGGCCCGAGGCGCCGCTGGCCGCAGGCGTCGCGGATTCGCTCCGGCAGGCCGGCATCGCCGCCTTCGGCCCCTCGGCCGCCGCCGCGCGGCTCGAAGCCTCGAAAGCCTTCACCAAGGAGGTGTGCGACGCCTGCGGCGCGCCCACGGCGCGCTGGGCGCGCTTTCGCGACGCCGATGCGGCGCGCCGCCATCTGCAGGCGGTCGGCGCCCCGGTCGTCGTCAAGGCCGATGGCCTCGCCGCCGGCAAGGGGGTGGTCGTGGCCGAGACGCTGGCCGAGGCCGAAGCCGCCGTCGACGCCATGCTCGGCGGCGCCTTCGGCGCGGCCGGAGCCGAAATCGTCATCGAGGAACGCCTGGAGGGCGAGGAAGCCTCGTTTTTCGTGCTGACCGACGGCGTCAACGTGCTCCCGCTCGCCACGGCGCAGGACCACAAGCGCGCCTTCGACGGCGACTGCGGCCCGAACACCGGCGGCATGGGCGCCTATTCGCCCGCTCCGGTGATGACGCCGGAGATGGAGGCGCGCGTGCTCGACAGCATCGTGCGCCCGACCATCGCCGAGATAGCGCGCCGCGGCACGCCCTTTCGCGGCGTTCTTTTCGCCGGGCTGATGATCGGGCCCGACGGGCCCCGGCTCATCGAATACAATGTCAGGTTCGGCGACCCGGAATGCCAGGCGCTGATGCTGCGCCTGCGCTCGGACCTCGTGCCGGCGTTGGTGGTGGCGGCGACGGGCGATCTCTCGGGCGTCGCGCTCGACTGGCGGCCCGAGCCCGCGCTGACCGTCGTGATGGCGACACGCGGCTATCCGGGCGACTATGCCAGGGGCGAGCCGATCGGCGGGCTCGACGCCGCGGACGAGGTCGAGGGCGTCACCATCTTCCACGCCGGCACCCGGCAGGGCCGCGCCGGGATCGAGGCGGCCGGCGGCCGGGTACTGAACGTCTCGGCCACTGGCCCGACGCTCGCGGAGGCGCGCACCCGCGCCTATGCGGCCATCGACCGGATCGTCTGGCCGGGCGGTTTCTGCCGCCGGGACATCGGCTGGCGCGGTATCGGCTGACGGGCGCCCGCGCCCGATCGGTCTAGGGAACGCGTCGGATCACTGCATCGCAGAGGTCGGCGAGAGTTCGGGGAGAGGCTTGCACCCAGCCGATTATCACGTGACTGGCGTGACCCGCTCCGGCCACGGGCGCTAAGGTTGGGACTCGGCGATCCCCCCGCCCGCAAGACCAGGCCCAAGCGAGATGCCCAGACCATGACCACCCGCACCGCGGCGCGCGACCGCACGCTCGAGGGCGTCGGCTGGATGGTGCTGAGCGGCCTCTTCTTCGTCTGCGTCACGGGGATCGTGCGCCATCTCGGCTCGGACCTGCCGGCGGTCGAGGCCGCCTTCATCCGCTATGCCGCCGGCACCATCCTGATGCTGCCGGCCTTCATGACCGTGCTGCGGCGTCCGCCGGGCGGCCGGCAGATGCGCCTCTACGCCGCGCGCGGCTTCGTGCACGGCTTCGGCGTCATGCTCTGGTTCTACGCCATGCAGCGCATTCCGATCGCCGAGGTCACAGCGATCGGCTACACGGCGCCAATCTTCGTCACGATCGGCGCGGCGATGTTCCTCGGAGAGCCGTTGGCGGTTCGCCGCATCGCCGCGGTCGTGGCCGCGTTCGCCGGCGCCGTCATCATCCTGCGCCCCGGACTGCACGAGATCTCGGCGGGCCAGCTCGCCCAGCTCGGCGCCGCGCCGCTCTTCGCCGCCTCGTACCTGATGGCCAAGAGCTTCACCTCGAACGAGGATTCGGGCGTCATCGTCGCCATGCTCTCGCTCTTCTGCACGCTGACGCTGTTGCCCATGGCGGTGTGGAACTGGCGGGCGCCGAGCTGGGAGGAAATCGGCTGGCTGTCGCTGACCGCGATGGTCGCCACGGCCGGGCACTACACGCTGACCCGCGCCTTTCAGGCCGCGCCGATCACCGTCACGCAACCCGTGCAGTTCCTCCAGCTGGTCTGGGCGACGCTGCTCGGCATGGCCGTCTTCGGCGAGCCGCTCGATGCCTATGTGCTGGTGGGCGGCGGCGTCATCGTGGCCTCGGCCACCTATATCTCGCATCGCGAAGCCGTGCTGGCGCGCCGCTCGCGGACGCCACCCGCCCCTGCCACCAAGCTGTAGGGTACGCGCTCGAAGGCCGCGTCCCGTTTAGCCCTGGTCGTGAAACGTGTTCGGCTTCTGAAAGAAGCCCAGGACCACGCACCCCTCGGGCGCGCTCGCCATGTGCCGGCTGCCGGCCGGGCGCCACACGAAATTGCCGGCCGTGCACGTGCCCTGGTCATCGACCAGCGCCCCTTCCAGCACATAGCTCTGCTCGATCCCGACATGTGTGTGGTCGGGCAGCACCGCGCCCGGCGCGAGCCGCGTCAGCGAGGTCATCATGCCCGTGACCTTGTCCTGCATCAGGATCTTGATCTCGACGCCCGGGAAACGCGTCTTCTCCCAGGGCAGCACGTCGACGTCGACATAGCGCGACGCCATCGGCGCCAGCCCGTCATGCCGCGCATGCGGGGTTTCCAGTGCCATCCTCTCCTCCCTCACGACAAAGTCGCCAGCAGCCCTGCCATCAACCGGCCGCGCTCGGCCAGGCTGTCGATGAAGATGTGCTCGCCCAGCGTGTGCAGCCCGGCGCCGCGCGCGCCGAGCGAATTGAGGGTCGGGATGCCCATCGCGCCCGTGAAATTGCCGTCCGAGCCGCCGCCCGAGCTGGCCTGGCTCAGCTCGAGCCCCAGCGCGCGGCCGATCCTGCGGGCGTGATCGAAGAGCGCGCGCGTCGCCTCGGCAGGCTCCCAGACCGGCCGCGTCACGCCCCGCCAGACGCTGAAGGTGACGTCCCCCGAGGTATCGTTCAGGGCCAGCATCCGCTCGACCCCGGCGTCGAGATCGGCCTGCCGCTTGGCCATGCTCAACGCCTGCGCCGTGCAGCCGGACGGCACGCAGTTGACATGCGCCTGCGCTGCGCGGACGCAGCCGACCGAGAAGGTGCAGTCGTCCGACGTCATCTCCTCGATCTGGATGACGCGCCGCGCCATCTCCTTCACCGCCGAGCGGCCGAGCCTTGGGTCGACGCCGGCATGGCTGGGCTTGCCCGTGGTCGCGAGGTCGAAGCGCGCGATCGCATAGCGCCCGGTCGTCAGCCCGCCATCGGCGCGCGCGGGCTCCGGCACCAGCACGTAGCGTTCGCGCGCCGCCGTCGCCTCGATCAGCTCTCGCGTCGCCGGCGTGCCGATCTCCTCGTCCGGGGTGAAGAGGACGCTGACGGGCAGCGGCGTCGCGATCCCCGACCGAGTCAGAACGCGGATCGCTTCCAGCGCCAGGTAATTGCCGGACTTCATATCCTGGATGCCGGGCCCGTAGCACCTGTCGCCCTCGCGGCGGAAGGGCAGAACGTCGAGCGTGCCGACCGGATGAACCGTGTCCATGTGTCCGAGAACCAGGATGCCCGGCTCGCCGGCGCGTGGATGCGCAAAGCGCGCCCGCACGCAGCCTCCGAGGCCCCGCCGCCCCGGAATCCGCTCGACGGCGGCGCCTGCCGCGGCAAGATCGTAGGCGGCGAGGTCGGCCACCCGGTCCACCGCGGCCGCGTCATGCGTCGGGCTCTCGCACTCGACCCAAGGGCGAAGTCCCGTCAGCATGGCGTCCACGTCGAAGGGCAGGGCGGTCAGGTCGAACGTCGGTGCGCTGAAGTCCATCGGTCCCTCGTCTTGCGAAGAAGAAAGAGCCAGAGCGCCGCTGCTAGGCCGCCGTGCGCCGCTCGACCAGCCGGGCGTAGATCGAGGCCCCGACCGGCAGCATCTCGTCGTCGAGCACGAAATGGTCCGAATGCAGCGGCGCGTCGCCCGCATGGCCGACCGTGCAATAGGCGCCCGGCACGACCCGCAGCATGTCGGCGAAGTCCTCGGACCCGGTGCGCACCTTGGGCGTCACCGAGACGTTCTCGGGCCCGACCACCTCGCGCGCCACGTCCAGCATGACGTGGCTCAACCGCTCGTCGTTGACGAGCACGTCGAAGATCTCGCGGATGTCGAGATCGATCTCGACATCGTAGGCCAGCGCCATCCCGGCGGCGAGCGCCCGCATGCGCCCGCGCACCCGGGCCGCCAGGTCGCCGTCGAAGAAGCGCATGGTCCCCGAGACGGTCGCCTCGGCCGGGATCACGTTGTAGGCGGCGCCGGCATGGATCTGCGTCACCGACAGCACGATCGGGTCCACCGCCGGCACATTCCGGCTGACGATGGTCTGCAGCTGCTGCACCAGGGCCGCGGCGATGACGATCGGGTCCTTGGACTGGTGCGGCATCGCCCCGTGCGAGCCGGCGCCCCGGATGCGGAAGTCGAAGAAATCCGCCCCCGCCATCGCCTCGCCCGGCTTTACCCCGACCGCGAGCGGCGAGGCGTTCGGGTTGTTGTGCATGCCGTAGAGCTCGTCGCAGGGGAACCGCTCGAGCAGCCTGTCGGCCAGCATCGCCCGCGCGCCGCCAAGACCCTCCTCGGCCGGCTGGAAGATGAACACCGCCGTGCCGTTGAAATCGCGCGTCTCGGCCAGATACCGCGCGGCGCCGAGCAGCATCACCGTGTGCGCGTCGTGCCCGCAGGCATGCATTACGCCGGGGCTCTTCGAGGCGTAGGGAAGGTTAGTCCGCTCGTCGATCGGCAGCGCGTCCATGTCGGCGCGCAACCCGACCGTGCGCCCGCCGCCGTTTGCGGTGCCCTTGCCCTTCAGCACGCCGACCACCCCCGTCTTGCCGATGCCGGTATGCGTCTCGATTCCCCATTTGGTGAGCAGGTTCGCAACGATGCCGGAGGTCCGCACCTCCTGGAACCCCAGCTCGGGATGGGCGTGCAGATCGCGGCGCAGCTCGGTCAGCTCGGGTGCGAAGGCGGCGATGCGGTCGATAACGGGCATATTCTCTCCTCTTCGGGGGCGGCCCCCGCTCTGGTCCCCCGGCGGGGGAGCGACTGTCGGCGGCATGCCCGAAGTGGCCGTTCGGGCAAGGCGGCTCGGCTTCGGCCGCGACCATACATTGCCACCCGCGAGGATGGACAGGGCCTTGCTGCGCAATCCCGTTTGCATCGGGATTCCTGCGCAGGTAATGTTCACGTGATCGTGAACGAGCGGAGAGCCACATGTTCCAGCTGACCCAGGCGCAGTCGGAACTGGTCCGCCGCGCCGCCCTGCTTGCCGATGGTTTCCGCGAGCGGGCGGCCGAGATCGACCGGACCGAGCAGTACCCCTGGGGCAACGTCGCCGCGCTGCGCGAGGCGGGCTTCCTGGGCATGACGCTGCCGCGATCGCTGGGCGGCCAGGGGCTGGGCTGGCTCGAGGCGGCGCTGGTCGTCGAGCAGGTGGCCAAGGCCTGCGGCGTCTCGGCGCGCATCGTCGTCGAGACCAACATGGGGGGCGTCTCGGCCATCATGGCGTTCGGCAGCGAGGCCCAGAAGCTGCTCGCGGCCGAGCTGGTGCTGGCCGGCGACAAGCCGGCCATCTGCATCACCGAGCCGCAGGCGGGGTCGGCCGCGACCGAGATGGCAACGACGGCGCGCCGGGTCATGGGCGGCTGGGTGCTCGACGGGAAAAAGCACTGGATCACCGGGGCGGGGGTCTCGCGCCTGTACCTGATCTTCGCCCGGATGATCGACGACCGTTCCGGAGACGAGCGCGACCTCGGCATCGGCGGCTTCCTCGCCCTCCGGGGCGAGACCAAGGGCTTGGCGATCGGGCGGCGCGAGCCGACCATGGGCCTGCGCGGAATTCCCGAGGCCGAGGTGATCTGCGACGGGATGTTCGTGCCCGACGAGATGGCGCTGGTTCCAGGCGACGAGCCGAAGCGCAGCTTCGGCCGGCTGATGACGGCCTATAACTCGCAGCGCGTCGGGGCGGCGTCGGTGGCGCTGGGCATCGCGACGGGCGCCTACGATCTGGCGCGCTCCTTCGTCCAGGAGCGGGAGCAGTTTGGCCGGCCGATCGCCGACTTCCAGGGGCTGCAATGGATGCTGGCGGACATGTCGATCGGGCTGGCGGCGTCGCAGGCGCTGATCTGGAAGGCGGCGGCCAGCGACGTGAACGGCTTTCCCGACATGGCGATGGCTGCGCAGGCCAAAATACTGGCCGCCGAGACGGCGGTGAAGGTGACGAACGACGCCATGCAGCTGCATGGCGCGGCCGGCTACTCGCGGGCGCTGCCGCTCGAGCGCATGGTGCGCGACGCCCGCATGTTCACCATCGGCGGCGGCACGGCGCAGGTGCTGCGCACACAGGTCGCCAGCGCCATCCTGGGCCGCAAGCTGCCGCAGACGCGCGACGGCAGTGCGCGCGCATCGACGCTGGCCGCGGAGTAACGGCGCCCGACGAACAATCGGGCGCATCCTTCCCACACAGCAGCCGGATGGCGTGGCCGATCACGCGGACGTGGTCGGCGATTGACGGAGCCGAGCCACGCCACATCCTCGCGCCATGGACGGACCGATCGGCACCGAGCACTTCTACGCCGAATTGCCCGCCTTCGACGATTTCGAGGGTTTCACCGATTTCGACGCCTACGCGCCGGTACCGGCGGACTGGGTGGTGCTGGCGGGCGACGTGCGCGGCTCGACCGCAGCGATCGCGGCCGGGCGCTACAAGGCGGTTAACCTGGTTGGCGCCGCTGTGCTCACTGCGGTTCTAAACGCCTGCCGGGGAGTCGACCTTCCTTACGTCTTCGGCGGCGATGGCGGCTTTGTCCTCGTCCCCGGCAGCCACGCCGAGGCGGGCGCAGCGGCGCTCCGCCAGCTCCAGGCCCATGCCGAGCGCGTCTTCCAGCTGTCGCTGCGCGCCGCCGCCGTGCCGGTCGCGCGGCTCCGCGCCGAGGGGCATGATTTGCGCCTCCGTCGCTTTCGGCTGAACGGCCCGAACCATCTGGCGATGTTCGCCGGCGCCGGGCTCGAGCGCGTCGACGCCATCCTGAAGGGCGGCGGTCTGTCGGGCGCGGCCGATCCCGCGATCCTGGCGCCGGACGCGGACGCCGCGCCGCCCGACCTCGAAGGCCTGTCCTGCCGCTGGCACCCGCTTGAGACGAGCCGCGGTAGGACGATCGCCCTGATGGTCCGGCCGACCCGCGACGATCCGGTCGCCTGGCGCGAGCTGCTGGGCGGGCTGACCGCCATCCTGCGCAGCATCCCGGAGCATTCGCCGCTCTCGGACGGCAATCTGCGCCTTCGGTGGCCGCCTGGCGGGCTGCTCTCCGAGGCGCGTGCGGCGGCGCGCGGCGGCTCGGCCATCCGTCCGCTGGCCTGGGCGCTCGTCACCTCGGCCATCCAGCTCTGGTGCCATCTTCGCGCCGCCCGCGTCGCCGATTACGACGCGCCCCGCTATCTCGACGAGGTCAAGGCGCAGACGGATTTCCGCAAGTTCGACGGCTGCCTTCGCGTGGTGCTCGACTGCACGCCCTTGCAGGTCTCCGTGCTCGAGACCTGGCTCGAGACCGAATATCGCGCGGGCCGGCTGGTCTGGGGCATGCACAAGGACAGCGCCGCGCTGATGACGTGTCTGGTCTTCAGCCTCCAGCGTTCCGAGCACGTCCACTTCATCGATGCGGCGGGCGGCGGCTTTGCCAAGGCAGCCGAGGCGTTCAAGCAGCGCCTGCGACGATGATGAAGAGCTGCACGAGCAGCGGCGTGTTGCGGATCACCTCGATATGCGTTGCCGCCGCGGCCCTGAGCACGGCGATATGGCCGGCCCGCGCCACCGGCGCCCTCGGCCGAAAGCAGAGCGACAGGCCGAGGGCATGTCGCATGCGCGGCGACCAGCCGCGCATTCCGCTGAACTTCCCGAGGCCGAGCTTAGCGGGTCAGTCGAACAGGTCGAACAGCTCGTCGATATCGTCGAAGCCTTTGCCCAGCCGGTGCAGCAGCCCGCCGCGCCTGCGCTTGCCCTTCTTGCGCCGGGCCGGGCGGTCCTTCGACAGATGATGGCCCGCGGTCTCGGCCGGCTGCGGCGTGGCGGGCCTGCGCCCCGCCGCAGCGCCCCGGCGCGGCATGGGCTTCGGCGTTAGCGCCTCGATGTGCCGAATCGGCGCGCCGCAGCCATGGCAGACCAGGCGCCGGCCGCCCTCGGGCCCGAGCGTCGAGCGGGCGCCGCAATAGCAGCAGCTCACAATCCTGATGTTGCCGGTCCGCTCGGGCATCGCTTGGACATAAGCCGTCGAACGAACATTGCCAGCGATCGGACGCCGGGCCCATGCTTAGCGGTCGGATTGGCGCTCGCATCCCCAGGATCCCGTCGATCGGACGGGTGCACCCCCAATCCTAGCCGACCAGCCCCAGGATCGTCGCGTGCAGCCGGCCCGGGATCTCGACCCGTTCGGCCGGCGTGCGTCCCCGCATGGCGATCCGCCGGTCGCCGGGCAGGCGGGTGCCCTCCATGGCCAGCAGCTGGGCGAACAGCCGCTCGCCGCGCTCCAGCGCGTCAGGGGCGCCGAGCCGGCCGGGATCGAGGGCCAGGATCAGCTCGCCCCCCGTCGCCGGGCCGCCATCGCCATCGTCCTCCTGCCCCGCCTCCCAGCTCGAGACCTCGCCGATCAGCGGCCCGGCCAGCAGGTCGACCATCAGCGCGATGGCGGCGCCCTTGTAGCCACCAAAGGGCAGCTGCGCGCCCGCCAGCGCCGCCGCGGGGTCGGTCGTCGGGTTGCCGTCAGCGTCGAGCGCCACGCCCGGCGGCAGCGCGTGCCCGTCGCGCCCGGCGATCATGATCTCGCCCCGCGCCATCGCGGCCGAGGCCTGGTCCCAGATCATGGCGCCAGCGGGTTTGCCGTCGCGGGCGGGCCTCGGCCAGGCAAAGCTCATCGGATTGGTGCCGAAAAAGCGCCGCTTGCCCCCGGCCGGCGCCATGTAGGGCGGCGAATTGACGAAGGCCATCGCCACCAGCCCCGCCTCTGCCAGCGCCTGCGTCTCGGGCCAGAGCGCCGCGTAGTGATGCGTCCGCCGGATCGCCAGCGCCGCCATGCCGTTCTCGCGCGCCGCCTCGACCAGGGGCGGCCGGCCGAGCTCGATGGCAAGGGGCGCGAGACCCCGGTCGCCCTCGACCACGATGGCGCAGGGCCCGAGCCGCCGGACCTGCGGGTCGGCGCGGCCGTTGATCTTGCCGCTGCGCAAGCTGCCGACATAGCCCGGGATGCGGAACAGCCCGTGGCTCTTTGCCCCGTCGCGCTCGGCCGCCGTCACGGTCCGCGCCACGGCGGCGGCGTTGCGCGCGTCGCAGCCATTGGCCTGCAGCGCGCGCTCGGCCAGATCGCGCACCTCCTCCAGCGTCATCCGCACCGTATCGCTCATATCGCCTCGCCCCCGTCGCCCATGTCGCTTCCACGCGTCGTCGGGACGCGAGCCGTCCGTCTGCGCTCCGCCAACGCTTGCGGCCATCCTGACTCGTGCGACGGCCCCAAGGCAACTTCGCTTGCCGAGCCGCGCTCGCCCGCCCTAAGGTTGCGGCCGCGAAACCGGCGCCGGCCTTGGGGGAGAAGACGATGACCGAGCGGCTGCGCTTCGGCAGCCTGGCCGACAAGGCAGCGATCGAGGCGGTGCCCTATGCCGAGCGCGAAGTCGCCCAGACCGTCTTCGAGCGCCTGTCGATCACGGCCGAGAACTGCCCGGACCGCCCGGCGATCAGCTTTCAGATCAGGTCGGGCCCCAAGGACAAGGCCCAGACGCTGAGCTGGGCCGAGCTGCGCCGGCGGGTCATCCAGGCCGCCAACCTGTTCCGCGAACTCGGGGTCGGGCCTCACGACGTCGTCGCCTATCTGCTGCCGAACTGCAACGAGGCGGTGGTCACGCTCCTGGCCGGCTGCACGGCGGGGATCGTCAACCCCCTCAACCCACTGCTCGATCCCGAGCAGATCGCCGCCATCCTGCGCGAGGCGAACGCCAAGGTGCTGGTCACATTGGCGAGCTTTCCGAAATCGGACGTGGCGCAGAAGGCGCACGCCGCCGCCGAGCTGGCCCCGTGCGTCGAGACGGTGCTCGAGGTCGACCTCAAGGGCGCCCTCGCGGCGCCGCTCTCCTGGGCCGTGCCGGTCCTCCGGCCAAAGCTCGACCGGTGCGCCCGCGTCCGGACGCTCGGCTTCAACGCCGAGGTCGACCGGCGCGACGGCCGCGGCCTCGCCTTCCAGGAGCCGGGCGGCGGCGAGCGCACCGCCGCCTACTTCCACACCGGCGGCACCACGGGCATGCCAAAGCTCGCCCGGCACCAGCAGCGCGGCATGCTCTACAACGGCCTCTGTCCCTCGCTGGTGCTGTTCGGGCACGAGGACGTGCTGCTCTGCCCGCTGCCGCTCTTCCACGTCTTCGCCGCCTACCCGATCCTGATGAGCTGCGTCAGTTCGGGCGCGCACATGGTCATGCCCACCCCCGCCGGCTTCCGCGGCGAGGGCGTTATGAACAATTTCTGGAAGCTGATCGAGCGCTGGCGGGTCAGCTTCATCGCCATGGTGCCAACGGCCGCCTCGGCGCTGATGCAGCGCAAGGTCGACGCCGACGTCTCGAGCCTGCACTACGCCTTCTGCGGCTCGGCGCCGCTGCCCGTCGGGCTGTTCCACCGCTTCGAGGAGGCGACGGACGTCAAGATCCTCGAGGGCTATGGCCTGACCGAGGCGACCTGCCTCGTCGCGATCAATCCGCCGCATGGCGAGCGCAAGATCGGCTCGGTCGGCCTGCCCTTCCCCTACACGCAGGTAAAGATCCTCTACGCCGACGAGCAGGGCAACATCACCAAGGAATGCGGCACGGACGAGGTCGGCGAGATCTGCATCAGCAGCCCCGCCGTCTTCCCGGGCTACAAGGACGAAGCGCGCAACAAGGGGGTGTTCGCCCGACGCGGGAACGGGCCGGAGAGGTGGCTGCGCACGGGCGATCTGGGAAGGCTCGACGCCGACGGCTATCTCTGGATCACCGGTCGCGCCAAGGAGCTGATCATCCGGGGCGGCCACAACATCGACCCGGCGATCGTCGAGGAGGCGCTGGCGAGCCATCCCGAGGTCGCCTTCGTCGGCGCCGTCGGCCAGCCGGACGCCCATGCCGGCGAGGTGGTCGCGGCCTATGTCGAGCTGCGCGACGGGGTCAGCATCGGCAATGACGAGCTCCGGCGCTACGCGCGGGAGAAGATCCGCGAGCGCGCGGCGATCCCCAAGCACATCGAGGTCTTGGCCGAGCTGCCGAAGACCGCCGTCGGCAAGGTCTTCAAGCCAGACCTCCGCAAGCGGTCGATCGCCCGCGTCTATGGCGAGGCGCTCGCGCGCGCGGGCATCCAGGCCGAGATAGAGGTGTTCGAGGACACGACGCGCGGCCTTGTCGCGCGCGTCCGGCCGAGGGTGCCGGTCGACGAGGCACGGATCGGAGAGATCCTGGACCCGTTCCCGCGGCCCTGGGAACTGGCCAGGGGCTGACCGCATGGACAGCATCGCGGCGCGCTGCTGCATCGTCGGGGGCGGCCCGGCCGGCATGGTGCTGGGCCTCCTTCTCGCGCGCGGCGGGGTCGATGTGGTCGTTCTGGAGAAGCACGCCGACTTCCTGCGCGATTTTCGCGGCGACACGCTGCACCCCTCGACGCTCGAGGTCATGGCCGAGCTCGGCCTGCTCGACGAGCTGCTCCGCCTGCCGCACCAGAGGATCGATGAGCTCGCCATGGAGGTCTCGGGCCGGCGGCTGACGATCGCGGACCTCCGCCACTTGCCGACGCGGTGCCGCTTCATCGCCCTGATGCCGCAATGGGATTTCCTCGATTTCATCGCCCGGTCGGCGGCGCGCTCGCCGCATTTCAGGTTGAGGATGCGCACCGAGGCGACCGAGCTGGTCCGCGAGCGCGGGCGCGTGGCCGGCGTGCGCGCCGAAAGCCCCGACGGGCCGCTGACGGTACGGGCCGACCTGGTGGTCGCCTGCGACGGTCGCGGCTCGCGGCTTCGCGACCAGTCGGGCCTAGCCGTCGAGAGCTTTGGCGCGCCGATGGACGTGCAGTGGTTCAGGTTGCCGCGCGACGCCGATGTCGAGGCGCCGCTCGGCACGATCGCCGCCGGCCGGATGCTCGTCCTGCTGCCGCGCGGCGACTATTGGCAGGCCGGCCAGGTGATCCCGAAGGGCGCCGACGCGAAGCTGCGCTCCGGCAGCTTCGAGCGCTGGCGCGACGATCTGGCGGCGTTGAAGCCCGAGCTCCGCGAGGCCTTCGGCACGCTGACCGGCTGGGACGAGGTCAAGCTGCTGGCGGTCGAGGTCAACCGGCTGCAGGAATGGTGCGTCCCGGGGCTGTTGCTGATCGGCGATGCGGCGCATGCCATGTCGCCCGTCGCAGGCGTCGGCATCAACCTTGCCGTGCAGGACGCCGTCGCGACCGCCAACCTGCTGGCCGAGTCGATCCGCCGCGGCGCGCCGGACATCCTGACGCTGCGTCGGGTGCAGCGCCGCCGACTCTGGCCGGCCAAGGCCACCCAGCGATTGCAGCTCGCCATCCAGCGCTCCGTGATCGCCGAGGCGCTCGACGCCAAGACGCCACCGCCGGCGCCGCTCGCCATGCGCCTGCTCGACGCCTGGCCCTGGG
The DNA here is from genome assembly GCA_963822985.1 of uncultured Alphaproteobacteria bacterium. Taxonomy (GTDB): domain Bacteria; phylum Pseudomonadota; class Alphaproteobacteria; order Rhodobacterales; family Rhodobacteraceae; genus Thermohalobaculum. The sequence goes on along the minus strand of CAWGJU010000005.1, from coordinate 118,754 downwards.
CGCGCCGCTGGCCGGCCAGGCTGATCGGCATGGGCGTGCGGCCCGAGCATTTGGCGCCCGAGCTGCGCCCCCACTGACCGCCACCGGCTCAGCCGGCGAAGATCTGCAGAACGATGGCGCCGGCATAGATGCCGAGCATTAGCACGCTCTCGACGCCGACCCGCGCCGGTCCGCGCGCCTCGCGCAACACCAGCCCGGCGAGCAGCACGCCCGTCATCAAGAGCGAGACGGCGATCCAGAAGTAATCACCGGGCCCCACGGCGTGGTAGATCGATCCCTCGCGATAGGCCACGTCGGAGATCGTCAGGAACAGCATGTCGAAGGTGTTGCCGCCGATGATCCCGGCGACCGCAAGGGTAAGGGCGCCACGCCGAACGGCGGCGATGGTCGTCACGAGCTCGGGCAGCGAGGTGACCACCGCCGTCATCAGCGCGCCGACCAGCGTCCCGGACAACCCGACCTCGGTCGTGATCACCGCGGCCGAGCGCGCGATCGCCCAGCCCGCCATCCCGCAGATCGACATGAGGCCGACGAAGACGAGGATCGGGCCGCGCGCGCTGCGGTTCGGCTCCTCCGGGTCTTCCGGCTCGTCGGGCTTGGTGTCTTGCGTCATCACCGGACGCCACATCGGCTGCTCGCCGATGCGTTTGGTGCCGGCCAGGCCCAGGCCATAGGCGACGACGAGCGCGATTGAGCAGGGGTGCACGGAGAACAGCGTGACCTCGGGGGTCGTGTAGGCGATCAGCGGAATCGCCAGCAGCACCAGCAGCACGGTCGCCTGGAACACATTGGCCAGGTCGGCAGCGGCGTGCTCGAGATTGGCCCGGCGGTGCAGCGTGTCGGCGACAGCCAGAAAGGCGGTCTGCGCCGCGATGCCGCCGACCGCGTTCGAGAAGGCGAGCGAGGCGAGCCCGTCGAGGGCCGACGTGAACGAGACGATGGTGCCCGACAGCGACGTCGCCGCGCCGAGCAGCACGCCGCCGATCAGCGCCTCGCCCAGGCCGGTGCGGTCGGCAATCTGGTCGGCAAGCCCGCTCATCCGCGTGCCCGCGAACAGGATGACCAGCGCCGCGGCGGCGAAGACGCCGAAGATGGCCCAAAGCGGAAGCGCCGAGATCATGGAGCCGAGATCATGGCACCTGAGATCATGGCGCGCGTGCAGCCGTGGGACGGCTTTTTTCGGCTCTGCGGGCGGACATCCCGACCTGAATGCGCTGCCCGACCGTCTGGTTCCGGCGCAACATCACCGGCCCGGTGCGGTTGACGCAGGGCAACGGCTCGTCTATCTCGCGCGCTTCGCCGTCCGTTGGGGCGGCGCAACCCGGCGCCCGTGGCCCGCGCAAGCGGGATCCTGTCGTCCCCGAGGACAAGCGGTCCGAAGGGAAGAGGAGGCCGCCCGAACATTTGAAGGAGACCGCACGTGACCAAGCGCACGTCCGCCAAGCACAAGCTCGACCGCCGCATGGGCGAGAACATCTGGGGCCGCCCGAAATCCCCGGTCAACCGCCGCGAATACGGCCCCGGCCAGCACGGCCAGCGCCGCAAGGGCAAGATGTCCGATTTCGGCCTGCAGCTGCGCGCCAAGCAAAAGCTCAAGGGCTACTACGGCGACCTGACGGAAAAGCAGTTCAAGCGCATCTACCAGGAGGCGATCCGCCAGCGCGGCGACACCGGCGCGGCGCTGATCGGCCTGCTCGAGCGCCGGCTCGACGCCGTCGTCTACCGCGCGAAGTTCGTCCCCACGCCCTTCGCCGCCCGGCAGCTGGTCAACCACGGCCATGTCGAGGTGAACGGCAAGCGGGTGAACATCCCCTCCTACCGCGTGAAGGAAGGCGACGTGATCGCGCTGCGCGCAAAGGCGCGCGACATGGCGCTGGTCCTCGAGGCGGTGCAGAGCCCCGAGCGCGACACGCCGGAGTACATCGACGTCGACCACTCGAAGATGACCGCCACCTTCGTGCGCACGCCCGCCCTGCAGGACGTGCCCTATGCGGTGGTGATGGAGCCGAACCTCGTCGTCGAGTACTACGCCAAGAACGGCTGATACCGCTCCAGGGTGGCAGCGGCGGCCCGCCTTGCCTCGTCAGGCTCGGCGGGCAGCGACGAGCGCCGCAGGGATGGGGACGCGCCACGTCCTCTCGCCGGTTGCGGACCTGTCGCGCAGGCGATCCATGACGCGGTGCCCCCATGTTCTCAGCAAGCGTGTTGGCGGTGCGCCCAAAGTGGAACGACAAGGCAGTTGGGTGGTCCACACGGTCGATCCGGTGCCTTTCGGCACCCCAAGGGCACTCTGCCACGCGCGGCCGCTTCGCCTTTGATGCGGCGCAGCGTGGACTGGAATCGGCGGCTCGGAGCGGCTAGATAGGCGCGCGAAGCGGGGCAGCGGGACCGAATTTATGCCTAAGATCACATATATCGAGCACAACGGCACCAAGCATACCGTCGAGGTTGCCGAAGGGCTGACGGTGATGGAGGGCGCGGTCTCTAACAACATCCCCGGCATCGACGCCGATTGCGGCGGCGCCTGCGCCTGCTCGACCTGCCATGTCTATGTCGATTCGGGCTGGGTCGAACGGCTGCCGCCGAAGGAGGATATGGAGGTCGACATGCTCGACTTCGCCTACGAGCCCGACGAGGTGCGCTCGCGCCTGACCTGCCAGCTCAAGGTCACGCCGGCGCTCGACGGGCTGGTCGTTCAGATGCCGGAGAAGCAGATCTGATGCGGCCGCTGGTCGGCATCGCCGCGAGCCACCACCTCGCCGAGGACACCTACGAGGTGCAGATGACCGGCCGGCGGACGATCGACGCCGTCGGCCAGGTGGCGGACTGCCTGCCCATGCTGATCCCCGGCCTGCCGGACGCGGTCGATGTCGGCGATCTGCTCGCCAGCGTCGACGGCATCGTCCTGACCGGCGCGCGCGCCAATGTGCACCCCCGGCACTATGGCGAGGAGCTGACCGAGGCGCACGGGCTGATGGACGAGGGCCGCGACGCCGTGATCCTGCCGCTCGTCTGCGCGGCGATCGAGCGGGGCGTGCCGCTTTTCGGGCTCTGCAAGGGCATCCAGGAGATGAACGTCGCCCTCGGCGGCTCGCTGTGGGCCGAGGTCGGCGAACTGCCCGGCCGGCACCGGCACCGCATGCCCAAAGGCTGCCGGGACCCCCAGATTGTCTTCGAGTTGCGCGAGCAGGTCCGCCTTCGCCCGGGTGGCGAACTCGCGCGCCTTCTCGGCGCCGATACCATCGTGACCAACTCGCTGCACGGCCAGGCGATTCGCGATCCCGGTCGGCGGGTCGTCGTCGAGGGCTGGGCGGCCGACGACACGATCGAGGCGATCTCGATCGAGGGCGCCCGCAGCTTTGCCATCGGCGTGCAGTGGCACGCCGAGTACGCCGCGGCGAACGATGCGGTGGGCCAGGGGCTCTTCCGCGCCTTTGGCGAGGCGGCGCGGGCCCGGCGCGCGCGGCGGTTGGCCGCCTGATCTGTCCTTGACCTGGCGCAATGCCGGTCCGCAGGGCGCGCCTTAAAGGTCGCCGGAGAAAGCCGAGGGAGGTCGACATGCGTGTTGCAGTGCTGGGCGCCATGGCGCTGATTGTATGGGGGAGCGCTTCGGCTTCGGCCCAGGATGCCGAGCGCGGCCGCGCGCTGGCCGAGGCTTGGTGCACGAGCTGCCATGTGGTCGCGCCGAACAAAGCAGGCGGCGATGTCGGCCCCGCCTTCGAGACGGTGGCCAACCGCGAGGGCCAGACGCTCGGCGGCATCATGGCCTGGCTCTTCGAGCCGCACCCGCCGATGCCCGACCTGCAGCTCTCGCCGGCCGATTTCCGGGACCTTGCCGCCTACATCATGTCGCTTCGCAAGGAGTAGCGGAAGTGCGGTCGTGCGCACCCGCACCCGCCGCTATGCCGGCCTCTGACCGATCGGCCCCGCCGCAATTTGTGGCCTCGCCACCATTCGCCTAGAAAGTCCCAAAAAGGGACATGCGATAACGTAAAAGATCGCGGCGGCTTGCGAAGCGTCCAGGTGTGGACATCCGGGCGGCTGCCGATGCCAATCCGTTTGGAAGTCGCTCTACAGCCAGTCCTGCAGCACCGGGATCAGCGGCAGGTCGGCCGGCGGCATCGGGTAGTCGCGCAGCCGCGCCGGCCGCACCCAGGCGAGGCGCTGCCCCTCGCGGGCCTGCGGAATCCCCTGCCATTTGCGGCAGGCATAGAGCGGCATCAGCAGGTGGAAGTCCGCATAGGCGTGGCTGGCGAAGCTGAGCGGGGCGAGGCAGCTCGCCCATGTGTCGATGCCGAGCTCCTCGTGCAATTCGCGGATCAGGCAGGCCTCGGGCGTCTCGCCGGCTTCGACCTTGCCGCCGGGAAACTCCCACAATCCGGCCATGGATCGCCCCTGCGGCCGCTCGGCCAGCAGCACGCGGCCGTCCGCGTCGATGAGGGCGACGGCGGCGACAAGGACCAGCCTCATGCTCGGATGGCGGGCATTGCAGCCCCATCCCCATTTCTCCCCCCGAAGGGGGGAGGGGCCTCCGGCAGGCCAGGCCGCGCCGTCGAGACCGGACCCGTCGCCGACTGCCCGCGCCTCGTCAGGAGCGGTAGTCCGCGTTGATCTGGATGTAGCCATGCGTCAGGTCGCAGGTCCAGACGGTGGCCTGGCCGCGGCCGACGCCGACATCGACCGCAATCTCGAGCTCGGCGCGCTTCATATAGGCGGCGCCTTCGGCCTCGGTGTAGCCGGCGCAGACCCAGCCCTTCTCGGCGACCAGTATGTCGCCGAAGCGGATCGACAGCCGGTCGCGGTCGGCCTTTTCGCCCGCCTTGCCGACTGCCATGACGATGCGGCCCCAGTTCGCGTCCTCGCCGGCGAGCGCCGTCTTGACCAGCGGCGAGTTGGCGATGGACAGGCCGATGCGGCGCGCCGCCCGTGCGTCCTCCGCCCCAGCGACCGTGATGGCAGCGAACTTGCTGGCCCCTTCGCCGTCCTTGACGACCTGCATGGCGAGGTCGCGCATCACGCCGCCGAGCGCCACGCGGAACGTCGGATAGCGCGGGTCACCCGCGTCCTCGATCTGCGGCATTGAGGTGCCGCCGGTCGCGCCCACCAGCAGCGTGTCCGAGGTCGAGGTGTCGCCGTCGACGGTCGTCGCGTTGAAGGTCTCGTCCGTCAGCTCGGCGACGGTGCGCTGCAGCAGGGGCTGCGCGACCGCCGCATCGGTGAAGACGAAGGCTAGCATCGTGCTCATGTCCGGCGCGATCATGCCCGAGCCCTTGGCGAAGCCGGCGATGGCGACGGTGGCGCCGCCCAGCGTGACGGTCGTGCCCGCCCCCTTGGGAAAGGTGTCGGTCGTCATGATCGCCCGCGCCGCATCCTCGATCGCCTCGGCCGAGAGGCGGTCGCGCAGCTCGGCGAGCCTGGCCGTGATCTTCTCTGCCGGCAGCGGCTCGCCTATAACGCCCGTAGAGGCCATGAAGACATTGCCCGCGGGGATGCCCAGCGCCTCGCCGCAGGCGGCCGTCACCCGCTCCACCGCCTCGCGGCCGTTCCGGCCGGTGAAGGCATTGGCGTTGCCGGCGTTCACGACGATCGCCAGCCGCTCGGTCCCGGGCGCCTCGGCCAGCGCGCCGAGCCGCTCCTCGCACCAGAAGACCGGCGCCGCGCGCGTGGCCGAGCGCGTCAGGGCGCCGGCCATCACCGAGCCCGGCGCCAGCTCGGCGAGCATGACGTCGGTGCGCCCCGTCTTGTATCGTACCCCCGCGGCGGCGGCGGCGAAGCGCAGGCCGGCGACGCTCGGCAGATGGGGAAAGCGCTCCGGCGCGAAGGGCGAGGGTGGCAGCGCCTGGCCGAGCGCCTTGCGATGCGCCGCGATCTCGCGCTCGAGCCGCGCGATCTCGGCCTCTTTCCGGGCAATCTCGGCCAGGTGGCCCGGGCTCATCGGCGCGTCCCCGGCCATGTCTAGTCGGCGATCAGGGTGTCGTCGCGGATGGCCGAGGCGGGAACGTCGCCCGTGCCCCGCTCGATCTCGGCGCCCTGGCGCAGCTGGCCCAGCACTTCGGTCTGCGCCTGCCGGGCGAGCTGCTCGACAATCTGGTCGCGCACCTCGTCGAGCGGCGGCGCCGGGCGCTCGCGGCGCTCCTCCAGCTTGATGATGTGCCAGCCGAAAGGCGACTGCACCGGGTCCGAAACCGTGCCCGCCTCCATGGCGAAGGCCGCATCGGCGAACTCGGGCACCATCTGCTCGTGCACGAACCAGCCGAGCTCGCCGCCGCGGCTGGCCGTGCCGTCGGTGCCGTACTCGGCCGCCAGCGCCGCGAAGTCGGCGCCTTCGTCGAGCTTGCCCTTGATCTCCTTGGCCGTCTCCTCCTCGTCGACCAGGATGTGCGCGGCGCGCACCTCCTCGACCGGCTCGGCCGCGGCGAATTGGGCATCATAGGCCTGCTGCACGGCAGTGTCGGAAATCTCGTCTCCGAGCGCCTGCTGCATATAGGCGTCGGCGAGCACGGCGCGCGCCTGGGTCTCGAGCGCCAGCCGCACGTCGCGCTGCTGGTCGAGCCCGGCCTTCCTCGCCGCCTCGGCCAGCAGGATCTGGTCGGTCAGCTGCTCGACCAGCGCGCCCATCAGCACCTCGTCGGGCAGCTGCTGGTACTGCGGCGGCAGGCCGGAACGCACGGCGACGAGCTCGCCCAGCGTGATGGGCGTGCCCGCGACGGTGGCGACGACGGTATCGGCGGTGGGCGCCGGCCCGTCCTGGCCCTGCGCCGCCTGCTCGGCCGACTCGCCCTGGGCGGCCTGCCCGTCCTGCTGCGCCGACGGCTCGGTCTGCTGGCCCGTCTGCTGGCCCGTCTGCTGGGCGGTCGCCGGGCCGGCTGCCAGCAGCGCCGTGGCGCAGACGCCGAAAAGTAATTTGGAAAAGCTCGACTGCACGGGAAGGTCTCCTCGCCGGAATTCAGGGCCGGGGCTATGCGGGGCCTGAGCAGGGCTGCGGCGGCCCCGACGTTGACACCCCCGGCCGCCGCCAATACATCTCACGCCGGATCGATGCGCGGCGCGCGGGCCACCTTTAAGCTGTGCGCACTGGCCCGGCAAGCGGCGCGCGGGAAATTTCATGCCGATGGCGCGGGGGCTCTTGCCGCGCGCGCCCCGGGCTGCCGGCGGGCGCCGTCGGCGGCCCCGCCGGCCAAAGGAGACACTGCCCCATGCTGGGACTGAATACCGTTGCAAGAAAGGTCTTCGGCAGCACCAACGATCGAAAGGTCAAGGCCGCGCACAAGACCGTCCGCGCGGTCAACGAGCTCGAGCCCGAGCTGGAGGCGCTGAGCGACGAGGCGCTGCGGGGCAAGACCGACGAGTTCCGCGCGAGGCTGGAGAAGGGCGAGACGCTCGACGGCCTGCTTCCCGAGGCCTTCGCCACGGTGCGCGAAGCGTCGAAGCGGGCGCTCGGGATGCGGCCCTTCGACGTCCAGATCATCGGTGCGCTGGTGCTGCACGAGGGCAAGATCGCCGAGATGAAGACCGGCGAGGGCAAGACGCTGGTCGCGACCATGCCGGTCTACCTCAACGCGCTCGAGGGCAAGGGCGTCCACGTCGTCACCGTCAACGACTATCTCGCCCGCCGCGACGCCGAGTGGATGGGCGCGGTCTACAAGTTCCTGGGCATGACGGTCGGCGTCATCGTGCCAGGGCTCGACGACCAGGCCCGGCGCGCGGCCTATGCCTGCGACATCACCTACGGCACGAACAACGAGCTCGGCTTCGACTATCTGCGCGACAACATGAAGTACGCGCTCGACCAGATGACGCAGCGCGGCCACCGCTATGCCATCGTCGACGAGGTCGATTCGATCCTGATCGACGAGGCGCGCACGCCGCTGATCATCTCGGGCCCGACGCAGGACCAGACCGAGATGTACGTCTCGGTCGACAAGGTCATCCCCGAGCTGTCGCCCGAGCACTATGAGATCGACGAGAAGCAACGCAGCATCGTCCTCACCGAGGAAGGCAACGAGTTCGTCGAGGAGCGGCTGCGCCAGATGGGGCTGCTGGAGGAAGGCGTCTCGCTCTACGATCCGCAGAACGTCAGCCATGTGCACCACGTCAACCAGGCGCTGCGCGCGCACCGGCTGTTCCAGCGCGACAAGGACTACATCGTCAAGAACGGCAAGGTCATCATCATCGACGAGTTCACCGGCCGCATGATGGAGGGCCGGCGCTATGGCGACGGCCTGCACCAGGCGCTCGAGGCCAAGGAGAACGTCAAGATCGAGCCCGAGAACCAGACGCTGGCCTCGGTGACCTTCCAGAACTATTTCCGCCTGTACGACAAACTGGCCGGCATGACCGGCACGGCGCTGACCGAGGCGGCCGAGTTTCATGCCATCTATGGTCTCGACGTGGTCGAGGTGCCGACCAATGTCCCCGTCGTCCGGCAGGACGACGACGACCAGGTGTTCCGCACCGGGCCGGAAAAGGACAAGGCCGTCGTCGAGGCGATCCGGGACGGGCAGTCGCGCGGCCAGCCGATGCTCGTCGGCACCACCTCGATCGAGAAGTCGGAGAGGCTGGCGACGCAGCTGCAGCAGCTGGGCATCCAGCACCAGGTGCTGAACGCGCGCTATCACGAGCGCGAGGCGCACATCATCGCCCAGGCGGGCGTGCCGGGTTCGGTGACGATCGCCACCAACATGGCCGGGCGCGGCACCGACATCAAGCTGGGCGGCAACGCGGAATATCGGCTGGCCGACGAGGGGCAGGGCATCGAGGACTCCGCCGAGCTGGCCGCGCTCAAGGCGCGCATCGACGCCGAGGTGGCCGAGGGCAGGCGCCGTGCGGTCGAGGCCGGCGGCCTCTGGGTCATCGCCACCGAGCGGCACGAGAGCCGGCGCATCGACAACCAGCTGCGCGGCCGCTCGGGCCGCCAGGGCGACCCGGGCCGCTCATCGTTCTTCCTGTCGCTCCAGGACGATCTGATGCGGATCTTCGGCTCCGACCGCATCGACGGCATGCTGCAGCGCCTCGGCCTGGAAGAAGGCGAGGCCATCATCCACCCTTGGGTCAACAAGGCGATCGAGAAGGCGCAGGGCAAGGTCGAGGCGCGCAACTTCGACATCCGAAAGAACCTGCTCAAGTTCGACGACGTGATGAACGACCAGCGCAAGGCGATCTTCAGCCAGCGCCGCGAGTTCATGGAGGCAGACGATCTCTCCGAATCGATCCGCGACATGCGCCATCAGGTGATCGACGATTTGGTCGACACGCACATGCCCAAGCGCGCCTATGCCGACCAGTGGCAGACGGACGAGATGCAGGAGAAGGCGGCGGGGCTGCTCGGCACGCAGTTCCCCGTCAAGGAGTGGGCCGAGCAGGAAGGCGTCGACGACGACGACATCCGCCAGCGCCTCTATGACGAGACCGATCGGCTCTTCGTCGAGAAGGAGGCGAAGGTCGGCCCGGAGACGATGCGCAACATCGAGAAGCAGCTTCTGCTGCAGGTGCTCGACAAGCACTGGCGCGAGCACCTGGTCATGCTCGATCATCTGCGCTCGGTGATCCACCTGCGCGGCTATGCACAACGCGACCCGCTGAACGAGTACAAATCCGAGGCCTTCCAGCTGTTCGAGGCGCTGCTCGGCCAGCTGCGCGTCGAGGTCACGCGCCAGCTCGGCCATCTGCGCGTCCTCTCCGAGGAGGAGCAGGCCGAGCGCCAGCGCATGATCGCCGAGTTCGAGGCCCGGATGCGCCAGCAGATGGAGGCGCAGAACAAGGCGCTGGAGGAGGCGCGCCAGATCGGGGCGGCGGCGATCGCCGGGCCGGTTCCGGCGGCGCCCGCACCGGGCGCGCGCGCGCAGCCGATGACGGCCGGCGCCCAGCCCGGGGCCCAAGCCGGAGCGCAATCGAGTGGCCAGGCGGGTGGCCAGGCGGTCGCCGAGCTCGATCCCGCCGATCCCGAGAGCTGGGGCAAGGTCGGCCGCAACGCGCCGTGCCCCTGCGGCTCGGGCAAGAAGTTCAAGCACTGCCACGGCCGCTCCGCCGCCGCCTGACAATCAGCCGCGTCCTTGGGCGGTTCCGACCGTCGGGCTTGCCGCATTGTCGCTCGGCAATGCACGCGCGGAGCGTTCGCGGGCGCCGCGATCGAGGGACGATCTTCGCATCGCGGCGGTGATCGTCGCGACGCTCGAGAGCCTGCCCGCGACTTGCCGAGCCCTTTCGCTGGATCAGGTCGGCCGAGGACAGGCGGCAGCCGTCGCGCTTCTGCCGACTTCCGGTTCAGGACACTAGCTCGGGTAGATGACGCGCTGGTCTATCAGAAGCACGTCGCCGAAGCGGACCGACAGCATGATCGCCGTCGGCCCGTCGAGCGGGCCATGGGGTGGGCCGGAGATCTCGTCGAGCGTCTCGGCCCGGGCGATGTCGATGCCCTTGAGCTCGGCGCGCGGCTCCGAGGCGATGACCTTTGCCATTTCCCGGCGCAGCGCCTCGATCGACGACCCGGCCGCAGCCAGCGCCTCTGCCCGCTCCAGCGCCATGGCCAGGATCACCGCCGCCCGCCGGTCCTCGGGCGTCAGCCGGACATTGCGCGACGACATCGCCAGCCCGTCCGCCTCGCGCACCGTCGGGACGCCGACGATCCTGATCGGCACGTGCAGGTCGCGGACCATCCGGCGGATGACCTGAACCTGCTGATAGTCCTTCTCGCCGAACAGCGCGACGTCGGGCTGGACGATGTTGAAGAATTTGGTCACCACCGTCGCGACGCCGCGGAAGTGCCCCGGCCGGACCTTGCCCATGAACATCCCGGCCAGCCGCGTCGTCTCGACGATGGTCTCGGCGCCATCGGGATAGATCTCGGCGATCTCCGGCGTGAACGCCGCGTCCACCCCCTCGCGGCGCAGCATGCTCAGGTCGCGCTCCGCGTCGCGCGGATAGGCGGCCAAGTCCTCGGGCCGCTCGAACTGCGTCGGGTTGACGAAGATCCAGACGACGACGCGGTCGCACAGCTCGCGTCCGCGGCGCACCAGGGCCATGTGGCCGTCGTGCAGGTAGCCCATGGTCGGCACCAGCGCGACGGTCTCGCCCGCCGCCCGCCAACCCGCGACCGCGGCGCGCATCTCGGCGATCGTCTGACAGATCTGCATGTCCTGCCGGCTCCCTCCCGCGTTCGCGGCGGCGTTCCAGAGCGCGGCGCACAACACCCTCTCCGGTCCCTCATCGTCAAAGGTTTGCGGAATCGGCTGGCATCAAGGCAAGGGCCTTTGGTCCACCATGCGCGACGCGCCGCGAGGGCCGAAAGATCTACGGCCCCATCGGGACGGTGGATTCGGAGCTCTGGAGGGCGCCTCGCCCGTTTCGTCCCCCACGCGAAGCCTGGCAGAGGAGGGGTGCGGTCAGGCGTTCTCGACGCGCCTGCCGCGCATCGCGCCGAGCCCGCCCACGGCCAGCCCGAGCAGCCAGACCGATGCGGGCAGCGGCACCGGGGCTGGCTCCTCCAAGGCAGACAAGACCTCGTACCGCAGCCCCTCGGCCGTGCCTTCCGCGAACCCGGCCCAGTAGGTGTGGTCCTCGTTGAACGTCCCGTCCTCGTTCACGGACCAGATGCCCTCGCTGCCGTCTTCCACCAGATCGAGATATGTGGTCTTGCCGACATCGCCTTTCAGCTCGACGTCCAGCCACGCCGTCACGAAATGCTGTCCGACATTGTTCATGAACACCGACTCCCAGACCGGGTCGTTGTAATGTTCCGAGACGTTGAACCCCAACCTCTCGTTGAAGTAATAGCTCTCCTCCGGCGCCGGGATCGGCGCGACGGTGTTGTGGCCGCCGCCCTCGAAAGTCAGCAGGGCACGGTCGACGCCCGTTGCCCCCTCCCAGATCGCGCGAACGCCTTCTTCGTAGAGGGACGTCGCGTCCTCCGAGCCTGCAATGAACAGCATCGGGATCTCGATACCGGCCAGGCCCTCGGCGTCCCAGAAACCGGCGTTCATGCCCCAGGGACCGATCGCCACGGCGGTCTTGATCCGCGGGTCCGACATGGCCTCGTGCGTGGCGCTGCCCTCCTGGTGGATGCCCAGCGTGCCCTGCGGCGCGCCCCAAGGATAGTTTACCGAGGCCTCGGTCACGCCGGCACCCGCGGTGATGACTGCACCGTACCCGCCCATCGAATAGCCGATCAGCCCGGCGTTGTTTACGTCAATCAGCCCGGAGAGGCCGAACGTCGCATCGCTGTTGAGCCGGGCCATTTCGTCCAGAACGAACAGCTGGTCGAGCGGCCGGTTGACCAGCGTCGATCCGAAAGCCGCCTGCGTGCGATAGGTCGAGTCGGTGTGGTCGATGGACGCGACCACATATCCCTTCGACGCGAGGTTCTCCCCCAGGTGCGACATCAGGAACCGGTTACCGGGATAGCCGTGGCTCATCAGGATCAGCGGAAAAGCGTCCGCCGACTGCGCCGGGGCGGCATCGCGCATGGCTAGGCCTTGAAGCCTCACTTCCGTCGTCCCGTCGCGCAGATAGGTCTTGAAGGAGGTGTCGCCCGTCGCCCCCTCGGCAGCGGGATACCACATCTCGACGGTCAAGGGGCGGTCGTATCGCGGCAGCGCCGCCGGCTTTTCCCCGCCGGGATCGATGGCCAGAATGTCGATCTGGTTCTTGTTCACCAACTCGATCTGGCGCACGCCGACGGGGAGCTCGCCATAGTCCGCGAGCGCGGGCGCGTCCGGCGATTGCCCGTCGATCCTGTTCTGCGCCGCAAGGGGCGTTGCGGCTGCCGCGGCGATGGCAGCGGCCATCAGGGCGATATGCTTCATTCGCGTCCCTCTCCAGGTTGCCGCTAACCTTTTACTGCCTGTGTAGATCCGCACAATCCTCGGTTTAGCGAGCGCCGCCCAGAGCAGCCCTTTTTGACTGCAAGAGGTACCTTCGTCGGATCAACGACTTAGACTGACGAAGGCCCGGCGACAGAACTCTCCGAGCTTCAGGGAGGTTGTGGCGTGGCGCGGCTCGCGAACACGTTAAGGGCGAGCTCGACTCAGAGCTTCGTCAGCACTCCGACGAGGTGCGTCACCCGGAGCCGTCAAACGCAAAAAGGGGTGCCGGAGCCGCCGGGGGTGGGCGCTCCGGCACCAAGGTGGGCCATCAAGGGCGGCGGCGGGCGACGAGGGCTGCGCCCTCCCGAGCCCCGGCGGCGGTGCCGGCGCTGGCCGGATCGCCGGGCGCGGGCGCGCCCTTGATGTCCGTTCGGCCGGTGAAATAGGCGGGCGCGTCCTCGACCTCCCAGCGGCCCGGCGCCGGCGCCATCTCGCCCAGCACGGTTTCCGCGACGTGCCCGAGGGGCGCGACGGGCGCGGCGGGATCGACCGGGCCTGGCTGCGGCGTGGGCATCAGCGCGGCCAGCAGAAGGGCGATGGACGTCATCGGGTGGTCTCCTCATGCCTGATGGTCGAGACCTAAGCCGCCGGCTTGCAAATTGGCGCATGGCTCCGGCGCGCAGCTTGGGGTTTTGCGGTGCAGATGCCGTGCAGACGCCACCGCCCCCCGCGCCAGCGGCGGGCAGCGAAAAGCCGCTCACAACCGGCTCGCGCGCGCCTACGCCCCGGCCCGGGCGCCCGCCTGGCGGGCCCGCGCGGCAAGCGTGGTGATATCCGCGCCGGCGCGCGCCGGAACGACGCGATACATCGCCTCGATGAAGTTCTCGGTCGCGAAGCCAAGCACGCCAAGCCCCAGCAAGCCCAGCAGCACTTGCCCGAACGCCGCCTCGTGCACCGTCGACAAGGCCTGCTGCAGCCCGCCCGCCTCCGAGGGGTCGTGCGTCCAGCCGGCCCAGACCAGAAAGCAGCCGACGATCGCGATGACGAGGCCATAGCAGACGAAGCCGAACTTGCAGAGCCAATCGAGACGCTCGACCGCCCTCGTCCAGCGCAGGTGCTCCTTGTACTTCTCGGCGATCCCTTTCCAAGCGTAATAGATGCCGGCGCCCACCACCGCGAGGCCGACGGCGACGACGAGCCATTGCCCGAACGGCTTCGACATCAGCCACGCGGTCCATTCCCGCTGGCTGCTGCCGCCACCGCTGCCGAAGCCGCGCGCCGCCAGTTGAACCACATAGACGCCGAGTGCCGCGTGGATCACGCCGGTGGCGACCAGGCCGAGGCGCGCGAAGATGCCCTTGGCCTCGGACCCGCGACGCTCGAGGTCCATCCAGGCGGCGATCAGCCGCCAGACCGCATAGCAGAACAGCCCGATCGCGATGACCCAGAGCAGCGCGCTGCCCCAGCCGCTGCCGTTCAGGCTCGACAGGGCGCCCTTTGCGCCCTCGGCGCGGCCGCCCCGCCACGCCGCGAGGATCGCCAGCGCGCCGACCAATACATAGACGACGCCGCGCGCGGAATAGCCGGCGCGCATGACGGGCACAACCCAGGCGGGGGCACGATCGGGCATCGGTCGCCTCCAGACGCTCTCACGGAAACAACGCATCCGGTGCCGGCAAGAACGCGCCGATCACAGTTTGGACGCGCGAAGGTGCCGTCGGGTTCCGCCCTCCACATGCCCGGGGCTTTCGCGCCGGCCGCCCGGCGCGGATCGGCGTGGTTGGTGTGAGCGGGACTGGCGGGACGGTTGCGCTGCGCTTGTGGCAACGCGCGTGTCACAGCGCCTTTCGCGCCGCCATGGCCGCCGAGATCGTGCCCTCGTCGAGATAGTCGAGCTCGCCGCCGATCGGCACGCCCTTGGCGAGCGAGGTCACCGCGGCGCCGGTCCCCTCCAGGTATTCGGCGATCACATGCGCCGTCGTCTGGCCGTCGATCGTGGCGTTGAGCGCCAGCACCACCTCGGAAATCCCCTCGCCGCGCACCCGGGCCGCAAGCTCCGGGATCCGCAGGCCCTCGGGCGTGACGCCGTCGAGCGCGTTGAGATGGCCGCCCAGCACATGATAGCGCCCGCGAAACACGGCCGCCCGCTCCAGCGCCCAGAGATCCGCGACATCGGCGACCACGCACAGCGTCCCCGTCGACCGGCGCGGGTCGGCGCAGATCGCGCAAACCTCCGACGTTGTGATGTTATCGCAGATGCGGCAGGTGCGGACC
Source organism: uncultured Alphaproteobacteria bacterium (assembly GCA_963822985.1). Classification (GTDB taxonomy): domain Bacteria; phylum Pseudomonadota; class Alphaproteobacteria; order Rhodobacterales; family Rhodobacteraceae; genus Thermohalobaculum. Next base: position 103,680 of record CAWGJU010000005.1, on the reverse strand, counting down.
GTGCGCGCCACCTCGTCGAGCGCAGCGGCCAGCGGCAGCAGCAGCCGCTCGCGCCGCTTGACCATCTGGAGCGCCGCCCGCCGCGCCGAGCGCGGCCCGAGCCCCGGCAGCTTGGCCATCAGCTCGATCAGCCGCTCGATCTCCGGCGCGCCGGACATGGGCGCCGTTAGGCCCTCTCGCGCTCGACGATGCCCGTCAGGCAGCCGACGGCGCCGGCCGCCTTGCGCAGCTCGGCCACGGGCGTCTCGATCACCTCGATGCCGTGGCTCTCGTACCAGGCCCGCGTCGCCGCGTTGCCGCCAGGCATCAGGATGCGGCGGGGCCCGAGCGTGACGAAGTTCAACGCCCGGTTGGCCTGCACCTCGTCGGCTTCCGGCAGGAACGCCACCTCATAGCCCAGCGCCCTCAGCGCGCTGACCGCGCGGTGCGGCGTCCGGCGCGGCCAGGCGATCGCCAGGTCGCGGTCGGCGATGCGCAGCATGCCCATCAGGTGCATGGTGCCGAAGGGCATGTCGACCGTGACCAAGTCGATGCCGATCTCGGCGAGCGTGGCGCCGATCTGCCGGGCGGCGGTCTCGTTGGTGCGCAGCCCCAAGCCGAGAAGCGCGGTGCGCGGGTCGAGCCACATGAGGTCGGCGCCCTCGAAGGTGGCGTGGCCCGTCAGCGTCCGCAGGATCGGCACGCCGGCCGCCGCCAGCGCCGCGGCGACGGCGACCTCCTCGCCGGCGCGCACGGTCGAGGCCGGGCGGCCGAGGATCGCGCCCTGCGGCGTCGTGACGAAAAGGTCGGCGCAGAACATCCGGTTCGGCGTCGGCGCGTCTGCATCCGGCACCTCGAGCACGACGACGCCGGCCCGGGCATAGGCGGCCGCCATAGCGTCGTGCTCGGCCTGGGCCAAGCGGAGGTCCAGGGGCTCGAGCTGCTGGGCCGCGTCGGTGTCGTCGACGACGATCTCCGGGCCGGGCCTGCGCAGCAGGACGGATTTCAGCGGCCGCCATTCGCTGTCGATGCCGCCGGACCAGAGCCTGCCGATCTCCTCGAGATGGCTGGCCAGGCGCGGCGACCAGCCGGCGCCGCCATACGCGGCGGTGCCGAAAGTCGAGCCGGCGCCGCCCCCCTCCCTGCCCCTCCTCGCGGCGGGGGGAGGGGACGCCGGCTCCGATGGCTGCGCTTGCGCGCCCAAGTCGTCCATCGGCTCAGCCGAAGGGCAGTTTCATGCCGGGGGGCAGCGCCAGGCCTTCGGTCAGCTTGCCCATCTCCGCCTGGCCCATCTCGCGCGCCTTGCGGATCGCGTCGTTGACAGCGGCGACGATCAGGTCCTCGAGGACCTCCTTCTCCTCGCCGCCGCCGAGCAGGGACGGGTCGACCGAGAGCCGCTTCACCTCGCCATCGGCGGTGGCGCGGGCCGCGACCATGCCGGCGCCGGCCGACCCTTCGGCCTCGAGCGACTTCATCCGCTCCTGGACCTCGGCCATCTTGGCCTGCATCTCCTGGGCCTGCTTCATCAGCTTGCCCATATCGCCCAATCCCTTCAGCATGTCGGCCCCTTCAGCATCAGAAGTCCTCCTCGAACGGATCCTCGCCGTCGTCACCGTCGACATAGCTGTCGACGAGCTCGGCCTCCATGTCGTCGGCCGGCGCCGCCGGCGCAAGCGCCTCGTCGGGCGCGAGGCCCGCCGTGACAAGGGGGCGCACGGCGCCGATCCGGGCCCCGGGGAACGTGGCGAGCGCCGCCGCCACCAGCGGGTGGTTCTCGGCCTCGGCGCGCACCGCCGCCTCGGCACGGCGGCGCTCCTCGGCGACGGATGGCGCGCCCGGCGCGTCGCTGACGAGCACGCTCCAGCGGGCGCCCGTCAGGTCGCGCAGCCGCTGGCCGAGCCGCCCTGCGAAATCCGGGGGCGCGTCGGCGCCGGGGTTGAACTCGACCAGCCCCGGACGGTAGCGGACGAGCCGGACATGCGCCTCGATCTCGGTCAGGAGGATCAGGTCGCGGGCCTCGCCGATCAGCGCGAGGACGTCCTCGAAGGTGGCAAACCTGGCGAGCGCGTCCGGCGCAGGTTCGGGGGTATTGAGGGGGGCGGCGGGCGCAGGCTGCGGCGCCGGCATCGCGCCGGCGACAATGGAGAGCGCTGCGGCGGGGCCGCCGCCCGAAACGCCCGCCGAAACTCCTATTGGGCCACCCGCCGGGACGCCCGCAGTGACGCCCGCCGGGGCGCCCCCCGTGACGCCGGCCGGGCGCGGCCGGGTGGGCGAGGCGCCACCCTCCTCGGCCAGCCGGCGCACCAGTTCCTCGGGCGGCGGGAGGTCGGCGACATGCGTCAGCCGGATCACCGCCATCTCGGCCGCCATCATCGCGTTCGGCGCCAGCGCCAGCTCCTCGAGCGCCTTGAGCAGCATCTGCCAGGTGCGCGTCAGCACGCGCATCGAAAGCCGGCCGGCCATCTCGCGCCCGCGGTCGCGCTCGGCCAGCGACACCGTCGGGTCGTCAGCGGTCTCGGAGGCAACCTTGAGCACCGATATCCAGTGCGTCAGCTCGGCGAGGTCGCGCAGCACGACACCGGGATCCGCGCCCTCGGCATATTGCCGGCCGAGCTCGGCCAGCGCGCTGGCCGCATCGCCCCGCATGACCGCCTCGAAGAGGTCGAAGACCCGGCCGCGATCGGCCAGCCCCAGCATGGTGCGCACCGCCGCGCCGTCGACCTCGGCCTCGCGGCCGTTGGCGAGCGCCTGGTCGAGCAGCGAGAGCGCGTCGCGCACCGATCCCTCGGCCGCCCGCGTCACCAGGCCCAGCGCCTCGTCGGTCAGCCGGGCGCCCTCGCGCTCGGCCACGCCGCGCAGGTGCGCCATCATCGTCTCGGGCTCGATGCGGCGCAGGTCGAAGCGTTGACAGCGGCTGAGGATGGTGACCGGCACCTTGCGGATCTCGGTCGTCGCCAGGATGAAGATGACGTGCGGCGGCGGCTCCTCCAGCGTCTTCAGCAGCGCGTTGAACGCCGCGGCCGACAGCATATGGACCTCGTCCACGATGTAGACCTTGTAGCGCGCCGAGGCTGCCCGATAGCGCACCGCGTCGTTGATTTCGCGGATGTTGTCGACACCGTTATTGGACGCCGCGTCGATCTCGAGCACGTCGACGTGCCGGCCCTCGGCGATCGCCAGGCAGGTGTCGCAGACGCAGCACGGATCGATCGTCGGCCGATCGTCACGCGCGCAGTTCAGCCCCTTGGCGATGATGCGCGCGGTCGTCGTCTTGCCGACGCCACGCACGCCCGTCAGGATGAAGGCGTGCGCGATACGATCATGCTGGAAGGCGTTGGTCAGCGTGCGGACCATCGTTTCCTGGCCGATCAGGTCGCGGAAATGGCCCGGGCGGTACTTGCGCGCCAGCACCTGGTAGGCGGAGGGTTCGATCGTCGCCTCCATGCGGCGGCCGAGGGTTCCACACGAGCCTAGTGCCGCGGCACCCGCTCCCGCAAGGCCCCGCCGCGCGGCGCGGCAAGACCAGCGCTGGGCAGCAGGAGGGGTGAGAGGCTGGACAGCGACCCGAACGAAACTCGTTACGGCTGCTTCCTTCCGGACCTGACCGGATTGGCGAGGAGTCCGCCCGCGCCAACCTCTCGACGCCGCATATAGGCCAGAACGCAGACCCTCGCAAGCCGCGCCTACGCCGCAAGCCGCGCCTACGCGCGGAGAACGCGCGGAGGGGGCGTGCCCCGGGGGGAAGTCGGGGGGAAGGCGATCGCCACGCGCGCGGTCTTTACCGGCCGGCCCCGCCTGGTGCATCAAGGCCGCACCCATTGCCGCCCGAAAGGCCAGCCCCGACATGATCGAGACACGGCGCGTCACCTTTGCCGCCGGCAGCGGCCGGCTCGACCGCGCCGCGCATCTGCGCGACGGCGCCGCAGAGCTCTTGGCCGGCAAGACCGCATCGCTTCTGCCGTTCTGGCAGGAAAAGGTGCTGATCGACCTGTCCGATGGGGCGCCGCGCCTCGGCTGGATGCCGCCGGTGGCGCATCTTGCAGTCGCCGTCGAGCCCGCCGTCCTGCTCGGCTGCCTGGCGGACCGGCCCCGCTTCGCCGCCGACGTCTCGTCGCTGGACGAGGAAGCGGCGCACGGCCGCTTTGGTGCCCAGCGCAAGTTCATCGACCTGCGCTCGGTCTGCGGCGAGCTTTCGCCGGAGGAGGCGGCGATGACGGCAACCGCCAAGGCGCTGCTCGGCTGGCACCGGACGCATCGCTTCTGCTCGCGCTGCGGCGCCGCGTCGGAGATCGAGAACGGCGGCTGGCGCCGGCGCTGCCCCAGCTGCCGGGGGCTGCACTTTCCGCGCACCGACCCCGTCGTGATCATGCTGATCCTCAAGGGCGACGAGGTGCTGATCGGGCGCCAGTCGACCTTTCCGCCCGGCATCTATTCGCTGCTCGCCGGCTTCGTCGAGCCCGGCGAGACGATCGAGGACGCCGTGCGGCGCGAGACGCTGGAGGAGACGGCCGTGCGCGTCGGCCGGGTCGGCTACCTCGGCTGCCAGCCCTGGCCCTTCCCGGCCAACCTGATGATCGGCTGCGTCTGCGAGGCCGAGACGCGGGCGATCACGCGCGATCCCGCCGAGCTCGAGGATGCGCGCTGGGTGGACCTCGGCACTATGCGGACGATCCTGGCGGACGAGCACCCCGAGATCAGGTCGCCGCGCAGGGACGCGATCGCCCGCGCCATCCTGACCGATTGGGTGAACGGCAGGATCCCGGCGCACTGACGAGCGCCCGCCATCAGGCCAGCACCAGGCGGATGGCGTAGGCGAGCAGCGTGACCGCCCCGGCTCCGAGGACCCAGAGGCCGGCGAACCACAGCAGGCGGCGCGCCAGCGGGGGCATCAGTGATAGCCCTCGTCATGGCCGACCTTGCCGCGGAACAGCCAGTAGGAATAGGCCGTGTAGGCGAGGATCGTCGGCACCAGGATGGCGGCGCCGACCAGCAGGAAGACGAGGCTGTCCCTCGGAGCGGCGGTCTCGGCGATCGTCAGGTGCGGCGGCACGATGTAGGGGTAGAAGCTGATGCCGATCCCCGCGAAGCAGAGCACGAAGATGGCGACCGCCGCCAGGAACGGGCGGCGGTCATGGCCGAACCTCAGCCCCGCGAACAGCAGATAGGCGCAGAGCGCGATCAATGCCGGGACGAGGCCGCTGAAGATGACGGTCGGCCAGTCGAACCAGCGCTCGGAGTAGAGCGGCACCAGAAAGGGGGTCCAAAGGCTGACCGCCCCGATCAAGCCCAGCGTGCCAAAGCCGCTGATCCAGGCGAAGCGGCGGGCGCGGTCCTGCAGCGGGCCGTCGGTCTTCATGACCAGCCATGTCGATCCGAGCAGCACATAGCCGACGACGAGCGCCGCGGATGTCAGGATCGAGAAGGGCGTCAGCCAGTCCCACCAGCCGCCGGCATAGGCGCGGTCCGCGACCGGAATGCCCTGCACCAGCGCGCCGAGTGCGATCCCCTGCGCGACGGTCGCGACCACCGACCCGACATGGAACGACCAGTCCCAGACACGCCGCCAGCGGACCGTGCGATGTCGGAACTCGAAGGCGACGCCGCGGAAGATCAACCCCAGCAGCATGGCTATGAGCGGCGCATAGAGCGCCGGCAGGACGACGGCATAGGCCAGCGGAAAGACCGCCAGCAGGCCGCCGCCGCCCAGCACCAGCCAGGTCTCGTTGCCGTCCCAGAAGGGCGCCACCGAGTTCATCATGGTGTCGCGCTGCTTGGCGTCGCGCATGAAGGGGAACAGAATCCCGAGGCCGAGATCGAAGCCGTCGAGCACGATGTAGGCCAGCACCGCGAAGGCGATCAGCCCGGCCCAGACGAACTGAAGCGTCAGCCAGTCCATTGCCTACTCCCCCGCATGCGCCTGTTGCCGCCGGATGCTCGGCGCCGGCGTGAGCCCGGCGGTCCGGGTCGGCCCGATATCGTCGATGTGGCCGCCTTCTTCCGGCGAATGCGCCATCAGCCGCAGGATATAGAAGGTGCCGGCGCCGAAAAGGGCGAAGTAGATCACCACGAACGCCAGGAGCGAGGTCTCGACCGCCGGCGCCGCGATCGGCGATGCGGCGTCGATCGTGCGCAGGAGCCCGTAGACGACGTAGGGCTGCCGCCCGACCTCGGTCGTGATCCAGCCGGCGAGCACGGCGCCGAAGCCCGCCGGCCCCATCAGCAGCGCGACCCGGTGCAGCCAGCGCCACTCGTACAGCTTGCCGCGCAGACGGGCGAGGCCCGACCAAAGCCCGACCGCCACCATGAGCATCCCAATGGTGACCATGATACGGAAGGTCCAGAAGATGATCTCGGCCGGGGGGCGCTCGTCGGCCGGGAACTCGGCCAGCGAGGGCACCGAGCCATCCCAGCTGTGCGTGAGGATCAGCGAGCCCAGATGCGGGATCTCGATCGTGTTCGTGATGCGCTGCGCCTGATCGTCGGGGATGCCGAACAGGATCAGCGGCGCGGCGCCTTCGTGGGCCTCGTAGTGCCCCTCCATCGCCGCGATCTTGGCAGGCTGGTACTCGAGCGTGTTCAGCCCGTGCATGTCGCCGGCGAAGATCTGGATCGGCGCCACCAGCAGCGCCATCCACATCGCCATCGAGAACATGGTCCGCGCGGCCCGGTTGGTGTTGTCGCGCAGCAGGTGCCAGGCGCCGACGGCACCGACGACGAAGGCGGTCGTCAGATAGGCCGCCAGCACCATGTGCACGAGGCGGTAGGGGAACGAGGGGTTGAAGATGACGGCCCACCAGTCCACGGGTACGAACTGCCCCACCTCGTTGATCTCGTAGCCCGCCGGCGTGTGCATCCAGGAATTGGCGCTCAGGATCCAGAACGCCGAAAGCGCCGTTCCGCCCGCCACCATCAGCGTCGCGAAGAAGTGCAGGCCCTTGCCGACGCGCTCGCGCCCGAACAGCATGATGCCGAGGAAGCCCGCCTCGAGGAAAAAGGCCGTCAGCACCTCGTAGCCCATGATCGGGCCAAGGGTCGGGCCGACCTTGTCCGAGAAGACCGACCAGTTGGTGCCGAACTGGTAGGACATGACGATGCCGGACACGACGCCCATGCCGAACGCCACGGCGAAGATCTTCTTCCAGTAGTCGAAGGCCTTGATGTAGCTGTCGTCGCTGGTCCTGAGCCACAGCGCTTCCAGCACGGCGAGATAGCTTGCCAAGCCGATGGTGAAGGCCGGGAACGTGATATGGGCGCTGACCGTGAAGGCAAACTGGATCCGTGCGAGATCGACGGCTTCCAATCCGGTGAACCAACCCGTCTCCATCTTCTGCTCCGGTTCCTGCTCCGGTGGCGCTGCCCACGCCTACCTACTTAGTACGGCCTACTTAGTACGCGTCCGCGCGATGGAATGCGACAATGTCACCGCGTACTCGGACCCGTAAGAGACGCGCGGCGCATTGCTGCTGCGCGTTTGGCGCATTACGTCGCCTCGATGTTTCCGAACCCGCCCGATTTGCGACCTGACCGCCTGCGACCTGACTGCGCGGCGGCGCGGCTGGAGCCCGAGGCGCCGCGCAATGGCCAGCCGCGCATCGGCATGGTCTCGCTGGGCTGTCCCAAGGCGCTGGTCGACTCCGAGCGGATCCTGACCCGGCTGCGCGCCGAGGGCTATGCGATTTCGCCCGACTATGCCGGGGCCGACGCCGTCATCGTCAACACCTGCGGGTTCCTCGATTCGGCCAAGGCCGAGAGCCTCGACGCGATCGGCGAGGCGCTGGCGGAAAACGGGCGGGTGATCGTCACCGGCTGCCTCGGCGTCGAGGAAGGGGCGATCCGGGCCGCGCATCCGGGCGTGCTCGCCGTCACCGGGCCGCACCAGTACGAGGCGGTGCTCGAGGCGGTGCACCAGGCGGTGCCGCCCGCGCCCGATCCCAAGATCGACCTGATCCCGGCCGGCGCCGTTCGCCTGACGCCGCGGCACTATGCCTATCTGAAGATCTCCGAGGGCTGCAATCACGGCTGCCGCTTCTGCATCATCCCGCAGATGCGCGGCCGGCTGGTCTCGCGCCCGGCCCGCGCGGTGCTGCGCGAGGCCGAGAAGCTGGTCGAGGCGGGCGTCCGCGAGCTGCTGGTGATCAGCCAGGACACCTCGGCCTATGGGGTGGATCTCAGGCATGCGGAATCGGGCGGCGTTCGCGCCCACATCACCGATCTTGCGCGCGCGCTGGGCGGCACCGGGGCCTGGGTGCGGCTGCATTATGTCTACCCCTATCCGCATGTCGACGCGTTGATCCCGCTGATGTCGGACGGGCTGGTGCTGCCCTATATCGACATTCCGTTCCAGCACGCCTCGCCCTCGGTGCTGCGCGCGATGCGGCGCCCGGCCAACGAGGCCAAGGTGCTGGAGCGGCTGGCGGGCTGGCGGGCGATCTGCCCGGAGATCACCATCCGCTCGACCTTCATCGTCGGCTTTCCCGGCGAGACCGAGGACGATTTCCGCCACCTGCTCGACTGGCTGGAGGAGGCGCAGCTCGACCGGGTCGGTTGCTTCCAGTACGAGGACGTCCGCGGCGCGGCGGCGAACGACTTGGCCGACCATGTGCCCGCCGAGGTGAGGCAGGAGCGCTGGGAGCGCTTCATGCAGGCCGCCGGCCGCATCTCGGCCGCCAGGCTTTCGGCCAAGGTCGGCCGGCGCATGGAGGTGATCGTCGACCGGGTCGAGGCGGACGGCGCCGTCTGCCGGACCAAGGGCGATGCGCCGGAGATCGACGGCAACCTGTTCATCGACGAGGACTTCGCCACGCTCGCCCCCGGCGACATCGTTCCGGTCGAAGTCGACGAGGCATCGGACTACGACCTCTGGGGCCGCCGAGTTTGATTCGTCGTATCTGACCCGCCGCGACCCGACCCGCCGCAACCTGAGCCGATGGGCCACCTGGTTCAGCGGGTTTTCAGGGCGCCTTAACCTTGCGCAGCCACCATGCTCGGACGAATCGCGTCCCACGGCAGGCGCCGGAAGTAGCGGGAGCGCGGAAGGCGGGACTATGGCGAGGCTCTCTGCCGGCACTGGCGGGGGACTTCGGCTCCCCCGGCCTTTCCGGCCCGAGCGCCGGAAAGGGCAACATGCTGAGGTCACCTCTGAAAATCGTGCTGCTTGCAGTCGCGGCCCTCGCGGGGCTGGCCGCGCCGGCCGGCGCGCAGGCCGTGTGCGGCGAGCGCAAGTCGATCGTGGCGCAGCTCGAGGACAAATACGGCGAGACGCGCCGCTCGATCGGCGTGCAGGACGGGCGCGGCGTCGTCGAGGTCTATGCCTCCGACAAGACCGGCACCTGGACGATCCTGGTGACGAACACCGATGGCAAGGCCTGCCTGATGGCGGCCGGCGAAGGCTTCGAGTTGCTGACGGTCGCGAGCGCCGACACGCCGATCTGAGTTTCTCGGCGGGTTCCGTGGGGGCCCGCGGATGCCGCAGCTCGGCCGATTCCAGATGCCAGTTGGATGCCGGATCGGGTGCCGGGCCGCCCCTTGCGTTCGTGGTCGAAATGAGTCACGCCATCCCGCGCTTCGCGCTGCGGGAGGTTTTCATGAGCAGACGGAAGATCGCGCTGATCGGCGCCGGAAATATCGGCGGAACGCTGGCGCATCTGATCGGACTGAAGGAGCTGGGCGACGTCGTCCTCTTCGACATCGCCGAGGGCGTCCCGCAGGGCAAGGCGCTCGACATTGTCGAGAGCGCGCCGGTCGATGGCTTCGACGCAGCCTTCAAGGGCACGCAGGACTATGCCGACATCGCCGGCTCGGACGTCTGCATCGTGACCGCCGGCGTGCCGCGCAAGCCGGGCATGAGCCGCGACGACCTGCTCGGCATCAACCTCAAGGTCATGAAGTCGGTGGGCGAGGGCATCAAGGCGCACGCGCCGGACGCCTTCGTCATCTGCATCACGAACCCGCTCGACGCGATGGTGTGGGCGCTGCAGAAATTCTCCGGGCTGCCGAGGGAAAAGGTCGTCGGCATGGCCGGCGTGCTCGACTCCTCGCGCTTCTGCCACTTCCTGGCCGAGGAGTTCGATGTCTCGGTGAAGGACGTCACCGCTTTCGTCCTGGGCGGCCATGGCGACACCATGGTGCCTCTGACGCGCTATTCGACGGTCGCGGGCATCCCGCTGCCCGATCTCGTCAAGATGGGCTGGACGACGCAGGAGCGGCTCGAGGCCATCGTCCAGCGCACCCGCGACGGCGGGGCCGAGATCGTCGGCCTGCTGAAGACCGGCAGCGCCTTCTACGCGCCGGCGGCCAGCGCAATCGCGATGGCCGAGAGTTACCTCAAGGACCAGAAGCGCGTGCTGCCCTGCGCCGCCTGGGTCGAGGGCGCCTATGGCCAGAACGGCATCTATGTCGGCGTGCCGGTGGTGATCGGCGCCGGCGGCATCGAGCGGGTGATCGAGATCAGCCTCGACAAGTCCGAGCAGGCCATGCTGCAGAAATCCATCGACGCGGTGAACGGCCTGGTCGCCGCCTGCAAGGGCATCGACGAGTTGCTCGCCTGACCTTGGGCGAGCCCTCCCGGCACGGACTCTCCTATGCGTCGATCGACACGCGTTTGCACTGCTTGCCGCGCTTGGCCCTACAGCGGCGCCAGCCGATGTCTGGGAATATGGCGAGGCCGAGTGCAATCAGCTCTGGTTCATGCGCAATCTGATCATGGATCGCGCCGGCTATTGCTTCGGCTCGGCGCTGGGCCAGGCGCTCTACGACAACGGTGACTGCATCGGCAAACAGGTGTCGCTGAGCCCTGCGCAGAGCCGGCAGGTGCAGAACATCCAACGGCTCGAGGCTGAGATCGGCTGCAAGGTGAACACCGGCAGCCGCCGGCTCGACCTTCCGAACATGGAGTTGCTGCGGCGGCTGCATGACATGCCGCTGCCCGACAATGGCGGCTGGGCCTGCATCGGCTGGCAGGGCGCGGCCGTGCCGCTCGTATGACGGCCACTCGGAGGGTGCATCCGTCATCGGGCAGATCCGGCCGGGCGATCGCCTGGACTTCGGCTTCATCGGCGAGGGCGACTGGACGCCCGTCGTGGTCTCCAGTGGCTCATCCGGGTCTGGAACACTAGGCTGGGCCCGCTTCGGCTCGGCCGAGCTTTCCTGCGCGACTTCGGCAGGCTGAGATCGCGCCGCCCTCAGGCGTTTCGCCGATCCGGGGCGCCTGATCAGACGGTCTCGATCCGAGCGAGCGCGCGGAAGGCCGGCGAGTTGGCGGTGATCCGGCAAACCGGGAGTCGCTCCATCCGGTCGGCCATCTTGCCCTTCTGACGGATGGCCCCGAGCATCGTCTCGACATCGACCACCCGGTGCAGGTCCGACATCACCCCGCCGGTCAGGTAGATGCCGCCCCAGGCGCCGGTGGCGAGCGCGAGGTCTCCGAGCACGCGTCCGAACAGCCGCGAATAGGCCAGTCGCGAGTCTCCTTGGGCGCCGCCTTTGGCACCTTCGGCGACGGGGTGGACGCTCTCGCCGCCGTCCTCGGTCGCCGTGCCGAAAAGGCGGGCATATCCCGGGCCCGAGAAGGCGTCCTCGACGGTGCGCACGCCTTCGAGCAGCGCGGTCTCGGCCGGGCCGATCGGAGCCAGCGACATATGGCCCGCCTCGGTGCCGAGCACTGTCCAGCCCAATCCCGGACCCGTCGGTACCGGCACCGCGACGGCGGCGCCGAAGCCGGTCCCGACGTTCGCCGCCAGCATCGGGAGGGGATCGGGCCCCGGCGCGCCGGAGGCCAGCATCTCGACGTCGCCCGCTGCGAGGGCTGGCAGGCAGAGCGCCACCGCCTCGAGATCGTTCAGCACGCGCACCGGCACGCCGCCGAGCCGGGCCGAGATCTCGGCGCCCTCCATCCGCCATGGCGCGTTCGTCAGCTTCACGGCGTTGCCGTCGCGTGGTCCCGCCGCCGCGATGACGGCCGAGTTGACCGCGTCCACCCGGCGCGAGGCCAGGAAGGCGTCGAGGGCCCTGCCGAAAGCGTCATGGTCCGCCACCGGCAGCACCAGGACGTCCGCGATCAGCCCTGACCGGGCCAGCGCGAAGCGCGCGTTCGTGCCGCCGATGTCGGCGATCAGCCGCGGCCGCATCTCAGCCCGCCGACGCCGTCAGGTCGGCAAGGAATGCATTGCGCCAGGCGGCGACGTCGCGCTCGCGCACGCGGGCGAAAAGCGCCCGGTGCCGCTCCTGTCGTTCCGGCATCGGCATGCGGATCGCCTGGTGGATGCCCGCCGCGACCTCGTCGGGGTCGTGCGGGTTGACGATGACGGCTTCCTTCAGATCGGCCGCGGCCCCGGCGAACTGCGAAAGCACGAGGACGCCAGGGTCGCCCTCGTCCTGCGCGGCGATGTACTCCTTGGCGACGAGGTTCATGCCGTCGCGCAAGGGCGTCACCAGCCCGACCTTCGAGCCGCGGAACAGCGCGGCCAGCGTGTCGCGCGACACCGCCCGGTGGATGTAGCGGATCGGTGTCCAGTCGAAATCGCCGAAGGCGCCGTTGATGGCGCCCGAGAGCTGCTCGAGCTCGGTGCGGATCTCGGTATAGGCCGTCAGCTCCTCGCGCGTCGGCGGGGCAATCTGCATCAGCACGGTGCTCTTGCGGTGCTCGGGATATTCCTCGAGCAGCCGGCGAAAGGCGCGGAAGCGGTCGGGCAGACCCTTGGAATAGTCCAGCCGGTCGACGCCGATGATGTGGTTCTGGATCGAGCCGCGGATCAGCCGGCGGATGCGCTGCTCGGCCTCGGGCGTCCGCGACATGGCGGCGAAGGCGTCGGCGTCGATCCCGATCGGATAGGCCTTGACGAGCGGCGCGCGCCCGGCCGCGCGAAAGGGGTGCGTCGCCTCGCTGACGTCGCCGGCGCTCTGCTCGACATAGCGGTGGAAGTTCTGCACGTCCTGCTCGGTCTGGAAGCCGACCACGTCATAGGCGAACAGCGAATCGATCAGCCATTCGTGGTCGGGGACGGCCGTGACGATCTCGGGCGGCGGGAACGGGATGTGCAGGAAGAAGCCCATCCGGTTCTGCACGCCCAGCCGGCGCAGCTCGCCGCCCATCGGGATCATGTGGTAGTCGTGGATCCACACGGCGTCGTCCGCGGTCAGGAGCCCCGCGAGCGAGCGCGCCATGCGCTGGTTGACGACCTTGTAGCGCTCGAGCTCGGCGGCGTCGAAGCTCGCGAGGTCGAGTTGATAGTGAAACACCGGCCACAGCGCCTTGTTCGAGTAGCCGAGATAATAGCCGTCGTAATCCGCCTGCGTCAGCGCCTGCGTGGCGATGGTCACCGTCTGCTGTCGGTCGAGGTGCAGCCCGACCTCGGCGTCGTTCGGCACGATGTCGCCGGACCAGCCGAACCAGATGCCGCTCTCGTCGCGCAACACATCGCCGACGGCGGTCACCAGGCCGCCGGACTGCGTGCCCTTGGAAAGATCGCCGACCCGGTTCGAGGCGAGGACGATGCGGCTCATGCTGCGAAACCCCGTTCTGGTTCAATGACGCCATTGTAACTCATATCGACGCAACGCGCGCCGCGCGGCAGCCGATCCGGGCCAATTATACGCGACGCTCGACAGGTCAGCGGGCGGCGTCGTGCAGCCAATCGAGGAAGCGGCCGATCTCGCTCGCCCGCAGCCGGGCCGCGCTCGGGCCCGGGCCGATCTTCAGCGCGAGCCCACCGCGCGCCTGTGCCGCCTCGAATGCGTCTTCGTCCGTCGTGTCGTCGCCGGCCACGAAGGGCGTGCGGCCGGCGAACGGCGGCTCCTCCATGAAGGCGTCGAGCGCCCGCCCCTTGTTCGCCTCGGCCACGGCGACCTCGCTGACCATGTTGCCATGGATGGCGCGCAGGCGCTGCGAGCCGGCCACGATCTCGTTGACCAGCGCCCGCGCCGCATCGCCAGCCTCCGGCCGGGACCTGTAGTGGACCGTGACGGCGCCGGCCTTGCGCTCGATCAACAGGTCGCGGGGGCGGGCGAATTCCTCCATCCGCTCGGCCGCGGCGGCCAGCCGCGCGGCGGCGGTCTCGTCCTGCCGGATGTTGCCCGCGTCGTCGCGGCGGACCACCCCGTGCGAGGCGGCCGCCGCCGGCCGAAGCGGCGCCAGCATGCGGTCGAGATCGGCCAGGTCGCGGCCGGATAGGATCGCCAGCGCGCCGCCCGTCGCCCGGGCCAGCCGGGCCACCGCGTCGCGCGTCTCGGGCGAGATCGCCGCCTGCTCGGGGCGCGGCACGATCGGGGCCAGCGTGCCGTCGAAGTCGAGGAACACGGCATGCGTCCGCCAGTCGAGCCAGGGGAGGTCGTCGCCCATATCTCCTCGCTGCTCGCAGGGACCAACGCTCTCGCTCTTGCCACAGGATGCCCCCACGGGGCAACGTCCGGGAGACGGAGATTGACCAGGCGGGGGCCGCGACGACGATGACGCCGCGCGCAACGATAGGCGGCGCGCCGCGATGAGCGGCCCCGGCCCGAGCTATGCGGGCCCGGCAGGCGGCCTGCCGCCGCAGACCGCGCTGATGACGGGCCGCGCCGTCTTCACCGAGGCCTATGCCTTGATCCCGCGCGGCGTTCAGCGCGCCATCGTGACGAGCCTCTTTCCCGGCTGGCAGGGCGCGCAGGGCTGGGTGCTGGCGCGGCCGCTGTCCGGCTTTGCCGAGACCTTCAGCCACATCGTCATGCATCTCGAAGCCCGGGGCGGCAGCGAGCGGCCGGAAACGGACCCGCAAGCCCAATGCGTGCTCTTCGTCACGCAAGGCGCCGTCGAGCTCCGCCTGCCGGACGGCACGCATGCGCTCGGCCCTGGCGGTTACGCCTATGTGCCGGCCGGCACGGCGTTCGCGGTGCGCGCCGCGAGCCCGGCCCAGGTTCACTGGATCCGCAAGGCGTACGAACCCGCCGAAGGCGTGCCCGCGCCCCAGCCGTTCGTCACGGACGAGCGCGGCGTCGCGCCCGTGCCGATGCCGGGCACCGACAGGTGGATGACGACGCGCTTCGTCGAGCCGGACGACCTGCGGCACGATATGCACGTCAACATCGTCACCTTCGAGCCGGGCGGCGTGATCCCGTTCGAGGAGACGCATGTCATGGAGCACGGGCTCTATGTGCTCGAGGGCAAGGCGGTCTACCGGCTCAACCGCGACTGGGTCGAGGTCGAGGCGGGCGACTTTATGTGGCTGCGCGCCTTCTGCCCGCAGGCCTGCTATGCCGGCGGCCCCGGGCGGTTCCGCTATCTGCTCTACAAGGATGTCAACCGCCTGCCGCGGCTGCGGTCGTGGGGATGAGCCGCATTGTCGCGGCGCCGCTGGCCGCCCGGGTCTTCGCGCCCTTCGGGCAGGTACTGGAGGCGGAGGGCGAGCCCGACCGGCTGATCAACGGCGGGCTGTGCGGCCGCTGGCACGATCTGGCGCGCCTCGATTTCGCCACCGGGCGCGCCGGCCTCAGCCTGTTCCGCGCCGAGCCGCGAGGCTTGCCGTTGATCCTCGACCTGGTCGAGCGCCATCCGCTGGGCAGCCAGGCCTTCCTGCCGATGACGGCCGACCCGTTCCTGGTCGTCGTCGCGCCGGACGAGGACGGCCGCCCCGGGCGGCCGCGCGCCTTCATGACGGCGCCGGGGCAGGGGGTGAATTACGCGCGCGGCACATGGCACGGCGTGCTGGCGCCGCTCGCATCGCGGGGGCTCTTCGCGGTCATCGACCGGATCGGTCCGGGCGCGAACCTCGAGGAGCACCGCTTCGACCCGCCCTATTTAATCGAGGCGCCCTGACCGAGGCCCCTGACCGACGCGACCCGGGACGCGGCGGCACCCGGCATGTGCAGGCGGTCGGTCCACATCGGGCATGGTAAACGCCGCGGTAGGAACATTTGTTACTGAATGATTAGGCCGCGTGAGCTTTGTACCCTCCATGACGCGTCCAGGGCGCGAACCAGCGAGACCGGAGGGGAACCATGTCGCCGACGCTTCCAGAAAAGGGGCTGTGGCATGTCGCGGATCGGCAGAGCTTCGGCGAGGTGCCGTTCGACCTGATCAAGCTCGACCTCAGCGGCAAGGGCTCCGGCACCGTGCGGGCGCGCAACCTCGAGACCCGGCTCCGGCGTGTTCGCAAGACCGGCCCGGACCGGTTCGTCGCGGCCTACGACATCCGCGGGCACCGCGGCGAGGTCGAAGGCGTCTACCGGTCGGACGGCTCGCTCAGCCTGTCGCTGACCGGGACGGTGTCGGCGAGCCTTCTCGCGGATGCGGCCTCGCACCCGCTCACGGCCGAGCTGCCGGGGCCCTGGCATGTTCTCTCGGGCGCGGTGAACGCGCTCTGCGGCCAGGCGGCGATGAGCGGCGGGGCGCCAGCCTGAACGCTGCCGCCCCGCCGAGCATCGCGCAGCCCCTCAGAGCATCGCCATGTGGCTGCCGCCGTCGAGCACGAGGTTCTGGCCGATGATGTAGCCGGCCTTGTCCGAGCAGAGGAAGGCGCACATCGCGCCGAACTCCTCGGTCGTGCCGAAGCGGTTGCGTCGGGTTCTCGGCGGCGCGGGCGGCCTGCACCTCCTCCATCGTCTTCCCGGTCTTCTCCGCGATGGCGCGCGAGGTGTTGAAGAGTCGATCGGTGGCGAAGGGGCCCGGCAGCATGTTGTTGATGGCGACGTTGTGGCGCGCCACCTTGCGCGCCAGCGCGGCGATGCCGCCCGTCAGTCCGGCCCGCGCGCCGTTCGACAGCTCGAGCGTCGCGATCGGCGCCTTCACCGAATACGAGGTGATGTTGACGATCCGGCCGAAGCCGCGGTCGCACATGCCGTAGACCGTCGCCCGGATCAGCGCGATCGGCGTGATCATGTTGCCCTCGACGGCACGCCGCCAGTCGTCGAGCGAGAAGTCGCGGAAATCGCCCGGCGGCGGGCCGCCGGCGTTGTTCACAAGGATGTCGGGCTCGGGGCAGGCGGCCAGCAGCGCCTCGCGCCCTGCCTCGGTGGTCACGTCGCCGGCGATGGCGGTGACCTTGACGCCGTGCTTCTCGGCGATCTCGCGCGCCGTCTTCTCGATGGCGTCCTTGGTCCGCGCGCCAATGACCAGCTCGACGCCTTCAGCGGCCAGCGCCTCGGCACAGCCGCGGCCCAGCCCCTTCGAGGCGGCGCAGACGATGGCCTTGCGGCCCCTGATGCCCATGTCCATGATTTCTTCTCCTCGTTCGGCGCCGGCACCTTAAGCACGCGCCGACACGCCCGTCGAGGCCTCTCCGGGCCCTTCTCCGGGCCACCATTCGGGCGCGACCGGTTCGCCCGCAGCATGGCCGGGGGCGCCGATCCCGGCGCTAGCCGGGCGCGGCCGGCACCAGGGTCATCACGCCGATCGCACCCGCCATGGCGTCCTCGTCGCTCATCGACATCGGGATCATGTCGCCGCGCGCCCAGGGGCCGGCGAGGTGGTCGTAATAGCGCGAGAAGAGGTGCCCGCTCTGGCCGGTCGAGATGATCATCAGCGACCGGTCGAGATCGGCGAAGTCGTAGACGACGCGCAGGCCCGCCGCGTGCACGTTGTGGAACGGATACTGCCCGCGCCCGGTCGTCTGGCCGCGCAGCAGCGTCTCGTCGCCGCCCGAGGTCTCGGCCTCGATGTTGAAGATCATGCCGAGCGGCCCGAGATAGCCGAAGCGGCATGTGCCGGTGCACGGCGACATGCGCCTCGCCCCAGCGCCAGCCCTCGAGATTGTCGCCATAGTCGCGCGCCAGCCGCGCCAGCGCGTCGTCCAGCGCCTCGGAGGCCATCTCGGCGCAGCTCTCCTTCTCGGGCGTCTTGTCGACGTCGCACCAGATCGCGGCGCCGTCGACGTCGCGGAAGACGCGCTCGACGAACAGCGGCCGCGGCCCTTCGAACTCGTCGAACAGCGGCCCCAGCTCGTCCGCCGCCAGCCGCCGCGTCAGCGCCCGCAGCCATTCCGTAGAAGATCAGCGGCTCGGGCTGGTGGCGGTCCATCTCGCCGTTCCAGCTGGCGAGCATCTCGAGCGCCCGGCGGCGGCGCTCGTCCTCGATGACCGGCGTGCCCTCGCGCCACCAGAGGTCCTGGGCGATCAGCGGCAGGACGCTGCGCGCCATCTCGGAGACGGCGTCGTTCTGCAGCGCGACAAAACCGTCGCGCGAGTGGAAGGGCCGCGCGCTCAGCTCCTTCTTCAGCCGCTGGATGCGATAGGGCGGCGCCCAGTCGAAGCTGAGATTGTTCGGAAAGGGCTCGTCGGTCGTGCGGTTGTTGGCGTTGGCGATGGCGCCCGATTCGGGCCGCACGACGCGCGGGTTCTCGGCCGCCGGCCGGATGCCCAGCCAGTCATTGGCGGCGAGCGTGCCCGCCGAGGGCACGCGGCCCTGGCTGAGGCTTTCGCGGCGAGCGCTGCGGGATGCGCGCCGGCGACGACCATGGCCACGCCCTCGGCATCGGCGAGCGCGACGTTCTGCGCCGGGCGCCACGGCCTTCTCGGTCGGCGGCGATGCCCTCCTCGATGCGTTGTCCGCGCGCATCAGCTCGAGCAGCGCCGTCATCGTCCGGTCGCCCTCGGCCAGCGCCGTCCAGGCCAGCGCCGCGACATGGCCGGGCGGCGTCACCGTGGCCGCGCCGAACTGGTCGCCCGTCAGCACCGGCCCGTGCCGCGTCGCGCGCACCGTGCCGGTCTCGGGCGCGGCCCCCGTCGATCTCGATGCGGATCGGCCGCTCCTCGAACTCGGCCCAGCCGCCGTCCGGCAGGCGGTAGCGCCCGGGGTCCGCCGGGTCGACCTCCTCGATGAAGATGTCCTGGTCGTCGATGTTGGCGGTCGTCAGCCCCCAGCCGAGCTGCCGGTTGCGCCCGACCAGCACCGCCGGCACGCCCGGCAGCGTGCCGCCGATCGCCGCGAAGCCCGCGCCCTCGACATCGGCTAGGTACCAGAGGCTCGGCGCCGACAGCCAGAGGTGCGGGTCGTTCGCCAGCAGCGGCTTGCCCGAGGAGGACCGGGTGCCGTCGACCGCCCAGACGTTCGAAGCGCCGGCAAGGCCCGGCTCGGCCCCGGCGCCGAAGGCGGTCAGCAGCGGATCGTCCGCCAGGGGCTCCAGCAGCGGCGCCAGCGCCGCTCGGTCGGCGCCGGTCAGCGCCGCCATCGGGTCGCGTGCCGCGGGTCGGCGCCGTGCCGGGTCCGTCGGCCGGGCCGCATCGGGCCGTGCCGGCGCGACCAGCGCCGGCAGCGGGTACTCCGGAATGATGTCGCGCGACCCGTTCGGGCGGCAGCGCCAGCAGCGCCCGGGCGCGCCGCACCTCGGCGCGCGCCGCATCCGTCAGGCGCAGCGCCATCATCTTGAGGATCGCCAGCGAATCCGCCGGCGTCCAGGGCGAGAGCTCGGCGCCGAAGACGAAGAACTCGGGCGCCCCCCGCCCCAGCGCCTCGCGCGTTGACGTGGCGGATCCAGGCGTTCACCCCCTCGGCATAGGCGTCGAGCGCGGCGCGTGTCTCCGGGCTCTGCGCCTCGAGCGACCGGGCGGCCAGGCCGTAGAGGTCGAGCGTCTTGACCAGCCGGTCGACCTCGACCGTGCGCGCGCCGAGCAGCGCCGACAGCCGTCCCTGCGCCGAGCGCCGGTTCAGCTCCATCTGCCAGAGCCGGTCCTGGGCGTGCACGAGGCCGAGCGCGTAATAGGCGTCGTGGTCGGTCGCCGCCCGGATATGCGGCACGGCGTTCGCGTCGCGGATGATCTGCACCGGCTGGTCCAGCCCGGCCACCGTCGAGCTCGCCCGAGATAGTCCGGCAGCGAGCGGCCGACGAGGTACCAGCCGAGCGCCAGACGCGATCGCGAGCAGCCCCAGAACGCCGGCGAGCACGCGCAGCAGCCACTTGATCAGCACGTTCATGCGCGCCCGCGCCTCGCTCCGTCGGCCTGCCCCTCCGGCCCTTGCCCCTTGACCGGGGCGATCTCATCGCAGATGCAGGGCGTCGCTTCAACCGGATGTGGCGGCAACGGGTTGCGGGAGGGTTCACGTGGCCAAGGTAGCATTTCTCGGGCTCGGCGTGATGGGCTATCCCATGGCCGGGCACCTCGTCGCCAAGGGCCACGAGGTCACCGTCTACAACCGCAGCGACGGCCAAGGCCGAAGCCTGGGTCCAAGCAGCACGGCGGCGCCCACGCCGCGACCCCGGCCGAGGCGGCCAAGGGCGCCGAGTTCGTCATGGCCTGCGTCGGCAATGACGACGATCTGCGCTCGGTCGTGCTGGGCGACACCGGCGCCTTCGCCGGCATGGGGCAGGGCACCGTCTTCGTCGACCACACCACCGCCTCCGCCGAGGTTGCGCGCGAGCTGCATGGCGTCGGCAGGGAAAAGGGCATCGGCTTCGTCGACGCGCCCGTCTCGGGCGGCCAGGCCGGCGCCGAGAACGGCGTGCTCGCCATCATGTGCGGCGGCGACGAGGAGGATTTCGCCCGCGCCGAGCCGGTCATGCAGGCCTATGGCAAGTCGATCCGCCGGCTCGGGCCGGTCGGCGCCGGCCAGCTGACCAAGATGGTCAACCAGATCTGCATCGCCGGCCTCGTCCAGGGCCTGTCCGAGGCGCTGAACTTCGCCGTCAAGGCGGGGCTCGACGGCGAGCAGGTCGTCGACGCCATCTCGGGCGGCGCCGCCGGCTCGTGGCAGATGGTCAACCGCCACAAGACCATGCTGGCCGACCACTACGAGCACGGCTTCGCCGTCAACTGGATGCGCAAGGACCTCGGCATGTGCCTCGACGAGGCGCGGCAGCAACGGCGCGCGCCTGCCGGTCACGGCGCTGGTCGACCAGTTCTATGGCGAGGTGCAGGACATGGGCGGCGGCCGCTGGGACACATCGTCGCTGATGAAGCGCCTGCAGCGCTGAGGCGGCTCGCGCGCGTTCGTGCGGGCATGAACGACACGGAACAGGACGAGCGCCGCACGCGGCGTCGAGATCGAGTTCTCCGGCCTCGAGGCGCACGACGCGGCGCGGGTGATCGCCGAGGGCATCGGCGGCACGGTCGAGGTGACCGGCCGGCACGCCGCCAAGGTGCTGGGCAGCGAGATCGGCGACGTCAAGGTCTATCTCGACACCCGCTATGCCCAGCCGGCGAAGGACCCGACCATCGTCGACGAGGTGCTCGACGCGCTCGAGCTGCGCGAGGGCGCGGCCGCGCTCCTCAAGAACGTCATGCCCGTGCCGGTCGAGATGGTCACCGAGCCGCTCACCCGCGCCCAGTTCGACGTGCTCGACCGGGCCATCGAGGCGCTGCGCGCCGCCGGCGCCGGCGACACCAAGTCCGGCACGCTCTACGCCTATGGCATGCACCTCAACCCGGGGCTGCGAGGGCGCCCCCGAGCGCGCCATCCGCATCGCCGCCGCCTATGCCTTTGTCGAGCGCTGGCTGCGCCATCAGAAGCCGCCCGACAACGCGCGCCGCGTCACCCCCTTCGTCGACCCCTACAGCGAGAGCTATGTCGAGGAGCTGGCGCAGGCCTTCGCCGACGGCCGCGCGCCCGACA
The DNA here is from genome assembly GCA_963822985.1 of uncultured Alphaproteobacteria bacterium. Lineage (GTDB taxonomy): Bacteria > Pseudomonadota > Alphaproteobacteria > Rhodobacterales > Rhodobacteraceae > Thermohalobaculum. The sequence goes on along the minus strand of CAWGJU010000005.1, from coordinate 82,187 downwards.
TGGGCCGCTTCGTCGAGCTCTATGCCGAGTACAACCCCGACCGGAACCGCGGGCTCGACATGTGGCCGCTGATCGCTCATCTGGCGCCCAAGCTGGCGCGGCGTTTCCATGAAGGTCCGATCAAGAACGCCCGGCCGACCTTCCACTACCGCCTGCCGGACAGCCTGGTCGCCCTGCCCGGCTGGTCGCCGTCGCGAGGACTTCGCGCGCTGGGAGGCGATCGAGCGCGCCGCCGACGACCCCGAGACCTTCGAGCGGCTGCGCCACGCCGCCGCCGAGTTCACCGGCTGGCGGATGCCGCGCCAGCGCTATCTACGCAGGTGATCGAGAGCGTGCTCGGGTGAGCAGGCCATCGGCAGACCGGCGATCGGCGTCACCGTCTCGGCGCGCACCGGCTGGCGGGTCTTTCCCTTCTTCAAGCTGGCGCTCTGGCGCGCCGGCGGCCGCGCCGTGCGCTTCCAGACCGGGCGCGACCGGCACACGCTCGACGGGCTCGACGGACTGATCATCGGCGGCGGCGACGACCTCTCGGTCGAGCTCTATGGCGGCCGGATCGTGCCGGAGGCGACCTTCGACAAGGCCCGCGACGAGCTCGAGATCGCGCTGCTGAAGGAGGCCGAGGAGCGCCGACTGCCCATCCTGGGCGTCTGCCGCGGCTCGCAGCTCATCAACGTGGTGCGCGGCGGCAACCTGCACCAGAACATCTTCGAGATCTATCCCGAACGCCAAGCGCATCCACACGCCGCTGCCGCGCAAGACGCATCCGCATCAAGCCCGGCAGCCGGCTGGCGGCCATCAAGGGCACCGAGCCGAGCATGGTCAACTCGCTGCACACCCAGTCGGTCGACCGCCTCGGCCTGCGACCTCTGCGCCGTCGCCTGGGACGAGGCCGACGTCGTGCAGGCGATCGAGTTCCGAGCGCGCCCGCTTCGTCCTCGGCGTCCAGTGGCACCCCGAATACCTGGTCTTCTCGCGCCGCGACCAGCGCCTCTTCCGCGCCCTCGTCAAAGCCGCCCGCCGAAGGCCGCGAAGCCCCCTGGCCCGCCGGCGCCGGCGAAGCGGCAGGCGACCCGCTGGCCTGACCCTGGCCCGGCTTCGCGTAAGGGTAGGCGGTCCGCCCACCCCCGCGCCCCCCACCCCGCGCTCAGGTGAGCCGGCCCCCTGTCCAGTTGAGCCCGTCATTCCCGCGCAAGCGGGGTTCTCCCAGAGGCTTCGGCCTGACACCGCCGGCGCCGTCCCTCCCTCCGCGGTGCATTTCACACGACGATTTCGCGTCCCAAAATGGCACAGAGACTAATCTCGTTGTGATATCAGTTAGTCGGCAGGCCTTGCACGCGTTCATGGCCTGCAATTGCAGACCCGCCGGCCCTAGCCGACCAGCGCCTCGACGACATGGCGGCAGGCGGCCGCCGTCCGCCCGTCGGTGTCCAGCGCCCCGGTCCAGCCGCAGACCGAGATGGCGTCGAGTTCGTTGGCGCCCGCGAACTCGCGGCAGGCGCGCGAGACGGCGGCGATGCTGGGGCCGCCCCTGACAGGGTAGTTGAAGGCCGGCGCCTTGTCGGCGTCGAGCACGTCCATGTCGATGTGCACCATCACCGGCCCTTCGAGCCGGAGCGAGCCCAGCCCCGCCACGCCCGTCCGCCGCACGGCCGAGGCGTCGAGCGCCGCGCGCTCGAGCGGGTCGAGGTCGCGCGCGTCGATCAGCCAGATGCGCGCCTCGGGCAGGGGCGCGAGGCCGACGGCCTCGCGCATCCAGCCCGGCCCCCGCCCGGCGATCATGGCGAGCGGCATGCCGCCCAGGAATTGCGAGGGCGAGGTCTCGGGCGTGTTGAAGTCGCCATGCGCGTCGATCCAGACCAGCGTCGGCTCGAGCCCGCCAGTCCCCGGGCCGCCCCCCAACCCGGCGCGCAGGCCCGCCAGCACCGGCACCGCGGCGCAGCAGTCGCCGGCGACCGAGACGGCCCGCTCGCCGGCCCGGGCGGCGTCGCGGACGAAATTGGCGATGGGCTTGTGCAGCCGCCCCATGCTCTCGGGCGAGCGGTCGGGCAGGCCATGCGGCCCGTTCACCATCCGGGCAGCCGAGAGGACGACGCCGGCCAATGCGGGTTCGGGCTGCTCGAAATATTGCGGGGTCAGGATCCAGCGGTCGGCCATGCCGCGGACTCTGCCAGCGGGCGGATGATGGTG
>CAWGJU010000005.1:0-75000 GCA_963822985.1 uncultured Alphaproteobacteria bacterium | reverse complement strand
GAGTTGGTCTCACGAGCGAGCTTAAGCCGAGAGGCGTAGGCGCAGCGAAAGCGAGTTTGAACAGGGCGTTCAGTTCGTGGGATCAGACCCGAAACCAGGTGATCTAGCCATGACCAGGCTGAAGGTGGGGTAACACCCACTGGAGGGCCGAACCCACGCCTGTTGAAAAAGTCGGGGATGAGTTGTGGCTAGGGGTGAAAGGCCAATCAAACCTGGAGATAGCTGGTTCTCCGCGAAATCTATTTAGGTAGAGCGTCGAGCGAATCCCCCGGGGGGTAGAGCACTGGATGGGTAATGGGGCCCCACAGGCTTACTGATCCTAACCAAACTCCGAATACCCGGGAGGACTATGCGGCAGACAGACGGCGGGTGCTAAGGTCCGTCGTGGAAAGGGAAACAGCCCTGACCGACAGCTAAGGCCCCTAATTCGTGGCTAAGTGGGAAAGCATGTGGGACGGCCAAAACAACCAGGATGTTGGCTTAGAAGCAGCCATCATTTAAAGAAAGCGTAACAGCTCACTGGTCTAGTCAAGCTGTCCTGCGGCGAAGATGTATCGGGGCTCAAGCCACGAGCCGAAGCTTCGGATGTGCGCAAGCACATGGTAGCGGAGCGTACCGTGATAAAATCCACGCCTGTTCTGAGTCTTTACGTGTGCTATCGGCCTTCGGCCTGCTTGAGGACGTGAAGGCGCACCGCTCCGGCGGAGTGCCCGACCGCGCTCAAGCAGCGAGCGGAGCGAGCGGTAGCGCCAGAGGGCTCTGCGCAGGCTTGAGGTTTGGCGATGAAGCCGGGGCGCAAGCCTTACCGGTGGAGCGATCGGTAGCGAGAATGCTGACGTGAGTAGCGACAAAGCGGGTGAGAGACCCGCTCGCCGAAAGTCCAAGGGTTCCTGCTTGAAGCTAATCTGAGCAGGGTGAGCCGGCCCCTAAGGCGAGGCCGAAAGGCGTAGTCGATGGGAACCTGGTGAATATTCCAGGGCCAGCGGGATGTGACGGATCGCGGATGTTGTCGGCCCTTATCGGATTGACCCGGCCGCCAGGCGGTCCCTGGAAACAGCCCCGCATATGACCGTACCCGAAACCGACACAGGTGGACTGGTAGAGAATACCAAGGCGCTTGAGAGAACTGCGTTGAAGGAACTCGGCAAAATGCCTCCGTAACTTCGGGAGAAGGAGGCCCCGTTCGTGGGCAACCAGGGGCGGGGGGCACAGACCAGGGGGTGGCGACTGTTTACTAAAAACACAGGGCTCTGCGAAGCCGCAAGGCGACGTATAGGGTCTGACGCCTGCCCGGTGCCGGAAGGTTAAAGGGAGGGGTGCAAGCTCCGAACTGAAGCCCCGGTAAACGGCGGCCGTAACTATAACGGTCCTAAGGTAGCGAAATTCCTTGTCGGGTAAGTTCCGACCTGCACGAATGGCGTAACGACTTCCCCGCTGTCTCCAACGCAGGCTCAGCGAAATCGAATTCCCCGTGAAGATGCGGGGTTCCCGCGGTCAGACGGAAAGACCCCGTGCACCTTTACTACAGCTTCAGACTGGCGTGCGGCCAGCGATGTGCAGGATAGGCGGTAGGCTTCGAAGCGGGGACGCCAGTCTCCGTGGAGCCACCCTTGAGATACCGCCCTTCGCTCGCTTCACGTCTAACCGCGGTCCGTCATCCGGATCCGGGACCATCTGTGGCGGGTAGTTTGACTGGGGCGGTCGCCTCCCAAAGAGTAACGGAGGCGCGCGATGGTGGGCTCAGAGCGGTCGGAAATCGCTCGTCGAGTGCAATGGCATAAGCCCGCCTGACTGCGAGACCGACAGGTCGAGCAGAGACGAAAGTCGGCCATAGTGATCCGGTGGTCCCGCGTGGAAGGGCCATCGCTCAACGGATAAAAGGTACGCCGGGGATAACAGGCTGATGATGCCCAAGAGTCCATATCGACGGCATCGTTTGGCACCTCGATGTCGGCTCATCTCATCCTGGGGCTGGAGCAGGTCCCAAGGGTATGGCTGTTCGCCATTTAAAGAGGTACGTGAGCTGGGTTTAGAACGTCGTGAGACAGTTCGGTCCCTATCTGCCGTGGGTGTACGAGACTTGAGAGGAGCTGCCCCTAGTACGAGAGGACCGGGGTGGACGGACCACTGGTGGACCTGTTGTGGCGCCAGCCGCGGTGCAGGGTAGCTATGTCCGGACAGGATAACCGCTGAAGGCATCTAAGCGGGAAGCCCCCCTCGAAACAAGGTCTCGCATGAGGAGCGTGGCAGACCACCACGTCGATAGGCCGGAGATGCAAGCGCGGCAACGCGTTCAGTCGACCGGTACTAATCCTCCGATTGGCTTGATCCGATCCGGTGAAGGCGGGCCCCCTGCCAGGCCTCGGCACCACGCCAGAGGCCGGGCGAGGCGCCCGACCCGATCTCCCGCCCGCACGGGCCAGGACAGTGCCGCACCTGGAAAGACAGTCTCGTCCAGGCAGGTCACAGGCATCCGTCGCCTGGGACGCGCCCAGGCCGACCCGGCGATCACCCGGCATCGGGGCGAGAGCGCCCGACACCGGCACGATCCGCCGCTCGGCCGTCCGACACCTGCCGGACATCGCATGCCGCACACTGCAAGCCCCCGCCCGAATCGAGCGCGGCCTGGGGGCTTCCAAGGTCTGGTGGCCACAGCGCGAGGGAAACACCCGGTCCCATCCCGAACCCGGCCGTTAAGCCCCGCCGCGCCGATGGTACTGCGTCTCAAGACGCGGGAGAGTAGGTCGCCGCCAGACCTCAGCGACATGCCTCGACAAAGCCCGGAGCCACACCCGCCCGCGTTCTCTCTCTTCACCGCCGCGCCGCGGCTCCCTTGGCAAAGCAGGGGGCCGCGGCCCCATCCAATCCCGCCCGGCAGAGCGCCCGCCGAGCAAACACACGACTGACGCGGGGTGGAGCAGCCCGGTAGCTCGTCAGGCTCATAACCTGAAGGTCGTAGGTTCAAATCCTACCCCCGCAACCAGCGTTATCTTCCGCCCCCGCGCCCCAGGCCCGGGGCGTTCCTCTTTCCCCAGCGCCAGGATCCCGGCCAGCGCGCCGATTAGCTCGATCTGCAAGGCGCCGTCCACGGGCACCAACGTGATCGCCTCGATCAGGCCGCGCAGTGCCTCGGCGGCCTCCTGCCGCCGTGCCGGCACGTTCAGCGCTGAGGACAGGTCCGCCACCTTTTCACGGTAGATCTCGGCCAGCCCGGGATGCAGCGCCATCGGCGCCGCGTCCGGCGCGTCGGCCAGCCTTTCCCGCAGCTCCGCCTGCCGTGCCTCGAGGGTGGCCATCTCCTCCTTCATCGACGGCGCGAAGAACCCGGCCTTGACCGCCTCGACGATGTTGCGGATCTGGCGCTCGACCGTCTTCAGCTCGGTCTCGAGACCGGCGCGGGCGCCGAGCGTCTCCTGCCGTAGCCGGTTCCACTCACGCTGGTACTCGGCGACGAACTCCGCGACCAGGTCCGGATGCATCAGGTGCTCGCGCAGGCCATCGAGGACCGTCGCCTCGAGAACATCGCGCCGAATGCTCAGGCGGTTGGTGCAGGTGCCGCGATTGCGCGCGTTGGCGCAGCCATAATGCCGGGCGTTCACGAGGATGTAGCCCCCGCCGCAGGCGCCGCAGCGCAGCAGGCCGGAGAAGAGGTAGACCGGGCGGCGGGCCCGCTCCGAGCGCACATCGCGGTTCTCGATGATGCTCGACCGCGTCGCCTCCTGACGCGCCTTCACCTCGTCCCAGAGCGCATCGTTGACGATGCGGAGGGCGGGAACCTCTTCCACCACCCACTCCCCGGGCGGGTTCGGCCGCGCCTGCCGCCTGCCGGTCTCGGGGTCCTTCACGAAGCGCTGTCGGTTCCAGACGAGCCGGCCGACATAGAGCTCATTGTTGAGGAGCCCGGTCCCGCGCCGCCAGTTGCCGTAGATCGTCGACGCGCCCCAACCGGTGCCGCGCGGGCCCGCGATGCCGTCGCGGTTGAGGCCGACCGCAATCGCCCGCGGGCTCATGCCCGCCGCGAACTCGCGGAAGACGCGGCGCACGGTCTCGGCTTCCGCCGCGTTGATGGTGCGCTCGCCGGTGCGGCCCGCGACGTCGTAGCCGTAGCAGAGGCCGCCGCCCGACAGGCCCTGCCGTACCCTGCCCTCGAGCCCGCGGCGCGTCTTCTGCGCCAGGTCCTTGAGATAGAGCGCGCCCATCGTGCCCTTCAGGCCGACATGCAGTTCGCTCACCTCACCCTCGGCGATCGTCACCAAAAGTATCCCGCGGAAGGAGAGCTGTTTGTAGAGGGCGGCGATGTGCTCCTGGTCGCGGCTGAGCCTGTCGAGGCTCTCGGCCACGACAACGTCGAAGCGCCCCTCTCGCGCGTCCTCGAGCAGCTTCTGATAGCCGGGCCTCAGATGCGATGCTCCGCTCGACGCATGATCACTGTACACCTGCGCCACGGTCCAGCCCTCGCGCTCGAGGCGGCGCCGGCAGACGCGCACCTGGTCCTCGATCGAAGCATCCCGCTGCAGGTCGGTCGAGTAACGGGCGTAGATGGCAGCGCGCAGCATCTGAGGTCTTTCTCGAATCCCGGATCGGCGCCGAGTATCGCCCGCCCTCCTCCATCATGCGAGCATGATCATCGGCTGCCCGCCATGGGCAAGCGACGACGCCTGTTCGCCGGAGGCCTCCTTCACGCGGAAGCGATGGCTCCGAGCTCTACTGGGCGGTCTGATTGCCCTGCTCGTTCGGTCATTCCAAGCTCAACAACAGCGCCCGAGATGCGGACACTCCGGACCTTCCACGCAGGCCGCACAGCTGTCGCTTGGGGCGGGAACCAGAAGTTCGCTGCGACCGCGAACGCAGGAGCTTCCCGCGTGTAAGCAGACCTTCAGCTACCAGAGCTGCAGCTTCGGCGGCGCGCAGAATGGCGGCATGGGTCGCATCCTTCATGTTCCGGCGAAACCTCGATCCGCGCTGAACGGCAGCGACGTCACCAAGAGCGGTCGTCCGACGCAGCGCTCACGAATTGCGGCCTCAGATCTCTAGCTCCAAAAGGCGCCCGCGGTGTATCAGGCCGGCTCTGCGCATCATTGAGACCGGGTAGGAGCTGTCGGAGATTAAACGGTCGACCGAAAAATCCGGTTCGATCGCCTTGAGGCGCCGCCCTGACCGCACCGCGCTTTCGCGCTGGTCGCGCATCGCGTAAAGGGCGATGAGGTATCTCAGGGGCGGACGAAAGTTCGTGGAAAGCGACGCCGACAGCTCAGCGCGCCGGATGGCCTCGTCGGTGCGCCCCGTCACTGCATCAATGAGCGCCATTAGGAAATCCGTCCAGAAGCGCAGCGTCGAGCCGGCGGCCAGGCCCTGAGCCATCTTCGCCGCTGCATGGGCGCTGGCGACTTCGCCCGAGTAGAGTTGGACGTGCGCAAGGGACCACCAAGCCAGTGGGTTGGCCGGGTTTATCTCGACGCTCAGCTTTGCCAGCTCGCCGCTTTCGACCAGATTATTTTCAAGTATTAGACGGGCGTTCGCGACCGAGCAGAGAACGTTCGAATTCATGGGCTCGGCGGCCAGCGCCCGGGCTGCGAGTTCCCGACTCGAACTCCATCAGCTTGACCTTACCGACCCCTTCGCACTCTACGAAGCGAATGACTGCGAGTTGGGCGCGCCACGCATCGAAAGTGCCGCGCGGGTCGATTTTGGAAGCACGCACCAGCAAGCCGTCGGCGGAGTCCAACGCGTCCCGTCGCATCGAGAACATCTTGCGCAATGCGATTGCCGACAGCAAATTGGCGTCGGCCGAGCGCGCCCGGTCGACGGGCGTGGACGAAACAGCAGCGGTCAGAGCATCGATCAGCCGATGGCTGAGGGCCAACCGATCGGCGTTCCTCTGTTCGCTTCCGACCTGCGCATGGATCAGCGACTCGGACCAAAGTGTCCGATGCGTGTCGATCTCCTCGAGCACTACCCGCAAGCCGTCGCGGCCATCCGAGAGCTACCTCGCCGGCGCTCTGCGTGGCGACCGCGCTCATGACCAGCACCCCCGCCCCGCAGGTGCGCAGCGCCCCCGTCTCGGCCTCGTCCTCGCGCCCGACGATGTAGACGCGGTCCAGATCCATGACGATGGTGCCGTGCTCGCCCACGAGCTCGAGCCGGTCGCCGTGCAGCGGCGGGTAGCCTGGCGCGCAGATGCAGCCGTCGGCGGTGGCGAGCGTGCCGTCGCGCGCCTGCATCAGGATGGTCGCCGTGTCCTCGCCCGGCAGACCCTCGGCGAGCCGGTTCAGTCGCGCGGCGACGACCGTCAGCGGCCCGAGCAGCAGGCGGAGCACGTCGAGGTGGTGGATCATCGTCTCGAAGACGAGGTTGCGGTCGAAGCGGCGAGATAGGGCTGGCGCTCGATGAGGAACGGCACGCCGCCGTCGCGCGAGCAGAGGCCCGAGCCACGGCACGGCGATCGAGGCGTGGCGGATGCGTGCCGATCCGGCCCTCGTCGATCCAGCGGCGCACGGTCATGTAGTGCGGCCGGAAGCGGTAGTTCTCGTGCACCATGAAGCGGACGCGCTCGCCGACATTGTCGATCAGCGCCTCGGCCTCGGCGACGGTTTCGCGTCATCGGCTTCTGGCACATGATGTGGACGCCGTGGTCGGCGGCCATGCGGGCGACGGGCGCGTGCGCGCCGACCGAGGCGGCGATGTCGACCAGCTCGAACCCGCCGTCGGCGAACATCGCGGCGGCATCGTCATAGACGCGCGGCACGCCGAACTCGGCGGCGCGGGCCTCGGCCTTGGCGCGGTCGATGTCGCAGACGGCGACGATCTCGGACGCCTGCCGCTTCGCCCAGGCGCGCAGATGGTAGAGGCTGATCATGCCGCAGCCGACCAGCGCGGCGCGGAGCTCGGGCGGGGCTCAGGCATGCGCGCGCTCCGAGCAGGTCGCCGAGATAGGCGCGGGCCGGCAGATGCGCGAGCAGCGCCGCCGTAGTCCGCGGCCGCGGTGATCGGCGCCGTTCCGGACGAAGACGAAGCGCTCGCAGATCTCCTCGACGATCTCGAGGTGGAAGCGTTCGTTCGGGTGGACGCAAAGGAAGACGAGCCGCCCCTCGTCGCGCAGCCGGCGGAAGAAGTCGAGCATGAAGCCGATATAGCCGTCCTGCGTGTTGAACTGCGGCTCGTCGAAGAGGTGGACGATGCGGGTAGTCACGTGCCGGCGCGCTGCATCAGGAAGCGTTCGGGCATCAGGCGAGCGGAAGTGCCGGACCTGATAGGACTGGTGGTAGTGGATCGCCAGCCGGTCGCGCTGGACGGTGCGCACGCGGTGGATGTCGCGGCCGAGCACGCTGACCTCGCCGGCGGTCGGCGCGTTGGAGCCGGTGATCAGCTCGAAGAGCGTCGTCTTGCCCGAGCCGTTCGGGCCCATCATGCCGACGATGCCGGGCTCCTCGACGCGGAAGTCGGCGGTCAGCCGGAAGGTCGGGCGGTGCGGTCGAAGCCGCGCCGTGTAGACCTTTTCGAGACGCTCGACTTCGAGCATCGGCGCAGCGGCCTGTCCATGCGTCAGATCCCGACGAGCGCGCGGCGGCGCTCGGCGCTCGTCGAGCAGCTCGCGCGCCGGCCCCTCGTGGACGATGCGGCCGCGGTCCATGACATAGACGCGGTCGGCGACCTCGAGCGCGGCGAGCGCGTTCTGCTCGACGATCAGGCACGCGACGCCCTCCGCCTTCAGGCGGCGGATCGTGCGCATGACGTCCTGCACGATCTTCGGGCGCCAGCCCCTGGCTCGGCTCGTCGAAGAGGACGAGGCCCGGGGAGCCGAGCAGCGCGCGGCGAGATCGCGACCATCTGCAGTCTCGCCGCCCGACATGTTCTCGCATTCGCGCGTCATCAGGTGCTCGAGCGCGGGGAAGATCTCGCAGACCTCGGCCTCGTTCCACGCGCGGAACCGCGTCCGCCGGGCGCCGAGCGCAAGGTTGCGGCGACCGTCAGCGTCGGGAACACGCGCCGGTCGTCGGGCACCCAGCCGATGCCGAGGCGGGCGATCTGATGCGTCGGCAGGCGCGTGATGTCGTCGCCGTCGAAGCGGATCTCGCCGCCTTCTGGGCGGCGAGAGGCCGAGGATCGAGCGGATCGTCGTGGTCTTGCCGGCGCCGTTCGGGCCGAGCAGCGCGACGATCTCGCCCTCGCCGACGCGCGAGCGAGGCGCCGAACAGCGCCTGCGTCTCGCCGTAGAAGGTCTCGATAGCGGAGACGTCGAGCATCAGGCGACCTCGCCCAGCTGCGAGCGGCGCGACCCATTTGTTCGCCATCAGCTCGGCCGGCGTGTCCTCGGCGATCACCTGGCCCCAGTGGATGACCGAGATCCGGTCGGCGAGGCCGAACAGGAAGCGCATGTCGTGCTCGATCATCACGATCGTGTAGCGCTCGCGGAGGCGCTCGATCAGGCTTGCGAGGCGGCGGGTCGCCTCGGCGCCGAGGCCCGAGGTCGGCTCGTCGAGGAACACGATGCGCGGGCGGGCGGCCAGCGCCACGGCGATCTCGAGCGCCCGGCGGTCGCCGTAGGGCAGGTCGCGCGCCTTGTCCCAGGCGCGGCCCGCAAGACCGACCTGGGCCAGCACCCCGCGCGCCTGCTCGAGCAGCCGGCGTCGGCGAGCACCGCGTCGCAAAGGGTCGGAGCCGGCGGGCGCGGAACCCCGGCAGGGCGAGGATGACGTTCTCGATGACCGCGGTGTCGTCGAACAGGTTCATGATCTGGAACGAGCGCGAGATGCCGAGGCGCGCGATCCGGTGCGGCGCCATGCCGGTGATGTCGCGGCCGTCGAAACGGATGGCGCCGCGGTCGGGGTGGTAGTGGCCCGTGAGCACGTTGAAGCAGGTCGTCTTGCCGGCGCCGTTCGGGCCCATGATGCCGCTGCACCCGACCCTCGGGGAAGGCGAGCGACACGTCCTCGAGCACGACGCGGGCGCCGAAGCGCTTGTGGATGTTCTCGGCCTCGAACAGCATCGCGCTACTCCGCCGGCTGCCGTGCCGGTGCCGGCACGGGGCGGACGGCGACGGGCGGCGAGGTGGAGCGCGCCCGCCAGCCCCTCCGGGCGGACCATGACCATGACGACGAACATCAGGCCGAACCAGAGCAGCCAGGTTTCGGTGAGCGCATCCCAGGACATCGCGGGCGATGAAGTAGAGCAGCACGCCGAGCACCGGCCCCCAGAAGCTGACGAGCCCGCCGCCGACCAGCACCATCATCACGATGAAGCCCGACTGGTGCAGGCTCATCACGTCCGGATAGGCGCTCTCCTGCGCCATGGCGAAGAGCCCGCCGGCGAGACCCGCGATGGCCGCCGAGAGCGTGAAGACCAGCCACTTGATGCGCCAGACGTCGTAGCCGACGAAGCGCGCGCGCATCTCGTTCTGGCGGATCGCCTGCAGGACCCGGCCGAAGGGCGCGTTGACGAGCCGCCAGAGGAGGATGGTCGCCAGCCAGCAGCAGGACGGCGACGAACCAGAAGAGCTGGCATTGTCGTTCAGGTCGACGGTCGCGACGCCGAGGTGCAGCGGCGGACGCGGGATGCCGAGCAGCCCGTCCTCGCCACCGGTGATCCAGCGCAGCTTGATCGCGCAGAACCAGAAGACCTGCCCGAAGGCGATGGTCATCAGCGCGAAATAGATGCCGCGCCGGTGCGAGACCATGGCGCCGACCAGCGCGCCGGCGATGGTCGCGGCCAGCACCGCGGCCCCGAGGCCGCCCCAGAGGCTGACCGCGACTCCTGCTGGAAGAGCCCGAAGGCGTAGGCGCCGATGCCGAGATAGGCGCCGTGGCCGAAGGAGTGCAGGCCCGCATAGCCGAAGAGCAGGTTGAAGCCGAGCGCGAAGAGGATCCAGATCGCGATCTCGATGCCGAGATACTGGTAGAGCCCGACGGGGTCGAGCCAGAACGGCGCGGTCAGCAGCAGCGCGGCGAAGAAGGCCATCTGCGGCGTGAAGCCAGGCGCCCGGCCGGGCGGGGATGTCGGACAGGCGTGATCATGCCTCGAGCGCGCTCTTGCGGCCGAGCAGCCCGCGGGCGCGCACGCCGACCACGGCGATCAGCAGCAGGTACATCGACATCAGCGACCAGGCGGGCGCATAGGCGCCGGTGATGCCGACCGCGAGCCCGACGGCGAGCGCCGCCAGCACGGCGCCCCAGAAGCTGCCGACGCCGCCGACGACGATGATCAGAAAGGCGGGGATGACCACGTCGACGCCGATATGCGGGCGCAGGCCCCAGATCGGCACCATGACGACGCCGGCGAGCCCCGCCAGCGCCGCGCCGAGCCCGAAGACCAGCATCCGCAGGCGGCCGATGTCATAGCCGAGCGCGCGCACCATCTCGCTGTCGTGCGCGCCCGCCTTGATGATCGCGCCGTAGGGCGTGCGCTCCAGGAACAGCCAGACGGCGGCGATGGCGCAGACGGCGAAGCCGGCGGCGAAGAACTTGTATTTCGAGTAGATCGTGCCCGCCAGCATGACGGCGCCGTTGATCGCCTCCGGCAGGGGCAGGTTCTGCTCGGCGGCGCCCCAGAAGATGCGGATCGCCTCCTCGATCACCAGCGCGGCGCCGAAGGTCAGGAGCAGACCGTAGAGCGGCGCCTTGCCGTAGGTGGGCCGCAGGCAGAGCTCGAGCACCATGCCCGCAAAGCCCGCCAGCACGGGCGCGACGACCAGCGCGACGGCATAGCGGGCCGCGACCGGCAGGCCGAGCCACCAGGCGCCGACCACCGTGTCAGCCGCCCAGCCGCCGCCGATCGCGCTCAGCGCGAAATAGGCGCCGAGCGCGAAGAGCGAGCCGTGCGCGAGGTTGATCACCTCCATCACGCCGACGATCAGCGTGAAGCCGAGCGCGATCAGCGCGAACAGCAGTCCGAGCGTCAGCCCGTTCAGCACGTGCGGCAGCAGCGTCGCCATGACCCCTCGCGCAAGTTGGAGAGTCCGGGCACGGCAGGATCGCGCCCGGAGGTGCTCGTCGCGCCTACATCTCGTAGCTCGGCGTCTCCTCGTAGCTCTCGAGCTTGCACTTCAGCGACGCGTCGTCGTCGCGGACATCCTCCGGCGCCGAGTTCGAGAGGATGCGGAACATGTCGTCCGGGTTCTCGGTGCCGACATTCGCCGTCGCGAGATAGATCGTCTGCTGCACCTGGTGCGTCGCCGGGTCCATCCAGGCGTCGTGGTGCTGCATCCGCTCCTCGGCGGGCATCTTGTGGCCCTCGAGCTCCTTGATGATGGCGATGTTGTTCGTCGTCCCGGCCCGCTCGACAGCGCGCAGCAGTTCGCGAGTCGCCATATAGCCATTGTAGAAGACGTTGCCTGGCACCCGCATGGCCGTGTCCGGATACATCTCCTGATAGCGCTGCACGAACTCCGTCACGCCGGGCAGGTCGAGCTTCCAGTACCAGGTCGTGCCGAAGACGCCGAACAGGTTGTCGAGCGGCAGGCCGTAGACGTCCGGCCAGTCCTGCTGGTTGTTGATCCAGGCCGGGTTCTCGCCCATGCCGAGCTGCGCGACCTGCTGGCGCATCGCCATCTGGTCGTCGCCGCCGACGGCCGCCGCGACGACCAGCGGCTTGGCCTGCTGCACCTTCAGCATGACGGACGAGAAGTCGCGCGTGCCCTGCGGCACCAGCATCTCGTCGATGATCGTGCCGCCGAACGTGTCGACCAGCTTGCGGGTGGCCCCGGACGTCTCGTGGCCCCAGACATAGTCGTTGGTGACCAGCATCCACTCCTTGCCGATCGCGTCCATGGCGTTCCTGACGGCCGCCTTGGCGAAGTTCGTTCCGTTTCCGTCCCAGACGAATTTGACGCGGTGGCAGTTCTCGCCGGCCTCGGATGGCGAGGACGAGTTGGTGTTGAGGTAGATCACGCCATATTTCTGCGCGACCTGGCTGATCGCGTTGGCGACGCCGGAGGAAACGGCGCCGATCAGGAAGCCGCACTCGTCACGGGTGATCAGCCGCTCGGCGACGCGGCTGCCGGTGGCCGGCGTCGTCTCGGTGTCGAGATGGATCGTCTCGATCTTTCGCCCCAGCACGCCGCCCTTGTCGTTGAATTCCTGGATCGCCATCAGCATGCCGCGCCGGTCGGACGCGCCCGAGTTCGCGTACTGCCCGCTGGCATCCGAGGTGATGCCGATCTTGATCGGCTTGTCGGACGCCGCGGCGTAGACGCGGTTGTGCTTCCAGGGGCCGTAGAAGGTGCCGAGCGCGGCGGTGCCGGCAAGCAGGCCGCGCCGAGTGATCCTGGTCATCCTGGTCTCCCCTTGCTGTTGCGGTCCGCCGGTCGCGCCATCAGGACTCGCTTTGAACGAATTTTTATTCCATCAGTGAACGCGAGTTTCGTGCCGCTGGCAAGGTCAAAGCACCGTGAAGGGTTCTTGGATGCCAGCGTCACGAGCCAAGCCACTGGTTTTTCCGGATTGAACAAATGTTTAATCTTAGGCATGGGACGGTGATCCTAAGGGCTGAGAGGGTGCATGGCCGAGGTTCTGGAGTCCTTCGACACGCTGCGCTCGCGAATCATGGAGCGCTACAACACGTTCAGCCCGCACCTGCAGCGGCTCGCGCGCCTTGCTCTCGAGGATCCGAACATGATGGCGCTCGAGACCGTGGCGGCGATCGCCGTGCGCGCCGGCGTTCAGCCGTCCACCCTGATCCGCTTCGGCAAGGAGCTCGGCTATGACGGCTTCAGCGCGCTGCAGAAGGTCTTCAAGCTGCGGCTGATCGAGGGCGCGCCAGTGTATCGCGAGCAGGTCTTTGCGGCTCAACAGGGGCACACGGAGAATGATCTGCTCGACCGATGCGTCGACGCTCAGATCGCCTCGCTCGAGCGGCTGAAGCGGACGACCTCACGCGAGGACGTGGCCCGGGCGGTCGCCCTTCTTGCCGAAGCGGGCCACGTGTTGGTCGCGGGGCTGCGGCGATCACGCCCGATCGCGGCCTATCTCGCCTACGGCCTGACCCGGCAGGAGCGGCGCTGCGGCGTCGTCGACTTCGATGGCGGCATGGCGGCGCAGCAGGTGGCGAACATGCGGCCGGATGACGTTCTGGCGGCGATCGCCTTCCCTGAATATGCCCGTCCGGTCGTCGAGATCGTTCGCGAGGCGCATCTGCGCCAGGTGCCCGTGATTGCAATCACCGACGGACCGACGAGCCCGCTTGCCGTGAACGCGGACGTCGCGTTCTACACGGACTATGCCTCGGGCGGCAGCTTCCGCCCGATCTCGGGCGCGGTCGGACTGGTCCAGACGCTGATCGAGTTGGTTCCGGTAGCGGCCGGACCCTGACCGGCAGCTCCTGCCCAGGCCGCCCGAAGGGGAACAACCCGGCGGCGGATGAGATTGCCGGCTTCGTTCGAGACGCCTCGGCCTCGCGATTCCCGTCGGCAGGTTGATGCGCCTCGACATCGTCGACCTGGTCCCGGCCTGCGCCGCGCTGACAATCGCACCTCGTCTCCACAGCGGGACGCGGCGTTTCTCCGAAGGCTGGTGCGAAGCCCGGCTGGATTTCGGGAAGGAGCCGGGCGTCCCGGTTCATCTCGCGCTCCTCCGGAGTTGAGACCAGAGCTGCAGGACTGGAGGCTCGCCGAAAGATTGCAGCGCTGGACCGAGGGAGCGAACAGTATTTCGAGGCTGAGAAGGGTTGGGCGGAGACATTGCTCGACCGTCCGAACATGGCGCATGGTGAGTGTCGCCAGGACCTGCCATCGACGTCAGTTGCCCACGCGATCTTCGTCGCTCGCCGGCAGCGAATTTACGACCTTTGGCTGACATTCGCATGCGCCGCACGCCGTGAGCCAAATCGCGCACCGACTATCCGCGCCGTTATCTAAGCGGTCCACCTCCGGCGCATCGACTGGGTGCCGTAGGCGCTCGTCTCGAGACCAATCGATGATGTCAGTTGCTTATCGAGAGAGCCAAGGTGCCGACCCTGGTCAGGACAGTGATGCGCTCGGGCACCCACGCGCCGCCGGGACGGGCGAGGAACGAGAGCGTGATCGCGCCCGGTTCGAAAGGCGATCCACCAGACTGCTGCGCTCGCGGTGGCCCGAGAGCGCGTGGTAGCGGGTGGTGCAGTGCGACCCGCCCGGCTGGCCGCCGCAAAGCTCTCCGTCCTCGCGCACCTCTGCTGGTCGGTCCGACTGCACTCCGCACAGACCGGGGTATGCCCGCTTTCCGGAACAACCGCGGGAGCCGCACGTTGGCCGCCTATCCTGGGCCAAGACGGGCGCGGGAAGCAGAGTAGAAGCAGAGTAGAACTGGAGTGCCAAGATGACCAACTCCGACAGGACCGGCGTCTCGCGTCGCGTGATGATGGGCGGCTTGGCGGCCGGGGCCGCCGCCGCGGGAACGGCAGCGCGGGCGCAGCAGGCGGGCGCAGGCGCGCCGCCGCCGCTCGCGCCCCAGCGCTTCGAGCCGCACAATCCGACGGCGCAGTACCCGCAGCCGCCGTTCCCGCGCCAGAGCCAGGACTGGCCAGGGCTCCAGCAGGCGATGAACCCCAAGCCCGACTGCGGCGAGACGAGCTACGAAGGAACGGGGCGCCTGCTCGGGCGGCAGGTGCTGATCACCGGGGGCGACAGTGGCATCGGCCGCGCCGCCGCCATCGCCTTCGCGCGCGAAGGCGCCGATGTCGCCTTCAACTTCGTCGAGGAGGAGCGGCCGGATGCCGAGGAGGTGGTCGAGCTGATCGAGCAGGCCGGGCGCAAGGCCGTGCCGCTGCCCGGCGATCTGCGCGACCAGTCCTTTTGCCGGAGCCTCGTCGACCGGGCGCGCGAGCAGCTGGGAGGCTTGAACATCCTGGTCAACAACGCCGCCTACCAGCAATGGGTGCCGGACATTGCCGACCTCTCGGTCGAGCAGTTCGACCGGACGATGAAGACCAACCTCTATGCCATGTTCTGGCTGTCGAAGTTCGCTTGGCCGCACATGCCGCCCGGCTCGGCGATCATCAACACGGCCTCGGTGCAGGCGTTCGACCCCAGCGTCGGCCTGCTCGACTACGCCATGACGAAGTCGGCGATCGTCGCCTTCACCAAGGCGCTGGCGCAGCAGGCGGCCGACAAGGGCATCCGCGTGAACGCCGTGGCGCCCGGCCCGTTCTGGACGCCGCTGCAGGTGGCCGGCGGCGTGCCGATATCGATGGTCGAGTTTTTCGGCTCGACCACGCCCTACGAGCGGCCGGGCCAGCCAGTGGAGCTTGCGCCGCTCTATGTCACCCTCGCCTCCGCGGCGTCGAGCTATGTCAGCGGCCAGGTCTGGGGCGCCTCGGGCGCCATGGGCCATACCACCTGATCGCGAAATCGCGCCGCCGCCGCGCCGCCCCTGCCGGTCGGGGCAGCATGGCGGATATGGCCAGCGACCCGCGGCAGCCCTGCGTCGTCTGGCTGAGTTGGCCGAGGTGTCGCACGGCGCCGGACGGAGATCGTGCGTGCGTGGCGACGTGACCCTGCCGCGTCTCAACTGCCGCCGATGGGAAGAATGAGCCCGAAGCGCCCCGCCGAACCCCTGCCGCTCGAATTGAGGCCTATGGAAGCCGAGGCGGTCGACAGGCTGCCGACCGGCGACGGATGGCAGTACGAGCCAAAGTATGACGGGTTCCGCTGCATAGCGCACCGGCGGGGCGATCGGGGACACCTGCAGTCCAAGAACGGCAAGCCGCTGGAGCGCTACTTTCCTGAACTCGCCGCGGCCCTGCTGCAGGTGGGCGAGGACGCCTTCGTCCTGGACGGGGAGATCATCATTCCTGGCGGCTCGTTCGAGATGTTGCAGCTACGGTTGCATCCGGCCGCGAGCCGCATTGCCAAGCTCTCCGCCGAGCAACCGGCGCAGCTGGTCGCCTTCGACCTTCTCGCGACGCGTGGCGAGGCCCTGATCGACCGTCCCCTCGCTGAGCGTCGCGCGGGACTCGAGCAGCTCGAGCAAAGCCCGAGGTTCCCCAGTGCTATCCGGCTCGGCCAGGCGACCGGGCGGGTCGCGACGGCGCGCCTGTGGCTGGGGAAGGCCGGCCTGGACGGGATCGTGGCCAAGCGGCTGGATGCCGCCTACCAGCCCGGTACACGCGCGATGCAGAAGTTCAAGCTTTGGCGCACCATCGACTGCGTCGTCGGCGGCGTCTACCGGAAGGCCTCGAGCGCCGTGGAGTTGCTGCTGCTCGGCCTTTATGACCGGGACGGGCTCCTGAACTATGTCGGCCGCGCCCCTGTCCGCTCGGATGCCGCCGAGATCGGACGGCTGATCGAGCCGCTGATCGGCGGCCAAGGCTTCACCGGGCGTGCGCCGGGCGGCAGGAGCCGGTGGTCCGGCAAGGAGCGCAAGCCCGTTCCGCTGAAGCCGGTCCTGGTGGCCGAGGTCAGCGCCGACCACATCACCGGCGAATACATGCGCCACGGCGCGCGGCTGCTGCGGTGGCGCATCGACAAGTCGCCCGAAAGCTGCACCATGGACCAGATACGTTGAGCGGCGGCGCGGTCCGCTGCTCCGTGCCGCAGTAGCTTCCCACCACGCTGCTTTGCCTTCTACGTCGCCCACCCTCTCTCGGTGGTCGACGCCATCCTTCGGCAGCGTTCTTCGCGCTGCCGAACCAGCATTCTCGTTCGGGATCCGATGCCTACTCGGCGGCCTGGAGCTCGACCTTGATCCAGCCGGGCTCGCGGCGGTCGAAGGCCTCGTAGGCGGCGATCGCGTCCGAGAGCGGCTCCATCTCGGTCAGGATCGCCACCGGGTCGACGGCGCCCGTCCGCACCAGCTCGACCAGATGAGGCCCATAGCGGCGGTGCGGGCAGTTGCCCATCTTCAGCGTGAGGTTCTTGTTCATCGCCTCGCCGATCGGGAAGGACTGCATTTGCGGCGGGTAGACGCCGATGATCGAGAGCGTGCCGGCCTTGGCGAGTGCCTCGATGGCCCATTGCAGTGCCTGACTCGGCGCATTGCCCGGCACCCAGAGCTCGCCCCGCGGGTTCTGCTCGGGCGCGACCTGGCTGCGCTCGGCCTCGAAGCTCTCGGACTGCTGTGCCGCCTTCTCCGCCGCCGGGCCGTGGTCGGCATGCTCGGAATCGACGCCGACCGCGTCGATGACCCGGTCGACGCCAATGCCGCCGGTCAGCTGCACGATGGTCTCGACCGGGTCCTCCTCGTCGAAGTTCACGCATTCCGCGCCCTGCCGGCGGGCCATGTCGAGTCTGTCGGGCAGCCGGTCGACGGCGATGACGCGCCCGGCGCCCATAATCTTGGCCGAGGCGATGGCGAATTGTCCGACTGGCCCGCAGCCGAACACGGCGACGGTGTCGCCGCTTTTGATTTCGGCATTGTCCGCGCCGAACCAGCCGGTCGGGAAGATGTCCGAGATCATGATCGCCTGCTCGTCCGCCATCTCGTCCGGCAGCTTGACGAGGCCGACATTGGCGAAGGGGATGCGCGCCTTCTCGGCCTGCAGCCCCTGATAGGGGCCGGTCGGCCCGGGACCGCCGAAAAAGGCCGTGCCTGCCCTCTTTCCATGCGGATTGGCGTTGTCGCATTGCGAGAAATAGCCCTGCCGGCAATAGGCGCAGTGGCCGCAGGCGATGGTCGACATCACCACGACCCGGTCGCCGACCGAGAGGTTGCGCACCATGGGCCCCAGCTCATCGACGACGCCGACGGCCTCGTGGCCGACGATCGTGCCGGGCTCCATGCCGGCGAAGGTGCCCCGCACCATGTGCAGATCGGTACCGCAGATGGCCGACGCGGTGATGCGGATGACCGCGTCGGTGGGCTCTTCGATACGGGGATCGGGAACGTCCTCGAGCCGGATGTCTCCGACTCCATGAAACACGACAGCCTTCATGACAACCTCCGGGGCAAAGCCGCAGTTACTCGTTCAACTCATCGCAACGTGGCCTCACCGCTATCGTTCCTGCCCAAGCGGCAAACGCCGTTCACCCATCCAGGGTGCCAGCGGTCATGAACTGAATTGAGGTGGCGGCGTTGGCATCGAGGCGCGTTCTCGGTGAGCGGCTCGGATCCCCCGGCCGTGCGCCGGTCGCGAACTGGCAGAGGTGCGATGCATAGGTCCTCTCGGTGGTCGCCGTCGCAGCCGCCATGGCAATGATCGGACGCGCCCGGCCGGAAATGACCGGCTGGGCCGCGGCAATGGTCGCCGCGGCGGTCACGGGTGCTCTCGCCTATGCCTGGGTCGACGGCCGGCTCGGCTTCAGCGCTCCGTGGCTTGCATCTCTGGGCAGCCGGTTCGATATCGGCCTGGATTCCCTCGGCGCACCGCTCGCCGTCTACACCGCCGGCATCGCGGTCGTCGTTCTCGCCTATGCGGTCAGCTACATGCCGCGCCACTTGGAGGAGGAAGGCCGGCCGACCGGCGATGCGGTACCGTTCTTTGCCCTGATGCTCGCCTTCGCTCTCGCGATGGTCCTGCTCATGCTGGCGCAGGATCTCGTGCTTATCTTCCTGGCGCTGGAGGCGACGGCGCTCCTCTCCTTCCTGCTGATCCGTTTCGATGGAAACGCTCAGTCGGTCGCCGCGGCACGGTTGGCCCTCGTCGTCACGGCGGGCAGCTCGCTTCTGTTCCTTCTCGGTCTCGTCATGATCGCGGCGGAGACGGGCACGACGGTGCTGGCCGAACTGCGCGGGCCCGATGTCGCGGAGCCGATCCCGGATGTGGCCCTCGCCTGCCTGGCGGCCGGCGTGCTCGCGAAGAGCGCGCAGGTGCCGCTACACTTTTGGTTGCCGCGCGCCATGGCCGCGCCGACGCCGGTTTCGGCCTACCTCCACTCCGCGGCGCTGGTCGCAGCCGGGGTGTTCGTGCTGCAGCGACTTCACTTCCTGCTCGAGAGCGCGCCGTGGGTGCTCGACGCCCTGTTCTGGCTCGCCTTCGCCTCCATAGGAGTTGGCGGCTTCCTCGCGCTCGTCAGCGATCCGCTCAAGCGTGTCCTCGCCTACTCGACCATTGCCCAGTATGGCTACGGCCTCGCGCTGCTCGCGGCCGGCGGCAAGGATGGGCTGGTCGGAGCGCCGTTCTTCATCGTCGCCCACGGCATTGCGAAATGCGCGCTCTTCATGACGGCGGGCGCCGTGACGCAGGCCACTGGCGAGGACCGGCTGTCGCGGAGCGGCGGTCTCGCGCGAGCCATGCCGCTGCTCGCCTTCGCGAGCTTTATCGCCGCGGCCGCCATCGCCGGCCTGCCGCTGACGATCGGGTTCTTCAAGGACGACCTGTTGCTGAAGGTCATCGTGGAGAAGGGCGCGGTGGCGGCCGCCCTGGCCACAGCCGGCATTGCCGTCACGTTCGCCTACATGGCGCGCCTTTGGTTCGGAATCTTCGGCGGGCGCAGACGGCCGGCCGGGGCTCCATCTTGGGGGCTCTCCATTCCGGTTGCCGTACTGTCGGGCAGCACGCTGCTGTTCGGCGTTTGGCCAACGCCGCTCGAACCGATCTTCGGAGAAGCGGCCAGCGTCATCGCGGGCGAGGAGCAGAGGGCGCACCTGGCTTACCCGGATCGGCTAACGGCGGAGCTCGGGCTGGCCATCGTTGGCTGGATTGCCGGTATGGCGATCTGGCCGGGAGCCCGGCTCGTTCGGCCGGCGCTCGAAGCCGTGGCCGAGGCTGCAGGGCGGGTCGGTCCAGCAGCCGCCGCAGCCGCAATCGGGGCGACGGGCCGACGGCTTTCGAACGTCTTGCACGCGATCGAGGTTCGTGACGCCCGGAACCGTCTGACTGCGATCTTCGGCGTGTCCGCCGGTTTCGTCATCCTTGGGATCGTGGCCGACGGCAACTGGCCGAGAACCGGTGCTGTCTGGGCGGACGACCTGCCGCTTGCGGCCGCGCTCGTCGCCACGGCCGTCGCGGCAACCGTCGCCATCGTGGCGCGCGGGCATCTCGCCTTCCTTCTCCTTCTCTCCTTCGTCGGGATGGCGCTCGCCCTTGTCTTCGCCCTGGCGCACGCGCCGGAGGTCGCGCTCGTCCTGGCGCTGGTCGAGACGCTTCTGACCCTGCTCTTCATCGGCGTCCTGTCGAACATGCGCCACGAGGTGCTGCTCGCGGCCCGGCGTCAGCCGGGTGCCCGGCGGAGCGCGGCCGTCGGCGTCGCCGCGGCGCTGGCCTCGACGGCAACGACCTGGCTGGCGCTGTCGGTCGCGAAAAGCGACACACCAACCGACGAGTACGCTCGGCTGACCGAGACGGCGCACGGCGAGGACATCGTGACGGTCATCCTCGCAGATTTCCGCGGGCTCGACACTGCCGGCGAGCTGACGGTCGTGGTCGTCGCGATCGTCGGCGCGGCATCGATCTGGGCGGCGAGGCGCGCATGACGGCGATGGTCGCCAGAGGACTGTTCCCGCTCATCCTCGCCGCGGCGCTGGCGCTGTGGGCGCGCAGCTATTCCGAGCTCGGCGGTGGGTTCAGCGGCGGTGCGGTTGCCGGCACCGGCGCGGTTCTGCTGTTCATAGCCTTGGGACGCGACGAGGCACGCCGCCGCGCCGGCGCGGACGCGGCACCCGTTCTGCTGGCGCTCGGACTGACGCTGTCGCTCGGCACCGTCCTTGCGCCCGTCGCCCTGGGATGGCCGCCCGTCACGCACTTTCCGCGGCCGGGCAGCGAAGTGCTGTCGGTGGGCGTGCTCGAGTTGCATACGGCGGCCCTTTTCGACCTTGGCGTCGGGCTCGTGGTCTATGGCGCGGTCGTCAGCACCTTCGACCGGCTTTTCCCGGCGATGGAGCAAGACGAGAAATGATCCTGCTGACGGCCATCGTCATCGGCGTGTTGTTCGGCGCGGGCATGCACGCGCTTGCGCATCGCGACCTGATCCGCCTCGCCGGAGGCACGCTGCTGATCGGCAACTCGGCGGTGCTGTTCCTGGTCTCGGCGGCCCTCGAGGGGCGGACGACGCCGATCCTGCCCGTCGGAGCCCCCGAGCAGGTGGCCGACCCGCTGGTGCAGGCCTTGGCGCTGACCGCGATCGTCATCAGCTTCGCCACGACGGTGCTGCTGCTGCGCGTCGTAATGGCGATCGAGGAGACGCACGAGACGCTGATCCTGGACGACATCGCCGGGGCCGAGGAGGCCTACGAAGCCGACGAGGAAAACAAATCCCGCCGCGAAATCCTCGCGACCGATAGCGGCGGCTCGGGGTGACGGCGCTCGCTCCCTTGCTGATCTGCTGGCTGGCGGCGCCGCTGTTCCTGCTGGTCGACGGCCGCAGGCCGCTGGTCGCGTGGAGCGCGGCCGGCCTGCTCGGGGCCGCGACCGCAATCGATCTCGTCCTGCTGGGGCAGATGGCATGGGGCGACAGGGCGGCGCTGGTCGTCGTCACCGGTGGATGGCCGGCCGATGTCGGCATCCGCCTGCAGGTCGACCAGGTCGCGCTCTTCTTCGGCGCCGTCTCGGCCGCGGTGATCACGGCGGCCATGGTGCACGACCGCGGCCCGCGCTCGCGCTCGCCCTATCTGCCGGCGCTCCTGCTCTTCATGTGCGCCGGCCTGCACGGCGCCTTCTTCACGGGCGATCTCTTCAATTTCTACGTCTTCTTCGAGGTCTCGGTCGTCACCTCCTTTGCGCTGGCGGCCTATGGTTATGGACGACACGAGTTGCGCGTCGCCTTGGTCTACATTGCCGTGAACCTGCTCGGTTCGGTCGCCTTCCTGACCGGCGTGACGGTCGTCTACCACCAGACGGGAATGCTCGACCTCGCGCGCCTGGCCGAGCATCGGCAGGACACCGGCATCGGCATCCCGCATCTGGGGGCGGCGCTGCTCTTCGCGGCGCTGTCGCTGAAGCTCGGCCTCTTTCCCCTGCACTTCTGGGTGCCTGTGCTCTACAGCAACGCCCATCCGGCGATCGCGGCCGTGATGAGCGGTGCCCTCATCAATATCGGGTCCTACGGGCTGCTCCGTATCGGGCTGACCTCGGCCGAGGCGTCGCGCGATGCCGGCTCCTGGCTCCTGCTGTTCCTTGGGGCCCTGGCCGTCCTCTATGGAGCAATCCTGGCAGCATACCGCGACCGCCCGCGCGAAATCATCGCCTATGCTTCGATCGCGCAGGCGGGCTATGTCGTGATCGGCCTCGGCATCGGCGGGGTGATCGGCACCGCCGCGGCGCTTTTCGCCGTGCTGGCCGGCGGCTTCGAGAAGGCGGCGTGCTTTCTCTGCTTCGAGAGCCGCGGCAGCGGCCGGGCGCTGGCCGGCCTGGCCGGAGCGGCCGGCATCGCGGGCCTGCCGCTCACGGTCGGGTTCCTGACCAAGATTGCGCTCTTTTATGCGGTCTGGAGCAGCGACGCGGGCCCGGGCCTCGTCGCCGCGCTGATCGCGGCCACAGGCTTTCTGTTCATCGCCATGGCCCGCTACCTTGAAGGGTTGCTCAGACTGTCTGCGCCGCGTGACCCCGCCATCTGGCCCGCGGCTTGGCTCGCGCTCGTCACGGTCGGCCTGGGCGCGGCCGCGGCGCTGACGGAGGAGCTCATCCTTGGCCTGTCGCGCCAGCTTGTCGGAAGAGCAGGAGCATGAACATCCTGCCGCGGATCGTCTCGATGACCGTCATCTTCGCCGTTCTCGCCGGTCCGGGAGGGCTCCCGAACTGGCTGCTCGGCGCCGCGCTCGCGGCACCGCTCGCCTTCGCGATCGGCACGACGCCGCCGGCGCTCTCAGGCCGGATGTTCGCCATGCTTCTCCTGCCATGGTTCATTCTCGGGATCGCTCTGCGCACGACAACCGGAACTGCACAGACGATCGGGCTCCTGCTCCGGCGCGACTGGTCGAGCGTCGGCCTGATGACCTGCCCGGCAGCCGCCGAGACGCGGCAGGGGCGGGATCTGCTCGCGCTCGCCGAGACGATCAGCCCCGGCAGCATCGTCATCTCGGCCGAGGACGAGGTTCGGCTGAGCGCGATCGACGCCGATGCGCCCGAGCAGCGCTGCCGCAAGCTCGGCGCCTGGTACGCTCGGTTCCAGCGCCCGATGGCCAGGTGAGGAGAACGATGATGGCCGACTGGATCTTCACGCTCGCGATGACATGGCATGCGGTGCTGTTCGTACTGCTGGCCGTCGCCGCGATCCGCGCGCGCGGGATGCTCTTCAAGGTCATTGCCTTCGACGCCGTTTCGATCGTCTTCATCTCGGCGCTCGTCGTCCTCGCCGCGTACCGGCAGGAAGTCCGATTTCTCGAGATCGCCCTGGTGCTCGCGATGCTCGCCTTCACGCAGACGCTCGCGGCGGCGCGCCTGCTGACCGCGCGGAGACTCGTGGAATGACGGTTGGAGAAGCGGTGCTCGGCGCCATCGTCATCGCAGGCACAACCCTGCTGACGCTTGGCCTCGGTGCTGTGATCATGGTGAGGAACCTTGAGGTGAAGGTGCACGCCCTGGCGCTTGCGGCGGTCGGGCCGGTGCTCCTCCTCTTCACCGCGCCCCTTTGGGCGGACGGCCGCATGATCGTGGTCGCTCTTCTGCTCTCGGCCGTCCTGCTGCTGACCTCGGCGATCTCGGGCCACGCGATCATGACCTATCTCGATGCCCAGCGCCGATGGAGCGAAGGCGAAGTCTCCGACCGCCCGGAAAGCGGTCGGCCGCCCGGCAGCGGCTGATGCAGTAACTACTTCGGGGGAGCCACAGCAGGGCGCTTCTTCTTGCTTTGCCGCTGATCGGCCACGGCGCGGCCGGACGATGTCAGCCGGGCAGACCGCGTCCTGCAGATCGTCGGCAGGTTGTAGGTCGATGTCATCGCTCATCTGACGAGAGATGTTGCCGAAGACGGCCTTGGCAGAGATCAGTTCGACCCGGCGATGACCGCTTCTGGCGCGTGTTCCCCGGTGGCTCACCAGGCGCGGTACGTCGTGAGTACCGTCGATATCCACCATAGCAGCATCGCGATGCCGTGCCTGAGGGCGGACGTCGTCCCTGATCGGCGTTATGAGCGATAGCGTAGCCTGAAATGTTCGACGATGAAGTGGACTATCGTCCGCACGCTTGCGCGGCTGGGGAGGCATCGATGAGATTTGTGCTTGCTGCGGTAGCGTTCGCGCTCTGCTTGCCCGCTGCGGCACAGGAGACGCCGCGCACGCTATTCACCCAAGTGAAGGTCTTCGACGGCCTTCACGAGGCGCGTATCGAGGACGCCAACGTCCTCGTCGAGGGCAACCTCATCGCCGCAATCTCGACCGAGCCGATCGAGGCGGAGGGAGCCACAATCGTCGATGGCGGCGGACGAACGCTGATGCCGGGCCTGATCGACGCCCACTGGCATACGATGCTGGTGCGCCCGACCGCCGAACAGGCGATCCATGGCGACCTCGGTTTCATCAGCATCCTGGCCGGCGTCGAGGCCGAGGCAACGCTGATGCGCGGCTTCACGACGGTCCGCGACATGGGCGGGCCGGCTTTCGGGCTGAAGCTGGCGATCGACAGCGGGCTTATCCCTGGCCCGCGGATCTATCCCTCTGGCGCGATGCTCACGACGACCGGCGGCCATGGCGATTTTCGCTTCTTCAGCGAATTGCCCCGCACCCCCGACCGACTGACCCGGTCCGAGATGATCGGCGGCAGCATGATCGTTGACGGGCCGGACGAGGTGCGAATGCGCGTCCGCGAACAGCTCATGCAGGGCGCCTCGCAGATCAAATTGACCGCCGGCGGCGGCGTGGCCTCGCCGCATTCGCCGCTCGACATCGCGACCTTCAGCGAAGAAGAGCTGCGCGCGGCGACCGACGCGGCCGGCAGCTGGGGGACCTATGTGGCGGTCCACGCCTACACGCCGAAGGCAATCCAGCGCGCCATCGCCGCCGGCGTGAAGGTCATAGAACACGGCCACCTGATGGACGACGAGACGGCTCGATTGATGGCCGAGAGCGACATCTGGCTGAGCACGCAGCCCTTCATCGACGACAGGAAGATCGGTCGGTCGATGTCGCCCTCCTCCCTCGAGAAGCTGGATCAGGTCATCGGCGGCACCGACACCGTCTACCGGCTGGCGAGGAAGCACCATCTGAAGGTCGCCTTCGGCACCGACATCCTCTTTTCCGCCCAGGCCGCGACGCAGCAGGGCGCTTGGCTCGCCCGGCTGACGCAATGGTACACGCCCGCCGAGGCGCTGATCATGGCCACCGGCACGAACGGCGAGCTTCTGCGGCTGACCGGCGAGCGGAATCCCTATCCCGGCCGGCTCGGCGTGGTGGAAGCCGGCGCACTGGCCGATCTGCTGCTGGTTGACGGCGATCCTCTCGCGGACCTCGACCTGATTGCCGATCCGGCGTCTCGTTTCCTCGTCATCATGAAGGACGGCGTGATCTACAAGAACACGCTCGAGTGAGCGCACCGCGTCGAGTCCGGTGTCGTCGACCTCTGATACGGACGGCCCTATTTGCTGACCGCTACCCAGCTTCGTGAGGTGATGGATTTGATGGCTGAGGGGTCTTGCGCGAAGAAGTTCCATGCCTCGCAGCACTTGGTGACAATGGCGTCGTAGCTGTCGAAGACGGTGATGGCGAGTTTGTTGCTCCGGAGGTAGGCCCAGACATTCTCGATCGGGTTGAGCTCCGGGGCATAGGGCGGCAGCGTGAGCAGTGAGAGGTTACCGGGCACGATCAGGCCATGCGCCCCATGCCAGCCAGCTCCGTCGAGGACGAGGATGGCGTGGGCGCCGGGCGCTACGGTGCGCCCGATCTCGGCCAGATGCGCGTTCATCGCCTCGGTGTCCGCGAAGGGCATGACGAGACCCGCGGCCGCCCCGCGCGCCGGGCAGGCCGCTCCAAAGATGTAGGCCCACTTGTAGCGAGTGTCGCGCACGGCGCGCGGGCGGCTGCCGCGGCGGGCCCAGACGCGGGTGAGCGTGCCCTGCTGGCCGACGCGCGCCTCGTCTTTACATGAGGGTTCGATCGTCAATGGGGTCTTACATGCTATCCTCCCGCTCGACTGCGTCGATCTGGTCTCATTCAAAGCAATCTTGTTTGAAGGCCCGGAGCGATCGTTCCCCGCAGCCGCGGCTGCGTCACCTTACATGCGGTCGGGACGACGATGCGGTCCCGCACCATGATGCCTCATGCACGAGGCCTGGCTCCGGCGAGACGCGACCCACCTGAAACGCGGCGGCTCGAGCGCCGCCAATGACGAAGACGGTCGCGCTCCCCTCATCGCCGCCGGTCGGCGTCCCGCCGACGTCGATCTCTTTTCTACGCCTTGAAAGCGACGCCTTCCGGCACGACTCCCGCTTCGACGTAGCGCCAGAGCGCAACCAGGAGCTTCCGCGCCATGGCGACGATCGCGATCCGCCGGGTGCGACCGGCCAGCGCGCCGACACGTTCGCGGAACCACCGGGCGAGCGCACTTTCCGGCTGATAGCGCAGCCACAGCCAGGCGAGCTGGATGAGAGCCGTCCTCGCCCGAGGATTCCCGGCGCGCCCGATCCCTCGGTCCCGATCCATCGTCCCGCTCTGGTGCGGCATCGGGGCGATGCCGACATAGCTCGCGAGCTGCCGGCGGTTGTGGAAGCGGCGATAGAACACTTCGCGGGTCAGCACGGCGGCAAAGTTGTCGCCGACGCCCCGAATGCCGGAGAGCGCCACGATCTTGCGACCGGTCTCGTCTTGCGGCGCGTCCTCAAAGGCGGACGCGCGTTCCGCCTCGATCTCCCGGATCAGGTCTCTGGTGTGGACGAGCCGGCGCTTGAGGCGGCCGATCTCCGCACGCAGACACGGCGGTAGCGCGCGTCCATCGGCCGTGCGCAACACGGCGAGATCGCTGTCCCAGGTTCGCAGGGACGGCCGCTTGCGGATGCCTTGCGTGACCAGGAGCGCCTCGATGCGGTTCTCGATCCGGACCCGCTCGCGCACGAGGTGTTCGCGCTCGCGGTGCGGGCGCTTGGCATCCTCCTCCGCGGGCGTTGGCACGCGAAGGACGCTGCAGATCTGGTGATCGCCCTGATGACGCGCCGCCAGAACCCGAAGCAGGCCCTGCGCGTCGAGCCGATCGGTCTTGGCCCGCCGCGCCCTTCGGTTGACCAGGATGCTGGTCGGCTCGACGACATGGTTGATCACGTCGTTGGCGAGCAGGAGCCGGTGCAGCCAGAAGCCGTCGCGGCCCGCCTCATAGCAGGAGACGACTTCGACCGCGACGCCTGTCAGCGCCCGCGCCCGAGCGCGCTGGGTCGCGATGAAGGCGAGCAGCGCCGCGGTGTCGCCGGCCTCCATCTTGTGCAGCACGATTTTGTCGCGACCCGGCAGCCGGACGGCGGCAAGCCAACTCGAACAGCTCAGTTCAAGTGCGAGGTAGACGGTGGTCTCGGTGGCGGGAAGGATCGTCGACATCTGCGGCTCCATCGGTTGAGGGGCCGCCATCATCCGCGAGTCCCCGCCTCATAGCATCTGGAACCAGATCTCGAGCGGCTTGTCCTTGGCGTGCTCAGGGAGCGCGGCGACTACGGCTTGCGGGAAGTTTTTTTGAACGCCTCCTGGGCGTCGAAATCCGCCTCCGGGTGCTTCGGCCGCGGCACCAGGCGGCGCAGGCCGAGCGCCCGGAGCTGCTTGCCCACGCTGCGCTCGTGCATCACCACGCCGAACGCCGCCTCGATGCGCCGCTTCAGGTCGACCCGCCGCCAGCGCACCACCCCGTCGCGCTCGGGATCGGGACCGGCTTCCACCCACGCCGCGAGCTCCGCCTTCTGCTCGGGGGTGAGGCGCGGTCGGCGGCCGGGCGATGAACGGTTCGTCAGGCCCGCCAGCCCTTCGGCATTGTAACGGTGCACCCAGTCGCGCAGCGTCTGCCGGTCCATCCCGCAAGTCTCGGCCGCGCCCTTACGGTCGCTGCCCTCCAGCACCAGCGCGATCGCCAGCATCCGCCGCGCCGCGCGCGCATCCTTCGTCTTTCCCGCCGTCGCTCGCATCTGCGCCGGCGTTAGGTCCTTCCGCGTGATCTCGACCGCCATCCCTGTCTCCCTGTCCTCAAAGACAGGGACTCACATTTCCGCCGGCTTGAGAATCCCCCGAGTCATCTCCATGGGCCGGCCGTATGAGACTGAGGGGCTCGGGACGACGCATCGGTACACGTGACCTTCGAGTGAGGCACAACAGCGGCGCGCCGTTTGGGCGCCGCTGTAAGGCGTGCCATGGGCCGAGCTCGCGAGGCTTCCCCGGGGCGGCGCCGCTTCGCTCAGTACCCCACGGCGGCGGAGCTGGTCTGCCGGGTGTCGGCGCCGCCGAGCAGCAGCCCGGTGTCCTCCTCGACGACGATGGACTGCGCCGAGCCCATGGTCTCCATCACCTCGACGTCGTGGCCCTTGGCCTCGAGCGCCGCGATGGTGTCGGGGCTCAGCCCCTCCTCGACGCGCAGCACCTCGGGCAGCCACTGATGGTGGATGCGCGGCGCCAGCGTCGGCCTCCTGCGCCACCACCATGCCGTGCTCGGCCCAGGCCGGATGGATCCGGTCCATGCCGCTGTAAATCGCGGCGGCGTCCTGCGCATGGACCAGGGTCGACGCCGAGATCAGCCCGATCACCACGGGCGCGAGCAGTGCTTTCATGACGGCGGTCTCCCTTGGGATTGAACAATCGTCGGAGGAATCGCCTGTCCAAGAGAGCAACTTCAGCGCGCCCGAGAAACCCCAAAACGCGTTTCGGCCGAAGCGCTATCGCGGAACCGACGTGGGTCGTTCTCTGAGCGGCTCAACAGCGGCATGCCGCTCAGGCGACCCGAGGCGCTATCTTGCTCAGGAGCAACTCGGCTGGCCCGCAGGGTCCGGAACTGGCGCAAGCACGGCGTCGATGAAGGCTCAGTCGAGCAGCTGATGCACTGCCGAAACCTGCCATAGAAGGGCCGTTACGCGTGACCGGGTCGCGACCCAACGCAGGACCGGCATCGCGTTGCTGCGACGCTTCGCGCGAGAAAGATGCGGCCAACATTCTTCCAAGGAGTTGATCTCCGTCGATCGGAAAATCGGAGGCGGCCAAAGGTGGATTGGCGTAAGCCGCACATCAGCGCGGAGACGGCGATGCAGGAGGGGATAATCGAATGTACAGGACACGGCAGGCTTCAGGCTCACCATCGCCTGCTCGATGTGGCGCAGCGGTGAACAGGCGTGGCCCTGGCATGATCGAGCGAGATCTTATCAGCGGGTTTCTCGACGACCTCGCCGCGCTCGCCGCAGCACATGGCATCGTGCTGGACACCTACCGTGGCCAGCTATGCGCTTATCCAGTCCCGACGGGCAGCCGCACATGTGGAGGATATGCAGCCGCTCTGCGGCCAGGCGACTACTGGGAGGTGTTTCCGTGCGAGGCCGGCACAATGAGCTCCGGCTCGGACGAGCCGAACGAGCGTTTGTTGAGCTTCGAGATCTCCAGCGTGTCAGGTCATCAGCGTGTCGCGCTCCGAGCGGCGCTGAAGCGGGCGCGGGACGTACTGCCTCGGCAAGACGGCGGATGCGCCGACGGATCATAGAGGAAGCCCTGGCTGAGTTTCGACGCGCGCTCGAGCGAGGGGTTGCCGGAGCCTGACAAAGAGTGCCGCTACGGTCCACAGATCGAATGGCGCCGATGGTGGCGAGATGTTGGAGCGCTCGACAGGAGGCATAGACGATGAACAAGGCCGCGGTGATCACCGGAGGCGCGCAAGGCATCGGCCGCGGTTGCGCCGAGTACCTCATCGGCGCTGGCTGGCGCGTCGCCTGCCTCGACGCTGACGCCCAGGCGGTCGCCGAGATCACGGATGATTTCGGCGGCGAGCAGCTGCTGGCGATCGAGGCCGATGTCGCCGACGAGGAGGCGGTCGCCCGGGCCTTCGAACGGGTTGAGGACTGGACCGCCGGCGGCGGCCTCGATCTCCTCTTCAACAATGCGGGCATGGCGGGCGCCGAGACCGGACCCGTCGAGCAATTGGAACTGGCCGAGTGGCGCCGTCGCATCGATGCGAGCCTGACGGGCACGTTCCTCTGCACCCGGGCCGCGGTCCCGGCTCTCCGGCGCCGCGGGGGCGCTATCGTCAACATGGCGTCGACGCGCGCCTTCCAGTCCGAGCCGCATTGCGAAGCCTATGCGGCGGCCAAAGGCGGGATTGTCGCGCTGACGCATGCGCTGGCGGTCAGCCTCGGCCCCGACATCCGCGTCAACGCGGTGGCCCCTGGCTGGATCGAGACGCGGCCCTTCGCCCGCCGCGACAAGCGGCAACCGGTCGAGCATGATGAGGCCGAGCGGCTGCAGCATCCGGCCGGCCGCGTCGGCACACCGCGGGATATCGCCGAGGCCATCGAGTGGCTGACGGGCGCCGGTTTCGTCACGGGGCAGACGATCGCCGTCGACGGCGGGATGCAGAAGCGGATGATCTACGAGGCCTGATCTCTGCCGAACCAGGGCGGCGCCTTGAGCTCCCGCATGCTTCTTGTCCGCCCGCCTTTCCCGGTCTCGTCGTCGCAATCCGTAGGTTGGGACCCGCCGTTTCTGGCCTGGTGGTTCAATGCCTTCTTGTGGAGCCTCCTTCTGCAATGGGATGTCCATTGATGGCGCTTGGTCCTCGCTCACGGAGCCGCGGTCGAATAGCTGGAAGCCCTCGAAACTTGCCATTGGCGGGAACTCGAGGCTCTGACCCCTTTCGGCCGTTCAGCACAAGCGCTGCTGCCAAGACCAGGGAATTCCTTCTCGGCCAAAGCTTCTCAGTCGATGTCGCTGCTGATGAGGCGATCCGGCTGTGCCCGCGGGCTCATGCCACACAGCACGTCGTCGTCCGCGAAACTGAGCGCGCCGTTCCGCCGCGGGTCGCGTTCGAGTGGCGAGCCGCAGGGCTCGGTGGTACAAAGCATCAATGATCGAGCATAGTCGTGCGCTCCAGCGCGAGCGCCTGCGCGGCGAAGGCGTCGGCGCGCCCGTCGTCGTCGGCATTGCAGCGCTCCGTCGCCTTGGCCTGCAGATCGGCCGCCTTGGCCTGCATCTTGGCTGAGAGAGAGCTGTCCTGAAGGGTCGAGTGGAGCTCGGCCAGCATCGACTCGCATGGGATCGGGTGGCCGTTCGCGTCGGTGACGGCGATGCCGGCGACGCGCTCGACGCCTCCCGACGAGCCGGCGCCAGCGGGGTCAGCCAGAACGGCGGATAATGCGACCAACGCCTTCGTCGCCTCAGCCGCATCGGGCGTGCGGGCGCGCAGTGCGGCGAAGGCGGCATCCGCCGCGGCATCGACATTGCCCCAGGCGGCGGGCTCCTCGGGACGCATCGTCGCTTCGGCGTCATCCCACTTCGTCTCGAAATCGGTGATCCGGGTTTCAGCGGCTGCGAGGTTGCCCGAGCCGACGAGATCGCGCGTGTCCGCGACGATGGCCTCGTAGGCGGAGAGCTCACCGAGAGACCCCGGCGAGGCCGCAGCGGCGGTTTGGCCCGCGCCACCGGGCAACAGCCAGATCTCGGCGGCCGTGAAGGCGGCGACGGGCAGCGCGATCAGAATCGCCGCGAGAAAAAACTGCTTCATCTGGAATCCTTGTTGGTCGGACGCGCAGGGATCTGGCCTCCTTCCTGTACGCCCGGCTGGCCTTGGCTATACGCTTTCGCAATGATCCACCCCCGCTCCCGGCCGGGCCGGGCATGCGCGGGCGCATTGCCTGGGCCGATGCGACAGTGGCGCCCGGACGGCGGCTCATGGCCTGATCCCGCCGAGCCGCCTCGACGGACGGCGGGCGATTCACGGAGAATATTGGGAATCCGTAATCGACAGGGCAGGACGCGGCGATCCGCATGCGCCAACTGGGCATCGGTCGGGCGTCCCTTCCGTGGCGCCGGCAGAAACGAGACCAAGGAGGCAAAAATGACCCTCAGGAACACTCTCTGCACCGCGACGGCGTGCCTCGCCATGATCTGCGCCGGCGGCGCGGCGCTGGCCGAGAGCGACAGCGGAGAACAGGCCAGCGAGGCGAAGCTGGCACTTTCGGCGCCGCACTCGCTGCTCGACGCGGTGAAAACGGCCGAGCAGGCCGCCCAGGGGCGCGCCGTCGAGGCGTCGATCGAAGGCGACAACGGCCAGACGCTTTACGTCGTCAGCACTTTGGCATCGGGCAAGGTCACGAACGTCGCCGTGGACCCGCAGTCCGGCAGCGTGACCGCCAAGGAGCAGCCGGGCTTCCTCGCGCGGCTGATGGACGACCACGAGGGCGGCGGCGACCAGACGACGGTCGCGCTCGCCGACGCGATCACTGCGGCCGAGAGTGCCGCCAACGGCAAGGCGATGGAGGCCGACTTCGAGGACGACGCGGACGAGACGGTCCAGGGTGCCTCCGGCCCGGTTTGGGCGGTGTTGATTGCCGGTCAGGACGGCGCTCGCACGATGGTCGCGGTCGATGCGCAGACGGGCAAGGTCGTTGCCAGCGGGCACCCCGCCGACGAGGATGACGACTGACAGACATGCGGCCCGGCCGACAACCGCCGGGCCCCCGCCTGCCGGGGAGCGCCACCGGGGGAGCGCGCGTGAAGCTGCTGCTGATCGAGGATGACGAGCGGACGGCCGACTACATCGTGGCCGGCCTGACCGAGACCGGCCACCTGGTCGACCGGCTGTCGAATGGGCGTGACGGGCTGATCCAGGCGACCGTCGGCGGCTATGACATCCTCATCGTCGACCGGATGCTGCCCGGGCTCGACGGGCTGTCGCTGGTCCGCACGCTGCGCGGCGCCAAGGTGCGCACGCCCGTGCTGTTCCTGACGGCGCTCGGCGGTGTCGACGACCGGGTCGAGGGGCTGAACGCCGGCGCCGACGACTACCTCGTCAAGCCCTTCGCCTTCACCGAGCTCACGGCCCGGCTCGCGGCGCTGGCGCGCCGCCCGCACATGCAGGACGAGCCGACCGTGCTGAAGGTCGCGGATCTCGAGATGGACCTGATCCGGCGGCGGGTCACCCGCGCGGGCCGGCCGCTCGACCTGCAGCCTCGCGAGTTCCGCCTGCTCGAGCACCTGATGCGCACGGCCGGACGGGTGCAGACCCGGACGATGCTGCTCGAGGCCGTCTGGGACATCCATTTCGACCCGCAGACCAACGTGGTCGAGAGCCATGTCAGCCGCCTGCGCGCCAAGGTCGACAAGCCGTTCGGCGCCGAGTTGATCCGCACGGTGCGCGGCGCCGGCTACACCATGCGGGCGGGCGAGTGACGCCAGCCGGCCGGCGTGGGCTGACGGCCTTCGCACGCTCGGGCGTCGTCCGGCTCGGCGGCCTGCTGACCGCGGTGTTCCTGGCAGCGAACTTTGCCGCCTTCCTCGCCGCCTATGTGCTCTCGATGCAGGAGATGGAGCATCGACTCCGCGCCGGGCTGCTGGAGGAGCTCGCGGCGCTCGAGACGATCGCCGCGGCCGGCGGCGGGCAGGCCCTCGAAGCCGAGGTCCGCGCGCGGGCGGCAGCCGCACGCTTCGAGGGGCCTGTCTACGTTCTCTGGCCGGCTGCCGGAGGCGGGCCGACCATCGGCAATGCCAGCCTTGCCGCGCCCTTCGTCGGCTGGCGGCCGCTCGACGAGCAGGCGGTTCGGCCCCTGCCGCCCCTGCAGCCATGCCGACAGCTATCTCGCGCTCGGTGCGGAGCTCGCGGGGCGGCCACTCGTGCTGGCTCGCAGCACTGAGGCACGCGACGAGGTCGTCGAGATATTCTCGCAGGCGCTTCTGGTCGGTCTCGGCGCCTCGGCCCTGCTGGCCATCGCGGGGATGCTGTGGTTCCTCGGGCGGACCGAGGCGCGGATCGCCGCCATCGGCCAGACGCTCGATGCCGTCGCCGGCGGCGATCTCGAGCGCCGGGTGCCCGTCGGCACTCAACACGACGACATCGGCCGCATCGCCCAGGCCATCAACGCCATGCTCGATCGGCTTTCCGAGAACGTCGCCAGCCTGCGCCAGGTCTCGGCCGACATAGCCCACGACCTGCGGACGCCGCTAACCCGGCTTCGGGCGACGCTGGACCGGCTGCAGGACGGGCCCGATGTCGAGGTCCTCGACGATGCGCGGGCGCAGATCGACGCGATCAACGCCTGCTTCCAGGCGCAGCTCCGCATCGCGCAGATCGAGGGCGGCTCGCCGCGCGCGCGCTTCCGAGAGGTGGATCTGGCCGACCTCTGCGCGACGGTGGCCGAGCTGTTCCAGCCGGCCGCCGAGGACCAGGGCCGCGCGTTCCGCGTCGAAATTCCGGACGGCGGCCCACTGTTGGTCGAGGGCGACCGCGACCTGCTCGCCCAGATGCTCTCAAACCTGCTGGAGAACGCGCTCCGTCACGCGCCGCCGCCGGCCAGCCTGACGCTGACCCTGGCGCGACGCGGCGAGGCGGCCGAGATCACGGTCGCCGACGAGGGTCCGGGCATCCCGGCGGAGGAGCGCGAGAAGGTGTTCCGGCGCCTCTACCGGCTCGAGGCGAGCCGGACGACCGAGGGCAGCGGGCTCGGCCTCAGCCTCGTCGCTGCCGTCGTCGGCCTGCATCGCGGCGCGATCCGCCTCGAGGACAACGCGCCGGGCCTGTGCGCCACCGTGCGCCTGCCGCTGATCGGGGATGCCGAGGAGAAGCGGGATCAGCGATCGGGTCGGCGGTCGTCCCACCGCGTGCAGACGGCAGCGCCTATCACAAGCCAGAGGCCGCCGACGACATAGCCGTTCAGGACGTCCGCCACATAGTGCTCGCCCAGATAGACGCGGCTCGCCCCGATCGCGATCGCGACGACGAGCCCGGCGATGATGGAGGCGCGCGCCGGAACAAGCCGCAACCACCAGGCCAGCCAGAAGAGCAGCCCGTAAAGGGCGACCGACGTCGCCGCGTGCCCGCTGGGGAATGTGGCCGAGGCGAGGAGCGCGCCCTCCGGGCGCGACCGATCGAAGGCGTCCTTCAGGGCGGCGACCGTCGCCTGCTTGCC
Organism: uncultured Alphaproteobacteria bacterium; assembly: GCA_963822985.1. Lineage (GTDB taxonomy): Bacteria > Pseudomonadota > Alphaproteobacteria > Rhodobacterales > Rhodobacteraceae > Thermohalobaculum. The sequence goes on along the minus strand of CAWGJU010000005.1, from coordinate 40,163 downwards.
GGCGAATGTCAGCCAGAGCCCGAAAATCAGTCCGAACCGGCGCAAGATCGCGAGCGCAATCGTCACCAGCGCGAACAGAATCGCGACGACCCGCCATCCACCGCATGCGGTGATCGCGGCGAAGGCGCGATCGAGCGCCGGCGTATGGGGCGACCGGGCCGCAGCCGCCAGCGCGGCGTCCCATCGGCTGATCGGACCGTCGAACATCAAATCCGCGACGGATAGGACGTAGAGCACCAGGAGGAGCGCAAAAAGACCGACGAGCGATCTGACATTCATGGATGAGGCAAGGGTCGGCTACCCTGGCGCGTCATCCCCCACCGCCCTCCCGGCTCAGGTGGGCCGGCGGGCACGCCGCCCGAAGGTCGCGACACGCCAGAGATACCAGATGACGATCGCGCCCACGACGACGTCGGTGACCGGGTTCATCCAGGTCGAGACCTGATCGTAGCTGGCGCCAAGAATGTAGCCGAGCGCGGTCAAGAACGCCGTCCAGATCGCCGTCCCGACGGCAGTATAGAGCAGAAAGACCATGAACGACATGTCGGAGACGCCGGCCGGAACCGAGATGAAGGTGCGGACGCCGGGGACCAGGCGTCCGAAGAAAACGGCCTTGCCGCCGTGCCGGTGGAACCAGTCATTGGCCCGGCCGACCTCCTCGGGCGTCATCGTCAGCCAGCGGCCATGCCGGGCGGCGAAGCGCTTGATCCGCTCGAGCCCGACCCAATACCCGACGCCGTACCAGAAAAGCGCGCCCAGCATCGAGCCTGCCCATCCCGCCGCCAGCACGCCGAAAAGGCTCAGCTCGCCCTGGCTGGCGGTGTAGCCGCTCAGCGGCATGACGAGCTCGGACGGGATCGGCGGGAACAAATTCTCGGCGAACATCAGCACCGCAACGGCGACGTAGCCGAGCTGTTCGATCCAGCCGGTGATCCAGTCGAACATCTGCACTTTCCCGTCTTACCGTGCCATCCCGACAACTTCCGCGAAGCAAACTGCAGCTCGATCGCCCACGTTCCGACATTACGCTTTCGTATAGAAGCCGCTGCCGCCTGCCATGCGGGTGCCAGGGTGCGGGCACGCGCCACGAACTCGATTGGGAGCGCTATGCACGACGCTGCAAGGACCTACGGGCGGGTAGCGCGTGAACTCATACTTTACGCGACCATTGAAGATGCTGCCGGCGATGCATCCGGATAGGGATCGGGCTGAACGCAATTGTGACGTTTGTCACAGAGGGCGGGTCGACCGATGGTCCCAGATTGACTTGCCCAGGCTGGTCAGGGTCCTTCGCATCGGCGGCGGGTTGCGATGGCGTCAGATTCCGGCATGCGCCTTGCATTTGCTTCGTCGCGGATTCGCTGCTGCTTGCGCTTGCCGCCTTGATGAGCGCGGCGTCAGGTCAGAGGGAACAGCAGCCGCGCGGACGAGTTTGTCGGGGCCGAGCAAGACGCACGGACGAGTTGTTGAGGCGGGGTAAGACAGTGCATGGTTCGAGCAAGCTCGCGAGCCACCGATACGGATGGGGCCTATACGGCGCGATGTCTCGTGGCGGCTTCGACGCCGATGCCTGCTGGCAGGCCGCATTTGTGAAGATCGCAGAGGAGACCGAGGCCAGCCCGGCGGAAGTCCGCGACTTCCTCGACTCGCGCCACGGAGGCAGCTTCGCCCGGATGGTGATCGAGGTGATGCTGCGAGACGGCAACGTGGACCGCGCCATCGATGCATTGATTGGACGACATCAGCAGTGGCGGACCAGCTGGAACGACCAGCAGGCGATCTCCAGCGGGCTACCCTGCCTGATCGGCTGGGTGCTCCTCACGGAAGCCGAGACCACCAAATGAATCGGGAAGTACAAGCGGGCCGGGCGGCGCTCAGCGGAGCCCCCACGGCGATGCGCAGCGCCACGGTGACCGAGATGGCTGCACTGACGTAGTGGCAGCACAGTGCGTCAGCACCGGTGCGGCGCATGCGACCGGGGCAAGTCAGCTCCGGTCGCACGGAGCAAGTCTCAGTCGAAGTACACTTGCTCGATCTTGAGCGTCTCGCCGGTGCGCGCATCAAGGTAGATTTCGACCGTACGACCCTCCGTGTTGCTCACCAGGACCTCGTACCTGCCGTTCTCGCGCTCGATCTCGTGGAATTCGGTGTAGCCTTCGGCCTCCAGCTGCGCGACCACCTGCTCGATCGACATCGCCGGGCCGGGTGCCGCCTGCTGGGCGAAGGCGCCCTGGACGTCGGCGTGGACTGCGAAGAGCACCGCGGCGGCGATGGCGGCGCTGGTCAGGAGGGTGCGTTTAATGTCGTGCTCCTATGGGGTTTCGGCGAGATGATTCCCGCACGATGGCGGGCTTTTGCCATGCGGCCGCTGAGAGCACGCTGACGCCCGCTGTCAGCTTGCTGTCAGGCCGCGGGGTCCAGACAATCGCCCCCATGAGACCCGCTGCGCTCCTCCTCCCGCTGCTGCTCGCCTTCGCGGCTTCCGCCTTGGCGGACGACGACGACCAGCAGCGCGCGCGAGAGGCGCTGGAGCGCGGCGAGGTGCTTGCGCTCGGCGAGATCCTGGCGATCGTGGAGGCGCGCTTCGGCGGCCACGTCATCGAGATCGAGTGCGAGGAGGACGACGGCCGCTATCGCTACGAGCTCGAGCTGATCACGCGCGATGGCCGGCTGATAGAGGTCGAGATGGACGCGGCCACCGGCGCGGTGCTCGAGGGGGAGTACGACGACGACCTGGACGAAGGGGACTGGGACGAAGGGGGCTGGGACGACTGATGCGCGTGCTCGCGGTCGAGGATGACGCCCGCCTCGCGGCAGACTTCGCCGCCGCGCTCGAGGGCGCCGGCTTCCGGGTCGAGACCTCCGCCGAGGGCGAGCAGGCCTGGTTTCTCGGCAGCACCGAGGACTATGATCTCGTGGTGCTCGATCTCGGCCTGCCGGGCATGGACGGTCTCTCGGTGCTGAAGCGCTGGCGCGTGGAGGGCCGCGAGATGCCGGTTCTGGTGCTCACCGCTCGCGGCGCCTGGACCGAGCGGGTCGAGGGGATATTACTCGGCCGGTTTCTTATCCGTTGCTGATGGCCCGGGCCGACGGCCGCGGGGGACGGTTGGGCGGTTTCGGTTCAAGGCAAGTGCCAAGCCGCTTTCGTAACAATGCCAGCAGCGTCAGCCGGAGGAAGCGGCAGAGGTAGGCCCGGTCGGTCTTTCGGCCGCGGCGAGCTCGGTGATGCTGCCGCCGGACTGGGCGAAGGATATGTCACCGAGGCCGGGAATTCCTGCAATTCGGAAGCGCATTGGGGCAGCAGGTGGAGCGTGGGGCCCTGTCGGAGATGATGCGATGGCGGGGCAACTATAATTGCAAAGGTCGTCTACAGGCGGAGAAATGCCCTGAAGCGGTCCAGTGGGCCTATCGCCGGAAAGTCGACGAACGCCGCGCGGCCGACCGGGCAGTTGTCCGGGCCGAAATGGCCGGCGTCGAGCGCCAGAACCACCTGCGCAAGCGAGCTGTCGCCGCCTGCCACGGCCGCCAACTCGCGCCGATCGAGGCGGGCCGAGGCGCCGCGCATGTATATCACCGTTCCGACCACCGGCCCAGCCAGCTCGTCGATCCAGACCTCCGCGGTCATTCCAGCGCTGATGACCGCGAGCCCGACCTCGGAGACCGGCACGTCCACGAGCGGCCGCGAGCAGTCGATCCACTCGACAAGCGGGGCTCCGCGCCCGACCGTGGCGCCCGGTCCTGCCGCAACGCTCCAGATCAGGCTTCCGGCCGGCACTGTGACCTCGGCGAGGTTGGCGCGCGCGAATTGCACCTCGGCGGCCTGACGCTCTTCAGCGAGCTTGATGAGTGAGCCCCTCGCGGCCGCCAGCGCGTCGGCCGTCTCGATCAGCTTCAGCTCCAGCACGTCGCTGCTGTCGAATGCCCAATCCGGGTTGTTGCCGTCGGCGGTGATGAAAACGCCCTCTTTCGCCGCCTCGTAGCGCCGGCGTGCGCGCGCGATCTCCTTTTCCAAGGCGGACTTGTGGCTCGTGAGCTCCATGATCCCGGCCAGCCGCTCGTCGGCCGTCGAGAGCGAAACGTTTCCCTGGCTTGCAAGCGCCTCAAGCCGGTTCGCCACCCTGTTTGCGAGCTCGAGTTGCCTGTCGACAAAGGCCAGCTCCTCCTCGAGACCCGTCAGCTCCGCGTCGAGCGAGTCGCGGAAGACCTCGGCGTAGATCCGCGCGCGCCGCTGCCAGCTCATCGATGTCTGCCGGAAATTCGACAGCTGCTCCTCGAGTTGACGGCCCCGGTCCTGCATCTGCGCGACCTCGGAGTCCAGGCGCGCCAACTCGGTATCATCCGCCTGCATGTTCCGGATCCGGACGACCGCTCCGCTGCCGGCCACCACGTCGCCTGCCTGCGGCATCGGCGGCTCGAGTTGGCCGGAGATCGGTGCCGTCGCCACATACACCCAGCTCGTCACCACGGCATCGCGGAAGAGGACGGAGGCGAAATAGCGGCGTTCGCTGTAGACGGTGGCCGCCAGCAGCATGATCGGCACAAGCGCGAGCGCCGCATACGCCAAACGTCGCCGCCGGCGCGCCGCCCTCAGCACCGCCTCCGCTTGCTTGACCTTTCTCCCGTCCGGCATTGCAGGTGGCGGGGGAACACGGCTTGCGAGCCGCAGGCGGACCACGTCTTGCGTCTGGGGCGAGTATCGCTCGGACGCCTCCAGCCGCCGCAGGTTTTCGATGAGCCGCTCGGTGATTGTGCGGATCAGCGCGTAGCCGATCTGCGGGTTCTGGTAGAAGATCTGTAGCACCGCTCTCTCTGAAAGAGAGAAGACGATACCGCCGTCCTCGGCGATTGCCGTTCCGGTCCGCTGGTGGTCGGGTGCGAACAGGCTGATCTCGCCGAAGATATCGCCCGGCTGTAACAGGGCGCTGATCTCGGCAATCCGGACGCGCCCCTTGGCCAGGTAGAACATCTCGGTCGACTGGTCGCCCTTCTGGAACAGGACCTCGCCCCTGTGAACTCGCCGTTCCCGCATGAACGGAACAAGGGGCTCGAGCGGAAAGCCCTGATCCCTGAAGCCCGCGATGTCTCTCAGCAGCCGGCGAATCTGTTCGAGCCGAAGCAGGTTGGTTGGCAGCAGCAGCACGTGCAGGATCAGAACAGGAAACAGGCTTTCCAGATAGCCGTAGGTGATGAAGGCGACATTGCTGAGAACGGCGACGCAGCGGAGCGCCACCATCGTCCTCATGTAAAAGGTCATGAAGACGAGCACTGAAGCGAGGTAACCAAAGAACTCCGGCAGGGTCACCGCATTACCTCCGGACCACGCCCGATCTGCAGCGACAGCATCGCTGTGCCTTGCAGCGGCGGAAATAAAGGCCATTCAGTCATGGCATGCACTCCGGTGAACATACGAACGAGAGCCTCGCCTAAGAAACCGGCGGAACCCCATTTGCCGCCTGCTGACGTCGTTCGGAGAGGTCAAGGCGCGACCAGGATGCCGCAGGCGCCGGAGGACGAGAACACCGAGGGCTGCAGATCATCTTCGCCTCGCATACGGGTCAGCGCTCGTTGCCGTCCTCACTCCCATGCCCTTGGCTGGTTCATCCCGCCGCCCGTGGGTCGCAAGCAACAAACTCAACCGGCAGCAGACAGAATACCACTATTACGCAAAAGCTCTGATCCGTTCTCTTCACGCTCGCCTATTGAGCTCAGAAACCGTTTGGAAAGGGATTGAACGAAACCGCTGCGCGGTAGGGTCCTTCGCGGTCGGCGCTCCTGATTGGAAGCTCTGCGCTGCTGCAACCCACTTCCAGACAGGAGCTTTCCAATGGTCGGGATCAGCCCTCTGCGCTGGCGCATTCTTGAGGAAATGACCGGAGCTGTGGTTCAATTTGGTGGATGAGCGCGGGGGCGGCATATCCTCGGTGACGCGGCCCAACCAGGTCTGGGCGAGCGACATCACCTACGTGCCGATGGCGCGGGGGTTCGTCTATCTCGTCGCCATCGTCGACTGGTTCAGCCGCAAGGTCCTGGCCTGGCGGCTCTCGATCACGCTGTCGGCGGACTTCTGCGTCGAGGCCCTGGAGGAGGCGCTCGCCCGGCACGGCAATCCCGAGGTCTTCAACACGGACCAGGGCAGTCAATTCACCTCGACCGACTTCACCAAGGTACTGAAGGACGCCGAAAATCGCGATCAGCATGGACGGCAAGGGCGCCTGGCGCGACAATGTCTTCGTCGAGCGGCTCTGGCGGACGATCAAATACGAGGAAGTCTATCTGCGTGCTTACGCCGGTGTCACGCAAGCCAGAGCTTCGATCGGCCGGTATCTGAGAACCTGTCCTGGAAGTTTCTCAGCGTGCCAAGCGGCGTAGCATGATCTTGATCATGGCGAGCTTGACGAGGGCTTCCGCCGTTCGGGCGAGGTGCTCGTAGTCGCGCGCGAGGCGGCGGTTGCGCCTGATCCAAGACAGGGTGCGCTCGACGATCCAGCGTTTTGGCAGCACGGCGAAGCCCTTCGTTCCGGGTTCGCGGCGCACGATCTCCAGACGCCATCTGCCGGCCGACGCGATGGTCTCGGCGGCCTTCGGCCCCTGGTAGCCCTGATCGGCGAACACGGTCTCGATGAAGGGAAAGCGCCGCCGCGTGCGCTTGTCGAGCACCAGCGCGGCGCCGTCGCGATCCTGCAAATTGGCGGGGTGGATCACGACGCGCAGCATCAGGCCGAGCGTGTCGACGAGCACATGGCGCTTGACGCCCTTGGTCTTCTTGCCCGCGTCAAAGCCCGTTTCCTGCGGTTTGCGCCCCCTTTTTCCGCCGATTTGACCGTCTGGCTGTCGACGATCTGCGTGTTCCAGCTGATGGCGGGCGGCGATTCCAGAGGAAGGTGGGCGCCCGTTCCAGACGATCGTGGGCGCGGATTCCAGACGATGCTGGGCACGGTTTCCAGCTGATCGTGGGCGCCTGCGCGACGGGCGTGCTTCGGCCGACAGCATGACCGGGCTACGCGGCCCTCGTGATCAGCGAGGAGTTGCGGATGCCCACCGAGAGACTGTCGATGCGCCGGATACGAGACCTTCTGCGACTGAAGCTTTCCCAGGGCCTGAGTGACCGGGCCATCGCCACGGCGCTGTCGATCTCGAAGGGCTCGGTGGGCGCCTACCTGTCGCGCGCGCGCGGCGGGCCTGTCGTGGCCGCTGCCGGCCGGGCTGGACGACGACGCGCTGGAGCTGCTGCTCTTCCCCGGCCAGGTCGGCGCCCGCACCCCTGAGCGGCCGGTCCCCGACTGGCCGGCAATCGACCGCGAGCTGCGCCGCAAGGGCGTGACGCGCGCGCTGGTCTGGGAGGAGTACCGCGCCGCCCAGCCCGACGGCTACAGCTACGCCTGGTTCTGCGAGCGCTACGACGCCTGGAAGGGCCGGGTCCGGCCGACGATGCGGCAGACCCATGTCGGCGGCGACAAGGTGTTCATCGACTTCTCCGGCGACGGCATCCCCTTCGTCGACCGGCAGAGCGGAGAGGTCCGCGAGGCCAGGCTGTTCGTCGCGGCCATGGGCGCTTCGAGCTACACCTTCGCCGAGGCGCGGCCCGCGGAGACGCTGGAGGACTGGATCGGCGCGCAGGTCAACCTGTTCGCCTTCCTCGGCGGCGTGCCGCGCCTGGTCGTGCCGGACAACCCCCGCGCCGTTATCCTCGCCCCGGACCGCTACGAGCCGGGGCTCAATCGCACCATGGCCGCCATGGCCGAGCATTACGGCGTCGCCGTGCTGCCCGCCCGGTCGCGCACCGTCTCGAACTCGTCGGCGAAAGCATGCGCAAGCTCAAGGCCGGACGCAAAAGGCTTGACCTCGACCCCGAGACCTGACCCCCTCATCCCATAGGCCGAGGCGACCGCCCATCATCCTGGAACGGGCGCCCACAATGCGCTGGAATGCGTGCCCACGATCACGTGGAATGGCCGCCCAGCATCGCTGGAATATGCAGACGATCGCCGCACTGGGCTGGGGCGCGCGGCCCTCCGCCTCGCGCAGGGCCGCGTAGAGCGTCTCATGGATGCGATCGAGCGTCCCGTCGTAGCGCCACAGGTCAAAATACGCCCAGACCGTGCTGCGCGGCGGAAAGTCCTTGGGAAGATGCCGCCACTGACAGCCGGTCTCGAGCACGTAAAGCACGCCCTGCAGAACCTCGCGCACATCGACCTCGCGTCGCCGCCCGCCGCGCTTCGCGGGCGGGATGTGCGGCTCGATCAGCGCCCACTCCGCATCGCTCAGATCGCTCGGGTAGCGCAGCCCCCGCCGACCATATCTCTGGCGATCTTCCCCACTCCACATCCGACGCCTCCATCGCTCCCTGGCGCCGGACACAGAAATCACAAACGATTCCAGAGACTCAAGGAGTTTCAGGACAGGTTCTGAGACGGACGGCCCTATTTGCTGACCGCTACCCAGCTTCGTGAGGTGATGGATTTGATGGCTGAGGGGTCTTGCGCGAAGAAGTTCCATGCCTCGCAGCACTTGGTGACAATGGCGTCGTAGCTGTCGAAGACGGTGATGGCGAGTTTGTTGCTCCGGAGGTAGGCCCAGACATTCTCGATCGGGTTGAGCTCCGGGGCATAGGGCGGCAGCGTGAGCAGTGAGAGGTTACCGGGCACGATCAGGCCATGCGCCCCATGCCAGCCAGCTCCGTCGAGGACGAGGATGGCGTGGGCGCCGGGCGCTACGGTGCGCCCGATCTCGGCCAGATGCGCGTTCATCGCCTCGGTGTCCGCGAAGGGCATGATGAGGCCCGCGGCCGCCCCGCGCGCCGGGCAGGCCGCTCCAAAGATGTAGGCCCACTTGTAGCGAGTGTCGCGCACGGCGCGCGGGCGGCTGCCGCGGCGGGCCCAGACGCGGGTGAGCGTGCCCTGCTGGCCGACGCGCGCCTCGTCTTTACATGAGGGTTCGATCGTCAATGGGGTCTTACATGCTATCCTCCCGCTCGACTGCGTCGATCTGGTCTCATTCATAGCAATCTTGTTTGAAGGCCCGGAGCGATCGTTCCCCGCAGCCGCGGCTGCGTCACCTTACATGCGGTCGGGACGACGATGCGGTCCCGCACCATGATGCCTCATGCACGAGGCCTGGCTCCGGCGAGACGCGACCCACCTGAAACGCGGCGGCTCGAGCGCCGCCAATGACGAAGACGGTCGCGCTCCCCTCATCGCCGCCGGTCGGCGTCCCGCCGACGTCGATCTCTTTTCTACGCCTTGAAAGCGACGCCTTCCGGCACGACTCCCGCTTCGACGTAGCGCCAGAGCGCAACCAGGAGCTTCCGCGCCATGGCGACGATCGCGATCCGCCGGGTGCGACCGGCCAGCGCGCCGACACGTTCGCGGAACCACCGGGCGAGCGCACTTTCCGGCTGATAGCGCAGCCACAGCCAGGCGAGCTGGATGAGAGCCGTCCTCGCCCGAGGATTCCCGGCGCGCCCGATCCCTCGGTCCCGATCCATCGTCCCGCTCTGGTGCGGCATCGGGGCGATGCCGACATAGCTCGCGAGCTGCCGGCGGTTGTGGAAGCGGCGATAGAACACTTCGCGGGTCAGCACGGCGGCAAAGTTGTCGCCGACGCCCCGAATGCCGGAGAGCGCCACGATCTTGCGACCGGTCTCGTCTTGCGGCGCGTCCTCAAAGGCGGACGCGCGTTCCGCCTCGATCTCCCGGATCAGGTCTCTGGTGTGGACGAGCCGGCGCTTGAGGCGGCCGATCTCCGCACGCAGACACGGCGGTAGCGCGCGTCCATCGGCCGTGCGCAACACGGCGAGATCGCTGTCCCAGGTTCGCAGGGACGGCCGCTTGCGGATGCCTTGCGTGACCAGGAGCGCCTCGATGCGGTTCTCGATCCGGACCCGCTCGCGCACGAGGTGTTCGCGCTCGCGGTGCGGGCGCTTGGCATCCTCCTCCGCGGGCGTTGGCACGCGAAGGACGCTGCAGATCTGGTGATCGCCCTGATGACGCGCCGCCAGAACCCGAAGCAGGCCCTGCGCGTCGAGCCGATCGGTCTTGGCCCGCCGCGCCCTTCGGTTGACCAGGATGCTGGTCGGCTCGACGACATGGTTGATCACGTCGTTGGCGAGCAGGAGCCGGTGCAGCCAGAAGCCGTCGCGGCCCGCCTCATAGCAGGAGACGACTTCGACCGCGACGCCTGTCAGCGCCCGCGCCCGAGCGCGCTGGGTCGCGATGAAGGCGAGCAGCGCCGCGGTGTCGCCGGCCTCCATCTTGTGCAGCACGATTTTGTCGCGACCCGGCAGCCGGACGGCGGCAAGCCAACTCGAACAGCTCAGTTCAAGTGCGAGGTAGACGGTGGTCTCGGTGGCGGGAAGGATCGTCGACATCTGCGGCTCCATCGGTTGAGGGGCCGCCATCATCCGCGAGTTCCCCGCCTCATAGCATCTGGAACCAGATCTCGAGCGGCTTGTCCTTGGCGTGCTCAGGGAGCGCGGCGACTACGGCTTGCGGGAAGTTTTTTTGAACGCCTCCTGGGCGTCGAAATCCGCCTCCGGGTGCTTCGGCCGCGGCACCAGGCGGCGCAGGCCGAGCGCCCGGAGCTGTTTGCCCACGCTGCGCTCGTGCATCACCACGCCGAACGCCGCCTCGATGCGCCGCTTCAGGTCGACCCGCCGCCAGCGCACCACCCCGTCGCGCTCGGGATCGGGACCGGCTTCCACCCACGCCGCGAGCTCCGCCTTCTGCTCGGGGGTGAGGCGGTATTCGCGCCGGCCGGTCTGCTCCGTGTCGGACCCCGTCGCGAGCGTCTCTCGCGTGCCAACTATGCGCACGCGAAGCGTGCCGCGAGCGAGCGGCAGGAGGACCGCGAGCGGCAGGAGGAACTCTCGAAGGATACCGCAGATCTCCTCACGTTCAATCGCTCGATGGTCGCCAGAATGAACGAAGATCTCGCGCAGCAGAGGGCGTGGAACGACAGGGCCGAGAAGCGGTCGCGGCAGCTCGATGTTTTCGAGGATCAGCTGCTCGAGACGCGTCGCGAGGTGCAGCAAGAGCTGGACGATGTGGCCGCCGCGAAGCGCAGGTTCAGGTCCGGGAGACGGAGACCGCGAGCCGCGAGGCACGCGTCTCCGAGCGCGAGAAGAAGGCCACGCGGCGCGAGGTTCAGGCCGAGTTGAAGGCGCGAGAACTGGACGCGCGCGAGAGCGAAGTAGATGCGTCCCTGGCGGCGATCGAGGCGGTGGTAGATGGCATCGCCGACGTCGTCGAGAGCGGCGGAAAGGCCGAACTGCAGCGAAACGCACAGGCCGAAAAACGGTTTGTTCGGCGCTCGTCGGGCGCATGTCGCGGGCTCCGGAGAACGCCCGTAAAATCGCCGGCGGGGTGTGGCAGCGCTTGGAGAAACTGCGCAACCGCGCCGCTGAGAACGGCGGTGCAAAAGTCGGCCACGGTAGCGGCGGGATAATCCTGCGGCGGGCGGCGTAAAGGTCGGCCACGTTTGCCCTCTCTGGCGGCAGGGAGTGCGGGGGCATTTTCACCGTGGAGCTGTATCGGAAGGTGCGCCACGCCTACTTCAGGCGGGGTCTGAGCAAGCGGGCGATCGCGCGCCACTTCGGGATCTCGCGCGACAACGTGGACAAGATGATCGTCTATTCGGCGCCGCCGGGGTATCGACGGACGGCGCCGATCAAGCGGCCGAAGCTGGACGGGTTCACCGAGATCATCGACCAGTGGCTGCTCGAGGACGCGGACCGCCCTCGCAAGCAGCGCCACACCGCCAAGCGGGTCCTTGACCGACTTCGGGAAGAGCATGGGTTCACCGGCGGCTACACGATCGTGAAGTCGTATCTGCGCGAGCACCAGCGGCGCGGCCGGGAGATGTTCGTGCCGCTGCACCACGCGCCCGGGCATGCCCAGGCGGACTTCGGCGAGTCGCTGGTGGTGATCGGCGGGGTCGAGCAGAAGGCGCACTGCTTTGTGCTCGACCTGCCGCACAGCGATGCCTGTTACGTGCGGGCCTACCCGGCGGCGACCGCCGAGGCATGGGCCGATGGCCATGTCCATGCCTTCGCCTTCTTCGGGCGGGTGCCGCTGTCGGTGCTCTACGATAACGACCGCTGCCTGGTGGCGCGCATCCTGCCTGACGGGACGCGCAAGCGGGCGACGCTGTTCAGCGGGTTGCTGTCGCACTACGTGATTGAGGACCGCTACGGCCAGCCGGGCAAGCTCGCCCGCCCGGCGGCATACGCCGCCAGGATCGTGATCTGCGCGCGTCCGCGCGCGGGGCGCCGCTGAGGGTCAGGACCATGTGCAGTTCCTCGCCCGGCTGGTGGAGCTCGAGCTGATCGACCGCGAGCGCCGGATGATCGAGCGCCGGATCAAGGCCGCGCGGTTCCCGGTGACCAAGAGCCTCGACAGCTTCGACTTCAAGGCCATCCCCAGCCTCAACAAGATGCAGGTGCTTGAGCTCGCGCGCTGCGAGTGGATCGAGCGCCGCGAGAACGTCATCGCCCTCGGCCCGAGCGGCACGGGAAAGACCCACGCCGCGCTCGGCCTCGGCCTCGCTGCTTGCCAGAAGGGCCTCTCCGTCGGCTTCACCACCGCCGCCGCGTCCGCCATGGGCCTCGGACCGATGGCGGCTATCCATGGCGGACTGCACGAGATGATGGAGGCCCGCGACGAGCGCCGACTCCTGCGCCTGCAGAAGCAGATGGCGAACCAGAAGCTGCTGATCATCGACGAACTGGGATTCGTACCGCTGAGCAAGACCGGCGCCGAGCTGCTGTTCGAGCTGATCTCCCAGCGCTACGAGCGTGGCGCCACGCTGATCACCAGCAACCTGCCGCTCGACGAATGGACCGAGGTCTTTGGCTCCGAGCGCCTCACCGGCGCGCTGCTCGACCGGCTGACCCACCACGTCAACATCCTCGAGATGAACGGCGACAGCTACCGGCTCGCCCAGAGCCGCACCAGACAACCCTCAGCCAGCCCTGACGCCAGGTCACCGGGTTGGCCTTTCAGGCCAACCCGCCTTGACGCACGCCAGCTATTTGGGGAGCACGCGTGCCAAGGCGCGCGCCATCTCCCAGCAACAGTTCCCGATCCCGAGATGGCGGACTTTTGCGCCGCCCATTGGCCTGCCTTTGCTCCGCCGTTGACAGCCGCCGAAGAGGGGCGGGAAACTGCCCGTCGGGAAGCCCGAGCCGAGCTCCGCGCGAGCTTCGATCGGGTGCAGACGGCATGGTCGGCAACCGCCGCCATGCGCGAGGCCGTCAACGGCATCTTGAAGCAGCTGCCGGCCGGGCTGCTCGCGAAGCTTGAGCGAGAGGTCGAACAGGAAACCAGGCGCGCGGCAAACGCCAATGTATTGGCGCGCCGCGCGGTCAGGGATGCCGAACGCGAGTAGTGCTCAGCGATCGTCTCAACGCCTTTGTCTGGGCCTCCTCTTCGGGATGGCGCTTGGTCGGACGAGGCGCTTGTGGTTCGTTGTCGGGCGGCCCCGCGTGTCGGCGTTGCCGTAGAGGTCGCCGGTCGGAATATGCAATTTTCAGCAGAACAGGTTTCCGCGAGGAATCCGACGGACGGACCTTCTCCGCATGTGCAACCACAGGAGAAGGATAGCCATGGACATCCCGCGTTCCGCCCACGAGAAAATCAGGCTCCGCAAAGAGGCGAAATCTCTGTTCCGCTGGGCATTCGGCATGCAGAAGCTCGAGAATGCTGAAGACATGGTTAGAAAAGCGATGCTTGAATGCATGCAGCCGCGTCGTGCCCGTGCTACGGCTACGCCACGGAAGAGCAGCTTGAACTCGGTCGGCGCGCTCTCGAGGCGCTCAACCAGGTCGTTTCCCAAGTTCAGTACACCGCAATCTGGCGGAGGCCATATTGTCCGCGACCCAGCGTCGCCGATGCGCGCTCCAGTATCGCGCTCGCGATCGCAACTTGGTGGCTGGGAAGGGACGCTGTGCGCGACCTCCGCGACGAGGTCGACAAGATGAACGGCAGTTGCATCAAGAGCCGCTCACGAGCGCGGTGACAGCAAGCGTCACCGCCCGCGCGAGGGAGCGGGTCGTTTCTGTCGCGTCAACCGATTCAGGTGGAGCACCGCCGGCCCCCGCACGAGATAACCCAGCGTGCCGCGAAGCCGCGCGAAGCGCTCGCGCGCCCGTCCCCATCGCCCGACGATGAAGCAGCCGATCGTGGTGAAAAGATAGGCAGACGCCTTCTTCAGGATCCTGCGCCGCCCGCGCGGGTCATGCTTCTCGATGAAATAGGACTGGCTCTGGGCGATCAGCCGCTGGCGGAGCGGGTCGCCCTTGCGCATGAGGGACGAACTGTGCCCGTCGGCGTGGAACGCAACCACGTCCCGGGCGACGCAGACGCGAAATCCGGCGGCGCGGGCCCGCATACAAAGATCGCTGTCTTCGTAGTAGAGAAAGAACGTCTCGTCGAAGAAGCCGATCCCCGCCAGCTTCCGCACGTCGATTAGCATGCAGGCGCCGACCACCTGCGGCACGTCGCGCAGCACCGCTTCCGTCGGGGCGCCGCCGCCCTGCGCCGCCCGGTCGGAAAACAGAGGGGCAAGGATGGCCAGGTCGGGGGTCGTCAGCATGGTCGAGAGCAACCGCTCGAGCCCGGCGGCGTCGAGCGCGGCGTCCGGGTTCAGCAGCAATGCATGAGGCGTCTCCACCGCGCGCAACGCATGGTTGCAGGCGCGCGCGAAACCGACGTTCCGCGGCATTGTCGAGAGGCGGACCACGCTTCCGCAGGCCTCGACGATCCTCCGCGTGCCATCGGTGCTCGCGTTGTCGACGACATGGATCTCACAGCCGGGCGGGATCTTGGCGAGAGAGTCGCCGATCACATCCTCGCTGTTGAAAGTGACGACGACGACCGTCACCGAGGCCGCGAGCGCCGGCCCCCGACCCTCGGCGCGGGCGTCCGTCATGGCGCCTGTCGGCATCGCGCCCCCGAAGCCGGCGCGCGCGGCCGGTCGCCGGAGCGACGGGGATCAGCCCCCGATCGCGCGCGCGGCGGCAACCCCGTCCTCCTCGCGGCCGGCGCCCGTGCGGAACTGCATCGCGTGATACCGCGCATAAAGGCCGCCGCGGCCCAGCAATTCCTCATGCGTGCCCATCTCGGCCAGGCGGCCCCTGTCGACGACATAGATCCGGTCGGCGTGGCGGATCGTCGACAGGCGGTGCGCGATGACGACCGTCGTGCGCCCCCGCATGAGCCGGTTCAAAGCATCCTGGACCTTTGCCTCGGACTCGCTGTCCAGCGCCGAGGTCGCCTCGTCCAGCAGCAGGATCGGCGCGTCGGCGAGCATCGCCCGCGCGATCGCGAGGCGCTGGCGCTGGCCGCCGGAGAGCCGGCCGCCGCCTTCGCCCACCTGCGTATCGTAGCCCTGCGGCTGCTCGAGGATGAAGTCGTGCGCGTGCGCCGCCTTGGCCGCCCGCTCGATCTCGTCATCGCTGGCGTCGAGGCGGCCCATGCGCAGGTTCTGCCGGATCGTGCCCTCGAACAGGAAGGTGTCCTGGCTGACCACCGCGATCGCCGCGCGGACCGACTGCGCCGAGCATAGGGCGGTATCCTGGTCGTCAATCAGGATCCTGCCCTGCTGCGGCAGGTAGAGGCGCGAGATCAGCGCGAAGATCGTCGATTTCCCGCCGCCCGACGGACCGACCAAGGCGGTAATCCTGCCGCCCGCCACCTCGAGCGAGACGTCCCTGATCGCGCTCTGCTCCTCACCATAGCCAAAGGAAACGCCGTCGAACTCGATCGTCCCGGACGCGACCGCCAGCGTCTCGCCCGTCCGCGCTTCCGCCGGCGACGGCAGCTGGTCGAGCAGGTCGTACACCATGTGCACGCCGATCATGCTCTGCTGAAACTGCACGTTGAAGCGGGCGAGCCGGCGCGCCGGCTCGTAGGCCATGAGCAGTGCGGCGATGAACGAGAAGAACGATCCCGGATCAGCGCCGGTCCCGGTGACCCGCCAGCCGCCATAGAGGATGGCCAGCGCGATCGCGATGCCGCCGAGCGTCTCCATCAGCGGCACAGTCAGCGCGCCGACGCGCGCCATGCTGTTCTGCAGCCGCTCGACGGCGGCGACCACCTCGCCCATCTCGCCGCGCATGTGATCCTCGAGCCGGAAGTTTTTGATCACTCGCACCCCGAGGGCCGTCTCCTTGATCTGCGTGACCAGTTGCGTGATCGACCGGAATTCGCTGACCGCGACGGCTTTGACCTTGCGCATCAGCACCATCACGCCAATCACTGCGGGCGGGCCGATCAGCAGGACGATGCACGACATCAGCGGATCCTGAATCACCATGACGGCGACCAGGCTGATCATCGTGAAGACATCGCGCCCGATCGAGAGGATCAGCGTGTCGATCGCGCTGCGCACGCCTTCCACCGCAGCCTGGAAGCGGACCATGATGTCGCCGGTCTGCAACCTGGCGAAGCAGGCGAGGTCCTGCTCGAGCAGCCGGTCGTACATGCGCCGCTGCAATCGCGCGACGATGGAGTTGCCCGTCCGGGCCAGGATGACCGCGTTCCAGTATGCGGCGATGCCCTTCGCCGTGAAGATCAGCGTGACGGCGCCCGCGATGATCCAGATCATGTCGCTGCGCTGTGACACGAAGATCTCGTTCACAACGTCCTTCATGATGTAAGCAGAGGCGCCCGTCGCTCCCGAGACGACGGCGAGCAGGCCGAAGGCAAGCAGGTAGTTCAACCACTTGTCCCGCGCGTTCTCGACCAGCAATCGGCGGATGATCGCCCAGTTCTCGCCGCGCGACAGGATCTTGAATGCGGATGCGATTTTCGGTCTCCCAGTCCGGGCGATGATTCCGTGCCGGTGGTCTCTTAGCGGTATCGGCCGCGCCATGTAAGTGACCGGCCGCATGAACGCGGCGAAGGGTCGCCAACCCGCGGCCCGGCCGCCTCAGGCCACCTGCGCGGCCAGCTTCGGAACGAGGAGCTCCGCCGTGATGCCGCCATGCACGAGCTGCCATGTCGGAATCATCCGGTCGCGGGCGGTGGAGACCGTCTCGACGATCCTGCCCGACAAGAACATCTCGAGAAGCTCACCGTCGCTTTCGAGCAGGGTGCCCTGGCCGAGCCTCTCCACAAGGGCAGCGATGGCGCCGCTGTCGCGGCGCGCGACAAGCCATGCGCCGGCAGCGACCGCTTCGTGCGCCGCGAACGAGAACGTCTCGAAGCACATCGACCAGTTGACGACGACATCCACCCCCTCGCGGCGGAGCGCCTCGATCATCGCGTCCGGTCTGGATGGCGTGGCAATCGTCCTGACGTGGCGCAGGCCGGGCACGGCCACCTCGGGCGCGCCGAGATGCAGGAACTCGTAGGCGCCCGCAAGATCCGATGCCCTGACCCGCGACACGAGGGTCACGAACGCCTGCCACCCCTTGTGCGGCGCCGGCACACCCAGGAACGCCGCGCGCAGCCGGCGCCCGTCCGGCACGGGCCTGTCCAGGTCGGCCGTCGGTTCGAGCCGGGCATGCGGCAGGACACGGCCCTGATCACGCGCATGGTCCATGCGACTGCACCAGAAGGAGAGCGCTGCGTGGGAGGGGGCGACGACCTGGGGGCGCAGATCGCCGAGGAACCGCCGCACCCGGCCCGACTGGCCCTGCCGGTCTTCGCCATAGATGCAGATCGCGCAGGCCGGCGAATCGACGGACGGCGCGCCGCAGAACGCCACGTCGTTGCGCAGGAGCGGAAAGTTGGGGCAGATCGACGAGAAATCGTGGATCCAGAAGACCGCCTGCCCGGCCGCGAGACGAGCCGCTCTCGCGATCTCCCGTATGATCTCGGGGCTGTTGCCGAGGAGGGTGTGGACCACCAGGAAGACGCTCGAGCGGCTCGCCGCCTGGTACTTCTCGAGGGCCGTAAGCAGCGCTTCCGCCGGCAGGACCCCGATCTCCCTCCCGTCCAGAACGGCCAGGAACCGGAAGCCGGCGGGCTCGCGCGCATCGGCCAGCATCGGCAGCGGCGTGGCCGGAGAGAGGTGGAGATAGCGCCAGCCCGCCGCGTTGAACTCCTTCTGCTCCCTGCCGATGCACGCCTGCACGCCGCCCACGACGGACCGATAGTCGTCATGGCTGATCGAGAGGACCAGCTCGCGATCGGCGGCCGGGGCGAGCGCATCGATGAGACGCCCCGTGCCGATCGGCGCCGCCGATTCGGCTTTCGCGGCCCACTGCATGGCGCGCTGCCGCAGCGGAACGGCCGCGTCCAGCACCTCCCGCAACGGCATGTTCGCGCGGAGTGCCTGACGCATCGCCCCGCGGCGTCCTTGCGACGGAAGGCCGCGAAGGGCACGCGAGACAGTGCGCGGCATGTGCGTGAGCGTGCGAAGAAGTCGCATAATTCAATCCGAGGGGCGCTGATGGACCGCCGCATAGTATACACCAACCCCGCTCGGCAATGGGCGCGAAGGTTTCTCTGCCATCTCGCCCGGCGCCGAGAGCTGGACACATCCAAGCCCCCGACCTGCTTGCAATGCTGAACCGCACGGAGCACGCGCGGCGAACGACACTCGACAACCAGCAATGGTTCCCCTAACGAGCGATCGCTTGACGGCTGGCGTCGGTTTTACCGGCGCGATCAGGCCCATGCGGACATTGAGGGACCGGCCCGGGCGTGCGGCGGCTACCACAACTCCTGATTCTGACGGCCTGGGGTCTGACGCTGGCGGCGAATGCTCCGGGGCAACTCTCGTACGATTTGGTCGTGCAGTTGGCCGAGGGCCGCACACTCGAGTTCGGGGCCTTCACCGGCGGCGTCATCGCGCACCCCCCGATCATGTCGCTCCTGCTCGGCCTCTTCGACGCAATTCTGCCGGGGACGGCGCTCTATCTCCTCGTTGTCTCGAGCGCCTTCTTCGGCGGGCTTCTGCTCGTTGTCGGCAAGGCGCCGCGGTTCGGCTGGGGCGCGCTGGTCGTCCTGCTGCTGTTCCTGGCGACCCCGCTCGTCCTCGTCTATCAGGGCATCGTCTGGAAGGACGTGCTCTTCGCTAATCTGTCGGTCCTCGCCTTCAACTTGCTTCTCGTCGCCCCGGGGGAACGTGGTGGGCGCCGGTTCGCCTGGCTGGCCGCCGCGATCGCGCTCGGGGCGTTGGCCGCGCTGGTGCGGCAGAACGGGCTGATCGTCCTGTTCTTCGTCGCGCTGGCCGCCTGCCTGACCGAGCCGGGCAACCTGCGCCGGCTCCGAACCCTGCTTCGGCTGGCCCTGCTGACGGTCGCCATCACGGCCGGCGCCTTCGTCGCGGCCGCGGTCGCCCAGACGCTCGTGATGCGCGCGGTGGCCGAACAGGCATCGGAAGGCTCGCTCAAGGCAGGGCTGGCGCTCGTCGCCCGCTACGACATCGCCGGAATCCTCGCGCGCGGGGGCACCGAGGTCGGGGAACTGGCCGAGCGAGGGATCGACGTGGCCTCGGCGCGGGACGAGGCACGCGCCTTCTACGGCGCCGACCGGGTTGATCGCCTGGCCGAAGCGTCGTTCATGACGGCGCTCGGCTCGCCGGACGACGTGCTCGAGATTTGGCGGCAGATGGTCGCCGACAACCCGCGTGCCTATTTCGCCCATCGGCTCGACGTGCTGCGCTGGCTAGTCTGGCCGCCAAAGGTCTGGGCGTGCCTGCCCCTGCATGTCGGCGTCGCCGGAAGGCCGGATCTCGTCCAGGCGCTCGGCCTTCCTGCCGGGGTGAGGCCGCAGGACCAGACGCTCTACGACTATGCCCGCAAGTTCGTCGGGACGCCGGTGTTCTGGCACGGCGCCTACCTGCTGGGCGCGGCGGCCCTCGTCGCCTATCTCGCGCTGCAACAGGCGCCGGCGGCGCGCGTGATTGTACCGATGCTCCTCAGCGCGGTGGCGTTCACCCTCAGCTTTGCCGCCATCGGGATCGCCTGCGACTTCCGCTATGCCTATTTCCTGCCGCTCGCCTTCTGGGTCTCGGCAATCGCGGTCGCCGGAGGCGCGGGCAGGAGGGCGCCCCTCGTCTCGCGACTGCGCGAGCTGGCCACGGGACGGGCGCGGGGCGAGAGCGCCTGTGCGGCGTCCGGGCCCTCCGGGCGGACAGGGCGGGACCATGATGCCGCCGAGGTCGAGGCGGGCGCGAACCTCGTCGCAGGTCTCTTCGAGACGACGAGCATCGTTGGCCTGCGCGCTTTCGCGGCCGAGCTGGACCGCAAGCACGCCTTCCCCGCCGCCCTCGGCTTCTTCGTGGACGCCTTCCTGGCGACCCGGGAGGATCGGCCTGCCACGAACGTCTTCGTCCCGGCGGACTTCCTGTCGCGCGACCTGAGCGCGATCCTTTACGATCGGGCGCCGGTGATCTTCATGGGCTCGAACCGATGGTCGCTGCTGAGGTTCAGAGAGCAGTCCGAGCTGCTGTCGCGCGCCGAAGGGGTTGTCGCGCCGCTGCAGAGACGCATCGCTGCCAGTCAGGGTCGCGTCCACGTCGTCGTCGTCCCCGAGAAGGACGTGATGATCGATTGGCTGTTCCGCGACCGCACGGTTCAGGCGGGGCTCGACCAGGCCGTGCGCCACGTCCTGGAGGCCGTCAGATCCAGCCAGGTTTCGACCGGCTTCGACGAGATCGTCGCGGACAGCTCGGCGTCCCCGTCGAGCTACGACTACCCGGACAGCCATTTGCTGCCGGAAGACGATGTGAGCATCTTCCGCAACGCGCTCCGCGGCCTCGGCCTCTCGAAGTGGATGCGCGACCTCCCGATCTCGTTCGAGCCGCAGGATCTCTGGGGGGACCTCACGGTCAAGTTCGGCGATGCTCGGCCCCGCCCGACGCCGTTCCACGCGCCCCTGCTGACTTGCGACGCTATCTCGCAGGAGGCCGGCTCCCGAACTTTCGAAGCCTCGCACGCGGCGACCTGGCAGCGCTTCCGCAATCGAAAGGCTCCCATCCGGGCAAGCATTTCCATACACGGCGACAGCCACAGCTCGATCTACGCCGCGCGAAAGCTCACCTATCTGTTCGCGCACACATTTGAGAGTTGCATCTTCACCTGGGATCCACTCGGCTTGCGCGGTGCGGACCTTGGCTCATCAACCGATTTCACCGTCCTGGAGATGTCGCAGCGGTTTCTCTTCGCGCGGCGTCGCGGGCCTGGCACTTTGAGGTCGCTCACCGGATGAGAACGCTCGCGACGCGCTATGGCGAGATCCAGACCTTCGGGCCCGACGATCTGATATCGCGCTTCCTCGAGCGCTACGGCGAATGGGCGCTCGACGAGGCGTCATTTCTGTCCGGCCTCGTCACGGACGGTGCAAGGGTCGCCGATATCGGCGCCTATATCGGCACGTTCGGCCTCGGCCTCTCGCTCTTTCGCAAGCTCGGCCATGTCTGCTTCGTCGAGCCGAACCCGCGCGCGCTGCCTCTGCTGGAGGCCAACGCCGCGAAGTGCGGCGCGCCCTTCTCGGTCGTCGCCGCCGCTGTCGGACCGGAGGCGTTCGCATCGCCCTCGCCCAGCGCCGACAGCGGCAATGCGGGCTCGTTCTCCTTCGCGCAACCCGAGGGAGCGCCGCCGCCCGAGCATGCAGACCCCGGCACGCGCTTCGTCACGCTGGCCGCCCTGCGCGAGCAGCACGGGCCCTTCGACCTGATCAAGCTCGACGTCGAGGGCATGGAGCTCGACGCCCTGCGGAGCGACGCGGCCTGGCTCGCCGCCAACGCGTGCACGCTCTGGCTCGAGTGCAACGAGGGCGATCCGCGGGCGTTCGAGGCGCTCGAGCATCTGCTCGGCTCCGGCTTTGCCGCCCACTACTTTGCCTTCCCGTCCCACAACCCGGAAAATTTCCACGCCGACCCGGAGCCGATCTTCCCGTTCGCCTTCGAAGCCGGGCTGCTCGCGAGGAAGAACTCAGAGACGCCACGGCTCGATGCCCGGCTGTCCGCGCATGGCTGCATGTTGAGGCAGCTCGGCTCGGCCGCGGACCTGCGCGAGGCGCTCGCGGACACGCCTCGGTGGGGTCGGCCGGAGTGGCTTGCGCTGGACGCGAACCGACTGGTCGCCCGCATCGGCGGGGAACTGCTCAGGACGCAGAACCAGGAGCGCCTGCTCGAAATGGCGAAGGGCGCCGCGGAGGAGCTCGCCGGCAGCCGGCTCTCGGAACTAGAGGCTTCGCTGGCCCGCATCGAGGCACTGCAGGACGAAACGCGGGCGGCAGAGGCGCTCGCCGGCGAACGGCTGGCGGACATGGAGGCGGCGAACGAACGGATCGCGGCGCTCGAGGCGAGAACGATGGCCGCCGAGCAGGTCGCCAGAGACAGCCTCGAGGACACGAAGGCGGCGAGCGCCCGAACTCGAGAAGCTCGCGGCGGAGAAGGCGGCCGCGGAGGCGCTTGCCGACGAGAGGCTGGCGCGCATCGAGGGCGCGGCCCGGCTGGTCGCGCGTTCGGCGCGCCGCCCGCCCGCCCGGTTCGCCGCTTTCCTCGGCAGGCTTTCGGGCCGGCGCAAGCCCAAGGCCACCAAGATCCTGACGGTGCTGATCGACCCCGAAGCGTACTGCTCCGCCAATGCGGACCTACGGACGGAGCGCATCGATCCCGTGCGCCACTTCCTCAGGCGCGGCCAATACGAGAGCCGGCCGCTGGCGCTTCGATCGATGCGCACGACGGAGGGCGACGGAGCGTGTCCCGACGCCGGTTCGCCCGTCGGGCTCTCGCCCGATCTGCACGGCACCGTCCGGGCAGCGGTCGCGCCGTTCTTCGACCCGGCATTCTACCTGGCGCAGAACTCCGACGTTGCAGCAGCCGGGACCGACCCGCTGGACCATTTCCTCGGCCAAGGGTGGCGCGAGGGTCGGAATCCCTCCGGCGACTTCGACACCGCTTACTATTTGGCCAGCAATCCGGACGTCGCCGCGGCCGGCACGAACCCGCTGCACCATTTCGCTGTCGCCGGCCGCGCCGAAGGCCGCAGACCTCGCCGGCAGCACGCCGAGCTTCGGGCCCTGATCGAGAGGGCAAGACCGCTGCGCCAGCGCGGGGCGGACTGGCGGGCGCCGGAGCAGCCATCGGCGGAGGCTTCCATCGCGCAGCTTCTAAATCAGGCGCCTGGACGGGCCGGTCTCGTCCTATCGATCAGTCACGACTCCTACACCGAGATCGTCGGCGGCGTTCAGAACTGCATCAGCGACGAACAGAGCTGCTTCGCCGACCTCGGATGGACCTATCTTCACCTCTGCCCGGCCGCCCCGTTGCCGCTGCTGTCCGACGAGACCGATCCCGACCGCTTCCGCTTCGTCGTGACGCTCGACGGCCGGCGCATCGGCAGCGCGCGTGCCTGCGCGCTCGCGCAGGCCGTGAAGGACGCGAGATGGCCCTGGCGGAGCGGCGCGCGGCCGCTGCTCATCATCCATCACCTGCTCGGCCACAGCCCCGAGGTCGTCCAACGCTTTGCGCGACATCTCGCCATCAAGCCGGGCGAAGCCTTCTTCTGGGCGCACGACTTCTTCTCCGCGTGCCCGAATTTCCCGTTGCTGCGAAACGACGCCGTGTTCTGCGGCGCACCTTTGGCAAGCTCGCCCGCCTGCGGGGTCTGCGTCTATGGCGAGGAGCGCGCGGGTCACCTGACGCGTCTGGCCGCCCTGTTCCGGTCGCTCCGCCCGCGCGTCCTCGCGCCGTCCGAGGCGGCGCTGTCCTTCTGGGCCGAGCGGGCGCACCCGGCGGGTCTGGTGCACGAGGACGCCCGTGTCCTTCCGCACGCCGAACTCGCGCTGGACGCCGTGCGTCCGGCGCCCCCCTCGCGGCCGCTGCGCGTCGCCTTTCTCGGCGCGCCGGTGCCGCACAAGGGCTGGCAGAGCTTCAAGCGCCTCGTCGAGCGCATGCGCGGTCAGCAAAGCGTCGGCCGCTACGAGTTCCTGCATTTCGGCACGCCCGACACGAAAACGCCCGGCATCCGGCATGTCGAGGTCCTGGTCAGCCGCGACAGCCGGAACGCGATGATCGAGGCGCTCGGCCGCGAGGAGGTGGACGTGGTCGTGAACTGGTCCCTTTGCTACGAGACGTTCTCGTTCACGGCGCACGAGGCCATCGCCGCAGGTGCCTGGATGATCGCCCGCAGCGACAGCGGCGCGATCGCGGCGCTGATCCGGAGCACGAGCCAGGGAATGGTGATGGAGGACGAGACGGCGATGTTCGACCTGTTCGAGACCGGGCGGGTGATCGCCCTGATCGAGGCCGCCCGATCGCGTGGCCTGCGCGCCGGCCGCCTGGTGCACGGCGGCCTGACCGCGGACGCGCTGGTCACGGACCCGGACGGTGACGCTGCCGGCGGCGCCGCGCTTGCCGCCGCGCCGGGGGGTGCCGGCGCATGAGCGGCACGCATTGCTTCACCAGCGTCTCGTTCAGCTATCTGTCGAGGGCGCGGGTGCTGGCCGAGACCGTCCGGCGGCATCATCCCGACTGGACCCTCTGGATCTGCATCTCCGATCGCGCCCCGGACGGGCTCGACGTCGAGCGCTCGACGGCGGACTTCGATCGGGTCATCTGGGTCGAGGACCTGCCCGTCGAGAACCCGCTCGGCTGGATCTTCGGTCACGACGTCGTCGAGCTCTGCACGGCAGTGAAGGGCTTCGTAATGAGCCGCATCCTCGACGAGGGCGCGGAGCGCATCGTCTATCTGGACCCAGACATCGCGCTCTTCGGCCCGCTGGCGGAGGTCGAGGGACGTCTGTCGGACGAAGCTGTGCTCTTGACGCCGCACATGCTCGATCCCGAGGACACGCCGGCGGCGATCGCGGACAATGAGATCTCCTGCCTCCTGCACGGCGTCTACAATCTCGGCTTCGTCGCGGTGGCGAACGTGCCTGAGGGGCGACGCTTCGCGCGGTGGTGGCGCGACCGGCTGGCGGAGTACTGCATCGCCGACACCGCGAATGGGCTCTTCACCGACCAGCGTTGGTGCGATCTGGCGCCGGCGCTGTTCGACGGCGTCGGCATTCTGCGCGACCCCGGCTACAACGTGGCGAGCTGGAACCTCAGCCGGCGGCCGATCACCATCGAGCGCACCGGCGAGATCCTGGCCAAGGGGCGACCGCTGCGCTTCTACCACTTCACCAAGGTCGACACCGTCGGCGAGCAGATGATCGAGCGGTATGCCGGCGGCGAGCTGGCGCCGTTCGAGCTGCTGGCCTGGTATCGGCGCCGTCTCGCCGCGTTGCAGGATGAGGCGATCCCGGCCGGATACTGGCACTTCGGGAGCTATGAGAACGGCGTCCGTATCCCCCTCGCGCATCGGCGCGCCTACCGCGCGCGCAGCGACCTGGCCCAGCGCTTCCCAAACCCGTTCGCCGCCGGGCCCGAGAGCTTTCGGGACCATCTCGGCAACGGCGCGGGTCAGCCGAAGCGTGCGGCGCCAAGCCAGCTCGCGCGGTTCCCGTCATGGCAGAGCGGCCTGTCGGCGCTGGCGGCGGCGGTGCGGCCGGGGCGGCGCTGAGGATCTCCGCGCGGATGCGCCGGGTATCGGTCGCCGAAGGTCAGCGCGGCGAGGACCGCAGTCCCCGGGTCGGCTGACCGGAGGCGGTCGTGTCCGATCCGCGCTCCTGCGCCGGCGGCGAGTCTGACTTCGCAGGCCCGCCCGGTCTCGGCCGCGAGCACGAACCGCCGTCCCGGCGCGCCTTGGGCGAAGATCATGCCGCGCAGGATCAGGAAGTTGGCGACGAAGGAGACGCCGGTCGCCAGCAGGATGAGCACCGTCGGGTGCGCGAGATCGGCCGGCACGATCATCTTCAACAGCTCAACCGCCCCCAGCCGCACGCCCAGCACCGTGAGGCTCGCCAGCAAGAACGCACCCAGCTGGCGCAAGGACGCATGGCTCCAGGGCTGGCGGAAGGTGAAGCACAGATGGGCGACGTAGTTAAACGCGAGCCCTGCGGCGAAGCCGACCGCGACCGCCGCCGCAAGCGGCACGCCCGATAGGGCGAGCGCCGAGGCGATGGTAACGTCGATGCCGAGCCCGGCGAGCGCCACGAAAAAGAAGCGCACGCCCTGGCCGAGGACGGACCCCGCCATGGGATCAGGCGGTTCCGCGCGCCCGGCCGGGCGCCAGCCAGCGCATGTCGGCCTGCCCCAGCCGATCTGCCTCGACGGAGGCCAACACCTCGAACAGATCGTAAATGTTGTCGAGCTTGCCGCCGAGCACCGAGTAGAGGCCCGGCCGCTCGGCGTGCGGGTAGAGAAAGATCGGCCGGCCGTCGTCGACTTCGTTCTTCAGAAGCACCGACTTGATCTCGTAGAGCGATCCCGCCCATTCAAGGTCCCGGGCGGCGGGCATGTAGCGCGTGGCGTCTCGCTTCATGTGCAGCCAGCGGCTATTGGCGCGGATGCTGGTCTTCGGGCCCTCGCCGTCGAGCCACGTCGCCTGCGGCGTGTAGCGAACATGCGTCAGCGAGTGCAGGCTGCGCGCCGGAAACGGCATGAGCGAGAAGAAGGGCCCGTCCATCACGGTAACGCCGATGCGGTCGAGCCCCCCCGGCACGCGGACGAGGGCGATCTCGGTCAGTTCGTTCTTGACCGGCAGGGGCGCGCAGCCCGCGGTCCGCGCCACCTGGTTCAGTCGTCCGTAGGTCGCGTTGAAGACCAGGGGAGCCGTCAGCCTTTCGCCGCCATCGAGGTGCACGACCGGTCCCTCCTCGCCCCTGGAGACAGACGCGACGCTGGCGCCGAGCCTGACCTCGACGCCGGCATGCGCCATCCGCTCGGCAAGCAACTCGCGGATCAGCACCGCGTTAAAGGCGAACTCCTCGCACTCGAAGACGCCGGCGATCAGCTCGGCGTCGAAGAGCCTCACATCGGCCGGCGGCGCCAGCCTGATCGGCGCGCCGAGATGGCGGTACATCTGGAAGAACCGCCTTGCGCTGACACGCGAGCCCTGGGCGGCCACGGCGTAGATCATCCGGAAGTCGCGCGCCACGGCGGGGGCGAAGTCGCGCATGAAATCCCGGTAGAGCGACAGGGACCGCTGCGCGGTGGCGAAGCTGCGCGGATAATGGAAGCCGGTGTGAATACGCGCCTGGTTGACATAGGAGGCGCGGCCGAGCAACCCGTCGCGCGCCTCGAGCAGCGTCACGCGCTCGCAGACCGATCGCAGGAAAAGCGCGAGGCAGCAGCCATAGAAGCCGCCGCCAACGACGATCGCGCCGCAGCGGCCGTCCGCCATCGCCTCAGTCCTTCGGCGCGTAGTGGCCCAGCGCAGCCGCGGTCAGCGTGCGGATCAGGTCCGCATTGCCGCCGAGCGCCGAGATCTTCGTGGGCGTCGGCTCGCCGCGCGGGTAGGAGCGCCTGGTCGCTATCTCCTCGACCCGGTAGCCGAGCCGCGAGGCCCGTACCGTCAGATAGGCGAGCAGCTCATAGCGGTCGAACTCGCTGCGGAAGGGCCTGGTTCGGGGATCGAGCAGGTAGCGCCGACTATAGGCGCGGAAGCCCTGCGTCGTGTCAGTCAGCCATGTCCGCGCCGCCAGGCTGCACACCGGCGCGTAAATCATCCGCACCGCGAGCAGCCGCGAGAGCGGCGTGTTCTCGGCGACCCCGCCGGGGCGAAAGCGCGAGGCCTGGGCATAGTCGACCCCGCGGTCGAGCGCCTCGATGAAGCGCGGGATTGCATCCGGCCCGTCCTTGCCGTTGCCGTCGATCGTGATCACGCCCTCATAGCCCTCGACCATGACCCAGGCATAGGCCATGCGCAGCTGCGCCGAGAGCCGGCCGGGGCCGGTCTTGACGAGCAGCCCGCGAAGGCCGAGCGAGCGGAGTCGCGCCAACTCCGTCGAGCCGTCGCGCGAGCCGCCATCGGCGAGGATTACGTCGATCTGGCCGTCGATCCCGAGCTCCTGCATCTCTGCCAGCTGGCGCAGCAGCCGCTCGCCCTCGTTGATCACGGGGATGACGCAGGCATAGCGGGTCCGGCGCGGCGCGAGCATCTCGGCGCGAAAGGCCGGCACCTCCCATTCGGGCGGCAGCTCGGGCCCGGCGGATGCCGGACCGGCGCATGTCCGCGTCTCGGCGGCGTCGCTCATGCGTCGATCCAGGCCCGGCCGACGCGCACCGCGACGACGGCCGCCTCGCGGGCGGGGCGATCCTGCGGCGCCCGCATCTCGAGCGTCGCCCCCCCCGGATAGCCGGCGCGGCGCATGACCGAGACGGTTTCGCCGACGAAGGCCGCATCCGCATCGATCGGTGCAAGACGCGGCATGCTGAGGTGCAGATGTCGCGCGAGCGGCGCGACCTCCAGCGCGGCCTCCGCAGGCTCGCCCATCATCTGCATGTTGCCGGTGTCGACCACCAGGCCGACGCCCGGGTTGTCCACGGCGACGACGACCTCGGCCGCCTCCCCGAGCGTCGTCATGAAGTCGCAGCCATAGTCGGTGGCGTTCGGCTCGAGGCAGAGGACGCATCCCGCCGCCTGCGCCGCGTCGCCGAGCCGGCGGAGGGAGGGGACGGCGCGCCGGCACGCCTCGGCGAACGGCATGTCGCCGCGGCGTCGGTTGCCGGGCGAGCCGAAGACGAGCGGGCCGCAGCCGAGCGCGCCGGCCAGCCGGATGACGTGGCCGAGATAGTCGGTGAAGGCGCGAGCGTCGGCCTCGTCCCCGAAGAGCCTCAGCCGCTCCTGCCCGAACAGGAGCGCCTGCATCGACCGCACGGGCAGCCCGGCGCCCTCCCACCGCTCGCGCACGCGCGCGGCATCGGCCTCGGTGGCCGCGGCCGGCTTCTCAAAGACGCGGCCCGGCGCGACCTCGATCCCCTCGGCGCCCGCCTCGACCAGCGCCGGGGCGATCGTCGCGTCGTCCGCATCGGTCCAGGCGATGTTCGATATGGCGAGCTTCATCGATCTGCCTTCATTACCGCGCGCCAGTCCGCGCAAAGCGCCCGATCCGGCCGAGGCACTCCGAGGCCGTCTCCAGATAGGGGTTCTCGCGGCCCCACAGCGCCGCGTGTATCGTGCGCATGTCGTACTGCAGCGGCTGCGACGCCGTGGGCTGGTGCCCCTCGGCGCAGCCCAGCGCGTCGAGGACAGCGGCGACGCTGACGGGCTCGACGGCGAAATTGACGGTCTCGAGCTCTGCCCCGCGGGCGACGTCTATGTCGGCGGTCAGCCGCTCGAGATCGTAGAACTGGAAGGTGCTGTCGGGATGGAAGCCCGAGAGATCCCGCTTCGCCAGCGCGTCGAAGATCAGGTTCTTCTTCAGCCCGGCCCCGAAGAGCCCGGGCAGCCGGACGATCATCGCGCCGGGAAAACGCTGGGCGACGAAAAGCTCGAACTCTCGCCGATGCCTGCCATAGGCCTGCTCCAAAGGCAGGATCTCGCTGCTCTCGTCCACCCCGCGGGGATCGGGATAGACGTCTACCGTCGAGATCAGGATGAAGGATCCGGCGCGGACCTCGGCAAGTACATCCCGCAATGCCCAAATCGCCTCCCAGTCGGCCTCGGGGTTCCGGTTCGCCCACCACTTTACCGCCGAGACGCCGGCGCAGACGACGTGGTCGAAGCGTTTGCCCGCCATCTCCCGGAAATTCTTCGAGTTGAAGAAGGCGTCGTACGCACCCTGCCGCGCCAGATGCGACCCGACAAAGCCGGTATGCCCGATCAGCGCGCGCCCGGTCATGGTTGGTCGAGCTCGATCTCGACGTTCAACCGGCGCGACTTCGAGAAGAGATCGGCGGTCGAGAACTCCTTGACCGGAGGCTGGTCGAAGGGCGTTTGCAACGATTTGAGCAGCTGTGTCATCCCAAGACAGATCGCGCAGAGGACGGCGAAGACGATGGTCGACATGAAGGCGGTGACGAGCGAAAGCGAGACCCAGCCCGCGGCGACCTCGGTTTTGAAGGCCCAGATCGCCAGAACATAGACGCCGTAGAGCATTGAGAGCAGGCTGCAGCACAGCGTGACGAGCGCGACGGTCGTCAGGAACGCCGGCGTGCGCAGCGCCGCGAGCTGCGCGATCAGGCGCAGGCGCCGCCATGCCTCGCGCCAGCCCCGCCGGCCGGGACCGCCATCGACCGCGAGCTCGCGCTCCGCAAACATGTCGCCGACCTGAACCAGCCTCAGATGGCGGCCGCGCCGCCGATCCGCGGCGAGCTTTGCCAACGCCCGGCGCGAGATGCAGAAGGCGCGCCGCTGCAGCGGGTTGACGGGTCGGCCGATGATCGCGCGCAGCACATGCCGCAGCAGCGCCGCCCTGCCGCGCGCCGCTCGGCCTGCCGGCGGCCGGGCGACAGCGCGCACAACGTCAACGTTCTCGCTCAGACAGGTGGCGATCAGCCCGAGCGCGTCGTCGACCGAGGCGTCGGCGACGCCGACGGCGACGACGTAATCTCCGATCGCGGCCTCCAGCGCATGCGCCAGCAGGTCGTCGAACTCCGCATCCGAGGCGATGGAGAGCAATCGCAGGTTCGGGATTCCGCTCAGCCGCTCGTGCAGCGATCGGGCGCCGGCCGGATCGAGCTGCCCAGTCACGCAGATGATCTCGTAGAATTCGAACTTGCCGTCGACCCCGCGGGACAGCTCGGCCACGAAGGCGGATTCCCGCTCGGACCCGTCCTCCAGAACCACCGCGAAGGAGATAAGGTTTTCGCCGGCCTCGGCCGTGCGCATCGAGCCGAGAGCGTGGAATGCGGTTCCCATCCTGCCCTCCCAAAGCGCCAAGATCGCTCGCCAAACCCTGCATGCAGGGGCGGTACACCCGTAGGAATCGTTTACGCGGATGTCAACTGGCCAGCACGGCGCAATCCTGCGGTCGCCGCCCAGAACAGGCGGCGATCGCGGTGGGGCACTTCCGGCGGCCGGCCCGGAGAGTACAAAGCCTTCCGACGGGATCGCGCCGAGCGTCGCTTCCGAGCAGCCATCGCAACACGCTCCCTGGAGGCTTTGCGACGATCTATTGGATCTCCAACTCCCGGTTCACGCGGCCCTCCGGGCACGGCGTCGGAGAGTTGGATCTTGGTTTCTTTACGGCCCTTCCGCGGACGGCGCCGGTCAGCCCCATCTCGCCCATGAGGCGCGCGACGGTGAGGGCCGCAGCCCGCCACCGGTCCGAGGGCCGGACCGAACGCGGGCGACAGTGATCCCTTCCCGGTTCAGCTACCGCCAGACCCTGCGAACACCGTAGAAATACAAGTTCGTCCGAGACGCGCCGGGTCTGAGGACGCAGCTCGGCATCACGCGGCAGCTGCGGCGCTTCGATCGGAGGCGCGTACCTTCCTGCGCACCGCAGGGCTCGACGGGCAGGCGAAGGCGCTCATGGGCAGAAATCCCTGACCCCCCTGATGTTTGCGGCAGTCCTGGAGACGCCTGAGGCGCTCTCCGGCGTTACAGGGCAGCTTCGACAGCTCGTCGAAGCGCGCCATGTCGAGGTGAACCACGCGGCCGATCTGCGCGAGATCGAGGCCCGCCGAAGAGGGGCTGGCCGTGCTGCGGGCGGCGGTCCGTGCGGCGGAGAACGACGTCCGCGCAGACTCAAGGCGCGGTCACCGCATAGCGGCGGGAGGGGAGCAAATGAATGACCGTCGCCCTCGCAGGCGCGCGCTCGGCGCGACTGGAAGCACGCAATGCGCGGCGCGCTGGGTTCAGTTACGGCATCGGCACGCTCGCTGAGGGCGCCTCGCTGCTGGAGCGCCGGCGGCGAGTGGCGATGGCGCTGCAGCAGTCTGGCATCGCCTCAGCCATTGACGACGGGCTCCCACGAGATACTGGTTCGGTCGCCAGGTCTCAGAACCTGTCCTGAAACTCCTTGAGTCTCTGAAATCGTTTGTGATTCTGTGTCCGGCGCCAGGGAGCGATGGAGGCGTCGGATGTGGAGTGGGGAAGATCGCCAGAGATATGGTCGGCGGGGGCTGCGCTACCCGAGCGATCTGAGCGATGCGGAGTGGGCGCTGATCGAGCCGCACATCCCGCCCGCGAAGCGCGGCGGGCGGCGACGCGAGGTCGATGTGCGCGAGGTTCTGCAGGGCGTGCTTTACGTGCTCGAGACCGGCTGTCAGTGGCGGCATCTTCCCAAGGACTTTCCGCCGCGCAGCACGGTCTGGGCGTATTTTGACCTGTGGCCTACGACGGGACGCTCGATCGCATCCATGAGACGCTCTACGCGGCCCTGCGCGAGGCGGAGGGCCGCGCGCCCCAGCCCAGTGCGGCGATCGTCGACAGCCAGACGGTCAAATCGGCGGAAAAAGGGGGCGCAAACCGCAGGAAACGGGCTTTGACGCGGGCAAGAAGACCAAGGGCGTCAAGCGCCATGTGCTCGTCGACACGCTCGGCCTGATGCTGCGCGTCGTGATCCACCCCGCCAATTTGCAGGATCGCGACGGCGCCGCGCTGGTGCTCGACAAGCGCACGCGGCGGCGCTTTCCCTTCATCGAGACCGTGTTCGCCGATCAGGGCTACCAGGGGCCGAAGGCCGCCGAGACCATCGCGTCGGCCGGCAGATGGCGTCTGGAGATCGTGCGCCGCGAACCCGGAACGAAGGGCTTCGCCGTGCTGCCAAAACGCTGGATCGTCGAGCGCACCCTGTCTTGGATCAGGCGCAACCGCCGCCTCGCGCGCGACTACGAGCACCTCGCCCGAACGGCGGAAGCCCTCGTCAAGCTCGCCATGATCAAGATCATGCTACGCCGCTTGGCACGCTGAGAAACTTCCAGGACAGGTTCTCAGGGTGCGCGACATCGACAGCGGGCGCATGCTGATCCACGTCGAGCACGGCAAGGGCGGCAAGGAGCGCTACGTCATGCTGTCGGCGCAGCTGCTCGGGATCCTGCGGACCTATTGGCGGCTGGCCCGCCCGGCACACTGGCTGTTCCCGGGGCGTGACGCGGCCGTCCGATCGAGCCGACGGTGCTGCATGCCGTCTGCCGCTCGGCCCGCGCCGCGGCGGGCATCGACAAGAAGGTTGCGGACGGGGTAGATGAAACCGAACAGCCGGTTCAGCGCGCAGACCTTCTCGCCCTCGCGGTTTTGGGTGGCGGCGAGCGTGAGCAGGTGACGGGCCATGAAGCGGTTGGCCGAGCGCGCCCAGCGGTAGCGCAGCGGCCGCTCGACGTCGCAGAACAGGATCAAGCGGTCCGTCTCGGCAGTGTTCTCGGCGTGGTGGATGTAGGTCTCGTCGAACACCACGTGCTCGCCGTCGCGCCAGCTATAGCGCTCGCCATCGACCTCGATGAAGCAGCGGTCGTCATTCGGCGTGATCAGCCCGAGGTGATAGCGCAGCGAGCCGGCATAGGGGTCGCGGTGCCTGACCAGCCTGCCGCCCGGCGGCAACAGCGCAAACATCGCCGCCTTCAGCCTGGGCACCTGCTCCAGCAGCGCCACCGTGCGCGGGCAGGCCCGCCGCGCCGAGGGCAGCGGGTCATCATACCATTTCAGATAAAACCGTTTCCAGCCGCGGCGGAAGAACGAGTTGAATCCCACATCGTCGTAGCGCTCAGACGCCTTGATGTCGCCCTCGGCGTTCAGCGCCAGCACCTCGTCGCGCATCACCTGCCAGTTATCGCGCAGGAGATCGAGCCCATGGATGCGACGCGGGTCGAGGTAAGGCCAGTTCGGCACGGCCGAGACCGCGTACATCAAGGCATTGATCGGTGCCAGGAACGTCGAATGATCCGTCAGCTGGCGAGCAAAGCGATGCCGCACCCGTCCGCGAAAGTGCACCCACGTCGCGGACGAGACGAACAATCCGATGATCAGGAACTTGAGCGTTCCCGCCTCCAGAAGTTAGCGGGATCCGTGCCCATTCCGACCTACGACAAGGGGCAGCAACTGCACACGCTCCTGGCGGGCGCAGTCTCGACCGCGACGGCGCGCCGGATCAAAGCGCGATCGCAGCGACCAGCCGGCCGTAATCCGGCTCGCCCCGGTGGCAGGCCCGGCGATAGGAAAAGAACCGGCGCGGGTCGGAATAGGTGCAGTGGCCCGTCCACTCGGCCGCGCCGATGCCCGCCACCCGCAGCCGCGCGAGGCAGTAGCCCGGCAGGTCGAACAGGGCGCGATCGCCGGCCGGGCTCCCCTGCCCGCCCGCGAAGAACCGCCCGTTCTCCGGGTCGTCGTCGAGGAACCTCGCGACGAAGTCCGGCCCCACCTCGTAGGCGCGCTGTGAGATGGCCGGGCCGACCGCCGCCTCGATCCGGTCGCGCTCGGCGCCGAGGCGCCCCATCGCTTCCACCGTCGCCTCGAGCACGCCGAGCCGCGCGCCCTTCCAGCCGGCATGCGCGGCGCCGACGACACCCGCCTGAGCATCGGCGAACAGCACCGGCGCGCAATCCGCCGTCAGCACGGCCAGCGCCAGCCCCGGCCGGTCCGTCACCATGGCGTCGGCGCGCGGCCGCTCGCCGCCCCATGGCTCGGTCACGCTCACCACCTCGGGCCCGTGCACCTGCTGCAGCGAGAGCAGATGCCCGGCCCCCAGCCGCCCGGCGACGCGTTGCCGGTTCTCGGCCACGGCCGCGCCCTCGTCGCCCGAGCCGAGCCCGCCGTTCAGGCCGGCATAGACGCCCTCGGAGACGCCGCCCTCGCGCGTGAAAAAGCCGTGCGCGACGCCGCGCAGGCCCTCGGCCGTGATCGGGTTCATGACTGCTCCTCGAAGCCGCGCCGTTCAATTCCTGGCGGTGCAAATTCAGGCCCGAATCCGGGCGGCGAACGCAAGCCCGCCGACACCCCGCCCGCCACCTTGAACCGCGCCCCCATCGCATCGGCCCCCGTCAACCGCTCGAGCGCGTCGGCGATCTCGCCTGCCCGCTCCGGCGCCGCCTGCGCCAGCGCCGCCGCCCGGCTGCCGATGCCGAGCTGCGCCAGAAACGCCCCTTGGGTCGTCACCGCGACCTGCGCGCCCTGAGCGCCGAGGCCGCGCGCCAGCGCGTCGAAGTCGATCAGCCAGGTCAGGTCGGCCTGCCCCGGCGCCGCCAGCGCATCGGCTTGCGCATGGCCGCGCACTGCTTGCAAGGTCGGCCCGTGCGGCCGGTGGGTCGCAAGGTAGCCATAGTCGATCACCAGCGCCGCCCCCGGCCCGGCCGCAAGCCGCCGCGCGATCTCCGCCACGGCCAGTTCGGCCGCGGGCGAGGCCTCGCGCCAGGCGCCGACCGGCGCCCCGTCGGCTCCGGGCAACGGATCCGACAGCCCCCAGCGCAGCGCGCTGTCTTCGCGCGCCAGCCCCACGACCCGCTCGCGCCAGCCCTCCGGCGTCTTCAGGAACTGCCGCACCGGCAGCGCATCGAGGAACTCGTTGGCGAGCACGATCGCCGGCCCCTCCGGCACCTCCTCGAGCCCGCTGGCCCAATGCGCACCGGGCACCCGGCGCGCCTGCTCGGCGCGCAGGGGCGCCGAGGCTTCGACGAACCAGAGCTCGGCCGCCTCTGCCGCGCCGGCCGCGCGCAGGACGCGCAGAGCGTCCGCCATCAGCGTGCCGCGGCCGGGCCCCAGCTCAACAAGCCGGAAGGCTGGGCGGCCCATCGCCTGCCAGACGGCCACAACCCAGGCGCCGATCATCTCGCCGAACATCTGGCTGATCTCGGGCGCCGTGACGAAGTGGCCCGCCGCTCCAAGCGGATCGCGCGTCGCATAGAGGCCGTGCGCGGGGTGAAAGTGGCAGAGCTCCATGTATCGGGCGACCGACATCGGCCCGGTCTGCGCGATCTCGCCCCGGATCAGCTGCACCAGCACCGTCGTGGATGGCTTCTCTGTCGGCTTCACTGGCGGCTTCAAGCCCGGGCGGGCCGGCGTGCCGAGAGCACCAGCAGGCCGACGCCCGCCGCGATCATCGGCAGCGAGAGGATCTGGCCCATGGTCAGCCCCAGCGCGTCCGCGCTGTCGCCGAGCCTGACGATCTGGCCATAGGGATTGCTCGGGCTCACGAATTGCGCGTCGCCCTGCCGGAAGTTCTCGACGAAGGCGCGGGCGGCGCCATAGCCCATCAGGAATGCGCCGCTGATGGCTCCCGGCCATTTCAGCCAGCCGCGCCGCAGCGCGAGCCACCAGAGCAACAGGAACAGCACCACCCCTTCCAGCCCAGCCTCGTAGAGCTGGCTTGGATGGCGCGGCTCGGTCAGCATGGACCAGTCGCGCACTCCGGTTTCCGGGTTGATCATCGGGAACCGCATGGCCCAGGGCACGTCCGTCGGCCGCCCCCACAGCTCGCCATTGATGAAGTTCGCCAGCCGCCCGAAGAACAGCCCCGCCGGCACCGCCATGCAGATCGCGTCGGCCACCTGCAGCATCGGCCGACCGTTCCGCAGCGAATAGGCGATGATCGAGAAGATCACCCCCAGCATGCCACCATGGAACGACATGCCGCCCTGCCAGACCTGCAGGATCTCGAGCGGGTGCGCGAAGTAATAGCCGGGGTTGTAGAATAGCACGAAGCCCAGCCGCCCACCCAACACGACGCCCAGCGTCATCCAGGTGAGGAGCTCGTCCGGCTGCTCGGGCTCGAGCGGCGCCCGGCCGCCCGGCCACAGCTCGCCATGCCGCACCAGCCAGACGACCATCCGCCAGCCCAGCACCAGCGCGGCGATATAGGCCAGCGCGTACCAACGCAGCGAGAACTGGAAGTCGCCCAGATACAGCGTGAAGATCGCCGGATCGATGTTCGGAAACGGGATCACGAAAGGCACTGCGCGCTCCTGGACTAGCCTGGCGGGGGTGTGCGCAGGCGGCGCTCGGAAGTCAATAAAGCGCCAAAGCCAATCCCCGAGGCGGCCCACATCACCGCTGTCCGCGACGGGGCGGAAGCGCAGGCCGGTTGCGGCCAGCGGACGAAGCCGCCGTTTCCGATTTCAGCAGGCGCGCCGTGCGCACTGGAGCTCGGCCAGCCCCGCCGACCACTCTTCCGCCACCGACGGATCCGGGTCGTCGCGCCTCGCCGCCGCGAAGGCCGCCTCGTCGGCCAGGCGCGCCAGGGCCCACACGGCGGCGCCGCGCACCAGAGGGTCCGCGTCGAGGGTCAGCGCCCTCGCCGCCCCCACCAATCCCGGATCGCCCGAATTGCCGATGGCCACAGCCACGTTCCGCACGAACCGGGCCCGCCCGATCCGCTTGATCGGCGAGCCGCGGAACCGGGCGCGGAAGCCGGCATCGTCGAGCCGCGCCAGTTCGGCCAGCGGCGGCGCGTCGGTCTCGGCGCGGGCGGCATAGTGCCCGGCCGCGTCGCGGGCGTATTTGTTCCAGGGACAGACGGCCAGGCAATCGTCGCAGCCATATATCCGGTTGCCGATGGCGGGACGCAAGCTTCGCGGGATCGGCCCCTTGAGCTCGATCGTCAGATAGCTGATACAGCGCGTCGCGTCGAGCCGATAAGGCCCGGGGAAGGCAGCCGTCGGGCAGATGTCGAGGCACCGCCGGCAGCTGCCGCAATGGTCCGCCTCGGGCGCAGCGGCCTCCAGTTCCAGCGTCGTGAAGATCGCTCCGATGAAGAACCAGGACCCCAGCCGCCGCGAGACCAAATTCGTGTGCTTGCCTTGCCAGCCGAGCCCGGCCGCCTGGGCGAGCGGCTTTTCCATCACCGGCGCCGTGTCGACGAAGACCTTGATCTCGCCGCCGGCCCGGTCGATCAGCCAGCGGCCGATCCGCTTCAGCCGCTTCTTGACGGTGTCGTGGTAGTCGGCCCCCCGCGCATAGACGCTGATCGCGCCGCGGTCGCGCCGCCCCAGCGCCTCCATCGGATCGCTCTCGGGCGCATAGCTGTCGGCCAGCATGACCACGGACCGCGCGGCGGGCCACAGCGCCGCCGGATCGGCCCGCCAGTCCAGCCGGTCGGCCATCCAGCCCATCTCACCATGCTGCCCCTCGGCCACCCACCGGCGCAGCCGCTCGCCCGCCGGGCCGACCGCCGGCCGGGCGAGCCCGACATCGGCGAAGCCGAGCGCCCGAGCCTCGGCCGCCAGCTCGTCGCGGAGCGCCGTCATGTTCATCGTGCTGGTCATGGTACGGAGCTAATGCGGCGCGCGCCCGACCGCCAGCGGCGCGTCTTTCGCGTAAAATCCCGGGAGGAGAGAATTGTTCCGAACGCGCGAAAGGACCGAGCTCCCCGTGCCGTCGGGGACAGGCGGCCTCTCAGCTCACCAGCAGCGCCACCCCGTCATAGCCGGGATCGGCGCCCCCCGTCAGCCGATCACCGTCGATGCGGATGCCGTGCACGGCGGCGATCCCGAACGTCAGTGCCGACCGGATCACCTCATATCCCTTGGCCTCCACCGGCTCGACCGTATAGCCGGGCGTCGATGGGGCGATCGGCAGCACGCGGCAGATCGCCTCGAGCCCGAATTCCGCCCGGAATTCTTCTATGAAAGCGGCCATCTACGGAGCGGGCGGTCGAGCTCCGCCTGCGCAGAATAGGCGTTCGCCATTGTCGCTCGGACCAATGGCGCGCCAATGGCTCACCCTTCTTCAGGATCTCATTGGCCTAGCGCAGCTCGCGCACCTCGCGCTCGAGCTCCCGGATCCGCGCCCTCTCGGCGCTGGTCGGCCCGGGCCGATCGCCGACATCGCGCTGCGCCTGGCGCCCCCAGAGCTGCACGTGGCGGTGAAGACGGCGCTCAGGATGGGCGCCAGAAGGGCCTGTCCGTCTGCTTCACCACCGCCGCCGGTCTCGTGCACGAGCTTATGGAGACCCGTGACGAGCGCCGACTGCTGCTGCGCCTCCAGAAGCAGATGGCGAACCACAAGCTGCTGATCATCGACGAGCTCGGCTTCGTGCCTCTCTCCAAGACCGGCGCGGAGCTGCTGTTCGAGCTGATCTCGCAACGCTACGAACGCGGCGCCATCCTGATCACCAGCAATCTGTCGTTCGAAGAATGGACCGCGCGCCCGCACCTGCTTCAGCCAGAGCTTGAACGCTTCCAGCAGTGGCGCCGTCCGCTGCCGCCGCGCGGCGAGACGGACCTCGGGCGACCGGCCGTGGATCTCGGCCTCGATCCGGTAGAACTCGGCGATGCGCCGCAGACCTTCTGCCGCGATCGTCGAGCCGTCGCGCTCGTAGACCTCGCGCAGCTTGCATGCGCCCAGCAGTTCGCCAGCACCCCCGAGTCACTCCGCCGCAGTTGGCCGAGGCACCCGCCGCGCCATCACCCGGCGCCAGTCCAGCCCCTCAACGAGCGCCTCGAACTGCGCCCGCGACAGCCGCATCACGCCATCCTGCACCGCCGGCCAGGTGAAGCTGCCCTGCTCGAGGCGCTTGTAGACCATGACGAGGCCGCTGCCGTTCCAGAAAAGGATCTTCGTTCTATCGCCGCGCCTGGAGCGGAAGATCACAACCAGGCCCGAATGCGGGTCGAAGCCGAGCTGGCCCATCGGGACCGCCCGTGCGTCAGGGATCAGGGTTCAGAGGGTGGCCCGGCTCACGCGCCGGGGTTCTTGTAGAGGCCGCGCCAGTCGATGGCCTTGGCGCCGAAGTCGAGGCGGCACTTGATCTCGACGCCGTGGACGTCGAAGCCGTTGCGCGTCTCGATGTA
This sequence comes from uncultured Alphaproteobacteria bacterium, assembly GCA_963822985.1. Lineage (GTDB taxonomy): Bacteria > Pseudomonadota > Alphaproteobacteria > Rhodobacterales > Rhodobacteraceae > Thermohalobaculum. The sequence goes on along the minus strand of CAWGJU010000005.1, from coordinate 716 downwards.
GGCGCCCTGCTGGCTCTCGAGATAGGCGTATCGATGGTGTCGATCTGGTTCGGGCTCGCCGCCAGGTACCAGGCTTTCTCGCTGGCGGCGTCGAGCCGCGGCTCGGCGATGGGCGAGAGCGTGCGGATCGACTGCGGCACCACGTTGCCGCTCTGCGCGGGCACGAGGTTCTGGGCGACCAGCTGCTCGGCCTTCAGCTCCAGCGCCCCCGGCACGATCAGGAAGGCGGGGCGGATGTTCAGCACCGTCTTCTTGTCGAGCCCGGTCTGCTTGCGCATCGCCGCGCGCGCGAGGCCCACGCTGTCGACCCCGAGCGCCGCGCCGCCGGCGAGGTTCTTGTGGGTGGAATGGAACAGCGCCGTGCCGTCCGCCATGGTCGGGTTCGACGTCACGATGTCCCAGACCACGTCCAACTCGAGCTGCGCGATCGAGTTGCCGTACATCGCCGGGATCCGCGTGAAGGCGTCGAGATCGTCGTTGATCAGCACCTGCCGGGTGATGGCCACGACGCGGCCGTAGGTCTCGATGCAATAGCTCTCCTTGCTCTCGCCGAGCGTGCCGCGCTTGAAGTCCCCGCTCTCGCCGACCTTCAGGAGCTGCGGCGCCTCGCCCAGCTGGACCCGGTGCATCGCCTTGAAGTCGGTCGCCAGCACCTGCCGGCAGAAGAGCGGGAAGGTCCGCGGATAAGCCTCGTAGGCCTGCCGGAGCGTCTTGTA
>CAWGJU010000004.1:0-180853 GCA_963822985.1 uncultured Alphaproteobacteria bacterium | reverse complement strand
CGGCGGCCGCGGTCCGCGCCGCACGGGCCCTCCCTCATCCGTCGAGAAGGCGGCGCAGCTCGGGCAGCGCCTCCCCGAGGGACTCCTCCCCGGCCTCGGCGAAGCGGGGGATGCGGTCGGGACGCATCCACCGGACTCGCCGATGGCGGGTGAGATCACGAGATCGGCGCCGGTCAGCTCGGACCGGGTGCGACCCCGGACCATGGTGAGACCCGCCCGCAGCGCGATGGCGATGAAGGAGTCCGCGGCCGGCCACCGCCCGCCAGCGTTGCAGTCGATGGCGACCACCACCCCTTCGTCTCCCGCCATGGCCCGGGCCCGCCGGACGGGGACGACCTCGGAGACCCCACCGTCGACCAGGCGGCGCCCCTCCCACGAGAAGGGCGGGAAGACCCCGGAAAGCTGCAGAACTTGCCCCGGACCACGTCGCGCAGCATGCTCCCCTCGTTGAAGACCACGGCTTCCCCGGTGTCGACGTCGGTGGCCACGACGGTCACCGGCACCCGGAGCTCCTCGAAGCGGTCCACCGGAACGAACTCGTCGATGAGGGCCCCCAGACGGCTTTTCCGAGAGGAGGCCCCCGCCCCAGCCCCGGACCCACATCCACGGGTGGAGGCGCGAGGCCTGCTCCACGAGCTGGTCCATGTCCGCCCCGCCGGCCCAGGCGGTGGCCACCAGGGCGCCGCCGCTCACCCCGGCGACACCCGCGACCGGGATGCCCTCCCGCTCGAGACCCTTCAGGACCCCGCAGTGGGCGGCGGCGTGAGCCCCGCCTCCCGACAGCGCGAGGTAGAGAGGCCTCACGCCTGGCCGCGATTCGCGCCGCCGCCTTCGGCCCCGGTGGCCGGCGAGCGAAGCCCGGCGACCTCGCCGGATCCCGCGTGGATCTCCTGCAGGCTGGTCACGTCGGTGACCCGCTCGCGCAGGGCGCGGATCGCACGCACGGTGGCCGCCGTGGCGGTCAGCGTGGTCAGGCACAGGATGCCGTGCTGCGTCGCGCTCTTCCGGATCGCGCCTTCGTCGTAGAACGACTCCCTCCCCAGCGGCGTGTTGATGACCAGGTCGATCTCGCCGTTCTTGATCAGGTCCGCAGCGTGGGGCCGGCCCTCGTGGACCTTGAGCACGGTCTCCGAGGCGCACGCCCTGCGCGTTCAGGAAGTCGGCGGTCCCGCTGGTGGCGACGATCGTGAAGCCCATCTCGTGCAGGGCCCGGGCATGGGGCAGCACGCCGCCCTTGTCGAAGTCGTTGACGACTGATGAAGGCCGTGCCGCGTGTCGGCATGCGGTAGCCCGAGGCCTGCGTGGCCTTGGCAAAGGCGATGCCGAAGTCGTCGGAGATCGCCCATCACCTCGCCTGTGGACTTCATCTCGGGGCCCGAGCAGGATGTCGCTGCCCGTGAACTTGAGGAAGGGGAAGACCGACTCCTTCATGAAGATGCGCGAACCGAAGGTCTTCCGTGAGGCCCTGTTCGGCCAGCGAGCGGCCGGCGATGACGCGGGCCGCCACCTTGGCCAGAGGCACCCCCGTCGCCTTGCTGACGAAGGGCGTGGTGCGCGAGGCGCGGGGGTTCACCTCGATCACGTAGACCACGTCGTCCTTGATCGCGTACTGGATGTTCATCAGGCCCTTCACGCCGAGGGCCAGCCCGAGGCGCCGGGTGTGGCTCGCGGATCGTCTCGAGGTGCTCCGGCGCCACCTTGTACGTGGGCAGCACCATCGCCGAGTCCCCGCTGTGGATCCCCGCCTCCTCGATGTGCTGCAGGATGCCGCCGATCACCACGCGCTCGCCGTCGGCCACCGCGTCCACGTCCACCTCGTACGCGTCCTCCAGGAACCGGTCGACCAGCACCGGATGCTCGGGCGAGGCCAGCACGGCCTCGCGCACGTAGTGCTCCAGGTGCGCGCTGTCGTACACGATGGCCATCGCCCGGCCGCCCAGCACGTAGAGGGCCGCACCAGCACCGGGTAACCGATGCGCTCGGCCACCTCCCGCGCCTCCGTCCAGCGACGTCGCGGTGCCGCCTCCGGCTGGCGGATGTCCAGCTCGCGCAGCAGCGCGCGAGAAGCGCTTCGGTCCTCGGCGAGGTCGATGGCGTCGGGGCTGGTCCCGAGGATGGGCACCCGCGGCCTGGCCAGCGGCACCGCGAGGCGCAGCGGCGTCTGCCCGCCGAACTGGATCACCACCCCCTCGGGCTTCTCGCGCTCCACGATGCCTTCAGCACGTCCTCGAAGGTGAGGGGCTCGAAGTAGAGGCGGTCGGAGGTGTCGTAGTCCGTCGAGACGGTCTCGGGGTTGCAGTTGACCATGATCGTCTCGAACCCCTCGTCCTTGAAGGCGAACGCGGCGTGGCAGCAGCAGTAGTCGAACTCGATGCCCTGCCCGATGCGGTTGGGGCCGCTGCCCAGGATCATCGACCTTGCGCCGGTCGGTGGCGTCGGCCTCGCACTCGCTCTCGTAGGTCGAGTAGAGGTACGGCGTGTGGGACTCGAACTCCGCGGCGCAGGTGTCGACGCGCTTGTAGACCGGCTCGATGCCCAGCGCCTTGCGGGCCGGGCGCGACCTCGGCCTCGCTCAGCCCCGGAGCTGGCCGATGCCGCTCGTCGGAGAACCCGTAGCGCTTCGCCTCGCGCAACAGCTGCGCGTCCAGTCGCCGATGCCCGCGCGCCGACAGCTCGCTTCTCGAAGTCCGACGATCTGCTGGATCTGGTCGAGGAACCACGGGTCGATGCCGGTCAGCGGTGCATCGTCCTCGTGGGCCCAGCCCAGCGTCGAGGGCGCGCTTCACGTAGAAGATGCGGTCGGGGTCGGGCGTCGATGCAGCTTCTCGCTGTGATGCGGGCATCGGTCGAGGTCCGTCGCGGGCGAACCCGGCGGCCGCCGATCTCGAGACCGCGCAGGCCCTTCTGCAGCGCCTCCTTGAACGTCCGCCCGATGGCCATCACCTCGCCGACCGACTTCATCTGGGTGCCGAGCCGCGGGCTCGGCGTCGCGGAACTTCTCGAAGGCCCAGCGCGGGATCTTGACCACCACGTAGTCGATCGCCGGCTCGAAGCAGGCCGGGGTCACCCGGGTGATGTCGTTCGTGATCTCGTCGAGGCGGTAGCCCGACGGCCAGCAGCGCGGCGATCTTCGCGATGGGGAAGCCGGTGGCCTTGCTGGCCAGGGCGGAGGAGCGCGACACCCGCGGGTTCATCTCGATGACCATCAGCCGGCCGGTCTCCGGGTCGACGGCGAACTGGATGTTGGAGCCGCCGGTCTCCACGCCGACCTCGCGGATGATCGCGCGCGCGGCGTTCGCGCATCGCCTGGTACTCGCGGTCGGTCAGGGTCTGGGCCGGCGCCACGGTGACCGAGTCGCCCGGTGTGGACGCCCATCGGGTCGAAGTTCTCGATGGAGCAGATCACCACGAAGTTGTCGGCCGTTGTCCCGCATCACCTCGAGCTCGTACTCCTTCCAGCCGAGCACCGACTCCTCGATCAGGACCTGGTGCACCGGGCGAGAGCTCGAGCCCCCGGGTCGACGACCTCGTCGAACTCCTCCGAGTTGTAGGCGATGCCGCCGCCCGGTGCCGCCGAGGGTGAAGGAAGGCCGGATCACCGCGGGCAGCCCGGTCAGCTCGAGCGACCGCCCGGGCCTCCTCGAGGTTCGTGGCGAAGCCGCTCTTCGGCACGTCAGGCCGATGCGGGCCATCGCCTCCTTGAAGAGCTGGCGGTCCTCGCCCATCTCCACCGCCCGGCGGCTGGCGCCGATCAGCCGCACCCCGAGCCGCTCGAGCACGCCGCGCTGCGCCAGCTCCACGGCCAGGTTGAGCGCCGTCTGGCCGCCCACCGTGGGCAGCAGGGCGTCGGGGCGCTCCCGTTCGAGGATCGTCTCGAGCGACCTCGGGCGTGAGCGGCTCGATGTAGGTGCGGTCGGCGACTCGGGGTCGGTCATGATGGTGGCCGGGTTCGAGTTGACCAGCGACGACCCGGATGCCCTCGCGCTTGAGGGCCTTGACCGCCTGGGTGCCCGGAGTAGTCGAACTCGCAGGCCTGCCCGATGACGATCGGGCCGGACCCGATCACCAGCACCGACTTGATGGTCGGGCATCCCTTCGGCATCTCAGGCGCTTCCGGTGCGCGCGCATCATCGTAGACGAACTCGCTCGAAGAGATAGTGGCTGTCGTGGGGGCCGGGGCTGGCCTCGGGGTGGTACTGGACGGAGAAGACCGGCAGCTCCCGGTGGCGAAAGCCCTCCACGGTGCCGTCGTTGAGGTTGACGTGGGTCAGCTCCAGGTCCGGCGCCGTCGAAGAGGTCGGCGTCCACCGCGAAGCCGTGGTTCTGGGAGGTGATCTCCACCTGGCCGGTCTCGAGGTCCTTCACCGGCTGGTTGGCGCCGCGGTGGCCGAACTTGAGCTTGAAGGTCCGGCCGCCGCAGGCCAGGCCCAGGATCTGATGGCCCAGGCAGATGCCGAAGATCGGCAGCCGATCGATGAACTGCTTCGCCGCCTCCACCGCGTAGGTGACCGGCTCGGGGTCGCCGGGGCCGTTCGACAGGAAGACGCCGTCGGGCTTCGCCGCGAGAGCCTCGGCGGCGCTGGTGTGGGCGGGCACCACCGTGACGGCGCAGCCGGCGGCGGCGAGGTTGCGGAGGATGTTCAGCTTCATCCCGAAATCGTAGGCCACCACCCTGAGCGGCGGCTGATCCGCGGGCGTCGGGTCGGACCTCTTCGCGCGGAGGACCGGGACGAGGTGGGGAGAGGCTCCGGGGCCGTCGGCGGGAGGCTCGTACGCGTAGGGGCTCGCGCAGGTGACCTCCCGGGCCAGATCCAGCCCCACCATGGAGCGGGAGGCTCGAGCTCGGGCGATGAGCGTCTCCCGGTCGAACTCGACCGCCGAGAGGACGCCTCTCTTCGCGCCGTGGGTGCGGAGGTGGCGCGTCAGGGCCCGGGTGTCGATCTCGCTGATCCCGACGATGCCCGGACTGGTCGAGATAGTGGTCGAGGCGACCCGAGGCTCGCCAGGACGAGACCACCGTCGAGGCCTCGCGAACGACGAACCCGGCCACCTGAGGGTGGGCGGACTCGACGTCCTCGGGGTTCACGCCGTAGTTGCCGATGTGAGGATAGGTCATCGTGACGATCTGACCGGCGTACGAGGGGTCGGTGAGGACCTCCTGATAGCCGCAGAGGGCGGTGTTGAAGACCACCTCCCCGGTCACCTCTCCCACGTGGCCGAAGGACCGTCCCTCGAAGACCGCGCCGTCCTCCAGGGCCAGCACCGCTCGCGGGCGCACTCCTGTTTTCTCCTTCTCCGATCCCATTGTCATCTCGAATGCTATCCGCGACGGAGGCCCGTGTCATTCTTCAGCGAATCGGGCCCATCTGCGTGAGGGGCCAGAACCGCAGCGCGGCCCGCCCGTAGATGTATTTCTCCGGCACCGCTCCCCAGCTTCGCGAATCGTTGCTGCTGCGGCGGTGGTCTCCGAGGACGAAGTAGTATCCCCGTGGCACCTCGAACACGGGGAAGTGATCGCTGTCACGGAAGGCCGGCTGAAGATAGTCTTCCTTCACCTCGACCCCGTTGACGTGGAGCCGTCCGGCGCGGATCTCGATCGGTCCCCCGGGCGACCCACCACCCGCTTGATGAAGGAGACCGACGGGTCCCGGGGATACCAGAAGACCACCACGTCTCCCCGCTCGATGGCGCTGTAGCGGTAGACCAGCTTGTTCACCAGGATGCGATCCCCGTCGTGGAGCAGGGGCTCCATGCTGGTGCCCTGCACGCGGAACGCCTGGGCCACGAAGGTGATCAGGAAGAAGCAGAACAGGACCGCGACCGAGAGGTCGTGGAGGAGCTCCCAGATCGCCCGCCAGGCCCCGAGCCGGGTCACTCCCCCGGCGCTCGATGGCGCCGCGCCGACGCCCTCCGCAACGGCCGCCCGGGGGTCGGTGCGGCCCGGATCGAGGGTCAACGCCCGCTCCGGCGCACCACGCGGGTCCCGGCAATGCGATCGTGCAGACCGTCGCCCCCGGCGGCGATCATCAGGAAGCCCACTCCGAGGCTGGCCGCCGAGAGCAGGTACCCCACCAGTCGAACCGTGGCCTGGCCAAGGCCGATCGGGCAGCGGCCGTCGTCGGACTCCACCTGCAGATCGAGGAGCTCCTTGCCCGGAGTGGTGCCCCGCACGCCCCAGAAGTAGATGTGGTAGAAGGCCCCGAAGAGGGCCGCGAGGGTCGCGAGGGTCACGGTGACGACGATGGGCATCAAGGACACGTCGCCCGGCGCCTGCGGGGGGGCTCGGGACCACCAGTAGTAGCCGACGGGCACCAGCATCACCGCCTGCCCCGACAGCACGAAGACCGCGTCCACCATCCCCGCGGCCAGGCGACGGCCGAACCCGCCGGGCACGGTCTCCGCAACCCTGCGCGGCGGCGGTGCCGTCCGCGGCGCCGCCAGGCGTCGCGCCGGGGGTGACGAGGGCCGGCGAGTCCGGGCGGGCGGCGGCGTCTCCGGAAGGAGCCGGACGACCGGGGAGGGCTCAGGACACAGGGCCGGCGCCCGCGCCGCCGACCGACCGACGCGAGCAGCGGGCGGCAGACCGCCAATAGGCGTCACGTCGCCGTCTGCCTCCGTGGTCCGGGCCCCCGGCGGGGAGGCCTCGTCCGGCGGCCGCTCCCCCTCGGGAAGTACGGCCCCGCAAGCGTTGCAGAACTTCGCCGGCAACGGCACCGCCGAGCCGCACGAGGGGCACACCGATTTCGGGGGTCCCGTGGGTCGGGCCACCTGCGCGCCGCAGTCGCGGCAGAAGACGTCTCCCCGGCGGTAGTCCGCACCGCAATCGGGACAGTGCAGCGGCGCCGCCGACGGGTGCGGAACGACCTTGGCTCCCGGTGCGGCCGGCTCCTCCCGGAAGAGCAGCCGCATGCTGCCGATGGCGACGAGATCGCCGTCCCGCAGGCCACGCTCGCTGACCCGGTCGCCGTTGACGATCGAACCGTTGGCGGAGCTGCAGTCGCGGAGGAAGAACTGGTTGCCTCGCTGCTCGATCACCGCGTGGCGGCGCGACACCATGGCGTCGGGCAGCACGAGGTCGTTGGAGGGATCGCGCCCGATCGTGAGGATCTCGTCCCGGGAGAGGCTGAGCTCCCGGCGATTGGCGGCGGTGGGGTTGATGACGAGTCTGGCCACCGCGCGCCTACCCTCCGAGGAACGTCTGCTTGCGGACGATGCGCACCCGCACCGGTGTGCCACGGATCGTGGCCGGCTCGAACTTCCAGGTGCCCACCGCCTCCACCACCACGTCGTCGATCACCTTGCCGGCGGACTCCTCCACCGTCAGCCCCTCGACCTCTCCGGTCTCGGTCACCACGAAGCTGAAGGTCACCGAAACCCTCTCCCCCGACTTGAGACGGGGCGCTCGACCGGACGGGTACGAGGGCGAGTCCCCGGACTTCTTCCGGGCCAGGTGGTCGACGTCGCCCGCCTTGTTCTCGTAGACCCTGGTGGTGTCCACCGGCTCGGGGGTGGGAGCGGTGGTGGCAGTGGCCGCCGCCAGCGGCGCGAGGGGCGCCTCGAGAGACACCTGGCGGCCCGCCGTCACCTCGACCGCGCCGGCCCACCGCGCGTGACCGTCGAGCGTCATCTGCACGCGGTGACTTCCCGGTCGCAGCCGCACGTCCGTGACCGGAGCCTTGCCCACGACCTTCCCGTCGACCGACACCTCGGCCCCGGGCGGGGTGGACGCGAAGTTGACCCTTCCGAGGGTGGGCTGCCGCCGGGACAAGGTCACCTCGACCGCCGCGCTCGGCTCTCCGGCGGTCAGCGCCACGTCCCGAGTCTGCGGCTCGTGCCCCTTCAGCTCGACGCCGACCTCGTAGACGCCAAGGGGCAGCTCCTCGAGATCGAGGGGGGTGGCTCCCCGCTCCTCACCGTTCACCGTCACTCGGGCTCCCCCTGGCTCGCTCGTCACTCGAAGCGAGCCCAGGATCGGCACGGGCACCGCCTGCGCGTCGGACACCAGGGGTGGTGGCGCGGGAACCGCGTCGGGCCCCGACCGCGCAGGGGCCGTCCGCTGCCACAGCAGCCAGCCCACGGTCGCCGCCGCGAGCACGAAGAGGGCGGCCGCGCCCGCCAGGAGGCGACCGGCCGGGAGGGGACGAGGCTTGCTCGAAGGCGGCCTCGGACCCGTCGCGCCCGCGGCCACATCCCGCGTGATCTCGGGGGGCTCTGCCTCCGGTGCGCCGGCATCGGCGACGACCACCAGCTCGTCGAGGGGACTCGGCGCGGCCTCGGCCTCACCGGCGGAGGGAATGCCCGGCAGCGAGACGGTCACCGGGCCTTCGACTGCCCCTCCCGCGAGCACCACCGTCTCGGCGGCCTCGCCCGGCACGGGCGGCGCCTCGGCGGGGCGACCCCGCGTGCTCCCCGGAAGCTGCAGCGTCTCGTCGGCTGCGAGTTGAAGCGTCGCGTCGTCCCCGCCTCCCGCGCCGGGAGGAGAACCGCCCACCTCGTCCAGCTCGAACGGGGAGGTCATCACGATGGTCTCGGCCTCGCTCCCCGACGAGGCCCCCCCTTCGGCGACGAGGCGTCGGCCCAGGAGACGCTGGGCAGGGTGAGAGTGCTCTCGCCCGCCGCCACGAGGCCCGGGGTCTCCTCGCCCAGCCCGGTGAACCAGGAGCCCAGGCACAGCTCCAGGTCTCTCACGAACTCGCTGGCCGTCTGGTAGCGATCGTCCGGCTTCTTGGCCAGGACCCGGTTGAAGACCTCGCGCCACTTGTGGGGCACGAGGCCGTTCATCTCCAGGTCGACGGGCTCGACGGGATCGACGTGCACGAGCTTGTACAGGATCGACGTGACGTTGTTCCCCGGGAACGGCTGCTGTCCGGAGAGCATCTCGAAGGCGCATACGCCCAGGGAGAAGATGTCGCTGCGCCCGTCGAGCTTCTCCCCCATCGCCTGCTCGGGAGACATGTACGAGGGCGTGCCGAGGAGGGTCCCGGACTGGGTGATCTCGGTGTCCACCAGCTTCGCGATGCCGAAGTCGGTCACCTTGACCTTGTCCCCCTCCTGCACGATCAGGTTGGAGGGCTTGATGTCGCGGTGCACGACCCCGCGCGAGTGGGCGTAGTCGAGCCCGAGGGCGATCTGGCTCACCAGCGCGACGACCTTCTCCGGCTTGAACCGGACGCCCTTCTCGAGAAGCTCACCGATCGTCTGTCCCTCGACGTACTCCATGGCGAGGAAGGGCACACCGCCTTCCTCGCCGATGTCGAAGAGGGTGACGATGTTGGGGTGGGAGAGGGTTCCGGAGATCCGCGCCTCCTGGTAGAAGCGCTCGATGAAGGCCTGGTGCTGCGGGCTCTGGCGGGGGACGTCCAGTCGGATCGTCTTGATCGCCAGGGAGCGCTTGATGATGGGGTCGAAGGCCTGGTACACCGCCCCCATGGCGCCGAATCCGAGAGCCCCGGTGATCTCGTAGCGCCCGATCGAGGACGGCATGCCGTCGGTGGCGTGGCTCTTCTCGCTCATCTCTCCGCCCCGGGGTCTCTGGCGCACACGTTCCCCCGAGCCTAGCGAATCTAGCACCCTCGTTCGCGGGCTGTCAAACCGGACTGGCGCACAAGTGATACCACCTCAAGGGGTTGCGGCCATGCTATGATCGAGCCTTCATGCCCCGACAGTCGGCCGAGGTGGTCCCGTTCGAAGCATTCCACCAGCCCCTGAGCCCCCTCTTTCTCGACTATCTCGGGGGCGAGGCGGCGGTGAAGCCGTTTCTCCCGGGCAGCTTCAGCCTCGACGGCGTCCTGGAGGCGGCGGAGCGCACGGTCGCCCACCCCCGCTCCCGCGAGGCCCTGGCCCGCGCTCTCGCCCGGCAGCAGGAGGAGCGCGGCGCCCCCCGGGCCGCGGAGCGGGCCCGGGCCCTCGCTCTGCCCGACAGCGTGGCGGTGGTCACCGGCCAGCAGGCGGGCCTCTTCGGCGGGCCCCTCTTCGTCCTCCACAAGGCCCTGGCCACCCTCGAGGTCTCCCGCCAGCTCACCGAGCGGCGGGGACGTCCGGCGGTTCCCGTGTTCTGGGTGGCCTCCGAGGACCACGACTTCGCCGAGGTCCGCACCGCCTGCGTGCTCGACTCCAGCGGCGCCATCCGGGACTTCCGCTACTCCCCCCGCGTCGAGCCGGCAGGACAGCCCGCGTTCGAGATCGAGCTGGACGAGACGATCGAGCGCCTGGTGAACGAGCTCGGCGAAAGCCTCGCCGCCAGCCCGAGCCGCGACGAGATCGTCGGGATCGTCCGCGACTGCTACCGACCCGGGGAGACGCTGTCCGGCGCCTTCGCACGCCTCCTCTCGAGACTTCTCCCGGAGCTGGTGGTGCTCGACCCCTCGGATCCTGCCCTCAAGCAGCTCATGGCACCGGTGCTGTCGCGGGAGATCCGGGAGCGCTCTCCGAGCTCGCGGCTCGCCCTCGAGGCGGGTCAGGCCCTCCTGGAGGCCGGATACCACCAGCAGGTCCCGGTGCGCTCGGGCTTCCTGAACCTGTTCGTGCTCATGGAGGGCGGACGGCGCGCGCTGGCGCTGTCCGACGATGGCGTCGAGGTGCGCGGTCTCGGCCGACACCTGGCGCTCGCGGAGGCGGCGCGCCTGGTCGAGGACGAGCCGCGCCTCTGGAGCGCGAACGCGCTGCTCCGCCCGATCGCCCAGGACGCGATGCTTCCGACCGCGGCCTACGTGGGGGGGCCCGCGGAGATCGCCTACCACGCCCAGATCGGCTCGGCCTACGAGCACTTCGGCGTTCCCCGCCCGGCACTGGTCTTCCGACCCAGCGTCACCCTGGTCGAGCCGGCGCAGGCGCGGGCCCTCGAGGCCGAGGGGCTGACGCTCCCGGACCTCGCCGAGGACCCCGAGGCCATCGTCGCCCGCTGGGCGCGGGAGGCCTACCCCGACGTCGAGGCGGCGTTCTCCCGCACCCGGGCGTCGATCGAGCGTGACATGGGCGAGGTCGAGGCGACGCTGGCGGCGCTCGACCCGACCCTGCGGGCGGCGACGGCCTCCGCCCGGGGACGAACGCTTCACCAGGTCGACGGCCTGCACGAGAAGGCGATGCGGGCCCTCAAGAAGCGGGACCAGGGCCGCGCCTCACGGCTGCGGCGTACACGGGACGCCCTCTTCCCCGGCGGCTCGTTTCAGGAGCGGGGCCTCGGCCATATCGGCGCGCTGGCCCGACACGGCCTCGCCCTCGTCGGAGAGCTGCAGCAACGAGTGGACCCCTTCGCGCGCGGCCACCAGGTGGTGCGGCTATGAAGCTCGGCATCGTCTGCTACCCCACGGTCGGCGGCTCGGGCGCGGTCGCCGCCGAGCTCGGCAAGCAGCTGGCGGGCCGGGGGCACGAGGTGCACGTCATCTCCTACAAGCTCCCCTTCCGCTTCGGCGACTTCCACCGGAACATCTGCTTCCACGAGGTGGACGTCTCCTCCTACCCGCTCTTCGACTACCCCCCCCACGTGCTGGCCCTGGCGGCCAAGATGGCGGAGGCCGTGCGCGAGCACGGGATCGAGCTCTTCCACGTCCACTACGCCATCCCCCACGCCATTGCCGGGTTCCTGGCGCAGCAGCTGCTGGGAAAGGACGCGCCGCGGATGGTCACCACGCTCCACGGGACCGACATCACCATCGTGGGTCAGGACCACTCGTTCTTCGAGATCACCCGCTTCGGGATCGAGCGCTCCGACGAGGTCACCGCGGTCTCCGAGTTCCTGCGGCGCATGACCGTCGACGAGTTCGAGGTCAGCCGGCCGATCGAGGTGATCCCCAACTTCGTCGACCTCGAGCAGTACCCGGTGGCGCGGGCCGACCGCTCGTCGATCGCACAGCCGGGACAGCGCGTCATGCTCCACGTCTCGAACTTCCGCCCGGTCAAGCGGATTCTCGACACGGTGAAGATCTTCGAGCGGGTCACGCGGGAGATCGACGCGCGTGCTGCTCATGGTGGGCGAGGGGCCGGAACGATCCTCCGCCCAGGCGCTGGCCCGCCGCCTCGGGGTGCTCGACCGGATCCGCTTCCTCGGCACGCGCCGCGGAATCGCGGAGATCGTGGCCATGGCCGACGTCTTCCTGCTGCCATCGGAGCTCGAGTCCTTCGGGCTCTCCGCCCTCGAGGCCATGGCCTGCGGCGTCCCCGTCGTCGGGTCGGACGCCGGGGGCCTCCCCGAGGTCGTGCGCCACGCCGAAAGCGGGTACCTGCTCCCCGTGGGCGACGTCGAGGGCATGTCCAACCGCGTCATCGAGATCCTGAAGGACGACGAGCGACGGCGGGAGATGGGCGAGGCGGCCCGTCACCGTGTGGAGTCGCTCTTCGACGCCGAGCGGGTCGTGAGCCAGTACGAGGCGGTCTACGCCCGGGTCCTCGGAGGCTGACGGGTCCCGATTCCGATTTCCAGACAGGCCCGCCCGCAGAGTCCGATCCGCCGGGGCCCCGTGGCATGAGAACCCTCACGCCAAGCTCCTGCATTCAAACGGCTTGGACGCGCCCTCGGCCGACTGGCGCCACGCCACCCCCGAGTCGGGCCGCCGGCACGTCTCTTGCTAACGTAGCTCGGGGGGTCGGGTCCGCGAGACGCTGGACAGCGACGCAAGCAGCTGAAAAAGAATGGTTTGCAGGTATTGTCGATGAGCTTTCGACCGACAGCGACGGGCGGGATGAAGGACGCGGGCGCCCTGCCCGGGCGCGCGGCGAGAAGGGTGCTCGCGGCGGTCGTGGCCCTGCTCGCCTTGACCGCGCCGCCCCCGCTGTCCGCCGCCACCGTGCCCACCGGCTACCAGAAGTACTTCGTCATCGGCCGCGAGCAGCAGGTGTGGGACATGCTGTACCACGTCGCCACCGCCGAGGGCCAGAACTCCTTCGACAACTCCGGCAGCTTCTGGAACGGCATGAACTCGGTGGTGAGCGCCACAGCCTCCGCTGACAACCAGGTCATCTACTACGACCACTGGGAGGACGGCTACGAGGCCGACCTGCTGAACCCGGTCCAGGCCACCACCCTGGTCCTCGGAGACGGCGATCCCTCGAACGGGCGGGCGTGCGACTTCACCGCCGACCCCCGGGTCCTTCCCTGCGGCGGAGCCACCCAGGACGTGCTCTTCCAGGGCTCCTTCGTCAACCTCAACTCGGACCAGGGCCTCCCGGGCGTGACCCCGAACCCGAACCCGAACGGCTCCTGCCAGGGCGGCCTCCCGGCCGCCCCCCTGGACCAGCGCTGCTCGGTTCCCGTGAACCCCCGCAACCCCGCTGACATCCGCTTCGACGGAGGCGACCAGATCATCAGCAGCGGCGGGCCCCTCTCGCTGCTGCACCCCATGGACCCCCTCTCTCCCTTCATCGGCGGAGCCACGGAGATCATCTCCCGGCAGGCGGTGGCCGCGGCGCGCTCGTACTCCATCCCGGTGGGCGAGGACAGCTACGGGGGGGACAACAGCGTCACCGAGCCGTTCAAGTACGTCGACCTCGACCTCGTGGCCTTCGAGGACGGGACGCAGGTGTCCATCGACAGCCCGGGGGCGGGCATCGTCTCCTTCACCCTGAACCAGGGCCAGCACTACTCGTCCCGGGGGCTGATCGACGACACGACGGCGGCGCCGGTCCTCACCATCAACGAGGGCAGCAAGGTCTCCACCTCCGCGCCCATCGCGGGCATGATCTTCACCGGAGGGGACGGCAACTTCGCGGTGCGGATGTACACGCTGCTCCCCGATCTTCTCCACTCCACCGACTACGTCATCACCGCCCCCGGGGACGACCCGGCTTCTCAGGGGAGCCGTCCCCTGAACCTCTACATCCTCAATCCCGACCCCCTGAGCGCCATCGACGTCACCGTCACCGACTCGGTGGGCAGTGCGGTGATCAACATCCCTCCCAACTCGATCGTCGACTACCGCACCGGGACCGGCCGGTTCGTCCCCCCGGGGTCGACGGTCCGCCTGACCAGCGACAGGAACTTCTGGGGTGTCAGCGCCTACGACTACGCCGGCCCGTACAACGATTGGGGCCACTCCTGGCTGGCGCGGAAGTTCCTGACGGACACCTACACGGTCTCCTTCGCCCCCGGGGTCACCAACCCCGCCCTGCAGTCGCAGCCCGCCCAGCGCACGGCCAACGACGGGGACTGCACCATCCTGCCCAGCGGCGTGGGGCTCTGCGACACGCTGAACCGCTCCCCGGTCTTCGTCTCCGCCACCCTCGACAACACGATGGTGACGTTCGACTTCGACAACGATGGGCTCTTCGATCTCGTCGACACCGACGGTGACGACTGCCCGGACCAGGGCAACAGCACCGACGCCACGTGTGCGGTCCTCCCGGCCTCGTGGAACGGTCGGTGCGGGCTGACCACGGACGGCACCACTCCCGGCAACTGCATCTACGCGGTGGACGCCCTCGAATCGCTGCGGGCCTACGACTACACCGACTACGACAACTCCGGGACCCGCATCGCGGCCAACAAGCCGGTGTCGGTGGCCTACGGGCAGGACACCGACCAGGCCACGGGACCCGATCCCATCCAGGACACGGGCTACACCATCTACCCGATCAACCAGCTCTTCCTCGATCCCGTGCTGGTGGTGGACAAGGAGGCCTCCACGACGACCGTGCCCACCGCCGGGGGCTCGGTCACCTACACCCTCACCGTCCGCTCCTTCGGGTTCGGGGGCCTCACCAACCTCTCCGTGTTCGATCTCCTTCCCCCCGGCATCTCCGGGTCGGACTACGTTCCGGGGAGCACCCTGATCACCTATCCCAACCTCGTCCAGGAGACCACCGACCCGGCGGCCTCCATCGACGCCACCACCGGCAAGGACCGCCTCGACTGGACGTTGACCCAGACCACCCTCGGCGCCCAGCAAGTCCTCACCATCCAGTACGCCATCGCCGTTCCCGACTCGTCCGGCCTCTCCCAGCCCATCCGGCTGCTCCAGAACGAGGGCCACGCCGAGGCGAAGATCGGCGGGAGCACCTTCTCCCCCTTCGACACCGCCGAGGTGGTGCAGACCCGACGTGGTGCTCACCAAGAGCTCCAACGACGACGGCACCCTCTCCCGGAGGCGAGGTGGTGCAGTTCACCCTGACGGTGGACAACATCGGGTCACCGACGAGACGGGGTCACGATCTCCGACCCCATCCCCTCCGACACGACCTTCCTCACCGGAACATCGCCAACGCCGGCCCTTCACCGGCGCCTTCGACGCGGCCCAGAACGCGGTGGTCTGGACGGCGGGGACACTCGGCGCCATGACCGGCCCCTTCGACCTCGTCTTCGAGGTCACCGTCAACCCTCTCGTGCCCGCGGGGACCGTCATCCCGAACCGGGGGGGCTACGAGAGCGTGGAGACCCCCTACTTCCTCTCCAACGAGGTCGAGCCGGTGGTGGTGGGCCCGAGCCTGGAGTTCTTCAAGACCGGGCCGGCGCTCCTCCACCCGAACGAGGTGGGCACCTTCGAGATCACCGTGCGGAACGTGGGCGCGGACGCCGCGAACGCCCTCCTGATCCAGGACCCCATCCCCGCCAACACCACCTTCGTGCCGGGCTCGATGGAGTGGCACATCAACAGCCAGCCGTTCGCCGCGCTGACCGACGCCGCCGACGCCGACCAGGGCACCGCCTTCGTGGACCGGGTGGAGTTTCTCCTGGCGAGCCTCGGACCCCGGCAGGACATCACCTTCCGCTTCCGGGTCCAGGTGGACCCCGGGACCGACGGGCTGTTCGTCAACAACCAGGCCACCATCAGCTCCACCGAGGTGCCGCCCACGGACACCAACCTCGTCCAGGCCCCCATCGTGGGCGGGGCCGACGCCACCGGCCACGTCTTCCTGGACCTGGACGGCAACGGCGTCCAGAACGGCGCCGAGCCCGACCTCGCGAACGTGGACGTGGTCGTCACCGACCCCTCGGGCGCGATGCAGACCGTCACCACCGACGGGAACGGCGACTGGCTGGCGACGGTGGGCGTCACGACGAGCTGCTACCTGGACCAGGTCAATGCCATCGGCTACTCGGGCTCCGACGGCCCCCTGGACTGGAGCGCCACCCCCTGGTTCGAGACCTCGGACGACAACAACCCCACGAGCGGCGACGTCCGGGTCGGTCAGCGACCCCCTCGCGGCGGCGGCAACAGCTTCCGGTTCACAGGCGGCCCGACCGACAACAACCGGGCCCTCAGCCGTCCGGTGGACCTGGGCGCCTTCGCTTCCGCGACCCTCACGCTCGCGTTCGGGCGCAACTCCATGGAGACGAGCGACTCGGTGGCGGTCGAGGTCTCCTACAACGGGGGAACGAGCTTCTCCGCGCTGGGAACCCTGCCCGGGGGCACCGACGACAACTCGTGGCAGGTCTTCAGCGCCGCCCTGAACCCGGCCCAGCTCCCCTCGAACCAGGTGATCGTGCGGCTTCGGACCAACAACTTCAACTTCGACAACGACACGCTGTACTTCGACGACGTCTCGGTCTGCGGGGTGACGGGCCTCGCCGCGTCCGCCAACGTCGACGAGACCGACCCCGACATCCCCGCCGGCGCGACCCTCACCACCGCCAACGACCCCCAGGGCTTCAGCGTGGCGCCGGGTGGCACGGTGGCCACCGGGGACGTGGGCTACCAGCCCGTGCCCCTGACCTTCACGAAGAGCTCCGACGCGGGAGCCGCGGTCGTCCCGGGCCAGACCCTGACCTACACCCTGCAGGTCACCAACTACACCGCCGCGACCCAGACGGGGGTGTCGCTCGTCGACGCTGTTCCCGCGGCACGACCTACGTGCCCGGGGGCGCCACCGCGCCCGCCTTGCGGGTGACCGAGTACGACCTGGGACCCGGCGACTTCACGGGGACGTCCTACGACCTGACACTCGGCCAGGCGCCTGTCCCCCGACTACTTCGCCATCGTCCAGGGGTCCGCAGGAGACGGGACGAACAATGGCGACCGCGGGCCCGACGCCAACTACGCCGCGATCGTAGACGACCCCTTCGGGACCGGCGACCTCGGCACGTCCGGGGCCTCCAACGTTCTCACCCTGACCCGGGGCAACGGCGCCGACGACTGGATCGGGGTGGCTGACGGTGGTGGAGTGCCTGGGCGGCGTGCGACACCGCGGGCTTCCGGCTCCTCGACGCGCAGCGAGTGGTCCACGCGGGCACGGGGACGAGCGGTTTCGACGCCTCGACGGTCGCCTGGAGCGACATCAACCAGGTGATGCTGATGGGCGGCTTCAACGGCGCGGGGTGCAACACCGGCGACGGAGACGTCGCGGACACGAAGGTGTGCCATGCCCGGCTCTGGCCCTCCGGCGCCGCCGCGATCAACTGGTCCCGCAACAACAACGGGGTGACGCTGTCGACGGCCACCAGCACCGTCATGGTCGTCGAGTGGGGCTCGGAGTGGAACGTCCAGAGCGTCCGGGTGCAGGGCTCGAACGGGGGCGACGGCGTCAACACCGCGGGCGAGTACAACACGGCCGCCATCGCCCCGGTCACCCGGGCCCAGACCTGGGTGTGGGGCACCGGGCACACCGACGACAATGGCCTCGGGGACGCGTCCGAGGGCGTCGTCGTGACTCTCGGGAACGGGGTCGCGCAGAACGGCACCGAGGCCACCGTCGCCGTCGCCACCGAGTATGGTGGCACCGCCGTCGATTTCCAGGTGTGGGCCCTTCAGCACCCCGACCTCGCCGTGGACCAGGTCTTCAAGGCGGACGGGGACACGGGAAGCCTGACCGTGGACGTCGCCGTCGCTTCAGCGACGGCAAACCGCATGGCCCTCTCCTACAACACCCAGAACGGGACCGGGACCGCCTATCCCCGCCCGTTCTTCTCCGCCCGCTACCTCGCCGACGACACCGTGCGCCTGGAGCGCCGCCGGTCGGGCCAGGGCTTCGCAGCCGTGGGTCCAGGGCATCGACTTCGACGCCATCGACGCAGCGGTCGCCGCCGCTCCTCCTCCGAACCTGATCGTCCCCGCCGACGGGGTCACGATCGCACCGGGAGAGACCCTGACGGTGACCTTTCAGGTGGTCGTGAACGCCCCCCTGGAGCCCTCCATCACCGAGATCACCAACACCGCCACTCTCAACACCGACCAGGACGGCCCCTACGTCGCCTCGGTGACCGATCCCGTGGTGCGGCCCTCGGTGATCGTGGAGCCCAACAACGCAGGATACGCGGCGGCCGGTGACACCATCACCTACACCCACCAGGTGGTGAACACCTGCACGGGCAACGACTCCTTCGCGATCACCGGGGTCGAGCGAGCTGGGATGGGTGGTGGAGCTCATCGACCCCGACACCGGCGCGGTCGTGGCCACGGACACCAACGGGGACGGGGTCTGGGAGGGCGGCGTGGTCGTCAACACCGGCACCCTGCCCCCGGGCGGCTTCGTGGAGTACGACGTGCGACTGACGGTGCCGGGGGGGACCGCGCTCGGGACCCAGGACACCACCCGGCTCGTCGCCACCTCCGACCGCAGCCCCTCGGTCTCCGCCGCCGGGACCGACGAGACCACCGTGGTTCCCGTTCAGCCCGCGGGGCCGGGGCGGGTCGTCCTGACCCCCGACAACAGCGGCATCGTGAGGGCGGGCGAGTGGACGGCCTACACCCACGTCGTCATCAACGAGACCCCCTACCCCGACACCTTCCTCCTCACCGGCGACAGCGCCGCGGCGTGGGCGGGCACGTTCCACTGGGACGCCAACGGCGATGGCGTCTACACCCCGGGGACCGACCTCGCGATCACGAACACCGCGCAGCTTCCGCCCGGGGCCTCCCAGGTCATCTTCTACCTCGTGAACGCGCCGGCCGGGGCGTCGCCCGGGACCGTGGACGTCACCCATCTCACCGCGACGCCCACCCGCCCCGAGAACGTGGTCGCGGAGCTGTTCGGGGCGGCTTCCGACACCACCACGGTGGTGGGAGACCCGGTCCACGACCTGTCCGGCGGAGGCTCGGTGGTCGTCGCCCCCGGCGACACCCCGCTCCACCCCGGCACCCTCAGCAACCTGGGGTACGCGGACGACCGCTACAACCTGGCGCTGTCGGTGGCGAATCTCTACGGCGTGGACGGGCTCGACCACCCCACCCAGCTCTGGGTGGACACCAACGGCGACGGAGTCACCGACACGGAGGTGGCCCGGGACGACGACGGTGACGGCACCTGGGACTTCGTGGACCCCGCCTGGGACACGGACGGCGACCCGGCCGGGTTGCCGGACATCCCGGTCCTCGCGGGAGGCATCACCGCGTACGAGCTGCGGCGCCCGGTGGCGGCGACCCAGTCCATCCAGCGCGACTACGTGACCCTCGACCTCGACATCGATCGGGTTCCCGGCACGGACCCCGACAACGTGACCGCCACCTGGGTCTTCGCCGCCGCGACCCGGGCGGCGATCCGTGGGGTGCGCGTGGATCCCGGGGGCGAGGTGTCCTTCGTCACCGCGAACCAGGCGGGGACCGCTTCGTTCAAGCAAGACCTGAACTGGAACGAAGAAGCGCGGCGAAGCGGCAAGTACGTATTGCTGACCGGCGGCGGCACCTCGGATGCGCGCTTCGTCAAGGACCTCTGCCCGGTCTTCGAGCTTGGGCTGGTCGGCGACAGCATGCACCAGATCGACGAGCGCGTGCCGGTCGCCGATATCCGCGCGCTGAGCGAGGTCTACCTGGACATAATGCGGCGCTTCTTCGAGCGATGATCCCCTCGCTTCACCTTTAGGGGACACCCGGGGACGCTCAGCCCTCGCCGCCATCCGGCCCGTCATAGTCATCGGCGCCAAAGCCCGCGCCAGCGGTGCGATAGGCTTGGCGCGGCGGTGCGAAAACGTCGAGCACCGTGCATCCGTCGGGCCCGGCCTCCATCGTGTGCGGCACGCCTGCGGGCGTCCGCCAGAAGTCACCCTTGCGCACCGGCACCGCCTCGTCGCCCTGGAACCTGGTCGCCGCGCCCTCGAGGCAGACGCCCCACTGCTCTTCGGGATGGGAATGCATCTTGCCGCGATGTCCGGGCTCGATGCGAACGACCGAGAGCATCGCGTGCTCGCCAGGGAAGATCCGCGTCGTCACGCCCGGCGCGAGCTCGCGGGCCATGCCCTGCCCCATGTCGTCGAGACGGAAGAAGTTGTGTCGCTCGCTCATTCTGCCCTCGCCATCTTGCACGCGAACGGACGGTAAGCCCGGCGGCGCTTCGGCGCAATCGAGCCGCGGGGGCACTGCGTTACCTCCGCGCACGGTTGCGGGCCGGCGGCGACGCGGGTACTCTTCGCCCGAGGCAAAGAGCGGGAACAGCAGGCATGCAGCGCAAGGGTTTGGGCGTCGCAGCCCTGACGGCGCTCTCGATGGCGTCTCCGGCCATGGCGTACACGGTGAAATCGTCCGTCCAATGCGGCGATATCGTCCGCGAGGATTCGAACGAGACCTACCGCCAGATGAACAAATGGTGGCTGATGGGGTATTTCACCGGGCGCAACTATGCGGTCGATTCAGAGGCCGGCAAGGCGATCGAGGACGAGAACATCTATCAGATGGCGCTCGACTACTGCCGCAACAATCCTGCCGAGGACTGGGACGACGCGGCGATCTACGTCTACGACCGGCTCGACTGACGGCAACATTCCGGCCCGGCCGGCTCCCGGACCAGCTGCGGCCCGGCTACCGGCTGGCGGGGCGCGTCGCCTCGGCGAAATAGCCGCTCGCCTGCACCGTGTTCCGCCAGTCCGAGGCGCGGGCGTCGACCAGCCGGTTGATCCGCCCGCCAAAGCGGCGCTCTACCTGCCCCTTCCACAGTTTCAGCATGTTCAGGATGGCCGAGTACTTGCCGCGGATGGGATAGAGCGTCACCTCGTCGAAGTCGCGCAGCAACCAGGCGAGCCCGTCGCGGCTGAACCGCTGATAGTCCTGGAAGGCGAGGCTCCGCGGGGCGTGGTAGCGCCACATCCAGGGCACATAGAGAAAGAGGCGCCCGCCGGGCACCAGCGCCGCGCGGAAGTTGGCGACCGCGGCCGCCGGATCATAGACATGCTCGAGCAGCGCCAGGGCGATCACGGCATCGTACCGGCCGTGCATCCAGTCCGGAAAGGGCGAGCAGGCGTCGCCCAGAATGTCGGGACGCGAAAGGTTCTCGCCCGGCGCGTCGAGATCGTTCAGATCGAGCGTCTCGACTTGCGCCCTGCCGCCGAGCCGCCCGCGCATGCCTCCGCCGAGGTCGAGGATACGGCCGCCTCCCGCCACCGCGGCCGCGACGTGCTCGCGCGTCCGGTCATCGTGCAGATAGCGCAAGTCGATGCGGGCCCGACGGGTGGCGGCCTGGAGCCGGGCATTCAGCCCCTCGACGTCATGGATGCGGCGCGGGTTCATCTTCCGGCCTTCGCCGCAACAATCGCGGCAAGCGCGTCGATGGCGCGGCTGCCGTCGTCCCCCGCCAGCGGCACTGGCGGGCGCGCCGGCCCGGCCGCGAGCGCCTCTGCCGCCGCCGCCAGCCGATCGGGCGTCAACTCGTCCAGGCGGATCAGCCGGAAACCGGGACGTTCGGCCAGACGCCGTGCCCGGATCAGTTGCTCGCACTCGCCGGCCTCCTCCGAGGGCACCAGCAGGGCTGGCGTCGTGCACCGGGCGAGGTCGACGGCCGTGTTGTAGCCGCAAAGGCTGACCGAGGCGCCGGCCGAGGCGAGCAGCGCGCGATAGTCCGCCCGCGCCGGCTCGACCGTCGCGTTCGCCGGCGCGGCGGCCGCCAACGCCGCGGCGACATCGCCGGCATCGGCGCCGCCGACCAGCAGGTGCCAGGGCCGGCGGGACCGCGCTGCCGCCGCGGCCGCCAGATCGAGCAGGCGGCGCCCGAGCACGCCGCCGCCAACCGAGACCAGCACGTCAGGGCGGCGCGGGCCGGCGGGCGGGGGCATCGGCGCGCCGACATAGCCGCTGTGGTGGATCATCGGCGCGAGCCGCGCAGGCAGCGGCCACGTCGTGGACAGCGGCAGGAAGGCCGCGTCGCCATGCACCAGGACCCCGTCGTAGTCCTCGGACAGACGCGCCGCCGTTTCGGCCAGCCGTTGGGGCTTGGGCTCGGGGATGTCGCGCACCGAGGCGAGGATTGCGCATGCCGGATTGGCCTGGCGCGCCGCGGCGATCGCGGCGCGGAACTCTGCCCCCAACACGCGCCGGCCAAAGGGGTACAGCTCGGTGACCAGGGCGTCGGCGCGCAGCATCGCGAGCAAGCGGGCCAGCTCTTGCGCGCGTCGCTGCATGTATGCGGCGGTGACCGGCGCGCCGTCGGGCATGCGAAGCGCGGTGAACGCCAGCCCCCGAACCACCACGGGCGGCAGTTGCAGGAGCGGAACCCCCGGATCGAGGTGATCGAGCGGCCGTCCGCCGCTGATCACGGTCGGGGCATGGCCGCGCCGCGCCGCCGCGCCGGCGAGCGCGAGCGTGCGGACGAGGTGCCCGGTCCCCGCCAGATGGCAGCAGAGAAAGGCGATCCGCATCAGCGTGGCACCAGCCTGACGGGCGGCCCCGGCGCGCTCGGCCGCCCCTCGGCGTCGAGCGTCAGCGGATAGAGCCGGCAGCGCTTGATCTCGGGCTCCGCCAGGCCGGCGCGACGAAGGATGGCGCGCATCGCGGCCTTGTGCGTCACGATCACCGCGGGGTCCGCTTCGGCGGCGATCGCCGCCAGCGCCGGCATGAGCCGCATCCAGAGCTCGCCCAGGCTTTCGCCGCCGGGCGCGCGGTCATCCGGCCCCCATTCTAAGCTCGGGCTGAAGCTCGTTGCCGGATCGGCGGCCAACTCGGCTGACCGGCGGCCCTCCCACGCGCCGAAGCCAAGTTCGTTCAGCCGCGAATCGATTGCGACGACGCGGCCGCCAGCTAGCAGCCGGGCCGTCTCCGCCGCGCGCGACAGCCCGCTCGCCACCAGCCGCGCCCGATCCCAGGGTGCGGGCAGCCGAAGGCCTGCTAGCTGGGCGCGCGCCTCGGGGTTGAGAGGCACGTCGGTGCCGCCCTGCAGGCGCCGTTCGGCGTTCCAGGCGGTCGGGAAGTGCCGCATCAGTGCGACCGTCGTCATCGGATCAGCTCCGAGAGCGCCAGCCGCAGCGTGACGGCAGCGGCGCCGA
The DNA here is from genome assembly GCA_963822985.1 of uncultured Alphaproteobacteria bacterium. GTDB lineage: Bacteria > Pseudomonadota > Alphaproteobacteria > Rhodobacterales > Rhodobacteraceae > Thermohalobaculum. Next base: position 157,743 of record CAWGJU010000004.1, on the reverse strand, counting down.
CGCCGTGCCGCGCCTCGATGCGGGCGCGCGCCGCCGTCGAGCGCACCTTCCGCTCCGACAGCGCAGTTTCGATCGCCCGCGCGAAGTTCACCAGACGCCCCGGCGCGACGAGCGGCCCTGCGACAATGTCCCGTTGCGCGGCGTGGTCCTCTGCCACGACGGGCAGACCCGCCGCCTGGGCCTCCAGATAGGCCATGCCGACCCCCTCGTTGGCGCCCGGCCAGACCAGCAGATCGGCGCTCTCATAGGCGCCGCGCAGCAGGTCCGGTTCCTCGACCGCGCCCCGAAAGGCGACTCGGCGCCCGAACGGCGCCAGCAGCGCCTCGACCTCGGCGCGTGCCGGGCCGTCGCCGATCACCTCGAGCTCCCACTGCCCGGCAAGGTGCGGGAGCGCAGCCGCCAGCCGCCGATAGCTCTCCACCTTGTCGCCCGGCCGCATCATGGCGACGGTCAGCAGCCTGGCCGGCGTCCCGGCCGGGCGAGGCGCCACCGAAGGACCCTGTTCGATGAAGGCCGGCAAGTGGACCATTTTCGCCGCGTGCCCGGCGGCTTCCAGCCCGGGCTTGTCTCGCCCGGTCGTCCAGAATAGCCGGTCGGCGGCGGCGATCGCCTGCTCCGAGGCGCGGGCAAAGGCCGTCCAAGGCCCTTCCCGACGCCGGGGCGACACTGACGGTTCGGAGATCGCGTAAGGAATGCGCAGCGCCCGGGCGACCGGTGGCCCGAGCAGGTCCGGCGCCTTGAAGTGGCTGTGATAGGTGAACCACAGCTTCGGCGGCGCGGGCCGCAGCCGGTCCAGGAGACGCGCGGCCTCCGCTTCGGCCTCGGCCAGCAGCCGTGCCTGCACTCCCGCATCGCCCGCCAGGTCCAGCACGCGCAGGCGCGAGGCCAATACCGGGGCAAAGCCAGCAAGCTCCAGTGCCACCAGCGTCAGACGGGCGATCTGCCGGTCGCCCGAGGGCGTCGGGTGGTCCGGCGCCTTCATCGGCGCATAGAAGGCGATGGGCGGCGCCGCTGGCCTCACGCGCTGGTCAGCGCCGACACCAGCCGCGCCTCCAGCCGACGGACCCCCGTCGCCATGCCGAATTCGGACGCCAGCCGCGCATAGGCGGCATCGGCCAGCCGCCGGCGGGCCTCGGGCGCAGCCGCGAGCTGCAGGATGGCCTCGGCCAACGCCGCGGGGTCGCCCGGGGGCACCAGCCGGCCGTGTACCCCATCGGTGACGAATTCCGGGATCGCCGAGACGGCGGTCGAGAGGATGGGCAGCTTCTGCGAAGCCGCCTCCATCAGCACGTTGGGCAGCCCGTCGCGGTCGCCATCGGCCGCGATCTTGGACGGCAGGATAAACAGATCCGCCCGGCGCATGGCGTCGACGACCTCGCCCTGTGCCCGCTTGCCGCGCCACTCGATCCGCCGGGCGATGCCGAGCCGCTCGGCGCGGCGCTCGAGCTCGCGGGCGCGCTCGCCGCCGCCGATGTGCCAGAGCCGCCAATCCAGCCGTCCCTCCAGGGCCGCCAGCGCGTCCAGCAAATCGTCATACCCCTTCTTCGCGACCAGCCGGCCCACCGACAACAGGGTGAACGTAGGCTGCGCCGGCCCCACCTCCGGCGGCGGCGGAAACCGGCCGAGGTCGAGCCCGTGATAGACCAGATCGATCGCTTGCGCCGCGTCGCCATCCGGCGCCAGCCCGCGCAGATGCTCGGCGCCGGCCAGCGTGCAGGTCACGCCGAAGGCGGCCGAGGCGATCTTCTCGCGCTTCTCCCAGTCGGGGATCGTCCAGATGTCCTTGGCATGCGCCGAAAAGCCCCAGCGAATGCCGCGGATCAGCGCCGCGTAACGGGCCACCGAGGCGGGCGTATGGAGGAAATGGGCATAGAGCAGCCGCACCTCCTCGGGCAGTTCGGCCGCCAGCACCATCGCCTGTCCCCAGCGGCGCACCCGGCTGCGCGTCCTGTCGCGGCGCAGGTCCCCCAGCCAGACGGCCCGCGCCGCCCGATACCCGGGCAGCCGGCGCACGCGGCCCCAGGCCTGCAGGAGGCGGGAGGGGGCGTCGTGGAGGTATTCGGGGAGGTAGTGTGGCCGGGCGCGGATGCTGTCGTGGATGGGATGCGTTCGGCCGCCATCATAGGGGGCGCGCAGGGACCAGATGTCGAAGCGGTGGCCGCGCGCCTCGAGCGCCAGGAGCTCCTGGGCGATGAAGGTCTCGGAGAGCCGCGGGTATCCCTTCAGCAAGACCGCCAGTCTGGGCCCCGGCCCCGGACCCTGGCCGCCGTCCACCGGCTAGCCCCGGGCGGTCGTCAGCGCGGGCGCCGGCATCCGGGCGCGCTCGGCCACGGTGACGAGCCCGTCCATCAGCCCGGAGATGCGCCGGTCGGAGGGCCGCCGCTGATAGGCGAGCGCCTTGATCGCCTGGGCCATCACCGCCGCGCTCTCGCCGTCCCGCTCCGGCAGCAGCATGCGCACGAGCCCCAGCCGCTCGGCCGCCTCGGCGCGGATCTGCTGCTCGCGCCGCGGTTTCGTTCTCGGGACGATGATGGCGGGCTTGTTCATGGACAGAACCTCGCAGAACGTGTTGTAGCCGCCCATGGCGACGACGCCCGCGGCGCCGGCGAGCAGGCGCTCGAGCCGGGCGTGAAAGTTGATCGCCGTGACGCGGCCGCCGAGGGCGGCGACGCGGGCCTCGAAGGCCTGGCGGGCGGCGCCATGCATGAAGGGGCCGTAGACGACCAGAGCCCGCCGGGTCAGCGTCGGGTCCGATTCATAGGCGCGCAGCACCCAGTCGACGAGCTCGGCGCCGTCGCCGCCGCCGCCGGTGGTCACCAGCACGTAAGGCTGCTCGGGTAGATCGGGCCCGGTTTCGGGCGGCCAGCCGGGGGCGCTGCGGCGCAGATAGCCCGTATAGGTGATGCGCGCCTCCATGCGGGGCGAGAGGCCCAGGCCCGCCAGCGGCTGGCAGATCGCCGGGATGCCGTAGATCCAGATCTCGTCGTAAAAGCGCTCGATCGCCTCGAGCGCGTTCTTGCGCTCCCATTCGGCGGTCAGCGCGTCCTCGTCGTCGAGCACGTCGCGCAGACCGAGCACGATGCGCGCGCCCGCGGCCTTAAGCGCCTCGAGCGTGCCGGCCAGCTCATGCCTGAACCCCCAGGGCTCCTTGTCGACGATGACAAGCTCCGGCGCGAACTCGCGCGCCGTCGCCTCGATGATAGCGCCGCGCAAGGACACCATCTCGTCGATCGGCATCGGCAGGTTCGACGAGGAATAGCTGCCATCCGGCAGCTTGACCACGCCCGGCAGGCGCACATGGTCCACCCGCTCGGCGAAATCGAAGCGTCCGGCGATGGGGCAGCCGGTGACGATGAGCGCCGAGCGGTCCGCGTCGCCCTCGGTCAGCGCGGTCGCGAGCGTCCGCGCCCGCCGCAGGTGTCCCAGCCCGAACGTGTCGTGGCTGTAGAGCAGCGTCCGATGCTCCCGCCCCTGCAGCCCGATCGGTGCGTAGTTCATGGTGTCCCCCCGAGCGTGCCACGCCTCAACGCACTCGGCCGGCGGCGCGATCCGGTACGCCGCCTGTTCGTCAGCAGTCACTGCACGATTGTGTGCGCCGCGGCAAGATTTCGGTGACGCGCGCTGCTCGATCGCTTTACGGACACCGTGGGCAGGGCAGCCGCTCAACGGCTACTTCGAGCCCATGCCAGACACTGGTCTCCGCAACAGGAGCAGCCGCTTCGCGCACGGAAGCCCAGTTTGCCGGCGACGTGTTCGTGCCTCCGTGCGGATTTGGCGCGACTCTCCGGCGTAGCCGGTCGGCAGGATCTCGCACGCCGCTGCCTCAAGCGGGCGGCAGGACGGGGAAGATCTGCGCGGTCGGCAACCCGGCTGAGGTCGCTGAAGATCTACGGCAGGATCTCGTGCGCACTCCGCTCTCGCTGCCAGCGGGTGCGGCACGAGAGTTATTTCGGAGCGGGCGACCTAAAGGGTTATTGAACCCCGGCAACCGCGGCGCCAGCAGGGCCGCGGTCAGGTGCTGCTCGAGGCGGGTTCAGGCCGCGTCGAGCCGAGACTGCCCACACCGCTTGTGCCCCCGCGGATCGCGCGGACGCCGATTTACCCGCAGGGCGCCGAGCGCGGACAGTGCGCTCGCCAGAAGGATAATTGCCGGCGGTAGCGGCACGACCTGCGGATCATGGGGCGTGTCCGCCAAGTTAAAGGTTGTACCGGTCGACGAGACGCTAAAAGAGAGCCCTTCGGCACCAAGGATCAAACGCCGATGCCGCCGCTGGCGAGCAGCGCATCGAACCCGGACGCGCTTCCGCCGACCCGGAAGAAGTTGAAGAAGGCGCCGTCCTCCGGCCGGAAGCTGTCGAGGAAAGTAGAACCTGATTCTCGGCGCCAGCTTCGGCCAGGAGATCGCCAGAGATATCTAGGATGTCCCAAAGCCCTTCGTCGGTTCCTGCGATCTCTAGCAGGAGCAGCGATCCGGCACCGAGGAACAGATCGCCGTCGATGTCGAGCGTGCCGGGTGACGTTTCCGGCGACAGGATGCCGCGGTGAAGGATCGCGAGCGTGCCGGTCGCGATCCGGCCGTTGCCCTCGAGCTTGCCACCCTTTTGGACGCTTACGGAGTTTGCAACAAGGAGCCCGTCGCCTGACACTTCGAGGATCGCCGTCGGGTCTCCCTCTAGGCGCGCCGGCGCCGCCGACAGTCACGTTCCGGGCAAGCACCGTGCCCGACGACGTCGACCCCTCGTCAATGATCATCCAGTTCAGCGGGTTGCCCGAGGCTTCGCCCATGCTGAGGGTCGCCGGGTTGATGAGGATGTCGCGAGCCGTGACGGTCCCTCCCAGCGCCAGAAAGGTGCCGCTGCCGAAGCCGTTGCGCCGCCCTCTCCGATCACGATGTCCTGCTCAACGTTGAGCTCGCCGCCGCTTATCCGGTAGTGACCGGTGCCGCTGCCGAAATCGCCATACTCTCCAAGGATGAGGCTGCGGCCGACATTATGGACCCCGCCATTCTGGCCTATGCGGCCGTTACCGGGATCCATGCTGTCGTACGTCGAGATGAGATCTTCATCGTTTCTCCGACGACCGTATTATAAACCACGTTCAGCGTACCGTCGTTGATGATGTATTCGCCCAGATGCTTGTCAGGGTCGTCGGGAATATTGTTGCCGTTCGGATGAAACGCTGCGCCCCCCACCACGAGCGGGTCTGCGAAGAAGCTGCTGCCGCCACGCACCGTATGCGTGCCGCCGTTCAGCGTAAAACGCGCGGGGCCGCCGTCGCCGATGACCGTGGCGGTCCCGTTGCGATCCAGATTGCTGTCGGTCGATCCGTCGGGAAAGCCGAGAAACCCAGTGTCCAGCGTGCCGCCCGTCATGATGTAGTCGGCCCGTCCGGTAACGATGATGCCGCTGCTGCTGGACACGGACGCGGCACCGAGGATGAAAGTACCGGCATCGAAGGTGCCACCCGATTGCCGGAACGTCGAATCGCCATCGTCGCCGATCACCGCAATCACGGTCGAGAGATAGCCGCCCTCGAGGCGGTATTCCGATTTGCCAGCCGAGAAGCCGGCGTCGACCTCGGAGGTGCGGAAATCACGCACAAGAAAGGCTCCACCGTCCTGGACGGTGAGACCGGTCTGTCCCTGTTCGGCGGCCATGTTGAAGTCGAGGGTCTGCAGGGTGCCGTCCGAGATCGTCAGGATCGGCCGTACCGGCAGCGTGTTGATCGTCAGCGCTGGCGCGCTGACGGTAACGTTACCGAGCAGGTCGCTTTCATACCCTGACGAGACCACGGGGCCATTCACGCCACGCGCCTCTTCGCCGATCACCAGAGTGTCTCCCACGGTCGGCGCGGCAGTCTCGGCGTTCGGTCCTCCCAGTTGGCGGCATCGCCGAAATCGCGCGTCGGGCCATCACCCGTCCAGGTCAATGTTGCCGATTGTGCTGAACCCGCTACAGCAACGAACGATGCTGCTGCCAACGCAACCATAGCTTTCATGTGAACAACCCTTCAAACCTACATTTAACATCGCATTGCGCCGCTTAAGCTGCCACTGTCTTCTGATCCGATCAAGAACTTTATACAATTACTGCCATTATTGGAAAAATATCGCGCTTGAATTGAAGTTTTCCTTTCCGCCTCGCCTGAGATGGCGTGCCCCGCCGAAGTGCCGGAAGAGGCCCCGCCCTAGCGGCCCATAGGGCGAAGGGCAGGAAAGTCCGCCTTCACGACGCTGCCAAATCCGGATGCGTATCTGCTCACGGGGGTGGCGGAAAGATGTTGCGTGCAACTCGCGGATGTGAGTCAACATATGGGTGATCAAACGGCCGAGATACCGACTGAGCGATGCCGAGAAGGATGCGCTTCTCGATGATCAGGCGGCGCTGATCGAGGCGATGGCAGCTCGGATCGCGGAACTCGAGGCCAGGCTGTCGGCCCCAAAGAAGACCTCGAAGAACTCGCATCTGCCGCCGTCCTCGGGCACCAAGGCCAATCGGCCGGGCAAGAGGGCCAGGAAGAAGCCGCGGCCCTCGCGCCCCGGAACGTCGCGGCGGCTGGCGGAGGACCCGGACGAGACGGTGCAACGCCGAGCCGACGCATGCGGCCATTGCGGAGCGGACGTCTCCGGGCAAGTCCAGCATGTGCGTCGGCGCTACGACCATGTCGATATCCCGCCGGTCGTGGCGCATACCACGCGGATCGAGCTCCTGGGCGGGCGCTGCGCCTGTTGCGGCCGCCGGTTCCGGGCCGAGCCGCCCGTAGGCATGCCACCGGGCACGCCGTTCGGGCCGAACATCCACATGCTTCTCCTGTACCTGCACCACAGCCACCATGTGGGCTTCGAGCGGCTCAGCCGGATCATGGGGGAACTGTTCGGGCTGAGGATCTCCGAGGGCGCCATCGCCAACGCGTTTCGCCGCATGGCCGACCCGCTCGAGGCCGCACGCGAGGCGATCGCCAAGGCACTCCGGGATGCCGATGTGATCGCCTCCGACGAGACCACGACCCGCCTCGACGGCATCACGCACTGGCACTGGGTCTTCGTCTCGGACCGGGCCGTGCTGCACGAGATCGCGCCGCGGCGCGCCAGGGCGGTGGCCGAGCAGGTCCTGGGCGCGCATCGCCCAGAGGTCTGGATCTCCGACCGCTATGCCGGCCAGCAGGATCTGGCGGGCGCCCATCAGGTGTGCCTCGCCCATGTCCTGCGCGATGTGCAGTACGCCATCGATTGTGGCGACAGCGTCGTCGCCCCGAAGATCCGCGATCTGTTGCGCTGGACGATCCGCATCGGCAGGCGACGAGGAGAGCTGCGCGACACCACGCTCGCCCAGTATCACGCGAAGGCGGAACGTCGCCTCGACGCGTTGCTCGGCACGCCCGCTGCACATCCCGGACGGGCGCGTCCTGCAGGCGCAGATCAAAGCCTGGCGGGGCAAGTTCTTCGTCTTCATGACCGACCGACGCGTGCCGGCGACCAACAACATCTCCGAACGCGAGATCCGTCCCTCGGTCGTGTTCCGCAAAGTCACGAACGGCTTCCGCTCCGAATGGGGCGCCGGCGTCCATGCCGGCTACCGATCGCTCACCAGCACCGCCAAGCTCCACGCCCACACCGCCATCGACGCTGTCCGCGCCCTCGTCTCACGCCGGAACATCCACGGTATGGACACCATCCTGCCAACCACGTGAGCAGTTACCCGGATGCTCCCGGTTGACCCGAAAGCGGCCGTGGCCGGTGCGGGTGACGACGCCCTCGGCGGTGTAGCGGTAGAGCAGCGTCGGCAGGTAGTGCCGGTCGGTCTGCAGCCCCTTCGACTCGAAATGCGCGCGGAGGTCGGCGGTGGTGAACACCGCCGGCTCGCGGGTCTTCAGCCATTTGAGCGCGGCGCGGGTGCGGGCCGTCGGGCGGCGCTTGGGCCGCGCCGGGTCGAAGGCCGCCGTCAGGGCGCGCAGGCGGACGAGCCAGGGCTCGCGCGCCTGCGGCTCCAGCGCGTCGACCGTGGCGCGGATCGACTCCGCCAGGCGCTCGCGGCGACGGGCGGCGGTGCGCGCCTCGGCGGCCAGGTCACCCTCCCATCTGGCGACCTCGTCGAGCTCGGCGAACAGCGCCTCGAGCGCGCCGGCCAGGCGCGTGGCTGTGGACATGGGGCTCTCCCGGAACATGCCGGCGCGGACCTCGCCGCCGGACGACAGCATGCATGACAGCATGGATTTGTTTCGCCTTGCGTAATGCGATGCGGGGTTCGGCATCTGCGGGTCTCGGCGTCCAGCGGCCGGCCCCGTGACGGGCGGTGGCGAGGATGACGCGCCGCCGGTCGGAACGATCGCGGCGGCGCGCCGTTCGGTCGGCACGCCCGCAGCCCTGATCCGGAGAGATGCCCATGCCCCGCCGTCCGCTTGCCGCCCTCGCCCTGGCGCTGATCGCAGCACCCCTGCCGCTGACCGCCCAGACCGGCGGGAACGCGGGCGGCGGGAGCGGCGGCGGGATGGTCGAGGCGCTGACCGACCCCTCGGCCATCTCGGACGCCGCGACCAAGGCGGCCGACGAGCTGGCCGGCAAGGCCAAGGACAGCCTGCTGGCGAGCGAGATGATCGGCCGCGAGGTCACCGGGCCCGGCGGCGACAGCCTCGGCACCGTGCAGGACCTGGTGGTGATCCCCGGCGGGCAGGTAATGGCCATCCTGGTGAAGCCGAAGGGCGGCGGCGAGCCGGTGGCACTGCCCTACCGGGCGCTCAAGGTCTCGGGCGCGGCCAAGGCCGCCGACCAGATGGGCCTGTCGCTGCCGGTCAGCCTGGACGAGGCGCGCGGCATGCAGGGCATGCAGGCGCTGACCAAGGCCGTGACGGGCGGCTGAGGCGCGGCTGGCGGGGGCTGACGGGCGGATAAGGCCGGGGTTGGCGGCTCCGCCGGAGCGTGCCTCGCCCGGCGTGGCCCGGCCGACCCACTCGCGCCCTAATTTCGCCCGGGTTTGTGATTCTTATCACAGGTGCGTCCGGCGATTCGGGGCAAGGTGAGCGTGTCCCGAGGCGAGGGCCACCCACGGGGACCGAAGGCACCCGGCCCTCTCGTCGAGACGCCACGTGTGTTCCTTTGTGATACCTCTCTGTCCTCGGGCGTCGGGCCTCTCTCCCTCGACGCCCGTTTTTTTGGGCCGGTTTTTTTTGGGCGGTTCTTTTGCTGGGCAGCCCCCGCGTCAGGCGAGCCGCCCTTGCAGGCGGCGGGCGTCCTCGGCGGCATAGGCCTTCTCGTCATTGTCGAAGAAGCAGAAGACGTCGAGGCCGGCCGCGAGCCCGGCCGTGCGCCAGCCCGCGATGCGCTCGGCCCAGCGGTCGAGCGTGGCGTCGTCATACGAGCCCTGATAGGCGGCGCCCGGCCCGTGCAGGCGGATATAGGTGAAGTCGGCGGTGGTGACCGGCGGCGTCTCGCGCCCCGCCAGATGGAAGAGGCAGAAGGCGAGGTTGCGGGCGCTGAGGTACGCGAAGGTCTCGTCCGTCCACCAGCTTTCGTGGCGCAGCTCGAAGGCGTGGCGGCCAGGCGGCAGGAGATCGCAGAAGGCCTGGAGGCGGCCCAGATCGGCGCGGAAGTTCTGTGGCAGCTGGACCAGGGTGGCGCCGAGCTTGGGCGCGAGCGCGGCGATGCGGCCGAAGAAGATGGGAATGTGGATCTCGGGGTCCCGCAGCCGCTTCATGTGGCTGATGAAGCGGCTGACCTTGGCGGTGAAGACGAAGCCGGGCGGGGTTTCGGCCAGCCAGGCCGCCATCGCGCGCTCGGTCGGCAGGCGGTAGAAGCTGGCGTTGATCTCGACCGAGCCGAAGCTGCGGGCGTATTGGCGCAGGCGGCTCTCCCCCCTGGCGTCGGCCGGGTAGAAGCGGCCGAGCCAGTGGTCGTAGGTCCAGCCCGACGTGCCGATGTGGACGGTGCCCCGCGCCATGCCGCCTCCGCGCCCGTAATCCCCGCGTCTGTGGTCGACAAGCATCGGGGGTGGCGAGGGGTTCCGGGCCCGCCGCGCCCCCGCCGGCGGTCAGGCCAGCTCGAAGCGGGTGTCGGCGGCCATGGGGCCGAGCGGGCGGACGCGGCCCTGGTCGGCCAGCCCGATCAGGCTGGCGAGCACGTTGCGCGTGGCGGCGGGCAGGAGCGCGGGGTCGACCTCGGTGTAGATGCCGCGGGCCAGCGTGGCGGCGTCGGCCGGGCCGCGGGCGAGCGCCAGGAGGATCTGGTCGAAGCGCTCCTGCCGGTGGCGGATCTGCCAGGCGAGCATGGCGCGCGGGTTGCGCACGGGGTGGCCGTGGCCGGGCAAATAGAGGCGGTCGTCGCGGCCGGCCAGGCGCTCGAGCGAGGCCATGAAGGCCGCCATGTCGCCATCGGGCGGCGAGACCAGCGTTGTGGCGAAGCCCATAACGGTGTCGCCGGTGAAGACGACGCCCCGCGCGCCCGATGCCTCGAGCGCGAAGGAGAGGTGGTTCGACAGATGGCCGGGCGTGTGCAGCGCCGTCAGCCGCCAGCCCGGGCCTTCGATCGCCGTGCCGTCGGCGAGCGCCCGGTCGGGGACGAAGGCCGGGTCGCCGCCCTCGCCGCCGCCGAGCGAGGCGCCCGACCGGGCGAGCCGCTGCATGGTGGGCGAGAGGCCGGCGCCGTGCGGGCCGAAGGCGAGCACGGGCGCGCCGGTGGCGGCCGCGACCGCCGGCACGGCGCCGCTGTGGTCGCGGTGGCTGTGCGTGACGAGGATGTGCGTGATCTCCTCGCCGGGCGCCAGCGCGCCGAGGATCGCCGCGACATGGGCGGGGTCGTCGGGGCCGGGGTCAATCAGGGCGACCTCGCCTTCCCCCACGACATAGCTGCGGGTGCCCGTGAAGGTGAAGGGCGAGGGGTTGCGGGCGGTGATCCGGCGCACGCCGGGCGCCACCGCCTCCGCCGTGCCGTGCTCAACCGTGGAGTCGCGGTCGAAAGGGTCCATCCAGATCGCCGGGGCCGCTTGCTCGTCGAGACGCTAGACTGGCGCTGACCGCAGTTTCAAGGTGCGACGGACCGTCCGCAGTTCCGGTATGCGGAACTCCGGTCATTAGACTGATGTCAGCATTGCGGGAACCGTGTCTCAATGGCTAGCCTTCGGCGTATTAACGCCAGCGAACGGAGAAATAGCATGAAACTGATTTTCATTGCGGTGCTGGCCTCTGCCCTGTTGATTGCATCGCAGGGGAGGGCCGGGCCGCCGAGCTTCGATTGCGCCAGGGCCGGCACGCCGACCGAGCACGCCATCTGCGCCTCGGTGGAGCTGTCGCAGCTCGACAGCCAGCTCGCGGCGGCCTACGGCGCGGCGCGCGCCGCCGCCTCGCCGGCCGGACGCCAGCAGATCAAGGCGGCGCAGGTCGCCTGGATTGGCCAGCGTGACGCCTGCGGCAGCAACGCCGCCTGCCTCAACGACCGGATGCTGCGGCGCCTTGCCGAGCTGCAATCCGGCGGGGGCGGCCCGGCGCCGGTGGCCTCCGGGGGCGTGACAGGCCTCTACTGCGCCCGTGGCGGAGCCAATTCCCTGGTCGTCCGTGATCGCGGCGGCGCCGCCGACTTCGAGGTTCTTTCGATTCAGGGTGGGGGCCACAGTTGCAGCGTCGAAGTGCGCGGGGCGCAGCGGACCGCGACGGGATACGTGGGCAGCGTGGAAGGCTGCCAGCTGACGCTGGTGCCGCAGGGCGGCGAGGTGGTGCTGCTTGCGGCACCGTTCGACGCCTGCAAGATGTTCTGCGGCGCGCGGGCGGCGCTGACCGAGATCCATTTCCCGATGTCCGGGCGCAGCGCGTTGCCGGGAGCCTATGACAGCATCGGACTGGGGGAGGTCGTCTGCAACTGAGCCGATTTAGAGGGGGATGGGGCACACGAATTTTATGTGATTGTGCCCGTGGCTCACGCCGCAAGTTCTGTCTTGGCTTTTGGCGGCGAGAGCAACGGATAGATCGGATCGGTCATTCGTGGCATGTACAGGAGAGTCTCAGAGGGGGTCTTTCCGGGCGTTCAGCCGGGCCGCGGGATGCGGCTTTGTCGGCACGGAGGAGGGGGCGATGGAAGCGACCCGGCTGACCGGCTATAGTCCGCCTCGTCGAGAATCCGGGGAGGGGCTCTCGCGCGCAGACCAGCCGGACGGAGCGCCGTCCTTTCGCCAATGCCTCCGTATCGAAGGGCCTGCCGATGAACATCGACGCCGTCCGCGAGCGCGCCTTCGCGATGCCGCTGAACGACCCCGCCTATCCCAAGCCGCCCTATCGCTTTTACAACCGCGAGTTTGTCGTGATCACCTACCGGACGGACCCGGAGGTGCTGCGCGAGCTGGTGCCCGAGCCGCTGGAGCCCATCGGTGACACGGTGGCCTACGAGTTCATCCGGATGCCGGACTCGACGGGCTTCGGCGACTATACCGAGACGGGCCAGGTGATCCCGGTGCGCTTCCGAACGCCGGGCGGCGAGGTGCAGGAGGGCGGCTATGTGCACGCCATGTATCTCGACGACAACTCGCCCATCGCCGGCGGGCGCGAGATCTGGGGGTTCCCCAAGAAGCTGGCCAGCCCCAAGCTCGTGCACGAGCAGGAAACGCTGGTGGGCACGCTGCATTACGGCTCGGTGCTCTGCGTCTCGGCCAGCATGGGCTACAAGCATCGCGAGCTGCCGCTCGAGCCCATTCGCGCGGCGATGGCCAAGCCCGCCTTCATGATCAAGATCATCCCGCATGTGGACTGCACGCCCCGGATCTGCGAGCTGGTGCGCTATCACATGGAAGACGTCGAGCTGAAGGGCGCCTGGTCGGGCCCCGCGGCGCTGCAGCTGTTCTCGCACGCCATGTGCGACGTCGCCCGCCTGCCGGTGCGCGAGGTGACGGGCGCCACGCACTACGTCGCCGACCTGACGCTGGGCTTGGGCGAAGTCGTCCACGATTACCTCGCGTGACCCGGCTCGGTTATCCGGCTCGGCATCTCGGACACCCGTCAACAGGGCCCCGCGCCCGCTGAAAGGAAGCTCTCATGGCTCGCTTCGATGGAAGGATCGCAATCGTCACCGGCGCCGCCAGCGGCATCGGCAAGGAGATCGCCCTGCGGCTGGCCGCCGAAGGGGGGACGCCGGTGATCGCCGACCTGAACCTCGACGCCGCCAGGGCGACGGCCGAGGAGATCAAGGCCAAGGGCGGCGACGCCTTCGCCGTCGCGATGAACGTCACCGACGAGGCCCAGGTCGAGAAGGGCGTGGCCGACACCGTGGCGAAATACGGCAAGGTCGACATCCTGGTCAGCAATGCCGGCATCCAGATCGTCTATCCCCTGGTCAACTTTCCCTTCGCCGACTGGAAGAAGCTGCTCTCGATCCATCTTGACGGCGCGTTCCTGACGACCCGCGCCTGCCTCAAGCACATGTACGAGGCGAACTACGGCCGGGTGGTCTATATGGGCTCGGTCCACTCCAAGGAGGCGTCCAAACTGAAGGCGCCCTATGTCACCGCCAAGCACGGCCTGATCGGGTTGGCCAAGGTGCTGGCCAAGGAGGGGGCCGAGCACAACGTCACGGCGAACGTCGTCTGCCCGGGCTTCGTGCGCACGCCGCTGGTTGACAAGCAGATCCCCGAGCAGGCCAAGGAGCTCGGCATCTCGGAGGACGAGGTGATCAAGAACGTCATGCTGAAGGACACGGTCGACGGCGAGTTCACCACGACGGACGACGTGGCCGATGCCGTGCTGTTCTTCGCGGCGGCGCCGACCAAGGCCTTCACCGGGCAGTCGGTCGTCGTCTCGCACGGCTGGTTCATGCAGTAGACCGCGCGTTCCGCGGGCGGGCCGAAGGTCGGCGCCGCCCGTCCGGCGGAAACGGGCGTCCGCCTTGTCGGGTGCCTGCGCCCGGCCTATCCCCTCCCTCATGCAGAGCCCATCGGCGATCCTGAAGCGCTTTCTGCCGCACAGCCTGTTCGGCCGCGCGCTGATGATCCTCGTGCTGCCGATCGTGCTGATGCAGGTGATCGCGGCGGGGGTCTTCGCCCAGCGCTTCTACAATTCGGTGACCGAGCAGATGGTGGGCGCCATCGCGCGCGAGCTGAGCTACGCCGTGCGAACGGTCGACGAGGCCGACGACGTCGAGAGCGCCAAGCGAGCGCTGTCCCGGATGTCGGGTCCGCTGGGCTTCGAGCTGGTCCTGGACGAGGGTGCGCGCGTCCAATCGGCGGTCAGTCGCGAGCTTTTCGACGTGACCGGCGGGGTCATCGCCGACACGCTGAGGAGCTATGTGCGCCTGCCAATGGAAATCGACCTGGCTACCTACGACAAGCACGTCGATACCAGCATCGCCACCAGCAAGGGCGCGCTGCGGGCGTTTCTCCCGCGCCGCCGGCTCAACGCCTCGAACCCGCACCAGCTGTTCGTCTGGATCTCGGTCAGCGCGCTTTTGCTGATCGGCATCGCCACGATCTTCCTGCGCAACCAGGTCCGGCCGATCCGCGAGCTGGCGCGCGCGGCGCAAGCCTTCGGGCGCGGGCGTTCGGTGCCGTTCCGGCCGACCGGCGCCGAGGAGGTGCGCCGGGCGGGCGCGGCGTTCCTGGAGATGCGCGGGCGGCTCGAGCGGCATGTCGAGCAGCGCACGCGGATGCTGTCGGGCGTGAGCCACGATCTGCGCACGCCGCTGACGCGCATGAAGCTGGCCCTGGCGGTCGCCGACGAGACGCCGGAGACGGCCGAGATCAACCGCGACCTGGACGAGATGGAGCACATGCTGAGCGCGTTCCTGGCGTTCGCGCGGGGCGAGGGCGGCGAGCCACCGGCGCCCGCCTCGCCGCTGGAGCTGGCCGAGGAGGTGGCGGCCGATGCGCGCCGGCTTGGCGCGAGCGTGCAGGTCTTCGCCCAGGTCGAGACGCCCGAGGAGCCGATGGTCGACATGCGCCGGCACGCGCTGAAGCGCGGCCTGGCCAACCTGGTCGAGAACGCCGGCGCCTATGCGGCCAAGGTGGCGCTCTCGGTGCGGCTGACCCGCCGCTTCGCCGAGTTCGTGGTCGAGGATGACGGCCCCGGCATCCCCTCCGACAAGCGCGACGAGGTGCTGAAGCCCTTCACGCGGCTGGACGAGGCGCGCAACCAGGACATCCCGGGCACCGGGCTGGGGCTGACGATCGCGCTCGACATCGCGCGCAGCCATGGCGGCTCGCTGACGCTGGACGCGAGCCCCCGCCTCGGCGGCCTGCGCGCGACGCTGACGGTGCCGCGCTGAGGCTACAGCCCTGGCCGTCGGCGCCCCTGGGCGCCAGCCTCGGCCGCCCATCCGTGGCGCCGCATGCTCCTGAGCGAAGACGTGCAACCTGTGACAACGGGTACAGAAATTGTCCCAAATTGAACCTAGTGTGAAACGCAGATGATCGCCGAAAGCGGGCACGGCGACGGCAAGACACGCACCGGTCGAGCAGTGCGTCGAGAGAGCGGCCGAAGAAATCGGTCGACGGCAGCAGGAGCACGACAATGCCGATGATGACCATGATCGCGCAGAACTGGGTTGATGTCTTCGCCGCAGGCTGCGTTGGCGTCTATGCTTGGGAGCGGTTCAGCACGCCGGCGACCTGGAGATCGACCACGACGCGCTGGCAATGGAACATCGCGCTGGTCGGCTATGTGACGGCGGCGATCGCGCTTTGGTGGATCGTCAGAATGGTGATCACCACCAACCCCGAGGCCGCGCGCTTCCTGATGTTCGGTGCCGACCCGGGCGCCGTCGGCTCGACGACGGCCGATCTTGTCAAGGCCTCGGCGCCCTTCGCCGCGGCGCTGTTCCTGACGGCGCTGCTGCCGCACCTTCCTTTGCTGAAAAAGCTGGACGCGGCTTTCCGCATGATCTTCCGCGAATTGGGCGCCATCCCGAAAAGAGCGCGGCAGCTGAGCTCGAAGGTGCGGCATGCCGAGTTCGCCGTTCCCGTAGCGCTCGTAAGGCCGGTCAGCGCCGAGCTTCGCTCGCAACAGCTGGACTTGGAGACGCTCTGCCGGGCGGCCCCGTACAGCCCGGCCTGGAACTGGCTGCGGATCGTGACGATCAAGACGCGGCTCTGCGCCGACCTGTCCGAGAATGATTTGGCCGAAGAGCGCGACGACGGCCGGGCCGCCGAGCGCAACTCGCCCTTCGTCGAGTGCCGGCTGGGCGAGTACAAGCAGATGGTCGCGTCCTATCGCCGCTTGGCCGCGCTGGCGGGCATCGTGCTCGCCGCGCCCGGCAGCGACCCCAACCCGATCTCGGACGAGCGCCGCGAGGAATTGCTGCGGACCTTCGAAGAGGAGGCCTCCGAGCTGTTCCGCGGCCTCAGCCATCTCGTCAGCTGCTATATGCTGAGCACAAAGTTCGGCATGCGCGATGCGATCGATTCGCTGGAGGAGTGGGGCTTCAGGACCGTCGAGGAAGTCCGGCCGCCGCTGATCCATTGGCACAGCGTCGTCGGGCTCGCGCTGCTGACCATCGTCTATATGTTCCTGCTGTTCCGCATCATGGGTGCCGGCGGCGGTCAGGTCGACCGGGCGCTTGTCATCGCCGTGATGATCGGCATCAACATGGCGGGCGCGGCGCTGCTCGCCGGGGTGCCCGGCCTGCTCACGCGCCGGCAGGGCCGCGCGGCGGATGGCATGAACTACGGCTATTATCTGCTCGCGGCCGGCCTGGCGGCGCTGCTGTGGTGCCTGGTCTATTACCTCCGCTCGATGGCGGTGGACGGGCTGAGCTTCGCTGAATTCGTCGGCAAGCTCGACACCCGGTTCCCGTTCATGCTGATCCCGGCTGGCGCGGCCTTCTTCATCGCCCTTCTGATCGACCTCGATCTGCACGGCCGGTTCAAGTCCGAATGGTCCGGCCGGGCGGTGGAAGGCGCCGTGCTCGCCGTGGCGCTCGGCGCCACCGCCTATATCGCCGCAGATCTGATGCGGTCGCTGGCCGATGGCGGGGGGCGTTTCCCCGACCCGACGCGGATCATGGCCGTCCAGGCGGGGCTCGGCTTCATGCTCGGCTGGATCGTGCCGGACCTCTACCGCCGCGTGCGCGAGCGGGACGAGACCCGCGAGATCCGCGACCCCCGCGAGGAGCCGCCGATGGATGAGGACAAGCACACCGCCTTCGCCTGGTAAACCTTCCGATCTCGGAGCTCGCCGCCCCGCCGACCCGGCGCGGGCGGCGATGCCTTTTCGGGCCGCCGGGACGGCCCGGTGCGCGATCGAACCGGCTTGGCACCGGTCGACCAAGGCAACTCGCGAGGCGGAGAAAGTGGCCAGATCGCGGCGACGATGACGTCGCCGCGATCAGTGCATGCGGGCGCCATTCGGCACGGGGTGGTCGGGGCCAAGCAGGACAACGCGGCCCTCCTCGTCGCTCAGCCCGAGCGTCAGGACCTCGGACATGAAGGGACCGATCTGGCGCGGCGGGAAGTTGACGACGGCGACCACCTGCCGACCGACCAGCGTCTCGATCGCGTAATGCTCGGTAATCTGCGCCGAGGATCTCTTGATGCCGATCTCGGGCCCGAAGTCGATCCGAAGTTTCACCGCCGGCTTGCGCGCCTCCGGGAACGGTTGGGCGTCGGTGACCGTGCCGACGCGGATGTCGACGAGGAGGAACTGGTCGTAGGTGATCTCCGGCATTCGAGCATCCCGTCTTCCGCCGCGAGTTCGTGGGGTGCGCATAAGCGCACCCTCCCGTCCCGACAAGGCCGCCCCGCGCCTCAGGCGGTGCCGTACGCCTCGTCGATGGCGACGCGCAGGGCTTGCGCGGGCGACTGGTTCGACCAGCCGACGAGCTGGAAGGCGGGGTAGAACCGCTCGGCATAGCCGACGGCCGTCAGCACCATGGCCTCGATCTGCTCGGGCGTGGCGGTGGCGCCCCCCGCCAGCGTCAGGCCGTAGCGGAAGGCCATCAGCTTGTGCTCGGGCCAGAGGACGAAGCCGCCGCACCAGATCTTGTCGTTGGCGAGGTTGATCAGCTCGAGCATCTCGTCCATCCGCTCTTCCGGCGGGGTCAGCTCGAAGCTGCAGATCAGCCGCAGCATGTCGTCATGGCTCGACCAGTCGAGGTTGAGCGAATAGACGCGCCAAGCGCCCTCGATCGCCATGGCGATCTGGTTCTCACCCATGCGGTCGAACTCCCACTCGCAGGCCTCGGCCAACGTCTCGACCATGTCGATCGGGTGGATGTCCGCTGAAAGGAATTCGTGTTCGATGGCTGCTGTCATCTGCCTCACCGCCCCCAATTTCGCGGTGACCTTGTGCGGCGACGCGTCAGGGTCACCCTGGGTTGCCATTGTGGACCACTGCTCCTGGCCCGCAAGATATGGTGGCAGGTTCCCTGCCGTTGTAAAGGCGAATCCGGGCCGGCGGCGAAAGATTCACGCCCAGATCGGCCTCGGACCGCCCGTTCTCCCCAGAAACTGCGAGGAACGAACCGCGAGAAACGGGCGCAATCGGAGGCGACCGCCGGCGCACCTGCCTCGATGCGACGCAAACGCGACGCGGCGAGCGCCACCGGGCGGGCCTCCGGAGAATCAGGCGCACGCCCTGGCGCCTGGCCGGCTGCCGGCGAACGCGGCGCCCCGCCCTAGTGCCTCGGCGCCGCCGCGGCAGCGTCAGGCCTCGGACCCTGGCTGCCGTTTCCGGCTCTCGAACTCGCGGATGCGGGCGGCCAGGCGGTCGTTCTCCTCGCGCGCCTTGATCGCCATCTCGCGCACGGCCTCGAACTCCTCGCGCGTTACCATGTTGGACTCGGCGAGAAAGCGCTCGAACCAGCCGCGCATGGCGGTCTCGGCCTCGGTGCGCGCGCCTTGGGCGACGCCGGCGGCGTTGGTCATGAGCTGGCTGATGTCGTCGAAGAATTTCGAGCGGGTCTGCATGTGCCGTCTCTCCGGGGCTGCGGGATTCGTCGCCTCGATATAGGGTCGCCGCGGGTTGCCGTGCAACTCGGGGCAACTCGAGCGGCGGGGGCACTGAACAAACACCGGACGTCGAGCGCGCACGGTCGAGCCGCGCGGCGGCCCCAGCGGAACCATTGCGGCCGGGCATGAACTGCGGCCGGTCGCCTTCCGATGCGGACGAGAGCGCCCATATGCGAGACAAGCCGGCCAGGATCACCGCGTCCGCCGCCAAAAACGCCCGTGCGAGAGAGGTTCCGATGGACCAGTCGGTCGCGACAGCCGCCACGTTCCCCTTTGACAACAGCTATGCCCGGCTGCCCGATCGCTTCTTCGCGCGGGTCGAGCCGACGCCGGTGGGCCAGCCCAAGCTGATACGACTGAACCGCGCGCTCGCCGAGGAGCTGGGCCTGGACCCTGAATGGCTCGCCTCGCCCGAAGGCGTGCAGGTGCTGGCCGGCAACTGCGTGCCCGATGGCGCGGAGCCGATCGCCCAAGCCTATGCCGGGCACCAGTTCGGCGGCTGGGCGCCGCAGCTGGGCGACGGCCGGGCGATCCTTCTCGGCGAAGTGGTCGACCGCCAGGGCCGGCGGCGCGACATCCAGCTCAAGGGCTCCGGCCGCACGCCGTTCTCGCGGATGGGGGATGGCCGCGCGCCGCTCGGGCCGGTGCTGCGCGAGTACATCCTCAGCGAGGCCATGGCGGCGCTGGGCGTGCCCACGACGCGATCGCTGGCGGCCGTCGCCACCGGCGCCGAGGTCGTGCGCGAGACCGTCCTGCCGGGCGGCGTGCTGACCCGCGTCGCGGCCAGCCACATCCGCGTCGGCACCTTCCAGTTCCTTGCGGCGCGCAAGGACACCGACGGGCTGCGCCGGCTGGCCGAGCACGTGATCGCGCGCCATTATCCGGAGGCGGCCGACGCGGAGGCTCCCGCCCTCGCTTTGCTTGACGGCGTGATCGCGCGGCAGGCGCGGCTGGTGGCGCAGTGGATGGGGCTCGGCTTCATCCACGGCGTGATGAACACGGACAACATGACCATCTCTGGCGAGACCATCGACTATGGCCCCTGCGCCTTCATGGACGCCTTTCACCCGGGCAAGGTCTTCAGCTCGATCGACGTCGGCGGCCGCTATGCCTTCGGCAACCAGCCGCGCATCGCCCAGTGGAATCTCGCCCAGCTCGCCCAGGCGCTTTTGCCGCTGCTGCCGGGCGGGCGCGAGGCGGCGGTCGCCGCAGCGCAAGCCGCAATCGACCGGTTCCCCCAGCTCTGGCTCGAGGCGTGGGTCGACGTGATGCGCGCCAAACTCGGGCTGGCGACCCGGCAGGAGGATGACCAGGCGCTGATCGAGGATTTGCTCGGCCGGATGGCGGAGAACCAAGCGGACTACACGCTCACCTTCCGGCGGCTCGCGGACCTCCCTGATGCCGAGCCGGAAAATGGATCGGAGGGGCCCCGTACGCTCTTCGCCGAGCCGGCGGCGTTCGACGTCTGGGCCGGTGCCTGGCGCGCGCGCTGCGCCGCCGAGGGCCGGGGGCCCGGCGAGCAGCGCGCCGCCATGCGCGCCGCAACCCCGCGCTTTATCCCGCGCAACCATCTGGTCGAGGAGGCGCTCGCCGCCGCCCAACAGGGCGATTTCGGACCCTTCGAAAGCTTGATCGGCGTGCTGGCGTCTCCGTTCGAGGACCAGCCGAACCATGCCAGCTATGCCGCCCCGCCGCGCGCGGACCAGATCGTGCGCCGGACCTTCTGCGGAACCTGACACGCCCTCCCGCGAATGGAGGCGGCAAACGACCCCGGTTCGACCCTGCCCGCCAAGACGTGCAAAGGACGGCCGTGCACGCGTACAGGGCCGCTGTCACGGGCGACCGAAGATCGCTTGAGCTGCGGCACTGAAGCGAAACGCCGCGCCCGGGAGCCTCCGGACGCGGCGTCTCCTGTTTTCGGCTGACGGCGTATATTACTGCGTTATCGGCTGGCCGTCGGGTCCGTAGAGCGTGATCTCGGCGTCCTCCTGCAGATCGCGGCTGAGATCCAGGAAGGCCTGCTGGCGGAGTTCCTGCTCGATCTGCGGGCGCAGCTGCTCCATGGACGGCGCCTGGGCGCCAAGCTGCTCCTTGACCGTATCATAGGTCTCCTTGACCTTCTGATCGGTCACCGCATTGCCCAGCTCGCGGTCGAGCCAGACCTGCACCATCGCGTCTTCCTTGCCCCGCTGGGATGCGTCGTCGGCGAGCGACTTCACGTCAGGATCGTTCTCGAGCCCGGCGTCCTTTGCCTTCTGCAGGATCAGCTCGCGCATCACCAGCTGGTCGAGCGCGATCGGCACCAGCATCTCGGGCGGCTGCTGCTGCAGCTGCGGAGGCAGCATGCCGATCACGGTCATCACGTCGGACTGGCGGATCTCGCGGTCACCCACCTTGGCAACGAGCACGTCCTGCCCGGCGCCGGCTTTGCCCTGGGCGCCGGCTTGATGGCCGCTCGTGGCGCCCTGCTGGCCGCCCTGAGCGCTTTGTCCGCTCTGGCTCTGCTGTCCCGCCTGGCTCTGTTGCCCTGAACTCTGCTGACCAGAGCTCTGCTGGTCGGTCTGGGTCTGCTGCGCCGATTTGGCCAAACCCGTCTGATCGTCGGTTGGGGCCATATCCGGCGCCTCGCCCGACTGCGTGCCTTCCTTGCCTTCGGTCACGATTCCTGTCTCGTTCGCGGGCGACCTCTCCGCCCCCGCCTCGGTCTGGCCGGCGGCGACCTCGGAATACTCGCCGTCCTTCTTGATCACGCGCGTGCCTTGCGCCGCGGTCGGCTCCTGCGATTTGTAGGTTTTGATCTCCTTGTCGCTCGGGACCAGATCGCGCGAATTCTGGGTACCGCTCGAGGTCTGGCTCTGCGCCTGCTGACCTTGAGTGCCTTGGCTCTGGCTCTGGGCAGAGGCGGCAATCGGCGCCATCGTCAGGGACATGGCGGCGAGCGCCGCCACGGCCGTGCTTCGCTTCAGAGATGTAAGCGTGTTCATAGTTGTCTCCCGTTTGTCGCTCGGTCATTGGCTTCGCTATGAGAACGCTTCCCCAACGGGCCCGTTCCGAGTGTTGGGGGCTTGCTTGGGCGTCTTCCGGGCGGTCGAGCGCGCGGCAGGCGCAAACCCGCATTCCTCGTCCGATTGTGCTCCGCGCGTGCAATGCTCTTTTCCTGCGCCAGCGCGGCGGATAGGCTGACGACATGTCACTCTCGCAAGCATTGCAGGCCCGCGCAGCGGCGGGCCGCCCGGTCCGGGCCGGGCTGATCGGCGCCGGCAAGTTCGGCACCATGTTCCTAGCGCAGGCGCCGACGACGCCGGGCCTCGAGGTCGCGGCCATCGCGGACCTCTCGGCCGACCGCATCCGGACGGCACTTGCCGACATCGGCTGGCAGGAGGCGGATCGCGACCGGGTCGCGACCTTCGATGACGGCCTCGAGTTGGCGCGCCATCCGGAGGTCGAGGTCGTGATCGAGGCGACCGGCAACCCCGAGGCCGGCATCGTGCACGCCCGCGCGGCGATCGCCGCCGGCAAGCACGTCGTCATGGTGACGGTCGAGGCCGACGCGCTGGCCGGGCCGCTGCTCGCCGCGGAAGCGGCCGAGGCTGGGGTCGTCTACTCGATGGCCTATGGCGACCAGCCATCGCTCGTCGCCGAACTGGTCGACTGGGCGCGATCCTGCGGCTTTCCCGTGGTCGCCGCCGGCAAGGGCACGCGCTATTTGCCCGGCTTCCACCAGTCGACGCCCGAGACGGTCTGGACAAATCTCGGCTTCGACCCGGCGGCCGCCCGGTCCGAGGGGCTGAACGCCCAGATGTTCAACAGCTTTGTCGACGGCACGAAGTCCGCCATCGAGATGGCGGCGATCGCCAATGCCTGCGGCCTGGCCGCGCCGTCGGCGGGCTTGGCGTTCCCGCCCTGCGGGGTCGACGACCTGGCGCATGTGCTGCGCCCTCGCGACGATGGCGGCATGTTGGAGAACAAGGGCACCGTCGAGGTCGTGGCCTCCGAGGAGCGCGACGGCCGGCCGGTCTTTCGCGACCTGCGCTGGGGTGTCTACGTCGTGGTCGAGGCGCCCAGCGACTATGCCAGGCGCTGCCTCGCCCAGTACGGTGTGAAGACCGACGGGAGCGGCCGCTATGCGGCGCTCTACCGCCCGGTGCACCTGATCGGGCTTGAACTGAACGTCTCGGTGCTCTCGGCGGCGCTGCGCGGCGAGTCGACCGGCACCGTCCGCGAGTTCAACGCCGACGTGATGGCGACGGCCAAGCGCGACCTTGGCGCGGGCGAGGTGCTGGACGGCGAGGGCGGTTTCTGCGTCTGGGGCAAGCTCGCGCCAGCCGGCAACTCGCTGGCAGCCGGCGCCCTGCCGATCGGCCTGGCCCACGGCGTGCGGCTGCGCCGCGCCGTCGCGGCCGGCGAGACGGTACGCTGGGACGATGTCGAGGTGGACGAGAGCCGCCCTGCGGTCCAGACCCGGCGCGCGATGGAGCAACGATTCGGCGCGGCGCGATGACCGCTCGCGTGAATGCCGGGGCGGCGTCGCCCCGCTGAATTGCCGCTGAACCTCCGGCCTTGTCCCGGCCCGGTTTTCGGCCCATCACTTCCGTCCCAGACAGGAGGCTCTAGGCCATGTGCGGTCGCTTCGCGATCGGCGACACGAACGGGACGGACTGGCGCGACTGGCTGCTGATCGATCCCGAGATCGACTGGCCGCCTGCCGGCTGGCCCAGCGCGCGCTGGAACGTCGCCCCGACCGACCCGGTCGGCGTCGTTCGGCTGCGCGACGGCCGGCGCGAGCCCGCGGTCGTCCGCTGGGGCCTGGTGCCGCATTGGTGGCGCAAGCCGCTGTCAGAGCTCAAGGCCAGCACCTTCAACGCCCGCGCCGAGGAGGCGGCTGAAAAGCCCATGTTCCGCGACGCCTGGGCGGCGCGGCGCTGCCTGGTGCCGGCGATCGGCTACTACGAGTGGACCGGGGCAAAAGGCGCCAAGACGCCTTGGTTCATCACCATGCGGCGCAACACGCCCGGCATCCTGTTCGCCGGTCTCTGGGCGGCGGCGCGGATCGAGGGCGAGTGGCTGATGTCCTGCACCATCCTGACGACGTCGGCCGGCGAGGCGACGCGGCACCTGCACCCGCGCTCGCCCGTGGTGCTGACCGAAGACGCGGGGCCCGAGGCGTGGCTGCACGGCGCGGCCGATCCGAGCGCCCTGATGCGGCCGATCCCCGACGAGCGCGTCGAGATGTGGCCCGTCGACGCCCGCGTCGGCCAGGTCCGCAATGACGGGCCCGAGCTGGTCGAGCGGACCGAACTGCAACTCTGACCCCGAGCGCGAGGCCGCCTTTGTTCCACCCCTTCGAGATCGAGCGCTTTCTCTCGGACCACGAGCACGGCGCGACCTACAACTTCGCCGAAAGCGGCGTGCATCCGCTGACGCTGGCCGAGCTTCTGGAGCTGGCCGGCCGGTCGCATGAGGATCATGGCCGACCTCCGGCTCGACTACCCCCAGGTGAACGGCACCGAGCGCCTGCGCGAGCGCATCGCCGCGCTCTACCCCGACACGCATCCCGACGAGGTGCTGGTGACCGTCGGCGCCTCGGAGGCGAACCACCTGATCGCCGCGACGATGCTCGAACCCGGCGACCGGCTGGTTACGCTGGCGCCGATCTACCGGCAGCTGTCGGGCAATGCCCGCAACATGGGCATCGAGATCGGCGAGGCACCGCTGGTCGAGACGGCGGGCTGGGCGGTCGACACCGACCGGCTGGCCGACACGGTCGTGCATGGCGCCAGGCTGATCGCGATCGTCAACCCGCACAACCCGACCGGGCACATCTTGACCGACGCCGAGCGCGACGCGGTGGTCGCGGCCGCCGACCGCAGCGGCGCCTGGATCGTCGCGGACGAGGTCTATGCCGGCGCCGAGCGCGGCAACCGCGGGCCCACGCCAACCTTCCGCGGCCGACACGACCGCGTCATCGCCGTCAACTCGATGAGCAAGGCCTATGGATTGCCGGGCCTGCGTATCGGCTGGATCATCGCGCCGCGCGAGATGATCGCCGAGCTCTGGCGGCGGCACGAATACGCAACGATCTCGGCCGGCGCGCTCGACATGGCGCTGGCCGAGATGGCGCTCGATCCGGAGGTGCGGCCCAAGCTGACGGGGCGTGCGCGCCGGCTGATCGACCGCGGCTTTGGGCGGCTGCAGGCGGCGCTCGACCGGGTTCCCGGCGTCTTCGGCGTGGTGCCGCCCGAGGCGTCGGCCATGTCCTTCGTGCGCTTCGACCTGCCCACAGGCTCGCGCGAGCTGGCGCTGCGGCTGCGCGCCGAGCAGGGCGTGCTGGTCGTGCCCGGCGACTGCTTCGGCATGGACGACCACATCCGCGTCTCGACCGCCCTGCCCGAGGCGCGGCTCGACGAGGGGCTGCGGCGGCTGACGACGCTCGCGGCAGAGATCGCCGGGCGTCCGTCGCGAGACTGAGTGCCGAGCGCCAAGGGTAAATTTCGCCACGACCGCTGCGGCACGGAACGTCGGGCGGCCCTCTCGGTTCTCACGGGGACAGAACGCCCATGAGGAGAACCGACATGGCTATGAAGAACCTCGACGACCTGTTCCTGCACACGCTCAAGGACATTCTCTACGCCGAGAAGCAGATATTGAAGGCGCTGCCCAAGATGGAGAAGAAGGCCAGCTCGCAGGAGCTGAAGAAGGCCTTTGCGCAGCACCGCGAGGAGACCGAAGGCCAGCTCGAGCGGCTGGAGAAGGTCTTCGACGCGCTCGGCAAGCCCGCCCGCGGCGCCAAATGCGACGCGATCATCGGCATCATCGACGAGGCCGAGGAGATCATGGGCGAGGTCGAGGATCCCGAGACGCTGGACGCCGCGATGGTCGCTTCGGCGCAGGCGGTCGAGCACTACGAGATCACCCGCTATGGCACGCTGATCACCTGGGCCAAGCAGCTCGGCCACAATGACGCGGTCAAGCACCTCGAGGAGACCCTCAAGGAAGAGAAGAACACGGATGCCCTGCTGACCAAGATGGCCGAGCAGAAGGTCAACAAGAAGGCGGCCTGAGCCTTCGCCTCTCGCGGCGCTTCGCGCGCCGCCCGACTGCCCGGCGCCGGGCGCGGCTTGACCGCCGCCCCGGCGCCTCCTTATGTCCGGGACGATGAGCCGGCCCATCGAGCCCATCCACATCGTCGGCGGCGGCATGGCCGGCTGCGAGGCGGCCTGGGCCGCGGCATCGCTGGGCGTTCCCGCCGTCATCCACGAGATGCGGCCGCATCGCGGCACCGAGGCGCACCAGACCGATGGCCTGGCGGAACTGGTCTGCTCGAACTCGTTCCGCTCGGACGACGACGAGACGAACGCCGTCGGCCTGCTGCACTGGGAGATGCGGCGCCTCGGCTCGGTCATGATGGCCGCCGCGGCCGAGGCCGAGGTGCCGGCCGGCGGCGCGCTGGCCGTCGACCGCGACGTCTTCTCGGCCGCGGTGACCCGGCGCCTGGCCGCGCACCCGCTGATCACCGTCGAGCGGGGCGAGGTCGCGGGCCTGCCCCCGCCGGAGTGGTCGAGCGTCATCATCGCCACCGGCCCGCTGACGTCCGAGGCGCTGGCCGCGGCGATCCGCGGCCTGACGGGCGAGGCGTCGCTCGCCTTCTTCGACGCGATCGCGCCCGATCGTCTATGCCGACAGCGTCGACATGTCGAAGGCCTGGTTCCAGTCGCGCTATGACAAGGGCGAGACCGAGGAGGAGCGCACCGCCTATCTGAACTGCGCCATGGACCGGGCCGGCTACGAGCAGTTCGTCGACGCCCTGCTGGCGGCGCCGAAGACCGAGTTCCAGCGACTGGGAGAGGCCAGGCGAACGGCGGGCGAGACGCCCTATTTCGAGGGCTGCCTGCCGATCGAGGTGATGGCCGAGCGCGGCCGCGAGACCCTGCGCTTCGGGCCGCTGAAGCCCGTCGGGCTGACGAACCCGCATTCGGCGCAGCGCCCCCATGCGGTCGTCCAGCTCCGCCGCGAGAACCGGCTCGGCACGCTCTACAACCTCGTCGGCTTCCAGACCAAGATGCGCTACGGCGCGCAGGCCGAGGTCTTCGCGCTGATCCCCGGGCTCGAGAACGCCCGCTGGGCGCGGCTCGGCGGCATCCACCGCAACACGTTCCTGAACTCGCCGCGCCTGCTCGACCCTCTCATGCGGCTCGCGCGCCGCAGCCGCGGCTGCGCTTCGCCGGCCAGATCACCGGTGTCGAGGGCTATGTCGAGTCGGGCGCCATGGGCATGCTGGCCGGCCGCTTTGCCGCGCTGGAGCGGCTGGGCCGCACCCCCGTCCCGCCGCCGCCGGAGACGGCCTTCGGGGCGCTGCTCGCGCACATCACGGGCGGGGCCGAAGCCGAGACGTTCCAGCCGATGAACGTCAATTTCGGCCTCTTTCCGCCGCTCGACGACGTCCGCGGCGGCCGGCGCGGCCAAGCAGGACCGCAAGCGCGCCTACACCGGCCGCGCCAAGACCGCCCTCGGTGCCTGGCTCGGCGCCGGTACAGCGCACGCCGCCGAGTAGCCTACTGCTCCCGTCCCAGGTAGCGCTCGACGAGGTCGCGCCAGCGCGCGCTGCGCACCTCGGCCAGCAGCGCGCGGTTCAGCGGCTCGCGCAAATCCGACCCTTGCGGCAGGGCGATGCCGTAGTCCTGCCGGCCGAGCTCGTTGGGCAGAACCTCGACCCGGCCCCGATAGTCCTCGCGCACGGCATAGCGGAGCAACGGACGGTCCTGCACGAAGGCGCCGATCCGGTTGTCCAACAGCGCCTTCAACCCCGCATCGACCGAGTCGAAGCTGCGGGCCGAGATCTGGAGCTCGGCAAGCTCGTCGACGGCCGCCGAATCCGCGACGACACCCACGCGTACCCTGGCCAGATCAGAGATCGTCTGCACCGCTCCACCGATCTGGCCCGACGGTCAGAGAGGCGGTGATCGAGGCCGTGAAGCCCGCCACGATGATCATCGACGTGAACATCCAGATCGTCGCGACGATGCGGCCGCCGAGCGTGACCGGTGCCTTGTCGCCATAGCCGACGGTTGTCATCGTCACCGCGGCCCACCAAAAGCCGTCGCCCAAGCCGCGCCCAGCGCTGTGGTTGAACTCTTCGGAATTGCGCCGCCTCTCGAAGATCCACAGCGCCGCGCCCGCCGCCAGAAGCACCGCGGCGAGCCCCGCGATCACCGACAGGAACTGCCAGGTGAAGAAGTTGCGCGCCACGCGCGTCCACCCGGTGACGCGCGTCTTGTCGACCGCGATGCCGAGGCCGGTCGAATAGAACGGATAGGTGAAGTCGACCCGCTCCTCGCGCGCCTCGGTGATTGTCAGCGCGCCGACAGAGGCGCCATAGCGTCCGTCCGCGACGCCCTCGATCATCCCCTCGAGCGTCGTCTCCTCGAGCCTGTAGGAGAGGTCGAGCTCGTCAGCTAGGTCCGCGAACAGGTCGATCGCGATGCCGGTCCACTCGCCGCCGGGATCCTTGAACGCGAAGGGCGGCGCCTGCTTGGTCGCCACGATCATCTCCTGCGCCACTTCCTCCGGCGGCACCGTGATCAGCGGCTGGGTATGCGCCGGGCTCTCGTCGCGAACCTGCGCGCCCGCGCCGGGCGCGGCGCCGATCACGAGAAGCGCCGCGATGGCACCGCATGCACGAACGTCCACAGCTCTGTCCCTCTGCTGTCGGGCCGACCATAGCCGACCCCTCCCGGACCACAAGTCCGCGCCTGGCGGAGTCTGGCGAAGTCCCGCCGAACGGCGTGTGACGGTTTGACCCCAGGCCAGTGCCTGCCTATGCTCTCGGCCAAGAAGGGGGGACGGCGGTGTACCGGCTACGTCTGTTCGCGGTTCGGCAATCGCGCGCCTTCGAGGCGATCTACCGGCGTGTCGAGGACGTGCTGGTCGCGCTCGATCCGCTGTTCCGCCGCATCGGCTATGGCCGCGTCGAGCGCCCGGTGGCGCTGGTCGAGGCGGGCGTCAAGGGCCTGCTCTTCGACTGCCGCATGTGCGGCCAGTGCGTGCTCTCCTCGACGGGCATGTCCTGCCCGATGAACTGCCCCAAGGAGTTGCGGAACGGCCCTTGCGGCGGCGTGCGGCCAGGGGGCTTCTGCGAGGTCAAGCCCTGGATGCGCTGCGTCTGGGTCGAGGCCTGGGATGGCGCGAGCCAGATGCGCGACGGCCGGCGGATCGCGACCGTGCTGCCGCCCATCGACCGCAGCGTCTGGGGCTCGTCGTCCTGGCTCCGGGTCTCGCGCGAGAAGGCCGGAGCGCTGCGCGAGGCGGGCGAGGCGCGACGCACCACGGTCGCCGCGGCCTTCCCGCAGGCGCGCGCCACCGAGCCCGCCGCGGCGCCGCTCGCGCCCGAGCCGGCCGCGGCCGTCGGCCGCGAGGACCGCCGATGAGCGACTTCCAGGACATCGACATCGTCCGCCCCTATGCCGAGCCGCCGCCCGGGCACGTCTCGGGCAGCCGGCTCGAGCAGGTCCTGCGCTCCGGCCGCTTCGCGGTCACGGCCGAGCTGAACCCGCCCGACAGCGCCGACCCCTATGACGTCTTCGAGGCCGCCCGGCCGCTGGGCGAGGTGGTGGACGCGATCAATGCGACAGACGCGTCGGGCGCCAACTGCCACATGTCGTCGATCGGCATCTCGGCGCTGCTGACCCGCGCGGGCTATGGCACGGTCTACCAGATCAGCTGCCGCGACCGGAACCGGATCGCCATCCAGGGCGACGTGCTCGGCGCCGCGGCGATGGGTGTGCGCAACGTCCTCTGCCTGACGGGCGACGGGGTCGGCGTGGGCGACCAGCCCGGCGCCAAGCCCGTCTTCGACTTCAATTCGCTGACGCTGCTGCGCACCATCCGCACGATGCGCGACGAGGGCCGGTTCCTCTCCGGCCGGCCGATCACGCGGCCGCCGCGCATGTTCCTGGGAGCCGCCGAGAACCCATGCGTCCCGCCGCAGGACTGGCGGCCGGAGCGGCTGGCCAAGAAGGTCGCGGCGGGCGCCGAGTTCATCCAGACGAACTACATCTTCGACGTGCCCGTCTTCGAGCGGTTCATGGCCCGTGTCCGCGACCTGGGCGTCGACCGGCGGGTCTTTATCCTGGCGGGCGTCGGGCCACTGGCATCGGCGAAGGCCGCGCGCTGGATGCGCTCGAACGTGCCCGGCATCCACATCCCCGACGCGATCATCGATCGGCTGGAGAAGGCCGCCAAGCCCGCCGCAGAGGGCAAGAAGCTCTGCATCGAGCTGATCCGCCAGATGCGCGAGATCAAGGGCGTGGCCGGCGTGCATGTCATGGCCTATCGGCGCGAGCATCAGGTGTCCGAGATCATCCTCGAATCCGGGGTGCTGGCGGGGCGCCAGGCGGTCGGCGGCCGGCGGGCCGCGCGCGAGCGCCGGCCGGGATCTGCGGTCTAGCTGCCCGGCCAGCTCCGGAGCAGCCGGCGACCACAAAAAGCAGAGGAAATGCAATGACGGAGAGGCAGTTCCTCGAAGAGGCCTACGACCTGCAGGACAGGCAGGCGACAGCGGCCTTCTACCGCGACTGGGCGGCCAGCTATGACGACGAGATCGCCCGCAACGGCTATGCGACGCCAGCGCGCTGCGCCGCCGCGCTCGCCGCGTCGGTAGCGGACCGCGCCGCACCCGTCATCGACGTGGGCTGCGGCACCGGCCTGAGCGGCGAGGCCCTTCGTGCGGCGGGGTTCACGACGATCGACGGGACGGACTTCTCGGCCGAGATGCTCGCCCGCGCCGAAGAGCGAGGGGTCTATCGCCGGCTCTTCCGCGGCGACCTCGCCGAACCGCTGCCGGTCGCCCCCGGCGTCTATGCGAACGCTGCGGCAGTGGGGGTCGTCAGCCCGCGCCACGCGCCGCCCGAGACGATCGAGGCCGTGCTGGCCCTGTTGCCGCCAGGCGGTTGCTTGGTCCTTTCGCTCAACGACCACGCCCTGGCGGAGCCGGCATTCCCGTCGAATATCGACCGGCTGGTCGCCGGGGGCGCGGCGGAGCTGGCGTTCCGGGAGCACGGTCCGCACCTGCCCGGGATCGAGCTAGAGGCGACGGTGTACGTGCTCAGGAAGGCCACGGCAGGCTGATCAGCCCCTGGTCAGCCCCTCTGGTCAGCCCAGCGTGGCGAGGACCGGGAAGGTCTCGATGAGGAAATAGGCCACGCGCTCGAAATCGCCGGTGATCATCATCAGTCCGACCAGCATCAAGAGCGCGCCCATTGCCTTTTCGACGTGGCCGAGATGCCGCCGAAAGCCGCGCGTCCAGGCAAGGAACGGGCGGATAAAAAGTGCGGCGATCAGAAAGGGCACGCCGAGGCCGAGCGCATAGACGCCGAGCAGCACGCCGCCCGCGGCGATGCTGCCGCTCTGCGCCGCGAAGGTCAGGATGGCCGCGAGGATCGGGCCCAGGCAGGGCGTCCAACCGAAGGCGAAGGCCATGCCGATAAGAAAGCTCGCGCCGATCGAGCCCGCCGTAGACGGCGCGTCGAACCGCGCCTCGCGGTGCAGGATGGGAATGTGCTGCCAGCCCGTCGCTTGCAGCGCGACGCCGGCGAGGAGCACGGCGCCGAGCCCGGGCCAGGCAAAGGCGAGGTTCTCGGCGAAGTCCTGCGCGCTGATCAGCCACCAGGCGGCGGTCAGGCCAAGAAAGAGCGCGGCGACGAGCGCCGCGCGCCGCAGGCCGAAGAAATGCAGTCCGAAGATGAAGATCAACACGCCCGATGCCATGCCGAGCTCGGCTTTGCGGTTCAGCAGAAAGCCGCCGGCCGAGGCCATGCCGATGCCAAGCGCGACGAAGACGGTGCCGAGGCCGAGCACGAAGAAGACCGCCGCCAGCATAACGCGCCGGGCGGCGGCGCGGTCGATCTCGCGTCCCTCGCCCGAGATCTGCTCGATGGTGGTGCCGCCGAGATAGGCCAGATAGGGCGGCGCCATTGGCAGAACGCAGGGGCTGAGGAAGCTGACCAGTCCGAAGAGAAAGGCGAAGCCGAAGCCCGAGAAGGCTGCCGCTGCGGATCGCCTCTGCGCCGATTTCGGTCAGCATCTCCATCGGCCTATGAGGTTCCCTTCGGGTGGCGTGTCGGTTTGCGTCAGCGCTGACCTAGTGCCTGGCCGGCGCGACCGAAACTAAACTTGCCGTGACTAGAGGGTCGGGCGCATCAGGTAGGCGACGAGGTTCTCGATCTCGGCGGCGGTCAGCAGCGGCTCGCCGAAGCGCGGGTCGGCCGGGTCCATGCGCTGGCCGAGCCCGTAATAGGCCGGCATCCGCGTCTCGGGCGCGATGACCTGGGGCGCGACCAGCCAGAGCCGGAGCGCGCCCTCGCCCAGCCTGCGGCCGACATCCGCCGAGCGGCGGCGCGCCCGTAGGCAGGGCATCGGTGGGCGGCACGTCGGCTGGCGGCGCGTCGACCGCGTCGGGAGCGCTGTCGGGCGAGCCGTGGCAGCCGGCGCAGCGGGCGAGCTTTTCGTCGAAATAGAGCGCGCGGCCGGCCTGCGGGTCGCCCGGGCGGCCCGTCAGGCTGGCCGGGATCGCGCGAGCGTCGACGATCTCGTAGGCGACGACGCGCTCGGCGGCGATGGCGGCGCGCCGGCAAGGGCGAGCACAGAAAATGCAAGCGAAAACAGGCGCATGGCTGAATCTCGTGCGAGTCGGCGCGGAAGCTAGCGGCCGCAGGCCGCCGCGGCAACCCCTTGCACCCCCTGCCCGGCTGACTTACCGGGACGGCATGCGACCCCGCCATATCGGAGGAGCTCGACACCTGCGGGCTGCTCTGCCCGCTGCCCGTGCTCAAGGCGCGCAAGCGGTTGGCCGGCATGGCACCGGGCGCGCTGCTGCGGGTGGTAGCCGACGACCCGGCGGCGCGCGTGGATTTTCCGCATTTCTGTGCCGAGCAGGGCCATGAGCTGGTCTCGACCGAGGAGGCCGGGGAGAGATTGATCTTCCTGATCCGCAAGAGCGGATAGAGCCTCCGCATGAACCCGCCGAGGCGAACTCGGCGCTTCCAGTGTGCGGGAATCGACGTTTCGCGCCGTAGTTTCGGTCAGCGGAAGGCGGCGCATGGATCGGGGCGCTCGGCCGGGGCGTGAACCAGACATAATCGTAGGGCAGCGGCTCGTAGCCATCGAGCGTCGGCAGGCCGGGATCGGTCTCGAGCAGGCCGACCGAGGCGACGCGCAGCTCCGGCGCGACGGCGCGGAGATAGACGGGCACGCCGCGGTCGGTCCGCGCATGGCCGTTGCCGGTGACCAGCACCACCTGCCCGCCGCCGCGGGCGCGGGCGCGCAGTGCGGCCGAGGCGAAGCTGGCGTCGCGCAGGCGCTGGACCTCGACCATGCCGGGCGCGGCCTCGCGGGGCAGCTTGTCGCAATGGGCGGCGACCATCTCGTCCTCGACCGCCGCCTGGATCGCCGGGTCGAGCGGCGCCGCGAGCGTGGGCGCGAAGCGCCGGTCGGTCACGGCGGCGGCGGCGCCCGAGCCGGCGGCGTCGCGAAGCGCCTGGCGCGGCAGCGCGCCGCCGGTGTAGACCTGCGCGCGCCAAGCCTCGAAGATCGGCCGGTAGATCTCCCAGTCGGGCCAGCCGAGCCGCTCCCAGCCGATCGCCGGGCCGATCTCGGCCGGGGCTGCCGCCCTGGTCGAGAAGCGCGCGGATGCCGGCCTCGCTGGCGCGCGGGATCATCTCGAAGGCGAGCCCCGCGGGTCGCAGCCGGCCGACCAGCCAGGCTTGCGCCAGGTGGTGGGCGGCGTTGTCGTGCACCTCGCCGAGAATGACGATGTCGGCTGCCCGCAGCCGTTCGGCCAGCGCGTCGCGGCCGATCCGCTCTCGCGAGCCGCTCGTCCCAGATCGTGTCGTCGAGCGGATGCGGCGCGGGCTGCTCGGCGCGTGGTGCGCCCGAAGCGAGCGGCGAGAACGCGGACGAGAAAAATGGCGGGCAGACGCATGCGGTGCTCCGGTGCTGGCGCAAGCTTAGGCCGGGCGGCGTCGGTCGCAAGGGCGCGATGGCTGGCGCGGGGCGGCCCGCGTCCTTATGTTGCGCCCGCACGGAAGCGCAAGGAACGGGGCGCGGAGAGTCGAAGATGCAACCGGGCTGGGTACGCTGGATCGCCTACATTCTGCTGGCATCGCTGGTGGTCGTGACCTCGTGCCAGGCCATGGCCGGCACCGGACGGGCGCCGGAGGCGGTGGAAGCCGCGAACCCCGCGGCGGTCGGGCCGTCGTCTGGCGACGGTCATGGTGGCGGGGCGCTGATGGCGCAGCGCTTTGGCGGGAAGTACAGCCCCGGCAGCCAACCGCGAGGCAAGATCGGGGCGATCCCATCGCGCCGACGGGCGTTCCGGCGACGCGGTTCCGCGGGCGCGCGGCGAGCGCCGTCGATGTGCGCGCGCTGCTGATGTTCGTCTGGCCGACGCCGCTGCTGTTCGCGGCGCTCGGCGCGGTCGGCAGCGGGGCGGCGTTCCGCATGCTGTTCTCGCTGGCGGCCTATGCGTCGCTGATGCTGGGCGCCTGGCTGCTGCGCGAGGGCCAGCGGGCGCAGGCCGCTTACGAGGCGCGGCAGATCGCGCGACCGCCGGCCTTTCCGCGCAAGATCTTCGCCGCGGTGCTGACGGGCGGCGGCGTCGCGCTCGTCGTCCTGGCTGGGCGCGCAGGCGGGCGGTTTCCTCGAGCTCGGCGGGCAGGCGGTCAGCGCGGTGGTCTTCGGGCTGATCGCGGCGGGCGCGCACGTCCTGGCCTTCGGGCTCGACCCGCTGCGCGCCAAGGGGCTGGACGAGAGCGTCGGCCGGGCCGAGCTCGACCGCGTGGCCGAAGCGCTGGAGAAGGCCGAGGCCAGGCTGAAATCGATCGAGGCGCTGGCGCACCGGATGCGCGACCGCGAGATCGACGCGCGCATCGCCCGGCTGAACGCGACCGTGCGCGAGATGATCCGCCTGGTCGAGCGCGACCCGCGCGACCTCGGCCGGGCGCGGCGCTATCTGGGCGTCTACCTGACGGGCGCCGAGGAGGCGACGCGCAAATACGCCGAGAACCGCGAGCGGCTGGACGACCCCAAGCTGCATGGCGAGTACCTGGCGCTGCTGACCGATCTCGAGGGCAGCTTCGCGCGGGGGAGCGAGATGCTGCTGGTCGACGACCGCACGGACCTGGAAGTCGAGATCGAGGTGCTGCGCGAGCGGCTCGGCCAGGAAGGCGCCTGACGCGCCAATCGGGGAGGAAGACGATGCCGAGCACACAAGCGCCCTCTGTCTCGCCTCGATCCTGTCGCCGGGGTCGCGCTGGCGACATCGCCGCCCGCTTCGGCGCCCGGCGGCTGACCGCCCGGACGACACACAGGGGAGGATCGATGGACGCGCGTGACCAGAAGGCGACGAAGCTGGCCGAGGAGTCGACCGAGGTCGCCATGCTGCCCGAGCCGCAGGCAGACCTGGTCGCCTATGCGAGACGGCCGATCCGGCGCTGAGGGCCGAGATCGACGCGCGGATGCGCGAGCTCGACATGCGCAACACTCAGACGATCATCAAGTTCGGCTCGGGCGCGCAGCAGCGGCTGACGGCGATCTCGGACCAGATGCTGGAAGGCGTGCGCAACAAGGAGCTGGGCCCCGCCGGCGACGCGCTGCGCAGCATGGTGGGCACGATCCGCGGCTTTGATGCGACCGAGCTCGACCCGAACGCCAAGCGGTCCTGGTGGCAGCGGCTGGTCGGCGCCAGCGCGCCGATGCACGACTTCATCGCCAAGTACGAGAACGTGCGCGGCCAGATCGACACGATCACCGACGAGCTGCTCGAGCACGAGACGCGGCTGCTGAAGGACGTGAAGTTCCTCGACAAGCTCTACGAGCAGAGCCTGGAGTTCTACCACGAGCTCGGCCTCTACATCGCCGCGGGCGAGGCCAAGCTGCACGAGCTCGACACGGTGACGATCCCGAAGGAGGAGGCCGACGTCGAGGCCGAGGGCAAGGACGCCGTGCTCGAGGCGCAGGAGCTGCGCGACATCCGCGCCGCGCGCGACGAGCTCGAGCGCCGCGTGCACGACATGAAGCTGACGCGGCAGGTGACCATGCAGTCGCTGCCGTCGATCCGGCTGGTGCAGGAGAACGACAAGAGCCTGGTCAACAAGATCAACTCGGTCATGGTCAACACCGTGCCGCTGTGGAAGAACCAGCTGTCGATCGCGCTGGCCACCTTCCGCAGCCGCGAGGCGGGCAAGGTGGTCAAGGAGGCGACGGACCTGACGAACGATCTGCTGACCTCGAACGCCGAGATGCTGCGCACCTCCAATGCCGAGATCCGCAGGCAGATCGAGCGCGGCGTCTTCGACATCGAGGCCGTGAAGAAGGCGAACCACGAGGTCATCGCGACGATCGAGGACAGCTTGCGCATCGCCGACGAGGGCAAGGCCCGGCGGGCGGCGGCCGAGAAGGAGCTGCTGCAGATGGAGGAGGAGCTGAAGAAGACGCTGGCCGCCGCGCGGGCGCCGCAGCCGCAGCCGCCGCCGGGCCGGCCGCGCGAGCGGGCGATTCCTGCACTGTGCGCGGCGCTGCTGGGCAACTCTCGGCGGCCCGGGCCGCTCGGACGGAAGTCGAAGCGGCCGTGCCGGCAATGGCCGGCTGCCGATGCGTCCGTTAAGCGAGGGACAGTGATGCAGTTCACCGAAGCCGTCCGCACGGTCATCGTCGAGCGCTATGCCGATTTCCAGGGCCGCGCGCCGCGCGTCCGAGTTCTGGTGGTTCGCGCTGTTCTATCTGCTCCTCAGCCTCGCCGTCGGGATCGTCGGCTCGGCCAGCGACACGCTCGGCGGCATTGCTCAACCTGGTGGTGACGCTCGGCCTGCTGCTGCCGAGCCTCGCCGTCTCGATCCGCCGGCTGCACGACACCGACCGGACCGGCTGGTGGATCCTGCTCTGCCTGATCTCCGCTCATCGGCACGATCATGCTGATCGTCTTCTTCGTCCAGCGCGGCACGGACGGGCGCCAACCGGTTCGGGCCGGACCCGCTCGGGCAGCCGCCGACACGCTACGCCTGAGCGGCAGGCGCTCCGGGCGCGATTGCGACACGACGGCGGGCGCTGCCGGACAAGACGGCGCGGACGGCACGCCCCGAGTGTCGCGGCATCGCCGGGGAGCGCCCCCATGAACCAGCACTATGCCGACAGCCGCAAGATCGACCCGAGCCGCAAGCCGGCGGGCCTGCGGCCCGACGGCTCGCCCGACGACAACGACCGGCCGAGACCGGGCCGACGGCGCTGGCCTTCGCCGAATGGGCCGAGGCGGGCATCGAGGTGCCGAACCTCGCGCGGATGCGCGCCGAGCGGCACGCGCGGCTGGTCAAGGGCATCAACGACCGGGGCCTGGGCGGCGCGCTGCTGTTCGACCCGCTGAACATCCGCTTCGCGACGGATGCGCCGAACATGCAGCTCTGGAACACGCACAACCCGTTCCGCGCCTGCTTCGTCGGCGCCGACGGGCACATGGTGATCTTCGACTACAAGGGCAGGATCGACCCGGTCTTCACGACTTCAACCCGCTGGTGAACGAGGTGCGGACCGGCGCCGGGCTGTTCTACTTCTCGACGGGCGACCGCGGCGAGGCGGCGGCGCACGAGTTCACCGGCCAGATCAGCGAGCTGATGGCGGCGCATGGCGAGGGCAAGCGGCTGGGCGTCGACAAGATCATGATCGTCCGGCTACCGGGCGCTGACGGCGGCGAACTTCGAGGTGACGGACGGCGAGGAGCTGACCGAGAAGGTGCGCGCCGTGAAGGGCGCCGACGAGATCAGGGCGCTGCGCTGCGCCACGCATGCCTGCGAGCGGTCGATGCACGCGATGGAGGCGGCGGCGGCACCCGGGCATGACCGAGGACGACGTCTGGGCCGTGCTGCACGCCGAGAACATCCGGCGCGGCGGCGAATGGATCGAGTGCCGGCTGCTCGCCTCGGGGCCGCGCACGAACCCGTGGTTCCAGGAATGCGGCCCGCGGGTGATCGGCAATGGCGAGATCCTGGCCTTCGACACGGACCTGATCGGACCCTACGGCATGTGCTGCGACATCAGCCGGACCTGGTGGGTCGGCGACGGCGAGCCGACGCCCGAGATGAAGCGCGCCTACCGCGTCGCGCACGAGCACATCGTCGAGAACATCGCCATGCTGAAGCCCGGCAAGACGTTCCGCGAGATCACCTTCGGCGGGCACCAGCTGCCGGAGGAGTTCGTCGAGAGCCGCTATGGCGGCAAGATGCACGGCGTCGGCCTGTGCGACGAGTGGCCGAGCGTCCCCTATCCGCAGGACTGGCGCGAGGGCGCCTTCGACTACGAGCTGCAGCCCGGCATGGCGCTCTGCGTCGAGGCGCTGGTCACGCAGAAGGGCGGCGGGTTCTCGATCAAGCTGGAGGACCAGGTGGTGATCACCGAGACGGGCGTCGAGAACATGACGAACTATCCGTTCGACCGGCGGTTCCTGGACTGACCGATGCGCTGGCGGTGTGCCGACCCTCTCCTCCTTGCCCCCAGAAGCGGAGCCGCTCGCGGCAATTGCGCCGAAGCTTGAGGAATCGCGGGCGCGGCGGCAGAGAGAAGCGATGAGGGGGCCGCTCGACGCGTCGATGTACGACACCGGCCGCTGGCCGGACAGCTGGTGGCGCGCCTCGGCGCCGGCCTGGGAGGATCCGGCCCCGCTCGACGGCGATGCCGAGGCCGAGGTCGCGATCATCGGCGGCGGCTATGCGGGCCTTGCCTGCGCGATCCGGCTGGCCGAGCGCGGGATCGGCGCGATCGTGCTGGATGCGGGGCCGATCGGCTGGGGCGCCTCGGGGCGCAATGGCGGGATGGTGGGCCTGGGCTCGCACAAGCTCGGCATGGCGGCGCTGGTCCGGCGGCATGGGCAGGCCGAAGTCGATCGCTACCGCGCGAGCCAGGTCGAGGGCAATGCGCGGCTGCGCGCCTTTTGCGAGGAACGCGGGCCTGCCGGTGCAGGGCCGCGGCGAGATGCTGCTGGCGCATTCGCCGGCAACTTTCCGCGAGCTCGCCAAGCGCAACGCCGCCGCCGGGCGGCGCGTACGAGGTCATCGAGCCGCGGCCCCCCACGCGGCGACATGGCGCGGTTCGGCGGCGTTGCTGCTGAAGCCCTATTTCGGCGTGCACCCGCTGCGGCTGGTGCGCGCGCTGGCCGACCATGCCGTGGAGCTGGGCGTGCGCGTCCATCCGCGCTCGGAGGTGACGGAGTGGCGGCGCGAGGGCGCGCGGCACCGGCTGGTGACGGCCGCGGCACCGTCAGGGCGGCCAAGGTCGTGCTGGCGACCAACGGCTTCACGCCGGACGGGCTGCACCCGGCCTTTGACGGGCGGGCGGTGCCGGTGATCTCGAACATCGGCGTCACGCGCGTGCTGACGCGCGGAGGAGCGGGCGCGCCATCCCTGGCTGCGGGACGATCCGGTCGCCGACACGCGCCATCTGCTGGTCTACCTGCGGATGCTGCCCGAGGGGCGGCTGATGTTCGGCATGCGCGGCGACGTCACGGGCTCGGAGGCGGGGGCGCGCATGATGCGGACGCGGCTCGAGCGCCGGATCGGCCGAGCAGTTCCCGGGCTGGGCCGGCATCCCGCTCGACCATTTCTGGCGCGGGCCGATCTGCGCGACCGCCAGCTACACGCCGGCGGTCGGGCGGCTGGCCGGAGGATCCGCACCGTCTTCCATGCCTTCGGCTGGCATGGCAGCGGCGTCAACGGCGCGCAGGTCGGCGGGCGGCTGCTGGCCGACGTGATCGCCGGCGCCCCGATCGAGAGCATCCCCTCGCCCTGGCGGGGCGGCGCGCCGCGCCTGCCCCTGCCCGGGCTGCGGCCGCTCTATGTCGGGCTCGCGCTGGCGCAGCAGCGACTGGCTGACGCGCTCAGCTGAGGACCGGGAGGGATTTGGATCCCGCGCGTCGCCGCCGGACGCGGAGCTGCCCCTAGCCCTATCCCTCCCCAATTGGGGAAGGAGCCGCCCGGCGGCTGACATCGGCCTGAAGGCGTCGAGGTATGTGCACGCTGCAGAGCGGCATGTCATGCCCCGTCCAGGCACCACCGCAGGATGCCCTTCTGCACGTGCAGCCGGTTCTCGGCCTCGTCGAAGACCACGGATTGCGGGCCGTCGAAGACGTCCGAGGTGACCTCCTCGTCGCGGTGGGCGGGCAGGCAATGCATGAAGATGGCGTCGGGGTCGGCGCGGGCCATCAGCTCGGGCGTCACCTGGTAAGGCTTCAGCTGGTTGTGCCGTCGGCCGCGGGCGCCGACGTCGTCGTGCATGCTCAGCCAGGTGTCGGCGATGACGGCGTCGGCGCCCTCGACGGCGCGCTCCGGGTCCGGCTCCATCGTCAGGTGGCTGCCCGCGGCGCGCACGACCTGAGCGTCGGGCTCCAGCGTCTCGGGGCCGGAATAGACCAGGTGGAAGTCGAAGGCGCGCGCGGCGTGCGCCCACGAGTTGAAGACGTTGTTGCCGTCGCCGCACCAGGCGACGCGGCGGCCCCTGATAGCCCCGCGGTTTTCCTCGAAGGTCAGCACGTCGGCCATGATCTGGCAGGGGTGCGAGACGTTGGTCAGCCCGTTGATGACCGGGACGGTGGCGGCGGCGGCCATCTCGTCCAGCGTCTCCTGCCGGAAGGTGCGGATCATGACGGCGTCGACATAGCGGCTGAGCACGCGCGCCGTGTCGGCCACCGTCTCGCCATGGCCGAGCTGCATCTCCTGGCCGCTCAGCACCATGGTCTGGCCGCCCATCTGCCGGATGCCGACATCGAACGAGATCCGCGTCCGCGTCGAAGGCTTCTCGAAGATCAGCGCGACGATGCGGTCCTTCAGCGGCTGCGTCTCGTCGGGCTTCAGCCGCGGCCAGCCATCGCGCGCGGCCTTCACCTTGGCCGCGTCGTCGATGATCGCCCGCAGCTCGCCCGGGTCCACCCGGTCGAGGTCGAGGAAGTGCCTGGGCTTCATGCGGACGCCCGCGCCCTTGGGCTTTCCAGCGCCCCGCAGGCCGCGTCGAGCCGGTTGACCGCCTCGGCGATCTCCCCGTCCGTGCAGTTCAGGGGCGGCAGCAGGCGCACCGTGTTGTCGCCGGCGGGCACGGTCAGCAGATGCTCGGCCCGCGCCGCGGCCACCAGCGTCGTTCGAGCGCCACGCCGTCGCGCAGCCTGACGCCGATCATCAGGCCCAGCCCGCGGACCTCCTGGATGATGTCAGGGTGGCTGTCGGCCACGGCGGCCAGCCGCTGGCGCAGCAGGCCGGCCTTGCGCTTGACCTCGTCGAGGAAGCCCGGCGCCAGCACCTCGTCGAGCACCGCGTTGCCGACCGCCATCGCCAGCGGATTGCCGCCGAAAGTGGACCCGTGCGTCCCCGCCACCAGCGCCGCGGCGGCCGCCTCGGTGGCGATCACGGCGCCCATGGGAAAGCCGCCGCCGATGCCCTTGGCGAGCCGCCATGATGTCGGGCGCGACGC
Organism: uncultured Alphaproteobacteria bacterium; assembly: GCA_963822985.1. Classification (GTDB taxonomy): domain Bacteria; phylum Pseudomonadota; class Alphaproteobacteria; order Rhodobacterales; family Rhodobacteraceae; genus Thermohalobaculum. Next base: position 116,341 of record CAWGJU010000004.1, on the reverse strand, counting down.
CCGCCTGCTCGTAGGCGAAGAGCGTGCCGGTGCGGCCGACGCCCGTCTGGATCTCGTCGAAGACCAGCAGCAGCCCGTGCTCGTCGGCGAGCGCCCGCAGGCCGCGCAGACAGCTCGAAGGGCACCGGGCGGATGCCGCCCTCGCCCTGCACGGGCTCGATGATGATCGCCGCCGTCGCGGGCCCGATGGCGGCGCGCGCCGCCTCGAGGCTCAGCGGCACGATGTCGAAGCCGTCGAGCAGCGGGCCGAAGCCCTCGGTGTGCTTCTTGTTGCCGGCTGCCGAGATGGTGGCGAGCGTCCGGCCGTGGAAGCTGCCCTCGAAGGTCACCATCCGGTGGCGCGCCTCGCCTTTCGCCGACCAGTACTTACGCGCCATCTTGATGGCGAGCTCCATCGCCTCGGCGCCCGAATTGCAGAAGAACACGGTGTCGCCGAAGGTCGCCTCGACCAGCCGCAACGCCAGCCGCTGCCTGCCCCGGCACCTCGTAGAGGTTCGAGGTGTGCCACAGACGTCGCGCCTGGTCCTCCAACGCCGCCACAAGCGTCGGGTGAGCATGGCCGAGGACGTTCACGGCGATCCCGGCGCCGAAGTCGAGATACCTCTCGCCCTCGGTCGAGATCAGCCAGGAGCCCTCGCCCCGCTCGAAGGCGAGCGGTGCCCGTGCGTAGGTCGGCATGACGGGCGCGATCACGGCAGTCTCTCCTCTCTTGGCCGGGCGCTCGCGCGCGCCGGGCCGTTTCAAACGCATGACGCCCCGCAGGCCGCATGCCTCGGGGCGACGGGGGGCGACTATGAGAGTTCGGCCCATGGCTGTCAACGCGCCGACGGGCAGCTGACTGGCCGCAGCAGCCTGGCCGCAGCAGCCTGGTCGCTGACTAACGCCAGGCGCGCCGGACCAGGGCGGCCCGACGCTTTCCGCCCGCCGCCATCCCGACGCCATCCTTGCGCTGCTCCGTGGCATGCCCCGTCGAAGTCGACGGCGAGGCCGAGACGCGGCTCGCGACGATCGAGGAGCCCGAGATGTTCGGCCCGGTCCCCGTGCTGATGGTCCCGCATGACGACCCGCTGATCGGGCGGCTGCGCGCCGGCGCGGCCCTGACGCTGTCGACCGAGGGCGACAGGCTGGCGATCCCGCTGGCGGGCGCGGCGCAGGCGCTCGAAATTATGTTCTCGGCTTGCCGGTAGGATCCCGCAGGCGACCATCCGATGGGCTACCGGGTCAGCCTGTGGCTCACCGCGCGGGCGGGCCGCACCTTTCCGGGCGCCGCGCGTTGTTCCCATCTGGTGCAGCAACCCCGAGGGAACCTGCGATGAAGACCCTTTTGCTCGTGCTTCTCGGCACGACGCTCGCCGCCTGCGCGACGCCTCAATCCGCCAACGAGGCCTTGCGCAATTTCGAGACCACGCGGCCCGAACCGTCGCACTGAGAGAAGGGGCCCCGCCCCGAGCCGCCCCCGGGGGCGACCATGGGGCGCCCCGGGGCGCGCCGTCGCTCAGGCCTTCAGCCGGTAACCCGTGCTCAGCCAGCGCAGCGCCAGCAGCCAGAGCACAACGGCGACCGACAGCGTGATCGCGAAGCCGAGCCAGGGATGCGAATCGGCCGTCCCGAGCGCGCCGTAGCGGAACCCGTCGATAAGGTAGAAGAACGGGTTCAGGTGCAGCACGGTGTCGAAGGCCGGCGGCAGCGCCTCGACCGAATAGAAGGTGCCGCTGAGAAAGCTGAGCGGCGTGATCACGAAGTTGGTGATCGCCGCCATCTGGTCGAACTTCTCCGACCAGATCCCGGCCAGGATGCCCAGCAGCGACAGGATCACCGAGGCGGCGAGCGCGAACCACAGCATCCAGAGCGGGTGCGCCGGCCATATCCCGGCCCAGGGAAACACGACCAGCATCACCGCCGAGGCGCAGACGAGGCCGCGCACCACGCCCCCGGCGATATAGCCCAGCAGGATTTCGCCCGGGCTGAGCGGCGGCATCAGCGTGTCGACGATGTTGCCCTGCACCTTGGAGATCATGATCGAGGACGAGGTGTTGGCGAAGGCATTCTGGATGACCACCATCATCAGGATGCCGGGCGCCAGGAACTGCAGGTACGGGATGTCTCCGACCGGCCCCCGCCGCGCCGCGAAGGCCAGGCCGAAGACCGTCATGAACAGCACCGAGGTCGCGACCGGCGCCAGGATGGTCTGCGTGTAGACGCTGAGAAAGCGCATCACCTCGCGCAGGGTCAGCGTCCATAGTCCGAGCCAGTTGAACCGCCCGAAGCGGCGTTGCCCCATGCCGCGGCTCGGCACGGATGGCTGGGTCGGCGGTGCGCCGGCCATCGGCTTCTCCTCTCTCGCCTGTCGCTTCTCGGGCGCCAGTTGGATTCCCAAGCGGGGGGCCGTCTTGTAACCGCGCCGCCGCCGCATAAGATAGGGGCTCTGATCCGGCCGGCGTCCGCGCCAGCCCCGCGGAGGAAAACCGAGATGTCCTGGACCGACGAGAGGGTCGACAAGTTGAAGGAGCTTTGGGGCGAGGGCATGAGCGCGAGCCAGATCGCCAAGGTCATGGGCGGCGTCACTCGCAACGCCGTGATCGGTAAGGTGCATCGGCTCGGCCTGTCGAACCGCGGCCCGGGGCAGGAGGACGGCCGGCCCGCCGAGCCCGCAGCGAGCGTCGCGACCGTTCCCCCGGCGAGGCCCGCCGCGCCCGCCGACGCAGGCCCGGCGCCCGAGCCGCAGCCCGCCGTGGCTGAGGAGATGCTGCCCGCCCCCGCCGCGCGCCGCGCTGCGCCCGTCATCCGCGACGCGACCCAGCCGCGTGCCCCCGGCGCGCCGACACCCGAGGAAGAGGCGGCGCGCGCCACGCTGGCCGAGATCGAGAAGTTCGCCAAGCGCGTCACCCTGCTCGAGCTGACCGAGCGGACCTGCAAATGGCCGATCGGCGACCCAACGGACGATGATTTCGCCTTCTGCGGCCTCGGCTGCGTGCCGGGCAAGCCCTATTGCCAGCATCATGTCGCCGTGGCCTTCCAGCCGATGTCCTCGCGGCGCGACCGCGCCCGCGCCGGGCGCTGACCGTCTGACCGCATGCGCAGGGCGTTCGGCGCGGCTCTCGTCGCTCTCCTCGCCCTGCAGGCCGCGCCGTTCCCTGGCCCGCCCGCGGTGGCGCGCGACGGGCCGCAGATGGGGGCCGAAGTGGTGCCGCTGCCCCGGCCGCGACCGGCCGCGCTGTCCTTCGACGCGCCCGGGCTGTGCACGCTGATCGCCGACGCCGCGCGCCGGCACGGGCTGCCGCCCGAGTTCTTCGCCCGGCTGATCTGGAAGGAAAGCCGCTTCGACGTGCGCGCCCTCAGCCCGGTCGGCGCGCAGGGCGTCGCCCAGTTCATGCCGGGCACGGCCGAGATGCGCGGGCTCGACGACCCCTGGGATCCGCGCCAGGCCATCCCCGCCTCGGCCCATTTCCTGGCCGACCTCAAGGCGCAGTTCGGCAATTTCGGGCTCGCGGCCGCTGCCTATAACGGGGGACCCAATCGGGTCGCGGCCTGGCTGACCCGCGGCGGCGGCGCCCTGCCCTACGAGACCATCGACTATGTGCTCTCGATCACCAACCGCCCGGTCGAGTGGTTCCGCGAGCGCGGTCGCGAGGTCGAGCACCGGCCGCTGGAGAAGGGGCTCGACTTCTACGAAGCCTGCGCCCGCATGCCGGTGATCGCCACCCGCGCCATGGCCGTCTCGACAGGCAAGCGCAAGCCCTGGGGCGTGCAGATCGCCGCCGGCATCAGCCAGGGCGCGGCGCTGAAGGCCTATGCCCGCGCCCGCAACCGCGCCGCGGCGCTGATCGGCGACCGGGACGCCGTCATCGTGCGTTCGCGGCTCGTCGCCGGGCGCACGGCCTATTCGGCGCGCGTGGGCGTCGGCAGCCGGGCCGAGGCGGCCGAGCTGTGTGGCCGGCTGCGCCGGATCGGCACGCCCTGCGTCGTGCGCAAGAACTGACGGAGGTTGGCGGCAGGGCCAGGTCCTGGGCCGGATCAGGGCCGGGCCAGGGCCGGGCACGCCGCAACTCGCTGTCGCTTTCGGCTCCTGGCTGCGTTAGGAGGCGACCCCGACCCGCCCGCCCCGACCCGCCCGCCCAGGGCCCGCCCGCCCAGAGATTGCGCCCGGAAGACCTCCCATGGACCTGCTGCTCGAGCTCTTCTCCGAGGAAATCCCCGCCCGGATGCAGGCCCGCGCGGCCGAGGATCTGAGGCGTCTCGTCACCGATCACATGGTCGAGGCGGGGCTGACCCATGCCGGCGGCCGCGCCTTCGCCACGCCACGGCGGCTGACGCTGGCGCTCGAGGGCCTGCCCAAGATGACGCCCGAGACGGTGGAGGAACGCCGCGGCCCGCGCACGGACGCGCCGGAGAAGGCGCTCGAGGGCTTTCTGCGGTCCACCGGCCTGGTCCGCGAGCAGCTGGAGGCGCGCGACGATAAGAAGGGCCAGGTCTGGTTCGCCGCCATCCGCCGCCCTGGCCGGCCCGCCGCCGAGGTCGTCGCCGCCGCGGTCGAGCACGCCGTCCGCAATTTCCCATGGCCGAAGTCGATGCGATGGGGGTCGGGCTCGCTCCGCTGGGTGCGGCCGCTGCAATCCATCCTCTGCATCCTCTCTGACGAAGCCGGCGCGCAAATCGTGCCGCTGGAGATCGACGGCATCGCCGCCTCCGACACGACGCGCGGCCACCGCTTCATGGCGCCCGGGCCGATCCGCGTCACCGGCTTCGAGGACTATGCGCACAAGCTGGCGCAGGCGCGTGTCATCCTCGACCCGCATGACCGCGCCCAGCGTATCGAGCACGACGCGGCGCAGCTCGCCTTCGCGCGGGGGTTGGAGGTCGTCCCCGACCCCGGCCTGCTGGCCGAGGTGGCGGGCCTGGTCGAATGGCCCGTGGCGCTGATGGGCGAGATCGGCGCGCAGTTCCTCGACCTGCCGCCCGAGGTGCTGCAGACCTCGATGCGCGAGCACCAGAAGTTCTTCTCGGTCCGCGACAAGGCAGGCCGGATCGGCCATTTCATCACTGTCGCCAACATCGAAGCTGCCGACGGCGGCGCGGCCATCCTGGCCGGCAACGCCCGTGTCCTGACGGCGCGCCTCTCGGATGCCCGCTATTTCTGGGAGAACGACCTGCGCACCGTGCGCGAGGTCGGGATGGAGGGCATGGCCAAGCCGCTCGAGACCGTCACCTTCCATGCGAAATTGGGCACGCAAGCGGAGCGCGTCCGCCGCATCGAGGCGCTGGCGCGCGAGATCGCGCCCGCCGTCGGCGCCAAGCCGGACCTCGCCGCCGAGGCCGCCCGCATCGCCAAGGCGGATCTGGCCAGCCAGATGGTCTACGAGTTCCCCGAGCTCCAGGGCACGGTGGGCCGCTACTACGCCCAGGCCGCCGGCCACGACTCCGGCGTGCCGGAGGCGTGCGAGGAACACTACCGCCCCCTCGGCCCCTCCGACGCCGTGCCGACGCACCCCGTCAGTATCGCCGTGGCGCTGGCCGACAAGCTCGACATGCTGACCGGCTTCTGGGCCATCGATGAAAAGCCGACCGGCAGCAAGGATCCTTTCGCGCTGAGGCGGGCGGCGTTGGGGGTAATCCGAATCATTAATGATAACAATCTACGTTTAAACTTGAAAGACAGCGCTCTATCGAGCGCTGTCTTCGGTCGAGAGCGCATCTATGAGCGTATGCGCGTTGATCTCCGCCGTTCCTATCGTGACGAAATTGAAAGCGCACATGCCTTGGTGAAGGAGATTGAGAGCTTCACTGGAGAGAGAATTGAGCTGAGACAATCCATCAAGGACTTGCGCAGCGTGCATGAGAGTGAGGCGTCAAAAGTTAGGAGCGTCATCGACGAATTAGTGGATGTTCTGGTCTCTCAGCGCTCAGGTATAGAATGGCGCTCGGCGGGCACAACAAAGGTAGATGATCTTATCTCCTTTTGCTCGACCGGCTCAAGGTCTACCTCCGCGACCAGGGCATCCGGCACGACGTCATCCAAGCCTGCTTCGAGCTTGGTCAGCACGGGCAGCCGCAGGACGACCTTGTCCTGCTGGTCAACCGCGTCCGCGCGCTGCAGGACTTCCTCGCCACCGAAGACGGCGAGAACCTGCTCATCGGCTACCGCCGTGCCGCCAACATCGTCGCCAAGGCCGAGGACGAGGCCGGCCCGAACGTCGTCTTCGAGGGCGAAGTGCAGCCGCGCCTGTTCGAGCAGGCCGAGGAGCACGCCCTCGTCGCCGCGCTCGACGCGGCCGAGCCCGCCATCGCCGCGGCGCTGGAAGCCGAGGACTTCGCCGCCGCCATGGCCGAGATGGCGCGCCTGCGCGCGCCCATCGACGCCTTCTTCGACAAGGTCACCGTGAACGCCGAAAACCAGGTCGTCCGCCGCAACCGGCTGTGCCTGCTGACCCGCGTGCGCCAGGTCATGCGCCGCGTCGCCATCTGGGACGCCATCGAGGGCTGACCCCGGCCGCCGACAAGCCCCGCCTCCTGCCCACCCAAGGTGTTGATGCAGGTTCATTTCGGCAAGAATCCTATCGAGCAGTGCCGGGCGGCTTGACCGCCCGGCCGCCGCTCAAAGCGGCGCCGCTTTGCCCGCGGCTCTCGAAAGCGTGCGAGAACCGGGCCGAACCGCGCGCCCCCGAAACCCCGCCCCTTGTGCACTGCACAACGCGGGCGTATGACGCCGGCATGACCATTGGCTGGATCGCGCTCGACGGGCCCGCACCTCATCCGGGGCTGCATGGGGAAAAACCGGCGCTGCTGGCGGCGGCGCACGCGGCTGGGCTGACGGTGCCACCCGGCTTCGCGCTCGCGGCCGGGCACGAGGGCGAGATCGACGCCGCGCTCGCCCGGCTGGAGGAGGCGACTGGCCTCCGCCTCGGCTGCCCGGACCGGCCGCTGCTCCTGTCGGTCCGGCCAGCGGCCGAGGTGCCGGCGGGCGGCATCGCGCCCGCCATCCTCAACATCGGCTTGACCTCGGCCACCCTGCCGGCGCTCGCCGCCCGGCATGGCGAGCGGGCCGCGCGCGACCTGCATCGCCGGCTGATCCAGGCCTATGGCGCGGCGGCGCTCGGCGTCGAGGGCGAGGAGTTCGAATACGCGCTGCACGACGCGCTCCGCCTGGCCGGCGTCGAGAGCGAGACCGAGCTCGACGCGCTCCGGCTGGCCGAGCTCGCCCAGACCTGCCTGAGGCTGATCGAGGACGCCGGCGCCGGCCCCTTTCCCGACGACGCCCGCGCCCAGCTCGACGGCGCGCTCGAGGCCCTGCCCCGGCTCTGGGCCAGCCGGCGCGCGGCCGCCCGCCGCGCCGCCATGGGCGCGGCCGAGGCGCCGCTCGGCACCATCGTCCAGGCGATGGCGCTGGGACTCGGCGCCAGCCCCTCGGGCGCCGGCGTCGCCCAGCTGCGCGACGAGACGACGGGCGCCCCCCGGCTGACCGGCCGCTACCTGGCCCAGGCGCAGGGCGAGGACGCGCTGATGGGCCTGCGCACGCCGCAGGTGCTGACGGCCGAAGAGCGCCGAGAGCTCGGCCTGCACGAGCCCGCGCTCGAGGAGACGGCGCCGCAGGCCGTCCCGGCGCTGCGCGAGGCCAGCCGCCGGCTCGAGCAGGCGATCGGCGACGCCGTGGCGCTCGAGTTCACCGTGGCCGAGGGCCAGGTGCACATCCTGGAGGTCAAGCCCGCCAAGCGGGGCGCGCGGGCCGCCGTGCGCATTGCGGTCGACCTGGCCGAGACGGGCGCCATCGACCACGAGACCGCATTGATGCGCGTCGACCCAGCCCATCTCGAGGAGCAGCTCCACCCCGCCATCGACCCCGACGCGGCCCGCGACCTGCTCGGCCAGGGGCTGCCCGCCTCGCCGGGCGCGGCTTCGGGCCCGCTCGTCTTCTCCCCCGACGCCGCCGAGGCCGCCCGCGCCCAGAACGGCGCCGCCATCCTGGCGCTGATCGAGACGAGCCCCGAGGACATCCGCGGCATGCACGCCGCCAAGGGCGTCCTGACCGTGCGCGGCGGCATGACCAGCCACGCCGCCGTGGTCGCCCGCGGCCTCGGCAAGCCCTGCATCGTCGGTGCCAACAGCTTCCGCCTCGACCGCGCCAAGGGTCGGCTGACGGCGCCCGACGGCCGTGTCCTTCTGCAGGGCGACATCATCACGGTCGACGGCACGACGGGCCAGGTGCTGGCCGGCACCGTGCCGATGCTCCAGCCCGAGGCCACCGGTGCCTTCGCCACGCTGCTCGACTGGGCCGACGAGGCGCGGCGCCTGGGCGTGCGCGCCAATGCCGACACGGCGGGCGACGCGCTGACGGCTCGCGACTATGGCGCCGAGGGGATCGGCCTGTGCCGCACCGAGCACATGTTCTTCCAGCGTGGCCGCATCACCGCCATGCGCGAGATGATCCTCGCCGGCACCGAGGAAGAACGGCGCACGGCGCTGGCCAAGCTGCTGCCGATGCAGAAGGGCGATTTCATCCAGCTCTTCGAGGCGATGCCGGGCCGCCCCGTCACCGTGCGCCTGCTCGACCCGCCGCTGCACGAGTTCCTGCCGCATGGCGAGGCCGAGATGCGCGAGGTGGCGGCCGCCCTCGACGTGCCGCTCGCCAAGATCGCCGCCCGCGCCGCCGAGCTGGAGGAGTTCAACCCGATGCTCGGCAAGCGCGGCTGCCGCATCGGCATCGCCTACCCCGAGATCTACGAGATGCAGGCCCGCGCCATCTTCGAGGCGGCGGTCGAGGCCGGCCGCATCACCGGCTCGCCGGTGCGCCCCGAGATCATGATCCCGCTGGTCTCCGCCGTGCGCGAGCTCGAGGTGCTGTCCGCCGCCATCGGCGCCGTCGCCGAAGCCGTCGACGCCGAGCAGGGCGTCATGGTCGAGTTCACCGTGGGCGTCATGGTCGAGACGCCGCGCGCCTGCCTGCGCGCCGGCGAAATCGCCGCCCATGCGGGCTTTCTCAGCTTCGGCACGAACGACCTGACGCAGATGCTCTATGGCCTCAGCCGCGACGATGCCGGGCGCTTCATGCCGGACTATGTCGCGCAGGGCGTCTTTCCGCACGACCCCTTCCACACGCTGGACCTGGAGGGCGTGGGCGAGATCATGCGCACGGGCATCGAACGGGCGCGGGCACGCAAGCCCGACATATCGATCGGCATCTGCGGCGAGCACGGCGGCGACCCGCGCTCGATCGAGTTCTGCGAGCGGGCGGGCTTCGACTACGTCTCGTGCTCGCCCTTCCGGGTGCCCGTCGCGCGGCTCGCGGCTGCGCAGGCGGCGATCCGGGCGCGCGCCGAGCGGAGCGCGCCCGAGGCGCTCTGATGCTGGACGCCCTCGCCTCGGGCGGCAAGCGCGCGCTGGCCGCGGCGCTGGCCTCGATAGAGGCGCGGCCGGATGCGCCCGAGACGCTGGCGCTGCTCGACGAGGCCTTCGCGCAGCCGCGCGGCCTCGCGCTCGGCCTGACCGGGCCGCCGGGCGCCGGCAAGTCGACGCTGGTCGACGCGCTGATCCGGCATTGGCGGGGCGCCGATGGAACGGGGACCCGCTCCGATGCCAAGACCATCGGCGTCATCGCCGTCGACCCCAGCTCGGCGGGCTCGCGCGGGGCGCTGCTCGGCGACCGCACGCGGCTGGCCGTCGACCCGGCCGACGGGGGCGTCTTCGTCCGCTCGATGGCGGCGCGCGACCGGCTGGGCGGGCTGTCGGCCATGGTCTTTCCGTCGATGGTGCTGATGCGCGCGCTGTTCGACCTGGTGCTGATCGAGACGGTGGGCGTCGGTCAGTCCGAGACGGCGGTCGCCGGCGTCGCCGACCTCGTGCTGCTCTGCGTGCCGCCCGGCGCCGGCGACATGGTGCAGCACATGAAGGCCGGCGTGCTCGAGGTGCCGGACGTCGTCGCCGTCACCAAGGCCGACATCGGCGGCCCGGCGGCGCGCACCCGGGCCGAGCTGACGGCGGCGCTGTCGCTCGCCACGCGGCCTGTGCCCGTGATCGCCTGCTCAGCCGCCGGCGGCGAAGGCCTGGCCGCGCTGAGCCATTCGGTCGAGGCAGCGGCCCATCGTCTGGAAGCCCCCGTCAAGCGCCACCAAGCGCAGGCGAACTCACTGGGCCCTGCAGCAGATAGGCGATCGTTTCGGGACCGAGGGGCTCCGTCGCCTGGGACCGGATCCTGGAAAAATGTTCCAGATTGAACCGTTTAGCCAGGCCAAAGATGTCGAGTCGCGGCTTTCTGCCGCATTCGGGAATCCGTTCGGGATGACCAAACGTTAGCCCTTGCGTCGAGTCACCGCTGACCCGGTTGCATTTTGGCGCTAGGGTCGCCAGCAGCCGGACCGTGGTGCGTGTGGTCCGTGTAGCGCTTTGCCAGGAGGTGTCGGAGGTCGGGTTCGAACCGCCTCCATCACGCGAAAGCCCAGAACAGGGAGACGGATATGGACAGTGAGCGAACCGGTCCGCGTCGAGCGGGCTTGGCAGCCATCTTTGTCGCCGTGATGCTGATCCCGGCAGGCTATGCGGCCGGCGACACCACCGAATGGCGCGACCAGCGCGACCAGAGCGTCTACAAGGCCGCTCTCGCCGACGCGCTCGACGACGAATTGGCGGCCCTCAGCGCCTTTTCCGAGACGCGGAACTTTGCCCGGGCCGCGTCCCTCGCCCGCATCCAGCCGGAGAGCGACGGCGCTCCCCGGCGCGAGCGGCAGGCAATCGCCGTGATCGACGCGCTGAACAGCCAGGATATCGATGCCTCGCGGCGCGCCGACGGCGCCCAGGCCGAGATGACCACGGCGCAGCTCGTGGCCAGCCTGGGCAACGACCTCGACGTCGATGTGGTCGACCGGATCGAGATCCAGGATCGCTCGCCAGAGTGGCGTTGCCTCGCCGAGGCGATGTATTTCGAGGCCCGCGGCGAGAACCTCGAGGGCCAGCTCGCGGTGGCCGAGGTGATCCTCAACCGCGTCGACTCCACGCTCTATCCGGATTCTGTCTGCCGCGTCGTCAAGCAGGGCGCGGACCGCAAAGGGTGCCAGTTCTCCTATATGTGCGACGGGCTGAAGGAGCATGTCGCGAACCGCAGCGTTTTCGACAGGATCGGCAAGGTCGCCTGGCTGATGCTCGCCGGCAAGCCGCGCACGCTGACGGACGAGGCGCTCTACTTCCACGCCACGTCCGTCAGGCCGAGCTGGTCGCGGAGCTATGTCCGCACGGCCAAGATCGGACGGCACGTCTTCTATCGCCCGAAAGTCCGCCTGACCCAGGGCTGAGAAGCCCCCCAGCGCGTCGCCGACCCGTCGGCGCCGCCCTGCCGAGGGATCGCGGCAACAGCGCCTCCCGTTGCGGAAGCAATTCTCTCGTGTTAACGTAGTTTAATATTGTTTCAGGGGGGAGTCTCATGCGTTTTCATTGCTTTCAGGCGCCCTATACTTGCACGGGAAAGTACTCCACTCCGCACTCATTGGAAGTTGCATCGGTCGATTGGTTGCCGATCCGACCGCCGGATGGCTATGGCACCAACCCGCTGCAGCCGCTATGGGGAGCGGCGGGCAGCGACCTGTTGCGGCTCGGCCAGGACGGCCGCGGGCCGGATGGCGAGATAGCGGGCGCGGACCGGCCGGGGCCGCGCGAGATATCGAACGCCGTGGTCCAGCAGCACGGCGCCGACGTCCCGAACGCCAAGGGCGCCTCGGACTTCCTCTGGATGTGGGGCCAGTTCCTCGACCACGACCTCGGGCTGACCGAGGCGGGGACGACCGAGCCCGCGTCGATCGGCGTTCCGGCTGACGACCCCGTCTTCGCCCCGGGCACGACCATCCCCTTCGTGCGCGCCGAGCCGACCGAGACAGGCTATGCCAACCAGATCACCGCCCTCATCGACGCCTCGATGATCTACGGCTCGACCGAGCAGACGCTCCAGGCGATGCGCGCCGATGGCGGCAAGCTCGTCATGACCGAGGACGCGCTGTTGAAATTCGAGGGCACGAATGTCCTGACCGGCGACACCCGCGCCGCCGAGAACGTCGCGCTGATGTCCATGCACACGCTCTTCACGCGCGAACACAACCGCATGGTGGACGAGCTTGCCGTGCGGGATCCGTCGTTGACCGATGACGAGCTCTTCCACGCCGCCCGGGCGCGGATCGAGACCCTCGTCCAGGCGGTCACCTATAACGAATTCCTGCCGATCCTGCTCGGCGAAGGTGCTCTCGGCGACTATGCCGGCTACGACCCGACGGTGAACCCGCAGATCTCGCTCGAGTTCTCGACGGCCGTCTTCCGGATGGGGCACACACTGCTCTCGAGCAATCTCCAGCTCGTCGCCGAAAACGGCGAGAGCGAGGGCGCCCTGTCGCTGCGCGAGGCCTTCTTCACGCCGAGCTTCGTCAACGAGAACGGCATCGAGGACATTTTGCGCGGCGGCGCCACCCAGACGGCGCAGGAATTCGACCCGATGATCGTCGAGGATGTCCGCTCTTTCCTCTTCGGCGCGCCGGGCGGCGGGCTCGACCTCGCCGCGGTCAACATCCAGCGCGGCCGCGACCTCGGCGTTCCTTCCTACAACGAGCTGCGCGAGGCGGTGGGCCTGGAAAAGGTGACCAGCTTCGACCAGATCACCGCGGACACGGATCTGGCCGATCGCCTCGAGGCGATCTACGGCGATGTCGACCTGGTCGATGCATGGGTCGGCGGGCTGGCCGAGGACCACATCCCGGACGGCATGGTCGGCGAGACCTTTGCAGCCGTGATGATCGACCAGTTCACCAGGCTGCGCGCCGGCGACATGTTCTGGAGCCAGGGGCTCGGCTTCTCCGAGGAGGAACTGGACCATCTTTGGAACACGCGGCTCAGCGACATCATCGTCCGCAACTCCGCCGTCGACGACATCCAGACGGACGTCTTCAAGGCGATGACGCGGATGGCCGGCACTGACGGCAATGACGAGATGCCGGGGTCGGCAAAGGCCGACTTCATGCTCGGCTACGCGGGCGACGACGTGCTCGGAGGGATGGCCGGCGATGACGAGCTGCGCGGGGCCGAGGGCAACGATACGCTTTACGGCCACGCGGGCAACGATCTGCTTCAGGGCGGCGCGGGCGATGACGCGCTCCTCGGCGACGCCGGCGACGACACGCTGATCGGCGGCGAGGGCAACGACGTCTTCGATGCCGGCAGCGGCAACGACATCGTCTGCGGCGACGATGGCGACGACACCCTCTACGGGCGCGCCGGCAACGATCTGCTCCAGGGCGGCGTGGGCGACGACGGGCTCCTCGGCGGGGACGGCGACGATACGCTGATCGGCGGCGACGGCAACGACCTGTTCGATCCCGGTACCGGCAAGAATGTCGTCTGCGGCGGCGCCGGCGCGGACCAATTCCGCCTCGACGCTGCCGGCGCTTCGCATACCACGATCCTGGACTTCGACCCGGACGAGGACTCGCTCTACTTTGCCAATATGGGCTCCGATCGCCCGCGCATCAGCCTCGACGCTGACGGGCTGTCGGTGGCGCTTGACCAGGACACCACCGTCACGTTTACCGACTGGGGCGGAGAAACCTTTGCCTACCTTGCGCACCATCTGATCGCGTGACCGACAACGGCGCCCGTCATTCCCCGCACCGCGTTGTGGGGGCGGGCGATCTGCTTTGGAAGGCTCCGAGATCGGCCTCGAGGCGGAGCGCTTCGGTTGTCGGCGCGCCCGTCACGGTCGCCAGCCGTCGCTCAGCACGATCTGCAGGTAGACGACGTTGTCGCTCTCGGCGGCGTCCTGCCGCTCGCGCTCATAGCGCCAGAGATAGCCGATCTCGGCCCGCACAAGCGCGTCGAGATGAGCGCCGATCCCGCCATAGAGCCGGTTCTGCTCGAACCCCGGCACCGGCCCCGTGCCGGGGTTGCGTAGGTTCACGCGCACCTCGTCGAAGGCCGACAGGTAAAGCCGCGCGCCGAGCGGGTAGCGCGCACCGGCGACATAGCGGAGCTGGGGCATCACCCCCGGCACGTCAGTAATGATGCGCTCCACCATCTTGCCGGTGTGCGAGAACTCGATCCCGCCCAGCCTGTGGGCGAAGACGGCCTCTTGCATCACATCGTGCTCGACCCCGTCGCCGGGCGCCTTCTGGGTGAACTCGTAGCTCAGGCCCAAGGCCCACCGCGTGTCGATGTGATACCTGATCGAGGGCTCGACCTGAAAGACGCTGAAGCTCGTCACATCATCGGCGACGCGAATCTCGCCTTTCATGCCGCTGCTCCAGTGCTCGCTCCATCGATGGTCCCATTTCACCGCGGACCAGAGCTGCACGTCCGAATCGACGGCGTCGGCCTGCCCCGCAGCCAGCAACGCCGCGGCGAGAACCATGGCCGTCCGAAAGACGGCCGCACTGCCCCTCATTGCTGTTCCCCGAAGAACGCCCCACCCTCAGGCGGCATAGACCAGCAGCAAATCCTTGGCATCGACCTGCGTGCCGGCGGGCGCGGCGATGCGCTGGACCACCCCGTCCCGCTCCGCATGGATCGAGGTTTCCATCTTCATCGCCTCGAGCGTCAGCAGAAGGTCGCCCGCCCGCACCCGCTGCCCCTCGCTGACGGCGACCGAGGCGACCGAGCCCGGCATCGGCGCGCCGACATGCGCGGCGTTGCCCGAATCAGCCTTTTCGGCGCGACCCTTCGCCGCCGCCGAACGGTCCGGCACGCGGATGACGCGCGGCTGCCCGTTCAGCTCGTAGAAGAGCTTGACCTCTCCCTCATCGTTCGTCTCCGAGACCGCCTGCAGGCGGATCACCAAGGTCTTGCCCGGCTCGAGATCGACGGCGATCTCCTCGTTCGTCATCATGCCGTAGAAGAAGGTCGGCGTCGGCAGCACGCGCACGGGGCCATACTCGCGGCGGCGGCCCATATAGTCGAGATAGACCTTGGGATACATCAGGTAACTGCACAGATCCTCGTCGTCGATGGTGTCGCGCTCGATCTGCCCCGCGGCCTCGGCGCGGTTCGCCTCGAGGTCGACCGGCTCCATCAGGCTGCCCGGCCGCGCCGCGATCGGCTCCGCCCCTTTCAGCACCTTCTTCTGGATGGCGTCGGGAAACCCGCCCATCGGCTGACCGAGCTCCCCCCGCATCAGCTCGATAACCGAGTCCGGAAACGAGACATCCGTGTCCGGATCCTCGACCGCCGCCCGCGAGAAGCCGCCCGCAACCATGCTCAGCGCCATGTCGCCCACGACCTTCGATGTCGGCGTCACCTTGATGATATCGCCGAACATCTGGTTGACCTGCGCATAGGTCTCCGACACCTCGGGCCAGCGGCCCTCCAGCCCCATGCTGCGCGCCTGGGCGCGCAAATTGGTCACCTGCCCGCCCGGCATCTCGTGCTGGTAGACCTCCGAGGTCGGGTGGCGCATGTCCGATTCGAAGGCCGAATACATGCGCCGCACCCGGTCCCAATAGGTCGAGAGCCGCCGGATCGCCGCGATGTCGAGCCCGGTATCGCGCTCCTGGTGCCGCAGCGCCTCGACGATCGAGCCGAGGCAGGGTTGCGAGGTCAGCCCCGAGAACGAATCCATCGCTGCGTCGGCCGCATCGACGCCGGCCTCGGCGGCCGCGAGCACCGAGGCCGCCGCGATGCCCGAGGTGTCGTGCGTGTGGAAGTGGATCGGGATCGAGATCTCGTCCTTCAGCGCGCGCACCAGCGCCGTCGCCGCCGCTGGCTTCACCAGCCCGGCCATGTCCTTGATGCACAGGACATGGGCGCCCATCGCCTCGAGCTCACGCGCCAGCCCGACATAGTAGCGCAGCGAGTACTTGGCCCGGTCCGGATCGTGGATGTCGCCCGTGTAACAGAACGCGGCCTCGAGGATCTTGCCGCTTTTCAACACCGCGTCGCAGCTGACGCGCATGTTCTCGACCCAGTTCAGCGGATCGAAGACCCGGAAGACGTCCATCCCCGTCTCGGCCGCGCGGCTGATGAACTTCTGGACGACATTGTCGGGAAGGTTCGTGTAGCCGACGACGTTCGAGGATCGCACCAGCATCTGCGTCAGCAGGTTCGGCATCGTCACCCGCAGATTGCGCAGCCGCTGCCAAGGGCACTCCTGCAGGAAGCGGTAGGCGACGTCGAAAGTGGCGCCGCCCCAGCACTCCATGCTGAAGAGGCCCGGCATCTCGTGCGCATAGGCCGGCGCCACCCGAACCATGTCGATGGAGCGCATCCGCGTCGCCAGCAGCGACTGGTGCGCGTCGCGCATCGTCGTGTCGGTAATCAGCAGCCCCTTTTGCGCCAGCATCCAGTCGGCGACGGCCCGGGGCCCCTCGGCGTCCAGCATCTGCTTCAGCCCCGCCGGCGGCGCCGCTGCCGGCACCTCGGGCGCGCGTGGCGGAGAGGCGTCGGCCGGCGGCCGGGGCCGGCCCGCCGCCTCGGGATTGCCGTTGATCGTAATGTCGCCGATGAAGGTCAGCAGCTTGGTCGCCCGGTCGCGCCGCCGCTTGAAATCGAACAGCTCGGGCGTCTCGTCGATGAACCGCGTATGATAGCGGTTGGCGACAAAATCGGGATGCTTCAGCAGGTTCTCGACGAAGGCGATGTTGGTCGCGACGCCGCGGATGCGGAACTCGCGCAGCGCCCGGTCGATGCGCGCCACCGCCTCCTCCGGCGTCGGCGCCCAGGCCGTCACCTTCTCGAGCAGGCTGTCGTAGTGCCGCGTGATCACGGCGCCGCTGTACGCCGTCCCGCCGTCCAGCCGGATGCCGAACCCCGTCGCGCCCCGATAGGCGGTGATCCGGCCATAGTCCGGGATAAAGCTGTTCAGCGGGTCCTCGGTGGTGATCCTGCACTGGATGGCGTGGCCGTAGAGTTGGACGTCACCCTGGCTCGGCGCCCCGGTCGCGGCGGACAGCGTCTCGCCTTCGGCGACGCGGATCTGCGCCTTGACGATGTCGATGCCGGTGACCTCCTCGGTTACCGTGTGCTCGACCTGGATGCGCGGATTGACCTCGATGAAATAGAACTGCCCGTCGGCCATGTCCTGCAGGAACTCGATCGTGCCGGCGCATTCGTAGTTCGCATGACGCGCCAGCTTCAGCCCGAGCTCGCAGAGCTCGGCCCGCTCGGCCTCGGACAGATATGGCGCCGGCGCGCGCTCCACCACCTTCTGGTTGCGTCGCTGCACGCTGCAGTCGCGTTCGTAGAGGTGGTAGAGATGCCCGTGCTTGCAGCCGAGCACCTGCACCTCGACGTGGCGAGCCTTCTCGATCATCTTTTCGAGATAGCCCTCGCCATTGCCAAAGGCCGCTTCCGCCTCGCGCCGCCCGGCGCGCACGGCGTCGGCCAGCTCGTCCGGCTTGCGGATGATGCGCATGCCGCGCCCGCCGCCGCCCCAGCTCGCCTTCAGCATCAGCGGATAGCCGATCTCGTCGGCCATCGCGCGGATGCGCTCGATCGCGCCGGGCTCGGCCGGATCCGGCAGCACCTCGGTCGCCGGCACCACCGGCACGCCCGCCTCGATCGCCGCCCGCCGGGCCCACGCCTTGTCGCCCAGCATCCGCATGGTCTCGGCCCGCGGCCCGATGAAGGCGATCCCCGCCTGGGTGCAGGCGTCGACGAAATGCGGGTTCTCGCTCAGCAGACCATAGCCCGGATGGATCGCGTCCGCCCCCGACGCGCGCGCGACCCGCAGGATCTCGTCAATCGAAAGATACGCCTCGACCGGCCCCTTGCCCTCGCCGATCAGATAGGATTCGTCCGTCTTGAAGCGGTGGAGGCTCAGCTTGTCCTCCTCGGCATAGACGGACACCGTCCGTTTGCCGAGTTCGTTGGCGGCGCGGCTGACCCGGATTGCGATCTCGCCGCGATTGGCGATCAGGATTTTCTTGAAGACCGGCATTGGCTCTCTCGGGCGGGGGACTGACACCGCGTTTTGCGCAGTGCAGCACGCCGGGGCAATCGCTGCAATCCCCTTAACGCACCGGCAACTCGCCCTTGCCCGGTGCCCCGCCATCCGCCGGAGTCAGGGGCGGGGGCGTTCCCGCCCCCGCCCCGAACCCTCACGTGATGTGAGCGCCGGTGGTCTCGACGAACACCGAGTAGAGCGATTGGCTCGCCGTCATGAACAGCTGGTTGCGCTTGCTGCCGCCAAAGCACAGGTTGGAGCAGATCTCGGGCAAACGGATCTGGCCGATCCGGTCGCCGTTCGGCGCGAAGACGAACACCCCGTCATAGCCATCACCGACCCAACCAGCCGAGGACCAAACATTGCCGCTCTCATCGCAGCGGATGCCGTCGGCCAGGCCGGTCTTGCCGTCGAAGGTCATCGAGGTGAACTGCCGCCCGTTCTTCAGGCTCGTCCCGTCGATGTCGAAGACCCAGATCTGGCTCGTCGCTTCGGGGTAATGCGTTCGCCCGGTATCGGCGACGTAGAGCTTGGTGTAGTCCTCGCTGAAGCACAGCCCGTTCGGCTTGACGGGCTCGTCCGTCAGCTTGGTCATCTGCCCCGACTGCGCATCGATCCGGTAGACGGCCTCCTTCTGGATCGGCTGCACCGAGTCCAGACCAAGCCGGTGGCCCTCATAGTTCATCAGCGCGCCGTAGCCGGGATCGGTGAACCAGATCGAGCCGTCCTCCGGGTGCACCACCGCATCGTTCGGCGCGTTCAGTTCCTTTCCCTCGAACTCATCGGCCAAGACGGTGATCGAGCCGTCGTACTCGTAACGCACGACGCGGCGGTTGCCGTGCTCGCAGGCGATCTGCCGGCCCTGGAAGTCGAAGGTGTTACCGTTGGAGTTGCCGGACGGATAGCGGAACCGGCGCGCGACGTGACCGTCCTCCTCCAGCCAGCGCAGCTGCTCGTTGTTCGGGATGTCCGACCAGAGAAGGTATCGCCCGACGCCGTTCCAGGCCGGCCCCTCGGCCCAGAGCGTGCCAAGATAGTGCCGCCGGATCGGCGCGTTGCCGAGCTTGGCGGTGAAACGCGGATCGAGCGCGATGATGTCAGGGTCGGGATAGCGCACGGGCTCGGCGCCCGGCCCGAAATTACGCGCGAACGCCTCGGGCGCCATGGCCGTGATGCCGGCCGCCCCCGCCGCGGCCGCCAAAAAGGCCCGCCGATCAAAGCGGGCCTCGCCGTCTTCTCGCTCGTCTGCCTTGGTCATCGCTTCACTCCCCAATGTTGTTGGACGCCGTCTGTGCTCGCGGCACGCGACTCGCGCGTGGCGAAGCTAGCACCCTTCATTCGCAACCGTCAGTAGGCGCGGATGCATCGCCAACAAGCCGAGAGCGCCGTCGGCCATAGAGATCGGAGGAGAAATCGCCTGACGTCAGTCACGCCCGTGGAAGCGTCGATGATCACGCTGGTTCGATTAGGCCGTCGTGTCGTGGAACGTCTTCAGCAGCCGGACCGCCAGATGCGGCTTCGACACAATCCGCGGCGAGGTGAACGCTTCGTCGCCCAGACGCGCGAACCCGGGCACGGTCTCCAGTTGCTCGGGCGCGACCGATCGAAAGCCCATCGCCCAGCCGGCAAAGCTCCGCTCGGCGATCTCTCCCTCGCGGAGGAACACCAATCCGCTGTGCCGGGGATCGTGGCGAATTCGCTGGCAGGTTCGCTCGAGAGGCTCTGGCTCGCCTTCGAGGGCCTGCATGAAGCTTCCGTCCTTGTAGAGGAGCATGCCCGTGAGCCCGTCGGCCTCGTTCCTCGCCCGGCTGACCGCGAGGAGCGACAAAAGCTCTCCCTCGCTCATCAGCTTCGTGGCCGCGCTGACATAGACGGCATAGCGCATGATGGCCGCACTCCTCCGCCGCTGGTCGCCGCGGCGCATGCGGCCGCGGCCCCGATTCGCCGCGGCGGCATATCATTGACGCTTTGCCGGCGACGGCGAAACAATGTTGCGCACTTTCGTGGCCCGACTATACTGCACCGCAACATAGCGGAGACCGCCCATGACCGAGCGCGACAAACCCTGGCTCATCCGCACCTATGCCGGACATTCGACGGCCGCGGCCTCGAACGCGCTCTACCGGGCGAACCTGGCCAAGGGGCAGACGGGGCTTTCCGTCGCCTTCGACCTGCCGACGCAGACCGGCTACGACTCGCGACCACCCGCTGGCGAAGGGCGAGGTCGGCAAGGTCGGCGTGCCCGTCGGCCATCTCGGCGACATGCGGCCGCTGTTCGACGGCATCCCGCTCGAGACCATGAACACCTCGATGACGATCAACGCCACGGCCGCCTGGCTGCTGGCGCTCTATGTCGCGCTGGCCGAGGAGCAGGGGGCGGACCCGGCGAAACTGACCGGCACGGTGCAGAACGACATCATCAAGGAGTATCTCAGCCGCGGCACCTATGTCTTCCCGCCGGCGCCCTCCCTGCGCCTGATCGGCGACGTCGCCACCTGGTGCTATCGCGCGGTTCCCGAAGTGGAACCCGATGAACGTCTGCTCCTACCATCTGCAGGAGGCCGGGGCGACGCCGGAGCAGGAGCTGGCCTTCGCGCTCGCCACGGCCTGCGCCGTGCTCGACGAGGTGCGCCCCAAGGTGCCGGCCGAGGATTTCCCGCAGGTCGTCGGCCGCATCAGCTTCTTCGTCAACGCCGGCATCCGGTTCGTCACCGAGATGTGCAAGATGCGCGCCTTCGTCGACCTCTGGGACGAGATCTGCGCCAGCCGCTATGGCGTCGAGGACGCCAAGCTGCGCCGCTTCCGCTATGGCGTGCAGGTCAACTCGCTCGGCCTGACCGAGCAGCAGCCCGAGAACAACGTCTACCGCATCCTGCTGGAGACGCTGGCCGTCACGCTGTCGAAGAACGCCCGCGCCCGCGCCGTGCAGCTGCCGGCCTGGAACGAGGCGCTGGGCCTGCCCCGCCCCTGGGACCAGCAATGGTCGCTCCGCCTCCAGCAGGTGCTGGCCTACGAGACGGACCTGCTGGAATACGGCGACCTCTTCGACGGCTCGCCCGTGGTGGAGCGCCAAGGTCGAGGCGCTGAAGGAAGGCGCCCGCGCCGAGCTGGCCCGGATCGACGAGATGGGCGGCGCGGTCGCCGCCATCGACTACATGAAGGCGGAGCTGGTGGCCTCGAACACCGCGCGCCTCGCCCGCATCGAGTCCGGCGAGACCGTGGTCGTCGGCGTCAACCGATACACCGAGACCGAGCCCTCGCCCCTCTCGACCGGCGAGGGCAGCGCGCTGACGGTCGACCCCGCCGTCGAGGCCGACCAGATCGGCGCGCCTCGCCGCCTGGCGCGAGGCGCGCGACGCGGCGGCGGTCGAAGCGGCGCTGGCCGAGCTGACCGCCGCGGCGCGCGAGGGGCGCAACGTCATGCCGCCCTCCATCGCCGCCGCCAAGGCGGGCGTCACCACCGGCGAATGGGGCGCCGCCATGCGCTCGGTCTTCGGCGAGTACCGGGCGCCGACGGGCGTCGGCCGGGCGGTGGCGGTCTCATCGGACGGGCTGGCCGAGATCCGCGCCTCGGTCGACGCGGTGTCGGACCGCCTCGGCCGGCGCATCAAATTCCTGGTCGGCAAGCCGGGCCTCGACGGCCACTCGAACGGCGCCGAGCAGATCGCCGTGCGCGCGCGCGACTGCGGCATGGAGGTGGTCTACGAGGGCATCCGCCTGACGCCCGCCCAGATCGTCAACGCCGCGCTGGAGGAGTCCGTCCACGTCGTCGGCCTCTCGATCCTCTCGGGCAGCCACATGGAGCTGATCGGCGCCGTGGTCGAGGGCATGCGCGAGGCGGGCATCGAGGACATCCCGGTCGTCGCAGGCGGCATCATCCCCGAGGCCGATGCGCGCGCCTTGAGGGCGCTCGGCGTCGCCCGCGTCTACACGCCGAAGGACTTCGAGCTGAACCGCATCATGGCCGACATCGTCACGCTCGTCGGCGACGCGGCGCTACGAAGGCGGCCTGACGCGCTGGCGAGAACCGGGCGGGATCGGGCGAGGACGCGCCCGAAGCCGCCCGTTCGTCCGGCTCACCCGAACCGCACCTTCTCGTTCTCGCCCATGTCGGGGCGCTTGCCGGTGCCGGCGGCGGTCATCATGCGCAGCATGTTGGCGATGTCCGAGGACGAGCTTGAATCCCAGATACTCGCCGGCCGCGGACACTGCACGCGGATCAGCCCCAGGTTCGGGTCGTCCTTGCCCTCGGGGAACCAGGCCTTGACCATCGATGTTCCAGTGCTTGTCGATCAGAGCCCGGTCGCTCGGTCAACTCGGCCTTGCCCTGCACGGCGACGATAGTCGTTCTTCTTGTGCGAGATGAAGGTCAGGCAGACCTCGTCCGAGGTCGCGATCTCGCGCGCCTTGCCGGCGGCGAGCGCCGTGAAGAACAGGATCTCGCGCGTGTCGCGCTCGGACGATGGCGTGCATCGGGCCGCGCGTGCAGCGTGCCGCCCGGCCCGTGCGTCACCAGCATGCAGGCGTGCTGATCCTCAATCATGTCCCAGAATTTTCGCGGTCGTCGGCCATCGCGGTCCTCCCGTGTGCAAATGCTTCACCTGGGAGAGACGTGCCAAGGCACCGCGAGGGTTCCGCCCGCGCGTGACCTCGCGCCGCCGGGCGTTCGATGCTTGCCCGCGCGCTCAACCAGGGCGATATGGGCGGGGACTGGAGCCGGGAGACGGGCTAGCGAGGGAGCAGGATGCCCATGCCGGAGCGGAAACCGCCGCAACATGCCGCCGGCCGACGAGCTCGAGCTGGTGCGCGCCGAGATCAAGCGGCTGAAGGCGCGCGAGGCGGGCTGCGCGAGGAGGTCCTGCGGCGGGCGCGGCCGAACCGGGCGAGGACTGGCGCGTCGAGGTCGTCGAGCAACGCCGGCGCACGCTCGACCGCAGCGCCCTGCCGCGCGAGATCACGGACGATCCGCGGTTCTGGAAGGAACGCGTCGTCCCGCGTCGTCAAGACAGTGTCGGTCCGCGCGAGAACGTCGCCCGTTGACGGCGACAACGACGAGGGCTGAGCGCCCCGCTACCGCCGCGCGAGCCAGCGCTCGACGGCGGCGGCGAACTCGTCCGGCTTCTCGGCGTGCAGCCAGTGCCCGGCACCCTCGATCGCCTCGATCTTGGCGTCGGGGAACAGCTCGCCGATCCGCTTCCTGCTCGCTGCCGGCACATAGTCCGACGCGCCGCCATGCAGCATCAGCGTCGGGCCGTCGATAGCGCGACTGCGGCCAGTCCGCCGGCCAGCCGGTCAGCCGCGGCATCTCGCGCTCGATCGCTTCGAGGTTGAGGCGC
This sequence comes from uncultured Alphaproteobacteria bacterium, assembly GCA_963822985.1. GTDB lineage: Bacteria > Pseudomonadota > Alphaproteobacteria > Rhodobacterales > Rhodobacteraceae > Thermohalobaculum. Next base: position 93,115 of record CAWGJU010000004.1, on the reverse strand, counting down.
CAGCGGGCGGTGCCGTCCTCGACCAGCAGGTTCTGCAGCAGGAAGGCGCGCAGGCTCGGCTCGGGCACGGCATCGGCCAGCATCGGATCGGCGTCCGACCGGCGCCGCACCCGGCCGAGGTCGACGGCGCGCATGCCCTGCACGTAAGGCAGGTGCGTGTGCGTATAGGCAATCGGCGCGATGTCGGCGACGATCAGCCCGGCGACCAGCTCCGGCCGCGTCAGCGCCAGCGCCATCGCAGCCTTGCCGCCCATCGAATGGCCGAGGATCACCGCATGGCCGCCCGCCAGCCGCTCGACCGCGTCTGCGAGGTCGCCGGCCTGGGCGGGATAATCCATGTCGTCGGCCCAGGGGCTGGCGCCATGATTGCGCATGTCGACCAGGATCACTCGCCGGTCCGCCGCCCAGCGCCGGCCGAGCGTGTTGAAGTTCCGCGCCGAGCCGAAGAGCCCATGCGCGACGATCAACGGCGGCCCCGCCTCGGGTCCCTGCGCGGCATGATCGAGGTAGGCCAGTTGGACGGGCATCGCGAGCGTCTATCGCGCGCCGGCGTCGAGCACAACCGCCCGGTCGACGCTCGGTCCATCGCCCACCGGTCGTCCGCCCGCCTCTCGCCAACCGCTATTCGACGGTGACCCAGTCGACCGGGGGCAGCTCGGCTTGGGGGCCGTCGGCCCTGATCGCGCCGGCGACCTTGCGGAGCTCGTCGAGGTATTGATGCGGTCGGACGCCAGCGGGGAACAGCCGCTTCTCCACCTTGTCGAGCAGCGCCAGACCCCGGTCGACCAGGCTGCGCGCGGCGTCCTCGTCGCCCAGCGCGTCCTCGGTCGCGGCCGAGAAGATCAGCACAAGCGCCTGCTCGTAGTCGAGCAGGCGCTTGGCGGGATTGGGGCTGTCGACCAGGTTGCGCAGGAACTGCCAGTCGCGGCGAGCCTTCGGATAGTCCCGCGCCTCGTGCAGAAGCCGGGCGCGGATGTAGCGGAACCCCGGATCGAGCTCGCCCGCATCTTCGGCGAGTGCCACGGCACGGTCGAGATGGCGGATCGCTTCGTTCCGCAGCGCGATCTCCTCATTCGCGGTGAGCGCCCGGCCGACATACCGGCCGCCGATGCGGGGACGCGCCAGCGTCTCGAAGGCGGCGCAATAGGCGGCGAGGGCCGCGGCGAAAGCGCCAGAGACCGTTTGCGCCCGCCGCTCCGGCCGGTTGGCGACCGGCTTTGCAGTCAATGCCTGCCAGTCGATGGCGAGCCCAACCATCGTGGAATGCGGCCCGGGCTTGCTTTCGCCGATCGTGAACCACAGGCTGTCGTCGGCCTGGCCGCGATCCGGGTCGGCGCGGGCGATCGTCGACATCAGGCTATAGGCCTTGCAGATCGTCCGGCCAAAGCTGCGCCGGTCCCTGGCCACCGTCGCGTCGTGGTGGTCCGCCAGCAGGTTCAGCGCCATGTCGGTGTCGACCTCGCGCGCCGCCACGGCCTTGCCGAGCCGCCAATCGACGATGTCGCGCCGCGCCCGCGTCTCCAGCCATTTGCCGAGCGTCTTGGTGAAGTGCGCATCCTCGAAGAAGCGGTTCTTCTCCTCCAGCGCCTTGGCGAGAAAGTGGTTGCTCTGCGAGATCCAGGGCGCCGCGTCGCTGGGCACCACCTGGCCGTCATAGCGGCCCCGCGCGTTCTCGCACCCGTTCAGTTCGATGCGCAGCGATCTGCCGGCGCGCGCATCCGAGACGACGATCGTCCACGAGGCGAAGTGGTGAATGGATTTCACGAGGTCCACCGCCTCGTCGAGCGTCGCCGCCTCGCGCAGCACGCGCTGCTGGACGACGGGGGCGAGCTCCGACCTGCCGTCGCCCTGCCCGGTCGTGTAGTTCACCGTCGACATCTGGTGCAGCGAGACGGCGATGCCGCGCTCGTTCATGCCCGAAATGCCGCCGGCATAGGGCAGCCCCGCCGTGCCGATTGCGGCATAGCGGTGATAACCGGCGTTCGCCGGGCGCTCGTCTACCAGGAACAGGCCGGGATGGCGGCACCAGCTGAAGAACGCGCCGTCAAAATTGCGCGCGTGCAGGCCGCGGCCGTCGGCGCAGAGCTCAGGCGCCACGGCGAAGCCGGTGCAGCCCATCCGCGCCCGCGGCCTCCGCCGCTCGCGCCGCTCGAGCGCGCGGGCGATGCGGCCCGGATCGCCCGCCGCCTCGGCCCGCACATTGGCGCCGAAGCGGCCGCTGCGGTACTGCACGATGGCGCCGATGGCGTAGGCCAGCGTCTCGCTGTTCTCGGAGGCCAGGTATTTCTTCAGCCTTCGGGTGAAGCCCGTGGCGATGTTGCCGACGTCGATCGCCAGGCAGGCGGCGACGACGTCGTCGGCGCTGAACTCCGGATCGGCATGGCCGCTGAAATACCCCTGCGCCATCGCCGTCATGCCCTGACGGAACTCGGGACTGCAGGCCGCCTCGATCTCGCGGTTGATGCGCGTGTAGATCGCGTCGGCGGCGGCAGTCCTGCCAGGCCGAGGGCGCGTCGGTGTCGACGCGGATCGTGTCGATGGCCTCGGCGAAGACGCCGTCCTCGATCTCGTTCGCCAGCAGCCGGCCATGATCGTAGCAGATGTCCTGGAACCGCCCGCGCTGGCTCAGCACGAAGAAGCGGTGCGCCGCCGCCTCGTACCAGTCGAGCGTGCTCTCAGCCCGGCCATGCCCGGCCGGCAGACGCCTGCTATCCACCATGCTGACCATGCTACCCCCCAAATGGATAATGGTTCAAACACCGTATTCTCCCGTTTTTTCAGCTATCGCGAAAGCTGCAATAGCGCGCACATCCAGAAAGCGCGGCTGTTAATGAAATGTTAATCTTTTAGGGATGTGGCAAGGGGGAGAGTTGCGCGGAATGCGCGAGTTGGGCGTCCACTCGAAGAACGGGGCACGAGGAGAGAACGGTCGATGACGAGGCTAGAGGTTTACAGGCTCATGGTGCAGCTCGGGCGTGCCGCCGACGACGGCTTGCCCGAGTGCGCGACCGGCGCCGCGCTGCTCTGCTATGCAGCGGCACGGACCGAGAAGCAGGCCGTCGACGAGACCGTGGCGGTGCTGCGCCAGGCCGACCTATCGCCCCTTGAGGTGGAGGCGCTCGGCACGGCAGTCGAGCGCGAGGCCGCCGGAGAGGAGATCGGCGCGGATGACCGCGAGATCATGCAGCGCGCGCTGGCCGAAAACGCCGTGATCGTCACGAACATCGAGATCTTCCAAGACTGAGGACGCGCCGCTCGCCGCCCGCCCGACCGTCGGGCCTCAGCAGGCGGCGGCGTCCTTCGTGCCCTCCTGCGCCGCCAGGCAGTCGCGGTCGGGCAGCCCCTCGAACCAGTCGAGCGCCCGCAAGGCCCAGCCCTCCGGGACCATGTGCCCGCCCGGATGCAGCCTGAACCAGATGCCGCCGCCGGCGCAGTCGGTCCAGTGGCGCTGCCAGATGTCGCCCTGCGCCTCGGCCGCATCGGGCTGGAGATCGGTGCAGCCGTCGGCCGCGCGCAGCAGGCCCAGGCTCTTCCAGACGTCGCCCTGGACGATCGTCCCGTCGCCCAGCGGCCGCCCCTCCAGCGGCACGACCCTGTCGGTCCAGCCGTGGACGTGAAAGAGGTCGACCGGCCCGGCGCATCGCTCGGGCATCGGCTCCCACAGCGCGCCCGCAACCGGCGCATAGGCGCGCGCCGCATCGGGCGCCAGGCAGGCGACGTTCCAGACCATCGTCCCGCCATTGGAGAATCCCGCCAGCAGGACGCGCTCGCGGTCGATGCCGTGCCGGGCGGCGGCGTCCGCGATCACCTCGCGCAGGAAGCCGATATCGTCGCGCGGCCACTCCGCCCGCCGCAGGACGTCCCAGCTTCGCTTTCCGGATCCGTATGGCGAGTGCACGCCTTGCGGCGCGATCAGCGCATAGCCGCGACCTGCCAGCCGCGCGACCATGTCGCCGTTTTCCATGACCCCCTCGGCGGAGGCTCCCCAGCCGTGCAGGAAGACCAGCGCGGGCGGCCGACCGTCACCGGCGGGCAGCGCGATCCGGTACGCGCCATGCGCAACTTCGCAGGCCGGCTCCGGCGCCGGGCCGCAGCCAGCCGCAGACGTCATCTGCGGCGCGATCAGCAGGCACGCTGCGAGAGCGAGGGATGCAAGGCGCATGGCGACCTTCGGAAAAAGGATTACGGCCTTTGAGGTATGGGGCGCCCTAGCGCCCCTTCCAGACGGGATCGCGCTTCTCGGCAAAGGCGCGCGCCCCCTCCAGCTGGTCCTCCGACGAGTAGAGCCGGTCCACCGTCCGCAGCTGCCGTTTGGTGATGCGGCTCAGAATGTCCTGGAACCGCATGTCCTCGGCCTCGCGGACGACCTCCTTGATCGCCGCCATCACCAGCGGCGGCCCGCTCTCGAGCAGCCGGGCGAGCTCCCAGGCCTTTTCCATCAGCTCCCCGGCGGGGACGACCTCGCGCAGCAGACCCCAGCGCGCGGCCTCCTCGGCATCCATCCAGCGCCCGGTCAGCAGCAGGTCCATCGCGACGTGGTAGGGGATGCGCTTCGGCAGCTTGATGCTGGCCGCATCGGCGACGGTGCCCGAGCGGATCTCGGGCAATGCGAAGCTCGCATGCTCGGCCGCGATCAGCAGGTCGCAGGAGAGCGCAAGCTCCAGCCCGCCGCCGCAGCATATGCCGTTGACGGCGCAGATCACCGGCTTGTCGAGAAAGCCCAGCTCCTGCAGCCCGCCGAACCCGCCGATGCCGTAATCGCCGTCGACCGCGTCGCCCTTCGCCGCGGCCTTCAGGTCCCAGCCCGGGCAGAAGAACTTCTCGCCCGCGCCGGTCAGAATCGCGACCCGCAGCTCCGGGTCGTCGCGGAAATCGCGGAAGATCTCGCCCATCAGCCTGGAGGTGGCGAGATCGATCGCGTTCGCCTTCGGCCGGTCGAGCGTGACCTCGAAAACCATGCCCTCGCGGCGCGTTCGCACGGGTCCGTCTTGCATCTGGCGTCCTCCGGATTGGGCCCGCGCCCGTGTCGCGCGGCCGGCGCGGGGCGTCAAGCGGCCGCACCCTCCGACGATCCCTCTGGCGCGAACAGCGCGAGCGGCGCCCGCCGCGCGGCGCCCGGGTCGCTGGCGAAGGCGGCCAGCACGGCGGGGTAAAGCCGGTGCTCCTGCACCAGCACGCGGGCGGCCAGCGCATGGCCCGTGTCGCCGGGCAGCACGGGGACAGCCGCCTGCCCCAGGATGCGCCCCGAATCGAGCTCCGGCACCACCTCGTGCACGGTGCAGCCATGGATGGCGACGCCTGCCTGCAGCGCGCGCTCGTGCGTGTGCAGACCCTTAAACAGCGGCAGCAGCGACGGATGGATGTTCAGAATTCGCCCCGCCCAGGATTCGACCAGCCGGTCCGTCATGATCCGCAGATAGCCGGCGCAGGCGACGAGCTCGGTGCCCGCCTCACGCAGCGCGCGGTCGACCGCGGCATCGTGCGCCGCCCGGTCGCCGTGGAACCGCCGGTGGTCGATGGCTGCGGTCGGCACCCCCAGCGCGGCGGCCTTGGCCAGCCCGGGCGCGTCGGGGTTGTTCGACAGGACCAGCACCGGCTCGGCGAGGTGGTCGGGGGCCTGCATCGCGCGGGCGAGCGCCAGCATGTTCGAGCCCGTGCCCGAGATCAGGATCGCGACGCGCCGTCGGCTCACGCGAGCCTACCCCGATAGGTGACGCCCTGTCCCTCGACGACCGTGCCGATGCGCGTGACGGCTTCGCCCGCCTGGGCGAGGCGCCCGGCGACGGCGTCAGCCGCCTCGGGGGCTGCCACCACGACCATGCCGATGCCGCAGTTGAAGGTGCGCAGCGCCTCGGCCTCGTCGAGCCCGCCCTCCCGCATCAGCCAGCCGAAGACCGGCGGCAACGCCCAGGCATCGAGATCGATCTCCACGCCCAAGCCGGCCGGCAGCACGCGCGGCACGTTCTCGGTCAGCCCGCCGCCCGTGATGTGCGCGGCGGCGCGCAGCTCTCCCCGGCGGATCGCGCCCAGCACCGGGCGGATATAGATGCGCGTCGGCGCCAGCAGCGCCTCGGCCAGATCTCCCGGGCCAAACGGCGAGGGCGCGTCCCAGCCGAGCTCGCGCGCGGCGACGATCCGACGCACGAGCGAGTAGCCGTTCGAGTGCACGCCCGACGAGGCGAGGCCCAGCAGCACGTCGCCCGCAGCGACGCCCTGCGGCAGCGCCGTGCCGCGCTCAAGCGCGCCGACGGCAAAGCCCGCCAGGTCGAAATCGCCCGCGGCGTAGAGGCCGGGCATCTCGGCCGTCTCGCCGCCGATCAGCGCGCAGCCGGCGTCGCTGCAGCCCGCGGCGATGCCTTCGATCACGGCGGCCGCCTCGTCGACCGACAGCTTGCCCGTCGCGAAATAGTCGAGGAAAAATAGCGGCTCGGCCCCTTGGCAGAGCAGGTCGTTGACGCACATGGCGACGAGATCGATGCCGACCGTGCCCAGCCGCTCACTCTCGATCGCCACCTTCAGCTTGGTGCCGATGCCATCCGTTGCGGCGACGAGGATCGGGTCGGCATAGCCCGCCGCGCGCGGGTCGAACAGAGCCCCGAAGCCGCCCAGCGCATCGGCGACGCCCGCCCGCCGGGTGGCCGCGGCCATCGGCTTGATGCGCTCGACCAGGGCATTGCCGGCGGCGATGTCGACGCCGGCTTGCGCGTAGGTCAGGCGGTTCGGACGCTCGCTCATGGCGCTCTCGGTCTGGCTTCGCGCGGGCTCTTCCATAGCGCCCCCACCCTCGCCCGTCGAGTGCCCGGGCGTGCCCGGTCAGTGCCCCGACCGGCCGCGTTGACCCAGCCCCCGCCGCAGCGTAAGCGGGGCCGCGCGGGCCCGTAGCTCAATTGGTCAGAGCAGACCGCTCATAACGGTTTGGTTGGGGGTTCAAGTCCCTCCGGGCCTACCACGTTCATTTTTCTCCCTGATTTGCAAAGGCCTACCTTTAGATTTGGCGAACCTTGTGGGGCGGTTCGCCAAGCTTTGTTCGCGATTCATCCGCCCGCCCAACTTCGCGAAGCCGGAATCCGCCATGCCGGCGCGCTCGGCCGCGCGCGTGTAGCGCTCCACCTCTGCCAGGGTGGCGTGCCCCGTCACCGCTGCGATCTCGTGCGGTGTTGCGCCCGCCTCGGCGAGGCGCCGCGCGCAAGCCTTCCGAAGCCCGTGCGCCGTGCAGTTGGGCAGCTCGGCCTTGTCGCAGGCTTCACGGATGAGGTTGCCGAGACCATTGGGCGTGCGGGACGCGCCGGACCTGGTTTGCAGGAAGGTGAAGTCGTCCCGCGGAAGCTCGGCCAGCACCGCCGTAAGCTCGGGGTGTATCGGAATGTCCACCACGATGTCCGTCCGGCCCTCGGTGTTCCGCCGGCGATAGCGCAGTCGGCCGCTCTGAACGTTGCCCCAGCCGAGACTCGCCGCGTCGACCCGGGCCCGCGCCTGTGTAGAGCATCAGGGGCCAGCTCACGGCGAAGAAGGCGATGCGCAGCGCGGCGATCTGGTTTGTCGCCGGCGGTCGGGAAGACGGTGCGCTGGAACGCGGCGAAGGCCTCGGCCATCAGCCGGCGCTCGCGGGCGAGTTCGAGGAGCTTCGGACGGCGGTTCGGCGTAGATCATGTCGCGGTAGTCATTGGCCAGCTCGTCATGGAGCCGCTTTGGCGCATGCCCGAGCAGGTTGCGGTGCTTGTGAACCGTCATCCCTGGCGCGCCGTCGACGACCAGGGCGAAGTCCTCGACATGATCGTCCAGCCCCGGCGGGACCGGAAGGCGGCGCTGAAGCTCTTGCGGAGGCTGCTCAAGCGGCAAGGATACGTGCCTGATGCCATCGTCACCGACCGGCTTCGATCCTACGGCGCCGCCCTGCCCGATCTCGGCCTTGCCGAGCGCCATGTCGCCGGCGGGAGGTCGAACAACCGGGCGGAAGTTTCGTATCAACCGACCCGAGGGCGAGAACGCCAGCGCCAAGGGAATTCGGTCACCGGGGCTCGGCGCAACGCTTCCTTGCCGTCCATGCCGCCGTCTCGCGACCGGCGCGACGATCGGCCGGGCGCTACCAAACCCTCCGGCCACGACGCCTCCGACGCGCGTAGAGGACGGCCGCGACTCCGGTCGCCCCGAGGGCCAGCCAGAACGACGCCGGGACGCGGAGGGCAACGCGCTTGATCAGATGAGGCGTCCGGGCCTCCGGGTCCTGTGGGCTTTCGGGATCAGCGAGATGCGACCGGGCAACCGCCTCCTCGACGGGGCTAAGCTCGCGTCGACCGATCGGCCGCAGCGACCGCCCCCTCGAGGTCTGCAAGCGCCGGACAGCGCCGAGGAGCGATCCCGCCTTCTCGATGGCCAGCCGCAGTTCGCCGACAGTGACGTCCAAATGCTCGGCCAGAAGATCGTCCCGCATCTGCACGATTGCCGCTCTCCGGATCGGGTCCTGCGCTTCCACCGACAGGTCGCATTCGGTGTCGAAGCCCATAGAGCGGTTGTTGACGTTGGACGAGCCGACGCGGATCAGACGGTCGTCGACGATCAGCACCTTCGCATGGACATAGATCGGCTCGCCCGCCCCGTTGACAGGGTGAAAGATGCCGAACCTGCCGTGCCGATCAGCGCGCGCGAGCGCCCCGAGCCAGAGATCGCGCGCCGTGCCCATCGTCCGCTGCTCGAGCCATCCCATTGTGGACAGCGGATTGATCACGACGATCTCCGGCCCGTCGGGATCGGCCAGGCGCTGCGCGAGCGCGTCGCAGATACTGGCGGAAGCGAAATACTGGCTCTCGAGGTAGATCGTCTTTCGCGCCGATCGGATCGCGGCCAGGTAGAGGTGCTCGATCTCGTCGATCGCGGGGCGACCGTCATAGGCGGGCATAGTGCGGGCGATGCCGACGTCGACGTCGCGCAATTGCGGCCGGACATCGTCCGGCCAGAGGTCTTGCGTGCTGTCGACCAGCGCAAGGCGCTGACCGGTCGCACGGCGCCAGCGCGTACGCGCAAGCTCGCCCAGCGCCCGAGCCGCCGCGCCGTCGACGACGGTGGTGGCGTCATGCCACGGCCCGGAGATCGCCCCGTCGGGCCGCGTCCGGCGCTCGTCCCCAGGCAAATGATGCCTAGTGTCCCATCGGTCCGTCGTCATGTCGATACCGCCGCAGAAGGCGAGGGCGTCGTCGATCACAGCGATCTTCTGGTGGTGCGCCGCGCTCCACGGATGCTGGCTGTCAAACCTCAGCCGGATCCGTTCCACCCAGCTCAGGTCCAGGGCGAATCTGGGGAGCTGCAGCCCCATGGTGTAGAGCACGGCCATGTCCCACTTCAGAATGCGGATCCTGAGGTGGGGCTTGCGCCGGACGAGATATTTGAGGAAGGCGCCAAGCCTCGTCGGCGCCTCCGTGCCGTCTGCGCCCGGCACGAGCTCGATGCGCAGATCGAAATCCCATCCCACGAGCAGGATGGATCTCTCTGCCTTCAGCATCGACGCGCGCGCTGCCGCGAAGTAGGCGGCGGCGTCGACGATCAGGCCGAAGCGGTCGGCCTCGGCCACGCACCAGCAGGTCTCGCCCGGGCGCAGAACCTGTGTCTGCCGGGAGGCATCTGACCCGCGGACTGTGGTCTCTTCGGGGTCCAAGCTTCTGTCGCAGCCCTGCTGGCACCGGCGTCCAATCGCCGCTTCGAGCGGTTACCCTTGTCCATCGCGGGTCGAACTGCAAGCTGCGTAAGCGCCGCGTGGACAAGCGTGATTTCACCTGCTCGCTGGAGCGCGCCGGTGACCGGCTTCGCCGCATCAAAGACCTCGAGGGAAGCGAGCGCGAGGAGCCCTGAGCGGCTTTCGAGCGCTCGAGCTCCCGTGTACGACGTGCCTGCGTCATTCTTCCGGAACAACCGCGGGAGCCGCACGTTGATCGCGTACCCCAAGCCAAAGCGGGCGCGGGGCAGAGTAGAAATTCGTGAGAGTATTGGAGTTCCAGGATGAACAGCTCCGACAAGACCGGCGTTTCGCGTCGCGTGTTGATGGGCGGCCTCGCCGCCGGGGCCGCCGGGGCCGCCGCTGCGGGCACGGCCGGGGCGCAGCAGGCGGGCGATGGCGCCCCGCCGCCGCTCGCGCCCGAGCGCTTCGAGCCGCATGATCCGACGGCGCAATATCCCCAGCCGCCCTTTCCGCGCCAAAGCCAGGACTGGCCGGGCCTGCAGCAGGCGATGAACCCCGAGCCCGACTGCGGCGAGACGACCTACCGGGGAACGGGCCGCCTCCTTGGCCGGCAGGCGCTGATCACCGGCGGCGACAGCGGCATCGGCCGCGCCGCCGCCATCGCCTTCGCGCGCGAGGGTGCGGACGTCGCGTTCAACTTCCTTGAAGAGGAGCGACCCGACGCCGAGGAGGTGGTCGAGCTGATCGAGCAGGCCGGGCGCAAGGCCGTGCCGCTGCCCGGCGACCTGCGCGACGAGGCCTTTTGCCGGAGCCTCGTCGACCAGGCGCGCGAGCAGCTGGGCGGGTTGAACATCCTGGTCAACAATGCTGCCTACCAGCAATGGGTGCCGGACATCACCGACCTCTCGACCGAGCAGTTCGACCGGACGATGAAGACGAACCTCTACGCCATGTTCTGGCTGTCGAAGTTCGCCTATCCGCATATGCCGCAGGGCTCGGCGATCATCAACACGGCGTCCGTCCAGGCGTTCGACCCGAGTGTCGGGCTGCTCGACTACGCCATGACCAAATCGGCGATCGTCGCCTTCACCAAGGCGCTGGCGCAGCAGGCGGCGGACAAAGGCATCCGCGTGAACGCCGTCGCGCCTGGCCCGTTCTGGACGCCGCTTCAGGTGGCGGGGGGCGTGCCGACCTCCATGGTCGAATTGTTCGGCTCGACCACGCCATACGAGCGGCCCGGCCAGCCGGTGGAGCTCGCGCCCCTCTACGTCACCCTCGCCTCCGCGGCGTCGAGCTATGTCAGCGGTCAGGTCTGGGGCGCTTCGGGGGCCATGGGCCACACCACCTGATCGCGCAATCGCGCCTGACGCCATGCCGCCCCTGCGGCGGGGACGGCATGGCGGACATGGTCAGCGGACTGGGGCGGATCTGGTACCGTCCGGCCGGCCGAGGTGCCGCAGTGGAGAGATCGGAGGGACCAGCCTGAAGCGCTCTGCCGACCCTCTGCCGCTGGAGCTGAGGCCGATGGAAGCCGAGGCGGTCGACGATCTGCCGACCGGCGACGGCTGGCAGTACGAGCCGAAATATGACGGGTTCCGCTGCATGGCGCACCGACGGGGCGATCGTTGGCACCTTCAGTCCAGAAACGGCAAGCCGCTGGAGCGCTACTTCCCCGAGCTCGCCGCAGCGTCGACGGAGAGATCATCATCCCCGGCGGCTCGTTCGAGATGCTGCAGCTGCGGTTGCATCCGGCCGCGAGCCGGATTGCGAAGCTCTCGGCCGAGCAGCCGGCGCAGCTGATTGCCTTCGACCTCCCGGCGCGTTGCGGCACGGCCCTGATCGACCGGCCCTTGGCCGAGCGACGCGCGGAACTCGAGAAGCTTCTCAGGAGCCTGGGATTCCCGGATGCGATACGGCTTGGCCAGGCGACCGAGCGGGTCGCGACGGCCCGTCGATGGCTGGGCAGGGCCGGTCTGGACGGGGTCGTGGCCAAGCGGCTCGAAGCTCCCTATCAGCCGGGCGCACGCGCGATGCAGAAGTTCAAGCTTTGGCGCACCGTCGATTGCGTGGTCTGCGCAGTCTAACGGAAGGCCTCGAACGCCGTGGAGTCGCTGCTGCTCGGTCTCTACGACAAGGACGGGCTGTTGAACTATGTGGGCCGCGCCCCTGTCTACTCGAATGCGGCCGAGATCGAGCGGATGATCGAGCCACTGATCGGCGGCCAAGGGTTCACCGGACGCGCGCCGGGCGGCCGGAGCCGGTGGTCCGGCGAGGATCCGCAAGCCGGTTCCGTTGAGGCCGGTCCTGGTGGCGGAGGTAAGCGCTGACCATGTCACCGGAGAGTACATGCGCCATGGCGCAAGGCTGCTGCGCTGGCGAATCGACAAATCGCCCGAAAGCTGCACCATTGGACCAGATCCGCTGAGCGGCTCCGACCGCCTTGACCGCCATGCAGCAGACCGGATGCGGACGCGACCTGAAGCCGACGGAAAGCATGCGGATCGCCACCTTCAACGTCCAGAACATGCGGCTGCGCACCCGTGGCGGTGTCGCCCGCCTCGATGGAGCCCGCGACGGCGACGTCCCCGAGGACGCGGGTGCTGCTGCCGCGGGGCTCGATCCTGCCGATCGCGACCTCACCGCGGCCGTCATCGAGAGGGCGGATGCCGATGTCGTCGCCCTGCAGGAAGTGTTCGACCGGGCGACGCTCGATCATTTTCACGATCGTGTCCTCGTGCCAACCGGCATCCGGCCTTACCCACATCGCGTCTGCCTGCCCGGCAATGATGGCCGCGGCCTGGACATCGCGGTCATGAGCCGGCTGCCGCTCCGCTCGGTGGCCAGCCATGCGGGCGAGACCCCGTCATCGCTGGGGCTCGAGCCGGTCGAAGGCGTCGGAGCTGCCGACCGGATCTTCCGGCGCGACTGCCTCGAGGTCGCGATCGGCGAGCTGACGCTCTTCGTCTGTCACTTCAAGGCGCCAGGCCCGGACCACGCCACGACCTGGCCGGTCCGAAGGCTTGAAGCGGCGGCTGTCCGCAAGCTGGTCGAGCGCCGGTTCGCCGCACCGGGCGACGCCCTCTGGCTCGTCATCGGCGACCTGAACGAGCAGCGCCATGCCCCGCCAGGACGGGAGCGCGCGATCGCGCCGATCCTCAACGGATTCTCCGTCGACCTGCTGCTCAGGCTTCCCGCCGACGAGCGGTGGTCCTACCAGCCGCCGGACTCGATCCACTATTCGCGGCCGGACGCGCTCCTGGCTTCGCCCGAGCTCGCGCGCCGCTGGCCCGACGCGATCCCGCGCATCCTCCGCTCCGGCCTCGGCCGGGAGATAGAGGGGTATCGGGGCGAGCGGCTTTCGGCCGTTGGCCGCCATCGTCCCCATGCGAGCGATCATGCCGCCATCGTCATCGATTTCAGCGACCTTTGAGGGTAGGCGGCGGCATGGCAAGACAGCTTGGCGCACGCGCTGGCGCGCCCGCTGAACGGACGGAGTTCGGCATACCGCGGGCCTGCACGCGTGCAAGCTGGCCAATTATTTGTTGGCCGTCCCCGATCCACAGACGGCGAAGGCGTGCTGCCTCGCTTGCGACTGATCACTCCTCATAGATCAGCCCAGCATCGGGATCAGCCAGAGCGCGTAGAGGATCGCGAGGAGAAGCACGAGCGCCGCGCGAAAGCCGCGCAGCCATGCCGGGGCACGACGGAGCGCCAGATAGCGCGCGAGGATGATCTCCGCCTTGCAGCCGGCCAGGATCAGCAGGACCGGCGCCGCGGCGGCCGGCCAGACAAGTGCCGGGCCGTCGCGGAGCGCCGCCATCGCCGTGGTGGCGATACCCAGTGCGACCAGGGCCGCGAGGGCGCGCCGGAGGTCGCGGTCGCTTCTCACGCCAGGAGATAGACGACCGGGAAGAGCAGCACCCATACGAGATCGACCATGTGCCAGAACTGCGCCCCGGTCTCGACGTTCGCGGGATTGGGGCGGATCGCCACCAGCCCGAGGATCACCATGCCCGCCACGACGTGCAGGGCGTGGAAACCGGTCAGCAGGTAATAAAAGGTGAAGAAGGCGTCCGTCTCGATGCCGATGCCGTGCGCGGCCTTGTCGGCGTATTCACGCGCCTTGACGAGCAGGAAGACGAGCCCGAGCGCCGCGGCGGCGCCGAGCCATCCGCGCGCGGCGGCGATCCGCTCCGCCTCGGTCCGCCGCACCGCGATTGCGGCGCAATACCCCGAGGTGACGAGAACCAGCGTGTTGAGCGCGCCGGCCGTGCGGTCGAGCGTCGCCTGACCTGCGGCGAAGACGTGGGGATCAAGCGCGCGGGCGCCGAGCAACGCGGCGAGCCCGGCGCCGAAGACGGCGAGCTCGCTCGCGATCAGGATCCACATGATCGGCTCGCCCGGCAGGCCGCCCCAGACGTCGGCCTCCCCCTCGCCTGCCTGCTCCTCGCCGGCCGTCATGCGCCGACGAGGTGGCGATAAATGTCGGGAAGCGCCGCGGTCAGACGCTCGGGGTGGGACACGACGGAGAAGCCCCCGCGGCCGAAGATGCGCGGGAACCAGCTCTCGCCGCGATGGGAGACGATGACGCCGTGCACGGCATGGCCCATGCGCCGCGCCTCGCGCACCGCCATCCGGCTGTCCTCCAGCCCATGGCGGCCCTCGTAGTGGTCGAGATCGTTCGGCTTGCCGTCGCTGACGACGAGAAGCAGCCGGCGTTGCCGCGGCCGGCGGGCGAGCTCGGCGGCGACGTGACGGATCGCGGCGCCCACGCGGGTGTAGAAGCCGGGCCTGAGCCCGGCGATGCGCGCCGTGACGCCCGGCCCCATCGGCTCGTCGAAGCCCTTCACCTCGTTGACGTAGACCCGGGTGCGGCGCAGCGACGAGAAGCTGCGGATCGCCGTCTCATCGCCGCAGGCGTCCAGCCCCCAGGCGAGCGCGGTCAGCGCCTCCTTCTCGACGTCGATGACCGTCCGGTCGCCGCAGGCGCTCTCGGTCGAGCGCGAGGCGTCGAGCAGGATGGAGACGGCGAGGCTGCGCTGGGCCGGGCGTGCCGCGAGCCATAGCCGGTCCGACCCCTCGCCCCGCGCGGCGAGGTCGACGCGAGCGCGCACGGCCGCGTCGAGGTCGATCTCCTCCCCGTCGATCTGGCGCGGGACGACCAGGCGCGCCGGGCGCAACGCCTCGAACTGGCACCGAACAGTGCGGATGCGGCGCTGCGCCTGGCGGTCGGTGGCGAAGGCGGGCGGCTCGTCCGCGGGCTCGGCAGGCGCGGCGAGCACGCGGACGTGGTCGGGCAGGTAGGCGCTGCGGCGCGCGTCCCATTCGGGGTAGAGGTGCGCGCCCGCCAGCCGCTCGCGATCCACGTCCGAGGGCGCGAGGTCGAGGTGCAGCTTGAGCCGCGTTGCAGGCCGCTTCGATACCTGGCCCAAGCCGATCTCGTCCGCGTCCTCGGCGGCCTTGCGGGCGCCCTCCTCGTCGTCGTCCTCGACCTTGCGGTTGATGTTCAGGAACTCGGCCCAGGAGAAGATCGCCTCGAACTTGTGCAGGATCAAGCTGTCGCGCCGCTCGGCCTGGTCGGCCTCCTTGCGGCGCGCCTTGAGGCGGTCGCCCTGCCCCTCCTGCGGCGCGGCTCCGGCGGCGTCGGGCTCGTCCGCGGTCGAAGCCGCCGTTCCACCCACGGCTCGGACGAACTGCGGCCAGACTGGCGGCATCGCCTGCGGACGGTAGCCCGCGGGAGCCGTCAGGACGAGGTCTGCGTCATTCTCGGTGCCGGCGAGGATCGCCGCCGCGTCGCGCCCGAGCGGGGCGGGATCGCCGAGAAGCCGCCGGATCACCGCCTCAGCCGCCGCCTCCCAGCGTGGGCGCGAATGGACTGGTCGGGTGGCGAGGCAGAGCAAGGCGAGCCGCTGCCATATCGGCCGGAGGCCGGGGCAATCGTCGAGCGTGGCCGAGGTCATGGCACGCGCCGCCCGGAGTGCCAGCACGTCGGCAGCGAGCGGGTCGCGACGCGCCTCGGGCAGAGGCGCATGGGCGGCCGCATGGGCGGCCGCGGCGGCGAGCCAGAAGTAGAGCGCCGCGTTGTCCTCACGCTCGGGGAATGCCGCGATCCGCGCCGGCAGGCGCAGCGCCTCGCCGTCGAAGGACGGGCGCTCCAGCCGCTCGTGCGTCGTGCCGAGCCGCTGGCGCCAGGCGCGGCGATGGGTCGAGGCCTCGCGGGCGGCGGGCCCGATCGCGACGGCGGCGTTGCCGCCGAGGCCGCGGAACAGCACCGACAGGCGTCCTGTCACGGCCTCGAGCGCGACCGCCGCATCGTCATGGCCCGTCGGCACGGCAAGGCGGCTGGCGAAGGCGTGCCAGAGCTTGCCAACGGTCTCTTCCGGCTCCCAAGGCTCGATGTCGAGATGGGCGGCCACGGCCTCAGCCGAAGACGGCGGCGACGAGGTCGAGCAGCCCCGCGCGCACGTCGGCATCGTCGGTCAGCGGTTCGATCATCGCCGCCCGGATCGCGCGGTCGAGCGGCATTCCCTGGCGGATCAGGGTCGCGCAGTAGACGACGAGCCGGGTCGAGACGCCCTCCTCGAGGTCCCGCCCCTTGAGGGCGCGGAGCTTGCCGGCGAGGCGCACCAGCGCCTTTGCCCGCTCGCGGTCGAGGCCGCTCTCGGTCGCGACGATCTCGGTTTCCTGCTCGGGTGCGGGAAAGTCGAACTCGGCGGCGAGGAAGCGCTGGCGGGTGGAGGGCTTCAGCGTCTTGAGGATGTTCTGGTAGCCGGGGTTGTAGCTCGCCACCAGCATGAAGCCGGGCGCAGCCTCCAGAGTCCTCGCCGGTGCGGTCGATCGGCAGGATGCGCCGGTCGTCCGTCAGCGGGTGCAGGACCACGGTCACGTCCTTGCGCGCCTCGACCACCTCGTCGAGGTAGCAGATCGCCCCCTCGCGCACCGCGCGGGTCAGCGGGCCGTCCGCCCAAACGGTCTCGCCGCCCTTGAGCAGGTAGCGCCCGATAAGGTCGGCCGCCGAGAGATCGTCGTGGCAGGCGACCGTGTAGAGCGGCCGGCCGACCCGCGCCGCCATGTGGGCGACGAACCGCGTCTTGCCGCAGCCCGTCGGCCCCTTGAGAAGGAGCGGCAGCCCGTTCCGCCACGCGGTCTCGAAGAGCGCGCATTCGTTGCCCTGCTCGAGATAGAAGGGCGCGTCCGCCGCGACCTCTCTTGGCATGATCGTCATCGCCGTCACGCCGCCCTACTCCGCCGCGACCGAGGCTGAGGTCGACACCACCTCGCGCCGGGCGGCGCAGGATCGCGTAGATGAAGACAAATGCGCCCAACACCACCGCGACGCCAGAGCCGAAGCGCATCAGGTAGAAGATGCCGAAGCTGGTCCTGCACGTCCATGTAGTACTCGCCCAACACCCGCTGGAGGTGCGTCTGCACGACCCCGGCGAAGGTCAGCGTGAAGGTCATGAACGCCATGCCGCCCGTCATCAGCCAGAACGAGCCCATGTTCAGCACCTGGTTGTAGGGATCGCGGTTCTTCAGGATCGGCATGGCGTAGGTGAAGATCGCGAGGTTGAGCGAGACATAGGCGCCGAAGAAGGCGAGGTGGCCGTGCGCGGCGGTGATCTGCGTGCCATGCGTGTAGTAGTTCACGCCGTGCAGCGTGTGCAGAAAGCCCCAGACGCCGGCGCCGAAGAACGCCATCGTCGTGGCACCCAGCGACCAAAGCAGCGCCGCCTTGTTCGGATGGTCGCGCCGGCCCTTCCAGACCATGATGAAGCTGAACGCCATCATCGCGAAGAACGGCACCACCTCGAGCGAGGAAAAGATCGAGCCGATCCACTGCCAGTAGCCGGGCGTGCCGATCCAGTAATAGTGGTGGCCAGTGCCAAGGATGCCGCTGAAGAGCGCCAGCGCTACGATGGCATAAAGCCATTTCTCCACCACCTCGCGGTCGACGCCGGTGAGCTTCAGCAGCAGGAAGGCGAGAATCGCCGCCATGATCAGCTCCCAAACGCCTTCGACCCAGAGGTGGACGACGTACCACCAGTACATCTTGTCGACGGAGATGTTTTCCGGGTTATAGAGCGCGAAGAGGAAGAGCGTGAGGCCGGCGAGGCCGAGGAACAGCACATTGGTGATCGCGGTCTTGCGGCCCTTGAGGATCGTCATGCCGACGTTGACGAGGAACAGCACCACCGCGATGACCAGGCCGATCTTCACCCAATAGGGCTGCTCCAAGAACTCGCGCCCTTCCTTGCTGAGCCAGGGCACGCCGTTGAAGAGGTCGAACAGATAGGTGATCACCGCGCCGAGCGTGCCGACCAGGAAGATGACGAGCTGCGCGTAGGCCAGCGTCGGCGACCAGATCTCGCCCTCGGTCTCTTCAGGCAGGAGGAAGTAGGTGGCGCCGCAGAAGCCGAGGATCAGCCAGACCAGGAGTGCGTTGGTGTGCACCATGCGCACCACGCTGAAGGGCAGGATTTCCGACAGGAAGTTCGGGTCGACGTAGATCCAGCCCAGCGTCAGCCCGCCGATCACCTGCACTGCGAAGAGCGCCAGCGCGCTGACGAAGTACCAGTAGGCGATCTTCTGGGTCTCGTATTTCATTGTGTGCGGTTCCTTGTCGGTGCCTGCTCGCGCCCGCGACTTCAGCCGGCCTCGTTCGGCGGCCAATCCTGCGCGTCGATCTGATCGACGAAGAGCAGGAAGGCCGCGAGCGCGCGGATCTGCTCGTCCGTCAGGTTAAATTGCGGCATCTGGCGGCGGCCCTCGATTCCGCTCGGTTGGCCTTCCATCCAGGCTTTGAGGACCTCGAAGGCCACCTCGGGGTCGTCGGCGACGCCCCACCGCGTCATGACATTGCCGAGCTCGGGCGCGAAGTAGGCGCCCTCGCCGAGCAGCGTGTGGCAGTTGATGCAGGTATGCCGCTCCCAGACGAATTTTCCGGCGGCGACCTCCTCGGTCAGCGGAGCACCGGCGCTCGAATTCGTTGACGATGTAGTTGTGGCTGTGAACCGTGAGGCCGACGAAGATCAAAATAAAGAACAGAGAGCCCCCGTAGAAGATGTTGCGGGCCATCGATTTCGTCATCACTTCGCGCATGCGGGACGATCCTCCGGGTGCCTCTGGCTGACCGACCATTGCTGGTGTCGCACGCTTCCACCTTGACGAACGTCAAGCAACGGCATCACGGCTCAGGCCGAGACGGCCTGCAGAAGCCTGGGATCGCCGAGCTGCCGTAGCTTCCCTTCGAGCGAGCGCCCGACGAGCGCCGCCGGCCGTGCCTCGACAAAGGCCGCCGCCTCGTCGGGGCCGGCCGCGGCGCAGGCCGTCGAGAGCGCGTCCGCCGTCTCGGCATCGGGCGCCAGCACGGCGAGGGCCGACCAATCCGGCCGCCGCCGCCCCAGTGCGAGGATGTGCGGAATGCCCCCCGGCAGGGTCAGCGCGGCGGGCCGGCTGACGGCGAGCGCGCCTTCGGCCAGCCGCAGCGTGACGCCGATCTCGGGCAGCGCGACGGCGCGGGTCTCGCGCCCGAAGAGCCGCGTCTCGCCCGCATTGACGGCGCCCGCCACGAACCCGCGCCGTGCCAGCAACTCGGTCACCCGGTCGGCGACGGTGCCCTGCGCAATGCCGTTCAGGGTCAGCGCGGCGCCTGGAGCGAGCCACGCCGCGCCGGCCGTCACGCGGACGTCGGCGTCCCAGCGGCGCGACAGTCGGGCGCGGGCTGCCTCCGGGTTGCGACCCTCGGCCAGCGCCCGCCAGAGCGGCTGGACCCGCGGGTCGAACGCGCCGTCCGTCGCCCGCCACCAGCCGGCCGCTCGGCGCATCACCGCCACGAGGTCGAGCGGCGGCGCGGCGAGGTGCCCATCGCGGTTCAGCCGGGCGAGCGCGCCCTCGGGGTCCTGGAGCGCGAAGACCCGCTCGAGGCGGGCGATTTCGGCCGCGGCCTCGGCGAGCGCGGCGCGCGCGGCGTCGCGCTCGCCCGTCAGGCGGATCTCGGCCTCGCCGCCCATCGCGCTGCCGCGCCAAACGGCTGTCGTCTGGCGCCCCGGCAGGGCGGCCGCTCCTGCCCCGGCAGCCGCGATGGCTGCCAGAAGAAAGGTTCGCCGTCTCATCGCGTCGGCCTCATCGCGTCGGCTCCTTCACGCCGCCGGCATCGCGTGTCCCCGGAAGCCGGACGTCCGCCTCGGGTCCACCGGCGCGCGATGTCGGAGGGGCCGATCCCGCGCTGCGGGCGCGGCGCTTGAGGACAGTGCATTGCTGCGGATCGTACATGATGACCTGGCACCGGAGGCACAGCACGCATTCGTTCGGGTTGATCCGTCCGATCGGGTCGATGGCGCCCGTCGGGCAGTTCGGCTCGCAGAGGCGGCACTCGCGCCCGCATTGCGGGCGCCGACCGAGCCAGTCGAAGAGCTTGATCTTGGCCGGGATCGCCAGCCCGGCACCAAGCGGGCAAAGATAGCGGCAAAAGAACCGCTCGATGAAAAGCCCCGCCGCGAGCAGCCCCAGCGCGAACAGGACGAACGGCCAGGCGCGGTGAAAGCGCAGGGTGATCGCGGTCTTGAACGGCTCGACCTCGGCCAGCTTCAGCGCGTCCGCCATGGAATAGAAGGAGAGGCCGAGGATGGCGACGAAGAAGATGTACTTGATCGCCCACAGCCGCTCGTGCAGCGCATGCGGCACCACCAGCTGCGGGACGTGCAGGCGGCGGGCGGCGACGTTGGAGAGCTCCTGCAGCGCGCCGAAGGGGCAAAGCCAGCCGCAGAACACGCCGCGCCCGAGGAACAGCAGGCCCATGCCGACGAAGCTCCAGATCAGGAAGATCACGGGCTCGATCAGGAACGTCTCCCAGCGGAACGTGCCCAGCAGCGCCTGCACGAAGGCGACCACCTGCACCACCGAAAGCTGGCCGCCGAGCAGCCAGCCGATCCCGACCAGTGTGAAGGAGAGATAGCCGATCCGCACGCGCCGGTAGAGAACCGGACGACGGACGAATGGGTCCTGGAAGACCAGTATCAAGAAGAGGACGCCAAGCGCCGCAGCGATGATCCCGATCTCCACCGGCTTCGCCCGCCACGCCTCGACCCACAGGGGCACGGGCTCCGGCGGCACCGGCGGCTCGATTCGGTAGGCATCGGGCAGCGCGTAGTCGACGGGCAGCGTGACCGAGACATCGCCGCCGCTGGCGGCCCGCCGCGTGGCGGTGATCTCGACCCGAAACGGCTCCGCCGGCTCGAACCCCGAGGCGCCGCTGAGGCGGAAAAGGCTCATCTCTCGCAGATCGGGGGCGCCCGGCGCGGCGAGTTCGCCGAGGCGGAGATAGTCCTCGGCCGCGAGCCGGAAGGTCCGTTCGCCCTGGATCACCTCGATGCGGTCGAAGAAGCCGTCCTGCCGCCAGGCGGTGCCGCGGTGGCCGATGACGCCACGCGACCCCACGAAGAGCGCCGCGTCCCCGGGGCCGATCCGCGCCATTGCCGCAGTGTAGGCGCGCTCGCCGAGCAGGTTGCGCCCGATTGTCGGCGGATCGAGCAGCGCGACCCAGGCCTCGAGAAACGGCGCGTCGCCGGCCTGGGGCGGGCGCTGGGCGGCGGCCAGGGCCTGGCGCGCCGCGCTCATGCTGAGGCCCGAATGGGCGATCGCGCCCTCGGCCAGCAGCGCGTCCCAGCTGCGCTCGGCAAAGCTCACCCGGTCGACCTCCGCGGCGGCGCCGCCGACCATGCCGTGCCCCAGCGCCACGATCCGCGCTGTGCGCAGGATGGCGTCGCGGATGACGCCCGTCGTCACCGTGGCGCGCGCGATTACCGGCGGCAGGTCCTCGCGCGGGGTGAAGGCCGTCACTACCGGCTCCGTCAGGTCGACCCCGGCGTAGCTGGAGACATAGGTCGCCATGTCCTCGTCGGTGACGTTGAGCGTGAGAACCGGCTCTGTCTGATGCACGAGCACCGCGCCGGCGATCCGCGCCAACTCGTCCACCGCAACCAGAATGTCGATCGGCCGGCCGGAATAGCCGACCGAGCGCGCGACCTCCCAGGTGGATGCGATCACGCCCAGCCGCTCGCCGGCCCGCTCGACAATCCAGCCAGGCGGCGGCGCCAGCTGCCGTCGCAGGGAAACCGGGCCATCGACGCCGAGGAGCCGTGCCGCCAGCGCCGCGTCCGGCGCGACTAACTCATAAGCCCCGAGCCCGCCTCCGGTCGGCATCCCCGCGATGCCTGTCTGGGCGACGGCGCGAGAGACGCCCGGCTCGGCCAAGGGGGCGACGACGCCGGTCAGCAGCATTAGGGCCAGAAGCAGGCGGCCGACCCGTCGCGGTCTCATCATGAGCGGGAGGATGCGTCGGGCGGGATGCGAAAGCCTTGATCTTCGTCAAGGGCGAGCTCCCGTCTTTGTGGAAGTGTCCTCCCAGCCAACGTCCTGAGGGAGACAGCCCAGATGAAGCGAACTCCAACCCTGTGCCGGCTGGCGCTGCTCGCAAGCGTCGCGCTGCCCTTCACATTTGGCGCAACGGCTCTCGTCGCCCAGCAAGCCGACACCCAGCAAGCCGACACGGCAAAGGACGCCCCCGCGCTGGAGCCGGTGCAGGAGACGATCCCGCCGCAGGACGCCGACGAGAGCTACACCGACGAGGACGCCACGACGCGCGAGGCGGCGGAGTCGCTCAACCAGGTCAAGGGCGAGAAGGCCAAAGGTCCGTCGGTCGTCGTGGACCAGCGCGACGAGGAGATGCCCGCCCAGAGCGACGATACCAAGCTCGTCGAGACGCCGGACGGCGAGGTCAAGCCCAAGGGCCATGTGAGCGATTCCTCCGCCGCTTACGTGTGGAGCGCCACGACGCTCGCCGATCTCAACATCGAGATCCCGGGGCTGCGGCCGGACGATCCGGTCATTACCGCCGCCGAGTTCGAGGAGGCCAATCAGATCTATTTCGAGCGCTGCGCGGGCTGCCACGGCGTGCTCAGGAAGGGCGCCACCGGCAAGCCGCTGACGCCGGACCTCACCCGGGAGCTGGGCTACGACTACCTGCACGCCTTCATCACCTACGGCTCGCCCGCGGGCATGCCGAACTGGGGCACCTCGGGCGAGCTGACCGAGGAGCAGGTCGACCTGATGGCGCGCTACGTGCTGATCGAGCCGCCGGCGCCGCCCGAGTTCGGCATGGCGAAGATGCGCGAGAGCTGGAAGGTCCACGTCGCGCCCGAGGACCGGCCGACGGAGCAGATGAACGACCTGGACCTCGACAATTTGTTCTCCGTCACGCTGCGCGACTCTGGCCAGGTGGCGCTAATGGACGGCGAGACGCAGGAGATCGTGAAGATATTCGACACGGGCTATGCGGTCCACATCAGCCGCATCTCGGCCTCGGGACGATACCTCTTCGTCATCGGTCGCGACGCCGCCATCAACATGATCGATCTGTGGATGGACCCCCCGACCACGGTGGCCGAAGTCAAGATAGGCTCCGAGGCGCGCTCGGTCGAAACCTCGAAGTTCGAGGGCTACGAGGACAAGTACGTGATCGCCGGGGGCTATTGGCCGCCGCAGTACGTCATCATGGACGGTGCGACGCTCGAACCCCTGAAGATCGAGTCGACGCGCGGCACGATCTATGACGAGCAGGAATACCATCCCGAGCCGCGCGTCGCGGCCATCCTCGCCTCGCACTACCGCCCCGAATTCATCGTCAACGTGAAGGAGACGGGCAAGGTCCTGATGGTCAACTACTCCGACCTCGACAACCTGACTGTTACCGAGATCAACGCCGAGCGTTTCCTGCATGATGGGGGGCTGGACAGCACCGGCCGGTACTTCTTGGTCGCCGCCAATGCGCGCAACACAATCGCGGTAATCGACACCAAGGAGGGCGAGCTCGAGGCACTGGTGCCCGTCGGCACCACGCCGCATCCCGGCCGCGGCGCCAACATCGAGCATCCGGTCTACGGTCCCGTCTGGGCAACCTCGCACCTGGGCGACGAGACGATCGCGCTGATCGGGACGGATCCCGAGAACCATCCCGACAATGCCTGGAAGGTGGTCCAGACGCTGAGCGGGCTGGGCGGCGGGTCGCTGTTCGTCAAGACGCACCCCGAAGTCGAATCATCTCTACGTGGACACGCCCCTCAACCCGGACCCGGAGATCGCCGGTTCGGTCGCGGTGTTCAAGATCGACGAGCTCGACCAGGAGAACCCCGAGTACACCGTGCTGCCGATCGCCGAATGGGCCGAGATACCCGAGGGCCAGCCACGTGTGGTTCAGGGCGAGTTCAACCAAGAGGGCGACGAGATCTGGTTCTCGGTCTGGAACGGGGCGGACCAAACCTCGGCCATCGTGATCGTCGATGACGAGGATCTCGAGCTGGAGGAGGTGGTCAAGGACGAGCGCCTGATCACGCCGACGGGCAAGTTCAACGTCTACAACACCCGCAACGACGTCTACTGATCCGGAATCCGGGCCGGCGGCGTGCAACGAGCCGCCGGCGCCATTCGGTGCAAGGCAGAGCAAGTCGACGATGCAGCGACCAGCGACCAGCCGATCGGGCCGCGTGTTCTTGATCGGCGCCGGGCCGGGCGACCCGGAGCTCCTGACGCTGAAGGCGGTGCGGATGCTCCAGGCCGCCGACGTGGTCGTGCACGACCGGCTGGTATCGCCCGAGATACTGGCGCTGGCGCCTGCCGGCGCGCGCATGGTCCCGGTCGGCAAGATGCCGCGGCACCATCCCATGCCGCAGCCGGCGATCAACGCGCTGCTCATCCGGCTCGCCTCCGAAGGGCTGACGGTCGCGCGGCTCAAGGGAGGCGATCCGTTCATCTTCGGCCGCGGCTCGGAAGAGATGCTGGAGCTGCGGGCCGCCGGCGTCCCGGTCGAGGTGGCGCCCGGTATCACGGCGGCGCAGGGCTGCGCCGCTGCCGCAGGTGTGCCACTGACGCACCGGGGACTCTCCACGGGTGTGAGGTTCGTCACCGGACACTGCCAAGCGGACCTGCCGCTCGACCTCGACTGGGCGGGCCTCGCCGACTCCGAGACGACGCTTGTCGTCTACATGGGCGCGGCCAGCATTGGCGTGATCGCGGCAAGGCTGGCGCAGGCGGGATTGGCGGCGGAGACGCCGGTGCTGGTCATTGCCGAGGGCACCACGCCCCGCGAGCAGCGGGTACTGACGGACCTCGGCCGCGTCACCGCGGATCTGGCGGCGGCGGGCATGCGCGGGCCGGTTCTGTTCTTGATCGGCCGCGTCGCGGCGCTTTCCGAGCCGGGCGCAGTGCCTCTCGCCATGCTGTCCCGCCACGCCGCTTTTCGCGAGGCGGTTCATGCCTGACCGGCGCCTGTTCGCCTGCGTGCTCGCGATGTCGCTGTTCGCGGGGGTCACGCCCGCCGAGACGCTGCCCGCCGAGCGGCAGGCGGCGCTCGAGCGACTTGTGCTTCAGGATTGCGGCTCGTGTCACGGGATGCGGCTCAAGGGCGGGCTCGGTTCCGACCTCACGCCCGAAGCGCTGGCGGGGCGCGACCCCCACGAGATCGCGCGCATCGTGCTGGACGGCGTGCCCGGCACCGCCATGCCGCCCTGGCGCCCGCTTCTGACCGAGCCCGAGGCAGCCTGGATCGCCGACTACCTGATCGTGGGAGGTGCCGAATGACCCGGTTCTTCGTTCTTTTCGCCGCGCTCGTCTGGGCCGCTTCCGCCCTCGCCGCGCCGACCGCGCCGACCGCGCCGACCGCGACGGGGGCGCTCGGCGTGATCGTCGAGCGGGCGACGGGATCGCTCCTGCTGGTCGACTGGCAGGAGCGCGCGGCGTTCGGCCGGATCGAGGGCCTGGGCGACCTCTCGCACGCCTCGGTTGTCTTCTCTCCCGACCAGCGCTTTGCCTATGTCTTCGGCCGCGATGGCGGACTCACCAAGGTGGATCTGGTCGAGCGGCGGATCGCCAATCGGGTCGTGCAGGCCGGCAACACCATCGGGGGCGCGATCTCGGACGATGGCAGCCTCGTCGCGGTCTCGAACTACGAGCCCGGCGGGGTGCGCGTGTTCGACGCCGAGACGCTGGCGCCGGTGGCGGAGATCCCGACCGGCTCGAAGGTGATCGGCCTCGTCGACGCGCCCGACCGCCGCTTTGTCTTCTCGCTGTGGGACGCCGGCGAGACCTGGATCGCCGACTTCTCCGAGGGCGTCGAGCCGGAGATCACCAGGATAGAGGGCATCGGCGCCAATCCCTATGACGCGCTCGTCACCGGCGACGGGCGCACCTATGTCGCCGGGCTGTTCGGCGAGGACGGGCTGACCGCGCTCGACCTCTGGGAGGACACGCCGGCGCCGCGCCGGATCCTCTCCGGCTATGGCCGCGGGGAAGAGCCCCTGCCCGTCTACAAGATGCCGCATCTCGAGGGCTGGGCGCTGGCCGGCGACCGCTTCGCCCTGCCCGCGGTCGGACGTCACGAGGTGCTCTGGGTCGACGCGCGCAGCTTCGAGGAGCTGGGCCGGACAAAGACGCACGGCCAGCCCGTCTTCGCCGTGGCACGCCCCGGCGGGCGGCAGGTCTGGGTGAACTTCGCCCACCCGCTCAACGACACAGTCGAGGTCATCGACTCGGCTTCGGGCGAGATCGTGCAGACCCTGACCCCCGGCCCCGCCGTCCTGCACATGGAGTTCACGCCGCGCGGCCACGAGGTTTGGGTCTCGGTGCGCGACGCGAACCGGGTCGACGTCTACGACGCGCGCACATACGAGAAGATCGCCGAGATCCCGGCGGAGAGCCCGTCGGGCATCTTCTTCACCGCCCGCGCGCACCGGACGGGCCTGTGATGGGGGAGTTGGCCCTCGACGCCACGGACCGCCGTCTGCTCGACGGCTTTCAGCGCGACCTGCCGCTCGTGCCGCGGCCCTTCGCCGCAATCGGCGCGGCCCTCGGTCTCGCAGAGGACTCCATCCTCGCGCGCCTCGCACGCATGGAGGGGGCCGGCGCGATCACCCGCATCGGCGCCGTGCGGCGCGCCAACGCCATCGGCCGCAGCACGCTCGCCGCGATCTCGGCCGCGCCGGAGGAAGTCGAGGGGATGGGCGCCCTCATCTGCGCCGAGCCGGGCGTCAACCACGTCTATCTGCGCGAGAACGCGCTGAACTTTTGGTTCGTCGCGACAGGCCCCGACCGGGCGCATGTCGACGACACGCTGGCCCGCATCGCAGAGCGGGCGGGGCGCCCCGTGATCGACCTGCCGCTGGTGCGCGCCTATCACATCGACCTCGGTTTCGCGCTCGATGGCCCCACGAAGAAACCCGTCGCGCGCCGCTTCGAACCCTCGGCGCTCCGCCCCGGCGACGCCGAGCTGACGCAAGCGCTCTGCGACGGGCTCCCGCTCGTGTCCCGGCCCTGGGCCGCGTTGGGCGAGCGGCTGGGCCGGGACGAGGACGCAATCCTCGCGGACGTGGCCCGCCTCCTCCGGGCGGGCGCGCTGACCCGGCTGGGCGTGATCGTGCGCCATCGGCGGCTGGGCTGGCGCGCCAACGCGATGGTGTGCTTCGCCCTGCCCGAGGATCGGATCGACGATTCGGGCGAGCGGCTGGCCGAGCAGCCGGGCGTGACGCTCTGCTATCGCCGCCGGCCCGACCCTGCGAACTGGCCGTTCCCGCTCTTCTGCATGGTCCACGGCCGCAGCCGGGACGAGACGCTGGCGGTGTTCGGCGCCGCGGTGCAGGAGGCGGGCCTTGCACATGCGGATCGCCGGATCCTGTTCTCGACCCGCTGCTTCCGCCAGACGGGCGCGCTGGTCGCGGAGCGGGCGGCATGAGCCGCCGCCCCGCCAGCCGGCCGGCGCTCGACGCCACCGACCGCGCGATCATCAACGCGCTGCAGGACGGCCTGCCGCTGACCCTCGCGCCCTATGCCGACGCCGCCGCCGCGCTCGGGATGGGCGAGGCGGAGCTGATCGAGCGGCTGAAACGCCTCCTCGAGACCGGCGTCCTTACGCGCTTTGGCCCGTTTTTCGACGCGGCCGCCCTCGGCGGCGCCTTCAGCCTTTGCGCGATGGCGGTGCCGGAGGAACGGTTCGATCTGGTGGTCGAGGCAGTCAACGCGCATCCCGAGGTCGCCCACAACTACGCACGCAGCCATGCGCTCAACATGTGGTTCGTGCTGGCGACCGAAACCGAGGAAGGCATCGGCGCCACCGCCGACGCAATCGAGGCCGAGACCGGCCTGCGCGTCTATCGCTTCCCCAAGGAGGAGGAGTTCTTCATCGGCTTCCGGGTGGCTGCATGAGGCTCGATGCGACCGACCGCGCCCTGATCGAGGCGACGCAGGGCGGTCTGCCGCTGGTGCCGAACCCCTTCGCCGTCATCGGCGAGGCGATCGGCATCAGCGAGGACGAGGCGCTGGCGCGCATGCGGGCGCTGGCCCGTCGCGGCGTCATGCGGCGCATCGCGGCGGCGCCCAACCACTACGCCTTGGGGCTCGTCGCGAACGGCATGACGGTGTGGGATGTGGCCGACGAGGCGGTCTCCAAGCTCGGCCCCCGGGTCGGCGCCCTACCCTTCGTTTCGCATTCCTACCGGCGGCCACGCGCCCTGCCGCTCTGGCCCTACAACCTCTTCGCGATGGTGCATGGCACGACCCGCGACGAGGTCGAAGAAAAGCGCGCCCGCATCGCCGAGTTGCTCGGCCTCGCTGCCCGCGCCTCGGACATCCTCTATTCGACACGCATCCTGAAGAAAACCGGCCTCCGGCTCCGCCGGAAGGAGGGCTGATGTTTCGTCTCACTCAGTACCTGCACCAGCTGGTCCACCCGACCCCGCCGCGCACCCGGCGCCGCACCGGCGCCGTGCCGAAGCCCGTTGTGATCTGGAACATCACCCGGCGCTGCAACCTTAAATGCCGGCACTGCTACTCCGTCTCGTCCGACCACGACTTCCCCGGCGAGCTGACGCATGAGAAGGCGCTTGCCGTGCTCGACGACCTCGCCGCCTTCCGCATCCCGGCGCTGATCCTCTCGGGCGGCGAGCCGCTGTCGCGCCCCGACTGCCTCGACCTCGCGCGGCGGGCCAAGGGGCACGGCCTCTACACCGCACTCTCCTCGAACGGGACGCCGATCGTCGGGCGCACGGCCGACGAGGTGGCAGAGATCGGCTTCGACTATGTCGGCATCAGCCTCGACGGCACGGGCAAGCTGAACGACTGGTTCCGCGGCAAGGACGGGGCCTATGGCGACGCGCTCGCGGGCGTGCGCGCCTGCGTCAGGCGCGGCATCAAGGTCGGCTTGCGCTTCACGTTGACCGACGACAACCGCGACGAGTTGCCGAAGCTCCTCGACCTCTGCGAGGCGGAGGGGGTGCACAAGTTCTACCTCTCGCACCTCGTCTATGCCGGGCGCGGCGACAAGCATCGTGGCGAGGATGCCGACTGGAGCGCGACGCGCGCCGCCATGGACCTGGTGATCGAGCGCGCCTGGGCGGCAGTAGAGGCCGGCCGGCAACTGGAGATCGTCACTGGCAACAACGACGCCGACGCGGTCTACCTGCTGAACTGGGCTTCGGCGCGGTTCCCGGCCGAGCGCGTCGCGCACATGCGCAAGCACCTAGAGGCCTGGGGCGGCAACTCCTCGGGCGTGGGTGTCGCGAACATCGACACGCAAGGGATCGTGCATCCCGACACCTACTGGTCGGATTATTCCGTGGGCTCGGTCAAGGAGCGGCCGTTCTCCGAGATCTGGACTGGCGACGACCCGATCCTTGCCACGCTGCGCACCCGCCCGCGCCCGCTCAAAGGCCGCTGCGGCGCCTGCGCTCACCAGGCGGTCTGCGGCGGCAACACGCGCATCCGCGCCCTCCAGTTGACCGGCGACCCCTGGGCCGAAGACCCGGCCTGCTATCTCGACGACGCCGAGATCGGCCTCGAGGCGCCCTTCGAGCGACTGACCGTCGCCCCCTTCCGCGGAAAGAGCCATGACCCCGCGCATCGCTTCCAGTAGCTTCCGCGCCGTACTGCTCGCCGCCTCGCTCGGCCCGCCTGCTGCCGCGCAGAATGGCGCCATGCGGGACGGGGCGGCGCTCTTTGCCGAGAACTGTGCCGCCTGCCACGGCGCCGACCGGCTCGGCGGAACCGGCCCCGCGCTGATCCCCGAGGCGCTGCGGCGCGGAAAAGCGGCCGAGCTCGAGGCGGTGATCGCCCACGGCCGCGTCTCGACGCAGATGCCGGGCTTCGCGGGCTCGCTCTCGGCGGACGAGATCACCGCGCTCGCCGCCTACATCCAGACGCCGCTGGCCGAGGTTCCCGTCTGGGGCGAGACGGAGATCGCCGCCAGCCGGCAGATGAACCCCGACTACCGGCCCGCCGATCTGCCGGTCTTCGACGCCGATCCGCTCAATCTTTTCCTCGTCGTCGAGAGCGGCGACCATCATGTCAGCGTGCTCGACGGCGACGCCTTCGAGCCGATCGCGCGCTTCCCCACGCCGTACGCCGTGCATGGCGGGCTGAAGTTCTCGCCCGACGGACACTTCGTCTTCATCATGAGCCGGGACGGCTGGGTGCAGAAATACGACCTCTGGTCGCTCGAGGAGGTCGGCCGCATTCGCGCGGGCATAAACAGCCGCAATATCGCCATCTCGAAGGACGGCAGGTGGCTGGCCGTTGCGAACTACCTACCGCGCACGCTGACGATCCTCGCGACCGATGACCTGTCGGTGGCCCGCATCTTCCAGGTCGCCGACAAGGAGAGCACACCCTCCCGCGTCTCGGCGGTCTACCAGGCGCCGACGCGCGACAGTTTCGTGCTGGCGCTGAAGGACGTGCCCGAGATCTGGGAGATTGCGACCGATCCCGATGCCCAGCCGGTCTACGAAGGCTTCGTCCACAGCTACGAGAAGGGCATGGTCGAGGCGCTGCCCTCCTCCGAGGGGCTCTTCGCGCTGCGGCGGACCGAGGTGGCCGAGCCGATCGACGACTTCTTCTTCGATCCCTCGTATCGGAACCTGATCGGCGCCACCCGCGACGGCGCGCGCGCCGTTGTCGTCAACCTCGACGTGCGCCGCGAGATCGCCGAGCTTCCCCTGCCGGGGATGCCGCATCTCGGCTCGGGCGTGACCTGGGAGCGGGACGGCAAGCGCGTCATGGCGACGCCGCATCTGGGCGAGCCGCGCCTGTCGGTCATCGCCCTCGACGATTGGAGCCTGGTGCGCGAGATCGAGACGGCGGGCCCCGGCTTTTTCCTGCGCGGCCACGAGAACTCGCCCTATCTCTGGGCCGACGTGTTCTTCGGGCCGAACCGCGACAAGATGCATGTGATCGACCGCGAGACGCTGGAGATCGTGAAGACGCTCCAGCCGGTGCCGGGCGCCACCGTTGCCCATGCCGAGTTCGACCGCGAGGGCAAGCACGTGCTCGTCTCGGTCTGGGAGGATGACGGCGCCGTGATCGTCTACGACGCGGCGACCCTGGAAGAGGTCAAGCGCCTGCCGATGAGGAAGCCATCGGGCAAGTACAACGTCTGGAACAAGATCACCTTTTCGGAAGGGACGAGCCATTGACGCTGCCGACCACCATCATCGTCGCGCACGGCTCGCCGAGCGACCCGCCCCGGCAGGAGTCGGCGATGGCGGAGTTCGCCCGCGCGGTCGGGCGGCACCTGCCCGATCGGCGCATCGCATCGGCCACGCTCGCCGACGCGGCCGCTCTGCCGCGCGCGCTCGCGGCGGCCGGCGACCGGGCGCGCATCTACCCGATGTTCATGAGCGACGGCTGGTTCGTCTCGAGCCTGCTGCCGAAGCGGCTTGCGGAGGCGAGAGCGGCGGGGCTCGAGATCCTGCCGCCATTCGGGCTCGACCCCCACCTGCCGGCCCTCTGCGCCAACCGGGTCGCCGAGGCGGCGGAGGCGGAGGGGCTCGAACCCGCGACGGCGACGCTCGTCGTCGCGGCGCATGGCTCGCCCAACGATCCGCGCGCGGCTGCCGCGGCGCGGGCCGCGGCGGACGGAATGGCGGCGCGCCTGCCCTTCGCCGAGGTCCGCGTCTGCTTTGTCGATCAGCCCCCCTTCCTTGCGGAAGGGCTGTCGGTCAAAGGCCCCGCGATCTGCCTCCCGTTTTTCGCCACTGCCGCGAGCCATGTGGAGGAGGATCTGCCCGAAGCGGTCACGGCGACGGGCTTCGATGGAACCGTGCTCGAGCCGATCGGCCGCTCGGCGCGGGCTCCCGCCTTCGTCGCCCGCAGCCTCGCCATGCCGGCGCGCATGTCTCCCAAATCCTGCGCTGTTTGACCTCGCGCAACCTCGCATGGCCGGTCCGCCCCTAACTCCCCGTCTCGACAGGATCAACACAAGCAAGGAGCAAGACGATGAAACTGACCGCTTCCATTCTCGCCGCGAGCCTCGCTTTCGCCGGCGCGGCGATCGCAGCCGACCATCAGGTGCAGATGCTGAACAAGGGCTCGGATGGCCAGCTCATGGTGTTCGAGCCGGCCTTTCTGAAGGTCGAGCCCGGCGACACGGTGACCTTCGTGCCGACGGACAAGAGCCACAATGCCGAGTCGATCCTGGGCGCGCTCCCGGACGACGCAGAGGCCTTCAAGGGCAAGATCAACCAGGAGGTAAGTGTAACCCTGAACGCGCCCGGCCTCCACCCGGTCAAGTGCACGCCGCATTTCCCGCTCGGAATGGTTGCGCTGATTCAGGTGGGCGACGACGCCTCTAACCTCGATGCGGTGGCCTCGGGCAAATATCCGGGCAAGGCGGGGCAACGGATGGCGCTGCTGCTCGAGAATGTCACGGCGCAGTAACGGCGGCCAGGCAACTCACCCTCCGGCGGTCCGGCGATCCCGGCGGTGCATGTGTCCAGCCCGCTGAAGGGTGGGCTGGTCCCCGGACTCTGGGCGGTGAGCGACGCTTGGTTCGTGAAGAGAGAAGGACCGGCTGAGTGGCAGGGGAACGGACGCGGGTGCGCCCAGGGGGATGCGGCAGGCCCCGGACGCGGATGGCGGGCTGGACCGCGTACGGATGCCGCGTCAGCGGGTCTGTGCCGCCACCCAAATGACCAGCTCTCTCAGCGCCTGCTGGGTGGCGGCGCTGATCGCCTGCGCCAAGGCTTCCGGCGCGTCGTTCGCCGCCGCCGCCGCTCCGCGGAAATCCGCGGTGGCGACGATCTCGCGGTTGGGGAGCTTCACCAGCCGGGCGGCGATCTCGGTGACGGCTTGCCCGGAGTAGTCGTCTTGCAGCTGGACCTGCATCCGCTCGATCACGGTCACCAGGCTGAAATCCGCGCGGCCCGCCAGTTGCGCCGCATCTACGACGTCGATTCCGTTCACGTCCTGCAGAATGCGGGCCAGCTCTGCGGTGAAAAGCGTCGGCAGATCGTCCTCCCACCGCGCGCCCGAGACGAACTGCAGCTGGTCGCCGACCTCGACGACGATCCGGTCGCTGGCGACTGCGCCCGATGCGATGGGACGTTCCACCGCGACCGCCACATCCCGGCCCGAGCGGCGCGACGCTCCGGCGTCGGGCAAGGGGCCGGCGGGACCTCGGAGCGAAAAGGTCGTCGAAGGCTTGGTCTCGAGCAAGTTCGACACGCATCCGGTGAGCACGAGGGGCAGCCCGATGACGAGTACGGCCGCGAAACCTATCGAAGCAGAGCGCATGAAATTCCCTCCCGAAAGCTTCTTCATCGACTGCGCGGAACGTATTCCGGAAGCGGCGCTCCCTGCAGGAGAAAGCCTGCCCCCTCGGACTCGATCCGGTCAAGGAGCCGACGCAGCTGCCGAACCGCGGCCCCTGTTTCCGTCGCGAGCCCAGTCAACCGAGGCAAGCCATCGGACGCGAACTCCGAAAGGGGCTTGCGGGTTGCCGAAAGCACCGAGTCGAGCTGCCCCATCACGCCGGTGAAACTGTCGGTGGCCTTTCGCAGCTCGCCCAAGGTGGCGTTTATCTCCTCGGTCTCGGTGTCGATCGCACCGTCGAGGTTGGCCACCAGCGTATCGAGACGCTCGGTCAGGGTCGCGACCTGGCCGACCGCGGTCGCGGCCTGGCCGACAAGCTGCTCGACCTGCGGCCCGGCATCGCCGAGGCTGGTGCCGAACTCCGCAAACCCCGCCAACGCATCGGACAAGTTGTCGCGGTTCTTCTCGTCGAAGGTGGCCGAGAGGTTCTCGACCAGCTGGGTCAGCTGATCGACGGCCTGCGGCAGTTGCTCGCCAAGGCTGTTCGCCAGCCGGCCGATCCGCGCCCTGTCTGACGGAATGGCCGGGAGGGTTCTCATTCCCAGGAAGACCTCGGGGGCCGAATAGGGATCGGTGTTGGGCGCGAAAACGAGGCTGACATAGAGCGTGCCCGTGACAAAGCTCGCGGTCGCGAGCTGAGCGCGCATTCCCAACTCGACCAGTCGGTCGACGATCTCGCCGATCCCGGCATCCGTTTCGTCGGCGATGATCGAGCCGCCCTGGAGCGAGATCACGACGGCCGTCCTGATATCGTTGTCCCTGAGGGCCAGCGTGCCGGTGATCCGGTCGACCTGGCCGACCGGTATGCCGTTATAGCTGACAGGCGCGCCGACCTGCAGCCCCTGCAGGTTCTCGTCGAATAGGACCGCGCGCTCGACCGATTGCGAGAACCACCGGCCCGAGCCGACCGCCAGAAGCACGCCGATCGCGATCGCCACGCCTCCGAGCACGAAGGCGCCGATTTTGACGGCAGATGTCCGCTTTGCCATGGCAGTTCCTATTCCGGACGCGCGAGCGTCGTTGCAGCCGGGGGCGCCTCGCCCTCTCGCGCCAGGAAGCGGCGCACCTTCTCGCTCTCGGCACCGTCGCGCAGCGCTGCCGGAGAGCCCCGACCGATCGGGCGGCGGCTTTCGAAGTCAAGGAAGATGCAGTCCGTGCCGATCGCGAAGATGCTGGCCAGCTCGTGACTGACGATCACCACCGTCATCCCCAGCGTGTCGCGGAGCTGCAGCACGAGCTCGTCGAGGCGCCGCGAGCTGAGCGGGTCGAGACCGGCGGACGGCTCGTCGAGATAGAGAAGTTCCGGGTCCATGGCGATGGCGCGGGCGAGCCCGGCGCGCTTTCGCATGCCGCCCGAGATCTGCGAGGGCAGGTAATCGCCGAAGCCCGCGAGGCCGACAAGGGCCAGCTTCAGCGCGGCGATCTCGCGGCGCTCGCGTGGCGAGAGCTTTGTTCGCTGCTCCAGCACGAGTTCGACATTCTCCGACAGAGTCATCGAGCTGAACAAGGCGCCCGCCTGGTAGAGCACGCCGATCCGGTCGAGATACTTGCGCATCGTCGCGTCGTCGTCGGGATCGACGCTCACCCCGCCCACCCGGATCTCGCCCGCTGCCGGGCGGATTAGCCCAAGCAGGTGCCGCAGGAGCGTGCTCTTGCCGCTGCCGCTGTCGCCGATGATGAAGAAGATCTCGCCACGGCGGACCTCGAAATCGATGTCCCGCTGCAGGACGAAACCGCCGAAGGCCATGGTCAGCCCGCGCACCTCAAGGACGGGCTCAGATGCCGAGGACATGGAACACCATGGTCAGCAGCGCGGCGGCCGCGATCACGTAGACGATCCCCGTGACGACGGCCGAGGTCGTGGCGCCGCCGACGGCGGCGGCGCTTCGGCCGCACTGCATGCCGCGCATGCAGCCCGCGATCGCGACCAGGGCGGCGTAGACCGTGCCCTTGAAGATGCCGCCCGCGAAGCCGCCCAGCGTCAGCGCCTCGGAACTGCGGTTCACATATTGCGTCAGCGTCACGCCCGGGAGATTGGCCCCGACGGCCGCCCCGCCCAGGATGCCCATAATGTCCGCATACATCACGAGGAACGGCGCCATCATGATCAGAGCCAGCACCCTCGGCAGGACGAGGAAGTCCATCGGCTCGAGCGCCATCGTGCGCAAGGCATCGACCTCCTCGTTGCCCTGCATCGTGCCGATCCGGGCGGCGAAGGAGGCGCCCGTGCGGCCAGCGATGATGATGGCCGCCATGATCGCGCCCATATCCCTGACCATCGAGATCCCGACGAGGTCGGCGACGAAGATCTGCGCCCCGAAGCTTTGCAGCTGCACCGCGCCGACGAAGGCCAGGATCGAGCCGACGAGAAAGCTGATCAGCGCAACCACCGGCAGCGCGTCGAAGCCTGCATCCCGGAGGAGGTCCGTCAGGTCGGACCGCCGGAAGCGCGCGCGCCCGACGGCCAGCCGGCCGAACGAGAGGGTCAGCTCGCCCAGGAAGGACAGGGTGGCGATCGCCTCGGCCCGGAGCCAGTCGACCAGTCTTCCGCGGGTCTCGCGGCCCGCCTCGCTGTCGCCCCCTTGCAACGAGCTCGTGGCCAGCGACAGCAGATCCCGGGCCCCTTGCGGCAGGGCCGTCGCATCGAAGTCGACCGCGTGCCCGCGCGCCGCACGAGCGATCGAGAAGGCGAAGGCGACGAGCGACGCATCCCAGCGTCCGACGCCGTCGTCCTCCAGCACCACGCGCCGGGTCGGCTCCTCCGAGAGCTGCGTCGCCACCGGGTCGGGGGACGGCACATGAGTGTCGAGCGTCCAGTCGCCGGCAAGGCCCACATGAACCTCGCCCGCTGCCTGCTCGACGCGTATCCGCGGAGCCTCGTCGGGCGCGGAGAGGCTAGGCTGCATCGGTTCCGCAGTCATGGCGACGCGCGATCCGCGTAGCGTTCACCTGCATCGCGGCCGCCCCGGTGGCGGCACGTCCGGCACGCCCCGTTCGCCAGGCGCGTGCAGGCGGCATGTTAACTGCAGCAATCGCTGGCACCGTGCCCGTCCTCGCGCTCGCATCCTCGCGACCAGATGGGCCGACAGCCCGACAGGACCAGCGTCGCGCATTTGGCAGGTCGCCTTCGAAACCAGCAATGAATTTCTCCCCTCAAAGATCCTGGCCATGGCGCAAATCCCGGTTCGGGGCTGCTCGACGGATGATGGCGGCT
Source organism: uncultured Alphaproteobacteria bacterium (assembly GCA_963822985.1). GTDB lineage: Bacteria > Pseudomonadota > Alphaproteobacteria > Rhodobacterales > Rhodobacteraceae > Thermohalobaculum. The sequence goes on along the minus strand of CAWGJU010000004.1, from coordinate 56,546 downwards.
CTCGCCGCATTCCGCAACGCACCCTGCAGAGCTGTGTCGGGGACGCGCGAGTTGTCCGCCTTCGCGGCGCGCGAGTGTCCGCCGTGGCCGCCTCCTGTTCCGGAGCGGCGATGCGGCGGACAAGCGCGTCATGAAAGGTCTTCGTGCCCAGAGTTGATTGCGCCGATCGCGGCTCGCACGACCTTCCCAAGCCCTTCCCAGCCCTTCGTGCCCGACCACAGCGCCCGTTTGGCAGTGCCTGTCGCAGAGCCGGAGCGATACGCGGTGAGGGGCAAGACCAGCAGCTCGTCAGCCGGGTTTTGTTGAGGACTTGGCGATCGGAGCCGCGGGTTGACAGCGTGCCGGCGCGCCGTCATAAGGCGCGTCTCGCAGCGCCCCGGCAGGGCGTGGCGCCTAAGAACGATGCCATAGATGCCATAAACAACGCCATGAAGGCGCGCAGCCCGAGGCAGGCCGCCGGCCCGAGCAAGGTCGCCGGCCGCAAGCGTCCCGGTCAGGGATCGCCGCAGGGCGCGGACAAGAGGAAAACCAGATGTTCGCTGTCATGAAGACGGGCGGCAAGCAGTACAAGGTCGCGCCCGACGACGTCCTCGTCGTCGAGAAGCTCGCGGCCGATGTCGGCGAGACCGTCCAATTCAACGACGTGCTGATGCTCGGCGGTGACGAGCACAGGCTCGGCGACCCGCTGATCGGCGGCGCCGCCGTCCAGGCCGAGGTGCTGGAGCAGAAGCGCGGGCCGAAGACGCTGAACCTCAAGCGACGCCGGCGCAAGCACGGCTCGCGGCGCCTGAAGGGGCACCGGCAGCACCTGACGACCGTGCGGATCACCGAGATTCTGGCCGCGGGCGCCGAGGCGACCGGCGTCAAGGCGGCGACCGGTCAGGCTCCCAAAGAGACACAGTCGGCGGCCGAGCCCGCCGGCGCTGAGGCATAGGAGGACGCGATGGCGCACAAGAAGGCTGGCGGCTCGTCGCGCAACGGCCGCGACAGCGCCGGGCGGCGGCTCGGCATCAAGAAGTTCGGCGGCGAGGCCGTCATCGCCGGCAACATCATCTGCCGCCAGCGCGGCACCAAATGGTGGCCTGGCGACAATGTCGGGATCGGCCGCGACCACACGATCTTTGCCAAGACCGACGGCGCGGTGTCGTTCCGCAAGGGGCTGAAGGGCCGGACCTTCATCTCGGTCGTGCCCTCGCCGGGACCCGCCGAATAGAGAACGGCCGACGCGCGAGCTGACGGACCCAAGGGGGATCGGCGGGCGCGCCGGTCCCCCATTTCGTTGGAGGCCCGCGGATGGACGCCGAGATCATGTTCCACATTCCCGGCGAGATTGCCACGGAACGGCTGCGCCTGCGCCCGCTCGCGACGGCGGACACGGCCGACGCATGCTGCACCGGGCGCTCGGCATCGACCTGCCGCACATCGACACCGCGCTGCCCCATGCAACATGGGAGGCGGGCGCATGAAGTTCCTTGACCTCGCCAAGGTCTATATCCGCTCGGGCAGCGGCGGCCCCGGCAGCGTCAGCTTCCGGCGCGAGAAGTTCATCGAGTTCGGCGGCCCCGACGGCGGCGATGGCGGGCGCGGCGGCGACGTCTGGGCCGAGGCCGTGGACGGGCTAAACACGCTGATCGACTTCCGCTACCAGCAGCATTTCCGCGCGCGGAACGGCGAGCACGGCATGGGCGCGCAGCGCTCCGGCAAGGGCGGTGAGGACGTCGTGCTGCGCGTGCCCGTCGGTACCGAGATCCTTGACGAGGATCAGGAGACGCTGCTCGCCGACCTCGACCGTCTCGGCGAGCGCGTGCTGCTCGCCCGCGGCGGCAATGGCGGTTGGGGCAATTTGCACTTCAAGTCTTCGACCAACCAGGCGCCGCGCCGCGCCAATCCCGGCCAGCCTGGCGTCGAGCGCACCATCTGGCTGCGCCTGAAGCTGATCGCCGATGCGGGCCTCGTTGGCCTACCGAACGCCGGCAAGTCGACGTTTCTCGCCGCCAGCTCGAACGCCCGGCCCAAGGTCGCCGACTATCCCTTTACGACGCTGCACCCGAATCTCGGCGTCGTCGGCGTCGACGGGGCCGAGTTCGTGCTGGCCGACGTTCCCGGCCTGATCGAGGGCGCGCATGAGGGCCGCGGCGTCGGCGACCGTTTCCTCGGCCACATCGAGCGCTGCGCCGTGCTGCTGCACCTGATCGACGCTACGTCCCACGACGTGCTCGGCGACTTCCGCACGGTGGAGGCCGAGCTGACCGCCTATGGCCACGGGCTGCCGCGAAAGCCGCGCGTCGTCGCCCTCAGCAAATGCGACGCGGTGGGCGAGCAGGCGGCGCGCGACCTAGAGGCGCTGCTGCGCGAGGAAGGCGTGCCGGTCGAGCACCGCATCTCGGCCGTCACCGGCCAGGGCGTGCCCGAGGTGCTGCGCGTGCTGCGCCAGCGCATACTCGCCGCGCGGGCCGCACCGGCCGAGAGAGCGCCCCGCATGGACACCCTGATCGCATGGACACCCTGATCGCGGGCCGCGCGCCGGCCCGGATGGCAGCGGCCAGGCGGGTCGTCGTCAAGGTCGGCTCGGCATTGCTGGTCGAGCCCGCGACCGGCCGCTTCCGCGCCGAGTGGCTCGACGGGCTAGCCGCCGACCTCGCCCGGCTGCGGGCGCGCGGGCAGGAGGTGCTGGTCGTCTCATCGGGCGCCATCGCGCTCGGCCGCCAGGTCCTGGGGCTGAGCGGGCCGCTCTCGCTCGAGGCCGCGCAGGCCGCCGCCGCCGTCGGGCAGACGCGGCTGGTGCGCGCCTGGGAGACGGCCCTCGGCCAGCACGGCATCGTCGCAGCCCAGGTGCTGCTGACGCTCGAGGACACGCAGAAGCGGCGCCGCTACCTCAACGGCCGGGCGACGCTCGCCTCGCTTCTCGCCCTCGGCACGCTGCCGGTCATCAACGAGAACGACACGGTCGCGACCGACGAGATCCGCTATGGCGACAACGACCGGCTGGCTGCCCGCGTGGCGCTGATGGCGGGCGCCGACGCGCTGGTGCTGCTCTCGGATGTCGACGGGCTCTACACGGCCGATCCGCGCAGCGACCCCGCCGCCCGCCATCTGGCCGAGGTGGCCGAGATCACGCCCGAGATCGAGGCCATGGCCGGCGGCGCCGGCACGGGCCTGTCGCGGGGCGGCATGCGCACCAAGCTGCTGGCCGCAAAGACGGCCATGCAGGGCGGCTGCGCCATGGCGATCGCGCGCGGCGACGTGCTCGGCCCGCTCTCGGGCATCGAGCAGGGCGCGCCCGCCACCTGGTTCCTTCCCGTCACCAGCCCCGCCGCCGCGCGAAAACAGTGGATCGCCGGGATGAAGCCGCTCGGCCAGCTGGTGGTCGACGCCGGGGCCGCCAGGGCGCTGCGCGCCGGCAAGTCGCTGCTGCCGGCCGGCGTGCGCGGCGTCGAGGGCGGATTCCAGCGCGGCGATCCGGTGGCGATCGTCGATCTGCACGGCCGCGCGCTGGGCGCGGCGCTCGCCGGCTACAATGCCGAGGAGGCCCGCGCCATCGCCGGGCTGCGCTCGGACCGGATCGCCGAGATCCTCGGCTATCCCGGCCGCGCCGCGATGGCGCACCGCGACGACATGGTCATCTGGGGGAGCTGATATGGACGCCCACTCCGACATCCCGGCGCTGATGCGCGGGATCGGCCAGCGCGCCCGCGCGGCGGCCGCCGAACTCGCCGAGGCCACCGCCGATCGGAAGGACGCCGCGCTGACGGCCAGCGCCGAGGCCATCATGGCCCGGCAAGGCGAGATCGCCGAGGCCAACGGGCGCGACATGGAGGAGGCCCGCGCCCGCGGCCTGGCGCCCGCCATGCTCGACCGGCTGCTGCTGACGCAAGCGCGCATCGCGGCCATTGCCGAGGGCCTGCGCGCCATCGCCGCCCAGCCCGACCCGGTGGGCCGCGTCATCGCCGAGTGGACCGTGCCATCGGGCCTGCGCATCCGGCGCGTCCGCACGCCCCTCGGCGTCGTCGGCGTGATCTTTGAGAGCCGGCCCAACGTCACCGCCGACGCCGGCGCGCTCTGCCTCAAGGCCGGCAATGCCGCCATCCTGCGCGGCGGCTCGGAATCCTTCCACTCGTCGCGCGCCATCCACGCCTGCCTGGCCGAGGGGCTGGCGGCGGCCGCCCTGCCCCGCGACGCGATCCAGCTCGTGCCGACGCGCGACCGCGCCGCGGTCACCGAGATGCTGCGCAGCCCCGAGTTCATCGACGTCATCGTGCCGCGCGGCGGCAAGGGCCTCGTGGGCCTGGTCCAGGCCGAGGCGCGAGTGCCGGTCTTCGCCCATCTCGAGGGCATCTGCCACGTCTACGTCGACGCCTCGGCCGACCCGGCCAAGGCGCGCCGCGTCGTGCTGAACGCCAAGACGCGCCGGACCGGCATCTGCGGCGCCGCCGAATGCCTGCTGATCGACCACCCCGTCGCCGCCACCCTGGGCCGCGCCATCGTCGCCGACCTGCTCGACGCTGGCGTCCGCGTGCATGGCGACCCCGAGGTCCAGGCCCTCGAGCCGCGCGTCACGCCCGCCACGCAAGAGGATTGGGGCCGCGAATATCTCGACATGGACATCGCCGCCCGGGTGGTCGACGGCGTGGACCAGGCCATCGCCCACATCCGCCGGCACGGCTCGCAGCACACCGAGAGCCTGATCGCCGAGGACGACGCGGTGGCCGAGCGCTTCTTCGCCAGGCTCGACAGCGCCATCCTGATGCGCAACGCCTCGACGCAGTTCGCCGATGGCGGCGAGTTCGGCATGGGCGCCGAGATCGGCATCGCCACGGGCAAGATGCACGCCCGCGGCCCCGTCGGCGCCGAGCAGCTCACCAGCTTCAAATACCTCGTCGAGGGCGATGGCACCATCCGCCCCTGAAGCCGACGCCCAAGCCGGCACCCGGCCGCGCCCAAGGGCGCGTTGCGACCAGGGCGGCTCTGACAGCCGTCGTCGTCATCCCCGCGCAAGCAGGGATCGGACCATAGGTCAGGTGGATCCCCTGTTGCGCGGGAATGACGACGATGTCGCGGCGAGCCGACCGGCTGAAAGCCTGCGGCGAGGCGCAGGCACCGCGCCCCGCCGCTCAATCGCCGTTCAGCTGCCCCACTTGCGGACCGGCCCGCTGTCGACATGCGTGAACTCCGACCGGCTGTAGCGCCCGACCCCGCCCGCGCCCAGCGACTGCGCCGCCGCCGAGACCTGGCGCACCGAGCGCGATGGGCTTGCGAGATCGATCGCCATGCCTTTCAGGTGGTACGAGTTCTTCGCCACGCCCCGGCTGCGCTGGCGCAACATGGCGTTCGTCTTCGGGCAGCGATAGCCCGAGACGATGTCGAACGGGTCGCTGCACTCCAGCAGCTCGTGCGTCGCCGCCAAGATGTCGAGCGTCTTGGGGTCGATCGGCTTGACCAGGTTCTCGCGCCAGTCGCGGAGGATGTAGTTGAACGCTTCCAGCGCCTCGGGGACGTACGCGCCCTCGATCCAGTAGACGCAGTTGAGCCGCTCCGCCGTGTGCCCGTTGGTCAGGCTCAGAGCCCTGAAGTTGCCGGCCTTCCTCAGGATGGCCGGCGCGGCCGAAAGGGCCGGAGATGCAACGCTGAGGCCCACCGCCACACCGCCCGCGAGCGTACGGCCAAGGAACGCACGGCGCGACACGACCGGTCCGGTCGTTTCTATCCTTTTCATGCTGACTGCCCTCGTTCTTGTTCTGTGACTTTCGTCACTTTGCCTGTTTTGCCTCCCCCTCTGGCGTTGTGCCACACGCATTTTTTTCTGCCAAGTTGTAGTCGTGCAACGGGGTCACGCCGTGTGTGGACCGATATCCCTCACAAGACGTTAAAGTGACCGAGATGATGGCTAAGCCTCCGTGTGGCACGATTTCCATGGATGCGCGAAATCGTGGGCACCTGCGAAGACGCCAGCAGCGGCGCCGAGCGATCGTGCTAGGTTGCCGGGAACACGGGGATAGAACCGGCGTATTTTAGCAACATTGGTGACAGGATGATCACACGAGGATCTGCTTTGACGGGCGCGGCGGCGACGCTGCTCGGCCTTTTCGCCATGGCGGGAGCGGCTGGTCTGGCGGGGGCGCAGGATCTGGCCGCGCCCGACCCGAATCCCGCCGCCCCAAGCTCCGCCGCCCCTGCGCTTGCTACGCCGCCGCTGACGCAGCCCGGCTTGGCGGAGCCCGGCACCGGGCCGGTCGAGCAGGCGCCGCTCGGGCGCGAGGCCGCGGCCCTGCGCGACGCACTGGCAGCCAAGCTCTCCGGCCGGCAGAAGACGGCGCTTTCCGTCTACGCCGCCCGCGGCTTCCAGCCGATCTGGATGGCGCCGGACGGCACCGCGAGCGACGCCGCCCTGATCCTCGTCGACTTCCTCGGCCGGGCCGACGAGCACGCCCTGCCGCTGGCGAGATATCACGCCGACGAGCTCGGCCGCCGGCTCGTGCGCGAGCCGAGTGATCCGGCCTCGCTCGAGGCCGCGCTCACGGCTGCCTACCTGGCTTACGCGCGCGACGTCTCCTCGGGCCTGCTCGAGCCGGAAAAGGTCGACCGCAACCTGCACGAGGTGCCGCAGCGCCCCGATCCAGTCATGTTGCTGAACGGCGCAGCGACGACGTACAATCTGGCGGCCTATCTCGACGGCCTTGCGCCCGCCGATCCGCTCTACCGCCGGCTGGTCGAGCGCTACCGCGCCTTCCGCTCGGTCGCTGGCGCCGACATATGGGGCCCGCAGGTCGCCGCCGGGTCCACGCTGCGCCTCGGCGACCGCGGAGCCCGCGTCGGACAGGCGCGGGCGCGGCTGACGGCCATGGGCGATCTCGACCCGAACGCCTATCTCGCAAGGGCGGCCGAGCTCGACGGGGCGCGCGTCGCCACCGCCGAGGTGACGACCAATTCCCCCGTCCGCAGCTTCGACCCCGACCATTTCGACCAGCCGATGGAAGAGGCGCTGAAACGTTTCCAGGCGCGGCACGGGCTCAACCAGGACGGGCTGATCGGCCCCGCGACGCTCGCGCAGCTCAATGTCTCGCCGCGCCAGCGCGCCGAGCAGATCGCCGTCAACCTCGAACGACTGCGCTGGCTGAACGGCCATCTGGGCGAGCGCTACATCCTCGTGAACCAGGCCGGCTTCGAGATGCAGGTGGTCGAGAACGGCCGGCCGGTCTTCGACTCCCGCGTCATCGTCGGCGAGGCCGGCGACCACGAGACGCCCGAGTTCTCCGAGCTGATGACGCACATGATCGTCAATCCCAGCTGGCACGTGCCGATGTCGATCGCGCGCAACGAGATTCTGCCCAAGCTCAAGCAGGATCCGAGCTACCTCGCCAAGCAGGGCATGCGCCTCGTCGGCGCGGGCACGGATGCCGAGTATGTCGACTGGGCCAACATCACGCCCGCCAGCTTCCCCGGGCGGATCACCCAATCACCCGGCGACGCGAACGCGCTTGGCAGCGTCAAGTTCATGTTTCCCAACCGCTTCTCGGTCTATCTGCACGACACGCCGACCAAGCGCCTGTTCGAGCGCGACATCCGCGACTTCAGCCATGGCTGCGTGCGCGTCGAGCGGCCGCACGAGTTCGCCGAGTATCTGCTCGCCGGCCAGGTCTCCGATCCAAGCGGCTATTTCGACGAGGTGCTGGCGCAGGGGCGCGAGCGTCGCATCAATCTCGACCGGCCGCTGATGGTGCACCTCACCTACCGCTCGGCCTGGATCGACGAGAACGGCGTCGAGCAGTTCCGCGGCGACGTCTACGACCGCGACGCCAAGATCGCCGCCGCGCTGCAGGCGGCGGGCGTTCGGATCCTGGTCGACACCGCCTCCTGAGCCCGGACCCCTGTGGCGTCGGCGTGGCGCCGGCGCGGCGCCGCCACGGTGTCACGGCGGCGCCGCCAGCGGCGCTTGCGCGGCGGGCCGCGCCCCGGATAGAAGGGCGCGGCCATTCCTCTTGCAGGCTTTCCCCATGACCTACACCGTCGATGCGATCGCCCGCGCGACAGGGCTTGCCCTGCTCGGCGACGGATCGCTGGCGGTGCGCGCGCCAGCCGAGCCGCAGTCCGCCGGCGAGGACGACCTGGCGATCGCCATGAGCCCCTCATACGCGGCCGCGCTGCGCGCCTCGCCGGCGCGCGCCGCGGTGGTCTGGCAGGGCGCCGACTGGCGCGAGCTCGGTCTCGCCGCGGCGCTGGTCGCGGCCCAACCACGGCTCGCGCTTGTCGGCATCACCCAGCACTTCCGGCACGCTCCGGATGTCGAGCCCGGCGTCCACCCGACCGCCGTCGTCGAGCCCGGCGCCGAGATCGGCCCCGGCGCAAGAATCGGCGCCTTTGTCCGGATCGGCGCCGGCGCCCGCATCGGCGCGCAGGCCGTCATCGCCTCGCATGCCAGCATCGGCGCCGAGGCCGTGCTCGGCGCCGATGCCACGGTGCATGCGGGCGTCCGCATCGGCGCGCGCTGCGTGATCGGCGACCGCCTGGTCGCCCAGCCCAACGCGGTGATCGGCGCCGACGGCTTCTCCTTCGAGCCGCCCCGAAAGGGCGCGCTCGCCAGCGCCCGCGCCGGCGGCCGGATCGACACGCCAGCCGAAGGCGACGCGCACTGGCTGCGCATCCACTCGCTTGCCGCCGTCGAGATCGGCGACGATGTCGAGATCGGCGCCAACAGCACCATCGACCGCGGCACCATCGCGCCGACGCGGATCGGCTCGGGCAGCAAGATCGACAACCAGGTGCAGATCGGCCACAACGTCCGCGTCGGCCGCGACTGCCTGCTCTGCGGGCAGGCAGGCATCGCCGGCTCGAGCGTGCTCGGCGACCGGGTGATCCTCGGCGGCAAGGTCGGCGCCGCCGACCACGTCACCATCGGCTCGGACGTCGTCGTCGCCGCCGGCTCGCTGATCGCCGGCAACATCCCGGATCGTTCGGTCTTCATGGGCATCCCGGCCGTCGAGCGCAACGACGCTCTGCGCCAGATGACCGCGCTGCGCCGCCTGCCCCGCCTCGCCGAGCAGATGGCCCAGGTCCGCCGCAAGCTGGGTCTTTGAGGCCACGCCCGATATGTTACAGAGGACTCGGCTGGGGCCCACGCCATCACCCACGCCAGCGCCAAAGCCAGCGCCACGCCAGCGCCAACGACAGTGCCCACGGAGGCGAGCATGACGGATGCGGTCAGTGACAAGGTGATCCAGATCATCGCCGAGCAGGCGATGGTCGACCCCGCCGACATCACGGCCGAGACGACGCCCGAGGAGCTCGGGCTCGACTCGCTGGCGCTGGTCGAGGTCGTCTTCGGCATCGAGGAGGCGTTCGACGTGTCGGTGCCCTACAACGCCAATGACCCCACCGAGTTCTCGCTTCGACCTCTCCAACGTCGGCGCCATCGTCGAGGCGGTCAGGCAGCTCATCGCCGAAAAGGCGCAGGCGTGACGGCTGCGCGGCGCGTCGCCGTCACCGGTCTCGGCGTCGTCTCGGCCCTCGGAACCGGCTACCCGGAGCATACCGAGGGGCTGAGGCAGGGCCGCAACGGCGTCGGCCCGATCAGCCGCTTCGACCCGGAGCGGCTGATGATCAAGATCGGCGGCGAGGCCCGCCAGTTCGAGGGCGAGGACTACTTTACCAAGAGCGAGCTCGCCTTCCTCGACCGGATCAGCCAGATGGCGCTGATCGCCGCGCGCGAGGCGGTCGGCCAGTCAGGGCTCGACTTCTCGGGCGCGCTCGGGCCGCGCACGGCGACCATCCTCGGCACCGCGATGGGCGGGCTGCACACCCAGGACGAGAACTATTACGTGGTCTATCACGAGATGAAGAACCGGGTGCACCCGTTCATCATCCCCCGGCTGATGTCGAACGCGCCGGTCAGCCAGATCTCGATGGCGCACGGGCTGCAGGGCCCCGCCTTCTCGGTCTCGACCGCCTGCTCGTCGTCGAACCACGCCATCGGCCAGGCCTTCCACCTGATCCGCGGCGGCACCTGCGACGCGGCGGTGACCGGCGGCACCGAATCCGTGCTCTGCTTCGGCGGCATGAAGGCGTGGGAGGGCCTGCGCGTCATGTCCAAGGAGGCCTGCCGCCCCTTCTCCAGGACTCGCAACGGCATGGTGCTGGGCGAGGGCGCCGGCATCCTGGTGCTGGAGGAGCTCGAGCACGCCCGGGCCCGCGGCGCCGATATCCTGGGCGAGATCGTCGGCTTCGGCATGACCGCGGACGCCGGCGACATCGTCCAGCCGGCGCTCGAGGGCGCCGCCGGGGCGATCCGCATGGCGCTGAGGGACGGCGAAGTCGCCGCGAACGAGATCGGCTACATAAACGCCCACGGCACGGCGACCGCGATGAACGACCGCGTCGAGGCGGCGGCGATCCGCTCCGTGCTCGGCGCCCATGCCGACGAGGTCATGGTCTCCTCGACCAAGTCGATGCACGGCCACGCGATCGGCGCGGCCGGCGCCCTCGAGGCGGTGGCGACGCTGATGGCGCTGCGCGAAGGCGTCATCCCGCCGACCATCAACTGGGAGGAACCGGACCCCGAGATCGCGCTGGACGTCGTGCCGAACGAGGCGCGCGAGGCCCGCGTCTCGGCCGCCCTCTCGAACTCCTTCGCCTTCGGCGGCCTTAATGCCGTGCTCGCCTTCCGTCGCTGGGACGGTTGACCGAGGGCGCCTCGCACCGGCCTTGATCTTCGCATAGTACGCGTGGGATGCCGTTCGGGGGGGCATCCGACAGCAAGGCGCGGGCGGGGACGTTGAGACCTCAGTTCAGCTATATGCGATTCGCGGTCAGCGTCTCGGCCACGCTCTGGTTCCTCGTCACGGCGCGCGAGGTTATCCAGCCCCTGCTCATCGCGCTCTTCGTCTGGTTTCTGCTCGGCGCGCTCGCGAGACGCCTGACGGGCATCCTGCGGCCGCTGGGGATACGCTCCCCATGGGCCGGCAAGGTGCTCAGCGCGATCTGCGTCTTCGGCCTGCTTCTGACGGTCGGCACGATGCTCGCCGCCAGCGTCGAGCGGTTCGCCGCAGAGCTGCCGTCCTATGAAGCGCGGCTGGACGCGATGCTCGCCTCCTTCGCCGACCGCCTCGGCATGGAGGCGTCCATCGGCCTCGGCGACACGCTCAGCGCGATCGAGATCGCTCCGGCCGCGTTGAACGCGCTCGGCTCGGCGGCGAATTTCCTGACGGCCTTCATCATCGTCGTCGTCTATATCATTTTCATCAACAAGGAGGTCGGCGCCGCAGAGCGAAAGCTGGCGAGGCTTGTCAGCGAGCCGTCGCAGCGCGAGCGGGTCATGATCGTCGGCGAAAGGATCCTCGAGGACATCGAGACGTACATCGCCGTCAAGGTCTTCGTCGGTAGCGTGCAGGCCGTGCCGACCTATGTCGTGCTCAGCCTCCTCGGCGTGAACGCGCCGATATTCTGGGCAGTCGTCATCTTCGTGTTCAGCTTCATCCCGACGATCGGAACGATGATCGGGATCGTCTTCCCGACGCTGATGGCGCTCATCCAGTTCGAGACGCCGACGCCGTTCCTGACGGTCCTGGCGACCCTCGTCCCGATCCAGCTCTTCGCCAGCAACTATCTCGAGCCAAAGCTCATGGGCGACAGACTGAACCTCAGCACCCTGGTGGTGTTCATCGGGATCTTCGCCGCGGGTGCCCTTTGGGGGGTGGTCGGGGCCCTGGTCGTCGTCCCTCTCCTGGCGATCACGGTCATCGTCTTCTCGCGCATCCCGGCGATGCGGCCAGTCGCCATACTGATATCCGCCGACGGCGAGGTCGTCCGCTGACCGTGTTGTCCTGATCCCGCGGGCTGCTGGCCGCGGCCTCCAGCCGGCTCGCCAGGTCACATCGCCAAGGCCTGTTGGCCGCCGCTGCGCCCGCCAGCCCGCTGGGCAAGTTCCGCCCGCTCACGCGGCCGGACTCACTCCCGCCCGGCGCCGCCGCACCAGGCCGAACAGCGTCAGCGCGCCCAGCATCATCGGCAACGTCGCCGGCACGGGCACAACCGACGGCGCTCCCGTGCCCGGGGCCTCGAGGGGCACAGTGGGCTGCGTCACGGCCAGGCGCGCGCCGTAGAGGGCGCGGACGCCCGCGACGTCGTCCGGCTGCAGGGCGTCCCAGCTCGCCGAATGAAAGCCGTACATCGTCGTGCCGGGCGACGAGTGCTCCAGCCCCAGCGCATGGCCGATCTCGTGCAGCAGGACACGCCCGAGGCTGAACCCCGACCCGCCGTAGAGGCTCCAGCTGTCGTCGGCGTCGAGGAAGATGTCCCCCGCCCCGGCTCCGTTGCCCGACAGGGGGTAATACGCATAGCCTAGATTGCCCGAGGGCCCGTCGGAAGATCGAAAGCCGATCCGGATATCGACAGCATAAGCCGCAGGCTGAAGCCAGTCGACGCCAGGGTCGAGCGCCTGCGAAAAGCTCAGATCCGCGACCGCCGCCCAGGCGTCGAACGCGGTCTCGATCACGCCCAGATAGCCGTCGGGCAGAAGGAGCTCCGGATCGACAGTCAGGCCAAGATCGGTACCCAGCCCCGCGCCCATCAAACTCCAGGTGATCGAGGCGCCGGCGCCGATCACGGGCGCGCCCCATTTGCCGGGATAGCCGCCGCGCAGCACATAGGCCTCGGCCGATCCGAAGGCCAGCGAAAGACCACCCGCAGCGACGCAGGCGGCCCAAGCCGCTTGTCGATAGGACATCGTACTTCACCACACACGCAACACATACACCAAGGCCCAACGTGCCACTGCTGACCACGCGTACGCCGGAACTTCGCAGTTAAGGATTCTTCCTCGGCCCGAATACTCTCACAATTTCTGCAAACCGAGAAGATACTATGTGATTACACGCGGCACCGGCCTGCCAGGGTTAAGGCTAATCGGGCGGTTGTGCAGGCGCGCATGCACGCGCGCGGGTCCGTCGTCGCCCGGCGCGACCGGGCGACCTCCCCGTCACTGTGCGCGATGCCCCGGACGAGACTTGACGAGCCGAGGCATGAGAGGGTTCTCGGTTGGTCCTGCGCTGGCCCGGAACGCTCCGGAGCGCTTCACCCGTGGCGCGTCGACCCGGCGCGCGTCACCCCCGCGCCCGGTCGAGACGTCAGTTCTGGGCCGCCTGGCCCTGAACCGGCTTCAGGTCGTTATACGCCGCGGTGAAGCCGTTCAGCGAGACGTCGACCAGAACCTCGTTCTGCAGGAAAAAGCCGACTGTCGCCTTCGCGCCCTTCTTGAACATGTCGACCGCCTGCTGCGCCAGCGGCGCCCGCGCAGCGCAGCTTTCCGGCAGGCAGCGCAACAGCGGCACCGGGGCGACATTGCCCTCGTCGATCCTGACGCGCACCCCATAGGGGATCAGGATGCCGATCGGCGTGTTGACCGTGATCGCCGCCGGCACGTCCTGGCCCTCGGCCTTGACGCCGGCGAGGCGCTGGATCGTGATCAGCAAGGCACGCTGGCCCTCGGCGGTTTCGCCGATCTGCTGCATCGCGCAATTGTCGGTCCCCTTGACGCAATGGATCTCCCAATCCCCATGCGTGGTCCTCAGTTCCTGCTCGGGCGCCTGCTGCTGGGCCGACGCCGCACCGATGCTGCAGAGGGCGGCAAGGCAGGCGATTGCGGCGGCACGAGTCACGGTACGTCTCACGAGGGTGCATCCTGATCTGCTGGGGGCGGGCGCATCGGAGCGCCAGCCTATGCCAATTGAGCAACGCGAACGCAAGCGCCCCGATCCCGGATCGGACCCCATAAAGCAACAGGGGCGCCCGTTGGCACCCCTGAGAAGCATACGCTCGCCTTCTCCCTGTCGAACTGGGCTTGCCAATTCGTGGCGGCATCCTATCCGGCGCACCCCCGCCGTCAACGGCATTCTCCAGCGGTCACCGCAAAAAAAAGGCCGCGCACAGGCGCGGCCAGTCGACAGGGAGGAGGTAAACACGATGTCCGACATCGCCGACCACCGCAGACTCACTCTGCCCTATATTGGTTAACCAAGTGTTTTAAGATGACGCAGGTTGCGCCGGCGCGGCGAGGCCTTGCGAGGGGACGTTGGCATGGTTGAAGAACCCGGGATCTTGGTCGGCGGCGGCGGCGCCGACCACGCGCTGCCGCAGCACCTGCTGCTCGGCCGCGCCAACCGGCACGGGCTGGTCGCCGGCGCCACCGGCACCGGCAAGACGGTGACACTGCAGATCCTGGCCGAAGGCTTTTCCGCGGCCGGCGTCCCCGTCTTCCTGGCCGACGTCAAGGGCGACCTCTCGGGCCTGGCCGAGCCCGGCTTGCCCCAGCACCCCGCTCACGGAAAGCTGATCGCCCGGGCCGAGACGATCGGCCTCACCGACTATGGCTACCAGGCCTGCCCCGTCGTTTTCTGGGACGTCTTCGGCGAGCAGGGGCACCCCATCCGCACCACAGTCATCGAGATGGGCCCCCTGCTGCTCTCGCGCCTGCTCGATCTCAACGAGACGCAGGAGGGCGTGCTCAACATCGTCTTCCGCGTCGCCGCCGACGAGGGCTTGGCGCTGCTTGACCTCGCCGACCTGCGCGCCATGCTCGCGCATGTGGCCGAGCGCTCGGGCGAGCTTTCGCGGCAATACGGCAACGTCGCCGCGGCCTCCGTCGGCGCCATCCAGCGCCGCCTGCTGGTGCTCGAGAACCAGGGCGGCGCCAGCCTTTTCGGCGAGCCGGCGCTCGAGCTCGCGGACATGATGCGCACCACCGGCGGCGGCGCGGAACGGGGCCAGGTAAATATCCTCGCCGCCGACCGCCTGATGCAGTCGCCCCGCCTCTACGCCACGCTGCTGCTCTGGCTCCTCTCAGAGCTCTTCGAGCGGCTGCCCGAGGTCGGCGACCCGGACAAGCCGGTGCTCGTCTTCTTCTTCGACGAGGCGCATCTCCTGTTCGACGACGCGCCGAAGGCGCTGGTCGACAAGGTCGAGCAGGTGGCCCGCCTCATCCGCTCCAAGGGCGTCGGCGTCTACTTCATCAGCCAGAACCCCGACGACGTGCCCCAGGACGTGCTGGGCCAGCTCGGCAACCGCGTCCAGCACGCGCTGCGCGCCTACACCCCGCGCGACCAGAAGGCGCTGCGCGCCGCCGCCGAGACGTTCCGGGCCAACCCCGCCTTCGACACCCGGACGGCGATCACCGAGCTCGGCACCGGCGAGGCCCTGGTGTCGCTGCTCGACGCCAAGGGCGTGCCGACGGTGGTCGAGCGCACGCTGATCCGCCCGCCCTCGTCCCGCATCGGCCCCTGCGAGCCCGAGACCCGCGCCCGCGCGATCGCCCGGTCGCCCGTCGCCGGCCTCTACGACCAGGCCATAGACCGAGAGAGCGCCTACGAGATGCTGGCCGCCCGCGCCGCCGCCAAGGTCGAGGCCGATCCGGAGGTCGACGCGGGAGAACTGGGCGCCGCCCGCCGCTATGGCGGCCGTTACAGCCGTGGCGGCGACAGCCGGGGAGAGCGCGAGGCGCCCGAACGCCCCCGCGCCCGACGGGGCGACACCCCCTGGGAGGCGGCGGCGAAATCCGCCATGCGTTCGGCCGGCTCGCAGCTCGGTCGCACCGTCGTCCGCTCGCTGCTCAAGGGCCTCTTCCGCTGACGGGCCGCGCGATGCCCGCGCCCATCGCGCGGCCCTCAGGCCCGACCGCGTCTCGCTGCCCGTCTCGCCGCCGTCTTCTCGCGATCACTCGGCCGGCGTCGCCGCCGCCCGGCCCTCGGCGGGCTGGCGCAGCGGCGCCAGCCGGCGCACCACCACGTAGAAGATCGGCACGAAGATCACGCCCAGGATCGTCGCCGACAGCGTGCCGCCCAGCACGCCCGAGCCGATCGCGTTGCGCCCCGCCGAGCCCGCCCCGGCGCTCAGCACCAGCGGCAGCACGCCCAGGTAGAACGCCATCGACGTCATGATGATCGGCCGGAAGCGCCGGCGCGCCGCCTCCTTCACCGCCTCGTAGAGCGGCTGGCCCGCCTCCTGCAGCTCCTTGGCGAACTCGACGATCAGGATGGCGTTCTTGCCCGTCAGGCCCACCACCGTCAGCAATGCGACCTGGAAGAAGACGCCGTTCTCGAAGCCGCCGATCCAGGCGCCGGTCAGCGCGCCGACGATGCCGATCGGCATGGCCAGCATCACCGCAAACGGCACCGCCCAGCTCTCGTAAAGCGCGGCGAGGCTTAGGAAAACCGCCATCAGCGACAGCGCATAGAGCAGCGGCGCCTGGGCGCCCGACTCGCGCTCCTCCAGGCTCAGACCGGTCCAGGCGATGTCGAAGCCCGGCGGCAGCTCCTCGGCGATGCGCATGACCTCGGCCATGGCCTCGCCCGTCGTCACGCCCGGCGCCGGGCTGCCCTGCAGCTGCATCGCCGGCACGCCGTTGTAGCGGGTCAGCTGCTGCGGCCCGTAGCGCCAATCGCCATTGGCGAAGTTCGCGAACGGCACGAGCCCGCCGGTGGCGTTCTTGACGCGCCAGCGGTCGATGTCCTCGGGCGTCGAGCGGGCGCCCGGCTCGCCCTGGACATAGACCCGCTTGATGCGCCCCTCGTTGAGGAAGTCGTTCACATAGGAGCCCGCCCAGGCGATCTGCAGCAGCTGCGCCACGTCGTCGGCGGTGACGCCCATCGCGCCCGCCTTGCGCCAGTCGATGTCGAGATTGTACTGCGCCGCGTCCTCGAGCCCGTTCGGCCGGATCGAGCCGATCAGCGCGCTCTGGCTCGCCGCGCCCAGCATCTGGTTGCGCGCGGCCAGCAGGTCGTCGTGGCTCTGCCCGCCGCGCGCCTGGACGTAGAAGTCGAAGCCCGAGACGTTGCCGAGCTCGGTCACGGCCGGCGGCACGATCGGGAACACCATGGCATCCCTGATCTGGCCGAGCACGCCAAAGGCCCGGCCAGCGATCGCCTGCACGCTCTGGTCGGGACGAGGACGCTCGTCCCAGTCCTTCAGGCGCACGAAGGTTATGCCCATGTTCTGGCCACGCCCGGCAAAGCTGAAGCCGACGACGCCGAACATGGACGACACGTTCTCGGCCTCCGTGTCGAGGAAATGGTCCTCGATCTTCTGGATCGAGTCGAGCGTCCGGCTGGCCGTCGCCCCCGTCGGCGCCGAGACCAGCGTGAACATGATCCCCTGGTCCTCGTTCGGCAGAAAGCCGGTCGGCGTGCGCAGGAACAGGAAGACCATGGTGGCCGCGATGCCGACATAGAGCAGCCCGATGCGGAGCGGGCGGCGCGAGGCCCAGCCGACAAGGCCGGTATAGCCCCTCTTGCGTCGCGCCGAAGCCGCTGTTGAACCAGGCGAAGGGCCCGCGGCGCGGCCGGCCCTTGTGCGGGCGCAGAAGCGTGGCGCACAGCGCCGGGGTCAGCGTCAGGGCGACGACGACCGAGAGCGCCATCGCCGAGACGATGGTGATCGAGAACTGCCGATAGATGACGCCAGTCGACCCGCCGAAAAACGCCATCGGCACGAAGACTGCCGAGAGCACCAGCGCGATGCCGACCAGTGCGCCGGTGATCTGCCCCATGGATTTGCGTGTCGCCTCGACCGGCGACAGCCCCTCCTCCTCCATGATGCGTTCGACGTTCTCGACGACCACGATGGCGTCGTCGACCAGCAGGCCGATCGCCAGCACCATGGCCAGCATGGTCAGCGTGTTGATCGAGAAGCCGGCCGCCGCCAGCACGCCGAAGGTGCCGAGCAGCACGACGGGCACCGCCAGCGTCGGGATCAGCGTCGCCCGGATGTTCTGCAGGAACAACAGGATGACCAGGAACACCAGGCCGATCGCCTCGAACAGCGTCTTGACGACCTGCTCGATCGAGATGCGCACGAAGGGCGTGGTGTCGTAGGGGATGGTGTAGGTGACACCCTCGGGGAAGAACTGCGAGAACTCCTCGATGCGCGCGCGCACCGCATCGGCCGTATCGAGCGCATTGGCGCCCGAGGCGAGCCGGATGGCCATGCCGGCGGCCGGCTGGCGGTTATAGCGCGCGATCGTGCCATAGGTCTCGGACCCGATCTCGACCCGCGCCACGTCCTTCAGCAGAACCAGGCCGCCATTCGTCTCGGCGCGCAGCACGATCTGCTCGAAATCCGCCGGCGCCTGCAGCAGCGACTGCGCCGTGACCGTGGCGTTCAGCATCTGCCCCTCGGGCGCCGGCAGCGCGCCGAAGGCGCCCGCCGAGACCTGGGCGTTCTGCGCCTCGATCGCCTGGACGACGTCGGCCGGGGCGAGCTCGTAGGCGGCGAGCTTGGCCGGGTCGAGCCAAACCCGCATGGCGTATTGCGAGCCGAAGACCTGGACCTCGCCGACGCCCTCGATGCGGCTGAACTCCTCGACGAGGTTGGAGTTCATGTAGTCGGCGAGATCGACCTGCTCGAGCCGGCTGTCCTCGGAGATCAGCCCGATCACCATCAGGAAGCCGGCCGAGGACTTCTTGACCGTGATGCCCTGGCGCTGCACCGGCTGGGGCAGCAGCGGCGTCGCCTGGGCCAGCTTGTTCTGCACCTGGACCTGGGCGATGTCGGCATCGGTGCCGGTCTCGAATGTCAGCGTCAGGTTCGCCTGGCCGTCGGCCGACGAGTTCGAGGTGAAATAGCGCAGGCCGTCCAGCCCCGTCAGCTGCTGCTCGATCACCTGGGTGACGGTGTTGGCCACCGTCTCGGCCGAGGCGCCCGGATAGGTCGCATTGATGCTGACCGAGGGCGGCGCGATGCGCGGATATTGCGAGATCGGCAGCGTCAGGATCGCGAGAATCCCAATCCCCATGATGATGATCGAGATCACCCAGGCAAAGACCGGCCGGTCTATGAAGAACTGACCCATCGCTTCGCCCCTTAGCGCGTCGCCGCCGCGCGCTGCTCGCCCATACCGACGGTCGCGGCCGGCTGCGCGCGCTCCTCCGGCGCCACCGTGGCGCCCGGCTGCACCTTCTGCAGGCCTTCGACGATCAGCCGGTCACCCTCGCCCAGGCCCTCCGAGACGATCCAGTCCGCGCCGCGCGCCTCCATGATCGACAGCTGCCGGCTCTCGACGACGTTGTCGGCGTTGACGACCAGCGCGGTCGGATTGCCCCGCCGGTCGCGGCCGATGCCCTCCTGCGGCGCCAGGATGACGCCGCGCGCCACGCCCTGCGGCAGCTCGACCTGCGCGTACATGCCCGGCAGCAGCAGCAGGTCGGGATTGGGAAAGCTCATCCGCAGCGTGACGACGCCGGTCTGCTCGTCGACATGCGGCTCGGCGGCGGTCAGCTTGCCGGTATGCTCGTAAGTCGAGCCGTCGGCCAGGGTCAGCGTGACCGTCGGGTCGGCCTCGGCCAGCTCGGCCGCGATCTCGCCCCGACGCCACCGGACCACCTCCGCCGCCGATTGCGTCACGTCGACCAGCACCGGATCGATGGCCCGAATGATGGCGAGCGGCTCGACCTGGCCGTCGGTCACCAGTGCGCCCTGGGTCGTCAGCGACCGTCCGATGACGCCCGTCAGGCTGGCGCGGACAGTGGTGCGGTCGAGGTCGATCTGGGCCGAGTGGAGCCGCGCCTGCGCGACGTCGAGCTCGGCCGCCGCGGCATCCCGCTCGGCGATGGCGTCGTCGAGCGTCTGCTCGCTGGCGACGTTGCGGCCGACCAGCTCGCGCGCCCGGGTCGCGCTCTTTTCGGAGGCGGTCAGGCGCGCCTGCGCCTGCGCCACCTCGGCATTGGCGAGGGCGACGTCGGATTCGTAGGTTTCCCGGTCGATGCGATAGAGCTCATCGCCGAGTTTGACCTGCGCGCCTTCGTCGAACATCCGCTCGGTGATGATGCCATCGACCTGCGGGCGGACCTCGGCGACGCCCGACGCGACGATGCGGCCGGGCAATGTCGTGGTCAGCGTGACGTCCTGCGAGTGCAGGGTCACGATCGTGACGGGAACGGGCGGTTTTTCACCACCTTGCGGCGGGCCGCCCTGCGCCCATGCCCCGGCAGGCACGAATGCCACCAGGGCGGCCGCAAGCAGTGCAAACACCAACATGTCGCAGAGCATCCGCTGTGCACGTGCCGGCATCTTCATCCTCCTCCACGCGCCTGTGCGGCGCGGCGGTGCAATGGGATAGATAGCGCGCGGCAGTTTTCGCCAACCCGAGAGCCCGATCTGAACGCGCGGCGAGCGCGGCTTTACGCAAACGTGAACTCGGCGACAAGTATCGTCCGCGCGAGCGGCAACGGTCCTGCAAACTTCCGACCCGCGGCCGAAGGCCTCGCATCTAGGCCTTGTTCGCCGCACCCGCAATTGCGCGGCGGCGCGCGGACGCCCGGCTGATGCGCCGGCGCCGCAGGTGCCGCAGGTGCCGCAGCGTCAACGCGCTGGGCCGATCCAGCCCTTGGCGAGATCGTCGATGGCCTTCAGCCGCCTCAGCAGCGCGTCCATCCCAGCCAGCGGCACCATGTTCGGCCCGTCGGACGGGGCGTTGTCGGGGTCGTCATGGGTTTCGATGAACAGCGCCGCGGCGCCGACGGCGAGCGCCGCGCGTGCCAGCGGCTCGACGAATTCGCGCTGCCCGCCCGAGGCGTGCCCCTGCCCGCCGGGCAGCTGCACGGAATGCGTGACGTCGAAGACGACCGGATAGCCGGTGGCGGCCATGATCGGCAGGGCGCGCAGGTCCGAGACCAGCATGTTGTAGCCGAAGGAGGTGCCGCGCTCGCAGAGCAGGATGTTCTCGTTGCCCGTGGACGCGATTTTCGCCGCGACGTTGGCCATGTCCCAGGGGGCGAGGAACTGGCCCTTCTTGACGTTGATGGGCTTGCCCGTGCGGCCGGCCGCCAGCAGCAGGTCGGTCTGCCGGCTCAGGAAGGCCGGGATCTGCAGGATGTCGACCGCCGCGGCCCCCGGCGCGCAGTGCCAGGCCTCGTGCACATCGGTCAGCACGGGGCAGCCGAACTCGCCGCGGATGCTCGCGAGGTACTCGAGCCCCCGCTCCATGCCGATGCCGCGCTGGCCCGACAGCGACGAGCGGTTCGCCTTGTCGTAGCTGGCCTTGAAGATCAGCGGGATGCCGTGGCGCGCGCAGATCTCGACCAGATGCCCTGCGATGCGCCGCGCATGGTCGAGCGTCTCCATCTGGCATGGGCCGGCGATCAGCCCGAAGGGCCGGTCGTTGCCGAGCTCGACGGCGCCTATGCGCACGGCACGCGGCGTCACGCCACCCCCCAGTCGAGGACGACCTTGCCGGAGCTGCCCGACCGCATGGCGGCGAAGCCTTCCTCGAAGCGGTCGATGGGCAGCCGGTGCGTGATGACCGGCGAGACGTCCAAGCCCCCTTGGACGAAGGCGATCATCTTGTACCAGGTCTCGAAGATCTCGCGGCCATAGATGCCCTTCAGCGTCAGCATCTTGAAGATGACCTTGTTCCAGTCGATCTCGAAGGCGGCGGGCGAGATGCCCAGGATCGCGATCTTGCCGCCATTGTTCATCACGTCGATCATGTCCCGGAAGGCGGGGGCGGCGCCCGACATCTCTAGGCCGACATCGAACCCCTCGCGCATGCCGATGCGGGGCATGACCTCGCGCAGCTTTTCCGACCGGACGTCGACGACATGCTCGATGCCGACCTTGCGCGCGAGGTCCAGGCGCACCGGATTGATGTCGGTGATGACGACCTTGCGGGCGCCGGCGCGCCTGGCGACCAGCGCGCCCATGATGCCAATGGGGCCGGCGCCGGTGACCAGCACGTCCTCGCCGACCAGGTCGAAGCTCAGCGCCGTGTGCACGGCGTTGCCGAAGGGGTCGAAGATCGCCGCGACCTCGTCCGGAATATCGTCCGGGATAGGCACGACGTTCAACTCCGGCACGCAGACATATTCGGCGAAGCTGCCCGGCCGCTGGACGCCGACGCCCAGCGTGTTGCGGCAGAGATGCCCCCTGCCCGCCCGGCAGTTGCGGCAGATTCCGCAGGTGATGTGCCCCTCGGCCGAGACGCGGATGCCGCGGGCATAGCGCGTCGCGGCCGAGCCGGTGTCGGCGATCTCGCCGACGAACTCGTGGCCGACGACCATCGGCACCGGCACGGTCGCCGAGGCCCACTCGTCCCAGTTCCAGATGTGCACGTCGGTGCCGCAGATCGCCGACTTGGCGACCTTGATCAGCACGTCGTTCGGCCCGGGCTCGGGGACGGGCACCGTCTGCATCCACAGCCCCGGCTCGGGGCGCGCCTTGACGAGCGCCTTCATCTCGTTGGTCATCATCCGCTCCGGTGCCGCCATCCCGATCGGCGTAGGTATGGTGCCGGCCTCAGCCGATCACCCCCAGCTCGCGCCCGACCTCGGCAAAGGTCTCGATGCAGCGCGCCACGTCCTCCGGCGAATGCGCCGCCGACATCTGCGTGCGGATGCGCGCCTGGCCCTTGGGCACGACCGGGAATGAGAAGCCGATCACATAGACCCCGCGCTCCAGCATCATGTCGGCCATGCGGCCGGCAAGGCCGGCGTCGCCCAGCATCACCGGGATGATCGGATGGTCCGCCCCGGCCAGCGTGAAGCCGAGCCCCGTCATGCCCTCGCGGAAATGGCGGGCATTCGCCGCCAGCCTTTCGCGCAAGGCATCGCCTGCCTCGATCATCGAGAGCACGCGCAGCGAGGTGGCGGCGATCACGGGGGCGAGCGTGTTCGAGAACAGATAAGGGCGCGAGCGCTGGCGCAGCCACTCGACGACCGGGGCGCGGGCCGCGGTATAGCCGCCCGACGCGCCGCCCAGCGCCTTGCCGAGCGTGCCGGTCACGATGTCCACGCGCTCGGCGACGCCGCACTGAGCCGGCGTCCCGCGCCCGCCGGGGCCGACGAAGCCGACCGCGTGGCTGTCGTCGACCATGACCATGGCGTCGTACCGGTCGGCGAGCTCGCAGATCGCGGCCAAATTGGCGATGATGCCGTCCATCGAGAAGACGCCGTCGGTCGCGATCAACCGGAAGCGGGCGTCGGCGGACTCCTTCAGGCAGCGCTCGAGATCGGCCATGTCGTTGTTGGCATAGCGAAAGCGCCGCGCCTTGCAGAGCCGCACGCCGTCGATGATCGAGGCGTGGTTGAGGGCGTCCGAGATGACCGCGTCCTCCTCGCCGAGGATGGTTTCGAAAAGCCCGGTGTTGGCGTCGAAGCAGGACGAGTAGAGGATCGCATCCTTGGTGCCGAGGAAGGCCGCGATCCGTTCCTCGAGCTGCTTGTGCTCTTCCTGCGTGCCGCAGATGAAGCGCACGGAGGCCATGCCATAGCCATAGCGGTCGAGCGCCGCCTTCGCGGTCTCGATCAGCTCCGGGCTGTCGGCGAGCCCAAGATAGTTGTTGGCGCAGAAGTTCAGCACCCGCTCGCCCGCGCCGACGGCGATCCGCCCCGCCTGCTTAGACGTGATCACGCGCTCGGTCTTGTAGAGCCCGGCCTCACGCAGCCCCTGCAGCTCGGCGGAGAGGTGGTCGGTGAATCGCGCGGTCATCTTCGGTTCTCCGTGCCAGTTCCGGGCCAATGCGGGCTTGCTTGCCGCGCCGTCTCCAGCGCGAGGTCCTCGACGTGCAGCAGCCCGGAGCTCGACCCCAGCTATGGAACGGGCCCGCCGCGCTGGCAAGGCCGGGCGTGCCTCGAACCCGTCGCCAGGCTGTCGCCAGGCTGGACGATCAAGTTTTGCTGATCCTGCCGTTCAAGGAATTTCGTTCGGGTCCGGTCTTGCGTCCATGGTATCAGCCGCATCGGAGACTACCTCTGAAATAGCCGGACCGATCAGGAGGCCATCATGCCGATCGACGCCAGACGTGCAGAGGAACTGCGGGTCGACCCCGTGTGGAGCACGATACGTGAGGAGGCGGCGCAGCTGGCGGCCGACGAGCCGCTGATGGCCAGCGTCGTGCATGCCTCGGTGCTGAACCACCGCTCGCTCGAGGACGCGCTCAGCTACCGGATCGCAGAAAAGCTCGCCTCGCCCGAGATGCCGGCCCTGCTGATGCGCGAGCTGTGCGAGATGGCGTTCTCGGACCAGCCCGACATCGGCGTATCGGCGCGGGCCGACATCATCGCCTGGCAGGACCGCGACCCGTTCTGCGACCGCTACCTCCAGCCGCTGATGTACTTCAAGGGCTTCGTCGCGCTGCAGGCCTATCGTGTGGGCCACTGGCTGTGGAACCACCGGCGGCGCGATCTGGCGATGTTCATCCAGATGCGCTCGTCCGAGCTCTTCTCGATCGACATCAACCCGGCAGCGCGGATCGGCCGCGGGATCATGATCGACCACGCGCATTCGATCGTCATCGGCGAGACGGCGGTGGTCGGCGACGACGTCTCAATGCTCCATTCGGTGACACTCGGCGGCACCGGCAAGGAAACCGGCGACCGGCACCCCAAGATCGGCGACGGCGTGCTGATTGGCGCCGGCGCCAAGGTGCTCGGCAATATCCGGGTCGGCAACTGCTCGCGCATCGCGGCCGGCTCGGTCGTGCTCAAGGACGTGCCGCCCTGCACCACGGTGGCGGGCGTGCCGGCCAGGATAGTCGGCGAGGCCGGCTGCGCCCGGCCGTCCTACTCGATGGACCAGCTGGTCGGCCAGGGCGACCCGGAGGACATCGTCCCGGATTGCTGACGGGTGCCTGCAAGCACGCACCCTACGCCTTCGAATGAGGCTCAGGCCCGGCGGCGGCGCCCCTCGCGACGTCCGCGCGCACCCTCGACCTGGGCGGTCGCGACCTTGTTGAAGCGGATCCAGTTGCCGCCGGAGGGATCGTTGTTCAGCAGGAAATCGGCCGCCTTGATCGCCTCGATCTCCTTCGACGGCGTCGCGTTCACCGAGCCGAGCCCGAGCAGCGGCGCCAGTACGGCCCGGTCGATCTCGGCGGGGAGGGTGATGCCGAGCGCCTCGAGCTCGGCGATGCGCTCAGCGATCTTCTTCTCGGTCACGCCCGCCTGGTAGGGGTTCATGATGGCCGAAGTCATGCCGGCCGCCGCCGCCATCGGCAGGAAGGCGTTGTTGATGCCGTGCCGGTTCGGCAGCCCGAACGAGATGTTCGAGGCGCCGCAGGTCGTGTTGACCCCCAGCTCCTCGCGCAGCCGCCGGACGAGCGCAAACACCTGCAGCCCGGCGGTCGCCATGGCGCCGACGGGCATGACAAGCGGATCGACGACGATGTCGTGCGCCGGGATGCCGAAATCGGCGGCGCGCTCGACGATCTTCTTGGCGACGGCGAAACGGACGGCGGGGTTCTCGGAGATGCCGGTGTCGTCGTTCGAGATCGCGACGACGGGGACGTTGTACTTCTTGACCAGCGGCAGGACGAGTTCCATCCGCTCTTCCTCGCCGGTCACCGAGTTCAGGAGCGGCCGACCCTGCGCCGCCTCGAGCCCCGACTGCAGCGCGCCGGGGACCGATGAGTCGATGCACAGCGGCACGTCGACCAGCGCCTGGATGCGCTCGACCAGCTCGCGCATCAGCGGCGGCTCGACGAAGTTGTTGTCGGCGTAGCGCGGATCCTCGGCCATCTTGTTGGAGAATACGGCGCCCGCATTGACGTCGAGCACGGCCGCGCCGCAGGCGACCTGGTCAACCGCGTCTTTCTCGACTGTCGAGAAGTCGCCCACCTCCAGCTCGGCCGCCAGCTTCTTGCGCCCCGTCGGGTTGATGCGCTCGCCAATGACGCAGAACGGCTGGTCGAAGCCGATGATGACGGTCTTGGTCTTCGACTCGAGAACGGTTCGGGTCATCGGCGGATCCTCTCGGCAGCACTGATCGGTCCGGGCGGTTCGTCGCCCGGACCGGCGATCAAGTCAAGGAAGGGCTCAGGCCGAGGCGGCGGCCGCGCCGGCGTGCACCTGGCCGAACTCGTCGCAAAAGCCGGCCGTCTGGGTGATACCGCCGAGCGGGAAAAAGTGCACCTGCTCGACCGCGAAGTCGGGGTTCGCCGCCTTGTGCGCGGCAAGATCCGTCAGGACCTCGGTCGGCATGAAGGGCAGGACCAGCTTGGTCACGTCGGCCGCCCGGCGCTGGAGCACGCGCATGCTTGGGCCGACGCCGCAGGCCATGGCGAACTTGATCATCGTCTGCAGCTTGGCCGGGCCGGCCACGCCGATATGCACCGGCAGGCGGACGCCATGGGCGCGCAGCCGCTCGGCCCAGGCGATCACGGGCTCGGCCTCGAAGCAGAACTGGGTGGCGATCGCCATCTGTGCGTCCGTGCGCTCGGAAAAGGCCTGCTTCCAGCGCAGCGCCTCCATCACGGCGCGGTCGCCGCCATCGGGGTCGATGTCGCGGTTGCCCTCGGGGTGGCCGGCGATGTGCAGGCGGCGGAAGCCGTCGAAGAGGCCCGTCTCCATCAGCTCCATAGAGTTATCGAAGTCGCCGACTGGCCGCGCATAGCCGCCGCCCAGCAGCAGCGCCTGGTCGACTCCCGCCTCGCCCCGGTAGCGAGCGATCCAGTCCGCGAGCTCGGCACGGCTGCGGATGCCGCGAGCCGGAAAGTGCGGCATGACGGGGAAGCCCTCGTCGGCCAGCCGCCGGGCGGTGTCGACCATGTCCGCGATCGGCGTGCCCTCGATATGGGCGATGTAGACCCGCGTGCCGGCCGGCAGGATCTCGGCGAAGCTCTCCACCTTCGCCGCCGTGCGCGGCATCACCTCGATGGAGAAGCCCTGCAGGAACGCCGCGATGTCGGCGTTCGCCGGCTGCGGCGCGGCCCTGCGCGCGAAAAGGTCGATGATGCTGCCCATGTCCCTGCCTCCCGGCTCAGTCGTGTTGCGCGGCGGTCTCGGGGGACCAGCCGTCATTGGCGATCAGTGCCTTGATGCGGCCCTGATCGTAGTCGGTGTCGAGCCGGCCGGCCATCTCGCGCGCGGCTTCGGCGGGGTCGCCGGCGACCTCGCCCATATCGGCCTTGCGCCATTCGGCGAGGTAGGCATCGTCGTCCTTGGCGCCGACCTTCATGGCGCAGCGGTCGATGGCCTGCTCGAAGCGCTCGGGCAGCTGGACCTTGGCGGCCGCCCTGCCCTTGCCGACGATCACCTGCGCCGGGATGTCCCGCCAGTAGACGATGGTCAGGTTCGGCATGTCGGCTCCTCCGCTCGGCCCGCGGGGCCTACAGGTCGCACATGCCGAATCATCGGCGGTTTTCGACTTTGCGCCGCATCCTTGCGACATGGCCGAGGCGCCGTCGCGGGCAAGCCTCGGAGCCGCATTTCCGCCACAGTGCAAACGCGCGGGACTCGAATTCGTGGTTACCGGCGGGGCCACGTCGTACTTCGGGGTTGAACCGTCGCTGCCGATCTGCATTATGTGGACTGCACGTACTGGCCGGGACTCGTATACGTCGGGACGCGCGCAGCAGCCCATCGAGGATGATGCTATGATCCGTGCTCCCGGCGCACGTGCGCTTCCAAAAATCAGTTTCGAGTTTTTCCCGCCCAAGACCCCGGCCACGAGCCTGGCCTTATGGAAGGCGGTCGAGCGGCTGGCGCCGCTGGGGCCGGACTTCGTCTCGGTCACCTATGGCGCCGGCGGCACCACCCGCGACCGGACGCTGGCGGCGATCCTGGCCATTCGCGACCGGGCGCGCCTCGACGTGGCCGGCCACCTCACATGCGTCGGTGCGACGCGCAATGACGTGCTCGACGTCGCCCGCGCCTATGCCAAGCTCGGCTGCCGGCGCATCGTCGCGCTGCGCGGCGACCCGCCGGCCGAGGCCGGCCGGTTCCAGCCGCATCCGGACGGGTTTGCCGACTCCGTCGAGCTGGTGCGCGCGCTGGCCAAGCTCGGACGCTTTCAGATCTGGGTTGGCGCCTACCCCGAGCGTCATCCCGAAGCCGCCGACACCCGTGCCGATGTCGAGCACCTGAAGCGCAAAATCGACGCCGGGGCGACGGGCGCGATCACCCAGTTCTTCTTCGAGAACGAGACCTTCTACCGCTTCCGCGACGCCTGCGCGGCCGCCGGCATCTCGGCGCCGATCGCGCCCGGCATCCTGCCGGTCGAGAACTTCGGGCGCATGCGCAACTTCGCCGAGCGCTGCCAGGCGACCGTTCCCGAATGGATGGTGCGCGCCTATGGCAATGCCCGGACGGAGGAGGAACACGACCTGCTCTCGGTCGCCCTCGCCACCGAGCAGTGCGACGACCTCATCGCCAACGGGGTCGGGCACCTGCATCTCTACACCATGAACAAGCCCAACCTACCCTATCAGGTCTGCCGGGCGCTCGGCGTCGAGCCGGTGCCGATGCAGGTCGCGGCGGGTTGCGGCTGATCGCGCCGGCTACCTCCAAACGCGGAAAACCGGTCGTTCGCAAGCCTTCGAAGGGGCATTGAGGGGCAGCGGGCGCTCACCCGCCTTGCTCCTCTGCGCGGCGCACCCTACAGCTATTCCGATCGAAATCGGGAGAGCGCGGGTGTCGGGCGGTGGCGTGGGCAGGGCTGGCGAGCAGAGCGCGATGCGGCGCCGGCGTGCTCAACCCGATCTAAGCGGCACCGTTCCGACGCCCGACGCCCCTATCGCCGCACTCGACCTCGGGACCAACAACTGCCGCCTCCTTGTCGCGAAGCCCGATGGGACGGGATTCGTCGTGATGGATGCCTTCTCGCGCGCCGTGCGCCTTGGCGAGGGCGTCCAGGGCAGCAATGTATTGAGCGCGGCCGCGCAGGACCGGGCGCTGCGGGCGCTGCGCATCTGCGCCGGCAAGATCCGCCAGCACCGGGTCCGCGACGTGCGCATCGTGGCGACCGAGGCGTGCCGCCGGGCGGCGAACGGCCGCGAGTTCGTCCGCCGCGTCGTGCGCGAGACTGGCCTGCCGATGGACATCATCACGGCCGAGGAGGAAGCACGTCTCGCCGTCGCCGGCTGCGCGCCGCTGATCGACCCGGAGGCCGAGCAATTGCTGGTCTTCGACATCGGCGGCGGCTCGACCGAGCTGATCTGGATCGACATGTCCGGCACGCCGCCGAGCCGGCGCGAGAGCCTGGTCCGCGCGCTGGCCCCGCTGGGGCGCGGCCGCTACGAGACCGCCAGGGCGCGCGCGGCGGCGGCGCACATCACGGATTGGATCTCGATTCCCATGGGCGTCTCGACGCTGCACGACCGCTTTGCCGACATCGCGGACGATGCCCACCGCTTCGCCATGATGTCCTCGCATTTCGAGGAGCGGCTGGCACCCTTTGCCCCCTACGAGGCGGCCGATCCCGCGGCCCTGACGCGCAAGCTGCAGATCGTCGGCGTCTCGGGCACGGCGACGACCTTCGGGGCGCTGCACCTGGGGCTGCGCGCCTATGACCGCGCCAAGGTCGACGGGCTCTGGCTCGGCGCCGACCGGGCGGCAGAAATCGCCGGCCGGCTGGTCGACATGGCGGCGCGCGACCGCGGTCTGCAGCCCGGCATCGGACGCGGCCGCTCGGAACTCGTCATCTGCGGCTCGGCGATCCTAATGACGATCCTGCGGCTCTGGCCCGTCGCGCGCTTCCGGGTTGCCGATCGCGGGCTGCGCGAGGGCATTCTCTACGGGCTGATCCAGGCGCGCCAGGACCGCGGCCTGTGACCCGCGGCAAGGGTGGCGGCAGCCGTCGCTCGGGCGGCGGCCCCGGAAGCGGCCCAGGAAGCGGCCGTGTTGCAGGCTCGGGGGCCGGAGCGAGGACCGGCTCGGGCCGTGGCGCGCGCGAGCTGGCGCAGCGCGTCAAGACGGCACGCGGGCGCAAGCTCTCCTCGACGCTCTGGCTCGAGCGGCAGCTGAACGACCCGTTCGTGCATGCGGCCAAGCGCGACGGCTATCGCAGCCGCGCCGCCTACAAGCTGATCGGCATCGACGATCGCGCGCACATCCTGCGCCCCGGCGCCCGCGTCGTCGATCTGGGCGCGGCTCCCGGCGGGTGGTGCCAGGTGGCCGTGGCGCGTGTGAACGCGGTGGGGCAGTCCGCAGGCCAGTCCACCAGTCAGCCGGGCAAGGCGCAGGGCCGCGTGATCGGCGTTGATATCCAGCCCGTCGAGCCGATCCCGGGCGCCGAGTTGCTGGAGCTCGACTTCCTGGCGGAAGGCGCCGAGGCGGCGGTGAAGGCTGCCCTCGGTGGTCCGGCCGACGTCGTGCTCTCGGACATGGCGGCATCGGCCAGCGGGCACCGGAAGACCGATCACATCCGCGTCATGGCCTTAGCCGATGCGGCCGCCGCGCTCGCCGTCGAGGTGCTCGCTCCGGGCGGCGCATTCGCGGCCAAGGTGCTGCAGGGCGGAACCGAGGCGACGCTGCTGGCGATGCTGAAGCAGCGTTTCGAGCGGGTCGTGCACCTCAAACCGCCGGCGAGCCGTGCCGACAGCGCCGAGATGTACGTCGTCGCGACCGGGTTTCGTCCGGCGGCGGAACGATTAGATACGCCCGAAGAGCCATAGCGGTGCGGGCGCGACAGCGCTTCCCTTGGCGCGCGCTGCGTGACATAGGCAAGCGCCATCGCTGCCCCGGACGGAGACGGCAATGGAAATTCGCGAAGCCTTCACCTTCGACGACGTGCTGCTCGTGCCGGGCGCATCCAACGTCCTGCCCAATCAGGCGGACACGCGCACCCGCGTCACCAAGCGGATCGAGCTCAACATACCGTTGCTCAGCTCGGCCATGGACACGGTGACCGAGGCCGAGATGGCGATCGCCATGGCCCAGGCCGGCGGGCTCGGCGTCATCCACCGCAATCTCGACATAGCCGAGCAGGCCCGTCAGGTGCGCCGCGTCAAGCGCTTTGAAAGCGGGATCGTCTACAACCCGGTGACGCTGCGCCCCGACGAGACGGTGGCCGATGCGCAGCGCCTGCAGCAGCAGCACGGCATCACCGGATTCCCGATCGTCGACGCCGAGAACAGGCTGGTCGGGATCCTGACGAATTGCGATATGCGGTTCGCCGACGATCCGGCGACGCCCGTCAGCGAGCTGATGACGTCTCGCGAGCTCGCGACCGTGCGCGAGCCCGTCGACCTGGCGGCTGCCAAGCGCCTGCTGCAGAGCCGGCGCATCGAAAAGCTGCTGGTCGTCAACGACAGGGCCGAGCTGACCGGGCTGCTGACCGTCAAGGACATCCAGAAATCCGTGCTGAACCCGCACGCCTGCAAGGACGAGCTCGGGCGGCTGCGCGTGGCGGCCGCGACGACGGTGGGTGACAAGGGCCTCGAGCGCAGCCAGGCGCTGATCGACGCCGGGGTTGACCTCATCGTGATCGACACGGCGCACGGGCACTCGGCCGCGGTCGCCGAGGCGGTCACGCGGGTCAAGACGTACTCCAACTCGGTGCAGGTCGTCGCCGGCAACGTCGCCACGGCCGAGGCGACTCGGGCTTTGATTGATGCGGGCGCCGACGCGGTCAAGGTCGGCATCGGACCGGGCTCGATCTGCACGACGCGCGTCGTGGCCGGGGTGGGCGTGCCGCAGCTGACGGCCGTTCTCGACTGCGCCGAGGAGGCCGGCCGCAGCGGCCACCCGGTGATCGCGGACGGCGGCATCAAGTTCTCGGGCGACATGGCCAAGGCCATCGCCGCCGGCGCGAACTGCGCCATGATCGGCTCGATGCTCGCCGGCACGGACGAGGCGCCGGGCGAGGTCTTCCTCTATCAGGGCCGGTCCTACAAGAGCTATCGCGGCATGGGGTCGACCGGGGCCATGGCGCGCGGCTCGGCCGACCGCTATTTCCAGGCCGAGATCGCGGTCAACAAGCTGGTGCCGGAGGGCATCGAGGGCCAGGTCCCCTACAAGGGCCCGGCCGGCAACGTCATCCACCAGCTCGTCGGCGGCCTGCGCGCCGCGATGGGATACACCGGCAACCGAACGATTGACGAGATGCGCACGGGCTGCCGCTTCGTCCGGATCACCGGCGCCGGACTGAAAGAGAGCCACGTGCACGACGTTCACATTGTGCGGGAAAGTCCCAATTACCGCGTTGAATAGGTGGGCTTTTTCTCCGTGCTTGATCTGGCCGGTTGGCACTGATGGGCAGGAACAGGCAGGGAACATCCCCCAGATCGTGATACAGGGGTGACACAACCACGACCGTGTATCACGTTTTCTGTATCACGTTTTCCCCTACGCGATTGAGATATCCACGCTGTATGCGATGCATGTCATACCAGCTTGCGCTGATCAGCACCCGTGAGCCCATTCACGGAGCCCTATGCTCATGATCTTCCAAGGGCGGTCGATGAGCCGGTTCCACGCCTCGCAGCTGAGGGCGACGATGTCGTTGTAGCTCGTGAAGACGCGGTTCGAGAGCCAGTTGTCGCGGATGTACTGCCAGACGTTCTCGACAGGATTCAGCTCCGGAGATCGCGGCGGCAGCGGCATGAGGGTGATGTTGTCGGGGACGACGAGCGCCTTCGACATGTGCCAGCCGGCCCGATCGAGGATCAGGAGGGCGTGAGCTCCCGGCTCGACGGCGGCGCTGATCTCGGCGAGGTGAGCACTCATCGCGTCGGTGTCGCATCGGGGCATGATGAGCCCGGTGCCCTTGCCCTTCTTGGGGCAGATCGCCCCGAAGATGTAGGCCGACTGCGTGCGCTGGTCATGCGGGGCCGAGGGGCGCGTGCCGCGCTTCGCCCAGCGGCGGGTGATCTTGTTCTTCTGGCCGATACGCGCCTCGTCGGCGAACCAGAGCTCTATCTCGGTGCCGCACGGGAGCGCGTCGCGGACCTCCGCCAGGCGGGCGGGAAAGTCTTTTTAAAAGCGGCGATCCGCTCCTCGTGTCTCGCGCATGATGGCGCGGCCGCGCCGACAGCTTCGAGTAACCGAGCCCCTTAAGCTCCCGGCTGAGCGTCGCCTCGCTGACGGAAATGCCGAACGTCTCCCACACCCAGGCGGCGAGATCGATCAGCCGCCACCGCACCACGCCGTCTGTCGCCGGGATCGGCCCGCGCTCGACGATCCGCACGAGCTCGGTCCGCTGTGCGTCGTTGAGCTTCGAGCGATTGCCCGGTGGCTTGCGGCTCACGAGCCCGTCCGGCCCCTCGGCGTTGAACCGCTCGACCCAGTCCCGCACGATCTGCCGCCCGACGCCGCCGGTCTCGGCCGCCTCGGCCTGGCTCCCTCCATCATAGATCACGGCCAGCGCCAGAAGGCGGCGCGTCTGGTCCGCGTCCCGGCTCGACCGCGCCAGCCGCTTCAGATCCGCCGCAGTGAAGTCCCCTCGAAGCGCCAGCGCCCGTCCCATCCCTGCCTCCTGCCCGTTTTCGACAGTGAGTCAGAGATCGGCAGTCTTGGGAATCCCCCACGCGAGTCGGCGCTATCGCAAGCCGGTATCAGTCGTACCGAGCGCGCCGCGCCTTCGTCAGAATGGACGCCGGCCAAACTTGCTCCGGTCACCACCACCGCGCCGGAATTGACGCGTGCGATCGATCAGGAAAATGATACCGGCGCTGACCGCCGGCCTCCGACCATTGGGCCGTAACGATCGTACCCGACAGTAGTCGGTCCGAGCGGCGTCGCTTGCCGGATAGCCGGCGCGGCTTTTCGATCACGGGGTATGCTCGAGTCAGCGAGGTCACTGGGCCATCGCCAAAAACAACCTCGATGCCGATAGCGTCGATCACTGGCCGGGAGTGTCCGTTTCTCTCCGTCTTCAGACCTGCGAACGATGCGAGTGGTGGTCTCGAGATGACCCAAACTGCCCGTTGACGCGCCGGGTACGAAGGTCCGGAGTAGCATCCCAGCCGTGGGCCCGGGTATGGGGTCAGCAGATGCACGCGACCAGCGACGGACATCTGCCCGGCCTCGACTGTCTCTGGCGGCACCTTGCTCGGGCCCAGCAGCGTTCTTCGGATCATCGGCGGAGTGGCGATGACCGGGATCAGATTGGCAAAGTGCGGCAACGGCGGCAACTCGCCTGATCGAAGATGTCTGCGGAGAGCACGTCAGAGGTTTGAGAGAGCCGGCGAATCGGGTACAATTTTGACGTGCGCTGGCGCTGAATACGCGGGTGTACTTATGAAATTACGCATCAGTGTAATGGGGTCGGTGGTTTGATCAAAGTTTATATGGCGGTTTCTGTTGTAGCGCTCGTGTGGGCCGGTCAGGCGGTGGCGCAGGCGACGCTCGACGTGTCGACGAGTGTCGAGGATGCACCGGCGCCGGCTCGCATCCTGGCGATGCAGCCGGGGACGCGGACCTACCTTGCCGAGCTGCGGAATCGCTGGGGACGGTTGGAGGTCCCGCCGGGCCGCTACGAGGTCATGCTGATCCCCTCGGGCGAGGGTGCCGTGCCGGTCCTGTTCGGTCCGTATAGCGCCAAGACGGGCTCGGTGACGGACGTGGAGATCGGCTCGGGCATCCGCCTCGCACCCGGTGAGGACATCCCCCCGCTCGCCTGGTGGCGGGTCGTCGATGCGCGAGGCGAGATGGCCGCGCAGGTCGTCGGCCGCTGGGGCTACACGCCGCTGCAGCCGGGCCGCTATCGCCTCGAGGTGCCTCTGCCCAGCGAACTCGTATCCTCCGACATGGTCGAGGTCGTCCAAGGAAGCGTTGCCGACGTCGCTCTGGCGAGCCTCGGCATTGGGCGGGTGGTCCTGGAGATGCCGCCGAAAAATCACCTCTTCCTTTTCGGCGACGAGAAAGTCGTGCCGGTGCTCGAGATCGACGGCGAGCGTTACGACATCAGCACCGAGAGGCAGGGCGATGAGATCGCGCTCTGGCTCGAGGCAGGCACCGTTCGGTTGGAGCGCCGCGCCGGATCCTTTGTCGACGCGAACCAAGTCGAGGTTCGCCCGGGCGAGCAGGCCACGGTTGACTTCGATCTCGACGAGATCGCCGCGCGAAGCGGCCTCGGTATGTTCGAGCTCGGACCGGGCACGGAATCGATCGACCGCATGACAGTCGTTGCGAGTCGCGGTGACAGCGCCCTGCTTTCGACGCCAGCGCCTCGCTCTGACGTGCGCTACATCGCGCCGGCCGGTGCGACGGTCAGCGTGGTCGGATCCGGGGGCCGACGAACCGCGGGTCCCTTGAAGGCGGGTGACATTGTGCGCCTGCCGGCGCCGGACGAAGCCGCCGAGAGCCAAGCGCGCCTGGAGGTTTCGCTCGCGGTCGAGCGTCCCGCGGACGGAGCCGAGGTCGACGCCAAGGCCGACGGCGTGACTGTCCTCGGTCAGGCCTCGCAGACGACGCAGGCGGGCGTGACCAAGATCGTGCTGGTCATCGACACGTCGGGAAGCACTGCCAATTCCGCCGGCTCGGACGTCGATGGCGACGGCACCGATGACACGATCCTCGAGGCCGAAAAAACTGCCGCAGAAGAGCTGATCGCCGCCTTGCTAGAAGTCGAGCAAAGCGCTCCTGGCACAGCCTTTGCCGTCTCCCTGGTCGAGTTCGGCGACACGGCCCGCTCCGTGACGCCTCTGATGCCGCTCACCGATCCGACAGCCCGGGACCGGCTCGGGGCCGCGGTCGCGTCGCTGGCGCACGGCGCGCAGGGCGGCAGCACGTTTTACGACCGCGCGATCGACACGGCCCTCCGGGTTCTCGACGCGAGCGAGCAGCCCGGTCCGCGGATCGTCTTGCTGGTGACCGATGGAAAGCCGAGCCAGATCGTGCCGGCGATCGATGCGGCCGCCCGTGCAGGCCTGGGGGACACGGTGCTGCACACGGTGGGCCTCGGCCCCGATTTCCGCGGCGACCTGCCAGAGAACGTCGCGTATCCGCCGGTCGTCGAAAAGGGGCCGGAGATCCTCGCCACGATGGCGACCTTCAGTGCCGAAGGCGGGCGCGTCTGGGCACTCCCGAGGCCCGCGGACATCGTGACGCTCGTACCATCGCTCCCGGTCCTCGAGAGGCAGGATGCCGGGATCGACAGCGTCGTGGTCCGCAACGAGACCCTCGACCTCGCCGCCGAGGCAGTTGATCTGCGCCGCGACGGCTCGTTCTCTGCCTCTCTCCCGGTGCGCTTCGGGCCGCCCGATGCGGGTTGGACAAATCTTCTCAGTGTCACGGCCAAGGGCCTCGACGGGGCGAAGGCGCGTCAGGAAATCCGCCTGCTGGCGGCTGGTCTCGACCCCGAAATTTGGAAGCAGGCCGAGAAGGACCGCGCGTCGCTGGAGGAACAGGCGGCGGAGCTCACCGAGCGCTTGGCGCGGGCCGAGCGCAGCGCGGCCGTCAGCACCGCTGAGGTGGCGCGCCTCGAAGCGGTTCTCGCCGAGGATGCGGCGCAGGCGGCCGCCGGCACCGACGGCCTGCATCAGTGCACCGAGGCGCGCCAGCAGTGCCAAGGTGAGCTCCGCGCCGCGCTGGCCCAGCTCCTCGACCCGACACCGGTTCCGGGCGGACTGGTTTTGACGGTTCCGGGCGATGTCCTCTTCGATTTCGATGCGGCCGAGGTGCGGCCGGACGCGGCGCAGGCGCTGCGGCTCGCCGCGGTGTTCCTGCGCGACCACGAAAAGTCCGATCTGGTGGTCGAGGGCCATACCGATTCAGTCGGATCGGAATCCTACAACGCGTCGCTGTCGCTGGCGCGCGCGCAAGCCGTCCTTGACTGGATGGTCGCAGAGGCCGGCATCGCGCCTGACCGGATCAAGGCGATGGGATTGGGCGAGAGCCGGCCGGTGGCGGAGGAGACGCACGCCGACGGCATCGATGCGCCGGAAGGGCGACAGCGCAATCGTCGCGTCGAGATCAGGATCGTGAAATGAACCGCCTGCGTCTGACCACGGCACTCATAATCTGCTTTCTCACAACTCGGGGGGTGGCGGGGGAACCTGAGATACCCCCCATTTTTCTCCCAACCCCTCCAAATTTCGTCGATCGCCCCAGTAGGTCTCCGACGGCACACCCGCGAGCGGGCCGTCCGACGGGTGACGCGGGCGGAGGAGTTACGGCGCAGGACTGCTCAGTCTGCGATCAGCAGGTTACGCTGACGACGGTCGAGGCACGATGCTTTGTGGAACGTGTCGACGGGTATCTTGAAGAAGCCAAAACGGTGGATCCGGTCCTGATCAACCTCGGAGAGTGTACGGCACAGGCAGCCTCCCACACCGAGCCGATCCGCGGCGATCCCGAGATAATCCCCAAGTCCGACGGCGATCAGCCACGGTGCGAGGGAGAGGCTTGCGGCGAGCCCGCCCGCTTCGCGTTCCTGTCAGGACGGCAGCTGCGATGCTTGGCGGATGTCCTCCCGGACTTGCTGCCGGCGGAGGACGGCCTCATCAGGTACGACTTCGTCGAGTGCGAATAGGTGGCGGAACCAGAAAGCCGGGCGGGGTTCGTTCCCGCAAGCCTCGCCGGCTGGCTCGACCTCTTCGTCAAATCGGCGGCAATCATCGCGGGCATCTTCGCGGTCTATCAGTACCTTCAGGCGCGGCAGGACCTCCGGGTCGTGCGGTCGCTCGACTATGTCGAGCGGTTCAACGATTTCGACACGTCCATCGGCAGGGCCCACGCCAAGATTTCCCGGACGCTCTGGTTGAACAACTCGCAGATCCTGCGCCTGAGGGAGATCTTGCGGACCTTGCCCGCGGACCAGGCGGAAGCCCTCCGCAGCCGTTTCCTCCGGAAGCTCCTTGACAACGGCGGCCCGGACGGTGAGGGCCTGCGAGGCGATCTGCATACCATCGTCCAATTCTTTGATACCCTCCAGATCTGCATCCGGTCCGGGCTCTGCGATGAGGCGTCGGCTTACGCCTTCTTCGGAGACTATGTCGTGACCTTCTGGAACAATTTCAGCGTCGCGATCGCCGAAAGCCGCGTCCTGGACCCGAACTACGGGGCGGGCCTCGAGCACGTGCTGCGCGGGGCCATGCTTGCTCCCGGTCTCGAACCGCCGCCTTGACGAAGGAGAGTGACCATGCGCCTGAGCCGCTGCACCGCCCGTTTGTGCGCGATCCTGCTGGCTTCGACGCCCGCCGGGGCCCTGGCGCAGCTGCCCGGGCTCGACGAGCTGCTCTCCGGCGGGGATCGCGCAGGAGGAGGGGAGGCCGCGGCAGGCGGGCTCGGGGCGCTTCTGGAAAGCCTTCAAGGCGCCGACGAAGGCAGCCTGCGCGACGCAATCGGCAAAGGCATGCCCTCGGGACTGCCGGCCGGCGCGGACATGCTCGGCGACCTCTTCGGAGATATCGGAGGCGAGACCCTGCCAACTCGTGCCCCGACCGCGGCCGAGATGGAGCTGGCGCTCACCTGTCGCGCCAGCATCGGCAATCCGCTCTTCGAGCCCATCATCGATCAGATCGCCAATGCGCCCTTCGGGGGCATGGGCGGCGATCTGGGGATGGCGCAACAGCTGCTCGGGGCGATCCGCGCAATGGCGGGAAGTGATCCGTGCGTCCTGCGCGACCTGCTCATCCTGGAAAGCCTCGTCGGCGCCTTTGGCGGCGAGTTCACGGTCGCTCGCGACACGCTTGCGAAATTGCTGCCGCCGCTCGGCGCCGCGCCGAGCGGGCTTCTGCTCCTCGGGCACCTGGCGCAGACATCGATCTTGATGTTGCAGCGGCGCGAGGAAGAGGCCGATGCGGCCTACGCCGAGCTCGCGCCACACGTGACGGCACGGTTCGGCACGAACAGTCGCCTGGCTCTTGCCGTCGACGCCGCTCGGATCGACATCGTCCTCGGCATGGCGGACACGGCTCGGGCCGAGGGCCGCGAGACACGGGCGCGGGCGCTCTACGCCGAGGCTGTCGACCGCTACGCGGCGTTCCGCGACCGCGCGTCAGAGATCATCGGTCCCGGCGACGAGCTCGTCTGCATGAGCCTCATTGCAGTGGGACGCGGCAACCTCAGGCTCGGCCGGCGCCCGGAGGCAGAGGCGCTGCTCCGCCGCGCGTTGGAGCAGGACGACGACTGCAGGCGCATCTTCGGCCCGGACAACCTCTGGACCGCACTGGCGCGCTATGACCTGGGGCTTGTCCTGCTCGACAGCGGCGACCTCGCGGCGGCAGATGCCGAACTCGGCGCAGCCCTCGACCTGGTCGAGCGACAGCGCGGGACGACGCATCCCTATGCCGTTCAGATCATGCAGGCCCTCGCCGAGCTGCGCGTCCTGCAGGGAAGGACCGACGCCGCCCTCGACCTTGTCGACGCTATGAGTGACGGGATGCTGACCTGGCTCGGTGGCGAGCTCAGGACGACCAGCTCGAACGCTCAACGCCGCCGGGTCGCCGCTCTGCAGTCGGGGCATCAAGACCTTGCCCTGCTGATCGCCTTGGCCCGTCCCGAGGATGCCCGCGCACAAAGGGCCGCGGCCACGGCAGTCCTGCGCTACAAGGGCATGCAGGGAGAGGAGGACGCACTGCTCCAACGCCTTGCCCGCCAAAGCGAGGACCCACGCACTGCGGAGCTGGCGCAGGAGGTCGGCCGGCTGCAAAGCGCTCTCGCGACTGCCTACACAGCCGAAACCGGCGGAATGGCCGGCGTGCCGCTAGGGACGGTCGAGCGCATTGGCGCAGATCTTGCCGCGGCAGAAGCCGATCTCCAGAGACGAAGCGGACAGTTCCGGCGCCAGCTCGAGGTCAGATCGGCCGACGCGGCCGCTGTCGCCGCGCGCCTCGCCGTGACCGGACGCGCGTCGGCGCTGGTTGAGTACCGCCTGATCCGCAGACGTCCGCTCGGCGCCCTCGACACCGGCGATGCGCCGAAGTCCTGGGCCGCTGTCGTCTTGCGCCCGGAGGGCGCCCAGGTTGTCGACCTCGGGCCGGCCGGCCCTATCCAGGCGCAGGTCGAGCAGACCTACCGGCCGGACTTTCTCCGAGCGCTTTTCACAGGCGCTGCAGGCCCCCGGGCCATGCAGCAACGGATGCTGGCCCAGATTTACCAGCTGATCCTCGCGCCGCTGGAGATCGCTGACGCGCAGCAGGTCTTTATCGCGCCCGAAGGAACATTAAATCTCGTCCCATTCTTGGCGCTGAGGTCGCCCGATGGGGCGCTCTGGGCCACCGGGGTCTCGCGCCGGGTGACGCTGGTCCCTTCCGGGCGCGTCCTCCTGGGCTCGCCGAAGATGGACCCAGGCGACGGTATGATCGTGATCGGAGACGTCGCGTATGGCAAGGCGGGCGAGGGGCGGTTCGCGTTCAAAGATCTGCCCGAGACGAAGAAGGAGGTCGAAGCACTCGTCGGCATGGCGGAGACGGCGGGCCTCCCGGTTCAGCCGTATGTAGGCGAGGAGGCGAAAGAAGCGGTTCTGACCGGACTTCGTGCGCCGCCTCGCATCCTCCATCTCGCGACGCACGGCTTCTACCACGATGCAGGGGAGGTGCCGGATCGGCCTTCGGTGCTCGCGGGTGTGGCGCTTGCCAATGCCAACCTTCCGCCGCCGACGACCGGCGACGACGGGATCCTCTACGCAATCGAGGTGCAGAGCCTGCACCTCGAGGGAACGCTGCTGGCAGCGCTTTCGGCCTGCGAAACGGCGCTTGGTTTCGTCGAGCGCGGCGAGGCGCTGCATGGAATGGGGCGCGCCTTCCGCGTCGCCGGCGCGCGCTATGCCCTGGTCGCCCTCAGAAACGTCCCCGACCTCGACGCAAGTCTGTTCGTCGAGAGCTTCTATGGCCATCTTTTCGCCAACGAGCCGCTGGACCCAGAGGCAGCCTTCGCCGCGACCATCACTGAAATGGTCAACGCAGAGAAGCTGACGGACTGGACCGGTTTCACCCTCTTGCGAAACTGGTAGATCGCAGGACCGATGGTAGTAAGCAGGCTTCGTGGGCCGGTCCCGCGATCGTGGTGCTCCAGGCGTGCCGGAACCTATTGGCGGTCCAGCGAACAGGTCGCCTTGTGGGCTCTCCGTGGGGTCCGGGCGCGCGTCTCGACGCGATGACCTCGGCAGCTTCGCCGTCAAACCTGTCGCATTTGGGGCCGGAACCCTCGTCACGGCCAAGGCGGGGACCGGGCGCGGCGGCCACAGACGCGTCCTCAACTCGTCTCCTCGATTGTCACTTCAGCGGAGAAGACCGCGATGTTGGCCCCGGGCTGCGCCGGCTCCCGCGGATTGACGAGGAACTGGATGCCCACAGCGCAGGCATGTTCGCCCACGGGCACTCCCTCCCCTCCAGCGAAGAAGGACCTGTCGAAAATCACGAACTCCTTCCCCTGTGCTTCGCTGATGTCGACGCTCCGGAGGCGCCGATTGAGAAATCGGATATTGCCGATCCGCGCGATCTGCGGTCCGCCACCGTCGCGCACCACCTCGGCGGCGCCGAGCTCGATCTCGCCCGTGCGCAACCGATCCGAGATGAAGTTGCGCTGGAAGTCGATCCGTGCGCCCACGACCTTGACCGTGTCGCCCGAAAAACGTGGATAGATCGGCACCGGCAGCCAGCACCAGATAGGGCCCGAGAAGTTCGGCCGGATGACCCCGCCCACATAGCTGCCGACGACCGGGATGATGCTCTCCGGATCGTCCGCCTCCCGCCCGCCAATCACCGCCCTTGCCGCCGAGCCATGAACACGGATGCGGGTGATATCGCCCATGCGGGAATTCCCTCTGCGCCTTCTAAGCTTAGAGGTATTGTACCATGTTGCTGCAACTCGACCCAGAAGATCAAGCGACTTTCAGGATTGCTCGAGATTTGTGGTCGCGACAATAGACTGTCCTTATCTCATCCGAAAGCTGCCATTTGTCCCGCTCACATTGAATGACAGCTCCGTCCGCATCTATGCCGTCGAGCGGCCCAGCCGAGTGTCCACTTCCGCCCCAGCACCTGACGGAAGCGCGGGGGCGGTAGCTTGTGATCACGCCGGACGGCACCACCCACCGCCCGCGGCCGCGCGTCGACAGCGCGCTGATCAAAGCGCTCGCCCGTGCGGACCGCTGGCGGCGGATGATTGAGACCGGGGGAGTGAGCAGCTTCACCGAGCTCGCCGCGGCCGAGAAGGAAATCCTAGACGGGCGGCCGCCGGAGGGTGAGACAGCTCCTCGGATCGGCGCTTGCGAACAAATCAGAAACAGGGTTTCCTGTGCGGATGCTCGATGTTGGCGAAAACCGGCCGGGGCCTGACTACCTCTCGCGCCTCAATGCCGAGCAGCGGCGGGCCGTGCTGCACGGTGGTGGCGCGCCGGCCGGGCCGCTGCTGGTGATCGCGGGCGCCGGGTCGGGCAAGACGAGGACGCTGGTGCACCGGGTCGCGCACCTGGTCGTCGAAGGCGCCGACCTGCGGCGCGCAAATGCCCGACCTGTTGGCGTTGGCCCGGTTTCCCAATGTGGCAGTAAAGACGACGGGCGTGCCGGGGTATTCGAGCGAGGGCTACCCGTTCCGCCCGATGCACGAGGCCGCAAGCTGGTCATCACCCCAGACCGCCCGCCTCAGCGCATGGACAGCGCGCTGGTGAAGGCGCTCGCGCGGGCGCACCGCTGGTGGCTCATGCTGAAGAGCTCCTCGTCCGCTCGATGATGGTGACCGCAACCGGTGCAACATCGGCACGGTTCGGCGTCAGCGAAGTCGGTACTCCGAAGGTGACGTAGATCGGACCGTAAAGGAGCGCCGCATAATTCACTGCAACCTCCGTGCGGACTGGTAGAGACGCGCCAGAAGAACGAAGAATCGAGCAGCGAACGGAAATCTGTCGCCATAGAAGTCGGCGCAGTACCCGGATCAACCGCTCGCATCCCGAAACGAAGGAGCAAATGTTAATGACCGATCGTGTCATCGATCACGACGATCTGCTGCAGATCACCTCGGAAATCGTCAGCGCGCATGTCTCGAACAATCCGGTGCCGCTGGGAGAGCTGCCCGGCCTGATTCAGATGGTCTATTCGACGCTGAACGGGCTGAGCGTGCCGGCTCCCGAGCCAGAGGTCGAGCTGAAGCCGGCCGTCAATCCGAAGAAATCGGTGACCGATGACTACATCATCTGCCTCGAAGACGGAAAGAAGTTGAAGATGCTGAAGCGACATCTTGCGACGGCTTACGATATGACGCCCGCCGAATACTGGGCGAAGTGGGGACTGCCGCACGACTATCCGATGGTGGCGCCGGCCTATGCGAGGAAGCGCCAGGAGCTTGCCAGGAAGATCGGGCTCGGACGCAAGCCGCGCCTCGTCGAGGCAGAGCCCGCGCCACAGCCGAAGGCAAAGCGCTCGCGCTCAAAGACGGCAGCCTGAGGCCCATGCCTCCGAGCCGGGTGTAGACGTTCGGCAGGATGTTGATCGCCTCGGTCATCTCGGCGAGCGAATAGCCGCCCGCGTCGAACGGGTTCATCACGACCATCGGGTCGGTCTCCTATTGATTGGGAAGCGGGCCAGCGCCCGGGAATGGCAGCCGCCCGGATCGGGCGGCCCAGGATCATGCGGTGTCGCGCGGGACGATGCCGGCTGCGACCAG
Organism: uncultured Alphaproteobacteria bacterium; assembly: GCA_963822985.1. Lineage (GTDB taxonomy): Bacteria > Pseudomonadota > Alphaproteobacteria > Rhodobacterales > Rhodobacteraceae > Thermohalobaculum. The sequence goes on along the minus strand of CAWGJU010000004.1, from coordinate 13,311 downwards.
CTGGGCGTGCTTGGCGGTGATCTCGGCCGCCTGGTCGACGGAACCGGGTCTGGCGCCAGGATGACGACGGCCGCTCCATCCTGCTCTACATCACCAAGGCCGGCCTCGCCGCCATCAACTGCGAGCCGGAGGACGGAGGCGCGCCCGACACCGCGACGGAGGGCGCCACGGACGGCCAGGACGACGGCGCGGCGACGGAGGACGCCAGTCCGGACGAGGGCGCGCCCGCGGGCGAAACGGTGGCAGACACCGCCGAGCCGAAGGAGCGCAAGGTGCGCACCGACACCAAGCAGGCGATCCTGATCGAGATGCTCCGCAGCCCCGAGGGCGCCAGCATCAAGGAGATCAGCGACGCCCTCGGCTGGCAGCAACACACCACTCGCGGCGCCATCGCCGGGGCGCTGAAAAAGAAGCTCGGGCTCGAGGTTACCTCCGAGAAAGTCGAGAACAGGGGGCGGGTCTACAAACTACCGGCCGAGGCCTGACCGACGAGGCGGGGCGCCGTGCATGGCGGCCCCCGCCGCTTGACGTATCTACTCCGCTCTGGCTCCTTTGAGCCCTTAGCCACCACAGCGGGCCAAGCCATGAAGCTGCCGGACGTATACGCCGAAGCAGTTCGCTTCAGCTTCGGGGACTCGCCTGCGCTTGCGGATGAGCTGCTCGCGCTCGTCCTCGCGGGCGCGAAGACTGCTACCTGCGGCGCTCTGCGCAACTTCGGTCCGGGGAAGGAGCCGCTTCCGCAGGTCGGGCGGCGTGATGTGGTTCTTGATGGCAGCGGCAACCCTGCCTGCGCGATCGAGATACTGTCGGTCGAGGTGCGCCGGTTCCATGAGGTCGACGAGAGCTTTGCGTTGGCCGAGGGCGAGGGCACCTTCGACGAGTGGCGCGCCGGCCATGAAGAGTATTTCGGCCGAAACGGTGGCTTCAGCCCAGACATGGAAGTCGTCTGCGAGCGCTTCCATGTCGTGGAGATCTTCCCGCGAGCTTGATCCGTTATGCCGCTAAGCTGGACGACGTCCGTTCTGGCACCGACGTCCGGACACACGCAGCCCCTCAAACATTCGCCGGAGCGCGAACGAGCGGATGATCGATATGCAGGTGTAGATGGCGCCGATGGCAAGCGCATCGCCTATCCGCGCAGGCAGCCCGAACCACGGGAAGACGACCAGCTGCGTCAGCACGGCGATGCCGTAGCCGACCACGACGTTCGCGATCGCCTCGACGAGCGACATGAGTCTGGATTGCTTCACGCGTTCATCCTCGCCGGGTCGAATGTCCAGTGTGCTTAGCTGATCTCGACGTCGAACCGGTCAGCGACCTCGGCGACCATGATGCCGGCATGCAGCGCCAGCAGAAGAAGCTTGGCATCGAGGCTGTCGCCGAACGCGATCGCGCGCTCCATTCGGCTCTCGACGCGTTGGGCCGCCGGGATGCTGTTGCTGGCGATGAACTGGTCGCTGCCGAGCACGCAGAACCCGAGCAACTGCCCGGCGTCGCCAAACGCGGCTTCCGGGACGCCCCCGCCCGCGCGCTCGCGCAGGAGCCGAACGGCCGTCAGCTTCACTGCCTCGGGCATGGTGCGCGGGTGCACCCCGGCATCGCGCAGCGCCTGGTCCAGGGCCCTGAGGTTCGGCGACCGGCCGAAGATGTTGAAGAAGCCCAGCATCGGCGCAGCCTAGCACGTCCCGTGCGGCATGCTGCAGTTCAGGCCGCGACCTCCTCCGGCGACTGCGCCGGCTCCGCCCCGATCCGCTCCTGCCTTACCTCGGCGAAGCTCCGGCGATCGCCGTCCAGTACCGCGCCGCGGCCGGTCTCGGTCTGCCAGCGCTCGACCGCGACGTCGACATAGGCCGGGCTGATCTCCATGGCGTAGACCCGCCGGCCGTTCGCCTCGCCGGCCATGATTTGCGAGCCCGAGCCCGAGAACGGCTCGTAGCAGAGCCCGCCGCGCGGCACGTGCTGACGCATCGGGATCCCGAAGCAGTCGAGCGGCTTTGGCGTCGGGTGGTCCGGCCGGTCGTCGCGATGAAAGCTCGGCAGCGGCCAGGTTGAGGACAGCGTCTCGTCCGCCACCTTCGGCGGCCGGTGCGGCCGGCGCCATCCCATGAAGCAAGGCTCGTGCTTCCAGAGATAGTGCGACCGGGTCAGCACGCCCCGGTCCTTTACCCAGATGATCTGCTGATGCACGAAGGCGCCCGCCTTCTCCCAGCACGCCTCGAGCATCGCCTGGCGGCGCGAGGCATGCCAGCAGTACCAGGCGGCGTTCTCCGTGATCGCCTCGGCGACGGCGGTCGAGATGAAGCCGTCGTAGAGCTCGGCGCCCTGGCTGCTGTCGTCCCAGGTCACGCCGTAGCTCTGCGACCAATCCTTGTTCCGCGTCGGATGGTTAGAGCCGTCGTAGTCCACTAGATAAGGCGGATCGCTGGCAAAGAGGACCGCGCGCTCGCCGTTCATCAGCCGGCGGACGTCCTCGCGCTTCGTGCTGTCGCCGCAGAGCAGGCGATGGTCGCCGAGGATCCAGAGGTCGCCCAGCCCGAGCTCCGTCGCGGCCAGAATGCGGCCGTGCCCGGCGATGATCTCGCCATCGTCGGCGACCAGCACCGGCACGGTCCAGCCGAACTCGGCGATGCTGGCGGCGATCCGCGCGACCTGGTCCGGCCCATGCGTCTTTGCGTTCTGCGCGTAGGGGCGGAGCCGCTCAAGCGGCCACGACTCGATCGTCTCTGGCGCGAAGCCGAGGGTCATGCAGGTCGGTCCCGAAGATGTGGACAAGGGGATTGGATCAATAGCCCGCGAGCGTCGCGGGTTTTCGTAGCAGCAGTATGGTGCGACAATGCTGTTGCTGGGACTCAAGCCTCCACGGGGAGTTTCATGCCCATGCTGCCCGACCGCTGGTCGATGCTCGCCGTCCTCTTTTCGGCGAGGCTCGCGCTCGGACTGTCGTTTCAGTCGGCCGGGTCCGCGGCGCCATTCCTGATGCACGATTTCGGCATCGACCTCGCAAGCGTCGGCTTGCTCGTGGGGCTCTTCATGCTGCCCGGCATCGTCCTCGCAATCCCGGCCGGAACTCTGGGCAGCCGGTACGGCGACAAGCCAATGGTGCTGCTTGGTCTTTCCTTGATGATGATCGGCATTGCGGTATCGGGATTCGCGGCTGACTGGAACGTCATGCTCGCCGGGCGAGTGCTGAACGGCGCCGGGGCCGTGTTCCTGATGGTCCTCATGACCAAGATGGTCTTTGACTGGTTCGTCGGGCGCGAGCTCTTCCTGGCGATGTCGATCTTCATCATCGGCTGGCCGGTCGGTCACGCGGCCGGTCAGTTTGGTCTCACTGCCCTTGCGGCGGAAGCCGGTTGGCCGACGGCGTTCCACGTCCCTGCGCTGGGCTGCGCTATCGCGCTCCTCCTGCTCGCTGTTTACTATCGTGCTCCGCCGGGAGCTGCGGGTCGTGCACAGGCGCCGCTGAGCGCACTCACCCGTCGCGAGTTCCGGCTCATCACCATCGCTGGTCTCCTGTGGACGTTCGTGAACGGCGCATACGTCCTCTTTCTGGGGTTCGGTACGATACTGCTCATCGAGCGCGGAGCGACTGCAACGGACGGCGCCGCCTCGGCCAGCCTGATGTCCTGGGCTTTCCTGGTTGCGCTGCCGCTGGGTGGCTGGGTCGCGACCCGCTGGAAGGCAGCGAACCTCGTGATGGTAGGCGGGCTCGCGGCGAGTATCCTCCTCGGCAGTCTGATCGCAGCCGGAGCTCCCGGGTTCGTCTTCCTGCCGTTCGGCTTTGCCCTCGCGTTTGGCGCCGCGGCGATGGCTACTCTGCCGTCGGAGGCCCTTCGGGAAGAGTTGCGCGCGTCGGGCCTCGGCTACTACTTCGCCTGGTTCTTCGTTGGATCGGCTGTGTTCCCGATCCTCGGCGGGTATGCGAGCGACGCTTTAGGCAGCTCAAACGCGGCGATCGTTTTCGGCACTGCCAGCACAGCACTTTGCCTCGTGCTGCTGCTCGCTTTCAGGTTGGAGCAGGCCCGGGGTGCGCCTGCAGGTGTGGTCGGCGCTCCCGCGAAGTGATGAGCTACCCCTTTTCCTCGGGCAGCTGGATTCCGGCGTGCTGGAACTCCAGGAGGTGGACTCCGATGGCTTCCGAAGTCCACCGAGGAGTCCACCCCTGCGCTGGTCTAAGTCTTTGTTGCTGCGTGCTTATTCAGCGATGGGCGGATGCCTGGACTCCGGGTGGCTTCCCAAAATTCCGGGCTGTCGCTGGCGAACTTCGGCGCTGTGCCCTCCAGCATAGCTCGGTCCCCAGGAAGGAACCGCGATATCAGTGACTTAGCAGGTGTGGGAGAGAGTTGGTGATGCGATCTCGCCTACCGAGTTCCCTGAAAACCGCTCTCCACCACTCCTGCGCCGTCCCGTCCTTCAGTCCACCGATGACAATGAGGCCGATGCCATCGCCATCCTGCTCTGGGCCATTGAGACCCGCGGAGCCGTCCGAGAACCGGACTCCGATGCCGCGGATTCAGGTCGAAACCGACGTGGTCGAGGCTGACCGTGATCCGTCGAGCGCCGACGAATCTCGTCGGCCGATCGAGCCCCGCTGCGGAGAGCCCTTCCGGCCGATCCACCCGGATCTCGTGTCCGCGATTTGCCGCGGTCTCCGCCGAGGTTCCGTAGGCCAGCTCGGCGAAGAGCTGGCCGTGCCGGCGCTCCACCTCGAGCACCAGGCAGGCCCGCGATTTGGGCGTCTCGGACGGCGCATCCGCTTCGGCGAACGGAAACCGGAACAGCACCACATCGCCGCTCCGCAATGCGTCCTGGCACGCCGGCCGCGCGGTCTCATTCATGGTCGTGTCGAGCATGAGTATCACCTGTGATTGGAGGGTCGACCCACGCCCCGGATTCCCACTCTCCCAGCGGTCTCCCGGCGCGCGCGTCGCCCCAAGCGCGCGTGCCGGGAGGCCGCCTTCACGGCCGCCGCAGGTCAGCGATCGGCGAGCTCCGCCGAGCCCCGGATCGCGTCGGATTCGGCGCCCCGCATCGGCGGGCGACGAGCCCTCGGACGAGCGACATCTTCGGCCGGCATCCAGATCCGAGATGCTACGGCCGGGCCGGCGGCGCCGGGTGCTCTTTCTCCGAAGCGGCGGCCGGTCGAGTGCATCCGGAATGGCGCTCGACCGGCCGACGCTTTACGCGGACCGGCAGGTCCGCAGCGCCGCACAGCGGCCGCTTCGGGGAGGGTGCCGGGAGGGGTGTCCCCGCCCGGCCCGCCGGAGGCGCCCCCGGCAGAGCCCTCGGAGAGCCGGCGGGTATTGGAACAATACCCATAGTCGGTCCCTACGAACACTGCAGCCACCGAAATACTCGCTCGGCGCAGCTTTTTGGATGCTCGGCTTCTTTCTCTAATCTGCTCCTGCACAACAAGCGGAGGTCGCCGTGCAGGGGTATCAGTTCGCGCATGTGGAGACGTGGTCAGTTGCCGGCTCGACCGGTTCGATCCATCATGAGAGCGGCGCCCGGAAGAATGGGCACCGGGCGTGGACGGCCTCCGAAATCTTCGACGAGGCGGAGCGGGTTCCCGGCGCTACGTTGCACGTCGATCGAATGGCCGAAGGCCCTCAGATCATCGCGGGCGCGGTGGCGAGCTTCGACGATCTGCGCGCCGCGCATGCGGCGGCCGCGGCGGTGAAGGAGACATTCGACTACCCCGGCAAGGACGGTCGCAGGAGCACCCGCTCGCGCAAGCTCCGCAAGGACGCGCGGTCGCTCTATACAGCCGTGTTCTCGCTGCCGGTCGATGCGGCCGAGGCGCGGCACGATCCCATGCTGCGCGATCGCTGTCTGGCGGTGCTCGAGGAGGCGATCGCGCACGAGCGCGCCCGCCTCGAAGCGCTCGGGGGGACACACCTGATGAGCGTCGTCCATTGGGACGAGGCGAACGTGCATGTGCACATGTTCGTCGCCGACCAAGAGCACGGACGGGTGAACGCGCTGCACCCTGGCATGGCGGCGAAGGAAACCTTTATGGAGGATCCGGGCCACTGCCGGCTGCTGACGAAAAAGGATCTCAACCGGGGCGGCGACGGCGCCTACAAGGCGGCAATGCGCGCCTGGCAGGACGACCTCCATACGGAGGTGTTCGGGCCGGCCGGCCTGCTCCGCGTCGGGCCCCGGCGGGAGCGCCTCCCGCGCGCAGACTATGCGCACGCGAAGCGCGCCGCCAGCGAGCGACAAGAGGACCGCGAGCGGCAACAAGGCCTGACGGATGAGAGGGCGAGGATGTTCTGGATGGCGTTGAAGGAGCGGACGCCGTCGGTCGCGCTTCGGCGAAGGCGGCCTCCACCGTCTCGAGTTTGTCGTTCAGTACGGCGCCGAAAGAGGTCGGCCATTTGGCGGTCGCCGTCCTGCACGCTGCCGAGCGGCGAGGCGTTCACATGGTCGGAGTTCTTCGCCCGGAACCTCGGCGCAAAGAAGCGCCGTCGAATCGTGTCGACCTGCTCATCGACCGTCCGGAGGAGTTGATCATCGCCGGTAACGAGTGCTGTATTCGGACCCGTACTGCGCCCTGTCTGGCTGTCGACGATCGCCGCACTGGGCTGGGGCGCGCGGCCCTCCGCCTCGCGCAGGGCCGCGTAGAGCGTCTCATGGATGCGATCGAGCGTCCCGTCGTAGCGCCACAGGTCAAAATACGCCCAGACCGTGCTGCGCGGCGGAAAGTCCTTGGGAAGATGCCGCTACTGACAGCCGGTCTCGAGCACGTAAAGCACGCCCTGCAGAACCTCGCGCACATCGACCTCGCGTCGCCGCCCGCCGCGCTTCGCGGGCGGGATGTGCGGCTCGATCAGCGCCCACTCCGCATCGCTCAGATCGCTCGGGTAGCGCAGCCCCCGCCGACCATATCTCTGGCGATCTTCCCCACTCCACATCCGACGCCTCCATCGCTCCCTGGCGCCGGACACAGAATCACAAACGATTCCAGAGACTCAAGGAGTTTCAGGACAGGTTCTAAGACTGGCCTGGCCGACGGCGGAAGAGATGAGCGAGGGCGCGGCGTTCCCGCCCGGTACTGTGCATCTGCCCGGCTGGGCGGACACCGAGGAGACCACGATGACCGACCGGCACTGCCGAACCGCAGACGCGCGCCGCCGACACCAAGCCCAAGGCGATGAAGCCCGCGCCCGACACGGCGCCCGAGGACCGCAGGCGCAGCGTCGACACCGACGCGCTGGTCAGCGAGGCCCGCGCGCAGGAGCGCGAGCGCGTCTCCACGATACACGGGCTGGCCGACAAGCTCCAGCTCGAGCGCGGTTTCGCCGACGACCTGATCAGGCGTGGCGTCTCCATCGACGAGGCGCGTCGGCTGATCCTCGATTAGGTCGCGGCGAAGGCGGACGAGACGCGGACCTTCCCCCATGTCTCGATCCCGCTCGGCGGGAGGGACGCCACGGTCACGCGGCGCCAGGCGATCTCGAACGCGCTCCTGCACCGCTACAGCCCGACGCTCTTCCCGCTGGAGGACGCCGCCCGCGAGTACCGCGGCATGACGCTGATGGAACTCGCCCGCGAAAGCCTCGAGACGGCGGGCGCCAGCACGCGCGGCCTCTCGCGCGACGAGGTGGCGACGCGCGCGCTGCACTCGACCTCGGATTTCCCCGAGATCCTCGCGGCCGTCACGAACAATACGGCCGGCCCATGGAGATGACTCGGGGGATTCTCAAGCCGGCGGAAATGTAAGTCCCTGTCTTTGAGGACAGGGAGACAGGGATGGCGGTCGAGATCACGCGGAAGGACCTGAGAACCTGTCCTGAAATTCCTTGAGTCTCTGGAATTGTTTGTGATTCTGTGTCCGGCGCCGGGGAGCGATGGAGGCGTCGGATGTGGAGTGGGGAAGATCGCCAGAGATATGGTCGGCGGGGGCTGCGCTACCCGAGCGATCTGAGCGATGCGGAGTGGGCGCTGATCGAGCCGCACATCCCGCCCGCGAAGCGCGGCGGGCGGCGACGCGAGGTCGATGTGCGCGAGGTTCTGCAGGGCGTGCTTTACGTGCTCGAGACCGGCTGTCAGTGGCGGCATCTTCCCAAGGACTTTCCGCCGCGCAGCACGGTCTGGGCGTATTTTGACCTGTGGCTACGACGGGACGCTCGATCGCATCCATGAGACGCTCTACGCGGCCCTGCGCGAGGCGGAGGGCCGCGCGCCCCAGCCCAGTGCGGCGATCGTCGACAGCCAGACGGTCAAATCGGCGGAAAAAGGGGGCGCAAACCGCAGGAAACGGGCTTTGACGCGGGCAAGAAGACCAAGGGCGTCAAGCGCCATGTGCTCGTCGACACGCTCGGCCTGATGCTGCGCGTCGTGATCCACCCCGCCAATTTGCAGGATCGCGACGGCGCCGCGCTGGTGCTCGACAAGCGCACGCGGCGGCGCTTTCCCTTCATCGAGACCGTGTTCGCCGATCAGGGCTACCAGGGGCCGAAGGCCGCCGAGACCATCGCGTCGGCCGGCAGATGGCGTCTGGAGATCGTGCGCCGCGAACCCGGAACGAAGGGCTTCGCCGTGCTGCCAAAACGCTGGATCGTCGAGCGCACCCTGTCTTGGATCAGGCGCAACCGCCGCCTCGCGCGCGACTACGAGCACCTCGCCCGAACGGCGGAAGCCCTCGTCAAGCTCGCCATGATCAAGATCATGCTACGCCGCTTGGCACGCTGAGAAACTTCCAGGACAGGTTCTAACGCCGGCGCAGATGCGAGCGACGGCGGGAAAGACGAAGGATGCGCGCGCGGCGCGGCGGATGCTGGCGATCGCGCTGGTGCTGGAGGGCAGCGACCGTAAGGGCGCGGCCGAGACTTGCGGGATGGACGGGCAGACGCTGCGCGACTGGGTGCACCGTTACAATGCCGAAGGGCTGGCGGGCCTGACGAACCGTTCATCGCCCGGCCGCCGACCGCGCCTCACCCCCGAGCAGAAGGCGGAGCTCGCGGCGTGGGTGGAAGCCGGTCCCGATCCCGAGCGCGACGGGGTGGTGCGCTGGCGGCGGGTCGACCTGAAGCGGCGCATCGAGGCGGCGTTCGGCGTGGTGATGCACGAGCGCAGCGTGGGCAAGCAGCTCCGGGCGCTCGGCCTGCGCCGCCTGGTGCCGCGGCCGAAGCACCCGGAGGCGGATTTCGACGCCCAGGAGGCGTTCAAAAAAACTTCCCGCAAGCCGTAGTCGCCGCGCTCCCTGAGCACGCCAAGGACAAGCCGCTCGAGATCTGGTTCCAGATGCTATGAGGCGGGAACTCGCGGATGATGGCGGCCCCTCAACCGATGGAGCCGCAGATGTCGACGATCCTTCCCGCCACCGAGACCACCGTCTACCTCGCACTTGAACTGAGCTGTTCGAGTTGGCTTGCCGCCGTCCGGCTGCCGGGTCGCGACAAAATCGTGCTGCACAAGATGGAGGCCGGCGACACCGCGGCGCTGCTCGCCTTCATCGCGACCCAGCGCGCTCGGGCGCGGGCGCTGACAGGCGTCGCGGTCGAAGTCGTCTCCTGCTATGAGGCGGGCCGCGACGGCTTCTGGCTGCACCGGCTCCTGCTCGCCAACGACGTGATCAACCATGTCGTCGAGCCGACCAGCATCCTGGTCAACCGAAGGGCGCGGCGGGCCAAGACCGATCGGCTCGACGCGCAGGGCCTGCTTCGGGTTCTGGCGGCGCGTCATCAGGGCGATCACCAGATCTGCAGCGTCCTTCGCGTGCCAACGCCCGCGGAGGAGGATGCCAAGCGCCCGCACCGCGAGCGCGAACACCTCGTGCGCGAGCGGGTCCGGATCGAGAACCGCATCGAGGCGCTCCTGGTCACGCAAGGCATCCGCAAGCGGCCGTCCCTGCGAACCTGGGACAGCGATCTCGCCGTGTTGCGCACGGCCGATGGACGCGCGCTACCGCCGTGTCTGCGTGCGGAGATCGGCCGCCTCAAGCGCCGGCTCGTCCACACCAGAGACCTGATCCGGGAGATCGAGGCGGAACGCGCGTCCGCCTTTGAGGACGCGCCGCAAGACGAGACCGGTCGCAAGATCGTGGCGCTCTCCGGCATTCGGGGCGTCGGCGACAACTTTGCCGCCGTGCTGACCCGCGAAGTGTTCTATCGCCGCTTCCACAACCGCCGGCAGCTCGCGAGCTATGTCGGCATCGCCCCGATGCCGCACCAGAGCGGGACGATGGATCGGGACCGAGGGATCGGGCGCGCCGGGAATCCTCGGGCGAGGACGGCTCTCATCCAGCTCGCCTGGCTGTGGCTGCGCTATCAGCCGGAAAGTGCGCTCGCCCGGTGGTTCCGCGAACGTGTCGGCGCGCTGGCCGGTCGCACCCGGCGGATCGCGATCGTCGCCATGGCGCGGAAGCTCCTGGTTGCGCTCTGGCGCTACGTCGAAGCGGGAGTCGTGCCGGAAGGCGTCGCTTTCAAGGCGTAGAAAAGAGATCGACGTCGGCGGGACGCCGACCGGCGGCGATGAGGGGAGCGCGACCGTCTTCGTCATTGGCGGCGCTCGAGCCGCCGCGTTTCAGGTGGGTCGCGTCTCGCCGGAGCCAGGCCTCGTGCATGAGGCATCATGGTGCGGGACCGCATCGTCGTCCCGACCGCATGTAAGGTGACGCAGCCGCGGCTGCGGGGAACGATCGCTCCGGGCCTTCAAACAAGATTGCTATGAATGAGACCAGATCGACGCAGTCGAGCGGGAGGATAGCATGTAAGACCCCATTGACGATCGAACCCTCATGTAAAGACGAGGCGCGCGTCGGCCAGCAGGGCACGCTCACCCGCGTCTGGGCCCGCCGCGGCAGCCGCCCGCGCGCCGTGCGCGACACTCGCTACAAGTGGGCCTACATCTTTGGAGCGGCCTGCCCGGCGCGCGGGGCGGCCGCGGGTCTCGTCATGCCCTTCGCGGACACCGAGGCGATGAACGCGCATCTGGCCGAGATCGGGCGCACCGTAGCGCCCGGCGCCCACGCCATCCTCGTCCTCGACGGAGCTGGCTGGCATGGGGCGCATGGCCTGATCGTGCCCGGTAACCTCTCGCTGCTCACGCTGCCGCCCTATGCCCCGGAGCTCAACCCGATCGAGAATGTCTGGGCCTACCTCCGGAGCAACAAACTCGCCATCACCGTCTTCGACAGCTACGACGCCATTGTCACCAAGTGCTGCGAGGCATGGAACTTCTTCGCGCAAGACCCCTCAGCCATCAAATCCATCACCTCACGAAGCTGGGTAGCGGTCAGCAAATAGGGCCGTCCGTCGAGATCTGGTTCCAGATGCTATGAGGCGGGGACTCGCGGATGATGGCGGCCCCTCAACCGATGGAGCCGCAGATGTCGACGATCCTTCCCGCCACCGAGACCACCGTCTACCTCGCACTTGAACTGAGCTGTTCGAGTTGGCTTGCCGCCGTCCGGCTGCCGGGTCGCGACAAAATCGTGCTGCACAAGATGGAGGCCGGCGACACCGCGGCGCTGCTCGCCTTCATCGCGACCCAGCGCGCTCGGGCGCGGGCGCTGACAGGCGTCGCGGTCGAAGTCGTCTCCTGCTATGAGGCGGGCCGCGACGGCTTCTGGCTGCACCGGCTCCTGCTCGCCAACGACGTGATCAACCATGTCGTCGAGCCGACCAGCATCCTGGTCAACCGAAGGGCGCGGCGGGCCAAGACCGATCGGCTCGACGCGCAGGGCCTGCTTCGGGTTCTGGCGGCGCGTCATCAGGGCGATCACCAGATCTGCAGCGTCCTTCGCGTGCCAACGCCCGCGGAGGAGGATGCCAAGCGCCCGCACCGCGAGCGCGAACACCTCGTGCGCGAGCGGGTCCGGATCGAGAACCGCATCGAGGCGCTCCTGGTCACGCAAGGCATCCGCAAGCGGCCGTCCCTGCGAACCTGGGACAGCGATCTCGCCGTGTTGCGCACGGCCGATGGACGCGCGCTACCGCCGTGTCTGCGTGCGGAGATCGGCCGCCTCAAGCGCCGGCTCGTCCACACCAGAGACCTGATCCGGGAGATCGAGGCGGAACGCGCGTCCGCCTTTGAGGACGCGCCGCAAGACGAGACCGGTCGCAAGATCGTGGCGCTCTCCGGCATTCGGGGCGTCGGCGAAAACTCCGCAGCCGTGTTGGTCCGCGAGGTGTTCTACCGTTCTTTCGCCAACCGCCGTCAGCTCGCCAGCTATGTCGGCATCACACCGATGCCCTACCAGAGCGGCGGGATGGATCGCGACCGGAACATCAGCCGGGCAGGCAATCCTCGGGCACGCACGACTATGATCCAGCTTGCTTGGTTGTGGTTGCGCTATCAGCCCGATAGCGCGCTGGCCACGTGGTTCCGCGAGCGCGTCGGCACACTGAAGGGGCGCACGCGGCGGATCGCGATTGTGGCGATGGCAAGGAAAGCTCCTGATCGCCCTGTGGCGCTACGTGGAGACCGGGGTGGTGCCCGACGGCAGCACGCTCAGCGCAGAGACCGCAGTCACAGCATAATCAACCAGATTGCCGCAGGCGAGGAGGCCGTCAGACGGCGATACGGGGAGCGCGACCGTCTTCTTCTTTGGTAGCTCCGCGCTACCGCGTTTCAGGTGGGTCGCGTCTCACTGGGGCAAAGCCTCGTGCAAGAGGCATTATGGTGCGGGGGCGCCTCTACGGCCCCGACCGCATGTAAGGTGACGCAGCAGTCGCTGCGGGGATACAGGCCGCCCGGGCCCTTCAAGCGTGCCTCCCCTGTTACCACGATAGAAGCAGTGAAACAGGAGGGTGCCATCCCAGAAACCATTGACAAGCGAACCCTCATGTAAGGACGAAGCCAGGGTCGGACAGAAGGGCTCGCTCAGCTATGTCTGGGCCCGCCGCGGCAGCCGCCCGCGCGCCGTGCGCGACACTCGCTACAAGTGGGCCTACATCTTTGGAGCGGCCTGCCCGGCGCGCGGGGCGGCCGCGGGTCTCGTCATGCCCTTCGCGGACACCGAGGCGATGAACGCGCATCTGGCCGAGATCGGGCGCACCGTAGCGCCCGGCGCCCACGCCATCCTCGTCCTCGACGGAGCTGGCTGGCATGGGGCGCATGGCCTGATCGTGCCCGGTAACCTCTCGCTGCTCACGCTGCCGCCCTATGCCCCGGAGCTCAACCCGATCGAGAATGTCTGGGCCTACCTCCGGAGCAACAAACTCGCCATCACCGTCTTCGACAGCTACGACGCCATTGTCACCAAGTGCTGCGAGGCATGGAACTTCTTCGCGCAAGACCCCTCAGCCATCAAATCCATCACCTCACGAAGCTGGGTAGCGGTCAGCAAATAGGGCCGTCCGT
>CAWGJU010000003.1:0-595162 GCA_963822985.1 uncultured Alphaproteobacteria bacterium | reverse complement strand
CGGCTCCAGGCCGCCACCCGTCGGGCCCGCATCGACTTGCGCTATCTGCACGATGACCGGACGCGCGAGCACGTCGCGGCCGCGGTGGCGGGAGGCGGCCGTATCCTCGACCTCGGCGGAGGCATGCGCGGGCGGCTCGGCGGCAGGGCGCAAGTCGAGACGCTCGATCTGAACGATCTCGACGCGCCGGGCGAGAACCTTTCGCGTCCCGACATTCTGGGCGACGCCTGCTCGCCCTTTCCGGACTGGATGCACGGCCGGTACGATGCCGTGATCGCCCTGGCGCTGCTCGAGCATGTCTATGATCCGGCGGCCGCGGTCGCCAACTTCCGCGCGGCGCTGGTGCCCGGCGGGCGCCTCTTTCTCTATGTGCCCTGGATGTGGCGCTACCACGCCCCGCGGAGCCTCGCCTTCCAGGACTATCAGCGGTTCAGCCGCGACGGGCTCGCCTGGTTGCTGCGCGACTTCGACGAGGTGACGCTCTATCCCATCCGCGGCAAGTACTCGGCCATCCTGAACATGCTGAAACTGTGGAAGGGGCAGGTAGAGCGCCGCTTTGGCGGGCGGATCAACCGGCTGGTCGACGCCCGCGCCTCGGACTGGCGGAACACGGTGCAGGCGAGCGGCTATTTCGCCGAGGCGACGCGCCCCGCCAGCCGGTAGCCGGGCCGCAGCTGGTCCGGGAGCCGGCCGGGCAGGAATGTTGCCGTCAGTCGAGCCGGTCGTAGACGTAGATCGCCGCGTCGTCCCAGTCCTCGGCAGGATTGTTGCGGCAGTAGTCGAGCGCCATCTGATAGATGTTCTCGTCCTCGATCGCCTTGCCGGCCTCTGAATCGACCGCATAGTTGCGCCCGGTGAAATACCCCATCAGCCACCATTTGTTCATCTGGCGGTAGGTCTCGTTCGAATCCTCGCGGACGATATCGCCGCATTGGACGGACGATTTCACCGTGTACGCCATGGCCGGAGACGCCATCGAGAGCGCCGTCAGGGCTGCGACGCCCAAACCCTTGCGCTGCATGCCTGCTGTTCCCGCTCTTTGCCTCGGGCGAAGAGTACCCGCGTCGCCGCCGGCCCGCAACCGTGCGCGGAGGTAACGCAGTGCCCCCGCGGCTCGATTGCGCCGAAGCGCCGCCGGGCTTACCGTCCGTTCGCGTGCAAGATGGCGAGGGCAGAATGAGCGAGCGACACAACTTCTTCCGTCTCGACGACATGGGGCAGGGCATGGCCCGCGAGCTCGCGCCGGGCGTGACGACGCGGATCTTCCCTGGCGAGCACGCGATGCTCTCGGTCGTTCGCATCGAGCCCGGACATCGCGGCAAGATGCATTCCCATCCCGAAGAGCAGTGGGGCGTCTGCCTCGAGGGCGCGGCGACCAGGTTCCAGGGCGACGAGGCGGTGCCGGTGCGCAAGGGTGACTTCTGGCGGACGCCCGCAGGCGTGCCGCACACGATGGAGGCCGGGCCCGACGGATGCACGGTGCTCGACGTTTTCGCACCGCCGCGCCAAGCCTATCGCACCGCTGGCGCGGGCTTTGGCGCCGATGACTATGACGGGCCGGATGGCGGCGAGGGCTGAGCGTCCCCGGGTGTCCCCTAAAGGTGAAGCGAGGGGATCATCGCTCGAAGAAGCGCCGCATTATGTCCAGGTAGACCTCGCTCAGCGCGCGGATATCGGCGACCGGCACGCGCTCGTCGATCTGGTGCATGCTGTCGCCGACCAGCCCAAGCTCGAAGACCGGGCAGAGGTCCTTGACGAAGCGCGCATCCGAGGTGCCGCCGCCGGTCGTCAGCGCCGGCCGCCCCAGCTGCCGCGCGGCCAGCGCCTCGATCACCATGTCGGTCAGGGGTCCAGGCTCGGTCAGGAAGCTTTCGCCCGAGACCTTCCAGTCGAGCTCGGCCGTGCAGCCGCTGTCGGCCAGTTCCTCGTCGAGGATCCGTCGTGCCCAGGCCTCGATGCTGGCCGGGCTGTGCCGGTCGCCGAAACGGACGTTGAAGACCGCGCGCCCTGTCGCGGGAATGACGTTCGATGCGGGGTTGCCGACATCGATGCTGGTCA
Source organism: uncultured Alphaproteobacteria bacterium (assembly GCA_963822985.1). Classification (GTDB taxonomy): domain Bacteria; phylum Pseudomonadota; class Alphaproteobacteria; order Rhodobacterales; family Rhodobacteraceae; genus Thermohalobaculum. Next base: position 593,104 of record CAWGJU010000003.1, on the reverse strand, counting down.
GCGCCAGCGTCGAGGCCTGGAAGTGCTCCGAGCCCGAATCGAGCGGCGTGTCCGCGAGCCGCGCGCAGATGCGTGCCAGCACGGGCAGGGGATTGGCGGCCCGCTCCGGGTACGCGGTGTGCCCCTGCCGGCCGCGCACGCGCAGCTTGCCCGTCACCGAGCCGCGCCGTCCGATCTTGATCGTGTCGCCCAGCCGTTCGACCGAGGTCGGCTCGCCGACAAGGCAAACATCCGCCCGCTCGCCCGCCTCTCGCATCCAGTCAAGGATGGCCACGGTGCCGTCAGTCGCGTCGCCCTCCTCGTCGCCGGTGATCATCAGGGTGACCGAGCCCTGGGGTGGCGTTTCGCCGACCAGCCGGACCGCCGCGGCGACGAAGGCGGCGACGCCCGATTTCATGTCGACGGCGCCCCGGCCATAGAGCAGGCCGTCCGTCTCCTCGCCAGCGAAGGGCGGATATGTCCAGAGCGCCTCGTCGCCGGGCGGCACCACGTCCGTATGCCCGTTGAAGGCGAATACCGGATCGCCGGCGCCCCATCGCGCGAAGAGGTTCTCGACGCCGCCGCGACTGATCCGGACACAGCGGAAGCCCGCGTCGCCGAGCACGCCTTCGAGCAGCCGGATGGCGCCGCCCTCGTCCGGCGTCACCGAGGCACAGCGGATCAACTCGGCGGTCAGCTCGACCGGATCGAGCTCGGGAGTGTCCTGTTCCGGGATTTCACGTCCGCTCATGCAGAATTCCGACATCGCTGTCGCGTTCGGGCAAGCGGGGTGGTGCCGCTGTACCGTATCCGCGAGTTCATTGCTGCACCGCATTATTGTCATCGGGGCTAACATGGAGATGCTCGGGGGAGCAAGCCGGGCGGGCGCCGCCCGGCTCAGGGTCGAGTGGCCGACCTGGGTCGCACTTGTCGCGTGCTACTCGCTGTGGGGGCTGGCGCTGGCGTGTCAGGACGCGCTCGGCTGGTGGTTCGCAGTGCCGGGAGGCGTACTGGTCGCGTTTCACTCGTCACTGCAGCACGAGGTGCTGCACGGCCACCCGACGCGGTCGAGCCTCGCCAACGAGGCGCTGGTCTCGCTGCCGCTCGGCCTGGCGTTCCCGTATCGTCGCTTCCGCGACCTGCACATCCGGCACCACAACGACGACCGTCTGACCGATCCCTATGACGACCCCGAAAGTTTTTATCTGGCTCAGGGCGATTGGCCGGCTGCGAGCGGGCCGATGCGCTGGCTGCGCCGGGTCAACTGCACCTTCGCCGGACGGATGCTCGTCGGTCCGGCGCTCGCCATCTGGGGCTTCTGGCGGTCAGAGGCGCGGCTGATGCTGGCCGGCGACAGGAAGGTGCAGGGTGCCTGGCTGCGCCACGCGATCGGCCTCGTGCCCGTGATCGGGCTCGTCTCGGCGTCCGGCATGGATCTCTGGGCCTATGCGCTGATGGCGGCCTATCCCGGCGTGTCGCTGATCATGGTGCGCAGCTTCATCGAGCATCGGGCCGCCGAGAACGCGCCGCAGCGCACGGCCATTGTCGACGCCGGCTGGTTCTGGCGGCTGCTGTTTCTCAACAACAACTTCCACTGGGTGCACCACCGCTATCCCGCGGTCGCCTGGTACCTGATACCGGAGCGCTGGCACGCCGAGCGCGACACGGTGCTGGAGCGGAACGGTCGCTACTACCTGCCGGGCTATGCAGCGGTGGCGTGGCGGTGGCTCCTCCGCAGCCGCGAGCCGCTGATCCACCCTTATTCGCGGCGCAGCATCGAACGTGACGCCGTCGGCCCACTGGCCGCCGTGGCTTCTGTGGCTCCGCGCCAGCCGGCGTGATTGTCGCGCTTCAGATGTATGACTGGCCGGAGGTCACGGCCAGGACCGATGCGTTCTGGGGCCGGGTCGCAGCCGGCTTGCGCGAACAGGGCATCGCCGCCCCGTCGGCACTCTCGCGACCGGACGATCTCTCCGCCGCCTGGGCCGACCCGGACCTCCTGCTTGGGCAGAGCTGTGGCCTGCCTTATGTGTCCGGCCGATGCGGCGGTGCAGTTGCCGTCGCCCGGCCGGTCTATGCCGCCGAGGGGTGCGGTTCCGGCACCTATCGCTCGGCGCTGATTGCCCGAGCGGGCGAGGAGGCTCCGCTCGCGGCTTTCCGCGGGCGCATCGTGGCGATCAACGAGTATGGCAGCCAGTCCGGATGCAACGCCCTGGCAGACGCCGTTTGTCCTTTTGGCGATGTGTTCTTCGGCCGCGTCCTCGTCACGGGCGCGCACAGGGCCTCGGCGCTGGCTGTCGTGCGGGGCGCCGCCGATTTCGCGGCGGTCGACGCGGTCGCCTGGGCGCTGTTCGCCGAAGTGGAGCCGGAGGCGCACGCTCGGCTCGCCGTGCTCGGCTGGACGGTCGAGACGCCGGCGCTGCCATTCATCACCGCGGACGCCAACGGCGCCCGGCGCCCGGCGCTCTGCCGCGCCCTTACGGCGGCGGCCGTTCCGGGCAATGCCGCGGGCCTGCCGGTCGGCATCGTCGCGGCGGCCGACCGGGACTATGATCCCATCCGCGTGATGGCGGCGCGCGTGCGCGGCTTGCGCCTCGCCCCTAACGGGCTCCCGCTGGGCCACGCTTAACCGTTATGTCACGGCCCGCCGGCACAAGCGGGCTTGCGGCGAATTCCCGCCTGTCGCACAGTCAGGCGGGGATCCGCGCGGTCGGACCGAGCCGGGGCCGGAAAATGCCGCTTTTGTCCGTCGAGGACCTGACGATCACCTTTGGCCCCGCCGGGCTGATGCCGCCGGTGGTCGACCGTGTCTCGTTCGACGTCGAGCCCGGCGAGGTGCTGGCGCTCGTGGGCGAGTCCGGGTCGGGCAAGACGCTGACGGGCAAATCGTTGATCCGCCTGCTGCCACGCTCGGCCAGGATCGCCAGTGGCCGGGCGATCTTCCGGCATGGCGGCCGCCTCCTTGATCTCTTGTCGATCAAGGACCGCGAGATGCGGGCACTGCGCGGAACCAAGATCTCGATGATCTTCCAGGAGCCGATGAGCGCGCTGTCGCCGCTGCACACGGTCGGCCAGCAGGTGGCCGAGGTGCTGCGGGTGCATGGTGGCTGCCCGGAGGGGCAGAGCGTCGAGGAGCGCGTGCTCGAAATGTTCGGCGAGGTCGGCTTCCCCAGCCCCGAGCGCGCCTGGACCTCCTATCCGTTCGAGCTCTCGGGCGGCCTGCGCCAGCGCGCCGTTATCGCCATGGCGATGATCGGCAACCCGGCGCTGGTGATTGCCGACGAGCCGACGACGGCGCTCGACGTGACCACCCAGGCCATGGTGCTCGACCTGCTGGGCCGGCTGCAGCGCGACCACAAGCTGGCCGTCATCATGATCACGCACGATCTGGGCGTGGTCGCCAACATGGCCGACAAGGTCGTCGTGCTGCGCCGCGGCCGCATCGTCGAGAGCGGGCCGGCCGCCGATGTCCTGGCGGCGCCTCGGCACGGCTATACCCGCGCGCTGCTCGCCGCCGCGCCGCGCATCCCGCACCGGATGGCGTCGCATGCCGCCCCGAGCTCGGATCCGATCATCTGGGCGGAGAACCTGTCCAAGACCTATCCCGGCCGGCGACGCGGCTTCGGTCGCCCCGGGCCGCCCGTCTGTGCGCTCGCCGATTTCGACCTGGTGCTCGAGCGCGGCAAGACCGTGGCCGTGGTGGGCGAGTTCGGGTTCGGGAAAGACCACGGTCGCCAAGCTGCTGCTGCGCGCCGAGCGGCCGGACCCCGGCGGGCTGATGCTGTTCTGCGCGGCCGACGGTCTGCGGCAGGATATCGCCAGCCTCTCCGGGGCAGAGCTGACGGACTTCCGCCGGCGCGTGCAGATGGTGTTCCAGGACCCTTACGCCGCGCTCAGCCCGCGCATGTCGGTGCAGGACATCCTGCTCGAGCCGCTCCGCATTCACAATATCGGCACCCGGGCCGAGCGGATGGAGCGGGCGAATTACCTGATGAGGCGGGTCGGATTGTCGCCGGATCACCTGGCGCGCTTTCCGCACGCCTTCTCGGGCGGTCAGCGGCAGCGCATCGCCATCGCGCGGGCGCTGGCGCTCAACCCGGAACTGCTGGTCTGCGACGAGCCGACCTCGGCGCTCGACGTCAGCGTCCAGAAGGAGGTCTTGGACCTGCTCGACGAACTGCGCGAGGAGATGGGGCTGAGCTACATCTTCATCAGCCACAACCTGGCCGTCGTCGCCCGGCTCGCCGACCGGGTGATGGTTATGCGGCGGGGGCGCGTCGTCGAGGAGGGCTCGGCCGACCGCATCTTCCTGAATCCGCAGCACCCCTACACGCGGGCGCTGATCGCGGCCAGCCCGGAACCCGACATGGCGCACCGGCTCGACCTGCGCGAAGTGGCCGCCGGCGCCGGCGAGCCGGCGACCTGGCCCGCTCCCTATGGCTATCGCGGCGAGGCGGCGCCAAGCCTGGTCGAGGTCGCGCCGGGCCACAGGGTGAGGGCCGCGGCATGAGGCGTCTGCTGACCGCGGCGCTGGCCGGCGCCGCCGCGATGGCCCTGTCGGCCCTCGATTGGGTCGAGATCTATTCCGGCCCGCTGGTCGAGACGCCCTCGCTGCTGGGCGAGGTCAGCGACGGGTTCCTGCCGCCGGTCGACCAGCGGATCCCTGTCGAGCCATTGATCGTCGATCTCGCGGCACGCGGCCGGGTGACGGGCGTGCAGGGCGGCGAGATCACGACCTTCGTCTCCCGCTCCAAGGATGTCCGCTACATGGCCGTCTGGGGCTATGCGCGGCTGGTCGGCTATAACGAAAACTACGAGCTGGTGCCCGACATCCTCAAATCGGTCGATGTGACGGATGGCGGCCGGACCTTCACCCTGCGGCTGCGGCGCGGCCACAATTGGTCTGACGGCCAGCCATTCACCACGGACGATTTCCGCTATTGGTGGGAAGACGTGGCGCTGAACGAGGAGCTTTCGCCGGCCGGCCCGCCGGTCGAGATGCTGACGAACGGCATCCGCCCGGAGGTGACGGTCGTCGACGACGTGACCGTCCGCTATTCCTGGCCCGAACCGAACCCGCAATTCCTGCCGTCGCTGGCCCAGGCCCGGCCGATCTACATCTACCGGCCGGCGCATTACATGCGCCGCTTCCACGCCGATTATGCCGACCCGGACAGCCTGGCCGAACGCGTCGCCGCGTCGGGCAAGCGCAACTGGGCGGCGCTGCACAATTACATGGACGGGCTCTACGACTTCGACAATCCCGAACTGCCGGTGCTGCAGCCCTGGGTGAACACGACGGACAAGAACAGCCAGCGCTACACTCTGGTGCGTAACCCCTTCTACCACCGCATCGACACGCAAGGGCGACAGCTGCCTTATGTCGACGCGATCGACATGGTCGTCGCGGCCGGCGGCCTGATCCCGCTCAAGACCAGCATGGGCGAGGCCGGGCTGCAGATCCGCTCGCTGGGTTTTGCCGACGCGCCGGTCCTCAAGAAGAACGAGGACGCCAAGGGGTACGAGACCGACCTCTGGCAGTCGGGCGCGGCCAACGAGGTCGCGCTCTATCCCAACCTGAACTACACCGACCCGGTCTGGCGCGAGCTCTTCCGCGATGTCCGGTTCCGCCGGGCACTCAGCCTCGGCATCAGCCGCAAGGCGATCAACAAGGTGCTCTATTTCGGCCTGGCCGAGGAGCGGGCCGTCGCGGCGCTGGAGGAAAGCCCGTTCTTCGACCCCGAGAACGCGACCGCCTGGGCCCGCTTCGACCTTGACGAGGCGAACCGGCTGCTGGACGAGATGGGCCTCGTTGAGCGCAACCCGGCCGGCATTCGCCGCCTGCCGGACGGCCGCCTGATGGAGATCGTCGTCGAGACGGCCGGCGAGCGGCAGGAGGAGGAGGACGTCCTCGAGCTGATCGCCGCCACCTGGGAGCAGCTGGGGATCCGGCTGCTGGTCAAGCCGCAGGACCGCGACGTGCTGCGCAACCGCGCCTATTCCGGCCGCGCCATGATGGTCGCCTGGTATGGCTGGAACATCGGAATCCCGACCGCCGAGATGCCGCCGACCGAGCTCGCCCCGGTCGATCAGGCGACCTATAGCTGGCCGATGTGGGGGCAGTACTACCAGACCAAGGGCTCGGCCGGCGAGCCGCCCGACTTGCCCGAGGCGCAACGCCTGCTCGCGCTCTTCGAGCGATGGTCCACCGCCAGCGACGAGGCGACCAAGGCCGCCGCCTGGCGCGAGATGCTCGATATCCATGCCGACCAAGTCTATGCCATCGGAACGATTGCCCGGGCGCCCATCCCGCTGGTGCGCGCCGCCGATCTGAAGAACGTGCCGGCGAGGGCGATCTACGCCTGGGATCCGGGCGGCCAGCTCGGCGTCCACCGCATGGACGAGTTCTTCTTCGACGGGGGCGGCGCCCCGTGATCGTCCCGTGATCGTCTTCCTCGCGCGGCGCTTCGCGACCATGCTGGTGACGCTGGCCGCGATCTCGGTGCTGATCTTCGTCATCATCAACCTGCCCGAGGGCAATTACCTCTCGAACCAGATCGCCGAGATGCGCGCCACGGGCGAGGAGGCCGGCATCGCCAAGGCCGAGGCGCTGATGCGCGAATACGCGCTCGACCGGCCGCTCTGGCAGCAATACCTGATCTGGGTCGGGTTGATGCCGGGCGTCGACGGGTTTTCCGGGCTTCTGCAGGGCGATCTAGGCTGGTCCTTCGAGCTCGACCAGCCGGTCGCCGATGTCGTGGGGGCCACCGTCTGGATGACGGTGGTGGTCAACTTCGCCGCCCTGATCTTCGTCTACATCGTGGCATTGCCGCTCGGCACCATCGCCGCAGTGCGGGCGAACGGCCCGATCGACTACATCGCGAGTTTCATCGGCTATATCGGGCTTGCGACGCCCAACTTCCTCCTTGCGCTGATCCTGCTCGCCTATGGCGCCGAGTTCCTCGACCTGCCGATCGGCGGGCTGATGTCGCGCGAGTACGAGGGCGAGCCGATGACCTGGGAGAAGCTCAAATCGATCAGCGCGCATCTGATAGTGCCGACGGTGGTCATCGGCACCTCGGCCGCGGCGGCGGTGATGCGGCGGCTGCGCGCCAATCTGCTGGACGAGCTGCACAAGCCCTATGTCGAGACCGCCCGCGCCAAGGGCGTTCCCCCGGCGCTGCGCGTCATCCGCTATCCCCTTCGCATGGCGCTGAACCCCTTCGTCGCCGATATCGGCAACCTGATGCCCCAGCTCGTCTCGGGCTCGGTCATCATCTCGGTCGTCATGAGCCTGCCGACGCTCGGCCCCGTGCTGCTGCACGCGCTGAAGAGCCAGGACATCTACATGTCGGGCTTCATCCTGCTGTTCATCAGCGCGCTGACGCTGGTCGGCATGCTGATCTCCGACGTGCTGCTCGCGGTGCTCGACCCACGCATCCGCCTCGGCGGCGCGCGGACGGGGGCGTGATGCTGAACCGCCCCCGCTATGTCTCGGAGGAACCCTACGATCCGGTCGACCAGCGCCAGCTGCTCGACCGGCTGGACCTCGACGCGCCGACGCGCGTGCTGGTCTGGCGCCGCTTCCGGCGCCACCGGCTGGGCGTGCTCTGCCTCGTCTTCCTGGCACTCGTCTACGCCATGCTGCCCTTCGTCGAGCCGCTGGCGCCCTACCCGCCGAACGCGATCGCCGAGGACAGCATCTACACGCCGCCGCAGGGGCTGCATCTCTGGCACGGCGGCGAGTTCATCGGCCTGCACACCTACCCGGCGGCGACCGAATACGATCTCGAGACCGGGCTCGTCGGGGCGTGGACCGACTACGACACCCCGCTGCCGGTGCCCCTCTTCGCCAGCTGCGGCGAGCCCTATCGGCTGCTCGGCCTGGTCGAGAGCCGCTTCCACCTGATCTGCCCGCCCGAGGGAGGAACGCTGCACCTGCTCGGCTCGGACCGGCTGGGGCGTGATGTCTTCAGCCGCATCCTCCACGGCGCGCGGCTCAGCATGACGATCGGCCTGATCGGCGTCACCGTCAGCTTCGTCATCGGCCTCACGCTCGGCGGCATGGCGGGCTATTTCGGCGGCTGGGTGGACGCGACCGTTCAGCGGCTGATCGAGATCTTCCGCTCGCTGCCCGAGCTGCCGATCTGGCTCGCGCTCAGCGCCGCAGTGCCCGTCAACTGGAACTCGCTGGCCGTCTTCATGATGATCTCGGTCATCCTAGGGCTGCTCGACTGGCCGGGCCTGGCGCGGGCGGTCCGCTCCAAGTTCCTGGCGCTGCGCGAGGAAGACTATGTCCGCGCCGCCGAGCTGATGGGGGCCAGTCCCTCGCGAATTATCCGCGCCCATATGATGCCGAACTTCATGAGCCACCTGATCGCTTCGGCCTCGCTGTCGATCCCGGCGATGATCCTTGGCGAGACTGCGCTGAGCTTCCTCGGCTTCGGCGTCCGCTCGCCGCAGGTCTCGTGGGGCTTGATGCTGAACGACGCCTTGCGGGCGGGGCTCGGCGCGCTCGAGATCTACCCTTGGATCCTCACGCCGATGATCCCGGTCATCCTGGTCGTGCTTGCCTTCAGCTTTGTCGGCGATGCGCTGCGCGACGCCCTCGACCCCTATTCCTGATGCCCGTTGCCTCCGCGTTACCTCAACTCGGGGGGTGCCCGGCACTCGGGGGGTGCCCGGCTTGCCCGTCCGACGATTCGGTGTAGGCTGAATGACAGTTCTGCAATCGCGCCGCGAGAGCGCCTCGGACGGGAGGAAGACGATGACCAAATGCGTGGCGATCCTCGGGGCCAACGGCGTTGGCAAGTCCACTCTCGCGGCGCGGCTGGCGGCGCTGGAGGGCGGCCGTCTGCCGAGCCCGCAGCCGCACGAGATCGCGGTCGCCGAGTTCGCCTTTCTCGGCGACAGCTGGACGGTGCTGGACTGCCCCGGCAGCCTGGAGTTCATGCAGCAGGCGATGGACGCGCTGCTGGTCGCCGATGTGGCGGTCATCTGCGTTTCGCCCAACCCCGAGCACGCCGTGCTGGCCGCGCCCTTCATCCGGCTGGCCGAGCGGGCGCATGTGCCGACGCTGCTGTTCATCAACCGCATGGACGAGGCGCAGGCGCCGGCGCGCGACATCGTGGCGGCGCTGCAGGGCTATTCGCGCCACCCGCTGGTGCTGCGCCAGATGCCGATCCGCGAGGAGGGCCAGATCGTCGGCGCCGTCGACCTGGTCAGCGAGCGGGCCTGGAAATACCGCGAGGGCGAGCAGAGCGAGCTGATCGAGATCCCGGCCGGCATGATGGACGACGAGCACGAGCGGCGGGGCGAGTTCCTTGAGAGCCTGAGCGAGTATGACGACTGGCTGCTGGAGGAGCTGATCGAGGACCGCGCGCCCGCCAACGGGGCCATCTACGGCATCTGCGCCCGCGTGCTGGGCGAGGGCCAGGTCGTCGAAGCCTTCATCGGCTCGGCCGAGCACCGCAACGGCGTGACCCGGCTGATGAAGGCGCTGCGCCACGAGGCGCCGCCGCTCGACGCGCTGCGCGCCCGCTGCGTCGATGGCGCGCTGGCGGCGAGCTTTCTGGCGCGCCACCGCAAGCATGTCGGCAAGACCGTCTACCTGCGCGCCTTTGCCGAGCTGAAGAGCGGCGACAGGCTGGGCGGCGGCGCGCTGGGGCCGGTCGCCGTCGTGCATGGCGACAAGTTCGAGCAGGCGCAAAGCGTGGCGCCCGGCCAGGTCTTCAGCGCCATCAAGTCCGACCATCTGGAGGGCGGCCGGGTCTATGCCGCTGACGAGATGCCGGCTCCGGACTGGTATCGCCCGCTGGCGCCGCTGCTGCGCACGGGCATCGTGCCGGCGCACGACAAGGATGACGCCAAGCTGAGCGAGGCGATCGGCAAGATCGTGCACGAGGACCCCTCGCTGACCGCCGAGCACGACAGCGAGACCGGCGCGCATGTGCTGGCGGGGCAGGGGGCGCTGCATCTGCGCCGGGCGCGCGAGACGCTGGCCGAGGCGTTCGGCGTCGAGACGGGCGAGCGCCCGCTGACGCCGCCCCTGCGCGAGACGATCACCAAGCCGGCCGACGTGCACTATCGCCACAAGAAGCAGACGGGCGGCGCCGGCCAGTTCGCCGACGTCAAGCTGAAGGTGGCGCCCCTGCCGCGCGGCGAGGGCTTCCAGTTCGACCAGACGATCCATGGCGGGTCGGTGCCCCGGAACTACATCCCGGCCGTCGAGGCGGGGGCGAAGGACGCGACCGATCGCGGGCCGCTGGGCTTTCCGGTCGTCGACGTCGCGGTGACGCTCTATGACGGGCAGTACCATTCGGTCGACAGCTCGGACATGGCCTTCCGCATCGCGGCGCGCGGCGGCGTGCGCCAGGCGCTGGACGAGGCCGGCGCCGTGCTGCTTGAGCCGATCTACGAGGTGCGCTTCCTGGTGCCCTCGGTTTTCACGGGCGCGCTCAACCCGATGGTCTCGTCGCGCCGCGGCCAGGTGCTGGGCTTCGACCGGCTGACCGATGCCGAGGGCTGGGACGAGTTCCGGGCGCTGTTGCCCGGCACGGCGCTCGACGACCTGATCGCCGACCTGCGCTCGGTCACGCAAGGGGTGGGGCGCTATGAGGCGGCCTTCCACCACTATCAGGAGCTCTATGGCCGGGACGCCGAGACGATGATCCAGAGCCGCGCCAAGGCGCTGGAGAACGCCTGAGCCGTCCGGCGGCGAAGACCGCAATCCCCACCTCGGAGCCGTGGCGGGAGCGGCGGCCCGGCGCTTCTCGTGCGTGCGAGGCGTCGACCCTCGGGGGACAGGCCCCTCCCCCGAATTGGGGAGGAGGTTACGGCGGCGTCTCGGCCTGCGCGCCGCCGAGTGGCTCCAGCGCCGCCCGCAGCGCCACCGCCGCCTCTGCAAGGCGGTCGCGGTCGTGGTGGCGGAGCACCAGCACGGCGCCGGTGCCGCCGAAGGGATAGCTGCCCATGCTGACATCCGGAAAGGCGCCCGCGACCTCGCTCAAGGGCACGGCGAGGTCACCTTCCGGGATCATGCAGCGCAAGGAATGGCTGAGCAGGGGCGTGCCACCCTCGACACGGGCGAGCAGCCCCTCCAGCATCGAGCGGAAGATGTCAGGCACGCCCGCCATCACGTGGACGTTGCCGAGCGAGAAGCCGGGCGCCGCCGAGACCGGGTTCTCGATCAGCGTGGCGCCGTCGGGGATGCGCGCCATGCGCAGGCGCGCCGCGTTCATCTCGCGCCCGGTCTCGGCATAGCGCGCCTCCATCACGGCGCGGGCCTCCGGGTGCACGTCGATGCCGACGCCGACGGCCGCCGCGACGGCGTCGGCGGTGATGTCGTCATGCGTTGGCCCGATCCCGCCCGAGGTGAAGAGATGGTCGACGCGGGCGCGCATCTCGTTCACCGCTTCGACGATGGCGGTCTGGATGTCGCGCACCATGCGCACCTCGACCAGTTCGACGCCGATCCGCGTCAACTCGCAGGCGAGATGGTGCGCGTTGGCATCGCGCGTGCGGCCGGACAAAATCTCGTCCCCGATGACCAGCATGGCTGCAGTCGGTCTGTTAGGCGGTGTTGTCATTGAACGCTCCCCCTCGGGCGCTTAGTTTGGCAACTGAACCTGTCCCGACGCGAATCGATGGGCCGCCCGCGCCTGATGGAAAGCCTGATGGAAAACCGCAACGCATTGGCCGAGCCGGCCGAGCGGCGCACTGCCGAAGGCATCCGCCTGCATCCGCCGGGAGATTTCGCCGGCATGCATGCGGCGGGCCGCCTGGTGGCGCGCTGCCTCGACATGATCGGCGACCACGTCGCGCCGGGCGTGCGCACGGAGGAACTCGACGAGCGCATCCTGGCCTTTGTCGAGGCCGAGGGCGGCAAGTCGGCGACGATCGGCTATCGCGGCTATCAGCATGCCAGCTGCATTTCGGTAAACCATGTGGTCTGCCACGGCATCCCGGGTCCGAAGCGGCTGAAGGACGGCGATATTCTCAACATCGACGTGACGGCGGTTCTCGACGGCTGGTATGGCGACACCAGCCGGATGTACGTCGCCGGCACGCCCACGCGCAAGGCGGCGCGGCTGATCGAGGTGACGCACGAGGCGCTGATGCGCGGCATCGAGACCGTCAGGCCCGGCAACACCTTTGGCCATATCGGCCACGCCATCCAGGCATTCGCCGAGGCCGAGCGCTGCTCGGTCGTGCGCGACTTTTGCGGTCACGGCGTGGGGCGCGTCTTTCACGACGCGCCGAACGTGCTGCATTACGGCCGGCCGGGTGACGGGCCGGTGCTGCGGCCGGGCATGTTCTTCACGATCGAGCCGATGGTGAATCTGGGCGCCCCGCAGACCAAGACGCTGGCCGATGGCTGGACCGCGGTAACGCGCGACAAGTCGCTGTCGGCGCAGTTCGAACATTCGGTCGGCGTCACCGAGGACAGCTGCGAAATCTTCACGCTGTCTCCCGCGGGCAAGTTCTTCCCGCAGGTCTGAGGCCGCGCGCCCCGGAGCGGCGCGCGGGTGGCATTTAGCGCGCGTCGGCCCTGGCCGCGCCAAGTGATGCTCGCATCGCTCCGAGGGCCTGCGTCATCTGAACCCGCGTGATCGGCTTTTCCAGCATCGGGGCGCGGTGGCGCGTCTGCTGTCGCAGGAGATTGTGGCAGCCGGTGATGAAGACATAGGGAACGCCAAGCTGCGACAGGCGATCGGCGACTGCGCCGCTGTTCGCGTCCTCCAGCAGAAAATCGAGCACTGCGAAGTCGATCCCCAACGCGTCGGACGTATCGAGTGTGTCGAGGGCGTCGCTGCTTCGCCTGAACGGGCCGATCACGTCGAAGCCGAGCTCGGTCAGCCAGTCCTCGAGATCCATCGCGATGAGCAACTCGTCCTCGACGAGCAGGGCCTTCAGCCGCCCTGCCTTGATTTCTCGGGCCATGGTGTCCTCTCCGCGCGCGTGTCCGTACGGGCCGGTTGGAAAAGCCCGCGCATCGCGGGCCGGCCGAGCCTCCTTGATCTTCAACTTACGCCTAAACGGCGACATTATAAAGTCGGCTCACGCATAGCGTGTCGGCGTCGAGCAGAGCGGCGGCTTCCGACCGATCGGATCTGTCCACTCCGCCATTCGACCCAAGCGCGGACAGAAAAAAATGCTCTAATTCAAACGCTTGCAGGGGATTGCATGCGGGCAAGCCCTGGTGATCCGGGCTCTGCGCCATCCAAAGTCCGTGCTTCTGCCCAATGTCGCGCTGCTCCTGTCGGAGGTACGATGTTGAGAAAGCACGCCTTCCCGGGTTCAGAGGAGTGTGCCTTTCCGGCGGATGCCGGGCCGTTCGCCTCTGTCACGAGGTGCGGCGGATGTGCTCGCGCAGCGCGGGAAATCTTGATGCCGGGACGCCACAAATGTCCCCTCGGACCCGGTGTTTCGTCGCCCCGGCGCTTGACCTGGCGGCGCGAGACCGCATCTCCATGGCAGGGCCCCAGAACGCGAGCCAGCCGGGTCGGCGGCCTTTTATGACGCCTGCCATTGCCGGGGAACTCCGCAACCTGATTGATTGTAAGTACGGGGAAAATTCATGTTTGCTGCATCTCGTCCGCTGCTTCCCACCGGGCTTCGCCTCGCCGCCCTGGCGGTTGCCGCCGTGCTCTCGGCCTGCGCCGCCGGCCCCGAGCCCGTGTCCGCCCCCGTGGTGCCCGCCGTCGCACCGCCCGCGCCGCCGCCGCCGATGTTCCTTGACGGTCCCTATGATCGCGTGCCGACCAAGGGCAAGGCGATCCTGGTCAACATCCCGAGCTACGAGCTGATCGCCTTCCAGGACGGCGAGGAGGTGTTGCGCAGCAAGGTGATCGTTGGATCGGCCAAAAATCCAACCCCGCAGCTGGTGGCCGAGACCTCGGTCGTGCGCTTCCGCCCGACCTGGAAGCCGACACCGGACATGATCCGCGACGAAGGGATCAGCCCCGAACGTCGCCCGGCGGGCAGGAACAACCCACTCGGGCTGATGGCCGTCCGGCTCGACCCCGGGCTGCTGATCTATCTGCACGGGACGAACCAGCCCAAGCTTTTCGGCCGCGAGAAGCGTGCCCTCAGCCATGGCTGCATCCGTGTCGAGAAGGTCGAGGAGCTCACCGCCTTCGTGCTCGACACCACCGTCGCCGAGGTGCAGGGCCACGCCAACGGCCGGCGCACCTTCGACATGGAGGCCTGGGACATCCCGGTGCTGATCCGCTATCACACGCGGTTTCCTGACGCGAACGGGCTGATGCGTGAATATGCCGACGTCTATGGCCGTTCGCCCGTCTACGCCGCCGACTATCCCGCGGCGGGCGCGATCTGGCCCGCCTCGACGATGCGGGCCGAAGGACCGGCGGTCCAGGAACCGCTCTGACCGCTCTGACCGGGGGAGCCCCGCCGACCTCGGCGGGGCTACCTGCCCCAGCGAATGGCGAGCGGATCGGCCTCGCGGGCAAGTTCCAGCAGCTGCGCCCGGGTCTCGGGGTGCAGCGGCCGGGTCGGGTGGCGGACGTGCTCGGAGCGGATCACGCCGCCCTCCTTCATCACCGCCTTGCAGGACCGCCAGCCGCACTGGCGGTTCTCGAAGTTGATGAGCGGCAGCAGGCGGTTATAGATCGCCACCGCCTCGGCGCGGTTGCTTGCCAGATGCGCGGCGATCGCCGGCTTCACGAGGTCGGGCAGCGTCGCCGAGGTCATGCTGCCCGTGGCGCCCGCGTCGAGATCGGCGATCAGCGTGATCGCCTCCTCGCCGTCGAATGGCCCCTCGATGGCGTCGCCGCCGGCCTCGATCAGCGCGCGGAGCTTGGCGGCCGCCTGCGGCGTCTCGATCTTGAAGAGCCGAACCTCGGGGATCTCGCGCGCCATTCGGACGAGGAACGGAACCGACAGGGTCATGCCCGAGATCGGCGCGTCCTGCACCATGATGGGGATGCCGCCCGCGCGGCCGGCCCGCGCGAAATGCTCGAGGGTCGCTTCCTCGTCGGCGCGCAGCAGCGCCCCGTGATAGGGCGGCATCATCATCAGCATGGCGGCGCCCATGGCCGCCGCCTCGCGGGCGCGCGCCTCGACAACCTGCGTGGCGAAGTGCGAGACGGTGACGATCACGGGCACGCGGCCGGCAGCGCGCTCGAGGCAGAGGCGGGTCAGCCGGGCGCGTTCCTCATCCGAGAGGAGGAACTGCTCGGAAAAATTGGCCAGGATGCAGATGCCGTCGACGCCCTGATCGACCATGCAGTCGATGACGCGTCCCATTCCGTCGAGGTCGAGCGTGCCGTCCTCATTGAAGGGTGTCGGCGCGACGGGCCAGATGCCGGAAAAGGGGCGGGTCATGGTCGATGCTCCTGCGGTTTGCGCCAGGTGGCGCGGGCCCTGCGCCGCCGCCGGCGGAAGGCCTGTGGTCGGGCGGCGCGCCCCCTCCCCATCCCTCCCCCCACAAAGGGGGAGGGGGCTGTTGCGCCAGGCCGAGCGGTCGCGCTTGTCACGCGGTCCGGCGCGAGCCCGTCACGGGGCTGCGGGCTCGGCCACGCCGAAGCTGCGCTTGCCCATGGCCTTCTGCACCTCGTAGATCGAGCCCGTCGTCGGCGGCTGGGGGTAGGGCAGGCGCACCGGCACGTCCCGTAGCCGAGGCTCGATCGTCTGGCGACCGCAGAGGATGCGCGCCTCGAGCTCCTCCCAGCTCGTGGCCGAGCCGGGCGTGCCGGCGATCGGCACGGCGTCGGCCGCCATCATCTCGTAGAACAGGATCCGGCGGTCCTTGGACGAGGTGTTCAGGCCCGAGCCGTGCAGCACGCGGGCGTGGTGGATCGTCACCGACCCCGCCGGCCCCATCAGCGGCACGGCGCGGCCCATGTCGACGCCCGCCTTCTCCATGTCGACCGCGCCGGCGAAGAAGCCGTCATGGTGGTGGTCGTAGATCGGATCCTTGTGCGTGCCGGGGATGACCTGCAGCGGACCGTTCTCCTCGCTCATGTCGTCGATGAGGACGCCGACGGCCAGCACGGCGTCGTTCGTCTGCGGGTAGAACGCCCAATCCTGGTGCCATTCGACGGCAGCGCCGTGACCCGCCTCCTTCATGTTCAGCTTGGCCGTGTGCAGCCGCAGGTCGGGGCCGATCAGGTCGCGCACCGGTGCCAGGATCCAGTCCGAGCGCATCAGCTGGTCGAACAGCCTGGACTGCTTGTGCGGCAGCTTGATCCGGCGCACGCGCGGCTTGCCCGGCCTGTGGCTGTCCTCGAGGTCGAGCCGCTCGTCCGACGCCGTCATGCCACGGGCCGGCGCGCTGAGCCGCGCGATCTCGCCGCGCAGCGTGTTCATGACGTCGCCGGGGACGCGGTTCTCGAGGATCAGGTAGCCGGTCTGATTGTAGTGGTCGATCTGGGTTTGGGTCAGTGTCTCGGGCATGGCGTCGCGCTTGCAGCCTGTGTCACGGGTCGTTTCGCCCTCAGCGCTTACACCCGGCGGCCGGTCCGATCAAACGCCGCTGTGATATGATGCGCGCCTGTCGGGTCGGGACCGGGCAGCGGGCGTATGCTGCACGCCTGCATTCTCGGCTTAAGCCCTTGATATAGCTGAAGTTGCCATTCGCGTTATCCTAGTGGTAAGCGCCTGGCGAGCGGTCGCCGCCGAGTTGCCCGAAACGCACGTACCCTCATCGGCAGCCTGCGCGACGTCGTCGCCCTTCCTCCAGCCGCCAGCCGGACCGACACGATCCGGGCCGCCGAGGTTACTCGGCGCTCCATCGATCTGGAGGGTAGGCGGTTGGGCAATCCGCCTTCCCTTGTGCCGAGTGCTACTTGGGCCCGGCCGCGCCGCTGGCGTCCTCGCGGGCCTTGTAGTTCGTCTTCTCGGCGATGCGGGCCGATTTGCCGCGGCGCGCGCGCAGGTAGTAGAGCTTGGCGCGGCGGACCTTGCCGCGGCGCACCACGGTGATCGCGTCGATATTGGGCGAGTGCAGCGGGAAGACGCGCTCGACGCCCTCGCCGAAGCTGATCTTGCGCACGGTGAAGCTGGCGCCGATGCCGCTGCCGCCGCTGCGCGAGATGCAGACGCCCTCGTAGTTCTGCACGCGGGTGCGGGTGCCTTCCGTCACGCGATAGCCGACGCGCACCGTGTCGCCCGGCGCGAAGTCGGGGATCGCGCGGCCCAGTTCCCTGACGTGCTCGGCCTCGAGCTGCTGCAGCAGGTTCATCGGTCCATTTCCTTCTCGTTCTCCGCCGCACCGGTGACGGTGGCGGCGGGTGTGGCATCCGATTGCTCTGGCGCCGAAGCGTTCGCGCGCTCGTGGGCCGCCCAGAGGTCGGGACGCCGGTCCCGTGTGATGGCTTGGGCCCAGGCGCACCGCCATTCGGCGATGCGGGCGTGATGGCCGGAGAGCAGGACCTCCGGTATCT
Organism: uncultured Alphaproteobacteria bacterium; assembly: GCA_963822985.1. Lineage (GTDB taxonomy): Bacteria > Pseudomonadota > Alphaproteobacteria > Rhodobacterales > Rhodobacteraceae > Thermohalobaculum. The sequence goes on along the minus strand of CAWGJU010000003.1, from coordinate 575,717 downwards.
CGCGCCCTTCCCAGACCGCGGGCCGCGTATAATGCGGGTGCTCGAGCAGCCCGCCGGCGAAACTCTCCTCCTCGGTCGAGGCGGCGTTGCCGAGCACGCCCGGGCGCAGCCTGACCACCGCGTCGAGGAGGACCAGCGCCGCCGGCTCACCCCCGGTGAGCACATAGTCGCCGATCGAGACCTCCTCGATCCCGCGCGCCTCCAGCACGCGCTGGTCGACGCCTTCATAGCGGCCGCAGAGGAGCGTGACGCCCTCTCCCGCCGCGATCTCGCGCGCCAGGGCCTGCGTCAGCGACCGCCCGCGCGGAGACAAATAAATCACGGTCCAGCGCGCCCCTTCGGGCACCCCATCCCGCGCTGCATCCACCGCCGCCGCGACCACGTCCGCGCGCATGACCATGCCGGGGCCACCACCCGCGGGCGTATCGTCGACGGTGCGGTGTCTATCGGTGGCAAAGCCCCTGATGTCAAGAACCTCGAGCCGCCACAGCCCTTCGAGCAGCGCCCGCCCGGTCAGCCCGACCCCGAGCACGCCCGGGAAGGCGTCGGGGAAAAGCGTCAGGACCCGCGCGGTGAACGGATCAGTCACCCTCGACCTCGGACAGGTCCGCGACCAGCCGCCCGGCGGCGAGGTCCACGGTCGGCACCGCGGCGCGCGTGAAGGGCAGCATCAGCTCGGCGGGCCCCGCGACCTCCACGACATCGCCGGCGCCGAAATCGTGGACCGCGCGGACGCGGCCGAGCAGCGCGCCGCCGGTGTCGACAACCTCGAGCCCGATCAGGTCGGCGTGGTAATACTCGTCCTCGGCCAGCGCCGGCAGCCGCTCGCGCGGCGCATAGAGCCTGGTGCCGCGCAGGCTCTCCGCCGCCTCGCGGGTCTCGACGCCCGAAAGGCGCGCCGCGAACGCGCCCTTCAGCGGGCGGGTGATGCGGAGCCGGAACTCCCGCCCTTCCTCGGTGCTCAGCGGGGAATAGCGCACGATCTCGCCGGGTTCGGCGCAGAAGCTCTTGATCCGCGCCTCGCCATGCACGCCGAAGGCGCCGGCGATGGCGCCGACGCAGACCAGGGAAGAAGGGTCAGGTCCCAAGCCCCTCGCGCCCACGCCCGTCTCCCTGACTGTCCGCCCGCGGGAAGGATACGCCTGTGACGACGTTCCGCATCATGGCCCGATGCCGGCGCGCGACTACTCCGCCGTCTCGGCGGTCGCCTCGGCGGCCGTTTCGGGGGCCGTCTCGGCGGGCGCCTCGGCGGCTTCCTTGGCGGCCTGCTCGCGAGCGGCCCGCTCCTCGGCGCGCTTCTTGGCCTTGTTGCCCGGCTCGGCCTTTTTTGGGTTCGCCCGCGTCTTCGCCGGCTTCAGGCCCGCGGCCTCGAGCATCCGGGCGATGCGGTCGGTCGGCTCGGCGCCGCGCTCGAGCCAGTGCTGGACGCGCTCGACATCCATCTTGACGCGGTTTTCGTTGTCGCGCGGCAGCAGCGGGTCGTAGGTGCCGAGCCGCTCGATATAGCGGCCGTCGCGCGGCATGCGGCTGTCGGTGGCGACGATGCGGTAGAAGGGCCGCTTCTTCGAGCCGCCGCGGGCGAGGCGGATTTTCATTGCCATTGTGGTATCTCCTTCGAGCTGTGGCCGTTGGCTATTTCTGCATCTGGCGGTGATGCTGGATCACTTCATCGACGATGAAGCGCATGAACTTCTTGGCGAATTCAGGATCGAGGCCGCTGTCGGCCGACAGCCGCTCGAGCCGCTCGATCATCCGCGACTCGCGGTCCGGGTCGGCCGCCGGGAGGCCGTGCTCGGCCTTGAGCCGCCCGACGGTCTGCGTGCAGCGGAACCGCTCGGCCAGCGTGTGCACGAGCACCGCGTCGAGATTGTCGATGGTGTGGCGCAGATCGGCCAGCAGGCCCTGCGCGCGCTCGGCATCGGTCATGGCTGTCCCCGAATTGCCATTCTGCATGGTGCCCGACATCAGTGCGTCCCCGGGCGCATGTGGCGGAAGACGAGCGTGTCGAGCTCGGGCTTGGGACGCTCGGCGGCATGGTCGCGCCGCGCGCCCAGGCGGTCGGCAAGCGCGATCGAGCGTGCGTTCTCCGGGTGGATGTAGCTGACGGCCGTGGTCCAGCCCAGCGTCGTCCAAGCATGGTCGAGCACGGCGAGTGCGGCCTCGCGGGCGATGCCGCGCCCCTCGGCTTGGGGGAAGACGAACCAGCCGATCTCGCGCTCGGGCCAGCCCTCGGGGTACCAGCAGCCGACCGTGCCGAGACAGGCGTGCGAGCCCCTCTCCGTGACCGCCCAGAGACCGAAGCCGCGCAGCACCCAGTGGCCGACGACGGTGGCAAGGCCCCGCCAGGCGAGGACCTGCCCGGCATTTCCGCCCATCCAGTGGGCGCGCGGATCGTCATGCGCGGCAACATACGCCTCGATGTCGCCGGCGCGCGGGGCGCGGAGGATCAGGCGCTCGGTTTTGAGCACAGGCACGCCCGCCAGCTCGACTGTCGCTTGCCGCGGCGCGTTCATGCCGAGGCCTCGGAAAGCGCGTCGGGGCCGGGGTGGCGATAGACGAGGTCGCCCGCATCGGGGCCTGGCGCCTCGCGGTCGAGCCAGGCGCCGAGCCGCTCGGCCAGCCGGATCGAGCGGGCGTTCGCCGGGGCGATGTAGCTGACGAGCGTCCGGAGCCCGCGCGAGCGGTGGGCCCAGCCGCGGGCGGCCAGCGCCGCCTCGTGGGCGATGCCTTGGCCCTCGGCCTGCGGCACCACCAGCCAGCCGATCTCGGGCTCGGGGTATTCGACCGGCTGGAAGAGCCCGACCTCGCCGAGATAGCCGCCGCCGGCGCGGTCGGTCACCGACCAGGCGCCGAAGCCGCGCAAGGACCAGCAGGCGAGGCTGGCGCAGAACTCGCGCCAGGCGGCGCGCTCGTCCATCGGCCCGCGCTCGTGGACCGCGCGATCCGAGCCGAGGAAGGCCGCGTAATGCGGGAAATCGCCGATGCCGGGCGCGCGCAGGCGCAGCCGCCCGGTCTCGAGCACGGGAATGTCGAGCACTGGACTGTCGAGCACCCCGGCGCTCATTTCTTGCGACCGAGCCCGCTGAGGCCGGGGGGCAGCGCCTGGCCGCCGCCGCCGAGCCCGGGAAAGCCCGGGGGCAGCCCGCCGCCGCCGGGCAGGCCCGCACCGCCGCCGGGGCCCATCGGCGGCATGCCGCCGCCCTTGCCCATCATCTGGCCGAGCATGCCGCGCATGCCCTTTTTGCCGCCCATCTTGCCCATCTTCTTCATCATATCAGACATCTGGCGGTGCATCTTGAGGAGCCGGTTGATGTCTTGCACCTCCATGCCGGCGCCGCGGGCGACGCGCTCCTTTCGGCTGGCCTTCATCAGGTCGGGGTTGCGCCGCTCCTGCTTGGTCATCGACTGGATGATGGCGATCTGGCGCTTGAGCACCTTGTCGTCGACGCCGGCCTCGTCCATCTGCTTTTGCAGCTTGCCCATGCCGGGCAGCATCGAGACGATGCCCGACATACCGCCCATCTTCAGCATCTGGTCCAGCTGCATCTGGAGGTCGTTCATGTCGAAGCGGCCCTTCTGGAACCGCTTCATCATGCGCTCGGCTTCTTGCTGCTCGATCGTCGCCTGCGCCTTCTCGACCAGGCTGACGATGTCGCCCATGCCGAGGATGCGGCCGGCGATGCGCTCGGCGTGGAACTCCTCCAGCGCGTCCATGCGCTCGCCCAAGCCCACGAACTTGATCGGCTTGCCCGTGACGGCGCGCATCGAGAGCGCCGCGCCGCCGCGGCCGTCGCCGTCCATCCGGGTGAGGACCACGCCCGAGATGCCGATGCGGCCGTCGAAGTTCTCGGCGGTGTGCACCGCGTCCTGGCCAGTCAGGCCGTCGACGACCAGCAGCGTCTCGTTGGGCTTGGCGATATCGCGGACCGCCTCGACCTCGGCCATCAGCTCGTCATTGATCGAGAGGCGGCCGGCGGTGTCGAGCAGCACCACGTCATAGCCGCCGAGCGTCGCCTGCTGCTTGGCGCGCCTGGCGATGGCGACAGGGTCCTGGCCCTGCACGATCGGCAGCGTGTCGACGCCGGTCTGCACGCCCAGCACGGCCAGCTGCTCCATCGCCGCCGGGCGGCGCGTGTCGAGCGAGGCCATCAGCACGCGCTTGCGCTCGCGCTCGTGCAGGCGCTTGGCCAGCTTGGCGGTCGTCGTCGTCTTGCCCGAGCCCTGCAGGCCGACCATCAGGATGATGGCGGGCGGGCTGTCGATGCGCAGGCGCCCCGGCTCCGGGTCGTCGCCCGCAAGCACGCGGATCAGCTCGTCATGGACGATCTTGACGACCATCTGGCCGGGCGTGACCGATTTCAGCACGGCCTGGCCGGTCGCCTTCTCGCCTATGCCCTTGATGAAGTCGCGCGCCACGGGCAGCGAGACGTCGGCCTCGAGCAGAGCCACGCGCACCTCGCGCAGCGCGGTCGCCACGTCCTCCTCGGTCAGCGCGCCCTTGGCGGTCAGCCGCGTGAGGACGCCCGAGAGACGGTCGGACAGCGCTTCGAACATGGCCCAACTCCCGCAGGCCGCGCCGGCCCGCCGCAAACACCGATCGCGCCGGTGGGCGCAACGCGCTGACCGACGGCGATCCCGGGCCCCGCCCGGGACCGGAAGCCTGACACTTCCGGATTGCGGCGTCATCTAGCGATGGCGACCAGTGCTGTCAATCAACGCCTTTTGCCGTTGACTCAGGTCAAAGCCGCCGCGCAGCGTGACCGGACAAGGTCTTCAGGCCCAAGAGGCAAAGAGGGAGGCAAGCGGCCGATGGTGGACGTCAAGCGCTTCGAGACCCTGCTGCGCGAGCGCGAGGCCTATCTGGCCGCGACGATCGCTCGGGTCGAACGCGAGCTCGAGGAGCCGGCCAGCAAGGACGACGAGGAGCGCGCCATCGAGCGCGAGGGCGACGAGGTGCTCGAGAGCTTGGGCAGCGCCAGCGCCCACGAGCTGCGCGCCGTCCGCGCCGCGCTGCGCCGCATCGAGGAAGGCACCTACGGCGAATGCGCCAAATGCGGCGAGGAGATCGCCGAGAAGCGGCTCGAGATCATTCCGCACGCCGCCCTCTGCGCGAAGTGCGCTTAGTGGCAGGCACGGTGGGTTTCACCCACACTACGGCGGTGCGCTCCGGGTAGAGCATTCAGCTTCGACTGACACCAACCGACGGGCTAGACGCGGACCGGCTGCGCGGCGCTCCAGGCGCGGTCCTGCACGGGCAGGTGGACGATCGCAGAGAAGATGCCAAGCGCGATCGCCGCGTACCAGAACGCGTCGTAATTGCCGTAGAGGTCGTAGGTCACGCCGCCCATGTAGACGCCGACGAAGCTGCCGATCTGGTGGCTGAGGAAGACGAAACCGTAGAGCGTGGCCATGTGCTTGGTGCCGAACATGGTGGCGACGAGGCCGGTCGTCAGCGGCACCGTGGTCAGCCACAGCAGCCCCATCGAGAGCGAAAAGACGATCACGGTGGCGGGCGTGATCGGGAATGAGATGAAGAGCATGATGACGACGGCGCGCAGCGCGTAGATCGCCGACAGCAGGTAGGGCTTGGGGAAGCGTGCGCCGAGCTGGCCGACGATCAGCGTGCCGACGAAATTGCCGAGGCCGACCAGCGACAGGGTCAGCGCGCCGAGCTCGGTCGCCGGGCCCTCGGGCGTCGCGCAGACTTCCGCCACGAAGGCGGGAAAATGGGCGGCGATCGCGGCGACGTGGAAGCCGCAGACGAAGAAGCCGATGGTCAGCAGCGTGTAGGAGGAGTGCCCGAAGGCCCTGCGGACGATCGCCGCCGTCTTCAGCCCGTCGTTCGCGGTGATGTTCGAGATCGGCACCTGCGCCTTCAACAGCGGGATGCAGGCCGCCATGGGCAGCAGCAGCGCCGTCATGACCAGCAGCGTCGCCTGCCAGCCATAGGCCTCGACCAGCGCGCCGGCCAGCGCCGGCAGCGTCATCTGCCCGAGCGAGCCGAACGCCGCCGTCAGGCCCAGCGCCTGGCTGCGCTTGTCGTCCGGCGTCGCGCGCCCGACCACCGAGAGGATCAGGCCGAAAGCCGTGCCGGCGACGCCGAGCCCGACCAAGACGCCCGCGCCGGTGTGCATCATCCAGGGCGCGAAGCCGAAAGTGGTCAGGGCCATGCCGCCGAGATAGAGCCAGAACCCCAGCCACATGGCGCGCCGGTCGCCGAACCGGTCGGCGATCCATCCGAAGACCGGCTGGCCAAGTCCCCAGACGATGTTCTGCAGCGCCAGGCTGAGCGAGAACACCTCGCGCGGCCAGTCGAATGTCGCGGAGATCGGGTCCATCACCACGCCGAAGATCGAGCGAACGCCGAAGCTCAGCGACAGCACGATCGAGCCCGCGGCGATGATGATTGTGGCGTTCGACAGCCGGGACATGGGCGCTCTCTCTGCGGCGCCAGCCGAACGCCGCGCCTTATCGGGCCAGAAACGACAGTTTCGGGCCCGCGGCAAACGAATGTTTTTGGTCTGTCGCTTCAACGGATTTGAAGCCGGCCGGGGGCGGTCCGGGGCATCGTGGAGGGATCCCGGCGCGGCCCTTGTGCGCCGCAGCGGGCGGGCGATAGGGTGGCGCCCGCTTCAGAGCGGCGCAAGGTGTTGAGGCATGTCCGCCGGGCCCATGCCACGCTATCGCGAGTTGGTCGAGCAGGGCCGGATCCATCCGGACCCGGCGCAGCGCGCGGCTGTCGAGAAGCTCCAGCTGCTGCACATGCGGCTGGCCGGCTACGACCCCGCCGCGCGCAAGAAGGTGGCGCTGGGCTGGCTGGGCTTCGGGCGCAAGGCGGCCAAGCAGGACAAGGTGCTGACCGGCCTCTACATCTATGGCGGCGTCGGGCGCGGCAAGTCCATGCTGATGGACCTGTTCTTCGCCGGCGCGCCGGTGACGCCCAAGCGCCGGGTGCACTTCCACGCCTTCATGCAGGAGGTGCATGTGGGCATCCACGTGGCGCGTGAGTCGAACGTCAGCGACCCGATCAAGCCCGTGGCCGACGAGATCGCCGAGGGCGCGACGCTGCTGTGCTTCGACGAGTTCCACGTCACCGACATCACCGACGCGATGATCCTCGGCCGGCTGTTCGAGGCGCTGTTCGACCGCGGCGTGGTGATCGTCGCGACCTCGAACCGGCCGCCGGAAGATCTCTACAAGGACGGGCTGAACCGGCAGCTGTTCCTGCCCTTCATCGCCATGCTGAAGGAGCGGCTGGACGTGCACCATCTGTCCGGCCCGACCGACCACCGCCGGGACGCCGAGGCCGAGCCAGCCGACACGCAGGAGCGGCGCTATTTCTCGCCGCTCGGGGCCGGGGCCCGGGCCGCGATGGACGCCGCCTGGGGGCGCGAGATCGACGGCGAGGAGGCGGGGCCGCTGACCGTCTCGGTGCGCGGGCGTCGGATCGTCATCCCGCAGGCTGCCGAGGATGCCGGCCGCGCGAGCTTTGCCGCGCTTTGCGAGCAGCCGCTCGGGCCGGGCGATTATCTCGAGATCGCCGGGCAATTCCACACCTTCTTCCTCGACGACGTCCCGCGCCTGAGCTGGGCCAGGCACAACGAGGCCAAGCGCTTCGTGACCCTGATCGACGCGCTCTACGAAGCGCGAATCAGGTTCTTCTGCTCGGCCGACGCGCCGCCGGACCAGCTCTATCCCGAGGGCGAGGGCGCCTTCGAGTTCGCCCGGACCGCCTCGCGGCTGTTCGAGATGCAGGGCGCGCGGTGGCCGCATGGCTGAGCGCAACGGGCGCCGCAGGAGCGTGTTCGGACTGATCCTCGATGCGCCGGGGATCCTGCTGCGCCGCCTCCTCCCGGCGCGGATCGCCCGGCTGGTCGAGGCCTTCTGGGTCGTGCCGCTCGGCTTTGCGCTGATCGGGATCCTGGCGCCGGTGGCGTTCCAGTTCGTGCCGGAGCAATCCTTGCGAGTCTTCTATGGCGGCAGGGAGCCGGACATCGACATCGACGGTGCGCGGGCGACCCTGCAGGTGGTGGCGGGCGGCGTCATCACGATCATGAGCCTCGTCTTCTCGCTCGCCTTCGTCGCGCTCAGCATCACGGCGCAGCAGTTGAGCCCGCGCATCCTGGATTATGTCGTCGAGGATCGGGTGACGCAGGTTCTGGTCGGGCTGGCGCTCGCCACTTTCCTGTTCTCGGCGATCGAGCTCTCCTTCGGCATCACCGGGGGCGAGGTTCGGCTGGCGACCTCGGCCTTCATCGCGCTGGTGCTGGCGACGGCCACGCTGACGACGGTCGTGATCTTCTCGCACAAGATGACGCGCATCATGCGCGCCGAGGACATCGTCGCGAACCTGGGCGACGCCTTCTTCGAGGCGATCCGGTCGGGGCCGAACTCGATCGACGACGCGATGCTGGTCGACGACGACGCGGCCGTCGAGCGACTGGAAGCCGAGCTCGCCGATGCGCCGACCGTCCGCGCCAGCCGGACGGGCTATCTCGGCGCCGTCGACTATCGCGGGTTGCTCGACTGGGTGACCGAGAACGACCTGAAGCTCGAGATCCTCTGGCGCGAGAACGCCTTCGTCCTCGACGGCGTCGTGGTCGCCCGGGTGGCCGGCCACGGCGGCGACTGCGACGACCTGGCCGGCGACGTCACCAAGTTCCTGAACCTGACCGATCGCCGGGTCATCGGCGAGACGGCCGAATACGAGGCGACCTCGCTTTGCGAGGCGGCGGTCAGGGCGCTCTCGCCCGGCATCAACGACCCGGCCACGGCGCGCTCCTGCGCCAACCGGCTGTTCCAGGGCCTGGTCGTGCTGGCGGCGCTGCCGGAGAGGCCGCGCGCGCTCGCCGGCGGCGACGGGGTTCCGCGCCTGCTGCGCGCCAGGCACGGCGTCGCCGAGTTCCTCGAGCACGCGGTCGGGCCGATCCTCGAGGCGGCGCGCGACCGCGCGACCGTGCGCCATCTGGGCGGGCTGGCCGATATCCTCGGCAGCATCGCCACTCGGGCCAAGGAGCGCGAGGCCGTGCTCGCCTTCAAGGCACGGGTCGACGCCTCCGAGCCACCGCCCGAGCGCTATCTGAAGGAAGTCACGAAGGACGATGGCTGAAGGCGGCTATGGCCGCGCCTTCCTCGACCGCGTGAAGCGTGTGCCGCGCTCAATCGACCGGCGGAGCTTGGAGCGCGCGGTCGCGCATCCCTGGGCGCGCGGCCCCGGGTCACGGGCCGGTCCCGCAGGTCAGTAGGTTGCCGGCGGGTCGCTCGCGGGGAACGATTCGTCGGAGGCCTCGTCCACCTTGTCCCAGCGACGGCGGTCGTCGCGCGTCGACTCGGCGCCGGCCGGGCGGATGTAGTGGCTGCCATAGCCGGCCGCCGTCGCGGCGAGGCGCCGGGGAACGGCCACCGCCCGGCGCGAGGCGCGCGCCGCCATCGGCGCCACCTGCTCGCGGCGCCAAAGCAGAATCGCGGCGAGCGCGACCGCGCCGCCGATTATCAGGACATGCTCGAGCTTCATCAGGCCACCCCCTATTCGCGCTTGGCATAAGACATAGAACGCCAAGCCGTCGGGCAGGGTTCCGCGCGCCCGTGCCGGCGCTCAGGGCGACCGCTCGAGCAGGCGGATCTTCAGGCTGCGGAAGGCGTTCCGGGCGCGTGATTCGCGCTCGCGCTCGAGCATGGCGTCGAGCCGGGCGCCGAGCTGGCGCAGGCGCGCATCGCCCAGCCGCTGCGCTTCCTTGAACATCGAGCGCTCCTCCGAGCTCGCATGGTGATCGACAGCCTCGTGCAGCACCCTGATCTGATCGTCGAACTCCGGGCTTGCCGTGTTGAGGCGCAGCGTCAGCGCCAGCATGTCGGCGAGTTGCTGGTGCTCGGCATGCGCCACGGGCACGTCCTCGCTGACCGGGCGAACCGCCGGGTAGAAGATCTCGTCCTCGACATATTCGTGGATCTCGAGCTCGCTCGCGAGCAGGCGCATCAGGTCGCGCCGCTCCGGGTCGTCGCGCGGCATGGCCCTGATCTCGTCGAAGAGCCCGCGCATCAGCTGGTGGTGCTCGTAGAGCACCTCGTCGGCCTTGCGGGCGCCGGGCGGCGGCGGCTCGATTGCGCGCGCCTGCGCGGCCTCGATCTCGCGCGGGGTCAGCGCCTCGTCGCCCGGCTCGGGCACGCGGGCGATCTCGACCACGCCCCGGCGCAGCCGGACGTCGTAGCGGGGCTGGGGCGCCGTCGAGGGGCCGTCGAGCACCCGGCCGGTCGCCAGGCAGAAGCGCGAGCCGTGCCAGGGGCAGACGAGCCCGCCATCCTGCACCCAGCCCTCGTCGAGTGGACCGCCGAAATGCGAGCAGCGCGAGCCCATGGCGTGAACCCGGCCGCGGTGCCGCACGAGCACCACGCCCACGGCGGCGCGCGCCGCCTCGTCCCAGATCTCGACGCGGCGCGGCCGGTCCTCGGCCAGCTGGTCGATGGCGAGCACGGGGCGGAACGCGCGCGGCTCGGGCGAGCGGTCGGCATGGTCGACGCCGACGCGGCGGCGATAGACCATGTGCCCGCCAAGATAGGCGCCCGCCGCCATGGCGAGCCAGCCCGCGGCGCCGAGCGCGCGGCCCTCGGTGCGGCGGCCACGGCGGCGCAGCGCCAGCGAGCCGAGGGTGAGGCCGAGCGCGGTCGTGTTGAGCGCCGCGTGCGCCAGCCCCGTCCGCCGGTCGCGGCCGTGAACCTGGCGCCAGTCGGCGAGCCCCGTCGCGGCCGCCGCCACCGCACCGGCCGCCCCGGCCGACAACGCGATGTCGGCCGCGTGCTCGCTGCGCCGGTCGCGGCTGATGCCGAGGGCGGCGGCCGCATCGAGCCCGAAGGCGAGCGTCCAGGCGCCGATCGGCAGGGCGGCGAGCGCCGGATGCAGCGGATGGCCGAGCCAGACGCCGTGCAGCGCGTCCTGCACCGGCCGCGCCGGCCGGCCGCCGATCTGCAGCGCGGTCGAGACTGCGTTGGCGAGCTTGTAGGCGGGCGCGTCGAGCAATTCGGCGCGCTCGATCGCCTCGGGGTACCGGTCGATCGGGCGGCTCACCGATAGGCCCCGCTTTCCGGCCCGGCCGGCTGCCTTGCGTAGTGACCGGCATGCGGCACGGCGATCTCGTCGAAGCGGTCGGCCAGGCGGTGCAGCGCGGCGCGCATCTCGGTCCCGGCCATCGGGCGGCCGTGCCCGGTGACCAGCAAGTCGGGGTCGAGCCCGGCCAGCTTGAGCGCGGAGGCCCGCGCCTTGTCCCATTCGATGGTGAAATAGGCCGGCGGTCCGTGCAGCTCGGGCGCCTGGGCGGCGATGGCATAGGCCGATTCCTGCCGCGTCGTGATGACGGCGTCGCCCGCGACCAGGGCGCGATCGCTTTCGCGCCAGAGGGAGACGTGCCCCGGAGCGTGGCCGGGCGTGTGCAGCCAGCGCCAGCCGGGCGCGTCCGGAACGGTGCCGTCTTCCGGCAGGGGCCGCAGCCAGTCGCCGACGTCGACGGGCTCGGTCGGGAAAAAGCGGCCGAGCGACGACATGATGCCGCCGCCTGTCGACGGGTCGCCGGCCGGGTAAGCGGCGGCGCCCGTCAGGTAGGGGTGCTCCAGCCGGTGGGCGTAGACCGGCGCCTGCCAGCGGCGGGCGAGCCCCGCCAGCGCGCCGACATGGTCGAAGTGCCCATGCGTCAGCACGATGGCGGCGGGCCGGGCGCCCTCGCCGAAGCGCTGGGCGGCGGCCGCCTCGATGAAGCGGGCCGAGCCTTTGAGCCCGGCGTCGACCAGCACCCAGCCGCGGTCGCCGGCGCCCCGGCGCCCGAGAAAGACAACGTTGACCATGGCGAGCCGGCGATAGGCAATATCGGGCGCGACCTCCCGTGCCCGGCCGGCGCCGCCGGCGCGGACGGCGCGGCGGGAAACCGGGAGCTGCCGCCCGACGCGGGAATGGCCGTCGGGCAGGTCGGTCAGCAGCGCGGCGGCGATGGAGAAGAGGCCGTAGCCGGCGAGCGCTGCGCGCACATCTGCCTGCTCGCGCCGAAGCCCCGCCGCCGCCGCGCAGAAGCCGAATCCCTGGAGAGCGTCGATGGCGAGGTGGCGCGACATCGACAGGGGAGCGCTTGACCGGGCCTCGTAGCGCGTCGCCATGCTGTAGGCCGCAACGCCGGCGCCCGCGAGCGCGCAGGCCGTGCGCAGGCGGGGGTGCCAGCCGAGCAGGCTCGGCGCGAGCGCGAGGCCGGCGGCCGAAAAGGCGTCGAGGCTGGCATGCGTGCGTGGCGGGATCATCCGGGGCTCCTTCCGCGAGCATCAGGCGGCTTCGCGGACCCCAACGATCTTATTCCGGGCTCGTTCCTCGGCAGTCGGCGCGCGACGGCCGAGGACAGCCCTCAGAGCTGGCGTTCGACCATCAGCTTCTTGATCTCGGCAATGGCCTTGGCCGGGTTCAGGCCTTTGGGGCAGGTCTTGGCGCAGTTCATGATGGTGTGGCAACGATAGAGGCGGAACGGGTCCTCGAGGAAGTCGAGCCGTTCGCCGGTCGCCTCGTCGCGGCTGTCGTCGATCCAGCGCCAGGCGTGCAGCAGCGCCGCGGGGCCCAGATAGCGGTCGCCGTTCCACCAATAGCTGGGGCAGGCGGTCGAGCAGCAGGCGCACAGGATGCATTCGTAATAGCCGTCGAGCTTGTCGCGGTCGTCGATCGACTGGCGCCACTCCTTTTCGGGCGGGGCCGAGCTTGTCTGCAGCCAGGGCTGGATTGCGGCGTGCTGGGCGAAGAAATGGCCGAGGTCCGGCACCAGGTCCTTGATGACCGGCATATGCGGCAGCGGGTAGATGCGGACGTCGCCCTTGACGTCCTCGATGGCCGATGTGCAGGCCAGCGTGTTGACGCCATCGATGTTCATCGCGCAGCTGCCGCAGATGCCCTCGCGGCAGGAGCGGCGGAAGGTCAGCGTCGGGTCGATCTCGTTCTTGATCTTGATGACGGCGTCCAGGATCATCGGCCCGCAATCGTCGAGGTCGACGAAATAGGTGTCGACGCGCGGGTTATCGCCGGTGTCCGGATCCCAGCGATAGACCCTGAAGGTCTTCAGCCGGGTCGCGCCCTCGGGCTTCGGCCACGTCTTGCCTTCGCGGACGCGGCTGTTCTTGGGCAGGGCAAACTCGACCATCAGAGGTCTCCTGTGTCATCTGCTGTCGCGGGCTTGTGCCCGATGAAAACCTTTTCGCCGCGGTGCAGCGCGTAGCGGGCGGCGTCCGGTTCCAGTGCCGTGAACTCGGCGACGCGAAAGCCGGGGGCGGCGAGGCGCTCGCGGAAGTCGCGCCCGTACCAGCGCAGGTGCTCGGCGTCGCCATAATGCAGGCGCCGCGCCTCGGGCGTCGCGTGCGCCGGGTCCTCATAGGTGCGATCGAAGCCCTCGACCAAGGGCACCGTCAGCACGGCCTGGCCGCCGGGGCGCAGGATGCGATGCAGCTCGGACAGCGCGGCGCGGTCGTCGACATGCTCCAGCACGTGATTGGCGATTACCATGGCGACCGAGGCATCGGGCAGGGCGATCGCCGTGATGTCGAGGCGGAGCTCGAACATATCGTTGAGGTCGGCCGTCCGGTAGGTGGCGCCGCGGGCCGTCATTTCGTCCCGCACCCAAGGCTCGGCCGCGAAGTGCAGGACGCTGGCGCCCGGCGCCAGCCGCATCTCGCGCTCCATCCACAGCTTGAGCAGCCGGTGGCGGGGCCGCGAGTCGCAGGACGGGCACCAGATCTCGGGCTTGTGCTTGACCGGCGAGAACATGCCCCGATAGCCGCAGACCGGGCACTCGCGCGGTGTCCGGCCCCAGGCGAGCGCGGTGACATGGTCGATGGAGCGGCGGGCGCGGATCTCCATCTTCGCCGCGATTTCCTCGGGCGACCGCCTGGCCGTCATGCAGGCCGTGCTCGCGGCCTCAGTAAACACGGGCCTTGGGCTTGATCCGCTCGGGGTCGATGCCGCCCTCGTTGTGGCCGGTCAGCGGCTCGGTCACGACGGAACGATAGTCGATCCGCACCTGGCCGTTGATCCACGCCAGCGAATGCTTGCGCCAATGCACGTCGTCGCGCTCGGGGTAGTCCTCGTGCGCATGGGCGCCGCGGCTCTCGTGGCGGGCCTCGGCGCAATAGACGGTGGCGAGCGCGCTGGGGATGAGGTTCGCGAGCTCCAGCGTCTCCATCAGGTCCGAATTCCAGATCAGCGAGCGGTCCGTCACGCGCACATCGTCGAACATCGCGTCGACGCGGCTGACCTTGTGGCAGCCATCCTTCAGCGTCTTGGAGGTGCGGAAGACGGCGGCGTCCTCCTGCATCGCCTTTTGCAGCGTCGAGCGGATGCGCGCCGTCGGGCTGCCGCCCTTGGCGTGGCGCAGCCGGTCGAAGCGGTCCATCGCCTTTTCGAGCGAGGCCGCGTTCAGGTCCGGGTTGGCGCCCTCGCGATCGACCACCTGGCCAGCCTTGATGGCGCAGGCGCGGCCGAAGACGACGAGGTCGGTCAGCGAATTCGACCCCAGCCGGTTCGCACCGTGCACCGACGCGCAGGCCGCTTCGCCCGCCGTCATCAGGCCCGGCACGATCCGGTCCTCGCCGTCCTCGTGGTCGATCACCTCGCCCCAATAGTTCGACGGGATGCCGCCCATGTTGTAGTGCACGGTCGGCAGCACCGGGATCGGCTCGCGCGTCACGTCGACGCCGGCGAAGATCTTGGCGCTCTCGCTGATGCCGGGCAGGCGCTTGTGCAGCACCTCGGGCGGCAGGTGGTTGAGGTTCAGGTGGATGTGGTCCTTCTCGGGCCCGACGCCGCGGCCTTCGCGGATCTCGATCGTCATGCAGCGGCTGACGACGTCGCGGCTGGCCAGGTCCTTGGCGCTGGGTGCGTAGCGCTCCATGAAGCGCTCGCCTTCGGAGTTCGTCAGGTACCCGCCCTCGCCGCGCGATCCCTCGGTGATCAGGCAGCCGGCGCCGTAGATGCCCGTCGGATGGAACTGCACGAACTCCATGTCCTGCAGCGGCAGGCCGGCGCGCGCCACCATGCCGTTGCCGTCGCCCGTGCAGCTGTGCGCCGAGGTGCAGGAAAAATAGGCGCGGCCATAGCCGCCCGTCGCCAGCACGACCATCTTGGCGGAAAAGCGGTGGATCGTGCCATCGTCGAGTCTCCAGGCGATGACGCCCTGGCATTCGCCGTCGTCCGACATGATCAGGTCGGTCGCGAAATACTCGATGAAGAACTCGGCATTGTGGCGCACCGCCTGGCCATAGAGCGTGTGCAGGATGGCGTGGCCCGTCCGGTCGGCGGCGGCGCAGGTGCGCTGCACCGGCGGGCCGTCGCCGAACTCGGTCATATGGCCGCCGAAGGGGCGCTGGTAGATCCGCCCGTCCTCGGTCCGGCTGAAGGGCACGCCGTAATGCTCGAGCTCGACCACGGCCTTGGGCGCCTCGCGCGCCAGGTACTCCATGGCATCCATGTCGCCGAGCCAGTCCGACCCCTTGATGGTGTCGTACATGTGCCACTGCCAGTGGTCCGGGCCCATGTTCTGCAGGCTGGCGGCGATGCCGCCCTGGGCCGCGACCGTGTGGCTGCGGGTGGGGAACAGCTTGGTGACGCAGGCCGTCTTCAGCCCTTGCTCCGCCATGCCGAGCGTCGCGCGGAGGCCGGCGCCACCGGCGCCGACGACGACGACGTCATAGCGGTGATCTATGAACTGATATGCAGGCATCGGCCGATCCTATTCTTTTCGCGCCATGGGCCCGTCGAGGGGCAGGGCTGAGAGCACGCTCGGATGACGAACTAGCGCAACGGCGGCGTTCTGAAAGGACAGGCGGGCGTCGGCGATGTCGCGCAGGTCCCGCATCGCTCAGCCGAGGAACGCGATCTTCAGCACGGCGAAGATGCCGGCCAGGCCGAAGAACGCGCAGAGCATCTGGTTGAGGATCAGCAGGCCCGTCCGCCATGCCTTGTCGTGGACATAGTCCTCGACCACCACCTGCAGCCCGAGCATCAAATGGTGAAAGCTGACGGCCAGGAACAGCACCGCCACGACGGCATTGAACCAGTTCGAGTAGACGGCCCTGACGACCAGGTGCCCCTCGCCGAGCGCGCTGGCGAACGGGAAGACGAAAAGCAGGCCGAGCGGGATCAGCGCGACCGACTCGACGCGCGTCACCCACCAGTGATGGACGCCGGAATGTGCGGCGCCGAGCCCGGTCACCATGCCGCGCGGGGTTCTGTGAGCGGCCTTGTCAGCCATTGCGCGCGCTCCTCAGGCGAAGATCCAGATCACGACGGTCAGCACGACCGTGCCCGCCAGCACCAGCTTGCCGCCGAACTCGGCGCTCGGGATGTCGAGCGCGCGGCCGGTGTCCCAGACCAGGTGCCGGATGCCGTTCAGCAAATGGTATGAGAAGGCGAGCGTCAGGAACAGCCAGACGACATGGCCGATCCAGGACGTCCAGAGATCGTCGATCACGGCGAAATAGCCAGGATCGGTCGCCGCGGCCAGAAACCACCAGACAACCATGAGCGCGCCAAGCGCCAGCCCGATCCCGGTCAGGCGGTGGGCGATCGACATCATCGAGGTGAGTTGCGGCCGATAGACCGGGCCGATCATATATGGCGACAGGGGCCGGTTGCCCCGGTTGACGTCGGCCATGCCCTCTCCTGTGCGCGGACCTCTCCGCCAGAGGTTCTAGGCCGGGGCGGCGGCGAGGGCCAGCCCAAACTGGCCCGAATTCACCGCAGCAAGGCCGGTTTGCCGGCTACTCGTCGTCCTCTCCGCGATGGCCGGGCTCGTGCAGGTTGAACTGCATCATGGCGCGCGCCTGCATCATCGCGCGGCTTTGCATCATGGCCCGGCTCTGCATCATCGCGCGCGACTGCATCATGGCGCGGCTCTGCATCATCGCGCGCGACTGCATCATGGCGCGGCTCTGCATCATGGCCCGGCTTTGCATCATTGCGCGCGACTGCATCATGGCGCGGGCCTGGATCATGCCGCCGGCGCCGTCGCTGATCAGCTCGCGCACGCTCAGCTCGCTGCGGTCGATGCCGGGGGCCGTCATCAGCGTGACCCGGTCGGTCTCGTCGATCACGGTGAAACCGTCGAGGTCGGCCGGCACGTAGTAGAGCCGCCCGTCGGCGCCGCGCAGCGTGAAGCCGGCGCCGCCGCCGGCCAGATCGGCCGCCTCGGCCACTTCCTCGACCGCCTCAAGCCCCAGCGCCATGCCGACGCGGGTCTCGGCGCTGTCGATGGCGACGGTCTTGTCCTTGAGCGCCGCGTCCCAGATCAGGAACTCGCCGGGCGGAAAGTCGCGTAGCGCCTTCTTGCTCTTCTCGTCATCCTCGGTGATCTCCTTACCCGGCCCGGACAGCACGATCTCGACCGGCACCGGCAGCCGCGTCACCTCGTTGACGTATTTGTAGCCGTAGACGCTGACGAGACACGGGTCCTTGCCGCCGTGCCGGCCGACATGCGGTGGCAGCGCGCCGTGGCCGAAGGTAATGTCCACGGTCTTGCCGTAGAGCACGATGGTGCGGCCAGGGATCAGCCCGGTCGATGTGGTCATATTCTCCCCCCTCCGCGCTGCTGCGCGGCCAGTATCATATCACGCACTCGAACCTGCCGGCCATCGGCGAATTCACCTCGATGCCGCGCCAGGCGAAGCACTCGCGGATCATCCCGGCATAGCGCGCGCCTGACATAGCGGCGTCGGCGGCCAGGAACCCGGCGGCAATTGCCGGGAAGCCGAACCGGCCCGGGGCGAGCCGCGCCCAGGTCTCGGCCAGCCGCAGCCCCGTCATGTCGCGCGCCTCTGCCAGCGCCGCGGCGAACCGCGCCGGCGCGGCGCGGTAGGCCGCCTTGGCCCGCGCCTCGGCGGGCGTGTCCTCCGCGCCCTCCGCGGCCGCGCGGCGAAGGCCGTCCAAATCCTCGCGCGGGATGGTCCCGTCGGCGACCAGCCGGTCGAGAAAGATCTCGACTAGTATGTCGAAGATCGCGCCCGTCAGCGGCAGGCCGAGCTCGTGAACCTGCCGGCCCTTGACCGCGTCGGCCGGCAGCGCGGGGTCGATCACGTCCGCCATGGTGAGCGCGTTGGAGGCCGAGCGGATCTGCCGCGTCCGCGACAGCTCGCCGATGCGGTTGAGCTCGTTGGCGAGGTAAAGGCTGCCCTCGGTCTCCTCCAGCACGCGCGCGAGCACCGTCTCGAAATGCAGCGCGGCCAGCATGGCGACGCAGTCGGCCGCGCTCTCGTGAAAGCCGCGAAAGCCCGCCGTCAGAGCGCCCGGCCCCGGCATGCCCGCCAGCGAGTAGAGCAGCCCGTGCCCCGTCTCGTGCGCCAGCACGTCGAAGTTCAGCGCAAAGGGACGCTCGACCCCCTGGTCGTCGGCGCCCTCGCCGCATTCCATGTAGCCCCAGCCGAACTGGGCGTTCTTCCAGACGACATGCGGGATCAGCTCGAGCCGGTCGAACGAGGCGGCGAAGGGCCAGGCGACCGGCCCGCCGAGATAGCACTCCCAGACATCGAGCACCCGGCGGACAGACCCGAACATGTGCACGGGCAGGAAGCCAAGCGCGTCCGGCGCTATGTGCTCGAAGGCGCCGGAGGGGCCGGGCAGCACGGCGGGCGCGACGCGGCCGCGCCAGGGCGGCAGGTCATGCTCGCCGTAGGGCATCTTGCCCTCGGGCTCGATCGCGTACATGCGGTGGTCGGAAGGCCCCGGCCCGATCACCGCGCGCGGCGTCGACACCCAGACCGTCACGGGCTGCTCGAAACCCTCCAGCAACGGCGACTGGGCGTAGAGGCGGAACGGCGTGCCGCGCCGGCGAAAGATGGCATCGAGCGAGATCACCCGGCGTCCTCCCGCATCGCCGCTTCCCAGAGCAGCGTGCGCTCGAACCGGAACGGCGGCGGCGCGTGGGCCGGCAGCCCGTCGCGCACCATGGCGAGCAGCAGCGCCGCGTCGAGCGCCTTCTGCCGCACGCGGTTCCCGTCCAGCCATTGGCGCAGGGTGGGTGCCTGCACCCACCCGTCGAGGACCGCCTGCCAACTGCGGCGCTTGTAGAACAGCGCCTTGGCGGTGGCCGCCAGCCTGTCCCGATCGCCCGGCGTCAGCACGCCGGCCTCCGCCGCGGCGGCGAGCGTCGCCCGGATGTCGACGAGCGCCTCGCTGGCGGGGTAGCCGGCCTCCTCGGGCCCGTGCACCACGGCCACCTCGTCATCATCCTCGAACGGATCCTCATAAGGCGCGAAGCGACCGGCGCGATAGGCCTCGAAGACGCGTCCCGCGCCGAGCATGCCGAACTGGGCGAGCTCGGCGGCGCGCAGCGCTCCCATGCTGGCCGCGCCGCAGACGCGCACGCCCTGGCTCAGCGCCCAGAGGATCTCCTTGTGCCAGACGGACGGCACCTGCTCGAAGTGGCCGTCGATCAGCACGACCGTGTCCGCCCGACGGCCGCGCACGACGGCTGCGATGTCGCCCCGCCGCGCCGGCGGCCGATAGTCTGCGTCCAGGATCGCCCGCGCCCGTGCGCCCGCCAGGCTCGGCCCCAGAAAGACGACAGCGCTCATCCCGCCTGCTCCGGCGAGAGCTGTCCGACCCAGCCGGCCAAGGCCGCGAAGGTGCCCGCCGCGGCGGCGAGGGCCGCCTGTCGTCCGTCGGCCGGCCCGCGGTCGACGCGATCGAGCAGCGACAGCGTCCGGCGCCAGAGGGCCGGCCCATCCTCCCGGCACCAGCTCCAGAAGCCGCAGGGTGCTGGCCAGTCGAGCCGCCGGACGGCGCGCCCAAGCGCGGCGCCGCCGAGAAGCGCGCCGTCGACCACATAGAGCGCGCCGGCGATCGCGGCGGGCCCGTCCAGCGACGGCAGGTAGGGCGCGGCGCGGGTTGGCGATCGGTCGAGCTCGGACCGCGATCCGGCCGCCATATCCGCGAGATCGCGCGCGATCAGGGGCGCCCGCGGAACGTGGGTCACGCCCCCGGTGCCCGATGCATGCCGCCGGCAGGCGTCCGATAGCGCCGCGTCGAGCGGCGCATAGAACGAGCCCAAGCGCCCCAGCAGGGCGACGTATTCGGGGCGGCCGATCTCCGAGCGTGCCAGGCGCCGGAAGGCCGGCAAACGGTGGAGCGCCTCGTGCACAACGCGCGTCTCTTGGCGCAGCAGCACGCGCAAGGGTGTCATGATTCCGTCCGCCGGCCGCTCCGTCCGGGAGAAGCGTAAGCCGTTCTGGGGTAGGTGTCGAACCCTGGCGAGGCCGTGGGCAGGTCCGGGCGCGCCGTGCCGAAACGGGAGGCGAGGCGATTTCCCTCGGCATTTCGGGCGACGCCGTGCTAGGCTCGCGCAGCGTCGATTGGGACGCGGGCGGGCGAGGACGAAGGGGAGCGGCGGTTGAATGACGGCGACGGCTCCCATCGCGACCCTTGGAACCGACGGTCGGGCGGCAGCGGCCGTGCTGGGCTGCGCCGCTGATGTTGCCGTAGTCGTAGGCCCTGACGGGGCGGTTCGCGAGGCCAGGATCGCGCCGGAACTCAAGGGCGCCCTTCGGGTCGCGCCGCGCAGCCCTGCCGCCGAGATGGTGCGTGCCGAGGACCGCGAAGCCTTCGCCGCTGCGCTGGCGGCTGCGGCGGCGGGCCGGATTCCGGGTCCCATCGAGGTGCGCCATGCCGATCAGCCCGAGGGGGCCGTGCTCCGCTATGCCGCGCTTCCGGCGGATCGGGCGGGCGATGTCCTGCTGATCGGGCGGCTGCTTCAGCGGACCGACACACTGGCGCTGCGCGTCTCCGAGGCGCGCCTGGCCGTCGATCGTGACGAGATGGCCCGGCGCGCCACGCAGGCGCGATACCAGATGCTGTTCGAGGGGGCTGCCGAGGCGATCCTGGTCGTCGGCGTGGAGAGCCGCCTCGTCGACGAGGCGAACCCGCGGGCGCTCGCGCTTCTTGGCCTCGCCGAGGGCGAGGTCATCGGCCGGCCGCTCGAGGCGCTGGTGGCCGAGGCCGATCGCGCCCGCATCGGCGGGCTGATCGCCGCCATGGCCGAGCACGGCGAGGCCGCGCCGCTGCGCCTGACGATCTCCGGGCGGCGGGTCTCGCTGGAGGGCCGGGCCTTCCGCGCCTTCGACCGGGCGCAGGCGATGCTGCGCCTGGACGAACTTGCATGCGCCGAGGGCTTGGCGCCGGCGGAGGCGCTGGTCGCCGACCTGGTGCGCACGGCCGGGCAGTCGGTGGCGCTGACGGACGCCGATGGCCGGATCGTCTGGGCGAGCGACGCCTTTCCGCGGCCGGCGGACCGGCGCCCCGCGAATATCGCCGAGCTTTTCGAAGGCGCCGGGATGCCGCTGCGTTCCGTGCTGGCTGCGGCAAGCGAGCATGGGCGGATCACCTGTCCAGGGGTGCAGCTGCGGGCGGGAGGCGGCGAGACGCGCGGCGACCTGACCGTCGTCGCGCTCCCAGGCGCTGCGCCCACGGGGTTCGGTCTGCTTTTCCACACCGATGGGCGCGGCGCTCACGAGATGCCGGCCGAACGAGCCGCGTCCGACAGCCGCGAGATCGCGGCCGCGTTGGACCGGGCGCCGCTGAAGGAGCTGGTGCGCGACGTGTCCGACGCGATCGAGCGGTCCTGCATCGAGGCGGCGCTGCAGCTGACCCAGGGAAACAAGGCGGCGGCCGCCGAGGCCCTCGGCCTCAGCCGGCAGAGCCTCTATCTCAAGCTCCACCGTTTCGGTTTGCTCTGAGCGCACCTATCGTCGTCGGGACCCCAAGGTAGAACTTACCGCGGCTGTCGGTCCGAGAGGTCAGCCGAAGGCTTTCTCCAGCGCGTCGACGGTGGCCTTGGTGATTGACTGCGGTGCCAGCGTCGCGGCCGGGCAGGGTTTGGCAAGCCGCTCGCCGATGTTGCGGATGGTGAACAGGTTGGCGGCGTCGAGCGCGGCGAGCTCGTCCCAGGTCACGGGCGCCGCGATGGTCGCGCCTTTGCGCGCGCGCACCGAGTATGGGGCGATCGCGGTCGACCCGCGTTCATTCCGAAGATAGTCGATGAAGACGCGGCCCTTCCGCTTGGCCTTGGACATCGTCGCGACATAGCGGTCGGGGTGGGCCTGCGCCAGCAGCGTGGCGAAGGCGCGCGCGAACTGCTTCAGCGTCTCCCACGAGATCGTCCGGCGCAGCGGCATCACGACGTGCACGCCCTTGCCGCCGGTCAGGATCGGCGTGGAGGCGAGGCCGATCCCCGCCAGCAGATCGCGCACCTCGACCGCAGCCGCGCGCGTCGTGCCGAAGCCCAGGCCCTCGTCGGGATCGAGGTCGAAGACCAGCCTGTCCGGCCGGTCGAGCTTGTCGATATGCGAGCCCCAGATGTGGAACTCGATCGTGCCCATCTGGGCCGCCGCCACCAGCGCGGCGGGCGTGGTCGCGTAGAGATAGGGCTGGACCGAGCCGTCCTTCTCCTCGACGTCGACCTCTTTCAGCTGCTTTGGAAAGCCCTGGTTCGCGTGCTTTTGGAAGAAGCACTGCGCGTCGATGCCGCCCGGGCAGCGCACCAGCGACACCGGGCGGCGCCCGGCGATCTCGAGCATGCGCTCGCCCGCTTGCGCATAGTATCGGGCGACGTCCAGCTTGGTGACGCCGGCGCCGGGGAACATCTCGCGGTCGCGGTTGCTGATGCGGATGCCTGCGACCTCGGGGTCGCTGCCCTTCTTGCGTGCGGCCATCTTCTCCGCCCTTTCCGGCGCCACCGTCTCGGCCGCCTTGTCCTCGCGCAGGCCGAGAAAGACACCGTGCCTGATGTTGCCGTCGTCCGTGATCTCGGTGAAATCCACCTCGACGACCAGCCGCGGCTTGACCCAGCGCGCCCGCCTGGCCTCGCGCGGCACTTTTGCGAACGGGCTCTTGGCCTGCGCGAGGTCCTTCAGCTGCCCGGCCAGCGTCTCCAGCGTCCGCTGGTCGAAGCCTGCGCCGACGCGGCCGCGATACCGGAGCTCGCCATCGACGAACTGGCCGAGCAGCAGGGACGCGAACGGGCGCCCCTTCTTGTCGCTCGGCGACCAGCCGCCGACGACGAACTCCTGCCGCTTGGTGCACTTGACCTTGACCCAGGCGCGGGTGCGGGCCGAGACGTAGGCCGCATCCACGCGCTTGGAGATGATGCCCTCGCCGCCCGCCTTGCAGGCGTGCTCGTAGGCCTCGGGCCCGTGTCCGACCACGGATTGCGACAGGCGCAACGCGTCGTTCTCGCGGCCCTCGAGCAGGTGCTCGAGCCGCCCTGTGCGCTCGCTCTGTGGCAGGCGGGCGAGATCCTTGCCGTCGAGCGAGAGCAGGTCGAAGGCGTAGAGGACGAGCGGCGCGCCGTCCTTGAGCGCCACCTGCAGCGCGTTGAAGGACGAGCCGCCGGTCCGCCACCGGGCCATCACCTCGCCGTCGATCAGCGCGCTCTTGCATGGCAGATCGTCGAAGGCGCCGGCCAGCGCGGCAAACTTGTCGGTCCAATCCAGCCCCGAGCGGGTGTAGTACCGGTCGCCGCCGCGGCCGAGCGCCACGAGGCAGCGATAGCCGTCGAACTTGGCCTCGTGCAGCCAGTCGTCGCCCTGCGGAGCCGTGTCGACCAGCGTGGCGAGCTGGGGCTTGCGGAACTTCGGCCGCGTGCCCGTGCGCTTGGGCGCTGGCGCCGGCGCACCCTTGGCGCGGTTGCTCTGCCAGACCGGGCTCGCCTGGTCGGCGGCGATCTGGTCCATCGACCGCCCGGTGGCCACGCTGTCGACGAAGGCATCGGTCAGGTGCGAGGGGTCCTCGGTCGCGTGGTCGTCGCGCTCCTTGACCAGCAGCCAGTTCTCGCGCCTCTCGCGGCCGCGCGGCGGCATGCGGATCAGCGCCCAGCCGCCCTTCATGCGCTGGCCGTGCACCACGAAGTGGAGCATGCCCGACTTCAGCCCCTCGGCCGGATCGTGCAGCGGCTCCCAGCTGCCCTGGTCCCACATCATCACGGTGCCGCCGCCGTATTCGCCCTGCGGGATCGTGCCCTCGAAGTCGCCATAGGACAGCGGATGGTCCTCGGTCCGCACGGCCAGGCGCTTTTCGGACGGGGCGTCGCTGGGGCCGCGGGTCACGGCCCAGCTGAGCAGCACCCCGTCCCATTCCAACCTGAGGTCGTAGTGCAGCCGCCGCGCCGCGTGCTTCTGGACAAGAAAGGACAGCGCCTTGCCCCGGCCCTTGGCGACCTCGCCCTTGGGCTCGCGCGTCCTTTTGAAGTCGCGCTTGGCGTTGTACTCGGCGAGCTTGCCGCGGGCCGGCATCAGGCCGCCCCGACGAGCCCGCCGTCGCAGCCGGGCGGAGCTGTGGCGGCCGGATCGGTCACGCCGCCCGCATCAGCGAAGGAGCTGGTCGAGGCCGCGGCCCAAATTGCGCAGGTCCTTGGCGAAGTTCTCGCGCACGCCCTGGGCGTCGCAGTTGATGCTCTCGCCGTAGGCGATCACGCCCTGCTCGGTGCGACGGCAGCCTTCGGCGACCTTGGCCTCGGGGGCGGCCGGCCGCCCGACGGGCACCGAGCTCGACAGGACGGCGTCGCGCTCGCTCTCTCGCCGCAGCCGGTCGCGCTCGGCGGCTTGCCAGGCTCGGTACTCGTCGCCGGTCTGCTCGACCAGCATCGCCATCGCGGGTTCGTCCAGGAAGCCCGTCACGGGCAGGCCCGCCGCCGCCTGCCATTCGGCGATAGCGGCCCGCGTGTCCGGACCGAAGATGCCGTCCACCATTCGCGGGTCATGCTCGGCGAGGCGCAGGCGTTGCTGCACCTCCCGGCGGTCGCGTGCCGAGAGAGCAAGAGCCTTCTCGATGGCGGCTGCGGCCTCCGGGTCGGCGGGGACCGGCGTGGCATCGTGGCCCTGGTCTGGCGGTGGCGCATCGCCCGCGACCACCGCTTCGCCCGGCGGAGCGATCGCCGCGTCCGCGGGCGGCGCGCCGGCCGCGCCTGCCGGCGGAAGCTCGGTCACCTGAAACGGCCCTGCCTGATCAGGCTCTGCCTGCACGGGCGCCGGTGGAGCGGCCTCCGCCGGAACGGCTTCTGCCTCCAGCGGCTCTGGCCGAGCGGGTTCCGCCTGCACGGGGTCTGCGTGGACGGGTTGCGGCGGCAGCTTGACGACATCGACGGCGTCCTTCGTCAGGGTCGACGAGGCCTGACCCGCGTCAGCTGCAGGTGCCGGGTGTCCGGGTGGCGGCGCCGGATCGCCATCAGGAAGCGCGGCGCTGTCCGCGTCGGCGCTGGCCCGGTTGGCGCTGGCCCCGTCGGCGCTGACCGCGGCGGTCGCGCGCTGCATGGCGTCGTCACCAGCCGTCGCCGCCATCAAGGTGATGCCGTTGCCCTCGGTCTGTACTCGCCCGGCGATGTCGTCTTCGGCGTCTTCCTTGGCCACGGGGAAGAAGAGGCTGGACTCGCCGCCGACGACGACCGCGACCACCGCGCCCGCCAGGAGGACGGTCGCCAGGCCGATCGCCATCCGGCCTCGCCGTCGCCGGCGCGGGCGCAGACCGGACAGCGGTCGCTCCGGTGACGGCCCGGCTGCGGCTGCCGTCGGCGGACGACGCCCCGGCGTCGCGGCCAGGCTCGGCGCCGGCCGCGTCGTTTCACCCGAGAAGATCCGGCGCAGTTCCGGACTGTTCCTGAGCGCTTCGATCTCGGCGCTCGTCGACTGCCGACGCGGCTCGCCTTGCGGCTCCGGACTGTGCAGCATTCGCTTCGCCAGCATCTTCACCCCCGCTGGGCGACCTCGGCTTTCGGACCGGCAGGCTCCCCGGGGCACTCTCGCAGGGGAGATACCGGGCACTTTGGCGGAACGCGAACACAGAACCAAATGTTCCAAACACCGCCGCCCCGCATCCGGCCAGACCTGGAAAAGAGCCCGATATGGCAGGGCGATGCGTGGCGTTTTTATCTCGCGTCCTGCAGCTGTCGGCAAGACTCAAATCACCTGCGGCGTGTGGATCGCCCCATTCTCGGGCTCGACCGTTGCCGATCGGCATTGGCGCGCGAAGGAACCGGCCGCCATGCAGCTTCGTTTCAGCCGGGCTTCGCTGTATGGTTTCCGCAGGCGTCGTCAGGCAAAATGGTGTCCGGGCGGCATCCGAGATTTGTATTCCCGCGCCTGGGACAGCGCCAAGCTGCACCCTCGCGCTTTCAATAGGCACACCGTTGGCGAGCGAAACGCAGACGACATCCGATGCCGAACCCGAGACCAGCAACTGGATGACGCCGCGTTGGGCGGTGATCGGTATTTTTCTGCTCCTGTCCGTCGCGGCCTTCGCGCTGGCGCGCGACTTCCTGATGCCGGTGATCCTGGCGTTCCTGCTGATGCTGGTCTTCACGCCGCTGCGCCGCACCCTCAACCGGATCGGCGTGCCCTCGCCGATTTGCGCGATCCTCATCCTGGCGGCGCTGACCAGCGGGCTCGGGATTGGCATGGTCACCCTGTCGAGCCCCATCGCCGACTACGCGGCCCGCGCGCCGCAGATCGGCCGCGAGATCCAGACCAAGCTGCGCAGCCTGCGCGAGCCGGTCGCCGAGATCGCCGAGGCGGGCGAGAGGCTCGACGAGCTTGCCGCCGTCAACTCCGGCCCCGGCGTCCCGAAGGTCGAGTTGAAGCAGGAGGGAATGTCGTCCAAGGTTGCCTGGATGGCCCCGATGATCGGCGCCCAGCTAGCCTTCGTGCTGGTGCTGCTGTTCTTCCTGATCGCCTCGGGCGACATGTTCTACGAAAAGCTCGTGCACGTGATGCCGACCTTCACGGACAAGCGCCGCGCGCTGCGCATCGCCTTCGACATCGAGCGGCGACTGGCCCGCTATCTCTCCACCATCGCCCTGATCAACGCGCTGCTGGGCGTGGCGGTCGGCACGGCTATGTGGGGCTTCGGCATGCCGACGCCCGAGCTCTTCGGGCTTTTGGCGTTCGTGCTGAACTTCGTGCCCTATGTCGGGGCGATCTCCGGCATCATCTTGTCGGTGCTGATCGCGCTGATCACCTTCCCGGACCCTTGGGTCGCGCTCCTGGTCGGCGGCACGTATTTCGCGCTGACGAGCATCGAGGGACAGTTCGTCACGCCCTATTTCGTCGGCCGCGTCCTGCAGCTGAACACGGTCATCGTCTTTCTCGCCATCGCCTTCTGGGCCTGGCTCTGGTCGGTGGTCGGCATGATCATCGCCGTGCCGATGCTGGTGGTGGTGCGCGTCTTCGCCGAGCATATCGACGCGCTCGAGCCGCTCGGCGACTTCCTCACGGCACGCGGCGCCGAGTCGGTGCCGCCTGAAGAGGATCCGAAGGAGGACCGGGCTGCGCCGACGGCCGCGCCCGGCGAGTAGGCCTGGAGCGCCGCGGCGGTCAGGTGCGCACGTCAGGCGCCTCGCGACCGGTGCGCGCGGTGATCTGCGCGACCTCGTCCGCGGCGCGGGCGACCTCTGACAGGGCTCGCTCCGTGTCGAGGCCATGGCGGCCGGGATCGGGCTCGGGGCGCTCGAGATAGACGCGCAAAGTGGCGCCCTCCGTGCCGGTTCCGGACAGCCGGAAGACGGCCCGGGCGCCGTCCTCGAAGAACAGCCTGACGCCCTGGTGCTCGGCGACGCTGCCGTCGACCGGATCGACATAGCGGAAATCGTCCGCGGCCCTGACGCGCAGCCCGGCGGCTTGGGTCCCCGGCAGCGACGGCAGGCGGTCACGCAGAGCCTGCATCAGCGCCTCGGCCATTTCCGTGTCCAGCCCTTCGTAGTCGTGCCGCGAGTAGTAGTCCCGCCCGTGCCGGCGCCAGTGCTCGCGCAGGATCTCGGCGACGTCCGTCCGGCGGACGGCGAGGATGTTGAGCCACAGCAGGACCGCCCAGAGCCCGTCCTTCTCGCGGACATGGTCCGAGCCGGTGCCAAAGCTCTCCTCGCCGCAGATCGTGGCCAGCCCCGCATCGAGCAGGGTGCCGAAGAACTTCCAGCCCGTCGGCGTCTCGTGCCCAGGGATGCCCAGCCGCTCGGCCACCCTGTCGGCGGCGCGGCTGGTCGGCATCGACCGGGCGATGCCCTTCAGGCCCCCGGCGTAGCCCGGCGCAAGGTGCGCATTGGCGGCCAGAACGGCGAGGCTGTCAGAGGGCGTGACATAGATGCCGCGCCCGACGATCATGTTGCGGTCGCCGTCCCCATCGGCCGCGGCGCCGAAATCGGGCGCGTCGGCCGAGAACATCAGCCCCATCAGCTCGGCCGCGTGCACCGGGTTGGGATCGGGGTGCAGCCCGCCGAAATCGGGCAGGGGGATCGCGTTCGCCACGGTGCCCTCCGGGGCGCCGAGCCGGTCCTCGAGGATGGCGCGCGCGTATGGTCCCGTAACTGCGTTCAGCGCATCGTACCGCATGCGGAAGCCGCCGGCGAAAAGCCCGGCGATCGCGTCGAAGTCGAAGAGCCGCTCCATCAGCGCGGCATAGTCCGCGACCGGGTCGACGATTTCGACGACCGTCTCGCCCAGCCTGGTCTCGCCCAGCCGGTCGAGCTCGACGTCCTGCGCCTCGATCGTGCGATAGGTGGCGATGCGCTGCGTCGCCGAGTGGATCGCGCCGGTGATGCCCTCGGGCGCCGGGCCGCCATTCGCGGCGTTGTACTTGACGCCGAAATCCTCGTCGGGGCCGCCGGGGTTGTGGCTGGCCGACAGGATCAGCCCGCCATCGGCGAGGCGCGCGCGGATCAGGTGCGATGCGGCCGGCGTCGAGAGGACCCCGCCGCGCCCGACGATCATCCGGGTCGCACCGTTGGCAGCTGCCATGCGCAGGATCGTCTGCGCCGCCTCGCGGGCGAAGAACCGGCCGTCGCCGCCCAGCACCAACGTCTTGCCGGAGGCCCCGCCCGTCGCGTCGAACACGGACTGGACGAAGTTTTCGAGATAGCCCGGCTCGCGGAAGACGCGCGTCTTTTTGCGCAGCCCCGAGGTGCCGGGCTTCTGGCCCTCGATGGGGCTCGTCTCGACGGTCTCGACTCGCATTCGCTTCCCCGTTCTTTGTCCGCGCCGGCGCGACCATATCGGAAGTTCGGCGCGCGTGCAGGATAACTCCACCATCCGCCAACCATCCGCCCGGGCGTCGCTTGCGGCCCGATGCTGTTGACGCGGTGGGCCGCGCCGCGCTTGGATGCAAAGGCATGGAGGCGCCGACGGGAGGCGGGCAGGTGACGCATATCCTCGCCATCGACCAGGGAACGACCTCGACGCGGGCGCTCGTCTTCGACGGCGAGCTTCGCGTCGTGGCGCAGGCGCAGCGCGAGTTTCCGCAGCACTACCCTGCCTCGGGCTGGGTCGAGCACGACCCCGAGGATCTCTGGACGACCACGGTCGAGACCTGCCGCGAGGCCGTGGCCGGTCCATCGGCGCCGAGCGGATCGCCGCGATCGGCATCGCCAACCAGCGCGAGACGACGCTGATCTGGGACCGCGCCACCGGCCGGGCCATCGCCAACGCCATTGTCTGGCAGGACCGGCGCACGGCGGCGGCTTGCGCGCGAGCTCAAGGCCGAAGGCCACGAGGCGCTGGTGACCGAGCGCTCGGGCCTGCTGCTCGACCCCTATTTCTCCGGCACCAAGGCCGCCTGGCTGCTCGACAACGTCGAGGGCGCGCGCACCCGCGCCGAGCGCGGCGAGCTCGTCTTCGGCACGGTCGACAGCTGGCTGATCTGGCGGCTCAACGGTGGCCAGGATGGGGCAAGGGCGGGGCCAGGCACGTCACGGACGCGACCAACGCCTCGCGGACGCTGCTCTACGACATCCGCCGCGGATGCTGGGACGAGGACCTCTGCCGCCTGCTGGGCGTGCCGATGGGCCTTCTGCCCGAGGTGCTGGACACGGCCGCCGATTTCGGCAGCACCGACCTGCTCGGCCGCCCGGTGCCGATCCTCGGCGTCGCCGGCGACCAGCAGGCGGCGACGGTCGGCCAGGCCTGCTTCCGCCCGGGCATGATCAAGTCGACCTACGGCACCGGCTGCTTCGCCGTGCTGAACACCGGCGACGACGCCGGTCGCCTCGTCGAACCGGCTGCTGACGACCATCGCCTACCGGCTGGACGGACGGACGACCTATGCGCTCGAAGGCGCGATCTTCGTCGCCGGCGCGGCGGTGCAGTGGCTGCGCGACGGGCTGAAGGTGATCGGCAGCGGCGGCCGAGACGGCGGAGCTGGCCGCGCGCTCGGACGAGGGCCAGCAGGTCTATCTGGTGCCGGCCTTCGTCGGTCTCGGCGCGCCGCATTGGGACAGCGATTGCGCGCGGGGCGCTGTTCGGCCTGACGCGCGGCACCGGGCCGGCCGAGCTCGCGCGCGCGGCGCTCGAGAGCGTCGGCTACCAGACGCGCGACCTGCTGGACGCGATGCGGCGCGACTGGCGGGGCGAGGCCGGCGCCGAGGCGGGTACGGTCCTGCGCGTCGACGGCGGCATGGCGGCGTCCGACTGGACGATGCAGTTCCTCGCCGACATCTGCGACGCACCGGTCGATCGTCCGCCGGTGCTCGAGACGACGGCGCTCGGCGCCGCCTGGCTCGCCGGCATGCGGGCCGGCCTCTACCCGTCCGCGGACGGCTTCGCGCAAAGCTGGCGCAGCGAGCGGCGCTTCGAGCCGAGCATGCGACGAGGCAGTCCGCGCCCGGAAGCTCGCGCGGCTGGCACGACGCCGTCCGCCGGACGCTCTCCACGACCCTGATCCGACCTGATGCGAGGCCTGGCCGAGCACTCGCCGCGGCAGTCCCGTTTGCGACTTCTTTACCAGCGCATGTTAACCATCTCGCGTTCACGTCAGGCCCAGACCCGAAGGGACGGCGTCGGACACGTCGCTGCACGTCCGCTCCGCCCGCGGGCGTCCGGGCGCGATCTGTTGACCGCTTCTTGCAGCGCCTGCGAGCGGTGACTAGGGCCGGACAGCCTCTAGTCCTGCACGGTGGAACGGCTCCGTGCAGTTGTCAACATGTTCGAGAGACGTCGCATAGGGTGTGTGCCCGTATACTTCGGCTGTTAAGCTGTGAGACAGGGGATGCATCGAGCGCCGAGTGCGCGGGGGAAAGGATAGAGCTTCATGAAATTGGCTTCGACGAATCCAGTGCGCGCTTCGATTGAGTATCAGGCTGAAATACTCGCTCGGGAAGGATCCCGACCACGCCTCCGCAGTATGATTGGCGCATGGCGCTCGCGCTCTGGTTGCGTGACGCGGTCGTCGACATCTGGTTCGCCAGTACGCGGCGGACCTATCAGGAGCAGCGGAAGCGCGTCTATTACCTCTCGATGGAGTTTCTGATCGGGCGGCTGATCGAGGACGTCGCGATCAACCTCCGGCTCGAGGAGCAGGCGCAGGCCGCGATCGAGGGGCTCGGGCTCGACTATCGCTCGATCGTCGGCGACGAGCCGGACGCGGCGCTCGGCAATGGCGGCCTCGGGCGGCTGGCGGCCTGCTTCCTGGACTCGCTCTCGACGCTCGGCGATCCCGGCCTATGGCTACGGCATCCGCTACGAGCACGGGCTTTTCCGCCAGAGCTTCGAGGACGGCCGCCAGATCGAGACGCCGGAGGACTGGCTGCAGCAGCGCCATGCCTGGGAGTTCGAGCGGCCCGAGGTCGCGTACACGATCGGCTTCGGCGGTCATGTCGGCCCCGACGGCGCCACCTGGCATCCCGAGACGACCGTGCCGGCCGCCGCCTACGATACGCCGGTCGTCGGCTGGGAGCGGCCGCTGGGCCAACACGCTGCGCCTCTGGTCGGCGAAGCCGACGCGCGATTTCGACCTCGAGCGCTTCAATCGGGGCGAGTTCCTGATGGCGAGCGCGCCCGAGGCGCTGGCGCGCACGATCTCGCGCGTGCTCTACCCCAACGACGGCACGGCCGAGGGCCGCGAGCTGCGCCTGAAGCAGGAGTACTTCTTTGCCGCCGCCTCGGTTCGCGACATCCTGCGGCGCTTCCTCTCGGAATATGACGACCTGCGCCGGCTGCCCGCCAAGGTCGCGATCCAGCTGAACGACACCCATCCGGCAATCGCCGCGCCGGAGCTCGTCCGGCTGCTGGCCGACGAGCACGGCTTGCGCGATGATCGAGGCGATCGAGACCGCGCAGGGCTGCCTCGCCTACACCAACCACACCCTGCTGCCCGAGGCGCTCGAGAGCTGGCCCGAGGACATGATCGCCCGCATCCTGCCGCGCCACTACCAGATCATCGGCGCGATCGAGGACTGGCACGCGCGGCGGATCGGGCCGCGGCCCGACGCGCCCCGCATCATCTCGCGCGGGGCGGTCAACATGGGCGCGCTGTCCTTCGTCTCCTCGCACCGGGTCAACGGCGTCTCGGCGCTGCACACCGAGCTGATGAAGAAGACGGTCTTCGCCGGCTTCGACCGGCTATCACCCGGACCGGATCGTCAACCAGACGAACGGCGTCACGCCGCGCCGCTGGATACTCGGCTGCAACCCCGACCTCAGCCGCCTGCTGGACGAGACGGTGGGGCCGGGCTGGCCGGCCGAGCTCGAGCGGCTGGAGGGACTGCGCGGCCTGCTGGACGATGCGGGCTTTCTCGCAGCGCTTCGCGGCGGCCAAGCTGCGCAACAAGGAGCGGATGGCGGCCTGGCTGCGCTCGGAGAACGCGGTCGGCGTCGATCCCTCGGCGATGTTCGACGTCCAGATCAAGCGCTTCCACGAATACAAGCGCCAGCTGATGAACCTGCTCGAGACGGTGGCGCTGTGGCTCGAGATGCGCGACGAGCCGGGGCGCGACTGGACGCCCAGGGTCAAGATCTTCGCCGGCAAGGCGGCGCCCGGCTATGGCGCGGCCAAGGAGATCATCCGGCTGATCAACGACGTGGCCCGGGTCGTGAACGCCGAGCCGGCGACGCGCGACCGGCTGCAGATCGTCTTCCCGCCGAACTACAACGTCTCGATGGCCGAGATCGTGATCCCGGCCGCCGATCTGAGCGAGCAGATCTCGACCGCGGGCGCCGAGGCCTCGGGCACCGGCAACATGAAGCTGTCGCTGAACGGCGCGCCGATCGTCGGCACGCTCGACGGCGCGAATGTCGAGATCCGCGAGCGGGTCGGCGCCCGATAACTTCTTCCTCTTCGGCCTGACGGCCGAGGAGGTCGCGGCGCGGCGCGGCGAGCCCGGCTATGCCCGCCGGGCGATCGAGGCGAGCCCGCGGCTGGCTCGCGTGCTGCACGAGATCGCCAGCGGCACGTTCTCGCCGGACGATCCGGGGCGGTATGGCGGGCTGGTCGGCGGGCTCTACGATCATGACCGCTTTCTCGTGACCTGCGATTTCGACGCCTACTTCGCCGCGCAGCGGCGGGCGGACGAGGTCTTTCGCGACCCGCGGCGCTGGGCGCGCATGGCGGCCGCCAACACGGCCTTCTGCGGCTGGTTCTCCTCCGACCGGACGATCCGTGGCTATGCTCGCGACATCTGGAGGATCGACGTGCCCGAGACGGCGATCGCCGAGGAGCGCAAGCGCGAGGCTGCGGCGGGATAACGCTGGACCGCGGGGCCCCGTTTGCGCGACAAAGGACCGGCCGCTGAAGACGGCCGGCGACGGGGAGGATGGGATGGCGGAAGCGCCGCCGGGCGCACGTCTCTCGCGGCAGGCGATGGCCTTCGTGCTCGCCGGCGGCCGCGGCAGCCGTCTCAAGGAACTAACGGACAAGCGCGCCAAGCCCGCCGTATTTTTCGGCGGCAAGTCGCGGATCATCGACTTCGCGCTGTCGAACGCCGTGAACTCGGGCATCCGGCGCATCATGGTCGCCACCCAGTACAATGCGCACAGCCTGATCCGGCACCTGCAGCGCGGCTGGAGCTTTCTTCGCGCCGAACGCAACGAGTTCCTCGACATACTGCCCGCCTCGCAGCGCCTCGATGGCGAGAGCTGGTATCGCGGCACCGCCGATGCCGTGACGCAGAACATCGACATCATCGACGGCTATGATCCCGACTTCCTCCTCGTGCTGGCCGGCGACCACATCTACAAGATGGACTACGAGAAGATGCTGGCCCAGCACGTC
The DNA here is from genome assembly GCA_963822985.1 of uncultured Alphaproteobacteria bacterium. Classification (GTDB taxonomy): domain Bacteria; phylum Pseudomonadota; class Alphaproteobacteria; order Rhodobacterales; family Rhodobacteraceae; genus Thermohalobaculum. The sequence goes on along the minus strand of CAWGJU010000003.1, from coordinate 541,702 downwards.
CATTCGGGCGCGGACGTCACCGTCGGCTGCCTGACCGTGCCGCGCGCCGAGGCACAGGCCTTCGGCGTGATGGCCGTCGACGAGCGGCAGCGGATCACCGCCTTCCTGGAAAAGCCGGCCGATCCGCCGGGCATGCCGGGCGACCCGCAGCACACGCTGGCCAGCATGGGGATCTATGTCTTTCACTGGCCTTTCCTGCGCGAGCGGCTGATCGAGGACGCGCAGGATCCGAACTCCAGCCATGATTTCGGCAAGGACGTCATCCCGCGCCTCGTCGCCGGGGGGAACGCCGTCGCGCACCGGTTCTCGGATTCCTGCGTCATGAGCGGTGATGAACCGGCGCCTTATTGGCGCGACGTCGGGACCATCGACGCCTTCTGGCGCGCCAACATCGACCTGACCGATTTCCTGCCACAACTCGACATCTACCACCAGGAATGGCCGATCTGGACCTATAGCGAGGTCACCCCGCCGGCCAAGTTCATCCACGACCAGCCGGACCGGCGTGGCTCGGCGGTCAGCTCGATGGTCTCCGGCGGCTGCATCGTCTCGGGCTCGCACATCAACCAGTCGCTGCTGTTCACCGGCGTGCACACGCACTCCTACTCGGTGCTGCGCGGCGTGGTCGCACTGCCATGGGCCGTGGTGAACCGGCACGCACGGCTGACGAACGTCGTCGTCGACCGCGGCGTGGCGATCCCGGAGGGACTCGTGGTGGGCGAGAACCCGCAAGAGGACGCGACATGGTTCCGGCGTACCGAAAGCGGCATCTGCCTGATCACGCGGCCGATGGTGGAGCGGTGGCTGGCCGCAAGTTAGCCGTCCTCTTCGTCGCCTCCGAATGCGTGCCCCTGGTCAAGACCGGGGGCCTCGCCGATGTCGTGGGCGCGCTGCCGCGCGCCCTCGCGCCACTCGGCGTCGAGGTGCGCGTCCTGCTGCCGGCCTATGCGGGCGTCGCCGAGCGGGCGGGGACGGTCGAGACGGTGCTGGAGACGGGCGATCTGTTCGGCGGCCCGGCGCGTCTGCTGGCCGCGCGCGTGGACGGACTCGATCTGCTGCTCCTCGAAGCGCCCCACCTCTTCCGCCGCGAGGGGTCGCCGTACGGCGACGCCTCGGGCCGCGACTGGCCCGACAATCACCGGCGCTTTGCCGCGCTCGCCCGCGCCGGTGCCGCGATCGGCGGCGGCGCCCTTGCCGGCTGGCGGCCGGAGGTGGTGCACGCGCATGACTGGCAGGCGGCCCTCGCGCCGCTCTACCTGCGTGGGGAGGCGGATCGGCCCGCGACGGTCCTGACGGTTCACAACATCGCCTTCCAGGGGGAGTTCGACGCCTCCCTCCGGCGCGAGCTGGGGTTGCCGGAAGATGGCTTCACCCCTGCCGGCTATGAGTTCCATGGCCGGATCGGCTTTCTGAAGGCCGGACTGGTCCATGCCGATGCGATCACGACCGTCAGCCCGACCTACGCCAAGGAGCTGATGACGCCCGAGTACGGCATGGGGCTGGACGGCGTGATCGCCGCGCGGGCGGCGGATCTGCACGGCATTCTGAACGGCATCGACCTCGACGCCTGGGATCCGGAGCACGACGCCGCAATCGCGCCGTTCGGCCTACGGCGCTTGGCGGCCCGCCGGGCGAACCGGCGCGCGCTGATCGACGCCTTCGGGCTCGAGCCCGGCCCGGGGCCCATCTTCGGCGTCGTCAGCCGCCTGGCCTGGCAAAAGGGGCTCGACCTCCTGCTCGCCGCGCTGCCGCAGCTGCTGGGGGTCGGCGGCAGCCTCGTCCTGCTCGGCAGTGGCGAGCGGTCGTTGGAAGAAGCCTTCTCGCGCGCCTGCGACCGCCACCCCGGCCGCGTCGGGGTCGGCACCGGCTATGACGAGCCGCTGGCGCACCGCATCTATGCCGGTGCCGATGCGATCATCGTCCCCTCGCGCTTCGAGCCCTGCGGGCTGACGCAGCTCTATGCCATGCGCTATGGCGCCCTGCCGGTCGTCGCGCGCACGGGCGGGCTCGCCGACACGATCATCGATGCCAACGAGGCGGCGCTGAAAGCGGGCGTCGCCACCGGCTTCCAGTTCGCGCCGGGCTCGGTCGACGCGCTGGCCGATGCGATCTCGCGAACGACGGCCTGCTTTGCCCGGCCCCAGCTGTGGGGCGGCATGCAGCGCAACGCCATGCGCCACTCCAGCGGCTGGGACAGCTCGGCCGCGCGCTATCGCGCGCTCTACGATTTGCTGGTCGAGGGGAGCGCCGTCTGATTGCCGCCTGATCGGCCCTCAGGTCGGATCGCCCGCGACGACATGGCTCTGATCGACGTCCCGCCAGGCCTCGCCCGCGGCGACGATGCAGGTCATGCCCTCGGCATCGGTCATCAGGATCGTCCAGGTGCCCGTCTCGTCAGAGCGCCAGACCTCGACCAGCTGCGCGGCGCTTACCAAGCCCGCGCCCTTCTGCTGCTCGCCGAAGCCGCGCTCGAGGCGCTGAACGATGGCGTCACGCTCGGCGCAGGCGACGGCGCCCACCGCCTGAGCGGTCGCGGCCGAACTTGCGAGGGTGCCGAAACCGGCCGTCAGGGCAGCGAGAAGGTTTGCGGTCCGCATCGAGGCTCTCCATCCTCTCTGGCGGAGCGGCCATCGGCGCTGGGAGCTCCGCGCAAGGCTTTCACAGCGCGTCGTCTCCCCGGTCGACGCCTTTCTACAGAGGAACGAGGCCCGTCGTTCGAAGGTTCCGCGCGCCCGCTTCCCGCAGCGCTGACGGCCCCGGCGCGAGGTCGATGGCGGCGACGTGATCGGCCGACGGATCAGTCGAGCGAGAACCCCTTGGCGCGGACGAACGTGCCCCAGTCGCTGCGCTGCGCCTCGGCATATTGGCGCGCCTTGTCGTCGGACCAGCCGTACTCGGACCGTTCGCCCCAACGCTCGGTATCGCGCTGGCGCGCGAAAGGCTGCACCTGCGCCCGGCGGCGGTCGTATTCGCGGATGCCTGCCGCCATGTCGGAAGAGAAGCGGTTCTCGTGCACGGTCGCGGCCAATGACAGGCGCCGGCTGATGCGCGGCGGACGCGCCGGCCAGCCGACCGTCAGCCCGGCGACGGGCAGGACCCTGTCCGGCAGGCCGAGCAGGTCGGACACCTCGGCCGCACGGTTGCGGATGACGCTGAGCGGACAGCAGCCAAGGCCGACGCGCTCGGCGGCTGCGACGAAGGCGGCGAGCGCGATCCCTGCGTCGACCGCGGCGTTGAAGAAGCCATCCAGATGATCGTTCGCGAAGGGCACGCCGGCCAGCTCGTGGCAGAGGTGCTGGCGCGCATGGTCGGCGCAGAAGACCAGCAGGACCGGGGCGGCCGGCTGCCAGTCGAACCCAGTGATCGCGTCGAGCCGAGCCCTGATGGCGGGGTCGGTCACGATCACGATGTCGCGCTGCTGCAGGTCGGACTTGGTCGGGCTGGAGAGCGCGATGGCGCAGAGGGTCCTGACCAGCGCCGGATCCACCGGCTCGGGCCGATAGAGGCGGCAGACGCCGCGCGCCGCCATGTCCGCCAGCCCCTCGGCCTCGGCCGGCACGTCGGGCGCGTCGCCAAAGCGCGCCTGCAGAGTATCCTTCACCGTCATGTCAGCGCCCTCTCGATCATCAGCACGGCCAGGCAGCCCAGCAGGACCAGCACCGACTTGCGGAACGTGGCGACGCCGAGCCGCTTGCCGCTCGCATTGCCAAGCCACATTCCGAGAACGGCCGGTACCGTCGCAAGCGCGCCGGGCGGCACGTGCTCCCACCGCACCACACCGACCCAGACATAGGACGCCGTCACGACGAAGCCGAACAGCGACATGATGAAGCCGAGAGCGGCCATGTAGACGGACCTGCCGAGGTGCAGGGAGACGATGTACATCAGGAAGATCGGCCCGGGCGACGACGTCAGCGCGCCGACGAACCCGGAGACGAGCCCCATGCCGAAGCCGATCCGCCGCTCCCAGCCGCGCGGCACCCGCAGGGCCGGGTTGACGAAGCTCGCGACGACGAAGAGCAGGACGAAGCTGCCGAGGATGGTCATCAGCGCGCTGGTCGAGATCCCGACGGTGAAGAGCGCGCCGACGGGCACCATCAGCGCCATGCCCAGCATCATCGGCCAGGCCGCCCGGAACCCCTCGCGGGCCCCGCCCGCCTGGAATATCTGCTGCAGGTTCGTGGTCATGATGACCAGCGCGTTCAGCGCGAGCGCCGTCTCGACCGGGACGAAGAACGGCAGCAGCGTGATCGCCACGACCGGCAGGCCGAAGCCGATCGCCCCTTTCACGAATCCGGCGACGAAATAGATAAGGAGGGTAAGGGCCAGGAACTCGGGCTGATCGGCGAGGGTCAAGTGACGGTCCGTCGGGGCGCTGGGTCGGGGTGCAGGTTCATCGCGCGCCGGCGACGATCCGTCAAATGATGCTGCGCGTTCGACCGGCCACGAGCCCGCGGCCCGGGCCGGCCTTCGACCACTACCGCCCGACGAGCCGTCGGAGAAGCGCATCCGGCGGGCGCGAAGTGCACCCGCCGGATGGAACTGTCCCTACTGCTGGGCCGGTTGGGCCGGCACGGTCGCCGGTTCCTCGGTCACGGGCTGCTCGGTCACGGTGCCGGTCGTCGGCGCGACGACGTCCGCGTCGTAGCTGCCGCCCCACCACCACCAGATCAGCGCGATGAGGATCAGAGCGGCGATGACGATGCCGATCCAGGTGCCCATGCCGCGATTACTGCGGCTCTGGGTCGTGGTGACCTTGGGATCACGATAGTCTGCCATGCTTTCTCTCCCGTTCCGGTTCAGGGCCGCCGCTGCGCGTTTCGCAGCGGCGCGTCGCGCTCGTATACCCGCGCGAAGGGGTCGTCATGCGAGGTCATCCGCCGTGCGCGCATGTCGTCGTTCAGCATGTGGCCCTCGCCGAGGCTGTGCGGCACGACGGTCTCGCCGCTGAACTCGGTGTCCCTTTCCTCCAGCCGGTAGCTGTCCTCCTCGGGGCGGCGCATGATCTCCTTGATCCGCTCGATGTCCGCGTCCTCGGCCTCGACCGAGACGACATAGTCGCCGCGGCGCACCGCGTGCTGATAGGTGCGCAGATCCTCTTCCGGCAGGTGCAGCGCGTGCAGCCGGTCGCTATGCGCGGGGTCTTCCGAAAATCCCGCGTGCTCGTGCCCCGCGGCTGTGGCGTCGCCGGGCATGGCGCCAGCGCGGGCGCCGGCGGTCGTCGTTCCGGCCGGCGCCGCGCCGGCCCCCATGCCCGCCATGGTTCCAGACGTGCCGACAGCCCGGTCCTGGGCCGTGTCCAAGGTCGGCTCGGGAATGACGTGGATATCGCTTGCGGACACGCCCGCCTCTTCCAAGCCGCGTCGGACCAAATCGGCGACTTCGCGCGTACGGTACATTGCAGTCACGTTCCGATGCATGTCGGACACTCCTCGGTTACCTCCGCCAGATACCCGCGGAAGCCCGAGTCGGTTCCTGTTCGGCCCGCCAGATCAGCGAGAATCAATGGGCGAGAGCGCTTTGGACGCGCTCGGACTTGCCCTCGACTACATGACTTCGTCGCGGCGGTCGTCGGTCTCGCCGAACCGGTGCAGCGCAGGTGGCTTCAGCCCGTCATAGAGGCTGGTCAGGCGCTGGTTCACGATGTCGCCCTGCTGGGCGAAGAGCGAATTGCCCTGAAGGTCCGAGTCGACGATGAACGGGCCGAAATTGCGCACCTGGAACAGCCACAGCGCCTGGGCGAGCCCCAGTTCGTCCAGCCAGTGCACCTCACGGACGCGCTCGACGCCTCGGCCGAGCAGCGCGCCGGTGCCATAGCCGACAGTGGTCAGGTAGACCGCGCCGCGGGGCGCCAGGATCTCGAGGTAGTCGCGGCGCGGCATGCCGCCCTTGCCGATCACGATCTTGGTGCCGGTCAGGTCCAGCCAGCGGCCGAGGTACTTGGAGAACCGGAACGACGCGGTCGCCGTGACCCCGCCGATCCGAAAGCCGTCGCCCTCGCGCGCCGCCGCGGGCGAGCAGTGGAAGTTGACGTTCGAGATCTCGGTAATGCCCTCTGGCAGGGCCGCGCCCTCGGACAATACCTTCTCATAGACGCGCTCGCGCGCCGTGTAGACGACGCCGTTCAGGAACGCGACGTCGCCCAGCTGCAGACTGGCGATCGCCTCCGGCGTTGCCGGCAGGTCTATGCTGACCTTGCGGAGCTCTCGTCGCTCGGCCATTCGATGCCCTCCCGGCGCATATAGGGGGTGAACCAGCGCGGATCGGTGCGGTGCTCGACCCGGCCGTCGGCATGGATGCGCGCCGTGGCGCGGCGCGACGACAGGCAGAAGGTGTGCACCGACATCGGCATCCCGCCCGTGTGCGTGTAGCCGACCTCGATGTGGACGTCGACGCACATGGACGAGCCGACGAAGCCCATCGCGCCCATGCCGATCGAGTTGCCGAGCTCCTTCAGCTCCAATTCCAGCGCGGCGATCTTGGGGTCCGGGTTGCGGTCGCCGACGGTGCGCAGGCAGGCGGCCTGCTTGCCGAGCACCATCGCCCAGTCCTTCGACCCGCCGAGGCCGACGCCGACGATCGCCGGCTGGCAGGCGAGCCCGCGCTTGCCGAAGGCGATCAGCGTGTCGAGCAAGAAGCGCTTGATCCCGTCGATGCCGTCGCCCGGGAACAGCATCCGGTAGTCGGTGCCGAACAGCCCGCCCTTGTGCACCGTGGTGATGTCGATCCAGTCGGCCGCGGGTTCGAAGGACCATTCCACTTCCGGCGCGTTGATGCCGCAATTGTTGTCGTGGTCGGTGCGCCACAGCGGGTGGACGCGGTTCGGCCGCAGCGGCACCTCGCGCGTCGCCCGCGCCGTGGCGCGCCGCAGCGCCGCCTCGAGCCCCGTGAAGCCGCGCAGCGGCGCCTCGTCGCCGACCTTGACGTAAAACCGGGGCAGGCCGGTGTCGGCGCACATCGGCCGGCGGTCCTCGGTCGCCGCCTCCCAGTTCTCGACCATCGACTGGAGCACGAAGGCCGAGAGATCGCCCTTCTCGAGGTCGATCATCCCCTTGATGCCCGAGAGATAGTCGCCGGGGATGTCGATCGCGGCGCGCGTCGTGATCTCGTAGGCCGCGTCCTCGATGGTCTGATGTGAAATCATGGGACACTCCTGAACGAACCGGAGCCCCTTGTCGCACGGCGGCAGGGCCCCGCGTCAAGGGCGGGCGCTCGGGGCTGGCTTGGAGCCAGCTCAGAGGCGGCGGAACACCATCACCAGCCCGCGGTCGCCGGCGTGCGGATGGTCCGCGCCCTCGTATACGGCCGAGCATAGGCTCGCCGGCAAAGCAGGTAAACCCGCTCGACCCGACTTCAACTTCATCGCCGCGTGGGAGCGGATCAGGGTCCTCCTACATCGCTCGGCGGGGCGGCATTCGACAATGCCGCATGCGCTGCCTCGGCTGCTGGAAGACGCGTTGCCGCAGCAAGGCGAGGTTGCGCGATGGATGGCCACGCTCAACGAAGAACAACACAACAACACAACATTTCGGTAGCGCGGTTTTGTGCACAGGCAACACAGCAACGCGTTTTGCAATGCCGCCGGCAGCCCGCTCTGCTACCGCTCCCTTGCGGCGGCGTTACGTGGACACGCAAAGGCTGGCTGCGGGAGAGGCAAGACACATGGCTTACAAGATTCTCATTCTGGGCGCGTCCTATGGTTCGCTCCTCGGCACCAAGCTGGCAATGGCCGGCCACGACGTGACGTTGGTCTGCCGCGAGTCCACCGCCGCCTTGATCAACGCCGAAGGCACGGCGGTCAGGATCAAGCTGAAGGACGAGGCCGCGCATCGGACGATCCGCTCGGCCGATCTGCCGGGCCGCATCGACGCCGCGGCCCCGGAACGGGTCGATCCGGCCGAGTACGACCTCGTCGCGCTCGCCATGCAGGAGCCGCAGTACTGCGCCCACTCGATCCGCACCTTGCTGACGCGCATCGCCTTGGCGGGCGTGCCTTGCCTCTCGATCATGAACATGCCGCCCCCGCCCTTCCTCGCTCGGCTGCCGGGGCTGGACGTGGCAAGGCTGGAGCCGGCGTTCACGGACGCCCGGATCTGGGACCGGTTCGAGCCCGGGCTAGTGACGCTCTGTTCGCCCGACCCGCAGGCCTTCCGGCCGGCCGACGAACCCGCCAACGTGCTGCATGTCGGCCTGCCCACCAACTTCAAGGCCGCGGCTTTCGAGGATCCCGAACTGACGGCCATGCTGCGCGAGATCGAGGCCGACATCGAGGCGGTGACGCTCGACGGCAAGGATGTTCCGGTCAAGCTGCGGGTCAGCGACTCGCTTTTCGTGCCACTTGCCAAGTGGAGCATGCTGCTGACCGGCAACTATCGCTGCATCCTGCCGGGCGGCACGCGGTCTATCCGCGAGGCGGTGCACCAGGATCCGGAGCTCTCGCGCACCATCTACGAGCATGTCGACGCCATCGCCCGGGAGCTCGGCGCCGAGCCCGAGTCGCAGGTGACGTTCGAGAAGTACGCCAAGGCCGCCGAAGGATTGGAGAAGCCGTCCTCGGCGGCACGCGCGGTCGCGGCCGGCGCGCCGGTCATCGAGCGCGTCGACCGCCTCGTGCAACTGGTCGGCCGCCAGCTCGGCCTCGGCTCTCCGGCCATCGACGAGATCGTGGCGACCGTCGACCGGGCGCTCGCCAAGAACCAGGTCCGGGTCGCCTGACCCGGGCCGAACCGATCAACAAGAACCCCCAAGGGAGACACCCATGCCCGGCTTCAAAGGATTGGCCGTTCCCGGCCCGACGAACATGCCTTTCCGCATCCGCCAGGCGATGGATGTGGCGCTCGAGGATCACCGCGCCCCGGACTTCCCCGATTTCACCAAGCCACTGCTCCAGGATCTGAAGAAGATCTTCCGCACCGAGACCGGCCAGGTTTTCATCTTCCCGGGCTCGGGCACTGGCGGGTGGGAGTCGGCCGTGGCGAACACGCTGTCGCCCGGCGACAAGGTTCTGGCGGCGGTGTTCGGCCAATTCTCGCACCTGTGGGTCGACCTTTGCCAACGCTTCGGCCTCGAGGTCGAGGTGATCGACGTCGAATGGGGCAAGGGAGCGCCGGCCGACGAGTACGAACGCCGCCTCGCCGCCGACAAGGAGCACAAGATCAAGGCCGTGCTCGTCTGCCAGAACGAGACGGCGACCGGCGTCACCTCGGACGTCGCCGGCGTGCGCCGGGCGCTCGACGCCGCCGGTCACCCGGCGCTGCTGTTCGTCGACGGCGTCAGCTCGATCGCCTCGATCGACTTCCGCATGGACGAGTGGGGCGTCGACGTCGCCGTCTCCGGCTCGCAGAAGGGCTTCATGCTGCCGACGGGGCTGGCCATCACCTGCGTCAGCCAGAAGGCGCTGGAGCGGCGCACATCGGCCAAGCTGCCGCGCTGCTTCTTCGACTGGGACGACCAGATCAAGACGAACGCGCAGGGCTACTTTCCCTACACGCCGGCGGTGACGCTGCTGCGCGGCCTGCGCGCCTCGGTCGACATGCTGCTGGAGGAGGGGCTGGACAACGTCTTCGCCCGGCACCACCGCCTCGCCTCGGGCGTCCGGGCCGCAGTCGAGGGCTGGGGCCTTCGCACCTGCGCCGCGGGGCCGGAGTGGCATTCCGACACGGTCACGGCGATCATGGTGCCGGAGGGCCATGACGCCAACGAGGTGATCAAGACCGCCTATCAACGCTATGGCCTGTCGCTCGGCGCCGGTCTGTCCAGGGTCGCCGGCAAGGTCTTCCGCATCGGGCATCTGGGCTCGTTGAACGAGCTCATGATCCTGTCATATCTCGGCGGCGCCGAGCTCGCCATGCGCGATGCCGGGATTCCCTTCGAGCCGGGCGCGGGGGTCGGCGCCGCGGTGCGCGCCTTTGCCCAGGCGCCTCAGTCGGCGCGCCTCGCCGCTGAGTGATATAAGGCGGAGTGAGCGCTTGCCGGCACGGCCGGCAGCGACTTAAGTGGACGCTCCGCACTGCGGGGCGTTCGCATGAGTGGGCCGCATGAGGGGGGACATGAGCCGCATCGTCTTTCTCGACCGCAGCACGATGGCGCCGGCCGTCGAGCTGACCAAGCCCGGCTTCCAGCACGAATGGATCGACCACGACCGGACGGCGCCCGACCAGATCGTCGAGCGGCTGCAGGGCGCCGAGATCGCCGTCAGCAACAAGGTCGGCATCCGGCGCGAGCACCTGGACAAGCTGCCTGACCTGAAGATGATCTGCATCCCGGCGACGGGCTTCGACGCCTTCGACATCGCGGCCTGCCGCGAGCGCGGCATCGTCGTCTCGAACATCCGCGGCTATGCGACGACGACTGTCCCTGAGCACACCTTCGCGCTGATCCTGGCGCTGCGCCGCAACATCATCGGCTATCGCCAGGCGGTGATGGACGGCCGCTGGGAGGAGGCGGCGCAGTTCTGCTTCCACGACTATCCGATCCGCGACCTGCGCGGCTCGACGCATCGGCATCATGGGCGAGGGCGCGCTGGGGCAGGGCGTCGCCGACCTCGCCCGCGCCTTCGGCATGCGCGTGCTGTTCGCCGCCCACAAGGGGGTGCAGGGGCTTGGCCCGCTCTACACGCCATGGGAGCAGGTGCTGGAGCAATCGGACGTGATCTCGCTTCACGCGCCGCTGATGCCGGCCACGCGCGACATGCTGGCGGCGCCCGAGTTCGCCCGGATGAAGCGGCGGCCGCTGTTGATCAATTGCGGGCGCGGCGGGCTGGCGAACGAGGCCGATCTGGTCGAGGCGCTCGAGAAGGGCCAGATCGCCGGCATCGGCTTTGACTGCCTGACCTCCGAGCCGCCAAAGCCGGACAACCCGCTGCTGACCGTGCTGGACCGGCCGAACGTGATCGTCACGCCGCACGTCGCCTGGGCCAGCGAGGAGGCGCAGCGGACGCTGTGGCACCAGGTGATCGAGCACATCGAGAACTACCGGGCGGGCCGGCCGAGCAATAACGTCGCCTGACGTTCACCAGCGGTCGGCTTCGAAATCGCTCTGGCACCCTCGTTTGGCGATCTGCCGAGTCTCGATCGGCTCACTTGACGATCGTCACCGGCACCTCGGCCGCGTGCAGCACGCGCGAGGCGACCGAGCCGAGGATCATGCCGGCGAGACCGCCCAGTCCGCGGCTGCCCATGACGATCTCGTCGCAGCCGGTGTCGGCGGCGTAGGCGGCGATCGTGCTCGGCGACGTTGCCGACCTTGATCTCGGCCGTGTGCGGCACCTCCGACCGGGCGAGGCGGTCCTTGGCGGCGCGCATCGCCTCGTCGCCTTCCTCCTGATGATAGCGGTGGACCGCGCCGGCGTCGACGAAGTCGCCGACCGAGGAGGGGATCGGCGTCTGGACGTTCAGCAGGCGAATCTCGTCCTGCGGACCGAGCCCGCGCAGCGCGCGGTCGAGCGCGCGGAGCGCGCAGTCCGATCCGTCCATCGGCACGAGAATGCGCGTCATGTCAGCCCTCCGACGAAGACGTGGCGCGCACCGACCCGGCCTGCCGGCGCGCGAGCCACAAGCCGACGACCATCACCAGGAGCGCGCGTGGCCGCGGCCACACCATAATGCACGAGCGGGCCGGGATGGCCGAGCGCATCGGCGACGATCCGGTCCGAGATCGCGAGCTCGCCGGCGATCCAGCCGAGCAGGCCGCTGCCGGCGACCATCAGCCAGGGAAAGCGGTCGAGCAGCCACAGCATCATCTGCGCGCCGATCACCATCAGCGGGATCGAGATGGCGATGCCGAGCGCCAGCAGCCCGACGCTGCCCTTGGCGGCGGCGGCGACGCTGATGACATTGTCGAAGCTCATCACCGCGTCGGCGATGACGACCGTTTTGACCGCGTTCCAGAGCGAGGCGCTGGCCGGCTCGCCATCGCTATTCGCCGCCCTCTTCCTCTTGGACCAACAGCTTGATGGCGATCCAGATGCAGCAGCATGCTGCCCGCGAGCTTGAGCAACGGCACCATCAGAAGATAGACGATCGCCGCCGCGAAGGCGATGCGCAGCACGACCGCGGCGCCCGTGCCGAGCCAGATGCCGAGTCTGCGCTGCTGCGGCGGCAGCGAGCGGCAGGCGAGCGCGATCACCAGCGCGTTGTCGCCGCTCAGGATGATGTCGATGCCGATGATCTGCAGCAGGCCGACCCAGGAGAACCCCGCGAAGAGATCCATGCCGGCCCTATGCCGCCGCGGCGGCGTATGGCCGGTAAACCGCGGTGTTCAGTCTGGTCGCCTCCGGCATCGTCACTTTGCCCTCGTATACGTCCGCACGCTTTAGGGTCCCGCGGGCCGCACCACAAGGACCGCCCGCGCCAGCAGCATTCCGCCAACGAACGGGCCGCGCCGTGGTTTCGCCGAGCAGAGGCGGGGGACGGGAGCCGCTCGGGTGTGAATCAGTTTAAGACTGACCCGCTCAGGGTAGGAGGACCTGGACCTCGTGCGGCGGAGCGCTCTTGAGAGGGCGAGGCGCCTGGCGAGCCGGACGATCCGGCAGCCTGATTGCCCGCCGAAATTGTGGATCGGAGCACGGCTGCGCGCAAGCGGTGCAGCGGCTCGACGGATGCCCGTCCGGGCGCCGGCTGTCATCAAAGCTTCACGCCAGCGTCAGCAAACCGTTTTGGATCCGAACGAAACACGACGATGCCTGTCCAGCGGTGCGAAAGGACGGCCTCGGATGCTCAGCGGTACGATTGGGGGCGTGCTTGTCGGTCGGGGACGCGGTCTCCCTCCGGAACGGAGCGTGACGTGCAGGCGACCCGTTCTGCCAGCCAGCGCACCGGTCTTCGGACGGCACCGGTCCAGCGCCTCTGCGCCGCGTCAGTCACCAACCACCTACGGAGAAACACAGTGAGACATCTCACCACCGCCGCGGTCACCGCGATCGCCGCCGTCGCACTGGCCGGCGCCGCCTCGGCCCGCGACCAGATCAAGATCGTCGGGTCCTCGACGGTCTTCCCGTACACCCAGGCTGTTGCCGAGGAGTTCGCAAACCAGACCGGCAACCCGTCGCCGGTGGTCGAGTCGACCGGCACCGGCGGCGGCATGAAGATCTTCTGCGGCGGAATCGGCGAGGGACACCCCGACATCACCGGCGCCTCGCGCGCCATGAAGGCGTCGGAATTCAAGCTTTGCACCGAGAACGGCGTCGAGAGCGTCACCGAGGTGCTGCTGGGCTATGACGGCCTGTCGGTCGCGCACTCGAACCAGGGTCCCGACCTCGACCTGACAAAGGCGCAGCTGTTCCAGGCGCTCGCCTCGGATGTTCCGGTGGATGGCAAGATCGTACCGAATCCGTACACGAACTGGAACGAGATCGACTCGTCGCTGCCGGACGAGCCGATCCAGGTGTTCGGGCCGCCGCCGACCTCGGGCACGCGCGATGCCTTCGTCGAGCTCGTCATGCATGAAGGCTGCGAGACCTTCGAGGCCGTCCAGCAGCTGCCGGACGATCAGAAGAAGCTAGTCTGCGAGCGGATGCGCCAGGACGGCCCGTTCATCGAGGCCGGCGAGAACGACAATCTGATCGTGCAGCGCCTGCAGTCGGACCCGCACGCGCTCGGCATCTTCGGCTACTCGTTCCTCTACGAGAACCGGGACACGCTGAAGCCGGTGGCAATCGAGGGCGTCGAGCCGAACGAGGAGACCATCGCCTCCGGCGAGTACGGCATCTCGCGGCCGCTGTTCTTCTACGTGAAGAACGCGCACCGCGGCGTCATCCCAGGCCTGAACGAGTTCGTCTCCGAGTACGTCTCCGAACAGGCGATGGGTCCAAGCGGATATCTGTCGGAGCGCGGGCTCATTCCGCTGGGCGACGAGAAGCGCGAGCAGGTCCAGCAGACGGCCTCCGAAGGCACGCCTATGGAAGCCCCCGGCTCCTGAGCCATTCTGCGGCGCGGCCGGCGCTCCTCGCGCCGGCCGCGCTTGCCGCATCGTCCATTCGCCGCCGGGGGGCATAGAATTGGTAGGCTATCTCTTCCTGCTCATCCTCGTCGCCGCCGTTGCGGGATATCTCGTCAACCGCCACGCGGCTCGGTCGCAGATGTTCTCAGGCGGTGCGAAATACCATTCGCTATCGAGTTTTCACGGCGCGTACGCCCTGCTCCTGACAGGCCTGCCCGCCTTCCTTTTCGTCCTGGTCTGGCTCGCTTTCCAGGGTCCGATCATGGACGCGATCGTCAAGGCCTCGCTGCCCGCGGACGCGCTCGAGGGCCTAGGCTCGGGCCAGATCTCGCTGGTCGAGGCCGAGATCAAGTCGATCGCCCGCGGCAACATCTTCGGACAGCCCGAGCAATGGAAGCTCGATGCTGCCGACTACTACATCAGCCTGAACGAGGTGGCGACGATCGCGCTCTGGCTCTGCGTTGCCGTCATCTGCGCGCTCGGCCTCTATTTCGCGCGCCGCAGCGTCGCGCCCGAGTTCCGCGCCCGCCACAAGGTCGAGAAGATCACCACTTGGATCATGATCACCTGCGCCGCGCTGGCGATCCTCGTGACCGCCGGCATCGTCTCGTCGCTGATCTTCGAGTCGATCCGCTTCTTCGCCCGCGTGCCGATCACGGATTTCCTCTTCGGCATGAATTGGGAGCCGCAGATCCCCATTCGCGAGGGCCAGGTCGCCGGCGCCGGCGCGTTCGGGTGGATCCCCGTCTTCGTGGGAACGCTCGTGATCACCTTCATCGCGCTGGCGGTCGCCGTTCCGATCGGCTTTCTGTCGGCAATCTATCTCAACGAGTTCGCCGACAGTCGGACCCGCGCCATCTCGAAGCCGATCCTCGAGATCCTGGCCGGCGTTCCGACCGTGGTCTATGGCTTCTTCGCGATCCTGACGATTGCCCCGGCGATCCGCAGCGCCGGCGCCGCGATCGGCCTCGACGTCTCGCCGAACACGGCGCTTGCGGCCGGCAGCGTCATGGGCGTCATGCTGATCCCGTTCATCTCCTCCTTCACGGATGATGCGCTGTCGGCTGTGCCCCGTTCGCTGCGCGACGGGTCGCTGGCGCTCGGCGCGACGCGCGGCGAGACTGTGCGCAAGGTGCTGTTCCCGGCGGCCATCCCCGGGATCGTCGGCGGCGTGCTGCTCGCCGTCAGCCGGGCGATCGGCGAGACCATGATTGTGGTCATGGCGGCGGGGCTGATCGCAACGATGACGATCAACCCTCTCGAACTCGGTCACGACCATCACCGTCCAGATCGTCACGCTGTTGATCGGCGACAGCGAGTTCGACAACCCGAAGACGCTCGCGGCCTTCGCGCTCGGGCTCATGCTTTTCCTGGTGACGCTTGTTCTGAACCTGATCGCGCTCGGCGTGGTGCGGAAGTACCGCGAGCTTTACGACTGAGGAAGCCGACCATGGCCGACATCACCACGACGCATTCGAGCGGTCCGGTCGACTGGTCGGACCCCGGCCTGCGCAGCCGCGTCAAGCGGCGCCACGCGCAGGACGGCTGGCTGAGGGCTGCCGGCATCGCGGCCCTGCTCATTGCCTTCACGATGCTGGCGATCCTCGTCGGATCGCTGATCCTGACAGGCTACACCGCTTTCACCCAGACCCAGGTGACGCTGCAGTTCGACGTCTCGACCGAGCATGTCCAACCGGACGATCCGGCGGGCGGCAACTATCGCGCCATCGTGCGGAGCGCCATCCTCGATCTCTTTCCGGACGTGACGGCGCCGAGAGAGCAGCGCGCGATCACCGACATCGTCAGCAACGGCGCCCAGTATCTGCTGCGCGACCGGGTTGTCGCCAACCCGGGATTGATCGGCCAGACGCTGACGATGTCGGTGCCGGTCTCCGACCCGTACGACCAGCTGGCCAAGGGCGAAGTCGACCGCGATCTCGTCGAGGCGAACCGCCGCGTCGACGACCAGGGGCTCGCCTGGTTCGACCGTCTGGCCGAGCTTGGGCTGATCTCCCGACCGTTCAATTGGGGACTCTTCACCAACGCCGACAGCCGATTTCCCGAGCTTGCGGGCCTGAAGGGCGCGCTGCTCGGGTCGTTCTATGCGCTGCTCGTCTGCTTTGTGATCTCGTTCCCGGTCGGCATCGCCGCGGCCATCTATCTCGAAGAGTTCGCGCCGAAGAACCGCATCACCGACACCATCGAGATCAACATCAACAACCTGGCCGCGGTGCCGTCGGTTGTCTTCGGCCTCCTGGCACTCGCGGTGTTCCTCGGCTGGCTCGGCCTCCCGCGCTCGGCGCCGCTGGTGGGCGGCATGACGCTGGCGCTGATGACGCTGCCGACGATCATCATCGCGACGCGTGCGGCCATCAAGGCGGTGCCGCCTTCGATCCGCGAGGCGGCGCTCGGGCTCGGGGCCTCGAAGCACCAGGTGGTCTTCAGCCACGTCCTGCCGCTGGCCATGCCCGGCATTCTGACCGGCACGATCATCGGGCTGGCCCAGGCGCTGGGCGAGACGGCGCCGCTGCTGCTGATCGGCATGAACGCCTTCATCACTCAGGCACCCGGCGGGGTGCTGGACGCGGCCACCGCGATGCCAACCCAGATCTTCATCTGGGCGGACAGTCCGGAACGCGGTTTCGTGTCACGCACCTCTGCGGCTATCTGCGTGCTGCTGATATTCTTGATCTTGATGAACGCGCTCGCCGTCGTGCTGCGCAGACGCTTCGAGCGGCGGTGGTGAAAGAGACGGGGTGGAACCAAGCATGGTCAAGATGCAAAAGATCGTGACGCCGATGGCTGCGACCGACCTGAAGATATCGGCCCGCAAGGTCAACGTGCACTACGGTGACGCGCACGCGATCAAGGACGTGGACATCGATATCGACGACAAGACGGTAACCGCCTTCATCGGGCCGTCGGGCTGCGGCAAGTCGACGTTCCTGCGCTGTCTCAACCGGATGAACGACACGATCGACATCTGCCGCGTGACAGGCGAGATCCTGCTCGACAATGAAGACATCTACGACAAGCAAGTCGACCCAGTGCAGCTGCGCGCCAAGGTCGGCATGGTTTTCCAAAAGCCGAACCCGTTCCCGAAATCGATCTACGACAACGTCGCCTACGGCCCGCGCATCCACGGGCTTACCCGCTCCAAGGCCGATCTCGACGGGATCGTCGAGCAGTCGCTCCGCCGCGCCGCCCTGTGGGACGAGGCCAAGGACCGGCTGAACGAGCCCGGCACCGGCCTGTCGGGCGGCCAGCAGCAGCGCCTCTGCATCGCCCGCGCCATCGCCACGAACCCCGAGGTGCTGCTGATGGACGAGCCCTGCTCGGCGCTCGACCCGATCGCCACGGCCCAGATCGAGGAGCTGATCGACGAGCTGCGTCGCGACTACTCCGTCGTCATCGTCACCCACTCGATGCAGCAGGCGGCGCGCGTCAGCCAGAGGACGGCGTTCTTCCATCTGGGCAAACTGCTCGAATCCGGCGAAACGTCGAAGATCTTCACCAATCCCGAGCACGAGAAGACGCAGCAATACATCACAGGCCGGTTCGGCTGAGGCAGGCGGCAAATGTATCATGAGCAAGCACATCGTCACAGCCTTCGACGAAGATCTCAAGGCGATCTCGTCGCGCATCGCCGAGATGGGCGGCCTCGCCGAGGAGCAGCTCGGACAGGCCATCGAGGCGCTGCAGACGCGCGATTCGGATCTTGCCGCCGAGGTGATCCAGTCGGACAAGCGCCTCGACCGGATGGAGGCGCAGCTCGAGCAGATCGACGATCCAGGTCATGGCGCTGCGCCAGCCCATGGCCCAGGACCTGCGCGAGGTGATCGCCGCGCTGAAGATCGCCTCGGCGCTCGAGCGGATCGGCGATCTCGCCAAGAACGTCTCCAAGCGGACGCTGATCCTCAACCAGTCGGGCCCACTGCACGTCATGTCCTCGGTCGTGCGCATGGGCAAGCAGACGCGCACGCTGATGGCCGAGGCGCTCGACGCCTACACGGCGCGCGACGCGGCGCTCTCGGTCTCGGTCTGGAAGCGCGACGTCGAGATCGACGAGATCCACAACTCGATCTTCCGCGAGCTGATCACCTACATGATGGAGGATCCGCGGACGATCGGCATCTGCTCGCAGCTTCTTTTCGTCGTGAAGAACTTCGAGCGCATCGGCGACCACACCACCTTCATCGCCGAGATGACCTATTACGCCGTCGAAGGCCGGCCGCTCGGCGACGACCGGCCGAAGAGCAGCAGCTGGGAAGAGATGTCGCTCGGTCAGGGGCAAGGGCCCGGTGACGCTCAGGGCGGGAGAGCCGATTGATGGGAGCGCGAATTCTTGTCGTCGAGGACGAGGAAGCGCTGTTCGCCCTGCTGGAATACAACCTGGCGCGCGAAGGCTTCGAGGTGCGGGGCAGCGCCGATGGCGACGATGCGATGGTCGCCATCGAGGAGGAGCGGCCGGATCTGGTCGTGCTCGACTGGATGCTGCCGGGCCTGAGCGGCATCGAGATCTGCCGGCGCATCCGGGCGCGCGCCGAACTGCGCGACATGCCGGTGATCATGCTGACCGCGCGCGGCGAGGAGGCGGACCGCATCCGCGGCCTCGACACCGGCGCCGACGACTATCTGACCAAGCCCTTCTCGATCCCCGAGCTGATCGCCCGCGTGCGCGCGCTGCTGCGCCGGGCGCGGCCGACCATCTCGTCCGAGGTAGCGACCTTCGGCGACCTGATCCTCGACCGCGAGACGCGCCGCGTCCACCGCGCCGGCCCGCGAGGTGCATCTTGGGCCGACCGAGTTCCGCCTGCTCGATTGCCTGCTGCAGCGCCCCGGCCGCGTCTACAGCCGCGAGCAGCTTCTCGACCTCGTCTGGGGCCGCGACGTCTATGTCGAGGTGCGCACCGTCGACGTGCATATCGGGCGGCTCCGCAAGGCGCTGAACAGCCGGGGCGAACGCGACCCGATCCGCACCGTCAGGGCCGCCGGCTACGCGCTCGACGAGACCTATGTCGCAACCTGACGCGGAACCGGTTTGGGTCGGGCCGGTTTGCCCCCGGATGCAGGGCGGGCGCGACGATTGGGCCTGGTGGCAGCGGGGCGTGATCTACCAGATCTACCCGCGGTCGTTTCAGGACTCGAATGGCGACGGGGTCGGCGACCTGAGCGGGATCGCCGCGCGGCTCGGCCATTTGGTGGCGCTCGGCGTCGACGCGATCTGGATCTCACCCATCTACCCCTCGCCCATGGCCGATTTCGGCTATGACGTCTCGGACCATTGCGAGGTCGATCCGGTCTTTGGGACGCTGGGGGATTTCGACAGGTTGCTCGACGCGGCGCATGCGCGCGGCCTGAAGGTCATCCTCGATTTCGTGCCGAACCATACCTCGGACCGGCACCCCTGGTTCGTCGAGAGCCGCCGCTCGCGCGACGACCCGCGGCGCGACTGGTACATCTGGCGCGACCCGGGTCCGGATGGCGGGCCGCCCAGCAACTGGCTGAGCGAGTTCGGCGGGCCGGCTTGGACCTTCGACGCGGCGACGGGGCAATACTATTACCATGCCTACCTGCCCGAGCAGCCGGACCTGAACTGGCGCAACCCGGCGGTGCGCGCGGCCATGCTGGACGTGCTGCGCTTCTGGTTCCGCCGGGGCGTCGACGGGTTCCGGGTGGACGCCATCCACCACCTGATCGAGGACGTCGAGCTGCGCGACAATCCGCCCAACCCCGATTGGCGGCCCGGCATGTCGCCAGCGCGCAGTGTAATCCGGTTGCGCACGATGGACCAGCCCGAGGTGCATGACGCAATCCTGGTGATGCGCGCCGTTGCGGACGAGTTCGGCGACACGCTCATGATCGGCGAGGCGTATCTGCCAATCGACCGGATGATGGCCTATTACGGCGTCGACCTGACAGGCTTCCAGCTGCCCTTCAACTTTCACCTGCTCTCGACGCCCTGGCAGCCGACGGCGGTCGCCGCGCTGATCGATGGGTACGAGGCGGCGCTGCCGCCCGGCGCCTGGCCGAACTGGGTGCTCGGCAACCACGATCGCGCGCGCGTCGCCAGCCGGCTGGGCGGCCCCCAGGCGCGGGTCGCCGCCATGCTGCTCCTGACGTTGCGCGGCACGCCGACGATCTACCAGGGCGAGGAGCTCGGCCTGGTAGACGTGCCGATTCCGCCCGAGCTGGTGCAGGACCCGTGGGAGCGGAACGTGCCGGGCCTGGGCCTCGGCCGCGACCCCGTGCGCACGCCCATGTCGTGGACGGACGAGCCTGGCGGCGGGTTCACGACCGGGCGGCCCTGGCTGCCTCTCGGCGAGCCGAACAGCCGGGCGAACGTCGCGGCGCAGGCGGCCGACCCGGGCTCGATGCTGGCGCTCTACCGGGCGCTGCTGCGGCTTCGCCGCGCCGAGCCGGCGCTGGCCGTGGGCAGCCTTGCGCAGGTGAATGCGACCGACCGCGTGCTGGCCTATGAGCGCCGGGACGGGGCCAGGCGACTGGTCGTCGCGCTGAACATGGGCGGCGAGCCGGCCGAACTCCGCGCCTCGGCCGGCGCGGTGCTGCTCTCGACCTTCCTCGACCGCGCGGGCGAGCGGATCGGCGGGAGGGTGTCTCTGCGGCCGAACGAAGGCTGCATCGTCGCGGCGGACCTGGCGCCGGCCTGACCCTTGCCGTCCCCCGACGAGGCCTCGCCTACCCGTCCCGGCGCTTGCGCCAACGGTTCATCCGCTCCTCGAAGTTGCGGGCGAAGGCGGCGCGCTCCTCTGGCGTGAACTGGGCGAGCAGGGTCGCCAGTCTTTCGCGCAGCACGGCCCAGCGCTGGGCCCGCGATGCGCCGAGCTCTGCCATCGCCGCCTGGAGCTCGGCGGGCTGGTAAGGTTGGGCACGGATCGCGGCCAGCATCACCGTCATGTCGGCGCCGCGATCGTCGTTCGGCGCGTCCAGCGTCGCACGCGCCTCGGCGAAATGCGCCTCGGCCATGGCGCGCCGATCCTCGGGTACCATATCGAGGACCCAGGCAACCGCGCGATCGCCGCCGCGCCCGCCATCGTCACGCAGCTGGTGACCGGCGACCACGCCGATCACCAGCAGATTGGCTGTCAGCGAAAGGACCAACAGCAGCTTCATCCAGCGCGGACTGCGCGCCGCGGTGGGCGCTGGAGCAGGGGCCGGAGCAGGCGCAGGCGCAGGCGCGTCCGTGCTCATCGCCTCCCTCCGTCGAACACCCGGCGGCTCATAGCCCCTCCACGAACGGCATGGCGGAGTCGGCCGCGGCCAGCGACAGTGGGTCGGCATCGGCCGCATCGAGCAGCGGCAGGGCGCCTGGGCCCGCTTCGAGCCCGACGCCAAGGCCGACTGCGAGGCCGAGGACCATGGCCGCCACCGCACCGCCCCTCCAGCCGAAAAGCCATCCGGTCAGTTCACGGCGCCGCGCCGTTTCGCCGCTCCGCTGCCGGGACGGCGTGGATTGCTCTGCCGCCCGCTCGGCGGTGACGGCGGCGCTGATGGTGGCGGCGTCGGCCAGCACGCGGCCGACGAGCTGGGCGCCAGGGCGGTGCGAAGCAGCTTCCACCTCGCGCGCGAGCGTCGCCAGGGCCGCGTCGGCGAGCACGCCGGCGGCCAGCTCCGGGCAGGGCCGTGGCTGGGCCGGCCCGAGCTCGCGGGCCAGCGCCGAGAGCGCCGCGTCCAGATCGCCGTCAGCCTTGCTCGTCATGATACGCCTCTTTCTCGTCGCCCAGACGCTGCGCCAGTTGGCGGCGGGCCCGTGCCAGCAGGCTTTCGACCGCTTCGACCGAGCAGTCGAGCGCCTCGCCGATCTGCGGGTTCGACCAGCCCTCGAAATGCCGCAGCATCACCGCCTGGCGCTGCCGCTCGGGCAGCTCGCCGATGGCGGCGGCGACGGCGCGGCCGGTCTCGGAGCTTGCCATTCGCGCCAACACGCCCGGGTCGGGGTCGACTGGCTCGGGCGCATCCTCGACCGGCACCTGCGGGCGGCGGCGGCGCATCCGGTCGATGCAGAGGTTGTGCACCACCCGGTAGAGCCAGGTCGAGACGCGCGCCTCGCCCGCCCGCCAATTCGCCGCCTGCCGCCAGAGCCGCAGCATGGCGTCCTGCGCCACGTCTTCGGCCTCGGCCTGGTCGCCCAGCATCCGCCAGGCCTGGCGCAGGGCGCCCGGCAGCAACAGTTCGGTCAGCGCCCGCGCCGCGCCCTGGTCGCCATCAGCGAACCGGGCGAGCAGGGCCGCGTCCTCGTCGATGCTCGTGCCATCCGGCATCGCCGCTCTCCGCAACCGGCTTCCCCTCGCATCGTCCAGACCCGCGCGGCCAATCAGCCGCCGCCCTGCCCCATCGCCCGCTCGACCTCGTCGCGCGTCACCGTGCCGTCGCCATCGGCGTCGAGCCGCTGGAAACGCTGCTGCGCGCGGTCGTCGAACTCGGTGCGCTCGACGGCACCATCGCCGTTCGCGTCGAGCCGTTCAAACCGTTTCGCCGCATGACCGGCCGCGCGCGACCGAGCGGCCTCGGTCATCTCGTCGGGGCTGATCCGGCCGTCGCCGTTCGCGTCGACCCGCCCGAAACGGGCGTCGCGCGCCGCCTCGGCCTCGACGATCGTGATCACGCCGTCGCCGTCCACGTCGACCCGCTCGAACATCCGCATGGCCCAGTCGCTCGCGGCCGCACCGCCGGCTGTCGCCAGCAGCAACCCGACTGCGGCCGCCATGCCTCTCAGTGTCGTGTCTGCCAGTGTCGTGCCTGCCAGTGTCGTGCCTGCCAGTGTCGTGCCTGCCAGTGTCGTGCGTCTCGGTGTCGTGCGTCTCGGTGCCGTACCCGTCAGCGCCTTGCCCATTGCCTGCTCTCCTGGCTCTCGAGGACCTTGCCTGTCCACCAGCAGATACGCGGGCGGCGCCGCTTTCCGTCGCACCCGCATCCGCCGTAGAGCAGGTCCGAGCCGTCGGCGCCCGCGATGAGGTCGGTGCCCGAATCATCCACCCAAGGTCGAGGGATCGGCGTCGTCGTAGACGCGAACGCCATTTTCGTCGACGACCGTCCGCTTCCGTGCGCGCAGCGCTTGCCACCGGTTCGGGTCGGAGGCGGGGCCGCCAGGCGCATTCGGTGCGCCTTCGTGATGACCGTCGCCCGGCCCGTCGCCCCTGGTTTCGGCAAAGCCGTTGGCACGATTCGATCCGTCGCCAGCGCGCGCGAAGAGACGTTGGCCACCGCCAGATTGCCACACCCGCGGCGATGGAGGTCCGTCGTCGTAACGCTCGGGTCGTAGCATGCGCGGCCGCAGCCTTTCCGTACTGCCGTCCGATGCGATCACGCGCCCACGCTGCCACGAAAAACCGAGGCGCGGACCGACAGCGTCGAGGCGACGGGCCGGTCCGCGCTGCAGCCGTCCCTCCTCGGGTTTAGTACCCCACGGCGGCGGAGCTGGTCTGCCGGGTGTCGGCGCCGCCGAGCAGCAGCCCGGTGTCCTCCTCGACGACGATGGACTGCGCCGAGCCCATGGTCTCCATCACCTCGACGTCGTGGCCCTTGGCCTCGAGCGCCGCGATGGTGTCGGGGCTCAGCCCCTCCTCGACGCGCAGCACCTCGGGCAGCCACTGATGGTGGATGCGCGGCGCCAGCGTCGCCTCGGCGATGTTGTCGCCATGGTCGATGACGTTCATGATCACCTGCAGGACCGTGGTTATGATCCGCGAGCCGCCGGGGCTGCCGGTCACCATGAAGACCTCGCCGTCCTTCATGACAATGGTCGGGCTCATCGACGACAGAGGGCGCTTGCCCGGCTCGACCGCATTGGCCTCGCCGCCGACCAGGCCATAGGCGTTCATCACGCCCGGCTTGGCTGAGAAGTCGTCCATCTCGTTGTTCATCAGCACGCCGGTGCCGTCCGCCACCATGCCCGACCCATAGGAGAAGTTGATCGTGTAGGTGTTGGAGACCGCGTTGCCGTCCTTGTCGACGATCGAGAAGTGCGTCGTCTGATCGCTCTCATAGGGCGCGAGGTCGGCCGGCTTGATCTCTTCCGACGGCGTGGCGCGCGACCGCGAGATGCCCTCGCGGATCTTCGCCGCGTAGTCCTTGGAGATGAGCGCCG
Organism: uncultured Alphaproteobacteria bacterium; assembly: GCA_963822985.1. Classification (GTDB taxonomy): domain Bacteria; phylum Pseudomonadota; class Alphaproteobacteria; order Rhodobacterales; family Rhodobacteraceae; genus Thermohalobaculum. Next base: position 517,656 of record CAWGJU010000003.1, on the reverse strand, counting down.
CCTGCGGCACGTCGTAATAGGCCGGATCGCCGAGATACTCGGAGCGGTCGGCATAGGCGCGCTTCATCGCTTCGGCCATAAGGTGGATGGTCTCGGCCGAGTTCTGCCCCAGCCAGCCGATCGGATAGCCCTCGAGCGTGTTGAGGATCTGGATGATGTGAATGCCGCCCGAGCTCGGCGGCGGCATCGAGACGATCTCGTAGCCGCGATAGCTGCCGCGCACAGGCTCGCGAAGAATGGCCTTGTAGTTCGCCATGTCCTCCATGGTGATCCGGCCGCCGGAACCCTGAACGGCATCGACGATCTTCTGCGCGGTCTCGCCCTTGTAGAAGCCGTCGGGCCCCTGGTCGGCGATCTTCTGCAGCGTCGCCGCGAGGTCGGGCTGCTTGAGCGTGTCGCCGGGCTCATAGAAGGCGCCGCCCTCCTTGTAGAAGATGGGCTCTGACGACGGCCACTTCTTCAGGCGGTCCTCGAGCGCCTTGAGGCTGTCGGCGAGGTCGGCGGTGACGGTGATCCCGTCAGAGGCCAGCCGGATCGCCGGGGCGATCACCTCGGCCAGCGTCATGGTGCCGTATTTCTCGAGCGCCATCTGCATCCCGGCGACGGTGCCCGGCACGCCGGTGGCGAGGCCGGTGTAGCGCGACTTCTCGCTGTCGGCCTCGCCGCTCGCGTCGAGGAACATGTCGCGGTCGGCGGCGGCCGGCGCCGTCTCGCGATAGTCGATGGCCTTGGTCTCGCCGCTCTCGGCGTCGTGCACGATCATGAACCCGCCGCCGCCGAGATTGCCGGCGCGCGGCAGCGTCACGGCCAGCGCAAAGGCCACCGCGGCGCCGGCGTCGACCGCATTGCCGCCGGCTTCCAGGATGTCGCGGCCGACCTGCGCGGCCACTGCCTCCTGCGCCACCACCATGCCGTGCTCGGCCCAGGCCGGATGGATCCGGTCCATGCCGCTGTAGATCGCGGCGGCATCCTGCGCATGGGCCAGGGTCGACGCCGAGATCAGCCCGATCACCACGGGCGCGAACAGTGCTTTCATGATAGCCGCTCCCCATATGGCCTGAACAATCGTAGGGTGAATCGGCGATCCAAGAAAGCAGGTTCGGGCCGGCAGGGCCCTTGATTGAACCCTCGGGGCCCGGGCGCGCTTTCGAGCCCGATCGAACGCGGAGCATCAGTTCGCCACCTGACCTGGTCGCCGAATCTGGCATTCCGCCCCACGCCATATCGCCTCGGGGGGCGTGGGTCGAAACTTCCGCTGCGGGCGATCTGCGCCCGTGAGCTTCGTTAAGCCATGTACTTAGAACCTGTCCTGAAATTCCTTGAGTCTCTGGAATCGTTTGTGATTCTGTGTCCGACGCCGGGGAGCGATGGAGGCGTCGGATGTGGAGTGGGGAAGATCGCCAGAGATATGGTCGGCGGGGGCTGCGCTACCCGAGCGATCTGAGCGATGCGGAGTGGGCGCTGATCGAGCCGCACATCCCGCCCGCGAAGCGCGGCGGGCGGCGACGCGAGGTCGATGTGCGCGAGGTTCTGCAGGGCGTGCTTTACGTGCTCGAGACCGGCTGTCAGTGGCGGCATCTTCCCAAGGACTTTCCGCCGCGCAGCACGGTCTGGGCGTATTTTGACCTGTGGCGCTACGACGGGACGCTCGATCGCATCCATGAGACGCTCTACGCGGCCCTGCGCGAGGCGGAGGGCCGCGCGCCCCAGCCCAGTGCGGCGATCGTCGACAGCCAGACGGTCAAATCGGCGGAAAAAGGGGGCGCAAACCGCAGGAAACGGGCTTTGACGCGGGCAAGAAGACCAAGGGCGTCAAGCGCCATGTGCTCGTCGACACGCTCGGCCTGATGCTGCGCGTCGTGATCCACCCCGCCAATTTGCAGGATCGCGACGGCGCCGCGCTGGTGCTCGACAAGCGCACGCGGCGGCGCTTTCCCTTCATCGAGACCGTGTTCGCCGATCAGGGCTACCAGGGGCCGAAGGCCGCCGAGACCATCGCGTCGGCCGGCAGATGGCGTCTGGAGATCGTGCGCCGCGAACCCGGAACGAAGGGCTTCGCCGTGCTGCCAAAACGCTGGATCGTCGAGCGCACCCTGTCTTGGATCAGGCGCAACCGCCGCCTCGCGCGCGACTACGAGCACCTCGCCCGAACGGCGGAAGCCCTCGTCAAGCTCGCCATGATCAAGATCATGCTACGCCGCTTGGCACGCTGAGAAACTTCCAGGACAGGTTCTCAGGTCGTGAACTGGTGGGCGGTACTGGGCTCGAACCAGTGACCCCAGCGATGTGAACACTGTGCCATAGTCGCAGCCACCCCCGCTTGACCCCTGCGCATCGGCTGCTCAATGCGCTGAATAATCAGTAAAAATCGATCGCATCGGGCCAACCCCTCATTGACCCCCTAGCCAGCTACGCCATTGCGGTGCTACCATGGTGCTACCATGGCTGCCCGGTTCCCGAACCGGTGCTACCATGGTGCTACCTGTGCTCCGATCGTGGATGGGCGCCGCTCGGGCGAAATCGCAACAAAGGACGACGCGACATGACCAAACGGATGAAGCTGACCCGCGAGCGCGTCCGGCAGGTCAAGGCGCCGGCGGCGGCCGAGACGACCGTCTGGGACACGGAAGTTCCCGGCCTCGGCGTCCGCTGCCTGCCCACCGGCGTGAAATCCTACATCCTCGCCTATCGAGCCGGCCACGGCCGCGCAGGCACGGCGCGCAGGGTCACGCTCGGCAAGGTTGGCGCCGTCACCCTGGAGGACGCTCGGGAGGCCGCCATGGCGATCCGCGGCCGGGTCATGAAGGGCGAGGACCCGGTGGCCGAGCGGCGCGTCCAGCGGCTCCAGGAACGGCGTGAGGCGGTCACGCTGTCCGTCGCCCTCGACCGCTACGACGCGGACCAGGCCCGGCGCAATGTCAGCGAGCGCAAGAACGTGCTTTCGGTCCTGCGCCGGAACCTGCTGGGCTTCACCAAGGACATGCCGCTGGTGCATCTGGACCGGCGGCAGGTGCTGGAGGCGGTCGAGGCGCTGGAGGCGAAGGGTAAGCGCGGCGCGGCCAAGTCGCTCGCGGGCCACGCCTACGACTTTCCTGCGCTGGTGCGCCGACCGCGGCATGATCCCGGCCAACCCATTGCAGGGCTACCGGGTGCAGCGTGCCACCCGGGCCGAGCAGGATCGCCCGTCCTGGCCGGACGCTCTCTGATGCCGAATCAAGCGCCTCTGGCACGCCTGCGAGGCGGAGCGCGTCAATCCGGTCTTCGGTGCCTTGGTCCGGTTTCTCCTTCTCACGGGCCAGCGGCGCAGCGAGACGGCGGCGATGCGCCGGGACCAGATCGGTGCCAAAGGTGATTGGTGGAACCTGCCGCCCGAGCAGACCAAGAACGGGCTGGCGCATCAGGTGCCGCTGCCGCCGATGGCACAAGACATCCTCGGGTCACTCGGGTTCGAGGACTGCCCGTTCTGTTTACGACGAACGGCAAGGCGCCAATCTCCGGCTGGTCCAAGATGATGCCGGAGCTGCGCAAGGCGGCGGGGCTGGACGCGCCTTGGACGCTCCACGATCTGCGTCGGACCTTCCGCTCCGGGTTGACTGCGCTGGGTGTCGAGGAAAGCGTCGGCGAAATCATGATCAATCACCGGCCCGAAACGCTGCGGTCCATCTATGACCGCGAGCCGCGGCTCGACGCGCGCCGCGCAGCGGCCAAGAGGTGGGCTGCCCATCTCGCAGGGCTCGTCTCGCCCGAGAGCCGGCAGAACGTCGTGAGATCGAGAGCCGGGCTTGACGGACGGAACTGACGACAAGCGGCGCCAGCGGGCCCGTGCGGGCCTGGACCGGCTGCTGGACGAACTTGAGCCTGCCGAGCACGACACGGGCCGCGGCGATCGCGATACTGCGGCTCCTTGGCGATCTGATCCGGGAACTCGACGGCGGCGGGGTAGTCTCTGGTGCGCTTCTCGGCCGCGCTGGGCAGCCGGACCAGGCGGCGGAGGCGGCGCGCGTCAAGGCGGAGGCGGCGAGGGCGCGCCGCGACCCCAGGCTGCCAGCCGCGGATCGGGAGCGGATCGCGAAGAACCAGCGCGCTCAGACGTTGGCGGCCCATTCTCTCCACTGGCTGGCCGGCGCGCTGGACGGGCCGATCACCAATGCACTCAACGCGGTCGTCGCCGGACTGGTGGGGCTAGCCCATGGCAGGCAGATGACGGACATCCTGGACCCGTTGCCCTCGGGGTCGGGGAGGCGTCCGCCCTCCCTCGAAGCCGAGCGCGCCGCATGGCCGGAGATCGTGCGGCTCACCCATTTCAAGGCGGGATTGGACGGCCGCCCGGTGATCGACACCTACGAACACGCTCAAGGACCAGATCCCGGCGGGCGTCGACCTTGATCGGTTCGAGAAGCGGCAGCGGCGCGTGGACCGCGCCGAGCGCGAGGATTGCAGGCGGCTCGGTCGGGCGGTGCGAAATGGGATTGCCCTGTCGGCGAAGGACGCACGGCGCGCGAGGGCATTCCAGGACCGGCTGGACGACCCCGAGACGCTGAGACGCCTTGGCAGGCTTGCCGCTGGGGCCCCGCTGGACTGATCGGGTCAACTTCGGGCCATCCGGTCGGGAGAACACCCTTCTCCCGACCGTCCCGCGCCGGCCGCAAATCAGGCAAGTTGGAACCAGCGTTTGATCCGAATGGAGGCCGCGATGGCGGGACCCCTCAACCCGTTCGACCACGGACCGATGTCTGTCGGGCAATTCCAGGAGCGACAGGGGATGACCTTGCACGGCCTGCTGGTGCTGGCGCACGACCACCCGCCCCTGCTGCCGGGAGATCATCGACAACGGCGCCGGCCTCGTCATCTTCGACCCGGCAGAACCCGGGGCGTCAATCTACCGCGACCTCGGCATCAGGACGGTGGCTGGCACCGGCGCTGACGCCTCCGATCACCTCAGCGTGGACGAGTTCTGCCGCCGGTATCGGATCGGCGCCGAGGGACTGCTGCGGCTCGCCCTGGAGGACGAGCTGCCGCACGTCGTGGCCGTTCTGGGCGAGCTGGTGTTTCCCTCGCCAGCTGCGGCTTTGGCAGCTCGGCCGTCAGCCCTCCGTCCTATCGGGCCGGACAGCGCGGCGGCGCGCGGCGCTGCACCCCAGCGCCCATGAGCAGGCGCCGGCATGAGGCACGAAGACAGCGCGCAGATGCTCCCTCTCCCTAGCTATGCCCTGCTGACGCCCGACCGGGCGGCCGAGCTGCTGGGCGTGGCGGTCAGCACCTTGACGCGCTGGCGGCGGACGGAGGGCGCCGGTCCACCCTTCGTGCGGATCAGCGCCAATCGCGTCGGCTATCCCGTCGATGGGGTCCGGCGCTGGGTGGAAGCCCGGACCGAGAACTAAGCCGAAAAGGACGTCGCCGCGACGCTACCGCCATGGCCAAGGACTTTACCCGCACCTTGGATGGCACGACCGCGACAAACAGCAAGCCTTACGGCCTCGCATTTGACGAAATTGATCGAGGGACAAATGAAAATTTCTGATCGCGGTGACGCCGTAAAGGCGTTGTTGTCCGGCAGGCGCATTCGGCTTCCGTTCAAATCGGGAGACAAGAGGCGTCTCGCCACCTGCGTCGATAACATCCGGAAGGAGGTCGCCGCTTCCCCGGAGCGGATCGCCCGCGAGGCCGTTGCGATCGGCGTCTTGCCGGTGCCCCTCGCCAGCAATGGCTTTCAGGCGCAGGACCGGGTCGGTTTCGAGGATATCAAGGTAACTATCGGCCGCGCCGGCGCCGGCCTCGATGCCGACAGGTGCGCCTGCTGCGACGGCATCTTCGTGCCCGGGGACCCCGGCAGAGCCCAATACCGCTATTCTTCTTGCCGCCCACCGTCCCACCCCGGCCCAATGGGGCGCCACGGCCACGCTGTGTGTCGAGTGCATGGCCGAGCGCTTCGCCTTCTCCGGAGGTCGGATCGCCCGCTGGTTTGTCGAAGAAGTGTTCGGCCCCGGGATCGCGTGTCTGGTCCAGCTGCCGCCGGCGAGCAGTGAGACGAAGGTGACGGCGCTCTATTTCGACCAGCGCATAATCCAATGGCAGGAGCGCTGGGCGACTCTAGACAGCAAAATTTGCGAGGTCGCGTTGATGTCGCCCGAGGTGAAAGAGAGCTGCGAGGATGCCGCGCGCTTGGTGGCAGCCATCACCCCGGAGGCCGAGCTGGGCACCGTCTCTCGTCACATGGCGCTGATGGGTGCCACTGGCGGACCCTATGCGCCGCGCGTTGTCGCGGCCAATGATGTAACCGGCATTGCCAAGCATGTCCGCGCGGCCTGGGCGACCGCCGGCAAGGCCAACGCCTATTTTACGCCAAACCCGGTTCTAGAGGGCTGCATTAAGACCAAGCCGAACAAGTCCGAGATCACCAGCATCGCGGCAGTTATGGTTGACTTAGACCCGCCGAAGGCTTCCCGCCCAGCCGAGGGAGATGCGAAGGGCTGGGCGGCCGCACGCGCCCAGATGCTGGCGCTCGGGCAGCTTGTGGCCGGTCTGCCGCCCGAGGTGCGGCCCACCGCAACAGTCTTTTCGGGCAATGGCCTGCAACTCCACTACAAGCTCGCCCAGCCGCTTGACGCCGCCGCCACCGCAGCGGCGGACGCCATGGAGATGCGGTGGCGGGATCAGGTGCTGCGGCCCCTCGGCGCCGACAAGACGCAGAACCGGGATCGTCTGGCGCGCCTGCCAGGTCCGAACATTAAGTCGGGCCGCCCGGACGGCTGCGCCACGTTGATCGACGCGGACCCGAGCCGGACCTATGGCCCCGAGGACTTTCCACGCATCCGCGATGCCCTGCTGGAGCTGCCGGGCTGGCCCGCACCTGCCGCGACCGAGAAGCAGACCCGGGCTGATCCGCCGGCCGCCCCGCAGGCCGGGGTCGAGAAGCCAGGCCCCATGACAGAGGATGGCGCGGGCGCGCAGGGCGCCGGCATTGAGGGCGAGCGGATCGAAGCTGGCATCAAGGCGCTGCTGCCGATGCTCGGCGAACTCCGCGGCAAGGACCGGACGACCTTGTCGCCCCAGGCCAGCGATATGATGCTTGGCTCCCGGACGGTCCTGCGCCGGCTCAGGGGCGACACCAGCGGCCTCCCGGACGGCTCGGGCTCGGCGGTTCTCCAGTCGCTCGCCGGCGCGGTCAAGGCGAAGGAGGGCAGCATGGAGGTGTTCGCCGAGCTGGCGTTCGCCTGCGACCTCTCGCGCGGCCACCTGGACAGGCAGCCCGACGACCGCATGACGGCGCGGGCAGTTGCCCGGGCGTGGGTGACGCGCCGGAACCGGAGCAGCGTCGCCCGCCTCCGGTCGGCAGCGGCCATGGACGAAACACGTTGGCCCGCGAGTTTGCCGCCCGGCACGACGGGCATTTTCTCTACGACCACAGCCGCGGCCGGTGGCTTGCGTGGACCGGGGACCGCTGGGCGGAGGACGAGAAGGGCCTGCACATCGAAGCGTGCCGCCGGCTGGCCGAGGAGCTGGCGCGGGCCGCCGGCAAGCGGCCGCCCGCCATCAGCCACAGCCGGATCAAGGGCGCGCTCGCCCTCGCGGCCAACGACCCGAAGCTGGCGGCAACCAAAGACCACTTCGACCGCGACCCCTATCTGTTGGGCGTGCCAGGCGCCACCATTGACCTGCGGACGGGACAGGCGCGGGCGCCCGACCCGGCAGATCCGCATCAGCCGGCAGACCGTGATCGCGCCCGCCGAGACCGCCCAGTGCCCCAACTGGCTGGCGTTCCTTGCCGAGGCAACCGGCGGGGACCAGGACATGATCCGGTTCCTGCAGTGTTGGCTTCGGCTACGACCTGACGGGCGACACGAAGGAGCAGAAGTTCGTTATGGCGCATGGCCCCGGCGGGACGGCAAGGGCACGGCCGTCGACACGGTTTACCACCTGATGGGCGGCTATGCGGAGGTGGTCGAGATGGACGCCTTGCTCGCCTCCAGCGGCCAGCGCCACCCGACCGACTTGGCAGGGCTCCTGGGCGCGCGGATGGTCACGGCCGCCGAGACCGAGAGGGGTCGGCGCTGGAACGAGGCCCGCATCAAGCGGCTCACCGGCGGCGACCCGATCCCCGCACGGTTCATGCGGCAGGACTTTTTCACCTTCACGCCGGAGTTCAAGCTGACGGTCACGGGTAATCATGCGCCGCTGGTCGACGCCACCGACGACGCGTTGCGCCGGCGCCTGATTGTCGTTCCCTTCACGCAGAAGCCCAGGCAGGCCGACCACGGCCTGCGTGAGAAGCTGAAACTGGAGTGGCCGGGTATCCTCCGCTGGATGATCGACGGGGCGCTTTTGTGGCAGCGGATCGGGCTGACGCCCCCGGCCGCCGCCAACCGTGCAACCGACGACGTTTTCGGCGCAGGCGACCTGCTGGGGCGCTTCCTGGGGGACGAGTGCGACACCGCACCCGGCAACGACGGCCTGTGGTGTCCAACCGCCGGCCTCTACTCGAAATTCAGCGATTATGCGCGCGCCGCGGGAGAGATCCCCGGAACCCAGAGGGATTTTACGGACAGCTTGAAAAAGCGCGGGTTCGAGAACACCCGGAAAAACCAGGGCCGGGGCTGGTCCGGCATCCAGCTGCGGGAGCACGGGCCGGCTGAGACTGCCGACCATACGGACTGCGGGTCGGATGACGCACGACAGTTCGTAAAGGCGCCGATCCTGCAATAGCGTTGGGCCTCCGGGGGGGGGGGGGCGGTGGCAGGCCAATCCCGCCGCGCCGCTTTTATGATCGCGGGCGCGGGGGGGGGCACCCGCCGCCGACCCCCCTCGCTCCGGCATCGCCGACCATGACGCATGTCGCTCCATGACGCCTGTTTCATTTCGGCCAGACATTGCGATTGGCGGCCTTGTTGGTTCAGTTTGAGCGTTGGCAGCAATGCGAACGTCCGTCATGGAGCGTCATGCGTCATGAGTATCCTCGGAGATAATCGCCCGCGGCCGTCGAAGTGTTGGATGGAGCAGCCGATGAAGCGGCCGGAGACCGGCTCACCGAAGTCGACTGACGAGACCTCGCAGCGCCTCTCCCGGGCGAGGAAGACCTTGCAAACGGCCCTGACGAAGCCTGCGGCACCGAGCCAGCGGCAGCGGCAGCGGAACCTGCTGCGGGTGCTGGATGCCATAGCCGAGGACGACGTCCGACAGACGCCCCGGACATCCTCGAAAGCGGACGGGCAGATCCTGCGCCCGGGCCGAAGCCTGGGGCCGCGGGACGATGGCTGCGCCTATAGGCGAAAGGCCGTGGGCGGCCCCACGCGCAGCGCCGCCCCCGGCTTAAGCCAGGAAATGCGCGATCTTCGGTTGCTCCAATCGGCGACGTTCCAATCCCGCGGGCGGCGTAATGCCGGGCTCGGGCCATCCGCCACCTGGGGTGCATCATTTCTTCATGTGATCGGCGTTAAGGCGCAACGATGTCAGGCGCGCGCCGCTGTGGTCCGATACATCGGAGGAGAGATGCCAAAACCAACCTGGGCCTTGGCTCTTTTTGGGCGCGCGTCGCCGGAACGTTGATCGTTGTTGGCGCGGGCCTTTCCGAACTGGTGGACAGCTTCGATTTCCGCGCCGGCGGGGGCATCCGGCGTGTCGATGCGAAGCGAGCATCGGTAGGGGCAGCGATCATAGCGTCGACGTATTGGATTTCCCCGGGGAGGAGGCCACCGCAAAGAGAGGACAGCGGTGAGGCTGTCGGGTCGGTTCCACAACGGGCGCGACGATAGGTTCATTTGCCCTCGACGGGATCGTCGCCAAGCGTCCGTTCGGCGCGCACGCGCAACCATCTTATGCCGGCTTGTATCGCCGCAGCCGCGAGGCCGGACCGGCAGCAAGCGCGATTTCCGATGCACGCCAGCCTGGCCCCAAGATAACATTCGCGGGGCTACCTCAGGGGCCGGCTTGTAGCTGCCCAAGAGCATGCGAACATGCCGCAGACGGCACGACCGGCGCCTGGCGCATCTCGCCGGGCGAGCCTCGACGCGCAGGCCGCCGCCGCACGTCTCGCCGATTTCGGCCCCGGCGCCAGGCGCAGCGAGGTGTTGTCAGTGATCCTTGGCGGCGGGCGCGCGCAAGAGGTTGATCGGCCGGGCGTTTCGTCGGACAAGGCTGAAAAAAACGTGGAGCGTGGATGCCGACGTTGGACTGGATCGGCAAGAAGGCCGTCGTGAACCATCACCGCGAGGTGCCGTACCGCCTGATCCACTGCGACGGGAACTGTCGCGTCGGCGATCCGGACGCGGGCAACCTGCTGGTGCAGGGCGACAACCTTGAGGCGCTGAAGGCGCTGCTGCCCTACTACGCCGGCAAGGTGAAGTGCATCTACATCGACCCGCCCTACAACACCGGCAATGAGGGCTGGGTCTACAACGACAACGTCAACTCCCCGGAAATCAGGACGTGGCTCGGCAGTTGTCGGCAAGGAGGCCGAAGACCTGTCCCGCCACGACAAATGGCTGTGCATGATGTATCCGCGCTTGCGATTGCTGCGAGAATTTCTTACGGGACGATGGAGCAATCTTCGTTATCGATCGACGATGTATGAGATAAAAAATCTCCTCTTCTTGATGGATGAGGTTTTCCATGGAAAAACTTCATCGCACAATTGTATGGCAGAAGAAAACATCGCGGGACAGCCGACCTGCCATAGGCGTACAATCACGACTTTATCGTTGCGTATGCAAAGCGCGGCGTTGACCTTTGGAAACTTACACGCAACAAGCTACCCGATCGGGAGACTGGGTTTTCAAATCTGGACAATGACGCGCGGGGCGAGTGGTCGTCAGTTGCTTTTCAAGCGCCCGGCTTCAGAAAGAACCAATGGTATAAGATCATTTCACCAAATGGCGAAGCATTGCTTCCACCGCCTGGAAGATCTTGGGGAGCCACAGAGCCAGAATATGAAAAGCTGAAGGCAGACAATAAAATCTATTTCCCAAGAGAGGGTAGGGGTCGCCCGAGGGTTAAGGTATTTCCATGGGAAAAAACCGGAATAACGCCGAACACACTTTGGCTCGCTGCTTGAGGCTGGAGACAATGAAAGAGCCAAGAAGGAAATAATAGAAATTTTAGGTGATGAAGATATATTCGAGACACCGAAGCCAAGTGATCTGATAGACTACGTCGTTCATATAGCGACTGATAAGAACTCGATTGTATTAGATAGCTTTGCTGGAACGGGAACAACCGGGCACTCCGTTCTAAAGGCAAACCGAAAGGACGGTGGGAAGCGGCAATTTATTTTAGTAGAAGCGGAAGAGGAGGTTGCGCGCAAGATAACAGCTGAGAGGCTGCAGCGCGTCATCGCCGGCTATCATAAGCGTGATGACCTGTCCAAAAAAGTCGACGCGCTAGGTGGTGGGTTTCGCTTCTGCCGCCTCGGCAACGCACTCTTCGACGAATTCGGCGACGTGGGGCAGAGATCACCTATCCGGACCTCGCGGCCCACATCTTTTTCGCGGAAACCGGCGTGCCGATCCCGCGGCGGGCGCAATCAAAATTGCTCGGCGTTCACGATGGCCGCGCCATCTACCTGCTGTTCGATCAAGCCCACCCGCAAACCCCGCGGGAGGCGGCGGGCAACGTGCTGACGCCCGACCGGCTGGTGGACCTGCCTGCCCCGCCGGGGGGTTCGAGGGGACGCGCGTTATCTACGCCGAGGGCTGCACAGTTTCGGCCGACCGGCTGAAAGCTGCCGGCGCGATCTTCAAACAGATACCCTACCAGGTCGAGGGGTCTTGACTGATGGCGGCCGTCAATTTTCAGCTGCGTGGCTTATCAGCGCGAAGCGCTGCGGGCGCTTCGGGCATATCTCAGCAAGGTGCCCTTGATGGGCGCCGGCACCGCATTCTACGACGCGACCAAAATTACCTACTCGCCGGCGCCCCAGGTGGACCCACAGACGCCCTATGTCTGCATCCGCATCCCGACCGGCGGCGGAAAGACGATTGTAGCGGCACACGCGGTCGGCGTGGCGGCCAAGGAATATCTCCAGACCACCAACCCCATGGTGCTGTGGCTGGTCCCGTCGACCGCGATCCTCGACCAGACACTGGCCGCGCTCCGCAACCTCAACCATCCCTACCGCGGCGCACTGGCGGCCGAGTTCGGGCGCAACCTGTCTGTCTTAACGGTGGCCGAGGCGTTGGCCTTTCCCGCCCCGACGCGACCGGCGGCGCGTGCATTATCGTCGGCACGCTGCAAGCCTTCCGGCGCGACGACACCGGCGGCCTCAAAGTCTATCAGGACGCGGGCGCGCTGATGGATCATTTCAGCGGTCTCGCCGCCGAGCAGCTGGCCCGGCTGGAGAAGGTGGAAGGATCGGACCGGCCGGTTGCCTCGCTGGCCAACGTGCTGCGGCTGCACCGGCCCATGGTCATCGTCGACGAGGCGCACAATGCCCGAACGCCACTGTCCTTCGAGACCCTACGTCGGTTCGACCCCGCGCTGATCCTCGAGCTGACGGCGACGCCGCAGCTGACAGAGGACGAGGCCAACGAGTTTTTCCCCTCCAACGTGCTGTTCCACGTCTCGGCGGCTGAGTTGAAGGCGGAGGAGATGATCAAGCTTCCGATCCGGCTCAACACGGACACGGACTGGAAGAAAGTGATCGGGCTGGCGCTCGATTGCCAGATGGCGCTGGAGGCGGCGGCCGAAGCCGAGCGGGCCGAGACGGGCGAATACATACGGCCTATCGTGCTGTTTCAGGCGCAGGCGAAGTCCAAGGCCGATCCGCACCGGCACACGCCCGAGGCCGTGGTCCAGTTTCTCACCGACGATAAGCGCATTCCCCGTGACCAGATCGCGATCCACGCGACCGGCCACGCTGAACTGGACGCCATAGACGACATCGCGGACCCCTCATGCTCGGTGCGCTATGTTATCACGGTGCAGAAGCTGCGGGAGGGCTGGGATTGCCCCTTCGCCTATGTCCTGTGTTCCGTGGCCGAGCTGTCATCACCCACCGCGGTCGAGCAGATCCTCGGCCGGGTGCTGCGGATGCCGAAGGCGCGGCGTAAGACCCGCGATTTACTGAACCGCGCCTATGCCTACGTCGCCTCCGGCGACTTCCAGCTAGTCGCCAGTCGCCTCAAGGACGGGCTGGTCGAAGGTGCGGGGTTCGACAAACTCGAAGCCGAGCAACTGGTCAAGGCCCACGGCAATTTCAATTTCGCAGAGGATCGGGCCGACTACGTCCACAACTCTGATCCCTTGCCGGATGAACCAGGCGCGACGGCGGAGGACGTTGTCGCAGCGATCGAGAAGCTGCCGGCCGCGCTGAAAGCGCGAGTTACCTTCAATCCCGGCACGCGCAAGCTCGGCGTGACCCGGGCGTTGTCGCGGGACGACCGCAACACGATCCAGCTCGCCTTCGCCAGGGTGAACGGGGCAGATAGGATCATCGACCGCCTGTTCATGCGGTCGAACCGGATACAGGCGACCGAGCTGCCCGAGGGTGAGGCGCCGCCCTTCATCGTGCCCCGGCTCGGCATCCGGCGACAGGGGAAGTTGGAGCTGCTTGGCCCCGATCATTTCCTTGACCTGCCATGGAACTTGGCCGAGTGCGATCCCGCGCCGTTCGCCAAGCGCTTCTCCATCCATGGCGACACCAAGGCGGGCGAGATCGACGTATCCGACACGGGCAAGATGAAGATCGCTTTTGTCGGCGAGTTACACGACCAATTGGCCATGGCGATCCACGAGCCGGCCTGGAGCCTGCCCCGGCTCGTGAACTGGATCGACCGGGGCATACCGCATCCAGACGTGACCAAGCCGGCCGCGCGGGTTTTCATTCAGCGCGCACTGGAGGCGGTGATGAGCGGCAAAGGCTACCCGCTGGACCGGCTAGCCCGATACAAATACGAGCTGCGGCGCGAGCTGGCGGAGGAAATCCGGACCCTGCGGACCCAACGCGAAGAGACTGCGTATACCGCGCTCTTCGCCGCGGATGCCGAGGCATTCGAGACGAGTGCCGACTTGGCTATTCTCTTCGACGAGCAGACCTACGCCTATAATCAGCCATATCGGGGCAGCCGGAAATTCAACAAGCACTACATCCCAATCATCGGCGACCTGAAGGCGGAAGGCGAAGAATTCAAGTGCGCGGTGTTCCTGGACGAGCACCCTGCCGTGCGCTTCTGGGTCCGCAATGTCGACCGCAAACCCAACGCATTCTGGCTCCAGCTGTCGAGCGGGCGATTTTACCCGGATTTCGTGGCCATGCTGACGGACGGCACCATCCTGGTAGTCGAATACAAGGGTCACCACTTGGCAAATGATGCCAAGGAGAAGGCGATGGTCGGCGAGCTGTGGGCAGAGGCGAGCGATGAGGGCCGTTGTCTTTTCGCCATGCCGACCGCCGGAGATTTCCGAGAATTGCATTCGATGCTTGATGCGAAGGTGCCCAGAAACCACGGAGGTCTGAGGCTGCCGGAGAGACCGACATCTTGAGCGCCGACGCCTGACGGACCGATCCGAACTTGAAATTCGCGCGATTTCCAGCGCGCGTCATATGACCCCAATTTGCGATCGCTTGGGGGTATGCCGGGGGGTGGGGTAGGCTGGACCGCGGGCAGGACAGGGGCGGGAGCACCACCGGCCACTAGGATACGTCAATGAATGAGACGGCCAGCTCTGCTAAGCTGCTGGACAAGGCCAATGGGAAGGGATCGACCGGCGATGCCGCAACGGAAGCCGCCTGAAATGCCCCTGCCGGCGAACATGACGGAAAAGCCGCGCGAGAATTCGCCGCTGCTCACTGACGAGGAGATGGCGCACGCAAACAAGGAGGCGCGGAGGCTGGCCGTGATCGGAATTGCAATGGACCTGCGAAAGCAGAGCGGGCGGCCAGCTCTGCCGAAACAGGAGCCGCGGAAAACGGACAAGTAGTATCACTCGGATCGAGAGGTGGCGCAGGGGATGGTGCAAGTCCGCCTGACCAGACGGGACCAGATGTGCCGTGCGGCACACGCCACGGCGCGGATGGGCGGCTGGCGGGGCGCGCAGGCCAGCTTGGATGCGCTGGCCCGGCACCGCCCGCCCGCTCCCGGGCTGGCGGGGCGCCCCTGTCAGCGGGCAGGCTGCCGGCGGAGCGCGGTCCGCGACGCCGACCTTTGCCCATCCCATGGCGGTATCCAGCAGGCGATCAACCGCGACCCGACGGGGCCGGTGGCACGCCGTTACGCACGGTCGGCCCGCTTCACCAGGAACGGCGACGACGCCGCGCGGAAGGCGATCTGGCGCGAGTTGCCGGTTGGAGTTCGGCTGGTCGTAGCTCGATGGGGCGTAGCGGGCAATTGGTCCTGGGCGGATCGGGTCCGCGCCGCCGTGGCGCTCGCTGCGTGCATAGATGGCGACGGCCGCGCCTGGCGCGACTGGCTGGCCGGCGCTCGGGCGAAGGGCATCAGCGGGACGGTCAACGTCGACGACGTGGCTGGCCTGCAGCAAGGCGGCTAATCGGGGTCATAAGCCGATCGCCGCAACTTGATTTCACGTCCGATATGAAGGCGCGGCGCTACCATAGTGCTACCATGAGAGCGAAGCCATAGGCGCTTGCATCTCGCGGCTTCGTCTAAGTCAATGAAAACGCGAAGCATCTTGGTGGGCGGTACTGGGCTCGAACCAGTGACCCCAGCGATGTGAACACTGTGCTCTACCAACTGAGCTAACCGCCCACGTCCGGCGGATGTACGGGGCTGCCGGTGCGGCGTCAAGCCGGACGGGCGGCTTGCTGTGGATGGGCGGGATCGGGCGAGAGCCGCTCGAGAACCTCCGGAAGTTCGTCGAAATGGGCGACAACTGCATCGGGCGAAAGCTCGGCCAAGGGCTCGGCGGCAAAGCCGAAGCCCGTCAGAACGCAGGGCACGCCAGCCCGGCGCGCTGTCGTCAGGTCCGTCAGCGTGTCGCCGATCATCACGGATCGTGCCGGATCGGCGCCAATCCGCCGCGCGGTCTCGGTGAAGTGCATTGGGTCGGGCTTGCGCACATGCAGCGTGTCGGCGCCCAGCACCGCGGCGAACAGCGGGCGCACACCCAGCGCGTCGAGCAGCAGGATCGCCAGGCGCTCGGGCTTGTTCGTGCAGATGCCGATCCGCCAAGACCGGGCCTCGAGCGTGGCGAGGCAGGTCTCGACCCCCTCGAACAGCGTTGTCTCGTGCGCGATCCGGGCCTCGTAGGCATCGAGCAGCGCCGGATAGATGGCGTCGGCCAGCGCGGCCTCCTCGGCGCCCTCTTCTGACCGCCCCGCCAGGGTGAAGGCGCGCCGGATCATGGCCCGGGCGCCGCGCCCGGCATAGGCCCGGTCGACGACGGGATCCAGACTCGGCAGGCCGTGCGGTGCCATCGCTTCGTTGGCTGCCGCCAGGAGGTCGCCCGCAGTATCGGCGAGCGTGCCGTCCAGATCAAAGATCGCGCCCCGCATCCTGTCTCCCGCGCTTTCGCCACGCGCGCGACCTTAGTCGCCAATGGCAAGAAAGTGTAACCAAACCTGAACCGATTTACGCTTCTGTCGAGGCCGCGCTGTCGCTATATCCGCAGCGCAAAGGGGGGGCATGGAGGGAGGCCCGCACATGAACCGCGCCGCCGCGGTCGTCATTCTCGCTGCCGGCAAGGGGATGCGGATGCTGTCGGACCTGCCCAAGGTCCTGCATCCGATCGGCAACGCGCCGATGCTGCACCATGCCATGCGGGCGGGGCAGGCGCTGCGGCCCGCCCGCACTGCGATCGTCGTCGGTCACGGCAGCGAGGCGGTCGGAGCCGCGGCGCGCAGCTTCGATCCCAGCGCGTTCGTGGCGGTCCAGGAGCGGCAACTCGGCACCGGCCATGCCGTGCTCGCGGCGCGCGACGCGCTTGAGGGCTTCGAGGGCGATCTCTTCGTGCTCTTCGCCGACACGCCCTTCATCCGCCCGGAGACGCTGCAGGCGATGCAGGCGGCCCGGCAAGCGGCCGACATCGTCGTGCTCGGCTTTCAGGCGCGCGATCCGGGCCGCTATGGCCGGCTGGTGCAAGATGCTGACGGCACGCTCCAGGCGATCGTCGAGGCCAAGGATGCGGGCCCCGAGCAGCTTGCCATCAGCGTCTGCAGTTCCGGGCTGATAGGCGGCGACTGCGCCACCATCCTGCGGCTGCTCGATCGGGTCGGCAACGCGAATGCCCAGGGCGAGTACTACCTGACCGACACTGTCGCGCTCGCCCGCGCGGAAGGGTTGATCGCGCGCGCGGTGCTCTGCGACGAGGCCGAGACGCTTGGCGTCAACGACCGGGTGCAGCTCGCCGAGGCGGAGGCGACCTTTCAGGCCCAGGCCCGCCGCGCGGCGATGCTGGCGGGTGCCACGCTGATCGCCCCCGAAACGGTTTGGTTCAGCCTGGACACCGCGCTGGGCCGCGACGTGACCGTGCATCCGAACGTCGTCTTCGGCCCCGGCGTCAGGGTCGCTGACGGCGTGGAAATCCGCGCCTTCAGTCATCTCGAAGGCGCGGAGGTCGGTCCCGGCGCTGTCATCGGTCCGTTCGCACGGCTGCGCCCCGGCGCGCTCTTGGCTGCGGGGGCGCACATCGGCAACTTCGTCGAGATCAAGAATGCCATGGTCGGGCAGGGCGCCAAGGTAAACCATCTGAGCTATATCGGCGATGCCGAGCTCGGCGCGCGCGTGAACGTCGGTGCCGGCACGATCACCTGCAACTATGACGGGTTCTCCAAGCACCGCACCGAAATCGGCGAGGGCGCCTTCATAGGCGTCAATACGGCGCTGGTCGCGCCGGTCACCGTCGGTGCCGGGGCCTATGTGGCGACAGGCACCGTCGTCACGCGCGATGTGCCGGCCGACGCGCTGGCCATTGCGCGGACGGCGCAGCAGAACCGCGACGGCACGGCACCTCGGCTGCGCGAGAAGCTGCAGGCGAGAAAGCGCGAAAGGACAGGTTGATCCATGTGCGGCATCATCGGCATCCTCGGCCAGCTCGACGCCGCTCCGCGCATCCTCGACGCGCTGAAGCGGCTCGAATACCGCGGCTATGACAGCGCCGGGCTGACGACGCTCTCGAACGGCCGAGCCGAGCGCCGGCGCGCCGTGGGCAAGCTGGCCGAGCTGACCAGGCTCGTCGCCGCCGAGCCTGCGCTCGGCAGCACGGGCATCGGTCACACGCGCTGGGCGACGCACGGCGCGCCGACCGTCCTCAACGCGCATCCGCACGCCGCGGGGCCGGTGCACGTCGTCCACAACGGCATCATCGAGAACTTTCGCGATCTCCGGCGCGAGCTCGCCGGCCGCGGCGTCGCGTGCCAGACCGAGACCGACACCGAGGTCATCGCCCAGCTGGTGGCCTATCGGATGGGGCAGGGCGACAGCCCGTTCGAGGCGGTGTCGGCTGTGCTGGCGCGGCTTGAGGGCGCGTTCGCGCTGGTGTTCCTGTTCGAGAACGAGCCCGATTTGCTGATCGCCGCGCGGCACGGCTCGCCGCTCGCCATTGGCTGGGGCGAGGACGAGATGTTCGTGGGCTCGGACGCGCTGGCACTCAGCCCGATGACGCGGCGCGTCACTTATCTGGAGGAGGGCGACCGCGCCATCGTCCACCGCTCGGGCGCCCGCATCTTCGACCGGCGCGGGAATGCGGTCGAGCGGGAGATCCGCGCGGTCTCGGTCGAGTCCGGCCTCGCCGATCGGGGCGAGTACCGTCACTTCATGGCGAAGGAGATCCACGAGCAGCCGACCGTGCTTGGCTACGCACTGTCGCGATATGTCGCGCAAGGCGGAGAGGTCATCGTCTCTCCCGCCGAAGCTGTTGACTGGGCGTCGCTCTCGCGGATCGTGATCGTCGGCTGCGGCACCGCCGCCTATGCCGGCATGGTCGCCAAGTACTGGTTCGAACAGCTGGCGGGCGTTTCGGTCGAGGTCGATATCGCCTCCGAGTTCCGCTACCGCGAGCCGCCGCTCGACGGGCGCGAGCTTGCGGTCTTCATCAGCCAGTCCGGCGAGACGGCGGATACACTGGCGGCGCTGCGCTATGCCAGCGGCGGCGTGGCGCGCACGCTGGGCATCATCAATGTCGAAGAGAGCTCGATGGCGCGCGAGCTTGACATCGTGCTGCCGACGCTTGCGGGACGCGAGATCGGCGTCGCCTCGACCAAGGCATTCACCTGCCAGCTCATCGTTCTGGCGGCGACCGCCATTCTTGCCGCCCGCGCGCGGGGAAAGCTCGAAGCCGGTGGCGAGGCGGCGCTGATCCGCAGCCTTGCCGAACTGCCGCGGCTGATCTCCGAGGTGCTGAAGGACGAGGATTGGGTCAATCGCGTCAGCCAGGAGATGTCGTTCGCCCGAAACATCCTTTATCTCGGCCGTGGCTCGATGTTCCCGATCGCGCTCGAAGGTGCGCTGAAGCTGAAGGAAATCAGCTACATCCACGCGGAAGGGTACGCGTCGGGCGAGCTCAAGCACGGGCCGATCGCGCTGATCGACGAGACGGTGCCCGTTGTCGTCATGGCGCCGCGCGACCGGCTTTTCGGCAAGACCGTCTCGAACATGCAGGAGGTCATGGCGCGCGGCGGCAAGGTGGTGCTGGTCACGGACGCCGAGGGCAAGGCGGCGGCGGGCGACGGCGCTTGGCGCACCATCGTCCTGCCGACATGCGAGACGTTCGCGGCTCCCATCCTTTATGCCGTCGTCGCCCAGCAACTCGCCTATTTCACGGCGCTCGCCCGCGGCACCGACGTCGATCAGCCGCGTAACCTCGCGAAATCCGTGACGGTCGAATAGGCTGGCGGGCGAGCGGGCTCGCCCCATCCAGGCAAACCCTGCGGCGCGGTGATCAGCGCCGCAGGTACAGCATGCTCCCTTCGAAGCGGACGCTGCTGAAGCGCTCGAGATAGCGCATGCCGAGCAATGACTGGTCGAGCTCGCCGCCGCTGACGCTGGCCGGCACGGCGCTGTCCACCAGCCCACCAAGGGCAACGGTCTCGAGCCGCACCGGGGCGCTCATCGTCCGGCCGTTCGCGGTGATCGTCGGAATGACGTAGTTCAGCCTGTCCGTGTCGAAGCCCGCGGCGCGCGCATCCACCTCGGTCAGCACGAGGTCGCTGGCCCCGGTGTCGATCATGAACCGGACGGGCGCGCCGTTCACCTCCGCGGTCGCGTAGAAGTGCCCGTCGGGCGCGCGCCGCAGCGCCAGCGTGTCCTCGCCCACAGACATCGCCCGGTCGACATAGAGCTGGCTGGTGAGCGGCTCCCAAAAGCCGACCGCCACGACGGCGCCCATGAAGATCAGCACCCAGATCGCCGCATGCTGAAGCGCCTGCCCCAAACGGTGACGGTAGGCGGCGAAAAGGTAGACGACCAGAAACGCGCCGAGCAGGACGAGGTAGAAGACGCGGGCCTGGGAATCGGGGTCGAGGGGCAGCATTATGTCCTCCGCGGGATCGGGCTTGGATATCGCGTTGCAAGCCCCATGCCGCAAGGCTGTGGACCGCTGGCCAACCCGGCCGACAGCGTGGGATGAGCGCTTTCCGGTGGCGTTCCCGGTCGGAGAGTACGGCCGGAGCTAGGGCGCTCCGACCGATAGGGCCGCGCGGCTGGCGATATGGGCGCTCGGAAGTCGCTCTCCAGGCTAGACGGCTTCGGCCTCCTCCAGCCGCGCCGATGCGGCGAGCCAGAGTTCCTCGGCGCGCCTCTGGGCCTCGACGATCTCGGCGCGCTTTTTCTGCAGGGCCTCGATGCGCCCGGGCGGGCCGTCATAGAGGGCGGGGTCGGCGAGCCGGAGGTCGAGCTCGGCGAGCATCCTGGCGATCTTCTCGACGCGCGCCTCGCAGGTGCGGACCTCGGCGCGCAGCGGCGCAAGCGCCGCGCGCTCGACGCGGCGGTTGGCGACAGGCCTGGGCGCGGCGGCCGTCTCGGCTTTCTCCGCGCGCGCCTTCTCGCGCCTCTCGGCGGTGCCGGCGGCGGGCCCGAGCAGCAGGCGGCGATAGCTGTCCATGTCGC
The DNA here is from genome assembly GCA_963822985.1 of uncultured Alphaproteobacteria bacterium. Classification (GTDB taxonomy): domain Bacteria; phylum Pseudomonadota; class Alphaproteobacteria; order Rhodobacterales; family Rhodobacteraceae; genus Thermohalobaculum. The sequence goes on along the minus strand of CAWGJU010000003.1, from coordinate 496,666 downwards.
CGTCGTAAGAGGTGACCCGGCCGTCACGAACCAGCAGCAGCCTGTCGGCGACCAGCTCGATCAGGTGAGCGTCGTGCGTGATCAGGATGACGGCGCCCTGGTATTCGTTGAGCCCGGAGACCAGCGCCTCGCGGCTCTCGATGTCGAGATGGTTGGTCGGCTCGTCGAGGATGATCAGATGCGGCGCGTCGAGCGTGGCGAGGATCAGCAGGAGCCGCGCTTTCTGCCCGCCCGAAAGGTTGCCCACCCTTGTCTCGGCGACGCCCGCGCCGATGCCGCCTTGCGCCAGGCGGGCGCGCAGCTTGCCCTCCCGCTCGTCCGGGCGGAGGCGGCGGATGTGGTGGATCGGCGTCTCGGCAGCGACAAGCTCTTCCGCCTGGTGCTGGGCGAAATAGCCGATGCGCAGCTTCGGCGAGGCGCGGCGGCCGCCGCTTATGGGATCGAGCCGGCCCGAGATCAGCTTGGCCAGCGTCGACTTGCCCTGGCCATTGGCGCCGAGGAGCGCGATGCGATCGTCCTGGTCGAGGCGCAGGTCGATGCCGGACAGCACGGGGCGGCCGTCATAGCCGACGCTGACGCCCTCGATGGTCATCAGGGGCGGGGCGAGCTCGTCCGGGTCGGGGAAGCGGATCGGCGCGACGGCGCCTTCGATCTCGGCGGCGATCGGCTCCATGCGGGCGAGCATCTTCAGCCGCGACTGCGCTTGGCGCGCCTTCGACGCCTTGTAGCGGAAACGGTCGACGAAGGCCTGCATATGGTCGCGGGCCGCGGCCTGCTTCTTGGCCATGGCCTGCTGGAGGAGCAGCTTCTCGCGGCGCGCCCGGTCGAAGGCATCATAGCCGCCGGAGTAGAAGGCGAGCTTTCGGTCGTGGAGGTGCAGGATGCCGTTGACGGCCCGGTTCAGCAGGCCGCGGTCATGGCTGATGATGAGACAGCTGTACGGATATCGGGCGAGGTAGCCTTCGAGCCAGAGCGCCCCTTCGAGATCGAGGTAGTTCGTGGGCTCGTCGAGCAGCAGCAGGTCAGGGGCGGAGAAAAGCACGGCCGCGAGCGCGACCCGCATCCGCCAGCCGCCGGAGAACTCGGATGACGGGCGCCCTTGCGCCGCGTGGTCGAAGCCGAGGCCCGAGAGGATGGTGGCGGCACGCGCCTCGGCGGAATGGGCATCGATGTCGGTCAGCCGCGTCTGGATCTCGGCGATGCGGTGCGGATCGCTGGCGGTTTCGGCCTCGGCCATCAGCGCGGCGCGCTCGGTGTCGGCTGCCAGCACCGTGTCTATCAGCGTGCGCTGGTCGCCCGGCGCTTCCTGGGCAACGCCGCCGATGCGGGCGCGGGATGGCAGCCCGATCTCGCCCGCATCGGGCGCGAGCTCGCCTCCGATCAGCCGGAAGAGCGTGGTCTTGCCGCTGCCATTGCGGCCGACCAGGCCGACATGGGCGCCGGCAGGGATCTGCGCCGACGCGCCCTCGAAGAGCGGCGTGCCCGCCATGGAGAAGCCGAGGTCGCGGATCGTCAGCATGGGGCCGGCCCCTAGCAGACCCGCCCGCGCGCGTCCATCAGCGGCGCAGCTCGTTTTGCGTGCGCAGCACGAGGTCGATCAGCGCCGCCGTGGCGATGCCGAAGCCGAGCATGCCGTTGGCTGCGATGGTGGCGCCGAGGATGCGCCAGTCGAGCGGAGCGATTACGTCGCCGTAGCCGACGGTGGTATAGGCGACGATGGCGAAGTACAGTGCCTCCTCGATATGGGCGAAGGCGTCGAGCCAGAGCAGCACGGCCGCCCAGAGCCAAATCCCGGCGATGATGCCGAGCAGCATCCACAGCGCCGAGACGCCGAACATGGCCGCGAGCCACCAAGGCCGGAGCGTCCGAAGGCGCCGCGCCAGATAGGGCCGGGCCTCGAAGGCGAGCGCGATGAAGAGCGCCTGAAGCGTCGTTGTCGCGCCGATGACTGCGCCGGCGAGCGCGAGCTGCAGCCAGAGATCATTCACGGCAGTCATGTGCCCGGGCGGCGAGGAGGCAAGACAGGGGTGGCGGATCTGCGCGGGTGAGGCATCGCTGGAGCGTATCGCGCATTTCGGACGGTTTCACGGTCGCCGATTGCCGCTATGCTGGGCGCGCCGAGAACGCTTGGGAAGATATCGATGGAAGCGCTGCAGATCGAGCTGGTCGGGGTGCCGATGGAGGCCGGCGCCGGGCGGCGCGGATGCGCCATGGGCCCTGACGCGCTGCGCGCGGCGGGGCTGGAGGAGGCGCTGGCGGCGCTCGGCCATGTCGTGCGCGACCGCGGCAATCTGGGCCCGGGACCCGTCGCCGAGGTCGAGGTGCCGGGCCGCGCCCGGGCCGCCGGAACGGTTGCTGCCTGGGTGCGGGCGATCGACGGGGCGGCCGAGGCGGCGGCGGGGTTGCCGGTCTTCATGGGCGGCGATCATGGCCTCTCGATCGGCTCGGTCAACGCCATGGCGCGGCGCGCGGAGGGTCTTGGGCGACCGTTGCACGTGCTGTGGCTCGATGCCCATACCGATTTCAACACGCCCGCGACCTCGCCCTCCGGCAACGTGCACGGCATGCCCGTCGCGGCGCTGACGGGCGAGCCGGGGCTCGACTGGCTGTTCGAGGACGTGCGTCGCGCGGTGCTGCCGGGACAGAACATCCACCAGATCGGCATCCGCTCGGTCGATGCCGACGAGCGCCGGCTGGTGGTCGAGCGCGGCGTCGACGTCATCGACATGCGCCGGATCGACGAGACGGGCATCTCGCGGCTGCTCGCCAACGTGCTGGAGACGGTCGCCGCGGCGGATGGCATGCTGCATGTCAGCCTCGACGTCGATTTCCTCGCGCCCGAGATCGCGCCCGGGGTCGGCACCGCGGTGCCGGGGGGCGCCAGCTATCGCGAAGCGCATCTCCTGATGGAGATCCTGAACAATTCGGGGCTCGTGACCTCGCTGGACCTGGTCGAGCTGAACCCATTTCTGGACGAGCGCGGCCGGTCGGCGATCGTGTTGACCGAGTTGACCGCCAGCCTCTTCGGCCGGCGCATCATCGACCGGCGGCGCTGAGCCCATGGCCGTTGCCGTTGCCGGGCGCCGATGCCGCCGCACGCCGCATCCACCCGCCACACCTGCTCGCGGGGTGCGCCGGGGCCGCCGCGCGGGCATGGGCACGGGAATGGGCAAAGGGAGAGAAGGATGGCGATCGCCGACGAGCTGATCCGGACCGAGCTGCGGCTCGGCGCGCACAACTACAAGCCCCTCGACGTGGTGCTGAGCCGCGGCGAGGGCGTCTGGCTCTGGGACACCGAGGGCAAGCGCTATCTCGACTGCCTCAGCGCCTATTCGGCGGTGAACCAGGGGCACTGCCACCCCAAGATCCTGGCGGCGATGGTCGAGCAGGCGGGCAAGCTGACGCTGACCAGCCGCGCCTTCCGCAACGACCAGCTGGCGCTTTTCTACGAGGAGATCGCCAAGCTGACCGGCAGCCACAAGATCCTGCCGATGAACTCGGGCGCCGAGGCGGTCGAGAGCGCGGTCAAGGCGGTGCGCAAATGGGGCTACGAGGTCAAGGGCGTCGAGAGGGACAAGGCCGAGGTCATCGTCGCCCGCAACAATTTCCACGGTCGGACGCTGATGATCGTCGGCTTCTCGACGGACCCCGTGGCGCGGGGCGGCTTCGGGCCGTTCGCGCCGGGGTTCAAGGTGGTCGACTTCGGCGACATCGCGCAGTTCGAGGCGGCGATCAACGAGAACACGGTCGCCTTCCTGGTCGAGCCGATCCAGGGCGAGGCGGGCGTGCTGATCCCGCCGGCCGGTTACTTCAGCCGCGTGCGCGAGCTCTGCACCGAGCACCGCGTCACGCTGATCGTCGACGAAATCCAGACCGGGCTCGGCCGCACGGGCAAGATGCTGGCCGAGGAGCACGAGGGGATCGAGGCGGACGTGACGCTGGTCGGCAAGGCGCTCTCGGGCGGGTTCTATCCGGTCTCCGCCGTGCTCTCGAACAGCGAGGTGCTGGGCGTGCTGAACCCGGGCGAGCATGGGAGCACCTTCGGCGGCAACCCGCTCGCCTGCGCGGTGGCGCGCGCGGCGCTGCGCGTGCTGGTCGAGGAGGGGATGATCGAGAATGCCGAGCGGATGGGGGCGCGGTTCATGGCGGGGCTGAACGCGATCCGCTCGAACGCCGTCCGCGAGGTGCGCGGGCGCGGGCTGATGCTGGCAGTCGAACTCGACCGCGGCGCGGGCGGGGCACGGCCGTATTGCCAGGCGCTGAAGGAGCGCGGCGTGCTCGCCAAGGACACGCATGAGCACTCGATTCGCATCGCCCCGCCGCTGGTGATCACCGAGGACCAGGTCGACTGGGCGCTCGAGCAGTTCGAGGCGGTGCTGACGCAGGGGGTTTGAGCGAGAACGTCGGGCGTTCTGTGCCTGGTAGGGCCGCAGCTCGACCGCCGCTTTGAGCGGCGCGGACGCGGTCGAGCCGCGTCCGACTGCTCGATAGGATCTTGCCGAAATGAACCTGCCTCAACACCGGGTCTGGGGCAGGGGCCCTGCCTTTCGTCGTGCTGCGGACACAAGTGGAAGGCCCGACGAGGGGGGAGGCGGGGCGAGCCGGCTTGTTCGCGGCCCCAGCAGCCGGTAGACCGGTCGGCACCGGCCGGAAGCAGCCGGACATCGGGAGGAAACAATGAGATATGCCGTATTTGCCGGTCTGCTCGGCCTGGTGCTTGCGGGCGCGGGCGCCGGCGCGCAGGAGGTGACGCTGACCGTCCACCATTTCCTGCCGCCCAAGTCGAACGCCCAGGTCGGGATGATCGAGGAGTGGGCCAGGCGGGTCGAGGACCAGTCCGAGCGGCCGGATCGACGTCGAGATCTTCCCGTCCATGTCGATGGGCGGCAGCCCGCCCGAGCTCTACAACCAGGTGCGCGACGGGGCGGCCGACATCGTCTGGACGGTGCTCGGCTACACGCCCGGGGTCTTCCCGCGCGCCGAAGTCTTCGAGCTGCCGACCGTGCACCGCGGCTCGGCGACAGCGACAACCAAGGCGATGAACGCCTCGATGGACTGGCTGGCCGAGGACTTCGAGGACGTGCACGTCATCTTCCTGCACAGCCATGACGGCAACGTGCTCCACAATGCCGGCGAGGCCGTCACGGCCTTCGACCAGCTCGTCCGGCAAGAAGCTGCGCACGCCGTCGCGGACCGGCGCCTGGATTATCGAGAGCTGGGGCGCCGAGCCCGTCGGCATGCCGGTGCCGGACCTGCCGCAGGCGCTGGCCAAGGGCGTCGTCGACGGCGCGCTGATCCCCTACGAGATCGCGCCGGCGCTGAAGCTGCAGGAGCTGGTGAAGTCGACCACCGGCCATGCCGGAGGGCGACCGCTTCGGCGCGGCGACCTTCATGTTCGCCATGAACAAGGACCGCTACGACAGCCTGCCGGACGACCTCAAGCAGGTCATCGACGACAATTCGGGCATGAACGCCGCCGAATGGGTCGGCCGCGCCTGGGAGGACGACTTCGAGGGCAAGGGGCGCGAGGCGCTGCAGGGCGCCGGCGTCGAGCAGATCGAGCTTTCGCCGGAGGAGGCGGCGAAGTTCGACGCGGCGTCCGAGAAGGTGGTGCAGCGCTGGATCGAGGAGGCGAACAGCAAGGGGCTGGACGGCCACGCGCTGGTCGATCAGGCGCGCGCCGCGGTCAAGGCGGCGTCCGAGTAGCGGGCGGGCGGCGCTGTCGGCGCCCGTGCGACCCTGAAGCCGTGACGGCCATCCGGCGGCTGGCCGAGCTGCTGGGCCGTCGCCGGCGGCCTGGTCGCTGCTGGCGATCGTGCTCGTGACCACGGCGAATGCCGGCGCCTTCGCGCTCGACCGGCTTGGCGCGGCGTGGGCGGCGGCACGGTCGCCGGGCTGCCCGGCTACGAGGATTTCGTGCGCGCTGGCGATCAGCGGCGCGGCGCTGATGTTCTTTCCCTATGCCCAGGCGCGGCGCGGCCATGTCGCCGTCGACATCTTCGTCGCCTGCCTGCCCGCGCGGGTGCGGCTGGCGCTCGACCGTTTGTGGCTGGCTCGCGACGATCGCGATCGCGCTGTTCCTCGCCTGGTGGATGTGGTTCGGCATGCTCCGCGCCCGCGCCGATGCGCTGGTGACCGGTGTGCTCGGCTGGCCGGACTGGCCGTTCTACCTGCCGGGCATCGTCTCGCTGATCCTCTGGGCGCTGGTCGCGGCCGTCCAGCTTGGGCGACCCGGCCGATGGATGAGCGCGAGCTGGTCGGGCTCGGCGGGCTGGTCGTCCTCTTCGTGCTGCTGGCGCTGCGCATGCCGGTCGGCATCGCCATGGTCGTCGTCGGCATCGGCGGCAACTGGGCGCTCAGCCTCGCCGCGCCCTTCCTGCGCTTCGAGCCCTACCTCGCCCAGTTCAAGACGCTGCTCTGGGGCGTCGTCGCGAACTACGACCTCTCGGTCGTGCCGCTCTTCGTCCTGATGGGCTATCTGGCCAGCCGGGCGAACCTGGCGCGCGACCTCTTCCAGGGCGCGGCGGCGGCGCTCGGGCGGCTGCGCGGCGGGGTCGCCATGGCGGCCGTCGGCGCCTGTGGCGGCTTCGGCGCCGTCTGCGGCTCGTCGCTCGCCACGGCGGCGACCATGGGGCGGGTCGCGCTGCCCGAGCTCAAGCGCCTGCACTACGCGCCGCGCCTCGCCACCGGCGCGCTGGCGGCGGGCGGCACGCTCGGCATCCTCATCCCGCCCTCGGTGGCGCTGGTGATCTATGCCATCATCACCGAGGCCTCGATCATCGAGATGTTCCAGGCGGCGGTGATCCCCGGCCTGATCGCGGTGCTGTTCTTCGTCGGCGTCATCGCCATCCAGGTTCGCCTCGACCCCTCGCTCGCGCCGGAACCGGAAAGGATGGCGCCGCGAGCGGCGGCGCGCCGCCTATCGCCGGCTGGTCCCGGTTCTGCTGATCTTCGGGACGGTCATCCTCGGCCTCGGCTTCGGCCTCTTCACGCCGACGCCGGCCGCCGCCGATCGGCGCCTTCGTCGTGCTCGCCTATGGCGTCTGCGCTGCGCATCACGACGGGCGAAGGGCTGGGCTTGCGCGGCATCGCTCGAGGCGCTGCGGGAGACGGCGGTGACGTCGGGCATGATCTACCTGATCCTGTTCGGCGCCGAGGTGCTGAAGGGCTTCTTCGGCCGGTCCGGCCTGCCCGCGTCGCTTGCGGGCTGGGCGGCCGAGTTCCGGCCTCGACCCATGGGCTGGTGCTGTGTGCTCATGCTGGCTCGTGCTGATCCTGCTCGGCTGCTTCATGGATTCGCTCGCCATGATCCTGGTCGTGCTGCCCTTCCTCTGGCCGGTGCTGGTGGATCTCAACGGCGGCGATTTCGTCACGGCCGAGACGGCGGCCTACGGCCTCGCCACGCCGGAGCTGAAGGTCTGGTTCGGCATCCTCGCGCTGATCGTCGTCGAGCTCGGCCTGATCACGCCGCCCGTCGGGCTCAACGTCTTCATCATCTCGTCGCTCGACCGCGAGACGCCGATGGCCGAGACCTTCCGCGGCGTCCTGCCTTTCCTGCTGGTCGAGCTTGTGCGCGTCACGCTCATCATGCTGGTTCCGTCCCTGGCGCTGACCCTGCCGGCGCTGCTCGGCCGCTGAGCTGGCTGGCGGCTCGGACGTGCGGCTGCCGAGCCTTCGGCGCCGCGTGCCTCGGCCTCGGCGCGAAGTCCGGCGGGCAGCACCTGCCGCAGCCTGTCACGCGCCGCCGCTGCCGGCGGGCTGGATCCGCGACCCGCCGCAAGCCAGTACCAGACATATGCCTCCTGCGCCGCGCGCGGCACGCCGGCGACCCATAATGTGCATGTTCGCGAGCGCGTGCATGCCGCGCACGTCGCCCGCATCGGCGGCCAAGCGATAATAGGCGGCGGCACGGCCGGCGATCCGCCTCGCCGCCGATGCCCTGCCGCGCCAGATCGCCGAGCAGCCAGCGCGGCGGCGACCAACCCCCATCCCGAAGCTCCGCTCGATCCAGTCGCGCCCCGAGCGCCGGATCGGCGCGCAACGCCGCTGGCCGCGCAGCAGCATCAGCCCATAGTTGAACATGGCCCGCGCATCTCCGCCTGCGCGGCCGCGACGGCGTACGCAGCGCGCCGCCACCTCGTCGCGCCCGCTCATGCCATAGCCCCAGCGCAGCCGTTCGACCGGCGGCCAGTGGTGGAACACCTGCTCGCCGGCGGCGAGGCAGCGCCGGCGAGGCGCCAGCCGCGGCGATCGCGCCGCCCGCGCCGGACCGGGCGGCCATGGCCGGCCGCCGCGCGACGCAGAGCCAACTCCCGAGCAAGATCTGTGCGCCGGACGTTTCCCATGAGCATGCGAGCCCCTGTTGCCGAACGTCCCGCGGTGGCGCAATGTCTGCGAAGTAGAGTTGGCGTGCCCAACTTCAACCAAACGACCCTGGGGAGGGGAATCATGAAAACGCTGCTCGCCGCCACGCTCCGCCTTCGGCGCTGATCGCCTTCGGCGCGGCCCTTCGCGCAGCAGGTGCCACAGACGCCGGACGAGGTCGCACAGCCCGGCGGCACGCTGCCGGGCGATCCGAAGATCGCGCTCGTCAAGGTGGCCGAGGGATTCAACGATCCAGTGAACGTCACGAATGCTGGCGACGGCTCGGGCCGCATCTTCGTCGTCGAGCGCATCGGGCGCATCAAGATCGTCGACAAGGACGGCACCGTCAAGGACGATCCGTTCCTCGACCTGACCTCGATCAACCCGCTCGGCAACGACGTGCAGACGGGCTTCGTCGAGCAGGGGCTCTACTCGGTGGCGTTCGATCCCGACTTCAAGAACAACGGCTATTTCTACGTTCACTACGCGTCGCTGCCGTTCAATGGCGACGGGGTGATCGTGCGGATCCAGGTCGACCCGGACAGCCCGGACGTGATGACGGCGGATCGCGTCAACGCAGACCGCCAAGGTCATCATGCGAATCGAGCAGCCGTACTACAACCACAACGGCGGCACGATCGAGTTCGGGCCCGACGGCTATCTCTATATCGGCTCGGGCGACGGCGGCTGGGAGGGCGACCCGCTGCAGGCGGGCTCGGACCTCGCGACCTTGCTCGGCAAGATCCTGCGCATCGACGTGCACGTCCCCGAGGACTGCGGTCCAGCCCTATGCATCCCGGCCGACAACCCCTTCGCCGAGGCGCAGAAGGAGCGGCTGATGGTCGCTCTTCGGCATCACCGAGGAGCAGTTCGGCAAGATCCGCACCAAGGCCAAGCCCGAGATCTGGGCCTATGGCGTGCGCAACCCCTACGAGTTCTCCTTCGACCGCGACACCGGCGACCTCTGGATCGCCGATGTCGGCCAGAACCACTGGGAGGAGATCCTCTTCCAGCCGGCGTCGTCCGAAGGTGGCGAATACTATGGCTGGCCCGACATGGAGGCGGCGTTCTGCCACCCGATGACCGGCGATCCGGCGCAGTAGCGACTGTGCCGATCGAGGGCGTCCTGCCGGTGGCCATGTATCCGCACGGCACCGCCTTTCCGGGCGGGCCCGAGAACAACACCGGCGGCTGCTCGGTGCAGGGCTTCGGCGTCGCCAACTATGGCGGGATGAGCCATGTCTACCTCGACCGGCGACTGGTGCTCGGGCCGCGTCTTCGGCATCGGCCTGGGACGGCTCGAAATGGCAGCTGGCCGAGCTGCTGCAGACGGGGCTGCAGTTCACCGCCGGCGGCTATGACGAGGATGGCAAGGTGCTGGCCGTCGACGCGAACAACTTCTACATCGGCGAGCAGGGCGCGGACCAGAACCCGCCGGGCTCGTTGTGGCGCATCGTGCCGGAGAGCGAGGTGCCGCAGGGCGCCGAAGTCGCTGAAACCGTGTCACGAAGTAGCCCATCCGCGCTGCGCCGCGCCGCGGAACGAACCCGCGGCGCGGTCGGTTTATGCCTTTGCTTTTCCGAGCGGAGCGATCATGCGCCCGAGCCGTCTTCTGTTCCTTGCGCTGCTCGCTGCCGGCCCGGCGGCGGCGCAGCAAACTGCGGTGGAGGGCGGGCAAACGACAGGCGCGGCCGACCAGCCGCAGACCGACCAGCCGCAGATTGGCGGGCGGCGAAGTCGACTTCCGCACGATCGTCGGCGACAAGCCGATCAAGTTCGAGTTTCGCCCTGACCAGGAGATCACGCCGGCCGTCGAGAAGTTCCACCAGACCGGCACGAACCCCTATGCCGGCGACGAGCAGGCGATCGCCGAAGGCAAGAAGACCTACGCCAAGCTCTGCCAGAGCTGCCATCTGCCGAACGGCACGGGGCGGATCGGACCGAGCCTGGCCGACAGCGAGTGGAATCACCCGCGGCTCGACACCGAGGTCGGCCGGTTCGAGATCATCTATGCCGGCGGCGCCGGCGCGATGCAGGCTTTCGGCCGGCGCATCGACCAGGACGAGATCCTGAAGGTCATGGCCTATATCGACACTTTCCGCGGCTGAAGCGGACGCCTGCCCTCGCGGAGTGCCTTGCGCAGAGCGCCGGCGGGGGGCGGCGGTCAGGACCCGCTGCGGAGCGGCCGCAGAAAGGCCAGCACCTCGCGCGCAAGGGCCTCGGGCTGCTCCATGGCGGCGAAGTGGCCGCCGCGCTCCATCACGGTCCAGCGGCGGATGTCGCGATAGGTACGCTCGGCCAGCGAGCGCGGCGGGCGGACGATCTCGGTCGGAAAGGCGGCATAGCCGGTCGGCACGGTGATCGGGCCGCCGTCAGGGATGGGCCAGGGGCCATGCATCCGCGCCCAATAGGGCCAGAACGAGGCGCCGATGCAGCCGGTGAACCAGTAGAGCGAGATGTTGGCCAGCATCAGGTCCAGCGGGATCGCCGCCTCCGGGTCGCCGCCGCAGTCGGCCCAGCGCTGGAACTTCTCGGCGATCCAGGCGGCGAGCCCGGCGGGCGAGTCCGTCAGCGCATAGGCGAGCGTCTGCGGGCGCGTGCCCTGGATCCACTGATAGCCCGTCTCCTCCTTCAGGAAGACGGCCAGTTCGTCGAAATAGGCCTGCTCGTCCGGGTTGGGGTTCTCCACCAGGCGCGTGTCGCGGCGGATCGGAATCATATTGAGGTGGAGACCGATCAGGCGGTCCGGGTGCTCCCAGGCGATGCGCGACGTGACGAACGAGCCCCAGTCGCCGCCCTGGGCGGCGAAGCGGTCATGGCCGAGAACGTCTGTCATCAGGCGGGCGAGGGTGGCTGCCATCTCCTCGACGCCGAAGCGGGGCTGGACCGGGCGGAAGGTGGGACCATGGCCGGGCAGGGACGGCGCGACTAAGGTGACGGCGTCGGCCGGATCGCCGCCGAAGCGGGCAGGGTCCGTCAGGCGCGGGATGATGTCGAGGAACTCGAAAACCGATCCCGGCCAGCCGTGCACGAGCAGGAGCGGGATCGGCGCCGGGCCCTGGCCCTCGACGCGGATGAAATGCAGGTCGATGCCGTCGAGCGGCACGGTGAACTGCGGCAGCGCGTTCAACCGCGCCTCGGCGGCGCGCCAGTCGAAGCGGTCCCGCCAATGCTCGACCAACTTCCGCATGAAGCCCAGGTCGGTGCCGTGCGCCCAAGGCTCGCCGACCTGGTCGGGGAAGCGAGTGAGTGCCAGACGGGCGCGCAGATCGTCGATGTCAGGATCGGGCACGGAGACGGTATAGGGCGTCGGTTGGGGCACAGACTACTGGTCTCTGCGGTGGTTGAAGTTGACGGCAGAACGCCCGCGCCTCTGGGCCGCGAGGACCAGGTTTAAGTCCACCGTGAGTAGCTCAGTCCCGCTGTCAAGACGAGCCAGCCAAGCAGCGTCCGTCAGACCGAGCCACAGGTACTCGGGCATCGAAGTTGCGCTTGTGCTGGGAACGTACGCTTCGGAGACGGTCTCGGAAAATATCTTTAGTTCAGCGAAAAGCGGGGACCTGGCCGGCTCCCGAACTCCCTGCGCAACGAGATTGGACGCCTCGGTCATTGCGTTGGGCGTGGTCACTAGCGTCGTGCCGTCGAGGTGAGCGATAAGCATCGCATAGTTCTCTGCATCGAACGCCCTCAGACGCTTATGGGTCGCAATCAAGCCGGGATGGATTCTGCCGACAATGAGCAGCACGAGTAGGTTCGCATCCAGCGCGACGTGGCGCAAGCTCACGCAGCGCTATCACGCAGCCTGATCGAGAGCGGCTTGCCGTCTCGTGCGGAGACACGAACTGTCTTGTAATCGACAACCCGCTTTATTTCCCGCATAAAGGAAAGCGCGGATAGCGGCAACGATGCGAGAACATCTCGATGCCTCACGCCGACGGTGACGACCCACACATTGTCCTCATCGTCGAACCAGACCTCCTCCAAAGTCGGGACAGCTCCTCCGAGCTCGTCCTCGAACGCCTCGCGAACATAAGCTTTGGCGATTGACACCGCGCGCTTTACGTCGATCTCGCCCGTTTCCGGGTCAGTGCTGCCGTCTGCCATAGGCCGTCTATGCCACTTGCCGGCGGCTGAATCCAGCCGCCGGACGGAAACTGCTTAGGCGGGATCAGTTCTTCGCCTTGTCGACCATCCGGTTGGCGGCGATCCAGGGCATCATGCCGCGCAGCTTCTCGCCGACGACCTCGATCTGGTGCGCGTCGTTGTTGCGGCGGATCGCCTTGAACATCGGCTGGCCGGCCCGGCATTCGCGCATCCACTCGCTGGTGAAGCGGCCGTCCTGGATGTCCTTGAGGATCGCTCGCATGCGCGCCTTGGTCTCCTCGCGCGGCAGCAGGCGGGGTCCCGAGACGTACTCGCCGAACTCGGCGGTGTTCGAGATCGAGTAGTTCATGTTAGCGATGCCGCCCTCGTAGATCAGGTCGACGATCAGCTTCACCTCGTGCAGGCACTCGAAATAGGCCATCTCGGGCGCGTAGCCGGCCTCGACCAGCGTCTCGAAGCCCATGCGGATCAGCTCGACCATGCCGCCGCAGAGCACCGTCTGCTCGCCGAAAAGATCGGTTTCGCACTCCTCCTTGAAGTCGGTCTCGATGATGCCCGACCGGCCGCCGCCAATGGCCGAGCAATAGGAGAGCGCGATCTCGAGCGCCCGGCCCGAGGCGTCGTTCGCGACCGCGACGAGGCAGGGGACGCCGCCGCCGCGCACGAACTCGCCGCGCACGGTGTGGCCCGGGCCCTTTGGAGCCATCATGATGACATCGACGGTCGGCTTGGGCTCGATCAGCCCGAAATGGATGTTCAGCCCGTGCGCGAACGCGATCGCCGCCCCGTCGCGCAGATTGTCGTGGATGTGCGCGTAATAGGTCTGCGCCTGCAGCTCGTCGGGCATGGCCATCATGATGACGTCGCACCAGGCGGCGGCCTCGGCGATGCCCATCACCTGGATGCCCGCGTCCTGGGCCTTCTTCGCCGAGGCGGAGCCCTCGCGCAGCGCGGCGGCGACCTGTCTGACGCCGGAATCGTGCATGTTGAGCGCGTGCGCATGGCCCTGGCTGCCATAGCCGACGACGGCCACCTTCTTGTCCTTGATCAGGTTTATGTCGCAGTCGCGATCGTAGTAGACGCGCATCCGGGCCTCTCTCTCCATCCTTGCAAGCCGCGTGGCCGTAGGCCAGGCGCTCAGCCTTGTCCAGTATTCGCGGCGATGATCGTCTGCTCGAAGAGCTTTCTGGTGCAGACATTCTGCGGCCGGGTCTGCTCGAGCTGGTCGGCAATGCCCTTGACGATCATCTCCTGGCTGACCGCGCTCGCCATGAAGCCCGGCAGGTCCTTGGCGCCGATGCCGCGCGAGGCCTCGTCAGGGCCATAGACCGGGCGCTCGGCGTTTTCCTGCGGGAAGTCGTAATAGCGGAGTTGCTGCGGATTGCAGCGGCCCCGGTCGGGATCGGTCTGATCGGGGGTGATGCGGATCGCCGGTTCGTCCGAAGGCGTGTTGTCGCGGCTGCGGTCGATCGCGAAGACCACAGAAATCGGGCCGCCGCGGTCGGGCTGCACGGCCATGTAGATGTGCGGCGCCGTGGCCGCCGCCTCCGCGGTAGCCTGCGAGGGTGCCGCTGCATTGGTCTCACCCGGGCCTGCCTCGACCTCGCCTGCCGGAACGGCGCCTGGCAGCTGTGGTACCGGCAGGGCGGCGACGTCGGGGTCGACCTCCGCAGCTTCGGCGGCCGGTGCCGACGCGACCTGCTCGTCCGGCTGCGTCGTCTCGCCGTTCGGGCCAGGCGCCTCGGCCCCGAGCTCGCCGCAGCCGGAAAGTGCAAGCCCAAGCAACAGGAGAGCGGCGGCCCTCATGCCCTGGCCACCGGACCACGTGCCATGGCCGCCACCCCGGTCCGGGCGACCTCGACGAGGCCGAGCGGGCGCATCAGCTCGATGAAGTCGTCGATGTGCTCGGACACCTCGGCGAGCTCGAAGACGAAGCTCTCGAGCGTCACGTCGACCACCCGCGCGCCGATCAGCTCGGCCATGCGCAGGGCCTCGACCCGCCGCTCGCCCGTGGAGGCGACTTTCACAAGGGCCAGCTCGCGTTCCACATGGGCGCACTCCACCGTGAGGTCGTGCACCGAGTGAACGGGGACCAGCCGGCCGAGCTGCGCCTTGATCTGCTCGATCACCATGGGCGTGCCGGTCGTCACGATGGTGATCCGCGAGCGATGGCCCATATGATCGGTCTCGGCGACCGTCAGGCTCTCGATGTTGTAGCCGCGCCCGGAGAAGAGGCCGATGACGCGGGCAAGCACCCCCGGCTCGTTGTCGACGATCACGCTGAGGGTGTGGCGCTCTTCGTCCTGCGCGAGCGTCGGACGCAGATTATAGGCGCTGTGCCGCGAAGAGCCCGGTTTGAGCGACAGCTGGGTCGTTTCCTCGTTGTCCTCTGCCATGATGTGCATTCCCTGCAATCCCGTGCGCCCGAGAGCATCTCGGAAGACGCGCGCCTGTCATACGGAGCGCGCCGCAGCATCGCAATCGGCCTGCGCGCCCTGCGATGGCGCCAAGCGTCAGTCTGCCCGCGCAGCGTTCTCCTCCCCGTCGCCGGTCCCGTTGCCGTTCCCGTCCTCCTGCGCCAGGCAGCGCTCGGCGATGTAGTCGCAGGCGCGGGCGAGGCGGTCGTCGAATGTCTCGACCAGATGGGCGTAGAGCGCCGCGTCGATGGCGTTGACGCGCCGGATGGCCTCGCGCGTCATCGAGTCAAGCTCCACCTCGTGGCCATGCGAGACATTCGTGCGGGCGATTCGGGTCCAGGCGACGCCAAAGGCCGCCCGCAATGTCTGCAGGGCACGCGTCATCTCGGGCTGGGGAATGACGAGCAAGTAGGCCTCGTCGACATTCGCGAGCACCTGCGCGGCATCGGGCATGGCGCCGGTGCCGGCGCCCAGCAGCATGCGCGACTGCTCGTTCGGCTGGCGCTCGCGGTGACGCGACTCCCAGGTCTCGAAGTCGCAGGCGGCGACTTCGTCGTGGCCGGGCTGGTCCGGATGGCTTGCCAGGAAGCGATAGCTCGACACGGCCCGAGCCGCCGGCTCGCGGACAGCCGCGAAGTAGAGAGGCGTACGGTCGAAGCGGGCATGCACGCCGTAGGGGAAATGGCCCGTGACAAGCGAGAGCTCGGCCAGGTCGGCATCCGTCAACAGCTCGAGCGGGATCGAGCGGCGGAGGCGCAAATCCATCGTCTGCACGCCGCCGACGATGGCCGAGAGCCCGGCGGCCAGCGTGGCACCCGCCGTCTTGGGCACATGCGTATGAATCAGGATGTGCTGCCGGAGGAAGCGCCGCCGCGCGGCGAGGTCCGGGGCGAAATCGTATTCGGTGCCGCCCGGGTCGCGCGCATCCGGCGCTGCACGGCGCCCCCACCAACGCCTCAGCATGCGATGCCCGCCGGCAATTCCGCCGGAACCCTCAAACGAGCACCGCGCCATTCTCGCCGATCGCGCCCGCCGTCGAGGCCTCGCCCAGCAGCATCTCGTTATGCGCCTTGCCCGACGGGATCATCGGGAAGCAGTTTTCGTGCTTTTCGACCAGGCAGTCGAAGATGACGGGCCCGTCATAGGCCAGCATTTCCTCGATGGCTTCGTCGAGCGTGGCGGGGTCGGTGCAGCGGATCCCCTTGCAGCCGAAGGCCTCGGCGAGCTTCACGAAGTCGGGCAGGGACTCGGAATAGCTGTGGCTATAGCGCTCGCCATGCAGCAGCTGCTGCCATTGGCGCACCATGCCGAGGCGCTCGTTGTTCAGGATGAACTGCTTGACCGGCAACCGGTACTGCACGGCCGTCGACATCTCCTGCATGACCATGCACCAGCTGGCCTCGCCCGCGACGTTGATGACCAGGCTCTCGGGGTGCGCGACCTGCACGCCGATCGACGCGGGCAGGCCATAGCCCATGGTGCCGAGACCGCCGCTGGTCATCCAGCGGTTCGGCTCGTCGAAGGTCAGGAACTGGGCGGCCCACATCTGGTGCTGGCCGACCTCGGTCGTGATGTAGCGGTCGCGCCCCCTGGTCAGCGCCTCGAGTCGCTGGACGGCGTATTGCGGTTTGATCGTCTCCTTCGACGGCGCATAGCGCAGGCAGTCGACGGCCCGCCACGCCTCGATCTGCGCCCGCCACTCGGCCGTGTCCGCCGTCCGCGCACCGCGCTCGCGCCAGATGCCGAGCAGTTCCTCCAGAACCTCGGCGATGTCGCCGACGACGGGCACGTCGACGCGGATGTTCTTGTTGACGGACGACGGGTCGATGTCGATGTGCACCTTGCGCGAGCCGGGCGAGAAGGCGTCGGTGCGCCCGGTGATACGGTCGTCGAAGCGCGCGCCGATGCAGAACATGGCGTCGCAGCCATGCATCGCCATGTTTGCCTCATAGGTGCCGTGCATGCCGAGCATGCCCATCCAGCACGGGCCCGAGGCGGGATAGGCGCCGAGCCCCATCAGCGTCGAGGTGACGGGAAAGCCTGTCGCTTGCGTCAGCTCGCGCAGCAGCTGGCTGGCGCGGGGGCCGGAGTTGATGACGCCGCCGCCGGTGTAGAAGACGGGGCGCTCGGCCGTCTCGAGGATCTCGACGGCCGCCTCGATCGCTGCCCGGTCGCCGCGGGTGCGCGGCTGGTAGTGCGAGGTGCGGGCCTGGTCGGGGCGAATGTAGCGGCCCTCGGCGAACTGAACGTCCTTGGGGATGTCGACCAGGACGGGGCCGGGCCGGCCATGCGTGGCGACGTGGAACGCCTGGTGGATGGTGTCGGCCAGCTTGTCGGTGTCCTTCACCAGCCAGTTGTGCTTGGTGCAGGGACGGGTGATGCCGACCGTGTCAGCCTCCTGGAAGGCGTCGTTGCCGATCATGAAGGTCGGCACCTGGCCGGTGAGCACGATGATCGGGATCGAGTTCCATCAGCGCGTCGGTCATGCCGGTGACGGCATTGGTCGCGCCGGGGCCCGAGGTGACCAGGACGACGCCCGGCTTGCCCGTCGAGCGGGCATAGCCCTCGGCCATATGCGTCGCGCCCTGCTCGTGCCGGACCAGGATGTGGCGGATGGCGTTCTGCTTGAAGATCGCGTCGTAAATGGGAAGCACCGCGCCGCCCGGATAGCCGAAGACCACCTTCACGCCCTGGTCCCGGAGAGCCTGAACGACGATCTCGGCTCCAGTCATGACGCGCGCCTCTTTGGTCATTTCGCTCTCCTCCGGTCGTTCGCGGGCATAAAAAAAGCCCCGGTCAGGGGCCCATGCGCGCATCGTCTGGTCTGGCTCTCAAGCCATCCAGCCCCCGCGCGCCCAGCTTACAAGAATTCGTCCCACGTCTCACCCGCAGTCTGCTGCGCCGCTTCGATACTCCTGCGGCGATTTCGCGTCAACCCGCCCGTTCGGCCCGTTCAGTCAGAAACCAGCTCCAGCGCGTGCTCGACGAGGCCTGGCCGCGAGGGATCGAGGGCTGTCCAGGCCGCCATCTGGTTGCGCATCCAGGTCAGCTGGCGCTTGGCATAGCGCCGCGTCTGGGTCTTGGCGCGGGCCGACGCCTCGGCAAGCCCCGTCGCGCCCGCCAGATGCGCCGCGAACTCGGCCGCGCCGACGGCCTTCAGCCCGGGCGCATCCCAAGGCAGGCCGAGGGCGAGCACCGCGCGAACCTCGTCGAGGGCGCCGACCGCCAGCATCGCGTCGAGCCGCGCGTCGCAGCGGGAGTGAAGCCAGGGTCGGGGCGGGTCGAGGACGATCGCCGTGGTCTCGGCGAGCGGGAGAGCGGGCGGCGGGGTCCGTGCCTTCCATTCGGCCAGCCCGGTGCCGGTCGCCTCGAGGATTTCCCAGGCGCGCAACACCCGGCGCGGATTGGCGAGGTCGAGCGCCGCGGCCGTGTCGGGGTCGCGTGTGGTCAGGCGCCTGACGAATCCGGCAAGCCCGAGCCGCTCCAGCTCGGCCTCGCCGGCCGACCGCACTGCGGCCGGGATCTCGGGGATCGGCGCCAGGCCGTGGGTAAGCGCCTTGAAATAAAGGCCGGTGCCGCCGACGATGATCGGACGGAGGCCCGACGCCTGCGCCTCGGCCAGCACCGGGCGGACCTCGTCGAGCCAGCGGCCGACCGAATAGGCCTCGGCCAGCCCGACATGGCCATACAGCCGGTGCGGCGCCGTGGCTTCGTCGGCGGGTGCAGGCCGCGCCGTCATGACCCGCCATTCGCCGTAGACCTGCTGGCTGTCGGCATTGATGACGACGCCCCCGAGCCGTTGCGCGAGATCAAGCGCCAATGCGGATTTCCCGGAGGCTGTCGGCCCGGCGATCAGGACCGGCCGGATCGATCGGGCATCGGCGGGTGCGGCGGTGCTGATCAGCGGCATGAAGGCAATGGCGCCCCAGATCCGATCGCGTGAAATCGTCAAGCGTCCGACCAGCCACGGAATGGGCAAGCAGCTTCCGGCAAGCCCCGTGCCGGCGCGGCCAGTTGTTCCGGCTGTCGGAGCATCTTACCTAGCATCCGAGGAAACGCTCCGCGATGGCAATGATCACTGCGGAGGCGACAGATGCTCCCCAAACAGACGACCGGCGGCTGGTTTCGCCGACTGTGGCACGGCGACGAGGACGCCTTGCTCGCCCATTATCGCAGGCTGTCGCAGCGCGACATCCGGCTGCGCTTTCTCCACGCGGTCTCGGACGAGTTCCTGACGGGACAGTCGCGCAAGCTGCGCGCTGCCGGCTACGTGGTCATCGGCTGGTTCCGGGAGGGCGTGCTCCGCGGCGTCGCCGAGCTGGCGCTGGACGGCCAGGCGGCCGAGGCCGGCTTCAGCGTCGAGGAGGCCTGGCGCGAGCTTGGCGTCGGGTGGCGTCTGATGGAGCGGGCGCTGCGCCGGGCCCGGCGACGCTGACGGTCATGATGGCTTGGGAGAACGGGCCGATGATCCGCCTGGCTCGGAGCTTCGGCGCCGAGATCTCTTCGGCCGATGGCGAGGTTCTGGGCAAGCTGGCCTCGGGGCGCGCAGGCTGGGCCGAGCTGAGCTTCGAGCTGGTGGACGACCGGCTCGCGCTGATCGCGGCGGTGAGCGATACGTTCTGGGCACTTGCCGTCGCCCATCCGTGGCATGGATTTGGGCGTCTCCGCGACGCCGCGAACGGGTCTGCCTTGGCCGGGTGACGCCGAGCTGCCTGGCCTCTCGCCGGGCGGTCAGGGAGAAGCCGAGGGACGCCGCAAGTCGCTGAATGAGCGACGCTGTGCCAATCGGTGCGCCGATCAGCGCAGTCCGTGGCGGCGACCTGGGGGCGAGGGTCTCGCCCTTGTGTTCGTGCCTCGACATACCAGATCGGGATCGCTAGAAGCCCGCCCGACCCGAACCGCAGGCATTCCCATGGCAACCGTCGTCCTGATCGTTCATCTCGTTCTCGCGATCTTCCTGATCGCGGTCGTCCTGTTGCAACGCTCCGAAGGCGGCGCGCTCGGCATCGGCGGCGGAGGCGGTGGGCTGGTGTCGGCGCGCGGCGCCGCGACGGCGCTCGGCAAGCTGACCTGGGCGCTGGCGATCGGATTCATCTGCACTTCGATCACGCTGACCATCCTCGCCGGTCGTGGAGGGCCGCGCTCGGTCTTCGACGATGCGGGGCCCGTGAGCTCGGAATCCATTCCCCTGCCCGCCCTGCCGGGCGGCGCCGATGGTGCGGGCGCGCCGATCCCCGGCGCCGAACTTCCATCGCCGTCCGGCGACGGCGGCATCCCGCTGCCGCCGGCTCCCGCGCCGTCCGAATAAGTCGCCGGCGCGATGCCGGCCTTGCTCGACAGGATCGAGGCCGTCGCGGATGCCGTGATCGGCTGGGCGGCGTCGCCGCTTCGCGCGGCGGCGCTTGTCGGCCTGGTGGCGCTGGCCGTCATCCTGCCTGGCCTCTGGAGCCTGCCGGTCACCGACCGAGACGAGGCGCGCTTCGCCCAGGCGTCCAAGCAGATGCTCGAGACGGGCGACCCGATCGACATTCGTTTCCAGGACGCGCCGCGCTGGAAAAAGCCGATCGGCATCTACTGGTTGCAGGCTGCATCGGCCGCGGTGGTTGGGGGTGGGCCCGGGGCGAAGATCTGGGCCTATCGCCTGCCATCGGCGGCGGCGGGGCTGCTCTCCGCCATCCTCGTCGTCTGGGCGGCCCGGCCGCTGATCGGCGGGCGCGGCGCCGTTCTGGCCGGCCTGATGCTGGCGACGACGCTGCTTGCCGTCGTCGAGGCGCATATCGCCAAGACCGACGCGGCACTCATGGCGTCCGCCGTCGCGGCGCTTGGCGCGCTGGCGCGGCTGAAGACGGGGCAGGGCGGGATCGGCGTGGCGCTGATCTTTTGGCTCGCCATTGCGGCCGCCATTCTCCTGAAGGGGCCGGTCGTTCCGGCCATCGTGGTGCTCGCCACCGGCGTTCTCTGGTTGGCCGGCCGGCTGCCCGATTGGCGCGTGTTTCGCCCGGGCACGGGGCTGGCTCTTGTCTGCCTGATCGTGGCGCCGTGGCTCGTTGCCATCAATCACGTGTCGGACGGGGCCTTCTTCGCCGAGGCGCTCGGCCGCGATCTCGGCGGCAAGCTCGTCGAAGGGCAGGAGAGCCACTGGGGCCCGCCGGGGCTCTATCTTCTGCTCCTGTGGATGACGTTCTGGCCGTGGGCGGCGCTGATCCCCGCCGCGGTCCCATGGCTCTGGCGGCAGCGCAAGGCTGGCTGGGCGGTGCTGCTCGCCGGCTGGGTCGTGCCCTTCTGGCTCGTTCTCGAGCTCGTGCCGACAAAGCTTCCGCATTACGTTCTCCCCCTTTACCCGGCGCTGGTGGTTGCGCTTGCGGCCTGGGCCACGGCGGCCGCCGATCCGCCGCGCTGGGCCAGGCGGGCGGGCGCCGTCCTCGTCGCGCTGCCGGCCGGCGTGCTTGCGCTGCTGGTCATCGTTCTGCCGGCCGTTCTCTCGCGGTCGGGCTTCCTGCCTGCGGTGATGGGCGAGATGCCAGGCGCCCTTCCCAGCCACCTCGGCTGGGAGGCGCCGGTCCTCGGGGTGCTGGGCGGAGCGGCTGCCGTGGTTGCATCGCGCGCCGCCTTGGCCGGGAGGGTCCTGGCGCAAATGGTCGCCAGCATCGCCGCGGCGATGCTGCTCTATCCGGCAGCGCTCGGCTTCGCGCTGCCGGGGCTCGGGGTCGGGTTTCCCAGCCCCGAGCTCGCGCGGCTGGTCGCTCACTACCGCCCCTGTGCCTCTGGACCTGCGTTCAGCGTCGGCTATCACGAGCCGAGCCTGGTCTTTCTGACCGAGACCGGGATCCGACTGGCCGAGCCCGAGGTCGCCGTTGCCGCGCTGCGCGACGATCCTGGCGCGCTGGTGCTGGTCGAGAACCGCTGGCGCGAGATCCTGGGCGAGGGGGCCTTTGCCGGCAGCGTCGTCCGGGCGGAGGTCAGCTATTTCAACTACAATCGCGGCAAGGCGGCGACGGCGCGGCTGCTGACGCCTGACGATCCGCGCTGGGACGCCTGCGCTGGGTGACGCCAGGGTAGGCCGCTCGGCGCTCCGGTTGCGCCTCGGTTGCGCCCCGGGCGATTCCGGTTGGCGCCCCGCGCCGGCTCGCCTATACCCGCCGCCGATGAAAAGCCTCGCCGACAGCGCCGCGCCGCGGCTCAGCATCGTTCCCGCGAGCAGCCCCGCCGCGGCGGGGGCGCCCCGCTTCAGCGTCGTCGCACCGATGCTGAACGAGGCCGAGAACGTCCAGTCGCTGGCGCGCGAGATCGGCGCCGCTTGCGCCGGGCTCGAGCCCTTCGAGGTCATCTTCGTCAATGACGGCTCGACCGACGCGACCGCCGACCGGATCGCCGGGCTGCGCGCCGAGTTCCCCTGGCTGCGCGAGGTGCGGCACGACCGTCCCTGCGGGCAGTCGGCGGCGCTGCGCTCGGGCGTGCTCGCCGCACGCGCGCCGCTGATCTGCACGATCGACGGCGACGGCCAGAACCCGCCTGCCGAGATCCCGCGCCTTTTGACGCCGCTGCTCGAGGGCGCACAGACGAGGCTCGGCCTCGTCGCCGGACAGCGGGTCGATCGCAAGGATCGGAGAGCCCGGCGGCTGGCGTCGCGCTTTGCCAATGGCTTGCGCGGCTGGCTGCTTAACGACCATACGCGCGACACGGGCTGCGGACTGAAGGCGTTCCCGCGCGAGGTGTTCCTCAGTCTGCCTTATTTCGATCACCAGCACCGTTTTCTCCCGGCCCTGGTCAGGCGCGAAGGCTACGACATCTCGCTGGTCGACGTGTCGCACCGGCCGCGTCTCGCCGGGCGGACCAAATACACCAATTTCGGCCGGGCGCTGGTCGGCCTTCTCGATCTCCTCGGCGTCTGGTGGCTGCTGCGCCGGCGCAAGCTCGCGAGCGTCGTCCACGAGGACGGCTGATGCAGTGGCTGATATCGGCCCTCCACGTCCGATCCGGCTACGAACTGCTCTGGGTCGCGGTGGGCCTGGGCGGGCAGCTGATGTTCATGCTGCGCTTCATCGTGCAGTGGATCGTCTCGGAGCGCGCTCGTCGGTCGGTGATCCCGATCTCGTTCTGGTGGTTCTCGATCGCCGGCGCGGCCATCCTGCTGGCCTATGCGATCCACCGCCGCGATCCAGTCTTCATCCTGGGCCAGTCGCTCGGCTTCTTCGTCTACGCCCGCAACATCTGGTTGATCCAAGCGGAGCGTCGCCCGCGCCGCGGCACTGGCACTGGCACTGGCACTGGCACCGGCACCGGCACCGGCACCGGCCCGCGCGACTAGAAGCCTAAGCAGCCTGGGCCGAGTGATCTGGGCCGAGTGATCTGGGCCGAGTGATCTGGGCCGAGTGATTCGCCCATTTTCGTATCATCCAAATGATATCTGAGGCGGCGGCTTTGCCTCGGCCTGTCGCAAACGGCCCTCAGGCGGATGCTGCTGGCCCCGGCAGGGCTTTGCCGCGCAGACGGGCAATCAGCGCGAGATCTGCAATCATAGCAGGCAAATGCGGCGGCATCTGGCCATCGCAGGCCCGGCGTTAACCGAATCCGGCGGGGATGCCTTGACGGCGACTGAACAGGCCGCGCATGTTGCCGCACAGGGCGCTCCGGCGCCTGAGAAACCAACAGGGGCGCAACGCCCTTCCCCGCTGCGCCGGGGGAGCAACAAAGAGGTATCGATGAGAAAAACCGTTTTGATGGGCACCATCGCCGCTGCGGGCCTGGCCGCCGGGCTTGCGGGGGCTGCGACGCTCGACGACGTCAAGGCCAAGGGCCATGTGCAATGCGGCATCTCGACCGGTCTGGCCGGCTTCTCGTTCCAGGACGCGAGCGGCAATTGGAGCGGCTTCGACGTCGATATGTGCCGCGCACTGGCCGCGGGCATCTTCGGCAGCCCGGACGCCATCCAGTTCACGCCGACCACCGGCAAGACGCGGTTCACCGCCCTGGCCTCGGGCGAGGTCGACGTGCTGTTCCGCAACACGACCTGGACGCAGAGCCGCGATACGGACCTGAAGTTCAACTTTGGCGGCGTCAACTATTATGACGGCCAGGGCTTCCTGGTGCCCAAGGCGCTCGGTGTCAGCTCGGCCAAGGAGCTGGACGGGGCCACGGTCTGCATCCAGACCGGCACGACAACCGAGCTGAACCTCGCGGACTTCTTCCGCATCAACAACATCAGCTACGAGCCGGTGCCGATCGAGACCCACGCCGAGGCCGAGCAGAAGTACCTGGCCGGCGCTTGCGACGCCTACACGACGGACGCCTCCGGCCTAGCCGCGACCCGCGCCGCGTTCGAGAACCCGGCGGATCACGTCATCCTGCCCGAGATCATCTCGAAGGAGCCGCTCGGCCCCGCGGTCCGGCATGGCGACGACCAGTGGTTCGACATCGTGAAGTGGACGCTGAACGCGCTGATCGCCGCCGAGGAGCTCGGCATCACCTCCGAGAACGTCGAGGAGTTGGCCAAGGCGCCGACGGACAATCCGGAAATCAACCGCCTGCTCGGCACCGAGGGCGAGTACGGCGCGATGATGGGGCTGCCCAAGGACTGGGCGGTCAATGCCATCAAGGCGCGCGGCAACTATGGCGAGATCTTTGACCGCTATATCGGCCCGGACACGCCGATCGGTCTCGAGCGCGGGCTGAACGCGCTGTGGACGAATGGCGGCATTCTCTACACGCCGCCCTTCCGCTGATCCTTCAGGGCGCGCCCGGGCTCCGGGCGCGCCCTTCTCCTTCCGGCCTGCCCGGTCGCCGACGCGGGGGTGAGATGAGATGAGCGTGACGACTGCGCCGCCGGCCGCGTCATTCCGGATCGACATGCTGTGGAACGACAGCCGCTATCGATCCACCTTCCTGCAGATCATCGCGCTTTTTGCCTTCTTCACCTTGCTGTTCCTGCTGCTCAACAACGTGCGCGACAACCTCGCGGCGCTGGGCAAGGATTTCAGCTTCGGCTTCATGGCGCAGCCGTCCTCCTACGACATCAACCAGCAGCCCATCGAATACACCTCGCGCGACAGCCATTCGCGCGCCGCCGTGATCGGCATTCTGAACACGCTGCTGGTCGCGGTGGTCGGCTGCTTCCTCGCGACGGTCTTCGGCGTTCTTGCGGGCGTCGCGCGGTTGTCGAAGAACTGGATCCTGCGCAACCTCATGGCGGTCTATGTCGAGGGCGTGCGCAACATCCCGGTGCTGATCCAGATCCTGCTGTTCTCGGCCCTGATCGTCGAGACCTTGCCGCAGCCGCGCGAATTCCGGGGCGAGGATGCGCCGGCATCGATGCTGTTCGAACTCGATCGCGATCACGGGGCGCGGTCTCTACATCCCGAAGCCGGTCTGGCTCGATGGTTCGTGGATCGTCGTCGCGGCGCTTGCGCTCGGCATCGTGCTGGCGGTCTGGTTCGGCCGATGGGCCGAGCAGCGCCAGCGTGACACGGGCGAGATCCTGCCCGTTCTGCCAATCCAGCTCGGTCTCGTGCTCGGCCTGCCGATTGTTGCCTACTTCGTCGCGGGCATGCCGATCGCGCTCGAGTATCCCGAGCTGCAGGGCTTCAACTTCCAGGGCGGGCTCTATGCGCGCGAAAGCTATGTGGCGCTGACGCTGGCGCTGGCCATCTACACCGGGGCCTTCATCGCCGAGAACGTTCGCGCCGGCATCCAGTCGGTCTCGAAGGGCCAGACCGAGGCGGCCTACGCCCTCGGGCTCCGCCCAGGGCGCACGATGCGCCTCGTGATCCTGCCGCAGGCGCTGCGCGTCATCATCCCGCCGATGATCTCGCAGTACCTGAACCTGACGAAAAACTCGTCGCTCGCCCTCTTGGTCGGCTACATGGATGCGACGGGCACTTTGGGCGGCATCACTCTGAACCAGACCGGCAAGGAGTTCGAGACGCTGTTCCTGTTGATGGCGTTCTACCTGTCGGTCTCGCTCGGCATCGCCGCCGTGATGAACCTCTACAACGAGAATGTACGTCTGGTCGAGCGGACCAGTGTGTCGGGCATGGGCTTTTCGTTCCTCGGCGTCTTCGACCGCTGGACCGGCAAGTGGGAATACCTCAAGCGGGGCGATGCCAAGATGCATCGCAATTACGGCATCCGGGGCGAGCTGAACCTCTTCGTGCTCTTCTACGTGGCCGTCCTGCTGCTGCTCCTCAACTATGTCTTCCTCGATCGGATCGTCGTCATGGACGACTATCTCGATATGTTTCGGGTGCTGGGGACACGCGAGGCCATCGAGGCGGCGCTGGCGCAGGGGCCGGCCGCGGTCATCCCGGCGACCCAGCCCGCGGGCTTTCTGCGCGTCATTCCCGAAGACCAGATGCGTGAGGCGTTGGCCTTTTACCTCTCGGCGACCGACGCGGCGCAGGTGACGAACGAGGCGCTCCGCGAGATCGTCGTCGGCCTGCGCCAGACGATCTACATCCGGCCGAGCTATTTCGACTGGCCGACAACGATCCAGGTGGCGGCGATCGGGATGATCCTGGCCGGTTTCGGCGCTTTGGTCACCTGTCTCTTCAAGAATGCGCGCTTCATCGACATGGCGTGCTTCGAGCTTCTGGTCTTCGTCTACGCCATCCTCGTCGGGTTCCCCTTCGGCGATCTGACGACGGTGCTCAGCTGGTTGGCCGTCGTCGCCGGCGGCCTGATCCTGCGCGTCGCGATCATCGGCTACACGGCATTTGGCTACCGGCCGAACCTGACCTTCTTCAACCGCGTGCGGAGGGCCTGAGCCATGGTCGACCGGCACGCGAACGGCTTCGTCGCAAGCGGAACGATCCCTCCATCGCCGCCGCCGGCGAGCGGTTCGGGGCCGATCGGCTGGCTGCGCGAGAACCTGTTCAGCGGCGTCGTCAACTCGCTGTTGACGCTCGCCAGCATCGCCCTCGTCCTCTGGATCGTGCCGGGGATCATCCAATGGGCGTTCATCGATGCGGTCTGGTTTGCCGACAGCCTGGAGGGTTGCCGGTCCGTCAATCCGGACGGCGCCTGCTGGGCTGTGATCGTCGAGCGCTTCGACCAGTTCATCTACGGGTTCTATCCGCCGGAGCTGCGCTGGCGACCGAACCTCGCCTTCGTGCTGCTGCTGCTGGCGCTGGCCTTTGTTCTCTTCGACAACATGCCTTTTCGCCCGGTCGGGCTGGTCTTCGCGGCGATCTACCCCGTGGTCGGCTATTTCCTGATCTGGGGCGGCACGATCTGGGGGCCGCTCTTCATCCTCCTGACCGCCCCTGTCGCCTATGGCGCATTCCGGCTGGCCGGACGCTTCCTCGATCCGATCTTCGCTTTCGCCGCCGCCCTCGCCGTCGCCCTCCTATGGCTGCTCTTCGTCGTCGAGCCGGCCGATCACGCCATCACGCGCATGATCGGCGACGTGCGCTATGAAGAGCGGGTCGCGCACCTCGAGACTTTGGAGGCGCGGCTTTCCGATCTGGAGTCCGAGGTCTCGGAGGGGCATGCGGCCGAGCTGGCCGAGATCACAGACCAGCAGGCACGCGCCGCGCGCCTTGCCGAGCTGGTCGCCGAGCGCCGGACGGAAATCGAAGCCCAGCTCGCCGATCTGGGCGCGCTGCCGCGCGACATGCAACGGCTGGAAGAGCTGCGCGCCGAGGCCCTCGCCATGCGTGCCGAGGTGCCCGTCGACTTCCGCGATATCGCCAGCCAGCGCCAGCTTGAAGTCGTCAACCCGCCGGCCGAGATTGCCGAGCAGCTTCGCCAGGCGATCACGATCGAGCGCGAGACGAGCGTGCTCGAACGGCGGACGGACGCCGTCTACCAGGACCTCGGCCGCGTCGGCCTCAAGCCCGTGCAAAGCCGCGATCTGGGCGGTTTCCTGCTGGCGACCATCATCGGCGTCGCCGGCATCGCGCTCAGCCTGCCGATCGGCATTCTGCTGGCGCTTGGGCGGCGGTCGGGCATGGTCTTCATCAAGTCGATCTGCGTGATGTTCATCGAGTTCATCCGCGGCGTGCCGCTGATCACGCTCTTGTTCGTGGCGAACTCGGTGCTCGCCTATTTCTTCCCACCCGGCTCGAATCTCGACCTAATCCTGCGCGTCGTCATCATGGTGACGCTTTTCGCCAGCGCCTATATGGCCGAGGTGATCCGCGGCGGACTCGCGGCGCTGCCCTCGGGCCAGTACGAGGCGGCCGACTCGCTCGGGCTCGACTATTGGAAGTCGATGCGGCTGATCATCCTGCCGCAGGCGCTGAAGATCTCGATCCCGAACATCGTCTCGACCTTCATCGGCCTCTTCAAGGACACCACCCTGGTTGTCGTCATCGGCCTGCTGGACCCGATCGGCCTGATCAACGCCATCCGCTCGGACAGCGCCTGGCACGGCATCGTCTGGGAGTTCTACGTCTTCGTCGGGCTGTTCTTCTTCATCGTCTGCTTCTCGATGTCGCGCTACTCGCAATACCTCGAGCGCAAGCTCGCCACCGATCGCCACTGATCCGCCACTGAGGAGGCTCCGCCATGGTCGATACCGCCAGAGTCGACGATCACATGCCGGCGGGCCACGTCCCCGACCGCTCGAAGATGAAGGTCTCGGACGAGGTGGCGATCCAGATCAGCGGCATGAACAAATGGTATGGCGAGTTCCACGTGCTGCGCGACATCAACCTGACCGTCTACCGGGGCGAGCGCATCGTCGTCTGCGGGCCCTCCGGTTCCGGCAAGTCGACGCTGATCCGTTGCATCAATCGGCTCGAGGAGCATCAGGTCGGCGACATCGCCGTCAACGGCGTCGAGCTGAACAGCGATCTGAAGAACATCGACCGGGTGCGCGCCGATGTCGGCATGGTGTTCCAGCACTTCAATCTGTTTCCCCATTTGACGGTGCTCGAGAACTGCACGCTGGCGCCGATCTGGGTGCGCAAGACGCCAAAGCGCGAGGCCGACGAGACGGCGATGTACTTCCTCGAGAAGGTCAAGATCCCCGAGCAGGCGCACAAATATCCGGGCCAGCTCTCGGGCGGCCAGCAGCAGCGCGTGGCAATCGCCCGCTCGCTGTGCATGAAGCCGCAGATCATGCTCTTCGACGAGCCGACCTCGGCGCTCGACCCTGAGATGATCAAGGAGGTGCTCGACACCATGATCAGCCTGGCCGAGGAGGGCATGACGATGATCTGCGTCACGCACGAGATGGGCTTTGCCCGCCAGGTGGCGAACCGGGTCATCTTCATGGACCAGGGCCAGATCGTCGAGCAGAACGAGCCGGAGGAGTTCTTCCTGAACCCGCGTTCGGATCGCACCAAGCTGTTTCTCAGCCAGATCCTCGGCCACTGAAGCGGCGCGCTTGCGCCGAGTATTCGGTGCCGGTCTGCATGCCGGCACCCCCGTGACAAACATCACAGAGGGCTGCAAGGGAATCAGCTATCCCTAAAGGCGTCGAAGAAGACGGCGACCCTGTTGGGGAGAGTTAGAATGACGTACTTGGTCTATTATCCGCTGATCGTCGGCGCGCTGCTGTTCGTCGCCATGGGGACGATCGCCTGAGGGCAGTCTGCCCTCAGGCGTCGATCAACTCGCGCGGAACGGCGAAATCAACGAACCGCCCTTGGCTGAAACCGATCTTCGACCAGTCATCCAAATCCAGCTCCAGAACCGCCGCAGCACCTGTCGGGAAATGCTCGTAGGCACGCCGGCAGCGCCGGTTCTCGCGGCCGTCCGCCATCTTCCGCACAAGGGAGCCCAGACCGGGATTGTGCCCGACGAGCATGACCGTGTCGCAATCGCACGGCAGCTTGGCCAGCCGGTCGCGCATCGCGGAAGGGGAGGCATGGTAGAGTTCCCGCTCGACGACCGGCTCGGGCAAATCCGGCGTTGCGCTTCTCATCCGGCTGACGGTCTCGCAGGTCCGCGCCGAGGACGAGCAGAGCACGACATCGGGAAGGTGGCGGCGCTGTGACAGCCATCGGCTAATCAACGGCGCGCTGGCCCTGCCGCGCTTGTTGAGTGGCCGGTCGTGGTCTTCGGTTGCCGCCTCGTCCCAGCTCGACTTGGCGTGCCGCAGGAGGATGACTTTCTTCATGCCCCCCAATTCGATCGGACAAACAAGTGATTCGTCAAATTCGCGCTAACTTTGTCCACAGATTTGCGCGTTGCCTGTGGACAAATCCTCTGCCTGCGCGCGCAAGAACGCCCTCATGTGAAATCGGCGCTGTTCCGCCGGCAGCTTGACGTTCGCGCCTGCAGGGCAGCTCGCGCGGACCAGGCATCCGTCCAGGCACGCGGCGCCAGTCGCCCCCGTCACATGCGCCACGCACGCCGGCACGTCATAGCGTCCGCCTGCGAATGCCCCGACGGGGCAGGCGGTCAGGCAGGGCGCGGGGCAGCCGAGGCAGGGATCTCCCGACAGCTCGTGGGCGAGGACATGCAGCGGCAGATGCGCCGCAAAGCCGAGCGCGCCCCGATATGATGTCCAGAGTCCGCGCTGAGCGGTCACCTGCATCCCGACGGGCGAGGCGATCGCGCCTTCGCCGCGCGATGCCCAGCGTTGAAAGGGGTGCCAGGGCGGCCCGTCGAAGGGGAAGAGCGCCACCGCGCCGAGCTGCTCGGCAAGCTGTCCGATGACGCGCCGCGACCAGCGGTCGAGCGGGTCGGGAAGCCCGTCATGCGACACCGCGCTGCCGCGGTAGGCGGTCCACATGACCATGTCGGCCGGGCCGAGCAGCACCAGCGTCCGCAGGCCGTCCGGCACGCCGTCGTCCGGCTCCGGGTGGAAGGCGCCCACCAATCCCAGGCCGGTCCGGCCGACCGCCGCCGGCGATCTCGGTCAGCGTCATGGCCGGAACGGGAATGCAAGCGACCAGCCGATGCGCACCGGCTCGTCGCCCTGGTGGTTCGTCAGCCCGATCGTCATGCCACGATGGCCGAGCCTCGGTTGCGCGACATAGGTGCGGAACAGCCGGTCCCAAAAGCTGAAATTGAAGCCATAGTTCGCGTCGTGCTCGCGGCGGTCGACCGAATGGTGAACCCGGTGCATGTCGGGCGTGACCACGATCAGCCGGACCCAGCGCTCGACCATCGCGGGCAAGCGAATGTTCGAATGGTTGAACATGGTCGCACCGTTCAGGACGACCTCGAAGACGACGACCGCCGCCACCGACGCGCCGAGCGCATAGACGACCGCGATCTTCCACAGCATCGAGAGGGCGATCTCGATCGGATGGAAGCGGATGCCGGTGGTGACGTCGAACTCGCGGTCGACGTGATGGACCTTGTGCAACCGCCAGAGCGGCGGCCAGCGGTGGCTGACGAGGTGCTGCAGCCAGATCGCGAGGTCGAGAACCAGGAAGACGATGGCGCCCTCGACCCATGCCGGCCAGGCGAGGTGGTTGAAAAGGCCGATCCCTCGGGCCGAAGCGTCTGCGGCGGCGAGCACCGCGGCGAGCCCGAGCGCGAACGCCATGAGCGCGGTCACCCCGGCGTTGAGCGCCGAAAGCGACCAGTTCGCGAGCCAGCGGCGCCGGCGGGTGAACAGGCGTGCACGCGCCGGCGCCACGGTCTCCCACAACGCCAAGCCGAGAAAAATGCACGAGAATGCGCCCAGGCGCAGAAACGTCTCGGACAACACCACCAACCCCGCTTCCACCTGCTCCAGAATATAGCTCGTGGCGCGCTTTGGTCGAAGGTCCGAGTGCGACCCCGCGAAGGCGCGTGCTGCCGGGTGGACGCCAGGCCAGAGCGACCTCGGAAGCGCGCTCAGCCCATCGCGGCCATGACGCGCTCGGCAAAGCCGTCGAACGCGTCGCGATCGATCCATCGCACCACGGCGACGAGGTCGAGCGCCGGGTCCACCCAGACGATGTTGCGGCCGACGCCGAGTGCGAAGAAGCTCGACCGAGGGGCCGTCGGGCAGTGTTTCAGGTCGCCGTTCAGCCACCAGAGCAGGCCGTAGCTGGAATTGAGCGGGCAGGGCTTCAGGCACTCGTCGACCCATGCCTCCGAGAGCAGTTGCTGGTCGCCCCAGCGGCCGCGGTTCAGCATCAGTTGCCCGATCCTGGCGTGATCGGTGGTCGGGATAAAGAGCCCGCCACCCCAGTGCGCGCCGCCGGAAACCGATTGCACCCGACGGCCGTCAATCTCGGCCCAGGAATTCCGGTAGCCATGCCATTCCCACGAGCCCGAGGCGCAGATCGGCCGCATGACGCGCTCTGCCAGCAATTCGGGCAGCGGCCGCCCGAAGACGCGCATCAGCGCGTAGGCGAGCACGTTGACGCGGATGTCGTTGTACTCCCAAAAGCTGCCGGGGGCGGCCAAGTCGCGATGCGTGCCCTTGAGCGAGGGCGCCCCTGGCGCCGTATCCAGGCGCCGGTTGCGGTCGATCCTGTCGGCCTTGCCCCAAAGCTTCGCCCTCCCACTCGCTGGTCTGCTGCAGCAAGTGGCGCCAGGTGATGCGCCGGTTTTGCGGCGTGTCGAACAGATCGGGGACCTGCTCGCGCGCCGGCGCGTCGAGGTCGATCCGGCCGTCGTCCCAGGCCAGCCCGGCGCAGACGGCCAAGTAGCTCTTGGTCACCGAGAACGTCATGTCCGCGGCATCGACGGGTCCCCAGCTGGCGACGATATGCCCGCCGCGGAGGACCAGGCCGTTCGGATCGCCGCGCGGCCGGGTCGGACCGATGATTTCGCCGTCGGGCAGCGGTTCGGCAAAGTGAGTCGAGAGAGCGCCGCCGATGTCGCGGTCCATCGCCAATTCATGCGACAGCGCAAACGAGACGGCCTCGACCAGGCGGTCGGGATCAAGGCCCGCCGCCTCGGGCGCAGCCGTCGGCAGCACCGGGCCGATATCGGTCATTCGGCCGGGACCGCGGCGGGCGGCGCGGGCAGGCGCTGCGGCAGGCAGGCGACTGCCGTGAAGATCACGGATGCCGAGGCCGCGAGAATGAGGAACAGGACGTCGAACCCCCACTGTTCGTAGACGATGCCGATCAGCGGCAGGGTCACCGCCAGCACGGTGAAGCTGACCACATAGCGGACCGCGTAGATGCGCGCGCGAAACGCTCCGGACGCCATCTTGCCGATCATGAAGTCGTTGATCGGGATCTGGCCGAAGGCGCCCAGCATGAAGCCGAGCGCGACGGCGAAGGCGACCGCGCCCTCCACTCCCGGCATGGCGAGGAAGAACACGACCTGCAGGGCTGCCACCCCCATAAAGACGCGGCGCGGCCCGAACCGGTCCAGCGACGAGCCGACGGCGACCTGGGCGAACGACGCGACCGCGAAGACGAGGAAGGCGAGCAGGCCGATGGTCGTCGCGAGCTCGGCATCTCCGGGCGCTGCCCGGTCGAGCCAGGCGGAGATCTCGCCGGCAAAGCCGCGCAGGCGCTCGTCGAAGATCTTGGGCAGCGCGAAGGTCGTCGACTGGAAGATGATGCTCGACACCGCGGTCGTCAGGAAGACGATGGCCGAGATGCGGACCAGGATTGCGCGCTGCGACGCCGCGGGCTGGGGCGCCCGCGGCGCGCCCGGGAGAGCCTTCTCGGGGTGGGCCGACAGAAGGTCCCGGAAAAGGACGGCATAGACGAGCCCGAGCACGATCGAGATAACCCCCGGCACGACGAAGGCGGCTTGCCAGCCCGCATTGTCGATCATCCAGCCGGTCAGCAGGGCCGCGCTGGCGACCCCGAGATTGCCCCAGACCCCGTTGACCGCGATCCGCATCCCGGTGTTGCGCCACTTGGCCGTGACGATGGCGAGGCCGACCGGGTGGTAGATCGCGGCGAACGCGCCGATGACGAAAAGGCCCGCCCCGATCTCGAGGGGCGTGCTGGCGAAGGACGTCGCGATCGCGGCCAGGCCCACGCCGACGAAGAAGACGACCATCATGCCGTCGCGGCTCCAGCGGTCGGCGAGCCAGCCGGCCGGCAAGGCGAACAGACCGAAGGCGAAGAAGCCGGGCGTCGCATAGGCGATCAGTTCGCCATAGCCGAGGCCCCAGTCGCGCGAGAGCGCCAGCGCCGCGACGGTGGCGAAGACCAGCATGAACAAATGGTCGAGAAAGTGCCCGAGGTTCAGCATCAGGAAGTGCGTTCGATCCCGGAACATCGCGGCCTCGCCGTCGCTTTGCGCCAGTCATAGCCGGAACAGCCAGTCCGCGCCAAGCCCCAGCCAAACCCTCGCCAAGCCCCGCGGCCTTGCAGGCGCGCGGCGGAGCGACTACGGGTTGCCCCGGGCCGGCAGCAAGCCGCGAGAGGAGAACGGCATGGGCTATGAAAAACTGGAACTCTTGATCGACGGCGAGTTCCGCCAGGGCTCCGGCGGAGTGACCGAGGACGTCCTGAACCCGGCGACCGAGGAGGTGCTGGCCGGGGTGCCACACGCCTCGCAGGAAGATCTCGACCACGCGATCGCGGCATCGGCCGAGGGCTTCAAGGTCTGGAAGGCCAAGGCGCCGATCGAGCGCCAGAAGATCATGGCCAAGGCCGCCGATATTCTCGAGGCGGATATCGACCGGTTGGCGCGGAATCTGACGATGGAGATGGGCAAGCCGGTCGGCGAGGCGAAGCTGGAGCTTGGCTTTGCCATCGACGTGCTGCGCTGGTACGGCGAGGAGGGCAAGCGCGCCTATGGGCGGATGATCCCGTCGCGGATCCCCGGGGCGCGGCAGATCGTGACCAAGGAGCCGGTGGGGCCGACGCTGGCCTTCGTGGCCTGGAACTTTCCCGCAGTGAACGTGATGCGCAAGGTGGCAGGTGCGCTGGGCGCCGGCTGCTCGATCATCATCAAGCCGTCCGAGGAGACGCCGGGCACCGCGGTCGCCATCGCCCGCGCGCTGATGCAGGCGGGGCTGCCCAAGGGCGTGCTGAACGTCGTCTTCGGCGTGCCGGACGAGGTCTCGCGGCACCTGCTGGCCTCGCCGATCCCCAAGAAGCTGAGCTTCACCGGCTCGATCCCGGTCGGCAAGCACCTGCAGAAGCTGGCCGCCGACACGCTGAAGCGCTGCACGATGGAGCTGGGCGGGCACTCGCCAGTCATCGTCTTCGACGATGCCGACGTCGACCGGGCCGTGCAGGTGATCGGCGCCAACAAGTTCCGCAATGCCGGCCAGGTCTGCATCTCGCCGACGCGCTACTATGTGCAGGAGGGCGTCTACGAGAAGTTCGTCGACGGCTTCACGCAGGTCGCCAAGGACATCAAGGTCGGCAACGGGCTGGAGGAGGGCGTCACCATGGGCCCGCTGATCGCGGCGCGCCGGCTCGAGGTCATGGAGGGCTGGGTGCAGGACGCCCGCGACCATGGCGCGACGATCACCACGGGCGGCAACCGCATGGGTAATCTCGGCTATTTCTGGGAGCCGACGATCATGCGGGACGTGCCCGAGGACGCCCGCATCATGAACGAGGAGCCGTTCGGCCCGGTGGCGCCCGTCAGCAGCTTCAAGAGCATGGACGAGGTGGTCGACCGCGCCAACAAGCTGCCCTTCGGCCTCGCCTCTTACGTCTTCACCAGCGACGGCAAGAAGGCCAAGGCGATGGAGCAGGCCATCGAGGCGGGCCTGGTCGGCGTCAACCATCCGGGCGTCAGCATGCCCGAGACCCCGTTCGGCGGCGTCAACGAGTTCGGGCTATGGCTCGGAGGGCGGCATCGAGGGGCTGGAGGCGTTTCTGCGCACCAAGTTCGTGACCGAGCTCGGGGTGTGATCTGCGGCAGGGGTGGGCGCGATGCGCTCACCCTGCTCCGGCAGGACGGACGCCGTCTTTGTGTCGTCGGCGGCTGGGCCGGTCGTACCCAGGGTCAGTGCCGGCGGGCCCGGACGAGGTAGCCGTCGATGGTGGTCTCGCCGAGCGCCTTCATGGCCTCGAGCCGGTGCAGGCCTTCGACGAGCACGAACCGGTCGCCGTCGGCGCGGAGCTGTACGGGCGTCTTCTGGCCCTCTTCGAGCATGCTGGTCGCGATCGCCTCCACCCTGGACTGATCGAGCGTTCGCGCCCGCTTTGCCGGCACGTAGATGCGGGCGATGGGAAACGGCTCTCTTTTCAGCATCATCTGTCTCCGGGCCGGGTACGCTCGGAGCCTAGCGCGTCCGACGGGTGAGAGCCACTCGGGTTCGTCGGGCGGTTCGTCGGCCGGTTCGTCGGCCGGATCGTCGGGCCGAGTCCGTCGGCGGCCTCCCCCATCCCGTCGCGCCAGGGCCGACCGTTCAGCTGCGGCAGGATGGAGGGCCTCGGCTTTAAGGGAAGGCGAGCTGGAGGCGGCGGCGGGCAATGACGGGGTGGTCGGCGTCGACGCGGTAGAGGCCGCGGCGGATGCGCTCGACCATGCCTTGCGCGACCTTGCGGTTGAGGATCAGGGCGGCGTCGTCGGTGCCGCGGGCAAGCCCTTTCTCGACAAGGAACTTCTGAAGGCCGGCGGTGGTCACCACGTCCTCGGCGGTGGCCAGATAGGTGTGCGCCGCCTCGATCCTGTCGGTCATCACCGAGGCGCGGCGGCGGGCGCGGATCAGCGGCAGCTGGATGCGGGCCGCCTCGGCGCGCAGCGCGATGCGCTCGGAGACCGTCAGCACGCGGGTCAGCGCCTCGAACGAGCGGATGAGCTCGCCCTTGCGCGCCCGCGTCTCGGCGAGGTCGGAGATGAGCTCGGATTCCCAGCTTCCGAGCTGGCGGATTTCGCCCAGCATCGCCCGGGCGGCGTCGGTCAGTGACATCGCTGTCCTCGTGAGGGCCCGGCCGCGAGGTGGAGGACCTCCACCTCAGCGCGCCGAACGGAAGTATAGGAATTGCGAGGAAAAACTCGGTTAACCGAGGTTCCGGCCCAGCGCCGCCGATAGGGGTCGGCGCTGGCGATCGGCTTTGCCGGGCAAATTGCCGTGGCCCGGGGAGACGCCCGCCCCAGGTCGATCGCGAGCTCGATCGAATTCCGGCCAGCGCAGTTTCCGCGGCGGACAAGGCGATGCAGAGCGCGACGGCGAGTGCGAATCCGGGCGCGTTGCGCGGAGCGCGCGTTTCGGCGGCTCTGTCACGCGGGCACCAGGGCCGAGCGTCTCGCGGTCAAGGCGCGCGGGGGGATCGCTTATACCGAGAGCCCGAAGGTAGGAGCCTGTCATGCTCTGGCTTCGTCGGAGCATCTTCCAGGGCTGACGCGAGATCGCCCGGTCCAGTCGGGCGATGACGATGGGTCCGGATCATGCGGCGCGGCGATCGGGCGGAGAC
The DNA here is from genome assembly GCA_963822985.1 of uncultured Alphaproteobacteria bacterium. Taxonomy (GTDB): domain Bacteria; phylum Pseudomonadota; class Alphaproteobacteria; order Rhodobacterales; family Rhodobacteraceae; genus Thermohalobaculum. Next base: position 459,600 of record CAWGJU010000003.1, on the reverse strand, counting down.
ACCGGCCGCCCCCGCCGCCAGTGGCTCAGCGATCCGAGATGTCGCGCGGGAAACCGGCGCGCATATAGGCGATGATCTGCCAGATCTGCTGCCGGCTGAGCTGCTCGCTGAAGGCCGGCATCGAGCTGCCAAAGGCGACGCCGCCCTCGGCGACCGACCAGAGCAGGTATTCGTCCGCCGCCCAGGGGCGCCGCGAGATGTAGGTCTTCAGCGCCGGAGAGGGCCTGAGCGTGGCACCGGCCTCGCCATTGCCGCGCCCCTTGCGCCCGTGGCAGCCCGAGCAATGCATCGTATAGAGCCGGGCGCCGACCGAGATCGTCTTGCGCGAGTCGTCGATCGGGCTCGCCGCCCCCTGATAGGCCTCGGGCACGCCTTCGATCATATAGGTGCGGTGCCGCACCATCCGGCTGCGCTGGTCAGGCGCCGGGTTCACGGTCACGTCGCGGCGGAGTGCGTCGGGGTTGTGCCAGCCGGCCTGCCATTCCGGCAGCGCCGGCTCGCCCGTCGGACCCACCGGCAGCGCCGCCTGGACGCTCGTCGCGAAAAGCGCGCAGATCAGGATGCGCCAATGTTTCATCAGATCTCCCCCGAGATGATGCCCAAGTCAAAGCAAGTTCCGTGCCGCCCCCGCTCCTGTGGCGAGGGGCGACGCAAGGCGGCCGCTGTCGCGGCGCAGTCCCGGCTTGTGCGGGCGCGCGTGCGGATTTTGGGCGTGCGGGCTTTGGGCGTGCGGGCCCGGCTTGTGCGGGCCGTGCGCGATCAGCGGGCGTTCTGTGGGAAGCCGGCGCGCATATAGGCGATCACCTGCCAGATCTGCTCGGAGGTCAGCGTGTCGGCGAAAGCGGGCATTTCGCTGCCGAAGGCGGCGCCGCCCTCCGAGATCGTCCAGAGCAGGTACTCGTCGACCGCCATGGGCATGCGGACCATGAACGAGAGGAGCGCCGGCGAGGGCTCGAGCGATCGGCCGAGATCGCCGTCGCCAAAGCCGCTCGCGCCGTGGCATTCGGCGCAGTGCGCGGCATAAAGGCGAGCCCCTGCGGCGATCGTCCCGGCTGTCGCCGGCGCCGGGCTGAACGCGCCGCGATAGGTCTGGGGCACGCCCGCCGTCATGTAGCTCCAGTGCCGCAGCATGCGGATCTTCTGCTGCGGGCCCATGCGGTCGGGCCGCCAGACCTCGCGCCGGCCGGCCAGAGGGTCCCAGGGGTCGGGGAACAGCCAGTCCCCGACAGGCTGCGCCGACGCCACGCCGGCCGCCAGGATTGCCGGGATGGTGGCCCCCAGGATTGCCGGGATGGTGGCCGCGAGCAGCAGCCCGAGGCTGCCCAGGATGATGCGCGATCGCATGTCGCGGCCTCCGCTCGACGCCCGAAGCTGCTTCGGGCAGCGCTCGCCGGTATCGCCTCGTGCGGGCCGACGCGCCTTGATCGCCGTCAATCCGGCGGCCGGTCGAGCGTCGCGGCAGCCGGCGGGGCCGCGCGCAAGGCTGCCGGGTGGGGCGCGGTGCGCTTCCCATCAGTGCGCGGTGGATCTGCGCGTCATGGGCGCTCCTGTCGGGCGATGCGGGCCTTGCCGGAACGACTCGGGCAGACCCGGTACGACAGAGTTGTGAACGAAGACAGTTAACGTGGCGTAACCACATCTTGGTCGGATTTGTGGGAGAGCGGCAATCCATAGTGGCCCACGGTCGGCGCGGGGCTGGAGGCTGGGCCTGACCTCAGCGCCGCGGGGCCGTCACGCCGGCCAGCAGGTCGAGCTCGATGCCCAGCCCCGCCGCCGTGGGCCGGTCGAGCGGCGCGCCGGCGCGCCGGCCGGCGAGGTTCAGCCGGCGGCGCCAGGCGGCATGCGGCCCGTGCAGCTCGGAATGGTTCTCGCCGGTGTTCACGAGATAGGCGCCCGAGACCGGCAGGCGGGCGAGCCGCGCGCCGATCTCGGCCGCACTCCGAGGCCACGCGTGATGCGAGCCGAGCGCGCCATGCGGGTCGCGGCGGACCGGATCGGCGCTGTCGGGCTCGATGCGCCCGACCGTGCTCGACCCGCAGAGCTCGAGGAACGGGCCGTCATAGACGCGGGCGTCGGGCAGGCGGAGAAAGCGCAGAGTGGCGCAGTCGAGCAGGATGCCGTCCCCGACATAGCCGCCGACATGCTCGGGCCCGATCTCGCGTCGGGCGGCAGCAACGGTGTGGCGGTCGATCAGGTCGTCGGCGTCGAGAAACATCAGCAGGCCGCCGCCGGTGCGGCGGACGTGCTCGCCGATCATCCATTTCTTGCAGCCGGCATCGTCGTTGCGCCGCGTCGGCGCCGCGGGGTCCCAGCGGGCCTGCAGAAAGCGGAAGCGGGGGTCGCCGCCGACCAGGCCGGCCCAGCTGGCGGGCGCGTCGTGGCCGGCGAGGGCGAGCTCGAAATCTGCGTCCGACTGGGCCAGCACCGAGCGCAGCGTCAGCCCCAGCAGCCGGTCGATCCGGGCCCAGTCGGCCGCCGCCGCGCGGGCGACCAGCGGCACGCCGAAGACGAAGCGCTCGCGGGCGGCCCTGGGGCGCGTGGGCACGGCTCTAGGACGAGCGATTGCCGGGCTCGTGATAGCGCGTGTCGAACGTGTCGTTGCCGCAGTTCGGGCAGGTCGGGATCTTGTCGCCCTTGGTGACGTGCGTCTGCTGGTGGCACTTGGCGCAGCGGAAATCGCCGGTCTCGCGCGCCCTCTCGCCTGCATGTGCGGCCATGGCGGGTACTCCTCGAACGCTTGCGCAATACGCTGTGAACGCGGGCCGGAACGCCGCCGTTCCGCTCTGCGGCGGCGCGGGCAGGGGGTCTGGAACCATTCGCGACGGGCATTGTTCATCTCTCCTGAAAAGCGACGCCGGTGCCAACCGGGGCCTGACATTCGCCCACCGACAGTCGCCGGGAAGGCCCGAGGAGACCTGCGACCTTGAAGTTCGTGGTGTTCGGCCTGACGGTCAGCTCGTCCTGGGGCAATGGTCACGCAACCCTGTGGCGCGGGCTGATCCGGGCGCTGACCGCCCGCGGGCACCGGGTCGTGTTCTTCGAGCGCGATCAGCCGTTCTATGCCGTCCATCGCGACCTGCGGGACCTCGGCGACGGGGCGACGCTGCATCTCTATGCCGACTGGGCGTCCGCGCGCGAGCGCGCCGCCGCCGAGCTGGCCGACGCCGACGTGGCGATGGTGACCTCGTATTGCCCGGATGGGCCTGCCGCGGCGGAGCTTGCCTTCGAGAGCGCGCCGGGGCTGAGCGTCTTCTACGACATGGACACGCCCGTGACGCTGGCAGCCCTGGCGCATGGCCGCGAGGTCGAGTACCTGCCGCCGCAGGGCCTGGGCGATTTCGACCTGGTGCTGAGCTATACCGGCGGCGAGGCGCTGGAGCTGCTGCGCAGCCGGCTGGGCGCCCGCCGGGTCGCGCCGCTCTATGGGCATGTCGATCCGGCGAGCCATCGGCCGGCCGAGCCGATGGAGGTCTTCCGCGGCGACCTCTCGTATATCGGCACCTATGCGGCGGACCGGCAGGCGGCGCTGCAGGCCCTGTTCGTCGAGCCGGCGCGGCTGCGCCCGGCGATGCGCTTTGTCCTGGCCGGGGCGGGCTACACGGCCGAGTTCCCGTGGACGGACAACATCTATTTCGTCCGGCATCTGCCGCCGGGCGACCATCCGGGGTTCTTCGCCTCGTCGCGGCTGACGCTGAACGTGACGCGCGCGCCGATGGCGGCGATGGGGTGGTGCCCCTCCGGGCGGCTGTTCGAGGCGGCGGCCTGCGGGGTGCCGATCCTGAGCGACCGCTGGCCGGGGCTGGAGGCGTTCCTAGAGCCGGGTGCCGAAATCCTGACGGCCGCCAGCGCCGAGGAGGCCGTGGCGGCGCTCGAGCTTTCGGATGCCGAGTTCGCGCGGGTGGCCGCGGCGGCGCGCGCGCGCGTGCTGGAGGAGCACAGCTCGGACCGGCGGGCGAGCGAGCTTCTGGCCCTGCTGGAGGGCGCGGCCGCCGGGCCGCGCGCGACAGTGGTACGGCGGGCGGGCGGCGCGGCGATGGGCGAGGCCTGAGATGTGGGGCCTGAGATGTGGGGCGTGATCCCGGCCGCGGGCAACGGCTCGCGCATCCAGCCGCTGGCTTTCTCGAAGGAGCTTCTGCCCGTCGGCGGGCGGTCGCCCGACGGCGCGGCGCGGCCGCGGGCCGTCAGCGAGTTCCTGGTCGAGCGCATGGCGCTTGCGGGCACGACCAAGGTCTGCTTCGTCATCTCGTCGGCCAAGTCGGATATCGTTGAGTACTACGGCCGCACCCCGCAACCGGTCGAGATCGCCTATGTCGTGCAGCCGCGCCCGATGGGGCTGTGCGACGCGATCTTCCGCGCGGCGACGGTGATCCCGCCGGACGAGCCGGTCGTCATAGGCCTGCCGGACACGATCTGGTTCCCCGAGGACGGGCTGGCCGCGCTGCCGGACGACAGGCTGTCGTTCCTGCTGTTCCCGGTCGAGCGGCCCGAGCTTTTCGATGCGGTCGTCATCGACGAGGCCGGGCGGGTGAGGGAGATCCGCGTCAAGTCGCATGGCGCGCCGACGCGCTGGATCTGGGGCGCCTTCAAGATGCCGGGCCAGGTCTTCCACGAGCTGCGCCGGTTCTGGCAGGCCCGGCCCGAGCCCGACGAGTATGTCGGCACACTGGTCAACGCCTGGCTGGCCGAGGGGGGCGAGGCCGTGGGCGTGCCGGCCGGCGCGTCCTATGCCGATGTCGGCACGCTCGAGGGCTATCAGCAGGTGATGCAGTCGCTGGGCCCCGCGCCGTCGACCTCGGCCGTGGCCGGCTTGCGGACCGAGGCGAAGGGCTGAGATGGACCTGCTGGGCCAGCTCGCGGCCGGGGCGGTGGTCGAGGCGCCCGTCGCGATGGTCGTGGCGCACCAGGACGACGAGATCCTGGGGCTCGGCAGCCGCATGGACCGGCTGCGCCGGCTGACGGTGATCCACCTGACGGACGGGGCGCCGCGCGACATGCGCGACGCCGGGCGCGAGGGGTTCTCGACCTGGCAGGGCTATGCCGCGGCGCGGCGGGAGGAGCTCGCGCGCGCGATGGCGGCGATCGGCGCGGACGGGGCCGAGCGGATCGCCTATGACGCGCCCGACGGCGAGGCCATCCGGCACTGCGGCGAAATCGTCGAGCGGCTGGTCGGCGACCTGCGCGGGCAGGCGGCGGTCGTGACGCATCCCTACGAACAAGGGCATCCCGACCACGACACGGCCGCGCTGGCCGTGTGGCTCGCCTGCCGGCGGCTGCGGGCGGAAGGGGCCGATGCGCCCGAGCGGCTGGAGTTCGCCTCGTATCATATGCGGGGCGGCCAGCCCGTCCTGGCCGCGTTCTGGCCCGATCCGGGCGCGCCGGAGGTGGAGCTGCGGCTGACCGCGGGCGAGCTGGCGCGCAAGCGCGCGGCGATGGACTGCTTCGACACGCAAAAGGCGCTGGGCGGCCGATTCCCGCTGAGCCCCGAGCGGCTGCGGCGGGCGCCCGACTGTGATTTCGCGGCCCCGCCGCCGCCGGGCGAGGCGGTCTATGACCGCTGGGGCCTGGAGATGACCAGCGCCAAGTGGCGACGGCTGGCGGGCGAAGTCCTGCAAGCTGAGGGGCGAAGCGGGGGCACGGCGTGCGCCTGACGGTGCTGAGCGTCGGCTATCCGTTCGCCACCGTCTCGGCAGATCCCGTCGGCGGCGCCGAGCAGATCCTGGCGCGCCTTGACCGGGCCCTCGTCGCGGCGGGCCACCGGTCGATCGTCGTCGCGCCCGAGGGGTCTCGCTTGGCCGGCGACCTGCTGCCAGGGCCGCCGGTGCCGGAGGTGATCGGTCCGGCCGACCGGGCGCGCGTGCATGCCGCCGTGTGCGCGCGCATCGCCGCGGCGCTGGTTCCGGGCCGGGTGGATGTCGTCCACATGCACGGGCTCGACTTCGCCGACTACCTGCCGGCGCCGGGCGTGCCGGTGCTGGTCACGCTGCACCTGCCGCTCGACTGGTACGCGCCCGGCGCGCTGCGCCCCGGCCGCGCGCGGACCTGGCTGCACCCGGTCTCGGCCGACCAGGCGGGGACGGCGCCGGCGGGGGTCGCGCTTGCCCCGCCGATCGAGAACGGCGTGGACGTGCCACGGGTCGCGGCGCGGCGGCGCGGCTTTGCGCTGGTGCTGGGCCGGATCTGCCCGGAAAAGGGGGTGGACGATGCGCTGTCCGCCGCGCGATCCGCCGATATGCCGCTGCTGGTTGCGGGCCAGGTCTTCCCCTATGCCGAGCACCGGGCGTTCCTCCGCGATCGTGTCCTGCCGCTGCTCGACCGGCGGCGGCGATGGATCGGGACCGTCCGGGGCCGCGCCAAGGCGCGGCTGCTGGCGCAGGCGCGGTGCGTCGTCATCGCCAGCAAGGCGCGCGAGACCTCGTCCCTGGTCGCCATGGAGGCGCTGGCGGCGGGCACCCCCGTGCTCGCCTATCGCAGCGGCGCCTTGCGCGAGATCGTCGCGCATGGCCGGACGGGGTTGCTGGTCGATCCGGGCGACGTCGGCGGCTTGGCCGAGGCGATGGGCGAGGCCGACCGGATCGACCCGGCCGCCTGCCGCAGCGAGGCGGTGGCGCGATTTTCCGCGGACCGCATGGTCTCTGCCTATCTTTCGCGCTATGCCGAGCTGGCCGAGCGTGCGCCCGCCTGAGACGGGCGGCGGTCCCGTCGAGATCGAGCTGCTGGACGGCCCTGGGCTCGACCGAGCCGCGGCGGAGTGGGCCGCCCTCTGGCGGCGCTGCTCCGGGGCGACGCCCTTCCAAGCCCCCGACTGGCTGCTGCCCTGGGCGCGGCGCTATGCGCCGGGGCGCGCAAGGGCAGCGGCGCTGCGGCGCGCCGGACGGCTGGAGGGGCTCGCTCCGGTCTTCACCTGGGAGGGGGCGCTGCTGCTGGCTGGCACCGGCCCGAGCGACCGTGGCGACTGGCTGCTCGCGCCTGGTGCCGAAAGCATGGCGGGCCGGCTGCTCGAAGCGATGGCGGCGCTGCCCTGCGGCGACTTCGAGCGCATCGAGCTGCGCCAGCTGGGCCCTGGATCGACGCTGGCCTCGGCCCCGGCGCCGCCCGGCTGGTCCGAGGAGCGCGCGGCCGACGAAGCATGCCTGGTGGCACCGCTGACGGGTGAGGACGGGCTGGGCGCGGCGACCAAGAAGTGCCGGGAGAACTGGCGCTATGCCATGCGCCGGATCGACCGCGAGGGCGGGACGGTCGAGCGGGTGCCCGAGGGGCAGGTCCCGCAGGGCATGGCCGAGCTTGCCCGGCTGCACGGGCAACGCTGGCGGGCGCGGGGCGAGACGGGCGTGCTGGACGATCCGCTGCTCGATGGGTTCTTGCGCGACGCAGCACCCGGCTTGGCCCGGTCGGGGCTGCTCCGGCTCTATCGCCTGCGCTTCGGCGCCGAGGCCGCGGCCGTCCTGCTGGTGCTGGCCGGCCGCAGGGCGCACCACTACTATCTCGGTGGCTTCGATCCTGGCCGGGCCGCACTCAGCCCCTCGGCCGCGCTGGTCGGCTTCGCCATGGCGCGCGCCGCGGGCGAGGGCGCGGCCGAGTTCGACTTCCTGCGCGGCGACGAGCCGTACAAGCTTCGGTGGGGAGCCGAGGAGCGGCCGACCTGCCGGCGCCGTCTGCGCGCGGGATGAGCGCTCTCGGCCGAGCGCCGCCACTCTGCCGATCCGCGGCTTGGGCGCCAGGGAACCAAGTGCATTCGGCATCGTTGAACCTTGTCGAGAGCTCGAATGGCGCCCCACCCCAGCGGAAGGCATGTCCGGAACGCGCGGCACGCCGTGTCGCCGAGCCGGGACGGCGCCGAGAGTGAGGGAAGCGGTGGCTTGCAGATGACGGCAAAGGCATGACGGTCGCGCGCTCCGCGGCACTGGATGATACGGCGAGCGATGCCGATGCGAGCCTGGCGCGCCGCATCAAGGAGCTCTCTCCCTGGTTCCACGACATGCAGCTCGGCCCGTTCCGGACGGCGCCGGACCATTTCCTGCATGATTATCCGGCGTCGAAATGGCGGCGGATCGCGCCCTTCGTGCCGGACGACCTGCGCGGCCGGACCGTGCTCGACATCGGCTGCAATGCCGGGTTCTACGCGATCGAGATGAAGCGGCGGGGCGCCGAGCGCGTCGTCGGCATCGACGAGGACGAGCGCTATCTGGCACAGGCGCGGCTGGCCTGCGAGGTGACGGGCCAGGAGATCGAGCTCCGGCAGCTCTCGGTCTATGACGTGGCGCGCTTGGGCGAGGCGTTCGACGTCGTCCTCTTCATGGGCGTGCTCTACCATCTGCGCCACCCGCTGCTGGCGCTGGACCTGGTGCGCGCGCATGTCGCGCGCGACCTGCTGGTCTTCCAGTCGCTGCAGCGCGGCGCGTCCGAGGTGGCCGAGCTGCGCCAGGACTATGCGTTCGAGGACATCGATCACTTCCACCATCCGGGCTATCCCAAGCTGCACTTCGTCGAGCGCGAATACGCGCATGACTGGACGAACTGGTGGATCCCGAACCGGGCCTGTTCCGAGGCGATGCTGCGCGCCGCCGGCTTTTGCGTCGAGGAACGCGTACCCGAGGACGTCTACATCTGCCGCGCCGCCGCGGTGCCCTATAGCCATTGGGAAGAGGCCGCCGTTTATCCGGCGCGCGGGCCGGCGCGCGGGTCGGCGCGCGGGTTGGGGGGAGAGCGATGATCGAAGCGGTGATGCTGTGGAACGAGCCGAACAACAAGTCGCACTGGGATCCGGAGATCGATCCCGATTGGCGGATCTATGGCGACATGGTCAAGACGGCGGCGCAGGCGGTCGAATCGGTCAACCCGAAGATGACGCGGGTGCTGGGCGGCATGTCGCCGATCGACCCGGTCTTTGTCGCCAACATGGCGGGGCAGGGGGTGCTCGACCATGTCGATGTGCTGGCGGTGCACGGGTTCCCGCTCGACTGGAACCTCTGGAGCATCCACGACTGGCCGGCCAGGATCGCCGAGATCGAGGCGGCGGCGCCCGGCCACCCGGTCTGGGTGACCGAGGTCGGCGTCGGCAGCTTTGGCGCCGAGGAGGTGCAGGTCTTCGGCGTGGAGCGGACGGCCGAGCTGCTGGTCGGGCGGGTGCCGCGCATCTACTGGTACAGCCTCTATGACCTGCCGCAGGCCTGGGGCGCCACGACGCGGCACAGGGAGGCGGAGGGGTCGAGCTATTACCGGCACTTCTACATGGGCCTGCTGCGCGCCGACGGCACGCCGAAGCCGGCGCTCGAGCGCTATGGCCCTCATGCCGATCGCATGGGGCTGATGCAGTGGTTCCATTTCGAGGACCCCCGCCTGGACGATGCGGTCGCCTGGATGAAGCGGCTGGGCGTGCGGCACCTGCGGACGGGACTGAGCTGGGCCGACAGCTTCCGGCCGGGCGCGCTCGACTGGTTCGACCGGCAGATGGAGGCGCTGGCCGATTTCGACGTGACCGTCACCTTCTGCTTCACTCCCGAGCATCTGGGGGTCGCGCCGCACCATACGAGCCCGCCGCGCGAGCCCGAGCGGTTCGGCGATTTCTGCGCCTGGATGGTCGACCGTTACGCGCCCGCCCGCCAGGCTTCTGTCGCCGCGCGACCCTGAGCACCGGGCCTGAGGAGACATCATGCTGGACGCTCGCCGTTCGGGAAAGCTGGCCCCCAAGCGCATCAACGTCGCGCTGGTCGGCGTCGGCAATTGCGCGAGCTCGCTGGTGCAGGGGATCGCGCAGTACAGCAATGGCGGCGCCAACGAGCAGATCGGGCTGATGCACTGGGACCTCGCCGGCTACCGGCCGAGCGACCTGCGCGTCGTCGCCGCTTGGGACATCGACCGGCGCAAGGTCGGCCGCGACGTCTCCGAGGCGATCTTCGCCAAGCCGAACTGCACGACGGTGTTCTGCGACCATGTCGAGCCGACCGGGGCGACGGTGCGGATGGGCCGCGTCCTCGACGGCTATTCCGAGCACATGGCGGACCATCCGGCGGAGCGCACCTTCCTGCCTGCGGACGGGCCGGAGCCGGAGGTGGCCGACGTGGCGCGCGTGCTGCGCGATACCGGGACGGACGTGCTGGTCAACTACCTGCCGGTCGGCAGCCAGCGGGCGACCGAGTTCTATGCGGAATGCGCGCTGCAGGCGGGCGCCGCCTTCGTCAACAACATCCCCGTCTTCATCGCCAGCGATCCGGGCTGGGCGGAGCGGTTCGCGGCGGCGGGCGTGCCGGTGATCGGCGACGACATCAAGTCCCAGCTGGGCGCGACGATCGTGCATCGCGTGCTGACCGATCTGTTCGCCAAGCGCGGCGTTCGGCTGGACCGGACCTATCAGCTGAACACCGGCGGCAACACGGATTTCCTCAACATGTGGAACCGGGACCGCAACGTCTCGAAGAAGACGTCCAAGACCGAGGCCGTCCAATCGGTGGCCGAGCGCCGGCTGGACCCGGAGAACATCCACATCGGGCCGTCCGACTATGTCGCCTGGCAGAACGACAACAAGGTGGCCTTCGTGCGTATGGAGGGGCGGCTGTTCGGCGGCGTGCCGATGAACCTGGAGCTGCGGCTTTCGGTTGAGGACAGCCCGAACTCGGCCGGCGTCGCCATCGACATGATCCGCTGCGCCAAGCTGGCGCTCGACCGCGGGATGGCCGGACCGGTCGAGCCGGCGGCGGCCTGGTTCTGCAAGCACCCGCCGCGCCAGTTCAGCGACGACGAGGCGCATGCCCGGCTCGAGGCCTTCATCGCGGGCGATGCGGCTCGCTGATCAGGAAGAGGAGAGGCTGATGGCCCAGGAAACGACTCCGCTGGTGCCGAGCGACGAAGGAGACGAGAAGGGGCTCGAGCTCGGCCGCGCCCAGGGCGAGGCGCTGACCCGCACGCTCAAGCACATGACGGACGAGGTCGCCCATGACGGCCGCGAGATGCGGGCGGGCGAGTACCTGGTCGCCTATGCCGTCGAGGAGGCCGAGGGCATGTACATGCCCGGCGCGGGCGGTCTCGAATGGGTCGAGCCCGAGGACGAGAACGCCCATATCGAGGTTGCGGTCCGCGATCCCGCCGATGGCCGGCTCATCCCCGCGCTGCAGGTCGAGGCGACCGTGTTCGACCATGACGGGGCGGAGATCGGCACCAAGTCGCTGCCGCTGCTCTGGCACCCGTATCTCTACCATTACGGCGCCAATTGGAAGCTGCCGGGCAGCGGCACCTATACTCTGTGTGTTCGCTTCGCTGCGCCGACCTTCCCGCGCCACGACAAGAAGAACGGCCATCGCTTTCTCAAGGGGTGCGAGGTGACCTTCGAAGGCGTCAGGGTGAAGGCCGGGCAGGACTGACGGAGCCGGGCCCGGCGGCGGGTGAGTTTGCACCCACCCTCCCGGCCGGGAAGTGGGTGCAAATCGCCCCGAAACGGCGGCGGGCGGCTATAGCGCCGCCATCAGGTCCTCGGCGCCGGTCTTCTCCATGACGCCCGGTGCGTCCTCGACGTGCAGCGTCTTGACGACGCCGTCCTCGACGATCGCCGAGAAGCGCTTGAAGCGGGTGCCGAGGCCGCGCGCCGAGGCGTCGAAGTCGAGGCCCATGCCGCGGGCGAGCTCGGCGGCGGAGTCGCCCAGCATGCGGATGCCGGCGTCCGTGGCGCCGCAGGAGGCGCCCCACTCCTTCATCACGAAGGGATCGTTGACCGAGACGCAGACGATCTGGTCGACGCCCTTGCCGCGCAGCGCATCGGCGTTCTGCACGAAGGTCGGCATGTGCTTCTGGTGGCAGGTCGGCGTCCAGGCGCCCGGCACGCCGAAGAGCGCGATCTTCCTGCCCGCGAAGACCTCCTCGGTCTTGACGGGCGCGGGGCCGCCCTCGCCGATCTCGAACAGCGTCGCCGACGGGATCTTGTCTCCGACTGCAATGGTCATGGCTGAGGCTCCTGAACTGGTTATTTCGGTCCCATGCGGATCGCACCGTCGAGGCGGATCACCTCGCCGTTCATATAGCCCGTCTCGGCGATGAAGCAGACGAGGCGGGCGTATTCGTCGGGGTCGCCGAGGCGCTGGGGAAATGGCACCTGGGTGGCGAGGCTGGCCTGCGCCTCCTCGGGCAGCCCGCGCAGCATGGGCGTGCCGAAGATGCCCGGCGCGATGGTGACGACGCGGATGCCGTTGCGCGCGAGGTCGCGCGCGGCGGGCAGCGTCAGCGCGGCGACGCCGCCCTTGGACGAGGCATAGGCCGCCTGGCCGATCTGGCCGTCGAAGGCGGCGACCGAGGCGGTGTTGACGACGACGCCGCGGGCGCCGTCGGCGTCGAGCGGCTCGGCCTGGGCCATCGCCCAGGCGGCGCGCGACATCACCCGCATCGTGCCGATCAGGTTGATGCCGACCACCTGCTCGAAATGGCGCATGTCGATCGGGCCGTCGCGGCCGATCGTCTTCTGCGGCGTGCCGACGCCCGCGCAGTTGACGACGATGCGGGGGGCGCCATGCGCCTCGACGGCGCGGGCGATCGCCCGGTCGACGCTGTCGTCGCGGGTCACGTCGGTCTCGCAGAAGATGCCGCCGATCTCGGCCGCGACCTCCTCGCCGCGGGCGGCGAGGTCCAGTATGGCGACCTTGGCGCCGCGCTCGGCCAGCGCCCGCGCGGTCGCCTCGCCGAGGCCGCTGGCGCCTCCGGTGATGATGGCGGGGGTATCGGGTCCGATCCGCATGGCGCGCCTCCGTTCTGGTTCGGCTCTGGTTCGGCTCTGGTCCGGCGCTTCGGGGATTAACCGGCGGGCTCGGGCGTGCCAAGGGGGCGGGCGGCGGCGTCGGCGAAAATCAGCACGCGCGTATCGCCATAGCGCCGGTCGTCGACGGGCACGAGGCCGGGCGGCGCGGGCGGCTCCTCGTCGAGCGCGGTCTCGACGACGACCACGGCGCCCGGCGCGATCCAGCCGCCCTCGCGCGCCGAGGCGAGTGCCGCCTGGGCGAGGCCCCGGCCGTAAGGGGGATCGGCGAAGACGAGGTCATAGGGCGCGCCGCGGCAGGGGCCGAGCCGGGTCGCGTCGCGGCGCCAGAGCTTGGTCTGGCCGGTCAGGCGCAGCCGCTCGACGTTCTCGCGGATCAGCGCGCGCGAGGCGGGGTGGTCCTCGACGAAGACGGCAAAGGCGGCGCCGCGCGACAGCGCCTCGAGCCCGAGCGCGCCCGTGCCGGCGAAAAGGTCGAGCACGCGGCGCCCCTCGGGCAAGGGCGGCGTGCCGTATGGCCCGTGGCCCAGCAGGTTGAAGACGGTCTCGCGCACCCGGTCCGAGGTCGGGCGCAGGTGACCGTGCTCGGCCGCGGGGCCGGGGGCGCCGAGCCGCGTGCCGCGCAAACGCCCGCCGATGATGCGCATCTTGTCAGGCGTTGACGTCGACGACCACGCGGCCCCGAACTTGCCCCTTGAGGATGGCCTGGCCCAGCTCGGGCAGGTCGCCAAGGGTCTTCATCGTCACCATGGAGTCGAGCTTGTCCATCGGCAGGTCGCGGGCGATGCGAAACCATGCCTCGAGACGGTCCGCCTTGGGCTGCATGACCGAGTCGATGCCGATGAGCTTCACGCCGCGCAGGATGAAGGGAATGACCGTCGCCGGCAGCTTTGGGCTGCCCGCCAGGCCCACGGAGGCGACCGCGCAGCCGTATTTCATCTGCGTCAGCACGCGCGCCAGCATGGGGCCGCCGACGGCGTCGATGGCGCCGGCCCAGGTCTCGGATTCGAGCGGGCGCTTGGATTCCTCCTCCAGCTCGGCGCGGGGGACGATGCGGGTTGCGCCAAGATCCTTCAGGTAGGACTCCTGCTCGGGCCGGCCGGTGACGGCGGCGACCTCGTAGCCGAGCTTGGCGAGGATGGCGGTGGCAACCGAGCCGACGCCGCCCGTGGCTCCCGTGACCAGCACGGGACCCCGGTCGGGTGTCAGCCCGTGATGCTCGAGCGCTATCACGGCCAGCATCGCCGTGAAGCCGGCGGTGCCGACCGCCATCGCCTGGCGCGTGTCGAGCCCGTCCGGCAGCGGCACCAGCCAGTCGGATTTCACCCGCGCCTTTTGCGCATAGCCGCCCCACCAGGCCTCGCCGACGCGCCAGCCTGTCAGCACAACCTTGTCGCCTTTCGCGAACTCGCCGGAGTCTGATTTCTCGACCGTGCCGGCGAAGTCGATGCCGGGCACGTGCGGGTACTTGCGGACCAGGCCACCGCCGCCGGTCAGGCAGAGCCCGTCCTTGTAGTTCAGCGTCGAATACTCGACGTCGACCAGCACGTCGGCCTCGGGCAGCTGCGACTCCTCGATGTCGGTGATCTGCTGGCCGACGGTGCCGTCCTCGGCCTTGTCGACGATCAGCGCGCGAAAGGACATGGGCGTTCTCCCCTTGGCTTTTGCCGGGCGGCCGGACGGCGTCCGGTCTGGTCGGGTGCGATTGACAACTGGCAGAGAACGATTTTCATGGCAACCCGATCCGGCGGCCGTCGGGATGGTCGCCGGAAGCGAGGGGTGGATGCGCGATCGCCGGGAGATTTCGTGCCGGGGCCGGGCGGCATGAGCGCGCGCGCCTTCGCCCGCCTCGCCGATGACCCGAGGGCGGTCACGCTGACGCTGGTCGCGCTGGTCGCCGCGGCGCTGTGGCTGGCGCTGGGGCACGTCATGGCGCCGGGCGGCAGCGCCGCCGTGGCGCTCGCCATGTGCTTCGCGCAGGTCGACTGGTCCGCGGGCCTGGTCGGTTCCACCATAGCCATGTGGCTGCTGATGATGGCGGCGATGATGCTGCCCGCGATGGCGCCCATGCTCGCCGTTTATTCCGACGTCGCCGCGCGCGAGGACCGAGGGGCTGCGCTGGCGCTGCGAGTCGGGCTGTTCGCACTCGGCTATCTGGTGCTGTGGGCGCTGTTCTCGACGGCCGCGGCGGGGGCGCAGCTGGCCTTGCGCGACAGCGCGCATTTCACGCTCGGCGGCACGCTGGCGACGCCTGCGGCGGCGGGCGTGCTGCTGATGGTGGCCGGCGCCTACCAGTTCTCGCGGCTGAAGGACCATTGCCTGACCAAGTGCCGCCATCCGCTGACCTTTCTAATGGCGCATTGGCGCGAGGGGCGGCGGGGCGCCTTTCCGCTGGGCCTGCGCCACGGCGTCTATTGTCTCGGCTGCTGCGTCGCGCTGATGGGGCTGATGTTCGTCTTCGGCGCGATGAACGTCTTGTGGATGGCGGCGATTGCGCTCTACTGCCTGGCCGAGAAGGTTCTGCCGCGCGAGCGGCTTTGGGGGCGGGTGGCCGGAGGCGCCATGCTGGCGACCGGCGCCGCGATGCTTGCGAGCGAGGTGATCTGATGGCGCGCAAGAAGGCCAAGGCTGTGATGGAGGACAAGGACGAGGCCGAGCGGCAGGCCGACCGGCTGCCGGCGCCGACGATCTCGTCGCGCCTCGCCGGGCCGGCGCCGGTCGAGAGGGCCGTCGCGCCGCCCGAGAGCTGGGCCATCGCGGGCGAGCTGGCGCTGAACTGCTCCTGCGCCGTCTTCTGCCCCTGCGTCGCCTCGCTGGGCCAGCACCCGCCGACGCATGGCTATTGCCAGGCCTGGGTCGGCATCCGCATCGACGAGGGGCACGCCGACGCCACGCCGCTGACCGGTGTCAACGTGGCCATGCTGCTCGACATTCCGGGCCGGATGTCCGAGGGCAACTGGACGGCGGCGCTCTACATCGACGAGGGCGCGTCGGACGCCCAAGCTGCGGCGCTCGAGGCGATCCTTTCGGGGCAGGCCGGCGGCACGACAGGCCTCTTCCGCCTGCTGGTCTCGACATTCCTCGGCGTGCGCAGGGTGCCCGTCGCCTACACCGTCGAGGGCGGGGTGCGGACGGTGCAGGCCGGGCGCGCGATCCTGGGCTCGATCCGACCGATCGAGGGCGCGGCGCCGGACCGGCCGGTGGCGATCGAGAACACCTCGTACTGGATGGGGCCGCGGGTGGTCGTCGCGCGGGGCGTGCGCTCGAAGGTGCGCGATTTCGGCCGCGTCTGGAACTTCGACGACCGCTCGGGCGAGCTGTGCCAGATCGACTGGAAGGGGCCGTGACGATGCCGCCGCTACCGCGCGCGCCCCTGTCCGCCTTTCGGGGCGAGCGGCTGCCCGGTCTCGGCCACAACCAGGGACCGCCGCTCGCGGCGGGCCGCAGCTGGCGGGCGCATTGCTGGAAGACGGCGCGGCGCGAGCTGCTGCCGCGGCTGCCCCTCGAGGTGATCCGCCGGCGCGTGACGCGGGCGCGCCAGCTGGGGCTGGCCTACCCGCAATACGCGGCGATCCTGCTCGGCACCGGGCGCGACATCGTCGCCTTCCTCTTCACCGGCGACAGCCTGGGCCTGCGGCTGGAGC
Source organism: uncultured Alphaproteobacteria bacterium (assembly GCA_963822985.1). Classification (GTDB taxonomy): domain Bacteria; phylum Pseudomonadota; class Alphaproteobacteria; order Rhodobacterales; family Rhodobacteraceae; genus Thermohalobaculum. Next base: position 443,223 of record CAWGJU010000003.1, on the reverse strand, counting down.
GCGAGCTGTCGATGCCGGGCCGGATCGTCGAGCGGCTGCGGTCGATCGAGCGCTGCGACCGGCTGCTGATGGTCGAGCGCGGGCCCGACCTCGCCGCGCTGGGCCGGGACCTGGCCGCCCGGCGCCTGCCTTTCGCGGCGCTGGCGGCGGCGCCCGGGCGCCATGCCGCCTGGGCCGAGGGCAGGGCGGCCATCCGCGCCGCGCTCGACCCGCGCCGCCTGCCGAGCGACGCCGTCGTCATGATCGGCACCGCGCCGGAGGAACGGGTGTGGGCCGATGCCGCGCAACTCGCAAGCTTTCTGCCGGCCGAGAGCTATTTTGCAGGCTCGTGATCCGAGCCCTTCGAGTACTCCGAGAGCAGCTGAGGCGGCCACCTGTACACCGAGGGGACGAGATGAAGGACATCCTTGGACAACTTGAGGCGCGCCGCGCCGAGGCGCGCCTCGGCGGCGGCAAGCGGCGGATCGAGGCGCAGCACGCCAAGGGCAAGCTGACGGCGCGCGAGCGCATCGAGCTGTTGCTGGACGAGGGGAGCTTCGAGGAGTTCGACACTTTCGTGGCCCATCGCTGCACGGATTTCGGCATGGCCGAGAGCCGGCCCTATGGCGACGGCGTCGTGACCGGCTGGGGCACGGTGAACGGTCGGCAGATCTATGTCTTCAGCCAGGATTTCACGGTCTTCGGCGGCTCGCTCAGCGAGACGCACGCCCAGAAGATCTGCAAGATCATGGACATGGCCATGAAGGTCGGCGCGCCGGTGGTCGGCCTGAACGATTCGGGCGGCGCGCGCATCCAGGAGGGGGTCGCCTCGCTGGCCGGCTATGCCGACGTCTTCCAGCGCAACATCATGGCCTCGGGCGTGGTGCCGCAGATCAGCGTCATCATGGGGCCCTGCGCCGGCGGCGCCGTCTATTCACCCGCCATGACCGACTTCATCTTCATGGTGCGCGACACATCCTACATGTTCGTGACGGGCCCGGACGTGGTCAAGACGGTCACCAACGAGAAGGTCACGGCCGAGGAGCTGGGCGGCGCGCGGACGCATACGGCGAAGTCGTCGGTGGCCGACGGTGCCTTCGAGAACGATGTCGAGGCGCTGGCCGAGGTGCGCCGGCTGATCGATTTCATGCCGCTGTCGAACCGGGCCGAGCTGCCGGTGCGGCCGTTCTTCGACGACGCCGACCGGGCCGAGCCGAGCCTCGACACCCTGGTGCCGGAGAACCCGAACCAACCCTACGACATGGCCGAGCTGATCCGAAAGGTTGCCGACGAGGCCGATTTCTTCGAGATCCAGGCCGCTTACGCGCGCAACATCATCACCGGCTTCATCCGCCTGGAAGGCCGCCCCATCGGCGTCGTGGCGAACCAGCCCATGGTGCTGGCCGGCTGCCTCGACATCGATTCGTCGCGCAAGGCGGCGCGCTTCGTGCGGTTTTGCGACTGCTTCAACATCCCCGTGCTGACCTTCGTCGACGTGCCCGGGTTCCTGCCGGGGACGGGGCAGGAGCATGGCGGGGTCATCAAGCACGGCGCCAAGCTGCTCTATGCCTATGGCGAGGCGACCGTGCCGAAGGTGACGGTGATCACGCGCAAGGCCTATGGCGGCGCCTATGACGTGATGTCGTCCAAGCATCTGCGCGGCGACATGAACTATGCCTGGCCGACCGCCGAGATCGCCGTGATGGGCGCCAAGGGCGCGGTCGAGATCCTCTACCGCTCGGAGCTCGGCAACCCCGATAAGATCGCAGCGCGGACCAAGGAATACGAGACCCGCTTCGCCAACCCCTTCGTCGCCGCCGAAAAAGGCTTCGTCGACGAGGTCATCATGCCCCACTCGACCCGGCGCCGCATCACTCGCGCCTTTGCCGCGCTGCGCGACAAGAAGCTGGAGAATCCGTGGAAGAAGCACGGAAACATTCCGCTCTAGTCTTCAGAGTCGTGGCGCGGTCACCAGGAGGCAGATCCCGCGATTCCATGTTAGGGTGAGGCATGAACGAGGTTCTCTTCCACATGATTGCCGGCGGGCCCCGGCCCGTCGCGCCTTTCTCCCATGCGGTCGAGTGCGATGGCTGGGTCTTCCTGACCGGGCAGATGCCGACCGATCCGGCTGCGCCGGACGCGCCCCTGCCCGAGGGCATCGAGGCGCAGACCCGGCGGGTGATGGAGAATTTGGCGATCGTGCTCGACGGCATCGATCTCGGCCTTGGCGACGTCCTCCAGTGCCGCTGCTACCTGACGCAGTTCGAGCGCGATTACGCGGCCTTCAACGAGGTCTATCAGAGCTTTTTTCCACCGGACCGGCGGCCGGCGCGAACGACTGTCGGGGTCACGGCGTTGGCGGTGGGCGCGCTGGTCGAGATCGACATGCTGGCGCGGCGCGGTGCCTGAGCGTGGACGCATTCGCCATGAAGCCGAATCCGGACCCCTATCGACTCGTCAAATATGTGGCGCTCGGCGCCGGCGAGGGCGTCTTTGCCGGCTGGGTGGTTCTGATGATCATCGTCAAGCTGAACCTGATGGGGCTGGGCGGCCTCCTTGATCGGTCGGCGGATGGCGCACTGGCGCTCGTGATGCTGCTCGGCTTCTTCGGCATCACTTTCGGCATGGTCGGGATCGCCTGGCGCGTTATGGTCCTGTTGCCGGACGAGCCGGACTGATCCGGGATTGGGGCATCGCTGGAGGGAGCATGGTGAACCGGATGTGGAAGGATCAGGCCTTCACGGTCAGCCATGCCGATGGTGGCCAGTTCGAGGGCAGGGGCCTGCGGGCGTTCTTCGAATATCGCCGGCTGGGCATCGCCGAGGCGACGGGTGGCCGCTATGGCGCCCATGTCATTCGCGCCGTGCCGGGGCAGCACTCGGGGGCCGAGTGGCACACGCACGATCTGGATTTCCAGATGGTCTATGTCACCCGCGGCTGGGTCGCCTTCGAGTACGAGGGCCAGGGCGAGCACATTCTGCGCGAGGGCTCGTGCGTGCTGCAGCCGCCGGGCATCCGCCACCGCGAGGTACGCCATTCGGACGATCTGGAGCTGATCGAGATCACCTCGCCCGCCGAGTTCACGACCCGCTCCGCCGATCCGGCCTGAGCGGAAGACCGCAGTGTCGGCTTTCGACTGACCCGCGACTGAATTGCCGCGCCCGCGCGTTCCAGCTGCACTGAACGCACACCGGTGGAGGCAGAGATGCGCTTTTCTTCGCTTTTGGTTTTGGGCCTCGTCGCGGCGCTCGGCGCCTGCGGTTATTCCACGACGGACAGGGCGATCAGCGGCGGCGCGATCGGCGCCGGTACGGGCGCGGCTGGCGCGGCCGTCACCGGCTATGATCCTTTGGCCGGGGCGGCGCTCGGCGGCGCCCTTGGCGCGGCGGTGGGTGGCCTGACCGACGCCGATGACATTGACCTGGGCCGTCCGATCTGGCGCCGATGACCGACGAGTGCCGGCGGCGGTGTCGCCGGGCGCCTCGGCGTCGGTCGAAGGGATACCGATGCCTGCCTCACGCGTTAGCCCCGGAGACGGACATAAGCGACGGAGGCAGAGATGAAACTGAAGCTCTTGACAGTTCTGCTGGTCGCCGGTGGCCTCGCCGCCTGCGGCCAGTCGACGTCGGATCGCGCGATCAGCGGCGGTGCCCTCGGCGCCGGGGCGGGTGCCGCGACCGGCGCCATCGTCGGTGACAGCGCCTTGGAAGGCGCGGCGATCGGCGGCGCGCTCGGTGCGGCGGGCGGCGCGCTGACCGACGAGGACGATGTCGACCTCGGCGAACCCGTCTGGGACAGCTGGTGACCGGACGGGAGGGCGGCAGCTGGTGGTAGGGCCGGCCGCCCGCCCTCTGGCATTTTGGTGCGCGCCTCTCTAATCACCGTCTTGCCGGCGGGACTGGGGAGACGCGCTGATGTTCAAGAAGATCTTGATTGCCAACCGGGGCGAAATCGCCTGCCGGGTGATCAAGACGGCGCGGCGGATGGGAATCGCGACGGTCGCCGTCCACTCCGACGCCGACAAGAACGCGCTGCATGTCGAGATGGCGGACGAGGCGGTGCGCCTTGGGCCCCCGCCGGCGGCGCAGTCCTATCTGCTGATCGACCGGATCGTCGAGGCGTGCCGCGCGACCGGCGCCGAGGCCGTGCATCCGGGCTATGGCTTCCTGTCCGAGCGCGCCGAGTTCGCCCGAGCGCTGGCGCAAGCCGGCATCGCCTTCATCGGCCCGCCGGTCGGCGCCATCGAGGCGATGGGCGACAAGATCACCTCGAAGAAGCTGGCGGCCGAGGCCGGCGTGTCGACCGTGCCGGGTTATATGGGCATCATCGGCGACGCCGAGGAAGCGGTGCGGATCGCCGCCGAGATCGGCTATCCGGTGATGATCAAGGCCAGCGCCGGCGGCGGCGGCAAGGGTATGCGCATCGCCTGGAACGACGGCGAGGTGCGCGACGGCTTCCGCTCGTCGCGCAACGAGGCCAAGTCCAGCTTCGGCGACGACCGCATCTTCATCGAGAAGTTCGTCACCCAGCCACGCCATATCGAGATCCAGGTGCTTGGCGACGCGCATGGGAACTGCGTTTATTTGGGCGAGCGGGAATGCTCGATCCAGCGGCGCAATCAGAAGGTGATCGAGGAGGCGCCATCGCCCTTCCTCGACGAGGCGACGCGCCGGGCGATGGGCGAGCAGGCGGTCGCGCTGGCCCGCGCCGTCGACTACGCCTCGGCGGGCACGGTCGAGTTTATCGTCGACCCGGAGCGCAACTTCTACTTTCTCGAGATGAACACGCGGCTGCAGGTCGAGCATCCGGTGACGGAGCTGGTCACCGGCATCGATCTGGTCGAGCAGATGATCCGGGTCGCGGCCGGCGAGAAGCTGACGCTGCGGCAGGAGGACGTGCGCCTGAACGGCTGGGCGCTCGAGAGCCGGCTCTATGCCGAGGATCCGTATCGCAACTTCCTGCCCTCGATCGGGCGGCTCACCCGCTATCGCCCGCCGGACGAGGTGCGCGAGGAGACGCACGCCGTGCGCAACGACACCGGCGTCTTCGAGGGTGGCGAGATCAGCATGTTCTACGACCCGATGATCGCCAAGCTGTGCTCCTGGGCGCCGGACCGCGCGGGCGCCATCGAGACGATGCGGACCGCGCTCGACGAGTTCGAGGTCGAGGGCATCGGCCACAATCTGCCGTTCCTGAGCGCCGTCATGGACAACCCGCGCTTCGTCGCGGGAAAGCTCTCGACCGCGTTCATCGCCGAGGAGTACCCGGAGGGGTTCTCCGGCGCCACGCTGCCGCCCGACGCCATCCGTCGCCTGGCGGCCGGCGCCGCGGCGATGCGGCTGGTGGCGGCGCGGCGCGAGGGCCGGATCAGCGGCACCGTCACCCGCCGCGAGCGGCCGCCCTCGCGCAAATGGGTGGTGGCGATCGACGGCGAAAGCTTTCCGGTCACGGCCGCGCGGGCCATCATCGGCCATGTGCGCACCGAGGAGGGCGGCGAGTTGCTGCTGAGCGCCAAGGGGCGCGATCCCCGTCGGCCGCAGATCCTGGTGCATGGGCAAGGCGCCGTGCAGGTCACCTTCGAGGACGGCGAGAAGATGACCGTCGAGGGCGACTGGACGCCCGGCGACCGGCTGACGACCGCCACCATCGGCGGCGTGCGCATGTCGGTGAAGGTGCTGCCGGTGACCGAAGGGTTCCGCGTGCGCTTTCGCGGCGCCGATCTCGACGTGAAGGTGCGCACGCCGCGCGCCGCCGAACTGGCCGCGCTGATGCCGGAGAAGGTGCCGGCCGACACCTCGAAGATGCTGCTGTGCCCGATGCCGGGCCTGGTGGTCTCGATCGACGTCGAGGAGGGCGCCGAGGTCTATGACGGCCAGCCGCTCGCCACCGTCGAGGCGATGAAGATGGAGAACGTGCTCCGCGCCGAGCGCAATGCGGTGGTCAAGAAGATCAACGTCGCGCCGGGCGCGAGCCTGGCCGTCGACGAGGTGATCATGGAGTTCGAGTGAGCCTTGTCCTCACCCGGAGCTGCGCATCTCCCGTTGGCGCATCGGCATGCCGTCAATGAGATCGTAGAACTCGCGCGGATCGGTCACGGCGCCCGACCGGGCCTTTTCGCCACCATCCTTGCCGACCAGAATGACGGCGAAGGCCTCGTCTGAGACGCCGAAGCGGTCGCGCAGCGCGGCGGCGTCAGCGATGGGCGTGCCGTTGGCGCGCGCAGACGGCCCCTCGATCTCGATCAGGACGACGTCGCGCTCGCGCCGGGCGGCGGGGTCCTCGGCGAAGCGGTCGGTCTGCTCGCTCATGCGCGGGTCGCCGGCTGGCGCGAAGACAAGGATGGGCCGGGCCTCCCAGCGGTAGCGTGCCAGCGCATCGGGCGCGGCGCCGCCCTGTGTCCCGCCGGTTGCAGCAGCGGCACAGATGCCCGTTGCGAAGAGGGTGCGCGCGATCAAGTTCATGCCTATAGTCCCGTCGAGCCGCCCCGGAGTTTGTGCCATGACCGACAGGTTTCAAGACTGGAAGAAGCTGGCCGAGGCCGAGCTGAAGAACCGCACGCCCGAGGATCTGGTCTGGCAGACGCCGGAAGGGATCGCGGTCAAGCCGGTCTACAGCGAAGCGGACCTGGAAGGGTTGCAGCACCTCGGCAGCCTGCCCGGCGAGGCGCCGTTCCTGCGCGGCCCGCGCGCGACGATGTATGCCGGCCGGCCCTGGACCATCCGCCAATATGCCGGGTTCTCGACCGCCGAGGAATCGAACGCCTTTTACCGCAAGGCGCTGGAGGGCGGGCAGCAGGGGGTGAGCGTCGCCTTCGACCTCGCCACCCACCGGGGCTATGACAGCGACCACCCAAGGGTCGAGGGCGATGTCGGGCTGGCCGGCGTCGCCATCGACTCGGTCGAGGACATGAAGCTCCTGTTCGACGGCATCCCGCTCGAGAAGATCAGCGTGTCCATGACCATGAACGGCGCCGTGATCCCGGTGCTGGCATCGTTCATCGTGGCGGGCGAGGAGCAGGGCGTCGGCCGGGCGAAGCTGAGCGGCACCATCCAGAACGACATCCTCAAGGAGTTCATGGTCCGCAACACCTACATCTACCCGCCCGAGCCGAGCATGCGCATCGTCGCCGACATCATCGAGTACACGGCGGCCGAGATGCCGCGCTTCAACTCGATCTCGATCAGCGGCTATCACATGCAGGAGGCGGGGGCGAACCTGGTGCAGGAGCTCGCCTTCACGCTGGCCGACGGCCGTGAGTACGTGAAGGCGGCGATCGCGCGCGGCATGGACGTCGACGCCTTTGCCGGGCGGCTTAGCTTTTTCTTCTGCATCGGCATGAACTTCTTCATGGAGGCGGCCAAGCTGCGGGCGGCGCGGCTGCTGTGGCATCGCATCATGTCCGAGTTCGAGCCGAAGAAGCAGCAATCGCTGATGCTGCGCACGCATTGCCAGACCAGCGGCGTCAGCCTGGCCGAGCAGGACCCGTACAACAACGTGGTGCGCACGGCCTACGAGGCGATGTCGGCGGTGCTGGGCGGCACGCAGTCGCTGCACACCAACAGCTTCGACGAGGCGATCGGGCTGCCGACCGAGCGCTCGGCGCGGATCGCGCGCAACACGCAGCTGATCCTGCAGCACGAGACGGGGCTGACGCATATCGTCGACCCGCTGGCCGGCAGCTATTACGTCGAGGCGCTGACCGACAGCCTGGCGCGCGAGGCCTGGAAGCTGATCGAGGAGGTGGACGGCCTCGGCGGCATGACCAAGGCGGTGCAGTCGGGCATGCCCAAGCTGCGCATCGAGGAGGCCGCCGCCCGCCGCCAAGCGCGCATCGACCGCGGCGAGGAGGTGATCGTCGGCGTGAACCGGTTCCGCCGCGACAAGGAGGACCTGATCGACCTGCTCGACGTGGACAACGTCAAGGTCCGCGCGAGCCAGGTCAAGCGGCTGGAGAAGATCCGCGCCAGTCGCGACCAGGCCGCCTGCGACGCGGCGCTGCAGGCGCTGGAGGAGGGCGCGCGCGGCGACGGCAACCTGCTGGCGCTGGCGATCGAGGCGGCCCGGGCGCGCGCGACGGTGGGCGAGATCTCGGACGCGATGGAGCGCGTCTTTGGCCGGCACCAGGCGGATGTGAAGACCCTGTCGGGCGTCTATGGCGCCGCCTACGAGGGCGACGAGGGCTTTGATCGCATCCGCAAGGACATAGAGGCCTTCGCCGAGGCCGAGGGCCGGCGGCCTCGCATGCTGGTCGTCAAGATGGGCCAGGACGGGCACGACCGCGGCGCCAAGGTGATCGCCACGGCCTTTGCCGATATCGGCTTCGACGTCGATGTCGGGCCGTTGTTCCAGACGCCCGCCGAGGCGGCGCAGGACGCGATCGACAACGACGTCCACGTCGTCGGCATCTCGAGTCAGGCCGCGGGCCACCGGACGCTGGCGCCGCAGCTGGTCGAGGCGTTGCGGGCGCAGGGGGCTGACGACATCCTGGTCGTCTGCGGCGGCGTGATTCCGCAGCAGGACCACGAGTTCCTGCACGCCAAGGGCGTCAAGGCGATCTTCGGGCCGGGCACCAACATCCCAGAGGCCGCCGCCAGCATATTGGAGCTGATCGAGGCGCAGCGCCGGCCAGAGGCGGCTGAGTAGTGAAGTTACCCCCTCCTGCATTTCTGGAGCGCGACGGAATAGCTGCGTTAGAGTTAGAACTGGCGCGTGCTCCTCATTATCCTGAACAGTATCAAGCATTGATCAAGGCGGTGTCAGAAATACCCCACGGCCTTATCCGCGGTACTTTAACGAAATGACCGAAGCCGTCAGAACCTGTCCTGGAAGTTTCTCAGCGTGCCAAGCGGCGTAGCATGATCTTGATCATGGCGAGCTTGACGAGGGCTTCCGCCGTTCGGGCGAGGTGCTCGTAGTCGCGCGCGAGGCGGCGGTTGCGCCTGATCCAAGACAGGGTGCGCTCGACGATCCAGCGTTTTGGCAGCACGGCGAAGCCCTTCGTTCCGGGTTCGCGGCGCACGATCTCCAGACGCCATCTGCCGGCCGACGCGATGGTCTCGGCGGCCTTCGGCCCCTGGTAGCCCTGATCGGCGAACACGGTCTCGATGAAGGGAAAGCGCCGCCGCGTGCGCTTGTCGAGCACCAGCGCGGCGCCGTCGCGATCCTGCAAATTGGCGGGGTGGATCACGACGCGCAGCATCAGGCCGAGCGTGTCGACGAGCACATGGCGCTTGACGCCCTTGGTCTTCTTGCCCGCGTCAAAGCCCGTTTCCTGCGGTTTGCGCCCCCTTTTTCCGCCGATTTGACCGTCTGGCTGTCGACGATCGCCGCACTGGGCTGGGGCGCGCGGCCCTCCGCCTCGCGCAGGGCCGCGTAGAGCGTCTCATGGATGCGATCGAGCGTCCCGTCGTAGCGCCACAGGTCAAAATACGCCCAGACCGTGCTGCGCGGCGGAAAGTCCTTGGGAAGATGCCGCCACTGACAGCCGGTCTCGAGCACGTAAAGCACGCCCTGCAGAACCTCGCGCACATCGACCTCGCGTCGCCGCCCGCCGCGCTTCGCGGGCGGGATGTGCGGCTCGATCAGCGCCCACTCCGCATCGCTCAGATCGCTCGGGTAGCGCAGCCCCCGCCGACCATATCTCTGGCGATCTTCCCCACTCCACATCCGACGCCTCCATCGCTCCCCGGCGTCGGACACAGAATCACAAACGATTCCAGAGACTCAAGGAGTTTCAGGACAGGTTCCAAGAATGCTCCACGTTTTCTGCCGAAAATACCTCCGGGCTCCAGCAGAATAGCCAACCTCTGAAGTAGAGCAGCTTCGAAGACACGAATGAAAGCACATGTACTGCCCCCGATCGTGCGGCTGGCGACCAGGCTTCGGAATGGCTCGTCCGGGCCAGGCGCGACCTGGTTCTCGGCCGCGCGCGCGTCGTAGCGCTGGCAGAGCTCGGGGCGGCGGAGGCCGATCCCGGCCCGCCGCCCTACACGCTGGCCGCCGACGAGGGTAGCAACATTGTCCTGTGGGTCCGGGAGAAATCCCGAGCGTCCGGCTCGAGATCGTCTCTGTGTGCTGCGATCCGTCGGCCGCCGAGGGCTGACGCGGCACGCTACTCGCCGACCCCGACGCTTTCGAGAACAAGACGCTCACGGATGTGGCGAAGCCCGCCGCGGTCAGCCCTTGATCAGCCGCAGACCTGGCCGCGCGACGGGCGCACCGGTCGCGAACGGGCGCCGGATGCCCGAGACGTCGAAATCGAGGCGGTTGACGTATTCGGCGAGCCGGTCGACCCTCGGGCCGCCCGCGTTGTAGTGCTGCTCCGTCACGTCCGTCACCTCGTGGCCCAGCAGCCGCTTGCGGATGAAGAGGGGGACTTCCGCGAGGTCGAGGTCGACGTTGAAGTCCTGCCTGAGCGAGTGGAAGTCGCCGTTCGGATCGTAGAGCCCGATCTCGATCCGATAGCGCGTGAAGATGCGCGTGAAGATGCCGGTCAGGCGGCCGCGGGGACACGCCGCCTGAAGGCGAGCGCGTTGCCGCGGCGGACGAGATAGGGCGCGTGCGGCACGACCTCCGACTCCCGTGTGTGACGGGCTGTGTGACAGAGCGAGTTGCAAAGTCCGGGAGTTGGGGTTTTTGCTCCGACACCGGCCGCAAGGTCTTGTTTTTGCTGAGGTTTAGGCGGATTTGGCTCCGGCGGTAGGATTCGAACCTACGACCAGCGGATTAACAGTCCGATGCTCTACCACTGAGCTACGCCGGAAAAGCCACGCCCGATACCGGGCGACTCCGTCGCGCTGCTCGAGCCGACGATCCGCCTGCGGACGATGCGTCTCATAGCGGGCCGCCAGAGGGAAGGCAATGCGAAACCTCCGTATTCGCTATCCGCCGGGCCGGCTTTTCAAGCACGTCGCTGGCGCCCCACGACATCGTCCTACAACTTAACCGATCATTTACCGTGGTTGCGCTAACAAGGCGCCACTCTCCGGCGGTCAGCGGAAGGGATGCGGATCACCCCCCGTTCTCACACCCGTCTCTGTCGCTTCCTCCGGGAGAAAGCCCCAATACCCTGACACGGGTATCGTCGCCCCAGCCAGCAAAGGCTGGGGCGACAACAGCATTCCAGGCACGCGACCCAGCCGCGCGGATCACGAGGCGGAGCGTTCCCAGGCCTCGCGCTTGCGGTAGAGCGTCGACGGGCTCACATCCAGCAGGCGGGCGGCGCGCGGGATAGACCCCTTGCACTCGATGATCGTCGCCTCGATGAACTCGCGCTCGATATCGGCCATCGTCGCCCCGACAAGCGAGCGCAACGTGTCGCGAATCAGTTGCTCGTCGGCCTGGAACGACGCCGCCGCGGGGCCGTGGCCGAGCAGCTGTGCCGCACCGGCGCCGGCCGACATCGGCCGAAGCACGCCGCCCGATGCACGGTCGGCCGACAGGATCGTGGCCGGCAGCATGTCGAGGGTGATCTCCTCGCCGTCATGCAGCACGATGGCGTTGCGCAGGACGTTCTCGAGCTGGCGGACGTTTCCGGGCCAGGAATAGCCGCTGAGCGCATCCCTGGCAGGCCGGTTGAACCGTTGAAAGGACTTCCCCTCCTCCCGCGCATAGCGGGCGAGCAGCAGCTCGGCGATCTCGATGACGTCCTCGCCGCGCTCGCGCAGCGGCGGCATGACGATCGGCACGACGTGCAGGCGATAGAAAAGGTCCTCGCGGAAGCGGCCGGCCTGCACTTCGGCGGCCGGGTCGCGGTTCGTCGCGCAGACGATGCGGACGTCGACCTTGCGCGGCTCGACGGCGCCGACCGGCTGGATCATCGAGGTCTGCAGGAAGCGAAGCAGCTTGGTCTGCAGCGCGAGATCCATTTCGCAGACCTCGTCCAGGAACAGCGTCCCGCCATCGGCCGCCGCGGCGGCGCCCAGCTTGTCCGAGATCGCCCCGGTGAACGATCCCTTGAGGTGGCCGAACACCTCGGATTCGAGCAGGTCCCTGGGGATGGCGGCACAGTTGATCGGCACGAAGGGGCCGCTCCGGCGGACCGATTGCTGGTGAATTGCGTGGGCGGCGATCTCCTTGCCTGTCCCGCTCTCGCCCGTGATGAACACGGTCGCGGTCGAGCGGCCGATGTTGCGAATCATGCTGTAGATCTGGCGCATGCGCGCCGACGAGCCGACGAAACCGGACATTTCGGGCACGGTCGCCGGTCGTTGGGTGTCGCCGCGCGCCTCGTCGGCCTCGAGCACCACCGAGGTGATCGCGTTGCTGACGGCACTCAGCAAGCGGCGATCGTCGAAGGGCTTGACGAGAAAGTCGAAGGCGCCGCTGCGCATGGCCTCGACAGCGCGATTGATCGACCCGTTGGCCGTGATGACGACGACCTTGGCCTCCGGGCTGCGCCTTCGCATCTCGCGGAGCACGTCGAGCCCGTTGCCGTCCGGCAGCATCAGATCAAGCAGGACGATCCGCCGGGCATGCTCTCTGAATTCGACCAGCGCGTCACGGGCGCAGAAAACCGGCATCACTGAAAGCCCGGCGCGTTCCAGCGCCGACTGGTACACCATCGACAATGAGGGGGTGTCCTCGACCAGCAACACCGGCTCCGGGAACTCGAGGTTCATCCGTGCCCACTCCTCCCTATCTGCGACTGACGAAGTCCAGAACGCGGTCCGCCTCTTCGACCAGTTCCACGCCGTCGCAATCCAGGGCCGAGTCATCACCTGCGTGTCCGGCAGAATTAAGGCGGCGCGCGAGGGATTGCAGTTTCTGCGCACCGATCACGCCCGCCACGGAAATAAGGACATGGGTCGCGGCCCTGAGCCGAGCGAAGTCACGGCTCCGAACGGCCGCTTCGATCGACGTCACCGCGCCGCGGATGTCCTGGCTCACTCGGGCCTTGAGCTCGACGCGCTCCTCGGCCTTGAACGAGCCCCAGAGCGTGTCGAAAACCCTTGCGTCGACTTCTGCTGCAGGGGCGACAGGCCCGGGCTCCGGCGCGCTGTCGGGGCTCGCCGGCCTAGCGTATCGGTCGCCCATGAAGCCGATGATGTCATCCCCGAACTTCTCGATGGACAGGATCGGCTTGGCGATGATCCCGTCCGCCCCGGCGCTTTCGATGGCGGCGCGCTGCTCGCGCATGACATAGGCCGTCAGTGCGATCATCGGCATCTTCGCCGCCGGGCCGGAACTCGCCACGCACGCGGCGCATCAGGTCGATTCCAGAGATGCGCGGCATCTCTATGTCGATCAAGGCGACATCGAAGCTTTGCTTGCCCAGAATGCCCAGCGCCTCGGCGCCGTCCGACGCAAGCGTCACCGCGGCGCCGAGGCTCTCGAGCATCTGGACGGCGACCAATTGATTGGTCGGGTTGTCCTCGGCGAGCAGGATGTTGACGCCGGTGAGTTTCATCGACTGATCCGCTTGCCTCTCGCCTACGGTCGACCCTGTCGCTGCACCGCGCGCAGCGCCGGCGGCCGAACCGGGCGCCGCCATCTCGGGCGGATCATCCGGGCGGGACACATCGCCGGCACGCGGAACGCCGACCTCGAACTCGACCGGGACCTGCCGGTCCACACAACTCCAAATAGTGCGTCGGGGCCGTCCGGAGCAATTGTACCTCGACAACACAGCTGGACAAACGTCCCAAGACCGCCTTCTAGGCGCAAACAACTTTCGATTTTGCAAATGCGATCGTCCCGCCGCAGTGCCGCGTCAGGACGTCTGCGGGCTCACCCCCGTCGTCCGAGCGCGGCGCCGATCTCATCGAGAATCGCGGGGTCGTCGATGGTCGCCGGCACCTTGAACGCCTCGCCGTCGGCGATCTTCACCATGGTCGCGCGCAAGATCTTGCCCGAGCGCGTCTTGGGCAGCCGGTCGACCACCACGGCCTGCTTGAATGCGGCGACGGGGCCGATCTCCTCGCGCACGCGCGCGACGCACTCCGCGACGATCTCCTCATGCGGCCGGTTGCAGCCCTTGCTGAGGCAGAGAAAGCCCATCGGCACCTGCCCCTTCATCGCGTCGCTGACGCCGATCACGGCGCACTCGGCCACGTCGGGGTGGCCGGCCAGCACCTCCTCCATCGCCCCGGTCGACAGGCGGTGGCCGGCCACGTTGATCACATCGTCGGTGCGCGCCATGATGTAGAGATAGCCATCCTCGTCCAGCATCCCCGCATCGCCCGTCTCGTAATAGCCCGGGAAGCGCGAGAGATAGCTTTTCACGAAACGGTCGTCGGCATTCCAGAGCGTCGGCAGGCACCCCGGGGGCAGCGGCAGCTTGACCGCAATGGCGCCGAGCGTGCCGGCCGGAACCGGCTCGCCGCCCTCGTCCAGCACTTGGACGTCATAGCCCGGCATCGGCACCGAGGGCGAGCCGAGCTTCACGGGCAAAAGCTCGATGCCGACCGGGTTGGCGGCGATCGGCCAGCCGGTCTCGGTCTGCCACCAATGGTCGATCACCGGCACCTGCAGCTTCTGCTGCGCCCACTCGATTGTCGCGGGATCGGCACGCTCGCCGGCCAGGAACAGCGTCCGGAAGCGGGAGAGGTCGTATTGCCCGATGAACCCGCCCTCGGGGTCCTCGCGCTTGATCGCGCGGAAGGCGGTCGGCGCGGTGAACAGCGCGCTAACCCCGTGCTCGGCGATCACGCGCCAGAACGTCCCGGCGTCGGGCGTGCCGACCGGCTTGCCCTCGAACAGCACGGTCGTGCAGCCGGCCAGCAGCGGGGCGTAGACGATGTACGAGTGCCCGACGACCCAGCCGACGTCCGAGGCCGCCCAGAAGACCTCGCCAGGGCGCATGCCATAGACGTTCTGCATCGTCCAGTGCAGCGCGACCATGTGGCCGCCGCTGGGGCGCACGACACCCTTGGGCTGGCCGGTCGTGCCCGAGGTATAGAGGATATAAAGCGGCTCGGCGCCGCCGACGGGCACGCACTCCGCAGGCTCGGCGCCTTCCTGGAAGGCGTGCCATTCATGGTCGCGCCCGTCGACCAGCTCGCAGACCTTCTGCTCGCGCTGCAGGACGACGCAGAAGCCGGGCTTGTGCTTCGCGGCCTCAATCGCGCGATCGAGCAGCGGCTTGTAGGCGACGACGCGCCCGGGCTCGATGCCGCACGAGGCCGAGAGCACCGCCTTGGGCGAGCAGTCGTCCAGGCGCACCGCAAGCTCGTGCGCGGCAAAGCCGCCGAAGACAACCGAATGTATGGCGCCGAGCCGGGCGCAGGCGAGCATCGCGACGATGGTCTCCGGCACCATCGGCATATAGATGACGACCCGGTCGCCCTTGCCGATGCCGCGCGCCTTCAGGGCGCCGGCGAGCCGCGCCACCTGGTCGTGCAGCTCGGCGAAGGTGACCGTGCGCTTTGCCCCGGTGATGGGGCTGTCGTAGATGACCGCCGCCCGGCCGCCCTGCCCCGCCTCGACATGCCGGTCGACGGCGTTCCAGCAGGTGTTGGCCTCGCCATCGGCAAACCAGCGGTAGAATGGCGGATTGCTGTCGTCGAGCGCCCGCGTCGGCTTGCTTGTCCAGTCGATCGCCTCCGCGGCCTCCATCCAGAAGCCTTCCGGATCGGCGCGCCACGCTTCATAGACCTCGCGATAGCTCGTCACGTCACCCCCTCAGCCGTAGTTCGCGACCGGCGTGCCGGCCAGCGCTCCGATGTTCAGCAGGCCCCGCGGCGTCACCGAGGGGCTGACGATATGCGCCTTGTTGCCCATGCCCATCAGGATCGGCCCGACCTCGAGGCCGCCCGTCAGCTGCTTGAGGATGTTGCGCGATCCCGAGGCGGCATCGACATTGGCGAAGATCAGGCAGTTCGCGGCGCCCTTGAGGCGCGAGTTCGGGAACACGCGCTCGCGCAGCTCCGGGTTCAGCGCGTGGTCGGCGTGCATCTCGCCCTCGTATTCGAAATCCACCCCCCTGGCATCGAGGATCGCCAGCGCGGCGCGCATCTTCTTGCCGGACTCGGTCTGCAGGCTGCCGAAGACCGAATGGCTCAGCAGCGCGATCTTCGGCGCGACGCCGAAGCGGCGGATGTGCCGCGCCGCGCCGATGCAGGTCTCGGCCACCTGCTCCGGCGTCGGATCGAGGTTCACCTGGCTGTCGGCGATGAAGATGACGCCGTGGTCGAGGATCACCGGCGAGAGCGCGCCGACCGGGTGCAGCCTGCCGCCCGCACCGTCATCCATGCCGCCGAGGATGCTCTCGACCCAGCTCAGGTGCCAGCGGTACTGGCCGGCGGTGCCGCAGATCATGCTGTCGGCGTCGCCGCGGCGCACGGCGACCGCAGCGATTGCGGTCGTATTGGTGCGCATGATCGTCCGGGCCGTGTCGGGCGTCACCCCCTGTCGCTCGAGCAGGCCGTGCAGCGTCTCCCAATAGAGGCGATAGCGCGGGTCGTCGTTCGGATCGATCACCTCGACGTCACGGTCGATCTTCAGCGGCAGCGCCTCGCGCTCGACCCGGCTTTCGATCACTTCCGGGCGGCCGATCAGGATGGGGTTGTCCACGCCCTCGTCGACGATGGCCTGGGCGGCGCGCAGGACGCGCATGTCCTCGCCCTCGGCGAAGATCAGCCGGCGGGTCGCCGAGCGCGCCGCGTCGAAGACCGGGCGCATCAGCATGGCCGTGCGGAAGACGCTGCTCTCGAGCTTGGTTCGATACTCGTCGAGGTCGATGCTCAGCTGCGCGACCCCGGTCTCCATCGCGGCCTTGGCGACGGCCGGGGCGACGGTCGAGATCAGCCTCGGGTCGAAGGGCTTGGGGATCAGATAGTCCCGCCCGAAGACCATGAGCTCGCCCTGATAGGCCAGCGCCGCCTCGGCCGATGACGTCTTGCGCGCGAGCTCGGCCAGCGCCTGCGCCGCCGCGATCTTCATCGGCTCGTTGATCTGCGTCGCGCGCACGTCGAGCGCGCCGCGGAAGATGAAGGGGAAGCAGAGCACGTTGTTGATCTGGTTCGGATAATCCGACCGGCCGGTGCAGATGATCGCGTCCTCGCGCGCCTCCTTGGCCTCGTAGGGCATGATCTCGGGCGTCGGGTTCGCCAGTGCCATGATGATCGGCTCGTGCGCCATGCGCGCGACCATCTCGCCCGTCAGTATGCCCGGCGCCGAGAGCCCCAGGAAAAGGTCCGCGCCGTCGACCACGTCGTCGAGCTGCGCCGGCCCCTCTGCGGCCGGCCGGGCGAAGTGGCGCTTGGTCTCGTCGAGATCGTCGCGCCCCAGATGGCAAAGCCCGTCCCTGTCGACCAGCCAGATGTTCTCGCGCCGCACCCCGATGTCGACCAGCAGCTTCAGGCAGGCGATCCCCGCGGCCCCCCCGCCCGTCGAGACGATCTTGATGTCCTCGAACCGCTTGCCGGCGATATAGAGCGCGTTGATGACGCCCGCCGCGACAACGATCGCCGTCCCATGCTGGTCGTCATGAAAGACGGGGATGCGCATCCGCTCCTTGCAGAGCCGCTCGACCTCGAAGCAGGCCGGCGCGCCGATGTCCTCGAGATTGACGGCGCCGAAGGTCGGCTCGAGCGCGATGACGATTTCGGCGAGCTTGCGCGGATCGGTCTCGTTGACCTCGATGTCATAGCCGTCGATGTCGGCGAACTTCTTGAAGAGCGCGACCTTGCCCTCCATCACCGGCTTGGAAGCCGACGCGCCGATATTGCCGAGCCCCAGCACGGCCGTGCCGTTCGAGATGACCGCGACGCGGTTGCCGCGGCCGGTGTAGGCGAACGACATCGCCTCGTCCCGGTGGATCTGCAGGCAGGCCTCGGCGACGCCCGGGCTGTAGGCGAGGCTCAGGTCGCGCTGCGTCGCCATCGGCTTGGTCACGCGGATGGCGAGCTTTCCCGGCGTCGGCGTCTCGTGATACCGCAGCGCCGCCTCTTTCAGCGCCTGCTCGGCGGCGGTGTGATCGTTCATCGCGAGACCTCCCCTCCACGCCCGTACCGCGTCTCCGGCGGCATCGCCGGCAGTCTGGCACGGGAGTGAGGCAGCGCGCCAGCCTTGTGTCGGAGATGGGTGAGTTGTCCGCTTTCGTAGCGCGTGAGTTGTCCGCCAGGTTCGCGTCCTGTTCGGGAGGGGGCGATGCGGCGGACAAGCGCGTTATGGGAGGTCTTCGTGCTCAGGTTCGAAGAAGCGATGGAGCGCTACCGCAAGCGGCGGCTGACGGCCGAGGATGCGGGCGAGCTGCTCGGCATGTCGGGCCGGCATTTCCGGCGGCTGTTGGTGCGCCATGACGCGGAGGGTGCCGAGGGTCTGCGCGACCGGCGGCTCGGCAAGCCGTCGCCGCGGCGGGCGCCGGCGGCCGAGCTGACGCGGATGCAGATGCTCTACCAGGAACGCTACCGCGATTTCACGGTGAAGCATTTCCATGAGCAGCTGGTGCAGCGGCACGGCTACAAACTGTCCTACACGGTGACCCGGCTGGCGCTGCAATCGGCCGGGCTGGTGGCGGCGCAGAAGCGGCGCGGCGGCAGCCACCGCACGAAGCGCGAGCGCCGGCCGCTGCCCGGCATGCTGCTGTTCCAGGATGGCTCGACGCATCGCTGGCTCGGCGCGCTCGACCATGATCTCGATCTCGTGGTCACGCTCGACGATGCGACGGGCGCCGTCTGCTCGGCGATGCTGGTCGAGGAGGAGGGGACGATGTCGAGCTTTCAGTGGCCTCGGCGCGACGATCGCCGCGCACGGCCTGTTCCGGGCGCTCTATACCGACCGCGGCTCGCACTATTTCCACACGCCGAAAGCCGGCGGCAAGGTCGACAAGACCAGGCCGACGCAGGTCGGCCGGGCGCTGGCGCAGCTCGGCATCACGCACATCCCGTCCTACTCGCCGGAGGCGCGCGGCCGCATGGAGCGGGTGTTCGGCACGCTCCAGAGCCGCCTGCCACCCGAGTTGCGCCTGGCCGGGATCGCCACGGTCGAGGCCGCCAACCGCTATCTGAGCGAGGTCTTCGTGCCCGACTACAACGCCCGCTTCGCGGTGCCGGCGGCCGAGCACGGCTCGGCTTTCATCCCCTATGCCGGCCGGCCGCTCGAGGACGTCCTGTGCGTCCAGGAGAGCCGCCAGGTCGGCCGCGACAACTGCGTCATCTGGAAGGGCATCTCGCTGCAGATCCCGGCGCAGCGCCACCGCCATCACTACGTGAAGGCGAGCGTGCGGGTGCACGAGTACCCCGGACGGCCGGCTCGCCATCTTCGACGGGCCGAGCTGCCTGGTCCGCTTCGATCCAGCCGGCAAGCCCATCGATGCCTCCCTGGCCGCTTAACTCCGCTCGGCGGCCGGGGCTTGGGCCTGATGGGGTTGTGGACAACGCTGCGCGTTGCCCACAACCCCACAGGCTCTACAATCACAGCGGCGGACATTTGATGCGCTACGAAGGCGTGAGAACGGCGGTGCAAAAGTCGGCCACGGTAGCGGCGGGATGATCCCGCGGCGGGCGGCGTAAAAGTCGGCCACGTATGCCCTCTCTGACGGCAGGGAGGGCGGGGGCATTTTCAGCGTGGAGTTGTATCGGAAGGTGCGCCGTGCCTATTTCAGGCAGGGCATGAGCAAGCGGGGGATCGCGCGCCACTTCGGGATCTCGCGCGACAGCGTGGACAAGATGATCGTCTACTCGGTGCCGCCGGGGCTACCGGCGGACGGCGCCGGTGAAGCGGCCGAAGCTCGACGGGTTCACCGAGATCATCGACCGCTGGCTGTGCGAGGATGCGGACCGCCCCCGCAAGCAGCGGCACACGGCAAAGCGGGTTCTCGACCGCCTCCGTGACGAGCACGGGTTCACCGGCGGCTACACGATCGTGAAGGCGTATGTGCGCGAGCATCAGCGGCGCGGCCGGGAGATGTTCGTGCCGCTGCACCATGCGCCCGGGCACGCGCAGGCGGACTTCGGCGAAGCGCTGGTGGTGATCGGCGGGGGTCGAGCAGATGGCGCACTTCTTCGCCTTCGACCTGCCGCACAGCGACGCCTGTTATATCCGGGCCTACCCGGCGGCGACGGCCGAGGCGTGGGCCGACGGCCACGTGCACGCCTTCGCCTTCTTCGGGCGGGTGCCGCTGTCGGTGCTCTATGACAGTGAGGAGGATCAGAAATCGATCCAGTGGATCGATTTCCCGACGAACCGCTGCCTGGTGGCGCGCATCCTGCCGGACGGGACGCGCAAGCGGGCCGAGAAAGGCGCCGAGGGTATCGAGGGACCTGCGCAGGCCGAAGGCCGCGCCGCGCAACCCCGTCGGCGCGGGGTCGGCCACCAGCGCGTCGCGCGGCGCGCCGCGGATGCCCTTGCCGACCCGGTCGACGAAGCGGGCCGCGATCAGCCAACCGATCGACGGCGCCAGCGGAAAGACGGGTTTCGTCAGGGCGGCGAGGCCGTAGCCCATGGCCGCCAGTTCCTTGCGTCGTCCGATACGGTCGGAGAGCGCCCCCGAAAAGACCTTGGTGATCGCTGCCGTCGCCTCAGCGATGCCCTCGATGATGCCGACGGTCAACGAAGTCGCCCCGAGGCCCACCGTCAGGTAGACTGGAAGTAGGGCGTGGATCATCTCCGACGAGACATCCATCAGCATGGACACGAAGCCGAGCGCCCAGATCCCGGCGGGTAGCCCGCGCCAAGACACCGATGCCAGGCCGGCCCAGACGCCATCGGTCACGGGCTGCACGTCGAGAGCCTCGGCCGTCGCGAAGGTCGGCGCGGCAAGGGTGGCGGCGATGACGAGCGCGCGGATCATGCGCGGAGCCAGCCTTCGAGCTTCGCCGCGTCCGGCAGGCCGCCGGCATGGACGAGCCTGCCATCGACCGAAATTCCGGGCGTGGACATCACGCCCGCCATGGCGATGGACTTCGCGTCGGTGACCGTTTCGACAGTGACGTCGATACCGAGCCGGGACGCAGTCTCCTCGACCATGGCTTCGGTCGTCTCGCAGCGCTTGCAGCCCGGGCCGTAGACCTTGACGGTTTTCATGGGCGTGTCCTTTCAGAGAATGGCGTTAAAGAGAAAACCGGTGGCGAGGATCCCCGCCGCGACGACCGCGAGGAAGATCGCGATCAGGCGGAGGGTCAGCACCTGCTTCAGGATGATCATCTCAGGCAGCGACAGCGCGATCACCGACATCATGAAGGCCAGCGTCGTGCCAAGCGCCGCGCCCTTGCCCAAGAGCGCCTCCACGATGGGAATGACGCCGGCCGCATTGGTGTACATCGGCACGCCAACTGCGACCGCTGCGGGAACCGACCACCAGGCCTCGCCGCCCATGATCCGCAGCATCATCGCTTCGGGGACGTAGCCGTGGATGGCGGCGCCGATGCCGATGCCGACCAGCACCCATATCCAGACCTTGCCGACGATCTCGCGCACCTGTTCGACACCGATCTTCAGCCGGTCGACAAGGGTCAGCCGTTCCTCGGGCAGATCGCCCACGGGGCCGGCGTTCAGCTCGCGCACCCAGTCCTGCAGGTAGCGCTCCAGCCCCATGCGCCCGAGGACGAACCCCGCGAGCGTCGCGATAGTGAATCCGAAGACGAGGTAGATCGTCGCGATCTGCCAGCCGACGAGGCCGTAGAGCAGACCGAGGCCCACCGGCCCGACCATCGGCCCGGCGATCAGGAAGGAAAACGTGACTCCCAGCGGGATGCCCGCCGACACGAAGCCGATAAAGAGTGGCACTGATGAGCACGAGCAGAACGGAGTCAGCACGCCAAGCGCCGCTGCCAGCGGATAGCCCCAAATCTGGTTCTTGCCCGCTAGGATCGCACGGGTCTTCTCCGGGCTGAACCAACTCCGAAGCACGCCCGTGACAAAGACGATGCCCGTCAGCAGCAACAGCACCTTGGGCACGTCGTAGATGAAGAAGGCGATCGCCTCGCCGGTATGGCTGTCGCGCGCGACGGGGAAGAGCGACGTCGCCCATTCGGAGAACGAGATCAACTGGCCGTAGACCAGCCACCAGATGACGGCCGCAAGCGGCACGCCGACATACCATGCCCAGTCCGGAAGCCCGTGCGGGGCGTGGTGTTCGTGGGTCTCGGTGGTCACGCGACCTCCAATTCGATTTTGTGTTCCGCAGCCAGAACCGCGTCGATCACCGCCGCGAGCTCTGGCGCGAGGTCGGGGTTCCGGCGATAGCGCACCCATTGCGCATCGCGCCTGTCGAGCACGAGACCGGCCTCGCGCAGCACCTTCATGTGCCGCGACATCCGGCTCTGGCTTGCGTCGAGACGCGCCATCAATTCGCAGACGCAATGTTCGCCCCCGCCCCAGAGAAGGGCGAGCGCGGCGCGGCGGGTCGGGTCGCAAATAGCGGCAAGTATGTCCTGCATGCCGGGATGATTATGCGTCACTGCGCATATGCGCCTTGATCCATATCAACTTTCCCCCAACCTGGCGCGCGCGAAAGCCATGTCGACCGAAGCGGCACGCGGTCCTCGCGCCGAGAAGCAACGGGATTAACCCGGAGTGGGTCGTCAACATCCCTTGGAACTGGCGCATCAAGCCGACATTACAGCGAGGATCCGCACACCCGTGCCTGCTCCCGGATAACCGCGTAGTCGCTCAGCATCTCCGTGATCGCCGAGCCTTCCGGCAGCAAAGCCAGTTCCTCGGCCAGGATGGCCGCAGGCGTGGACGTCGAGGCACGGCGCCGTGTCACGCGACGCGGAGACGGTCGCAGAACGGGTAGGTCGTCATGCGCTCGACGCCGGTTTCGGTGATCAGGAACTGATCCTCGAGCTTGACGCCCTCGGCCGCCTGCTCGGCGCCGATGTAGCTTTCAATGCAGATCACCATGCCGGGCTCGAAGGCCCCGTCGAGGGCGTAGGGCCGATCCGGGAACGCGTGCGGCACATAGGGATATTCGCCGCAGAGCCCGAGACCATGGGCGAGGCAATAGTAGCCCCATCCACGGTTCTCGGGCGGGATCGGCCAGGCGGCGCGCGCGAAAGCCTCGTAGCTCACGCCCGGGCCGAGTTGCGCCGCGTTCCATTCGAACTGCTCGTGCGCGCGGGCATAAAGCGCGCGTTGCTCGGGCCGCGCCGGGGCGTCGCCGCACAGGAAGGTCCGCGAGAAGTCCACGGCATAGCCCTGCCAGCCGAGCGCGTCGGTGTCGAAGCAGACCAGATCGCCCGCCTGCATCCGCCGCGCGCCGGCCTCCTGGAAATAGGGGAAGGTGCGCGGACCCGACTGGAAGAGGCGCGTGGAGACATACTCGCCCTCGGTCGCGATCAGGTGGCGGTGGAACCGCGACCAGACCTCGACCTCGCTGGCCCCGGGCGCGATGCCGGCCTCCAGGTCGGCCGCGGCCGCCTCGACCCGGCGCACGGCCTCGCGCATCGCGTCAAGCTCGGGCGCCTGCTTGATCCGGCGCGCCTCGGAAAAGACCGCCGTGGCGTCGCCGAGGCGCAAGCCGCGGGCGCGCAGCGCATCGGTCACGGGCGGATCGAACCCCTCGACCCAGAGATCGGCGCCCGCCCCATGCTCAAGGCAGAGCCCGGCGATCTCGGCCGCGAAACCCGCCGCCGCTTCGCGATAGGCGGCCCCCGCCAGCGGCGTCAGCCCCGGCGCGGGCCGCACCAGATCGACGCCCGGCGCGCCCTCGGCCAGATGCTCGCACCCGGCGAACTCATAAAGCACGGTCGGGCCGTCGGCGAACATGAGGACGAACCGGAACGGCCCCATGAGGCTGAACACGGTCATGTTCCGAACGCCGCAGCCATAGACGATGTTGATCGGATCGGAGGTCAGAACGGCGCCGACGCCTGCGTCGCGCATCACGTTCCGCAACCGATTGGCGCGTGCCCGCACCAAAGTCATGGCGCGCAGGCTTTCATTCATGCTTTCGCTTCTCCGGCCGGTACAGGCCTGCCCGCTTGCGCGGGAGGTAACTGGTCTTGAGTAGGGCGGAACATTATTCGCAATATATTGAAGTATTCTCTCTCGATATACGAGAGTCCGTCTCTCAATATAACCGCATGCGCCGAAGCGGACATTGCCGCTGAGCGAGGATGACATCAAGGCCCTTCTCGAACGAGAGATGGGACACAATCTGACCTGACCTTCGCCTCTCATTCGGTCAGGATCAGGGATTAGGCGACGGGACCTTGCCGCCGCCGATCGAGGGTGCGGTCATTTGGTTCAGTCGCGAGTGGCAGCCCGGCGAATGAACGGCTGTGTCACCCCGGCGGCTCATCTCCGTTCCGGGCAATCTCAGCGATGGCGGCCCATTCCTGTCGCGACACGGCGTCAGGCCCGGCCAGCAGCCAGTAACTTTCATGGTGCGGGAGCGATCGCTCGTCCAGACGGACCAGCGCGCCGCTGGCCAGAGCCTCGGCGCAAAGCGGCAGCGAGGCGAGGACCACACCCAGCCCGCTGCCCCGAGCGCCGAAAGCTGGGTGTCGAAGCGCAATTCCGGAACCGGGGTGGTGGGGATGTCGAATGCGGCGGCCCAGGCGGGCCAGCCGGGGCGCGGACCGGCGCAGGCGATGCGCGGCCAGGCCGTCCATGGCTCGGGCCGCTTCGCCAGACAGGGCGCCGCAACGGGGGTCAGCTCTTCCGCGTAGAGACGAACCCGATAGGGATGCGGCCAGTCTCCCGCGCCATAGCGGATGCGGATAACGTCATCCTGCGGCGCGTCATGCGCCCCCAGAACCAGCGTCTGGTTGGAAAGCTCGGCCTTCGTCAGAGACTGCAAGGGCGACGCGCCGCCGCCTTGAGCATCTGTCGTTGTACGTCATGGTTTCTCTCCGTGGTCTCGAGCTGCTCGGCCAGACGGCCGGCGCGCTCGCCGGAGCGGCGAAGGGCCAGCAGGAACAGGAGGATCGCGAGTGCGGTGACGCCGTAGCGGAGCGCCGTGCGCGCCCATGCCGACCTGGCGAGTGCGGCGACAAGCCCGCCGATCACCGCCGCCCCGGCGCCAGTCATCGAGGCGCGCGTAGATCGTGACTGCGATGCCCCCGAGCGCGACGGCGATGAACACCCAGCGCAGCGTGTCGAGATACGGGACGAGCGGGAGGATCGCGGTCTGGGTCTCGGCCAGCACCTGCTGCGCCACCTCGACACCGGCAGCTCCGAGCGTCGCGACGCCCGCAGCGCCACCGCCTTTCATGGTGCGGCTCTGCGCCAGGACCTCGCGCGCCGGTGGGGTCTCGGCCGCAAACGGCACCGGACGCGCAGGGAAGCGCTCGCCCAACTCCCGCTTCGGCCCAAGGTCAATGTGCATGAAATCTGATCTGGGATAGAATCCAAAACCGAGGAAGCCGACCTCTCGCGCCGCCTGCTCGAAGTTGCCCGGGTCATGGTTCGACATGGCGATGTCGAAGGCCTCGCCCAGCAGGTGCTTCGAGCGCTTCGCGCCGCCAACGGCCCTGTTGTGCTCGGGGCTGCGATAGGCCGAACGGATAATGATCGGCTCGCCGATCCGGTCACGCAGCGCCTGCAGCTTATCTAGCGCAGCATCGTTGATGAGCAGTTTTCCGGTGCCGCGGCAGCCGATCTCGGCGGGCGAGAAGTTCGGCCAGCGCCAGCCGCCGTCGGATGCGTCGCGCCAGTGCTGATAGAGGGTCGTGCTCATGCGGTCCTCCGGAACGAAGAGGGCCCGCCACGAGGGCGGGCCGGAATGGTCGGGATGGTGAGTGGGAGAGCGCGGCCGTGAGTTCAGTCCCAGCGGCGAGCGATCCATGCGCGCAGGAGACCGCGCGCATCCTGCCGAAACGTGCGGCCGAGCTGCATCAGCGCCTCCAGCAGCGGCCGCGCAACGATGCCGAGAATGGCGCCGCACATGGACGCACCCTCCTGGCCGAGGCCGAGCAGCTCGGCGAGGCCGGGTGCGACGAAGGCGATGACGAACAGCGCGGCGCCGAAGGAGAGCGCGAGCTCGCGCGCCGTGCCGTCGAAGCCGAGCAGCCAGCGCAGCACGGTGGTGCTCGCGGCCAGGAAGATGCCGAGCAGCCCGCGCGTGCCGAGCCAGTGCAGCGCGAGCTGCAGGAGATCCGAACGCTGGTCCATGATGATGCCTTCAGAAGCTGGCCGCGGCCAGCGGACTTCCGATCAGAGAAGCTGGAAGGTCGGGGTGTGGTCCTTGCCGACGATCGGAATGCTGATCCGCATGCGCTTCTCGGTGGTGGAGACGGTGGCGGACCAGACGCTGCCCTCCACATGGGAGCTGCCAAGCTTCCACCGTGACGACCGGCCGGACCACCCGACGCCGAAGCCGCTTGACTGCTTCGGGATCCCGATGCGCCAGCACGTGCCCCGTGGCGGGCTCTGCTACGAGCCATTCTCGGGGTCGGGCTCGCAGATCATGGCCGGCGAGGCGAACGGACGGCGGGTCTACGCGATGGAGATCAGCCCGGCCTATGTCGAACGTCGCCGTCGAACGCTGGCAGGCGGAGACCGGCCGCACCGCGGTGCTGGATGGCGACGGGCGGAGCTTCGCCGAGGTGCGGGAGGAGCGGCTCGGGACGGGCCCGGCGGCGGACGCTGCATAAACTTCGGCTAAACTAGCGGTAGAACTGCAGACCGCCGAATTTGATGTCGGCCGTGAAGGCTCGGCCAATCGCGACGACGCCAAGCCGACGCAGCCGAGTGATGTCGAGTGGCGCGTCGAGGCGATGCGGCTCGAAACCGGCAAACGGCAGCCGGATCGTGCGCCACTCACACGGCGCGACGAACTCTGCCCGGTAGGACTGCCAAGGGCGGACGACATCCTCTGTTCGCAAATGCAAGTTGTAGCGCTCGCCATTGCCGACGACGTCGATCTCTATGCCCGTCCAGCGGCTGGCGTCGATCGCACCGCCCTTGGGCGCAAGGTCGAGCGCCACCTGGACAAAGCCGCCGTTGTTCTCGAGCGAGACGTCGCCGCGCATGCGCAAGCCTGGCCGACCATCGACCAACTCGCGGGTCATCTTCGCGGACGAGATACCACCCATGACGCTGTCGGTGATCAGCTCCCAACGCGTGCCGATCGTCGCCAGCGGTGGCGTCTGGTCGAGGGCGTCGATCGTACTCGGTGGCTCCGCCATCGCATGTCTCCTTCCCCGAGCACAGATGAGCGCGGTCAGGAGCAGCGCCAACGCCCTACGGCGGTTCAGGAGCCCCGATCCGTGCATGGGTCAACCGTGCGTCCACCGGGCGCAGAATGAAAGTCAGTCGACATGAAACAGACCAGACTCATGTCGCTGATCGAGGCGATCGCGAACGTGGTGGTTGGCTACGGCATCGCCGTGCTGACGCAGCTAATCGTCTTCCCGTGGTTCGGGCTGCCAGCGCATCTCGGCGACGCGCTTGCAATCGGAGGAATCTTCACATGCGTGTCCATTGCCAGGAGCTTTGTGCTGCGGCGGCTGTTCGAGGCGCTACGGGTGGCGCCCGCTCGCCGATCCGATTTCAGTGCTGGAGCGTAATACGGCCGGCCCATGGAGATGACTCGGGGGATTCTCAAGCCGGCGGAAATGTGAGTCCCTGTCTTTGAGGACAGGGAGACAGGGATGGCGGTCGAGATCACGCGGAAGGACCTAACGCCGGCGCAGATGCGAGCGACGGCGGGAAAGACGAAGGATGCGCGCGCGGCGCGGCGGATGCTGGCGATCGCGCTGGTGCTGGAGGGCAGCGACCGTAAGGGCGCGGCCGAGACTTGCGGGATGGACCGGCAGACGCTGCGCGACTGGGTGCACCGTTACAATGCCGAAGGGCTGGCGGGCCTGACGAACCGTTCATCGCCCGGCCGCCGACCGCGCCTCACCCCCGAGCAGAAGGCGGAGCTCGCGGCGTGGGTGGAAGCCGGTCCCGATCCCGAGCGCGACGGGGTGGTGCGCTGGCGGCGGGTCGACCTGAAGCGGCGCATCGAGGCGGCGTTCGGCGTGGTGATGCACGAGCGCAGCGTGGGCAAGCAGCTCCGGGCGCTCGGCCTGCGCCGCCTGGTGCCGCGGCCGAAGCACCCGGAGGCGGATTTCGACGCCCAGGAGGCGTTCAAAAAAACTTCCCGCAAGCCGTAGTCGCCGCGCTCCCTGAGCACGCCAAGGACAAGCCGCTCGAGATCTGGTTCCAGATGCTATGAGGCGGGGACTTGCGGATGATGGCGGCCCCTCAACCGATGGAGCCGCAGATGTCGACGATCCTTCCCGCCACCGAGACCACCGTCTACCTCGCACTTGAACTGAGCTGTTCGAGTTGGCTTGCCGCCGTCCGGCTGCCGGGTCGCGACAAAATCGTGCTGCACAAGATGGAGGCCGGCGACACCGCGGCGCTGCTCGCCTTCATCGCGACCCAGCGCGCTCGGGCGCGGGCGCTGACAGGCGTCGCGGTCGAAGTCGTCTCCTGCTATGAGGCGGGCCGCGACGGCTTCTGGCTGCACCGGCTCCTGCTCGCCAACGACGTGATCAACCATGTCGTCGAGCCGACCAGCATCCTGGTCAACCGAAGGGCGCGGCGGGCCAAGACCGATCGGCTCGACGCGCAGGGCCTGCTTCGGGTTCTGGCGGCGCGTCATCAGGGCGATCACCAGATCTGCAGCGTCCTTCGCGTGCCAACGCCCGCGGAGGAGGATGCCAAGCGCCCGCACCGCGAGCGCGAACACCTCGTGCGCGAGCGGGTCCGGATCGAGAACCGCATCGAGGCGCTCCTGGTCACGCAAGGCATCCGCAAGCGGCCGTCCCTGCGAACCTGGGACAGCGATCTCGCCGTGTTGCGCACGGCCGATGGACGCGCGCTACCGCCGTGTCTGCGTGCGGAGATCGGCCGCCTCAAGCGCCGGCTCGTCCACACCAGAGACCTGATCCGGGAGATCGAGGCGGAACGCGCGTCCGCCTTTGAGGACGCGCCGCAAGACGAGACCGGTCGCAAGATCGTGGCGCTCTCCGGCATTCGGGGCGTCGGCGACAACTTTGCCGCCGTGCTGACCCGCGAAGTGTTCTATCGCCGCTTCCACAACCGCCGGCAGCTCGCGAGCTATGTCGGCATCGCCCCGATGCCGCACCAGAGCGGGACGATGGATCGGGACCGAGGGATCGGGCGCGCCGGGAATCCTCGGGCGAGGACGGCTCTCATCCAGCTCGCCTGGCTGTGGCTGCGCTATCAGCCGGAAAGTGCGCTCGCCCGGTGGTTCCGCGAACGTGTCGGCGCGCTGGCCGGTCGCACCCGGCGGATCGCGATCGTCGCCATGGCGCGGAAGCTCCTGGTTGCGCTCTGGCGCTACGTCGAAGCGGGAGTTGTGCCGGAAGGCGTCGCTTTCAAGGCGTAGAAAAGAGATCGACGTCGGCGGGACGCCGACCGGCGGCGATGAGGGGAGCGCGACCGTCTTCGTCATTGGCGGCGCTCGAGCCGCCGCGTTTCAGGTGGGTCGCGTCTCGCCGGAGCCAGGCCTCGTGCATGAGGCATCATGGTGCGGGACCGCATCGTCGTCCCGACCGCATGTAAGGTGACGCAGCCGCGGCTGCGGGGAACGATCGCTCCGGGCCTTCAAACAAGATTGCTTTGAATGAGACCAGATCGACGCAGTCGAGCGGGAGGATAGCATGTAAGACCCCATTGACGATCGAACCCTCATGTAAAGACGAGGCGCGCGTCGGCCAGCAGGGCACGCTCACCCGCGTCTGGGCCCGCCGCGGCAGCCGCCGGCGCGCCGTGCGCGACAGATCTTTGGAGCGGCCTGCCCGGCGCGCGGGGCGGCCGCGGGCCTCATCATGCCCTTCGCGGACACCGAGGCGATGAACGCGCATCTGGCCGAGAACCATGCCGAGATCGGGCGCACCGTAGCGCCCGGCGCCCACGCCATCCTCGTCCTAGACGGAGCTGGCTGGCATGGGGCGCATGGCCTAATCGTGCCCGGTAACCTCTCGCTGCTCACGCTGCCGCCCTATGCCCCGGAGCTCAACCCGATCGAGAATGTCTGGCCTACCTCCGGGAGCAACAAACTCGCCACCACCGTCTTCGACAGCTACGACGCCATTGTCACCAAGTGCTGCGAGGCATGGAACTTCTTCGCGCAAGACCCCTCAGCCATCAAATCCATCACCTCACGAAGCTGGGTAGCGGTCAGCAAATAGGGCCGTCCGTATAAAGCCTCACTTAGGCCAACATCGTCAGACAGGTCGCCAATGGGATAAGCGGCACGGGCGAGACCGGCGTCGGCACGGGCGCGATGCAGCAGATCCTGGAAACCCATGTCCGCGCCCATCTCGCCGAGCTCGCGGGACCAGAGTTCCGTCTCTGACGGGGCCGGCCTGATCGGGGGCTTCGACGGCGAGCGGGACATCCGCCGCGCGTGGGTCTATGCGCGCGCCGCGGCCTGGATCGCCGGCGCCGATCGCTGGTCCGAGGCGACATGGCGCGACCTCGAGCAGCAGCTTGGCGCCGATGATCAGAAACCGTGCGCGGCCGATGCACCGGAGTCCAGACAGGAACCGACGGCCGGCTTCGTCCGCCGGCGCCGCGTGCACGGACGGCGCGTGATCACACCCTCCTATCTGAGGTGAGCCGATGACCGAGGCCGAGATGACGGCGAAGCGCGACGCGCTGCTCGACGCGCGCTGGCGCGGCGTGCGCACCGTCGAGTTCGAGGGCCGGCGCGTCTCCGCGTCGACCTGCTCGGCGTCGTAGCGACGCTCGGCGAGCGCCTGAGTCCGGCTCTTCAGCCCGGCCTCGATCTGCTCGATCTCGGCCCGGGCGTCCTTCAGCGGATCGACCCAGTCCCATTTCGACGGCAGCCAGGCGCAGGCGGCGTAGGCGCGGCGCCGCCGGTCGTAGCCTGGCAGGTCCGCCAACGCAACGCCCGGCACCTCGGCGGCGATCGCGACTAGCCGTTCCAGGATCTCCTCGCGGAAATCAGGCATCGGCGTCCTCGACGAGGTGCATCAGGATCTCGCCCGAGGCTTCGCCATCCGGGCCAGGCTGGGGCGCATGAGCCTCGATCCGCCAGGTCCGCCCGCCGAAGACGAGCGTGCCGCCGTCGAGCTCGGCCGGCGCGATTCCGGCGACATCGAGTTCGCGCCGCTGCACGAAGGCTCCCGGACGGAGCGTGCCTAGCTCGAAATCCTCCGAGGCGTCGGTGCTTGTCGTCCGCTCGATGATGGTGATGCTGATCGGGGCAGCGTCGGGACGGTTCGGCGTCAGCGAAGTCGGTAACCACGAAGGTTTTGTAGATCGGCTCGTAAAGGAGCGCCGCATAATTCATTGCAACCTCCGTGCGGACTGGTAGAGACGCGCCAGAAGAACGAAGAATTTAGCCCGGGCGAAGTGGGGACTGCCGCACGACTATCCGATGGTGGCGCCGAGCTATGCCAAGAAGCGTCAGCAGCTGGCAAAGAGGATCGGCCTCGGTCGCAAGCGCAAGGCCGCCTGAGGCCTGTCGCGCTCCGGATAACAAAGCTGGGCCGAGGCGACACCTCGCTCGCTTTCCGATGGCACGAGTGGAGGCCAACGTGATTGGCGTCGGCACTCCCGAGCTCGCGCCGTTTGGCTCCGGTGTCTCGCTCGGTGCTGTGGCGTTGCCCGATCCCAGCGCCCCGGCCAGAATTAGCTTAGCTAACGGGCTCGCAAGCACGAGAATATGGATTTCAAGGACCTACTTCGCCTGAGAGGGCACGACCCGGATACGAGCGGGAAGATCGTGCTGCTCCGGCACCGACCGTTCGAGCCGAGGCTGGCTCGCGCGATGCCTTGGCTGATTGTGGAGCGTCCGGATCTTTTCGAGACCTACCAGTCAGTGCCCGGTAGGCCCCAAGGAGCGATGCAGAAGGCTGAGCTTGTCGCGAGCTTCCTCGGAATGCAGCCGCGCTCCGCACATTTTATTGGGCTCTACCGCATCCAGGCTCACCGCCAATTGGATTTTGATGAATTTTGGAAGATCCCTAACAATCACTCGCTTAAGGACCTCGGGTATGAAGGCTTCACGGCGGCCCTTGCCGCAAAGCGAGGCACGGTGCTTCAATTCGAGCTGGAGATCCTCCCGTTCTATCCTGAGTGGCGCGGCAGGCTCGTCATCGACTTTCCGCCGCCAGAGAGGGCATGGTTCCGGCGGGTGAATTGGGGGTCGTTCCCGGTGCGCGCCATCACCGAAGAAAGTAGCTTCGCCTCATCGCCACCGGAGTGGCACGAGATCGACCTCACCTTCGCCGAACTGGCCGTTTTGCCGCGCTCCTGGCGAGCGCGGCTGTCCGAATGGCGCGGAATTTATCTGATCTTCGACGAAAATGCCGGGAAATTCTACGTCGGGTCAGCATGTGGCGCAGAGAACATCCTTGGTCGATGGCAGTCATATGTCCGCGACGGTCACGGCGGCAATCGCGAGCTCAAGGGGCGGGACCGGGCGGACTTCCGTTTCACAATCCTCGAGCGTGTCGCGCCGGACCTTTCTCCTGAAGAGGTAGTCGCCAAGGAGAACAGTTGGAAGGCGCGCCTGCACACGCGTGCCCCGTTTGGCCTGAACGCAAACTGACCGATCAGCAAAGCAGGTCATGCGGCATCGTCGGCTGACGGCTGAGCGATAGCCGTCAGGTGCTCGAATGGATGCGGACGGCGAGTTGCGGCCGCTTGTTGATCGGCAGGATCGACGCCTCCGTCTTCACCTCGATGGCGCTGCCGTCCGGCCGCGAGATCTGCCGGGCATAGATCGGCAGGCCGACGGTGTTGACGGTCTCGATGAGGTTGGCCGGCGCGCCGTGCGTGACGAAGGTGTCGAGCGTGCCGAGCGGAAAGGCAATGCCCTCGCCGGCCGGGATCAGCGTCTCGGTCGTCCCCGTCGAAAGCGTGACGGTGGCGTTGTACTCCTCGAAGACGATGCCGGCGAAGGGGAACCGCCGGCGGGTGTCCTCGCGGAGCGGCTGGGCGCCGGTGGATGAGAAGTACTTGTAGGCCTCCTCGACCTTGGCATGCCGATCAGCTTGTCGAAGAACTCAGGGCTGACGAGGGCGAGCACGCCCGACATGGTCTCGCCCTTCAGCTCGGTCTCGACATGCCGGAGCACCTGGCGGACCTTGGCCTGGACCTGCGTGCCCGCAGTGCCGAGCACGAAGTCGACGGCGAGCAGGGTAAGGCCGAACTCGCTAAAGTAGTCGTAGAGGGTGCTGCCGGCGCCGTCCTTCACGATGCCGCGGAGCGCGTTCACCTCCATGTACTCGCGGGTCTGGGCGTGCTTGACGCGCATCCGCGTCAGCTTGCGCTCCATCACGGTCGCGAGCGGGTCGGTGGCGTCCGCCACGCCGAAGCCGCGCACGCCCTCGATGTCCCGCGGCGTGATCACATCGTCATGCGGGATCCAGGGCACGGTGAAGGAGCGCATGGAGCGCGTATTGCGGTTGGCGACGGTGGCGGGCCCGCCGAGCGGCACGGTCGGCAAGAGGTTCAGCACGCCCTCGGCCTGCTCGATGATGACGGAGCGCTGGGTCACGCCTTCGAAGCGGAAGAGGCCCATGCTCCCGAGACGGGTGTAGACGTTCGGCAGGATGTTGATCGCCTCGGTCATCTCGGCGAGCGAATAGCCGCCCGCGTCAAACGGGTTCATCACGACCATCAGGTCGGTCTCGCAATAGGGGTAAAGGAAGGTCCGCCTCCGCTCCTCGCGGAAGCGGGCCAGGTTAGAGTGGGCGTGCTTCTCTGGTCCGGAAGAGCCCGGGGTGGTCTCAGGCCTGCTGGCGCGCCCGAGGTGGACGAGTGGCGAAGGATCCAGTCGGCAGCTGTTCGGCCTCTGCTTTGTGTCGGGAGATGTAGCGGGCATATGCGCCAGCCAGCGGGCTTGCCGTCACCCCATGGAGCAGGATGCTGAGGCAGACGGTCACGACGACTGCGTCGTACACCGTCGACCCCGGTGTCAGCTCCATCTGGTCGACGATCAGAAGCAGGTAGAGGATCGAGGCAAGCCCCCGCGGTCCGAACCAGCCAAAATAGGCGACGCTGACCGGACTTAGTCCCGAGCGCATCAGTGACAGTGCGACCGGCACCATCCGCACTGCTGTCAAGCTGAGAACGGCGTACGCGAGAATGATCGGGTCGAGGTCCGAAGCAGCGGCCGGGACCATCGAGGCGCCGAAGGCGATGAACACGACGAGGCTCAGCAGCTGCGCCTCGACCTCGCCGAAGTCCTCGAGCGGACCCTTGAGGGCCTCTGACCTGATCCCGGTGATCAGGCCGGCCGTAAATGCGGCGATAAAGCCGTTTCCGTTCGCCAGCTCGGCCAGACCGTAGGCCAGCAGCGCGAGCGATAACGCCGACATCTGGAGATAAGTGCGGTTCATCCAGCCGGCCTTCGCCATCCGCTCCGCCGCGAGCCCTCCGACCCAGCCGACGGCGATTCCGACGAGCGGCCCGACCCCGAGCTGCAGCGCCACGAACAGGGCCCACTCGTGCATGCTCCGGCTTTCGCCGGTGCCCGTCAGAGAGAGGAAGATCAGCACTGCTGGGAAGGCGAGACCATCGTTCAGGCCGCTCTCGACGTTCAGCGCCTGGCGGATGCGGACGGGCGTCCGGGTGTCGTTCACAACCGCCTGGCCGAGGGCTGCATCCGTAGGCGCCAGGATCGCGCCGAGCAGAGCCGCCTCCCAGACGCCGAGATCCGAAAAGAGCCAGACGGCCGCGCCTGCGCCTGCCGCGACCGTCAGCGGCAGGCCGAGACCGAGGAGCCGCATGGGCAGCCCGTGCTGGGCGTCGAGGCGGCTGAGGTCGATCCGAGACGCGTCCGTAAATAGGATCAGGGTCAGCGTGATCTCTGCCAGTGTGTCGAGACCGCCGGACTCGACCGGCAGATGCAGCACGCCTGCACCCTCTGCGCCCGCTGCCAGGCCGAACAGCGTGAACACCAATGGCGGCGTTAGCACCCCCTGCTGAACACGGCGCGAGACAAGCGCGAAGAGGAGCAGCGCTCCGGCAAAGACGGCGAGGTCACGCGGCTCCATAGACATCCCTTCCAAACGAAAGCCGAGGCAACGGATTGCTGATCCGATCAGTTTCTCGCGCTGGCCGTCAACTGCCCGGCCTAGTGGCGCCGGTCAGGCGGTGTCGCGCGGGACGATGCCGGCGGCGACGAGCTGGTCGTGCTTGGCGGTGATCTCGGCGGCCTGGTCGACGGAGGCGTCGAAGACGAGCGCCGCCTTCGAGACGATCGCCGGGCCTCGCGCGATGACGAGGCCAGGGACGTCAGCATCTGTCGCGTCGACCGCCTCGATCAGCACGGCTACGGCAGCCTCCGCGCCCTCGTCGCCGACGACCTCGGCGGCAGGCGATAGCCGGTACTTGCCGCTCGCGGTGATCTGGCCGAGCACGGCGCCGAGCGCGTAGTCGGTACCGGACTTCAGCGTGACAGTCTCGCGCGTGTAGTTGGCCGAAAGCTCGAACTTCAGGAGATCGCCGAGTGTCGGCAACTGGGTGAGAACGGGCATGCTCTGCTCCTTCTGACGTGACCCCTTGTTTCTCGTCCACAAGCTGCTGGAATCCGGACCACAGGAGAGGGACCGGAATGAAGCGGAACAGGTTTACCGAAGAGCAGATCATCGGGGTGCTGCGCGAGCAGGAAGCCGGCGCGTCGGTCGCGGATGTCTGCCGCAAGCACGGAATGTCGTCGGCGACGTTCTACGCCTGGAAGGCGAAGTACGGCGGGATGGACGTGTCGGAGGCGAAGCGGCTGAAGGCGCTCGCGGCCGAGAACGCGAAGCTGAAGCGGCTCTACGCCGACGCGATGCTCGACAATGCCGGGCTGAAGGATCTGCTGGCAAAAAAATGGTGACGCCCGCCGCCAGGCGGGAGGCGGTCGCGCACCTGAGGACGAGCCTCGAGGTGAGCGAGCGGCGGGCGTGCACCCTCCTTGCGGCGGACCGGAGCGTGATCCGCTACCGCGCCAGGCGCCCCGACGACGCTGCCTTGCGCGCCCGGTTGCGCGAGCTGGCGGAGCAGCGCCGGCGGTTCGGCTACCGACGGCTGCATGTTCTGCTCCGCGGCGAGGGCTGGACGATGAACCGCAAGAAGACCCAGCGGCTTTATCGCGAGGAGGGCCTGGCGGTACGCCGGCGTCGGTCGCGGCGCCGGATCGCGGTGGCG
This sequence comes from uncultured Alphaproteobacteria bacterium, assembly GCA_963822985.1. Classification (GTDB taxonomy): domain Bacteria; phylum Pseudomonadota; class Alphaproteobacteria; order Rhodobacterales; family Rhodobacteraceae; genus Thermohalobaculum. Next base: position 407,226 of record CAWGJU010000003.1, on the reverse strand, counting down.
CGCACGCCGATCCCGACGCCCGAGGGCCGCAACAGCCGCTGGTCGACGGACTTCGTCCATGACCAGCTGGCCGACGGGCGCCGGTTCCGGGTGCTGACGATCATCGACGACGTGACCAAGGAGTGCCTCGCCGCGGTGCCGGAGAGATCGCTCACCGGCAAGCGCGTGGTGCGCGAGATGAGCGCGCTGATCGAGCGGCGCGGCCGGCCCGGCGTGATCGTCAGCGGTCGCCAGCGAAGTGCGCCACCGGTCCGAGCACCGCTGGCGACGGCACCGAATTCACCTCCTCAGCGGTGCTCGCCTTCACCCAGGCGGCCAAGCTCGACTGGCGCTACATCGCGCCCGGCAAGCCGACCCAGAACGCCTTCGCCGAGAGCTTCCAAGGGCGGATGCGGGACGAATGCCTCAACGAGCATCTGTTCTTCTCGATGAACCACGCCCGCGCCGTCGTTGCGGGCTGGGCTGACGACTTCAATACCGCGCGGCCGCACTCGGCGATCGGCTACATGACGCCCGCCGCCTATGCCGCGACCCTGAAGCCGCAACGGGCATCGGCGCTACGCCATATTGAAAGCTCCGCACCGATGCCCGTTGCTACCGTCGCGATCACGCGCAATTCTCAACTCACGATTCCAGTGGCCCCTGGATGAAGCAAGGGGGTCACGTCAGGCCCGACGAAGTTTTCTTGCGCATGACGAATGAGCCATTCGCCACAAAGACGATCTGCGAGAACTCCAGGCCTCGTAGGTCCGTGTTGTCTTCAAAGTTTTGCATGCGGCGCAGAGTGATGGTAGTCGGATCACAAATAGTCAAATTCTCCGGATTTATTTTCTAGGAAGCTTCTCCTGCTCTGGGCATTAACTTATTCTATATGAAATTGAAAGTCAGCGCGCTGGACCGCTTCGGTGCAGATATGCCAAAAAAAACAAATATTCTCCGGTATCACGGTCCCGCCAGATGAATGGGCGAGCATCAGAGCATGCTCCTATCGTAACATCGCCCGCCAACACCACCGATTGCACTATTAAGGTGGGCATCATGCATCCGACCAAGCCGATCATCTGGAAAAGAAGGCGCATCACTCCGCCGCTAACCTTCCTGCCCTCGGGTCAAATTTCTATTCGACTTCACGCGATCGGAGGAACGACCTTGGTTGCGCAACATTTCGGCGATGCAGAAAGCCACGAAAAAGCCGATGACAGCCGCGAAGAGCGCTGCATATACGATTAGGCCGCGATCAATTGCGTCGAGGCTTTCTCGCGTTGGCGTCGCGTTCATTGCGCTCAGCGCCGTTAGATAGCGAGTTATGCCGCCGACGATACCCATTACTATACCCGCCGCTGTGGCCCAGACCAGGCTTGATAACCAAGTTGGATGGAAAGAGAGTGAAGCAGAACGAGAATTTCTGGCATCTAAAAGAGTGACCATGATAAGTGCAAGCACCGCGCCCCGGAATGGCGTTGGCGAATTGTATTCAAAGGAAAACCGCAGGACAGACCATACGTTGCGCTCTATTTCTGCCCAGCCGACCTCTATGGCTGCCTGCCAGAGATCTAACCCGATCACAAAGAGCGTGGCAGCCGCCCAGGAGGCGAATACGACAAGTGCGGCCTGTGGCAGTCGCGCCGTCCAGTGCGATCGCCAAAGGTTCTTCCAGCGTAGCGATTGACGTCCTCCGTCACGAATTGCGAGGGCCACAATCATAGGAATGCAGTAGCCGTTGAAGGCAGTCAGAACGTAGTTCGCTATTCGTGAGTACGCGCTGTCCTGCGATCCGCGCTGAAGTTCTGTCTCGAAGCGATCCGGTAAAACAGCCCAAAGCAATGCGACCAAAGACACAACTCCGAGGGTCCATAGCCAGGTGAGCAAGACATAAGAGCGCAAATGCGCAGCAGCAGATTGACCCTGAAGCAGATCACCTAGATAGTCACTTAGTTTTTTACTTGCAACAGCCTGCTGCCTGATGGAACTACGCGGTGTGTCATCTGCCGCCACCTCCGGCCGCTCGGCAACGATGACTTCGTGCTCTACGTAGAGAGCCAAGAGGTGGCCTTGCCAGAGGATTCCCGCAAGCGCCACTCGGGGAACACCTTGCCGTCCTTCGCAGAGGTGGCCAGCCGGCGCTGTAGGAGTCGCTGAGCCGGTTCAGTCAGCGGGACGTACCTCGGGGCGTTCTCCGTCTTGCCTGCCCTGATCCGGAATCCGGTGGCGTCGTTCTCGACCGCATCGACGGGCACGGTCGCAAGCTCGTCAGACCGACATCCGGTCAGCAGCGCGAGCCGCATGATGTCGCCGAGCTTGTGACCCTGCGGGTAGGCGGTGAAGAGGGCGGTCACCTGCTCCGGGCTGAACAGAGACCGGCTGTCCTGTCCCTCGCGCTTCGACTTCGGAACGCCTCTGCCCATCTGCCACGGATTTACCGTGTCGTCTGCGAGGAATCCCCGCTCGCGCGCCCAGTTCCAGAGCCCTGACAGCAGGGTGATGTGCTTGGCCGCCGTCTTCGCAGAGAGGCCGTGGGGCGCCCTCCCGCTCGTCACCTTGGGGAGGAACTCGTAGCGGAACTGATGCGCCTTCTTGATGTCGATGTCCTGAAGACAAAGGGCGTCCCCGTCCGCCCAACGAAGTCCTTCAGGTACTGCACGGCCGTCCGAACATCGTTCACCGTTGCCCTGCTGAGGGGCCTTAGGCCTAGCCTGCTGTCGGGCTGCCGCTCTTCAATGTAGCGGTTGAGTGCATGGTCGAGCGGATATCCCCTTCTGAGCGCCACTTTGGTGAACTGCGTCACCTGAGCGTCGCTGGCCCGCTCCTTTGACTGGTGCCGCCGTATGTAGTCTTCGATGAGCGAGCTGGGAGATTCCGGGTCAGTCAGCTCATCGCCGGTCGCCACTGCGTCGTAGTGTTCACCGGCCTTTGCCCACGCTTCGGCGACCTCTAACGAGAACCGTCCGAGCCGGCCCTATGCTGCGTTTTTGAGGGCCGTGATCTGTCCCAACAGCACGTCCCGCTTAGGATATGCCTCTGATGGGTTTCGAGTGCCCATTCCGATGGCGATCTCCTTGCCGAAGGGCTTTCCGGTGATGGGATTCATCGAGCCGATCAGCTCGCGAGGGGTCCTCATGTGGAAAACTAGGGCCGAACCCGGCCCGCGAGAGAACTTGAGATAGCGCATATCCTTGCCTCCTTGTTATCCAATCTGGACAACATCGAAGATGGATAACCTGCATTTTTCCCTCTGTTTTCAGCGTCTTATCCGAAGTGGCGGAGAGGATGAGATTCGCACCCTCCGCATATCGCTTGCTGTTCAATGACTTAGGCAGAATGACATCGGCTGCTGGATAACGAAAAGGATCGCATCCTGGATAACGCTCCATTGCGTACCTCATGGGCAGATGATACTCAGCAGCATGACGAATAAGCGTTCCGAAATCGAGATCCTTACCCGAGGCAAGAAGCATTCCGTTCGATTTCGCGTACCGCCTGAGCTCCAGCCGTTCGACCAAAGGCACCGCAAGAGGATTACGAAGTCACTCGACACGGACAGCCTCGCCGAGGCGTACGTCCGAGCGCCGATCATGCGCACCGAGATCCTGGCCGAGCTCCGGGCCCGTGCCGGGCAGCATCGCGACGAGACGCTCGAGGAGCGCGTGCGGCGCCTTGCCGATCTTGCGAGCGGGAAGGGCTTTCATTACCGACCGGCTGCTCAGATTGCTGCCGAGCCGCTGGAGGAGCGGCTGCGGCGGATCGAGGCCCTCGCCAATGTTGAGCCTGGCTCCGAGACCGAAAAGGCGGTGCTCGGCGCAGCAGAGGGACCGCCCGTCATGCTCTCCGGCCTCGTCGCGTACGTGGAGGATTTGAAGGATACCAAGGACGAACACCGGTATAAGAGCGCGGAGCAGATGAAACGCCGGCGGCAGGCGCGCGACCGCGCCGTCGGCAATCTGCGCGCAGCGTTGCATCAAAAACTCGGGACCGACGACAAGCCTGTCCGGATGGTCACCGCGGCGGAAGCTTGGCTGCACTACGACCTTCTCAAGAAGCGCAAGCAGGATGGCGAGATTGACCACGAAACGGCGAACAGGGACTTCGGTTATATGGGAGGGTTGCTGAAGCGCTATTATGACAGCTTGAGACTGACGAACCCCCGGCCATACTCCGGGATCAAGCTCACTGATGTGCACAAGCAGCCGAACCGAAAGCTGGAGCTTCCTGAGCAATGGTTCCGTGACGTCGTCTTCGCTCCCGATCCGAAATTCCTGAAGTTGAACGAGGAGGCGCGCGACATCACAATCATTGCTGCCGAAATTGGGGCACGACAGGCTGAGGTGCACGACGCTCCAGAGAGTGCCTGGCGCCTCGACGATCCGATCCCGCACCTGCTCATCAGGAACGTGGCTCCGAAGATCCTCCCCGACGGCACGCGGGTCGGCGGCCGCCAGATCAAGAATATCTTCTCTGATCGCCAGGCACCTCTTGTCGGGGTGGCGCTCGAGGCGGCAAGGCGTCAGCGTGCAAGGACGAAGTCCCGCTACCGTGGCAAGCGGTCCTTCTCTGCCACCGTCAACAAGTTGCTGCGCGAGAACAAGCTCTTCCCTGTTCCGCCTGATCCTGACACCAAGTACACCATTGGGGGTGGCCGGCACGCCTATGAGGGTCGCATGAAAGCGGCTGGCATACATCTGGATGATCGCGGCGAGATGATGGGGCACAGCGTGAAATCCGCGCGCAATCGCGCGCTCTACGGTGACAAGATGCCACTGGATGTCCGACAGCTCATCGCGAAGCTGATCTGCTTCGACGGCGTTTCCGATGCCGAGAAGAAGGCGGCACGTCGAGAACTCAGGCGCCGAGGGATCTTGGAGCGGCGGCCTTAGCCTCCCTGGCTCGGCGACGAGCCCGGTGGAGCGCGCTCTCCTCGCGATCCAGTTCCGCGAGATCCCGCTCAAGGCTCTCGTAAACGGGTAGGTACACCTCGCCGCCTGGCGTGTCTATCGCCAACGCCAATCGTCCCAAGGCGGCCTCGACCCGGTCCATTGTAATCATGGAAACGCCTGCAACCTGTCCATCGCAGGCAGGACCTCGGACCGTATGGGCCTGGCCGGTAATTCGGGTTGCGCCGGTTCGAATCCTCGAATCCGGCGTGCGCTCCGCACGCGCCGGAGGGTCTCGTCATCGAGACATCAGGGCTGGCACGAGGCCTGCACGATTCAAAATCTCGACGTGAAAGGGACAGGAAAGACGGCGATCCGGCACGGCCAACGGAGACCGCTTCGGGCAAGGGTCACGTCGCTCGTGTCGGATCGGTCATCGGATCGGCCAACTCGGCCGGGGTCGGAGCGCGCGCCGACGGTGGAGATCCCGTCTGGCGCTCGATCATCCGGTGCACCCGCGGAGCGCCCCGATCAAGGCGCAGTGCACGCAGCCGCTCGGCGTTCTCCAGATCGTCATGCGTCCTGCGCTGATTATTCCGCACGTAGTCGAGCCATGTCGGCACGTGATAGCGCTCGATCCAGAGCTCGGGGTCTTCGAGGTCGCGCAGCAGCGTCCAGCGGCGCGCGCCGTCGCGGCGCGAGATGCGGCGGCGTTCGTTCATCACGTTGAGGAATGCCGAGATGTCCGCCTCGGCGATGCGATGCTCGATGGTGATGACCACCGGTCCTGTCCGCGGCTCGATCGGGACCGCGATCTCGGGCTCGGTCCAGCGGTCGAGCGGATCGAGGTCACGGTCCTCGAGCGGCGCCAGCGGCAGGACGAATCCGAGCAGCGCGCCGGTTGCCTGCACCGCCGCCGCGGCAACCAGGGCCAGAGCGACGCCGTAGTGCTCTGCGACCAGGCCGAAGGCCCAGGCTCCGCCCGCCATGCCGCCAAAGACCGACATCTGGTAGAGCGCCAGCGCCCGCGCGACGACCCAGCGCGGGACCGAGAGCTGGACCGTGACGTTGAACGTCGACAGCGCGAGAACCCAGCCTGCGCCCGCCAGCATCAGCGCCGGGATTGTCACGAAGAGCGTCGTGCTCGCCGCTGTCGCCGCCGCGCCCGCGGCCAGCCCGGCCGACGCAGCGCGGACGATCCATTCGGTCGAGAGCCGCCGGCGCAGCCTGCCGCTGGCGAGCGCGCCGATCACCGCGCCGATGCCGAAGGCGCCGAGCAGTCCACCGTAGACGAGCGGGCCGCCCGTCACCAGATCGCGCGCCACCAGCGGCATGAGCGCCGGAACGGCGCTGGCGGCAAGGCCGAAGAGGGCCGCGCGCAGCATCACGACGCGGATCTTCGGCGACATGGCGGCATATCGCAGCCCCGCCGCCATCGCGATGCCGATCCGTTCGCGCGGCAGCGTGCGCGGGGCGATCCGCGGCCGCCAGCACGCCAGAACGGCGATCAGGCCGACATAGCTGACGGCATTGGCCAGGAAGGCCGCCGCCGCGCCGCCGGCGGCGACGAGCGCCCCGCCGACCGCCGGTCCAAGGCTGCGCGCGATGTTGAACCCCATCGAGTTCAGCGCGACCGCGCTCGGCAGCGCGGCGCGCGGCACCATGTCGCCGACCGAGGCCTGCCAGGCCGGGTTGTTCAGTGCGGTTCCGCAGCCGATCAGGAAGGTGAAGCCGAGCAGCAGCCAGGGTGTCAGCACGTCCGCCCAGGCACAGACCGTCAGCGCCACCGAAACGACGAGCATGAAGCCCTGCGCGCCGAGCATCACCCGGCGCCGGTCGAAGTTGTCGGCGATTGCGCCGGCGGGCAGGGAGAACAGCATGATTGGCAGCGATACCGATGCCTGCACCAGCGCCACCTGCTGCGGAGAGCTCGACAGCGAGGTCATCAGCCACGCGGCGCCCACCGACTGGATCAGCGTGCCGAAATTCGAGGCCATGCTGGCGGTCCAGACCGCCCGGAAGATCGGCACGCCGAATGGGGAGGGCGGGATGGCTGGGACAAGATCTGGCGGAGCGCTGGCCATGGGCGTTGATATCCGGGCCGGCCCGATCCGCAAGCGACACGATTGCAGAGCCCCCGACTGTCCCACGCTCTGCTGGCGACCTTTCAACTGGTCTGCCTACGCGCACTGTTGCGGGTAATCCCGCCATTGCCGGCGTGGTCCGGGGATGGGGAAGACGCGCCACAAGCGGACAGTCGACGTGATCAGCAGCGTCGTTGGTCGGATCGGAAAGACACGCGAAGCCATGCACCGGCGCGGTCTTTGAGCCCCGCGCGAGAGAGATTCTTCGTCTCTGGTACAGCTTCAACAGACCGAACGATCTGGTGCGCCTCCTGCCCCGCGCTGGGTCCTGGACGGATTGCCGCTTATTGGAACCGGCTGATGGAAAAGGGTTCTATCGGCAGGTTGGTCGCGCGCTCGCAGAGCAAGTCCGCCGTGATGCCGCCCACGACCGGGCCGAGCTGAAATCCGTGCGCCGAGAATCCGAAGGCGTGGAAGACGCGGGGGGCGATAGAGGAGGGTCCGATGACCGGGATATCGTCGGGCATCCGCGCCTCGATGCCAGCCCAGGCGCGGACGATCGTGCTCTGGCCGACGATCGGGAAGATCTCGGCCGCCGTGCGCGCGGTCTTGGCGAGTTCGGAGAAGCGCAGCTCGCTCCGCTCGGTGCAGAGATCGGGGGTGCCGCGCCGTCCGCCGCCGATCACGACAGTGCCGTTCGGCATCTGCTTGAACGAGAGGGGGCGCCCCGTGGCCCCCACGACCGGCTCGCAGAAGCGCGGCAGCCGACTGGTGACGAGCATCATCGGGGCGATCGGCTCGAGCGGCACCGGCTCGCCCAGCCTGGCGCAGAGCGCCGCCGCCCAGGCGCCAGCGCAGTTGACGATGGCTTCCGCTTCGACGGCGCCTCGGGACGTCTCGAGCCGCCAGACCCCGTCGCGCCGTTCCAGATCCGTGACCTTCGTTTCCTCGAGAAAGCGCGCGCCGAGGCTCTCGGCCTTGCGCTTGAAGGCGAACGTCGTGCGGTAAGGGTCGGCGAAGCCGTCGCCGAAGGAGGCGAGGCCCCCGACGCAGTGCGGGGCGATGGCGGGAAGGACGTCGCGGAGGGCTTGCCGGTCGACGAGCTCTTCGTGCTCGTAGCCGAGCGCGCGCATTTCGCGGGCGCGGGCTTCGAGCCCGCCGAGCTCTTCCTCCGTCTCTGCAACCTTGATCTGCGGCACCTGCCTGAAGCCGCAATCGTCTCCGACGAGTTCCTCGATCCGCAGCCAGAGCTCCATCGAGGCGAGCGACAGCGGCACTTCGGCGGTATGCCGCCCGAGTCGGCGCACGCCTCCGGCATTAACCCCGGAGGCGTGGCGGCCGACGGTGTTCTTCTCGATCACCACGACGCCGAGCCCCCGCATGGCCGCGTGCAGCGCCGCCGAGCAGCCGTGCAGGCCACCGCCGATCACCGCGACGTCGGCCGTCGCCAGAGTCATCCAGCCGCCTCGGTGGCGTCCAGACCGGCGAGCTCGCCCAGCGTCAGCGGCTTCAGCGGCGGACGGACGCGATAGTAGCCGACCTCGCCCGGGTCCCTGCCCGTCTCGGCGGCGATGATCGCCGTCACGGTGGGGCCGCAGAGCCGCCCCTGGCACGGGCCCATGCCGCAGCGCAGGAAGGATTTCGCCTGGTTCGGGCCCGGGCAGCCGAGGGCGACAGCCTCGCGGAGCTGGCCGGCGCGGACCTCCTCGCAACGGCAGATCGCGACATCGTCCGCCGGACGCAGCACCTCGTCGGGCGGCGCGTAGAGCCGGTCGAGCAGCGGACGCAGCGCGAGCTCGCGCGCGCGGTCGCGGAGGGCATTCGCCAAACGCGCATCTCGCTCGGCAGCGCCGATCCGGCCAAGCGCCTCGACGGCCCCGAAGCCCGCGATGCGGCCCTCGGCCTCGGCGGCAAGGGCGCCGCCGATCCCGCCGCCATCGCCGGCAACCGAGAACCCCTGCACGTCGAGCCGCAGCCAGCCGTCGCGCCGCGGCCTGAAGCAGAGCTGGACGTCGTCCCAGTCATGCGTCGCCCCGATGAGGCGCGAGATCTGCTGGTTCGGAATCACTCCCTGGTGGAGCGCGATGGTTCGCCCCTCGACACGGTGCGACCGGCCCGTGCTCTCGAAGCGCAGCGCCTCGGCGCGCCCCGAGCCCTCGATGGCCAGGCCCGTCGCGCCGCGGTGGATCGGCACGCCGGCCGCGCGCACCGCGCGCATCATCCAGATACCCTTCAGCAGATAGGACGAGGCGCGCATCGCCCGCGGAAGCTCGGGGGCCGCGGCGAGATAGCGCGCCCGCGGCACCGTCTCGACCACGGCGAGGGGCGGCGCGCCGGCGACGCAAAGCTGCTGCGCGACGAGCCAGAGCAGGGGCCCGCCGCCGGCGAGCAGCACGCGCTCGAGCACGATGCCGGACGATTTCATCAGGATCTGCACGGCACCGGCGGTCATCACGCCCGGCAGCGTCCAGCCGGCCAGCGGCACGGGCCGCTCCAGCGCGCCCGTGGCGAGCAGAACATGGCGCGCGGCAATCTCCCGGCTGCCCTGCGGCCCGGTATAGTTCACGACGCGATCGCGCGAGACGTTCCAGACCGTCGAGGCCGGTCGATAATCGGCGCCGCAGCCCCGGAACGCCCGGGCGAGCTCCTCGCCACGCGCATAGTCCGTGCCGAGCGCGGCGGCGGCCTTCGGCCGCGCCATCGCCGCCTCGACGCCGCGATAGATCTGGCCGCCCGGCGCGCTCGCCTCATCGAGGACGACGACGTCGAGCCCGGCCTCGGCCGCCACGATCGCCGCCGCCATTCCGGCCGGACCGGCGCCGATGACGATCAGATCATGCATGCGGCGCCTCGCCCCGCGAGACCTTCATGCCCGGCTGCACCACGACCATGCATGCCTGGCGATTGGCGAGCCCGTCGATCTCGACCAGGCACTCGAAGCAGACGCCCATCATGCAATAGGGCGCGCGCGGCTCGCCCGAGACGACGCTGGAGCGAATGGACCCGACGCCCGCAGCGACGAGCGCGGCGGCGACGCTGTCGCCCTCGCGTGCCTCGACCTCGCGCCCGTCGAAGATGAAGCGGATCACGTCTCCCGCCCCGTCAAGCCGCCGCATGCGTGAACCTCCCGGCTGAAAACGCGCCAAGCGTCTCGTTGAAACCGCCATTGGCGATCAGCGGCGCGACGGTCAGCGCATGCTGCGCCGCGAGCGTCACCCCCGAATGGCAGCTGACCGCGAAGGCGCCCGGATGGGTTCGCAACTCGTCGTAGATCGGGAAGCCGTCGGGCGTCATTATCCTGAGTGCGGCCCAGCTCCGCACGACCTGCAGTCGCCGTAGAAACGGGAACGAGCGGACGGCCCGGCCCGCGATGTCGCTCATGACGTCCGTGGTCGACGAGACGTCGAAGCCGACATCCTCGTGGCTGTCGCCCAGCATGAAGCTGCCCTCCTCGGTCTGACGGACGAAGGTGGTGGGGCGATCGAATGCCATCGCCGCCCGCTCGGTCACGAGGATCTGTCCCTTGAGCGGGCTCACCGGCACGTCGAGGTCGACGAAGCGGCCGAGATCCCGGTTCCCCAGTCCAGCCGCCAGGACCACCTTGTCCGCTGCGATCGTCTCGTGGCCGCTGAGCACGCGAAAGCCGTCGCCGTCGCTCCGGATCTCCTCCACGCGACGCTGCGGCAGATAACGGCCGCCGCGATCGCGAATGCCCTTGTGCAGGGCGCGCAGGAGGTAGAGCGGGCTCACATGCCCGTCATGCGGGCTGTAGCTGGCGCCGGCGACCGCGTCGCCAATCAACGGCATCATCTCGCGGAGCTCGGACCGGTCGAGCATCCGGTAGTCGTAGCCGCGCGGCCCGGCCTCGTTGTGCATGCGCCTGAGCAGGCCATCCCGTTCCTCGAATTCCTCGTCGCTGAGGCAGAGATGCACGCCGCCCGGCTTGCGATAGCCGATATCCGTGCCGATCTCGTCCGAGAGGAGCCGCGCGAAGTCCGGCCAGAGATCCGCCGAGCCGCGGCTCCACTCGGCATAGGGCGCGAACCCCAGGCCCTTGCCCTGGACCCAGACGAGGCCGAAGTTCCCGCGAGAGGCGCGGAACGCGTCGTCGCCTTCATCGAGAATCGTGACGCGCAATCCCTGTTCGGCAAGGCCATAGCTCACAGCCGCGCCGACGAGCCCGCCGCCGACGACGACGACGTCCGTGGTGGCGAAGGCGCTCACCCGCCCTCTCCCATCAGCAGCCTGTCGAGGCCGTAGAACCACTCGACGATCAGCAAGAGACCGACCGTGAACAGGATGATCATCGTCGAGACCGAGGCGACCAGCGGGTCCGTCGTCTGCGTGATGTGCGAGAACAGGCGCACAGGCAGGGTCGTCGTCGACGGATTGACGATGAAGATCGTGACGGTCAGCTCGTCGAAGCTCGTGACGAAGGCCAGCACCCAGCCGCCGGCGACGCCGGGCATGATCGTCGGCAGCACGACGCGGCGGAAGGTGGTGAAGCGCGAGGCTCCGAGCGAGACGGCCGCCCATTCGGTCCGCCGGTCGAGACCCGTCACGGACGCGAGCGTCAGCCGCAGAACATAGGGCGTGATGATGACCGCGTGGCAGACCATCAGCCCGACGAAGGTGCCGTTGATCCCGAGCTGCGAGAGAAAGCGCAGGAAGGCGATGCCGAGCACGATCGTCGGCACCGTCAGCGGCGACATGAACAGGCCGACGAGCGGCTCGCGCCCGGCGAAGCGGTAGCGGCCGATCGCCAGCGCCGCCGGCACGGCGATCAGCGTCGACAGGGTCGCCGAGGCCAGTCCCAAGTAGAGGCTGATCCAGAACGCCTGGATGAAGTCCTGATTATCGAGGATCGCCCGGAACCAGCGCAGCGAGAAGCCGCTCGGCGGAAATTCGAGAAATCCCTCGGGCGTGAACGAGACCCCGATCACGACGACAAGCGGAGCCGCCATGAAGAGGACGAAGACGGCGTTGAACGCCAGCGCCAGCGGTCCGTTGCGGCTCATCCGAACACCTGCGCATATCGCCGCTCGACGAAGCGGTTGTACGAGACCAGGACCAGCAGCACGGCGATCAGGAGCAGCATCGCGATGGCCGCTCCCAACGGCCAGTTCAGCGTGTTGAGGAACTCGTCATAGACCGTGGTCGAGACCACCTTGACCCGCCGGCCGCCCAGGATCGCCGGCGTCGCGAAGGCGCTCGCCGCCAGCGAGAAGACGATCAGCGAGCCGGACAGGATGCCGGGCATCGCCTGCGGGATCACGATGCGGAAGAAGATCGTCCATTGCGAGGCGCCGAGCGCTGCGGCCGCCTTCTCGGTCGCCGGATCCCGGCGCGCCAGCGCCGCCCAGACCGCGAGCACCATGAACGGGACGAGCACATGCACCAGCGCGACGACGATGCCGCCGCTGGTGTAGAGCATCTTCACCGGCTCATCGATCACCCCGATGCCGGCCAGCAGGTCGTTGATGACGCCCCGATTACCGAGCAGGATCGACCAGCCGAGCGTCCGGACGACGACCGAAATCAGGAGTGGCCCGATGATGACCAGCAGCAGCACCGAGCGCCAGCGGGACGCCATCCGATAAAGTATATAGGCCTCGGGCGTGCCGATCAGCGCCGTGACCAGCGTCGTGGCCAGGGCGATTGCGAACGTCCGGCCGAAGATCTCGTGGAAGTATTCGTCCATCATGACATCGACGTAGTTCGCCAGGCTGAACGCCGGCACGATGCCCGTGTAGAAGCCGAACTCGTAGAAGCTCAGCAGGAAGGTCATGAAGAGCGGCACGATCAGGATCGCCAGAAAGAGGCCCAGCGCCGGCGCGCTCAGCAGATAGGGTGCCGCCCGCTCACGCATGTCCGAGGACCCGCACCTGGTCCGGGTCCCATGCCAACCCGACCTCGTCGCCGGGCGAGGCCTCGGGGTGGCCGGCGTTCTGGTGGATGACCAGCAGCGTGCCAAGGGAGCTGTCGATCTGGAACAACCACTGGTTGCCGAGAAAGACGCCGGCGCCGACGCGTCCGACGAGCATGGCTTCGTCCTTCGGCACGAAGCGGATCTTCTCGGGCCTGATCGACAGGATCACCGGGCCGTCCAGCCCGTCGGCCGCCGGCGCCTCGAAGCCACCGGCGGCCGTCGCCACGCGAACGTGGCCCTCGGCCCGGCCCTTGATCCGGCCCTCGATCTGACCGGCGACGTGGTTGGTCTTGCCGAGAAAGGTCGAGACGAACTCGCTCAGCGGGTGCTCGTAGGCATCGAACGGCGTCGAGACCTGAACGATGTGCCCCTTCTCCATGACCGCGATCCGGTCGCTCAGCGCCATCGCCTCGGTCTGGTCGTGGGTCACGAGGACTGTGGTCACGCCGGCTCTCTGCTGGATGTTGCGGAGCTCGATCTGCATCTCCTCGCGAAGCATGGCATCGAGATTCGACAGCGGCTCGTCGAGCAGCAAAAGCTGCGGTTCGATAACCAGCGCGCGGGCCAGCGCCACCCGCTGCTGCTGGCCGCCGGACAGCGCGCGGGGGTAGCGGTGCGCCAGCTGGTCCAGCTTGACCAGCGCCAGCGCCTCCTCGACCCGCCGCCGGCGCTCGGGCTTCAGCACCTTGCGCATCTCGAGACCGAAGCTGACGTTCTCGGCCACCGTCATGTGCATGAAGAGCGCGTAACTCTGAAAGACGATGCCGATGCCGCGCCGCGCCGGCACGACGTCGGCCATGTCCCGGCCGTCGATCCGGATCGTGCCGCTCGTCGGCTGCTCGAACCCCGCGATCATCTGCAGCGTCGTCGTCTTGCCGCAGCCGGACGGGCCGAGCAGCGACACGAATTCGCCCTTCTCGACCGCGAGGTTCACGTCCTCGACGGCGACGACGTCGCCGAACTTTTTGCCGAGCGATCCGAGCTCGAGAAATGCCATCCGCTTCGTCCCGTCGGATTGTCGGAGGGCCGCAGCGGGCCCTCCGGCTAAGGCTCAGCGCTCGACCTCGCGTGCCCAGCGCTGGGTCCACTCCTCGCGCTTTGGATTGATCACGTCCCAGTCGACCGCGACCAGCTGGGCGACCTGCTCGGGGCCGTACGGAAGACCTTGGGCCAGCTCCTCGGGTAGCTCGGCGGTCTTGTTGGTGGGCCCAGCGCCCATGACATCGGCGAGTTGCACCTGGACCTCGGGCGAGAGGACGTATTGGATGAAGGCCTGGGCTTCCTCCGGCACGTCGCTGTTCACCACGGGACAGACGGCGATCATCAGCGCGACTGCGCCCTCTTCCGGATAGGCGAACTTTGCCGGGAAGCCGATGTCTGCGAGCGACTTCACGCGGCCGCTGCCCCAGATCGACAGTGCGATCTCCTCGCCCTGGAAGAGCTCGGACATCTTGCCCGACGACGGCTCGAAGACGAGGACGTTCGGCGCGACCTGCTCGGCCATCACCTCGAAGCCCGGGTCGATGTTCGCCTCGCCGCCGCCGTTCAGGCGCGCCATCATCACCAGCGTGTGAAGGCCGTAGGTGTTGCTGATCGGCGGTATCGAGAGAAGGCCTTTGTACTTCTCGTCCGCCAGCTCCATCCACGAGGATGGCGGCTCCCACCCTTTCTCCTCGAACATCTCGGCATTGTAGGCGAAGCCGGTCGCAACGAAACCGGTGCCGATCGCCTTATCGGTGCCCATGCGCGCGATGTCGTAGATGTCGTTCATCACCGGCGCGTCGGCGACCGTGTCGCAGAAGCCGAGCGCCACTGCCTGGTACATCGGGCCGTCGTCGAGGAAGACCACGTCCATCTCCTGGTTCTCGCGCTGCGCCTGCATGCGGGCCAGGTTCTCGGTCGAGTTGCCCGGCACGAACTGGACTGTCACCCCGTGCTCCTTCTCGAACGCCGGGATGACGTGTTCCTTCATCAGGGTCTCGAACGAGCCGCCGTAGCCGCCGAGGGTCAGGACCTTGTCCTCGGCGAGGGCTGGAGCGGCGTGCAGCAGCGCCAGCGCGCCGGCCGCCGACATGAGGGTCATGCGCATCGGTATCCTCCTGTCTCGGTGTAGGATGAGGCTGCGGGGCGCGGGACATGCTTGTCAAATATCATTCTTTCGCTTCTCCATAACCCTGCGGTTATGAGAGGTACTATGAAGCTGCGGCAGGTCGAGGTCTTCCGCCAAGTCTACGAAGCGGGCTCGGTCACTGGCGCGGCCGAGTCCCTCGGGATCTCGCAGCCCGCCGTGAGCAAGCATCTCGGCGCTCTGGAGCGCGCCTGCGGGTTCTTGCTCTTCGCCCGATCCGGCGGGCGGCTCGTGCCCACGCCGGAAGGCCGCCTCTTCGCGCTGGAGGTCGATCGGCTCTTCCAGAACATTGGCCGGCTCGAGCACATCTCCCGCGCGATCGCCGAGCGCCGGCGGGGCAGCGTCCGGATCGCCGCCTTCCCGGCGCTGTCGAACCGCTTCCTTCCCGCGGTGCTGGCGCCCTTGCTGGCGCACCGGCCCGAAATGCGGCTCGCCCTGGAGAGCCGGACGTCGCCGCGCATCGTCGAGATGGCCATGAATCAGGGGATGGATCTCGGGCTCAGCCTCCTCCCTGCCGAGCATCCGCTGGTCGAGTGCACCTGCATCTGCGAGTTCGAAATGGTCTGCGTGCTGCCGCGCCGGCATCGGCTGTCGTCGCGCGGGTCGATCGGGCCGGCGGAGCTAAGAGACGAGCCGTTCGTCTCGCTCGGCGCCGCCGATCGCTCGCGGACGATCATAGACGAGGCGTTCGGATTGAAGCACCCGCGCTCGCGCGTGCAGATCGAGGCGCAGATAGCCGAGGCCGCGTGCAACTTCGTCGCGAACGGCCTTGGCGTCACGATCGTGCCGCCCTTCGTGGCCAACGCATTCACGGAGGACGATCTGGTCAGCCGACCGTTCAGGCCACCGGTGGTGATGAAGATCTGGGAACTCGTCCCCATCGCCCGTCCGGTGGCAGCGATCACGCGCGAGCTCGCGGCCAACATTCGCGGGGCGCTGCAGCGCTACCAGCGTGTGCTGCCGGCTCTCTGATTTGATACTAACTGCGTGGTGCATCAACGGCCTCGAGCCCCATCAGCGGGGCCGGATCGCGGTAGCGGGCACCACGGTCGAGGACCGTGCCCAGACGCTGCGCCGGGTGAGAAAGCGGGTGGGGATGGTCTTTCAGTCGTTCAACCTCTTCCCGCACATGACGGTCCTGGGCAATCTCACCGTGGCACCGCGCTGGATCAACGGCGAAAAGCGGCCCCTGGCCGAGGAACAGGCGATGACGCTCCTCGACCGCGTGCGGATTGCCGATCACGCGCAGAAGTACCCGGCGCAGCTGTCTGGGGGACAGCAACAGCGGGTTGCGATCGCGCGGGCGTTGTGCATGAAGCCGGACGCAATGCTGTTCGACGAGCCGACATCGGCGCTGGACCCTGAGATGGTCGGGGAGGTCCTTGACGTCATGCGCGACCTGGCGTCCGACGGCATGACGATGATCGTGGTGACCCACGAAATGGGCTTCGCCCGGCAGGTCGCCGATCGCATCGTCTTCATGGACCATGGGCGGGTGGTCGAGGCCGCATCGCCCGCCGACTTCTTCACCGCGCCCCGCACCGACCGGGCGCGGGACTTCCTGGACAAAATCCTCCACCACTGACGCGTGGAAGCCTCCAGTGCCTCTGACCTTCGCCAGCCATCCGGATGTGCGTGTGACCTGCCAGATAGAGGAAGCCTGACATTGCCTGGACCGCGCCCGACCCCCGTCCACGGAGACACCGAGCTGCCGCGCTCGGTGGACATCGTCGTCATCGGCGGCGGCATCATCGGCGTCTCGACCGCGCTCGAGCTCGCCGAGCGCGGCCACCGCGTCGCGGTGTGCGAAAAGGGCGGCATCGGCCACGAACAGTCCAGCCGCAACTGGGGCTGGGTGCGCATATCGCGCCGCGACCCGCGCGAGGTGCCGCTGATGGTCGAGGCGCTGCGGATCTGGAAGGGCCTGGATGGCCGCATCGGCCGGGACACCGGCTATACCAGGGCCGGCATCGTCTTCGTTTGCGAGACGGAGAAGCGCCTCGGCAACTATGATCGCTGGCGGCGCCATCTCGATCCTTACCAGATCACTTCGCGAATGCTGACGCCGGCCGAGCTTGCCGGGATGTATCCGGGTGCAGACCTGAACTCGTATGGTGCGCTCTACACGCCGGAGGACGGTCGAGCCGAGCCGCAGAAGGCGGCCCCGGCGATCGCTGAAGCGGCGCGCGAGCGGGGCGCGGCGCTCCTGACGCAATGCGCCGTGCGCGCCGTCGAAACCGAGGGCGGCGCCGTCTCCGGGGTGGTGACCGAGAAGGGGCCGATTGCCTGCTCGGCGGTCGTGCTGGCCGGCGGCGCGTGGTCGAATCTCTTCTGCGGCAATCTTGGTATCGACCTGCCCCAGCTCGGCGTGATCAGCCACGTGCTGCGGACCGAGCCGGTCGAGGGCGGGCCCGAGCAGGCGATCTGGTGCGACGAGTTCGCCATCCGCAAGCGACAGGACGGCGGCTACACGATCGCGCGCGGGTCGGGGAACACCGTCGACATCGTGCCAGATTCGTTCCGGTACGGCCTGCGCTTTCTCTCTGCCTTCCGGCAGCAGCACCGAGAGCTGCACTTCCGCTTCGGCTCGCGCTTCTTCCACGAGCTGACGCGGCCGAAGCGCTGGTCAGTGGACGAGGAGAGCCCCTTCGAACGCGAGCGCGTGTTCGACCCCAAGCCTTCGAAGAGAATGCTGGACGGGCTCATGGGGGCGGTGGCGCAGAAGTTCCCGGCAATGGCGGAGGCGCGCGTGGCGCAGAGCTGGGCGGGCTGCATCGACGTGACGCCGGATGCGATCCCGGTGATCTCCGCGATCGATACAGTGCCCGGCTTCCATATCGCGACCGGCTTTTCCGGCCATGGCTTCGGCATCGGGCCGGGCGCCGGCCGGTTGATGGCCGACATTGTGACGAACGCGGAGCCTTGCGTCGATCCGACGCCGTTCCGCTTCTCTCGCTTCACGGATGGGAGCAAGGTGGCGCCGGATGAGGGCTTCGGAGGTCCCGGCGGCCATTAGGGTTGGCAGGGACACCGCGAGCCTGAGGGAACACGCTCCAGACAGGGGCAACACGGAGGAGAAACGGGAATGATCAAACGAAGCGACCACCGCCGGCAGATCAGCCGGCGCGACGCCCTGAAGCTGGGCGCCGGCGCGACCACGCTGCTGATTTCAGGGGCCGCGAGCCGCGCTCTCGCCGCCAACGCCTCGCCTTCGGGGCAGGTCATCATTGGGTTTTCGCAGGAGCCGACGGTCTTCAACCCGCATATGCTCCACATCGAGGTCGACGACGGCATTCACTGGAACGTCTTCGATCCGCTGTTCAACGTCATGCCGGATGGCAGCTTCTCGCCCGCGCTCGCCAGCGAGGTTCCGACCGTCGCGAACGGCGGCATCTCGGAGGATGGCCTCAGCTGGCGCGTCAAGCTGCGCGAGGGGGTAAAGTGGCACGACGGCGAGCCCTTCACCGCCGAGGATGTGAAGTACACGCTGGAGTTGCTCGCCGATCCCGAGTTCCGCGCCATGCGCCGCACTGGGCATGAGCTGGTGCGTAACATTCAAGTCGTCTCGGACCACGAGATCACCTGGGAAATGGCGGCGCCCTTCGCGCCCTATCCCTCGATCCTGTCCTGGACGCACATCGTCCCGAAGCATATCCTCGGGGCCGCGGACGATCCCAATAGCGCCGACTTCAACAACGCTCCCGTCGGCACCGGCGCCTACAAGTGGGGAGAGCGGGTTCCGGGCGACCACATCCTACTGACGGCGAATACAGATTACTGGGGCGAGGGCCCGCATCTTGAACGCGCTATATTCAAGTACGTCCCCGACCTGACAGTGCTCTACACCCAGTTCCGCACCGGCGACATCGACGTCATCGGGCTGCAGGGGATCATGCCTGACCGCTTCGAGGAGGCGAAGGGACTGGAGGACCGGGTGGTGGTCGTCGCTCCCTCGGCCACCATCGAGTCCTTCGCGCTCAACATGGGCCGCCCGCAATTCCAGGACAAGGCGGTGCGCGAGGCGCTCTATCATGCGATCGACAAGGAGACGATCATCGACGCACTCTACTACGGCATCATGGCGCCGACCGAGAGCCAGATGCCGAAGGAGTCTCCCTACCACAACCCGAACCTACCACAGCACCAGTTCTCGATCGAGAAGGCCAACCAGATCCTCGACGATGCCGGCTGGGCGCGCGGGCCGGACGGCATTCGGGCCAAGGACGGCGTCCGCTTGTCCTTCACCAACTCGACGACGGCCGGCAACCACGTGCGCGAGCAGATGCAGCAGTTCGTGCAGCAGACCTTCGACGAAATCGGCGTCGAGATGACCATCTCGAACCTGCCGCCCGCCGTTATGTGGGGCGAATACTACATGCAATCCCAGTTCGACACCATCGTCGTCGGCAACACCTTTGTCACCGCGGGCGATCCGGACACGACGAACTACTTCATGTCCGACAAGATCAATGCGCAGGGAGGTGCCGGCCAGAACAATTGGCAGTATCAGAACCCTGAGATCGACGCCCTGCTGGAGAAGGGTGCCAAGCTCTTCGTGCCCGAGGAGCGGCGCGAGGTCTACTTCAAGATCCAGGAGATCATGCGCGAGGATCTGCCGCTGCTGCCGTTGTTCCAGTACGCGAATCTGCGCGGGCACAAGGAGGGGCTGACCGGCTACGAGCCTAACGTCAACCTGCGCATCACCACCTGGAATGTGAACGACTGGAACTGGGACTGAGGCTCTGAATGCCGTCCCGCCCCGGCGGGACGGCGCGTCGACAATCGGAAATGGGCGCGCGGGAGTAGGGATGGCACAGTTTCTCGTCCGACGGATCGGGCACAGCCTCGTTCTGCTGGTGCTCGTCTCGATCGTGGGATTCGCGGTGCTGAACCTCGCGCCGGGCGGACCGCTGTCGCAGTTCGCGCTGGCGCCGGGCATGAGCCAGGCCGACATCGACCGGATCGCCGCACAGATGGGCCTCGACCGGCCATTGCCGGTCCAGTACCTGGAGTGGTTCTCGCGCCTTTTCCTGGGTGACTGGGGCAACAGCTTCCGTGACGGCGCGCCGGTGCTGGAGGTCATCGGCCGGCACCTGTTCGCGACGCTGCTGCTGATGCTCAGCTCCACCGTGATCTCGGTGGGGCTCGGCACGCTGGTCGGCGTGATGGGGGCGACGCGGCGCTATTCGACCTTCGACTACGCCGCCACCGTGATCGCCATGGTCGCGCTGTCGATCCCCACCTTCTGGTTCGGCTTGGTCGCGATCTACGCCTTTTCGCTCGAGCTCGGCTGGCTGCCCTCGGGCAACATGTACACGATCGGCGACGGGTCGTTCTTGAACTACGTCGAGCACCTGATCCTTCCGTCGCTGGTGCTCGCGCTCGTCAACGTGGCGATCTGGTCGCGCTACATGCGGTCTTCCATGCTCGACGTGATCGACCAGGACTATGTTCGGACGGCCCGGGCCAAGGGACTGCCGCGACGGCGCGTGCTCTATGGCCACGTCATGCGCAATGCGCTGATCCCCATGATAACGCTGGCGGGCCTGCAGCTTCCGACCCTGCTCTCGGGCGCGCTGGTGACCGAGACCGTCTTCACCTGGCCCGGCATGGGGCGGCTGTTCCTCGATAGCCTCGGCTATCAGGACTATCCGGTGGTCATGGGCCTGCTGATGTTCACGGCGATGCTCGTGCTGATAGGCAATCTGCTGGCCGACATCCTGGTCGCCGCCGCGGATCCGCGCGTCCGCCTGGAATGAGCCGATGACCGCAACCTTCGAGATCGACGCCCCTGCGCCGCGCTGGTGGGAGGCGCGCGCCCTGCGCCGGTTCCTGCGCCATCGGCTGGCGGTGACGGGCCTCGTCCTTATCCTCGGCCTGACTCTCGCCTGCGTCGTCGGGCCCTGGTTGCTGCCATATGACCAGCTCCATATCGACCTGCGCGCCCGGTTCTCGCCACCGTTCACCGGGGACCACTATCTCGGCACCGATCCGCTGGGGCGCGACCTGGCGGCCCGCCTGCTGATGGCCGGCCGCGTCTCCCTGTTGGTTGGCTTCGCGGCCATGGTCCTCTCAACACTGATCGGCGCCATCATCGGGATCGTCGCGGGCTTCTTCGGCGGCTGGCTCGGCAGTGCGCTGATGCGCTTCACCGACGCTTTCCTATGCTTTCCGCAGATCTTCCTGCTGCTGGCGCTGGCTGCCTTCATCGAGCCGAGCCCGGCGATGATCACGGTGATCATCGCGATCACGAGTTGGATGGAGATCGCCCGCATCGTCGCGGCCGAGATCCGGTCGCTGCGCGAGCGCGACTTCGTCGTGGCCGCGCATATGAGCGGCGCCTCGCGGAGCTGGATCATGTTCCACGAGCTCCTGCCGAACGCGGTAGGGCCGATCATCGTGGCGGCCACCCTGACGGTCGCCCGGGCCATCCTGATCGAGGCCTATATCAGCTTTCTCGGGTACGGCATCCAGCCGCCGCTGCCGAGCTGGGGCAACATGCTCAACAACGCCCAGCAATATCTCGACAGCGCACCCTGGCTGGCGATCATCCCGGGGCTGGCGATCACCGCCGCAGTGACCAGCTTCAACTTCATTGGCGACGGCCTGCGCGATGCGCTTGACGCCAGGAGCGACCTTCGATGACGGCCAGGCTCACCGTCACGAACCTGGGTGTCAGCTTCCAGGGTGCCGACGGGCCGCTCCAGGTCGTCCACGACGTCAGCTTCTCGCTGGGCGATGGCGAGACGGTGGCCGTTGTGGGCGAAAGCGGTTCGGGCAAGTCGGTCACCTCGCTCGCGATCATGCGGCTGCTGCCGCCACCGCCGCGGGCACGGCTGAACGGAACCGCTGTGCTAAGCGGCAAGGAGGACGTCGATCTCCTGGCCCTTGCGGAGCGCCGGGTGCGCCGGCTGCGCGGCGACCGCATCGCGATGATCTTCCAGGAGCCGCTGACCTCGCTGAACCCGGTCTACCGGGTGGGCGCGCAGGTGGCCGAGTTCGATTCGCTACCATCGCGACATCTCGCAGGCGGACGCGCGGCGGCGCGCGCTGGAGCTTTTCGAGCAGGTCGGCATACCGGAGCCGGAACAGCGGCTCGACAGTTATCCGCACGAGCTGTCCGGCGGCATGCGCCAGCGCGTCATGATCGCCATGGCGCTGGCGCTGGAGCCGGACGTCCTGATCGCCGACGAGCCGACGACGGCGCTCGACGTCACCGTCCAGGCCCAGATCCTGGAGCTACTGCGCGAGGTGCAGGAGACGACGGGCATGGCGATGCTGTTCATCACGCACAACTTCGGCGTCGTGGCCGAGATCGCGGATCGTACCATGGTGATGTATGCGGGCCGGGTGGTCGAGGAGGGCGGCGTCGCCGACGTGCTCGAGCGCCCGCTGATGCCATATACCAGCGGCCTGATGCGCTCGGTGCCGCGGCTGGAGACGGCCGGGCTGGGCGCGACCTCGCTCCAGACCATCGAGGGCTACGTGCCGGACCCTTCCCGCCTGCCGCCCGGCTGCGCCTTCCATCCGCGCTGTCCGCACCACGCCCGCGGCTATTGCGACAAGGGCGTGCCGGCGCTCGAGACAGTGGCGCCCGGCCACGTGCTGCGCTGCAAGCGCTGGCGCGAGATCGAGCGGGGGCAGGCGTGATGGCGATGAGGGACGACACGGCCCTGATCCGCTCGGTGGATCTCAAGCAGCACTTCCCCATCCGCAAGGGGCTTCTGGGCCGGACCGGCTCTGTCGTCCGTGCAGTCGACGGCGTGTCGCTCGACATCGCCCGCGGCGAGGTGCTGGGGCTCGTAGGCGAGTCCGGTTCGGGCAAGTCCACCCTCGGCCGCGCGATGATGGCCCTGCAACGGCCGACCGAGGGGTCGGTGATCTACGATGGTACCGATCTCGCCG
Organism: uncultured Alphaproteobacteria bacterium; assembly: GCA_963822985.1. GTDB lineage: Bacteria > Pseudomonadota > Alphaproteobacteria > Rhodobacterales > Rhodobacteraceae > Thermohalobaculum. The sequence continues at coordinate 384,312 of CAWGJU010000003.1, read as the reverse complement.
GGCTATCGCCCTCGGCGCTGAGGCCATTCCGGCGTCGCATGCAGATGGTGTTCCAGGATCCGTTCAGCAGCCTGAACCCGCGGATGACGATTGCGCAGACGCTGACGATGCCTCTGCGCTTCAACGCGCCCGAGCTTTCCGCGGCAGAGCGTCTGCGCCGCGCCGGCGAGGGGCTCGAGCGGGTCGGCTTGCCACGCGCCTATCTCGACCGCTACCCGCACGAGTTCTCGGGCGGCCAGCGCCAGCGCGTCGGGATCGCCCGGGCGCTGATGGTCGAGCCGGAATTCCTGATGGCGGACGAGCCCGTATCGGCGCTCGACGTCTCCGTGCAGGCGCAGGTGCTGAACCTGCTCATGCGTATCCGGCGCGAGATGAATCTCACCATGCTGTTCGTCACGCATGATCTGGCCGTCGTCGGGCACGTCGCGGACCGCGTGGCGGTGATGTATCTCGGCCGGGTGATGGAGCTCGGCCGGACACGCGACCTGTTCACGCGACCGCTGCACCCCTATACCGAGGCGCTGCTCTCGGCCGCACCCGAGCCGACGCCCGGCCGGGGCAAGGGCCGCATCATCCTCGAGGGCGACGTTCCCAGTCCGGTGAAACCGCCCTCCGGGTGCCCCTTCCGGACGCGCTGTCGCTATGCCATCCCGGACTGTGCGGAGACCCGGCCGGAGCCGATCACACGGGGCGGGGCGCATCTGGTGGCCTGCATCCGCGCCGACGAGCTTGAGCTGACGCCCGCCGTCCCAGAGGTCACGAGAGCGACGGCTTGATGCGGCGGCATGTTCGGAGCAAGTGCGAAAGGGCGCCGCAGTGAGTAGCTGCCTGGTCTACAAGGGCGATCCCGAGCGGGGCCCCGAGTGGCGGGACTTCCTCGCGCGCGACGCGCCGGAGATCGAGTTCCGCTTCTGGCCCGATATCGGCGATCCCCACACGGTCGACTACGCCATGCTGTGGCAGCCGCCCTCCGATCTGGCCACCACCTTTCCTCGCCTGAAGCTCCTGTTCTCGATCGGCGCGGGTATCGACCATCTCGATCTTTCCAATATCCCGCCGCAAGTGCCGCTCGTGCGAATGGTCGAGCCGGGGATCACCCGGACGATGGTCGACTATGTGTCCTTCGCCGTGCTTGCTCTGCATCGGAACCTCATCGACTACATTCTTCAACGAGAGCAGAAGGTCTGGCGCGAAATACGGGTGCGGCCGAGCTCGGACACGCGCGTCGGCGTCATGGGATTGGGCGTGCTCGGCTCGGCCGTGCTCGAACGGCTCGGCGTGCTCGGCTATAGACGTTCCGGCTGGAGCCGCTCGCCGAAGGAGATCGCCAGCGAAGACTGCTGGGCCGGAACGGACGGGCTCACCCACTTTCTCGCCGGGCTCGATATCCTGGTCTGCCTCTTGCCGCTCACCGAGGAGACGCGCGGCATCCTCTCGAAGGAGACCTTGTCCATGCTGCCGCGTGGCGCCGGGCTCGTGAACGTGGGCCGCGGCGGTCATCTCGTCGATGCGGATCTCATCGCCGCCCTCGACTCCGGTCGCTTGGCTGGCGCCGTAATCGACGTTTTCGATCCGGAGCCGCCGTCTCCCGAGCATCCGTTCTGGACGCATCCCCGAATTCTCATAACTCCGCATGTCGCCAGCATGACCCAGCCTCGCACTCCCGCGCCCATACCGATCGAGAACATCCGGCGTCATGAACGTGGCGAGCCGCTCTTCAATGTCGTCGATCGTGCGCGTGGTTATTGAGCTGATCCCGCTGGCGGGAATGGCCTCTAACGGCCGGATGCTCGAGAACTCGGCACACGGCACAGCCGCAATGGTCCGCAGCGCTCTCTTCGACAGCGCCGTCTCCGGTCTGAGGAGAACTTCCCGCACGGCGTACGCGAGGTTTGGCGGCAGCTGCCCCGCGATAGGCAAGTCTCGACAGCAACCGTGAATGACAGAAGCACGCGGCCACTCCGGCTGAAGCCCTGTTGACAAGGTCGCCGACGCGGCCTGAGTTGAGGCATGCGATTTGGAGTTGCGCTCAATGCCGCCGTGGGATTCCTGATCTCCTGATCGACAGGTGGAGGCGTACGGCGCATGCAGGAGCATTGGCGCCGCCGTACGGTGCCGCGCGGCAAGCAACTACCCGCTGAAGGGAAGCCTCTGAATGGATCTTGCGCGGCTCCGCGCCGAAACGCCAGGCGTTGCTCATCGTGCGCATCTGAACAATGCAGGCGCCGGCCTAATGCCTGCTCCGGTGCTGGATGCTATGACCGAATATCTCCGCCGCGAAGCCCGGATTGGCGGCTACGAGGCGGCCGCGGAAACCGCGCAGCGACTCGACCACGTCTACGATGACGTCGCTCGCCTGATCGGAGCGAGGGTCGATGAGATCGCGCTCATGGAGAACGCCACCGTCGCGTGGCAAATGGCATTTTACGCGATCAATTTCGCGCCCGGCGACCGCATTCTGACCGCTCGCGCCGAATATGCCGCCAACTATGTCGCCTTCCTCCAGGTCGCGAAGCGGACCGGCGCGGTGATCGAGGTCATCCCCGACAATGCCGAGGGCGTCCTCGACCATGCGGCGCTCGATAGGATGTTGGAGAAGCCGGCGCGGCTGGTCGCCATAACCTGGGCGCCGACGAATGGTGGCCTCTTGAATCCGGCAGCGGCGATCGGGCGGATCACGCGAGACCGTGGCGCTCTCTACTTGCTGGATGCCTGCCAAGCCGTCGGGCAGATGCCGGTAGACGTCACCGAGCTGGGCTGTGACATGCTGTCCGCGACCGGCCGCAAATTCCTGCGCGGACCGCGAGGAACCGGCTTCCTCTATGTGCGGCATGAACTCATTGAGCGGCTTGAGCCGCCGTTAATTGACCATTTCGCGGCACCTTGGGTGGCGGCGAACAGATACGAGCTGCGCGGGGATGCGCGCCGTTTCGAAACCTGGGAGAACAACTACGCCGCACGCCTCGGACTCGGCGTCGCCGTCGACTATGCGCTCGCGATCGGCCTTGAGGCGATCGCCGAGCGCTGCCGTTTCTTAGCGGGCTTGTTGCGCGCCGAGCTCGCGGAGATCCCCGGGGTGACCTTGCGTGATCTGGGATCGGATCTCAGCGCTATCGTTTCCTTCACCGTCGATGGCGTCGAAGCGTGTTCCGTAAAGAAACTTTTGGCCGAAGCCCGCGTCAACGTCTCCACCTCGCATCCATCGAGCACGCTCCTCGATGCGACCGCGCGAGGCCTGCCGGTGGTCGTCCGCGCCTCGCCTCACTACTACAATGACGAGCACGAGCTCGACCGCCTCGCCGGAGTGGTGCGCCGTCTCTCCGGGGGCGGTTGAAGCGCGTGGTCGGACCTGATGGCCGACGCTCCGGTTCATATGCACGCGACGGAGGAAACGACCCTGAAGCTCTACCGCGCGGTATTGTTCCTGGATGATCAGAAAGGCAGCACCGCGGCGGACGGCGCCCCGCGGCGGACGACGAAGCCCTCTTGCAGACGAAGCGGTCTTGCATCGGTCTCCCTCGGGACGCTGCTCCACCTGCGCCGTAGCATCGACGGGCAGCCCCCTCAACCATCGGCAGGGTTCAAGGTACTCCCGCCATAGCGGAGTGGCTCCGTCGACGCGCAACATGCGCCAACTCCGGAACTTGCCCGTGAGTGCCCGGCCACGTTCGGTGGTCGATAACGCTGGTGCGGAGCGCCGCCATGGCATCGGCCGGCCGGCCGACGGCGTTCAGGTCGTAGCAGGTGAGCGCGACGAAGCTTGCCGCGGTGAGCGCGAGTGCCGCCAGGATTGGTTGATTGGTTTGCAGGCTGGCGCGGTACTGATTCAGATCAAGGCGCTTCCGCATGCGAGTCTCAATGGAAGGCGCCATGATCCCGAACTACGCCGATCACTCAGCGAACGAGCGAACCTTTCTGGCGTGGGTCAGGACGACGGTCGCGGTGGTCGGCTTCGGGCTGGCTGTCGCGCGGATCTCCAATGCGCCGACGCAGACCTGGTCGGAAGCTCTGCTGCTCGTATCCGGAGGCGCGGTGATCCTGTCCGCCTTCGTCAGGATGCGTCTCCTGCACCGGAGGATCGCAAAGTCGGAGCAGGTCGACGACAGCTTCTTCCCTATCGACACGGCATTGACGCTGCTGCTTTCCACGCTCCTCGTCATGCTCGCCGTGTTCGTGCTCCACGTGCGGTAAGCGGCCCCGAGGCCCCCCGGCGACGAATCCGCAGGCGCCGGCTCCGTCGAGCGTCTCGCACCGCTCGCGGCGACTGCCCCTGCGGCGATCTCGAAGAGGGGCGATCGGCCAGAGCTCCCGCAGGATCTGGTCGGCGCCGCTCCCCTTCAGCCGGACAGCACGGATGATCCGGCGAAAATGCGTCGGATGCAGCATCCCCTCGACGCGCTGGGTCACACCGGCACGAAGGGTCCGTCGCACTCCCGTCGCTCTCGGTGGATAGTCTTCACAGCGGCGACCTCGTGGTCGGGTTCACCTGGTCCGGAACTGTTCGGCGGATCGATATTCAGACCGGTGCTCCCATCCACTGACAGTTTTTTGGCCGGCGCCGCGATGACTGGATCAACCGCCAGGAATGCGCCGAGACCGTGCGCCCGGTGGCGAGGGGAGCCGGCTTGATCGGCATCAAGGACAATGTGCTCGGGCACGGGATCCATAGCGGAACCGCTTGACGCTGGCCGATGTTCCCGGTGAGGCCTCGCAGATGCCGATCACGCAGACCGACCCCGAGCCATCCATCGAGCCTTTCCTGCCGCGAACGGACATTGCGTACTTCTCCATGGAGATCGCGATCCGGGCCGAGATGCACACCTATGCGGGCGGGCTTGGTGTGCTGGCCGGGGACACCGCGCGTTCTGCTGCCGATCTCGAGCTGCCGGTCGTCTTCGTCACGCTGATCAGCCGCGACGGCTATCTCAGGCAGGAGATCGGGCCGGACGGCGGGCAGGTCGATCACCCGGACCCTTGGGAGCCGCGCGACTGGGCGGTGCCGCTCGACGCCATGGTGGCCGTGCGGATCGACGGCCGCGCCGTCTGGGTCCGCCCCTGGCTGCACCTGCTTGCCTCCACGAGCGGCGGATCGGTACCGGTGCTTCTGCTCGACACCGGCCTCGACGAGAATGACCCCGCCGACCGGTCGATCACCGACCGGCTCTATGGTGGAGATGAGGCGTACCGGCTGAAGCAGGAGATCGTGCTCGGGATCGGCGGCAAGCGCGTGTTGCACGCCCTCGGCTTTGAGATCGGGACCTGGCACCTGAACGAGGGGCACGCGGCCCTTCTCGCGGCGGAGCTTTTGCGGCGCCATCCGCACGCGCAGGAACGGCGGGAGCCGGACGGGCTGCATTACGACGTTGACCCGGTGCGGGCGCAATGTGTCTTTACCACGCATACGCCGGTCGAGGCGGGCCACGACAAGTTCGGCTACGACCTGGTCGGCCGGCTCCTCGGCGACTTCATGCCGTCGGACCAGCTCCGGATGCTGGCCGGGACCGAGCATCTGAACATGACATGCCTCGCGCTGCGACTGAGCGGCTTCGTCAACGGCGTCGCGCGGCGCCATGCCGAGACGGCCAAGCGCATGTATCCGGGCTTCCGCATCCGCGAGGTCACCAATGGCATCCACGTCGCAAGCTGGGTGCACCCTGCGATCGCGCAGCTGCTCCACGGCGTCGCGCCGAGCTGGGCGCACGAACCCGAGGAACTCGTGAACGCCGACGGTATCGGGGACGGCCAACTCTGGGCCGCGCACCGGTCGGCGAAGTCCGAGCTTACGGCCGAGGTCGCCCGGTCGACGGGCGTGACGCTGTCGCCCGACCTGCCAATCATCGGCTTTGCCCGAAGAATGACCGGCTACAAGCGCCCGGACCTGCTCTTCGGCGATCTCGAGCGGCTCCGGGCCATCGCCCGGCAACATCGGTTCCAGGTGGTCATCGCCGGCAAGGCGCACCCGCGGGACTGGGGCGGCAAGGAGCTGATCCGCAGGATCCACGCTGATATGCGCGCGCTTTCGGGCGACATACCGGTCGCCTTCCTCCCGAACTACGACATGTCGGTCGCGCAACTCATGGTCGCCGGCGCTGATGTCTGGCTGAACACCCCGCTGCCGCCCTTCGAAGCGTCCGGCACGAGCGGGATGAAGGCGGCGCTGAACGGCGTGTTGAACCTGTCCGTTCTCGACGGCTGGTGGCTTGAGGGCTGGATCGAGGGTGAAACGGGCTGGGCGGTCGGCGAGGACGGCGCGGATCCGGCGGCGCACGGCCCGGCGCTTTACGACAAGCTGGAAAGGACGGTGTTGCCCCTCTGGTATGACGACCGTGCCGGATGGATCCGCATGATGAAGGAGACGATCAGCAAGATCGGCAGCCGCTTCAACAGCCAGCGCATGATGCGCCGCTACGCCTCGGAGGCCTATCTGCGATAGCGTTGGTGGTCAGCCGGCATGCCTTGCCGGCCGCCAGGCGTGTCCGTCCGCATCCGACAGCACGCGTGCGAGCGCCAACTCGACGTTCGAAGGGACCAGGATGTCCGGGAAGCGGCCCGCGCCCTCGGTCGGAGGGAGCCGCCGAGCGCGCGCGGCAGCATGCGCGAGGTCGCGCCGGTCGCGGCCACCCGCAGCGAAGGATCGCCTTCTCCGGTCCCGGATTGGCGGCCGCCGCGACGAGAAGCACGCCGGCCGCCAATCCGGGTGGTCGGCGGCGAGCCGGACGGCGACCGACCCGCCATGGAGGACTCAACGATCACGGCGGGCTCCGGATGGGCCTGCAGCGCCGACGCAATTGCATGGGCTCGCGGACAGGCCGACGACCGCCGTCCCCGGCCCGCTGCTACCATCATCCGGGCATCGCGCAGGACGACATGCCTCCGCCGATGGCGGTCCGCGGCCGGTCCAGCCGGTCCATCCGATCCATCCAGTCCACCGGCCCGGCCCGCCCTCAGGCGGCCGCGGCCGTCGCCGGGGGCAGGTCGGCGGCGGTCAGCGTCTCGCGCTCGAGCAGGATGGCGGACAGGCGCTCGAGATCGGTGCGCCGCCGCGTCAGCACGTCCGTCGCCACGGCGTAGGCCTTGTCGATCAGCGCGCGCACGGCCTCGTCGATCTCGCGCCCCGTCGCCTCGCTGAAGCGCCGCCCACCCCCCTCGATCGGCTGGCCGAGAAAGGTGCCGCGCTCGGTCTCGAGCGCCACCTGGCCGAGGGCGTCCGTCATGCCGTAGCGCGTCACCATGGCGCGCGCGATCTCGGTGACGCGCTGCAGGTCGTCGGCGGCGCCGGTCGAGATCTCGCCGAACACCAGCTCCTCGGCCGCGCGCCCGCCGAGCAGCACCGCCATGCGGTTCCTCAGCTCGTCGCGGCGCATCAGGAAGCGGTCCTCGATCGGGCGCTGCAGCGTGTAGCCGAGCGCCCCCACCCCGCGCGGGATGATCGAGATCTTCTGCACCGGATCGACGCCGGGCAGCGTCAGCGCGACAAGCGCGTGGCCCATCTCGTGATGGGCGACGGTCTTCCGCTCGAGCGGGTTCATGAGCCGGCTCCGCCGTTCGAGCCCGGCGACGATTCGCTCGACGGCCGCCGTGAAGTCCTCGGTCGTCACCCGCTTTCGGCCCTGCCGCACCGCCTGGATCACCGCCTCGTTCACCAGGTTGGCGAGCTCGGCCTCGGTGAAGCCGGGCGTCATCGCGGCGACGCCGTCGAGGTCGACCGAGGGGTCGAGCGCGATCTTCCTGACGTGCACGTCCAGGATCTGCCGGCGTCCGGTGCGGTCGGGCCGGTCGACCAGCACCTGCCGGTCGAAGCGCCCGGCGCGCAGCAGCGCCGGGTCGAGGATCTCGGGCCGGTTCGTCGCGCCGATCAGCACGATGCCGGCGCTCGGGTCGAAGCCGTCGAGCTCGGCCAGCAGCTGGTTGAGCGTCTGCTCCTTCTCGTCATGGCCGCCCAGCATATTCGGTCCGCCGCGCACTCGCCCGAGCGCGTCCAGCTCGTCGATGAAGATGATGGCCGGCGCCTGCTTGCGCGCCTGCTCGAACAGGTCGCGCACGCGGGCGGCCCCGACACCGACGAACATCTCGACGAACTCCGAGCCGGAGATCGAGAAGAAGGGCACCCCCGCCTCGGCTCGACCTCTTGCTCCGCCGCCCACCAGATCTGGAAGGCAAGCAGCAGCAGGAGCGCGATCAACAGATAGCCATAGTTGATCTGGTCCTTGCTGGGCGTCGGCTTGCGGGGCATCTCGGGCGTCCTCTCGTCACCATCACCGCCAGGAAGCTTCGAAGGCTCCGCCGATCGGAGCCATGATCCTGATCAACGAGCCCACCGGCGCTCCGGCCGAGGCTAAGCGCACCGCGGAACGCCCCGCCGACTTTGGCTGCCGACCACGGCGCGCTGTCCCAGGGGGGCAGCGCCGGATCCGGACGGCCGACTTGGGGACAAGGGTCACGCCGGTAGGGGCTTTGGCGATTGTGACGGACGATCAGGTGTGCGGTGCTCGGTGCTCCTGTCGATGGCCCGTCGAACGGCCAGCGCCACGGCGCTCTCGACCGGCAGCCAGGCCAATGCGTAGGCCCAGACGGCGAGCGCATAGCCCCAGCCGATCGGCGTGACGAAGAGGCCATAGACGGCGATCAGCGTGCCCGCGACCTGCGTCGCCTCGCAGGCCCAGAAGAGGCGCGCGGCCGGCCAGGGCCGGTTCCAGAACCAGCGCTGGTTGCGGGTGACGTAGATCGTCAGGTGCCCCGCGACGAGGAGCTTCAGGAAGATGATCGTCTGGACCGTCTCGCGCGGCAGCGCCAGCACCCGGTCGACGAACCAGAACAGCAGGAAGGTCTCCGCCACGCCCATCACGCCGATGACGCTGGCGATGGTCAGCACGCGGCGCATGTTCCAGCGCAGCGGGCGGTCGGCGACCGTGGCGTTGTCATAGGCGATCATCATGATCGGGAAGTCGTTCAGGAGCGCCAGCAGCACGATCATGATGGCGGTCACCGGATAGAAGTCGAAGACCAGGATCGACAGCGTCATGAACATCAGCACGCGGATCGTCTCGGCGATGCGGAAGGTGGCATAGCTCGTCATCCGCTCGAAGATGCGCCGCGCCTCCTCGATCGCCGCGGCGATCACCGAAAGGCCCGTCCCGGTCAGGACGACATCCGCCGCGGCGCGGGCGGCGTCGGTGGCGCCGCTGACCGCAATGCCCGCATCGGCCTGCTTCAGCGCCGGCGCATCGTTCACTCCGTCGCCGGTCATCGCAACGATATGGTCGCGCGACTGCAGCGCCTTGACGATCGCGAACTTGTGCTCGGGCAGCACGCGCGCAACGCCGTCCGCCGCTTCGATGCGGTCGGCGACATCGCTGTCGCGACCGCCTTCGAACATCTTGTCGGCCGAGGCGATGTTGGTCCCGAGCCCGAGCTTGCCGGCAATCTGGCGGGCGATGGCTTCATGGTCGCCGGTGATCATTTTGACGTGCACGCCCATTCGCGAGGCCGTCGCGATCGTCTCCGCCGCGTCCTGGCGCGGCGGATCGAAGATCGGGATGACGCCAAGGAAGTTCCAGGCCCCGTCGCCGTCCCTGCGGGCGGCGCCCAGGGCGCGGTAGCCGTCGCGGCCGAGCGCCTCGACCGTCTCCTCGATGCGACGGCGCTCGGGCGCCGCGGGCTCCACGAGATCGAGGATGACCTGCGGCGCGCCCTTGCTGAACCGCACCGTCGTGCCGTTCTTTGCCGCCACCGCCTCGGTCCGCTTCGAGACCGGATCGAAGGGCGTGAACCCGGTGACCTCAAAGCCCCCCGGGGCGCCGCCGCCCTCCGCTGCCGGGCCGAGGATCGCCCGGTCGATGGCGTCGGGATCGTTCGGGTTGCTGGCGATCCTCGCCGCGAGCATCAGCTCTTCCGCCCTCACGCCGGGCTCGGGCTTGAGATCGCCCACGGTCAGCTTGTTCTCGGTCAACGTGCCGGTCTTGTCGGCGCAGAGCACGTCGACGCCCGCCAGTTCCTCGATCGAGACGAGGCGCGAGACGATCGCCTTCATCCGCGCGAGCTTCTCGGCGCCGACGGCCATGGTGACGGAGAGGACGGTGGGCAGCGCCACCGGGATCGCGGCCACCGTCAGGATCAGGCAGAACTTCAGAGTTTGCCAGAAGGGGGTATCGCGGAACAGCGCGACGAGCAGGATCAGCACTACGAGCAAGATCGTCGTGATGATCAGGAAGTTGCCGATGTTCAGGACCGCTCGCTGGAAATGCGAGCGCGTCTCGGCTGTCTGCACGAGCTGCGCAGTCTTGCCGAAATAGGTGTTCATGCCCGTCGCCGTCACGACGCCGGTCATCTCGCCCATCTTCACCACGGCCCCGGAATAGGCGGTGTCGCCCGCCTTCTTGTCGACCGGCAGCGACTCCCCGGTCAGGGCCGACTCGTCGGCACTCAGGTAGTCGCCCTCAGCGAGACGGATGTCGGCGGGCGTGATGTCGCCGATCTTCAGGGCCGCCACGTCGCCGGGAACGAGGTCGCGGGCGGGAACGGTCTGCCAGCGCCCCTCGCGCAGGACACGCGCGTTCGGCGCGAGCCGCGCCTTCAGCGCCTCGATGGCGCTGCCGGCCTTCCTCTCCTGCCAGTAGTCGACGCCCGCATTGACGAGGAGCAGGGCAAGGATGATGGCGAAGTCTCCCCAATCCCCGAGCACCCCGGACAGGATCGCCGCCGCCTCGATCATCCACGGTATCGGTGCCCAGAAATATCGCTTCAGCCGATCGAGAACGCCGGTCTTCCTCTCTTCCAGGGCGTTGGGGCCGAAGCGCGCCAGCCGCGCCGCGGCTTCGGACGCGGTCAGGCCGGTCGCGACGTCCGTGTCGGTCGCGCCGGCCGGGACGGGAGGCTCCGACGCAATGTTCATCTCTCGGCCTCTTCGGCGAGAACCCACTCGCGCGCCCTGTCGAAGTCCACGTTCGGAAAGACGCGCAAGGGCATGCGGAAGAACGGTGCGAAGAGGCGCGCGGCCTCGGCAATCCAGGTCACGTCGGTGACGACCGCCGTCCGGCCGAGCTGGCTGAGGTGGCCGAAGCCGAATTCGGCATCGGCCAGCATGGCGCCGGGCGAAAAGCCTTCGAAGTCCTCGCCGATCGCGTAGAGGACGCGGAGCCGGTCGTGGCGCTGCAGCCGCGCCTCTGCCTCCGGCACGAGAACGCTTCGGTAGTCTTCGGCCGTGACGTGGGCGGTGGCCGACACGGCGAGGACGTCGTCGGGGTAGCCGTCGAGCAGGGTCATCATGCGGGGTTCCTCCTGTCTCCGCCGGCCTCGGCGATCCAGCGGGCGATCTCGGGCCAGGCCTCCCTCAGTGTCCGGCTGCCCATGAAGAGGCCGATATGCCCGCCCGGGACCAGCTTCTTCCGGATCTCGGCCTTCGGCGTTCCGACGAGCTGCTCGGCGGCGAAGACCTGTTCCCTGGTCGTGATGTCGTCGGCTTCCCCCGCCAGCAGGTAGAGCGGGCAGGTCACGGATCTCAGCGAAAGCTTGCGGCCCAGCGCAACGAATTCGCCCCGCGCGAACAGGTTCTTCTTGAAGAGGAGATCGATGGCCTGGAGATAGTAGCGGCCCGGAAGGTCGATCGGGTTCTCGTACCACCGCTCGAACTGCTCCGTCCGCCGGATGTAGTTCTTGTCCTCGATGTGCTCGTAGAGATCGACGAACTTGCCGAGGTACTGCTCGCCAGGATGCATGTCCTTCCAGCCGGCGAGCATGTATTGGCCGAGCATCCGGCCGTCGCCCGAGGCGACCATCTCCTCGTAAAGGCTGAGCGGAAGGGAGTGGGCGAGCTCGCGGATCGGCCCATTGCCCGCGTTGGTATCGATGGGCGCCCCGGCGAGCACCAGCGAGGCGACCTTGCCGGGAAAGCGGCACGCGTACATCGCGGACATCCAGCCGCCCTGGCAGAGCCCGACCAGATGGGCGCGCCCGCCGAGCGCCGTCACGGCCGTGTCGATGTCGGTGAGATAGTTGTCGATGCCGTAGTCGCGCATCTCGTGGGTGGCGCTCTTCCAGTCGGTGACCAGAACGCGCGGCAGCCCGTTGGTCAGCAACGTCTCGACCAGGCTCTGCCCCCTGGCGTAGTCGGCGATGGTCGACGAGTGGCCGGCATAGGGAGCGTCGACCAGCACGGGCATCGTCTCCGGCGCAACGCCGGGCGCCGAGAAGTCCCGGAGCCGCATCGTGTCGAGGTCCAGGATCATCCGGTTCGGCGTCGCCCATTCCGGCGGCGGCGGCGCCTCGATCCGCGCGGCTTCCGCGACGAAGCGCATGTTGTCCTGGAAGAGCCGCAGGCCCTCTTCTTCCATCTCGATGGCGGCCGCCATCGGCCAGAACCAGGGCACGCTGTGCTCGTGAACGGGCCTGCGGCAGGCGGTCTCGGTCATCTCACGCCCTCCCGAGCGGCAAAGGATGGCGCGGCGGCGAGCCCCGTCCGCGCGGCGGGTATCTCTTCCTTGTCGGTCGACAGGCTCCGGTCGCGGCGGCAGGACGCACCGGGCATCGTCGGCGACCGCTCGACACAGTGGTGGAGACAAGGTCGTCCGGCGATGCCGCCGGACGGCCGATCCCGGTTGCAGCGCTGCAGATGGGGCCGTAGCCAAAGAGGCCGGCCGCCTCCTTCGTCCCATGATCCCGGCCGGCCACAACATCGCGGATGTCCCGAACGCCGGAAAGGCTCGTCAGCCCCGATCGGGGTGGAGTGTTCGCTCGACGTCATCGACGCTCACCCCCGTTCGACACGAAGCCAAATCGTCCGCCCGCCGTCAAGCTCGGTCGGCCGCGTCGCCATGACGCGCGTGGAAAGAGCTCCGGCCGAATTGCCCCGTCGGCGATGATGGCAGAGCAGGCCTGCAAGGCTGGCTGCAGTTATCCAGAACTTTGCTGACCTGCGGCTGAAGTCAGTATTACAAGTCGGACGTGTCCCGGGCAGCGCCCCCGTCTGCCGCGCCAGCCACGCACGCGTGACTTGCGCGCCACCTTGGCCGCGCGCCAAATTTGAACGGCGGGCGGAATTGCCCGCGCCGCAGACGGGCTGCCATGGGCCGAAAGAAGAACGAAAAGGCGCTCCAGCGCTGGCTTGCGGGCCTGATCGTCGCGCCGCACGCCACCCCGGAGCTTGACCGCCGTGATCCGGCCGACCGACCGGAGGGACTGTCGCGAGACGAGGCGGCGATTCTGACCCAGTCCGCCATCGCTGACCTGGATCGGCTGCAGTACCTGCTCTACGCCGCCGGCGGGCCGTCGCTGCTGATCGTCCTGCAGGGGCTCGACGCGGCCGGCAAGGACGGCACCATCCGCCACGTACTGACCGGCATGAATCCGCAGGGCGTCCGGGTCGCCGCGTTCAAGCAGCCGACGCCCCGGGAAGCCGCGCACGATTTCCTCTGGCGCGCGCACGGCGTGGCACCGGGCCGGGGCGAGGTCGCGATCTTCAACAGGTCGCACTACGAGGACGTGCTGGTGGTGCGGGTTCACGAGCTGGCGCCGAAGTCAGTGTGGAGCGCCCGCTACGATCAGATCAACGCCTTCGAGGCGCTCTGTCGGTAGCGCGTGAAGATGTCCGCCTTCGTAGCGCATCAAATGTCCGCCGCTGTGATTGTAGAGCCTGTGGGGTTGTGGGCAACGCGCAGCGTTGTCCACAAATCCATCAGGCCCAAGCCCCGGCCGCCGAGCGGAGTTAAGCGGCCAGGGAGGCATCGATGGGCTTGCCGGCTGGATCGAAGCGGACCAGGCAGCTCGGCCCGTCGAAGATGGCGAGCCGGCCATCGGGGTACTCGTGCACCCGCACGCTCGCCTTCACGTAGTGATGGCGGTGGCGCTGCGCCGGGATCTGCAGCGAGATGCCCTTCCAGATGGCGCAGTTGTCGCGGCCGACCTGGCGGCTCTCCTGGACGCACAGGACGTCCTCGAGCGGCCGGCCGGCATAGGGGATGAAAGCCGAGCCGTGCTCGGCCGCCGGCACCGCGAAGCGGGCGTTGTAGTCGGGCACGAAGACCTCGCTCAGATAGCGGTTGGCGGCCTCGACCGTGGCGATCCCGGCGAGCCGCAACTCGGGCGGCAGGCGGCTCTGCAGCGTGCCGAACGCCCGCTCCATGCGGCCGCGCGCCTCCGGCGAGTAGGACGGGATGTGGGTGATGCCGAGCTGCGAGAGCGCCCGGCCGACCTGCGTCGGCCTGGTCTTGTCGACCTTGCCGCCGGACCTCGGCGTATAGAAATAGTGCGAGCCGCGATCGGTGTAGAGCGCGCGGAACAGGCCGTGCGCGGCGATCGTCTCGGCCAGGCCGACAAAGCTCGAGGCGGTGCCTTCTTCTGCCACCAGGACCGCCGAGTAGATCGCCCCCGTCGCGTCGTCGAGGGTGACGACGAGATCGAGATCATGGTCGAGCGCCGAGCCAGCGATGCGTCGAGCCATCCTGGAACAGCAGCATGCCGGGCAGCGGCCGGCGCTCGCGCTTCTTGCGGTGGCTGCCGCCGCGCCGCTTCTGCGCCGCCACCAGCCCGGCCGATTGCAGCGCCAGCCGGGTCACCGTGTAGGACAGTTTGTAGCCGTGCCGCTGCACCAGCTGCTCATGGAAATGCTTCACCGTGAAATCGCGGTAGCGTTCCTGGTAGAGCATCTGCATCCGCGTCAGCTCGGCCGCCGGCGCCCGCCGCGGCGACGGCTTGCCGAGCCGTCGGTCGCGCAGCCCCTCGGCGCCCTCCGCGTCATGGCGCACCAACAGCCGCCGGAAATGCCGACCCGACATGCCGAGCAGCTCGCCCGCATCCTCGGCCGTCAGCCGCCGCTTGCGGTAGCGCTCCATCGCTTCTTCGAACCGAAGACCTCCCATAACGCGCTTGTCCGCCGCATCGCCCCCTCCCGAACAGGACGCGAACCTGGCGGACAACTCACGCGCTACGAAAGCGGACAACTCACCCATCTCCGACACGCCTTCGAGGCGCTCCTGGCCGCGAACGGGACGCAGGTGCTCAAGTTCTTCCTTCATCTGAGCCCGGAAGAGCAGCTCGACCGCTTTCGCCAGCGGCTCGAGGACCCCGCTCGGCAGTGGAAGATCAGCGAAGCCGACTACTCCGAACGCGGCTTCTGGCGGGCCTACATCGACGCCTATGAAGAGGCACTCGCCCGCTGCTCGACGCGGCTCGCTCCTTGGTACGTGATCCCCTCGGACCACAAATGGGTGCGCAACCTCGCCATCGCCCGGATCATCGCCGACCATCTCGAGGCGATGAAGCTGCAGACCCCGCCAGTCCGGGTCGACCTCGCCGACATCCGCCTCCGCTACCACGAGGCCGTCCGGGACGCGAAATGACTCACATTTGCTCGCTCCGGAGCGCGCGCCGAAGGCCGCAGCGGAACGCCCGGTAAGGGTCACGCTCGGCCGGTCCGGCTATGGCGGGAGCTCAAGGAAGAGCGGTCAACGCGAAGCGTTTTCCCCCGGTGTACGGTTGCTTGAGACATTCGATTGGTGAGAGCGGCCCCAGGTTAGGAGGGGCCATGACGAACGAATGGAGAGCCACGGCGGGCGCGTCGGAGCGCGCCCATTACGCTGGCGGAGACGCGCCCGCCGCGCCGCGCAAGCGGCGCATGTCGGCGCAGAGGAAGCAGGAAGCCGTGCTGAGACTGCTGCGCGGTGAAGATCTCGAGCTGGTGTCGCGGGAACTCGGCGTGACCGCCGCCGATCTGAGCAGCTGGCGGGACGGCTTTCTGGCAGGGGGCGCGGCGTCGCTGAAGAGCCGGGCCGAGGACGACAGGGACCGTCAGCTCCGCGCCATGAGAGAGAAGATCGGCGACCTGACCATGGCGAACGAGCTTCTGGAGGCGAAGATCGACCGGATGGAGGCCGGCGTCCCCGGCGCCCCTTTTGTGCGGCGGAGGTCGAGGAGATGAGCCGGACGGTCTCGCCCTCCGCGAAGCGCGCCTACGGGCTGGGCCGGGTTTGCCGGACGTGGGGCCTGAGCCGGGCCACGATCTGGCGCCACCGTCGGGCCGTTAACCTGCCGAAGGCACCCCGCCGCCGGCCCGGCCCGGCCCGCAAGCTGATCGACCATATCGCAGGTTGCGAACCTGCAACGGCGCACGACCGCCTGAGCGCATTTCGGCGTATTCGCGAGGGCAAGATCATCCGGCCGAAGGGAAGTGATTCACTTCTCCGGTCCTTCTGACTGCGTCGAGATTTGTCGGCGGTGTCAATGCGACAACGCACTCGTTGATCTCCCGTGTTCGGAGACAGCGTTGAGGCGTTGGTTTCGGCATGCACCGTTCGCTCGGCAAATTACGAGCGAAAGCCGCACCGAATACGGGCCGTATCCGTTCGTTCCATCCGGAGATGATCCCTCGTGGCAAACTCCTCGCGGCGAAATCGCCATCATCTCTCAGGAGGAGGATCAACATGTCTGTTGGTGTGCAGGCTGGCGTCCGGCCGTCCAACCATCGCTGCAGGGTGGGGCCAAAGAAAGCATTGCGCTCTCAGGAGGTCTGGGCGATCCGTTTCGAGCTTCAGCACCGGGGAGCCCTCCGTGACAAATGCCTTTTCGACATGGCGATCGACAGCAAGCTTCGCGGCTGCGATCTGGTGAAGCTGCGCGTCGACGACATCGCATCCGGCGGTGTGGTGCGCCACCGCGCCATGGTGGTCCAGCAGAAAACCGGCAGGCCCGTTCAATTTGAGCTGACGGAGACGACCCGCGAGAGCACGGCTGCTTGGCTCGGGCGGCGACGGGCGGCCGCGAGCGCCTTTCTATACCCGAGCCGGATCGGCCAATGCGATCATCTCGGCACCCGCCAATACGCAAGGCTCGTCAGCAGCTGGGTGGCGGCGATCGGGCTGCCTCCGGAGGAGTACGGCACGCATTCCCTGCGCCGGACGAAAGCGTCGTTGATCTACCGACGCACCGGCAACCTTCGGGCGGTGCAGATTCTGCTCGGACATACCAGGATCGAGAGCACCGTCCGTTATCTGGGCGTCGATGTTGAGGATGCGCTGACCCTGGCCGAAGGCACCGAGATCTGAGATCAAGATGGAGAACGTCGGCGGCGGCGGACCGTTGCCGCCAACAATCGAGCC
Organism: uncultured Alphaproteobacteria bacterium; assembly: GCA_963822985.1. Lineage (GTDB taxonomy): Bacteria > Pseudomonadota > Alphaproteobacteria > Rhodobacterales > Rhodobacteraceae > Thermohalobaculum. Next base: position 367,225 of record CAWGJU010000003.1, on the reverse strand, counting down.
CATAAAGAGGTGCTTGGCCTTAAGGCCGCGCGTTGACGGCAGGCCGGTGTTGGAGTAGAGTCCAACAATGGCGAAGGCGGTGCTTCTGCTTCGGGAGCGTGTCGTGCTGTCGGAGACGACCTTTGCTGACATCAGGATCTGGCGCGTCCCGAAGCCCGTCCGGAGCAGCACGCACCATCTGAAGTACTCGCTCGCGTTGATCGACCGACGCCGGTGCGTGCTGCGCTTCGACAACGAGGCAGGGAAGGGTGACCACCTACACACCGCCGAGGACACGGAGGCGCCGTACGACTTTCGGGGCGTCGATCGTCTGGTCCAAGATTTTTGGGAGAGCGTGGACGAATGGATGACGAAGACGAAAGCCGCACGCGGACCGTGACGCTATCGGTGGCGCCGCGCGCCGAGGTCGTGCAGCGCATGCGATCGGCACTCGCCGGCGAGCGACAGGGCGATTTCATCACCTTCCCGACGGTCGAACTGCTCTGGAAGGTCATCACGCCGAAACGGCTCGAGATCCTGCGGGCGCTCGCCGGCCAGGAGGCACTCTCGATCCGCGAAGTTGCGCGCCGGCTTGGGCGCGACGTCAAGGCTGTCCATGGCGATGTGCACGCATTGGTCGATGCAGGACTGCTCGAGCTCGCAGAGAGCGGCGTTCGCTTCGGCTACGATGCCGTCCATGTCGATTTCACCCTCAGAGCCGCTTGAGGGACCGGGCGGGTCGCGCCGATCGTCAGGTCGGACTACTCGCGGCGAAATCGTCGCGGTGGACGTTGGGTCACGCGTCTGATGCTTTCGCCTGCTGGCGAACGCGCAGTTTGTGCGGCACACCCGCCATCGCCGAACGAACATTTCTGCGCCTCGGATGCGCCATCTTCAGACATCCGCCGGCTCCCTTAGCCCAGGGCTCCGAATCCAAATCAGCCGGGTCGTGAGGAGATGAGGGTTTCGAGGTAGTCGGGGTTCCATCCTGCGATCTTCCTCCGAGACTTGATGGATCGCTTGTCGGTTGCGGTTCGGACGAGGTTGAGGGCGAAGTGGCGGACGGTGGCCATGTTGCGGGCGCCGTTGCCTTTGCGGAGGCGGGACTGGTCGTCCGCGAAGGTGACGTCGAGCACCCAGTGCAGGCGGTTCTCGATCGCCCAGTGCTGGCGGACGACGATGGCGGCTTCCTGGGCCGAGAGGGCGCGGGAGGCGATGAAGTAGCGGGTCTCGGTGCGGGTCGATCCCTTGAGCTCGACGCGGGTCTCGGTTCGGACGAGGCAGGCGGCCCCGGGCAGGCGAAGCTCGCCCGGGAAGCGGCGGGAGCCGTCAAGCCAGTCGGTCTCTCGAAGCACGGCCGTGCATCGCTCCTCGATGCGGCCGTGGCCCTTGTCGAGACAGGCGTGCGTATCGAGCGCGCCGGGGGGGGGGACGCGACGGCGAAGGCCGCCTCGACCTCGGCGCGCAGCGTGGGCTGGTTGGCCTTAACCGCGAGCAGGTAGTCGGCGCCCTGGTTGGTGATCGCCACGGCGATGTCGGTGTTGGTGGCGATGGCGTCGATGGAGACCAGCGCACCCTTCAGCCCGTCCTCGGCGCCGAGCCGTTCGAGCAGCGGCGGGATGGCGGCGAGCTCGTTCGCCTTGTCGGGCACCGCCTCCCGGGCGAGCACCAGACGGGCGGTGGTGGCGAAGGCGGAGACGAGATGCAGCGGGCCCGCGCCGGCGCCGCGATCGTGGCTGCGGCGCGAGGTCTTGCCGTCGATCGCGACGATAGAGGCCTTCTCCGGCCAGCTCTCCCGCACCCAGCCGGCGAAGGCGCTCGCGAAGAGCGCGGGGTTGATCCGGTTCATCAGGATGGTGAGCCAGCGCTCGCCGGGGACGCCGTGCTCGTAGGGCAGGTGCCGACGGAGGAAGTCGAGATGCGCGCTCCCCCACGCGGCGATGTCCTCGTAGTCGTCGCAGTCGGCGATGGTTCCGCAGACAACGAGCAGCAGGATCTCGTCAAGCCGGTGGGTGATCCGCCGCACGTCGCGCGGGTCCTCCACTTCGGCGAAGTGATCGAGAAGCGCGGTCAGGCGCGACTTCCGGGGCAGGCTCTCGGCGGAAGGGATCATGGGCGGCTCCGATTCAGGGCCGCCGCATCGATTCAGAGAAAACCGCCCCTGTCACCCGTCATATGAGTTCGGAGCCCTGTCCCTTAGCCTTGCAGGCATTGCCATCAATGTGGTTTGGCCGAGATTGACCACCGACGTGTGATCAAAAAGACGGTTGTGGAACCAGACGGACCGGCACCCGTTGCACTGGTTGTCTGTCCCATTCACCGATCTGCGGCATGACGTTTCTCAGAGGACGCCGCATTAACGTCTGCCCGACCGGTCGGTCGAACCCGATGGTGCTTGCCGTCCGCGCCGGTGGCACGTTCTTGGAAACGCCCGACGGCCTGCGGCATCGCAGGCTTGATCTTCGGCGCATCGCTCACCTCGATCGAACGGAGAGGCCTCCCAATGACTATGCGCTTCGAGCAGATCCTGGCCGACGGGATCGCGCAGTGCTCATACCTCGTCGGCGACGACTCGGCCGGCACCGCGGCAGTCATTGACCCCCGGCCAGACGTCGACGTCTATCTCGACATGGCGCGGAGCCTCGGGCTCAGCATCACCCATGTCCTCGAGACGCACATTCACGCTGACTTTATGAGCGGGGCCCGCGAGCTAATCGACCGTCTCGGCGGCTCGGCCAGGCTCTGCGTGAGTGCCGAAGGCGGTGCTGAGTACGACTTTGACCACCATCCCATCCGGGACGGCGACCAGTTCACCTTCGGGGGCGTGCGCCTGCGGGCCAGGTTCACGCCCGGACACACGCCCGAGCACATGTCCTTCCTGCTGTTCGAGAGCGACCGCGACGCGCCCTGGGGCGTGCTGACCGGCGACAGCTTCTTCGTCGACTCCGTCGGCCGTCCCGACCTGATGGGCGACGAGATGACGGACGAGCTGACCGAGGCGCTGTTCCACACCGTGCGGGACTTCTACATGCAGCTCGACGACGGCGTGATCATCTATCCGTGCCACGGCGCCGGCTCGGAGTGCGGACCCGACATCGGCGACCGCATGTCGAGCAGCATCGGCTACGAGCGCCGCTTCAACCGCTACTGCCAGATCGACAACCTGGAGGAGTTCCGCCGGGCGATGCAGCAGGATGCGCCGCCCGTGCCGACCCACTACCCGCGCATGAAGAAGGTGAATGCCGCCGGCCCGCCGGTCATCGGCAACCTGCCGCACGTGCCGGCGCTGACCCCGGCCGCCTTTGCCGAGGCGCTCGAGACCGGCGAGCCGCAGCTCCTCGACACCCGCGACATGCTGGCGTTCGGTGGCGGGCACATCGCTGGCGCGCTCAACATCGGCGCGCGCCCCGACCTGTCCGTATGGGGCGGATGGCTGCTCGACCCAGAGCGGCCCATCCTGCTCGTCCTCGAGGAGGACGCCGAGCTGGCGCGCGTCGTCACCCTGCTCTGGCGAACCGGCTTCACCCGGTTTGGCGGCTATCTCGCCGGCGGTATGGCAGCCTGGCAGGAGGACGGGCGCGAGCTGGCTGCGATCGACCAGATGACGGTCCACGAGCTCAACGACGCGGGGCCGGAGCTGCAGCGGCTCGACGTCCGCAAGCGGGAGGAGTGGGACGCCGGCCACATCCCCGAGGCCAGGCACGTCTTCCTCGGCGAGCTTCGCGACCGTTTGGGTGAGCTCGACCGCTCGCGCGCCTACGCGACCTACTGCGCCAGCGGCTTCCGGGCGAGCGCAGCGGCGAGCCTGCTCGCCGCCAACGGCTTCCAAGCCGTTCGCAACGTGCCCGGCAGCTGGAAGGCCTGGACGAAGGCCGGCTACGAAACCACCCGCGACTGAAAGGAGAAACTCCATGGAGAACGCCGTTCGCATCACCGACGACTTCACGGTGGCCAAGTTCGAGCCCGACAAGGCCGACTTCGCCCGCATCACCGAGGAAGGCTTTCGCTCGATCGTGGCCATGCAGACGGCCGGGGAGGACCAGAAGCTCAAGCCGGACGAGGAGCGTCGGCTGGCCGAGGAGGCCGGGCTCACATTCTACCACCAAGGCATCTCGAAACAGGACCTGTCCGACCAGGAGGTGGACCGGTTTCGGGCCGAACTGGCGAAACTGCCGAAGCCGGTGCTCCTGCACTGCACCTCGGGCAAACGCTCGGGCGCCATGACGATGATGCACCTCGCCAGCGAGCAGGGCATGACCGGCGAGCAGGTGATCGACAAGGCCGAGGCGATGGGCTTCGAGTGCGACACGCCGGAACTCGAGGAGTTCGTGAAGAGCTACGTGGACCGGCATAGACACTGAGGCACCCAGCTCGGGGAGAAGGCGACCAAGGTCGCCCTGTCCCCCTTTTCTTCATCTCGCCGCCCAGTACCACATGGGCGTGCTCAAAGCCGCTGAAGGCCAGGCGGAAATGGTAGAGCCGGTGCGGCAGCGGCGCGCCGACCACCGTGATCCCGGCGCCGCCCATCTCGGTGAAGTCCGACAGCCCCAGACGGCCGGGCTCATGCGTCTGGCGGAAGATCACCTCCCGCTCCGGCCCATGCAGCGCCCGCCATTGACGGATGCGCCGCTCCAGCGTGCGCCGGATGCCGTGCCCGAGCTCGGGGTGACGGCGCAGGAGCTCCGCCAAGACCGCAACCGGACGCAGGCCGGGCGCTGCCTCCAGCATTGGCACGACTTCGGCGTCGAAGACTTCCGCAAGGGGATCGGGGCGGCGCCGATCCCGCGGGACCCGCTTCTGCGACGGCAAGCGCGGATCCTGCTCGATGCGATAGGCGGTGGCCGTGCTAAATCCCGCCCTCGCCGCGGCGACGGGGACCGTATCGGTCGCTCGGTGCTTCATGAAGAGCCTCATCTGGTGATCCGTCACGTGGCGGTCCGGCACGAGCGCTCCCCCCGAAGTCGAGAAAGAGCGCCGAATACCTCAGCCGACCGCGATCACCCGCTGCCCGCGCCGCCCCGAAGGGTCGGATCGGGCCGCCGCCAGTGTCGAACCTCCGCTCAGGCTACGCCTTCCCTGCGGTCCGACACCGGCGAAACTCTCTCATCCTGATTGTCGTGCCGTTCTCATTCTGATCGTCGCGCTTCAACGGATGCCTCTCGCTCCTCTTGTGACTTCAGCATCACAAGCTTGGCGCATTGCGACGCCGTTGGGGAGAGAGCGGCATCCACCCCATCTCTCGGGGATCCAAGGCAGCGGATCCGACTATCCCGGCCGGGCAGTCACCGGCTCTCCTCGCCCTGCAGCGTCCCTCGTCAAGCTCGCCATGATCAAGATCATGCTACGCCGCTTGGCACGCTGAGAAACTTCCAGGACAGGTTCTGAGAGACCGCTTTCGGGCGTTCTGGCGACAGGGCCAGTGCTCAGCCCCTCCCACATAACCCCCGAAAACAGGGGAAAAATCCGGCCGCAGCCGGATCGGGAGAACGCTTTCGCTGGGGCAAGTGGCGGAGAGGATGGGATTCGAACCCACGAGACCCTCTTGGGGCCTACTCCCTTAGCAGGGGAGCGCCTTCGACCACTCGGCCACCTCTCCGCCGGTGGGGATACGCGGCGCGCAAAGGCCGTGTCAAACCCTTCGTCCCGCGGTGTCTGCGCCGCCCGGACCCGGGACTGAGCTCCCGCGCACGTCGGCCGGCACATGCGTCCGATCCAGCGGGCCGCGAAGGCCGTTCGAGGAGGCCACTTCAGGGTGTCGGGCACGGGTGAGTTGTCCGCTTTCGTAGCGCGTGAGTTGTCCGCCAGGTTCGCGTCCTGTTCGGGAGGGGGCGATGCGGCGGACAAGCGCGTTATGGGAGGTCTTCGTGCTCAGGTTCGAAGAAGCGATGGAGCGCTACCGCAAGCGGCGGCTGACGGCCGAGGATGCGGGCGAGCTGCTCGGCATGTCGGGCCGGCATTTCCGGCGGCTGTTGGTGCGCCATGACGCGGAGGGCGCCGAGGGGCTGGGCGACCGGCGGCTCGGCAAGCCGTCGCCGCGGCGGGCGCCGGCGGCCGAGCTGACGCGGATGCAGATGCTCTACCAGGAACGCTACCGCGATTTCACGGTGAAGCATTTCCATGAGCAGCTGGTGCAGCGGCACGGCTACAAACTGTCCTACACGGTGACCCGGCTGGCGCTGCAATCGGCCGGGCTGGTGGCGGCGCAGAAGCGGCGCGGCGGCAGGCACCGCAAGAAGCGCGAGCGCCGGCCGCTGCCCGGCATGCTGCTGTTCCAGGATGGCTCGACGCATCGCTGGCTCGGCGCGCTCGACCGTGATCTCGATCTCGTCGTCACCCTCGACGACGCGACGGGCGCCGTCTGCTCGGCGGTCCTGGTGGCAGAAGAAGGCACCGCCTCGAGCTTTGTCGGCCTGGCCGAGACGATCGCCGCGCACGGCCTGTTCCGCGCGCTCTACACCGATCGCGGCTCGCACTATTTCTATACGCCGAGGTCCGGCGGCAAGGTCGACAAGACCAGGCCGACGCAGGTCGGCCGGGCGCTCTCGCAGCTCGGCATCACCCACATCCCGTCCTACTCGCCGGAGGCGCGCGGCCGCATGGAGCGGGCGTTCGGCACGCTGCAGAGCCGCCTGCCGCCCGAGTTGCGGCTGAGCTGGCCCCGATTTCCTTGGACACCATTTTGTCCGAGGAGAAATCGAGATGAGCGAGACGAGGGACACCAGTATGAACTCGCGCGAAGGAGCGTCTGCTGTTGATGCGCCTGTGGGCAGGGTGGGCGGGTGCAGCCCGTCCACGCTGTCCACGGGCGAGGCAGCAAGCGAGGGCGGTCGGCTGGAGGTCGGGCCGCTCGGCCACGGGCAGCGCTGGAGCTTGGCGCGCAAGCGGGCGGTGGTGATGCGGATGCTCCGGGGCGAGTCGGTCGAGCTGCTCTCGCGCGCGCTCGGGGTGCCGGTCCACAAGCTCGAGCGCTGGCGCGACAAGGCCGAGGCGGCGCTCGACGGGGCGCTGAAGGAGCGCGAGAGCGACACCGCCGACGCCGATCTCGCCGCGGCCATGCAGCGCATCGGCGAGCTCACCATGGAGAACGAGCTCCTGCGCGCGAGGATGGAGCGCCCGAGCGGCCCTTTGGCCCGGAGGAGGTCGCGGTGACGGCCGGGGCGATCTCTCCCACGACCGGCCGCCGCTACGGCGTCGCGCGCGTCTGCCGCGTCTGGGGCGTGGCGCGCTCGTCGTTCTACGCCGCGAGGGCCGCCGTCGCCGAGGAGCGGCCGCAGCGGACGCCCGGCCGGCGCGGACCGAAGCCCGCGATCTCCGACGCCGATCTCCTCGCCGCGATCCGGGCCGACCTCGTGCGCTCGCCCTGGTCGGGCGAAGGGCATCGCAAGGTGTGGGCGCGCTTGCGTGTGCTCGACGGCCTGCGCGTCGCGCGAAAGCGCGTGCTTCGCCTCATGCGGGAGAACGCGCTCCTCTCGCCGCATCGGGCACGCCCGCGCCCGGAGCAGACGCACGATCGCAGGATCGTCACCGAGGCGCCGAACGTGATGTGGGCGATCGACGCGACGCAGATCACCACCGCCCGCGACGGCAAGGTCTGGCTCTTCGGCGTCGCCGAGCACTGGAACGCCGAGCTCGTCGGTTGGCATGTGACGAAGCACGGCACCCGGCACGAGGCCCTGCAGGCGATGAGCATGGCGGTGTCCGAGCAGTTCGGGCACCTCGGCCGCGACGCCGCCCGAGGTCTCGCCCTGCGGCACGACCACGGCAGCGCCTTCATGTCCGAGGACTTCCAGCGCCAGGTGAAGGCCTGGGGCATGACGCCGAGCTACGCCTTCGTCGCCCAGCCCGAGACGAACGGCGTCATCGAGCGCCTCTTCCGCACCTTCAAGGAGCAGGTCGTGTACGGACGGATCTTTCAGACGATCAAGGAGGTCCGCGACGCCGTTCGCGCGTTCGTCGCCCGCTACAATACTGAGTGGCTGGTCGAGAAGAACGGCCTCGTCAGCCCCACGGCCGCGAGAGAGCGCTGGATGGCGGCCAACCTCAAGGCGGCCGCGTAGTGCAAACTATTGTCCAGGGAACCGGGTGCGGTACAGTTTGGCATCGCGGGGTTGGGAGGGGAGCGGAAATGGCAGAGCGGGTTGCGATCGTCACCGGCGCGTCCAGCGGCATCGGCGCCGCGACAGCGCGGATGCTGGCCGAAAGGGGCGTGCGGGTTGTTGTGAACTATGCCGGCAACGCCGCCGGCGCCGAGGAGGTCGTCGCCGCCTGCCGGGCGGCGGGCGGCGAGGCCGAGGCGGTGCAAGGAGACGTCGCCGAGGACGGCGCCTGTCGGGCGATCGCAGCGGCGGCGTCCGAGCGCTGGGGCCGCGTCGACGTGCTCGTCAACAATGCCGGCACGACGGTTTCGGCCGATGCGCGCGACCTCGACGCGCTCTCGGCCGAGGATTTCCGACGGCTCTACGAGGTCAACGTGATCGGCGCCTACCAGATGACGCGGGCCGCGCTGCCGGGCCTGCGCGCGAGCGGCAAGGGCTCGGTCGTCATGACTTCGTCGATCGCCGGCATCACCGGACTTGGCTCATCGATCGCCTATGCGGCGTCGAAGGGGGCGCTCAACACCATGACGCTGTCGCTCGCCCGCTCGCTGGCGCCGGAGGTGCGCGTCAACGCGGTCTGCCCGGGGTTCGTCGACAGCGCCTGGTGGGCGCGCCGGCATGACGAAGCGACGATCGACAAGATGCGGGCACGCTCGGCCAGCTCAGCGCTGCTGCGCCGGATCGCGCCGCCCGAGGAGGTGGCCGAGGCGGTGATTCTCTTCGCCATCGGCAGCGCGTCGATCACCGGCCAGCTGCTGGTGATCGACAACGGCATGACGCTGAACATCGGCCAGCCGCTGGGCGACGCCCACGGCCGGTGAGGGCAGGCCAAGGCGCGACCGTCTCGTCAATCCCGCGCACCGTCCGCGGCATTCTCGCGTAAGCGGAAAGATGAGGAGGACGACGGACGGCAGGGCGGCCGGATGTCGGCCGCCTCGCGCGGCCTCAGGCCGCCGGCTCGAGCGTCGTCGACCAGAGCACGCTGTCGGCCACGTCCATCAGGCTGACGGTCATCGCGCCCGTCTCGCCGTCGATGTCGACCTTGCCGAAGAACTGCAGCCCCGCCGAGGGCGGCAGGTTCACCTGGCCCTCGGGTGGCACCTTCACGAACTCGACCTTGGGGCCGAATGTCATGTCGAGGTCGTTCGGCCCGAAGGTGCCGGCGTGCACCGGGCCCGAGACGAACTCCCAGAACGGCTCGAACTCCTGGAAGCTGGCGCGGTCCGGGCTGTAGTGATGCGCCGCCGTGTAGTGCACATCCGCCGTCAGCGAGACGACGTTCCGAATGCGCAGCGCCTTGATCGCGCTCAGCACCTCGGCGATGTCGAACTCGCGCCCCAGCCGCTCGGGCTTGCCCTGCGCCACCGCCTCGAAATGCGTCTGCCCGTCGGGCACCACCAGCCCGATCGGCATGTCGGACGCGATCACCTTCCAGGTCGCCCGGCTGTTGGCGAGGCCCCGCGTCAGCCAGTCGATCTGCTCGCGGCCGAGGATCGCGGTCACGTCCGAACGCTCCGGCTGGTTGTTCGTCGTGTTCGGCCCGCGATAGGTCCGCATGTCGATGAAGAAGATGTCGAGCAGCGGCCCGTACGCGATCTTGCGATAGATGCGGCCCGGCTCGGCCAGCGTCGTGCGGATCGGCGTCGTCTCGAGAAAGCCCTGCTTCGAGCGCTCGGCCAGCAGCGAGACGTTCTTCACCGAATAGCGCTGGTCCTCGAGGACCTCCCACGGGTACCAGTTGTTGACGGTCTCGTGGTCGTCCCACTGGACATACATCGGCACCTGCGCGTTGAAGGCGCGCACGTTGTCGTCCAGCATGTTGTAGAGCCAGTTGTGTCGGAACTCGTGCAGGGTCTCGGCGACCTTTGCCTTCTCCGGCGTCACAAGGTTCTTCCAGGTGCCGCCATCGGGCATCTCCTTCGTCTCGCTCAGCGGCCCGTCGGCATAGATCGTGTCGCCCGAGTGGATGAAGAAGTCGGGCGCGTGGTTCAGCATCGTCCGGTAGGTCTGCATGCCGCCGCGGCTCTGGTCGATTCCCCAGCCCTGGCCGGCGGTGTCGCCCGACCAGACGAACGAGATGTTGCGCCGGGCGCTCGGCGCGGTGCGGAAGCTGCCGGTCACCGGCTCGGAGACGGCGTTCTGGTCGGTGAGGTCGACCATCCGCACCCGGTAGAAGACCTGCTGGTCGGACGGCAGGCCGCGCAGCAGCATCTTGCCCATATTGTCCGTCGCATCGCCGATGGCGATCGCCGGCAGGCGACGCGCGTCGCTGAACGATTCGGTCGTCGCGACCTCGACCAACATTTCGCTCGGTCGGTCGGCGCGCGCCCAGATCATCGCGCCGTCGCGGGTGACGTCGCCCGACTGCAGCCCGTGCGTGATCTGCGGCCGGCTCGCCGCACGCGAGAAGCCCGGCAGGAACAGCGAGGTCGCGGCCGCGCCCGTCGCCATGCCAGTGGCAAGCACCTGGCGGCGGTTCATGCGAATGGTTGGCATCAGGCTCCCCTCTCTCCATATGGTAGCTCGACGGAGCATGGGATGCGCGTGGATCGTGTCACTTCGATCGCGCATCGGTTGCAGGACGTTTACCTTTCCAAGACGCTTACGCCGAGATGCTTACAACGACGCTTGCGGCGAGAGGGGATCCGAGATGCGCATCGACGGCAAGGCCTGGCGGCCGATCTGGGCCGAGGCGGACGGCAAGGTCGGCATCATCGACCAGACGCGGATACCCTTCGAGTTCGTCACCATCTCGCTGGCCACGTCCGATGACGCCGCCCGGGCGATCCGCGACATGGCTGTGCGCGGCGCGCCGCTGATCGGTGCGACGGCAGCCTACGGCATGGCGCTCGCCATGCGTCAGGACCCGTCGGACGGCAACATCGAGGCGGCCTACGCCGCGCTGCACGCCACCCGCCCGACTGCCATAAATCTCAAATGGGCGCTCGACGACATGGCGCGGCACTTGCGGCCTTTGCCTGTGGGCGACCGCGCCGAGGCTGCCTTCCGCCGCGCCGGCGAGATCGTCGAGGAGGACGTCGAGATCAACCGCCGCATCGGCGAGCACGGGCTCGAGTTGCTGCGCGAGGTCGCCGCCCGGCAGGGCAGGGTGAACGTGCTGACGCACTGCAATGCCGGCTGGCTGGCCACCTGCGACTGGGGCACTGCGACGGCGCCGATCTACCTCGCGCACGATGCCGGGATCGACGTACACGTCTGGGTCGATGAAACGCGACCACGCAACCAGGGCGGGCACCTGACCGCCTGGGAGCTCGGCAATCACGGCGTGCCGCACACCGTCGTCGTCGATAATGCCGGCGGTCACCTGATGCAGCGCGGGAAGGTCGACCTCTGCCTGACCGGCACCGACCGCACCACCGCGACAGGCGACGTCTGCAACAAGATCGGCACCTATCTCAAGGCACTGGCCGCCCAGGACAATGGCGTGCCTTTCTATGTTTGCCTGCCGTCGCCGACCATCGACTGGACCGTGCGCGAGGGCGCCGAGATCCCGATCGAGGAACGCGATGGCCGCGAGGTCGTCGAGGTCGCGGGCGTCGTCGATGGCCGTGTCGTGCGCGCCCGCGTCGTCTCGCCGAACTCGCCCGTCGCCAATCCCGCATTCGACGTTACCCCCGCGCGCCTCGTCACCGGCCTGATTACCGAGCGCGGCGTTGTCCCCGCCACCGAGCAGGGACTGCGCTCTCTCTTTCCCGACAAGGCCGCCTGACCGGCCAATCGCGCAAACTCCAGACCGGCAGCGCCCCTCTCGCGGACCGTCGTGGGCGAGGGCGGGGGAGGCGCACGTTACCCGCCCCCGGTCTCTGTCGGGAAAAACCCGAGCGCGCGGCTCCGGCGCGGGCCCGACCGATGCCTCGATTGAGCCGAAATGCCACATAAACCTTGGGTATAGTGCCGGCGAAGGCGTGCCTTCTATGCCGCTCGGCCGATGTGCAGGGCGCTGCGGGCAGACTAGCTGCGGCATGCCGCGCACCCCCGCCGGCCCTGTTGACTGGAGTCGAGAATGATCGCCACCGAGCTGTTTCACCCGATGCTCGTGCACTTCCCCATCGTGCTGCTCGCGCTTCTGGCGCTGGCGGACGTGGTTGCGCTGGCGCGGGGCGTGCCGCTCTCGGGCACAGGCACCTATGCCTCGATGTCGGTGTCCATCGCGGCGCTGGCCGGCCTCAGCGCGATCGTTACCTGGGTCGCCGGCGACGCGGCAATGGACATCGCCCTCGGTCGCGGCATCGCCGAGTCGGTGATCGAGACGCATGAGGGGCTGGGAACGGCAACGGCGATCGCCACCGTCGTCTGGGCGCTGGTCCGCGGCTTTGTCTGGTGGCGCGGCTTTGCCCTCGAGCGGGCGGCGGGTGCTGGGCGTCGCCACCGTCGAAGCCGCGCTTTTCGGGCTGGTGATCGCCACCGCTTGGGCCGGCGGCGCGTTGGTCTACGAGCACGGCGTCAACGTCATGGCCGGGCCGGTCGCGGCGGGGCGGCCAGCCACCTTGGCCGCTGCAGGACAGGAGACCGCGCCAAAGCGCTGAAGCAAGCATCCGGCCCGCCGCCCCGCTGCTGGTAGGCGAAGCCTACGCTCGCGGTGCACGCGTCGCACCTTTGCGGCCCGCTCCGCTTTCGGCCGCTGGCAACCGGGGCCCGGCGGGGTTATATCCCGAGCATGGCACCGCGAGACCTGACCGACCGCGCCCAGCGCCACCCCGAGAAGGCGCACCGCCCTGACAACGCGTCCCCGGCCAAGCCGGCCTGGATCCGCGTCAAGGCGCCGAACTCGAAGGGGTTCTTCGAGACGGCCAGGACCGTGCGCGAGCACGGGCTCCGCACCGTCTGCCAGGAGGCCGGCTGCCCCAATGTCGGCGAGTGCTGGGCGCAGGGCCACGCCACCATGATGATCATGGGCGACATCTGCACGCGCGGCTGCACCTTCTGCAACGTCGCCACCGGCCGGCCCGACGCGCTCGACGTCTTCGAGCCCGGCCGGGTCGCCCAGGCCGTCGAAAAGCTGGGTCTTTCGCATGTCGTCATCACTTCGGTCGACCGCGACGACCTCCAGGATGGCGGTGCCGCCCACTTCGCCCAGACGATCCGCGCACTCCGCCGCCGCTGCCCCGCGACGACGATCGAGGTCCTGACGCCCGATTTCCTGCGCTGCCCGCCCTCGGCGCTCGAGGCGGTGGTCGAGGCCGGGCCCGACGTCTTCAACCACAACCTCGAGACGGTGCCCGGCCTCTACCCGGGGGTCCGGCCCGGCGCCCGCTACTTCCACTCGCTCCGCCTGCTGCAGCGCGCCAAGGAGCTTGACCCGGCCATATTCACCAAGTCCGGCATCATGGTGGGTTTGGGCGAGACCCGCGCACAGGTGCTCCAAGTCATGGACGACATGCGCTCGGCCGGGGTCGATTTCCTGACGGTCGGTCAGTACCTGCAGCCCAGCGCCAAGCACCACGCCGTCGCCCGCTATATCCCGCCGGAGGAGTTCGCCAGCCTGGAAAAGGCAGCGTACAGCAAGGGCTTCCTAATGGTTTCTGCGACGCCGCTGACGCGGTCGAGCTATCATGCCGGCGAGGATTTCGCCCATTTGCGCGCGGCCCGGCTGGCAAAGCATCGCCCCGCCTGAGCGCGCCCGGCTAGCGGCTCCAGCCTAGCGCATCCAGCGCGCGATCTGATCGTGCTGCACCGACGCCTGCTGGGCGTTGCGATAGAAGGTGGACAGCTCGCGCACCGGCGCCGCCAGCCGGTCGAAGCCCGACAGGAAGGCGACCAGCACGCCGATCGTCGTCTGGCCCTGGATGACGAGGTAGCCGCCCCAGCCCAGCACGGCGAGCGGCGCCAGCAGGTTGAGCGTGTTCAAAATCGCCTTCATCAGGTTCTTCCAGAACTCGAAGGCCATGCGGTTGCGGAAGATCGCCATCAGCCGGGCGTTCCCCGCTGCCTGCGGCGCGCTGCCGATCTCCTTGCCGAGCGCCCGAAGCATCAGAATCCGCCTGTTCGCGAGCTTGTTGAGCCGACGCTGGATCACCGGCAGCAACAGCACCTGGGGCAATACCAGGACAGCACTCAGGGCTGCGATCTCGGGCGACATCCACAGCATGTAGCTGAACATCCCCGCGAGCAGGGCGATGTTCGCGACCGCCTGGCTCGGCGCCTGGCCGGCAAACCCGCCAAGGTGATTCACTTCGGCATTGATGACCGACGCCGCCTCGCCGGGATGCCGGTCCCCCGAGTCGCGCTTTCTATAGAGCCCGATCAGGTGGCCGCGGACATAGAGGGTCGTGCTCTCGGCCAGCCAGCTCTGCCAGAGAAGCTGCAGCAGCCGCAGCGCCCGGTGCATCAGCACCACGCCGAGATAGACCAGCGCGAGCAGCACCAGACCGCGGATGTCGCCGTCGCTGATCGGCCCGTCGATGATCCGACGCTGGAGGTCGACCGGAGCCAGCCCGACAAGCGCCGTCGCAATGGCCAGCAGGCAGAGCCAGATTTGCTGCCGCCCGGTCATGCGCCAGACGAAGCTGGCGAGCGATTTGGCCGGCGTATCATCGCCGGTTCGCCTTATCTTCCAGGGTCGGAGACGCACCTTCAGGTGAACCTCACGGCACCTATATGCGGCAAGTTGCGGTCGCGCTGGGCATAGTCGATGCCATAGCCGACGACGAAGGCGTCCGGGATCTCGAAGCCGATCCAGCGGACCGGCACCTGGACCTCGCGCCGCGATGGCTTGGAGAGCAGCGCGCAGGTCTCGAGCCGGGCTGGCGCCCGGGTGCGCAGGATGGCCAGAACATGGGAGAGGGTGTGGCCGGTGTCGACGATGTCCTCCACGACCAGCACGTCGCGGCCTTCGATTTCGCCGCGCAAATCCTTGAGGATCCTTACCTCTCGCGAGCTTTCGGTCGAGCTGCCATAGGACGAGGCCTCGATGAAGTCGATCTCGACCGGCACCGTCAGGCGGCGCGCCAGGTCGGCGATGAAGATGAAGCTGCCCCGCAGCAGGCCGATCAACACGAGCTGTTCCGTCGCGGCGAAGAAATCGTTGATTTCGGCCGCGAGATCATCGACGCGCCGGGCGATCTCGGCTTCGGCGATCAGCGGCTCGATCCGGTAGGACAATGCTTTCCCCTCGCATCGTGTGGTGGCGGATGTTATCACGCCGCCTGCCCAGCTAAGCTCTTGAAAACGCAGATTCGGAGACCATGCCAACACATAGCGAGAAGCGGCGGATGCCGTACCGCGCCGATCAGATGTATGCGCTCGTCGCCGATGTCGAGTCCTACTCGGAGTTCCTGCCCTGGTGCGCCGCCTCGCGCATCCGCCAGCGCCGGCAGACCGAAGCCGGCGAGGTGATCGATGCCGACCTGGTGATCTCGTTCCGGGTCTTCCGCGAGAGCTTTGGCAGCCGGGTGACGCTGCGGCCGGACGAGCGTCGGATCGACGTCGAGTATCTGGAAGGGCCGTTCAGATATCTGAACAACCATTGGCATTTCGAGCCGGTCTCCGAGACGGCGTGCGATGTGGATTTCTTTGTCGACTTCGAATTCCGCTCGCGCATGCTGCAGTCGCTGATCGGCGTCGTCTTCAACGAGGCGATGCGGCGGATCGTGCGCGCCTTCGAGCAGCGGGCCGCGGTGCTTTATGGCGGCGGCGGCGCATCTGCGTGACGCCCGCAATCGCGGGCATTGCGCGTCATCCGGCCTTGGCGGCCTCGAGCAGCATGGCGAGCGCCTGGTCGACGGAGCGGGCGCGCACCTGGCCGCGGCCGATGGCGCCGAACTCGATCCGGACGTGAACCGTTGCCCGGCCACGGCGAGCGGCGCCGAAGTGCACGAGCCCCTCGGGCTTTGCCGGCGTGCCGCCGCCGGGCCCGGCGATGCCCGTCACGGCCACCGCGAGGTCGGCCGGACTTGCTCGCAGCGCGCCCTCGGCCATGGCGCGGGCGACGGGTTCCGAGACCGCGCCATGCGTGGCGATCAGATCGGCGGGCACCCCCAGCAGCTCGGTCTTGGCGGCGTTCGAGTAGGTGACGAAGCCGCGCTCGACCACGTCGGACGAGCCTGGGATGTCGGTCAGCGCCGCGGCGACCAGGCCGCCGGTGCAACTCTCGGCCGTGGCGACCATCAGCCCGGCCGCGCGGCAAGCGTCGAGCACAGCCCGGGCGGCGTCAGAACCAGCCATGCGAGACCGCGGCGGCAAGCAGCATGACCGCGCCGGCCAAGAGGCCAGCGACGACGTCGTCGAGCATCAGCATGAATGGGCCCGGCTTGTTGGCCAGGCTGACCGGCCAGGGCTTGACGATGTCGAAGAAGCGGAACAGCAGAAAGCCGCCGATCCAGCCGGGCCAGGGCCAGACCCAAGGGTCGGTGCCGGCGACCGTCAGCCCCCAGGAGAGCGGCCAGAGCGCGATCAGCTGTCCCGCCACCTCGTCGATGACCACCTCGGGCGGGTCGAGATCGGTCTGCCCGCTGCGCTCGAGGTGCTCAACGCTGACCCACCAGCCGAGCACCCAGATCGCGGCCGTCACCGTGATGAGCAGCGTGATCCCGCCCATGGCGTGCACCAGCCAGGCGAGCGGCAGCGCGGCGAGCGAGCCGAAGGTGCCGGGCGCGGGCAGCCGGCCAAGGCCGAAGAGCGTGGCGACCGCGGCGGCGAATTGGCGTCTCATGAGTGATCCTGCAGCTCGTTAAGCCGCGCGATCACCGCACTGCGATATTGTTCAGGTATGCCATAGCTCCTCCCGGCGAATACGTAGTCGAGCGTCAACCCATAGAGGCAGTGTATTCGCCATGCCACCGCGAGCGTCAGGTCGCGTTCTGCAGCCTCATACTTGCTCCAGGTCGGACGGTCACAACGAAGCTCGTCCGCGATCTCCGATCTCTTGAGAAAAATCGCTTCGCGTATGGCTACCAAGCGACAACCTACCTCACGAGCATTGGGCAGCGCTCCGCTATCGTCGTTTGTCCTACGGGGCATCTCTAGAGGCTCTCTGCTGGCAGGGCGAGCGTGGCGGTGGCGAGTGCGGCGATGCCCTCGCCGCGGCCGACGAACCCCATGCGTTCCATGGTGGTGGCCTTGACGGCGACGCGGGCGGTCTGCGTGCCGAGGAGCTCGGCCATGCGGGCGCGCATGGCGTCGGCATGCGGCGCGATGCGCGGCGCCTCGGCAAGCAGGGTCACGTCGGCGTTCACAACGCGCCCGCCGCGCGCGGCGACGAGGCGGGCGGCATGGCTGAGGAAGATATGGCTTTCGGCGCCCTTCCATTGCGGGTCCGAGGGCGGGAAGTGTCGGCCGATATCGCCCTCGGCGAGCGCGCCGTAGAGCGCGTCCGAAAGGGCATGCAGGCCGACATCGGCGTCGGAGTGCCCCTCGAGCCGGTGGTCGTGCGGGATGCGGACGCCGCACAGCCAGACATGGTCGCCGGGCGCGAAGCGATGCACGTCGAACCCCTGGCCGGTGCGGAATTCGAGCTGGGGGCCCAGGCCGGCGAGGCGCCGGGCGCGGTCGAGATCGGCGGCGGTGGTGATCTTGAAGTTCTCCGGGCTGCCCTGGATCAGTCGGACGGGGTGGCCGGCGCGGCGGAAGACTTCCGCGTCGTCGAGCGCCGGCGCGCGGTCCGAGACCGGCCCCGATCCGGCGTCGGAGCGATACGCGGCCAGAAGCGCCGCGAAGGGGAAGGCCTGCGGCGTCTGGGCCCGCCAGAGCCCGGCGCGGGGCACCGGTTCGGAGGCGAGCCCGTCGGCCTCGCGCCAGAGCGCGTCGACGAGCGGCTCGGCCAGGATCGCCGCCCCGTCCTCGGCCAGCAGCGCGGCGATGTCGGCCCGCGCCACGAAGGGGCGCGCGGCGTCGTGCACGATGACGCGGGCGGGGGCGTGGGGCGCGAGCGCCTCGAGGCCGTTCCGTACCGACTTGGCCCGCGTCGCGCCGCCCGCCACGGGCGCCAGCAGGCGCGGATCGGCGAGCCGCGCCGCCGCGGCGTCGTAGAGTTCCCGGGCGCCGGGGTGGATGGTGACCACGACCGCATCGAGTGGCGCGGCCAGCACGGCGCGCAGCGTCCGGGTCAGCACGGGCTCGGCCCCGAGCGCCTGGTACTGCTTTGGCACCGGGCCGCCGAGGCGCAGGCCCTGGCCGGCGGCGACGATGATGGCGGCGCTTTCCATGGCGCGGGGCCTTGGCACGTCCGCGGAAAAAGGACAAGCGCCCGGAAGCACAAGCAAGGCACAAGCACGGCGGCGCGTGTTCGACCGCAGGATGAAGGGCTGCGCGCAGAGCGCAACTAGGCGTCGCTTGCGCCGGCCCCGGCGGGCCGCTAAGAATCCGATTGCACAAGGATTAGGCAATGCGTCTGGGGGACACCCTGATCGATCCGCCGGTGTTGTTGGCGCCCATGGCGGGACTGACCGACCGGCCGTTCCGCGCGCTGGTCGCGCGGTTTGGCGCGGGGCTGGTCGTCTCGGAGATGCTGGCGAGCCGCGAGCTGCTGGCGCGCTCGCCCTCGGCGCTGGCACGGACCGAGATCGCCGCGGGCAGCGTCGGCACCGCCGTGCAGATCGCCGGTTGGGACCCGGCGGCCATGGCCGAGGCGGCGCGCCGGCTGGCGGGCGAGGGCGCGCGCATCATCGATATCAACATGGGTTGCCCGGCCAAGAAGGTGGCCAGGCGGGCAGCCGGAGCGGGGCTGATGCGCCAGCCCGAGCTGGCGCTGGCCGTGGTCGAGGCCGTCGTCGACGCGGCGGACCGCGCGGGCGGGGTGCCGGTGACGCTGAAGATGCGGCTCGGCTGGGACGACGCGACGCGCAACGCGCCCTGCATCGCCGCGCGGGCCGAGTTGGCCGGCGTGCGGATGATCACCGTGCACGGGCGGACGCGCGGCCAATTTTATCAAGGCGAGGCCGATTGGGCGGCGATCCGCGGCGTGGTCGACGCCGTTCGCATTCCCGTCGTGGCGAATGGCGACATCGGCTGCGCCGCGACGGCGCGGCGGGCGCTGGGGCTCTCGGGGGCGGCGGCGGTGATGGTCGGCCGGGCGGCGGTGGGCCGGCCCTGGATGCTGGCCGAGATCGCGGCCGGGCTGGCGGGACTGGCCGGGCGGCCGGCGCCGATGCGGCCGCGCGGGGCAGGGTTCGCCGCCCTGGTGGCCGAGCATGTCGAGGCGGCGATGGCGTTTCACGGCACGGCGGTCGGCGTCCGCTCGATGCGCAAGCATCTCGACGGCTATCTGGCGCAGGTGCCGGGTGCGAGCGCGCTCAGGCCACGGCTGATCCGGGAGGAGGATCCGCGGCGGCTGATGGCTGGAATTGCCGAGCTCGGCGCGCTCGATGCGGATGCGGAGCTCGGCGCCGCGCTGGCGCGGGCGGCGTGATGGCGGGCGTCGACTACGAGGCGCTGTGGCAAGCGCTGCCGAGCCCCGCGGTTCTGCTGGACGCCGACGGCCGCGTGCGCGAGCTGAACGGCGCCGCCGAGGATTTCCTCGCCATATCGCGCCGGGCGCTGACCGGGCGCGCGCTCGCCGAGCTGGCCGGCGAGGACAGCCGGCTGGCGGACCTGGTCCGGCGCGCGGCGGCCGGCGGCCAGGCGCTGGGCGAGTACACGGTCGAATTGGCCTGGCCCGATGCGCCGATGCGCCTGGTCGACCTCTTCACACAGCCCCTGGATGGCGGCGAGATACTCGTGCTGATCCACCCGCGCGCCAATGCCGAGCGCATGGGCCGGGCGCTGACCAGCCGGGATGCCGCGCGCAGCGTCGTCGGCATGGCGTCGATGCTGGGACACGAGATCAAGAACCCGCTCGCCGGCATCTCGGGCGCGGCGCAGCTTTTGGCAATGAACGCCTCGGCCGAGGACCGCGAGCTGACCGACCTGATCCGCGAGGAGGCCGACCGGATAGGCGAACTCGTCGCCGGCTTCGAGGCCTTCGGCGACGTGCGGCTGCCGCGCCGGGTGCCCGTCAACGTGCATGACGTGCTCGACCGCGCGGCGAAGTCGGCCAAGGTGGGGTTCGGCAGCCATCTGCGTTTCGTCGAGGAATACGACCCCTCGCTGCCGGCGACGGTCGGCGACGCCGCCCAGCTGATGCAGGTGATGCTGAACCTCTTGAAGAACGCTGCCGAGGCGACGCCGCCGGTGGGCGGGCTGATCATGCTGCGCACCGCCTACCGCGCCGGCGTCAAGGTCCGCACCGGCCGGGGCACCGAGAGCCTGCCGCTGCAGGTGACGATCTCGGACAATGGCTCGGGCGTGCCGGAGGAGCTGAAGCCGCACATCTTCGAGCCCTTCGTGACCTCCAAGGCCAAGGGCTCGGGGCTGGGGCTGGCGCTGGTCTCGAAGGTGATCGCCGACCATGGCGGCGTGATCAGCTGCGAATCGACGCCGGGGTTCACGACGTTCCGCATGCTGCTGCCGGTGGCGAGCGCCGAGGACCTGGCCGCCGATGACGGCACCGGCCATGGCCACGAAGGCGGCGGCGCCCGCGGCGAGCGGGCGGCCTGATGCTGGGCACCGTGCTGCTGGCGGATGACGACCGGTCGATCCGGATGGTGCTGAGCCAGGCGCTGCAGCGGATCGGCTGCCGGGTACGGGCGACGGGCTCGTCCTCGGCGCTCTGGCGCATGGTCGAGGAGGGCGAGGGCGACATCGTCATCACGGACGTGCACATGCCGGACGGCGACGCGCTGGACCTGCTGCCGGCGATCCGGCGCAAGCGGCCTGACCTGCCGGTGATCGTCATGAGCGCGCAGAACAATGTGCTGACGGCGATCCGCGCGGCCGAGGTGGGCGCCTACGAGTACCTGCCGAAGCCCTTTGACCTGAAGGAGCTGCTCGGCCACGTCCAGTCCGGCCTCGAGCGCCGGGCCAGGCGGGCCGAGGCGAGCGAGCCGGGCGAGCCGGAGAAGCCGGCCGAGGAGAACCTGCCGCTGATTGGCCGGTCGCCGGCGATGCAGGAAGTCTATCGCGTGATGGCGCGGCTGACGCAGACCGATTTGACGGTGATGATCTCGGGCGAGAGCGGCACCGGCAAGGAGCTGGTCGCGCGCGCCCTGCACGATTTCGGCCGGCGCTCGCGCGGGCCCTTCGTCGCCGTCAACATGGCGGCGATCCCGCGCGAGCTGATCGAGTCGGAGCTTTTCGGCCATGAGCGGGGCGCGTTCACGGGCGCGACGGCGCGCACCGCCGGCCGCTTCGAGCAGGCGCAAGGCGGCACGCTGTTCCTCGACGAGATCGGCGACATGCCGCCCGAGGCGCAGACCCGCCTGCTGCGCGTGCTGCAGGAGGGCGAGTTCACCAGCGTCGGCGGCCGCGACAGCCGGCGCGCCGATGTGCGCATCGTCGCGGCGACCCACCAGAACCTGCGCGGGCTGATCGCCGAGGGGCGGTTCCGCGAGGACCTGTTCTACCGGCTGAACGTCGTGCCGATCCGCCTGCCGCCGCTGCGCGAGCGGGTCGGCGACCTGGCCGATCTGGCGCGGCACTTCCTGCGCCGCGCCGCCGCCGAAGGGCTGCCGCGAAAATCGCTGACGCCCGGCGCGCTCGAGGCGCTGAGGGGGCATTCCTGGCCGGGCAATGTGCGCGAGGTCGAGAACCTGATGCGGCGGCTGGCGATCCTCTGCCCCGAGGACCGCATCCCCGGCGAGGCCGTCGCGCAGGAACTGGCCGCGCTTAGCGAGGAGGAGCGCATCGACCTGGCCGAGCCCGGCCCCGCGGCGCACAGCCTCGGCGCCGCGGTCGAGATGCACCTCGACCGCTATTTCCGGCGGCATGGCGACGTCCTGCCGCCGCCCGGCCTCTATGACCGCGTGCTGCGCGAAATCGAGATGCCGCTGATCGCGCTGACCCTCTCCGCGACCCGCGGGAACCAGCTGCGCGCGTCGGAATTACTGGGAATCAACCGCAATACGCTCCGAAAAAAAATCCGGGAGCTTGACATTCCGGTCACACGTAGCCGAAAACTGGTGTAGGCGAGCAACAGTAGAGCAGGCAAGCCGCGGCCGCGGGGGAAACGACCGCGCACGCGGCACGAGGGCACGTGGCGGACATCAGCACTCTTCCCGCGCCGGCGGAGAGACGGCCGCGCTGGCGGGCCATGCTTGGCGCGCTCTCGGGCTGGGCGGTCCGGCGCAGCATGCTGCTGCTGGTGCTGCTCGGCCCGGTTCTGGCGATCATCACCGCCTGGGTCCTGAGCGACGAGGGTCGGACGGCGGCTTCGGACGCCGAGACCCGCATCGTCCTGCTGCTCGACCTTTGCTATGTGCTGGCGCTCGTGGCCATGATCGCCTGGCGCATCGGCTGGTTGATCATGGCTCGTCGTCGGGGCCGCGAGGGGACGCGGCTGCACCTGCGCCTGGCCGGCGTCTTCGCCGCCGTGGCGCTGGGGCCTACGGTTATCGTCGCCATTTTCGCGGCGCTGACACTCGGCATCGGCCTCGAGAGCCTGTTTTCGGACCGAATCGGCAGCGTGGTCCGTAACTCGATCGCAACCGCCGAGGCCTATGAGCGCGAGCACCTGGCCAATGTCCGCCAGGATGCGGTCAACATGGCGTCCGACCTAAACCGCGCCGCGCGGCAGGGCATTACCCAGGCGCAGCTCGACGAAATGCTCGACCAGCAGGCGCTCGTGCGCGAGCTCTCGCGCGTCTATGTCTTCAACCTCGACAAGCAGATCATCGCGCGCGGAGATTTCAGCTATCTCTTCCATTTCGTACCGCCGAGCGACGATCAGCTCGCCCGCGCGCGCGGTGGCGAGATCGTGCTGATCGAGGACCCCGAGCGCAACGAGATGCGCGCGCTGGTCTTCCTGGCGGACTTTTTCGACTCGTTTCTCTACATCTCGCACCCCGTCCAGGGCGACGTGCTGCGCCTGCTCGACGAAACACGCGGCACCATGCAGTTCTACGAGCGGCTGGAGCGCGAGCGGGGCAGCGTGCTGCTGGACTATGCCGTCCTGTACCTGGGGTTCGCGCTCCTCGTGATCCTCGCCTCGATCATGCTGGGCCTGCGCTTTGCCGAGCGGCTTGCCAAGCCTGTCGGCCGCCTGGCGGGCGCCGCCGAGCGGGTCGGCGCCGGCGATCTGGACGTGCGCGTCAAGGAAGAGCGCGGCGACGACGAGATCGCCATGCTGAGCCGCGTCTTCAACCGCATGACGGGGCAGCTGAAGACCCAGCGCGATGCGTTGATGGGTGCCCGCGACGAGACCGAGCGCCGGCGCGAGTTCATCGAGGCGGTGCTCAGCGGCGTCACCGCGGGCATCATCGGCCTCGATGTCGAGGGCCGGGTCGAGCTGATGAACGAAGCCGCCGCCGAAATGCTGGCGCTCGACCAGGCGGCGGCGATCGGCGCGCCGCTCGCCCGCATCGCGCCCGGCATGGAGGCGCTCTACGTGGCGGCGCGCGCGGCGCCGGGCTCGGTCGCGCGCGGCGAGGTCCGCCAGTCGGTGCGCGGCGAGGCCCGCGAGTTCCTGGCCCGCGTCGCCTCGCGTTCGCCGGGCAACCTTGCCGAAGGCTTCGTGCTGACCTTCGACGACATGACGACGCTGGCCTCGGCCCAGCGCATGGCCGCCTGGGGCGACGTGGCCCGGCGCATCGCGCACGAGATCAAGAACCCGCTGACGCCGATCCAGCTCTCTGCCGACCGGCTGCGGCGCAAGTTCCGCGGCCGGCTGGGCGATGACAGCGAGAGCCTGGAGCAATATCTCGACGTCATCACCCGCCAGGCGGGCGAAATCCGCCGCATGGTGGACGAATTCTCCAAGTTCGCCCGCATGCCCGAGCCCGTGCCGTCGGAGCATGACCTCGGCGCTCTGCTGCGCGAGGCGATCGTCCTGCAGCAGGGCGCGCGCGGCGACATCGCCTATGCACTGTCGCTGCCCGACCGGCGGGTCGAGGGGTTCGTCGACCGTGGGCTGATCGGCCAGGTGCTGACGAACCTGCTGCAGAACGCCGCCGACGCCGTCGACGCCCGGGCCGAGCGCGATGGCGAGGCGGCGCCGCCGCCGCGCATCGCGGTGACGCTGGAAGAAGGCGCGCGGACGCTGCGGCTGACGATCGAGGACAACGGCCTCGGCCTGCCGCGCGACGGCCGCGACCGGTTGACCGATCCTTATGTGACGACGCGGTCCAAGGGCACGGGGCTCGGCCTCGCGATCGTCAAGAAGATCGTCGAGCAGCACGGCGGAAAGCTGGTGCTGGGCGATGCGAGCGGGGCGGACGGCATGGACGGGGCGCGCGTCTCGGTCCGGCTGCCAAAGGTGGCGGGGCTGGCGCCGGCGCGCGCCGAGTCGCCTTACGAGGCACCCGCGCAGGGCAAGGCAGGGGAGGCAGCCTGACGATGGCAGACATCCTGGTCGTCGACGACGAGGCGGACATCCGCGACATCATTTCGGACTTGCTGCGCGACGAGGGGCACGCGGCGAGGACGGCGCACGACGCCGACAGCGCGTTTGCGGCGATGGAGCACGCCGCTCCCGATCTCATCATCCTCGACATCTGGCTGCAGGGCAGCCGCATGGACGGCATCGAGATCCTGAAAGCCGTCAAGCGCGACAATCCGGGCATTCCGGTCGTCATCATTTCGGGCCATGGCAACATCGAAGTCGCGGTCGCCGCCGTGAAGCAGGGCGCCTACGACTTCATCGAAAAGCCGTTCAACATGGACCAACTGATGGTCGTGGTGACCCGCGCGCTGGAGGCGAGCCGGCTGCGCCGCGAGAATACGCGGCTGCGCCAGCTGGAAGAACGCAACGCGCGGATCGTCGGCTCGTCGCACGCCATCGGCGCGCTGCGCGCCAAGCTCGAGCGGGTGGCGCGCGGCGGCAGCCGGCTGATGCTGACGGGCGGCCCCGGCTCCGGCAAGGAGGTGGCGGCGCGCTATGTCCACGCCCATTCCGAGCGGCGCGACCGGCCATTCGTCGTCGTCAACGCGGCGTCCATCGACCCCGCGCGCATGGAGGAGGTGCTGTTCGGTCGCGAGGTCGACGCCATGGTCACGCCCGGCGTCTTCGAGCGCGCGCATGGCGGAACTCTTTTCATCGACGAGGTCGGCGACATGCCGACCGGCACCCAGTCCAAGATCCTGCGCGTGCTGATCGACCAGGCCTTCATGCGGCTGGGCGGGGGCGCCACGGTGCGCGTCGATGTGCGCGTCATCTCGGCGACGAACCGCGACCTCTCGAAGCTGATCGGCGAGGGGCGGTTCCGCGAGGACTTGTTCCATCGGCTCAACGTCGTGCCGATCGAGGTGCCGCCGCTCGAGCGGCGCCGCGATGACATCCCCGAGCTCTGCGAGCACTTCCTCGACCTCTTCGCCCGCGAGCAAGGACTGGTTCGCCGGCGGCTGACCGATGCGGCGCTCGCCGCGCTGCAGACGCGCGACTGGCCGGGCAATGTCCGCCAGCTGCGCAACATGATGGAGCAGCTGCTGATCCTCGGCGGCGATGCGCGCGAGATCGAGGCGGACGAGCTGCCCGGCGGCGCGCCGCGGATCGACGGGGCGCAGGGCCTCGGCGCCGTGATGGCCATGGTGGCGAGCCTGCCCTTGCGCGATGCGCGCGAGCTGTTCGAGCGCGAGTACCTGATCGCCCAGATCAACCGCTTTGGCGGCAACATCTCGAAGACCGCGGCCTTTGTCGGCATGGAGCGCAGCGCCCTGCACCGCAAGCTCAAGATGCTCGGCGTGACCACCACCTCGCGCGGCGGCATCCGCATCGCGATCAGCGAGGAGGGCGACGAGGAGGACGACGCCTTCGTGACGCAGGACGGCTAGCCCGAAATTCGTGTGATCACGGTTGGGTTGAAGCCGTAGCGGCAGTCCGCTCCGCTGCCGGCGGTCTTCGGGCTGAAGGGCCACAGCCTCGTCTTCCGCTCGGGCGACGCCCATGGCGCACCATGGCCTGCCGCTGATCGGCCGAGTGCTGGGTGTCGAGCGCGCCTATGTCGCCAGCGGGCACAGCGTTTGGGTCATCCTGAACGCCCCCGCGATGGGCGAGCCCATGGCTGAGTCCTCGACGGCGCCGCATCGACGGTCGACCTCGCGGCCTTTGATCGGGCCCTGCTGCCGGCGGGACGGTGAGCGAGGCAGATGGGCGGCAAGCATCCACCCCGCCGCGGGTGGCGCGGGCGGCCTCCCGACGGAGGGCTTCGTCCGCTCAGTCCGTCGCCAGCATGACCTCCGAGGCCTTGATGACGACGTAGACGTCCTTGCCCGCGGCGACGCCGAGGTCGCGGATGGCGTCCGTCGTGATCATCGAGGTGACGGTGTTGCCGCCGCCGATGTCGACATGGACTTGGCTGTTCACCGGACCCTCCTTGACGTCGAGCACCTTGCCCTTCAGCAGATTGCGGGCGCTGATCTTCATGGTCTTTTCCTTCTCGGCTTTGGGTCGCAGCCTGTGGATCGGCTCAGACATGCGTCTCCTTCGTCCGCGCGAGCGTGATCTCGGGCCAGTCGCGGACCACGCGGTCGATATCCCATTGCAGGCGTGTGAGATAGACCGGGTCGCCGTCGTGATCGGTCGCCATCTGGCCCTTGTTGGCCTGGACAAATGCCTCGACACGGTCGCGGGGGCCCGAGATCCAGCGGGCGCCGACCCATTGCGTCGCCTCGAACCGGACAGGCAGGCCGTACTCGGTCTCGATCCGGCTGGCCAGCACGTCGAACTGCAGCTGGCCGACGACGCCGACGATCCAGCCGCTGCCGATGCTGGGCTTGAAGAGCTTGGCCGCGCCCTCCTCGGCGAATTGGGTCAGCGCTTTGTCGAGGTGCTTGGCCTTCATCGGGTCGCCGGCGCGGCAGGCCTGCAAGAGCTCGGGCGCGAAGCTGGGGATCCCGGTGAACTTCAGGGCCTCGCCCTCGGTCAGCGCATCGCCGATGCGCAGCTGGCCGTGGTTGGGAATGCCGATGATGTCGCCGGCCCAGGCGTCTTCGGCCGTCTCGCGCTCGGAGGCGAGAAAGAGCACGGGGTTCGACACCGCCATCTGCTTTTTCGCCCGCACGTGGTGCAGCTTCATGCCCCGCTCGAAATGCCCCGAGCAGAGGCGGACGAAGGCGACGCGGTCGCGGTGCTTGGGGTCCATGTTCGCCTGGACCTTGAACACGAAGCCAGAAACCTTTGGTTCGTCGGCGGAAACCTGGCGGGCATCAGCCATGCGCGGCTGCGGCGGCGGGGCAAAGCCGGCAATGCCCCGCATCAGCTCGCGCACGCCGAAGGAATTGATGGCCGAGCCGAACCAGATCGGCGTCATGTGGCCTTCGAGGAAGCTCTGCGCGTCGAAGGCGGGCATGAGCTCGCGCGCCATCGCCACTTCCTCGCGCAGCTGGCCCAGCTGCGCGGCGGGGACGTGCTTCTCGATCTCCGGATCGTCGAGGCCTTCCAAGTTGATCGACTGGCCCTTCACATTGCGCTCGGCCCGGCTCATCAGCTCCAGCCGGTCGCGCAAGATGTCGTACGCGCCGATGAAGTCGCGGCCCATGCCGATCGGCCAGCTGGCGGGCGCGACGTCGAGCGCCAGCGTCTCCTGGATCTCGTCGATGATCTCGAACGTCTCCCGGCTCTCGCGGTCCATCTTGTTGCAGAAGGTCAGGATCGGCAGGTCGCGCAGCCGGCACACCTCGAACAGCTTGCGCGTCTGGCTCTCGACCCCCTTGGCGCCGTCGATGACCATGATGGCGGCGTCCACCGCCGTCAGCGTCCGGTAGGTGTCCTCGGAAAAATCCTCGTGGCCGGGCGTGTCGATCAGGTTGAACCAGTGGCCGTCGAACGGGAAGGACATGGCCGAGGCCGAGACCGAGATGCCGCGCTCCTGCTCCATCTTCATGTAATCCGAGCGCGTCCGCCGCGCCTCGCCCTTCGCGCGCACCTGGCCGGCCAGCTGGATCGCCCCGCCATGCAGCAGCAGCTTCTCCGTCAGCGTCGTCTTGCCCGCGTCGGGGTGCGAGATGATGGCGAAGGTCCGCCGCCGCGCGATCTCGGGCGGCAGGGCAGGGCGGTTGTGGCCGTTTGGGGTATCGAGCATGCAAGATCAGATAGCGGCGGCGCGAGCGCGTGAAAAGGCGTCTTGGTACCGTCATGCGATTCGGCTAGGATGAGAACATTAGCGGAACATCTGACGGGAGAACCCCATGCCGTCCACCAAGGAAGTCGCCGAGCAGCTGGTCGCCCACTGCCGCAATCACACCGAAGCCGAAGGGCTGAGGACGCTTTACGCGCCCGATGCGGTGTCGGTCGAGGCCGCCGACATGGGCGGCACCGGTCGCGAAACCAAGGGCGTCGAGGCTATCCAGGGCAAGCACGACTGGTGGTTTTCGAGCCACGAGGTGCACGATTCCGCCGTCGAGGGCCCGTTCATGCATGGCGACGACCGTTTCGGCGTCATCTTCGAAATGGAAGTATCGAGAAAGGACACGGGCGAGCGGATGCCGCGGATGAAGGAGCTCGGCATCTACCATGTCGCGAACGGCCACATCGTGCGCGAGGAGTTCTTCTACGCAATGTGAGCGACGCCCGGGTCGATCTCGTTGGGATGACCTCGACTGAGGCTCGCGCGCGCGCGAGGGAACGGGCGCGATGGGCAGCCGCGCCCGTGCCCCATCCCGACGCGCTACTGGAATGGCAGGTCGCGCATCTCGCCAGGCAATTCGCGGCTGTCGGCGAGCACGACACGAACGGCGTCGCCGGGCCCGAGACCCGTCCGGACGAGGCAAAGGCCGATGTTGAGGCCCAGGCGCGGCGACCAGGCCAGAGCCGTCATGTGCCCGGCCATCGTGGCGCCGCGAAAGACCTCGGCATGGCGGCCGTCCGCCGCGATCGGCTCGTCGCCCTCGAGCGCCACGCCCAGCTGGTGCCGGCGGGGCCCGCGCTCCCGCAGCCGGCGGAGCGCCTTGATGCCGACCGTGTCGTCCGGCGCGTCGACGTCGACGTAGGAACCCATGCGGACCTCGAACGGGTTCGTCTCGTCGTCCGTGTCGCCGCCCCAGGAGAGCAGGCCCGATTCGACCCGCTCGGACGGGTTCGGTGCGCCGGGGCCGATACCGGAGGACTCGCCCGCGGCGCGGACCCGGTCCCAAAGCTCGGCGCCGCGGCGACCATCGCGCAGATAGAGCTCGAAGCCGCCCTGGTGCGACCAGCCCGACCGCGCGACGAGAAGGGGGATGCCGTCCAGTTCCATCTCGCGGAAGCGGAATTTGCCGAGACTCCGGATCGAATTGTCGAAAAGGCTCGCGACCACGTCCTCGGCTCTCGGCCCCTGGACGGCGAGGGGCGAGACATCCGGTTCGGTCACCTCCACGTCGAGCTCCCGCTCGGCGGCGATGGCGCGGGCCCAGAGGCGGAGGTCGGAATCGGCGATCGAGAACCAGAACCGGTCAGGCGCCAGGCGCAGAAGGATGGGATCGTTGATCAGCACGCCGCGATGGTCGCAGACCGGCGCGTACCACCCCATGCCGACCGACAGCTTGTCGATCCGCCGCGGCACCAGGATCTGGACGAGGCGCGCGGCGTCGGGGCCGGTCACCTCGACCTGGCGCTCGCAGGCGACGTCCCACATGGCGACGCCCGTTGTCAGCCGCCGGTACTCGGCCGCCGCGTCGCCATAGGAGGTGGGCATCAGCATCCGGTTGTAGACCGAGAACGCCGTCGCGCCCTCGGCGACGGTCGCGTCGTAGAACGGGCTGCGGCGGATGCGCGGGCTGGGCGACAGCTGCATGGGCGAAACCTCCTCCTTTGGTCTGAAGCCGAAGCGGTCATCGCGCAAGTGCTGCCTCGCGGCCAGGTCGCGGCCAGGTCGCAGCCAGGAGCGGGGCTAGGCAACCGGCGCCCCGCATGCGACGTTCAGTGCCCTGTCAGGGGAGCGGAGGATCGCATGGAGGAGTTCTTTCACGCGCTGGGCGTTATCGGTTTTGTCTTTCTGCTGGTCGTGGGCGTGCTGGCGGGGGTGCTCGCGTCGCAGGTCCAGGGTGGGCGCAACATGCCGCGCAACATCGTCATCGGCGTGGTCGGCGCCCTTCTGCTGCCCTTCATCGTGGCCGTGCTGGCCGCCGGAGCGCTGGCCGCGGGCGGGCTGTTGTTGATCCTTGTCCTTGCCGCGATCGGCGCCGTGGCGGTTCTGGTGATCGTCCAGCTGATCGTGCGGCGTTAGGCGCGCGGCGCGAGCTCCCGCGCTCAGGCCCCGTGCTCAAGGCCGTGCTCAAGCCCGTGCCCGGCGCGCCTCCCAGGCCAGGGCCGCCAGCGCCGCGCCCTCGAGGATCAGCGTGATCCCGAAGAACAGCCCCAGTATGACGATGCCGACGGTCGGATTGGCCAGCAGCCAGGCCGACAGCAGCACGCCGATCAGCCCGCTGGCCAGCATCCAGCCCCAGCGCGTCAAGGGTCGGATCGTCAGCGCAAGCACGATCTTGGCGATGCCCTCGATCATCAGGAAGACGATCATCAGCAGCGCCAGCGTTTCGACGCCTTGGGCCGGGTTGCGGATAAAAAGCCAGCCGATGATCAGCGCAAGCACGACCGAGATCAGCTGCAGCCAGAAATGCGGCACCTTCGTCGCGCCGATCAGGCCGATGCCCTGCACGATGCCCATGATGATCAGCGTCCAGCCGACGAAGATCGCCAGCGCCACCGTGGTAAACAGCGGGTACAGCACCGCGACCACGCCGCCGATCACCATGAGAGCGCCTTGGATCAGATAAAGGATCGCATGGCGCCGCACGGTCTCGCGCATGGCGAAGCGCAGGGCCTCGGACGCGTCAGAGAGGTTCATTGCCTGTGCCATTGCTCTCCCCTGCCGCAGTGACCCGCGGAAGATGCAGCAGCCCGAACACGGTTTAGGGTGGCTGTCAACGGCTTGACCGTCGCGGGCCGTCGCGGGTCTGGCTGAATCGGGCGGCGAGCGGCGGCTGGGGCGGGGAGTTCGGCGCCTGTCCGGGACCGCTCGGCAAGTGGCGATGCCGCCCATGCGGCCGGGCAGGCGGCAGGGCAGGAGGGCGAGCAGGCGACCGACGCCGCCGCCCGGGTCGCCGAGCGAGCTGCGGAGGGCGCCAACAGGTGGCCGAAGGTGCCGAGCAGGCGGCGGGGGGCGTGGTAGAGGCGACCGAGAGCGCCCTTTGGAGACACGACCCGGGGAACCGAGCAGACCGCCGACGTCGTGGAACCGGTGGAGACTGATGCGGCCCAGACCGCCGCGGCCCAGATCGCCGTGACCCAGACCGTCGTGACCCAGACTGCCGTGACGCAGACCGATGTGCCGCCCGAGCCAGTAAAAGGCGCGATCACGCTGCAGGACGCGGACTCGATCCTGGCCAGCGACCTGATCGGCGCGACGATCTACAACGCCGACGGCGAAGATGTCGGCGAGATCGACGACGCGATCGTCGGCCTCGACGGGATGATCCAGGGTGTGGTGATCGGCGTCGGCGGCTTCCTCGGGCTTGGCGAGAAGAGCGTCGCCATCGAGATGCGCCAGCTCAGGGTGCTGGAGGACGAGGATGGCGATCCGCAGCTGATCATAGACGCGTCACGCGAGGCGCTGGAGGCCGCCCCCGAGTTCACGACCGCCCAGGAGTAGGAGCGAGAGGCGCAGGCCGCCGCCGTTCCCGCGCCGGCCCCGGCGACCCGGACCGCCCCGGCGACCCCGGGCACTCCGCCGATGGAGGCGGGAGCGCTCGGTACCGGAGCCCCGGCCGAGGGTGGCGCCGCTGCGCCCACGCAGTAAGTCAAGGCAACCGGAGTGATGGGAAAGAGCGGTCGAGGCCGCTCTTCATTCTCGGACCTCGCTGCGAAGTTCGAGCAGCATGCGCGAGACCGTCACCACCCAGGCGATCGCGACGAGGACGACGGCGCGCTCGGTCAGGCCGGTATAACCGCGGGGGCTGAAGAAATAGGCGATGCCGGCAAGGACGAACAACGCCGAGCAGACGAACGACCAGGTTCGGAAGCGCGAACGCAGCCGGCCCATGCCGGGCCCCATCACCAGCGTCGTCGCCAAGAACAGCAGCATCAGCACGTAGACCAGGCCGAGATGCACACCCCAGGTCTGGACGGCGTCATTGTCGCCGTACTCGTTGCGGGCGCCGATCACCGTGACCATCGCGCCCATCAGGGCCAGCGCAAGGACACCGGCCGTCCAGCGGTTCTGCCCGGTGTGGACGTTGGCGGCACCGATCGCGCAGGCGAGCAGCGCTGCGGCGAAGGCGTAGAGGCCGACATCTTGAATCATCGAGTACCGGCCCGCCGCGAGGTCGCTGATCGTATCCGAGATCCAGTCATAGTTCGGCACGACCAAACTGCCGATGATGTCCGAGACCACAGCGGCGCCGGCGCCCAGGATGCCGAACCAGCCGCAGACGGTCAGCAGCACGACGTTGGCGCGGGATGCGGCCGCCTGTGAAACGTTGTTTCGGTCAGGAAGTGGCATATCGGGGGTCGCAGCACCGATTCTCTTCGCATCAACGAACCAACGACCAAGTGTGGCAGCCGTTCCGTCTCCCGTCGACTAGCGGCACCTGCTGGCGGCGCTCTTTCGCTCGGCGCGGTGACGCCGCCGCGCGGGATCAAAGGGCCGGCAACCTGTAGGTCGCCGGCCCTCTCTGTCGCGCCCTGCCATGGGTACCCGCCGTCGCGCTTGGGCCGCGCTCGGATTACATCGCGAAGCGGTTGTAATCGAACGCATCGAGCGCGCCGACCTGATCCTGTGTGTAGGGCAGGTCGTAATACGGGCTGCCGGGCTCCCAGCCATAGCCGCCGCCATAGCCGTAGTACGGATAGGCATAGTAGCCGCCGCCATAGCCGACGGTGGGCTCGATCACCGTCGCGGCGATCGCGCCGTCCCGCATGATGAGGTCGCTGACATAGCCGTAGTTCGAGTAGGTGTCGGCGTTGCGTATGCGGGCATAGTCACCGATCAACTCCGAGACGCGCCAAGCGCGGGCGCCGGCCTCGAGGTCGTCGACGCCGCGGACGATCTCGTCGCTGAGCTGCCCGCCCTGCAGACCCGCATAGTCGAAGACATCGTAGTCCTCGAGGTTCTCTTCGGTCAGGGGCACGACGACGGTGTCGCCCTGCACACTCACCTGATCCCAGGGCACGCTCGCATGCGTGTCGCCGATGTCGATGAAACCGCCGACCTCGACGATGACCGAGAGGATCTGGCCCGAACCGCCGACAACTATGTCCTCGACGTCGCCGATGTCTTCCCCGGTGGGCCCGACGACATCCATCTCGTCGATGAACTCGTCGGCGCTCCAGCCGCCGGCATAGAGGTCGTCATAGGCCCAGTCGTCGAGCGAGATCACGCTCCCGCCGTCGATGGTCTGCGCAAGCGCGGCGGTGGACATGCCCGTGGCAAATGCGGCTGCCAGGATGAACTTCATTGAAACCTCCGTGTTGTCTGCCTCTGTCGGGATCGAAAACGATCGCCGCCGCCGAGTGTTCCGAGAAAGATCGGTGGCTCGCCCGCAAAGCCGGAACGCCCCGTATCGCGCTTCACCGAAGCGTATGGCCGGCGCGGGCATGGCGGCGCATGAGCGGGGGACCGGGCCCCCGCCGAGCGGGCGGAAGGACCCCGAAGATCGAACGATCGAGGCCACCGGGCGGCAGTGGGTCCCCGCAGACCCCCGGCTTCTTGCGTGGACGGTTTACGCAACGTCAGTGGCGGGTGTATGCTGCTCGCGAAAAGGGGAGGGCACGACATTGGCTCACAAATACGAAGGCGGCTGCGACCATGTGCACACCCATGCGGACGCCGATCCGATCGACAGCCACACCTGCCACTGCTCGGTCTGCAAGCGGGTGACCGGGCAGCCGACGACGCATGTGGTGTTCTTCAAGCACGGCGAGCTCAAGGTCGACGACGAGAGCAAGCTCAACCGCCAGCCGTTCAACGACCAGAACCCGAACGGCCCGATTGAGCTCTGCACCTGCAAGGAGTGCGGCAGGCCGATCATGCTCGACGACAAGCAGCACCGTCTTCGCGCGATCGTGCCGAACCTGATGGGCCACGACGCGGGCAAGATGCCGGCGACCTATCACGCCTTCTATGACCCGGCGGCCGGCGTGCCCAGGCCGTCGGACGGCCGACCGGTCCACGAGGCGCTGCGGCCCGAATTTGTGATGCCGACGGCGGCTTGAGGGCGCGTAGGGCCCCTCAGGGCGGGGTTATGCCCAGGGAAAGCTCGTCGAGAAGTTTCCCGACGAGGTCTGAAAGCCGTCGATTGGGCTCTTTGGTGAGAAGAGAGGGGCAGACGCGGGTTCGCTCGCGCTGGTGCGCTGACGCACCTTGACCTTGCTGACACCCACGGTTACGGCCCTCGCCGGCTTCGACCCTTTCCCTTGGGGGCCCGCGTCCCCGGTTTGCCGGTGGTCGAACGCGCGCGCGGGCTCTGCTGGCCCACGGCTTCCTCGATCGCCGATTGTCTGGCCAGCGGGTCGTCGTGGACGGCCAGGTCCACCGCCTCCAGCCGGCGGAGTTCGTCGCGCAGGCGCGCGGCCTCCTCGAATTCAAGGTTCTCGGCGGCCTTCAGCATGTCGCGGCGCAAGCCTTCGAGGACCGTTTGCAGGTTGCTGCCGAGCTTTGTCTTGGCGCCCTTGTCCAGCCGCGCCGTGACGCGCTCCATGTCGGCGGCGCCCTGGTAGGTGCCCTGCATGATGTCATCGACGTTCTTGCGGATCGTCGCGGGCGTGATGCCGTGCTCGATGTTGTAGGCGGTCTGCTTCTCGCGGCGGCGCTCGGTCTCCTGCATCGCCCGCTCCATCGAGCCGGTGATGCCGTCGGCGTACATGATGACGCGGCCGTCGAGGTTGCGGGCGGCGCGGCCGATCGTCTGAATCAGCGAGGTCTCCGAGCGGAGGAAACCCTCCTTGTCGGCGTCGAGGATGGCGACCAGCGCGCATTCGGGGATGTCGAGGCCCTCGCGCAGCAGGTTGATGCCGACCAGCACGTCGAAGGCGCCGAGGCGGAGGTCGCGCAGGATCTCGATGCGTTCCAGCGTGTCGATGTCCGAATGCATGTAGCGCACGCGGATGCCCTGCTCGTGCATGTACTCGGTCAGGTCCTCGGCCATGCGCTTGGTCAGCGTGGTGACGAGCGCGCGGTAGCCGGCCTGGGCGACGCGGCGGCATTCGTCGATCAGGTCGTCGACCTGGGAGGCGACGGGGCGGATCTCGACCGGCGGGTCGATCAGGCCGGTCGGGCGGATGACCTGCTCGGTGAAGACGCCGCCGGTGCGTTCCATCTCCCACGGGCCGGGAGTGGCCGAGACGAAGACCGATTGCGGGCGCATGGCGTCCCATTCCTCGAATTTGAGGGGGCGGTTGTCCATGCAGGAGGGCAGGCGGAAGCCATGCTCGGCCAGGACGAACTTGCGGCGGTAATCGCCGCGGTACATGCCGCCGAGCTGGGGCACGGTGACGTGGCTCTCGTCGGCGAAGCAGATGGCGGTGTCGGGGATGTATTCAAAAAGGGTGGGCGGCGGCTCGCCGGGTTTGCGGCCCGTCAGATAGCGGCTGTAGTTCTCGATGCCGTTGCAGGCGCCGGTCGCCTGGATCATCTCCAGGTCGAAATTGGTGCGCTGCTCGAGGCGCTGGGCTTCGAGAAGGCGGCCCTCCTTGATCAGCTGGTCGAGGCGGAGCTGCAGCTCCTCCTGGATGCCGTTGATCGCCTGGTTCAGCGTGGGCCGCGGCGTGACGTAATGCGAGTTGGCATAGACGCGGACGCGGTCGAGCCGGTCGGTCTTGTGGCCGGTCAGCGGGTCGAACTCGTCGATGCGCTCCAATTCGTCGCCGAAGAAGGAGAGCTTCCAGGCGCGGTCCTCGAGGTGGGCGGGCCAGATCTCGAGCGAGTCGCCGCGCACCCGGAAGCAACCCCGCGCGAAGCCGGCGTCGTTGCGGCGGTATTGCTGGGTGACGAGCTCGCGCAATACTGCCTGCTGGTCATAGGCCGCGCCCGCGATCAGGTCCTGGGTCATCGCCGAATACGTCTCGGCGGCGCCGATGCCGTAGATGCACGAGACCGAGGCGACGATGATGACGTCGTCGCGCTCGAGCAGTGCCCGGGTCGCAGAGTGGCGCATCCGGTCGATCTGCTCGTTGATCTGGCTTTCCTTCTCGATATAGGTGTCGCTGCGCGGAACGTAGGCCTCGGGCTGGTAGTAGTCGTAGTAGCTGACGAAATACTCGACGGCGTTTTCCGGGAAGAAAGACTTGAACTCGCCGTAGAGCTGCGCCGCCAGCGTCTTGTTGGGCGCGAGGATGATCGCCGGGCGCTGGGTCGCCTCGATGACCTTGGCCATGGTGAAGGTCTTGCCGGTGCCGGTGGCGCCGAGCAGCACCTGGTCCTGCTCGCCGCCGATGACGCCGTGGGCGAGCTCGTCGATGGCGCGGGGCTGATCCCCGGCGGGCTCGAAGGGCGTCGCCATGACCAGGCGACGGCCGCCTTCGAGCTTGTCGCGCGTCTCGCCGGGACGGGTCTTGGGGCGAGGCGACGAGAGCACGGGAGCGATTCGGTCGGACATGCGTTCGGATATGGAGTAGAAGGAACGCGGTCTCAATCGCGTTAGCCGCGTCTTAATGAGTGCGGCGGAATTCTGGCACCTTCCGGAGCCGCGATTCCGGCGCGCATGAGAGGGAGCATACACCATGCAAGTGGCACAGCTCGCCGATGATCGTCGCCTGCACCGCGAGGCGGGGCGGCGCCCCCCGATGGTCCCCCGAGTGGTGGCCGCGCAGCCGAGGCGCCAGACCACGGGGTTCGAGCCCTTTCTGATCGCGGCCCTGCTGGGCCTCTGCCTCTGGGCCCTGATCCTGACGCCGATCTTTCTTTGATCGGCAAGGCTTGCCTCGACGCGGCTTGCGGGCGATATCCGATCTGGATCTCTCGGGGAGCGCATTGATGAGAGCCAGGATCTTTCGGCCTGCGCGCAGCGCTATGACGTCGGGGCAGGGCAACGCCCGGTGCTGGACGCTGGAATTCGCGCCGGAGCTGCCGCGGAGCATCGACCCGCTGATGGGCTGGACAAGCTCGGCCGACATGAACAGCCAGGTCAGGCTGCGCTTCGACACCAAGGAAGCGGCGATCGAGTATGCCGAGCGCAACGGCATCCCCTTCATCGTCGAGGAAGCGCACCGCCGCGCGCCGAATGTCCGGCCGCGCGGCTATGGCGGCAATTTCGCGCACGACCGGCGCTCCGTTTGGACGCATTGATCCGGCGCTGACGGCGTCGGCGTCCCCGCCAGCCACCCGCGGGAGACCTGCCCCGGGGTTCCATTCGCCGCCGGCACCGCTATCTCCAAGACGGTCGATGCCCGCCCGGAGCGCGCGATGGTCCTGCCTGTCACCTCGATTTTCGCCGGCCTGCTGGCGTTGTGGCTGATGTTCCTGCAGAGCCGGGTGATCGCCTTTCGCGGCGCCCGGCAGGTGGCGCTGGGCGATGGTGGGTACGCGGACGGGCTGCGGGTGATCCGGGCACATGGCAACGCGGCCGAGACGATCCCGATTTTTCTGATCCTGCTGGGGCTGGCCGAAGGCTCGGGGGCGCCTGCCTGGGTCGTGGCGCTGCTCGGCCTCTTTTTTCTTGTCGGCCGGGTGCTGCACGGGCTGCAATTCGTGCTGGACCGTCCAGGCATAACCTTTCGGATGTGGGGCATGATCCTGACATTGACGGCGACGGGCCTGGCGGCGCTCGGCGCGATCGGCCACGGGCTGGTCGGGCTGTGAGCCGGGACGATCTGGAGACGGCCGAGCGCCTGCTCGACGCGGCGCGCCGGGCGGGAGCGGACGCGGCGGACGCGCTGGTCGTGGCCGAGAGCTCGGTGTCGATCGGCGTTGCCGGCGGCGCACTGGAGGAGGCCGAGCGCTCGGAATCGCGCGAGGCGGGCCTCCGCGTGCTGATCGGCCACCGGCAGGCTTGCGTCGCCTCGTCGGATCTGCGGCCCGAGATGCTGGCGGATCTCGCCGAGCGCGCGGTGGCCATGGCCCGCGAGGCGCCCGAGGACCGCTGGTGCGGGCTGGCGGGACCGGAGCAGGTCGCGCAGGGCGCCAGCGCCGAGGCGCTGGATCTGGTCGACCCGGGCGATCGGGCGACGCCCGAGGCGCTGGAGGCGCTGGCGCTGGCAGCCGAGGCGGCGGCGCTGGCCGTCGAGGGCGTCGTGCAGGTCGAGCAGGCGAGCGCGTCCTGGAGCGACGGTCGGATCACGCTGGCCGCGACGAACGGGTTCTCGGGCAGCTATCGGCGCACGGATACGGGCCTCGGGGTCTCGGCGATCGCCGGGACGGGGCTCGGGCGCGAGCGCGACTATGCCGGAGAGGGGCGTCGGCACCGCGCCGACCTGCCCTCGCCCGAATGGATCGGCGAACGCGCCGGGCGGCGCGCGGTCGAGCGGCTGGGGCCGCGGCGGCCGCCCGGCGGGGCCGTGCCGGTGATGTTCGACGAGCGGGTCGCGGCCTCGCTGATCGGCCACCTGCTGGGCGCCGCCAACGGCGCTTCAGTGGCGCGGGGGTCGAGCTGGCTGCAGGGCCGGATGGATCAGCCGGTGCTGCCGGACGGGGTCGACGTGATCGAGGACCCGCTGATCGTGCGAGGCCCCGCCTCGCGGCCATTCGATGCCGAGGGCATCGCTGCGCGTGCCCAAGCGGTGGTCGAGGACGGCCGGCTGGTGCGCTGGATCCTCGATTGCGCCAGCGCCCGCCAGCTGGGCCTCGTCACGACGGGCAATGCGCGGCGCGGGACGACCGCGCCGCCCAGCCCCGGCACGTCCAACATCCGCATGACGCAAGCCCCCCGCAGCCGCGCGGCGCTGATGGCCGAGATGGGCACGGGCTTGCTGGTGACCTCGATGATCGGCGCCTCGATCAACCCGACGACCGGCGCCTACAGCCGCGGCGCGGCCGGCTTTTGGATCGAGGGGGGCCAGATCGCCTATCCGGTGAACGAGATCACCATCGCCGGGTCGCTGCCCGAGATGCTGCGCACGATCCAGGCAGCGGACGACGCCGATCCGAACAGGGCGGTCTCGGTCCCCTCGCTGCTGGTCGAGGGCCTGACCGTCGGTGCCTGAGGCCCGGCCAGAGCCTCGGGACGACACCGAGCTGTTGATCGAGGCGGCGCGGGCCGCCGGCGAGATCGCGCAGCGGCACTTCCAGACGCCGCTGGAGGTGTTTCACAAGGCTGATGATCTCGGCCCGGTGACCAATGCGGATCTGGAGATCGACCGGATGCTGCGCGAGCGGCTGGGCGCGCTGCGACCGGAGTACGGCTGGCTCTCGGAGGAGAGCGAGGACGGCGCCGCGCGACTGCGCGCCGAGCGTGTCTTCGTCGTCGACCCGATCGACGGCACGCGGTCGTTCATCGCGGGCGAGTTCGGGATTCGCCGTCGCGCTGGCCGTCGTCGAGCGCGGCCGCCCGGTCGCCGCCGTGGTGAACCTGCCGGCGAGGGGCGAGCTCTACAGCGCGACGGCCGGGCAGGGCGCGTTCCGCAACGGGCGCCCGATCGCCGCCTCGGGCGAGGAGCGCGTTGAGCGCGCCACTGTCCTGACCGCGCGCAAGCAGATGCTGCCCGAGCACTGGCCCGGCGGGCCGCCGCCCCTGCAGCGGCATTTCCGCTCGTCGCTCGCCTGGCGCATGTGCCTGGTGGCGGAGGGGCGCTTCGACGCCATGCTGACCTTTCGGCGCGCCTTTGAATGGGACATCGCCGCGGGCGCGCTGATCGCGGCCGAGGCAGGGGCGCGGGTGACGGACGGGCAGGGCGCCGAGCTGTGCTTCAACACGCCCGGCGCCATGCAGGCGGGCGTGATCGCGGCGCCGCACGCGCTGCACCGCAGGATCCTGGCGCGCCGGCTGCCCGAGACGGCCGCGCGGGGCGCGACTGAGCCCCGGTGAGGCGCTGGCGGGCGGGGCTTTCGCCTGGGCGCCGCGGCGGCTAGGCTGCGCGCCGACAGCGAGGAGTCTACCCGATGGCCAAAGCCATGCTTCACCTGGTGTTCGGCGGCGAGCTGGTCGACCCGCAGGGGACCGAGTTCCGTGACCCCGAGAACCTCGACATCGTCGGGATCTATTCAAGCTATGCCAGGGCGCACCTCGCCTGGAAATCGGCGGCGCAGCGCACCGTCGACAACGCGCATATGCGCTACTTCATCGCCCATCTGCACCGGCTGGTCGACGAGGAGCGCGAGGGCAGCGCCGAGCGGACGGCGCTCGGCGGCTGAGTTCCCGTGGCGATCGAGAGCCTCGCCCGATGGCTGCGCCATTCGAAAACCGGCCGGGCGGCCGCGGCGCGGCTCGGCGCGCTCTACATCCGGCTGGTCAACGGCACCACGCGCTGGCGGATCGAGGGGCGCGAGCGTTACGACCGGCTGCTCGCCGAGGGCACGGGCGTGATCGTCGTCATGTGGCACGGGCGGCTTTTCATGTCGCCGTATTTTGGCGACAGGCAGCGCCGCACGGTGGCGATGATCTCGAACAACCAGGACGGCGAGCTGATCACGGGCATCGTCGGGCGGTTCGGCATCCACTCGGTGCGCGGCTCGACCTACGACCGCGGCAAGGCGCGCGACAAGGGCGGCCTGCGGGCCTATGTCGGCGCCCGGCGCGAGCTGAGGCGCGAACGGGCGATCATCGGCATGTCGCCCGACGGCCCTCGGGGCCCGCGAATGCGGGCGCAGGTCGGCGCGGCGCAGCTGGCCATCGAGACGCGCTGCCCCGTGCAGCCGGTCGCCTTCTCGACCCGTTGGGGGCGCGTGCTGGCCAGCTGGGACCGGTTCCTGTTGCCGTTCCCCTTCGGCCCCGGCGTGCAGATCTGGGGCGAGCCGCTGCTGCCGCCGCCCGAGGGCGACCCGGAGGCGGCGGAGGACTATCTGCGGCGGATCGAGACGGCGCTGACCGAGATCACGGACCGGGCCGACGCCCTTTGCGGCCGCGAGCCCGTCCAGCCCGGCCCGCCGATCGCGCAGGCGGCCGCGCAAGCATGAGCTCGCCGGGGCTGGCCGCCTACCTGCTGGCATCCCGGCTGGCCGATCCGATCGCGGCGCCGATCCTGCGCCGGCGGCTGGCGCGCGGCAAGGAGGACCGGGCGCGGCTGGGCGAGCGGCTGGGCCGGGCCGGGCTGCCGAGGCCGGCGGGACGGCTGATCTGGCTGCATGCGGCGAGCGTGGGCGAGGCCACCTCGGCGCTGCCGCTGATCGCGGCGCTGCGCGAACGCGACGAGGTGCGCTGCGCGCCGGGCGATGCGGCGACGGTGCTCATGACCACGGGCACCGTGACCTCGGCGCGGCGCATGGCAGAGGTGCTGCCGGCCGGCGCGCTGCACCAGTTCGTACCGGTCGATACGCGCGATGCCGTGCGGCGCTTCTTCGGGCACTGGCGGCCGGATCTGGCCATCTGGATCGAGAGCGAGCTCTGGCCGCGGTTGGTCTATGAGACGGCGCGGCGGGGCGTGCCCATGGCGATGGTCAATGCCCGGCTTTCGGCGGCGAGCCTGCGCCGGTGGCGCCGGCTCCCGGCAATGGCGCGGCGGCTGCTGGGCGGCTTCCGGGTGATCCTGGCGCAGGACGGGGAGACAATGACGGGGCTTGCGTCGCTCGGCGTGAGCGCGCGCTTTGCCGGCAACCTCAAGGCGCTGGTCGACCCGCCGGGCTGCGACGCGGGCGAGCTCGAGGAGGCCAGGGCGGCGCTCGGGCACCGGCCGGTCTGGCTCGCCGCCTCGACCCATGCCGGCGAGGAAGCGCAGGTCATCCGGGCGCAGATGGAGCTGCTGGAGGAGGGGACGCCGCTGCTGATCGTCGCGCCGCGCCATCCCCAGCGCGGCGACGAGGTGGCGCAGCTGCTCGCGGCGGCGGGCTTGCGCGCCGTGCGCCGGTCGCGGGGCGAGGGGCCGGATGCCGCGACACAGGTCTGGCTGGTCGATACGCTCGGCGAGATGGG
Organism: uncultured Alphaproteobacteria bacterium; assembly: GCA_963822985.1. Classification (GTDB taxonomy): domain Bacteria; phylum Pseudomonadota; class Alphaproteobacteria; order Rhodobacterales; family Rhodobacteraceae; genus Thermohalobaculum. Next base: position 325,256 of record CAWGJU010000003.1, on the reverse strand, counting down.
CCTGTGGTATCGCTTGGCGCCGGTCGCCTTCATCGGCGGCTCGCTGGTGCCCATGGGTGGGCACACGCCGTTCGAGCCGGTGCAGCTGGGCTCGGCGGTGCTGCACGGCCCGCATGTGGCGAATTTCACGCCGGCCTACGCGGCGCTCGACGACGGCGAGGGCGCCGTCGCGGTGTCCGATGCGGGCGGGCTTGCGGCCGCGGTCGCCGGGCTGCTGCGTAACCCCGGCGCGGCGCGGCGGCTCTGCGACCGTGCCCGCGCCGTGCACCAGGGTCTGAAGCCCGATGTGCGGGCAATCGCCGACGAGCTGCTGGGGCTGATGCGGGGGCCAGCGTGAGGGCGCCGCGCCACTGGTGGACCGAGCCGGACCGGCCGGGCTGGCGGGCGCGCGCGCTGGCGCCGGCCGCGACGCTCTGGCGGGCGGGTGGCTGGCTGCGGGCCTTGAGCGCGCGGCCGGCGGCGGGCGGCGTGCCGGTGGTCTGCGTCGGCAACCTGACGGTGGGGGGCGCCGGCAAGACTCCGATGGTGGCGGCGCTGATGCAGCGGCTGGCGGGGCAAGGCGTGGCGGTCCACGTCGTCAGCCGCGGCTATGGCGGCATCACGCGCGGCCCCTACAAGGTGGCGCTCGACCGGCACGAGTTCCGCGATGTCGGCGACGAGCCGCTGATGCTGGCGGCTCTCGGCACGGTCTGGGTCAGCCGCGACCGCGCCGCGGGCGTGCGCGCCGCCGCGGCCGAAGGGGCAGAGCTGGTGCTGCTCGACGACGGGCTGCAGAATCCGCATGTGGCCAAGGACCGGGCGATCGTCATGGTCGACGCCGAACAGGGCTTTGGCAACGGCCGGCTGGTTCCCGCGGGCCCCTTGCGCGAGCCCGTCGCGCGGGGCCTCGTGCGCGCCGATCTGGTCGTGCTGGTCGGCGGGGCCGAGGCCCGCGCCGAGGCGCTGCGACGATGGCCGGCGCTCGGCGGGGCCAGGCTCTTGGGCGCCGAGCTCCGGCCGCTGCAGACCGGGCTGCCGATCCGGGGCGAGCCGGTCGTCGCCTTCGCCGGCATCGCTCGGCCGGAGAAGTTCTTCCAGACCCTGCGCGGCATGGGCGCCCGGCTGGTCGCGACGCGGGGCTTTCCGGACCACCACGCCTATCGGCCCGCCGTGCTGCGGCGCCTCGTCGCCGAGGCCCGGCGGGAGGGCGCGATGCTGGTCACGACCGAGAAGGACGCCGTCCGCTTGCCGCCCGACTTCCGGCGCGAGGTCATGACAGTGCAGGTCCGGCTGGAGCCGGAGGATTGGGCGCCGCTCGACGCTCTGGTCAGAGGCGTGCTGCAGCCCGGCACGGCGTGAAATGCGGGCTAGGCCGAGTCCGAGGCCTGGACCGCCACCTCGGCCGAGCGGCGGCCATTCGTTGCGGGCGCCGGCGCGCAGCCGACCGCCGCCATGTCGAAGGGCGTGGTCTGGTAGACCTCGTTGATCCAGTTGCCGAGCAGCAGGTGGGCGTGGCTGCGCCAGCGGTTCTCGGGTGGGCGCGCCGGGTCATCGCCGGGGTAGTAGTTGACCGGGACGTCGATCGGCTCGCCCCGCGCGACGTCGCGGTCGTATTCCTCCTTCAGCGAAGTCGTGTCGTATTCGATGTGGTTGAACATGTAGAGCGCCCGGTGGCCGGGATCCTCGATCAGGCACGGGCCCGTCTCGTCGGCGCTCATCAGCACGGTCAGGCCGCGGCTAGGCGGCAGCTCGGCTTCGCGGATCTCGGTCCAGCGGCTGACGGGGATGGTGAACTCGTCCGAGAAGCCGCGCAGATAGGGCGACGCCGGCGCGCGGTTGCGGTGCTGGAAGCAACCGAACGCCTTCCTGGCCAGCGCGTGCTTGGCCACCCCGTGGAAGTGGTGCAGCATCGCCTGCGCCCCCCAGCAGACGGCGAAGGTCGAGTGGACGTTCGCCTGGCTCCACTCGAACACCTCCGTCAGCTCGCCCCAATAGGTGACCTCCTCGAAGGGCAGGTGCTCGATCGGCGCGCCGGTGATGATCAGCCCGTCGAACTTCTTGTGCTTGAGCTCGGCGAACGGGCGGTAGAACGCCTCCATGTGCTCGGCGGCCGTGTTCTTGGGCGTGTGCTCGCTCATGCGGATCAGCGTCAGCTCGATCTGCAGCGGCGTCGCGCCGATCAGCCTGGCGAACTGCGTCTCGGTCCGCACCTTGTTCGGCATGAGGTTCAGAAGCGCGATCTGCAGCGGCCGGATGTCCTGGCGCATCGCCGTCTCCTCGGACATGACCATCACGCCCTCGCGCCGAAGCACGTCATGGGCGGGCAGTCCGTGCGGGATCTTGATCGGCATCGCGGCGGCTTCCTCGCGTCAGGCAGGCCAGATAAGCGCATGGGCCCGGGATGAAAAGCCTTGTCGGTCAGGCGCGCGCATCCAGGGTGCCGGCGATCGCCCGATCGAAATCGGCCGGGCTTTCGACGGCGGCGATCTGCTCGGCCGTCACCGCGACGCCCCAGTGCCGGGCGATCGCGTCGTAGCGCGGCAGCCGGTGCCGCAGGAGCCGGCGGAAGCCCCATCGGATGAAGTCGTCAGGGTCGACCCGATCCTCGGCAACGCCCTTCTCGGCCAGATAGGCGGCCCAGCTCTGGCGCAGGAAGGGCTCGGGGTAGTACATCGGCTTTGGCGCCCGGTCGAAGCGGCGGGCGAGTTCCTCGGCGTGGTCCTCGGTGCCGCGTATCTGAACGAGAAGCAGGTGCCGCGAGAGGACAGAGAGAACGGCGTCCTGCGGGTCTTCGGGGTCGACCACCTCGCAGAGCGAGCCCGACGTGTCGCAGAGGAAGTTCGGGTAGTCGTAGAGCTCTTCGGCGCGGCGGATGAAGTGCACGGTGTCCAGCATGGCGCTGATCTCGGCGTCGCGGTGCTGGCGCTGGCGGCGGATATACTCCTCGAAGGGGATGCCGCCCTTCGCCGCGTCGCCCGGCTTGCCGAGATAGGTCGAGAGGGGGGCCAGGTTCTCGAAGGTCAGGTTCGAGGCGATGTAGACCGAGTTGCTTAGAAGCAGCTCGCGCAGGAACGGCACCTGCATCGCCGCGCGCTTGAAGTTGTCGGCGATATGCTCGCCCATGTAGCGCGTGCCGATGCGGTAATCGACCGAGTAGTGGAACCAGCCGCTCGATTCGCGCAGCAGCCGCGCCGTGGTCGTCTTGCCCAGGCCCGACATGCCGAAGAGCGCCACGGCCTTGTTCGGCGCGGCCAGGTATTCGGCTCCGCTCTCGTAGATCATCGCGCCTCACGCGGCTTTCGCGGCTGCCCGCGCATGGTGCCCTAGCAGAATTGACCGCTTTGCCAAGGGCGTAGGCGGGCGCTCTCCGCGCCGGTGGGCAAGTGTTCAGGTCTTCTGGCCGGGCTGCTCGACGAGCAGGTAGCGCTCGGTGACCCATGGGTTGATCTCGACGGCCTGGCGCAGCGCCTGCTGGGCGAGCTCGGCCCGGCCCTGGCGAAGCAGCGTGAGCGCCCGGCCGGTCAGCGCGCCGAAATGCATGGGCTCGAGCGCGAGCGTCCGGTCGAGATCCTCCAGCGTCCCGTCGAGATCGCCGGCGAGAAAGCGGGCGAAGGCCCGCTGGTTCCAGCCCTCGGGGTAGTCCGGACAATAGGCGACGAGCTCGCCGAGGATGCGTTCCGCCTCGGCATAATCCGCCTCGCGCACGCGGCGCGCGCCAGTGTCGAGCAGCGACTGCGCCCGCGCGTCCGGCGCGACGTGCCAGGAGCGCCAGATGCCGTCCGCCAGCTCGCGCCCCCGCATCTCGTCCGGCGCCTCTCGCAGCGCCTCGAAAAGCGGCGCCCGTTCGATCACCAGACCGGCATCCGATGGCGGGCAGGGCTCCGCCATCGCGCAGAAGGGCAGAAGGCACAGAGGGAGGGCGATCCGCATGAAGCGACCATCGCCCGGCGCAGGCGTCCGGCGCAATGGGCCGCTCAGGCGTTCTTCGCCCGCTCGATCGCCTCGGTGATCATCTGCTTGGCGCGCGCCGCGTCGCCCCAATTCTCGACCTTGACCCATTTGCCGTGCTCGAGGTCCTTGTAGTGCTCGAAGAAGTGGTTGATCTGGTCGCGGGTGATCTCGGGCAGGTCAGAAAAGTCGTGCACCTTCTCCCAGCGCCGGCTGATCTTGCTTGTCGGGACCGCGACGATCTTTTCGTCCTTGCCCTTTTCGTCGGCCATGACGAGGACGCCGATCGGTCGGCATGCCATGACGCAGCCGGGCACCAGCGGCCGGGTGTTGGCGATCAGCACGTCGATCGGGTCGCCATCCTCCGAGAGCGTGTGCGGGACGAAGCCGTAGTTCCCGGGATAGCGCATCGGCGTGTAGAGGAACCGATCGACGAACAGCGTGCCCGAATCCTTGTCCATCTCGTATTTGATCGGCTCGCCGCCGACGGGCACCTCGATGATGACGTTCACTTCCTCGGGCGGGTTCTTGCCGACGGGGATGGCGTCGAGGCGCATGGGCGTGGCTCCTGAAATGAATGCGGCGGCGGGCATAGGCGCCGCCGCCGCGAAAAGCAAGCCGCAGCGCGGTCGCGCGCTCAGCCTCCGTGCGCCAGCACCGCCAGCAGCAGCAATGCCACGATGTTCGTGATCTTGATCATCGGGTTGACGGCCGGGCCGGCCGTGTCCTTGTAGGGATCGCCCACCGTATCACCCGTAACGGCCGCCTTGTGGGCGTCCGATCCCTTCTCGTGCAGCTTGCCGCCGGCGTCGGTGAAGCCGTCCTCGATCAGCTTTTTCGCGTTGTCCCAGGCGCCGCCGCCCGAAGTCATCGAGATGGCGACGAAAAGCCCGGTGACGATGACGCCGAGCAGCATGGCGCCGACGGCCGAGAAGGCCGCGCTGGCCCCGGCGATCCACTCGATGAAGAAGAAGACGACGATCGGCGACAGCACCGGCAGCATGGCCGGGATGATCATCTCCTTGATCGCCGCGCGGGTCAGCATGTCGACGGCCCGGCCATAGTCCGGCTTTTCCGTGCCCTGCATGATGCCCGGCTTCTCGCGGAACTGGCGACGCACCTCCTCGACCACCGCCGAGGCGGCGCGGCCGACCGCCGTCATGGCGATCCCGCCGAAGAGGAACGGTAGCAGGCCGCCGAAGAACAGGCCGGCGACGACGTAAGGATTGGCCAGGGAAAAGTCGACGACGACGCCGTCGAAATACGAGCCCGGTGCCGCATGCGCCGCGAAATAGGCGAGGTCCTGCGTGTAGGCGGCGAACAGCACCAGCGCGCCAAGCCCCGCCGAGCCGATGGCGTAGCCCTTGGTGACGGCCTTGGTCGTGTTGCCGACGGCGTCGAGCGCGTCGGTGGTCTTGCGCACGTCGGCCGGCAGGTCGGCCATCTCGGCGATGCCGCCGGCATTGTCCGTCACCGGGCCGAAGGCGTCGAGCGCCACCACCATGCCCGCCAGCGCCAGCATGGTCGTGACCGCGATGGCGATGCCGTAGAGGCCGGCCAGCTGGAAGGTGACGATGATCCCGCCGATGATGACGAGCGCCGGCAGGGCGGTCGCCTCGAGCGAGATGGCGAGGCCCTGGATCACATTGGTGCCGTGCCCGGTCACCGAGGACTGCGCGACCGAGCGCACCGGGCGGTAGTTGGTCCCCGTATAGTACTCGGTGATGACGATGATCAGCCCCGTCACCACCAGCCCGGCGACGCCGCAGTAGAAGAGGTCCCAGCCGGTGAACAACCCGCTCGGCCCCTCGAAGACGGTGGACAGCCCGTCGGGAAAGACGAGCCAGGTCACCGGCAGCAGCGCGATCAGCGACAGCACGCCTGTGGCGACAAAGCCCTTGTAGAGCGCGCCCATGATGTTCTGGCTGGGGCCTAGCTTGACGGCGAAGGTGCCGATGATTGTGGTGACGACGCAGGCGGCGCAGATCGCCAGCGGATAGATCATCACCGACGCGACGAAGGGCGAGCCGGCGAAGTAGATCGAGCCGAGCACCATGGTGGCGACGACCGTCACCGCATAGGTCTCGAAGAGGTCGGCCGCCATGCCGGCGCAGTCGCCGACATTGTCGCCCACATTGTCGGCGATGGTCGCCGGGTTGCGCGGGTCGTCCTCGGGGATGCCGGCCTCGACCTTGCCGACCAGATCGCCGCCGACATCGGCGCCTTTGGTGAAGATGCCGCCGCCGAGACGGGCGAATATGGAGATCAGCGAGCCGCCGAAGCCGAGCGCCACCAGCGCGTCGATCACCGTGCGGTCCCAGCTGTCGAGCCCGACGATGCCGGTCAGGATGCCATAGTAGACGGCGACGCCCAGGAGCGCGAGGCCGGCCACCAGCAGCCCGGTGACGGCGCCCGAGCGGAAGGCGATCTCGAGCCCGGCGGCCAGGCTCTTCGACGCCGCCTGCGCCGTGCGCACATTAGCGCGGACCGAGACCAGCATGCCGACGAAGCCCGCGGCACCCGAGAGAATGGCGCCGATCAGAAAGCCGATCGCGACCGGCAGGCCCAGCAGCCACCAGACGATGGCGAAGATGATGACCCCGGCGATGGCGATGGTCGTGTACTGGCGCGTGAGATAGGCCGTCGCGCCTTCCTGGATCGCCGAGGCGATCTCCTGCATGCGGGCGTTTCCGGGGTCCGCGGCCATGACCGAGCGGATCGCCCAGACGCCGTAGACGATCGAAAGCGCCCCGCACAGAATTATCGCCAAAATCATCGATTGCCCCTCTGTCCCCGGCTTTTTGCGGGCATCACCTACGCAGCCGAATCGCGCGTTGTCCAGCAGGATGCTGCGGCGCACCGCGGGGCCTCCGGGCCAGCTTCGGCCGGAACGCGCCAGCGGCGCAGGGGGCTGCGCAGGGGGGCGGCGCAGCCAGCGCCCGTCAGGCGTCGGCGCGCGCCTCGGCCTCGTCCATGGCGGCCAGCGTCGCGTCCCAGGCGAGCAGGATGGAGGCGTGCCGGTTCTTGTAGTCCTTGGCGGGCTCCAGCACCCCGAGCTCCTCAAAAGGCGCCTGCGGGGCGGGACCGCCCTTCTTGAGCATCGCCTCGAGTTGCTCGCGGGCGCGGGCGATCTCGTCGCGGGTGCGCCCGATCACCTGAGCACCCAGCACCGAGGCGGACGACTGGCCGAGCGCGCAGGCCTTGACGTCCTGCGCGAACTCGGCGACGCGCCCGCCCTCCATAGTGACATCGACCGTGACGGTCGAGCCGCACAGGGGCGAGCGCTTCATCGCGCTGCCATCCGGCGCGGCCAGCCGGCCAACATGCGGGATGCCGGCCGCCAGCGCGAGGATGCGCTGCGAATAGAGTTTCATCATGTCTTGGCCGACTGCGGTCATGGACGACTCCCACTTCTGCCGTTTATGTAGCGCCCGACCCGCCACCGGAAAACCCCCCAGCCGGAGCCGCTTTTCATGGCCGACGACACCCGCCCGTTCGACGCCTCGACGCTGCGCTGGGACGAGCGCGGGCTTGTTCCGGCGATCGCGCAGGATCACGGCACGGGCGAAGTTCTGATGCTCGCCTGGATGTCCCGCGAGAGCCTGGCCGAGACGCTGGCGACGGGGCAGGTGACCTATTGGTCCCGCTCGCGGGGCAAGCTGTGGCGAAAGGGCGAGAGCTCGGGGCACGTCCAGCGCCTGGTCGAGATGCGCTTGGACTGCGACCGCGATTGCCTGCTGCTGGCCGTCGACCAGACGGGGCCGGCCTGCCATACCGGCGCGCGCTCGTGCTTCTTCACGGAGGTGCGCGACGGCGCCGAGATCGTGCCCGGCGACTTGCTCGGCGACGCCGGCGCCTGTTGAGCGCATCAGCCTGGTCTCAGCATCCCCTCAGCACTTCCCTCGGCCCGGGGGGCTTGCAAGTCGGCGCGACCTGCCGCAACGTCAGAGGGGGAGTTGGAGGAAGGTGACATCCATGGCCGAGACCCTCGCGCCTCCGCGGATGCCGGAGGTCAATCGCATCACGCCAGCCGACATCGCCGGCGCGCTGCGCGCCGGCCTCGCCGATTTCGCGCGCGCGCCGATCTACGGGCTGGTCATCGGCGCGCTGTTCTCGCTGGTCGGCGTGGTGATCTCGCTGTCGCTGGTCAGCGGCGGGCAGAGCCTTTGGCTGCTGCCCATCGCCGCCGGCTTTCCGCTGATCGGCCCATTCGCCGCTACGGGGCTCTACGAGGTGAGCCGCCGGCTCGAGGCAGGCGAGCGGCTGGGCTGGGGCGCCGTGCTGGGGGCGGGCTTCCGGAACTCGCAGCTGCCGCTCTTCGCCGTCTTCGCGGTCTTCGCTTTCCTGGTCTGGATCGTGCTGGCGCGCGTCATCTTCGCCGTGTCCTTCGGCACCGCCGAGATGCCGAACGTGATGACCTCGCTCGAGGCCTTCATGACCGCGCCCGGCATCCTCATGCTGGTCATCGGCACGGCCGTCGGCGCGGCATTGGCGACGCTGCTCTTCGCCGTCTCGGCGCTGTCGGTGCCGATGCTGGTCGACCGCGACATCGACGTCGTCACCGCGATGATCGCCAGCTTCGGCGCGGTGGTCGAGAACCGCGAGGCCATGCTGCGGTGGGCGGCGGTCATCGTCGCCGCGGTGGTGGTGGCGATGCTGCCCTTCTTCCTGGGCATGGTGCTCGTGTTCCCGGTGCTCGGCCACGCCACCTGGCACATCTACCGAAAGGCAATTCCGGCCGTCTGAGCCGAGGCACACCGCCGAGTTGCCGAACGCCGGGGGAAGGCAGTCGCCGCTCCCGGCGCCATTTGCCGCCACTCCAGCAAATTTGTCCCGATACAAATTGAATTCGTGACAAGAACAGCTTGGATGCATTCGTAGTATCTTGGCTCGTTACCATAAGAAGCAGCGCATTCTTAAGCCCGACTCGACCATGGTCATCTCGCGCCCCAAGGGGCGGACGCCAGTCAAGCGGCGTTTTGGCCGCGGCGAGCACGGGAGTGATCGATGGCGAATTTCGGACTGCAGACGCCGGGGGCGCTTTACGAAAGGACCGGGCGGCGCGTGGCCAAGGGGCTGCAGGTCGTGGCGCTCGCCTCGCAGAAGGGCGGCGCCGGCAAGACGACGCTGGCCGGGCACCTTGCTGTGCAGGCGCTGCGCATGGGCAATGGTCCCGTGGCGCTGGTCGACACCGACCCGCAGGGCAGTATCGCGGGCTGGGGCCGGGCGCGGCGCTCGGACGAGCCCGTCGTCTTCGCCGCGACCGCGCGCCAGCTGCCGGGCGTCATCACGCGGCTGAGCGACGAGGGCTATGGCCTGCTCTTTGTCGACACGCCGCCGGCCGTGACCGAGGCGATCTCCGACGTGGTGCGCCTTTCGGACCTGGTGATCGTGCCGACCCGGCCGAGCCCGCACGACCTGCGCGCGGTCGGCGCCACGGTCGACATCGTCGAGGAGCACGAGCGCGCGATGGTCTTCGTCGTCAACAGCGCGACGCGCGGCGCCCGAATCACCGCCGAGGCGGCCGTGGCGCTGTCGCAGCACGGCACGGTCGCGCCCGTGATGATCCACCACCGCGTCGACTATGCCGCCAGCATGATCGACGGCCGCACGGTGATGGAGCTGAGCGAGGAATCGCGCTCGGCCAAGGAGATCGTGGCGCTTTGGGAATATGTCGCCGAGCGGCTCGACCGCATCCGCCGCGAGACGCAGGCGCGGCTGGAGATGCCGGCCGAGGACGACGTCGTCGAGCACATCAACACCAATGGGCTGATCCCCGGCCCGCGCAAGATCGGCCGCACCTTTGGCCGGCGCGTCGACGACACGTTCGGCGCCTGAGGCGCCCGCCGCAAGCCGGCCCGGCGCGTGAGCAGCAGGGAGAGGACACAGATGAGCATGGATTCCTGGGGGCCGAGCCTGCATGCCGGCCTGATCGAGCGGACCCGTCCGCCCGCCTCGGCGAACGTCGTGCCGCTGCGCGAGCCCGAGCATTACGCTCGCGCCCCGGCCGCGCCCTTGCGCGAAAGCGCTATTGCCCGGGCGCGACGGATGCTGGGTCGAGCGCCGGATGGGCCGGAAAGGCCGGGACCAAGGATCGCCTCCATTCAATCCCGGATCGCATCGGCCGATGCGCACGTGCATGCCGGCTGGTCCTTCCGCCGCCGCTTCGGGCTGACGGTGCGGGTCCACTCGGCAATGCGCGAGCTGTTGTTCGATGCGCGCCTGCACACCGGACGGACGACGCAGAGCATCCTGCACGACGCGCTCGTGCAATATCTCGACCGCCTAGAGCGCGATCAGGCCGTCCGCTGACGCGCTGGCACCGGGGCCAAGCAAGAAGGGACACCGCTTGCCCCGCCTGCCGCCGGGGCGACTCCGGAGCTACCCGGGATCGCCCGGTCAGGCCGGGCGATCATGGATAGCTCCGGCGCTGCTATGAGCCCAGTTTTGCCAGTGCGTGCCGCTTGCGCCCGGCGCTGAGCTTCACCGGGCGGGCAAAACGCTCGGGGGTCAGCATCAGCCCGGCTTCGGTGACCGGCTCGTCGTCGAGGCGCGCGCCGCCATCGGCGATCAGCCGGCGCGCCTCCTTGCCCGAGCCGGCGAGGCCCGACCGGACGAAGAGCTGGGCGACCGATATGCCCTGGTCGCCGAAATCACCGTCCGAGAGCGTCACCGTCGGCAGCGCCTCGCCCGCGCCGCCGGCCTCGAAGGTCTCGCGCGCCGTCGCCTGGGCGGCGTCGGCCGCGGCGCGGCCGTGGCACATGGCCGTGACCTCGTTCGCCAGCACCTTCTTGGCCTCGTTGATCTCGGCGCCCTGAAGTGCTTCCAGACGGTCGATCTCGTCGAGCGGCAGCTCGGTGTAGAGCCGCAGGAAGCGGCCGACATCGGCGTCCAGGGTGTTGCGCCAGAACTGCCAGAACTCGTACGCGCTCAGTATGTCCTCGTTCAGCCAGATCGCGCCCTCGGCGGTCTTGCCCATCTTCGAGCCGTCCGCCCGCGTGAGCAGCGGCGAGACCAGGCCATAGACCTCGGCCCCGGTGATCCGGCGCGTCAGATCGATGCCGTTGACGATATTGCCCCACTGGTCGCTGCCGCCCATCTGCAGCCGGCAGCCGTTGCGGCGGTTCAGCTCCATGAAGTCGTAGGCCTGCAGGATCATGTAATTGAACTCGAGGAACGACAGCGATTGTTCGCGGTCGAGCCGCGAGCGGACCGATTCGAAGCTCAACATCCGGTTGACGCTGAAATAGCGGCCGATCTCGCGCAGGAAGGGGATGTACATCAGCCCGTCCAGCCACTCGGCATTGTTCGCCATCATGGCCCCGGATTCCGCTTGGCCGAAATCGACATACTTGTCGAAGACGCGGCGGATGCCCGCGATGTTGCGGGCGATCTGCTCGTCCGACATCAGCTGGCGCTCGTCGGCGCGGAAGGACGGGTCGCCCACCTTGGACGTGCCGCCGCCCATCAGCACGATCGGCCGGTGACCCGTCTTCTGGAGCCAGCGCAGCATCATGATTTGCATGAGCGAGCCGACATGCAGCGAGGTCGCCGTCGCGTCGAAGCCGATATAGCCGGGCACGACCCCGGCCAGCAGGGCTTCGTCCAGGCCCTCGAGGTCCGTGCAGTCCTGCATGAAGCCGCGCGCGACCATCACGCGCAGGAACTCGGATTTCGGCTGGTAGCTCATCGACCGCTCTCCTAACGTGCGGCGCCATCTACCCGGGCGGGCCGCGAAAGGGAAGCCGATGATCGAGGTTGAGGCCGTCCGGCCCGTCTGGGCCATGGGGCTCATGTCCGGCACCTCGATGGACGGCGTCGACGCGGCGCTGCTCTTGACGGACGGCGAGACCGTCCAGGCCTTCGGCGCGTCGGCGGGCTTCACTTATCGGGCGGGCGAGATCGCGCACCTTACGGCGGTCGCGGCCGACTGGACCCGCTACCGCCCGCCTGGCACGGAGGATTTGGCCGCCGAGTTGGCCGCCGCGGAAGGCGAGGTGCTGCGCGTCCATGCCGAGGCGGTCGTGCGGATGCTGGCGGGTGGCGCGGCGATCGATCCTCGCCACCCGATGCCGGCAGTCGTGGGCTTCCACGGCCAGACGGTGGCGCATGCGCCCGAGCAGGGCTGGACCTGGCAGCTGGGCTGCGGGGCGGCGCTCGCGCGGGTACTGAACCGGCCGGTCGTCTGGGATTTCCGGACGGCCGACATGGCGGCGGGCGGGCAGGGGGCGCCGCTGGTGCCCTTCTATCATTCCGCGCTGGCGCGCCGGATCGGGGTGGCGGGCGAAACGCCCGGGCCGCTGGCCTTCCTCAACATCGGCGGCGTCGCCAATGTCACCTGGGTCGATCCGGGCCGGGCGGCGCCCGAGGCCGAGGGTGCGCTCGTCGCCTTCGACACCGGGCCGGGCAACGCCCTGATCAACGACTGGATGCAGGCGCGGACGGGCGCGCCGATGGACGCGGGTGGCGGGGCGGCGGCGGCCGGGCGGCTGCATCGCGACCGGCTCGCATCCAACTCGGCCCGCGCCTATCTCGACCGGCGGCCACCGAAGTCGCTCGACCGCAACGATTTCCGCGCCGTGCTGACCGCGATGGAGGGCCTCTCGGCCGAGGATGGCGCGGCGACGCTGACGGCATTCACCGCCGACTGCGTCGCCGACAGCGTTCGCCACATGCCCGAGCCGCCGGTGCGCTGGCTGGTCTGCGGCGGCGGCCGGCGGAACGCGACCATGATGCTGATGCTGGCGGAGCGACTGGCTGCGCCCGTCGAGCCGATCGAGGCGGCCCAGATAGACGGCGTCCCGCTCGACGGCGACATGCTCGAGGCGCAGGCTTTCGCCTATCTGGCGGTCCGCGCGTTGCGCGGCCTGCCGAGCTCGGCGCCCTCGACCACCGGTTGCCGCGCTCCGGTCTGCGGCGGCCGCGTCAGCCTGCCGGACGGGGATCAGCGCCCGCCTTGAGGTGGGTGCCCTGACCCAGCGCTCGCCTCAATCGCGGCGGCGTCTCTCGTCGCGCCGCTCGAAGATGATGATCCAAGCGAGCACGATGAACATCGGGTGCGTCAGCCCGCCCGAGAAGATGATCGCCGGCACCCAGACCACGAAGGTGATCAAGGCGACGATCGGCCGCCCGGCGAGCAGGATCGAGAGCGGCGGCAGCAGCAGCGCGAGAACATAGTTCATGCGCCGTTATTTGGGGTGCGCGACGCCGTTTCCCAAGACCGCTTCTCCCAAGACCACGCGCGGGCTGCTCGCGGACCCCACCGACCTTCCGCGCGCCCGCGCCGTGTGCGACAGGTTCCCTCCCTCCGCCGAGGAGGGAGGGGCTTCGTCAGGCCGCTGCGGGCTGTTCCGGCGCCGTGTCCTTCATCGACTGGCGACCCGAGAACTCCTTGTACCAGGCGGTGAGCCCGGGGTGCTCGTCGCGCCAGTTCAGGTCGGCCAGGCGGAAGTCGATATAGCCGAGCGCGCAGCCGAGCGCGATCTTGTCGATCGTCAGGTGCCCAGCCATGGCGTCGATCTGGCGCTCGAAGGCCGCGATGCCGCGGCGCACCTTGTCCTTCTGGCCGTCCACCCAGGGCTGGAAACGCATGTTCTCGGGACGCAGGCGCCACTCATAGGCGGTCAGCAGCGCCGCGTCGATCATGCCCTCGGCCAGCGCCTCGCGCTGCAGCACCGGGAACTGCGTGGCGCCGGTGGGATAAAGGCCGGCGCCGGCGCGGTGGTCGAGATAGCGGCAGATCACCCGGCTGTCGAACAGCGCCAGCCCCTCCTCGGTGATCAGCGCCGGGATCTTGCCGAGCGGGTTGGCCGAGACCGCCTCCTGGTTCGGCTGGAGCGGCGTGCCGGTGCCCTCGAGCAAGTCGATCTCGTCCACCAGCCCCGTCTCGCGGGCGACGACCATCACCTTGCGCACATAGGGTGACAGCGGCGAGTGGTAGAGCTTCATCATGGGCGTGCCTCCTCGTTTGCGAGCGTCTCCGGGGCGGCCGCGGCAGAAGCGCCCGCGCCGTTCCCGCGTTTCCAAAGCCGCGCCAGCACCATCGTCGTGCGCGGCAGATAGCGATAGGGGGTGATTGGCGCCCCCGTCCTGCGCCGGGTCATACGATAGAACGAGAAGACGATCAGCACCAGATGCGCCGCGGCGATGAACCACCAGAGCGCATCTGCGCCGAAATCCTCGATCAGCCAGGCCGAGGTCAGCGGCGCGGCGATGGCGCCGAGCGAGTAGAAGAAGATCAGCGCCGCGTTCAGCTCGACGATGAAGCCGCCGGGGCAATGGTCGTTGGCATGCGCCGCCGCCACCGAGTAGATGGTGATCGAGGTGGCGCCGAACGCCGCCGAGGCCACGACCAGCCAGACGACGTCGCCGGGCCCCAGCGCCAGCACGACGAACAGCGAGACGGCGACCGCCCCGACGGAGAGCCCGACCAGCACGAGGCGGCGCTCAACGGTGTCGGCGAGCCAGCCGACCGGGAACTGCGCCAGCGCGGCGCCGATCACCGAGGCGATCAGGAAGGCGGCGATCTGGTCCTGGTCGAGATCGTACTCGATCCCGAAGAGCGGCCCGACCATGCGGAAGCTCGATCCCGTCGCCCCGGCGATGACGATGCCGAAGCAGGCGAGCGGCGACACCGCCCAGGCGGCCAGCGGGCGCAGCGTCGGCGGGTGGTCGACCACCGGCGGCACCGCCCGCGTGAGCGCCAGCGGCACGAGCGACAGGCAGCAGAAGATCGCGACGATGTTGTATGAGACATACGTCGCCGGCTCGAGCACGGCGATCAGCGACTGGGCGCAGATCGCCCCCGTCAGGTCGACCAGCCGGTAGATGCCGAAGACCCGCCCGCGCGTGCGCGTCTCGATCTTGGCCTGCAGCCAGCTCTCGACCGCCGTATAGGCCCCGGCGATCGAGATGCCGGAAAGAAAGCGCAGGGCGGCCCAGGCGATCGGCCCGTCGAGCACGGGGTGGAGCAGCACGCCGATGGCTCCGAGCGCCGCCGCCGCGGCAAAGGCGCGCGCGTGCCCGACGCCGCCGATCAGGCGCGGCATGGCCCAGCAGCCGAGAAAAAAGCCCGCGAAATGTGCCGATCCCAGCAGGCCGATCTCGGCCGCCGACCAGCCCATGGCGGCGCCGGACAGCGCGTCGAGCGGCCCTAGCGAGCCCGAGCCCAGCTGAACGAGGAAGACCGAGAGGAACAGCGAGGCGAAGGAGACGACGAGTCGCATGGAACCCGGAAGGGTAAGGCGGGCTGATGCGCGCGCCGCGCGCACAATGGCTTTGATCCCGCGTCCATGCAACGCGGTGGCCCACGCTTGTCCGACCGATGTGCCATTGCTATCACGCAGCGCTCGCGATCAGGCGGCGAGGCAGCCAGGCTTTGGGCCTTGGCGGGCGCAGGGAAACGGGCAGGGAAACGGACGGGCGCGTGGCGGCGGATCCGAGACAGACAGAGCGCGACAGGTCGAAACAGGTCGCTCCCTTGCGCGGGCTGATCCCGTTCCTCCGACCCTATCGGCGGACGATCGTCGGCGTCGCAATCGCGCTGATCGCCGCCTCGGCCTTCACCCTGGTCCTGCCGGTCGCCTTCCGCAGGGTCATCGACGGCTTTTCCGCCGACAACGCCGCTTTGATAAACCAGTATTTCGTCGCGCTGATCGGCGTGGCCGCGGCGCTGGCCGGCGCGACCGCGGCGCGCTTCTACCTCGTCAGCTGGCTCGGCGAGCGGGTGATCGCCGATCTGCGCAAGGCGGTCTTCGCGCATGTCGCGGCGATGAGCCCCGCCTTCTACGAGCGCCTGATGACGGCCGAGGTGCTCAGCCGGCTGACGACGGACACCTCGATCATCCAGACCGTGGTCGGCTCGACCGTCTCGATCGCGCTCAGGAACGGGCTGCTGCTGGTCGGCGGCACCATCATGCTGATGGTCACCTCGCTCAAGCTGACGGCGATGACGCTGCTGATCGTGCCGCTGGTGATCGTGCCGATCTTCGTGCTCGGCCGGCGCGTCCGCGTCCTCAGCCGCGAGAGCCAAGACCTGATCGCCGAGAGCGCCGCCAGCGCCGGCGAGGTGCTGCAGGCGGCGCAGACCGTGCAGGCGATGACGCACGAGGCGGCCTCCATCCGCCGCTTCGGGGGCAAGGTCGAGGCGGCCTTCGACGCGGCCCGCCGGCGCATCGTCGCGCGCTCGCTCCTGACGCTGATCGTCATCTTCCTCGTCTCGGCGGGCATCGTCGGCGTGCTGTGGATGGGGGCGGCCGACGTCCTGGCCGGCCGGATGAGCGCGGGCGAGATGGCGCAGTTCATCCTCTACGCCGTCTTCACGGCGGGCGCCGTCGGCTCGCTGACCGAGGTCTGGGGCGAGCTGCAGCGCGCGGCAGGCGCCACCGAGCGGCTGGCCGAGCTGCTCGCCATGCGCGACGAGGTGGCCGAGCCGGCCGATCCGTTGCCGCTGCCCGAGCCGGCAAGCGGACGGATCGCCTTCGACCGCGTCACCTTCGGCTATGCCTCGCGGCCCACCATCCCGGCGCTGCACGAGGTCTCGCTGACGATCGAGCCCGGCGAGACAATGGCGCTGGTCGGCCCATCCGGCGCCGGCAAGACGACGCTCTTCCAGCTGCTGCTGCGGTTCTACGACCCCACCACGGGCGAGATCCAGCTCGACGGCGTGCCCATCGACCGGCTGCGCCTTGCTGACTTGCGCGGAAGCATCGCGCTGGTGCCGCAGGAGCCGGTCATCTTCGCCGACACGGTGCGCGCCAACATCCTGTTCGGTCGGCCGGACGCCGACGAGGCCGATGTCGAGGCCGCCGCCCGCGCCGCCGCCGCGCACGACTTCATCGGGCAGATGCCCGAGGGCTATGACACCTTCCTTGGCGAGCGCGGCGTCCTGCTCTCGGGCGGGCAGAAGCAGCGCATCGCCATCGCCCGCGCGATCCTGCGCGACGCGCCCGTGCTGCTGCTCGACGAGGCGACCTCGGCGCTCGACGCCGAATCCGAGCGCGCCGTGCAGGCGGCGTTCGAGCGGGTCAGCCGCGGCCGCACGACGCTGGTGATCGCGCACCGGCTCGCTACGGTAAAGCGCGCCGACCGCATCGTCGTCCTCGACCGCGGCCGCGTCGTCGCGACCGGCACGCACGACCAGCTGGTCGCCGAGGGCGGCCTCTACGCCCGGCTCGCCCGCCTCCAGTTTACCGACGGCGCCGTCGCCGCCTGAGGACGCTTGGCGCGCGCATGCGCCGATCCGGCCGTAGGGTGCGCAGGGTGCGCTTCGGCGCACCGACATCCCGCCCCACAGACCGACCCAATGCCCTCGCCGGCGCTAACCCATTGTTGTTGCGAGGACAGCGAACTGGCCGCAAGGTGCGCCTTGGCGCACCGCGCCGTGTGTGGATGCCCCCTTCGATGCAAGCGGTTTTTGGCGGTTGAGGACGTGCGGTCAGGTGCGGTCGTGTGTCCGGCCTCGTGATGCGGCCGTCGATTCGCCGCGGGCCTGTATGGAGATGTGCGGGTCGCGTCCCTATCGGGTTTGCGTGCTCTGCGGCGCGCGGCGCGGTACAGGTTCCTGCGACCCCGTCTCATCGACCGATGTCCCTTACCCCTCCTTCGACCTGCTCACATCGCCGGCGCACCCGCCCCCCGCCGGGTCAGGCGGCGACGGGATCTCTGTAGGTCTCTTCGCGAACCGTCAGCGCCCAGACGGTCCGCGCCATCTTGTTGGCGAGCGCGACGACGACGACCATGCGGGGCTTGCGCGCCATCATGCGGGCGAGCCACGAGCCCTTCGGCGGTCCCTTCCGAGCCGCCCACGTGACGACCGCCGAGGCGCCGATGATCAGCAGGCGCCGGATGTCGCGCTGCCCCATCTTCGAGGTGCTGCCGAGCCGGGTCTTGCCGCCGGTCGAGTTCTGTCTCGGCGTCAGGCCGACCCAGGCGGCGAAGTCGCGCCCGCTGCGGAACGTGGTCATGGACGGGCAGAACGCCTGCACCGCGGTCGCGCAGATTGCGCCGACACCGGGGATTGTCATCAGTCGCGCGATCTGCGCGTCCTTCGGCGCCCTTCGCCTGATGTCCTTCTCGAGGGCGCCGATCTTCGCGCCGAGCGCGGCGATCTGGTCGAGCAGGAGCTGGGCGAGATCGCGCACCGTCTCCGGCAGCAGGACCGTCTCGTCGCCGACGGCCTGCGCCAGCCGATCAATGCGCGCGGGACCTTGGGGCGCGACGACGCCATGCTCGGCGAGATGCCCCCTGAGCGCGTTGATCGACTGGGTTCGCTGACGCACCAGAAGGTCCCGCGTCCGGAACAGCATTCCCTGGCCCTGTTGGTCTGCCGTCTTGACCTCCACGAAGCGCATGGTCGGGCGCGACGCGGCTTCGGCGATGGCCTCTGCGTCGGCGGCGTCGTTCTTCTGTCGTTTCACGAAGGGCTTTACGTAGATCGGCGGCACGAGCTTCACCTCATGGCCGAGCGCCGCGATCTCCCGGCCCCAGTGATGAGCGCTCGCGCAGGCCTCCATGGCGACGAGCGCCGACGGCTGCGCGGCGAGAAACGACAGAACCATGTCCCGCGGAAGCTTTTTGCGGAACACGATTGCGCCGTCCGCGGCCGCGCCGTGCAACTGGAACGTAGACTTGGCGAGATCGATGCCGATGATGGTAGCTTGCGCCATGGATACCTCCTCCTTCAGGTGATCGTCAGCACAACCACCGTGGTACATCGCGATGCCGCCGGGCGGGGGCATCCACTCCATCGGGTGGGGACCCGGACCGGACGCAAAGGGGGCATGAAATGGCACTGAAGGTGATCGGCTCGGGCTTCGGGCGGACCGGGACGATGTCGACGAAGATGGCGCTGGAGCAGCTGGGCTTCGGGTCCTGCCACCACATGATCGAAGTCATGACGAATCCGGCCCAGCCGGCCAAGTGGCAGGCCGTCTCCGCCGGCAAGCCGGTCGACTGGCACGACGTCTTCGACGGCTATCGCAGCCAGGTCGACTGGCCGGGCGCGGCCGTCTGGCAGCAGACCGCGGCCGCCTTCCCGGACGCCAAGGTGCTGCACACCGAGCGGCCCGAGGAGGCTTGGTGGAACAGCTTCAGCGTGACGATCGGCAAGTTCTTCAAGCGCGCCCCCGAGCTCGACCTGCCGCCGGACGTCGCCTCGATCTTCCGGATGATGGACGGTTGGTTCGTGGCGAACACTTTCCGCGACCCGACCGATCGGGAGGACGCGATCGCTGCCTATCGGCGGAACAACCGGCTTGTCCGCGACACGATCCCGCCCGAGCGGCTGCTCGTCTTCGACGTGGCGCAAGGCTGGGAGCCGCTCTGCCGCTTCCTCGAGGTGCCCGTGCCCGACACGCCCTTTCCGCGCAGTCATCCGCGCGACGAGTTCTGGGCGCATTTCGGCGGCGAGCCCGCCTGAGGCCGCTCAGCCCGCCTAGCCCGCCCAGCTGCTTAAGGTCGTCTCCGGCTTGCTCTAGTTTCGGACGCACGGGTGCGTTATCGGCTGCCCGGCAGTCGCGGAACAGAGGACAGGGCAGTGGTATTCGACTTCGACGAGGTGATCGAGCGGCGCGGCACGCATGCCAGCAAGTTCGACACGCTCGAGGCGCGGTTTGGGATCACCGACCGGGACGTGATCCCGATGACCGTCGCCGACATGGACTTTCGCTCGCCGCCGCAGGTGAACGAGGCGCTGCGCCGGTTGGCCGACGAAGGCGTTCACGGCTATTTCGGCGACGCGCGCGAGATGAACGAGGCGGTGGTGGGCTGGCTGACCGTCCGGCACGGCTGGACGCCCGAGCCCGGCTGGATCGGCACAACGCAGGGCCTCGTCTCGGCGATCGGGCTGTGCATCCAGGCCTTCACCGAGCCGCATCAGGGCGTGGTCGTCTTCTCGCCCGTCTACCACATGTTCTCGCAGATCGTCCGCGCCACCGGCCGGCCGCTGATCGAGAGCGAGCTGCGCGTCGTGCAGGGCCGCCAGCAGATGGACCTCGAGCAGCTGGCGAGGCAGATCGGCCCCGACACGCGGATGGTGCTGCTCTGCTCGCCGCACAATCCGGGCGGCCGGGTCTGGTCGGCCGACGAGCTGCGCGACCTCGCCCGCTTCTGCATCGAGCGCGACCTGATCCTGGTTTCGGACGAGATCCACCACGACCTGATCTTCGAGGGCGCGACGCATTGCGTCACCGCCAAGGCGGCGCCCGAGGCGACGGACCGCCTCGTCACGCTGGTCGCGCCCTCCAAGACGTTCAACATCGCCGGCGCGCAGGTCGGGTTCACGGTCATCTCGAACCCGGAGCTGCGCCAGCGGCTGCAGCAGGTGACTGCGGCGGCGGGCCTGGGCTCGCCGAACCGCATGGGGGCCTTCATGGCCACCGCGGCCTATGCCCAGGGGGCGGAGTGGCTCGACGCGCTCCTGCCCTATCTGCAGGGCAATCGCGATATCTTCAACGACACGTTGGCCCGGCGCATTCCCGGCGCTCGACCGATGGCGCTCGAGGCGACCTATCTCGCCTGGGTCGATTTCCGGGCCCTCGGCCTTTCGTCGGATGAGGCCTTCGCCCGCTCGGTTGAACGGGGCCGCGTCGTCCCGCACAAGGGCACGATCTTCGGCCCTGGGGGTAACGGATGGCTGCGCTTCAACTTCGCGATGCCGCGCCCGGTGCTCGAGCGAGCGGTCGAGGGGCTTGTGCGGGCGTTCGCCGGCTAAGACGCACTCCGGCCCATCTACGCGTCAAAAAATCCGGGTCCTGCCCTGCTGGCATGCAGAGGACGACCCTCACGCGTGCAAGGTCTCTATCCGGCGCCCGTATCGCGGTGCCGGTCTCAGACGCGGATCCAGCCGCCGCCGAGCACGCGCGAGCCGTCGGGGGCGTAGAAGACGCAGGCCTGGCCGGGCGCGACGCCTTCCTCGGGCGAGAGCAGGTCGACGTCGGCGCCTTGCGCCGTGGGGCGGATGCGGGCGGGCGCGGGCGGCCTGGTGGAGCGCACCTTGACGAGCGCCTCGTGGCCGCCGTCCGGGGCGGCCCCGAAGGCGCCGTCGCCCAGCCAGTTGATCTCGGCGACCCGGACCGTGTGCGTCGCCAGCGCGGCGCGCGGGCCTACGACCACGCGGCGCGTCTCGGGCTCGAGGCGCACGACGTAGAGCGGGTCGCCGCCGCCGAGGCCCAGGCCCCGCCGCTGGCCGACCGTGTAGTGGATGATGCCTTGGTGCCGGCCGAGGGCGCTTCCTGAAAGATCGACGATCTCGCCCGGCTCGGCCGCGCCGGGACGCAGCTTCTCGATGACCGCCGCATAGCCGCCCTGCGGCACGAAGCAGATGTCCTGGCTGTCCGGCTTGTCCGCCACGGCGAGGCCGAAGCGGACGGCAAGCGCCCGCGTCTCGGCCTTGGAGCGCAGGTGCCCGAGCGGGAAGCGCAGGAAATCGAGCTGCTCGCGCGTGGTGGCGAAGAGGAAATACGACTGGTCGCGGGCGGTGTCCGCGGCGCGGTGCAGCTCCGGCCCGTCGCGGCCATCGCGGCGCTGGATATAGTGGCCGGTGGCCAGGCAGTCGGCGCCGAGCTCGCGGGCGGTCCCCAGAAGGTCTCGGAACTTCACGCTTTGATTGCAGCGCACGCAGGGGATCGGCGTCGCGCCGGCGAGGTACTGGTCGGCGAACTCTTCGACCACTTCCGCGCGGAAACGGTCTTCATAGTCCAACACGTAGTGCGGGAAACCGAGCGCCTCCGCGACCCGGCGGGCGTCCTGGATGTCGCGCCCGGCGCAGCAGGCGCCGGCTCGCCCGACCGCGGCCCCATGGTCGTAGAGCTGCAGCGTGACGCCGATGACGTCGTAGCCCTGGCTCGCGAGCAGCGCGGCAACGGCCGAGCTGTCGACTCCCCCCGACATCGCAACGACCACGCGCGTCGTTTCGGGCGGCTTTGCCAGTCCAAGCGAGTTGAGTTGTGCCATTACGGAACCAAGACCAAAGAAATTGCCCCGAAACAGAACCGGATCACCACTTCATTTCCCTTTAATAGCAGGGACATAGCTTGTCTCACTCTGGTGTGAGGACAAGAGGTGTATTCGATGTACCCGAGTGATTCGGAGCCGTATACCATCGGGCCGGACGGCGAGCGCATGACCGCCGCGGACCTGCCGGCCAGGGAAACGCGTCGCTGGGTGCCTCGGCGCAAGGCGCGCGTGGTCGCGGCCGTCGAGGGCGGGTTGATTTCGCTCGACGCGGCACTCGCGCGGTACGCGATCACCGCAGAGGAGTTCGAGAGCTGGAAGGCGGCCATGACGCGCTTCGGCATGCGCGGACTCTGCGTGACGAAACATGGACGTAGCCGGCATCTGTGACGGCCGGGCACGGCCGGGCGAGCGCCCCTCTATACAACCGGTAATACTCCGTTTACGCATTGGTCTTAACCACTTTGAGACCGGCCGCTTCGGCTTGAACGGAGTACCACATGCGCGTCCTGCTGATCGAGGATGATCCGTCGACTGCTGACAGCATCGAGCTAATGCTGCGCAAGGCGAACCTCAACACGTACGTCACGGACAGCGGCGAGGAAGGCATCGAGCTCGCCAAACTCTATGATTACGACCTGATCGTCCTCGACCTCTCGTTGCCAGACATTGACGGCTACGAGGTGCTGCGCAAGCTGCGAATGGCGAAGATCGAGACGCCCACGCTGATCCTCTCGGGCATGGACGGCACCGAGAACAAGATCAAGGGCTTTGGCTGCGGCGCTGACGATTACCTGACGAAGCCCTTCAATCGCGACGAGCTCGTGGCGCGCATCCACGCGATCGTGCGCCGGTCGAAGGGACATGCCCAGTCGGTGATCCGCACGGGCAAGATCGCGGTCAATCTCGACGCCAAGACGGTCGACGTCGACGGGCACCCGGTGCACCTGACGGGCAAGGAGTACCAGATGCTGGAGCTCCTGTCGCTGCGCAAGGGCTCGACGCTGACCAAGGAGATGTTCCTCAACCACCTCTATGGCGGCATGGACGAGCCCGAGGTCAAGATCATCGACGTCTTTATCTGCAAGCTTCGCAAGAAGCTGACGACGGCGACCGGCGGGAACAATTATATCGAGACGGTCTGGGGCCGCGGCTATGTGTTGCGCGACCCGGTCGAGGAGGAAGTCGTCGCCTGACCACCCCTCCACGTGGCCGAGCGCGAATAGATGGATACGTCGGCACGGCTGGCGCCGCCGGCCGGGTTCTCGCGAACGACATCCAGAACGACCGGCGGGGCAGGGCGGTAGCCGACCCACCGTCTCGAGCAGCGCTCCTGGATCCGCGCGGCGCGGCGCAAGATGCCGGCACATTCTCCAGAGACAACAACGATCGTCCGGAACCTTCCGCGATAGGAGCCGGCTGCTGGCTACCTAAGTGAAAAAAAAAGAGCCCCCGGCGGATGCCGGGGGCTTGGAAGGAGAGAGGGACATTCCTGGCATTGCAAGCGGCGTGCCAGGACGACCCCAGAACGGCCCCAGGGACGGCCGATGTGATCGGCTGGCCGAGGCCCGAGGATGTGAGCCTGTGCCGCGGCGGGGCCGCGGCGAGGGCGCGGCGCCCGGTCTTCTGGACGCGGCGGCGCCCCGCCTCTATCTCGTGACTATCGATGGCCGGCGCTCGCCGGTCCGGCAGGACAGGGAAGGTCGGTGCGCTTTCTCCCAGCATCGCTGGTTCTGGTGGTCGTCCTGGGGCTGGCAGCTTGCGGCGGCATCGGGCGCAAGGAGCTGTTCGATGCCTATCAGTCCGAGATGCAGATGCGGGGTTTTCTGCGCACCGAGCGCGATCCGCCGGATGTCCCTTATTCGAACGCGCGCCTGGTCGAGAACTTTCGGCGGATCGCCTTCTTTACCTACCCGAACGACGAGCGGCATGTCGCCAAGCCGCTGACCAAATGGCAAGGGCCAATCCGCTACACCGTGCTCGGGACGGAGTCCGATGTCGACCAGGTGGCCGCGCTGATGGCGCGCCTGGCCCGGGTGACCGGTCTGCAGATCGACCCCGTCGTGGAAGAAGAGGCGAACTTCGTCGTCCTCATGCTCAACGATCGCGAGAGACGTCTGGCCAAGCGCGCCTTCGCCGACGCCGAGGGCCGGGCCTTCTTCGACAGCTTCGTCTCGGCGATCTTCGATTGCGGCGCCCTTGCCGACTGGTCGGACGACGATCCGGAGATCACCAAGGCGCTGGTCTACCTGCATGGCGACCTGCAGGGGCTCTATCGCCGGCTGTGCTTCCACGAGGAGATCAGCCAGAGCCTGGGCCTGTTCAACGACGACCCGACGGTCAGGCCCTCGATCTTCAACGACGACGACGAGTTCGCCCTGCTGACGACGCATGACGAATACCTGCTGCGGATCCTGTACGATCCGCGCCTGCGATCGGGCATGACGCCCGAGGAGGCGATGCCCGTGGTCGCGCGCATCGTCGAGGAGTTGCGCCCCGGCGGCTGAACGCTGCACCGGATTGGGAGACGAGACATGATCTGGGACATGCTGCGCGGCGAGTTCATCGACGTCATCGAGTGGACCGACGACACGCGCGACACCATCGTTTGGCGCTTCCAGCGCTATGGCAACGCCATCAAATACGGCGCCAAGCTGACGGTGCGCGAGGGCCAGGCCGCCGTCTTCGTCCACGAAGGGCAGCTGGCCGATGTGTTCCAGCCAGGTCTCTACCAGCTCGAGACCAACAACATGCCCGTGATGACGACGCTGCAGCACTGGGACCACGGGTTCCAGAGCCCGTTCAAGTCGGAGATCTATTTCGTCTCGACGCGGCAGTTCACCGACCTGAAATGGGGCACGCGCAATCCTATCATGATGCGCGACCCGGAGTTCGGGCCGGTGCGGATGCGCGCCTTCGGCACCTATGCGATCCGGGTCAAGGACCCCGGCACCTTCCTGCGCGAGATCGTCGGCACGGACGGCGAGGTGACGACGGACGAGGTGCAGTTCCAGCTGCGCAACGTCATCGTCGCGCGGTTCTCGAACGCGCTGGCCTCGTCTGGCATCCCGGTGCTGGACCTGGCCGCGAACACGGACCAGCTGGCCGAGTACCTCAAGACGCGCGTGGCGCCCGAGATCGCCGCCTACGGGATCGAGATGCCGAGCCTGTTCATCGAGAACGTCTCGCTGCCCGAGGCGGTCGAGGCGGCGATGGACCGGCGCACCTCGATAGGCGTCGTCGGCGACCTGAACAAATACGCGCAATACCAGGCGGCCGAGGCGATGCGCGCGGCCGCCGAGAACCCCGGCGCGGCGGGCGGCGGCATGGGGGCGGGCATCGGTGCCGGCCTCGGCATGGCGATGGGGCACCAGATGGCGCAGCCCTCGCCCTGGGGCGCCCGGCCACCGGAGGCGCAGCCGGCGCCGCCACCTCCGCCCCCGGCCGAGGCGGTCTACCATATCGCCGAGAACGGCCAGACGCAGGGGCCGTTCTCGCTCGCGCGCCTCGGCCGCATGGTCCAGGAGGGTGCGTTCACGCGCGAGACGCTGGTCTGGTCGCCGGGCTTCGCCGGCTGGACGAAGGCAGGGGAGGTCGACCAGCTGGCGCGGCTCTTTACCGTCGCGCCGCCGCCCCCGCCGCCTCCGCCGGCCTGACGCCGCTCCTCCCCTTCCCGCTGATGGGGAGGGAGCCCCAGCGACAAGCCGCAGGCCGATGCCTCCCGCAGTGCGAGAGCCCCAGGAAATGAGCGCGAGCACGCAGCTTCCTTGCCGGCAATGCGGCGCGCCGCTGAGCTTTCAGCCGGGCGTCGGCAAGCTCGTCTGCCCCTTTTGCGGCGCCGAGAACGAGATCGAGGGCGCGGGGCGGGCGGTCGGCCCCTGGGGCGAGCGCACGGGCGTCGACACAGGACTGCGCGAGCTCGACTACGAGAAGGCGCTCAGGAACCTGCTCGACAGCGCCGATTTCGAGGAGACGGCGACGCTGCGCTGCGCCGGCTGCGGCGCCGAGGTCGACCTCGATCCCGGTACGCTGGCCGAGCAGTGCCCGTTCTGCGCGACGCCGCTGGCGCGCGGCGAGACCCGGTCGAACCGGCATCCCAAGGCGCAAGGCATCCTGCCCTTCGCGCTCGACGGCAAGGAGGCGCGGGCGCGCATGGCGCGCTGGCTCGGCTCGCGTTGGTTCGCGCCCAGCGGGCTGAAGAGGTTCGCCCAGGCCGGGCGGCCGCTTAAGCGGCGTCTACCTGCCGCACTACACCTATGATGCGGCCGGCGAGGCCGACTATGCCGGCCAGCGCGGTGACGCCTATTACGTCACGCGAACGCGCATCGTGAACGGCAAGAGCCAAGCCGTCCAGGAGCGCCACATCCGCTGGCGCCCGGTCAGCGGCCGCGTCCGGCACGCCTTCGACGACGTGCTGGTGCCGGCCTCGGAGAGCCTCGCGGCGCGAGCCCGAGTATGGCGGGCGGTCCTGGGACCTCGCGGCGCTGGAGCCTTACCGGCCGGAATTCGTGGCGGGGTTTCGCGCCGAGCTGCCGCAGCTGGCGCTCGACCAGGGCTTTGCCCGGGCCGAGCGCCTGATGGAGCAGGTGCTGGTGCGCGACGTCAAATTCGACATCGGCGGCGACGCGCAGCAGATCAACTCGATGGCGGCGCGGTTCTCGGACGTCACCTTCAAGCACGTGCTGCTGCCGGTGTGGCTCGCCAGCTATCGCTGGCGGGGCAAGGTCTACCGGGTCGTCGTCAACGGGCGCACGGGCGGGGTATCTGGCGAACGTCCCTACTCGCCCTGGAAGATCGCCTTCGCCATCCTCCTGGCGCTGATCCTCGCCGCGATCCTCGGCTTTGTCGTCGCCACATCGCGGGGGTGAGGCATCGGAAGCGGCTGTCCGCCGCGGGCAGCGGCCTCAGCCGGCGAGGCGCCGGATGCGGCTGCGTGCGGGGCGCGGGGCTGGTGCGGGCGCGAGGTCGGGCCCTTCTTCGCGATCGTCGGGCGGGGCGGCCAGATCGACGTCCCACATGCGGAGCTCGGCCTCGACCGCCGCAGGCCCCTCGCTCCTTCCCTGCATGCCGGCCAGAGGGCCGCGCCGATCGCGGTGAAGGCAAGTCCGAGGACGTTGCCGCCGATCCAGGCGATCAGGCAGGCCGCCCAGAGGGCCACGCCCGATTCAGCCAGCCAGGCCGCCGCGACGACAGCGAGGGCGTAGCCGAGAATCAAGGCTCGCAAGAAGATGGTCATGGCGCCAAGCTTCGACGCGAGCAGGTTGACGACACGTTAACTTTCGGAAGGGTCCTCCGCCGAGACGCCCGCGGCCCCGAGGGCAGGTGCCGCTCGGCAGCCGTGCGCCAGTGCGTTCACCAGTGCCGTCTTCAATGGTGCGCCTGGCGAGCCGACGCCGGAAGACCCGGTTTATGCTGCCGCGGATAGCTGCCGCGCAGGACAATAAATCTTAAAGGCAAGCATCATTGAAACGGCTATCGCGACCGGATAGCGTTCAGCGTGGCGCCCGTCGTCAGAACGGGAGCGAAAGACCACCGTCGGAATGGCGGACAACGGTAGAAAACCCGGGAGGAGAGACATGAGATTTTTCGGCACGATGACGACGCTCGCCGCCGCCGTTGCGCTCGGCGGGGCCGGCTCGGCTTTCGCCCAGGCCGAGCATACGCTGCGCATCCAGACGCACTACGCGCCGGAGACGCCGTCGGGCAAGCTGGCCCAGCAGTACTTCGACGATGTCGAGACGATGTCGGGCGGTCGGATCGACATCGAGCCGTTCTTCTCGTCGTCCGTCGTCAAGTCCGTCGAGACGTTCGACGCCGCGGCGACCGGCATCCTCGACTGCGACATGACCGGCGGCGCCTATCAGACGGGCAAGAACCCGGCTTTCCAGTTCGTCGGCGACGTCATGGGCGGCTACGACACGCCATGGCAATTTCATGAGTGGTTCAATTATGGCGGCGGCCGCGAAATGGCCGAGGAGCTGTACCACCAGTTCAACATGCATCCGGTCGGCTGGTGGATCTATGGCCAGGAGAGCCTCGCCTCGACCAAGCCGATCGCCAGGATCAGCGACCTGAAGGACTGGAAGTTCCGCTCGCCGCCGGGGCTCGAGACCGAGATCTTCGCCTCGCTCGGCGCCAAGCCCGGTGGTGATGGACTTCACCGAGATCTTCACCGCGCTCGAGACCGAGATCATCGACGGCGCCGATGCCTCGGGTCTGGCCAACAATGTCGGCCTCGGCCTCTACGACATCGCCAACAACGCGACCTATCCGGGCTTCCACTCGATGCCGGCCGACCATCTGGCCTGCCGGCTCGACGTCTGGGAATCGCTGCCCGAGGATCTGCAGCGGATCATGAGCGTCGCGATGGACAAGCTCGCCTTCCGGACCTCGATGACCTTCGAGGTCATGAACAACGAGGCCGCGGTGGCGCTGGAGGAAAAGGGCGTGAACATCGCCGACTGGTCGCAGGAGGACCGCGCCGCCTTCCGCAAGGCGGCGCAGGAGCAGTGGCAGGGCTGGGCCGACGAAGACGCCCGAGGCCAGGAAGCTGGTCGACAGCCACCTGGCCTTCATGAAGAACCTCGGCCTGGTCGCCGAGTGACGCTGCCGCGGGCCGGGCCCAGGCCCGGCCCGCCCCTTCACCTCGCGGGGGTCCTCATGGTCGAGCATCAACCCACGGGCTGGATGGACCGCATCAGCCTGGTGATCAGCCGAATCTGCATGGCTGTCGTGGCGATCATCGTCGCGGTGATGTTCTACGAGGTCGTCGTGCGCTACGTCTTCGAGGCGCCGACGCTCTGGGCGAACGAGATGTCGCTCTGGATGGCGGGGTTCGTCTTCCTGCTCTCCGGCCTCTACGCCATGCAGCAGCGCAGCCACATCCGCATCTACATCATCTACGACATGTTCCCGCGTGGCGTGCAGCGCGCCTGCGACGTCATCTCGACCGTCCTGATCGTGCTGTTCGTCGCCGCCGTCCTCTATGGCGGCTTCAACGAGGCGTGCGACAAGCTGCTGCGCTGGGAGACCTTCGGCACGGCCTTTGACCCGCCGATCCCGGCGACGATCAAGCCGGCGGTGCTGATCGTCCTGGTCCTCGTCGCGCTGCAGGCGGTCTCGAACCTGATCTATGATTGGAGCAGCGAGAAGATCATGCACGTGCCGGTCGACGATCTCGATGAGATCGAGGCCCTCAAGAAAACGCTGCACTGAGGCCCGGCACATGGACATCGGAACCATTTCGCTGGTCGTGCTGGTGGGACTGCTGGTCCTGCTGGCGATCGGCATGCCGCTCGGCTTCGCCTCCGGCTTTCTCGCCGCCGTCGTGCTGGTGATGAAGTTCGGCCCGGACCTGCTTTTCAGCAACCCCGGCACGGGGCCGCTCAACATCCTCGCGCAGCGCATCTACGGGCTGCTGACCGACTATGTGCTGATCTCGATTCCGCTCTTCATCTTCATGGCGGCCCTGCTCGAACGCTCGGGCATCGCCAACACGATGTACGATTCCTTGAACGTCTGGCTCAGCCGGACGCGCGGCGGCATCGCCATCGTCACATCGATCATGGCCGTCATCATGGCGGCGATGTCGGGCATCATCGGCGGCGAGGTGGTGCTGCTCGGTCTGATCGCGCTGCCGCAGATGTTGCGGCTCGGCTACAACCAGAACCTCGCCATCGGCACGATCTGCGCGAGCGGCTCGCTCGGCACGATGATCCCGCCCTCGATCGTACTGATCATCTACGGGCTGGTCACCGAGACCTCGATCAAGGCGCTTGTTCACCGCGGCCTTCCTGCCCGGCTTCATGCTGGCCAGCTTCTTCATCATCTACATTGTCGTCCGCACGCAGCTGCGCCCCGAGGACGCGCCCCTGCCGCCGCCGGTCGAAGGCGAGCCGGCGGGCGCCGAGAAGGCGATCCTGTTCCTGCTGATGCTGCTCGGGTTCGCAGGCGGGATCGCGGCCGTGCTGTTGCTGCGCGCCGGCGTGATCCAAGGGATGGGCCAGGCAATCCGCCCCGAGGGCGAGGCGCCGCTTGCGCTCGTCGACCCGGCCTCGATGTGGGTCTTGGCGGGGATCGTCGTTGTCGCCGTCGTGGCGATGCTGCTGGCGGGGCGCGAGCGGACCAAGCTCTGCTGGCGGATGAGCCGCGGGCTGATCGCGCCCATCGTCGTCATCGGCGCGGTGCTCGGCTCGATCTATGGCGGGATCACCGGCATCACCGAGGCCGCCGGCATGGGCGTGGTGGCCGTGCTCGTCATCGCCGCGCTGCGCGGCGAGATGAGCCTCGAGCTGATCACCGACAGCCTGCTGCGCACGGTCAAGTCGACGGGCACGATCATCTGGATCACCATCGGCGCGACGGCGCTGGCCGGCGCCTATACGATCGCCGGCGGGCCGACCTATGTCGCCAACCTGATCATCGGCGCCGAGCTGCCGACGATGGGCATCATCCTGATCATGATGCTGATCTTCCTGATTCTCGGCATGTTCATGGACTGGGTCGGCATCGTGCTGCTGGTCATGCCGGTCTTCCTGCCGATTGTCTCGCGCCTGCCGGTCGAGGAGATCGGTTTGTTCGGCGTGCTTCCGGCGTCATTCGTGGCGGTCTGGTTCGGCGTGGTCTTCTGCATGAACATGCAGGTCAGCTTCCTCAGCCCGCCCTTTGGGCCGGCCGCCTTCTACCTGAAGTCGGTCGCGCCCCCGGAGATCTCGCTGACCGACATTTTCCGCGGCTTCATGCCGTTCATCTTCATCCAGCTGCTGGCGCTCAGCATCCTGCTGCTCTGGCCCGGGCTGACCTATGTTCTGCACGCGGAGTAGCCCCAGTATGGCCGATTTCGTTCGCCTCGATTCCGCCGACAACGTCGTCAACGCCGTCAGGCCGATGCAGGCGGGGACGCCCGTCGAGGAGGTAACCACCACCGGGTTGATCCCGCGCGGGCACAAGATCGCGACGCGGGCGATCGCCAGGGGCGAGAGGGTCGTCAAGTACAACCAGACCATCGGCTACGCGTCGCAGGACATCGCCCCCGGCGAGCATGTCCACACCCAGAATGTCGAGTTTCGCGGCACGGCGCACGAGTATGAGTTCTCGACCGACCTGCGCCCCGTCGAGATGGTGCCGGAGGGGCGGCGCGACAGCTTCATGGGATTCCGCCGGCCGAACGGCGGCGTCGGCACGCGCAACTACATCGCTGTGCTGACCTCGGTGAACTGCTCGGCCACCGCCGCGCGCAAGATCGCGGCGCACTTCACCCCCGAGGTGCTGGCGCCCTATCCCAATGTCGACGGCGTCTGCGCCTTCGTGCACGGCACGGGCTGCGGCATGGCCGGGTCGGGCGACGGCTTCGAGGCGCTGCAGCGGGTGATGTGGGGCTATGCGCGGCACCCGAACCACGCGGGCGTCGTCATGGTCGGCCTCGGCTGCGAGATGAACCAGATCGACTGGCTGCTCGAGGCGCACGGGCTGACCAAGGGGCCGCTCTTCGACGCCATGAACATCCAGAACGTCGCGGGGCTCCGCCGCACGATAGAGGTCGGAATCGAGCGGGTCACCGCCATGCTGCCGCTCGCCAACGAGTACCGGCGCGAGCCATGCCCGGCCTCCGAGATCAAGCTGGCGCTGCAATGCGGCGGCTCGGACGCCTGGTCGGGCATCACGGCGAACCCGGCGCTTGGTTTCGCCTCCGACCTGCTGGTGGCCCAGGGCGCGGCGACGGTTCTGGCCGAGACGCCCGAGATCTACGGCGCCGAGCACCTGCTGACGCGCCGCGCCGTCGACCGGGCGACGGGCGACAAGCTTGTCCGCCTGATCGAGTGGTGGGAGGACTACACGGCCCGCAACAAGGGCTCGATGGACAACAATCCCAGCCCCGGCAACAAGCAGGGCGGGCTGACGACCATACTGGAGAAATCGCTCGGCGCCGCGGCAAAGGGCGGCACCTCGCCGCTGACGGGCGTCTACAAATACGGCGAAACGGTGACCAAGCCGGGCTTCGCCTTCATGGACAGCCCCGGCTACGACCCCGCCAGCGTCACCGGCCAGATCGCGTCGGGCTGCAACATGGTCTGCTTCACGACCGGGCGCGGCTCGGCTTTTGGCTCCAAGCCCGCGCCGACGATCAAGCTGGCGACCAATTCCGAGCTTGCCCGCAAGATGCCCGAGGACATGGATATCGACGCCGGCCGGATCCTCACGGGCGAGGCCACGCTGGAAGACGTCGGCCGCGAGATCTATGCGCGCGTCCTCGCCGTCGCCTCGGGCGAGCGCTCGTTCTCCGAGGCACAGGGGCTCGGCGACTACGAGTTCGTGCCCTGGCAGATCGGCGCGGTCATGTAGAGGCCCGCCCGCGGCGGAGAAATCTGCTGCGGCCCCGGTTGCAAGGCCTTGAAGGGCGGACTCGAATCTGCAATATCCCCGTCACCTCACGGATGCGGGCGTAGCTCAGGGGTAGAGCATTACCTTGCCAAGGTAAGGGTCGTGAGTTCGAATCTCATCGCCCGCTCCAATTTCCAAAGGATCCGAAAGGCAGACCCATAGTGAGGGTCCGCTTTCAGGAGCCGCGAGGCCAACAGAAGCACGCTTCTTTGCGAGAACTCGCCTTCCCCATGTAAGGCGAAAAGTTCGCGTTCCGGCTAGAGCTTACGGTCAGTATATCACACAGGGCAGTGGTGTGCTGCCGCGTTGTCGAGCCGACGGGCGAACGAAAATCCTGCGCTGACCCCAGCTGCGGAATAACGAGGCAGGCGCGAGGCCAGGTCGTGCTGTTCCAGACCGCAAGCGCCACAGCCGACGGGCGACGGACCTCCACTCAGTTTGTGCAGATTGCTTGCAGAAAATCGCTGGGATACGCGCAAAAATGGTTGCACTCACCATCCTGCTCCCCTACCAGTTGCCGAAACATCGCAGTCACGAAAAATCTTCCGGGGCTCTCCGGGAGGTGAACAACGAACTGTGAATCAGAGGGGCAGCACATGGCGACCAGCAGGTCTCGCTCTGCTAACGGGGCGGTTTTCCAGTTCTTTCCGGAACGGCGCATATACATCCGGTCGGATGGGCGCACGCGCTATCTGACCCTCGGTCCGGCATCGCAGCTCGGCTTTGCCTGCATGCTTGCCGCGTGCGTCGGCTGGACCGGCTTCACCTCCTGGGCGTTCATCGGCAAGGCGATGGACGGCCGCACGGCGCAGAGCAGGCTCGAGGCCACGCAGGATGCGCACGAGATCCAGCTGGCGGCGCTCCGCGACCAGCAGCGCCTGCTCGAGGAGGAGCTGAACCGCTCCAACGCCCGCGGCGACGCGGTCACGCGGCAGCTGAGCGAGAAGCAGCGCCTGCTGGTCGAGACGGCGACCCGCTACCAATCGGCCGCGACCGAGCTTGAAGGCCTGCGCGCCGAGCTCGAGCAGCTCTCGGGCCGCCGGCGGGGCGAGCTCGCCCGCATCGACGAGCTGACCGCCCAGGCTTCGCAGCTTGCCCTCGCGCTTGCCGAGGCCGAGCGCCGCGAAGACGCGATGGACGGCACGCTCGCCACCTTCACTCGCACGATCTCGGGCGTGATCGCCGCCCGCGACGAGGCCACCACGCGCGCCGGCGAGCTCGACGGCCGCATTGCCGCGCTGGAGGGCGAGATCGGCGATTGGCAGGAGCGGCACGAGGCCCTGCTCGCCGAGATCGAGGAAGCGACGGGCTCGAGCATCGAGGCCTTGGGCGACGTCTTCGTCAACGCCGATGTCGACATCGAGGACATATTGCGCCAGACCAAGCGCGACTATTCGGGCAGGGGTGGCCCTTTCGAGCCGCTCTTCGACGGCCGTCGATCGGCGGCGGACCCGATCGACGGGGAGCGCGTCGCCGCGCTGATGAACGACCTCGAGCGCATCGGGTTGATGCGCGTCGCCATCGACCGCCTGCCGTTCGGCGCGCCGACCGAAGGCGCGCGGTTGACGTCCGGGTTCGGCCCACGCCGCGACCCGATCCGGCGTCGCGGCGCAATGCATGAAGGTGTCGACCTGGCCGCCCCGCCGGGCACCCCGATCTTTTCGACTGCCGAGGGGGTCGTGGTCTTTTCCGGGCGCCAGCGGGGCTATGGCAATATTGTTAAGATAAGGCATGCCTTTGGGTTTGAAACGGTCTATGCTCATCTCAGCAAGAGTTGGGTCCAGGTCGGGCAACGCGTCCAACGAGGCTCGCGCATAGCGGACATGGGAAGCACTGGCCGCAGCACCGGCAGCCATCTTCACTACGAGGTTCGGATCGACGGACAGCCGATCGATCCAGGCAAGTTCATGGGGGCAGCACGCCATGTTCTCTAAAAGCAAGACGAGCGATACGGGCCATCAGCCGAAGGGTCAGGATTATGGCGCACCCGCCGCACCGGCGCCGACCAGCGCCAAGTCCGAGGCAGGTCCGGCCCCAGCGCCGGATGGCAAGCCGCCCTTCCAGCAGTCCAAGCCGAAGCCTTCGCCGTCGCTTCTCTCGAGCGACCTGACGATCAAGGGCAATGTGACGACTTCGGGCGATATCCAGATCGAAGGTACGATCGAGGGCGACGTTCGCGCGACTCTGCTGACGGTGGGCGAGACCGCGATGATCCGCGGCGAAGTGGTCGCCGATGACGTCGTTGTCAACGGCCGCGTTGTCGGCCGGGTCCGCGGGCTCAAGGTGCGGCTGACCGCATCGGCCAAGGTCGAAGGCGACATCGTGCACAAGACGATCGCCATCGAGAGCGGCGCGCATTTCGAGGGCTCGGTGCAGCGCCAGGAGGATCCGCTGAACGAGAGTGCCGACCGGCGCCGCGGCACGCCGCCTCCCGCCACGCCGCACCTCGCGCGCTCGGCCGAAGAGACCGCCGCCGAATAGGCGGCGGCTGGCGCCTCGCCCGACTAGACCCCGGGGGGGGGGGGCCACCCGCCCGCCGGCAGATCATCGGAAAGCTGCGGCCCCCGTATCCGATCAGGGCTCCGCTGCCTGGTTCGCTCGACTTGATCGGGCGGCAGGTGACAAACAGTCCCGGTCGACAGATGCCATCACCGCTCGGACGACAGCTGGTGAGCCCGCAGGGACTCGAACCCTGGGCCTACTGATTAAAAGTCAGTTGCTCTACCAACTGAGCTACGGGCTCACGCGGCGCAGGCTTTACGCGGGGTGTTCCGGGCGGTCAAGGACGGCCGCGCTCGCCAGCGTCGTTTGACAGGCCGGGGCGCCGGCGACACGCTGATCGCTCGTCGGCTGGGAGGCGCCGTGACTGAAGGGAATAGCGGAGAGACAGGCGTGCCGCTGCTCGAGGCGGTCGACGTCTCCAAGCTCTTCGGCGAGTTCGCCGCCAATCGCCACGTGTCCCTGTCGATCCGAGCCGGCGAGAAGCATGCGCTGCTGGGCGAGAACGGCGCGGGGAAATCTACGCTCGTCAAGATGATCTACGGCGTGCTGCAGCCCAGCGAGGGCGTCTTGCGATGGCAAGGGCGACCCGTCACGATCGCCCGGCCGGCGATGGCGCGCGAGCTCGGCATCGGCATGGTCTTCCAGCAGTTCTCGCTGTTCGAGGCGCTGACCGTGGCCGAGAACGTGGCCCTGGCGCTGCCGCCGGAGCCGCTCGGCCGGCTTGCGGTCCGCATCGGCGAGGTATCGCGCACCTATGGGCTCGCCATCGATCCCGGCCGGGCGGTCCACACGCTCTCGGTGGGCGAGAAGCAGCGCGTCGAGATCATCCGCAGCCTGCTGCAGGACCCCAGGCTGCTGATCATGGACGAGCCCACTTCGGTGCTGACGCCGCAGGAGGCCGAGTCGCTGTTCGCGACGCTGGACCGCCTGGCGGCCGAAGGGCGCGCGATCCTCTACATCAGCCACCGGCTGGAGGAGGTGCGCGCGCTGTGCGACCGGGCGACGATTCTCCGGCAGGGCGAGGTGGTCGGGCATTGCGACCCAAGGGCCGAGACGTCGCGGTCGCTGGCCGAGATGATGGTGGGCAGCGAGATCGGCGCGGTCGACCGGGCGCGCGGCCCGGCGCCGGGCCGGGTGCGGCTGCGCGTCGACCGGCTGGACCTGCCGGCGCCGTCCGAACTCGCCGTGGCGCTCCGAGGCGTTTCGCTCGAGGTGCGCGGCGGCGAGGTGGCCGGTATCGCCGGGATCGCGGGCGAGGGCCAGTCGGAGCTGATGGCGGCGCTGTCGGGCGAGACGCTCGCGCCGCGGGCGGGGGCCGTCATGCTCGATGGGCGCCCGGTCGGCCGCGTCGGGCCGACCGGGCGGCGCCTCGCCGGCGCGGGCCTCGTGCCGGAGGAGCGGAGCGGCCATGGCGCCGTCGCCGAGATGACGCTGGCCGAGAACGTCGTGCTGACGCATCACCGGGCCGAGCGCATCGCGCGGCGCGGCTGGATCGACTGGGGCAGGGCGGCCGACTGGGAGGCGCGCATCCGCCGCGCCTTCGACGTGCGCTCGGGCGCCGCCGACCCGCCGGCGGGTTCGCTGTCGGGCGGCAACCTGCAGAAGTTCGTCGTCGGCCGCGAGATCCTGCGCCGGCCGGGCGTGCTGGTGGTCGGACAGCCGACGGCGGGAGTCGACGCCGGTGCTGCGGCGGTGATCCGCCGGGCCCTGGTCGAGCTGGCGCGGGACGGGGCGGCCGTCTTGGTGATCAGCCAGGACCTGGAGGAGATCTTCTCGATCTGCGACCGCATCGCCGTGATCCACCACGGCCGGCTCTCGCGGCTGCACGATTCGGCCGAGATGACCGCCCAGCGGATCGGCCTTCTGATGGGCGGCGCCCATCCGGAGGAGACCGAGCTGCCGCCCGAGGAGGTGGCGTGATCGCGCTCGAGCGGCGGCCCCGCCCGTCGGCCGCGCTGGCGCTGCTCTCGCCCGTCATCGCCATCGCGCTGACGCTGGTTGCCGGCGCGGTGATGCTGGCG
This sequence comes from uncultured Alphaproteobacteria bacterium, assembly GCA_963822985.1. GTDB lineage: Bacteria > Pseudomonadota > Alphaproteobacteria > Rhodobacterales > Rhodobacteraceae > Thermohalobaculum. The sequence goes on along the minus strand of CAWGJU010000003.1, from coordinate 288,474 downwards.
GCGATGGGGCGGCCGCCGGGCGAGGCACTTTATGTCTATTTTGCGCAGCCCTTCGCCGAACTCTGGTGGTACGTCGTCCGCCCCGAGGAGCGGGCGATGTGGATCTACACGCCCTCGGAAGTGATCGTGAAGGCCGTCCCCCTGGCGCTGATCGGCGCGGGGCTGGCGGTCTGCTTCCGGGCGAATGTGTGGAATATCGGCGCCGCTGGGCAGTACACGCTGGGCGCGATCACCGCCGGCTGGCTGGCGTTGGCCGTGCCGGAGGGCCCGGCCTGGCTGATGCTGCCGCTCTATTTGGCGCTCGGCGTCCTCGGCGGGATGGCCTGGGCGGCGGTGCCGGCGCTGCTGAAGACGCGCTTTAACGCCAGCGAGATACTGGTCAGCCTGATGCTGACCTATGTCGCGGCGCTGCTGCTGGACTGGCTGGTGCGCGGGCCGTTGAAGGACCCCGCCGGCTTTGGCTTTCCCGAGTTCGCGCGAGTTCGGGGCGGCATATCTGATGCCCGTCCTGGTGCAGGGCACGCGCCTGCATCTGGGCGTCTTCATCGTCCTCGCCGTCGCCATCGCGCTGGCGGTGATGATGCGCCGGACGATGCGGGGCTTCTCGATCAGGGTCATTGGCGCCGCGCCGCGCGCGGGCGCGTTCGGCGGGTTCTCGCAAGGGGGGGCCGTCTGGTTCGTGCTGCTGCTCTCTGGCGGGCTGGCGGGCCTTGCCGGCGCCGTCGAGGTCTCGGGCACGATCCGGCAGCTGCAGCCGGTCATCTCGGCCGAGTACGGCTTCGCCGCGATCATCGTCGCCTTTCTCGGGCGGCTGAACCCGGCGGGCGCCATTTTCGGCGCGCTGGTGCTGGCGGTGACCTATATCGGCGGCGAGAACGCGCAGATCACGCTGCAGCTGCCGCGCAACGTCACCGGCATCTTCCAGGGCATGCTGCTGTTCTTCCTGCTCGCCTGCGACACGCTGATCGGGCACCGCATCCGGTGGCGGCGGCGCGTGGCCGAGGCCGCCTGATGGAGGCATTCCTCGCCTCGGTGATCATCGCCGCGACGCCCTTCCTGTTCGCCGGCATGGGCGAGCTGGTGGCCGAGCGCTCGGGCGTGTTGAACCTGGGCGTCGAGGGCATGATGCTGGCGGGCGCGGTGCTCGCCTTCGCCACCTCCTATGCCACGGGCTCGACGCCGCTGGCGGTCGTCGCGGGCGCCGCGGCGGGCGCAGGCATGGCGCTGATCTTCGCCGTGCTCGCGCTGACGCTGCTGGCGAACCAGGCGGCGACCGGGCTGGCGCTGACCATCTTCGGGATCGGCGCCTCCGGGCTGATCGGGCAGGCCTTTGTCGGCCAGCCGCTGGAGCCGCTGGCCAAGCTGCAGCTGCCGCTGGTCGCGGGGTCGGCGGTGGGCCGCGTTCTCTCGCACGACGCCCTGGTCTATCTGGCGCTGGCCAATGCGGCGGCGGTTGCCTGGTTCCTCTCGCGGACGCGCGCCGGGCTGGCGCTCCGGGCGGTTGGCGACAACCACGATTCGGGGCATGCGCTGGGGCTGCCGGTCATCGCGATCCGCTATGCGGCCGTCCTCTATGGCGGCGCGATGGCGGGCTTGGGCGGCGCCTATCTGAGCCTCGCCTACACGCCCATGTGGGGCGAGAACATGACGGCGGGGCGCGGCTGGATCGCGCTGGCGCTGGTCGTCTTCGCGACGTGGCGGCCCTGGCGGCTGGTCGCCGGCGCGTATCTGTTCGCGCTGGTGACGCAGCTGCAGTTCTACGGCCAGGACTGGGGCGTGGCGGTGCCGTCGCAGTTCCTCGCCATGGCGCCCTACCTCGCCACGGTGGTCGCGCTGGTCGTGATCTCGCGCGACGTCTCGCTGACCAAGGCCAACGCGCCCGCCTGCATCGGCCGGCCGTTCCGGCCCGAGCGCTGAGGCTCCGGGACTGTCGCGGGGGTCACGTTCCGCGGGAGAGCGTCACGGGCAGGTCGACGCGCTCGCCATCGCGCAGCACGGTCAGGTTCACCTTGTCGCCCGCGCGGTGCAGGTCGAGGATGGCGCGCAGCTCCTCGACGCTGGTGACATGGCTGCCGCCGAGGCCGACGATCACGTCGCCCGGGTCTAGCCGACCGTCGGCCGTGATCCGTGCCGGGCGCAAGCCCACGGTCTCGGCCGGCGTGCCGGCCTCGACGCCCAGGATCAGCACGCCGTCGATGCCGGCGCGGCGCGCCAGCGCGTCGGCGCGCGGGTCGACGCTGACGCCGAGGCTCGGCGCCTCGTAGCGGCCGCGGGCGATCAGCTGCGGCGCCACCCGGTTGATGGCGTCGACGGGCACGGCGAAGCCGATCCCGGCATAGGCGCCGGACGGGCTGTAGATCGCCGTGTTGATGCCGATCAGCCGCCCCGCGCTGTCGAGCAGCGGCCCGCCGGAATTGCCGGGGTTGATCGCCGCGTCCGTCTGGATCAGCCCGCGGATGACCTGGCCGCTCTCCTCCGGCAGCTCGCGCTCGAGCGCCGAGACGATGCCGGTCGTCAGCGTCCAGTCGAGGCCGAACGGGTTGCCGATGGCGAAGACCTTCTGGCCGACCTGCAGGTCGGCGCTGGTGCCGATCGGCAGCGGCTCGGGCCGGTCGGTCGGCACGCCGATGCGCAGCACGGCGATGTCGTGCGTGGGATCGGTGCCGACGAGCTCGGCCTCGAAGACGCGCCCGTCGGCGAGCCGCACATAGGCGCGCGAGGCGCCCTGAATGACGTGGTTGTTGGTGATGATATGGCCGAGATCGTCCCAGACGAAGCCCGATCCCGTGCCGCGCGGCATCTCGTGCACATTGCGCGTCCACGGATCGATGACCCGGCCGGCGGTGGAGATGTAGACGACGCTGTCGCGCCGCGCCTCGAAGAGGTCGATGGTCGCCTTCTCGTCGTCGGCCAGTTCGCCCCGCGCCGCTATGATGCGCGGCTCGGCACCCAGGCCGAGAAGGCGGGACTGGATCAGCGGGACCGACTGCCAGACGACGGCGATGACAAGTGCCGCCAGGACGACGGCCAGGATCTGCGCGAGAAACCGATTGAAGCTCATGGGCAGGTAAATAGGCACAAGGCCCCCTCAGTTCGATGGGGGATCGATGGTACGCAGGCGATCGTTTGCGCGACTGCGCTCTTGACCCTGCGCAGGCGACAGCAAATCTGAGCGAAGCGGCGGGCGTGCCGCAGAGGAGCGGGCAGGATGGCAGAGGATCTCTACAAGACGCTGGGCGTGGCCAAGACGGCCACCGCCGACGAGATCCGCAAGGCGTACCGGAAGATCGCCAAGACGAGCCATCCGGACCTGAACCCGGGCGACGAGGCGGCCGAGGCGCGCTTCAAGGCGGCACAGGCCGCCTATGACATCCTGGGCGATGCGGACAAGCGGGCGCGCTATGACCGGGGCGAGATTGACGCCTCGGGCCAGGAGCGGGCGCAGCAGAACTTCTGGCGGCGCTATGCCGAGGCCGACGAGGGCGGGCGCTATCAGAACCAGTCGGGCTATGCCGATTTCGCCGATGTCTCGGACGTCTTCGCGGACCTGTTCGGTCGCGGCGGCGCGCGTGCGGGCGGCATGGGCGGCGCGGGCGGCATGGGCGGCGGCACGGGCGCCGGCGGCGCGGGGATGCGCATGCGCGGGCAGGACCGGCGCTATCACCTCGAGCTCGATTTCGTCGACGCCGCGCGCGGCACGACGCGGCGCGTCACCATGCCGGGGCCGGATGGCGGCACGCTGGACGTGACGATCCCGCCGGGCGTGCAGGACGGCACGGTGCTGCGGCTGAAGGGCAAGGGCGGCCAGGGGCGGGCCGGCGGCGCTGCGGGCGACGCGCTGGTCGAGCTGGCCGTGCGCCCGCACAAGCGCTTCACGCGCGAGGGCGACGACGTCGTGCTCGAGCTGCCGGTCACGCTGGACGAGGCGGTACTGGGGGCGAAGGTCGAGGTCCCGACCATCGCCGGGCGCGTCCAGATGACGGTTCCGAAGAATTCGAGCTCGGGCGACGTCCTGCGCCTCAAGGGGCGGGGGATCAAAGGCAAGGGCGGCGCGGGCGACCAGCGCGTCGTGCTGAAGATCGTGCTGCCGGACGCCCCCGACGCCGAGCTGGAGACGTTCGTCGAGCGCTGGCGCGAGACGCATCGCTATGATCCGAGGGCCGAGCTGCGGAGGGAGACGTGAGGGCAGGCCGCAAGCTGGGAGAAGCCCAGGTCATCGAGCAGGTCGGGCGGCTGAGCGTCGCCGAGCTGCGCCTGTGGTGCGAAGCGGGCTGGGTCGCGCCGGCCCAGCCAGCCTCCGCGGACGAGGCCGGGCCGGTTTTCGACGAAGTCGACATCGCGCGGGTGCGGCTGGTCTGCGAGCTGCGCGACGATCTGGGCCTCGACGAGGGGGCGATCCCGGTCGTGCTGTCGCTGGTCGACCAGCTCTATGGCCTGCGGCGCGAGCTGCGGGCCCTGGCCCGGGCGGTCGAGCAGCAGCCCGACGAGGTGGCCGCGCCCGTCCGCGCCGCCTATCGGGCGCAGAGCGAGGCCTGAGCCGCTCTGACACATGCCCCCGTCATCCTCTGGGACGAGTTGGCTTTGGACTGCTCTGCGGGCGCCCGGCTGACCCGGCGCGGCTGAACCGGGCTCAGCCCGCCTGCCGCGCCGCCGCGCTGCCCTGGGCCTGGGCGCCGGTCGCGCCCGTCGCCTGCTTCAGGTCCGAGTTCAGGCCCGAGGCCGCCGTCTTGACCCGGACCACCTGGCGCAGCAGGTCGAACCAGAACTGCCCGCCCAGCGTGCAGCCGAGCCCGATCAGGAGCCAGCTCGCCAGGCCGGTCGGAAACCAGACGCCCTCGTCCGTCACGCAGTCGAGCACCGGCCGGCCGTCGCAGCGCCACCCCATGGGGATGTCCTCGGTGCCGAGCTCGTCCGCCAGCGTGTCGCGCGACAGGTTGACGACGCTGCGCACGCGTTCCAGCGTCGCGTCGATGGCCGCCTCGGCCTCGACCGGGCTGATCACGCCATCATTGTCGGTGTCCACCTTCCGGTCATTGGCCGCAGCATTCAGCTTGGCCGTGACGGCGGCCAGATGGTCCTCTCCGAGCACCCCATCCTGCAGCGCCTGCGGCTCGAGCCCCAGCAGCCGGAGATCGTCCTGGCTCGGCCGGTACGAGCGGAGGTTCCCCTCGATGACCTGGCGCTGGCCGTTCTCGCCAACCGTGCTGCCGATCTTCAGCGCCAGCATTCGCAACGCCGCCCGGTCGTCATCGACCGCGAAACTGCCGACGCGGCCCTCGGCCACCGCCAGCTCGGCCCGCGCGACGATCTGGTTGCGCAGCGACTCGCTGTTGATCAGCTGCCCGCCATAGGCGATCAGGTCGAAGTTCATGCCAAAGGCCATCAGCGCGCCGAGCGCGAACAGGACCCATTTGACGCGCCGGACATACCAGCCGGTGACCCGGTCCATGGTCGCGTCGAACCAGTCTCCGAGCTCGAGCACCGTCGCGTCGATCACCGCCTGCGCCTGGTCGATGCGCGCCTCGAGCTCGGTGCGGACCTCGGCGGCCGCCCCCTCGATCTGGCCGAGCCGGGCCTGCAGCTCGCGCGACAGCGACACCTCGCGCAGCGTGCGCAGCAGGCGGTCCTTCAGCTCGCGGTCCATCGGCAGCCCGTCGACCGTCTCCGCGATCCCGACCATGCTCGCGTCGATCCGCGCGGCCCAGTCGGCCAGCAGGCCGCGCGTGGCCGCCAGCGCGGCGGGCAACTCGGCCGCCTGGACGCCGTCCGCCAGCTGCAGCTCGCCATAGGCCTGCTTGGCGTCGCGGGCCAGCGCGTCGATCAGCGCGCGCGAGAAGCTCTGCCGCGGAATGGACGAAGGCAGCCGGCCAAGATCCTCCAGCGGCTTTTCCACACTGGTCCAGACGCGGGCGATGACCCAGTCCCAGATGCGCCCGAACGCGTTCTGCGGCCCGTACAGCGAACGGAGCGCCGGGTCCTTGAGCACCTTCAGCGTCAGCTCGGCCCGGCTGACCCGCTTCGGCGTCAGCCAGGTCACGTTGACGAGCGTCTGGCCGTGCTCGACCGACCCCTCCAGCAGCCGGAACAGGCCGCGGCGCAGCACGCGGCCGCGCCAGTTCAGGAACGAGGCCAGCGCCTCCTGCAGCGCGCTGGCGATCAGGCTGAAGGCCAGGATGACGAAGATGACGCCGATGGCGACGTCCAGCAGCGCGAATCCGGTCACGCGGCACCCCCTTTTTCCGCAGTCATCATCCCCGGAGCCGTCACCTGCGGCGACGGTCTGCCCGGCGGCGAGTTCTACCAGATCAGCCCGGACGGTGACATGAAGGGGCGAGGCAGCGCGCGCTGCCCTGGGCCTCATACGCAACAGCGGCGGCCACCGGCACCCTGAGGGTTCAAGGCGGCCCCGCCCGGCCTTGCGAACCCGGCCTTGCGAAACGCGCCATCGCATTCGGCAAAGCTGCGGCAAGGATTCTTGCCGAACGGTTCGACGAACGGTTCGCCGAACAGCTCTCCGAACGGTTCGACGAATGCCCGGCCGGGTCAATCCCTCGGCAGGTAGCGCAGCCCCAGCTCGCGCAGCTGCTCGTTCATGGGTTCCGAGGGCGCCCCCATCATCAGGTCCTCGGCGCGCTGGTTCTTGGGGAACATCACCACCTCGCGCAGCGTCTGTTCGCCCGCCAGCAGCATGACGATCCGGTCGAGCCCCGCCGCGCAACCGCCATGCGGCGGCGCGCCAAAGCGGAAGGCGTTGACCATGCCGCCAAAGCGCTTCTCGACCTCCTCGCGCGGATAGCCGGCGATCTTGAAGGCGCGGAACATGATTTCGGGCTTGTGGTTGCGAATACCGCCCGAGACGATCTCGTAGCCGTTGCAGGTGATGTCGTACTGCCAGGCCAGGATCTCCAGCGGATCCTTGGACTCCAGCGCCTCGAGCCCGCCCTGCGGCATGGAGAACGGGTTGTGCGAGAAATCGACCTTCTTGCCCTCGTCATCCCATTCGTACATCGGGAAGTCGACGACCCAGGCGAGCTCGAACCGTTCCTTGTCGGTGATCCCCAGTTCTTCGCCGATGATGTTGCGGGCCTTGCCGGCCGCGTCCTGGAACTTGACCGGTTCGCCGGCGCAGAAGAAGACGGCGTCGCCGGACTTCAGCTCCAGCTGCGCGCGCAGCGCCTCCGTCCGCTCGTCGCCCAGGTTCTTCGCCACCGGCCCGGCCGCGCCGTCCTCACGCCAGAAGATATAGGCCAGCCCCGGCAGCCCACCTTCGGTCTTCGCCCAGCCGTCCATGCGATCGCAAAAGGCGCGGCTGCCGCCGCCCGGCGCCGGAATGGCCCTGATCTCGGCCTTGGGGTTCTTGGCGAGGATGTTGGCGAAGACGCCGAACCCGCCGCCGCGGAAATGCTCCGAGACGTCCTGCATCTTCAGCGGGTTGCGCAAATCCGGCTTGTCCGAGCCATACCAGCGCAGGGCATCGGCGTGAGCGATGCGCGGGAACTCGCCCGTCACCGGCCGGCCGGCGCCGAATTCCTCGAACAGCCCCCGCACCACGGGCTCGATGGCGGCGAAGACGTCGTCCTGCGTGGCAAAGCTCATCTCGACGTCGAGCTGGTAGAACTCGCCGGGCGAGCGGTCGGCGCGCGGGTCCTCGTCGCGAAAGCAGGGCGCGATCTGGTAATAGCGGTCGAAGCCCGCCACCATGATCAGCTGCTTGAACTGCTGCGGCGCCTGGGGCAGGGCGTAGACCTTGCCCGGGTGCAGCCGCGAGGGCACGATGAAGTCGCGCGCCCCCTCCGGGCTCGAGGCCGTCAGGATCGGCGTCTGGAACTCGGTGAAGCCCGTCTCCTCCATGCGCCGGCGCGTCGAGGCCATCACGGCCGAGCGCAGCATCATGTTGCGGTGCAGCCGCTCGCGGCGGAGATCGAGGAAGCGGTAGGTCAGCCGCGTCTCCTCGGGATACTCGACGTCGCCGAAGACGGGCAGCGGCAGCTCGTCGGCGGCGCTCAACACCTCGAGCTCGCGGACGAAGACCTCGATCTCGCCCGTCGGGATCTTGGGGTTGACCAGCTCCGGCGCCCGCGCCTTCACCTCGCCGTCGACGCGGATGACCCATTCGGCGCGCACCCGCTCGGCATCCGCAAAGGCGGGCGAGTCGGGATCGGCCAGCACCTGGGTGATGCCGTGATGGTCGCGCAGATCAATGAACAGGATTCCGCCATGGTCCCGGATGCGGTGCACCCAGCCCGAGAGCCTGACGGCCTCTCCGACATGGCTCGCATTGAGCTGGCCGCAGGTGTGGGTACGATAGGCGTGCATGCCTTGGGCTCCGGGCGCGGGCGGGGCGCGTCAGGCCCCCTTGCAGTCGCGGCCGGGATAGACCGCCTGCACCGGCCCGTGTCAAGGGATCGCGCTGGCGGCCGCGTGATAGAAGAAAATGCCGATACCGGACGTGAAGATGATCTGCCCCGCCAGGCTGTGCAGCACCCAGGCCAGCATCAGCGACCGGCCGCGCGTCAGGTAAGCCCAGCCGATCAGCGCGCCGCCCAGCGCCGTCATGCCGATCGTCACCGGGTTCAGGAAAAACAGGTGCCCGAGGCCGAAGGCGGCGCCGTTCGCCGCGATCGCCGCCACCTTGTTCGGGAAGAGCACACCATACCGCTCGAAGAACAGCGAGCGGAAGATCACCTCCTGCGGGAAGGCCGACAGCAGGGGATAGAACACAACGATCATCAGCCACAGCGAGGTGTGGTTCACCGGCATGCTGAGCAGCCGCCCCGGCAGCAGCAGGAGCACGAAGAAGACGCAGACCGCCGCCGTCAGCACGGCCGATAGCAGGATCACCCGCCATTCAGTGAAGACCGCGCCGTTGAAGACGCGCCGGAAGGTGAAGCCCGGCGTGACGGCCAGCAACGCCGCGGCGACGCCCGCGAGGCACCAGATCGTGGCGATCAGCGAGAACGAGCCGAGCGCACCCCAGGCGAGGACCCGGTCGAAGAACGCAGTCATCAGCAGCGGCACGCCGACGAACAGCGCGACGAATTCCGACCAGAGTTGGACGCGGCGCCAGGAAACGCTTACGGCGGTGTTCATGACCGAAAACGGAGTGGTGTGAAGGGCGCGCGGCCGCAAGGGGCCGCGCGCGACGTGACCGGGCTGATCAACCTTCCGTGGCAGGCGTGATCAGCAGCTCGACCCGGCGGTTTGCCAGGCGGCCCGAATTCGGTGTCGTTCGATGCGATCGGCTGGCTCTCGCCCTGGCCATACGAGGCGACGCGCGCCGGGCTGACGCCGCGGCTGATCAGATAGTCCGCGACAGAGCGCGCGCGCTGCTCGGAGAGGCGCTGATTGTAGGCGGCCTCGCCCGTCGAATCGGTGTGACCGATGATGTCGATATAGCTCGACGGGTACTGCTGCAGGCTCGCCGCGACATTGTTGAGCGCCGAGTAGAACTGCGGCTGGATCTGCGCCGAATCGGTCGCGAACGTCACCTGAGAGGGCATGGTGACGAGCAGCTGGTCGCCCTGGCGCTCGACCTCGGCGCCCGTTCCGGCGAGCCCCGTTTCCAGATCGCGCTGCTGCCGGTCGAGGTACTGCCCGACCGCCCCGCCCGCGAGCAGGCCGATGCCCGCCCCGACAAGGGCATTGCGGCGGTCGTTGCCGCCGACAAGCGTGCCGAGCGCCGCGCCTGCCGCCGCGCCAACGCCGGCGCCGATGGCGGTGCGCTGGTTCTCCTGCACGGTCTCGCAGCCGACCAGCGAGACGCAGCAGAGCGCGGCGATCAGAATCTTTCTCATAGTCGTCCTCTCTTCGGATTGCCCGATGCCGGGCGTTTGCATCGAATCACCGCCGCTGCCGCCGTCAGTGAATGAGACAGGCGGTGAGCATTCGCTTTAACGGGACTTCGGCTCATATCAGGCGGTCAGGAAATCAACGATGGGCTGCCATTGTTGCCTAATCGGCCGCAGCGACGAAAGTTCCCGGTCGAAGACGCTGAGGCCGTCGGCCGCGAGCTCGGCATAGATGGCGCGCTCGGCGATGCGCGCCAGCGGCTGGCGCTCGATGCGGGCGAAGAAGTCGTCGAGCCCCTGCGCCGCGCGCGACCCGGTGCGCAGCCGGTTGGCGACCAGCTGCACGGCGACCCGGCCCTTGCGGACGCGCTTGACCTCCTCGATGTCGTCGAGAAACCCGCGGGTCGCGTTCTCGTCGAAGACCGAGGGCTGCACCGGCGCCAGCACCGCCGTCGCCTCGGCGATCAGCGCCTCGACCTTGGAGCCCTTGAGCGCGCCCGGCGCGTCGATCACCAACCAGTCGAGCTTGCCGGGATGCTCGCCGATCGCCGAGCCCTTGCCCCAGTCGAGGCCGCGAATGCGGGCGACGCTGTCCGGCCGGCGCTCGAGCCAGCCGAGCGCCGATTGCTGGCGGTCGGCATCGGCCAGCGCGACGCGCTCGCCGCGCCGGGCCAGCGCCGCCGCCAGCGTGGCGGCGATCATGGTCTTGCCGACCCCGCCCTTGCGGTTCGCCACGAGCACCGTGCGCATTCATCGCCCTCCCGCGACCCCTCCGGCAGACTAGCGCGCCCCGTTCCGGCGAGGAAAGGCGCGCGAAACTTCTCAGGCGACAGGCGACGGAAAGGGCGCTATCCCACGGGCCATGCATCTTGTTTCCGATTCCGGCGAGCTCGCGCAGATCTGCGCCGCCTTCGCCGAGGCCCCCTACGTCACCGTCGACACCGAGTTTCTGCGCGAACGCACCTTCTGGTCGCAGCTCTGCCTCGTCCAGCTGGCGCGTCCCGGCGAAGACGAAAGCAGCGCCGCGCTGATCGATCCGCTCGCCGACGGCATCGACCTCAAGCCGCTCCTCGACCTGCTGGCGAACGAGCGCGTGACCAAGGTCTTTCACGCGGCCCGGCAGGATGTCGAGATCTTTCACCATCTGGGCGGCGTGATCCCGCAGCCATTGTTCGACACGCAGGTCGCGGCGATGGTCTGCGGCTATGGCGAGCAGGTCGGCTACGAGACCCTGGCGCGCAAGATCGCCAAGGTGACGATCGACAAATCGTCGCGCTTCACCGACTGGGCGCGCCGGCCGCTGAGCGAAAAGCAGCTGGCCTATGCGCTGGCCGACGTGACGCATCTGCGCCAGATCTACGAGGCGCTGCGCGACCGGCTGGCCAAGACCGACCGGGTCTCCTGGGTCGCCGAGGAAATGGCGGTGCTGACCGACCCCGCCACTTATGCCGCGGACCCAGACGAGGCCTGGCAGCGCATCAAGGCGCGCTCGCACAGCCCCAAGTTCCTCGCTGTGGTGCGCGCCCTGGCCAAATGGCGCGAGATCAACGCGCAGGACCGCGACGTGCCGCGCTCGCGCATCCTGAAGGACGACGCCCTGCTCGAGATCGCGACGGCCCAGCCGAAGACCCCGGAGGAGCTGATGCGCATGCGCCTGCTGCAGCGCGAGGCGCGCAAGCCCGAGGTCGCGGCCGAGATCCTCGCCGCCGTCGCCGAGGGGCTGGCCTGCCCGGCCGAGCGACTGCCGCGGTTGCCGGCGCCGCCCAAGCGTCGCGAGGGATCGGCGGCCGTGGCGGAGCTCCTCAAGGTGTTCCTCAAGGCGCGCGCCGACGAGATCGGCGTCGCCTCGCGCCTGATCGCGCCGGCGTCCGAGATCGAGGCGCTGGCGGGCGAGGAGGAGGTGGGCGACCTCGCCGTCCTCAAGGGCTGGCGCCGCGAGGTCTTCGGCGCCGACGCGCTGCGGCTGAAGAACGGCGACACCGGCCTGGTGGCGCGGCGGAACGGCATTCGCCTCGTCGATCTGCCCGAGATGGCCGGATAGCGCTCAGGACTGTTGCCCGGCCCCGGCCCCGGCCCCCGGCGGCGATGTCGGCGGGGGACCGGGGGCGAAATCGAGCTGGGCGCGGCCGCGCAGCGCGAGCACGCGGATACCGGCGGCGCCGCGCAGATCATCCGCCTTCACCGGCAGATCGGCCCTGATCGTCCGCGTCCGGGCGGTGCCGGGCGGCAGGTCGAAGCCCGGCGGCGGCTCGGTGGCGACGAAATCGTACTCGATATAGCCATCGAGACCGGGCCGACCCTCGCGGCGCGGCCGCAGGCGCGGCAGCGAATAGCCCAAGCCCGGCGCGCTGCCATAGGCGGTGATCAGAAAGCCGTTGCGGGTTCGGCCGATCTCGAGCCGGCTCACGGACTCGACCGGCACCTGGGTCTCGACCGCGGTCTCGACCGCCTCGCGCTCCGCCTGTTCGGCGCGGCTCTCGCCGCCCCAGAGCGTCTGGATGTCGCCGAAGGCGCCGCAGCCCCCGAGCAGCAGCGCGAGGCCAAGCGCCAGCGGCCGAAATCGGCAGGACATGAAGGTTTTCTCCCCGTTTTTGTGGCCGGACCATAGCCGCGCGCGGCGGAAATGGAAGCGCCTTGGGGCGCGTGGCGAGCCGCTGGCGCCCGCGCGGCGCCCGCACGGTTAGGCCGTGGGCTGGACGCGCGGGGCCCGAGAGCCTAGATCGCAGGCTAGGCAAGGGAGCCCGCGATGAGTGCCGGCGAGAGCTTCGACGACATCGTCGACAACTTCGAGCTGTTCGACGATTGGGAGGACCGCTACCGCTATGTGATCGAGCTCGGCCGCGGCATGCCCGAGCTGCCGGCGGAGCGGCGCACCGCCGCGACCAAAGTCGACGGGTGCGCGAGCCAGGTATGGCTGGTGCCCGACGTGCAGGACGCGCCAGAGGGTGCGCGGCTCGTCTTCCAGGGCGACAGCGATGCGATGATCGTGCGGGGCCTGATCGCAATCCTGGTCAGCCTGATTTCGGGCCGGCGGCTGGACGAGATCCGCAATCTCGACATCCGCGGCGAGCTGGCGCGCCTCCAGCTCGACCAGGCGCTGTCGTCGCAGCGATCGAACGGCCTGCGCGCCATGGTTGCGCGAATCGAGGATATTGCCCGCGCTGCGCAGGCGGCGTAATCGGGCCATTCGGGGCTTGGCCCCGCCAAGGGGATCATTTCATGACCAACCTGCTGAGCGAGCTCTTGTCCCAGCGCGACTGGCTGCTGCTGGACGGGGCGACGGGCACGAACCTGTTCGCTATGGGCTTGGAATCGGGCGAGGCGCCCGAGCTTTGGAATCTCTCGGCGCCGGACAAGATCCGTGCCCTGCACAACGGCTTTATCGAGGCCGGGTCGGACCTGATCCTGACGAACTCGTTCGGCGGCTCGCGCTATCGGCTGAAGCTGCACGAGGCGCAGGGACGCGTGCGCGAGCTGAACATGGCCGCGGCCCGGATCGCCCGCGAATGCGCCGACGCCGCCGGTCGCCCGGTCGTCGTGGCCGGCTCGGTCGGCCCGACGGGCGAGATCCTGCAGCCGGTCGGCACCCTCAGCCACGAGGACGCGGTCGCCGCCTTCCGCGAGCAGATCGCGGCGCTGATGGAGGGCGGCGTCGACGTCGTCTGGGCCGAGACCATCAGCTCGGAGGAGGAATTCCGCGCCGCCGCCGAGGCTGCCGCTGCCGAGGGCGCGCCGTTCTGCGGCACGCTCAGCTTCGACACGGCCGGGCGCACGATGATGGGCGTGACCTCCAGCGCTTTCGCCGGGATCGCGCACGACCTGCCAGTGCCGCCGATCGCCTTCGGCGCCAATTGCGGGACGGGGGCGCCCGACCTGCTGCGCACGGTGCTGGGGATCAGCGCGGCCGACCCGGACGCGGTGGTCGTCGCCAAGGCCAATGCCGGCATCCCGCGCTATGTCGAGGGGCTGATCGAGTATGACGGCACGCCCGAGCTGATGGCGCGCTATGCCAGGCTGGCGCGCGATGCCGGCGCGCGCCTGATCGGCGGCTGCTGCGGCACCAAGCCCGAGCACCTGGTCGCCATGCGCGCGGCGCTCGACGGCTATGTGCCGGGCGAGCGGCCGACGCTCGAGCGCATTCGCGCCGATATCGGCGAGTTCACCTCGGCCGGCGACGGCACCGGCGAGGAGCAGGTCGACCGCTCGCGCGCCGGTCGCCGAGGCCGCCGCCGCGCCTGAGGGGCCTGCCTGGTCGGGGCCGTCGCTCAGCGGCGCGGCCGGCCGTAGAGGGCGACGCCCGCTCCGGCGAGCGCCCCGAACAGATGCGCCTCCCAGGATATGGCTGTGCCGAGCCGGGGCAGCGCTCCCCAGATCATGCCGCCATAGAGCGCCATGACGAGGAGCGAGCCGAAGATCGCGCGCGGACTCCGCTCGGCAAAGCCCAGCGTCAGCAGGAACCCGAACCAGCCGAAGACGAGCCCGCTCGCGCCGATATGGATCGAACCCGGCCGGCCCAGCAGCCACACCGCCAGGCCCGAGACGAGCACGATGGCGATGCTCGCTGCGAGAAAGCGCCGCGGCGCCACGGCCATGCCGATCACGCCCAGCACCAGAAGGGGCAGCGTGTTCGCCGCCGCATGGCCGAACCCGCCATGCAGGAATGGCATGGCGGCCACGCCGATCAGCCCGCCCGCATCGTGCGGCCGGAGCCCGAGCCAGAGGTTCAGCCGGTGCCCGAGCAGCTGATTGACGACCTCGACGGTCCAGATCGCCGCAACCAGCGCCAGAACGGGGCGGATCGTCCGCGAAATTGCGCCGGAGGCCATGCGCGAGCCATGCCCTCGGGCCGCGGCAAGCGTCAAGCGGCGCGTCGAGCCCGCCTCGAGCTCGCGTCGGGCCCGCGTCGGGAACCGGCTGGCAAATGCCGAATTTGTCGCTACGTTAGGACGTCGCAGCGAGTATCCGCTCGATCCATCGTCGTGGTCGCTGGAAACGGGGAAGAGCATGGCCGAGGGTGAGGACGACATCGTCCTGAACGAGCTGGACGATGACGAGCTGGTTCAGCAGATGCACGACGACCTCTATGACGGCCTCAAGGAAGAGATCGAGCAGGCGGTCAACATCCTGCTGGAACGCGGCTGGACCCCCTACAACGTCCTGACCAAGGCGCTGGTCGAGGGCATGCGGATCGTCGGCATCGACTTTCGCGACGGCATTCTTTTCGTGCCCGAGGTGCTGCTGGCCGCCAACGCCATGAAGGGCGGCATGGCGATCCTGCGCCCGCTTCTGGTCGAGACAGGGGCGCCCAAGCTGGGCGCGATGGTGATCGGCACCGTCAAGGGCGACATCCACGACATCGGCAAGAACCTGGTCGGCATGATGATGGAGGGGGCCGGGTTCGAGGTCTACGACCTCGGCATCAACAACCCCGTCGAGAAGTATCTCGACGCGCTCGAGACGCACAAGGCGGACATTCTGGGAATGTCGGCGCTGCTGACGACGACCATGCCCTATATGAAGGTCGTCATCGACGCGATGAAGGAAAAGGGCATCCGCGACGACCATGTCGTCCTGGTCGGCGGCGCGCCGCTGAACGAGGAGTTCGGTCGGGCCATCGGCGCCGACGCCTATTGCCGCGACGCGGCGGTGGCCGTCGAGACGGCCAAGCGCTTCATGGAGCGCAAGCACAACATCCACGCGGCCGGCTGAGCGCGGCCGGGCCGCCGACCGGATGCCGGATGATCGCGCTCGACGATGACAGGCTGACCGAAGACGGGCTTGAGCCTCGTTCGGGGAAGGCTGGGCGGATCCTGCTGATTGCCTGCGGCGCGCTGGCACGCGAGATCCTGGCGCTGCGGCAGGCGAATGGCTGGAGCTTTGTCGACGTCGCCTGCCTGCCGGCCAAGCTGCACAACACCCCGGCGCTGATCCCGGACGCCGTGCGCGCGCGCATCCACCGCGCCCGGGCCGAGGGCTATGCGGATGTCTTCGTGGTCTATGCCGACTGCGGCACCGGCGGGCTGCTCGACCGGGTATGCGCCGAGGCGGGCGTGGATCGCGTGCCGGGACCGCATTGCTACAGTTTCTTCGACGGCAACGAGGCCTTCGCGGCGCGGGCCGCGGCCGGCGAGATCACCGCCTTCTACCTGACGGATTTCCTGGCCCGGCAGTTCGACACCCTGATCTGGAAGGGGCTGGGGCTCGACCGACACCCGCAGCTGCGGCCCATGATCTTCGGCAACTACGAAAAGCTGATCTACCTCGCCCAGACAGACGATCCGGCGCTCGACGCCAAGGCGCGGGACGCGGCCGAACGTCTGGGCCTGGCCTATGAGCGGCGCGGCACCGGCTATGGCGAGCTCGCGACCGTGCTGGCCGGAGTTGCCCGGGCCGGCGGGAACGGCGAGGCCGGCGACGCTATTTCTTCACCAGGCGCAGATGCCCCCGCGCGCGGCGCGGACGGCCGCTCCGTTCGTCGCGGCTGCCGCCCTCGATCGCCGTGAAGCGGGGCGGCGGGTCGTCCGGGCGGCCGGGTGCGTGCGGCAGATATGGCTGGCCGCCTTCGGCCAGGCCGGCAAAGGGCGTCGGCAGGTCGACCTCGCGGACCGTCGCCTCGACCGGATCGACGCTCATATGCTCGATGCGGAAGCGCAGGGGCAGGCCCGCATTCTTGCCGGGCACGCCGACCAGCGGGTGCAGGCAGCCGATCACCCGGTCGATCAGGCCGAAATCGCTGCGCAGCGGCAGGAGGTTGACCTCCCAGATCCCGCTCTCGTCGTTGACATTGCGCAGCCGCGCATAGCCGATGCCGGGATCTTCCAGCGTCTCGTTTATCAGCGCGGTAAAGCTCTCGCGCGAGCCGGTCGCCATGATCGAGCGCGCATTCATGCCGCGCAGTTCCATGCCGAAGGCCTCGGCGATCGCCGTCCCGGCCAGCCGGAAGCGGATGTTGCCGCGGCCGAGGTTCTCCAGGATGAACAGGTTCCGCGCGTCGCACGTCATGTCGCGCGGATCGATGTCCGAGCGGAGCGGCGTCTTGCGCCCGGCACGCAGCCTGTTCCAGTAAGCGTACAGCGCGCGCAGTTCGGAGTGAATCATGTCGTTGCTTCGGCTCAGCCGGTACGCAGCCAGGTCGATGCAACTATGGCCAGTTGCGTTGTCCCAGTCCATGGCCTTGACTTCCCCCTGGTGGCTTTCGCGCCGGATGATCGAGCCGTCGGGCGCAGCCATGCAATTGGCATACCACCCTGTCGGCCCCGGCGCGACGGTTAGCGATCGGAGACCATCTGCCCGTCCCGGCGGCACCGGGACGGCCGCCGCGGGAGGAGGGTGACGCACCGAATGGAGCGCAACGGCATCCTGGTCGTGCTGTCCTCGCCCTCGGGCGCGGGCAAGTCGACGATGACGCGGCGCCTGCTGGCCGATCAGAGCGCGGTCAGCGTTTCGGTCTCGGTCACCACGCGTCCGCCGCGGCCGGGCGAGGTCGACGGTGTCGATTACCTTTTCGTTTCGCACCGGGGATTCGCAGAAATGGTCGATTCCGGCGACTTGCTGGAACATGCTGATGTCTTCGGTCATCGCTATGGCACGCCCCGCGCCCCCGTCGAGGCCGCGCTGGGCCGCGGGCGCGACGTCATCTTCGACGTCGATTGGCAGGGCGCGCAGCAGCTCCGGCTCTCGGCGCTCGGCCGGTCGCTGGTCCTGATCTTCATCCTGCCGCCGTCGATCAAGGCGCTGGCCGAGCGACTGCAGACGCGCGCGCAGGACAGCGCCGAGGTGATCTCGACGCGCATGGCCAAGGCGCGCGCCGAGATCAGCCACTGGGCCGAGTACGACTATGTCCTGGTCAACGACGATCTAGATCATTGCTATGCGCAGATCGTGACGATCATCGAGGCCGAGCGGCTCCGCCTGACGCGGCAGCGCG
The DNA here is from genome assembly GCA_963822985.1 of uncultured Alphaproteobacteria bacterium. Lineage (GTDB taxonomy): Bacteria > Pseudomonadota > Alphaproteobacteria > Rhodobacterales > Rhodobacteraceae > Thermohalobaculum. Next base: position 270,759 of record CAWGJU010000003.1, on the reverse strand, counting down.
GCATGCGCCGCTTCGTCGACCGGCTGAACGCAGAATTCGACGAGGAGTAGGAGCTGTCCAATGCCGCTTTTTGAACTCGACGGCGTTGCGCCGAGCCTGCCGGAGGACGGATCGGCCTGGATCGCCCCCGGCGCCACGGTGATCGGCGATGTGAGGCTGGCGCATGGCGTCAGCATCTGGTTCGGCGCCGTCCTGCGCGGCGACAACGAGCCGATGACCATCGGCCGCGACAGCAACGTGCAGGACGGCTGCGTCTTCCACACCGATCCCGGCTTCCCGCTGACCATCGGCGCCGACGTCACCGTCGGCCATAAGGCGATCCTGCATGGCTGCTCGGTCGGCGATGGCTGCCTCATCGGCATGGGTTCGGTCGTCATGAACGGCGCCACGATCGGCGAGAGCTGCCTGCTCGCCGCCAACGCGCTCGTCACCGAGGGCAAGGAGATCCCCGACCGCTCGCTGGTGGTCGGCCAGCCGGCCAAGGTCGTGCGCACGCTCGACGACGCGACCGTCCAGCTGATCCGCGAGGCGTCGGTGCGCTATCGCGCCCGCCAGCAGCAATACCGCAAGAGCCTGCGGCGCCTGCCCGATCCTCCCGCCGATAGCTAGGCCGGCGCCTCGGCGCTGATCGTGGCGCGGCCGTTGGCCTTCTCGACCTCCAGGCGGACGTTCAGATCCCGCGCGGCCTGCCGGGCGAGCACGAACTCGACGGCGCGCGGCGAAACCTGGCCACCGGTGCTGTTCTCCGCCAGCAGATCCAGCAGGTCGACCGTGCTCGAGAAACTCTCGGTCATGATCGCCAGGGTCAGCGGCAACACCGAGCGCGCCTCCGTCCGCAGCAGCACCGAGCCGCGGATCCCGAGGATCGATCTCGCGCAGAGCAGCAGCAATGTCAGCAGCTGCGCTTCGGGGCGCGGCAATGCGGGTCCCGCCCGGCCGTCCCATTCGAGCACAATCCTCGGCGGCGCGAAGAGCACGGCGCAGTGCTCGACCAGCAGGCCGCGCGGCACGCTCTGGGAATCGGCCTCGGCGGCGCCGAAGGCGATGCGGTAGAGTTGCAGCAGCGCCGAGGCGCGCTCGGCGCTCTGCCCGATCATGCCGATCGCCTCGGCGTGCTCGCCCGCCCCCATGTCGCGCACCAGGTCGACGCCGTTGACGATCGCCCCGACCGGGCTGACGAGGTCGTGGCAGATGCGCGACGAGATGCTGGTGGCAAGACTGGAATCGAGCATAGTCACTTCCTTTCGCGGTGGCGCTGCGCCAGCCGGGGCTGTAGGATGGCCCTTGTGATCTACGGGCTGGAAGTCGGCGCGATCGTCCGCATGCCTGCCGAGCCCGACTGGGGCCTCGGGCAGGTCCAGTCGATCGTCGGAACGCGCATCACCGTCAATTTCGAACACTGCGGCAAGGTTGTGCTGCGCGGAAACGGAGAGTCATTGGAACTGGTGGCGCCGGATCTCGACTGATCGTGGCCTTTACTCTACACGGCCGGAAGCTCCGAGAGGTTAACGGCCCGCGACCGAAGATCGACCTGGCCGTGCGATGGCTCCGAGTGGATTGGGGGTGTCTCCGGCTTGGCGTTGGCTCGGGCGGGCGAGGTTGCGCCGTTCCCGCAATGCACATAGTGTCCGGCCGATCGCGCGGTGCGATGCCGGACCTCCGGAAAATCCGTCGCGGGCCGAGCGGAGGAACAGCGCCCCATGCACATCGAAGCCGGACGGTTTACGGTCCGACTGGCGACGTGCGACGCCGACGTGGCGGCGGCGCAGCGCCTGCGCTACCGCGTCTTCATCGAGGAGATGGGCGCGTCGGCCCGTCCCGAGGATGCCGCCCAGCGGCGCGAGCGCGACCGCTTCGACCCGTATTTCGAGCACCTGCTGCTGATCGACAACGAGAGCACGCACCCCGATGTCGAGCGCGGCGTCGTCGGCGTCTACCGGCTGATGCGCGGCAGCCGGGCGCGCGCCGGCATCGGCTTCTACGGCGCCACCGAGTACGACCTGTCGCTGCTCGTCGACTATCCGCGCGAGACGCTCGAGCTCGGGCGCTCCTGCGTCGACCTCGAGCATCGCGGCGGCGCGGGCATGCACCTGCTCTGGACGGGCCTCAGCGAATACGTGGCCGAGCACAGCGTCTCGATCCTGTTCGGGGTGGCAAGCTTCCATGGCAACGACCCGGCGCCGCTCGCCCAGGCGTTGAGCTATCTGCACCACTTCCACCTGGCGCCGCCTGACCTGCGCGTCCGCGCCGTGCCGGAGCGTTATGTCGCAATGGACATGCTGCCGCCGGAGCAGATCCAGAAGGTCGAGGCGCTGCGGCAGATTCCGGCGCTGATCAAGGCCTATATGCGGTTCGGCGGCTCGGTCGGCGAAGGCGCCTATGTCGATCACGATTTCAACACGGTCGATGTCTGCCTGCTGATGGACACGGCGCGCATGGTCGAGCGCTATCGGGTGTTCTACTCGCGAAAACGGGGCGGGTCGGTCGACCGGATCCTCGGCTGACCCCGCTCTGCTCTGACTGATCCGATGGAGGCATGGGACGACGCACCGATCCCGGAGTTGCCCGCGCTGTCGGTCTCGCAGCGCGTGCGCGGCTCTGTGCGCCTGCTCGGGCTTCTGGCCGTGACCGGTCTGGCGCTCGCCCTCTTCATGACCGGTCGCTACCTGCGCGGTAGGCTCGACCGCCGCATCAGCTTCCATTTCGAGGTGGCGCGGCTGTGGTCGCACGCCGTCCTCCGCCTCGCCGGCCTTCGCCTGATCGTCCGGGGAACCCCAGTGCACGCCGGCGCGCTTGTCGCGAACCATCAGTCATGGCTCGACATTCCGGCGCTTCGTTCCGCCCGGCTGATGTATTTCGTCTCGAAGGCGGAAGTCGCGACCTGGCCCGGCATCGGCTTCATCACCCGGGTGACGGGCACCATCTTCATCAACAGGCGGCGCAGCGAGGCCAAGCGCGACGAGGAGATGCTGCGCTCGCGGATCGCGCATGATCAACTCCTGTGCTTCTTCCCGGAAGGCACCTCGACCGACGGGCTGCGCGTCCTGCCGTTCAAGAGTTCGCTGTTCTCGGTCTTCTTCACCGACAAGCGGGGCAGGGACATCACCGTGCAGCCGGTCACGGTGCGGTTTCGTCCCGCACCGGGCAGCACCCTGCCTGACGGCTTCTACGGCTGGTGGGGCACCATGTCCTTCGAGGGCAATATCTGGGACGTGGTGACGCGGTCGCGCGGCGGCACGGCCGAGGTGATCTTCCACACGCCCGTGAACGCGGCAGAGTTTACCGACCGGAAGCGACTGGCCGATTACTGCCAGAGCGCGGTCGCCGCCGGCCTGTTGGCGCCGAGGGCCGCCGCCGCATGAAGTTGATGGCGATGCGCGCCGCTGTGCTAGGCTGGCCTGTCCGCGCGTTAGGAGGCCGCAGATGACCGCCCATGATACCACAGGCAGCCGCGTCTCGCTGGCGCCCGAGATCGGCCTCGCGCTCTCGCCGGAGGTCGAGTTCACCGAGGCCGAGGCGCTGGCCAACTGGCTGCGCGAAAACGCGGTCGAGGAGGTCGAATGCGTCACCCCGGACTTCGCCGGGATCGGCAGGGGCAAGGTGATGCCGACGTCCAAATTCACCCGCTTCAACCCGGTCTTTCTGCCGACCTCGCTGTTTTTCCTCACCATCACGGGCGGTTACCCGGATCTCGAGAACTTCCGTGGCTATAACACCGATGCCGACCTGATGCTGCGGCCGGACCTGGCGACCTGCCGGGCCGTGCCCTGGGCGGCCGATCCCTCGGTCATGGTCATCCATGACGTCTGCGACCGGCGGGGCAGGCTGGTCGAGTTCGCGCCGCGCTCGGTGCTGCGGCGGGTGATCGCGCTTTACGAAAAGCAGGGCTGGAGGCCGATCGTCGCGCCCGAGATCGAGTTCTACCTGACCAAGCCGAACACCGACCCCGACTACCCGCTCGAGCCGCCGGTCGGCCGGTCGGGCCGCGTGGGCGCCAAGAGCCAAGCCTATTCGATCTCGGCGGTCGACGAGTACGACCGGGTGATCGAGCACATCTACGATTATGCCGCCGCGCAAGGCCTCGAGATCGATACGATCATCCAGGAAGCCGGCGCGGCGCAGCTGGAGATCAACCTAAACCACGGCGACCCGCTGGACCTGGCCGACCAGGTGTTCCTCTACAAGCGGCTGATCCGCGAGGCGGCGCTGCGCTGCGGCACCTATGCCACCTTCATGGCCAAGCCGATGGCCGAGCAGCCCGGCTCGGCCATGCACATCCACCAGAGCGTGGTGGCGTCGGAGACGGGCAAGAACATCTTCAGCGGCCCCGACGGCGAGCCGTCCGAGCTGTTCTACCATTTCCTGGGCGGCCAGCAGACCTATTTCCGGGCGGCGGCCTCGATCGTGGCGCCTTACGTCAACTCGTACCGCCGGCTGGTGGCCGAGCAGTCGGCGCCGATCAATCTCGACTGGGGGCAGGACAACCGCACCACCGGCCTGCGCGTGCCGATCTCGTCGGCGCAGGCGCGGCGGGTCGAGAACCGCGTGGTCGGCGCCGACGCCAACCCGTACCTCGCGATCGCCGCGTGCCTGGCCACGGGCTATCTCGGCATGATGCAGAAGATCCGGCCGCGCGAGGCGGTGCAGTCGGACAGCTATGACCGCCCGCGCGAGCTGCCCTATGGCCTGCTCGACGCGATCGAGGAGCTGAAGGGCTGCGAGCCGCTGCAGGACGTGCTGGGCAAGCGCTTCTCGCGCCTCTACATCGCGGTCAAGCAGCAGGAATACGAAGAATTCATGCGGGTGATCAGCCCCTGGGAGCGCGAGCACCTGCTGCTGAACGTCTGACAGGGTCGGCGTTCAGCCCGGTTTCGGCTGGGCCACCAGCGCGTCCAGCATCGCATCGAAGGCGGCGGCGGCGCTGGCGAGGTCGTAGCGGCCTTCGACGCGCTGCCGACCCTGGCTGGCGCAGCGTTCGCGGAGCGCGGCGTCGGTGACAAGCGTCTCCAGCGCCGAAGCTATGTTCTCAGCCGCCGGCGGGTCGAGCAGGATGCCGGCCTCGCCCACGATCTCGACAAAGCCGCCCCGGCGCGTCGCGATCAGCGCCGCGCCGCTGGCCAGCGCCTCGATGGCGACCCGGCCGAAAGGCTCGGCGTTCTGCGTGGGCGCGAGCGCGATCGAGGCCGTCGAGAGGATCGCGCGCACCGCGTCGTGCGGGATGTTGCGATGGACCTCGATCCGTCCTCCGGCGGCCGCGAGCGCCTGCTCCACGCGGCGGGCGTAGCCATCTGGCTGCGCCGCCCCGGTGGCGAGCACCAGCGCCGCGTCCCATTCGGCATGGCGGGGCAGGACCTGGGCCAGTGCCTGCACCGCCTCGAGCACGCCCTTCTCCGGGGCGAGACGGCCGGTGAAGACGACGCGCCGCAGCTTTTCCGGCGCGGGCCGCCAGGCGGCGACGTCGATGCCGTTCGGCGTGACGAAGATCGGCAGCCCGACCTTGGGCCAGTCGGCGCGAAAGGCGTCGCGGCAGCATTCGCTGACGAAGGCCAGCGCCGTCAGCCGGCCGAACTGCCGCCGCCGCCAGAACGCCGAGAGCGGCCCGCGCGGTGGCTTCAGGAAGTTGTGCCGCAGCAGGACGACGGGCACCGCCGGCAGGCGCCGGGCAATCGCCACCGCGCTCGGCAGGTGCTGGTTGACCACGACCAGCCGCGGCCGGGTCTCGGCGATCAGCCGTGTCCGCGCGTCGTGACCGGCGCCGGGTTCCCAGAATCGGAGCTCGACCCCCGCGAACGGCTGCGCGACCCGCTCGGCAAAGATCGTGATCGCTCGGGCATGCCGGCTCGTCCGCGCGACCTCGTGCGTGTAGAGATCGATCGAGGTGGCGCGCTCGGGCGTGAAGCGCATGTTGCGCGGCATCACGACCGCGATGCCGTTGCCGGACGAAATCATCGCCGACGCGCCGCCGACAGGCGAGTTAGCCGGAGGGTGAGGCCCATGGCAGGGGGTCCGATCGTCGTCGGTCCGGCCGTTCTGCCGAACCGGGAGGCTCTTTGCCGCCTAACCTCGGCATTGTCGAGCCCGCGCGGCTTCGCGGCACGCGCGGGTCGCAGCGGCCGATCCCTCGTTGCCTGTCGCTCGTGGACGGAGATGTCGATTTCAGAACAGAAATCGGTCAGTCTGACGCTAGATGGGCGCTCGCGGCAGCGGATATCCGGCGCCGCCAGAACTGAGGAGAGGTATCGAATGCAACGTCGCGATTTTCTGACCAAGGCCGCCCTCGGCGGCGTGGGCGTGGCGACCGCCGGCGCGCTTGCCGCCCCTGCCGTGGCGCAGTCCGCCCCATCCGTGACCTGGCGCTGCGCCTCGTCGTTCCCGAAGTCGCTCGACACGATCTACGGCGCCGCCGAGACGCTGTCGAAATACGTCTCCGAGGCGACCGACGGCAATTTCAAGATCCAGGCTTTTGCCGCCGGCGAACTGGTGCCCGCGCTGCAGGTCGCCGACGCCGTCACCGATGGGACGATCGAGAGCTGCCACACGGCCAGCTATTATTACTGGGGCAAGGACCCGGCCTGGGCGGTTCCCTGCGCCATCCCGTTTTCGCTGAACGCCCGCGGCATGAACGCCTGGCATTATTACGGCGGCGGCATCGATCTCGCCAACGAGTTCTACGGCAAGCACAACATCATCGCCTTCCCGGGCGGCAACACTGGCGCGCAGATGGGCGGCTGGTTCCGCAAGCCGGTGAACACCGTTGCCGACCTGAACGGGCTCAAGATGCGGATGGGCGGCTTCGGCGGCCGCGTCGCCTCCAAGCTCGGCGTCGTGCCGCAGTCGATCCCCGGCGGCGACATCTACCCGGCGCTCGAGAAGGGCACGATCGACGCGACCGAGTGGATCGGGCCCTATGACGACGAGAAGCTCGGCTTCTTCAAGGTCGCGCCCTACTACTACTATCCCGGCTGGTGGGAAGGCGGCCCGTCGCTGCACTTCATGTTCAACAAGGCCAAATACGAGGAACTGCCGGAGAACTACAAGGCCATCCTGCGCACCGCCTCGCAGGCAGTGAACATGGACATGCTGGCGCATTACGACGACGTGAACCCGCCGGCGCTGAAGTCGCTGGTGGCGCAGGGCGCGCAGCTGGCGCCGTTCTCGCCGGAGATCATGGAGGCCTCGTTCAATGCAGCGAACGAGGTTTATGCCGAGATCGAGGGACAAAGCGCCGATTTCAAGACGCTGTGGGAGTCGATCAAGGGATTCCGCAGCGACTATTATCTCTGGATGCAGATCTCCGAGTACAACTACGACACGTTCATGATGCTGGCCCAGCGCAACAACATGCTCTGATCGCCTGATCACTCGGAACGCGAGGGGCCCCGGAGCGATGCTCCGGGGCCCCTTTCATTTGTCAGCGCCGGTTATTGCTGCGGCGCGGGCGTGATCGTCGGCGGCGTCGACAGCCCGCGCTCGGCCGGCGCGGCAGGCGGCGGCGCCTGGCCCGGAATGGCGGGCGGCGCGGCGAGCCCGCCGCCGGCTCCCGGCGCCGCGGCACCCGGCGCAGGGGCCTGGCCGGGGATGCTCGGCGGCGCCGCCAGGGGGTTGCCCGCCGGCGCCGGCGGCGTGCCGGTGATGGTCGGCGGCATGCCGAGCGGATTGCCCGAGGTGGTGGGCGCCTGGCCCGGAATGGTCGGCGGCGCCTGCAGCCCGCCGCCCCCGAAGGGCGAGGTTCCGAGGCCGCCGGGCGCACCACCCAGCCCCGGCGATGCGGGCACCGTGATCTGCACGTCCTTCAGGTCCACCGGCGCGCCCTTGTAGTGCATCACCATCTGCGGGAAGGCGATGACGACGGCGATCATCGCGATCTGGATGAAGACGAAGGGAATGGCGCCCCAATAGATCTGCCCCGTCGTCACCGGCGCGATCCGCGCTTGGGTCAGCTTGTCGACATAGGACTCGCGCGGCGCCACCGAGCGCAGGTAGAACAGCGCAAAGCCGAAGGGCGGGTGCATGAACGAGGTCTGCATGTTCACGCCCAGGATCACGCCGAACCAGATCAGGTCGATGCCCAGCTTGGCCGCCGCCGGCGCCAGCAGCGGCACGATGATGAAGGCCAGCTCGAAGAAGTCGAGAAAGAAGGCCAGGAAGAACACCAGAAGCGAGACGACGATCAGGAATCCGAGCTCGCCGCCCGGCAGGCTGGTCAGCAGGTGCTCGACCCAGATGTGGCCGTTCACGCCGTAGAAGGTCAGCGAGAAGACGCGCGCGCCGATCAGGATGAACATGACGAAGGCCGAGAGCCGCGTCGTCGCCGCCAGCGCCTGGCGCACGACATCGAGCGTCAGCCGCCCCTTGGCCGCCGCCAGCACCAGCGCGCCGACGGCGCCCATGGCGCCGCCCTCGGTCGGCGTCGCGATGCCGAGGAAGATCGTGCCCAGCACCAGGAAGATCAGCGCCAGCGGCGGGATCAGCACGATGATGACCTGCTGCGCCAGCCGCGACATGAGATGCGTGCCAAGCATCTTGTCGAGCACCGCGGCGAGGTAGACGGCGATCACGCCGACGGTGGCGCCGAGGATGTCGGCGTTCGCCCCCTGGCTCTCGTAGAGCCAGGCATGGGCGCCGAAGGCGATCGCCACGCCCGCCGCCAGCGCGACGAGGAGCGACAGCACGCCCGAGCCCAGCGTCCGCGCCTCGATCGGCAGGGCCGGCATCGAGTTCGGCCGCACGATGCTCATCACCAGGACCTAGCCCATGTAGAGCGAGGTCAGCACCAGGCCCGGGATCAGCGCGCCCTTGTACATGTCGCCGACCGACCGGCCGAGCTGGTCGGCCAGCACGATCAGCACCAGCGAGGGCGGGATGATCTGCGCCAGCGTGCCCGACGCCGCGATCACGCCCGAGGCGATCGAGCGATCATAGCCATAGCGCAGCATGATCGGCAGCGAGATCAGCCCCATCGCGATCACCGAGGCGGCAACGACGCCCGTCGTCGCGGCCAGCAGCGCGCCGACGAGGATAACGGCATAGCCGAGGCCGCCCCGCACCGGCCCGAAGAGCTGGCCGATGGTGTCGAGCAAATCCTCGGCCATGCCCGAGCGTTCGAGCACGATGCCCATGAAGGTGAAGAAGGGGATCGCCAGCAGCGTGTCGTTCGCCATGGTGCCCCAGAACCGCTCGGGCAGGGCGTTCAAGAGCGGCCAGTCGAGCGAGATCACGCCGTTCGACAGCGGCGCGAGTTCCACGCCGATGATGAAGAACAACAGCCCATGCGCCGCCAGCGAGAACGCGACCGGATAGCCCAGCAGCAGGAACACGATCAGCGACGCGAACATGATGGGCGCCAGGTTGGTGGCGATGAACTCCATCATTTGCGGGGCTCCTTCGTCTCGCCCGCCAACAGCTCGGCCTCGTGCTCGGCGCTGGCATGGTGCGAGACGAAGGGGGTCGGGTCGTCGATGATGCCGCGTATGACGGCGATCTTCTTGATGATCTCGGAGACGCCCTGAAACGCGAGCAGAAAGAACCCGATCAGCAGCAGCGCCTTGGACGGCCAGATGATCAGCCCGCCCGCATTCGCCGAGACCTCGCCCGACCGGAAGGACGTCTGAACATAAGGCACGAGGAAGTACAGCATCAGCAGGACGAACGGCATGAGGAACAGCAGCGTGCCCAGCAGGTCGATCCAGTGCTGCACGCGCCGCGAGAACAGGCCGTAGACGATGTCGATCCGGATATGCTCGTTCTGCTTCAGCGTATAGGCGGCGGCCAGCAGGAAGGCGGCGCCGAACAGGTACCACTGCAGCTCGAGCCAGGCGTTCGACGACATGTCGAAGGCCTTGCGCACCACAGCGTTGCCGGCGCTGACCAGCACCGCCACCAGGATCAGCCACGAGACGTTTCTGCCGATCAGTTCGTTGACTCTGTCGATCACCCGCGACAGGCCGAGAGCCGCACTCATTCGCCAAGCTTCCCTTTTGGATGGAATCACAGCGCGCGATATGCGGCTTTCGGATGAGCGGTGCTATCGTATTTTCGCCGATCGCCACCCGATTGCGACCTTCGGGCAGACGCACGCACCGGGGTTGAGCCGCTCGGGCGCCTCGACCGGGCCCGGCCATCGTCACGCGACCGACGCTATCCGCCGATCGCCTCGGCCAGATAGCGGCGCGTATGCGATGCGCCGGGGGTGCGGCCTGTGTCGCGCATGCCGATCTTCTCGGCCACCCGGATCGAGGCTGCGTTCTCCGGCCTGATGTCGGCGACGATGCGGTGCAGGGCGAGCGTCCGCAGGCCGTGGCCGAGGACGGCAGAGGCCGCCTCGGTCGCATAGCCGCGGCGCCGGGCGGCCACTGGCAGGCGCCAGCCGATCTCGACCTCCGGCCCGGCCGCGTTCTCGGGGATCAGCAGCACCCAGCCGAGGAATTCCTTCGGGCGTTCGCGCCGGGCGATGATCCAATAGCCCATGCCTTCGGGGTATCGGGCGAGGGTTCGCCCCCCGATGAAGGCCCGGTGCGCGACCTCGTCATGCCAGCCGCCCGTGTCCCCGGGCCACTCGACCCATTCGATCGTGCCCGGCTCGCGGTCCATGCGAAAGCAGTCCTCGAGATCGTCGAGGGTGCGCGGCCGAAGCCGCAGGCGCGGGGTTTCGAGGACTGGGGGCTCGGTCATGGCGCTGCTGGCGGGCCAGCGGCCCACCCCGTCGACGGATCCCTGGCGGGCGGATCGCCCGCACGGCTTCAGGCGAACTGGTCGAGCGTCTTGCGCACCTTGTCCACGATCTCGTCGATGTGGCTGCGCTCGGCGATGAAGGCCGGCGCGACGATGCCCGTGTCGCCGGTGAACTTCACATGGCAACCGTTCCAGAACAGCGCCTTCTGCATCTCCTGGCCGCGCAGGCCGGGCTTGCCCTCCTGCGGGTGCACCTCGACGCCCGACATCAGGCCGATGGTGCGGATGTCCTTGATCAGCGCGTGGTCGCGCAGCGACATCACCGCGTCCTTGAAATAGGGCGCGAGCTCGGCCGCGCGCTCGAACAAGCCGTCACGCTCGTAGATCTGCAGCGCCGCGTTGCCGGCGGCGCAGGCGGCCGGGTGCGCCGAATAGGTATAGCCGTGGAAGAACTCGATGGCGTTCTCGGGCGCGGCGTTCGTCACGGTCTCGTAGATCTCGTCGCGGCAGGCGACCGCCCCCATCGGGATCGAGCCGTTCGTCAGCGCCTTGGCCATCGTCATGATGTCCGGGGTCACGCCGAACAGCTGCGCCGCGAAGGGCGCGCCCAGCCGGCCGAACCCGGTGATCACCTCGTCGAAGACCAGCAGGATGCCGTGCCGGTCGCAGATCTGGCGCAGCCGCTCCAGGTACCCCTTGGGCGGCACCAGCGTGCCGGTCGAGCCGGCGACGGGCTCGACGAAGACGGCGGCGATGGTGGCGCCGCCATAGGTCTGGCAGTGCCGTTCCAGATCATCGGCGAGCTCGGGCCCGTCATGGCTCGGCAGGCCGTCGTGAAACAAATCCTTGCCCGTCCAGGTGTGCCGGATGGTGACGATGTTCGGCATCGTCACGGGGAACGTCTCGCGGTTCTTGACCATGCCCGACAGCGACACGCCGCCCATGTTGACGCCGTGATAGGCGCGCTCGCGGCTGACAAAGCGCAGGCGCTGCGACTGGCCGCGGGCGCGGTGATACGCCATCGCCATCTTCAGCGCCGTGTCGATCGACTCGGACCCCGAATTCGTGAAGAAGACGTGGTTCATCGGCTCCGGCAGGATGGCGGCGACGCGCCGGGCCAGCTCGAAGCTGCCGGGGTGGCCCAGCTGGAAGTGCGGCGTGTAGGAATTCTGCCCCAGCTGCTTGTAGACCGCCTCGGCGATCTCGGGCCGCGCATGGCCGGCCGGCGAGCAGAACAGCGCCGACGAGCCGTCGATCACCTGGCCGCCCTTGTGGTCGGTGTAGTACATGCCCTCGCCCTTGACGACGAGGCGCGGGTTCTCCTTGAAGTCGCGGTTGCCGGTAAACGGCAACCAGTGCTCTTCGAGCGAGTTGGCGCGGGCCGCGTCGGCAATGTTCAGATCGTGCATGGCGAATGCTCCTCCGGGCACAGGGCCGAAAACGCGCGCACCATAGCGCTCGCCGGTCCCGCCCGGATAGGGTCAATCGGCGTCATATCGGGTTTGCAACAAAGGTGACGGCGCCCCCGCGGGCAGGCGCCGCCATCGGATCGGGGCGCGCGGCGCGCGTCAGCTCGTCATCTTCTCCAGCGCCTTGCGCAGCGCCTCCTCCTCGTCCTGCGATAGCGACGTCTGCAGGACGTGCCCCTTGCCGCGGAACGGCTCGAGGCGCTCGAGAACCTTGTCGCCGGTCGCCTTCTTGACCAGCACGAACAGCGCCGAGCCGCCCTTGGGCAGCTTTTCGCCCAGATCCTTCATGAACTTGTCGTCGATGCCGATGTCGGTCATATAGCCGGACAGCGCGCCGGCGCCGGCGCCGACCGCGGCCCCGAGCAGCGGGTTGAGGAAGATCAGGCCGATCAGCATGCCCCAGAAGCCGCCGCCGACCGCGCCCGTCGCGGTCATGTTGACGGCCTGGTGCAGCTTGACCCGGCCTTCCTCGTCGCGCGTGACGACGACGACATCGTCCATGCTGATCAGGTATTCCTTCTGCAGCTTGGCCAATTCGGCGCGAAGCTCGAAGGCCGTCGTCTCGTCGTCGAATGCGACTGCGACAAGATCTGCCATTTTCCTCTCCCTTTGTTCGAGTGTCGCCGGGCCCCAACACTGAAAATGGCGATCCCGCTCCGCGAGCCCGCCGCTCGCCGCAACTCTGGCCCGAACGTCCGTGACTTGGCGCGCTCGGTCCTCCGGGCGCCATGCGGCATGATAGCGCCGAGACCGGATGTCGAGGCTGGGAGAACCACGCGCGACGCGCAGCGAGGGGTCGGCGGGATGCCGGCGCGGCCGGCCCGCGCTTGCTCCCCAGAAGGCGGCGCGCTACTGCGGTGGCCAAAAGGGAGACGCGGCATGGCTGTCGGCAAGACCATCTGGACCTGGCATCACGGCAGCTGGCACCAGGGCAACCACCCGATCCTGGGCGCGGCCGACCATGGCGCCTGGCTCGGCACCATGGTGTTCGACGGGGCGCGGGCCTTCGAGGGCGTGGCGCCCGACCTCGACCTGCACTGCGCGCGCGCCAACGCCTCGGCGCGCACCATGGGGCTGAAGCCGCTGCATGCGGACGGCGAGATGCTCGAGATCGCGCGCGAGGGGATCGCCAAGTACCCGGGCGAGACGGCGACCTATATCCGGCCGATGTACTGGTCGCGCGAGAGCGCGGGCTCGATCGTCCTTGCCGATCCCGAGTTCGACCGACTTCGCGCTGTGTATCGAGGACGTGCCGATGCCGGCGGACAAAGGGTTCTCAATCACCACGACGCGGTACCGGCGGCCGACGGTCGAGACCATGCCGACGGACGCCAAGGCGGGCTGCCTCTACCCGAACAATGCGCGCATGCTGCGCGAGGTGCGGGCCAAGGGCTTCGACAACGCCATCGTGCTCGACGCGCTCGCCAACGTGGCCGAAACCGCGACCTCGAACATCTGGATGGTGCGCGAGGGGGTCGCGCTGACGCCGATCCCGAACGGGACGTTCCTGAACGGCATCACCCGCCAGCGCGTGCTCAAGCTGCTGCGCGAGGCCGGCGTGCCCGCCTACGAGACGACGCTGACGCTGGAGGATTTCCGCGCGGCCGACGAGTTGTTCTCGACGGGCAACGCCGGGAAGGTCCTGCCGATCACGCGCTTCGACGACCGGACGCTCGACTATGGCCCGGTGACGCGCAGGGCGCGGCAGCTCTACTGGGAGTTCGCCCACGCATAGCCGGCGGGCGCGTCGCCGCTCACCAGGAAAAGGCAATGCCGATCACGGCGAAGATAATGACAGCCGAGACGATCGCCAGGACGAAGCCTCGGCTGGGCGCCATGCCGGATTGCGTCGGGGGCTGATCGGCGGGCGAGGAGTCGGCCACCTGCCGGCCGGTCTCGTGCCGGCGGGCGGTCGCCACCTGACCAGCCGTGGGCGGAGTGCCGGCGGCCTCGTCATCGGTGCCCAGCGGCGCCGCGGCCGGGTCGGCATTTGCGACCTTGTCATGCGTGGCGCCGCTGTCGATCTCGCCCCGGAGCTGGTCCGCCGTCGGCGCGTCCGGCGTCGGCGGCTCCGGCTTCGACGCGTCAGGCGAGTTCGGCTTCGGGGCTTCCGTCCTAGCCGCGTCCGGAGTCGCCGGCTCGGGCGTCCGGCGCGGCGCGCCGTCGGGTTGCTTGCGTGCGTCGTTCATCCTGCGGCCCTCTCGGCGCGACCCAATGCAGGGAACTGAACGTCACGCCGCGCCGCCCGTTCCGGCCTCTGGCTGAACGGTCCGCGCTCGCCCAGGCCCTCAGAAGGGGATCTCGTCGTCGAGCCCGCCCGACGGCCCGAAATCGCGCCCGCCGCCGCTCGTCCCGGCGCCCGGCCCACCGCCCGGGCCTCCGCCGAAATCGCGGTCGCCGCCGCCGGGCCGGCCATCGAGGAACGTCATCTCGCCGCGGAAGGGGCGCAGCGTGACCTCGGTGGTGTATCGGTCCTGGCCGTTCTGGTCCTGCCATTTGCGGGTCTCGAGCTGGCCCTCGACATAGACCTTCGAGCCCTTCTTCAGGAACTGCTGGGCCAGCCGGACCAGGTTCTCGTTATAGATCGCGACGCTGTGCCACTCGGTCCTCTCCTTGCGCTCGCCGGTGTTCCGGTCCTTCCACGTCTCGCTGGTCGCGATCCGCAGATTGCAGACCTGGCCGCCGTTCTGGAAGCTGCGCACCTCCGGGTCGGCGCCGAGGTTCCCGATCAGGATCACCTTGTTGACGCTGCCTGCCATACTCGTCTCCCACGAATTCGACGAATCCCCGCTCGCGGCGGACGATAGACCCTGGGCGCCCGGCAGGCCAGCGCGGCGACCGTCCGCTCGCCGTCCGCGGCCGTGCGATCGCGCCTAAACCTTCGGCTTAAGGCCGCCCGTCCGGCACGTTCGGGCGATGGCCGCCCGTCTGGCCGCCCGCCAGTTTCCGCCCGGCTGGCGGACGGTCCGCCGGCGCAACATCGGAGATTGTGATGCGGACGAAACTGATCATCGGCGCCCTGGCGCTCTCCCTCGCCGGCGGCACGGCGTTCGCCCTGGAAAAGGGCGACGTGCTCGGCACCGAGCCCGCGGCGCTGCGGCAGGCGCTCGAGGCGCAGGGCTTCGAGGTGCGCAAGATCGAGGCCGAGGCCGACGATGGCGGCGAGGCGCTCGAGGCCTATGCCCTGAAGGACGGCAAGCGGTACGAGATCTATGTCGACCGGCAGACCGGCGCCGTCTCCAAGATGAAGCAGGATTGAGGATGACCCAGATGGTGGCCGCCGCCGCCGCCGGGCCTGGGCCGCATGCGGTCCGGGTCTGGGATCTCGGCGTGCGGATCTTTCACTGGTCGCTCGCGACCCTGTTCCTGCTGAACTTCGCCGTCCTCGACCCGGAGTTGAAGCTGCATGAATGGGTGGGCTATGCCGTGGTTGGCCTGGTGGCGTTCAGGCTGGTCTGGGGCGTCGTCGGCACGCGCTATGCTCGGTTCAGCGCCTTCCCACCCAGCCTCGCCGCGGCGCGCGACCACCTGGCTGCGCTGTTCCGCCGCGACCACGAGGCACCGGCGCTGTCGCACAACCCGCTCGGCGCGCTGATGGTCTACAACCTGCTCGCCTGCATGATCCTGCTCGGCCTGACCGGCTGGATGATGACGCTCGACGCCTTCTGGGGCGTCGAATGGGTCGAGGAGGTGCACGAGGCGGTCGCCAACTTCGCCGCGATCTCGGTCGGGCTGCATGTCATCGGCGTCGCAGTCGAGAGCTGGCGGTCGAAAGTGCCCCTGGTCCGGGCTATGTTGACCGGATGGAAGGAACTGCCCCCGCCCAACTGAGCGAAGCGACGCCGGCGGGTCGCCGGCTCGCGCCGGGCCGCGGCGGCCGGCTCAAGCTGCTTGTCGCCGGCATCGCCATCCAGCTCGTCGCCGCGGTGTTCTTCCTGGTCGACGTGGCGATGGACTGGTCGGAGGAGGGGGCCGGCGGCACCGACCTCCTCCATAACGGCGTGGAGCTGGTCGCGGCTGTGGGGCTGCTGCTCGGCATGGTTGTGCTCGGCCTCGAGCTGCGCCGGCTGCTTGCCCGCCAAGCGCGCATGGCCGCGACGATCCGCGTCGCGTCCGGCGCATTCCACGAGCTGCTCGAGCAGCATTTCGTCGACTGGGGCCTGACACCTGCCGAGCGCGACGTGGCGCTGCTGCTGGTCAAGGGCCTGTCGTTGGCCGAGATCGCCGGCCTGCGGAAATCGGCCGAGGGCACGGTCAAGGCGCACTGCAACAAGGTGTACGCCAAGGCCCGCGTCGGCGGCCGGACCCAGCTCGTCAGCCTGTTCCTCGAAGACCTGATGGATGGCGGCGTCGCCGCGCGCTGACGCCCGCCCGTTCCAGCAGAGCCGAGGCATGTCGGCGGAGCCGAGGCACGGGCACTGCACGGGCATTTCGCCGCTGGCCCGATGTTCGTGCTTTGTTTACAGTCCGGCGACTCGCAATCCGGGCGCGGACGGTTACATCTGGGGCTCCCGAGTCAGAGGTGCGGTCGGAGGCAGGGCCAGCATGGCCGAGAAATACATCCGCGTGCGCGGCGCGCGCGAGCACAACCTCAAGAATGTCGACGTCGACATTCCGCGCGACACGCTGACGGTCATCACCGGGCTTTCGGGCTCGGGCAAGTCGTCGCTCGCCTTCGACACGATCTATGCCGAGGGCCAGCGGCGCTATGTCGAATCGCTCAGCGCCTATGCGCGGCAGTTCCTGCAGATGATGCAGAAGCCCGACGTCGACCACATCGAGGGCCTGTCGCCCGCCATCTCGATCGAGCAGAAGACGACCAGCCGCAACCCGCGCTCGACGGTTGGCACGGTGACGGAGATCTACGACTACCTCCGTCTGCTCTTCGCCCGCGCCGGCACGCCCTACAGCCCCGCCACTGGGCTGCCCATCGAGGCGCAGCAGGTCTCCGACATGGTCGACCGCGTGCTCGCGATGCCCGAGGGCACGCGCCTGCACCTGCTCGCGCCCATGATCCGCGACCGCAAGGGCGAGTACCGCAAGGAATTCGCCGACCTGCGCAAGCAGGGCTTCCAGCGCGTCAAGGTCAACGGCGAGTTCCACGACCTCGACGAGCCGCCGACGCTCGATAAGAAGTTCCGGCACAACATCGACGTCGTCGTCGACCGCATCGTCGTCAAGCCCGGCATCGAGACGCGCCTCGCCGACAGCTTCACCACGGCGCTGGGGCTGGCCGACGGGATCGCCGTCGTCGAGACCGCCCCGGCCGAAGGCGAGCCCGAGCGCACGGTGTTCTCGGAAAAATTCGCCTGCCCGGTGTCGGGCTTTTCCATCTCCGAGATCGAGCCGCGCCTGTTCTCGTTCAACGCGCCCTTCGGCGCCTGCCCGGATTGCGGCGGCCTCGGCGCCGAGCTCTACTTCGACGAGCGCCTCATCGTTCCTGACGAGAGCCTCAGCCTGATGCAGGGCGCGCTCGCCCCGTGGGCGCGGCAGAAGACGCCGTACTTCCGCCAGACCCTCGAGGCGCTGGGCGAGCACTACGGCTTCAGCCACGCCACGCCGTGGTCCAAGCTGACCGAGGACGTCCGCCAGGTGATGCTGCGCGGCTCGGACGACGAGGTGATCAAGTTCCGCTACGACGACGGCGGCCGCGTCTACACCGTCAAGCGCCCCTTCGAGGGCGTGATCCCGAACATGGAGCGGCGCTATCGCGAGACCGACAGCGCCTGGGTCCGCGAGGAGTTCGAGCGCTTCCAGGGCAGCCGCCCCTGCCACGCCTGCGACGGTCACCGCCTGCGGCCCGAGGCGCTGGCCGTGAAGATCGCCGGCGACCATATCGGCCAGGTGACGCAGCTCTCGATCCGCGAGGCGCTGGCCTGGATCGAGGCGGCGCCGGGGCAGCTGAGCCGCCAGAAGAACGAGATTGCCGCGGCGATCCTCAAGGAGATCCGCGAGCGGCTGGGATTCCTCGTCAATGTCGGCCTCGACTACCTGACGCTCAGCCGCAACTCGGGCACGCTCTCGGGCGGCGAGTCGCAGCGAATCCGGTTGGCGAGCCAGATCGGCTCCGGCCTGACCGGCGTGCTCTACGTCCTCGACGAGCCGTCCATCGGCCTGCACCAGCGCGACAACCGGCGCCTGCTCGATTCGCTGCGCGGGCTGCGCGACCAGGGCAACACCGTCATCGTCGTCGAGCATGACGAGGAGGCGATCCGCGAGGCCGACCACGTCATCGACATCGGGCTTGGCGCGGGCGTGCATGGCGGCCGCGTCATCGCCAGCGGCACGCCGGAGGAGATCGCGCGGGCGCCCGAGTCCATCACCGGCCAGTACATGATCGGCCGGCGCGAGATCGCGGTGCCGGGCTCGCGCCGCCAGGGCAACGGCAAGTGGCTGGTCGTCGAGGGCGCATCGGGCAACAACCTCAAGGACGTGACGGCCGAGATCCCGCTCGGCACCTTCGCCTGCATCACCGGCGTCTCGGGCGGCGGCAAGTCGACGCTGACGGTCGAGACGCTCTACAAGACTGCCGCCAACCGGCTGAACGGCGCGCGGACCCAGCCGGCGCCGTCGCGCACGATCAAGGGGCTCGACTATCTCGACAAGGTCATCGACATCGACCAGTCGCCGATCGGCCGGACGCCGCGCTCGAACCCGGCGACCTATACCGGCGCGTTCACGCCGATCCGCGACTGGTTCGCCGGCCTGCCCGAATCCAAGGCGCGCGGCTACAAGCCCGGGCGCTTCAGCTTCAACGTCAAGGGCGGGCGCTGCGAGGCCTGCCAGGGCGACGGCGTCATCAAGATCGAGATGCACTTCCTGCCGGACGTCTACGTCACCTGCGAGACATGCAAGGGCGCGCGCTACAACCGCGAGACGCTGGAGGTGAAGTACCGCGACAAGTCCATCGCCGAGGTCCTTGACATGACTGTCGAGGACGGCTGCAAGTTCTTCGAGGCGATCCCGATTATCCGCGAGAAGATGGAGACGCTGCAGCGCGTCGGGCTCGGCTACATCCGGATCGGCCAGCAGGCGACGACCCTGTCGGGCGGCGAGGCGCAGCGCGTCAAGCTATCGAAGGAGCTCAGCCGGCGCGCGACCGGCCGGACGCTCTACATCCTCGACGAGCCGACCACCGGCTTGCACTTCGAGGACGTGAAAAAGCTGCTGGAAGTGCTTCAGGAGCTTGTGGAAAGCGGCAACACCGTCGTCGTGATCGAGCACAACCTCGACGTCATCAAGACGGCCGACTGGATCGTCGACTTGGGGCCCGAGGGCGGCGACGGCGGCGGCCGGATCGTCGCCACCGGCACGCCCGAGGACGTGGCCGAGGTCGAGGCGAGCCACACGGGTCAATATCTGCGCCCGATGCTGGTAAAGGCCGGCCGAATCGCGGCGGAGTAAAGGGCAGCCGCGCCCTGCGCCGCTGCCCCTTGGTTGTCACAAATTATCTGCTGATGTCCGCCGATCACCAATCGGCGATCTTGACCTGCGGTCCGCTCTCCTCCGGGACGACCATCGCGCTTTCGCCGTCCCAATAGAGGACGTTGTCGCCGCCGCCACGGGGCACCGTCCGCGTGCTGCCGGAATCGAAATAGCGAAAGTTCTCCACGACAAACGGCTTCGTCGACCAGACGTTCGTGGTCCCGACCGGCGTTTCGTCGGCCCGGTAGCGATCCATGAAGATGTCGCACTGCTCGCCGCCTCGATCGCTGAGGCAGGTGTCGTCGGCAATCGCCGGGGAAGGTGCCGGCGCGGCGAGAAAGATCGCGGTAGCGGCCAGTGTCATCTGCCGGAGCATCATGGCCTCCTTGCATTTTCTGTTGCGAGGACAACGCCGCCGCGGCCCGGCACGTTCCCCGGTTGTGCGGCGATGGCTGCCTGCGCACGTCGAGCGCCCGTCGCGGCGCCCGTCGCAGCGCCCGTCGCCCCGCGGTTGACAGCATCGCGCGTTCGCGTGACCCTCGTTTCGAGGCCAGCGGGCTGGAACTGCCGGGGAGTACAGAGATGAAAGTGTCGGTCATTCTGCAGAAGAAAGGGTCGACCGAGGTGGTCACGATCCCGCCGAGCACCACCGCTTCGGATGCCGTCAAGCAGCTGTCGGGCCGGCGCATCGGCGCGCTGGTCGTGACCTCGGCCGACGGCCGGATCGCCGGGATCCTGTCTGAGCGCGACATCGTGCGGCGCCTGGGCGAGGAGGGGCCCGCTGTCCTCTCGCGGCCCGTGTCGCAGCTGATGACCGAGAAGGTCGAGACCTGCGACGCCGAGGACACGGCCTTCCACCTGCTCGACCGGATGACCGATGGGCGCTTTCGCCACATGCCCGTTCTTCATGAAGACGGCAGCCTGGCAGGGATCCTCTCGATCGGCGACGTGGTCAAGGCGCGGCTGGAGGAGATCGAGGCCGAGAACGCCGCCATGGCGGATATGCTGAGCAGCTGAGGCCGCACGAGCGGGCACTTGACCGGCGCGCCGCAACGCTGTTGCTTGGCGCCGCGGGAGTTGCTCAGGGGACAGCGTTGCGCATCGGGCTTTATCCGGGGACGTTCGACCCCGTCACGCGCGGGCACAAGGACATCATCCGGCGCGCCGCCAAGCTGGTCGACCGGCTGGTCATCGGCGTCGCGATCAATCGGGACAAGGGTCCGCTCTTCACGCTCGAGGAACGCGTCGAGATGATCCGGCGCGAGACCGAGCCGATCGCCGCCAAGTTCGGCATCGAGATCGAGCCGCTGCCCTTCGAGAACCTGCTGATCGCCTTCGCCGAGGAGGTCGGCGCCACCGTCATCATCCGCGGCCTGCGCGCCGTCTCGGACTTCGAGTACGAGTTCCAAATGGTCGGCATGAACCGGGCGCTGAACGACCAGATCGAGATGGTCTTCCTGATGGCCGAGCCGCAGCACCAGGCGATCGCCTCCAAGCTGGTCAAGGAGATCGCCCGGATGGGTGGCGACGTCTCGAAATTCGTCTCGCCCGAGGTGGCCGCGGCACTGGTCGCCAAGTTCCCCGCCAGCGGGCGGTGACCGCCGGCCGGCGGCTGGCCGGCCCTATTCGTCCAACGATCCGGCCCCGTCGAACCTTGACCGGCGATCCGACTGCCGGGTTCGGCTCGCGGTTCGGCTGCGGGTTTGACTGGGGCGGTCGCGGTCGTTACCTGTCCGCCACCCGATCATCCGGAGGATGCATGTTCAGATCGCTCGTCGCCGCACTGGCGCTCGTTTTCTTTCTCAACCAGGAGGCCTCGGCCGTGGACCAGAAGTACCTGACGCTCGAACTCGAACTCCGGGCCCGTGAAGATCGAGCTCTTGCCCGATGTGGCGCCGAAGCATGTCGAGCGCATCGTCACGCTGGCCGAACAGGGCGCCTATGACGGGGTCGCCTTCCACCGCGTGATCGACGGTTTCATGGCCCAGACCGGCGATGTCCAGAACGGCAAGGTTCAGTCGGATGGCTCGGTCAGCCCGCGCGCCGGCACCGGCGGCTCGGACATGCCGGACCTGCCGGCCGAATTCTCCGACACTCCCTTCGAGCGCGGCACGGTCGGCATGGCGCGCTCGCAGTCGCCCAATTCGGCCAATTCGCAGTTTTTCATCACCTTCGCGCCCACGCCGCACCTGAACGGCCAGTACACGGTCGTCGGCCGCGTCGTCGAAGGCATGGAGAACGTCGACGAGATCAAGCGCGGCAGCGGCCAGGGCGGCAGCGTCAGCCAGCCGGACAAGATCGTCAAGGCGACGGTCGGCGCCGAGTAGGCGCGGTCCGGCAACCTTCAGTCGAGAGCCGTCAACCCCGGCTTGACCGTGGCATCTCCTGGAGCGACGGGAGATCGCCCGGTCAGCCAGTGGCGATGACGAGAGAACCGAAAGAGTGGGAGCCGGCCTCAGGCCGGCATCTGCTCGCGCATGTCGGCGGGGTCGATGCCCGCTACGGCCACGGGCGCCTTCATTGCGTCGCGGCGGAAGGGCTCGCCCAGCTCCTGGTTCAGGATGCATTCGATGAAGACGGTCTCGCCCCTCATCTGCGCCTCGACCGCGTCGCGCAGCGCGGCCGTCAGCGCCTCCATCGTGCGTGCCTGCACGCCGCGAACCCCGCAAGCGTCTGCAATCTTCGCATAGCTGACATCGGGGTCGAGCTCGGTGCCGACGAAATTGTCCTTGTACCACAGCGTCGAGTTCCGCTTTTCCGCGCCCCATTGATAGTTGCGGAAGACCACCATGGTGATCGCCGGCCAGTCCTCGCGCCCGCAGGCCGTCATTTCGTTCATGCTGATGCCGAAGGCGCCGTCGCCGGCAAAGCCCACGACCGGCGTGTCCGGGCAGCCGATCTTCGCCCCCAGGATCGCCGGGAACCCATAGCCGCAAGGCCCGAACAGGCCCGGCGCCAGGTACTTTCGCCCCTGCTCGAAGGTCGGATAGGCGTTGCCGATGGCGCAATTGTTGCCGATGTCGGACGAGATGATCGCCTCGCGCGGCAGCGCCGACTGGATCGCGCGCCACGCCATGCGCGGGCTCATATGCTCGGGCTCGCGCTTGCGGGCCCGCTCGTTCCAGCTCGTGCCGGCGTCGTCCTGCTCGTGGTCCATCGAGCTCAGCTCCTGGGCCCAGCGGGACTTCGTCTCGGCGATCAGGTCGCGGCGCGCCTGCCGGCCTTCGTCGCCCGCCGAGTCCGAAAGCGCGGCGAGGATGCGCTCGGCGACCAGCTTGGCGTCGCCGATGATGCCGACGGCGACGGGCTTGGTCAGCCCGATCCGGTCGGGGTTGATATCCACCTGGATCAGCTTGGCCTGGTTGGGCCAATAGTCGAGCCCATAGCCCGGCAGCGTCGAGAACGGGTTCAGCCGCGTCCCCAGCGCCAGCACGACGTCCGCCCTGGAGATCAGCTCCATCGCCGCCTTGGAGCCGTTGTAGCCGAGCGGCCCCGCGAACAGCGGGTGGCTGCCCGGGAATGCGTCATTGTGCTGGTAGTTGCAGCAGACCGGCGCATCCAGCCGCTCGGCCAGCGCCTTCGAGGCCGGGATGCCGCCCGCCAGCACCACCCCGGCGCCGTTCAGGATCACCGGGTGGCGCGCCTCGCTCAGCAGCCTGGCCGCCTCGGCGATGGCGTGCTCGCCGCCGGCCGGGCGCTCGAACTCGACCACCGCCGGCAACTCGATATCGACATGCAGCGTCCAGAAATCGCGCGGCATGTTGATCTGCGCGGGGCGCGGAGAGGCGCCGCGCCTTCATGATGACCCGGTTCAGCACCTCGGCGATGCGCGACGGGTCTCGCACCTCCTCCTGATAGCAGACCATGTCCTTGAACAGCGCCATCTGCTCGACTTCCTGAAAGCCGCCCTGGCCGATGGTCTTGTTGGCCGCCTGGGGCGTGACCAGCAGCATCGGCGTGTGGTTCCAGTAGGCCGTCTTCATCGCCGTGACGAAGTTGGTGATGCCCGGCCCGTTCTGGGCGATGCACATGCCCATCTTGCCGCTGGCGCGCGTGTAGCCGTCGCACATATAGCCGCCGTTGCACTCGTGGGCCACGTCCCAGAAGCGGATGCCCGCCTTGGGGAACAGGTCGCTGATCGGCATGAAGGCGCTGCCGATGATGCCGAACGCCTCGCGGATGCCGTGCCGCTGCAGCACCTTCACGAAGGCCTCTTCCGTCGTCATTTTCATCGCTGTTCCTCCGTCCGCCCTATGGGTGCACCGGCTTGGCGCGGCCTTGTGAACTCGCCGGCGCACTTTGTCCCGCGGCTACGAGATGCGAAAGCCCTTTGACGTCGCCGCAAAGGCGACATCCCGCCCAGTTCCCGGGCCAGCTTCCGGCTGGCCTCGGTTGCTCCGCGCCCCGCCGATGACTATAGTCCGATCGGACGATTTGAGGCCCGCCGCGGGCCAGGAGCCACCGCTTGAACGACGACGAGACGACGGGGCCGGGCGGCCCCGGTGACGAGGGCCGCGACCCCCCGGAGCGCCAGCCGCATGACGGCCCGACGATAACCGTCGAGGAGGAGATGCGCCGCAGCTATCTCGATTACGCGATGAGCGTGATCGTCAGCCGCGCCATCCCCGATCTGCGCGACGGGCTGAAGCCCGTGCACCGGCGCATCCTCTACACAATGCACGAGAACGGGCAGACGCACGACAAGCCCTATCGCAAATGCGCGCACCGTCGTCGGCGACGTGATGGGCCGCTATCACCCGCACGGCGACGGCGCCGTCTACGACGCGCTGGTCCGCATGGCCCAGCCCTTCTCCATGCGCCTGATGCTGCTCGACGGCCAGGGCAATTTCGGCTCGATGGACGGCGACCCGCCGGCGGCCTACCGCTACACCGAGGTGCGGATGGCCAAGGCGGCGCAGGCGCTGCTCGAGGACATCGACCGCGAGACCGTCGACTTCGTGCCGAACTATGCCAACGAGCGCAAGGAGCCGGTCGTGCTGCCGGCGCGCTTCCCCAATCTGCTGGTCAACGGCGCCGGCGGCATCGCCGTCGGCATGGCGACGAACATCCCGCCGCACAATCTGGGCGAGGTGGTCGACGCGACGCTGGCGCTGATCGAGAACCCCGACCTGACCATCGCCGAGCTGATCGAGTACATCCCGGCGCCGGATTTTCCGACGGGCGGCATCATCCTCGGCCGCTCGGGCGCGCTCAAGGCCTACCTGACCGGGCGCGGCAGCGTGATCTGCCGCGCCAAGACGCATATCGAGGAGATCCGCAAGGACCGCTGGGCCATCATCGTCGACGAGGTGCCCTACCAGGTGAACAAGGCGACGCTGCAGGAGCGCATCGCCGAGATCGCCCGCGAGCGCAAAGTGGAGGGCATCGCCCACGTCCAGGACGAATCCGACCGGCACGGCGTGCGCGTCGTCATCGAGCTGAAGCGCGACGCCACGCCCGACGT
Source organism: uncultured Alphaproteobacteria bacterium (assembly GCA_963822985.1). Lineage (GTDB taxonomy): Bacteria > Pseudomonadota > Alphaproteobacteria > Rhodobacterales > Rhodobacteraceae > Thermohalobaculum. Next base: position 245,730 of record CAWGJU010000003.1, on the reverse strand, counting down.
CGTGCTGAACCAGCTCTACCGCTTCACCCAGCTGCAGACCTCGTTCGGCTGCAACATGCTGGCGCTGAACGGCGGCAAGCCCGAGACGCTGGACCTCAAGACCTTCCTGCAGGCTTTCATCGCCTTCCGCGAGGAGGTCATCGCGCGGCGCACCGCGTTCCTGCTGCGCCGGGCGCGCGAGCGGGCGCATCTGCTCTGCGGCCTCGCCGTCGCCGTCGAGAACGTCGACGAGGTGGTGCGCACCATCCGCTCCTCGGCCGATGCGGCCGAGGCGCGCGAGCGGCTGAAGGAGCGCCGCTGGCCGGCCCAGGCGATCGCCGACTACATCGCGCTGATCGACGATCCGAACCACCGGATCAACGATGACGGCACCTATTACCTTTCTGACGCGCAGGCGCGCGCCATCCTCGAGCTGCGCCTGCAGCGGCTGACCGCCATGGGCGTCACCGAGATCGGCGACGAGCTGAAGAAGCTCGCCGACGAGATCAAGGACCTGCTCGAGATCCTGCGCTCGCGCGAGCGCATCATGGCGATCATCTCCGACGAGCTCCGCGCCGTGCGCGAGCAGTTCGCCACGCCCCGCCGCTCGCAGATCGTCGACTATGACGGCGACCTCGAGGACGAGGACCTGATCGAGCGCGAGGACATGGTCGTGACCGTCACGCATGGCGGCTACATCAAGCGCACGCCGCTGACCGAGTTCCGCATGCAGGGCCGCGGCGGCAAGGGCCTCGCCGGCATGGCGACCAAGGACGAGGACTTCGTCACCCGCCTGTTCGTCGCCAACACGCACACGCCGATCCTGATCTTCACGACCGACGGCATGGTCTACAAGCTCAAGACCTGGCGGCTGCCGCTGGCCGGCCGCAACGCGCGCGGCAAGGCCATCGTCAACGTGCTGCCGGTCTCGGCCGGCGTCTCGATCGCCGACATGATGCCCGTCGACGTGCCCGAGGAGGACTGGGCCAAGCTGCAGATCGTCTTCGCCACCTCGGACGGCGACGTGCGCCGCAACCGCCTGTCCGATTTCGAGAGCGTGCGGGCGAACGGCAAGATCGCCATGCGGCTCGAGGATGGCGGCTCGGTCCGGATGATCGGCGCGCGCATCTGCAACGAGGCCGACGACGTCATGCTGGTGACCGCGCGGGGCCGCGCGATCCGCTTCCCCACGACGGATGTCCGCGTCTTCGCCGGCCGCGACTCCACCGGCGTGCGTGGCATCCGCCTTGTGGCCGAGGACGACGAGGTCGTCTCGATGGCGGTGCTGCGCCACTTCCAGGCGACGCCGGAGGAGCGCGCCGCCTACCTCAAGATGCGCCGCGCCGTCGCCGGCGCGCCGCCCGAGGACCAGGCCGAGACGACCGAGGAGGAAGAATCCGTGCCCGACGTCGCGCTGGCCGAGGGCCGCTATGCCCAGATGTCGGCGGCCGAGGAGCTGATCCTGACGGTGACCGAGCGCGGCTTGGGCAAGCTCTCCTCCAGCCACGACTATCCGGTGCGCGGCCGCGGCGGCCAGGGCGTGCAGGCGATCGACAAGGGCCTGCGCGGCGGCCGCGTCGTCGCCTCGTTCCCGGTCAACGAGGACGACCAGATCATGCTGGTCACCGACCGCGGCCAGTCGATCCGCTGCGGCGTCGGCGGCATCTCGTTCCGCTCCCGCGCCGCCGGCGGCGTGCGCGTGCTCAACACCGCGCCGGACGAGAGCGTCGTCTCGGTCGCCTGGATCGCCGAGCAGGGCGAGCCGGAAGACTAGCCGAACGACAACGCCTCACCCAGGGCGCGACCCGCCCCTCCCCCGCCTGCGGGGAGGACATTTTCCCGCAACCAGGATGGACTTTGTCATCGAGGACTCCGGCTTGGCAAACTCCCCATCGCCTTCCGCACAGGTTCGCCAACGACGCTTGCCGAACAGGTCGACAAAGAGTTCGCTGAACGGATTGCCAAACAGCTTGCCAAACTGGGCGAGAGGTTGGGTGGGGTTCCACCCCACTCACGGCCCGCCGGTCAGCTGAACGCCTTGCGCACATGGTTCGATCGCGGCTCGCGCACCCAAGCCTTGCCGTCGAAGTGGATGCCGCACTCCGCCTTGTCGCGCCCGCGCCAGCGGCCGGCACGCGCGTCCTCGCCGGGCGCGACCGGCGTCGTGCAGGGGGCGCAGCCGATCGACGGGTAGCCGCGCGCGACCAGGGGATGGCGGGGCAGGGCGTGCCGGTCGAAATAGACCGGCACCTGCTCGGCCGACCAGCGCGCCAGCGGGTTCACCTTCAGCCGCGGCCCATTCTCGGCCTCGAACAGAGGCAACGCAGCCCGCGTCGCCGCCTGGTGGCGCTTGCGCCCGGAGATCGAGGCGGCGAAAGGGGCGAGGGCGCGACGCAGCGGCAGCGTCTTGCGGATATAGCAGCAGCCGTCGGGGTTCTCGGCGTGCAGCTCGTCGCCGGGGTCGAGCATCTCCAGATCCTGCGGGTCGGGCCGGATCAGGCGCACATCGGCCAGGCCGAAGCGGTCCGCAAGGTCCCGCTGATAGCCCAGCGTCTCCGGAAACAGCATGCCCGTCTCGAGGAACAGGACCGGCACGGCCCTGTCAATTCGGCTGACCATGTGCAGCAGCACCGCCGCGTCCGCGCCGAAGGACGAGACGAGCGCGATCTCGCCCGGGTACTCGCAGCGGATCACATGGTCGAGCAGCGCCTCGGCGGTGCTCTCGGCGTGAATGCGGTTCAACACCTCGGCATTGCCGACGGGGCCGAGCCGGAGCGGCTTGCAGGGCATGGCGGTCTCGCACGTTACTCTGGGGGGAGCCCCACCCTAACGACCGGGCGCCTCGCCCTTGCCGGCGCGGCGCTGGTCCAAGATCGAGGCGCGGACCGGACGCCCGCGCTGATAGGCCAGCGTCACGGCCGAGAGCTGGCGCACCCACTGCTCGGCCGGCTGGCGCAGCGCCACCGCGTCGGGCACCAGCACCTCGTCGAAGCCGCAGGCCAGCAGATAGGCGAACTGGTCGGCGATGACGGGGCCCGAGGCGCGCAGCCGGCCGCGAAAGCCCGTCTCGCGCAGCTTGGCGGCGATTGAGAAGCCCCGACCATCGGCAAAGCTGGGGAAGTCGATGGAGATCAGCCCCAGCCGGTCGAAATGCGGTGCCAGCTTGGCCGGCTCGCAATGGTTCGGGATCTCGACTCCCAGATAGAGCCCGCCATGCTCCAGCGCCTCGGCCAGCCGGGCGATCGGCACGAGCGCATAGCCCATCTCGGGCAGGGGCTCGTGGTCGGCCACGGGGGCCCACAGCTCCTCGAGCTCGCCGTTTCGATCAAGCAGCATAGAGCGCCTCCTTGAACGGGGCCATGCCGATGCGGCGATAGGTCTGCAGGAAGGTCTCAGGCCCGTCGCGCCGGGCGAGATAGGTCGAGACGATCTTCTCGACGACCCCCGGCACCTCGTCATAGCCAAAGCCCGGGCCGGTGCGCTCGCCCAGCGCCGCCGTCTCGGTAGCGTCGCCGCCGAGGGTGATCTGGTAGGATTCGATCCCCGCCTTGTCGAGACCGAGAATGCCGATGTGCCCGACATGGTGGTGGCCGCAGGCGTTGATGCAGCCGCTGATCTTGATCGCCAGCGGCCCGATCTCGGCTTGCCGCGCCGGGTCTGCAAAGCGCCGGCTGATCGCCTGGGCGACCGGGATCGACCGGGCGGTGGCCAGCGCGCAGTAGTCGAGCCCCGGGCAGGCGATGATGTCGGTGACCAGGCCCTTGTTCGGCGCGTCGAGCCCGATGCCGGCCAGCCCGCGGAAGACGGCGTGCAGTTCGCCCAGCGCGACATGCGGCAGCACGATGTTCTGCTCGTGCGTGACCCGCAGCTCGCTTCGGGAGAACCGCTCGGCCAGGTCGGCCATCGCCCGCATCTGCTCGGCAGTGGCATCTCCCGGCGCGCCGCCGATCGGCTTCAGCGATATGGTGGCGGCGACATATCCCGGCACGCGGTGTGGATAGGTGTTGCGCTCGACCCAGGCCGCGAAAGCGGGGTCGGCCTTCCTGGCCCGCTCGAAACCCGCGTTCTCCGCGGCCTGCGCCGGCAGTTCGGGCGGCGCGAAACAAGCGGCGATGCGGGCGAGCTCCTCCGGCGGCGCTACGACGGCGGCGCGGTCCATGGCCGCGAACTCGGCCTCGACCTGCGACCGATACGCCTCGATGCCGATCTCGTGCACCAGGATCTTGATGCGGGCCTTGAACTTGTTGTCCCGCCTTCCGTGCAGATTGTAGACGCGCAGCGCCGCCTCGAGATAGGGCAGCAGCTCGTCGCGGGGCAGGAAGTCGCGGAGCTCGTGCGCGATCATGGGCGTCCGGCCCATGCCGCCGCCGACCAGGATGCGATACCCCACCTCGTCATTGCTTTCCGGGCCGCGGCGGACCAGCTGGACGCCGATGTCGTGCAGCTTCAGCGCCACGCGGTCCTCGTCGGACCCCGTGACGGCGATCTTGAACTTGCGCCCCAGGAAGGTGAACTCGGGGTGCAGGCTCGACCACTGGCGGATCAGCTCGGCAGTGATTCGCGGGTCTTCGACCTCCTCGGGCGCGACGACGGCGTAAGGGTCCGAGGTCACGTTCCGGATGCAATTGCCGCTGGTCTGGATGGCGTGCATCTCGACGGTCGCGAGCGCGTCGAGCATGTCGGGCACGTCGCGCAGCTTTGGCCAGTTGAACTGGATGTTCTGCCGCGTGGTGAAGTGGCCATAGCCCTTGTCCCAGCGCTCGGCGATCTCGGCCAGCTTGCGCATCTGGACCGGGCTGAGCGTGCCATAGGGGATGGCGACGCGCAGCATGTAGGCGTGCAGCTGCAAGTAGAGGCCGTTCATAAGCCGCAGCGGCTTGAACTCGTCCTCCGTCAAGCTGCCGTCCAGCCGCCGCGCCACCTGGCCGCGGAACTCGGCCGTGCGCTCGGCGACGAAGCGGTGATCGAATTCGTCATAGCGGTACATGGCGCTCTCCGGGGGCGGGTTACGCTAAGGTGGGTTGGGTACCCACCCTACGGACGATGCGACGCTGGTTACGGCCCCATTCAAAGGTGAGCGGTAAGGTGGCGAGACCCACGACTACGCGGCGACGCGCGCCTCGACCAACCTGCCCACGGGCACGCTCGGCCGCCCGTCCGCGCGGATGCGTTCGCGGCGCAGCAGGGGCACGGGGGCGCCGCCCTCCAGCGCCACGTCGACCAGATAGGGCCCGACGATCTCGTTCGCCTGGACGAAGCGATTGCCGAGCGCCGCAAGCTCGTCGGCCTGCTCGGGCGTCAGAGCCACCAGCGCGGCGTCGATCCGCGACGACCAGCCATCGGCCGCCAGGAAAACGGAATGGCCTTCAGCCAGATGATTGGCGGTCAGAACGGCGGGGTTGAAGCTCTTGGCCATCCGATTTCTCCACGCTCTGGGTCTCTATGGGCAGGAAGGTGCCAGCAGGCCGCGTAGAATTCAATATTCCACCAGCAGATTAGCAATCACTGATTATTTCACATCTGAATATGAGAAAATCCTCCCGGATTGCCGCTTCCGCTCGCGTGAGGTAAGGAGCCGCCGTGCAAACCGCGTCCGCTCGATATTTCCGCCCGATCCCCTGTTCGCGCAGCTTGCCGGGCGCACGCCCGCTGGGCGGCGGCCTCGTCGGCTTTCGGGAGGTCGAGGTGCTGGCGCGCGGCCAGCTCGCCGAGATACTGCCGACCGATGCGGTCGAGGCGTTGTGGCCCGAGGCGGCGGAGGCTGTCGAGCGCTCCACTGGGCGCAGGTCCGCGGTGATGGGCCTCGCGCTCGACAGGCCTTGCGTGATGGGCATCGTCAACGTCACGCCCGACAGCTTTTCGGATGGCGGGCTGCTCGGCTCGGCCGAGGCGGCCGTTGAGCATGCGCTGGCCCTCGTCGAGGCCGGGGCGGATTTGCTGGACATCGGCGGCGAGTCGACGCGGCCGGGCTCGGACCCGACCGACCCTGCGGCGGAATGCGACCGCGTGCTGCCGGTCATCGAGGGTCTCGTCGCCGCCGGCTGCCCGGCGCCGATTTCGGTCGACACGCGAAAGGCCGCGGTCATGCGCGCGGCGCTCGCGGCCGGGGCGCGTATGATCAACGACGTCTCGGCTCTGACCCACGATCCGGCGGCCGCCGATGCCGCGGCCGGCGCCGAGGCAGTCTGCCTGATGCATGCCCGCGGCGATCCCAAGACCATGCAGGACGATCCGGTCTATGACGACGTGTTGCTGGATGTTCACGGTTTCCTGGCAGAGCGCGTCGCCGCGGCAGAGGCCGCGGGGATCGCCCGCAACCGCATCTTGGTCGATCCGGGGATAGGTTTCGGCAAGACAATGGAGCACAACATCGCGCTGATCCGGCGGCTGTCGCTGCTGCAGGGGCTGGGTTGCGCCGTGCTGCTGGGCGTCTCGCGGAAGGGGTTCATCGGGCGGCTCTCGGGCGAGGCCGTGCCGGCGCGTCGGGCGGGCGGCTCGATCGCGGCGGCGCTCGCCGGGCTGGGGCAGGGGATTCAGATGCTGCGCGTGCACGACGTTGCCGAGACGGTTCAGGCCGTGCGCGTCTGGCAGGCGCTGGAGGAGGGCTAGATCATGCGCAAGCTATTCGGCACCGATGGGGTCCGCGGGCGCGCCAACGCGCACCCGATGACCGCCGAGATCGCGATGCGACTCGGCATGGCGGCCGGGCGGCACTTCACGAACGGCGCGCACCGCCACCGCGTCGTCATAGGCAAGGACACCCGCCGCTCGGGCTATATGATCGAGAACGCGCTCGCCGCCGGGTTCCTGTCGGTCGGCATGGACGTGGATTTCCTGGGCCCCGTGCCGACGCCGGCCGTCGGCATGCTGACCCGCAGCCTGCGCGCCGATATGGGCGTGATGATCTCGGCCAGCCACAACCCTTTCGAGGACAACGGCATCAAGCTCTTCGGCCCTGACGGCTTCAAGCTGTCGGACGATGACGAGGCGGCGATCGAGCGCGGCATGGAGGGCGCGCCGGACCTGGCCGACCCCGTCGATATCGGCTCGGCGGTCCGCCTCGAGGACGGGCGCGGCCGGTATATCGAGTTCGCCAAGATGAGCTTTCCGCGCCGGCTTCAGCTCTCCGGCCTCAAGATCGTCGTCGACTGCGCCAATGGCGCCGCCTACCGCACGGCGCCCCAGGTGCTTTGGGAGCTCGGCGCCGAAGTCATCCGCATCGGCACCAATCCCGATGGCGAGAACATCAACCTCGGCTGCGGCTCGACCGACCCGGCGCTCTGCCAGAAGACGGTGGTCGACGAGCGCGCCGATCTCGGCATCGCGCTCGACGGCGATGCCGACCGCGTGCACATCATCGACGAGACGGGGCGCATCGTCGACGGCGACCAGATCATGGCGCTGATCGCGACCCGATGGGCCGCCGGCGGCAATCTCGCCGGCAACACGCTCGTCGCCACGGTCATGTCGAACCTGGGCCTCGAGCAGGTGCTCGCCAGGCATGGCATCGCGCTCCGCCGCACGCGGGTCGGCGATCGCTATGTCGTCGAGGAGATGCGCGCCGGAGGCTTCAATCTGGGCGGCGAGCAGTCGGGCCACATCATCATGTCCGACCATGTGACCACGGGCGACGGGCTTCTGGCGGCGCTGCAGGTGCTGGCGGCGCTGGTCGAGGACGGCAAGTCCGCCTCCGAGCTCTGCCGGCTCTTCGAGCCGGTGCCGCAGTTGCTCAAGAACGTGCGCTTCAACCCGGCGGCCCGCCCGCTCGAGGACGTGACCGTGCGCGCCGCGATCGCGTCGGGCGAGGCGCGCCTCAATGGTCAGGGCCGCCTGGTCATCCGCGCCTCGGGTACCGAGCCCCTGATCCGGGTGATGGGCGAGGCCGGCGATCCGGTGCTGCTCGCCTCCGTCGTCGACGACATCTGCGGCGCGGTTGGCGCGGCGGCGAAATAGCCGTTCCGCTCGCCGGGCGCGGCGGAGCATCTGGCTCCAAGAGACCGCTTCCCCGGCTCCTATCGTAAGCGGAGAGGAGGGCGCTGGTGTCGGCCGCGGGTCAGTTGCCATCGCTGGGCCTCACGGATGCGTGGCCCAACTGGCAATGCCGCGCGGCGTCCCCAAATGCACCGGAGAACCTGGGAGGACCAAATGCGTGAAGTTCTGTTCGCGGCGGGCATGCTGGCCACGCTCGTCGTTGGCGCGGGATCCGGGGCCATGGCCGCCGAGCCGCAGAAGGCGGTTTTCGCCGGCGGGTGCTTCTGGTGCGTGGAGGCCGACTTCGACAAGGCGCCGGGCGTGATCGAGACCGTGTCCGGCTATACCGGCGGCAGCGTCGACAACCCCACTTACGAGCAGGTCAGCCATGGCGGCACCGGCCATTACGAGGCCGTCGAGGTGACCTATGACCCCGATCGCGTCAGCTATGGCGAGCTGGTCGACATCTTCTGGCGGACGGTCGACCCGACCGATGCCGGCGGCCAGTTCTGCGACCGGGGCGACAGCTACCGGACGGCTGTCTTCGCGGCTGACGACGCCGGGCGGCAGGCGGCCGAGGCATCGAAAACCGAGGCCGCCGGCGCGCTGGGGCAGGAGATCGTGACGCCCATCCTGCCCGCCGCGACCTTCTGGCCGGCCGAGGGCTATCATCAGGATTACTACAAGAAGAACCCGCTGCAGTACAAATTCTACCGCTGGAACTGCGGCCGCGACCAGCGCATCGAGGAGCTTTGGGGCGATGCCGCCCACCAGGGATTGGGGAGCTGAGCGCGCGCGCCGGCAACCACTAACGCCATGCCCCGGATCGACCGGGGCGTCTTCGCGAGTGGTGTGAGATCGCCCGGTCAAGCCGGGCGGTAGTGGTCACGCGGGACGAATTGGTCGAGGCTCAGGCGGCGGCGCGGAAGCGGCTTTCCGCCAGGCGATCGGCTGCCGCTGCGGGGTGCGTGCCCTGCTGCTCGGCCGAGCGGAAGACCTGGATCAGCGTCTCGGGGATCGCCTGCACCTTCGCTTCCGCCTCGGATTCGGACATGCCGAGCCTGACGCGCGCGACCGAGACGAGCCCGCCGGCATTGGCCAGATAATCAGGCGCGTAGAGAATGCCTCGTGCCGCGAGCCGCTCGCCGTCCTCGGTCGTCGCCAGCTGATTGTTGGCCGCGCCGCAGACGATCTGTGCGGCGATCTCCGGGATCGTGCGGGCGTTCAGCCCGGCGCCGAGCGCGCATGGCGCGAAGATGTCGGCCTCGGCGGCATGTGCGGCCTCGGGCTCGATCGGCGCGGCCCCGGTCTCCTCGACCACGCGCCGCACCGCCTCGCCGCGGATGTCCGAGACGATCAGCCGGGCGCCGGCGCCGGTCAGGTGCCGGCAGAGGTTCGAGCCGACATGGCCGAGGCCCGTCACGGACACGACGCGGCCCCCGACGCCGCTGCCCCAGCGGTGCCGCGCCGCCGCCTGCATGGCGAGAAAGACGCCGCGCGCGGTCCAGGGCGAGGGGTCGCCCACATTGGCCGATGTGCCCGAGACATGCGCCGTCTCGCGCGCGATCTCGTCCATGTCGGCGACCGTGGCACCGACATCCTCGGCGACGATGTAGCGCCCGGCCAGGCGCTGGACCGCGCGGCCCATGGCGCGCATCATCGCCGGCGTCTTCTCGGTCTGCGCATCGGCGAGCAGCACCGACTTGCCGCCGCCGAGCGCCAGCCCGGCCAGCGCCGCCTTGTAGGTCATGCCGCGCGAGAGGCGCAGCACGTCGGCGACGGCCTCCGCCTCGCCGGGGTATTTCCAAATGCGGCAACCGCCGAGCGCCGGGCCGAGATTGGTGTTGTGCACGGCAATGATCGCGGTCAGCCCTGCCGCCGCGTCGCGGGCGAAGACCACCTGCTCGTGATCGTCAAAGTCGGGGTGCGTGAAGAGCATGGGAATGCCTCCGAGGCGCTGTTGCGGCGGAGTTTGCGCCTTTCGACGCGCCAGTTCAAACGGCGTACAATTCTTCGCGCCGAAGGGTTGCGGCGCGCATAACGCGGAGCCGCGGTCGGCCGGCGCGAAAGATGCGGTCGCGGAGGGCGCGCCGCGGCTCCGAGGTGTCGCTGGGGTGATTCGCGCCGCGAGCCCTCCGCAGTTCGTCCTGCCGGTCCTTCCAGACGCAGGTCGCATTTGCGCCGCGTTGCGCGGCCTTTGCGCGGCGCCTTGCTTGACCCGGCGCGGCATTTGGCCTAGCGGAATCGCGGGCATGGCCTCGGAGGAGGGCGAGCGGGGCCAAGCTCAGGAACTTCGCCCTCGACGACGGAGCGCGTCGATGACGTTCCCCCCCAGGCCCGGGCTTCGCCCCGCGCGCTCGTTTTTCTCGTCGGGCCCCTGCGCCAAGCGCCCCGGCTGGTCGGCCGAGGCGGTGGCGGCGCGGGCCTGGCTCGGCCGGTCGCACCGCGCAGCCGGACCGAAGGCGCAGCTGAAATCGGTGATCGACCGCACGGCGCGGTTGCTGCGGATGCCACAGGACTGGCGTCTTGGCATCGTGCCGGGCTCGGACACGGGCGCCTTCGAGATGGCGATGTGGTCGCTGCTTGGCGCCCGCCCCGTCGACGTGCTCGCCTGGGAGAGCTTTGGCGCTGGCTGGGCGAGCGATGCGGTCAAGCAGCTGAAGCTTGCCGATGCGCGCGTGCTCGAGGCCGATTACGGCGTACTGCCCGATCTCGGCGCGGTGCGGTCGCAGGCGGATCTGGTCTTCACCTGGAACGGCACGACCAGCGGCGTGCGCGTGCCGAATGCCGACTGGATCGCCGCCGATCGCGAGGGGCTTGCCATCTGCGACGCGACCTCTGCGGCCTTTGCCCAGGATCTCGACTGGGCCAAGCTCGATGTCGTCACCTTTTCCTGGCAGAAGGCGCTCGGCGGCGAGGCCGGGCACGGCATGCTGGCGCTGTCGCCGCGCGCCGTGGAGCGGCTGCGAACCTTCGCCCCCGACGTTCAGCTCGGCCGGCCGCTGCCCAAGGTCTTTCGGATGACCAAGGGTGGCGAGCTGATCGAGGGCGTCTTCCGCGGCGAGACGATCAACACCCCCTCGATGCTCTGCGTCGCCGACTGGGAGGACGCGCTCGACTGGGCCGAGGGCATCGGTGGGTTGCCCGCGCTGATCGCCCGCGCCGATGCCAACTTTGCGGCGCTGGCGCGGTGGGTCGACCGCACGCCCTGGGTCGAGAACCTCGTCGCCGAGCCCGCGGCGCGCTCGAACACCTCCGTCTGCCTGCGCATTGCCGATCCGGACGTGACCCGGCTCGACGAGGCCGCGCAACGCGCCTTCGTAAAGGCGCTGACCGCCCGGCTCGAGGACGAGGGCGTCGCCTTCGACATCGCTGGCTATCGGGACGCGCCGCCGGGGCTGCGCATCTGGTGCGGCGCCACGGTCGAGGCGGCCGACATCGAGGCTCTGACCCCATGGCTCGATTGGGCCTATGCGCAGACCCGCTCCGAGCGGCTGGCCGCCTGATCCGCTCGCCCGCCCCATTCCCTTCCATTCCCTGATGGGAGGGGAATCACCTGTCGCGACCAATAGGAACGACGCCGCCCGCGGGCCGCTCGCGGTGCCAGGGCGCAGGAGAAGCCGCATATGCCTAAGGTTCTGATCTCGGACGCGCTCTCGGACGAGGCGCTGCGCATCTTTGCCGCGCAATGGCGTCGAGGCCGACTTCCGGCCCGAGCTGGGCAAGGACCGCGCGACGCTGGCCGAGGTGATCGGCGGCTATGACGGGCTCGCCGTCCGCTCCGCCACCAAGGTGACGCCGGCGATCCTCGAGCGCGCCGAGCGGCTGCGCGTCATCGGCCGCGCCGGGATCGGCGTCGACAACATCGACCTCGCGGCCGCCTCGGCGCGCGGGATCGTCGTGATGAACACGCCCTTCGGCAACTCGATCACCACGGCCGAGCACGCCGTCGCGCTGATGTTCGCGCTCGCCCGCCAGATCCCGCAGGCGAACGCCTCGACCCATGCCGGACAGTGGGAGAAGTCGGCCTTCATGGGCGTCGAGATCACCGGCAAGACGCTGGGCCTGATCGGCTGCGGCAATATCGGCTCGGTGGTGGCGAACCGTGCGCTCGGGCTGAAGATGAAGGTGGTGGCCTACGATCCGTTCCTGTCCGCGGCTCGCGCGCAGGAGTTGGGCGTCGAGAAGATCGAGGAGCTCGACGCGCTGCTCGGCCCGCGCCGATTTCGTCTCGCTGCACCTGCCGAAGACCGAGAAGACGGCCAATATCCTCTCGGCCGAGCGCATCGCGCGCCATGAAGCCGGGCGCGCGGCTGATCAACTGCGCCCGCGGCGGGCTGGTCGACGAGGCGGCGCGTCGCCGAGGCGCTGCGAGACGGGCCAGCTCGCCGGCGCCGCGTTTGACGTCTTCGCCGTCGAACCGGCGACGCGAGAACCCGCTCTTCGGCCTGCCGAACGTGGTAGCGACGCCGCATCTCGGCGCTTCCACGACCGAGGCGCAGGAGAACGTCGCCCTCCAGGTCGCCGAGCAGATGAGCGACTACCTGCTGCACGGCGCCATCCAGAACGCGATCAACGCGCCCTCGATCACCGCCGAGGAGGCGCCGGTGCTGCGCCCCTGGATCCGCGTCGCCGAGGTGCTGGGCGGCTTTGCCGGCCAGCTGACCGAGCACGCCATTCGCTCGATCGAGATCGAGTATGTCGGCCGCGTCGGCGAGCTGAACCTGCGCCCGCTGACCGCGGCGCTGACCGCCGCGATGCTGGCGCCGGTGATGGGAGAGGGCGCGGTCAACATGGTCTCGGCGCCGCTGGTCGCGCGCGAGCGCGGCATCCAGATCGCCGAGACGCGCATGGACGCGCAGGGCGCCTATGGCTCCTATATCCGCGCTGATCGTGACGACCGAGGCGCAGACCCGCTCGGTCGCCGCCACGATCTTCTCGGACGGCAAGCCGCGCTTCATCCAGATCAAGGGCATCAACCTCGAGGCCGAGCCGATGCCCTTCATGCTCTACACCACCAACACCGACACGCCCGGCTATATCGGTGCGCTCGGCACGCGGCTCGGCACGCTCGGCGTCAACATCGCCACCTTCGCGCTCGGCCGGGCCGAGAAGGGCGGCGAGGCGATCGCGCTGCTCGGCGTCGACGACCGGGTCTCGGCAGCGGGTGCTGGCCGAGATCGCCGCGCTGCCGCAGGTGCGCCAGGCCAAGGCGCTGGCCTTCTGATGGCTCCGACGCTTGACAGCTGGGCGGCCGGCCGGCCCGTCGCCGCATCGGGAGGGGAGAGATGAGCGACGAGCCGAGGATCGCGCAGCGCGCGCCCTATCCGGTCGAGGTCCGCGCCGGCAAGGCGTATTTCTGGTGCGCCTGCGGCCGCTCGGCGAAACAGCCCTTCTGCGACGGCTCGCACAAGGGCACCGGGTTCGAGCCCGTCCGGCACGTCGCCGAGACGGACGCGACGCTCTGGTTCTGCGGCTGCAAGCGCAGCGGCGGCCGGCCGCTCTGCGACGGAACGCACAACAGCCTCTTGAGCCGGGGACCGGACCGGTGCGCAGCGACGTCCTGATCGCCCTTCACATCCTGGTGCAGGTCGCACTGACCGTCCGCGTCCTGCTGCGCCCGCACCGCGACCCGGCCTCGCGCGTCGCCTGGGTCGTCGTGGTGCTGGCGGTGCCGTTCCTCGGCATCGCCGCCTATCTGCTGCTGGGCGAGACCAGCATCGGCCGCCGGCGCGCGCGGCGCCTGAACGAGGTCATCGCGGCGCTGCCCGATCTCGGCCGCATCCCCGGCTATGCGGCCCGCGTGATCGACGCCGGCCGGCGAGACGCTGCCCTCCGCCTTCAGGGTCGGCCGGTCGATCAGCGGCTTCGACCCGGTCGTCGGCAACAGGGCGCGGCTGATGGCCGATTCGGACGCCGCGATCGCCGAGATGATCCGCGACATCGACGCAGCCGCGGCCCATGTCCACCTGCTCTTCTACATCTGGCTGCCCGACCGCAACGGCACCAGGATGGCCGAGGCGCTGATCCGCGCCGCGGGCCGCGGCGTCACCTGCCGCGCCATGGTCGACGACATCGGCTCGCGCGCCCTGATCCGCTCGGCGCTCTGGAGCGAGATGGCGGCGGCCGGCGTGCGCCTCGCCCGCACGCTGCCGGTCGGCAACCCGCTGCTGCGGGTCTTCACCGGCCGGATCGACCTCAGGAACCACCGCAAGATCCTGGTCGTCGACAACCGGATCACCTATTGCGGCAGCCAGAACTGCGCCGACCCTGAATTCCTGCCCAAGGCGCGCTTCGGCCCCTGGGTCGACGCGGTGATGCGCTTCGAGGGGCCCGATCGCGCGCCAGAACCAACGCCTTTTCGCCGGCGACTGGACCATGTGGTCGGGCGAGGACCTGCGCGACGTACTGCTCGAGCCGATGGGCGATGCCGGCCCTGGCTTTCCGGCCCAGGTCATCGCGACCGGGCCGACCGCCCGATTCTCGGCCGCGCCCGAGATGTTCGAGACCCTGATCTACGGCGCTCGGCGGCGGCTCTTCATCACCACGCCCTATTACGTACCGGCCGAGTCGCTGCAGGCGGCGCTCTGCGCCGCCGCCAATCGCGGCGTCGAGACAACGATCATCTTCCCCGCCCGCAACGACGACTTCGCCGTCGGCGCCGCCAGCCGCAGCTATTACGCCGACCTGCTAGCGGCGGGCGTGAAGATCCACGAGTTCCGCGCGGGCCTGCTGCACACCAAGTCGCTGACGGTCGACGACGAGTTGACCCTCATCGGGTCGGCCAATATGGACCGGCGCAGCTTCGAGCTGAACTACGAGAACAACGTCCTGCTGATGGACCGGGACGTCACGGCCGCCATGATCGAGCGCCAGCGAAGCTATCTGGCGGACTGCATCCCCGTGCGGCCGGAGGACGTCGCCGCCTGGCGCTGGCCGCGGCGCCTCTGGAACAACGCCATGGCCATCGTGGGGCCGGTGCTCTGAGGCGAGGGGCCGTTGACACCGCCGTCGCCCCGGTGTTGCGAGAACATCTCGTGTCGAGCGCCTGCGCAAAGGAACCGGTTCCTACCCTGCTGCTGGAACATGCAGATGACGACCTTGCACGCTTGCAAGGTCGCCTATCCATCTCAAATCGCGTCTATTTAGATCCAGCGACCCGAGGCTCGGGCGCGGGGCTCGCGTTGTCACGTTCGCGGCGCTGACCGCGGCCCAACGAAAAGAATGACCGAAAATGGCATGCGGCCTCGCCCGTTGAAGACGGGCGCCGATGCCGGGTACTGACCCCTCGAGCGCTGCCGCTCGCGCCCTCACTCGGCCGGAGTTGCCAGCGCAAACCGAGTCTCCCTGTCCGGCTCGGTGAACTCCACGGCCGTCAGCGCGCGGGGCTCGATCTCGACCTTCGCCATTTCCGGCAAGGCGGTGCCGTTCTCGACCACGCCCATCCGCTCGAAGCGGCGGACCTGCGGCAGCACGCGGCCCTCGAGCGAGCCGACGCTGCTGTTGTACTTTTCCACCGCCTGGCGCAGCGCCTTGCCGACGCCGTTCAGATGCTCGCCGAACTTGCCGATCCGGTCGTAGAGGTCGCGCGCCAGCGTCGCCACCTCGCGGATGTTGCGCGCCAGGTTCTCCTGCTGCCAGCCATAGGCGATCGCCTTGATCAGCGCGATCAGCGTCGTCGGCGTCGAGATCAGCACGCGGTTGCGCACCGCCTCCTCGAAAAGGTCGGGCGCCGCCTCGATCGCCGCCGAATAGAAGGCTTCGCCCGGCACGAACATGACGACGAAGTCGGGCGTCACGTCGAGCGCGGCCCAGTATTCCTTGCGCGAGAGGTTGGTCACATGCTGCCGGACATGGCGCACATGGCTGCGCAGCGCCTCGTCGCGCGTGGCCTCGTCCTGCGCCTCGACCGCCGCCAGATAGCCATCGAGCGGCGTCTTGGCGTCGACCACGATTGACTTGCCGCCGGGCAGCCGGACGACCGCGTCGGGGCGCAGCCGCGCCGTCTCGGTCGCGACATGGTGCTCGCAGAGGAAATCGACATGCTCGACCATGCCGGCCATCTCGAAGACCTGGCGCAGCTGGAACTCGCCCCAGCGGCCGCGCGTCTTCGGCTGGCGCAGCGCCTGGACCAGCCGCGCCGTCTCGCCTTTCAGCGCCGTCTGGCCTTCGGTGAGCTGCTTCACCTGCTCGCGGATGGCGCCATAGGCCCCCTCGCGCGCCTTCTCGATCTCGCCGACGCGCGCCTCGAACTTGGAGAGGCTTTCATGGACCGGCTTCATGAGGACCTCGATCGCCTTGTGACGCTGGCCGAGGTCCGTCTCGGCGGCTTCCTTGTGCTTCTCGAAGCGCTCGCTGACCAGCTTGAGGAAAGATTCGGCATTGCCGCTCAGCGCCTTGTGCGCCAGCGCGCCGAACTTGCGCTCGACCTCGTCGCCCATCTGGCGCAGCTCGTCGAGGCGCGCCTTCTGCTCGGCCCGGGCGGCGCGCAGCTGCCCGTCGAGGTTCTCGGCGCGGCGCGTCTCCTCCGCCACGCGATCGGTCAGGACGACGATCCGCCTCTCCAGCTCCGGCACGCGGGCCGCCGATGCGTCGGCGATGGCGCAGTCGCGGTCCAGCGCGACGCACTCCTCGCGCAGCCGTGCGGCCTCGGCCCGTGCCGCCCGCAGCGCCGGCGTCCTGAACAGATGGCCGAGCAGCAGGCCCAACAGGGCCGCCGCTGCGACCGCGGCCAGATGGGTAGGATCGAACGCCGGCTGCGTCTCGAAATAGGTCAAGATGTTGTGGTCAGAGATGTTCATGACGCCAAGTCTGACATGGAGGGCGGAACGAGACAAGAACGAAATGCTCCGTGTCGGAGATGGGTGATTTGTCCGCTTTCGTAGCGCGTGAGTTGTCCGCCAGGTTCGCGTCCTGTTCGGGAGGGGGCGATGCGGCGGACAAGCGCGTTATGGGAGGTCTTCGTGCTCAGGTTCGAAGAAGCGATGGAGCGCTACCGCAAGCGGCGGCTGACGGCCGAGGATGCGGGCGAGCTGCTCGGCATGTCGGGCCGGCATTTCCGGCGGCTGTTGGTGCGCCATGACGCGGAGGGCGCCGAGGGTCTGCGCGACCGACGGCTCGGCAAGCCGTCGCCGCGGCGGGCGCCGGCGGCCGAGCTGACGCGGATGCAGATGCTCTACCAGGAACGCTACCGCGATTTCACGGTGAAGCATTTCCATGAGCAGCTGGTGCAGCGGCACGGCTACAAACTGTCCTACACGGTGACCCGGCTGGCGCTGCAATCGGCCGGGCTGGTGGCGGCGCAGAAGCGGCGCGGCGGCAGCCACCGCAAGAAGCGCGAGCGCCGGCCGCTGCCCGGCATGCTGCTGTTCCAGGATGGCTCGACGCATCGCTGGCTCGGCGCGCTCGACCGTGATCTCGATCTCGTCGTCACCCTCGACGACGCGACGGGGGCGATCTATTCGGCGGTCCTGGTGGCAGAAGAAGGCACCGCCTCGAGCTTTGTCGGCCTGGCCGAGACGATCGCCGCGCACGGCCTGTTCCGCGCGCTCTACACCGATCGCGGCTCGCACTATTTCTATACGCCGAGGTCCGGCGGCAAGGTCGACAAGACCAGGCCGACGCAGGTCGGCCTGGCGCTCTCGCAGCTCGGCATCACCCACATCCCGTCCTACTCGCCGGAGGCGCGCGGCCGCATGGAGCGGGCGTTCGGCACGCTGCAGAGCCGCCTGCCGCCCGAGTTGCGGCTCGCCGGGATCGCCACGGTCGAGGCCGCCAACCGCTATCTGAGCGAGGTCTTCGTGCCCGACTACAACGCCCGCTTCGCGGTGCCGGCGGCCGAGCACGGCTCGGCTTTCATCCCCTATGCCGGCCGGCCGCTCGAGGACGTCCTGTGCGTCCAGGAGAGCCGCCAGGTCGGCCGCGACAACTGCGTCATCTGGAAGGGCATCTCGCTGCAGATCCCGGCGCAGCGCCACCGCCATCACTACGTGAAGGCGAGCGTGCGGGTGCACGAGTACCCCGATGGCCGGCTCGCCATCTTCGACGGGCCGAGCTGCCTGGTCCGCTTCGATCCAGCCGGCAAGCCCATCGATGCCTCCCTGGCCGCTTAACTCCGCTCGGCGGCCGGGGCTTGGGCCTGATGGATTTGTGGACAACGCTGCGCGTTGCCCACAACCCCACAGGCTCTACAATCACAGCGGCGGACATTTGATGCGCTACGAAGGCGGACATCTTCACGCGCTACCGACAGAACGAAATGCTCCGCCTCAGCTGGTCCCGCCAGGGCTGCGCCGAGGCTGCACCAAGGCTGCGCCGCGCCGCGCTTGCAACGCCGCGCGCGCCTTGCTCTAACCCGCTGGTCAATGGGAGGCTCGCATGGCGAACGTGGTGGTCGTCGGCGCCCAGTGGGGCGACGAGGGCAAGGGCAAGATCGTCGACTGGCTGAGCGAGCGGGCGGATGTGATCGCCCGCTTCCAGGGCGGGCACAATGCCGGGCATACGCTGGTCATCGGCGGCACGGTCTACAAGCTGTCGCTGCTGCCGTCGGGCGTCGTGCGCCCCGGCAAGCTCAGCATCATCGGCAACGGCGTGGTGCTCGACCCCTGGGCGCTGGTCGCCGAGATCGAGCGCATCGGCGCCATGGGGGTGGAGGTCACGCCCGAGACGCTGATGATCGCGGAGAACGCGCCCCTCATCCTGCCCGTGCACCGCGAGCTCGACGTGCTGCGCGAGGAGGCGGCGGGCGCGGCAAAGATCGGCACCACGGGCCGCGGCATCGGCCCGGCCTATGAGGACAAGGCCGGGCGGCGCGGCGTGCGCGTCGCCGATCTCGGCGACCGGGCGACGCTCGAGGCGCGGCTGGACCGGCTGCTGGCGCATCACGACGCGCTGCGCCGCGGGCTCGGCCAGCCCGAGATCGACCGGGTCGCGCTGATGGCCAGCCTCGGCGAGATCGCGCCCAGGGTGCTGCCTTTCGCCCGCCCGGTCTGGCAGGTGCTCGACGCGCGGCGGCGCGAGGGCGACCGCATCCTCTTCGAGGGCGCGCAAGGGGCGCTGCTCGACGTCGATTTCGGCACCTATCCTTTCGTCACCTCGTCCAACACGATGGCCGGCATGGCGGCGACCGGCACGGGGATGGGCCCGGGTGCCATCGACTTCGTGCTCGGCATCGTCAAGGCCTACACGACGCGGGTCGGCTCCGGGCCCTTCCCGACCGAGCTGACCGACGCGGTCGGCCAGCGCCTCGGCGAGCGCGGGCGCGAGTTCGGCACGGTCACCGGGCGGCAGCGCCGCTGCGGCTGGTTCGACGCGGCGCTGGTGCGCCAGACCTGCCGGGTCGGCGGCGTGGACGGCATCGCGCTGACCAAGCTCGACGTGCTCGATGGGCTCGACGAGATCAAGGTCTGCACCGGCTATCGCCTGGACGGCGCCGAGGTCCCGTACCTGCCCGCCGCGGCCGCGCAGCAGGAGCGAGTCGAGCCCGTCTACGAGACGCTGCCCGGCTGGTCCGAGACGACCGCCGGCGCTCGCCGCTGGCTCGACCTGCCAGCCGAGGCGATCAAGTACATCAAGCGCGTCGAGGAGCTGATCGAGTGTCCGGTCGCGCTCCTCTCTACCAGCCCCGAGCGCGACGACACGATCCTGGTCACCGATCCCTTCGCCGACTGAGTATCGGCACGGGCATCGTACGTTTGCGGCCATATGCTGCGGCCATGCCGAACCGGTTGGACGCGGGGCGTCGGAGTGCTACGTGCCCGTCATGAGCTATCGTCTGCGAAAGATCGCCTGCGCCGTTGTCCTGATGCTGGGCCTGCCGCTCTACATCGTGGTCGCGACGACGCTGGTCGGCTTGATGGAGCGGCCGCACCCAGCGGTCGAGCTGGCCGTTTATGTCGGGCTTGGCATCCTGTGGGCGCTGCCACTGCGAGCGCTGTTCAGGGGCATCGCCCGCCCGGACCCGGCCAAGGTCGAGCGCGCCTCTCAGCGCTGATCCATCAACTCGCGAAAGCGCTCGCGCTCGGGCGCGGGCATGGCGAAGGCGCCGTCCTCGACCGCCATCAGCGTGCCGGACCGCACCAGCCTGCCGAAGCCCTTGATGCGCGCCTCGAGCGTGCGTTGATGCTCGCCGGGCAGGGTCTCGAAGATTTCCATCACCTGGCGGCGGGTGAAGCGAGAGTGGCCGCCGGCCAGCGTCAGCCAGGCGGCCGAGACCGCCAGCAGATCGGCGACCTCTGCCGCGCCGGCGCGATCGGCGAGCTCTGCCGCGGTCACGCCGTCCTCGGCCGCGTGTTGCGCGGCAGCGGTCTCGCGCTCGTGCATACCGCTCTGGTAGCGTGTGATCAGCGCCGCCAGCCGGTTTTCGGTGCTCTCCGCCGACCCCGCCTCGGATCCGTCCGTCTCGGCCGATGATCGGGACCGCGGCTCGGCGGCCGTCCAGTCGCCGGCGCCGTCGTCCAGAACCTCGTCCGGGTCGCCGCCCTCGCCCTCGTCCCACGGCTCGGCGGGCGTCAAGTCGGCGACGGGCCCGGTGGGCGCGTGGCGCAGCGAAGCCAGCGGCTCTGCCGGTGGCGTGGCGCCGCCGGCGTTCTGTTCCTCGGGCAACGGGGCGTCCACCGGCGGTGGCGCGAAGATATTGATCCGGCGCGACGGCTCGGCTTCGCGCTCGGCGCGGGCCGGCGGCACGTGACTCCACGGCGCCGCCGAGGTGCCGTCCGGCGAGAGCTCTTCCTCCCCGCCCTGGTCCTCGGACCCGTCCACCTCCGGTGGCGCGTCGGCCGGGCTCGGGCCGAGCTCGGCGCCGCGGATCGGCTCTGCCTCCCCGGCTCCGGCAGGCTGGACTCTCTCGGCGGCCGCTTCGTCGCCCCAGACCGGCTCTGCGTCTTCGGCATCGTCGTCCGGATCGGCCGGCTCTGCCGCGATGCCACCGCCCGAAGAAGCTTCCTCGGCGATCTCGGCCGCCGGTGCGGCGAAGAGCGCGGCTTGGCCGGAGGGCTCCTCCGGCGCCCGGCCGCCGAGCGGCGCCTCGGCCTCGGAGGGCGAGTCGTCGCCGCTGGACGCATCGGCCTCATCGGTCGCCATGCTCGCCGCGAAGGCCGCCTCGGCGACGGCGGCTGCGGGCGCCGAAAAGATCGCTGCCGAGGGGTTGGGCGCGGCCTCGCCCGCCGCCGGGTGGTCGGCGTCGGCCAGTATCTCGGCGTCCTCGGTGTCGCCGGCGATGCGCTGGCCGCTGCGGATGACGATGACGCCCCGGTCGTCCGCGCTGGCACGCCAGTCGGCGAGCGCGTCGTCGAGCCGGGCGAACTGGTCGTCGTCGAGGCCCGCGTCGGTCTCGCCGAGCGCCGGCGTCTCGGTGATCATGCGCTGCATCAGCACGAGCACGTCGCGCATCTGGGCGACCGGATCGTCATAGCCAGCGATCGTGCAGGAGAAGGCGCCGTAGCGGACTTCGACCCTCTTGCCTGTGTCGGCCATCGCGACTCCCGGTTGTGGGCTGGTCCCGGTTGGGGCTGGTTCCGGGACCGGCCGGCCGCATCCCGGGCGGCGAACCTCGCCCATTTGCCGCAGGCGGTCAAGGCGCCGCCGCGATGGCATGCGATGGCATGCGATGGCGGCATCGTGGGGGCGGCGCGAAAACGCTCGCTCGCCGGTTGACCCAGGCGGTGCGCCGGTCAATGCACATGTCATGAGTGTTTCGCACGCGCTGCCGCTGGCTTTCGAGCGGCCGGTGACGCTGGTCGGCGGGGGCGTCCTCAGCCTCGATCTCGTCGAGCAGGCGCGCGCGCTCGCGCCCGAGCTCGTGGCGGCGGACAGCGGCGCCGACCGGCTGGCCGAGTGGCGGCTGGTGCCGGCCGCCGTCATCGGCGACATGGACTTCGATCGCCGAGCCCGAGCGCTGGCGCGGCGAGCCCACGCGGTTCCTCCACCTGCCCGAGCAGGAGACGACGGACTTCGAGAAATGCCTCTATGCGACCGAGGCGCCCTTCTACCTTGGCGTCGGCTTCACCGGAGAGCGGGTCGATCATCTCCTCGCCGTTCTGCACGCCATGCTGGCGCGGCCCGAGAAGACCGTCGTGCTGCTTGGCGAGGCGGAAGCCATGGCGCTCGTGCCCCCCGGCCGCGTGCTCGGCCTGGACCTGGCGCCCGGCGCCCGCGTCTCGCTGTTCCCCTTGTCGCCCGTCACGGGCACGCATTCGCGCGGGCTGCGCTGGTCGATCGATGGGCTGGCGATGGCGGCGGGCCGGCGGGTGGGAACGTCGAACATCGCGGCCGAGGAGCGTGTCGAAATTGCTTTCGATGCGGCCGGCGCCCTGCTGATGCTGGAGCGGCGCTACCTCGACCCGCTCGTCCGCGCGGTCGCCGGAACGGGTCGTGGAGATCGAGTGACTAAGCTGAGCTGAGAGGTTGAGAATGGGCGATATCAGGGTTGCCACCTTCGACGGGCCGGGCGCGTCCCCGGTCATCCGAAGCGTGCCGCGGCCAAAGATCGGGCCGAAGGCGGCGCTGATCCGCATAGGCGCCTGCGGCGTCTGCGGCACCGATTTGCACATCCTCAAGGGCCACTGGCCCAAGCCGCTGCCCTGGCCGTTCACGCTCGGCCACGAGCTGGCCGGCGTGGTGGTCGAGATCGGCGACGAGCTGACGACCGACTTCATGGGCAAGCCGATCGGCATAGACTCCAAGCTGATGCTGCCGCCGCTGATGCCCTGCGGACATTGCGACTGGTGCCTGCACTATCCCGAGACGGCGAACAAATGCCTGACCCCGGTCTATTACGGCCGCTATCTCGGCTTTGAGAAGGCGCCGCATCTCTGGGGCGGCTGGGCCGAGATGGTCTATGTCGACCTGGAAGAGCTGCCCGGCACCAAGATCTACAAGCTGCCCGACGCGATGCCGCTCCGGCTCGGCGCGCTGTCGGAGCCGCTGACATCCTGCATCCGCGCCTTCGAGCGGGCGCAGCGCGTCAACGGATTTGCCTGGAACGCGACCGTCGTCATCCAGGGGACCGGGCCGATCGGCATCCTCGCCGTCGCGGCGGCGCTCGAGATGGGGGCTGGCCGCGTCATCTCGGTCGGCGCGCCGGAGGCGCCGCGCCTGGCGCTGGCGCGCCGGTTCGGCGCCGAGGCGACCGTCAACATCGAGGAGGTCAAGACGCCCGCCGAGCGCATCGCCGCCGTCCGCGAGATCGTCGGCGGCCATGGCGCGGATCTGGTGATGGACTGCTCGGGCCACCCCTCGGCGGGGCCCGAAGGGATCGAGTTCCTCCGCGACGGCGGCACCTATGTCGAGATGGGCCAGTTCACCGACGCCGGGTCGATCGAGACGAGCTGGCACCGCATCTGCACCAAGGACCTGAATGTGCTGGGGTCGTGGGCCTTCACGGCGAACGATCTGCCCAAGGGCGTCGACATGCTCTGGCAGGCGCGCGACCGCTATCCCTGGTTCGAGATGCAGACGCTGTTCGAGTTCTCGGAGGACGGCATCTCGCGCGCCGTCGCCGACGCCATGGCGATGAAGACGGTGAAGTCGACGATCGTGCCCAACCCGGACCTGGTCGAGGGCTGAGCGAGGCGCCCCACGGTGCCCGGAAGGTGCGCCGTGGCGGGCCTCACGCCATCGCCAGCTTGACGTATTCGAAATCGCCCGGCTTGTTGTCGATGCCGACGCGCGGCGGCGCGATCCAGCCGGCAAAGCGGCCGGGCTCCCATTCCGGAACCATGAGCGATTCGATGAAGGCCGCGTCCTCGCTTGTCGGCAGCCATTCGGTGCGGCGCGCCTCCCATTGCTCGCGCGAGACGATGCGACCTTCGGGCGTGACGGGCGCGTCCTTGTAGGCGCCGATCTGGCGGTGGAAGCCCTCGTGCGGGAGCTTCAGCTCGAAGTCGACGCCGCTGCTTCTTGATGATCAGGTTCCAGCGGCGCACGCCGCCGGCCGCGTCGTGGATGTAGTCGTCGCGCAGCCGCATGTTGATGGCCGAGAGCGCCGGCATCTCGACCGTGCGGATCGCGCCGTCGACGACCTGGCTGACCGGGTAGGTGGCGTCGGTCAGACGGTGGTCGTCCTCGAGCTTCACCTCGCGATAGCGGCCCTTGATGCCGGCGTTGAAGGCGTTGGCCGCGTTGGTCGAGACCTCGGAGCCGAAGAGGTCGAGGCTGAGCGTGTAGTGCAGGTTCAGCTTCTTCTGGATCGTCGGCAGGTCGATGACGCCGAGCGCGCGGACGCGGACGATGTCGGTCGGGTCATCGATGCCGGCTTGCGTCATCGCCTGGCAGGTGCGCTGGATGATGCGGCCGACGCCGGTCTCGCCGACGAACATGTGGTGCGCTTCTTCCGTCAGCATGAAGCGGCAGGTGCGCGAGAGCGGGTCGAAGCCTGACTGCGCCAGCGCCTCGAGCTGCATCTTGCCGTCGCGGTCGGTGAAGTAGGTGAACATGAAGAACGACAGCCAGTCGGGCGTCGCCTCGTTGAAGGCGCCGAGCATGCGCGGGGCCTCCTCGGAGCCGGATTGGCGGCGGAGCAGGTCGTCGGCCTCCTCGCGCCCGTCGCGGCCGAGATATTTCTGCAGCAGGTAGACCATGGCCCAGAGGTGGCGGCCCTCCTCGACGTTGACCTGGAAGAGATTGCGCATGTCATAGAGGCTGGGCGCCGTGCGGCCGAGATGGCGCTGCTGCTCGACCGAGGCCGGCTCGGTGTCGCCCTGGATGACGATGAGGCGGCGCAGCAGGGCGCGGTGCTCGCCCGGCACCTCCTGCCAGGCGGGCTCGCCCGCATGCTCGCCGCAGGGGATGCGCCGGTCCTCGACCTGCGGCGCGAGCAGGATGCCCCAGCGGTAATCGGGCATCTTCACGTAGTCGAACTTGGCCCAGCCCTTGGGATCGACCGAGACGGCGGTGCGCAGGTAGACGAGGCTGTCCTGGAAGCGCTGCGGGATCAGGTCGTTCCACCAGCTGATATAGCCGGGGTGCCATTTCTCCAGCGCCTTGAGCACGCGCCGGTCGGTGGACAGGTCGACATTGTTCGGGATGGCGCTGTCGTAGTCGACATTGATCAAGTCGGGGATCAAATCGGGCATCGAAGTCCTTCCGGTCAGGCGGCGAGCCGCGCCAGCGCGTCGGCGCAGGCCGCGATCTCGTCCTCGGTGTTGTAGTAGTGCGGCGCGAGCCGGATCAGCGTCGGCAGGTGTCGCCGCTCGGCGTCGATCCGCGTCGAGGCCGCTGTCGATGTCCCGAGCACGAAGCCCTCGGCGCGCATCGCCGCGACGGCCGCGTCCGCCTCCAGCCCGGCGATGTCGAAGCTGACGATGGCGCAGGGCTGCCGGCCGAGATCGCGCACCGTCGCGCCAGGGATGGCGGCGAGGCGCTCGCGCATCAGCCCGGCCAGCGCCGTGACGCGCGCGTGGATGGCCTCGATGCCGATCGCGTCCATGTAGTCGAAGGCGGCGCCGAGCCCGGCGCGCAGCGCATAGGCGTTCTCCCATGTCTCGAAGCGGCGCGCGTCGCTACGCAGTTCGTAGGTGTCGCGCGATACCCAATGCGCCGAAAAAAGGTCGACCATCGCCGGCTCGAGCCGCCTTATCCACTTGTCGCGCATATAGAGAAAGCCGGTGCCGCGCGGGCCGCGCAGGAACTTGCGCCCGGTCGCCGAGAGGAAGTCGCAGCCGATTTCTCGGACATCGATCGGCATCTGCCCGGCCGCCTGGCAGGCGTCGAGCAGATAGGGCACGCCGTGCCTGCGCGCGATCCGGCCGATCTCGGCGGCCGGGTTCACCAGCCCGCCATTGGTCGGCACCCAGGTCACGGCGATCAGCGCGACATCGGGCCCGATCATCGCGTCGAGCGCCGCGGTGTCGAGCGCCCCCGTCTCGTCCGAGGGCACGACCTCGATCCTTGCGCCGTCGCGCTTGGCCCGCTGCAGGAAGGCGAGGTAGTTGGCGGCGTATTCCGCCTCCGCCGTCAGGATGCGCGATCCGGGTGGCAGGGGCAGCGCGTAGAAGGCCTGGCACCAGGCGACGGTCGCGTTCTCGACGATGGCGATCTCGCGGGGACTGGAGCCGATATGCGCGGCGATCTTGTCGTAGACGGCGTCCAGCGCCGCCGCCTCGGCCTCGGCCGCCTCGTAGCCGCCGAGCTCGGCTTCGAGCCGGGTGAAGCGGATCACCTCGTCGACGACCGGCGCCGGCATCAGCGACGAGCCGCAGGCCATCAGGTGCACGGCCCCGCCGATGCCCGGCGTCTCGGCGCGGATGCGCGCGAGGCTGGTCGCGTCGATCACCTCAGGTCCTCGTCCGGTCGAACTCGGCGCGCCGGCCGGTGCCATAGCGCTTGAGCGCGCCAGCCTCGCCTGTCGCGTTCGGCCGCTGGAAGATCCAGTTCTGCCAGGCGCTGAGGCGGGCGAAGATTTTCGTCTCCATCGTCTCGGGGCCGGCGAAGCGGAGGTTCGCCTCCAGGCCCGTCAGCGCGTCGGGGCTGAAGCTCGCGCGCTCCTCCAGAGCGATGCGGATCTCGTCCTCCCAGTCGATCTCGTCGAAGGCGAAGGTGACGAGGCCGAGCGCCTCGGCCTCCTCCGCCTCCAGTGGTTCGGTCATGCGGGCGCGGGCCGCGTCGAGCGCGGCGGCATCGTCGAGGAAGCGGGTGGCGAGGCGGCCGAGGCCGTTCGGCATCGGCAGGCGCCCGAAATTCACTTTGGTCAGCGTCAGCGTCGCGGGCGGGCGGTTGTCGCCCTCGAAGGCGCCTTCCGCCATGTAGCTGCGGTCCGCCGCGAAGGCGAGTTCAGCCAGCAGCCCGGCGAAGCACGAGCCAGGCTCGACCAGCGCCACCAGTGAGCGGGCGGTGACGTCGAGGCGCTTCAGCGTGCGCTTCCACAGACCCAGGATCTCGCGCGCCAGCCAATCCTCCCGGTTGGCGAGCAGCAGCGCCTCGTGCGCGAGCACCGCCTGAGGATCGCCGGCCGTCTTGAGCACCAGCACGCCGATCTCGGGCTCGTTGACGCGCAAATGCAGGATGGCGTCGTCGAGCTCGCGGGCCGCCCGGAGCGTCCACGTCGCCGCGCCCTCGGCCGCGAGCGCCTCGACCGAGGCCGGGGCCTCGGGGCCGATCGACCGTGAGGGTCGCCAAACCGAGTGCGCGATCGATCACCACCTCGACCGCGGAGTAGGCCACGCCGTCGTCGGCGAACCTGCGGTCGAGCGGCGTCAGCTCGACGCCCCTGGCGTCCGCCGGGCGCGAGGAGCGCGCCGCGATCTTGGCCGCGCGGGCCGCGACCGCCTTGTCGAAGGACGGGTTCGGCACCAGCTCGTCGACGAAGCCCCAGTCGAGTGCCCGGCGCCCGCGCGCCCCTTCCTCCATCGTGCAGAAGACGTCGGCCCGATCGCGCCGCACACGGCGCTTGTCGGTGACGCGGGTCAGCCCGCCGGTGCCGGGCAGCACGGCCAGCAGCGGCAGCTCGGGCAGGGCCACGTTCGACGCGCCGTCATCCGCGAGCATGATGTGGTTGCAGGCGAGCGCGAGCTCGTAGCCGCCGCCGGCGCAGGAACCGCGAATTGCCGCGATCCAGTGCTGGTCCGACTCCTCGGCGGCCGCCTCCATGGCGTTGCGCGTCTCGTTGGTGAACTTGCAGAAGTTGACCTTGTGGGCATGGCAGGCGCCGGCCAGCATCCGGATGTTCGCGCCGGCGCAGAAGACGCGCTCCTTGCCCGACATCAGCACCACGGCCCGCACCTCGGGGTGCTCGAAGCGCAGCCGCTGCACGGCGTCGGCGAGCTCGATGTCGACGCCCAGGTCGTAGGAGTTGAGCTTGAGCTCGTAGCCGGGTAAGAGGCCGCCCGCCTCGTCCACGTCCATGACCAGCCGCGCGACGGGTCCGTCGATCTCGAGGCGCCAATGGCGCCAGCGGGAGGGGTCTGTCTGGAAGTCGATGCGCATGGGCGGAGACTAGAGCGGGCGGGGGCCGGCTGTCACGCGGGGACGCGTCCGGCCGCCTCGATCGCGCTGAGCCGGGCGAGGAAATCGCCGATCAGCCGCAGCGTCTCGTCGGGCCGGTCGAGATGCGGCGCGTGCCGGCAGCCGGGCAGAAGATGCGACTCGACGGGCGCCGGGACGCGATCGAGTGCCTCGAGCTGGGCCGGCGTGCCGTACTCGTCGTCCTCGCCCTGCATCGCCAGCACCGGAACGCGGATGTAGTCGAGCGCGGCCGTGATGTTCCAATCGCCGAAGCCCTGATCGAGCCAGGCGTCGTTCCAGCCGCGAAAGGCGGCGTCGGGGTTGCGGTGGTGCCGCGCCAGCCGCTCGCGCAGACCGCCCGCATCGTAAGCCTCGCGCGCCGCGGCGATCGAGCGAAGCGAGACCTCTTCGACGAAGAAGTGCGGCGCCATCAGAACCAGCCCGCGAACCCGGAAATCCTCGACCGTCCCGGCGTAGAGCGCCGCGATTGACGCGCCGTCCGAGTGGCCGACAAGGACGCCGCGCCGGAAGTCGGTCGCGTCAAGCACGCGCGGCAGCACCTCCGTCGCTTCCCGCTCCATGTAGTCGAGCGGGCGGGGCAGGAGGCAAGAATCCGATGCGCCATACCCAGCCCGCGACCAGGCGAGCACGCCCCAGCCCGTCGCCTCGGCCAGCCCGGCGGGGAAGTCGCGCCAGAGCCCGGCGGAGCCCAGCCCCTCGTGCAGCAGGACCAGCGTCGGCGCCTCGTCGGGCGGCGGCCCCCAGCAGCGCGCCTCGAGCGCGGCGCCGGCCTCGATCCGCAGCGTCTCTCCCGGCCGCCAGTCCATCAGCCGCGCAGCTTGTAGCGCTGGATCTTGCCCGTCGCCGTCTTGGGCAGCTCGTCGACCGCCT
Organism: uncultured Alphaproteobacteria bacterium; assembly: GCA_963822985.1. Taxonomy (GTDB): domain Bacteria; phylum Pseudomonadota; class Alphaproteobacteria; order Rhodobacterales; family Rhodobacteraceae; genus Thermohalobaculum. The sequence continues at coordinate 216,951 of CAWGJU010000003.1, read as the reverse complement.
CGATCCAGCGCGGGTATTTCCAGGGGCCGATCGCCGCCTTGACGTGTTCCTGCAGGGCGGTCGCGTCGATGCCCGCCGCCCGGTCAGTGGGCACGACGAAGGCCTTGGGCTTCTCCAGCCCCTCGGCGTCCTGGGCCGCGACCACCGCCGCCTCGAGCACGGAAGCGTGCGAGACCAGCGCCTGCTCGACCTCGAAGGGGCTGACCCACTGGCCCGAGACCTTGAACATGTCGTCCGTGCGCCCGCAGTAGACATAGCGGCCATCGGCGCGGCGGATGTACTTGTCGCCCGTCCGCGTCCAGACGCCCTCGAAGGTCGCCCGGCTTTTCGCGCGCTGGTTCCAGTAGCCGTCGGCGGCCGTGTCGCCGCGGACCAGCATCTCGCCAATGTCGCCGTCGCCGACGTCGCGCCCCCACTCGCCGACGAGGCGCAGCTGATAGCCAGGCACGGCCCGGCCGGAGGTGCCGTACTCCACATCGCCCGGCGCGTTCGACAGGAAGATGTGCAGCATCTCGGTCGACCCGACCCCGTCGAGGATGTCGGTGCCGGTGATCCGCTTCCAGCGGTGGCCTATCTCGGCCGGCAGCGCCTCGCCGGCGGAGATGGAGACGCGCAGACGGTCAGTCCCCGGGATCCGGTCGCCAGCGGCGGCGAGCATCGCGGCGTAGAGCGTCGGCACGCCGCAGAAGATGGTGGGCCGCACCGTCTGCATGGTACGGAACACGGCGTCGGGCGTCGGTCGGCCGGGCAGCAGGGCCGTCGTGGCGCCGACCGACAACGGGAAGCTCATCGCGTTGCCCAGGCCGTAGGCGAAGAAGAGCTTGGCGGCCGAGAAGACGACGTCGTCCTCGCGGATGCCGAGCACGCGCGCGCCATAGGTCTCGGCGGTGCCCCGCATGGAGGAATGCACGTGCCGGACCCCCTTGGGCTGCCCGGTTGAACCCGAGGAATAGAGCCAGAAGGCGCAGTCGTCGGCACTGACTTCGGCGGTCGGGGCCGGCTCGGTCGCCTCTAGCTCGGCGGCGAAGTCGCTGCCGCCGGACTCGTTGGCGGTATCGCTGCCGCCGAGAACGAAGATCTCGCGCAGATGCGGCAGACCCGCCAGCGCCGGGCGGATCGCGGGCAGCAGCGCCGCCGACACGAAGAGCGCCCGCGCCCGGCTGTCCAAGAGGACATAGCGGAAGGCCTCGGTCGTCATCAGCGTGTTGACCGCCACCGGGACGACGCCCGCCTTGACGCACCCCCAGAAGGCGACCGGCCAGTCGAGCGTGTCGAGTGCGATGATCGCCGCCCGCTCCTCGGGCCGCACGCCATGCCGGGCGAGCATGCCCGCCACGCGGCCCGAGCGGACGGCCAGCTCGCCATAGCTGAGCCGCCGGTCTCCCTCGAGGAAGGCGGGCTTCTCCGCCCGCCCCTCGGCCGGGTGGCGATCCACGAACCAGCAGGCGGCGTTGGCGTTCATGGCGGCGTTCACGGCTGCTCCCCGTCCGGCACCCAAGACTAGCTGCGGCGCGCCAGCCCGCGCAACTGCCTCCGGGCCCCCGACTGCCCGGCGCCACCCCCGACCCCAACCGGCCGCCACCCGACGACCCCCGACCGCCGGACAGCCCTTGCCGCGCGCCCTCGGGCGGGGCAGAAAGACTGGCGAAAAGCCCACGAGAACAGGGGAGGGTGCGATGGGTCATCTGAGTGCGCTCGCCGCGACGGCGGTGCTGGGGGCCGGGTTAGCGGCAGGGCAGGTCTGGGCCGAGCCGGTCAAGATCGGCGTGCTGCTGCCCTATTCGGGCGTCTACGCGGCGCTTGCCAAGGAGATCGACGCGGGCTTCGACATGGCGCTCGAGCAGCACGGGCAAGGCGTGGAGTTCGAGGTGATCCGCGAGGACACCGAGGTCGACCCGCCGACCGGCCTCGCCAAGGCCAAGAAGCTGGTGCTGCAGGACGAGGTCGACGTGCTGACGGGCGTCGTCTCCTCGGGCGTGCTGGGCGCGCTGCGCGACTTCGTCCACCAGGCCGAGGTGCCGATCGTGGTGTCGAACGCCGGGCTCGACGCGGCGACGGGCGAGCGCTGCACGCCCTACCTGACGCGCGTCTCCTTTACCAATGCCTCACCCAGCACCTCGATGGGCCAGTGGCTGGCGGGCCAGGGGGTGAAGACGGCCTACACGCTCGCGCCCGACTATGCGGCAGGGCATGACAGCATGGGCGCCTTCAAGGAGGCGTTCGAGGCCGGCGGCGGCAAGGTGATCGGCCAGGAGTTCACGCCCTTCCAGAAGACGCAGGACTTCGGCCCCTACCTCGCCAAGGCCAAGGAGTCGGGCGCCGACGCGCTCTACGTCTTCTATGCCGGCGGCGAGGCGATCAGCTTTCTCAAGCAGTACGACAGCTTCGGCATGAAGCAGGCGATGCCGCTCTACGGCTCGGGCTTCCTGACCTCGCCGCTCTATGTCAATGCGGCAGGCTCGGCGGCCGAGGGCGTCTTCGCCTCGCTGCACTACGTGCCGACGGTCGAGAACGAGGCGAACGCCAAGTTCGTGGAGGACTTCAAGGCCAAGTACGGCCACGTGCCCTCGGAATACGCCGTGCAGGGCTATGATGCCGGCCGCGCCATCGCCCAAGCCGCGCAGGGCGGCGCGACGGACCGCGCGGCGCTGGCACGGGCGCTGCCCGAGGTCGACCTCTCTGGCAGCCCGCGCGGTCCGGTCTCGATCGATCCGGCGACGCACAACATCATCCAGAACATGTACATCTACGAGACGGTGGCGGGCGAGGGCGACGGGCTGACCCAAAAGGTGATCGGCACGGTCGAGAACTTCACGCCGCCCGTGAACGGCTGCCAGATGGAGCAGCTCGGCTGAGCCACGGTGGGTGCAAGCACCCACCCTACGGGACCACGCGTGCAAGCGGCGCAACGGTCGGGCACCGCTGTGGGATGGGTGCTTGCACCCACCCTGTGGAGCGCCCGATGAGCGCCGAGTTCTGGATCGTGCAGGGGCTGAACGCGCTGCAGTTCTCGATGCTGCTGTTCCTGCTGTCGGTCGGGCTGACGGTCATCTTTGGCCTGATGCACTTCGTCAACCTGGCGCATGGCGCGCTCTACGCGCTCGGCGCCTTCGTCGGCTATTCCGCGGCCGCGGCGACCGGCACCTACTGGGCGGGCTTCCTCGCGGCGCCGCTGGCGGTGGCCGCCGCCGGTGCCGCCCTCTATCTCGCGCTCATCCGCCGGATGCGCCGGGCCGGGCATATGAACCAGGTGCTCGTCACCTTCGGGCTGATCTTCGTCTTCGTCGACCTCTTCCGCATCGGCTGGGGCGACATCGCGCTGGGCGTGCCCGAGCCCGCGCTCCTCGCCGGCCGGACCGAGCTTTTCGGCGTCGTCTATCCGACCTACAGGCTGTTCGTCATCGCCCTCGGACTCGCCGTCATGGCCGCCCTCTGGCTGGTGCTGTCGCGAACGCCCGTCGGCGCGATGATCCGGGCGGGCGTCGACAACGAGGCCATGGCCGCGTGCCTCGGCGTCGATGTCGAGCGCTTGTTCTTCGCCGTCTTCGTCGTCGGCTGCGCGCTGGCCGGGCTCGCCGGCATCGTCGCGGCGCCCGTGCTTTCGGTCGAGCCCGACATGGGCACGCCGATCCTCATCCCCGTCCTGATCGTCGTCGTCATCGGCGGGCTCGGCTCGCTGCGGGGCGCGGTCGCCGGCGCGCTGGTCGTCGGCTTCATCTCGACCTTTGGCGTCGTGCTGGCGCCCCAGCTGGCCAGCATCCTGGTCTATGCGCTTCTCGCCGCCGTGCTGGTGCTCCGCCCGGCCGGGCTCTTCCCCGCCCGAGCCTGAGTTCGGAGGCCCGCATGTTCCGCCAGACGGCGCTCAAGACCGCGACCGCGGGGCTGCTGCTCGCCGCCGGTGTCGCCTATGGCCTGACGGCCGGCTATTTCGGCCGCGAGCTGCTAACCGAGGTTGCCATCCTCGCCATCCTCGCCATCAGCCTGGACCTGGTGGCCGGCTATGGCGGCATGGTCAGCCTGGCGCATGGGGCGCTGTTCGGCACGGGCGCCTATGTCTTCGCCGCGGTGACGCTGCTGGCCGGGCAGGGGGCGCCGCTGGGGCTCGTCGCCGCCGTGCTCGCCAGTGCGGGCCTGGCCTGGGCGATCGGCGCCGTCACGGCGCGGACGCAGGGCATCTTCTTCATCATGGCAACACTCGCCTTCGGCCAGATGGCCCATGTGTGGGTTTTCGAGAGCCGGACGCTCGGCGGCGACGACGGCATGTTCGGCATTCCGCGCCTCGACCTATCGGGGCTGGGCGTCGACCTTGCCGACTTGCGCAGCTTCGCCCTCTTCGCGGTCGCGCTTGCCGCGCTCGCCTATGCCGCCGCCGCCTGGCTGCTGACCTCCGGCTTCGGCCGGACGCTCGTCGGCATCCGCGCCAACGAAGGCCGGATGCGGGCGCTCGGCCTCGCCGTCCGCCAGCACAAGGCCAATGCCTTCGGCCTGTCCGGCGCGCTGGCGGGGCTCGCCGGCGCCATGGCCGCCCAGCACACGCAGTTCATCTCGCCGGGGCTCCTGCACTGGACCGTTTCCGGCGAGGCGCTGGTCGTCGTCATCCTGGGCGGGCTCGGCACGCTGATCGGCCCCGTGCTGGGCGCGGCCGTCTTCGTCTTCCTCAAGCACGAGGTGCAGGGCCAGACCGATTACTGGCACCTTTTCGTCGGCCTCGTGCTGATCGCCGTCGTCGTCTCAGGCGGCCGGGGGATCTACGGCACGCTCGAGGACCGGCTGGCCCGGCGGCGCGCCGCGCGCCATGCTTGAGGCCGACGATGATTGAAGCCCACCATGCTTGAGGCGCGGGACCTCTCCAAGAGCTTCGGGGCGCTCAGCGTCGTGCGGAACGTCTCGCTGGCGCTCGAGCCTGGCGAGCGGCGCGTCGTCCTCGGCCCGAACGGCGCGGGCAAGACGACGCTCTTCAACCTGCTGGCAGGCGAGCTTCGGCCCGATGCGGGCTCCGTGCTGCTCGACGGTGGCGACATAACCCGCCTGCCGGTGCATGCGCGCGCCCGCGCCGGCCTCGCCCGCAGCTATCAGAAGAACAACCTCCTGCCCGGGTTGACCGTGGCCGAGAACCTGTCGCTCGCGGCCGCCACCGCGCAGGGTCGGGACGGCGCCTTGCTGCGCGACAGCTTCGCCGACGTGGCGGTGCGCGAGATCGTCGCCGAGACCGCCGCCCGGGTCGGCCTGACCGAGCTCCTCGACGCCCCGGTCGACGAAATCGCCTATGGGCCGCGCCGCCAGCTCGAGGTCGGGCTCGCGCTCGCCACCAGGCCGCGCGTGCTGATGATGGACGAGCCGACCTCCGGCGTCGGCCCGGAGATGGTCGCGGCGTTCCACGGCCTGCTGCACGCGCTGCCGCGCGGGCTGACGGTGCTGATCATCGAGCACGACATGGACCTGGCCTTCGACATCGCTGACCGGGTCAGTGTACTGAACAGCGGCGAGCTGGTCTTCGAGGGCAGCCCGGCCGAGGCCCGCGCCTCGCCGCTGCTGCGCGAAATCTATCTCGGGGGCTGGGTCGATGCCTGAACCCGCCGCCACCGTTCCCGGCATCGGCACGTCTTCTGCGGCGACACGGCCCCGCGTCGACCTTGTCATGACGCAGGCCAAGCCGCTCGACGGCATCCCCTCCCCCCGCGGGGGGGAGGGTTAGGGAGGGGGCGGGTGCTCGACATCGCCGACCTGCACGCCGGCTATGGCGAGACGCGCGTGCTGCACGGGCTGTCACTCACGGTGCCGGAGGGGCAGGTGACCGCCCTTCTCGGCCGCAACGGCGCCGGCAAGACGACGACGCTGAAGGCGATCATGGGGCTCGTGCGCGCGACGTCCGGCAGGGTCGAGCTTGCCGGGGAGCAGTTCCTCGGCAAGGCCCCGCATCGGATCGCCCGGCTTGGCCTCGCCTATGTGCCGGAGACGCGCGACATCTTCCCCTCGCTGACGGTCTCCGAGAACTTGTCGCTGGCGTCGCGCCGTTTCCCCGGCCCCTGGACGGTCGAGCGCGTGCTCGGCCTCTTTCCGCGCCTCGCCGAGCGGCTCTCGAACGGCGGCGCCCAGCTATCGGGCGGCGAGCAGCAGATGTTGGCGATCGCCCGCGCGCTGTTGATGAACCCGCGGCTCCTGCTGCTCGACGAGCCGACCGAGGGGCTGGCGCCGATCATCGTCCGGCAGATCCACGACACGCTCGCCGAGCTCCGTCGCTCGGGCCTGACGCTGCTCCTGGTCGAGCAGAACTTCGGCTTCGCCACCTCGCTCGCCGACCGCGTCGCCGTGCTCGGGCGCGGCCGGGTGGTGTGGGAGGGCGGGCCCGCCGAGATCCGCGCCGATACGGCCGCCCAAGCCCGGTGGCTCGGTATCTAGGCGCAGGCCCCCCTCTCCGCATCGGAGAGAGGCCGGGGGAGAGGCCTGGGCAAGGTCACAGCCGCCGCAGCCACAGGCTCGATTCCCGCGCTCCTGGCCCCAGAGGCAGCGCGGCGATGGCCGGTCGCTCCGCCGCCGCCAGCCGGGCCACCGCATAGTGGCTGGCCCAGACCAGCTGCCAGCCGGGGCCGGTGAGATAGCCGGCGAGGCCCAGCTGCTCGGTGTAGCCGCGCCAGGCCCAGTCCGCGGGATAGGGGTCGGGCAGGAAGACGTCGTGGATGTGGACGAGGACGCCGGCGGCCAGTGCCGGCAGGATCCGGTTCAGCATCAGGTCGACATCCGTCCCGGGCCAGAGCAGGTGAGAGCTGTCGAAGAAGGCAATATCGCCCGGCCCCAACCCGGCGAAGAGCGGCAGGTGTCCGGGCCCCAGCACCTCGCGGCGCCAGTCGATCGGCAGACCGTCGAGCGTCGCCCGCGGCGCCGGGTCGATGCAGGTGATCGCGACGGGCGCCCCCGTCTCGCGCGCCGCACGGGCCAGGAACCGCGTCGAGTGCCCCGACCCAACCTCGACGATCCGCGCCGGACGAGCCTGCAGCACCAGCGCATAGGCCGCGGCGGCATCCAGCCGCGGAAACCAGCTCTGACCCCAGCGCGGCTCGGGCGGCGGGCCGTTCAAGGCGCCGAGACCCGCGGCGGCGCCCTCTACCCGATCGAGCGCATCGCCCAGCCCGGCCGCGGCGAACACCGCCTCGATCTCGGGATAGCCGGAGGGCGGAATGACCCCGCTGGCATAGCGGTAGGGCGCGAAGAAGCCTTGGGTCCGAAGCCCCGAAAGCGTCAGCAGCCCCATCCGCAGCCGCCGTAAGTGCCTGTTCCTCATAGCAGAACGCTCCTGCAGCGGCCGGCCATTGCTGCGCCCCGGCAACCCGCCTAGTCTCCGCCGGCAAATCGGCAAGAGAGGGCAGGCAGATGGCGAAGATCAAGGTCGAGAACCCGGTCGTCGAGCTCGACGGCGACGAGATGACCCGCATCATCTGGCAGTTCATCAAGGACAAGCTGATCCTGCCCTATCTGGACCTCCAGCTCCTCTACTACGACCTCGGCATGGAGAGCCGCGACGCCACCGACGACCAGATCACGATCGATGCCGCCGAGAAGATCAAGGAGGTGGGCGTCGGCGTCAAATGCGCGACGATCACGCCCGACGAGGACCGCGTCAAAGAATTCGGCCTGAAAAAGATGTGGCGCAGCCCGAACGGCACCATCCGCAACATCCTGGGCGGCGTCGTCTTCCGCCAGCCGATCATCTGCCGCAACGTGCCCCGCCTCGTCCCCGGCTGGACCGAGCCGATCGTCATCGGCCGCCACGCCTTCGGCGACCAGTACCGCGCGACGGACTTCCTGTTCCCCGGCAAGGGAACACTCACGATCAAGTTCGTCGGCGAGGACGGACAAGTCATCGAGCACGAGGTCTATCAGGCGCCGGGAAGCGGCGTGGCGATGGCGATGTACAACCTCGACGAGTCGATCCGCGATTTCGCCCGGGCGAGCTTCAACTACGGCCTGATGATGGGCTGGCCGGTCTACCTCTCGACCAAGAACACCATCCTCAAGGCCTATGACGGCCGTTTCAAGGACCTGTTCCAGGAGGTCTTCGACGCCGAGTTCGCCGACCAGTTCAAGGCCAAGAAGATCACCTACGAGCACCGGCTGATCGACGACATGGTCGCCTGCGCGATGAAGTGGTCGGGCGGCTTTGTCTGGGCCTGCAAGAACTATGACGGCGACGTGCAGTCCGACACGGTGGCGCAGGGCTTCGGCTCGCTCGGCCTGATGACCTCCGTGCTGATGACGCCGGACGGCAAGGTCGTCGAGGCCGAGGCGGCGCACGGCACGGTGACGCGGCACTACCGCCAGCACCAGCAGCGGCGAGCAGACCTCGACGAACTCGATCGCCTCGATCTACGCTTGGACGGGCGGGCTGAAGCACCGCGCCAAGCTCGACGGCAACGAGGCGCTGATGACCTTTGCCACCACGCTGGAGCGCGTCGTCGTAGAGACGGTGGAGTCTGGCTTCATGACCAAGGATCTGGCGCTGCTGGTGGGCCCCGACCAGAAATGGCTGACGACGATGGGCTTCCTGGAGAAGGTCGACGAGAACCTCAACCGAGCGCTAAGCTGAACGTCGGGCGGGCGAAGGCCCCGGCCGGCGCGCCCGCGCCGCCCGGAGCCCGTCTCGCCACGACGCTACTCGGCGGCCATCGCGGGCCGCGCCAGCTCGTCGACCTGACGCTCGGCGTGCTGCAACGCCTCGCGCGTCTGGTCGACATAGAGCGAGCCCAGCGTCGAGAACTCGTCAGCGTAGTGCCGCATCGCCGTGCCGAGAAAGTCGTGATAGGCGCTATAGGCGTCCTCGGGCGCCTTTGCCGCACCCAGCCGGCGCGCCAGCTCGGCGTCGTGTTCCAACCGACGCTGGATGAACTCGAAAACCGAGGTGCCCATCTTTGCCGCGCACTGGAAGCCTTGGCTCTGAGCGTCCAACGCGGCGCGCATGGCGCGCTGGTTCGTCTCGATCATCTGCGCCGCATCGAAGGGCGGCATCGCGAATGGTGGCGTGCCCCGATCCTGGGGCGCGGTATCGGTCGGCATGACGTCTCTCCCACTCCGCTTCTAGGTAGAAATGCGTATACATGATTCGGGCGCAACTTGTCGTTGATCTTCTTTCGGCAGCTTTGCCTCCGGGCGAGCGGGCGGCGTTGGTTTCGGCCCGTTTGCGTCTCGGCGCCCGGATCGGCTTCTGTCCGGGCGCGATCGGCGCGATGCGGCGCGCCGGCGGCCTGTGATGGCGGGCACTGACCGCAGCCGTGGCGCCGCCTGGTCGCCCGAAGGACCGGCCTTCGTGCTGGTCCAGCCGCAGCTCGGCGAGAACATCGGCGCGACAGCGCGGGCGATGTGGAACTTTGGCCTGCGCGGCCTGCGGCTTGTCGCGCCTCGCGACGGCTGGCCCAACCCCGACGCTGTCGCGATGGCCAGCGGCGCGGGCGGGCTGCTCGACGAGGCGCGGCTCTTTGCAACGACGGCCGAGGCTGTCGCCGATTGCGGCACTGTCTATGCCACAACGGCGCGGCCGCGCGAGATGACCAAGCGCGTGCTGACGCCCGAGGCGGCGATGGCCGAGGCGCGCGGTATTGTCGCGGCAGGGGGCCGGGTCGCCGTCTTGTTCGGGCCCGAGCGCGCCGGGCTCGGCAATGAGGACGTCGTGCTGGCGGACACGATCATCACCGTGCCGGTCAACCCGGCCTTCGCCTCGATGAACCTAGCGCAATCTGCGCTGCTGATGGCCTATGAATGGCGCCGCCAAGGCGAGGAGGTGGCCGCCGAGGCGCCGGAGCGCGCCGCCAGCGCGGATGTGGGCCGGATGCTCGACCATCTGACGGCCGAGCTCGACGCCGCCGGCTTCTTCTTTCCCGAGCACAAGCGGGCGGCGATGGTCGCCAACCTCCATAACCTCTTTCGCCGCGCGCCGCTGACCGATCAGGAGGTCCGCACCCTCTGGGGCGTGATCCGCGCCCTGGCGGAGGGGCCGAAGCGGCGGCGATAGTGGTCAGAGCTCCCCCGAAGCCGAGGAAGAAGGCGTCAAAGACAGACGGCGGAAGGTAGCGTCTGCCGGCGCCCTGCTTGTCGGACCGCACCGCCGCCGCTAGGTGTGCCGCGGGCAAGCGGCAGGGCGGTCATGGCGAAGCGGTCGGTCTTCGAAGAGGTTGGCGAGAAGCGCGCGGCGCCGGTCGCGGCGGCCGCGCGGGAGCCGGCGCGCCGGGCGATCTCCCTCTGGCTATGGCTGCTGGCGGCGCTGGTCGCGGCCATGGTGCTGGTCGGCGGGGCGACGCGGCTGACGGATTCCGGGCTCTCGATCACCGAATGGGCGCCCGTCATGGGCGTCCTGCCGCCGCTTTCGGATGCGGAGTGGGAGCGGGCCTTCGCCGCCTACCAGGCGACCACCGAGTTCCAGGAGCAGAACGCCTGGATGACGCTGGCGGACTTCAAGCCGATCTACTGGTGGGAATGGGCGCACCGGCAGCTCGGCCGGGGCATCGGTCTCGTCTGGGTGGCGGGACTTGTCTGGTTTATCGTCAGGCGCGCGGTGCCGCGGGGTTGGACGGGGCGGCTCCTGCTGCCGGGCGCGCTCGGCGCCGTGCAGGCCGGGCTCGGCTGGTGGATGGTCGCCTCGGGCCTCAGCGGGCGGCTCGACGTTGCGCCCTATCGGCTGATGCTGCATCTGGGCCTCGCCTTTGCGATCTTCGCACTGCTGGTCTGGCTGGCGCTGCGCGTCCGGCTCGACGAGGTGGCGACGCTGGCCGCGCGCCGGCGGCGCATCGGGCGCGTGATGGGCTGGACGGGCTGGCTCGGCGCGCTGGTCTTCGTGCAGATCCTATCAGGCGCGCTGGTCGCCGGGCTCGACGCCGGCCGCGGCTATGTCGACTGGCCGCTGATGGAAGGGTCGTTCCTACCGCCAGAGGCCTTCGACCTCTCGCCCGCCTGGCACAACTTCTTCGAAAATCCGGCGCTCGCCCAGTTCGACCACCGGATCATCGCCTATCTGCTGGTGGTTGTGACGGCGTTCTTCGTCTGGCGGGCGCGGACCGGGCATCGTGTCGTCGGCCATTGGGTGCTGCTGACCGGTGCGGCGGTCTTCGGCCAGGCCGCCATCGGGATCTTCACCGTCATGAACGCCGCGCCGCTCGCCCTCGCCCTGCCGCATCAGGCCGGCGCGCTCCTCGTCACCTTTGTGCTTCTGCGGGCGCGCTTCGCCGCGGCCTACCCGTCGGAGCAGCGCATCGAGCGCTGATCGCCGCGGCTGCTGGCCGTCATCAGGTCGACGAGCCGGCCCCGTCGTGCTCGGCGGTCGAACCCTGCGGCCGCTCGCCCGGCGATGAAAGCACCCAATGGTGCAATTCGCGATCCAGGCGGTCCTCGACGCGCGTCGCCCGGTCCGACACGGCCGAACTGTCAAAGTGCGCGAGGGCGAAAACAAGCTCGGCGGCCACCACGAGCGCCGCACCCAAAACATAGGCAGTCGTCGTCATCGGCTTTCTGTTCCAATCCGCTCCGATCCATTCAGGATTTGACCATGCAGGAACATGGCCATCCGTGAATTGGAACGCTCGCGGGCTCGGGAAAGTTGCCGCGTGTCGGCCGCTGTTGTCTCAGCCCCGGTTCATCCTCCGTCGATGCCGCGGGGCGGTCGCTTTTCGATGAAGGCCTGGATCGCCTCCGCGGTGTCGGGCTGCATCATGTTCTCGGCGATGACGCGGCCGGTGTGGGCGTAGGCGGCATCCAGCGTCATCTCGAGCTGTTCGTAGAACGCGCGTTTGCCGACGCGCACGGCCGAGGCCAGCTTGGAGGCGACGGCGTTGGCCAGCGCGCGTGTCTCGTCGGCGAGGCGGTCGTCCGGCACCACGCGGTTGACGAGGCCGAGCTCGCGGGCGGCAGGGGCGTCGAGCAACTCGCCCGTCGTCAGCAGCTCGAACACCTGCTTGCGCGGCATGTTGCGGCTCAGCGCCACCATCGGCGTCGAGCAGAAAAGGCCGATGTTGACGCCGTTGACGCCGAACCGCGCGCTTGTCGAGGCGACGGCCATGTCGCAGGAGGCCACCAGCTGGCAGCCGGCGGCCGCAGCCACGCCCTGCACCTCGGCGATGACCGGCTGGGGCAGCCGCGGGATCGTCGTCATCATCCGCGAGCAGCGGGCGAACAGCGCCTGGTAGGCCTCGCGCCCGCCATCCGGCGCCTGGCGGTCCGCCTGCATCTCGCGCAGGTCGTGCCCGGCGCAAAAGGCGCGGCCGGCGCCCCGGAGGATCACGGCCTTGACCGAGCGGTCGCCGGAGATGCGGTCGAGCTCGGCCTGCAGCGCGGCGATCAGGGCCTCGCTCAGCGCGTTCAGCCGGTCGGGCCGGTTCAGCGTGAGCGTCGCGACCGCGTCGGCGTCGTGCCGCAGCAGCATTTCGGACGCCGGTTCGGAGGCGGATGGAGCGGTCATGCTGGTCTCCCGGGCTTGCCCGGCGGGCGGTGCCCGGCCTAGACGGTCTGCCGACAGGATGGGCGGGCGAGGCGGAGGGGTCAAGCATGCATGCGCCGATGCTGACGGCGGAGGAGGTGGCCGCCTTCTCCGACGAGGTCTTTCCGCAGCAGGCGGGCGTCTATCGCATCGCTTCGGTCGCAGCCATGGCGGCGGTGGTGACCCAGGCGATCGACGAGCGCCATCTGCGGCCCGGCGGCACGGTCAGCGGGCCGACCATGTTCGCCATCGCCGACTACGCCTTTTACATCGCCGTGCTGGCGATGATCGGGCGCGAGCCGCTGACGGTCACGACCACGCTGACGATCAACTTCCTGCGCAAGCCGCCCGCCGCCGATCTGCGGGCCGAGGCGCGCATCCTCAAGCTTGGCCGCACGCTCGCGACGGGCGACGTGCTGGTCCGTTCGGCGGGTGTCGCCGATCCCGTGGCGCATGCGGCGGTGAGCTATGCCGTGCCGCCGAAGCGGGGCTGATGTTGGGGTATTCATAAACCCCATATCTAGCCAACTGACTATAAACGAGGAATTCGCCGAGTACGGCATTGACTCGCGTGGCGAAATCCGTAGATAGCCGTCTGGCAACCTGCGGCCCGAGGCACGCGGGCGAACTAGCGAACGGACCGAACGATGAAAACCTACTCTGCCAAGCCGGCGGAGATCGAGAAGAAGTGGATCCTGATCGATGCCCAGGGCATCGTGCTGGGCCGGCTCGCCTCGATCGTCGCCATGCGGCTGCGCGGCAAGCACAAAGCCACGTTCACCCCGCACATGGACATGGGCGACAACGTCGTCATCATCAACGCCGACAAGGTGCAGATGACCGGCAACAAGCGCCAGGACAAGAAGTACTATTGGCACACCGGCTATCCGGGCGGCATCAAGAGCCGCACGGCGGCGCAGATCCTCGAGGGCAAGTTCCCCGAGCGCGTCGTCACCAAGGCGGTCGAGCGCATGATGCCGGGCGGCCCGCTGACGCGGCGCCAGATGACGCATCTGCGCGTCTATGCCGGCACCGAGCACCCGCACGAGGCGCAGCAGCCCGAGACGCTGGACCTGCGCGCCCTGAACCCCAAGAACACGCGGAGCGCCTGATATGGCAGAGACGATCAGATCGCTCGACGAGCTGGGCGAGGCCACGGGCGAACAGACGCCCGAGACCGAGGAGCGCGCCCCGCGCGAGCCGATGCGCGATGCCCTCAACCGCTCGTACGCGACGGGCAAGCGCAAGGAATCTGTCGCCCGCGTCTGGGTCAAGCCCGGCAAGGGCGCCGTCATGGTCAACGGCAAGGAGATGGCGCAGTACTTCGCTCGCCCCGTGCTGCAGATGATGATCGGCCAGCCATTCTCGGTCGCAAACGTCGCCGGCCAGTTCGACGTCATGTGCACCGTCAAGGGCGGCGGCCTCAGCGGCCAGGCGGGCGCCGTGCGGCACGGCATCTCGAAGGCGCTGAGCCTGTGGGATCCGGGCCTGCGTCCCGCGCTTAAGCATGCGGGCTTTCTCACGCGCGACCCGCGCGTGGTCGAGCGCAAGAAGTACGGCCGGGCCAAGGCGCGCCGCAGCTTCCAGTTCTCCAAGCGCTGACCGATCGCGCGAAGCGCCGGGTCGGTCGCCTTCGCGCCGCACCATTGATGCAGCCATTTTCTTGCGCCGCACAATCGCGGCGCGAGAATTTCACGGTGCGATTGACTGATTGTCTCGGCCGGGATTCCCGCCTATGTGAATCGTGCGTGACCCCTCCGAGGGTCAGTCTGGAGCGGGTCCCGACGATGCCTCTGGGCAGAATCGCCAATGAAGCAGGGTCGCGCCAGGCCGGCGCTCCCAAGGAAATCAGCTATTCGTTCGCCGCCAAGACCAAGGCGGCCCGCTTGTTGATCCGCACGGTCGAGAACCTGACCGGCCGGCCGCGCCTGCTGCGCCTCGCCCTCGGCTACGAGCGCGAGGTCGAATCCGGGCGCAACTTCTGGGAGGTGATGCAGGAGCGCTATCGCATCCAAATGGAGTTCGTCGGCGGCGGGCTGGAGAACATCCCCGCGACGGGACCGGTGGTGCTGGTCGCAAACCACCCCTACGGCATCCTCGACGGGCTGGCGATGGGGCGTATCCTCTCAGCGGCACGCGGCGATTTCCGCATCATCGCCCATGTCGTCTTCCGCAAGGCCAAGGACCTGGAGAACGTCATCCTGCCCATCGACTTCGGCGAATCGAAGGAGGCGATGGCGCGCAACCTCGAGACGCGCAAGCAGGCGCTGGCCTATCTGGCGCAAGGCGGGGCGATCGGCATCTTCCCGGGCGGCACAGTTTCCACGGCCGCCAAGCCGTTCTCCAGGGCGCGCGACCCCTATTGGAAGACGTTCACCGCCAAGATGATTGCGCGCGCCGACGCGGCCGTGGTGCCGGTCTATTTCAACGGGGCGAACTCGCGGCTGTTCCAGATTGCCAGTCACCTCAACCAGACATTGCGAACGGCGCTGCTGATCAGCGAGTTCGACAGCCGCGTGGGCGACCCGCTGACGGTCACGATCGGCCGGCCGCTGCCGCCGGAGGAAATTCGCCGGCACGCCCGCGACAGCAGGGCGCTGATGGACTTTCTGCGGCGCGAGACCTACAGGCTGTCGCCCGAGCCGCGGAAAGACTTCTCCTACGGGCTCTATCTCGGTTGACGGAGAGCGGAGGCGGGCTTTCCGCGCGATTGCGCCGGTTCTCGGAATGCGCTAGGCGGCGGCCGTCTGAGCGTCCCGTTCCGGGCGCTTCTCCGCCTGGAGGTCACGCGTCATGACCCTCGACATCGCGATCGTGGGCGCCAGCGGCTATACGGGCGCCGAGCTCGTCCGCCTGCTCGCGACCCATCCGGACATGCGGGTTGCCGCGATGGCCGCCGACCGCAAGGCCGGCGAGCACATGGCGAGCGTCTTTCCGCATCTGCGCCATCTCGACCTGCCGCCGCTGGTGCGCGTCGAGGAGATCGACTTTGCGGGCGTCGACCTCTGCTTCTGCGCGCTGCCGCATGCGACCAGCCAGGAGGTGATCGCCTCGCTGCCGCGCAACCTCAAGATCGTCGACCTCTCGGCCGATTTCCGCCTGCGCGACACGGCCGTCTACGCCGAATGGTACGGTCACGAGCACCACGCCCCCGAGCTGCAGGCCGAGGCCGTCTACGGGCTGACCGAGTTCTATCGCGACGAGATCCGGGCTGCGCGGCTCGTCGCCGGCACGGGCTGCAATGCGGCGACCGGCATGTACGGCGTGCTGCCACTGCTCGAGGCGGGTGTCATCGACCCGGACGAGATCATCATCGACCTCGCCACGGGCGTCTCGGGGGCAGGGCGGTCGCCGAAGGAATCGATGCTCTACGCCGAGGTCGCCGAGGGCTTCCACGCCTACAGCGTGGCCAAGCACCGGCACATGCCGGAGTTCGACCAGGAGTTCTCCAAGCTGGCGGGCCGTCCCGTGCGCTGCAGCTTCACCGCGCATCTGCTCCCGCAGAACCGCGGCATCCTGGCAACGATCTATCTCAAGGGCGACGCCCGCGCCATGCACGCGGCCCTGCAGGACCGCTATGCGCGCGAGCCCTTCGTCATCGTCCTGCCCTATGGCGAGACCCCGGCGACGCGGCACGTCCGCGGCTCGAACTTCGCCCATGTCGGCGTCGTCGCCGACCGCGTGCCCGGCCGCGCCATCGTCTTCTCGGCGCTCGACAACCTGGCCAAGGGTTCGTCCGGCCAGGCGGTGCAGAACGCAAACCTCATGCTCGGCCTCGACGAGACCGCCGGGCTGATGGCGGCGCCGCTTTTCCCGTGATCCCGTGCCCGCCATTCGGGCCGTGATCTCCTGGCCGTGATTTCCCGGCCGTGATCGTCTGGCGCTGGCTGCGCGGAACGGCTTGGCCGTTCTGCGTCGCGGTGGTCAACCGCTACATCGAGGACGAGGGCTGGGTGCTTTCGGGCCACCTCGCCTTTTCCGGCATGCTGGCGCTGATCCCCTTCCTGATCTTCGCCACCGCGCTGACGGGCTTCGTCATCGGCGCCGAGGGCGGCGAGGCGGTGCTGAAGGCGCTTTTCGACGCGGTTCCGGACTATGTCGCCCGAACGCTCGAGCCGGTCATCTACGAAGTGGCCGGCCAGCGACGCAGCGGCCTCCTGACGGTCTCGGCGCTAGGCGCCATCTGGGCGGCCTCGAACGGCGTCGAGGCGCTGCGCGTCGGCTTCGACCGCGCCTATGACGTCGAGGCCTATCGCCATATCGCCTTTTCGCGGCTGATCGCGATCGGCATAGTCATCGTCGGCTATGTCATCTTCATCGTGCTGTCGGTGCTGATCATCCTGGCGCCCATCGTCTTCGCGCTCTTCGAGGCGTGGACGCGGACCGACATCCCCTTCGAGGCCGACGTCATCCGGTACGCGCTCGGCTTCGCTGTGCTCGCGCTCTCGCTCTGGGCGATGCACTGGATCCTGCCCTCGCGGCGTATGCGCGGGCTGATGCTCTGGCCGGGCATCCTCGCCAGCGTGCTGGTCTGGATCATCGCCGCGACGGCGTTCTCCTGGTACCTCTCCTACGCGCCGTCCTACACGCTCACTTACGGCACGCTGGCGGGCGTGGTGATCACGCTGCTCTTCATGTACGTGACGGGCGCGATCATCATTCTCGGCGCCGAAATCAACGCGATCGTCAACCGCGACGAACTGGCGCGGCGTGGTGCCCGGCGCAGCCAGCGCCCGGTCCCGCCCGAGGTGCACTGAGGCCCGATCTCGGCGCGCTTGATCTGTCGCAATTGGCTGGCCTCGAAATATATTAGCAGGGGTCGGGCGGGGCATTCGCGGGCGGGACGATGGCAAGGACGAAGAAGGCGCGGCGCATCCAGATGCTGGTGCTTGGCGGCGGGCTGCTAATCGGCGCGGCGGGACTGTTCGGCTTCCTCGCCCAGGACGCGATCGCCTTTTTCAAATCGCCGACCGAGCTGCACGCCGCGAGCTATCGCCCCGACCAGTTGCTGCGCGTCGGCGGCCTCGTCGTCGATGGCTCGAGCACGACCGAGGGCCCGACGCACCACTTCGAGATCACCGATGGCAACGGCGTCGTGGCGGTCGCCTTCACCGGCGTGCTGCCGGACCTGTTCCGCGAGGGGCAGGGCATCGTCGCCGAGGGTTATTGGCGCGCCGGCACCTTTGAGGCGACCGAGGTCCTGGCCAAGCACGACGAGAACTACATGCCCAAGGAGGTCGCCGATGCCCTTCGGGCACAAGGCCACTGGGAGGGCGCGCCGAGCAATTAGCCGGCTCTATCAGCGGCTGCGATCGCCTGGAGCACGAATGGCGATTTGCCTCCGCCCGTTGCCGCTGCCATGACTCCGGCGGCGCAGCAAAGAGGGCGCGACGATGCCGAGCTATCCCTTCGACTGGGTCGACGCCTTCACCGAGCAGCCGTTCGGGGGCAACGCCTGCGCCGTCTTCCACGATGCGGGCGACATCTCGGTCGAGGACCGGCTGCGACTGGTGCGCGAGACCTCGCTCAGCGAGTGCGCCTACCTCGTTGGCTCGGACCGGGCGGATTTCGGCGCGCGCTATTACCTCGCCACCCGCGAGATCCCCATGGCGGGGCACCCCACCATCGCCACCGTCGCCTCGCTGGTCCATCGCGGGCTGGTCGACCTCGCCTCGGGGCGGGCTTCGTTCACGCTCGAGGTGGGCGCAGGCGTCCTGCCGATCGAAGTGGTCGCGCGCGAGGGCCGCGCGCCGCTGATCACCATGACGCAGCGCCGCCCCGAGTTCGGGCCGGTGCAGGATCCGGGGCGCGTCGCCGCCTGCGTCGGGCTGACGGCCGGCGACATCGTCCACCCGCCGCAGATCGTCTCGACCGGCACGCCCTTCTGCGTGACGCTGCTGCGCGACCACGCGGCGCTGCGCCGTGCCCGCCTGGATCCGGCGGCCCTGCACGACTGGCGCGCGGGGGCCGGCGATGCCGGGCTGATGGAGCCCTTCCTGGTCACGCTTGGCGGGGCGGAAGGCGGTGGCACCTTCGCCCGCCTGATGCTGCCGCCGCCGATGCCGCCCGAGGACCCGTTCACGGGCTCGGCGACCGGGTGCATGGCCGCCTATCTCTGGCGTCATGGCTTGATCGGCGGCCCCCGCTTCACCGCCGAGCAGGGCCACTGGATGGGCCGGCCCGGCCGCGCCGAGGTCGAGGTGCTCGGGCCTCCGCAGGCGATTGAGGGCGTGCGCGTCGCGGGCTCGGGCGTCGTGCTGATGGAGGGCACGCTTCGCCTCTGAGCAGCGACTGTGCCGCACTCTTGGGCGAAGGCTCCGGCGCGATAGTCTCTTCGCGTTTTGGTTGAATTTGATCTGGCAAGACTCGCTTAAGCCGCCCGTGCGAGCACGACAGGCATTGCTGTCCGGCCATTCGGGGGATTGTCGATGCTGTCAGTGCCGATCTCAGCGCTCGCATCAGTGACACGCCGCCTTGCTTCGTCGTGCATTGCCCCGGCGCTCGCGCTTCTCGTTGCCGTCTCGGCTGGCGACGCCCAGGCGCTCTCGCCGGAACAGACGATGTCGCTCTGCCGCGATGCCGCGATCGTCGCCGCCGACCGCAACGGCGTCCCGCGCGAGGTGATGCTGGCGATCACCCAGGTCGAGACGCGCACAAAGCGCGGCGGGCGCAGCGGCCCCTGGCCCTGGACGGTGAACGTCGCCGGCAAGGGCGCCTGGTTCGACAGCCGCGCCGCGGCGCTGCTGCACGCGCAGCAGGCGCTGGGCTCGGGCGAGAAATCCTTCGACGTCGGCTGCTTTCAGCTGAATTACCGTTGGCATGGCGAGCACTTCCCGTCGATCGACGCGATGTTCGAGCCGGGTCCGGCCGGCGACTACGCGGCGCGCTTCCTGAACGAGCTCCATGCCGAGACGGGCGACTGGATGCTCGCCTCGGGGAAGTATCATTCGCGGACGCCTGTGCACGCGACCCGCTATCGCAACCTGGTCGCGAACGCGATCCGGCGCATGGGCGACGCGGCCACCGAGCCGCTGAGGCTCGCGGCCGTGGCCGAGGCGAGCCGCCCGGCCGATGCCGGTGGACGGGGCGCACCGCGAGGGTCGTCGCCCCGCTGGTCGTCAGGGCCGCGGCCGCCGGCAGCCGGCAGACGGCCGGCATCAACGTCCGCGCGCCGCGCGGTGCGGGGCGAATGCAAGGCTCGGAGATGATCTTGCGCGCCCCGATATCCGAGGTCCTGGCCCTGCGCTGACCGCCGGCGCCTCCCGCGCCAGTTCCCACGCAGTCCTCGACGGTCCCGCTGCAGGTTGGGCGGGATGGCGCAGCGTCGCGAATTGATCCAGAAGACGCGCCAAAGCAGGACGCCGGCATGCGTGCGAATCGTGTTAATCTTTATGAATGTCGCAGCGAAACATTCTCTTGGTCGCCATCGCGGTCGTCCTTGTCTTGGTCGGCATCTTCTTCTGGCCCGATCGGGCGCGGGCCGATTTCGGCGCCGCGGGGCGTCTCGGCGGCGGCTTCGGCCATGCGGGCATTGCGGGTCGGCTGAGCACTGGCGCCGTGGGTGTCGGGGGCAGCTTCCGGCCTGGCGTGGACACATATGGGCGATCGGGCGCCCATGGGCGGCGTGGCCATGCGCGGCCGGGTTCGATGCTCGGCAACCGGTTCATGGCGTATCAGAGTTCCAGGGTGGCGGGTCGGCGGCTGCCGGCGTCCGTCCCCCTCGGCAAGGCGGAGCTGATCGCGCAGCGCCGGCGCTTGAACGCGAAGTATCTCGGACCCGACAGGCTGCGGGGCTTCCACCATCGCCGGTCGAGGGGCCGGTGCTGCGGCGGGCGGGTGTTCTATCCTTGGGCACCGGGCGTCCCTGGTGGCGGCGTTCCGCCCGTCATCATCGTGCAGGTGACCTCGCCGGCGCCGCTCGCGGAACCCGCACAGCCGGCGCCCAGTCGCAAGCCCTCGACCCCCGCGGTCGGATCAAGGTGGTCGGCGATGAGGAGCAGGCGACCGATGACTGGTCGCCCGGCGACGTGCTGCCGGACGATGTCCCGCAGGTCACGCTCGACTATGCCGCCTATGGCCTGCCGATTCCCCCGTTCGGTGAAAAATACGCCCGCATCGGCAACGACGTCCTGCGCATCGACGCGGGAACGCGCCGGATCACGGAGGTCGTGGCCCGCTGAGGTCGCAGCCGGACGCTCCGACGCCGGAATGCGGCTGGACTGTGCTGACCTCCCGTCGATAGAACTTCTGGTATACCAACCAGGGAGCGCCCCCATGACCTCGCTCGACGAAAAGCCCGGCTCGGGCTCGCCCGGCTCCGGCGATGGCGACCGCAAGGGCGTCTGGAAGTCGGGGCGCGGCAAGGGCCGGCGAACGCCCCGCGGCCGGCAGCTCGACGACGCGGCGCTGGCAGAGGTGCGGCGGCTCCTGGGCGATCGCCCCCGCCGCAAGGACCTGCTGATCGAGCACCTGCATCTGATCCAGGACGCTCACGGCCACCTCTCGGCCGCGCATCTGCGGGCGCTCGGCGAGGAGATGCGGTTGCCGATGGCGGCCGTCTACGAGGTCGCCACCTTCTACGCGCATTTCGACGTGGTGAAGGAGGACGAAGCCCCGCCGCCGCCCTGACGATCCGCGTCTGCGACTCGCTCTCCTGCGAGCTGGCCGGCGCTCAGCAGCTGTTGGCCGCGCTGAGGGACGGGCTCGATCCGGCCGAGGTGCGCGTCCTCCGCGCGCCCTGCATGGGCCGCTGCGACACGGCGCCCGCGCTCGAGATCGGCCACGCGCATATCGACCACGCGACGCCCGAGAAGGTCGCGGGCGCGATCGCGCAGGGCCGCACCCATGCGGTCGTGCCGGACTATCAGGGTCTCGACGCCTACCGCGCGGCGGGCGGATACCAGACGCTCGCCAGCTTGCGGGCGGGCGAGCGCACGGCCGACGAGGTGCAGACAGTCGCTGCTCAACTCGGGCCTGCGCGGGCTCGGCGGTGCCGGCTTTCCGGCGGGCAAGAAGTGGTCCTTCGTCCGGGCCGCGCCCGCGCCGCGCTATATCGCCGTCAACGGCGACGAAGGCGAGCCCGGCACCTTCAAGGACCGATTTTGGCTCGAGCGCGAGCCGCATTTGTTCCTCGAGGGCATGCTGATCGCCGCCTGGGCGGTCGAGGCCGACACCTGCTTCCTCTACATCCGCGACGAATATCCGGCCGTGATCGAGATCCTGCGCCGCGAGATCGCCGCGCTGGAGGCCGCCGGCATCGCCGCGCCCGGCCGTGTCGACCTGCGCCGCGGCGCCGGCGCCTATATCTGCGGCGAGAAATCCGCGATGATCGAATCGATCGAGGGCAAGCGCGGCCTGCCGCGCCACCGGCCGCCCTACGTCGCCCAAGTCGGCGTCTTCGGCCGGCCGACGCTCGAGCACAATGTCGAGACGCTTATCTGGGTCGCCAAGGTCGCCCGCGACGGGCCCGAGGTGCTGAACCGGCACGGCCGCAACGGCCGGACCGGGCTGCGCTCGTTCTCGGTCTCGGGCCGCGTGGCCGAGCCCGGCGTCAAGCTCGCGCCGGCCGGGATCACCGTGCGCGAGCTGATCGACGAGCATTGCGGCGGCATGGCGGCCGGGCACGCCTTCAAGGCCTACCAGCCGGGCGGGCCGTCATCGGGGCTCCTGCCGGCCTCGATGGGCGACATCCCGCTCGATTTCGACACGCTGCAGCCGCATGGCATCTTCATCGGCAGCCATGCGGTGGTGATCCTTTCGGACAAGGACTCCGCCAAGGACGCGGCGCTGAACATGCTTCGCTTCTTCGAGGACGAGAGCTGCGGGCAATGCACGCCCTGCCGCGTCGGCTGCGAGAAGGCGGTAAAGCTGATGGCGGCCGAGGTCTGGGACGAGGCGCTGCTCAAGGATCTCTGCGCCGCCATGGCCGACGCGTCGATCTGCGGCCTGGGCCAGGCGGCGCCGAATCCGATCCTGCTGACCATCAAGCATTTCGGCGCCGAGGTCGGCGTGCCTTCGACGGATGCCGATCCGCCGCATTTGGGCTACGGCACCAAGACCTGACCCGAGAGCTGTGCCGCGGCCTCACCCCTGCGCACACGGCCGAAACGCCGGCGGCAACGGTACCGCCGCAGTCTCGCCGGCGATCTCGGCGACCAGCGCCTCGGCGATCGCATGCGCGATGCCGAGGCCGATACGAAAGCCGCCGCCGGCGACCCACAGCCGTGGGTGGCCGGGCAGGGGCCCCGCGACGGGCGTCCGCCCGGGCGGCTTTGGCCGCAGTCCCGCCCACCGTCGGGTGACCGGCGCGGCGGCGAGCGCCGGGCAGAGGCGGCGCGCCCGCTCGATCAGCGCGTCGAGCTGCCCGTCGGTGGCCGTGCCGTCGGCGTATTCGGTCTCGCTGGTCGAGCCGACTGCCACCCCCTCCGCATGTGCCACGATGTAGAGCCCTGGCCCGGTGATCACGGGCCGCAGGCCCGGATCGGTGGCGAGCAGCGCCGCCTGGCCTTTGACGGCCGGGCCGGCAAGCCCCGGCGCGAACGGCCGGACGAGCTGCCAGGTGCGCCAGCCGGCGGCGACCACGACGTGCCCGGCATGCACCCGTCCCGTCGCCGTGACCGCCGCGGCCCCGCCGGGATCGACACGGGCATGGACGCCCTCGCCGAGCGCGTCGCCGAGGCAGGCGGCCAGCGCCGCCAGATAGGCCGGGGGGTCGATCCGCGCCGACAGGGTGTCGCGCAGGACGCCATGCGCCGCAGCGTCCGGCGCCAGCCAGCCGCGCGCCTCGGGCGGCGGCGTGTCCAGCACCTCGAGGCGACCCGCACCGCCCCAGCGCACCGCCGCAGCGGCAGCATCCGCCTCGGCGCGGCCGCGCGCCTCGGCCGTGCCGACCGGGGTCAGGCGGCCGGTCCGGGCATAGCCCGTACCCCGCCCGGCCGCGGCCTCGACCCCGGCTACATGGCCCGGCAGCGCCGCCAGCGCCGCCAGCTGGAACGCATGCAGCGGGCTCCACCGCGCCGGCGCGTGCGGCACCAGCGCGCCGACCGGCCCGCCCGAGGCGCCGCCGCCGACCCGACCCGCTTCGAGCACCTGCACCGTCATGCCGCGCCGCCGCGCCGCCCAGCCGACCGACAGGCCGAACACGCCGCCGCCGATGACCAGCACATCCGGGCCCCGCATGCCCCGCGCCCCCGCGCTTGCTCTCCCGCGCGCCCCGGCGCACTTTAGGGTCATGCCAGAGGATGAAGATAAGGCCAAGCTCGACCGGGCCAAGCTGCGCTGGGACGGGGGTGTCCCTGTGTCGACCCGGTTCGCCGACGCGTACCATTCCCGCGCAGACGGACTGGCCGAGAAGCGGCACGTGTTCCTCGACGGGAACGACCTGCCAACTAGCTGGCCGGGCGCCGAGCGGTTCCGCATCGCCGAGCTCGGCTTCGGCAGCGGCCTCTCGATCCTTGCCGCATGGCAGCTCTGGCGCCGCATCGCCGCGCCTGGCGCGGTGCTCGAGGCGATCTCGTTCGAGCGCTGGCCGCTCGGCCGCGACGACATGGCCCGGGCGCTCGGCCGCTGGCCCGAGCTCGCCGAACCCGCCGCCGCGCTCCTCGCGCGCTGGACCGGGCGGGCCGACCGGCTCGATCTGCCCGGCCTGCAGCTCGATCTCGTCATCGGCGATACGCGCGCGACGGTGCCGCGCTGGCAGGGGGCGGCGGACGCCTGGTTCCTCGACGGCTTCGTGCCGGCGCGTAACCCCGAGATGTGGGAGCCGGCGCTGCTCCGCGCCGTCTTCGAGCGGACCGCGCCCGGCGGGACGGTGGCGACCTACAGCGCCGCCGGCGACGTGCGGCGCGGCCTGGAAGCCGCCGGCTTCCGCGTCGAACGTCGCCGCGGATTTGGGGCGAAGCGCGAGATGCTCCGCGGCTCGCGCCCGATATCAGACTGACGTTCTAACCTGTGACATGCCCCTCTGGAACTCCATCCCGCGCCCAGTCAGGTTCGGCGGGTAACCGAGAGAGGACGGCCATGTACCGGCGGGTTGGCCTTCGCGCGCTCGAACCGAGGAGAGGACCACATGGCGACCACCCGCCTGATGCGCGACGACGAGCTCTCGCCCGAGGCGCGCGCCGTCTTCGATGATATCCGCGCCACGCGCGGCAGCGACTTCGTCAACAATGTCTGGCGGGCGCTGGCCTGGGATCCGGCCCTGCTATCGCGCACCTGGGCGCAGGTGAAGCAGGTGATGGGACGTCCGGGCGCGCTCGACCCGCTAACTCGCGAGCTGATCTATGTCGCCGTGTCGGTCGCCAATAGCTGCGAATACTGCGTGCACTCGCACACCGCCGCGGCCCGGGCCAAGGGCATGACCGAGGCGCAGCACGCCGAGTTGATCGCGATCGTCATGCTCGCCTCGTCGACGAATGCGCTCGCCACGGCGCTGCAGGTGCCCGTCGACGAGAGGTTCCGGGCCGAGGCGGCACCGGCGGAGCCGGAAGAGAAGCCGAAACGCTCCGTGACCTCGCGGCGGCGCACGGCAAAGCGGCCGCGCCGAGGCTAGCATCGGGGCTAGCATCGGGGCCAGCACCATTCGCATCGCAAAAGATCGTCGGCGGATATGCAAAGATGCCTGCCGCCGCCGGAAGAGCCTTGTCAGTCGGCCCCTGCAGGGGAACTCGATCCTGGAAGGCGATCATGCGGGAGAGGGCGGCGTCACGTCAATTGTCCGCGCGCCGCGCCACCCGCTGGCCTATTCGGCCGGTTGTGTCCTGAACTTGACGATCTCGCCCGTGCGTAGGCGGTCGAAATAGCTCTTCAACTCACGTTTCACGATCGGCATCAGCACGTAGAGCGCGCTGATGTTGACCACCGCCATTGCGAAGATCATCGCGTCGGAGAAGTCGATCACTGACCCGAGCTGTGCCGCGGCGCCGATCACCACGAAAAGGCAGAAGATCAGCTTGAACGCCAGCTCCTTGGCATAGCCTTCGCCGAACAGATAGGTCCAGGCTTTGAGCCCGTAATAGCTCCACGAGATCATTGTGGAGAAGGCAAACAGAATCACGGCCAGCGCCAGCACATAGGGGAACCACGATAGGCCGGTCGCGAAGGCCGCGGATGTCAGCTGCACGCCGGAGACTCCTCCGACCGTGGAGATGGCCATGCCGGTCTCGTCGAGTACGAACCTGCCCGTCGCCGGGTCGGTGACCAGCATGCCCGAGATGGTGATGACCAGCGCCGTCATCGTGCAGATCACGACCGTGTCGATGAACGGCTCGAGCAGCGACACGACGCCCTCGGTGATCGGCTCCCTGGTCCGGACGGCGGAGTGCGCGATCGCCGCCGAGCCGACGCCGGCCTCGTTCGAGAAGGCGGCCCGCTTGAAGCCCTGAATCAGCGCACCGACGAGGCCGCCGGCGACGCCCAATCCCGAGAACGCGCCTTCGAAGATCTGGCTGAACGCCCAGCCGATCTTGTCGTAATTGATCAACAGTACGGCCAGCGACGCGCCGACATAGAGGATGCCCATGAAGGGCACCACTTTCTCGGTCACGCGGGCGATCGACTTGATGCCGCCGATGATGACGGCAAAGACCACGCCGGCGAAAACGAGGCCGGTGATCCAGCCGGGATAGTCGCCGAGGATGCCCGCTATCTGCGCATGCGCCTGGTTGGCCTGGAACATGTTGCCGCCGCCGAGCGCGCCGCCGATGCAGAAGATCGCGAAGATGGTGGCGAGCACCGCGCCGCCCGGCACACCCCGCTCGCGGAACCCCTTGGTCATGTAGTACATCGGGCCGCCGGA
Source organism: uncultured Alphaproteobacteria bacterium (assembly GCA_963822985.1). GTDB lineage: Bacteria > Pseudomonadota > Alphaproteobacteria > Rhodobacterales > Rhodobacteraceae > Thermohalobaculum. The sequence continues at coordinate 190,702 of CAWGJU010000003.1, read as the reverse complement.
GACGTGGCCGTCCGGATATTCGTTGCGGTACTTGACGCCGAGCGTGCACTCGGTGAACTTCGAGGCCATGCCGAGCAGGCCTGCGAGGATCATCCAGAATGTCGCTCCGGGTCCGCCGATGCCGACGGCCACGGCCACGCCTGCGATGTTGCCGAGGCCGACTGTCCCCGACAGCGCCGTCGCCAGCGCCTGGAAGTGGCTGACCTCGCCCGCATCCTTGGGATCGGAATAGTCGCCCCTGACCAGCGCGATGGCGTGGCCGAACGCCCGGAACTGGATGAACCCGAAATACAGCGTGAAGACCGTCGCGCCGACGACCAGCCACAGCACGATCCAAGGGAACGTCACGCCAAAGACGCTGAACGGCAGCGGCGCGAAGATCAGGTTGACGAACCAGCCTGTCGAATCCGAGAAGACCTGATTGACACGCTGGTCGATTGTAACCGCCTCCTGGGCGGCTACCGGCAGGGGAGCCAGAAGCAGACTGGCGACGGCGGCATTCCTGAGTGTCTTCATCTTTTCTGACCCCTCTTTCATGGAACGATGGTGACCGGGACGGTCGCGGTCGCGACCAGTCGTCCGCTCACCCCGCCGAAGACGCGCTCGATGAGGCCCTGCGTTCCGACCCGGCCGATGATGATGTGCGATGCGCCGCTCTCTCGGGCGAGCCGGTCGAGCACCTCGGCGACATCGCCGTGAGCCACGTGATCCTCCACCTCGAAGCCTTCGGCCCGGGCCGCCTTGGCGACTGGGTCGAGGACCCGCTCGTGCGCCTGCTTGATCTCCTCCTCGCGCCGGACATGGCGCTGCTCGTTCTCCTCGGGCGTGTGGAACGAGTAAGGCGACCACTCGACGACGTAGCAGATGAGGATCTTGCACATGTTCATCGCCTTGGCCTGCCCCTTGGCGAAGCTCAGAGCCCTCTCGCCGGCCGGGCTGCCGTCAACGCCGACGACCAAAGTTGTTGAAGTCATCCCCGTCTCCCCTTCTCCGTCAGTGGCGCTCGCCCTCGCCATTCGATCGCGGCACGCCGCGCGCAAGGACCAGCGCCGTGCGACCGTAGCACCACGGTCGCGGATTCCGAGAAATATTCCCGAGTGAACGGATAATGTCCCGGACTGTCGACGTTGCACCGACAAAATACCGCCTGACAACCGAAATGCAGACAGCGCGCCTCGGTGCCAAGCTTCATGCCGAGATTTCTGATAAGCAACCGGAAGGCCGCGATGCGCGCTTGCGGGCGGCAAGCGATGCCCGTCCCAGCTTTCGCCCGCCGCGCCAGCAAGTCACCAGCACACTCTCCTCAAGTTGGCGCAGATCGAACGGCAGGGTAAGCTCGGGACGGAGAATTTCGGGACTCAAATCTCGGCCGAGCCCTGTCAGAGCCGGCCTGAACCAGAAGGGAGCCACCTCATGCTCGACACGAACACCGATCTCTCGAAGCTGCTGAAGGATCCCGACCTGCTCGCGACCAAGGCGTATCTGGGCGGCGAGTGGCGTGACGCCGACAGTGGCGCGACCTTCCCCGTCAAGAACCCCGCCCGCGGCGACGTGATCGCCGACGTCGCCGACCTCAGCCGCGCCGAGGCGGCTCGCGCCATCGATGCCGCCTACGCAGCCCAGAAGGAGTGGGCCGCCTGGACCGGCAAGGAGCGCGCCGCGACCTTGCGCAAATGGTACGAGCTAATGGTCGCCAACGCCGACGACCTCGGCACGATCCTGACCGCCGAGCAGGGCAAGCCGCACGCCGAGGCCAAAGGCGAGATCATGTACGGCGCGAGCTTCATCGAATGGTTCGCGGAAGAAGCCAAGCGCGTCTACGGCGAGACGATCCCCGGCCACCAGCGCGACAAGCGCATTACCGTGATCAAGCAGCCAATCGGCGTGGCCGCGTCGATCACGCCCTGGAATTTCCCCAACGCCATGATCACCCGCAAGGCCGGGCCGGCACTGGCCGCGGGCTGCGCCTTCGTCGCGCGGCCGGCCGCCGAGACGCCTCTGTCGGCGCTCGCCCTCGGCGTGCTTGCCGACCGGGCCGGTATTCCGAAGGGCGTTCTGTCGATCATCACCTCGTCGAAGTCGTCCGACATCGGCAAGGAGTTCTGCGAGAACCGCAAGGTGCGCAAGCTGACCTTCACGGGCTCGACCGAGGTCGGCCGCATCCTGCTGCGCCAGGCGGCGGACCAGGTGCTGAAGTGCTCGATGGAGCTCGGCGGCAACGCCCCCTTCATCGTCTTCGACGACGCCGATCTCGACGCTGCGGTCGAGGGCGCCATCGTCTCGAAGTACCGCAACAACGGCCAGACCTGCGTCTGCGCCAACCGCATCTTCGTCCAGGCGGGCGTCTACGACGCCTTCGCGGAAAAGCTGGCCGCCGCCGTCGCGAAGATGAATGTGGGCGACGGCTTGGGCGATCCGGTGCAGCTCGGCCCGCTGATCAACGGCGATGCGGTCGACAAGGTCGAGGAGCACATCAAGGACGCCGTCGCGAAGGGCGCCACCGTCGTGACCGGCGGCAAGCGCCATTCGCTGGGCGGGTTCTTCTTCGAGCCGACGATCATCACCGGCGCGACGCGCGAGATGGCGTTCTCGAACGAGGAGACGTTCGGGCCGCTGGCGCCGCTCTATCGCTTCGAGACGGTCGAGGACGTCCTCACGATGGCCAACGACACGATCTTCGGCCTGGCCGCCTATTTCTACGCCCGCGACCTCTCGCGCGTGACCAAGGTGGCAGAGGCGCTGGAGTACGGCATGGTCGGGATCAACACGGGCCTGATCTCGACCGAGGTCGCGCCCTTTGGCGGGGTGAAGCAATCCGGCCTCGGGCGCGAGGGGAGCCGGCACGGCTTGGACGAGTTCATGGAGATGAAGTACCTCTGCATGTCAGTCTGAAGCGGCGTGCGTCGCGCCGATCCGGGCCGCAGCTCAGCGGCGTTGCCGAAGAAGTGGGGGGATCATGCCATCCCCCTGCTTCGAGGTAGGAGCGGTCGGTTACATCGGCCAGTGGCGCTGGCAGCCCGGCGTGGTCATCAGCTTCAGCCCGCCGTGCTGCCGGAGGGCAGCGGCCGAGCCAAACCGGCCGTACGGCAGCTCGAGGAGAGGCGTAGATGCGGACGTACGGACATTGCGCTGGGCTCTGGCGATCTTTCCATCCGCCATTTCCGCAGGAGGGGCGGACCATGTCGGTCAGTCTGCGACGCAGGGGCAATGGGGCCGAGGAGGCAGGCGAGGGCCGTGGTGCCCGAGGGAGCGGTGCGCCACTCATCTCGTCGAGCGGAGCGGCGATCCTTTGCGTTCCGCTGCTCGCCATCCTCGCCCTCCTGCTGCCGGGCGCCGCCGGGGCGGAGATCGAGATTGCCGGGAGCGCCGCCGATGACCTCGGCGCTCATCTCGAGGCGCAGGGCTGGGTCCGGTTCGGCGTGCATGCTCCGGGCGCCGACCGGGTCGAGCTGCTGGTCTACGACGATCCGGCGGCGACCGAGCCGGAGGAGGTCGTCGCAATGCGGCGGGACGGCGCGGACTGGCGGATTAACATCCGCGGCGGCTCGGTCGGCCCGGGCCTGCTCTACATGTTTCGCGCCGACGGGCCGAACGAGCTTTCTCGCGAGGATTTGCACGGCCGCTTCTTCAACCTGCGCCACGTCTTCGGTGATCCCTACGCGACCCTCACGCAGAACGTCAGCCAGTCACGCGTCTTCACCGGTACGCCGTTTGTGGATGCGGACGTCCCGTTCTACGCCGGGGGCGGCAAGAGCATCGTGCACGATCCAGCCGGCGACCCGGTCCCTGGACATGTGGAGGTCGAGCCAGAAGACCTGATCGTCTACGAGCTGCACGTCCAGGACTACACGGCCCGCCTGCAGAGTCTCGCGCCGGGCCTCCGCGGCACCTATCTCGGCCTCGCCGAGCCCGGGCTGACCACGCCCGGCGGGCTGGCCGCGGGCCTCGACCACCTCGTCGATCTGGGCGTCACGGCGGTCGAGCTGATGCCCGTGATGGAGTACGACGAAGAGACCGGCAATGCGCCCGGGCGCCTCAACCACTGGGGCTATATGACGACCAACTTCTTCTCTCCCGAGGCGCGCTACGCCTCGGCGGAGGGCCAGCAGGTGCTCGAGCTGAAGACGCTAATCAGGGCCCTGCACGACCGCGGGATCGCGGTCTTCATGGACGTCGTCTACAACCACACCGCCGAGGGCCAGCCCTGGATCCAGGACGGCCGGGTCGCGCTGAAGTGCTACGGCCTGACCTGCTCCGCATTGGAGGAGACGTTCCGCCCGACGGGCGATGGCCTGCACTTCCGGAACGACACAGGGACGGGGAACGACATCGACTTCTCGGGCGGCGAGCGCTGGACGAAGCGCCTCGTCCGCGACTCGCTCGCCTATTGGTACTCGGCCAATGGCATCGACGGTTTCCGCTTCGACCTCGCCCGCATCCTGGCCGACGGCTCGGCCGACGCCGCGGACTGGGTCGATAACGACCCGCGCTTCGCGGGCGCGCATCTCCACGCCGAACCCTGGGACAATGGCGGGGTCTGGTGGGACTTCATGGACAACTACGGCTGGAGCGCCGCCAACAACCGCTGGGCCAAGTGGAGCGGCGGCTTCAGGGACAATGTCCGGCGCTTCTCCGCCTCGGCGCTGCGCGATCCCGAGGTGCTCAAGCGGCTGATCGAGGGGCGCGGCCACAGCGACGGGTCGGCCGTCTCGACGCGGCCATGGCGATCGGTCAACATCATCGCCGTGCACGACGGCTACACGCTGCGCGACTGCACCTGGTTCAACGACGCTGGCGGCTCGCACAATTGCTGGGACAGCGAAGGCGACGAGGACCTGCGGCTGCGCCGCGAGAAGCTGATGATGGGAACCCTACTGACTTCGCTCGGCGTGCCGCTGATCCTCCAGGGCGACGAGTTCGGCCGCAGCAAGAGCGGCGCGGCCGGCCAGCCGGAGGCGCACAACACCTACAATTACGAATCGACGACGGGCGACGCCTCGATCGACCACGTCAGCTGGATCGACTGGGGACTGAAGGATGGCACGCCCGATCGCGAAGCCGCGCCGGGGGCGCCGGACTACGGCCCGGAGCTGTTCGCGTGGACCCGCGACCTGATCGCGCTCCGCAAGGCCTGGTCGCATTTCCGGCGGGGCGACTTCCCGAGCTATGTCGTCGGCCGGCCGGATGACAGCGCCGGCGCCAACGACGGTGGCTACACGTATTCCTGGGAGGGCCCCCCGGCCGGCGAGCCCAGCCAGCTTGCCGTTATCTGGTGGGGAATTCCCGGCGAGCCGGACCTGATGGTGGTCTATAACGAGAGCTGGGAGGCCCTCGCCGTTGACAACCTCGCTGACTGGTCGCGCGGCGACTGGCGCGTGATCGCGCGCTCCGACCTGCATGCGGACACATGCCCGGTCGACGCGTGGCAGACCTGCCCGGCGGCGGGCGACCGCATCGAGATCGCCGGGCGGTCCATGGCCGTGCTCGCCAGCACGAACGATTGAATCCGGAATGCCGGATCACGACCCGAGCACCGAGCGGATTCGCGCCGACATCGCCCGGCTGTCCGACGAGCTTGCCCGCCGGCTGGAGGAGCATGAAGCCGCCGCCGGCGCCGACGACTGGACACGGCGCGGACGCTTGCTCCGGCTCGAGGCGGCTTATCTCCTGTCCAGCCACGCTCCGCCGAAGCCGCCGGCCGGCAGCGGCTGGCGGGCGGCGCTGTCGTCCTTGGGCGACTTCCTGCTCAAGGCGGCGCCGGTCGCCACCTCGATCTGGGTCGCGCTGGTCGCATATTTCGTGAACGACCGCGTCGAGCACGCGCTGGACCTGCGCAGGGTCGAGATCGCCGAGGGACAGCTCGATCTCCAGACGATCCAGGCGATCGAGGAAAAGCTGGAGGCACTCCGCAAGGTGGATATCGGCCCGGACGAGGCCGAGCAACTGGCCATGCAGATCGCGGCGTTCGGCTCGCGAGCCATGGTGCCGCTGGTCATGCAGCTCGATATCGACAGCACCGTCGAGGAGAAGCGCGCCCGCGCGCTCGGCCACGCGCTGAGCATGATGGCGCTCGTCGACTACCAGCGCGACCGGCTCTGTGATATCCTCCAAGGGGCTCTCGAGATCGGTGCCAGGGGAGACCTTTTCAGGCACGACGGGAAGGCCATGATGTCCGGGCTCTCAGAGGAAATCGCCTGCTCCGCAGACCCCGCGTCCGCCGATGCCCAACCGGGCGGGTGAGCGTCATGCCGCGAGGGCTCGCCGCGCTGTCGGCCCTCGCAGGGCTCGCTGCCCTGTTGCCCTGGACGCCGGCCCAGGCGATCCAGGACTGCCGGGCCGCCCGCGAGCCGATCCCGGGCGCGCAGGGGCAGGTCTACAAGCTGCTGCTCGACGAGCTGCGGGTCACGGGTGACGTTGACATCGACGCGCTGCGCTCGGCGCTGCGCACCAAACTGCAGAGCAACGTGGAGAAGATCTCGCTGGAATCCCGCGAGATCCACGTCATCGTCTGCGCCAACCGCATGCCCGAGAATCCGTCCGACATCGCGAACGAGATCGAGGGCTTCACCGAGGCCGACGTCGTGCTCGAGGTATGGGGCCTGTTCGACGGCGACGAGGCGATCTTCGTCCAGGCGGTCGTGCCGCTGCTCAGCAGCGCGGCCGCGAGCTGGCCGGCCACCGAGCGCTACTTCGAGGACAGCTTTCTCTACGATGCACAGGAGTTGGAGCTGCGGTTCCTCAAGCGGCTGGTGCAGGACTCGGTGCACATGCGCAGCTACGCTGCCGTCGGCATCGCCAGCCGGGCACTGATGACGGGCGACTATGACCGGGCGCGCAAGTTCTTCTGCCAGGCGCTGGTGCTGCTGGACGACCTCACGGCCGAAGCCGGTAGGGATGTGGAGCACGATCGGCTCGCCGCCTTCGTCGATGGCATGTCACTGGAGACCGTCGAGCGCGCCGCCGCCGACTCGGCCTATCGCGGCACGCTCGGCACCGTGCAGACGCCGGTCGGCACCCCCTGTACCGGAGAGACCTCGTGACCGTCGGCGCCTTGCGATCGCTCGGAGCGGCGCTTCTGGGCGCCGTGGCGGGCCTTTCGGCGCCGACGGCGCATGCCGCCATGTTGGCGCCCTGCGCCGAGCCCGTGCTTTTCCCGGGCGCGGACGTCAACCTTGTCGTCATTCCCTATGCGCTGGGGGGGCCGGACGAGAACTATAAGTTGCGCCCCGACATTGACGCGCTCGCACGCAGCGAAGCGGCGGGCAAGCTCGCCAACCTTATCCAGCTGGATACCCTCTATTCGCTGCGCTACCCGGTCGGAATGGCGGTCGTGCACCTGATCCCGTCGGGCGAGCCCTGCGGGCCCGACGACGTGCTGCCGAATCTCGAGGCGCAACTGGGCGACGGCAAGGGGCTGATCCTCCTCTGGGGCAACTTCCTTGAGGAGGAAGGACACGTCTACGTCCAGAGCTATCTCGAACTCTTCCGCAAGGAGCGCAGCGAGCTGGTCGACCTCAGGGTCGATCTGCTCGGCGGCGAGGTCGAGCTGACCGGTGGCCCGAGCCAGCGGGCGCTGGGCTTCGCCCCGCGCATTCTGACGGAGGACGATCTCGCCCGGATCGGTGACGCGGGCGACCGGGCCCGGCTGATCTGGTCCGACCCGGCCGGCGGTCACGTCGTCGACGAGCTGCCGGCCAGCGTCGAGGAGCCCTACGCCTACTACGTGACCGAGATCGCCCCCGAATTCGGGACGTATGCGGATCAGGCCGCACGAACTGATCGGCGGCGGCGATGGTTGGGTCGAGGCCACCCGGGACTGGCCGCTGCGCGAGATGCTGCCCGAACTGCTCTTCGTCGATGGCGCGATGGGCTATCTCGCCGCCCGCGTCATCGCCGAGGAGCGGCCCGACACCCCCTGGAGCGGAGATGGCGCCCCCGCGCTTTGGATGCGCCGGCTCGAGGAGGCGCGCGAGCGGAGTCAGGAAGCGTTCGCGCGCTTTCGCGAGCGGGCCGCCGAAGGCGATCTGGACCAGCGCACCTCGGCCGCGCTGTCGCTGCTCTACGCGGGAATGCTGGACCTCCTGGCCATCGGCGAGGACGCGGAGAACTCCGGTGCCCGAGTTGACCCGCCTCGACCATGCGGCCGAGACGTTCGGCGCGGCCTCGAAGCTGCTGCCCTACCGGTCGGACGCACGGACCCTCGAGGGCGTGGCGCGGGCCGGCCTGGCCGCCACCGACCCCGACGAGGTTGTCCGTGCCATCGAGGCCTGGCGCGTCGCACTGTCGCTCGACCCGGGAAACCGGATCGCCGCCGCCGACCTGGCGAGGGTCTATCGCCTGCTGATCGATACCGGCTCGGCCACGCTGGGCGGCCTCACGCCCGACGAGATCAGGGCACGACTCGCCGTCCTCGAACGGTAGGAAAGATCTTGATCAGTCACGGCAGCGCGCCCGCCTGACGACGGGAAGCCGAATATGCGATTGCTCCGAACAGGCTGAGACACTGGGCTCCGCGCATAGCCAAGTTTCGGAGGGACAACGGTCGTACGTGACTGGCCCTAGATCTCAAGGCTACACTCGAGGCCATCGCTGGCGGACATCCCGCTTCAAAGATCGACGACCTCCCTCCTTGGGCGTTCAGCACACCGTCAAGCTGACCCGCCACGGTGCGTCCGCCCCCCCTACGCTCAATTCGACGATCTACCCGACGAGGAGCGCGACTTCCAGCTCGTGACGGGGCCGAATGCTGATGCTTGCCGAGACCTCGCCTTCCGTGCTCTCGGCTGCGTCGATGATCGACAGCAGCGCTGCGGGGAGACCTTTCGGGTGCTCGCTGCCGCCGTGCATCGAGCCAGGTGCCGCTTCAGCATCAATTACCCTGACTTCCCTGGCCGTAGCCGCCGCCCGCGGGCACGGTCGGGCCGCCGGTCTGCTTCCATGCCTCGATGCCGCCGCGGTACCAGAGGACGTTGGAGTAGCCGAGCTTGATGGCGCGCAAAGCCGCATTGTAGGACATCCAGCATTCGCGCGAGAGACAATAGAAGACCAGCGGCACCTCGCTGTTACCTTGCGTGACCTGCTGCAGGAAGTGGCGCATCTGCTGCGAAGTCTGGTCGTCGAAGCTTCCCGGAGAGCTGGCCGGAACCGCCGGGATAGCGCCGGGAAGCGTCTCGCCGCTGCCGAGCACGTCGAAGAGGAGGTATGGTGTCTGCTGGCCCTGGATGAGCTCCACGAGGCCGCGAGTGGTGATCACCTGACCGCCCGGAATCGACGCCGGGGTCGCGCCGTGCATCGCGCCGGCGTGGAGTTGCTCCGACGCCGGAACGCCGAGATCTTGCCGCTCGTACTGGGCGAGCTGGTCGAGATATTGCAGAAGCTGAGGATCGAGCTGCGCCCGACCGGTGACACCCGGGGGCTGCTGCGCGCCATAGCCGGGCTGCTGCCCCTGAAGGCCAGGCTGCTGCCCGCCATAACCGGGCTGCTGCCCCTGAAGGCCCGGCTGCTGCCCGCCATAACCGGGCTGCTGACCCTGAAGACCGGGCGGCTGACCAGCATACCCCGGCTGCTGCCCACCGTAACCGGGCTGCTGACCCTGAAGGCCCGGTGGTTGGCCAGGATACCCCGGCTGCTGTCCGCCATCACCGGGCTGCTGACCAATGAGACCCGGAGATTGCTGGCCGAGTGTGCCGCCGCCGGGCAGCTGCTGTACCTGACCGAACCCACCGCCGCCCTGCTGCGCCTGACCGAAGGTGTTCTGCGCCGACGGCGTCCCGACGGTGGCGGCCGCTGACACCACAATACAGGACGCAGTCAGCAAAACTCTGAAAATACTCATCATTCCCCTCTCATGGCGTGATCTGCAGACGATGACCGTCGATGCCGAAGCTCTGGTACGGGCTGAAGAACTCGTCGTCCGTGAGCACGTACGACCCGTCCTGGAGCTGCCAGGCATGCTTGTAGGTGTTATCGAGTTGCACGGTGCCGCCGTTGATTGGGTCGTTGAAGGTTTCCACCCCGCGGATCGCCTCGATTGTCTCGCGTTGGCCACGGTCGCGGATCGTCTCGCGGTCTCGATAGCCCTGGTGGATGATGTCGCCAATCTCGGCGTTGGTCTGCGACGTGATCTGCGACATGCGGGTGGCGTGCTCGCGGTTCTGGCGATTCAGGACCGCGTGATGGCGGGCGATTTCCTGCGACCATTCCGCGCCGGGCCGGACCGATTTGCGGATCAGTTCCGCCACGCGGAGGTCAAGCCGGCCGGCGGGCGCCACGGCCGCAAACGCCGGCAGCGACGTGCCGCCGCCGACGTCGATCCCGGGAAGTCCGTGCATCGCAGGAGTGGTCATGCGCCAAAGCATCACCTGTGCCGCGATGGACCCGCGCATGTCACGACCGCCCTCGGTGAAGCCAACGAGCACCTCGCCGGCGTCGACCCGCATCTCCGAGGCGAAGGAGCCGTAGTCCTGTCGATAGGCCAGAGCCTCGATGTCCTTCACGAGATCGGGGCGTTGACGATAGTCGAGAACCTGCGCGTCCGGGACGAGCTGGCGGGCATAGATGGTCAGCAGATCGCGAGCCGAACTCGACCCGAAGCTGCGGACAGGGGCCGCCCGGCGCCGTCGTCCAGGTGATTGACGGCAGCACGGCCACACCCTCGCTGTCGTCGGGGAGGCCGGCCTTCCACGCAAAGTTGTAGCCGGAGCGGTTGCAGAGGTTCTGCGGGTCCCATTGCACGCCGCCGGCGGTCTGCCAGTGGCTGGGCACGAGCATGGTGAACGCCGCGAGGGGGCGCCCGAAGCCCTGTGCATCGACGACCTGCACCTGTTCGACGCGGATCGCGGCGGCGGGCTGCTGCTGCGCGGCGGCGCCCTGCACAACGGCGCCCTGCGCGGCCGCGCAGGCCAGCACGAGAGCCTGTGCCTGCCTCCAGAATTCAACGGGTCCTGCCCCCATGGCCATCCCATGGCCCCTTCCCCACAACTTCCAATGCGACGACCCTAGCGAAAGCCTTCTCTGGCGTCATGCGAAAGCTGGGCGGCGTCTCTGGATCCGCGCCAATGTCGCCTCCGCATCGAGCGTCAATGGCCGCTTCGATGGCGTGGTCGCAGCGCGAGCGATCGAGGCGAGCTCCCCTTTCCGCAAGTTTTCCGATTGCTGCGCGCTGCACCAAGCTCGGAATTCGGGCTCGGAGCGGCATGGGGCGCTGCGGCAAGCCGGATTGCTCGTGGCGCGAGCGTTGGGCGCTGCCGGCTCGTTTCCCGCCGTTCGGCAGTACGGGCTGCTTCACTGAACCGCCCCGTGTGTGGATGCCCCCTTCGATGCAAGCGGTTTTTGGCGGTTGAGGACGTGCGGTCAGGTGCGGTCGTGTGTCCGGCCTCGTGATGCGGCCGTCGAATTCGCCGCGGGCCTGTATGGAGATGTGCGGGTCGCGTCCCTATCGGGTTTGCGTGCTCTGCGGCGCGCGGCGCGGTACAGGTTCCTGCGACCCCGTCTCATCGACCGATGTCCCTTACCCCTCCTTCGACCTGCTCACATCGCCGGCGCACCCGCCCCCCGCCGGGTCAGGCGGCGACGGGATCTCTGTAGGTCTCTTCGCGAACCGTCAGCGCCCAGACGGTCCGCGCCATCTTGTTGGCGAGCGCGACGACGACGACCATGCGGGGCTTGCGCGCCATCATGCGGGCGAGCCACGAGCCCTTCGGCGGTCCCTTCCGAGCCGCCCACGTGACGACCGCCGAGGCGCCGATGATCAGCAGGCGCCGGATGTCGCGCTGCCCCATCTTCGAGGTGCTGCCGAGCCGGGTCTTGCCGCCGGTCGAGTTCTGTCTCGGCGTCAGGCCGACCCAGGCGGCGAAGTCGCGCCCGCTGCGGAACGTGGTCATGGACGGGCAGAACGCCTGCACCGCGGTCGCGCAGATTGCGCCGACACCGGGGATTGTCATCAGTCGCGCGATCTGCGCGTCCTTCGGCGCCCTTCGCCTGATGTCCTTCTCGAGGGCGCCGATCTTCGCGCCGAGCGCGGCGATCTGGTCGAGCAGGAGCTGGGCGAGATCGCGCACCGTCTCCGGCAGCAGGACCGTCTCGTCGCCGACGGCCTGCGCCAGCCGATCAATGCGCGCGGGACCTTGGGGCGCGACGACGCCATGCTCGGCGAGATGCCCCCTGAGCGCGTTGATCGACTGGGTTCGCTGACGCACCAGAAGGTCCCGCGTCCGGAACAGCATTCCCTGGCCCTGTTGGTCTGCCGTCTTGACCTCCACGAAGCGCATGGTCGGGCGCGACGCGGCTTCGGCGATGGCCTCTGCGTCGGCGGCGTCGTTCTTCTGTCGTTTCACGAAGGGCTTTACGTAGATCGGCGGCACGAGCTTCACCTCATGGCCGAGCGCCGCGATCTCCCGGCCCCAGTGATGAGCGCTCGCGCAGGCCTCCATGGCGACGAGCGCCGACGGCTGCGCGGCGAGAAACGACAGAACCATGTCCCGCGGAAGCTTTTTGCGGAACACGATTGCGCCGTCCGCGGCCGCGCCGTGCAACTGGAACGTAGACTTGGCGAGATCGATGCCGATGATGGTAGCTTGCGCCATGGATACCTCCTCCTTCAGGTGATCGTCAGCACAACCACCGTGGTACATCGCGATGCCGCCGGGCGGGGGCATCCACTCCATCGGGTTTGCCGGAGGCTGGTTTGTCGAAGGTCGACGCCACCATAGCGAGCTCGGCTGATCGGGCATAGAAGCGGGCTTCCGCCTCGGCCGGCGGGATGTTTCCGATGGGCTCGAGGAGCCGGCGGTGGTCGAACCGGTCGACCATTCGAGCGTCGCGGCGAATTCGACTTTTCGCACGCCGTAGACTTGGAAGTTCTCAGGCCCGAGACGCGCTGGATCGCTGGCCGCAGGGCGGCGTCGCGCCTGGCTCGGTCGGGGCCCTTCTCAGGATCGGATACACGCGCGGCATGCACGCGATACGTCGACGGGGCGATCGGCAGCACGCGGCAGATCGGCTCGACCCCGTAGTCCTCACGATGCTCGTCGATGAACATCTTCATTTCCTCGGATGGCGGTCGAGCTCCGCCTGGGCGAAAAACGCGGACGCTTTGCGAAGAATCTCGTTCGCCTGGCGCAGCTCGCGGTTCTCCCGCTGCAGCTCCTTGAGACGCGCAAGCTGGTCGCTCGTCGGCCCCGCGCGCTGACCCGTGTCACGTTCCTCGCGCCTCACCCATTTGCGCAACGTCTCGGCCGCGCACCCGAACTTCGGCGCGATCGACTGCATGGCCGCCCACTGCGACGCGTAGTCCGCCTGGTGATCCACAACCATGCGCACCGCACGGGCGCGCACCTCCGGTGAATATCGGTTCGATGTCGTCGTCATGGCTCCACCTTCTCAAGGTTCGGAGCCTCCGGCAAACCCGATGGAGTGGATGCCCCCGCCCGGCGGCATCGCGATGTACCACGGTGGTTGTGCTGACGATCACCTGAAGGAGGAGGTATCCATGGCGCAAGCTACCATCATCGGCATCGATCTCGCCAAGTCTACGTTCCAGTTGCACGGCGCGGCCGCGGACGGCGCAATCGTGTTCCGCAAAAAGCTTCCGCGGGACATGGTTCTGTCGTTTCTCGCCGCGCAGCCGTCGGCGCTCGTCGCCATGGAGGCCTGCGCGAGCGCTCATCACTGGGGCCGGGAGATCGCGGCGCTCGGCCATGAGGTGAAGCTCGTGCCGCCGATCTACGTAAAGCCCTTCGTGAAACGACAGAAGAACGACGCCGCCGACGCAGAGGCCATCGCCGAAGCCGCGTCGCGCCCGACCATGCGCTTCGTGGAGGTCAAGACGGCAGACCAACAGGGCCAGGGAATGCTGTTCCGGACGCGGGACCTTCTGGTGCGTCAGCGAACCCAGTCGATCAACGCGCTCAGGGGGCATCTCGCCGAGCATGGCGTCGTCGCGCCCCAAGGTCCCGCGCGCATTGATCGGCTGGCGCAGGCCGTCGGCGACGAGACGGTCCTGCTGCCGGAGACGGTGCGCGATCTCGCCCAGCTCCTGCTCGACCAGATCGCCGCGCTCGGCGCGAAGATCGGCGCCCTCGAGAAGGACATCAGGCGAAGGGCGCCGAAGGACGCGCAGATCGCGCGACTGATGACAATCCCCGGTGTCGGCGCAATCTGCGCGACCGCGGTGCAGGCGTTCTGCCCGTCCATGACCACGTTCCGCAGCGGGCGCGACTTCGCCGCCTGGGTCGGCCTGACGCCGAGACAGAACTCGACCGGCGGCAAGACCCGGCTCGGCAGCACCTCGAAGATGGGGCAGCGCGACATCCGGCGCCTGCTGATCATCGGCGCCTCGGCGGTCGTCACGTGGGCGGCTCGGAAGGGACCGCCGAAGGGCTCGTGGCTCGCCCGCATGATGGCGCGCAAGCCCCGCATGGTCGTCGTCGTCGCGCTCGCCAACAAGATGGCGCGGACCGTCTGGGCGCTGACGGTTCGCGAAGAGACCTACAGAGATCCCGTCGCCGCCTGACCCGGCGGGGGGCGGGTGCGCCGGCGATGTGAGCAGGTCGAAGGAGGGGTAAGGGACATCGGTCGATGAGACGGGGTCGCAGGAACCTGTACCGCGCCGCGCGCCGCAGAGCACGCAAACCCGATAGGGACGCGACCCGCACATCTCCATACAGGCCCGCGGCGAATTCGACGGCCGCATCACGAGGCCGGACACACGACCGCACCTGACCGCACGTCCTCAACCGCCAAAAACCGCTTGCATCGAAGGGGGCATCCACACACGGGGCGGTTCGCTCTCCGGGTCGATCCGGCGGGCGGTATCGGCAGCAAGGATCAGGACGCGCTTGATGCGGTCGTTGCCGGACTGGCTGATCTTCTACCCCGGCCGCTCGGCGCCGCCCGAATCGGATCGGTTCGGAAAAGGCCCGCAGAAGCCACGGATGTGGCTTTCGGAGCGGAAGCGTTCGGAAGTATGGAGCACGCCGATCAGCACCGGAGCGAGATGCTGCCCGATGCCCGGGATCGTGCGCAGCGCGTCGGACGGGTGGACCTCGGCGTAGAGGGCGGCGATGCGCGGCGGTCGAGTTCCGCGATTCCCTCGAGGGTGGCGGATGATGATGCCGACCTCGAGAGCGTCCGCCCGCAGGTCGGTGAAGTCGACGTGGCGGCCGTGAAGCGCGAGGGCGTCACCGGCGGCCCGCTTCAGGCCATCGACGAGGGCGTCGACGAACGGGCCGGAATGCGGGTGGTTGCCGCTGGCGTTCCGGCCGACGAAGCGGGCCAGGGTCGACCGCCGAGCCTTCAGGACAGCGGCGGGATCGACCCAGTTCTGCAGCAGCGCGAGCGCAGATCGGGCAGGACGGCCTCGAGGCTGGGCGAGGCCCAGCGGACAAGGTCGAGCAGACGGCGCTTGGCTCCGGCGACGGCGTCCTGGAAGCGCGATCGCTGCTTGGTCAGGCGCTGCAGCGCGTGGCTCTTCGGCGCCGGAATGTGGACGGGATCGAAGCGCGGCCCGCCGAACAGCGGCATGGCGCCGAGCACCTGGGCATCGGCGAGATCGGTCTTTGCATGTTCGGAGAGATAGCGCCGCAGGGCGCGGACGCGCTGGCCCTTGACACGGATGACCTCGACGCCGGCGTCGGCAAGGCGGTGCGCAACCGGGAACCAGCTCATCCCTGTCGGCTCCATCAGGGCTTGGACCGTCTCTCCGGGCGAGATGCCCCGATCGCCCTCGCAACAAAGGCATCGAGCGAAGCGGGGTCGTTCCGAAAGCGGATCGGCTTACTTATGGGGTGCCCGTCGTCGAAGATCTGGCCAACGTGGTAGCCGCGAATGGCGAGATCGATGCCGATGGTTCGTCTTGTCATGGCGTGCTCCTTGGCTTGAGTGGAACCGCGCACCGACCGGCACAGCCAGGTATGTCATTCGTGGCCGGGCCCGGAATTCGAACGGGTCGCCACAATCGCGTCACACTTGCCCCCGTCGGCGCGGCCGGATTGGGCTCACAGCATCACGGTGACGAGACGATCCTCGGATCTCTCAGGGTCTTCGGAGCCCGAACGGCCTGGTTCGCGCCGACACCCTGACCCGGTTCCCGGCATGCCGGGAACCGGGCATGATCCGCGATCACGCTGTCGAAGCTAAGAACTCCTCTGACTTCCCCGTGGCATCGAACCCGGCGTCGCAATGGGTAACTGCGTCTTGCCCGTGCCGCTCGGGCCGAGGGCGATGACGTTCTCGCGGCGCTCGATCCACTCGCAGCGGGCGAGCTCCAGCACCTGCATCTTGTTGAGCGACGAGATCGCCTTGAAGTCGAAGCTGTCGAAGCTCTTCGTCACCGGGAACTTCGCCGCCTTGATCCGGCGCTCGATCATCCGGCGCTCGCGGTCGATCAGCTCGAGCTCGACCAGCCTGGCGAGGAACTGCACATGGTCCTGACCCTCGGCGGCGCCCCGCGCGCGGACGCGCGCAGATCACGATCCTGGCGGCGTATGCCGCCGGGCGGGCGAGTTTGGCGTAGTCTCGGAGGAAGGTCGGCAGCTTCAGCGTCTTGAGGTGATGGTCGAGCAGCAGCTTCGGCGCCTCGCTCATGCCTGGGCAACCGGCCATCAGACACATGTAGCTCGCCGCCAAGGTGGTCCCGACCCTGGCGCGCGGCAGGTAGGGGTAGATGTCGAGGTCGAGCCTCGGTGGCCGCCTCTCGACCTGGCACAGGACCGGATGCTTGATGGCGTCGAAGCCGACGGCGCCCATCCTGAGCGCAGTCTTCACCGCCACTTGCAGCTCGGCGAGATCGAAGGTCTCCAGGAGCCGCAACACCTGCACGTACTCGCGGCGGCCGACCTTGAGCAGCCGCGCCTCCATCAGCCGGCGCAGAGCCTGGAACTCGGCGGGCAGCTCCCAGTCCACCAGCGCGCTGCCTGGTCCAGGGCGCCGGCAGCGGCGCCATCGCCTCGAGATCGCGCTGGAGCCGCTCGCCGATCGTCTCGCTGTGGCCGCGGAGAACATTGGCGTGGCGCTTGCGGCACTGCTCCTCCAGCCAGGCGTTGAAGTCGTCCCACGTGGCGAACCGCGGTAGCGGCACCATGAAATTGCGCGGCGACCAGCGGACGATCCCCTCGACGGCGCCCTTGGCGTTGCCCTTGCCGGGCCGCCCGGAGCGATCCTCGATCACGTAGTGCGACAGCAATCCGCTGAAGAGCGCGGGCCCGCTTGGCGCGTCCCGTCCGGCAGGATGCGCGCCACCAGGCAGCGGTCGTTATCGTAGAGCACCGACAGCGGCACCCGCCCGAAGAACGCGAAGGCATGGACGTGGCCGTCGGCCCACGCCTCCGCCGTCGCCGCCGGATAGGCCCGGACATAACAGGCGTCGCTGTGCGGCAGGTCGAAGGCGAAGAAGTGTGCCGTCTGCTCGATCCCGCCGATCTCCACCAGCGCCTCGCCGAAGTCCGCCTGGGCGTGCCCGGGCGCGTGGTGCAGCGGCACGAACATCTCCCGGCTGCGCCGCTGATGCTCGCGCAGATACGACTTCACGATCGTGTAGCCGCCGGTGAACCCGTGCTCGTCATCGAAGTCGGTCGAGAACCCGCTTCGCCGTGTGGCGTTGCTAGCGGGGCCGGTCGGCATCCTCGCGCAGCCATCCGTCGATGATCTCGGTGAACCCGTCCAGCTTCGGCCGCTTGATCGGCGCCGTCCGTCGATACCCCGGCGGCACCGAATAGACGATCATCTTGTCCACGCCGTCGCGCGGGATCCGAAGTGGCGCGCGATCGCCCGCTTGCTCATGCCCTGCCTGAAGTAGGCCCGACGTACCTTCCGATACAGCTCCACAGTGAAAATGCCCCCGCCCTCCCTGCCGCCAGGAAGGGCATACGTGGCCGACTTTTACGCCGCCCGCCGCGGGATCATCCCGCCGCTGCTCCCGTGGCCGACTTTCTCACCGCCGTTCTCATCGACCGCCCGTCTCGCAAATGACCGATTTCCTTGAAGAACACCGTCGGGTGTTCGGGGTCGAGCCGATCTGTCGCGTGCTGCCGATCGCTCCGTCGACGTATCGCCAGCGCGTCCTCGAGGGGCGCGAGCCCAACCGCGCCGGCCCGCCCGAAGTCCGACGCGGCCCTGCGCATCGAGATCGCGCGGGTCTGGGAGGAGAACCGCGAGCTCTACGGCGCCCGGAAAGTCTGGCACGCGCTGCGCCGGGAGGGTTTCGACGTGGCGCGGTGCACGGTGGAGCGGCTGATGAAGGGCATGGGGATCAAGGGGGTCGTCCGGGGCCGAAAGATCGTTACCACCAAGCCCGACGCGGCGCGACCCTGCCCGGACGACAAGGTCAACCGCCAATTCAAGACCGTGCGCCCGAACCAGCTCCGGGGCGAGCCTTGTCCGCCTTGGTCCGAGGACAATGGCGAGCGACTTCACCTACGTGCCGACCTGGTCCGGCACGGCCTATGTGGCGCTTGTCATCGACGTGTTCGCCAGACGCATTGTCGGCTGGCGCGTCTCCACGTCCCCTGTCGACCCAATTCGTCCTTGACGCCCTCGACCAGGCAATCTGACAGAGAAAGACGCACGGGAATAAAGACTTGATCCACCACTCGGACCGCGGCTCGCAATACCTGTCGATCACCTACACCGAGCGGCTCGCAGAAGCCGGCATCGATCCGTCGGTCGGGACTCAGGTGGCTCAGTTTGTCTGAACATGCGGCGCTGCGGTCGCAAGCTGACGGTCCGCTACACGGGGGTCAAGCATGATATCCCGCGCGATTCCTGCTGGCGCGGCCTGCTCGACAATGCCGAGCCGCGGCTCGCATCGCCTTCGGCCTGCGGGTCGCCGATGGCATCGAGGAAGCGCTGCTGCGGGTGGTCGAGCCAGGCGCCATCGCTGCCGCCACGCTCGGCGCGAACCTTCGGACTGTCTGGGCGGCGCCGACGACCGAGGCCCGGCTCAAGAAGCGCATTCGTGCGCACGGTCATCCTCGAGGTGGTCGCCGACATAGACGACAAGACCTCCCAGATCGTTCTTCTGATCCACTGGATCGGCGGCGTGCATACCGAGCTTCGCCTGCCGAAGCGGCGTCGAGGCCAACGCAACAGTACCACACCCGAGGTCATTGCGGCAGTACGTCAACTCGTTCTCATCGCCTCCGACGATCTGATCGCCGGCATCCTCAACCGAAACGGACTGCTGACCGGCCATGGCAACCGCTGGACCCGCGAGCGTGTCACGGCCCTCCGCTCGCATCACAGGATCCCGGTGTTCCGCCCCGCTTCGGACGGTATCGAGCCCTGACTCAACCTGACCAGCGCGGCGCGCCTGCTCGGCGTCGCGAAGAAGACCCTCAGACTGGCCGCGAAGGCCGGCGATATCCAGGGTGCTCATCCGCTACCGGACGGTCCGTGGATCTTCGCTCGCTCGGAGCTGGGCGGTCCGGCCGCCCAGCTGCTCGCTCACCGCGCACGGCAGAACCCCAAACACCCCGCAGGATCGCATCCCGATCAACAAAACCTCTTCGCTACAATGGCATAGACAGATGGGCGTGATGAAACAGGATTGTAGAAGCCCAGATACCGGCCGATCGAAGCGCGGGCTGCCGCGACGCCGACGTAAGGCGCTCAGATAAACCTCCTCGTACTTGATCGTGCGCCAGAGCCGCTCGACGAAGACATTGTCGCGCCAGGCGCCCTTGCCGTCCATGCTGATCGCGATCTTGGCGGCCTTCAGCACCTTGGTGAAGTCGGCCGAGGTAAACTGGCTTTCCTGGTCCGTGTTGAAGATCTCCGGTTTGCCATGCCGCGCGAGCGCCTCCTCCAGAGCCTCGACGCAGAAGTCCGCCGACAGCGTGATCGAGAGCCGCCAGGCCAGGACCTTGCGGCTGAACAAGTCGACGATGGCGACGAGATAGACAAACCCCCGCGCCATCGGCACGTAGGTGAAGTCGAACGCCTCGCGCCATCGGCACGTATGTGATGTCGGCAGCCCAGACCTGGTTGGGCCGCGTCACTGCCAGGTTGCGAAGCAGGTAGGGGTAGATCTTGTGCCCCGGTACCGGCTTCGAGGTGTCGGGCTGTACCGCACCCGGTTCCCTGGACAATAGTTTGCACTACGCGGCCGCCTTGAGGTTGGCCGCCATCCAGCGCTCTCTCGCGGCCGTGGGGCTGACGAGGCCGTTCTTCTCGACCAGCCACTCAGTATTGTAGCGGGCGACGAACGCGCGAACGGCGTCGCGGACCTCCTTGATCGTCTGAAAGATCCGTCCGTACACGACCTGCTCCTTGAAGGTGCGGAAGAGGCGCTCGATGACGCCGTTCGTCTCGGGCTGGGCGACGAAGGCGTAGCTCGGCGTCATGCCCCAGGCCTTCACCTGGCGCTGGAAGTCCTCGGACATGAAGGCGCTGCCGTGGTCGTGCCGCAGGGCGAGACCTCGGGCGGCGTCGCGGCCGAGGTGCCCGAACTGCTCGGACACCGCCATGCTCATCGCCTGCAGGGCCTCGTGCCGGGTGCCGTGCTTCGTCACATGCCAACCGACGAGCTCGGCGTTCCAGTGCTCGGCGACGCCGAAGAGCCAGACCTTGCCGTCGCGGGCGGTGGTGATCTGCGTCGCGTCGATCGCCCACATCACGTTCGGCGCCTCGGTGACGATCCTGCGATCGTGCGTCTGCTCCGGGCGCGGGCGTGCCCGATGCGGCGAGAGGAGCGCGTTCTCCCGCATGAGGCGAAGCACGCGCTTTCGCGCGACGCGCAGGCCGTCGAGCACACGCAAGCGCGCCCACACCTTGCGATGCCCTTCGCCCGACCAGGGCGAGCGCACGAGGTCGGCCCGGATCGCGGCGAGGAGATCGGCGTCGGAGATCGCGGGCTTCGGTCCGCGCCGGCCGGGCGTCCGCTGCGGCCGCTCCTCGGCGACGGCGGCCCTCGCGGCGTAGAACGACGAGCGCGCCACGCCCCAGACGCGGCAGACGCGCGCGACGCCGTAGCGGCGGCCGGTCGTGGGAGAGATCGCCCCGGCCGTCACCGCGACCTCCTCCGGGCCAAAGGGCCGCTCGGGCGCTCCATCCTCGCGCGCAGGAGCTCGTTCTCCATGGTGAGCTCGCCGATGCGCTGCATGGCCGCGGCGAGATCGGCGTCGGCGGTGTCGCTCTCGCGCTCCTTCAGCGCCCCGTCGAGCGCCGCCTCGGCCTTGTCGCGCCAGCGCTCGAGCTTGTGGACCGGCACCCCGAGCGCGCGCGAGAGCAGCTCGACCGACTCGCCCCGGAGCATCCGCATCACCACCGCCCGCTTGCGCGCCAAGCTCCAGCGCTGCCCGTGGCCGAGCGGCCCGACCTCCAGCCGACCGCCCTCGCTTGCTGCCTCGCCCGTGGACAGCGTGGACGGGCTGCACCCGCCCACCCTGCCCACAGGCGCATCAACAGCAGACGCTCCTTCGCGCGAGTTCATACTGGTGTCCCTCGTCTCGCTCATCTCGATTTCTCCTCGGACAAAATGGTGTCCAAGGAAATCGGGGCCAGCTCATCGAGGTGTCGGGCCGCCGGTAGATCGCCTCGACGCCCATCTTCTTCATGAGCGGGGCAACGTGACGGCGACCGACGGCGCGCCCTTCCACCTTCAGCATGTCCCGCAGCATCCGGCTGCCCGCGAACGGATGCGGCGTCAGCGGCGGATGATAGCGCTTGCGGACAAGAGCGCCCTCGCGCCGCTTCTCGGCGAGCCGATAGGAGGGTTGAAAGAAGTTCACGAACAGGCGCATCGGCCGGTAGAGCCGCGCCAGAGCCTCGGCGGCAACGAGCCCCTCGAGTGGCCGGTAGCCCACCATCCGCCGCACGATCGCGCCGTTCTTCTGCTCGACGTGCGCCTGGTCGTTCTTGCGGTACGGCCGCGAGCGCGTGAACTCCACGCCCGCCGCCTCGCACCAGGACTTCACCGTCTCGTTGATGAACACGGGTGTCGTTGTCCGGGTCGACCGCGGCAGTTGGGTGCTCGTCTGGCGGAACCGCACGTCACCGCATGTCCATGCGCTTGCAACCCGACGCCTCTGCGCTTAGATAACGTGTTTCCCAGCTGCCGACCCGAAAGGAAGCGCGCTTATGGCTCGCGTCACAGTCGAAGATTGCGTCGAGAAGGTCCAGAACCGGTTCGACCTCGTCATGCTCGCCGCGCATCGGGCCCGGATGATATCGTCCGGCAGCCCGATCACCATCGACCGCGACAACGATAAGAACCCGGTCGTGGCCCTGCGCGAGATCGCCGATGGCACGACGCCGACCGACGAGCTCTACGAGAGCGCGGTCGAGAGCCACCAGCGGCACATCGAGGTCGACGAGCCCGAGGAGGACAACATGGCCCTCTTGATGGCGGGCGGGGCCGAGGCCATGCCGCAGCCCTCACTGGACGATCTCGACGAGGAAAAGCTGCTGCGCGCGCTGATGGCGGAGCAGGGCAGGTAAGGCGGCGGCCCCGGGATCGGGGCAGGCAGCCCGGGGAAGGAGGCCCGGTTGATCCGTCAGTTCGAGCTGGTCGAACGGGTCCGGGACTATAACCCTCACACCGACGAGGCGCTGCTGAACCGTGCCTATGTCTTCGGCGCGAAGATGCACGCCAGCCAGCGTCGCGCCGATGGCGGCCCCTATTTCGGCCATCCGCTGGAGGTTGCGGCGATCCTGACGGATCTGCGCCTCGACGATGCCTCGATCGTCACGGCCCTGCTGCACGACACGCTCGAGGACACTGACGCCACCTATGACGACATCGTCCGGCTGTTCGGCACCGAGATCGCCGAGCTGGTCGACGGCGTCACCAAGCTGACTCAGCTCGAGCTGACCTCGACCGAGACGGCACAGGCCGAGAATTTCCGCAAGCTGCTGCTGGCCATGGCGCGCGACGTCCGCGTCATCCTGGTCAAGCTGGCCGACCGGCTGCATAACATGCGCACGATCAGCAACCTGGCGCCGGAGAAGCGCGAGCGGATCGCGCGCGAGACGATGGAGATCTATGCGCCGCTCGCCGGGCGCATGGGCATGCAGACCATCCGCGAGCAGCTGGAGGATCTGGCCTTCGAGGTGCTGAACCCCGAGGCACGCACCTCGATCCTGCGCCGCTTCCTGAAGCTGCGCCGCGAGACCGGCGACCTGATCCCCGAGATCAGCGCGCAGATCCGCGCCTTCACCGACGAGGCGGGCGTCGGTGTCCGCATCGAGGGTCGCGAGAAGCGCCCCTATTCCGTCTGGCGCAAGATGGAGGAGAAGCAGACCGGGTTCAGCCAGCTCTCGGACATCTACGCCTTCCGCATCATCTGCCTGACCGAGGGGGATTGCTACCGTGCGCTCGGCGCCGTGCACCGGCACTGGCGCGCCGTGCCAGGGCGGTTCAAGGACTATATCTCCAGCCCCAAGGCGAACGGCTACCGCTCGCTGCACACGACCGTCTATTCATCGTCGGCGACGCGCACCGAGATTCAGATCCGCACCGAGGAGATGCACGCCGTGGCCGAGAGCGGCGTCGCGGCGCACTGGGCCTACAAGGACGGCGTGCGGGCCGAGAACCAGTATGCGGTCGACCCCTATCTGTGGCTGCGCGACCTGGTGGCGCGGCTGGAGAAGGGCGACGAGCCGCAGGAGTTCCTGGAAAACGTCAAGCTCGACCTGTTCCACGACCAGGTCTTCTGCTTCACCCCCAAGGGCGACGTGGTCGGCCTGCCGCGCGGCGCCACGCCGATCGATTTCGCCTATGCGATCCACACCAAGGTCGGCAACCACACCGCCGGCGCCATGGTCGACGGGCGGCGCGTGCCATTGTGGACCCGGCTGCGCAACGGCCAGCAGGTGGAGATCATCACCGCGCGCGGGCAGAGCCCGAGCCCGCACTGGGAGGACATCGCCCAGACGGGGCGCGCCAAGCAGGCGATCCGCCGCGCGCTGCGCACGCGGCTGCGCACCGAGCAGGTGGCGCTCGGCCGCGACCTCGTCATGCAGGGCTTTGCCCGCGCCGGGCGCGAGGCCGGCGAGAAGACCTTTGCGGTCGCCGCCGAGCGGCTGACCTACCCTTCGGCCGAGGACATGCTGGCCGATCTCGCGCGTGGCCGCATCACCACGGCGCAGATCATCGCCGCCGTCTATCCCGCCCAACCGGCGGCGCGGGTCGAGCCGGTGGAGGAGCCGACGAACGGCACGCGCATTCGCGGCATTAAGCGCGGCCGGGCCGTCAAGTTCTGCGATTGCTGCTGGCCCATTCCGGGCGACCGGATCATCGGCCTGGGGCGCAAGGGCGGCATCATCGTGCACGCGATCTTCTGCCCCATGCTGGAGGAGTTCGAGGACGCGCTCGAGCGCTGGCACGATTTGGCCTGGGCGGAGGAGGCGTCGCGCAACGCCAACAATCTTGCGCGCATCGAGCTGACGCTGGCCAATCAACCGGGGGCGTTGGGCGTCGTCTGCACGCTGATCGGCGAGCAGCGTGCCAACATCGACAATCTGTCGATCACCACCCGCAAGCCCGACTTCTTTCAGATGAGCATCGACATGGAAGTCAGGGATGCGAAACATCTGGGCGATATCCTGAGCGCGCTGCGGGCCCAGAGCTTCGTGAACCAGGTCGACAGGGCGACGGGCCGGGCCGGGGCGACGGGCCAACCGGGAGAGGCCGGCCAGCCGCGTCTGCCGCTGGGCAGCGCGGCCATGCTGGCGCATTGACGGCGGACGCGGAGAACGATGATTTTCAAGCGGCGCGAGCGCCCATCGACCTATGACCGGGTTCGGGCGACGGTTGCGCCGCGCAAAGGCTTCTGGCGCGGTTTCGACTATATCAACAAGCGGATGCGTCGGCTGCCGGACAGCCCGCATCGCATTGCGCTGGGCTTCGCCTGCGGCGCCCTGGCGTCGTTCACGCCCTTTTTCGGCCTGCATTTCCTCGTCGCGGCCGCCTTCGCCTGGCTGGTGCGTGGCAACATCATCGCGTCGCTGTTCGGCACCATCGTCGGCAACCCGCTGACATTTCCGCTCATCGCCTCGACCTCGCTCTGGACGGGGCGTTGGATCCTGGGGCTCTATCATCGCGGCTCGGACTTCGAGGTCATCACCCACGCCTTTGCCGAGGGGCTGAATTCGCTCTGGGGTACGGTCAAGAGCTGGTTCGGCTATGGCCCCTCGATGGTCGACGGGCTGCGCGCGTTCATGGTTGACATCTTCGCTGCCCTATCTGATCGGCGGCATCATCCCGGGCCTGATCGTCGCTATCATCTGCTATTGGGTGATCGGTCCGCTGATCGCCGCATACCAGGAACGGCGGCGCAAGAAGCTGCTGGCCATCCAGGCGCGGCAGCGGGCGCGGATCGATGCCGAGCTCGCCGCCTACGGCTCGGCGGACGCACGGGAGGGCGACAATGCCTGACAGGCTGGCGGCTGGGGAACGGGCGTCCGACACATCGGGTCGGCTGCGGCTCGGCATCAACATCGACCATGTGGCGACGGTTCGCAACGCCCGCGGCGGCACCGTGCCGGACCCGGTGCGGGCGGCGCATCTGGCGGCCGAGGCGGGCGCGGACGGCATCACCGCGCATCTGCGCGAGGACCGGCGGCACATCCGCGATGCCGATATCGAGCGTCTGGCGGCCGAGCTGACGCTGCCGCTGAACTTCGAGATGGCCACGACGGACGAGATGCAGGCCATCGCGCTGCGCCATCGACCGCACGCCGTCTGCCTTGTGCCCGAGCGGCGCGAGGAGCGCACAACCGAGGGCGGGCTCGAGGTGGCTTCGGACGAGGCGCGGCTCGCCCGGTTCATCGCGCCCTTGGCAGAGGCCGGCTGCCGCGTCTCGCTGTTCATCGCGGCCGACCGGCGCCAGGTCGAGGCAGCAGGGCGCGTCGGCGCGGCCGTGGTCGAGCTGCACACCGGGGCCTACTGCGACGCTTGGGTGGAGGGGCGCACGCAGGCGCGCGACGCCGAGCTCGCGCGGCTGACCGAGATGGCGACCTTCGCGCACGATGCTGGGGCTCGAGGTCCACGCCGGGCACGGGCTGAGCTATGCCAGCGTCGGACCGATCGCCGCTCTGCCGCAGGTGATCGAGCTCAACATCGGCCATTTCCTGATCGGCGAGGCGATCTTCGTCGGCTTGGCCGACGCCATCCGCAGGATGCGCGCCGAGATGGACGCGGCGCGGGCCGGCTGAGCGGCGTCCGGTCGGCCTCAGCTTCGGCTCGGCAGCAATCGCCCAGGCGCGCAGGGGCATCCTGATCGAGCCGTCGGCCTCGCGCGGGAGGGTCTGGTCCAGGCGGGCGCGCAGTCGCTCGCGCGCCTCGGCCGGAAGTGCCACGCAATAGCCGGGCGCCGGCCCGGCGCCGAGGGTGAACGGGCGCCAGAAGTCGTCGAAGTCGCTGAAGACGGCCTCGTCCTCCAGCGCCGTCGAGCGCGTGACGCGCAGACCGGCCGATGCGACGAGCTCCGCAAGCCCTTCGAGCGTGCAGAACGGAAAGCGCCGGCCCTCGGCCAGGTCGGCGGCGGCGGGGTCGAGCTCGATGGCAGCGGTCCAGAAGGCGCGCATGAACCGACACCGCCGCCCGGATAGTCCCAGACATAGAGACCGATACGGCCGTCGGGTCGCAGCACCCGCCGCATCTCGGCGAGCGCCCGCGAACCATCCGGGACGAAGTTGAGGACGAGCCCGGAGACGACGATGTCGCGGCTGGCATCGGCCTCGCCCAGCGCCTGCGCGTCACCGGTGCGGAGAAGCGCACGCCCGTCATTGGCATTCCGGCGGCGCGCCATGGCGATGAAGCTCTCGGAAGGGTCGATGGCCAGCAGATTGGCCGGTGCGCCGCGCACGAGGATCGCCTCGGTCAGCGCGCCCGTGCCGCAGCCGATTTCCAGCCAGTCGAGCGCTGGCGGGGCGTTGAACCAGTCGAGGAAGCGCGGCGCGATCCGCCGGCTCCAGCGCCCCATATAGGCGTCATAGCTGTCGCCAGCCGCCCAGGCGTCGTGCCGAAATGCCTCCACGCCGCCCTCCCGCCGAATCGGCCCGTTAGTATAGCGTATTCGCGGCGCGGCCGCGCGGTCATGCGCAGGGGTTTCGGAGGAGGTGCGCAAGGGGGCTGCGCAGGGGGGCGGCTGGATCGGCTCCGACCGTGTGCTATCAGTCGGAACGTTCGCCACGGAGCGGCGGGCCAGACAAGGGGCTCGCCATGATCGTCGGCATTGGCACGGATCTGACCGACATCAGGCGCGTGGCGCGGACGCTCGAGCGCTGGGGCGACCGGTTCGTGCAGCGCTGCTTCACCGAGATCGAGCAGGCGAAGTCGGATCGTCGCCGGCAGCGCGCGGCCTCGTACGCCAAGCGCTGGGCGGCCAAGGAGGCGTGCTCCAAGGCGCTCGGCACCGGGTTGCGCATGGGCGTCAACTGGCGCGAGATGGGGGTCGTCAACCTGCCGAGCGGCCAGCCCACGATGCAGCTGACCGGCGGCGCCGCCGAACGGCTGCGCACGCTTATCCCGCATGGCATGGAGGCGCGCATCCATGTGACGATCACTGACGACGAGCCCTATGCACAGGCCTTCGTCGTCATTGAGGCGGTGCCTTCGCAGCCGGCGTGAGGCCGCGATCCGGGCTCGGCACCGCCGCTTGACCGCGGCTTGACCGCGGCTTGACTCCGGGGGGGCGCGCCGTCACATACGCCGCACCCGGCGCAAGAGGATCCCCGATATGGCCAAGGCGGTCGCCAAGAAAAAGGAAGGCGCCTGGGAGACGACCAAGACCATCTTCTGGGCCTTGGTCATCGCCATGCTTTTCCGCTCGTTCCTGTTCCAGCCGTTCTCGATCCCCTCGGGCTCGATGAAGCCGACGCTGCTGGTCGGCGACTATCTGTTCGTTTCCAAATATGCCTATGGCTACTCGCGGTACGCGTTCCCGTTCTCGCCCGACCTGTTCAGCGGCCGGATCTGGAGCTCGCTGCCCGAGCGCGGCGACGTGGTTGTCTTCAAGCACCCCAGGAAGGATCAATGCAGCGAGGGGCCGGTCGAGTTCGTCGCCCGGCTGGGCAGCAACATCTTCTCCACGGTGGGCCTGACCCGGCCGATGCGCGATCCGGACGATTGCGTCGACTATATCAAGCGGGTGATCGGGCTGCCGGGCGACACGATCCAGATGATCGACGGCGTGCTGAACATCAACGGCGTTCCCGTCGGGATGACGCGGGACGAGGATTTCTTCGAGCCCAAGGGCATGGAGGGCGAGGTGATGGCGCTCGCCGGCTGCCTGAACGAGCCGGTCGCCCAGGGCGGCGACTGCGCGATCGAGCAGTGGGTCGAGGAACTGCCCGAGGGCCGGCGACACGATTTGCTGAACCTGCGCGAGAGCTATGTCGACAACACGGCGCCCATCAAGGTTCAGGAGGGGCACATCCTGTTCATGGGGGACAACCGCGACAATTCGGTCGATAGCCGGTTCCCGGAGGTCGGCCAGGTGCCGCTCGAGAATCTGATCGGCCGGGCCGAGATCATCGCTCTCTCGTCGAGCGGCGCCTTCTGGGAGGTCTGGAAGTGGCGGCCCGAGCGGTTCCTGCAAGTGATCCACTAGGCGGGATGCGGCCGCCGCGCAAGGCGCAGCTGGGCAGCGTTCTGGGGCACGAGTTCCGCGATGCCGCTCTGCTGGAGCAGGCCCTGACGCATCCCTCGAGCGCCTCGGCGGCGCGGCCGGACAATCAGCGGCTGGAGTTCCTGGGCGACCGCGTTCTGGGGCTGTGCATCGCCGAGGCGCTGCTCCAGGCTTATCCCGAAGCCGCCGAAGGCGCGCTGGCGCCGCGCTTCAACGCGCTGGTGCGGCGCGAGACATTGGCCGAGGTCGCAGGCGAGATCGGCTTGGGCGAGCACCTGCGGCTCGGCCGCTCGGAGAGCATCTCGGGCGGCCGGCGCAAGGCGGCGATCCTGGCCGACGCCACCGAGGCGGTGATCGCCGCGCTTTACCTCGACGGCGGGATCGAGGCGGCACGCGGCTTCATCTCGGCGCACTGGCGCGGCCGGTTGCGCCAGCTGACCTCGGCGCCGACGGATGCCAAGACGCGCATGCAGGAATGGGCGCAGGCGCGCGGGCTGGCGCCGCCGGTCTACCGGCTGGTCGAGCGCTCGGGGCCGGATCATGCGCCGGTCTTCAGGGTCGAGGCAGAGCTCGAGACGGGTGACCGGGCGAAGGGGCAGGCAGGGTCGAAGAAAATGGCCGAGCAGCAGGCGGCGACGGCGCTGATGGGCAAGCTCGGCATCGTCGAGCCAGGCGTCGTCCCGGACGCAGATCTTCCGCCTGGCCCGGCGCCCAGGCGGGGCCGACGCCAGGGGCACGGCTCTGGAGACAGCTCCGATGGCTGAGCCGGGCGGCGGGACGCGCTGCGGCTTTGTCGCACTGATCGGCGAGCCGAACGCCGGCAAGTCGACGCTGCTGAACGCCATGGTCGGTGCCAAAGTCTCGATCGTCACGCACAAGGTGCAGACGACGCGGACGCGCATCCGCGGCATCGCCATCGAGGGCGCCGCGCAGATCGTCTTCGTCGACACGCCGGGCCTCTTCCGGCCCCGCCGGCGGCTCGACCGCGCCATGGTGGCCTCCGCCTGGGCGGGGGCCGAGGATGCCGACATCGTCGTCCTGCTGGTCGAGGCGCATCGCGGCATCACCGAGGGGGTGGAGGCGATCCTGGAGGCGCTCGACCAGCATGTCGGCGCACGGCCCGGGGTCAAGCCGGTGGCGCTCGCCGTCAACAAGATCGACCGGGTGAAGCGCCCTGTGCTCCTGCCGCTTCTGAAGGAGCTGGCGGGCCGCCGCGACTGGGCGGAGACGTTCCTCATCTCGGCCGAGACAAGCGACGGCGTCGCGGATCTCAAGCGCTGGCTGGCGCGCAGCCTGCCCGAGGGGCCCTGGCATTATCCCGAGGACCAGATCGCCGACCTGCCCCTGCGACTGATCGCGGCCGAGATCACGCGCGAGAAGCTGACCCTGCGGCTGCACCAAGAGCTGCCCTACCAACTGACCGTCGAGACCGAAGCCTGGGACGAGCGCAGGGACGGCAGCGTCCGGATCGAGCAGGTGATCTATGTCGGTCGCGAGGGCCATCGCGGCATCGTGCTCGGACGCGGCGGCGAGACGGTGAAGGCGGTCGGCGAGGCGGCGCGGCGCGACATCGCCGAGCTGATCGGCCGGCCCGCGCATCTGTTCCTGACCGTCAAGGCGCGGCCGAACTGGCAGGACGAGCCCGAGCGCTATCGCGAGATGGGCCTCGACTTCTCGGACGGCTGAGCATGGCCAGGCTCGCCAGCGGCATCTGGGTCTCGGCCTATCTCATGCGGCTGCAGGCGGCGGGCATCTTTTCCCATGTCGTGCATCGCGGCGAGGCGACCGCCGGGGCGGTCGCCGTCAAGCTCGCGACGATGGACGGCAAGGCCAGCCTCTTCGTCCGAACGCTCGATGGCGAGGGCGACCGCGTCTGGACGGCGCTGGTCGAAGCGGCGCCGGAGGCCGAGGCGGACGCCGCCATCGCCCGCCAGCGCGGCTTCGACAGGGACCTGTGGGTCATCGAGGTCGAGGATCCGCGCGGCCGGCACCTGCTGGGCGAGGAAGGCCTGCAGTAGGCGCGCCGCTCCGGCCGGGGGGGGGGGGCTCCGGGAGCCGCCGGGCTGGCCGCTTGTAATGCGGCGCGGACGCCGCCAGAATCGCCCGGAACCGGCGGACGCCGACCGCCGCCAGGAGGACGGATATGGAGTGGCGCGACGAGGGCATCCTGCTGGGGCTGCGCCGGCACGGCGAATCGAGCGTCATCATCGAGGTCTTGACCTCGCGGCAGGGCCGGCACGCCGGGCTGGTGCGCGGCGGGGCCGGAAGGACGCTCGGCCCGGTGCTGCAGCCCGGCGCGCAGCTCTCGCTCGAATGGAACGCGCGGCTCGCCGACCATCTCGGCACCTTCAAGGTCGACCTGATCCGCGGCCGGGCCGCCGCGATCATGGCCGACCGCGCGGCACTAGCGGCGCTGAACGCCGTCAGCGCGATGCTCGTCCGGCTGCTGCCCGAGCGCGAGCCGAACCCGGCCGTCTTCGCCGCAACGCTGGCGCTCGTTGACGCGCTCGTTGACGCGCTCGGGGCCGCCGACCAGGGCTGGCCCGCCCGCTATGCCGCCTGGGAGATGACGTTGCTCGATGCGCTCGGCTTCGGGCTCGATCTCGGCAGCTGCGCCGCGACGGGCGCCTGCGAGGAGCTGACCTATGTCTCGCCGCGCTCGGGCCGGGCCGTCTCGCGCGCCGCAGGCGCTCCCTATGCAGGTCGCCTGTTGCCGCTGCCGCAGTTCTTGTTGGACGGTGGCGCAGCGCGGATGTCGGAGGTGTGCAACGCGCTCCGTCTCACCGGCTACTTCCTCGAAAGCCGGGTCTGCCCCGCCTTCGACCTGGCCGAGCTGCCTGGAGCCCGCTTCCGCCTCCTGCGCCTCCTCGAGACGCTCGACATGCCAGAAGTGGGGCGCCGCGGGCCAATGCCTGACACGCGAATTGACGAACGTGGCGGGCGTGCCGGTGGCCTGGCCGTTGATGCGGGCGTGCGTGTCCTCGAAGCGCCAATAGGCCTCGCCGATCGGGTCGGGCGACCCGGATCATAGGCACCTTGTGGTGTGGCACTGGCCCCGATCGGCGACGTCGGCGAAGGCCGCGCGGTCACACGGACATCGTCCTCGCCCCGGCGTGGCGTCGCGCGTATCGAGATCCATTCCGAGTGGCTTCTCGTGCATGTGCAGCCGCCGATCCCGGCTCTGCGGGATGGGCCGGCAGGCCGGACGAGTCGGTCGGCTTTGAACCCGCTCCAGAGGCGTGGATGGCGCCCATCGTGCCGGGCGGTCAGCGCGCGGAGTCGGACCCTGGCTCGCCCACTTGATCTTGTGCGAGAACGAGACGCGATTCGCACCGCCCATGACCAATTCTTGGCACGACATGGTCGTCCGCCTCGGGCGAGTCGAGATCGTGGTCGGACTGGCTTTCTTCCGCAGCGTCCTGCATGGCGCCGGCCTCGTCCAGCCGTGCCGAGTCGTCGGTCAGAAAAACAGGGGTCAAGGCCGCCACCAGGCCCACCAGATCGCTCTGCCGGGCGATGCCGAGCTTGCCGAAGATCCGCTTTAGATAACTGCGGGCGGTCGAGAAGGTGACGCCGGACGCGGCGGCGGCGCCTTGCAGATCCATGCCTGTGCCCAGGAAAGACGCCAGCCGCCGCTCTGCCTGGGTCAGGCCAAGCGCGGTCAGCGTCTGCTGCGCCAGGTTCAGATCGCAGCGCCTTTCCTGCACGGCAATCAATACGTGATCCTTCGGCTCGATCATCTGGGCACAGCTGAGCGTCACCGCTGGCCCGCTGCTTGCTGCGTCGCCCAGCGGAACGATCGCGAAATCCGGGCCGGCCGTTGCCAGCTGGATGGCGGCGCGCAGCTTTGCGTTCAAGACGGAGGAGGCGCCGATGAGCCGACGGTTCGACAGCGACAGGCGTCCGTCCTGCCGCAACCATGCCCGCGCGGCGGTGTTCATTCTGACGATCTCTCGATCAGGGCCGGTGACGAAAAGCGGGATGGCAAGTCGATTCAGCGTCTGAGTCGCGACCCTCGCCGCCAGCGCCGCACTCCTGGACAACCGGCTGCGCCGCAGGAGCACCATCTCGTAACAGATCGCGGCGCGCAGCATGTCCTTTTGCGCCGTGAGATCGACGTCGTCGCCAGCTCGGCACCAGAGGGCTACGAATCGGGACCCGATATCGGGGCACGTTGCGCACCCAACCACCAGCCGGGGCGACAGCGTCCAGGCGAGTTCGACCATGCCGGCAATGCGCTCCCGAGTGATAGGGGCGCCGCCCGGTTGCGCCAGCTCCGAGCATTGGCCGCGCATGGCGCGAAGGGCCATGGCGATCTCGTCCAAGGTGACCTTCTGCTCGTCTGCGGTGAGGGGCGTCTTGCACGTTGCATCCGCACGGAGGAGATAGCCGTCCCGGTCAGAGACGTCACCTCGGATCACCGCGGACACCCCGGCCGCCATGAGGAGTGCTGCGGCCGCCGAACTCGAATCTGCTCCAGTGGACCAAGAAGAGCTCACCCCTTTAACGCCCCCCATAAAGCCAAAGCTACCAGACCAATCAGCCGTTCACGCTCCCAGCGCACGACTGAGCGTCGGCGCGCCAACGACCCGTGAGCTTGCCAGATGATTTACCGAAAAATAGGCATGACTGATACGATTCTGTTCGGAGGCCTGCGAAAAAAAAGCGAACTTCAATCATTAGTTGCTTGTGATGGCTACTTTCGGGTGCTTTTCAACCATTCCTTGTTCTCTTCATAACAGGGAGGGCCGCAAAGAGTGCGGACGCGGCGGAATGCCAGCCCGACCCGGAGCGGGCCGACCGCCAAGGCCAGTGACGGCTGCTGCTGACCTTGCCGTCCCCGAAGGCGGCGAAATCGGGCGAATCCAGGCCCGCAACACGAGGACGCCCGCATGAAAGCTCTCTTCGTCCACAAAAATTGGCCGGCGCAGTTCGGCCCCTTTGGCCGATTCCTGCGCGATTCCGGCTGGGAGGTGGCGTTTGCGACGCAGCGCCAGGGCGTCAGGAGCGACGTCATGCGGATCGTGCACTTCGAAAGTCACCGCGAGTCGTCGACGAGCACGCATCCCTATCTGCGTTCGCTCGAGCAGGCGGTGATCGCAGGTCAGGGGCTTGTGCGCGCCGCCCTCGCGCTGCGGCGCGAGGGATGGATCCCGGACGTCATCGTCTCGCATTCTGGTTGGGTAACGGGCGCGTTCGCCAAGAGCGTCTGGCCCGAGGCGGTGTTCGTTCCCTATTTTGAATGGTTCTACCGCTTCCCGGCGATCGACCGCACGAGCTTCGACAAGCCGATCGAGACGCTGGAGGGCAGTGCCCGGGCGCGGGCCCGCAATCTTCCCTTCATGCTGGACTTCGACGCGGCCGAAGCCGGCATCGTGCCGACGTCGTTCCAGGCCGGGCAGTTTCCGGACTGGATGCGCGAGCGCCTTGTTGTCATGCATGATGGCATCGACACGCAGATCCACTCGCCAGGCTCGGGGGCGGCGGCGCGAGCCCGCTACGGGATCCCCGACGACGCCGAGCTCGTCACGTCGCTCGCCCGCGGCATGGAGCCGCATCGAGGCTTTCCCGAGATCATGCGCTGCATCGCGGCCCTGCAGAAACGCCGCCCGCGACTCCAGGCCGTGATCGTCGGCGAGGATCGGGTCGCCTATGGCGCGAAGCTGCCGGAGGGTGACAGCTGGAAGCGGCGCATGCTCGCCGAGCTGGATCTCGATATCGACCGGATCCACTTTCCCGGCCGGCTCGAGCGCAGCGAAATGGTCGAGCTGATGCGGGCGAGCGACGCACACCTCTACGTGACGGTGCCCTTCGTTCTCTCGTGGTCGATGCTCGAGGCGATGAGCGTCGGATGCCTGTTGGTCGCCTCCGATGTCGCGCCCGTGCGCGAGTTCGTCACCGATGGCGAGACGGGGCTGCTCGTTCCTCCGGGCGTTGTCGACGCGCTCGCCGCGCGGGTCGAGGTCGCCCTCGACTCTCGCGAAGGGCTCCGGCGCCTCCGCGACGCTGCGCGCC
This sequence comes from uncultured Alphaproteobacteria bacterium, assembly GCA_963822985.1. Lineage (GTDB taxonomy): Bacteria > Pseudomonadota > Alphaproteobacteria > Rhodobacterales > Rhodobacteraceae > Thermohalobaculum. The sequence goes on along the minus strand of CAWGJU010000003.1, from coordinate 156,119 downwards.
GGCAGGTCGTCGAGACCCTCGATGCTGGCCGCATCCTCTATCCCCGCAAGCGCGACCTGCTGAAATCGCTCGCCGAGATCCGGGCGACATCGGCTTCGCGATGATCGCGGTCATGCTGTTCGCGATCTTCATCCGGCCATTCCGGCCCACCTGCGCTGAGGCCGGCGGAAGGACGGGTTCGAACCGGCGGAACAGGGCTGCACTGGGCGAGTCCAGTTGCAGGACGGAGGTCAGCATAACTCTTCCTCAGGAAGAACTGCTGATGAAAGAGTCCCGCGACGATTGACGCAAGGCTGCGGTGGGGGTAGGGCGCGCTGCGAGGGAGTTCAGGGGAAGTTCAGTCAGGTCGAGATCGCCTCGGCACCGTCTCGTGGCGCCTGGTCGTCACCTGGCTTGGCCGACTCCAATCCAACCGGGCAAGAAAACGAGGGGCCGATGGCAAGTACGATCCGCGTTCAAATCGAGAATTTCGCGTTCAGCTGGGGGTTCAAATGGCTGGGCTATGGCTCGATTTACGGCGCAGACGGGGGCTTCGCGTTTGTCCAGCCCGGAGCCAAGGCGGCGGGCGCGGTGCAGTTCACAGGCGAGAGTGGACTGTACGACATCAAGCTGCACTACATGGCGGAAAGTATCTCGGGCGCCTCCGCCTATCTGGTCGACGTCAACAACACGGGCGACGACTCGGACATCTTCTATTCGCAGAGCTCATCCGCCGGTAGCCCCTATGCGCCCGCATCTTACATGACGCATGACGACGTCGCGCTGAAAGCGGGTGATGTGATCACCGTTTATGCGGCGGCTTTCGGCCAACAGCATGCGGCCGTCGACTACATCGAGTTCATTCCCGTCGAGGAGCAGCAGCCGACGCCGGTGCCGGTGCCGGTGCCGACGCCGACGCCGACGCCGACGCCCACACCCGTTCCGGCGCCCGCCCCCTCGACGGGCGACACGCCCTCGACCTTGGATGCTTTCGAGCAGAGGGTGCTGGATCTCACCAATGCCGAGAGGGCCAAGGTCGGGCTCGGGCCGCTGCGCTATGACCCGCAGCTGTCGGCGGCGGCCGACAAGCACAGCAAGGACATGGCGGTGAAAAACTACTTCAGCCATGTCGAGCCGGACGGCGACACGCTCGGCGACCGGATCCGCGACGAGGGCTATGCCTACCGGCGCGCCGGGGAAAACATCGCGGCCGGCTACGATACGCCTGAGGAGGTGGTGGACGCCTGGATGAACAGCTCCGGGCATCGGGCCAATATTCTGAACCCGAACTTTGCCGAGATCGGGGTCGGCTACTACGAGGACACACCCGACGACAGGTACGACCACTACTGGACGCAGGTGTTCGCGACCGAGCTGGACGTGGCCTGACCCTGGGCCGCAGGTGCCGCCGGGCGCCTGCGGCCTGGCGACCGGCCGGAACGGCCGGGCCGCAGCGCTTATCCCGTTGCGGGGCTGTGGTTCTGGACCCAGGCCCAGCTCGAGCGGCACATCTCCGCCAGATCGCGCTTCGCCCGGAAGTGCAGCACCTCGCCCGCCAGCGTCACGTCCGCATAGGTGGCGCCGACGTCGCCGGGCCGCCGCCCGGTGATTCTGAAGGGCAGGTCGCGGCCGCAGACGGACGAATAGGCCCGGATCACCTCGAGCACCGAATGGCCGCGCCCGGTCCCGAGGTTGACCAGGTGCGATCGGCCCGTCTCGAGCAGGCTTCCTAGAGACAGGACATGGCCCTCGGCCAGGTCGGAGACGTGGATATAGTCCCGCACGCCCGTGCCGTCCGGCGTGGCGTAATCGTCGCCGAACACCACCACCTCGGGGAACTCGCCCAACGCCACCTTGGCCATGTAGGGGATAAGGTTGGCGGGGCGCGTTGCCGGATCCTCGCCGATGCGCCCAGAAGGGTGCGCGCCGGCCGGGTTGAAGTACCGGAGGACGCCGAAGTGCCAGCGCGGGTCGACGCGCCCGAGCTGCTCGAGGAGCTGCTCGCCCGCCATCTTGGTATAGCCGTAGGGGCTCGACGGCTGGCGCGGCGCCGTTTCCAGCACCGGCAGCGACTTTGGCTCGCCATAGACCGAGCAGCTCGACGAGAAAACCAGGTTGAAGACCTTGGCCGTGGCCATCGCCCGCAGCAAGGCAACGAGCCCCGATATGTTGTTCTCGAAATAGTCGAGCGGCTTCTCGACCGATTCGCCCACCGCCTTCTTCGCCGCGAAGTGCACGACCGCCACGGCGCGGTGCCTGGCGAGCACATCGGCGACGCGGTCCGCCTGCAGAACGCTCAGTTCCTCGCAGAGAACGGGCCGGCCGGTGATCCTGGCCAGCCTGTCGATGACGGATCGATGCGCGTTGGAGAAGTCGTCCAGGATCACGGGCGTGAACCCTGCTTCGCAGAGCGCGAGGTAGGTATGCGAGCCGATGTAGCCCGCGCCTCCGGTAAGCAGTATGGTCTCGGTCAAGCTTTCGGTCCCGGCTCCGGTTGGCGACGCGGTTGAAAGAGGCTCCTCGGCCCGGCGGCACCTTCGCGCCAGCGCTTACCACGGATCGGCGCCCGGCTCCATAAGCCGCGGCCAAGACCGAGCCAAGACCGTATCCATCATGGATGAACAAAGGTATTCATCCGCCATGCAATCGGGAGAGACAGAGCCGGCCCCCGCGGCTGACGACCCCGTGCGGCGGCAGTACGAAGCCCTGCCGTATCCCGAACGCGACCCCGCCGACGAGGCGCGTCGCCTGATCGAGGGCTCGCCCTCGCACCCGGTGGAAATCGACCACTTTCTGTTCCGCGGCCGGCGCGACTGGCAGCAGCCCTTCCGGGCGCTGGTTGCCGGAGGCGGCACCGGCGACGGGCTGATCATGCTGGCGCAAAAGCTCGCCGACATCGGCTGCCCGGCCGAGGTCACCTATCTCGACCTGTCGCGCGCCAGCCGCCGGGTGGCCGAGGCGCGCGCCACCGCGCGCGGGCTGGAGATCACCTTTGTCACCGGCGACCTGCTTATGGCACCAGAGCTTGGCACCTTCGATTATATCGATTGCTGTGGCGTACTGCATCACCTCGCCGATCCCGACGCGGGCTTCAGCGCGCTGGCCGAGGCGCTGGCGCCAGAGGGCGGCATCGGCCTCATGGTCTACGCGCCTTATGGCCGCAGCGGCGTCTATCCTCTGCAGGCCGGCTTCCGCGCGCTGCTCGGAGATGAGCCGACGGCCGAGAAGGTGCAGCTGGCGCGGGCGGCGCTGCAGACCGTGCCGGCCGGGCATCCTTTCCAGCGCAATGCCGTGCTCGGCGATCATCGCGCCTCGGATGCCGGGTTGCACGATCTGCTGCTGAACGCCCGCGACCGTGCCTACTCGGTCGCCGAGCTGATCGAAGCGCTCGACCGGGCCGCGCTCGAGGCGGTGTCGTTCGTCGAGCCCGCCCGCTATGACCCGCTGCGTTATCTTCCGGCCGACCCGGCCTTCGCCCGGCAGGTGGCGGCCCTGGAACCCGACGCTCGCATGCAGATCGCCGAGCAGCTCGCGGGCACGATCAAGACGCATGTCGTCTATGCCGTGGCGCGCGGGCGGGCCGCGGCGGCCGAGGCGCGGCCGACCTCGCCCGAGCTGGTGCCGCATCTGGCGCGGGTGGCGCCCGCCGGGCTCGCGCAGCAGATCCGCGCAAAGGGGTCCGTCACCCTTACCACCGACGGCGTGGCCTTCCGGCTGGAGATCCCGCGCGAGGGCGCGCCGCTCATCGCCCGCATCGATGGCCGCCGCAGCCTGGGCGAGATCGCCACCGGGCGGGACTGGCTCGGCTTCGGGGCGGCCTGGGCGCCCGTGCATCGCGCGTTGTCGGGCTTCAACCTGCTGCACTACTCGGTCGGAGCGCGCCGATGATCGTCCTCGATCACGCTCCCTACACGCCGTTCATGGATGCGCGGGCGGCGCGGGCGCCGGGGCTGTCGCCGCTCGATATGCGCGAATGGACCGTCCGCCTGCCGGATTTCGAGGCGCAGATGGCCTTTCGGTGCCGGCTGCTGGCCGAGCGGCCGGACGAGGTGCTGGGCGCGCTGCCCGAGGGCGAGGAGCCGGCGCTCGAACTGCTCGAGATGCTGCTCGCCCATCTGGGCGACCCGCGGCCGTTGAGCCTGGAGGAGCGGTTCTGCGCGCTGACCGCCATCGGCAGGCTGGTGGCCGAGGATTTCTGCCTGCTGGTGCCTGATGCGGCGTCCGGCGAATATCGGCTGGTTGCGGCCGTGCTCTGCTTCCCCTCGCGCTGGCTGCTAGGGGAAAAGCTCGGGCGGCCGCTCACCCCGGTGCATGCGCCGGTCCCCGGCTATGCCGAGGAGCTGGCGGCGCGCGTGAACCGCGTCTTCGAGACGCTGCGGCCCGAGCGGCCGCTGGTCCGCGTCAACTGGTCGGTCCATCACACGCACGAGCTCTTCCTGCCGCAGAGCGAGACGCAGAAAACGGCGCCCTTCGGCGGCGACAAGGAGGCGCGCTTCTACCTTCGCACCGAGCGGCAGACGCTGGTGCGGCTGCCGCGAACGGATGCGGTCGCCTTCGGCATCAAGACCTCGGTCACGCCGGTCGAGCGCCTCGCGCCGCCGGTGGCCCGGGGGCTCGCCGACGCGCTGGCCGCGCTCGGGGATGGAATGGTCGGCTACAAGGGCGGGCGGGCGCGCATCGCCGCGGCGATCGCCCGGCTGACCGATATCGCTTGCGCCGAGGGGTCGCCGACCGCATCTCTGCGCTGATGGCTAGGAGGAGGACGTGATGAGTGTTGTGATCGTCGGCGCCGCGCGCACGCCCATGGGCGGCTTTCAGGGCGAGCTCGCGCCCGCGACCGCCCCCGAACTCGGCGCCGTCGCCATCAAGGCCGCGCTCGAGCGCGCCGGCGTCGCGGGCCGAGGACGTCTCCGAGGTGCTGATGGGCTGCGTGCTACCGGCCGGCCAGGGCCAGGCGCCCGCGCGCCAGGCCGCCTTCGGCGCCGGCCTGCCCGAGGGCGTGCCCTGCGCCACCGTCAACAAGATGTGCGGCAGCGGCATGAAGACCGTGATGATGGGCATGGATGCGCTGCGCGCCGGCGAGGGTCGCGTGATCGTGGCGGGCGGCATGGAGAGCATGACGAACGCGCCCTACATCGCGCCCAAGATGCGCGGCGGCGCGCGGCTCGGCCACGTGCAGATGTTCGACCACATGTTTCTGGACGGGCTCGAGGACGCCTATGACAAGGGCCGCCTGATGGGCACCTTCGCCGAGGATTGCGCCGAGGCCTATCAGTTCACCCGCGAGAGCCAGGATGAGTACGCGCTCGCCTCTCTGGACCACGCGCTGCGGGCGCAGAAGGAAGGCTGGTTCGACCGCGAGATCGCGACCGTGACGGTCGCCGGCCGCAAGGGCGAGGCGCAGGTCTCGACGGACGAGCAGCCCCGCAACGCCCGGCCGGACAAGATCCCGACGCTGAAGCCCGCCTTCCGCAATGACGGCACCGTCACGCCGGCGAACTCCTCGTCCATCTCGGACGGCGCCGCGGCGCTGGTGCTGATGCGCGAGGCGGATGCGAACGGCCACGAGATCCGCGCCCGCATCGTCGCGCATTCGAGCCATGCGCAGAAGCCGTCGCTGTTCACGACCGCGCCGGTCGCGGCGATCCGCAAGGTGCTGGACAAGGCCGGCTGGGAGCTCGGCGACGTCGACCTCTGGGAGATCAACGAGGCCTTCGCCGTGGTGCCGATGGCGGCGATGCGCGAGCTCGGCATTCCCGCGCGAGAAGCTGAACGTCAACGGCGGCGCCTGCGCGCTCGGCCACCCGATCGGCGCTTCGGGCGCGCGCATCATCGTCACGCTGTTGCACGAGATGGAACGCCGCGACGTCAGGCGCGGCGTCGCCAGCCTCTGCATCGGCGGCGGCGAGGGCACCGCGGTCGCGATCGAGCGGGTTTAACGATCGTTGTCGTCGGCACCACGGCCCTACGTAGGGTGGGTGCCAAGAGCGCCGGTGAAACGGAGTCGGAAAATGAAGCACGTCAAGGACATGGTGGCCGAGGCCAACCAGGTGGTCGAGCACGCGCCGGCCGAGCGAGCTGAAGGCGCTGCACGGGCAGGAGGGCGTCACCTTCGTCGATCTGCGCGACGTGCGCGAGCTCGAGCGCGACGGCATGATCCCGGGCGCCTTCCACTGCCCGCGCGGCATGCTCGAGTTCTGGATCGACCCCGAGAGCCCTTACGCCAAGCCCGAGTTCCAGACGAACGACCGCTTCGTCTTCTACTGCGCCTCCGGCTGGCGCTCGGCGCTGTCGGCCAAGGCGGCGCAGGAGATGGGTCTGCAGAACGTCAGCCATATCGACGACGGCTTCGGCGGCTGGAAGAAGGCCGGCGGCCCGGTGGCGGAGCGGGCGAAGAAGGGCTGATCGAGGTTTCACTGGGCGAAGGTCGACTGGCGAAAAGGGAGCGGGCCATGCTCACGGACGAGCAGACATGATCCGCGACATGGCGCGCGACTATGCGCGCTCGCGGCTGGCGCCGACGGCGCGCGAGCGCGAGAAGGCGGGCGCGATCGAGCCCGAGGTCGTCTCGGAGCTGGGCGAGCTCGGCTTTCTCGGCATGACCATCGACCCGGACTGGGGCGGGGCGGGGGCCGACTACGTCTCCTATGCGCTGGCGCTGATCGAGATCGCCGCCGGCGACGGCTCGGTCTCGACCATGGTCTCGGTGCACAACGCGCCCGTCTGCGCCGTGCTCGACAGGTTCGCCAGCGACGAGCAGAAGGAGCGCTGGCTGAAGCCCCTCGCCTCCGGCCAGCGCATCGGCAGCTTTGCCCTGACCGAGCCGCAGGCGGGCTCGGACGCCGCCAACCTGAAGAGCCGGGCGGTGCGCACGAACGAGGGCTACACGGTCAACGGCACCAAGCAGTTCATCTCGTCGGCCCGGATCGGCAAGACGACCGTGCTCTTCGCCATGACGGACCCGGACAAGGCCAAGAAGGGCATGTCCTGCTTCGTCGTCGACAATGCGACGCCGGGCTTCGAGATCGTCCGCGTCGAGGAGAAGCTGGGGCAGAAGGCCAGTCGACTGCTGCGCGCTGGCGTTCGAGGACATGAAGGTGCCCTTCGAGGACCGCATCGGCGAGGAGGGGCAGGGCTATGCCATCGCGCTCTCGTCGCTCGAATCCGGCCGGATCGGCATCGCCGCCCAGGCGACCGGGCTGGCGCAGGCCGCCTATGAGCGGGCGCTCGCCTATGCCAAGGAGCGCACCGCCTTCGGCAAGCCGATCTTCGAGCTGCAGGCCGTGCAGTTCCGCCTGGCCGAGATGGCGACCGAGCTGGAGGCCTCGCGCGCGCTGGTGCTGAACGCCGCGCGCATGAAGGACCGCGGCGAGCCGTGCCTGAAGGAGGCATGCATGGCCAAGCTGTTCTGCGCCCAGGCGGCCGAGCGGATCACGTCGGAGGCGATCCAGGTCCTCGGCGGCTATGGCTATCTCGCCGACTACGAGGTCGAGCGGATGTATCGCGACCAGAAGGTCTGCCAGATCTACGAGGGCACGAACGACATCCAGAAGCTGATCATCGCTCGCCAGATCGCATGACCGAGATCCTCGTCGTCGGTGGCGGCGTCGTCGGGCTTTCGACCGCCTATTGGCTGGGCAAGGCGGGCCATGGCGTGACGGTGGTCGAGCGCGGGCCATACCGAACCCGGAGGCGGCCTCCGCCGACCACCACCGGCTGATCCGCTTTTCCTATGGCGACCGGATCGGCTACGCCGCGCGGATGGCGGAGGCCTTTGACGCTTGGCGCACGATGTGGCCGGACCTCGGCCGTCCCGAGGGGCGCTACTATGTCCGGACGGGCGTTCTCTCGCTGAGCGTCGAGCAGGGCGACCGCGGCGACCGCTCGCTGGGCACGCTCGAGAGGCTCGGGGTCGCGCATGAGCGCCTCGAGGGCAGCGCCATCGACAGGCGGCTGCCCTTTCTCGAGCCGGAGGGCGTGCGCTTTGCCCTGCTGGCCGAGGGCGGGCGCGCTGATGGCGAACCGCATCCTCGTCGATCTTTCCGACTGGTTGCGGCGGAACGGCGTCACCATCCTAGAGCAGTCGCCGGTGACCGCGGTCGACCCTGCCGCCGGCCGGGTGACGCTGGCCGATGGGCGCACGCTCGGCGCCGAGGCGGTGGTCGTCTCGGCGGGCATCTTCACCGGCGGTCTTCTGCCCTGGCTCGGGCTCGAGCTCGAGCTCGTCGCGCAGCGCACGGTCATCGTCTATGCCGATCCGCCGCCCGAGCTGATCGACGCCTATGCCGGCGCGCCCTGCTGGAGCTTCCTCGGTGGCGACCGGGACCTCTGGGGGCTCGCCGCGGTCGAGGGGCTGCCGATGAAGCTCGGCTGCGGGATGCTGCGACGGGCCGATCCTCGCGGCATGGACCGGCGCATGACGGCGGCCGAGGTCGGGGCCGTTCTCGACGCCTATCGCGGCCGCTTTCGCGGGGCGGAGCGGTTCCGGGTGCGCTGGCACCAGGCGAACCATTTCACGCATGGCGCCGGAGGAGCGTTTCGTGCTGCGGCAGCACGACCGGGTGCTCGCGGTCTCAGCGTGCTCTGGGCATGGGTTCAAGTTCGGCGCGCTCTCGGGCCGCGACGTGGCCGAGGCCGTGACCGGCTCGGCGCCGGTCGAGGCCGTGGCCGAGCGGATGGCAGGCCGGCAGCCCGTGCGCGTGCCCGAGCAGTAGAGCGGCTTTCAAGCGCACAGAATTACAGCCAGCGGCGCGTCCGGGCCCGGAAGGCGTCATAGGGCGCGCCGAATTTCGCGGAGAGGTAGGCCTCCTCGCGCACGACAACCAGGCGGTCGAGCGCGAGCCAGAGCAGGGGCAGGAGGACCAAGCTCCAGTCGAGCGAGGCGATCAGCCCGATGCCGGCGAAGAGCAGCAGGAAGCCGAAATACATCGGGTTGCGCGTGATGCGGTAGGGGCCGGTCTCGACCAGCACCAGCGCCGGCTGGCGCGGATCGATGTTGGTGTGGGCGCGGCGGAACTCGAGCGCGCCCCAGAGCGCGGTCGCGACGAAGCCGAGGACGAGCAGGAGGCCGATGATCAGGGTCACGGGGCCGAGCGGGGGCGGCAGGTAGCCGAGCGGCAGCAGCCATTCGAGCAGGATCGCGAGCGCCAGCGCTGTGAGCGGGATGACCGGCGGCAGCACAGGCAGGTCGGGGGCGTCGTGGACTGGCGATTGCTCGCTCGGCATGTTGGCCCTCGGCCGGCGTCCTTTCCTCCGACCATGAATGCGGCGCCGGGCTCCGGAGGCAAGCCCGGCGCGTACGCAGGGCTCAGTCGCGGTAGTCGGGTTCGTCGCGGTCGAGCATCCGCTTGATGTCGGTGAAGAAGCGGTCGGCGATGGCGCCGATTCTCGGATTCGCGGGCCGTCTTCTCGGCGACGGCGTCGGACAGGATGGCGAGCTCGCGGCCCGTCCATAGCGCCTGGACGTAGGTGCGGACGGCGCGCTCGAAATAGTACATGCGGTTGAAGCAGTCGGCCACCGTCTCGCCTACGACCATGATGCCGTGATTGCCCATCACGAGCACCTTCTTCGACGGGTCGGCGAGGCGCTCGCAGGCACGGCCGGCCTCTTCCTCCAGCGCCAGGCCGCCATATTGGGTGTCGTAGGCGACCCGGTCGAAGAACATCGCGCAGTTCTGGTCGAGCGGCGGCAGCATCGGGTCCTTGAGGCAGGCGAGCACGGTCGCATAGGATGAGTGCACGTGCATGGCGCAGCGGGCGTGCGGGCATTGACGGTGCAGCGCGCCGTGCAGGCCCCAGGCGGTCGGGTCGGGCGCGTCCGGCCGGTCCATCGTCTCGGGGTCGTTGGCGTCGATCAGCAGCAGGTCCGTCGCCCGGACCAGCGAGAAGTGCACCTGGTTCGGGTTCATCAGGAACTGCGTGCCGTCCTCGTCGACCGAGAGCGAGAAGTGGTTCGCCACGCCTTCGTGCATGTCGAGCCGCACGGTCCAGCGGAAGGCCGCGGCGAGGTCGACGCGCTCCTGGTAGAAGGGCAGGTTGGCTGCGCGCGCTCGCGCGGGCGCATGTCGGTGACGGACATCGGTTGTCCTCCGTGGCTGATGCAGTGGCTGATCCACTCGCTGGATCGGTGGCTGATCCGTGTCTGATTCTCGGCTATCGTGCCCGAGACGAGGCGTGGCCACAAGCGGGCCGCCGGATGATTTTCGGGAGGTCTGGGAGATGAGCCGGTTCAGTGCGCTCGGCGACCTTCTGGGGGCGGTCTTCGAGCGCGGCGGCTGGCCGCTCGGCAGCGCGCGGCTGGCGATGCCCGAAAGCGCGCTCGAGGCGCTGGCGGCCGAGCTGATCTCGTCCAAGGGCGAGGCGTCGGGCGTGGCGCTGGCAAGCCGGCTGCTGGCGGGCTATCGGGGGCTCGATGCCGAGGGCCGGCGCGCCTTCTTCCGGCACCTGGCCGAGCGCGTGGGAGCCCGACCGCGAGCAGCGCGCTGGCCGCGGCCGCGGCCTTTGCCGCCGACCCCGACGCCCGAGACGCTGGCGGCGCTGAGCACGGCGCTCGAGCCGCGCCGGCAGGAGCTGTTCCGGCGGCTGAACATGGCGCCGGGCGGCACGGCGGCGCTGGTCCGGATGCGGGCCGACCTGCTGCGCGAGCTGCCCGAGGCGCCCGAGCTTCGCGCCGATCGACCGCGACTTCCGGCACCTGCTCGGCTCGTGGTTCAACCGCGGCTTCCTGGTGCTGCGGCCGATCGACTGGCAGACGCCGGCGGCCGTTCTGGAGAAGATCATCGCCTATGAGGCCGTGCACCAGATCGACAGCTGGGACGAGCTGCGCCGCCGCGTCGACCCGCCCGACCGGCGCTGCTTCGCCTTCTTCCACCCCTCGATGCCGGACGAGCCGCTGATCTTCGTCGAGGTAGCGCTGACGCGCGAGGTGCCGGGCTCGATCCACGCGGTGCTGGCGCCCGAGCGCGCCAAGCTGCGTCCGGCGGAGGCGACGGTGGCGGTGTTCTACTCGATCTCGAACTGCCAGCCGGGGCTGGCCGGCGTGTCCTTCGGCGCCTTCCTGATCAAGCAGGTCGCCGAGGACCTGGCGCGCGAGCTGCCGGGGCTCACCACCTTCGTGACGCTCTCGCCCGTGCCTGGCTTCATGCGCTGGCTGCGCGAGCAGGCCGAGGCCGACCGCCGAGGCAGAGGCCGGCGGCGCTGCGTCCAGACGATGGCGTCCGGACGAGCCCGGCTGGCACGCGGCCGACGGCCGGCCGAGGCGGCGCGGCCCGCGCGTGCTGGCGCTGGCGGCGCGCTATCTGCTGGATGCGCGGCGCGACGACGGGCAGCCGCCCGACCCCGTGGCGCGCTTCCACCTCGGCAATGGGGCCGAGCTCGCGGCGATCCATTGGCCGGCCGACACTTCGGCGAACGGGCTGAAGAACAGCGCCGGCGTCATGGTGAACTATCGCTATCGGCTCGACCGGATCGAGGCCAACCACGAGGCCTACGCGTCCGACGGCAAGATCGCGGCGACGCGCGCGGTGCGGGCCCTGCGCGCTGCCTGAGCCGTTATCGCCCTGCTGATCCGCCCCGGGCTTCGCCGGGCTTCCCTCCGCCGGCCGGCGCAGTATTGTGGCGCGAAACGGGAACGGGAGAAGCCGATGGCTACCTACACGAGCTATGATCTGGTCGCGTTCGGAAAGCCGCTCGAGGCGCGCGAGCGCGAGATGCCCGAGCCGCAGGGCACCGAAGTGCTGGTGCGCGTGCGCCGCTCGGGCGTCTGCCATTCGGACGTGCACATCGCCGATGGCTATTTCGACCTGGGCGAGGAGGGGCAGCTGCGGATGGAAGACCGCGGCATGAAGCTGCCCATGGCGATGGGGCACGAGATCCTGGGCGAGGTGATCGCGCTCGGGCCCGACGCCGAGGGGGCCGAGGGGGCCGAGGGCGTCGAGGTTGGAAAGACGATGCTGGTGCATCCCTGGATCGGCTGCTCAAAGCCCGACTGCAAGGCCTGCAGCAGCGGGCGCGAGAACGACTGCACCACGATGCGCGCGCTCGGTGTCGTTCGCGACGGTGGCTATGGCGAGTACCTTCTGGTCGACCACCCCAAGTTCCTGGTCGACGTCGACGGGCTCGATCCCGACACGGTGACGCCCTATGCCTGCTCGGGCGTCACGGTCTACAACGCGCTGAAGAAGGCCGGGCTGACCGATGACGACGAGTGGCTGGCCGTGATGGGCGCCGGCGGGCTGGGGCTGAACGCGGTGGCGATCGGCCGGGCGATGGGCTTCAAGAACATCGTCTCGGTCGACATCGACGACCGCAAGCTGCAGGCGGCGGTCGAGATGGGCGCCGACGCGGTGCTGGACGGCAAGCGCGAGGACGCGCTGGACGAGATGCGGCGCATCACCGGCAACAAGCTGATGGCGGTGGTCGACACGGTGGGCGCGCCGTCGACCTCGGGGCTGGCGGTGCGCGCGCTGCTCAAGACCGGGCGCTATGTTGTCGTCGGCCTCTATGGCGGCGACTTCAAGATGCCGCTGCCCTGGCTGCCGCAGAAGGCGATGACCGTGCGCGGTTCCTATGTCGGATCGTGCAACGATTTGCGCGAGCTGATCGAGCTGGTGCGCAGGGGCAAGGTTAAGGAGCTGCCGGTGAGCTCGCGCCCACTTTCCGAGGTGAGCCAGACGCTGGAGGACCTGAAGGCTGGGCGGATCACCGGGCGCGTGGTGCTGAACGCCGACTGAGCGTCCGGCCCGGCACTGCGGCCCCGGCGTCGCGGCGGGGCCGCAGATTTTTGTGCAGTGCGGCTCAATCTGTTGCAACGATCTGCCGAAGTCGCGGGTTTTCGGCTTGTGCATCGCACCATAGAGTGCGCGATGGGAGGAAGGCGTCCGAGTTTTTGGAGGTCTTCGATGCGGAACAAGAGCGTCCGTCCCTTTTCGGTCCGGCCCGAGTTGCCGGAAGTCAGTGCGGAGATGATCGAGTTCCACGTCCGCCGCGGCCGGCAGCTGCAGGCGATGGCGATCGGTGACGCGTTGCGGCGCGGCTGGCACGTGCTCGGCTTTGGCGTGAGCGCCGCCGAGCCCCCTTCGGGCGAGTTGGCCGAGAACGCGCGCAACGCGCTCGCGGCCATCCGCTCCTCGGCCGAGCTGTTGCGCGAGGACGGGATCGCCCCCGCCGAGCGCAGCCGCTTCGCCGAGATCGTGCTGGCCGAGGAGCGCCGCCTCGGCACGCTGCTGGCGCAGCTGCTCGACGATGGCCGTCGCTCCGCGCCCTGACCGGCGCTCAGATCCGGCCGTAGTCGCCGTGCCGGCCCAGGCCGCCGGCGAAGCGGCCGGCGCCCGGCGTGCCCTGGTTGGTGGCCGAATCGATGCCGTTCGCCCATTCGCGGCGCAGCCCCTCGCGGACGGTCGCGCCGTGGTTCTCGATGATCGAGCGGCGGTCGGCCAGCATCGCCTCCTGCGGGAAGCGGGCGATCTCGTGCGCCATCTCCAGGGCGGCGGCGAGCGCCTGGCCGTCGGGCACGACCTTTTCGCACAGGCCGATCGCCAGGCATTCCTGCGCCGGCACCTTGCGGCCGGTCATGGCGATCTCGAGCGCCCTTCCCTGGCCGACGAGTCGGGGCAGGCGCACCGTGCCGCCGTCGATCAGCGGGATGCCCCAGCGCCGGCAGTAGACACCGAAATAGGCGCTCTCGCCCATGACGCGGCAATCGGCCAGCAGCGCCAGCTCCATGCCGCCGGCCACCGCCGCCCCCTCGACCGCCGCGATGACGGGCTTGTCGCATTCGAGGCGGCTCGGGCCCATCGGCCCGCGCGGCGCAGGGGCGGCGCCGATCGGGAAGGCCAGGGCGCTGCGGACCTCGCGGTCGAAATCGTCGCGGTCGGTCAGCGAGGCGGCGTATTTCAGGTCCCAGCCGCCGCAGAACGCCCCGCCCGCGCCGGTGAAGACGCAGACCAGGGCGTCGGCGTCGGCGTTGAAGGCCTGCAAGGCGTCATGGAGCGCGTCGGCCGTGGCGGGGTCGACCGCGTTGCGCGCCTCCACGCGGTTGTTGGTGATGATGCGGACTGGTCCGTCATCGGCGATCTCGACGGTCATGGCGGGCTCCTCGACGGGTGGGTTGCACCCACCCTACGGGGATCGGCTGAGGCGACAAACGAAGATCGTTGATGCCGGCGTTCACGCGCGTGGGGGGCTTTGCGTGGGGTGGGTGCAACCCGCCGGCCGTCAGGCCATTGTCCGGACGAGCTCGGCGAAGTCGGCGACGATCAGGTCGGGCTCGTGCGGCGTCTGGCCAAAGGGGCGCCGCCGCCGGTCGATGAAGGCCGTGCGCATGCCCCACGATTTCGCGCCGATGCAGTCGAAGGCGTGGTTGGCAACGAAGAGGAGCTGCGAGCGGTCGAGGCCGATCAGCTCCTCCGCCTTGGCATAGGTTTGCCAAGCGGGCTTGAAGAACCCGGCCTCCTGCACCGAGATGCGGCTGTCGAAATCGAAGCCAATGTGCTCGCGGGCGGCTTCCAGCATGTCGCGGTCGCCGTTCGAGAGGATGTGCAGGCCGAAGCCCGTGGCGCGCAGGCGCTCGAGCGCGTCGAGCACGTCGGGAAAGGGCTTCAGCCGCTCGATCCGGGCGACAAGCCAGCGGACCTCGTCCTGGGTGTGCGCGATGCCGGCCCGCTCCATGACAAAGCTGACCGCGCGGTGGCCGATCTCGCGATAGGGCGTGTGCCCGCGCGCGCAGAGCGCGTCGATCATCGAGTTCTCGAAATGCGTCCGGCGCCACCAGGTGACGAACTGGTGCGGGTCGCCGTCCCAGCCCTTGGCGCGCAGGAACGGTGTCGCCGCCTCGGTCAGGCCCCGCTGCATGTCGACGACGGTGCCGTACTGGTCGAAGACCAGCGCACGGATCTCGCGGCGGAGAGGGTCTGGGATCGTCATGCTTCGCTTTGCTTCCAGGTGGCCGGACGCGCGCCCCATCTCTGTCGCGCCGGCCGGGGCGAGGGCGCCGCCAGGCCATCTTGCATGGAAGCCTGGCAGCGTGAACCGGAGATTCCGAGGCTGGGCCTCGCGCGTCCGTGAAGCCCGGGAGGTCGCTCCCGCCTCGCCGCGCGACCCGCCAGCACCACCTTCAAAGGACGCGGCCCGGACCGGGTCGTCTTGCTTGAGGGAAACGCCATGGAAAAGCTGCTTTCGGCTGTGCTCTTATCCGCGCTGCTCGCCGGCTGCGGCATCCAGCTGCCGGAGGGCTCGGGTGAAGTGGACATCCATCACCGGATCCCGAGCAAATAAGCCCATTGGGCGCGGCTACTCCGACATCGGCTTGGGCCGATGGCGGCGCGGCCCAGCGACCCCATCACCTCTTCTCGCCCGATCTGTTCTATCGCCAGCCGGAATGGCTGACCGGCCGGCGCGGCTCCGACGTGTCGCCCGATCTGCGCTGGTTTCCGGTAGTCACTGCACTGCAGGTCATGTTCGACATGGCCGGCGCCAGCGCGCTCGGGCCGGGACTGGGGCATCTCTACGCGGCGGGAGACTAGACTATATCGATGCATGGGTCGCGGTGACGGCGCCGGAGGCATGGATGGAGCCGGAAGTCGCCCGGTTGAAGGCGCGTTTCGTGGAGTAGCGCGCCGCGAAGAACGCTCGGCCGGCTGACGTCGCGATCGGGCCTCGCACCTAGGGAACGCTGCCAGAGCCTCTGCGCCTCTCCCGGTGGAAGACATAGAGCCCGGCGCCGACGATGATGACGGTGCCGGCCCAGGTGGGCCCGTCGGGGAGGTTGCCGAAGACCAGCCAGCCGAGGGCCGTCGCCGACACGATCTCGAGATACTGCATCGGCGCGATCAGGCTGGCCTCGGCCCGCGCCAGGCCCTGCGCCAGCAGCTGGTGCGCCGCGATGCCGATCGCCCCGAGGCCGGCCGCGAGCACGAGGTCGATGGCGCGGGGCAGGGTGGCCGCCAGGGTCGGGACGCCCGCCGCATCGCCCCAGGCGATCAGCGCGCCGATCCAGAGCGCCGCGAAGACCGACGTCCAGAGCTGCAGCGCCAGGATCCGGCCGCCCAGGCTCATCACGCGGGTCACCAGCATGTAGCAGGCGAACAGGAACGCCGTCGCCAGCGGCCAGGCCGCGGCCGGACCGTATTCGGCCCAGTTCGGCCGGAGGATGATCAGCGCCCCGACCAGCCCGACCGCGACGGCGCCGACCCGCCGCCAGCCGATCCGCTCGTGTAAGACCAGGGCCGAGAGCAGCGTCAGCACGAAGGGCTCGACAAAGAAGATCGCAATGGCGTTGGCGACCGGCATGACCTGCAGCGCCGAGTTGAAGGTGACCAGCGCCGTGCCGATCAGAACGCCGCCCAGCGCATGGCCGGCCCGGGGCCGGCCCCAGTGGCCGAAGGCCGCGACCAGCGGCAGCACCATGACCACCTGGGCGACGAAGCGCATCAGCGCCACCTCGCCCGGCGAATGCGTCTGCGTCAGCCATTTCGATATGACGTCCAATCCCGGCGCGATCAGGAAGCCGACCGCGACCAGGGCGAGGCCGGTTCCAGGCGTGCGGGGGAGTGATAGCGTCAGCGACATAGCCGTCAGGCATCGGAGACGGGAGCGAGCCGCCTGGTTCCTGCGTCCTCAGACGTCGAGGTCCTCGGCGAAGCGGGCGTTCGCCTGGATGTACTGGAAGCGGAGTTCGGGCTTTCGGCCCATCAGCCGCTCGACCAGCCCGCCGGTCTCGCCCTCGTCGTCCGAGACGCTGACCCGGATCAGCCGGCGGCTGGCGGGGTCCATCGTCGTCTCCTTCAGCTGCTTGGGCATCATCTCGCCAAGCCCCTTGAAGCGGCTGACGTCGATCTTGCCCTTGGCACCCAGCCCCTTTGCCTCGAGCTGCGCCCGCTCGGCGTCGTCGCGCGCATAGACGCTCACCGCACCTTGCGTCAGCCGGTAGAGCGGCGGCGCCGCGAGGTAGAGGTGCCCAGCCTCGATCATTGGCCGCATCTGGGTGAAGAAGAAAGTCATCAGCAGCGAGGCGATGTGCGCGCCGTCGACATCGGCGTCGGTCATGATGATGACCTTCTCATAGCGCAGATCGTCGTCGCGGTACTTGGTTCCGAGGCCGACGCCCAGCGCCTGGCAGAGATCGGCCAACTCCTGGTTCTGGGAAAGCTTTGCCGAGGCGGCGCCGAGCACGTTGAGGATCTTGCCGCGCAACGGCAGGATGGCCTGGAAGCGGCGGTCGCGCGCCTGCTTGGCGCTGCCGCCGGCCGAGTCGCCCTCGACCAGGAAGATCTCCGACCCCGCCCGCGTCGCGTAAGAGCAGTCGGCCAGCTTGCCGGGCAGGCGCAGCTTTTTCGTGGCGGTCTTGCGGCTCGACTCCTTTTCGGCGCGGCGGCGCTGGCGCTCCTCCGCGCGGTCGATCAGCAGGTCGAGGATGGCGCCCGCCGATCTGGGGTCGCCGGCCAGCCAGGTGTCGAGGCGGTCGCGGACGGCGCCCTCGACCAGGCGCGCCGCCTCCTGCGTCGCCAGCCGGTCCTTGGTCTGGCCGACGAATTCGGGATCGCGGATGAAGACCGAGATGACGGCCGAGGCCGCGCCTTCGATGTCCTCGCGGGCGATCTGCGCGGCCTTGCGCTGGCCGATGCGCTCGCCATGCGCGCGCACGCCCTTGGTGATGGCGGCCCAGAAGCCGGCCTCGTGCGTGCCGCCCTCATGCGTCGGGATGGTGTTGCAGTAGGACGAGGTCGCGCCGTCGCGGGCTGGCGTCCAGGCCAGCGCCCATTCGACCGAGCCGACCGTGCCGGCGCCGAAGCGCTCGGCGAAGTCGACGCGGCCCGAGAACGGCCGCTCGCCGACCAGGACCGTGTCGCCGAGCGTGTGCAGGAGGAAATCCTCGAGCCCGCCGGGGAAGCGGAAGGTGTCCTCGGCCGGCGTCTCGTCCTTGTCGCCGAGCAGCTCGGGCGCGCAGCGCCAGCGGATCTCGACCCCGCGGAAGAGGTAGGCCTTGGAGCGCGCCATCCGGTAGAGCCGCGCGGGCTTGAGCATCGCCCGTTCGCCGAAGATGTCGGGGTCGGGGTGGAACTCGACCCGCGTGCCGCGGCGGTTCTGGGTGGCCCCGAGCGTCTGAAGCCCGCTGACGGGCAGGCCGCGCGAGAACTCCTGCGCATAGAGCTGCTTGCCGCGCGCCACCTCGACGCGCAGCCGGTCGGACAGAGCGTTGACGACCGAGACGCCGACGCCGTGCAGGCCGCCGCTCGTCTGGTAGGCCTTGCCCGAGAACTTGCCGCCCGCGTGCAGCACCGTCATGATGACTTCGAGGGCAGATTTGTCGGGCCGCTTGGGGTGCGGGTCGACGGGGATGCCGCGGCCGTTGTCCGTGACGGCGCAGGCGCCGTCGGCGAGCAGATCGACCTCGATGCGCGTCGCGTGGCCGGCGACCGCCTCGTCCATGGCGTTGTCGAGCACCTCGGCGGCGAGGTGGTGCAGGGCCCGCTCGTCGGTGCCGCCGATGTACATGCCCGGCCGCTTTCGGACGGGCTCGAGCCCCTCCAGCACCTCGATCGAATGCGCGTCATAGTCAGCCTCGGCCCCGCCGGACTGGAAGAGATCGCCGCTCATACGGTCTGGTTCTCCGCCTGCTCGATACCCGGCACTATCGCAGGAGCCGGTCAGAGACGCAATATCTTGCGCAGGTTAACGCCGGTCAGCCACGATCTCGTGGCATACCCGCGCGCTGCGCGCGGCGCGGGCAAGGGCCCACGCCGCGACGGGATCAGGCGACGTTGCTCTGCGGTGCCGTCTTCTGCCGGCGCACCATCAGCTTGTTCAGCGCGTGCACATAGGCGCGCGCCGAGGCGACGATGGTGTCGACGTCCGAGGAATGCGCCGCCACCAGCTTGCCGCCTTCGGAGAGGCGGACGCTGACGGTGGCCTGCGCGTCCGTCCCCTCGGTGACGGCGTGCACCTGGTAGAGCTCGAGCCTCGCCTGGTGCGGCACCATGGCCTTGATGGCGTTGAAGGCGGCGTCGACCGGGCCGTTGCCCTCGGCGGTGACCGACTGCTCGTGCCCGTCGACCTCGAGCGTCATCTCGGCGACGTGCGGCGCCTCCGTGCCGCAGGTGACGCGCATCGCCTTGAGCCTGATGCGCTCGGCGCCGGCGTCGGCCGTCTGCTCCTCGACCAGCGCCAGTATGTCGTCGTCGAAGACTTCCTTCTTGCGGTCGGCCAGCGCCTTGAAGCGGACGAACAGCTCCTTCAGCTGGTTGTCGCCCATTTCGACGCCGAGATTCCTCAGCTTGTCCTTCAGGGCGTGGCGGCCGGAGTGCTTGCCCATGGCCAGCGTCGACTCGGTCAGGCCGACATCCTCGGGACGCATGATCTCGTAGGTACCGTGGTGCTTCAGCATGCCGTCCTGGTGGATGCCGGCCTCGTGCGCGAAGGCGTTCTTGCCGACCACCGCCTTATTGAACTGGACGGGAAAGCCGGTGATGCCGGCGACGAGGCGGCTGGCCTGCATGATCCTGGTGGTGTCGATGCCGGTGGCGTAGGGCATGATGTCGTTGCGCACCCGCATCGCCATCACGACCTCTTCCAGCGCCGTGTTGCCGGCGCGCTCGCCAAGCCCGTTGATCGTGCACTCGATCTGCCGGGCGCCGGCCAGCACGGCCGCCAGCGAGTTCGCCGTCGCCATCCCGAGGTCGTTGTGGCAGTGGGTAGAGAACGTCACGAGGTCAGCGCTTTCCACCCGCTCCTTCAGCATGCGGATGATGTCAGCCAATTCGAGCGGCGCCGTGTAGCCGACCGTGTCGGGGATATTGATCGTGGTCGCGCCCGCCTCGATCGCGGTCTGCACGGCGGTGACGAGGAAATCGCGGTCGCTGCGCGTCGCGTCCTCGGGCGACCACTGCACGTCGTCGGTCATCGAGCTGGCGTGCCGGACGCTGCGGTCGATCGCCTCCAGCACCTGGTCGCGGGTCATCCGGAGCTTGTGCTCCATATGGATGTCGCTGGTCGCGATGAAGGTGTGGATCCGCTTGCGGCGCGCGTGCTGCAGCGCCTCCCAGGCGCGGTCAATATCGGCGAGGCCGGAGCGGGAGAGGCCGCACACGACGGCGTTCTCGACCACCTTCGAGATCTCGCGCACGGCCTCGAAGTCGCCTTCCGAGGCGATGGGGAAGCCGGCCTCGATGATGTCGATGCCCATCTCGTCGAGCAGGCGGGCGATCTGGAGCTTCTCGGCCAGCGTCATCGAGGCGCCGGGCGACTGCTCGCCGTCGCGCATGGTGGTGTCGAAGATCTTCACGCGGTCCTGTGCCGCGGCGGGGCCGGCATCATTCATGGCTTTGATCCGTAAACTCGTTTCTTCTCAGCGGGTTCGGTGCGGCGCGTCCGGCTGACCTCCGAGGGCGGCGCCGCGGAACCCGGCGCCCTCAGAGGCCGATAAGAAGAAGGAGCCCGCCGAGCGGC
Organism: uncultured Alphaproteobacteria bacterium; assembly: GCA_963822985.1. GTDB lineage: Bacteria > Pseudomonadota > Alphaproteobacteria > Rhodobacterales > Rhodobacteraceae > Thermohalobaculum. The sequence goes on along the minus strand of CAWGJU010000003.1, from coordinate 135,698 downwards.
AGGGGAGATGCGGCAGCGATGCGCGCGCGCGTCTGCATGGCGCGGACTATACGCGTAATGCCGCCCGAGGGAAGCCCGTAAATGAACGACGATCGAGGGGATGCTTTCCTGGAGCCATCCGAGCAGGCGGGGCGGCCCTGCCGGGAGTCGCTGGATCGTGCCGCCTGGCCCACACGGCGTCGGCCCCAAGCCATCAGCGGATCGCATGATGCGACGGGGTGGCGCGGCCCCGTTGGAGCACTCCGCTTGAAAGGAAGAGCCCAACAAGGGCCGGCGCCGATGCTGTAGGCAGGCGGCGCTAGCAACCGCCTACGCAACTCGGAGAACGCTTACGCAACGCGTACACGATCGCAATGCCCGTGGCGCGGGTTGGTTCCAGGCGCGCGACCGTCGGTCACGATCCTGCGCCAAACCGACAAAGTTGATTGCGGCCGCGTTCGGCCTCCGATCGAAATCGAGTGGATGCCTCGTCGCGGGACCGTCCAGGCAGCCGCGAACCTAGAGCGAGTTGCGACCAGAGCGGCTCGGACGCCCCGCCCCCGTCATCCCCGTAATCCCCGCGCAAGCGGGCATCTCCTGGACGACCGGTTCGCTAGTTCCCGGGTGCCGCGCCTGCTTTGCTGCTGGGCTTGGAGGACACGTTCGGATCCATGGCATCCGGCGAGGAGGGCGCAGCCTCCTGCGACCCGTCACCCATCGCGTCCCCTGTTGCGTCCCCCGTCGCGGCGGCGGTCCGATCGGCGCCCCCGCTCCGCCGACCGTCGACCCAGTACCCCTGGACCGCGTTGCCGGAGGCGTAGGTCATGGTGCCCTTGCCGTTCTGCCGGCCCTTTTCGAAGGTGCCGGTATAGACGTCGCCATTGGCGTAGCGGGCCTGGCCCTCGCCATGGATCTCGCCATCCTGCCAGCCGCCCTCGTAGACGAAGCCGTCCTGCAGCGTCAGCGTGCCCTCGCCCTGCCGCTTGCCGTCGACGAACTGGCCTTCGTAGACGGCGCCGTCAGGGTAGGTCATCCTGCCTTGCCCGGATTGCTGGCCGTCCTTCCACGCCCCCTCGTAGACCTGCCCGTCGGCATAGGTCACCTTGCCCTGGCCGTGGTGCTTGGCATCGAGGAAGCCGCCTTCGTAGACCGAGCCGTCGGCGTAGCGCGCGGTGCCCTGGCCGGTGATGACGCCCTTCTGCCAATCGCCTTCGTAGAAGCCGCCATCGGCATAGGTGATCCTGCCCTTGCCGTCCGCCGTGCCGTCGACGAAGTGACCCTCGTAGACGCTGCCGTCGGGGTAGCTGGCCTTGCCCTGGCCCTCGATCCGACCCTCGATCCAGTCGCCCTCGTAGACATAGCCGTCGGCGCCCACGAATTTGCCGGTACCGTGGCGCTCGCCGCGCTCGAAGGCGCCCTCGTAGCGGTCGCCCGAGGCGTAGACGGCTGTGCCCCTGGCCCTCGCGCTTGCCGTCGACGAACATGCCCTCGTAAGTGTCGCCATTGGCGTAGGTCGCGCGGCCTTGGCCGGTCATCTGGCCGGCCTGCCAATCGCCGGCGTAGGTAAAGCCGTCGGGCAGCCGGATCGTGCCCTCGCCGTCGCGCAGGCCGCCCGAGAAGCCGCCCTCGTAGACGGCGCCGTCGGGATAGGTGACCTTGCCCTGGCCCTGCTGGGCGCCCTCGACCCACTGGCCCTCGTAGCGATAGCCGTTCTGGCGCGTCATCACGCCGTAACCGTGATGCGCCGAATTCGAGGAAATCGCCCTCGTAGGTGATGCCGTTCGGGTAGTCGGCGCGGCCCTTGCCCTGGATCACGCCCCCGACCCAGTCGCCCTCGTAGGATCCGCCATTGGCGTAGACGATCTTGCCGTGCCCTTGCGGCACGCCCTCGTGGAACGCGCCCTCGTAGATCGAGCCGTTCGGGAACTCGGCGCGGCCCTGGCCCTCGATGACGCCGTCGACCCATTCGCCGGTGTACGCATAGCCGTCGGGCGTGGTGTAGGTGCCCTGGCCGTGCTGCTTGCCGTCCTTGAACTCGCCCGTATAGACGGCGCCCAAATCGTATTCCTTGGTGGCCGTGCTGGTCTCGGCCGTCTGGGCGACGGCGACGCCGACGACGCCGGCGATGCCGAGTGCCGCGAATGCGAAGCGCTTCATTCTGTCCGGATCCCTGCGTGACGGCACCGAGCGGCACCCGCTTCTCAGACCGGGGAACTTAGCCGAGATCGTCATCGCGCCGAAAGCTCCGATCACCGCCCGGCGCCGCAATCCGAGAAGACGATGCGCGAGACGATCCGCCTGCACGTCTCCGCGGGCCAGGGGGACACTTCCGGGCGTGCAGCCCGGGCGCGTCGCTCGCGCGACCTTGCCGTGCCCCGAGGGAGCGCACTAGAAGCCGAAGATCGGGTTAAGGAGCGTCCGCCATGTCAGAGCCAGACCGCCTGCGCGTCTCGATCGTGCAGGAAAACCCGGTGGCGGGGGACCTGACCGGCAATTTCGCCCTGGCGCAGGAGGCGCTGCGGGCTGGCGAGGAGGCCGGGGCGGATCTGGTGTCCTGCCGGAGATGTTCCTGTCGGGCTATCAGCTGCTCGACCTCTCGGTTCGGCGCGCCTTCCTGCGCGATTGCCAGACGGCGATCGAGATCCTGGCGGCGGGGACGCGCAAGGGCGGCGCGGCGCTGGCCGTGGGCGCGCCGATCCTCGGGCTCGACGACCGAGCCGGGGCAAGACCATGCCGGCGCCTACAACGCGCTGATGCTGCTGCAGGACGGCGCGATCCGGGCGACCTTCCGCAAGCACCACCGCCCGAATTACGGCGTCTTCGACGAAAAGCGGCTGTATCTCGAGGGGCCGGCGCCGGGTCCGATCGAGATCGCAGGCTGCCGTGTCGGCTTCCCCATCTGCGAGGACATCTGGTTCCCTGACGTCACCGAGACGCTGGAGGAGGCCGGGGCCGAGATCCTGATCGTGCCGAACGGCTCGCCCTATGAACGCGGCAAGCACGACGTGCGCATGCAGCACGCCGTGGCGCGCACGGTCGAGACGGGACTGCCGCTGATCTACCTCAACCTGATCGGCGGGCAGGACGACCAGGTGTTCGACGGCGGCTCGTTCGCCATCAACCCGGGCGGGCGGCTGGCGGCGCAGCTGCCCTTCTTCGAGCCGCATGTCCGCACGCTTGACGTGCGCCGCGGCGCCGAGGGCTGGAGGATCGAGCCATCGGAGCTCGCGCCGGTGCCCGAGCCATGGGCGCTCGACTACCGCGCCATGGTCGAGGCGACGCGCGACTATGTTGTGAAGTCGGGGTTCTCCAAGGTGCTGCTCGGCCTCTCGGGCGGGATCGATTCGGCGCTCGTCGCGACGGTGGCCGTCGACGCGCTCGGGCCGGAGAACGTCCGCTGCGTGCGGCTGCCGTCAAAGTACACCTCGGGAGGCTCGATGACGGATGCCGCCGAGCAGGCGCGGCGGCTCGGCGTGCGGCTCGACACGGTGCCGATCGGGGATGGCGTGGCGGCGATCGAGGCGACGCTGGCGCCGACCTTCGCAGGGCTGGCGCCCCGACATCACCGAGGAGAACATCCAGTCGCGGCTGCGCGGACTGCTGCTGATGGCGCTGTCGAACAAGTTCGGCGAGCTGCTGCTGACCACGGGCAACAAATCCGAGATGGCCGTCGGCTATGCGACGATCTATGGCGACATGAACGGCGCCTACAATCCGATCAAGGACCTCTACAAGACCCGTGTCTTCGAGTGCGCCCGCTGGCGCAATGTCGAGCACCACGCCTGGATGCGCGGGCCCGCCGGCGCGGTGATCCCGCCCGTGGTGATCCAGAAGCCGCCCTCGGCCGAGCTGCGTCCCGACCAGAAGGATGAGGATTCGCTGCCGCCCTACGAGATGTTGGACGCCATCCTGCGCCGGCTGGTCGAGGAGCAGCTGTCGACCGCCGAGATCATCGCCGAGGGCTTCGAGCGCGAGACCGTGATGAAGGTCCAGGGGCTGCTCTACGGGTCCGAATACAAGCGCTTCCAGTCGGCGCCCGGCACCAAGCTGACCAAGCGCGCCTTCTGGCTCGACCGGCGCTATCCGATGGTCAACCGCTGGCGCGACCGGTCGTGAGCCCGCTCCCGCCCGCCGCCGGGAGCGGCGCCGCATGACGACGACCCGCTTCGCCCCTTCGCCGACGGGCCTTCTGCATGTGGGCAACATCCGCACGGCCGTGCTGAACTGGCTGTTCGCGCGGCAGGCGGGCGGCACCTTCGTGCTGCGCCTCGACGACACCGACCCGACGCGCTCGGAGGAGCGCTTTGCCGAGGCGATCCGCCGGGATCTCGCCTGGCTGGGGCTCGATTGGGACCGCGAGGCGCGGCAGTCGGCGCGGCTTGACCTCTACCGCGCGGCTGCGGATGGCTTGCGCGCCGCGGGGCGGCTCTACGAATGCTTCGAGACGCCGCTGGAGCTCGAGCTCAGGCGCAAGGCGCAGCTCGCTGCCGGCAGGCCGCCCGTCTATGACCGTGCCGCGCTGAAGCTGACCGATGCCGAGAAGGCTGAGCTGCGCAAGACGCGCAACGCGCATTGGCGCTTCCTGCTCGATCAGCGGCCGGTCGCCTGGGACGACCTGATCCGCGGGCCGCAGCAGGTGGATGCCGCGTCGCTGTCCGACCCCGTGCTGGTGCGCGGCGACGGCGCCTTCCTCTACACGCTCGCCTCGGTCGTCGACGACGCCGAGATGGGCGTGACCCACGTCGTGCGCGGCGCCGACCATGTGACGAACACGGCCGTGCAGCTGCAGATCTTCGCGGCGCTGGCCAGCGCGCCGCCGGCCTTCGCGCACCACTCGCTGCTTGTCGGGCCAGACGGGGGCGCGCTGTCCAAGCGGCTGGGCGCGCTGTCGGTCGCCGAGCTGCGCGAGCAGGGCGTCGAGCCGCTGGCGCTGGTCGGCCTGATGGCCCGGCTCGGCGCGTCGCTGCCCGTCGAGGTGGTGACCGACGCGGCCGAGCTGGTCAGGACCTTCGATCTCGGCCAGTTCGGGCTGGCGCCGACGCGCTTCGACCCGGCCGATCTGCGCGCGCTGTCGGCAAAGACCCTGCATGCGCTGCCCTATGCGTCGGTCGCCGACCGGCTGCGCGCGCTGGGCGTGCCGGACGAGGTGGCCCCGCGCTTCTGGGCGGCGGTCGGGCCCAATCTCGAGCGGTTCGACGAGGCCGCGGCGTGGTGGGCGCTCTGCCGCGAAGGCGCCGCGCCCGTCGTCGACGAGGAAGACCGCGCCTTCGTCGATCAGGCGCTGGCGATGCTGCCGCCCCGGCCGTGGGACGAGGCGACTTGGAAGGCATGGACGGACGCTGTGAAGGCCGCGACCGGCCGCAAGGGCAGGGCGCTTTACCGTCCGCTGCGCCGGGCGCTGACGGGCCGCGACAGCGGGCCCGAGATGGCGGCGCTGATGCCGCTCCTGCAAAAGCCTTGACATCGCCGGCGGGGCGGCGCACATCGCAGCCCATGCCGACCGCCGCGATCATCGGGATCTGCATTATCCGCTGACATCAGTCCGCGGCGGCCATCCGTTTACCCTTCGAACCGATCATGCCAGCCGCGGGGAAGCCCCGAGGGCCTGAGCCATGACGATCGAGCTCTACAATTCGCAGGACGAGGGCCAAGGAGCCGTTCGCGCCCTTGGACCCGTCGAACGTGCGCATGTATGTCTGCGGGCCGACCGTCTAGGACCGGGCGCATATCGGCAACGCCCGGCCCGTGGTGGTCTTCGACGTGCTCTACCGGCTGCTGCGGCACGCCTATGGGGCCGAGCACGTCGACCTATGTCGCGCAACATCACCGATGTCGACGACAAGATCATCGCGCGGGCGCAGGCGACGCTGCAGCCCGGCGAGACCCTCGAGGCCGCGACCCGGCGGATCACCGACGAGACGATCGGCTGGTATCACGAGGACATGGACGCGCTCGGCGCGCTGCGGCCGACGGAGGAGCCGCGCTGCACCGAATACATCCCGCAGATGGTCGAGATGACCCGCGCCCTGATCGACAAGGGCGCGGCCTACGAGGCCGAGGGCCACGTGCTCTTCGAGGTGGGCAAGTGGCCGCGCTATGGCGAGCTCTCGGGCCGCTCCGATCGAAGACATGATCGCCGGCGCCCGCGTCGAGGTGGCGCCCTACAAGCGCAGCCCGATGGACTTCGTGCTGTGGAAGCCGTCGACGCCGGACCAGCCGGGCTGGGACAGCCCCTGGGGCCGCGGCCGCCCCGGCTGGCACATCGAGTGCAGCGCCATGGCCGAGGCGCTGCTGGGCCGCGAGTTCGACATCCACGGCGGCGGCATCGACCTGGCCTTCCCGCACCACGAGAATGAGCTGGCGCAGAGCTGCTGCGCCCACGACACGGCCCGCATGGCGCAGGTCTGGATGCACAACGGATTTCTGCAGGTCGAGGGCGAGAAGATGTCGAAGTCCCTCGGCAACTTCTTCACCGTGCGCGACCTGCTCGACCGCGGCATTTCTGGCGAGGTGATCCGGTTCGTGCTGCTTTCCACGCATTACACCCAGCCTCTGGATTGGACGGAGAACAAGGTCGAGGAAGCGACCACTTTGCTGCGGAATTGGTATCGCTTTCGGAGGCACGCAAAGAAGGCGGGCTTCGCCGTGGACGGCTTCGCGGACGAGCCGGACGGACGGGTTCTCGAAGCACTTTCCGACGATCTGAATACGCCGCAGGTGCGGGCCGTTCTTTCGGAGATGTCGGGCGAAGCGCGCCTGGAGAAGGACCCCGCCTCTGACAAAGTGGCGAGGTTTTTCGGCGCACTGGAGTGGCTCGGGTTCCCCTTGGAAAACCCCGATGCGGGCGCCATTCAGAAGGCGGTCGAGCGGGGCTTCGATAAGGTCGAGGTATCCGAAACCATAGAGCGCTTGCTCGCCGACCGCTTGGAAGCCCGGAAGACCAAGGATTTCGCGCGCGCCGATGCAATCCGGGCGAAGCTCGACACCGCCGGGGTCGTTGTCATGGACCGGCCGAATGCGCCGACCGACTGGGAGCTCTCGCCCCATTTCGATCCTGTCAAGCTGACGGAGATGTTGCAATGAACGAGCACGCCTCGCCGTTGGCGCCCCCCTCTCCGCTTCGGAGAGGGGGCGGGGGAGAGGAAGGCGTGCGCGAGCGCCTCTACCTCTTCGACACCACCCTGCGCGACGGCCAGCAGACTCAAGGCGTCGACTTCTCCGTTGCCGACAAGATCAAGATTGCGCGCGCGCTGGATGAGCTGGGGATCGACTACGTCGAGGGCGGCTGGCCCGGCGCGAACCCGACCGACAGCGACTTCTTCGCCCAGGCGCCGAAGCTTTCCAATGCCCGGTTTCTGGCCTTCGGCATGACCAAGCGGGCGGGGCGGTCGGCCGCCAATGACGAGGTGCTGGCCGAGGTCGTCAACGCCGGCACGCGCACCGTCTGCCTGGTGGGCAAGGCGCATGATTTCCATGTCGAGGCGGCGCTCGGGATCACGCTCGACGAGAACCTCGCCAACATCCGCGAATCCTTCCGGCATTTGGCGGGGCTGGGCCGCGAGGGGCTCTACGACGCCGAGCACTTCTTCGACGGCTGGAAGGCCAACAAGCCTTACGCCCTTGAATGCCTGCGCGCCGCGCTGGAAGGGGGCGCCGAGTGGGTCGTTCTCTGCGACACGAACGGCGGCACGCTGCCGGCCGAGATCGGCGAGATCGTCGCCGAGGTCCGCGCCGCGCTGCCGCAGGCCCGCATCGGCATCCATTGCCACAACGACACCGAGCAGGCGGTGGCGGGGTCGCTCGCTGCCGTCGAGGCGGGGGCGCGCCAGGTGCAGGGCACGCTGAACGGCCTGGGCGAGCGCTGCGGCAACGCCAACCTGACCTCGCTGATCCCGACGCTGGTGTTGAAGCGGCGCTATGCCGACCGGTTCGAGACCGGAATCGAGCAGGGCGCCCTGCCGCGCCTGCGGGCGGCCAGCCTGATGCTGGACGAGATCCTGAACCGCCCTCCGAACCGGCACGCGGCTTACGTCGGCGCCGCCGCCTTCGCGCACAAGGCGGGGCTGCACGCCAGCGCAATCGCCAAGGACCCCACCACCTACGAGCACGTAGCCCCTGAGGCGGTCGGCAACCGCCGCGTCATCCCGATGTCGAACCAGGCGGGGCGGAGCAACCTTGCTCGACCGGCTGGCCAAGGCCGGGATCGAGGTGGCGCGCGACGACAAGCGGCTGGGCCCTCTGCTGGCGCTGGTCAAGGAGCGCGAGGACCAGGGCTTCAGCTATGACAGCGCCGGGGCGAGCTTCGAGCTGCTGGCGCGGCGGACGCTGGGGCTGCTGCCGCGCTTCTTCGAGGTCGAGCGCTACCGCGTCAGCGTCGAGCGCCGCGAGAACGCGGTCGGCGAGACGGTGACCGTCTCCGAGGCCATCGTCGTCGTGAACATCGGCGAGAGCCGGATGGTATCGGCCTCGGAATCGATCGATCCCGTGACGAACGTCGGACCAGGGGCCGGTGAACGCGCTGGCGCGCGCGCTCTTCAAGGATCTCGGCCCCTACCAGGAGGCGATCGACGATCTGCGGCTCGTCGACTTCAAGGTGCGGATCCTGAACGGCGGCACCGAGGCCGTGACGCGCGTGCTGATCAACTCGACGGATGGGCGGGGCGGCATCTTCTCCACCGTGGGCGTCTCCGCCAACATCGTCGACGCCTCGTTCCAGGCGCTCGAGGACGCGATCGTCACCTGCCTGCTGCGCGCCGGCGTCCGCCCGGCATGAGTGCCGGTCGCGCCGCCCTCCGCGCCGCCGGGCGCGGCGGGCCCCGCTCCCCCGGCGCGGAGGAAAGGCTGGGGAGGGGGCCGCGTGACGTCAGCGGGCTGCGCCGCGATCGTCGCGCGGGACGACCCGCATCTCCACGCGACGGCGCTCTTCGCGCCCGAGCCGGGCCGTCGCGGCTGATGGTGCTCTATGCCTTCGACGTCGAGCTCAGCCGGGCCGCGGCGAGCTCGACGGAGCCGCTGATCGCGCGCATGCGCCTGCAATGGTGGCGCGATGTGGCCGAGGCTGCGGCGGCAGGCTCCGCGCCCTTGGCGCACGAGGTGGCCGGTCCTTTCGCCCGCCTGATGCGCGAGCTGGCCCTGCCGCCGGAGGTGCTCGAGCCCCTGATCGCGGCGCGCGAGCGCGAGCTGGAGGGCGGCTTCGACGATCCGGCCTTCGGGCGCTGGGCGGAGGACCGCTTCGGCACGCTGACGGCGCCTGGCCGCGCATCTGCTGACCGGCGGCGAGGCGGAGAGCGCGGCCGGCGCGCGCCGTGCCGGGCCCGTGCTCGGCGCCGCCTTCGCGCTTCGCCAGGCGGCGGCCGGGCGGGCGGCCGATCGTCCGTTGCTGCCCGGGCTGGGCCCTGCGGACGTGGCCCTGCTCGCCGAGGGCGAGGCGCCCCGCCCATGCGCGCGACGTGGCCCGCCGCGTTGCGCTGGACGCGCGCGAGAACTCCAGGCGCTCCGCCGCGATCGCGGCCGGATCGACCGCCGCGCCGTGCCGGCTCTGCTGCCCCTGCGGCGCGCGGATCGCGTGCTGGCGCGCGCCTCGGCCCCGGGCGTGGGCCTGCGCGACATCGATCCCGCCGGACGGCCGTTCGAGGGCTTGCGGCTTGCCTGGGCGGCCGCAACCGGCCGCTGGTAGCCGCGTGCGCGCTACCGCGCTTCGCGACCGGAGCGGCTCTGACGTTTAGTTGGTCCGCTTCGCAACTGCGCTACTGCCCGTTCTTCACCTCACGGAGAACGAACAGTCGGATGGCGCTCGCCAGCGAGGCGGGCGGCGTGCGGTCCGCGTCCAGCTCGGCGGCGAGCACATTGACGGATCGGCCGCGGTCGCGCGCGATGCGGCGGAACTCGTCCCAGAACGCCGCTTCGAGGCTGACGGAGGTCCGGTGGCCCTTGAGCGTCAGCGAGCGCTTGACCGGGCGGTCATCCGGCATCCGTGTCCGAGTCCGGCTCCTGGTTGTCCAGCCGGTGTCCCTCGAGCCGCTGGCCCAGCAGCCGGTTCTCGGCCTCGGCCCGCGCCTGCTCGAGCCGGGACACGCCGGGCGCCGGGCCCGCCGAGGCTGTCTCGTCCCGCTTCGCGTCGCGGGCCTTCTGCTTGCGCCGGGTGCGCAGGTTGACGACGCGCGCCATTCGCGTGCCTCCTATTTCGGCCCCAGCATCTCCTGGGGCTGCACCACCCGATCGAAGGTCGCTTCGTCGACGAAGCCGAGCTTGACGGCTTCCTCCCTCAGCGTCGTGCGGTTCTTGTGGGCCGCCTTCGCCACCTTCGTCGCGTTGTCGTAGCCGATCTCGGGCGCCAGCGCCGTCACCAGCATCAGGCTGTCCCACATCAGACGGCCGATCCTCTCCTCGTCGGCCTGGATGCCGGCGACGCAATTGTCGGTGAAGGCGGCCGCCGCATCGCCCAGCAGCTGCATCGCCTGCAGCAGGTTGTAGATCATCATCGGCTTGTAGACGTTCAGCTCGAAATGGCCCTGGCTGCCGGCGAAGCCGATGGCGGCGTCGTTGCCCATGACATGCGCGCAGACCTGGGTCAGCGCCTCGGCCTGGGTCGGGTTGACCTTGCCCGGCATGATCGACGAGCCGGGCTCGTTCTCCGGCAGGACCAGCTCGCCCAGGCCGCAACGCGGGCCCGAGCCCAGCAGCCGGATGTCGTTGGCGATCTTGAAGAGGCTCGCCGCCACTGTCCTGACCGCGCCCGACATCTCGACGACCGCGTCGTGCGCTGCCAGCGCCTCGAACTTGTTCGGCGCCGTCTCGAAGGGCAGGCTCGCTGATCTCGGCGATGTGCCGTGCCACCAGCACGTCGAACCCCTTTTTGGTGTTGAGGCCCGTGCCGACCGCCGTGCCGCCCTGCGCCAGATAGTAGATGTTCTTCAGCGCCGAGCGGATCCGGCCGATGCCCTGCCGCACCTGGAAGGCGTAGCCGCCGAATTCCTGGCCGAGCGTCAGCGGCGTCGCGTCCTGGGTGTGCGTGCGGCCGATCTTGATGATGTGCTCGAAGGCGCGCGCCTTGTCCTCCAGCGCCGCCGCCAGCTTTCCAGGCCCGGGATCAGCACGTCGTGCGCCGATTCGCGCCGCGGAGATGTGCATCGCGGTCGGGAAGGTGTCGTTCGAGGATTGCGACTTGTTGACGTGGTCGTTCGGGTGAACCGGCGTCTTGGAGCCGATCTCGCCGCCCAGGATCTCGATCGCGCGGTTGGCGATCACCTCGTTGGCGTTCATGTTCGACTGCGTGCCGCTGCCGGTCTGCCACACGACGAGCGGGAAATGGTCGTCGAGCTCGCCCTCGACCACCTCGCGCGCCGCCTCGACGATGGCCTCGCCGAGCCGGGCGTCGAGCAGGCCCTGCTCCATATTGGCCCGCGCCGCGGCCAGCTTGATGACGCCGAGCGCGCGGACGATGGCGACGGGCTGGCGCTCGCCGCCGATCGGAAAGTTCATGATCGAGCGCTGGGTCTGGGCACCCCAGTACCGGTTGGCCGGCACCTCGAGCGGCCCGAAGCTGTCGGTCTCGGTCCGCGTCCGGACGGGCTCGGTGCCGGATTGAGTGCCGGACTTTGTGCCGGACGTGGTGGCGGCATCGTTGCGCGGGTCCATTGGCTCTCCCCGGAATTTCAGGCCCGGAATCTCAGGCGTCGGGGTTCTATAGCGCCGAACTTCGGCCAATTCCAATCCGTCGCCGGCGCACCGAACCGGCCGTCGGAGGGATCCTCAGTGCTTGCGGAAGCGGTCGAGGCTGACGACGTCGGCGCTGGCCCCACCCTCCGGCTTGCGCGCCGGGCGTTCGTCCGGCGGGGGCGTGGCGGCGAGCTCTTCCTCGTCTTCCTCGGGCATCACGGCGTCCAGCTCTCCCTCGCCCGCCTCATGGCCGTCGAACTTCAATCCGAACTTGACCGACGGGTCGACAAAGGTTCGGACAGCGGCGAACGGGATAACCAAAGTCTCGGGCTTGTTGGAGAAATTCAGCGTCACCGAGAACCGGTCCGGCGTCACGGCCAGGTCGTCGAACCACTCCTGCAGCACGATCGTCATCTCTTCGGGATAGCTCTCGCGCAGCCAGTCGGGGATATCGACGCCGGGATGCTCGGTCTCGAAGCTGATGTAGAAATGGTGATCGCCAGTCAGGCCTTCCTCGGCGACGATCGCCAGCACGTCGGCCATCATGCGCCGCATGGCCCTCTGCATCAGCTGTCCATAATTGAGGCGGCCGCTGGCAGTCATCCAGATGATCTTCCCTCAACAAGCTGACCGGGAATTTAGCCGATTCTTGCGCCCATGTAAGGGGCACTCGCCGAATGAGATTTGCCCTAAATCAAAATGCAGGCTTCTGTTGCCAGGTGCCTGCGAACCCCGCCTGCGGGCTGCTAGGCCCGAGGACTTCAGATTTCGGTGGTTAGCGCCGCTTACGCGGCGAGCGCCACCGGAGCACGGTTGTCATTGGCAACTGTACTTTTTGGACCGATAACGGTGGTACCTCACCGGGCGAAAGCAACACCTTTACACGTCCGTCGATCCTGTTTCGGCCCCAGATGCCCGCCATGACGGGTTTTTTGGTGGAGCCGCCGGGTACCGCCCCCGGGTCCGATCCGCTTATTCCGTGCACGTTTATCGCCATAGTCCCGTTTCCGAGACGCCTCGAATATAGGACCCGTCCGCCCGCAGATCAACACCCCGGGCGTGCACGCTCGGGGCACCCGCTCTGTGCCCTGCCGCGGTCCCCGTCGCCCGCCTTTTCGCCGGCGAATCGGGCCGCCCATGGCCTGCGCGCCGGGCTTGACGGCCATGGCACCGGCTGCGAAATGCATGCCCGCCGGGCGGTTAGCTCAGTTGGTAGAGCGCTTCGTTTACACCGAAGATGTCGGGGGTTCGAATCCCTCACCGCCCATTCTGAGCGCCCCAGTTCAGTACCGGAGCTCAGCCGCCGGGGCCGCAGTCGAGACAGCGGGGCGGCGGTTTCGGTCCCATCCGCATGTTGTAGTTGAGATCGCGCAACGCGCTGCGCACGCCTTCCTCGAGCACGGGGTGGTAGAACGGCCGCTCGAGCATGGCGCCGACCGTCAGCTCGGACTGGCGCGCCCAGGCCAGCAGGTGCGCGATGTGCTCGGCGGCCGGGCCAACCATCTCGGCGCCGAGGAACTTGCCGCTGTCGACATCGCCATAGACGCGCAGGAGCCCGTGATTGACGCCCATGACGCGCGCCCGGCCCTGGTCGGACCAGTCGACCGATCCGGTGGCGAAGGGCGCGTCCCGCTCGACGAGCGCGCGATGGGTCTCGCCCACCATCATGATCTGAGGATCGGTGAACAGGACGGTCAGCGGCGCGCTGCCGACAAAGCGCCGGAGGTTGGGATAATGCGCCGCATTGTAGCCGGCGATGAATCCCTCGTCGGCGGCCTCGTGCAGCAGTGGCAGGCGGTCGTTCGCATCGCCCGCTATGAAGATGGCGGAGTCGCCGCAGCGCCCGGTGTGGTGGTCGTAGAGGGGGGTGCCGCGCTCGTCCAGCGCGAGCGAGGTGTTCTCGAGCCCGAGCCCGTCGACATTCGGCTTGCGGCCGGTCGCGACCAGCGCATAGTCGAAGCGGTGCGTGCGGGTCTGGCCATCCACCCTCTGGTCGATGTCGACGCCGTCGCCCGCCCGCTCCTGCCGGGTCACGTCGGCGTCGGGGTGAAACTCGAAATCGGCCGTGAAAAGCTCCCGCGCGGCGGAGACGACCTCAGGATCGGTCAGCGGGCCGATGACGTCGCCTTTGCCGAAGAGCGCGGTGCGAACCCCCAGCCGGTGCAGCGCCTGGCCGAGCTCGAGTCCGATGACGCCCGCGCCGAAGACCGCGACCGATTCGGGCAGGTCCACGAACTCGAAGAGGTCGTCATTGTCGATCAACCGGTCGCCGAAGGCCTTGAAGGGCGGGGGCACGTTCGGCCGCGATCCGGTCGCGATGACGATCCGCTCCGCGATGACGCGGCGCCCGTCGTCGAGCTCGAGCTCGCCATCCGAGACGAAGCGCGCGCGGGCGCGGATGCGCTGCTCCTCCGGCCAGCTTTCGACCGTGCGCACCACGAAGCCGGCGAATCGGTCGCGCTCCTCGCGCACGCGGCGCATGACCGCGCGACCGTCGATCCGGCGCTCGGCGTATTGCACGCCAAATCGTTCGGCGCGCTCGCCCCAGCTCGCCGCCTCGGCGGCGGCGATCAGCAGTTTCGAGGGCATGCAGCCGACGCGGGCGCATGTCGTGCCATAAGGCCCGCTCTCGATCAGGAGGACGCTTTGCGTGACCTTGGCGGCCTCTCGATAGGCGCGCATCCCGGCGGTCCCCGCGCCGATGATCGCCACCTCTGCCCGCAACTCGCTCATCACAGCGGCCTGCTTGTCCGATCCGCGGATCATCGTGCCGATTCGCGGCACGACTGCAACCTCTGATCGGGCGGCCGGTGAGTGACCGAACGCGAGCCCGACTCTGGCGGGGCAGGCCGCGACCGCGTTCCCGCCGAGGTTATCGGCGCTCGGGCGCGGGCAGCGCGGCCAACAGCTCTTCGATCTGCGCCGCCGAGACCGGTTTCGTCAGGCGAACCGCGCCCGACAGCGGCGGCGGCAGCTCGGCATCGACATAGCCGGTCACGAAGACGATCGGCACACCCCGCGCCGCGAGGAGCTCGCCGACGGGCAGCGATGGCTCGCCGGCCACGTTGAGGTCGAGGATGGCGAACTGCGGCGTGCCGGCCTGGAGCGCGGCCAGCGCGTCGGCCACCCTGGCAAAGCTGCCGAAGACCTCCCGGCCGAGAACCTCCACGATGCCGCCCAGATCCATCGCCAGCAAAGTGTCGTCCTCTAGGATGAGAACACCCCGCCGCTCCGAAGGGGCCTGCGCCTCCGCCACGGCCGGCGCGCGGTCGGCCGCGGCTGTCCCATATGTCGTGAGCGATGCCAGCGGGATCTCGAGCTCGCAATCGAAGCTCGCCGGGCCGAAGCTGCGCGAGAGCCGCCCGCGGAGCTGCAGCTCGACGACGCTCGACAGCAGCGTCGATCCAAAGCCCTGGCGGTTCCCGTTCGACGCCGGACGCGGCGCGGCGAACGTTTCGGACCAGCGGATGTGCAGCCTGGCGTCCCCCTCGACCGACCACCGCACGGCCAGGCGCCCGCCAGGGGCCGCGAGCGAGCCGTGCTTGGCCGCATTCGTGGTCAGCTCGTGCAGCAGCATGGCCAGGGTCTGCGCTTCCTCTGCGGCGAGCGTTGCGAACGGCCCCTCCAGGCGCACGCGATCCTCGCTCTTCGCCCCATAGGGCTCGAGTTCCTGCTCGAACAGCGCGCGCAGCTCGACACGACCCCATCGCTGCGCAGAGAACAGCGTGTGCGAGCGCGCCAGGGCGGCAATCCGATCCTCGATCTTCTCCCTGAACGTGTCGACGTCCTCTGCCAGCGTCAGGCGGATGACGGACTGCACGACGGCCAGCGCGTTGCGCGCGCGATGGTCGATCTCGCGCATCATGATTCGCTCGCGCTCGGCCGCTCGCTCGCGCTCCATCCAGCTCAGTGTGCGCTTCAGGACCTCCTCGGCGGTGCTGACGTCGAAATCGGTCCACGTCCTGGGATGGCGCGCGTTCACGAAGATCAGCGCCTCGATGCGCCCGCTGTCGGTCCACGGCACCGACAGAGTGCCGCCGACGCGGCTGTCCACCAGTGTCTGCCGGATGGCGCCGAGCCCCGGCTCGTGCGCGACGTCGACGATGCGGACGGCAGAGCCGCCTGCCAGCCGCCGTTCGAAATCGGGCCCGAGATCGGCCGGCTGAAGGATGTGGGCAGCATGTGCCACGCCGGCAGCAGTCCACTCGGCCGTCAGCGTCAGCTCGTCGCCTTCGCCCAGGCGCTCGCGAAAGCCGACCCGATCCGCCTTGAGCACCAGGCCGAGCATCTCGAGCGCCTTCTGCAGCGCGGTCTTCAAGTCCGGGCTGGCGCGGAAGGCCTCGGCCAGGTCGAGCAGGAAAGCGGTCTGGCGCTGCAGCAGGACGTTGCGCGTCGTCTCGCTGCCGGAGTTGAAGACCCCGGCGATGGCCCCGTCCTCGCCGCGGATCGCCGTCAGGCTGTAGGTCCAGTAGGTCTCCTCGAGAAAGCCGAAGCGCCGCATAGGCAGCATCTGGTCCTCGACGAAGGTACCCTCGCCGGCCGTGACCAGCCGCTCGAACTGGGGCTCGAGCACGTGCCAGATGTCGGACCAGACGCGATGGGCGGGCTGCCCGAGCGCGGCCGGGTGGCGCGGGCCAGGGATCGGCGCCCAGGCGTCGTTGTAGAGCAGCCGCAGCTCGGGGCCCCAGTAGATCGCCGTCGGAAAGGCCGAATGGAGACAGATGCTCAGCGCCGAGCGCAGCGATTGCGGCCAGCGCTCGGCCGGGCCGAAGGGGTGTTTCGCCCAGTCATAGGCACGGATCCGCTGCGCCATCTCGCTGTCGCCGGCGAGAAAGCTCATCGCGTCGAAGGGAAGGCTTTGGCGCCTGAGCATGGTCTGGGATGCCCCCGGATCGGACCGCACGGCCCGTCGTATGTTTTAGCGCGCCGATCGCCGGAGGTCGACGGTCGCGAGCTTTCCGGGCTCGCGGGCCAGGCGGGATCTGTGCCGAAAAACCTTTAGGGAGCATTGGCTGACTCTGACTGCGCTCGGACTGCGCTCGAACTGCGCGACGGGGTTGCCTTGGGCGGCCGGGTGCGGCATCTTTGCTTAGTTTGCAGCAGATGAAAGGAGGTGATCCAATGTCGAGTGAGGCCTTGGAGATGGTGGTCGGGACAATCGCGGGGGCCATCGGCTGAGGAGCAGCCTCCTGGTCGGTCGGCCCTAGCGCCCGGGCGCAGCATGCGCCCTGACCGGTCCACTTCTCCGATCTCACGGAGGGCCGCCCAAGGGCGGCCCTTTTTCTTTGCGCCGGCAACCGGCGCGCCATTGCCGCCGTTCCCGTTGCGGTCCCCAGGCGGGACGACCGCAAGGAGGAAAGACGATGGCCAGCACCGACAAGAGCTCCTCGATGACCGAGGAGGAGCTGCGCAGCGCCGAGACGATCCAGCTGATCGGATCGGACAAGGTCGAGGGAACGAACGTCTACAACCATGCCGGCGACCATCTCGGGCACATCGACCGCGTGATGATCGACAAGCGCTCGGGCAAGGTCAGCTATGCCGTGATGTCGTTTGGCGGCTTTCTCGGCATCGGCGAGGAGCACTATCCGCTGCCCTGGGACGTGCTGACCTATGACGTCGACCGCGATGGCTATGTGGTCGATCTGACCAAGGAGAAGCTGGAGGGCGCGCCGTCCTTCAGCCGCGGCGCCGAGCCCGAATGGGGCGACCCCGCCTATAATCGCGAGATCTACGGACATTACGGGCTCGCCTACCCCTACCCGATGATCTGATGGCTGCGCGCAAACGAAGACGCCGCCCGAACGGGCGGCGTCTGCTCAGGGAAGGCCGATCAGGGCGGTCTGATCACCCCATCACGGGGATGGTGAACTCGGCCCCTTCCTTGACGCCCGAAGGCCAGCGGGTGGTTACCGTCTTGGTCCGCGTGTAGAAGCGGAAGGCGTCCGGCCCGTGCTGGTTGAGGTCGCCGAAAATCGACTTCTTCCACCCGCCAAAGGTGTGATAGGCGAGCGGCACGGGAATCGGGACGTTGATCCCGACCATGCCGACATTGACCCGGTCCGAGAAGTCGCGCGCGGTGTCGCCGTCGCGGGTGAAGATGGCCACGCCATTGCCGTATTCATGGTCCATGGCCAACCCCAGCGCCTCCTCGTAGGAGCCGGCGCGGACCGTCGACAGGACCGGGCCGAAGATCTCGGTCTTGTAGATGTCCATGTCCTTGGTGACCCGGTCGAACAGGCAGCCGCCGATGAAGTTGCCGTTCTCATAGCCCTGAAGGCGGAAGTCGCGGCCGTCGACCACGAGCTCGGCGCCCTGCTCGACGCCGCGGTCGATCAGGCCGCGCACGCGGGTGTAGGCCTCGCGGGTGACCAGAGGGCCGAAGTCGACGTCGTCGCCGCCGGTGTACGGGCCGATCTTCAGCGATTCGACGCGCGGCGCCAGCTTCTTGACCAGCCGGTCGGCCGTCTCCTCGCCGACGGGCACGGCGACCGACACGGCCATGCAGCGCTCGCCCGCCGCGCCATAGCCCGCGCCGATCAGCGCGTCGACCGCCTGGTCGATGTCGGCGTCAGGCATGACGATCATGTGGTTCTTGGCGCCGCCGAAGCACTGCACGCGCTTGCCGGCCGCGCAGCCGCGCGAATAAACGTATGCCGCGATCGGCGTCGAGCCGACGAAGCCGACGGCCCCAATGTCCGGGTCGTCGAGGATGGCGTCGACCGCTTCCTTGTCGCCGTTGACGACGTTGAGGATGCCCTCGGGGACGCCGGCCTCGAGCATCAGCTCGGCCAGCATCAGCGGCACCGAGGGATCGCGCTCGGAGGGCTTGAGGATGAAGGCATTGCCCGCCGCGATGGCCGGGCAGAACTTCCACATCGGGATCATCGCCGGGAAGTTGAAGGGCGTGATGCCCGCCACGACGCCGACCGGCTGACGCATCGAAAACATGTCGATGCCGGGGCCGGCGCCCTGGCTGTACTCGCCCTTCAGCAACTGCGGCGCGCCGATGCAGAACTCGGCGACCTCGAGGCCGCGCTGCACGTCGCCCTTGGCGTCGGGGATGGTCTTGCCGTGCTCTCGGCTTAGCGCCTCGGCCAGCTTGTCCATGTCGCGGTGCAGCAGCTGGACGAACTTCATCATGACGCGCGCCCGGCGCTGCGGGTTCTGCGCCGCCCAGGCCGGCTGCGCGGCCAGGCCGTTCTCGACGGCGGCGCGCATCTCGTCGCGGCTGGCGAGCGGGCACTTGGACTGCACCTCGCCCGTCGCCGGGTTGAAGACGTCCGAGAACCGGCCGGATGTGCCGTTGACATGCTTGCCGCCGATGAAATGCGTGAGTTCTCGCATCCTCTCCTCCCGTGAGTGCCTGAGCGGACCCTTTACCGGGTGCATTTCGCTTTTTGCGCGGCGCGTCAAGGCGTGCCGGCGAGCCGTGGCGGCGCTGCGGTGGGTGCGAGCACCCACCCTGCGGCCGCGCTCGAGCGGTGTCCGCCGCCTTTGCCGTCAGGCGCCGATGTAGGCGACCGCCTCGATCTCGACCTTCAGCCGCGGGTCGATCAGCTTGGTGACCTCGACCAGCGTCGAGGCCGGCCTGTGCTCGCCGAAGTATTCCTGCCGGATCGGGTTGATCCGCGGCCGCTCGTCGATGTCGGTCATGAAGACCTGCACCTTGACGACATGGTCGGGCCGCCCGCCGGCCTCGCGCAGGCAGTGATCGATCGAATCCATGGCGATGCGGAATTGCTCGACGACATCGTCGGGGATGGTGCCGTCGGCCTTCATGCCGACCATGCCCGAGAGCCAGACGAAATCGCCCGCGCGGACGACGTGGCAGTAGTGGCTGACCGGCGCAGGCTCGCCATCGACCATCAGGCGCTTGATCGGCATGTCTTCCCCCTCAGCGTTGCAATTGTTCCAGTGTTCGGCGCAGTCCGTCCGGCAGCGGGCGCGGGCGGCGCGTGGCGCGGTCGACATAGACATGGACGAAATGGCCGGCGGCCGCGGCGCGGTCCTCCTCGCCGCGGAAGATGCCGACGGCATAGCCGACCGACGAGGTGCCGATCCGCTCGACGCGCACGCCCCCTGTCACCGCCTCGGGAAAGGCGATCGGCGCGAAATACGAGCACGAGGTCTCGACGACCAGGCCGACCGTTTCGCCATGCTCCAAGTCCAGCACGCCGGCCTCGATCAGATGCGCGTTCACCACAGTGTCGAAGAAGGAGTAGTAGACCACGTTGTTGACGTGACCGTAGACGTCATTGTCCATCCAGCGCGTGGTGATCGGACGGAAGACGACATAGTCGGCGCGGCTGGGCGGCGCGGGCCGGTCGCTCACGCGCGTTGACGCTGCTCGGAGGGCGTGCCCCGCTCGCGATAGGGCGTCCGGTTGAAGTGGCTGCGATAGCATTTGGAGAAATGCGAGGGCGAGGTGAAGCCGCAGGCCAGCGCCACGTTGATGACGCTCATATCGGTCTGCAGCAGCAGGTTGCGCGCCTTCTCCAGCCGCAGCTCCATGTAATAGCGCTTGGGCGAGCGGTTGAGATACCGCCGGAACAGCCGCTCGAGCTGGCGCGTCGACATGTTGACGCCCCGGGCGAGGTCCGAGGGGCTGATCGGGTCCTCGGTGTTGCGCTCCATCGTCTGGATGATGTTCACCAGCTTGGGATGCCGCACGCCGATCCGGGCGGGCACGCTGAGGCGCTGCTCGTCGGCGTCGCCGCGCACCGGCGCGTGGATCAGCGCGTCGGCGACGAGGCTGCTGAGGTCCGGCCCATGATCCTCGGCGATCAGGTGCAGCATCATGTCGGCGGCCGCCGTGCCGCCGGCGCAGGTGAAGATGCCGTCATCGGTCACGTAGAGCAGGTTGCAGAGCTCGGCCTCGGGGAAATCCTCGGCGAAGGCGGCCTGGTTCTCCCAGTGGATGGTGCAGCGCTTGCCGTCGAGCAGCCCCGCCTTGGCGAGGATGTGCGCGCCGGTGCAGACCGCGCCCATGCCGATGCCGCGCCGCGACTGCTTGCGCAGCCAGGTCAGCACGGGCTTCGATGCCGCGTCGCGCAGCTCGAGCCCGGCGCAGACGACGATCGAGGCGTCGCGCGGCACGTCCTCCAGCCCGCACTCGACCGAGACGGTGCAGCCGTTCGACGCCGGCACCTGGCCGCCGCTGGCCGAAGCGGTCCGCCAGGCATAGAGCTGCCGCCGGGCCATGCGGTTGGCGATGCGCAAGGGCTCGACCGCCGCGGCGAAGGCGATCATCGAGAACTGCGGCGTCAGCAGAAACACGAACTCGCGCGGCTTTGCAGGCTCGCTGGTGCTGATGGCGTCCATGAAACTCCATGCGGCCGAAGGGCCGTTTCCGACCAGCGCATGTCGCGATCGGACGCGCAAGCATTTGCCGCTCCGTTCCCGCCGTCAAGACCGGAGTGCGTCCATCGCATCGCGGGAGGCTGGCCAGCCTGGCTCCGCTGGGCTAAGAGGTGCCGCTAGGGGAGCTTTTATCGGGAGAGTAGGTGCGATGGCTGCAACCTGGACGCGATCGAGCTGGCGCAACCGTCCGGCCCTGCAGATGCCCGTCTATCCGGACGCGGCCAAGCTGGCGGCCGTCGAGGCCAAGCTCGCCACCTACCCGCCGCTGGTCTTCGCCGGCGAGACGCGGGTGCTGAAGGCGAAGCTCGCGCGCGTGGCGCGCGGCGAGGCCTTTCTGCTCCATGGCGGCGACTGCGCCGAGAGCTTTGCCGAGTTCGGCGCCGACAACATCCGGGACACGTTCCGCGTGCTGCTGCAGATGGCCGTTGTGCTGACCTTCGGCGCTCGCAAGCCCGTGGTGAAGGTCGGCCGCATGGCCGGCCAGTTCGCCAAGCCGCGCTCGTCGGACACCGAGACGGTGGATGGCGTGACGCTGCCCTCCTATCGCGGCGACATCGTCAACGGCTTCGAATTCGACGAGGCGTCGCGCGTGCCCGACCCCGAGCGCATGCTGCAGGCCTATCTGCAATCGGCCGCGACCCTTAACCTGCTGCGCGCCTTCGCCGGCGGCGGCTATGCCTCGCTGCACCGCGTGGCGGCCTGGAACCTCGGCTTCGCGCAAGGCAGCCCGCAGGCCGAGCGCTATATGGCGATGGCCGGGCGCATCAAGGACGCGGTCGACTTCATGGCCTCAACCGGCGTCACGCCCGAGACCTCGCACGAGCTGAAATCGGTCGACTACTTCACCAGCCACGAGGCGCTGCTGCTGAATTTCGAGGAGCAGCTCACGCGGGTGGATTCCACCAGCGGCGAATCGGTGGCGGGCAGTGGCCACATGATCTGGATCGGCGACCGGACGCGGCAGCCGGACGGCGCGCATGTCGAGTTCTGCCGCGGCGTGATGAACCCGCTCGGACTGAAATGCGGGCCGAGCCTCGACCCCGAGGGCCTGATCCGGCTGATCGACATCCTGAACCCCAAAAACGAGCCCGGCCGGCTGACGCTGATCTGCCGCACCGGCGCGGGCAAGGTGGAAAAACACCTGCCCGGCTGGATCCGCGCCGTCGAGCGCGAGGGCCGGCACGTCGTCTGGTCCTGCGACCCGATGCACGGCAACACGATCAAATCCGATTCGGGCTACAAGACCCGGCCCTTCGACCGCGTGCTGGGGGAGGTGAAGGAGTTCTTCGACGTTCACGCGGCCGAGGGCACCTATGCCGGCGGCGTGCATTTCGAGATGACCGGCCGGGACGTGACCGAGTGCATGGGCGGCATGCACGCGGTGACCTCCGAGGATCTGCGCGACCGTTATCACACGGCGTGCGACCCGCGGCTGAACGCCAGCCAGGCGCTGGAGCTGGCCTTCCTTCTGGCCGAGGAGCTCGAGGCTGCCGCCCCGGTCGAGCGCACCGCCGCGGCGGGCTGAAGACCGCCCGCTCCGGCCCGCGCGCGGCGCACCCTCCCCTTGGGGAGAGGGTCGAGGTGAGGGTGAATCGCGCCCGACCGTCGACGCTTTACCGCGCGAACGTCTGGCTGTGCGCGTCGCGCAGGTCCTTTTTCTGCACCTTGCCCATGGTGTTGCGCGGCAGGCTTTCGGCGAAGAAGACGCGCTTTGGCTGCTTGAAGCGGGCGAGGCGGTCGGCGAGGCCGTGAACCACCTGCTCCTCGCTCAGCCTGGCGTCGCTCTCGGGCACGACCACGGCGACCACCGCTTCGCCGAAATCGGGGTGGGGTACGCCGATGACGGCGCTCTCCGCCACCCCTGGCAGGTCGTCGATCGCTTCCTCGATCTCCTTGGGATAGACGTTGTAGCCCCCCGATATGATCAGGTCCTTGGCCCGCCCGACGATGGCGACATAGCCCTGCGCGTCAATCCGGCCGAGATCGCCCGTGATGAACCAGCCATCGGCGCGCAGCTCCTCGGCCGTCTTTTCCGGCATCCGCCAATAGCCCTTGAAGACGTTAGGGCCGCGCACCTCGATCATGCCGACCTCGCCCTGCGGCAGCGCGGGCGGGGTGCCCGAGCCAGCCTCGGGGTCCGTGATCCGCAGCTCGACGCCGGGCAGGGGCAGGCCCACCGTGCCCGGCCGGCGCGCGCCGTCATAAGGGTTCGAGGTGTTCATCTGCGTCTCGGTCATGCCATAGCGCTCGAGGATCGCGTGGCCGGTCCGCTCGCTGAAGCGCTGGTGCGTCTCGGCCAGCAGGGGCGCCGAGCCGCTGGTAAAAAGGCGCATATGCGCCACCAGCTCGCGCGTGAAGTTCGGATGGTCGAGCAGCCGCGTGTAGAAGGTCGGCACGCCCATCATGGCGGTCGCGCGCGGCAGCATGCGGATCACCTCGTCGGCGTCGAAGCGCGGCAGCCAGATCAGCGATCCGCCCGAGGCCAGAACGGTGTTGCAGGACGTGAAGAGACCATGCGTGTGAAAGATCGGCAGCGCGTGCAGCAGCACGTCCTCGGGGCTGAAGCGCCAGTAGTCGGCGAGCGTAAAGGCGTTCGAGGCCAGGTTCTCGTGCGTCGTCATCGCGCCTTTCGAGCGGCCGGTCGTGCCCGAGGTGTAGAGGATCGTCGCCAGATCGTCCGGCGCCCGTTCGACCGTCTGGAAGGCTGCGCGCTCGGGCACCTGCCCGAAGAAGGTGCCGGCGTCGGCCGGGTCGGCGTCGGCGCGCCAGACGCCCATGGTCTCGAGCCGAGCGCCGGCCTTCTCCGCCTTCGGCCGCAGCGCCTCGGCCCGCTCGGGCGCGCAGACGAACAGCGCGGGCTCGGCGTCGTCGAGGAAATACTCGACCTCGGCCGGCGTGTAGGCGGTGTTCAGCGGCAGGAAGACGGCCCCGGCGCGCACGGTCGCGAGGTACACCATCAGCGCCTCGATCGACTTCTCCACCTGCACCGCCACCCGGTCGCCGGGCCGCACGCCCATGCCCTGCAGCGCCGCCGCGAACCGGCCCGACACCTGCTCGAGATCGTCATAGGTGTATTGGCGGCCGTCCGTCAGCCCGGCGAACGGAGCGCCACCTTCCTGAAAGCGCTCGGCCAGACGGGCGAACAGGTTTGCGTTCATCGTGCACTCCGCAGGTCGCGCCAGTTTCGGCGCATTGTGTGGATCCGATCCCTCCGGTCCGCGCGTCATTCCCGCGCAAGCGGGAATCTCTTGTTCACCTGACGAGATCCCCGCTTTCGCGGGGATGACGGCTGCCGCCCGGGCGCGATGGCTTTCGCTCTAGCGCCCGTCCAGCGCCATCTCAAGCACGCGCGCGACGTGCAGCGCCGTGCGGCCGGCGCCATCGGCGATCTGGTGCCGGCACGAGGTCCCGTCGGCGACGATGATCGCCTCCGGCTCGGCGCGCCGGACGGCGGGCAGCAGGTCGAGCTCGCCGATGGCGAAGGAGACGTCGACCGTCTCGGCCTGGTAGCCGAAGGCACCGGCCATGCCGCAACAGGTCGACTGGATCGTCTCGACGTCGAGACCCGGGATGCGGCGCAAAGTCCGCTCGACCGGTCCCATCAGGTTCTCGGCCTTCTGGTGGCAATGGCCGTGCAGCAGCGCGCGGCGGGCCAACGGCCTGAGCGGCAGCTCGCGCTCGGCGACGAATTCCTCCAGCAGCATGACGCGGCGCCCGTCCTCCTCGGCCCAGTCGGGCAGCAGGCGGGGCGCCTCGTCGCGAAAGGTGAGGGCGCAGGAGGGCTCGAGGCCGACGACGGGCGTCCCCGCGTCGATATGCGGGCGCAGCGCGTCGACGCTGCGCCGCATCTGGCCGCGGGCCTCCTCGACCATGCCGGCGGCGAGATACGTGCGGCCGCAGCAGAGCGGGCGGGACGCGCCGACTCTGCGCCTCGGCGGGGTTCAGGCCGGCGGCCGTCAGCACGCGCCAGGCGGCGGAGAGGTTCTCGGGTTCGAAAAAGCGGTTGAAGGTGTCGGCGAAGAGCAGGACGTCCGGCGCGCCCGTGTCCACAGGCGCCCGCCAGGGCCGCCGCCACCGCGGCAGGCTGCGCCGCGCCGAGAGACCCGCCGCGCGCTCCGAGGCCCAGGCCGCGCCCGGCAGCCGGTCGCGCAGGTTGGCCATGAACGGCACGAGCCCGGCCCACGGGGCGTAGCGCGGCAGGTGCGCCACCAGCCGGTCGCGCACGGAGACGCCCCGGCGCGCCGGCGCGGGCGGCGGCGGCCTCGATCTTCATCTTGGCCATGTCGACCGACATCGGGCATTCGCGCTTGCACGCCTTGCAGCCGACGCACAGCTTCAGCGTCTCGGCCATCTCGTCCGAGGCGAGCGCGTCCGGCCCGAGCTGACCCGTCAGCGCCAGCCGCAGCGATATTGGCGCGCCCCCGCGTCACGTCGCGCTCGTTCCGCGTCGCCCGGTAACTCGGGCACATGACGCCGCCGGCCAGCTTCCGGCAGGCGCCGTTGTTGTTGCACATCTCGACCGCGCCGTGCAGCCCGCCCGGCCAGGCCGACCAGTCGAAGACGGGCCGCGTCGCCGTCATAGGCATAGCCCGGCGGGTAGCGGAAGAGGCGCCGGTCGTCCATGCGCGGCGCCCGGACGATCCGGCCGGGGTTGAGGCGCCCGTCGGGGTCGAAGCGGTCCTTGACCTCCTCGAAGGCGCGCACCAGCCGCGGCCCGAACATCCGCTCGTGGAACTCGCGAGCGCACGATGCCGTCGCCATGCTCGCCCGAATGGCTGCCCTTGTACTCGGCGACGATCGCGAACGCCTCCTCGGCGATGGCGCGCAGCGCCCGCACGCCCGCCTCCTCCTTCAGGTTCAGCACCGGGCGGACGTGCAGCAGCCCGACCGAGGCGTGCGCGTACCAGGTGCCCGTGCGTGCCGTGCTTCTCGAAGACGGCGGTCAGCCGGTCGGTGAAGTCGGGCAGGTCGGGCAGGGCGACGGCGCAGTCCTCGACGAAGGAGACGGGTTTGCCCGCCGTCCGCATGGACATCATGATGTTGAGGCCCTGCGTGCGCACCTCGGTGATCCGCGCCTGCAGGCCCTGGTCGAGCGCCTCGACGCACGCCGCCCTCCTTGCGGCCGGGCTCGCCCCAGCGGAAGCCGAGATCGGCCATCGTCTCGCTCAAGCCCGCCAGCCGGCGGCGGTTCTCGGCCTCGTCGTCCTCGGCGAACTCGACCAGCAGCAGCGCCGCGGGGTCGCCGCGCACGAACTCGTCGAGCGCGGGCGCCAGCGCCGGGATCTGGCGGCCGAGCTCGATCATGGTGCGGTCGACCAGTTCCACCGCCGAGGGGCCGAGCGCGACCAGATGCTGCGTCGCCTCCATTGCGTCGCGGAAGGTCGGGAAATGGCAGACGCCGACAACCTTGTGGCGGGGCAGGGGCGAGAGGCGGATCTCGATCGCTTCGCTCAGCGCCAGCGTGCCCTCCGAGCCGACCAGCAGGTGGGCGAGGTTGATTTGCTTGCCGGCGGGCGCCCCGTTTGGCACCAGCGCGTCGATGTTGTAGCCGCCGACGCGGCGCATCAGCTTGGGGAAGCGCGCCTCGATCTCGTCCGCCTCGCGCGCGCCGAGGTCCAGCATGTCGCGCACCAGCGCCTCGGCGGGGCCGCCGACATTGGCCAGCGCCGCGGTCGCGGTCGACCGGGCCGAAGCGCGCCCGGCTGCCATCGGCCATCAGCGCATCGATCGCCTCGACGTTCTCGCGCATCCGGCCATAGCGGATCGACCGCCCGCCGCAGGAGTTGTTCGCCGCCATGCCCGCCGATCGTCGCCCGCGACGCGGTCGAGACGTCGACGGGAAACGACAGGCCGTGCGGCCTGAGCCGCCGGTTCAGCTCGTCGAGCACCAGCCCCGGCTCGACCACCGCCCGCCGGCCCCCTCGACATCGAGCTAGCGGCACCCCGTTCAGGTGCTTGGAGAAATCGACGACGATGCCGCCGTTCACCGTCTGCCCCGCCTGGCTGGTGCCGCCGCCGCGCGCGGTGACGCTGAGGCCGGCCTCGCGGGCCGCCGCGAGCACCGCCTCGACGTCCGCGAACCGGCGCGGCACGACCACGCCTGCCGGCACGATCTGGTAGAACGAGGCGTCGGTCGCATAGCGGCCGCGGTCGAAGGCGCCGGTCAGCACCTCGCCCTCGATCTCGCGCCGCAGCCGCTGCCAGTCCATCCGGCCCCAGTCCATCCCGCCCTTGCCTTGCGTCGCCGCAGCCCTGTCTAGATGCCGCCGCATCGGCAACGACAAGCGGGCGGGCCTGCCGCCGCCCGGACGCCCATGGGGAGGCAACGAGATGGCCGGACGGCATTTCCTGCAGATCCCAGGGCCGACCAACGTGCCCGACCGCGTGCTGCGCGCCATCGACCGGCCGACCATCGACCATCGCGGGCCGGACTTCGCCGAGCTGGGGCAGCGCTGCCTCGCCGGCATGAAGCGCATCTTCCGCACGAGGACGCTCGCGGCGAGGTGGTGATCTACCCTGCCTCCGGCACCGGGGCGTGGGAGGCGGCGCTCGTCAACACGCTGTCGCCCGGCGACCGGGTGCTGATGTTCGAGACCGGGCACTTCGCCTGGCTGTGGCACAGGCTGGCGCGCAAAGCTCGGCCTCGAGCCCGCAGGTGATCGAATCCGACTGGCGGCGCGGCGCCGACCCGACGCCATCGCCGCAGCGCTGCGCCGAGGACACCGGCCACGCCATCAAGGCCGTCTGCGTCGTGCAGAACGAGACCTCGACCGGCTGCGCCACGCAGGTGGCCGAGGTGCGCCGCGCGATCGACGACGCCGGCCATCCGGCGCTGCTGATGGTCGACACGATCTCGTCGCTCGCCTCGATCGACATGCGCATGGACGAATGGGGCGTCGACGTCGTCGTGGCGGGCAGCCAGAAGGGCCTGATGCTGCCGCCGGGCCTGTCGCTTCAACGCCATCTCGGCGAAGGCGCTGGAGGCGCACAAGACGGCCAGGCTGCCGCGCGCCTACTGGGACTGGTCCGAGATGCTGGCCGCCGGCGCCAAGGGCTTCTTCCCCTACACGCCGGCCACCAACCTGCTCTACGGCCTGGCCGAGGCGATCGACATGCTGGAGGAGGAGGGGCTCGAGAACGTCTTCGCCCGCCACGACCGGCACGCCGCGGCGACCCGCGCGGCCGTGCAGGGCTGGGGCCTCGAGGTGCTGTGCGCCGACGACCGGCACCATTCTTCGAGCCTGACCGCCGTGCTGATGCCCGACGGGCCACTCGGCCGACGCGCTGCGCAAGGTGATCCTGGAGAAGTTCGACATGTCGCTCGGCGCCGGGCTCAACAAGCTGGCCGACCAGCGTCTTCCGCATCGGCCATCTCGGCGACTTCAACGACCTGATGCTGATGGGCACGCTGTCGGGCGTCGAGATGGGCCTCGGCCTCGCCGGCGTGCCGCACCAGAAGGGCGGCTGCGACGCGGCCATGCGCGTGCTGGAGCAGGCCGCCCAGGCCGAGCGGTGAGCTTTGAGCCGCGCGATCCCGCCTTCGAGTTGCGCACGCGCGAAAGCTTTGCCCGGCAGGCGATGATGGCGACGCTGGGCGTAAGCGTGGACCGCGTCGCGCCCGGCGAGGTCGATCTCTCCATGCCCTTCGATGTGCGGCTGACCCAGCAGCACGGCTTCCTGCATGCCGGCGCCATCGCCTCGTCGCTGGACAGCGCCTGCGGCTTTGCCGCCTTCACGCTGATGCCGGCGGATGCGGCCGTGCCGACGGTCGAGCTGAAGCTGAGCCTTCTCTCGCCCGCGCGCGGCCAGCGGTTCCGCTTCGCCGGGTGCGTCGTCAAGCCCGGCAGGACCCTCGTCTTCACCGAGGCGGCCGCCTATGCCGCGCAGGACGGCGCCGAGCGGTTGATCGCGACCATGACCGCGACGATGATGGCGGTGACCGGCCGCGAGGATGTGAAGGGCTGAGGCATGGACGATCTGATCTACAAAGTGGCGGATGGCATCGGCCACGTCACCTTCAACCGCCCGGCGCAGCGCAATGCGCTGACCTTCGCCATGTATGCGCGGCTGGCCGAGATCTGCGCCGACCCCGAGATCGGGCGGGGCGAGGTGCGGGCGCTGATCGTCTCGGGCGCGGGCGGCGCCTTCGCGGCCGGCACCGACATGAGCCAGTTCCGGGCTTCTCGTCGCCGCAAGACGCCTGGGAGTACGAGGCGCGCATGGACCGGACGCTCGACACGATCGAGCGCTGCCCGGTGCCGACGATCGCCGCCATCACCGGCGCCTGCACGGGCGGCGGCGCCGCCATCGCCGCCTGCTGCGACCTGCGGATCTGCGACCCGGGGCTGAAATTCGGCTTCCCCATCGCGCGCACGCTCGGCAACTGCCTGTCGATCTCGTCGCTGGCGCGGCTTTCGGCCCTGATCGGCCAGGCGCGGGTGCGCGAGATCATCTTCACCGCCCGCCTGATCGGCGCCGAGGAGGCGCAGGCCACCGGCCTCGTCTCGGAGGTGACGGACGACCCGCTCGCCCGCGCCCGCGAGCTGGCCGATCGGCTCAAGGGCCATGCGCCGCTGACCCTGCGCGTCACCAAGGAGGGCCTTCGGCGCCTGCGCGTCGACGGCGCCGGCGCCGAGGACCACGACCTGATCGAGACCGCCTATATGAGCGAGGATTTCCGCGAGGGGATGGAGGCGTTCCTGGCCAAGCGCAAGCCGGCGTTCAGGGGGCGGTAGAGCCCGAGTTTTCTTAGCGCCCGTCGGCGTCGAGCATCTCGCGGACCATCTCGGCGATGGCGAGCGCGCTGGTCAGCCCGGGCGATTCGATGCCGTAGAGGCCGACATGGCCGCGCAGCCCGTGCACCGGCGCGCCGTCGATGCGGAAATCGGGGTTGCCGGTCGGCGCCAGCTTGGGCCGGATCCCGGCATAGTCCGGCGCCAGCGCCCCGTCGGCCAGGCCGGGCCAATAGCGGCGGATGGCGTCGTAGAACAGCGCGGCGCGGCACGGGTCGACGGAATAGTCCTCGTCCTCGATCCACTGTACGTCCGGGCCGAAACGGCCGCGGCCCGTCAGGTCCAGCGTCAGGTGGATGCCAAGCCCGCCGGCCACCGGGGCCGGGTAGATCAGCCGCGAGAAGGGCGCCCGGCCCGCCAGCGAGAAATAGTTCCCCTTGGCAATCCATTGCCGCGGGACCGTGGCATCGGGCAGGCCGCGCATGGCCTGCGCCAGCTTCGGGGCGCCCAGACCCGCCGCGTTGACGAGCTCGTCGGCCACCAGCTCCATGGGCTCGGCCCCGCCGGTCCGGACGAGGAAGCCGCCGGCGCCGGCGCCCCCTCCGGAGGGCTCCCGGCAGTCGGTGCCGGCCGACGATCCGGACGCGGCGAGCGCTTCGAGCGCGACGACGTCGGTCTGCATGACCAGCATGGCGCCCGCCTGCTCGGCCTCGCCCAGCAGCGTCAGCATCAGCGCGTGGCTGTCGACGATGCCGGTCGAGGGCGAGTGCAGCGCGCCATGGCAGGCGAGCGCCGGCTCCATCGCCCGCGCCTCGGCCGCCGGGATCTCGCGCAAATCGTCGACGCCGTTGTCCCAGGCGCGCCGGGCGATTCCGGCAAAGGCTTCGACCTCATCGGGCGAGCAGGCGACGATCAGCTTGCCGCAGCGCCGGTGCGGAATGCCGTGCGCCGCGCAATAGTCATAGAGTCTCTGCCGGCCATCGACGCAGAGGCGGGCCTTGAGACTGTCCTTGGGGTAGTAGATACCGGCGTGGATCACCTCGGAATTGCGCGCGCTGGTGATGGTGCCGAAGGCGCCCTCGCGTTCGAGGATCAGCACCTCGCGGCCCGAGCGGGCGAGCGCCCGCGCGATGGCGAGCCCCACCACGCCGGCGCCGATGACGATCGTCTGGACATGTTCAGGCATGGAGATCCCCGCGTCGCGCGGAGATCTCTATAGCGCCGGGCGCCGCGGTGGGCAGCCCCAAGCTGACGGGGTGCGCGGGCCCGGGCGTCAGGCCATGTCGTAGCTGTGCGGCAGGATGCCGGCGATGTCGACCTCGAGGCTGACCGAGCTGTCCGCCACCAGGTCGCCGTTCTGGTCGAAGTCGACGACCAGCTCGGCCCTGTTGTTCTGGCCGGCATAGATGTGGAGGCCGGCGACGTTTGCGACGCTCAGCTCGAAGCCCAGCGGCGTCTCGACGAAATCCTCCCCGGTGAACAGCAGGCTGTCGATGACCGCGCCGCTTGAATTGTAGATGGTGAGGCTGGCGCCGAGGATGATTTCGGGGTCGAGCGGCGCCTCGCGCAGCGCGGCGTCCAGCGCCGTGGGGTCGTCGGTGATCAGCTGCGCGGCCCCGGTGTTGTCGATCGCGTTGAGGTATTGCGGATCGATCAGCTCGCCCAGGCCGACGCCGTGCACGGACGCCTGCGCCTTCAGCGTCGCCGAGAACGCGTTCAGCACGTTCACCGGCTGGCTGTTCGCCGGGAACGGGTTGCCGTCCGAGATGAAGTAGACGAGGTTGACCGCGTCGCCGCGCTGCGCCTCCAGCGTCTGGATGGTCCCCGTCGCCGCGCCGATCGCCGCGAGGTAGTTCGTCTCGCCGCCGGCGTTCAGCGTGGCGAGCGCGGCATCGACATCGTCGGCGTTCAGCGTCTCGTCATCACCGAAGATGACCGCGCGGATAGGTCTCGCCCTCGATGGGCGCGGTCGGCAGCGCCCGGCTGTTGAAGGGCAGGACGGTGATCGTCACCGCGCCATCGGGCAGGCCGAGGTCTCATGAACTCGGCCGTCAGGTCCTTCAGCGCCGAGATCTGGGCGTCGAGCACCGTCGTGTCGCCGAAGCTGCCGTCCACGCCCGTGCTGCCGGAGACGTCGATGACGTAGATGACGTTGTATTTCGACTGCACGGTGTCGCCGAAGGCGATGCTGAGCCGCAGGTCGGCGGTCCCGTCATTCGTGTTGCCGTCCGATTCGAGCGTTGTCGTGACGGGACGCCCGCCGACGGGCACCACCTCGCGCTCGGTGGTCGTGCCCGGATCGAAGACGCCCTGGCCCTGGACCTTGACCGTCACGGTCGCCGTGTCGGTCAGCTCGCCATCCGAGATCTGGTAGTCGAAGGTGACGGTGGCGGTCTGGCCCTGGACAGTCCGAGGAAATCCGTGCCGGGGTCGAAGGTGACGGTGCCGTCCGCGTTGAGGGTGACCTGGCCCTCGGCGGGCTGGGTCAGAAGGCTGACCGTGAGCGGGTCGCCCTCGGGGTCGGAGTTGTTCGCGAGGATGTCGAGCACGGTCGTGCCGGCCTCCGAGACCGCATAGAGATCGTCGACGGCGTCGGGCGCGTCGTTCAGGCCCTGCACGAAGACGGTCGCGCGGGCGGTCGAGAGGCCGCCATTGCCGTCGGAGATCTGGTAGAGCACGCTGATCGTGTCGAAATCGGCGGCGCCGAGATCCTCGAAGTTGCCGGCCGGGTCGAAGGAAAGGGTGCCGTCGGCCGAGAAGCCCGCCACGCCCGTCCGGCCGCCGGCCGAGGTGACGGCAAAGCTCGCGCCCGCGGCATTGCCGTTGACCGAGGTGATGGTCAGCGGGTCGCCGTCAGGGTCGCTGTCGTTCGCCAGCAGGGCGAGGCTGACGGCGGTGTCCTCGTCGGTCTCGGCCAGGTCGTCGACGGCCAGCGGCCCGTCGTTCAGGCCGTTCACGGTGATCGTCGCGGTCGCGCCGGCGGTGCCGCCATTGCCATCGCTGATCTCGTAGGCGACCGTGACGGTGTCGGAACCGCCGACGCCCAGGTCCTTGAACGCCGGCCCCGGGTCGAAGGCGAGCACGCCGTCGGCGCCGAGCGTCGCGGTGCCGGTGCGCCCGCCGGCCGAGGTGACGGCGAAGCTTGCGCCAGGCGCCTGGCCCGCCGCCGAGGTGACGGTGAGCGGGTCGCCGTCGGGGTCGCTGTCGTTGGACAGCAGGGCGAGGCTGACGGCTGTGTCCTCATCCGTCGCGGCCATATCGTCGACCGCGACGGGCGGGCCGTTCGCTTCGCCGCCCGGAACGAACTTCATTGCGCCGATGGCGCCCGAGCCCGCGAGCTTGACCTCCATCAGCGAGACGTCCTCGGTGCCGCCGAGATCGACCCACTGGACCTGGCCGTCGCCGGTCTGGGGCACGGAGATGGTGTTCAGCAGGACGCCGGAGGCGTCGTAGAGCCGAATGGTGCCGCCGCTCTCCTCTATGTCGACCATCAGTAGCCGGTTCAGCGTCGACGGCTGGTCGAAGGCGGCGCGAATCGTGCCGCCCTTTGCATTGTCGTCCGGGTCGCTGGAATCGCCGTCCTCGGAGATGATGACCAGATAGCCCTGGCGGACCAGAAGGTCGGTGTCGCCGCCGCTCGCGACCGCCGCATCCGAATTGAACAGCATGGCGTCGTTGAAGGTGCCGTTCGTGTCCTGCTTGCGGATCGCGGCGATCGTGACGCCCTCGAAGACCAGCGTGCCCTTGGCGCCGGCCGAAGCGGCCGAGCCATCGGCGAACGCGTCGAAACCGACACAGCGCTCGGAGCCCGGCGGTGCGGGTTGCGGGTCGGGCTGCGGCTCGGGCTGAGGGTCAGGCTGCGGCTCAGGCTGCGGCTCAGGCTGCGGGTCGGGCTGCGGCTCAGGCTGCGGGTCGGGCTGCGGCTCAGGCTGCGGGTCGGGCGCGGGATCGGCGGGGCCGGTCTCCTGCACGGAGAAGCTCAGCCTGTCGATGCGGACGTATTCGCCACCGTCGCGGAAGCCCTTGAGGACGACCTGGTCGCCCTGATCGATCTGGACGTCCTCGAGCTTGATGGTGGAGATCGAGGACCAGTAGCCGCCGCTGCCGTCGTCGTTCTGCGTCAGCTCGACCGTGCGGACATGCACGCCGCCGACCCAGACCTGGATCTCGCCCTCGCCGTCGTTCTCGTCGATATAGGCGAGGTCGATCGTGTAGGTGCCGCTGGCGCCCCCGAAATTCAGGCTGGCAGACCCCTCGCCGCTCTTCAGGCGAATGACCTCGCCGCCGGACGCGTTCCCCATCGCCTCGTCCGTAAAGCCGCGGAGCTCCAGATCCTCGGCCTCGATGGTCAGCTTCGCGTCGGCATTGAAGCTCCAGTCGATCCCCGCCGAGAGAGTGCGGTAGTCGACCCAGCTTCCGCAGACCTCGGCACGCTTGACGACCGTCAGCTCTCGGCCGGCTGGCGGCACATCGCCCGAGAAGGCGTAGTAGTCGGTCCGGTCGTTGCCCCTGTCGCCGACCAGCTCGATCTCTATCAGCGTGTAGGTTTTGCCGTACTGATCGCGCACGACATAATATTCCTCAGCGTAAATTTTGGCTCCCTGTGCGACGAGTTGGCCGCCGACCGAGATGTCGGCGAGCTGATAGCTGCGGTCGTCGGCGCTCTCGTTGCGGTTTCCATCGCCGGAAAGGCTGGTGTCGTTGTCGGTGACGACGAATTGCGCGCTCGCGCCCGCCGGCATTGTGAAGCGGTCGCCGCAACCGAGCTCGCTGTCATGGGCCGCGAGGATGTCGGCGCCGAGCATGGCGGTGAACTCGAATTGCTGAACCGAATGATTTTGGGCGCAATAGGTCATCTTGAACTCCGCTACGCAGGACGGCGCGGACAATGCGGACGATGCGTTGACGGAATGGCAAGAGACGCGGTGAAGCGCCGTTAGCCGTCAACTCGAGCTCGCAAGCCGCTGATGTGGCGAAATAACAGCAGTCCGAGCGCGGGTCCGGGCGCGGTCGCGGATCGGCTTTCCCTTTGCCGCCGGATCGCGCATGAAGCGTCAGGCACGGTCGCGCGAGACGGCCGGCGAGGGGCACAGGCATGGATCGTCTCACCTTCAAGCACATCGCCATCGCGGCGACCTATGTGCTGTTGACCGGCGTCATCGCCATCTTC
Source organism: uncultured Alphaproteobacteria bacterium (assembly GCA_963822985.1). GTDB lineage: Bacteria > Pseudomonadota > Alphaproteobacteria > Rhodobacterales > Rhodobacteraceae > Thermohalobaculum. The sequence goes on along the minus strand of CAWGJU010000003.1, from coordinate 100,796 downwards.
GCGCATTCCGGCCTGCAGGGCGAACACGGGCTCGCCGCCTATCGCGAGGCGGAGGCGGAGGAACGGCAGCTGCGCACCGATCTCGCCCAGCTACGGGCCGAGCATGACGCGCTCGCCAACAAGGTGCTGCGCCTCTCGGACCGCTATCTCGACCTCGATCTGCTGGACGAGCGGGCCCGGGCGGTGCTGGGGCTGGTGCGCGCGGACGAGCTGGTCGTCCGCTGAACTCGACCTCGGGGGCGCCCCGAACGTCGCCCAAGCAACCGCCGAGCAACCGGTGGGGCTTGCGTCCGCCATCGCCGGCATTAATCTGGCCGCGACCGACAACCGGGAGGACGCTATGGCGAGGGCGAGAAACGCCGCGAAGTCGAGCGCGGCGACCAAGGACGCCGCGAAGAACCTGCCGCCCGCCGACCAGCTCTTGGGCTTCTACCGCGACATGCTGCTGATCCGCCGCTTCGAGGAGAGGGCGGGACAGCTCTACGGCATGGGGCTGATCGGCGGCTTCTGCCATCTCTACATCGGCCAGGAGGCGGTCGTCGTCGGGCTCGAGGCGACGGCGATCGAGGGCGACCAGCGCATCACCACCTATCGCGACCACGGCCACATGCTGGCCTGCGGCATGGACGCCAAGGGCGTCATGGCCGAGCTGACCGGGCGGGAGGGCGGCTACTCCAAGGGCAAGGGCGGCTCGATGCACATGTTCTCCAAGGAGAAGCAGTTCTATGGCGGCCACGGCATCGTCGGCGCCAACGTGCCGCTGGGCGCGGGCCTGGCCTTCGCCAACAAGTACCGCGACACGAAGAACGTCTGCTTCACCTATTTCGGCGACGGCGCGGCCAACCAGGGCCAGGTCTACGAGACCTTCAACATGGCGGCGCTGTGGGCGCTGCCCGTGATCTTCGTCATCGAGAACAACCAGTACGCCATGGGCACGTCGCAGCGGCGCTCGACCTCGACGCCGGCGCTGCTACACGCGCGGCGACGCGTTCGGCATCCCTGGCGAGGAGGTCGACGGCATGGACGTGCTCGCCGTCAAGGCGGCCGGCGAGAAGGCGGGCGAGCACGCCCGCTCCGGCAAGGGGCCGTACATCCTCGAGATGAAGACCTACCGCTATCGCGGCCATTCCATGTCCGACCCGGCCAAGTACCGGACGCGCGAGGAGGTCTCGAAGATGCGCGAGGAGCACGACCCGATCGACGGCCTGCGCAAGCTGGTGCTGGACCAGCAGATCGCCGACGAGGACGCGATCAAGGAGGTCGACCGGGACGTCAAGCAGATCATCAACGACGCCGCCAAATTCGCGCAGGAAAGCCCCGAGCCGGCCGAGAGCGAGCTCTGGACGGACGTCTACGCCGCGGCCTGAGGGAACACCGATGACAATCCAGATCCTGATGCCGGCCCTCTCGCCGACAATGGAAGAGGGCACGCTGGCGAAGTGGAACGTGCGTGAGGGCGACACTATCGCCGCCGGCGACATCATCGCCGAGATCGAGACCGACAAGGCGACGATGGAGGTCGAGGCGGTCGACGAGGGCAACGTCGGCAAGCTCGTCATTCCCGAGGGCACCGAAGGGGTGAAGGTCAACGAGCTGATCGCCATTCTGCTGGAGGAGGGCGAGGACAAGTCTGCGTTGGACGGCGCCGGGGCGCCGTCCGGCGACGAGGCCGAGAAGTCCAAGAAGGCGCAGCCGGCGCCCGAGCCGCAGCCCGAGAAGACGAGCTCGGCGCGGCCCGAGAGCAAGGGCGGCATGTCGGCCAAGGCGCCGATCGCCGCCCAGGTCGGCGCCGAGCTGCCGGACCCGGCGGGGCTGGCGCCCGACTGGCCGGAAGGCACCGCCATGGTGACCAAGACCGTCCGCGAGGCGCTGCGCGACGCAATGGCCGAGGAGATGCGACGCGACGACAACGTCTTCCTGATGGGCGAGGAGGTCGCCGAGTACCAGGGCGCCTACAAGATCAGCCAGGGCCTGCTCGACGAGTTCGGGGGCAAGCGCGTCATCGACACGCCGATCACCGAACACGGCTTTGCCGGCGTGGGCGTCGGCGCGGCCTTCGCCGGCCTGCGCCCCATCGTCGAGTTCATGACCTTCAACTTCGCCATGCAGGCGATCGACCAGATCATCAATTCGGCCGCGAAGACGCTTTATATGTCCGGCGGGCAGATGGGGTGCCCCATCGTCTTCCGCGGCCCGAACGGCGCGGCGGCGCGGGTGGCCGCCCAGCACAGCCAGGACTATGCGGCGTGGTACAGCCACATCCCCGGCCTGAAGGTGATCCAGCCCTATTCCGCGGCCGACGCCAAGGGGCTGCTGAAAGCGGCCATCCGCGACCCGAACCCGGTGATCGTGCTCGAGAACGAGATCCTCTACGGCAAGTCCTTCGAGGTGCCAGAGCTCGACGATTTCACCATTCCGCTCGGCAAGGCCAAGATCGTCCGGCCGGGCCGCGACGTGACGCTCGTCAGCTTCGGCATCGGCATGACCTATACGCTCGAGGCGGCCGCCGCGCTGGCCGATGACGGCATCGAGGCCGAGGTGATCGACCTGCGCACGCTGAGGCCGATGGACCGCGAGACGGTGATCCGCTCGGTCAAGAAGACCAACCGCTGCGTCACCGTCGAGGAGGGCTTTCCCGTCTGCTCGATCGGCAACCACATCTCGGCCACCCTGATGACCGAGGCCTTCGACTATCTCGACGCGCCCGTGCTGAACTGCACCGGCAAGGATGTGCCCATGCCCTATGCGGCCAATCTGGAAAAGCTGGCGCTGACCACGACACGCGAGGTCGTCGAGGCGGCACGCGCCGTCTGCTACCGCTGAGGGAGGGCGCGCGATGTCGATCGAGATCACCATGCCGGCCCTCTCGCCCACCATGGAGGAGGGCACCCTCGCCAAGTGGCTGGTCAAGGAGGGCGATACCGTCTCGGCCGGCGACATCATCGCCGAGATCGAGACCGACAAGGCGACGATGGAAGTCGAGGCCGTCGACGAGGGTACCGTCGGCAAGATTGTCGTCCCCGAGGGCACCGAGGGCGTCAAAGTCAACGCCGTGATCGCCGTCCTGCTGGAGGAAGGCGAGGACGCCGGCGACATCAAGGCGCCTTCCGGCGGCAACGGTGCCGGGCCAAAGGAGCAGAAGGCCGAGCCCGAGCCCGAGTCGGATCGCGCCGCCGAGGCGAAGGCCGAAGCGCCGCAAAAGGGCTATGGTCGCGGCGATGCCCCGCAGAAGCCAGGACCGGCTGGCGGCAACGGCAGCACGCCGCCGCAGGCGGATAAGGCGCCGGCATCGGGCGGGGATGGCGGGCGCGTCTTCGCCTCGCCGCTCGCCCGCCGCATCGCCAAAGACAAGGGCGTCGACCTTCGTCAGGTAAAGGGCTCGGGCCCGCACGGCCGCATCGTCAAGGCCGACATCGAGGATTTCGAGCCGGCCAAGGCGGCGCCGGGGGCGGAGCCGGAGAAGGCCGCAGCGGCGGCGGAGAGGCAGCCGGCCGGTGCTCTCACCGCGGCCGCGCCCAATGCGGTCCCCGGCTTCACGACCGAGCAGGTGCGCAAGATCTACGAGGGGCGGCCCTTCAAGGAGGTCACCCTCGACAACATGCGCAAGACGATCGCGGCGCGCCTGTCACAGGCCAAGTCGACGATCCCGCATTTCTACCTGCGGCGCGACATCCGGCTCGATACGGCTCTGGAGGTGCGCAAGACCTTTAACGAACAGCTCGCCGCCTCTGGCGTCAAGCTGTCGGTCAACGACTTCATCATCAAGGCCTGCGCCATGGCGATGATGCGCGTGCCGGCCGCGAATGCCGTCTGGGCCGCCGACCGGATCCTGCAGCTCGAGGCGGCCGACGTCGCCGTCGCGGTGGCGATCGAGGGCGGGCTCCTGACGCCGGTGATCCGCGATGCGCATGCCAAGGGGCTGGCGCAGATCTCGACCGAGATGAAGGACCTCGCCGCCCGCGCCCGCGAGCGCAAGCTGCAGCCCTTCGAATACCAGGGCGGCAGCTTCGCCATCTCGAACCTCGGCATGTACGGCATCGACAGCTTCGACGCCGTCATCAACCCGCCGCACGCCTCGATCCTGGCGGTCGGCGCAGGCGTCGAGAGGCCGATCGTCAAGGCCGGCGCCGTCGAGGTCGCGACGATCATCACGGCCACGCTGTCGGTCGATCACCGGGTGATCGACGGCGCGCTGGGCGCGCAGTTCCTCGAGGCGATCAAGGGGAACCTGGAGAACCCGATGATGATGCTCGTTTAGGGCTCTTCCGACTCGTGCCTCGCAGGAGGCACCCTCGCACGCGTGCACAGGGTGCGTGCGGCATGAACCCATTTCTTCAGAAGCCGCTTCAGGCGCCAAGCAGGGTGGGTGCGAGCACCCACCCTGCCGAGCGGACCCGCCGGGTTACTGCTGGGGCTGCGTCTCGCCCTGTTCGGCCGGCGCGCCCTGCCGGGCGGGGGCATCCTGGCCGCCGCGCTCGCGCCGGAGATCGTCCATGTTCAGCACGCCGTCGTCGTTGCGGTCGCGCATGGTCACGATGCGCGCGGTGCGCTCGCCGAACTCCTCCACCGTCACCAGGCCGTTGCCGTCGTCGTCATGCGACTGGAAGCGGTCGACCATGCGCTCGCGCATCGCGTCGAGCCACAGCGCCTGGTACTCGTCGAGTGACAGCTGGCCGTCGCCGTTCGCGTCGAACTGGCCCAGCCGGTCGGCCCGCCACGCGTCGATCTCGACCTGGCTGACCGAGCCGTCGCCATCGGCGTCGTAAATCTCGATCATCTCGATCATGCGGACCTTGCCGCCGCGCCCGGCAGGACCGTCACGGTGATGGCCCCGCATGCCATGGCGCTCGCCATGATGCCCGCCCTTGTAGCCGCGCTCGCCTCGATCGCCATCGCCATGCGCGCTCGCGACCAGCGGGACGGCGGCGGCGATGGCGACGACGGCGACGGTCCCGGCGAAAATCTTCTTCATCTGATGCTCCCCTTCCTTTGGTGGAGATGGAACGGGAGAGGCGGGCCGATCCGTTGCCGGCCCGCATTAAATCCAGTTCATGCCGGCACCGCCTCGAGCGCCGCCCGCGCCGCATCGACCGCGGCCCCGGCGCCCGACGGGTCGGGCCCGCCGCCCTGAGCCATGTCGGGCCGCCCACCGCCGCCGGTGCCGCCCAGCTTCTCGACCGCGGCGCGGACGAGATCGACGGCCGAGAGGCGCCCGGTCAGGTCCTCCGTGACGCCGGCCGCGACGGCCGCCTTGCCCTCGGTGTCGGCTATCAGCAGAACGGCGCCCGAGCCGAGGCGCTTCTTGTGCTCGTCGACCAGTCCGCGCAGATCCTTGGGGCTGACGCCCGGCAGAACCTGGGCCAGGAAGCGGATGCCGTTGACGTCCTCGGCCTCCGGGCCCGCGGCCGGGCCGCCGCCCAGCGCAACGCGCCGACGCAACTCAGCCACCTCGGCCTCGAGCTTGCGGCGCTCGTCCATCAGCGCGGCCAGCCGGGCGGGCACCTCCTCGGGCCGGGCCTTGAGCACGGCCGCGGCGTCCGCCAGCCGATGCTCCTGCGCCGTCAGGTGTTCATAGGCGGCCTCGCCCGTCAGCGCCTCGACCCGGCGGATACCGGCGGCCGACGCGCCTTCGGCGGTGATGACCATCAGCCCGATATCGCCGGTGCGCCGGACATGCGTGCCGCCGCAGAGCTCGAGCGAATAGGTCGTGCCCGCCGGGCCGGTGCCGGCCTCGCGCTGGCCCATCGAGACGACGCGCACCTCGTCGCCGTACTTCTCGCCGAACAGCGCGCGGGCGCCCATGGCCTGCGCCTCGTCCGGCGTCATCAGCCGGGTCTCGACCGCCGCGTTCTGGCGGATATAGCCGTTCACCTCGCGCTCGACGGTGGCGATCTCGTCCGGGCTCATCGCCTTCTGATGGGCGAAGTCGAAGCGCAGCCGATCGGGCGCGACCAACGAGCCGCGCTGCGCAACGTGCTCGCCCAGGTGGCCGCGCAGCGCCTCGTGCAGCAGGTGCGTCGCCGAATGGTTGGCGCGAACCGCCGTACGGCGGGCGTGGTCGACCGTCAGCACCGCCGCCTGGCCGCGCTCGATCCGGCCCTCCTCGAGGGTTGCGTAGTGCACGATTGTCTGGCCGGCCTTGCGGCGCGTGTCCGTGACGCGGGCGCGACCGGTCGGCGTGCGGACGGTGCCCTGGTCGCCGACCTGGCCGCCCGCCTCGGCATAGAACGGCGTCTGGTTCAGCACGATGACGAGCTCGCCACCAGCCTCTTCCGCGACGGCGTCGGTCTCGGCACCATCGGCCACCAGCGCCAGGATCTGCCCCTCGGCCTCCTCGGTGTCGTAGCCGAGGAAATCCGTTGCGCCATGCCGGTCCGCGATCTCGAACCACAGGAACTCGTCGGCCGCCTCGCCCGAGCCTTTCCAGGCGGCACGGGCGCGCGCCTTCTGCTCGGCCATGGCCGCCTCGAAGCCCGTCATGTCGACCGAACGCCCGACCTCGCGCAGTGCGTCCTGCGTCAGGTCCACCGGGAAACCATAGGTGTCGTAGAGCCGGAAGGCGACGTCGCCCGGCAGCGGCGCGTCCTCGGGCAGCGCGTCGATCTCGGTCGCGAGCAGGTGCAGGCCGCGGTCGAGCGTCTGGCGGAAGCGCGTCTCCTCGGTCTCGAGCGTGCCCTGGATCAGCGTCTGGGCGCGGCCGAGCTCGGGGTATGCCTGGCCCATCTGGCCGACCAGCGCCGGGACCAACCGGTGCATCACGGGCGCGTCGGTGCCCAGCATGTGAGCGTGCCGCATGGCGCGGCGCATGATGCGGCGCAGGACATAGCCGCGCCCCTCGTTCGACGGCATGACGCCATCGGCGATCAGGAAGGACGAGGTGCGCAGGTGGTCGGCCATGACCCGCAGATGCGGCAGGTTGGCCTCGGCCGGATCGGCGTTCGTCAGGTGCGCCGCGGCGTCGACGAGGGCGCGCAGGAGGTCGGTCTCGAAGAGGTTGTTCGTGCCCTGCATCAGCGCGGCGAAGCGCTCGAGCCCCATGCCGGTGTCGATGGATTGCATGTCGAGCGGGCGCATGGCGCCGTCCTCGAATTGCTCGTACTGCATGAAGACCAGGTTCCAGATCTCGATGAACCGGTCCCCGTCCTCGTCGGGGCTGCCCGGCGGGCCGCCCCAGATGTGCGGACCGAAATCATAGAAGATCTCGGTGCACGGGCCGCAGGGGCCTGTCGGCCCCATCCGCCAGAAATTCGCGTCCGTCGGGATGCGGATGATCCGGCTCTCGGGAACGCCGATCTTCTTCCAGATATCGGCGGCCTCGTCATCGGTGTGGTAGACGGTGACGTGCAGCTTTTCGCGGTCGAGGCCGAAGTCGCGGGTCAGCAGCTCCCAGGCGAATGGGATGGCCTGCTCCTTGAAGTAGTCGCCGAACGAGAAGTTGCCGAGCATCTCGAAGAAGGTGAGGTGCCGCGCCGTGTAGCCGACATTGTCCAGGTCGTTGTGCTTGCCGCCGGCGCGCACGCATTTCTGCGCCGTGGCGGCTCGGACATAGTTGCGCCGCTCGACCCCGGTGAACAGGTTCTTGAACTGAACCATCCCCGAATTGGTGAACATCAGCGTCGGGTCGTTGCGCGGCACGAGCGGCGAGCTCGGCACGATCGCGTGGCCCGCCTCGGCGAAATAGTCGAGGAACTTGGTCCTGATGTCGTTCAGAGAGGCCATCGCGCGCCCCGAATTGCCAGCTTCGGCGCCTCTTATCGCGCGGCAGGGGTGGTGTCCACTCGCCCGGGCGCGTTCAGGCGCGCCACCGCTTCCGCGACGGTTGGCGCATAAGCCAGCCGCACCCCGTCGGCGTGCGCCGCCAGCATCGCCCGGATCTGCGGTCCGGCCCCGGCGATGACGACGTGGATGCCGTCCCGCTCGGCGCGCCTGGCGGTGGCGACGATCAGCTTGGCCGCGGTGGAGTCGAGCAGGGCGAGCGCCGAGAGGTCGAGCACGAAGCTGCGCCGCCGGTCGGCGATGCGGTCGAGCACGCCTTCGATGCGTGCCGCGGCGCCGAAGAAGAAGGCGCCGCTCACCCGATAGACGACGAGGTCCCGGTCGGCGCCGCTGTCCGGCGTGAACGGGCGCGGCACGTCGTCGGGCACGTCGCCGCGGAGATCCGGCTTGCCCTCCTGCACCGAGACGGCGCGCGACATGCGGTCGATGAAGAGGAAGGCACCGAGGGCAAAGCCGACGATGATGCCCTCGGTCAGATCGCGGAAGACGGTCAGCAGCAGGGTCGCCGACACGACCAGCGCATCGCCACGCGAGACGCGGAAGATGGCGCCGATCGCGTCGCGCTCGATCATGCCCCAGCTGACGATCAGCAGCACGCCCGCGAGCGCGGCAAGCGGAATGTAGGCGGCGAGCGGCGCCGCCACGGCCATGAAGCCGAAGAGGAACAACGCGTGCAGCATGCCCGAGACGGGACCGTGCGCGCCGGCGCGGACATTGGTGGCGGTGCGGGCGATGGTGCCGGTGACTGGCATGCCGCCGAAGAGCGACGCGCCGATGTTGGCGCCGCCCTGGGCCACCAGTTCGCAGTTCGAACGGTGGCGCCGGCCGGTCATGCCGTCCGCGACCACGGCGGAGAGCAGGGATTCGATCGCGCCGAGCAATGTGAAGGCGAAGGCGTCGGGCAGAAGGTCCAGCGTGCGAGAGAAGTCCGGCAGCGCGGGCGCCGGCAGGGCCGACGGGATGCCGCCAAAGCGGGTTCCGATCGTTGCAACCGGCAGCTCCGCCGCCCAGCTGGCGAGCGCCGCGGTGGCGACCGCGATGAGCAGGCCGGGCCAGCCCGGCCTCCACCTGCGGAGTGCCAGGATGATCGCGACCGTCCAAAGGGCAACGGCGACTGCCGCCGGGTTCACGGTTGGCGCCGCTGCGGCCAGCGCCGCGAGCTTGGGCAGGAAGGCCGCGGGTTCGGTCCCGGGCAAGGTGAGCCCGAGGAGTTCCCTCAGCTGGCTGGCCAGGATGATGACGCCGATCCCGGTCGTGAAACCGACCGTGACGGGGTAGGGGATCAGCTTGATGTAGCTGCCGAGGCGCAGCAAGCCCGCGGCCGTCAGCATGAGCCCCGAGAGAAAGGTGGCGAGGATCAACCCGTCGACGCCTTCGCGCAGCACAGTCGACGCGACGAGAACGATGAAGGCGCCCGCCGGCCCGCCGATCTGGAAGCGGCTGCCGCCAAGGGCCGAGACCAGGAAGCCGCCGATGATGGCGGTGTAGAGGCCGCGCTCGGGTCCGACGCCGGAGGCGATGGCGATCGCCATAGACAGCGGCAGCGCGACGATGGCGACCGTCATGCCGGCGAGCGCGTCCGCACGTAGCCCTTTTAGACCATAGCCCTCGCGTAGGACCGTGACGAGCTTGGGCACGTAGAGGTCGCGGAAGCGAGGCCGCGGAACGGCCAGTCCCGGGTCAGGGTCCGAAACGGCGGGCATCTGCTGCGTAAGCCTTTTCCAAGCGCGGGCATGCGGGGCCCGGCGGTCTGCGACGCGCACTGCCTTTCGGAATGGCCCCCGAAGACAAGGGCTAGCACCTTCTGTCGAGCTCGCGAAAGCTGCCGGCGTGCCGCAGGCCGGATGCTCGCTACCGGCCGGTCTTGACGCAACCGCTGCTGGCAGGCACGCCCGGCCGAATGGCGGCACGAGGGCCGGCGCGCGGCCCCCCCGTCAAAGTCAGGCTTCCATGGCGTCCATCGGTGTCTCGTCGTCGTCCGGCGATGGCAGCAGGTCGAAGTCGAGGCCGTGCGCGGCGCGGATCTTGTCCTCGATCGTCAGCGCGACGGCCGGGTTGTCGCGCAGGAACTGCTTGGCGTTCTCGCGCCCCTGGCCGATGCGCTCGTCGCCGAACGAGAACCAAGAGCCGGATTTCTCGACCACGCCCGCCTTGACGCCGAGGTCGATCAGCTCGCCGGTCTTGGAGATACCCTCGCCATACATGATGTCGAACTCGACCTGCTTGAATGGCGGGGCGACCTTGTTCTTGACCACCTTGACGCGGGTCGAGTTGCCGACCACTTCGTCGCGGTCCTTGATCGCGCCGATGCGACGGATGTCGAGGCGTACGCTGGCGTAGAACTTCAGCGCGTTGCCGCCGGTGGTGGTCTCTGGGCTGCCGAACATCACGCCGATCTTCATGCGGATCTGGTTGATGAAGATGACCATGCAGCGCGAGCGCGAGATCGAGCCGGTCAGCTTGCGCATGGCCTGGCTCATCAGGCGCGCTTGCAGGCCGACCTGCGCCTCGCCCATGTCGCCCTCGAGTTCGGCCCGCGGCGTCAGGGCCGCCACCAAATCGACGACCACAATCGAGACGGCGCCCGAGCGGACCAGCGTGTCGGTGATCTCCAGCGCCTGCTCGCCGGCATCGGGCTGGCTGATCAAGAGCTCGTCGACATTGACGCCCAGCTTGCGGGCATAGCCCGGGTCGAGCGCGTGCTCGGCGTCGACAAAGGCGCAGATGCCGCCCTTTTTCTGTTCCTCGGCGACGCAGTGCAGCGCCAGCGTCGTCTTGCCCGAGCTCTCGGGCCCGTAGATCTCGATGATCCGCCCTTTCGGCAGGCCGCCGATGCCGAGCGCGATGTCGAGGCCGAGCGATCCGGTCGAGATGGCCTCGATGTCCATGGCCGCGTCGCGCTGGCCGAGCTTCATGATGGAGCCCTTGCCAAAATTCCGCTCGATCTGCGCGAGGGCGGAGTCGAGTGCCTTCTGCTTGTCCATCATGCGTCTTTCCTCGAGCCTCAACAGGTTGTCTTTCATTTTTTCCTCGCCCCTCTTCTCACATTCCGCACGGGGGCGCAAAGCCCTGCCGTTCACCGGATGTTCGCACAAGACGCGGAACAAAGAAAGAACGAAGTAGGGACTCTACATCTTCAGGTGGAAGGGAGCGTCAGCCTTGAACGCCAGAGACACGCGGGACCAGTTCACGCACTGACGTTGGCGCGAGCGTCCATCGCGACCTTCACCTTGGCGGTGAGTTCATTCAGCGAGAACGGCTTCGACAGGAAGAGGAAGTCCGAATCGACAAGGTTCCGCCGGAACAATTCCTCGGCGTAACCCGAGATGAAGATGACCCGCAGGTTCGGCCGCAGCTGGCGCGCCTTGCCGGCGAAGGTGGGCCCGTCCATTCCCGGCATGACGACGTCCGAGACCAGCACGTCTATGGTTTCGTCGTCCTTGGTCAGCAACGCCATTGCGTCTTCCGCGGACTCGGCCTCGATCACCTTGTAGCCACGCATCTTGAGCGCACGCGAGGCGAAGGCGCGGACCGGCGCCTCGTCCTCGACGAGCATGATGGCGCCCTGGCCGGTCAGGTCCGGCGCCGGCTGGACCGGTGCCGGGACGGGGCGCACGGTCTCGCTCTTCTGCGCATAAGCGCGCGGCAGCAGGATGGTGAACTTCGCGCCGCCGGTCTCGCGGTTCTCGGCGTAGATATAGCCGCCCGACTGCTTGACGATGCCGTAGACGGTCGAGAGCCCGAGGCCCGTGCCCTCGCCTTTAGGCTTGGTCGTGAAGAACGGATCGAAGACCCGGTCGATCAAATGCGGCTCGATGCCGTGACCGCTGTCCGAGACGCTGATCTCGACATATTCGCCGGCCGGGACCGAGACGCCGCGCTTCTGCTCCTCGATCGTCATCGCGACATTGCGCGTGGCGATCGTCACGGTGCCGCCGTTCGGCATGGCATCGCGGGCGTTGACGACGAGGTTCATCAGCGCCTGCTCGAGTTGCTGGTGGTCGGCGCGCACCGAGCCCAGATCGCGCCCGTGGTCGAGCGATAGCGTGATGGTCTCGCCGATCAGCCGGTCGAGCAGATAGAGCGTATCGGTGACCACGTCCTGCACCGAGAGCAACTTTGGCTGCAGCGTCTGCTTGCGCGAGAAGGCGAGCAACTGGCGCACCAGCGTCGCCGCGCGGTTGGCGTTCTGCCGGATCTGCATCAGGTCGGAAAAGTCCGGATGGCTCGCATCCTTGCGCAGCAGCAGCAGGTCGCAATGCCCGCTGATCGCGGTCAGCACATTGTTGAAGTCGTGCGCGACGCCGCCGGCGAGCTTGCCGACGGCCTCCATCTTCTGGCTCTGGGCGAACTTGTCCTCGAGCAGGCGCAGTTCGGAGGCGTCCGTCAGCACCGCCATCAGGCAGGGCTGACCCTGTAGGGTCATCCGCGTCAGCGAGACCTGCGCGAACGTGTCGTAGCCCGCGTCGAGCAGGCGCACCATCTCGCCGCTGCCGCCATCCCTCCCTGAGCGCACCTCGTTCAGCAGGCTGTCGAGCGACCGGCCGAGCGGTTGGACGAAATCGTCGAGCATGGCGCCGAGCGCGAACTTTGCGCCGACCATCGCGCGCGCTTGCGCATTGCCCCAAAGAACGCGGCCTTCGAGGTCCAGCTGCACCAGCGAGACCGGGATGGATTCGAGCGTCTCGGCGGCGCTGAGATGCGCGCTCGTCTCGGCGTCCGGAATGAAGAGAAAGATCTCGTGCGTCGAACCGCCGGCGCTCCGTTCGGTGCTGATCGCGGCCAGGGCCAGGCGGTCCTCCTCGGCCGGTCCCGGCAGCAGCACACGTCCGCCGCTAAGAACGCCGCCGCCGACCTGCTCACGCAGAAGTTGTAGCGCCGCCTCGGAGAAATGCGTGCGAAACATGCCGTTCGTGACCGCGCCGTCGCCCGGCGCGAGCTGGACATAGCCGAACGGCAGCGCCTCGTAGCGATTTGCGAGCCCGCCCGGCACGCTGGCGCCCAGCCGCGAGGCCGGCATCAGCTGCCAGACCAGCCGCTTGCGCGACGCTGGCTGAACGGCGACCATCATTCTGCCGCCCGAGTCGCCGCCCGCCTCGCTGGCGGTGAACCATTCGAGCGCCAGCCCATCGCGCACGGCCACGCGCGACAGCCGGTAGATCTCGGCCGCCGTCGTGCCGAGCAGCGGCTCCAGCATCTCAAGGACTGTCCGGCGTGGGGCCGCCGCCTCGCGCATCGCCCAGTTGGCGGCAATCACGCGGCCGTCCTGCCGGGTGGCGACGACGGGCCATTCGCGCCCCTCGATCTGGTCGGCCAGCGCGTCAGGCTCCGAACCGGCAACAAATCGACGCGCCGAGACCACGGCGACAACCAGCATCGCCGTGATGGCGATGACGGCGGCCAGCGGAAGGATCGATTCAAGCAAGCAGGTGAAACCGGAGCATTCTTGCGCGAAACCCTGGGCGAGAACTGGTGTCGGCAAAGTGGACGCGAGCGCTATCGCAATCGGGACGCGCAGCCGGACGGACGCCATGCGATGCTGTTCCCCTCGACCGAGTTCGGCGAACACGCCTGTCGCGTTATAGGCGATCTCTCAACAAAGGATCAATTTTCAAGTGTGTTGTCCGGTTACAGAAAGCAGCGCGCCGAAGAAGCCGTCGCCTTGCGGGGGCACCAGCGAGACGCGGCCAGCGACCGCCCGGCCGGCTCTCCCGGCGAGGAAGGCTTCCACGCGCGCGCCGTTTTCACGCCGCAGGATGGAGCAGGTCGCATAGAGGATGCGCCCGCCGGGAGCGAGAAAGGTCGCGGCCTGCTCCAGCAGCTCGGACTGCACCGTCGTCAGGCGGTCGAGGTCTTCCGGACGCAGCCGCCACTTGGCGTCCGGGTTGCGCCGCCAGGCGCCGGAGCCCGAGCAGGGGGCGTCGACGAAAACGAGGTCGGGGTTGCCAACCAGCCCATCGAGCGCCGAGGTGCGGACGATTTCGACCGATGCGCCCGCCCGGGCCGCCCGGGCGGGCAGCCCGGCGATGCGCGCCGGCGCGATGTCGTGCGCGATCAGCCTGCCCTCGCCGCGCATCGCCGCCGCCAGCGCCAGCGTCTTGCCGCCGCCGCCTGCACAGAGGTCGAGCACGGTTTCGCCGGGGCGCGCTGCGGCCAGGTCGACGACGGCCTGGCTGGCCGCGTCCTGGATTTCGACCAGCCCCTCGCGATAGGCGCGTGACGCGGCGACCCGGCGTTCGCCACGGTGCACCCTCAGCGCCGTCGGCGACAGGGTTGCCGGCATCGCGTCGATGCCGTCGGCCGCGAGCGCGGCGATCGCCTGAGAGGGGCTGGTCTTGAGCAGGTTCGCGCGGAGGTCGAGGGGTGCGCGCGCCCGCAGAGCTTCGAGGACGCCGTCGTCGATGTCCGTCAGCTCGCGCTCGATCCAGTCTGGCAGGTCCAGTCGAACGGCCCGCGGCGCAGTCCGGAGCGCACGGCCGGGCCGGCGCTCGCTCTCGCCGAGCCGTGCTGGCGCATGGGCCTCGCCAGTGAAGAGCGTTCCCGGATCGATGTCGTCCAGCATCAGGCTTCCCCGCAGCAGGTCGCGCCCGCTGCCCGGTTCGGCCGCGCCCGCGACCCATGCGGCCGAGCGCATCCGTCGCACCGTGTCGTAGACCAGATCGGCGATTGCGCGCCGGTCGCCCGAGCCGGCGAAGCGGTGCGTTCGCCCCCAGCGGGTCAGCCCCCGGTCGAGACCCTCGGGGCCGCTTCGCCATGCATCGACGATCTCGACCGCTGCCTGGGCGCGTGCAGCCGGCGTCATGGTGGTCCGCCTCGCGGATTGGCGGCCTCCGTTTCGTGCTGCGCTGCGTCGGGGGTGCGCAATCCTGGAACCTCCTCGGGACGCCGGGGCGAAAGCGGACGCATCGCCACTGCCCGGTCAACCGGTGCGGAACCGCTCGACACCGTAGCGCGGTCATGTGTCAAGCCCCGGCATCATGCGGTTTCTGAGGTGGCGGGCCGCACACTTAGAGCGTGGTTCGCCGCGTTCTTTGCAAAACGGCGAAGTCGGGCTTGGCGGATGGAGGGAATCGGGGTAGATTTTCATGACTAGAACATCCGCAGAGATGTCAGAGCAGTAAGGCAGGTTCGACCGTGCGATCATCGGACGCGCAGGCTGGCGCGGCAGTGAAGTCTGCCGTGGTCACGCCTCTCGAGGTACGTGGCAGGTTCCTCACTGCCGTCGTCTTGCCTGTGACGGGCATCGCCGACGATCGCTTCTATGCAGGGCTCGACGCCCTGCTGGAGAAGTCGCCGCACTTTTTTGCCGACGCGCCGCTCGTCATCGACGTCGAGCGCGCCGACGGGCTTCAGACGCAAGCGAACTTCGAAGCGCTGCTGGCCAGCCTGCGCGCGCGCCGGCTGACGCCCATCGGCATCCAGAATGCCAGCGGCGAGCAGACGGCGGGGGCCGCCGACGCCGGTCTGACGACGCTTCCCGCCGGGCGCACGACACCGCTCGAGCGCAAGCCGCGGCCCGTTCCGGCCGCCGTGAACAAGGCCGAGCCGCCCGCCGCGACCAAGCCCGGCAACCGGCTGATCCGGGAGCCGGTGCGCTCGGGCCAGCGCATCGTCGCCGAGCGCGGCGACCTGGTCGTCGTGTCCTCGGTCAGCTCGGGCGCCGAGCTGATCGCCCACGGCAACATACACGTCTACGGGCGAATGCGGGGCAGGGCGCTGGCAGGCGTCAACGGCGACGGGGGCGCGCGCATCTTCTGCCAGAGCCTGGAGGCCGAGCTCATCGCCATCGCCGGGCTCTACAAGACCAGCGAGGACCTCGGCCCCGACATCATTGGCAAGCGTGTGCAGGCCTTTCTCGACAACGACGCGCTCTGCATCGAGGTGCTGAAGTAGATGGAACCAACCGGATAGGAGATCGCGTGGCAAAGATCATCGTTGTGACTTCGGGCAAGGGCGGCGTCGGCAAGACGACGTCGACCGCCGCGCTCGGCGCCGGCCTCGCCATGCGCGGGCAAAGGACCTGCGTCATCGATTTCGACGTGGGCCTGCGTAATCTCGACGTCATCATGGGATGCGAGCGCCGGGTCGTCTTCGACCTGATCAACGTCATCAACGGCGAGGCGCGGCTGAAGCAGGCGCTGATCAAGGACCGGCGTCTCGAGGACCTCTCGGTCCTCGCCGCCTCGCAGACGCGCGACAAGGACGCCCTGACCCAGGACGGCGTCGAGCGGGTTCTTAAAGAGCTTTCGGATCAGTTCGACTACGTCATCTGCGACAGCCCGGCCGGCATCGAGCGGGGCGCGCATCTCGCCATGTACTTCGCCGACGAGGCGGTCGTCGTCACGAACCCCGAAGTGTCGTCCGTACGCGACAGCGATCGCGTGCTGGGCCTGCTCAGCAGCAAGACGCGCCGGGCCGAGCGGGGCGAAGGCGGCGTGAAGCCGCATCTTCTGCTCACCCGCTACGATCAGAATCGAGTCGCCAGGGGCGAGATGATGAAGCTCGAGGACGTCCAGGAGATCCTCTCCATTCCGCTCCTCGGCATCATCCCCGAAAGCCCGGCCGTGCTGAGGGCATCCAATGTCGGGACTCCGGTGGTGTTCGACGAGCGGTCGACTGCCGCCAAAGCCTATGGCGACGCCGTCCAGCGACTGATCGGCGAGCAACTGGAGATGCGCATCCGGCCGGCCGAGCGCGTCGGCCTGTTCGGGCGCCTTTGGGGTCGCACCGCATGAGCATGTTCAGCTTCTTCCGCAAGCCCCGAGAGGTGCGGTCCGCCGACTCCGCCAAGGATCGGCTGCAGATCCTGCTGGCGCACGAGCGGACCTCGTGCGCGAGCCCCGAGGTTCTGCCGCTGCTGCAGCGCGACATCATGGACGTCATCGAGCGCCACATGCGGGTCGCCGGCGACAATGTCGAGATCAAGATCGAGCGGGGCGACGACCTGTCGACGCTCGAGATCAACATCGAGCTGCCGGGCACGCGCGCGCTCGAAGCCCGGAGGGCGATGGCGAGCTAGCGAGCAACGAGCGGCGGCGCCTGGCGCCGCCGCCGCTTTCCGGTTCAGGCGCGCGCCCCGAGCGCGTGTCCTCATTCGTCTTCGGCGGCCAGCCGGGCGCGACGCGACCGGCGAGTGAACCAGGCGGGCAGCACCACGACCGCGGCGGCCAGCGCATAGAGGAAGATGCTGTCCGAGGTCGACAAGAGGATCGACCAGTCGCCGCCGGAGATCGAGAGCGCCCGGCGAAGATTGTTTTCGAACAACCC
The DNA here is from genome assembly GCA_963822985.1 of uncultured Alphaproteobacteria bacterium. Classification (GTDB taxonomy): domain Bacteria; phylum Pseudomonadota; class Alphaproteobacteria; order Rhodobacterales; family Rhodobacteraceae; genus Thermohalobaculum. The sequence goes on along the minus strand of CAWGJU010000003.1, from coordinate 83,753 downwards.
GCCGAGAACGAACCCCAGGATCACCGGTGCGAGCGCGAAGTCGAGCTTGCGCAACACCCAGCCGAACACGCCGAGCCCGATGATCATGTAGAGGTCGAACGGGTTGCCGACGATCGAGTAGATGCCGATGAAGGCGAGCACGGCGATCAGCGGCGTCAGGTAGTGCTGCGGGATCGTCAGCATCCTGGCGAACAGGCCGACCAACGGCAGATTGATGACCAGCAGCGCCAGGTTGCCGATGTACATCGACGCGATCAGGCCCCAGGCGATCTCGGGCCGCTGCTGGAACATCAGCGGCCCGGGCGTCACGTTGAACATCAGCAACGCGCCCAGCAGGATCGCTGTCGTGCCCGAGCCCGGGATCCCGAGCGTCAGCATAGGCACCATGGCGCCGCCGGCCGAGGCGTTGTTCGCAGCCTCGGGCGCGGCGAGGCCGCGCAGGTCGCCCTTGCCGAACTGGCCGGCCGTGGCGCCGGCGACGCGCTTCTCAGTGCCATAGGCGACGGCCGAGGCAACCGAGGCGCCCGTCCCCGGCAGCACGCCGATGACAAAACCGATCAGCGAGCAGCGCAGCATCGTCCACTTGGTCTTGGCGATGTCGGCCCAGGTCACGAAGGTCTTGTCGATGGCGAGCGTCGAGAGATTGCCGCGCACCTGCTGCTCGACCAGATGCAACAACTCGGCCATACCGAACAGGCCGATCACGACGACAAGGAAATCGATGCCGGCCAGGATGTCGGGGATGCCGAAGGTGTAGCGCGCGACGCCGGTGTTGGCGTCGACGCCGATGGTCGCCAGCATCAGCCCGATCAGCGCGCCGGTCAGCGTCTTGACCGGGTTCGAGCCGACCAGCGAGGCCAGCGAGGCGAAGGCGAAGACCATCAGAGCGACATAATCGGACGGTTGGAACGTCACGGCGAACTGGGCCAGCAGCGGGCCGAAGAACGACATGAGGACCACCGCGAAGGTGCCGCCGACAAAGGACGCCACGGCCGAGAGCGACAGTGCCTTGCCGGCCATGCCGGCCTTGGCCATCGGGTTGCCGTCGAGCGTCGTCATCACCGCGCCGGCATCGCCCGGCACGTTCAGCAGGATCGACGAGATCCGCCCGCCATACTCGGCGCCGTAATAGATGCCGGCCAGCAGGATCAGCGCCGATTCCGGCGGAAGCCCGAGTCCGTAGGCGATCGGCAGCAGGATGGCGACGCCGTTGATCGGTCCGATCCCGGGCAGCGCGCCGATCAGCGTGCCGGCGAAACAGCCCATCAGGACCAGCATCAGGTTGAACGGGCTCAGGGCGACCGCAAAGCCGGTGCCGAGCCCCGAGAGCACTTCCATCATGGGAAAACTCCGTCAGAGCGCGGGCAGGGGCCCGGCAGGCAGGTTGAGGTCGAGCAGGCCGACGCAGAGCAGGTACCCGCCGACGCCCATCCCGAGCCCGAAGGCCGTCGCCCCGATCCATGGCGCGCCAAGCAGGCGCGAGACGATCAGCGTGAAGAGCGTGGTCGAGATGACGAAGCCCAGCGGCTGGAACAGCATCGCGTAGGCGATCAGCAGGGCCACCACGATGGCGAGCCTGACCCAGCTCGGCCGATCGGTGTCGAACCGCTCGATGTCCGGCGACCAGAGCAGCGCCGCCAGGCAGACGGCCATCACCACGGCGAGGATGCGCGGCCAGCTCTCGGGTCCCAGCGGGTCGTATTGGAACGGCGCCTGGATGACGAAGAAGGCGAGCGCGCCATAGGCGAGGGTGACGGCGAGCAGGACCGCCGCGAAGATCCGGTCGGCCATGAGAACCTCCTTGGAATGCAGGGGGATGATGCCGGCCCCGCGCAGGGCGGGGCCGGGGCTTATTGGCTGATCAGCCCGGTTTCCTCGGCGATGGTGCGCAGCGCCTCGGCCTGCTCGCGCACGGCCGCCTCGAACTCCTGGCCAGAGAGGCCGAGCGGCAGCAGGCCCTTATCGGCCTGGACCTTCTTGAACGCCTCGGTCCCGTGCGCCTTTGCGAAGAGGTCGACCCAGGCCTGATAGTCCTCGTCGGACACCTCCTTGCCCATGTAAAAGCCGCGCAGGATACGCCAGACGGCATCATAGCCCTGCTCCTTGGCAGTCGGGATCTCGGCGAAGGGCGCGTCCAGCCGCTCGTCCGACAGCACCGCCAGGATGCGCATGCTGCCGTCCATATGCGCAGTCATCTCGGCGACGTCGCCGGTATAGACTTGGATCGCCCCGCCGAGCAGGCCGGCGATCGCCTCGCCGCCGCCGTCGAAGGCCACGTACCGCATCTTCCGCGGATCGGCGCCGACCGCGCGCAGCAGCAGCGCCGCCTTCATCCAATCCTGCGAGCCGACCGAGCCGCCGGCGCCCACGACGACGCTCGCCGGGTCCGCCTCGATCGCCTGCATGAGGTCTTCGAGCGTCTGGTAGGGGCTGTCGTCCTTGACGATCACCGCGCCGAAATCGGCGCCCGCCGACCCCACCCAGCGCGCATCGTCGATGCTCCACTGGCCGTATTTGCCGGTGACGAGGTTCAGGATCGAGCCCGTCGAGAAGGCGACGATCGCGTTCGGGTCGTCGGTGCGTGTCGTGTTCATCAGGTTGAAGGCGACCGCGCCGATGCCGCCGGGCATGAAGGTGACGGCGAGCGGTTCGCCGAGCACGGGCTCGAGGCCCTGCTGGGCAACCCGGCAGGTCAGGTCGAAGCCACCGCCAGGCTGGGCGGGCGCGATGCATTCCGGTCTGGTGATCTCGCTCTGCGCCGGCAGCGCGGCGCTCGCGGCGAAGGCTGCGGCGAGCAACAGTGTTCTCATCGACATGGACGTCTCCTCTTGGTTCGTGACCGGATCCGCGCAGGCGGCGGCCGCCACTTCGGATGGCTTAGCCGTTAACAGCGCAAGCTGTCACGAAGCTGTCTCTGACGGCAACCACAGCCGGCGATGGATGCGTCCTTGTCGCCGCCCGGCTCACCGACCGTGCGCAATCTGACGACGGTTCGACAAGCCGCCCCAGCATTCGCCCGCGGCGCCACGGGCCGGCGCGCAGCCTGATGTGCACCAGATCGGGTGAAGGCTTCATCATGGCGACAGCGGCAGGCTCGCGCAACCCGCCGATGCCCGTGCCTGGCCGCGTGAACGGCGCCCCCGCTGCCAGAGCGGGCGTACCGCCAAGAAGATCCGGTAGACCCGCTCGGCGATCCAGAGGAAGGAAGGGCGGTCCAGCAGAGCGGCGATGCGGCGCAGCCGCGGCATCGTCCGCCAGACGGCGAAGAAGGCGGTCGCGCCGCTCGCCAGTTGGCCATCTGCGCGGCGGACATGGAAACGGGCCAGCAATGCCGCGGGCTCGATCCCGTCCGCCGCCGGCGCCGCATCGTCGGCGACGTCGACCTAGGCGATCGCGTCGTCGGGGATCGCGCGGCGACAGGCGGCGATCTCGCGGCGGCAGACCGGGCAGGCGCCGTCGTAGAACACCTCGACGGCGCGGCGGTCATCGCTGTCGCTTTTCATGGGCTGTGTTCCACCTGTGCCAGCTTTGGTCACCCGGCAAATCGGGCCAGGACGAAGCCGGCCGCCGCGATGTGGACGAGGGTGACCGCGACCGACAGGCCGTGCAGCACGGCGAAGCGACGCCGCGCGCCGCCGTCGGTCGCCCGGTTGATCGCCGGCATGAGAATCTGCCGCGTCGGGATCGTGCTGAGCGCGACCGCTGCTAGGATCGCCGCCGCAAGGACGTCCTGAGCCAACAGCAGCACCGCACCCAATCCCGCCGCGGTGATGACGAAGAGGTAGAAGAGCGGGAAGGCGCGACGGATCGTCGGACCGGCGGTCTCCGCCGGCAGGGCACTGAACAGAAAGGCAGCGAAGCCGAAGGCGTACAGAACCATCCCGCCGAACAGAAGAGCCGTGACCAGGAGCGCGGCCGTCGTCATGGCGCGACCGCCTTGGCAGTCACGCCAATGTAGACCGGGGCACCGCAACCCTCCATCGCCTCGGCCATGAACTGGGCCGCGCAACCAAGGTCGAGCACCCGCTTGCTGCGCCAGTCGAAGTGGCGGTCGAACCAGCGCAGCCGGTCCGGGGCCGTGTTTTTCAGCAATCCAAGCCCACGCACCTCGCCGCTCCACCAGCGGACGGCGACAGAATCATAGAATGTGCGCTCGCAGCCCTGGGTGACGGCTATGCTGTCGGTCCGGCGTATCCGCGGTAGCACCTAGGGCGCCCGGCCCCGATAGCGAGCGGAGGGGCTCGCCATCACTGGCGGCGAATTGTCCCCCCTTTGTGATGAGCGCCGCTAGGCGATGCGCGATGTAGCTGACTGCCCTCTGTCGCGCGAGGCGCCGCTCAGACTTCCTGTCGCTTGCGTTGCCGCAGAAAGGTGAACATCCCGAACGGCGGGAGCGGCCGCACTTCCTCCACGGCCAGGCTCCCAACACCCAGCACCCGGTCCATCGCGAAATCGGAGTGCCAGCCCAGCAGGTCCGCGAACGGCGCCGCGGCCCTCTCGGCCGCCGCCAGCGCGCCGCCGTCGCGCGCGAAATGATTGATGATCAGCACCTCGCCGCCGGGCTTGCAGACACGTGCCATTTCGCTGACCACCTTTTCCGGCTCGGGGACGACCGACACCAGATACATCGCCACGACCGTGTCGAACTGGTCATCGGGGAAATCAAGCGCGCGCGCATCCATCTCGCGCAGCGAGGCGACGTGCCGAATGCCCTGCCTTTTCACCTTGCGGCGCGCCTTCGCCAGCATCTCGGCAGAGACGTCGACCCCCGTGACCTCGAGGTGCGGCGCGTAGTCGCCGAGCGACAAGCCGGTCCCGACACCGACCTCGAGGACGCTCCCGCTGCGGCTGTTGATATAGTCGACCGCCTTGCGCCGGCCGGTGCGCGTGACAGCCCCGAAAGTCTCGTCGTAGACGGGAGCCCACCGCCTGTAGGAGGACCTTACTGCCCTGATCTCCATCCATGCTTCCTTCTGCGTTAGATCTCAGGCGCGGTTCTGGCGCGCTCTGACCACGAGCGAATGCGCCAGCAACACCATATAGGCCGCGTCGATCAGGATCAGAGAGAGCCAGAACCGCGTCAGAAGGCCGCCGATGATGATCGCCGTCGCGATCAGCAGCCAGATGATCCTGTCCCTGCGAATGAACACTGATCTGGGTGAAATGGTCGGCAACTCGCTCACCATGAGGGCGCCGACGACCGCAAGCCATGCCGCCGTCGGAAACTGGGCTGTCGAGGCATCGACGTACCCCTCGAACAGCAGGAAGATCGGCAGCAGCGCCAGCAACGCGCCGGCGGGAGCCGGGACGCCGACGAAATGCCTCCTGGGCTCCTGCTCGGCAGCCGATTCCAGCGCCTTCGCGACGTTGAAGCGCGCGAAGTCTCAGGCAGCAACAGATCGTGAAGACGAGCACGAAAAGCCAGCCGGCGCCTCCGAGATCCACAATCAGCGCCTGGAACACCAGCAACCCCGGGGCGACGCCGAAACTCAGGAAATCCGCGAGGAAGTCGAGCTCGGCGCCCAGATCGCTCGTCGCCTTCAGCCGCCGGGCGAGAAGGCCGTCGAGCCCGTCGGCCAGCGCGGCGAACACGATCAGCCCTGCCGCGAAACGGTAGTCGCCGCCGATAGCGAACCGGATCGAAGTCAGCCCGGCGCATAGGCCGAGAATCGTCACCAGGTTGGGCAAGAGATTGACCAGCGGCAGCTTTTCCCGCTCTGAGCCGTTCCCCTTCATTTTCAGCGAACAGCGCCGACGCGCGCAGGTTCCCGCGATTTGAGGTCGGCGATGATGGTCTCGCCGGCGATCGTCGATTGGCCGACCGCCACGGCGGGCGCCACACCGTCGGGGAGGTACACATCCAGGCGGGAGCCGAACCGAATCATGCCGAAGCGCTCTCCGGTGGCGAGCCGCGCACCCTCGCCGACATCGCAGCAGATGCGGCGGGCCACCAGCCCCGCGATCTGAACGACGGCGATCTGCCGCCCATCTGGCAGCCTCACCGCCAGCCCGTTCCTCTCATTGTCGATGCTGGCTTTGTCCAACGAGGCGTTGAAGAACTTGCCCGGCCGGTAGGCGATTTTCTCGACGATGCCCTCGCTGGGCCAGCGGTTCACGTGACAGTCGAACAGGTTCATGAAGATGCTGATCCGGGTCACCGCTTGCGGGCCCATGCCGAGCTCGCCTGGCGGCACTGCCGGTTCGATCATCGACACCAGACCGTCCGCCGGGCTGACGACAAGCCCTTCCCGCACCGGCGTGACCCGCTCGGGATCGCGGAAGAAATAATAGCACCAGGCCGTCAGGGCCACCCCGATCCAGCCCAGCACTTCCCACACGAAGAACAGCCCAAACGTCGCCGCCGCGAACAGGACCAGGAAGGGATAGCCCTCGCGGTGCGGCGGTTTCAGTGCGGACGTGATCAGGCCGATCGGCCTCGTCCGTTCTGGAGGTTTGGGGTGGTGGGACATCGCCGCGCTGCTTACCGCAAGAGCCGCTCGGTTCAAGCTGGTTCTTTTCGGGGACGCAGGTATTCGCCAGGCGGGATCGCGGCGACGGGTACGCCCAGGAAATCACACGGGGCATGGTCGCCGGCACCAGGGGCGTGCACCAGGCGCTTGTCGGCGAAGCTCGCGCGCACGGCGCGACTTGGTGCGCGGTTGCCTGCGCGCAGCGCATGATCGTGCATCAACGGCGTTGCGAGCGGCGGCCGGTCGCAAAGCGGACGCTCCCGGCCGGGCCGCTCGCCTTTGCCCTCCGACAAAGCTGGGGCGGCGTCATGCTCTCTCCAGATAGTCTTGGCTTCCAGCTTCCTCCAAATCACGGGACGAAGAGTTTTGAAGATGGATCGGCTGTCGACGCTGAAGGTCTTCGTCAGCGCCGTGGATGCGGGGTCGATCTCCCGCGCAGCGCAGCGGCACGGTCTCTCGACAACGAGCGCCTCGCGGCGCCTGATGGAGCTCGAGCAGGAACTCGGCATCCGGCTGCTCGACCGGACGACACGCTATGTCGCGCCGACAGAGGCGGGGCGCCGCCTGCGCAACCGCGTCGCGCCGCTGGTCGCGGGTGTCGACCTCGCCTTGCGCGAGGCCGGCGAGGACCCGCGCCTGCCTTCGGGCACGCTGCGGATCCTGGCGAGGCGGTCGTTCGCGATGCGGCACATCGCACCGCTGCTGCCGCAATTTCTGTCCGCGCATCTGAATGTCGCCATCGACCTGCAGCTGACCGAGGCGGTCGAGATCGCGCCGGGCGAGGACGTGGACCTGGTCATCCGCCTCGGCGCGCCGGCCGAGAAGACGCTGGTCTCGCACCAGCTGGCGAGTGGCCGGCGCATCCTGGCCGCAAGTCCCGGCTACCTGGCGCGCGTCGGCATGCCGGCTGACGTCGAGGCCGTCGGCGCGCACGACTGCCTGACCTATCGCCGCGCCGAGACCGAGCCGGTCTGGACCTTCGAGACGCCCGCCGGCCGCCGGGAGCTCCAGGTGCGCGGGCCGCTGCGGGCGACCAACGGCGAGGTGCTGCGGGAAGCCGCCGTCGCCGGGCTGGGGCTGATCCTGCTGCCGGCCTGGATGATCGCGGGCGACATCGCGGCCGGTCGGCTCGTTCGCTGCCTTCCGCAGGTCGCCGCCTGGCCATCCGGCTTCGACCGCGAGATCGCGGCCGTCCACCGGCGGGTCGAACCCGTGCCGGCGAAGATTGCGGCCTTTCTGGTTCACCTGGAAGGGCGACGGTTCGAGGGGGATCTGGCGGCCGGGCCGTGACTCGACTGTCCCGGAAAACGGGAGAATATCTGTTGCAAAATCCCAGTAGCGCACTCTCGGCCGATTGGGGATGGTCGCGGCGACCGAACGGATGGAGGACGCCATGGTCAGCAACGACCCGCTGCACCCGCTCTTTGCCGCCGAGGTGACGGGCCTCGATCTCTCCGGGCCTGTGGACCCGGGCGAGCTGGACGAGATCAGGGAGGCATTCGCCCGGTTCTCGGTGCTGGTGTTCCGGGACCAGAACGTGACCGACGAGCAGCAGGTCGCCTTCAGCCGCGAATTCGGCCAGCTCGAGACAACCAAGGTCGGCACGCCTGGCGCCGGGAGCGAGCTGGTGGTGCTGACCAATATCGGCGCGGACGGCGAGATCCAGCCGCCGACCGATCGGCAGGTGCTGAACAACCGCGCCAACCAGCAGTGGCATGCCGACAGCTCGTTCAAGCCGGTGCCCGCGAAGGCCTCGATGCTGTCGGCGCGGATCATCCCGTCGGCCGGCGGCAACACCGAGTACATCTCGATGCGCGCCGTCTATGCCGCGCTGCCGGACGAGCTGAAGCGGGCGGTAGAGGGCCGGGTGGCGATCCACGACTACGCCTATGGCCGGGCCAAGATCGACCCGAAGCTGGTGACGGAGGAGGAGCGCGCCGCGGTGCCGCCCGTTCGCCAGGCGATGGTGCTCGACCACGGGCGGCACGGCCCGTCCCTCTACCTGGGGGCGCACTGCGCCGCGGTCGAGGGGATGGGCGAGGCCGAGGGGCGCGCGCTCATCGACCGGCTGATGGACTTCGCGACGGACCGGCGCTTCGTCTACAGCCACCCGTGGCGGCCGCATGACATGATCCTGTGGGACAACCGCGCCGTGCTGCACCGGGCCACGCCCTTCGCCAGCACGGCCGAGCGCCGGCTGATGGTGCGCACAACCATCGCCGGCGACGCGCCGACGATCGCTTCCATCGCAGCCTGACCGGCGCATGGCCGAGCCCGAGACTTATGACTACGTGATCGTCGGCGCCGGTTCGGCGGGCTGCGTGCTCGCCAACCGGCTGACCGCCGACGGGCGCAGCACGGTCGCCGTGCTCGAGGCCGGCGGCAGCGACCGGCACCCCTACATCTGGGCGCCGGCCGGGTTTCTCAAGACCTTCCAGAGCCCGCGCTTCAACTGGTGCTTCACGACGGAGCCGAGCGAGGGCGTCGACGGGCGCCGCATCTACTTCCCACGCGGGCGCGTGCTCGGCGGGTCGAGCTCGATCAATGGGCATCTCTATGTTCGCGGACAGGCGCGCGACTATGATGGCTGGGCGCAGATGGGCAATCGCGGCTGGTCATATGCCGACGTGCTGCCCTATTTCCGGCGCTCGGAGGACCGCTCGGCCGGCGCGGACGAGTACCGAGGCACGGGTGGGCCGCAGCATGTCTCGGACATCCACGCGCGCCACCCGATCTGCGAGGCGTTCATCGAGGGCGCGCAGCAACTCGGCCTGCCGCTGAACCCGGACTACAACGGGGCAAGCCAGGAGGGCGTCGCCTACTACCAGCGCACCATCCGCAACGGCCGGCGGGCCAGCGCGGCGGCGAGCTTCCTTCGCCCGGCGATGCGCCGGCAGAACCTTCGGGTGATCACCCACGCCATGGTGCTGGGCCTGGAGATGGAGGGGCGCCGCGTCAGCGGGGTGAGCTACCGACGCGGCGTCCGCGAGCGCACCGTCCGCGCCGGCCGCGAAGTGATCCTCAGCGCCGGCGCGGTCGGCTCGCCGCACCTCCTGCAGCTGTCGGGCATCGGGTCGCCGGAGCATCTGTCCGGCATAGGCGTCCCGGTGCGCCACGCGCTGCCGGGCGTCGGCGAGGGATTGCGCGACCACTATGCCGCGCGCGTCGTCCATCGGGTCAGCCGGCCGGGAACCCTGAACGAGCTGGCGCATGGGCCGCTTCTCTGGTGGGAGATCGCGCGCTGGCTGGCGGCCGGCAATGGGCTGCTGGCCTTCAGCCCGGCCCACGTCGCGGCCTTCGTGCGCTCGGACCCTGCGCTCGACGCTCCGGACCTGCAACTCGTCTTCACGCCCGCCAGCTATTCGGAAGGCGTCACCGGCCAGCTGCAGCGCACGCCCGGAATGACGGCGGGCTTCTGGCAGACGCGGCCCGAGAGCCGGGGCCATGTCCGCGCCAAAAGCGCCGATCCGCGCGAAGCGCCGGCGATCCAGCCGAACTACCTCGCCGCCGAGGAGGACAGGCGCGCCGCCCTGGCGGGCGTGCGCTGGTGCCGACGGCTGCTCGGGACCCAGGCACTTGCGGACCTCAGCGAGCGCGAGACCCTGCCGGGCCCGGAGGCACAAAGCGACGAGGACCTGCTGGCGCATGTGCGCCGGACCGGCGCCACGGTCTACCACGCCGTCGGCACCTGCCGGATGGGCCAGGATCCGCTCGCCGTCGTCGACGAGCGCCTGCGCGTCCGGGGGCTCGCCGGACTCCGCGTCGTCGATGCCTCGGTCATGCCGTCCATGCCATCGGCAAATACCAATGCAGCGACGCTGATGATCGCCGAGAAAGCGTCCGACATGATTCTCGACGATTGACATGTGAGACGCTGGCCGGCGACACGGCCGAACTCTGAAAATGGTCCGGAGGCGGAGCGGGTCAGACCGGCCTGTGGCAAGACCTCTGCGGGCGAGGGATCCGCGGAGACAGTTCGTGCTGCAGTCGGACGAGGTGGCGGCGATGATGCGGCTGCATCGATTGGGCTTGGGGACGCGGCGATTGGCCGGGGAGTCCGGGTGCAGCCGCACGACCTCAGGACGGTTCCACGACGTCCGACGCGGATCCGGGTTCTTCCGCGCCTTTGCTTTCTCCGTCGGCAGATGCTTGGTCTGGCGCGACATGCCTGCTTCGATGGGCGGCGCGGTTGTCGCCAAGCTCACCCGTCGGGGCTGGGCTCGCGTATCGCCGGCCGCGGAGGATATCGGATGAAAGATGCGGCCTGACGGGATGTGCTGGCAGGGCGTGGTCACGCTCGCCTTGCTCGCCGTCATGGGGCTCGAGCTCACCGATATCTTCACTGGGTTTGCCTGGGCACGCACGGCCTCGCACGCCGCCATCCTGCTCCTGATCGTGGTCGCCGTCCCGCGGCTGGGCCTGCGCGAGGCCTATCTGCTGACCGTGGCCGTCGCGCTGACCTGGGCGGCCTGGCACTGGCACCCCGCGCCCGCCGAGGTCGTGCGCATCGCGCTCGACCAGGCCGGCTTCCTCATGGCCTTCATCCTGCTGATTTCGCTGGTGCAGGAGGGCGCCCGCAGCTCGCCTTCGGTCGCCGACTGCGGCAATTACCTCGCCCGTCAGCCGGGCAGCCGCCGCTTTCTCGCGCTCTATCTCGGAGCGAACCTGATGTCGCCGGTCTTCAACCTCGGCACGGTAAGCCTGATCGCGCCGCTCGTGCGCCGCGCCGCGGAGGAGGCGCCCGACGACCCGCTTACCCCGATCCGCGAGCGCCGGCAGCTCTCGGCAATCCTGCGCGGCTTTGCCTGGTCGGTCGTCTGGTCGCCGACCGCGGTCGCGCCGCTTGCAGTGATGCAGCTGATCGATGGCATCGACCGCCCGCGCTGGATTGCGCTTGGCACCATGTTGGCGACGGTCATGATGATGGTGGGCTGGGTCGAGGACCGCTGGCGCTGGCATCGCTACACCGCGCGGGCGCGCGGGCTGCAGCCCCCGCCCGCACCCAGCTTTCCGGCCATGGCGTTCCTCGGCTTCGCGGCGATCTGTGCGGCCTTCGGCGGGCTGACCGCGAGCATCATCGCGCTGACCGGGCAGCGCGTGACCTCCGGCCTCATGGCCGCGGCGCCGCTGCTGCTGATCGGCTGGCTCGCGGTCCAGCAGCGCGGGCCGGTCCTCCGACCGACGCTGCGCCAGCTCGGTCGCGTGGCCTATGGCTCGCTGCCGCTCTCGGCGCCCGCCGCCATCACGCTCGGCGCCTCGGGCTATATCGGACGCGTCGCGGCCGAGCTGGTCCCGGCGGCGACGCTGGCGGAGTGGGTCGGGCTCGGCGCGATGCCGGGGTGGCTCTTCCTGATCGGCATCGCCGTGGGGGTCGCGCTGCTCAGCCAGCTCGCCCTCTCGCCGATCATGATGGCCGTCTTCTTCGGCTCGCTCCTCGGCGCGCTGCCGTCGCTGCCGGCGAGCCCCACCCTGACCGCGCTGGCCATCTCGACCGGCTGGGCGCTCAGCATGACATGCTCGCCCTTCGCATCGGTGGTGCTCCTGCTGACCCGGATGACGGATCATCCGGGCACGGAGCTGACATGGCGCTGGAACGGCGCCTTCACCGGGCTCGCCGTGCTGACGCTTGCTCTCGCCTTTTGGCTCCTGAGGGGCGGCGGCTAGGCGGGCGGCGGGCCGGCGAGCATGTGCCCGGCCAGCAGCATCTGCGGGATGGTCGTTCCGACGAACTGCCGCACGATCGCCAGCCGTGGCAGGAGCACGGCGTCGGGCGGCCTCGTTGGCGCCCGCAGCCCCGCCGCCACCTCCCCGGCCGCCAGCCCTGCGGTTTCCAGCAGCCGTTCAACGCGGCCCTGCCAGTCCGGCGTTCCGAGGAGGGGCGCGATGGTCTCATGCGCCCGCAGCACGGCGTCGGGCCAGTGCGCCAGATGCAGCCAGAGACTCGGCGTCACTCCGCGTGCCGCGCTCCCCTGCCGCTGTGCGAGCTCGTCGATCAGCGCCAGCGTCTCCGGCGCCACGTCCTCTCTGCGGGGCAGCGGCGGAACCGGCGCCGACGCGGGCTGGCGTCGCCCGGCCATGGGCGTGGGCACGGGCGCGGCGCGGGCGGCTTGGCGCGCGCCGCTTCGCTCCGCCACCTGCAACAGGGCCGTCAGCCCGATCAGGTTCGACGCGTTGCCCCTGTTGTAGATGGCGAGCACCCGCTCGACCTCGGCCGCCTGGGGCCCGGGCACCGCCTCGGCCAGCGGCGCCAGCCCCGGCGCCGTCAACTCCGCCTCCAGCCGCTCGGCCGCCGCGGCGACGGCGCCCGACCGATAAGCCGGCCCAACCGTTTCCCAGGCCCACTCCAGTACCGCGGGCCAGAGCGCCAAGTGGCGCCAGATCAGGTTGACCTGCGGGATGCCCGTCGAGTTCGCGGATGTCGTCATAGATCGTGCTGACCTCTGGCGGGGCCTCGGACTCGCGCAGCTCTGGGATGCGTTCCACCGTCATACCGGCCTCAGTCGACGTGCTGGACGGTCACGCCGCCGAGAAAGCTGTCGATGTTGCGCGGATAGGGCTTGCCGGCCTTGCCGTCGGCCTCCATCCCCAACTCCTTTTCGGCGATCAGATCGAGCTCGTCGGCGGCCTGCTCCAGCATTGCATGCGGCACGACCACCACGCCGTCCAAATCGCCGACGACGACGTCGCCCGCCTCGACGCGCTGGCCGCCGACCCAGACGGGCAAGCCGACCGAGCCCGGCCCGCGCTTGGTGGGGCCGCTCGGCAGGATGCCGGCCGCGAAGACCGGCACGCCGATGCCGGACAGCGCCTCGACATCGCGCACCATGCCGTCGGTCACCACCGCCACCGCGCCACGGTTGCGGGCGAAGGCGATGATCAGGTCGCCGACGACCGCGCAGCCGGCATGATCGTGCGTCGCCACCATCATCACGTCGCCCGGCTGCACGCTCTCGAGCGCCGCCCAGAACGCCAGGTTGTCGTGCCGCCCGCAATCGACCGGCAGCGCCGTGCCGACGAAGCGGCGCAGCTCGGTCACCGGCTTGATGTGCGGTGCCAGCGCGCCGGCGCGTCCCGCCGCGTCCGAGACGTTGCCGGACGGCCGGTCGCGGAACCGGTCGACCAGCGCCGCCTCGGGCCGCTGCCAGCTGCGCTTCACGGTTATGATGGGTGCGTCCACGGCTTTCCTCCTCGCGCTCTCTGTGCTCTGGTCCGAGCAAAGCAGACGCGGGGACCCGAGGGAATGCGCGACGATGCCGAGGTTGTGATGATCGGGGCGGGCGCCATGGGCGGCGTCATCGCGGGCGCTCTGGCGCGCGCCGGCGTCAAGCTCTCGATCATCGACACGGATGCCGAGCACGTCGCGGCGATCGAACGCGACGGGCTGCGCGTTGCGAACCTCGGCGACGGTCGTCCCCTCGCCGTCGCGGCCATGACGGCACCGGAGCGGGAGGGTTGGGCCGACCTCGCCGTGGTGATGACGCCCGCCTATGAGACGGCGAACGCCGCCGGGACGGCTGCCCGCGTGCTGAAGCCCGAAGGCGCCGCCGTCTCGATGCAGAACGGGCTCGGCAATGCCGAGGCGCTGGTGCAGGTGCTGGGCGCGGGCCGCGTCTTCATGGGCTCGACCCGCGTCAGCGCCGACCGCATGGGCCCCGGCCGCCCGCGCGCCACGCGCATCGACCCCTCGGCCGTCGGCGAGCTGAACGCCGAGCCGCTGCCGCGCAGCGCCTGGTTCGCCGAGATACTGACGGCCGGCGGCCTGCCGACCGAGGTCTCGGACAATGTCGTGGGCGTGCTCTGGTCGAAGTTCATCCACAATTGCGGCATCAACGCCCTCTCGGCCATCACCGGCCTGCGCATGGGCGAGGTCAGCCGGGTGCCCGGTCTCGCCCAGCTCCGCTGGCAGGTGATCGACGAGGCCCTGGCGCTCGCCACCGCCAAAGGCATCCGGCTGCAGTACCCCGATCCCGTGCCGGAGTTGAAGCGCCACGCCTGGCGCAAGTTCACCAAACCCTCGATGCTCCAGCATGTCGAGGCCGGCCGGCCGATCGAGATCGAGTTGCTGAACGGTTGGCTGGTGCGCGAGGCCGACTCCATGGGCATCGACGTGCCCGCCAACCGCGTCGTGACCGCGCTGGCGCGCGGCCGGTCGCTGGCAGCGCAACGCGCCGCCGGATCGGATGGCGCGCCGCCCGACTACGAGGCCCTCGGCGCGCAGGCCGAGGCCGAGATCGCCCGCGGCGAGGCGCCGTGGAACGACATTCCGGAGCATTGAGGAAAGCATGAGCCCCAATTCCAATATGGACCCAGACGCCCTGGCCCGGCTGGCCGAGTGGGACACGCCGACCATCTGCAACGCGCTCGAGGTCATCGACCCGGCCGCGCGGCTGTCCGGCTATACGATCCAGGCATTCACCTGCCTGAGGCCCGAGCAGAAGCCGATGGTCGGCTTCGTCCGCACGGCGACGATCCGCGCCTCCATCCGCGCCGCCGTGTCCCCGGAGGAGGCGCAGGCGATGCGGCTGCGCTATTACGAATACGTCGATCGCGGCCCGAAGCCCTCGATCGTCGTCATCCAGGACCTCGACACGCATCCCGGCACCGGCGCCTTCTGGGGCGAGGTGAACACCGCCATCCACAAGGGGCTCGGCGCGCTCGGCGTGGTGACGAATGGCTCAATTCGCGACCTCGACGCCAGCGCGCCCGGCTTCCAGGCGCTGGCCGGCCAGGTTTGCCCCAGCCATGCCTGGGTGCACGTCACCGGCTTCGGCGAGCAGGTCCAGGTGCATGGAATGAGCGTCCGCGACGGCGACATCGTCCACGCCGACCGGCACGGCGCCGTCGTCATCCCGCCGGACGCGGTGGCCAAGCTGCCAGACGCTGTCGAACTGATCGCCCGGCGCGAGGCAGTGGTCCTCGAAGCGGCCCGCGCGTCCGGCTTCGACGCCGCGAAGCTCCGCGCGGCGATGCAGGGCGCGGCCGATATCCATTGACCGCGGTCTCGCCGGGGTGGGTGCTCGCACCCACCCTGGCCCCCGGCCGAGCCTCAGGGCAGGGCCGCGACCACCATGATCTCGACGGTGTACTCCGGGCTCGCCAGCGCCGCCTCGACGCAGGCGCGGGCCGGCGCATGACCCTGCGGCACCCAGGAATCCCAGACCTCGTTCATCACGGGGAAGTCGTCCATAGACTTCAGCCAGATCTGCGCCTGCAGGATGTGACTCTTGTTCGTGCCGGCGCCGTCGAGCAGGCTGTCGATCTTGGCGAGCACGTCGCGGGTTTGCTGCTCGGTGCTGCCGCCGGCCGTGCCGACCTGGCCGGCCAGGTAGACCAGCCCGCTGTGGACGACGGCCTGGCTCATGCGCTGGCCTGTCTGATATCGTTTGATGTCGGCCATGGTTCTCCCCTTGCTGGCTTAGCGGAATCGGGCGGGCGAAAGCGCCGCGACGGTGGCGTCGGGCAGGGCGGGGGGTAGCCCGAGGACGAGGTCCGCCGCAAGCCGGGCGAGCGCCGGCGAGGTTTGGATGCCATACCCGCCCTGGCCGCAGAGCCAGAAAAAGCCCTCGGCGCCCGGCTCCGGGCCCACGACGGGCGTGCGGTCGGGCGCGAAGGTGCGCAGGCCAGCCCAGCTGCGCTCGACGCGCGTCACCTCCATCGCCATCATGCGCTGAAAGCGGTCGATGCCCTCGGCCAGCACCATGTCGTCCGGCCAGGCGTCCTGCGGCTCGACCGGGTCCTCGTCGGCCGGCGAGACCCAGAGCCGGGCGCCATCGGGCTTGGCGTACCAGTCCTCGGCCGCCGAGACGATCAGCGGCCAGCGGCGCGCGTCGTGTCCCTCGGGCACAGGCACCACGGCGATCGACCGGCGCATGGGCTGGAGCCCCACTGGCACAACGCCGGCGCGGCTCGCGACCACGTCGCCCCAGGCGCCGGCCGCATTCACGACGACGGGCGCCTCGAACCGCCCGGCGGCGGTCTCGACGGCCCAGCTCGCGCCTTCGCGCCGGATCGATACGACCTCGGCCCTGGGCACGATCTCGCCGCCATGCGCGCGCAGCTTTCGCATAAAGGCCTGCAGCAGAGCATCGACGTCGATGTCGCTGGCGTCAGGTTCATAGGCCGCCCGCAGGACGGTGTCGCGCCGCAGCAGCGGGTGCAGCCGCACGGCCTCGTCGGGCGTGATCTCGCCCATGCCGGTCTCGAGCGCGCGCTCGAGATCCTGCTCCTGCCCCGCCGGCGCGACCATCAGCTCGCCGCGTGGCGCGTCGAGAAACGAGCCCTCGGACAAGTCGCCGCCCGTGCGAAGCAGCGACTCCGAGGCGCGGTTCAACACCCTGATCACCGCATTGCCATAGTTCGGCACGAAGGTCGCGGCCGAGCGCCCGGTCGTGTGATAGGCGGGGCGCTCCTCCATCTCGAGGACGACGACGCGATGCCGGGGCGCCAGCCGGGCCGCCGCGCCGACCCCCGCCATGCCGGCGCCGATCACGAGCACATCAGCCGTGCGGGTCATGCGTTACCCCCTCTCCACCTCTCCCCCACAAGGGAAGAGAGGGCCTGCTGCGCCCGGCCGCGGCGCAGCACTCAGCTGCGAATGGCAGAAAGGCCGCGTTCTCCGGGGACGGTTCTTCGCGGCCGAGCCCGGCGTCATCCTCCCACCGGCTTGCGGAAGGGCCGGGGAGGAGCGGTCTCCCCGGCTCAGAAGTGGATCGCCCGCCCATAGGCGTCGAGCACAGCCTCGTGCATCATCTCGCTCAGCGTCGGGTGCGGGAAGATCGTGTGCATTAGCTCCGCCTCGGTCGTCTCGAGCGTGCGCCCGACGATATAGCCCTGGATCAGCTCGGTGACCTCGGCGCCGACCATATGGGCGCCGAGCAGCTCGCCCGTCGCCTCGTCGAACACGGTCTTGATCATGCCCTCGGGCTCGCCGAGCGCGATCGCTTTGCCGTTGCCGATAAACGGGAAATGGCCGACCTTGATCTTGTGGCCCGCCTCCTTGGCCCTGGCCTCGGTCAGGCCGACGCTGGCGATCTGCGGCTGGCAATAGGTGCAGCCGGCGATCGACCCTGGATCGAGCGGGTGGACGTCGTTCTTGCCGGCAATCAGCTCGGCCACGATCACCCCCTCGTGGCTGGCCTTGTGCGCGAGCCACGGGGCGCCGGCGACGTCGCCGATCGCATAGATGCCCTCGACACCCGTGCGGTTGAAGGCGTCGGTGACGATGTGGGTCTTCTCGACCTTCACGCCCAGCTTCTCCAGCCCCAGCCCCTCGGTGTTGCCGACGATGCCGACGGCCGAGATGACGGTGTCGACCTCCAGCGCCTCGGCCTTGCCGCCGGCCTCGATATGCGCGGTCACTTTGCCGTTGGCCCGGTCGAGCTTCTTCACCATGGCCTTGGCCATGATCTTCATGCCCTGCTTCTCGAACTGCTTTTTCGCGAAGGCGCCGATCTCGGCGTCCTCGACCGGCAGGATCCGGTCGAGCACCTCCACCACCGTCGTCTCGCAGCCCAGCGTGTTGTAGAAGCTCGCGAACTCGATGCCGATAGCGCCCGAGCCTATCACCAGCAGCTTTGTCGGCATGTGCGGCGGCTGCAGCGCGTGCTTGTAGGTCCAGACGTGCTTGCCGTCGGCCTCCAGCCCCGGCAGCTCGCGCGCCCGCGCGCCGGTCGCGATGATGATGTTCTTGGCCGTCAGCTCCTGCGGCTTGTCGCCCGTGACGGCGACCTTGCCCTTGGCGGGGATCGTCGCCTCGCCCATGATCGTCGTGACCTTGTTCTTCTTCAGCAGGTGGCCGACGCCGCTGTTCAGCTGCCCGGCGATCTTGCGCGATCGCTTGACCACCGCCTCGAGGTCGTAGCCGAACTTCTCGGCCGTCAGCCCGAAATCCTTGGCCCGCTCCATCAGGTGATAGACCTCGGCCGAGCGCAGCATCGCCTTGGTCGGGATGCAGCCCCAGTTCAGGCAGATGCCGCCCAGGTGCTCGCGCTCCACGATCGCCGCCTTCAGCCCCAGCTGTGCGGCCCTGATCGCGGCGACATAGCCGCCCGGCCCGGCCCCGATCACGACGACGTCATAGCTGCTCATGATGTCTCTCCAGGCTCTCTGCGGGCGCAGCCTAGGTGGGCCTCCGCAGCATTGCAATCGGCGCGGCGGCGGCAAATGCGGCGGCGAACAGGCGGCGAATGCCCGCTATGTGCCGAGCGATTTGACCATATAGACGCGGTGGTGTTTCTTCTCCCGCCGCCGCTCGGTTTCGACATAGCCGCGCCGGAGGTAGAGGGCGATGTTCTGGGTCATCATCTCGTTCGTGTAGAGCGTGATCGTCGGCAACCCCGCCTGCCCGCAACCCCTTCCGCATGGTCGAGCAACAGCCGACCGATGCCTTGCCCCTGCGCCTCGGGCGCGACCGAGACATTGTCGAGCAGCATGGTATCCGGCTGGGGAAGCAGCACCAGCACGGCTGATATCCGCCCGACGACTGCCGCACGCGCACGCGCTCCTGCTCGATCAGCGCGCCGTAATCGTCCAGCATGGGCGCGGGCTTCCGCCCGATGCGACGCACCCATGGCCGGTAGGCATCCATGACCACGCGCTCCACCGCCGCCCGGTCCTCCGGCCGGGCAGGGCGCACCGGCTCGGGGCCGCGTGACGCCGCCGTCACGACATGTAGCCGCCAGCCGCGCGATAGGCGCGCTCGTCCTCGGTGTCGGCCCGGCCGAGCGCCGCGTTGCGGCTGGGAAAGCGGCCGAAGCGGCGGATCACCGCGCGGTGCTGCACGCCGTGATGCCGGTTCTCGCCGCCCGTCTGGGGCAGGCGCATGCAGACCAGGCGGACGCAGCGCTGCTGGTCCGGCAGGCTCTCGGAGTGCATCAGCGGCAGGTAGAAGAACTGCCGTTCGGGCTCGGGCACGTCGAGGTCGAAGCCGTTGGCGATGGCGGTCTTGGCGACCGCCCGGGCGCGGCGGTCGCCGGCGAAGGCCGCGGCCGTCCCGCGGAACGCATTCCGGGGTATCTGGTCGAGCAGGATCAGCAGCGCCAGCGCGCCGCGCGGCGTCGCTTCCCAGTGGCTGATGCGTCCGGCCTGCGCGGCAGCGGTCAGCGCGCCGAACTTGTCGGCGCAGCGCTTGTCGAGCGCCTCGTCGACCTTGTACCAGGCGCTCGATCCGACCTCGTCGAGCCAGAAGCGCAGCACCCGCTCGACCTCATCCGGACCGTTCATCTGCCTCACCTCATTGCGCCGCGATGGTCTCGCGCTGCTCGGGCGCCTCCTTGGCGTGCTCGAGCGCCGCCTCGCGGGCGACATCGGCGGCGAGCGGGCTCATGACCTGGCTCACCGGTACCACGGGCGCGACCTCGCCGACGACGACCCGGACCGGGCGCCGCCGCATGCGCCAGAGGGCGTAGACGGTGATCGCGCCAAAAGCGCCGAGAGGAACAGGAAAAAGGCGGCATCACCGACCTTGTCCATCAGATAGCCGACAATGACAGGCGCGGCCATGGCGCCGGTGCCGTTCAGCATGATCAGCCCGGCCGAGGCCGCCGGCATATCCTCATGCTCGAGATAGTCGTTCACATAAGCGACGACCAGCGAGTAGAGCGGGTTGGAGATGCCCCCGAGAAAGAAGCCTGCGGCGACGATCGTGGCGAAGCTCGGGCCGATCACGGGAGAGATCAGGCATCCGAGCGCGCCGATCGCCGTCATGATGGTGATGAGCTTGCGCCGGTCCATCCGGTCGGAGAGCCAGCCGATTCCCGGCTGGCAGATCAACCCGCCGAGATAGATCGTCGCGATGAAGATCGAGATCTGGAAATTGCTGAGCCCGCGGCCCGTCGCATAGACCGCGCTCATGCCGAACTGGCAGGCGAAGACGGCACCCAGCAGAAAGATGGCGACGCAGCCGAGCGGCGAGGTCCGGAACAGGCGCCCCAGCGTCATGGCGCGCGTCGTCTCGAACATCGGTACCGGCGTCGAGGCCAGCAGGATCGGCGCGAACGAGACCGAGACGACGACCGACATGATGACAAAGAGGTCGTATCCGCCAGGGTCGGCGACGTTCAGTAGCGCCTGGGCCAGGATGATGCCCAGCATCTGCACAATGATGTAGGCGGACATGGTCTGCCCGCGCGTCTCGTTCGTCGCGCTGTAGTTGAGCCAGCTCTCGGCGACGACGTAGACGCCCGAGAAGCAGAAGCCGATGATCAGCCGCAGCAGGAACCAGGCGATAGGGTCGACGATCGTGGGATAGAGCACGAAGGCGGCCGAGATCAGCGAGGCCAGCGCCGCGAAGACGCGCACATGCCCGACCCTCCGCAGCAGCCAGGGGGTCGCCCTCGTCCCACCGAGGAAGCCGACGAAATAGCCGGCCATGACATAGCCGAGCGTCGTGCTGGAAAAGCCCTCGGCGCCGCCGCGTACGCCCAGAACGGTGCCCTGCAGGCCGTTGCCGATCATCAGCATGAACATGCCCAGCAACAAGGGCCAGGCAGTCCGAATCGCGCCGAGCATGACTCCCCGAGTTCCGTCCATGCCCGCCGCGGGTCGCGACAGGCGCGCTCTCCTAGCACCGCGCCCGGGCGCCGCGCCAGCCCCGTTCCGGAGCGCTCGCTGCTCAGCCGGGCGGCAGGAGGAGCGAGGCGTCGCCGTAGGAATAGAAGCGATAGCGCTGCCGGATCGCGTGGGCGTAGAGATCGCGCATGCGGTCGAGCCCCATCAGGGCCGAGACCAGCATGAACAGCGTCGAGCGCGGCAGGTGAAAGTTGGTCATCAGCCCGTCCGCCGCCCGAAAGCGGTGGCCGGGCCGGATGAAGATGTCGGTCTCGCCGCCGAACGGCCGGATGCGGCCGGTCTCGTCGGCGACCGATTCGAGCAGGCGCAGCGCCGTCGTGCCGACCGCGACCAGCCGCCCCCCGGCGGCGCGCGCCGCGTTAATGGCCTCGGCCGACCCGGGCCCGATCTCGCCCCACTCGGCGTGCATCCGGTGCCGGTCGATCCGGTCGACGGTCACCGGCAAGAAGGTTCCGGCGCCGACATGCAGGGTGACGCGGGCCGAGAGCACGCCATGCTCGGCCAGCCGCGCGACGAGCTCCTGGTCGAAGTGCAGGCTCGCCGTCGGCGCCGCGACGGCGCCAGGCTTTGCGGCGAATACCGTCTGATAATCCTCGAGGTCCTGTGCGTCGGCCAGGCGGCGCCCGGCGATGTAGTGGGGCAGGGGCATGACGCCTGCCCGCGCGATCGCCGCATCGAGCTTGGCGCCGGCTTGGTCGAAGCGCAGCCGCACCTCGGTGGCGTCGCGTGCCAGCACCTCGGCCGCCAGCCCGCCGAAGTCAATCCTGTCGCCCGGCGCCAGCCGTCGTCCGGGCCGTGCGAGCGCACTCCATTCGTCCGGCGCGTTCCGCCGGATCAGCGTCGCCTCGATGCGCGCCACGCCCGTGCCGTCGCAGCTGGGCCGGCGCCTCTCGCCGGTCAGCCGGGCGGGGATGACGCGCGTGTCGTTGAAGACCAGCATGTCGCCGGGCCGCAGCCAGTCCGGCAGGTCATGGACGAGCGAGTCATGCGTCTCCGACCCTCGCGCGACCAGCAGGCGCGCCGCGCTGCGCGGTCGGACCGGGCGCAGCGCGATCAGCTCGTCGGGAAGCTCGAAGTCGAAGTCGTCGAGCTCCAGCTCAGGCCGCCTTCGCCGCCTTGGAATGCGCGGCGTTCAGCGCCTGGTCGAGATCCTCGATCAGGTCATCCGCGTCCTCCAGCCCGATCGAGAGCCGGACGACATCGTTGGCCGCCCCGGCGGCGGCGCGCTGCTCGTCCGTCAGCTGGCGGTGCGTCGTCGATGCCGAGTGGATCACCAGAGACCGAGCGTCACCAAGATTGGCCACGTGGCTGAACACGTTCAGAGAATCGACAAAGCGCGTGCACGCCTCATAGCCGCCCTTAAGCTGGATCGTGAACAGCGCGCCGGCGCCGTTCGGGCACATCTTCTTGGCGCGCCGGAAATAGGGCGAGGATTTGAGCCCGGCATAGGTGACGCCGGCGACGTGCTTGTGCCCCTCGAGCCATTCGGCGATCTTCTTCGCGTTCTTGACGTGCCGCTTCATCCGCAGGCTGAGCGTCTCGACGCCCATCAAGGTGTAATGCGCCGCCTGCGGGTTCAGCGTCATGCCGAGGTCGCGCAGGCCGACCGCGATGCCGTGGAAGGTGAAGGCCATCGGCCCGAAGGTCTCGTGAAAGCGCATGCCATGATAGGCGGGCTCGGGCCCGCTCAAGCTGGGAAACCGGTCGGAGGCGGACCAGTCGAACTTGCCCGAATCGACGATCGCGCCGCCGGTGACCGTGCCGTTGCCGGTCAGGTACTTGGTCAGGGAATGCACGACCAGCGTCGCGCCGTGCTCGAGCGGCCGGCAGATCCAGGGCGTGGCGGAGGTGTTGTCAACGATCAGCGGGACGCCGTTCTTCTCGGCGACCTCGGCCACCTTGGGCAGGTCGGCGACGTGCCCGCCGGGGTTGGCGATCGTCTCGCAGAACACCGCCTTGGTGTTCTTGTCGCAGGCCTTGTTGATGTCGGCGACCTTGTCGATGTCGACGAACTTCGCCTCCCAGCCGAAGCGCTTGATCGTGTGGCTGAACTGGGTGATCGAACCGCCATAGAGCCGGTTCGAGACGACGACGTTGGCGCCCGGCGCCATCAGGGGAAAGAGCGCCATTATCTGCGCTGCATGGCCAGAGGAGCAGCAGACCGCGCCGACGCCGCCTTCCAGCGTCGCCACCCGCTCCTGCAGCACGGCGACGGTCGGGTTCGTCAGCCGCGAGTAGATGAACCCCACTTCCTGCAGGTTGAAGAGCGCCGCGGCATGGTCGGCATCGCGGAAGCAATAGGCCGTCGTCTGGTAGATCGGCGTCTGGCGCGCGCCGGTTGCCGGGTCGGGCCTCGCGCCCGCGTGCAGCTGCAGCGTGTCGAAGCCGTAGGTCTTCTCGGCCATGCTCTCCTCCGGAAGCGGTCTGCCTCGCGACTACTAGCGCAGGCGCCGCCGGATTACAGGGGAAAATGGCGTCAGCGCAGCTTTGACGACAGAACGCCCGAATTGATGCCGCCCCAGCTGAGCTCGCCCCACAGCCGCTGGTACTCGATCTTCGGGCAGCGGTTCATGATCACCCTGACGCCCTTGGCCTCGGCGCGCCGCGCTGCCTCCCGGTTGATCACGCCGATCTGCATCCAAATCGTCTCGAGCCCGCGATCGAGCAGCGCCTCGATCGCCTCGTCGACCACGGCGCCGGCGTCCTCGGAGCGGCGAAAGATGTCGACCATCTGCACGGGATCGTGCTCGCGCGGGATCGCTGCGAGGCTTTCGTGGACGAGCTCGCCGAAAGCCGTCTGCCCGGCATAGCGCGGGTTGACGGGGATGATCTTGTAACCCTTCAACTTCAGGTAGCGCGCGACGTAGAAGCTTGGCCTAACCTCGTTCAGCGAAACGCCCACCGCCGCGACGGTTTTCGTCCTGGTCAGGACGTCGCGCAGCTCGGAATTCGTGTAGGTCGGATCGTCCATCGCCGTCGCTCCCGGTCGGGCCCAATCCGCCCGGCATAACGGCTGGCCGAAGCGGAAAAAAGGTCCGCCGGTAGTTCTTTATGGGGGGAGAATCCGGCGGACCTCAAGTCGGAACGAGGGACAGTGAGTGTTGAGACGGGGTCGTTCAAATCCCGCCTCCGATGCACATGATATGGGCAAAGCTTGACCAACTGTAACCCTCTGTCGCAAATTCGTGATCAAAGCACGGCTAAGTCATTGATTTGTTGAAAGAATGATTTTTTTGGCGGCCTCTGCTCGTGGCAAAAAGCGCGACCGCCGCTGCGTTCGAAACGTTCAGCGACCCGAACGGGCCAGCTGAGGTGATTCGGGCGAGCTCGGAACAGGAGGATCGCGTCCGCTCGCGCAATCCCGCGCCCTCGGCGCCGAGCACCAGCCCGACCGGTTGCCCGCCGACCTCCGACACCGCGACGTCGAGCTCCTTTCCCGCCGCTCCATCGAGTCCGATCAGCGCATAGCCGAGGCCTGCCAGCCCCGACATCGCATCGCCCAGGTTGCGCACGCGCAGATAGGGCTGGCGCTCGAGCGCGCCACTCGCGGCCTTGGCGAGCGCGCCGGTCTCGGGCGCGGAATGGTGCCGCGGCGCGATCACGGCTCGTGCCCCGAAGACCTCGGCCGAGCGCAGGATCGCGCCGACATTGTGCGGATCGGTGACCCGGTCGAGCAGGACCACGACCGGCGCGGAATCGCCGGCCCTCGGCGCGCAGAGCTCGTCGAGCGTCCCCCAGTCGAGCGGCAACGCCTCGAGCGCCGCGCCCTGGTGCACCGATTGCGGGTCGAGCGGTGCCGGGAAGCGCCGCGCGTCGGCGATCTCGGGCTCGATCCCCGCGTTGGCGATGGCGTCGGAGAGCCGGTCGGCGGCGTTTTGCGTCACGATAAGCCGCTTGCGCACCCTGCCGGGGTTCAACAGCGCGTCGCGCACGGCGTGCATGCCGAACAGCCAGACCGGCTCCGGACCGGCCTTGCGCGCCCGGTCGCGGTCGATCGCCCATTTCGGCTTGCGCTGCGGCGCTGTCATGCCTGTGCTCCGTCGCCCGGCAGTATCGGTCGCCCGGCATTATCGGCCGCAGCGTCGCCGTCGCAAGCGCTTGCGGCAGGGCGGGCGAGGTCGGGGCGATCCCATGTTGACAGCCGGGCGGCACGGGTCTTATCCCCACCGCCTGCCGAGCGGGCGGCCTATCCGGCCGGCCGGTCATGCTCGGGGGACGTGCTGCAAGGTGCGGCAGCGGACTGTAACTCCGCCGGGGTAACCCATGCCTGGTTCGATTCCAGGGTCCCCCACCAGCCACCCGGTGCGATGGCCTTGGCGGAGGCGCTCACCACGGCCTCGCCCACCCTCACCGTTGGCAGGACGGCCCGGCCCCCAGGTTCGCGCGCGGACGCCTCGCCGCTCAGGCGGCGGCGTCGGTTTCCTGGTCCATCGTGTCGCGCGCGGTCCGGCGAACCGGCACCGGCCGCAGCAGGAAGGCCGGTACGTGGTCGCCCATGCCGACGACGCGATCACGCCCCGTCGCCTCGCCGCGCTTCTGATCGTCCTTGCGGCCGGACTTGGCGGCAGCGCGCCCGCCCTGTCCTCGGCCCCGACGCTCGCGCGGGGGCTCCGCGTCGCCCGCCGCGGCAGTCTCGGGGACGTCCGCCGCAGCGGCCGCCGGCGTGGGCTCCTCGGCCCGGTCGCGGCGTCGCCTGCTTGGCCGCTCGGCATCGTCGGCGATGCCGGCGGGCGCCTCGGCGCGCGGGATTTCCTTTTCGATCAGCGCTTCGATGGCGTCGAGATACTTCTTGTCCGATGGCATGGCGAGGGTGATCGACGTGCCGCTGCGCCCGGCCCGGCCGGTCCGGCCGATGCGGTGCACGTAATCCTCGGAGTGCGTCGGCACGTCGAAGTTGAAGATGTGGCTGACGTTCGGGATATCGAGCCCGCGCGCGGCGACGTCGGAGGCGACGAGCACCTTGATCTGGCCGTCGCGGAAGGCGTTCAGCGTGGCCGTGCGCACGGACTGGTCGAGATCGCCGTGCAGCGCGCCGGCATTGTAGCCGTGCTTTTCCAGCGACTTGAACACCACGCCGACATCGCGCTTGCGGTTGCAGAAGATGATGGCGTTCCTGAACGCTTCGCCCTCGGCCTCGATCAGCGCGCGCAGGGCGGCGCGCTTTTCCCGGTCGGCCGTCTCCTTGCGGCTGGGTTTGATCGACACCACCCGCTGTTCCACTGATTCGGCCGCCGTCGCCTGGCGCGCCACCTCGACGCGCACCGGATTCGAGAGGAACGTCTCGGTCAGCCGGGTGATCTCGGGCGGCATCGTCGCCGAAAAGAACAGCGTCTGCCGGGTGAACGGCGTCAGGTTGAAGATCTTCTCGATGTCCGGGATGAAGCCCATATCGAGCATCCGGTCGGCCTCGTCGACCACCATGATCTGGATGCCCGTCAGCATCAGCTTACCGCGCTCGAAATGGTCGAGCAGGCGGCCGGGCGTCGCGATCAGAACGTCGATGCCGCGGTCGATCAGCTTGTCCTGGTTGCCGAAGTTCACGCCGCCGATCAGGAGCGCCATCGAGAGCTTGTGGTACTTGCCGTACTTCTCGAAGTTCTCCGAGACCTGGGCGGCGAGCTCGCGCGTCGGGCAGAGGATCAGGCTGCGCGGCATGCGCGCCCGGGCCCGGCCCTTGGCCAGCGCGTGGATCATCGGCAGAGTGAAGGACGCCGTCTTGCCGGTGCCAGTCTGGGCAATGCCGAGCACGTCGCGCCCGGCCAGCGCATGCGGAATGCCCTGCGCCTGAATGGGCGTGGGCGTCGTATAGCCTGATTCCTCGACCGCCTTGATGATCTGCGCGTCGAGTCCGAGGTCGGAGAAGTGCATGTGAGCCCTTTCGCTTGGCATGCGGCCAGTGTTGCGGCCGCAATTTCCAGCGCGGCCCTCGGCACCCGGATTGGTGCCATTCATTGAGGCGCCATATGCTGACGCTACGGCGAAAAGTCAATGACGCTGACCCGAGCGGGCGCATTCGTGCGACCGCACTTTCTATTCCGCGGCGGCATCGCCCCGTTCGCGCGGCACAAGGGGAAGAAAGTAGAGCCAGAGGCGATTACTACCCCGTTTGGGGGATGTTTTGAGCCGCCGACTGCGAGACAATTTGCCGGTGAAGATTTGAAGGAGACCGGCAATGGCCGTCATCGACGATTTCATCGGCAGGCCCGCGCATGCCCGTCGGGAGGCGCGCACCTTCGGTGCCGAGGTCTTCCGTACAATCGGCCTTTCGCTGTCGGCTCTGGCCGCCGGCTGGGGCGCCGCCGTCGACTACGAGCGGTTGAGCCGTCGGTCGGACCACCAGCTGCGTGGCATGGGGCTTTCGCGCGATCGGCTGCCAGAAACGATCCGACGCAATCATTTCGACGGGATCGGCGGGAAGACTGACGGTTAAACCCGCGTCCCGACGCTTTTCCAGCCCTGAATCTGCCCTGGACGGACCAGTCCGCCCGGGGTTTCGATCTCGTATGGCGAGCGCGCGGGCGCTTTGTTGCCCCTACTCGCGCCCGGATACCCTACTCGCGTGCGGCGTGTAACAAAAATCACAGGATTCGCGCCCCGGCGAGTGTCTCCTCCTGACGCAACGTCTACCGCACGCCAATGGCCGGACGGGCCCTTCCGTCCGGCGCGCCAGGGGAATGCGCCCATGCGCGAGACGACGAGCCACGATCAGGCCGGCATGGCGGCGCAATCGGCAAGCAAGCGCGACGGCGATGTCGAGGCCCGCAACTGGGCCGAGGAGTGGGTCGGAGCGCTCGAGGCGGCGGGGCGCGCCGTTCTGGCCCTCGACGCGACGGGGCGGGTCGTCGTCCGCAGCCCGGGCGCGGCGGCCATGCTCTACGGTCGGTTGCAGATCAGGGACGGCCACCTCGCCATCGCCGAGCCCGTTGCCCAGCGCGGCCTCACGGCGCTGGTGGAGGCGGCGCTGCGCCAGGATTCCGCGCCGCCCGGGCCGCTGCCGCCGCCACTGGTCATCCGTCGCGCGTCGGGCCGGCTGTTGCATATCGACGTGTGGCCAGTGAGCGGGCCGGCGGGCGGGAGGATCGCCGTCCTGCTGCTGCTGCGCGAGACCGAGGGCGAGTCGGCGGCGAGGGATGCCCTCCTGCGCGAGCGATTCCGGCTGACGCCGGCCGAGGTGCGGTTGGCGCTGGCTATCGCCGACGGCGAGGGCCTGCGCTCGGCCGCCGAGCGGCTGGGCATCAGGATGTCCACCGCGCGGGCGCATCTCAAATCCGTGTTCCTCAAGACCGAGACGCATCGGCAGGCCGAAGTGGTCGCCTTGCTCGCCCGGCTCGGCTGAGGCCCGGCTCGGCTGAGAAAGCCGCCTTTCGGTGAACCGAGCGCGCCTTGCGGCGTTGCTTGGGGATGGAAACGCTCGACATGGCTTTGCCATCCGATCCGCCGCCGGGCCCGATGCCGCCAGAGGTGCCGCCCGGCCCCGGCCCGGATTTTCCGCCCGAGGTGCCGCCTGACCCGGGGCCCAACATGCCGCCGGAGACGCCACCCGGACCCGGCCCCGATTTCCCACCCGAGGTGCCGCCCGGCCCCGGCCCGAACACGCCGCCCGAGGTGCCGCCCGGCCGCGAGTTGTAGGGCGCCCGGCCCCTGAGCCGCAATGGCGCTTGGCCGTCTTCCGCGCGCGCGCAAGCGGGGATCTGTTCGGCCGGAGTTATGGATTCCCATCTGCGCCGGACTCGCGGCGCTGAAGAGTGAGCCGGTCGGCTTCGGGACTGCCCCAGGTGTCGCTCCCGAACCCGCTTGCGGCGCCTTGCGGCTTTCGAGAGGCGGCGGGCTGTGCAATACGGCCCCGGCTGATCAGGTCGGGGCTCGAGGCGATGCTGGAAATCCGCTGTCCGTGTTGCGGCGTGGCTTGCGCCGAGACCGAGCTTGCGCCGGGTGGCGAAGCGCACCGCAAGCGCTTTGGCCCGGGCGCGACTGACGAGGACTTCGCCGGCTATCTCTACGAGCGCAAGAACCCCAGGGGCGTGCATTTCGAGCGCTGGCGTCACGCCTATGGCTGCGGCAAGTGGTTCCATGCCGCGCGGTGCACGGTGACGCTCGAAGTCTTCGGCACGTATTCCGCGCAGACGACCGAGCCGCCGGCCGAGATCATCGAGGCGATCAGGGCGCGTCGCCCGGAGTGGCAGCCGTGAGCGGGCGACTTTCCTCCGGCGGCTTGCTGATCGACCGCGAGCGGCCGCTCGGCTTCACCTTCGACGGCGCGCGGCTCCAGGGCTTTGCGGGCGACACCCTCGCCTCGGCCCTGCTGGCGAACGGCCGCGTGCTGGTCGGACGCTCGTTCAAGTACCACCGGCCGCGCGGCATCCTCGCCTCGGGGGCCGAGGAGCCGAATGCACTGATGGGCGTCGGTGCCGGCGGCCGCTTCGAGCCGAACCAGCGGGCGACGACGACCTGGCTTTTCGAAGGCCTGGTGTCGGAGTCGCAGAACCGCTGGCCTAATCTGCAGAACGACGTCAGCGCGGTCACGAACTGGGTGTCGAAGTTTGCCCCGGTCACCCCCGCCGGGTTCTACTACAAGACCTTTATCTGGCCGCGGCAGGCCTGGAAGCACGTCTACGAGCCGGCGATCCGCCAGGCGGCGGGTCTCGGCAAGGCGCCCGTGGCGCCGGACCCCGACCGCTACGAGCATTTCCACGCTCATGTCGACACGCTCGTCATCGGCGGCGGCATCGCCGGCCTGCACGCCGCGCGCGAGGCGGCGGAGGGGGGCCGCGAGGTGCTGCTGGTCGAGCAGGCGGCGCACTGGGGCGGCCGCGCCCTGGTCGACGGCGATCTGATCGACGGGCGCCCGGGCGCCGACTGGGTGGCCGAGCAGGTCGGCGCGCTCGAGGCGATGCCGAACCTGCGGATGCGGCCGCGCGCCATGGCGGCCGCCCTTCACGATCACGGCTATGTCCTGGTGCACGAGCGCGTGGCGGACCATCGGCCGGGCGTGGCCGGCGCGCCGCGCCACAGGCTGTGGCGCATCAGGGCGGGCCGGGTCGTGCTGGCCACCGGCGCGCTCGAGCGGCCGCTGGTCTTCGCCAACAACGACCTGCCGGGCGTGATGCTGGCCTCGGCGGTGCGCGACTACATCCGGCTCTGGGGCGTGCTGCCGGGCCATTCGGCGTTGGTCTTCGCCAACAATGACGACGCCTACCGGACGGCGATCGCGCTGCACGAGGCGGGCGCCCATGTGAAGGCGGTCATCGACACCCGGGCGCGGGTGGATGGCGACCTGCCCGAGCGCGTCCGCGCGCTGCGCATCCCAGTGCGCGAGGCGCATGGTATCGACCATGCCGGCGGGGGCTTGCGGGTCACGGAGGTCGCCATCGCCCGGCTGACGGATTCGGGCGGGATGGGCGGCACGCTCGAGCGGATCGGCTGCGACCTCGTCGCCACCTCCGGCGGCTGGAGCCCCGCGCTGCACCTCTGGTCGCATCCTGGCGCCCGCCCGGTCTGGGACGAGGCCGAGGCAATGTTCCGCCCGGACCCGGAGCGCGCCCCGATCGGCGCCGACGGCGCGCCGCTCGCGACCTGCGTGGGTGCGGCGGCGGGCGAGCTGCGCACCTCGTCCATCCTGCCGGACGCGCGCGTGGAGGCGCCGCAGGAGGCGCCGCTGCAGCCGGCCTGGTCAATCCCGGCGCGCGGGCGCTATGCGCACGGGACCAAGCACTTCGTCGACTTCCAGAACGACGTCACCGCGGCGGATGTGCGGCTCGCCGCCCGCGAAGGCTATGAGAGCGTCGAGCACGCCAAGCGCTACACCACGCTCGGCATGGCGACCGACCAGGGCAAGACCAGCAACATCAACGGCCTGGCCATTCTGGCCGACGAGCTGGGCGCGCCAATCCCCCAGGTGGGGACGACGACCTTCAGGCCGCCCTATCAGCCGATCAGCTTCGGCTCGATCACCGGCCAGGCCAAGGGGCCGCTCTTCAAGGCCGTGCGGCAGTCGCCCATCCACGCCTGGTCGGACGCCAACGGCGCCGATTGGGAGCCGGTGGGCGATTGGCGCCGCCCCTTCTGCTATCGGCGCCCCGGCGAGGACCGTCACGCCGCCGTCAGGCGCGAGATCCTGAACGCGCGGCAGAAGGTCGGCATGCTGGACGCCTCGACGCTCGGCAAGATCGTCGTCAAGGGGCCCGACGCCCCGAAGTTCCTCGACCTCGTCTACACCAACGTGATGTCGAGCCTGAAGCCCGGCCGCTGCCGCTATGGGCTGATGTGCAACGAGGCGGGCTTCCTGTTCGACGACGGAGTCGTGGTGCGGCTGTCGGAGGACACCTTTCTCTGCCATACCACCTCGGGCGGCTCGGACCGGGTGCACGCGCATCTCGAGGAATGGCTGCAAACGGAATGGTGGGACCTGGGCGTCTTCACCGCGAACGTCACCGACCAGTGGGCGCAGGTCGCCGTCGCCGGGCCCGAGGCGCGCCAGGTGATCATGGGCGCCGAAACCGACATCGACCTGTCGGCCGAGGCGCTGCCCTTCATGTCCTATACGCAAGGGCAGGTGGCCGGCTGCCCGGTGCGGCTCTTCCGCATCTCGTTCTCGGGCGAGCTCGGCTTCGAGATCGCGACGCCGGCCGGTCACGGGCCGGCGCTCTGGGAGGCGCTGCTGAAGGCGGGCGAGCCGCATGGGGTAATGCCCTACGGCACCGAGGCGCTGCATGTGATGCGGGCCGAGAAGGGCTTCATCATGATCGGCGACGAGACCGATGGCACGGTGACGCCGCAGGACCTGAACCTCGGCTGGGCGGTCTCGAAGAAGAAGGCCGACTTCATCGGCAAGCGCGGGCAGGAGCGCGCCCGACCTGACGCGGCGCGGCCGCAAGCAGCTTGTGGGGCTGAAGACCGAGGACCCGAACGCCGTGCTGCCGGACGGCGCGCATGCCGTGCGCCATGTGCGCGAGCACATGGCGATGACGACGATCGGCCACGTGACCTCGACCTATTTCTCGCCGACGCTGGGGCATTCGATCGCCATGGCGCTGGTCGAGGACGGGCTCTCGCGCATGGGCGAATGGCTGGAGTTCCCGATCGAGCGAGGGCCGCGTGATCCGGGCGCAGATCGTCGACCCGGTGTTCTACGACAAGGCGGGAGAGCGCAATGTCTGACCCCGTCCCGGTATCAGTCTCGGAGCCAGTCTCGGCGTTGGCCGGCGCCAGCGTACGCGGCGCCTGCGTAGGCATCGAGGACGCGGGTCCGCGCGGCCAGGTGCTGCTGAAGGGCGACTTTGCAGGTCAGGAAATGGCCGGCGCCGTCAGCGAAATCGCCGGCGTGGAGATGCCCGCCACTTGGGGCGTGCGGATGACGGGCGAGCGAGGCGCCGTCTGGATGGCGCCGGACGAGCTCTTGCTGCTGGTGCCCAGGGCCGAGGCGGCTGCGGCGGTCGAGCGGCTGGGTCAGCTGCTGGCCGGCCGGCACCATCTGGCGCTCGATGTCTCGGACATGCGGGTGGTGCTGCGCCTGACGGGGCCGCTCGTCGGCGAGGTGCTGGCCAAGGGCGTGCCCTGCGACCTGTCCGACCGTGCCTTCCAGCCCGGCAGCGCCCGGCGCACGACGACGGCCGGCATCGCCGTCGCCCTGTGGCGGCTCGAGCCCGAGCTGTGGGAGATCGTCGCCTTTCGCAGCCATGCCGGGCATCTCTTCGCGTTTCTGGAGGATTCGGCCCGGCTGGGATCGGAGGTCGGCTGGGGCTGAGGCTCCATGCCGATCTCTGCGAAGGCCGGAGCGGCGTCGCGGCCACTGGGGCAGATCTTCAGCGAGGTTGGCGCGCGCGCGTGCCGACAAGGCAGATCCGCCATGATTCCGCGCTCTGCGCCGAAGAAAATTGCGCCGGCGGGGGTTGACGCGAACGGCAACCGGCCTTGCGCCGCATGGCGGTTCTGCACCGCAGCATGAGCCTTATCTGCGCTGTCCGACACGGAGCGGCATGGGCCGCACGAGAAAGGACAGAAGATGAGGACCGAAACGCAGGCGCGGACCGGGATGCAGATCGCGATCCCGAGCCAGTACGAGACGCGGGCGACCGTCGAGCGGGCGCGGCAGCTGCGGGCGGAGACGCTTGGGCGGATGCTGAGTTCCGCCTGGGCGCTGCTGGCGCGCCAACGGTGGAGCACGCCGACTGTCGCGATGACGCACGCGGGCCCGTAGAATCTTTCGCCCTCCGGCCGGAGCGGCTAGGAGAGGCGAATGACCGACGCTTCGCCCGACCATCAGCCCGCCGACCAAGAGCCGGCCGCCGATCCGCCAGTCGCCGATCGAGCGGCGGGCCATCCGCCAGCGGATCCCGCAGAGGCCCGGCCCGCCTCGGACCGGCCTGCGGTGCGGCTGCGGCCCGGCCGGGGGCGGCGCCTGGCCCAGGGCGCGCCCTGGGCCTTCGCCGACGAGATCGCCATGGACCGGCGCACGCGCAAGCTGCCGGGCGGCGAGCTCGTCCGGCTGATCGAGGGCGAGCGGCCGCTGGGGCTCGCTGCGTTCAACCCCGACAGCCAGATCGCCGCCCGGCTTCTCGACGCCGACCCGGAGGCAGTGGTCGATTCGGCGTGGTTCGCCGGCCGGTTCCGGCGGGCGCTGGCCTTGCGCGAGCGGCTTTATGACGCGCCCTTCTACCGGCTGGTGCATGCGGAGGGCGACGGGCTGCCAGCGGTGGTGGTCGATCGCTATGGCGAGGCGGCGGTCGTGCAGCCGAACGCCGCCTGGGCCGACCGGCTGATCGTGCCGCTGGTGGATGGCCTGGTCCAGGTCACCGGCTGCTCGACCGTGGTGGTCAACGCCACCTCGCGGGTGCGCGGCTTGGAAGGGCTGGGCGAGCGGCTCGACGTGGCGCTAGGCACGCTGGACGGGCCGGTCAGGGTGCCGATGAACGGCGCCGTCTACCTCGCCGATCTGACGGGCGGGCAGAAGACCGGGCTTTATTACGATCAGCGCGACAACCACGCCTTCGTGCGCCGGCTGGCCACCGGCGCGCGGATGCTCGACGTCTTCTCCCATGTCGGCGGTTTCGGGCTGGCGGCGCTGGCCGGCGGTGCCGCGCAGGTGCTGGCGGTCGACAGCTCGGCCCCCGCGCTGGCGCTGGCCGAGGAGAGCGCGCGGCGCATGGGGCTGCCCGAACGCTATGCGACCAGCCAGGTCGATGCCTTCGAGGCGCTGGCCGGGCTGGCGGGCGAGCGATACGACATCGTCGTCTGCGACCCGCCGGCCTTCGCGCCCTCGAAGCAGGCCGTGCCGGCAGGCCTGCGCGGCTATGAGAGGCTCGCGCGTCTGGCGGCGCCGCTGGTGGCGCCCGGCGGGTTCCTGGTGCTCTGCTCGTGCAGCCATGCCGTGGGCGTCGAGGCGTTCCATGGCGCCTGCGTCGACGGCGTTCGCAAGGCGGCGCGAGGCGGGGCGCTGGTCCACTCGGGCCGCGCCGGGCCCGACCATCCGGTGCATGTCGGTCTGCCCGAGACTGGGTATTTGAAGGCGCTGGTCTTCCGGCTGGACGGTTAAGTGCCAAAGATGCCGTCGCGCTCATGCCGCAACAGGTCTGCTCCGGCCCATCAAGCTCTCTTGGGGTTGGCTGCAACTGCTTTGCAGATTCGTAGGAACAGCTCTTCCGGCATTTCGCCCTTCGCGCGGTTAACAGCCCACAGCACCCAACGAACATTGCCGGCCACATACCCGCGGCTGGGTTCGATGCGGTCGGGACTGGGAGCCAGGTGCGTTCCCCCAGCGCCCGTCGTGCGATAATCCACATCGAACGGGATACCGGTCAAAGTGCACCTGTAACCCTGCTCCATGATCCGGGCAGGCGCATCCATCATCCACCCAGCATCAACCGGGATGCCGAGTTTCGCGGCCTTAGTTATCGCGGCCGTCGCTCTGCTATAAGAATGCCGAAGCACGCGCCCTTCTCGACTCTGCAAATCGAACGTCGGACGATGGCGCAAGCGACGCGTTTCCCATGCTCGGCGAGCGGCCTCGCTCGGATTGTTCATCGATGGCTCCGGTGTGGCGTCAAAGCATGCTCATGAATGACCGGCGGTTCCTGAAGAATCCTTGCCGTTCGCCCCGTCCAGCTGTTGCGCGGGTGAAAGCCGGCGTAGGCGCCCGGCCGTGAGACGGGTCTTCCTTGACGCCTGCGTGCTCTATCCCTCGCTGGTGCGCGGGGTGCTGCTCGGCGCGGCCGAGGCCGGCCTGTGCGCGCCGCTCTGGTCGGGGCGGGTGCTCGACGAATGGCGGATCGCGGTGGCGACCAAGCTCGGCGTTGCGGCCGAGGACGAGGCGCGCGCGGCGCAAGCCGAGATGGCGACGCGCTTCCCCGAGGCGCGCGTCGAACCGGCGCCGGGGGCCGAGGCGGCGATCCGCCTGCCCGACCCGGCCGACGCGCATGTGCTGGCGGCGGCCTTGGCCGGACGGGCCGACCTGCTGCTGACGTTCAACCTGCGAGATTTTCCGCGGCGGGCGCTGGCGGGGTGCAGGCTGGAGGCGCGCCACCCCGACGGTTACCTTTGGGAGCTGCTGAGCCTGTCGCCGGGCCTCATGGCGGAGGTCGTCGCGGCGGCGCTGGCCGCGGCCGGGATCGCGCCCGGGCGCGCCCGCCCGGCGCTGAAGCGGGCGCAGCTGCCGCGGCTCGGCAAGGCCTCGGAGGCGCTTGGCGCCGCCCCGCCCGGGTAGCGGCGCCTGATCTACCGCCCGACATTTGTGGCGTGCCGCCGGTGCATTGAGCCCGGATCCTCGGCACAGGAGGACTCGGCGGTCTACTCGCCCATCAGGCGTGGAAGGGCGCGCTCGTGCGCCTCTCGCAGGGTGGCGAGCGGCACCTCCGAGGTGCCGAGGCGGACCGTGTCGCCGCCGGTGCGGCCGACGGCGCGGGTCGGGACGGCGGCCGCCTGGGCGCGGGCGATGACGGCGTCCGGGTCGGTCGTGGCGAGCAGGTAGCGGGCCTGGTCCTCG
Organism: uncultured Alphaproteobacteria bacterium; assembly: GCA_963822985.1. Taxonomy (GTDB): domain Bacteria; phylum Pseudomonadota; class Alphaproteobacteria; order Rhodobacterales; family Rhodobacteraceae; genus Thermohalobaculum. Next base: position 47,738 of record CAWGJU010000003.1, on the reverse strand, counting down.
CCGAAGAACCAGGCCGCAGCGGCAAGCGTGGGGTCGGCGTCGAGCGTCAACCCAGTGCCGCCGGCGAGCGCCATTTCGGCGGCGGCGAGCCCGAGGCCGCCATCCGCGAGGTCGTGCGCGGCCGTGACCAGGCCGAGGCCGTGCAGCGCGCGGACGAGCTCGCCCGCGGCGCGCTCGGCATCGAGGTCGACCGGTGGCGGCGGCCCCTCGGCAGTGCCGAAAAGCTCCCAGGCATAGGCCGACTGGGCGAGGTGGCCGCGGGTCTCGCCGAGGAGGACCAGCGCCTGGTCGGGGGCAGGGGCCATGCGGATGATCTGCTCGATTGTTTCAAGCAGGCCGACGGTGCCGATGGTCGGGGTGGGCAGGATCGCGCGCCCGTCGGTCTCGTTGTAGAGCGACACATTGCCCGAGACGATCGGCACGTCGAGGTCGCGGCAGGCCTCGGCGATCCCCTGGATGCAGCCGACCAATTGCCCCATGATCTCGGGCCGCTCGGGGTTACCGAAGTTCAGATTGTCGGTGGCGGCGAGCGGGCGGGCGCCGGTGGCCGAAAGGTTGCGGTAGGCCTCGGCGACGGCCTGCCGGCCGCCCTGGCGCGGGTCGGCCTTGCAGTAGCGGGGCGTCACGTCGGCCGTCAGCGCGACGGCCTTGCCCGTGCCGTGCACGCGGACCACGGCGGCGTCCGAGCCCGGGCGCACCACGGTGTCGGCGCCGACCATGTGGTCGTATTGCCCCCAGACCCAGGCGCGCGAGCAGAGGTTGGGCGATCCGACGAGGCGGAGCAGCGCCTCGGCGGGGTCAAGCTCCGGCAGGGCGGGGGCGGCGGCGGTAGCCGGCGTCTCGCGCCACGGCCGGTCGTATTCGGGCGCCGTGCCGGAGAGGGCCTTGAGCGGCAGGTCGGCCTTCACCTCGCCATGCAGGCGGATGATGAAGCGGTCCTCCGGGATGGTCTCGCCGACGATGGCGAAGTCGAGGTCCCATTTGTCGAAGATGGCCCGCGCCGCGGCCTCCTTTTCGGGGCGGAGGACCATCAGCATGCGCTCCTGGGATTCCGAGAGCATCATCTCGTAGGCGGTCATGGCCGCCTCGCGGACGGGCACGCGGTCGAGGTCGAGGCGGATGCCGAAGTTTCCCTTGTCGCCCATCTCGACGGCCGAGCAGGTCAGGCCGGCGGCGCCCATGTCCTGGATCGAGACGACGGCGCCGGAGGCCATGAGCTCCAGGCAGGCCTCGAGCAGGCGCTTTTCGGTGAACGGGTCGCCGACCTGCACGGTCGGGCGCATGGAATGGACCTCGTCGCCGAACTCGGCCGAGGCCATGGTGGCCCCACCGACGCCGTCGCGGCCCGTCTTGGCGCCGAGGTAGACGACCGGGCGGCCGACGCCGGACGCGGCCGAATAGAAGATGGCGTCCGCGTCGGCGAGGCCGGCGGCGAAGGCGTTGACCAGGCAGTTGCCGTTATAAGCGGGGTGGAAGCGCAGCTCGCCGCCGACGGTCGGCACGCCGAAGGCGTTGCCATAGCCACCGATGCCGGCGACGACGCCTGCCACCAGCGACCGGGTCTTGGGGTGCGAGGGATCGCCGAAGGACAGAGCGTTCAGGCAGGCGATCGGTCGCGCCCCCATGGTGAAGACGTCGCGCAGGATGCCGCCGACGCCGGTCGCGGCGCCCTGATAGGGCTCGATGTAGCTGGGGTGGTTGTGGCTCTCCATCTTGAAGACAAGCGCCTGGCCGTCGCCGATGTCGACGACGCCCGCGTTCTCGCCGGGGCCGCAGATCACCTGGGGGCCGGCGGTGTAGAGCGTGCGCAGCCAGCGTTTCGATGATTTGTAGCTGCAGTGCTCGTTCCACATCGCCGAGAAGATGCCGAGCTCGGTGAAGCTGGGCGTCCGCTCGAGCAGCTTCAGGATGCGGTCGTATTCGTCAGGCTTCAGCCCGTGCTCGGCGGCGAGCGCCGGGGTGACCTCTGGCTCATTCATCATGGGGCTGCCTTGCCTGCGCGCTTGCCCTGGGCGATGGGCCCGTGTTCTAGCGGGGCATCGCGCCCGGCGAAAGCGGTGATGGGGCTCTCCCTTGACGGAAGGCGGCGAGGCAAGGCCCTGGCTGGGGCTGCTCGGCGGGGCGATCGCCGTGGCGATCTGGAGCGGCTGGGTGGTGGCGACGCGGCACGCCATGACCGAGCAGCTGTCGCCGCTGGCGGTGGCGGCGATGCGCTACGCCGTGCCGGCAGTAATGCTGGCGCCCATCTGGCTGCGCCGCGGGCTGGTACCGCGCGGCGTGCCGCTGCCGGCGGTCGTGCTGATGACGATCGGCTGGGGGGCGCCCTTCGCGCTGCTGACCGCGCAGGGGATGAAGACCGTGCCGGCGGCGCTCTTCGGGCCGCTGGTGCCGGGACTGGCGCCGATCCTGGTGGCCGGGCTCGCCTGGGCCGTCGACGGCGACCGGCCGCGGCCGGCCGGCTGGGTCGGGCTGGCGCTGATCGCGGGAGCGCTGGCGCTGATCCTGGGGCAGTGGGCGGCCGAGGGCGACATCGCGGCGCTGGGCGGCGCGCCGTATCTTTTGACGGCGACCTGCGGCATGGCGGTCTATGCCGTCTCGTTCCGACGCAGCCGGCTCGGCCCGGCCGAGGCGACGGCCTATGTCGGGCTCTACAGCCTGCCGATCCTGGCCGTCGGGCTGGCCTTCCGGCCGGACGTGTTCGACGGGATGACCGCCGGGCAGCTGGCGGGGCAGCTGCTGATCCAGGGCGTGCTCGCGGGCGTGGTCGCGGCCTTCGCCTATGGCATGGCGCTCAGGCATCTGGGGATCGCGCGGGGTTCGACCGCGAACGCGCTGGTGCCGGTGTGCGCGGCGCTGGCCGGGACAGCGATCCTGGGCGAGAGCCTGAGCGTGCTCGACTGGCTGGCGGTGGCGGCGGCGTCGCTGGGCGTGGCGGTGGTGAACGGCGCCCTTCGTGGGCTCTGGCGCAAGCGTGGCGGCGTCGGGTCGGCCGCGGAATAGGGTGAGTTTGGCCCGCCTTCCAAAGTGCGCAGGTTGGTTCAGCCGGTCGCGGCTCGGCAGGCAGTCTGGCCGGTCGCGGCGGCGCGGTCCAGCGTCTCGGCCAGGCGGCGGGTCGTGACCGGGTCGTCGACGACGGGGCCGGAGAGGCGGACCCGGCTTTGCCCGCCTTGCGTCGAGAGGAAGGCGGCCTCGAGCAGCTGTTCGGTGTCGGAGACGATGATGACACGGCCGGTCTGGCGGTCGACGATCATCGAGGCGCCGCCGAGGATGCCGTCGAGCCAGCACTGCGCGGCGACGAGCTCGAGCAGGTCGCGGGCGGGCTGGCCCGTCTCGGCGAACTGGACGATCGTCTCCGGCTGCACCCGCGGCTGGGGCGGGGCGGAGGCTTGTGTGCAGGCGGCGAGCAGGGCGGCGAGGGCGAGCGCGGCGGGGCGCGGGGAGCCCCGCTCCCCAGCCCTCCCTCTGGCGGGGGGAGAGGGCGCATCGCTCTCAGGGGGGATAGGCAGCTCTCCGATCCTGCTGTGGGAGAGGCGCATCAGGCGGGTTCCGTGGCGCGCAGCAGGCTGCGGAAGACGCCGGTGCCGTCAGTGCCGCCGAGCGCGGGGTCGGCGAGCCGTTCGGGGTGGGGCATCATGCCGAGCACGCGGCGGTTGGGGCTGAGCACGCCGGCGATGTCGTCAAGGGAGCCGTTCGGGTTCTCGCGCCCGCCCTCAGCGGTTGAGCCGTCCGGGCGGCAGTACCGGAAGGCGACACGGTCCTCGTCGCGCAGCCGCGCCAGCATCTGCGGGTCGGCGAGGTAGTTGCCGTCATGGTGGGCGACGGGCACGCGGAGCACCGCGCCGGCGTTCAGCGCGCACGTAAAGGGGCTGTCCGAGGTCTCGACGCGCAAATGCACGTCGCGGCAGACGAATTTGAGGCCGGCATTGCGCATCAGCGCGCCCGGCAGCAGGCCTGCCTCGATCAGCACCTGGAAGCCGTTGCAGATGCCGAGCACGGTGCCGCCGCGGCCGGCGAAGTCGACGACCGCGCGCATGATCGGCGAACGCGCGGCGATGGCGCCCGAGCGCAGATAGTCGCCAAATGAGAAGCCGCCCGGCACGGCGACGAGGTCGAGCCCCGGCGGCAGCGCCGTCTCCTTGTGCCAGACCATCTGCGCCGGGCGGCCGGCGGCCTGGCCGAGGGCTGTGGCGAGGTCGCGGTCGCAGTTCGAGCCGGGAAAGACGATGACGGCGGTCTTCATTGCAGCGCCTCGCGAGGTGGACACCGGCGGGCCGGCGTCAGCTGATGTCGATCCGGTAGTCCTCGATCACCGTGTTGGCGAGCAGCTTTTCGCACATCTCGGCCACCTTGGCGCGGGCCGCCTCGGCGTCGGTCTCGGCGAGCTCGAGGTCGATCACCTTGCCCTGGCGGACGCCCTCGACGCCGGCGAAGCCCATGGCCGAGAGCGCGTGGCGGATTGCCTCGCCCTGCGGGTCGAGGACGCCGGGGCGGAGCGTGACGTGGACGCGGGCGTGCATGGGCGGGGGCTCCCTCGGGTGGTCGCGCGCGGCTTACGCGATGCCGGCGCGGGCGGCAAGGCGCCAGGGGCGCGCCCCGTGCCGGATGACGGCGACGAGCAGCAGGCCGAGCACGGTGCCGTTCAGCAGGTGCCACAGGAAGTGGGTGCCAACGGGCCATTCCTCGCAGAGCGGGGCGTCGAGCGCCCGGAAGGTCAGCGAGACGGTGAAGGTGCCGGCGGCGGCCAGCAGCCAGCTTCCTGCGGGGTGCGCTCGGGCGCGCAGCCAGAGACCGACGCCGAGCAGCGCCGCGAGCGCCGGCACATAGCTGGTCGAGCCGCCGATCAGCGGCGCGAGCGTAACGCGCAGCAACGCCGAGAGCGCCACCATCCCGGCGAGGAAGGCGAGCATCAGCAGCAGCGAGCGGCCCCAGCCGAAGCCGGCGAAGCGGTTCATGGCGATGGCGATATAGCTGAGAATGAAGACGCCGATCGGCGTCGTGTCGGTCATCGCCGCCCAGACGGTGGCGTGCGTGTGGAAGAGGAACGAGCCGGTGCCGACGGCGAAGGTCACGGCGATCAGCCAGGCGACGGGCCCGTCGAGCCGGCCCGAGCGCAGCGCGAGCCAGAGTCCGACAACGGCCGCGAGGATGAAGGCGGCGTTCGTCGCGGCGTTCAGCGGCTCGGCCCAATAGCCGGGGCCGAGGCGCTCGCAATAGCCGTCGATCTGCCGGGTCCAGTTCATGCCTCGCACCCTATCTGCCTGCGCCGGCATCTAGGGCTTCGGGCCGCGGGTGAAAGACCCGTGTTGCGGTGGCCTCAGTGCACCAGTTTCGGCCCCGAGCGGGCGCGGCCGCCCTCGGGCAGGATGCCTAGGCGGCGGGCGACCTCGGTATAGGCGTCCGACAGGCTGCCGAGGTCGCGGCGGAAGACGTCCTTGTCGAGCTTTTGCCCGGTCTTGGCGTCCCAGAGACGGCAGGAATCCGGGCTGATCTCGTCGGCGACGATAACCCGCTGGAAGTCGCCCTCCCAGATGCGGCCGCACTCGATCTTGAAGTCGACGAGCTTGATGCCGACGCCGATGAACAGGCCCGAGAGGAAGTCGTTGACGCGCAATGCCAGCGCGATGATGTCGTCGATGTCCTGCTGGCCGGCCCAGTTGAAGGCGGCGATGTGCTCCTCGGTGACCATCGGGTCGCCGAGCGCGTCGTCCTTCAGGTAGAACTCGATGATCGGGCGGGGCAGGGCGGTGCCCTCGTCGATGCCAAGCCGCGTGCTGAGCGAGCCCGCCGCGATGTTGCGGACGACGACCTCGAGCGGGATCATCTCGACGGCGCGGATCAGTTGCTCGCGCATGTTGAGACGGCGGATGAAGTGGTTCGGCACGCCGATCGCGGTCAGCGCCGTCATGATGTGCTCGGAGATGCGGTTGTTCAGCACGCCCTTGCCGTCGATCACGTCCTTTTTCTGGGCGTTGAAGGCGGTCGCGTCGTCCTTGAAGTGCTGGATCAGCGTGCCGGGCTCGGGGCCTTCGTAGAGAATCTTCGCCTTGCCCTCATATACGAGCCTGCGCCGCGCCATGGGCGTTCTCCCTTTAGGGAACAGAGCGCGGGAAATGCCCGCAGCTTTCAGCCTTGCTATAGGTGCTGAGAACTTTCTTGCCAAGGCCCGGGCCAGTAGCGGGCCAGTAGCGGGCCAGCGCCGGGGCCGGGCGTTGTCGGAGCGCCGCGCCTCTTCGGCGCATCGCCGCATTGCTCTCGCTGGCGATTTCCCTAGATTGAACGCGAGAGAAGGTTTCAGGGAGGCGAAGCCGTCATGACATCGTTGAAGGACCGCGAGCAGGGGTTCGAGCGCAAGTTCGCCCATGACGAGGAGATGCAGTTCAAGGCCGAGGCGCGGCGCAACCGGCTGCTGGGCCTGTGGGCGGCGCAGAAGCTGGGCATCACCGATGCGGACGAGGCCAAGACCTATGCCCAGCAGGTCGTCTTCGCCGATTTCGCCGAGAAGGGCGACGAGGACGTGTTCCGCAAGGTGAACGGCGACTTCGAGGCGAAGGGCGTCGCCGTCCCGGAGGCCGAGATCCGCAGCCAGATGACCCAGCTGCTGGCCGAGGCGAAGGCGCAGCTGATGGACGAGGCGGGCTGAGGCGGCCGGGCGTCAGCGCGGGGTCAGCCGGGCGACCAGCAGCCGGAAGGGGATCAGCGCCAGCACGGCGAGCGCGAGCTTCACGCCGAAATCGGCGAGCCCGAGGCTGATCCAGAGGGGCACGGGCGGCCCCGCACCCAGTAGCGGCAGCACCTCGTTCGCCCAGGAGATGTCGTTGGCCGGATCGATCCAGGCCAGCGACGCCGAAAACGCGATGGTAAAGAAAAGCGCGGTGTCGAGGCTCGATCCCACGAGCGTCGACATGAAAGGCGCCCGCCACCACGAGCCGCGCCGCAGCCGGTTGAAAATCGCGACGTCGAGAAGCTGCGCGGCAAGGAAGGCCGTCGCCGAGCCGACGGCGATGCGCCAGGTAACGAGAGGCCCGAACTCTCCCTGAATCTGCGTGCCGATGCCCGAGCAGGCGAGGCCGACTACAAAGCCTGCCAACACGACGCGCCGGGCCGCCGCGGCCCCGTGAAAGCGGTTCGTCAGATCGGTCACCAGAAAGGCGAAGGGATAGGTCAGCGCGCCCCAGGTCAGCCAGTCGCCGAGCAGGAATTGCACGAGGATATTCGAGGCCACCACGATGGCGGCCATGGCGAGGACGGCGGGGAGCAGGACGCGCATGCGGACGAGAAGCTCTTTCGACGGGACACGGGAACGGGACACGGGGCGCTAGCGCACTAGCTTGGCGAAATCAATCCGCGCCGACAGGGCGCGATCCGCCGGAGCTCGCCATGACCCGTCGTCTGATCATCGTTCTGGGCGACCAGCTCGACGCCGGGGCGGCCGTGTTCGAGGGCTTCGACCCGGCGCGTGACGCCGTCGTCATGGTCGAGGCGCGCGAGGAGGCCGGCTATCTGCGCCAGGCCAAGAAGCGGCTGGTGCTGTTCTTCGCGGCCATGAGGCATTTCCGCGACGCGCTGCGCGCCAAGGGGTGGACCGTCCACTACTTTCCGATCGACGGCGCCGAGCCCGCGGCGACGCTGGCCGACGGGATCGCGCGGGTGCCGGCCGAGCGGCGGCACGTCACCCAGCCCGGCGACTGGCGCGTGCTGCAGGCGCTGCGCGGCCGGTTCCCCGATCTGGAGGTCCACCCCGACAGGCATTTCCTGGTCGACCCGGCCGAGTTCCAGGCCTGGCGCGACGGGCGCAAGCGGCTGGTGCTGGAGGATTTCTACCGCTGGCAGCGGCGGCGTAAGGGCTGGCTGATGGAGGGCGCCGAGCCCGTCGGCGGCGCCTGGAACCTCGACCGGCAGAACCGCAGGAGCTTTGGCAGCGACGGGCCGGGCTTCACGCCGGCGCGGCCGGGATCGCCGCCCGACGCGATCACGCGCGAGGTCATGCACACCGTCGAGCGGCTGTTCCCCGACGCGCCGGGCAGCACCGAGGGGTTCGCCGAGCCGGTGACGCGCGCGGCGGCGCTGGAGCATCTCGACCGGTTCGTGGGCGAGCGGCTGGTCCATTTCGGCGACTTTCAGGACGCCATGGCGACGGGGCAGCGGACGCTATGGCATTCGCGGCTGTCGGCCTGCCTGAACCTCAAGCTGCTCGACCCGCGCGAGGTCTGCGCGCGCGCCATCGCCGCCTATGAAGCGGGCAGGGCGCCGCTCAACGCCGTCGAGGGGTTTGTCCGCCAGATCCTCGGCTGGCGCGAATTCGTGCGCTGCGTCTACTGGACCGAGATGCCGGGCTATGCGGGGTTGAACGCGCTCGACGCACGGGCGGAGCTGCCCGGGTTCTACTGGACGGGCGAGACTGAGATGGCCTGCCTGGGCGACGCGCTCGGCGGGCTGATCGAGACGGGCTATGCGCATCACATCCAGCGGCTGATGGTGATGGGGCTCTTCGCACTTCTGTGGGGGGCGCACCCCTACCGGTTCCACCAATGGCACATGGAACTCTACAACGACGCGGTCGACTGGGTCAGCCTGCCGAACACGCTGGGGATGAGCCAGCACGGCGATGGCGGGATCGTCGGCACCAAGCCCTATGCTGCCTCCGGCGCCTATATCGATCGGATGTCGGATCATTGCGGCGGCTGCCGCTACAACCCCAAGAAGGCGGTCGGCGCGGATGCCTGCCCGTTCACGGTGCTCTACTGGGATTTCCTCGCCTGCCACCGCGCCCAATTCGTCCGGAATACGCGCATGCGTATGCAGGTGCGCAATCTCGATGCCAAGCCCGAGGACCAGATGCGCGAGATCCGGCGCGGCGCCGAGGCGCTGCGCCGGCGCCTCGGCTAGCCGCCGAGCAGGTTCTCGATCGCCTGGCGGACCTCCGGCGCGTCGGGCTCGGTCCGGGTCGGGAAGGCGGCGACGAGTTCGCCGTCCGGGCCCAGCAGGTATTTGTGGAAGTTCCAGCGCGGCGCACCGGCCCGAGCGGCGGCCCAGGAGTAGAAGGGGTGCGCGTCGGCGCCGGCCACATGCGTGATCGCCGTCATGGGAAAGTCGATGGCGAAGTTGACGGCGCAGAAGTCCTTCACCTCGGCCGCGCTCGCCAGCTCCTGGTTAAAGTCGTCCGAGGGCACGCCCAGCACCACGAGGCCCCGGTCACGATAGCGGTCGTAGAGCGCCTGCAGCGCGTCGTACTGGTAGGTGTAGCCGCAGCGCGAGGCGGTGTTGACCACCAGCACCGGGCGGCCGGCGAAGTCGGCGAGGCGCAGCTCTCCCGCCTCGTCTATGTCGTCGAAGGCGAAATCGTGCGCGTTCGCCGCCAGGGCCACGCGTGCCCCGAAGGCGAGCGGCGCGGCTGCCAGCAGGGCGGCGAACCGGCGGCGGGTCATGGCGATGTGCATGGGCGGATCCTCCTCGGCCGGGGACATTGCCCGGGAATATGGCGCGGGGCGGACCGCCGGCCAGCCTCGACGGGGGCGGTCTCGGCAGGGCGCCTCAGCGCGGCAGCCTCCTGCGCGCGCGCCCGAGCGGCACGCGGGCGAGGCCCGCCATGAGGATGACGGCGAGGCCGGCAAAGGTCCAGCCATCCGGCCGGTCACCGAAGAGCGCCCAGCCAAAGGCGGTCGCGGCGACCAGCTGCAGGTAGACGACGGGCGCCAGCATGACCGCCTGCGCGTGCCTGACGGCAAGGAGCTGCAGCAGGTTGGCGAGCGCGGAGAAGAGCGCCATGGCGATCAGCCAGCCCGGCGCCTCGATGCCGAGCCGGCTGAAATCGCCGATGCCGAGGGGAGCGAGGAAGGCGAAGCCGAAGAAGAGCTGCCCGGTCAGCTGGGCCAGCGGCGGGGCGGTGCCTGCGGCCCAGCGAGTGGCGACGAGAAAGCCGCCGAAGCAAAGGCCGGCGGCCAACGCCCAGAGGAGCCCGGCGCCGACCGTGCCCGTCGGCCGGACGATCAGCAGGACGCCGGCAAAGCCCAGCAGGACGGCCGCCCATTCGCGCGGGCGCACCATTTCCTTCAGCAGCAGGCGGGCGAGCACGATGGCGGCGGTCGGGCCGACGAAGAAGGCGCCGTAGACATCGGCGAGCGGCGCCGACTTGACCGCGTTGATGACGCAGGTGATGGCGCTGGCGACCAGCCCCCCGCGGATCGCCTGGCGGAGCAGGAACGAGGGGCCGAGCCCGCGCAGCTGGCCGGTGGCCGCGGCCGCCGGCCCGACGAGGGCGAGGCCCACGACGAAGCGCGACCAGGCCAGGAAGCCCGCGCCATAGCCGGTGATCGCCGTCAGGTGCTTGGCGCAGGCGTCGCCGGCCGGCAGCAGCACCATGGCGAGCGCCATGAGCGCGATGCCGGCGGCGGGCGAGGTCATGGCGTGCCGGCTTCCCGCGTCACTCGGTGCCGCCGAAGACCCGCTCGAAGATCGTGTCGACGTGGGCGGTGTGGTGGGCGTGGTCGAACAGCCCCTCGAGCACGGTCAGGTCGAGCGCCGCCGTCACCTCCGGGTCGGCCTTGAGCGCCTGGAGGAAATCGGTGCAGGACTGCCAGCTTTGCATGGCGTTGCGCTGGACGACGGCGTAGGCGGCCTCGCGGCTGAGCCCCGCCTGGGTCAACGCCAGGAGCACGCGCTGCGAGTGCACGAGGCCGCGCGTGCGCTCGAGGTTCTTGCGCATCCGGTCGGGATAGACGACGAGGTTCTCGATGATGCCGGTTAGCCGGGCCAGCGCGAAGTCGAGGGTGACGGTCGCGTCCGGGCCGATGTTGCGCTCGACCGAGGAGTGGCTGATGTCGCGCTCGTGCCAGAGGGCGACGTCCTCCATGGCCGGGACGGCATAAGCACGCACCAGGCGGGCGAGCCCGGTCAGGTTCTCGCTCAACACCGGGTTGCGCTTGTGCGGCATGGCCGACGAGCCCTTCTGGCCGGGCGAGAAGAATTCCTCGGCCTCGCCCACCTCGGTGCGCTGGAGGTGGCGTATCTCGGTCGCCACGCGCTCCACGGACGAGGCGATGACCCCCAGCGTGCAAAAGAAGAACGCGTGCCGGTCGCGCGGGATCACCTGGGTCGAGATCGGCTCGGGGTCGAGGCCGAGCTGCGCCGCGACATGCGCCTCGACGGCCGGGTCGACGCTGGCGAAGGTGCCGACGGCGCCCGAGATGGCGCAGGTGGCGATGTCGTGGCGCGCCGCCCGCAGCCGGTCGCGGTTGCGCTGGAACTCGGCATAGGCTGTGGCGAGCTTCAGCCCGAACGTGGTGGGCTCGGCATGGATGCCATGGCTGCGCCCGATGCACAGCGTGTCCTTGTGCTCGAAGGCGCGGGTGCGCAGCGCCGCCATCAGCCGCGCGAGGTCGTCGAGCAGGATGTCGGCGGCGCGCACCAGCTGGACCGAGAAGCAGGTGTCGAGCACGTCCGACGAGGTCATCCCCTGGTGCAGGAAGCGCGCCTCGGGCCCGACATGCTCGGCCAGATGCGTCAGGAAGGCGATGACATCGTGCTTGACCTCGCGCTCGATCGCGTCGATGCGGCCGGTGTCGAATTTGGCGTCGCGCGCCTTCCAGACGGCTTCGGCGGCCGAGGCCGGCACGATTCCGAGGTCGACCATGGCATCGAGCGCGTGCGCCTCGATCTCGAACCAGATACGGTACCTGGTCTGGGGCGCCCAGATCTCGGCCATCTCAGGGCGGGAATAGCGGGGGATCATCGGGCGCCCTCGGGGTCGATCAGTGCAGGGAGCGGGGGGTAGCAGAGCCGCATGATCCGCGCAACGAAGAGCTATTTCGAGGGCAACTGGCTGCTCGTCCGGATCATCGAGAAGGAGCCCGAGGGGCTGATCGGCGAGGTCTGGGGCGATGCCACATTCGTCGAAGACGACGAGGGGCTGACCTGCCACGAGACAGGCGTGCTGCGCTTTCAGGGCGAGGATTATCTTGTCGAGCGAACCTCGCTCTGGCGGTTCCCCGAACCGGAACTCGTCGAGGTGCGCTATGCCGACGGGCAGCCCTTCCACCATTTCCTGACCGAGCGCCCGATCGCGCTCGAGTTCATGGAGGATGCCTCCTACGAGATCGCCTACGAGTTCGAGCCCGAGACCTGGCTCAGCCGGTGGGAGATGATCGAGCCCGGGCACCGCTACACGATGACAACGCGCTATCGGCGGTGAGCGCGGCCGGACTGGCGTCATGCCAGGGCCGACACGTCGGCGCGGAGCGGCGCATCGAGCGGGCGCTCGTCGGCTTCGACAGGCGCTGCCGATGGGTCAGGGAAGCCAGTGACGGCACATCGAAGGAACGGGGCGTCACGATCCGGCGGTGCTTCCCAAAGCCCATATTGTGCCGGATCGCCGTGGAGTGTATAGATATTCCCGCGCATGCCGGGCTCTCGACCCGCCCGGTGTGCCGGCCGGCCGACGACGCCAAAGGCACCTCTCCCCGTGGCCCTCAACGATCGTGACCGTCTGTTTCGGCAGTCGACGCGAAGGGTCGTGGAGAGACGCTCGATGAACTTCATCCTCGGCACCATCATGGTGGTGGCGGCCGTCGTGCTGGTTGGCTTTGCGAAGTACGTCATCACGCGGTGGGAGAGCTCGTCCTGGGTCCAGCGATTCGCCGGGACGGAGACGATGGCCCTGACGATCACGGCGCTTATGGCGTTCGGGATCGCCTCCCTGTTCGCCGGGCTGGCCTCGAGCCATTCGGGGGTCGGCCTGACACAGTCTGCCGCATCCCTGGGCTGTATTGCGCTGGCCGTGATCGGCGTCGTCCGCGTCTTCCGCCGCCTGCCGGCCAGGGCGCTTACGGCCCCGACGCGCGCGCCGATCTGAGACGGGCGTCCCGACGGAACCTGCGATTATTCCGCGCCTTGAGCGACCGCGCGTGGCCTGTGATAGCTTCGGATCGGCTGGCGAGATGCTGGCACCGATCCGAGCGGGGAGGTTCGGCGCGATGCGGCGATGCATTCTGTTGGTCATATCTGTCGCGGCGCTTCCCTTTGCGCCGTCGGTCGCGCTGTCAGTGGACGAGATGGAGCAGCAGCGCTGCGTCTGGCGCTGCCTCGCCAATTCCAAGGGCAAACCGACCCGGCCTATGGCGCCTGCGTCGAGCGCTATTGCACCGAGGCCGCCTTGTCGGCGCCCGCCCAGCCGGTGCAGCCGACCCGGCCGGCGCCGCCTGCCCAGTCGGCACAGCCCGCCCGACCGGTTCCGCCAGCCCAGGCGTCGACACACGGCCACGGCACGATCAGTGCCACCGGGCGCGAGACCGGATGACGGTCACCGTCGTCCAGCGCGCTCTGGTCGATCTCGCGCTCTATTACGGGCCGATCGATGGCGTCTATGGCGCCAGCACGGCGGCGGCGGTGGACAGCTTCAGGCAGTCGAGAGGGTTGGGGGCCGGCGGGATCGACCAGCAGACGGTCTATCGCCTGCGCCGGGAAAGTGCGGCGGCCAAGCGCTAGGCGACGTCAGCCGAGCAGCCGGTCCTGGACGACGCGCAGGCGCTGGGCCTGCCAGGCGTCGACCTCCTCGCGCGCGTGAAAGCGCCGCCAGGTCGCGCCGTCGCACAGCTCGAAGGGGCGGTAGCCGATCTTGTAGTCCATCTTGCGCGAGCCGGCGACCCAGTAGCCAAGATAGATGTAGGCCAGCCCCATCTCGCGGGCCATGGCAATGTGATCGAGGATCATGAAGGCGCCGAGGCTGCGGTCGGCGAGCGCGGGCTCGAAAAATGAATAGACCATCGAGAGGCCGTCGCCCAGCACGTCGCTGAGGCAGGCGGCCACCAGCCGCGTCGCGCCCAGCTCGTCCTGCTGGGTGTACTCGACCACCATGGTGTTGACGGGCGTCTCGTCGACCATCGAGGCGTAGTCGAAGGCGTCCATGTCGGCCATGCCGCCATCGGCATGGCGCTCGTTCAAGTAGCGGCGGAAGAGCGCGAACTGCGTTTCGGTCGCCCAGGCCTCGCAAGGGCGGCGGCTGATGTCGGCATTGCGACGCTGGATGCGGCGCTGGGCGCGGCTGGGCTCGAAGGCGCGGACGGGTATGCGGATCGACATGCAGGCCGAGCAGCCGACGCAGGCCGGCCGGTAGATGACGGACTGGCTGCGCCGAAAACCCTTATGGCTGAGTGCGTTGTTGACGCTGACGGCGCCGCTGCCGTTCAGCGTCGTGAATACCTTGCGTTCCTCGCGACCTTCCAAATAGGCGCAAGGCTGCGGCGCGGTCAGATAGAATTGCGCCTTCAGCGAGGATTCGTGGTGACTCAATTCAGCCTCCGGGCGGGTCCGTCAACAAAGCACGATAGCGGATAAAATCCGGTTGTCACGAGGCACCATGTGATCCTCGCTCTGCCGCCTCTCAGGCAGGGCGGTTGATGACCACGGTGCCGAGAACGAGGTCGTGCAGCAACCGCCGATGCGGCGAGACCGCCATCACGAGCCAGCCGATCACCAGGAGCGGGGTGAAGAAGACCGAAACGTAGAAGCCCGCGACGTGCAGGAACGCCGTGAGCGGATCGACCGGGCCGCCGGTGGCGCTGCGCACCTCGATGCCGGTCCCGATCATGCCGAGCGTCGCCGAGCGCTGGGTCAGCATCGCCCAGCGATAGAGGAAGCTCGTCGCCGAGAAGATCACCACGGCCATAGGCGTGGCGACGCCCAGCGTCAGGATCGAGACCAGCACGCCCAGGATCAGCACGGCGCACCAAAGCCCGATGATGATTGCCAGGTCGATGCAGAAGGCGACGAAACGGCGGAGCGGCACGCCCTGGTAGAACTGGCTGTCGTGAACTGGATCGGGAACGCCCATCGGACCCTCGGAAATGCGAGGTGCGAAGATGGCGATGGCATCGCGGATTGCAAAGGGTCAGGACGGTTGCGCGGCAGGGTCACGCGGGAGCTTCGCCTCAAACCCGACTGTCGATATGGGCGACCCGGGCGGCCCGGGCGATCCGGTCGAGCGCGGCGAGCAGCTCGTCGGGTGCCGCATGGTGCGCCATGTGGCCGACGCCATCGAGCAGCGTCAGCCGGGGACGCTGCAGCGAGGCCGCGAAGGGGATCGGCTGGCGCTCGGGCTCGATGATGAAGTCCGCCCCGCCGCTGATGATCTCGACGGGCATGTCGAGCCGCGGATAGCCCGGCGCCTGGCGGCGGAGCGCCCTGTTCAGCGTGCCGATATCGTCGATGTTCGCCGCCACCGTCTCGGGACGCAGCGCCAGCTGGCCGCCGATATAGTCGACATAACCGGGCGGCGGCTCCTGCGGCCGGAAGATCCGCTGCACGAAACCCGCCACGCCGTTGCTCGACGATTGCAGATGGTCGAAGTAGAAGCCGATCAGCAGGCGGTCGAGGCCGATCATCTCGGCCAGCATCGGCTGGTCGCCCCAGGGCATGACGGCGCCCGAGACCGTGACGACCCCGGCGACCTCGTCCGGATAGGCGAGCGCCCAGGCCATGGCGAGCGCCGCGCCCCAGCTGTGGCCGACGAGGATCGGCCGGTGCACGCCCATCTCGCTGGCGGCAGCATGGAGGATGCGGGCCTGGACGGCCGGGTCGCCGGCGCCCTCGGTCGGTCGCTCGGACCAGCCATTGCCCGGCCGGTCGAAGGCTACCGCGCGGTAGCCCCGCGCGATTCGTGGCGCGACATCGAACGTCCAGTCGCGCAGATTGCCGTTGGCGCCGTGCAGCAGGACCACCGGCTGGCCCTCGCCGCGCTCCCAGGCGTGGATGCGCAAGCCCATGGCCTGGACGAACCGCCCTTCGGGCGGCCAGCGGTCGTCGATCTCGGACAGGTCGAGCGCCGCGCCGCCGCCGCAACCGGCCAGCGTCGCCGCAGTGCAGAGCATCAGGAAGTCGCGCCGGTCCATTTGAGCCTCCCGCAAGCCGCAGTTCGCATCAGCCGTGCCTCGTCTCGCCTAACCCCGTCTCGTGTCGTCTCTAGGCGAGGGCGTGGCGCAACAAAGGTTAGGTTGGTCGACTTTCCTGCAAGTTCCGTGCAAGGTTTTGTGTCTGCGGCGGTATTGAGGGGGGTGCAGCCGACGCTGCGTCGACGCGCCCCGTGGTCCTGGGCGATTCGGTCGTTGTGGGATCCCCGGCCGAGCGGCTAGACCCAAGCCTGTGCGGAGCGGATCGCAAGGCGACGGGGCGGCATGGGCGAGCTGGAACGGGTGATCACGGCCATCGCGCTCGACGCCGGGGCGCGGATCATGGAGGTCTACCGCTCGGGCGAGCTGGAGCTCGAGGCAAAGGCCGATGCAAGCCCGGTGACGGCCGCCGATCTGGCGGCCGACCGCGCCATCGCCGAAGGCCTGGCGGCGGCCTTTCCGGAAACACCTGCCGTGACCGAGGAATCGTCGGCAAGCCACGCCGAGACGGGGCATCGGCGGTTCTTCCTGGTCGATCCGCTGGACGGCACCAAGGAGTTCGTCCGCCGCGAGGGCGATTTCACCGTCAACATCGCGCTGATCGAGGAAGGGCGGCCGGTCGCGGGGGTGGTCTACGCCCCGGCGCGCGGCCGCCTGTGGGCGACGCGCGACGGCGGCGCCGTCGAGGCGGCGGTCGAGGGGGATGCGATCGTCGGGGGCTCGGAACGGGCAATCCATGTCTCGAAACCGGACAACGCGGCGCTGATCGTCATTGCGTCCAGATCGCATCGCGACAAGGCGACCGACGACTATATCGCCGGCTTCGAGGTGGCCGAGTTCCGCAGCGCCGGGTCGTCGATCAAGTTCTGCCTGCTGGCGGCCGGCGAGGCCGATTTCTACCCGCGCCTGGGGCGCACCATGGAGTGGGACACGGCCGCCGGCCACGCGGTCCTGCGCGCCGCCGGCGGGCTGGTGCTGCGCTATGACGATCATGCCGAGCTGCGCTACGGCAAGCCGGGATGGGAGAACCCGTTCTTCCTCGCCATGGCGCCGGGCGTCGAATTGTGACAGGGTGCCGCACACTCCGCAGGCGAACGGCCCGGTGCCCATGAGCGCGATCATCGTCATCCCGGCGCGCTACGACTCCTCGCGCTTTCCCGGCAAGATGCTGGCGCCGCTGCGGGGGGCGACAGGCCTCGACAAGACGGTGATCGAGCGCAGCTGGGAGGCGGCGCTTGCCGTGCAGGGCATCGACGCCTGCCTCGTCGCGACGGACGATGCGCGCATCGTCGACGAGGTCGAGCGGTTCGGCGGGCGCGCGGTGATGACCTCGCCCGATTGCGCCAACGGCACCGAGCGCTGCGCCGAGGCGATCCGCGGCCTGCACCCGGCGCCCGACATCGTCGTGAACCTGCAGGGCGACGCGCCGCTGACGCCGCCCTGGTTCGTCGAGGAGCTGGTGCTGGCGATGCGCGCCGACCCGGAGGTTCTGGTCGCGACCCCGGTGCTGCGCTGCGACGCCGAGGCGCTGGAGAGCTTTCTCGAGGACCGCAGCGAGGGCCGGGTCGGCGCCACGACTGCGGTCTTCGACCGCGACGGGCGGGCGCTCTACTTCTCCAAGGAAGTGATCCCCTTCACGGGCCCGGAGCGGGCGCTCGACGGGATCGTGCCGGTCTTCCACCATGTCGGCATCTATGCCTATCGGCCGGTGACGCTCGCGGCCTACCGGGCGCTGGAACCGGGGCCGCTCGAGCGCTGCGAGGGGCTGGAGCAGCTGCGTCTTCTCGAGCACGGCATTGCGGTCCGCTGCGTCGAGGTGGCCAGCCGCGGCGCCCGGTTCTGGGAGGTGAACAACCCCGAGGACATACCGCGTGTCGACGCGGTGCTGGCCGAGCGGGGAACGCCGTGAAGCAGAGCTGGCCTTGCGTCCCGCTGGCAACGCGGGGGCGGGGTCGGGCGTAAGGCGTGGGCCGGCGCCGACCGGCGGCCAGGAAAGCAGGAGCCGAAAATGTCGAAGAAGAGTCCGCACAGCAGTTTTCCCGGTCGCCGGGCTTGGCACCCGGTTCCTGCCGGCGACGAAGTCGGTCCCCAAGGAGATGCTGCCGCTGATCGACCGGCCGCTGATCCAGTACGGCATCGACGAGGCGCGCGCCGCCGGCATCGACGAGTTCATCTTCGTCACCGCAAAGGGCAAGTCGGCGCTGGAGGATTATTTCGACTCGGCACCCGAGCTCGAGCGAACACTGCAGAAATCCGGCAAAACCGAGCTGCTGGCCGCGGTCGAGAAGTCGACCATGCCGTCCGGCGCCATCGCCTATGTCCGCCAGCAGGAGGCGCTGGGGCTCGGCCATGCGGTCTGGTGCGCCCGCCGGCTGGTCGGCGACGAGCCATTCGCCGTGATCCTGCCGGACGACATCATCGCGGGCGAGCGCCCCTGTCTCGCGCAGATGGTCGAGGCCTATGCCGAGGCCGGCGGCGGCTCCATGGTGGCGACCGTCGAGGTGCCGCGCGAGCAGACGGCCTCCTATGGCGTGATCGACCCCGAGGAGGAGCGCGGGCCGCTGGTCAGGGCGCGCGGGCTGGTCGAGAAGCCCAAGCCCGAGGACGCGCCGTCGACGCTGGCGGTCATCGGCCGCTATATCCTCTCGCCGCGCGTCATGGAGAGCTTGAGCGAGACCGAGCGGGGCGCCGGCGGCGAGATCCAGCTGACGGACGCGATCGCGGCGCAGATCGGCGGGCCGGAGCCGGTCTATGGCTTTCGCTTCGAGGGCACGCGCTACGATTGCGGCTCGAAGCGTGGCTATCTGCAGGCGACGATCGCCTTCGCGCTGGCGCGCGAGCGACGTCGGGCCGGCGGTGCGTGATTTCCTGCAGGGGCTGGACCTGAACCTGGCGGCCGCCGAGTAGGGCCGGGTGGGTCGAATCTTCTGCGAAAGGCTTGGTGCGGCGCCTTACTCGAACGAGGCTCGGGGGTGGGGTGGAGCCCGCCCTGCAAGAATCCTGCTCGGGCCAGCCTCTACGAACCGCAGGGTGGGGGTCCACCCCGCCCTGAATGGCGGGAGCGTCATGGCCTTGGCCGTCGGATCGTCCCCGCCGCTGGGGGCGGCTCAGCCCGAGGCCGGCGGGCGCTTGAGGGCGCGCAGGTCGATGGCGCCGGGGTGCTCGCGCGGGTCGTCGTTCTCGGGAAAAATCGCCCGTTTTACCAGCTTGGCCGAGGTGCCCATCGGCAGGTCGTCCAAGAAGACGAACCAGGCCGGCGCCTTGAAGTAGGCCATCTTTGCCATGGCGTCCTCCAGGAGCTCGCGCGCTAGTGCCTCGCCGGGCTCGGCGCCGTCCTGCGGGACGATGCACGCCATGATTTCCTCCTCGCGCATGGCGTCGGGGACGGGGATCACGGCGACCTGGCGGACCTTGGGGTGGGCAATCACGGCCTCCTCGATCTCGGCGGCGGCGATGTTCTCGCCCGAGCGGCGGATGATGTGCTTCAGCCGGTCGACGAAGATGAACATGCCGTCCCTGTCACGCCGGGCGACATCGCCGCTGTGGAACCAGCCGCCGCGCCAGGCCTCGTCCGTCGCCTTCTGGTCCTTCAAATACCCGGAGAAGAACCCCTTGCGGGGGGTTGCGGCGCTGTGGCGCACGACGAACTCGCCCGGCGCGCCGTCGGGCAGCTCGCGCATCTCGGGGTCGACCACCATGGCGTCGCAGCCCGGCACGGCGCGGCCCATGGCGCGCTCGTCGATGCGGCGCGGCTCGACATTGTCGCAGATCAGCCGGCCGACCTCGGACATGGACCACATCTCGACCACGGGAAAGCCGAAGCGCTCCTCGAAGGGGCGGTGGTGGACGGGCTCGATGCCGGCGCAGTTGGCGAAGCGGACGCGATGCGCGCGGTCGAGCTCGGAGGGCGGCAGCTTGAGCAGCACGTTCGGGATGATGCCCTGCATGTGGCAGCAGGTGGCATCGGTCTCGACCAGCTCGCGCCACCAGGTCGAGGCGTGGAAGCGGTCGGGAAAGATCAGGCAGCCGCCTGTCAGCAGCATGGCCTGCGTGGAAATCGACAGCGCGTTGGCGTGGTGCAGCGGCAGCGGGTTGTACATGCGCTCGCTGCCCTCGTGCATCTCGTAAAGGCCGCCATGCGAGAGATAGAAGGTGCCGAAGCTGTGGAAGTGTTCGTTGGTCTGGATGCAGCCCTTGGGCCGCCCGGTGGTGCCGGAGGTGTAGAGGAGCGCCGCCTCGGTCGCGTGGTCGGGCCGGCCGGGCGAAGGCGGCGTGCGCGCCTGGGGCAAGGGATCGGGCGGGTCGTCGAAGGAGACGACGGAGAAGGTGTCGCCGGATTGCTTTTGCACGGCGCGCAGATCGTCGAGGCGCGAATCGATGGCGAGCGCGAGCCGGGCCTCGGAGTGCTCCATGAGGTAGGCGATCTCGCCCTCGCGGTAGTCGGGGTTGATCGGCACCACCGAGACGCCGAGCGCGTTCAGCGCGTACCAATGAAAGAAGAACTCGGGCCGCTGGTGCGCCAGTATGGCGACGCGATGGCCGTGGCCGTAGCCGGCATCGGCATAGCGCTGCCGCAGCTCTTCCGCGCCGGCGCCGATCTCGTTCCAGCTATAGGTCTTGCCGTCGGGGTGGTAGGGCCGTTTCGCCATGGCGGGCACGCCATAGGCCGGGCGGTCGCCCCAGCGGGCGAGGGTCTGGCGAAACGTCTCGTAGAGCGTTCCGTAGGCGGCGGGATCGCCGTACTCCATGCCCGGCATCAGCCCCTCCGTGCAAGCTCGGCGTCGTTCCAGGGCGTCAGCGCCTGGTAGTCGGGGACGAAGCCGAGGCCCTTGGTGGCGTCGGACGACACCGCATCCTGCGAGGTGACGACGTCGACCAGCGCCGGCGCGTTGGCGATGGCGCGGCGGATCGCTTGCGCCAGGTCGGCGGGGTCGGTCACCCGCTCGCCATGCGCGCCCAGGGCGCGGGCCATGGCGGCGTAGTCGGCATCGCCGAGCGTGGTGCCGACGACGCGGCCGCCATAATTCGTCTCCTGGTCATACCGCTCGATGTTCCAGGCGGCGTTGTTCGAGACGATGACGACGATCTTCGCCCGGTGCCGGACGGCGGTGTCGATCTCCATGGCGTTGAAGCCGAAGGCGCCGTCGCCGGTGGTGACGATGACCTGGCGCGAGGGGTCGTGCAACGCGGCGGCGATGGCATAAGGCACGCCGACGCCGAGGCAGCCGAAGGTGCCCGAATCCATGTAGTGCCGGCTGGTCAGCCCGACGCGGGCAAAGCTGAGCAGGTCGCCGCCATCGGCGATGGCGAGGTGGTCGGGATCGGCGATCTCGCCCAGCGCCCGGAAGATCGCCATCGGGTGGATCTTGCCGTCGCCCGTCGCGGGCAGGGGGGCGGCGGCCGCCTTTTCGGCGCGCTCGATGTGGCGGCGGCGCAGACCCTCCGACCAGGCGCGGTCGGCGGCCGGCGCGCGATTGCCGGCGGTCTCGACGATGGCGGCCAGCGCCTGGGCGGGGTCGGCCATCAGCTCGGGCTGGCCGCGGCGGTTGTCGATCAGCTCGCCGGGCGTCGCCGCTATGCGAACGAAACGGGCGTTCGGGAAGACGGCCGGCGAGCCATAGCCGAGCTGATAGTCGAGCCGGCGGCCGACCAGCACGACGAGGTCCGTCTCGGCCATGACCTGCGCGCGCATGGCGCCGACGACCGACGGGTGGTCCGTCGGCACCAGCCCGCGGCTCTCCTGCGTGTCGAGATAGACGGCGCCCGTCGCATCGAGCAGCGCGCGCAGCTCGGTGCCGGCGCCGCGGGCGCCGAGCCCGGTGACGATGGACGGCTTCTTGGCCGACCAGATCGCCTCGGCGGCGGCGGCGACGGCTTCGTGCTCGGGCGACGGACGGCGCGGGCGCTTGCGCGCCATCCACTCGTCGAGCACCAGGTTGCGGGCAACCTCGGCGCGCAGCACGTCGGTCGGGATCTCGAGATAGGCGGGGCCGGGCACGCCGCCGTCGCCAAGCATCTGCGCAACGGCGAAGTCGACCTCGCGGATGACCTGGTCGGGAACCCGCAGGGTGCGCGCCACGCGCGTGACCGGGCGCAGGATGCCGACATGGTCGATGTCCTGCAGCGGCCCCATGTTGACTTGCGGGCGCGACGTGCAGCCGCCGATCAGCAGGACGGGCGCGCGCGAGAGGTCGGCGTTCGCCATGGCGGTAACGCAGTTCGTCACGCCGGGCCCGGCGGTCGCCATGGCGACCGCGAAGCCGCCCGTCAGCTCGGCATGAGCCTGCGCCATATGGACGGCGGCGCCCTCGTCGCGGACGTCGACGATCTGCACGCCCAGGCGCCCGAGCCAGTCCCAGACCGGCTGGATGTGCCCGCCCTGGAGCCCGAAGATGCGGTCGACGCCGCGACCCTGAAGGAACCGGGCGATCCACTCGGCGACAGTCGGATGGTCGGTCGGACGGTCGGTCGGTCGGTCGCTGGCGGACATCTGGCGGCTCCTCCAAGGGTCATTCCGCTTTAGGAATTCAGGTCCGGGCGCGCGGGCGTCAAGCCTGCCGCTGGGCAATCCGGCCGGCCGGCTATAAACTGGCCGGGGCGGGGCAGGAGGATAGGATGCGGATTGCTGAGGCGGCGTTGTCGCGTCGGACGACACTGGCTGTGGTGCTGGGAGCGTGCGGCCTGCTGCTGCTCCTCGCGACGACCCCGGCCGCCTGGAGCGCGCCGGCGGCGCTGGTCACCGATGTCGGCGGCCAGGTCACGCCGGCGGTGGGCGCCTTCGACGAGGTCGACGCCGGAACCGAGTTGAGCCTCGGAAGCGGCTCGACGCTCGTCATCGAGCATTATGCGAGCTGCGAGGCGGCGAAGGTGACCGAGGGCGTGGTCGGCGTCCGGGCCGACGGCTTGGATCTTTCGCGGGCATCGGTCGCCGAGCGCTGGAAGGTGGACTGCCCGGAGGTGGTGACGCTGCACCAGGGCGAGATGATCGGCGCCGGGATCGTGCTGCGCAGTGCCGACCGGCCGACGCGGGTACCGCTTGCGCCCGATATCGTCGTGGCCGGCGGCGGGTCGGGGTTCGACAGCCTCAGCGTCGAGCAGGAGGGCAAGCTCGTCTGGACGATTCCCGTTCGCGGCGGACATGTCGACTGGCCCAAGGGCCCACGGTTCCTGACCGACCAGGGGACCTATCTCCTTGTGCTGACCGGGCCGGCGGGCGAGCATCGCGCGAAGGTCGTGGCCGACCGCTCTGCCGCTGGCCGGACGGTGCTTCGGCCCTGACCCTTCCGCATCGCCATCGTCCGGGGCTGTATCGACGCCGCGGGTGACCTGCGGTTGGCGGGCGTTAAGGATTGCCTGCGAGATTGGGGCCGACTGTCTCCAACGAGGACTCGAATTGAACCCCAGGCTTTTCTTTGCGGCGCAAATCGCCGCCGCTCTGCTCGTCGCCGGCTGCACGATCAGCCAGACCGTGGATCCCGTCGACGCTCGTCCGGCCGAGGTTTGCATCGGTCGCAATGAGACGGTGCATATGGAGGGCTTCCACGACGAGCTCGTCCGCCAGATCGGCGCCCGGGGGATCGCGGTCCGCAGCTTTGACGGCGCCATTCCCGAGGACTGCCGCTACCGCGTGAGCTACACGGCGAACTGGCGCTGGGACATGGCGATGTATCTCTCCTATGCGCAGATCAACGTGATCGAGGAGGGTCGGCCGGTCGGATCAGCCGTCTACGACGCGACCCAGGGCGGAGCGAACATGGGCAAGTTCGGCCCTACTGCCGAGAAGCTCGCGCCCCTGGTCGCCCAGCTTTTCGGCTGAGCCGGCGAGGGCGCCGGCTCGGGATCCGGCTCACGCCGATGGCTGCTTGGTCCGGCGCAGATAGGGCAGCACCTTCTCGAAGCTGCCGAAGCGCGTCTGGGCGTCCTCGTCCGAAACGGCGGGCGTGATGATGACGTCTTCGCCGTTCTTCCAGTTGGCGGGAGTCGCCACCTGGTGCCTTGCCGTCAGCTGGATCGAATTCGATGGCGCGCAGGATCTCGTCGAAATTGCGCCCCGTGGTCATCGGATAGCTGAGCATCAGCTTGATCTTCTTGTCCGGGCCGATGACGAAGACCGTCCGCACGGTCGCGTTGTCGGCCGGCGTCCGGCCCTCGGAGCTGTCGCCGGCCGCCGCGGACAGCATGTCGTAGAGCTTGGCGACCTTCAGCTCGGGGTCGCCGATCAGCGGATAGGCGGCCTGCCCGGTCGCCGTCTTGATGTCGGTCTTCCATTTGTGGTGGCTCTCGACGGGGTCGACCGAGATGCCGATGACCTTGGCGTTGCGCCTGGCGAACTCGTCCATCATGCCGGCGACGACGCCGAGCTCGGTCGTGCAGACCGGCGTGAAGTCCTTGGGATGGCTGAACAGCACGGCATAGCCGTCGCCGATCCAGTCGTGGAAGCTGATCGGGCCCTCGGTCGTCTCGGCGGTGAAGTCGGGCGCGGTGTCGTTGATGCGCAGAGACATCGGATCCTCCCCTCCGTCAACCCGCCGACGTCTAGTAAGACTCCGGCGCGCCGCGCGGGCGCGAGCTCGCCGCAGATGCGGTGCACCCAGCGGCCGGCTCGGGCGTGACGTGAGAGCGGCAGGGCGTTCGGCATCCGCGGCAGGTCGGGCTCGACCGCCACATAGGTGCGCGCCGCGATCCACAGCCCGCCATGCGCGACGATCAGCGTGTTCGGCCCCCTGGCGACGGCGCGCTGCATGGCCGCCCAGACGCGGGCGCGGAACTGGTCGAAGGTCTCGCCGTCCGGGCGGGGCGTACGCGCCGCGGAAGAACTCGGCCAGCCAGGGCCCGTGCGGCCCGCCCTGATGCCGGCCGAGATGGCACTCCATCAGCTCGGGGTCGGTCTCGACGGCCAGCCCGTGCCGCGCCGCGACGGCCTGTGGCCGTGTCGAGGGCGCGGCTGACGCGGGCTGGCGACGATGCGCTCGATCGGCTCGCCGGCCAGCGCCTCGGCGGCCGGCTCGGCCTGCGCGATGCCGGTCTCGTTCAGCTTGGAGTCGATCTGGCCCTGCGTGGTGCCGGAGCGGTTCCAGTGCGTCTCGCCATGGCGCAGGAAGTAGAAGGGATGGGCGAACGCCCCCGATTGATCCACGTCGCACCTCTGGTTGACAGGCCGGTCGGCTCCTCCCTAGCGTCCGCCGCAATGACTGTCACCGGCGCAGCGGCGTCGCGGAGAGAGAAAGATGTCCGACCAGACCGGCGTCCGACCGCATCCAGACCGGCGTCCGCGCGAGCTTCATGCGGGGCGGCACCTCGAAGGGGCTGTTCTTCCGGTGGGAGGACCTGCCCGCCGGACGCGGGCGAACGCGACCGCTTCCTCTGCGCGGCGCTCGGCAGCCCGGACCCCTATGGCCGCCAGCTCGACGGCATGGGCGGCGGCATCTCGTCGCTTTCGAAGGCGATGATGGTGCGCCGCTCCGAGCGCGAGGACGTCGACGTCGACTACCTCTTCGCGCAGGTCGAGGTGGCGCGCGCCGTCCGTCGATTATGCGGGCAACTGCGGCAACCTCTCGGCGGCGGTCGGGGTCTTCGCGGTCGAGCAGGGCTATGTCGCAGCTGCCGGACGGTCCGGGCGTGTCGCGCATGTTCAACGAGAACACGGGCATCCGCGTCGACTGCCATCTGCGAGGTCCGCGCCGGGCTGGCGGCGGTCGGCGGTGCGGCCGAGATCGCCGGGGTGGCGGGGCAAGGGTCGCCGATCCGGCTGGAATTCCGCGAGCCCGGCGGGTCGCGCACCGGGCGGCTGCTGGCCGGTGGCGCCGCGCTTCGAGGCGCGGCTGGACGACGGCCGGACGGTGTCGGCCTCGTTCGTCGATGCCGCCAACCCGTGCGTCTTCGTCGCCGCCAGCCGAGCTCGGCCTGACCGGCACCGAGCTGCCGTCCGGAGCTCGCCGCCATGCCCGATGCGCTGGCGGCGCTCGAGCAGGTGCGCCGTGCGGCGGGCGTCCTCGCCGGGCTGGCCGCCGAGCCGGCGCGGGTGCCCGAAAGCGTGCCCGAAGGTGGCGCTCGTCGGCCCGCCGGCGCCGTGGACGACGCTGCCCGGCGAGACGCTGCCGGCGAGGCGCCGCGGACGTGCAGCTGCGCATGATCTCGATGGGCAAGCCGCATCTGGCGATCCCGCTGACCGGCGCGCTCTGCACCGCCGTCGCCGCCCGCATCGAGGGCACGGTCGTCGCCGATCTCGCCCGCGCCGTGCCGCCGGGCGAGCCGCTTCGCATCGGCACCGCCTCGGGGGTCGTGCCCGGCTTTGCCGACGTCGACGCGAACCGGCGAGGGCTGGCACGCCGCCAGCGCCTCGGTGCTGCGGACGGCGCGGACGCTGATGACGGGCGTCGTCTATGCGCCCGCGACCGCATCGCCACCGGTTGGAGGCCGCCGAATGAACGAGCAGGTCGACGACGCTGAAGGCGCTGATCTCGACGCCCGACGTCTTCGTCGCGCCGGGCTGCTTCGACGGGCTGTCGGCGCGGCTGGTCGAGCAGGCCGGCTTCCAGATCGCCTATGCCTCGGGCGGCGCGATCTCGCGCGGCGCCGGCATTCCCGGACCTGGGCCTGCTGACGGCGAGCGAGGTCGCCGACCGCATGGCCGAGATCGCCGCCGCCGTGCAGATCCCGGTGATCGCCGACTTCGACACGGGCTATGGCAACGCGCTGAACGCCCAGCGCGCGGCGCGCTTCTTCCTGCGCTCCGGCGTCGCCGGCGATCCATATCGAGGACCAGACGTTTCCCAAGCGCTGCGGGCACTACAACGACAAGTCGGTCGTGATCCCGACCGCACTCATGCGCGGCAAGATCCGCGCCGTGAAGCGACGTCGTCGGCGACGACCTCGTGCTGATCGCGCGCACCGACGCGCTGGCCGTCGAGGGCTTCGAGGCGGCGATCGAGCGCTGCCACGCCTATGCCGAGGCCGGCGCCGACGTCATCTTCTTCGAGGCGCCGACCAGCGAGGAGCAGATCGCCGAGATCGCCCGCCTGCTGCCCTATCCCGAAGCTCCTCAACATGTTCCGCGGCGGCAAGACGCCGGTGGTGCCGCTGCCGCGGCTGCGCCAGATGGGCTACCGGCTGGTGATCGTGCCCTCGGACCTGCAGCGCGCGGCGATCGGCGCCATGCGCCGGGCGCTGGCGGCGCTGGCCGAGGACGGCAACACCGAGCGCATGGCCGACGAGATGGTCAGCTTCGCCGAGCGCGAGGCGATCGTCGGCGCCGAGAACTGGGACGAGCTGAATCGAAGGTATGCCGAATGACCTATGAGGTCTTTGCGCTGAAATACGGGCACGTGAACGTGCCGGGCCATTATGCGACGATCCTGGACGATCCGAACGACCCGCACTCCGGCCGGTCGCGCCAGCTGACCTATTATGTCTGGCTGGTGCGCGGGCAGGGGCGCAACATCCTGGTCGACTGCGGCTTCGACCACGACTGCGGCGCCAAGCGCGGGCGCAAGGTGGACCGGCTGCCCGACGAGGCGATCGCCCGCATCGGCACGCACGGCCGAGCAGATCGACACGGTGGTCGTCACGCATCTGCACTATGACCACGCCGGCAATTTCGGCCTGTTCCCGAACGCCGAGTTCCTGATCCAGGACAAGGAGGTCGCCTTCGCCACCTCGCGCTACATGCGCTATCCGGCGGTGCGCCGCCCCTTCGAGCCCGACCATGTCTGCGAGCTGATCCGGCTGAACTTCGGCGAGCGCGTCCGCTATCTCGACGGCGACGCACGAGATCGCGCCCGGCATTACCGTGCACCTGCTGCCGGGCCACGCGCACGGGCTGATGGCGGTGCAGGTGCCGACGAAGCGGGGCCGGGTCTTCCTGGCCTCGGACGTCGCGCACTTCTACGACAACATCTGGAAGCGCAACCCGTTCTCGATCCTGCAGCACATCCCGGAATACTGCGACAGCCACGACAAGATGGTGCGCATGGCCGAGAGCCCCGACCACATCATTCCCGGCCACGACCCGCTGGTGATGGAGGTCTATCCCGAGCCACCCCGACGACCCGGACACCGTGGACCTGACGGCGCCGCCGAGCCGCTCGACGGGCGGCTGGGGGTGAATCTCTCGGCCGGGCTCGCGCAGGTCGCGGCGCGCCAGCCCGAGGCGCCGGCCATCCTGTGGAGCGGCGCCGAGCCCGCCATTTCGGCCGTCCCCCCGGCGCGGGGAGGCGCTGCCGGCGGCGGGCTCTCCGCGCTGAGCTATGGCGCGTTCGAGGCGCAGGCGGCGCGGATCGCCGGCACGCTGAAGGACGCGCGTACCCGCCGGAAGCCGCATTGCGATGGTCATGGAGAACGGGCCCGAGTTCCTGCCCGTCCTCTTCGGGATCTGGCGCGCCGGGCTGACGGCGATCCCGGTGAACGCGCGCCTGCATCCGCGCGAGCACGCCTGGATCCTCGACAATGCCGAGGCGGCGCTCTGCATGGCAAGCCCTGCGCACGGCGCGGCCTTGAGCGAGCTCGCCCCGTGTGCTGTGCTGGACGTGCCGGGCGCGGGGTGGGACGCGCTGCTGGCCGGTCCGCCCGTGTCCAGCGTCGTCAGCGCGCCCGAGGCGCCGGCCTGGATCTTCTACACCTCGGGCACGACGGGGCGGCCCAAGGGCGCGGTGCTGACGCATCGCAACCTGATGGCGATGAGCTGGGCCTACTGCACCGATGTCGATCGCATCGGGCCGGACGACATCCGCCTGCACGCCGCGCCGATGACGCATGGGTCCGGCCTCTACGCGCTGCCCTTCGTGCTGCGGGGCGCGCAGAACCTGATCCCGCCGCCCGGGTTCGATCCGGGCGAGGTCTTTCGCATCCTCGCCGCGCACCGGCACGTCAGCTTCTTCGCCGCGCCGACCATGGTGGCGCGGCTGGTCAACCATCCGGCGGGGCGAGGTTCGGACCATCCGGGGCTGAAGACGCTGGAATATGGCGGGGCGCCCATGTACCTGGCCGACCTCGACCGCGCGCTCGAGGTCTTCGGGCCGCGGCTCTACCAGCTCTATGGCCAGGGCGAGGCGCCGATGACGATCACCCATGTGACCAAGGCCATGCACGCCGATACCGCGCATCCGCGCCATCGCGCGCGGCTGGCGTCCGCCGGCTGCGCGCGCACCGGCTGCGAAATCGCCATCCTCGACGACAATTGGGTGGCGCAACCGCCCGACACCGAGGGCGAGATCGCCACCAAGTCCGATGTCGTCATGGCCGGATACCTCAACAATGCGCAGGCGTCGGCGGCGGCGATCCGCAAGGGATGGCTGCGGACGGGCGATGTCGGCGTGATCGACGAGGAGGGGTTCCTCACCATCCGCGACCGGTCCAAGGACCTGATCATCTCCGGCGGCATGAACGTCTACCCGCGCGAGATCGAGGAGGTCGTGCTGACCGATCCGGCCGTGCTGGAATGCGCCGTCGTCGGCCGGCCGAGCGCGAAGTGGGGCGAGGAGGTCATCGCCTTCGTCGTGCCGCGCGATGGCATGTCCCCGGACACGGAGGCGCTCGACGCCCGCTGCCTCGAGAACCTCGCGCGCTTCAAGCGGCCCAAGCAGTGGCGCGTGGTCGACGCGCTGCCCAAGAACAATTATGGCAAGGTGCTGAAGACCGAGCTGCGCCGGGCGCTGGCGCGCGAGACGGACATGGCCGAACGATGACGATCCTGCAGCCCCCCGAGTTCCGCGTCGGCGCTTTCCGCGTGCGCCAGATCCCCGAGCTGGAGGAGGTGTTCCTGTCGCTTGGCGAGGCCTTTCCGCGCGCGACGCCGGAGGAGGTGGCCGAGATGCTGCCGCGCCTCGAGCCCTGGTGCGTCGATGCCCAGGGCCACATCCTGATCGTGGTGCAAAGCTATCTGGTCGAGACCGGGCGGCACACGATCCTGATCGACGCCTGCATCGGCTGCGACAAGACGAACAACCGCTTCCCGCAGTGGCACAAGCGCACGGACGCCGCCTGGCTGGACCGGCTGGCCGCCGCCGGCGTCGCGCCCGAGGCGGTCACCCATGTGCTCTGCACGCATCTCCATTCGGACCATTCCGGCTGGAATACCCGGCTGATCGACGGGCGCTGGGTGCCGACCTTCCCCAGGGCCACCTACATCTTCGCGCGCGAGGAGGTGCAGCACGCCGAGGCGACCGAAGACGAGCTCTACCAGGAGAACGTGCTGCCGGTCATCGCCTCGGGCCAGGCCCAGCTGGTCGAGACCGACCACCAGATCGAGGACGGCATCTGGCTCGAGCCGACGCCGGGCCACACGCCGGGCCATGTCGCGGTGCACCTGGCCAGCGAGGGCCAGCACGCCGTGATGTGGGGCGACCTGCTGCACTCGCCGGCGCAATGCATCCGGCCCGACTGGGCCTACAGGCGCGATACGAGCCCCGAGGACTCGACCGCCTCGCGTCTGCGCGTGCTGACGGCCTGCGCCGAGCACCGGCGCCTGGTCATGCCGGCGCACTTCCCGTTGCCGTCGACAGGCTATGTCGAGGCGGACGGCGCGGCGTGGAAGTTCACCTACGCCGACCGGGGCTGACATGATTTCCGGGCGCGACGGTGTTTCCTCCCCCTTGCGGGAGAGGGCTAGGGAGGCGGTTTCCGGGCACAGCGCCCGGATGGCTGGGAGAACAAAATGAAGGACAGGGTCGCCCTGATCACAGGTGGCGCGAGCGGCATCGGGGAGGCCTGCGCGCGGCGCTTTGCGCGGGTAGGCTACCGCGTCGCGATCGTGGACGTGAACCCCGAGCGCGCCGGCCAGGTGGCCGACGACATCGCCGGACAGGACGCCGAGTGCCGGGGCCATGTGGCCGACGTCTCGGACCCGCAGGCGATCGGCGCCGCTGTCGCGACGGTGGCCGCCGAATGGGGGCGGATCGACGCCTGCGTGACGGCCGCAGGCGTGCTCGAGACCGTCTCGACCGTGATGGACATGGACCTGCGACAGCACGAGCGGATCTGGCAGGTCAACTACAACGGCACGCTGCACACCTGCCGCGCCGTCGGGCGCGTGATGCAGGAGCATGGGGCGGGCGCCATCGTCACGCTCGGCTCGATCAACTCGTTCGCCGCGCTGCCGCTGCCGGCCTATTGCCCATCGAAGACCGCGATCCTGCGCCTGACCGAGATGCTGGCCGTCGAGCTCGGCCGCTTCGGCATCCGCGTCAACGGCGTGGCGCCGACCTACGTCCTGACCCCGGCGGTGCAGGCCAAGGTCGATTCTGGCGAGCGCGACGCGGAGGCGATTCGGCGCTCGAACGCGCTGGGCATGTTCGTCGAGCCGGCGGACGTCGCCGATGTCGTGGCCTTCCTCTGCTCGGACCAGGCGCGCGCCGTCTCGGGCGTGATGCTGCCCGTGGATGCGGGGCATCTCTCGACCGATCACTACTTCAGCTTCGCGGGCGGGGTGCCCTGGCGGCGATGACGTTCGACGAGACGCTTGCGGCAATCCAGGCATCGGCGATCAGCCAGGCCGTGCGGTACTCGCAATGGCGCTATGCGGCGGTGAACACCGCGCACATTCTGGGCGTCGCGCTGCTGGTCGGCGCGATCCTGCCGATGGACCTGCGGCTGCTTGGCGCATGGCGGCGCCTCTCGCGCTGCGAGCTGGCGCGGGTGCTGCTGCCCTTCGCCTTCTCCGGGCTGATCCTGGCCATGACCGCTGGCGTCCTGCTTTTCATCGTCAGAGCAAAGGATTACGGACCTCATCCGCTGTTCCAGGTCAAGATGCTGATCGTGCTGATGGGC
Organism: uncultured Alphaproteobacteria bacterium; assembly: GCA_963822985.1. Classification (GTDB taxonomy): domain Bacteria; phylum Pseudomonadota; class Alphaproteobacteria; order Rhodobacterales; family Rhodobacteraceae; genus Thermohalobaculum. The sequence continues at coordinate 16,098 of CAWGJU010000003.1, read as the reverse complement.
GCCATGGCGGCGCTGCTCGCGCATGCGCGGGCCGGGCTGTGGCTCGATCGGATGACGCCCGCGCAGGAGCGCCTGCACGGCTGGATCTCGATCCTCTGCTGGGTGGGCGCGCTGGTCTGCGGACGGCTGATCGCCTACACGCGCTGAGCGCGCGGTTGACCAGGATCAATTACCTGCGCGGCGCCGAGGCCTTTCTGGGCTTTGAACATCACGGGGAAAGATAATGAACCTTCGCATCTCGCGTCGGCTGATGCTCGGCGTTGCGCTGCTCGCCGCTCCCGGGCTGGCGCTGGCGCATCACGGCCTGATGCTGTGGTCCGACGAGATCACCACGATCGAGGGCTTCGTCTCGGCGGAAATGGACGGCTTTCCGCACTGGGAGATTTCTGTCCGCACCCCTGACGGGCAGGACTGGGACGTCGACGTCGGCAGCGACTTCGAGATGGAGCGCGCCGGCATCGGGCCGGAAGATTTGCCGATCGGCACCCAGGTCAAGGTCGAGGGAAACCTGCCCCAGGACAAGCCGGACGCCAAGCTGCTGCGTCCGCTGAAGGTCATCGCCGGCAGAAACGTGTACGAGTTCCGCGGCAACTGGAACTGACCGCGTTTTCCTTCTATCCTTCAGCGGCTTCGCCCTCGCCTTTGTCCAACCTCTGCGACAGGTTGGACACGATAGGTTGCCCGTTCGTCCGCTTGGCGAGCGCCAAATCGGCCAGCCGCGCCCGGTTTGCCTTTCGCGTGTAGCCATGCGCCCGTCAGCATGCCCCATGATCGCGGCGATCTCCATCTCGCTCGCGCCGTGCTCGGCTGCATCGGTAGCGCCGAACTTGCGGACGCCGTGGCTGTTGTGCGCCGTCAGCCCCGCGGCATGACGCCATGCCCGGAAGGCATGGCCGAAGCTCGGCGCCGAGCCTTAGGGCCGTCCGCTGGGCGCGATGATGAAGACTAAGCGATCTCGAGGGACGTGCCGGAGCTCGGTCGCCAGCGGCTCCAGGATCGGCAGGTCGACGGGCGTCTTGGTCTTGTGGCGCCGATACGCGATCCGCCCATCGGCGACGTTTGGCCAGCCGAGCCGGGCGAGATCCTGTCGCACGGCACCAGTATTGATTGCGAGCTCCAGAGCAAGCCTCTGAACGGTCCCGCTCGGCCAGCGCTCCACGTCGGCCGCCGTCCAAGTCAGGAACCCGTCGCTCTTGTGCCGCACTGCCTTCACAACGCGGGCCGGGTTGCCGGCCGCCTGACCCGGCGTAATTGAAGAGCGTCGAGAGCCGAATCTTGACGCGGTTCGCGGCGGTCGGCCCGGCCCTCTTCGACATAAGGGCTTCCACGTGCCGCGGCTCGAAGCTGCGGACGGGCAAGTCCCCAATCTCGGTACGCAGCCAATCCATGTCCGCGGCCAGCTGCCGGCGAGTGATCGCCGCCAGCGACATGAACCGAGGTGATGACAAGTATGCCCGGATCAGGGCCTCGAAGCTGCCTGGAGCCGCCACGGGCGCCAGCGTGCGCCCGTCCGGCCTTGCTCCTTTGAGCGCGGCCTCATATGCGGCTCGGAACGCTACCGAGCCGTAGAGGCCCGGCAGGTAGCAGGTGAAGCCTCTGCGTCGGAAACGCCACCGCACCTTTCCGTGGCGGTCAGGGGCTCGCGTGACGCCCGGGAACGGGTTACGGCGCTTCATCGGGCAAGCAGCCTGTCACAAGGATTTGCCACGATCATCTCCGTCTCGGGCGCCCGGCCGTCAAGCGCCGCCGCCAGAACGGCAACACTCCAAACGCGACACCCAGCGATCTCCTGCCCTGCGGGCAGCTCGCCGTTGGCGACCGCGCGATCGAAGGTGCCCGGGCTTCAGGTTTGAAGAAGCGATGGAGCGCTACCGCAAGCGGCGGCTGACATCGGACGAGGCGGGCGAGCTGCTCGGCATGTCGGGCCGGCATTTCCGGCGGCTGTTGGTGCGCCATGACGCGGAGGGCGCCGAGGGTCTGCGCGACCGGCGGCTCGGCAAGCCGTCGCCGCGGCGGGCGCCGGCGGCCGAGCTGACGCGGATGCAGATGCTCTACCAGGAACGCTACCGCGATTTCACGGTGAAGCATTTCCATGAGCAGCTGGTGCAGCGGCACGGCTACAAACTGTGAGCTGGCCCCGATTTCCTTGGACACCATTTTGTCCGAGGAGAAATCGAGATGAGCGAGACGAGGGACACCAGTATGAACTCGCGCGAAGGAGCGTCTGCTGTTGATGCGCCTGTGGGCAGGGTGGGCGGGTGCAGCCCGTCCACGCTGTCCACGGGCGAGGCAGCAAGCGAGGGCGGTCGGCTGGAGGTCGGGCCGCTCGGCCACGGGCAGCGCTGGAGCTTGGCGCGCAAGCGGGCGGTGGTGATGCGGATGCTCCGGGGCGAGTTGGTCGAGCTGCTCTCGCGCGCGCTCGGGGTGCCGGTCCACAAGCTCGAGCGCTGGCGCGACAAGGCCGAGGCGGCGCTCGACGGGGCGCTGAAGGAGCGCGAGAGCGACACCGCCGACGCCGATCTCGCCGCGGCCATGCAGCGCATCGGCGAGCTCACCATGGAGAACGAGCTCCTGCGCGCGAGGATGGAGCGCCCGAGCGGCCCTTTGGCCCGGAGGAGGTCGCGGTGACGGCCGGGGCGATCTCTCCCACGACCGGCCGCCGCTACGGCGTCGCGCGCGTCTGCCGCGTCTGGGGCGTGGCGCGCTCGTCGTTCTACGCCGCGAGGGCCGCCGTCGCCGAGGAGCGGCCGCAGCGGACGCCCGGCCGGCGCGGACCGAAGCCCGCGATCTCCGACGCCGATCTCCTCGCCGCGATCCGGGCCGACCTCGTGCGCTCGCCCTGGTCGGGCGAAGGGCATCGCAAGGTGTGGGCGCGCTTGCGTGTGCTCGACGGCCTGCGCGTCGCGCGAAAGCGCGTGCTTCGCCTCATGCGGGAGAACGCGCTCCTCTCGCCGCATCGGGCACGCCCGCGCCCGGAGCAGACGCACGATCGCAGGATCGTCACCGAGGCGCCGAACGTGATGTGGGCGATCGACGCGACGCAGATCACCACCGCCCGCGACGGCAAGGTCTGGCTCTTCGGCGTCGCCGAGCACTGGAACGCCGAGCTCGTCGGTTGGCATGTGACGAAGCACGGCACCCGGCACGAGGCCCTGCAGGCGATGAGCATGGCGGTGTCCGAGCAGTTCGGGCACCTCGGCCGCGACGCCGCCCGAGGTCTCGCCCTGCGGCACGACCACGGCAGCGCCTTCATGTCCGAGGACTTCCAGCGCCAGGTGAAGGCCTGGGGCATGACGCCGAGCTACGCCTTCGTCGCCCAGCCCGAGACGAACGGCGTCATCGAGCGCCTCTTCCGCACCTTCAAGGAGCAGGTCGTGTACGGACGGATCTTTCAGACGATCAAGGAGGTCCGCGACGCCGTTCGCGCGTTCGTCGCCCGCTACAATACTGAGTGGCTGGTCGAGAAGAACGGCCTCGTCAGCCCCACGGCCGCGAGAGAGCGCTGGATGGCGGCCAACCTCAAGGCGGCCGCGTAATGCAAACTATTGTCCAGGGAACCGGGTGCGGTACAACGGCTACAAACTGTCCTACACGGTGACCCGGCTGGCGCTGCAATCGGCCGGGCTGGTGGCGGCGCAGAAGCGGCGCGGCGGCAGCCACCGCAAGAAGCGCGAGCGCCGGCCGCTGCCCGGCATGCTGCTGTTCCAGGACGGCTCGACGCATCGCTGGATCGGCGCGCTCGACCGTGATCTCGATCTCGTCGTCACCCTCGACGACGCGACGGGGGCGATCTACTCGGCGGTCCTGGTGGCAGAAGAAGGCACCGCCTCGAGCTTTGTCGGCCTGGCCGAGACGATCGCCGCGCACGGCCTGTTCCGCGCGCTCTACACCGATCGCGGCTCGCACTATTTCTATACGCCGAGGTCCGGCGGCAAGGTCGACAAGACCAGGCCGACGCAGGTCGGCCTGGCGCTCTCGCAGCTCGGCATCACCCACATCCCGTCCTACTCGCCGGAGGCGCGCGGCCGCATGGAGCGGGCGTTCGGCACGCTGCAGAGCCGCCTGCCGCCCGAGTTGCGGCTCGCCGGGATCGCCACGGTCGAGGCCGCCAACCGCTATCTGAGCGAGGTCTTCGTGCCCGACTACAACGCCCGCTTCGCGGTGCCGGCGGCCGAGCACGGCTCGGCTTTCATCCCCTATGCCGGCCGGCCGCTCGAGGACGTCCTGTGCGTCCAGGAGAGCCGCCAGGTCGGCCGCGACAACTGCGCCATCTGGAAGGGCATCTCGCTGCAGATCCCGGCGCAGCGCCACCGCCATCACTACGTGAAGGCGAGCGTGCGGGTGCACGAGTACCCCGATGGCCGGCTCGCCATCTTCGACGGGCCGAGCTGCCTGGTCCGCTTCGATCCAGCCGGCAAGCCCATCGATGCCTCCCTGGCCGCTTAACTCCGCTCGGCGGCCGGGGCTTGGGCCTGATGGATTTGTGGACAACGCTGCGCGTTGCCCACAACCCCACAGGCTCTACAATCACAGCGGCGGACATTTGATGCGCTACGAAGGCGGACATCTTCACGCGCTACCGACACGGCGTAGGCCGCCGTACCGCCGAGACCGATCCCTACAATCGGCCATCGCCGCTTGTCGTCGCTCTTCTGCATTTGCCGACCGTGCCGCTCCGCGCCAGTCAGTCGTGTGTTGAGCAACACGCTAGCACGATCAAAGGCGCGCACAACGGCTGGCGAGAGGTTAGACGTTCGCCGGGAATTTGCTGGTAGTTCAATGCGCCGGGCTGATGCGGTCGGACGCTTTAACTTCCTGAATTCGCTTGGATTGGCTGCTCCCGCGGCAACTGGAACTGAAGCGGCCCCGGGCGGCGGGGACTCCGGGCCCCAAGCGTGATCGCAGGCGCTTCAGGCGAACGGCGCCTCCCCCCAGAACAGGTCCACGCCGTCGACGATCTGGTCCAAGCCGACGGGACGATCCAGGCGATCTCGTCGCCGTCGGCTTCGGTCGACGCGGCAAGCGGCCTTCCCGGAGCGCCAGCTTGGCGCTGGGCCCAGGCCCGACGGAGCGATCCGATCCTCAAGCTCGTCGAAGCCAAAGACCTTTTCGCGGCGGTTCTGGTCGGCGGTGGAGACGAGCCGGTCGTCGCGCCCCGGCGCAACCGGAGCCGGCGGGCGCGACCGATGCATCCGGGTGTCACATTCGCGACATGGTGCCGCAAGACAGTCTGCGCAGGTGCTTTGCAAGGTTTCCGGCCCCAATTTTAGCCGCATGAAGCATGAGGTGTATTTCGCGCCGGAAGTTGCGGAGCGTCCGCTCTGGCCGGCACTGATCCGCGGGTGGCGTACGCGGTGTCCGAATTGCGGCGGCGGGCCGATGCTCGACGGCTATTTGACCGTGCGCCGCAGTTGCGCGTCCTGCGGCGAGGCGCTGCATCACCACAGGGCCGACGACATGCCGGCCTGGGCCGTGATCCTGGTGGTCGGCAAGGTGCTGATCGCGGCGCTGGTCTCCGTCGAGCTGGCCTTCGCGCCACCCGTCTGGGTGCACTGGGCGGTCTGGCCGGCGTTGACCTTGCTGCTGGCGCTTTGGCTGTTGCCCCGCGTCAAAGGGGCGATCGTCGGCTTTCAATGGGCGTCGCGGATGCACGGTTTCGGCGCCGACGAGGCGTCGTAAGCCGCCCGAGGGCTGGCGGGCCGCGGGCCCGCGGCCCTCGGCTGGACAGCCAGTCTCGCCCCGTATAGGTCCTTGGGCGCGAGCTTCAGGGGCAGGGCATGAGCGACGAGCAGGCTGGCGGAGAAGGCGGTCGGCCGGAGGTCGGCGCGCCGCGCAAGGACGCGATCCGCGACGCGGCGACCGTGATCCTCGTGCGCCGCGACGGCGACGCGCCGCGCGTCCTGATGGGCCTGCGCGGCCGCAACGCGGCATTCATGCCGTCGAAATTCGTCTTTCCCGGCGGCGCCATCGACCCGCAGGACCGTGAGGTCGCGCCCGCCCGGCCGTTGCCGGAGCACGAGCTCGCCCGGCTCGCGCGTCGCGCCGACCCGGCGCTCGGCCCCGTGCTGGCCATGACGGCCATCCGCGAGCTGTGGGAGGAGGCGGGACTGGCGCTCGGCATATCCGAAGTCGCGGCGCCGCCCGCGCCACCCAGCGAATGGGAAAGCTTCTTCGCCGCCGGCCATCGTCCGGATGCCGAGGCGCTGCGCTTCGTCTTCCGCGCCATCACGCCGCCGGGGCGGCCGCGCCGCTTCGACGCCCGCTTCTTCGTCGCCGATGCGGCAGCGCTGGCCGGCGACCCGGACGATTTCGGGCTGGCGGCGGACGAGCTGAGCCATCTCAGCTGGCTGACGGTCGGCCAGGCGCGCGGCCTCGACCTGCCCTTCATCACCGAGGTGGTGCTGGCCGAGATCGAGGCGCGGCTGCGCGCGCCCGACACGCCGCGCCCGGTGCCCTTCTTTTACCATCAGGACGGCAAGTCCTTCGTCGACCAGCTCTGAGCCCTTTCATGCCTGGCCGCGCCGACCTGCTGGCCTGGGCGGCGCCGATCGCGGCGATCTCGACCGTCTCGGTCTCGCTGTCGCTGGGCGCGCCGCTCTACGCGCTGCTGCTCGAGCGGATCGGCGCAAGCGGGACCGTCATCGGGCTGAACACCACCGCGGCGTCGCTCGCCATGGTGCTGAGCGCGCCGCTGCTGCCGCTGGTGATGGCGCGAATCGGGCTCGTGCCGCTGATGCTGGGAGCGTTGGCGATCCTGGCACTGGCGGTCGCGGCGATCCCACTCTGGCCATCGGTCTGGTGGTGGGCGCTGCTGCGCTTCGCCTGGGGCATGGCTGCGACCGTGATGTTCTTTTCCTCCGAGTTCTGGCTGGTCGCCATCGCGCCGGATGCGCTGCGCGGCCGGCTGATCGCGGTCTACTCGATGGTGCTGGCGGGCTCCTACATGCTGGGGCCGGTGGTCCTGAACCTGACCGGTCCCGACAATTGGCTGACCTTTGCCGTACCCGCAACGATCGTGCTGGCCGCGGCAGTGCCCGTGTGGCTGGGCCGGCAGCGCGTCCCCGCGGCGCGGCGCGAGGCGCCGGCGCGGCCACTGGCGCCATTGCGCTTCTTTCGCAGCGATCCGCTGATCCTGTGGGGCGTGGTGCTGTTCGGCATGATCGAGTTCGGCGGCATGGCGCTGCTGACGAACTGGGGCCTGCGCAGCGGCTTTGCCGAGGCGGCGGCGGTGGCGCTGGTCTTCTGGCTGGCCTTCGGTTCGCTCGCCTTCCAGCTGCCGATCGGCTGGGCGGCCGACCGGTTCGAGCGCCGGCGCCTGCTGGCGATGGCCGGCGCCTTCTCGGCCGCGGCGCCGCTCTCCATGGCGGCGCTGAGCCCGGCCTATGCGCTCGTGGCCGCGGGCGCGGTGCTGTGGGGCGGCACGGCGGTCGCGCTCTACACGCTAGCGTTGACCGAGCTGGGGGACGCTATCGCGGCGCCGAGCTGGCCGAGGGGAACGCGGCGGTGATCCTGGCCTACGGCATCGGCGCGCTGATCTCGCCCGTCGCCTTCGGCGCGGCGATGGAGGTCGTGCCGCCCGACGGGCTGCTCTGGCTCGCGGCGGGCGCGGCGCTGGCCTATGTCGGGCTGGCCCTGGCGCGGATCAGGCGCGTGCGGCGAAAGCCGGATCTTGACTTGGGCCGCATTCCGCGTAGGTAGCGGGTTTGAGATTTTCGCGGGCGCCGGTAGGTGCCCGGGCGCAGGAGCAAGACCATGGCGAAGCCGACGACCGTAAAGATCCGGCTTAACTCGAGCGCGGGCACGGGCCACTTCTACGTGACCAAGAAGAACTCGCGCACCATGACCGACAAGATGTCGGTCCGGAAGTACGATCCCGTCGCGCGCAAGCACGTCGAGTATAAGGAAGGCAAGATCAAGTAGGCCCGATGGCAGGGCTGCGCTGATCGGGGCGGCTGTGGCCGACCTTTTTCGTCGCCGCCGTTCGCCCTAGCGGCAGGGCCCGAAATGATACGGCCCCGGCGTTGCCGGGGCCCTTCGTGCATCCGTCACGGCGCAGGCCGTTCTAGTTGCGGCTACCCACGAACTGGGGTGTTATCAACAATGCCAATGTGTAAAGTCGGTGTATCAGTGCAGCAAAATAAGACGCCTGAACCAGGCACGGGCTGAAGGCGTAAAGCAGGCCAGGGCGAGCCATTTGTAAAGCCTGCACGGATTTCCGCTGTCTTGGCAATGGCTTAGGCATCGCGAGGCGCGTCTATGCCGTTGAAGCCCTTTGATCGCAAAGCCCGTTCCTTTCAGATGCAGTTGCGCCAAGCGAGCGCGAGTGACCGGCGCGCGGCCTCATCCAGATCATTGCCCTGCCGAAAACCGCCCATGACGCGAGCGGCGTCGAGCCTGAACTCGATTTTCGCGGCGCGAGTGATCCTCGACTCGAGAGATTGAACCGGCACCGTGATATAGATCAAGCCATCCCCATAGCTCCATAGCTGACAGTCAGTTCGGGCCTTCCGATCGAGTATCGCTCGTCGTCGATGGTCAGATCGACGCCGTACAGAGGGAGGTCGTCCGGATCCGGATACCCGGCGGCGACCGCCGAGGCATGGGCCGATGGCCATGTCCATGCCTTCGCCTTCTTCGGGCGGGTGCCGCTGTCGGTGCTCTACGATAACGACCGCTGTCTGATGGCGCGCATCCTGCCTGACGGGACGCGCAAGCGGGCGACGCTGTTCAGCGGGTTGCTGTCGCACTACGTGATTGAGGACCGCTACGGCCGGCCGGGCAAGGGGAACGACAAGGGCAGCGTCGAAGGGATCGTCGGCTGGTCGCGGCGGAACTTCATGGTGCCGCTGCCGCGCTTTGCGACCTGGGACGACTTCAACGCCTGGTTGGAGGAGCAGTGCCGCAAGCGGCAGGCGGAGATCCTGCGCGGCCACAGCGAGACAATCGGCGAGCGGCTCGAGCGCGATCTCGAGGCGATGGCGCCGTTGCCGGCAGCGCCGTTCGAGGCCTGCGATCAGGCGACGGGCCGGGTGAGCTCGCAGGCGCTGGTGCGCTATAGGACCAATGACTACTCGGTGCCCGTCGCCTATGGCCACCGCGACGTCTGGATCAGGGCCTATGTCGACCGGGTCATCATTGGCTGCGGTGGTGAGGGTGAGCCGCCGTAGGCGCCACCGGTTCGAGCCCGGCGGCGAACGCCCGCCATGCCCGATGCTACGGCCGCGAGGACATGGTCTTCGATCCGATCCACTACCTGCCGCTGCTGGAGCAGAAGATCGGAGCCCTGGACCAGGCGGCGCCGCTGGTCGGCTGGGAGCTGCCCGCCGAGTTCCAGATCCTGCGTCGGCTGATGGAGGCGCGGCTGCTCAAGGCCGGCCGGCGCGAGTACGTGCAGGTCCTGCGGCTCCTGGAGACCTTCGAGCTCGGCGAGCTGCACGTGGCCGTGAAGACCGCGCTGAGGATGGGCGCCGTCGGCTTCGACGCGATCAAGCACCGTTCGCCATGGCGCTCGGACCGGTGGCACGCCATGGCTCACCCGTGCCATGTCGAGAGGCGGCCGCCGAAGCTTAACCTCGACGTCTATCCCTACCTGCCGCGCGCCAGGGTCGGGACCACCTCGGCGTCCAGCTACATGTGCCTGATCGCCGGCGGCTCGCCGTGAGCGACGCGCCGAAGCTGCTGCTCGACCACCATCTGAAGACGCTGAAGCTGCCGACCTTCCTCCGGGAATACGCCAAGCTCGCCCGCCCGGCGGCATACGCCGCCAGGATCGTGATCTGCGCGCGTCCGCGCGCGGGGCGCCGCTGAGGGTCAGGACCATGTGCAGTTCGAGCACTAAGCAGTGCGCCTTCTGCTCGACCCCGCCGATCACCACCAGCGACTTGCCGAAGTCCGCCTGGGCATGCCCGGGCGCGTGGTGCAGCGGCACGAACATCTCCCGGCCGCGCCGCTGGTGCTCGCGCAGATACGACTTCACGATCGTGTAGCCGCCGGTGAACCCATGCTCTTCCCGAAGTCGGTCAAGGATGAAGCGCGACAATCAGGATGAGAACGGCGCGACGATTAGGATGAGAGAGTTTCGCCGGTGTCGGACCGCAGGGAGGGCGTAGCCCGACCGGAGGTTCGACACCGGCGGCGGTCCGATCCGCCCTTCCGGGGCGGTGCGGGCAGCGGGTGATCGCGGTCGGCTGGGATATCCGGGTGCTCTTTTCCGACTTCGGGGGAGCGCTCGTGCCGGGCCGCCACGTGACCGATCACCAGATGAGGCTCTTCATGAAGCACCGAGCGACCGATGCGCTCCCCGTCGCCGCGGCGAGGGCGGGATTTAGCACGGCGACGGCCTACCGCATCGAGCAGGATCCGCGCTTGCCGTCGCAGAAGCGGGTCCCGCGGGATCGGCGCCGCCTCGATCCCCTCGCGGAAGTCTTCGACGCCGAAGTCGTGCCGATGCTGGAGGCGGCGCCCGGCCTGCGTCCGGTCGCGGTCCTGGCGGAACTCCTGCGTCGCCACCCCGAACTCGGGCACGGTGTTCGCCGCACGCTGGAGCGGCGCATCCGGCAATGGCGGGCGTTGCATGGGCCGGAGCGGGAGGTGATCTTCCGCCAGACGCATGAGCCCGGTCGCCTGGGACTTTCGGACTTCACCGACATGGGCGGCGCCGGGATCACGGTTGGCGGCGCGCCCCTCCCGCACCGGCTCTACCATTTCCGTCTGGCCTTCAGCGGGTTCGAGCACGCCCACGTGGTGCTGGGCGGCGAGAGCTTCGTCGCCCTGGCCGAAGGGCTGCAGAACGCCCTCTGGGCCTTGGGCGGCGCCCCGCGCGAGCACCGCAGCGACAGCCTCTCGGCGGCGTTCCGCAACATCGCGCCCGAAGTCGAGGAGGACTGGACCGAGCGCTACGCCGCCCTCTGCGCCCACTACGGCATGGTGGCGAGCCGCAACAATCGCGGTGCGGCCCACGAGAATGGCGCGATCGAGGCGCCGCACGGCCATCTCAAGCGCGCCGTCGAGGACGCGCTGCTGCTGCGCGCTTCGCGCGACTTCGCCACCGTCGCCGACTACCGCCGCTTCATTGACGAGCTGGTCGGCCGCCGCAACGCCTGCCATCGCAAGCGCATCGACGTCGAGCGGACCCTGCTGCGATCGCTGCCCGCCCGCCGCGTCGACGACGGCGAGGAGGCGTTGGTAACGGTGACGTCCTCGGGCGGCTTCATGCTCCGGCGGGTCTTCTATACCGTGCCCTCGCGCCTGATCGGCCATCGCCTGCGCGCCAGGGTTCATGACGACCGGCTCGAGATCTTCCTCGGCGGCACGCACCTGATGACCCTGCCGCGGGGCCGGGGCTACGGCGATCGCCGCCGCGCCCATGTCGTGGACTATCGCCACGTCATCCATGCGCTCAGGGCCAAGCCCATGGCGCTGCCCGGCCTCGTCTACCGCGACCAGCTCTTTCCCCGCGACGCCTACCGTCGGCTCTACGACGCCGCGATGGCGGCGCTGCCGGAGAAGGCCGCCTGCCGTCTCGTCGTCGACACGCTTGCGCTGGCGCACGAACGCGGCTGCGAAGCCGATCTCGCCGTCGTCATCGCCGAGCGGCTCGACGCCGGGGCCATCCCCGAGATGACCGAGCTGCGCGCCCGCTTCGCGCCGGATCCAGGCGCGCTGCCCACGGTCACGGTGTCGCTCGCGCCCCTCAGCGCCTACGACACGCTGACCGTCGCCGCCTCGGCCGAAGGAACGGCGGCATGAGCGCGACCGATCCCATCGACGCCGCAAGGCTCGGCCTGCTGCTGAGCGACCTGCGCCTGCCGGCGGTCAAGCACATCTGGCCGCGCTTCGCCGAGCGCGCTGACAAGGAGGGCTGGCCCGCCGCCCGCTTCCTCGCCGCCCTGGCCGAGCACGAGATCGCCGAGCGCGCCCGGCGCCGCGTCGAGCGCCACCTCGCCGAAGCCCGCCTGCCGCCCGGCAAGACCCTTGATGGCTTCGACTTCGACGCCGTGCCCATGCTGTCGAAGGCTCAGGTCATGGCGCTGGTCGCCGGCGACACCTGGCTCGAGAAAGGCGCGAACCTGCTGGTCTTCGGCCCGCCCGGCGGCGGCAAGAGCCATCTCGCGGCCGCCATCGGCCTCGGCCTGGTCGAGAACGGCTGGCGCGTGCTGTTCGCCCGCACCACCGACCTCGTCCAGAAGCTGCAGGTCGCCCGCCGCGAGCTCGCGCTCGAATCCGCCATCGCCAAGCTCGACAAGTACCACCTGCTGATCCTCGACGACATCGCCTACGTCACCAAGGACCAGGCCGAGACCAGCGTGCTCTTCGAGCTCATCAGCGCCCGCTACGAACGGCGCTCGGTGCTGATCACCGCCAACCAGCCCTTCGGCGAATGGAACCGGATCTTCCCCGATCCCGCCATGACGCTGGCCGCCGTCGACAGGCTCGTCCACCACGCGACCATCCTCGAGCTCAACGTCGAGAGCTATCGCCGGCGCGCCGCCGTCGAGCGGCATCGTGGGCCAGGTCGTCCGCCTACCCGCGCGACAATCAAGTCCACCGCTGATTGACGCTCCGCGACAATCAGCATGCGAAAAAACCTTGATCGCGGCCAACTGCGCCGCGATCATCATCCTGCCGCGGCACCCAGACCTCTCATCCTGATTGTCGCGCTCAGCTCATCCAGATTGTCGCGCTACACAAGGACCCGCTTGGCGGTGTGGCGCTGCTTGCGAGGGCGGTCCGCGTCCTCGAGCAGCCACTGGTCGATGATCTCGGTGAACCCGTCCAGCTTCGGCCGCTTGATCGGCGCCGTCCGTCGATACCCCGGCGGCGCCGAATAGACGATCATCTTGTCCACGTTGTCGCGCGAGATCCCGAAGTGGCGCGCGATCGCCCGCTTGCTCAGACCCCGCCTGAAGTAGGCGTGGCGCACCTTCCGATACAGCTCCACGGTGAAAATGCCCCCGCACTCCCTGCCGCCAGAGAGGGCAAACGTGGCCGACCTTTACGCCGCCCGCCGCAGGATTATCCCGCCGCTACCGTGGCCGACTTTTGCACCGCCGTTCTCATACGGCCGGCCCATGGAGATGAATCGGGGGATTCTCAAGCCGGCGGAAATGTGAGTCCCTGTCTTTGAGGACAGGGAGACAGGGATGGCGGTCGAGATCACGCGGAAGGACCTAACGCCGGCGCAGATGCGAGCAACGGCGGGAAAGACGAAGGATGCGCGCGCGGCGCGGCGGATGCTGGCGATCGCGCTGGTGCTGGAGGGCAGCGACCGTAAGGGCGCGGCCGAGACTTGCGGGATGGACGGGCAGACGCTGCGCGACTGGGTGCACCGTTACAATGCCGAAGGGCTGGCGGGCCTGACGAACCGTTCATCGCCCGGCCGCCGACCGCGCCTCACCCCCGAGCAGAAGGCGGAGCTCGCGGCGTGGGTGGAAGCCGGTCCCGATCCCGAGCGCGACGGGGTGGTGCGCTGGCGGCGGGTCGACCTGAAGCGGCGCATCGAGGCGGCGTTCGGCGTGGTGATGCACGAGCGCAGCGTGGGCAAGCGTAAGCGCCGGCTGACCGCCCCCTCGGCTGGCGGCTTGACTATTCGCCGAAGTTCCAGGGCATCAGCTTGGCGATGTCGCGCTGCATGTGCTGGTCGATGATCTTGCGGAGCGTCGCGGCAATATAGGCCTCGGGGTTCACCCCGTTCAGCCGGCAGGTGCCGATCAGCGAGGCGATGCGGGCCCAAGTTTCCGCCCCATCGATGGAGCCGGCAAACAGGGCATTCTTTCTTGTGAGCGGAATCGGACGGATCGCGTTCTCCACTCCGTTCGTGTCCATCTCGAGCCGGCCGTCCTCGAGGAAGCGGGTCATGCCGTCCCAGCGCTTGAGACCATACCTGATGTGCCGTGCCAGCTCGTTGGCCGAGGACAGATCCTGCAGGCAGCCCTCGAGCCAGGGCCGCAGGGCCTCGACGATCGGCTTCGAGACCTTCTGGCGGATGGCCAGGCGCGTGGCCGGGTCGCGGCCGCGGATCTGCTTCTCGATGGCGTAGAGCTGCGCGATGCGCGCGATCATCTCGTCGCAGATCGGCGAGGGTGTGTCCTGGCTGAACTTGACAAAACGCCGCCTCCAATGGGTCCAGCAATAGGCGACGGCCCACGGCTTCGCGGTGCTCTTCGGGTCCGCAAGAACGTCATAGCCCGCATGGCCGTCGACCAGGAGCGTGCCGCCGGCGAACCCCTTCAGGATCTCCTGCGCGACCTTGCCGCCGCGGCTTTGGGAATGGTGAAAGACCACGATGGGAGGGTCGGTGCCGCCCCATCCCCGCTGGTCGCGCAATACCACCCAGAGCCAGTCCTTGCGCACCGCGCCGGTCCCGGGCGCGAGCACCGGCACGACGGTTTCGTCCATCTGCAACCGGTCGCTGCGTCGGAGTTCGGCCATCATCGCGTCGATCACGGGCGCCAGGAGCTGCGCCGCCCGACCCGACCACTCCGCCAGCATGGTGCGGTCGAGATCGATGCCCTGGCGCCTGTAGATGTCGGCCTGGCGGTAGAAGGGAAGATAGTCCCCGAACTTGGCCACCATGCTGTGGGCGACCCCGGGGGGCGACCAGCGCCTCGGTCGGCAGGCCGCGCGGCACCAGCCATTCCGGCGCCGGAGCCTGGGCATGTTGCGCCCCGGCGCAGGCCCGGCAGACGTATTTCGGGCGGACCGTCACCAGCACGCGGACCTTTGCGGGGATGACATCGAGCCGCTCGGTCCTGCTCTCGCCCACCCTCTGCATCTCGCCGCAGCCGCAGGGACAAAGGATGCTGTCAGGCTCGATCACCCGCTCGATGCGCGGCAGATGCGCCGGCAGGTTGCCCTTGTTTCGGTGCGGCGGCGGGGCCGCTGCCTTCCGGGTCCCGAGGGCCTTTTCGGCCGCTTCGCTCGCGGCGGCCAGCATTCCCGCGGCGCCTTCCAGATCCTCGAACGGCAGGTGACGCTGGTCGGGGTCGAGCTTCTCGGACTTCGCGCCGAAGCTGTCGCGCCGCATCTGGGACAGCAGCCGCTCCAGCCGGGCATGGGCTTGCTCGACCTCGGCCAGACGGGCCTCCGCCGCGGTCCGCGCGGCGTGCGCCTCGGCCAGCCGCCGCTCGAGATCCGCCACGCGGGCCGCGCTGGTCCTGCTCGATGCCATGCGGCCAGACTACGCCACACCGCCTTGCCAGGCTTGCCGAAACTGCCGCCCGAGTCATCCTGCCGCGGCTATCCGGCCAATCGGGGCCGCTGTCGTCGCTCGGCCCGGACCGCTCGCCAATCAACGCCTTCGAAGAGCGCGGCGGCCTGCGCCGATGACAGCCGGATCACCCCGCCCGCCGGCTTCGGCCAATAAAAGGCGCCACCTTCCAGCTTCTTATAGATCAGGACGAGGCCCGTCTGGTCCCAGACGAGGCACTTCAACCGGTCGCCGCGTTTCGACCGGAAGAGGTACACTGCGCCGCTGTAGGGATCGTGCCCGAGGACGCTCTGGACGATCAGCGCGAGGCCCGCATGACCTTTCCGGAAGTCGACAGGCCGCGTCGCGAGATAAGCACGGGTGATCCCGCCCGGCAGGATCACGAGGCGCCCCGGAGGGCGGCGATCACCCGGCCGAGGTGTCCGGGGTCGAACTCGGCCGGCACGAGGATCCGGACACCCCCGATCTCCAGCGTCAGGGTGCCACCCGCAGCCGGCTCGCCGCCACCCCGGCCGCCACCCCGACTGCCACCCCGACTGCCGCCGCCCACCACGATCGGCACGAGCCCCAGCGCCTCGTCCCCCGGCATCGGCAACAGCCCCTCGCGCGCCGCCCGCCGCCAGGCATGCAGCTGCGGCGCCGAGACACCATGCATCCGCGCGACATCCGCCACCGACACCCCGTCGCGGAAGGTCTCCACAACCATCGCGGCTTTCACATGCTCCGGCCACCGCCGACGGCCGGTCGGACCCGTCACAACTTCGATACGCCCAGCATACCCTGGCTCACGACCGTTAGAACTTACGTAACTTTGAACATCACTATCCATCGACGCCTCCGCGACTACTGGCGTCATCTCGGACAGCGCTTCGCCTCAGGCAATGAGGGCA
>CAWGJU010000002.1:0-17591 GCA_963822985.1 uncultured Alphaproteobacteria bacterium | reverse complement strand
CCGCTCAGCGGCTCTGCCCCGATCGGCGGCTTTCGTGAGGTGTCGACCCAGAGCGTGCGGCCTACCCCGCCGGCCTCAGCCATGCGCAATCCCCGCGGTCGGAAGATTCAGCAGCGGCAGATCCTCGAGTTCGCGGAGCGCCGTGGCGAGGTCGCGCACCTCGCCCCAGCCGACCCGCACCATCTCGAGCGCCGGCTCGTGCAGGTGCGGCAGGGTCGTGCCGGTGCATTCCTCGACGATAATCGGCTTGAAGTCGCGGAAATTCGCGTCCTTCGAGGTCGCGGCGACGCACTGGTTCGTCAGCACGCCCCCGAACAGCACCGTCTCGGCGTCCAGGCTGCGAAGCACGATCTCGAGATCAGTACCGTAGAAGGCGCTGAGGCGGCTCTTCTCGACAAACCTGTCGTCGTTGCGTGCTCCAACCTCGTCGATGATCTCGCAACCCCACGTCCCGCGCCGCAGCCCGCCCTCCTTCAGGAACGGCCTCAAAGTAAGAAAGACGCCCGCGTCCCGCGCGTCGCGAAAGCCGTGCCGCGTCCAGACAACCGGGACGTTCCGCGCCCGCGCCGCCTCCACCAGCCGGCGCACCGGCTCGACCGTTCGCCGCATGTGCGAGATATCGACGCCCTTCTGCGCGTACCAGCCGTCTGGGTGCAGGAAATCGTTCTGCGCGTCTATGACAACCACCGCCGTTCGGCCCGGGACCAGGTCCCAGCTTACCGCCTCGAAAGGATCGATTCCCATAGTTGTCCTCCCCTGTCCGCCGCCCGACCATAGCCGCGGCGCGCCCGGTGTCCATCGCCGGCGCGGCTTGAAGATCGGGCGCGAAGGGGACGATAGTGCCGGCTGCCGGCGCGCACTGGCCGGCCCGAGGGGGAGGAACGCATGCCGCGCCACATCGCCTGCCTGACCTTCGACTTCGACGTCTGGTCGGGCTGGACGGCCCGGGGCATGACGACGCCGACGCCGGTCTCGCGCGGCGAGTTCGGCCTGATCGGCGCGCGCCGCATCGTCGACCTGCTGGCGCAGCATGGCATCCGCTCGACCTGGTGCGTTCCGGGCGTCATCATCGACACGCACGGGGATGCCTGCGAGCGCGTGGTCGCCGCCGGCCACGAGATCGCGCATCACGGCTATTCGCACGTGCCGCCGGCGAACCTGGCCCCCGAGAGGGAGGAGGAGGAGATGGTCCGCGCCTGCGACTCCATCGAGCGGCTGACGGGGCCCCCGCGCGGCTATCGCTCGCCGGCCTGGGATCTCAGCCCCGTCACCATCGAGCTGCTGCTGAAGCACGGCTTCGACTATGAGAGCAGCATGATGGGCAATGACCACATGCCCTATTTCGCCCGCCAGGGCGACCAGCCGACGGTCGACCGCCCCTTCGTCTTCGGTGCCGAGACGCGTCTCGTCGAGCTGCCGATCAGCTGGACCCTCGACGACTATCCGCATTTCGAGTTCGTGCGCACGCAGACCGGTCCTGCCGGGGCTGATGAACACCGAGGGCGTGCTGCGGAACTGGCTCGACGATTTCCGCTACATGACGCGTGTCACCGACTGGGGCATGCTGACCTATACCTGCCATCCCTTCGTGATCGGCCGCGGCCACCGCATGCTGATGCTCGAGCGCCTGATCGAGGGCCTGCGCGAGATGGGCGCCGTCTTCCTGACGATGGAGCAGGCGGTCGACGAGTTTCTCTCCCGCAGGGTGGCTCGCCGTGACGGATCCGCTCGAGGGCCGTCGCGTCGCCGTAACCGGCGCCGCCGCGGGCATCGGCCGCGCGCTGGCCGAGGCGCTGCTCGCCCGCGGCGCGAGGTCGCGCTGATCGACCGCGACCCCGCTATCGCCGAGATCGCCGCCATTCCGCCGGGCCGCCTCGCGTTCGTCGCCGATCTCACGGCAGCTGGCGAGCCCGAGCGCGCGGTTGGTGAGGCCTGGGATGCGCTCGGCGGCCTCGACGCGCTCGCCAATGTGGCGGGCATCTACCCCGTCACCCCGGCGCTGGATCTCGACGAGGCGGAATGGGACCGCGTGCTCGACCTGAACCTCAAGGCGCCCTTTCTCTGCGCCCGGGCGTGCCGCGCGCGCCGCGCAGCGGGCGGCCGGGCGCGGCCGCATGAACCTCAGCTCCACCGCCGCCACGCAGATCCGCCCCGGCATCGCCCACTACGCCGCCTCGAAGGCCGGGCTGAACCAGCTCACCCGGACGCTGGCGCTCGAATGGGCGCCGCATGGCATCCTGGTCAACGCCGTCGCGCCGGGCGTCATCGAGACCGAGCGCGTGCTGGCGCACAACCCCTCGGGCCGAGGGCGCGACGAGGCGGCGGCGAAGCTCGCCCGCGTGCCGCTCGGCCGCTTCGGCACGCCGGCCGAGGTGGTCGAGCTCTGCCTCTTCCTCCTCTCCGGCGCCGACTATTGCACGGGCTCGATCTTCGCCGTCGACGGCGGCTATGGCCTCGGCATCCCGCGCTACGCTGAGGCGGCTCCTGGGACAGCCTTGCCCGACCGGCCGGCTGTCCCGCAATCATCTCGCGTGATTTGCGCGGCAGCCCGCTTGCCAGCTCTGCGAACCGGCCCCTAAGGTCCCCCGAGGCGCGGACAGCGACAGAGGATATCCATTGTCTCGCATCGGCGTCGAGGTCGGCGGCACGTTCACCGACCTCGTCGAGATCGGGCCGGCCGGCGTCCGGATCGCCAAGACCCCCAGCACGCCGGCCAATCCCGACGAAGGCGCCTTCGCCGTCCTGCCCGAAAGCGGCACGCCGATCGACGCCATCGACGACCTCTCGCACGGCTCGACCGTCGCGACCAACGCGGTGCTCGAGCGCAAGGGCTTCCGGATCGCCTTCGTCACGACGCGCGGCTTCCGCGACATCCTGCTGATGCAGCGGCACGGCCGGTCGCGCATCTACGACCTCGAATACCGCAAGCCGGAACCGGTGGTCGACCGCGCCGACAGCTTCGAGGTGACCGAGCGCATGCTCGCCGACGGCGCGTGCTGACGCCGCTCGACCGCGACGCGGTCGAGCGCGACGCTGCTCCCCGCGCTGGCCGCGGCAGCGCTACGAGGGCGTCGCCATCTGCCTGCTGAACGCCTACGTCAACCCGGCGCACGAGGAGGCGCTGCGCGACATGATCCGCGCCGCCGCCGCCCGACCTGCACGTCACGATCTCGTCCGAGGTCACGCGCGAGTTCCGCGAGTTCGAGCGCGCCTCGACCACCACGCTGGCGGCCTATGTCCAGCCGGTGATCGACCGCTATATCGGCCGCTTCGAGGACGCGGCTGGCGCAGGAGGGCTTTGCCGGCCGCTTCAGCGTCATGCAGTCGAACGGCGGCCGGCTGCCGGCCGACGCGATCCGTCGCAACGCCGTCAACGCGCTGCTGTCCGGGCCCGCCGGCGGGCGTGATCGGCGCGACGCGCCAGGTCGGCCGCTCGGGCTTGACAACCTGATCACGCTCGACATGGGCGGCACCTCGACCGATGTCAGCGCGGTGACCGACGGCAAGCCGCACCTGACGCAGGAATTCACGATCGACGGCCTGCCGATCCGCGTGCCGATCATCGACATCCACACCATCGGCGCCGGCGGCGGCTCGATCGTCTGGGTCGACGAGGGCGGCATGCTGCGCGTCGGCCCGCACTCGGCCGGCGCCGCAGCCGGGCCCCGCCTGCTACATGCGCGGCGGCACCGAGCCGACGCTGACCGACGCGCACGTGATCTGCCAGACGATCCGGCCCGAGGCGTTCCTGGGCGGGCGGATGAAGATCGACGCCGAGCTGTCGCGCCGCGCCTTCGCGCCCATCGCCGAGCGCTTCGGCATGTCGCTGGAAGAGGCCGCCGACAGCGCCATCCAGCTGGCCGACGCCAACATCACCCGCGCCATCCAGCTGATCTCGACCGAGCGCGGCCTCGACCCGCGCGACTACGTGCTGGTCCCCTTCGGCGGCGCCGGCCCGCTGCACGCGGCGCAGCGTCGCCGAGGAGCTGGGCGTCGACCGCGTCGTCGTGCCGCCGAGCGCGGGCGTGATCTCGGCCTACGGCCTGATCGCCTCCGACTTCATCCAGTTCTCCAGCCTGACGCGCCGCGGGCCGGTCGACGATGGCGCCGCCGACGCGCTGCGCGCGGCCTTCGCCGAGATGCAGCGACGAGGCGCTGGCGCGCGCGCGCGCCATGCGGCTCGAGGGCGACCTGCGGCTGGAGTTCACCGCCGACATGCGCTTCGTCGGCCAGGCCTTCGAGGTGCCGGTGCCGTTCGACCCGGACGAGCTCGACCGGCTGACCGCCGAGGACGTCGCCCGCCGCTTCGCCGAGGCGCACCACCGCGTCTACTTCTTCGGCGGCGAGGCGTCGCGCCCGGTCGAGTTCGTCTCGTTCCGCCTCGGCGTCACCGCGCCGCTGGCCGAGCTGCCGCTTCTGGCCGAGACCGAGGCCGGCCCGCGCGCATCGACGCGGCAGATCGAGCTTTTCGACCGCGGCCGCTGGACCGAGGGCCGCCTGGTCGGTCGCGCCGCCGTCGGCCGAGGGCCAGGCGGTGCGCGGCCCGGCGCTGCTCGAGGACCCGACCTCGACCGTCTTCGTCCCCGACGGCTGGTCCGCCGAGCGCGACGCCAACGACAACACGATCATGCAGAGGGAGCGCCACGATGCCTGAGACAGCGCCGCGCGCGACCGGCGCTCGACCCCGTCGACTATGCCGTCATCAGCCAGGCGCTGACCGCCGCCGCGCGCGAGATGGGCGTCAAGCTGATCCGCTCGTCCTATTCCAACATCGTGCGCGAGGCGCAGGACGGCTCGGCCGCGCTGTTCGACCGCCAGGGCAACGTCGTCGCGCAGGCCGAGCTGATCCCGATGCAGCTCGGCCCGATGTCCGACATCTTCCGCGCCTGCGCCGCCGTCGTGCCGCCGGACCGGCTCGGCCCCGGCGACTTCTACATCAACAACGACCCCTACAGCGGCGGCCAGCACCTGCAGGACGTCTTCATCTACTCGCCGATCTTCGTCGACGGCGAGCTGGTCGGCTTCGCCGGCTCGGTCTCGCACCATCTCGACCTCGGCGGCGGCAACCCCGGCCTGACCCCGAACGCCGCCGACGTGCACGCCGAGGGCCTCATCTTCCCGCCATCGGTCTACAACGTCGAGCGCGACTGGAACGGCGGCAACCTCGAGCGCCTGATCGCCTCGAACATCCGCGCGCCCGACCAGACGATCGGCGACTTCTACGCCCAGTTCGCCGCCAACGCGGTCGGCGCCGAGCGCGTCATGCAGCTCTGCCGCCGCTACGGCGTCGGCAAGGTCACGCGGGCCATGACCGAGCTGATCGACTATTCCGAGCGCCGCTTCCGCGCCGCCGTCGCCGCGATCCCGGACGGCGACTACGAGGGCGAGGACGCGGTCGACGACGACGGGACTCGAGCGAGACGCCGCTGACGGTGCGCGCGAAGGTCTCGATCCGCGGCGACGACGATCTCGGTCGACTACGCCGGCACCTGCCGCAGGTGACGCGCAACCTGAACTGCCCGTTCGCCTCGACCATCTCGGCGACGCTGGCGGCGGTGAAGTCGGCGCTGACCAGCCCCGACATCCCGTTCAACGAGGGCGTCAAGCGGCCCGGTGCACGTCACCGCGCCGAAGGGCTGCCTGGTCAACCCGAACTACCCGGCGCCGGTGCGCGCCCGCATGCTCGTCGGCCTATCGCTGCTTCGACGCGGTCATGCGGGCGCTGGCCCAGGCCGCGCCCGACAGGGTGATCGCCAGCGGCAACGACACGACGCACTCGCTGGCGCTCTCGCACCTCGCGAGGCGGGCGCTACCGCGTCTATCTCGAGATCTATGGCGGCGGCTTCGGCGCCTCGCCGCGGGTCGACGGCTGCGACGGCGTCGAACTCGGCGCTGTCGAACTGCACGAACACGCCGGTCGAGGCGACCGACATGGACTTCGCCCATTTCCGCATCGTCAGGCTACGGCCTGGTGCCGGACTCGGGCGGCGCCGGCCGGCGGCGCGGCGGGCTCGGCCTTTTCCGCAGCTTCGAGGCGCTGAACGACGGCGTGAACTTCGCCTGCTACTCGGACCGCATGCGGATCGCGCCCTGGGGCCTGTTCGGCGGCGCCGATGGCGCGCCGCACCGAGCTCGAGATCCGGCGCGGCGACGAGGTGATCGAGTTGCCGACCAAGACGCAGATCGACGCTGAAGCAAGGGCGACGTCCTGACCATCCGCACCGCCGGCGGCGGCGGCTATGGCCCGCCCGACGAGCGACCCGGAGCGATGATCGCCGAGGACATCCGGCAGGGCTATCATACACCCGAGGGTGCACGGGCCGCCTATGGCCGGACGGGCTGACATGGCCGAGGGGGGGATGGCGGGCGCAGCCGCCGGCTACAGCGTCGGCGTCGACATCGGCGGCACCTTCACCGATGTCGTCTGCGCCGGCCCGGACGGCGTGCTGACCATGAAGCTGCCGACGACCTCGCAGGACCGCAGCCTCGCCGCCGCCGAGGCGTTGCGCCGGCTGAACGACCAGCACGGCGTCGCGCCGGCGGCGATCACCCGCTTCGCGCACGGGACGACGGTCGCGACCAATGCCGTGCTCGAGCGGAAGGGTGCGCGCGTCGGCCTTATCACCACCGAGGGTTTTCGCGACACGCTGGAGATCGGCCGCCAGATGCGCCACCAGCTTTACGACCTTGCGCTGAAACCCGAGACGCCCGGCTGGCTGGCCCCCGGCGCGCGCCGCGCCGAGGTGCGAGAGCGCATCGCCGCGGATGGCGCGGTGGTCACCCCGCTCGACCCGGCCTCGGTCGATGCCGCCATCGCCACGCTGAAGGCCGCGGGGGTCGAGGCGGTCGCCATCTGCCTGCTGTTCTCGTTCCAGAACCCGGCGCACGAGCAGGCCGTGGCGGAGGCCGTCCGCGCCGCCCTGCCCGGCGTCCCGGTCTCGCTCTCTTCCGAGGTCGACCCCGCCTTTCGCGAATACGAGCGCACCGCCGCCACCTGCTTCGACGCCTACGTCAAGCCCGTGGTCGACGACTATCTCGCCCGCATGGAGGCGGCGCTCGCCACCGCCGGCAGTCCGGCGCCGCTGCAGGTCATGCAGTCGCGGGGCGGCCTCGCCGCGGCCGAGATCGCCCGCCATCGGCCGATCCGCCTCTTCCTTTCGGGGCCCGCCGCCGGCGTCATCGGTGCCCGCGACGAGGCCAGCCGCGCCGGCATCGGCAACATCATCTCGATCGATATCGGCGGCACCTCGTCGGACATCGCGCTGGCACAGGGCGGCGCCGTCGCTGTCCGCCCCGACGCCGCGGTCGGCGAGTACCGCGTGCGCGTGCCGATGCTCGACATCGTGACGCTGGGCGCCGGCGGCGGCAGCATCGCCTGGATCGACGGCGCGGGTGGCCTGCGCGTCGGCCCGCGCTCGGCCGGCGCCGAGCCCGGCCCCGCCTGCTACGGCCGCGGCGGCGACCGAGCCCGCCGTCACCGACGCCTCGGTGATCCTCGGCTATCTCGATCCTGCCTACTTCGCCGGCGGCGAGCTGGCGCTGCAGCCCGAGCTTGCCCACCGGGCGCTCGAAAGCTGCATCGCCCGGCCCCTCGGCATGACGGTCGAGCAGGCCGCTGCCGGCATCCACCGTATCGCCAACGCGCACATGGCAGACGGCATCCGGCTGGTCTCGCTGAACCGGGGCCTCGACCCGCGCGACTTCACGCTGGTGGCGCTCGGCGGCGCCGGCGGCATCCACGGCGCTGCGCTGGCCGAGGAACTCGGCATCCGCACCGTCCTGGTGCCGCGCAGCCCCGGCGTGCTGTCGGCCGCCGGGCTGCTTTCGGCCGTCATCGAGCACGAGGTGTCGGGACCCTTCCACCACCGCTTCGACGACACGACTGCGGCCGGAATCTCCGAGGCGCTGGCGGCGCTGCACGAAGGCGCCGCCGCGCTGATGGAGCGCGAGTCGGTCGCAGGCCTCGAACTCGGAGCAGGGCGCCTTTGCCGACGTCGCCTACCAAGGCCAGAGCCATACGATCGAGGTGCCCTACGAGCCGGCCGACGCGAACCCGATTGCCGAGGCCTATCGTCGCTTCGAGGAGGCGCACCGGCGCATTAACGGCCACGCCATGGGAACGCCGGCCAAGTTCTTCAACCTGCGCGTCACGCACCGCGCCCGCCTGCCGGACCCGCTGGCTGGCCCGGCCGAAGCCGCCGTGGGCCCCTCGCTGAAATCGCATCGCCGCGTTGTCTTCCCCGGCGCGGGCGCAGTCGAGGCGGAGGTGCATGACCGCGCCCGGCTCGCCCCCGGCGCCGTCCTCGCCGGCCCGGCCGTGCTCGAGCAGCCCGACACGACCATCCTCGTGCCGCCGGGCTGGCAGGCCGCAGCCGACCAGACCGGCGCGCTTCTCCTCACGCTTGGAGCCCAGCCATGAACGTCCCGCAGGATTTCAGCCACCGCGCCTTCGATCCGGTGACGCTCGAAGTCATTCGCCATCGCCTCGACACCATCGCCGAGGAGATGGAGACGACGCTGCTGAAGAGCTCGTGCTCGCCGCTGGTCAAGGAAGGGCTCGACGCCTCGGCCAGCCTCTTCACGCTCGACGGTGTGACGCTGGCCCAGGCCTGCGCCATCCCGATCCACCTCGGCACGCTGATCCCGGCCGTGGGCGCCATCATCCAGGCCTTCCCCGTCGCCCGGATGCAGGAGGGCGACGTCTACATCCTGAACGACCCCTACATGGGCGGCACGCACCTGCCCGATGTCGCCGTCGTCATGCCGGTCATGGCCGGTGGCCGCCCGCTGGCTCTGGCCGCCACCATGACGCACCACCAGGACGTTGGCGGCAAGACGGCGGGCTCGGTCCCGACCAACTCGACCGAGATCTGGCAGGAGGGCTTGCGCCTGCCGCCGCTGCGCTGGGCGCGCGCCGGCGAGTTCGACGCCGGCCTGACAGGCATCCTGCGCCTGAACACGCGCGTGCCCGACATCTTCCTGGGCGACCTGCACGCCCAGATCGCCGCCTGCAAGGTCGCCGCCATGCGCCTCGGCGAGATGGCGGAGCGGCATGGCGCCAACGTGCTGCCGACAGTCTTCGACCTTCTGCTGACGAAATCCGAGGAGATGACGCGCGCCGCGCTCTCGCGCCTGCCGCAGGGTACGTGGAAGTTCGTCGACTGGCTCGACAACGATGGCGTCGATATCGACCGGCGCATCCGCATCGAGGTCACGGTGACGCTGGAGAACGGCGAGGCGCATTTCGACCTGACCGGCACCAGCGAGCAGGTCCGCGGTCCCGTCAATTGCGTGCCCTCGGGGAGCCTCGCCGCCGCCTGCTATGCGGTGCGTGCCGTGACCGACCCGACGATCCCGAACAATGGCGGCTGCTTCAGGCCGATCCGGCTGACCCTGCCCGAGGGCAGCCTGGTCAACCCGACCGCGCCCGCGCCGGTCAACGCGCGCACGGCGACAATCAAGCGCATCACCGGCTGCATGCTGGGCGCGCTGGCCCAGGCCCAGCCGGACCGCGCGCCGGCGCCGCATGCCGGCGAGCTGGTCGTCATGGCCTTCGGCGGCCAACGCCGCGACGGCAGCAGCTTCGTCACCGGCGACCTGCTGGCCGGCGGCTCGGGCGCGGCGCCCGACCGCGACGGCGTCGACGCCATCGAGACCGACGCCACCAACTGCATGAGCGTGCCGGCCGAGGCGATGGAGCTGGAGGCACCGATCCGCGTTCGCCGCTGCGAGCTGCGCCGCGACACCGGCGGCGCCGGCGCCTTTCGCGGAGGGCTCGGCCTCGTCAAGGAGTTCGAGATCCTCGACGACGTTCGCGGCCCGGTCTCGTTCTCGCATCGCGGCGAACGGCACTTTCACCCGGCCGGCGGCGCGCGGGGCGGCAGCTCCGGGGGCTTGGCCGAATCGTCGATCCGGCGCGCTTCGGGCCCGGTCGAGGTGATCCCCTCCAAGGTCGTGACCACGCTCCGGCCCGGAGACCGTGTCACCGTCGGCACAGCCGGCGGCGGCGGCTGGGGCGCGCCGGCCGATCGCGACCCTGCGCTCTTGGCCGCCGACATCGCGGACGGCAAGGTGAGCGCCCAGGCTGCCAAGATCGATTGGCGGCGGCAGGCAGGGGAGGACCCGAGCTGACCCGCACGATCGAGAAATTCATCCGCGCCATCGCGCTGGCACTGGCCGTCGTCGCCGGCATCGCGCTTCTGCTGATGATGATCCAGACCGTCGTCGACGTGACGATGAACAACCTCTTCGGCGGGCCGATCGAGGGCAATCTCGAGATCATGTCTGTCTATCACATGGTCGCGCTGGTCTTCCTGCCGCTCGCCATCGTCGAGCTGAAGCACGAGCACATCACGGTCGACCTGCTGGTCCGGCTGTTCCCGACCGGCGTCCGACGCGTCACCGATACGCTCGGCTACCTGGTTTCGGCGCTCTTTTTCGGCATCCTGATGTGGCAGACTTGGGTCGACGCGTGGGAAAGTTTCCAGATGGGCGAGATCCTGATGACCTCGATCCTGATCACCATCTGGCCGGCAAAGTTCTCGCTGCCGATCGGCTTCGCCGCGGTCATGCTGGTCTCGTTGTTGCACGCCTGGCAGGTTGCCAGCGACCCGGACTTCGACCCGACGCCCGCGGCGCCTGAACCGCCCTCGGACCCCAGCTGAGCGCGAGAGATGGACAACGTCACCATCGGAATTATTGCCACGCTGGCAGGGCTGGGCCTGGTCGCGCTCCGCATCCAGATCGGCGTCGCGCTGGGCATCGCGTCGTTCTTCGGCATCGCATCCATCCTGAACATGAAGGCCGCATGGGGCATCGTCACCGCGGTGCCCTTCAACTTTGTCGGCGACTGGAATCTGACTGCCGTCCCGATGTTCCTGCTGATGGGCTACGTTGCCTACTCGTCGGGACTGACGACGGGCCTCTTCACGGCGATGCGCGTGCTGCTCTCGCGCCTGCCGGGCGGGCTCGCGGTCGCCAGCGTCGGGGCCTGCGCGCTGTTGGCCGCGGCCTCGGGCTCCAGCGTCGCCACCTCGTCGGCCATGGCGCGCATCGCCACGCCCGAGATGCTGCGCTATGGCTACGATCCCGGGCTGGCCAGCGGCGTCATCGCCTCGGCCGGCACGCTGGGCTCGCTGATCCCGCCCTCGATCCTGATGATCCTCTACGGCTATTTCGCCGAGGTCTCGATCGCCAAGCTCTTCATCGGCGGCTTCATCCCGGGCCTGCTCTCGGCGTTGATGTTCTCGCTGATGATCATCGGCCGGGCCACGGTCGACCCGACGCTGGCGCCCGCGGTCAACGAAACCTTCACGCGCGAGCAGAAGATCGCGGCCTTCCGCGAGGTCTGGCCGATGCCCGTGCTGATCATCGGCGTGCTGACCGGCATCTTCGTCGGCGTGTTCACGCCGACCGAAGCCGGCGCCGTCGGCGCGCTGCTGGCAATCCTGCTGGCGGTCGTGCGCCGCTCGCTCAGCTGGCGGGTGCTGTGGGACGCGGCGATGAACACCATCGTCGGCACCGCCGGCATCTTCATGGTGGTCATCGGCACCGCGCTGCTGGGCAAGCTGATGGCGCTCAGCCGGCTGCCTACCTTCCTGACCGAGGAGCTATTGCTGCTTGGCGGCGACAAGTACTCGGTCATCCTGATCGTCGTCGTGCTCTACCTGATCCTCGGCATGTTCCTCAACTCGATCGGCATCCTTCTGCTGACGCTGCCGATCCTGCTGCCGATCACCCGCGCGGTCGACATCGACCTGATCTGGTTCGGCATCATCCTGATCAAGCTGCTCGAGATCGGTCTGGTCACGCCGCCGGTCGGGCTGAACGTCTACGTCATGAAGGGGGCGCTCGGGAATCTCGTCGACTTGCCGACCATCTTCAAGGGCGTCACCTGGTTCATCGTCACCGACCTGATCACGCTGACCATCATCATGCTGGTGCCGATCCTCTCGCTCTGGCTGCCTGGAATGATGGACTAGCCACGGCGAGAAAAAGCCCCCGGCCGACCGGCCGAGGGCAGCACTTGCCGACGAAAGAAGACGGGCGGGTCAGTCCGTGCCGTATTTCTTCTCGTCGATCTTGTCATAGACCTCCTTTTGGAACACTGCCGTCACCGCCTCGGAGTCAGTGGTGTCGACATCCTTCAGCAGGTCCTCCCACTTTTTGTAGGTCGCCATGAAGCGGTCGATCAGGCCCTGGGGGTCGTCCAGCCCGAACTTCTCTTTGCCCGCCGAGGCGGCGGCCTTCGGACCTTCGGTCGCGGCGAAGTCGTCGATCGACTTCTGGATCTCCGGATCCGGTTTGTCGATCGTCACGCCGTGCTCGGGCGCCTCGCTGATCGCTTCCTCGCTCGCGGCGATGTAGCCGTTCATCGTCTCGGGAAGCGACTCGGCCATGGTGTTCATCAGGATGCGCCGGTGCTCCGGCGACAGGCCGGTCCACCAGTCTCGGTTCGCAGCCCATTCCCAGCCGTGGAAGTAGAGCCCCAGCGAGACCGGGCTGAAATGCTTTGCCACGTCCCAGAGCGAACGCGTCTTCATGTCGTTCGCCGCGTTCGCCGCGCAGTCAAGCTGGCCCTTCTCGAGACCGGTGAACATCTCGGTCGAGGGCACCGTGACCGGCACCGCGCCGACCGAGCGCGCCCAGTCGGCCTGCACGGCGCCCGGCGTGCGGATCTTGGCGCCCTTGCAGGTCGGCCAGCTTCTCGATCGGCTTGGTGCACATGAGCTGGTATTTCGGTGTCGCGAAGCCGCCCAGGAAAACGATCCCCAGCTGCTTGTAGCGGGCCTGCATCTGCGGGTCGGTCAGGCCGAACTCGGTCATCGCCAGCGCCGTCGCCATGGTATTGTCCAGCCCCATGGCGATCATCGAGATCGTGTTGTCCTCGGGCAGCTCGCTGGGCGTGTAGGTGCCGGCGTGGTGGTCGATCTGGGCGATCCCGTCCTGCAGCCCGGACAAATGCGCCTTGGCCGGCAGCAGCGACTCGCCGTAATAGATGTTCGGCTTCAGCTCGCCGTTCGACTCCTCCTCGACCTTCTTCCCCCACAGCTCGTAGCCGAAATGGTCCAGCGGGTGCGTCTGCGGGTACCAGATCGACGCGATGAACTCCTCCGAGGCCGCGGGCCCCGAGATACCGACCGCCAGCGCGAGCGCGGCGGTCACGGCTGCATAGCGCATGATTTTCTCTCCCTGTCTGCTGCACACGCCCGCCCCTGGAGCGTGACGCGGCCGATCATCGACCGAATTTCGTGCGATTTCAATGCGCCGGGGAATATTTTGGCGCAGCGCAGCATTACGTATCGGGACAGGGCCGGGCGGAAACGGGGTTTCGGGAGTTCAGCCAGTTCATGGCCGGCGCGTCGTCCTTCATGCCCGCAGCAGGGTCTCGCCATATTTACCAAGACCACTTGCTCGGTTTGCGCGCCGGTCATTACCGTGCCGATCAAGCCCTCTTGCGATAAACCTACACTAACAGGTTGCTGAAAAATGCGGGCCTCGACTGAGCGGTGCCTCTGCTCTCGGCCGTCTGGCCCGGCGTCAGCACGGTGCACCAAGGCGCACCGTCACGCCTGAGAACGCCGGTGAGAAAGTCGACCACGTTAGCGGCGGGATGATCCCGCGGCGGTCGGCGTAAAAGTCGGCAGAACGAAGCCGCCCGGGACGTCCGAACCGACAAAAGGCCGGGCTACGGAGTCATGATGGACGTCCGGTTCCCGCTCTCGCTTCGCAACGTCGAGGATCTGTTGCACGGGCGTGGTCCTAGAGCAGAAGCCGAGCTGACTGAATCACGGGGATTCCCAAGGAGCCGGAGTTCTAATTCAAGTTGTCTGCCGGAGGGGAGGCCGGCAGGCATGTCGAAAGCTCTTTCGCTCGATCTCCGGACCCGTGTGCTTGCCGCTGTCGCCGAGGGAGCCAGTCACCGTGTCGCGGCCGCGCGGTTCGGGGTCAGCGCAGCGAGCGTGAGTCGCTGGCGCAACCTCGAGAGGACCCAGGGCGATGCGCGACCCGGCCCGCTCGGTGGCGATCGGCGGTCGGGCCGCGTGGAGGCGCAGGCCGGGCTGATCCAGCGGCTTCTCCACGAAACGCCGGACATCACCGTCGAGGAACTGCGCCGGGCGTTGGCGGAACAAGGTCACCGCTTCGGCTACGGCACGATCCGGCGGTTCTTCGCCCGGCACCGCATCACGCGCAAAAAAAGACCGCGCACGCCAGCGAGCAGGACCGACCGGATGTCCTGAAGCGACGGCGGGCCTGGTTCGACGGCCAGCCGGATCTCGATCCCGAGCGGCTGGTATTCATCGACGAAACCTGGGCGAAAACCAATATGACTCGCGCCCACGGGCGCTGCCGGCGCGGCGAGCGCCTGCGCATGGGATCGCCGCATGGCCACTGGAAGACGACGACCTTCATCGCCGGGCTGACCCTGCGCGGCATGATTGCGCCCTTCGTGCTGAGCGGGCCGATCAACCGCGACGCCTTCGAGACCTATATCGAGAAGGTCCTCGTCCCCGAGCTCCGCCCCGGCGACATCGTCGTGATGGACAATCTCTCCAGCCACAAGGGCGTCAGAGCACACCAACTCGTCGAGGCCGCCGGTGCGCGGCTGCTGTTCCTTCCGCCCTACTCGCCCGACTTCAACCCGATCGAGAACGCCTTCTCCAAGCTCAAGGCCCTGCTCCGCAAGGCCGCCGAGCGCACCCTCGACGGCCTCTGGTCCGCCATCGGCCGCATCGTCGCAACATTCAGTCCAGCCGAGTGCGCCAACTACTTCACCGCCGCCGGCTACGATCCAAACTGATGGGATTCCGCTCTAGCCTCGCCGAGGTACGGTGTGGAGTGCCCCCATTGAAGTGGTCCGCGAGGAGGGTTCAGATGAGCCCGTTTTCCGGAGGACCAGGGAATGGCTGGGAAGAGAGACAAGCCCGAGGAGATCGTGTCGAAGCTGCGGCAGGTCGAGGTGCTGCAGGGTCAAGGTATGTCGGTCGCGGATGCGGTTCGACAGATCGTCGTGACGCGGCAGACGTATTATCGGTGGCGCAAGCTCTATGGCGGCATGGGGCGGGAGCAGCTGAGGCGATTGAAGGAGCTCGAGAAAGAGAACCAGCGGCTGCGGCGTGCAGTCTCTGACCTGACACTGGATAAGCTGATCCTCAGGGAGGCGGCCCGGGGAAACTTCTGAGCCCTGCGCGCCGCCGGCGATGCATCGACCACGTGCGGCAGATCCATGGCGTCGCCGAGCGCCGGGCCTGCCGCGTTCTCGGCCAGCACCGGTCGACGCAGCGCAAGGTCCCGCAGGGCCGACCCGATGAAGACCGCCTGACCGAAGACATCATCGAACTGGCGCGCCGGTACGGCCGCTACGGCTATCGCATGATCACGGGCATGCTCAACCAGTCCGGCTGGCACGTGAACGAGAAGCGGGTCGAGCGGATCTGGCGCCGGGAGGGTCTGAAGGTTCCGCAGAAACAGCCGAAGAAAGGCCGCCTCTGGCTGACGGACGGCTCCTGCATCCGGCTTCCCCCGGAGCGGCCCGATCACGTCTGGTCCCATGATTTCGTCCTGGACCGCACCCATGACGGCCGGGCGTGCCGGACGCTCAACATCATCGACGAGTTCACCAGGGAGGCACTCATGATCCGCGTCGAACGCAAGCTCAACTCGGTCGCTGTGGTCGATGCCCTGACAGACCTCTTCATCCTTCGTGGTCCGCCCGACCACATCAGATCCGATAACGGCCCCGAGTTCGTCGCCGAGAAGGTCCGGCGCTGGATCGCTGCCGTCGGCGCCAGAACGGCCTTCATTGAGCCGGGGTCCCCGTGGGAGAACGGATACTGCGAGGCATTCAACGCCCGCTTCCGCGACGAGCCCCTGAACGCAGAGGTCTTCTACTCCCGCCGCGAGGCACAGATCCTCATCGAATAGTGGCGCCGCCACTACAACACCGTCCGTCCGCACAGTGCTCTCGGCTACATGAACCGCCCCGGGTTTCCCGGAGAGTAAATCTCTCCAAGGATACCCGCCATGAGCAAGAGAACCTACACCCCGACTTACCCCGCCGAGCTGCGCGATCGTGGCGTTCGGCTTTTCAAGGAACAGCGGGCCGAATATCCGAGCGACAACGCCGCCTACAGGGTGATTGCGCCGAAGCTTGGCTGTTCTCCGGACAGCCTGCGCGTCTGGTGCCAGCGTGCCGAGCGTGATGCCGGAGAGCGTCCCGGTCTGGCCAGCGCGGAGAGGGATCGGATCAGGGAGTTGGAGCGCGAGGTCCGGGAGCTGCGCGTCGCCAATGAGATCCTGAAGAAGGCCAGCGCGTATTTCGCCCAGGCGGAGCTCGACCGCCCATTCAAGAAATGACCGGGTTCATTGACGCAAACCGGGCCGTCTTCGGTGTCGAGCCGATCTGCCGTGTGCTGCCGATCGCACCGTCGACGTACTATGCGCGGGCCGCGATCGCGTACGACCCGGGCCTGGCTTCGGATCGTGCGAAGCAGGACGAGAAAGACAGCCGCCAGATCGAGCGGGTCTTCGCTGCCAGCGGCCGCCGGTACGGAGCGCGCAAAGTCTGGCATACGCTGCGCCGGGAAGGATACGACATCGCCCGATGCACGGTGGAGCGGCTGATGAAAGCAATGGGATTGCAAGGCGTTGTCCGGGGCAAGAAGGTCATCACCACCAACCCGGACACATCGCAGCCCTGTCCGGACGACAAGGTCAATCGGACCTTCGCTGCAAAGATGCCGAACCAGCTATGGGTCTCCGACTTCACCTATGTTTCGACCTGGCAGGGCATGGTGTACGTCGCCTTCGTGATCGACGTCTTCGCGAGGAAGATCGTCGGCTGGCGCGTCTCCACCTCGATGACCACTGCATTCGTGCTGGATGCCCTGAACCAGGCGATCTGTCAGCGGGCCCCCTCAGAAGCGGGCAGTCTGATCCATCATTCCGATAGGGGCAGCCAGTACCTGTCGATCAAGTACACCGAGCGTCTGGCAGAGGCTGGCATCGACACCTCCGTCGGCAGCGTCGGCGACAGCTACGACAACGCCTTGGCCGAGAGCATCATCGGTCTGTTCAAGAGCGAGGTCATCAACTTCCTCAGCCCCTGGAAATCCACGGCCCGGGTCGAGTGGGAAACCTTGAAATGGGTCGCCTGGTACAACGCCGAACGCCTGCACAGCGCCATCGGATACATCACACCCAATGAAGCGGAGGACGCCTTCTATGAACCCCTGAATGCCCATGAAAACGCCGCCTAAATCTTGAGCCCAAAGCCCTCCGGGAAACCCGGGGCGGTTCAACAGACCGCCCGCCCAGGAGAGCATTGTCCCGGTGGACCACAGACCCGTCATGCACTAAAAATCCGATTGGATCACTCGATGGGGGCTCTCCACCTGAGCGGACGATCTCGGGCGCCCGGGAGACTGCCCGGTCACGCCCGGAATGGCGGATCTGGCATGGTCTCACGCGTGAGACCATGCCTATGCCACTAACGAACGGAGAGAATCCCGACGGGCTTACGGAATGTTCGCCGTGGTTTGCGCCGAGTGCCCCTCCGGCAGCGGCACCTGCCGTGGCGTCACGACGGCGCT
>CAWGJU010000001.1:0-14305 GCA_963822985.1 uncultured Alphaproteobacteria bacterium | reverse complement strand
AAATCGGCACCTCCGCGTTCCCGACCTGAAATTCGAGGCAAGGGTGCATACCGACCGATAGCGTCAAACGCTACGCGCCGGCAACTCTCCGCAATCGCCCCCGGAAAGTGCCCAACTCTGCCAAGCCGGCCAGAAACCGTACCGCTGTGGCCAGCAAGCAGCGTTGGCGCTCGCTGACCGAATCGGTGAGCGAACGGTACGCTGCCAGGAAAGGGACACAGATCGCTACGGCCGCGATGTCGCGCTGTACTGCGCCACGGTCTACTAGAAGAGCGTCTGCGACGGTCATGCGGCCTGATCCACGGGCGAGTCGCTGGTCGGCCCTGACCTGGGCGGGTGTCCGGTGGCCATGGCGGCCGACCAGCCAGTGGGTGTTGTACCAGGCGGCGAAGTCGAGCAACGCCAGGCGCAGCTCCTCGATGGTCTCGAAGTGGCGCACCCAGAGCAGGTTCTCCTTCAGCGTCCGGATGAAGCGCTCGGCGACGCCGTTGCCCTCCGGCTCGCGCACGAAGGACGGCGAGGCCTCGATGCCGAGGAAGGCGATCTCGCTCTGGAAGTCATGGGACATGTAGTTCGAGCCATGGTCGTGGCGGAGCTTGAGGCCGGCGGCCACGTCCTTGCCGATGGCGGCGAAGTGCTGGCGCATGCCTTGGCGCACCGGTTCCAAGGCCTGGAAGCGGTTGGCGCTTTTGTCGGCGTGGATGCCGACGAATTCGCTGTTGCAGTGATCGACGGCGACGAAGACATGGGCCACGCCGTCTGCCACGGTGATGGTCTGGGTCATGTCGGTGCCCCACAGGACGTCCACGGCGTCGGTGATGATGGTGCCGTCGTGCGTCTTCTCCGGCCGCTTGCGGACCCGGTGCGGCGCCAACAGCCCATTCTCCCGCATCAGCCGGCGGATGCGTCCGGGTGAACTCCGGATCCCGGAGACGCGCAGCCGTGCCCAGATCTTGCGGTAGCCCTCGCCGGTGAACCGGCTCTCGGCGATCACCTGCTTGATGTGCTCCACCAGCGTCGCGTCGTCGCAAGGGCCCATGGGGCCGGGGCGGTGCCTCGACGCCAAGGCGGCCTGGCGATGGCGATAGAGGCTCGCCCGCGAGACCTTCCAGCAGCGGGTGACCCGCGCCAGGCCATAAACCCGACCAGCGGAGGGCGAGACCGCCCGGCTCATCGCCTCGGCCTCCGCTGTGCCAAGGGGCTGGCGCCACCCTCCAGGCGCGCGATCTTGTCGGACAAAAGCTCGATCTCCAGCATCCGCCATCGCGCCGACTTTGCCTTTCAGCCGGGCGATCTCGTCGTCGCGGTCGTCGCGATCCCGGTCCTTCAGCGCCGTTTCGGCGGCCAGGAGCGCCTGGTCGCGCCAGGACGACAGCCGCGCCGCCGTGACGTTGAGCTCGCGAGACACCAGCTCCAAAGGCTCGCCCCGCATCAGCCGGTTTACCGCATTCAGCTTCCGCTTCGCCGAGAAGCGTCGCGGCGGCGGCCCGCCGGCGGACTTGTCTCCGCCAGCTGTTCGGGAGCGCTCCGCCAAGTCCGCCGGCTGCGTCGTCGCAGTCCCAACCATTCCGTCCATTCAGCTCTCCTTCCTTTTGCGTTCCTTTTGCGGTTCATTTAGCCGCAGCCGAATGTCTCAAAAAACCCTGACGCACCCCAGCTTGAGACTCGGAGGGTTGATCGCGAGCGCTGGTGGGCGCACATCCAATAGTTGATGTCGTCGCCTGCCGTCCATATCGCCGCCTTCCTTGTTGTGCTGACAGGTTTCCTGCTGCCATCGGCATTGGCGGCTGATGTCCTCTCCGACGCCCGGTGGCGGTTTCGTCTGGTTGTCGTCAATGTTGCCGCCGAAGATGATCCGTTGCGTTCGGCGCAGCGCGCCGAGGTCGATCGGGACGCTTCCGGCTGGAGGGAAGACGTATATGGGCCGGTCGAAGTCGTGGGAGACCGGGCGACCTGCAAAATGGATGGCCGTACGATTGCGCATGCCGCGC
Organism: uncultured Alphaproteobacteria bacterium; assembly: GCA_963822985.1. GTDB lineage: Bacteria > Pseudomonadota > Alphaproteobacteria > Rhodobacterales > Rhodobacteraceae > Thermohalobaculum. Next base: position 12,314 of record CAWGJU010000001.1, on the reverse strand, counting down.
AAATCCGCGCAGCGCTGGCGCTGGGGCCGAAGCCCGGGGCGGTGCTGTTGATTGGCCTCGACGGTGAGATCAAGCTAAGACAATCGCACGCCGCGACAAACGAGCAGCTCTTCCGGCCTCGTCGATGCGATGCCCATGAGGCGGGCCGAACGCGCCGGAAAGGCTCGCGCCACCCTCCTCCCGGGGGAGGACGGCTGCTAACCCCTCCGACCGCTGAAAATCGGGATCAAGCGACGGGGCCGAGGCCGCCGTGGTCGATCGGCACTGCCTTCAGCAGTGCGCGCATCAGCGGCACGTCGATCACTGGCGGTCTCCTTGGCAAAATCGCACGGCGGCACCTTCAACCGCTATGCCCGAACAGCGGCTAGAAAGGTCTTTGCGATGAAAGGTGGTCTGGCGCTGGCAAGCTTCCCCGCAGGCGGAACCGCAGTGGTAATCGGTGCCTCGGGAGCGATAGGCGCGGCGTTTTTCGCAACGCTCCGGCAGGCGCCTTCCTTCGTGCGTGTTATCGGCCTCGGCCGCACGACGGCACCGGCGCTAGATCTGACCGTGGAGGCCCTCGATTGCCGCCGCCGGCGGCCCGGCGCTCGGTGCGGTCGAACCGCGCCTCGTGATCGATGCCACGGGGTTTCTGCACGAGTTGGGGGACGCATGCCAGAGCGCAGTTGGCGGCACTTGGAGCCGGAACACATGGCGAAGGCGTTCGCAGTCAACGCAATTGGACCCGCGTATGCTGATGAAACATTTCCTCTCCAGAGTTACCCAGAGCACTGACAAGGCGCTGCTTCGCGACGCTGTCAGCCAAGGTGGTGAGCATCGGCGACTTCAACCAGTTGGGCGGTCTGGTGTACAGTTACCGAGCATCGAAGGCAGCGCTGGACCAGTTGGTGCATACCGCGGCGATCGAGCTGAAGGCGGCAGCGGCCGGACGCAATTTGTGTGGCACTTCATCCCGCACAGTTGATACACCACTTTCCGCACCGTTCGCCAAGGCCGGGTGCTTACCGTGCGTTCTCCGGCTGAGGCCGCATTTTCACAAATGATAGCGGCGCTGGATGTGCTCACGTGGGCACAGTCCGGGGGGTTCTTCCACCATCGAGGCCGGGAGCTGCCCTGGAAGGAGTGCTACTCTTAACGAAGAAGGCCGTCGTTCTGAAGCCTGAGCCGAATGCCTCCATCCCGTCCGACGCGCCCAGCGAAGGTCACACAACTTCCTTAGACGGAAGGCCTTACGGGGTGTGAGCCTCCCGCTGAAATGCGACGAAGTACGCGGGCTGGGCCGAGTTGCCGGTCACCGGAATGACGCGCCAACCACCATCGTGAAAGCGGAGCCGTCTTTTCGGTAGTTGACAGCCTTGCCCTCGAAAACGCTCCCCGGCCGCCATATCCGCGTGCAACCGTTGCAGAACGGATGCATCGGTTCCGGAACCTTGCAGGAAAAGCTCGGCGACTTTCCCAGCACTTCTTCCGTGGAATAGCCGGTAAGGTCGGTAAAGGCCTTGTTCACATAGACGACTCTCGGGTTCTTTGGCGTCGCCTCGGTGATCATCACCGAATTCGAAGCAGTTCTCAACAAGGGCGTCGAAAACCGCGCTTTGGTTTTCACTAGAAACGGCCGAATGAGTTTTCATTACGGATCTCCCATCGGAGGAGAACAATCTCGCTGCTGGCACACAGAAAGATACAGCAGCGCGCATCGCACCAGATCACGCTGCTATCACAGTGCGTAAGCGTATGGTAGCTGTGGAAAATATTGGGAGGCGACCGTCAAGTTAGCGTCGGGTACGTTTAGACTGTTTTCGAAGCGCTCATGATGAAAAATATTTATTTTACCTACTAGTTTGACTTTAAACGCGCTATCATCTGCTCTCGCATTCTAGTCTGTTTTCGCCATTGTTCTGCACGATGCTTGCGGTGGATTAAAGTCACCGCCTCCGCCTCCCTCCGCCGCACCAGCCCCTTCAGCTTGCGGCCGCCGGCCCAGATCCATTTCATGAACTCGGCCGGCACCAGCGCGTGCTCCTCGCGGTTGACCTTGCGGCGCAGCGTCGAGCGCTGCAGCCCGCCCCCACCGACGTTGAACGCGAACGACGTCAACGCATCGAACTGGCCGTCGTTGAGCGGCACGGTGATCAGCCGCAGCACGGCGCGCTCGGCGATGCCGGCGTCGCGACGAAGCAGGTCCTCGGCCTCGTTCTCATCGATGCCGCCCAAGAACCGCTCGCGTTCACCGTCCAGGACAACGTGGCCGTAGCCAACGGTTTCGTATCCGGCGGGGCAGACGTAGACGGTCGGGCTGAAGCTCTCAAAGCGCTTGATCAGGGCGAGGCCGGCATCGGTGACATGACGCATCGGCTCAGCGTCCCTCTCTCGCCTTGGCCAGCGACCGGGCGCCGAACCAGAAACTGACCACGGCGGCGAACAGCGCGGCGGTTTCGCCGTCCCACACCTGCGGCAGGGCTTCGGCGAGGACGAGGCCTTCGACGGCGATCAGCAGGTACAGCCCCGAGCCCTTGACCGCGGCGAACAGCAGGAAGAACGCGTAGGTGATCATCGGCCGCACCGACGAGCGCAGCCCGTCGACCCACTTGACGCCCGAAGGCTGCGCGTCGTGGCGGTAGAGCGCCTGGCTCTCGGCGATATCGGCGGAGACGTTGATCTCTTCGAGGCGCTGAGTATGCCCCAGCGTTTGCATCTGCATCTGCCGGTCGAGGATCGCGAGCTCGTGCTTGCGATCCTGCCAATCGTGGACCAGGCCGAGCAGCTGCGGGAAGGCGGACGTCAAGAATCCCAACAGCGAGCCGAGCAGGGTCAGCATCGCGAGACCTCCTCATCAGAAAGAGCGAACGCGGACAAACAGCGGGGATCGGGGTCAGCCACGCCCGGCCTGGACAAGTGCGCGGCAGGCTTGGCGTTGAGGGCCGGCGCGGTGGAGCCAAAAGCCGGACGCGGCGTTGGAGCAAGGATTGGCCCGCGGCGGTACGCCGGATCGTGGCGTCGCAGCCGAACGTTCGGGGATCAGCGTCGGCGGGTCGGCTCGCTGCGGCGCTCGTGGTCCGGGCGGTTGCTCTCGACGACCAGGCGGGCAAGCCCCTCGAGCCGGCGCTCGAGACGATCGGTTGCGCGCTCGAGGTCGGTCCTGGTGACCACCTCCTGGACGATCTCGAACTGGCGATCGTCGAGCTTGCGCACCCAGTAGGTGAGACCCCCGAGACACAGGGTCAGCAACGGGACGACGATCACGGCGAGCCACGTCCAGGCGCTGGTGGTGCCGTGGTTCTCGCTCATCAAGCTCTCCCTGTCCGACCCTGCGCTGCACGAGGCCGCATGGTTCGCTTACCCCTGGTCGATCTCGCGCAGGGCGACGATGGCGTTGTCGTCCAGCGCAAGACGCGCGCCCTGGATAAGGTCGAAGGCCTGCTGCCCTTGGCCGGCGTCGATCCCAAGCTCGGCCTCGACGGCGGCGAGGTCGTTGGTCACCCCGTCGATGTAGATCGCGGCGTAGAGGATCTCGGCGAGGCGGGCGAGCTTGGCCTTGCCGTCGAGGATCTGGCCGACCGCCTCGGCGCAGAGCTGGCCGGCGGCGGTGGCCTGGTCGACGATGACGCGGGTGGTCATGGGGTGGGTCTCCTCTTTCGGGTGGTCGACTGAACGCCTGACGGTCAGGCGATGGGTTCGGACTTGGCCCGGTCGACGAGCGCGCCGAGCGGGTCGCGGTCGAGGGCTTGGGCGAACCGCCGGGCGCGTCGCCCGGCGCCGGCGCGGCGGTAGATCGACAGGTCGGGCGGATACAGATAGGCCTGGACCTCGGCGCTGGCGTCGTCGGCCGGCTCCTCGGCGAGACCCGGCCTGACCTTGGCGTAGACGCCGGTGATCGCGCCGGCCGCATCGCGGCTGAGATAGACGGTGGTCATGGTCGCGGTCCCCCGTTAGCTGGCGCGCCGCCGCCACCAGCAGCGCAGTTGGATGTCGGTCACGGCGCTGGAGTGCCCGGTCGTCGAAAAGGCGAGGATGCCGCCGGCGTCGAAGTCGTCGTCGAGGGTAAAGTCGGCGATCTGGGTCACGCTCGACCCGTCGCCGGCGGTCGAGACGACGACGCCCGAGCGGTGCGCGCGCAGGTATGCGGTCCGCGCCGTCGTCCAGCAGGCCGACAGCCCGACGATGGTCGCGTCGTAGGGGATCAGGATGCCTTTCGCCGAGCCGAAGTCGCCGCCGTTGAAGCGGCGCATGTAGGTGTTCTGGGCGAGATCGCCGTTGAACCCGCCGCCGTCGCTTTCGAGCGCGCCCAGCCATTTCGACCGGGTCGCGTCGTAGACGAACAGGCAATCGAGGTCGGTGCGATAGAACGCGTCGCCCTCGACCGGCGAGCCGGGAAAGCTGGTCCCGGTGCCGATCCGCCCGGTGGTCTCGGCGGTGTGCCAGACCGCCGCCCCCGCCTGCGGATCGGTGCAGACGAAGACGCGGGCGGCGGCGGTGTTGATCCAGCGCGACCCGGCGACGTAGCCGGCGGCATCGTCGTCGGTCGCGCCGGGGTCGGTGGTTTTCGGCGTAGGCCTCGGCGATCACCCAGGCCGTGTTGCCGGCGTTGCGGCGGTAGCGCAGGCCCGAGGCGTGGTCGCGCCAACGCATGTGCGGCCAGGTCAGACCGGGCGCGCTGGCGCCCTCGTTCTCGCTGGCGAGCGCCTCGTCGGAGGCGTTGAGGTTGACGCGGACGTTGTAGCCGCTCGAGGCCGGGACCGCGCCGAGAGTGCTGGATTGCGCCATCGCCGCCCCCTACAGCTTGACCATGAAGTTGAGAAAGGCGGTCGGCGGCATGTTGTTGTGCGCCTGCCCGCCGCCCTGGCTGGCGACGCTCAGGGTGTGGGTATGGGCGCCGCCGGAGCCGGTGTTGACGTTTCCGTAGCTGCCATCGACCGACCCGGGACAGTAGGCGTTGCCGCCGATGCCCCAGCCGCCGCTATGCGAATGGCTGCCGCTGCTGTTGGCGGTCGACGCCGGCGTGGTTGTGCGCCGGCATCTCGTCGACGCCGAGCAGGTGGGTCTCGGCGCCGACCGCCTCGCCGAGCGCCCGGTCGCTCAGGCCCGATCCCCAGCCGGCGCAGGCGAGCGCCCGGCCCAGGGTCTTCGGCAGCACCAGCCGCCGGTTCGCCGCCCAGTCGGCGGCGGCCGAGGCGCCGCGCCCGACCGGGCGTGCCGCTCGCGTCCTGCAGCGGCGCCCAGGTGTTCGAGACGTTGGCCCACAGCAGCAGCGAACAGATCCTGGCAGTCGGCGTTGGCGCGCGAGGTCGCGCCCGAGCTGGCCCCGCCGATCGAGCCGTCGTCCATCAGCACCCAGCCGCTAGTCGGCGGCGGCGCGCAGGGTCGCCTTGACGTCGCCGGTCGAAAAGCCGCCGCCGCTGGAACCGGCAACGGCGGTCCAGGCGAACGGCGGGCCGATGACGCCGATCTCGGCCCAGGCGGTGTTGGCCGCGTCGCGCAGCCAGATCTTGCCGGTCGACTGGTCGGCCCAGCCCATCAGCGGATAGGTCGGGCTCGGCGCGGCTGTCCCGTAGTGCAGCGAAGCGAGCGCCTGAAAGCCGGCGTTGACCCGCGCGCGATAGCTGCTGCCGGGGACGTTGGCGATCTGGCCGAGGTCGGTGGCCTGGGTCATCGGCGGCCCCGCGCCGTCGAACGACTTGCGCCACGCTGTGACGGCGGCGCGGGTCTTGGCCGGCACGGTGGCGCCGTCGCGCTCGAGCTGCTCGACCATCTCGACCAGACCTTCGACCAGCCCCGGCGCCTCGCGCTCGGCCTCGTCCAGCGGCTCGCGCGAGAGCGGCAGGAAACAGGCCCGGTGCCAGTCGTAGCGGTAGCCGCCGAGCTTGGTCGCCATGTCGTGGCCGTAGCGGCAGGGCGACGTGCGCGCCTGCGGGTCGTCCCTGTGGTCGGGCGGCGCGACAGTCGCGACGGCGACGAGCACGCCGTTCGCGTCCAGCCTTGCAATGTCTGGCATCAGCTCTAGCGACCTCCTCGGCTTTGAGCCGCAGCTCGGAGATCTGGATGTTGAAGGTCGGGTCGGTGGTCGTGAGCCGGCACTCGACGTTGCCGACGGCGCGGCAGGCGACCTCGGCGCTGTCGATGCGGATCCACGGCCCCCAGGTCGGCGAGCCGGCCGGGTCGTCGTCGGTGGTCTGCGCCCAGATCGCCGCATCGCAGGCCGCGCCCTCGGTGCCGTCGATGTCCGGCCAGTCGTCAATCGGCGTCGTCCGCTCGTCGATCAGGTCCAGGGTGTTGACCACGGTCATGGCGATATGCGCGGTCAGGCGCACGTTGGTCACCGCGCCGAAATCGAGCCCGGCCGAGAACGCGTAGACGCCGGCGTCGACGGTGCCGAGCCCGCCGGTATCCCAGTCGAGCAGGGCGTCGGTGTCGGGCACGGTGTCGAAGTCGCCGGTCAGCAGTTGCAGGGCGCCGCCCGAAACCTCGGTGTCGTCGTGGCTGCCCGGAAAGGTCGGGTCCTCGACCAGCTCGTCGACCGGCGAGAACGCGAGCACGCTGGCCTGCTTGGTCGTGATCGAGGCGCTCGCGCTGATATTGCCGAGGCTGTCGTAGACCCGGCCCATGTAGGTGCCGGCCTTGAGCGGCAGGTAGACGTGGGTCTGGTCGCCGTTGACCGCCCGGCCGATCGAGGTGGTGTCGCTCCAGGCGACGCCCGAGGTTGCCGGCGAATGGCGAAAGACGATCCAGCCGCCGTATTGCACGTCGAGGTCGGCCGGCAGATCCCAGCGCAACAGCGCCTGGCCGCCGACGACGGCCAGGGTCAGGTTTTGCAGCGCCGCCGGGTCGGCCGAGCGGCCGACGACCAGGTGGTTGGTCACGGTCGCGGCCGGCGAGGCGAGGTAATCCGGGTGGGTGCGCTGCAGGCGGAAATCGTAGCTCTCGCCCGAGGTGACGCCGACGATGGCGACGCTGGTCGCGGTTTCCTCCTGCACCGTCGCCTGCGCCCAGGGCGCGGCCGTGCCGGTCGGGCGAAACGAGACGTGCATGGTCGTGCCGGCGATGGCGATCGGCGCCAGGGTGAAGACCACCCGCTCGACCAGGGTGCGCGAGGCGGTGACCAGCATCGCCGCGGTGTCGCTGTTGACCTCGGTCACGACCGGCGCCGGGATCGCGACCGCCACCGTCACCTTGGGATCGTAGGGCGGAATCGTGCCCTGGCTCGCGGTATGAACGCCGGCGCCCTCGGCGACCAGCGTCAGCCGGGCGGTAAGGTCGTTGCGCGGCTCGATGTCGCGGATCAGCACCCGCAGGGTCTCGCGGTCGTACTCGCCGAAGGCGCAGAGGTCGCCCACGGCCGGGGCGTCGGCCAGGGCCGGCGGATCGGCAAGGGTCAACGTCGCCTGGCCGACCGGCCTCGGTCGCGACCCGGTACAGCGTCGTGACCTGGGCGGCGCCGACCAGCCGGCGGACGCGCAGGCCGTAGTCGGTGCCGTCGGCCATGGTCACCGGCGCATCGAGGGTGACGGCGGTCACGACGCTGCCGTCGTCGGCCACTGCGCGGCGATCCGCGCCGAGGCGAGGCCGACGGCGATCACGTCGTGCTGCAGGGCGACCAGATCGCCGCGCTCGCAGGCGAGGTGCTCGAAGTCGACGACGATGCGGTGGATCTCGCGGCGCAACCGCTGCTGCGCCAAGTGATAGCGGCCCTCTTTCCAGGCCTGGGCGCGGCTGGTGATGCCGGGCCACTCGACCCGCTCGATCCGGGTCGCGGTCGCGGCCGTCTGGCCGTCGTCGTAGACGACGACCTCGTCGGCGTGCCAGTCGCGATCGGCGTCGAGGTAGCCGATCCGGTAGGCGTGCGGCATCGGCCCGTGGGCGATCTCGCCCTCGTAGGACCAGCTAATTGCGCGGGGTGAACAGCCGCACCGGCGCGGTCTTCGGCTCGTCGATGACGACCTAGAAGATCAGATCGCGCAGGGACGGCGTCGCCCGGCCGACGCGGGCGATGTCGACCAGCGCCGACCACAGCGAGCCCTTGGCCTCGACCACGCCGTTGTAGACCCGGCCCTTGGCGCGGGTGATGGCGTCCCAGTCGGCCAGAGCGGGCGAGGTCGATGGCGGCGTCGGCCGCCGGGCGCTGGCGCGCCGGATGCTGCAGGACGTGGCGGCACAGCGCCGCGGGTTGCGAGGTCGGCCGCCAGACCCACGAGCCCGAGACCGCGTCGTAGTCGCGCGCGAGGGTCTGGGCGACGACGCGCAGCTCGTCGAGCACGCCCTGGAGCTGGCCCGACGACAGGATGCGAACGGCGAGCATGGCGACGCCGCCGACCGGCACCGGGCTTTGCGTGGTGATGGTCCTGAGCGCGATCCAGGAGAAATTGCCGAAGTTGCGCTCCTCGTCGTGCTCGCCCGAGAGGTTGGTGACCTTGACGTCGTACTGCCCGCCCGGATCGGCGGCGCCGTAGTCGGCCGGCTTCCAGCGGTGGCCGACGAACAGCGGGGTGAGCTGGCGGCCGGTGACGGTCTTGGTCGCGACCGTGGTCCAGGTCTCCGGCGCCGGTCGGTGACTGCTGAATGCGGATCTGCACCGTGCGGTCGGAGCGTTTGCCGGGCGGATCGTTCTGGATGTGGCACAGCCCGCGCGCAAAGGTGAACTCGACGCTGATCTCGTCGGCGTTGGTCTGGGTCGTGCGGGTCTCGCTGGTCGCGACCGCGACCGCCAGGCCTTCCTCGTAGACGTCGGACGGGTAGAGCCTGAACGGCTGGCCCTGGTCGCGGTCCCAGCCATCGGCCGTGCCGGCCGAGGCCAGCCCGTTGTAGGTGATCGTCTCGCCGGCCGCGTAGGCGACCCCGCCGACGCTGCCGGCTTGGCTGAGCGGTCCAGGTGTCGGCAAAGGCGGGGCTCGACGGATAGGCCGCCGTCTGCGGGTCCCAGGCGCCGCGATCCGTCAACGACCAGTAGCCGCGGCGGAACTCGGTCTCGACGCCTTCGAAGGCGTCGAGCAGGGTCTCGCCGATCCGCATCTCCTCGATCACCACCGGGCCGTGGCTCAGCGCGAACAGCGCCCGCCAGTAGATGTCGCCGCCGACGATCTCGCGGTAAGGGATGGCGGCATAGGGCGGGGTGAGCTGAAAGCGGCCGAGCAGAAACGGCACCTTGCCCCACGGGTTGGCGCGGTTGCGCCCGCCCGAGATCGCCCAGGCCGGCTTGTCGTTGCCGTAGTCCTGGCTGACCTCGGCCGACGGCGGCGGCACCATCTGATTGAGCAGGAGCGAGCCGCCGATGGACACGGCGGCGCCGGCCATCGCGGCGGCCGCGCCGGCCCAGGCCGCGCCCATGGACGCCGGGCCGGTCGCGCGCCGTAGGTCAGTGCCGAGACGGCGATGGCGAGAACGGCAATCGCGATCATGCCGCCCATGCGCGCGCCGTTGGGGCCGCGCGGCACGATATGCACCGCGACCATCGCGCCCGGCTTGCCTCTTCCCTTTGCCCTCTTCGCGGTTGGTGTGGGGTCATTTGCTTGCGCTGTGCTGGCTACCGTCGTTGCTACCGTCGTTTGCCGGGAGTTTTCGGGCGCTGGGACACTCCGGACGGAGTCCGCCGTCAAGCCGGGGCTTTGGCAGCTTTGGCAGCCGGACGGATGTAGGCGGCCATGGCGAAGGTGAACTGCCAGTCGATCTTCGCCAGCCCGCGGTGGCGGGCCTTGCTGAGCCCGGCGATGGTCTTGGCCCAGCCGAAGGCCTCCTCGATGCGCTTGCGGATGCGCAGGCTGACCGTGTAGCCGGGATCGCGCGCGTCTCGTCCGTCGATCGCCGAGCGCCGGCCGCTGAGGTTCTGCGCCACGTGCGCGGTGACGTCGATCTCGCCCAGCTCGGCTATGAAGTCCTGCGGCGTCGTACCCCTTGTCGGCGCCCAGCGTGATCGGCTCCGGCCGCCCCGGCGCCTCCGCGTGCGGCGTGATCAGCTCCACGGCGGCCAGCCGCTCGGCGTGGCCCGAGGCGCGGCGTGGCGACGGCGCCGACGATCAGCCCGTTGCGGTTCTCCATCAGCGCATGCCCCATGAAGCGGAGCTTCGCCTCCTTGCCGCGGCCCTTGGGGTATGCCGGCTCCGGATCGTGGTCTGACGCTGCGTCCCGTTGCCGCGCTTCTGCCCGCGGTCTCTGCTCGCCATTGCGTCCCGCATCCGGCGGCGCTCCGGAGCCGTCCTTGGGGCGGAGCTCTTGGTGCTGGCCCGTCCAGCAGCGTGCCGTCCACCGAAAGTGCTCGCCGACAAGGCCGGACCCGGCGCCAGTAGGCGCGCTCGATCCGCTCGTCGCCGATCAGCACGACGGCGTGACCGTGCCAAGCCGGGTCGGGGATGGCGAGCGCGACGATCTCGGCCAGCGTCAGCCCGGCCGGCACGCTGAGCTCGATGCGGCGGCCAGAAAACGGGCGCGGACAGGCGGCGACGGTCAGGCTGGGGCGCAGCGGCTGGTCAAGCGGCATCGCAGAGCGCCCGATGACGCCAGAAACCGGCAACGCGCTTGCCAAGCGCCCGATCGTCGCGGCGGACCAGCCGTGCGCCGGTGGCCGCCTCGGTGTGGATCAGCCAGTCGGCGGCGACGAGAACGCCGACGTGCAGCGGCGGATAGGACCAGCCGTTACGGGCGCGCAGCACGGAGAGCATTTCAACGACGTCGAAGGCCACGGGCGGGCCGTCGATCAACGACCAGGTTCCCGAAACGCGGGCGGCCTCGACGCAGCGCCCGACGCCCTCGGTATCGGCCTCGTCGGCATAATCGCCCGCATAATCCGGCAGCGTGATCCCGGCGCGCTGGCGGTAAATGAGCCGGACGAGACCCCAGCAGTCGCAGCCCGACCAGTCGCTTCCGTGGTCGCGGTAGGGAATGCCGACGTAAACGCCAGCCCAGGCGGGCGGTTGCGTGCTCATCCGTTTGCCCCGACGTCCGGCGCGTCCACGCGCGCGATGGTCCAGCGCTTCCTGGCGCAGTAGTCGGCGACGGTCGTCGCGCACCAACCGCGCATGTAGGCGACAATCGGCGCGGCGCGGCAGACCCGGTGCGTCTCGGCATCGACCTCGATCCCGGCGACAAAATGCGGCGCGACGATGCGCGCGAGGATCGGCGGGGCGCTCATCGAAAACGCGCCGTCGGTGCGCCAAAAAGCACAACGGCGCAAAGTGGAATATAAGTCATTGGCAAGCCTGTGTTTTTTGGAGTCGCCGGAACGCGCCGAAAGTCGCCATGCGCGGCGCGGCGGCGCAAGCGCAATCCACTCATGGCCACAGCCCCGAATAGCGGCCGTCGAAGGTCTCATAAGGGAACTCCTCGGCGGCCATGTCGTCGACGCCCAGCGTGCCCGAGATGAAGCCGACGTCGTAGGTCGACGCCTGCCATTCGAGCCCGGACCATTCCCGCTCGATCACGTCGGGCGCGCTGGCGCGAACGATCTGCAGGGTGACGCCGAGCGGATCGACCAACCCGCGCAGGGCGGCAATCACCTCCAGCGAGGTGTTGTCGATCCGCAACTGCGCGCGCGGCGCTCTCGCCTCGGCGTCATCGGGCAAGACCACCTCGAACGGCAGCGCCGAAAAGATGTAGCCCTGGCTGGTGGTGTCGACCCCGTCGGACGTCAGCCGGAACGGCGCCGGCAGGTCCGCATGGTCGATGGTCACCAGCACCAGCCAAGCGCCGCCGACGTGCTCGGCGGCAAGATCCTGCGCGGCGGTCGTCGGCGCGACGCCGCCGACCAGGACCAGCGGCGCGCCGATGCGCCGCAGCGCCGAGGCCGGCGCCGGGGTCGCCAGCGGTATCGCGGCAATGCCGGCGGTCGGACCGGCGACCGCGCCCAGCGCCGTGGCCGGCGCCGGAACGATGATCGCCAGCCCGGTCACATCGGCGGTCGGGTCGGCGACCGCGCCCCGCGCCGCGACCGGCGAGGGCGTGATCGTGGTCAGCCCGGCGACGAACGCGGTCGGATCGACGACGGCGCCCAGCGCGGCGACGGCCCCCGGCGTCGCCACGATCGGCCCGCCCGTAACCTCCACCGTCGGCGCCGCCGATCCGCCGGTTGCCGCGACGGCGGACGGCGAGGCGATCAGCGCCGGCGTCGTCTCCTCGCCGAAGTCGATGACCTGATAGGCCAGCTCCAGGGCGCCGCTGCCCTGGCTCGACCAGAACAGGAGCTGCGTCACGGAGTCGATGAGCGTCTGCTTGGCGTGCTCGACGTAGCCCAATCCGGCGTCGGCATCGGCGAGCGTCGCGATCGAACGAGAGAGCGGGTGGTCGAGGGCAGCGATGTGATCGACTGGGTAAAGCTGGCCGCCGATGGCGAG